>CAVTHO010000010.1:0-217059 GCA_963734545.1 uncultured Spirochaetota bacterium | reverse complement strand
GGCGGAGGGGCGCGAGGGGCGAAGCCCCGAAGCGGTCCGAGCCTTCCACGGTACCCCGTGGAGTGCGAGGACGGAACCCCCGCAGCACGCGACCCGCCCGAGGGCCGATTCAGACGACGTCTCTCTGTGCAATTGAATACCCTTGGGCGGGGCACGCCCAACACGGAAGTCAACGCCTTGCTTCGCCGATGGTACGGCGTACTCGCCGAGCGCGTACTCGCGCACTGCCGCTTGACCGCTCTCGCGGTTTGCTCCGCAAACCAAATGTCGCCAGGAGCGACCGAGCTGCCGCGCTACGGGTGGGAGAGTAGGTCGTTGCCAGGCTTTTTTTATATCCGCTAAGCAAACCGCGCGAACCTGCGAACCTGCCGCACCGACCATATCGTAGTATCCATGACATCAGATTTTGGAATGCACCGACACCTGTCCAGGGAGAGATTTTATCATTTTCGGAGAAACGCAGCTCAACAAAATAGCCCGGTAGCCGTCCGCGGCAGGGCTCTGTTATTTGCCTGCGCGGCCGGTCGACGTGAGTCCAGCGATTATTGACCCATCGGGATTGTTGCCGTAGATCGACCCGTGTCTTTTTTTCGGCGCGTCAGAGCTAGACCAGCGGGCTTGCCGTCGACGTAGCGCCATAAAAAGGCAATTATCTCCTGTACGGGGGCGTCCGTCAGCAACCCGGCGTTCATTTCATAGAACCGGGCTTCGAGGTTGCTGATCTGCTCGGCCATTTTCCTGCCAATCCCCGTCAGGCTTAGCGTCACCATGCGTTTGTCGGCCGGAGAGAAAATCTTTTCGATGAGGCCGTCTTTGACGAGTCCCTGGACCAAACGACTGGGGCTGCCCGTCTCGCATACCAGCAGATCGCCAAGCGCGGTGAGGGAGAGCGGCGCATAGTCGAGCATCACCCTCAACGCTTCGGCCTTCGACGGTGTCAGACCGAACGGCCGCAGTGCTCCGGCTAATGCACGGTTCCCTTCGCGCTGCGCCGCAAGAATCAGATACCGTATCTCTTCAATGGCGTCCATGAGGGCAGTGTAGCGCTTTTTTCGCGAATTTAGGGAGGCATCCTCATCTGGAACGAGCTACGCAGGCTGGGGCACCAGGCGTTGCTTCACCAAAGACCCGAATGCGCAAAAGTTTCTAAAATCAAACCCATGACATAGTTTTTTTCGTATATTAGTGACGCATCATCAATGATACATCATGCATGTTGTACCATTGATGATGTGTCATCGCTTAAATGCACGTGATACAGGAGAAGACTATGTCGCATACGAACTGGATGCTTTACGGCGCTACGGGCGCTACTGGAGTTCTGATCGCGGAAGAAGCGATACGCCGGGGACAACGGCCGGTACTGGCCGGCCGTAACGCGGAAACCCTTGCCCCGCTGGCCGAACGGCTGGATCTCCCCTGGGTGGCTGTCAGCCTGGACGATAGAGTCCGGCTTGAACGAGCGGTGTCGGAAGTCGGGGCAGTACTTAACGCCGCGGGGCCGTTCGGCGCCACCGTTCAGCCCCTGGTTCAGGCCTGTCTTGCTATCGGAGCTCACTATCTGGACATCGCGGGCGAGCTCTCGGCTCAGCGGGAAGTTTTTGCCCAAGACCACGCCGCGCAGAAACGAAATGTCGCCTTGATCGCGGGCGTGGGCTTTGGCGTCACCGCCGGCAACTCTATCGCCGCATACGTAGCGGCGCAGGTGCCAAATGCGAACACGTTGGAACTCGCCGTGAAGGCCAGCAACCGTCAGGAAAGCGCCGGCGCGGCGAAGAGCGTGTTGGGGGCGATCGCCGGCGGCGGGTTCGTGTACCGAGACGGGCGGCCGGTGCCCTTGCGGCTCGGCAAAGGTCTGAAGAAGCTTCAATTTCCCGACGGGGAATTTGATATCTTGCCAGTCCCGTCGGCCGACCTTGAAGCCGCGTTTCGTGCGACCAGGATCCCCAACATCACTGCGTTTGGCCCCTTCAAACCCGCGGTTGCCTTTTTGCTTCCGATTGTGCAGTGGGGTGTCTCGCGCAAACCGATTCGCCGGAGGCTCGAGGCGGCCATCGACAAAAGACGAACGCGGAAGGTAGACAAAGAGTCGCGGCCCCACGTCTCCTACGCCTGGGCCCGCGCCTCAAACAAGGATGGTCTGCAGGCGGAGGCCTGGCTGGAACTGGGCGAGGGTTACGGTTTTACCGCGGCAAGCAGCGTGCGGGCGATCGAACGGGTGCAGCAAGGCGAGTTGTCAGGTTCTCTGACCCCGGCCCAGGCCTTTGGCGCCGATTTCATTCTGGACATCGAGGGAGTGCGGCGATGGGCGAACTAGAATCCAAGGCAACGCACCCGATTGACTCCCGGGAGCGCGTCCGTCTTGGAGGAAGCGACGCAATGGGTGCGCATCCGGGGGAATAGCACGGCCAATCCGGTCATGCTTTTGATTCAACAAGGCCCAGGATTTCCAATGCTGAACGAAGCGGCTTTTGCGTCCAAGCTCTGGCATTTGGAAGATGACTTCGTCCTCGTGTTCTGGGACCAGCGGGGCTGCGGCAAGTCGTATAGCCCGGCGATTCCGCCCGAGTCGATGACCATCGATCAAATGGTCGAGGATACCGGTGAGCTTATTGCGATCCTGACCAAGCGATTCGCCGCGACAAAGATCTACCTCACCGGATTTTCCCAGGGTGGGACGGTCGCCGCCCTTACCGCTGCCCGCTATCCCGAGCGTGTGCGCGCCGTGGCCTGTGTCGACATGGATGTGGATTTTGAGGCGGCTGAGCGGGTCGCATATGATTTTGTCCTCGAGCAGGCGACGTGCCACGGTAACAAAAAGGCCCTGAAGGAATTGCGCAGAATTGGACCGCCTCCTCATCTAGACGACACGACCTTTGGTATCCGAGTCAAATGGCTAAGCAACTTCGGTGGAGTGCACACACACAAAGACTATAACGGACTTTTTCGGACCGCGATAAAGCAGATGCTTTTTTCCTATTCGCTCGCTGACATTGCGAAGACCATGCGGGGAATACGGTTTGTCCAGAAGCGTCTCTTGCCCGATCTAGCACACCTCAACTTATTCCGGATGTTGCCGCGGCTTGATGTTCCTGTGTTCATGCTCCAGGGAAGGCACGACTATGCCGCTCCGACTCAGATAGCGGAACAATACTACCAGGCGCTCGAGGCTCCCAAGGGAAAGCAACTTATCTGGTTCGAAGAATCCGCCCACAACCCATGGTTCGAGGAGCCGGGCAAGTTCCGGGAAACCATGCTGATGGTCAAGCAACGCTTTGAAAGGACCGGCGCGTGACACCAGCGCGGAAAAGGAAAAAGGATGCGTCGAAAACCACGAACAAGTCTGAAAACCGCGCCTCACCGTCATCGAATCGAAAAGTGAGACAAGAAATGATAGGTCGTCAACTCGGCGCATTGAACTCGCTCGCAAAGAAAGAATGTGCAGTCTTGAAATCATGCGGCGCGACCAAATCCGGCCTCATGCATGACCTCCTCACCGGGCGTGTGCGAATCCCCGAGTCGATGCTGAAGAAGGTGGCAGCCGCAACCTGACGCCTTCGCAGCGGCGCCGAAAAGCTGTCTCATGAAATTCACTCCTGCGCCGCTCGATTTTCATGGTATAGGCCCTGTCACGCAGCCGGGTGGTGGTCCTGACCGGGCCACGCCAGTGCGGAAAGACCACGCTTGCCCGCCAGCTGCTCAGCGAGACCTCCGTCAACTACTTCGACCTTGAGGACCCGACGGATCTTGAGAGACTGACCGAACCCATGACTGCGCTCAGGCCCTTGAGAGGCCTGGTAGTCATAGACGAAGTCCAGCGTCGGCCGGATCTATTCCCCATCCTCCGCGTATTGGCGGACCGGCGGGATGCGTCCGCCAGGTTCCTGATCCTTGGAAGCGCCTCAGGTGACCTTTCGCGCCAGACGTCGGAAAGCCTTGCCGGAAGGATGGAGCTTGTGACTATTGGCGGCTTCTCACTGCAGGAGCTTGGCGCTGACGCAGAGGACAGGCTGTGGCTTCGCGGAGGGCTGCCAGTCTCCTATCTGGCCAGAAACGATGCGGACAGCAAGGCGTGGCGCAAGAACTTCATCCAGTCGCTTCTGGAAAGGGACTTCCCGCAGTGGGGCGTTCGGGTGCCTGCGGTTGCCTTGTTGCGATTCTGGACCATGCTCGCGCACTACCACGGCCAGACGTGGAACGCCGCGGAACCCGCCCGCGCCCTGGGTGTAAGCGAATCCACCGCGCGCCGTCACCTCGACCTGCTGACTGATGCCTTCGTCATTCGTCAGCTTCATCCCTACCATGCCAACATCAGTAAGCGCCAGGTGAAGGCGCCCAAGGTGTATGTGCGCGACACGGGGCTGCTGCACCAGTTCCTGGGAATCGTCACTCAGAAGGAGCTCTTGAGCCACCCAAAGGCAGGAGCATCCTGGGAAGGGTTTGTCATCGAGCAGCTCATGGTCTCCCAATCATATGATGAGGCATTCTTCTGGTCCACGTATCAGGGAGCGGAGATGGACCTGATCCTCCGCAGGGGACAAAAGCTGCTTGGGGTGGAGTGCAAGCGGACAGATGCGCCTCGCATGACGCCGTCAATCCGCATCGCCATGGAGGACGTGGGGCTGGCTCATGTGGCTGTTCTCTACCCGGGGACAAAGCGATACGCTATCGCTGATCGCGTGGAGGCGGTGCCTGTGCAGGCCCTGGAAAAGATGAAGTCGCTGTTCGAAGGAAACAATTCGTGAGTGAATATCTGTACGTTTTGACGGAAGATGGCGCGCAATGGCTTACGCACAAACAACTCGATGAACTGCGGGAGCAGATCCTTCGCCAACCTCACCATCGGCTGCTGGAGGCAAATGAGGCGGTGCCTCAAATTTTCCCGACATGTCGGGTTCCTGAACCCACAGCTTACTTTACCACAGGCCCCAACAGCGCTGCCAATGCCTGAGGTTCTATCCTTTTCCTGAGAGCGGCTACTTCCTTCTTCGGACCGCTGATGATCAGCTCGATCGATTTTAGCGGCGCAAATTTCGGGGACGGCATATCCGTATTCAGGGTCTCTTCTTCTCTGGCGGTTCGTGGCCCGAGGATCATGTTGAGCGTAACGTTGTCATCGCCGGTCTGCCACGAAAGGAATTCTGGCTTCTTCACGACATCGTAAGCATCCTGATCACGCACGTCCACCGTCTTTCCGTTCTCGACGTTCACCAGATATGGGTGCGGCCGGAGCCAGACGACTATCTCGACCTTGTTTTCCATCATGGCGTTCAGTGCCTGGACAGCGGCCAGGGGATCGTTTGCCTTGCCGGACGATTTTTCCTGAACAGCCTTAGCGTCGTAGAGGAAATGAAGGGTGTTGTTGGGATCGGTCGGAAAACAGCCTGCTTGCCAGGACCTTCCCGTCATCGCCGCGCCGGGGATCTTTGTCAGGGCAACGAACGGCATAGTGTAGGTCTCGTCGATACCGCTTTCAAGCGCATACCGGGCCGTGTCTGGCACCGGCAGCAATCCTTTTGCTGTCAGGACCAGTTCTTTAAAAGCCTTGACCTCCGATGCAGTCAGCGTCCTGCAGTCGGGACCAATTTCATCACAGGCATCCTGAGCCGACGCTGGATAGGAAAGTACCCCGATCAGCATTGTGGAAAGAACAACGCGGAGCAGCTTTGACGTCAGACTTCTTGCCGTTTCCGTTCCGCTGTAACTCCTATAATCCATTTATATCTACCCCTTTCATTAATGGTTTGTCTCGCCTGAGCATCCAATGCAGGTTGGTTGAACGCCGCGCAATCGGAGTCTAAGAATTCCCACCCGATTCTCTGAACATGGAGGAAGCCTGACCGTCTTCTCATTGTGGATCCTCAATAAAATGGAAACACAGAAAAGTATCGGCCGCAAGCCCTCGCGTCGCGCCCTCCTCCGACAGCACGGCGGCCTGTTCCAGGACTGTTTCGGTGGCCTTCTCCTGCTGGTCGTAGCGGGCAACACCAGAAGGATACGTGGCGCGAGAGACTGTGATAGAATGCGAACAGTAATAATCGTGGAGGTTGCCATGCGCATGATCCCCTTCCCTGGCCCTCGAAGCATTGCCGTGATCGTGGTTCTCCTCCTTGCCGGCGCGCGGTTGTCCGCGGATCCCCCGGGATACGGAAGGGAGCTTCGCGAGATACTGAAGGAGGATCTTGCCGTTCCGATTCTCGTGCCGAGTCCGGGCTTCGCGGTGGGAGAGGCCTGCCGCTTCCCGAGGATCGGCGAAGAGAAGTGGATTCGCGGAGCGTCGGACGGCTCGCGTGAATACCTCTCCTTCTATCAGACGGACGTGGGTTCGCTCCCGCTGATCGGCGGCCGCGAGTACGAAGTGCGCTTCGACTGGCGCATCGACGAGGCGGCGGCTGCGGGATTCGAGACTCTCTTCTTCTCGCCGACCGGGGGCGCGAAGAACGAGTGGATCCCGTCGCTGTCCGTCAAGGGCAACGATGGCGCGGTCGGCAGCGGCGTCCTGAGGAGGAGGCTGCTGGGATATTCGGACTACCGGGTCGTATGGAACATCCCCCGCGGCGGGAAGATAGCGATAGGGAACATTACCGTCACCGACCTGACGGCCCATAGGGTCATCGCAGAGGAGAGACTCAACACGGAAGCCCCCAGTCCGGGGCCCGCCTTTGCCTGGGAAGGAGCGGTCAGTTTCTCCAGATCCACTGCCGGCTCGGGAGCGAACGAGGTGGTCATCGGCCAGTTCGGAAGCTTTCATACGAGGCCCGAGATCCTCGGCTTCGGGCCGAACCAGGTGGTGATCGTGGAGTTCGACTGGACCGCCACCCGGGAAAGGGAGAGGCAGTGGCGCATGGGCGGGCTCTTGCTCTATGCCGCCGACTCCCCGGGCCAGATCCGCTCCGGCACCGATCTGCCGGGCTACGGCCCCCTGTCCGGACATTTCGTCGGCGGCGTCAGGACGGGAGAGGGGCAGCGGCCCTGGGTGATCGCGATCACGGCCCACGAGGGCGTTCAGCTCCGCCTGAGCCGCCTCAAGCTCTCCATCCAGGAGCCAGTGCCGCGCGGTCTGGCGGACAATCCCGCGAGCCGCCTCTCTTCAGCTGCCTTCCCGCGGCTGGGCAACTGCCAGCAACAGGATCCGATCAAGGACGCATGGGATGGCATGGGCACCATCAGGTCGAAGGTTCCCTACATGAGCCCCGACGAGATGGAGCGGCGGCTCGTCCTCTACGATATCGTCGTCGCCCTGCTGGGAGCGGACAGCAGCGACGACCCGGGCCTGGGCCTCCGCCTGCGCGCGCGCAATCCCGACATCGTCCTCCTGCCTTACTACACGATGGCCAACGAAGTCTGGATGGATGAGTTCATAGAGAGGGATATGAAGAATCCCCTGTGCAACGCCGACAATCAATTCAGGAAGGGCCTCGATCCCGCCTGGTACCTCCGCGACAGCAAGGGCGCCCTGATAGCCGACCCGGATTACCTCTACATCAGGAAACTCGACAACTCCCCCTATTGTCCCCGGGACGCCCAGGGCAGGACCTATGCCGACTACTACGTGGATCGGGCGGCACCGCTCCACTTGAATAACGGAACATGGGACGGTCTGTTCCTCGACAACCTCTTCGCGCGCACGAATCCGCACTACGCCAACTCCTGGGACCCCGCGAAGTTCGACGTCGACTGGAACCGCAACGGCAAGAGGGATGAGACGATCCTGTCCACCCACCTCATGTCGGCGGCCGCCACCATGGACACGGCCCGGCGGCTGCGGGAAAGAGTCGGTGAGTCCGTATTCCTGATGGCGAACGACGGCGCCCTTCCCGACCGTGTCCTGACGCCTCTGGTCAACGGCTTCCTCCTGGAGCTCTTCAATACCTCCTGGTACCCCGATTGGAAGATCGAGGCCTTCTCCGAGGCTCGCTGGTGTACGAGCTTCGAGGAGTACCGGCAGGTCGTCGCGAATTGCCGCGAGCCTTCGGCCGTCGTCGTCGAGGCCGTTGGCCTGCACCCCGGCGAGTTAGTGACGGCGAAGAGCGATTTCGCCGCTCCCACCGCGAAGGACATCCGTCTCCAGCGCTTCTCCCTTGGCACCGCCCTCCTCGACGACGGATTCTACGAGTACGATGTTTTCGAGGCACGGACTCCGCCGATGCTCTACGACGAGTGGCTCGTCTCCTCTGCCGGGGCCTCCGTCGACGACTCGAGCGGCAAGGGCTGGCTGGGCGAGGCACTGGGGCCCTGCGTCGAGTCGCTTTCGGACATGAGAGCCGTCAAGGAAGTGGCGGGCCCGCTTACGGCTGGCGGCTCCGGCCGGGGCAACCTTCGGGTGGACTGCGGCGCCTCCGCCGCCGGCGATACGCGACAGTACCTCGTGGAGTTCGATTGGGAAATCGCCGAGGACTGCCAGTTCTACCCGACACTCGGCGTGGTCGCGAACAGTGACTGGATAGAAACCACGGAGATCAACGCCCTGCTGAAGGGCAGCACCGGACACTATCGCGTCCACACGACGGTCCCGCCTGGTGCCCGCGTGGCCTATCAGTTCGTGGTGAACGGACCCGGCGCTGTGCGCATAGAGAACCTGCGGATCAGATCCGGCAGGGCGGGGCTCTTCCGGCGGGACTTCCAGAACGGCCTCGTGCTGGTGAACGCTTCCGACGATCGCCGCGAGCTCAGCCTCAACGACATACAGGGGCCGCTGGCACGGAGCCGCGTCAAGCGGATACTCGGCAGGCTGGACAAAGCCACGAACAGCGGCAAGCCCGTGACCGGTCCCATCATCCTGGAGCCCGCCGACGCCATCGTGCTCATCGCGGACCGCCGGGAGAGATGAAGGCAGTAGCGTCGCACGACGGCATCGCCCGTGAGCTTGCCGGGTCCCGCTTCCTCCCGGAATATCCTGAAAAGGGGAAAACCGAAAGAGCTAAAACCCGAACGACGGCATATCGCTGAACTCGATGTCCTTGGGCAACTCGAACACGCTCGCTTTGACCGGTACATTGATGTCCACCTTGGTCGCCTCCTGCTTGGACACGGTGGTTCCGACTTTCGTTTCCATGTACATGAGAAGGCCGTTCCAGGTGAGCACTTTGCCCATCTTGCCACTATAGACCTTGCATTCCCGCCCGAGCCATTGCTCCGGCGCCGCCTCGGTGTAGCCCATCTTGGCGTAAATTGCCTTTGCGGCCTTGTCGTAATCCTTTTCCTTCTTAAGGCTCGCGGCCATCGGGTTGCCCATTTTCACACCTTTTTTTGTCGCCGGGTCGAACATGTAGATCGTGTCGTCCAGGGAAAGGATCCAGCCTTTTTCCAGTTTGTTCCTCGTTGTCAAGTTTTGTTGCGTGGCGGACTTCGCGCCGTAATTGTCGAAGTACATGGTGGTGGTGCCGGTCCGCGAGCCGGAATGCTTGTATTCGATGACGGCCGATTTAATGCCGTAGGCCTTGTACACCTCCTGCGCCTGCAAAACGGCGCAGAGGCCGATAAGCGCCAGGCACGAAACGAGCGCTTTGCCGTAAAGCGACATGCGGAAAGATTTCATACGCAGACCCCCTTGGTTACGTTTTTGGTTGGCGGGAATAACAAGTGGAATCGAATTGCGCATACATTTGCTCTTGCCCAATAGCGTAACGCAGAATAGGAATTTATCGACCGGCGCCGGGCAGCGAGCGTCGCGGTCCACGGTCTTCATCATGCGGGGCCCGCTTGCCGGCCACAGGGTTGATTTCAGCGATAATGGCCTGCGTGATGCGCGAGGGATCCACGCGACGGAGCGAAACCGGCAATCTGCGCGAAGGCCGCGGTCGCTGAACCGAGCGTGAGCACAAATCCCCGGCAACGCGTCCGATATTCGCGGTCGCGGGAGCTGTCACAACGCTCGCTGCCTCGGAGGCGCCGCGTGCCCCTCGATGCGGCCTCCGCAGCAAGGATTGAAGAAACCCGGCGCAGAAGGCATAATTATTCCGGGTCCGGTTGAGTGTAGCTGCGGTGGGAAAAACCGACAAACGGGAGAAAGACGATGGAATGCTCAGTACATTCGCTCTCTTTGAACAGGTTCGTGAAGTACTTTGACGGCCAGTGGCAGGGGATGATTGCTGCTTCAGACGGCGCGTGCTATTTCGGCGCATCAACCCATTCTCCGCGACATGGCAGTTCCTTTTTCAAGTTCGAACCAGGCAGCAAGAAGTTGACGATGCTCGCTGAGGATATGACCAAAGTGTGCGCAGAAGATCCTGCCAAGACACCGCCTCAGGGGAAGATCCACTCTCCGATAGTCGAGCTTGACGGCTGGCTCTATTTCACCACGCACCTTTCCAACTACTGGGACGCGGCCATGGACAAGTACTCCGGCGCCCATGTGATTGGCTATGAACTGGCCACCGGCAAGTTCAGAGATTTTGGCATTGTCCGAGAGCGCTATACGATCTACTCCGCCATCAACGTGGACAGAAGGCACAGAAAGCTCTACGTCTTTGTTGTGCCGTTTGCCCAGGCAGACGTGAAAAGAGACGGGAGTCATCTCTATCAGATCGATATCGAAACCGGGGCAACGGCGGATCTGGGGTTGGTGGGACAGGCAGAGAGAAGCAATTGTCTCTGGTTCTTTATCGACGACAGGAGCAATTGCTGGTTCACTCTCTGGAAGAATCACTGGCCCATTTCCTGGGATCATGGCGACCTGTATCAGTATGAGGCCGACAGCAAAGTGATCAAGTGCTACAAGAACGTCTTGCCGTCTGGCAAACTGGGCCCGGATGGGACTCCCGCACCGAAAAAGCTCGACAGCGAAAGAAGCTGGTCATGGGCGGAAGCCTTGCCCGGCGCCAGGCAGTGCCTCTTTACCACTGGCTGTCTGGGGGGCGGGGACGAACGGGTGTGGATCTTTGACCCCCGAAAAGACATCGAAAAGGGAGAGGCCTTTCAACCCGGCGCGTACATTGGCTCAACATTCCTGGGCAATGCCTTCGATCACAAGAATCGCCTCTACTTCGTACAATACAAGAATTGGGGCGATGCGCGCAGGTATTGGTCGGAAGCTGTCCGCGACTACCCTGAGGAGGACATTGATTTCGACGACGCTCTGCACCTGCGCAGCATCAGCGTGGATCCAGCAGCGGACGGACGCGTGATCGACCACGGCAGGATCGTAGATGGGGAAAACAGGCGCGTGACAATGATAGAGTCCCTCGCCGCAGATGAAAATGGCAACGTCTACATGCACGGGACGTGGGACACTTCGGCAGTCGATGAATCTTCGCATCAGTATGTCTGGCCTGAACTGACCGAATACTATGACCACATGGGATATTCCCCGCTTCTCAAGCGATACAAGGGTGCGCGAGACTATGACTACAAGGTCATGCACCGGGGGCAGTTCTTTTCGCATGTGAATGTCCCCGCTTGAGGAAGATCAGGATGTCGCCCGCAATGTAGCTTGCATGGCCCGAAAGCAGGAAGACCACCGCGTCAGCAACCTCTTCGGGCTGGGCGACTCTGCCCAACGGAATCTGTGACCAGCGCCCCTGCCTGAAATCGGCGTCAGAGAAAACGGACCGGACCATGTCCGTCTTCATATATCCCGGTGCCACGCTGTTGGCCCGGATGCCAAAAGGGGCTAGTGTGTTGTCCCAGAAATTCGCTGACATAAACGCTCGACTTTTGGCCGATGATCGCTAGCTCCCGGAACCTTGGTCGGCTCGACAAATTGCGGCAAACCACGCGCGAAGATCTCGCATTGGTGTGCCAGGAGCCGTCGCGCAGGACACGGGTATCAGATGACAGGACCCCTTGGGATCTATCTGCGGGTCGGCCGAGTGGGATCCGTATGTGTCCCCCCACCACTCCAGGGCGTTGTCCGTCATGGCATACAGCCCATGCTCGTTGGCCTGCTTCAGCCCTATCGGTTGCGTTCTCCCGCCTGAATTGCATTCAAACCAGCCTGCCGCGTCGCCGCCAGCCCGATTTCCACGTTCTCGTCGGCCTCCGCGGAAGTAAGGCAGCCCACGGCGACCATGTCGCAAGGCCGTAGGCAGGCTGGGCGGGGGAAGGTTTGCGCAGGCGTTCGCCGCAATCCTGGTGGCCCTCGGCCCCATGTGGCTCATCTTCAATTCGTGGATCGCCTACGACGGCTTCGACCAGCTCGTGATGGTGATGTTCTTCTACGTCATCGTGGGCCTTCTGGGGCAGGAGAAGCCCGCGCTCAAGGACTGGATCCTGTTCGGAGTCGTGGCGGGCGCGGGCCTCATGACGAAAGGCTCCATGCTTTTCTACGGTCTTTCGTTCCTCGTAGGGCTTGCCCTGTCGCAAAGGCGGACCTTCTTCGCGCAGGCTGGATTGTGGATCGGAGGAGCGATTGCGCTCGCCATCTTCGCTCCCTATATCCTCTGGCAGTACCAGCACGGTTGGCCGGTGATAGACTACTGGGGAGTGTATGGGAGGTTCAGGACCCACCACGCAAACCCGCTGGAGTTCCTTGTCATGCAGATCATTACCGTGAATCCGCTGACGCTTCCGGTATGGCTGGCCGGGCTTTTCTTCCTTTTTTCAGAGTCCCGAAGGCAATACAGGACGGTCGGGTGGATGACCCCGATTCTCTTTCTCATCTGCACGCTCACCAGGGCCAAGTTCTACATGATGACTGCCTCTTTCATTCCTCTATTTGCATGCGGTGCGGTCTTCCTGGAGAGGTTCACATCAGACGCCCGCCGGTGGCTCGGCCGGCGTATTGCGTCGCAGTAGTGCTTGCCGCGGCGATCATGCTCCCCATTGCGCTTCCCATCCTTCCGGTGGAATCCCTGGTCAGATACGTCAGGGGAGCCTCCTTCCTTCTTGGTGCCGTGAAGACGGACAACGGCCGGACCTTCGAGCTTCCGCAGTTCATTGCGGACAGGTTCGGGTGGGATTCCATGGTGAAGACCGTCGCATCCGTATATGACGGCCTGCCAGAAGCTGAGAAGGCGGACTGCATCATCATGACGGGAAGCTATGGTATCGCCGGCGCCGTGGACCTGCTTGGCGAAGCCTATGGCCTTCCCAAGGCCTCAAGCGGGCATCTCGCGGGTCCCACCTTGAGCAGCCTTTGAAAATCTGCTTAAAAAAAAGCAGATACCGCTTGACATTCCGTCTTTTACGTGCTTAGAAATAAGCACCAAAAGGGGAGGTACGGGGTGCCGCATTCCAGCAGCCTCAGCAGACGGGAACGACAGGTCATGGAGATCGTCTATAGGAAATCCAGCGCATCAGTCGAAGAAATCCGAAGCGCAATGCCGCAACCTGCCGGCTATTCGGCTGTCCGTGTCATAGTGAATGTGCTCGAACGGAAGGGCCACCTCAAGCACGCCAAGCGTGGGAAGAAATACATCTATAGTTCCACCATCCCGCGCGCCAGGGCGATCAAGAATGCATTGAAGCACCTCCTGAGCACCTATTTTGCCGATTCCCTCTACGAGGCAGTGGCAGCTATGGTGCAGCTGCGTGCGAAGGACCTCAGCGACGACGATGTGCGGCTGCTCATCCGGGCAATCGAGCAATCGAAAATGGAGGATTCATCATGACAGAATCCTTGATCCTTCAGGCGGCAGTCCGGCTTGCGTGCCCTTTGCTCCTGGTCTTGCTGGCCGCCTCCGTCAAGGCGTCGGTCTTCATCGCGTTCGCATTCATTGCCGCAAAGGTCATCAAAGGCATCGGAGCAAAGCTGAAGCACGCCCTATGGCTCTCGACGATCGGTGGCTGCTTTCTTGCTCTCATTCTGTCGATCAACGGCCCGCTGTTCCAGCTTGCAGCACCCCCTTTGCCGGCAGCGCACAGGGAGGCGTTTGTCGCGATTTCTTCAGCGCTTCTCCCCGCGACGAGCACTTCAGCCGAGGGCATGTCTCCCCTCGCGGCCGAGATATGGCGCCGGGCGTCTCTCGGGAGACCCGGGATCGATGCATGGCCAGCAGCTCTTCTGTTTCTCTGGCTGGTGGGCGCCTTGTCCGGCTGGCTCAGAATCCTTTGGGGCAGATTTCAGCTCCTGAGCCTTACACAAAGGGGGCAAAGAGATCACGCAGGGCAGTATGCGCGCCTCGTGCTGAGTCTTTCGCGGCGCGTGGGAATCAGCCGGGAGGTTCGCGTTCTCGAAAGCGCGAGATGTCCTACTCCTCTCACCCACGGAATTGTCCGGCGGGTCATTGTTCTGCCGGCGGGCATGAGAGCGTGGTCCACCGCCGCCAAGCGATCCGTGCTGCTCCATGAACTGCGTCATGTCCAGCGCGGAGATTCCTTCTCACTGGCCGTCGCCTACGGAATATGCTCGCTTCTGTGGTTCGTCCCGCCGGTCTGGGCCGCCTATGCGAGGCTCTACCTGGAGCAGGAGAAAGCGTGCGACGCGGCTGTGGTTCAAAGCGGTGTGAAGCGTCACGCGTACGCCACATGCATCCTCGATGCGGCGCAATTCAGTCGCGAGCCGGTGCTGTTCGCAGGCCTCAGCTTCTCGAGAAGAAGGAGGCGCATCCTTCAGGACAGGATCCGGTCGATTCTCAGAGCAGGTCACTCCGTGAAGAAGGGCGTCATTCTCTTCGCTCTCACTGCGCTTCTTCTGGGCGCTCTTGTGGTAGGAAGTGCTGCGGGTCTAGATACGGCAGGTCAGACATCAAGGAAATATGGGAAGCTCTACCTCGCGGAATATCCGGCAAAAGACGCGGACGAGGCGGCGATCCTCAATACGTTGATCCAATACGAAACAGCGTTCAATTCACATGACTTGCAGAAGCTCCTTTCACTGTTTGCAGAGGGCGCCACCTATCACCCCTGCGGCGTGGATTCGAGATACGCGATCGGATCGCAGCAGTGCCAGAACATACTTCGGCTCAATTTCCGCATTTTCAAGTTTGAAAAGTACTATGACCCCAAGATATCGGTGAACGGCGAAACGGCAGCCGTGACGCTCCTCCTTGAGACAGGTGACTACCTTGCTGACTACACCTTTGCGCTCAAGAAGGAAAACCAGATTTGGCTCGTGACGAAAGCTGACTACGCAAATGACCACGAAAAGGGCTAGCAGATGAAAACTCGATTGATACTTTTCGGCGCCAGCGCAGTGTTGGTGGCCTTGCTCCTCTTTGGAGTGACGGTCGTTGTGCCAGTACTAGGGCCTAAAGAGATGTTCTATGGCACTTTTGAGAACAAGAGCGCTTTCCCCCAGAAGGCAGTCCGTTTTCCGGGCGGGTTCAAGGACTATGCGCTTGTATCGGACACAATTCCTGTCGCTCAGGGAACGGAGAAGATCGTCGACCGCCGGACGGATTCAGAGGGCAATTCCTGGTACAAAACCCAAGCGGCACGGACTGACGGCAAGTACCTCACGCTTCAAAAGATAAGCAAGGCTGGCACGGTTCTGGAGTTGATGGCAAAGGAAGTCGCGGATTTCTCTTCTGGCGATTTCCCCACCAAAATCGATCCGGCGGGGAGTGTCTATCGCATCATGTACCGGACGGGCAAGTAAAGAGAGAGGGCCGAGACATCCGGTGACCTCCGCCTGGCTGCGTTCATTGGACAGACGAATCGAGGGAAGGAGGGAAAAAGATGAAAAAGCGTATCGCTATTCTCATCGCGCTTGCGTCTCTATTCACTTTGGCTTCCGCGTACGCCCAGACACCTCGCTGCTTTCTCTACGTCACAAGAATCATCACCTACTACGCCGACGTCGCGGGCGCCAACCTCTCGGCATACGCGATGGACCCGAACACCGGAGCGCTCACCCCGGTCAGCGGCTCGCCTTTCAACGCGGGAAGGCGCCCCACGGGCATTGCGGCAGATCCGCTGGGGAGGTTCGTGTACGTGGCAGAAAATGTCGTGGGCGTTGTGGGCGGCATGGAAGTATTTGCCTTCACGATCGACACAGGCTCGGGAGCGCTGACTGCCGTACGTGAATCACCGTATGCCGGGCCCAGCCCCTTCAACGTCGCGGTAGACCCGACGGGGAAGTACCTGTACGTGGCGAACAGTGGCGTCCGTGACGCGCCTGGCTCCGTCTCGGCGTATGTGATCAACCCGAACAGCGGGGCGCTCACGGAGGTGAGCAGCTCGCCTTTCGCCGCCGGCTCGGGCTCCTCTGCCATCGCTGCCGACCCGAAGGGGAGATACCTTTACGTGGCAAATGGTCGCAGCAGCAACGTCTCCGCATACAGGATCAGCCTCGACACAGGGACACTCACCGAGCTGAGAGGCTCGCCCTTCGCCGCGGGCACATCCCCCACGGGAATCGCTGTGGACCCGGCGGGAAAGTTCCTCTACGTGGCAGACAATGGCAGCGCGGATATTGCGGCATTTGCGATCGACTCGAGCACGGGGGCTCTTCTCGCGGCGCCTGGCTCTCCGTTCGCTGGTCCCAGCCCCTTTCGACTCGCAGTAGATCCGAAGGGGGAGTTCCTCTATGCAACGAACAACCTTGACGACAGCGTCTCTGTGTACGGGATCAATGCCCGCAGCGGTGCCCTCAGAGCGATAAGCGGCTCGCCTTTCGCAACCGGATCGATTCCCAAAGAACTCGCGCTCGACCCGACGGGGAAGTTTCTCTGCGTGACGAATAATGGCAGCGGAAAGCTGTCTGTCTACAGGATCAGGTCCAGCAGCGGCGCTCTTGTGCCAGTAGACGGCTCACCCTTCGACGTCGGGATGAACCCCTACTGTGTTGTCTTTGTCGGCGTGAGCGCTCCATGAGGGCGCAAAGCAAAAGAGCAGCCTCAGCAGGGTGTTCGGAACCCGGACCCTCTCCGCTTCGTTCGAGAGAAGGAAGAGGTATGGTCGCGCGTAACAGAGGACCCGTGCATATTGCCTTGTTCGGCGTCTTCCTGATCGCATGCCTATTTCTCCAGGCGCCTTCAAGCGGCCGGGTGCGAACGATCCTCGAAAGGGGAATCACGTATGGGAAGGGCGGCGAAGTTGACCTCAAGCTCGACATCGCCCGTCCGGCAGTGGGCACTGGGCCCTTCCCGGCCCTGGTTTTCATCCACAGCGGCGGATGGCGTGAGGGCAGCAGATCCGAATTCGAGCGCGCGATTCAGGAGGCTGCAGAGAAGGGCTTTGTCGCTGTGACGATCGACTATCGATTGACTTCCGGCAAGGCCGGATCCCGCTTTCCCGCGCAGGTCCATGACGTGAAGTGTGCAGTGCGATGGTTGCGAGCCAATGCGGGGAAATACCAGCTCGATGCCGACCACATCGGCGCGCTCGGGTTCTCGGCCGGCGCCTATTTGGCCTTGATGCTAGGCTTGACCGAGCCGGCTGACGGCCTTGAGGGCGCAGACGATAACATGGCGTTTTCCAGTCGTGTGCAGGCGATCGTCAGTCTGGCGGGGCCGACGGAACTGGGGAGCTGCCCTCCTGTGGACGCCGATATCCTGAGGCAATTGCTCGGCGGCTCCGCTCAAGAGCTGCCTGAACTGTACAGACAAGCAAGCCCCATCACCTATGCAAGAGCCACCAGCCCACCTGTCCTCATGATGAATGGAGACAGGGACCAGGAAGTACCTTTGGAGCAAGCTGAGCTTCTCGATGCAAGGATGAAGAAAGTCGGAGCATCCCACACCCTGATCGTACAGAGAGGTGCAGGACACGAGAACTTCTACGATGACGAGAGACTATGGGAGTTCTTTGGGAAAAATCTCAAAGCGGAAGTGGGTCGGGAGTAGGCGGGAAACAGTCGGGGAAGCGAGTGATGGGAAAGACGATTCCGATGGGCATGGTCGCCGCTTGGGAAAGTGAACTGCGGGTGGGCGCGAATCTGGCCGGTCGGGCGGCGCCAGCGCCACGGGAGCGATTTTGCGGTAGCAGAGCGGGCCGTCGTCGAGCTGAGGGCCGACTTGTCGGTGGTGGCACCAGGAATGGCAAGCCTCCTCGGCATGGGCAGGCGGAGTGACGAGGAGAACCGCCGTCGCGCAAACGAGGAGAAAGAGCTCTTGCCCGGCCGTGGAAATCGAGTCTCGGCGGCGCCTGATCTTCCACCAGCTCTTCCCTCCCTTCACCAAACAGAATCTTCTCAATGAGCCAGTCGATGATCCTGCCCTGAGACAGGCCGTCGGCGACCCGCCATGCAAGCGCGTGGGCGAGCGAAGCGAACTTCGCAGCTTCGGCCGGGTCTTCGGGGGTGAAGATGCCCCCCACCGGGACGGGAGTCAATTCGGGGAACGTAATTCGAACCGGAACGTGTTGCATTGGGAGTGAGAACGACAATTGAGCTGAAGCTTGGGTTCTTGCTCCTCGTTGTGGGGGCGGTTGCGTCGGGCTGCATGCTGCATGATCGGTTTCATGCCCGAAACCAGGACGGGCTCGTCGCCGGATGGGGCGATCCCATTGCCCCGCCGGGAACCACCTATGCAATCACCGTCGACTGGGCCGGTAAGGGCACGGGCGCACCACTGAGTCCGAACATGGACGTGACCTTTGCCTGGGAACCTGCACCGGTAGGAAGTCTGGTGCGGCTGGAAGTGTTTCGCAACAACGCTCGCTACGAGGCTACTTTGCTGAACTACGCCGCCGATGCCGGCGCGTACACCTGGACCGTCCCTCTGGATATCGAGCTGCACGACGCGGACTATTTCCAGGCGAAGTTGACGATTGTTGATGGCGTCATCCAGACGAGCATCCTCGGGGAGCGCTATTCTCCGGCTTTCCAGATCGTTCGGACTGGTAACAATTCCGGTTTGGCGGACGTGACGGTCAATGCCCGGCATATCTCCATTACCCTGACCGATGACGGCTCACTCGTGGACGGCGATCGGGTGGACGTGTTCTTGAACGGGGCAAAGGTGATCGACAATCATACCCTGGTAGGGGGCGCCGGCACCGTCTTTTCCCTGGACCTGCTTTCCGGCTCCAACGAGCTTCGAGTGATGGCGCTGAACGAAGGCACGTCCTCGCCCAACACGGCACAGCTGCGTCTCAGCGACGTCACTGTCGGCGCGGCCGTGCAATCGTGGAGGCTTCTGGCAGGTGAGTCCGGCAGTCTGGTGATCTACTGCGCGCAACCATGAGCAGCAACGCATTGGGTGTGCCCGACTCTAAAGGGGTTTCACCGGCTCGCAGATGTCCACGAAGAACTTCTTCTGAGGACCCTGTGGATCGTTGAGGTACAGCTCATAGCACATACGGCTGTCGGATTGATATCCGGATGAAGGCATCCATTCCCCGAGCAGGGCGTCCCAAGCGTCGCCGAACTGCGTCCCGTCGATCTCAAAGTGTCCCACGGCGAACTTCCCGCCTGGGACGGTCATGAGGCCCACCTCGCCGTCCACTTTTGTGCCCTTTGGAACAGTGATGCACGCGTCGGAGCGGAGTTTCTCCGCCTCCGTTGTTTTCGTATCGTCCCGATAGACGGTAAGCGGCTGCGTCTCCGGAAAGTGCAAGAGGCCCCGGGGTGCCGCCCACTTGAACAACCGCTGCATCGCTTCTCCGACCTGGTTGTACGGCCCGATGTGGCGGATGTAGGCGACGTGCAGCTCCGGCATCTCCTTGACCTCCACCCCGTACTTCAGCTTGCTCATTTCGATCCTCCTTGGTTTGGCTTTTCGCCACAGAGGATACGAAACGCGGCCGTCCACCGCTTCTCCGGTCTTGCTTTCCTCTTGTTCATCCTTGCTCTGCGCTTTGCACAGCTTGCTATTGCGCCACCCCCCCTCCCTCCATTCGGAGGCGCTCATCCCGAACCGCTGCTTGAACGCCCGCGCAAACATGCTGGGAGAGGAGAACCCGCACTCCATGGAAATGGTGGTGATGGAATCCCTGGGATGGAGCACCAGGAAGCTTCCCGCCCGCTCCAGGCGGATACGGCGGATATAGTCCCCAAGGGTTTCCCCCACCGCGTAGGAGAAAATCCTGTGGAAATGAAATCGGGAGAAGCACGCCACGCCCGCGAGCTCCTCCAGGCTGAAAGCACGGTCGAGGTGGGAATCTATGTAGTCGATTACCCTGTTGATGCGCCCAAGGTGTTCCTGCCTGAGAAACTCCGCCAGGTCCTTCATTCCCGCGCTCCGCTCCCCAAAAAGGCGTATCGAATTGCCGGGAAAAGATCAACGGTGAGCCGGGAGGAGCGCCGGTCCGTGACCGTCCGACCGCCCGAAAAGTGCACATAATAGCCGATCTGTCTAAAGACATGGCACACCGCCAGTCAATAGAGTGCTGTCAAACATTTATTGATAAAAGGTGGCGCGATCATGGATCTTTTCAACAATCTTAAAACCAGGTTCTGGACCCGCCAATTCTTGCAGGGTGATAGCGCCATTCTTGTCTATTTGGCACTGGCAAAACTGATGATCCATTTATTGACCAGCATAGGTTATGGCTATTTTGGAGATGAATTTTATTGGCTGGCGATGACAAAGCATCTCGATTTCGGCTATGCGGATGTTCCGCCATTGACATCCTATCTGGCGGCCATCAACCGATTTCTCCTCGGTACTTCGATGTTTGCCATTCATATCCTGCCCGCTGTCGCCGGAGCGGTCATGGTCTATTTGGCCGGATTGACGGCCCGGGAGCTCGGCGGGGGCCGGTTCGCCCAGTGGTTGAGCGCCCTGGCAGTTTTGGTGGCTCCCTACATTCTGTTCCTCAACTCCGTTTTCACGTATGATCCCTTTGATCAACTCTGCACCATCATCCTTTTCTACCTTGTGGTGCGGGTCATCAACAAGGAAACACCGAAACGATGGCTTCTCCTGGGGGTTGTCGCCGGGCTCGGCGCCATGACCAAGCTGTCAGCGATCTATGCATGCGCGGCTCTCGTGATCTCCCTGCTTTTGACTTCACGGCGGAAAAGCTTCCTCACCGTCTGGCCGTGGCTTGCCCTTGGCATTGCGGCGTTGATCTGCACGCCCTTCCTGGTGTGGCAGTCTGTTCATGGCTGGCCCGTGCTCGCCTATTTCCATAGTTATGCTTTGAGCCCCGGCAGGCCTCACCCGAAACCCGGGCCGTTTTTCGTTTCACTTGCCCTCCATATCAATCTTTTCCTTGCCCCGGTCCTCCTGCTGGGGTTGGTGTATCTCCTGTTCCATGGGGAAGGACGGAAATACCGGATCCTTGGCTTCACCTTTCTTGTTCTGACATTATTCTACACCGGCTTGATGAAATTGGAATCGCGGCAGATCGTATCGGCCTGCTTCCCGATAATGGCGGCCGGCGCCGTCTGGCTTGAAAGATTGATTGCTGCCGCGAAGCAAAAGATCATTTCCTGGTTCAAGTGGGCGTATGTGGGAATCGTTGTGGTCGGCGCGGCGTTGCTTGCCCCGGGCTCTCTGCCGATCTTGCCCATTCACGACCTGGTGCTCTATTGGGTAAACCGCGTCCCCGCTTTTGTCAGAGACAATGACTACCAGCCCGGGGCAATACCGCATCACTTCAAATTCTCGTTGGGATGGCCGGAGATGGTCAAGCCGGTGGCCATGGTTTATCAGAACATGCGGGAAGTGGATCAGAAGAAGTGCGTGATATGGGCTGCCAACTATTGGGATGCGGGCGCTATCGACGTGCTCGGGGAAGAATATGGCCTTCCCGATGCGGTCAGCAATCATCATGCCTATCAAATATGGGGGGAGGAGCGATTCAGCTCCAGCGGGCCCCCGGAAGTGGCAATTGTGTTGCCGACGACCATGGGCTATGTCCCAATGAGGGACTATTTCCAATACGTTGCTGAAAGGGGAGTATTGAGTTACGGTAGCAGCTACAACTCATTCAGCATTTATATGGGATACGATATACCTTTTTTTCTCTGCCGGTATCCGAAGGCTGATTTCCTGGAAGCCTGGAAACAAAACATGAGCTTTTAGCTGGCCCGACGGCGGGGCGATTGGGCGGGCCGGGAGTGCAGGGGCGTTCGCATATTCCGCCAGATATTTTCTTGACAAGCAAACGATCAATGGCGTATCATGCGGCCGTTCATGAATTTCAGGCGCTAATGGAAAGTGAATGGTAGTGACAAAGTACCAACTGGAGCCCCTTGAGCCCAGGCTTCTTCTTTCAGCAAGCCCCGTCCCTGTGGTCTGCGCCATACCTGCTCCGCCCGCAGAATCCGAGGCTGTTGTATGCCAGCAGACGGCGGGGTCTCTCAGCGCTCTTTCCGAGCAAGGTACCTTCGACTACAGTCCGCAGGACAATATCTCAGATCTCTTTGCATCCGCGGTGCAGGCTTCGGGCAGCACTCCTTCCGCCGCGGAACCGGAATGTGCCGTTCCCGCTGCCCAGCAATCCAGCAGTACGCTGACAGCCATCACGACGCCCAGCGCCCCGGATGGAACGCCGGCTGCGCCGACGGGCGGATGCACCTCTGCAACATCTTCGACAGAACAGATAGTATTGACGCTTCACGCATCTGAACCTCCGCCCGCTCTGCCGGACAGACTGGATTACTCGGCGCCGCAGGCAGACAGCCGCCTGACGCTGCGGCTCAGCGCCACGGATCCCATGACTTTGGAGCTGCTGGATGACGCTACCGGGGCCATTCTTGGTTCCGCGCGCGCTGACGCTCCTGCCGGAGTGTGGATCTCAGGAAGTGACCAGGGAAATGATCAGCTTACCGTGGATTTCAGGAGTCCCTTTGCGCCAGCAGGGGGCATCTGGTTTTCTGGCGGCCGCGGCGGTTTTGACAGTCTGGTGATAAAAGGGGACAACTCCCTGGCTCTCAGGTACCAGGCCGTGGGAGCGCAGGGCGGGAGCGTTGCTGCATCCGGACTGGCAGGGGCAACCACCATCAGCTTCACCGGCCTCGAGCCGGTTCTGGTGAGTGGTCTGGATTCATACACGTTCGCCACATCGGATCTGGGCGGGGTTGACCAGATCATCATTGACAGCCCGGAGCCGGGTCAGAACCGCATATCGGGAACAAGCGGCGGCATCGCCTTCGAATCCATCACCTTCTTTAATGTAACCCACGTCACCATAGATACAGGCGCCAATGACGCTGACCCTGCCTCCGCGGCTGACACGGTCACAATAGCTGCCAGCGGCCTTCTGGCAGACGGGTTGGCAGAGTTGACCATCCTGACCGGGGCGGGTGATGACCTGGTCAGCTTTGCCGGCTCTCCCGGGAGCGTCAAAGTAGACATCAACGCGGGTGATGGCGCGGACAGCCTTGACCTCTCAGGCGTTTCCGGGGATCTCAGGATCAGCCTTCATCCTGACGCCACGTTGAGCGTCAGCCAGGGCGTGAGCGCGATTCTCACCACTGCCGGAATGGAAAGCGTGATTGGCAGTGCCGGGACCACAACGTACGTATTCCAGGACGGCGCCTCCATTGCAGGTGTCATAGGAGGCGCATTTGTCAGGCTGGACTATTCCGCCTGCCGCGCAGCCGTGAGCATAGACCTGGCGGCCGGCACGGCCACGGGCACGGGCGGAGTCAGCAACGTTGTCCAGGTCACTGGCGCCGGCACTATTACCGGGCAGCGTCCCGGCGACCAGCCCTTGAGCGTGCACCTTATTCCAGAGACACCGTTGAACGTTCCGGAAGGGCTGGTCGTGGAATCGATCACCGGAACCGGAATCGTCAACGGGCGGCTGATCGTCGCAGGAACCACGGTGATCGAAATCGGCGGGTCAAACCGGGGCGTGAGCTATGACGCCATTGATGTGACCGGCGGCGTTCTGAACCTGGGCGGCACTCTGGAGATCCAGATCACGGGCGGCTACGAAACCGGATTGCGGCCCGGCTTTTCTTTCGACATCCTCACGGCGGAAGGCGGCATCCAGGGGGCCTTCGCCGATATGACCGGACTGGCCATCGGTGAGATCATCGGAAGCGACGGAAGCACTCGGAAGCTGTTCTTCGACGTGGATCTGCATTCGGACCCGAACAAGCTCACGTTGACGGTCCTCGGAACCGGGCACCAGATGATCCGGCCGCTTCTGTTCATTCCCGGGTTCGGAGGCACCTTCGCAGCGGATGAAACCCCCGCGGGCGTCGACTATTGGCTCCAGCATCGAGGTATCGAACCCTGGCTGCTTGCGCTTGATCCGCTCACCAATGCCTACGGCAACCTGGTGACCAGCTTCGAAAATCTCGGATACACCATGGGAGTAGATCTGTTCGTCGCCAACTGGGACTGGCGGGTCCCGGTGGCAACGAGCGACCTGGTCATCGACGGCGTACTGGAAGGAGTCAGCGCCGCTGGCATTAGCGACGGAGTTTTCCAGACCGGCCTGGACTACCTGGGGTACTGGTTGAGCGAGGCGGTGACCGCCTGGAGCCTGCTGGGAAACCCGGCGCTCACCGATGTGGACATCGTCACCCACAGCACGGGCGGTCTGGTCTCCCGAAGCTATATCCAGAGTGAAGCCTACAATGATTTCTACGGACCTGGCGGCGCCTTCCGCCTGCCCGAAGTCCACAACCTGGTCCAGGTGGGAGTGCCCAACCAGGGACTTACGGGGACCTACAACTTCCTGCATGATGACTTTGCCCAGAAATTGGCCTCCCGGGTCCTGGGGAGAGTCCTGGACGCCGCATACGACCTGCTCCAGGACGGCATCTTCAACCCGGACGGCTCGCGGATGGATACCGGCCTGTCCGAGGTCGAGTTCATCCCGGCCTACGTGGGCACCCTGAAGGACCTGCTGGCCACCTATGACGGTGCCCTGGACCTGGGCAGCGGTTTGGGTCGCATTACCGCAGCACGCGCCGGTGTGGAGAACACGCTGCTTTTCGATCTGAACGGCGGCGCTGACCCCAACCGCTTCGTGGATCTGCTGACCGGATCGGCCACTATCATCTACAGCAACGAGGTGGATACCGAAGACCAGATCGTGCTCCAGACCGGACCGGACCTGTCCCTGGGGCTTTCGAACGAGATACTCCCGTTCAGCCAGTACATAGGCAACTGGCCGGATGAGGGAACCGTCTGGTATCTTGACCGGGAATCGAACACGAACCCCGACGCGCCGGGCGCCACGGAGGGGGACGGCACCATCGCGAGTATTTCGTCCGTGGGCCTGTTCCTTGGCGACTCCCGGATCGGCAGCAAGCTGTTCCTGGTTCCCATGAGCGGCGGCCTGGGGCACACGGACCTGGCCAACGCCGTCAGTGCGCAGCAGCAGATCATCAAGGCCGTAATGGGGACCCTTCCCGACGCCGGCCAGATTGTCACGGGCCTGGAGCTGGGCAACCTGGATGCCGCACTGAAGCTCCTGGACCTGGGGTTGTTCGACATCAGCGAGTTCGGAAGCGAGCTGGTGGCGCGTCTGGGACCGACCCTCCTGGATATCGGCGGCACCGCCGTGGGAAGCCTTTCGACAATGGTCTTCGACCTGGCCATGCAGAACCTTTCCACCCTGTTGGAGGGATACACGCTGGATGAAACCCTCTCCCTGGGGGATGCCGGGACGGTTGCGATCAAGTTCGATGTTTCGACAGGCCTGGAGTTGACCGCAGACCTGGACCTGGCCATTGGTTCCTTCGTTTACGCGGGCGGCAATTTCACGCTTCGCAAGCCCTTCAGCTACGTCCCGGTCAACCTGTCGAGCGGTGTTGAGAACATGCTGGTGACGCCCCTTGAGGTCACGGCGACAAACGTAACCCTCTTCGCGGGACTGAACGGTCCCTACTGGGTGGACGCGGACGGAGACCGGGTCTTCGACGCCAGTGAGGCCAATCCCCACGCGGTGGGTCTGCAGGTCACCGACGTGGACTTCGGGATGGTGATTTTCTATCCGCAGATGCTGTCGGGCCTTCCAACGTTCTATTCCTTAAAAGCCACCGCAATGACCGCCGGCCTTGTGGGGCTGGAAGGTGTGCTGCAAGCGACCGTCCGGAATGTGCGGGTAGAGGTGAACTCCTCCTCGGGCGGTACTTTGGGGCAGCCCCGGATCGATTTCGCGGCCTCTTTCCCCGTTGACGAACGGCTGCTTCTGTTCGACACGGATCACAACAGGCTGGTCACGGTCGGGGAACTGCGCGTGCTGAACGGCACGCCGGAGTATGGCGGACTCTATAATTCGGCGGCAAGCGACAACCAGGTCGTGGCGCTTGGCACTCTCCTGAACACGCTGGACGCCAACCACGACGGGATGCTGGGAGCAGCCGAGGCAGCGGCGCTGGCAGGAACCACGGCAGTGCTGGCAGCGGACAAGGACGGGGACGGCAAGCTGGATCCGCGTGGTTACGAGATACGGACGGGGACGGGTCTTGCCCCTGTGTACCTGGACTACGACGGCAGCCAGCGGATGGCCGCATCCGCGGACAGCGTGCTTCTGCAGATTTCCCAGTTCGTGTACGTGACCGGCAGCTTCTCCATCCAGATGGGGCCGGCAGAGACGGTGGAGGTGGCCACGGGGCTGCCCGCCAACCTGGGGGACATCGCGGAGAGTCTGCTGGATTCGATCAGCGGGATCATCCCGTTGGAGGGAACAGTCGGCCTGGGCGATCTGCAGATCACCACTGACCTGTCCACGATCAAGAACCTCCCGGTCAGGTCCCTGCAGATGGGCATCTCGGGGGCGCACGTGTTTGTGGGCTTGAACGGGCCGTACAAGATCGACACGGACGGCGACGGTTCGGTGGCCGACGAAACCGCGGTAAATGAGGACGCGGTGGGGCTGGTGATCGACGACGTGGATCTTGGTTTCGTCACGATGGTGTCGCCGCTGGCGGCGCTTCCCGGGCTCGACAAGATCCTTCCGACGTTCTTTGCGGTCAAGGCCACGGCGGCGAGCGCCGGGCTTGTCGGACTGGAAGGCATCCTGCAGGCGTCCCTTGAGAAGGTGCTGGTGGAGGTGAACGATTCCGGCGGGTGGCCGGGAGGCCTGGGATCTCCGGTGATCAATTTCGCCAACAGCTTTGCGACAGACGAGCGGCTGCTCCTGTTCGATACGGGACCGGGGCACGACGGGCTGATCACGGTCGGGGAGTTGCGCGGCGTCAGCGGCATGCAGAGCTACGGCGGGCTGTACACTTTGACGGCGAGTGATGGCCAGGTCGTGGCGCTGAGCACTCTCATGGACGTGCTGGACACCAACGACAACGGGATGCTGGAAGTGACCGAGGCGGCGGCTCTGGCAGGAGCTGCGGCGTCGGGAGCGGACCAGGACGGCGACGGCAAGCTGGACCCGGCGGGCTACGAAATACGGACGGGGACAACGACGGAGCCGGTCTACCTGACCTTCAATGGAGACCAGAGGATCGGAGCAGCGGCGCAAAGCGTGCTTCTGCGGATTTCCCAGTTCGTGTACGTGATCGGAAGCCTTTCCTTCGAGAAGGGACCCGGGTACCGGGTAGAGGTGGCCACGGGATTCCCCGGTGACCTGGCTGGCTTTGCAAGCGGCATCCTCGACGCGCTGAATGTCCTGCCGAAGAAAGGCACTATCGGGCTGGGTGAAGACGCGCTGAGCATCAGCACGGATTTCTCGACGATCTACAACCTGGAAGTGGACTCGATGCAGATCGGCTTCTCGGGAGCCCACGTGTTCGTGGGCCTGAACGGGCCGTACAAGATCGACACGGACGGCGACGGGCTGGTGTCCGACGAAACCGGGGTGAACCAGGACGCGATAGGGCTGGTCGTAAACAACGCGGACTTCGGCTTCGTCATGATGGCGCCTACGCTGGCGGCCCTGCCGGGCCTGGACTCGGTCCTTCCCAAGTTCTACGCCTTGAAGGCGTCTGCCGATCTGGTGGGCTTCGTGGGACTTCCCGCTGTCGAAATGACACTGGAAGGCATCCGGGTGGGAGTAAACACGGGAAAAGAATGGCCGGGCGGCGTTTTCGGCGCGCCGGTGATCAACTTCGCCAACAGCTTTGCGACCGACGAGCGGCTGCTCCTGTTCGATACGGGACCGGGGCACGACGGGCTGGTCACGGTCGGGGAGCTGCGTGGGCTGAACGGCGCCCAGAGCTACAACGGGCTGTACAATTCGGCGGCGAACAACGGCCAGGTCGTGGCGCTGAGCACGCTCCTGGACGTGCTGGACACTGACGCCAGCGGGACGCTGGAAGTGTCCGAAGCGGCAGCGCTGGCAGGAGCCACCGCGGCGTCGGGAGCGGACGTGGACGGCGACGGCAAGCTGGACCCGCCGGGCCTGGAAATCCGCACCGGAGTCGACACCCCGCCTGTGTACATCGATTTTGACGGCAACGAGCGCATCGGGGCAAGTGTCGCACAAGCCACCATCCGGATATCGGAGTTCGTGTACATCACTGGAAGCGTCGCCTTCGAGAAAGGACCGGGAGCCACGGTCAACACCGCCGGAGGGCTCCTGGGACAGGTGACGGCCGACGTCGGCAAGCTCTTGAACGACTACGGATTGCCTGCCGATACACCGATTCCCGTTCTCGACACGGTCAAGGAAGTGGGCTTCATGACCATAGGCGCGGCGGACGTACACGCCTTCGTGGGCATCAACGGACCGTACTGGGTGGATGCCGACGGGGACGGCGAGATCGACCGCGACCCGGTCACTGGAAAGATCGTTCCCGCTGAAGTGAACCCGGAAGCCGTGGGGCTCGTGCTGGACGACCTTGATTTCGGCATGGCGATGATGAGTCCCAGCAATCCCCTGGATCCGGGAAAGTACTTCGCGCTGCATGCAAGCGCCCGGTCGATCAGTCTCGCGGGGATCGACGGCGTCACCGTCCAGGCGGAGCAGATCCTCGTGGAAGTCAACCAGTCTTCGCCCACGATCTACGGTGTGTCGCTGTTCCCCGTGGTGGATTTTGCAACGACGCCCGCGTTCGCGGACGAACGGCTGCCGCTGTTCGATACGAACGACGACGGGCTGGTCACGGTCGGTGAGCTTCGCGCCGCCAGCGGCCAGAACGCCTTCTCCGGGTTGTACGGAGCCGGGGATTCGGCCGACAAGGTGCTGGACACGGAGCTGATCGCCCAGGCGCTGGACACGGATGCCAGCGGGACTCTGGAGGTGGGCGAGGCGGCCGCGCTGATGGGCGCGTCCGCAGCCGCTGCCGCGGACGCTGACGGAGACGGCAAGATAGATCCGCTGGGCCTGGAGGTGCAGACCGGCGGTGAGCCGGTGTACCTGGCCATGGGCACCTCCCTCATCCGCGCCCAGGGATTCGTCGAGCTCAAGATCTTCGACGCGCTTTATCTCACCGGAAGCATTGCCTTCGAGCTGGGTCCGACGCAGCAGGTGACGCTCACCGACGGCAGCACGAAAACCGTCACGACCATGACGATCGGCGCCGCCAATGTGACGGCATTCATCGGCGCGAACGGCCCCTATTGGACCGATACGGACGGCGACCATTCGGTCGACACCAATGAGCTGAGCTCGAGCGCCGTCGGTTTCCATATCACGGACCTGGATGTGGGCCTCATGGTCATGGCGTCCGTGAGTCTTTCTGATGTCGGCGTGTACCTGGCCGCAAAGGCCAGTGTCGACAGCTTTGGCGTGGTCGGCATCGACATGCTCGAGGCGACTGGCCGCTTCGATATCGCGATCAACGTGGGCATCGGCACGGCCAGTGGCGTCTCCGTGGTGGACTTCCCTGCCAGCTTCAACGAGGTCCTGGACCTGTTTGACACCAATGACGACGGAACCATCACGGTCGGAGAGCTGCGCATGCTGGCCGGACAGGGACCCGGCGGCGCTTATGCCGACCTCTACACGAGCACGGACGCAGACGCGGTGCAAGTCAGCTGGGCGAATGTCGCGAGCGCACTGGATACGAACGAGGACGGTCTGCTCCAGGTCGACGAAGTCAAGGCGTTCTTGTCGAATGACACCCTCGCCGAGGCCGCTGACGCGGACCGCAGCGGCACGCTGGATGTGGGCTTCAAGGTCAATACCGGAGACCCGACTTCACCGGCGGTCCTGGTGTTCGACCAGTTCCTGATCAGCTTCCAGCTCGGCGGCCAGGTCACAATATACGATGGCCCGAAATCAGATCCGTCTTCGAATGCAGTTGTAAGACTCAACGGCCTGCTGCTGCTTGAGGTCGACAGTGCCGGACTCAAAGCGTTTGTTGCAGCAGGGCTTGAGTTCGGGCCTGATATCGGGGCTTCCGGCGGGGCCAAGCTGTTTGACATGAATGCCCTGGGCGGGTTGGTGATCAACGCCAGCGGCATCGCGGCTGACATAGATGTTTCGGTCTCCGTCGGTGGTGCGCTGAGCAGCGTCCTGGCTTTCAATGCCAGGGCGCGGATTGTGTTCAACACCACCGGTGTCGATCAGACAATCACCATACCGCAGCGTTATGTCGCATTCCTGAAAGGGACGGTCGATCTGTCGGGCTCGTTCATAGAATCAGAGCTCAACAGGCTGGGTATCGCGAACACCACCGCGCTCAGCGGGCTGACAGGGACGCTGGATGCACGGTTTGTCGTGAACCCTGATGGTTCGGCGGCTTTCACGATCCGCGGCAGTGCACCCCGGCTGGATGGGACCTTTGAATCACCGGGAGCCTATTTCCTTGTTTCTCTGCACGGCGATCTGACCATTGCCAGCGTATTCGTGATCACCGCTGACTTCCAGCTCAAGATCAGCGGTGAAGGACTGTATCTCGCGCTGGCAGGCAAAGTGGATCTGAGCATCTTCGGAAAACTCGATGTGACAGGCGGCGCGGTCATCAAGGACGGCGTCTTCGCCATGTACGCCGATCTTGGCGTGCATGTCTTTGACGGCATACCGGGAATAAATATCAGCGGCAATTTCACTCTGAAAATAAACACGGGCAGTGAACAGGTCACGATCGGCAGCAGGACGATTGAGCCCCACACATACCTTGTCGCAATAGGCGCCACCATAGATCTCTTCGGGCTCTTTCACACATCAGGAGACCTGGTACTGGGCGCTCAGGGCGGTATTCTGGGAATTGCGTTCAACAACATCTCAATAGACTTTTTCGGCATCGTTGACATTGGCATTTCAGGGTACATCTACAGCAATGGTTCCTTCAGCCTGGCAGGAGAGCTGGCTCTTGATCTGACAATTGGCAGTGGGATCACTGAGTTCGGAATCAGAGGCAGTCTTGGTGTCGCAATCAAAAACACCGGAGTATCCGGTCATGGTTCAGTAGCGCTTGTTATCCTGGGAGAAGATATCAATATCGCTTCAGCCGCGCTCAGTGTGGACTGGCAGGCTGGTACGTTCAGGATCAGAGCTGAAGGGCCTCTGGGAGTATGGCTCGAAGTAACCGGAAATGGAAACTCTTGGGACATTGACGGAGGACTGGGTGTCTTTGATGCCATTTTCGATGCAATCGGGGCTGCCGCGGAGGCTGCGGGTGAGGCGCTGGTCGTAGCTGCAGAAGCGGTAGCTGACGCTTTCGTGGATTTGGGAGAAGCGATACTTGATTTTGGATCAGATGTCGTGGATTTCTTTGATGGCTTGTTTACTGATATCGGCAATCTGATAGGAGATCTCGTAGATGAGATATCAAGCTGGTTCGAGTCCAGCAAAACGGAAGTCTATGATTTGACGAGCCTCATCAACCCGTTCGATTACTATTCATATTCGGCAAGTCTATCAGGTCCGGCAAATCAGAGAACACTGACAATCAACAATTCGAGCGCTTCTAGACTGCGGATAGCCGTTGTTGATGGAAATCTGATTGTAGATGCGCCGGATGTTACTCGCAGCGTTCTCGTCGCTGAAAAGGTGAATTACACGAGGTACTTCAGGTGGAAATGGGGCTTTATTCCTCTGGGATGGAGTGACTGGTCTATCCAGAGCATAGAGTATCTCTATAGAGATGTCGCTATTTCAAACATGCGGTATTTTGCGGCAGGCACGATCTCGAGGATCATTATCTATGGGACGAATGCCGCAGAAACAATTGTTGCGGATGGGAACAGCGTCGCCATTAACATGGAGGTGTATGGTTACGGCGGCAATGACGTCATCGTAACTGGAAAGGGGAATGATTCCATACAAGGCGGAGATGGCAACGATACCATCTTCGCGAATGAAGGAAATGATTATCTCTACGGCGGGAATGGTGATGACAAATTGCTCGGTGGAACGGGCAACGATCATCTCTATGGTGAGTCAGGAAACGATCTGCTCGATGAAAGCTATGGGAGAGCTTCTCCAAATACACTGATCTCTGAAACCAATACTCTCGATGGCGGTCCTGGAGATGATCAACTCCTGGGCTCTCCCGGAATAGATACGATTACAGGTGGAAGCGGAAATGACCTGTTACTAGGTCTTTACCATAACGATATCTACAGGTTTGAAGAAAACTTCGGATCGGATACTCTGGCTGACTACTATGGCATATCAAACCTGCACTACAGTGGAACCGGCAGCGGAACCACTATCGTCGCGGACGAGGTAGTCATCAGCGCGGCCGGTCCGATCACGCTGATGACCACAGTCAATACTCTTACGGCCGCGACCAGCGGCGTGGGAGACATAACCATAACCGAGACCGATTCGATCATCCTGTCGAACGTGACCACGGCGAATGGTTCGATCAGCGTGACCGCGGGTGCCGGAGACATTACGGTGGGGAGAATCGTCGCCGGTGGCTCTGGCAGCGTGACACTGATGGCAGCGGGTTCAGTGGAGGAGTACGGGTCGGATCCTGACATGGACATCACTGCGTACGCCCTGGATATTGACGCGGGATGGGGGATCGGGACGGAAGGGGCCATCGAGACGGCAGCTTCGCTGATCGCTGCGGATACGACCGACGGCGTGATTGATCTGGACAATACGTTGACTTCGCCGGTGAGCGTGACCTCCTTGACGACGGGAGCGGGGGACATCCTGTTCAGCCAGGCTGGTGGCGGGCCCCTGGCAGTTGCGCTTGCGCAGACCGCGGACGGGGACATCTTGATCGATGTGAGCGGGGCAGCGCTGAGGGTCGGGACGGTGACCGCGGGGGGAATCGGGCAGAACATCAGCCTCACGACCATCGGGTCAGGAGATATTGAGGTCGGCAGCGTGGAGGCAGCGGAGGACCGGATCACCATTACCTCCGCGGGCGCGATTACCGATGGCGTCGGCAAGATAGCGGCGCATGAGCTGATTGCGACAGCCGGTGGCTCGATGGTTCTGGATACCAGTGTGGATACCCTTACTGCGACCAACCATGGAGAGCTTACCGTTGTCGAGACAGACGCGATCATAACCGATAACCGAGACCGATTCGATCATCCTGTCGAACGTGACCACGGCGAATGGTTCGATCAGCGTGACCGCGGGTGCCGGAGACATTACGGTGGGGAGAATCGTCGCCGGTGGCTCTGGCAGCGTGACACTGATGGCAGCGGGTTCAGTAGAGGAGTACGGGTCGGATCCTGACATGGACATCACTGCGTACGCCCTGGATATTGACGCGGGATGGGGGATCGGGACGGAAGGGGCCATCGAGACGGCAGCTTCGCTGATCGCTGCGGATACGACCGACGGCGTGATCGATCTGGACAATACGTTGACTTCGCCGGTGAGCGTGACCTCCTTGACGACGGGAGCGGGGGACATCCTGTTCAGCCAGGCTGGTGGCGGGCCCCTGGCAGTTGCGCTTGCGCAGACCGCGGACGGGGACATCTTGATCGATGTGAGCGGGGCAGCGCTGAGGGTCGGGACGGTGACCGCGGGGGGAATCGGGCAGAACATCAGCCTCACGACCATCGGGTCAGGAGATATTGAGGTCGGCAGCGTGGAGGCAGCGGAGGACCGGATCACCATTACCTCCGCGGGCGCGATTACCGATGGCGTCGGCAAGATAGCGGCGCATGAGCTGATTGCGACAGCCGGTGGCTCGATGGTTCTGGATACCAGTGTGGATACCCTTACTGCGACCAACCATGGAGAGCTTACCGTTGTCGAGACAGACGCGATCACGCTGATCACGGATGTCGCCTCCTTGATGCTCAGCACTGAGGGAAGCGGGGATGTCGCGGTCGGCGAATCCGATGATCTGACGTTGGCTGGCATCCTGGTGGCAGACGGCAGGTTGTCAGTCAGTGCGGGAAACCTCACTGTGGTGGGGACGGTATCGGCGCGGGAAGTTTCCCTGCAGGGCAGCACGGTTGGTTCGCTGCCGGGCTCCGTGATCTCGGCGCAGAGGCTGCAGGTGGGGGCCTATTTGGGAATGACCCTCATCACCGATGTGGATGTGCTGGTTGCCCATGCCCCGGCCGGGGACATCGTGGTCAGCGAGAGTGATGCGATTGTGATGGAGGCTGTGGCCTTCAACGGCTCAGTCGAGATTACCGCCGGTGGTGCTGTTGCTGCAGCCGTCGTTGCGGACGAGCTGGTTGTCAGCGCGGCCGGTCCGATCACGCTGATGACCACAGTCAATACTCTTACGGCCGCGACCAGCGGCGTGGGGGACATCATTATCGATGAAACCGATTCGATCATCCTGTCGAACGTGACCACGGCGGATGGTTCGATCACGGTGACTGCCCGCGGGGATATTGCGGCAGCGAGCATTCTTGCCGGCAATCCTGGAGATGTCACCCTGGCCGCTGGTGGAGCTGTGATGGCCGCGGTGACCTCTGATGCGCTGGTCGTCCTTGCGGGGGGCGACGTCACATTGGACACCACGGTAGCGCGTTTGGAGGCCAAAGTTGCCGCGGCTGGGAACGTCGTCATTCGTGAAACAAATGACATTCTCCTTGGATGCGTCCTGACGTTTGACGGATCGATCGCAGTGACAGCGGGTGGAACGATCAACGCCGCCATGTGCGTATCCATGACCGACGCAGATTCCAACGATATTGCCTTGACGTCGACAGGCGGCGATATCGTGGCGGCGGAAATCCATGCCGGGACGTTGGGCGACGTCATCCTGTCTTCTGATGGATACCTGATGGCCATCGTAACAGCAGACGAGCTGGCAGCCGTGTCGGCGGGCGATATTACGCTGTCGACGACCGTCGCGAGCCTGGTCGCAACAACCACTTCGGCTGGTGCTCTTTCGGTCACTGAGACCGACGCCATCGTGTTGGCAGGCCTCCAGGCCTCTGACGGAGCCATCTCGATTGCGGCGGGTGGCACCATCACCGCGGTCAACATCGATTCAGTGCTGGATGCCGACGGCAACGACATACACCTGACAACGACAAGCGGTGACATCCTGATTGACCTTGTCCGGGCGGGACGCAGCAGCGGCAGGATCTATCTCACGTCTGCGGGGAACATTCGCGAGGTGGATGCCTTCGATCCGGACGTGGACCTGGCGGCGCGCGCTGCCTCCATAGAGGTGGCGGGAGAGTTCGGCAGCTCTGTTGACCCGAACCTGGAGCTCGAGCTGGATCTCGGAACCCTCGAATTCCGCGGGGCGAATCTGATCCTGCATCACCAGGGAGATATCGAGTTGATCGTCATGGTGACGGGTGTCATCGATGTGAACGCCACCGGAACGATCACCGCGACATATCTGGAATCGGGGCAGGGACGCATCACTATCCGCGCCGGCCGGGACATCCTGATCGGTTTCGTTGACGCCGGCGCGCAGGTTGGCGTGGTGAGCCTGACGGCCGGGGGATCGATCCTTGAGGCGCAGCCCGGTGATGATGAGGTTGACCTGATTGCAGACCAGGCATATCTCTCTGCGGGCGCCTCCATCGGAGGCGGTTCGGAGGAGAATCAGTATCTCGAGGTGGAGCTTGGCACCCTGGCGGCCGAAGGCGGAACCAGCATTCACATCAGCGAGATGAATGATATCGCGCTGGCGTCCGTGACCGCACCGGACGGTGAGATCGACATGGTGGCCGGCGGGGAGATACTGATCACCGGCATGGTGAGCACAGGGACTGCTGGGGGGTCGATCTCTCTGCAGGCCGGCGGCCGGATCTACATGCAAGGAGAAGAGCCTGTTGCAACGGATCTCCTTACGCTCGTCTCGAACTCGTCCATCTTCCTGCGCACCCGCGTGAATACCCTTGACGCAAATCTGGCGGGCCAGGGGACTCTGGAGATCAGGGAAGCTGACGCCATTGTCCTCAGAAATCTGAAAAACGCCAACGGACCTGTTCGCGTGATTGCCGGCGGCAGCATGACGGTGGTATGGGTCGAATCGTTGACTGACGCAAAAGGAAATAACATCGGCCTGATGACGCTGGGCGGGGATATCGTGGTGGACTATGTGGGAGCGGGAGCCCAATATGGCCAGATATCGGTGAGCTCAGCGGGAAGCATTCTCGAGGCGGTGAACCATGATTCAGGCGTAGACCTGAGCGGCGCGCTTGGAATCCTGTACGCGCAGGGAAGAATCGACAAAGGACTTGACAGGAGCTTCAAAGCGATTCACGCGTGCGGTCAGAAGTATGCCCTCTATGAGTTCGAGCGCGGCGAGAAGTTGAACGTGTGCTGGCTCGAGGGCGATGTGGAGCTGTTCTTCACCCTGGAGAACAAGGTCCATGTCTTCGCCACCGGGACAATCACGGTGGTCTATCTCGGTTCCCAGGGCAACGATATCTACCTGAGATCGAAATACCAGGACATCTCGGTGGAGTACCTCTCATCAGCGCCATGCAGCGGCGACATTGAGCTCGACGCAGACGGATCGGTACGCCTGGCGGGACAACTGTTCAGCGGTGAGACCGGGCAGATCATCGCCGGTGACGATCTGCGCATCCGCGCAGGAGATGGAATTCAGCTCCTGGGAAGCACGAGCGCGGGGGGTGACATCGATCTGTGGGCAGATGAGGGCATCCAAATCTCCGGGGTAGTGGCAGCAGCGGACGACATCCAGGTGAGAACAGATGACGGTACTGCGGCCATCGAGGCCGCCGTCCGGGCCGATGGTCTGCTCGATGTTTCCGCAGGCAAGGACCTGCTGATCAGCGCCCCGCTCGTTGCAGGGGGCGATCTCGAACTTCATGCCAGGGGTTCTTTGAAGACCACCAATGACCTGGCCACCCTTACGGCAGGCATGAACGTGGTTCTGGGCACATGTTCCGGTGACATCGAGCTTCGGGGCGCGGTTGCAGCAGGCGCGGGGTACACGCCATGCAGCTCCCGTCACTGGTGCCATGATTGCCATGAAATGCCCGATCTGCTCATTCACTCGGGTGCTGGCCTTTTCATTCAGGGCGACGTCACCTCGGTGGATGACGTGGAGGCGTGCGCCGACGACGGTATCCTGATCGACGCCGGGGTGACGGCGGTTGACGCCATCACTCTCCACGCCAGGGGCTCCCTGACAGTGACAGCCAGGGCAACTCTGAATGCCGGCGGAGACGTCGACTTGTATGCGAAGGGATTGCTGAGCATTGGAGGGGAAGTAAACGGCGCCTATGATGTCATGATGACGGGCTGTTCAGATCTTGAGATGTCAGGGAAAATCAGGGCAGGGGATGACGTGATCGTTTTCGCCTGGGGTGATAATGTAATAAGCGGCTCGGTTGAGGTGGGGGACGAGATCCGGCTCTCTGCCCTTGACGACCTCACGCTCTTGCCAGGGTCTCTTCTGACCGGGATCCTGGGAAAGCCCGCAGAACGCGTGAGCCTCTTTGCCTATGACCAAATAACCATGCAAGGCACCATCTACGCAGAAAAGCTGATCGTCCGTCCCGGCCGCTCCTCTTTCTGTTGGAAGGGTTGAAAGAACACGCTCGCGCTTATCTCGTGACCGGCGCCTGCGGCGGGTTGGGCGCGGCCGTGACCGACATGCTCGCCTCTCGCGGCGCCGTCGTGTTCGCGGCTGATTCCCGACGCACCGTGCTGAAGCGCTGGTCTCGGTCGATGCCGGTTCGGCCGCTCCTGATGGACGTCACGGATGTCGCGTCCATCAAAAGGGCACGGCGAGCGATGCAACGGTCCGCGGCCGGTCTCGACGGGATCGTCTGTGCCGCCGGGATCTACGTGGGGGGACCGCTCCTCGACGTTGCCGATGAAGAGCTCCGCCGCGCGCTCGACGTGAACGTCTTGGGCGCGGCGCAGGTTGTGAGGGAGCTCATGCCGCTCCTGCGGCACGGGAGCACGCTCGCGTTCGTCTCCTCGGAATCGACACGAGCCTTGATGCCCTTCACGGGTCCGTATGTCATGAGCAAACGCGCGCTCGAGGCGTACGCGGAAACCCTTCGGCGCGAGCTCCTCCCCCTGGGGATCCGCGTGACGGTCATTCAGCCCGGCGCCATACGGACACCCCTCCTCGGAAGCGCGGCCCGAAGCCTGAAAAGCGACTCGGCCCGCGCGGTTTATCGCGGGGCGCTCCGCAGCGCCGAACGGGTGCTTCTCAGGGAAATGGAGACGGGGATGGACCCGTCGCGGGTCGCTCGTGTCATCGTCCACGCCCTGGAACGCCGCAGGCCGCGGCGACGCTGGAGGGTGGGGAACAATCGCCTCAGGGCGTTTGTCAGCTTCCTGCCTGCGTCGTGGCTCGACGTCTTCCTTAGGAGATTCCTCGGACGGGCGTAGGGGCGCATGAACTCCCTGCCATTTACTCGGCTCGGAAAAATGTTTCTAATAGAGCCTGGAGGCATCGTCATGAAACGCAATCTCCTCGCTCTCATATCGTTCGTCGTCTTCTGCGCCTGGGCCGGCGCCGACGGCGTGTCCGTCGTGCCCGTCTTCGACCTCAAGAAGGACTTCATCATGGGCGCCGACGTCTCCATGCTTGGCCAGCTCGAGTCCTCGGGCGCCGCTTTCTCCGACGAGAAGGGGAAGGCAGGCGACTGCCTCGCGATCCTCAAGTCGGGCGGCCTCAACTGGATAAGACTGCGCATCTGGAACGATCCGGTGAATCGCGAGGACGTCATCGACAGCGGTCGAGTCCTGTCCAGGGCCGGCGACCCGGTCGGCGGCGGCAACGACGATGTCGCGGCCTACATCCGCATCGCGAAGCGGGCGAAAAAGCTCGGCCTCAAGGTGTGCGCCGACTTCCACTACAGCGATTTCTGGGCAGACCCCTCCAAACAGACGATGCCTTTCGCGTGGAGGGGCCTGAGCCTCGATGCTCTCAAGAAGGCCGTCTACGACTTTACCAGTTCCTCCCTCAAGTCCATGCGCGCCGCCGGCGCTGCACCCGACATGGTCCAGATAGGGAACGAGGTCGACGGGGGCTTCCTCTGGCCTGTCGGCAAGCTCTGGCAATCGGGCGACGAGGCGATCGGCGGCGAGGAGGGCTTCGTCGCCCTTCTCAAGGAGGCGATCCGCGCGGTCCGCGGCAGCGATCGCCGGATCAGGGTCATGATCCATGCCTCGAACGGCGGGGACAATGCCCTCTACCGGAAGCTCTTCGATCCCCTCGTGAAAGCCGGCGTCGACTTCGACGTCATCGGCCTCTCCTTCTATCCTTATTGGCACGGCAAGATCGCGGACCTTGTCGCCAACATGGCCGACCTCGAGACCCGCTACGGGAAGCAGTTGATCGTTGCCGAGACTGCTTACGCTTGGACCCTCGATAACGGCGATTCCCTCGGCAACAGTTTCGGGCCCGGCTCCGACAGGCTCGGAGGCTACAGGGCGACTGTTCAGGGGCAGGCTACCGCAATACGGGATATCATCGCGGCGGTGGCCGAGACGCCGAAGTCCCTGGGCATCGGCATCTTCTACTGGGAGCCCGATTGGATACCCGTCGCCGGGGCGGGCTGGAGGACGGGAGACGGCGAAGTCTGGGAGAACCAGACCCTCTTCGACTTCCAGGGCAAGGCCTTGCCTTCGCTCAAGGTGTTCAAGCTCGTTGCCTCAAACCAGGAAGTCCCCGATCTCTCCCTCGTGTCCGTGGAGGACGTCAAGGCAAAACTGGCCGCGGGCACCAGGCTCGAGCTTCCGAAATACACCCTCGCCGTGTTCTCCGACGATTCGATCCGAAGCGTCCAGGTCAGATGGGACCAGCCCGACCCCGAAGCCCTGAAGTCCATAGGCACGGTCGAGGTGAAAGGCAAGCTCCTCGGCTATGGGAATTCCGTTACCGCGACTGTCGACGTCGTGCTCGATGTCAACCTCATCAAGGACGCCAGCTTCGAGTCTGGAACCCTTCCCTCCGAATGGCAGCTCTCGGGGCCCGGTGTGAAAGCGGCGGCGCCCGTCGAGAAGAACCCCGGCAACGCCCACTCGGGCGACTATTCCTTCAAGTATTGGCTCGACAAGCCCTTCCAGTTCACCCTCTCACGGCGTTTCGAAGGGCTCAAGGACGGCACGTATTCCCTCCGGGTCTGGGCGATGGGCGGCGGCGGGGAGAAGAATTACCTCCTCTTCGCGCGCGGCTATGGAGGTCCTGAGCTCCAGGCCACCATAGTCAATACGGGCTGGCAGAAATGGGTGCTCTACGAGATCAAGGGCATCCCCGTGAGCGGCGGGATCTGCGAGATCGGGCTTTCAATGGACGGCAACGCGGGCAGCTGGGGCAACGCAGACGACTTCGAGTTCGTCCGCGACGCCGAGTAAGGATGCCGCCGAGGGTAAAGACCGAACGAAGCGGCGATCAGTGTGTCCTACTTCTGAGCTGCGAGGAACGCCTCGACGTTTGCCGCCTTTATGAAGCCCAGCGAGACAGCGATGTCACCGAAGTGCCGCTGGTCGCCGGCTGTCTTCAGCCGCACGACCTCGTCCACCTGGGACTGATTCATCGCGCCTGTTCTGATCAGATAGTCGCCGATTCGCTCTGGCATAGCATTCCTTTCCTCAGCTTGATTCTCGTCGACGGGCAGGAAGAAAGTGGCGAGGTCGTCGTGACGCTCGTCGTCAGGATTGTAGAGTGAGGTCATAGTCATGTCAATCTTGCCGCCATTCCTGATCCTCCACGGCGACAAGGACAGGCTGGTGCCGTTTGGCCAGAGCGTCTTCCTTTACGAGAAGCTCAGGCAGTGCGGGCACGCGGTGGAGATGTACCAGGTGAAAGGCGCGGATCACGCAGGCAACGCCTTCTGGACCTCGGACGAGGTCTTTTCGATCACCGAGGGTTTCGTGCGTGGCTGCTGTGCGTCATGAGGAGGCGAACACCTGCTTTCTCAGGCTTGTGTGAGTTGTTTGTCGGCTCTATGATGCTGCCACAACGCGCGACGTGGCGTCGGGGGCGACAGGCATGGTGCCCTGAATCGGACAGATGCGGCGGCCGCGACCACGGGGGAAAGTCCCGCAATGAAAATCGACCGGCTTCTCTCCATCGTCATCCATCTCCTGGGCAGGGACCTCGTGAGCGCCACGGCGCTCGCAAAGCGTTTCGGCGTCACGGTGCGCACCATCCAGCGTGACCTCGATACCATAGGCGCGGCGGGCATTCCCGTGACGGCCATCCATGGGCCCAACGGCGGCTACAAGATACTGGACACCTTCCGGCTGGACAGGCAGTTCTTTACTTTCGACGACCTGTTCTTCATCACAACGGCGTTGCAGGGCGTGGCGGATTCCCTGGAAAGCGGCGCTATCCAGAAGACGGCGGACAAAATAAAGAGCCTCGCGCGACAGGAAGCCTCCCCCGAGCTTGCGCACAGAGCGGAGCGGCTCTGCATAGACTTCAGCGCCCTGGGGTTCTCTGCCCGGCGCAAAGAGCACCTCGCGCTCGTTCAGGACGCCGTGGCGCGCAACCGGTGCATCTCCTTCACCTACACCAATGCGCGCCTCCAGACCTCGAAGCGCGTCGTTGAGCCCTACGCCATCGTTTTCAAGTGGTTCTCCTGGTACCTGTTCGCCTGGTGCAGGTCGCGGCAGGAGTTCCGCCTGTTCAGGCTCTCCCGGGTGCGTGACCCCGTGCTGAAGCCGGAAGTCTTCAAGCGCCGGGAGGTGAGCGTGCAGGGCTACCTGGACAGCCTTCTGGACAAGGGACCGGCGGCCGTGTCGGCCGTGCTGCGCTTCAGGCCCGAGCTGCGCGTGTTCGTCGAGGACTACTTTGCCAGCGCCGACATCTCCGTGGATGAGCAGGGCGCCCTGATCGTGAGACTGGACTTCCCCGAGGACAATTGGCTCTACGGCATGATCCTGAGCTATGGCGATGGCGTGGAGGTGATCTCTCCTGCACCGCTGCGGCAGAGAATAGCCGAGATCAGCCGGAAAACCCTGCAACTGTACCGGTAAGCCGAGGCGCATTCTTACTCCGGAAATCGCCGGTGAATACGACATACTGTTGTCGTAGAGCATCCCCCATGATCGAGACACGGTGCGCGAGAAGGCGCGCCACAATTCGATCCCAGGAGGGCATTATGGAAATCACAAAGAAGCAAGAGCAGCGCACGGCGTGCATTCGGATCCGTACGGCGATGGCCAACCTGCAGGGCGAGCTCGGCAAGGGGTACGGGGAGATCATGAGTTTTCTCGGGAAGCAGGGTGTGCAGCCCGTCGGCGCCCCGTTCGCCATCTACCACAACATGGACATGAATGATCTGGACGTGGAGATGGGGTTCCCCGTGGCAGTACCTTTCCGCGCTGAAGGCCGGATGAAGCCCGGCGCGATCCCCGGCGGGCGGACAGCGGTTGCGATGCACAAGGGTCCCTATGAAACCCTGGAAAAGACCTACAACGGCATCACGGCCTTCATTGCGGAAAACAAGGCGAGCCCCACGGGGCTGTGCTACGAGGTCTACATGAGTGACCCGCAGAATACGAAGCCCGAGGACATGCTCACCGAGATCAACTTCCCGCTGCGCGACTAATGTACGGCGGCCGGGCCAGAAGCGCTTGAGACTGGCGTTTCACACGGCCGCCGGGAGTGGCCGCCATATATGAGCTCGAGGTGTTCTCTCGGGCGGGGTACACCCGGGGGCTTATTGGCGGCCGTGCTTTTCCACCAGATCGCTCAAAGTGGTATTCAATGAGTAGGCAAGGTCGATCAGACCGGAGAGATAGTTGTATTTTTCCGTCAACAGCAGAAGGTTCGCCTTCTGCAGCTCATCGGAGGCGTTCTGCACCTCCAACAGCTCCACCGTGCCTGCATTGTACGAGGTGTCGGTCAAATCATAAGCCTCCTGGGCCCGGGCAACGTTGAGCTCGAGCGCCTGCATTGTGCGCAGGGATTTTTCCAATGCAAGCACGGCGGATTTGATCTCCACGTCCGCCTTCTGACGGGCCTGTTGGAGGGCGATACGCGCGTTCTCGACGTCGTCTTGAGCCGAGGCTGCCGCGACCCGGTCCGCTGAACCCGGGATGAACCCGTCGAGGGGGATCGTGAGAGCCAGGGTCACCTTGCCGTTGTCGGTCCAATCACTTCCATTACCCCATTTGAATGCAAAGGGATCGTTGATCGTGGGCGCGTAGGAGGCGGAAGCCGACAGCGTGGGCGTGAAGGCGGAGCGCTCCTGCAGCCTCTTGCGGTTCTCCATGATCTCGATCTGCTTCTCCAGGCTCTTCACGTCCAGCCTGCCGTTCATGTAGCTTCCGGAAAGCTCCAGAGGATCGAAATGATGGGCCTCGGCCTCTATCGTGCCCTGAAGGGCAAGCTGCTCCGATGGCGCCAAACCTAAAAGGAGCTGGAAGCTCATCAGGGAAGTGGCATAGGAGACCCTTTGCTCTTCCAGGGCCGGTTTGAGATTCTCCGCGGACACCTGCGCGCTCAGCGTGTCGAGCTTCCGCGTCAGGCCGGCCTGGAAATTCTTCAACGCTTTCTGATATTGCTTTTCCGCCGTGGCGAGCTGCTGTTCGGCAAGTCGGATGCTCTCCCGGGACAGGAGCAGGCCATAGAAGGCCTTGCGCACGTCCCGCTCCAGTTGTTTTTCCGCGGTCTCGTAGTCGATCTGCCCGGACTCGTAGCTCAGGACCGTGGCGTTGACGGATTCCACCCTGGCCAGCGAAAGGGGCAGGCTGGCCTCCACCTGGAAGGCCATGTACCACGGCGATAATCCCGGAACGGAAGGCTCTTCATTGAACCGATTGAGGGCAACCGAGGCGTCGATCGAGGGCAGCCAGGTGTTCCAGACGTTGTTCCGGGCCCGCGCCGCTTTGCCGAGTGTGATGCGCCCTGACTTCAGCGACAGGTTGTTGGCGACGGCCAGCGTCACAGCCGCATCGACCCCCAGGGCGGCCTCCTGGGCCAGGGCGGCTTCCGCAGCCGCCTCCGGCGTCGTCTCCTGGGCGAACGCCGCGAGCAGGGGCGCAAGAGCAAGTGCCGCCGCGAGCAACGCAACTTTACTCATCGTGCATTCCTTTCAGCAATTCCCGCGGCGTGTGTGTATGCACCGCGGCATCATGACGCAGGGGATCTGACTTTCTCGCTCACGGTCTGGACCTTGATGGACTCTCCGGCGGAGAGCCCGGATTTGATCTGGACGTGGATGCCGTCGGACAATCCGAGGGTCACTTCGCGCCGGCTGAACTGGTTGCCCCCGGTTCCCACCTCGACGAAGGTCTTGTCTTCCTCGAAAAGGACGTTCTGCTCCCGCACGGTGAGCGCCTTTTCCGCTCTGCCCAGGACGATGTCGGCGCTGGCGCTGTAGCCCGCGCGAAGGAGCAGTCCCGGCGGAGGTGAAATATGGGCCTTGATGTCGAACTGGACCGAGCCCTGGTTCACCACCCCCTTGGGGGCAATGAAATCCAGGCGGGCCGACAGCCTGGCCTCTGAAAGGGCGGCGACGGAGATGATCAACTCCATCCCCGGCCGCACCTTGCCGATCTCTGATTCGTCCAATTGCCCCTCGAAGACGAGGTTCCCCATGTCCGCGATGGAGGCGATGGTGGTTCCCTCGTTGAAGTTGTTGCTTTCTATCACCGATCCTCCCGGTTTCACCGGCACCTCCAATATGGTGCCCGCGGACGGCGAGAATACGACGTTGGAAACCTGGCCCGCTTTTTTTGACGCCCCTTCCTTGAGCAGGAGCAGATTGTTCTCCGCCCAATCCACGTCCTCTTTGGCCAGCCGGTAGGCCACGGTGTATTTTTCCAATTCCGCGTCAGCGATGACCTCTCCCGTATGCAGCCCTTCCTGTCTCGATAAATCGGCTTGAGCCTTTTCGAGGGCGATCCGCGCCTTCTTCAAGTCCATTTCCGCCTTGTTCAGGTTGACGTTGTCCGGCACCACCTTGATCGAAATGATGGGATCCCCGGTCTTTACCTTGTCCCCGGGTTCGACGAAGACCTCATTGATTATCCCGGACATCCGGGACTTCACCGTGATCTCCTTCTTGGGGACGATCGATCCCGTGGTCACCGTCTTCTCCACGATATCCATGACCTCGGGCTTCTCGCTTTCATATACGACCGCGGGTTTGCGTGACTTGCTGACCAGGAATGCCAGCGTGGCAAGGAAAAGAACGAGAAGCAGGATCCCGATGATGCGCCCGCCGAACTTTTTCATAAGGGATTATTCCTCTTTCAGAGCCTCAATGGGCTTGATTCCGGCCGCCCTCAGGGCGGGAAAGAACCCGGCGGCCGTCCCGGCCAGGACCAGAAGGACCGTGGCCGTGATCGCAATGCGAATATCGACGTAGGGATTGGAGAAATACTGGTTCTGCATCCTGAAGGTGTTCATCAGACGGCTGACAAGCTCGATCACGCCCACTCCCGCCACCATGCCCAGATACCCTGAAACCGAGGTGATCAGGACCGACTCGCGGATGATCATGCCGATGATCGAGCCGGGCGTCGCACCCACGGCCATGCGGATCCCGATCTCGCGGGTACGCTCCTTGACGATGATCAGCATGATGTTGCTCACTCCCACGATCCCGGCCACGATGGTGCCTATGCCCACGATCCAGATGAAAATGTTGACGCCCCCGAAGAGCCCCTTCAGGCTGTTGAACTCACGGGCATTGTTCCAGGACCCGATGGCCCGGGGATCCTGCGGAGAGACTTCGTGGCGAAGGGCGAGAAAGCTCTTGATCCGGCTCTCCACCTCCGTCAGGGGACGGCCCGTCTTGACGTTCATGACGTAGAAGTGGACCCAATTCTTCATGTTGAAGGCCTGCTGCATGGTGGAAAAGGGAATGGCGATGGTCTCCGCCTCTTCGCGGTTGCCGCCGACCGCCCTGGTCCCCAGCAGGCCGACGACCTGGAAGTACACCCCTTTGATCTTGATGTACTGGCCCAGCGGATCCTCGCCGTTTGCGAACAGCACCTCCCGCACCCGGGTGCCGATCACCGCCACCTTGCGTTTTCTCTCCATGTCGAGGAGGTTGAACGGCCGTCCCTTTTCTATCCGGGTGGCCCTGATCCTGAGATACTCCGGTCCGACGCCGGAAACACGGAAGGAGCTGCTCTTGTCCTTGCGGTCCACCGTATAATCGCCCCACAGGTTCAATTGAGGAGAAATGTTCTGGATCTCGGGAAAGGAGGCTTGCAGAGCCCCCGTATCCTCGTTGGTCAGGGGGAACCAGCGGCCGGCCTTCAATCCCTTGTAGGGGATGGAGGTCCTGTCGGACCATACATAGAGGGTGTTGACGGCCAGATCCTCGAATTGCCGCATCACGCCGGTCTCAAGACCGTTGCCGATTCCGATCAGGAGCACCAGCATGAAGATTCCCCAGAACACGCCGAAGGCTGTCAGGGCGGTTCGCAGCTTGTGTTTCTTCAGACCGGAGAGGATCTCCTGCCACTCGTCCGCGTCCCACAACATGCTCACCCCTCGATCCTCCCGTCCTTGATCCTCACGATCCGGTCCGTCATCCGGGCGACCTCGTGCTCATGCGTCACGATGATGATGGTGACTCCTTCCCTGTTGATATCCCGCAGCAGCCTGACGATCTCCTCCGAGGTCTGGGAGTCCAGGGCTCCGGTGGGCTCATCGGCCAGGATGATCCTGGGGCCCGTGACAAGCGCTCTGGCGATGGCGACCCTCTGATTCTCTCCACCCGAGAGCTGGGAGGGGGTGTGCTCCGCCCAGTCCCTGAGGCCCACTCGTTCAAGGTAATCCAGGGCGATCCGGTTGCGCTCCTTTCTCCCCACTTTCCGGTAGTAAAGGGGCAGCGCCACATTTTCCTGCGCGTTCTTGAATGCAAGGAGATTGAATGCCTGGAAGATGAAGCCCAGGTAGCGGTTTCGGAAAAAAGCCGCCCTTGCCGCGGTCAAGTCTTTGATGAGCGTGCCCTGCAGGCGGTACTCCCCGCTGTCATAGTCGTCCAGGATTCCGATGACGTTCAGCAGGGTGGACTTCCCGGAGCCCGAGGCGCCCATTACCGAAACGAACTCCCCGGCCTCGACGCGAAGGTCGATGCCTTTGAGCACCTCCAGCCTGCCCGAGCCCATGGGGTAGGATTTGCAGATCCCTTCGAGGGCGAGCATGAAACCTCCCGGAAATGCCGTATTATGACAAGAAAGGTCTTCTAATCCAACACCGGACAATCCGCCCTCCGCTCCTTTATCAGCTTGCGGGCAAACCGGTTGTCGCATAGAATCATGACACTAGAATCTGGACAAAAGGAGCTGATCGATGCGTATTCGACTCGGACACGTGCTCGCTGTTCTCTGCCTCATGCTCGTACTGCCGGCCATGGCGCAGGCAGCGCCTTCCCCCGTCTCCGTGCCTGACGGCACAAAGTTCGAGGAGCTCAAATACGGAGACGAGGAGGTGCTCACCCTTCAGCCCGGCGAGCAGGTGGCATTCCTCTTCGTGTACGGCATCTGGGGCCTCGAGCAGGACTGCATCAACGCGGATTCGGGCCCGGGACGCCTGTGCACGCTCGCCGAGCTGGTCAAGGGCGTGAAAGCACCCGGGGGCGGCACACTGGGCCTTACAATGAACCCCGTGAAGGACATAAATTACCACTACGATGTGATTATCATCGGCACCGACCTGGTGATCAGGGCTATCCCACGCGTCCGGGACCTGGGCGCCTTCGCCATGATCGGCTCCGGGAAGAGGCTCTCGGGCAACCTGTGGTACAGCCCCAAGAGCGCCGACCTGTCGAAGGCGGTGCAGCTCACGCAGTACGGCTATGGGGGCAACGGCTTCAGGCGCTGAGCCCCTTCTGTGCTGCAGCTCGCGCCGCCGGGGTGCCTGCCGTCTCGGCGGCGCGAAGGTCTCCGCCAGGATCATCCCGGCCCTACGGCTTTCGACCCGCGCGCAGTTCCCGGTAAGCGTCAGAACCCCTCAGCCTGCTGTTGTGCGCGGCATAATCGAAGGCAGTCTGACCTTCGTTCGATTTCATCCGAGGATCTGCCCCGGCCTTCAACAAGGCCGTGATGACCTCCGGATTCCGGTTGGCCACTGCCGCCCACATCAGGGCTGTCCGGCCGCTCGCGTCCCGGTCGTCAAGCTTTGCGCCACTCTTCACGAGGCTCGCGATGACGTCGGGATTCGCGTTTCTCATTGCTGCCCACATCAGGGGTGTGACGCCATTCTTGTCCTTGTCGTTCGTCTTCGCTCCGCTCCTCACGAGGATCGTGACGGCCTCCGGGCCGGGATTGTCTCTGGCCGCATACATCAACGGCGTCCAACCGAACTTGTTTCGGCTTTCAACCGCCGCGCCGTTCGTGAGGAGAGCGGCGATGACCTTGGGGTTCCGGTTGCCCCGTGACGCCAGCATCAAGGGCGTGAAGCCGTTCCTGTCCCGGTCGCCGACAATTGCCCCGTTTTCCACCAGAGTCGTGATGACCTCGGAGTTCGCATTGAACTGTGCCGCGTACATCAGGGCTGTCCAGCCTCTTTTTGACCGGTCGCCGACCTTCGCCCCGTTTTCCACAAGGGTCGCGATGACCGCAGGATTCGGGTTGTACCATGCCGCCCGCATCAACGGTGTCACGCCATCCTTGTCCCGGTAGCTGATCTTGGCCCCATTCTCCAGCAGAGGCGCAATGATATCGGGGTCCGAGTTCCTCATTGCCATCCACAGCGTATCGCCAACCTCGTCCGTCGCGCCATTCGCCAGCAGCGTGGTGATGATCGCGGGATTCGAGTTGCTCTTTGCCGTCCACATCAAGGCCGTCGTCCCGTGCTCATCGCGGTCATCGACCCTGGCTCCGTTCGACAGCAGCGTCGCAGTAACCTCAGGATTCCGATTGCTCATCGCAGCCAGCATCAGGGCCGTCGTGCCGTGCGCATCGCGGTCATCGACCCTGGCCCCATTGTCCAGGAGTGTCTTGACGACCTCGGGGTTCGGATTGAACTCCGCCGCTCCCAACAACGGCGTGAGGCCGCCCTCGTTGCGGTCGTCGATCGTGGCCCCGTTGTTCAACAGGGTCGTGATGATCCCAGGATTCGGATTGAACTCCGCCGCCCACATCAGGGGCGTGAGGCCGCCCTTGTTGCGGTCGTCGATCCTGGCACCGTTTTGCAGCAGGGCCGTGATGATCTCCGGATTCGGATTGCCGATTGCCGCCCACATTGAAGCTGTCGTGCCCTGCCCATCGCGGTCGTCGACCCTGGCCCCGTTCTCCACCAGAGTCGTGATGATTGCGGGATTCGGATTCCTCATTGCCGCCCACATCAGGGGCGTGAGGCCTCCCTCGTTGTGGTCGTCGACCCTGGCCCCGTTCTCCAGCAGAGTCGTAATGATCTCCGGGTTCGGGTTTCCCATTGCCGCCCACATCAAGGCTGTGAGCCCGTCATTGTTGCGGTCATCGACCCTGGCCCCGTTCTCCAGCAGAGTCGTAATGACCGCGGGATTCGGGTTTCCCATTGCCGCCCACATCAAGGCAGTCGTGCCGTTGCGGTCATCGACCCTGGCCCCGCTCTCCAGCAGAGTCGTGATGACCGCGGGGTTCGGGTTTCCCATTGCCGCCCACATCAGGGGCGTAAGGCCGCTCGCATTCCTGTCCTCGATGTTCGCGCCATTTGATAGTGCGGCTTGTACCTGCTCGGACGTTCCTGATTTGACGAGGTCGAAGAAGTCCTGCGCGAAGGCGACGGGAGCAATCAACAGACACGCCGCCACCTGCAGAGACAGCTTCCTCATGACGTATTCTACACCGGCGCCGCCTGGAGTGCAGCAGTCACAGGCGGCGGCCGTTGAGCTCCAGTCTACTGGCAGGCGGCCAGCCTGCTTCAGCTTGACAACCGGCGGAGCCGGGAGATACTGGTTCCCGGGGGGAGAAGGTGATGAAACGGAAGAAAGTGCTGATCGTCCTCGGCAGCCCGCGGGCGCGCGGCAACAGCGCAACCCTGGGCGAACGCGTTGCACAGGGGGTCAGGAAGTCCGGAGGAGCCCCCGAGACGATCCGCCTGCACGGGATGGACCTGAGGCCGTGCCGCGCCTGCGATGCCTGCCAGCGAAACAAGAACTTCACGTGCGTCCAGCGTGACGGGATGCGGGGCATCTACCCCCGGCTCCGGGAGGCGGATGCCCTCGTCATCGCTTCCCCCGTGTACTGGTTCACGATGTCGGCGCAGACCAAGCTCTTCATGGACCGTCTCTATGCCTTCATCGGTCCCGACGGACACGGCATGGCGGGAAAAAGGATCGGCGTTGTCCTCACCTACCAGGACGTGGATCCGCTGGCCTCCGGAGCGGTGAACGCCATCTATGCATTCCGAGACGCCTTCGGATTCATGAAAGCGCCGATCGAGGGGATGGTCTACGGCAGCGCGAACGCGCCGGGAGAAGTCCGCAAGAACAAGGCCCTCATGAGCCAGGCGTTCGAGCTGGGGATGAAAATCGCGAGCGCGTAGCCGCGCCAAGGGGCTCCGGCACCGCCTCCCGATCAGTTGTCATCTCTGTTTTTAAAACATAGTTTCATGTTCTGGACAGCGCCCGGCTCATGCGGTACTATGGGAGCCCCATGACGACGCCGGCTCTCATGAAATCGCTGCGCATCCACGGACCCCTGGACATGCGCGTCGAACGGATCCCCGTCCCCGCGCTGGCCCCTGACCAGGTGCTCGTGCGCGTCGCGGCGGTGGGCATCTGCGCAACCGATATCGAGCTGTACGACGGCCGCATGCCGTACATCCGCCAGGGGCTGACGACGCTTCCCCTCACCCCGGGACACGAATGGTCGGGCACCGTGGAGACGACAGGTTCGGAGGCCGGCGGCCTGAAGCCGGGAGACCGCGTGGTGGGCGATATCAGCCTCGGCTGCGGGCAATGCACGAGCTGCCTCCGCGGTGACTACCATCTGTGCAGGCAGCGCACCGAGCTCGGGGTGATCGGCGAGAACGGCGCTTTCGCGGAGTACGTGCGCACCCGGGCGCGGCACACGTACCCGGTTCCACCGGGCCTCTCCCTCGAGGAAGCCGCCCTGGCGGAGCCGGCGGCGACATGCCTGAACGCCCTGCGGCGGACCGGCGTGAGGCCGGGGGACCGCGCCGCCGTGTTCGGGGACGGGGTGATCGGTTTTCTCACGGCGCAGATCTGCCGGTGCATGGGCGCCTCCCGAGTGGCCCTCATCGCCCCGAGCGCCGAGCACGCGGGGACGGCAGAGGAGCTTGGCATTCCACTCGTGGACTCGTCCGCCGCAGACGTCGCGCGGGAGGTGTCCCGGGTGCTGGAAGGTTCCCCGGAAGTGGTGTCCGAGTGCAGCGGGAACCCCGCGGCTCTCAACGAGGCAATTCACCTCACGGCTCCCGGGGGCCGCATCAATGTCCTGAGCATTACCGGCTCGCCGGCCGTCGCGGCGGACATCGACTACCTGGTCACGCGGGACATCGTCATGGTCGGCTCGCTGGCAAGCCCCAACGCTTTTCCCGCGGCGCTGCGTCTCATGGCGTCGGGGGCCGTGCGCGTCCGGCCCCTCATATCGAAGATCTTTTCATTCGACGACGTCGTGGAGGCGTTCGAGTACGTGCGGGTGCGGAGCGAGCCGCGGATCAAGGTTCTTGTCTCGGCGCGAATCAGCAGGGAGGAAGGAAGCAGATGAAGCCGGTTGTATGGGGGGTCCTGGGAGTCTCCAGCCATTTCGCGGGCAAGATCAACTGGAGCGTGAGGAAATCCTCGATGAATGTCGTGCAGGCCATCGCCTCACGAAGCATCGACAAGGCGCGGGCGGCGGCGGCGAAGCTCGGCATCCCGCGAGCCTGCGGTTCATACGCGGAGCTCCTCGCGGACAAAGAGGTGGAGGCGGTCTACATTCCCCTGCCCAACCACCTCCACGCCGAATGGGTGAAAAAAGCGGCGGACGCGGGCAAGCATGTGCTCTGCGAAAAGCCGTTTGCCATGAATGCCGCCGAGGGGCAGGACGCGTTTGACCACGCGAAGCGAAAGGGAGTCCTGGTCATGGAATCCCTGATGTACCGGTTTCACCCGCAGTGGATCAGGGCTGCCGAGCTCGTGCGCGGAGGGGAGCTGGGTGAGATTCACGCTGTGCACAGCTTTTTCTCCTACATGTTCCCCGACCCCTCGAACGTCAGGAACATCCTGGAGATCGGCGGGGGAGGACTGCGGGACGTCGGCTCGTACGCCGTCTCCACCGCGCGCTTCATGGTCGGGAGCGAGCCGACGCGCGTGATGGGCCTCCTGTACCGGGACCCGTCCCTGAAAACGGACACCCTCACCACGGGGGTGCTGGATTTCGGAAAAGCGCGCTCCGTGTTCACTGTCGGCACGCAGACCCAGGCATGGCAGCAGGTGGACGTGGTCGGCTCCGGGGGACATCTCACCATCCACGTTCCCTTCAACGCGTATCCTGATGCACCCGTGGAGATGACGCTGACGACCTGGCAGGGAACCAGGACCATCGTCGTTCCCCCCGTGGACCAGTTCGCGGAAGTCTTCGACGCCTTCTCCCGCGCGGTGCGCGCGCGGCGGCCCGGTCCCGCAGCCTCCCGAGGACACGGTGAGCAATCAGAAGGCGCTGGACGCCCTTTTCAGGTCGGAGAAGTCGGGGACCTGGGAGCCGGTGAACTGACTCCGACCCGCACCTAGGTCCGGTGCTCCTTGCGGGATTCGTTGATCATGTCGAATACGACGGCAAGGATCAGCATCACGCCGGTCACGAGGTTCTGCCAGTAGACATCGACCCCCAGGAGATTGAGGGCGTTGGCAAGCATCGCCATGAAGAACGCGCCCAGCAGCGCCCCGAGCACGGAGCCCTCCCCGCCGTTGAGGCTCGCGCCGCCGATGATCGCCGCGGTGATCACCCGCAGCTCGATGCCCGAGCCGACCGTGACGGACGCGGAACCGAACCGCGCCGTGATCATGAGGCCCGCAACTCCCGAAATGACGGCGATCAGGCAGTAGTTGAAGATCTTGATGAAGTCCACCTTGATCCCCGAGAGCCGGGCCGCCTGCTCCTTCCCCCCGACGTAGTAGTTCTGCCGGAAAAAGCGCGTGTTCCTGAGAAGGAGATCGCCGATGACGGCAAGCGACCACGACGACGATGATCGGGATACTGGATGCCCAGCGAGCCTGCCCTGGCCGATGACCGTGAAGGACGGCGGGAAGATTCAGCACGGCCCGTCCCCCGGCAATCACCAGGAGCAGGCCGCGGATCGTGATCATCATGCCCAGCGTGATGATGAAAGGATTCATCTTCAGCTTGGCGATGAGAAGACCGTTCACCAGGCCCACCGCCAAGGCCGCCACGAGGGACAGCGCGATGGCGAGGACCGACGGGGCGCCGGCGGCCAGCGCCAGGCCGCAGACCACGCCCGTGAAGGCGAGGGTGGAGCCGACGGAGAGATCCAGGCCGCCCGAGACCAGAAGGATGACCATGCCGACGGCGATGGTGCCCTCCACCGAGAGCCCGAGGAGGATGGCCTCGAGATTCGCCCAGGAGAGGAAAACGGGAGACGCGGCCGTCATGACGATGCCGCCGACCACGAGCACGAGAATGAGGATGGTTTCGCGGAACGCGAAAATGGCACCGATGCGCCCGCGCAGGAGATGCGGTCCGGATGTCCTGAGTGTTGCTCATGGTGCTCCGCGTTCCTCCCGATCGGCCCGACTGCAGTCCGGTGGCATACGACAGAATCAGCTCCTCCGAGAAATCCTGCGCTCGCGACCTCCCCGACCATCCTTCCGTGGTGCATGACCAGGATCCGGTCGCACAGCCCGATCAGCTCCGGCAGATCGGAGGAGATCAGAACGACGCCGATTCCTCCGCCGGCCAGCTCCTCGATCTTGGCGTAGATGTCCGCGCGGGCAGCGACATCCACGCCCCGGGTCGGCTCGTCCAGGAAGATGGCCTTGGGCTCCGTCCCCACCCACGTGGCCACGAGGCACTTCTGCTGGTTTCCGCCGGACAGCTTCCCGACTTTCTTGAACGCGGACGGGGCCACGATGGAGAAGTCGCGGATCTTCCGCGGCGGCGAATGCGTTGATCGGCTTGTTCTGCATGAAGCCGAAGCGCGCCGGTGAAACGGCGGAGCGTAGGCGCTATCAGGTTGTCGCGGATGGGCATGTTCAGGTAGAGTCCGAGCTCCTTGCGGTCCTCGGTGAGGTAAGCGATGCCGGCCCGGATGGCCTCAGTGGGGATTGCGCACATGCATCTGCCTGCCCTCCAGGAACACCTTTCCGCTGTCACGGGGGTCCACTGCCGAATACAGCGCGGGCCAGCTCCGTCCGCCCCGAGCCCACGAGCCCGGAAAGCCCGAGGATCTCCCCCTTGGCAACCTTGAAATTGATTCCGGAGAATGCTCCTCGGCGCGAGAAGTCCTCGATCCTGAGACACTCGCCGTTCGCTGGGAGCGCGCGGCGCGTGGAGTTGTCCGCGATGTCGCGGCCCACCATCATGGCGACGAGGTCCCGCTCCGTGCACTGGGACGTTTCCCGCGAGCCGACATAGCCTGCCGTCCCGCATCACGATGACGCGGTCGCTGATCTTGAAACACCTCGGAAAGCTTGTGGGTGATGTAGATGAACGACATTCCTTCCGCGCGCAGCGTCCGGATGTTGTCCATCAGGTAGGCGGACTCCGTCTCGGTGAGGGACGAGGTCGGCTCGTCGAGAATCAGGACCTTCGGGCGACGTGGAAATGGCCTTGAGAAACTCCAGGATCTGCTGCTCGCCCTTGACCAGCCGTCTTGACGAGCGAGCGCGGGTCAAGGGAAACGTGGAAACGCTCGAGGAACTCCGCGGTCTCACGGTAAAGCTGCTTCCAGCGGATGCCGTCCAGGGCGCCGACGGGCTGCCGGTTGGCGAAGATGTTCTCCGCGATGGAGAGGCTTCCCACCAGGGAAAGCTCCTGGAACATCATCCTGATCCCGCCGTGGATGGCCTCCAGGGGCGACGCGAAGAAGACCTCCTTCCCTTCGAGGATGATTCTGCCGCTGTCGGGACGGAGCGCGCCGCCGAGGATCTGGCTCAGCGTGCTCTTGCCCGCCCCGTTCTCCCCGATCAGGGCCAGGATCTCCCCACGGCCCAGAGAGAAGCTCACGTCTGCAACGGCGAGGACTCCGGGAAAGCTCTTTCGCAGTTTTTCGACGATCAAAAGCTCTTCCATGAGCCTCTCCTTGAGATCTCTTTGTCATGAGATTCTATGACGGCAGGGGAGGGCTGGGAAGCCCTCCCCTGCGCGGCCTCGGCCTACTTGTACAGCTTGTTCGCTTCCAGGAAGTACTGGACGTTGGACTTGTCGATCCAGCTCACCGAGGTGTAGATGTTGAACGGCTCCGCCTGGACGTTGGCCTTGCGGTTGTCCGAGGAGAGCGCCGCATCGAAGTGGTGCCTGCTGAACAGGACCAGGAGGCCCCAGACCATCTCCCCGCACGTCGTCCTGCGCCACGGTGGCCGTCACGACACCCGAAACTATCTTCTGCAGGACGTCCGAGTTGCGGTCCATCGAGACGACCTTGATCTTGCCGGACTTCCCGGCCTCCCTCACCGCCGTGGCCGCAGCGATGCCGCCCGTCGAGTCCGTGCAGGCGAACGCGGTGAGATTGGGGAACCGCTGCATGATGGCCTTGGCGGCGTTGATGGCCGTGACAGTGTCCGCCTTGGTGTCGCCGGTCTGCACCACCCTGATGCCCGGGGTACTTGGCAAACGCGTCCTTGAATCCCTGCTCGCGGACGTCGAACATGCTGACGCCCGGGATGCTGAGGATGGCCACATCCCCCTTGCCGCCCAGCATCTCACCCAGCCTGATCCCGCCGAAGTACCCCAGGTCGTGCTGGTTGGTCCCTACAAACGTCAGGCGCTTGGAATCCGGGACGTCCCCGCTGAACGTGACCACCGGGAATGCCCGCTGCCACCGCCTTGTCGATGGACGGCTTGAGGCTGGCCTCGACGCCGAAGGTGATGATGCCGGCGGGTTTGCGCGCGATAGCCTGGTCGAAGGCCGCGATCTGGCCCGGCACGTCGTATTCCGCGGGCCCGATGTAGCTCGTCTTCACGCCAAGCTTGTCCCCCATCCACTTCCAGGCGTACTTGTGCGCGCTGAAGTACTCCAGATTGCCCATGCACGCGACGGCGATGTACTCCTCGTTCGCCGACCCTTTCAGGCCCTGGGCGTACGCCTTTTCCACCCCGCCGAACGCGAGAAGGAACCCCAGCATCGCGGCAACGGCGAAACACAGGACAAGAAAACGCTTCATGGTCATACCCTCCTTGCTCCCGATCCTCTGTAATTAGAACACTGTTCCAAAAACGTTATACCACGACCGGCCCGCCCCGTCAACCAAAAACGCTCCTCTCGCGTGCACACCGGCCGCCCCCGGTCCCTCAGAGCCGCCCGTACTTCGCCAGGAGCTCCTTCACGCTGAGTCCCTTCAGGATGTCCGCTCGCGTCTTGGCCTCCTTCTCCGCCTGGGCAACAGCCTTCTCGTAGACGTCAGCGAGATCCGCGGAGGGCACAACGGTCACGCCGATCTCGTCCGCCACGATCATGTCGCCGGGGTTCACGCGCACGCCTCCACAGACCACCGGCGTGTTGATCTCGATGGGCTCGAAACGTCCCGAATAGGCGCTGTGGGATGCCCGCGGCGATACGGACGCCGAAACGATGGGAAACCCGAGCATGCGCGCTTCATCCGTGTCCCGGGCGGAGCCATCGATGACCACGCCGACGAGACCGGCGGCCCGCGCAAGGCCGGACATGAGGCCGCCCCAGATCGAGGTTTCACTTTCCCCGAACGCGTCGATGACGACCACGTCACCGGGCCTCGCGACGTCGAAGATTGGGAGGCAGTCCACGATATCCCCCGCGGTGAGCTTGACCGTGAGTGCCGGCCCGATGAATGTCTGCGCGATGCTGCGCATCTTCATGGAGCTTCTCATCACGTTGGCCCGCTCCTGGGCGTCGCTCACGACGCAGGAGACGCTCATGACGTCCTTGAGCGCCGCGTACTTCTTCAGCATCTGGGCATCCACGACCGCGTGCTCGCCGATGATCTTCCGCATGTCCCGCTTCTCCTTTTTTGTTGCTGCTGCTCGCCCTCGCACGGAGTCCCGTGCCGGGGCTTCGGATCTATCGCCGGGGCCGCACAAGGTCCGGCGGCGTCTTTCCCAGCAGCACAGCTTTCGCGTTCTCCGCCGCGACGTGACGGCATTCGTGGAGCGATCCCTCCGACACGTAGGCGACATGCGGAGTGATGATGCAGTTCTGCAGGGAAAACAGGGGATTGTCCGCCGGGTCCCAATGATCCAGCTTCGCGGGCTCCTCTTCGGTATCGTCCAGGCCCGCTGACGCGATCCACCCCTCCGACAGGGCGCGATACAGCGCCCGATCGTCCACGATCTTCCCCCGGGAGCAGTCGATCAGGACTGCTGATTTCTTCATCTTCCTCAGGGCCTGCTCGTTGATCAGGTGCTCCGTTTCCGGGGTGTACGGGCACATGACGTCCACGACCTCGGAACGGGCGAGGAGGGTCTCGAAGTCCACCTTCTCCACGCCGTATGTGGCCATGAATCCTGCCGACACGTAGGGATCAGAGGCGATGAGGGAGAAGTTGAACGCCCGCACCTTGCGGGCGATGTTCTGCGCGATGCGGCCGAACCCGATGAGGCCCCAGGTGGAGTCACGCAGCCTCTGGATCGGCCCCCGCGACTCGCTCCAGTGCCAGCGGCCGGCGCGCGTGGCCTCCGCATACCAGGGGATCCGGCGGATCAGCATCAGAGCGAGGGTGATCGAGTGGTCGGCAACCTCGTCGATGGCGTAATCCGGCACGTTGGTCACGACCATGCCGTGCTCGTAGGCCGCCTCCACGTCGACGATGTCCACTCCCGTTCCATAGCGGCAGATGGCCTTGCAGACTTTCAGCTTCTCGATGGTGGAGCGCGGGATCCTGGCGTACTGCTGGAGGATGGCGTTCGCGTCGGCCGCCAGATCGGCAAGCCCTTCACCCGTCCTGCACTGCAGCCCGATCACCTCGGCTCCGATGGGCTCGAGGATCGACTTCTCGATCTCGTTGTCCGGGTAGTCGTAGTCACTGATGTAGACCTTGAACTTCGCTTTCGTCACGCGCCCCTCCGGTGGTCTTCCTCCGCGGCCCCCCGCCTCACCACGAGGCGCGCCAGGCGCGAGAGGGCGGACCACATCTCCACGCGCCACATGTCGATGAAAACCGCCAGCATGATGATGAGACCGATGACGACCCCCTGCACGGATGTTTCCACGGCGTGCAGGTTGAGGCCGTTCTGAACGATGACGATCGTGAGCGCGCCGAAAAGCGTCGAGATGACGTTGCCCTTGCCCCCCTGCAGGCTCGCCCCGCCAATGACCGCGGCGGCGATCGCGGACAGCTCCATGCCCACCCCGTAGTTCGGCGACCCGGAGTTGAGGCGCCCTGCCATGAGGATCGAGCCGAATCCGGCCATGACGCCGGCCACGACGAAGCTCAGCATCACGACGCCCTTCGTGTTCAGGCCGGAAAACCGGGCGGCGTTGGCGTTGCCGCCCACGGCGTACATGCGGCGGCCCATCTCCGTGTAGCTCATGACAAACGCGGCGAGCGCGAAGAAGATGACCACGTAGATGAACACGTACGGGATTCCCAGGATCGTGTTGTAGAAGACCTTCGTGAGGGAGTTGGAGATCGAGAAGATCGGCGATCCCATGTTGAACATGAAAGCGAAGCCCCGGAAGATGCTCAGGGAGGCCAACGTCGTGATGAACGCCGGGATCCGCAGGTACGCGGTGAGAACGCCATTCCAGAGCCCGAGGCCGGCGCCGATCACCACCGTCATGCCCATGGCGACGACGAGAGGCGCGCCCATGAACTTGAGCATGGACGCCAGCATCATCGTCAGCAGGGCGACCGAGGACCCGGGAGACAGATCGATGCCTCCGGTGATGATCACGAGCGTCGAGCCGATCCCCAGGAGGGACACGATGCTCACCTGGAGCGCGAGATTGCGCAGGTTCTCCACCATGAAGAACCGGTCGGTCGTCAGGCCCACGAACAGCGTGACGACCGCCGTCGCGATGACGGGGCCGACGATCGACGAACTGGTCACCCTTCTTGCCATGGAATTCCTTTCTCTCCTGCCTGCCCGGCCTAACTGTCTTTTTGGCGCGTGAACACTTTCTCCATCAGGTACTTCCGGTCTATCTCCTCCGCCCGGCGCGATTCCACGATGCGGCCGTCGGCCACGACGCAGATCGTGTCGCTGATGGCGAGAAGCTCCTCCAGGTCCGAGCTGATGAGAATGACGCCCTTGCCCTCCCGCGTGAGGCGGTTGACGAGGTTGTAGACCTCCACCTTGGCCCCGACGTCGATCCCCTGCGTGGGCTCGTCCAGGATGAACACGTCCGCTTCCGAGAAGATCCATCGGGCGATGATGACCTTCTGCTGGTTGCCGCCGGAGAGATACTGGACCGAGCGGTCGCGCGCCGAGGGGCTGATGCGCAGCTTCTCGAAGTGTCCCTGCACGAGGCTCTGCTCCCTGCCGAGGTCCAGGATGCCGCGCCGGGAGATCTGCGAGAGCCGCGCAATGGAGATGTTGTGCACGCCGGTGAAGTTCATGAACAGGCCCGTCGACTTGCGGTCCTCGGTGAGAAGCGCCACGCCGTCCGCGATTGCGCGGCCGGGGGACGGGAAGCGGGAGTCGCGCCCCGCGCCGGCCCCGCCGTAGTGCGTGACACGCCCGCCGGTGAGGCGCTCGATGCCGAACAGCGCGTGGGCGATGGACGTCCGTCCCGTCCCGATGAGCCCGGCGAGCCCGACAACCTCGCCGCGGTGGACAGTGAAGCTCGCTCCGCGCACGCCGTGCGCCGTGCGGATGTCCTCCACCTCCAGGAGCGCCTGGTCGGTCTGGTTTCGCTCCTTCGGGTAGTGCGAGCGGAAGTCTCCGCCGATCATGAGGCTGACGATCCGGGTCATGTCGATGTTCCCGATGCGCTCGCCGGCAACGACCTTGCCGTCCTTCATGACGGTGACCGAGTCCACGAGCCCGGTCACCTCGTCCAGCCGGTGGGAAATGTAGATCACGGCGCAGCCCTGCCGCGCGAGGTTGCGGACGATTTCGTGCAGGCGCGCCACCTCGTCCATTCCCAGGGAGGCTGTCGGCTCGTCCATGATGAGCAGGCTCGCGTCCTGGGACAGCGCCTTCGCGATCTCCACGGTCTGCTGTTCCGAGACGGACAGCTCGGAGACCACGGCTCCGGGGTCGAGCCGTATCCCCAGGCGTTCGAGCAGGGCTGCGCTGCGGTCCCACACACGGGGCCAGTCCACGACGACGGCGAAGCCGCGCCGCCGAGGCAGCCGTCCGAGAAAGATGTTCTCGGCGACCGTGAGGTTGGGAACGAGCGAGAGTTCCTGGTAGATCGTGGCGATTCCGAGGGACCGGGCGACGAACGGGTCGTGGATGACGGTGGGTGCGCCCCTCAGAAGGATGCGTCCCGCGGTGGGCTGGTGCACGCCGGAGAGGCACTTCACGAGAGTCGATTTGCCGCTGCCGTTCTCCCCGAGCAGACCGTGCACCTCCCCGGGAAATATCCTGATATCGACGCCGTCAAGCGCCTTCACGCCGGGGAAGTACTTGTGGATCGACTCCAGCTCCCAGAGGGGCTGCATCTCACCTGCCATAGTATGCCCCTGCCGCCGAGTTTGCTATATGCATTTCGGTTCTTTTCTCAAGAGAATCGGCTGTTCAGCCGGCCCGGCGGCGCATGAGTCCCGGGGGACCCACGCGCGCGCCGCGCCCATTCATCTCTCGTCCGCACCGCGCGAGGCGCGGCAGCAACATCCGAAAGCCGCTTGCTCCAGTTGAGCCATTACCCGCAGGACCTAGTACGGCTTCGACGGCTTCGGGAAGAGGTTCTCGGGCTTCTGGAGGAAGCCCAGGACGTTGGCCTTGTCCGTGATGACGGTCGGCGTCTCCACGAACCCGCCCTTGAAGTTGCCGTGCAGCCCGTCCAGCGCCACCTGCAGGGCGATCTGCCCCATCACGAAGGGAGTCGTGTTCACCGTGGCCGTGACATTGCCCACGTTGATCTCCTCCAGGCATGCCGTGTCGCCGTCGTTGCCGAGGAGAACCAGGTCGTTCCGTCCCAGTGCGCTCGCCGCTTTCTGCACCCCCATGATCTCGTAGTCGTTGGCGGCGAAGATGAGCTGGATGTCGGGATGCGCCTGCAGCATGTCCATGCCGGCCCGGTTGCCTCCTTCGACGTTCCAGTCCCCGGGGAGGCTCGCCACGATCTTGAAGTTCGCGAGCTTGGAGATGACGTCGATGAAGCCGCCGCAGCGCTCCGTGGAGTGGTATCCCGGCTGGCCCTCGATGATGCCGACGATCACCTGCTTGCTCCCCATAAGCGTCTTCGCGTACTCGCCTTCCTTCTGGGTGCCGTGCCGCTGGCTGTATCCCACCACGCCGTGCACCGGAGTGGGGAAGTCGAGGATGTCCGAGTTGACGATGACGATCTCGATGCCCTTTTCGACCGCCTGCTTCACGAGCGGCGCGGCCGCGTGCTCGTCATGGGTGGAGAGGATGATCGCATCGACTCCCCTCGTCATGACGTCCTGGAGCATCCCCATCTGGCCGTTGATGTCCGCACCGCTCTGCGGCGCCAGCATGAATGTCGAGGCTCCCATGTCCTTGGCGATGGCCTTGATCCCCTCTCCGATGGCGATATAGTAGTTGAACTCGGTGGCCGGGGGCATGTAGGCGATGACCGGCGCCTTTCCCTTCACGTACTTCAGCGTGCTGAAATTGGACTGCGCCTTGATGGCGACGGGTGCGGCGTAGCTGATGGCCTGCTTGTACGCGAACTGGCCCTTCTGCGCGGCTTCCCCCCCTCCGCTGGCGAACGCGCCCGCCGCCACTGCGCCAAGGAGAATCAAGACCGCAAGGACCTGTGTCGTTCTCTTCATAGACTACCTCCTGTGAAGATCTCTTCTTCTGCCAGAACCTGGCTTCTTCTCACAACAGACTCCTGACAACCTCGGTGCACTTGTCCAGGAACAGCCCCACGTCCACCGAGTAGCACAGGTAGCGGACCCCGGCGTCCCGCCACTTCCTGGCGTTCTCCAGGGTGTCCACGAACGTGCCGACCGTGACGCTGCGCTTCAGGCAGCGCTCGACGATTCCGCGCATCGCCTCCACCACCCGGGGGTTGTCCACGTCCCCGGGCGTCCCCAGGGACTGCGAGAGGTCGTACGGACCGACGAAAATGACATCCACGCCGCGCACGGCGAGGATCTCGTCCAGGTTCTCGATGGCCTCCGTGCCTTCCAGTTGGAGGACGAGTATCGTGTCGTTCGACTGGGCGAAGTACTGGTGGCGCTCCGTTGCCGAGTAGCGTGCCGCGCGCACGAAACGGCATACCCCCCGCATGCCCTGCGGGGAGAAGCGGCCCAGCCGCAGGATCTCCTCCACGTCCTTCGCAGAGCTGATCTTGGGCACCTGGATCCCGCCCGCCCCCACGTCCAGCACTTCGCCGATGAGGGAGGGAACGTCGTCCTTGACTCGCACGATCGGCAGCAGGCCCGACACCTGGGCGGCGCGGATCAGGTTCTGGAGGGAGAGCACGTTGTTGGGGCCATGCTCGAGATCGAGCACGACAAAGTCGAATCCGGCGTAGCCCATGACCTCGACAAAGGCAGGGTCGCTGGACTTCGAGAAGGGACCCAGGACCACGCGTCTGCCCAGGGATTCGCGAAAGGCGGCTACCATGTCCGCCAGGGAGGCGGGTGAGCCCGGAGCGGAATTACTGAAATACTGTTTCATTCCCGAACGAGTATAGAGCCGGAGCGGCCCGCTGTCAATAGATTAGAACGTTGTTTTATTTTATGAACCTGTCCTCCGGCAGACCCGTCACTCCCGGGCGGACCGCCAGGAGGGCCCCGGCAAGGGGCTGTTTCCGTACTTCCTCCGGGCTGAGGGTGAGACGGGAAGTGGTGATGTACAGCGTGTCGAGGTCCCGGCCGCCGAAGGCCACGCAGGTCGGATTCCTGCAGGGCACCTCGATGACGCGCTCCACCGAGCCGTCCGGGCGGTAGCGCACCACGCGGGCACCGTTCCACTGCGCGTTCCACAGGCACCCCTCCGCGTCGATGGCCGAGCCATCCGGAATCCCCGGCTGGTCCTTGAAATCGCAAAAAACCCGCCGGTGGGAGGGTACCCCCGCGTCGATGTCGTAGTCGAACGCCCAGATCGCCGCCTGGGGCGAGTCCGCGTAGTACATCGTCTTCCCGTCCAGGCTGAAGCAGGTGCTGTTGGCGCTGCTCAGTCCCCCGAACAGGCGGTGAATGCTGAGGTCCGCGTCCAGCCGGTAGGCCCCCGAGAGGCCTTTTTCGCTCGGGTCGAAGCCTCCCACAATGAAGCGCCCCTGCCGGTCGCACCTGCCGTCGTTCAGCCTCGTGACCGGAATGTCGGGCTCCACGTCCACGATCCGCTTCTCGGTGCGGGAATCGAGGTCATAGAAGGAGATCCCCGTCTCGAAGGCAATGAGCAGGCCGGCGGTCCGGCGGAAGGCGATGGAGCAGACCTTCTCCGGCATCGCCCAGGTCTCCGGCCGTCCCGACACGGGATCGAGCCTCCACAGCGTGCGGGACTCGATGTCCGTCCAGTACAGGCGCCCTGCCCGGTCGTCCCAGACCGGCCCTTCCGCGTGGATGCACCCGGCTTCCAGAGCCACTTCCACCCTGTCCATGGTCACCTCCCCCGGGCGTTGCGGGCTCGCCCCTCCGCGCCCCGGGCCACGATAGCGCCAGCTCCCGGGGCTGTCAATATTAAAACGTCGTTTTATAAATATGCTGGACACCGGCGCCGTTGTTGTGTAGTATCCTCGTGTGAGCGAAGCCGCCCCTGCCAAGGCAGTCGTCAAGACCATGAAGATTCTCGAATGCCTTTCCCACGAGCCGAGCTTCGGCATCACGGAGCTCGCCCACCGGGTTTCGGCCACGGCGAACAGCCTCCGCATGAACAAGAGCACCGTCTACCGCTTCCTCACGTCGCTGAAGGAGCTGGGCTTCGTCCGCCAGGACCCCGAGACCGAAAAGTACAGCCTCACCCTCAAGCTCTTCGAGATCGGCATGTCCGTTCTGGACCGGCTCGAGCTCTGGCGCGAAGCGCAGCCGATCCTCAAGGAAATCGCCCATGTCACCGGGGAGACGGTCCACCTGGCCACCATGGATGACTACAGCCTCGTCTACCTGGGAAAGATCGAATCCGCCCGGGGGCTCCGGGTTTCCATGATGTCGCGCGTGGGCCAGAGCGCGCCGACCTACTGCACGGGCCTCGGCAAGACGCTGCTTGCCTACCTTCCCGCGGATCGCGTCAATGACATTTTGAAGCGGGAAAGGGTCATCAAGTTCACCGCGCGTACCCTCACGCGGCGGCCCGACCTGGACCGGGAGCTCGCCTCCATCCGGGAAAACGGATTTGCCATCGACAATGAAGAGCACGAGATCGGCGTGCGTTGCGTCGCGGCGCCGGTGAGAGACACTCATGGGGGCGTGTGCGCCGCCATCAGCGTTTCAGTCCCGACCGTCAGGCTGCCGGACAAGGAGATCCCCCGCTACCAGTCCATCGTCCTGCGGGCGGCCGAGGAAATATCACAGAGAATGGGGTACCGGCAGACGGGAGGCCCGTCGGCGTTGTCCGACGGGAAGCCTTCAAACGGGAAGCCGGCCAGGAGCAGCCGTCCGCGCATGGCGCGGGCCCGGCGATGAGGAGGATCGAGACATGACACAGGCACGCGCATTTTCCCATGTGGGAATCACGGTCCCTGACCTCGACAAGGCAGTGGACTTCTACACGAAATGCTTCGGCTGGTACCTCATCATGAAGCCGACGGAGGTCGTGGAGGATGACAGCGCCATCGGCGTGATGTGCAAGGACGTGTTCGGCAAGGGGTTCGGGAAGTTCCGCATTGCACATATGTCGACTTCGGACAAGATCGGCGTGGAGATGTTCGAGTGGCCGGATACCGTGACGCCGAAGAACAACCTCGAGTTCCGCAAGAGCGGGATCTTCCACTTCTGCATCCAGGACCCTGAAATCGAGGAAACGGTCAAGAAGATCGTTGCAAACGGCGGCCGCCAGAGAATGCCCATCCGGGAGTACTACCCCGGCGAGCTGCCCTACCGCATGGTGTACGTGGAGGATCCTTTCGGAAACGTGTTCGAGCTGTACAGCCACAGCTACGAGCTGACATACTCCCGCGGAGCATATCAGGCGTAGCCAGGGACGGCGAGGTCGGCCGAGGCCTGCCGCGCCAGATGACAGCTTGCTATGATGCCCGAGGTGTCGGTTTTCGGTGTCGCCTGATGCCCACGGCAACGGCCGCCGCTCCAACTGCAACTACGATGGCAGCCACGGCGGCATATTCGATGGCTCCCGCGGGGCCCGTTCTTGGTCCTGCAACGGTGTCGTACAGTTTTCCCAGCATCTCCGACACCACGCCTCCTGAGTGTCTTGCGGTTCCATTTCGGCTTGCCGAACGTGCGCGCGCCGTCGCCTGAGGCGCGCCGGCAGCCTGTGAGGAAGAGGTGGGCGCCTGAGCGAGAGCGGCGGCCCCTGCGGAAGGGTGTGCCGCCTGGGTTTTGCCGGCAGCCGGTGATTGAGGTGGCGTGCCTGTTGTCGTACAGGCGACAAGAAGGCAGGCCGCCCCGAGCATCATCACTATGGCCAGCGAGCGCGAGATCTCCACAACTTCAATGATATCGCTTGGTCACGACACTTCCAGAACTTTTTTAAATACGAGCATGTCGACGGAAGGCACCGTACTTTACGGACGGGGCGGGGGAGGAGGGACCGGAGCCCCTCCCCCAGGTCCGTCGTGGACCTGTCCGGCCTGCCGTCATGCCCCAGGGCACATCGCGCGAAGCGCGATATCCGTAGGGCGGCAGGCGTTTGCGGAGCAAACGCCGGGAGCCCACGGCAGATACGTCTATCCGGATCAGACGGACCATCGCCCTCAGGCTCCTAGTGCCCCTGGCCTGAGAGGATATCCGCTGCCGCGGAGAGGATGCGCGCCGCCCCGTAGTCGTTGATATTCCCCATCACCACCACTCCCAGCCCGCGTTTGGGGTACAGCCGCATCAGCGTACTGATGCCGGGCCCGCCGCCTGCGTGCTCCAGGACGGCTTCCCCCTTCTCCTGCCGGAGAACCCACCCGATACCGCGACCGAGCGGGCGGCCATCCGCGGACTTCTGCATGTGCTGCATTGCCTCCAGTGCTGCGCGAGACAGGCCCCACTGGGCTTTCGCGGCATCGCCGTCGATGTTCGTCCAGAGAAACCGCGCGACATCATCAGCAGTGCCGGCCAGCCCGCCCCAGGGGGCGAGGATGTCGATGTCGGAAAGAAAGGTGTAGTCACCCGACCTCGCACTGATCACCCCTTCACCGTCATGCTCCGGGAGGTTTTCGTTCAGGACAGCCAGCAGGGCAGCCTCTCTCCGGCTAGAAATGATGGGGCTGGCCAGCGGGGTCCCCAGCGGCAGGTCTGCATGGCGGAACGCTGTATTTCCCATCCCGGATGGGCCAAGGATCGATTCGGCCACGTACGACGCGTAGGGCTTGCCCGTCACGCGCTCGATCAGGACCCCGAGGGCCAGGTAGTTCCAGTTGCAGTATTGGGACTGCGTGCCCGGCGCGAAGTCGAGCCGATCCACGCGCGCAAGGTATTCCGCCAGAATCCCCTCCAGGGGCGGCAGCGGGTGATTGGCGTAGGCGATCAGGTGGTCGGTCTCCCGGTCGGGGAGCCCGGAGCTGTGGTTCAACAGGTCGATCACCCTGATCCCGAGCTCCTTCGGGAACACGGGCAGGTACCTGCTGATGGGCGCATTCAGGTCGACCAGCCCGCGCTGCACGAGCTGCATGACGGCCACCGCGGTTACCACCTTTGTCATGGAGCCCCAGTGGTAAGCCGTGCCGGGCGAGGTCTGTTCGTTCCCCCGACTCGTGCCGGAGGAGTATCGGTAGATGATCTTGCCGTCACGGATCGCGGCAAGCGATATGCTCCCGCCGCGCGCCTCGGCAGAACGGCGTACCAGCGCCTCAAGGTCCTCCCGCGTGCCAGGAACCGCAATGCGGCCCGCGGCCTCGGTGAAGGTGAAGCTCCCCAAAATGCGCATGACGCCGGCGGGCGGGTCCCCCGGCAGGGACGCGGCGGTACCGGTGACCACGAGGGAATACACGACATCGCCGCGCATCTGGAACGCTATTGCTGCCACGAGGTCCTTTCCGCTGCCGACCAGCCGCCTGGCCTGCCAGTCGCCAAAGGAGGTGCTGCCATCCAGCACGAGGAGCGCCGGGTCGACGCCGACCCTCCGCAGTGTCTGCTCGACTCCCTCCTCTTCGATGCGAGCCGGCTGGGCTGTCACAAAGGCGTCGATGCCGTGCCCTTCCAGGCGGTAATGATAGAAGGTTTCGTCGCCCGCCAACGGTGTCAGCTCGGGGCCCACCTGAAAGGAAAAACGGCCGCGCGGGTCGTTGACCTTCTGGCCGCCGCTCGAGCTGGCGCAGCCGGTGACAAGGCCAAGGGCGAGCAGGGCCATCAGAAGTTCAAAGAAAATCTTGTTCATATAAGCCTCCGAGGTGAAGTTCATCACAAGGGGGCAGGCCGAACCATCGATCAACGGATTGATCGGGGGTTCCCGGCATCCATCAACGGATTGATTTCTCGGGAAAAGGCGGGCGGGCTCGCGTCATGTGGCTTTCTGGTCCAGGGGTTCGATGAGACGATAGAGCTCATAGCGGCTCTTCGCCCCTGTCTTTTCGTAGACGTTGTGCACGTGTGTCTTCACGGTGGCAACACTGACGAACAGCCTCTGGGCGATCTCCCGATTACCCAGGCCCTCGTTCAGCAGCTGGACTACTTCGCGTTCCCTTGGCGAGATCTGGAACCGGCTGGCGAACTCGTCGCCGACTTTCCGAGCCGGTCCCGCATCGGCAACCAGGAAGGACCCGAAGTAGTATGCAAGAACGCCTCCGAACAGCACATAGGGTACCGTGCTGATCATGAACCCCTGGCCGGAGGCGGACATGATCACGCGGGGATCCTTCACCTGCTGGACCAATCCGAGGAGGCTTTCGGCAAAGCCGATGATCCCGAACGCATAGGTGGCCCAGATCAGCAGCAGCTCGCGCGCCGGTCGATCCGCCTTGGAACCTGCCGCTCCGATCACCAGGAGATAGGCGAACACGAGGATGTGCACGCAGGAACCCGCGAGCACGGGCGTATTGCGGACAAACAGGTTTCGGGCGGCATCCATGGTGACTGAATTCGGCCACAGAAAAGCGGCCACGACGAACAACGCTGCCGCTATCACCACGCCGTCGCGAAGCCTCTGAAACCGGACCGCGAAGATCCGGTGGTAGTAGAGAGTGATCGCGGCCATGTACACCATGACCAGTACCGTGCCGGCCCCGTAGGTGACGAGGACCGCCCGGGGCGAAAAGCCCGTGACGTTCACGTACAGGTACTCACGAGTGAACACGGTGGCGATCTGCGCGGTAAACGCGGCGTAGAAGAGGATCAGCAGCCAGTACGCCCTGTCTCGGGAGCGTATCGCCGCGACCGCCGAGACTGCCAGCGCCGTCAGTCCGATCATGGTTGCCGCGACGTAGGAGAGCACCAGGAGGTGGGGCATCGGCACCTGCCAGTATGGAAAGCCCGGACCTCGGCGTCAAGGTGCGGCTCAGGTCAAGAAAACCGTGATGCGGGACAAGAAATATGATGTACTGGAGTGCGATCCGGCAGATGAATAGGAATGCGGGGAGGAACCTTGGTGAACTATACGAATCCTGTGATCCCCGGTTTTCACCCAGACCCCAGCGTGTGCCGGGTGGGCACTGACTTCTACCTGGTGACCAGTTCCTTCGAATACTTCCCGGGAGTCCCGGTCTTTCATTCGCGCGACCTCGTGCACTGGCGTCAGATCGGTCACTGCCTGTCCCGCGCCTCGCAACTGCCTCTGCGAGGGGCACGAAGCTCGGGCGGCATCTACGCGCCGACTATCCGTCACTACCAGGGCGCCTTCTTCATGATCACGACCAATACTACCAATGGAGGTCATTTTCTCGTAACCGCCTCTGACCCTGCAGGCGAGTGGTCGGAGCCGGTCTGGCTCGCGGGGGCAGGGATCGATCCGTCGCTCTTCTTTGACGACGACGGGAAGGTCTACTTCTCCTGCTCCTCGGAGGGCATCGTCCAGCGAGAAATCCATCTCCCCTCGGGGAACGCCGAAAAGGAGCGGTCGATCTGGCAAGGCACGGGCGGGCAATACCCCGAAGGGCCGCACCTCTACAGGATCCGCGGCCAGTACTACCTTCTCATTTCCGAAGGCGGCACCGAGTACGGGCACATGCTGACGATCGCGCGCTCGCCATCTCCCTGGGGCCCGTTCGAGCCCTGCCCGCGCAACCCGATCCTGAGTCACCGCAGTCTCTCCAGCCCCATCCAGGCCACCGGCCACGGCGACTTTGTCCAGGACGGCAGCGGAAACTGGTGGGTAGTGTTCCTCGGCATACGTCCGAACGGCCACTGGCCCTGTCATCATCTCGGCCGGGAAACCTTCCTCGCGCCAGTGACCTGGGACGCCGACGGGTGGCCGGTGATCGGCACAGGTGGAAGGGTGGCCCTCGAGATGTCGGGCCCGCTGCCGCCGCCGCAGCCATGGCCTGCTCCGCCTGAGCGGAACGACTTCGAGCATAACAGCCTGGGCCGGGAATGGAACTTCCTCCGCAACCCCGAGGACTGGTCATGGTCGCTCGCGGACCGGCCGGGATGGCTGCGTCTGCACGGAGCGGCGACTGCTTTGGACCAGGCGGGCTCGCCCGCATGGGTCGGCCGTCGTCAGGAGCATTTCGCCTTGCGTGTGACGGCCCGACTGGACTTCACGCCCCGTTCGGAGCGCGAATGGGCCGGGCTGACTGTGTGGATGAACGAGAGGCACCACTACGATCTGTTCCTTGCACTGCGCGGGGGAAAGCGGTGCCTCGTGGTCCGCCGGCGGATCGGAAGCCTCGCGGCGGAGGTGGCGTGCCGCGAGGTCGACCCAGGCGTGGTTCTCCTCCGCGTCGACGCGGACCGCGAGACCTACAGGTTCTCCGGAGCGTCCGACGCCGGCCGACCTGAGGAGATGGCAGCGGGCGAGACCCGCTACCTGGCGACCGAGGTTGCCGGAGGATTTACCGGGATGTACCTGGCGATGTTCAGCAGCGGGAACGGAGCGCCCTGTTCGTCACCGGCAGACTTCGACTGGTTCGAGTACAGCCCCCTGCAGGGCGCGCGCGCCAGGGAGTAAAGGCCGAATTCCCGCGCACACGGGTAGTCGTGATCACGGGCTATGACGAGTTCGAGTATGCCCAGCGTACCGTGCCTCCGAAATTGATACCGTCGATCCGTCCCATCCGGATATCGGTCAGCACCATGTCGGGGCGAAGGCCCTTGACGATAGTGTAGCCCTCCTCCGCATCTGCCGCCTCTCCGACGATTCGAATGCCGAGGCTCCCCCAGTCGAGGCAGTTCCTGAGCAGGGATCGGGTGAGCACCTCGTCGTCGACAATGAGGAGCGAAAGGCTTTCGGCTTTGCCTGGGTTGTCCATTGCAGATTCCCACTTTATCGCTTGGATCTCCCTCGAGCAAGCGTGAAGCCGCGTCTCTCACGCACCGCTGGACGCGGCGTCCGCTCCGTTGCTCAGAGGCTCGGTGCCGGAAAGAGGAGGCCGCCGAACAGGAGGTAGGCGACAAGGAGGGTCCAGAAGATGTTGAAGACCTGCGCCAGGACGAACGTGAGCGCCGGTTTCCCGCCGCCCATGGCGATGAGGTCCTTGAACCTCGTGTCCAGCCCGATGGAGAGGAAGGCGAGGGCGAACCAGATGCCCCGCAGGCTGGAGGTGAGCTTCGTGAGTGCCTTGGCTGACGGCTCGCTCAGGAAAAGGGAGACGACGAGCGATGCGACGATGAAGCCGAGGACGAACTTGGGGAACCTGCCCCAGATCTCCCCTGCGCGCGGCCGCTCGGCGCCGGCTCCCTTGCGGGTGAACGCGGCCCAGAGAGCGAGCAGGAACGCGATGACCCCTATCAGCGCGTTCTGGGACAGCTTCACGACCGTGGCAACGTTGAGCGCCACCGGCCCGACGAGGGATCCCGCGGCAGCCACGGCGCCGGTGGTGTCGATGGTCCCGCCGATCCACGCCCCGGCGACGCTGAGGGGCAGCTGCACCGCGCGAGCGATGAGGGGCTGCAGGATCAGCATCGGGATGGCAACGAGCAGGACGAGCGAGATCGTATGGCTCACCTTCTTCGGGTCGCCCTTCAGGGCGCCACCGGCAGCGATAGCGGCGGAGACTCCGCAGACCGAGACTCCCGTGGCCAGGATGGCGCCGAACTCCTTGTCGAGGCCGAGCTTCTTGGCCAGCCAGTAGCAGACGTACCACACGGCGCCGATGACGACGACGGCCTGGATCATCGCCAGCGCTCCCGCCTTCAGGATGGTGCTGAAGATGACCTCGGCGCCGAGCATCACGAGCCCGATCTTGATGTAGAGCTCCGTCTTTGCGGCCGCTTTCAGCCAGCCGGGAACGCCGAGCACGTTGCTGATGAACAGACCGATGAGGAGGGCCCAGATGACGTACTCGATGCCGTAGTAGGTGACGGTGTCGTTTCCCGCGATGAAAAAGGCTGCCGCGGCCAGGACGAAGACCACGGGAAATCCAATGAGAAACCTGCCGAGCTTCTCACCCATGAGAACGATCGCTATCGCGGCAAGCAACCAGAAGCCCGCCAGGATCAGGAGCGCCCCCTGAAGGTTCGTCCAGGAGATGACCCGCGCAATGCGCTGGCCCGCGGCGGTCCTGATTTCCGCTCCGATCGCGCCCGCCTTTTTCTTCAGGTCGGAGTCCTGCACGTTTCTTGCCGTATCCTGCAGGGCTGCCGCCGCATCTGCTGCGCTCAGCCGGTCCTTCATGGAGAGGGCCGAGTAGAGGGCCACGAGGGATCCCTTGAGGCCGGCCTCTCTCTTCGCCTCCGCATCCGCCGCGAGCGCCTGGACTCTCTCCGCCCAGGCTGCACCCTTCCCGTCGAACTCGGCGCCGCTCATCCACTTCCAGTCAGGGAGCCTGAGCGCGAAGCCGGCGATGAAGACGCCAAGGATGAGAAAGCCGATCCAGACGGACAGCCAGTCATCCTTCTTCCAGATCGCAGACCACCCGTTCTCCTTGTTCACGTCCATGGAGGCTCCTTTGTTTTTCATTCCCGTTGAGCTGCGGGCAACAACCTTCGCGTGGAGAGGGTGGTTTTTCGCACAGGCATTGTCAATCTTCGAAGGCATTCGAGACGGGAAAAGCCTGAAAAAGCGGGCATTGGGGAGCCAGTTCGCTCCCAGGGGAGGCTCCACCCGCATGCGTGTTGATGCAGGGCCGGATAAATGAAGAGGGGATCCGGTCCGTCAGGGGCGCCCTTCTCATGGGGCCGATGAAGAAGCTTCTATTGACAGGTGCATTGCGCGGGTGTGGCATTGGTCTTTGTCGGCTGAGTCCTGTCGGCCCGGCTTCACAAAAGTTGAAGTGAAATGTGGATCGATAGGGAAAAGTACCGCCTTGCTTGGCGGTCCCGGAAACGATCTCCTGATCGGAGGGCCCGGCGCGGATGTTCTCGATGGCGGGCCGGGCCGGGACATGCTGCTCGTTTGCCATGTGAGTCGACACTGCCGTCACTGCGGCTTGACCGGCTCGTGGGCGCGGACAGCGAAATGGTAGGAGCCGGATCCCGCGTCGACCGCCAGGTATCCGTCCACCTGCCGAACGCGCCTCAAGCCGGCAATTCCTTCCGAACCCTTCGTCCCGTCCCACAGCGGAGTGTCGCCCTCTGATACCTGCGCGTGCGTGCTTCCCAGCAAGGGGATGTGGATCCTGGCTGAGCTGTTGACAGGAACGCATACGTCGAGCGTAAGCTGGCCGGGCTTTCGTTCCCACGCGACGGAAATCCTCCCTCGAACGGTTCGAATCGTCGCCGTGACAGAGCCAAGGTCAGAAAGGACATGCGGCCTGACCTGGAACGACTGCCATCCGGGGGACCGAGGATCTGCCTGCAGCCCGGCCAGGTACTTGTAGAACCAGGCGCCGACAGCTCCCAGCATGGGATGGTCGTGGGAGTTCATGCCCGGCCCGGTCAACTCCTCCCAGCGTTCCCAGATCGTGGTGGCACCGTGCTCGATCATGTAGCCCCAGCTGGGATACGTGGTGCGGTTCATCATCCCGTAGGCGACGTCCCCCGCCCCGAGCTCCGTGAGCACTTCGAACATGTACTTCGTGCATTGGTTGCCCGCGTTCAGGTGCCCCCCGTGCTTCTCGACGATGTCCTGAACGATGTTGCGCAGGACCAGATGACGCTGCTGCCGGGGCACGATCCCCAGGAAGAGCGGGAGAGTGTTGGAGCCCTGGCTCCCGGTGGCGTAGTTGCCCGTGTCAGGGTCGAAGAAGCGTTTATTGAGCGCTGATGCTATCCGGCGTGCCAGCGCAGCATAGCGGCGTGAATCGCGCCCGTTCCCCGTCCGTTCAGCGATTCGCGACAGGATGAGGGCATTGTAATGGTAGTAGGCAGTGGAGATGAGAGCGCCCGGGGTTGCCCGGGGATAGGACCCGAGACGGACAACTGCGCCCCGGGATTCCTCAGGAATATCGGACGTGTCTGCGGGCAGGCAGTCTTTGATCGGCGTGCACCAGTCGCCATAGCGGGTGTAGGGCACAATGAGGTCATCGGCCTGGCGTCCGAGGAAATCCACCCACCGCTTCATGCTGTCGTAGTATTCTTCGAGAATGCGCGCATCGCCGTAGTAAAGGTAGAGGAACCACGCCACGAACAGGTAGCAGTCCACCGGGTCTCCCGGGCGGCCGCCCCACAGAAAGGGCGCCGTGTCGGCTATCGCCCCCGTGACGGGGTCCTGGGCATCCCGGATATCCCGCATCCATTTCGTGTACAGCCGCACCATGGAGAAGTTGTAGATGGCTTCCTCGGCCCGGACCGTCATGTCGTTGAGCCATCCCATGCGCTCGTCGCGCTGCGGACAGTCCGTGGGCAGGCTGTGAAGGTTGTTCCCTTCCGTCCACACGATGTTGCTCTGGATCCGGTTGAACAGCGCATTGGAGCAGGAGAACTCACCGGACGTGTCGACCGAAGAACGAACGACGCAGCCGGTCAGGTCTTCGGGTGTCAGCTCGCCCGGGAAGCCTGTGACTTCGACGTAGCGGAATCCGAAGTAGGTGAAGCGCGGCTCGTAGGTCTCCCCACCTCCGCCTTTCAGGACATACACAGCCGTGGCCCGCGCGGTGCGGAGGTTTTCCTGGTTGACGGTGCCGTCCGCGGAGAGGACCTCCGCATGCCTCATGACGACAGAGGTCCCTCGTGGACCCTGCACGGAGAGCCGGCACCAGCCGCTGAAGTTCTGACCGAAATCCACGATATGAACGCCCGGCTGGGGGCGGGTGATCCGAACCGGTTTCACCGTGCGGACCACCTTGATTGCCTCGAGCATCTGCGCTTTCAGTTTCCCGCCGGGGCCTTCCACTCGACGCGCATTGGCCCAGACGCGGGGATCGGTCCGGAATCCCGGCATGTCCCACCCCGGCAGCTCCAGTCGGGCATCGTACACCTCGCCGCCGTAGATGCTGTTGCGCACGACGGGAGCCCCGGTCGTCTGCCAGGACCCTTCAGCATCCTGGAGGACGACGTGGCTTCCATCCGCAAGCGCGATGTCCATCTGCAGGAGAAGCAGGGGCTCGCCGTGCCATCCGCTTCCCAGCATCACGCCCACTGCGTTCGTCCCTTGCATCAGGTAGGGGGCGATGTCGTAGGTGACGTAGAGAGCGGTCTTGCTGTACTCGGTCCACCCGGGATCGAGCACATGGTCGCCCACTTTCCTGCCATTGATCGAAAGCTCGTAGTAGCCAAGACCTGAGATATAGACCCTGGCGCGTGTCACCTCTCCCGGGAAGGCGAATTCGCGCCGGAAAAGAACGCCTTCACCGGACGTCGCCCCGCTGCACCCGAACCAGCCCGTGCGCCAGTTCCGGGCGTGAAGAAGGCCCATTTCGAAGCTGGCCGTTTCGCCTTGCGCGCGGCGACGTCCGCCGCGGTCCCATGCGCAGACGTTCCAGTGGTACGCGGTCCCGCTGCGGAGCGCACGGCCCCCATAAGGCACGTTGACCGACTGCGCCGATCGGATTCGTCCGCTGTCCCACAGATCGGCCCGTCCTGACTCGAGGCGGGACAGGGTTGACGCCACCCTGATCCGGTAGGCAGACTGCCGCTGGCCGCGGCCGGTGTGACGAAGAATCCATGAGAAACGCGGGGCGGTGACGTCGATGCCCAGAGGGTTCCTTTGATATTCGCAAAGCGCCTCGACGATGCCAAAGTCCCCCTCAGGCTCACGCTGCTTCCTCTGTGCCATGCTGGTCTCCACGAAGTCCGCGCGGGTGCTTCCCCTCACTTCCAGGGCTCGAGCAGCACTTTCGCGCACTGTCTCGACGCGAATGTGTCGAATGCCTGCTGCACGTCAGCGAATCCGCAGGAGTGCGTGATCAGCATGTCCGCCTTGGCGGGCCAGCGCTGAAGGAACTGAATGAGGTCCGGGGCATCCAGCATGTTCATGTGCCAGCAGCCGTGCAGGGTAAGTCCTTTGCGGATCATGTCTTTGCTGGGAGAGAGGGGAATGGTGCCCGGGTTCTCCCCCACAAACGCGATCTCGCCGCGTGTTCCCGCAAGATCAATTGCCATTCGCTGCATCGATGCATCGCCCGAAGCGTCGATGGCTTTGGGAATGCCCCTGCCGTCCGTCAAGCCGACCACGATCTCCGACAAGTTGGTGTCGGACGGATCGAAGGCTTCCGCGGCGCCGAGTTTCCTGGCCAGCTCGCGGCGATACGCAACGGGATCAACGGCAATGATTCTGGCACCGTGGGTGGAGGCCAGGGCAACTGCCCCGAGGCCGACAGGTCCGAGCCCGGACACCAGGATGGTATCATAGGGGCGCAGGTGCAGGCGCTTGAGTGATTCGTAGGCCGGTCCCAGCCCGCAGCACATGAGGGAGGCGTGGGCGTAGCTCAGGGAATCCGGGATACGCGTGCACACGATGTCGGCCGCCCGTGTGAACTGGGCAAACGTGCCGTGGACCTCGGGCCGTTCCCTGCAGAAGATGGCGTCTCCGCGAAGGCAATCAGGGCATGTGCCGCAGCCGGTCAGAACTCCGGCTGCCACGCGATCTCCGACTTTGAGACGGGTGCTGTGCGCCACTTCGACCACCTCGCCCGCCCCCTCGTGGCCGCGATTGATCCATTCTCCCTCTCCGAAAAAGCCTCCCATCACGCTGCCGCAAATCGGGCTGGCATAGAGCTTGATGACTACCTCGTTTCCGCGCGCCCGCGGAACGGGCACGTCGACGGTCCAAGCTTTCCTGCTGCCTGTCGCTATCGCCTTCATGGTGGTGGGAAGAGGGGTGCGCGGCGGGAGCTGCCCGGCACGACGCAGCGCCCCCCCGACGCGGCGGATCGCGTCGATTGGCTCGAGTGCTGCCAGCTCCGGCATGAAGGGCTCGGGCACGATCGGGCCGTCGTACCCGATGTGTCTCAGCGCATCGAGAAAGCCCGGAAGATCGATGACGCCGGTCTCACCGGGGAGCGCGCGGACAGTGTCCACCTGCATTTCCACGGGGATTCCGGCAGGGGCGTCGTTGACGTGCACGTAGACGACCTGGCGTGCGGCGAGGTTGCGAATATCTTCGAGGGTCCCGAGGGACGTATGCCAGTGCCAGGCGTCGAGAAGAAGGCCGGTGTTCGGGCCGACCGCCTCGCACAGGTCGAGCATGTGTTCCATGGTGTGGATGAAGGCGTAACGATGCCCGAGGCGCAGGGTTTTCGGGCCGAGGAACTCAAGCCCGAGGACACAGCCGCGTGCGTCCAGGGCCTGGGCAATCGGGCGCAGACGTTCCACATGAAAGCGGAAGTTGTCTTTCATCGGCCGGTCATCCGAGAAAGACCAGATCCACGTGTAGAAACGCCTCTCCCCGATCCTGTCGGCGCGCCGAACGATGTCGTCCAGGAGCTTCAGCCCGTCGGCGTAGACGGCTGCCTCGGATCGGAAATCAAAGGGAAGCGTCGTGCCTCCCGGCCGAAGGCCGGACTCCGCAAGTCGATCGAGGCATTTCTGCACGTCGAGCGCGGCCGTGACCGGCACGTCTATTCCCTCGAAGTCACCCTCTTGTGCCAGCGCCGCACACTCTTCCCAGCCTGCACGGATTCCGATCGCTCCCGGATTCAGACAACGGTACATGGTTCCTCCTTATCCCTGTCAACCTGACCTTTGGCGCCCGCACCGCGTCGGTGCGGGCGCGCCTTCGTGGATGGCGAGTACTATCGTCTCTTGCAGGAGCTGCGGATGATGAGCGACGGCCGGTGGACGATCCTCTGCGGGGGCGTGACCCGGTTATGGATGAGGTCGAGGAGGAGCGTCATGGCGCTTTTTCCCATTTCCACGATCGGCTGGGAGATGACGGTGAGCGAAATCGTGTGCGAGAAGCTGATGTCGTCGTAGCCGACGATGGAGACATCGTCGGGAACTTTCTTGCCGTTTTCTTCAAGCGCCTGCTTGACGCCGAAGGCCATCAGGTCGTTTGAAGAAAAGACGGCAGAGAAATCGACCCCCCGGCTGAGGAGCCCGTTCAATGCTTCATAGGCAACGTCTATGTCGTACTCGCCGTTCACGATGAGCCGCTCATCGACGGCGATCCCTTCGTCCCGCAGGGCCTGGCAGTAGCCAAGGTAGCGGTCACGCTCGGTGCTGGAAGTCTTGGTTCCGGCGACGTACACGATATGTCGGTGGCCGAGCTGCAGCAGGTATTTCACCGCCTGGTAGGCCCCCTCTATGTTGTCCGTGAAAACGACGTTCGTGTTTTTCTCCTCCGCGATCCGGTCCAGGAACACGAGGGGGAATTGGCTTTTGATGAGCTCTTCCACGAGATCGTTCGGCTCTACGACGCAGGATACATAGATGAGTCCGCGCGTGCCCTGCTTGACGACGGACGCAAGGTTACGGTTCTCGACTTCGACGCTTTCCTCGGAGTTGTATACCATCACGCCGAAGTCGTGTGTCCGCGCGACCCTTTCGACGCCTTTCACGATGCTTGCGTAGAAGGGGTTGGTGATCTCGGGGACTATCAAAGCGACGAAACGATGATCTGAATCATCCCGCCTTGCCGCCGGCTTTACCCGGTAGCCCGACTCCTTGATGGCTTTTCGCACCCTGACCTGGTTGTCAGGTTCGACTGATTCATCGTTTCTCAGGACTCTGGACACTGTTGAGATCGAAACCCCCGCAAGACGAGCAACGTGTTGCATTGTGACCGATGCCATAGTGGCAGTTTCGCACCGTTTTTAAGCGGTGTCAAGTCAGGATTTTGCGAATATTCTCTGAAAAATATAAGACAATTTCTGACCATATCTCCAAAATGTAGTAATAAAACATCGCGATTTTTCTTGACATCTCAGGAAAACACGTGATAGCGTTGCGAGTCTAGGAGGTCACCATGAGAAAGACTATACGTGGAGTATTGGTGCTGGTGCTCCTGCTCGTGTCTCTTGTCACCTTTGGCCAGGCTAAGGTAACCCTGAGCTGGTGGCACGAGTTCACGGCAGGCGGTGAGAAGGCAGGCATGGACGATCTGATCGGGGCCTGGAACAAGGCCAACCCGAACATCCAGATCCAGGACAGGCCCATCGGGAACGAAGACTTCTTCACCGTTATCCGAACCGGCCTCGCCGGAAACGAGCCGCCGGACCTGCTGCAGTGGGAAGGCAACCAGCAGACCCGGGACTTCGCCGCGGCGGGCCAGTTGACGGAAATTCCCGACATCTGGGCCAAGCTGAAGGACAAGTTCGATCTGTTCCCGATTGCCGAAAGCGCGGTCGCGTACAAAGGCAAGATCTACGGAATCCCCATGGCATATCACGGCGGCTTCCAGTTCTACTACAACGTGAAGATGCTGAAGGATGCCGGGATCGCGGTCCCCGCCACCTTCGAGGATTTCCTCGCTGCCTGCGAGAAATTCAAGCAGAAGGGGATCTACCCGATCGCTCTCGGCGCGCGCAACGGTTGGCCCGCCATGCACTGGTGGATGGGATTCCTCGCCCAGCGTGTCGGCGCGCAGAGGGTGTTCGACGCGCTGTGGGCCCGCAATGGCGTGAAGTTCACGGATGCGGATTTCGTTCTGGCCACGGATGATTTCCTGAACCTGAAGAACAAGGGCTACTTCAGCGAAGGGATGACGAGCGACGACTTCGGAACCGGGCAGGCCGCGTTCTATGCCCAGAAGTCCCCGTTCTTCCAGACCGGCACCTGGATGGCCGCTGACATGGCAAAGGAACCTCCGGCAATCGAGGTCGGCATCGCGCAATTCCCGCGCTTCAAGAATGCGAAGAACAAGACGGACGTTACCGGCGCGAGTCTCTGCACCTTCGGCGTTCCCTCGAGGGCGGCGCACAAGGCCGAAGCCCTCAAGGTGCTGTCCTGGCTGGGAACCCGCGAAGCGTTCGTGATCTGGGCGAAGGACGGCAACATCGCGCTCTACAAGGGAGTCATTGCCGAAGTGGCGCCCCCGAGCATCAAGAAGCTCTGGGCGACCGTGTACACGAATGCCAAGGCGTCCGTGCCCTGGCTCGAGATCGAGTCGCCCCCGTCTGTCGGGGAGGACAAGATCTACAACGGTCTGGTTGCGCTCCTCGCCGGCAGCCTGACACGGGACAAGTTCCTCAACGATCTGCAGGCTTCCATCGCGGAGGCCCGTAAGTAGTCATCGCCGGAAGCGGGCCGGGTGGCGTATCCGGCCCCTTCCCTTTGCATCGTCCCCGCCTCCGAGCGAGGAGATGGAGCGAGAACGCGAGGTCGAGAAAACCCACCCATGAACGTCAGAAAGAATAGCCCCACCCACGGGCAGTTGCTCGGGCATGGAGATCGGCTCCCGGCTTTCCTGTTCCTCTTCCCGGGACTGCTTTTTTACGTCTGTTTCCTTGTCCTGCCGCTTGTCGGCACCCTCGTCCTGTCCTTCACCGACTGGAACGGCTTCAGCTTCCAGCAGATCCGCTTCGTCGGCTTCGAGAACTTCCGTCACATGGTGAAGGACGATCCGGTGTTCCTCTGGTCGTTCGTCCACAACCTCGTCTTCTTCCTCGGCAACATGACGCTCAAGATCGGGCTGGCCCTCCTCCTCGCCCTGATCCTGGACCAGGGGATACCGGGCGCCAACTTTCTGCGCGGCGTCTACCTGCTGCCGACCGTACTTTCCCTTGTGGTCATAGGGGTGACGTTCAAGCTGGCACTGAGCCCGACCCTCGGGTTCATCAATCCATTCCTCAAGGCGATCGGGCTGCGCTCGCTCGCGGGGGATTTCCTGGGCAGCCCGTCCCGGGCCCTCATTGTCCTGGTCCTGATCGACGCGTGGGGAGGCTTCGGGCTGTTCATGTTCCTCTTCGTTTCCCGGCTGATCGGGATCAGCCAGGAGCTTCACGAGGCGGCGTACATCGACGGGGCCAACCGGCTCCAGGACATCTGGTACATCACCTTCCCGCAGCTGGCCCCCACCTACTGGATGGTCGCGCTGCTGGGCGCAATCGAGAGCTTCAAGCTGTTCGCGAACGTCTATGTGCTGACCACCGGCGGGCCCAACCACGCCAGCGAGGTGCTTTCCACCTGGGCGTATTTCGAGGCGTTCACGGCGAACAAGGTCGGCTATGGCAGCTCCATTCTTCTCATCCAGCTCCTGATCACGGTGCTGATCATCTTCCTCCAGACGAAGTATCAGCCCAAGGTCGATGTCTGAGGCGGGGGAGACGACCATGAGCAGCAGGACCTGGAACAAAGTATTCCTGACGGCGGCTACCTACCCCTTCCTCCTGATCATCGCGGTGATCGTCCTGTACCCGGTTGTCTGGATGGTCTACAGCTCCTTCAAGCCGAGCGCGGACATCTTCGCGAGCATCTTCGGCCTTCCCAAGACGCTGTACCTGGGCAACTTCCAGATCGTCTTTCTGAAAGCCGGCATGGGCAGGTACTTCCTCAACAGCATCCTCGTCACCGCGGTGTCCGTTGCGGGCCTCCTCGGGCTGTGCGCCCTGGAGGCCTATGCCTTTGCCACCCTTCGCTTCCGGGGCAAGACGGCCCTCTACATCTTCGTCCTCCTCGGATTCATGGTCCCGCCCCAGGCGCTCATCATCTCGGGCTACCAGCTCATCTCCACTCTGCACCTCCTCTCGAGCTACCCCGCGCTGATCCTGACCTACCTCAGCTGGTCTGCCTTCGGTGTCCTGGTTCTGCGGAATTTCTTCGAATCGGTCCCGAAGTCCCTGCTGGACGCGGCGCGGATCGACGGCGCCAGCCACTGGCAGGTTTTCCGGAAACTCTTTGTGCCGCTCTCCGGTCCTTCCATGGCCACGATCGCCATTTTCTACACCATGTGGATCTACAACGAGTTCATGTATCCCCTGGTCTACATGCAGAAGCAGTCGATGTACACGATCCCCCTCGGCGTGCTTTTCCTCAACAGCCGCTACATAACGAACTGGGGCCTGCAGATGGCGGGGCTCGCGGCAGCGACCATTCCGCCGGTCATCGCCTACATCATCTTCCAGAAGCAGTTCGTCCGGGGAATCATGGCCGGCGCGTTGAAAGGGTAGGCATTCATGGCGGAAGCGTGGACAGCGCGGACGCGCATGCTCGCGGCCTATTCCTGCACGGAAGCGGACCACGTCGCCGTGTCCCCGGACATGTCCAACATGATGCCGGTGCGACTCAGCGGGCGCCCGTTCGACGAGATGTACCTCGATGGCCTTCCGCATTCCGGCTACACCTCCGCGAGCGTGGCCCGGGCATACGTCGAGGCGGTCCGGTACTACGGCTTCGACGGGATGTACATCTACGGCTCGCTGCCGGAGCTGGTTCCGGATGACCGGCCCGCGTGGGGCTCCGAAATCAGCGTCCTGCCCGGAGGGCGGGAAGATCAAGCACTCGCGCGTGCAGACGCCCGTGGGCGAGTTGTCCGAGGCCACGCGCTATTTCACGGACGAGCCCCCCTGGGAGCTGGAAAAGCCCATCAAGGACTTGAGGCGTGACTGGCCCCGGTTGCGGTCCGTCCTGGGAGAGCCGGGATCCTGGAGATGGAGCTCCCAGTTCTCGAACGCCGGCGCCATCGGCGATCTCGGGGTGTACGCGTTCATCCTTCCGCTTCCCCAGGACTGGTGGTTCGGCCAGCGCGACGGCAACTACAACACCATCTTCTTTGATTACGTCGACGACGAGGCGTACATCCAGGAGGTGATGGACTGGTACAGCGCGTACGCGGTCGGGAAGGTGAAGGCCGGCCTCGCGGCGAAGCCGGACGAGGTGTGGCTGGGCGGATCGGCCTCGAGCCTGAGCGTGAGCAGCCTGGAGTACTTCCGTAAATATGACTTGCCGTTCATTCGAACGGTGAGCGCCCTCTGCAAGGAGGCCGGCATCATCTCCCACGTCCATGTCTGCGGGAAGTCAGCGGCTATCGCCGAGCTGGTGGCCGAAGAGTCGGACGTGAACGTCATCGAGCCCCTGGAAGGGAAGCCCGGCGGAGACGTGGACATCGCCGGTTTCAAGAAGCGATTCGGCCGCCGGGTGTGTCTCAAGGGCAATCTCAACACCTTCGACTTCATGCTGCGCGCCACGCCGTACCAGGTCGGAGAGGAGGCCAAGCGGCTGATCGACGCCTGTGCCGATGGGGGAGGGTTCGTGCTGTCGACGGGAGACCAGTGCGGGAGGGATACCCCGGAGGCGAACATCTTCAAGATGGTGGAGGTCGCGCAGACCTACGGCCGCTATCGGTAGGACGGCATTCGTGCGGAAAAGGAGAAGGGGATGAATGTACCGACCGTTCATGCGTATGAGACGCAGTTCGAGTTCTCCGGCAAGAAGGATCACGCGGTTGTGGTCGAGTTCGGCAAGCCGTGGCGGTTCGTGTTCTGGGCGCAGTCCCAGTACGCCGGCACCGTGCAGCTGAGCGACGAGGTGATGTTCACGCCCCAGTGGTGCGAGGAGAACAGCCCCAACGACGAGGAATGCTACGAGCCCATGATGGACAAGCAGCTGCGCTACGCCCGGATTCAGATCCTGGAATCAGGCCCCGCCCGCGCGCGAATCCGCTGGAGCTATTCGCTGGCCGACATCCAATACCGTGTGTTCCACGGCAACTCGCGGGCGGAAGAGACATACACAATCTACCCCGACGGGGTGGCGGTCCGCGAGATCGTGCTGTGGCCGGGGGACGCCAGCAACCACGGCGGCAACACGAACTTCTGGCAGGTGCACGAGTGGTACATGATCAACGCGAAGGGCTCCACCCCCTCGCAGGTTCTGAACCGGGAAGCCGCCTTCACGATGAGGAACGGCCTCGGCGGCTCGTTCAGCTTTCCCTGGCCCATCCCCACCGAAAAGGCAGGGCCGCTGTGCGACCGTTTCCCGCAGATCAAGGACTGGCCCAATTTCATCGGCAAGATCAACATGATGAGCATCCCGAATCCGTTCGCCGTCATCTGCAAGAGCCAGAAGCTCTTCCCGTTCATGCCCTGCAGCGCGTGCGGCGGCAACCACCCCTATTTCACCCTGTTCCAGGGAATCGATCATCACAACGAGACCGGGATCCACAACTCCTATGTCCACTGGCCGGCGTACGAGAAGGAGGATTTCATCGGCTGGGTCAGCGGCGGCGGGGAAGTGGGGACGGTCCCGACCCATTCCTGCTTCATCGACTGCAACTTTTCCATGCGGCGCAAGGAGAGCGACTTCGTGCAGCAGCCGTTCCCCGGCACCACCTGGTATCTCCTGATCGGGGCCACTTCCCACGGAACGGATGGCGCGGAGCTCGATCCGCTGGCGCTCTCCTACCGGTTCCCGGCAGACGCAGTGGTGGTGCGTGACCCGTCGGACAAGGGGGATCCGCACCGGGGACGGGTGGTCGTGGAAGGTTATGACTACTCCATCCGGACCTACACATTCCGCCAGAACGATCGGCAGAACCGTGTCGAGGTCTCCCTGAGCCCGAATGGAGGGAATTCCCGTGATCAATCCCGTGTTCCTCGTCAACGGGTGGACCGCCCCGGCCTCGGCCACGCGGGTGACGGTGGGGGGAGAGGCCCGGGCGGCGGACACCTTCCGCGCGCAGAACTGCGGAAGGGACCTCGTGGTGTGGATGGAGGGGACCTTCCGACGGCCAACGACCTTTGGCTTCAACGGATGAGGAGGGGGATATGAGCTACCCGAGTGTGCATGCGCGTGAGACCGATTTCGAGTTCTCCGGGAGGAAAGGGCACGCCGTCGTCGTCGAATTCGACAAGCCGTGGCGGTTCGTGTTCTGGAGCGGGGCGCAGTATGTGGGCTGCGTGGACCTGGGCAAGGGCGTGCTGTTCACCCCCGAGTGGTGCGAGACCAACAGCCCCAACGACAACCATTGCTACGAGCCCATCATGGACAAGAAACTGCGGTGGAGCAGAATCCAGATCCTGGAATCAGGACCGGCCCGGGCCCGGGTGAAATGGAGCTACGCCCTTGCCGACATGCGTTACCGCGTCTTCCACGGCAACTCGCGGGCGGAGGAGATCTACACGATCTATCCCGACGGCATCGCCGTGCGGGAGGTGTCGCTGTGGCCGGGCACCGAGAACGCCCACGGCGGCAACCCGAACTTCTGGCAGATGCAGGAATGGATCCTGATCAACGCGGCAGGGACGAGCCCGCTGGATTTCCTCAAGACTCCATCGGCCTTCACCATGCGGGACGGCAACGGCGGAATGCTCAAGATCCCCTGGCCGCTTCCGCCCGACTGGTTCTCTCCCCTGTGCACGCACTTTCCGCAGATCGGGGACTGGCAGAACTACATCGGGAAGGTGGAGCTTGCCGGCGTGCCGAACCCCTTCGCCGCTTTCTGCAAGAGCCAGAGGCTGTTTCCGTTCGTCCCCTGCACGTCATGCGGGAAGAACCATCCCCCGATGACCCTCTTCCCCGGCAAGGACCTGATCAACATCTACCAGCACTGGCCGGTCACCGACATGGAGGACTTCCTCGAGTGGGTGGCCGCCGGGGATGCCATCGGCAAAGTCGCCACGCACACCTCGTTCGTCGACGCCAACTACTCCATGCGGTGGAAGGACGAGGACTACGTGGCCACGCCGGACCCGGGAACTTCCTGGTACATCCTCGTCGGGGCAGTGGCCGAGGGCGCCGACGGGGCGGAGCTGGACCGGGTCGTGCGCTCCTACCGCAACCCCGCGGCCGTGGAGATCGTGCGCGGACCCGGCGAGCGGGGCGATCCCCGCAGCGGCAGGCTCGTCTACGAGGGGTACGACTTCCCCCGGCGCGCCTACACGTTCCGTCAGAACAGCTCGGAGGACGGCGTGCGGGCGGTCTTCCACCCCGGAGGCGCCGCCGTGCTCGATCCGGTGGTCGTCGTCGAGGGGTGGCACACGCCCGCGGAGCGGCTCGCGGTCCGCCGGGACGGGCACGTGCTGCCGCCGGACGCCTATTGCGCCCAGGTGAGCGGGCACGAGCTGGTTCTCTGGCTTGCGGGATCCTTCGACTCGAAGGTCACGCTCGAGCTCGCGGACCGGGGGATCATCTCGCGCGGCTCAGAAGGGAGCGTCACATGAGCGGACCTGTTGTGAGGGCGTTCGAGACCCAATTCGAGTTTTCCGGCGCCAGGGGACATGCGGTCGTGGTGGAGTTCGGCAAGGCCTGGCGATTCGTCTTCTGGGACAAGGCGCAGTACGTCGGGTGTGTGGACCTCGGCAACGGGGTGATGTTCACGCCCGAATGGTGCGAAGTCAACAGCCCCAACGATGAGGAATGCTACGAGCCGATCATGGACAAGCGGCTGCGGTGGAGCAGCGTGGAGATCCTCGAGTCCGGGCCGGCGCGCGCCAGGATCAAGTGGCGCTACGCGTTGAACGACATGCGGTACAAGGTCTTCCACGGGAACACCACGGCGGAGGAAATCTACACGATCTACCCGGACGGGGTGGCCGTGCGGGAAGTGGTGCTGTGGCCGGGGACCGCGAGCAACCACGGGGGGAATGCCAACTTCTGGCAGGTCGAGGAATACATCATCATCAACGCCGCCGGAACGAAGCCGACGGACTGCATTCGAGCGCCCGAGGCGTTGATGCTGCGAAGCGGCGAGGGGGAGTCGGTGAACGTATCCTGGCCGCTTCCCGCTGTACCCGGTCCGATCTGCGATCATTTCCCACAGTTGGCCGGATGGAGCAACTATATCGGGACCGTCGGCCTGCGGGGAACTCCCAGTCCGTTCACGATCATCCCGAAAAGCCAGGCGCTGTTTCCCTACATCCGCTGCGCGAAGTGCGGAAAGGATCACCCGTTCATGAAGGTGTTCGGCCGGCAGGAAGGCGATCCCATCTACTCCCACTGGCCGGGGACAGAGAGGGAGGATTTCATCCTCGGGTCCCTCGCGCTGGACCAGGTGGGCAAGATCACCACGCACACCTGCTTCATGAACTGCAACTACGCCTGGCGGACGAGCGACGACGATTTCGTCCCCACTCCCTTTCCGGGAACCACCTGGTACATGCTCGTGGGAGCCGTCCCGGAGAAGTCCGACCCGGCGGAGCTCGACCGGCTCACCATGTCCTGGCGCCGGCCGGCCGCCGTGACGATCGTCCGCCCCGCGGAAAAGGGAGACCCGCGCAGAGGCCGTGTCATCTTCGAGGGGTTCGACTACTCCCTTCGGGCCTACGCGTTCCGCCAGCATGACGAGGAGGACCGCGTCGAGTTTTCGCTGGATCCGACGGTCCCGGCCGTGAACCCGGCTTTCCGCCTGATGAACTGGACCTCCGCACCGGAGGACATCCGCGTGAAGGTCAACGGGACAGATGTGAGCCCGGGCGCCTACGCGGCGCAGATCAGCGGCCGGGACCTCGTGGTGTGGATTGACGGGACGTGGTCGAGCAGGACGAGCGTCGGTTTCTACGGGAAATGAACTGCATGCGGGAACGGGCGAACGGATGCCGGTGACCGCGGGAATGGAGCTGATGGAATGAAGAGATCAGAGATCAACGGGATAATGCGGGAAGGCGACGCGTTCGCCAGGGCGAATCACTTCTACCTTCCGCCGTTTGCGTACTGGTCGCCGCAGGATTGGCGCGGAAAAGGGGCGGAGGCTCGCGAAATCTCCGATATGGACATGGGGTGGGACATCACGGACTGGGGTTCCGGGGAATTCCAGCGCCGAGGCCTCTTCCTGTTCACGATCCGCAACGGAAGCCACCTGAGCTTGAAGAACGGCAAGGGCAAGATCTACGCGGAGAAGCTCCTGATCGTCGACGTGAACCAGGTGACGCCCATGCACTTCCACTGGAAAAAGATGGAAGACATCATCAACCGCGGAGGCGGGAAGCTCGCAATCCAGTTGTACAACAGCAGCGCGACGGGAGACTTCGCGCACACGCCGGTGACCGTCAGCATGGACGGCGTGAGCCGGGCCGTCCCTGCCGGGGAGACGGTAGTTCTGGAACCGGGGGAGAGCATCACCCTCACCCAGGGCATGTACCACAAGTTCTGGGGCGTCGGGGCGAAAGTCCTTGTGGGGGAGGTGTCGGTGTGCAATGACGACAACACGGACAACCGCTTCCATGAGCAGGTGGGCAGGTTTCCCACGATCGAGGAGGACGAGGAGCCGCTCTACCTCCTGATGAAGGACTATCCCCGGTACTATCGATTCGCCAAGCGCTGAGGACCCGCCAACGGAAAGGGAGTGAACGTCCATGAAAGTCTATGAAACGCAGCTGAGCTTTTCCGGCGCAACGGGGCACGCCATAGTAGTGGAATGCGGCCAGAAGCACCGCCTGGTCCTCTGGTCCAAGGCGCAGTACGTGCCCTGCCTCGACCTGGGCGGTGATGTCTGGTTCACCCCGGAATGGCTGGAAACCAACAGCCCCGAGGACAACCACTGCTACGAGCCGATCATGGACAAGAAGCTCAAGTTCAGCCGGGCTTCCATCATCGAGGCCAACGACGTGCGGGGCAGGGTGCGCTGGCAATACGCCTGCGCCGACATGCGCTACCGGGTCTTCCACGGCAACACCACCGCCGAGGAGACATACCTGATGTACCGTGACGGCGTGGCCGTGCGCACGCTCACCGCATACCCCGGGGACGAATCTGGCTACGGCGGCAACCCCAACATGTGGCAGGTTCTGGAATGGATCATCGTCAACGGGGCAGGGACGACGCCGGATTCCACGCTGCGCCCCAAGGGGGCGTTCGAGCTGTCCAACGACAAGGGGGAGAGCATTTCCCTCGATTGGCCCATCCAGTTCAATGAGTTCAAGCCCCTGTGCACTGCCTTTCCCCAGATTGCGGACTGGAACATGTACATCGGGCGAGTCAACTTCAAGGATCGGCCGAGCCCGTATGTCATTTTTGCCAAGGACCAGAGGCTCTTCGCATACCGCCGCTGCGGAGTGTGCGGCGGGAACCATCCCTATTTCACTCTCTTCAGCGGGATCGGCAATGTGTACAAGCACTGGCCGGTCACGGACGCGGAGGACTTCGTCCTCGCCGCAAGGGGAGACGACGTTGCAGGGCGCCAGGCCACGCACAGTTCGTTTGTCGACTGCAACTACGACTGGCGGCCCTTCCTCTTGCAGGAGGACGAGGAGTCACAGAAGATCGCCGCGTCGTACCATGTTGAGACGCCTCCCCGCGGGACTTCGTGGCTCTTCCTGGTCGGAGCAACCGAGAAGCCCACGGAGCATCTGCGAGAGCTTGCTCACTCATGGTACCGGCCGGCAACCGTCTTGACGGGCAACGAGTGCGTCAAGTCGATCCCCGGGATGTCATCGGGCCCGCTTCTGTACGAAGGTTTCGCATTCTCCGAGAGGGCATACGTCCTGCGCACCTCGGGGGGGAAGCAGATCGAGTTCACCGCCTCCCCGAAGTACCCGATGCTCAATCCCGTTTTCGTCGTCAACGGTTGGAAAAGCCCGGAGGCGGTCGTGCAGGTGTCCGGCGCGAAAGTCCAGCCGGAGGAAATCGCCTGCGCTACCCGCGGTGATGATCTTGTCTTGATGGTGACCGGACGCTTCGAAAAGGAGATCTCTGTGCGGATTACCGCCGGTTCCTAGACGGCACGGACGGCCGCTATGCCTCCCGGCAGGATGCACGTTGACGAGCAGGACACCGATCCATCTCTTGTGCGCAGTCTGCTTGCGGCGCAGTTTCCTCAGTGGGCGGACCTTCCCATCGAGCCCGTGCAATCCGCGGGAACCGATAATGCGCTTTATCGTCTCGGAGACGACAAGGTAGTGCGACTGCCCCGAATACCCTCGGCCGTGGGGCAGGTGGACAAGGAGCTCAAGTGGCTTCCGAGGCTCGGCCCGCTCCTGCCTCTTGCTGTCCCCGTGCCGCTCGGGAAGGGGATACCGGGCGAGGGCTACCCCTGGCGCTGGTCCGTCTACAGGTGGCTCGAGGGCCAGAACGCTGCCGTCGAGAGCATGGCGAATTCGAGCCAGGTCGCGACGGACCTGGCAGGGTTCATTGCTGCCCTCCGACGGATTGATACCGCCGATGGACCCGTCCCCGGTCCTCACAACTCTTTCCGCGGAGTGTCGCTGCGAACGAGGGACTCTTCGACGCGAGCGGCGATCGAGGCGCTTCGCAGCACGCTCGATGCCGACGCGGCGATCACGGCGTGGAAAGCCGCACTCCAGGCACCTGCATGGAGTGGTCCACCCGTCTGGATCCATGGAGACCTGCAAACCGGCAATCTGCTCGCGCGGAGAGGCCGGCTCTGTGCCGTCATCGACTTTGGCTGTCTGGGCGTGGGTGATCCCGCATGCGACCTGGCGGTAGCGTGGAATTTCCTCTCCACCAGGGCCCGGCGGACATTTCGCCGGGAATTGGCGGTCGATGAGGCAATGTGGGCTCGTGGTCGCGGCTGGGCGCTGTCCATCGGAGCAATTGCGCTGCCCTACTACCAGAACACTCACCCCCCGCTTGCCGCCATATCCAGGTACGCAATCGATCAAGTCCTTGGAGATCAATGGGATAGCGCCCCATAGCGGCTATTCCATGTGCTTTTCCACACTCTGGAGGCGGTCGAAGATGGTCGGTTCGCGCGCGGCCGAGGCCGTGCGCGAGTGCAACCGCCGCGCGCGCGCCTGCTTTCTCTGCTCCTTCCGGCTCCTGCGGGCCTCATCGGCGCGCCGCGCTTCGTCCGATCGCCGGTAGAGATCCTCCTGCTTCTGCCTGGCATTCATGTAGACCTCGTACCAGTTGTGGTACATCGCGATCCCCCTTCTTGACCGGCATCCGGTGAGAGTGTACTGTTGAAAGAGGACAGAATCGGTCCTTATTAATCGGGCATGAAAAGAATCCGTAGAGCCCGGGAGGCCGCCTGACATGTACCATCCGACAGGCCGGGTCCTGACGGTTCTCGAGCTCCTGCAATCACGGCCGAACCTGACCGGCCCGGAGCTCGCCGCACGGCTGGAAACCGACGTGCGCACCGTGCGCCGATACGTCACCAAGCTGCAGGACGTGGGGATACCGGTCGAGGCGACACGCGGCCGGTATGGCGGCTACCGGCTGCGGGCAGGCTACAAGCTGCCGCCGCTCATGTTCAGCGAGGAGGAGGCAGCCGCCATCGTGCTCGGGCTGCTGGGAAGCTCATGGCTGGAGATCGGGCAGTCCCCGGCAGTTGTCGAGGCGGCGCTCTCCAAGATCACCCGGGTCCTGCCCCAGGGGGCGCGACAGGTCGTGAACGGAATTTCCTCCCTGGCGATTCTCTCGCCCTACCGGGACGAGCCCCGGCCCGATGCCTCCCTGCTCATCCTCCTGAGCGAGAGCATCCAGGCACGGCAATGCGTGCAGATCACCTATCGCTCGGAGAATGACCAGCTCACTCACAGGGTCGTGGAGCCGTACGGTCTCGTCGGCAGGCGGGGCAGATGGTACCTCGTCGGATACTGTCGCCTGCGGGAGGACTACCGGACATTTCGGCTGGACCGGATGAGAAAGACCCGTCCTCTCGAGGAACGCTTTCACAAGAACGAAAAGTTCGATTTCCGCGCCTATGCCATCGAGTACCTGGAAAACACGCGGGCCAGGTGGCGGATCAGGGTGGTTTTCGAAACGGAGCTTGCCCGGCTGCGCAGGAGGATCCCCTCCTCCTGGGGGATCCTCACGAAGATTGCGGAGGGCGTGGCATTCGACTGGCCGATCGATGACCTGGACTACGCGTCACGCTACCTCATGGGCTTGAGCCTGCGCTTCGTGGTGAAGGAGCCGCCGGAGCTGCGTGACGCCCTGAGGAGCCTGTCGGAGGAGGCAGGTCGGATCGCCGCCATCCCATAGGCCGCTGACCGCCAGCGCCTGCATTTCCGATCCGCAACGTGTCGTCGCTTATAATAGAAGAAACATTTTTATTGACAGGACCGGGGCACGGGGATTTAATAGATCAAGTTTGCCAATCCAAAAGTGAATGAAAGATGGGCAGCGATAGGAAGTTTACTTTGGAGGCCCTGGAGCCTCGACTCCTCCTCTCTGTCAACGGCATCCTGGATCAGCCTGCCGGACCCATCCCGATAGACGCCCTCGCCGCCGAACAGGTGTTTGATACCGCAGGAACGACGCGCGCCGGCGCGACCGCCGATTTCTCATATGCCCCGGAAGCGAGCGTGCCAGACCTTCTGGCCCCGTCCCCTCAAACCGCTGGTCCGCCTGCGGCGCCCGGTGACAGCGATCCCGCGCAGGGCGTTGACTGCGACCTGACGGCTGAAGCTCAAGTCTTCGGGCAGCAGCAGCCCGCTGCGTCACAGGGCACGGTGGTCGGGGATACATCGCACGCGCTCGCTTCGATCGAGCCCGAGCAACTGACGAAAGCAGATGAATTGGTCGAAGCGCTTCACGCATCGGCTCCCCCGCCGCTGGCTGCTCTGACATACCTGTCCTACACGGCTCCGGATGGCGGAAGTGATCTGACACTTCGTGTGGAGACGAGCGGTTCCCGCACTCTCGGGCTATTCGATACCCGCAGCGGCTCGCTCCTGGAGAGCTGCCTTCTGGAGGAAGTCGACGGGGTCATGATCATCGGCAGCGACCATGGGGATGATCTTCTCACCGTGGACTTCTCGGATCCTTTCTGGCTGCCGGCCGGGATCTCCTACGACGGCGGAGTGGGGTGTTTCGACTCGTTTTCCTTTGACGGAAACCCGGCAGTAACTGTTTCCTACAGCCCCATGGGCAGTGACGGCGCCCGCATGCTGCTGAGCGAGGGCGCCCGCTCGAGCGCCATTTCTCTGGCAGGCCTTGAACCCACCTATATCAGCGAATCCCCTGGTGTATTTCTCACCTCGGACTACGGCAGCGGCGTGGACGAGCTCATTATCGACGTGAACCCGGGCGGGGCCGGCGTGCCGGGCAATTTCAACACCTTCAATAACCGCATTTCGGGAACCATCAACGGTGTCAGTTTCGAGTCCGTCACCTTCTACAATATCGCCGACATGACCATCGACTCTGGCTTCAATGACACTCTGATCAACAGAGATGACCGGATAACAATTAGCTCTGCGGGGCTTGTTGCCGCGGACCTGCAGTCTCTCACGATCAAGACCGGCACGGGCGCCGATCAGCTCGTCATCCAGGGAAACGCCTTCGGTCTGCCCGTGACCGGAGGCGGACTGTCTCTCGATGACCCGGATGGGCTGACGGTGACTTCCGTCGGCGACCTGAGCATCAGCAGCCCTCTGCTCGTCAAAGGGATCGTTCAGGTGCAGGCGCAGGGCAGCGCTGTGTTCATGTCCGTGGATGCGGACGATTCCACCGTTTTTCTGGCCAGCGCCGGCGCAGGGATTCGATTCGACGGCGGTCTGGGGAATCTCGGTGCGAGCTTTACCCGTGTGGAGCTGGCCGCGGCAGGAGACATCGTCCTGAACGCGCCGGCCATTGTCATGGGCCAGTTGTCACTTTCATCGACGGCGCACGACATCCATGCGAGCGCCATCATGAGTGAAGGCCTCCTTGTTTCCACGGCTCGAGACGTCGTCATGGGGGCGCTCAGCGTCGAGAACGATATCGATCTCCATGCATCGGGAAAGATCGATCTGAACGGCACGGTCCTGACGATTTCCGACGGCGGGATAACCGTTGCGAGCGGGGAATTCGACAACACGGGGGCAGTCATCGTCAGCACCGGCTCGGTCGACATTGCCGCGGCGGGCTCCGTGGTTATCGGGGCTTCGATAGCGGTTCCGGAAAAGACCCTCGGCATCCACGCCGGAACCACCTTGACGCTCTCTGCCGGTTCCGTGCTCAGCACCGTCGGCGTCGGACACGGGTCACACGCGGGGGACATGTCGCTGGAATCTGCCGGCAACATGCTCCTCCAGGGCGACATCCAGGCCAACGGAACCGACGGTGTTGATCCGCTGATCAACGGAGGGAACGGGGGCGCGGTCACGCTGACGAGCCACAGCGGATCGATCACAAGCGGGAATGTCGACTGCAGCGGCGGAGCGCCCGGCCTCGGCGGGGTCCCCGGCACGGGTGAGGTGGTGAGAGTCGACGCTGCAGGGGAGCTCGTACAACTCCCCGGGACGTCGATCCAGTGTGCGCGGCTCATGTTCGCGATCAATGCCGCAAGGCTTTCCCCCATCGTGGCGGAAGCCATCAACCGGTGGAGTGCCTTCAGACCTTCGGGAACCGATCCTCGGACGCTGTTGGAGGGAGTGACTTTCCAGATCGCCGCCCTGGGCGACGATCTTGCATCAACAGACGCAGCGGCCCGTCGCGTGAGGCTGGATCCCTGGGGCGGCCAGACAGGCTGGTTCGTCGATCCAACCCCGGCTGACGATCTGGAGTTTACGCTCCAGCCCTTCGGAACAGCCCTGAGGGCAAGCCAGGGGACCGACGCCATGGATCGCCCTGATCTGCTTTCGGTCGTCATGCGCGAGATGGGCGTTGTGCTGGGTCTTGGCGCGAGCTGTGAGCTGGCCGTAATGGCCGCGCCCCTTGAGCCGGGTGTCCGCCTGATCGTCACGGACAACGGCCCCCGGACCGGCGACATGATCCCGATCGACCTGTCGGATTGCACGAACGCGACGAGCTTTGACAAGACGCAGCTCGCATTCGAGGTGATGCGCGGCATAGAAGTCGTGACCGTTGCCAGGAGCGAAAACCCGCTCCGCGGAGATTGGACGTTGACGGTGATCGATCCGGCGACCGTTCAAACGGTGAACTTCGGCTACGTGATCTTCGCGGACAGAAACGACTGGGACCTGCCGGTGGATTTCGCAACGAGCGGAATGCTCTATCTGGCTCCCGGCGTCCGGGACGGCTTGCCCGGAGACGATTGCGCGAGCAGCCCGGGATTCCAGGGACGGATCTGGATAGTCTACGGGACAGGGGAAAGCCAGACGAGGGTCCCCCTCGACGTGTTGTCCGGCTGATTCCAGAACCGGGGCCATGGCCATCGACGGCCCGGAGCAGATCTCTCAGTTGACCCCGCTCCAGGTCGCCAAGATCCAGCAAAGGCTCAACTACCTGGGGTACCGGGACCACCAGGGGAACTTCCTCGAGGTGGACGGCATCTTCCAGGACCTGACAGCGTCCTCTTTTGCCGCGTTCCAGCGGGCCATCGGCATTCAGCTGGATTTCCCCGCTGACCCCACCGACTATTCGCAGTACAGGCTTTCGCTGGACGCCCTGTTGACCGTGGAGTGGTTCAACCACGTCAACGCTCCCCGTTGGGTTGCCATCTCGCCGTCGGGCCATACCGTGAGCGCCGGCGCTTCGGGATACGGTGTGCACTGGCTGAACAGCGCCTTCGAAGCAGCAGCGACGGTGTACCATGCCACGATACTGAGAGTCAGCAGCCTGGCGCAGACCGATTCTGCGGGGGACGAGCTTGCGGGGTTCAAGTCCCAGCCCGGACTGACCGTGGAATTCCAGACGATTGGCGTAACCGATGCCGCCGTCAAGGCGTCCTTCATATCTGCCTTGAGCGGGGGAGCCGGCGGGGCAACAGTAGCCCAGGTCCTGGTCAAGGACGAGTCCCTTGCGTTGTCCGTTCGCAGCGCCGTGCCTTCCGCGGACGTCAAGGTCATTCCGGCTGTCGGCGAGAGCCTGGTGGTCAAGTTCCGGCCGGCTGAGATAGGACTGACCAGGATGGCCACGTACATCGAGTCCCTGGGGCAATTCGTGACCGCCCTCGGGGTAAATGCGCGCGGCGACGAGGCTTTGACGCGGGAGATCCCGGGGGTCGGTCTCTCCCTCAGCGAGCTGGCCCAGATGGACAATCTGTTGTCCATCGGTGACTACGTTCAATCCTACCTGAGACCTTATCTGCATCCTGCCGGGGAGGGCGCCGCGGCCGGTCTCCTTCCGGCCGGTGACTACATCGCAACGGGCGGCGTGCCCACCTTGAGCGGCTTGAAGCTCCATCTGGAAACGAACTGGCTCCCGACCCTCTCCAACAGCACGAAGACAATCACTGTAGGGGTCAGCGACGGCCGGCTCAGCATCCACTTCACCGGCACGGACTTGAGCATCAAGAACGAAGAGCTTGTCCTTGACTTGAGCCGCTATGGCGAGGCACTGGGGCTGGACCTGACAGGAACAATCGCCGTTCCGATTGTCGGAGACAGTGACGTGGACTTCACGCTGCAGGTGGACCTGGCCGGCGGCGGGACGCAGTTCATCCTCACCGGGCTGCACATTGATTCCGGGGCGAGTGCAACGGAGCTGCTTTCCGCTGCCCGGGTGGGAACATTGGAGACGAGTGTCGGGAGACGAGGCGTCGGCAGCACCCTGGGAACAGCGACCCTGAACGTGTGCGGTGATGTTGCGCTGAGCGGAGATCAATTCGTATTCACGCCGAGCGCAGTCACGTCGAATCCCTTTGGCCTCACCGCCAACACCCTCGACGTTGTCCTCCCGATGTACGCGGCACTGGCGGACCAGGCCGACGTCACGGGCGGCGGGAGCGCGCGGCCGACCATCCATGTGAGCGGGACGCTCTTCGGCGGGGCTGATCCCGCCATCACAGGTTCCGGAGACTTTGCCCAGCTTGCGAGCCTCGGCAGGTTCGACCTTTCCGCGGCAGTTGGCGGCATCGCGGATTTCCTGGATTGGCTGGATGCCTCTGCCGGCTCCGCCGGGCTCGACGTCGCCGTGCCGTTCCTGGGCCGCTCCTTGTCCGAGGTGGTTGATCTCGGCGCGGCTTTTGAAGCGGCGATGCTCTCGAAGCTCGATATCGAGGGCGTCGAGACACTCCAGGACTTCGTGGCTGCCGTGGATGCGTCCGGTCTCCTCAAGTCGGGGGAAGCCGCCACATACGATCCTGCCGCCCAGGCGCTCACTCTTCCCCTGGCTTTCGACGTTGAGCTGGACCAGCTGGGGCTTCGCGATCTGGACGCCCTGGGCTGGGTCAACGTGGACCTCCTGGTCGAGGAAGGCCTCGTCCAGGTCAGCGACCTGGTGGACATGGATGACCTCCTTGACCATGGATTCGTCACCCTCTCCCGGCTTGCCGAGCTGGGGTTGCTCTCTCCTGAATCCGTCGCGAACTGGGGCGGCCTGAACCTGAACGCGCTGGCGGACGCGGGGATCATCGGCACACGGAGCCTGGCCTCCTACGGCAGCACGGTGGACATGGATGAGCTCATAGATTCCGGGCTCGTCACCCTCGGGGACCTGGTGGATGCCGGGTTCGTTACCTATGACAGTGTTATCGCGAAGCTGGGATTTGTCAGCGACATCAACGCCCTGGCGGCCAGGCTCGCCGACTACGGCATCGACCTGACAAGCATGATAGAAACCACGGATCTGGTGGACCTGCAGAATCTCCTGAGCAGCGGAGTCACCTCGCTCGGGAGCCTTTTCGACCAGGGGCTGCTGAACCTGGGGAGCATCGGCCTGGACAAGCTGTCGCTGACCGAGCTTCTCTCCTCGGGCGTGGTGGCGCTGGGGGACCTGGTGAGCGAAGGGCTGCTGCAGGCCGGGGATTTTGCCGGAGCGGCCCTCGTGAACATCCAGAACCTGATTTCCGGGGCCGCTGTCCAGCTCAATGATCTTGTCCGGGAAGGATTGATTGCCGCCTCCGATTTCACTCCGTCAACCCTCCTGCCCGTCAGCGGCATCCTCTCCCGCGGGGTCGCCACCTTAACCGAGCTCGTGAAGAAGAACCTGGTCCAGGCCGCTGATTTCGCGGACGCGACCTTGAGCACGGCGAGTCTCGTTGCGGCAGGGCTGGCAACCCAGTTCGAGCTGGACTACAAGGGTCTCAACAATTCCGGCAGCGTTTCCCTGCACGCGCTGGCCGCTTCCGGGGTAATCACGCTGGAAGAGCTGATCGGGGCCGGATTTGTTTCCGCCGGCAATCTGACCTTGAGCCAGCTTTCCCTTTCGTCCCTTCTTGGATCGGGGTTGACGAACGTGGCCGAGCTGGTCGGCGAAAGCCTGCTCAACGTGTCCGCCCTGGCCACGGAGTCCCTCGACCTGGGGGCTGTCCTGGGCTCCGGTCTGGCGGGAATCGACGATCTTGTGAACGCGGGGCTCGTGGGTATCTCCGCGCTGAACATCGAGGACATCGACCTGAGCGCCCTTGTCGATTCTGGCCTCGCCGATCTGGGAGACCTGGCCCGGAGCAATCTTATCCTGCCGGCCGAGGTGCTGCTGGACAAGCTGCGCACCTCGGACATCATGGCCAAGGCCTCTTCCCTTTTCACCGCGATCACGGCGCACGGCGGGCTGATCGGCCCGGGCTCCATCATCGACCTCGGTGCGCTGCTGGAGCAAAGCCCCATCACCCTGAGCCAGCTCGTATACTTCCAGATCCTCACCCACGACAACCTCCGTCCGCTGGGTGAAGCGGATAAAGCCGCTCTCCTGAGCTCCCGGGTCATCGACAAGAGCATGACGACACGCAGGTCCATACCCGAAATCGTGTCCGCCGGCTCTTTGACCATGGGAGACCTGGTCGACCAGGGACTGCTTGAGCGCGGTCGCCTGGCTGACCTTCCGGCCGCGGATTTGCGCCTGTTCGGTTTTGACCGTACCATCACCGAACAGCTCGACGGCCTGGGCTTTATTCGTCACGGTGACCGGGTCACCGCGGCCCTGCTGCTGGCCAACACCTCCGTCACCATGGAAGACCTGGTCCGGGTGGGGCTCATCACCGTGAATGACCTGAACGATGACCTGCCCGAAGTGCTGCTTGCCGATCTTTTCGTGCAGGGCAGCCTGGACCGGCAGGCTCTCCTTGAGTCGGACCTCCTCGAGCTGGCCCTCCTGGACGGGCTGGTGACACAGGACAGCGCGGGAAACGATGTTGTCGCCGTCTCCGATCTCTTGAGTGGAAGCCTTCTGACCATGGAGGACCTGGTTTCTGCCGGTCTCGTGACGGCCGACGACGTGGACCTGAGCGCGGCGACGATCACCGTGGACGACCTTCTGGCCGCGGCGAAGGTCTCGATCCGGGAGCTCGAGCAGAATAACCTGGTTCAGGAGGGCGAGGGAGGGGCGCCGGACTATGTGCGCGTGTCGGACCTGCTGGCGCTGGATATGGTGAGCCTGCACGAGCTTGCTCGCGGGCCGCCCTCGGCGCTGCCTCTACTCGTACCCACCCTTCCTCTGCCGGACCTTCTGACCTCGGATATCGTCGCTCGCAATGCCCTTTCAACTCTCGGATACGGTGACTCAGGCCCCATAGACCTTGAAACATTCCTCGCTGAAAACCTGGTTTCCATTGACGCCCTTGTCGAGAAAGGCCTGGTGGACCCGGCCCAGTTCTACAAGCAGAGCGCCGTCAGCCTGTGGCAGCTTGTGCACGCGGGGCTCGTGGACGCCGGGGACCTGGCAGCGAACGGGCATGTACCCCTGGAGAAGCTCCTGGATTCCGGCGTGGTGGGAAAGAAGTACATCGTTGAGCAGGATCTTGTGGGCACCGATGGCTTCGTTTCCCTCGAGGACCTTCTTGCCGACAGTCACGTGACGCTGGCATCCCTGGTGGATTGCGGCCTTCTTTCCCGGCAGGACTTCGTCAACAAGGTGTTCGAGCAAAGCGACCTGGAGGGATCCGCCCATTTCACGGACGGTCAGTTCGATGGCATCGTTCACCTGGGCACGGTCCCTCTCAGCACGCTCCTGAGCTCCATTCTCTACGACCTGACCCTCGCCGAGTATGTCGGCTACGAGTTTGTCGGTCTGGATGATTTCGTCGACGTCGGTTTGAACGCGGCCGACATCGAGACTGCCTTCGCGGTGGATGTCCCCGACACCCTGGGTGCCGCGGTGCCCGTGCGGACCCTGGTGGCGCTGGACCTGGAGGGCGTGACGCTCCTGTCCTTGATTCGCCGGGACTTCGTGGATGCCGCCGACCTGGCTGACCCCGGCATGGGCCTGGATATCGTGAAGCTCGAGGAATCCGTCCTGTTCGAGAACGGGGACCTCAACAACTACATCAGCGCGCATCAGGTGTTTCTCTACGATGTCCTGGAGACGATCTACCTGGGGGACCTGATCGACTGGGGATTCTTGAATCCCGGCGATCTGATCATTCGCCACGGCGCGGAGCTTCCCCAGCTGGTGGATCAAGGCCTCGTGGGCAAGAGCCGCTTCAATAACAAGGCCTTGAGCCCTGCCGCTCTCACGGGCTCGGGATTGGTCACAACGGCGGCCTTGAACGCCCTGGGGTTGATCCGACCGGACGGTATGGTGTCCCTCCAGGCGCTGCTCGGATCCGGACTCGTGTCCCTGAAGGGACTCGTTGCGGACGGGTTGGTCGGGTTCGGCGACCTGAGCCGGTCTGTGACGGCCCGGTCGCTGGACGATGTGGCCTCGTCCCGGATGTTCGACCGGGCAATCCTCCAGGAGGCCGCCGTCATCACGGGCGCCGGAAACGACGAGGTTCTCTTGAACGGGGCCGGGAGCCTTCTCTCCCTCGGACTTGCCGGGTTCAGCGATCTGGTCAAGGCGGGCGTGGTGGATCCCTCCTATCTCGGCGCCTCGGCCACCGTGGACAAGGACGCCCTTCTCGATCAGGAACTGGTTTCTCTGAGGAGCCTGGCTGCCCATGGGTTGCTCGTCTCAGCAGATCTCAAGACCCCGTCTTTCTCCCTTAACGAGCTCGGCGACCGCGGCCTCCTGAACCTGAACGACCTGGACAGCCTGGCGTCATTCGTGAGCCTGGGTCTTGTGGGGGACGCCGAGGTGGACAGCCACGCCCTGCAATACTTCGGCTTGAACGGTGCGGCCCTCGACCTTTCAGGTGACTACGGCCTCGACCTGGTGGGTCTGAGGACAACGGCGCTGGCAGACCTCCTGGTCGAGGTGTCCGGACAGCTCGACTATGTCGTGGATTTTGACGGGGAGACCGGCGGTCCGACCGAAGGGGAGCTGACGTACTCCGTGGACGCGGCGTCCCTCACACGGTCGGTATCTTTCGAGGTGACGGACTTCGAGGCCGCGGGTCGGCTCGGATTCGTGGGGGTGACACTGGGATACGCACCGGGAAGCCTTGTCCGGGTGAACGTGTCGCAGACCCTGGTGCCCGACCAGGACGGTGACCTTGCGACCGCCGGCGATCGGCAATTCCTGATCTCGTCCCTCTCGGGGCTGGATGTCGCTTCCATCCTTCACGGCGCTGTGACCGGCGAGGCGCAGGCGACGCTGCTCGGAATCAAGGTGAACACGGGCATAGGCGGGATCCCCGCGTCGGACGATGGCGGAGTCACGCTCATGGTGAGCGATCTGGCCCGTGCCCGGACCGCCCCCGGCTACATGACCCTCGACCTGACAAACCTCCCCGCTGCTTTCACTTTCTACCAGTACCTCCATATCGAGGACATACTGTCCATGATCCTGAGGGCCCGGGATTACGCGTTCAAGGCTTTTGACCGGCTTCCCTTCTGGGTCACGGATCCCAACTCCCCGATCTACGATGCCTTCAAGGACCTCAGGATCCCCCTGATCGACAAATCCCCGCGCGAGATCCTGGCCTTCATCGGAATGATGAATGATGCCGTGAACGCCGTGGAGCGTGAGCTGTACAACCCGGAGAACGACATCCAGAAACTGATAGGGTTGATCCTGAACAAGCTGGGTCTGAACTTCGAGACAGCAGGGGCAGTTTTCGCCGTCTTCATGGAGGGCACAGTCCTTCGCCTGCGGTTCAAGCTGGAAGAGGACGTGGAGGAAAGCACGCCCTTCAATTTCGATCTCGGTCTGTTCAAGGGTCTCGTCGGCGGGAGTCTCCCCGGCCTGGAAGGGATCGACGACCTGGTGGCCCTGGAGGGCAGCGGGACCGTCCGCGTGAGCGCATTCGCCCGGGTTCGAATCGAGGCCGGAATTGACCTTGGGCCCCGGGCATCGGGCGGGTCGGCCGACAAGTTCCTCTACGACTGGAACGACGCCGAGCAGACGGGCACGCGCGTGGATGCCGGGTTCAAGCTGCTCGCGGAGAACCTCGACCTGTCGTTCAGCATTTTCGATTCCATCGGTCTGAGCGTAACAGCGGGAACGATGACCATGGACGCCGACGGGGACGCGTCCACGAACCCGGAGGCGACGGATCCCGCCGACCGGTCGGACTTTGTTACCATTGCCTTCGTGCTGGATCCGGCAGATCCGTTGTCGGACGGGAGGTTCCACTTCGCCACGGAGAACCTCCTGGACAACGTCCAGTTCGCGGGCGTGAACGGCGGCCTGGAAGTCGTTCTGCCCCTGACCCTGGACGTGTTCGGGACCGTGATACCCCTGTCGCCGGATCTGAGCATTCGGACCAATCCTCTCTATCAGGGGAGCATCAACACGGGATTGGAGGAGGTCTTCCGGCACATCGTGAACCTCAACCCGGGCCCCTATGATCCCGTGATCATCACGACTCCCGACATCGCCGGCGCCCTCGGCAACCTGGCGGACAGCGTGATCCGGGGACTCCTGGAAGACCTGGCAGGGCTCATTCGGGGCCTGAAGCAGGACCTGCTCGGCTCGGGGTTCTTCGACCTGACGATCCCCGGGATCGACCGTGACCTGAACAGCTTCTTCGGCGCGGGAAATGGGATCGAGGCCCTTCTCGACATCGACACCCATGTGTTCGCCTACCTCGACACGGTGTCCTGGATCGGGCCGGGCTCGGTGGCCACGGGAGATGTCACGCCGGCGGACATCTGGAACGGCCTGGCGTCCTTCCTGACCGCCCATTGGGTCCCGACACTGCCGGGGATTTCGACCGGCGTGGGCGGTGACTTCCTGACCGTGACGATGGCCGGCAGCCACCTGGGAATCTCCTTCAACGGGGCCTATTCCTTTGCCGACGTTGTGACCCTCGCCATCGCGGAGAACCTGGGCGGCGTGGGGCTCGCGCTCGACGCCGAGGTCGACCTCGCAGTGTCCGTCTCCACGGCCTTGAGGTTCGACTTCGGGGTGGATCTCTCTACCGGGGAGTTCGCGTTCAACTTCGACGAGTTCAAGTTCTCAGGATCGTTCAGTGCCCCCGACATCGAGATCGGCCTGGGCTACGAGGCAATCGACCTGCACACCAACCACGCCGGCCGGGTGGAGATTGAGCTGGGTGGAAGCGTAACCTTTGACGCCGGGGCCTTCAGCTTCAACCACCAGGAGGACAAGGCCCACAATGCCTTCCAGAACCGTGTGCTCGTTTTCCTGCCCCTCTACGCCTCGGTGGGCGGAACGGGCGTGGCGCTCGGAAGCATCGGATTCGGGGACACTGACCTCTACGACGGTGAGCTTTCCCCCGGGTTCACGGCAGACTTGAGGGAAATCGGCGGGATCCTGAACGACCTGGCCTTCGCGGCCCTGGACCTGCTCGGTGACCAGATCCTCGACCTGAAAGACCAGTTCATCACGCGCTACGACAACCGGGGAAACGTCGTCGCGGAGGGAAACGCGTTCCTCAACAAGACCATTCCCGGCACCGATTCCTCGCTCGTGGGCCTCCTGGGGCTCGACAACCTGCTGCAGCTCGGCCAGTACATCAAGCACTACCTGCGTCCGTACCTGACGACAGGGACATTCGAGCGGGACCTGAGCATCCCCCTGGGGCAGGAGGAGGCGGGGAACCCGGAGAAGGATTTCTACAGTGCGGGAGGCCCCACCATCGGCGGCCTCTTCACGTACCTCGAGAAGTACTGGCTCCCCAGCCTGGCCGGGGGTAACGGCCTGCTGGCCTGGGAGCCCCAGCGGAACGCTTCGGACGCCATTGTCGGGGTCAGCGTCACCTTCGATGCTGCGTCGACCTATCAGCGCACCATGGGCATCAATCTGGGTGAGCCGGCCCAGACCATCGGCCTGGTCCTGGACGGCGATGCCCAGGTGAATCTCGTTCTGGCAATGGATCTGTCCTTGAGCTTCTCCTTCAATTGGGAAACCGACGAAGCTTCCTTCTCCATAAACCATCTGACCTTCCAGGGTCACGCGTCCGTTGATGACCTGGTCCTGGGCGCCGCCATCGGGCCCCTGGACATCTCGATAGGCAAGGCCGACGGAGAAAAAGGAAATCTGTCCCTGGACCTGGGAGCGACCGTTTCCTACCACGAGAGCGCGGGCATTGATTTTGCCCCGACCATGAACAGCGCCGGAACGCGGAACAACTACATCGAGGTGGACCTTCCCGTCTTCGCGAACCTTGGCGGCGTCAGTTTCGGTGATCCCCGCGCGCCGCCCCGCGTGGGCTTGAGCGGCACTCTCTTCCCCGAAGCGGGCGGCCCTTCGCTCGCTCTCACCCACGAGAACCTCGAATCCCTCCTTGATTTCAGCGATTTCAACCTCGGCTCACTGATTGCAATGATCCAGAACACCCTGGACTGGCTGGAGTCCGTGAGCGGTTCGGATTTCATGTCCACCGAAATCCCCATCGTCAACAAGACCCTGGGCGATATCTTCGACTTCGCCACCACCTTCAACGAGCAGGTATTCTCCAGGATCGACCTGGCCAGGATCAACACCGTCCAGGGCTTTGTTGAAGAGTTCACCAGGGCGGGAATCCTGCCTGCCGGCCTTGACGCCGTCTACGATCCTGCAACGCGAAGCCTTCACCTGCCGGTGGATTTCAACTTCCTCCTGAACAGCTTCAACCTTCGGAACCTGAACAACCTGGGCCGGGCGGATTTCGCGAAGCTTCTCGAGCTTGGCGCCATCAACCCGTCGCAGGAGTTTGACAAGGACGTTCTCCTGGACGGGCTTTTGAACCTGCCCCTGGTGAAACTGCGCGATCTGGCACAGTGGGACCTGATCACGGCCGATTCCTTCGCCCCCGCCACCTCCCTGTCGATTTCGTCCCTGGAGAGCCTCAAGCTCGTTTCCCCCGGCGCGCTGACCGGGTCGACGATCTCCCTGTCCGCGCTCCTTTCCTCGACTGCCGTGAAGGTCCGTCTGACCGATCTCCTGGACGCCGACCTTGTTTCCGCGACGAGCCTGAAGACCGGCCTGAAAATCCCCTATGACGCCCTGATCGCTTCCCGTCTCATGACAGGGGCGGACCTGCTGAAGCTGCACGTTTCGCTGTACGCGACCAAACCCGACGGCAGCCTGGCGCTGACGACGGAGCTCCAGCAGGCCGACTGGGTGGACATGACCGCGCTGACCGGGCTGAAACTGTACAGCCTGTCCGACCTCATCGACATGAGCTTCATCGGGGGATCCGAGTTCACCAACGTGAGCCTCGCCGTGGCCGACCTTGTCGGCAAGGGGCTCATCGGGGCCGGTGTCATCCCCGAATCGTCAATAAACCTCGTTGACCTCCTGGCGTCGGATACCCTCGGCGTCACCCTGGCAGACCTGATCGGCGCGGGGCTCCTGGGCCGGTCCAACCTCTCCGACCTCGACCTGGTGGAGGCCGGGAAACTGAGCTTCGACGGATTCGACCTGTACGAGCTGGTGGACGTGGGGCTGCTCACGCAAAGCGACGTGGCCTCCTTCGAGGTCGACCTCTTCAACATCAAGGGCCTCCCGCTGAACCTCGGGTTCGATCTGGGGGACGTGCTGGAGCTGGGCACCTCCGCCGTCGCCGACCTGAAGGTCACCGTGGAAGGCGGTTTCGAATGGATCGTGGATTTCGACGGCCTGACCGGGAGCGAGGGGCTGAGCGTGCTCATCAACAATGCCCACGTTTCCGGCCGGGCGTCCCTGGACCTCGAGAACCTCGCCTTCTTTGCCCGGCTCGGGTTCGTAAGCCTCACGGCGGGCGGCCCGGGAACGGGCAGCGGGGTGCACCTCCTGGCCCGGGCCACCCTGACTCTCGACGCGGACGGCAACCTTGCCACGGAGAACGACCGGACCTTCTCTCTCCTGGATCTCGTGAGCGGTGACCTCATCGACGCCCTCGACTTCGACTTTGAAGGCTACGCCCAGGCGAAGCTGAAAGGCCTCGCGGTGGAGCCGGAAATTCCTCTCCTCGACACGAGCGCCCTGGCCGGCAAGGAGATCTCCCTCACCATTCCCGACCTCACCGAGTGGTCGAATATCGAAACGGTCCTCGACACCGAGTACAACCAGGCGCAGTTCGATCAGTGGATCGCGGCGAAGCACGTGGTCCTCGTTCTTCCCGACTTCGGGAGCTCGTTCGGCTTCAAGGACCTGAGCTTCGAGAACATCATCGAGGCCATCCGCTCCGGCGTGCAGTTCATCGAGGCGGCGCTGAAGGAAACTCCTTTCTACGAGCAGGAAATCCCCATCATCAACCGCAGGGTGAGCGACGCCTTCAATTTCGTCGATAACCTCCTGAACAAGCTCGAGACGGCGGCGGAGAACCCCGCGGCAGCCATCCAGGAAGTCGAAGTGATCATCGAGGACGCGCTGGGCATTCACGACAACAACAGCCTCGCGCCGGACCAGCAGGTCTTCTCCCTGTCACTGGCCGACATGACGGTCCTCAAGCTGCACATCGAGTGGGACAAGGTCCTCTCGGACATCCTCTCCGAAGACATGATGAACGTCAGCTTCTCCTTCAACCTGGGCGATATCATCGGCATGTTCACGGGAAGCACGGGGACCGGCTGGGGGTTCATCGACGAGCTGGTATCTGCCGGGGCCGACATCTCCTGGGACGCTTTCGTCGAGATGGTCGTCGACGTGGGGATCGACTTCGGCGACATCGAAAACGGGAACGTGGACTTCTTCCTCTTCGACTTTGAGGATCAGGGCAACTCTTCCCCCGCCGACGACACGGGAACGCGAGTCACCATCGGCCTGAAGGTGGAGGGGACAAACCTCGAGCTGCTGTTCCAGCCCTTCGGGATCGGCGTGCGGGGCGGCTCGGCGTATCTGGGGAGGCTCACCTACGGGGCCGGGGGCGCCTTCTACACGGAGGGCGCGGTCGTCACCGCCGTGGACTTCGCCACGTTCACCTTGTCCATCAACCAGCGGTCGGGCCCTGTCGCGGACGACGGCCGGTTCCACTTCCTGGACGAAGGCATCCTCGACAATCTCGACTACGACCTGAAGGGCGGGTTCGACATTCTCCTGCCGGTCGAAATCCCCGGCCTCTTCGACCTGGACCCGGTCCACGTCTACACCAACGCCGCGCCGAGCCCGGCAGGGTACGGTGAGCAGGCTCTCCTGGAGGTGTTCCGCAGGCTCGCCGGATCCCCCACGGGCACCGTGGACGCGGTCATCGTGGTGCTTCCGAATCTCGAGCTGCCCGACTTCTCGCTTCTGAGCATCCTCAACGACCCCGGCTACATCCTGGACGGCGTGGACTTTGCCCTGGGCGCGGTGCAGGACGTGCTGGGCTCCAACCTGGCGGTCGACCTGCCCATCGTGGGGAACAAGCTGGCACAGGCCGCGACCTTCATCCGGGATCTGCGCCTCGGGTTCCTGGCGGAGCTGCGGGCCAAGCTGGAAAGGCCCGGGGCGGCCATCCAGTACATTCGCGACGCGATCTGGGATGTATTCGGCCCCTCGGGTCTGGACATCGTCCTGGACGGGAACGGAGACGGGCGGATCGATATCTCCGACATCATGGTCGGCTGGTACGACGAGAACGGAAACCTGCTGAAAGCGTGGGTCCTGGGCGACGAGGTGCCCCAGGAGAGCGACGGGTACGACTCCGACGCGGATGCCATCCAGTTCGAGGTGTCCCTGGGCGGGATCGTGTTCGGGACCGGGGTGGACATCCCCCTGGACATAGACCTGCCGGGCTTCGGGCTGCAGGTGGACGGCGGGTTCGCGGTGCAGATGTCATGGACCTTCGACTTCGGCATGGGCCTGAGCCTGGCGGACGGGTTCTATCTCGTCACCAACGATACCCACAATCCCGGCGACCCTGAAATCGAGGTCGAGATCGGCGCCTTCCTGGACGGCAAGCCCCTGGACAACGCCGTGGTCACTCCGTTCGTCGCCGAAGGCGTGCTGCTGTTCTTCAAGGTGACCGCCCGGGACGCGGACCGCGACCCGGCCAAGGACGGGTTCCAGCCCAGCGGCCTCTTCGGGTTCCTCTCCATCGACGTGTCGGGCGAGCCGGGCACCGGTCGGCTCACCTTCAACCGGCTCCTCTCCACGCCCATGGACGATCTCTTCAACGTGAACCTGGGCGTGGACGCGACATTGAAGCTCGACCTGATCCTGGAAATCGAGGGCGCAAAGGGCCTCCCGCGCCTGCGGGCCGACCTCGTGGCGAATTGGGGCTGGAGCCTGGACGACGGAGCTCAGGAGCCCGAAATCGGGCTGAACAACCTGCGCCTGGAGGTGGGAAGCTTCATCAGCGACATCCTGAAGCCCATCGTGGACAAGATCGCCGACATCCTGGAGCCCGTCGGGATCGTGGTCGACATCCTTCTGACGCCTGTCCCCGGGCTGGACGTGCTGGTCGATCCGCCGTGCCTGCTGGGCCTCATCAACAAGATCGCCTCGCTCTTCGGCTATCCCGAGATGCCGCCCGCCTTCCTGTACGCAGTGCAGAACATGATCGACCTCACCCTCACGGTGGACAAGATGCTCGGCACGAACGGGGACATCCTCCTGGGCAACATCCTCGGCCTCGGCACCGACCATCCTTCGGCCGTCCAGGCGGAGAACTCCCTGGTGAGCGACTTCAAGTCTTTCCTGGACGACATCAAGAACATGAGCCTGGGCGGCGAGACGATACAGACCGGCGCGGGCGGCGGGACCATCTCGGAGCAGCGCAGCGGCTTCGAGATCATCGACTACCTCACCGACATCGGGAACTGGATGAAGCTCCTGACGGGCGGGGACGCGACGCTCCTGACCTACGAGATGCCCCTTCTCGGATATGAGCTCAGCTTCCTCCAGCAGATCGCTTCCATCACCGCGGGCCCGGTCGTGATCAATGTGTACGGAAAGGGCGGGTTCCGCATCACGGCAGACCTGGGCTTCGGCTACGACACCTACGGCATCAGGCGCGCCATCCAGACCGGGAACGCCTGGGAAGCCTTCGACGGATTCTTCATATCGGACTACAGCCTGAGCGGCGACAACAAGGGCAAGGAAAAGGACGAGCTCACCTTCGGCATCGAGATCGGCGTGGAGGCCTCCATCTGGGCGCTCGTCGTGGAGGCGGGCCTGGGCGGGGACATCGGCTTCGAGGCGGGCCTGGACCTCCAGGACATCAACGACGACGGCAAGATCCGCGTGTCCGAGCTCATCACCATGTGGAACTACACCGGCTACGACGCCCCCGGAGGGCTCCTGAACCTCTTCAACCTGCACGGCCGCGCGTACTTCGAAGCCTACGTGTTCGTGGACGTGGGAGTGTCCATCCCGTTCGTCGGCAAGATCATGAAGCGCGTGGTGGACTGGGAGATCTTCGACATCACCCTGGCGGAATGGGAATACAAGGCGCCCAAGGTCCAGCCGGTGCTGGCGCATGAGGAGGCCGGGACCCTGATTCTCCATACCGGCAAGCGGGCAGGTGATCGCGAGTACCTGGATACCACGGACGGCGGCGAGAAGTTCACAGTGACCGGGGATGCCAGTGCCATCACCGTGGAGTACGGCGAATGGAGCCACCGTTTCCCGGAGAGCGGCACCGGCAGCTTCACCAAGGTCATCGCGGACGGCGGCGCGGGTGACGACGTGTTCAACGCGTCTGGCCTGGTGGGAGTGTCGGTCGAGTTCGACGGCGGGGAAGGCAGCGACAAGCTCACCGCGGGGAACGCAGGCGGAATCCTGATCGGCGGCCCCGGGGATGACACCCTGGCCGGGCTGGGCGCCGGCACCACGGGAGACATGACACTGGACGGCGGTCCCGGCAACGACAGGTTGACCGGAGGAGCCGGGAACAACACCATGAGCGGCGGCGCGGGTGACGACCGGCTCACCAGCCTGGGCGGGGACGACATCCTGGACGGAGGCTCCGGCGTCGACTCCTTGAGCGGCGGTGACGGGGCCGATACGTATGTCTTTGCCACGGATTTCGGGGAGGACACCTTCCGCGACGCCCAGGGCGTTACCGTCCTCGACTTCTCGGCAGTGACCACGGGCTTGACGGTCCAGATCAACAAGACCGGAATCACCGTCGCAACCGCCGGGGTCGAGCTCAAGGCCGGGCGCTCGAACGTGACCCGGATTGTCCTGGGAACGGGAAACGACATCGTCACCATCAAGGAGCCGCCGGAGCGGGTCATCGAGATCGAGGACGCAGGCGGAGCCTCGACCATCACCTTCGAGCTCGGCCGTCAGACCTCCACCAAGGCAGACGGCACGATCCGGCTCCTGGACAACGACACGGCCTTCGACGAGCTGATACTGCGGAACATCCCCGGGATCCAGCCGAATGACACGCTTCCGGACATTCTCGAGTTCAACGACCACGAGATCGTGAGCGGCCGCGAGATCATCCAGTTCACCGACGGCCTGGAGCAGGTCACGCTGCCGGTGGAGGAGTCCGAAATCGATGCGGCAGGCGTGACCACCACCCACCTGCGCGACCTGACCATCGTTTCCACCAACGGCCCTGCCGGGGTCGTGATGGGGGCCACGGATCTCGTGGTGACCGCGCGGAACCTGACCGTCGAGCCCCGGCTGGACGGAGACAGCTTCGTGTTCACCGCTGTAGAGGACGTGATCCTGAACGGAACGGTCCACGCCACGGGTGACTTCGACATCACGGCTGACAGCGTCGGCACGAGCGCCACGGTCGTGAACGGCGTCGCGGACGCCGCGGGCACCATCGCGCACCGCATCGACGCGCACGACCTTGACTGGATCATCAGGGTGAGCGGCCTGGTGGTCACGGTCCCGATCAACGCGATCAACAACGGCCGGCTCGATATCCACACAGCCAACAATGCCCTGCCCTCGGACATCGATCTGCGGGCCGACATCACCTCCGGTTCGGGAGACAACTCGGACAACCTGGGCGGGGGGACCATCAAGCTGGTGGCCGAAGGCTCCCTGTATATGCGGAACAACATGAGGTTCCTGGGCGCGGGCACGCACCTCATCATTGCGGCGGACGACATCCTCAACTATTCGACCGGCAGCGTGAACACAATCATCACGACGGTTGCCGGCATCACCGTGTTCACTCGCGATGAGGGAGCCGTTGCCGGCAGCGAGATCGTCATCGAGGAAACCGACAGTCTCGTTGTCTATGGCGTGCCCGTGGCGGATGTCCCGGCGCTCAACCCTGCGGGGCTTTCCAGCGCCCACGGGATCATCACGGTCACATTGAACGGCGTGGGGGCGCGGCTGACGCTGCACACGGGGAGCATCATCACCCGGGCGCCGGGGATGGACATCACCCTGACCGCGGACGATTTCGACTTCCTGAGCGCCCCGTATGAGCGTGACCCTGACCCGGCTCGGGCGCGCGGCGGCGTGATCGGGACGGGCCGGCTGTTCCTCAAGGCCATGCAGGCTACCGACTTCATCCTCGGGACTGCTGCCGAGCACGAGCTGGGGAACGACTGGACCTATATCCACGACACCTATCCCGGCTTCACGAACTTCCCCGCGCACGTGGGCGGCAATTTCACCGGCGAGGGACTGGAGGCCACATACAACAACGACGGCAGCCTCTTCGCCAACACGGTCCACCTCTCCACCCGGGACCTGTCCGCCATCAAGGAAGGGTTCACCCTCATCACCATCGGCGAGGACTACGCGGACCCGCTGGCCCTGAACCCCACGGAGAGGATGACCTTCGGTGACGCCATGAACGCAGCGGTCGTCAAGTACGACGGCCGGCCGCGGGTGCGCGATTCCTCCTTCCGGGACGACGTGATCCTCAACGCACGGCGGATCTATATCGAAGGCGAGGTGCAGGCCTGCGCCACGCCCGGCCAGCCCCCCGTCACGCTCGAGGTCAACACCGACCGGCTCCACATCAAGTCCAAGAACATCAACAACCCCCTGGGCGGCACAGATTCGGGGATCACGGGCGACCTGCTGGTTCTGGACGGCGTCCGCAACCGCATGATCGTCGACGGATGGCTGAGGACCAACGGCAGCATTTACGTCAACATCCAGGGCGACGGTGAATCGTACGTCTCTCCCATGATGAGCAGCGTGGAGGACGACACGCGCAGGCTCAACAACGTCATCCAGGGCGTCGCCGGCACGATCGAGACCTTGCTCGACGGCGGCGTCATCGAGATCATCACGAAAAACTCCGTGGTGCTGGAAGGCCACACCATCGTGCGCGGCGAGAACGCCCGGATCACGATCCTTCCCGGCACCTTCTTCGAGCTCGTCCAGATCGCCGGGGTCATTTCCTCCCGGGACGCCGAGAGCCTGATCCACATCGAGGCGCCCGAGGCGGTCTACATCAATGGGGAGATCCTGGCCGGCGTCGAGTGGCAGGGAGGGGTCAAGGCCCTGACCGGTCCCGGTGCCGACGTGGTCATCCGGACACCGCACGAGCTGCGCATCTACGGCGCCATCACCTCCAGCGACGTCATGGACCTGCGGGGCGCGGTGGACCAGGACTGGAACGACCGCGACCCGGTGAGCGCCAGCATCCACCTGACCGGCCAGTTGATGTCCCTGGCCGACAACAGCCTGCTCCGGCTGGAGGGCCCCGACGACATCATCATCGAGGGAAGCATCTTCGTTCGCGGGAAGGGCGCCGGCCTGCTGATCGATTCCGGCCAGCGGGTGAAGTTCGCCACCTCATTTGTCGAGGTGGAGGACGGCATCAACGTGTACGGCCGGGGAGAAACCCGGGACCTCGACCTTGACCTGGTCAGCAGCGTCCTGGTGGAAGCCACAGCCGTCATCACCTCATTCCAGAACGGGAGCGACGTGCATATCTGGGGCGCCAAAGACGTTGATATCTTCGGCACGGTCGTGGCGGGCGGCTCCATCGGCCCCTGCGGCGTCATCTGGTCCGGGACGGATTCGGACATCGTGGTCGCTGCCGGCGAGCAGGTGTACCTGGATTCCGGGCTCCTGGCCAGCGATTCGGTGACCGTGACGGGCGGAGCTGCCGGGCCGGATGACGTGAGCCTGGGCTCGGAGGGCGGCCGGGTCAGCGTCATCATCAATACGGCGGGCGGGATCACCTCGGCGGGTCGGACCTCCGACGGGTCCCACGGCCTGGTCTCCCTCTACGGCGAGAGCGGCGTCGAGATGATGGGGCACATCTACTCCGGCGCCAGCAAGTCCCTTCTCCTGGACGCGGAAGGAAACCTCATCAAGGAGTCGGTGGACTTCGACACGAGCGTGGGCGGCGACGTCAGGATCGAGTCTCCGGGGCAGGTGTTCATCGGCGGGTGGACCCGGAACATGAGGAGCCAGGTCCAGCTTGCTGAAGACGTGACATTGTTCTTCCAGGATGGGGAGGGGACCCTGCTCGGATCCATCACTCTCACCAAGGCGCAGACGAAAAACAACGCCTCACTCGCGCAGCTGCGTGACCAGCTTTCTGCTGCCCTGTCCGGAATGGCGGGCGGGGTCATCGACATCCAGATCCGCAACAGCCGGCTGGTGTTCGTGGCCGAGAATCCTTTCGCCATCACCGCTGACTCCGTTCACCAGGATCTTCTTGGGCTGGCAGGCGGGGAGCTGGAGGCCAATGAAACCCTGCCCGGCTCCTCCCGCTACGAGATCCAGGCGCTCTACTCCCTCTTCGGCGACATCCTGGTCACGGGCGGCTACATCACTGCCAAGGACAATATCGAGCTTCGAAACGTGGATACGGCCGCGCATCCCTTCATTGCAGGAGAAATCGGGGTCCGGATCCAGGGCGCAAGCGAGATCACGACCCGCCGGGACTACAGCCTGATATCGATCGTCGCGGTGAACGACGCCGAAATCGAGGGTCACCTGATTGCAGGCGGCGAGGTCAGGAATATCCGCGACTCAGAGACCGGGGGCTACATCGGGTCCGAGCTGCTCGATTTCGGGACCGCCGCTTCCCACACGGCCATCCGCATTGCGGCGGGGCACCAGGTCAGGATCGGCACCGTGGTCCGGGCGGGCGGATTGATCGAGCTCACCGGCGGTGATGACCCTGCGGAAGGGGACCCCGCGGATCCCTTCAACTTCACGAACGTGAGCGTCCTGATATACGGGTCCGCCCTCGTGGAGACCTGGGGGGAGAACGGCCGGGTGGTCCTGAGCGGGCCGGATCCCATCAAGGTGCTGACACCGACTCACTTCTATGAAATCGAGCCAGACACCTGGGTGAAGGGTCCCCTGGCCCGAATCGTCGGCGAGAGCGATTTCCTGCTGGGCGGCGTCCTGCCGGTGCCGGTCACGCTCGATCTGTGGAAGCGCGTGGACGGGGTCGAAACCACGGCAACGGTGCTCATCCCCGGCATGGATGTGCGGACGGAATACCCCGTCGCGCCCGATGTGGGGATCATCGTGCACATCAACGGTCTCCTGGACGCCAGCGCATCCTTCGGCGACCTGGATGTCAGCTGGCTGGGACGCAGCATCCTCATTGACGCTCCGTACGACTTCGCAATCCTCCCGAGCTCGCGGAACCTGGACCTCCTGGGATTGGCGCCGGTCCTGAGCTCGGTCATCTACTATTTGCCGGCGGAGATCGAAGCTGACGAGCCGCTGCCCACCGGCGGCCGGCTCGCGGCCGACGTGACCCTGGACATTCGCATGGAAGATGCCGGCGGAACAGTCGTCGATGCTCCGTCCGTGCTCATCACCGCGGCCTCGACCCTGGACAATGCGGGACTGGACGACCTCGTGGACGATGTCAACGCCGCCCTGGACGCCGGTCCTTTTGCCCCGATCAACGCCGTGCTGCGTGCCGGGAAGCTCGTGTTCACGAGTCTCGGGTACCAGTTCGAGATCGAGAAGACCTCCCAGAACGTGAATCTCCTGGGCATGCGCTACGAGTGGGAAACCGCGGAGACCCGCTACGAGGCCATCCTGGAAGCTGAAAGCGCGGCGCCCGTGACGGGACAGCTCGTCCGCGACGTGACGCTGGTGATCCGCATCGAGGCCACGGACCTGGAGGACGTGCTCCTGGGCGCCGTGGTCGTTCCGGCCGCGGCAACCACGGACAATACCACGCTGCCCGAGCTGGCTTCGGACGTGAACGACGCCCTGGCCTCGACTCTCATTCCCCGCTACGAGACGGAGGGACTGCATTTCAGCCACTACGTGTCGGCAGGAATACGTGACGGGAAGATCGTCCTGACCGGCGATTCCGCCTTCAAGATCAAGCGCGCTTCCCGGAACGTGGCCCTCATGGGCTTCACCCCCGGCGAGGACCTGGAGGCCGTGGAGCTCTTCCATGACGCCCGGGTGGTCGCCGACACCGAGCTGGACTCGGGGGTCCTGGCTACCGGGATCCTTGGAGGCGACGTGACACTCGCGCTTGCCATCAACCGGCTGGGCGAGTCGTCTTCAGGGTCCTTCATCATAGCCTCGGACGGGGCCCGTACCGGGGCTGCCGACCTCCTCCTCGACGTCAACGCAGATCTCCTCCTGGCCGGCTTCGGTGATATCCGGGCGACTCTGGAAGGAAACAGGATAGTGTTCTCGAGCCTGTACGACTTCACAATCGAGAACACGTCCGTTTCGGCCGGCCTCCTGGGGTTCACCACTGTCTCGGGCGGCGCGGCGCTCGATTCGGCGAGGGCGCCGTCCGTCCACGAGCTCGTCGGCGCCCGGCCCGTTCCCACGACAGGCATCCTGGCCCAGGACGTCACGCTCAGCATCACCACCGTGGATTCGGCTGACGTGATGATTTCCTCGTTGGTGGCAATCAGCCGCCGGGACACGGACGGAACGAACGGGACGGCCAATACCGGGCTCGATGACCTGGCAGCCGACATCACCCGCGCCCTCCAGGCTGCCGGCCTGGACATCACGGCAAGGTACGTGAGCGGAACCCTCGTGCTTGCCAGCGCAACCCTCGATATCGCGATCAATCCTCTGTCGGAGAACGCGGACCTCCTCGGCCTTTCCCTCGCGGCTGCCGGCGGCGTTTCGCAGTCCGTGAGGGATCCGTCCATCTTCGACGTTGTCCCCCACGATCCGCTGTCCACGACCGGCGTCCTGCCGGACAACGTGGAGCTTTCAATCGTCATGTCCAATGTGGATCCCAACGATGACCCGAAGACCCTGGATCCCGACCTGCCGGCCGCGGATCCCGTGACCGGCGAGCGCCAGGGAGTGGCGACGGGCCGGGTGGTTCTCTCCCGGGACGAGACGCGGGACAACGCCGGGCTGGACGACCTCGTGGCTGATCTCAACCTCGCCTTTATCCGCGGCGGGTTCAAGGAGATTTCCGCCCTGAACGAGGCCGGGACGCTGGTGATATCGAGCGCCCGGGCCTTCGCACTGGTCGGGGATTCGGTGAATGGTCATCTCCTCGGGCTGACCGAGCTTGCCGGTGTGACGGAAGAACTGGCCGTCCGGCCCCCGCCGACCCAGAGGATCATCCCGTTGAACAGCATGGTGAACGGCAGGCTTTCGGCGGACCTGACAATGGAGCTCACTTTCGACGACGGCATGGGTGGAACGTTCGGCGGCGATGTAATCGTTCTGCAGGGGGCCACGGACGGGACCCAGTCAGGCACCACGGCAAACGCCGGGATCGCCGACCTGGTGCGCGACTTGAACGATGCCCTGGCAGCCACGCCGGTGCCCGGCCTCTCCGGTGAATACTTCGGGGACTACATCACGGCCCAGGATCGGCGCGGCGTCGTGGTGCTCGTCGGCTCGCGCGTGTTCCATCTGACCGTGGAGCTCGTCGATCACCTGGACCAGCTCGGCTTCACGGCAGGCATCAAGACTTCAGGATTGGAGACGCCGGGCTTCGAGATAACCGGCACGACCGACCTCCCCGCGTCCGGTATCCTCACGGCAGACGTGACGCTGGCCCTGGCGGTGGATGACGGGGCGGGCGGATGGTTCACGGCCACTGTCATCGTCCGGCAGGCCGACACTGCCACGAACGCCGGACGGGCGGACCTCCTGCTGGACATCGAGACCGCTTTCGTGGCGGCCCCTGTGTTCCACGACGGAGTGCCCACCGGCTCCTACGCCGGCCAGCTCATCGTGGTGGGGAACAGCGGCGACCGGCTGCTGCTCACGGGCAATCGGGCCTTCTCCGTCATCGGTGACGACTCCCTCGAGGCAGGACAGCTGGGCATGGCCGCTGCACCGGGGACGGATGTCTCCGCGGTTCTCTCGGTTCCGCTGCAGGTCGTGGCCGCGGAAGCCGTCCTGCCTCCCAGCCGCGGGCTGGCCGGGGACGTAGTCCTCGATCTGCGGGTGCTGGGCACGATCCCCTCCGAGTACACGGTCACCGTGCCGGCGGCGGCAGCCGCGGACAATTCGACCCTGGCCGACCTGGTGGCGGATGTAAACGACGTGATGCCGGCCGAAATCCGCGCGGTCGAAATGGGCGGCTCAATAGCCTTCGTGTCCGGCGAAGTGTTCAAGATCGAGTACAGCTCGGTCCATGAAGACCTCCTGGGCCTCACGAGCATGCCCAACGACACGATCCTCGCCAACAGGTCGTCCAACACCGGCGTGCTGCCCGAGGACGTGACGCTCGTCATCTTCATCAGCCTCGGGGAAAGGAAGATCGTCGGCCAGGTGACAATTCCCGCGGCCGCGACGACTGACAACTACTCCAACGGCCGGATCATGGACCTTCTCATGGACATCCAGAACGCGCTCAACAGCGCCGACTACTACGCTCTCGACGGGACCGCCCTGGAGCCGGGGTATTTCGCCGACGACCCGGTCACCACGGGCGGGGCCGCCGATCCCCTGATCAGGGTGAAGCTGAAGAACGGGAAGATCCTGCTGACCAGCCAGTACCTGTTCAAGGTGCTGCCTTCAGCGGCCAACCCGTCCGGCGGGGCAGGCTTCCAGAGCCATCATGCCGAGCTCCTGGGCCTGGACGCCGTGGCAGGCGGAGCCGTGGCCGTTCCATCGCGGCCGTTCAACATCATCGCCGCCGCGGCCGGATCCGAGGTCCAGTTCGGAACGCCGGAGAACCCGGTGGGCACCCTGTACATCGCCGGGTCTGTCCTGTCGAACCACCAGATCTCCATGGTGAAGGGGCCGGCGACGTTCCTGGACCTGGATTGGTCGAGCCTCCTCCAGACGGTGGACGGGCCCATCGTCCTCGATTTCGGGGACACCGGGGAGCTGAAGGGAGATCTCACGGCCGGTGGTGCTGAGGGCGACGTCATCCTGACCGCCAATGACACCCTGACCATCAGCGGCCGGATCAAGGCCGATCGGAATGTCCACATCGAAGCCGGGCTTGCGGCGGGTTCCGGCGCGAGCGGGAACAGCGTCGTCCTCAACCCGACGGGGTATCTGAAGACGACGGGACCGGCGTCGAGCTCTCAAGCCATTGAGATTGTTGGATACAATCACGTCATCGTCGACGGCCCCATCGGCTCCCTGCAGAACGACGAGCCCCGGATGAACGGCGACGTGCGGATCACCTCCCTGCACGCGGACATCGCGGTCACCGAAGAATCCGGCTGGATCGAGACCAACGGCCGGATCGTGCTGACAGCGGAGAACCTGGACATTTCCGGTGTGCTGAAGAACGCCGGCGTCACAGCCCCTGAACCGGCCGGTGATCCAACCGCCGACAACTTCGAAGTTGTCCTTGCTGCCCGGGATTCCGTTTCCATTTCCGCCACCGGAGACCTGGACGCCCTGGGCTCTCTCCTCATCACCGCACCCACCGGGGTCCTTATCCAGGGGAACATCGAGGCCGGCGGCGTGGAGACCTTCGAGTTCCTGACGGAGAACCGGACCTTCCTCTCCGCTGCCGGGGAGAACGTGCGGATCCTGTCGGACGCCATCACGGTCGCCGGCGCCACGGGCACGGCGGATGAAAGCCATCCGGCACTTCCTCCCGGGGCGACATACCCGCTGGGAGCCTCGATCGTCGCGTCCAGCGGGGTGGCCTTGATTGCCGGGAACGGCGGGATCCTCGTGGCCCGGGCCGGCGAAGTGAGGACCCGCCTGGGCGGCGGCGTGATTCGTCTTGAAGCCGACTACGTTGATGTTCTGGGCGGGCTTATCGCGGGGGCCGAGCGGGGCAGGACGTATCTGGGAGAAGAGCCTGCCCTGAGCTGGACCGCCGGCAGCGCCGGAATAACCATCGTCGCTTCCGACCTGGTTACTTTTGGCGGGGTCGTGACCTCCACGGACCTGGACGTGGTCAACGGAGACGCCGCCGCGGCGGGAGAAGCGCTGGCGTGGGGAGGGTCAGCCCAGGCAACAGGCCTGGTGTCCATCACGGTGACCGGCGGCACGGCGCCATTCTTCTCCCTGAACGAGAAGAGCTTTATCAGGACGGAAGTCCTGGCCGGCGGCTCGCCCAGCGGAGTCACCCTGGCCGTCGGAGACGGCGCCGTGATCAAGGGGATCATCCAGTCCCTGGATCCTGGTTCGGACGTGACGATCGGCTCCGGCCATGGTCTTCTGGAAATCAGCGGGTTCGTCGAGGCGGGACACAATCTCCACCTGACCGGGGCTGACGCCGGCTCGGTATCGCCCGTGAGCGTGCTGCTGACAAAGCTTCTCAACGTGACGGAGACCCTGCGGGTACAGACCACGGCCGGGTCCTGGGGCGACTTCACGGTTGACGCCAACGGTCAGCTCATCAACGATTCCGGCTTCCTCATCGCCACCGACGCGGAGGGCCGGGTGGTGGTCGATGCGGATGGATTGCCTGTCCTGGTCGAGGGCACCGGCGGAAACCCGGTCCTGGGGGCCACGCCCGTCTATATCACCCACGACAGCGCACACGCCCTCCAATTCGTGGACAAGCTCGGACACAGAATGGAGAAGAAGGCCAGCGGCCGCTTCTACCGGGTGGACGCGGCGGGCCAGCTCCTCGATGAAGCCGGCTTTGTCATCGGGGAAGACGGTCTGCGCCTCGATCAGGGGGGCAATCGGATCAACCAGTATGGCTCCCTCATCAATGAAGACGGGAGCCTCAAGGACGGCATCGCGCAGCCGGGCCTCGCGCCAAAGGCCACAACCGGCTTTGTCGTGGCAGGCCTGCCGGAGCGGAAGAGCGGCGGCCTCCTCAACACGGGACAGGGCGGAACAATCACGATCGATGGCGCGGGGGATCTCGAGCTTCTCGGAATGGTGGGACGCGTGCACCTGGACGAGACCACGTCCCTGCCTGCCGTGGACGTGCAGGACGTCATCCTGGAGAGCGACGCCGAGATCTATTTCAGGGGCGACGCCCTGGCCAACGCCCATCATGCGGTTGCCGTCACCGGAACCAACGTGTGGGCGCTGGATGAGAGCGTGGTCATCGCCCGCGGATCCGGCTCTTCGGTCTCCCTGACAGCTTCCGGTGCGGAAGAAGGGGAAGGCAGCATCTACATCGCCCGGAGCCTCATCTACTACTTCCGCGCGCTGATTGCCGCAGGGGCGGACGTGACGCTCACCGGCCGGAACATCGGGGTGTACGGCACCATTTCCGTCGGGGAAGCGGGGGGCGCCGTCACCCTCCATGCCGGAAGCGATGTACTGGTGCAGGGTGAAATTCTTTCGGCGGGTGATGTGACCGTTCAGGCCGGGGAGAGCGAGGCTGACGGGAGCATCGTGGTTTCCCAGGAAGGAAAGATCGCCGCCGGCTACGGGCCAGGAACGCTCAGCGGAAACATCACCCTGCAGGCCCCGGGCGTCGTGTCCCTCCTGGCATATGACGACACGATGAATGCAGATCTCTCCTTCGCTCCTCCCTACGTGACCTACGAGCTCGTCTACAAGGACGTGGTGACGGGATACCGGATGGTGGAGGCCGGGTACATCCTGCGCCCGGTCGTCCACTGGGTCCCCACCCTCACGACGGAGCAGACGGGCTTTGACGACGTGAAAGTCGGCAGCGAGTTCGCCTCCATAGAAACCCGGCTCGTCCAGGATGGGTATTGGTCAGACTGGGCGGGCGTCGCGGAATCGAACCGGTTCCGGGAGTACTTCATCGAGGGCATTGACTTCCACGTGGCAGACCTGGACTGGCCGGGCAAGTACCATCCCGACACGGACAGTGTCTACATGCGGGACCCGGTTTCGGGCGTCAGGCTCCTGGTGGAGGATGAAGCCCTGCTCTACGCGATAGCGGAGGTCATCAACTACTCCGGCCTCATCCTGGACCTCGGCCGTCCGCTGGCGGAGGGGGCCGCGCTCGACGCCGTGGTTCTTGACGCTCAGGCGGGCACAACGGGAGGAGTCATGAACCCGCCGTTGTACGTGCCCGCGTCGCTGATGGGCGGAGGGGCGATGAGCGCGGCGTTGACCGTGGAGGGAGCCGCAGCGGTGCAGGACGTGCAGCTCTATACCGCCCACACCTACACGGAGCTCCATACCGGTCTCGTGGACAGGGTGATTTCCGGCACGGACGACGGCGAGACGCAGTACAAGGGCTGGGGCGACCTGACAGATACCGAACGCCTGAATGCCATCATGGATCACCTGCACTACAAGAAGCTGTTCGACCTGCGGTTCCTCTCCGGGTTCAGGATGACCGTGACATTGCCCGCCGCTGTGCCCATGGCCACGGCCGCATCCACCTATTCCAGGTTCGACGGGCTCACCCTGGAGCAGGCCAGGGTCCTCGGAGCGACGGAAATGGTGAGCGGCATTCTTTCGCTGGCCGACGGCATCGGCACCTTCACGGCAGCCGCGTCCGGGTCCGCCGGCCTTACGGTCGCCCAGGCCCTCTCCTCCGTCCAGGCGCAGGGGCTCTTCTACCAGATGGAAACCGGAGGCACGGAGTTCGTGCCGGGGGTCTTCGTGAACGGCAAGTTCAAGGCGACGGTTCCCGCCGGTGTGGGCACTGTCGGCGTCGGGACGGCCGTGACCACCCAGTACGTGTACAAGAAATACTTCGACTTCTGGTTCCCCGAGTTCCGGCCCTACGATCCTTTGACTGCGGGCATGACGGCCGAGCAATGGTTCATGCCTCCCGCGCATCTCCTGCCGGAAAATCCGACTCCCCAGCAGGTCCAGGCGCTGGCCGACCTGTTCTACATCGCCGGCCGGGACTACAACGCGGACTACAGCAATCCGGCGAAGGCCCTCTACAAGGCCAGTTTCTCCGCCCGGGAGGACCAGGTCCTCCTCGACACCCACTCGGAGAAGATCTACTCGCCCATGGAAGGCCTGGGGAAGATCAACCGCAACATCGAGGGCATCCCCACTGCCAACGTCTGGGAGCTGAACTTCTCCGGCGCTGCCCGGGCCGTGGTGTCGTACACGCTGGACGACGGAACCTCGATATTCCTGCGCGCGCCCAGGGAATGGTGGGAGACCTACACGGTGACCACGCTGGGCAACGACAGGACCGAACCCGACGCCAAGAAGCTCCAGTACGTGGGCAACGTCGATACGTACGACGAGACGGTGGGATACAAGCGGGAAGTGGCCCAGCTCAAGTACACCCAGGAGTGGTCGACCTTCGTCTCGGGGACGCAGCCGGCAGCGGTGGACGGAGCCGTCTGGAAGCTGGATGATTACGACGACAGCGCGGCTCGCTGGGTGGTCACCTATCTCGCGCTGCCCGACTCCAACTGGACGGACGCGTACACCGCCTACGAGCAGTACAGCATCAAGGACGGCCGCAGCGCGCCCTCGGAAGGGCTCCCCTACGTCCCCGCCCTCTACACCGGCCTGGTGAACCTCGCCGTGGCGCAGAGCATTGCCCTCTCCGGGACCGGCCTGATGGCGGTGTCCGACTTCGACTACCTGTACGGTGTGACCCAGGCGGGATTCGTCCTGCAGCCCGCCTTCGACATGGACAACTCGGTCAAGGTGGTCTGGGACCCCAAGGACGCGTGGAACCTCGACACGAACCTGCTGGATAATCTCGTCGCCCAGAATGCCGGCCATAACGGCGTGAACCTGTCGGGGTTCGACGGCGGCAACTGGGACTATGGACTGGATGTCAACAGCCGCCGGGTGTACGGCCAGGAAGACGTGGGCAACAACATCCTCGCGGTCGCCCAGATCGGCGCGACGCTGGAAGAAATCGCCGCTCGGACCCGGTCCGAGGGCACCGTTGGAGAGCAGAGGATATACAACGGCCGCGACTACTACGTGACAGCCGGTTCTTACACCTGGTACGAGGCCTACGACCTGGCCGCGGCTTTCGGAGACGGCTGGCACATGGTCGTCATCAACGACTCCGGGGAAAACAACTACGTCCAAAGCCTGATCTCGAGCACCGTGTGGCTCGGCGGGTACAACATCAACAGCACGAGCCACACCAACTGGTCCCTGGATTGGGTGAACGGCGAGGGGAGCGGCAGGCTCTCGGACGGCAGTGCGTGGGGATACGGCAATTTCTCCTCGGGAGAGCCGAACAATTCCGGCGGGGACGAGGATTTCCTGCAAATGTGGACAAACGGCACCTGGAACGACGCGGATCCGGGTTCCCGTCTCATCGCCGTTCTGGAGAGAGATCCCTACTGGTCCGCCCCCTACACGGTCGGCGAAACGCAGACCGACTACATCTACAAGCTGAAGACTCAATGGAAGGAAGTCAAGGACATCCGGTCGGACATCACCTACCTTGTCTTCACCGACGCCCATGACATCGTGGACAAGCGGCCCCGCTACGAGACCATCGCGAGCATGGTCCCTGTCATCAAGTTCGAGCAGGTCACGAACCGGAAGCTCGAGCCCGTGGTCCAGGCGCGGCCCGTGTGGGACAGTGAAGCTGTTCCTGCCGACGGTCCCATGGACCTGACGATCTTCGATCTGGATACCCTGACGGCCCGGGGGACCATCACGATTCATTCCGGGGCGAACGTGGAGGTGCGGGCCAACCTGAGCGCGGAGGGAGAGAACGGCGCCATCGCCATTACCTCTGTCGGCGGCGACGTGACCGTCGGCGGGGCAATGCCGGCGGAGCCGAAGATCTATGACATCGTCCACCTGAAGGCAACGGCTTCCATCGATATCTCTGCGACCGGCAGCGTTCTGATCGGCGAAACAGCCTCCTTGATCACTGCGGTCCCGGGCGCGATCGCAGGGGCGGGCAACGTGGCGGTCACGGCGGGCGGAAGCCTCCGGGTGGACGGGGCGATCCTCGCCGCCGGCAGCGTCCTCCTGTCGGCAGGCACGGACCTCCGCATGACAAACGCCGTCAACGCCGTCACTGGTATCGAAGTCCTTGCAGGAACCGATGAGACCGGGGTCGGCAGCGTGTTCGCCCACGCGGATTCCGACGTCGAGCTGGACGGCACGGCGGACCGGACCTCGATCGGCGCTTTCCTGGCTGCCACGGGGGCGAATGCCGAGATCCACCTGCAGGCCGGGACCGAGGGCGGAGACGTTTCCCTCATCGACGCCGTTCTCACGGCTGACCGCGTGAGGGTGGACGCGCCCCTGGGATCAGTCTTCCAGTTCACCGGCGAATGGGTGGACGCCGTCGAGGAGGGCGACACGCCTCCCGCCCTTGGCGGAACCATCACGGCGGCATACCTCGAGGCCACATCAGGGACCGGTGTCCTCCTCGACAATCTGGCCGTGGCAGAGGTTCGGGCGCGGGTGACCGTCGCAGGCGACATCCTCCTGCGCGACGTCGACGCCGAGGGCGATACGGAGACGGCGGGACTCCTCCTGACGGAAGTGGAAACGGCCGCCGGCACCATCACGATCCGTGCCCTGGGCAGCGGAGTGACGGCAACCAGCGTCCGGTCCCCGGGAGGCTCCGATGACAACGATATCTCCATCGCGGTGCGGGCGCTGACGGCAGACGGAGCATCCCTGGTCTATGACGTGATCGACGCGGCCGGCGCCGCGGATGTCGAGGTGCGGGTGGAAGGAACGATGTCGCCCCTTGACGCGGAAAGCCTGATCACGGCGGACCGCCTGGACGTGGTCGCCTTCGGCGCCACGAGCCTGCAGACGAACGCCAACGTCGTGACGGTGGACGTCAGCGGAGACGGCAACCTGACCGTGCATGATGCGGGCCCCGACCTGGTGCTCGAGAAAATCGAGATCACCAACGGCGACATCCGCGTGACCGAGAACGGAAACCTGACCGCCACCTGGGTGGTCCTGAGAAACGACTGGAACCCCGGCGTCCCCGGACCGAACATGATCGTCCTGGAGACGACCCCGGGGAGCGGCGGGAGCGTCATGGTGGGCTGGGTGAGCGGCGGAACCTATGCGTCGAGCGAGGCGGAAGCAGCCCAGGTCCGGCTCGATGCGCTGAACGGCGTGCTTCGGCAGATTTCCACGGAAGGTATCCCTGAGGATTTCCTGACCCGGACGAACCGGCTCGTCAGGGGAACGCTTTCAGGCGGGCTGCCGGTGATCGTGGTGTCCGACGCATTCGTGGAGCTGACTTTGACCCAGGCCGAGGACCTGGCGTGGGTCGTCGCGCACGCGTTTGCCGACGACGGCACGATCATGACGAGGCAGGTGGCCGCGCTCATCTACGGCAGGGTTCTTGATGTCCTCGGGGTTGCCTACTCGTCCGTGTTCCCCGGCGACGAGGGTGCGGCGGCCGCGGCGGCGCTGGGGGAGACCAACTCCCTCCTCACCCTCACCCAGGGGTACTCCTCCCAGGGCCGGGTGGAAATATCCAGTGACGGCGCAATCGTTCCGGTCGGCAGCCTGGGCGGCGTCCACATCGTGGCGGACGCTGTTCGCCTCGCCGCCAAGGGCTCAATCAACGGGGTGCACACCGCGGTCAGGACGGTGGAGGATCTCCGCGCCGGAGCCTCGGCTCTCGTGAACCTCACTGATCGAGACGGAATCGGCGAGGCCAGCACGGGGCTGGAGCTCGCGGCGGCACGGGGGGGCGCCCTCACGGTCACCGCTGACGGCGGGCTGGTGGTCGGCAAGGTCGAGGGATTGCTGAGCGGCGCGGCCCTGACCCTCCAGTCAACGGGCGGCAGCCTCTTCGTCCGCGAGGCGGTCTCCGGCTCGTCGGTCCTGTCGGGAGGAGACATCGTCCTCAAGGCGAACAACGACCTCGTCCTCACGGGGCGCCTGGAGGCTGCAAGGACGCTCGAGCTCGAAGCCGGCGGGAGCCTCAGCGCGCTGGGCCGCGCCGTGGACATATCCGTTCGAGGGCTGACAGTGGAGGCCGCAAGCAGCGTGACCCTCGGCGGTCGCCTGAGCGGTCTCACCGAGTTCGGCGTGGTCTCCGGCGGAAATGTGAACCTTATTTCCGACGTCAGCGATTGGGAGGGGCTGACCGTCGTTGTACCCTTGACCGAACGGGAGCAGCTGACCATGGAGCTGGAGGAGAACCTCCGGCTCCAGGCAGCGCTGGATCTCGAGCTTCAGGAATCCCTGCGGCTGCAGGCGGACCGACGCCTCGGACAGGACGCCCTGCTGAGGCTGATGGAGCAGGATCGCCTGCAGAACCTCATACAGACTCCCTCACTCGTTCGGGATCTGCAGGTGCAGGTCCAGACCGGGGCGTTCAGGGACCTCGTCCAGGCGCAGGCGCTTCTCCCCGACGTGCTCGAAGACATGGCGGGCTATGACGACCTCGTGACGGAGAGGACGGGCGTGCTTCAGGATCGCGATCAGGTGCAATCGCTCCTGGGAGCCAACGAAGCCGGCATCCTGGCCATTTCCGGCAACGTTTCAGACCTCACGACCGTGCTCCAGGGTGTGCGGGACACGATGGACGCCACGACCGGCTACAAGGCCGCCTTGAGCGGGGTCCTCGCAGACGTGACGGCGGAAATGAGCGCGCGGCAGGGCTTCAAGCTGTCCGGCGGAGCGACCGAGTTCCCGGCGACGCTGGACGCGGGCTGGGTGACGGCGCTCGACGTGAGCACGATGAGCGACGCTGAGCTGAGCCAGCTCTTCAACGGCCTCCAGAACGAGACCGCCTCCACGACCACGCGGTTGTCAGGGCTGGCCGGGCAGGAGTCTGCCCTCCTCGTTCAGATCGACGCCAACAAGGGTTCCCTGGCCCAGACCCAGGACGGCATCCAGGCCGTGACAGGCCGGATCGATGCCACTGTCGGCCAGATGGGCGCCATCGACTCCCAGGTGACCGCGCGGCAATCGGCCCTGGCCATCATCTCGTCCCTGAACGGCGTGACCGACCTCGCCGTGATCGAGCAGTCTCTCCGCGACCTCTCGGGCTATTCGAATGTGCTGGGCGAAACCCTTCGGGGATATGTCGGGGACCTGATCACCCGGACGGGACTGACCGCGCTTCAAACCCAGCTGGGCACGATCCAGGCCGGCATCGGGCTGCGGCAGGACCTCGATTTCACGCAGTCCCAGTTGACGTCGGTGCAGTCGTCCATCCTCTCGGATCAGCAGACCCTGGGCACCGTTTCGACCAGCCTGTCTGGACAGCGGAGCCTGAGCCTGGTGGAAGGCGATTTGAGCTCAGTCGGGTCCGCCATCAGCTCCACCTCCAGTCAGATCGGCGCGGTGAACACGCAGCTTCAAAAGGTCGCCTACCAGACCCTGGTGACCGGGATCGGCAACCTGAACCAGGTGGACGCCCTGCTCGGGCAGGTGAACGAGAGGATCGGAGCAATTCCGCGGTCGATCCTGCCGGGTGAGCCCGCCGCAGCGACCCTCTTCAACAACGATTTCGACCTCGAGACCCTCCAGTTCACCCTTTCAGACGGAAGAAAGCTGTCTCTCAGCACCTTCAACCTGGGCCAGATCCAGTACAAGGGACAGACGAAGTCCCTGACCGATATCACCCCGGCCATGCTGGACGGCCTCACCCGGGCCGACCTCGAGGACCTCCGCGACATCCTTGCGTCCGTCTCCGGCATGCGCACGGACCTGACCCAGGTGGGGACCGCTCTCGCGCAGAAGGGCGCCAACCAGCCGCTGGACGCGACCTTGCCCGGTACCCACTCGGCCCTGGCCGCCCTTCGCTCCGACTATTCCTCGGCTCTCTCCGGCTACCGGAGCCAGGAGACGGCTCTCGAGACGGAAAAGGCGACGATCCTCGGGCTGCAGGCGCAGAAGCAGTCCCTGGAAACGGACATCGCAGCCCTTCAGTCGCAGGAGACGACTCTCACGACACAGAAGAATTCGCTTTCGGCCTCCCTCGCCGCCCTGGGCCTGCAGGAGGCTTCGCTCGCCGAGCTTCAGTCCTCCCAGACCGCTCTTCTGAGCCAGCAGCTCAGCCTCGAGGAATTGCTGAACCAGGCCGTGGCCTCGCTTCCGTCCGAGGCAACCCGGGTCACGGGGGAGATCTCCACTCTGCAGAACCAGCGCGCCGATCTTAACCTGGTCTATCAGGCCGACCTTGCTGAGCGCTCCAACCTCAACGGGGCGCTGAGCGTTCTGACCAAGGAGCTGGGGGATCTGAACACCGCACGTATCACGTTGACGGCGAACAAAGCGGGACTGGACAGCCGCCTGGGTGAGCTGGACCTGCGGGAGACGGGGCTGAAAGAGGGCCTGGCCGCGATCCTCCAGACGAAGCAGACCGAGCGGTCCGATCTCGGGGCAGCCCAGATCAACGCGCAGGCGATCGAGGCCGAACGCCTGGTCTTCACGCACGACCTGGCCTTCTCCCAGAACCGGCTCGCCCTTACCGTCGCCTTGGAAGGGTTCAGGGACCAGCTGCGCCTGGGCGATGTGCGGATCCAGTCGCTCAAGGACAGCATCGAGAGCCTGAAGTCGGGCCGTCTTTCCATCGAGGACAGGCTGCGGAAGCTCCCCGTGGACGAGCTGCTGGACGGGGTGACGCTCGATGCCCCCACCAAGGACGAGGCCGTTCTCGTTGCCCAGGACGAGTTCTCCGGGCTCTTCATCTACCAGGAGGACGGGACCGGCCGCACGTTCTACCGTGACACGAAGGGCACGCCGGACGACCCGAGCGACGATGTGTTCTACACGTGGACCAGGGGACTGGAGAACAGCGGCAGCGCGTGGGTGTTCGTTGACTATCGGCAGAATCGGGACGGGTCCCTGGGGAGCCGCCTCTACGCCTGGAATGAATCCGGCGAACGGCCCGCGGACCTCTTCCTCTTTGACGGCGCTTTCACCGTGCGGCGGTTCCTGCAGTGGACTACCGAGACTCACAAGGAAACCTGGCTGGACACTGGAAATGATCGTGATGTCACCATCCAGAGCCCTCTCTTTGCCGTGGACAGCTACCGCTACCGCTTCCTGACGACGTCGGCAGAAGCCGGCGCCGGGGAGGAAAGCCTCTATTTCCTGGATGAGACCACGGGAAGGATCGTCAACTTCGATACCGTGCTCTCCACGCTCGAGACCCAGCTGCTGCCGAACGGACGGTTGATCGTCCTCTACCCGGGCGAGACCCTCGCTGACCATGGCGTCGCGAAGCTGGAACCCGAGGATATCCTGGTCAGCTTCGCGGAGCTCACCCCCGTCTACACCGAGGTGCCGAGGGCAGAGATCCTCATTGCGGATCCCGCCACCTATTCGAACGCGGAGGTGGAGACCGTTCCCGACCTGTTCGTCGAGGTGACGCACAACGGCCTGCGCCTCCTGCCCGTTTCCATCGTCACGGGCGGCGACATCGCGATGAAGGATGTTTCCTTCGATGCGCAGGGCTCGATCTCCTTCCTGGCGGCGGGCTCGATCGAAGGCCTGAAGGCCGGAAGCGCCTTCACGGCCAGGGACATCCTGATTCAAACCGGCACGGACCTGATCCTGGGCGCGAGCCTGTCGGGGACAGACTTCGTGCGGATCATCTCTCCGGACGGTGTCATGCTCCTGTCGGGAGCCGTGGTCGGCAGCGCCGATGTCCGTCTCGCCTCCGGGCTGGGTTCGGTCATGGGAGACCCGGGCAGCCTGGTCCAGGGCAAGCGGCTGACGGTCGCCACGTCTTCCTCCGGCAAGGCGGTCCTTTACACGGACGTGGAAGAGCTGGTCGTGGAGGCGGGGAAGAGCCTCTTCGTGTCGGACAAGGATCTCGCCGGGAGCGGCAAGACGCTGGTGCTGGAGAACGTCCGAACGCACACCGGGGCCCTGTCCATCGTCTCCGATGCCGGCATCGTCGCCTCCCTGGTCGAGGCCGACGCCATTGACATCGTCTCCCGTGGAGACGGGGGCCTGGTCCTCGGGGCCCTGACGGCCCGGGGCTCGACCGGAAACAACGACGGGGCCATCCGCCTCGATTCGGCGCGGAGCATCCGGGAGGCAGCGGGGGCTCTTCTCACCGGCGGTCAGGCCGAGCTTACGGCGGGGCTCGCGATCCAGGTCGACACGGGCGCCTGGCCGGTGGGGACCCTTGTCTCCCGGGATAACCTCAGCGTCCTTCTCGGCGCCGATTACCAGGGACCGTGGAACATCGTTGCAGAGCGGGACATCATCGTTGACGCCGCCCTCGTTGCCCGCGGCGCGGTGGATCTGCGTGCTGAAAACATCATTTTCACGAACCGGGGCTCCCTGGCCGAGTCTTCGGGCGCGGGGATCGCGCTGACGGCGACAAACGAGCTGCGGCTGAATACCCTCGGCGGAACGGCGCTTCAGGGGAGCCGCATCGATCTGGATGCCGGGACCATTTCACAGGCTGTCGGCGCCCTCATCAGCGCGGATACGCTCAAGATGACGGCCCAGAACGGGTTCCGCGCGGACGTGAACGTCCGCCGGATCGAGGCCTTCGTGCGCGGTGCGGGCGATCTCGAGATCAATGCCGCAGGGTCCATCGAGCTCAGGAATGCGACGGTGAGCGACGGATCGCTCATTGTGCATTCCCCGGGGAACATCGTCAGCACGCGCGTCCTCCTGGCCGCCGACCGGTACTCCAATATGCTTCAGCTCGAGGCCGGCGGGGACCTGTTCGTGGATCGCGTCATCATCGGTCAGCGGGTCGAGACCGCCTTGAGCGGCGGGGTCGTCTCCGGCATCGAGCACTATCTCGTGGTGGAGCCGACCCTCACCGGCGGCGCGTACGAGGGAAGGCCCGCGCTCATCCACGTGGACATCCGCGATCCCCTGGGGTCCTATTCCATGAACGGGGCGGACGCCCGGCTGGTCTTCGACTTCGGCGATGGCTCGCCCACCGAAACCCGGACCGTGCCCTTCACTGAGGGCGCGGACACCCCGGTCACGGCCGATATCTCCCACACGTGGGAGCTGGGCGGTACCTATGTCGTGACCGTGACGATGTCCGGGGCGGACGATGCGGTGTTCGAGGGCACCCTCAGCGTCCTGGTGGAGTCATTGCCGATGGCGGTGGACGACGAACTGTTGACGGACGAGGACACGGCGCTGATCATCCAGGCGTCTTTCCTCCTTTCCAACGACCACGATCCCGACCCGGGCGACATCCTCTCCATCGTTTCCATTGACACCACCGGGACCCTGGGGACCGTGACGGATAACGGTGATGGCACCTATACCTATGACCCCCGCGGCGTGTTCGACTATCTGGCTTTCGACGAATCCGCCTCAGACGCCTTCACCTATACCGTTTCCGACGGCAAGGCCGGGACGGCGACAGCCCGGGTCGTGGTGATCGTGCAGGGCGTCAACGATGCCCCGGTCCTGGGTTTCATCGGTGATCAGTCTGCCACGGAAGGCGTCGAGCTGCGGTTGACAATCGTCGCGACCGACCCGGACGGGACGGACGTCCTGACCTTCCACCTGGACCAGGCGCCGGCATTCGTTTTCCTCGACGCCTCCACCGGTGAGCTGACCTGGATTCCCACGGAGGCACAGGGGCCCTTCGTGTACACCTTCACCGTGCGGGTCACGGACAACGCCGACCCCGCTGCCAGTGACGAACAGTCCTTCGCTGTCACGGTGTGGGAAGATTCCGTCATCGACGCCGGCCCGAGAATGAATGATGGCGAGCAGGACACCTTCCGGCTGTTCCGCGACGGAGGGAATATCCAGGTGTCTCTGAACGGAACGGTCGTCTATATCATCACGGCCGCTGAGGCGCCTTTCCTCACGTTCAACGGGTCCGACGACGGGGACACTTTGACTGTCGACTTTGTCGGAGGGATCCCCGTTCCCATCGGTGGGGTTGTGTTCAACGGCGGGGAGGGCGAGGACACCCTGAACGTGGACGACAGCGGAGACGGCGAGCCAAACAGCCTCGTCCTTACCGCGGACAGCATCACGGGCCTGGGGATGAGCGACGGGATCGGCTACAGCGGCGTGGAGAGCCTGAACATCGCCCTGGGCTCGGGCGGGAATACGGTCAACATCCAGTCCATCGGCTCAGCAACCACAGTGAACGCGGGGCCGGGGGCCGACACGATCAACGTCGGTTCCATGGCGCCTGATGCAGGCGGCACGGTGAACCTCATCCTGGCCCCCCTGACCCTCATCGGCGGGGAGGGCGAGGACACCCTGAACGTGGACGACAGCGGAGACGGCGAGGCCAAACAGCCTCACCCTCACCGCGGACAGCATCACGGGCCTGGGGATGAGCGGCGGGATCGGCTACAGCAGCGTGGAGAGCTTGAACATCGCCCTGGGCTCGGGCGGTGACATACTGAACATCCAGTCCATCGGCTCAGCAACTACGGTGAACGCGGGGCCGGGGGCCGACACGATCAACGTCGGTTCCATGGCGCCTGATGCAGGCGGCACGGTGAACCTCATCCTGGCCCCCCTGACCCTCATCGGCGGGGAGGGCGAGGACACCCTGAACGTGGACGACAGCGGAGACAGCGAGCCCAACAGCCTCACCCTCACCGCGGACAGCATCACGGGCCTGGGGATGAGCGACGGGATCGGCTACAGCGGCGTGGAGAGCCTGAACATCGCCCTGGGCTCGGGCGGTGACATACTGAACATCCAGTCCATCGGCTCAGCAACTACGGTGAACGCGGGGCCGGGGGCCGACACGATCAACGTCGGTTCCATGGCGCCTGATGCAGGCGGCACGGTGAACCTCATCCTGGCCCCCCTGACCCTCATCGGCGGGGAGGGCGAGGACACCCTGAACGTGGACGACAGCGGAGACGGCGAGGCCAAACAGCCTCACCCTCACCGCGGACAGCATCACGGGCCTGGGGATGAGCGGCGGGATCGGCTACAGCAGCGTGGAGAGCTTGAACATCGCCCTGGGCTCGGGCGGTGACATACTGAACATCCAGTCCATCGGCTCAGCAACTACGGTGAACGCGGGGCCGGGGGCCGACACGATCAACGTCGGTTCCATGGCGCCTGATGCAGGCGGCACGGTGAACCTCATCCTGGCCCCCCTGACCCTCATCGGCGGGGAGGGCGAGGACACCCTGAACGTGGACGACAGCGGAGACAGCGAGCCAAACAGCCTCACCCTCACCGCGGACAGCATCACGGGCCTGGGGATGAGCGACGGGATCGGCTACAGCGGCGTGGAGAGCCTGAACATCGCCCTGGGCTCGGGCGGGAATACGGTCAATGTCCAATCCACGTCGGCCCACACGCGCATGGTCACGGGCACTGGAAACGACACAGTCAATGTCTCCTCCGATGCTCCTGCCAACGGAGGGACGCTGGACGGCATCCTCGGGGTGCTCGAAATCGAAGCAGGGGGAGGAGTCAACTCGCTGAACGTGAGTGACGAGGCTGACGGGACGCCGGATTCGAACGTCGTCATCACCAGCAGCTCCCTCACGGGACTCTCGCCCGCGAATATATACTACGCGGCCACGGATGGCACGTTCGGCGGCGGGATCAACATAGAATGCGGCTCGGGCGGAAACACGATCGAGGTACGCTCCACCCACGAGAGCATCGGCACGACAACGACGCTGTGGTCGGGAGAGGGAGATGACCTGGTCACCGTCACCGAGACGGACCCCATCGCCCTGATCATCCACGGTGAGGGAGGGTGCGACGTTATCGACGCGGCCGTTGTGACGACAGACCTGGTCATTACGGGTGACAATGGCAACGACAGGATCGCGGGCGGGTCAGGGAATGACCTGATCAGCGGGAACGCGGGTGATGACCTGATCGTCGCGGGGCTGGGAAGCGATGAGGTGAGCGGCGGCGAGGGCAACGATGTCCTGCTGGGCGACGTGGGGATCATCACGCCCGCATACAACCCGGATGGGACGCCACGGCTCGATCCGAACGGCTCCTGGCACTCGGATGTCCTGCTGACGGACGTGGGCGTCATCACAGGCGTGTATCACCCGAGCAGCCTCTGGTGGGGTGACCTGGACCCGGACGTGATTTCCGATCTTCTGAACGCTGACCTCGTGCTCGTGGTCGGCGCCTACAACGCCGACGGGAGCCGACACCTCGTCCGTAACGCGTGGGGATGCCAGAAGTGGGAGACGGAGCTCATCCTCGTATCGCTGCGTGCGGACGGCAATGACGTCCTGGACGGAGGCGCCGGGGACGATGCCCTGTTCGGCGGCCGTGGGGACGACTGGCTCACCGGCGGGCTGGGCATTGATTTCCTGGTCGGAGGCGCGGGGGACGACTTGCTGGACGGCGGTGACGACGCCGACGTCCTGGTCGGCGATGACGCGGTGCAGGTCGCTTCCGCTTCCCCGCTGCCGAACGTTCTCCGCGGGCTGCTGCTGATCCCGGGCGACGCGGGGAACGGGCCGGCGGGAGATATCAGGGTGGCCGCCGCCGGCACCACGATCGTGCCGGTGCTCTCGGTTGTTCCCGGCCAGGCCGTGGATCCCTTCGCGGCCGTCCTTACCCATGCCGGCTGCGACCTTTCGATTCTCCCGAGCACGAACACTCTCGATCGTCTCGACGGCGTCCGCCTGGCGCCGCTGGCCTCGTTCGTCACGGACGTGGCGCACCACCTCGGCCTCGTTGCCGGCAATGACACGCTCCGCGGCGGAGCCGGAGACGATGTCCTGGTGGGCGACAACCGGGTCGTTTTCGCCCCCACGCTCAAGGTTACCGCGGGGATTCTGGGAACTGCGACGGGAATGGGGCAGGATCTCTCCGCGGCGATCGATGAGCTGTCACATTTCCTGGATCGGATAGATAAGGCGATCGGCAAGTGGGTTGATGGCGGCTGCTTCGCTTCCCGCGACACCGTCGTGGACCATACCTTCAGGATCGGCTGTGACCAGCTCGACGGCGGCACGGGCAGGGACTTCCTGGTGGGCGACGACATGACGATAGCGGCGCCATCCTTGACGGTCCCCGTGGGCCTGGTGCTCTCCCTGGATGACTTCGTGGAGGAGGCGGAGGACATCGCGTGCATGGCAGGCGGGGTGCTGCGGGAGATCGACGATGTTTCCCACGACCTCAGAAAGACGTTCGTGACCGTGACAGCCGGCAGGAAGCCGCGGATCAATCTCGTGTATCATATCGACCTCATTGTCTCGGGCAACGATTCCCTGGCCGGCGGGGAGGGTGACGACGTCCTGGTGGGCGACCGGTGGAGCTCTCTCGTCCCGGTGATCACCCTGGTGCCTGACGAGTCACCTGCTCCGCGGCACAACGGCTGCGGCTGGGGCGGGCACGACAACTGCGGCCATGATTTCTGGGGCGGCCACGACAACTGGGGCCATGATTCCTGGGGCAGCCACGACAACTGGGGCCATGATTTCTGGGGCAACCACTACGACTCGGGTCATGATTCCCGCGGCGATCACGACGGTGGCAGGAGCTGCTGCAGTGACGAGCATGGCGGGGACGGTCTGGCGGATGCCAGGTCCGCTGGAAACGATTTATTTGACGCGGGTGCGGGAAATGACCTGGCTTTCGGGGACAGCGCCGCATTCGCTGCGCCGCTGGTGGTTGCCGGCGAGGGACTGAGCCAGAAGAGCTATTGCCGGGTGCGATACGACGCGGAGGAGCTGGCCGAAGACCTTCTGGACATGGGCCTGGCCCAGGAGAGCTTCTGGCTCTGGGCCTCCACGGGCGAACGAGGCAGCGGGCTGTACCTGAGCAGGCACGAGGGCTGCCCGGGTGGCCCCTTCGACCAGGACACCATGCAGGGTGGGGATGGGGATGACATCCTGTTCGGGCAGGACGGGAGCGACATCCTGCGAGGCGGCGCGGGCGATGACTGGCTGGTGGGCGGGGACGGGCACGACACGCTGGACGGCGGACCCGGGAGGGACCAGGCTGACCAGGGACAGAATTGCCCGAGCGACCTGCGGAAGAAGGTCCTTGCGCGCCTGACCTGGTGGCTTGACGAAATTGCCCGCTAGCCGGGCTTCCAGGCCTGGATCGAGTAGCGCCCGCAGCCGAATCGTGGTAGCCTTCCTTGAGAACCTCTCCCAGGCAGGAGGCGGACGATGAGCAGGAACGGAAAGTCCAGGAGGCCGGCGAAGCACCCGAAAGATCTGCGCCCGCAGAAGTCGGTAGTGAAGCGAGGACGGGACATCCTGCGTTTCGAGGAGCATTTCAAGATCGCGCCAAAGCACCCGGGTATGGGAAGGCGGTAAAGCGCCCGGCCGGGCCCGCGCACATCACACGCGACGCATCTCTACCCGCCCTGCTTCCGCTCATCCAAGAATCGCGACCGCCTCTTCCATCCGGGCGATGACCTCAACGCCAAAGGGGCAGCGTCCCGCGCAGTCACCGCACCGGATGCAGTCCGAGGCATCGGCGGAAAGGGTGTGGTAAGCGGTCCGAGCCTCCGATCTCCGGTTATTGTGCGCCATTTGGAGCAGTCGCAGGACATGGCCAATATCGATGTGTGCCGGACAAGGCAGACAGTGATTGCAGTGGATGCAGACCCCGGTTCTGTAGCGGTCAAAATCCGGCAGGAGCGCGGCATACTTTTGATCCTCGGTACTCGCATCACAGCAGGCCAATGCCGCCTCCAACTGCTCGATATTGGCACAGCCCGGCACGACAGTTGAAACGCCCTGCAGGTCCAGGACGTATGAAAGACACTGCACCGGGGTTATCTCCCTGGATTTCGTGAATTGCGTCGGTGACCCGGCTGCCTCTGCTCTTCCCATCTGATAGTCGGTGACCTCAATTGTGGGTTCTTTTCTGAGCAGATTTCCTCCGGCAAACGGTTTCATTGCGACCAGCCCCACGTTGTGCGTGAGACAGGCCTCGAGCAACTCCGGCCTGCCGGGCATGGCATGGTTCGTGAAACTCAGGGGAAACATGAGCACGTCAATGGCGCCGCACTCAGCCGCTTGCCGGGAGGTCGAAGCATTGTGGCCGCTGAACCCGATGTATCGGGTTTTTCCTTCCCGTTGATAGCGGGTTGCCATTTCCAGCAGGCCGCCGGGCCTCATCAGACCATCATAGTCTTCCTGAGATTCACTGTTATGGAGGAAGAGAATGTCCACGCAGTCGATCTGATACCTCGCCAGGAAGTCCAGGAAGAAACGTTCGCAGAGCGCAGGATCCCGGGTTCGTTCATATTGCCCGTTGATATCGGCGGATCCCAGGTGGGCGGCGAGAAGAACTTTCTCCCGGCAGCCCTTGAAAGCCGCTCCCATGGTATCGCGGAACGCCGCCTGAGCCCAAAAGAGATCGAAATAGTTGATTCCACGCTCAATGGCCCTGTGAATCACCTCCACGACATGGTGCCGGGGAAGGTTGATGAGATACTCCGTGCCCAGGCTGATGACGCTGACTTCAAGATCTGTTCTCCCGAGAGTTCTGGTCTTCATTGTCTTCTCCTCGACTCCGTGCGGCCGCGCATGTCAAACGAATCTCCCGCCCTGATTCTTTCGCTGGAAGAATCCAGCCGAAACGCTATACTATAATTTATCATTCCTTTATATGGCGAGAAGGCGGCGGGGGGGAAGGAGACGGGCCAATGAAAGCAGGGTTCATTGCGAACCTCCGCATGCGCGGAAAACTCATCATGCTCAGCGTCGTTTTCATACTCGGTTTCCTTGGTCTCGGCGGGTACTCGCTCTTCATGATCTCCACGATCAAGGTGAAGGGCCCCCTCTATCGCCAGATCATCACGCAGAAGGATCTTGCCGCGGATCTCCTGCCGCCGATGGAATTCATCATTGAAACCTATCTGTCAACGATCAAGCTGCGGGACGCGAAGAGCGATGCGGAGATCGAGGGCCTCGGCCTGAAGGTACAGGCTCTGCGAATCGACTTCGAAGCAAGGCACACGTACTGGTCGACACACCTTCCCGAGGGCCCCATCAAGGCCACCATGACCCAGGAAGCCTATGATACCGCGAGCCAGTACTTCACCATCCTCGAGTCGGAATTCGTTCCTGCGGTCAAGGCGGGCAACAAGGAGCTTGCCTCGACGCTCTTCGACGAAAAGCTGACGCCCCTTTACGAAAGCCACCGCACGAGCACCGAGAAGGTCGCGCAGATGGCGAACGAGGAGTCGCAGAGGATCGAAAGCATGGTTGCCGTCATAGAATCGAGGTCCATGATCCTTCTTTTCGCCGTTGCGGGAGCCATCCTCGTGTGTGCGCTTCTCCTGTGCTTCATCATTTCCGCGGCGATCACCCGGCCCCTGAGCAAGAGCGTCGCGCTTGCGCTCCGGATTGCTGAAGGCGATCTCACGCATCAGCTTGCCATCAGCCAAAAAGACGAGATCGGGAAGCTTGCGCAGGCGCTCAACGACATGTCGGTGCGGCTGAGGGAGATGGTGGCCGCCGTTCAACAAAGCGCCCGGCATCTGGCGGCCTCCAGCGAGCAGATATCAGAGAGCGCGAAGAACCTGGCAGACGGGGCTCAGAGCCAGGCATCCACCCTGGAAGAGACCTCCGCCTCGGTGGAGCAGTTGTCCTCCAGCGTAGACCAGGTCAGCGAGCACGCCCAGACGCAGGTTTCCGCGGTCAAGCTGGGCACCGGCTCGATGGAGCTGGTGCAGAAATCAATAGAGGAGGTTGCGCGAAGCCTTGGGGAGATTTCGACGCTGGCCAACCAGTCGGTGGAGAAGTCGAAGGAAGGGGCCCAGGCGGTCAGCGAGGTGGTCGCCGGTATTACCCGAATTGCCGGCAGCTCGGAGAAGATCGGGGGGATCATCGACGTGATCTCCGATATCGCCGACCAGACGAACCTGCTGGCGCTGAACGCCGCCATCGAGGCGGCGCGCGCCGGGGAGCACGGGCGGGGCTTCGCGGTGGTGGCGGACGAGGTCAGCAAGCTGGCCGACCGCTCCTCCGCCTCGACCAAGGAAATCACGGGGCTGATCAGGGAAAGCGTGAAGAGCGTGGCCCAGGAGGTGGAGATCGCCCACGGCTCCCAGGATGCAATGGAGCAGATTCGAGTCTTCTCGCAGAAGGTGCAGCAGATGATCGGGGAGCTGTCCGGATCGATGTCGCGGCAGACGGTGGCCAGCAGGGACCTGGCAAAGGCGCTGGTCAACATCAACCAGATGAGTCAGAACATCTCGACGGCCACAGAGGAGCAGAACGCCAACGCCCGGCAGGTCTCGCGGGCGGTGGAAAATGTCAACGAGCTCACGCAGGCGGCCGCCTCTTCCGCGGAGCAGATGTCGGCGGCAACCGAGGAGCTGTCCAGCATGGCGCAGGGGCTCCAGCGCCAGGTGGCCCAGTTCAAGATTGAGAACAGCAGCACGGCTTTGTCGACCGGAGACACAGCGAGAGAGCAATCATAAAGCCGCCTCCTTCGCACAGGCGGAAGTTGTCAACCGGCGTAGCCCAGGAAGAAGTCTATTTCCGTGTTTTCCTTGATGGACACGCCTTCGATGGTGATCGTCCACTCATTGTAGTAGGCGTCGCGCAGGGGGTCGAAGTACTCTTGTCCTCGCACGGCCGTGACCGGTACGTGCTCGTGCGTTGCGCCGTTGTAGCAGGTTGCGGAGTGTCCCTGCGGGCCGGAATATGTCAGGGTGATCGTATGGGTCCCCGGCTCGATCCATCGAATTTCGTAGTAGCCTTTTTCACGGTCGAGGCCGGTCAGGTCGGCCCACCCGGCTTCGTCCGCCCCGGAGACCTTGATAGTGGGGCGGACCACTATGGCGAGAGATGATGTGACATGTCCGCTCACCGTCGCCCATTCCCAGTTTTCAGGCAGAAGATCGCACGCACTCATGACTGTCGCGGACGCCGCAAGCAGGATCAGGATTCTCAGGGCCTGTCTCATACGCACCTCCCATGCCCGAGTGCGTGGCTCGTCTTCATGCAATTCCGCCCACGCGCATCTCTACCTCCTGCAATGCAATCGAGATGCCAGGTCACGTCCGAAGCATAATTCATTATAGAACAGGGAATTAGCGTCGAAGTCCGCCCGTGCCATGCTCGAGTCAGGCTGCAACCAGCGTTGCCGCCTGCAACGCAGGTTGATGGAACGAATTAACGGCTGCTGCGGCCGGATTGCGGCCCTCGTTTCGCTGAACGCAATATGGTATACTCGGTCCAGTTGACGCGGGCTGCACGTCAGGCTCCGATGGTCTTCCATTGGAGGAGGCTGCGATCACACTCCTGCCGGGTTGGTTGAATCTCGATTCACTCTCAATCATACGGCTGGCCGCCCTTCTGCTCTCCCTTGTCATCGCCGTCTACCTCTTCCTGGTGCCAAAGAAGACACTCGCCACGCTGTTCCTCGCAGGGGCTTTCTCCGGGGCGTTCCTGTTCAACATCGCCTTGTTCCTCGAGCTCGCCGGGCCATATTACTGGCAGCCCCGCACACTCAAAACAGTGCTCGTGCTCCTTGCGAGTGACATCGGCCTGTCGCTCGCCATGGTGTTTCTTCTGTTCTTTGCCTACTATTTCCCGCGTTTCAGGCGGGTGGAGAGGAAAGAGTTCAGGATCGTCCTCACTCTTTCGATCATCCTCAACGCGGGCGTCCTCGGTCTCAATGTGTACAACCATTTCCTGCTGCAGTGGCACTTCAGCGACATGCGGCTCTGGAACATCTATTGGTACACGTTCTACGTCAGCCTCGGGATACAGTTCCTCGGGGCGATCGTCCTGCTGTTCCGAAAGGCGGCGAACCTCGCCGGCCGTGCGTCCCGCTCCTTTCTGGACAGGATCGTCCGGCCGCACGGCCGCGATGCCGAGTCGGCGCGGGCCCTCGCCGAGATTCTCCTTCTTCCCGTGCTGGCCATCGGCGCGGCGTTCGCCGTGACCTACGGCGTCCTTCCCTTCTCCCTGGCGAACTATCTCACCTGGCTCGGTCTTCTCCTGTTCTATCTCGGATTCGTCGTCACATATCTGAACCACAGCGCCGATCCCATGACCCTGCAGGTGAAGCTGATCGGGGTCACCCTTGTCCTGATTCTGAGCACCATGGGGCTCGTCTCCCTTTTCGTGGGAGAGACTGCGGCGAGCGACTATCCGCTTGTCTCGCTGCCGCCGGAGCATTCGACGATCCGTTTCACTCGGAACGACTTCGGAAGCTACGACATCAGGGGCGCGCCGGACGCCTTCGATCCGGACCTGGGGCCGAAGGTGGACATTGTCTACGGACGCCCCCGTTTTGCAGTGCTCGACTTCGATTTTCCCTTTTTCTCTTCCCGCTACCGCCTGGTCCGCATCCTCAACGGCCCGATGATCTATCTCGGGGAGAGCGCGCCGGAGAACGGGTGGGGAGGGTACAACCCGCAACCGGCCATCGCGCCGCTCATCATGAACCTGGACCCTTCGAGGAGCGGAGGGGTGCATATCAAGTCCCGTCCGGACTCGATGACAATCACCTGGTTCCGCCTCCCTGAACTGGGAGCCGAGAACGAGAACACGATCCAGCTCGTCCTTCGCGCGGACGGCACCATCGAGATGTCCTTCGAGGCGCTTTCCCCCGCTCATGGCCCCTCAGTCGAGCAGCTGCGCAACTACGCGGCCGCGAGCACGACCGGGGCAGACCCTGCCTCGAGCGACAGGCCGGCGCTGTTTCCGCCCCGGCTGACGGGCATTCATCCCGGGGGCTCCACCGCGCCACTGGAACCGATCAGCTTCACGCGCGGCCTCCCGTGGTTCGGCACCCGCCCGGCCGTGATTTTCGAGTCGCATGAGGCAGGCTTTGTGCGCTACCTGAACCAAAGGATCGCTGTGCTCGCCGCGCTCACAGTCGGGGCGAGCCTCCTCGTGCTCTTCTTCATCCCACTCCTTCTTCGGGCGAGTCTCTTCATACCCCTGCGAGCCCTGTCCCGAGGAATGCGGCAGGTGGAAAGCGGAGACCTTGACGCGGCGGTCAGGGTGTACTTCCACGACGAGATCGGCATCCTGGCGAGCTCGTTCAACCGGATGGTAGAGTCGATCGGGCGCGCTGAATCGAGCTTCCGCACCCTGGCAGAGGACGCCCAGGACGGGATCATCGTGTTCAGCGATGACTTCGCCGTCTATGCGAACCGGCGGGCCGTCGAGATGACGGGCTATGCGGCCCCCGGGCTGACACGGGTTCGGTTCGATGCGCTCTTCCGATCCGCCGTGCTCCCCCCCTACGGCGTACAGCCCGACGCGCCCGCCGAAGCGCTCGCTGCCACAGCGGCGGGTGCCGAGCTGCCCGTGGAGCTGGTGTATTGGCCCACCCTCTGGCGCGGCAGACCGGCAGTCGCTGTTCTCATCCGTGACATCACACGCAGGAAACGCGAAGAGGAAATGGCCCGGCTGCAGCAGCAGAACTTCATGCGCATGGACAAGCTCACCTCCCTCGGTGTGCTCGCCGCGGGCCTGGCGCACGAGATCAACGTGCCCAACCAGGTGATTCTTCTCAACGCGACGCTGCTCGCGAACGCGTCGCCCCAGCTTGCCGCCCTGCTCGAAGCAGCAACGGCCGGGACCGAGGGGCTTCTGATCGGGGGACTGGACGCCGTGGAGTTCCGCGCCAGTTTGCCCGGGATCCTCGCCGGGATCGTGAACAGCTCTGCCCTCATCGACGGGATCATCAAGAATCTGCGGGATTTCAGCGCGGACGCACCGGGCCGGGGCGCGGCGTTGTTCGACGTCAACACCGCAATCCGCAATGCGGTCGACCTCCTGGGCGGCCACATCAAGAGGTCCACGGACCGCTTCGCGCTGGAGCTGCGCCCCGGCCTGCCCCGGACGCGCGGCAGCGCGCAGAGACTCGAGCAGGTGTTCATCAATCTCATCCTGAACGCCTGCCAGTCTCTTGGCGGCAGGGACAAGGCGATCACGGTCCGCAGCTGCCCCGGCGAGACGGCCGCCACGCTGCGGGTCATCGTCTGCGACGAGGGCGTCGGCATCCCGGCGGAGATCCTGCCCCGTATGGGGGAAGCGTTCGTCACCACCCGCGAGGCGAGCGGAGGCACCGGCCTCGGGTTGCACGTGTCCAAGGCCATCGTCACCGCTCACAACGGGACGCTGGAGCTGAAATCGAAAGTGGGGGTCGGCACCGAGGCGACGGTGATCCTTCCCGCGGAGGCGGAACAATGAGCGCACGTGGAAACCCTGAGAACCCGATCCTGCTCATCGACGACGAGCAGCCGGTCATCGACAGCCTGAGCCTCGGGCTCAGGTCCAACGGGATCGACAACCTCGTCGCGTGCACCGACAGCCGTGAGGCCATGAGCATCCTTCGCGGCAGGGAGATCGAGCTCGTTCTCCTGGACCTCACCATGCCCCACCTGCCCGGGGAAAAGCTCCTGGCGGCGATCCACGAGGAGATGCCGCAGGTCCCGGTCATCGTGGTCACGGGCTCGAACGACGTGAGCGCTGCCGTGGAGTGCATGAAAGCCGGCGCGGTCGACTACATGGTGAAAGCGGTGGAGGAAAGCCGCCTGGTGAGCGGGGTCCGCAGGGCCATCGAGATCAGGAAGCTCTCTCGTGACTACCGGCGCCTGAAGGAGGGAATGCTTTCCCCGCACCTGGCCCATCCGGAGATCTTCTCTGGCCTGGTCACGCGGAACAGCGTGATGATGTCGCTTTTCCGGATCGTCGAATCCGTTGCGAAAACCGCCGAGCCGATACTGATCACGGGCGAGACGGGCACCGGCAAAGGCCTGCTCGCCGCTGCAGTTCATGCGGCGAGCGGCCGGGAGGGAACCCTCCTCGAGGAAAATGTTGCGGGTGTGAATGATGACATGTTCTCGGACACGCTGTTCGGGCACCGCAAGGGCGCGTTCACCGACGCCAAGGAAGACCGGGCCGGGCACGTGCAGCAGGCCGGAGGCGGAACGCTTTTTCTCGACGAGATCGGGGACCTGTCCATCCAGTCGCAGGTGAAGCTCCTGCGCCTGCTGGATACCGGCGAATACTATCCCCTTGGCTCGGATCTCCCGAGACGCTCCGCGGCCCGGATCCTTGTCGCCACCAACCACGACCTCGCCGCCCTCATCTCGGAAGGGAAGTTTCGAAAGGACCTGTACTATCGTCTTTCCACGCACGAGCTTCGGGTGCCCCCGCTGCGGGACAGGAAGGACGACCTGCCGCTTCTGCTGGACCATTTTCTCGATGAGGCGTGCGCGAAGCTCGAAAAGAAGAAGCCATCCGTGACGCCGCAGGAGATGAAGCGTCTCGAGGCCTACGATTTTCCCGGCAACGTCCGCGAGCTCCGCTCGATGGTGCTACGATGCCGTGTCACGGCAATCCTCTCCCAACCTTGTCCTCATGGATGGCAAGGCGGGCATCCCGCGGGAGACCCCCCGGGAGCCGGGCGAATCGGCCCCGGCCCTCCTTGGCTTCTCGGAAAGGCTGCCCACCCTTGACGAGGCGGCAGAGCTGCTGATCGACGAGGCGCTGAAACGCGCGGACGGCAACCAGAGCATCGCAGCAAGGATGCTGGGCATCTCGCACCAGGCGTTCAACAAAAGGCTGCGGCAACGGACACGCGAATAAGATCTGGAGGAAGAGATTGGCGAGACGCAGCGGTTCCTTCAGCGCGATATCAGCATTCCTGGTCGTCATCGCGACGATTGTCTTCGGTTGCGCGGGGTTCCCGGCATTCGCCCAGGCAGCGCTGGCATCGGGCGCCAGGAGCACGGCTCCCGCCGACCCCCTGGCGATCGACAACGCGCGCGAGCTTCTCAAATGGATGTATTCGCTCCCGTCACAAAGCGGCCGGAGAGTTCTGAGCGGCCAGGACATCGGTCACGCCGACGGGCCCCAGGGCTACTACGATTACGTGCTCGGTTTGCACGAGCGGACCGGGAAATGGCCGGCGATAATCGGCGCCGACTACCTGATCCATCATGGCAGCACCTCTTTCCTTGACGTCGACCGCAAAACCCGGATACTCGCGGACTATTGGAGGGCCGGCGGGCTCGTCACTGTCTACGCTCATCTCGGCAATCCATGGACGGGCGGCGATGCGTGGGATACTTCGTACGGCTCCGGCAGCTACTCCGACGCTTACACTCCGGGAACACCCGCCTACGCAAACCTCAAGGAGGCATTCGATCGTCTTGCCGGGATATTCCTCGACCTGCAGAGCGCAGGGGTCGCCGTCCTGTTCCGCCCGTTCCACGAGGTGAACGGGAATTGGTTCTGGTGGCACCACAAGGACCCCGCGCAGTTCAAGAACCTCTGGCGCTGCTGGTATTCCTACCTGACCGCGCAGAAACACGTCCACAACCTGCTATTTGTATTTTCGCCCAGCGCCCCGCCCAGGCTCGACAGCACGTACCCCGCCTGGCCCTGGGAGAACAGCCCGTGGGACTACTACCCGGGAGCCGACTGCGTCGACATCGTTGGCCTGAGCCTTTATTTCGATGATCCTCAAACGATGCCAATCCGGGTATACGAGGAAATGCTCGCCTTCGGAAAGCCGTTCGGTTTCGGCGAAACGGGCAGTAATGTGCCCCCCACACCTGATTCGCGGCATTGGGACCAGAGGAGAATTATCCGCGCGATCAAGGAGCGCTATCCTGCCGCTCTGTTCTGGTACAGCTGGTCCTCGTGGGACCCGGACGGTTTCATGGCAATGGTCGACCTGCCTTATGCCGAGGAGTTGATGAGCGACCCATTGGTGGCCACGCGGGACGACGTCAACTTCCCGCGCGTCGCTGCAAAAATCGACGTTCCAGTTGCTCCTGCCGGGAAGATGAAAGTCGGCTTCATCGACTATGGCTTCGGCCAGCAAGGAGGCGCGTTTTCTTCCTTCGAGGCGGCAAGGCGCTCCGTCCAGGAGAAGCTCGGTGACTGGCTCGAGTCTGTACCGGTCCGAGGCGTCGAGTTGTCGCGTTTCGGGAAGGCAGTCGACCGCCTGGTCCGTCAGGAAGGCTGCACGGCGATCTTTACCAATGCATATCCCGGCTACGACCAACAGGTGCTCGACGCGGCACGCCGGTACCCGAACGTTCTGTTCGAGGCGCCGCAGGCGGGCGGGGACGCGCGGCCCTCCAATTTGCGAACCTGTGGCGTCGACGACAGCGAGGCGCAGTACCTCATGGGGGCGATCGCCGGGGGGATTACGCAAAGCGGCAGAATCGGCTTCATCGGCTGGGTTGCGGAGAGCTGGCAGATCGTCAAGGTCAACCTTTTTGCCCTCGGGGTCCGGGCCACGAATCCGAAAGCCCGGGTTTTCCTTCGCTTCGCCGAGGGCAACCCCCTGGAAGCCGCAAAAGCCCTGATCGCCGAAGGCTGTGATGTCTTCAACGACGCTGCGGACTCGGACGCTATCCTCGAGTATCTCAAGGCCACAGCTTCACGGGGGAGACGCATCTACGCCTTCGGCAGCTCGACGCCATACGAGGCCTATCCTGATATCTCTAATCTCGAGCCAGATGCAGAATCTCGGCGTCCTCTTTGAGCGTGTCCTGGCAGACATGTCGCGCGAAGGCAGGGAGGTCCCGCGCGATATGTGGATGGGCATCCGCGACGGGGCGGTGCGGCTGAAAGCGGGACGAGACCCAGTCAATCCAGAGGTGACCGCTGCGCTCCGCATGAAGCGCGTGCGGGCACCCGATCTCGGTGAAATGAACACCTACGACTTTGTCATGCGGCGTTTCGAACAACTCCGTCAAGGCGGCTACACACCCTTCACCGGGCCGATCAAGGATCAGCAGGGCCGGCTCAGGCTGCCCGCGGGCGTGGCAAAGGGCACATGGGAGTTTGGGGCGGGCATCGACTGGCTGCTCGATAGCGTGAACGGCACACTGCCCGGTCGGTAGGCAGCCGCGGCCACGAGGCATCGACAACGAGGTGGCGCTTCAGCTATCGCATCCTCGCGGGGTCGACGATTGCCCAGTAGGCCGGCTTGGCCTGCAGGTGCCTGTCGAACAAAAGGGGCGCGTCAGCCCTGCCCGGTACGGGGAAGTCGTCCAGCCACGTGTCATCATCAGCGGCGCCCCACATCACGACCATGTCGAGGATGCCTTTCTCTGCCTCCTCCTTGAACAGGTCGAACAGCTCCTTGTATCTCCTGCCCTGCGCAAGAAGCATTTGCCTGTCGGGGCTCTTCATCGCCTCCGCAGGCCCGGTGTAGATGGACACGTCCATCTCGGTGACCTGCACCTTGACCCCGAGGGAGCCGAACAGCTCGATTGCGTTCCGGATCTCCGCAATGGAAGGGGAGGTGACCGAGATGTGCATCTGCATGCCCACCGCATCCACCGGAACCTTCCTCGCCCGCAGACCCTTCACGAGGCGTGCCATCTCGTTCCGCTTCCGCGGATCGGATTCCAGGTTGTAGTCATTGATCACGAGCTTTGCCTTTGGATCCGCCTCCCGGGCAAGCTGGAACGCCCTGTCGATGTAGTCCGGCCCGATGATGGCGAGCCATCGGGACCCCTCATCCTCGCCCCGGAGTCCCCTGCGGTCCGACAGGACCTCGTTGACGACGTCCCACGAATCGATGTCTCCCTTGAAATGCTCCATGACCGTCCGGATATGCGTCTTCATCCGGGACAGGAGGAGATCTCTCGATGCCGGCTTCTGCGGGTCAGTCGGATCGGTGAAGAACCATGCGGGGACCTGGTTGTGCCAGACAAGGGTGTGGCCGCGGACCTTCATGCCCGTTGAGTTGCCGAACCGGACTATCCTGTCCGCATCGGTCCAGCGGAAGGCCCCTTCCGCCGGCTGCAGCGCGTCCGGCTTCATCGCATTGCCTGCCACGAGAGCCGTGAAGTGTTTCAGGAGCAGGCGGGAGTGAATGTTGTCGGGATCCACGAACTTCGGGGGCACGGCTGCTCCGATGGGGAAGTACCGGTCAAGCAGGGAATGAAGATCGGGGATGTCCTGCTGGATAGCTGCAGTGTCCGCGGCGGAAAGCCTGACAATGCTGATGTCGTCAACATAGATATCGTGGATGTCATCCGGGGTGACCCGGCTATCCTGCTTGTACGGCGTCTCGAAGTATACATCGATCCTCTTGAGGCCTCCATCGCCCGGGACGGCATAGTCCGCCTGGAGGAGAGTCCACTCACCTTTGGTCACGACGACCGACTTCACGTTCTCGTAACTGTGGGGGGTCTCCGGATCGGCATAGGACTTCTCCACGGACAGCATGATGGGTCTCGCAGCCAGACCCTGCGTGTAAGTGACCCATGCGCTGATGCGGTATGTCACTCCGCGTGCCGGCGGCTCGGGAAGCTCGTGCAGGGCGCCATTCCACGTCAAAGTGCGGTTTGAGACACGGAGGCTGTACGCTCCCGTTCTCTTGACGTCGCTGGCAACGCTGACAGTCTCGGTGCCGCGCGGCGTCCAGCCCTCCGTCGTGCCGGTTTCGAATCCCGCGCTGAGGATGGCAGTGCCCGTGTCCTGGGCAATGACGCAGCCGGGTGCCGCAAGGAGCAGCCCCAGAGCAACCGGTATCACGCAGAGCCGACGGGAAGACGTCATGACTGTCTCTCCTTTTTCCCGGACAGGATATACGGCCGGGGGAGCGCGGAGTATCGGGGAAAACACCTATTTGCGGAAGGACTATCTGCGGATGCGAAGGTATCGCCCGGAGGGCGCCGCGATTGGCACGACCCGCACCGGACGGTCCACTCGGCCATGCGTTTTTTCGTCACGGAACAGGCGAAACACTCAGGGCGGGCGCAGCTTTACCATTGCCAACCTGCAGCCGAACGACAGGGGCAAGTAGCGACTCGTCGAGCTCTACGGGCGGACGGGACCGAAGCAGTCGGCGCTGGCAGCGGCTGCTTCCCTCGTCAACTGCGTCGCGCTCGCGGTGCTGGTCCGCTCCAGGAGGAAGCCCTTGGCCGGGACGCAGCCCGCGCTGCCCATGGAAGCGGTAACGGTATCCTCGCGATCTCGTCGTTCAAGGGCGAAAGTCGCGACTGCCAGGAAAAGCGAGAGGGTTCGTCGCGCGGCCTCTGACTGAGCGCGCGGCAAGACGCTGCCTTCGCAGCAGCTGGGCGTTGAGCGCCACGACGATGGTGCTGACCGACATGAGCACGGCGCCGATCGCCGGCGAGAGCAGGATCCCCCACGGGGCAAGGACGCCTGCCGCGAGCGGCAGGGCCACCACATTGTAGCCGGCGGCCCACAGCAGGTTCTGGATCATCTTGCGGTAGCTGGCCCTGCTGAGGGCGATGATTTTGACCACGTCCAGCGGGTTGCTCTTCACCAGGATGATCCCGGCAGACTCGACCGCCACATCGGTGCCGCTGCCGATGGCAATCCCCACATCGGCCCGGGTGAGCGCGGGCGCGTCGTTCACGCCGTCTCCCACCATCGCCACCCGCCGTCCCTGGCGCTGCAGCTCGGCCACCTTCTGGTCCTTGTGCTCCGGCAGCACCTCGGCAAACCAGGTGTCAATGCCCAGGTCCTCGGCCACTGTCCTTGCCACCGCCTGGCTGTCGCCGGTGAGCATGGCGACCTGCACGCCCATCCGATGCAGACGCTCCACGGCCTCGCGGCTCTCCGGTCGAATGACGTCACTCAGCGCGAGGCTGGCAACGGGACGGCTGTCCACCACCAGGTGAACGACGCTCCTCCCCTTGCTGCTGGCCTCTCGCTCAAATCGCGCCAGGGGCTCGGGCAGCGCCAGGCCCAGGCTCTCCAGCAGCCGAGGTCCGCCTACGTGCACTGTTTTTCCTTCCCAGCGCGCCCGGACCCCTCTGCCTTTCAGCGCTTCGAACTCGCGCACCTCGGGGAGCGCAAGGCCGCGCTCCTCGGCGCTGCGTCGGACACCCTTCGCGATGGTATGCTCCGAATCTCCTTCCAGTGCGGCAGTGAGCGCAAGGGCCCGGTCCTGGTCCCAGTTGTCCGCCAGGGCGGCATCCACAACCGCGAACTCGCCCTGTGTCAGGGTTCCCGTCTTGTCGAAGACGACGGTGTCGATGTCACGAGCCGTTTCCATGGCCAGACGGTCCCGAACCATGATGCCGTTGCGGGCGCCAAGGGCGGTCGTGATCGCCACTACCAGCGGAATGTCCAGACCCAGGGCGTGCGGGCAGGCGATGACCAGGACCGTCGCCACCCTCGCAATCACCTCCACGTTGAAACCGATGGCGAGCGTCCAGGCCACGGCGGTAAGCGCCGCGACCGCCAGGGCCACATAGAACAGCCAGCCGGCCGCCTTGTCAGCCAGCACCTGGGTGCGGCTCTTGCTCTGCTGGGCCTGCTCCACCAGGCGCATGATGCCGGCCAGGGCAGTGTCTCCACCGGTGGCGGTCACGCGCACCCGCAGGCTTCCGTCGCCGTTGATCGTGCCGGCGATGACATGGTCTCCCGCAGCCTTGCTTACCGGCTTCGACTCCCCGGTAATCATGGCCTCGCTGACCTCCGAGCTGCCTTCGACCACCTCGCCGTCGGCCGGGACGCTCGCGCCCGGTCGTACCAGTACCAGGTCCGGGGCCCTCAGCATGTCCAGGGGCACAGTCTCCACCCCCCCCATTGGTATTCAGGCGCTCGGCCGTATCAGGCATGAGCTTTGCCAGCTCATTGAGAGCCCCCGAGGCCTGGCGGACAGAGCGCTGCTCGATCCAGTGACCCAGCAGCATGATGTCGATCAGGGTTGCCAATTCCCAGAAAAAGCCCATTTGACCGGGCAGAAACAGCGCCACCAGGCTGTAGATGAAGGCCACGGAAATCGCGAGCGAGATGAGTGTCATCATCCCGGGACTGCGGTTCTGCAGCTCCGGCAGGGCCATCTGCAGGAAGGGCAGCCCCCCGTACAGGAATATGAGAACCGAGAAGAACGGCTCTATCCAGCCGCTGCCGGGGAAAGCAGGCATTGAGAAACCCAGCAGGCGCTGGAGCATCTGGCTGAAGAGCAGCACAGGGACCGACAGCAGCAGTGACACGAAGAAGCGCGTGCGGAACATCTGTTCGTGCCCGGTGTGATCGACGTGCGCCCCGCCGTGTCCGGCATGCGCGCTCATCCCGTGGTCCGCTGTGTGACCCGGCGCCATGCGGCCGGTTCCATGATCGGCCGGCGCGTGGTCATGGCGGCCGTGTGCGGCAACGCCGCTCGTGGCCCTGTTTTCCTTGTGGCCTTCGCCATGCCCTGAATGATTGCCGTGTGTGTGTGTCATGCACCAAGATACGCTGTGCGTCGCCGCCGGGCCACGCCGGAGCACCGGCCAGCGCTCAGTTGCCGTAGAACTGGCGCAATACCCGGATCAAATGGAGGCGAGTGGCCGCCGCGCGATCCTCATTCGAATGCGCGGACCGCCGCGCACTCGGTGGGCGGATAGATCTGGCCGGGTACCGGGGGCATGGAATTGTACACCCAATCGACTTCCAATTGGCCGCAGCGGATGCCGCAGATCCTTCGAATCCCCGTGTAGGTTCCCCGCACCAGCACGTCTTCCATTTTCAATGTCATGCCGAATACGGCAAGGCAGGCGCCGGCAGGAATGGCCTCAAGCTCGTCACCATAGACCAGGGGAGAAAAAAGGATCCTGTCCCTCGAGGCAGCCTGGGCCTGCAGAACGGGGATGATTCTGGGATAACCGTCCGGCGCAACAGAGGCGGCGAACTTCAAGTTACCCATGGCACTCATGACCCCGCGCGTCCAATGATTGAGCGCATGGCATTCTCTCGCCGTCCCCGCGGCGGCGCGCGCAGCCGCCGTGGCAAGCGAAGCGGCAGCTATGCCCCCCAGGGGAAGGCTCTCCCGGCCGGTGTGGGCGATCAGGTCCAGATAGTAGACGGTATGGATACCGAAATACGAATTGTAGCGGAACAGGGGTTCGTTGTTGTATGCATCATACTCCGGGCCGCCCTTCTGGACATGACTGAATTTCGCCGTGCCTCGCCACAGCTCCTTCTGGAGCGTCATTGCCAGGAATCCGGTGCGCGGATTCCGCCGGACATTCGTCTTGCTGAGTCCCTCGGTGAACTGGCCGAAGGTGAGCTGGGTCGGTGAGGATGCGCGCAGACTGCTCAGGAGGGTCATATGCGGCAGGCCATTCTCGCTCACCGTTGCAAGCACGCCGATTTTCATGGCAGGCGCAAGACCTTCGATATCTGAGCCGGTGAAAGTCGTCAGCCGCATTGTATCGCTCATGGTGCCTGCCTCCTCCTCATTCGACTTCTTCACTCCGAGCAGCTCCGGTGACCGTCACGAGCGCGGGGTCGATGCCGGATGATCTCGCCGACCCGGCCAGGGCATCGAGCTCGCCTCGTCTCATCAGCGGTGTCTCTGCGTACGCCCACGCGATACCCAGCCTCCTGTACTTGTCACGGCACAGGTTGTTGAACGCGCACAGCTCCCACCGCTCCAGCATGCCGTCCATGCGTTGAGCGAGAAAGGAGCCGATGGCACGCAGGTTGGCTTCCGTTGCCGTGGCTCCGGGAATCAATGGCGTGCGGATCCAGAGACGCGGCCCGCCGTTCCGCGCCTGTCGCATCGCCTGGATTTGAAGGAGGTTGCGCAGGATGATCTCATTGGTCTGGCCGGTAAGGATCCGGTGGACGCCGGGATCGATCGCCTTCAGGTCGTAGAGAAGCAGGTCGATATCCGGCAGGATCCGCGCAAGGCCGTCCACTGAGGCGAATCCGCAGGTGTCCACCGCGGTGGCGATGCCGAGATCCTTGAGACTGCGAAGCAGCGCGGCGGCAAAAGCCGGCTGCGCCAGAGGCTCGCCGCCCGAGAGTGTCACCCCGCCATCGGAGGACTCGTAGTATGCGCGGTCTCTGACCAGCTCCCGGGCGAGAGCATCGACGCTGACCGTTCTTCCCAGGATCTCCAGGGCATTGGAAGGACAGGCGGCGGCACAGGCGCCGCACCCGTCGCAGCGCGTTCGATCGATCCGCAGCTCGCCGGTCAGCCTGATGCACGCGAACGGGCAGGCCTCTTCGCACGATCGGCAACCGATGCAGCGGGTCGAAAACCACTGCAGCTCGGGCCGCGGGGAGATGCTCTCGGGATTGTGGCACCAGCGGCAGGCAAGGGGGCACTGCTTGAAGAACACGGTGGACCGTATACCGGGGCCGTCCTCGGTGGACAACCGCTGCACGTGGAGGATGAGACCGGTGCGTCCTTCGGCGTCCGTCATCGCGGGCTATCCCAGACCGTGTGACTCGCGCGCGATGATCTCGTTCTGCAGCTCCCTGCCGACTGTCGTGAAATACGCGTTGTATCCGGTCACCCGCACCAGGAGATGCCGGTAGTCTTCGGGATGCGCCTGCGCGTCGCGCAGCATGGCCGCGTCGATCATGTTGACCTGCAGGGCCGTGCCGCCGTTTCGGTCATATCCGCGCAGGAATGCCTTGAACTTCGCGCGGTGCTCGGCATCCCGGATGAGGGAAGGATTGAAAGTGATCGTATGGCTCCCCCCGTTGGGCAGCAGATTATCCTGCCATTCCCGCTCTCCGTTTCTGGTGATCTCTCCGGCGAGCACTGTACCGACCGAATTGACGTTTGCCGTGGGACCATTGATGTCCGCGCCATTGGAAGGACACAGGGCGTTGGAGAGGAACCGGCCCTTGGGCCGGCCGTCGGGGCTCGCGGGGAGGATGAAGCCGTCCGCGACCCAGTAATTCCAGCTCAACATGCCCGGCCTGAACTGTCGGTGCGTCGAGCGTGTCTTGTGTTTCCACGTCTCCGCAGTCCACGTTTCCATGACCCGCCGGCCCATGGCATCGGCTTCGTCGTCGTCCCGGCCGTATTTGGGCGCCTTGTTCACCGCCAGCGCCTGCAGCTTCTCGTGCCCCACCCAGTTGTCTTTCAACGCGGCAACCAGCTCGGGCATCGTGCAGACCCTGCGATCGAACACGAGGTATTTCACCGCAAGAAGCGAGTCCACAGTCGTGGCATAGGTGACCGCTTCCACGGTCACGAAGCCGATCTCGGCGCCTCCCTGGGTGACATCCAGACCCTTCTCCGCGCAGCCGCGCACGAGGCACGAAAGATACGGCGTCGGAAGGTAGCGGGCACGGACGGACTCGCTCGACTCGTACAGATCGACGATCCGTCGCATGATGAACCGGGTCTGCGCCGCATAGGCGTTCCAGAACGCGTCGAATGAGGTGAATGCCGCGGGATCTCCCGTGTCCGGCCCCTGGCGGCCCCGGGCATCTGTCCTGCCGCTCATTGGATCGGTGAAAGGAACAAGGTCGTACCCGCCGGTCAAGGCAAGCTCCACGGCCTTGAGGAGGTTCAGGTTGACGTCGACCGTGCCCGATCTGTCGTTGCCGGCCATTGTGTTCTCCAGGCAGCCGACCGACGCATAGTCGTGCACGTTGTCCTCGTTGATCAGGCTGCTGGATGCCCGCCAATCGCGCCTCCAGGAGCATGCCTGCCACGGAGCGCTCGTCGAAGTTGAGCAGGAAGGGCGCGCCCTGGCTGCCGGCGATCATGTCCACCACCTTGTCGAGGAGCGGCTCGGGGGAGTGACGATGCAGACGGATGTTCGGCTTGGGTTCCAGGATCGGGGACATCTCATCGATCACCTCGAGCATCGCGAACGTGAGGTCGTTGGTCGCGTCCTGCCCCCCGGGTCCCATGCCGGAAAGGGAGAGGAGCTGGCCGTAGCCTGCCGTGATTCCCTGGTGCGCGCCGGTGCGGATCATTGCGTCATACGCCGTGTTGCAGTGGACCCAGAAGCACTTGAGGATCTCCTTGCCCTCCTCGCGATCCATGCCTCGGGCAATCGACCTCTCCCAGTACGGGAGGAGGTACTGGTCCATCCGGCCGAAGGAGACGCCCGGCCCGGGATAGTTCTCGTCGCTCATCACCAGCATGTGCGTGAGCCAGAGAGATTGCAGCGCCTCCCAGAAGGTGTCTGCCGGTTCCCAGGGAACCCGGGAAAGCGCGCGGGACATCTCCAGGAGCTCCTGGCGGCGCGTCCCGTCCGCCGTCTCCCCGGCGAGTGTTCCACAGAGGGCGGCGTAGCGCGCCGCCAGGTCGCGCGCCATGGCTGCCGACGTGCGCATGGCGCGAAGCTGGGCGCCTTTCGGGCCCCGTCGTTCCCGCGGAGACAATGCGTCGAGCTTTCCCTGTATGTCGCGCGAGACGTCCTTCCAGCCCCGGCTGAGGACGCGCGGATAGTCCGGGATCAGGTGACCGCTCGTGGCTCCCGCATTTCCGTAGCCATGGTTATGCAGCCACTGGACAGACCGTCGCGTGCCGCCCCTGCCCACCACCAGACGGTCGAACGCCGCCGCTTCCCTGCGCGTCATGCAGGTCGAGGTCATGAGATTGAACCGGGCTCCGGCAATCAGGTCTCCCGGGAGGAGCTCGCAGGGAAGATATCTCGTCATGACCTCCCGCACGAACCACGCCCGACGCTCCGGAATGCTCCATGACCAGAAGCCGGGCGCCAGGTCGACCCTGCGCGCCGCCTGTCGAAACGACGCGCGGAAGGTGGGGAAGAACGTGTAGGTCTCCGGTACGATGTAGAACGTGATCTCATTGAACTGAAAATCCCACGGCGTGCCCGTGGTCCAGGAGGTGAACTCGTTGTTCCACGCCCGGTTCACTCCCTGGAAGTAGAAGTCGCGAAGCCCCCTGATGCGCGGGGAGAGGTTTGTGGGGGCCTTGATGGCATACCGTGACGGATGTGCGGGGGACCGCGGAGCAGTGTCTGCACTTTGTCCCATGGAGGAACCTCCATTTTGACGTCAGTATAGCGCCGACACCTGGTGCGCGCAACCAAGGGCCGTGTCGGTGCTCTCCCGTATCGCGTTATTGATTGTTGTCATATCATACCGTGGAGCCCCATGAAGCTATTGCAGGGAAGGGTAGCCATTGTCACCGGATCCTCTCGAGGGATTGGAAAAGCCATCGCGCTTTGCCTGGCGGACGAGGGCTGCAAGGTGGTCATCAACTTCCGCTCTTCGATCGAGGCTGCCCGCGCAACGGCATCCGAAGTGGAACGCAGGAATCCTGAATCGAGCTTGCTGATCCAGGCCGATGTGACGCGGGAGCCTGAGATCGCCGCGATGGTGGAAGGCGCCATTCGAAAATTCGGCAGGATCGACATCCTTGTGAATAACGCGGGGATTGCCCAGGGTCTTCCCTTTATGGACATCACCCCGGAGGACTGGCGACGGATGCTCGAGACAAATCTCACCAGCGTCTTCCTCTGCTGCAGGGCCGTGATTCCTCACATGCTGCAGAGGAAGTGGGGCCGGATCATCAACATTGCATCAACCTCCGGGTTGACGGGAGGAACATCCGGCGCGCACTACGCGGCTGCCAAGGGAGGAGTCATTACCCTCACCAAATCGCTCAGCAGCGAGTTCGCGCCGCATGGAATCACGGTGAACTCCATTGTTCCCAGCAAGATCGAAACCGATATGTTGTGGAGCTCCCTGGATGAAAATGGAAAAGCCGATTTGTTGAAGAAGATCCCTGCCCGCAGATTCGGGACTCCAGAGGAGATCGGGAGTCTTGCCGCGTTCATCGCTTCCGACCGGGCGGGATACATCACCGGCGAAATGATCGTGGCCTCGGGGGGATACCGGTAGCGGGAGGTGTGTCATGCGTCTTGCAGGCAAGGTAGCGATTGTGACAGGGGCCAGCCGGGGGATAGGTCGCGCGATTGCGGCGGGATTCGCCCGAGTCAACTCGATGACACGGGCGCTTGCCGTGGATCTCGGACAGTTCGGGATAACCGTGAACGCCGTGGCTCCAGGTCCGGTGATGACCGACATGTTGCGGGCCGGGGTGCCCGAGGAGGCGCGGCAGCGCCAACTGGCGGCGGATGCCCCGTTGGGCCGGATCGGGAGAGTGGAAGATATCGCTGCCGCGGTGCTCTTTCTTGCCTCGGACGAAGCGGACTGGTGCACCGGTCAGGTTCTGTCGATCGATGGAGGATTGTCCATACTGAAATAGCGCGCCCATCTGTTGCCTCCCGGCGACCGTTCCGGCGTCGGCATTTGTTCTCATATCTCGTGCAATCTCTTATCGTATTTTAGCGTTTGTATGAATTTTATTATTGACCGGGCTTCCATGCGGGTGTAAACTGCAAAAACTGCAGGGTGATGACAGGTCTTGCTCGAAAATCGGCGCGTTTGCGCCGAGCATGACAATTCTGTTGGAAGGAGGTGGTATCGATCTCGTGAGCATCCGAAGTCTGTTGACTCCGGAAAAGTTAGAAGCTTCAAGGGAGAAAAACGATGAAAATGAACAAGCTCGTCGTGTCCATTCTGCTCCTGCTTTTCGTTCTGGCCGCTCCAATAGGATTCGCGGGGGACAGATGGCAGAAGCCTATTGTCATCGGCTGGACGCCGCCAGACATCACCGGCGTTTTCAAGACCGCAACCGACTTCTTCGAAGCCGCTGCCAAGGACGGCAATAAGCACGGCTTCAACATCGAGGTCATTACGCAATCCGTTTCCAGCCATACGGCTTTCGCCGACCAGGTGGCGATCATCGAGGACTTCATCCAGAGGGAAGTCGACGTCATCGCCATATCGCCCATCGAGGTAGAGGTCATCAAGCCCGCCCTTGCCAAGGCGAACGAAAAGGGCATCCCGGTAATCATCGTCAACCTGCTGGAGCCGATCGAGGGCGTTGATGTGGCTTCTTACATCGGGTTCGACAACCAGGTCGGCGCGGAAGTGAGCGCCTACGCGGTGCTGGACTATTTCGGCGGACCCGGTGTCCTGGGAACGGGCAAGAAAGTGAACGTGGCTTCCAGCCAGTACCTGGACCTCGCGTTCTGGGAGAAGCTGTACAAGGGACTGACACCTGCTGAAAAAGCCTCGATCAAGGCCAAGGGCGCCATCATCGAGGGAGTGGCAGGCGGGTTCTTCTCCCAGGCGCGCCTGGACGGCTTTCACAACGTCATCGACCAGTACCCCGGCATCAAGATCGCAGGCAACCCGATTGCCGCTGACTGGAACCGGGAGAAGGGAATCAAGGCAACGGAGGACATCCTCCAGGCCAACCCGAGCGGGCTGGACTTCATCTGGGCAGCCTCGAACGAAATGGGCCTCGGCGCCATGCTGACCTGTGATTCAGCGAAAAGGCTCCAGACGGCATCCGCGCCTCACGCGCTTGGCGGCAAGATGGTCGCAGTGTTCACCAACGACGTGACGCCTGAGTCGGTTGCCCGCATCAGAGAGGGCAAGATGATCGCCGAAACAACGCACGGATTTGCGGACTGGGGCTGGTTCGGCACCGAGTTCGGCGTGAAGCTCGCGTGCGGCATCGACGTGCCGAAGACTTTCGACATTCGGCCGCGTACCGCCTACGTGAAGAACGCGTCGCTTTTCTATCCCAATCCTGCCCTGCCCGCCATTGACTGGGATGGCATCAAGAAGCAGAGCAAGTAGCTCGGTCAGAGAAGGTGAGTGTCCGGGAGCCGTTCGGGCTCCCGGACCTTGATAATTCCGTTCAAGGAACACAAGCATAGTCCTGCATATCCTGTTCGACGCGGCCGCGCGGGGAGGGTGAACGCGATGCAGTTCGAAGGCAAGATAGTTGTCGTGACAGGGGCCTCCTCGGGAATCGGACGGGCGGTGGCCCTTGCGTTTGCGCGCGAAGGCGCCGGGGTGGCCCTCGCCGACACCGATGCGTCCGCCGGCAAACGGGTTGCCGAGGAGATCACGCGCACGGGCATGGACGCGGAGGTGTTTGCCACGGACGTCTCGCGGGAACCGGATGTCCAGGCCCTCGTGGAAGCCATCCTGCACAAGTGGGGCCGGCTCGACGTTCTGGTGAACAACGCCGGCATCTACCTCCAGGCAGATGCAGTGGCGACTACCGAAGCGGAGTGGAACAAGCTCATGGCCGTCAACCTCACGGGCTCTTTTCTCTGCATCAAGCATGCCGTGCCCGCGATGATGCGGGGGAGGGGGGGAGCGATAGTCAACGTGGCTTCCGAGGCCGGCCTCGTGGGAATTCGAAACCAGGTGGCCTACAACGTGACCAAGGCCGGCCTGATAGCACTTACGAGGAGCTGCGCCCTGGATTTTGCCTCCCGGGGAATCCGGGTCAACTGCGTTTGCCCCGGCACCACGGACACACCGCTTGTGCAGGACGCGGTCCGACGAGCAACGGACCCCGCTGCAGCGCGAAGAGCGCTGGAACAGATTCGTCCCGCAAACCGCCTGGGCACGCCAGCGGAGATTGCCGCTGCGATTCTTTTTCTGGCAAGTGACGTTGCCGGATATGCCACGGGCGCGGTGCTCAGCGTTGACGGCGGCTATACTGCCCAATGAGGAAATCCCCATGAACACGGAAGCGCTGCCCGTGGATGCCCGAGAACCGATCCTTCGCATGGAGCAAATCGAGAAACGCTTTCCGGGAGTGCATGCCCTCGACCACGTTGACTTCGACCTCCTTCCGGGTGAAGTCCACGTGCTCCTGGGAGAGAATGGCGCCGGGAAGTCCACGCTCATGAAGGTACTGAGCGGCTCCATCAGGAATGACAGCGGCCGGATCGAGATCCTCGGCAAGACGGTGCACGGCCTCACGCCGGAGTACGCGCGTGAGCTGGGCATCGGCATGGTGTACCAGGAGCTGAGCCTCGTGCCCGCCCTCAGCGTGGCGGAGAATATCTTCCTGGGGAAGCCCCACAAGAGCCGGCTGGGCGGCATTGACTGGAGGGCGATGTACCGCGAGGCTGAAAGAAGTCTGGCGGATCTGGGCCTCTCCATCGATCCCAAGACCGAGGTCCGCCGGCTGCACGTGGCGGAGCAGCAGCTTACGGAGATCGCGCGGGTGCTCACCGCACAGCCCAAAATCATGCTCCTCGATGAGCCGACCTCGGCGCTCTCCGACGCCGAGCGGGAGCGTCTGTTCTCTCTCATCGGCCTCCTTCGGCAGCGAGGAGTCGGCATCGTCTATATCTCCCACAGGCTGGCCGAGGTCCCGCTTGTCGGCCAGCGAGTGACGGTCATGAGGGATGGAAAGGTGATCGGGAGCCTTGCCGTCAAGGACGCGGATGAGCCCACGCTGGTGAATATGATGGTGGGCCGCCGCCTGACCGAGCAGTTTCCCAAGGAGACCCGGGAGCCCGGCCGACGAGTGTTTCGAATCGAGGACATTTCAATGAAGGGGTCCCTCCATGACATTTCCCTGGAGATTCGTGAGGGAGAGATCCTGGGGATCTTCGGCCTTATGGGCGCCGGCCAGCCGGAGCTGACTCGCGCCATTTTCGGGCTGGAGAGGAGGAGCACGGGGCGGATCTGGGTGGATGACAAGGAAGTGCACATTCATGGCCCCACCGACGCAATCCGGCACGGCATCGGGCTCCTTACGCGGGACCGACGGATGAGCCTGGTGCCTGCTCTTCCGATTCCCCCCAACGTCACCCTTGCAAACGTGAGCCAGCTTGGAATGCACCGACGCGTGAGACTGCGATCGGAGTCCCGAACGGCGTCCGAATACACGAAAAGCCTCAGCATACATCCGGCGAGCCTGAACCGTGCGGTCATGTTCCTGAGCGGCGGCAACCAGCAGAAGGTCGTCCTGGCGCGGTGGCTGTGCAGCGGGGCCAGGATATTGATTTTCGACGAACCCACGCGCGGCATCGATGTCGGGGCCAAAGCTGAAGTCTTTGCCCTGATGAATCAGCTCACGGGCAACAAGGCCGCGATCGTCATGATTTCCTCGGAAATGCCCGAAATACTCGCCATGGCGGACAGGATCCTGGTGATGCGGGGAGGCCGCATCACCGCGGAGTTCACTGCCGGCGAGGCCACGCAGGAAAAGCTTCTGCGCGCAGCCAGTTGATGAGGGGGACACCATGAGCCGCACACCGGAAAGAGAAGCAGCCTCCGCGGCATCGATGGGCATCCAGCGGGCCGGCCGCGAGGTGATTGCGCGGCTGGGGCCGATCTTTGCCCTGGTCCTGCTCGGCGCTTTTCTTTCCTTTGCATCACCGCACTTCCTCAAAGTCAACAACATGGCCAACATCACGCGCCAGTCTGCGATCACAGCCATCCTGGCAGCGGGACAGACCATGGTCATTCTCACCGGGGGAATCGATCTTTCCGTGGGAGCCATGGCGGCGATCTCGGCATCTGCCGCGGCTGTTCTCATGACCCAGAGGTTCGCCATCCTCGGGGTGGTCATCGGACCTCTGAACTTCGAGCTGGGACTTCTGGTCGCCCTCCTGGTCGGGGGCCTGTGCGGCCTGGTGAATGGCCTCATCATCACACGGGGCAGGATCCCGGATTTCATTGCCACCCTGGGCACGTTGACGATCTTCCAGGGATTCGCCCTCATCATCACGGGCGGCCTCCCGGTGCCCTCCCACCTCACCGCGACCGAGCTGAAGGGATACCTTCCGCCGCAGATGATCTGGATGGGAGCGGGGGATATTCTGGGCATCCCGGTTGCCGGCATCATTGCCGTGGTGATAGTCGTGCTGGGCTGGCTGCTCCTGCGCTACCTGGCCCTTGGACGCGCAGTCTTCGCCGTGGGAGGAAACCGGGAGGCGGCCCGGGTGTCGGGAATCAGCATCGACAAGACCAAGATCGCGGTCTACGTTCTCTCCGGTCTCATCGCGGCGATTGCCGGCTTCGTGCTGGCCGGCCGCATGAACTCTTCCAATGCTCTCATGGCGGGAGAGGAAAACCTCCGTTCGATCGCCGCGGTGGTGATCGGCGGCACGAACCTCTTCGGCGGGGAAGGCGGGGTCTTCGGCTCCCTGATCGGGGCGATCATCATGGGCGTTCTGGGAAACGGCCTCAACCTGCTCAACGTGAGCGCCTTCTGGCAGAGAATCGTGCAGGGATTCGTGATCATCCTCGTGGTTGTCTTCGACCAATGGAGGCGGAGGCGGCTTACCCGGCCGGCGTGAGCACAGGCTGGGAAGGCTGTCAGCAGCCCAGCTCCGCGTAGACCTCTTCGATGTCGACGACCTCGGCGAAACCGAAAGCGAAATTGCCCATTGAGCCCGCTTCCATCTCGGGAGTGAACGAGGCGGTGGTCTGGCGGGGAACGATGCAGCGGAAATCTCTCGTGAACGCCGCCCTGACGGTGCTCTCCACGCAGATGTTCGTGGCGATGCCGGTGAATACGAGCGTGTCTATTCCCAGGCACCGGAGGAGGCTTTCCATCTCGGTTCCATGAAACCCGTCGAACCGGATCTTGTCGACGACGTATTCGCCGGGCTCCGGGGCGAAGCCCGGCACGTTCTCGAAGTCCCACGTTCCCTTGACGCAATGCCCGAGCTCCATCAGCCGGGGGAACGCCTGTGCGAGGATACCGGCGTCCGAGTAGTCCGGCCTGAGGGCCATGCGGTTATGGATGATCCTGGCGCCGCTCTTTCGCAGTCTGCCGAGCGCAGCCGCGAGTGTTTCGATCACGGCGACCGCCCTTTCTATGGGAATGCCCATCCTCGCGATTGACCCCTTCGGATCCAGGAAGGCGTTCTGCATGTCGATCACGAGGACCGCGGTCTTCTGCACATTCAACATGAGTGATTTCATGCACACAGCTTAGTTCGACCCGGGTCGGGTGTCCATACCGGACGCGTGAAGTTTCACGAGGGAAATGATATTGTCACTGCGAAAGGCGAAGCAGACGAATGTCGATTCCTGACCCCCATCGGGCATCTCGGGAGCCGGCAGCCACCCGGATTTTCACCCTCATCAGGGACCGAATCCTTTCCGGCTCGCTCCCCGCGGGAGATCATATGAGCCCCGCGCAGCAGATTGCGCGGGAGACGAATGTCTCCCGCGCTGCCGTGAAGAACGCTCTCGATCAGCTCGTCGCCGAAGGCTACCTCCGGCGGATTGCTCGGGGCGCGGGCAGGTCCGCTGCCGCCGCCCTCTATATGTAGCCCAGCGCCTCCCTCACCGTGATCCTGCGCAGTGTTGCGATCGGCAGCAGTGACGCAAGGAGAGGAACGCAGGAAGCGACCAGTCCGATTATCGCGGCCCGCCCGGGGGAAAAGCGCGGCCTCATGCCGTTCTGCATGTAGCTCGCGATTGCCTCCAGCTCCACCTGAAGGGTGAACCCGAAGTGCTCCAACAGGAATGAGGCTGCACCGCCGATGAGGGCACCTGCTGCTGCGCCACAGAGACCCAGAATAAAGGATTCAAGAGCCACCATGAGCGAGACACCCCCGCGTGACAGGGCGACCACACGCAGCGTGCCGATGTCCCGGATCCTGTCCTGCACGGAAAGCAATATGGAATTGGTCATTCCCATGGCCGCCACAACCGCGAATATGACGCACATGATCGCCATATAGAGGTCGAAGAAGCTCATCATGCTCCCGTAGGAGGCGGAGATCTCGCTCCACCTCTGCGCCACGCATCCTGCCGCCCGTGCAATCCTGGCCGCCTCCTCTATCACCGGTGAGGGCTCACGGGGATTGGCCAGAACCCGTCCGCCCGCTCTTTCCTGCAGACGCCAGACGGAAATCTCCGACGCTCCCCCTTCAAGGCCGGTGACGGACTGCATGGGGGCCAGGTCCATCAGGCACTCTTCTCCCCCCATTGCCGCTCCCTTCGGAAAAATGCCGAGCAGGACCAGCTCCACAACTCCAAAGGAGCCATAGCGGTCGGAGCACAGGAACATCAGCCGGTCTCCCGGGCGTGCGTTGAGCTTGTCCGCCACGCGGCGCGAAACGAGAAGCCCCGGCGCGCCGCCCGGCACAAAGAAACTCCCTTCCACCCGGCGCGCCACGTCACGCAGGGAGGGAACTATCGTCCCCTGCCAGAATGGGTCGATGCCCCTGCAGGTCGTCGTGACGGAGCGCTCGCCGTCGGATACCAGTCCGGCGCTGAAGATCGAGGCGGAAAGCACCAGTGATCCATCAGGCGCGGCAGCCACGGCGTCCTTTCGTATCCTCTCCTTCAATACCTCCACGTCGGGAATGAAAAGATCGATGGGTGCCACTTCCCGCTGTGCCGCGTAGCCCGGCGCCGTGAGGGAGAGGTGGCCCGTCGCGCTGAGCATCTGGTCCATGATTTTCGCGGAGAACCCCTGCATGAACGAATCCGTGAGGACGACGAGCGCGACGCCGAAGCCCACGACAAGGAGCGTCTGCAGGCTGCGGCGTCGGTAGGCGCGGACTCCGCGGGACGCGAGCCGCGCGGCAAGAAGAAACTGGCTCATCACGCACCTCCTCTTAGAAGAAGTACTCTGCGCTTGCCGAGACCGCGCACCTGTAGGGCGAGGGTCCGATCTCGGGAAGAGCGTCCGGCCGCTCGTAGAAGGTCACGCCTGCGGAGAGCACGAGCGCATCCGAGGCTGTGTAGGAAAGGCCGAGGTCCGCCAGACCCGAGGCTTCTCGGAGGGAAAAGAGCGTGGAGACCGCCGCGCTCAGATCTCCGCGGCTCCAGGAAACCTGGCCGAAGAGCCACACGCGGTCGCTCCCGGCAACCCATCGGGTCTCCGCAACTGCAGCGAAATCTCCCGCGCGCCTGTTGCAGTTCACCAGGAGCTCCCCGCCTGCATTCCGCCATGCCCCCTCGGCGCCGAGAACGAACCCGGCGATGTCCACGGTGACCCATCCGCCGATGGAAATCGGCGGATCCGGGGCAAACTCCCGGATCGACCCTGCCGCGCCGATCTCGAACCCCCCGAGGAAGGCAGAGACCTGCGCCGCCGCTCCACAATCGGCAAGCCGGGGCAGGGACGCGCCCGTGCCCGCGGGGAATGCGGTGTTGATGCCGTGCACGACCAGAAGAGGCCCACCGCCTTCTGTCCGCGGAGCAAATGCCTCGGCAGCCACTTTGACCGGCGCGCCGAGCGGCGTGAAGTCGAACGAGAGGCTGAACGCATCCAGACCCACCCGGGGGAGATGCGGATCAAAGGGCATTGGCTGGGGGTCCAGGTCGTCCACGACACTCCACGCAAAGCCGCAGCCGAACCCGAGGCGTTGCCTCCCGAACCGCATGGTGAAACCGTCGACCGGCTTCCACGCCGCCCATGCCTCCTCGAGGAACAGCATATCCGAGCGGGAGACGACATCGTGCGCATAGAGCGCCTCTATGGCGAGCTCGGCCGCCGGGCCGGCGCCGCTGATCCGTATGCCCGCCAGGGTCTGCGCCGTCCAGTCGGGCACTGATCCGGAGGGGAGATCCTCCCGAAGAAGCGTCGGCCCTGCCTGGACGAACAGGCTCCCTTCGGCGGTGAGGGCCGCCGACCGGGCCAGCGGGGCCAGGAAAAGGACCAGGACCAGAGGGAGCCATTTCCCCCTCGGGCCGAAGCTGCCCCGGCGCGGGTGCGCGCTGCGCGGTCTCATGCTCGGCCGCTCCTGGCGGCACTTGCCGGCCTCCCCGGAAGGTCTTCGATGCTTTTGATCCTTCCGTCTTCCAGGTAGATGCGCCGGTCGAGGAAGGGCAGGACACGCGGATCGTGCGTGGCAAGGAGGAACGTGCTGGAAAGCTCATGATTGATCACGTGCATCATCTCCATGATCGCCCGGCCGTTTTCCCCATCGAGGTTCGCCGTCGGCTCATCGGCAAGCACGAGCCGGGGCGATATGACGAGGGCCCGGGCCACCGCCACCCGCTGGCGCTGACCGCCGGAGAGCTCATCGGGGCGATGATGCATGTACGCGGAGAGCGCGACGCGCTCCAGGATCTCCCCCACCATGCGCCTGCGCCGTCCGCTCGGAATCCCGAGGGCCAGGAGGGGCAGCTCCACGTTCTCGAAGGCGTTCAGGACCGGGATCAGGTTGAAGGACTGGAAAACGAACCCGATGGAGCCGCGCCGCACCTCGGTGAGGTCCCTGTCCTTCAAGGTGCCCAGGTCCACGCCGTCCATCACGATGCGGCCGCTCGTGGGCGTGTCGATGCAGCCGACGATATTGAGAAGGGTGGACTTCCCCGAGCCGGAGGGCCCGACAATGCCGACGATCTCGGCGGCATTGACGGCAAAGTCGACGCCCCGGAGCGCCGGGACATCCGTGTGGCCGAGCCGATAGCTTTTCGTCACCTGTTCTATGCGAATGGAGCTCATCTCATCCTCCCGTCATCTGCCGAATGAGGCCGGAGACAGCTTTGCCCTGTCCACGGGAGACGCGCGCATCTCCTCGAACACGACCACGCTGCGGTCACCCCTGGTCATGAGATCGATGATCGTCATCACCGCGGGCCGGACCTTGTCACCGAAGTCAGTCAGGGAGCTGTACTCGATCCGCTTGGCCGCAACGCCCGAGCGTGTGTAGAGCACCGACCAGACCGGCAGGGAGCCGGTCCCGACCAGGATCTCCATGCGCGGGTAAGGAACCGATGTCGTGCGCGCAGTCATGACCAGCCGGGTGCCCTCGGGCTCCTCTCCCGTCGTCACCGCGTCGTAGTCGTCGGAGCGATCGAGATTCATGACGTCGTCGTTGGTGAACGAGGTGCCCATGAACGAGTCCTTGCCGGACAGTCGGATCGGACGGGACGTTCCCGGCACCGACATCCACATCGAGTCGCCGACGGTCAGGATCCGCTTTCCCCGATCGCGCGGCGGCGCAACGAACTCGATGAGAGTGCCCTTGTTCAGGACGTAGAGCACCTCCGCCGCGTACACGCGGGTGGCGCCGTTCGCCTTGTGGTCCTCGATCCGCAGACGCATGCGTCCTTCCGAGAAGTTCATGGCGTCGTCCATTACGTCGAGGATCGCCCGGCCCCGCTCATCCCCCCGCGCGGAGGGCGGCCAGAGGCAAAAGGTCAGCAGCACCGCCGCGAGAACCGCATGTCTTTTTGTCGTCATGATATTCCTCCCTGATCTCTCAGCGCGTGGTGAGGGCTTTCACGATTTCCAGGGACGCTGCCCGGCGCGCCGGTGTGATCCCTGCTCCCGCTGCCGCCGCCGCGCCGGCAAGCGAGGCTACGACCGCATCCAGGCCCGTGAGCCTGGCGGTCATCTTCAGAAACGGGATGTCCAGAGAATCGAAACTGCCGCTCAGATCGATGGGGAAACGGGCAAGAGCGATGCTTGCCCCTCCCCCGAGGATGATTCCCAGGATGGATCCCGTGATCCCGATGAGCGCCGCCTCGAGGACGAACAACTGGAAGACCTCCCCCCTGTGCCAGCCCATGGCGCGCAGGGTGCCGATCTCCCTCGTGCGCTCGAAGACGGCCATGTACATGGTCCCGGCAATCGAGGAGAGCGCGAGGACCAGGAGGATGGCGAGGAATACGAACATGAAGAGCCGGTCGCCCTTCGTGTGCTCAAGGAGCCCCGCCGCCGATTCCGTCCACGGCTTTGCAACGAGCCGCGCGGTCCCGGCCGTCGAGCGGCCGGCGCGCCTGGGAAAGCATGGCCGCGGCGGCGGCGGTCACCGTGTCCACGTCGTCGACGGAAGCCGCGCGAATGTGGATCCTGTTGACCCGGTCACCCGCGCTTGAAACCTCCTGCACATCAGGGAGGCTCGCGAATACCATGCCCCGATCAATCAGCGCGTACCCGGTGACGAAGAACCCCGCGATCGTGAACGTCTGGATGTTGGGCACGCCATCGACCGTACGGACCTGCACCCGAAGCTGGCTCCCCGGCTCGAGACCGAAGAGTCTGGCCAGGGAAGCTCCCACGAGGACCTGGCCGGGCCCTGACAGCGGCCGGCCCGCGCTGAGTCGATCGAGGGTCCGCATGGTTTCACGCTCCGCCGCTTGATCCATCCCGACCAGGAAAACAGCGCGCGTGCGGACGCCGTCCCCCGCAAAGGCGGGAACGAGGAGACGAGGCGCAAGGGCGCGCACGCCGTCGACATTCCGCAGCCGGCCGCAGAGGACCTGCCAGTCCGGGATCATCGATGGCTCCCGGGCGTACGAATCGGGGTCCTCGTCGACGAGGGCGGCGCTCTGTACCTGGAGATGGGCGGTCTCGTAGTCGACGATGGCGCCGAACATGAGCTCCTCGTAGGAGCCGCGGTAGAATGCCTGGAAGAACAGGAGAGCGCCGACAGCCACGGCGATGCCAATGAGGTTCACCACGGTGCGCCGACGGTGGCGGAAGAGGTTCTTGAGCGCCATTGCGGCGATTGTGGAGATGAAGAGTCGATTCGGGGGAAGTGGATTCGCAGAAGAACCGGGCATGGTCGGATGCATCGGGGGCCTCCCCCGTCCGGAGCATCCGGTTTCAGGCGCGAAGTCGGGCGGAAGGCCAGGGCTTCCCGCGCGATGCGCTCCTGAAACAGAAACGCCCACGGAACGGATACTGGTTAGAGTATGAGTCCCGCAGGCGTGCCTGCTGCCTCAAGCCTCCCCAACGGGGAAGTGTCGGCCCGGTATCCGCGCTGGGCGCGGACCTGTTCTTCAACTACACAGAAACCATTAGCACGCGCGCCGGCAGTTGTCAAGGGGCCCGGGCGGAATTTTTCACCTCACAAAAGAACGGCGCCCTTGCCGTGTGAGCGGGGCGGGTGGCCTCCGCGCGCAAGAGCGCCGTTACAGATTCAACCTGCGAGGCTCCTATTGCTCGACCTCACCTATCTGCCCGATCGTGGCGGTGAAGGTTGCGCCGCTCGAGGTTCCGATCACACCTGCGAGGGTCGTTCCCGGCGTGATGAGCGCGAGGAAAGCGGACTGTGTCACACTGTGACCGTCGGCGTCGCGGAAAGTCGCTGCAGACGTGTCCACGGAAATTCCGAGGATCGTCAGGCTGTTGGTGGCTGCCGCGCTTACTGGCCCGGCAAGAAGCGAGCCGGGAAGGGCGGCCAGGCGTTCGATTCGTGTAGCGACTCCCACTGCCGGGCTTGCGGAAGAGTCCGTGTACCCGCGCACGCCGATATAGTCGCCCACCATGATGTTCGCCAGGCTGAACGACGCCGCGGGCGTGAGCGAGGTCCTGTCGCGGAAGATCGTTGTGCTGGTCACGGCCAGCGTCACGCCGTTCAGCGTCACGGTCCCGGCGCCGGTATCGACCGCGCTGACCGTTCCACCCAGAAGCAGGTTGCTCTCGCGCTCGACCCGCACGATTTCTGCGATGAGGACGCCCGCGCTCATGGTCCCTTTCACTTCGACCTCGACGCCGTCGGTGACGCCGGAGAGCAGCGAGTTGTCCGCGCTCACGTTGACGCCGTCCACCGTGAAGGTCGAGGAGCCGGCGCCCGAGACGAAATTGCCCACTACGCCCCCTACTTCCGCACGATCCTTGTCGGAGGGCGCAAGCTGCCTGCGGAGCTTGACCTGGTCGGCCGTCGTGGAGAGCGGGTTGCCGAAGGCGGCGAACTTCACTTCCACGAATGACCCGTTCACTATTGCGGCATCGAGCGTTCCGGTAAAGTTCACCGTGATGCCAACGGCGGCGTGCCGCGGGGTGAGCGTAAAGGTTCCGGCGCCCAGGCCGCTCACGATGCCTTTGATCTCGAAGTTGCCCGCGATGCTCTTCTTCTCTATGCGGGCGGCCTTTATGACGTGGGAGGTGGTGTCAGCCGTTCCGCTGACCTCGACCCGATCCCCCTGCGCGAGGCCGGAGAAGCCGCTCACCCCTTCATAGACAGTGGTCGCGTCCGCGACGATCTTCTCGCCGAACACGGTGAAGCTCTGCGCCGTTGCGTCGATGCTTCCCGTGTCGATCGGGCCTTCGAGATTGGCGTCGTACTGCACCTCCGTAGCGCTTCCCTTGCCGGTGGCGCTGTCGATGGTGCCTTTCACCTCGACCACCATGCCTACCTTCAGGTCGCTGTCAGGATGGGTGCCCGTGTCATCCATCGTGATGGTGGCGCTCTTTGTGTCGTACTCGACGCCGTTCACGAAGATGCTGCCCTTGGCGGTAATGACGCCTTTGGCGTAGCCCGGAACTCCCTGCGCCGGTCCCGCGCCGAGCGCGCAGCCGGCAACCGCGAGCACGACGACGGACAGGACAAGCAATGTCCATCGCGCCGCGTGCCCTCTTTGAACCATGGTTCTCAATGTATACCTCCATTTGGAACGCCTGCTTAGTATGCCTTCGTTCCTATATACAACTTGCAAGATACAACACGCGCCGGAAATATCCGCGACACCCAGGCAGGCAGAAAAAAGTGGGATATCAGCTTGCGGCAGGACGAGTGCTTTGATGAGCAGGGCGTGTGGATTTTTGCATCATATTCTTATGAATATTCTTTCGATTAATACTGCAAAAAACTGATATATGTGATACTGTTAGAGCATCAATCAAAATCAACTTTTGTGAAACAGCTTTGCGCCGGGACTATGTATACCGGTTTTGCGTGCAAGACGATTCGAACAGGAGGCTCAGCATGTTTCACGGCATGAAGATATGGCAGAAGATCGCCATAGGCTTCTCCGTCCCCATCGTCCTCATGGTCGCCATCACTCTCATCGCATTCGTGCAGAACAGGCGCGTTGCGAAGGTGGTGGAGAGCGCGGAAGCGGTGATGGGAAACGGCGGCGCGCAGGACATGATGCAGCGCATCATCGACATCCTTCAGGCCCGGGAGCAGGAAGGGGCGTACGGGCTGCAGGGCGGTTCCGGTAATCTCAAGGACGTGAGCGAGCAGGTGAAGGCAATTACCGCCATGGTAGAAGAGCTCAGGGCCGGCGCACTCTCGGCCGCTCAGCGGGAACGGCTCCAGACGATCCAGGACGCGGCGAATGCGTTCCGGCTGGATTACCTCGCATACTGGGCGGACCGCGGGAACGAGGCGCGCTATGCCTCCGATTGGAGGGAGGCGGTGCAGCGCATCGGAGAGGCGACCGATCGAAACGAGGGCCTTCGGGGCGGCTTTTCCCGGCTGCACATCGCCGCTCTCACCTTTCTCAAGGACAAGAAGGCCGCCGCGTGGGAGAGCTACCAGGCGGCTCTCGCCGCTTTCGGCGCCGATGTCGCGCGTCTTGCGGCCAACGCGCGCACGGCGGAGGCCGGCCGCGCGCTGCAGTCCCCCCTCGAGGCCTACAACGCGGCGATGAGCAGCTACAAGGACTACTTCGACAAGGAGGCGCGCGGCGCCATCCAGATGACGAAGACGGCGAACAGCATCATCACCGTGTCCAAGGATCTCGAGAGGGAGCTCATCGCGACCCAGAAGACCTCTTCGGCGCTGTCCATCCGGCTCATCTTCCTTGCGCTGGGAATCGCCGTGCTCGCGGCGGGGGCCATCGGCTTCTTCATTGCGCGGGGCATCACCGTGCCGGTGACGAAGGCGGTCGATTTCTCGCGCGCCATTGCCCAGGGTGACCTGACCCATCATCTGGACATCAGGCAGGGAGACGAGGTCGGGATCCTTGCCCGGGACCTCCAGACAATGACGGTGAAGCTGAGGGAGATGGTGATCACCCTCCAGGAAAACGCGGCGCAGGTGGCCACGAGCAGCGAGGAGATCTCCGCGTCCACGTCGAACCTGGCCGGCGGCGCGGAGAGCCAGGCCTCGATGCTCGAGGAGACGAGCGCCGCGATCGAGGAGCTGACCTCTTCCATCGATCAGGTTTCCATCCACGCGAAGGCCCAGGCGGACGCTTTTGCGTTGGGCGCGGGCTCCATGGCGCAGGTGCAGAGATCGGTGGGAGAGGTCGCGGAGAGCCTTCAGCAGATTTCGGACCTCGCCCTGCAGTCCCTGGAGAGGTCCCAGCAGGGAGCGCAGGCAGCCGACCAGGTGGTGGAGGCGATCACCCTCATCTCCACGAGCTCCGCGAAAATAGCGGGCATCGTCAGCGTGATCTCCGACATCGCAAACCAGACTAACCTGCTGGCGCTCAACGCCTCCATCGAGGCGGCGCGTGCGGGCGAATACGGGCGGGGATTCGCCGTGGTGGCGGACGAGGTGAGCAAGCTGGCCGAGCGCAGCTCTTCCTCCGCCAAGGAAATATCGTTCCTCATCGAAGAGAGCGTGACGAACGTCAAGAAGGGGGTGGAGCGCGCAACGGGATCGAAGCTGTCCATGGAGCAAATCACCGAGGCGGCCCGGATGACCAGCGAGATGACGAGCAGCCTCTCGGCCTCCATGAAGGAGCAGGTCACGGCGGTGAACGAGGTGACCAGGGTCCTGGAGAACGTGAGCGGGATGAGCGGGGAAATCTCCACCGCAACGGCCGAGCAGACTTCCAGCGCCCGCCAGGTTTCGACGGCGGTGGAGAACGTCAACGAGCTGACCCAGCAGGCGGCCTCGTCCACGGAGGAGATCTCCGCATCGGCCCAGCAGCTTGCCGGGATGGCGCAGCAGCTCCATGGTCTCACCGCGAATTTCAAGACGATCAAGGTCGAGGGGACTGCAAAGGTCGAGGGCACCATAAAGGTCGAGGGAAAAGGACAGGCGGCGCTGCCATGAGCATGACCGTCACGAAGAGGCTGGCCTGTGTTCTGATGCTGGCATCCCTTGCCGCGGTCCCTCCGTGCGCGCGCGCGTCGGGCCGCGGAGAAGTCAGGGACGCGGGTGTGGTGAGCGCCACCGCGTGCACGAACTGCCACTCGAGCACGAACGCGAAGTACCCGTTCCTTGGCGCAAGGGCCCGGTACGAGCTTTCGGGCCACAAGATAATCGGGGATGCGGCCTACGCGAACGGCCAGGGCTGCCAGAAGTGCCACACGCACGAGGGATTTGTCGCGTTCACGCAGAGAGGTGAACCCGACCCCAAGGAGTTCATCGCGGATCCCTCGCAGCCCGGCTGCTTCACCTGCCACATGCCGCACGAGAAGGGCGATTTCAGCCTGCGCACCATCGCGCCCGTCACCCTCGCAAACGGGAAGGTGTTCGACGTCGGGCACGGCAACCTGTGCGCGAGCTGCCACAAGGCCACTGCGGACGCGGCAAAGACGGTCGTCCCCCTGCCGGCAAACAAGGTGGCCCCCTACTGGGGCTCGCATCACGGGCCCCAGGCGGACATCACGATGGGCACAAACGCCTACGAGTTCCCCGGCAAAAGCTACGGCAGCTCGGCGCACAAGGATGTCATGAACGACGGCTGCATCAGCTGCCACATGAGCCTGCCCAAGGGGCGCGCCGGCCTCAGCATGGAGCTCGGCGGCCACAGTTTCCGTATCGCGGGCAAAGTGCACGAAGTCGACACGCTGAATGTGTCCGCCTGCATCTCCTGCCACAGGGATATTGCGCAGGTGCGCGGCAGGGAAGTATTCAACATCATTGCGCAGGAGGACTACGACCGCAACGGGAAAAAGGAACCATTCCAGCTGGAGGTCCAGGGTCTGCTCGATCGATTCGTCGACAAGAACGGTACCGGATTGCTGCAGAAACTGAACCCGCCGTACTACAAGCCGGATGGGAGCTTCAATTTCGTGCGGTCCGAGGTCGTGCGCCCCCTGCCCGAGGTGGCGGCGTTCTACAACTACCGGATGATCGTCGACGACAAGAGTCTCGGCATCCACAACACGAAATATGTGCTCCAGGTGCTCTACGACACCCTCCAGGCACTGGATCCCGGCTTCGACGTGAGCCTGCGGCCGCAATAGTCGACGGGCGGCAACCCGGTCTCCCCCACCTTGCCCTGTCGTGATGGCGACCTTATTATAGAAGGATCACGACACCCCGCCGCGAGTCGGGGCACGAGGACGCGATGTCTGAGCGCGAGGCGCGGGAATGATTGCCCGGGAGATCTATTTCCTCCTTCCCTACCTGCTCGGTCTTGCGGTGAGCCTCGGGATCGCGGGGTACGTGCGGAAATACCGCGGCGTCGAATCCGCGCGATTTTTCTTCTACAAGGTAGTCGCGGAGTCGCTCATCATTGCCGGGTTCATCATGGAAATGGTGAGCCTCAGGCTGGAAACAAAGATCCTCTGGGATAATGTCCAGTTTGTCCTGGATCTGGCCCTGCCCGGGGCTCGGATACCTGTTCGTCCTGAGCATCGTGAAACGCCGGTATCCGGTTGCGGACCGCTCTCCTCGTTGTCGGCGTTCCCTCGGCCGCCGCGTCGGCTCTGCTGGCCACGGATTCCCTGCATCATCTGATCCGGCCCGCCGCGTCGCTCAGCACGACACCTTTCTTCCCCGAGCTTCAATATCCCATCACAGTTGTCCAGGACGTACTGTACGTGTACATTCTCGCCCTCATGGTCGTCAACACGGCGATCCTGCTCTCGTTTTCACTCCGCAGCGCGGGCGTCCTGCGGCGTCAGGCGCTCATTGTATGCGGCGCTCTCCTTGTCCCGTTCGTCGGGGCGTGCCTGACGATTGTCGGCCTTCAGATCGGCCCCTATCGCGATATCACGCCCGTCACGCTCGCCCTGCAGGACCTCGTCATCGTCGTTGCCCTGGCCCGGTTCGCTCTCTTCGACCTCGTGCCGATCGCCCGGGACCTCGCCATCGAGCACATGGACGTTGCCCTGTTCGTGGAGGATGGGCGGAACCGGATCGTCGACGTCAACCGAGCCGGTGCCGAGGCGCTCCAGCTCTCTCCCCAGCAGATCATCGGCAGGGACACGGCGGACGTTTTTCCCGGCCATCGCGAGCTCCTGGAGCGATTGCGCCACGTGGAAGAGATTGTTCTCGAGGCTGAGGGGTGGAGGCCGCATAACATCGGACGGACGTTCGAGGTCCACATTTCATCCGCACGCGATCACAGGGGGAGGAAGATCGGGCGAGTTTTTCTCATGCAGGACATCACCGCTCACAAGAAGCTCGCCGAAACACTGTCAAGAACACGTGACGAGCTCGCGTCCCGGCTTGCCGAGCTCGAACGCGCGCAGGAGGAGCTCCTGAGACGCGAGCGTCTTTCCACCCTCGGGCAGACTGTGGCCACGGTGAGCCACGAGATCCGCAACCCGCTCGGCTCCGTCCGCAATGCGCTTTTTTCTCTCCGGGAGGCCCTGGCGGCCGGCGATCGGGAACGGAGCGAACGCGCCATCGAGCTCGCCGAGCGAAACGTCCGGCGCTGCGATGCGATCATTGTGGAGCTCCTGGACTATTCGCGGCCGCGCGCGCCGGCGCTCGAAGAGCTCGAAGTGGATGCCTGGCTCGGAAAAGTCCTGGACGAGCTGGAAACGCCCGCCGGGATCGAGGTGACGCGAGCCCTGCGCAGCCATGCGCGCGCGCGGCTGGATCCGGAGCGCATGAGGCGCGCCGTCGTGAATGTCCACTCGAATGCCGTGCAGGCAATGACCGCGGACAGGGGAGCGGGCGTGCTGGCCGTGGAGAGCAGCTCACGTGACGGCCGGATCGAGCTCGTTTTTCGAGACAACGGCGCCGGGATGAGCCCGGAGGCGCGCGCAAAGGCGGGCGAGCCGTTGTACAGCACGAAGCCGTACGGAGTCGGCCTGGGACTGTCGATCGTGAAAGCCGTCATGCAGGACCACGACGGCTCGCTCGAGATAGAGAGCAGCGAGGGCCGGGGGACCGTGGTCAGGCTCCGGCTGAAGGCACTGCCATGACAAGAGGAGCACGGGATGGATCCCGCGGAGAAGGCATGAGCAGAAATGAGCGGGAAAAGCGAAGGGTATTCATCGTCGACGACGACGCGGATTTCTGCGCAAGCCTCGTCGATGTGCTCGAAGGCGCAGGCTACGATGTGACGACCGCGGCCACGGCGCGTGACGCGCTGGCCCGGGCCCGGGATGTTCCCCCGCAGGTCTTTCTGGTGGACGTGAGGCTCGGGAAGGACAGCGGAGTGGAGCTCGTACAGACACTGCTGAAGGTCGCACCGCAGTCCCTCTGCGTCACCATGACCGCCTATGCGGGAACGGACACGGCGATCCGCGCACTCAAGGCAGGAGCGTATGACTACCTCGTCAAGCCCGTCGAGCCGGACGACCTCTTTGCCACACTTGACCGTTGCTTCGAGCGGGTCAGGCTGCGGGAGGAAAATGAAGCGGCCCGGCAGGCGCTGGAGGCAGGCAACAGGGATCTCTCGCAGCTCAACGAGAGGCTCCGCGGGCTCGTGGAATCGGCCAAGCGCCTCGCCGGCCAGCGTGATGAAGATGCATTCTGTCACAACCTGCTCGTGGAGTTTGCCCGGATCATGGGAGCGGACGGCGGGAGCTTCTACGTGCGGGACGGGGAGGAGCTCAGGCTGGCCGGCGCGCTCGATCCTGACCATGCCCCCCGGCACCTGTCCCTCCCGCTGCCGCGCGGGTGCGTCTTCGAGAAGGCGTTCCGGCTGCGCGCCGGTCCTGATCCAAGACATCGCCGCCGACCCCGGGTACGCGCGCAACGGCTGGAACGGGTATCGAAACGGATCGCTGCTTGTCCTGCCCATGGCGGATGCGCGTCTCGATTATTTCGGTCTTGTCTCCCTCCACAACAAGCAGGTCCCTCCGTTCAGCGACCAGGACCTCGATCTGGGCAGCATCCTCGTTTCTCTTGCCATCGAGGTGATCGGCTCCATCCGATCCGGGGCGGCTCTTCGCACGAGTGAGGCGTTGTACCGGGAGGTCTTCGAAAAGGCATCCGACGGCATATTCCTGCTCGACGTGACGCCCGACATGCGTTTCCGCGCCGTGAGCTTCAATCCTGCCGAGGAGAAGATGACAGGGATTGCCGCGTCGACGGCCGTGGGGAAGATCATGGAGGAGTTCCTGCTTCCTGAAACAGCCGCTCAGGTGACCGCCAACTACCGGCGCTGCATCGAGGCGGGCGCGCCGATCAGCTATGACGAGCTGCTCGATCTGCCGGGCGGCAGCATGGCCTTTCAGACGACACTCGTGCCGCTGCGCGACGAGTCGGGGAGGATCCGCCGCATTCTCGGGATGGCGCACGACGTGACCGAACGCCGCCGCGCGGAGGAAGCCCTGCGGGAAAGCGAGCAGCGCTACCGCGAGGTGTTCGAGAATACCTCGGACGGTCTCTTCATGGTCGAAGTGACGCAGGATCAGCGCTACCGGCTCATGGAGTACAATCCGGCGCAGGAAAGGATGCTGGGAGTTCCCCGATCATTCGCGGCCGGAAAGTTCAACGACGAGTACATGTCGAGGGATGTCGTGGAGATCGTGAACGAGCAGAACCGTCAATGCATCGAGGCGGGGCGGCCCATGAGCTTCGAAAGCATGCTCGATCTTCCCACCGGACGATCCTATTTCCATACAACGCTGGTGCCGATCCGCGATACGCGCGGACGCATCCACCGCCTCGTCGGCCTGGCCCGGGACATGACCGAGAACCGACGGATGGTGGAAGCGCTGCGGCAGTCCGAAGAGAAGTTCTCCCGGGCCTTTCACGGCAGCCCTGATTCGATCACGATCAGCCATCTGGACGACGGGGTCCTTCTCGAGGTCAACCGGGGCTTCACGGAGGTGTACGGGTATCAGCGGGACGAGGTCATCGGGCCAGGTCCAGCTTCCCGCGTGACCTCGGTATCTGGGTCAACCCTGAACGACCGGGCGCGGCTGCTCGAAATGGTCACGCAGCGTGGAGAGGCCGTCGGCGAGTGGGTGCCGTTTCGCAAGAAGAACGGGAGCATACGCTATGGCATGGTGTCCTGGAGAATCATCGAGATCGACGGCAAGAAGCGCCTCCTCTCAATCACGCGCGACATGACCGAACGCAAGGTGATGGAGGAGGCGCTCCGCGACAGCGAAGCGCGCTTCCGGCTCCTGGCGGAAAACTCGACTGACATGATCTCCCGCCACGCACCGGACGGGCGATATCTCTATGCGTCCCCCGCCTGCACGGCGCTGCTCGGCTATGCGCCGGAGGAGCTTGTGGGCAGGTCCGCGTATGATCTCTTCCATGAAGAGGACCTGGCAGCGGTCACACGATCACACGCGACCATTCAGGAGCAGAATAGCTCCTACACGGTGAGCTACCGGATCCGCCGCAAGGACGGCACCTATACCTGGTTCGAGACTGTCAGCCATGGAATCAGGGACGAGCAGACCGGGAACGTGATCGAGATCCAGAGCGCGTCGCGCGATATCTCGGAGCGGATGAGCGCCCGGGAACGGGAACGCGAGCACGAGCTGCAGCTCTTCCAGGCCGTCGAAGCTCGCCTCGCTCGGCACCCTGGTTTCCGGTATCGCTCATGAAATCAACAATCCCAACAACTACATCCGCCTGAACTCCCAGAACCTCGCCGGAGTTCTGGGGCGACATCCGGCTGGTTCTCGACGACCTCGCTTCGAACGGACGGGGCGCTCACGCTGCACGGCATCCCCTACGACGACGGCGCGGGGCATGGTGGATGAGCTCCTGGGGGGCATCGGGGAAGGGTCGAAGCGCATCGAGAAGCTCCTCCTCAATCTGCGCGACTTCGCGCGCGGGGACGAGGGCGGCCTGAGCGAGCACGTGGACCTGAACAAGGTCGTCAGGTCCGGCAGTCATGATCGTGCAGAACCTGATCCAGAAATCGACGGATTTCTTCTCAGTCCGGGAGCTCCTTCTCTGCCCGCCGTGCGGGGGAACTATCACCAGCTCGAGCAGGTGGTGATCAACCTCGTCACAAACGCCTGCCAGGCCCTTTCGTTCACGGGAAAGGGCGGTCACGATCGCAACGACCATCGAAGACGGAGGGGGAGTGGGTGACGCTCAGCGTGACCGACGAGGGAATCGGAATCCCGCAGGAGAACCTGTCTCGCGTGGTCGATCCGTTCTTCACGACCAAGCGGCAGAAGGGCGGATCGGGGCTCGGCCTCTGCCGTCTCCTCCCGCATCGTCCAGAATCACGGAGGAACAATGCAGCTTCACTCGAAGTGGACGAGGGACCGTCGTCACGGTGCGGCTTCCCGCGTCCGGGAGCGCTCCATGAGCCGCCCCTCCCCGCGGACCCCGTGCTCATCGTGGACGACGAGGAGGAGATCCGCGCCTCGCGTGCGCGCGGCGCTGCTCCTGGACGGCATCACGAACATCGTCGAGTGCGCGGACGGGGACGCCGGCTGGCGACGAGGTCCGCGCGGGGTCCTTCGCCGCCGTCGTCCTGGACCTCAATCTGCCCGGATCTCCGGGCTCGACCTCCTGCCGACGATCCTGGAGGAACGGCCCGAGACCCCGGTAATCGTGGCCACGGGAACCGGTGACCTGGACACCGCGGTTCGGTGCATGCGGGCCGGAGCATTCGACTACCTGCCAAGCCCGTCGACCGCACGCGCCTGGTCACCAGCGTGCGGCACGCGATCGAGAAGTGGGAGACCGAGCGCGAGGTCAGGATCCCTGCGCGACGGTCTCCTTGCCACGGGACCGGCGCACCCCGAGGCGTTTCGTGAAATCATCACGCCGGACCCCTCGATGCTCGCGATCTTCCGCTACGCGGAGGCCATCGCCCCGACATCGCTTCCCGTGCTCATCACCGGGGAGACGGGCGTCGGCAAGGAGCTGATCGCCCGTGCCATCCACTCGCTGAGCCGGACGAACGGGGAGCTTCGTTCCCGTGAATGTCGCCGGGCTGGACGACACCCTGTTCGCGGACACCCTCTTCGGGCACGTGAAGGGTGCCTTTACCGGCGCGGACTCGGCACGCGAAGGGATGGTGGCCAAGGCGGAGGAAGGGACGCTCTTCCTCGACGAGATCGGGGACCTTGCCCCCGAATCGCAGATCAAGCTCCTGCGGCTCCTGCAGGAGAGGGAGTACTATCCGCTGGGCACCGACAGGCCGCGGCCGACGACCGCGCGGTTCGTGTTCGCCACCAACCTCGATATCGCGCAAGCGACGGCGGAGGGCAAGTTCCGCAAGGACCTCCTGTACCGGCTGCGGTCCCACCATATCCGCATACCGCCGCTGCGGGAGAGAGCGGGCGACCTTCCCGCCCTGGTCGATCACTTCCTCGACAAGGCGTCCAAGGCCGTCGGCAAGAGCATGCCCACGGTGCCCGAAGGAGCTCCTGCCGCTGCTTCGAAGCTATCCGTTTCCCGGCAATATCCGCGAGCTCGAGGGTTTGATTTTCGACGCGGTGGTGCGTCATCAGTCACGCGTCTTGTCGCTCGGGAGCTTCCGAAATGCGATGGGTGAAAGGGCGGTAAGCGCGGCGGAGAAGGGCGCGGGATCATGCACGGCGGAAGGGGAGAATCTGTTCGGCGCCTGCCAGACTCTGCCCACGCTGAGGGAAGCCGGCAACCTCCTGATCGAGGAATCCCTCCGCCGTTCGAAAGGAAACCAGGATGCCGCGGCGCGGCTTCTGGGCCTGACGCGCACCGCGTTGAACCGCCGGCTCAACAGGAAACCCTAGGACATTTTGCACTCTCGGCCGCGGCGCATTTCGCACGTAACTCATTCCATGCCAAAGAGATAGAGAGAATGTCCTCCGTCATCAGCATCTTTCGCCCCTTCACTTGTTGAAGCCTGCTCTATTCTTAGATATTTACCAGATAAGGAAATAGATTGCATAGTCAGCTGGCACATTCCTTGCATTAGTCGAGTCATGATGATTCCTGGTGCACTATATCCACAGCAACCCCTGCTGATCGTGGACGACGAGGAGAACGCGCTCACCTCGATGAGCATCACCCTTCGATCAGCAGGCTACAGCAATCTGCGCACGTGCGCGGAAAGCAGAAACGTCCCTGCCATGCTGGCACGGGAGAAGTTCAGCCTCGTGATCCTCGATCTGAATATGCCTCATGTCACGGGACATGACATCATTCGACAGAGCGTCCCTCTGCTGAACCGGCCGCGAATGATCGTCGTGACCGCCTCTTCCCAGATCAGGGACTACGCGGAGGGAACGGCAGGAGGTGTGGTCGACTACCTCGTGAAGCCCATCGACAGGGAACGGCTCATCGCCGTTGTCAGGAAGGCTCTCGCCAGCCCCTCCGGCAGCTCCAAGGGAAGGCTGATCCGGAATTTCCTGCTTTCCGATCGGATCACTGCCGGTTCCCGGGCGCCTGAGCTCTCGGCCTCCACTGGCGTAATCGACATGCTGGAGCAGACGAGGAGCGAGTACCGCAGGCTGATCGGGAGCTTGCCGACTCCATACGTGCTGCTGGACGAGGACACCTTCCGGATCCGCTACTGCAACGACGCATTCCTGCGATTCATGGGGTCCGACTCCTCCGCGGTTCCCGAGCACGTGTGCTTTTTCGATCTGCTGGACGCTGAAGGAAAGGCGGAAACGATCCGCAGGCTTCGGGAACAGGGCGAGCTGCGCGACGAAGAGCTGCGCGGCCGAACCCCGGGCGGGAGAAGCTTCGTGATCGTCGGCTCGTTCCGATTGTCCACGAACGACGGATTCGCGGAAGGCGGATTCGTCGACGTGACGGTACCCCGGCAGATGGAGCTGGAGCTCGCCCGGGCACACAGGCTCGAAACGGTCGGGCGTCTCGCCGCCCGGGCTCGCGCACGATTTCAACAACACGCTTTCCGTCGTGAGCGGCTATGCGGAGTTGATTGCCTCCGAAGAAGGGGTGACGCAGGCGGTACGGGCGGACGCCCAGGAGATCCGGCTTGCCGCTGCCAAGGCCAGCAAGATGGTCCATCAGCTCTTCACAATGGGCAGTGCCCCGCACAAGGCGCATGTGTGCGTCGAGCTGAACGCGGTTCTGCGCGAGGCGGAGTCCAGCCTCCGGCAGCACCTGCGTGAAGGTCAGTCCCTCGTGCTTGCATTCTGGAGCCTGAGAGCTTCCTGGTCGACATCGCGGCGTCACAGCTCGACCAGGTGGTGCGCAATCTCGTCCTGAACGCGCGGGACGCGATGCCCGACGGAGGAACGATAACGATCAGCGCAAGGACGGGCGATGATCCATCTCTCTCCCGCGGCGCCGGGCAGGTCTTCCTCGAGATTCGGGACAGCGGCACCGGCATGGACGGCGAGACGCGGGCGAGGATTTTCGAGCCGTTTTTCACCACCAAGCCGGAAGGCGTGGGGACAGGGCTCGGCCTGTCGATGGTGCAGATGATCATCGAAGCTGCCGGGGGACGCATCCACGTCGAAAGCTCCCCCGGCAGCGGAACCCTCTTCCGCATCGTGCTGCCTTCGGCAGCCGCGTCAGACACGTAGGGCAAGCGGCGCCTGCCGTGAACAGAAGGGGGGCGCGCCGATTGCCCGGCCCTCTTCGTTTTCGAAACCCCTGGAACAAAACGCACTTTGCCTGTCCAAGCCATTTGACTTAATTCACATCAGCATAAAGAGTTATGAGAATCCTGCAAGCTGACTGCAGGACCGGCATATCGGCCCCAAGGTTCGGTATCAAAAAATAATTCTTTACCTGATAGAAAATTAAACGACAATCCGTCGATTGGCACACACCTTGCTATTAAGGCCTCGTGGAAAGAAAGGAGCTATATATGCCAAAGAAGAACACGACGATATTCGTCAAGCTTCTGAGGATTTTTCTGTTTCTTACGGTCCTGATCGGTGCTACGTGGGTCGCCTGCCTGGTCTTTTTCTACCAGAGAAGCGACAGGGCGAGCACGGCGCATTCACTGGCGAACGAGATCGCCATCTGGATGCTGCAGGCGCGGCGGAACGAAAAGGACTTCCAGCTGCGGGACATCCGGACTGCGGAGTTCTACCAGAAGGGAACGAGCGCCAACCTCGCCAAGCACACCGAGTCGGTTGCCGGCATGCGGAAGGCAATCGACCAGCTCGACGCGCTTCACCAGGCCGCTACCCGGCAGACGATCGGCGATCTGCGCGAGGCGGTCGACGGCTACAACCAGTCATTCGCCAAGCTGGTGGCCGCCTATCGGGAGCGGGGGTTTGCCGACTGGGGGGCCGAGGGCGACTGGCGCACCGCGGCCCATGACATCGAGAGCCGCCTCTCGGCGGCCGGGAACGCTGCCCTCACCATATCGCTGCTGAGCGTGCGGCGTCATGAGAAGGACTACCTCCTTCGCGCGGACGATCAGTACGTTCAGCAGCTCACCGGCGAGCTGGAAAGACTGCGCGCGGGGGCAGGACGACTGGGTGAGCCGACGCGCTCGGCGCTCCTGGCGGACATCGACAAGTACGGAGCGGCCGTGCAGCACTACCTCCAGGTCCAGGCTCAGATCGGGCTGACGGAGAACGACGGGCTGCAGGGAGGAATGAGGGAGGCCATCCACAAGGTGGAGCCGCTGGTGGCGGCCGTTGTCGAGGAGACGACTGAAGCTCAGCCAGAGCAAGGAGGCCTTCCGGAATCTGCTCCTCTCGATCATCGCCATCATGGCGGCGGGTTTGGCCGCGGGCGGATTCGTCTTCTCGCTGTTCGCCCGCTCGATCTCCAATCCGATCCAGAAGATGGTCGACCTCCTCTCCAACCTGGCGGAAGGGGACCTGAGGGAGGACGTGGACGCGCGGCTGCTCGGCAAGAACGACGAGATCGGCGTGCTGGCGGCAGCGCTGTACCAGACCTCCACGAGGCTGCGCTCCATCGTGGCGACCATCCAGGACAGCGCCGAGCAGGTGGCCGCGTCCAGTGAAGAGATGTCCGCCAGCTCGCAGTCCCTGGCCGAGGGCGCGCAGAGCCAGGCCTCCACCCTGGAGGAGACGAGCGCATCCGTCGAGGAGCTGACGGCCTCCGTAGACCAGGTGAGCGGAGCACGCCCAGAGCCAGGCCGCCGCCGTAGAGCAGGGAACCGGCTCGATGACCCAGGTGCAGAAGTCCATCGACGAGATCTCCCGCAACCTGAGCGAGATCTCCGGGCTTGCCGGAGCGTCCGTGGACAACGCGGACGAGGGAGCGCAGGCGGTCGGCGGACGTGGTCCAGGGGATCAACCTCATTGCCGAGAGCTCGGAGAAGATCGGCGGGATCGTGACGGTCATCTCCGACATCGCCGACCAGACCAACCTCCTGGCGCTGAACGCTTCCATCGAGGCCGCGCGGGCGGGAGAGCACGGCCGCGGGTTCGCGGTCGTGGCCGACGAGGTGAGCAAGCTCGCCGAGCGCAGCGCCACCTCCACCAAGGAGATCGAGATCCTGATCAAGGAGAGCGTGAAGAACGTCACAGAGGGGCGTCGAGATGGCCCAGGGGTCGCAGGAGTCGATGGAGCAGATCCGCGACCGCCTCGCAGAAGGTCAAGGACATGATCGTGGAGCTGTCCGACTCGATGGAGCAGCAGGTGGCCGCGATCCGGGAGCTGGCCGCGGCGCTGGCGAACGTCAACGAGATGAGCCAGAGCATCTCCGCCGCCACCGAGGAGCAGACCACCAACGCACGGCAGGTCTGCAAGGCCGTGGAGAACGTGAACGAGCTGACGCAGGCGGCGGCGACCGCAGCGGAGCAGATGTCCTCGTCCACGGAGCAGCTCTCCGGCATGGCGCAGGAGCTGCAGAAGCTCGTCGCGCAATTCAGGGTCTCTGCGGAGGACGGGACGTCACTTGAGAACGACACCCCGGAACGGGTGGAGAAAATCGCATAGGAGGGCAGGGGGGTCTCCCGGGATCCCCCGCCTGCCGCTTTGAAAGGAGTACGAGAAATGGGAAAGAGAATCTTGGTAGTCGATGATGCGAACTTCATGCGCACGATCGTCAAGGACACGCTGACTCCCGGCGGATTCGAGATCGCGGGGGAAGCGACGAACGGGGCCGAGGCGGTGACAAAGTACACCCAGCTCAAGCCCGATCTGGTCACGATGGACATCACCATGAAGGTGAAGGACGGCCTGGAGGCGGCGCGGGACATCCTGGCAGCCGATCCCAATGCCCGCATCGTCATGGTCACCGCGCTTGGCCAGGAGAAGATGCTCCTGGATTCCATCGCCGCTGGGCGTGCGTGATTTCGTGGTGAAGCCATTCACCAAAGAGCGGATTATTTCGGCAGTGCACAAGGCGCTGCAGTAAGCGAAAGGGCAAAACAATGACAAAGATCAACGCCAAGCACGTCAATCCGTTTGTCGAGGCCGCCATGCGGGTGGTCAACCAGATCACTGGCATCGAAGTCCGCCGGGGGCACCTGTCGTACAAGGCCAAGGTGGAGCCCTCCTTCGGGGTGTCCATCATAATCGGCATCTACGGCTTTCTGACCGGCCAGATCGTCTACAGCCTGGACGGCGCCCTCGCCGCGCGGCTGGTGGACAAGATGCTGGAAGGCAAGTCCCCGCAGGAAAAGAAGATCATGTTCCTGGACTGCCTGGGCGAGGTGGCGAACATGATCACCGGTAATGCCACCGCGCTGCTGAACCAGAGGCGCGACCAGATACTGAACATCACCACCCCGGCGATTGCCACGGGCACCAACCTGAGCGTGCACCTTGTGCCCAAGCCCGCGCTGGTACTGGGACTGATTACCCAGTATGGCCCCATCGAGATCAGCATTGCGGTGGAGGAGCAGGAGACACTGCAGGAAACGGAATCATTCGTGGGAGCCCTGTCCGAAGCTTAGGCGGCGGACAGGGACCAGGGAAACAGGGAGAAACCTGAAATGGAAAAGAAATCGGAATACCTGGCGATCTTCAGCGAAGAGGCGAGCGATCTCGCTCAGGGAATGGGAGGAATGCCTCCTGGCCCTCGATGGGAATCCCGGGCAGCCGGAGCGGTTGAACGGTATGTTCCGGGCAATCCATACGCTGAAGGGCTCAGCCGGGTTCATCGGCTTTGACATGCTGCAGAAGCTTGCGCATTGCCTGGAGTCGTCGCTGGCCGATGTGCGGGACGGCACGCGGGCCTATGACATCGCGGCTGGGTGAAGTCCTCTTCGAAGGACTGGACCTCCTGCAAGTCGATGGTCGGCTCACCTGACGGAGGCGCCGGTTTCAACAGTGAGACGGAGGCGCCTCATGAGCCGGTTGAGCGCGCGCACGGAGCGGGAAGCGCCGGTGCGCGGACCGAGCGCGGTCCTGCCAGCGGTCTCGCCGGCCGTCCTGCGTCTGCGCGCGAAATCCGCGGGGTACCGCAGCACGCTGCTCCGCGTGTGTCGTGCCGGCTGGAGATCCGAATCGAAGGCCAGCCGCGTGAGGCGTACCTGCGTTCGTTCCTCGTGAAGGCCAGGCTTGAGCGGCTGGGCACGCGTCGTCGGCCACCGAGCCTTCACCGGGGAGCCCTCCGCGACGGAGACGGGCCTTTCCTTTATACGGTGACGGTCGAAAGTGCGGCGGGTCCCGAGGCGCTCGCCCGCGAGGTTGCCGTGGACCAGGTGACCGCCTGCCCTCTCCCGAGGCGCCAATTCCGGTCGGCCGCTGCGAGCAGACGCTGCCCGCGGCCGCAAAGGAGTCGGGCGCGCCGACCGTGTAGGCATCCAGCCAGATGAAGTGGTGCGCGTGTCCGTGGAAAAGCTGGACACCCTGCTCAACCTTGTAGGAGAGCTGGTCATCCACAACTCGGGATTCGTCGCGACGGCCCAGTCTCTTCGCCAGGCATATGGAAGAAGCCCGCTCGTTGCGGAGCTGGAAGAAAAAACCGAAGGCTTGTCCGCCATCGCGCGGCAGCTTCAGAACGGCATCATGAAGGCGAGGATGCTCCCCGTTTCCCGGGTTTTCGATCGATTCCGCCGCGTGGTGCGGGACCTGTCGAAGGCGAGCGGCAAGACCGTTGTCCTGGAGGTCTCCGGCGAGGAGACCGAGATCGACAAGAAAGTGATCGACCGCATCGGCGAGCCCCTCGTCCACCTCGTGCGCAACGCGGTGGATCACGGGCTGGAGAACGCGGCAGAACGCGCGGCGCGCGGCAAGAGTCCTGAAGGGACCATCAGGCTGGCAGCGTACCAGGAGGGAGACCACATCTGCATCCAGGTATCGGATGACGGCCGCGGGCTCGATCGGGAAGCGATACTGAAAAAGGCGCTGCAGAAGGGTCTGATCAGCCGGGACGAGGCGGAGACCGCTGGCACGGACCGCATTCTCGGCTTCATCTTCCTGCCGGGCTTCAGCACGGCGCGGGAAGTGACCGACATCTCGGGCCGCGGCGTCGGAATGGACGCGGTGAAACGCGGCGTGGAGGAGATGGGCGGGAATGTCCGCGTGCAATCCGTTTCCGGCAAAGGCACTGTCGTCACCATTACGCTCCCCCTCACCATGGCCATCATTACGGCGGCCCTCGTGGAGACAGCGGGCTCGGTGTATGCCATCCCATTGTCCGCGGTCCGCGAGATCCTGGAAGGGAAGGAATCGACCCTGCGGACGGTGGCACTGCGGGTCATCATGCTCCGCGACGAAGTGCTGGCGCTCGTCGAGCTGGCCGGCGTCCTCGGCGGCAGGATCGCGGCGAAGCCGGCAAGGCTCCCCGTCGCCCGGTGGTGATCGTCGAGTTCGAGGGCACGAAGATCGGTCTCGAAGTCGAAAGGATCATCGGCACACGGGAGGTCGTCATCAAGAGCCTGAGCCGTCACTACCGGGAGGTGGCCGGCTTCATCGGCGCCTCGATCCTGGGAAACGGCACGATTGCCCTGATCGTGGACGTGCCGTCCCTCATCGGACTGCATGCCGGCCGATCCATTCGTTCCGCCCGGCTGCAGGAGTCGTCGATTCGCTGACGGAAAACCAGTCCGTCACTGTCCCTGCTCCCGAGGCCTCCTTGGCGCCTGAACAGCCTGTGGACGATCTTGCCTCCGCCGTCACAGGCAGCAGGGGCGGGCGGCTCGAGGAGCTGCACAATGGCGGCGGCCATCCAGGCCTCCGTCAGCCTTTCCCAGCTCATGGGTCAGGAGATACGTGTGAGCTTTCCGGAGTCGCGGCTCATGCCGCTCGCGGACGTCGCCGAGCTCATGGGAGAGGTGAAGAGGCCACGGTGGGCGGAATCTACGTGGGAATCGGGGGCGGCATCAGCGGCGGCGTGCTCCTGGTGTTTCCCGAGAAGAGCCTTCTCTCCATCGACGACATGCTGCATGGCCGCCCCTGCCCGGCACACGTACGGACCTGTCCGCCGTGGATCAATCGGGCCTCTCCGAGATGGGGAACATCCTGGCTGCCTGCTTCATCAACTCGATCGCGGACGCCGCGGGCCTGCAGGTCTGCCCGGAGGTGCCGGAGATCAGCATCGACATGTGCCTGCCGGTCATCGACTCGGTCCTGGCCCGGTTCAACCAGCCGGGTGACAGGATCCTCCTTACGGAAGCGGTGATCTACGGCGCCGACATGCACACCGTGGTGTGCCACCAGCTGCTCTTTCTCGAGCCGGACTCCTTCCGACTGCTCCTGCACGAGCTCGCGGACGACCACGGGACGGCCCTGGCCACGGGCGCGGGGATGAGGGAAAGGTCATGACGGAGAACATCGTGAACGTGAAGATGGCCGGAATGGATGTGGTGAGCGACGCGCGCGGGCTCAAGACCATCCTCGGATCGTGCGTTGGCATCATCCTGCGGGACCTCGAACGTGGAGTGAGCGGTCTCGCGCACATCATGCTGCCCGCTCGCCTCCGTGATGACGCCTCGACGGGCAAGTATGCAGACTCGGCCATCCCCGCGCTGCTGAGACGTCTGGCAGGCATCGGCGGGAGGCAGTCTTCTCTGCAGGCGCTGCTTGTCGGCGGCGCGCAGATGTTCCCGATGGGAGACACGACGCTCGCCTCCATCGGGGACCAGAACGTGGAAACCTCGCGGCGAATTCTGCAGGAGAACCGCATCCCCATCGTGTTCGAGGACACGGGCGGGACGTCGGGCCGCACCGTGGTGTACGACAATGCTACGGGCCGGGTGTCGGTGAAAAAGCTCACAGCCCTCCCGTGGAAAAGGGTGACTGAATGAGCGCGCCTCCCGGCACACTTGTTCCTGCGGCCATGATGCCCGTCATTTCTCAGGAGACCTTCGACAGGTTTCGGAAGCTGATCTACCTGAAGACCGGCATCAATATGCGTGACGGCAAACAGATCCTCGTTTCCAACCGCCTGCGCAAGCGCCTCGTCCACCTGGATCTGGCAAGCTACGAGGATTACTACGGGCTCCTGACGTTCCGGAGAAGATGCCCCGGCAGAGATGCGGCACTTCATAGACGCGGTGAGCACCAACGAGACGTACTTCTTCAGGGAGGGCAGCCATTTTACGGCGCTCGAGGAACACGTGCTTCCCGAGCTGTTCCGCGCGGGACACCGGGTGCGGATCTGGAGCGCGGGCTGCTCAACGGGTGAAGAAGCGTACACGCTGCGAATCGTGGCGGACCGGGCCGCCAGGGCCTGCGGGGCGCGCGACGTGGAGATTGTGGGCACCGACATCAGCACAACGGTGATCACCCGGGCCCGGGCGGCGTCTACCACGACCGGTCGCTCAAGCTGGTGTCCCCCGAGCTGTTGAAACAGTGTTTCCGGCCGACCGAAGACGGCGGCACCAGGTGCGGGACTAGCTGGGGGCGCGCGTGAGTTCAAGGTCGTTAACCTCGTAATAACCACCCCCCCGGTGAGGGTATAGATGTGATCTTCTCCGGAACGTGATGATCTATTTCGACAAGGCCACCCAGGAAAGACTGGTGGACGGGATTTGGCGGGCAAGCGGCGGTAATCTCTTCATCGGGCACGCGGAATCGGTCGGTGGATTCAGCAAGGTATTCCAGTACGCATCCCTGTTCCATGCGCCGATCTATCGGGTGGTCGCGGAGCAGACTCACGAGCGGATGCGTCCACACTCCAATGGAAACGGAACGAGACTCATGCAAAACGATAATCTCTTGCGGCCGCCCCGGATACTGGTCCTCGAGGATCAGGCAGCGATACAGGAGCTGGTCGTGGCAATGTTGAAGGTGCGGAACCTGGCATGCGACGCGGTATCCAGTCTTGCCGAGGCGCGAGAGCGCCTGGAGCGGGGGCACTACGACCTCCTGTTCATCGATGTCGCCCTCCCCGACGGGTCCGGGCTTTCCCTCATCAGAGACGACGGTCCGCAGTCGCCCCTCGTGCTCGTCATGACCGGAAGCAGCGACATCCAGACAGCCATCGAGGCGATACGCCGCGGCGCCATCGATTTCATCACGAAGCCCTTCACGGTCGGCCATTTTCTCCAGCGCGTCGACAAGGCGATCGACGAATGGAAGTCGCGCGCGCGCCTGCGCGCCCAGGCGCGGACACTGGAGACCCTCGTGCGGATGAAGACAGAGGAACTGTCCCGCTCTTCGCGGCAGATCGACGAGGTGCACGACATGACGGTGCTCGCGCTGGGCGCCGCGCTCAGCCTCAAGGACAGCGAGACGGCGGACCACTGCGCGCGGGTGTCGCAGAACTGCGTGAGGCTCGGGTCCCTGCTCGACCTTTCCCCGTTCGAGCTGAAGAACCTGAAATGGGGGGCCTACCTCCATGACATCGGCAAGATCGGCATGCCCGAAAGCATCCTTTTGAAGCCGGGACCGCTCACGCGGGAGGAGCGCTTCATCGTCGAGAAGCATCCGGTCATGGGATACACGATGATACGTAATATCGAGTTCCTTGCGCACACAACCGACGTGGTGCTCTCGCACCACGAGCGCTTCGATGGCTCGGGCTATCCCCACGGGCTGCGGGGCACCCGCATCCCCCTGCATGCCCGCATATTCTCCATCATGGACACGCTGGATGCCATGACCTCGGATAGGCCGTACCGCGCGGCGCTCCCATTCTCCACGGTGGCGGAGGAGGTGATGCGCCGCGCGGGAACGCAATTCGATCCCGAAATCACAAAGGTGTTTCTGGCGGCACCCGCCTCGACCTGGCTCGTCCAGGGAAGAGCGGGGTACGCAATGAACCGGCGGGAAGTCCGCCGTGAGGAGGAACGATCATGGATTCGAAGAAGGTACGGAAGGAAACGGAAAACCTGCGTCAGTTCATCAGCTTTTCCGTGGGGGAAGAGGAGTACGGCATGGAGCTCCTGCGGGTGAAAGAGGTCATCCGGGTGCGCGAGACGACCTGGCTTCCCAAGGCGCCCTCATTCGTGAAGGGCATCATCAACCTGCGCGGAGACGTGATTCCCATAGTCGATCTGCGTGACAAGTTCGGCCTTGAGCCCCGGGAAGCCACGGCGATGACACGGGTGATCGTGGTGGAAGTCGAAGGCCGGCTCGTGGGCATGGTGGTGGACTCCGCCAGCCAGGTGGTGCGCATCCCGAGGACCAGATCGAGCCGCCGCCCGTGCACGGCGGATTCGCCCAGGAGTTCATCGCCGGGATAGGCAAGCGCGACGACACGCTCATCATCCTGCTGAACGCGGACGCGGTCCTCACGATGGAGGAGCGCGCGGCGCTGGGCTCGCTGGACACCACCGCGGCGGAACCGGCACTCGCCGGCGCCGTTCGATAGGCAGGGCGCTCACATGGAAACCGCATCCCCGCTCCAGTCTCCGCCAGTCCCCGCGCGTGTCCCTGAGATGCCGCTGCGGGAGGTCGAGCCGCTGATCACCACGCACAGGATCTTCGCCGCCTTCGATGGGCAGAAAAAGAGCCTGCAGTGGCTGCACGCCGACCTCTTCGACTCCCCGGCTGCCCGTCGCGTTTTCCGCGCTCGAGGCGGTGGGCGCGCTCGCCGATCCGCGCAGCGTCCCCTTTCTGGCGCGGCTGATCACGAGCGGAGAAGAGGGAGTACGGCGCGGCGCGGCGCGCGCCCTCGGGAGGATTCGGCATCCCCGCGCCGTCGCGCTGCTGGAGCAGTTCGTCAGGACCGCGCGCGGCGAGAGCGTGCGCCGGGAAATTCTCGAGGCATTGGCGGAAGCGGCCCCGGCGGCAAGCGAAACGATCGACCTCCTCCGGCAGACGATACGGGAAGACATGGCGTCCCCGTCGGCGCGCGCGCATGCGGCAGGGCTGCTCCTCAGGATCGGCGCGCAGCCGGCCCTGAAGGAGCTCCTCACGGACACCCGTGAAGAAATAGTGCACCAGGTCCTTCTCTCCGCGTCGGAGAACCCGGCGCTGCTCCCCCGCGCCGTCGCGTCCTTCGCGCCTGTTCATGCGCGCCTGTCCCCCCGGGGCCGCGCTATGCTCGTCACGCTTGCCGCTCGGCAGCAGCTCCCCGAGTCTGCCGCCCTGCTGTCCCTTGCGCTCTCCGACGCGGAGCTCGAAGCTCCGGCGCGCCGCCTACGCCGCGATCGGCACCGAGCCGCATCACGCGGAGATTCCCGGGGACCTCGTGGACCGCATGGCCGGGTTCGTCGAAGCGAGCCCCGCGTTGGAGGACGAGGTCACGCAGGCCCTCCAGCGTCTGCAGCTCCTGCCTGGAGTCGCGGAGAAATCACTCCGCAGGCCCGGGTGCGCGCTCTCGTCAGGGTGGGAGAGCTGTACAAGCAGCTCGCCGCGGAAGGCAGGCACGTGTCCAGCGACACGCATGAGCTGGGCTGGCTGATCACCCGCGCGAAGGAATACGTGGAGTACTACTGCGACGAGGAGTTCAAGGCCGCGCTCGTCCGCTGGCTCAAAGGGGCGGGCGCGGCGGAAGCCCCGGAACTGCTGAAGGCCCTTCAGGCCACAGCCGCGCGGGTGGAGGTGCGGCATTTCGACGGGTATACCGCCCTGGCAGACCTCATCAAGAACCCCGCGGGCCGGGCATCGCGTTGGTGGCGCGCGAGATTGCGCTGGCAAGAACCGGAAAGGGGCTCGTGTTCTCGCGTCTGCGGCGCCATCAGGATTGCATCGGTATTCCTCATGCCCGCGCCGGGCGGCCAGGCATCCCTCACCATGAGGGGCATCTTCTCCTGGGCGCGGCAGGAGAAGCTGTTCCGGCTCGCGGAGGCCGCGCTGCTCGCGCTGGCCCGGGTCGACAGGGTATTCTCGACCGCGGCGTGCCGGGAATGCCTCGCGCTGCCGCTCGCCAGCAAGGTGCTCGCCATCACCTCGCTTCACCTGCTGAAGGAGCTGGATCCTCAGCTTCTGGAGCCGTCGGCCGCCCGACTGCTCGCCTCGCTGGACGACACCTATGTGACGCTGAATGCCATCGAAACGATCAGCGCGGTGCCCCCCACGGCCAGCGCGGAGCTTGCCCGTGCCCTGCTTGCCCGGGTGGCCGATTCCGCCACGTCGGAGGTGCGCGCTTCCGCGGCAGCCTACCTGGGAGAGAAGGTGCTTCTGGACATCTCCGAAAGCCTCAAGGAGCTGGCGGCAAGCGGCAGTGATTCGCAGAAAGCCGTGGCGCTCGCCATCCTGGAGCACCGGGTCTCCGGCGGCCTCGTCACCAATCGCGAGGGCATGGCGGAGTTCCTTTTCCGCATCCTGCGCGGAAAGCATGCGCACAGCCGCAGGGCGGCGGCGGTCATCCTGTGGAAACTGGGTGACGACTACGCCCCCGAGGTTCTCGGCGACACCCTCACCGCAGGGACCGAAGCGGAGACGGCCCGGGACGCTGCGCGCCCTGCGGGGTACGCTGCGCGCGCCGCTGCTTCCCGCCCTCTCGCGCCTCCTCACCCAGGGGAGTGCGTCCCTGCACGGGCCGCTGCGGGAGCTGCTTCTCGGCGCGGAGGAGCCTGCACTGCGGGAAAGTGTGCTTGCCATGGCGCTCCACATGCGGGGCGCCGCCATGGAAGAGGATCCACAGGACGGCGACGAGACGCCGGTGGTGGACCTGCGCACGGAGCGCACCGCTTTTCAGTTCGAACGCGAGCATATCCAGGAGCTGGTGATGTTTTTCTCCGACATTCAGGGGTATTCCAAGAAGGCCCAGCTCCTCACCCCCCTGCAGCTTTCCGCGCTGATCCAGGAGTACGAGGCAGTGCTCCTCGCGCACGTGGATGATCACAGGGGAGAAGCTCGTCAAGCGTATGGGCGACGGGCACATGATCGTCTTTCGGCGTCCGCTGGACGCCGTGCTCGCCGCCATCCGCCTGCAGAAATCCATGGTCCGGTTCAATCGCTATCGAGAGGAGAACAGCCGGGTGGTGATCCGCATCGGGATACATGCCGGAAAGGTGATACGCAAACCGGGCGGCGACGTGCTGGGCAACGACGTCAATATCGCCTCGCGGCTGGAGTCATCCGCCCGACCGGGGTCGATACTCGTCTCGGACAGCGTGTATGACAAGGTCAAGGACGCGATCCTTGCCCGGGAAATCGGACGTATTACAGTCAAGAACATCGCCGAGCCGATCCGGGTATTCGAGCCCTACGAGATCACCCTCGATCTGTCCGCGGAGCTCGATCCGCTCAAGCAGGCCCGGGCGATCCGGCCCGCTCCCGGAGCAGGCGCCGGTTCCGCTCCCCCCGCGGCTTCCCGCCCTGCAACGCGGGCCAGCGGCTCGGTGTCGCTGGATAAGGAAAGCTGGGAAGCGCTCGAGAAATGCTTCTCCGCGCTCGCCCGGGCGTCGGCATCCTCCCCCGCGAGCCAGACAACCTTCGCATCGGTGGCCCGGCAGATGCTCACGCGCTGGGAACGTATCCGGAAGAGGGCCTCAACCGCCGCGTGAGCCGGGAACGCGGAATGCCAAGAGCCCCATGAGCCGCGCGCAGCCTCCCCGGCCGCGCTCTCTCCACGCTTGACGGTACGGCGAAGAATCATTATTTTCTCGAATACTACGGATACGAATATTTCGTATTCGTACAAGGCAGATGGATGAACGAGATAAGACTGATCGAGCTTTTCACGGAGATCTACAGGAAACTCTTCAAGCGCCTTGCGCCCTTTGCGCAGCGGGAAGGCCTTTCCGCCGCGGAGTTCCTTGTTGCGTGGAAGATGCACCGCAAGGGCAGCTGCAGGGTGCTGGAGCTTGGGGGGGAGATCGGCGTTCCCCCCAGCACGCTCACGGGCATCCTGGACCGGCTGACCGCAGGGGGGTGGCTCGAGCGCGAGTCGGACCCCGAGGACAGGAGGGCCGTGGTGATGAAGGGCACCCCGAAGCTCCGTCAGCTTATCCGCCACGTGACGCAGGCGAGCGAGAAAAGCATGGTGAAGGTCTTCCGCCAGCTTCCGCCGGACCTGATCGAGAGACTGACGGCAGATCTCACCGCGGTTTTCAACTGCCTGGAGCGTGAGGAGACGCAGGAATGAGAAAGAAGGGGACGGTCGCGGCCGCGCCTTCCGCTCCGACGGCTCCCGCCGTGATGCCCGGCGGGATCGCGGGCGCCGGGGAAGCCGGGCAGAGCGGGTATCACTGGCTCGGACCGGTGCTCGTGGCGCTCATAGGCGCATTCATGGCCATTCTGGACGGGAGCATCGTCAACGTGGCCATACCGACCATGATGAATGTTTTCAACACGGGCCCGGATTCCATCCAGTGGGTCTCTACGATTTACCTGCTTGCGCTGGGAGTCGTTACGCCGCTTTCCGGCTGGCTGGGGGACCGTCTGGGCTTCAAGAGGCTCTACATCCTTTCCATGGGTGCGTTTGTGGCCGGCTCGCTCCTCTGCACCTTTGCGTGGGACCTCAACTCTCTGATCGTGGCCCGGGTGGTCCAGGCGATAGGGGGCGGAATGATCATGCCGACCACGATGGCAATGATCTACCGCATGGTGCCGCGGGACAAGATTGGCGCGGGCATGGGTATCTTCGGTATCGCACTGCTCGTGGCGCCCGCCATCGGGCCGACCCTCGGCGGATACCTTGTCGAGTATGTCGACTGGCGCTGGATCTTCACGATCAACCTGCCCATCGGCGTGATCGGCATGTTCCTTGCGTACTTCATGCTGCCCGAATTCCAGTCCAAACATCCGGGCAAGCTCGACTATGCGGGGGCCGTCACGTCCGCAGCCGCGCTTTTCTGCCTGCTTCTCGCGCTGAGCAAAGGATCCGCGTGGGGGTGGGGTGACGAGAAGACGGTCATGCTTTTCGTTGTGAGCTTTTTCTCTTTCGTCCTCTTCATCTACCTCGAGCTGACCTCGGAGAACCCGCTTCTGGACCTGCGCGCGTTCAAATACGCGAGCTTCACCCTGGCGAATCTGACCATCGTTGTTACGACGATCGGGTTGTTCTCCGGTCTTTTTTTCCTGCCCCTGTTCCTGCAGAACATCCGCGGCATCGGCGCCATGGAGACCGGGCTTCTCATGCTGCCGGGCGCTCTCGTCTCCGGCCTGATGATGCCGTTGATTGGCAGGCTCTTCGACAAGGTGGGCCCGCGGCCCCTGGTTCTTGTCGGGCTCCTTCTTCTCGCGTTCATCACATTTCTCTTCCGTAACCTGAATCTTGCAACCGCCACCACGACCGTCATGGTATGGACGATGATCCGGGGCATGACGATGCCCCTGGCCATGATGCCCGCCCAGACGGCTGCCATGGCGGACATCCCGAATGAGCTGATCGGCCGGGCGTCCGCCATCACGAATATCGTGAGCAGGGTATCCAGCTCGTTCGGCATTGCCGTGCTGACCTCGATGCTGACAACGCGACAGGCCTTCCATGGCGCGCATCTGTCCTGGGGGCTGAATGCGGCCAACCCGACCGTCGTAAACATGATTGCGCGGGCAGGAGCAGCCATGGGCGGCGGGGCACGAGGAAAAAGCGTCGCGCTTGCCTACATGCAGGGTATGGTAGCGAAATCGTCCTTCGTGAATGCCATTGATGACGTCTTCATCGTTACCGCGGCACTCACCTTGATCGCCCTTGTGCCCGCTCTTTTCCTCAAGAAGGCAGCCATCGGCAAAGCGCGTGGAGCGGGAATGGCCGAGTAGCAGGCGCGCCGCCCTCCGCGTCGCGGGGAGGCGCAACAACACAATTCTGTTCGCAGAGAGGTTGATGAGATGTCACGGAAAACTGTCATTATTCTTGTTATCGCAGTCGCCGCCGCCGTCACTGTCGGCATCGTCGGGTACTACTGGTACCAGGGATCCCGGTACGTGGCCACCGACGACGCCCGTATCGCCTCGAATGTCGTCGCGGTGAGCCCGGAAATCCTGGGAAAAGTAGTGGAGTGGCGCGTGAAGGAAGGGGACACTGTCCAGAAAGACGATATTCTCGGCCGACAGGACCTCGGCTCCGCACTGACCTCGGGCGCCCTGAATCCCCAGACCATGGGCTCAGTTGCCGGAGTCGTGGCTGAAAAAGCGGTTCTCAAGGCCCCGATAGCAGGGCAGGTCATTCTTTCCACGGCCGTCGTGGGAGAGATGGCCGCGCCCGGCATGTCTCTCGCCGTGATTGCGGACACGGATGGGCTGTACATCAGTGCCAACATCAAGGAAGGCGACATCGCCCGGGTCAGGACCGGCCAGTCCGTCGACGTGGCGATCGATGCCTTTCGTGGAAAGCGATTCCACGGGAGGGTGGAGACCATCGGGCGCGCCACGTCATCGACCTTTTCGCTGCTGCCCGCGCAGAGCGGCAGCGGCAACTATACGAAGGTCATCCAGGTCATACCCATCAAGGTGAACGTCATCGACCAGGGCGATTCGCGGTTCATGATCGGCATGAACGCGTCCATCAAGATACATGTCAACTGAGCAAAGGAGCGAATGCGTGAAAAATCGGGGGTTTCGCCCGTGGGCATTGGTAATTGTCGCGGCACTGTCCGCGGGTCTCGCTGCGTGCGGGCCGCAGACGGCCGCGCGCGTGACGGTGAAGACGGGGACCGCCCGCGCCGGCAGCATCGTCAGGAAAGTGGAATTCTCGGGAGTACTCGTCCCCAACAGAACGGTCAATATTTTCGCGAAAATCGCCGGCCAGGCCACCACGGTAGCCGGCGACGTGGGCACCCGGGTCAAGGCAGGACAGCTTCTTGTGCAGATCGACACCAAGGAGCTCAATGCCCAGCTGAAGGTCGCGGAGGCCCAGGGCGCCGGCGTGTCCGATCAGGCAGCCCAGGCCAGGATCGGGATGGAGACGGCGCGGCTGAATCTCGAGATGGCCCAGCGCGCCTATGACAGGACCAAGACGCTTCTTGACACAAAGGTGGTCACCCAGAGTCAGCTCGATGACGCGCAGACGAAGCTGGATCTGGCGAAGTCGGCCTCCGACAACGCGAGCCGGCAATACCAGACAGTGAGCGGCTCGGGAGTCGCCCAGGCCGAGGCACAGGCGAACTTCATCCGGGTGCAGATCTCCAACAGCACCATCACCAGCCCGATCAATGGCATTGTGACGAATCGCAATATCAACCCGGGAGAGATCACCTCCGTGAACACGCCCCTGCTGTCCGTCGCGGACACCGCCACGCTGAAGCTGCAGGGCAATGTCTCGCAGGAAGACGTGGTGCATCTCTCCGTGGGCGACAAAGTAAAGGTGTCCGTCGATGCCATACCGGGGAAAGAATACGCGGGACGGATCGTGCAGGTGGGCCCCATTGCAGCCGCGACGGGGCAGTATTTTCCCGTTGTCGTGAATCTCGCAAATGATGGCAGGCTCCTTGCCGGCATGACGGCCAAGGCCTCATTCACCCTTACGGGGAGTCAGGGAATCATCGCCCCGCTCGCGGCGGTGAGCGGAGGGGAAGATGGTCAGTCATTCGTCTTCGTCGTGTCCGGCGGCAAGGTCCATCAGAAGCCCGTGACTCTCGGCATGAGGAACGGCGGCGAAGTCCAGGTCCTTTCCGGGCTCGCATCGGGAGAAATGGTTGCGGTCACCAACGTGGGGACCCTGCAGGAGGGCATGGAGGTGGCGCAATGACGCCCCGGCACCACGGCGTGAATCCCGCGCTGCAACGAGGTGCACGATGAACGGAAAACTATGCGCGACGGCCCTGATGCTCTTCACGCTGGGCGCAGCCCTGTACGCGCAGGCGGCACAGGATACGGCCCCCCTCACGCTCGAGCAGGTCACTGCCCGGGCCCTGGCGAACCAGCCCCTGATCCAGCAGGCTGCGGCCGCTGTCGAGGCTGCGCGCGCCCGCGTGGGGGAGGCGCAGAGCGCGTACTATCCCAGCGTCGGCGCCTCAGGGACCTACACTCTGCTCGAGCCGGACCAGACCATCCCTGGTTTTGGATCGCTCGTCCCCGTCAACAACTGGGACTTCAATGTAGGGCTCAGGCAGGTGATCTTCCAGTTCGGCCGGAGGGGCGCGCAAGTCAAGCTGGCGGAGAACGGGGTTTCCGCCGCACGGATTGGCGTGGATCAGATCAGGATCGCTATTGCCTTCCAGGCGGCGCAGGGCTTCTACACGGTCCTTTTCCTCCAGGAGGAAATCAAGGCGCTGAACGAGCAGCTCCAGAACCTTCAGGAGCATCTGCGGGCCACCCAGGTCAAGGAGCAGACGGGATCGGCAACGCGCTATGACGTGCTGAGCACGGGTGTGCGCATCTCAGCTCTGCAAAGCCAGATCATAGAGGCGGAGAACCAGTACCAGAAGCAGTCCATCGCCCTCAAGCAGCTCCTGGACATGGATGAATCGGCACCATTCTCATTGAGCGGCGGATTTGCCCCCCTGACGAACGATCCACCCGACGCGCAGGCGCAGATTGCGGCCGCCATGGCGCACCGTCCCGAAGTCCTGCAGGCGGTGGAGACCGAAAATGCCGCGGGGCTGAATCGGAACCTTGCGGTTGCGGGGGCGCTGCCGACGATCTCCGCGCACGCCGCGATGGGGTTCAAGAATGGGATCCGGACGGCCTCCAACCTCGATATCAACGCGCTCGTCTTCGACTGGATAGCAGGAGTCCAGGTGAACGTTCCCCTCTTCCAGGGGTTTCTCGCGGTCCACGCGCTGGAGGAAGCAGACAAGAAGGTGCTCGCGGCCCGGGAGAATACCGCCGCGGTTAAGCGCACGATCACCACGCAGGTCCTGCAGTCTCTTCAGGATGCCGATGCCGGCCGCAGGCAGGTCCAGATTGCGCAGTCGCAGCTCGACCAGGCTACGGAGATGCTGCAGGTGGTGAAGCTTCAGTACGACCTCGGGATGCTGACCAACCTCGAATACCTGGACGCGCAGTCCGCGCTGGAGAGGGCGCAGCTCGGCAGTCTCCAGGCGCAGTATCGGGCAGTGCTGAGCGAGCTTGCGGTGAAACAGGCAGTCGGCACCGACATCGGGGGAAAAGGACGCTGAGCGCCTAAAACCCGACAGTTGCAGAAAACGCGACATAGTATTCCCTGGGGGAAATTCGGTATTCCGTGCCGCGTCCGCCGGCAAAGTATCCGGCTTCCAGCGCGAACAGGCAGTCGGCGATTACGGAGCTTTCGATCCTCGCCGTGATGACGCAGCTCGCGTCCTCGAGGTTGAGAAGCATCGCGGCGGAAACGCTGAGGGCATCTGTAAAGGCATTGAAACGCTCGGTAAGCTGCGGCTGCATGATCGAAATCATCAGGTTGTTGCGGCACATGAGACCCGGTTCATAGTCCATCTCTGCGGCGAGCCCATGGTCCAGGATCGCGCCGAGCTCGGCAGGGCTGTACCCGTCATCGATATGGAAGTACTCGGCAGTGATGAGCGTCTCCCAGCCGGGGATGGTATAGCGCAGTCCGGTCAGGAAGCTCTTATAGAAGTCAGCACGTGACTCGCGCACGGCAAGAAGAAGCATGGCCTCATCGTACACGAGGCGCTCCGAGCCCTGAGAGAAGCCTGCTTCGGCATGGAGCGCGAGGTTTTCCAGTACCGGGACCCCCCCGAAGGGCGTCGAATCGATGGAGGCTCCGAGGTTGAATTGCGCGCGAGCCGAATAATAAGAGATGAGAGAGATGTCCGTGGAGGGAATCAGCCGTGAGGTGGAGAGCTTTGTGCCATAGCCGAAATGATCGAGCTGGTCGTAGAGAACCACCGCCTGGGTCACGCTCAGCCAGTCGGTGAAAAGCTCGAGCTGAGCGCACGGGACGCCGCGCTTTTCCAGCCGCGGATTGAGCGGGTCCTTGGGGGGATTGATGAAGTCGGCTGGATTGTAGGACAACCCGGTGCCCCAGACAATGCGCTTCTTGCCGAGCGAAAAAATGAGAAAATCGGCAAGAGGCACACTGAGGTAGGCTTCGTTGAGAGTCGGGGAGACTGTCTGCAGCTCCTGGTTGTCTTGACTCCCCATCAGCGCCTGCACAAGCACGTCCGCGTTGATTGCCGCAAAGGCCCCCTTGCCCGCCGGCAGCTTTGTATTGGCATTCAGCAAAAGGGTGTTGTCGAGGAGGTAGTCCCCTGCCGTGCCTGCGTGCAGGGGAGAGTCCTTCCGAAGAGAATCGAAACTGACCTTCCCTTCGACAGTGCCATACGTTGAAATGTTTTCGGCGAACACGGGGGCCAGAATCGCCGCCCAGAAAACGATTATGCATGCACTTCTCATGACAAGGGATCCTTTGCGGGGGACCGCATCCTGCGTGAGATATTTCTCAGCAGCATGATTGTCAGCGGGCTGCGTTCCTGACGTTTCCTGAGGACATCGCTTATTTTCTGCCACGAAAGCTTCATTGCCGGCTTGAAAGGCGCCATGAGGGACAGGATCAGGATGATCCCCAATGCAAGGAGCGCGTCCTTGAGCTTGAACAGGGGGTAGAGGTACTCGCCCCCGAACAGGTAGCTCGCAGCTCCAGATCCGACGTGGATCCCGGTTCGGCTGACCAGGAGCAGAATGACGGTCGAGATTGCAGCCGCGCACAGGAGCGCAAAGAGCGCCAGGAGAAAGATCTCGCACGAGATGATGAAGAATATCTGTATTCTGTTGCAGCCCATTGCGCGCAGAGTGCCGAATTCGCCCATCCGCTCGAACAGGTTCATTCTCACCGTTGCGCGAATCCCGAACCCTATGATCGCGATCAGGAATATGACGAAAAAGGTGAATATGGTCTTGAAGAATTCAGCCTGCCGGGTGAAAAAAGAGCTCGCCTCCGGGCCCTCGAGCGCCTGCAGCACCCTGGATTCGAGGCCGGGAGACGCGTTCAGGTCACGCGCAAAAGCCCCCCGCGCGGCCGGGTCGTCGAGATAGATCCGCATTGAATCGAAGTCCTCAGGATCGAAATCATAGAGAAGCCGCGCATCCGCGGCCGACATGTAGATGTAGTCATTGTTCCAGGGAACACCGTTCTTGTAGATTCCCGAGATCCTGTAGTCCAGCGAGTTCTTCACCCCGTACGCCGTCGTCACCTCGAGTGTTATCCAATCGCCGACCTTGAGATTGCCGGCGTCCGCGATGAGACGGCTGACAGCGACGGATGAATCCGGTGCGGCTTCGAACGCGCCTTCTTCGAGTGTGACGGTCTTTTTGGGCTCCAGGAACAGCCACTCATCCCTGCCGAGTCCATAGACGTTCACGTCGATATTGTCCTCCGCCATGGCCACAGTCGCACTGCGCCTGACTACCGCGAAAGCATTCTTGATCTCAGGTTCATGCCGGCGCAGAAACTCACTCGCACCGGCAAGCGCTCTCTTGTTCTCCGTGGCCTTTTCAGCCTCGAATTGTGAGAGATAGATCCTTGACGGGCTGTCTTTCGGGATTTCCAGGGCTTTTTGCCAGAGCAAGACGACGTCTCCGGCCTGCTGGTAGTAGTATTCGTTCGTAATGGCGGCCGCCGTGCCATTGCCGAACGCATCGCTTATCAGGAGGATCAGGCAGGATATGAATATGGCCGTCCCGATGAACAGGGATCTCTTCCTGTTTTTGATGACATTGCGGAAGGCGATCTGGACGAGCTTTCTCATCAGGGTCCTCCTGGATCGTGATTCATGTGTCTTTGAGTATCTCCACCGGCCTCAAGGAACAGGCCTTGTAGGCGGGGAGAAAGGAGGCGAGGAATGTGAACCCGAAGAGAAGCCCGAGCGTGACGAGGATGTGCGCGTAGTCGATCCGGAACAACAGCCTTTTTCCCATGATGAAATCGGTGGCCGCGGAGGGCGAGGGCATACCGGCAATGCTGAAATAGATGTTGAGCGCCGTTGCCGCAAGAATGCCCAGGAGGCCGAAAAAGCCCGCGACGCAGAATATTTCCGTCATGAAAATCCTGATTGTCTCGAATTTCGAGAAGCCGATGGCGCGCAGCGTGCCGATTTCCTTGTAGCGCTCGATGCCCATCATGAAGATGAGGTTGCTGATGAGGATGCTCACGATGAGAAGCATGAGGACGAGAAGCACGTAAAAGACGAGAATGAATCCCGACACCACTCCCACGAAGAATCCCCCCATGCTCGTGTAGGTGGACAACCGGATTCCCTCTGCCGTCATCGGCTTCTCTTCCCCGGTCACGACCTGCACGCCGGCGTTCCGGAATGCCGACAGCAGCTCGCGGTACACTGCCTGAGATTTGTCCTTGTCTTTCAGATAGAGGATGACGTCCGTCACTTCGCCGTTGGAGTAGCCGATCAGCTCACGCGCCGTATCGATGTCCGTGTACACTGCTGAAAAGGCAAACAGGGAGAGCATGCGGTATTGCACGATCCCCACTACCGTCACCGCGGCGTCGATTGCATACCCGTCCCTGGTCCGGCAGAGGACGCCGATCGTGTCCCCCGCCTTCACCCGCAGCTTCTCCGCCAGGGATTCGGCGATCACTATTTCATGGCTGCCGTGCGGGTCGAGCATTCTGCCTTGCACGAGGATCAGGGCGTCTCGATAGTTCGCGCTCTCCGGATCCAGCCCGATGATGAGGGAGGAAGCCTTGTCCTTGTCCGATATGAACTGGCCTCCGTGCCGCACGCGCGGAGTGGCAGTCCCTGAATCAGGGTGCGCGCGCAGGACGCTTCCGACCGCCTTCAGCTGTGCAGCGCTCAGAAAAGCGGCGCCCTTCCAGCGGCTTTTCAGCTGCTGGGCAAAATCGTCGTTCTCCGAGTCCCCCGCGCGTATCTGAACGTGTCCGCTCAGTCCGTTGATGATGGCGTCTTCCATTTGACTTCGGATTGTGAAGCTGAACGCGCCGATGAATATCGAGATAAAACCGATCAGGAAGATGAATATTCCCAGAATCAAAGTGCGCCACCAGCTTCGCAGCGCGTTTTTCAAGGCAAACAGGAACAGCTTCATGACTGGCGCTCGCTCGTCAGGCGGCCGTCCTGGAGATAGTACACCTTGTCGGCGCGCTGGATGATTTTCGGATCATGGGTGGAAAAGACGAAGGAGGTGGAGTCGCTCCTGTTGATGCCGTGCATGAGATCGATGATCTCGACTCCGGTCCGTGAATCCAGGTTCGCCGTGGGCTCATCCGCGAGCACGATGTCCGGTTTGGTGACAAGGGCGCGGGCCACTGCAACGCGCTGTCTCTGACCTCCGGAGAGCTCCGCGGGCTTTTGCTTTCGCTGCGGAGAGAGGCCCACGGCATCGATCAAGGCTTCGACCCTGTTTTTCCGCTCAGCGGAGGATATGTCAGGATGAATGAGCAGCGGCAGCTCGATGTTTTCGTATACGTTCAGCACCGGAATGAGGTTGAAGGACTGGAAAATGAAGCCGATGGTACGCAGGCGGATCCTGTTGAGCCGGCCCTCGCTGAGAGAGCTCACCCGGATGTCTCCTATCCAGACTTCACCGGATGTCGGGTAGTCCAGGCAGCCGATGAGGTTGAGGAGCGTGGATTTACCGCTCCCTGACGGGCCCGCTATCGTGACGAACTCCCCCGTGTCGATTGAAATAGTAACGCCTTGCAGTGCCGGGACCCTGGTCTTGCCCAGCTCGTAGTCTTTCTTCAATTCTACAACCCGTATGGTTGCCATATCGTTCTCTCCTTGCCGCTGCGACTGCGCCGGCTCACGCTAGCGGTTTCCAAAGATTCCCCGCTGGGCGTATGAGGGGGTGAACATGAAATCCTGGAGCCGGGTGACCTCGATCATGTCCATGAGCGTGATTTCCGTCTTGTAGAGCGGATTCTTCTCGTTCTGGATCAGGATGAAAGAAGGCCGCGTTCTCCCCTGGTAGCTCTTCAGATCCCTGAAATACATTGTTTTCAGCAGTCTCCCGGAAAGGGAGTAGAACTCCCTCTTCACGGGGAGCTCTTTGTCTTTGCTCACCCAGTAGACGACCCTGTCATAGGCAATGGTGCGGTCTTTTGCCCGCAGATCCAGTTCGTAGCAGCGAACGCCGTCCATGTTTTCTTCTCCCACGTACGCGCCGACATAATCTTTTGCCAGATCGACGCGCAGCAGGTCCGTATTGGAGGCCTCGCCTCCCATGGACTGCTCCTTGGCCCCGATGCGAAGCACCTTGCCCGAATTGGGCAGGTACATCCACATGTCATCCTCATTCCTGATGACTGCCTGCCCCCTCTGGATGGCGGGGGCGATAATGGCGATGAGGACCTTGTCCCCTTTCCTGAGCACATGGGCCTGCTGCTCCGTCAGGCTCCCGCCGGGCCCGTAGTTTCTTATGGCCAGGTCCGACTCGTATTGAAGGGGTGCGGAATTCCCATCCACCCTCTCCACCAGGGCACGCACCTCTTCCGGCGTCATGGCGAAGACCGCCGGCACAGGCAGGATCAGCAGGAAAATCAGGACGAAAGTCTGGCGCCTATTCATGCGTTGATACCTTTGAAACAAGCTGGATGACGAGCCTCGGACCGCCGGGGCCTTCGGTGGTCTCATAGCGCAGGGAAGAGTTGTCCGGTGCTCCAAACCAATAGACCGCGCTCCAGAACAGTGAAGCAAATCCGGTGAGATTGACCTTGATTTTCCGCGCCGGCACAACGGCGTCCGCGGCGGTGATGCTTTCCGTGCCGGCAGAAGCAGCCTCCATTTCATGGATTTCGCAGTCATCCGCGCTGAGAAACCAGAATTTGATGCTGCCCGGGGCACCCGTGGAGAAGTTGCCGAGAGCCTGTTCCAGGGATTGATACCAGGGTTCCTCATTCACCGAAAACTCCCGCTTGAGCATCCGGTTATTGAGCATGCCGGTGACCGAGATTCTGTTGCCCGCGCGCTCGGCTTTGTAGTCGGTGCCGTTCAAGACGCTGCGGAAGTGAAAGGTGCGAGCCGAATAGGACGCATCTGTTTCAATTGTCCGTTCCTCGTTCCCCTGGTCCTGGGATTCCCTGACGGTGTAGCCATCCTCCGTCCGTGCCACGGCTATCGTGAGAGTATCGACCTCCTTTTCCTTCTGCATCCGGTAGGTGAAGACCTCATCCCCCCACAGACCGGCGCACAAGGTCGGAAGAATCACAAGCAGAAAAAGCCTTTTCATCGAACGCCTCCGTGAAATCAGAAATGGAAAATAAATGTGAAGAAAAAGGGAGCCCAATGCCCGCCTGTCACTCTTGTCGTGTTCAAGAGAAACTGCGTCGTGAAAGTAAGATTGAAGACATCGAACAGTGAAAGAAAGATTCCCCCGCCTGTCGAGAAGACGAATCCCGAGTCGGGAGTGCTCATGAAGTTGTAATACCCGCCGTCGACGAAATAGAGGAGCCCGGGAATGAGAGCCGGATCGGCAATGGCGGGCAGATTCAGGCGGACTTCCCAATTGGCAACGGCCTTCAACGGGGTGTCGAACCGGCAGTCCTCAAGACCGCGCACGGCGTAGCCCAGCCCTTTGCGGGGAAACCTCCCGCCGAAGGTCTCGCGAACGTTGAGCGGTATGCTGCCTCCGACTATGTAGTCAAAGGCAACGTAAAGACCCATGCAGGCCGAGAGTGAATTCATCGTGGATCCCGGGTCTCTGTCGAACAGCGGCAGAAAGCCGCGCGCGGAAAGGTTGAAGCGCGCAAAGTCCGCCCGGCCGATCAGGTTATTGAAGAATCCCAGCGGCCCCCATTCGACCGATGTTTCCGCGCCGAGCCCCGACAACAGGCGGTGGGGGCTTCTCCGGTTGATGTCCTTCCATTCCAGCCCCAGGAATACCGAGTTCTGCAGGATCTGATCGCGGTCGGGGAGGTGCGAGTCAAAAAGAAGCTGGTGCGTGCCCGAGTCCTCCCTGTTCTCCTCGTAACGCGATTTGCAGGCAAGGAAGAGCTCCAGCTTGTTGCTCTGGTCCCGCTCGTTCCAGAGAAGTCCCTGGACGAGCTCCAGCCCCGACCGGACCGTCAAACGGGAAAAAAGCGGGGCTTTTGCATTATCGTAGCCCGGCAGCGTGCCGTCGTAGGGCAGGTCAAGGGGAGTTCTGAAGTATCCGTAGGTATCGTAGGCGCCGCCGAGCGTGAGAAAGAGGACAGTGTCCGTGAACGGGGAAAGGTTCAGTCCCTTGTATCCTATCCTGGCTCCGAGGCCGATCCAGTCGAATTCAGCATCGAAAAGGAAAGGGTCCCTCCGGGACGAATTCCCGCCGAAGGCGAACGGGGAGAGGGCATGGATGAAGAAGACAATGAGGAAAGCGGTTCTGAGATTCTGCATGATGAACAGATAGCCCCTTTCACCGGCCGGGAGAATAGAATGAATGTTCCATTTTGCGGGAAAGGGAGGAATAGAACGATTGTTCTATGAGGCCGCTATGCGGATCAGCTCCACGCGATTGGTCGCATCTGTCTTTTGGAAAACATTGTGGATATGGTTCCTGACTGTGGCGGCAGAAATAAAGAGCGTCCTGCCGATCTCCTTGTTGCTGGCTCCTTCGATCATGAGGGCGATGATCTGCTGTTCCCGCTCCGTGATGCCGAAGCGGGCAATGAAGGCCACGCTGATCCGGTGCGGCGTATGGGAAAGCCTTTTCTCGAGGACGACGTTCTTCAGGCCATGATACAGGAGGAAGAGATAGATCATGAGGTAGATGGCGGGAAACAACCGCATGTGAACGGGATTGTCGCGCGCAAAATCGAAGACGATCGAGAAGCTTCCCAATATGTCTTCCACTATCAGCGCGGGGAATGTGAGGAGAAGCATGATGACGAAACTGCGGATCATTCCATGCAGGGTGACGTTCTTGATTCTCCGCGAAAACAGGAAAAAGACCGCTATGGGGTACAAGGGCAGAATGAAAAATGAAAAATCCACGAGAGAAAACGCGTTGAGATCCTTCATGGTCGGCGGCTTCTGCGCGCGGCTGATTATGAAGTGGAGTATGAAGAACAGGGAAAGAGCGGCACAGAGCGCATACAGGACGCGGCGGCTTTTCCGTGACTGGAAGGTATCCGTCAGTTTGTGCATGAAAAGAGTGATGAAGACGACCGTCCCCGCCATCGTCGCGCGGCCGGCCAGCAGCAGGACATAGAGCGGGGTGTCTGATGAGGGGAGAAGGGGGAGGACGTAGAACATGACGGTATCGGCAACCATGCGCAGGGTGAAGAAGGTGAGGAACGCGAGAAAGAGCCCTTCCAGGGCGGACTTCTTTCGAAAGAAGACCGCGAAGGCGAGAACATTGGTCAAAATGCCGACTGAAAGAGAGGAAATGAGCAGGAATATGAAAACGTATTGCATTCTGCCCTTTGATTGTTGAGATTACCATTCCGTATTGTGAAGTTCAATCGCGCGCGCGGGTTCTCCCGCTTTGACGCGGCATGACGACCGGGGGACCTTGATTCGTGCTATTGACGGCGGCGCCTCCGGTCTCCATGATGAGGAGCATCCTCGCACATTGCCGGAGCTGTCCATGTCAAAGCGGAGACTGGGGATCGACATAGGCTCGCTCTATCTCACCGCGGTCCTGATCGAGGATCGTGCCGTCGTGCGATCCGTGTACCGTGAGCATGGAGGGGAAATAGATGCGGCGCTGGACTCGGTGCGGGCGGATCCCGGCTTCGGCTCCCCGGATACGGTCGGCGTCACCGGGAGCCTGGCGAACCCGGGCGGACGGATCATCGACGGCATGCTCGCCACGGTCGAAGGCGCCCGGTGGATCCTGCCCGACAGCAGGAACATCATATTCATCGGCGGGCAGTCCTTCTCATTGATCCTGCTGGACGAGCAGGGGAAGTACCGCGAACATACCGCCAACCCGCCGTGCGCCGCGGGAACCGGATCCTTCCTCGAGCAGCAGGCCGAGCGCCTGGGGCTGACCGTCCAGGAGCTTTCCCGCCGCGCGGCGTCGTTCCGGGGGAAGGCCCCGCGCATTGCGACGCGCTGCGCCGTCTTTGCCAAGACCGACATCACCCATGCCATGCAGGAAGGTCACTCGCTGGACGCCATCTGCGCGGGATTGTGCGAAGGGATTTCCCGGAGCCTTCTGGACACGCTGCTCAAGGGCCGCGAGCTGTCCTCTCCCGTGGGACTGGTCGGCGGAGTCTCCCTGAACGCCAGGATCGCCGCATCCATCGAGACGCACCTGGGAAGGTCGGTGGTGGTGCCCGCGCATTCCCCGCTGGTCGGCGCACTGGGCGCCGCTCTGCTGGGTACCGCATCCCCGGTCGACTTCCGCGACCTGTTCCCGAAGAAGACTGTCGGCCGGACAGTGCGCGAGGCCCTTCCGCGGAACCTCGCCGACTACCCTGCGCTCCATGCCTTTTCGATCGAAGAGCGCGACGGCGTGGAAACCTTCCTCCCGAACGGAAAAGCCGCTGCCGGCGCCGGCGTGTTCATGGGCATCGACATCGGGTCCACCAGCACGAAAGCGGTCCTGATCGACCGTGATGCGCAAATACTGGGCGGGTACTATGCGCGGACCGGCGGCGACCCCATTGCGGCGGTGCAGAGGCTCCTGCGCAGCATGACGCGGGGATCAGACGCCGCGAGCCCGGCTCTCCTGGGCGTATCGACAACCGGCTCCGGCCGCAGGATGATCCGCGAGGTCTTCCAGGCGGACCGCGAGGTGAACGAGATCACCGCGCACGCAAAGGCGGCCGTCTTCCTTCATCCCGGTGTGGACACCGTCATAGAGATCGGGGGTCAGGACTCCAAGTTCACCCGCATCCGTGACGGGGACGTGTATCTGTCCGCAATGAATTACGTCTGCGCGGCCGGCACGGGGAGTTTCATCGAAGAGCAGGCAAAGAGACTCGGGGTGAGCCTGGCGGAGTTTTCCGAGATGGCGCTCGCTGACCGCGCGCCCTTCACGAGCGACCGCTGCACGGTGTACATGGAGAGAGACCTCGGTGCGATGCTGGGGGAAGGCTGGTCGCGCCCTTCCCTTGCGGCCGCCGTGCTGCATTCCGTCCGCGACAACTATCTTTCAAAAGTCGTGGCCCGCAGTCCGCTGGGAAAAGAGATCGTTTTCCAGGGCGCCACGGCGAGGAACCGCGCGCTCGTGGCCGCCTTCGAGCAGCACCTGGGCACGCCGATCCACGTCTCGCCCTGGTGCCACCTCACGGGAGCGCTGGGTGCGGCCCTCCTCTGCAGGGAACAGGGGCTCACCGGGTCCCGCTTTCTCTGGGACACCCGTCCTGTCGCCGTCCAGAGCGAGGAATGCCGCCTCTGCGTGAACCGCTGCCACCTGACCGTCGTGCAGCGCGGCGATGCCCGCACGGGGTGGGGCATGAAATGCGGCAGGGACTACGCCGAACGGAGTCCGGCGGCACACGCCGGCGCGGAAGAAGTGGCGGGCATCGAGAGGCGGTTCGCGCTGCGGATGGCGCCCCTCTTTGCGGCTCCACCCGACCTTTCTCCCCCTGCGCGCCGCCGCGCGCATATCACCATCGGCATTCCCCGCTGTCTGGCCAGCGTCTCCTATGGACCGCTGTGGCACGCCTTTCTCTCCCGGCTCGGATTCACGGTGAGAGAATCGGAAGAGAAAGGCAGCGCGATGGAGGAGGGCGCCGCGGTGGTGAACTCCGACTTCTGCGCGCCCATGATCCTCGCGCACGGCTACGTGAAGCAGCTCCTGGACAGCGGTGTCGACTATCTCTTCCTTCCCTCGGTGACCAACGAGAGAGACGGCGAAGCGCCCGTCATCGGAGGATTCCGCAGAAAGGGAACGGACAGCGCCTTCTGCTACTACTCCCAATACTTCCCCACAGTGGTGGACAAGCTGACTGCGTTCACGATGAAGGGACGTCTGATCGCGCCGCTCGTCGCTTTCCGGGAAATGAGTGACGAGAAGATCGCCCTGACCCTGCACGCCGCGCTGCAGGAGCACTTTCCCGACCTCGATCCCGGCGAGACGCGCGAGGCCTTTCAAGACGCGTATGCTCTGCTGCAATCGGCGCAGGGACTGTGGGGGAAGACGTTCACGCGGGAGACGGCCGCCAAGGGGACCGACGGCCCCCTGCGCGTCGTGCTCATGGGAAGGCCTTACGTGGCATTCGATCCGCTTCTCCACCTCTCCCTTCCGCGCGCCTTTGAGAAGCTGGGGGCAGAGGTGTACTGGCAGGACGAGCTCGACCTCGAGACGCACGAGCCCGGGTATGGCAACAAGTACCTGGAGCGCATGCATTGGCACTTCGGCAGGCAGATCATTCGGGTTGCCGAGATGGCCGCCCGGACGGAAAATCTCTATCCCGTTTTTCTCACATCTTTTCGCTGCAGCCCGGACGCCTTCCTCCTGAGCTACGTCAAGGACATTTTCTCCCACTATGGGAAGCCCTTCCTCATCCTGCAGCTGGATGCGCACGCGTCCGACGTGGGTTACGCAACGCGGATCGAGGCCGCGCTGCAGTCGTTTCGCAGCCATCGCGGGAGGGAAACGCGTGAGGAGGGCGGAGACGGGAAGGGGGCAGCAGCCGCTGTCACCCATGCCCGGGACGATGCGCTCCGTGGAGGCGACACGGTGCTCATCGCGGCCATGGACAGCCTCATCAGCACGTTCTGGGCGCAGAGCTTCTCCCGCGCAGGGCATCCGGCGCTGCTCTTGGATGCAAGCGCCGCGGCGCTGAACACGGGCTATCGCTTCGCCAGCGGCGGCGAATGCATGCCTTTGGCAGCCATCGTCGGGGCGGCGATCGAACGGGTGCAGGGGGAGGGCCTGAACCCGGCGGAAACCTTCTTCTTCATTCCCACGATCCCCATGGCGTGCAACATGCCGCAGTTTCCGATATTCGCGGAGATGGCGTTTCAGGCCGCCGGCATCGGGGGGATCAGGATCGGCCGCATCAACTTCATGGCCCTTGGCGACAGCCTGCCTCAGTCACTGGCCATCAAGCTGCTCGAGTCCTACATCGTGGCCTGCATCCTCTACAAGCTGCAATTCCGCATCCGGCCCTATGAAAAGACCGTGGGGGACACGGAACGGGCCTTCAACGCCGCGCGGGATCTCATCAGCAGCGCCATCCTTGCGGGAACGGAGCTCCGGACGTCCCTGGGAAGGGCGGCGGATCTCTTCCGCGCGGTCCCGCGGGACGAAACCCGGGGCCGGAAGCCCCGGATCGCGCTCCTGGGGGACCTGTACGTGAAATACAACGCGGTCGTGAACGAAGGGATACAATCCACGGTGGAGGCCATGCAGGGAGAGCTTGTGGTCTCGTCCATGTCCGAGTATGCCCTGCATTTCTTCGATATCGGAATCCGGCAGTATGGTGAAGATGACCGCAGCTACCGGCTGCTGCGCACCATCGAGGGGCGTTACGAGTCCATCGTGAAAGACCTCCTGGAGGACCAGGCGGAGCCGGACTACGCCGAATGCGTGCGGCTCACGGACAAGTACGGGCTGCGCCACTACCTGCCGGGCGAAACTGCGATCAACGTGGGAAGGGCCCTCTTTCTCTGTGAAAGAGGGAGCGTGGAGGCCATCATCCATGTCAATCCGCTGTTCTGCTGCCCCGGGGTGGTCACGGCGTCCCTGTTCCGAAAGATCCAGGAGGATTTCGGGATTCCGATCATCGACATTTTCTATGACGGCACCGGCAATCCCAACAAGGTCCTGATCCCCCACCTGCACTATCTTCGCCAGAGGTCTCCCCGACAGCCCGCCCGCGTCCCGTAGCGGCTGCGCGTCCCGGTGCCCGCGTGCCCGGCCGCGGAAAAGCGGAAGCGCACGCCACGCTGCCGGGAAATACTTGTCTTTCCCGGACTGTCGCAGCATATTAGATATGTCTAACTTATTAGTTAGAGGAGATGAGCATGGAAACAACGCTTTCAGGGACTCTGCAGGATTACCTCAAGGCCATCTATTGCCTGGAAAAAGAGGCGGGGGGAGTTTCCGCGTCTCTGCTTGCCCGGACACTGGGGGTTTCCCTTCCCTCGGTGACGAGCATGATGCGAAAGCTGGCCTCACGAAAGCTCGTTTCCTACACGCCGTATCTTTCCATCGCCCTCACCCGGGCAGGGGAACGACAGGCGCTCGAGGTGGTGCGCCACCACCGACTCCTGGAGACGTATCTCCAGAAGGCGCTCGGATTCACCCTGGAGACCGTGCACGGGGAGGCTGACCGCCTCGAGCACGCGATGTCCGAGGCCCTGGAAGAGAAGATCGATGCCTACCTTGGTCATCCTGCGTTCGATCCGCATGGCTCGCCCATTCCTGACAGCACCGGCCGCGTGAAGCAAAGGGCGCTCGTTGCGCTTACGGCGCTCCACGCCGGTGAGCACGCCGTGGTCCGGCAGATCACCTGCCGGGAGCCCGGCCAGCTTCGTCACCTCGAGTCCATCGGTCTCGTGCCGGGTGTCTCCGTTCGGGTCAGGCCGGCCGAGCCGGGGAGCGGGATCGTGCACCTGGAGCTCTCCTCCCGGCCCGAAGAGCCGATCGGGGAGACTCTCGCATCCTGCGTGCTCGTCTCCCGCGCGGGAGGCGCCCCGTGATCGTCACGCGTGCTCGCTTTGTCCATGCTGCGGTGTTTCTCCTTGCTTTCGCAGGCTTTCTCGTGAGCTGCACGGGCAGCGGCACGGACGCGGCCAGGCCCAGACGGGCAGCTCACTCTCCATTGGCCTCACACGAGGCAGAGGGAACGAGGCACGCCGGCGCATTCATGCCCGGTGTGGTCGGCGAGGTCGATACGGCCGCCAATGGTTTCGATCCAGCGGCGATTCTCACCGATTTCGACTACGGCTCTGTCAGCATCCTGCCGACCGGTCAGCGCCTGAGGGAATACTGGTTCACCGCGGAGATCAGGGACGTCGAGGTCGTGCCGGGAATCGTGTACACGGCATGGACGTACAATGGCCGGGTTCCCGGCCCGACCATCCGGGCGACCGAGGGAGACCGGATCAGGATCCATTTCCATAATGCCACGCCTCATCCGCATTCGATCCATTTCCACACGGTGCATCCGGCCGGTATGGACGGCGTGTACGAGCCGGTGGAGCCGGGCGGAAGCTTCCTGTACGAGTTCGACGCGGCGCCTTTCGGCGTGCATCCCTATCACTGCCACGTCATGCCGCTTGCCAGCCATATCAGCCGCGGTCTCTACGGGGCCATGATCATCGATCCCCGGCAGGGGAGGCCCCGTGCGGATCAGGAGCTCGTCATGGTCATGGCGGGAAACGACATCGACTTCGACAATGAGAATGATTTCTACAATGTGAATTTCATTCCCTTCTATTATGACCGGCACCCTATCAAGGTGAAGAAAGAAGCCCTCGTGCGCGTGTACCTCGTGAACATGCTCGAATTCGACCAGAGCAACTCATTCCACATTCACGCCAATTTCTTCGATTATTATCCCACGGGAACGAGCCTTGCGCCTTCCGAGCACACCGACACGGTCGCGCAGATGCAGGCCCAGCGTGGAATCCTCGAATTCCGGTACCATTTTCCCGGCCGCTACATGTTCCACGCGCACAAGACCGAGTTCGCGGAGCTGGGCTGGACAGGCGTGCTCGAAGTGGAGGAGTAAGCCATGAAAGCCATCGAAAATGGAGCCCGCCGCGGGCCGGGAATGACCCTTCTGCTCTTCAGCGTCCCCGTGATCCTTCTTGCCGGCGTTATCGCGGTCTTCCTGAAGACGAACGGCGCCGGGCTGAAGGTGCAGCCGGCGGCGCCCATCGAAAGCCTGGTGTTCGAGAAGACGACTCTCCAGCCGGGTATCATCGACCTGCACGTGCGCAACACGAGCCCCCAGGACATCACCCTCGCGCAGGTGGACGTGCGTGATGCCTTTGTTTCCTTTCGTGTGAGCCCTGACCGGACCGTGCCGAGGCTCGGCAGGGCCGTGGTGAGCATCCCGTATCCCTGGGTCGAAGGGGAGGCGTATGCGATCCGGATCTTCACGGGCAACTCGGTCCCGTTCGATACCACTATCGATGCGGCGGCCGAGACCCGGGGCGCCGAAGCCGGCACGCTACTGAGCTTTACGCTCATCGGCCTGTACGTCGGGGTCGTGCCCGTGTTTCTCGGGATGTTCTGGTTTCCGCTCCTGCGGCGTCTTGGCAAGCGCGCATTTCTCGCCTTGATGGCCCTCACGGTAGGGCTGCTCCTTTACCTCGGAATCGACGCGGCAAACGAGGCCCTCGAGTCGGCCGCCCTCATCGGCGGGCCTTTCCAGGGTGTGGGACTCATCGGCATCGGCATCGTGGCGACAATTCTCGGGCTCCATGCCGTGGCCCGGCTGCAGTCACGCTCAGGGGCCGGCGAAGCGACACACCGCATCCGGGTCGCATTCATGATCGCCCTGGGGATCGGGTTGCACAATCTCGGCGAAGGTCTTGCCATAGGCGCCTCGTTCAGTATCGGCGCGGCAGCCCTTGGCACCTTTCTGGTGATCGGCTTCATCTTGCAGAACATCACGGAGGGGCTGGGGATCGTTGCCACCATCGTGAAGGAGAAGCCATCCCTCGGCACCCTTGCGGGACTCGGTCTCCTCGGCGGCGCGCCCGCAATTGCCGGGACCTGGGTGGGCGGTCTCGTGTACTCGCCGATCCTCTCGGTGCTCTTTCTCTCGGTCGGGGCGGGCGCGGTCCTCGAGGTCGCCTGGGAGATCGTGAAGCTGATCAGGCAGGACGTCCAGTCCGCGCGCATGCCCCTGACTGTCGCGGGCGGCGCCGTGGCCGGGATGTCGCTGCTCTACCTGACGGGCCTCCTGGTCAAATAGGAGGCCGCAGCTCACGCCCTCAGGTCCGGATCGATGGGAGACGACTTGATGAGATCCGTCAGGCGGCGGTGCCAGGCGATGTCCCGCCACATGCCGACGAATTGCGGCCCGCAGAAGTTCGAGGTGGCGATGGCGACCCATCTGCCCTGCGAGGCGGCATGCGCGACCCCCCTGGCCGTCAGGTCCTTGACCCAGCCCCAGTCCAGGCCCGGCCAGTCCTTGTAGTCGACAACCGCCCAGCATTCGGTGGTGATGAGCGGCTTCTTCGAGGCGCGTGACCAGGCCGCGACACTTGTCGATTTCGGCGATGAGGGCGGCATCGTACCTCGCCTTGCTGCCGTTGTAGACGCGATAGCCGTTCTCGACGATGTGCGCGAATCCCACCGGATCGAACTTCTCGAAGTGGTAGCCGACGCGTTCGTTCCAGTCGCTGGTTTCCGGATTCGACATCCAGATGTGCGGCTCCAGAAAATCGAGCATGGAAACATCCTGCTCTTTCCAGTCGCGGTACTGCGAGCAGAATGAAAACGTATAGTCGAGAGTCGGGTAGAGGCCCGCAACCTCCCCGATAGCGTCGCGCATCCAGGAGGCCATTTCCGGCGATGCGCGCAGCTTCTCCTCAGTGGACGGAGCGTTCTCGTTGCCGCCGTAGAGATACGGCGTCCAGAAAGGGACGGGAAACTCGTTGCTGAAATCCACATAGAGCAGGGCGTCGAAATAGCCCCGCCTCGTCGAGGTAGCGCAGCGTGTCCCGCCAGATCCGCGCGTGGTCGCCGGGCGCCCGGATCCGTTCCGGAGGCCGGACGCTTCGAGTCGATTCCATGTCGAGAGACCGACCAGGATCCTGCGGTCACGGCATTTCCGGATGAAATCCCGCAGCACCGGGCCGACCCGCACCTCCACCTTCGACTGCGCCCCCCACGCGGTCTGATTCCAGGCAGGGAGCAGCTCCCAGGCCTTGTCCGCCGAGGCGGACAGGAGGTGCGGGTAGGCGTCGATGCGCACGGCGTCATAGCCGCGGGCGGCAAGCTCATCCAGCGCCTGGTCCCAGTCCTCGTACCCTGCTCCGGGCCATCGACGCTCGAGCCAGGAAAAGTCCCACATTGCGATGGCGAGAGGCCGCTCGATGTGATGCTTCACAGGGAATCCTCCCTCGGGCTGGTCGCGCACGCCCGGGCGCGCGCGAGGAGCACCTCGCGCTCACGCGCGTTCTGCGTAAGCGACGCCGCATGCTCGAACTCGGCGCGTGCCTTCTCGTCGAGCCTGCCCAGCTTGAAGAGGAGGTCTCCTCGGACCCCCTGGGCAGGAGGTGGTAGGCTTTCAGCGAAGGCTCCGAGGTCAGCGTGTCCACCACCTCGAGGCCTGCCGCGGGGCCGAATGCCATACCGCGGGCCACGGCGCGATTCAGCTCGACGACAGGAGACGGGGTGAGCGCGGCGAGCGCCTCGTAGAGCGCCGAGATGCGGGCCCAGTCTGTCTCCGCCGCGGTGCGCGCCCTGGCGTGACAGGCGGCGATCGCGGCCTGGAGCCCATACGGGCCATACGTGCCGTCCGGCGACACGGCGCGCTCGAGCGCCGCGAGACCGCGATGGATGAGAAGCTGGTCCCAACGGGCGCGGTCCTGATCCAGGAGCAGGATGGGCTCACCCGTCGGTCCCACGCGCGCCCTCAATCGTGACGCCTGGATTTCCATGAGGGGACCAGCCCGTGGACCTCAGGCTCCCGCGGAGCGAGCTCCGAGAGGATGCGGCCCAGACGGAGCGCATCCTCGCAGAGGCCGGGGCGTATCCAGTCCTCACCCCGGGTGGCCGAGTAGCCTTCATTGAACACGAGGTAGATGACCTCGAGCACCGACGACAGGCGGGGGGCAAGGTCTTGCGCGCGGGGGACTTCGAAGGGGACATCCGCTTCGGAAAGGGTGCGCTTGGCCCGGACGATTCGTTGGGCGATGGTCGGCTCCGAGACCAGGAACGCCCGCGCAATCTCCTCTGTCTTCAGGCCTCCGAGCAGGCGCAGCGTGAGAGCAATAGCGCGCCTCGGAAGAGAGCACCGGATGACAGGCGGTGAACATGAGGCGCAGGAGTATCGTCGCCTACCACGGCGTCATCGGCGTCGGCGATCGCGTCGTCCTCTGCCGCGGTCATGTCCTGCTGGATCTCGAGCGCCCGACCGAGCTCTTCATGCTTGCGCGCGAGCAGTCTGCTCCGGCGCAGCCAGTCGATGGCGCGACGTTTCGCGACCGTCATGAGCCAGGCGCGGGGTTGACCGCCCACCCGACACCGGCCATTTGCTCGAGCGCGACCACCAGGGCGTCCTGCGCGAGCTCCTCGGCGAGCCCGATGTCGCGCACCATGCGCGCGACACAGGCGATGACCCTGGCCGACTCGATTCTCCAGACTGCGTCGACCGTGCGATGCGTATCGGGGGCCGTCGTATCCACTCACCGAATGTAGCGAACCGGTACGGCCAGCAAACAGGAGCCGCGCCGCACATCAAGGAGGAATTCCGATCGTTGACCCATGCGGAGGGGAGTGCGAGTACTCTGGGCGGGCCGACGAGGTCGGGGCCGAGGAGGAAGTATGTGGAAGTTCATCGCAGTCCTGTTCGCTCTTGCCGTCACGTTTGCCGCGGGAGCCCAG
>CAVTHO010000009.1:0-351967 GCA_963734545.1 uncultured Spirochaetota bacterium | reverse complement strand
GTGGGGCATGTAACAAATCGTTGCAGTTGTCCCCTTAGAGGCCGCTCGGAACAGTGAATGCGGCCCGGCAATTCAATGAAGCCCTTGTCTGATGCGGCGGGGCAACTGAACTCTATGTTATGTGGCGATTCTGCGGTGGCCATTGCCTGCGGTGGCGCAGGTCGGTTGGTTTGTGACGGGCGGAGAATGGTGCTGCTATGTCCAAAAGGTTAGATACGCCGGCGAACAAACGGGAACCCCAAATCTTCCGTCAACAGATCAATCGCACAACTCTGGAACCTGTCAAACCTGTCATCTGCTTTTGAGCGGTCTGGTCCTATCGTAGAAGGAAGCGAAAGTTCTTTCATGGACGCCTGGACAATCCGTAGCTTGTGGGTATGCTTTCGTGCATAGAGACGAACAACCCAAAGTGAACCAATGTAGTCCGCAGGGGGAACAAGAATGATGAAGTTGGACTATTTGGCGGAGGTTAATACAGGCTGGCCTTCGGATTCCATCATTCGACTCTACGACTTCACATCCGACGACGTCTCTTTATTTATTCAAGTATTGGACAGGCTTTCAAGTGACTCTGATTATTCAATAATCTTGAGCTCCTTACCCTTTATCCAGCCACTAGACGGTTGCATGCTGGTTCTAAGAAGTGGCAGAAATGACAACGGAATCAAGAAGACCTCCGCAGCGAATACTTTCGAATGCGAGCTCACTTGCTCCTCTTGGAAGCGCGCCTCAGAACTCGCAAAGCCATTCCTTCATTACGCTCCACATACTTTTCAGTGGCTATACGATCTAAATATGGAGAATAATACTGAATTCTTAATCTCTCAGACGGGAGAATGGTGAATGACGAGGAGATGTGAGATAGCCACTTAGGTTCAAGGTTGAAGTGCAATTATCGAGAGTCTGCATTATATACCTCCTGGGGTGTTCTGTAGCCGTGGCGTTTTCGGGGTCTTGAGTTCAATTTGAAGGCAATGTAGTTGCAGTGGGCTTGGGTGATGCCGCTCATGCACATTCCCTTGGGGAGGTATTGGCGGATAAGGCCGTTTAGGTTTTCGTTGCGTAAGCGCTAAATAAACCGCACCTACTCCCAACCTTCGATTGGTAGCATCCTTGCCCCAAGGAATTGATCCTGCTGGAGGCAACGATGAAGTGCGACAAGCTTGAACTTTGGAAGAGACGACGCAAAGCGTTCCAACAGAGCGGGTCTACGCGCCGAGCTTTCTGTACAGAGAATCATCTGAAGATATCTACTTTGGACTACTGGTTTTCGCGGATTCGCGATGCAGAGAGGTCTCACGGGCTCGTTGAATTGAAGGCCCAAACGATTCCAAACGTGAAGAAAAGCCTTGAGCTCGTCGTCGCCGATAGATACCGCATCGAAATACGAGACGGCTTTGATGTCCCGCTGCTCGGAGAGCTCATCAAGGCTCTGGAGAGCCTGAGATGATCCTGGACTGGACCAAGGTCAGGATGTTCGTGAAGCCTGGAGCCACTGACATGCGAAAGCAAATCAACGGGCTTTCGATCATCGTCTCCGAGGAGCTTCACATGGATCCATTTGAAGGGAACCTATTCCTTTTCTGCAACAAGCACAGACGAATCCTGAAGATCATCTACTGGGACAAGAATGGCTTCTGTCTGTGGCTGAAGCGCTTGGAGAAGGACAAGTTTCCTTGGCCAACAAATCAAGCCGAGGCAGCAGAGATCAGCGGCGAGCAACTGAGCTTCCTGCTGCAAGGGATTGATTTCTGGATTCCCGCGTTTCTGCAACTGGACCGCCCAGGCGGCCCTTCAGTGTGATCCTCTGATTGAGCAGAAAGAATTGGCTCTTCAGTGGCTCTCCGCGTGAGCCCATGCCGCGCGACGCTCTCAGTCTGATTGAAACGGCAAAGGCCAACGGCGTTGCCCTCTGATCTCGTATTCGTTGGAACTCCGTTCCGTTGTCCAAGGTGAGTGTTTTGAAGTGGGCCTCGTGTTCTTTGATGGCCATAACGGCTGCCCGAATGACCTCAGCAGCTGTTCGTGAGTTCATCTTCTTGATGATGACAAGGCCTGACTTTCTTTCTACGAGGGTGAGAATGCAGTGGTGGAGATCACTGCCCATCACGGTATCACCCTCCCAGTGGCCGAGCACCTTGCGTGTCTCTACTTCATAGGGACGAGTTGAAATATGACGCTTTCCAGGGAGAATTCCGCGTGAATCCTTGGAGTTGTAGCGCTTTTTGCGGACTTTGGGGATGATTCGCAGATATGTGAACAGCGTACCTCCGTTCTTTTTGTCGTGGAGGATGTACTTGTAGATCGTCTCGTGGCTAATAGTGAAAGATCCATGGAGTTTCAAGCAGTTGGAGATCTGCTCGGGACTCCACTTCTCCTTTAGTAGAAGAACGACTTGATCCCATTGTTGCACAGTATGGTGAAAACCACGGCGCACGCGTCGCCGCCTGGCAATGCTCTTGTAATAAGCCTCATCAGCACGATACTTGCCATCGCAAAGCTTCTTATTGCGGATCAGTTCCCTGCTGATGGTACTAGGAGATCGACCAAGCACCCGGGCGATGTCGGCCTTCGAGTGGCGACTTACCCTGAGGCCCGTAATGATGTATCGTTCTTCTTGAGAGAGTTGGTGATAGGTACTCATGTATGCATCCTTTCTGTGGTAGGAATCGAAGCATACAACATCTCAGCTCTCTCATTTCTTCGAAATAGCGTTGCACTTACTAGTTGAATCCACGCCATGTAACAAATCGTTGCAGTTGTCCCCTATCAAGGACGCCTGGATCGGAGGGCGCGGTTTGGAATTCCCTATGGAGCCGGCTTGATGCGGCGGCGCTACTGAACTCTATGTTATGCACGACTCCGAGCGCTTGTTCGGCGACGACTTGGAGAGATCAGCTACTCGGCGACGTGTTGATCAGCGCCTTCACTCGCTTCCACGGAAGGTATATGCTCTTGGGGGTAAAGAGAGGTTCCTCGGGAATAGGACCAATGGGCCGAATCAGGGGCCGCCAAGAGGTTAACGCTTTTGACGCGCAAGAAGGATGGACAAAATGAAAGCAGTTATTTGCACTAAGTATGGTGCACCAGATGTATTAAAGATTGTTGAGCATAAGAATCCTGTTCCCAAAGACGATGAAGTTCTGTTAAGAATATATGCAACATCCGTCACAAATAGTGACATTTTTATTCGAGGCTCGAATATCCCCCTGAAATTTCGTATTCCTATGCGACTAATGATTGGTATAACCAGGCCAAGGAAGGAGATAATTGGGGAAGTATTCTCTGGAGAAGTCGTACAGAAAGGCTTAAAGATAAAACGCTTCCGTGTCGGTGATCAGGTATACGGCCTTACCGGATTTTCTCTTGGAGCATATGCGGATTACAAATGTATGAAGGAAATAGATTCAAAAAAAGGATGTATTGCATTAAAGCCGAAAAATATCAGTTTTGAAGAAGCGACTTCAGCTGCGTACGGTGGGCTCTTGGCATTGCAGTATCTTGAGAAAGGAAATATTCAACCGAAACAGAAAGTTCTTATTTACGGCGCGTCTGGGACCTCTGGCACAATAGCAATACAGTACGCTAAACATCTTGGTGCTGAAGTTACTGGCGTGTGTAGTGAGAAGAATACTCACTTTGTAAAATCACTTGGGGCAGATAAAACAATAGATTACACCAAAAAAGAATCAATTTCCGAACTAGAAGTATATGATTTCGTACTAGATTCTGTAGGAAAAAGGAAAACATCTGAGCTCAAAGAGGCTTGTAAAGTATCAATAGCAAATAAGGGAAAATACGTCTCTATTGACGATGGCCCTTTAGTATTAAGCTCAGAACGTCTTAATAGAATAAGAGAACTTGTTGAAGCAAAGAAAATCACGCCAATTAATGACAAGTGTTATCCTTTTGAACAAATCATTGATGCTCATAGATATGTAGAACTAGGACATAAGAGGGGAAATGTGGCAATAACAGTAAATAAAGTTGGTGCTTAATAGCCCCTGAATACTGATGTTGAAAAGAGCCTCAGTAGAGATGTTGAATAAAAATGAATGAGCCAAGGACATAGGTTACAAAACATTCTAAAGACATAGGTAACACTTATTCTAAGGACATGGGTAACACTTTCCTCCAAGAGGAGGGTGCCAGCCATGCCGTGGGAGGGTGTTACCGTGAGCGAGCAGCGTCAGAACTTCATTCGGGACTACGCCGACGGCTACTACAGCAGAACCGAGCTGGCCGAACGTTTCGGAATTTCGCGCAAAACCGTACATAAGTGGATCAACCGCTTCAAGGCGGAAGGGCTGAAGGGGATAGAGGAGCTCAGTCGGCGGCCGCACAGCTGCCCCTGGCAGACGGACAAGCGGATAGTTGAGGACCTGGTTGCGCTGCGCAAAGCATCCCCGTCGAAGGGCCCGAAGAAGCTCCTGGGGAAACTGCGCAAGCTACACCGCTTTGTTGAATTGCCTGCGGAGTCGACCGTGGCGCACATTCTGGATCGCCAAGGACTGGTGAAAGCCAAGCGACGGCACCGTCGGGCGCATCCTGGCTGTCCCAAGCGATGCGGCCACGGCTCCCAACGACATCTGGGCGGCTGACTACAAAGGGCAGTTCCGACTGAAGAATGGACAGTACTGCTTCCCGCTGACGGTGAGCGACCTGTATTCGCGCTTTCTGCTGGGCTGTGAGGCACACCCGGCGATCTCGATGGAGCAGACAATTGCGTTTTTTCTGCGGCTTTTCCGCGAGTATGGGCTGCCCAATCGGATCCGCACGGACAACGGAGTGCCGTTTGCCTCGTGCGCGTTGGGACGGCTGTCGGCGCTGCAGGTAGTGTACATCAAGTACGGGGTCTACCCGGAACTGATTGAGCCTGGGAAGCCTCAACAGAATGGGATCCATGAGCGCATGCATCGAACTCTCAAGCAAGAGGCCACTATTCCGCCCGCCAGCAGCCTGAAAGCTCAGCAGCGGAAGTTTGATGCGTTTCGGGAGGAGTTCAACACCGATCGACCCCATGAAGCCCTTGGGATGGTTGATCCGGTCAGCGTGTATCAGTCGTCGCCGCGGGAAATGCCCGAGCACGTTGGCACCTACGACTATCCGGGACACTACCTGGTTCGGCGCGTGAGTCGTTGCGGCACGATCCGCGTCTTTCACAACCAAGTCTTCGTGACACAAACGCTGAACGAAGAATACGTGGGCCTGGAGGAAGTAGACGACGGAATCTATGACCTGTATTTCTGCTTCTACCAGATTGGCCGCTACGAATTGCGGACCAACAGGATCGTGGATATTATCTCGAGAGTGCCAACGAGTCAGACCCGTGCGGAGCTGACTCCAAGGGTGTTACCTATGTCTTTAGAATAAAGTGTTACCCATGTCCTTGGATTGTACAAAAGTCGCGCATAACAAATCGTTGGAGTTGACCGCCTGTGCAGCGTTCGGAGAAAATAGAATAAAGCCCTCAAGCCGCTGACTCAGCTTCTGATGCAGGGCGGCAACTCAACTCTATGTTATTGCGCGTCGGGGGTGAGAAAGCGATCAAGTGGCGTTGTAGAGTTATCAGACGGCTGTTCCGGTGACCATTGAATGGCGTCTATTGGTGTCATGTACTAGATGAAGCAGTACGTTGTCATTAGGCGCGAAGAGTATGTCGCGGGCACAAGCCAGAGGCCGGAGGCGGGTGTCTTTGCCCAGACTCCTTCGAACCGTCCGCTAGTTCGATGGAACAGAATCGAGATTGGCGAAACTGTGTGGATGAAATGGTCATGAGGACCAATTGTTGGCAAGGCACTTGCCGCCGTATTTCTTCGGAGTGTCGATCTTCCCTTACAGGGAAGAGCGGCTTGACGTGGTTCTGGACGGCATAGAAAAAGAACACGTATATGTAGTAAACAGAGTTCGATCTTGCGCTCTTGCTATGAGAGATTTTGGACTTCTGACAGGCACGAGAAGGAATCAAGGTTACCCCTAAGAACTAGGCGCACTTATAAGGGGGGTATTACTTCCCGCCATCAACCGAGGAATGAGGCTCCACATGCTCCACCGTTTCAGGCTGTCAGATCAGATAGCGCGATATGAATGCGTCCTTGTTCAGGAGAATGACTGGAAAAGGCTTGAGCAGTTCTCGTGCAGCATCAAGGAAAAGGGTTGGGAATCTTGGACGTGCATCTTCTCGTGATTATGAGAAGGCGCTCCGCCGGTGGAGGCATGGTGCTATTCACTCCTGCCACTCTGCAGCAGTAAGGCGCACTTTGTTCTTGACTTCATTGCATTCGGTGCTAAAATGGCCAATGGCCTGTCAGGCAGCCTGTTCCTCTATCAGCGCCAATAAAAAGGTCTGAAGGAGGAAGTTCATGAAAACCGCAAAGACATTGCTCGTTTCTGGGTTCTTGCTTTCCTTTGTACTTCTTGCAGCTTTTGCAGACAGTCCGACTATCACGACCGTAGCAGGCGACGGGAAAAAAGGATTCAGTGGTGACGGAGGGCCTGCTACCTCCGCTAGGATTTTTGACGCTCATGGTATTGCATTTGATGCATCGGGAAACCTCTATATTGCTGACACCAACAACTGGAGAATTCGCAAGGTGAGCATATCGGGCATCATTACGACGGTCGCAGGCAAAGGAACAGAAGGCTTTAGCGGTGACGAGGGTGCCGCTACCTCAGCTGAGCTCTACCCATGGGGCGTTGCCCTTGATCCCTCGGGAAACCTCTATATTGCAGACGGAAGAAACTATCGTGTCCGCAAGGTGAGCACATCGGGCATCATTACGACGGTAGCAGGCAAGGGGACTAAGGGTTTCAGCGGGGACGGAGGGCTAGCTACTTCCGCAGAGCTTGGTTTCATGAGTGGCGTTGCGCTGGACTCCGCGGGCAATATCTATATAGCTGACGGTGGGAACAATCGCATCCGCAAGGTGAGCACCTCGGGCATCATTACGACGGTAGCAGGCAAAGGGACTAAAGGTTTCAGCGGGGACGGAGGGCCTGCTACTTCCGCAGAGCTTGGCAATCCTAGCGGCGTTGCGGTGGATTCGACGGGCAACATTTACATCGACGATGAAAGCAACGACCGCATCCGCAGGGTTGACACCTCAGGTATCATTACGACTGTGGCTGGAGGCGGATCAAACGGACTGGCCGAAGGGGGACCTGCTACCTCCGCTGAGCTTTCGGACCCCGTTGGTCTTGCGGTGGATTCCGGGGGGAACTTCTACTTCGCAGATGTGAACAACGGTCGCATCCGAAAAGTGAGCACTGCCGGCATCATTACAACGGTGGCGGGCAACGGTGACTATGGCTACAATGGAGACAATATTCCGGCGCTTTCCGCCAAGCTTTCCACGCTAATGGGTGTTGCGGTGGACTCCGCGGGCGACGTCTATTTTGTAGACGCGCAGAACCAGCGTATCCGCAAAGTGCACTAAACAGGGGAAAAAAGATTAATGGAGTGGACATTTCCCTGGGGCCGCGCAACAGCCACGGAAACAATGTAAGGTAATCATGGCTATCTCGACCTTGTTGGCCTGAGCGCGTTTTGTGTCCGAACCCGTGCCCACTTTTCTTGCTGTCTGAAAGGTCGAGTGCCGGTTTTTACAACATATGGCCGAGAACTGCGGCTGTCAGTGGCCAAGCGTCAGCAAAGTCTGTCAAGCACGAGTCGAAGGCAGCCAGAACTATTTCCGCCTCAATGCGGTTCTTGGTTTCAAGAGAGACGGCTTTGCTTGCACTTATTGCGGAAGGAAGCCGGCTGAGGTCAGATTACATGTGGATCACTTCAAGCCTTGGACATTTGGCTGAAATACGGAACTACTGAACCTCAGAACCGCATGCGTGGACTACAACCTTGGGAAGGGGGCCAACCCAATATGCGAGAACCCCAAGCTAAAAGGACGCGCTATAGCAAATCGTTGCAGTTAGTCCCCCAAAAGGCTGTATGGAACTGTGCATGCAGCCTGGCAATTCTTTGCACTACCGCGTTGATGCGGCGGGGCAACTGAACTCTATGTTATGCGCAATTCAAGATGATCTCCTGGATCATATACCGGCATTTGCAGCCTTTTGAGGATTTGGCGCCACCAAGTGATGCTTGAGCCGCTTAATGCCCTTCAATCGCACATGACCATGTGAACCGATCGGAATAGTCGGCCGTGAGGTCCAGCCGGTCCCCAGCAAAGACAAGCGTGAACTCTCCGCTCAGGTCGCCTTCGAGCGCCCGCCAGTTGAAAGTGAAGGTATGATCGTCCTCCCACCTGCCCTTGGAAGCGTAGGATGCACCCGTCCTAGTCAGCCCGTAGTCGTACCACTGACTCGTTCTATAAACGCCGTCAAGGCCAATGGGCAAAGAAATCGTCGTGTTTCCATACCTTAGGTCAAAGACAGCTTCTCCCGCTCTCATGGAGAGACGCGCAGTTGTCACCGCCATGGGGTTCTGATCGAACGACCAGCTCCTGCCGGAGATCCGGAGAGCTGTCCGGGGCAACGGGGGTACAGGAACCTTCCTCTCACCTGATATGGTCCGTATCCGTTCCTCCAGCGCCGCACGGCCCTCAGCGTCCTCGGGTAGGGCGCCGCCTGAAACAACGGCGGGAAGGATCAGCTCGTTCGCCAGTTCGATGAAACTGTAGTATTCGAAGTAGTTGTCGAACGTGAGCGGCGTCTTTGACGTGAAGACCGCGACAATGTCCTGTCCCGGGATGACGATGACGAATTGTCCCGCGGCCCCGCACGCCGAATAGATGGTCTTGGTGGGATCAACCCACCAGAGCCTCGAGTAGTATGGCGCCCCGACGCCGGTGCGCACGGATGACTCCGGGATGTCGCTCGCCCATCCCGTGGGCAGCAGCCGCTCCCCCCTCCACACCCCGTCCCGCAGGAACAGGTAGCCAATCTTGGCCACATCCCGCGGGGTGAGAAACAGGTCACCGTCGCCCCGCGTGGTTCCCCGCGGATCGGAGCCCCACCGGACGTTGGTGATGCCAAGCGGGCCGAACAGCTCCTGCTTGGCAAAGGCCAAGGCGGTCATTCCTGTTGCCTGGGAGAGAACGTCGGAGAGGAGATTTGCATCCCCGTTGGAATAATTGAACCGCGTGCCGGGGGGTGCCGCCACGGGCAGGCCCAGCGTGAACCTCCCCCAATCCTGGCTCCGGACCATCCGGGCCTCCGCGGTCGTCTGGCTTCCACGGGGGGACTCTTCAAAGCTCAGTCCCGATGACATGTCCAGGAGATTGCCGACGGTCATGGCGCGCTTTTGGGCACTCATGTTAGGGATCTCTTCCCCCGGAAAAAAGTCCAGCACCCTGTCGTTCGTGGCCTTGATGTACCCCTTCTGGACCGCGATGCCGACAAGGGCGCCGAGCACGCTCTTCGTGACTGAGTGCATTTCATGGCGCGTGGCCGGGGTGTTCGGCGGGGTGGAAATCTCAAGGATCATTTTTCCATGCCGGGTAATCAAGAAGCTGTCGAGCACGTCCGGGTCAACAAAGCCATACAGCCGGTCCAAGGATTGTGCCAGCAGCCTGGAGCTCATGCCCTGGGCTTCCGGGCTTGATGTTTGCCAGTTCGGATCCGGCCAGCATACAGACGTCCGATCGTCAGAGGGCGAGCCCTCCCTCCGCGGGTACGCAGGCGCGGGATCGCTCGTTGTCATGATGTGGAATGTCCGGGCACCTTCATAAATCTCAAAGTAGTTGAGGGGCGTGAAGCCCTGCTGTTTTGCGCATTGTGCGAGAGCCGGATACCACTGGATATTCTTCCCGCCTCCCTGATGGTCGTCTTCCGGCTTTTCCTCCGCCATAAACCTGCGCGCCCGGGTTATGTGCTGGATGTCAAACTGCCCGTTGAGGCCTTTTATTCTCCCCCAGTCCTCTTCTTCTATGATGACGCCGCAGATGCTCCGAAGCTTTGCAGCGGGTACCACTGAGGGATCATCCAGAAAGATGCCGATGGCACGGCGTGGGTTGATGTCGTGCGCCTGAAGACCTGCCCTTAGCTCCTCGTACACTGGAGCGTTCCCCGCGTAGTCGCCTGTAACCTCCCGGTAGGCAAAGACATACGGCCCGGTCACCACCTCCGCCGCCTGCATCTGGGGCTTTGCCGCGCAGGCAGCAAGCACACAGACGGCACTGGCGAGCACAAGGAAACGCATCGACCTGATGGACGTACGGAGTAAGCGCATCTTTTGAAAACTCCTCGTGTAGTTTTTCAACCCCCGGTATGACTGGCCACGGCGCATTCATACACTTTCTGGATGCGCGTTACAATTGGTTGTAACAGATCGTTGCAATTGTCCCCTAAGGCTACGTTAGAAAAGCGGGACTTGCAGCCGGAAATTGAACTTCCGCCGTTCGGCTTTTGGTCGGCGGCGCAGCTCAACTCTATGTTGGACGCAATAGGTGGTGACGCGTATGAGTGAAATAGAAAAGTACAGGTCAACTAACCGCTTCAGCGTGGTCGACATGTTAGTTGACATATTCCTGCTGGCCTCAACGATCACCATTCCAATAGAGTTCAAGCTTGAGCTTTTTGCTCCGCAAAGCGGTACCTTCCTATCGCAACTGCTGCATATGGGTCTACTCTTTCTGATCTATTTCGGAATTGCCCTGTATGTCTCGCAGATGTACTGCGCAACGGTGATATACGCTGGCAAGCGGCAGCCTCAGGAGATTCTCCAACGATCGGTTGAACTGACTTCTTTTTCCGGTGTCATGATTATCACATTTGTGCTCTCGGCAGTCCTTCTCTTTCGCGTTCTCAAGCTGCCTGTGATTAGCGGGCCATTGCTCATTGTGCAAGCGTTGTTCTTCGGATTCGCACTGGGGCTTGACTATGGAATCGAGAGGCGGCGCTCTGAAGACCCAAGCTATCGGCCCCCAAAAAGCAACATCTTTTCGCGATCACTTTCATATATCCCTTATCTCGTACTCACTATTGTGCTTGTCTTCCCTGCCGAGTACGTCGCAACAGCTATGCGTGTTTCGATCGGGGCAAAGGCAATAGCGGCAGTCCTCTCAATAGTCGTTGCGCTTCTCTTGGCATACTTACTAGACAAGTTGCTTTTCCGCCGTCTGCGTATCGGTCCAAGAATGAATGCGGCAACGATCGTCGTCGTATCGGTTCTGATGATAGTGGGCTTTGTCGGGATCGACGTACTAGAGATAATTGCCGAGAACCAAACAGAAATAGCGACCTTTGGAGTCGTTCGAGTCATTCTGCTAGTCTTTGTAGGGGTGGTCCCTGTCCGCGTCGGCAGCTTGATATTCAGCCGAGCAAGGTTGTTCAATAGGATTCTTGGTGCGTTCGCAATACTATTCTTCATTCTCGTTCAAGCAGGCATGATCGAGATTCCCAAACTATTCTAGGTTTGTATTGCGCCCAACATCTCGCTGAATGCTGTAATAGTTCACCGCTTTGCTGATGCTCTACAACGGGAACAGAAATGTCCCTGTAATGACGATCGGGGGTTTCACCGGCACGGATTCGATCTTAACGCTAGAGGCTTTCAAGAGATATGTTTGCGATGGAAAGCTCAGGTTTGTTCTGGTCCCTTCCTATCTGGAAAACCCGGAGCGAAGTCCTCTTCTCGTAGAGTCGGGAGGAAATGAGAAAATCTATCAATGGGCAATTGAGCGCGGGAGGAGGGTGGACAAGAGACTGTGGGACAATGATGGCTCAGTTACGTTTCCGGTTCCTGACCCGTTGAGTCTCTATGATCTGAAGGAACAAATGACGGGAAGCTCGACGTTGAACGATCAGTGGCCGACACACTGGTACAAGAAACCACTGACACGGACACTTGGACCGCCTTTATCTTTGAGCCCGCGGAGCACTTCTTCGACACTCGATGTTTCATCACGTATGAAGGCTTGTTCCAACAGGCAGATCTTTGAAAGATGTTTGTTCAGCTTTCCGCGCACGATTCCTGGAATAATTTGCGACGGCTTGCCGAGGGCCCGTGCATCCGCAAGGAATTCGGTTTCCTTCTGCTCCATGTACGTTGAATCTACGGAGTCTCGTGATAGATACAGTGGGCCGAAGGCGGCGACATGTAGAGTCAGATCAGCAGCGAACTTCTGGGGCTCTTCGCAGTCCCAGGTGGCAGGATCAGGGGCGAACAGAGCTATCACCGCGCCGATCCTTCCTTCGCCGTGAACATAGGCGAAAAGGCGTTCGTTCTGGTTTGCGCGAAGAGTTTTCAGACTGCGCATTACGATGTTCTCTTTGATCCGGCCAATTGCCTCGTCGATCAGTGCAGTCAGCTGTTCTTCTACGCTTGAGCTTTCAAAAGCCAGCGACAGGCACTTTTCTCCCAAGCGGATGAAACTGGCGTTCCTGGCGACGAAATCAGTTTCACACGCCAAGTGGAGCAGTACCGCCTTCTCGTCGTTGAATTTGAGGAACACCCGACCTTCCGTAGTTTCCCGGTCTTGCCGCTCCCGAGCCTGAAGAAGCCCCTGTTCTTTCAGAACGACAACTGCCTTGTCGATGTCCCCACCTGTCGACTCCAACGCCCTCCGGCAATCCATCATGCCCGCACCAGTGTTCTCTCGAAGTTGTTTGATCGCAGCCACAAGCCCACTCACGAGTTTCCCTCTCTCGGTAGTCCGAATGTCGACGATATTCTCTGCAGAGTGATCAGTGCTTGCCCGATGAAGGCAGCATCTCCCCAGAACATGAGTCGGGCCTTGCGGTCATCCTCGATGTAGAGAGACTGGTAATGCACGACTCCGTATTCTGGGCCTTTTGCAGTGACAGCGGCGAGCATGGAGTTGAAGATGCGGGTTGCTTCCTCCTGATTGGCGACGAGCACGTCGGCCACTGCCGAGACCTGCATACTACCGCTCACTTGCTCTCGGGTGCTCGGTTCCCTCCCGGTGAGTACGTCAAGGTCCGTCCGGAGGATGCGCCATTCCTTTCCCAGCTTTTTCGCCTTGAGACGATCCTCCCGAATGAAGCGTCTGACCGTTCGTGGGTGGAGCCCGAGTATCTGCGCCACCTGGTCCACCGAAAGTAGTTCGCTACTCATGCAGAAGATCTATTATCCTACAAACGACTATAAAAGTACCATTCATTTCCCCAATAGAGTACAATAGCGACAGAAAGGTGTCAAGAGGCGATCAGATGGGGATACCTGATGTGCGATGCTCCACAGGAGCCTTAGCTCTATCTGGCGGATTCGAAAGAGACATCACGTGGCTCTTATCGTCAATACCAGGCGCTTACCTGAAGGGACTCTCGGAAGTCTACGTAACTACATCGGGAGAAATGAACAGACAGGAACGAAGGAAACGTGCAATTGCCAGGGGCAGACGATACGCTCTCGGAGAGGTGAAAGGCTTCTACACACACGCTTCGCCTTCTCATGCCGCTGGTATTGTCATCCTTGTAGATCAAATCTTCCGTGGCATGAGAATAGGCCGCAGGTTTATGCGTAGATTGCGTATCAGCTCAGTACTTTTTCACGAAGTCGGCCATCATATTCACCGTACGATTGCTCGCCAACATATCGACGCTGAAGACGCTGCTGACAAATGGGAAGGCAAGCTTACGAGGTCGGCTACATACAGGAGGTTTTTCTATCTATTGCCGCTCTTGCTCCCACTTTCACTGCTAACCAGGGCGACCCAATATCCGAAGAAGAAATGGAAAAGGACACAGCAAAAGGATCAAAGGGCAGTGAAGTCATCATCTACCTTGTCGGTCGTCTTGATTGTTCTGCTCGTATTGTCGCTTGGGGGGTACCTTCTCAACGTCTTTGCCTGCAACACGCCAGAAGAGGCTGTGTCCTACATCGTTAATAATGTTCTTGCCGACTTGGCGTTCGCGCTAGCAATTCCCTTTGTCTTTTCCAGGAAACTTGTAACCGCGATCATCGCAATAGTTGGCAGCGTCGGCGCAATAGCACTCATGCTCTTGCTCGAACCGTGGACAAAATCAACATTTACAATCATTACTGGGCTGGTGTTTCTTGGGGCAGCTTTGTATTTGATGGGTTCATCAATTGTGTTCATATTTAGAAGAAAGTAAGGCAAGCGGCTCTTTGCTTGAACCGTCGATACTGAGCTTGACCCAGTCAAATTGAGTGATACGATAAAGCCGAATAGTTCCATGGTTCAGGGGAGGCTTGCCATGAGAAATCTCGGAATCGCACTGTTCCTCGCGCTGTCCTTCCTCTCTCAGGCCCCGCTGCTTGCGCAATCGGACTTCATCAGGCAGGACGACATCACGTATGCCCAGAGGGGAGATCTGATTCTCAAGCTCGACATCGCTCTGCCAGCGACAGGAGACGGACCTTTCCCTGCGATCGTTTACATCATCGATGACTGGGCCCATCAGGACCGGTTCCTCGACCGCAAGTCCCTCTATTACGACATTCCGAATGCCGCGAAGAGGGGGTACGTGGCAGCCGCAATCGACCGGCGACTCATCACGATCACACAGAACAACAAAGTCTCATATCAATTTCCTGCTGAGCTCTACGATGTGAAGAGCGCCGTACGCTGGCTGCGCGCGCACGCGGCGCAGTACCGGGTCGACCCGGATCGGATCGGAGCAATCGGCTTCTCATCAGGGGGATACCTTGCACTCCTCCTTGGTTTGACCGGTCCTTCCGATGATCTGGAGGGAGAGGGAGAAGACTTCTCGATCTCCAGCCGCGTCCAGGCAGTCGTAAACATCGGCGGGCCAACTGACATGGTCGGTTTCTGGAACGAGGGAGGAATGAAAACAACAGTAGAGAATCTGCTCGGCGGCGCTCCAGGGGTGGCGCAGGACAGATATCGGCTGGCGAGTCCGTTGAGCTACGTGAGCGCCGATGATCCGCCGATCCTCACTATTCACGGCGACAAGGACGTGCTGATGCCGTTTCACGAGGCGGAATTGCTGGATGCAAAAATGAAGGAAGTTGGCGCGTCTCATACTCTGTTGGTCAAACGCGGTATGGGACATGCGAATTACATGAGAGACAATGCGGCCCGAAAGGCCATTTTCGATTTTTTCGACAAATGGCTGAAAAAAACCTGAAAGCGCGATTCACACTTATGAAGGCAATAGTTTACGAGAAATATGGCCCTCCCGATGTTCTTCAGCTCAAAGAGGTAAGAAAACCTGTTCCCAGGGACAATGAAATCCTGGTCAAGGTATATGCGACAACAGTAACAGCAGGGGACTGGCGCATGCGAAAGGCCGATCCATTTGCCGCGAGACTTTATAATGGTCTGATAAGGCCAATAAAAGTAAAAATATTGGGGTTTGACTTGGCCGGGGAAGTTGAAGCAGTAGGCAAAAACGCAAAATTGTTTAAGGAAGGCGATCAAGTCTTTGCATCTTGCGGTTTTAGCTTCGGCGCCTATGCAGAGTATAAATGTTTGTCCGAAGATGGGGTGGTGGCAATAAAACCAGCCAACATGACCTATGAGGAGGCTGCTGCCGTTCCTTATGGGGGCATTGCACCTTTATATTGTCTTAAAGACAAGGGTAATATCCAGCGCGGACAGAAAGTGCTTATCATTGGAGCTTCTGGAAGCGTTGGGACTTTTGCGGTACAGCTTGCCAAGTACTATGGGACAGAAGTTACCGGGGTATGCAGCACAAGGAATGCAGAATTGGTGAAATCTCTTGGTGCGGATATGGTAATTGACTACACCAAGGAGGATTCTGCGGGAAGAGGAGAGCGCTATGATCTCATCTTTGACGCGGTTGGCAAGAGCGCGTTATCCAAATGCAGGAAGGCATTGACTACAAATGGGACCTACGTGACAATTATGAAAGGGGGACCGAACGAACGTCAACGTACTGAAGGTTTGGTCTTTCTTAAAAAACTTATTGAAGCTGGGAAGATAAAATCGGTCATAGATCGGCGCTATCCGCTGGAACAAATCGTCGAGGCTCACAGATATGTCGAACACGGTCACAAAAAAGGAAGTGTAGTCATAACTGTGGAACATAGCGGCAAGATATAGCACGCCTTGACGAGGTGGATGAAGTCGGTGGAATCGATCGCAGGAGAAGTCCACGGAGGGGTGCTCATGAGGAATCCCGGTGTCTTTCTTTTTCTTGTGCTGGATCTCACGTTTGCGGCCCGCACGACGATTCTGGTAGACGACCAGGAAGCCTGCGGCGGACGTGGTGACGGAGTATTACACGCTGGCGGCCGGCAATAGGAGGCGATGTGAAAGTATTAGTTCTTGGAGCTAGTGGCGCTACCGGGAGATTAGTTGTCATGCAATTGATCAAAAGACAAATCAATATCAGGGTTGTCGTCAGGGAGCGGGCAATTCTATCGGCAGAAATGCTCGATAATCCACTAGTTGAAATCGAAAAAGGGAATATCGCCGAATTCAATGATTCAGAAATGAGCAGCCTCCTGCAAGATTGTAATGCAATAGTCTCTTGCCTTGGTCATAATATTACGATCAGAGGGATATTTGGGAAACCACGTAATTTAGTGTCCGATACAATAAGAAAAATCAGCATAATAGTTAAGGAGAAGGGAGATAAAAAGGTAAAGCTTATTCTTATGAGCACGACAGGCTACACAAATAGCATAACAGGAGAGAAGAATTCATTAGGAGAAAGAATTATCCTATCAATCCTGAAACTACTTCTACCCCCTCATCGTGACAATGTTAGGGCTGCTGATTATCTACACGAAGAGATTGGAAAGGATAATGAGAAGATGGAATGGATAGCCGTACGCCCGGATACATTAGTTAACGAAGATACTAATAGTACGTACGAAGTGCATGAATCTCCAGTGAGAAGTCCAATATTCAATGCCGGAAAAACCAGCAGAATAAATGTAAGCCATTTTATGGCTGATTTGCTAATAAATGAAAGTTTATGGAGAGAGTGGCGGTTTAAGATGCCGGTAGTTTATAATAAATAGCAGAGAAGGGATGCAAACAACGAGTTCAACCTGGTAGTGTGCGCATGGGGGCCGTTACATGAATCTGGAAGATCTAGGCTACGATGACTGGTTTCAAGAAAAACTGGGGGGAAACCTATTGGCTGAAACCCATGTAGCTCGTGTCATCGCGGTTGACCGAGATCGCTATATGATTGGAAGCACGCTCGGATCGATTCCCGCCGAGCTTACGGGCAGACTGTTGTATTGTGCTGTGACCGCCGAAGATATGCCTTGTGTCGGAGACTGGGTGTTGGTGGACTATTATGACAAGAGTGCGCACGCAATTGTGCACGAAATACTGCCGAGAAGAACCATCCTGCGGCGGAGATCCTCGGGCATAAGAGTCGACTACCAGCCAATTGCTGCAAATGTCGACGTTGCGTTCATAGTTCAGTCTTGTGACGTCGACTACAATCTGAATCGGCTTGACAGATATATAGCAATGACGAAAGACGGAGGTATCGATTCGATACTCTTGCTTACAAAGTGCGACCTTGTTGACGGGGCGAACCTGGAATCAATGGTCGCTGCAGTACGGAGAGAGCACAGCATTGATGTAATCCCGCTAAGCAGCGCAACGGGGGCTGGCTACGATCGCTTCAGGGACATTCTAGAAAAAGGGAGAACCTACTGTCTGATAGGGTCTTCCGGAGTCGGCAAAAGCACTATCTTGAATAAACTAGTAGGGAAGGAAGAGTTCTTTACCAATCCTGTGCGAGAGAAGAGTGGCAAAGGTCGACATACGACGACGAGACGACAATTGGTTGTCCTGGACAATGGAGCACTCTTCATCGACACGCCCGGCATGCGGGAATTGGGGATGCTGGGCTTTGCTCTTGGAATAGAGGAAAGTTTTGGTGACATCTCCGCGATTACAAAACGCTGTCGCTTTGCTGATTGTACACACACAACTGAGAAGGGGTGTGCGGTGCTTTCAAGCGTGGCGGATGGCGAATTGAGCACCGAGAGGTACGAGAGCTACCTGAAACTAATGAAAGAATCGAAGCACTATGAGATGACCTATCTAGAGAAACGGAAGAAGGACAAAGCATTCGGAAAGATGGTCAGGAACTACATGAAGTTCGACAAGAAGCAGTAAAATGCTGCAGCGCATCACCAGTAGTACTTCAGAATGGCCCAGATGGATTCCCTGTTCAGATTATTCCTGGGCACCCGGCGTACGGATATATAGTATTTATTGAAGGACATTGAGAAGCTGTTCGCGACATAGGCCTTGTTTTCGACGTCCCAATAGCAGAGCTTCATTATCTCAATATGCGGATACGGGGCGATGGCGATCACCACGTCCCAGGGCTTGTTGCCCGGGCCCCAGAGGAAGTGGTTCAAATGGCCGCTCACTGCGTTCGGGAGCCCGTACTTGGGGCCCAGTACGTCTATGGCGCCGGCCGTAGTGAAGTATGATCCCCAGATGCGTGCATGACATGGCGGCCGAGGTTCGTCGAGCAGGATGCTGGACAACCGGACATACGGTATGGTTAACTTCTGCCTAAAGTCAGGAGCTAGAATGCCAGGTATACACCCTTTCCGACGCACGCCACCCGGGCAGCTCGGCAAGTCGTTTCTCGGCGTTTCGGGCTTTGCCTTGCTGGTCACGTCTTTTGCCGCCGTGAAGTTTGCGATTCATATGCTCACGGCGCAGAACTACGGCTACTTCGGCGATGAGCTTTACACAATCGCCTTGAGCAAGCACCTCGCCTTCGGCTACCTCGACCTTCCGCCGCTCGTGCCGCTACTCGTGGCAGTAAGCCGCACGCTGTTGGGAGAATCCTTGCTGGCATACCACATATTCCCCGCGCTCGCTGGCGCGGCGACCCTCGTTTTTGTATGCCTCATCACCAGGGAGTTCGGCGGCAAGCTTTTCGCCGTGACGGTTGCAGCGCTGGGATTCATCATAACCCCGTTGTGGCTCATTACGAACTCGTTTTTCACCTACGACGGCATAAATCAGCTTGCGCTCGCCGTATTTCTCTATTTTCTTGTACGTTACATACGCACGGGGAACAAGATGCTCTGGGTAAGCATCGGTCTGGCTGCGGGGATAGCCTTCATGACCAAGGCAACTATTCTTATCTCCGCGCCCGGCATCCTGATCGCTCTGCTCGCTACAAAGCACCGCAGGGACTTGCTCACGCCGTGGCCGTGGATCGCTGTTGGGCTGTTCGCTATAGTCATATCGCCGTGGGTGTTTTGGGAGATCGCCAATCATTGGCCGACTCTCGAATACTGGTCCGGGCATACACGCTGGTTTTACCATTACTCAATTCCGGAGTATTTCATCAACCTATCGCTCAATATGAATCTGCTGCTCATGCCTTTACTTGGCGTCGGATTGTACCGCATCTTCAGGCGCTTCGGAGATACGTATCACAGCTTCTTCGGCATTTTCTTTCTCGTCACCATGGTCGTCGTCTATCTGCTTCATGCCCGGGTATTTGAGCTTGCTCACCTCTTCATGCCGCTCCTGGCGGCCGGCGCGGTATTCGTCGAAGAGAAGCTCGCCCATATGAAATCGCAGAGAGCGTTTGGAATTGTCGGCGTCTCATACCTGCTGGCCGGAGGCGCCCTGGTCGCTCCTGCTTCACTGCCGATACTTCCGTTGGATCTATTGCCAGCATATTCCGGAACCTTCGGGTTTCTCTATAAGCCCGTGAAGGACTACACCATTCAAAAACCGCAGTATCCCTGGCATTTCTCAATGAGAATTGGCTGGGAGGAATTGGTGAACAAAGTCGCCGAGGTGTATGACGGCCTGCCGCCGGAAGACCGGGAGAAAGCCGTGATCTGGGCATCATTGTTCAATGAAGCGGGCGCAATCGATCTGTACGGCGCCAGGTACGGGCTTCCCCACGCCGTGAGCGGACACATGCAGTACTATCTCTGGGGGCCAGGAGAGAAGTCCTGGGATGTCGTAGTAGCGGTCACCTCGGATCTAGGGCGGATATCCCAATGCTATTGGGAAATAGCAAAGAAAGCCTATGTTGCGAACCCTTTGTGGCCGTACGGGTACTACATATGCGTGTGCAGAGTGCGGCAGAATAATATGAGCAAAGAGGTAATCTGGCCTATCCTTAAGGAATGGTAAATGATATGGCGGCGTTGCTTGATTGTCGATGTGGATCTTTGATCGGCGACTGACCATTGACTTCTTTCCCGCATGCTACCAGAATCAGTGCGGAGTGAATCATGAAGCCGCGGACAACCCGTGCAAGAGGACATTCAGAAACACTTATCGTTGAAAACTGGGCAAGGGAGCCGACGAAGATCGTCGTAAGGTCCGATGCTGTCTTGATTGAGCTTCCAGACGATTTCAGCACACTTTTCAAGGAAGGCATCAATTCGCTTGAATTATTGGGAGAAGGCGAAGAATATTCCCTGAAGAGCCCAGAGGGCATGGTTCCCAGGGTTTCATTGGTATTCCGGGTATTGGGCAGAAACCTGCTTGTTACAATAGAGGAAGGATCGGTCCCCACAAATCTTTCAATATGGATATTGATGAAATCGTGTTCGTGTCATTTGGTTTTCAGTCCGACGGGCGTGGGATATCGAAAGTACATACTACAAAGGATGTAGATCCAGCCTGCAAGAAGGCGGCGATGACGAGTTCATGAATCACAAGCTGACTGCGCTACTAGTGACCATGTGCGTTCTTTTGTGTTCATGTGTTCGCCAGACAGTGGCGACTGACGAAAAGCAGATATTTGTACCTGTGTCGGCGATGGTTGATTACGGGATGAGTATTCCCGATGGTTATGCAGAATACGAGAAGTATGCCAAAAAGATGTATTATGACAGCACCTTTGAGCTCGAATATGAATACAATCCTCCAGACAACATCTCGTCCGATGTACGCTATTTGAGTGAATCATATTCTTTTGAAAACAAGAGCTCGGACGTCCTGATTAATGAATTCATTCAAAGGGGAGTATCTGGCGCCATTTTTCAAGCTCGCGGCATCAAGCTGGTTGAAAAACCTGATATCTTTTCCTTCGGATCTCGATCAAAGCTCTATGACATCACAGGTGAGAATCAGCTTGTTGTAGGAAACTACTTTGTTGCCACATATGACAAAATAACGTTCACCTTTATTGTTGTGGGAATGCATATTGCGCAAAAGGAGATATGGACTGAAATGCTTGAAGCCAGGCTAAACAAGTCAAAAGGATTCAGGATTGGCTTCTACAGCTTGAACTCCAAGTAGTCGGAAAAGAGCCGCGTCAGCTATGGCTCGGCAGAGATAAAGTCGCATGAGCAAAAGCAGGGAATACATTTCTGAGCTGGCTGCGGCGTGCCTCAGAGGCACTGAATCCCTCATGGTGCTGCATAAGCTGCGTATTGCAGGGACCGAGCCCTGCCGTTTGGCCAGTCAAAAGATAGCCAGCGTGCTGCGCGAAACGTGTGATGATGTTTCCGAGGAGACATTCACGCTGCGCCCAAGAGCCCTTTGGTGCGTAGGCAAGGCAGTCTCAATTTCATATGTCCTGGCAGGCATTTTGTGGTTCCTTGGTGGCGCTGGTGTCTATGCAGCGGGGCTCATATCGGTCATGGGGACCGTATATGCCTTCAGCCAGTATGTTGTTTGTGCAGAGTTGTTTGACGGATTCTTTCCGAGTGCGGAAGGAAGAAACGTTGCCGGAAAGCTTGATCCATCCGGCGAGGCAAGGCAACAGATCATCATTGTCGGGCATCATGACAGCCCATACATTTTCAGCTTTCTCTCACACTGGCAGCAAGTTGCCCTCTTAAGGCTCTTCTTGGGAGTCGGATTCTACCTCTATCTAGTGTTTGCAACAATCTCGGCAAGTTTCCAGCAGGCGTTTGGAGGCTCCGCAACACACCTCGAAGGCCCTCAATTCTGGATTGTCGCGGCAGGCATGTTGTTTGTGCTGCCGTTATTCTTCATGGTGACGAATACGCCGTCGCCGGGGGCGGGCGATAATCTCAACTCGACTTTCCTGGCCGCTGCCGTAATGAGGCATTTTCAAAAGGAAAGAAAGGACCACAGGTCGCTGCAGCAGACACGGTTGATCTGTCTCACTACCGATGGAGAGGAAATTGGGCAGCGTGGGGCGATCGAATACGTTCGCCGTCACAAGATCGAGTTGCGCGCAATTCCTACTTATGTAGTCAACCTTGACAGCATATACAGCGTGAAAGACCTCAGGATATGCACCAGAGATCGCAACTTCACGACGAAGCTATCAGGTAGAATGGCCGAGGAGCTAAAGAAAGCAGCCGGCAAGAAGGGCTATTGTCTGCGAAAGATGCCAATCCCTTTTGGCGGTGGAGGAACGGATGCGGCAGCTTTCGCAGTTGCCGGAATAGACGCAACTTCAATAATAGGATTGCCAACTGGTTTGCTCAGTAGAAGTAGTTGGTATCATACTGCAAAAGACACGGTCGACCGGATTGAATCCAAAGCCGTAGAGGCTGTATTGGAAACAATAATTGAATATATAGTCAGCAAAGACATCTGACTGGCCCGGGGCTGGACTAGATGGTCGGTGGAAAGGTTGTCGGTAGTCTATGAAACAAAACGACTATGCCGCAAATGCGCAGTCCTACCTGAAGGTTTTGTGCGGTGTGAAGCCAAACAGGCGAACTGGCTCTCCGGGAAACCAGAAAGCCACCGGCTTCTTTGCAGACACAGTCCGTCTGTATGGATACAGGACTGAAGCCGTTCCTTTCAAGTGTCTCGACTACATCTGCCACGGTGCAGTATTGGAACATGGAGAAGAAACTTTCGAAATCCATAATAGTCCCTATTCTCCGGAATGCGATGTCGTGGCTGACCTGATCTGCGTCTCGACAGTTGAGGAGCTGGAAAGTGCAAGCTGCAAGGGCAAGATCCTGCTCATGAGAGACGCTATCTGCTCCGAGCAGTTGATGCCAAAGAAATTTGTCTTCTACAATCCGGAGCACCACCAGAAGATAATCGCCCTGTTGGAGAGCCGCAAGCCGGAGGCGATAATCACAGCCACGAAGAAGAATCCGGGACAGGTAGGGGCGTTGGACCCGTTTCCATTGATTGCAGACGGAGATTTCGATATCCCAAGTGTCTATTGTCGGGATACTGTGGGAGATGCGCTGGCGGCTAAAAGCGATTTGGCGTTTCATTTGAGGATAGACGCACACAGGATTCCGTCGAGTGCAGCAAACGTCATTGCCAGGTTGAATCCGGGAGCGACAAGGAAGATCGTCATCACCGCGCACATCGATGCCTACGAAGGCTCTCCCGGCGCTTCAGACAATGCCTCCGGCACAGGGGTCTTGCTTCTTTGCGCCGAAATGCTGTCCGATTATGGAGGAAAGAACTGCATCGAGATCGCGGCTCTCAACGGTGAAGACCATTACAGCGCAGGCGGCCAGATGGACTACCTGCGGCGGTATGGGAGTGAGCTCCCGGGTATCGTGCTTGCCGTGAATATCGATGGCGTCGGCTACAAGCGCGGGAAGTCGTCATACTCATTCTATGAATGCTCCCCGCAGCTCGTGAAGAAAGCGGAAGAAGTTCTCATGTGCTTTGACGGCCTGGTTGCAGGCGAACAGTGGTTCAATGGGGACCACATGATGTTTGTGCAGAGCCGGGTTCCATCCGCGGCTTTCTCGTCCGAATACGCGGCCGAACTGATGAGGACTGTGACTCATACAGCCACGGACACCCCTGACCTCATTGACTGCCAAAAGCTTGTTGAAGTTGCAGAGTCGTTGAACGCCCTGGTACGGTCGCTGTAAGGGCTCACAGAGAGAGGCTGCAGGTATGACAGACAAACAAATGGAAGTGTTCTTTGAAGTGCACCGTGATTTGCCTCGTGAAGGACCGGGAAGCTCAAAATCGACAAAGAAGGCATTCTCCTGCCTTGAAAAAAGGTTTTCTCATCCAAGGATCCTCGATGTCGGCTGCGGGCCAGGGGCGCAGACTCTATGCCTGGCATCAATCAGTCACGGTGAAGTAGTCGCAGTGGACAATCATGCCCCGTACATAGACGAGCTTACTCGAAATGTCATGAGGAAAGGGCTGTCGGAAATCATCCATCCAACATTCGCCGACATGTCCAGGCTGCCATTCAAAGCTGATTCCTTTGACATCGTATGGGCGGAAGGATCAATCTACTGCATCGGAGTCGAGGTGGGGCTCAAACTGTGGAGGCCGCTCCTCAGGAGCAAAGGAGCAATTGCCTTCACAGAGATTTCATGGCTCAGGCCGGACATACCGGACGTGCTGAGGCAGTTCTGGAATGAGGCATACCCTGCGATAACCTCAGTTGAAGAAAACATGAGGAAGGTAGAAAGCACGGGTTATCATCTGCTGCATCATTTCACCCTTCCAAAAGAGGATTGGTGGAGGGAATACTACAATCCCATAATGAAGAAGCTGCCGACTCTCAGAGTCAGGCATCAGGATGACGCCGAAGCCCTGGAGGTACTAGAGATTGAAGAAAAGGAAATGGAGCTCCACCGGCGCTATTCAGAGTATTATGGATACGTTTTCTATATCGCGGAAAAGCAGGACTCATAACAGTGCCAGAGATTCTCAATGCCATTGGCGGCACATCGATAGCTCGACTCGAGAAGGTCGTTCCGCCCGGTTGTGCGGACATCCTGGTGAAGCTCGAGTGGGAGAATCCCACCGGAAGCCTCAAGGACAGGATGGCCCGGGCGGTGATTTCCCGAGCGGAGGAGGATGGTCGGCTGAGGCCTGGTGACACGGTCCTCGAGTACACCGGCGGCAGCACAGGGACATCCCTTGCATTGGTCTGCGCCGCCAAGGGCTATCGTCTCCGGATCGTCAGCTCGGATGCGTTCAGCCAGGAAAAGCTGGACCACATGGCGGCGCTCGGTGCCGGGCTCACGCTCGTCCCGAGCGAAGGAGGCCTTACTACCAAGAAGCTGATCCTGGACATGGTCGAAGCTGCCCGTATGCTGAGCAAGGAGCCTCACACCTGCTGGACAGACCAGCTCAACAACCATGACAGCATCGCGGGCTACTACTCGCTGGGCGAGGAGATCTGGAGCCAAACGAAAGGGGAGATAGACGCCTTCGTTCACTGCGTGGGTACGGGGGCTTCTTTGCGTGGAGTCGCCACCGTGCTGAAACGACACAAACCGAGCATCAGGATCATTGCCATCGAGCCCGCGGAATCCTCCGTGTTGCGGGGAGGGCAGGCCGGCCCCCACAAGATCGAAGGCGTTGGGATCGGCTACACTCCTCCACTCTGGGAGCCGACGCTTGTAGACGATATCCTGCCGGCAAAAACAGAAGATGCGAAGGACATGGCGAGGCGTATCGCGCGGGAGGAGGCGCTCTTTGCGGGGACGTCTTCCGGCGCGAACATCGTAGCCGCGATTCGAGTCGCGGAGCAGTTGGGACCAGGCGCCAGGGTGGTCACGCTCATGGCAGACTCTGGCCTCAAGTATCTAAGCACCGACGTCTATCGAAGAAGATAGGACGATGAATTCAAAATGATTACTCACCTGGGAGATGTGAAGCGAGACCATGCTTTGCTGTTCGGCAGCAAGGCAGCAGCGCTGGGAGAGATGACGCGTGCCGGGATTTCCATTCTGCCAGGATACGCCCTGTCAGTCGAGGATTACGAGCACATTCTTTCGTTCAACCAATTTCCGTTCACACACGAGGAATACCTGGAAAAGAACGATGAGATCATCGAATTCCTTCTGGAGTGCGCCATTCCTCCGGAAATGGAAAGATCGCTTGGACGCGTGTATGAAGAGCTGATTCCACTCAGCCCGGAAAGGCTGCTTGCTGTCCGTTCCTCGGCTGTCTGTGAGGACGGCGAGTGGCACAGCATGGCCGGAGTCTTCCAGTCGTATATCGACGTCGCTTCCCGGGCCGACTTGTTGCGGGCTGTTCGAAAATGCTATGCATCGATGTATCACGACCGCGCGCTCGCGCACATCGTGCGAAATGGGCTTACCCTGGAAAGCCTCAGGATGGGGGTAGTGGTACAACCATTTATGAATGGCAGGCCTTCCGGAGTTCTCTTTACGGCAGATACCGTGGAGATGAATTCAGAGGTGATGGTGATCAACGCCGTGGAGGGTATCTGCGCAGACTATGTGCGGGGGGGAAAGCCCGCGTCTCTCTTCAGGCTGGACAAGTCAAGCGGCACGCTCACTCAATTCATTGTTCCCGACAAAGCTCCGCGAATGAGCGAGCAGGTCCTGGGAACGTTGAAGAAAGCGGGGACGGAGATCGAGCATTTGTTCCACGCTTATCAGGACATCGAGTGGACGATACGGGGTAGTCAGCTCTATATCCTGCAGTCGCGGCCGATCACCACATTCCGTGAGTCTCGCTTTCCGGTAGTCTGGACGGACGATGCCGACTGTTTGTATACGTGGAGGCTGGACGACCTCCAATACTGTCTCACGCCTCTTCAGCGGGAGATTGTTCTCCTGGCGAATGAAGGGAATAACCAGGGGGCCGACACCACAGGGTTGTCTCAGTACTACATGGAGATCATTCTCCAGAACGGATACATCTACTACAGGCCGAAGGAGATGCACGAAGCTGAGAAGAAAAGTGCAGCTTTTCTCGAAAAGATGATGGGGCTGTTCAAGGAAGGCCGGAATGTCTTTCAGGACTTCGTCCTGGCCCGCCTGAATGAGTCTCGGGAAAGGCTGGAGGCGCAAGTCCGGACTGCCCGCAGTCCTCCAGAGCTCATGCGCTTCATCGAAGACAGCCTCGACTTCCTGTGCCTGAGCAAGTCCCTTCACTGGCAGGCAGTCTGGGGGCGAGCACCCGTCGACAGCAGGACGCCGGATTTTCGATACACGCTGAAGGAGTACTTCGACAGCAAGATCGGTGCGCTTTCCGTTCCCGACTACTTCGACCTGATATTTCGACAGAGCCGCCTTGCGCGCAGCCGGGAATTGATCATGAAAATGGCCGGGCTGGTCAATGGGACGCATGAGCTGAAGGCGCTGTTCAAGGATCATCCCTACGATGAGGTGCTGTATCCCAAACTATCCAGGTCCGAGGAAGGAAAGGTCCTCCTGCGGGAAATCGAACGATACCTGGAGGAGTTCGGCCTGATCAGCATCGATCCCCTGAGGGATTTCACATTTCCACCTCTGCTGAAAAACCTTCCGAGCGTGGTGCTGGGGTGGGTACGGTCCTCTCTTGGGCGGGACATCGGGCAATACGAGGAGCGTTTGAACAAGACCCTCGAAAACAAGGAGCGGCTGGCCGCTGAGATCCTCGCCCGGTTGACCGAACCTGAAAAAAAGGAGTTTCGGAGTATGCTGGATCTGGCCGAGAAAGCGTTCCTGGTAAGCGATGATCACGCCTATTACATCGACCTCATGCAGCATGCGTACCTGAATATCGCCCTGGAGAGGGCGGATCGATGGCTGTCGGCACATGGCCTTCTCGGCAGGCCGGGCGACATCTTCTTCCTGCAGCTCGACGAGCTGAAAGCTCTTCTCAACGGAGCGGGCGGTGTTTCTCGCCAGGAGATCGAAAAACGAAGATCGATCTTCCAGGATCAAAAGAGAATGAAGCCGCCGACGTTCATCGGGAAGCCTCCTCAGCATGCAGAGAAATCGGAAGAACCGCAGCTCCAACCCATGACGGTCTTGAAGGGTGTCTCGGGGCTGCAAAAAAAGGTGCGGGGAAAGGTGCGCATGCCGAAAAGCCCCACCTTCACCCTGGAGGAGAAGAGCATCCTGGTCTTCGAAGAGGGCCACTGCAATATCGAACCATACCTTGCGCACATCGCCGGTCTCGTGTTCGATGCCGGGTCCCCCTTCGACCACCCGGGGATAATCGCTCGGGAAATGGGCATACCCGCCATCTACTACACGCAGGATGCCACCAAACGGCTGAAAGACGGTGAAGTTGTCGAGCTGGACGGTTTTACGGGAGAAGTCAGTATCTTATCGTGACGTCCTTCACGCAATATTGACCAAGCATGTGTTCGGTAGTAGAAACTGATAAGGGAAAAGATGCGCGTATGCTTTGTTTCTGTCCCCTACGACATGGGCAAATACAACGTTGGCCATGGACAAGGCCCTGGAAGCTTGATGGGCTCTGGACTCGGTCGGCTTCTCAGTGAATCCGGACACACTGTCGACAGCAAGACGATCATCTGCAGTGATGTCGAACAGCTCACCGATACGCAGTCGACGTTCAAGCTGAACTCGCTGTTGTCAAAAGCAATCTCCGAGACCGTACAATCCGGTGCTCTCCCTGTTGTCCTTGCGGGCAACTGTCTGACCGCGACGGGAACACTGTCAGGATTGCACAGTGACGATATGAGCATGCTGTGGCTCGATGCTCATGCGGATTTCAACACGCCTGAGACAACGCAGAGCGGGTACCTGGATGGGATGGCACTTGCGATCGCATGCGGGCGATGCTGGAAGAGCCTGTCGGCGAATGATTCGCGGTATCTTGCCATCAAAGAAGACCATGTCACTCTTGTGGGCACGAGAGACCTCGATGCGGAAGAAGCAAAACAGCTTGCATCGAGCAGGATCAGGGTCGTCACTACAGAGCAGTTTAGAAATGACGATTGCCAGATCTCGACGGCGGCTGCGCCGCCTGCCGGGGACCTTTATGTCCATCTGGATGCGGATGTATTGGATGCCGGTGTCGGCCACGCCAATAGATTTGCCTCTCCAGGCGGGTTGCTGGAAAAAGAGATCAAGAGCCTTCTCGCGTGGGCAGTTTCTTCCTATAATGTTGTCGCACTGGCGATAACTGCGTTTGGCCCGGCCCATGACATCGGCGGGACCGTGAGGGAAGCCCTCAAAGGAATAGTCCTTTCAGCCGTCAACGCGATTGGGGCCCGGTGAGTCAAGGAAGCCATCATGAACGACCTCAGGATCGCGGCGGCGCAATTTGAACATAGGAGCGGCGATAAAAAGTACAATCTGGACCTTATCAACAGCCTGGCGCGGAAAGCATCCGAATCCGGGGCCGCGGTAGTTTCATTTCACGAATGCTCGATAACCGGCTGACACGTTTGCAATGAAGTTGAACAAATCGCAAATGCTGGAACTGGCGGAGCTGATACCAGAGGGAGAAAGCATAGCCAGACTGGTTGAAATTGCCCGACAGAACAATATTGTTGTGCTTGCCGGGCTGTTTGAAAAGACCACGGCGGATGAGCTCTATAAGGCATATGTGTGTGTCGACGGAAACGGCCTCAGGGCAAAGTATCGCAAGATCCACCCGTTCATAAACACGCATTTGAAAGCCGGCCAGGAATATGTTGTATTTGACATAAATGGGTGGAAATGTGGAATCCTGGTCTGCTACGACAACAATGTCATTGAAAATGTGCGTGCCACAACGCTGCTTGGCGCCAACATCATCTTCATGCCTCACGTGACAATGGGCACTCCCTCGGCGCGGCCGGGCGCGGGATTTGTATCGCCAAAACTGTGGGAAAACAGGGAGAAGGATCCCACGTCGCTCAGGAGTGAGTTCGATGGATTGAAAGGCCGGGCATGGCTGATGAAATGGCTGCCGGCAAGAGCGTACGATAATGGGGTCTATGTAGTTTTCACGAATCCCATAGGTATGGACGATGACCAGGTGAGAAATGGATGCTCGATGATAATCGATCCATTCGGCGACATTATCGCTGAATGCAGATCATTCGACAACGAAGTCGCCGTCGGGAATTGCGTCTATGGGAAACTCCAGCAGTCGGGCGGCTACCGGTATACCATGGCGCGAAAGCCCGAGCTCTACAGGGACATAATCGGAATGGATCATGAGTCAGTGCAAAAGGTTGCCTGGCTGTCTGAGAAGCCAGGCCAACCATAGAAGGAGCTGCTGCTAGTACCGCACCCCGAACCCCATGAACCCGATTCCGATGCGCGGGGTGAATTGGACTTTGCCCTGATCCACGGCCTGGACCGCTTCGCCTCGCGCGTGCGCGGAGGCCCACTGCCGGACGATCTGGTCGATCACCATGCCGCCGACGAATACGCCGATCGAGGGCAGGTAGTCCGTGAAGCTGTGGCTGTTCCATGCGCTCCGGATCGTGGATGACGAGTCTTTGAAGTAATCCAGCCTGTCGAAGCGAAGGTCCGACGGCAGGCAGTAGTATGCGGCCACCAGCGTCCCCGCGATGGCTGCCATGTCCAGTGTCAGAAAGCCCACGCCGCTCGCCACATCGCCCGCCTGGAATTGCCCGAGCCCGGGCAGGAACCAGGAGTGCATGGCGAGACTGTTGACGTACTGGTCCTTCTGCTCGGCGACACTGAGCCTGTCGCGAAGAGACACGATGTCTTCCACGCTGAAGTCTCCGAGCCTTTTCGTGCCAAGCTCACTCTCGATGAGAGAGATCTCGGATTTTACATACGGCCCTGCATCCTGGTCGAACATTTCGGGGTAGCCGCGCGCCCACGGGGAACCGTGCGGCGCCGCAAAGACCAGGGCGGGCATCAGTATGACGATAAGGGTTGCGAGGATACGTTTCATTGGATGGCTCCTTTGATCACTTCAACATCACGGCGGCTGAAAAGTGTCACCCCGACCATCCGTCTGAAGCTCCCCGGTCACCGTGACTTTTCCATGACTTTCGGCACTGTACGGCACCTGGGGGCCCGGAAGCATATTCGTGCCATGATCAGGAGGAATGACATGGCACTTGTTGAAGTCAGGGACCTGCGCAAGCAGTACGGGAGTCTCACGGCCGTTGACGGCGTGAGCTTCGATGTTCACGAGGGAGAGGTTTTCAGCCTTCTGGGCCCCAACGGCGCCGGCAAAAGCACCAGCATCGGGATGCTTTCCGCGCTTATCGAGCCCAGCGGCGGCGATGCGCACATCGGGGGGCTCTCCGTGCGGGGACGCAGCGCGGCGCTGCGCCGATTGTTCGGTGTTGTCCCGCAGGAGATTGCCCTTTACGAGGAGCTTTCGGCAAAGGACAACCTTCTTTTCTGGGGTCGCCTCTACGGACTGCGGGGCGCCGACCTTCGCCGGCGGATCAGCTCGATCCTGGAAAAGGTGGACCTGGCCGACAGGGCGGGAACCGCCATCAGGACCCTGTCCGGCGGCATGAAAAGGCGGCTCAACATCGCGGCAGGGCTGCTCCACGGACCGCGGCTGGTGTTCATGGACGAGCCGACGGTGGGCATCGATCCCCAGAGCAGGCGGTCGGTCCTGGACCTCATCCTCCAGCTCAAGCGTGAAGGGACGACGATCCTCTATACCACGCATTACATGGCGGAAGCGGAGGAGCTCTCGGACCGGGTCGGCATCATCGACCATGGAAAGCTCCTTGCCGTGGGGACCTGCCGGGAGCTTGCCGCGAGCGTCGGCGGAGACGAACAGCTCCGCGTGGCGCTGTCAGGGAAAGAGGAAGGAGAGCGCCTGTCTGCAGTCCCTGCGCGCGGTGCCCGGGCTCTCGGTAAAGAGCGACGGCGCGCAGGTTACCGTGCGGGCCCCGCGGGTCCGTCTGCTCCTTCCGAGAATCGTCGAGGCAGCCGCGGCCGTCCGGGCCACGCTCCACGACATCGAGATACGGGAGCCGAACCTGGAGACGGTCTTCCTTGCGTACACGGGCCGCGAGCTTGCCGGCCAGGGAGCGGAGTGATGGCCGCCCTCATTATCGCCTGGCAGGACCTGAAGCGGTCGGTCCGGGACCCCGTCGGGCTCATCATGACCCTCGCGGTCCCCCTCGTCCTCATCGTGGCCATCGGGCTGGTGGCCGGGCACACGCCGTTCCAGCCGGCGCCCGCCGGCGGTTTCGACGCGCTGTCCTACATCGCACCGGGCATGGCGCTTTTCTTCATGATGCTGTCCGTCCGCCAGTCGGCGCGCACCATAGCGGAAGATTCCGACCGCGGCGTGCGGGACCGGCTGCGCTCCGCCCCTGTTGCCGATATCAGCATCACCGCGGGGAACACCGCGTCCCACGTCATCCTCCTGTTCCTCCAGCTCCTTGTATTGATCGGGATCTCGAGCCTCCTCTACGGGTTGAGCTGGGGGCCCACGGCAGTCCTTGTCCTGGTTTGCCTTGCGCTGGCAGTCAGCGCGAGCGGCTGGGTGGCGCTCCTGGTGTCGCTGGGCCGCACGCCGGGACGAATCAACGCGCTGGGCATGGCGCTCACCCTGGTATTCGGAATCCTGAGCAGGAGCTTCGCGGCGGTCATCCCCACGACCCCCTTGATGGACACCCTTTCGCGTGTCACGCCGAACTACTGGGGTCAACACGCCTTCTTCAGCCTCGCCCTGGGAGGAGGCATGGCAAGCGTCCTGCGGGACATGGGCGCTCTGGGAATCATGTGCGCCGCGCTGTGGGCAGCGGCCGCGCTGCTGGGCCGTACCCGGCCCTCGAAAGGGAAATAGAGATGCGCTCATTCATCGCAATCGTGATCAAGGACCTTCGGGTCAGGTTCTCCTCTCCTGCCGAGCTCGTGTTCTTCATCCTGCTCCCCCTCGTGTTCACCATCGTGCTGTCCGGCGCCTCGATCGTCGGATCGGCCAAAGGGAAGGTTGCGCCTCTTGTGCTCTTGAACGATGGGGTGGGATCGCCGGAAAGCCGCGCGTTCACCGCAATGATCGCGACCATGCCCGACATCCGGCTTCGCCAAGTGAAGGATCCCACCGCCCTGATCAGCACGTCGGATCCCGACCTGCTTCTCAGCCTGTCCCCGTACTCGACCCCCGGGACCGGGCTGCCTTTCACGCTTACGTTCAAGCTGTCCCCGTGGCGCGGATCCGCGAGCGCCACGGCGAAGCGGGTGGGGGATTGGCTGCAGGCTGCGCGGTCCGGTTCCCCGCCAGGCCGGCCGCTGCAGTCGCAGGCCCGGCCCCGCCGCCGGCACGGCTGCCACGCCTGTCGCTGCAGCCGGCACGATCGCCGCCGCCGCTGGCCCAGCCGCTGCCCAGCAGGGGCCGTCGTCTGCAGCAACGAGCAATGCCGGGCAGATCATCACGTGGGCCCTTGTCCCGCTTCTCGGGCTCGGTGCCGGCTTCATCACCGAGCGGAGGCGGGGAACGATGCGGCGCATCTACACGACCCCCGCGCCCCGGAGCGTGGTTGCCGCGGCGAGCGTGGCATCCGAGATACTCGGCGCACTCGTGCAGATCAGCCTGCTGATACTCTTCGGCACCCTGGCGTTCCAGCTCCCCTGGTTCTCCCATCCGCTGGAGCTTCTCGGCCTGACCGTGGCTTTCTGCCTGGCAGGATCATCACTGGGAATGCTCCTTGGCGCGGTGTGCAGAACCTCCCGGCAGGCCGCATCACTCGGACTGGCGCTCTCGATGGTGCTCGCGGTCTTCGGAGGATGCTGGTACCCGTCCTCCTTTTTTCCCGCGGCACTTCGGAGCGTCAAGGGACTGGATCCGGCAGGCTGGGCCATGGACGGCTTTCTTGCGGCCCTTTCTCCCGCCCCGGGGGCGGCACCTGCCGTGCAAAGCGCCGCACTTCTCCTTGGTTTCGCGGTAGTCGTCTTCCTGCTGGCAGCGGCCGCGTCCCGCGCGCGCCGCGCATCGATCGCCTGACATGGTATACTGCGGTCATGCCGCTCGATGACCGTTCACCGGCCGCTGCGCCGGGAGAGAAGCCGCGAAGCCTCTACATGATCCTGCACCTGGCAGGGTACCTCACGGTTGCGGGCGTGGCGGTGGCGGAGCTGCTCGAGATTCCCGTCGGCCCGCGCTTTGCGTGGACCGCCGGGCTCCTGGCGGCTTTCGCGGTGCTCCTTGTGGTGATCTTCCGCACGGAGGGCATGCGCGGAAAGGCGGGATTCCTCGCCGCCGCAATTGCCGCCTCGGCAATCGGCATCGCCATCATGGCGGTGGGCTCCACGCCGATCTTCGGCGCGATACTCTTCTTCGTTCTCTGCACGATTGTGGGGATGCGATTGTCGCTGGGCGCGGCCATTGCCTGGGTGGCCACCGCGAGCGCCGCGCTGCTCGTCTGCCTGCTTGTCCGGGGGTACAAGGATTGGCTGCCTATAATGGCGAGCTTCGGCGTAGGGTTCTTTGCATTTGTCGCCTTCTCCGTGGCCTTCCGCCGCTCTCTCCAGGCGCGCGCGGAAAGCCAGCAGCTCCTTGCCGAGCTCATGAGCGCCCAGGGACGGCTGCGTGACATGGCGGTGATGGAGGAGCGCCAGCGCCTGGCGCGCGAGATGCACGATGCCGTGGGGCACAGGCTCACCGCGGCGGCGGTCCTCCTGGAAGGCGCCGCGCGTCTCATCGGCTCCGAGCCGGCGCGCGCCACCCGGATGGTGGAAACATCGCGCGCGCAGGTCCGGCAGGGTCTGGACGAGCTGCGCGCGGCGGTGAGCGCGCTCCGCACGGAGGCGCCCGGACACGCAATCGCTTCCCGAGGTGCTCGGCGCGCTCGTGGACGTCTTTGCCCAGGGGGCGGAGGCAAAGGTGACGCTGGACCTCCAGCCGGGAATGAGCGAACCCGAGCCCGAGCGGAAGCGCGTGATCGTGCGCACCGCGCAGGAAGCGCTGACCAACGTGCAGAAACACGCCGCGGCAACGCGCGTCGAGCTGGCCCTGAAGACCGAGGGGAGCTCCTACGTCCTCACCTGCCGCGACAATGGGCAGGGCCTTTCAAGGGCGGGAGATGCGCAGTCGGTGTCCTTCGGCACCGGCTTCGGGCTGGACAACATGCGGACGCGCGCTGCCGCGTTCGGCGGCAGCGTTGACCTGGAGCCCGTGCCGGACGGCGGAACGCTGCTGCGGCTCACGCTCCCCGGGGCAGGGGGTGCAGCCAATGCATGAGCCGGGCGAGCCGACCGCGGCCCTCCGCGTTCTCCTGGTGGACGATCAGCAGCTCATGAGGGAAGGGCTTCGCACGCTGCTGGAGATGGAGGAGGGCATCACGATCGCGGGTGAAGCGGTGGACGGGGCGGGGGCCGTGCAGGCATTCGAGGACTGCGCGCCGGATGTCGTGCTCATGGACATCCGCATGCCGAAAATGGACGGGGTCGAGGCCACCCGGCGGATCCGGGGAAAATGGCCCGACGCGAAGATCCTCATGCTGACGACCTTTGACGAGGATGAGCTGGTGTTCGAGGCCGTGCGGGTGGGCGCGCGCGGCTACCTTCTGAAAGACCTTTCCGGCGCGGAGCTGGCTGCTGCTGTGCGGGACGTTGCCCGGGGCGGAGCGGCGCTCCAGACCGGCGTGGCGCGCAAGGTGATGGATGCCTTTGCCCGGCTGGCGCAGCCCGGGCCTGCCGCGAAACACCGTCTCGTGGATCCGCTTTCCGGCAGGGAGCGCGCCGTGCTCGGCCTGCTTGCCCGGGGGCTCAGCAACAAGGAGATTGCGGAGCGGCTCTTCCTTGCCGAGGGGACCGTGAAGAACCACGTCAGCACGATTCTGCAGAAGATCGACGCGCGGGACAGGACGCAGGCCGCCCTGAAGGCGCGGGAGCTGGGTCTGCTGGAAGAGTAGGCGGAGGAAGCGGTGAGGTTCATCGCCGGAAAGCTCCTGGCGGCCTGCGCGGCGCTTGCTCTCTGCGCATCGCCCTGCGGCGCCCAGTCTCCCGCCGACATTCTGCCCGGGCCCATCGATTCGGGCATCATCGGCCGTGTCGCGGTTGACGGTCTCCGGCTGCGGGCGTTTCCCACGCTGAGCGGGGAGAAAGTGGCAAGGCTGACAAGGGGCGATGACGTGCACGTGGCTTCGCGCACTTCATGGGTCGACACGATCGATGGGATCACTGCCCCCTGGCTCGAGGTGAGCAAGGGCTGGGCTGTCGGCTGGTGCTTCGGCGGCTACGTGGACCTGAAAGGCCAGAATGCGCCACCGGCGAGCACCGTGGAAAAAACCGACACCATACCGGCACGGTCGTACTTCGCGGGCGCTGATGGCGGCGCGATGGGGGGCCTTCCCTATCTGAGAATGCATATCACCGGGATCGAACAAGGCCCTGACATGCCGTCGAAAAACGGCTTCATCGCATCCTGGGACGGCTTGAACAATATCGTGTTCGTGGAAGGGTATCCACCTCCACAGGAAAGCCTGCACGTGGTGGCAATCGATCCAAAGGGGAGCAGCTTTTCCAGGGACTTGCCCTTCAAGAGTTATCCTGGTTTCAATGTCTATTCCTCGAGTCCTTCCGGGTTTCAGTATGCAGCCCCGGTAATCGGTTTTTCGATTCGGCCGCCTGCCAGCACGTTTGCCGGAAAATGGACTTTTCGACTCACGTCGGACCACAGTACTTCGAAGCCCAGGAGCTATTCGCTCGAGCTGTCGACTGCCTCCGCAACGATTTCCAGGGACAAGAGACCGGATCCGTTCAACTATCCTCATTCAGTAGCTGCAAAGGCGGGTGACAGCCTCTACCTGTTCGGCGCAAACGAAGCCCCTCGCGCAGGAACGAAAGTTGTGCTCTATCACATCACGGACAGCCAGTACAAGGATTTATCTTTCAGGATGGAGCCGGCAATGGCGGCGGAGTTCCAGACAAATGCCCAGGGAAGATATTCTTCGGTCATCAAATTGGGAAATGATCTTCAAAAAGGGGCCTACAAGCTGGCCTCGGGCACAGGGGATCCTGTCATCAACTTGTTCGATGTCTACCTCTTGATAGAATGACGATCGCCTTGGCTCGCGCGCCCGCCTTCGGCTTTCCTGCCAAAGGTCTTTCCCCGCGCTGTGAATTGTGGCAATGTCGTTCCCGGAGGGGCTTTTGAAATTCGAGCTGAAACGCGGGGCGGTTTTTGATGCCGCGGCCGTTGATTATGATGCCTACCGGCCCGACTACCCTGTCGAGGTCGTGCGCGAAATCATTTCCCTGTCCAACCTGAGGTCGTCATCACGGCTGCTCGAAATCGGCTGCGGCACCGGCAAGGCGACGATGCAGTTCGCCTCCCGCGGCTACATGATCGATTGCGTGGATCCCGGCAGGAACCTCGTCGCCCTTGCCCGCAAGAATTGCCGGCGCTGGCAGAACGTGTCTTTCAGGATCGGCAAGTTCGAGGAGGTGGATTTCGACACGCGCTCATACGACCTGATCTATTCGGCCCAGGCTTTCCACTGGGTCGATCCCGCGGTCCGGCTCCAGAAAACCGCACGGCTGCTCATACCGGACGGCTCTCTTGCGCTGCTGTACAACTACCCCGGCCGGCACAAGGACAGCGTGCTCGAGGAGCTCGGCGCGAGGATAAAAAAGGAAACCCGCGGCAAGCTGAAGGTCTGGGACTACGGCGGAGACGTGGCCAACTGGGTGCGGGAGCTGAAGAGCTGCGGCTTGTTCAAGAAGGTGAAGCTCCTCAAGCACAAATGGGTGCACGAGTATGACGCGGAGAGATACGCCGGCCTCTTTCGGACCTACTCCGACTTCCTGTCCCTGCCCCGGGCCGTTCAGCAGAGGGTGATGAAGCGCATCGAAGAGGTGATCAACAGGAACGGCGGTCATGTGCGCCGGTCGTATGACTGCGTCCTGATCCATGCCCAGAGAAAACCGGGGAGGCTGATATGACGCATCTGCGCAATGTTGCTGTTCTCGTATTCGACGACATTGAAATCCTGGATTTTGCCGGTCCCTATGAGGTGTTCAATGTCGCCAGCCAGACGACTACGCCTCCCGCTTTCTTCGTCTATAACGTGGGGATTTCGCACCGCCCGGTGATCGGGCGCGGCAGGTTCACCGTGACTCCCGCCTACACCATCGAGGACTGTCCGCAGCCCGACATCCTGATCGTTCCCGGGGGGTATGGAACGCGCCCGCTGTTGAAGCATGAAAAGCTGCTTGCGTGGATACACGGTCAATCGACAAAGGTCGAATGGCTCCTCTCCGTGTGCACGGGCGCGCTGCTGCTGGCCAAGGCGGGACTGCTGAAGAACTGCGAGGCGACGACCCACCACACAGCGTTCCCGGAGCTCAAGGAGCTCTCACCCACCACATCTCTCGTCGGGGACAAGCGCTATGTGCAGTCCTCCAACCGCATCATGACGTCCGGCGGCATATCGGCCGGCATCGACCTGTCTCTTCATATGATCGAGAAGCTCGTAGACCGGGAAACGCGTGCGGCGGTCGTGTCGGAGATGGAATACTTCGAAGCGGGCATGTCATGGCGGCCCACATGATGCGTCATGCGAAAGTGAGGGTGGCATGAAAACGTCGGGATTCACGTTCACGGATACGGATGGGGTCGATATATACGTCTACAAGTGGCTGCCGGACGGCCGGGCCCCCCGGGCGGCTGTCCAGGTATCGCACGGGATGCAGGAGCACGCGGGTCGTTATGCTGAATTGGCGGAGCTCCTGACGAGCAACGGCTATGCGGTATATGCGAACGATCACCGGGGGCACGGCAGGACCGCTTTCGGCCCGGACAGGCAGGGGCAGCTTGGGCCCGGCGGGTGGGAGGGTACTGTCAGGGACCTCAAGCAGCTGACGGACAAGATAAAGAGCGAGCTCCCCGGTGTCCCCGTCTTCCTTTTCGCCCACTCATGGGGGTCTTTCCTCGCCCAGAACTACATCGGGAAGTGGGGCAAAGAGCTGCAAGGCGCTCTCCTGAGCGGCACGCACGGTAAGGATCCCCTGGTGAAGCTCGGCGTCCTGCTCGGAAAATGGGACGTGAAACGCCGCGGCCCGGTTGCGCCGGGCGGACTGTTGGAGAATCTTGCCGTGGGGGGATTGAACAAGAAATTCCAGCCCGCGCGGACCTCCTTTGATTGGCTCAACCGTGACCCTGCCCAGGTGGACGCATACATCGCGGATCCCTGGTGCGGCAAGCACTTTCCCAACGGGTTTTTTAATGATCTGGCGAAGCTCCTGGCGGATACGTGGGACGCGCGAAACGAAGCGCGTATCCCGGCAGACCTGCCCATCTACCTTTTTGCGGGCACCCAGGACCCGGTCGGCAAGTTCACAAAGACCGTCAAGGCGCTTGCGGACCGCTACAAGCGGAACGGGATCAAGGATGTCACGACGAGGTTTTATGAAGGCGCCCGGCATGAGACCCTGCATGAAACAAACCGGGGGGAAGTCATGAACGACATTCTCGCCTGGCTCAATGCGCATTGCAGGTAGCGGCCGCGGGACCGACTGTGCGAGACTTGAAATCCACCCGCCTTGCCCGCACAGGGGATTTCTGTTAGTGTCCTTTCCACCGATTTGTGACGGGAGACTGGCATGATCTTGACACCGGCCACGTCAATATGGTGTTGGAGAAGTAGACAGACAGTTCCCCTGTCGTCATGCTACATTGAGCTTGGAGGGCCCTCATATGAAACCAGGAAGGCTTTTACTGGTCGGCTTGCTTGCCATCCTGACCTCGTGCGTCACCTACCGTCTCGTGCCGCAGGAGTCGGAAAACACGACCATCAAGCACAGCAGGGGCACGCAGACGCTCATGTCCGGCAATGACTCGATGGCCGTGGTGGTTTCCGCCCAGGTCACCGGAGACCTGATCTATTTTCAGATCATCGTCAAGAACCTCTCGGATCAAAGTCTTTACGTGGATGACAGCCACATCAAGCTGACGGAAACCAGCCCGCTGGGCGGCTTCCCTGCCGACATCAAGGTCTACGGCGCGGAAGAGTATCTCAAGATGAGACAGAAAGAGATCACGGCCGGGCAGATCATGATGGCGGTGGCTGCCGGAATATCCACAATGAACGCCGGACGCAGCACCACGACGACGACGGTGACAACGGGACACTACTCGAGCTATGGCCGGGGCCGCAGAAGCTACTATCGGGGCTTTGATACCTACACCTACACCACCTATACGTATGACTCCGCCCGCGCGGCATACGAACGGGACGTCGCATTCTCCAATGTGCGTGAATACATAAATGGAACGAATCGTGAGCTGGACTACCTCCGTGACACGCTTTTCTTCCCCTCGGACATCGACCCGCATGGCGAATACTACGGCTTGGTGGTCGCGGAGCTGGGGGAGAAAGCGGAAGCCTTGATGACATTGAGCACCGAGTTTGGAAACCTGTGGTTCAACTTCAACTTCCGCAAGGACCAGATAAACGTCGGAGAGTGAGGCCTCATCCCGTGAATAGAAAACCTCTCATCGTGATGAGCCTGCTGGCGATAGTTTTTGCCGGATGCGCCACACAAGCGCCGGCGCAGCAATCGGAGGGGCAGACGGCCACGGCCTCCCTCTGCATGGATGGTGACCAGATGCGCAACGGCCCCTATGTCTACGAGAACAATCAATGGGGGAAGGGAAAGGCCGTTGGGCCCTCCTCCCAATGCCTTCTCCGCCGGACCGTGGACGGTGCTCCCCAGTACGGCTGGAGCTGGGAGTGGCCCGGATACAATGCGAGCGTGTTCGCCTACCCCGAGATCATCTACGGGTGGAAGCCCTGGTCGGGCGGCACGTCCACCGACCCGAAACTGCCCATGAAGGTCACCGACATACGCACATTGAAGATGCGCTTCGACATCGATCTGCAGGCAAGCGGGGGCTACAACCTCGCTCCCGAGATCTGGCTCACGAGCACTGCCGAGGCGTCGCTGCGGCCTGCCCCTGCCCGTATCACGACCGAAATCATGTTCTGGATGAACCGGGAAAAAATGGAGCCGGCAGGCACGTTCATGGAGAAAGTCTCGATTGAAGGGGCGGACTACTCGCTCTGGAAGCTCGACAGCATGGGAGACACGGGGAACGGCCAGGGCTGGGCGTATTTCGCCTTTGTAAGCGCCAGGCCGCAGAACAAGGCGACACTGGATATCCGGCAGTTCATCCAGTATCTCCTCTCGAAAAACTACATCACGGCGGACAACTACGTGGCGTCTATCGAGTTCGGCACGGAGATTGCAGGCGGAAAAGGCACCGCGTGGCTGAAAGAGTACTCGCTCGTCGTCGAGTAGTCCGGGGGACTGTCACCCTCCGGCGGTCTGTTACCCTCCGGGCGGTCTGTCACCCTCCCGCGGCCGTGAAGGTACCAATAATCGAAAGGAACGGCGCCGGGTAGATCCCGAGGGCCACCACCGCAAGAGCCAGGAGCGCGATGGCAAGGGCCGCAACCAATGGCGCGCGCGCGGCGCCCGGTATCCCGCCTGATGCGGGCCCGGCGCCTGGGGCGCGCGCTGCGCCGGCAGCGGCGGCGTGGGCAGCAGCGGGAGATGGCTCTGCGCCGCGGAACATCGCTGAAACGATCTTCAAGTAGTAGAAAATCGAGATCGTCCCGTTTATGGCCAGCATGACGGCGAGCGTCCAGAGCTCCGCGCCGGCACCCGCGCTGAGGATGAGGAACTTGCCGACGAATCCCGCGGTGAGCGGAAGACCCGCCAGGGACAGGAGCATGGTGGTGAGCATGGCGGCGGTCCACGGGCTGCGGCCGGCCAGCCCCCGGTAGTCTTCGATCTCATCCGCGTCCTTCTCGGGGCTGGAGAGCGCGCTGATCACGCCGAAAGCTCCCAGTGTCATCGCAAAGTAGGCAACCAGGTAGAACGCGATGGCGCGCAATGCCTGGGGGCCGCCTGCCAGGAACGCGACGAGGATGTAGCCGAGGTGGGCAATGGAGGAATAGGCCAGTATCCGTTTGACATTGCCTTCCCGGAGCGCCAGAAGGTTGCCGGCGAACATCGAGAGGCCCGCGATGAAGGCGAATACCCAGGGGAATCCCGCTGCCACCAGGGACGGCGCCGCGGTGGAGACATGGCTGACGCCGCCGCTGCCCACAAAGGCGGGAGCGAGCGCGCGCGCCAGGACGACGACCATCGCGCCCTTGGAGACCGTGGCGATGTAGGCGGTGACCGGTGCCGGAGCGCCGTCATAGACGTCGGGAGTCCAGAGGTGGAACGGAACCACGGCGAGCTTGAATCCGATTCCCACCAGGATCATGCCCAGGCCCACGGGCGCAACGAGACCCTCGGTGGAAGTAATTGCGGCGAGCTTGAACAGGTCCATGGTGCCGGTGGCTTCGTAGACAAGGGCCATGCCGAAGAGGAGGAAGGCTGACGTGGCCCCGGCCAGGATCAGGTACTTGATGGCAGCCTCTGTTCCGGCCGCCCGCTCTCTCCTCCAGCCGATGAGCGCGTACAGGGAAACGCTCAGGAGCTCCAGCCCGAGGAAGAACGAGGCGAAGGCGGCGGAGGCGGCCAGTATGCACGCTCCCAGGCACGACAGCAGCAGGAGGAAATAGTAGTCCCCGCCCTCGTCGTCACGTCCCCGCAGATACGCCCAGGAGCTGATGGCGACAAAGATCGTCGCGCCGAGTATCAACACGAAACCGAAAAGCACGAATCCGTCGAAGGAAAGGAGCGCCCCCACCTTGAGGGGCAGCCATGTCCAGGCAATGCCCACGCAGACGAGGGCCGCTGCCAGTCCGGCCAGGGTCACCACGAGGGACACGACGAGCCGGCGGACGAAAGCCGCGGCAAAGAGCACGAGAATGGAGGCCCCGGCCAGGATGATGAGCGGGAAAAGGCCGATCAGGTCGCTCGCGCTCATGCGCCACCTCCCGAGGGGATCGCGGCCAGAACGCCCGCCACCACCTTGTCGACGATCTGCAGGAGCGGCTGGGGAAACAGCCCCAGCCCCACCAGGAGCCCGATCATGAGGAAGAGGACGCAGGTCTCCATCACCGAGAGATCGGGGATGTCCCATTTTTCCCTGGGCCCGCCGTGGAACACCATCTGGATCATGCGAAGCGCATAGACGGTCGCGATCACCAGGCCGACCCCTGCCAGGACCGTTGCCACTGAGCTCACCGGCCACGTGCCGACCAGGACGAGAAACTCCGCCACGAAGTTCAGGAGCCCGGGGAGCCCCACCAGCGCCATGGCGAGCACCATGCCCGCGGCCCCCATGCGGGGAACCTGCTTCCAGAGTCCGCCCATGCGGTTCATGTCTCGCGTGTGAATCCTGTCCTGCAGGGCGCCCACCAGGATGAAGAGCGCGCCCGTGCTGATCCCGTGGCTCACCATCTGCAGAACAGCCCCGGACAACGCCTGGGAGGTGAAGACGTACACGCCCAGCAGCACGAAGCCGAGGTGGCTCACGCTGGAGTAGGCCACCAGCCGTTTCATGTCGGACTGGCTGAACGCCATGATCCCGCCATAGATGATGCCGGCCACGGCCATCGCCATTGCCACTGGCGCGATGGCGTGGGAAGCAGCCGGAAAGAGCGGGAGCGCGAACCGGATCAAGCCGTATCCACCGGTCTTCAGGAGCAGGCCGGCCAGGATCACGCTGCCTGCCGTGGGCGCCTCCGTGTGCGCATCCGGGAGCCAGGTGTGCAGGGGAAAGGCGGGAAGCTTTACCGCGAACGCCACGAAGAAGCCGAGCATCAGCAGCATCCCCACGACGGGGGACATGGCCGTTCCGATGAGCTCGCTGTACTCGAATGTGAGGGACCCCGACGCCATGCTGTGCACCACGGCCAGGCCGATGATGGACACGAGCATGAGCAGACCGCCCACCTGGGTGAAGAGGAAGAACTTCACCGCGGCCTTGTGGCGGTTCTCGTGTCCCCACAGGTCGATGAGGAAATACATCGGGATCAGCATGAGCTCCCAGAAGAACGCGAAGAGGAAGAGATCGGTGGCAAGGAACACGCCGTTCACGCCTGCCAGGACCAGGGAAAGGTTGAAATGGAAGAACCCGATCCTCTCCTTGATGCCCTTCCAGGATGCCAGGACGGACATGATGCCGAGGAACGCGGTGAGGGCGAGGAGTGCCAGGCTGAGCCCGTCCAGGCTCAAAGAGAAGGAGATGCCCAGGCCGGGAATCCACGGCCAGCGGACCTGCGCGAGCCAGGGCGAGGAGGGGAGCGCGTTGCCGCCAGAGCCGGCACCTGCGGCGCCTGCCCACAACACCGCGACGATCACGAGATTGGCGGCGTTGGCTGCAAGGGCGAGCCACCTGCTCCAGTCGGTGTTCCGCCGGCCGAGGGCCCATCCGGCAAGCCCGAAAACCAGGGGCACTGCCACGAGGAGCGCGAGGATCATAGCAGCACCACCGCGGCTGCAATGAGCACGGCACCGGCAGCGGCACCCGCCGCATACCAGCGTACCCGCCCGTTCTGCGTCCAGCGCAACCCCTTGGACAGAAGCATGTTCAGGCCTCCCACGCCGTCAAAGAGACGGTCCACCACGTCCCGGGCATTGACCTTTGCCAGCAGCATGAAGGGTTTCACGAGCACCTGGTCATAGATCCAGTCGAAGCCCCAGCCGCCCTGGAGGAACCTCACGTGCGCCGCCTTGTCCATCGATGCTGCTGCCGCGGGCGACGCGCGCAGGCGCCGCCTGACGATGAGCCACGCCACCGGTATTCCCAGCAGGGATGCTGCCTCCGCGAGGCCCTGGAGAATCATCTCCGTGCGCACGGACGGCTCAGGGGCGATTTCCACCGGCAGGGTCGTGTGCAGGAAATCGATGAGGAAAGGCTTGCCCCCGAGGTAATGGGGCAGACCAAGAAAGCCGCCGCCCAGGCAGAGCAGCGCAAGGAGAAGAAGAGGGATTCCCATGACCAGGCCCGCCTGCATGCCGTTCCTGCCGGCCGCGTGTCCCGTGGCCGCGTGTCCGGCGGCGCCGGACGCGCCGTGCCCTGCTGCCGGGGCAGCGGCCCGGGGCTTGCCGCCGAACACGACGAAGATGAGGCGGAATATGTAGACAGAGGTGACGAACGCGCCCGCGATCCCCAGGGCCCAGAACACGCGGCCCGCGCCTCCCGACTGCCACGCCTGGGCCAGGATGAAGTCCTTGCTGGAGAAGCCGGCCGTTGTCGGCGGAATGGCCGCGAGCGTGAAAGCGCCGATCAGGAATGTCCAGAACGTGAAGGGCGATTTCTTCGCCATGCCGCCCATGGCAAAGATGTCATGCTCGTGGTTCGAGGCCAGGATCACGACGCCGGCGCCGAGAAACAGCAGGGACTTGAAGAAGGCGTGCGTCACGAGGTGAAAGATCGCCCCGGACCAGGCGCCGACTCCCAGGGCAAGAAACATGTAGCCGAGCTGGCTCATGGTGGAGTAGGCAAGGACGCGCTTGATGTTCCGCTGCGTGGTTGCGCTCAGCCCCGCAACGAGGATGCCGGCCGCGCCGATGATGGCCACTGCCATGAGCACGGCGGGGGCCAGCTGGAACAGGGCATGCGTGCGCGCGATCAGGTACACGCCCGCCGTGACCATGGTGGCCGCGTGGATCAGGGCGCTGACCGGCGAGGGCCCGGCCATTGCGTCCGGAAGCCAGGTCTGCAGGGGGAGCTGGGCCGACTTGCCCACCGCGCCGCCCAGGAGGAGGGCCGCGGTTGCCACCGCGAGGGTCGAGCCGACAGGCCACAGGGATGTCGCCTTCTGCGCGATTTCCCGCACGTCGAGGGTCCCCAGGGTCGTTGCGAGGATGAAGAGCCCGATGGCAAGGGACACATCGCCAATGCGCGTCACGATGAACGCCTTGCGCGCGGAGCGCCCGTTCTCCGGGTCCGAGTACCAGAATCCGATGAGCAGGTAGCTGCACAGACCCACGCCTTCCCAACCCAGGTAGAGAAGGAGGAGGTTGCCCGCCATCACGAGGATCAGCATGGAGCCGACAAAGAGGTTCATGTAGGCGAAGAACCTGCTGTAGCCTTCCTCATCGGCCATGAACCGGGTGGAGTAGAGATGGATCAGGAAACCCACGCCCGTCACCACGAGGATCATGACCACGGAGAGCGAGTCCAGCGTGAGGGAGATTGCCGGGGAGAAGCCTCCGACATTGACCCACTGCCAGAGGAGCAGCGTGTACGAGGACCCGGCCGGCGGATAGGCGGCGAACAGCGCGCTCGCGGCCGCGGCTGCCGCGAGGGAGAGGCCCACGGATCCGGCACCGATGACCGCTGTCAGGGTCCGGGAGAGCCTGCCGCCGAGCACGGCCAGGACCAGAAACCCGGCAAGCGGGAGGGCGGGAATGCACCAGATCCAGCTCAGCATCTCATCCTCCCCCCATCAGGTCGGCATTGAGCGTCTTGCGCCGGTTGAAATGCAGGATCAGGAGCGCCAGTCCCACCGCAACCTCCGCGGCTGCCATGGTGAGCAGGAATATGAACATCACCTGGCCGTCCGGCTGGCCCCAGCGCGCCCCGGCCGCCACGAATGCGAGCCCCGCCGCGTTCAGCATGATCTCCACGCACAGGAGGATGAAGAGCAGGTTGCGGCGCACGATCACGCCGACGAGCCCCAGGCAGAAGAGAACGCCGGCCAGCAGGAGGGCGTATTCAGGAGAGACTGATGCCATCTAGTTCCTCCTCCGCCCGAGATGGTATGCGCCGACCAGCCCTGCAAGAAGGAGAAACGCGGCCATCTCGGCGCCCAGCAGGTACGGACCGAAAAGCGCGATGCCCACCTGCTTGGGGCCGACTTCCGTGGCAGCCGTTCCGGTGAGCGGGCCCCGGGCCAGCACCCATGCGAGCTCGACGAGCAGGATCGCGCTCAGCACGGAGGGCCCGATCCAGGCCCGGGGATTCATCGCGATGCTTTCATGACCGATCAGCATTATCACGAACACGAACAGGACCATGATCGCCCCCGCGTAGATGATCACCTCCAGGGCCGCGACGAACGCGGCGCCGAGGAGGAACATGATCACGGCAACGGCCAGCAGCGACACCACCAGGTACAGGAGCGCGTGCACGGCATTGCGCCGCGTGATCACGAGGACGGTGGCGATGACCGCCACCAGTGCGCTGAGGGCGAAAACGGTGTTCACGGCAGGAGACTCCTCACGTCGACGGGCGGCCGCTCGTTCTCCGCTTCCCCCTTGGCCTTGCCGCTGATCTCCATGCCGGACACCTTGTAGAAGTTGTAGCCGGGGTACTTCCCCGTGCCCGAGATCAGGAGGTCTTCCTTCTCGTACACGAGGTTCTTTCTCTCGTACTCCGCCATCTCGTAGTCCGGCGTGAGCTGGATGGCGAACGTGGGGCAGGCTTCCTCGCAGAGCCCGCAGTAGATGCAGCGGGAGAAATTGATGCGGAAGAAATCAGGCCGTCTCCGTCCCTTCTCGTCGATGCCTGCCTGGAGCGCAATGCATGCCACGGGGCACACGGCGGAGCACAGGTAGCAGGCAACGCAGCGTTCCTCACCGTCCGGGTCACGGGTGAGAACGATCCGCCCCCTCCAGCGCGGGGGCAGCAGGCGCTTCACTTCGGGATAGAGCACCGTCACCCTTTTCACGAAGGAGTGGCGGAAAGTGATCCAGAGCGTCCTCAGGATGCTCCACATCTATACGACTCCTATCTGCCGACGGCAAGCACGATGCCGCCGGTCACGGCAAGATTCACGAGGGCGAGGGGAAGCATGAGCTTCCATCCAAAGGCAAGGAGCTGGTCGTAGCGCGGACGGGGCAGCGCCGAACGCACCAGGATGAAAAACGCGACAAAGGCGAGGGTCTTGACGAGGAACCAGACGAGGGGAGGAAGATACGGTCCCTGCCACCCGCCGAAGAACAGCGTCACGATCATCATCGAGATCAGGGTGATGCCGATGTATTCCCCGACATAGAACATGGCGAACTTGAAGCCGGAGTATTCCGTGTGATAGCCGGCCACCAGCTCGCTCTCCGCTTCCGGCAGATCGAACGGGATGCGGCGCGTCTCCGCCAGTCCCGCAATGAAGAAGACGACGAACCCCACGAACTGCGGGACCACGTACCACATCCCCTTCTGGGCGGTCACGATGTCCTGCAGGCTGAAGGAACCGGCCATGAGCACCACTCCCATGAGGGACAGGCCCATGAACACCTCGTAGCTCACCATCTGGCCCACCGCGCGGATGCTCCCCAGGAGCGAATACTTGTTGTTGGAAGCCCACCCGGCCAGCGCCACGCTGTACACGGCGAATGAAGACATGGCAAGGAAGAAGAGCAGCCCCACGTCGAGGTCGGACACGAGGATTGCCGGCGCGATGGGGATGACGGCGAACGACGCGAGCGTCGTGATCATGATGATGGACGGGGCGACCACGAATACGGCCTTCTCCGCGAAGGGAGGGATCCAGTTCTCCTTCGTGAAGATCTTCAGCATGTCCGCGATCACCTGCAGCACGCCGAAAGGCCCCGCCCTGTTGGGTCCGTAGCGCTCCTGGAAGACGCCGAGGAGACGGCGCTCGAACCAGATCATCCCGGCGGCGAACAGCAGGGCGCCGACCAGGACCCCGAGGATCACCAGGATCGACAGGCCGACCGCGCTCATGTGCCGCCCCTTGCAACCCGGACCGTGCCGGGCCAGGTCCCTGTCAGGCCGGGCCGCCCGTAGGGGGCCGCGGCCACGCCCGCCGGAAGCTGCCGGATCACGACTGACAGGTCCATCACCGTGCCTCCCTCTGTGGTGACGCGCGCGGTCTGCCCTTCCGCCAGACCGCGGCTCTCCGCCTCGGCGGGAGAGAGCGCGATGTAGGCGTGCGGGGACCGCTCGGCAACTCCGGGTGAAAGGAGGGAGAGCTCCTCTGACCCGAACACGTGATAACGGGGCACGAGCAGCAGGAGGCCGTCACGAGCGGCCGGGGCAGCGGGAGCTGCGGCAAAGTACGACCCTGCCGCGCTCGCGGGCGCCTCCACCAGGCGCACCCCCGGGTCACCGCCGATAAGCTGCCCGCCCACCTCGGACTGGAACTTGTTGAGCGACTGGTCGGAGTTCCAGCCGGGAGACCAGAACCTGGCAAAGAGGGCCGGGGGTGCGCCCCGCCCGAGTCCTTCCATGGTGTAGGCGAGCGGCGAATCAGGATCCTGGGCAGGCCGGGGCTCGTGCAGGTCTATGTGTGCCGTCACTGCCGTGCGGCCGCTTTCCCGGAAAGACTTGCGCGGAACGCGCAGTCCGTTGACACGGAACGCGGCATTCGGCGCAGCCTCGCGGACTCCGCGCAGCTCGGGAAGCTCCGCTGTCATGGCATTGATGATCGCATCGAGGTTCTGCCAGGCGCCGTTGCCCGCAGCGCTGCCCGCGCCTGCGCCGGAGCCTGCGCCCGCGCCGACGCGGCGCCGGCCGCGCCGGCCGCCAGATCTCCAAGCCAGTGCCAGCTTTCCCGCACGTCGCCGATTGGCGGCATGACGGAGAAGAAGCGCTGGGCCCGGCCTTCGCTGGAAACGAGCGTGCCCGAAGACTCCGCGTACGTCGCGGCCGGCAGCACGATCTGCGCTGCCTCGGTGGTGGCATTCGTCGAATGGTCGATGGCGATGACGCGTGAGGCTGACGCGAGCATGTCGCGCACTGTTTTCTGGTCCGCCTCGCGGAAGAGGTCAGCCTCCGCGATCACGAGCGCCCCTTTCTCGGCGCCCCGCGCCGCTTTCTCCGCGCCTCGCGCCCCTTTCTCTGCGCCTTGCGCCCCTTTGCGGGCGCCGAGCGCCCGCGCCGCTGATTCGATTCCGCCGCGCGCTTCGAGCATGGCAGCGCCGAAGCTGTTCGCTTCGGGGAACACGAGACTGATGCGGGCGTCCCTGCCCGCCGTCTTCAGCGCGCGCGCGACGTTCGCCGCTGCCTGGATGACCTCCGCGCTGCCCAGGCCCGCCCCGCTCACCACGAGCGGGCGCTCGGCGCCCAGCAGCGCCCGCGCGATGGCTGCCGCGAGCTCCTGGACGTCCGGCGCAAGGCCGGGGACCGCGGGCGCCTTGGGGTCGATCTCATGGGCCACCGCAAACCCGAGACGCGCGAGGTCCGCGGGCGCTGCGTGCCAGGCGGTCTTTGCCACATCGTCCAGCCGGGTTTCCTCAACGCCCGCCACGAAGAAGGGGCCCTTTTCGTGCCGGATGGCTTCCCGGACCGCAGTGTCATCCCAGCGGTTCAGCTTCTGCCTCTTGATAGCTGCCGCAGCCGGGACATTCGTCGAGGCCTGGCGGAGGTTCAGCGCCAGAATGGGAGCCGTGTTCCAGACATCCTCACCAAGGACGAGGACCGCGTCCGACGCGCCTGCCTGCTTCACCGATGCGCCTGGTGCCGGGCCGTCCCGGAGGACCTTCAGCATGAGCTGGTGCAGGCCCAGCCGGGATTCGGAAACGCCCATGTAGAAGTTCTCAGCGCCCACCAGCCTCCGAAGGGCGTAGTTTGTTTCCAGCGAAGCGCGGGGAGAGCCAATGCCAATGGCCTTGCCGGCGCCGAGTGATTCGCGCGCCAGGGTGAGGGCGTTCTCCGCGCTCACCGGGGCGAGCACGCCGTCCTTTGCAGCCAGGGCCTGCCGGATTCTTCGCGGGCTGTTCACGAACTCGTACCCGTACCGGCCCCTGTCGCACAGGAAGTAGCCGTTCACCTCTCCGTTGTAGCGCGTGCGCACCCTCCGAATGGTGCCGTAGCGCTCACCGGGGATGATGTTGCAGCCGACTGCGCAGTGCGTGCAGATGGAGGGCGCGGTCTGGAGGTCCCACTTGCGCGTGTAGTGATTTTTCAGGGTCTTGTCCGTGAACACGCCGGTGGGGCAGACCTCCACGAGATTCCCGCTGAACTCGTTTTCCAGGGTCCCGTCCGTGTGACGGCCGAAGTAGACATTGTCGTGAGCGCCCAGCACCTCCAGGTCTTTTCCGCCCGCGTAGTCGCGGTAGAACCTGATGCAGCGGTAGCACTGGATGCAGCGGTTCATTTCGTGGTTCAGGAAAGGCCCGAGGTCCTGGTTGTGATATGTCCGCTTGGTGAATCGGTAGCCGCGATAGTTGTGGCCCGTCATCACCGTCATGTCCTGCAGGTGACACTCGCCCCCCTCGTCGCAGATGGGGCAGTCGTGCGGGTGATTGACCATGAGCCACTCGGTGACGCTGCCGCGGAACGCCCGGGCCTCCGGGTCCTCGATGGAAACGAGCATCCCGTCCACCACCGGTGTCATGCAGGACATCACGATCCTGCCCCGGGTGTCGGAGGCGTCCTTGAACAGCTTCACGGCGCACTGGCGGCAGGCGCCCACCGAGTGGAGGGCGGGATGCCAGCAGAAGTAGGGGAGGTTCAGGCCGAGGGAGAGGCTCACGGCGAGGAGGTTCTTTCCCTCTCCTTCCACCTCGTAGCGCTTTCCGTCTATGGTCAGGGTGAAGGTCTTCATTTCCAGGGACACCTCTTCTCCCGTACGTGGCGTGCGAAATCATCGCGGAAAAGCTTCAAGGCGCTTCCCAGCGGCTCGACCGCCCCGGGGGCGAGAGCGCAGAAAGTGCGCCCGGGCGCCAGCAGGCGCACGTGCTTTTCGAGCACCTCGAGGTCCCGGGGCTCCCCCCTGCCTTGCTCCAGCGCTTCCAGCGTGCGCGCGACCCACGGCAGACCCTCACGGCACGGCGTGCACCAGCCGCAGGACTCCCGCGCGAAGAACTTCTCCAGGCTGAGCACCATGCCGACCGGGCACGTATGGTCGTCGAGCACGACCAGGGTGCCGGTGCCCGAGACGGCTCCCGGCCTTTCACCAGGGAATCGAAATCCATCCTTACATCGAGCTGGTCCGCGGTGAGGAAATCCGTGGAGGCGCCCCCGGGAATGAGACCGCGGAGCGCAAGGCCGTCCGCCATGCCGCCGGCGTGCTCTTCGATGATCTCCCGGATGGTCGTGCCGATGGGCAGCTCCCACAGCCCGGGCCTTTTCACCCTGCCGCTCACGCCGTAGATCTTCGTGCCCGAATCCGGCGAGGTGCTCAGCGCCTTGTACCAGTTCGGGCCCTTCGCGGAGTATGTGGGGGACATTGCACAGCGTCTCCACGTTGTTCACGACCGTGGGCCTTCCCCAGAGCCCGCTCACCTGGGGGAACGGCGGCTTGTTCCTAGGGATGCCGCGCCTGCCTTCCAGTGCGTTCAGCAGCCCGCTCTCCTCCCCGCACATGTAGCGGCCCGCGCTCAGGTGCAGCCGCATCTCGATATTCCAGCCGGTTCCCAGGACCCGCGGGCCGATGTACGTCCGCTGGCGCGCCTCTTCCATGGCCTTTGTCAGGCTGGCCGCGCACTTCGTGTATTCACGGCGGAGGAAGATGTAGGCGATATCCGCCTGCATGGCCCATGCGGCGATCAGCGCGCCCTCGATGAGCTCGTGCGGATTGCCTTCCATCAGCCACCGGTCCTTCATGGTGCCCGGTTCTTTTTCGTCCGCGTTCACCACCATGTAGCGGTGCCCGTCTGTATCCGCAATGCCGCCCGCGGTCCCGCCGACCGCGCCCACCGGCCCCGTTCCCATGGGAACGAAGCTCCATTTCATCCCGGTGGGGAATCCCGCGCCGCCCCTGCCGCGCAGTCCCGAGGCGGTGACTGTCTGCTGGACCTGCACCGGGTTCATGGCAAGCGCCTTGCGCAGTCCCTGGTATCCGCCGGCCGCCTCGTAGGCGCCGACGTCCAGGGCAGCCCGATCCGGAACGTATGTCAGCGGTGAGCGGCTTGAGCATCTGCTCCCATCCCGTCCGCCGCTCCCCGCGGCAGCCCGTAGCGCGCCAGGATTTCGTCGGCCCGTTCGGGTGTCAGATTGTCGAAGAGCTCTCCGTCCACCATCATTGCGGGGCCCGCGTCACATGCGCCGAGACAGCCCACCGGCAGAAGTGTGAACGCCCCGTCGGTCGTGGTGCCGCCCGGCTCGATGCCCAGCCTCTGGCGGAGATGCGCGCTGATGCGCTCCTCACCGGTGATCCAGCAGCTCACGCTGTCACAGACCATGATGACGTGCTTTCCCACGGGCTTGCGGTAGATCAGCTCGTAGAAAGTGGCGATCCCGTCCACTTCCTCCACGCTCATCCCGAGAATCTCCGCCACGTCCGCGATGCCCTCATCCGAAACCCATCCCCGGCTTTCCTGGACGATCAGAAGCGCCTCGGAGACGGCGGCCCGCCTTTGCTCGTGGTGCCGCGCCTCCTCCTCTATCTTTTGCCTCTCCTCCGGACTCAGCATGTCCCTTTCGACCCCCTCACCTGTCGATGTCCGCCAGAACGTAGTCGATGCTTCCAAGGATTGCCACCATGTCGGGGACGGTCAGCCCACGGCAGAGCATGGGCACCATCTGGATGTGCGCGAAGGATGGCGTGCGGATCCGGGTCCGGTAGCTCATGGTCCCCCCGTCACTCACGAGGTAGTACGCGTGATTCCCCTTTGACCCTTCCGCCACCGCGATTGCCTCTCCGGGCGGCACAACCGGTCCCCAGCTCACGCCGAGGAAGTGGTTGATGAGCGTCTCGATGTCGTGCATCGTCCGCTCCTTCCGGGGCGGGGTGGCCAGCGGGTGATCCGACTTGTAGTGCCCTGCCGGCATGTTGTTCAGGCACTGCTCCATGATGCGGAGGCTCTGCCGCATTTCCTCCACGTGGACGGCGACCCTGTCATAGGAATCCCCGTTCGCCCCGATGGGGACATCGAACTCGAACTTCTCGTATCCTCCATAGGGCCTCTTCTTCCGGAGATCCCAGTCCACGCCGGATCCGCGCAGGAAAGGCCCCGTGGCCCCCCACGCAATGGCCTCCTCTTTGCTCACCAGGCCAATGCCCTTTGTGCGCGCCTTGACGATCCTGTTCTTCATCACCGTCACGTCATAGTCACGCAGTCTCCTGCGCATGTACTTGATGAAGTCCCGCATCATGCGGTCCCACCCGGCGGGCAGGTCCATGGCCACTCCCGCCGATGCGGAACCAGGCGGGGTGCATCCGGCCCCCGGTGACGGCCTCCACGATGTCGAAGGCGCGCTCCCGGTCGTTGAACATCCAGAACAGGGGAGACATCTGGCCGAGGTCCGCGCTGAAAGTGCCGTAGAAGACGAGATGGCTGATGATGCGGAACAGCTCCGCCATCATCACGCGGATCACCTGCGCGCGCTCGGGCACCTCGATTCCGGCGAGCTTCTCCACGGCCAGCACATACGGAAAATTGTTCAGCAGGCCGCCCAGGTAGTCGATGCGGTCCGTGTAGGGGATGTAGGTGTGCCAGGTCTGGCGCTCCCCCATCTTCTCGGCGCCCCGGTGATGGAAGCCGATGTCGGGCACCAGGTCCAGGATCTCTTCTCCGTCGAGCTGGACGGTGAAGCGGACAACGCCGTGCGTGGAGGGATGCTGCGGGCCGATATTGAGGAACATGTACTGGTGGTCCCCGCTCTCCCGTTTCATGCCCCATTCCTCGGGCTTGAACTCCAGGGTGGCCAGCATGCGCTGGGCATCCGCGCTCGTCATGTGGTAAGGGCCCATTTCGGTCGCCCGGGCAGGGTGTTCCTTGCGCAGGGGATGACCCTCCCACCAGGGAGGCATGAGGATGCGGCGAAGGTGCGGATGTCCTTCGAACGTGATGCCGAACATGTCCCACGTCTCGCGTTCGTACCAGTCCGCGTTGGGCCAGAGGTCGGTGATCGTGCGCAGCGCGGGATTCGATCCCTGGAGCGGCACCTTGAGCCGCACATCCCGGTTGCGGTCCATGGAGACGAGGTGGTACACGACGCTGAAATCAGCGGGCGGCTGATCTTCCCGATGCGCCCGGCTCGCGCTCGTCGATGGCCGTGATGTCCAGCAGCATGCTGTAGGAGCCGCCCGGGCCGGACTTGAGCCAGGCCAGGACGTCCCGGAAGCGCTCCGCGCCTACCCAGACTGTGGGGACCCCGTCCTTCGTGGGCTGCGCATGGAGAGAGCCCGCGCCGAACCTTTCAGAGATCTCCCCGATCGTTCCCGTCGTTGCGGTCATCTCCCCAATCTCCCGAGCCGCGGATAGCCCGCCTAGACTTCGTCAGGCGAGCGCAAATCTGTCTGTTTCTGCCGTTCCGGGCGCATGTTGTCGCGCAGCGACGGTTTCACCGTCCGGATGACCCCCTGCGGTCCCACGACCCACGAGAGCGGGCGCTTCTCCGTGGCAACCGCTTCTCCCAGGAGGACGAGGCCTCTCATGAATGAATCAGGGCTGGGAGGGCATCCCTGGACGTAGACATCGACGGGGAGGAACGAGTCCACTCCCTGCACGACGCTGTATATATCGTACATTCCTCCCGAGCTGGCGCAGGAGCCCATGCAGATGACCCAGCGGGGTTCCATCATCTGCTCGTACATGTGCAGCACCAGCGGGGCCATCTTGGCGAACACGGTCCCTGCCACCACCATGACGTCGGCTTCCCTCGGGGAGCCGCGGATGATCTCTGAGCCGAACCGTGCAATGTCGTACTTGCTCGTGATGGCAGTGGCCATTTCCACGTAGCAGCAGGACAGGCCGAAGTTGAAGGGCCACATCGAGTATTTCCTGCCCCACGCAATCAGGTCGTTCCTGCGGGCCATGTAGACGTCGTTGCTCGGGGCCTGGCGCTCCAGGCCCCGCGGCAGCCCGACGGGCCGCTTTCTACGCAGCATGACCCATCCCGTGCCTTTCCCGGTGCTCCCGCAGCCTGCGCGCGCCCCAGTCGAAGGCGCCCTTCTTCCATAGATACGCGAGGCCCGCCACCGTTTCGATCATGAATACCACGGCAGCAACGTAGCCGGGCCAGCCCAGCTCCCGCGCCGCCACCGCCCATGCAAAGAGAAACACGGCGGAAATGTCGAAGATGACGAAGAACATTGCGATGAGGTAGAAATCAGCGGCAAACCGCAGCCGGGCCGAACCGGTGAGGGGAACGCCGGATTCGTAGGGAATTCCGGTGCCGCTCTGGAAGTGGCGCTCTCCCGAGAGATGCGTCACCAGCATCAGAAAGCCGACGAGGAGGACGACGACTGCAAGATAGACCGCCAAAGATAGTATTGCGCTCATCGTTGTTGCCCGGCCCGGCGCCGTTAAGAATCTAACCAACGATCATGGAGGTGTCAAGGAATCGCGGATGCGCTCACGTAATCGACGAGATTGAGAAGCGAATCGCGGTGGGGGCTCGGCGCGAGCCATCCGACTCCGGCCCGCGCTTTTTCCGCGTACTCCGCGGTGGCCGCCCTCAGGTCCACGCGGGGGTCCAGCCCGTGGTCCTTGTCCACCACGTCGTCCGCCATCTGGAACGAGAGCCCGAAATGCAGGCCGAAATCCTCCAGGCAGCGAAGCTGGGGCGCGGATACGTCGCAGAGGAGGCCCGCCGTCTTGCAGCACGCGGCAAAGAGCACGGCGGTCTTGTCGGACGCGATTTCCACGTACTCCTGGAAGCCGAGCGGCCGTTCGGCGGCGGCGGCCTCCTGGGCGAGGATCTCCCCCGTGCACATCGACTTGGTCGTGTCCAGAAACATGTCCAGCAGGGAGAAGCGCTTTGCCGCGTCGATCGTGGAAAGGCCGGTGATGAGCGAAAAGAAGTGGGTGTAGAGGATGTCTCCCGCCAGAACGGCTACACGGTTGCCGAATCGCTTGTTGAGGCTGACCTGGTGACGGCGCGAATCGGCGCCGTCGATGATGTCGTCGTGCACCAGGGAGGCGGCGTGCAGGATCTCCACCGAGGATGCCAGCGCGATGAGCGCGCCCGGGTCGGGGGTTCCGCTGATGGCGCGGGCGGTGAGGAGGACGAGCGCCGGCCGGATCCTCTTGCCCGGGCACCTCGAACGGGTGTTGGACGATCCGGTCGATGATGCCCGCCTTTCCCCTGGCCGCGGCGGTCTGCACGCCGACGCTCCGCATCAGCGTCTTCAGCTCCCTGTCCACCGCTTTCATCTCGTCCGCCACGGGCGCGAAGATCCGTGCAAGCTCCATTCATGCGCCTCCTGGTACACGGCCGATGTGCAGGTACGCGACTCCGAAGGTCAGCCGGGTATAAGTGACTTCCCGAAGCCCGGCCTCCTCCATGAGGGCGCGGAGGGCGTCGGGAGAGGGAAAGTGCCTGATCGAGTCTCCCAGGTAGTGAGTACGTCGCCGGATTGCCCGCGAAGAGCCGGGCCATGCCCGGGAGGACGCGCCTGAGATAGAAGCCGTAAAGCGGGCGGAAGAGCCGGGACGGGCGCGAAGGTCATCTCCAGGATCATCACCTGCCCGCCCGGGACCGTGACACGCGCCATCTCGCCGAGCGCGCGGCGCCGGTCCGGTATGTTGCGCATGCCGAACGCAACCGCCGTGACGTCGAAGGACCCGCCTGGAAAGGGCAGCGCGAGTGCGTCCCCTTCTTCCAGGCTGATGCGCTCCTGCAGTCCCTCCTCCCGCACTTTCCTGCGTCCGACCTCCAGCATCGGCGCCGCGAAATCGATGCCGGTGACTGCGATGCGCGGGAACCGGCGCGCCGCTGCGATTGCCAGGTCTGCCGTGCCGGTGGCCACGTCGAGGAACCTGAGGGTGCGTCCAAAACGCATCCTTTTCACCGCCACCGCGCGCCAGCCCAAGGTCGCGACGGAAGCTCAGCAGGTGATTGAGCAGGTCGTACCTCTCGTGGCCGGTCGTGAAGATTTCACGCACCACGCGCGTCTGCCCGGTCGGCGACAACGCCTCCATCGGCGGATAGCGTTTTGAACTCATCCCGCGCACTATAGCACGCTCCGGGGGGCGGGAGAAGCGGCGGCCGGCTCTCGAGTTTTTTCTTGACAGGTTTTCGGCGCCCGTGTTAATAATGGGAATCGCATGCGAATATCCTATTCAGAAGCGGATCGTATGATCACGCGGACGGGCACGCACGCCCTCAAGGCCATGGCGTACCTCGCCGGCCTCCCCGCGGGCGCGTATAAGGGGGCGGGGGAGATAGCGGCGCGGATCAAGGCCCCGCGGAACTACCTGGGCAAGCTCCTGCGCCAGCTTGCCCGGGCCGGCCTGCTGGAAGGCCGCAAGGGGAGCAGGGGCGGGTTCCGTCTGGCCCGGGCCCGGGGGAGCATCTCCCTGTACGACGTGCTCGAGCCCATCGAGCACGTGAGCCGGATCAAGGGATGCATTCTGGGCAGGGCCCAGTGCACCCGGAAGGAGCACTGCATGCTCCACGAGGGGTGGGCGAGGGTCAGGAAGGAGTACCTCGGTTTTCTTCGCGATACGAACCTGTCCGAGGTCGCGGACTAGGCGACCGTAAAATCATTGGCCGCAGCGCCGCAGGAGGTCCGTGCATGAACAATCCAAAGGTGCGTGCTCTTTTACTCTTCATGCTCGCCGTTACGTTCGGCGTGCTCCTCTTCGGAGGGTATCTGATCCACCAGGAGAAACCACCCATCCCCGGCACGGTGACAACCGCCGCGGGCCAGACCGTCTTTACCCGCGACGACGTGAAAAGCGGGCAGAAGCTGTACCTGAGCAGGGGCGGGCAGGACATGGGCACCATCTGGGGCCACGGCTCCTATCTTGCGCCTGACTGGTCGGCGGACTTTCTGCACCGCATGGGCCTGTACGTGGGGGCACGGCTCACCGGCCTACACCGCGAACGCCGCGGCGGCCTTCACGCAGAAAGATCTCGATGCCATGGAGCGATCTGAAGAAGGCAGAGCTGCGCGCGCTGGCCACGCGGGAGATCAAGACGAACCGCTACGACCCGGCGGCCGACAAGCTCCTTTTCACTCCCGCGCAGGCCGAGGCCTTTGCCGCCCTCCAGGGGTACTACACGGCGCTTTTCCGGGACGGCAACGACCGCATGGGGCTGCAGCCCGGTATCGTCAAGACGGACGCCGAGGGCCACAATCTCACCAGCTTTTTCGCGTGGCTGGCCTGGGCGGCGGGCACCAATCGGCTGGGAGACAACGTCACCTACACGACCAACTGGCCGTTCGACCCGCTCGTGGGCAACCAGCCGGTTGCCGGCACCCTGATCTGGTCCATCGTGAGCGTCATCATCCTCATCCTTTTCCTCGGCAGGCGCGATATTCCTCTACGCGCGCTACATGCACGAAGGCGGACTACTCGGCGCAGCTCGTGCACGAAGTTCGGCGAGCCGAAGCCCACGGGAAGTCAGAAGACGACACTGGCCTATTTCATCACGGCGATGGCGCTGTTCGTCCTTCAAGTCGTGCTGGGAGCACTGACCGCGCACTACACCGTCGAAGGCGCGACCTTCCTGGGCGTGCCCATTCAGAAGATCCTGCCCTACGCGGCGGTGCGCACCTGGCACCTCCAGCTCGCGATCTTCTGGATCGCCACCTGCTTCCTGGCCACGGGTCTCTTCATCGGACCGTTCGTGGGCAAGGAGCCGAAGCGACAGGCGACCCTTTCCCTGGCGTTGTTCCTGGCCGTGGTGATCGTGGTGCTCGGATCCCTGGCGGGAACGTGGCTGTCCGTCCAGGGCCGGTTCGGCTCCAACGGGTTCCTCTTCGGCCACCAGGGCTATGAGTACATCGAGCTCGGCCGCGTCTGGCAGATCCTGCTCATCGTCGGCATGATCATCTGGCTCGTGCTGGTGGTACGGGCCATCCGTCCCGCCCTTCCCGGAGAAAAGGACAACGGCGGTCTCACGCACGTGCTGCTGTACAGCGCGGTGGCCATCCCGCTCTTCTACATGGCCGGCCTGCTCTACGGCAGGTCGAGCGATCTCTCGGACGCGGAGTACTGGCGCTGGTGGGTCGTCCACCTCTGGGTGGAGGGCTTCTTCGAGGTGTTCGCCACCGTGGTGCTCGCCTTCATCCTGTCCCGCATCGGCGCCGTGAGCGCCGAAGTTCGCCCTGAAGGTCGTCTACGTCAGCATCTTCCTCTACCTGGGGGCAGGGGTGATCGGCACGTTCCATCACCTCTACTGGACAGGCACGCCGACACCCATCATCGCGCTGGGCGCCGTGTTCTCCGCGCTGGAGATCGTTCCGCTGGCGCTGCTCGGTTTCGAGACGGCGCAGAACCTGAAAACGCTGAAGACGGGGGGCAGCAACTACGCGTACAAGTGGCCGGTGTACTTCTTCATCGCCGTGGCGTTCTGGAACGTCGTGGGCGCGGGCGTGTTCGGGTTCCTGATCAACCCGCCGATCGTCCTGTACTACGCGCAGGGCATGAACACCACTCCGCTGCACGCGCACACGGCGCTCTTCGGGGTCTACGGCATCCTCGCCATCGCTCTCATGCTCTTCTCCGTGCGCCACATCGTGCCGATCAAGGCGTGGTCGAGCGGACTGCTGAAATGGGCGTTCTGGCTTCTGAACGGAGGCCTGCTGGGCATGATGCTCCTCAGCCTTCGCCCGTCCGCATTCTACCAGCTCTACTACGCCATCACGTACGGCGTCTGGTACGCGCGAAGCCCCGAGATCACCTCGGGCCCGTGATCAAGCTGCTGAACTACCTGAGGATCCTGCCGGATACGATCTTCGGTATCGGCGGGCTGGTCATCTTCGTGTTCATCGTGCGCGCTACCTGGATGACCTTCGCGCGGAAGAAGGCATAGGGCGCGCCGCTAGTTTTACAGACGTGGTATAATCGCCCCCGGAAAGCAGGTGAATATGCGTAAGCTTCTCCGGGGCGCGGTTGTCTCGGTTATTATCCTCGCGGGCCTTGCGGGCTGCGCCAGCATAGGCAGGGGGCATGGGCCGCTGGACAGTTTCGTTTTTCTTGCCGGGGTGAACAAATCGCTGGCCCAGACCATAGCGGGTGCGATCGATGAGCGTCCCTTTCCCCAGGAGGTCCACCTGGTCGTTCCCCCGGGGACAGACGTGCGCACCCTGGTGGCGACCCTCACCCTGAACAAGGCAGCGGCCATCACGGTGATCTCCAGCGGGAGCCGGGTTGTCCAGGAGAACGGCGTCACGCCAAATGACTTCTCCGTGCCCGTGATCTACGCGATCGAATTGCCTGGGGAAAAGAAGCCCTGGCCATACAAGGTGTTCGTCCGGGAAGCGCAGAGCAATGCGCGACTTTCCGCGCTCGTGCTTCCCCGGGGGGCCGTTCTACAGCCGGCATTCAACCCGGCGGTGCACAGCTATACTGTCGTCGTCCCCTTTGCGGCCACCGCCGTCCGGGTTGAAGCAAGGGGCCAGAGCCCCTACATGAAGAGCGTCACGATAGACGGAGCCGAGTTCCGCGGGGCCGCGGGGACCGGCACGGTGGAGTTCCAGGGGGTGCAGGAGCGCGCGGTCACCATCGAGACACTTGCGGAGGACGGTGTGACCAGGGACCGGTACACGGTGAGCATCGCCCGGGCCGCGCCGGACAGCAACGCCGCGCTCGAAACGCTGGATCTGCAGAACGCTCCGATCTTTCCCGCCTTCTCACCCTCGCAGGGGAGGTACCAGGCGCTCGCTCCCTTTGCCACAAAGCAGCTCGTCGTGCATGCGCGCCCTCAGAGCGGCGTGGCCACGGTGAGCGTCGCGTCCCTGCCCATCGGGGGCGGCGCGACGCCGCTTCAGCCCCGGGGAGACCCGGCTTCCGCTGCAGGCGCCGTGGTTGCCTTTCCCCGCGGCCGGCTCGCAATCGCGATCACCGTCACCGCGGAAGACGGAACGGCGCAGCAGTACCTCGTGGACATACGCCGGGCCCCGCCGGATCGCAATGCCGACCTTGCCTCACTCGGCGTCTCGTCCGGCGCTCTGAACCCCGTGTTCACGCCGCGGATCGTGTCGTACAGCGTCGGGCTGCCGGCCGCCGTCGAGAGCGTGGTGGTGACCGCGGTTGCGGCGAGCCCCGTGGCGCTGGTGAGCGTTGCCGAGCTGCCGAACCTGAAGCCGGCGCCGCGCCTGGATGTCACCATCGCCGTGGATCCCGGCGCGGCCAATGCCGCCTCTTTCGTGGTGGTCGCGGAGGACGGCTCCCAGAAGCTCTACCGCGTGCAGATCCAGAGGGCTGCGGCGCCCGTGATCCTGGACGACAACGCCCTCCTGTCCATGCTGCAGCTCACGGGCGCGCAGCTCGCGCCTGCCTTCGATCCATCGATCCTGCAGTATGAAGCACGGGTCCCGTCAAACGTCGAGATGGTGGTGCTCTCCGCCCGCGCGCAGAGCCGGGCAGCAGCGGTGGCGATCGACGGCAGTCCTGCGGGGCAGGTAGGACGCGCCATTCCCCTGCAGCCGGGTGTCGGGCGCATCGTTGTCATCGACGTGACCGCGCAGGACGGCACGAGGCTCCGCTACAGCCTGCGCGTGACGCGCGACGCTGCGGGTGCCGCAATCCCTCCCGGGGGACCTCAGCCGGACAAGGGACAGCCTGCCGGCGGCGGCTCCCCCCCGCCGCCCGCGGAGACCGGTCGTGACCGAATCACCGTCACGGCCAGGAACCTGAAGCTCCCGGGCCCCACGGTTTCCGCTCTTTCCAGCAACGGCGATCAGATCGGCACGCAGGCGCAGGTCACCGTCCGATACTATCGGACAAATGAGGTTATCGCGCAGTTCACGGCGCCTGTCGAGGCGAAACGGCAGGGTGCCGATCGCCTGGTGGCGCTGTCCGCCCGGTCCGACGCAGTGTCTCTGAACAGGGATCGGCTGGTGGAGGTGGAAACGGTCATTCGGACCGTGGCCGGACATTTCCTTTCCTATACCGAAGCGCAGGCTGCCGACGACGAGGTCAACGTCGACATACCGTTCCTTGTCTTTGGCGACAATCCTCGACTGAGCTGGCCCCCCATCGGCAGCCCCACCACGGTCACCGGCTACCTCTCGCGGATGCCCCGGGGCAGGGAGCGGGCCGCGGACAAGGAAGACTTCGACAGGAACGACAAGGGAGAGTATGCGATCTCGGTGCAGATCGTGGATGAGCGGACCCGCGCGCCCTATGGTGCGGACACCGTTTTCAGCCGGCCCGGCCGCGGCCGGGACAAGGCCACGTTCGGCAAAGCGATACAGGTGCCGGAAGGCGCCGTGGTGCGGTATCTCCTTTCCGCGAAATCGAAGAACGGGAAAGTGTGGACGGCATCGGGTGTCACGCAGGTCTGGACCACAATGATGAGCTATCCCACGGGCTTTCAGCCGGTGCTCCTCTTTGTGGCGGACGATCTTGCGGCTCCCGGCGAGTCGGGCGGCCGGTAGGAAATCTGCCGATTTTTCTTGACAGGAACGTCCCCCTGGGCTAATATCTCTTCACATACCGATCGTTCAGTATGTGAGCAGAACGGCAATATCATATGGAGAAAACGAGCAGAGCATTGCAGAGCGAGCACACTCGCGAGCGCATCGTCGAGGCGGCAGCCCGTCTTTTTGTCCGTAAGGGTTACATCGCCACCTCGATCGCCGACCTGGCCGGGGCCGTCGAGGTCACCAGGGGCGCGCTGTACCATCATTTCGAGAGCAAGGAGGCGATATTCTTCGCCGTGATCGAGAAGATCCGCGTCACCTGGAGAGATTCCGTGGCAAGAAAAGTGGCAGGCTCCCATGACGCAATCGACCGGCTGTCCGCGCTGCTGGACAATCATGCCCTTTTCCTGGAGCGAAACGAGGCTTTCTGTCTCGTTCTCAATGGAATGATGACGGAGCTGGAAGGTGTCAGGCCGGAGCTGGCCGCCGCCCTGCAGCAGGTCTATGGCGAGCTGACCCGTTTCGTCGAGCAGATCATCCGCAAGGGGCAGGCGGCGGGGCAGGTCAGGGAGGACATAGACGCGGCGCTTGCCGCGCTCACCATCGTGGGAATGCTGCGCGGAACCGCCTGCTCCCGGCCGATATCCGAGCGGGAGCTCGTGGACTACCGGACGATCATGGCCACGTTGAAAAAGGTGTTGATCAGCGGCTTGAGGGCATGAGCTTTCGTTGGTAGGCTTACATACCGAACGTTTGGTATGTGAATATCTGAAAGGAGACAGAATGAACACGGAGCTGCATTCATCGACAGAGTCCATCGGCCAGCCAGGGATCACCACGTACCTCCCCAGCTACGACGGATGCTATGTCTGCGGACAGCACCACCCTCGGGGATTGCGCATGCGCTTCTTCACGGGCGACGAAGGCGAAGTATGCGCGTGGTTCCAGCCGGATGCCGCGCAGACAGGCTATGACAACGTGGTCCACGGCGGGGTGATCAGCGCTCTGCTCGACGAGCTGAGCGGCTGGAGCGTTTCCTTCAGGAACGACCTCCTGGCATGCACCGCCGAGCTGACTGTGCGATTCGTGAAGCCCGTTCTGCTGGGACAAAAATACCTGGCCCGGGCGCGCGTGGCAACGGGACGGGGAAAGTGCTGGTCGGCCGAGGGCGCTCTCTACGACGAACAGGGGAGCATCTATGCGAAAGCTCTCGGGAAGTACTTCCTCTTTTCCCCAGAGCAGACCAGGGCGATGGCCATGAAGATGCGATATCAAGCAGGCGATATCCCGGCGTTTCAGCGCTGGTTGGACGCGTAGATCAGAGAAGGAATGGAGGCATGTATGGAAGACAGGAAGAACCTGGGTGGCATTCTTGAAGCCGTTGCGTGGGGGACGCTCTTTGTATGGTGGGGGCTCTCCTTCCTGAAGCACTTCATGCCGAACGGACTGGACGCGGCAGGCACCGGCGTGATCCTGCTCGCGCTGAACGCGGTGCGGCGTTTCAAGGGGATACCCGTGAACGGCTTTTCGATCACGCTCGGCATACTGACCCTGGTGTGGGGCGGGCTGGACATGTCGCGGTCGGTTTTTCACCTTCCGTACAAGCTGCCCGTCTTTGCGATCCTGCTGATGGTGCTGGGCGTGGTCCTGCTCGCGGCGGCCCTGCTCCGGGCCCGCAAGACCCGCGCGGCGGGCAGCCCGGCGTAGGCGCCATCCCCCACAGCCTGGCGGCTCGCCTGCCGCATGCCGCCGGGAATTTTCGGTATCGACAATTCGGCCAAATCGTGTCGGAATTCCCTGCGCGGCGTGTCGAGGATTCCCGGCGTGCTCCGACTTGTTTCCGAGGGAGGATCAACGTCATGAAGTACATATTGATGATGCAATTCTCCGTGGCTGACTGGAAAGCCAACAACATCGGCACCTGGCCGCCGGAGGACGTCAAGGCGAACATCGATTTCCTGCACCGTTTCCACAAGGAGCTCGCCGATGCCGGAGAGCTTGTCGGCACGCAGGGTCTCGGCGGACCGGAAGGGATGAGGGTGGTGCGCGCCAGAACGGACGGCGCTCCGGCGGTTACGGACGGCCCCTTCCCCGAGTCCAAGGAGTTTCTCGCCGGGTACTGGATCGTCGACGTCGATAGTCCGGAGCGCGCCTGCGAGATCGCGGGCCGGTTGTCGGCACTGCCGGGACCCGGGGGCGGGCCCGCAAATGTCCCAATCGAAGTGCGCCCGGTGATGGGCCACCAGAGCGAGGACTGGTGACAGACGAATCCGGCCGCGGCGCCTCGGAGAAACTGCTTGGCGAGCTGGGCCCGAAGGTGCTCGGGGCGGTCATGCGCCGTTTCGGCGACTTTTCCGCAGCGGAGGACGCGGTCCAGGAGGCGCTGCTCGCCGCTGCCGTGCAGTGGCCCCGGGAGGGCATGCCGGACAACCCGCGGGGGTGGCTGATCCAGGTCGCCTCCCGCCGCATGATCGACTCCATGCGCAGCGAGCTCGCGCGCCGACGGCGCGAAGAATCCTGGGCCCTGCGGGAATGGACCGATCCGCCGGCGGCGCCGGAGCCGGATGACGGGGCTGACCAGGATGACACGCTGGTCCTGTTGTTCATGTGCTGCCATCCCGCGCTCACCCCGCCGTCGGCCATTGCGCTCACCCTGCGCGCCGTCGGCGGCCTCACCACCGCCGAGATCGCCAACGCGTTTCTCGTTCCCGAAGCGACCATGGCACAGCGGATCAGCCGTGCCAAGCAGCGCATCAAGGAGTCTGGAGTTCCCTTCGCCATGCCCACCGACAAGGAGCGCTCCCTAAGGCTGGGCTCGGTCCTGCACGTGCTCTACCTGATCTTCAACGAGGGCTATACCAGCAGCATCGGTCCCCGGCTGCAGCGGAGCGACCTCTCGAATGAGGCGATCAGGCTCACGCGGGCCGTTCACAGCCAGCTCCCGGAAGACGGCGAGGTTGCGGGGCTGCTTGCGCTGATGCTGCTGACGGATGCGCGGCGCCCGGCGCGCACCGGGCCGGACGGCGAGCTGATCCCGCTCGCGCAGCAGAATCGAGCGTTGTGGGACCGGCAGGCTGTTTCGGAGGGCGTCGCGCTCCTCGGCGGCACACTCTCCCGTGGATCGATCGGCGCGTATCAGCTCCAGGCAGCGATCGCGGCCGTCCACGACGAGGCGGCGCGCGCCGAGGATACCGACTGGCCGCAGATCCTGGTCTTGTACAGCCTGCTCAAGCGCATGACCGACAATCCCATGGTGACGCTCAATCACGCTGTTGCCGCGGCAATGGTGCATGGTCCGGCCGTGGGGCTCGAGCTGCTCGCAGCCCTGGATGCCGATGAGCGGATGGCCCGCCACTATCGGCTCGATGCGGTTCGGGCCCATCTTCACGAGATGGCCGGAGATGACAAGGCCGCGATCGAGCACTATCTCGCCGCAGCGGGCCGAACGACGAGCGTTCCGGAGCGGGACTATCTCAATACCCAGGCTGCCCTGCTTGCCGCAAAAACCAATGTATCAAAATAACTATAGTAAACATAAATTGATTTCTGGAGAAAAAGGACTATAATTCGGGCTGTAGCGGGGACACCCATTTCATAAAAGAAAAGGAGAATCCATGAAAAGACTAATACTGGTAGTGCTTGTCCTGGCATGCATGGCAGCGACTGGATTTGCAGTCGATGTAGGAATCGGAGCAACCGGGTCTTACTACATGGCATCGCTGAAGGCAACACAGGCTGGAATTCCGACGGAAACGCTCATAACTGGAATACCGTTTGGCTTCATGGCGTTTGTCGACGTGGGCTACCTGCAAATCTCAGCAGGTTATCGGATGCTCAACGGCTACACCATGAAAGCCATCGTTGACGGCTCCGAAGTCGGGAAAACCGATGTGGAACTCAACGTCAACTATGTATCTCTCGCTGCATACGGCAAATTCCCCATCGAGCTTGGACCGATCACGTTCTTCCCCATGGTGGGAGTCGAATATGACCGGGCCATCTCCGGGACATCGGCCGGTGTCAAAATGACCAGCCAGGACCTGTCCGATGCCACCGAGTTCTGGATCAAAGGCGGTGTGGGCGCCGACATATCGGTCAGCCCGCAATTCTACATCCGACCCGAGGTGATCGTCGGCTACAAGCTCCTCAGCGGGCCCGAAAACGATCTGGTTGATGCCACCAAGGCCGGCGGCGGCACTGATGTTTCAATGCTCGACCTGGGCTTCGAGCTGTCTGTGCTTTTCGGGATCAGGCTGTAGATCTGGTTGCACCTGCCACGCGCGCTGTACCGCAATTTAAAAGCCGCCTTCGGGCGGCTTTTTTCGTGCCTGACTTGAGTTCTGGAAACAGGAGGTGATAATCTCATGAAATAAAAAAGGAGGATGTATGAAATCGGCGGTGGCGGTGCTCGCCCTGTTGTGTCTGGCGGCCGGCGCGTTCGGGATAGATATCAGCGCAGGGATCGGGGCAAACGGTGCCTACTCAATGACGGTGGGGAAATACGAAGGCTTCGGATCGAGCTCGGATACATTGACCTCCCGAATTCCATTCACCTTCATGGCGTTTGTCGATCTGACCTACCTGCAGGTCACAGCCGGCTATCGAATGTTCAATGGCGCGTACCAGAAGACGACCGTGACAGGCGTCGGCGCGAGCACGACCGAGTCGGACAGGAAGTTGTCCGGGGGACACCTGGCGTTTGCCGGCTACGGCAAGTTCCCCTTCAAAATCGGCCGGATCACGCTCTTTCCGATGCTGGGCGTCGAGTATGACCTGACAATCGCCGGCACCGACATGATCGGGAACGACCTGAGCGGCCGGCAGAAGGCCGACTCGAACGAGTTCTGGATCAAGGGCGGTGTCGGCGCCGACATCTCGATCACGCCGAAGATCTACGTGCGGCCCGAGCTTATCGCCGGCTATAAGCTGCTCAGCCAACCGGAGAAAGATGGAATTGCGCTCTTGAGGGACTCAGGATACTCCGGCGTGTCGATACTCAATCTCGACTTCGAGCTCGCGGTTCTTTTTGGATATCGGCTGTAGATTGAGCCCCACGCTCCTTCTGAACGATCAAAAAAAGCCCCGCCGTCGGTCCGACAGCGGGGCTCGCTGATTCAATCCAAGGCCGGCCTATCTCTTCCTGCCTTTGGCTGCCGGTTTCTTCACGGCCTTCCTGGCAGCGGGCTTCCTGGCCGCTGCTTTCTTCGCGGCCGGCTTCTTTGCCGCTGCCTTCTTCGCAGGGGCCTTCTTCGCGGCCGGCTTCTTTGCAGGCGCTTTTTTCACTGCTTTCGCCTTTTTCGCGGCGGGCCTGGCAGCCTTGGCCGCGGGCCGGGCAGCCGGCTTTGCCCTTGCTTTCTGCAGATCCGCTGCCGCTTCCTGCGCGGCGGCCAGCTTGGCCAGCGGCACACGGTACGGGGAGCAGGATACGTAGCTCATACCCACCTTGTGGCAGAACTTCACGGACTCGGGCTCTCCGCCGTGCTCGCCGCAGATTCCGATCTTGAGGGTCGGCTTCACCGCCCTGCCCTTGTCGATGCCCATCCTGATCAGCTCTCCGATGCCTTCCTGGTCGATGGTCTGGAAGGGATCTGCCGGGAGAATCTTCTTTTCAAGATACTTGGGCAGGAACCCGCCGATGTCGTCCCGGGAAAAGCCGAAGCCCATCTGCGTCAGGTCATTTGTGCCGAATGAGAAGAAATCGCACTGCGCGGCGAACTTGTCCGCGGTCACGCACGCGCGCGGGATCTCGATCATGGTCCCGACAACCAGCGCGAGCTTCGATTTCGGCATCACGAACTTGGTGAGCACCTTCTCGTAGACCTTCTCGATGAGCTTCTTCTGGTCTTCGATCTCGACCACGGTCGAGGTGACGGGGATCATGATCTCGGGCCTGCGCGTTCTTCCCCGCCTGGATCAGCTCCGCGGCCGCTTCGAGGATTGCCTGGCTCTGCACCTCCGTCATCTCGGGGTAGGAGATTCCCAGCCGCACGCCGCGGTGTCCCATCATGGGGTTTGACTCGTGCAGGCTGTCTGCCCTCTTGCTGAACTCCTCCGCGGAGATTCCGAGGTCGGTGGCCAGGCGCTGCCTCTCCTCCGGCCGGTTGGGCACGAACTCATGCAGAGGGGGATCGAGGAACCGGAACGTGACGGGAAGGCCGTCCATGACTTCCATGGTCCTCTTCACGTCGTCCTTCATGAAGGGGAACAGCTCTTCCAGTGCCTTGCGCCGCTCGGATTCGGTCTTGGAAACGATCATGCGCCGCAGGAGGAACAGCGGCCTGTCCGCGCCTTCCCCGTAGAACATGTGCTCGAACCGGAAGAGGCCGATGCCCTCTGCCCCGAACTCGCGCGCCTTCTTGGCATCCGCCGGCGTGTCCGCGTTCGTGCGCACGCCGAGTTTTTTCACCTTGTCACATGTGCCCATGAAGGCCACGAAGTCGGGGTTCTCTCCCGCTGCCTTGATGAGCGGCAGGGCGCCCTGGTACACGGTGCCCTTGCTCCCATTGAGGGTGAGCCAGTCTCCCTGCTTGACCGCGATGCCTTTCACGTTGATCTGCCGCGCCGCCATGTCGACGTGCATGTCCCCCGCGCCGACGATGCAGCACTTGCCCCAGCCGCGTGCAACGAGCGCCGCGTGCGAGGTCATGCCGCCGCGCGCAGTGAGGATGCCCTGCGCGGCCCGCATGCCTTCCACGTCCTCGGGGTTGGTCTCTTCCCGCACGAGGATGACCTTCTTGCCCTGCCTGGTCCATTCCACCGCGTCATTGGCCGTGAGCACCACCTGGCCGACAGCGCCGCCGGGTCCCGCGGGAAGCCCCTTGAGGAACACGGCGGTCACCTTCTCCTTCACCGGGTCGATGACGGGGTGAAGGAGCTCGTCGAGCTGGGCCGGCGTGATGCGGGTGACCGCTTCTTCGGGCACGATCATCTTTTCCCTGACCATGTCCACTGCCATGCGGACAGCCGCGGGGCCATTGCGCTTGCCCACCCGGCACTGCAGCATCCACAGCTTGCCCTTCTCTATGGTGAACTCCAGGTCGAGCATGTCATGGTAGTGTCTTTCCAGTCGAAGCTCGATGGCGTGCAGCTCGGAGTAGATCTTCGGGAACTGTTTCTCCAGGGAGGGCAGCGAAGCGGTGTGCTCGGTCTTGCCCGCCTCATTGATGGGGTAGGGCGTCCGGATGCCCGCTACGACGTCCTCTCCCTGGGCGTTGGGAAGCCATTCTCCGTAGAACACGTTCTCACCCGTTGCGGGATTGCGCGTGAAGGCGACACCCGTTCCGGAGTCATCCCCCATGTTTCCGAAAACCATGGACTGGACCGTGACGGCAGTGCCCCACTCGTCGGGGATGCCCTCGATGCGGCGGTAGGAAATGGCGCGCTTGCCGTTCCAGCTCTGGAAGACCGCGCGGATGCCGCCCCACACCTGCTCCATGGGGTCCTCGGGGAAGTCCTTGCCCAGCACTTCCCGCACCTTCGACTTGTAGATCCTGATGAGCTGTTTCAGATCCTCTGCCGTGAGCTCGGTGTCCTGCTTCACGCCTCGGGCCTTCTTCATCTTGTCCAGCTCGCGCTCGAGCTGCTGCCGGATCCCCTGGCCTTCCGCCGGGTCGATTCCTTCCGCTTTTTCCATGACCACGTCGGAATACATCTGGATGAGACGCCGGTACGCGTCATAGACGAACCGGGGGTTATTGGTCGACTTGATGATGCCCTGCGCCGTTTTCTCGTTCAGGCCGACATTGAGGACCGTCTCCATCATGCCGGGCATGGACTTGCGCGCGCCCGAGCGCACGGAGACCAGGAGGGGATTGTCCGGGTCCCCGAACTTGTGGCTCATGATTTTCTCTATGTGCTTCAAACCCGCGGCAACCTCGGCGTCGAGGCCGGCGGGATACTTGCCCTTGTTCTTGAAGAAATGGTTGCACACCTCGGTGGTGATGGTGAATCCCGCGGGAACGGGCAGGCGAAGGTCCGAATGGCCCGCCATCTCGGCGAGATTGGCGCCCTTGCCGCCGAGAAGGTTCTTCATCTTCTCGTCGCCGTCAGCCTTGCCGCCCCCGAATAGATAGACGTTCTTTGCCGCGCTCATTCGCTTTTCTCCTCTGATTGCGTACGATTCGTACGTTGAAGGAATACCCCGAAAAACCGCGGCTGGTCAAGCCGGAGCCGTGTTCCAGGCCTGGAAGACGCGTTGCGGAGCGTGTTTCCCACATCGTTTTCGTTGACAGGAGATCCTCGCATCGGCTATCATGAGGAAACCCCAGGGAGGACCAGAATGGCGAAATCAATCAAAGGATCGAAGACCGAGCAAAATTTGTTGAAGGCGTTCGCGGGAGAGTCACAGGCGAGGAACAGGTACACCTACTTTGCCAGCGCGGCCCGCAAGGAGAACTTCCAGCAGATTGCGAACATCTTCCAGGAGACCGCGGACAACGAGAGAGAGCACGCAAAAGTGTATTTCAGCCACCTCGAGGGCGGTGATCTCGAGATCACCGCGACGTACCCGGCCGGCGCCATCAAGGACACGAAGTCGAACCTCGAAGCCGCCGCGGCCGGTGAGAAGATGGAGTGGACGACCCTGTATCCCGAGTTCGGCAAGATCGCCCGGGAAGAAGGATTTCCGGAAGTGGCGCGCTCATTCGAACAGATCGCAAAGGCGGAGAGATTCCACGAGGCGCGCTATCGCAAGCTCGTGGACAATGTCGTCAGCGGGGAGACATTCAAGAGAAAGACCGCGGTCAAGTGGCACTGCATCAACTGCGGGTATGTCTTCGAGGGAACCGAACCGCCGAAGGAATGCCCTGCCTGCAGGCATCCGCAATCCTTCTACGAGGTCCTCGCGGAGAACTATTGATCCTGATCTCAGCTTGAGAACCGGCGGCGCACGCCCGGGCGCGCTGCCGGACCAGTTGACTTTCCTCAAATCCGAGTACTATGGCAGCCTATGCTCGATCCAGGGTTCCTCGGGGTCGACATCGGCCCCGTCCCCCTTTCGGGCATAGGCTTTACTTCGGCAAGCCCGCTGCTCATGCGGGGCGCGGCTGCCTTTGACACCCGGGTGTCGCTGATCGCCGCGTGCCGCCGTTTTTCTCCTTCGGTCAAGTCCATCATTTTCGTGGGAGGCGAGAAGTTCGGGCTCATCCGATTCGATCGAGAGGGAAACTACCGCGGCGCCCGGACAAACTCCACCCCGAGCTGGCCCTCTTCGTGCAGACCAGTCCGGGGTTCTGCTGCCCGTCCATGGTCACCGAGGCCATGGCGAGCGACATCGAGAGGCTCACCGGGGTGCCCGTCGTGAGCATCACCTACGACGGCACCGGGCGGTACATGAATGACGTGATCGTGCCCTACGTGCAATTTGCGCGCGCGCGGGCGCAGAAGACGGGCTCTCACTTGATTGAGCGCGCGAACTGACCTATTCTCGGTGACGGCGACAGCATGATCAGCACCTACCCCCCTCTGCCCGTGGAGCTCGTCCCGACCGCCGACGTTCCCTTCGACCTGGAAAAAAGGAGGCAGGTGACCGTCCACGGGTATCACGTCGACTTCAATTCCTGTCCCGATCGGCCCGGTGTCGGGCTGGACAAATCCTGGTCGAACAAGCCGCTCGTGATGATGGACAAGCAGGCCATGTTCGCGGAGTTTGCCCTGCTCACGCTCTTTCGGAAGAACGGCTGGGAGGGGGTCTGGGCGGATGCGCACCATCGAAAATACTTCGACAAGATGCCCAACCAGAGCAAGGGGGCGTCGCTCAACACGTACATCAACCAGTTGATCTCGCGCATCGCCGCGAACAACAACAACAGCAAGGCCGGATGCTGGGACGTCATCCTGTGGGCGAACAGGGCGGTGGTGTTCGTGGAGATGAAGTGCTCCTCCTCGAAGGATGAAATCGGAGATGCCCAGGCGGGGTGGCTCAGTGCCGCGTTGAAGTCCGGCTTGTCCGCCGGCCAGTTTCTCGTGGTGGAATGGGACTACCGAAAAGTCCTTGTGAAGAGAAAGAAGGCCGGAGCCGGCCCTCAGAGCACGGTCCTCTACAGCGTCCCCACCTCCGCGGAGATGCCGCTCATGAGAGCGCTTTTCAAGGAATACGCCGCCTCGATAGGGATCGACCTGTCATTCCAGGATTTCAATGCCGAGCTGGAAGGCTTGCCGGGGAAATACGCGCAGCCGGATGGCGTGATGATTCTTGCCCGCAACCGGGGAGAGCCGTGCGGCTGCGTGGCTTTGAGGAAGATCGACGCGCGCACCTGCGAAATGAAGAGGCTCTATGTCAGGCCTGCCGCACGCGGCCTGGGGATAGGGCGCGCGCTCATCATCAGGCTCATCGAGGAAGCCCGGGCCCGCGGGTACACTTCCATGCGTCTGGACACGCTCCCTTCCATGAAGAGCGCGGTTGCCCTGTACAAATCGTTCGGATTTCAGGAAATCGCGCCGTACATCTTCAATCCGATTGCGGGGGCCCTGTTTCTGGAGAAGGCCCTGTAGAAATCCGGGCCGTCACTGTTTCCTTGAACTTCCTTCCCCTGTCGAACTCGTTCAGGAACATCCCGAAGGACGTGCACCCGGGGGAGAAGAGTATCGAGACGCCCCGGTCCGTCATCGCGCCGCGCGCGCGCATGATGCCCACATCGAGCGCTTCACGCAGGCTCCCGAACGGGCCTTCATAACTCACCTGTTGCGCGTCGAGCACGCCGCGGATTTTCTCTGTCCCCGTTCCCGCCAGCAGCACGATGGCCCGGGGAAGCCGCGCCGTTTCCGCGAGCGGGCTGAAGTCGATGTTCTTGTCCGTGCCGCCGGTGATGAGGACGATCGGGTCCGGGAGCGCCTTCAGCGCCTGAACGGTGGCGTGGGGGATGGTCGCGGCGGAATCATTGTAGAACCGGATCCCTTCCCACTCCCTGAACATTTCCAGCCGGTGCTCCACTCCGGGGAACTCCGCAAGCGCCGCGCGCACGGCGCCGGCCGTAACGCCGAAAAGGCGCAGCGCCAGCCCGGCGCACAGGAGATTCATCCTGTTGTGAGCCCCGGGGAGGCGGCTGTCACCGAGGATGGCTTCCTCCGCGCCGCCGGGTGCCAGCCGGCTTCGGCCGCCGGCCTCTTCGAGCCACGCGCCGCACCTCCCTCCGGTCAGCGGGCGCGCAGAGTAGAAGAAGGGGCGCGCCCGGGTCTCGCGCGGGGAAGTCCTGCTGCCAGGGGTCGTCGAGATTGAATATCGCGTTCTGCGCCGGTCCCTGCTCCTGGAATATCGCCTTTTTGTCCGCCACGTATTCATCCATGCCCGGCGTACTTGTCCAGGTGGTCGGGCAGGATGACGGTGAAGGCGGAAACGGCCGGGGTGAGAAGCCCGCGGCCTTTCAGGTCCCCGAGCTGCCAGGATGAAAGCTCCAGCACCACAGGGGCGCCGGGGGCCAGCTCGTCCAGGAAGGTGAGAGGTGAAACGGTGATGTTGCCGCCGAGCCGTGCCTCGGGGAACACGGCGCGCCAGGCCGAAGGCGATGGCCGACGCGGTCGTGGACTTGCCCTTTGAGCCGGTCACGGCGAGAACGGGATTTTTCGACAAGGGACAGAAACACGGAGAGGTCCGTCTCGACGGCCACGCCTGCTCCAGCGCCACCTGGAGGTAGGGGGATGAGGGGGGACGGCGGGGTTCTTTATCACCAGGTCGGCCCCTGTGAAATCCGCCTCGTCGTGCCTTTCCAGGACATAGCGGATGGGAAACTCGCGAAGCTGCTCGATCGGCTCCCGGAGGACCTCCCGCGGAGCGCAGGTCGGTCACGGTCACCCGGGCGCCGCGCCGGGCGAAGAAGAGCGCGGAGGCCAGCCCGCCGCCGTGGATGCCCAGCCCCATGACAGTCACCTGCATGCCGGAGATGGCGGATAGATCAGCCTTCAATGCGGAACTCTCTCATCTCCGAGTCGTTCAGGTAGGCTTCCACGCGGATGTCCTTCCACAGGTCGTACCATGCGGGAGGGATCTTGCCCTTCAGCTCCTGGAAGAACGGCATATCCTCGGAAAAGCTCGCGTTCTTCATCTCCGCCTGGATGCGGTCCATTGCGGGAAGCAGAAACTTCAGCGAGCGGTGCAGGCCGGGAATCGCGGCAGGCGCGGCCCTCGGGAGCGAGGGCGATCAGGCGACTGGCAGACCGTCTTGTACTTGCACAGGTACGGATAGTACGGGTAGGTCTTCTTGCCGGCGGGCAGGAAGAGCTTGCTGAAGAACTTCGTGAGGTCGGCGTCCATCCAGATGCCCTGCTCGAAAGTAGCCCCGCCCCTGCTCCCCGATCCATGTCTGGGAGATGGTCTGCCTGATGTGAAACGATTTCGCGGCGCCGTCCTGGCGCGCCACCTCCGACAGCGGAAGGACCGTCGTCTCCAGGAAGAGCCTGCGGGACTTGTAGAGCGGGGTCAGGTCGTTGGTGCCCCGCTCGATCACGGTGCTTTCCGCGGCTCTCATCATGAGGTCGATGCGAAGAAGGTAGAGGTACCAGCTGCTCTTCGACATGGTAGACGCGGTAGAAGCAGGGGCGGAGGATCTCGGCGGGGTCGAAGAAGTAGGAGAGATCCTTCAGAACCTGCGGCGCAAGCCGCGCCACCTGCTCCATCACCTGCTTCAGGGCCGCCAGGTATTCGGCGCTCGGCTGGTGCAGGCGCACGTCGTGATGGATCGGCAGGTGGGGGACCGTGTACTCGCCCTCCAGGAGCAGGAAGAAGTCCTCGCTCTGGCTGAAGTGGCGGCTGAAGGGGCGCTGCTCGTTGCCGATGCCGTTGAGCAGCCCGCCGATCTCTTTGTCGGAGTAGGTGACGCGGATCTCGTTCGAGATCTGCTCCACTGGTTGCTATTAAATCCGAAACCGGCGATTCCGGCAATCGCAGCCGGTACGCTGGCAGTCGGCCTTTCGGCCATCCGTAGGGCGGCAGGCGCGCAACTCCGCCAGGAGCGGAAGGCGCGCCGGGAGTCCCTGGCCTCGGCCGACTTCGCCGTCCATGGCTACAGCTGGTCCGGCTTCACGACGGGGCCGAACTTCTCCTTCAGCGCCAATAGTCCCTTCTTCTGCTCCTCGTAGACCTCGAAGATCCTGCGCGGGCATCTTCTTTTCCTTGCGGTAGGCATCCTCCTGGAGCTGGATGCGGGCGAGGATGTTGTCGACGTAGAAGGAGAATTGCTTCTCGTAGAGCGTCTTCGGGTACTCCTTCGCCGATCTGCTCCCGGAAGAGCTGTTTCCAGATCCTCGTAGCGCGGTATGAAGCCGATGGGTGTCTCGATTCCCTTCACCTCTCCGTGCGCGTACCTGTCCAGCCACGACAGCCACGCCCTCACGTCGCGCTTTTCGCCCAGGAGCTTGTTCAGGTCACCGCCGCGCGCGCAGTCGAGCAGGAAATAGTTGAGCCCCGCGATGAGGGGTCGTCCCTTCGACGGAGAACTTCTTCGAGTTGAAGAAGAGGAACTGCGCCTCCATGTAGTCCCCGAGAGGGCAGGGGATGAACGGGGAATTGGCCCACGGCTGCCGGTTGACCCCCTTGGCGCCGACCTCCGTTGCCGTTGCCGCGGAGAGGATCGACGCGCCGATGACCACGCCGTGGTCGGGATTCTTCGCCACCCACACCGGAGGCATCGTGTCGCTGTCCCGGCCGCTGTAGGTGATGACGCTGATGGGCACCCCGGCGGGATCCGAGGCGATCACGCGGTTGTAGTTGCCGATTGCCTCGTTGGAGAGCGTGATGCGGGCGTTGGCGTTGGAGATGGGCACCGGCTTGCCCGTTCTTGTCCGTCTTTCCCGGCCACCAGTCGCCCTGGAAGTTTCGCCCTTTCGCCGGAGGAGTCTCGCCGCTGCCCGTCCAGTGCGGAACGTTCTGCTCGTCCACCAGCACGTTGGACCAGATCACCTCCGTGCCCGGCTCCCGCAGGCACTTGTAGAGGTACGGGTCGCCCTCCTTGTTGAGGTCCTCGACGATCCCGAAGATGCCGCACTCGGGATTCACCGCGCGCAGCGTGCCGTCCGCCGCGATCCACATCTGCGCAAGGTCGTCGCCGATGTAGTCCGTGCCGACCATGGCGGTGGTGGTCTTGCCGCAGCCGGAGGGCGCCGCGCCGGCGAAGAAGGTCTTCCTCCCGTTCGGGCCCGTCAGCCCCGTGATGAACATGTGCTCGGAAAGCTCTTTCTCCCGCCGGTAGTAGGTGCAGAGGTCCACCGCGAACCGGTGGTTTCCCTTCTTGAGCATCAGGGTGTTGCCGGCGTAGGTGCAGTACATGCTGAAGGTCGTGAACCAGCTCCTGTCCATGAAGATGCGCGCCCGGGGAATGTCCTCCGACCTGTTGGTTCCCTGGCTGTGCACGTTCGTGAAGAACACCCCCGCGCGCGCCGCCTCCGCGTCGAACTGCGTCGAACACGTTTCGATAGAGGATGTTCGCGCTGTGCAGGACGTAGGCGGAGCTGGAGATCATGAGCCCGGGGATGGCCGCCTGGGCGCCGATGGGCCCGCGGTTGTAGAACCCGATGAGCATGGTCCTGCCCTTCATGATGCCGCCCATGGTGCTCGCGGATGTAGGCGAGCGCCTCGGCGCGCGAGCATCTTCTTCGCCAGGACGCTGACCTCCTCGTCCTCGTTGGCGATGTAGTAGGTCTGGTCCACCATTCTCCCCTGGTCCTCGGGGAGGTCGAAGTGGAGGGTGTGGTCCTTCCATGGCGAGGGGGCACTCCTCGCCGCCGTCCAGGCTCATGCGGCGGCATTCAGCCGCGTCCTCGCGTGAGCCGCTTATCACGAAGACCTTCGCGGGGGCGCACAGGGCAATGGCATTCGCGATGCGCAGAAGGGCGTCCGGGGTGTGGATTGCCTGGAGCTTCTCGCGGCCGGCCGAATCCAGCGCGCGCGCAAAGACCGCCTCGGCGTCCACGAGAGTCCTGACGCCTCCTCCTTCGGCCAGGATGTCAGCGCCTTTTCTCAGTTCCAGCATATGGCTCTCCTTTTCGCACCTGGCAGTGCGCCCCCGATCCACATCGCGTGCATGTTTATGCAAGAGATCATATCACAAGACTATTTTCCGCCTCCTGTCAATGGGCCGCAGCGTCTCGCCGTACCCCGCTGGATACAGCGATGCGATTCTTCTTGACAACGGGCGGTCGGGCTGGTAGAGTCGAGCAAATATTCAATATGTGAGCAGATGAACGGCGGATTGGTGCGGGGGTGTCTCCTGCCTATAGACCGGGTCGTTGACCCGGGGGACCAGAAAGGAAGAGGAAGGGCTTCTCCTTTCCAGCAGGCGGCCCTTCGGTCTATCATATCGCCAGGCCCGGAGAGGTCACGCTGGCGCGCCTGACGCGCAGCGGCGGCACGACCCACTACAAGATGGTGGCGGTGCATGGTGAGTTCGTCTCATTCGGCGCGGAAGAGGACGAGAAGCTGGCGGCCATCGAGCAGGACAACTGGCCGCATGCATTCGCCCGAATGACTGCGACATGGAGACATTCATCCAGGCCATGAGCTGCAACCATATCCACGGCACCTATGGGAACTGGATCAAGGAGCTGAAGGTGTTCTGCGAGGCGGCCGGCATCGAGTTCGTGCATCTGACCAAGTAGCATTGAGGGCGCGGCCCGCGAGGGCCGCCAGATTTCAAAGGAGCACATCATGTTGAAAGGTATTCCGACAATCATCTCCCCGGATCTCATGAGCGTCCTCCTCTCAATGGGACACGGCGACGAGCTCGTCATCGCGGACGGCAATTTTCCCGCCTCGAGCATGGCCCGCCGCCTCCTGCGTGCCGACGGTCACGGAGTGCCGCCCCTGCTGGACGCGATCATGCGATTCTTCCCGCTCGACGCCTATGTGCCGCATCCCGTGGCGCTCATGGCGGTCGTGCCCGGAGATACCGCGAAGACCGCGATCTGGGACGAGTACCGCGAGATCATCCGCCGCCACGACCCGGCGTTCACAGATTTCGAGCTGGTCGAGCGGTTCGCGTTCTACGAAAGGGCGCAGAAGGCGTACGCCATTCTCGCCACGAGCGAGAGCGCGATATACGCGAACATCATATTGAAGAAAGGTATAGTGAAGTCCGCGCTTCAGCACACCACATGAAAAACCGCCGGGGAAAAGAGGAGGCCACGCGCAAGGAATCCGAGGAAGACATTATCACGCGGATCGCGTGGCTGTACTACAAGGAAAAGATGACCCAGCAGGAGATTGCGGAGCGGGTCTCCCTCTCACGCCAGAAAGTACAGCGGCTCCTCGAGAAGGCCCGTGACCTCGATATCATCCAGTTCACGTTGAAACATCCCTACGAGAACCTGATGAGCATTGAGTCTGAAATCCGGCAGAAGTTCGGATTGAAGGACGCCGTGGTGGCCCCCCTGGCCTCTGAAGACCCCTCCCGCCGGCTGCGGGGCGCTGCCATGGCGGGGGCCGCGTACCTCGAGCGCAAGATCGGCGCGCTGAAGAAATGCGTTCTCGGCATCGGCTGGGGGAACACGACCGCGTCCCTGGCGGATTTTTTCGAGCCCCAGCTCGTCACCGGCAAGATCGAGATTGTCAGCCTCATCGGGAACCTCATGATCAACGTGACGATGAACCCGTACATCATGGCGGAGAAGATCGCGCGAAAGCTCGATGCCTCCTTCTATAATATATGGGCGCCGGCCATCGCGCAGACCAAGGAGCGGGCCGAGGTCTTCAAGTCCGAGCCCTGGATCAAAGAGGTCCTGGACATTGCCTGCCGCGCCGACGTGCTGCTCATCTCAATTGGAGAGGCGTCCAAGTCGGCGAGCCTCTTCAAAATGGGATATCTCAGCCCGGGGGACCTTCAACGCCTGATCGGCAAGGGCGCGGTGGGGGATATCCTGTGCCGCTATTTCGACGCCAACGGTGACTTCATCGACGATGAGGTCCACGACCGGGTGATCGGCATCCCCATGGACGTCATGGGAGATCCGAAAAAGCTGATCATCGGCGTGGCCGGAGGACCGTCGAAGGTGCACGCCATTCGCGCGGCCCTGCTGAAGAAGTACATCAACGTGCTGATCACGGACGAAAGCACCGCGCGGGAGCTGCTCCGCGGGAAGACCCCGTGAAGACGGATCTTTCCGGACAGGTTGCGCTCGTGACAGGGGCGGGCAGGGGGATCGGCACCGCCGAAGCGCAGCCGCACGGGATCCGCGTGTCCGCCGTGCTCCCGGGGGGAGTGGATACGCGCTTGATGGAGGCCCTGCGCCCGGATATCGATCGCTCCGCGCTCATGAGACCGGAGGACATCGCGGATGCCGTGCTCTTCCTCCTCTCTCTCTCCCCGACGGCGGCGATAGACGAGATATACATCCGCCGGCGGTCGAGCGCCCCTTTCTAGGCAGCAGGCGGCTGCCGTTCTTGACAGCACGGGAGGTGTATATTATGGTGAGTGAGCAATTATTCAGTCACCGAGCAAATGAGAATATCTGATTGGAGGCGGCCGTGGCGGTGAAGCACTACCTGATTTTCGACTTCGGAGCGAGCAATGGACGGGCCATTGTCGCCGGTTTCGACGGCGCGCGCGTCACCATGGATGTCACCTACCGCTTCGACAATCGGGCCGTCATCGCGGCCGGCACGCTCTACTGGGACATCCTCCGTCTCTTTTCGGAGCTCAAGATCGGCCTCCAGGTCTCCCTGCGGAAATACCCGGATGTGATCTCCCTCGGCATCGACACGTGGGGCTGCGACTTCGGCTTCATCGACCGTAATGGCAGGCTCCTGGCCAACCCGGTGACCTACCGGGAAGCGCTGCGTCACGAGCGCATCCCCCTGCTGTACAAGGAGCTCCCCCGCCGCGAGCTGTTCCAGCTCTGTGCCGGTTCCACCATGGGCATCATGGGGCTCTACCAGCTCTACTCATTCCGCTGCGACCACGCTACCGAGCTCGCCAGCGGCCATCGGCTGCTGATGATCCCGGACCTGCTCAACTACCTGCTCACGGGCCGGGCGGTCAACGAGTACACCAACGCAACAATGTCGCTGCTCTGCAACCAGGACGCGCGGACCTGGGAGAAACGCATCCTGGCACGTCTGGGCATTTCCGATTCGATGCTGGGAGAAATCGTCATGCCCGGGGACCTCGTCGGGCCCCTGCAGCCCCAGGTGTGCGAGGAGCTGGCGGTTTCACCGGTTCCCGTCGTCGCGCCCGCGACGCATGACACCGCCTCCGCGGTCACGGGTATCCCGGTGGCCGATCCCTCCCTGCATTGGGCGTTCATCTCCATGGGGACCTGGTCGATCGCCGGCATCGAGACGCCCCGGCCCATCGTGACGGACGCGGCGTTCGAGTCCGGCTACGGAAACAACGCGATCGCGGACGGCCGCAACATGCTCGTGAACTACATTACCGGCCTGTGGATCATCCAGCAGTGCCGCCAGAGCTGGACCGCGGACGGCGCCGAGATCGCCTGGGACCAGATCGTCGGGGAATCGGAGAAGGCGGGATCCGCGACAGCCTTCATCGACGTGGACGATCCGGCGTTCGCGCTCCCCCAGGCGGACATGCCGGGGGTCATCATCGGCTATTGCGAAAAGAAGGGCCAGAGGCTCGCGGGATCGAGAGGGGCCGTGGCCCGTTCGGTGTACGAGAGCCTGGTGCTGAAATACCGCCAGAACATGGAAACCCTGGAGCGGCTCACCGGGAAAAGGCTGAACCTGCTCCACCTCGTGGGAGGAGGGATCCAGAACCGCATGTTGTGCCAGTGGACGGCCGATGCCACCGGCATCCCGGTGATGGCGGGGCCCCCGGAGACCACTTCGATGGGAAACCTGCTCATGCAGCTGAAGCACGACGGCGAGATCACGACGCTGGCGCAGGGGCGGGAGATTTCCCTGCGGTCATCCGAAGTCGTCTTCTATGAGCCGCACGCAAAGGCGCCGTGGGACGAGGCTTTCGGAAAATATCTGGACGTCGTGGGCCGATAGCCCGGGAAAGAAATGGAGCAGAGCGTGACGAAGTATCCCCGGATCTACCTGGCGATGGACAACTCCTTCGCGACGAAACGATGGACCCGACCCTCCGAGTGGGCGAAGATCATCCGCGAGCTGGGTGTGTCCTTCGTGGAGGCGAGCGCGGACACCGAGGCGGACCCCTTCTATTGCGGCTTCGAATACCTCTCGGAATGGATCACGGACGTGCGCAAAGCCGTGGAGGCGGAGGGCCTGCGGGTGGCGAACTTCTATACCGGGTACACCACGTACCGCACACTCGGTCTCGCCCACCCGGATCCCCGTGTGCGCGCGCGGATCGTCAATGACTGGCTGAAGGTGATGATCAGGATCGCTTCGACGGTCAAAGCGGGCGCCGGCTTCTTCATCCATGCCATTTCGGAGAGCGCCCTGCAGGATCCCGCCGCCTATGCCGCCGCGGAGGAGATCCTCTACGACGAGCTCGCCGAGGTGGCCCGGTTCGCGCACGAGCAGGGACCGATTCCGATCGTCCTCGAACAGATGTACACGCCGCACCAGCCGCCGTGGACGATTGCCGGCACGGAGCGCTACATGCGGGAGGTGACGCGGCGGGGCGGGCCCGTGCGTACGTGGCCATGGACACCGGGCACCAGACCGGACAGCGGCTGTTCCTCCGGCCTGACGCGGCGACGATTCGGAAAGCGCTGTGGGGAGGATTACCCGAGCCCTGGCTCGGTCCCGAGTCCGCTTTCAAGATCTTCAGGGATGACAGGCGCCGCGGCGGGGGAGCAGGAACGGAAGCCGTTGCGCGCATCGAAACGGAGATGAATCGGTACCCCCACCTGTTCGCCTCTCCGGCCGACTGCGATCTCTATGGCTGGCTCGAGAGGATCGGATGCTACTCCCCGATCGTCCATCTGCAGCAGACGGACGGACTGTCGTCACCGCATCTCCCGTTCACACCGGAGAACAACCTGGGGGGTATCGTGCATCCCGCGAAAGTGCTCCAGGCAATTGCGCGGTCCTATGAGGGGGAGCCTCTGCCGGGACTTCCGCCGCGTTGTGAGGAGATCTACCTGACGTTCGAAATTTTCGTGCGCACCACCGACACGAAGAGGGACATTCTGCCGGCTCTGGAGGAATCGGTGAGGTATTGGAGACAGTGGGTTCCCCGTGACGGGCAGCGCCTTGATGCCCTCATGGGAGATTGAAAGAGGCCGCAGGATGAGAGCATACGTGTACGAGAAGGCCGGGGCGATGCGGATGGGCGACTATCCACAGCCTCACGCGCGGGCGGACAGCGCGGTGATCCGCGTCCTTGCCTGTTCCGTCTGCGGAACGGACCTCCGGACCTGGCAGTTCGGCAATGAGAGGATCTCCCCCCCGCGCGTGACGGGACATGAGCTGTGCGGAGAGATCGTCGAGATCGGTCCTGACCGGAAGGGATTTTCGCTCGGTGAAAGGATCTCGATGGCGCCGGCCATCGGGTGCGGCACCTGCTACGCGTGCCGCCGCGGCTACACGAACCTGTGTGAGAGCCTCCAGACCATCGGATTCCAGTTCGACGGGGGATTCGCCGAATACATGGAGGTCCCGGCGATTGCCTTTGACCGGGGAAACGTGTATGCGACTCCCGCCGGGGTTCCCGACGAGGTGGCGGCGCTCGCCGAGCCGATTGCCTGTGTCGCCAACGGTCAGGAGTTTCTGCGGATCCAGAAGGGGGAATCTGTCGCGATCTTCGGATCGGGCTTCATCGGGTGCATGCACGCGGAGCTCGCCCGGATGCAGGGCGCGGAGCCGATCGTCATTATCGAGCCGAATGAGAGCCGACTGCGCGAGGCCATGCGCCTGGTGCCTTTCGCCGTTCCCATAGCATCGGGCAGAGTCGATCTCCACGCGGAAATCAAGCGGCTGACGGATGGGAGGGGCGTGGATGTTCTGATCACCGCCTGCCCCGTGGGCCAGGCGCAGTCCGACGCTGTTGCCCTTGCGGCTAAGCGCGGGAGGATCAGCCTGTTCGGCGGGCTGGCAAAAGAGACCACGGGATTTCTGGACAGCAACCTCATCCATTACAAGGAGCTCTCCGTGCACGGGGTGCACGCGTCGACGCCGGCGCAGAATCGAAAGACAATGGGCTGGATCGCCTCGGGAGATCTCGATCCCCGGCCCTACATCACGCGCCAGTACCCTCTCGAGCAGATCGACCAGGCATTCGAAGACCTCAAGCATCAATCGGTGTTCAAGGCCGTCGTGAAGCCCGGGAAATGAATCGCGCGCGCTGCGCGCCGGGAGGGCGGCTGCGAAGCAGACGGCGAGAGCCGTTGAGAGAGCAAGGAAGGGATATATGGCGGACAACGTGAGTTTTGAAGCGCTGGGCATGATCGAGACGCGCGGATTCGCGGCGATGGTGGAAGCGGCGGACGCGATGGTGAAGTCTGCGAAGGTCGACCTGGTGGGATACGAGAAGATCGGGGGCGGGTACGTGACAGCCATCGTGCGCGGTGACGTAGCGGCCTGCCGGGCAGCGGTGGACGCGGGGGCGCGCGCGGCGGAGAAGGTGGGGGAGATCGTGACGACCCACGTGATCCCGCGGCCGCACGAGTCAGTGGACGCGGCCCTGCCCCTGGGGCGGCAATCGTCCGCCAAATAGGGCAGAATAGTGGACCAGAACCAGTTGATCGAGAAAATCGTGGCGGAGGTCGTGGCGCGCCTGGGCATGCAGGGAGCAAAGTCCCCGGCAGAGGAGACGCACATGGCGGCTCAGGCTCCCCGCACTTCCGATCTCCGGCCCTCGGATCTTGCGCGGTATATCGACCATACGCTGCTGAAGCCCGAGGCCACGGAAGAGCAGGTCACCACGCTGTGCGCCGAGGCAGCGGAGCATCATTTCTATTCGGTATGCGTGAACTCCCGGTGGGTGGAGCACTGCGCGCGGCGCCTGGGGGGAACCGGAGTGAAAGTGTGCGCTGTTGTCGGCTTTCCACTCGGCGCCATGGACAGCCGTGTGAAGAGCTTCGAAGCGCGGACGGCCGTCGCCAACGGCGCCGGTGAGATCGACATGGTGATGAACGTGGGCGCCATGAAGGCCAGGGATCTGAAGACGGTGCGGGAGGACATGCTTGCAGTGCGCCGGGCGTGCCGAATGGGCATTCTCCTCAAGGTGATACTGGAAACCTGCATGCTCACCGACGAGGAAAAGGTCCTTGCCTGCCAGATCGCCAAAGAGGTGGGCGTGGATTTCGTGAAGACCTCCACGGGATTCAACAAGGGCGGGGCCACGGTCGCGGACATTGCGCTCATGCGCCGCATTGTCGGCCCGACCATGGGCGTCAAAGCAGCCGGAGGCGTGCGCAGCTTCGAGGATGCCGTTGCCATGATCGGGGCCGGGGCGACGCGTCTGGGAACAAGCTCGGGCGTCCTCCTTGTGAGCGGCCAGAAGAGCACCGGCGCGTACTAGGCAGACCAGGCGTACTGAGCGAACTGAAGGGAGAGGGATTTCATGGGTGCACGATTCGAGGGAAGGGCCGCGATCATCACAGGCGCGGCAAAAGGGATGGGACAGGCGACCGCACGGGAAATGGCCCGGGATGGCGCGGCCGTGGTGATCACCGACATCGACGCGGCCGGCCTGGAGGAAACCGCCGCCCTGATCCGCAGCGACGCAAAATCCGCCGGTCCGGCGGCGCAATCCGGGTCGGCGGCGCGGGCAAGGTCATGGTGATCGCGTGCGACATCCAGGACCGCGCGCAGGTCGACATGCTGATCACGCGCACAAAAGACGAGCTCGGGCGGCTGGACATCCTCGTGAACAACGCGGGACTGCTGCTTCCCGGCACCATCGAGGAAACGACGGACGACATCATCGACAGGACCCTGAACATCAATGTGAAGGGCATTTTGTACGCCATCCGCGCCGCCACCCCCATCATGAAGGACCAGAAGTACGGGCGCATCGTCAATGTCTCTTCCATCACCGGCAAGAACGGTGACAACTCCACGGTCTTCGTGTACGGAGCGAGCAAGGGGGCGGTCATCAGCCTGACCCGGTCCGTCGGCCGGCGGCTGGGGCAGTTCGGCGTCACCTGCAATGCCATTGCTCCCGCATGCGGTCATGACGGAAATGATGAAATACTGGACCGATGAGAAGAAGGCGAAGGCGGCGGCGTCCATTCCGGTGCGCAGGCTCGGGACGGTGGAGGACATCTCGCATCTCATCTGCTTTCTCGCCTCCGACGACGCCGCGTTCATCAATGGGGAAACCGTCAACATCAACGGCGGCTACTACATGGACTGAGTTCCTGCTACTCCGCTTCGCGGTCAACTGCCTCGCGCCGTTCCTCCTGGCCGAAGGGCTCCTGGCGCTTGTGGCTCCGTTTCGAAGCAGGTAAGCTGCAGGCCCCACATGCAAGCCGCGCTCACCGACAGAACCCGCATTCCTCTCCTGACGCTCGCATGGCCGATCCTGGTGGAAAACACCCTGCGCACCTCCCTGATGAGCGTGGACACCTTCATGCTCAGCAGGTTCTCCCGGGATGCCGTTGCCGCGATGAGCCTGGTCAACCAGTTCGCTTTCTTCATTCAGCTTCTCTACACGATGGTGGCCATCGGTGCGAGCATCCTCATCACCCAGAACCTCGGTGCCGGAAGGCGTCGCGAGGCGGGTCTGGTGGGAATCGGCAGCCTCAGCCTGGTCGTTGCGTTTTCCCTCGTCCTTTCCGGGATTGTCGCCGCAATCGCGGGGCCTGTCCTTCGTTTCTACCGCCTCGACCCCCTGGTGGCCCTGTACGCCCGCCAGTTCCTCATCATCTACGGCGGATTGTCATTCTTCATGGCCTTCAACATTACGCAGGCCAGCATCCTGCGCGCATGGGGGCATCCGCGGGACCCGATGATCGTCAACATCGTCGCTCTCGTCCTGACCGTGAGCGGCAACGCCCTCTGCCTCTTCGGCCCGTTCGGGTTCCCCGTGCTCGGCGTGGTCGGCGTCGCGGCATCCACGGTGGCCAGCCAGGCCGTGGCGTGCGCGTTGTACGCCCTGATCATTCGGCGGAAGAAGGAGGTCGCGCTTCCGTTCGGCGAGATCCGGCAGGTTCCGCGCTCCGTCTACAGAGCGGTCGTCGCCGTGGGCGTGCCCACTGCGGGCGAGTACCTCACGTACAATCTTTCACAGATCCTCATCCTGTCCATGATCGCCGGGATGGGCACGCAGGCGCTCGCGACGTATGGAATACTCATCGCCGTGCTGCGCTTTGTGTTCATGCCCGGTATTTCGATAGGCTCGGCTGCCCAGATCAAGGTCGGCTACTACGTGGGGGCAGGCAGGCAGGCCGAGGCCGAGAAACGAGTGTATCGATACTTCGGCGCGGGATTCCTCATCTCACTCGTATTCGTCATAGGAGTGAAGTTGTTCGAGTCGCCGATCGTCGGCCTTTTCACGCAGGACCAGGAGATCATCGGTCTCGCCGCCACGATCCTTTTCATCTCCCTGGTCCACGAGCCCGGCAGGAATTTCAACACGATCATCAATCCCGCGCTGAAGGGGGCGGGCGACGTACGCTTTCCCGTGGTCCTGGCCATCGTCTCAATGATGCTCATAGGGACGTTCGGGGCATGGCTCGCCGGAGTAAGGCTCGGGCTCGGACTCGTCGGATTGTGGGGTGCGATGTGCCTGGATGAATGGGTCAGGGGCATCATCATGACGCTCCGATGGAGGTCCGGCGTCTGGAAGCGCAAGATACTCGTCGAGCGCTGGGACGATGCCGCCGTGGCAGTCGAGCTTTCTTCCATCGAACAGAGGGAAGGAGTATAGGCCTTCCGGCGGTAGGCAATACCACCTATCCATGAATCCGGCATTTATCCGATTTCAGGGTCTTCCGACGTGCGGTAGTCTCGGCGAAAGCGAGCGGCCTGGGATTCACACTTCCAATGGGCGTCATGGATTTCATGGGCGAGCATTCGACGGGCGGGAACCTCGTCCTCGGCTACCTGACTCCGCCATGATGCCCGCGATCCTGCTCTTCATCTTTGCCCAGAAGTATATGGTGGCAGGCCTTACAGGAGGGGCAGTCAAGGGATGAGCGTGAAGAGCCGGCACAGAGCAACAAGATGCGCGTAATTCGCAATCCCATTCTGCGCGGGTTCAATCCTGACCCTTCCCTCCTGCGCGTGGAGGACGACTACTATATCGCCACCTCGACATTCGAATGGTTTCCGGGCGTCTGTATCCATCACTCTCGGGATCTCGAGCACTGGCGCCTTGCCGCCCGGCCCCTGGACCGGCCCGACCTCCTGGACATGCGCGGCAATCCGAACTCCGGCGGCGTCTGGGCTCCGTGCCTGAGCTGGTCCGACGGCCTTTTCCATCTCGTGTACACCGACATGAAGCGCTGGGCGGGGCAGGTCAAGGACTGTCATAACTATCTCACCACGTCTGCCTCCATCGAGGGCCCCTGGTCAGATCCGGTCTACCTCAACAGCTCGGGTTTCGATGCGTCCCTTTTCCACGATCCCGACGGAAGAAAGTATCTGGTCAATGTGCTGTGGGATTACCGACCCGCCCAGAATGGATTCGGAGGAATCCTTCTGCAAGAGTACTGCCCCGAGCAGCGGCGGCTGGTCGGAGAGGAATCGCTGATCTTCGGCGGAACGGAGCTTGGTCTCGTGGAAGGCCCCCACCTGTACAAGCGGAACGGCTTCTACTACCTGGTAACCGCGGAAGGGGGCACATTCACCACGCATGCCGTCAGCGTGGCACGGTCGGCGCGGCTCCGCGGCCCCTACACGGTGATGCCGGGCAATCCGCTCCTCACCTCGGCGCACGATCCCGCTTTTCCCCTCCAGAGCGCCGGGCACGGGAGTCTCGTGGAAACCCAGGGAGGCGAGTGGGTCATGGCTTATCTCTGCCGCCGCCCGCTGGCGAACGGGAGATCGGTCCTGGGCCGGGAGACCTCTCTCCAGGCTGTGGAATGGACCCAGAATGGATGGCTGCGTCTGAAGCAGGGCGGGCGGTCGCCCACCCTGGAGTTCGCTGGCCCGGACCTTCCCACGCGCGAATGGGAAACGGAGCCCTCGCGTGATGACTTCGAGGCCCCGATCCTTCGTCCGTGCTACCAGTCTCTTCGCGTTCCCCTGGATGACTCGCTGATGAGCCTGACCGAGAGGCCGGGCTATCTGAGGCTGAAGGGCCGGGAAAGCATTCTCTCGAACTTCCGGCAGGCGATAGTCGCGCGTCGCATCAGCGCGTTCAAGGTCTCCGTTTCGACGTGCGTCGAGTTCCAGCCCCCGTCCATCCACCAGCTTGCCGGGCTTGCCGCTTTCTACAGCACCGACAGCTTCTACTATCTCTACATCAGCCGGGCGGCGCACGCTTCCAGGTGCCTCGGCCTCATGCGCTGCGAGCGCGGCGTTCTTTCATACCCGGTGGAGAAGGAGATTCCCGTGGAAGGCTGGAACCGGGTCTTCCTCGGTTTCGACATGGACCACGAGAGGCTGAGCTTCCGCTACTCTCCCGGCGGGAACACCTGGGCCCGGATCGGGTGGGAGATGGATGCGTCGATACTTTCCGACGAGCACGCGGTCCCCTGCGGCTTCACCGGTGCATTCGCGGCCCTCTGCTGCCAGGACCTGTCCGGCAGGGGACTCCACGCGGACTTCGATTTCCTGGAGTACGTGGAGAAGGATTTCTGAAGGAAGAGGAGCGGGGGGAGGACACGAGCCTCTCGCCCGGCTCATTCGCTGCCGCGCAGGAGCAGCCGCAGGAACCACGGCCGGGCGATGGCGAACGCCCCGCGAGGGCACAGCTCGTTGCAGCAGAAACAGCGGATGCACGCGTCAAGATTCACCGAAGGTCTTTGATCCATCATCGTAATGGCCTTCGGGGGACATGCTTCTTCGCACTCGCCGCATCCGCTGCAGGCGTCCGCATTCAGTCGCGGTTTCGGCTTGACCAGATTGTCCATCCATCGTTTCAAGCCCGCGGGGAGCAGCAGTCCGTAGTAGTTCAGGGCTATCCTGACCGTCGGTTTGCTGAAAGTCGGGACCGCAACATCCGGGACCCGCTCTCCCACCACGGTCAGCTGCTCTGCGTGCAAGGGACACAAGCCCCGCTCGGCGGACTTCCTGATAGTCGGGACCTGCCGGCCCTTCAGGCCGATGATTTCAGCCGCCACCACGTCGAGGGCATAGGGATCCGGGCTGGAAATGATCAGCCCTACCGCGCGCGGCCTTCCGCTCGTCGGCCCGTAGCCTTCCATGCCGACCACCGCGTCCATGACGGAGAGCACGGGCTTTGCGAACAGGCAGAGATCGACCAGGAGGTCGGCAAAATCGTCCACGTCCTCGAATCTCAGGTGATACTCGCCCTTGTACCGGCCGGGGACTATGCCGAAGAGGTTTTTCACGGCGCCGCTGTAGACGGTCATCCCATGGGTCTTGAGCTTGGACACGCTGATGATCTTATCCACCTCGCGCACGGGCCTGATCGTTTTGACCAGCTTGACGCGCCTGCCCTCGGGATAGGGAACCTCGACCACCTCGGTATCCCAGTTCAGCTCCGCGCCGCTCTCCCGCGCCGCCTCGGTCATGCCGCAGGTCTCGTAGACCGATCGAAGGGTGCTGGCAGTGTAGAAATGGCGCCCCCCTGGACTGTCGCCGATGACGGGTTTGCCGCCGGCCTCCCTGACCAGCTCGGCGAGCGCCCGTGCAACGGCAGGGTGAGTGGTCGTCGCTTTCTCGGGCTTTCTCCTGATGAGCAGGTTCACCTTGAGCAGCACCCGCTCGCCGGGCTTGACGAAGGCGGAAATTCCGCCGAGCAGCTCGAGACCCTGCCTCACCGATGCCTTGACTCTCGGGAAATCATAGTCACTGCACCGCACGAGTGAGACGCTGCCCGACACTTTTCAGTCCCTCATTCCAAACGCGTCCAGGAGCAGGCCCGAGGCGGACGGCGCGGCGAAAAGGAAAACGGCTTCGGTCGTGATGGCGATGACCGTGGACATCAATCGGACAATCGGGAACGTTTACGAGATGCGCCCTTATACAACTGCCGACGCCGCCTGTCAAGGCGGAGGCCGCATGCGGTTGGGTGAAGCCGGTGCGCCCGGCTGTCGCGTGCTGATCCCCGAGAGAGAGGAGCGGGGGAGGGCGCAAGCCGCTCCCCCGCCATTACTTTCACCCGATGGCTACTTTTCCTTTTTCCCCGCTGCGGATACGGATGCACTCTTCCATGGGGAGAACGAATATCTTTCCGTCCCCGATGTTGCCGGTGCGCGCGCCTTTGATGATGGCGTCCACGGTCGGCTGCACGAAGGCGTCGTTGACCCCAATTTCTATGCGCACCTTCTTGAGAAGGGTGCCCGCCTCCTTGACTCCGCGGTAGACCTCCGTGACGCCCTTCTGCCGCCCGCACCCCAGCACGTTTGTGACGGTCTTGAGGTGTATCTCCTGCGCGTCCAGCTCGCGCATCACGTCGTCGAGCTTGTGCGGTTGTATGATCGCTATGATCAAGTTTCATGGCTTCCTCCCTCAGTCGATGAGCGTGTAGGCGCTCTCTTTGTGCTGGGTGTTGTCGAGGCCGATGGCCTCATCCTCGCTCTTCACGCGCAGGCCCATGATCCAGTCGAGCACCTTTGTGAGGATGAGCGTGACGATCGCCGCGTAGGCGATGACCGCCAGCAACGGCGATGGCCTGTGTGCCCACGCTGCTTCCAGTTGCCGAATATGCCCCCGTCGGCGCCGGCTGAGTTGATCAGCTTGGAGGCGAAGACGCCGGTGAGCAGCGCTCCCACCGTTCCTCCCACTCCATGCACGCCGAATGCGTCCAGGGAATCATCGTAGCCCAGTTTCCCCTTGATCACGGCAACGGCGATGTAGCAGACGATGGCGACCGCGATACCGATTGCAATGGAGCCCATCGGGGTGACGAACCCCGCGGCCGGCGTGATGGCGACCAATCCTGCAACCGCGCCCGTGGCAGCGCCGAGCACCGTGGGCTTCTTGGTGACGAACCAGTCAATGATGATCCATGCCAGACCCGCCATGGCAGTGGCCGTGTTCGTGTTGATGAATGCGCTGACGGCCAGCTCATTCGCCGCAAGGGCGCTGCCCGCGTTGAACCCGAACCAGCCGAACCAGAGCAGGGCCGCGCCGATGAGGGTGTACGTCATGTTGTGAGGTGCCGGAGTGATCTTGGGAAACCCGGCCCTCTTTCCAATCACCAGGGCGAAGACGAGGGCAGAAATCCCCGAGGAAATGTGCACGACCGTTCCGCCCGCAAAGTCGAGGGCACCCAGGTTGTGCAGCCATCCGTCCTTGCCCCACACCCAGTGCGCGATGGGGTCATACACGAGCGTTGCCCACAGGAGCGTGAAGACGACGAAGGTCGAGAACTTGATTCTCTCTGCGAAAGCTCCCGTGATGAGCGCCGGCGTGATGACTGCAAACATCATCTGGTAGACCATGAAGAGCTGGTGGGGGATCGTGGCCGCGTAGTCGGCGTTCGGCGCCAGGCCCACTCCGTTCAGGGCGAACCAGGACAGGTTGCCGATGACATGCCCCGCGTCCGGCCCGAATGCCAGGCTGTATCCCCACAGCACCCACTGGACGCTGATCAGACAGAGAATGAAGAAAGACTGCATCATCGTGGACAGCACGTTCTTTCGACGCACGAGGCCGCCGTAGAACATGGCAAGCCCTGGAGCTGTCATGGCCATGACAAGCGCCGTTGAAACGAGCATCCAGGCGGTGTCGCCATAATTGATAGCAGGCATTGAACCCTCCTTGCACGAAGTATCGTTGCCCTTCATATGCAAGGTTCGTGCCAGGTTCAGCCCTGCCCGCTCCTGAACCTGCGCGAGGCTACATCTGTACTTCCGAACCCGCAGGCCCATGATCCGCTCCGTGATTCCCAGCGACGCTGCGGCCGACGGCCATGTTGCCGCGCGAAGACTTCAGCGCCTCCACGAGAAGCTCCTGCTCGACGCGGTCCAGGGTCGCGCGCAGGGTGCCCCGCGGGCACGGTGCCGCTCGCCTCGGCGGTCTGCAGGGTGGGGGGCAGGTGGTGGCCGTGGATCACGTCGTCGTCGCTCAGCAGCACGGCGCGCTCGATGCAGTTCTCCAGCTCGCGCACGTTGCCCGGCCAGTGGTAGGCCATGAGCATGTCGATGGCCGGCGTCGAGATCCGTCGCACGTTCTTGTGATTCTTCAGGCTGTAGCGCTCCGCGAAGTAGTCCGCCAGAAGCAGGATGTCGGTCCGGCGCTCCCGCAGCGGCGGGATGTGGATGGGAAAGACGTTCAGCCGGTAGTACAGGTCCTGGCGGAACTGCTCCTTCTGGATCAGCATTTCCAGGTCCCGGTTCGTGGCCGCGATCAGGCGCACGTCGGCCTTGATCGTTGTCGTGCCGCCCACGCGCTCGAACTCGCGCTCCTGGAGCACGCGCAGCAGCTTGATCTGCATGGCGGGGGAGAGGTCCCCGATCTCGTCGAGGAAAAGCGTGCCGCCCTGCGCGAGCTCGAACCTGCCCTTTGCGGGAGGCCACGCGCGCCGGTGAACGCCCCTTTCTCGTGGCCGAAGAGCTCGCTCTCGATCACGCCTTCAGGCAGCGCCGCGCAGTTGACCTTGATGAATAGGCCTTGCCGCACGCCCGCTGGCGTAGTGGATGGCGTGCGCCACCAGCTCCTTGCCCGTGCCGCTCTCCCCGCGCAGGAGCACCGTCGTGTCGCTCGCCGAGACCTGCGAGATGAGCTGGTAGACCTCCTGCATGGCCTTCGAGTTGCCGATGATGTTCGACGGCCGGAACCTGTCCTTCAGCTCGTCCTGCAGGCGCAGGTTCTCCTCCATGAGCCGCTCCCGCTCCTCCTGCGCGGACTGGCGCAGCCGCACCGCCTGCGCGATGAGCGATGCCGACGATCGAAAGGATCCGCGCGTCCTCCGTGCAGGGCGGGTGCCGCGGACGCCGGCCTGTCCGCGCTCAGCGCCCCCATCATTTCCCGTCCCATCTTGATGGGCACGCAGAGGAAGGAGAGGTCCCCCGTTTCGTGCGACCTGCGGGCGCCCGTCTTGTCCAGGAAGAGCGGCTCCTCGGAGATCCGCGGCACGATGGCGGGCTTGCCCGATCTGGATGACCTTGCCCGTGATGCCCTCACCCAGCTTGTAGCGCCCCCGCCGCTTCTGGCTGGCCGAAAGACCGTAGGCCGCCTCGATTGATATCTCGCCCGTCTGCCGGTTCAGGAGAGTGAGGGTGGTGAACTTCATGCCCAGGGATCTCGTGATGACCTCCAGGACCGGCTCCACGACCGTCCGCAGGTCCAGGCTCGAGTCGAGGATCTGGCTGATCTCGAAGAGCATCGAGAGCTCACCGGGACCGCCGTCGAGCTTTTTCTTCTCTGCAGCAGGCATGCCCACCTCCGGCGAACCTACATAAATGTAAATTCGCTAGCTAAAAGTTACAATTTTGTAGCCTGATTGGCTGTCGCGAGTCAAGCGGGCCGGGCGTGAGCCGGGGGTGGGCGGCAGCGGGAACGTTGACAGTCCCGCCGCGCTCCCGTATAAACCAGGAATGCACCCGCTTGCGTCAGAGTTGAATGCCGTATTGAAGGGAAGCGTCGCCGACGCCCTGTTGTCCGAGCTGGGCAGACGCTTGTTTTTCCCCAAGGGGATTGTCGCGCAGTCCGCCGAGGCCAAGAAGCACGCCACGCGTGCCAATGCCACCGTCGGCATCGCCACAAGCGCGGGAAGCCGCTCTTCCTGCAGACAATCCGTTCCCTGGTGCCCGGGCTCGAACCGGACGAGATCTTCCCGTATGCACCCACCCAGGGCGTGGAAAAGCTTCGGGAGATGTGGAAGAAGGAGATCATTCGCAAGAACCCGGACATCGGGTCCACCTCCTTCTCCCTTCCGCTCGTCGTCGCCGGGCCTTACCTGCGGCATCTCCACGCTGGCCGATCTTTTCGTAGACAAGGGAGACATACTGATCCTTCCTGACCTGCACTGGGACAACTATCCGCTCATATTCGAAACCCGGCGCCAGGCGGTCATTTCTGCTTTCCCGTTTTATTCGTCCACGGGCACGTTCAACGTTGAGGGTCTGCGCGGCGCCGTCAAGAAGGCCTCTGGCGCGGGCAGAATTGCGCTGATCCTGAACTTCCCCAACAACCCGACCGGCTATTCCCTCATGAAGAAAGAAGCAGATGAGGTGGTTGCGGTTATCAAGGATGCCGCCGAGTCCGGCACGCACTGCCTGGTCATCATGGATGACGCGTACTTCGGCCTTTTCTACGAGGAAGGGATCTACGCCCAGTCGCTCTTTGCGCGGTTGTGCGGACTGCACGAGAATGTCCTTGCGGCCAAGGTGGACGGCTCCACCAAGGAGGATCTCACCTGGGGCTTCCGCACGGGATTCATCACCCTCGGCGCGCGGGGGCTCTCACCTGAACAGTATGACGCCCTCACCCGCAAGCTGATGGGCGCCGTGCGCTCCACCGTATCGAATTCCAGCGTTCTGGCGCAGAACCTGATCCTGCACGCCATGGAGAGTCCTGACAGAGAGCCGGAGAAGAAGGAAGCGGGCCGGCTCCTGAGGCAGCGTTACGAGCGTGCCCGAGAGATCCTCTCGAAAAAGAAGAGCACTGCCATCAGCCCTCTCCCCTTCAACTCGGGATACTTCATGAGCTTCCGGCTGCATCGAGGAAAAGCGGAGGACCTCAGGAAGGCGCTGCTCATGGGAGACGGCGTGGGCACCATAGCGGTGGACGACACCTGCCTCCGCGTCGCGTTCTCCAGCGTGGACGTGGAGAAGCTGCAGGAGCTGTACGACCTGATCTACGCCGCGGCGGAGAAGCTTTAGGGCGCCGCGAATGTCACAGAGTACCGTGACCGCGGTAGTCCGCGGATTTGGGCGCCGCGCCTAGCTCACCAGGAGCTTGCCTATGTCCTTCAGCTCGGGGATGCGTTCGAAGACAGGGCGCTTCTTCTCGTGCTCGGACCGTGTCGAGCTCGGTGGTCTTCATGTACAGCTCGTTGATCAGGTCCGAGAGGATGGCGAGATTCACGGGGAAGTTCTGCGCGGCCATGTCACGCAGGACCTTGTCCTTTTCGTTTCCCGCCTGGGCCAGCATCCCCTTGATGTTGGGGACCATCTTCTGCCGCGCCTGGGAGATGAAGTGCGCCGCTGCAAGGACCATCTCGTACAGCTCGTCATATGAGAAGCCGTTCTGCTTATAGTACTCCGTCTTGTTGGTGAGGTTCTCCAGGCGATCCCACTCCGCCTGCGGAAGCTCGAGAACCACAAGCGCCTTGCGGATGAACCGGTTGGACACATTGTTCAAGAAGTGATCGCCGATCTTCTCTATGATCCTGAAGATATCCGGGTCTTTTATTGCCACTCCGCGCCTCTTGGTGTCAGGGTAAACCATGGTTCCCAAACGGTCAAGCGTAGACAGGAATGCCGCCAGGAGCGGCCGCGAGCCCGGAGCCCTTCCGCGGCAGCCTACGAAAGGCTGGCCGCGGCGGTGAACAGCCGCCCCTGGCGCGCCCCGCGCGCCCTCATTTCGGCGGCCACCCGGGCGGTGAACGTTCCCTTGGTCCAGAAATCTCTGGGCGCGATCAACCTTTCTGCCGGCGTGTCGCAGGTGAGACGCATGATGACGGTGCGGGCGGGGAGCCGCTCGATCGCGGCAATGACGTACTCGAGGTGCCGCTGCGGGGAGGGGACCGTCAGCTCTCCCTTCGCGAGCTCGGCGGCGAGAACGGTGCCCGCGGGGACATGGAGGTTGTGGATCTTGACGCCGTCCGGCTCCAGCTGCGCCACCGTGTCGATCGTATCCATGATGGGCGCGAATCCTTCCCCCGGCAGCCCGAAGATGAGATGCACCGCCACCTTCAGGCCCCTTTCCTTCAGCAGCCCGTACGCACGCATGAAATCCTCGCGGCTGTGTCCCCTTTCGATGCGGCGCAGCGTCGATTCGCACGCCGACTGAAGCCCCAGCTCCACCCACACCTCCAGGCCGCGCTCCTTGTAGGAGGCCAGAAGCGCCGCCTTGTCCTCGTCGATGCAGTCAGGCCTTGTCGCGACGTTCAGGCCACGAAACGGAGCGAGCTCCAGTCCACTGTCATAGATCCGCCGAAGGGCGCCGACTTCCGCGTTCGTGTTGGAGAAGGCTTGAAAGAAAAGGATGAATGCCTCCGCGCTGTATCGCGCGCGGAGAAACGACATGGCGCTCTCCACCTGGTTCTTCAGGCTCTCCCGGTTCCCGAGGTACGGGGCCCGGGCGCCGTCCTCCGCGCAATACGTGCATCCGCGGCCGGACCTTCCATCCGCGCGGTTGGGGCAGGAAAAGCCGGCATCCACCGCCACGCGATAGACGGTGCAGCCGTGGCGCTCCCTCAGGTAGCGGGAATAAGTAAGGTAGGGCGGCTCGCTCATCATGTTTCTGCTGTCATCGTAGCAGACCCCCCGTGTTGACAACAAGAATGCCCCCCCCTACAGTGCTCAGGATGAGAAGACCGATCCGACCGCTCGCATGTCTGATGATCGCGTCTGCCGCGGCGGCACTGACCGGGTGCGGCTTCGGCATGCAGCCGGTCGTCCAGCTTATCACGAACCGGGCGGAGATGGCCGCGTACGTGGATCGCTTCAACGCCATCCAATCCGACGTCAAAGTGGAAATATCCTACCAGGATACGCCCTCCCAGGCCGTGATGGATGGCGTGCCGGGGGACGCCGTTGTCGGGCAGTGGCTGGCTACACCCGCCGTCATGGACCGGCTGGACACGCTGGGAGACATCGTGAAGCCGGGGAAGATGGATCCGGCCTGGTTCTACCCGGGGCTGTTGTCCATGGGATCACGGGACAATCGGCCGTTCCTCGTCCCGATTTCCTTCACGCTCCCCGCCATCGTCTATGTGCGCACCTCCGCGGATCTCCCGAACAAGATGTTCATGCCGCTGGATGACCTGCAGACAATGAGCAGGGCCTTCAACAAAACGAGCAAGACCGGACTCCCCATCGCCATGGGTTTTTCGCCCCTGGGAGACTGGAATGCGGATTTCCTCACGGCGTCGGCGCTGCTGTTCGGAGCCCGTTTCCGGCCCGGGAGGAACGAGCTGCCGGCGTACGATGAAAGCGGCTTGAGCAAGACCACGGATTTCATCCGCATGTGGCTGAACCAGGTCAATGGAGGAGCGGCCGCGGACGCCGCCTTCTCCAGCCGTAACCGCGTGCAGCCCTGGTACAAGCTGCTTTCCTCGGGAAAGACGCTGTTCGCGCTCGCTTCGTTCACGGACTTTTTTGCCCTTCCCGTCGAGAAGAGGCATGACTTCGATTTCAGATGGCTTTCCCAGGACAATGTCATCCCGGTCATGGACGACGTGCTCTTTGCCGGGGTTCTGCGCTCGTCCCGCAACAAGGGGGAGGCAAGAGCCTTCCTGCAATGGTTTTGCAGCCCTGCGGTCCAACAGACTCTCCTGAACGTGAATCAATCCAAGAGAATCGGTGTTTTTGGAGTTACCGACGGATTTTCCGCTCTGAAAACTATCAATGAGAGAGATCTTCCCCAGAAATACCCCATTCTTCTCGGGCACATTCCCCTGGACAGCATCCTCAGCTTCCCCGGACTCCTGCCGGACAACTGGGTAAAGGTCCGCGACAGCGTCATCGTGCCGTGGATTGCCCAGACAGCCTCGGGACAGGTGACCCAGCCGCTCGACAAAACGCTCGATGAGTGGCAAAAAGCCGAGAAGAAATGAGGCGCGAGGCCCAAAGAACCCCTGGTTTCCCAGATTTCAATTGACATCTCCCGGGTTCTATTCTATTCTGGTATCCATAGAATAATCCACGCGGGAGGTTGCCAATGGCGACAGTAGAATTGCGAAACATCACCAAGATCTATGAAGGCGGCGTCAAGGCCGTCGACAACGCAAACCTGACGATTAATGACAAGGAATTCGTCGTCCTGGTTGGTCCGTCGGGTTGCGGGAAGACCACCACCCTCAGGATGGTCGCGGGGCTCGAGGAAATCTCGACCGGTGAGCTTTACATCGACGGAAAGCTCATGAACGACGTAGCGCCGAAGGACCGGGACATCGCCATGGTGTTCCAGAACTACGCCCTGTATCCCCACATGACGGTCTATGACAACATGGCGTTCGGCTTGAAGATCCGCAAGTATCCAAAGGCGGAAATCAACGCGCGCGTGCACGAAGCCGCGCAGATCCTGGACATCGAGGAGCTGCTCGACCGGAAGCCCAAGGCGCTCTCCGGCGGACAGAGGCAGCGCGTCGCGGTGGGACGCGCCATCGTGCGCAAGCCCAAGGTATTCCTCTTCGACGAGCCGCTCTCCAACCTGGACGCGAAGCTGAGGGTCCAGATGAGGGCCGAGCTTTCCGCGCTGCACCACAGGCTCCAGGCAACGATGATCTATGTCACCCATGACCAGATCGAGGCAATGACCATGGGGGACAGGATCGTGGTGCTCAAGGACGGGCTCATTCAGCAGATCGGCACGCCGCTGGGTCTGTACAACACGCCGGTGAACAGGTTCGTGGCCGGATTCATCGGGTCCCCTCCGATGAACTTCATGAAGGTCAGCCTGAAGATGGAAAACGGCAAGCTGATAGCGGATGAAGGCTCCTTCAAGATGGAGCTCACCCCGCAGCAGTCGGAGACCCTGCGCAACTACGCCGGGAAGGATGCCATCTTCGGCGTGAGACCCGAAGATCTGCTCTACACGGAAGCGCCGGAAAGGGTGAATAATATTCCGTCAAAGGTGGAGGTCATCGAGCCGCTCGGTTCCGAGATCCACCTCTGGGTCAGCACCAAGGCGAACCAGCTTGTCGCAAAGGTCGCACCGCGATTCACCTTCCACATCGGGGACACCGCCAACCTGCACCCTGACCTGAGCAAGATCCATTTCTTCGACATCGAGACCGAGAAGTCGATATTCTAGCACCCACACTGTGCAAGAAAAAGGCTGTCCCTCTGGACAGCCTTTTTTATTGCCTCCCTGGACTGGACGCCGACGGCGGACGAAGTTGGCGCCCCGCGCCCCCGTTCGACGCGAACGTCGTCCATGTCTAAGGGGCGCCTGCCGTACATCCATGTACTCGGCGCCCCTCGCCATACGGGAATACCCGTTCGACGCGAACGTCGTCCATGTCTAAGGGGCGCCTGCCGTACATCCATGTACTCGGCGCCCCTCGGCGTCCATGCCTACGGGCTCGCTTTCGTCCATCCCTGGACTCGCTCGCCCTCGCCATCCCTGGCTACGGCAGCCTTCCCTCGCTCCGCCTCACGTACATCTTTGTCACGGAGCGCGTTGATGACAGTTTCTGCTCCACGTCTTTCCGCTCATTCGCGAACCTGTCGAAGAACTGCGCTGTAGTTTCCCCTCCCTCCAGCTGTCCTGCCCCGATCCCCCTGTCGTGGTAGGATTTCAGCCGCAGAAGTCGGAACTGGACGCGCTCGAGCTGGAATTGAATGCGTCGGAGACGCACCAGGAGCCCGCCGATCTGCCTTCTTTCCCTGATGACCTCGGCCCGTTGACCGATCCGTGCGCTTTTGTCCTCGTCCGCCCACTTTCTGAGGATGGCCTGGCTTTTCGCGAGCTCGGCGTACGCCGCGTTCAACCCCGCCACAAGGGCGGTGTAGAGTCTCGCGTTTGCCTGGATCAAACGGAGCGCGTTTCTTTCCAGCGCCTGCCTGCGCTCGGAGCTCCATTGCCCGCGAAACTTCGCAAGGTCGGAGACGGCCACCGGCACGGTGCGGTACAGCTCGGCCGGCCTTTTTTCCACGACGGTTCCGGGAATTGCGTGAAGCTCCTTGCCCTGGTCATCCGTGACGACCACTTCACCTTCATCGCACGTCACCAGGACGTCACCGGTGGGAGGTGCCGTCACGTCGAACTGCGTGCCCCGCACCCCCATTACGGCAGTATCCGTCTTCACCGATAGTGCCTGGGTGCCGGCGAGACGGGATGCCTTCAGGCTGATGCTCCCTCCCAGGATGCCCAGGGTCGTCTGTTGCTTTCCCTCGATTGCCGCTATCTCAAAGGAGAATTGCGTGTCCGCACTGATCTTTATCGTCATCCGGGGCGACTGTGATGTGGCGACCTCCAGTTCGGCCAGGCCGTCGGAGCCGGTTCTTATGAGATCGAAATTCTGAAGGTCCGCCCCTATTGCAAGATTGTCCACTTCCGCGCCGTCGCGGACCATGGAGACTTCCCCCTCCAGGTACGTGACGCTTCCAAGCTTCCCCTCGCAGAACGCCGTCCCCGCGATCAGCAGAAGTCCGATCGAAAAGGCGCGCGCGATTGCCGCGCGGCCTGAGGCGCGCTTCGTGCGTACGGGAGTACCCGTTCGACGCGAACGTCGTCCCTGCCGAGGCGCGCCTTCGGCGTCCAACTCCGCGGTGTACCGCGGAAGGCCTACAGAATCGCGAATATGACCCAGTTCCCCGCCTCCTGCATGAAATAGTACCTCTGATAGCCCGACCAGAACGGGATGCCGGCCGAGAGGTCCATCCTGGACTGCACGTTGAGCATGTAGACCTCTCCTGTCACGCCCGGCACCGGGCTCGCGCTGGGCTCTACAAATATGCTGTCGAGGTCCACCACGTCGGACGCCTCGGCGTTCTTGAAATCCGCGGTGTCGAAATATCCCTGCAGCGTGGTCTTCAACTCATCCCGTGTGACGCTCTGGCGCATCCGCAAAAAATGGACGCTGGGGCTCATGAATGCGAGCGCTCCCTCCGCGTCCTTTTTCAGAAGGGCGGACAGGCACGAGGTGAAGGCATGAGTGATGGCGTTGCCGGCGTCTGCCTCAGCCGCGGTGGCCGGGGCCTGCTGCTCCACCGCTTGCGCCTTCTGCGGCGTCCAGTTGAGCGGAGGGGGCGTGGGACCGTACCCGAACAGGTACCAGTTTCCCGACACGCGCCGGATGAAGAACTGCTGCGTCATGTCCCAGAAGCTCACGTACTGCGAGTAGTCGGCCGCGGCGCTGACCGTGAGCGTGTAGGTTTCTCCCCATGCCGCCTGCATGGCGCGCGGGGCCCGGGCTATGACGATGCTGTCCAGGTTGTACACGCGGGAAGGCTGAAGGTCCGGGACCGGGGCGTCCTTGAAGAAATCCTCCATTGCCGCCTGGGCGTCCGCCCGGCTCACCTCGGCGGGCGGCCGCGTGAGGTACACTGACCCGTCCAGGAATCCGGCGATACCGGCGGCGTCCTTGTCCAGCAGCGCGCCGAGAAACCGCAGGAAGAACGAATTGACCGCCCCCGCGGGAATCCCGGCCGCGCCCGCGCCGATTTCCGTGGTTCGTCCCTGCGCGAGCATCTCCGCGGCGGAAGGAAGGGCCTGGTCGGTGATTGCAGCCGGATCCAGCTCCGGGTAGATTTCCCTGGCCATGGCCTTGAACGAGCCGCCCACTTCCGGTTGTCCGATTGCCTCGTACTGCCCGCCCACCAGCCAGTATGCCTCGCCGGTGGCCCGGCGATCCGTGTCGGTGTAGTCTCTCCAGAACTGCGCCCAGAGAAGCCCGGCGGCGAAGGAGAGCAAGAGAACGGAGAGGACCATTGTCTTCCTCATGCGCGGCCTCCTTACACGACAGGCAAAAAAATCCGCGGCGTACCACGGTGCATTCTAATTCATTCTATCAATTCGACTTTGAGTTGACAACTGATTTTTGCCCTGTTAGACTGCTTTGGAGAATGCGCCGACAGGGAGGCTTCCAATGGCCCGTATGATGCGGCTTCCGGCAATCTTCGCTCTGTCGCTCCTGCTCGTGAATTGCCCGTCGGCGCCCAAACCCCCGGAAAACACGGTCGAGGCGCCGGCATTCAACCCCGCAGAGGGTTCATACACCGACACACAGACCGTGACGATCACCTCCTCCACCGAAGGCGCGGAGATTCGTTATACAACGGACTCGAGCGCGCCCACCTCGACAAGCGGCACCGTGTATGCGGGGCCCCTGCAGGTCTCCTCCACAACCACGATCCGTGCCATCGCCTACAAGACAGGCTGGAATGATTCCCCTGTTGCGAGCGCCACGTTCACGATCGGCGGCACGGCGCAGACCACCACCATCCAGACCACGCAGCAGGCCGGTCCTGTCACTGACACGGAGATCACGGAAGCGCGGAACGCGCTCGCGCGCGCAAAGGAAGTCGACGCGGACTACTACGACAGCGAGAACTACGATGCGGCGCGGCGCCTGCTGGACGAGGGGATCGATCTGCGGACAACAGACCCTGCCTCCGCCCGGCAGAGACTCGCGGGCTCCCGGGAGAAAGCGGATCTGGCATTCACCAATGCCGTTCAGCGCGCCGGAGAGGAAATGGCGGCCCGGATGGAAGCGGCCCGGCAGAAACTGCTCGTTCTCGAGGCTGACAAGTTCCTTCCGGAAGACTTCACCGCCGCGACGGCGGGGATAGATGAGGCGGCGGGCCTGTACCGGAACGGCGAGTATGCCGACGCGCGCGCTCGGGCATACAAGGCGCTCAAAGACATGACGGACCTCCGCAACCGGCTGGAGACCCGGCTGGCCAATGTGCGCACGCTCAAGTTCGATACCGAGCAGCTGATGAAACAGGCCGAAGACGAAGAGCTCTATACATGGGCGCCGGAGCAGAAGGACAAGGTCACCGGTCTCTACCTGAAAGGGCTCGACGCGTGGCACGCGTGGGACCTGGACAACGCGGAGGAGAACTTCGGTGCTGCCCGGGAGGCTGCCCGTGACACGCTGCGGATCGCCCGGGAAGCGCGTGACGGCCGGCAGGCAGAGGCGAAGGCAAAGGCGGAGGCGGCCCAGGCGCAGGTCATGAAGTCCCTCCAGGATGCTTCACGGATGACGATCGTGACGGAGGACGGCACCCTCATCAAGCCGCAGAACTGGACAGAGGACGAGCTGCTCAAGGAAATCGACCAGATGATGAAGCAGGAGGAGCAGGACGGCGCTCCCGGCGGCCAGTCGTTGCGCATTCCGACGGATCAGAGCACCGCCGTGCTGGCGGAGGATTCCACCGTGAACCTCCTGCAGCAGGCGCGCGATCTCTGGGTGCAGGGGCTGAAAGAGAAGGCGGCGGGCAACTACGTCAAGGCCCTGGACTACTTCAACGAGGCCCAGCGCTACATCGACATCTACAAATCATACGCGGTGAAGGGCGTCTACACGGTGCGCCTGATTCCGGATCGACGCGACTGTCTCTGGCGGATCGCGGAATACAAGGAGATCTACGGAGACCCGTACCGCTGGCCCAGCATCTGGAGGCGCAACCGCAAGCTCATCCAGAACCCGGACCTGATCTATCCGGGCTGGCAGCTCGTGATTCCTCCCCAGTAGGGCGGTCCCGGGAAGAGCCGCCGGGTCATCCCCGAATGGCGGCCGCCGTGTAGAGCCTGATCTTCCCGATCAGCTCCTTCTTCCTCTCTTCGAGCCCGCCTTCCGTGGCCGCTTCCACGACGAGCCTCAGGAGAGGCTCCGTATTAGAGACCCTCAGGTTGAACCACCAGTCGGGAAAATCCATCCGGATGCCGTCGATGTCGGTGAGCTGTCCCTCGGGGTAATCCGCCTGGACCCTGCGCACGATCTCCGCGCCGTTGGGCACGGTGAAGTTGAGCTCGCCGGAGAAATGGTACTTGCGGATGTCCTCCATCACGCTCGAGAACGCGCGGCCGTCCGCCGCAAGTACTTCCATGACGACCAGCGCGGCGATGAGACCCGAATCGCAGAAGTAGTTCTCGCGGAAATAGTAGTGTCCCGCCAGCTCTCCCCCGACGATCCCCCGCGTGTCGCGGAGAAGCTTCTTTGCAAACGAATGTCCCACCCGGCAGATCAGGGGATCCGCGCCGCGCGCGCGCAGGAACTCGACGACGCTTCGGGAGGAGCGCACGTCGTAGGTGACCGCGCGGCTGCCCCCCGCCAGCCTGTTCCGGGTGACGCGTGAAGTAGTAGGTGCCCAGGAGACCGATGATGAGATCGGGGGAGATGAAACGCCCCGTCTCGTCGACGAACATGACCCGGTCCGCATCCCCGTCGAAGCAGATCCCGAGGCTCGCCTTCTCCCGCACGACGCGGCGTTTGAGGTCCGCCAGGTTTTCCTCCACGAGAGGATTAGGCGCGTGGTGGGGAAAGCTCCCGTCCCGCTCCTCGTACATGAGTGTGAAGCTGCCGGACGTGCCTTCCAGCGCGTCTCTCAGGTACACTCCCGCCATGCCGTTGGAGCAGTCGATGACGACACGCAGCGGTGAGAGATCCGAGCGGAATCGCGCCAGATGCGACACATAGTCCGCGCGGATGTCCCGCACGCGCACGGTCCCCGGCGCGCCCGCCGGCTCCGGCAGCGTTTTGCGGCTCACGAGCTCTTCGAGCTGCGCCAGGCCCGTGTCATAGCCTACCGGAACCGCCTCGCGGCGGGAGATCTTCAGGCCATTGTATTCGGGAGGGTTGTGGGACGCGGTGATCATGACGCTGCCCTCCATCCCGTAGAACGCCGTGGCAAAGTAGACCGCCGGCGTGTCACACAGCCCGATGTCGGTAACGTCGCAGCCGGACTCGGTCAGGCCCCGTGTGAGCGAGTGGAAGACCTCCTCGGTGGAAAGCCGCACGTCCCTGCCCACCGCAATGTGGCGCGCGCCGAGGAGCGCAGGGAGGTGACGGCCGATTGCATGCGCTGTCGTACTGTCCCACTCCCTGCCGTAGATTCCCCGAATGTCGTACGATTTGAAGATACCCATCCGGGAGAATGTAATACGACTCGGCACCGGCCGCAATCCGTCGCACGCGAGAGGCGCGCGCGGGACGTCGCTGTACAGCGCGTTTGTTTTTCATTACCATCCGAATACATGGGACTGCTCGCATTCACGATCAAGCCCAACATTCCGGCAAAGCTGAAGCCGCTGGAAGAGTTGGCGCACAACCTGTGGATCAGCTGGAACTTCGAGGCGATCATGCTCTTCATGCGGCTGGACTACGACGCCTGGATCGCCTCGCGCCAGAGCCCGGTGCGCATGCTGGGCCTTGTTTCCCAGGACAGGCTGGAGCAGGCGGCCGCCGACGACTCCTTCCTTGCGGCGCTGGATGCCGTGTGGGCCAAGTTCAGGCGCTACCTCGGGGCGGAGCGCTGGTACAAGGGGGGAGCGGAAGACGCCATCGCCTATTTCTCCATGGAGTACGGGCTGGACGTCGCGCTGCCGGTGTACTCCGGCGGCCTGGGCATGCTTTCCGGCGATCACATGAAAACCTCCTCCGACCTGGGGCTGCCCCTCGTCGGGGTGGGGCTGCTCTATCGCCAGGGATACTTCCAGCAATACCTGAACATGGACGGTTTCCAGCAGGAGTCATATCCCGAGAATGACTGGTACAACATGCCGGTCACCCTGTGCCGCGATGCAAAAGGAGCGCCGATCTCCGTGCAGGTCGAGCTGGGACCTTCGGCTGCAGCCGCATGGATCTGGCAGGTAAAAGTCGGCAAGAACATGCTCTATCTCCTGGATACGAACATCGAGGCCAATCCCCAGCCGCTGCGCCTCGTGACGGCGTCCCTGTACGGCGGGGACCGCGAAACCCGCATGCAGCAGGAGATCGTGCTGGGTATCGGCGGCATCCGCGCCCTGGCCGCGCTCGGGATCAAGGCGGTCTGCATGCACATGAACGAGGGACACTCCGCGTTCCTCGGCATCGAAAGAATCCGCCAGCTCATGCGCGGCGGCAAGCTCTCCTTCGCGGAGGCGTGGCAGTCGGTCTGGTCCACCAATGTCTTCACGACCCATACGCCGGTTCCCGCGGGCAATGAGCGCTTCTCCTCCGACCTCATGGAGAAGTACTTCGGCGACATCGCGCGCGAGCTCGGTTTGTCCTGGAAGGAGTTCCTCGGCCTCGGCAGGGAGGACCCGAACAATGAGGGTGAGGAGTTCTGCCTCACGGTGCTGGCGCTCCGCCTCTCCGCGTACAACAACGCGGTGAGCCGGCTGCACGGCGAGGTGTCGCGCCAGATGTGGCACAAGATCTGGCCGTCGCTGCCGCTGGAAGAGATCCCCATTACGCACATCACCAACGGGGTGCATCCGCGCTCGTGGATCACCCATGACATGATCGACCTTCTGGATCGCTACTTCGGCCCGGAGTTCTACGACACGCCCACCAACCAGGAGATCTGGGACAGGATTGACCGGGTCTCCGACGAGGAGCTGTGGCGCACGCACGAGCGCCGCCGCGAACGAATGGTCGCCTTTGCCCGCATGCGTCTGCAGGCGCAGCTCGAGCGGAGGGGCGTCACCAACTCGGAGCTCACCCGCAGCGCCAACGCGCTCTCCCCGTACGCCCTCACGATCAGCTTTGCCCGCCGATTTGCCGCGTACAAGAGGGCGGATCTCCTTCTCTCCGACCCGGACCGGCTCATCAAGCTGCTGACAAACAACGAGCGGCCCATCCAGATGATCTTCGCGGGCAAGGCGCATCCGCACGACATGGCGGGCAAGGAGATCATAAAGAAGATCGTGCACTTCACGAGCAATCCCCGGGTCGCCAGCAGAATCGTCTTTCTCGAGGATTACGACATGACCATTTCCCGCTACCTCGTGTCGGGCAGCGACCTGTGGCTGAACACGCCCCGACGTCCCCTGGAGGCGAGCGGCACCAGCGGCATGAAGGCGGCCATGAACGGCACGCTGAACCTTTCCATCCTCGACGGGTGGTGGGACGAGGCGTATTCGACGCACATCGGGTGGGCCGTGGGCAGGGGGGAGGAGTACGAGGACCACGCCCTGCAGGACGAGGTGGAAGGCGCGGCGCTCTACGACCTGCTGGAGCGGGAGGTGATTCCCCAGTTCTACACCCGGGGCCCCGACGGCCTGCCGCGCGAGTGGATCCGGAAGATGAAGGCGTCGATGCGGGAGGTAGGCAAGCGGTTCAGCAGCCACAGGATGCTTCGGGAATACGCCGAGAGCTTCTACATACCCGCGCTGGCCAACGGCCGCAAGAACACGCAGAAGGGCTTTGCGCTCTCCCGGGAAGTCGCCGCCTATCTGGAGAAGCTCAGGAAGGCCTGGGACTCGCTCCGCATAGAGGCGCTCAGCTCGAGCTCCCACTCCATCCTGACCATCGGGGAGAAGATCTCCGTGGACGCGCGCGTCTTCCTGGCCGGTCTTTCCCCGGAGGAGATCGACGTGGAGCTGTACTACGGCGCTCTTTCCTCGCAGGGGGAGATCGAAGAGCCGCGGCGGCTGGAGATGAGCCCCTGCGGCACCGAGGGAGACAGCGCGAAGTACTGCGCCGAGGTGGTGTGTGACCGCACCGGGCGCCAGGGTTTCACGCTGCGCATCCTGCCCAAGCAGAGGGCGCTGGTGCATCCCTTCCTCCCCGGCCTGGTGAAGTGGAGCTGACCGGGTTCCTACAATCCCATCAGGTGATGGGAAATCGCGAATGCCTCGCCGGCAACCAGGAGAACGATCAGCACGAGGGCGGGCAGGAAGTTGGCCGTCTTCAGTTTCGCGAGCCCCAGCAGGTTGATGCCGATCATCATGACGAGCGCTCCGCCCACGCCGGTCAGCTCCCTGAGGAGAGCCTCGCTGACAAGCGGCTTCAGCCAGCCGGCCGCGAGCGTGAGGATGCCCTGGTAGACAAGGACGGAGAGGGCGGAAAACGCCACCCCGATCCCCATTGCCGCGGTGAAGACGATCGACATGAAGCCGTCCATCACGGATTTCGTGAGGATCAGGTCATAGTTGCCCTCGGCGCCCGCCTTGAAGGAGCCGACGAGCGCCATGGCTCCGACGCAGAAGAGCACTGATGCATTGAGGAACCCGAAGGCGAAGTCCTTCCCCTCGTCCTTCCTCGCGAAGGTCCGCCTGAGGGCATCACCCAGCGAGAGGATTCCCTCCTCGATCCGCCACCATGTTCCCAGGATTCCCCCGATGATGAGCGACAAGGCCAGGAACACGATCTTCGAGCTGTTCAGCGCCATCTGGATGCCGATGACGAGAGAGGTGACCCCCGCGCCGATGTAGACGATTGACTTGAACGAATCCCTGATCTTCGCGTGCAGGAGCAGCCCGACCAGGGACCCGACAATGACCGCGAGCGCGTTGACCACTGTTGCTATCATGTGTGAGCAATCTATCGGTTTTCCCGGTGTGTGGGAAGATCACGGGGTCTTTGAACCTGCCGGGTCTTGTGCGCCCCGGGCAAAACTCCTAATCTCTCACCTGCAATGAGAGCACCAGTCCGCGGAGTATCGCGATGCGGCCCTTGATCCTTTCACTTGCCCTCTCCCTTTCGATCCTCACGCGGATCTCCGCGGAGGATTTCGACCCGACCCGTTTCATCGGGCTGGACCTTCCCGCGGCGGTGGCTGCCCGCGGGCTGCCCCAGGAGATGTTCACCTACAGGGGCGCGGAGGAAAAGCAGGACAATGTCGTCTTCTACTATCCCGACTTTCTCTACCTGTTCTGGTACAAGGACCGGGTGTGGCAGGTGAGGTGCGACCGTCGGTTCACCTCCACTGTCTTCGGGCTTTCCCTCGGCGCGAGCCGCGAGCAGGTGGAGCGCACATCGCTCCGCCCCCTTACGCCGAATGGCGATTCGCTCTATTTCGATCTGAACGACGGGAGCTTTCCCCTCCGCGTGAGGCTGGTCTTCACCGCGAGCGTCCTCTCCGACCTGTATGTCTACAGGAGCGATTTTTGAAAGAGCGCACCGCTATCTGCCTCTGCCTGGCAGAGGAAACCATTGAAGCGGATCTCCGGATTGCGGCGGAGCATCGCAGGAGATTCGACCTCCTGGAGCTGCGCGTGGATCGGCTCAGCGCCGCGGAGGCGGGTCAGGCGGGGCGGCTGCCGGGTCTTGTCGGCTGTCCGGTCATACTCACGCTGAGGCGCGCCCATGAAGGCGGCGCGTTCGCCGGAGACGAGCGGGAACGGCGCGCCCTGTTGATGAGGCTGGCGGAAGCGGGATTCGCCTACGTCGATCTCGAGGAGGATCTCGAAGCGCCGGAGCTCGAACAACGGGTGACCGGCAGAGGGGGGCGCATCATCAGGTCCCTGCACGACTTCACCGGAGTGCCCGCCGATCTTGCGCGCCGGGTGGCGGGCCTGGCGCATCGCCCGGGAGAGATCCCGAAGGCCGCCCTCCTGCCGAAAAACGCGGCCGACCTTGCCCGCCTGCTTGCCGCCTTCGAGAGCCTCAAGGCTGAGGAGAAGATTCTTCTGGGCATGGGGGAAATCGGCTTTCCCACTCAGGTGCTTGCCCCCAAGCTCGGCTCGTTCCTGTGCTATGCGTCTGCGCCCCGCTCGCAGGCCGCGCCGGGGCACCTCGATCCTGTGACATTGGAAAGCACGTACAACTTCCGCGCCATCACCGCGGGCACACGCGTCTACGGAATCATCGGCAGTCCCGTCATGCACTCCCTGTCCCCCCTCATCCACAATCGAGGCTTTGCGGCGCTCGGGATCGATGCCGTGTACCTTCCTTTCCTCGTGGACGATCTGGACGGCTTCTGGGAGATCGCGGATGCGCTCGAGATCCGGGGCCTGTCCGTGACGGTTCCTCACAAGCAGGCAGTGATCCCCCGGCTTGTCCGGGCGCGACCATCTTGTGGAAGCAACGGGTGCCTGCAACACGATGACGCGCGCGCAGGGCAAGGGCGGCTGGCAGGGCACCAACACCGACGTCGAAGGCTTTCTCGCGCCGCTCCGCGCCGCGCTGGGCGGCGTCTTGCCGCGGGGCATTTCAGCCACGGTGATCGGCGCCGGGGGCGCGGCCCGCGCGGTCGTGCACGCGCTGAAGGCAAGCGGCGCGCGCGTCCTGGTGCTCAATCGCACACCGGCGCGCGGCGGCGAGCTCGCGGCGGCCTTCTCCGTTTCGCACGCCGGGCTGGACGCGGACGGTTTTCGGCAGGCGCAGGGCTATGCGGATCTCGTCGTGCAAACCACGAGCGCGGGGATGACGCCGGACATCCTCGGCGATCCCGCGCCCGGCTTTCCGTTCAGCGGGAAGGAGATTGTCTACGAGCTCCTGTATGCGCCCCCCACGACGGCATTCCTGCACAGGGCGCTCGCGGCTGGGTGCCGGGTCGTGCGCGGCCGTCAGATGCTCATAGGCCAGGCCATGGAGCAATTCCGCCTGTTCGCGGGAGCGGCCTACCCGCCGCATCTGAGGGCAGAGCTCGAAGCAGGCGTGGATTGAGAATATATTCACGATATACGTCTTGACTCTTTTTTCATTCCCCGTATTAATATGCAACCATTAATCCCGGTAAGGAAACGCACCGAGTACGTTGCATGGAGAGGAAGCAAATGCCGCATAAGAAACTGTTTATTCCCGGACCTACCGAGGTGCATCCCGAAATACTCAAGGCGATGTCCACCCCCATGATCGGCCACAGGAGCGGGGACTACTCTGACCTGCAGAAGCGCGTCACGGAGAAGGTGCAGAAGCTCGCCTTCACCGCCAATCCCGTCCTGATCTCCGCCTCCTCGGGCAGCGGGCTCATGGAAGGAGCCATCCGCTGCTGCACGGCCAGGCGCGCCATCGTCTTCTCGGTAGGCACGTTCGGCAACCGGTGGTTCGAGATCGCGCAGGGCAACGGCGTGCCCGCGGACAAGCACGAGGTGGAGTGGGGCAACGGTCTCACTCCCGACATGATCGATCAGTACCTTTCCACGGGCAAATACGATTGCGCCACGCTGACACACAGCGAAACCTCTACCGGCGTGATGAACCATCTCACCGAGCTCGCGCCCGTATTCCGCAGGTACCCGGACGTGGTCTGGTGCATCGACGCGGTCTCCTCGTTCGGCGGTGTGAAGGTGGAGACGGACGCGCTGGGCGTCGATGTCATGGTGACATCCAGCCAGAAATGCCTCGCTCTCCCTCCGGGCCTCAGCCTGGCCACGCTCTCCCCCAAGGCGGAGAAGCGCATGCAGTCCGTGAAGAACCGCGGCTACTACTTCGATCTGCTGCAGCTTCTGCAGTTCATCCGGGAAAAGAACTTCCAGTACCCGTCCACAATGAGCATCTCCCATCTCTTTGCGCTCGACGTGCAGATGGACAGGATCCTGAAGGAAGGAATCGACGCACGATTCGCGCGTCACGACAAGATGGCGAAGAGGGTGCAGGATTGGGCGAAGAAGCACTTTGCGTTGTACCCGGATGGAGAAATTCGCCTCGAAGACCGTGACGTGCATCAAGAACACGCGCGGCATTTCGGTGGCGGACCTGAACAAGGAGCTGGGCAAGCGCAACCTCGCGCTCTCGAACGGCTACGGCAAGCTCAAGGAGCAGACATTCCGCATCGCGCACATGGGTGACCTGCAGATGAGCGACATCGACGAGCTGCTGGGCGCCATCGAGGACATCCTGAAGCTGAAATAGGACGCGACGGTACGCAGTCTCAAGGGACGCGTGTACGCATCGCAAGGGACACGCACGCGCCGGGGCGGGAAAAAAACTTGCGCGCTCCGCGGTGCCCGACTATACTTGAGGCCATGGAGGAGCTGAAATCCTGCCTTTTCTGCGGGAAAAGCGTGGACACCACCTACGAGTACTGTCCTCATTGCGGCTACGAGTTCGGGCAGGGTGAAGATCTTGGCAGTCTCATCGAGGAATCAACCGGGGAGCTGATTGCGACCGGGGAAGTGGACTACCTCGTGCGCCTCCGCACGCTCCAGGAGCTTCTCTCCGACATGGAGAGGGAGCTCGATCTCATCATCAGGACCTCTTCAAAAGATCCTTGATCACGCTCCGATCATCGAGCAGCGAGCTGAGGCTGCGGTTGTAGTGCAGCCGGTAGATGATCCGGGCAAAGAGGTTCGCCACGTCCGCGCTGAGGTACCATTCCCTGCCGAGAAGCGAATCGTCGTGGAACACGGCGTTGGTGCCGATGACGCGGCTGAAGAGACCCTCATCGTGCGCCTTCTGGAACACCTCGATGGTCTCGGGCGTGGTGAAAAACGGCAGACTGACGGCGCAGATGTTCTCCCGCGCCCCCGCCTCCTTCAGCACGCGCATGGCCTTGATCAGCGTCCCTCCCGTTCCCAGCATGTCGTCGCAGAGAAACACCGTCTTCCCCGACACCGAGCCCAGGAGCTTCATATCCGTGATGTTGCCCTGGTCCGCGCTCTGCGCCACGCGGGAATAGTCCCGTTCCTTGTACAGCATGGCCAGTGATTTTCCGAGGATGGATGCGTAGAACTTGCTCCTGTCCACTGCGCCCGTGTCGGGGGCAACCACGACGAGATCCTCGTCCTTCAGATCCGTGACGGTGGAGAGCATCTTCAGAATCTGGTAGGCGCCGTGAAGGTTCTCCAGGCGGAGATGGTTGAAGCTGTTCTCGATCTCCTTGGAGTGGATGTCCAGGGTGATGATGCGCGTGACCCCGAAGCTCTCGAGTATCTGACCCAGCCGCGCGGCGGAGAGGCTTTCCCGTCCCTTCTTCTTGTGCTGGCGCGAATAGGGAAAGGTCGGCAGGACTACGGTCACCTGGAGGGCGCCCGCCTGGAGGGCCGCGTCGACGGTCACCAGCAGGCAGAAGATGTGGTCGTTCACGGAGAGGGTCTGGGGAGAGTCGCCGTTCTGGAACCGGAGCGGGTACCGGTTCGCCACGTCCTGCACCACATAGATCTCCGTGTTTCGCACGGAGGTGAGGATCTCCGTCTTGACCTCGCCGTTGGGGAACCGGGTGTACTTGGCGGGGACGAGGAAGGTGTGCGAGCGGTGCTGATCCACCGGTTCATCCAGGTCCCCCGAGGAGGGCTGGATGTCCGTGGCGAGGTTGATCTGCCGGATGACCTCGGCGCGGGAAAGCTTGTAGAGACGGCTCAGCTTCGCCACGCGATCGTGGAGCTTTTCCGAGGCCATGGCTTCGAGCTGGGCGTAGATTTTCTGGGCAAAGATCATTCCCCCGGGGCAGGGGAGGATTCCTATCTCGGACTGGCTTGCGTCAGGCATGGGCGGCCGTAAAGAACGAGATGGTGCGTGCGAGTCCCTCCTCCAGGCTGAAGGAGGGTTTCCAGCCGAGCACCCGGGCGGCCTTTGCGATGTCGAGACAGCTCCTCCGCAGGTCCCCCGGCCGCGGACCGGCCCGCGTGTACTTGAGCTCCTTCCCCATGATCCTGCAGATGGCGGCCAGGAGCTCCCGTGTCCTGACCATGCGGCCGGAGGCGATATTGACCGGTTCTCCCGCCGCCTTGTCGAGGGCCAGGAGGCTCGCGCGGGCCACATCCTCCACGTAGACATAGTCCCGCGCCATTCCGTCCGGCTCGTCGGGAAACGCGTTGATCGTGGGGACCTCGCCCTTCAGCAGCCGGTTGATGAATATGGCCACGACACCCGCCTCGCCGTACGGGTTCTGGCGGGGACCGAACACGTTTGCGTAGCGCAACGCCGTCCACTCCAAACCGTGCTGCGCCCCGTAGAAGCGCAGGTAGTGCTCGCCGAGGAGCTTGTGGATGGCATAGGGGGACAGGGGAGCGGGGGGGTGGTCCTCGGGGATGGTCTCTTCATCCGCTTCGCCGTAGATCGCACCGCCGGAGGAGATGAAGATGAACTTCTTCACGCCCGTCTTCCAGCTTGCCTCCAGCACGTTCAACAGTCCCAGGGAATTGACCGTGGCGTCGAGACGCGGGTCGCGCACGGAGACTACCACGCTCATCTGCGCCGCGTGATGATTCACCACGTCGGGTTTTTCTATCTGGAAGACCTTCTCGATCTCCGGTGAGCCTATATCCATGAGATAGAAGGTCGCTTCCTTCGGCAGGTTCTCGATCGCGCCCGTGCTCAGGTCATCCACGATCACCACCTGGTGGCCGGCCGCGAGGTAGGCATTCGCCACGTGCGATCCGATGAATCCCGAGCCGCCCGTGACCAGTATCTTCATGCGCGGAACTGTAGCATCGGCTCCCGGAGGGGGTCAAGAAGCGCGCGAATGAAGGGGTGCCGTTTTCTGCGAAACTTTGGCTTCCGGAGTGCCGATCATAGTACGGAGCAGGAAAAGAAGAGGGACGGGCCTTGAGGAAACCACTACTCCTCCTTTGTATCTCACTGGCTGCGGCCGCCGCTTTTGGCCAGGTGAGCTTCTCCGGCCTGGACCTGTCCACGTCGGACAGGCTCCTCTTCGCGGCCACCACCCAGGCACCCGATATCGGCTCCTTCGACACGCTTTTCCTCGCGGATGTCGGTATCGAAAAACATGCGCCAGCTCACCTTCTTCCCGGAAGACATCCAGCTCCTGCAGGGCAGGGAGGCGATCCAGATCCAGAACCGGTTCGGCGTCTTCCGCTCCGCGCAGGGGTTCGGCAACATCGCGCCCCTTGCCATGTTTCCCTCGTTCGTCGCGGGAAGCCAGATGCAGGGCGGCAAGATCTTCCCCATGCGGACGTCGCCGGACGGCAAGTACCTGCTTTTCATCCGCCCGCGCACCCCGGCCCAGGGTGATCTCACCCTCCTGGACGTCGTGACCGGCGCCGAGACGCTGATCTCGGAGAAGGTCGAGCTTTCTCTCCAGGAGCTGCCGGCGGTATGGTCACCGGATTCCCGATTCATCGTGTTCGCAAAGGCATCCAGCCTTTACTATTACTCGCTTGCGCAGCTCCAGGAAAAGCGCGTGCTGACGGAGGCTCTTCGAAAAATAGGAGACGGCACGATCGCGAGCATGCAGTGGTCCCGAAATCGCAGCCTGTACTACATCTCCGGGGTCATCGTCTACGAGATCGATCCCACCGAGCTGTTTACCCGCGCCCTGTACGCCGGCTTCCTCAAGATAGGGAAAGTCAACTCGAAGATCCCCTTCGATTTCGATCCCAATTTCGATTCGTTCTGGGTCTCTCCGGATGGGAAGAACCTCCTCCTCAACAAGGGAGGGAGAAATATCTTCCTGTTCTACATGACTCTGGGAGACTTCCACGCCTCGGGCAACCCTCTCGCGCTGCCCTACATGTCCCTGCCCCGCGACACCACGGTGCGGAAGGTCATATGGTCCACCGGCAATATCGTCACCATGCTCTGCGAGAGACGCGACGCGGGCACGCGCGGCACGGCGGTCTACAGGCTCGTTCAGGACGCGCAGGGCCTGTACGGCACATTCCAGCAGACCCCGGACCAGGGGGTACGCGACATCGTGCTCTCTCCCGACGGACGCCTGGCTGCGCTCATGGGCGCCGACGGGGTGTCCTGGAAAGACTACGCAAGCTGGCAGGACAAGGGAAAGATGGCGCACCCGAGCCCCCTCCACGTGTTGTGGCTGGGGGATGCCGAGCTGCTCGTTGCCGGCGCGGCATATATCGAGCGCTACGCCCTCGGCACCGCGGCCGCGGCCCTCGTGGCCGTGTCCCAGCCCGGCGAGTTCGGCTACGCCAGCGAAACGACCGCCCGCGGATCTCCCGGCAGCGCCCCGGTAAAAGTACTGACGAAGCTGAAGGACAGGGTTCTCTCCTTCGACGAGACGATCGGCGGCTGGAAAAAGGCAGACGCGTACTCGGTGCGGGAAAAGATCCTAGTCTCCGGCAATTACCGCGTTTACCTGGAGGGCTCCGTGCGGGGCAGCTACGCGAGCCTGGTCATGGTGAGGGACGCCCGGGGCTTCGGCACGACCCCGCTGTTCCCGCCCGAGACAACCGTGTACGAGGCGTTTCCCAAGACGGGCGAGCCGGTGGATTTCAAGAACTTCACCCACGGCGCGCAGCTTCGACGCCGCGAGGTGAGCCTCGTGTTCAATGCCATCGACAGCGCCGAAGGGCTCATGCCCATACTCAATACCCTTTCCGCGTACAAGCTCCGCGCTACCTTCTTCGTGAACGGGGAGTTCATCCGCCGCTATCCCGACATGGTCAGGGAGATCGCTGATTCGGGGCACGAGGTCGGTTCTCTCTTTTACGCGTATTTCAACATGACTGATTCCCGGTTCGACGTGGACGCCGCCTTCGTCAAGGGCGGGCTCGCCCGCAATGAAGACGACTATTACGCGGCCACGGGTCGTGAACTGTCCCTTTTATGGCACGCGCCGTATTACATTGTGAACTCGGAGATAATCGCCGGGGGCGCGGAGATGAACTATGCATACGTCGGACGCGACGTGGATTCCTACGACCTGGTCGCCGCTTCCGAGTCCCTGGACGGGCGGGGCAGTTATCTCCCGGCAGCGGACATCGTGGAGCATATCGTTGCGGAGAAAAAACCCGGATCCATCATCCCGCTGCGGGTGGGGGTGGGCGACGCCCGGCGCAACGACTACCTGTTCCAGAAGCTGGATCTGCTTATCAATGAGCTTGTCCGGCGAGGGTACGAGATCGTCCCGGTCTCCTCGCTGATCGAGCATGCCCGGTGACGGGGCGGAAGGAAAGGGTACGAGGGTGAACGCGAACGATCCGGTGAATGCCTACAAAGAGATCCAGATCAAGACGGCGAACCAGATACGCCTCATCGTGATGCTCTATGACGGGGCCATCAGGCACATCAACCTGGCGCTCGACGCGTTCGCCGAGGGACACCGGCGCTACGACACGATCAACAACCACGTCATCGCGGCCCAGGACATCCTCTCCGAGCTCATGTCCGCCCTGGATTTCGAGAAGGGGGGCGTCCTTGCCAAGAACCTTTTCAGCCTGTACTCGTTCATGACGCGCCGGCTGCTCGAGGGGAATCTGCAGAAGGACACGGCGCCCCTGGCGGAAGTGAAAAAGCTCCTGGGCGAGCTGCGTGACGCGTGGGACGAGATTTCCACGCGCAAGGGCCTGGAGGAAAACATCAGCCCGACAACGGGTGTGAACATCGCCGGCTGAAGCTGACAAAGCTGACACGGGGTACGCGAGTACGCGTTCCGCGCGAACGCGGTACCGTGCAAGGGGAGGGAACAAGTAGATGAATGAGACTTCACAGAAGATCGCGATTCTGAAGCGCCTGCGGGAAATGCTGCTGCGCCAGAGGGAGAAATTCCAGGCCTACCTCTCGATCCTGGAGCACGAGGAAACCTCCATCCGCAACGGCGAGCCGGAGAAGCTCCTCGTCCAGGCGGAGATGGAGCAGGCTATCATCGCGGAAATCTTCACGCTGAAGAAAGTGATCGAGCCGCTGGAGACCCTTTACCAGGCCGCCTACCCCCGGACCGAATCCACCGTGCCGCGGCTGAAATCGACGCTCGATGCCATGGCGAAGCAGGTGATCGCCCACAATGCATCCAACCGCCGGCTGCTGAAAGTGCGCATGAACGATCTGCGGCAGGAAATCAGCTCCCTTCGCTCCTGGCCGAAGGCCGCATCGCCGTTCGCGGAGGTCGTCCCCAGTCTCGTCGATATCACCACATGAGCCACGAGCTGTACCTCATCGATGGCTACAGCGTCATCTACCGGGGATACTTCGCGTTTCTGAAAAAGCCCCTGCTCAATCCCCAGGGGAGGAACAGCTCGTCGGTATTTGTCTTTTTCCGCACGCTCTTCCAGCTCATGCGGGACCGGTCCCCCGGGTACATCGCCGTTGCCATGGACTCACGGGTCCCCACTTTCCGCCACGAGCGCTACGCGGAGTACAAAGCCACACGGGAGAAGGCGCCCGTCGATCTGCATGCCCAGGTGCCGATCATCGAGGAGATCCTCGCCGCCCTGGGGGTTCCCTGCATCCGCGCGGACCGCTATGAGGCGGATGACGTCATGGCGACCCTCGCGGAGGCATGCCGGGCAACGAGGCGTCCCTGCTGGATCCTTTCCGGGGACAAGGACATTCTGCAGCTCATAGGGGGAAACGTGCGCCTGCTTGCGCAGGAGCGCGGGACAACGGATCTGGAGGAATACTCCCGCGAAAAGGTTTTCGAGGCCAGGGGAGTGTACCCGGAGCAGATCGTCGATTTTCTCGCGCTGACCGGCGATTCCTCCGACAACGTCCCCGGGGTGGCCGGAATAGGGGAGAAGACGGCGCAGAAGCTTCTTGCCCAGTTCGGCGACCTGGACACCCTCTACGCGAAGCTGGATGAGGTCGCCCCTGTTTCCGTGCGCGGCAAGCTGGAGGCGGGCAGGGACTCCGCGCTCCTTTCCCGTGAGCTGGTCACTTTGAAGCGCGACGTGCCGGGAATGCCCCCCATCGAAGAGCTGCGCATTTCCGGGCTCAGGACCGAATCGGCGATTCCCCTCTTCGAGCGGGAAGGGATGAAGACCCTCGTATCCGAGCTGGGCGGAAAGGCGCGGCCGGCATCCACCACGGTGGAGGCTGCCTCGCCGACTTCGCCACGGGCGGCCGCCCCGCAGACCGTCCCCCCGATAGAGCCTCCGGCCGCCGCCCCGCAGGCCATCGTGTTGAAGAGCACCGCGCCGGGCACTTATACGACGGTCACCGATCTCGACGAGCTGGACGCCTGGCTCGACAGGGCGAGGGCGGCCGGGCTGTATGCTTTCGACGTTCAGACCGACGGCTCCGACGAGATGAGCGCCCCGCGGCTCGGGCTGTCCCTGTCAGCGGAAGAGGGCAGGGCCTGCTATGTGCCCCTGCGGGCAACCGGAGTGACGTGTCTTCCCGAAGACGCGGTCAGACAGCGTTTCGCGAAGCTCCTGGAAGACCCGAAGCTTCTTCTCGTCGGCCAGAACGTCAAGTACGACTACAAAGTGATGCGCCGTTGGGGAGTGAAGCCGGCCCATGTGCACTTCGACACGATGATTGCCGCATGGATGCTGGAAAGCGACGAGGGAGCATATGGGCTGGACCGCATGGCCGAGCAGCGCCTGGGGTTTCGCATCAGGCCGTACACGGAGCTCGTCGGCAAGGGCCAGACGCTCGCGGACCGGCCCATTCAGCAGGTGACCGACTACGCGGGAGAGGACGTGGACCTCACGCTGCGGATGTACCACCTTCTCGCCAGGGATCTTGAAGGCGAGGGGCTCGCGGTGATTTTCCGCGACGTGGAGATGCCCCTCCTCGAGGTCCTTGCCGAGATGGAGCTTGCCGGCATCCGCATTCTTTCCGCCGAGCTGGCCGCGTACAGCCGGGAGATGGAAGCGAGCCTCGGGCAGATCGAGGCGGAGATTTACGCGCTGTGCGGCAGGAAGTTCAACATCAACTCCACGCGCCAGCTCCAGGAGATCCTTTTCAACTGGCGCAAGCTCACACCCGTCAAGAAGACGAAGACCGGCTTTTCGACGGACGTGGACGTGCTGGAGATACTGGCCGCCCAGGACCCGGTGCCGGAAAAGATCCTCGCCCACAGGAAGCTCACCAAGCTGAAATCCACGTACGTGGATGCGCTGCCGCTTCTCGTCAACGAGCAGACGGGCAGGCTGCACACCCACTACGTACAGACGGGCGCTGCCACGGGCCGGCTCGCCAGCAAGGATCCGAACCTCCAGAACATCCCGATCCGCGAGGAGGAAGGCAGGCGCATCAGGACCGCCTTCGTGCCCGCGCCCGGAATGCGCTTCATCAGCGCCGACTATGCCCAGATCGAGCTCGCCATCCTGGCCTATCTTTCCAAGGACCCCATCCTCATCGAGGCGTTCAAGGAGGGCAAGGACATTCACCGGCAGACGGCATCACTTATTTTCAATGTGACTGAGGACCAGGTCACGGCGGACATGCGCAGGGCCGCCAAGACGATCAATTTCGGCGTGATCTACGGGATGTCCGCCTTCGGGCTCGCGCAGGGCCTGAAGATTCCGCGATCTGACGCGGATCGATTCATCAAGACCTACTTCCAGCGCTACCAGGGCGTCGACGCCTTTCTGAAGGAAACGATCCGCGGGGCGGAGAAAACGGGGTATGTGCATACACTCTTCGGCAGGCGCCGGAGGATTTCCACGATCAACAGCAGGAACAGGACCGAGAAGACCGCGGCGGAGAGGGCAGCGGTGAACTCGCCCATTCAGGGCAGCGCGGCGGATATCGTGAAAATTGCCATGGTGAAGCTGTATCACCGGCTGAAGCAGGAGAAGCTCACTTCCCGCATCCTCCTCCAGGTGCATGACGAGATCATTCTGGAAGCGCCGGAGGAGGAGGTGGAGCGCGCCACGCGCATCGTGCGGGAAATCATGGAGAGCGCGAGCGGGCACGATATCCCCCTGAAGGTGCACTGCGAGACGGGGGAGAGCTGGGGTGCCTTCCACTAGGCCGCGCACGTCATGATCATTGGTTTGACGGGCCGCTATTGCGCCGGGAAGGACACGGCAGGCCGTGCCCTTGCGTCCCGGGGGTATCGCATCATAGATGCGGATGCCATTGCCCACGATGTGCTGGTAGATCGAACCCTCGATGTCATCGCGCAGTTCGGTCCCGGCGTGCGAAGCGTGGACGGCGGGGTCGACAGGCGGGCCCTCGGCCGGATCGTCTTCGCCGATCCGGCCGCCCGGAGACGCCTGGAGGCTATCGTGCACCCTCCCGTCCTGGAAAGGATCAGGCAGCTCATTGCGTCGGCCCCCGGCGACGTGGTCGTCAATGCACCCCTCCTCCATCGGGCGGGTCTTCATCTGATCTGCGACGCGGTGTTCTTTGTCCGTGCGCCTGCGCCCCTGCGCCTGCTGCGGGCCATGCGGCGGGACTCCCTTTCCCTTCGGGATGCGTGGGCGCGGATCCGTTCCCAGGAGGACGTGCGGCCTCAATCTAATGGCTCCTCGGTCGATACTTATAGTGTGCCCAACTGGGGCAGCGCGCGAGCATTGGAGCGCCGCATCGCGCGGCTGGACCGGCGCCTGAGAGGTTAGGAATCAGATGGAGAAACAGAAGATCTTCTGGGTCGTGCTCTCGGTGAGCGTTTTCGTGGTCGTCGTGCTCGTGGTCGGCGTTTTCCTGCTGAAGCAGAAACCATACAGCGGGCTCACCTCCGCACCCGGCACCGTCAGCCCCATTTCCGACCTCGGGACCCAGGTCTACGAGTACCAGAGAGAAACAACAGGTCCCCGCCCGGGCGCGGGAGCTTCCGGGCAAGCGCCTGCCGGTGGAACTCCGCCGGAGAACACCCAGACCATGCATTTCTATATCGGCGAGGGGGGAGAAAAGCCCGCCGGTCCGGAGACTCCTGCTGCCACCACCCCGCCGCCGGCAGCCAGCCCGCCCGAGAGACCCCCGCAACCGGCGGTCGCGCAGCCGGTGCTCCCCAGACAGATCACACCGCCGGCACAGGCCGCCCGGCCCGCTGCGAAAGCCGTGCACAAGCCCGGCCTGATCAAGCCGCAGACTCAGGCGAGAACGGTGCGTCGAACCGTGGACTATTGGATCCAGACCGGCTCGTACAAGAGCCAGACCAAGGCGGAGGAGCTCGCCGCTCTTCTTTCGGGCAAGGGATTGTCCGCCCGGCTCTTTTCCTATGCCCTCAGGAATGAGACGTACTATCGGGTGCGCATCGGTCCCTATGGCAACAAGGGCGAGGCAGACAAGTTCCTTTCAATCGTGAAGCAGATCCAGGGGCTGGAATCCAGCTACCTCTCCATGGTAGGCGCGTCGAAGAGCCTGAACTGAGCGGCACGTGCCGCGGTGAGCCAAACCCCCGCGCCTGAGCGAGCAGCGCCCGCTCGTTATCCCAGGACCTGCTCGTAGATCCGTTCGTACTGAGGCACGATGGTCCTGTAGTCGAATTCTTCCACGGCTCTCTTCCGGGCGGCCCGCGCATAGGTCTTTGCGCCGGCGCAATCAGCAAGGAGCCGGAGGCAGAATCCTGCCATTGCGTCGACGTCTCCGACAGGCGCCAGAAACCCGGTGACCCCGTGCTCGACAACCTCGGGGAGTCCCCCCACGTCGCTCGCCACCACGGGAACGCCGCTGGCCATGGCTTCCAGGGCCACGAGACCGAAGCTTTCCGTCTCACTGGGGAGCAGAAGAACGTCCGCGGCCTTCAGGATCGGCACCACATCGTCCACCACGCCCACGTAGCGCACCGCGTCTGCCAGGCCCATGCTCTCCACGAGCTCGCGGGTCCTTGCGTATTCCGGGCCGTCCCCTACCAGTACCAGCCGGGCGTCCATTTCTGCCTTCACCTTGGCAAATATGCGCACGACGTCTCCCACCCGCTTCAAGGGCCGGAAATTGGAGATATGCATGAGGGTGACCTGCCGCGCGGATTTCTTTTCGGGAATGCACCGCGGCTCCCGCACGTCATGCCGGTCCGGATCGATGAAGTTGTGGACGACCTCGACCTCCTTGTGCATGGGGAGCTGGCGGTAAGTCTCGTCCCGAAGGTAGCGCGAGACTGCAGTGACCGCGTCCGACTGTTCGATGGACCACGTGGTGACCGGCTTGAATGAGGGGCTGGAGCCCACCAGGGTGATGTCCGTTCCGTGGAGCGTGGTGACTACCTTCAGGCTCAGCTCGGGTGCGATCTGCCGGGCCATGATGGCCGCGGCAGCAAACGGGATGGCATAGTGCACGTGCATGATCTGCAGCTTGTGCGTGCGCGCCACTTCGACCATCTTCGCGGTGAGCTGCAGGCTGTGCGGGAACTGCTTCAGGAGCGCGTGGTCTTCCTGGTCCACCTCGTGGTAGCACACGCGCGGGGGCAGCTCGCCCAGGCGCAGAGGATTGGCGTAGCTGATGAACGCCACGGAATGCCCGCGCTCGGCCAGGTGTTTGCCCAGCTCGGTGGCCACGACGCCGCTGCCGCCCGCGGTGGGATAGCAGCAGATGCCGATGCGCATATGGCGTTCCGAGGCGGGAGCGTCGTGATTGTGGTCGGCCGGGGAGCTCACAAGCCTCCGTCCCACGCGTCCGGGTCATCCGCGCGGGCGTGCCGGATCTGGCTGGGAGTGTGATAGATCCTGCTGTTGGGGGGAACGCTCGCGGTGAGCCACACGTTGCCGCCGATGATCGAGCCCTTGCCGATCACCGTGTCCCCGCCGAGAATCGTCGCCCCCGCGTAGATCGTGACCTCGTCCTCTATCGTCGGATGCCTTTTTCGATTGGCGAGCTCCTTCTGCACGCTCAACGCTCCCAGGGTGACGCCCTGGTAGAGCTTGACATTGTCGCCGATCACCGTGGTCTCCCCGATGACGACCCCCGTGCCGTGGTCGATGAAGAACGAATCACCGATGCGGGCCCCGGGATGGATGTCGATGCCCGTCTTGCCGTGGATGTATTCGCTCATCATCCGCGGGATCATGCCCACACCCTTCTCATGGAGCTCGTGGGCAATACGATGCACGAGAATGGCCTCCACGCCGGGGTAGGAGAGGATGACCTCCTCCTGTGAGCGCGCCGCGGGGTCACCGCGGTCGGCCGCCTGCACGTCCCGGTTCAACCGGCGGCGGATTTCGGGGATGCCTTCCAGCAGGTCCCGCACGATCTCTTCCGCCTCTCCGCTGCAGTCCTGGTGGCGCTCGCAATCGTTCATGATCCTGCACGTGTACCGAAGGCTTTTCTCCACCTCGATCGTGAGCGCGCGGGAGACGGTGACCACCTTCTCCCCGATGGCGTAGCGCAGCCCGGCCAGGTCGAGATTCTCCTCCGCGCGGAACCCGGGGAAAACCAGGGATCCGAGCACTTCCACGATCCGCTCGACGCTCTGCCGGGAGGGCAGGTTCGGTCCTTCGAGGTGATTGATGCCCCCCAGCTCGCGGTAGGAATCGAGAATCCGTTCCACGATGGCACTCCATGAATCCGCGGGCGTGCCGCGTGCAGCCTGGCTCATGACAATGAAAAGTGATGCGCTTCAACGAGTTTGTCAAGGCGGCTGCTTTTGGCGTACACTTGCCGCATGGTGCCCATGCTTCCTCTCAGCGTCAGCCTGCTGAGCGCCCTCGCCGTGCAGGTTGCCTGCCAGCTCTTCAAGGTCGTGTTCTATTCGATTGCAGAGAAGCGCGTCGCCCTTTCCTATTTCTTCTCGGCAGGGGGCATGCCCAGCGCGCACTCGGCATTCGTCACGGCGCTCTCGGTGTCCGTCGGGCTGTGGAGCGGCTTCCAGTCGGAAGTGTTCGCGGTGGCAGCCGTCTTCTCCATTATCATCATCTATGATTCCTGGCGGCTGCGCGGGGCGGTCGCGCACCAGGCGCGCGTGCTTACGAAGCTGGTCGAGCAGCATCCGGGACTGGACGCGGGTGAGATCAACACCCGGTTGGGCCACTCGCTGCCGGAGATAGTTGTCGGCATCGCGGCAGGGGCGGGATTCGCCGCTCTCGTCTACCTGGGCCTCCGTCAGCTGTAGACGGCCTGGATCAGCCTGCGCCCCCCTGACGGGGGAAATCGACCTCAATGAGTTGACGCCGGGCCGGCCCTGCCGCGATACTCAAGAGCGGACGAGCACGATGCGCGCGCCGCTCATTCTATTCGCCCTGCTCCTCGCTTTCCCGCCGTCATCTGCCGCGCAGGCACCGCGCACCCTGCGTCTCACCTTCATCGGCGATATCATGGCGCACGACGTGAACTTCCGCATGAGGGATTACCACGACATCTACAGGGGCGTGGAGCAGACGTTTCTCGGCGACGATCTCACCGTGGCCAACCTCGAGCTGCCGGTGGACCCCACCCGTCCGGAATCCGGGTATCCCTATTTCAATGGGAACTCGTCGTACCTGCGCGCAGCGGCGGACGCGGGCATCGACGTCCTGTCCGATGCCAACAACCACGCGTTCGACGGCGGACCGGAGGGCATCTTCCAGACACTGCGCTCCCTCCACGCCCTGCGCGCGTCCGTGGGACGGCCAATGGCCTTCTCCGGAATCCGGGGCAATCCGCACGGCTCGTTCTATCCGGACGCCCTCACCGTGCGGGGATTGAGGGTCGGGTTCCTCGCGGCCACCCAGTTTCTGAACGAGCGTGACCAGGGCAGGTATGTGCAGGTGGTCGACTACGCCAACGAGACCGCGGCGCAGGAGTTCCTCGGCTTCGTGAGCCGGATCAGCCGGCAGTTCGACCTTCTCATAGTTTCCTACCATGGCGACCGTGAGTATTCCCCGCGACCCTCGGCACTGAAAAAGCGCTTCTTCCACAAGCTGGTGGAAGCCGGCGCGTGCATCGTGTTCAGCCATCATCCTCACGTGGTCCAGGGATACGAGATCGTCCGCGCGCGCGGGGCCGACAGGCTCATCATGTATTCGATGGGAAACTTCATCTCCGGCATGACCTGGCGGCTCGACCCGAAAGCGCCCGCGGATGAGCTGGCGGCGACCGGAGAAGCCTACATGCTCTCGGTGCAGGTGCGGTGTGCGGGGGGCTGCGCGGTGAGCGGCGTCGAGGCTGTCCCCATCGCGAACTACAGGAACGAGAGAGGGGAGATGGTCGTGGCCCGGCTGGAAGACCTTGCGAAGGGCGCAGTGGCGCTCCCTGCGGTCTGGCGGTCATTCTACGCGGAGAGACTCATACGCATGCGGCGCTTTCTTGCTGGGTTCCGCGCCGCTGGTCCCGCGGCGCAATGAATCCGCGGCGTACCGCGGCGCAATGAATCCGCGGCGTACCGCGGCGCACTAGCGGCTCTTGGCGATTCGTGTCTGTTCGGTGATCGTTTCTTCCGAGGAGGACAGTTGATCTTTCACGGCCATGAGCTTTGCCTTGGCCGTGGCGAATGCCCCGCCGCTGATGTCCTTCTGCGCGTCCGCCAGGGTGGCCCGCGCCTGCGCGGGAAGGAGGGCCAGCGGGGCGATGAAATCCATCTTGATCCTGGGCACGCGCCTGGCTGCCCATACCTTTGACTCGAACAGGGGAATGGCTGTTGTGACCTCCTCAACGAGGGAGGACGCATCCCGGGCCACCTGCTCCTTGGTCGCGACGGCGTCCGCCGCCGCTTTGCGTGCGTCATCCGCTGCTTCCAGGGCGAGCGACTTGGCGAGATCGTAATTGCGGGAGAGCACGGTCCGTTTTGCCTGTGCAGAGAGCTCTGCGTCCAGCGCCGCCATCTTATCCTGCGCGACACGCAGCGAATCCGGCGCGTACGTCACGACATCCGCATTCTTCGCGGCGGCATCCAGTGCTGCCTTCGCGGCGTCGATTTCCGCCTGCGGAGGCTTCGCGCACGAGGCGATGCAGAGGAGCGTGACGAAGAAAACGAGCGGACGCAAATATCGCATTACGCGGGATTCCTTTCAAATGTCACGGGATACCGTGACCGGCGGTGAACGATTTTCGTGTACAGAAAGCCCATTTTTCCGGCCATTGTCAAGGGTCGCGCTCCCTGCGAAGGCGTTTCGGCGTTGATAATCAGCACGGAAAGGGTATACTTTCCGGCGTCCGCAAGGAGGAAGCGAATGAGAAGAACCGCGAGAATATTCACGTTGACGATCGCCCTGGTCGTGGTAGCCGCATCCGTCTTCGGCCAGGGATTCACGGCGAAAAAGATCTGGAACCTCACCATCGCGGTGAATGCGCCCAACGCTTCGATCTGGGTCGACAACATGCCGGTAGTCGGAAATACCACGAAAGTCACGGGAGGCCCCCATAACGTGAAGGTGCACGCCGACGGCTACTTCGATTTCATCGGCCCGGTCGTCGTGACAGGCCACCAGACTTTCAACGTGCAATTGGAGCCCCAGGGGTTCGCCCTCATGGTCCGGGTCAACGTGCCGAATGCCACCGTTCTTCTCGACGGCGCGGACATCACGGGGATGGTACCGAACGTGGCGCCCGGCCCTCACATGATCCAGGTGTCTGCCGCAGGCTTCCGGCCCTACTCCTCCACGGTGAATGTCGCCGGGCCCGTGACGCTGGATGTTCAATTGAGGCGGATGGCCGGTTTCCCGCTGACGGTGATCGCGAATGTGCCGAACGCCTCGGTGATGCTGAACAATATGCCCAAGGGGGGAACTCCCTACACCGAGTACCTGCCGCCGGGTCCCTACATGCTGCGCGTTTCCGCGCCGGGGTACGCCGACTTCGTCGCCAACATCAGTCTCAACAAGCCGATGTCCATGAACGTCCAGCTCCAACGGCAGCTTTCTCCTCCGACCTTCAGCGTCATCATCCCGCCCGCGTATCTGAATCCTGATCAGGGACCGGGCGATCGAAGCCGGATCAGGATTTTCGTGGATGACCAGCAGGTCAATTCGAGGAACGAGATGGAAGGATTCGAGGTCCCGCCGGGCAGACACAGGATCCGGGTTGCCTCAGGAGCTTTCTCCATTCAGGTGGGCGACATCGATATGCAGCCGGGGACGAGCTACTCCTTCGAGCTGTCAATGGACATGAAGGTCAGGATGCTCAAGAACCCGTAGGAAGAATTGCGCCGAGTACGGCGCTAAACCCAGGGCGCCGAGTACGGCGCCAAACCCAGTGCGCCGAGAGCGGCGCCAAACCCAGTGCGCCGAGACGGCGCAGACCTGGAAGGAGAGTCCCGGATGCGACGCTTTCTGACCCTGCTGCTCCTGTCCCTGCCCCTGGGCTTCGTGCACGCGGAGGACTCCCCGGCCGCCGCGCGGGCGGATGCGCTGCATGACAAGGGGATGTACGGCGAGGCGCAGAGGCTCCTCCGCGACTCGGTTCCCGATGCGCAGGGAGGGAAAGAGCTTGCCGAGCTGTACTGGAGGGCGGCGCGTGAGACGCTCGAGCTCGGCGATATCGCTGAAAAAGACAAGAAGCCGCAGGCGGACATCCTTGCCCTGTTTGTAGAGGGTGAGAGCTACGCGGACAAGGCCATCGCCGCTGATCCGCAGAACGACCAGGGATACTTCTGGAAATCTGCCAACATCGGACGCTGGGGCCAGGTGAGGGGAATCTTCGACTCACTTTCCAAGGCGGGTCCGATGAAGGACCTCCTGGTAAAGGAGCTCTCCATCAATCCCGAGCGCAGCGACGCTTACTTTGTCCTGGGCCAGCTCTATCGCGAGCTGCCGGGCTGGCCGTTGTCCTTCGGCAGCATCGAAGCCGCGGTCTCCCTTGGACGAAAGGCCGTTGATCTCCGCCAGGCACAGGTTCAGGCAGGCACCGAGAAGGAACTGGTCTACGACTTCTACAACGAGCTTGCAAAGTCCCTCTACAAGAGGGACTGGTCCGGGAGCCGGCGGGCAAGCGAACTGAAAGCCAGGGCGGCAAAGCTCGACACGGCTGTCACGCCGCTGGAGAAGGGATCCCTCTATGAGGCAGGGGCGGCCGTGCCGGATGTGTCCGACCGGGAGGAAGCAAGGGCACTCGCGCGGTTCACCGTGAGCGAGCTGGGCAGTCTGGAAAGTCTCACCGTGGCCCAGGCAAAGGACTTGCAGAAGGCCAGAGAGCTTCTCAAGGGGTGGTAGGGGGCTTCTTTCGCAGCTCGCCTTTCATCAGGCTCGCCTTGGTGAGCGGCACGTCGCCCAGCTTGCGGCGGAGGCGAAAGACGGCTTCTTCCACCTTTTTCTGTCTGGAGAACTCATCCGTGAAAAGCTCGAGCTGCTCCTGCGCCTCCACGGGGGAGAGATTTGAAAACCCGATCCCTATCAGCCGTATGGGGGTACCACCGCTCCAGCGCGATGCGAGGAGCTCCAGCGCCACCGCGTAGAGCTCTTCCGCGGAAGACACCCAGTGCTTCAACGTCTTCTGCGCGCTCACCGTGGTGAAGTCGTGGAACCTGAGCTTCAGGTTGGGGGTTTTCGATTTCCAGGATTCTTCGATCATGCGGAACATGACCTGGTGACACAGCTCGAGCAGTATCCGCTCGATTCCCGCCCTGTCCTTCCTGTCCCTCTCGAACGTGGTCTCGCTGGACAGCGACCTGCTGCGCGGCTCCTCGGAGAAGATGCCCGGGTCCGCGCCGCGGGAGACCGTGGAGAGAAAGCCGGCGGCTCCCGCTCCCAGCAGCCGGGCGAGCTCGGGCTCCGGTAGTCCGCGGAGCTGACGGACGGCGGTGATGTTCAGCTCGGTGAGGCGTTGCAGCGTCTTCTCTCCGATTCCCCACAGGTCCTTCAGCGGCACACTGTCCAGGAACGCTTCGGCATTCTCCGCGCTGACTTCCACCAGGCCGTCCGGTTTGCCCGCGTTCGTGGCGAGCTTTGCCAGGTATTTGTTCGGCCCGATGCCCACGGAAATGGCGAGACCCGTCTTTTCACGCACCTCGGCCTTCAGCCGCGCGGCCGTCTCCCTCGGGGGCCCGAACAGCCGCTCGGTGCCCGTGAGGTCGAGGAATGCCTCGTCCACCGAGATCTGCTGCATGTGGGGCGTGTATCCGGCGAGTATGGCCATGACGTCGCGGGAAACCTCGAGGTAGCGCTCCATGCGCACCGGCAGGTAGACTCCCTGAGGACAGCGCCGGTACGCCTGCGAGATAGGCATGGCAGAATGGATTCCGAAGCGACGCGCCTCGTAGGAACAGGCGGAGACCACGCCGCGGTGTCCGGGGGCGGCGCCGACGATGACGGGCTTGCCCGGCCAGGGAGGGGTTGTCCCTCTGCTCCACGGAGGCGTAGAACGCATCCAGGTCCACGTGGAAGACGACGGGGCGGGGCGGATCGCCGCTCATGTCTTCACCCCCAGGCTTCGCACTACCCGCACGCGCGTGCTCACCCGCATCTCGGGACCCGCACCGACCGCCGCCCCGATCAGGGGCGCGTCGAACTCCGCGGTCAGGGTGAGCGTGAATGCCCCGCCCGAAGGAAGAGTGAGCTGCAGCGGCAGGGGATTCGGCGGGAAAGCGCCGATGAGCAGCCGGTATTGGCGCGGGCTCTCCCGGACGGGAGGGTACGAGCTGTCGAAAAGGATGAAATCATCCTCCGAGGTGAGCGTCACGACGACGCTGCCGGGGGCTGGACGGCATCTGGACGCGAAGCAGGATGTTGCGTTGCTGAAGGAACTCGCTCGAGTCCTGCGCGATCTGGAGCGGCGAGGCGACCAGCGGGAGCGAGTAGCGGACCGCGGTACCGGCTGGATAGACGGCACGCGCCCCTCTCGAGTCCGAGATGGAAAGCGACCCCAGCGGCGCCGGGCTCGTTATGTCCAGCGAGGTGGATTCTGTTTCTCCCGTGGCGGCCACCCGGATGGTCTGCGTGGCGACAAGCGGCTGCGGCCGGGAGTCGGAAAAGGGAGAGAAGGTGGCAAGATGAACGGCCAGCGCGCTGCCGGTGACAAGCAGGATGCCGGCCAATCCCAACTCCCGCACCCTGCGGCGCATGATCCCCTTGCCCGGGAAAAAGCAGGCCCAACCGCAGCACCATCAGGATGATCGGCAGGCTCACGGCCGCGGCCAGGAGGTTTCCCCAGAGAGGGGAGAGAAGGAGAAAGTGGCAGAAGGGGAGCGCCGGCGCCTGGAAAACGGTTATCAGCCCGCGAAGAGCCCAGACCGGAGCGGGTAAAAAAAACAGAGCTTTCATGTATCGATTGCGGACGAGCGTGGAGAGGAACACGAATATGAACGCCCAGAGGAAATAGTAGGTGAACGAGATATTGAAGACCGCGACCACCCCGATGTCGATGAGCAGGAAGAAGACGGCCGCCGCGGAGTAGAAGCTGCCGTTGCGCGGGAACGGCAGCCTGCGCATGACATTGTACAGCGCCGCGTACAGGAAAAGGGCGATGCAGACCTTGAGAGCAAGGAACTCCAGCGGCACATACGTCCAGAGGATGGAAAAGCCGCGCACGGAAAGGATCCCCTTGAGGGCGTATGTGCCCGCCACCAGGAACAGGAACGCCAGGCCTGCCAGGGGGATGATCGAGGGGATATTCCTTGCCAGGGTGCGCTGGTACTTCTTGAGGCCCCTGCGAAACGCGAGGGAAAAGAGGAGGGTGGCAGCCAGCGTTCCCAGGAGGATCGAGAGATTCAGTTTCTCACCGATGATGAGGGAGATCCCGCCCGCCTGCAGGAGCAGGTAGTGCCGGTCCCACTCCTCGGGAATACCGGTGGAGTTTGCTGCTATGATGCCCCGCAGGAATGATGAAAAGGAGAGAAGCCATTCGGATTCGTTCAGCGACGCGATCTCGCCGTTCTCTCCTTCCAGCCCGACGGACGGGTAGCCGGCCTTGAGATAGGGCTCGATGGCGGTATGCTCGCCTGTCGTGCCCATGCGGAATATCTGTATTTCTTCCCCCGGAAGGCGGAAGGGGATCCGTGCTCCCCGCAGGGCGTCCACACACCTGTTCATCAGCCAATAGGGAGAGACGATTCCCCTGCCCCCGCCGCGCACGAGCACCCGTGACGGCACGGCGCGAAAATTCAGGTAAAGGACGGCGGCCCGATAATCCGGCTGGAAATCACGGAGGAAGAGGGTGCTGCCCATCGGATACGCGCTCGTGTCTCCGTACTCGGCACCGAGGAAAAGAACCGTGAGGCTGACGGGTGGCTGCCTGTTTTTCACCTGGGCAATGAGGTCGAGGGCGAGGGCCACGTTGATGGACCCGTCTCTTCCTCTCTCCGCATCCGGCGGGCTGTTGAGCGGCACGGCGAGTATGAGCGTATCACGGACTGCGCCGGGAATATCCACCCTGATGCAGGAGGAGAAGGAGTGCTGGAAATCCGATCGGCCGAAATCGAACGGGATGAAAGCGACCCCGAGGGACGAGAGACGCGTTTCGATCCAGGTGACCAGGTCTTTCTCCATCCGCGAGCCTTCCGGCCGGGGAAAGAAACGGGAGACAGCCAGAACCTCTTCCGGGAGTCGGGCGGAGGGGGCCGCGGGGTCCGCCCCTGCAACGAGCGCTCCCTGCATCATGCATAACAGAGCCGCCAGACCGAGGAATCGCTTCATGCATATTCCAGCATAGGAGAAGGGTGTGCGGGCGTCAATCGAGCCTGAGAATCGCCGACCCGTAGACAGGATGTCGAGGGACGCCGAGTCCAGGGACGGACACAGGCGACCTTGCAAATCGGATTGAATTTCACTACGATTTTGCAGAACACATGGAAATCCTGCCTGAAATCCTCCAGCGGAGAAGCATAAGATCCTTTACGTCCCAGCCCGTGGAAAAAGAGCAGGTGGAGCGCATTCTCGAGGCAGGCCGTCTCGCCCCTTCCGCGAAAAACAGGCAGGAGTGGCGGTTCGTCGCCATCCAGAAGAAGGAGACGCGGCAGAAAATGATGGAGGCCGCCTTTGGCCAGGACTATGTGGGCCAGGCGCCCCTGATCATCGCCGTGTGCACCACGAATATCGACTACCACATGCCCAACGGCCAGCTTTCCTACCCGATCGATCTCGCGTTCGCGGCCTCGCACATGGTCCTGCAGGCCGTTCACGAAGGGCTCGGGACCTGCTGCATCACCACCTTCGATGAGCAGGAGGTGTGCGACCTTCTCTCGATCCCCTTCTCCATGCGCGTGGTTCTGGTCATCCTGGCGGGGCACCCTGACTCGGTGCCGGACCCCACTCCGCGCAAGCCCCTCAAGCAGATATCGGGAAAGGATCACTGGTAGGCCGCAGGCCGCACCCGTTCGGCGCGGTAGGCATCCCTGCCTAGGCTCCTGCCCCCGCGTAGTAATCCACGAGCTTTTCGAAGACGCGCTGGTCCTCGTTGCCGCTGACGGATTCTATCTCCCCGCCCAGCACGCACCAGAGCGCGTCCGGCTTGATTCTGCGCACGCGAATGCTGATCTGGAACTCAGGGACGGCGGGGTCGTGCTCGTCGATCACGCGTACCTTGATGAGATCTCCGGCAGCCGCGTCGACGGCCTGCACGAACGCCACCTGGCAGCCCGTGCGGCTCAAGTCCCTGATGTAGCCGGGGGTGTTCGGCCCGACGAGAAGCGCCTTGGCGTAGCCGGAAACCCTCGGCTGCTGTCTCTGTTCAGCGCCCACTGGCGGCTCCTAACTCTGCGGGCTGGCCCGCATCCATTCTCACTGACAGGGTGATGAGGGTCCCGATGACCCTGCCGGGCATCCAGGCGGCAGGCCTGTCCATCCCGTCCAGAAAAACCAGTCGGAAGTCCTCGAAGGTTTTCTTTGCCACGTAGATCCCCATCCCGAATCGTTTGTAGCCGTTGGCCTTCTGGTACTCTTCGAACGCGCGGGAGCGCAGGTCGAGGGTGGCCGCATCCGCATGCAAGTTGTACGGAAGCTTCTCGGGATCGAAACCGCCGCCGAAGTCACGAATGGCGATCACGAGCCTCCCGCCGGAGACGGTCAGGTCGAGGCAGATGTCGCGTGCCTCGCCCTTTTCCCGGTGGGCGCGGATCGAATTATTGAGAAGCTCGAGGATGGCGAACCGGATATTCTCGTCGCTCACTCGTGTGGTCGGTATGCTGATTTCTCCGAGGGTGCGCAGCACGTCCCGAAAATCGGCTTTCGGGCTCACTTTCAGCCGGACGGTCCTGCTCTGCTTTCCGTTCAACTCGAGAGACTCACCGGACTCCATCTATTCCCCTTCACACCGTGCGCTCATTCATGAATAATGCCCATATGGTATACATTATCGCAGAGTTGCGCAATTATCGGCAACTCGTGCGGTTGCGCGCGGGCAGCCTCCCGGTGGTGGAGGAAGGGCTCGCGGCCATGCTCGGGCCGCGCGCCGCCCCGTTCGCCGAAGCCGGCCAGAAGGCCTGGATGGCGGAGCTCGGTGAAGAGCCGGATCTCGACATCACGGCCGCCTCCTCCGCCGCGTGGAGGGTAAAGGAGTTCCTTTCCTCGCGGCGCGAGGAGTTGTTCGGCTTCGCAATCCTTCTGGCTTCCTTTCCCCCCCTGGGAGGGCACGAGCTTTCTTCCCGGATCAGGGAGCTCCTGGAGGAGGCGGATGCCGACGAGCAGGTATGGCTGGCTCCCGAGTGTGTGCTCCTTTTTGCAGATGCCCTTTCGACGGTGAAGGCCGGGTCCCTTTACCGCGCCACCGGCCAGGTGAGGCCTCGGGAGGCGCCTGCCCGGACCGTCCATTCGCCGCGGCCGTGGATCCGGGAGGCCCTGGTCGGCCGGGCGCTGGACATCATCTCGCCCCGGCTCAACACGGGTGAGTCCCGGGAAATCCTCCTGGCGCACGGGCCCCCCGGCGTGGGGAAGACCGCCCTGCTTGCCGAGCTCGCCTCGCGACTCCTTCGCGGCAGCCGCGAGCCTCCCATCCTGCGCATGCGCACTCTCTTCAAGAGGCGCTCGCCGCTGCACCCGTTTCTCGGCGCCCTGCTGCCCGCCACGCTCGCCGAGGTTCCCCGTTTCCTTCACGGGCCCGAACGCGCGGTCTGGGACGAGGTCGGCCGCCTGCTCGTCTGGCTGCAGGCCATCGAGGGACCGGAACGCGCGGGAGAGTCGAGGCTGCTTCCCGATCATATCCTGGAAGATTTCAGCCTCGGCTTCCGCCTCTACCTCCTTGCATGGACGCGGATGGCGGAAGAGAAGTTCCTGCCCGCGGTCCTCGTGTGCGACGGGGTCGAATCGTATCATCCCGCGGCGCGCGCGGTCCTGGCGCGCCTGTTCGACGATCTTCTCCTCAGGCCCGGCTTCCTCCCCCTGCTCTCCAGCGTGGAGAAAAATCCACCGGAGGAGCTGGCCGCGTTCGATCTGCGCCCCCTCTACGTTCATCCGCTCGGCAAGCGCGACATCCGCTCCCTGGCGCGGCATCTGTTCCCCGGCCTGGAAATCCCGGAGTCTGTGGCACGCCGCGTGCGAAGCCGTTCCGGCGGTCTGTACGTCACGGTGGTTTCCTACCTTCAGTATCTCTGGAAGACGGGACGGATCCGCGCGGATGGCGGCCGCAACGAGTGGATTCAGGCGGCGGACGAGGAGGCCCCGCTGCCTGCCAACCCGCTCTCCGTTTCCTGGTACCTCATACGCACCCAGCATGATGACACCTTCCAGCTCCTGTACGCGCTGTACCTCGCCGGCGGCCTGCTGGACCGGCAGGGGTTCCTCTCTTTCCTGGCAGGGGCGGGATTCGAGCTCGCCGCCGCAGAGAGGTCCCTCTCCAGTCTTCAGCTTTCGGGGCTGCTCGCGGAGGAAACCTCGCTCATTCCGCGTTTCCCCGCCATTCGGCGGAAGCTGGAGGAGCTTCTCGGCGCAGAGGGCGCTGGTCTGCGGGAGCGCTTCATTGCGCACCTGATCTCCCTCTGGACGACCGGGAAGTATCGGCACCCTGTGCTCCTTTTCACCTTCCTGGCGCGAAGCGGAAAGACGGACCTGGCCCTCGGCGTCCTGCCGGAGATAATCCGGCGCAAGCTGGATGAGAACGATGCGGCAGGCGCCCGGACCTTCTGCGAGCCGCGCTCGCTGGATTTCGCGGTCGCCCCGGCGCCCGAACAGGCCCGGCGGCTCGCGGCCGTGACCGCAATCGGCCGGCTTCGCGCCGCACTGATGGAGGAGGAACAGGACGCCGCGGACGGGGCGCAGGCCGAGGCGCAGAAGGGCATGGCGGGGGGTGCCCTGGGCACGCTCGCCGGGGAAGTCTCCATCGAACGGGCCAAGTTCTTTCTTTTCACCGGGCAATGCCGTGGCTGCCCTGGATGAGCTGAAGCGCGGGATGCTTCTCTACCAGGAGACCCGGGAGGCGAGCCCGGAGACTCCGACGGCGGAGAGAGGCGAGCGCGCCTGCTACCTCTGGCTGGGCGCCGCCATGCTGGCCGAGGGACGGCTGGGAGAGGCCGTGGAGTACCTGGGGCTCTCCCAAAGACTCTGCCACGAGGCCGGAGACGCCCCAGGCGCCCTGTGGACGGCCGTCTACCTTGCGGACTGCCTGTTTGTAGACGGCCGCTACACGCAGTGCCTTGCCGCGATCGACCAGGGCCTGCAAATGGCGCGCGAGACGTATCGGCGGGAGCTGGAGCTGTTTCTGCTCTTCCTCAAGGCCAGGACCGAGTTCCAGGTGGGATCCTATGACTCCTGCTCCCTGTGTCTGCAGACCTGCCTGTGCCTCGCTACGCTCTATACGGCGGAAACCGCCGTACCCGTCCTGCGCGCGTGGCTGGGCAGGGCACTCGTTCACAGCGGAGACCTGCGCTCGGGAACCCGGCTCCTGGAGAGCCTCTCCCAGACAAGGGAGGTGCTCCTCTTCCTGGCGGAAAGCGCCCTTTTTTCAGAAAGCCTGGAGAACGCGTCTCTCTACGTCGAAAGGGGACTCGCGCTTCCCTGGTCTGTTCGCTATCCCTCACCGGAAGGCGTGCCTTGGCGGGACGGGTTCACCGCGGTCGAGGGCAGGTGCTTCCGGCTCAGCCGGGGAGACGCGTTCCTGCGCCGCATCCTGTCCGGGCTGCGCGCCTATCTTCTGGGCATGCGGGGGTTCCGGCAGGAAGGCATCGGCGAGCTGCACCAGCTCACCCGGGGAGAGAAGTCTCTCGAGGTGGACCCGGCGGTCTACTGGTTCAACTATCTGTACTCCCGGGTCCTGCCCGAAGCAGGCTCCGAGGAGGTGGACGACAAGATGACGGTGCTGAGCAAATCCCTGAAGAGCCTGCAGGAACGCGCGAGCAGGATCGACGCTCCCGCGGAAAGGAGCTCCTTCCTCTGGCGCAACAGGTGGAACCGCATGATCATGGAGGAAGCGCGGGAAAGAAAGCTCGTATGAATCACTGCGCTTCGCCCGGTGTCTTAATCGGTGAATGGCACGACTGGCGCTGCAAAAGGCGCGCGTGGCTGCCACGCTACGCGTGGCGCTTGTTAGCGCTGCAGGAGGGTGCTCGGTGGAATGGGGGCCGCGGGCACAAGGTTGCGCACGGAGCTGCGTTCCACCAGGTGCGGGGTGATGATGGTGTGCGTGACGAACCGGATCTCCGGGTGGAATATCTTGTCGAGGAGGATGTTCGCCGCCTTCTCACCGATCTCGAAGCTGGGGTGATCGACCGAGGTCAGGGAGATCTTCTCCAGCTGCGCAATGTCCGAATTATCGAATCCCACGACTGAGAGATCTCCCGGCACCCGGATGCCCTGCCTTTCGGCAACCTCGATGAGATGCAGGGCGTCCTCGTCATTGCCGCAGACGAACGCGCTGGGAAGCTCCTTTGCTCCCTTCAGGAACCGCTCCGCCGCGGCAGAAGCCTGGCTCGTCGGGCCCTGCCCGTTGAACCCCACGATCCAGGCGGCCCGTACCGGAGCCTCCTGCCTCCCGAGAAAATCCAGCACGCCTTTCATCCTGTTCGCCTTGACCAGGAAATCCTTCTGGTAGAAGATGCCGATCTTCCGATGCCCCTTTTTCCACAAGTGGGCCGCGGCTTCCTCCCCGCACGTGCAATAGTCGAGAGTGACGCTGCTGAAATTCCTGCCGGGGAAATAATCATCGCAGAGGACCACCGCGGTGCCCTCGTTCTGGATCTCCTCCAGCAGGAGAGCATTGGAGCGGTCCCCCGCGCCATAGATGGGAGCGATGATGATTCCCCCGACCTTTTTTTTCCGCAGATCCTGGAGGATTGCCCGTTCCTGCTCGAGGTTGTACTCGGACTGATTGAGCAGAAGGGCGAACCCCTTGCGCGAAAGCGTGTTGTAGCAGCCGCGAATGATCTCCGGGTAGATGTAGGAGCTTATGAAAAACTCGACCAGCCCGATATTCGCAGACAGCGGCGACGCGGGACGCCGGGTGCGGCAGAATGTGCCGACGCCCTTGGTGCTTTCAACGAGCCCCTCGTGGATGAGATTGCGAATTGCCTGCCGCACAGCGTTTCGGGAGACCCCGAACTGGGCGCAGAGCTGGCTCTCTGACGGAAGCTTCTCTCCGGGAACAAGGACTCCCTCGTCGATCCTGTTCCTGATCCAGGTTTCTATGACCTGATGCTTCTTCATCCTTCAGTTTCCTGATGATACAAGTTGTACCTTATCCCTGGCAGAAAGTCAAAGCTTATAATTCCCTCCGGATTTGCTTTTCTTTCCCCATTGCTGCTCGGATTGTCAAATCAGGCCAGAATATCTGATATGATACATGCTGCGGCCCAAGAGTTCTTGAAAAAAATGTTGCAAAGTCAATGCTCGCATGTTATCATGCGCCCAGTCGATAGGCATAGGCTGTACCTTTTTCTTGTCACGGGTCGCCACTGTGCTCATCAGGCGGGACCGCATGAAAGGAGATCGATTCGTGGCTGAACCTCCCCAGCAGCGCACCGCGCTGCGCATGGTCAACATCGAGAAGTACTTCGGATCGGTGTGCGCGCTGAAAGAACATCAATTTCGAGGTCGGTCACAATGAAATCGTCGGGCTCATCGGCGACAACGGCGCCGGCAAAGTCCACGCTGGTCAAGATTCTCACCGGGGTCTTCCCGCCCACCAGCGGGGATCTTTACATCGCGGATCAGAAGGTCGACACGCGCTCCTATACCGTGAAGAAGGCGCACGCGCTGGGAATCGAGACCGTCTACCAGGACAAGTCTCTCGGGGAAAAGCAGGCCATGTGGAGGAACTTCTTCATCGGCCGGGAGATCACCTACCCGTTCGGATTCCTGAAGGTCAAAGAGGAAAAGCAGGTCGCCACCGAGATCATGGTCAACACCATCGGTTTTCGGGGCAAGGGGATCGGCGTGGATTCGAAGGCGAACAAGCTCTCCGGGGGAGAGCGCCAGGGTGTGGCCATAGGCAGGGCAATGCATTTCGAGGCAGATCTCATCATCCTCGACGAGCCTACGGTCGCGCTTTCCCTGAAGGAAGTGCGGAAGGTGCTGAACTTCGTGCACAAGATCAAGGAGGCGGGAAAGGCGAGCATCTACATCTCGCACAACATCACCGACGTCTACGAGATCTCCGACCGTTTCATCGTCATCGACAGGGGGGAGATCGTGGCAAGCATCGCGAAGGCGGAAATATCCCTGAAGGAACTGGACGAGTTCCTCCTCGAGTACTCGCACGGCTTGAAGGACAAGGTGAAGCCATGAATCGAGGAACGTCTCGTTTCGCGTTTCTCGGCAAGCTGGAGGGCCTGCCCATCGCGGATGGTGCTCGCCGTCCTGTACGTGGTATTCATTTTCACCGCGCCCTCGGTGTTCACCGGCTACAGGATCTACATGTCATTCTTTCAGACCGTGCCCCCCATGCTGGTTCTCGCCCTCGGGCTCACCTTCATCATCACCGCAGGTGAGATCGACCTGAGCTTTCCCGCCGTGGTGGCACTGGCGGGGTTCGTCTTCACCTGGTGGTTCAAGACCTTTCCGACGACGCCCCTGATCGGCTTCATTCTTGCCATCGCGGCCGGCGCGCTGGTGGGCTATGTCAACGGCCTCCTGGTGGCGCGGCTGCGGGTACCCTCGATCATGGCCACCCTGGCCGCTCAGTTCTTCTGGTACGGAGTCACGCTCCTGATCGCGGGAGGGCTCCAGATCAACATCCAGGAGATCATCTCCACGACGATCCATACGGTGTTCGTCGGCCGGCTCTTCGGGATCTTTCCCGTCCAGGCGCTCTGGGCCCTGGGGCTCACGGTCTTTTTCTGGTTCATTCTCAACAGGCACAAGTTCGGCGAGGCGATCATGTTCATCGGCGACAATGCCGAGGTTGCGCGCGTGATGGGTATCAACGTGGAGGCCACCCGGATACGGCTCTTCACCCTGCACGGCGTGATTGCCGCTTTTGCCGGGCTTCTCCTTACGATGGAAATCAACGTCTTCTTCCCCACGCAGGGACAGGGAATGCTTCTTCCCGTGATGGCCGCGGTTTTCATCGGCGGTACCTCCATTGCCGGTGGCACGGGCGTGCTCGTGGGCACGTTCTTCGGCTCCTACATCATAGGTTCCCTGGAAGCCGGCGTCGTTGCCACGGGCATCGGCGGCTACTGGGTGCAGCTCGTGGAGGGGCTCGTCATGGCAGCCTCGGTGATCCTCAACGTGGTCATCGGTGAAGAAGGCATCTCGATGCTGTCCCGAACCGCCCGCAAATGGGCCGTGCCCGAAGCGGCGCCGCCGGGCAAAGAGAACAAGCGCGATGATAACGCATGAGCGAAATCGCGTGCCGTTGGCACGCGGGCACTCGATCCCGTCATGAAAGGGGGAATTGGTTTTCAGTTCTTCACCAGAGCGGCCGCGCGTCTTCGAGGCGTAAGGCCTTATTCCATTCACAGAGGGAGGTATCCGTGCGTAAGTTGAAGTGGGTAGTTCTTTCACTCGTCGTTTTCGGCGTCCTTTTCTCCACTCAGGCATGGGCCGGGGGCAGAAGGAAGCCGCCGGCAAGCAGATCGTCATTTACATGCAGTGCGGCGGCACGCAGGGGGACGGCGCTACGCTGGCACGGACCAACGGCGCGCGGGCGGCCGCAGCCCTGAACAATGTCAAGCTGATCGAGCAGTATTCGAAGTGGGATCAGCAGACCATGATCGACCAGTTCAAGCAGGCCATGGCTGCCAACCCTGACGGCATCGCCATCATGGGACATCCCGGAGAGCCCGCCTTCGCGGCGCTCGTGGATCAGGCCGAGGCCCAGGGCATCATCGTCACCAGCGGCAACAACCCGCTCCCGACCATCGAGGCCAAGTACCAGACCAAGGGCTTTGGATATGCGGGCGCCGACCTGTATCAGGGCGGCTACCTGACGGGGCAGGCGATGGTGAGGGCAGGCCTGAAGGCGGGCGACAAGGCGCTTGTCTATGACATCTGGCACCAGGAAGGCAGGAGCAGGAGCAGCCAGGGCGTGTATGACGCGCTGGCCAAGGCGGGGCTCAAGGTCGACAAGCTGGATGTCTCCGCCGCAGTGGACAGCGACACCTCGCTGGCCATCCCCATCCTCACCGCGTACCTCCAGGCCCATCCCGATCTGAAGGCCATCGGCACCCAGCACGGCAGCATCACCGCCGTCCTTCCCAAGGTCCTCCAGGCGGCGGGGAAGAAGCCCGGCGACATCATCTGCGGCGGCATCGACCTTTCACCCGCCACGGTCAGCGCCATTCAGGGCGGCTGGATCAGCGCGAGCTTCGACCAGGTGCTCTACCTTCAGGGCTACCTTCCCGGTCATGCAGATCGTCATGACCAAGCGCTACCTGATCCCCGGTCTGCACATCGACACCGGCGTCGGAACCGTGACTCCGCAGAACGTCGGGACAATCAAGCCCCTGATCGATCAGGGTATCCGCTAGAAGTCATAGCGCTTCCGCGATACTCCGCGGAGGCGCTTTTTTTGTCTCTTCCACGCCGCGCCGGCCAGTCTCACCCTCCCATCTCACTTTCCCGAAGGTTGACGGCGTACTGTTTTTGCCCCTATACTCATAGGTAGCTTATCTATTCCTTGGGAGGGGAACGATGGCTGAACAGCTCATTGTCAAGAATTTGCCCTTCATCAAGGTGCTCCCTGCCTGGGCGCAGGAGCTTTCCTACAAGTACTGCTCGAAGACCGCGAATCTCTATCTGCTTTCCGGCAACATACGGGATTTTCTCCCTCACAAGATGAAAGAGGGGGAGTTCAATTTCGTGAAGATACAGGACTACGTGTCCGAGGTGCTTTTCGGAAACAGGGACATCATCGTTTTCTATGACCGCTCCTCTGGGGTGAGCTTCTGCAAGCCCGAAATGAAAAAAGACTATCTGGAGAAGATGAAGCATCTCATGCCGCACGCCACGCCGGGAAACCTGCTCTCACGCAATCCGGTGAAGGCGCTCAGCCATCTGGAGAAATACTTCTACGCCAATATCACGCACAACAAGCGCATCGTGCTCATCATCGACTACTCTGAAACGGTGGTCCCCAACACGGATATCTCCCGCTATACCGACGAGGACCGCTACTGCCTGGTCACCCTCAATCGCTGGGCCAATGATCCGATCTTCACGCAGGGCGACGTATCGATCCTCCTTCTTACGGAGAACCTGGCGGACCTCAACCCGACCATCGTGCGCTCACCCAGCGCAATCAAGGTGAACCTCCCCATTCCGGACGAGAAAGTGCGGGAGAGCTTCCTGCATTTCCTGGACAGGAACGGCAAGCTCCTGCTGGAGGAAACGCTCACCATACCCGAGTTCGCCGGCATCACGAGCGGCCTGAACCTCGTGAACCTCAACCAGCTCGCCGCGGAGAGCTTCCAGGAGGACCGGGAGATCGGGCTCGGCTATCTGAAAGAGAAGAAGAAGCAGATTATCGAGGCGGAAGCGGTCGGCCTCCTGGAGTTCATCGAGAGCGAGCACGACCTTTCGGCCGTCTCCGGTCACGATTTCGTGAAAAAGAGGTTTCGCAGCGCCGCAAAGGCCATCCGCGAGAGCCGGTTCGACGTGCTGCCCATGGGGTATCTCATTGCCCGGTCCGGTGGGCACGGGCAAGAGCTTCATGGTCACCGCCTTTACAGGGGATATCGGCATCCCGATCGTGAAGTTCCGCAATTTCCGCTCCAAGTGGCAGGGCGTCACGGAGAGCAATCTGGAGAAGATCCTCAACATCCTCAAGGCCATGGCGCCCGTCGGGGTGATGATCGACGAAGCGGACGCTTTCCTGGGAGACAGGAACCAGGACGGGGATTCGGGAACGAGCAACAGGATCTTCGGCCAGATCGCCTCCTTCATGGGAAACACCGAGTACCGGGGAAAGATAATCTGGTTTCTCATTACCTGCCGTCCGGACCTTCTGCCGATCGACCTCAAGCGGCAGGGGAGGGCGGAGGAGCACCTCGCCCTTTTCTACCCGGAAAACATAGAGGAGAAAGAAGACCTGTTCGCCACGCTGGTCAAGAAGCTCAACCTGCGCATGCAGAAGACGAACGTGGCCGACCTCTTCCGTCGGTACAAATACGAGTTCTCGGGCGCTGACCTCGAATCGGTGCTCATTCGCGCCAAGTTCCTCTCCGCGATGAACAACCACGTCTTCGTGACAAAGGGGGACCTGGAGGAAACGATTCAGGACTTCATGCCGCCCGCGTATCCGCACGAGATCGAGCTGCAGAACCTTGTGGCGGTGCTGGAGTGCACGAGCCGCGAGATGGTGCCGCGCCGGTTCAGGGAGATGGGCAGGGACCGGCTCGTGAGCGAGATCAAGCAGCTCAAGGTGCTGCTGCACGAGAGAGAGTAGCCGACTCCTCATGCCGGAGATCCGGGAGATCCTCGTCCTGCATCACAGCCACCTGGACGTGGGCTACACGCACTCCCCGCCCATCGTCTGGGAGCTCCACAGCGAATACATCGACCAGGCGCTCGAGATGCTGTCGGAGACTGCCGACTGGCCCGCGCACTCGCGGCCCAAATGGACCTGCGAGGTAACCGCGCCTGTCCTGCGCTGGATGGAGACCGCGGACGAGAAGGACCTCCACCGGTTCCAGACCTTTCTCTCCCAGGGGCGCCTTGGCATCTCGGCAATGCAGTACAACACGTCGCCGTTGTGCAGCGCCGAGATTCTCAGCCGCCAGCTTGCCCCGCTCGGGGCGCTGCGACGCAGGTTCGGGATTCCCATTGTCACCCTCAACCAGCATGACGTGAATGGCGTCGCGTGGCCGCTCGCGGACCTGATGATGGACGCGGGCATCGAGCTGTTGACCATGGCAGTGAATATTGACAACGGACATTTCGTCTCACCGCGACCGGGGGTCTTCCTCTGGACAGCCCCCTCGGGGCGCAGGCTCCTGGTCATGAACGGCAGCCACTACACGATGTTCGATCAGCTCCTGAGGACCTGGGACAATTCCATAGAGCGAATGCGGGAAGGCCTGTCAGGCTTCTGCGCGCGCCTCGAGCAAAGCGGATACCCGCATGACTTCCTCTACCTGACGACCACCAACTCCCCTGAAGCTTGGGACAATTCGCCGCCGAATCCCTGGGTGGCGGGGCTCATCAGGCAATGGAATGAGTCGGTCGGCACTCCCCCTATCCGCTACGTCACTCCTGCGGACCTGCTCGCGCGGCTCCGCAGGATTGCACCCGCCTCCCTCCCGGTGCTGAGCGGCGACTGGACCGACTATTGGAGCTTCGGCAGTGGCAGCACGGCGTACGAGACAGCGGTGAGCAGGAAGGCGCGGTTCACTCTCGAGCGCGCGGAGCTGCTCTCCGGGGCCCGCGCGGCCGAGGAGCGGGGAGCCGGGATTCCGCGCAGGGCGGCCGCGAAGAAAGTCTCCGATCAGGCGTGGGCGGACCTCGCGCTGTTCTGCGAGCATACGTGGACCTACTGGGACCCCGCGCCCGAGCTGCCTCCCGCGCGTGCGCAATCCGCTTTGAAGACCGCGCTTGCACATCAGGCGCGCGAGCGCGCGGAATACCTGCTCATCGGCGAGCTGGAAAGCCTGGCGGCCAATCCGGCGCAGTCCGCGAGACCCGATCACCTCCTTATACTGAATCCCGTTCAAACGGCGCGCCGGGCGTACGTGCGGGTGCCCGACACGTGGAAGCAACCGGGCAAGAGCCTGCGGAGTGTCCGTTTCACCTGGGCGGAGCAGGCCGAGGGACGTGCGCGCGGTGTCGTCTACGGTCCCTTCGAGCTGCCGGCTTTCGGCTGGATGAAATTGCCGCTCTCCGGTCTTGTACCCGCCCCGAGAAATCCCGGGCTTGCATCCCGTGTGCAGGGAGGAACCTCGACAATCATCGAGTCGCCCTTCCATCGGCTTTCATTCGATTCCTCCACGGGACGCGTCACCTCGCTTCTCGACAAGACCCTGGGATGGGAAGCTGTTCCGAGAGAGAGCGAATATGCTTTCTTCGATGTCGTGCATGAGCGGCCCGACCCGCTCTTTGACGGCACGCGGAAGGCCTTCTATGAACGGGACCTGGAAAGGGAGAAGCTCGATCAGCACTGCTGGAAAACCGGGTGGCGCGCCGAGCGGCGGCGGGCCTCCCGCCTGCTCTCTCTCGGCGTCGAACGGGACGCCGACTCGATCTCCTTCATCCGGTATCTGGAAGCGCCCGGGGTCAGGAGCCTGCGGCAGCGAATCACCCTGCGGGCCGACTCTCCCTGCATGGAGCTGGAGGCAGCACTGGACAAGACGGACTGCACGGAGCCTGAGTCAATCTACTTCGCCTTTCCGCTCGATCTCCCCGCCTCGTGGCAGTGCCTGTTCGACACGGCAGGAGTGCCGGTGGAGCTCGACAGGGAGCAGCTTCCGGGAAGCAGTCGAGGATGGATGAGCGTCGACACCTTCGCGGCCATGCAGGGCGCGGGCCGGGTGGCTGCCCTCTTCTGTCCGGACGCAACGCTCGTGCAGGCAGGCGGATTCGGATTCGGCCGGCTGCTCGGTGAAGTGCCGCGGCCGGAAAGACCGCTCCTTCTGGCCTGGCCGATGAACAACTACTGGTACACCAACTACCCCCTTACCCAGCCCGGCCTCACCGTGCTTCGATACGGGTTTTTGACATCCTCTGCCGCGGACGCGGCAGGGCTCATCCCGTGCGCGCGAGAGTTCATCCACCCCCTGCTCGCGCATCCGGCGTTCGTCACGAATGGCGCGCGGGAGGGCAGGCTGCTCGTGGTTGAAGGGGAAGGGGTCCTCGTCAATCATGCAAAGCCGGCGGCAGACGGCCGGGGAACCATGCTGCGCCTGACATGCGTGGGGAGGGATGAGACGACGGCCCGGCTGCGGCCCGGCGGAGCGCCCGTGCGCGCCGCATTTCTCTGCGGAACGCTCGAGGACGATCGTGATGCCCTGCCGGTTGTCGATGGGATGGCGGAGGTTCGACTGCGATCGCGCCGCCTCACCCTGGTGAGGCTCTGCACGTAGGAGGCTCTACGGCCCGATCTTCAGCAGCACGGTATCGTGCGGCAGAACCCGGCGGGAGAGCGGTGAGCTGAAGTCTCCGTCTTCATGCTTCCAGAGATCGCGTACGCGCCCCCTGTATGAGTCGAGCAGGCCCAGGTCGCCGGCGCGCACCGCAATATCGGCGGCGCTCGACGCTCTGTTGCGCAGCGCAAGGGCCGTGGAGCCGTCCGACAGGGGCTTCTTCCAGACTTCCTGACCCGACCCGGACCGGATGCGCATTGCCTGTTTTCCCAGCGGATCCTGGTCCAGCGCGATCACCTCCGGATTCGTCAAGAGCTCGCGGGTCTTCTCGTCCATGGCGGTGATGTCACAGCCGATCATAAGAGGCGAGCACAGCATGCACCACATCGACATCTGTGATCGGTATTCGAAGAACGTGGCCCCTTCACCCGGGATGTTTCCGCGGCCCTTGAGGCCGATGACGAGCATGTCAAGGTCGTTCCAGCCGCCGGGACCCGCGTACTCGTGCAGTGGAACAGCTGCCTCTATGGCGGTGTCGATTCCAATCCCTGTCCAGTTAGCCTGGGGGACAAAGACATCCGTCCAGCTGTCCAGGACGTCCGCGGTTGCGCGCCACATCTGAGCCCCGATATCTCGCGCCCAGAGCCAGGGGCTCCTCCCGCCCCACTCACAGGCGCTGAAGAGAAACTCGCGTCCTGTCGATCGGAGCGCTTCGCCCATGCGTCGGTAGCGTGCAATTGCCGTCAGCTGGTCGGCAGGCGCGTGGCAGTAGTCATATTTGAGGAAATCGATTCCCCACGAGGCCCACAGGGCTGCATCCTGCTCCTCGAAATCGAGGCTTCCCAGGTATTTGCCGCACGTGAGCTCGGCCGCATCGGAATAGATCCCGAGCTTCATGCCGAGCGAGTGCACGAATTCGGCCAGCGCCGCCATCCCGTTGGGGAACCGTTCGCGGTCCGGCACCAGGTTGCCATGGGAATCCCGCGTCTTCATCGACCAGCAGTCGTCGATCACCACATACCGGTAGCCCAGCTCGCGCATGCCGGATGACGCGAGCGCTGCCGCCACCTCCCGAACTGACTTCTCGCTCACCCGGGCGCCGAGGCCATTCCATGAATTCCATCCCATGGGGGGAACGGCCGCGAGTGTCTTTGTCACAGTAACCCTCCCTCAACGGTCGGCCTTTCGGCCATCCATGGCCTCGGCCGACCTCGCCATCCAACTCCGCGGACTACCGCGGAAGGGCTACGCTTTGATCCCGGAGAGCACGAGGCCTCCGAAGAGATATTTCTGCAATACGAAGAATAGCACAACCGGGAAGAGGACGGAGAGGGCCGAAGCGGCGAGCAGGGCCCCCCAGTCCATGAACCACGGAGAGATGATGTGGTAGATGCCGAGGCTCAGCGTATAGGTGCTGGACTTGTTCAGGTAAATGAGAGGGTCGAGGAAGTCGTTCCAGACCCGCACGAACTCGTAGACGAGTACGGTGATGAACGGCGGGGTGAGGTTCGGCAGAATGATCCGGATGAAGATGCCCACGCGGCTGCAGCCGTCTATGATGGCTGATTCGTCGAGCTCGTACGGGATCTGTGTGATGAACTGGCGGAATATGAATATGTAGAAGGGATAGCCGAAGAACAGGGGCACGAGCAGGGGCAGGTAGGTGTTGATCCATCCCAGCGCGCTGAACTCCATGAACTGAGGGATCACCTTCACGTCCCAGGGGACGAATATGCTCGCGATCACCACGATGAAGAGCAGGTTTCTTCCCCGAAAACGCATCCGCGCGAATCCGAATCCGACAACCGCGGAGGAAAGGGAAGCGCCCACCAGCGCGAAGCCCATGATCTTGAGCGTATTGAGGAAGTTCCTGGCCAGGTGGAAATTGTGGAAGGCATTCTGGAAATTGGCCAGGCTGAACCGAACGGGGTAGATGTCGGGGGGATACTGAAAGATGGCGATGGGTCCATTGATTGCCTTGAGGAACACCCAGTAGACGGGGAAGAGGAACACGACGCTCACCGCGAGCAGGATGAGGTAGCGAACGCCTGCTCCCGCAATGCTCCCCACGCGCGAGGCCCTCACAGGATATCTCCCCTTTCGCTGTAGGAGAACACCCACCTGCGGGAGGACCGGAACAAAAGGAGCGTGACGACGAGCATGATGACGAACATGAGCCACGAGAGAGACGAGGCATAGCCCATTTTCATGAACCGGAACGCGTTGTCGTATTCCACGTAGGAGTAGAGGTATGTCGCCTTGGCGGGTCCCCCCGAGGTGATGACGATCAGAGGCGCCAGCATCTGGAACTGGTTGATCATGATGATGATCACATTCAACAGTATCGTGGGTGATATCATCGGCAGCGTGATGCGGAAGAACTTCCGCGTCGCGCTTGCCCCGTCCACTTCCGCGGCTTCGTAGAAGACGTCGGGTACGCCCTGCAGCGCCGCGAGGAAGAGGATCATGGGCTGTCCCACCGCCCAGAGCCCGATGCAGATGATGGAGAACAGCGCGTAGTGAGGGTCATCGATCCAGGGAATCGGCTTCACGCCGAAGAACGACAGGAAGTAATTGAAGATCCCCGTCTGCTTGCCGAGCATGAAGCGCCAGATGAGGCCTCCCGCAGGACCCGAGATCACGGCAGGAAGGTACACGAGGCTGCGCGCGAGGTTGACGCCCCTGAGCTTCCTCGTCAGGAGCTGCGCAATGGCAAGCGCGCCGATGAGCTGGAGCGGCACCTCCAGGCCCACAAAGAGGAAAGTCTTCAGCAGGCCGGGCAGCGCATACTCATCAGGGCTGAAAATCCTGAAATAGTTGCGCAGGCCCACGAAGGTCATGTTCTTGAAGAAATCCCAGTTGGTGAAGCTCACGATGAACGAGAAGAGCATGGGGCCCGCGTAGAATGCAATGAAGCCGATCAACCAGGGCGAGATGAAGAGGAAGCCGGAAAAACGTTCGCGGGCGGACGCGCCTAGGTGTCTCATTTCTGGTGCCGATGCCTTTCCCGTTCACCGGAGGACCGGGGAGCCGGCGCCCCCCGGTCCTTTTTCAAGAGAACCTACCTGGTTCCCTGCAGGATTTTATCCATCTTCGCCGCCGCGGCGTCGAGCGTCGACTGGATATCCGCGCCGGAGATGAAGATGCTCTGGAGAGCGGCCAGGAACTCGTTGTCGGCCTCGAACCACTTCGGGCTGCGCACGAACACGGGAGCAATAGTGGGCCTGCTGCCGACCTGGACGAACTTCCTGAGGATGGGGTCCTTTGTGAAACCCATCTCCTCGCTGATCGAAGAAATGCTCGGGATTGCCCAGAAGCCCTTGGTGAGGATCCGCAGGCCTTCAGGGTCGGCAAGGAACTTGATGAGCTGCCACGTTGCGTCCTTGTTCTTCGCCTTGCCGAACATGGACCAGGTCGCGCTGTGGATGATGGGCTTCAAGGCCGCTCCCTTCCTCGGGACAGGCGGGGCCACGATGTCGAAGCTCAGGCTCTTGTCGTCCTTGAAGGTGGCAAGGGGCCACACGCCGTTGTCCATCATGCCGATTATACCGGACTGAAACTCGGTCTGCCCGAGGTTCTGGTACTGGTCCTGGGCGCCGGTGGTGATCGACATGTCATACAGGCCCTTGTACCACTTCACGACCTCGACGACCCTGGAGGAGTTGATGTAGCCGGTAGCCGTCCGGCCGTCTTTGCTCACCAGGTCTCCGCCATTTGACCAGATGTACTGCTGGATGGCATAGGTGTGCCCGGGGATCGCCACGTATCCGTAGCGGGCGTCCTTGCCCGGCTTGCCGTTGGTGAGCTTCTTGACCGTGGCGGTAAAGTCTGCCCACGTCCACCCGTCCTGGGGATACGCGACGCCCGCGTCGTCGAACACCTTCCTGTTGTACCAGATGACGCGCGGCGTCCAGTCCTTGGGAAGCCCCCACGTGCCGCCCTTGTACTCCGTCCATGCCTTCAGGACCGGCAGGAACTTGTTCATGTTGTACTTGTCCCTGGCGATGTAGGGCGAAAGGCTCTCCACGACACCCGCCTCCGCGAACTGAGATGTGTTCCACATCAGGAGGCCGTCCGGCGTGTTGCCTGCCGCGTTGGCCGTCATCACCTTCTCGTCGTAGCCCTGGGGCACGCTCTGCAGCTCAACTTTGATGTTGGGAAACTTGATCTGGAAGGCATCGACGGCCTTCTGCGTGATGTCGAAGCCGACGCCTGAGTCCCAGGTCATGTAAGAGATGGTGACAGGCGCCCCGTCTGCGGTGAACGAGACGCCGGCAGCGAGCGCGACCGCCATCACGACACCAATGAGTTTTTTCATGCCAACCTCCTTCGATTCGAGAGTGATGTGAGCGCGTCCGCCGTGAACCGGGGATGATGGAAAGGCCGGCCCCGGCGTGAGGCATCCACACTCAATCGCAGTGTGGGCGGGGCAGGGAGGGCCCGCAAGTTACGGAAGTCACAATCGCCGGTACGAAAGTACCGATTTCGCGGCCTCGCCCTCCCTGGCTATGTCCCGTCATCGGGGGCGTTCCGCGCGCTACGCATCCGTGTCTACGAGCGAGTCGATCTTGAACTCCATTGCGAGCCGCATTGCCTGGAACCTGTTCTCCACCCCCAGCTTTCCGTAGATCGAGCTGAGGTAGTTTTTCACCGTCTGCAGGCTGAGAAAGACCTTCTCCGCTATCTCCTCGTTGCTGAACCCTTTCATCGCCAGCACGAGGATGTCCCTCTCGCGCCCGGTGAGGTCCCTGAGCCAGGGCGGCACTCTCGGTCCTTCGGGGGGGCGGCGCTGCACCCCCGCGATCCCCTCCAGTACCTGCGGTGAGATGATGCGCACTCCGCCTTGCGCAGCGCGGATGGAGGCCAGCAGCTCGGAGGAAGAGATGTCCTTCAGCAGGTACCCCACGGCGCCCTTGTCCAGGGCCGCCTTGACGTACTCGTCGTATCCGAAGGTCGTGAGCATCAGGATTCTCACGCCAGGGTACTTGCGATGAATCAGGCGGGTTGCCTCGATGCCATCCATGACGGGCATGTGAATGTCCATCAGGATGACGTCCGGCGCCTCTTTCAGCATCTCGGCGAGGGCCTCCGCGCCGTTGTACGCAATGGCCACGCTCTCGACGGACCGGTCTTCCGAGAGGAGGACTTTCTTGAGCGAATCGGCAAAGAGCTTCTGGTCATCCACGATGAGTATCTTCACGCGTGCCCGCCCGCGATTGCGAGGCTCCTGGGGAAGGTCGCATGCACGTTGTAGCCCTGGCTGCTGCCGGCAAACGTGATGGCGCCGCCGACCGCCAGGACCCGGCTCTCCATGCTCTCCTGCCCGATGCCCTTCTTTGCGGCAAGGCTGCCCTTGCCATTGTCCTGTATGTCCACGGAGAGGGTATCCTCGCCCACCCAGAAGTGTATCTGGATCTCGGTGGCGTTGCCATGTCGGAAAGCGTTCACGAGGGACTCCTGCACGAGCCGGTAGAGCACGGCATCCAGGACTTCTCCCACTTCCCAGGGAAGATTCCCCCACTCGACCCTGACTTTCACCTTCGTGGAGTAGCTGAAAGTGTCCACGAGGTTTTTTATGGCGAGGATGCCTGTCGGTTCTTTCTCACGAATGGAGCGGAGCTGGTAGAGGATGGCGCGCGTCTCGTTCAGCCCCTTCTGCGCCTGCTCCTTTGCCCAGGCATGAAGCTCCCCTGTCTCCGCGGGGAGCGAGGGGGGATGCTTGAGGGAGGCGTCCATCATGGCATAAATGTTCGTGAAGGCCTGACCCACGACGTCATGGAGGTCCTGGGTGATCCTGTTGCGCTCGTTCTCCGTTGACTCCCGCTCGACCCGGGCCGCGTACTCCAGGTAATCCCTGCTGGTGCTCATGAGCTTTGATATGAGCTCATTCAGGGACGCGATTCTCGCTCCGTTCTCCTTGTCGCGTCCCGAGAGCCTGCGCGTGAAGGCAAGAAGAAGCAGGAGCGAAGCACCGATGAAGAAGAACGAAGCCCAATCGAGGAGCCGCGGCGACGCCAGGGGAACGGAGAAAGCGTTCATCGGAACGAGGAAGAGAGCGGATCCTGTCAGCGCCGCAGCGGAGAGCGCGATGTCAACGGGGGGAGGGAAAGCGAAGCTCGCGTCCAACAGAAGGGAAAACATGAGCATGTAGCGGATGTCCAGGAAGGCTCCGAAAGGCACTCCGACGATGAGGAACGCGACTGTCTTGACCACCGCCGCGGCGACGCGGGCGCGGAGCGAAGGCGCGACGTGCATCACAACGAGAAGGAGAAATGACAGTCCCAGGAGAAGGCAGAAGTCGCGCGTCCATTCGGCCGGCAGGCTGTACTGGCCGCGATGAGCAATGAACTGGAGAAGCGCAAGCAGATGGAGCGCCCCTGAAACCGCCGCCGCGGGGAGCGTGCCCGGTATGCTTTTTGTCATGTCCCGGCGAACTGTAAGCCCTCGCCTGTCAGCCGTCAACGGAGACTCGCAGCCGGGGTCACCGCGCGATATTCGAGGCCGCGAATGTCACAGAGACCGCGGCCACGGTATTCCGTGGCATTCGTGGCTGGCTTGATGCCCGGGGCCCCAAAGGGCACAATGGCGGCCTCATGCGCCGCAAAGAGTCACCTGGATGGAGCCCGGACAAGACAGAGTTGCCCTTCCTGCATCAAATGTGGGTGAAGCTCGCCCTCGGGAGCATCGTCCTCCTCGTCCTCTCCGTCTCCCTTACGGCCGGTTTCATCGTGCGGTTCGCCACCGAGCAGCTCCGGCTCAACGTGCGGCAGCGCAACGAGCAGATTGCCCGAAGGGCCGCGGGGGAGATCAGCAGCTACATCGAGGGTGCGCGCCGTGACCTCTCGGAAAACGCGGCCGTCCTGGAGTTCCTCGACCGCATGCCCTGGGTGAGCAGCGTGCTGCTGGAAAAGAAGGTGATGGAATCTGCGATCTTCGATACCGTCGTGGTCGTGGACCGTACCGGGGCAATCAAGGCGGACAATCGGCTGGGATCGGTGGACATGGGGGAGTTTCCCCCCGAGGCGCTGCGGAATGCCATGCAGGGGACGGCGTGGACTTCACCGGTGGAGATCGACTTCCACGGTCTGCCCAGCATGACCTTTGTCATCGCTCCCCGGCGAGGTATCTCCCTGGTGGCCCGGTTCTCGCTGGAGAAAATCTGGCGGCTCATCGACGACATCGACGCGGGGCCCGGGGGATTCGCATACGTAGTCTCCGCCGAAGGGACGCTCATCGCGTATCCGGACAAGGCGGCTGTCCTTCGCCGTGAAGCCCCCGCCGGGCCCGGCTCTCCCTCGATGCGGGACACTCTCCTCGTGAGCAGCGCGGTGCCCGGGCTGGGATGGACCGTCTACATTCAACAGCCGCTGGCCAAGGCGTTTTTCCCTGTTTCTCTCGTGCTGCGCCGGTCCTTGCTCCTGGTGCTCATCGGGCTGGCCATGGCCATGTTCGTGGCGGTGATCGTCGCGCGGCTGTATTCGCGTTCCCTCGATGCGCTGCTCCGAGGCACCGTGAGGATCGCGAGCGGAGATCTCCAGTACCAGATCCCTTCCCACTCCGCGGACGAGATCGGGGTACTTTCCCGCTCGTTCAACGACATGGTGCGGCACCTTCGGGAAAGGACGGCGGCCCTCGAGGTCTCCGAGAGGCGCTACCGCCACGTCACGGAAAACGCGCGCGACATCATTTTCTCGCTGGACGCGTCGAGGAAGATCGTCTTCATCAACTCGCGGGCGGAGCGCGTGCTGGGCTATCCGCTCGATCAGATCCTCGGAAAGAGGCTCCCCGACTTCATGGCGCCGGACGCACGGGAGAGACTGCTGCAGAGCGGCGGCGGGCCGCTCACCACGCCGGGCGCCCTGCCGCGCGAGCTCACCCTGCTCACCCGGTTGGGGGAAGAGGTGATCCTCGAGCTGGAAAGCGTGCGCAGCGGCGGTGCGCACGGTGAGGCTGAGATCCACGGCATTGCGCGGGACATCACCCAGAGAAAGCGCATGGAGGAGAAGCTGCGGAGGTCGGAGAAGCTCGCCGCGCTCGGTGAGATCGTCTCCAGGGTGGCGCACGAGCTGCGCAACGCGGTGGCCGGAATCACCGCCTCGATGGAGATGGCGCGGGTGCGCGGGCGCACCCACGCGGCGCTGCAGCAGGATCTCGACCGGGTCCTCGCCGAGGCAATGCGCGCCCAGGGCATCGTGCAGGGGCTTCTCGGCACCTCGGCCGAGCGCCCGCAAAAAAGAGAGGCGTGCTCCATGAACAGCGCCGCCGCCTCGGTGATCGAGCTGCGCCGGGGCAGTCTGGAGGCAGCGGGGATCGAGGTGTCGTTGGAGCTCACCGACGGCATCCCTGCTGTCATGGCTGACCCGGACCAGCTCTGGGAGGTTTTTCACAACCTGGTGGACAATGCCGAGCACGCGCTCGGCGAACCCGCGATGCCGGGCCCGGAGAATCCGTGGGATACCGAGACGCCGAATCCGCGGGATACCGCGACGCCGAATCCGCGGGATACCGCGACGCCGAATCCGCGGGATACCGCGACGCGTGAGCGGAAGCTTCGCGTGCGGACCTGGAGAGACATCGGCCGTGTCTGGGCGGAGGTCTCCGACACGGGGCAGGGCATTGCGCCCCAGCAGCTCGGAAAGGTGTTCGATCCATTTTTCACCACGCGCCGGGAAATCGGCGGCACCGGGCTCGGGCTGGCCGTGTCCCTCGCGATCGTGGAGGCCCTGGGCGGCGATATCAGCGTGCGGAGCGTCCCCGGCGAGGGCACCGCATTCACCGTGGAGCTGCCTGCCGGCGACGGGGAACAGGAGCCGGAACCGGCCGGCGAGATCGACCTGGCAGGCGCATTGATCCTCGTTGCAGAGGACGAGCCGGCCATCCGGGAGTTCGTGTATCATTACCTGGAGAGCCTCGGGTGCATGGTGGACAGCGCCGCGAATGGACAGGAGGCGGTCGCACTCCTGGCCTACGGGACTGCTTATTCCCTCGTGATCTCGGACTTCAGGATGCCGGACCGCGACGGCAAGGAGCTCTACGAGTGGATCCGTGTCAGCCGCCCCGGACTGCTCAGGCGCCTGATTTATATCACCGGTGACAGTCTCAATCCGGTCACCCGGTCCTTCCTCGAGGAGACACGGCTGCCCTACCTTCTGAAACCGGTCGTGGCCTCGGTGCTTGCCTCCGAGGTCCGGCGGGCCCTCGCGCGCGCCGCCGGCTGAGGAGCGCCGGTCCCCTGGACGCCTTCTGCCGTCACTTGTGCAATCCCGGGAGGGGCCCTATAATACCGGCAGCGAATGGGGAGTAGCTTCTCCGGAGCTTCGAGGCTCCGGTGATCGTGGATCGTCAGCACGGCGAGCGGCATCTGCCTGTCATCCCGCGGAGACAGGAATCACGAGCCGCGGACCCGGTCCACGTTGCACGCGAGTGTCAGCAAGACCAATCGCCTGGTGGCGACGGCAACGCCGCGGCCGGGCGATTTTTTTTTGCAGAAAGGAGGATGTGATGGATCAATGGCACGTCAAGACGACTGCCCAGGCGATTGCCGCGCTCCGTGTCGATCCCTCGAGGGGCCTCGACTCGGCAGAGGCGGCGCGCAGGCTCGAGACCTGCGGCCCCAACCGCCTCGCCGCCAGGAAGCGCAAGAGCCTCTTCCGGCGCGTGCTGGAGCAGTTTCAGGACGTCCTCATCTACATCCTCCTGGCCGCGGCCGGCATCTCCGTCCTCCTCGGCGAAGGGTCGGACGCGGTGATTATACTCGCCGTGGTCATCATCAATGCGGTGGTCGGAGTCATCCAGGAATCGAAGGCGGAGAAAGCCCTCGAGGCATTGAAGAAACTCTCCGCGCCCAGGGCCGTCGTCGTGCGGGACTGTTCGCCCCGCGAGATCGCCTCGGATGAGGTGGTGCCCGGGGACGTCGTCGTGATCGAGGCGGGACGCGTGATACCCTGCGACCTGCGCTGGATCGAGGCGGTCAACCTCAAGGTGGAGGAGGCCTCGCTCACCGGCGAGTCGGTCCCCGTGGAGAAGCGCGCCGACCTGGTCGTGGACGGGGACTCGGCCCTCGGCGACCGGCTCAACATGGGGTATTCCTCGACCCTGGCCACCTATGGCCGCGGCCTGGGACTCGCCGTCGGGACGGGCATGGACACCGAGCTGGGGCGCATCGCCACGATGCTCGATGCGGAGGAGCAGGAAGAGACTCCCCTCCAGAAGAAGCTGGACGATTTCGGCAGGAAGCTCGGCGTGGTCATCCTCATTTTCTGTGGCTTCCTGTTCGCCATCGCCGTGGGCGAGGAGCTTATCCGGCGCGGGCTCATCGCGGAGAAAACGCTGTTCGAGCTCTTCCTCACCGCGGTGTCCCTCGCAGTGGCCGCCGTCCCCGAGGGCCTCGTCGCGATCGTGACGATCGTGCTCGCCATCGGCGTCCAGCGCATGAGCAGGGAGAAGGCGATCGTCCGCCGCCTTCCGGCTGTCGAGACCCTGGGGGCCGTCACCATGATCTGCTCCGACAAGACAGGAACCCTCACCCGGAACAGGATGTCCGTCGTGGAATGGTCCGCGGACGGCGCATCTGGAAACGCATCGTCCATCGATGCCTCGCGGTCCGGCCAGCGGCTCCTGCTGGAGGCGATAGCTCTGTGCAATGATGCCTCCCTCGGGGCGCCCGGCGTCACCGCCTGCAACCCGGATGATGCGACCGGCGATCCGACCGAGATCGCCCTCCTCGAATTGTCAAACGCCGCGGGGATCTGCAAGTCGGTCATCCTTGCAGACGCACCCCGCATCGGGGAGCTGCCCTTCGATTCGGACCGCAAGATGATGAGCACCGTCCATGCCCGCGGCGCCCAGCGCCTCGTGATGACCAAGGGCGCGGCAGACCGGCTCCTGGAGTCCTGCGACCGGGTCATGTCGGACGGGTCAGCCGTGGCCCTGGACAAACGGCGCAAGGAAGCGATCCTTGCCGAGGCGGACGAGATGGCCGGGCAGGGCCCTGCGCGTCCTCGGCGCCGCCTACCGCGAGCTGGAAGATTCCGAAAAGCCCGAGGGCGCGGGGCTCGAGGAGGGACTCGTATTCCTCGGCATCGTCGGCATGATCGATCCGCCGCGGCTGGAGGTCAAGGATTCCATCGCGGTCTGCAGGGCGTCCGGCATCGGGGTGGCCATGATCACCGGAGACCACAAGGCCACCGCCCTCGCCATCGCCCGTGCCCTCGAGATAGCGAAGAGCGAGGATGAGGCCCTCTCCGGCCCGGAAATCGACACGCTGAGCGACCCCGCCCTGACGGGGCGCGTCAAGACGGTCCGCGTCTTTGCGCGCGTGTCACCCGAGCACAAGGTGCGCATCGTGAAGGCATTCCGGGCGGATGGGCATGTCGTTTCGATGACCGGAGACGGCGTGAATGACGCGCCCAGCCTGAAGGCGGCGGACATCGGGGTCGCCATGGGCGTCACCGGGACGGACGTGGCAAAAGGCGCGTCGGACATCATCCTCGCCGACGACAACTTCAAGACCATCGTCAAGGCCGTCGAGGAAGGCCGCCACATCTACGCCAACATCCGCAAGGCGATATTCTTTCTCCTCTCGTGCAACCTCGGCGAGATCCTCTGTATCTTTTTCCCGATCCTCATCGGCATGCCCATTCCGCTCCTGCCCATCCACCTGCTGTGGGTCAACCTGGTGACGGACACGTTTCCCGCCCTCGCCCTCGGCATGGATCCCGGCGACCCGGACGCCATCAGGGAAAAACCGCGCAACCCGAAGGAGAGCCTTTTTGCGCACGGCGGCGTGCCCTTCATCATTCTCAACGGGTTGGTGAAAGGCTCCCTCGCCCTGGCAGCCTACCTCATCGGCCTGTCCCTGGGCGGCGGCGAAGAAACAGGGCTCCCCCTGGCGCGCACCATGGCCTTCTGCGTGCTGAGCCTCAGCCAGCTCTTCCACGCCTTCAACACCCGTCATATCACCAAGTCCCTGATCTCGGTCGGCATTTTCAAGAACCGCTGGCTCATCGGCGCTTTTTTTCTCTGCTCTTTCATGCAGGTGATCGTCGTCCTGGTCCCCGGACTCGCCTCCTACTTCAAGCTCGTCGGACTGGACGCTCTCCAGTGGGGCATTGTGTGGCTGCTGTCCTTCTCCACGATCATCCTCAACGAAATCGCGAAGATCTACGTGCGCGCGATAGTACGCGCGAGGAACGGCAGGGAGGTGGTGCACGCGTAGCGGTCCAGGCGCCGGATTTGATTTTCAGCGTCGGGTGTATACAATAGGGATAAATGCGCGGAGTACCACGCAGGTTTGAAGCGAATGCGCGGAGTACCGCGCCGGATTGAAGCGAATGCGCGGAGTACCGCGCCGGAAAGGTGGAACTCGGAGTGCCGTCCCGGAAAGTGCAGGTCACGCGCAAGACGCGAGAGACAGACATCACCCTTACCCTCGACCCGGACACAGCCGTCCCGGGAGCAATTCGCACCGGTCTGCCGTTTCTGGACCATCTCCTGACGAGCATGTCGTTTCATGGCAGGCTGGGCCTCAGCCTGGAAGGCACCGGAGACCTCGAGGTGGACGCCCATCACATGGTGGAGGACACGGGGCTCGTGCTGGGACAGGCCTTTGCCGATGTGCTGGCCAAGACCGGGCACGTGACGCGATTCGGCCATGCCGTGGTCCCGATGGACGAGGCGCTGGCAGAGGTGACGATCGACGTGTGCGGCAGGCCCACCTTGTCCTGGCACGCGTCTTTTCCCCAGCCCATGGCGGGAACATTCGACCTCTCTCTTCTCCGTGAGTTCTTCACCGCCCTCGCGTCGCAGGCGCGCATCAGCCTGCACGTGGACATCCGCAGAGGGGAGAACAGCCATCACATGGCGGAGGCGGCCTTCAAGGCGCTGGGCAAGGCGTTGCACCAGGCGTACGAGGCAAGCAGCGAGGAAATGTCCTCGAAAGGGCGAATCGGATAGAGGGCCGCAGGCTCCGTTCGTGCCGTGATCGCGGCCCGAGCTATTTACTCTAGCTGAATTAATCAAGTATCTTGAAGTGAAGGCAAGGATGAGCACCCAGGACATCCTTAAAAAGTTGCCCTCAGGCGGCTTTCTGAAGGTAACGGGCGAGAAACCAGCGCCACTCACTAGCGAGCAGCGAGCGGCGCTCATTAGAAAGGGCAACCAGTTGTTCAATAAGGGTGAGTTCGGCCTCGCACAGCGGATATTCATCACCACGAAGTATTCCGATGGACTGATCAGAATAGGAGACCACCACGCCAAGGGGGGAAAGCCGCTCGAGGCCCTGCAGGCGTACTGGCTGGCCCCCGCTCCGGACAAGATCGCCGCGATGGTGGAAAAAATCGCACATGGTAATGAAACAATGGCTGGCAGAGGGGAAATCGAAAATACAATGAGCAACGAGGAGAAGACGTCCGCGCCCGTCCCGGCGTCGATATCCGAGCTTTCCAAGAGGGGCTACCAGCTCCTCAAGGAGGACCACATTGCGGAGGCGGAGGAGAACTTCCGCCGCATCCTCGAAGTGGAGCCTCAGAACAACTACGCCCTCGTGGGCATGGGGGACGCGGCGCGCAAGCGCAAGTCCTACCACGAGGCCATCCGCTACTACGAGGACTGCCTCACGCATCACGAGGGAAACAAGTACGCCCTCGTCGGGCTGGCGGACAGCTACCGGTCCCTGAAGCAGTTCCACAGGGCCATCGAGATCTGGGAGAAGTACCTGGACCAGGGCGACAGCGACGTGACGGTGCTCACCCGGATCGCCGACGCGTATCGCAAGGTGCTGGACTTCAACAGGTCCAAGGAAATCTACCACAAGATCCTGGAGATCGATCCGGGCAACCCGTATGCTCTCACCGGGCTGGGCTACCTGCACTTCGACCTGAAGGAGTACCGGGAGGCGCTCACGCTACTGGGAGCGGATGCACGAGAAGGACCCGAAGAACATCTGGGTGCTGACCTCCATAGGCAACTGCTACCGCAAGCTCAAGACCTACGAGAAGGGCATCCCGTACTTCAAGAAGGCGCTCGAGATCCAGCCCAACAACTTCTACGCCCTCTTCGGGCTCGCGGACTGCTACCGCGGGATGAACGATCCGCAGGAGTCGCTGTTCTACTGGCAGAAAATCCTGGATGCCGACCCCGACAACAAGGTCATCCTGACCCGCATCGGAGATTCCTACCGCGCAATGAACGAGCTCGACACCGCCCGGGAATACTACAGCAAGGCGCTGAACATCGAGTTCGACAGCTACGCGGTCCTCGGGCTCGCCCTCATCAACAAGGAGAAGGGCAACTACCTGGAGGCCATCGAGAGCCTCTCCGGGCTGCTGGTCAACGACGCGAAGAATCCGCGGCTCTACATCGAGATCGCGCAGAGCTGGCTCGCCCTGGACAAGAAGGAAAAGGCGCTGGAGGTGCTCGTGCGCGCGCAGCGCATGGGGATCAAGAACCTCGGGATCGGCGAGCTGCTGGAGAAGCTGCAGAAGCCGGCGTAGCCAGGGATGGCGAGGGCGAGCGAGTGCAGGGATGCACTTTAGCGAGCCCTGTAGGCGCGGCCTTCGGCCCAACTCCGCGGAGTACCGCGGAAGGCTATTCCAGCACCGCGCGGATTCTCCTGACGCCGGACGAGGATGACTGCTCTTTCTGGATGACGAACCTGCCCAGAACGCCCGTGTTTTCCACGTGCGGTCCTCCGCAGACTTCCTTGGAGAAGTCCCCGATCGTGTAGACCTTCACTTTTTCCGCGTACTTCTCCCCGAACAGCGCGATGGCGCGAGGCGGCGCGCGCCTCCTCGATGGTCATGACCTCCATGGTCACGGGCAGCTTGCGGGCAATCTGCTCGTTCACGATCGCCTCGACCTTGCGGACTTCCTCCTCCGTCATGGGCTGGGGGTGGGAGAAGTCGAATCGAAGCCGCTCGACGGTGATGTTGGAGCCCTTCTGCGCCACGTGCGTGCCCAGCACCATGCGAAGCGCCTGGTGGAGGAGATGGGTGGCGGTGTGCAGCCGGGTAGTCATCTCCGAATGGTCGGCCAGGCCGCCCTTGAAGATCTTCTCCGCGCCCGCCTTGGACAGCTCCTGGTGCTTCTCGAAGGCCTCGTCGAATCCCTTCCTGTCCACGGCCATGCCGTGCTCGCGCGCCAGCTCCTCCGTGATCTCGATGGGAAACCCATAGGTGTCGTAGAGGCGGAACGCCACGCGGCCCGGGATGATCTTCTGCGGGTTCTTCATGAGATTGGGCAGCAGCTTTTCGAACTCTTGCTCGCCCTTCTGCAGAGTCTCGGAGAACCGCTCTTCCTCCAGCCCCAGCTCCGTCGTGATCATCTCCGCGCGCTCGCGCAGCTCGGGATAGAACTCCTCATAGATGGCAATGACATCGAGCGGCCAGCGCCCCGAGGAAGCTGCCCTCCAGGCCGAGCTTGCGGCCGTGACGGATGGTGCGGCGGATGAGCCGGCGCAGGATGTAGCCCTGGCCGAGATTGGAGGGTTTCACGCCCCGGTCGTCCCCGATGATGAACACGGAGGAGCGCAGGTGATCCGCGATGATGCGGAAGGACGTGTCGACCGCCGGCTCGGCGCCGTACGTCCTGCCCGTGATTTCTTGAAGATGCTCGATGATCGGCCAGAACAGCTCGGTCTCGAAGACGGTCTTCTTTCCCTGGATCATGGCGAGGGTGCGCTCGACCCCCATGCCCGTGTCCACGGTCTTCTGCGCGAGGGGCAGGTACTTTCCGTCCGCGGTCTTGTTGTACTGCATGAACACGTCGTTCCAGACCTCGATGTACTTTCCGCAATGGCACCCCGGCTTGCAGTCGGGGCCGCAGGCGGGGACTGCCGCGTGTCGATGAACATCTCCGTGTCCGGGCCGCACGGTCCGGTCTGACCCGCCGGTCCCCACCAGTTGTCCTTGCGGCGGCAGGAAATGGATGCGTTCCTCCGGAATGCCGATGGATTTCCAGTTCTCCGCCGCCTCGTGATCCGGCGGCACCTCGCCGTCTCCCGCGAAGACGGTCACGGAAAGCGAATCCGCGGAGAAGCCCAGCCACCGGGGCGACGTGAGGAACTCGTAGCTGAACGCGATGGCGTCCTTCTTGAAGTAGTCCCCCAGGGACCAGTTGCCCAGCATTTCGAAGAAGGTGAGGTGCGCGGAGTCGCCCACCTCGTCGATGTCGTCCGTGCGCATGCACTTCTGGCAGTCCACCAGCCTCTTTCCCGCGGGATGCGGCTCTCCCAGGATATAGGGCACCAGGGGGTGCATCCCCGCCGTGGTGAAGAGAACAGTGGGGTCGTTCTCCGGGATGAGGGACTTTCCGGAGATCTCCGCGTGGCCCTTTTCCTTGAAAAAATCGATGTAAATGCGCCTCAGCTCGTTGCCGGTCATGCCCGCTAAGGTACGGGGATGACGGGGGGGATGTCAACACCGGCGAGGTTTTTCGTGGAGATCGCGCGCGTGCCTGCCTCGATCTCTTTCACGCGCGCGACGATCATGGCATTGACCGGGGTCGGCACGCCTTTCTCCTTTCCCCGCCGCACGATGTAGCCGTTGAAATAGTCGATTTCGGTTTTCCGGCCCCGCTCGAGGGACTGCAGGCTGGAGGACCGGAGGCGCCGGTACTTGAATCCGATCAGGCGGAGAAGGATCGAGCGCCGCAGCGCGGCAAGCGGCCCTGACCCGCGGAGGAACGTGTAGTAGTCCAGCCTGCCTCCGTATTCGGGCACCGTGAGCCCGATCGCGTCGGCCACTGCAATGGCCTCGCGCATGATCGCGACAAAGAGAGACCGCGCATCGCGCCGGCCCAGCATCCTGCCCATGGGAAGCCCGCAGAGCGCGCCGACGGATGTGATGCAGGAGTTGATGATGAGCTTCGAGTACAGGTGACTGAGGACGTCCTTCACGATCAGGGTGTCGGCAACCGAGTCCAGCGCCTTCTTCAGCGTCTCCAGGCGCCCGCCGCCGTCCCCGGCAGCCATGCCGATGAGAAGCTCGCCGGTGGAGGTGACATCGATATCGCCCGGGGCGAGCATTGTGGAGCCCCATCCCACCACGCACCCGACCGTCCGCGCCGCGCCCACCACGGCAGCCAGCGCATCCACGCAGATGCCGTTCTGCATGGACACGACGAGCGAGTCGGGGCGCAGGAAAGGAAGGAGGCGCCGGGCCGCGTCGGGCAGGTCAGGCGCCTTGACCGCGATGAGCCCGTAGTCGAACTCACCCGCCAAAGCCTCGATTGCGGCGACCGCCGGCAGGCGCACGCTCGCGTCGCCCCTGGCGCCCCGAATCCGCAGGCCCTGCCTGGACACTCGGGCGGCAAGCTCTCCGTCCTTGCACACCAGGGTGACATCGTTGCCGGCCCGTGCAAGCAGTGCCGCGGTCGCGCCGCCGATGGCCCCTGGCCCCACCACAACGAAACGGGGTGCGTTCTTTTGCATGCGCGGATGGTAGATTCTCGCGGCCTCCTTGGGCAAGGGCGCCTGCCGTCCTTCCCTGGACTCGGCGCCCCTCGCCATCCCTGTCTACGGGGCGCCTTGGCCTGTTCCGCGCAAAAATGGTACAAGATTCACGGACACGCCCGAATGAAACGATCTCCCCTCAGCGAACCGCACGGAGTACCGGGCAGGGTGCCGCGGCGCCAACCCGCCGTCATTGTGGCCTGCTATGCCACCATCTATGTGGTCTGGGGCTCGACCTACTTTTTCATCCGTCAATCGGTTGCCACGATTTCCCCCGCCTGGGTTCTTGCGATCCGATGGACCATCGGAGGCGCGCTTCTCCTGGGAGCGTCGGCTGCCCGTGGCGGCCTGAGGCGCCTGCCCTCGCCGCGCAATGTCGTCTCCTCCGTGATCCTCGGCGTCCTGCTCCTCATGGTGGGCAATGGAGGAATCACGATCGCGGAACGCAATATCGACAGCTACATCGCCGCGCTTCTTGCCTCTTCCGCTCCGATCGTGGTCGCCGTTTTTGACCGTCTGCTGCTGCGCAAGCGTCTTACGCTGGCACGCGTGCTGGGAGTCGTGATCGGATTCGGCGGAGTGGCGGTGCTGCTGTACAACGGGCATTCGCTCAGATCGAGCCTCAACCCTTCCGTGGTGATCGGCCTGGTGGGGATGCTGTCGTGGGGTCTGGCCACCAGCCTCGGGCATCGGTTCCCCGTGAGCGGCGACAACACGGTGAACAGCGGCATCCAGATGCTGTTCGTCGGTATCGTCTGCCTCGTGATCAGCCTGGCCGTCGGCCCGTCACCCGCGGTCCTGGTTTCTTCCATGTCGGCCGCGTCGCTCGTCGGGGTGCTGTACCTCGGCGTCGTCGGGTCCGTCGCGTTCAGCGCGTACACCTACCTGGTGAGCGTCGAGCCGGCGGAAAGGCTCGTCAGCTACGCCCTCGTGAATCCGCTGATCGCCCTGTTGATCGGGCTGGGCTTTGCCGGTGAATCCGCCACGCCGCTGCTCCATTTCGGCGTGCCCCTGGCCCTTGCCGGTCTTGCGTTCATGTTCTACGGCGAGAGGTTCTTCGCATGGCTGGGCTCCCGGACCTCCCGACGCGGCTGAATCCCGGCCGGAGGCTCCTTGCGCGCTCCGTGCTGCTGATCGGCGCTCCCGCGCTCCTGACAGCGGCCCTCCTCTGGCTGCCATGGCCTGCGTTCGACGCCTTTCTCTCGGACGCCTCGGGGGCGCGAATCACGGACCGGCACGGCTTCCTCATCGCGCTGATGCCGGGAAGGGGGGGCTCCTTCGAGGAGCGGGTGGACCCGGCCAGGATTCCCAAGGCGGCAGAGGACATCTTCGTAAGGCTCGAGGACGGAAGGTTTCGATTCCACCCGGGCGTGGACCTGGCCGCCATTGTACGGGCCCTTGCAGACCGGGTGCGGGGCCATGGCGCACGATCGGGAGCATCGACGATCACGATGCAGCTTGCGCGCATCATATCCCCCCACCCGCGAAGCGTTCTCGCGAAGCTCGTCGAAGCCGGGGACGCACTGCGCATCGAGTCGCGGCTCACCAAGGACAGGATCCTTGCCCTGTACTTGAACGCCCTGCCGTTCGGCCGGAATACGCGCGGGATCGGCGCCGCCGCCTGGACGTATTTCGGGGCAGAGCTGTCCACCCTGTCGACGGCGGAGCTCCTGATCCTGGCCATCATCCCTCGCAATCCCACTCTCTATGATCCGTTCGAGCATCCTGATGCCCTGATCGCCGCCGCGCGCGATGTGGCGGTGAAAAAGGGGCTGGGGATCGATGCAGGGGAGATCGAGCGGGCCGTGCGCGGAGCGAAATCAGGGCGTCCCGGCGCGGCCGCCCCGCACTTCGCGCGGTACATCGCCGGTCGGGTGGCGGGCGGGAATATCGACACAAGCGGCGGCGAGGTGCGGACGACGCTGGACCTGGGCTTGAACGATTTCATACAGGGCCGGGTGCGGTTCTCCCTGCAGCGCTACGCCGCCGCGCGCGTCTCCAACGCGGCAGTGGTGGTCATCGAGAATGCGACAGGTGCCGTGCTCGGCTGGCTGGGATCAGGGGATTTCCGGGACACGGCGCACGCGGGGCAGGTGGATGGCGTGCTCATCCGAAGACAGAGCGCGTCCACGATCAAGCCTTTTCTGTATGCAAGCGCCATCCAGAAAGGGTGGACCGCGGCCACTCTGCTGCCGGATGTGCCGATGGTGTTCGGAGCGTCTGACGAGGTGAGCTACAAGCCGTCGAATTTCGACAACAGGAGCCACGGGGTGGTGCGGCTGCGCACCGCGCTGGCCAGCTCCCTGAACGTGCCCGCGGTCTACACGCTCTTTCACGTCGGGCTGGAAAGCTTCCTGGGCACGCTGGCAGACCTGGGATTCGCCCTGCCCCCCGATGCAGCGGCCCGGTATGGCCTGGGAACCGCGATCGGCAACGCGGAGATCTCCCTGCTGGAGCTCACCCGCGCATTCACCGTCTTTCCGCGCGGCGGCACCCTGCCCGACCTCGTTCTGGCGCGCGGCGGAAGCGGAGCGGGCCGCAGGATCTTCGATCCGTTTTCCGCATGGATCATCTGCAACATCCTCTCCGATCCCTCTGCCCGGGCGACCGGCTTCGGCACGCACACGTATTTCCGCACTGACTTCCCCGCCATGTTCAAGTCCGGCACCTCGAGCGAGTTCACCAACCTCTGGTGCGTGGCCGCGACCCCCCTGTACACGGTGGGCGTCTGGGCAGGGAACTTCGACGGCAGAACGGTGATCAACAAGACGGGCAGCGTCGTCCCCACGCAGATCGTGACCGATGTGCTTGCCTGGCTGACCGCGCGCGATTCCCGCGCCCTGGTCTCGAGGGACTTCGCCGCGCCGGCACACGTCGTGGAGACGCGGATTTGCACCCTCACCGGCAAGAGGGAGACGCAATGGTGTCCATCCACGCGGAGCGAGTACTTCAGAAACGCGGCCGAGGTGCCGGACTCCTGCGCGTATCACGCCAACCCGAAAGCGCCCGCAGCCCTCCTTCAGGAAAGCTTCCTGGATCCGGATGAATCCGTGCGCATTCTTTTTCCCGTGAACGGTCAGGTATTCTATCTCGACCAGACACTGAGGTCGGGCACGGAGAGGATTCCCGCCGTTCTGGCGGTCCGAAGCGGAGAAGAGGCATGGCTGGCATTCGACGGAGTCGTATTGGCGCGCGGGGCAGCGCTTGCCACGGTCAGCGTGCCCCTCGTACGCGGAGCTCATTCGATCTCCTTGACGAGCGCGCGGGGCTCTGACAGGGTTGTGTTCGAGGTGAAGTGACCGCGTTGGCTGATCCGGGAGGCTTCTATTCAATTCACGCCGATTTCGTGACCCTGAAGGTCAAGGCGAAGCCGGGGGCGCGGCAGGACTCTGTTCTCGGCGTCCGCGGCGCGGAGCTCCACGTCTCGGTCCGGGCGGTTGCCGAAAAGGGCAGGGCGAATGGAGAGGTCGCGAGGGTCCTGGCAAAAGCCCTCGGCGTTCCGCCGGGCAGCGTGGTGTTGAAGCTCGGCGGAGCATCGCCGCACAAGGTCTTCCAGGTTCCCCTCGAGGCAGCAGCGGCGGTCCGGAGGCTGGACCGGCCGCCTATTTCTTCCTGAAAACAATCCCCTTTTCCGCTTTGTCGACCGTCACCGTGTTGCCCGCCGCGATGTCTCCGGCCAGCATCATCTTTGCCAGCGGGTTCTGCACGAGGTTTTGGATCGTGCGCTTCAGCGGCCGCGCGCCGTACAGCGGATCGTAACCCATCTCGGCAAGATATGCCTTCGCCTTGGGCGTGGCCTCGAGCGTGACCTTCTGCTCCCGCAGGCGTTTCTGAAGCAGACCTAGCTGGATGTCCACGATCTTCAGGATCTCGGGCTTGCCCAGCCGATTGAAGAAGATCGTCTCGTCGATGCGGTTGAGGAACTCGGGCTTGAACGTGACCTTCAGAAGGGCATTGATGGCCTCCTTCACGTCGTCCATCTTCGCCGCGTCCTGGATCAGGTCCCCGCCGATGTTGCTGGTCATGATGATGAGGGCAGTTGCGGAAATCCACCACCCGGCCCTGGCCGTCGGTCAGCCGTCCTTCGTCCAGGAGCTGGAGAAGAACGTTGAACACGTCAGGGTGCGCCTTCTCGATCTCGTCGAAGAGGATCACGGAGTAGGGCCGGCGGCGCACCGCCTCGGTGAGCTGTCCCCCTTCCTCGTAGCCGACGTATCCCGGGGGCGCGCCGATGAGCCGGGAGACCGTGTGCTTCTCCATGTACTCGCTCATGTCGATGCGCGTCACCGCCTTCTCGTCGTTGAAGAGGAAATCCGCGAGGGTCTTCGCCAGCTCGGTCTTTCCCACGCCCGTGGGCCCGAGGAAGAGGAATGTGCCCAGGGGGCGCGAGGTGTCGGAAATTCCCGACTTGTTGCGGCGGATGGCATCCGACACCGCAACGATGGCCTCCTGCTGCCCCACGACCCGGCTCGCCAGGATCTCCTCCAGCTTCAGGAGCTTCATCTTCTCCGTGGCGAGCATCTTGGAGACGGGGATGCCGGTCCAGTTGGAAACGATCCGCGCGATGTCCTCCTCCGAGACCTCCTCACGAAGGAGGCGCGTCTCGCCGTGCAGCTTCTCCAGCTGCGAGCTCTTGGCATCGAGCTGCCTCTGCACCTCCGGAATCCGGCCGTGCTTGATCTCCGCGGCCTTGGACAGGTTGCCCTCCCGCTCGTAGCGGGTCTCCTCGATGGAGAGCTCCTCGAGGGTTGCCTTGAGCTTCCTGATCTCCTCGATGATCCCTTTCTCGTTCTTCCACTGCAGCTTCATGGTGTCCCGCGCGCCGCTGAGCTCGGAGAGCTCCTTGTCCAGGGTGGCCAGCCGCTCCCGCGACGCCGGGTCGGTTTCCTTGGAAAGGGCCTGCTTCTCTATGGTGAGCTGCAGGATCTTCCTCTCCGCCCGGTCCAGCTCCGTGGGCTGGCTCTCGATCTCCATCTTCAGCCGGCTGGCCGCCTCGTCGATGAGGTCGATGGCCTTGTCCGGGAGGAACCGCGAGGTGATGTAGCGGTCGGAGAGAACCGCGGCGGCGATGATTGCGTCGTCCCTGATGCGCACGCCGTGGTGCACCTCGTAGCGCTCCTTCAGGCCGCGGAGGATGGCGATGGTGTCCTCCACGGAGGGCTGCGTGGTGTAGATGGGCTGGAACCTGCGCTCCAGCGCGGGGTCCTTCTCGATGCGCTTACGGTACTCGTCGAGGGTCGTGGCCCCGATCGCCCTGCAGCTCTCCCCGGGCAAGGGCCGGCTTCAGCAGGTTGGAGGCGTCCATTGCGCCTTCCGCGGCGCCCGCGCCCACCAGGGTGTGCAGCTCGTCGATGAAAAGGATGATCTGGCCGTCGCTCTCCGTGATCTCCTTGATCACCGCCTTGAGCCGCTCCTCGAACTCGCCGCGGAACTTGGTCCCCGCCACGAGGCTGCCGAGGTCCAGGGCGAGCAGGCGCTTGTTCTTCAGGGAGTCGGGAACGTCCCCCGAGACGATCCTGCGGGCCAGGCCTTCCACGATCGCCGTCTTGCCCACGCCCGGCTCGCCGATCAGGACGGGATTGTTCTTCGTTCTCCGGGCGAGGACCTGCATCACGCGCCTGATCTCCTCGTCCCTGCCGATGACGGGGTCGAGCTTCTCCTTGCGCGCAAGGTCGGTGAGGTCCCGGCAGTACTTCTCCAGGGACTGGTAGCGCGCCTCGGGGTTCTGATCCGTCACTCTCTGGTTCCCCCTGACCGACTTCAGCGCTTCAAGGGTCGCGTCCCGTGTCACCCCGCGGGAGCGGAGTATTTCACGGGCGCCGCTTTCCGTCTCCAGCATGGCGAGCAGAAGGTGCTCCGTGCTCGTGAACTCGTCCTTCAGCCCGTCCGCTTCCTGCTCCGCCTTGTTCAGCACCCGGGAGAGCTGGGGCGACATGCGTGAGCTGGGCCGCGTCCCCGTGGACCTTCGGCTTCCGGCCCAGGGCCTCCTTCACCGCGCCGGCGAGCTCACCGGCGTCCGCGCCGATTCGGTCCAGCAGGGGAGGGATGACGCCGTCCTTCTGCTCCAGCAGGGCAAGGAGCAGATGCTCGACGTCCAGGACCGGGTGATTGTGCGAGTGCGCAAGGGAATCCGCTTCCTGCAGTGCTTCCTGCGCCTTGAGAGTCAATTTGTCGTATCTCATGTTTGCTCCGGAAGAATATCTTTTGAATCTAAGATACGGAAGGATGCTCTCCCGGTCAAACCGGTTTAATGATATGCATGGTCCACCGCAATCCGGAGTGTTGTTTGACACCTCGGACTGCCGTTTCTATAATGAATCCATGCCTTCAAGCGGTTTTCCGACGGGGTTTCTCTGGGGAGCAGCCACTGCCGCCTACCAGATCGAGGGCGCCGCACGGGAGAATGGAAAGGGCGAGTCGATCTGGGACCGCTTCTGCCAGGTGCCCGGCGCCATCGAGACCGGGGAGACCGGGGTCCTTGCCTGCGATCACTACCACAGGTGGCGGGACGACATCGAGAACATGCGGGACCTCGGGCTCGGCGTCCTACCGGTTCTCCATTTCCTGGCCGCGCGTGTTTCCGATGGGAAACGGAAGGCACAATCCAAGAGGATTGGATTTCTACGAGACCCTCGTGGACGCGCTGCTGGAGGCGCGTATCGAACCTGCCGCCACCCTGTATCACTGGGACTTGCCGCAGTCACTTCAGGACAGGGGAGGCTGGACCAATCGGGACACGGCAAGCTGGTTTGCCGACTATGCCGCATCGGTCTTCATGCGGCTCGGTGACCGGGTGAAAATCTGGATGACGCTCAACGAGCCCCAGGTGTCCTCGTTCGCCGGTCATGCAGATGGGAATCCATGCGCCGGGGCTGAAGGACTTCGGCGCGGCGGTGCAGGCGTCGCACATCCTCCTGCACGCGCATTCCCTCGGCGTACAGGCCTATCGGCAGCTGAGTCCCGGCAAGCACCGGATCGGCATCGCCCTGGACGTTCACCCGGTCTATCCATTCACCGACGGTGTGTCGGACATCGAGGCGGCCCGGCTCGCGGACGGCAAGACCAATCGCTGGTTTCTGGACCCTGTCCTGAAGGGCTCGTATCCAGACGACATCTTGAGCCTGTATACCAGGAACAAAGTGGCTCCTCACACGGAGCGGCAGGACTTCGAGCTGTTGAAAACGAACCCCGTTGATTTCATCGGCCTGAACTACTACTTCCCCGAAAGGGTGTACGCGAGCGACGCGGGAGGCTTCCTCGGGTACCAACATGCGCTCCGAAAAGAGTGCGAGCGGACGGAGATGGGCTGGGAGGTGTTTCCGGAAGGGCTGTACGATATCCTCATGCAGGTGAAGAAGGAGTATGACGACCCGGTCATTGTCATCACGGAGAACGGAGCTGCCTTTCCTGACCATCTGGTCGTGGATGGGCAGGTGCAGGACGACGACAGGATCGACTACATATCCACCCACCTTTCCGAGGCCCACCGGGCCATCAATGACGGGGTGAGGCTGGAAGGCTACTTTCTCTGGACGCTGATGGACAACTTCGAATGGGCGTACGGGTTCAGCAAACGGTTCGGGATTACCCACGTCGACTTTCATACGCAGGCGCGCACGTGGAAAAAGAGCGCAAACTGGTATCAGAGGGTGATCGCCTCAAACGGTGCCGCTCTGTAGCGGAGTGGAGCGCGCAGGCTGATCCGGGGGGAGGTCCACCGTTCGTCGTCACGCGGCTTTCGCCGAATTTGACATGCAAGCATTCTCTTGCATATATTTGAGGCCCATAGGAGGGCCTCATGGCAATCTATCAAATCGCCGAATACCGGGTGAACGCCCGAGCAGTAGATAGGGTGAAGAGGTCAATCGAGGAGTTTGTCCGCTTCGTGAAAGCCAACGAACCCGGCACGCGCTTGTACGTGGCGTGGCAGCAAAAGGAAGATGCGACACGCTTCGTGCACTTCTTCATATTCGACAACGAGGCTGCGCACAGGGCCCACGGTGAATCGGCGGCCGTGAAACGATTCGAATCGGTCTACTCTCCCGAGCTGGTCGGCGGGGATGTCGTGTTCACCGACTATGACATGGTGGCGACGAACAGCTAGATAGGCGAAAATAGCAGGGCTTTTTCTGGAATTACGCGAAAGCGGAGACTATACTCCTTGTAGAGGCCGGGTGAGCGAACACGCGTTCCGGTTCTGAGAAGCAAGGAGGACGAAAAATGAACTTCATTAGAAAAACTCTATTAATTGCCGCTCTTTGTCTGTTTGTAGGTGCCGGCGCGTTTGCCGCAACCAGCTCGGCAGCCCATTCGGTTCAGCTGAATGTGCCTGAAATCGTCATGATGAGCCTTAACAACGTTGCCACGGTCACTTTGAGCGTGCAGGCTCCGGCAGCAGGAGGACTGGCCCCTGTCGGCCAAACGGACAACAGCAAATATCTGTGGTATACCACGGTAAATGCCACCGGAACCAACAGGAACATTTCCGTGCAGTGGGGTGGCGCTGATGCCGCGCCTGCCGGCACCTCTCTGCACGTGCAGGCGACCTCGGTCACCGGCGGTTGCGGGACTGCGGGTGCAGCTGTCACGATTGGCGCGGCTGCGCTGAACATCGTCACGGCGATTCCGAGCTGCGTCACCGGCCAGGCTGCCAATGGAGCGCAGCTGACGTACACCTTGCAAGTGGATACTGTCGCGAACCTCGCTGTGGGCGACAACCACCTGGTCACCGTGACCTTCACATTGACCGACGCCAGCTAGGCCGACCACTGAAAGGACGGAAGGGCTAGTGGAGAGGCGTAATGCCTCGATCCGGCCCTCTCCGTTTTTTTTCGCATGCGCGATTTTTTTTCATCCCTTCCACAGCCGGTTCGAGCGGGGAGCCTAGTTCTCAATCTGCTGTTTTTGCTTGTTGTCGCAGAGCCCGCCGTCCCGCTGGCCTTGGTGATCTCGACCGGCGCCGGCGGTTGGACGGTCACCATCCCGGCCGCGCCCTCACCGGTTCCGGCAGCGGGAAGAGATTTTACCACAACCACCTACACCAGTGCGGCCAACCAGACTGTTTTGCGAGTGAACGCTCCATTCACGGGCGGGATGACGGGGTGGGTAGTCACTGTCAGCAGGACCTATACCGCCACCTGGGGCGCCAACCTGCAATTGTGGATCCGGCGTACCAACAATGGCACCCCCGCGGGCAACCTCGTCGGACCCTTGAATGTCTATCAGCAGGTCACGAACGTCCCCACGGAGCTTTTCCGCTGCAACACCCGAACAGCAGTGAGAAACATCCGATGCCAGCTTCAGATTCGTGGCGTGTCTGCTCCCAATCTGGTGACGCCCAGCGATGTAACGAGCGTCACGTACACCGTGACGGAGTTCTGACAGATGAGCCGGAGGAATATGAACGTTCGCATCGTTGCCGTCATGGTTGGTTTGCTCGCTGCGCCGCTTGCGTGTTACGCGGGGATCATCGTTACAGGATCGCTCACTCGTGAGTACGAGGTGGCGCCGGGACGCACCTATGAAGGCTCCATCGATGTAAAGAATCCCGAGAAAACGCCGCAGGAGATCAAGACCTACCAGACCGACTATTTCTTTTATGCGGATGGGAAGGTGCTCTACGGAGATCCCGGCGCGCTCCCGAGGTCCAATGCCCGCTGGATGACGCTGTCTCCCCAGCAGGTTACGATCCCGCCGAATGAGACCGTGTCGCTGCACTTCAGCGTCCAGGTGCCGAATGATGCAACGCTGGCCGGGACCTATTGGAGCGTTGTCATGGTGGAGCCCGTCCCGGAAGGGTCCGCGGAGTCCAGCCAGCCCGGGCCGAAGAACACCGGCGTGGGGGTGAGCCAGGTGCTGCGCTACGCGGTCCAGATCGTGACCCACATAGGTGCCACCGGCACCCGGCTCTTGAAGTTCAGCCAGATCAGTCTGGTCAGCGAAAAAGAAAAGAGACTACTCCTCGTCGACGTGCAAAACACGGGTGAGCGATGGCTGCGCGGCACTCTGTGGGCCGAGCTCTACGATTCCAGGGGGACCAAAGTCGGCAAGTTCGACGGCGGGAAACAGAGGATGTATCCGGGGACCTCGGTGCGGTTCACGGTGGATCTGATCGGTGTCCAGGATCCTTCCTACAAAGCCCTGATCGTCGTCGATTGCGGGGACGAGGATGTATTCGGCGCCAACGTTACCCTCGTGCTCAAGCAGTAAGGTGCTCCGCCGCCTTATCCCGATTCTCCTGCTGGCAGTCGCAACCACGGCCGGTGCGGAGAATCTGCCGGTCACCGTGAGGACGACAGGGGTGGATCTTCTCGAGGTTCATACCCGGCAGGCAGTCACCTTCGCGCTGTCCGTATCAAACAGCGGCCCGCAGGCCCGCACGCTGATTCTCGAGCCTTCGCTTCCTCCCGGCTGGAAGGCGCTCACGCAGGAGGGACCGTTCGTCCTGGCGCCTTCGGCGACCGACCTTCACGTGGTCTCTTTCCTCGTTCCGTCTCGTGCCGCCGCCGCAGAGTACGTCGTTGCGTACCGGGTGAAAGACCTCGACGACCCGACGCTCAGCGCGGGGTGCGACCTCAAAGTACGTGTCCTGCCCGAGGTTGCCCTCGATTTGAAGCTCCTGGAACGCCCCTCTTTCGTGATTGCCGGCAAGGAATACACGACATCCTTTGTTATTTCCAACACCGGGAACACGGACGTTGAGGTCGAGGTTGACGTGACGAGCGGGTCCCTGTTCCCGTTCAAGATCAGCGGTCTTGGGGGCGCGGCGGGGACGATCGTGCCTGCCGGTGATGTAAAAGTGTTCAGCATCGCGGTGCGTACGGACCCGCTGCTGGTCACGTCTGTGCTCCACCCCCTCCAGGTCACCGTGCGCCTACATCCGGCTGAGGAAGCTGGAGCCACGGGACCAGGCGCACCGCTGGCAATTGCCGCAAGCTCTGTCGAGGTCGTCCCACTTTCGGTCGACGCCAGGATCCTCTCGCACGCGGTGCCGTTTTTCACCGAGACGACAATTTTAAGCGGCTATGACCAGAAGCTGACCGCGGGTCTCGAGGAATCCGTGAAAGCTCATGGCACCATAGACGAGGCCGGCGAGCACAGAGTCGATCTGGAGCTTCGCAAACGGGTCGACACCACTTTTGATCCGCTCTTCAATCCGACGGACCGCTACAGCTTCCAGTACGAGAGTCGCTACGGCGAGCTGGGGCTGGGGGATCTCCCCTACGCGATCTCTCCGCTGCTCGCTGAGGACGTGTTCGGCCGGGGAATCCGGGGCATGGTGAACCTCTCCCCGTTTCGTTTCGGCGGCCTGTACTACAAGGACGTCTGGTCGCCGCAGGGGGCGCAGGCGATAGGCGGGACCGCTGACTTCACGATTCCCCGATCGGGGCAATGGGACGACGTGGTGTACCGCGCGGGGCTGAGCGCCTTCTCGCCGATTACGGACAGCATTTCCTTCGGCCTGATGCAGCAATACAATCCGACGGAGAACCTCCAGTTTCAGCTTGACACGGCGATCCAGGACGATACTTCCGGCAGCCTCCGCCCGGCGGTCTTTGCATGGTCCCAGGGCAATCTCGAACCTGTTTCCTGGACCGCGCGATTCGTCAGGGCATGGCCTGGTTTTCAGGGAACGTTCAGCGACACACAATCCCTGCGTACGCTCGTCCACGTGCGCGTCCTGCCCCCCTTCCTCACCCTGCACGGCGGCTTCTCGATGGCTGATGCCAACCTGCTCCTTGATCCTGCGCAACTGTCGGCAGATCGGACCATGGAGATCTCTCTGGGCGCGGAGGGAGAAATACCACGGTGGGGCATGCGGCTCAGGCTGGACTGGGAAAACTGGCGACGCATAGACAGGCTTCCCGCGCCGAGATATGACTCCTGGCAAAACATCTTCCGACTCTCGCTGCGCCAGCCCCTCAAGCCGTTCGCCATCGGCCTTGCGTCCTCGGCAGGCTTCGAGTTCGATAAAGCAAATGGGGTTTCGTCCCTGGAGCAACAGCACAACCTCTCTTTCGAGTTTCAACCAGCCGATACGGCATGGTATGCCGCTTCGCTCCTCTACAACGGCAGGCTGGATTCAAACGGGAATGCTTCACATGTTGCGGGCTGGCAGGTGGACGCTCGATACTCGAAAGCGAAAACCCAGCTGGAAGCAAAGGCCGGCAACAGCTACATTTTCAGCCAGGCGGGTTTCACCGAGCTTCTGGCGTCCGTCGGAGCCAAACTCACGACTGCCTTCTCATGGGGCACTACTCTCACGGCGCAGCTTGATGTCGGACTCACCTATGATCCGGAGTCCTGGACGCCCTATTATTCTCTGCAACTCACTTATGGGGTGCCATTCGATCTGCCGATCAGCCGAAAGCCGGATACGGCAACTGTAACGGGTCGCGTGTACAACGCCTCGACTGATGAGCCCATGCCAGGGGTCCTGCTCCGTCTGGACGGCCTTGCGGCGCTCAGCGATGCGAAGGGACGGTTCACGTTCTACCTTCCCCAATCGGGAACCAAGTACGTCCACGTGGATTTGGCGACCGTAAGACCCGGTATGGTGCCAGTGGAACCGATGCCTCTGGCGGTGACGGCACCGAGCGGGTCGACGATTTCCCTCGCCATAGGGATGATCAAGAGTTGCTCGGTCACGGGGAACGTCGGCGTGTACGGGTTCCCGGACGAGGCCGGCGCCTACCTTCCGTTGGATCAGAAAGGATCGGGCGCAGAATCAGGGGAAACCAATCGCGCACGACTCGGGGGCCTCGGAAACGTGATCATCGAAATAGCCAACGGTGCCGAGATTCGGCGAAAGCTGACGAGCCCCAATGGGGATTTCAGCTTCCAGGATGTGCGACCGGGAAACTATGTGCTTCGTATCGCAGGGGGACAGCTTCCGAGCTACCATAGAATTGAGCCCGAGTCTTTCGATCTCGCGCTCACGGGAGGAGAAAGCCGGTCGGTTGAGTTCCGCGTGGTCCAGGAGCAGAGGGTAATCAAGATTCTAGAAAACGGCGCTTCCATCGAATTAAAGCAGACGTCGGGTGTGCCAGGGGGTGCGACCATCATTCTGAAGCAAGGCGCAGATAAGCCTTCAGGGCCAACGGGCCATTAGGCGGCGAGCCGAGTTGTACATCCACCCGATTGGGCCTTGCATTCCCTGCGCGTGGTTCTACTATGAGAAGCTGCTTGATCTCCGAAGCCCGGAGGAGGCCGTTCCGTGGCACTTGAAACCGCATTGAATCAGCTTCTCGCCGAAGTGAAGAAAGTACACTTCATTACTCAGAGCGAGTGTGCGGTAAGTCATAGCTTTGGCTCGGCGACTCGCTACACCACGGTGACTGTTATCCACGATTAAGAGGGGCGCATTACCAGGCAATCCCCTGCATCGCAAGGGGAGAGCTAAAACGTCCGGCTTCCGAAAGACTCCAGCAGGTCTTTCACCTCGATCAGACCCTTGATGCGGAAGGGCTCCCCGTACTTCTTTCCGATGAGGTGTCCGTAGTGGGCCATGCGGGTCATGAGCAGCTCCTGGAAGTGCTGGCTGGAGATGAAGGTGGGCGGCTCGTTCCCCGCGTAGCCCGGATTGTGCACTTGCGTGCCGTATGCCTGGATCGCCTTGATCTTGTCCTCGATCACGTCGCTGATATCGACGATAAAGCTCGGCTCGAACTCCCAGCTGGCCATGTAGTAGACAAGCTCGGACGGGCGGTGCGGCTCCTGGCCGGTTTCCAGCTTGCGAAGTCCCGCCAGGAATGCCGCCTCCTGGATGATGCGTGAAGCGGCGCCGTGATCGGGATGCCTGTCCTCCCAATAGGGCAGAAGGACGATGCGCGGCCGATGCTCCCTGATCTCCCGAACCACGGCTTCCTTTGCCCCCTGGTCCGGGGCCAGCCTGCCGTCCGGCAGGGAGAGCATTTCCCGATGAGTGAGACCCATCGCGTCACCTGCCGCCTCGAACTCAGCCGCCCGCGCGGCGGGAGTGCCGCGCGTGCCCATCTCTCCGCGGGTGAGGGTGATCACGCCCGTTTTCGCGCCGCCGCGTCCCGCCTTGATCAGGGTACCGCTCGCGGCCAGCTCCACGTCATCCGGATGCGCGCCGAATGCCAGTATGTCCAGCGTCATTGATCCACCACCAGCCCCCTGTGCTCGGGGGCGAACGGATCGATGCCTTCCGCTGCCTGGGTGAGAATCTGTTTTCCGTAGCGCGCAAGAAAGGGGAGCGCCGTGAGCGTCCTCTCCTGCAGGCCGTTCCTGGGCGCCAGGGCGGCGACGAGCCTCTCCACCTGCCCGCGGAGGATCCCGTTCTTTTTCCGGGCTGCCTGCGCGATCTTCTTTTCCATGAAATCGAACTGGCGCAGGGCCCTGCCTGATCCCAGTTCCGCCGTCCGATGCAGCGTGGGATCAAGCGTGTCGATCTCGCCGATGATCGTTTTCCAGGCTGCCGTCACAGAGGCCCTGCCCTCCATGACCCGCGTGGTGAGGGACTCGGGAATGTCTCTCTTCAATATGTCGTCGATTATTCGTTCCCCGCGCACGAGGAGGTCCCTCAGGCCCACGCCGAGCCTGGCCATGAGCTTCTCCATTTTCGGTTCCACCAGGGTGAGGGAGGAGCGGGGAAAAACGATCGGCATCGGGATGCCCATCCGCTCATAGGCCAGCGTGAGCTGTGAGAAGTAGGCGATCTCCGATGGACCGAGGACCGCAGCCAGCGTGGGAAAGAGCGTGTCCTGGTACAGGGGACGCAGCACCGCGTTGGGAGTGAAGCTCTCCGGGCTGCGCTCCAGGAGACCGGCGAGCTCCTCCGCTGTAAAGGTCTTCCCGGTCGACTTCAGCTCGAATCCGTTCCTGCGGAGCGCGATGGCCTGCCGGGCAGGGTCCTGGTGGAAAAGAGTGAGGAACCCTTCCCGCAGCTCGATCTGCGGCGCGTATCCCGCCTCGATCATCCGGCGGGTCTGCGCGATGACCGCGGCGCTCACCGGGCTGTTCTCCCTGATCTCGCGCTCGAAAAGCGAATGCGCCATCCGTTTCAGCCGGACATCGGAAGGATCGACGAGCACCAGTCCCTGCTCGCCGAAGAGATTCGTCATCCAGGAGCCGAAGGCCTGCGGATAGGTGCGGCCGGGGGCGTACGCCGCCCGCAGGTCGGCGAGTACATTCTCCGCGCCATCTGCCTCGGGAAGCGCGGCGGCCAGCTCGTTCATGAGCGGCCCGATCTCCTCCCCGAGGCGCACACGGGAGACCGGAAGCTTCGCTTCCACCGCTTCGTGCAGACGAAGCTCCCGCAGCCGACCGTCCCTGTCGACAACGAAGGTGTGATTCACCTCCGCGAGATCGCTGTCCTCGGAGGCGATCCAGAACACGGGGATCACCGGCCGGTCGCAGTTGTTTCGCCATCCTGCGGGCGAGCACGATGATCGTCAGGGCCTTGTGCACCGTGTAGAGGGGGCCGCCGAACAACCCGGCCTGCTGACCTCCGATCACGACCATGGAGCCGGGCCCCTCCAGCGCGTCGATGGACCGCAGCGTCTGTGCGCCCGCGCCGAACCTTTCGTTCTGCTCGCGGAGCACCGTGCACAGCGTGCCGCGGTCGTAGCGGGCGCGGGCAAGCAGGCCGGCCTGCTCCGAGAAGGCGCGCGGATCCATGAAATGCCGGGGAAGAAGGCCGCGAAAGGTTTCCTTTCCTTTCCAGAAATCGGCGAACAGGGGTGTGGTGGAGGGGACATCGGCGATGGCGATGCTGTGCACCATGGCCGCATCCTATCTGATCCGCGAAAGGTGCGCTATAGTTCCCCTCATGCTCGTCAACGGCACCCCCTACCGGACGGTCTGGAGGGAAGGCGGGACGGTGCGCATGATCGACCAGATCCTGCTGCCCTTCCAGTTTGCCATTTTCGACTCACCGGATCATCGCGTTACGGCGCGCGCCATCAAGGACATGGTGACGAGGGGAGCGGGCGCAATCGGCGTGGCGGGGGGATTCGGAGTGGCCCAGGCTGCCCGGGAGGCGCCGGCTTCCTTGACGGAGTTCCGCGCCTACATGGACGCCGCCGCGTCTCTCCTGAAATCCACGCGTCCCACGGCGCAGAACCTCTTCTACGCCATTGACCGCGTGCGTGCCGCGGCGCTGGGTGCCCTCCCCGATGTGGCGCGCGCCCGGGAGGCCGCGTGCGCGGAGGCGGACACGCTTGCGGAGGAGGACGTGGATGCGGGCCGGCGGATCGGGGAGGCGGGCGCGCCTCTGATACGGGACGGCGCCCGGGTGCTCACCCACTGCAACGCGGGATGGCTCGCATTCACCGACTGGGGAACGGCGCTGTCGCCGGTGTACAGGGCGAAGCGGGAGGGGAAGCGCCTCTTCGTATGGGTGGATGAAACCCGGCCCCGTCTCCAGGGAGCGCGCCTGACCGCCTGGGAGCTGGCGGGGGAGGGGATCGAGTTTCGCGTCATTCCCGACAACGCGGCGGGTTTCTTCATGCGCCGGGGAGAGGTGGACATCGTCATCGTGGGCGCGGATCGGATTGCGAGAAATGGAGACGTGGCAAACAAGATCGGCACCTATGAGAAGGCTGTCCTTGCACGGGAGAACGGGATCTCCTTCTACGTCGCCGCGCCGACATCGACAATCGACTTCGCGTGCCCGACCGGAGACTCCATTCCGATCGAAGAGCGGGGAGAAGCGGAGGTGCTCACCGCGGCAGGCCCCGATGAGGCGGGCATCACGAGGACGGTACGGATTGCGAGTTCCGGCGCGCGCGCGCGGAACCCCGCATTCGATGTCACCCCGGCATCCCTCGTGACGGGCATCATCACCGAGAAAGGCATCGTGAAGCCGGACCGCCTTCTGAAGACAGCGGGCCGCTGAGCCCGCGCCGCTGCTCCGACGGCGGGACCGTTCCTTTCGCCCTCTCCGGCTAGATCTCGAACAAGCCCGCGATTTCCTTTTTGTAGATATCGGCGATGACGCTCCGTTTCATGCTCTGCTTGGCGGAGAGCTCCACGCCGGGCTGGAAATGTTTCGGCAGCACCTTGAACCGGAAGACCCGCTCGAACTCCCGAAAGCCGCCCTTTGCGTTGACCCGGGAGTTGATCTCATCGGAGACAAGCTCCAGGATCTGCGAGTTGTTCAGAAGATCGGTCTTGTCCGTCCAGCCGATCTCCTGCTCCTTCGCGTATCTCTCCATCGCTTCATCGTTGAGCACAACGAGCGCGGCCAGGAATTTCTGGTCCTGGCCGACCACCATGACCTGGTCGATGTATTCGCTTTCGAGAATCGTATCCTCGATTGGAACCGGCTCGACGTTCTCCCCGCCAAGGAGAACAATTGTCTCCTTGGTCCTGCCGATTATCCGGATCTCGCCCTTCCAGGTGACCATGCCCAGGTCCCCCGTGTTCAGCCAGCCATCGGCTGAAAGAACCTCCGCCGTCTTGTCAGGCCGCTTGTAGTAGCCTTTCATGACGTTGGGACCCTTGAGGTAGATGACTCCCTTTTTCCCCGGTCCCACTTCCACACCCGTCTCGGGGTCCAGCAGCTTCATCTGCATCTCGGCCAGGAGCGGACCGATCGTGCCCGGTACGGGATGATCCTGCAGCCGCACGGATACCACGGGCGTGGTCTCCGTGAGGCCGTACCCTTCCAGGAGGAGCACTCCCGCGGCCTGGAAGAACTTGTCGACGTACGGGGGAAGCGCTCCGCCACCGGAAACGGTGAAACGAAACCGTCCTCCCAGCCGGGCCTTGATCTTCTTGAACACGAGAAGATTGCCCAGGGCTTTGAGAGGGAAAAGCAGGATGAAGGGAAGGATGCCGATAAGGAAATCCGTGATACGGTACCTGCGCGTGAACCGTGGGAAGAGTCCGCGGACGAGGGCCGACGCCGCGGCATGAGCTTTGCCCACAGCAACGAAGAATTGGAACAACGCCTTCTTGATTCCGCCTTCCTCGTTCACGTTGCGGTAGATCGCGGCCCGCACCCCTTCCCAGATCCGGGGAACCGACGCCATTATCGTGGGCTTCACGGCCGCCATGTCGGCGAGCATGATCTTCCCGACAGGCTTGGAGTACGCAAGGGCCGTGCCCTGGGAAAGGGCGAAGTTGTCGATCATGCGCTCGAAGGAGTGCCACACGGGAAGGACCGACAGGAATATGTCGGTGGGTCCCACGTGAATGGCATTCGGGATGGTGCGGATATTGTGCAGGAAGTTTCCGTGGGTGAGCATGACGCCCTTCGGCTCACCTGTTGTACCCGAGGTGTAGATGATGGTGGCAAGCTCTTCCGGCGTTCCCTTCTCCATCTCGCGCCGGTACGCCTGCGGATCGGCGGCGAGCCTTTTCCTGCCGAGCTCCATGATGTGCTGATAGGTGACGATCTGCACGCCCTCGGTCGGCTCCCTGAAGTCCTCCGGCTTGAACTCCTCGTCAATGACGATGATGGTCTTGAGGAGCGGAAGATCCTTTTTCTTTCCCAGGATCTTCCTGAGCTGTTCCGCGTTTTCCGCAAGGCTGATTCCACAATCCGCATGGTGGAGGATGAATCGCGCCTCGTCGGGCATTGTGTCGCAGCCGCGGGGAACATCCGCCGCACCGATTCCGAGGATGCCCAGATTGGCGAACAGCCATTCCTTCCGGTTGTCGGCAATGACCCCGACGTGGTCACCTCTTTTCACGCCGAATTCGAGCAGACCCGCTCCGAAACATTCGTACGAGGCGGCGAACTGACGAAAAGTGACCGAGGACCACTCACCTTTCTTGTCCTTGCTCATGAGTGCAGCTGAATCAGGATACTTCTGGGCGACCGACCAATGCACCTTTACAAGAGTGTTTTCCATTCCTCTCCCCCTGAATCCAGGATTGGCGGCACGTTTATCGGGAAGACCGAATCCGCGGAACTGCACGGTGTGCCGTGCAAGGCAGCGGATTGCGCTCGAAGCGTAACATGGCCGACTCACACGGTCAAGTTTTTCCGCGCATCCTGTTTCAGCAGGCCGATGGTCCTTCCCACCCGGGCAAATGCCGACACGGCCTTTTCCAGGTCGTTTCGAGTGTGCACGGCGGAGACCTGCACGCGAATCCGGGCCTGGCCTTTCGGCACCACGGGGTAGGAGAAGCCGATGACGTAGATGCCCTCATCCAGGAGCCGGCGCGCCATCTCCACGGCCCGGCTCTCCTCGTAGAGCATGATGGGAACGATGGGGTGTATGCCGGGCTTCACGTCGAATCCCGCGTCTGTGATGGCCTGCCGGAAAAAGACCGTGTTCTCTTCGAGCCTGTCGCGCAGCTCGGTGCTTTCACTGAGCATCTCGATGACGGCGATGCTCGCTCCCGCCACCACCGGCGCCAGCGAGTTGGAGAACAGGTATGGCCTGCTCCTCTGGCGAAGGAGCTCGACGATCTCCTTCCTGCCTGCGAGGCATCCTCCCGTGGCGCCCCCGAGTGCCTTGCCGAACGTCGTGGAGATAATGTCCACGCGGCCGGTCACGCCGAAGTGCTCCGCCGTGCCCCTGCCTTTCCTGCCGATGAATCCCGTGGCGTGGCTGTCGTCCACCATGACCATTGCCCTGTGCTTCTCGGCAAGCGCGCAGATCTCGGGGAGGTTCGCCAGGTCTCCGTCCATGGAGAAAACCCCGTCCGTGACGATCATCCTGAGCCGCGCGGTTGACGCCTCCCCGAGCTTCTCCGCCAGATCGCTCATGTCCGCGTGGGCGTAGATGAAACGATTTGCCTTGCACAGCCGCGCGCCATCTATGAGGGAAGCGTGATTGAGCTGGTCGGTAATGAGCGCGCAGTCCTTGTCCAGGAGAGGCTCGAAGACGCCGCCGTTGGCGTCGAAGCAGGAAGAGTACAGCAGCGCGTCCTCCGTGCCCAGGAACGCCGCCATGCGCTTCTCCAGCTCCGCGTGCACCTCCTGGGTGCCGCAGATGAAACGCACCGACGCCATGCCGTATCCCCAGCGGTCGAGGCCGCGTGCGCGGCAGCGAGCACCCGCGGGTGGGAGGCGAGCCCGAGATAATTGTTGGCGCAGAAGTTCAGCACCTCGTTTCCCGGCCGCACGCGAAGATGCACCCCCTGCGGCGTCTGGATGACCCGCTCCTCCTTGTACGTCCCCGCGGAACGGATTTCGGCAATCCGCTCACCCAGCTCCCTCCGCGCGTCATGGTCAAGCATCTTCTTCATCCTCCGCGATCTCGAGGATCACCTTGCCGCAGCTGCCCGGACTGCATGACCTCGAACCCTTTCTCGAACTGCTCGAAGGGAAACCGGTGTGTGAGCACCGGGCTCACGTCGAGCCCGCTCTGCAGCATCGTCTGCATCTTGTACCAGGTCTCGAAGATCTCTCTGCCGTAGATCCCCTTGATGACCAGGCCCTTGAAGATCACCTGGTCCCAGCGGATTCCCGTCGAGTTGGGAAGGATGCCCAGCAGCGCGATACGCCCGCCGTGGTACATGTTCTCCAGCATCGACTCGAACGCCGCGCCGTTTCCCGACATCTCCAGGCCGATGTCGAACCCGATGATCCCCAGCTCCTTCCGCGCATCCTCGATGGAGGTCCGGGACACGTTCACCGTCATGGTGGCCCCCATCCTGGCAGCAAGCCCCAGGCGGTAGTCGTTGACGTCCGTGACGACGATCCGCTGTGCGCCGCAGTGCCGGCAGATGGCCGCCGCCATGATGCCGATGGGCCCCGCTCCCGTGATCAGAACGTCCTCTCCCACCAGGTCGAAGGAGAGGGCAGAGTGCGTGGCGTTTCCCAGCGGGTCGAGGAAGCAGGCGATCTCCGAGGGGATCCCCGGGTGCACGTGCCAGGCGTTCGGCGCGGGCAGGGAGAGGTACTCCGCAAAGCAGCCGTCACGGTTCACGCCGATGCCGACCGTGTTGGTGCAGAGGTGCCGGCGCCCCGCGCGGCAGCTCCTGCAGACGCCGCAGACGATGTGGCCTTCGCCGGAGACGCGCTCGCCGATCTCGTAGCCGCTGACGCTTGGCGCCCATGTCGACGATCCGTCCCACGAACTCGTGTCCCGTGATCAGAGGAGGCCGAAGGGTGCGCTGCGACCACTCGTCCCAGTTCCAGATGTGCAGGTCGGTGCCGCAGATGGCGGCCTTGGTAACCCGGATCAACAGATCGTTGCCCCCGACCACGGGCATCGGGACCTGCTGCATCTCCAGCCGCTTTCCCGGGCCTTTTTTCACCAGGGCCTTCATACGCCCCGGATTATAAGGCCGAGGTGGTGATTTGCACAGCGAAAATCAGTTTCCGCGAGTCCTGATCCTTACCGCCTTTGCATCCCGGAGGGCAGATTTTGCTTCCGACGGGCCGCCCAGACGAGCAGGACGATGAGGGCAAAGGCAAAGTAAGCGAGCCCGAGCAGCACGATCAGGAACTTCGGTATTGCGCACGCACGGGCAAGAAGGGCCAATCCATTGACCCTGGACCCCAGGAGAAGCGAAATGAGCGCGTAGTTTTCTGTTGCATCGCATGCCGCGGCGAGGAGCTGTGCCCAGGAGAGAACAAATCCAATGGAGGCAAATACCTTGTGGCGCCTGGCAACGCTTGCTGCAAGAAGAGCGCACCCCAGTCCGATCGCGCCCGCATACGCGAAAATGAACAGATAATCGAGTCCCAGGTTGAGGCCCGCGTACGTCCTTGCCTGCCCGTCCCACGAGCTCACGATCTTTTCAGCGGCATTGATGCTTCCCGCAAGCTCGAATGATACGATTCCTGCCGGCGCGGCCTGTGTCTTCAAAGGCGCTCCGAGGACCTGGAGGGCGATCATCAATAGTATTGCGAGGCCAAAGAGGACCCAGAAGACCGTTTTTCTCGACGACTCCGAAACCCACTTGAATGGATGCGACATCATGTTTCAGCTCCTTTTTTCGATCACCCCTCCAATGCGTCCAGCAGCGAGGGGAGGACGTCACCCAGGCGCCCTCCTATCCGGACCGCTGCCACTTCGTCCCCCCGGGTATCTCCCTGGTTCACGATGGCCACAGGCTTGTTCTCCCTGGCCGCCTGGCGCACAAATCTGAGCCCGGAAAAAATCGCCAGAGACGAGCCGACAACCAGGAGCAACCCCGCCTCTGCCAGCATGCCCCATGCGGCCTCCACTCGGGGCCTGGGCACGCTCTCACCGAAGAATACCACATCCGGCTTGAGGACTCCTCCGCACCGGAGGCAGCTCGGAATCGAAAAGGAAGCCACGGTTTCAAGTGGTATCTCGGCGTCCCCATCCGGGGCCGCCTCAACCGGCGAGGAAGCCCATCCAGGGTTTTCCTCGAGAAGCCGGCCCTGCAGGTGGTCGCGCATCTCCAAGAAACCGCACGACAAGCAGCGGACTTCCGCGAGCGAGCCGTGCAGCTCGAGCACCCGGCGGCTTCCTGCCGCCTGGTGCAGGCCATCGACGTTCTGCGTGATCACACCGGTGACGACCCCGAGCTGCTCGAGTCGGGCGATGGCGGCATGGCCCCTGTTGGGCAGGGCCTTGCCCACCTGGGCCCAGCCGATCGCGCTGCGAGCCCAGTATCGCCGGCGCGCTTCCGCGGATCCGACGAACTCGTGATATTGCATGGGGTGGCGCGTCCGCAGGGAACCATTCGGGCCGCGATAGTCTGGAATTCCCGACTCCGTGCTGATTCCCGCCCCGCTGAGAACCAGCGTCCTGCGGCCCCGCATGAGATGCGCAAGATCTTGGACGGTCGATTCCATCGATTCGATGACTGCCGGCTCCCGGTGACCCTCTGGACCATAGTATGTGCCGTGGACGCGGGAGTCAATTTCGCTCCATACTTCCGCATACACGTAATGAATGACCATTCCCTCATCATCACTCTGAAAAGCCTGCGCGGGAACCCGCGCGGGTGCGTCTATACCGAGCCCTTGTGGGCCATCCCCTACAATCTATACATCCCCTATGTTTCTATTTACATGGTATCCCTCGGCCTGGCGGACAGGCAGATCGGCCTGATCCTCAGCATCAGTTGGGGGTTCCAGATCGCCTTTGCCCTGCTGAGCGGAGTATTGACCGACAAGCTGGGACGCCGCCGCACCACCCTGATCTTCGACATACTGGCGTGGACGGTCCCGTCCTTGATCTCGGCACTGGCGCAGAACTTCTGGTATTTCCTGGCTGCGGGCGTTGTCAACAGCGCCTGGCGCATCACCCATAATTCATGGTCGTGCCTGCTGGTGGAGGATGCCGACCCCCGTCAGTTGGTGGATATCTACACCTGGATCTACATTGCGAACCTGATCGTGGGGTTCATCGCGCCGCTGGCAGGGGTGTTGATCGGCATCTTTTCGCTTATTCCCACCATGCGCGGCCTGTATCTGTTTGCGGCTTTTATGTTTGCGGTCAAAGCAATCGTGACATATGTAATCACTGAAGAGACCGCACAGGGGAAGATCCGTCTGCAGGAGACGCGCAATCAGAGCATGTTCCACGTGCTCCGCGAGTACAGGCACGTGTTGTCCGAGCTCGTGCGCACTCCATGGACCCTGCTTACCGCCGGCATTATGCTCGTGCTCAGCATTTCCAGCCTGATCAGCGGCACCTTCTGGGCGATTATCGTAACAGAGAAGCTGCATTTCCCTGCCGAGAGCATTGCCATTTTTCCCTTTATCAAATCCGCCTTCATGATCGCATTCTTCATTGTCCTGATGCCGCGCCTGAACAAGATGCACTTCAAGGTGCCGATGGTTGTCGGGTTTCTCGGGTTTGTCGCGAGCCAGGTGGTGCTGATCACCACCCCCGAACACGGATATCCTTCTCTCATTGTCAGTGTTGTCCTGGAAGCGTGCAGCTTTGCCGCCGTCAATCCGCTCGTGGACAGGATGACCGTGCTGACCATAAGCGCGAAGGAACGCGCCCGTATTCTGTCGATTCTTGCCGTGGGCATCATCCTGCTCACGTCACCGTTCGGATGGATTGCCGGAACTCTCTCCGGCATGAACAAGGACCTGCCGTTTGTTCTGAATATCGTCCTCTTTGCGGCCGGCGCGGTGCTGGCGCTCGTGGCAGGTTCACGAAAGAGCCCGGCGGCCGAGACAGCCGGAGGCTAGACATGGGTCATCTCGCATCCAAGGATGTCTACCGGGATCTGGGCACTGCAATCGACGGGCTCACCGTCCGCACTCCATGGAACGAGGCTCTCCGCGCGGTCCTGCGTGAGCTGTACACCGTCGAGGAGGCGGAGCTCGTTTCCCGGATACCCGCGGGGCTCACGACACTTCCGCGTCTTCGACAGATCACGGGCATCGAGGTGGAGAAACTTCGCCGGGCGCTGGAAAGACTCGCCGCAAAGGGGCTGGTCATGGACCTCGAGATCGGTGATGAGTTCCACTACACCGTCTCGCCCATGGTCATCGGGATTTTCGAATACACCATGATGCGCACGGACGGCGAGCTTGATTTTGCCCGCATGGCGAAGCTCTTCAAGGATTACCTGCTGGGAAGCGACGAGTTCCTCAAAGCCAATTTCGGACGTGGTCAGAAAGTATCGGTCCTGCGCACCATCCCCCACGTTGACGCGGTTGCATCGCCGCACGTTGAAGTGCTGGACCATGAGAAAGCAAGCGCCCTGGTTGATCAGGCACCCGGCGCGGCGGTCGGCATCTGCTCGTGCCGGCACAAGATGCTCCACCTGGGCCAGAAGAATTGCGAGAGCCCGCTGGAGATGTGCGTGAGCTTCGGGCGGGACGTCGACTACGCGGTGCGCAGGAATCTTGCCCGGCCGGTATCGAGGAGCGAGCTGCATGAGCTGCTCGCGCGGGCAAAGGAAATGAGGCTCGTCCTGAACGCGGATAATGTCCGGCGGGACGTCCAGTTCATCTGTCTCTGCTGCAAGTGCTGCTGCACCGTCCTCAACGGAATAAGGAAGTTCGGGTATCCGAACATCCTTGTGACATCACGCTTCATTGCCGAATGCAATAACGCGCTCTGCGCGGGCTGCGGGAGGTGCGCCGACGCCTGTCCGATTGATGCAATCCAGATGAGTGACAGCACGCCGGCGACCCGGAAGCCTGCCGTGGACTCGACGTTCTGCATCGGCTGCGGGGTGTGCGGTCTTGCCTGCCGGAAGAAAGCAATGCGTCTCGTCCCGCGCGGACAGAGGGTCCTCCTGCCCGAGAATACGGTCGAAAGAGTTGTGCTTCAGGCGCTCGAACGCGGCACTCTGCAGAATTTCCTTTTCAACAATCCCAACCTTGCGAGCCATCGCTTTCTCCGTGCCGTGGTGGGGGCGTTCCTTGCGCTTCCTCCCGTTCAGCGGGTGGTGATGGGGAACACCTTCCGTTCGAAGTTCCTGGCCAGGATGATCTCATAGAGTACCTTGCCAACCTATGCAAGCTCGGCTACCATGTGTGTCATGCGAGGAGAGCCATGAAGAGATACATTTTCGACCCCGAGGTGATCGATGAGTGTGCCATGGCCTGTCTGGGCCATCGCAAGCCGGAGATGTTCGATGTGTTCGCGCGGGCGGTCGAGGAGCGCTACCCGGGCCATATCGACAACAGCCAGCCCTGGATCTACAGCATTGCAGGGGGCGCGATGATCCAGATGAAGCTCTACTTCGCGTCGCTCCAGGAGTACGTGATGATCTGGGGCACCCCCATCGGTTCCGAAGGCCACTCGGGGCGCCACCGCGTGGCGTTCTGGGACACGGTGATCGACGGGGAGACCTGGTACTACGCCGAGGGGCAGTTCGAAAAGCGGGTGTACCGACCGGGAGACCGCATCTTCGTGGGCAAAGGCCAGGCCTGCGGCATGAACTTCACGGATGGAGTATGGGCAGTGGAGTACGCGCGGGGCTCGCTCATGCGGAGCATCCCGTTCGGACTTGCCGACGAGATTCTCAGCGCGCGGGACTTCATGGCCGCCAAGCAGACCCTGTCGGTCTACGCGACCCTCATCGGGCGGCACTGGGCTGCGCCGTACAATCACGACTATCCGCTTGCTATTCCATTCAAGAAGGTCGTGGGGCCGTTGATGAAATCCATCGGGACGCGGGTAACCAAAGGCCTCACCCCGCCGCCGCCCAGGGAGCTCACACGGCGGGCAGCGCCGAAGCGGGCCTCGCGATAGGCGCTCACCCTTCGAAAGCAAGCTCTCCCGCCTCGATACGCAGCGGCAGGTTGTTTTCCGCAGGCGCGAGCGGACACGTCCACTGCGGGCTGTATGCGCACGAGGGATTGTAGGCGAAGTTGAAGTCGAGCAGCATCGTGTCAGGACCGGCTCCGAGGTCCGCGCCCTTGATCGTGTCGTACAGATAGCGGCCCCCGCCGTATGTCTCGGTGCCGTTCGTCCTGTCCTTGAAAGGCAGGAAGAGTCCCCCACCGTACCCTTCGATCCAGTACAGCGTGAGCTGCACAGAGGCAAAGTGGACGTGCGCAAAAGGCAGGAGACCGGCCTTTCCTTCCGGCAGATCGACGGCCAGCGATCGGGCAGCGGCCGCGGTCTCGAGAGGCTCTGCCCGGACCTGAAATCGCCAGGCCGGATTGTACGGGAAGTAGAGCAGCGCCTGGAAGGTCTTCTTTTGTCGGGCAGTAAGCGGCGATTGAGGGTGGGCGCGGAACATTTCGCTCCGCGTGTTCACAAAAGCTCTCCACGCCTGCTCGCCCTCTCCCGTGGAGGACGTGCGTACCGCCGCATACAGCTCCCCTGTCAGTCTGCGCCATTCGGCAAGCTCCAGTTGCATCAGCTCCCTTTTGTCTCTCAATCCTGCGTCCCTCCCAGGCGGGCTATCGCGACGGGTCCCAGAGGGCCAGCTCGGTGAAGTAGTCGCGCAGGAAACCCCGATCCCTGGCAAGCAATCGATCAGCGTGTTCGAGCGCGTGCGCGCCAATAAGGAAATCCGGGCAGTATCCTGCCCTCCTGCTTTTTCTTCCGTGCCAGCATCTGACGGAACATCTCGCCCGCCCGGATCGAGCTGCGCAGCGTGGAGGGCATGAACTCCAGGCCCCAGTCCCCCAGAAACTCCTCGAAGAGGGAATTGGATTCAAATACCGGCCGAACCTCGGCAACCACACTCTCGCTGACAATCAACCGGCCTTCCCGCGAAGCTTTTCGCAGAGCGGCGAGGCTCGCAGACGTATTGCCCTGGTCCCCGGTCAACACGTCAAGGATGACGGAGCTGTCCACTGCGGTGATCATCCGCGGATCCGCCGCAGATAGTCGTCCACGGAAAGCGCGCCGGGAAGGGATCCCTTGCCGAGCCATCGGCCGATGCGGTCATCCTGCTCCTTTTTCACTCCTATCAACTTCCCCTCTATTGCATCGAAGTCCAGGACTGTACCGGGCCGGAGACCCAGCTTGTCCCGAATTGCCTTCGGGATGGTGACCTGGCCCTTTTCCGAGACCGTTGTTTTCATACCAATATCGTATGAATTCCTACCTTATGTGTCAAGAATCCTGGATTTCTCGTGCGGGCCTGCCCCTGTATTCGCCTCCGTGTGTGCACACATGCGCGCCAGGCGCTTCCCGGTCCCAGGAAGTTGACTTCGAAATATGCCGACAATACCTTAGTGAATTGGGAAGGTATGGCCGCTTCGGGGAGCCGACGACCGTGTCCCATCCCGCTGTGACGGCAGTACGAGGAGGCGTTCATGGCAGCCCATGCCAGTTGGAAGGGGTTCTTGAAGCTCAGCCTGGTTTCAGTGCCAGTCAAGGCATATACGTCCACGTCGACCGGGAGCGACATCACGCTCCACCAGCTTCACGCAAAAACCCACACGCGGATCCAGTACAAGAAGTTCGCCCCTGAGGTTGGTGAAGTCAGCAGCGAGGAGATCGTCAAGGGCTACGAGTACTCGAAAGGGCAGTATGTCATCATCGACGAGGATGAGATCGACAAGCTGCGCACCGAGAGCGACAAGTCCATCCGGATAGACGGGTTCATCAAGCCGGAGGACCTCAGCACGATCTACCTGGGCGGCCGGACCTACTTCCTGACGCCGGACGGGCCCGTGGGCCAGAAACCGTACAACCTTCTGCTGAAGGGCATGCTGGCGAACCAGGTGTGCGCCATGGCCGAGGTGGTCATCTCCCAGAAAGAGCAGGTGGTCATGCTGCGGCCGATAGACGGGGTGCTGGCCATGACCGTTCTGAACCGGAAGGACGAGGTGAAGGCCGCCTCCGCGTTCAAGGACGAGATCACTGAAACGGAAGTGTCCGATGCGGAAATGTCCCTGGCGGACACGCTCATCAAAGCCTCGATGATCAAGAGCTTCGACTTTTCAAAGTATCACGACGTGTACAAGGAAAAGCTGACAAAGCTGATCCAGATGAAGATCGAGGGGAAGGAAGTCGTCCAGATCCGTGACCCCGAGGAGCCGAAGATCATCAATCTCATGGAGGCCCTCAAGCGCAGCGTGGCAGAGGCCCAGGCAGCCAGCGGCGCGCAGGCAACGGTGGAGGACAAGCAGGCGGCAAAGGCGGGGCTCAAGCAGGCTCCCAGCGCCAAGCCGGCCAAAGCCGCAACGACCAAGAAGAAGAAGGTTGGATAAGGCGCTTCCCCGGTTCGTGCCCCCCATGCTCGCCGTCCTCGGCCAGCCATTCGATTCGGACGCCCATTTCTTCGAGTTCAAGTGGGACGGCATCCGCACGCAGGCCCTGGTGGAGCGCGGCGCGCATCGCCTTGTGAGCCGCAACGGGGTGGATATCACCGCGCGCTACCCGTCCCTTGCCGGCCTGGCCGCGCTCCCCGACGGCCTCGTCCTGGACGGGGAGCTGGTTGTTCTTCGCGACGGCAAGCCTGATTTCGAGCTCGTCCTTCAAAGCAGACACGGTGCCGGCGCCTGGCCGGTCAGCTTTGTCGTGTTTGACGTCCTCTACAGCGCGTCCCGCTCCCTGCTCGACGCGCCGTTCTCCGAAAGGCGCGGGGTCCTCGAAGAGATCATGAAGGATTCCCCGTGTCCGGGCGTGATTCTTTCAGAAGGGGTCCGCGCCAAAGGAAAGATGCTGTACCGGATGGCCTGCGAGCAGGGCCTTGAAGGAGTCGTGGCAAAGCGCCTCTCCAGCACATACGCGGCGGGAAAGCGCAACGGCGCCTGGGTGAAGTTCAAGCGGCGGCTCCAGGTCCACGTTGCCATCATCGGATATATCGAGAAGGATGGCGATGACTTCCAGAGCCTGCTCGTGGCGAGCAACGGCCTTCCCGGAGAGCAGGAAGGTGCGCTTCGCTATGTCGGGAGAGTGGGGGGCGGCTTCACCGAAGGGGTCCGCGAAAGGATCAACACGCTCCTGAGACAGCGGCCGAGAGACACGCCGCTCGTGTCCTGCCCTGAACGCGCGAGGTGGGTTGAGCCGGGCCTGTTCTGCGCGGTAAGCTTCGCTGAGCTCACCTCAGCGGGATTGCTTCGCGCACCCGTGTTCGAGGGGCTTCTGGATGCCTGACGTCGTGACGGAAGAAGAAATGCGCGGGGTACCGCGCAGGGAAAAAGTGCCGCCTCAGGAATCGCTCGCCGGCAGGGAAGTGGCGCTCACCGGTCGTCTGGTCTCCATGGACAGGGCAGAGGCGGTCCAGCGGATCACCCGGGCCGGCGGCCGCCCCGTGCGCGAGCCAGGGACCACCACGGAGCTTCTCATAGCGGGCCAGGCAACGGGGCACTTCACGCCGGACGGGGGTATTGCGCGCAACATGCTGCGCTTCCGCGAGCTGAAGAAACAGGGGGCACCCATACGGCTGGTGGACGAGGCCGAGTTCCTGGCCTTGATCGGCGCCGAAGGAGAATTGAGCGATATCTCCCGAATGTACACCGCGGCCCAGGTGGGCCGCATCGTGGACGAGCCCCTTTCCGTGGTCCGCAGCTGGATGCGCCGAGGGCTGCTCCCTCCCGCGCGCGTGGCCAATCGGCTGGCCTGGTTCGAGTTCAAGGACATCCTGCTTGCGCGCAACCTCGGCCGGCTGACGGCATCCGGAGTCTCCACCGCGCTGCTGCGCCAGAGCCTCTCCGAGATCGCCCAGTGGGTGCCGGATGGAGAACAGATTGCCGGGCGTCTCGAGGCGTATGACAGCGGGCTGCGCATCCGGCTGCTGGATGGAGGCTGGGCCGAGCCCAGCGGCCAGAGGCTCATGGATTTCGACACGGAGCGGGAGATGACATCTCCCCGCGTGTCCATCTTCCCGGAAGGCGACCAGAGCCACAGCCGGTGGTTTTCCGAGGCGGTGGAGGCCGAGGAGCGCGGCGATCTTCAGCGGGCAGCGGATGCGTACCGCCGGGCCCTCGAAGCGGAACCAGATCCGGAAACGCTCTTCAACCTCGGAAATGTTCTCTACGAGCTGGGACGCGAGGCGGACGCGGCGGAGCGTTACCTGCAGGCTATCGATGCCGATCGTGGTTTCGCGGAGGCGTGGAACAATCTGGGCAATTGCCTGGTGGCAATTGGCAAGCATGACGAGGGGATCCATGCCTACCAGACCGCGCTGTCCCTCGAGCCCCGCTATCCGGATGCGCACTGCAATCTCGCAATCATATTCTCCCGCACGGGTCAGCACGACAAGGCGCTCCCTCATCGAGCGGAATGCCTCAAAGCGTTTCCTAGCGAGATGCACCTCACCCTGATCAGGTACAAGGGGAGGGACGATCCGGACGACTGACCCGGTCCGGGCCGGGCTCAGGCCTCGAGGGAACGCGCCAGGGCTTCGATGGCCCCCGCAAGATCCTGCCCCTTGCCGAGGGCAGTGCGAAAAAGGTCTCCCGTCTTCTCGATGCGCGCGGGTGCCGTGGCCAGCGTGAAGTCCTCGATGCGCAGCTCCCCTTCGAGCTCGTCCCAGGCGAGCGGCATCGAGACCGACGCAGCTTCCACCGGCCGCACCACGTACGGCGGGACGACCGTCTGCTCCCTTCGGTTCTGAAGGAAATCCACGTAGACCCGGCCCCCGCGACGGCTCATGACGCGCTCCACGGTCGCGATGTCACCATGGTCCCGCACAACGAGCCGCGCAACGGCCTCGCAGAACATGCGGCTCTGCTCGTAGGTGTAGCCGGGCTTCAACGGGATGCAGACGTGCAGCCCGGTGGAGCCGGAAGTCTTCAGGTAGGCCTCGAGGCCGAGCCCCCGCAGGAGCTTGCCGACGACGCGCGCCACCTTGATCACATTCGAGAATGGAGCCTCCTTGGGGTCCAGGTCGAGGATCGCCCAGTCCGGAGAATCGAGGCTGCCCCTGCGGGAAAGCCAGGGATGAATGTCTATGGTCCCGAGGTTCACGAGGGTCAGCAGCGTCCTTCGGTCGTTGCAGACGATGTAGTGCGTCGGCTCCTCGCCAGCCTTGGCGACATCCACCGTCTCGATCCAGTCGGGAATTCCCTCGGGGAGCTGCTTCTGATAGAACGACTTGCCCCGTATTCCATCCGGCCACCTGTACATGTGCAGGGGGCGGTCCTTGAGGTAAGGGAGGAGCCAGCCCGCGGTCAGCTCGTAGTAGGCCAGCAGGTCCCCTTTCGTGTATCCCTGCTCGGGCCAGTACACCTTGCGGGGATTCGTTATTGCAAACTCGGCCGGGCGGGGAGGCTTCCTGGCCTGGTTCCGGGTCTTTGCCGCGGTAACCGGTATGTGCCGCCAGTCCTCCGAGAGTCCTGCCTGATATCTGCTCGACGCGCGCTTGGCCAGAATCGCCGACAGCCCCGATTCGGCGGCTGCCTGTGCGAGCGCCGAGCCGCGCTCGGCCACCGGGTCGACCCGGAATACGCATTTCAGGTCCGGCAGGAGCGAACGGAGGACGGCCTTGCGCTCCCGGAGCGCGAGCTGCCTCAGGTCCCATTCTTCGGCGTAGAGCACGTCAAAGACGTACAGAACAGGCGCTGATTCGCCCGTGACGACAACACCATCGAAGAGCAGCGTCTCCGCGCGTATTTTCCCCAGATCCGCCACAACGGCCGGCAGCTCCGGGGCAAGGTCTTCCGCCCCGGCCCGGATGCTGACCGAAGGGCCGTCGATCGACGCGCGCACGCGCTTCCCTGCCAGCGCCGGTTCAAAAAGCCAGTCCGGGTCATCGAAGGGCAGCGGCCAGGGCGAGGCTTCCATTCGGGCAATCCTGCCGAGCGGCGGTCTCTGGATTGCCCGGCTCATGTCCGCGCCTCCGAACAAGTCGCTACCGGACCCGGCGTAGCGATCCCGGGCCTTGAAAAGCAGCCAGTCCCTGCCTTCGCCCCCCTTGGTGCGCACCATGTGCCATTCCCCGCGCAATCGCCGGCCCCGCAGCTCGAGCTTGATTTCTCCCTTCTCGATTGCTCTATGGATGTCGGGGGCTTTCCGCACCTCGTATTCCCCGACGTCCCAGATGCGCATCGTACCGGCGCCGTACTGGCCGCGCGGAATGGCCCCCTCGAAGCTCGTGTACTCGAGCGGATGATCCTCGGTCCTTACCGCGAGCCTCTTGTCCACCGGATCGTATGAGAATCCTTTCGGCACGGCCCAGGAGGACAGGACCCCTCCCGCCTGGATCCGCAGATCATAGTGGAGGTTGCGCGCCTCGTGCCGGTGGACGACGAACCTGTTTCCCCCGACGTCCAGCTTTCCCGGTTCGGGTTCGGGTGTTTTGCTGAAGTCTCTTTTGCGGCGATATTCTTCAATAGCCATCCCTGTTTCCCAGTCCAATGTAAGTGACTGCGGGCACCGGGGCCATAGGCGCGGAGGAGGCTGCGTGAGTACTGTACCTTTGCTGATCGACACCCCGGAAGCCGGGAAGCCCTGGCTGCGCGTGGTTCTTGCGCACGGAGCCGGGTCGCTCATGGACTCTCCGCCCATGGAAGAAATGGCGCACGCGCTGGTCGGTGAGTCCATTCAAGTGATCAGGTTCGAGTTCCCCTACATGCAGGAGTTTCGAAAGACGGGCAGGAGAACCGCCCCTGATGCGCCGAAGGTGCTGCAGGATTGCTGGGCCGGCGTCGTGGATCAGCTCGGCTCGCCGTCAGAGCTGGTGATTGGCGGAAGGTCGATGGGTGGACGGATTGCCAGCATGGTGGCGGACGGGCTCGGTGTGAAAGGTCTGGTCTGCCTGGGCTACCCGTTTCATCCGGCGGGAAGACCGGCCAGTCTTCGAGTGGCGCACCTGAAGGATCTCAAGACCCCCACGCTTATCCTTCAGGGCACCCGGGATACGCTCGGGACCCGGGAGGAGATTGCCGGCTACACGCTGTCTGCCGCGATTCGGGTGGCATATCTGGAAGACGGGGACCACTCGTTCAAGCCGCGCAAGAGCTCAGGCCGCACGTACGCGCAGAACATGGCCGAGGCGGTTCGGGAGATGGTCCGGTTCTGCCGCTCGCTGTAGGTGTGTGCCGTCCGCTTATGAAGGGATGACCGGCCCGGCGGCTCTTGTCAGTTGAGCCATTTCGCCAGGCGTATGTTGGGATGCGCGTCCGCGGGAACCTTGTTGCCGGACAGCAGCTCTGTCCTGATCTCGCACTTCGTATGCGTGCGGAGGCAGATCAGGTGCCTCAGCACTTTCACGAGCTCGGATGCGTCAGCGACGTTGAAAAACGGACATTCTGCATGGTAGGCACAGAACATGCTCTTGTCACCCATGCAATCTCCTATCCTTTGTGAATTATACCAGAACCGGAATGGAAAGCACGGAAAATCGAATCCGGTTTTTTCCGACTTTCCGGACCGGTCTTGCCGGGGCGAGTCTGAAGACATACCCTGTCACCGTGCAGCGTGTTACTCTTGCGATCGTGCTCGCCATTCTCGCCTCGCCAATGCTCTGGAGCGGGGGTGTTCCCTCTGCCCGGCTGCAGCTCCTTGCACGCGGCATCAATATCGACAACTGGTTTTCCTCATACTCCGACCCGAAACGCTACGCACACCGGCTCACGGAGAGCGACTTCTCCCTGATCAAGGAAACCGGCATCAGCGTCGTCCGGCTGACCATTGCGCCCGAAGTCCTCTACAACGACGCCGTGCCGGAAACATTTCTGGACCCCATCCGGTACGTGGACAAAGCCGTCCGCATGGCCCTCGATGCGGGGCTCGCCGTGATCGTGGACCCGATTCACGGCGCCTCCTCGAACAACGATTTTGAAAGCAGGCTGGCGCACGATGCTGCTTTCAGGTCCAGGGTCGAAAGCTTCTGGGAAGCCCTTGCGCGCCGATACGCCGCCTACTCGACAGAGCGCGTTTTTTTCGAGGTCATGAACGAGCCGCACCTGTCCACCGTGGAAAAGATAGACGCCGGCTGGTGGCCTCCCGCGCAGGAGCGCCTGGCAGAGGCAATCAGGCGCGGCGCCCCGCAGAGCACGATCATCGCGACCGGGGAGTCATGGGGAGGCATCAATGGTCTTCTCGCCCTGAAGCCCCTTGCGGACGGGAACGTCGTCTACAGTTTCCATTGGTATGAGCCTTTCACCTTCACCCACCAGGGCGCCGAGTGGACCGGCGAGATCCAGAAGCAGCTTGCCGGCATCCCGTATCCTTCGAGCCCTGAAGCGGTTGCGGCGGCGGCCGGCATTCTGCGGGACGCGAAAGCGCGCGAGCAGGTCCGCTGGTATGGCCAGGAGCGCTGGGACGCGGCCCGGATTCGAAAGGAGCTTTCGCGAGCTGCCGACTGGGGCAGCTCACACAGCGTTCCCGTGTTCTGCGGTGAGTTCGGCGTCTACAAGAAGGTGGCGCCCGCGGAGGATCGTTTGCGCTGGATTTCAGACGTCCGCACGAGCCTCGAGGTGTTGCATATTGGGTGGGCGATGTGGGAGTACGACCAGGGATTGGGCATGGTGGATTACCGGGACAGGGCGCATTTCAAGGGACGTACCGTCGATGTCGGCTGCCTCCAGGCCCTGGGCCTGGAAATGGTCAGCGGAACGAGCGCGCGGGAGCCGGTGCCCCTTGAAAGCTTCAATGCAGGCTCGATGCCGAAGCTGATCATGCCCATCGAGGACTGGGGGATGCTGTGGACCCGGGACCCGGGAGCGGGCACGCTTCGAATAGACTATGATGCCGCGGGAGCCCCCACGGCCGTTCACCTCCTGCATCGCGGGACCCGGGACTGGGCGCTCGGCACAGGGTATCGCATACCGGTCAAGCCGGGAGAGAAGCTCCGGCTGGCAGCGCGGGCAGTCGTGATTCCGGCGGCTGTCCCGAGTCCTTCGGGTTCGGTGAGCCTGGAAGTCGTCGCGTACGACGGCAAAGGCGCTGTTGCGGACTGGAGCTACGGAGCGGCCTCTCCCGCCACCGGCAGCTCCCCGCAGCCGGTAGCCACCGAGCTCTCCATCGAACAAGGCATCGCCGCAATCGAGCCCCGATGGTCCGGCCGGGGGCCCTGCGAGGCGATTCTGGAGCAGATCGAGCTGGAGCGGGAGTGAGCAATGCGTAAGTCGTTCGTCTTTGTCCTTCTCTTGGTTCTGATTGCCGGCTGTTCGAGCCTGCCTCCCTGGAGCCCGGTCCCGACCGGCCAGTCGGTGGTCTACGGCCAGATCAAGGACAGCAGGCGGGGCCTCACATTCCTCGCCTTTGCCGACAACCCGGGGATCATTGCCATCAGCGTACAGAATCTTTTCGGCAGCTCCGCGCCGCGATACGGGATGATCGTGGAAGGTCCCGCGCGTGCCTCCCTCCGTGAAGCCGTTGCGAAGTTCCAGGAGTGGGCGCGGCTCGCGATGGACAACAACGTGGAAATCACCCGTGAGATCACCACGATCGACCTTGCGCAGATGTTCCGCCGCGGCGAGGGATGGGATGCGCAGGGCACGCGCGAGGTCAAGCTCGTTTTCAGCGCGCGGCTGGAGGGCGCAGACGCGCTGCGCATCACGCTTGTCATGCGGACCGCCGCAGCCTTTGCCAGCAGCGACCAGATCGTGTTCACCACCGAGCAGGCGGCGGATCTCCGCAGATATCTCGAGGACGAAGAGGTCGACGCTGCCTATGCGCAGGCAAGGAAGAAGCAGGACACGGTGGACATGTTCAAGTAGGCGGAGCGCCGATGCGTCGCAGGAGGCGGACGGCAGCCGCCTCACACCAGACCAGGTACGAGGCAAGAAAGAAGTAGAAGACGATTCCCTTGGCCGTGAATGACGGGACGATCAACGCCGCCGTCACCCACGAGATGACCGCATTCGCGCTCCACTTCCTGTCCGTGCGGAATACGAAACCAAAGGCCACGAGCGATACAAGAAGCGTTGCACCGAGAGCAATAAAGGCCGCATCGTGGATGCGGCCGTGCAGGGTGGCGGGTCCCTGGCTGTTCGTGGGGTCGGTGGAGAACGCGAGAAAGCTCATGGCCAATCCAGCCAGGGCCATGAAAATAGCGGCAAGGGCCGAGACGGGGGCGGCAGGAAACGCCCGCCGGAGTCCGGCCGCGAAGAGCACGAGGAGCAGCCCGCATGCGACGAACGCCGCGGTCATGACAATGCCCCCGGGACCCAGGGCCAGGCCGCTGGGCCAGTCACGAGTGGCCGCGGTGAGCGGCTCCCAGCCAAGGGTGCGCATGAAGTCCTGCTCCACGAATGAGAGGACGGCCAGCGCGCCGGCGAAGAGGATCGGCCCTGCTATTCCGCTCCAGGCTGCTGCCGTCATGAGGCGGCGCATGTCATGCCCGCTGGTTCTCGAACACGAGGACATGGTATTCGACCAGCCCTGCCCGCCTGCAGGCTTCCAGGGCGAGGCTTCCCATCGTGCTTCTCCAGTAAGGCCACGGCACGGGAAGCGCGCGCATGACGCGCACGGCCCACCAACCCATCCGCGAGCTTGCGGGTTTTCCCATCCGCGAGCCTGCGGGTTTTCCCATCCGCGAGCCTGCGGGTTTTCCTATCCGCGAGCCTGCGGGTTTTCGGGAAAGGAAACTGCTCAGGTCGCGATCTTCCACCAGGCGCATGCCGCATTCAGCGCCGCACTGGACCGCGCGCCTGACCGTGCAGAGCGAAGGCAGAAGCCACCCCTGCCGGAAGGCACTGACAAGCCCGCGTTCCCTGGGCGAATGCCGGTCACCGGCGAGGAAATCGTCGATCACCATCAGACGTCCTCCCGGCGCAAGCGATCTTGCCGCCGCGGTGAAGAACTCTGCCGGCGCGGTGAAATGGACGAATGACTCGATGGCGAAGGAGAGAGGGAACCGGGGAAGACCGGTGAGGCGCGCGAAATCCGCCGCGATGAAAGAGCACCTTGAGGAAAGCCCCCGGATGCGCGCCTGTCTTCGTGCAATGACGGCTTGCCGCGGGCTGATGGTGACGCCGATCCCCTGGAGCGGCGTATTCACCGCGCCGGCAAGGAAGAGCAGGCTGCCTCCGACACCGCAGCCGATATCGAGAATCCGAAGCGCGCCGTCCTTTGTCGCGGCCAGCCTCGCTTCGGCCGCAACAAGGCCGTTTACGTAGTTCACGGCCGCGGCGAGATCATCCACCCCATCCGCCCACACGGCCCGCCGGATGGCGAGCGTCCGCCTGCCGATGCCGAGCGCAAGAAAGAGCCGCGTGTTGCTCTCGTAGTAGGCCCGTACCGCGGAGGCGTGGCCCGCGCTTTCCCGTTCATGACCGCCTGGCACACCCTGATTGTGCCGGGGGTTGCAGAATGGTGCAAGACGATGTACGCATGGGGGGGATGCAGAGCTTCGGAAATCCGCCGGCGTTCATGCCGAAACCGCGCCTGGCGTTCATCCTCGTCACGATCTTCCTCGATATGGCCGGGTTCGGAATGGTCGCACCGCTTCTGCCGCTGTACGTCCAGCGCCATGCCGGCGGCGCGTTGCTTGCCGGGGCCCTCGGCTCCGCGTATGCCGTCATGCAGGTCATCGGGGCCCCCGTGATCGGATCATTCGCGGATCGGCACGGCAGGAGGCCGGTCCTGGTGGCCTGCCTGCTCGGCAGCTTCGTCGCTTACCTGGGTATCGGCCTTGCCGGGTCCCTTGCCGTGCTGTTCGCCGCAGTGGCCTTCGGCGGCCTCGTGGGAGGGAGCTTCGCGACCGCCCAGGCCTACATCACCGACGGCGCAGGACCTTCCGACCGCACGCGCTGGCTGGGTCTGGCGGGTGCTGCCGTCGGACTGGGAGTGGCTGCGGGCCCGTTGCTCGGGGGATTTCTCGGGGCCCGCGGTCTGCGGATTCCCGCGTTCGCCGCGAGCGGCATCGCGCTGGGGAATGCCCTCTTCGGGTTTTTCGCCATCAGGGATTTCCACCGTCCAGATCGATTGACGGCTGACCGGCAGAATCTCCGTATAAATCCGGTCAGCGCCCTCATAGATGTCTTTCGCCGCCCCACTCTCAGGCCGTTTCTTCTCACGCTTGCCGCGCTGAACCTCTCCTTCTCCGGCCTGCCCCTGACATTTCCTCTTTTCAGCCAGGCACGGTTCGGCTGGACGCCTTCCGCCAACGGGTTGTTCTTCACGTTCATAGGAGCCTGCGCGGTGCTCACCCAGGGATTCCTCGTGGGACGCGTCGCGCCGCGGGTGGGAGAAGCGAGGCTTGCATCGATCGGAGCGGCGGCGGCCGTGGTGATGTTTCCATTTGCCGCCATCGCGCCGGCAGGCTGGATGCTCTTTCCGCTCCTCGGCGTGGTTGCCATAGGGACAGGCCTCGGGATTCCATCCCTCATGAGTCTTGTGGCGCACAGCGCTCCGGAAGCAGGGGTGGGCCGGGTCATGGGAGGCGTGCAGTCGGTTCTGAGCGCGTGCCTGATAGCAGGGCCCGGGCTCGCAGGCGCTGCCCACCAGGCATTCGGCCCGCCGGCTCCCTACTGGATGGGCGCCGGATTTGCCGCGGCCGGCTTCGCGATAGTGTCACTCTCGAGCAGGCGAGGCGGGACGGGGCCCGCGTAGACTGCTGCCGCCGAGCAGCGGCAGCAGCTCTTCAACCGCCCTCTCCACGCCGTTCTCCGCTCGAATTCTCTCCCCGATGAGCCGGGCCCGTTCCCTCATCGCCCGATCCGTCGCCACGCGCGTGAAAAGTCGCGCCAGGCCGGCAGGCGTCAGGTCGGCTCGGCCCACCGGGCGCGGGCCCGCGCCGAGCCTCGCGATCCGCTCGGCCCAGAAGTACTGGTCCGCGGCCCCGGGGTAGATGAGTGAGGGAACTCCGGCGCGCAGGCCCTCGGCGGTCGTGCCCGCGCCGCCGTGGTGCATGACGGCCGCGGTCCGCGGGAAGAGCCAGGCGTGAGGGACCTCTTCCTCGAAGAAGATTCGGCGCGGATCTTCCGACCTCAGGCCGAGGGAATGACTGCCGGGAGAAACCACGGCGCGCAGCCCGCTCAGCTCGAGGGCGGCCTCGACAACTCGAAGCACTCTGCGGGCGTGATTCGTTCCCATGCTCCCGAACCCGATGTACAACGCCGGATCGTGGAGGGAAAGGAACCGCTCCAGGGCGGGACGGGGCGTCCAAACGGGCTCTTCTTCGAGGAACCAGAAGCCCGTGATGACGTGGGCGGGAGGCCAGTCGACCGGGGCCTGAAGTATCGCGGGGCTGAATCCATAGAGGCAGGAGAACCCGGAAGCGTACATCCGCTGCCAGGGTCCTGCCATCGGGAGTGCCGGCAGCCCCAGCGTCTGCCGACGCCAGGCATTCGTGACGCGCCGCCAGGGCAGCCACATAGCCTGCTCGATGACGCGGTAGCTCAACAGGTTGTACCAGTGTCCGAGGGACCTGCGCGCGGGCAGGAGCGCCGAGGGAAGGGCGCGCGTTCGGCCAAAGGGCTGCAGCATGCAGAGGATGCAGGGGACCCCGAGGGCTTCCGCTATGGAAAAACCCCAGGTGGAGGGCAGGCCTGCAAGGATTGCGCGCGCCGGTCTGCAGGCCGCAGCCGCCGATTCGAGCATGCGCCGGTACTCTGACTGGGCCGCGCGCAGAAACCGGGCGGTGGATGCGATTCCCTGCGCCGCTCCGCTGCTCAGGGTCGCGGCCATGGATCCGGAACCTGCCATGAGATCGCTCGGGTTGCCTTCCAGCGCGGAGAATCCGATGTTCCTCGTTTCGACGAGGGATCGATACCGGGGAGCAGCGGCGATCACCGAAGGAATGCCGGCCCTGCGCAGGCCCAGCGCGAGAGCGAGAAACGGCTGCACATCGCCCTGGGTCCCGCTTGCCAGCATCACGACCGGAGCGCCGGTATCCGTCACGAACGAGCTTCCACGGATGCGAGCACGTCCAGCTGGTGCGCCAGGAACACGAGCTCGCCTTCTGCAAGCTGCGCACGCCGCGCGCGCAGCCACCGGTCAAGGGTTGTCCGATCGAGCTCGGCTCTTGCGGAAAGGGATTCCTCGAAGAATCCTAGGATGCAGCTCAGGAAGAAGCGCTCGTCCGCGGGATACTCCCCGTTGCGCGGATGAACGATCCAGTCCGACGAGCCAGCCGCGACGATCCGGTAGCCGCACCGGGGCAGCAGGGTGAGAAGATGCCTTCCGCACCGGCTGTCCCCTGATCTCTCCCCGCCCGCAGTGCGCTCGTCCATGGTGCGGTGGTAGAGCGCTACGATTGTGGCGTCCAGGTCGCGATCGATCTCCGGTTCGAGCACCGTGAGCCCGTCGAACGTGATCGAGAAGAGGACGAGCCCCCCCGGCCTGCATAGTCCGGCAATTCCGGGGAGCGCGCGGGGAGGATCCAGCAGGTCGAGGAAAGCGTTGGCGATCACCAGGTCAAACGGCCGAAATGGCGTTGCGAGATAGGCATCGAGTTCGGTGGCAAGCAGCTCGAGGGGAAAGGGAGCCGTGTGTGCAAGCCTCTGGCGCGCCCTGGCAATCAGCGCGGGCTGCGAGTCGATCATGGTCCACGATGCGGGCAGAAGCCGGCCTTCCTCCGTAACCCGATCCACCATTGTGCCGATGCCGCCGCCGAGCTCGAGCACCCGGGGACCGTCCACCTGGGCACCGCCCCCCGGGGCATGTCGAAAAATCGGCGGGCGTGCGGACAGGTCCCGGGCAGCCGCGATCATTGCATCCCAGACGCCCCGGTTCAACGCCCGGTCGTCCACGGACCTTTTCGAGGCCAGGTAGCGGATGAAGGTTTCGTCATCCATGCCGGTCTCCCTTGCGCCTGGCCATGTCGTGGAGGTCCTCCCGCAGCGCGGTCATGCCTGACTCCCATCCGGGAAACGTGCGGAAACGCCGGCGGGCCTCCAGGGCCAGGTCACGCAGAAAGGCACGGTCAATGGCCAGGCCGGCAATGGCGTCCGCAAGCGCGCGCGAATCATCCGGAGGCACAAGGCAGCCGGATCTGCCGTGTTCGATCACCTCGGCTGCGCCGCCGGTCCGGGAGCCTATGGGAACAACGCCGAAACCCATTGCCTCGAGGTAGACGATGCCGAATCCCTCGTACAGGCTGGGCACCGCGAGGACGTGATGCGTCCTGTAGGCTTCAGCGAGCCGGGCGTCATCGAGCCGGCCGGCCATGCACACATTGTTTCGCAGGCCGCGCGCGGCAACGGCGCGGCCGACCTCCGCCGCGTAGCGGGGATTCATTTCGGGCGAGCCGGCGACGGTCAGCCTCCAGAGGTGAGAAGGGACCTGCCCCAATGCGTCGACGACGCTGATGAGCCCTTTGCGCGGGATGATGTTTCCCACGAAGAGCACCCGGAGAGGCCCTTTCTCGCTGCACCGGCGCAGCACCTCCTCCTCTGTCGGCAGGGGACCCAGCCTGTCTCCGCCGGGAGTGGCGACGATCCCCTGGACAGGACGACCGATCAGCCGCTCGACGCTTCCGCGGGTGGCGTGGCTGTTGAAGATGAATCCATCGACGGACAGCAGGTACGCGCGCTCGACACGGCGGTACACGCCGCGCGCAAAGGCGGGGTTCTGCTCGGAGGATCTCAGGTGATGCACGATCGAGATCACCGGCGCCGCACGAGGGCGAGTAAGCGCCCTGTTGAAAAGAATGAGGGAGGGGTGGTTCAGCTCGTCCTGCAGCAGCAGGTCTCCGGTCCATGCGAGGAGGGCCGCGCGAAGCCCCCTGTCCAGATTCTGAAGGAGGCACCTGCCGTAGCTCCTCCACGGCAGGGAAATCACGTCGACGGTATCTCCCCCGCGACGGAGCGCGTCCACCAGCATCCGGTCATAGAGGAAACCACCCGAGGCTGTCGAGAGTTCCCCATAGATCACGAGCCCGACGCGCATTGAACGCGGCTCAGCCCGGACCGGGCATGGTCCCGTCGTAGCCCGCCCAGGCGGATTCGTTTTCCCACAAGCGCACGGCGCAGCTCACACCGGGACGGAGCGAGGCGGAGAGCCGGTCCCACAGCAGCTTCGCAAAACGTTCCAGCGATGGGTTGAGCCCCGCGAACTCCGGCAGGTCGTTCAGCAGGGCGCCGCGGTACCTGCCGAGCACGTCCCCGAGGCTGCGCTCGACTTCAACCAGGTCGACGAGGTAGCCGTGCGCGTCCAGCTCCTGCGCGCGCAGCTCCCACTCGATTCGGTAGCGGTGCGGGTGGGGCGCATTCTCGGCACCCCAGTTGCCGCCCGTGAGAAAGTGCCGGGCCGTGAAAGCGCGCTGGAAGCACAGGCGAAACATGCGTGCAATGTACGCATGTGCCGGCTCGCGCGCAAGCCGGTCACGAATGTCACCGAATACGGTGACCGCGGTCCTCCGTGACATTCGTGTGAATTGCAGCCGCGCGCGGTCTGTGCTACCGTGCCGGCGAAAGCATGGACGCGCGGGAACGGGACCTCATCGCCATCAACACGCTCGATATCCTCTCCGCCCTGGGCCTGAGCAATCTGCGCGTCTTTCGCCGGAGCCTCGAGCTCGCCTTCCGGCATCCGGCGCGCGTGCTGGCCCGGCGGCTGGTGGAGTTCGACGACGCAGTCGTGGCGTCCAGTCTCCGCGAGGCGGCGCCGATCATCATCTCCGCGTACGTGCGGGACTTCGTGATCACCGGCGCGGAGCGGATTCCGGAGACCGGTCCGGTGATTCTGCTCTCCAACCATCCGGGAATGACCGATACCGTGTGCCTCTGCGCTGCCATCCCGCGGCCGGATCTCAGGATCCTCGCGGCGGACCGCCCATTCCTGCGCGCGCTTCCCGCTGCCTCGCGCTCCCTTTTTTTCCTCCCCGAACAGCAGGAGAGGCGGCGGGAAGCCCTGCGCAGCTCCATCAGCCACCTGCGCACCGGCGGCGCGCTGCTTACCTTCCCGGCCGGTGAGATCGAGCCGGACCCCTCGGTGCTTCCGGGGGCCGTGGAAGCCCTTGCCGGATGGTCTGCCAGCACCACATTTTTCCTGCGGTTCGTCCCGGACGCTGTCGTCATTCCCATAGTGGTGAGCGGGGTGCTCTCCCGCCGGGCGCAGGGCAATCCGCTCACACTGATTCGAAAAGCGCGGGAGGACCGGGAGAGATTCGGCGCCATGCTGCAGGCGGTGGCCCATACCCTTTTTGCCCGCGCGTGGCCGGTGCGCGTCCGGGTGGACATCCTGCCGGGATTTGCCGGTCGGGAGCTGGCCGCCGGGGGAGACGAAGGCGCCGCGGCTATCCGGGCGCGAGTGGCGGAATTCCTGCGCTCTCGTGCACGAGCATGACCTGGATGGTCCGGCCCCGGGAGCCGGCGATGAGCCGGTAGGCATCCGCGGCCAGGGCAAAGGGCACACGCTGCGTGATCAAGCGACCCGGCCGGAGAGACCGGATGGCCTCCCATGCGGAGGCCAGTCTCCGTGCGCGGGTCCATCGCCCTGTCAGGGACGGATCGATCGTGCTCACCTGGCTGGGAATGATCCGAACCCGGTTCCTGTGGAACAGCGTATCGAAAGCTTCGAAGGCCTGCCCGCGGGCCGCCCTGCCGTACCAGGAGCCGACTACCAGCCGTCCGTTGAATCCGCAGGAAGACAGGGCAAGACGGAATCCGTCCGATGACCCGCTTGCCTCCACGGCGAAGTCCTCTGTTCCCACTCCGGGCGGCTTTTCCTCCGGGTCTTCCGCCTTCACACCCCATGCTGCCGCCGCCTTCCGGCGAAGCGCGTGCAGGTCCCAGCCGGAAAGGCATGCAAGGGGAAACCGGGAAAGGAGGCCGGCCGTGAAAAGACCGATCACGCCAAGACCGAATACGCTCGCGCGCTCTCCCAGCAGGGGGCGGCAGTCGAGCACGAGGTTGACCGCGGTTTCGGCGGTCGCAAGGAATGCGGCTTCCTCGGCATCGATTCCCTCGGGCACGGGGACGGCCAGGTCCACGGGGACGCAGGCCGCCGATGCGTGCGGCATGAAGGCGAACGCGAGCCTGCCCACGAGCGCCGGGTCGACTCCGTCACCCGCCTTCACGATCCTTCCGACGCTGGAATAGCCATAGCGCAGCGGATAGGAAAGCTCGCGTCGATAGTCCCGTATCGTCGCGTCCACCGCTGCCCCTTCTTCGAGCTTTCCACCATAGAAGAGCATCTCGGTACCGGGCGAAATGGCGCTCACGACCGACTCGAGGAGGACCTCGCCGCTGCCCGGCCCGTCCATCGTCTCTTCCCGCACGGAGACACGCCCGGCCCCCTCGAACCAGAGGCACTGCCTTCTCACGGCTTTCCCTCTTCTTTCGGGCCGTTGAGCCTGAACCTGCGCGCCATGCTCGCTTCCACGATCCGCCGGGGAAGGTGGCGCGCCAGAAACGCCTGCAACCCCGCGGCCCGACCCGCGGCATAGAAAGCGCGCGGCCTGCCCGCGGCAAGGATCCTCAGGACCACCCGCGCTACCTCGGCGGGCTCCGCGGCACCGGCGATCATGCGGTCACGGCTCTCCTTCACCCTGCGCACGGCCGCCGCATACGGGGACCCGGGGGCGAACTGCCTCTCCTGGGGCAGGGTTGTGCGGATATAGAAAGGCGCGATCAATGACACGGAGATGCCGTACTCTCTCACCTCCATGCGGAGACATTCCGAGAAGGAGCGCAGCGCGGCCTTGCTGGCGGAGTAGAATGAAGAGAAAGGCGTGGGCGCCTCGCTTCTCATGGAGCCGATGAAGATCACCGCGCCCCGTCCGCGTTTCCGCATGGCCGGCAGATACGCCTGCGTGAGCCGGACCGCTGCAAAGAAGTTCAGCTCGAAGAGCTCCCGTACCTTATCGATCGGGACCTCCTCCGCCGGGCCTATCGGACTGGCGCCGATATTGTTCACGAGCACGTCCACCGCCTTCACGGTCTTCACCAGCGAGTCGACGCTCCGCTTCTCCGCAAGGTCGAGGCCGATGTAGCGCACGGCGTCCGCCCTCTGTGCGCGGGGGATCCTGTCGGGATCGCGGCAGACGGCAACCACTTCCCATCCGTCCGCCGCAAGGGCCTGCGCGATTGCCCCTCCGATGCCGCGGGAGGCGCCGGTGACCAGCGCCGTGCCCCTGGCTGCCTTCTGGCCTTCCATGCGGGAGCCTCCTACTCGAGCGAATCGACCAGGGACGAGAATGCCTCGACGGCCTTGTCATTGTCCTGCGCGGAGTGACTGCAGGACACCATGTCCCTTCCGTTGCACGTGAGCACGCCCTGGGCGTGGAGAATGAATGAGTACTCCTCCAGCGTCGCCCGCCGCCGTATGATCTCCTGCATTGCCTCGGGCCGGGTCAGGGGAACTCCGTGCGGCGAGGTCATCTCGATACGGATGATACCGCCGAAGTTGTACGCAAAAAAGCCGCACCGCCGGGCGGCGAACAGCGCGTTCAGCTTGTCCACGTAGTCGGCGGCCGCGGCGAGCATGCGCTCCACGACCCCCGGCTTCTCCAGCTCCCCGATCGTGTAATACGCGGCAGCCGCCGAGAGGGTGTTTCCCGGCAGGGTCCCCGCAATGTAGGCGAACGGCCGCCCGTCGGGGATCACTCCCGTGCAGGCGGTTTCCATGACCTCTGCGCTGCCGCAGACCGCGCCGCAGGACGGCCACCCGCCCATGAGCGCCTTTCCCAGCGTGGTGAGGTCCGGCTTGACGCCGAGGACTCCCTGCGCCCCGCCGAGACCCATGCGGAGACCGGTCACCACCTCGTCAAAGACATAGAGCGCACCATGCCGGTGGGCAATCTCCATGGCGGCCGCGTGGAAGCCTTCCGCAAAGGGCACGAGACCCGACTCTCCGCCGACAGGCTCGCAGAACACGGCCGCCACGCCGCCGTCGGAATCGTGCTGCGCAAGCGCCTTGTCCAGCGCGTCGAGGTCATTCGGCGGCACGAGCACGGTCAGGTCGAGGATCTCACCCGGCACTCCCTGGGAAATGAAGCGTCCGCTGCCGGGCACCTCCATGTCCGTCATGAACTGGTCGCTCCACCCGTGGTAGCCCGCCAGGTATTTGGCGATCTTCTTCCTGCCGGTGAAGGACCGGGCGATCCTCGCCGCCGCCGCGTTTGCCTCGGTGCCCGAACAGGTGAATCGCACCTTCTCTATGCCGGGGAAATGGCGGATGATTTTTTCCGCCGCCTTGAGCTCCATCTCGTCGTGAAATCCGTGGAAGTACGTCCGCCGGGAGATCAGGTCGAGCATGCTCCGGCGCAGGCCCTCGTGGTTGTGCCCCAGGATGAGGGGCCCTCCGGCCAGCACATAGTCGACGTACTCGTTTCCGTCCACGTCCCATAACCGGCTTCCCTTCCCGTGGTCCATGTACAATGGATAGGGGACATGGGGCGTCCACGCGTGGCCGCTTCCCCGCGGAAGCACTTTTCCCGCCTTCTCGAAGAGCCGGGCCGAACCGCTGGTCCGGGCAGTGAACCCGCTCATGAACGCGGCGCGTTTCCCCTGGTCCAGCCTGCGGACCGGACGCGCGGCAAGGGCCCGTGTGCGCTCGAGTATCTCCTGGTATGTCATGTCAATGCACCAGCGCGGAAAGGACGGTGGACACGCCTATGCCGAGATACGTGCCGGTCACCCAGCCGATGATTCCCGTGATGACACCCGGCATAATGATGTCGCGGTTCTTGAGCGCTGCTGCCACCATCGGCACAAACGGGGGCGAGCAGATCCCGGCAACCGAGGTAATGATCATCGTATCTGTGTCGATGCGGAAGATCGCGCACAGCAGCAGGTGCACAATGAGAGAGCCGAATATCGCCACGCTGACATAGCCGATGACACCGGGGATCACCGAAAGGAGCCTGCTCAGGTCCGCCATGGACCCCACCACGAGGCAGAACACAAGGATGAAATAGTGGCCGAGCTGGTAGGTCATGCGGATGCGCCGGATCGGCGCGATGAAGGAGGCCGCGATGCCCAGCGAGGTGATGACCAGGATCGTCACGATCGTGCCCCATTGTCCCGGCAGGAGCAGGCTGAAGACCGCGCCGATCGCGAAGATGAGCAGCGCGAGACCGAATGAAACGACCAGGGGAGGGAACCTCTCCCGGGAGAAGAAGCCCTTGTACGAGCCCCATTCCTCGACCGCCATCTGCGCGGGGCCGGCGGCGGATTTCTTCCAGGCGGGAAGAAGAATACCGATGGCCCTCTGTCCGATCGTGACGAGAAAGAGGAGGTACAGGCCCGAGATCACGATGTCGGATGTATTGGCCGCGACATAGAGGGTGGGGCTCACCCGGAGGGCTGTCCCGATTGCGGCAAGGTTGATTGTCCCGCCGGTGTACACGCCGTTGAGCATCCCCGTGAGCTTCGCCGTTTCAGGCCCGATCACTCCCTTGAAGACGAAGAAGCCTGCAATGGAAACGACGACGACCGCAACGACTTCCAGCCCGAACGCGAGAAGCGCCCTGCCGCTGGAGCGCGCCCACGCGCCCACGTCCAGAGAGAAAAACATGAGCGGCAGCGCGAGCGGTATCGCGATGGTCGTGGTGATGTCCTGCACCGCGGCGGCCCCCTTCGGCAGGATCCCGATATTGCCCAGGATGAGCCCTGCCGCGTAGCAGATCACCACCGCCCCGATCCTGTCCACGAGAGCGAACCTCTTCTCTCCCAGCCAGATGATGAGGGCCGGGAAGAGTACGAAGAACAGTGCCAGAACGATGGTTGCGACCATTTGCATCCTTTCATTCGATCGGCGAACGCCGCGGCGACGCGCCAGTATAAGAGAAGAGCCCTGGCCTTTCCAGTCCTTGATGACGGTGCGCGGCTTGTCTAAACTGCGGCCCGGCATGACAAGAGACCGCCTGGAAAAGCTTCTCGACGATATCCGTCGTGCGCGTGTCGGTGTGATCGGGGATTTCTGCCTCGATGCATACTGGACCATGGATTCGTCGCTCTCGGAGACCTCCGTGGAGACCGGGTTGTCTACCCGTGCGGTCCGGCACCCGCGCTACTCCCTGGGAGGCGCGGGCAACGTGGTGAGCAATCTCCTGGCAATGGGCGTGGAGCGCGTGAGCGCGTTCGGAATAGCGGGCAGCGATCCATTCGGACGGGAGATGCTGCGCATCCTCGGCGCTTCGGCAGCGGACACCGGCGGGATCCTCGCGCAGGAGCGCGATTGGGACACGCCGGTCTACATCAAGCCCATCGAAGAGGAGCAGGAACAGGGCAGGATCGATCTCGGAAATGCCAACGTGCTGCACGCGGACACGGCGCGCGATCTCCTGCGGGCTCTGCGCGAATCGCTTGCCTCCCTCGACCTGGTCATCATCAACCAGCAGCTCCTGAAGGGCATCCACACGGAGGAGTTCCGGCAGTCGCTTGCCGCAGCAGCCACCCGAGCGGCCATCCCTTTCCTCTGCGACAGCAGACACTTCAGCGACAGCTACGCGGGGGCGATGCGGAAGCTCAGCGACCGTGAGACGCTCAGGCTGTGCGGGGAGCGGTGGGTGTCTGCGGACCCGGTTCCCCTGGCCGTGGCCGCGCGCGCCGCGGAAATCCTGTTCCGACGCTGGGAAAAAACGATCTTTCTCACGCGCGGCGCGCGCGGCATTCTCGTGCAGGACGCACGCGGCACGCAGGAAGTGCCCGCGCCTCGGATCCCGGGCCCTGTCGATACCGTGGGAGCAGGTGACAGCGCGACTGCCGGAATTGCCGCCGGCCTTGCCGCGGGCGCTGACCCCTGGGAAGCGGCAATGCTCGGTACTTTTGCCGCGGGCGTGACCGTGCAGAAGCTGTTCATGACGGGTACGGCGACGCCGCGGGAGATCATGGCCATCGCAGAGCAGCAGTGGTGAACGCCGGGGGGATGCCCCATCGGGCCGGAAAAGCGGCCGGATCCGCAGTTTTGCTCCACGCGCTGCCGTTGTCATGATTTCCGATTTGCGATAGAATCTGAAAGAAAGTCCCCTATACCTTTTCAGGAAAGAAGGATTTCGCATATGGCCAGGAAAATGGTGACCATCGACGGGAACACCGCCGCCGCAACAGTCGCGCACGCGACCAACGAGGTGATCGCGATCTACCCCATCACCCCGTCATCCACCATGGGAGAGTCGGCGGACGAGCTGTCCGCGGAGGGCAGGAAGAACATCTGGGGCACCGTGCCCATCGGTCGTGGAGATGCAGTCGGAGGCCGGCGCCGCGGGCGCCGTGCACGGCGCGCTCACCACGGGCGCGCTCACCACGACCTTCACCGCGTCGCAGGGCCTGCTCCTCATGATCCCCAACATGTACAAGATCGCCGGCGAGCTCACGCTCCACCGTGTTCCACATCGCCGCGCGCGCCATCGCCACCCACGCCCTGTCGATCTTCGGCGACCACGAGGACGTCATGGCCTGCCGCTCCACCGGCTGGGCCATGCTCTGCTCCAACAACGCGCAGGAGATCATGGACTGCGCCCTGATCGCGCAGGCGGCGACGCTGGAATCCCGCATCCCGTTCCTCCACTTCTTCGACGGCTTCCGCTCCTACATGGAGATGCAGAAGATCGAGGAGCTCACCTTCGACGACATGCGCGCCATGGTCACCGACGAGCTGGTGGCCGCGCACCGCGCGCGGGCGCTGAACCCCGAGCGGCCCACCATCAGGGCACCTCGCAGAACCCCGACGTGTATCTTCGCCGGGCCGCGAGACGGTGAACAAGTACTACGACGGCGGTGCCCGGGATCGTGCAGAAGGCCATGGACAAGTTCGCGAAGATCGTCGGCCGCCAGTACAGGCTGTTCGACTACGTCGGCGCCCCGGACGCCGAGCGCGTCATCGTCATGATGGGCAACGGCGCGGAGACCGCGGAAGAGGTGGCCGAGTACCTGGTCGCGAAGGGCGAGAAGGTCGGCGTGCTGAAGGTCCGCCTCTTCCGCCCGTTCAGCCTCGAGCACTTCGTCGCAGGCGCTGCCGAAGATCGGTGAAGGCCATCGCGGTCCTGGACCGCACCAAGGAGCCGGGCTCCCTCGGCGAGCCGCTGTACGAGGACGTGCGCACCGCCATCGGCGAGGCCATGTCGAGCGGGCCTCCTGAAGCTGAAGGACTACCCCGTGGTCGTCGGGCGGCCGCTACGGCCTGGGCTCCTACGAGTTCACCGGCGCCATGGCCAAGGCCGTGTTCGACAACCTCAAGGAGAAGACCCCGAAGAACCACTTCACGGTCGGCATCAACGACGACGTGACCCACACCAGCCTCCCCTTCGATCCCGCGCTTCTCCTCCGAGCCCGCCGGCGTGCACCGCGCCATGTTCTACGGCCTGGGCGCGGACGGCACCATCGGCGCGAACAAGAACTCGATCAAGATCATCGGCAAGGCCACGGACAACTACGTCCAGGGCTACTTCGTGCTCGACTCCAAGAAGTCCGGCTCCATCACCATCTCGCACCTGCGCTTCGGCAAGAAGCCGATCAAGAGCACCTACCTCATCTCCAAGGCGAGCTTCCTGGCCTGCCACAAGTTCAGCTTCCTCGAGCAAGTACGACATGCTCTCCCAGGCCGACGACGGGCGCCGTGTTCCTCCTGAACTCGCCCTTCGGCAAGGACGAGGTGTGGGAGAAGATCCCCGTCGAGGTGCAGAAGCAGATCATCGACAAGAAGCTCAAGTTCTACGTCATCGACGCGACGAAGATCGCCGACGAGGTCGGGCTGCGCGGCAGGATCAACGTCACCATGCAGACCGCGTTCTTCCTGATCTCCGGCGTCGCTGCCCGAGGCCAAGGCCCTGGAGCTCATCAAGACGGCCATCGAGGACACCTACGGCAACAAGGGCAAGGATGTCGTGGAGATGAACATGAAGGCCGTGGAAGCCGCCCGCACGCGCATCGAGAAGGTGGACTATCCCGCCAAGGCCGACGGGGACGCTCCACATGATGCCGCCCGGTTCCCGCGCAGGCGCCCGAGTTCGTGCGGACGGTGACCGCGGAGATCATCGCGGGCCGCGGCGAGACCCTCCCGGTCTCCAAGCTGCCCGACGACGGCACCTGGCCCACCGGCACCACGAAGTGGGAGAAGCGGAACATCGCGGAGGAGATCCCGGTCTGGGACTCCGAGACCTGCATCCAGTGCGGCGAGTGCTCCCTGGTCTGCCCGCACGCGGTCATCCGCATGAAGGTCTACGACCCGGCGCTGCTCTGCCAAGGCGCCGCGCCACGTTCAAGTCCATCGACGCGAAGGGCAAGGAGTTCAAGGGCATGAAGTTCACGATCCAGGTCTCGTCCCTGGACTGCACGGGCTGCGGCGTCTGCGTCAGCGCCTGCCCCGCGTACAAGAAGGTGGACGGCGAGAAGACGGACAAGAAGGCCATCAACATGGCGCCCCAGCTCCCGCTGCGGGACCAGGAGGCGGCGAACTTCGACTTCTTCCTCTCGCTGCCCGAGGTGGACCCGAAGCTCATCAAGAGGAACACGATCAAGGGCTCCCAGTTCATCCGGCCGCTCTTCGAGTTCTCCGGCGCCTGCGCCGGCTGCGGCGAGACCCCGTACGTGAAGCTCATGAGCCAGCTCTACGGGGACCGGGCCGTCATCGCCAACGCCACGGGATGCTCGTCGATCTACGGCGGCAACCTTCCCACCACCCCGTACACGGCGCGGGCGGACGGCACGGGGGCCGGCGTGGTCCAACTCCCTGTTCGAGGACGCGGCGGAGTTCGGCTTCGGCATGCGCCTGACCGCGGACAAGATGTTCGAGTTCGGCAACGAGCTGCTCGACGCGCTCATGGCCGGCGGCAAGTCCGCCGCGCCGAAGGAGCTGCTGACCGCAGATCCGGACGGCGGACCAGTCCACCCAGGAAGGGCATCGAGGCGCAGCGCGGACGGGTGGCGGACCTCAAGAAGGCGCTGGCCAAGGCGACCATCGGGCGAGGAGAAGCGCCTGCTGGCCGCGGCGGACTACCTGATCAAGAAGTCGGTCTGGATCATCGGCGGCGACGGGTGGGCCTACGACATCGGCTACGGCGGCCTGGACCACGTCATCGCCTCGGGCCGCAAGGTGAACATCCTGGTGCTGGACACCGAGGTGTACTCCAACACCGGCGGGCAGATGTCCAAGTCGACGCCCGTGGGCGCGATCGCCAAGTTCGCGGCGGGCGGCAAGCCCCTGGGCAAGAAGGACCTCGGGCATGATGGCCATGGCCTACGGCAACGTGTACGTGGCCGCGTGTCGCCTTCGGCGCGAACCGGCTGCAGACCATCAGGGCATTCATCGAGGCGGACGAGTACGACGGCCCGTCCCTCATCATCGCCTACAGCCACTGCATCAACCACGGCTACGATCTGCGCAAGGGCATCAGCCAGCAGAAGCTCGCCGTGGAGTCCGGCGCCTGGACCCTGTTCCGCTACAACCCGAAGCTGAAGGCGGAAGGCAAGAACCCGCTGATCCTCGACTCCAAGGAACCGACCGCGGACATCGGGGAGTACATGTACAACGAGATCAGGTTCCGGGCCCTGAAGCAGGCCGGACCCGAAAGGGCGGCGGAGCTCCTGGAGGTGGCGCGCAGGGACGCCAAGGAGCGGTACGCGTTCTACAAGTACCTGGCGGACAGGCCATAGCCATGGACGGCGAGGGCCGACGAGTACGGGACGTACGCGACGGCACGCCCGTAGGCGGGAGGCCCGTAGACTGGGACGGTAGGCCGCCCATGGGCACCAACTCGTGAGCCTGGAATTGTTCGCGGCGCGTCCCGTGCCGGACTGGTACGACGACGCAAAGCTGGGGATCATCGTCCATCTGGGGCCCGTACGCGGTCCCGGCGTGGGCGCCGCCCACGGGTGAGCTTCCCCGCGTGATCGATGAGCACGGCTGGGAGTACTGGTTCGCCAACAACCCTTACGCCGAATGGTACGCCAACAGCATGCTCATCTCCGGCAGCCCCACCCAGCAGCACCACCGGGCAAAGTGGGGCCGTCTCGCGCGGTATGACGCCTTTGCACGGACATTCCGGCAGGGGATGAAGGACTGGGACCCTTCCCATGGATCGAGCCGATCCTGTCGTGCCGCGCGCGCTACCTGGTTGTCACGGCAAAGCCCCATGACGGTTTCCTGATGTGGCCCGCGCGCCGGCGCAATCCGCGCAAGCGGGGCTGGCAGCTCTCCCGCGACATCATAGGTGAGACGGCCTCCGCCGCGCGCGAGAGCGGACTGCGCCTGGGCGTGTACTATTCAGGCGGTCTGGATTGGACGTTCGGAGGAACACCCATCCGGAACCTGGAGGACCTCGTGTCCGCAACCCCGCGGGCGCGCGGCTACGCGGCCTACGTGGATGCACACTGGCGCGAGCTGATTGCACGGTACAAGCCTTCGATCCTCTGGAACGACATCGGCAGTCCCCGGGGCGAGGACCTTCGGAAGCTTCTCTCACTTTACTATGACGCGGTGCCTGACGGCGTGATCAATGACAGGTTCGGCCACTCGGACCTGGGTGAATCGCGCAGCATTCCTCACCGGGCCGCCATGGCGCTCGCGCGGCTGTTTGCTCCCCGGCCCCGCGGGGAGCCGAAGCGGCGCATGGCTGCTCCCCCCGGGGCTCACGCGGATGTCCGCACCCTCGAGTACGCGGCTGCCCCGAGCGCAGGCATCGGCAAGTGGGAATGCGTCCGGGGCCTGGGATTTTCCTTCGGCTGCACGACCGAGGAGAAAGAGGAGAACATGCTCTCCGTCCCCGCGCTGGTGCGTCTTCTTGTGGACGTGGTTGCCCGCGGCGGCAATCTGCTGCTCGGCGTCGGGCCCGGGGCGGACGGCTCACTCTCCGCGGCGCAGCGGGCAAGGCTGAGGGGGCTCGGGGATTGGCTGAAAGTGAACGGCGAGGCGATATTCGGCACGCGTCCCTGGGGGGATGCCGACAGCGTCACCGAAGAGGGCATCGAAGTGCGCTACACCGGCAAGGGAATGACCGTCTACGCGATTCTCCTGGGCACGCCCGCCGGCCGGACAATCGTGCTTCCCGGCCCTCCGCTTTCTGCCCTACGCGGGAGTCAGGATCCTCGGCTCACTCAGCTATGTTACCTGGTTCGAGGAAGGCAGGGACATCCATATCCGCCTGAGCGAACCTCTGCGCGAGTCAGCGGCGCACGTTATCAGCATCACCCCGCAGCCCAGAACCTGATTCCGCCCGGCCTTTCACACTCATGAAATTCGACTTCCGCATGGTATACAACAGGGATTCGACTGGTGTTATAAGAGTGAATATGACTAGAAAGCTAGATAGAGGTTAAATAAATCAATAGAAAATTAATTTATTAAAAGATATTGACAATTAAACTTTAAACAATTAGCCTACGATTCAAATTGATTAATGGCAAGGAAGGTCTGTATGAACGGAATTACCATCAGCAAGCTCTCCAAAGACTACCATCTCGGCAAAACCGTTGTCCGTGCTCTGAAAAGCATAGACCTGGACATAAAGAGCGGCTCCTTCGTATGCGTTGCAGGGCCGTCGGGAAGCGGCAAGACGACGCTGCTCAACATGATCGGCCTGATCGACTCACCCACAGGCGGAACGGTCCAGGTGGCAGGTGAGGATATCCAGGCGCTGTCGGAGGCCCTCCGCACCCGGTACCGCAACAGGACCCTGGGATTCATCTTCCAGTCCTTCAATCTCCTGCCCGTGCTCGACGTGTATGAGAACGTCCGTCTTCCCCTCATCCTTCATCGCGAGCTGTCGAAGGAGGAGAAGCACGAGCGCGTGATGGAGCTCGTGAGCGCAGTCGGGCTGGCGGATCACCTTCGTCACAAGCCCTTCGAGCTTTCCGGCGGCCAGCGCCAGCGCGTGGCAATTGCCCGCGCCCTGGTGACGCACCCGCTGATCGTGCTTGCCGACGAGCCCACGGCCAACCTCGACTCAGGCACGGGAGACGAGGTCCTCCAGCTCATGGAGAGCATCAACAAGAGCCGGGGCACGACTTTCATCTTCTCCTCGCACGATCCCAGCGTCATGCGCCGGGCCGCGCGCGTCATCCGTCTGCACGACGGCCAGGTCGAGGCAGCGTGATGGAGCGGCTCCAGCTCTGCATCAAGAACCTCGGACGCCATGGCTGGCGCACACGGGTCCTCCTCCTCATCGCCCTTTTCGGGTCCTTCCTCACCTTCCTCTTTGAGAACATCAGCGAGGATATTTCCCAAAAGCAGTCCGACATGTTCGGCCGGTCCTTCTCAGGTCATTTCCGGGTGCTCGGGAAGGACATCGAGACGAAGAACACGTTCGGCTACTACCACTATGAGCCGGAAGAGATGCTCCAGCCCGAGGAGATCGCCTCGGTGAAGCAGTTCCTCGCTGGTCTGCCCGAGGTGAGCGGCTCCCAGGAGAGGATCGTGTTCAGCGGCCTTCTCTTTGGCGCAAATGATGCGGAGAAAGGCTTCCAGGGAGTGGCGATGGAAATGGCGACATTCGATCGCAATTTCACCGACCTGTACTATGCAAAGGGATTCCGCGTCGAGGCGGGAGAACCCGCCGTGTGCGCGGCGACCTGGATGGACTACGAGCGTGACAAGACGGTGGACGTCGGCAGTCGCTACGTGTTCCTGCTGCCCAATCGGGAAGGGGAGTTCGTGGATCGGTTCGTCACGGTCAAAGGAGGTATCGACTTCAGGACAATGCCCAAGAACGATTTCGGGTTCTCGGGGCTGTATTTCGATCTGGCCGGATTCCGCACTCTGGTGGGATACACGCAGCCCCTCGCCTCCGAGGTCGTCGGCTTCCTTCACGACGCCCGCACAGCCAACGAAGTCCTGCCCCGGGTTGGCGACTGGCTGCGGGCACACCATCCGCGGCTCAAGGTGGTCTCCTGGCGCGAGTACGCCCCTATATTCGCCGAGATCGTTCTGGGTTTCGACGTGATGATGAAGGCGGTGGAGTCCATCCTGCTGGCCATCTGCGTGCTCCTGGTGATGAAGCTCACTGCGTTCTCGATCATGGAGCGCTACAGCGAAATCGGCACGATGCGGGCCCTCGGGTTCGCGCGGTGGGACATCACGCTCCAGTTCGCCCTCGAGGGCTTCCTGATCATCGCCGCCGGGGCGATTCTCGGGTTCCTTTCAAGTGCCGGCGTGATCGCCTTCTTCCATGCCACCGGTGTCAAGAACAGCCTTACGTTTTTTGCCTACGTCATCGGCGACGGGTTCCGCCCCTCATTTCACGCGGCCAAGATCGCTCTGGTGGGGGGAATATTCCTCGCGGTGGCCGTGCTGGCCCCCCTCTTCCCCGCCATCCGGGGAGGACGCCTGTCCATCCTGACCACCCTGGAGAAGAGGTAGCCGCCATGGAACTGATCCGCTATCTGGTGAACAATATCATGAAGCGCCCCATGCGGGCCGGCTTTATCATTGCGGCCGGCGCGCTGAGCGCGGCCGTCCTCGTGTTCGCATTCGCCCTGGGGGCCCGGACCTCCGCGCACATACGGGCAGACACCATTGCCAAGTGGACGGGACATCTCTGGATATCCCAGAAGGAAGGCTTCGAGTTCAAGTCGGAAAACATCGACAGCTATGCGGCGCAGGCGCGCGCGGCGCGGGACTACCTTTCCTCCAGTCCCAATACGGCGCTGCTGGTGCCCTGGGTCCTGAGCTATTGTGAGATCCAGGCAGGGACTGCCCGCGCATATGTCATGGTGAGCGCAACGGATCTCCAGGCGGACGAGCCCTACAGGAAAGGCACGGAGCTGGTGGCAGGCGCGTACCCCGGACCCGCGGATGAATACGGTGTGCTCATCACCACGGTGCTGGCAGCCAAGTACAAGCTGAAGACCGGGGACAGCATCACTGTTTTCATCCCTTCGGCCTTCGGCGCCCGCAATGCGATGGACTTCGTGATTACGGGAATCTATCGGGCCTCCGCGCCGTGGTACGACGAGGGGATCACCATCAGGGTCCAGGACTACCTCACCATGTCCGAGCTGGGCGATGCCTCCCCCTTTTACAAGGTGTACGTCAAGGACGAGCGGGGGATTCCCGGCATGGTGAAGGATCTCTCCGCCGTCGTAAAGGATTTTCCGGTCAAGGGCTATCGCGACGACAAGTTCATCCGGTTTCTCTTCGGCCTGGGCACGAACAACATCATCATGTTCGGCGTCATGGCCATGATCATCTTTCTCGCCCTGCTCATCGGCATCCGCTCGATCATCCTGACGAACATCTTCGATCGTCGTGACGAGATCGGGACCCTGCGCGCCCTGGGTTTTCCCCGGGGAACGGTACGGATGCTGTTTTTCGGAGAGGCCCTTGTCGAGCTGTTCATCGGGTACCTGCTGGGCAGCGGCGTGGTCGGCGTGATCAGCGCGATTTTCGAAACGCGGATCGTCAGACCGCCGCTCCTGATGCTTCAGTACATGTTCGGGATGACCCGCATGGGCCTCACGCTGAACGGGTTGACCCTGCTCGTCCCGCTTGCCCTTTTGTTCCTGCTGCTGTTCGCAACCACCTTCCGCACGGTCGGGCGTGAGACAGAGCAGCAGGCGGCGGCCCAGATGGCCAACCGCTGAGACACGACATTTCCATCGGAGGAATTCAATGAAGAGGATCCTGTTTCTCGTCCTGATCGCCGCGGCCGCGCTGCCCCTTGCGGCGCAAAGCTTTCCCGAGGGCGACGTCGCCGCGTACATCGACGCCGTGGACGCCGTCAACCTCCCGGTGAACTGCAAGGCCCGGATGTCTGTCGTGGACACTTTTGCCAGCGGCGGGGACCGGGCCACGGAAGGATTCTTCGTGCGCAAGGACAACAAGGTGGTCTGGGTGGCCACGGCGCCCGCTTCCCAGAAGAACTTCGCCCTCCTGCGCAACGAGGACGTCTTTTACCAGCGCTTCGCGACCACCAACAAGGTGGTGAAGACCTCGGCCACGGCCAATGCGAGGGGCGGAGAGACCTCGAATCTCGATCTCACCCGCTTCAACACGAACCTCGACTACACGGTGAGCTACAAGGGAGAGGAGACCGTCGACGGCAAGGCGTGCTATCGGTTCGAGCTTCGCGCGAAGAACCGGAAGCTTGCCTACAGCCTGGTCCAGCAATGGGTGGAGAAATCCACCCGCATGACCATCAAGAAGGCGTTCTACGCGGTGTCTGAAAAAGTGCTCAAGTACTACACTGTCACGGGCGCCGAGCTTGCGGACGGGCGCATCAAGGTGATCGACATGAAGTACGTGGATGCCCTCAAGCCGGAGGACACGAGCAGCCTGCGCATCTACGACATCACCGTCTTGAAGAGCGTTCCCGACCAGTTCTTCACGAAAGAATACCTGGAGTCCGGCAGACTCTTCCCCTACGACTTCTGAAAATCGCACCCGGGAGGACTACAGAGTGAAACGCGTCATCGTTCTGTCAGCTGCCATGATCCTCATGGCGGGCTCCCTCTTCTCCCAGGAGAAGAGCTCCTTCACGCTCGCCGGCGACGTGGATGGACAGGTCATCATGAACGTCCGGAACGAGCAATCAGCCTACCCGGGCCCTTTCACCGAGGTGACGGCCGGCGCGCTGGTGGACGGGAAGCTCACGTTTTCCCGGCAGTACACCACCCTCGGGCTGCTGGACTTCACTTTCCAGGATTCGAATGTTCTCGATCACCTGACGAACTCGAAGGTGGAGACGCTTTCCTTCCTGGTCAATGAGCTCTACTCGGACATCAGCTTCGGTGACCTGCTCTACCTTCGTCTGGGCAAGCAGAGGCTCAAATGGGGCGCCGGGTATGTGTTCAATCCCTCGGACCCGGTGAATCCGCCGAAAGATCCCACCGCCATGCGCGCCGTACGGGAGGGAGTCACTGCGCTCAAGCTGGAGCTCATCACGAAATCCATCTCGCTCATGAGCTTCGGCGTGCTGTACGACGCGGCGGGCCAGACCGGCCTTGGCACCAAGGTCTCCACGTCAGCGATTCCCGGCACGGACCTCTCGCTCTCCGGGTACTGGAGCCGGAGCGAGTCCTGGACCGGAGCGCTCAATGCATCGGTTGCGCCCCTCTATGAGGTGCCGGGCTGGGACACCCTGCAGGTCTGGTTCGAGGGGTCAATCTATGGAAAGGGAAAATATGGCTCCTTTGTGGAAGGGGGCCTGCCCGGCGACGTGCTGACAGGCACGGCACACGGTCTCCCGTACAGCTTCCTGACAGGCATGTCGGCGCAGATCCCTGTCGTGCGCACCACGTTCCTTGCAGAGTACTACCACCTTTCCGAAGGGCTCTCCCGGCGAGAGTTGAGCGTGGTGTACCAGGCCCTGCGCTCCACGGGCAGTCTCGTCCTTGCCGGGGAGTTGGCCGGACGGCCCGGGCGACAGGCCCCGGACTACCTGTTCGTTTCCCTCACGCAGCCGACGGTGACCGACAATGGAGATCCCGTGTTCGACAAGATCGGCCTGACGGCATCCTGCCTGCTGAGCCTGACCGACCTTTCGTTCTTTGGCAGCGGCGGCATCACCACGACGTTCGTGAAGGACTCGTCGGTGGACCTGACGGTGAACTGGGCCCACGGCGGGAAGTGGACGGAGTTCGGCAACACGCCTGCGGCCGTTTCCGTTGCGCTCGACGTGAAAGTGTATTTCTGAGCCCGGGACGGGCGGCGCGCGCCTATGCGCGCGGTGACAGGCCCCGAAAGAGGTCCCCCAGCTCGGTGCAGGCTTTCGCGAACAGGGCAAAGAGCTCATCGTAAATCTGGCGCGCGCCGGGATCGGGATGAAAAGTCTTCCTGAACCTCACGAGACTCTCCGCGGCCTCGGTGGGGCTTTCGAACTCCTCCACGCCGTAGAATCCCACGCACGCGTTGCCGACGAGATCCGAGTCTTCCTGCTCGGGAAGGAGCACCTTCTTGCCCGTGATGTCTGCCCGCGTCTGGCACCACAGGGGCAGCCGCGCAAGGCCGCCTGAGACGCGCAGATCTGTCACCTGGCAGCCGTCCGCCTCCATGGCCGCAACTACCGTTCTCACCGCGAAGCCGGTTGATTCGACGACCGCGCGCATCATTTCCGCCTTGCCGTGCTCCAGGCTGAGACCGAGAAAGGCGCTGCGTATATCGGGGTCCCAGAGAGGAAAACGCTCCGGAGCGAGGAACGGGAGGAAGAGGAGCCGCCGCGCACCCGGCACCGCCTCCTGCGCTTCCTTGACCAGCGAGTCGACGTCCGCGTGCCGATGGCCGAGCGTGCGCGCTGCCCAGTCGAGGGCGGAGCCCGATGAGGAGATCATGGCGGACACATTGTAGGCGCCCCGCACAATGTGGGGAAAGCAGAGCAGGCGCCGGTCGTGCACCGGAGCCGACCAGCACAGGTTGATTCCCTCCGAAGTGCCGGCCCTGTCGCACGCTCTTCCCGGCACGATGCAGGCCGTGCCCAGGATGGACATGATGAAATCAGGACCGCCCGCGATGACCGGCAGACCCTGTGGAATTCCAAGGGTCTCTTCCGCCTCGGCTCTCACCGTGCCCAGGAGCTCGCCGATCTCCGCGAACGGCGGGAACTTGTCCTGGTCCATGTGCAGCCGCGGGATTGCCGCCTCGTTCCAGAAGAAGTCCTTGAAGAGCTGCGTGGGCACGATGCGCACCGCATTGCCGGTGAGAAAGAGCGAGACGTACTCCGCGCAGGGAAGGAAGTGGCGCGTGCGCTCGTAGATCTCCGGCTTGTGCCGCATGATCCAGTACGCCTTGGGCAGGTAGAACGAGGCGTCCAGGGGCGTGTCGGAGAACTCCGAGATGAGATCCGCCTCTTCGCGCGCGCGCCGGTCCATCCACATCATCGCGAAGTCGAGCGGCTCTCCCGCGGCGTCGACCGGCACGAGCGTGGGACCGTTCGCGCTCACCACCACCGCGCGTATGCGGCCCTTCTCCCGCAGGCCGAGCTGGGCGGTCACCAGCGCCAGACCGGAAAGCCACGTGTTCGAGTCGCACTCCCACAGGTCCGGATCCCTGCTCGGCACCATGCGAACCGGGACCTGCGCACGGGCAAGGACGTTGCCCTCCTTGCTCACCAGCGCGCCTTTCAGGTTGGTCGTGCCGATGTCGTAGGCGAGGATCACTTAGGTCTTTCCCCTCGACCGACGGCGGGAAAGCATCAGGTCCTGCGCGCTCTTCCCGTTGCGAGGGCAGCGCCGGAGAGGATTCCCCAGCCCGCCGCTGTTTTCAACAGATCTCCGACCACGAACGGAAGGAACCCGAGGGTGACCGCGCGGTCCATGCCCGTGTATGCGCCCAGCCACAGGACGCCCGGCACGTAGAGGACGACGTTTCCGACGATCAGCATCACGAGGGTGCCCTGCCATGACCGGCCCGCGCCGCGCTCGGCAAACATGCCGACGATGAACGCGGCCGCGACGAATCCGAGCAGGTAACCGCCGGTAGGTCCCAGCAGGTGGGCGATTCCCGCCCTGCCGGCGGAGAAGACGGGCAGACCGGCAAAGCCCTCACCCAGGTAGGCAAGCACGGCCAGCGCGCCGCGGCCGCTTCCCAGGAGACAGCCGGCCATGAGCACCGCCAGGGTCTGGAGAGTGACGGGCACGGGAGTGAAGGGGAGGGGGATGGCGACCTGCGCGCACAGCGCGATGACCAATGAAAAGCCGGCCACGAGAGCGGCGTCATATATCCACGCGGTCCTTGTGCCCGTGGGGCGGATCACGTCAGCGACCAGGTGTGAAGCCATCGCGCACCTCCGGAGTAGCTGCGCGGCATACCGCGCAGCAATGAACGCGCGGGGTACCGCGCAGAGTTGGAAAAGCGATCGGGAGGATAGCGGAAAACAGCGGTCCGTTTCAAGGGGCCGTAGCCACGGAGGGCGAGGGCCGACGAGCACAGGGATGCGTAGCACGCTGAAGGCGTGCGAAGGGCGGCAGCCGTCTGCGTAGCAGACGGCGAGAGCCTGCGAAAGGAGGCCCCGCAGACGGCGTACTCGCCGAACGGGTACCGCCTTCGGGCCGAGGGCGTACTCGCGCACTCCCGCAACCGCGAGTTGTATTGACAATCATCGGTTGAGAGATCAATTCTCATTGGTTGAACTGGGAAAATGATGAGCCAGCAGAGCTTCCCGCCATCTCGGCGCGGTATTCCGCGCCATTCGGTTCCGCCCATTGCTTCGGCGCCAAAGAGCCGAGTGAAATACTTTCTTCGCAGGCCTGTGCAGACCGGCGAGCTGCCGTCCCTGATGAGAAAGCACATCTTCACCGGCACTCTCGGCTCCGCCTGGGGTGCGGTCATCACCGGCATCATTTACGTCTACTTCGGCAACGCAATCGGAATGACGCAATTCCAGTGGGGGGTCCTCGGCGCGCTCGCTGCCTGGGTCGTGGTGGTTCAGCCGCTGGGGGCAATGCTCGGGGAAAGGGCCGGGTCGCGCAAGCTCGTCTGGTTCTGGACAGCTCTCACGGACAGGGTCCTGCGGCTCGTAGGGATCACTGTCGCCTTCCTGCTCTGGAGAGCCGGTCATCCCGCCGCGTACCTCGTCTTCATGCTGGGAATCTGCGTCGCCACGCTCATCGGCAACCTCTCTCCGGGACCATGGTTCGGCTGGCTGACGACAATTATTCCCCGGGAGGTGCAGGGCACATTCTGGGGAAGGAGAGACAGCTGGATTTCACTCGTCGTGATCGCAGTGATCCTCCCTTCCGGTCTGTTGATGGATCTGATTCCCCCGGGCGGAAAGCTCGAAATTGCCGCCGCGATTCTCGCCGCGGCCAGCGTTCTCGGTCTGGTCGACATCTTCATCCACGGCACCATCCCCGAGCCGCCGCTCGAAGGAAAGCCCTCCGGCGGATCCTTGAGCGGCATGCTCGTGCCCCTGCGGGACAAGAGTTTCCGCCCCTGGCTGCTCTTCACGGCAAGCTGGAACCTGAGCATGGGCCTGGGGGGAGCGCTCTGCGTCCTTTACTTCATGGAGAATCTCCAATTCAAGAATGATCTCCTCGGAGGAATGTTCGCGGTAAGCGCGACCGCCCTGGTGGGGACCTTTCTGGCTGCCCGAACCGTCGGCAGAATGGTCGACAGGATCGGCGTCAAGCGGGTTCTCCTCATCGGCTATTCTTTCTGGTGCCTGATTCCCGCAATCTGGCTGTTCGCGACTCCGCGCACCGCCATCCTCTGGGTCGGTCTCGCCGGCCTCATCGGGGGCATTTTCCCCCCGGCGGCGACCAATGCGGGGGTGAAGCTCGTGACCCGTTTTCCTTCTCCCGAAGAAAGCGGAATGTACATGGCTGTCTCGACGATGGTGGGAAGCATTGCCGGCGGCCTGGCATCGCTCATTGCCGGGGGGTTTCCTCAATCTCATGGGGGAGCGTTCGATCACCGTTCTCGGTCTCGCGGTGAGCGCTTTTCCTCTCCTTTTTGTCGCCTCGTTCATTCTCAGGCTCGTCACCACGTTCGCCCTGATACCCAGGATCAGGGTCACCGGCGGCCTGCGGGAAGAAGAAAGGCCCTTCCTTCTGCCTCTGTTCTTCGAGGAGGTGCCCGGCATCAATCGAATCATGCGGACGCAGCGAAACAGGAGGAAGCGGCGCGCAGGCGCGCCCTGGCACGGAATCGAACGCAGGAGACAGGGCTGATACTCGGCCCTCTCGCACGCGGCCTTCCCAAGGGCGCCCCCCCTCTCGCACGCGGCCTTCGGCAAGGGTGCTCCCCCCAGGGCTCCCGCCGTCTGCTCCGCAGCCGGCTGCCGCCCTGGGGCCCCTTTAGCACGCGGCCTTCGGCCGCGTGCTCTACCCCTCGCCCTTCTCGAACGCCCTTCCGTCCGCGGCAGGCGCGCGGGCGCGGCCGGCAAGCCCTGCCAGCACCACGAGTGCCAGAATGTACGGGAACATCTGCACGAACTGGACCGGGATGGGGATCCGGGTCTCGAACACGATCCTGACGGTGTCCGCGTAGCCGAAGAGCAGCGAGGCGAGCACCGCTCCGATCGGATTCCATCGGCCGAATATCACGGCCGCCAGCGCGATGAAGCCGCGTCCCGCCACCATGCCGCTGATCCACTTGTCGGCAAACAGGGTGGCCGAGCCGAGGCCGCACAGCGCGCCGCAGATGATCACGCCCGCGTAGCGCATGAAGTAGACGTTGACGCCCAGCGTGTCGGCGGCTTCGGGGTTTTCCCCCACGCTGCGCAGCCGCAGCCCGAAGACCGTGCGGTTGATGGCGAACCAGGCAACGCGCCGTTAGCGGGATCAGCCAGAAGGCCAGCGAATTGATGCCCAGCCAGCTCGGGAAAAGCCGGGAGTTGATTGCGGACTGCGTCTCCTGGCCGAACCAGCTCTGGCTGAGGAACCGCGTAAGGCCGATGGCAAAGATGTTGATCGCCACGCCGCTCACCACGTGGTCCACCTTGAACGTCACGGTGACCAGCGCGTGGATGAGCCCCATGAGCATGCCGGAGATCACGGCGACGAGCAGCCCCATCCAGATGCTGTGGAACGTGATGGCGCCCCAGACGAGCGTGAGGGCGGTCACGGTCATGATCCCTTCCAGGGCGATGTTGACCACTCCGCCGCGCTCCGAAAAGACGCCGCCCAGAGCGGCAAAGGCGATGGGGGAGGAGATCTCCAGCCCCTTGACCAGGAAGAAGGTGACAAATGAGAAGTCCATCAGCCCACCTCCTTCTTCCGCAGCCCTCGCACGACGCGCACCATCACTTCGTTGATGACCACGATGAAAAGAATCATGAGACCCTGGATGGCGTATGTGACGGAGTTGGGGACCTTGGTGAAGAGCTGCAGGCCGTAGCCTGCCTGTCTGAGGAATCCGAAAAGTCCCGCGGAAAAGATGACGCCAATCGGCGAGTTTCTTCCGATCAGGGAGATCGCGATACCGTCGAAGCCCAAGCCCTGAGGCCAGGCTGTAGGTATAGAAGCCGCGGATGGCAAAAATCTCCTGCAGTCCGATGAGCCCGGCAAGGGCGCCGCTTGCCACGAAGGCGCCTATCTGGACCCTGTTCACTTTGACCCCTGCGTATCGGGAGACATCCATTGAGGTGCCGACCGCCCGGATCTCGAACCCGTAGCGGGTGCGGGAGAGCAGGAACCAGATCAGCAGCCCGAAAACCACCGCCACGATCAGGCTGTAGTCGAGATACACGTAGTCGGGCACGTTCCAGCCGATGGCACGGAAGAAGCCGTTCAGCTTTTCGAAGACCGCGGTAGACATGATTTTACGGGTCTGAGGCTCCAGGCTCTGGCCCTTCTGGAGACCCGAAAAGGGGTTGTTCACGAAATAGGTCACGAGCGCGATTGCGATGTTGTTGAACAGGATGGTCGTGATGACCTCGTGTATCCCGCGCCGCACTTTCAGGATTGCCGGCACGAATGCCCAGAGTCCCCCTCCCAGCATGGCGGCAAGCACGATGAGGGGAACATGGATTGCCGGCGGCACTTTGAGATAAATCCCGACAAGCGCCGCCGTGAAGCCGCCGACGAAGTACTGCCCCTCCACCCCGATATTGAAGACGCCGGCTTTGAACGCGATGGCCACTGCGAGGCCCGAGAGGTAGAAGGGTATGGAGATAGACAGGACCTGGGCGAGCTTGGCGCTCGTCTGGAGAGTGAATTTGTAGATGGCGCCCAGCGCGGTCCCGGGATATTCACCAAGCACGATGACGATCAGGATGAGCACCACCGCGGAGGCCAGGAAACCGATGAACGGGGCCGACCTTTCCAGCAGGGTGAAGCGAACTGAACCGAGCTTACGCATTCGATTTCTCCCCCGTCATGTACAGACCGACCTCTTCTCTCACTGCCTGGTCGTGGGTGAACTCCTTGATGATCTTCCCCTTGAAGATGACACCGATCCGATCGGACAGGGAAAGAAGCTCGTCCAGATCCGCGGAGACCAGGAGGACCGCGCGCCCTGCAGCCCGCGCAGCCAGGAGCTGTTTGTGGATGAACTCCGTGGCCCCGATGTCGACGCCGCGGGTGGGTTGGGCGGCAACGAGCAGGACATCTCCCGTGCCGATCTCCCGTGCCACCACCGCTTTCTGCTGGTTTCCGCCGGAGAGCGCGTTTGCCGGCGTCTCCTCCGAGGGCGTACGTATGTCGTACTGGGCGATCACCTGCCGCGCGTGCTCCCGGATGGCCTTCTTCTTGATGATCTGGAACCGCGACGCGTACGGCTGCAGGTAGTGCTGCCCCAGTGCGATGTTCCATGCCACCGAGAACGGCATCAGCAGGCCCTCCTTTTGCCGGTCCTCCGGTATGTGGGAAATGCCGCGCGCGCGCCGCTCCCGCACGCTCAGGTGCGTGATGTCCTCACCCGACAGGAGAATATCGCCGGACTCCGCTTCCGCCCCTTCGGCGATGGCCTTGACGAGCTCGGTCTGCCCGTTTCCCTCCACGCCGGCCACTCCGTAGATCTCACCGGCATGCACGGTCAAGGAAAGTCCGTCCACCGCGGCATATCCACGGGGGCTTTTCATTCGAAGGTTCTTTACATCGAGGACGATCTTGCCGGGCTCCCGGGCAGCCCGGTCCACTTCCAGGAGAACGGGCTTGCCCACCATCAGCGTGGCGATCTTCTGCTTCGTGGCATCGGCCCGGTCCATGGTCTGCACGACCTTGCCCTGACGGATGACGGTGATCCGGTCCGCGACTTCCAGGACCTCGTCCAGCTTGTGGCTGATGAAAATGACGCCCTTTCCCTGCCGCTCCATCTCACGGAATGTCTTGAAGAGCTCACTGGACTCCTGCGGTGTGAGCACCGCGGTCGGCTCGTCGAATACAAGGATGACGGCTCCCCGGTAGAGGATCTTCAGAATTTCCACGCGCTGCTGGATGCCGACGGAGAGGTCCTCCACCAGGGAGTCAGGATCCACGGCCAGCCGGTTTTCCTCGACCAGCGAGGCGATCTTCTGTCGAGGTCCGGCGTTTCGGAGCACCCCTGCCGTGTGGGTCTCTTCCCCGAGGATGACATTTTCAAGGACGCTGAAAGGGGCGAAGAGCATGAAGTGCTGATGCACCATACCGATGCCCAGGCGGATGGCCTCCCGGGGACCGCGTATGGACACAGGAGCTCCGCGAACGAGAATGCTCCCCGCATCTGGACGGTGCAGTCCGTAGAGAATCTTCATCAAGGTTGTTTTGCCTGCACCATTCTCCCCGACAAGCGCATGGACCTCCCCGGGGCGCAGGTCGAAGGAGATACCGTCGTTTGCCGTCACTCCCGGGAAACGCTTTGTGATCCCTTTCATCTCCAGAAGATTCTCAGACATGGCGATGGATTCTCCGCTTGGGGCCGCACATGTCGTCACGGGCGGCCCCTGTGAGAAAAAAAGGCGGGAGCTTCCGCTCCCGCCTGATCAAAACCCGTCTACTTCAGCGTCTTTGCCCATGCGGCAACGTCGACGTTCTCATCAGGCACCTTGATCGTGCCGTCGATGATCTTTGTCCTCAGCTCCTGCATCTTGTCGCCGTACTGCGCCAGGTCTGCCTTGTTCAGGTCGTTCAGCGCATAGCCCACGCCGTCCGATGCAAGGTTGAATGTCTGGTAGCCACCGGCGATTGTGCCCTTGTCGATGAACTCTTTGCCGATGGCGAACACGGCATTGTCCACCCTCTTGAGCATCGAGGTCATGACGAACTTCGCCCTGCCCTGGACCGCCCGGGTCGGTTGCCGCAGCGTACACCAGCGCCTGGTCGGAGTCCACTCCGATGCCGAGCTTGCCGGTCTCCATGGCAGCCTTGAACAGGCCATCTCCCGAGCCGCCTGCCGCGTGGTAGACAATGTCCGCGCCCTGCTTGTAGAGGTTCATGGACACGTCATACCCGCCCTTGGGGTCGTTGAAGCCGGTGAACTCCTTGCTGATGTACTGCACGAGGACTGCGCCGGGCTTGCGGTAGGCCGGGTTGTCGTACATGGCCCCCGCGCGGAACCCGTTCTCGAACCTGTGGATGAGACCGATGTCCACGCCGCCCATGAAGCCGATCTTCTTGCCGTCCGCTTTGAGAGCGGCCAGCGCGCCGACGAGGAAGGACCCTTCGTTCTCGGTGAAGCCCGCGCAAAGGATGTTGCCGTCCGCCTTCAGGTCTGGGAGGAACACGTCGATGCCGACGAAGTGGATCTTCGGGAAGTCCTTTGCCACCTTGGCGATGGAGTCACCGAACGCGAACCCGATCCCGAAGATGGGATTGTAGCCTTCTTCCGCGAGCGCACGCATCAGGGTCTCACGGTCCTGGCCGCCGCCCTTCGGCTCAGCGTACTTGAGCTGAAGCTGGTTGCCGAAGTTCACCTTGCTCGGGTCTCCCTCGATCCAGCCCTTGTACTCCTTGGCCAGGTTGACGAGCCCGTTGTAGGCGGAATCGTTGAACGAGTTGTCGCCCCTGCCCGCGAGGTCGAACACGAGACCGATCTTTCCCTTGGCAGCCGTCTTTGCCTTCTGCGCGCACCCTGTCAACAGGAGAGCGACGCTGAGCGCCACCGCGGCCAGCAGATAAAATCGCTTCATGGAAACCTCCTTGATGTCTGATATCTCGCACTACTCTAAGTCCGGCCGGGGGGGAAGTCAAGACTTCCGAAGCAGCGCGAGAAACTCGTCTTCATTCACGATCTTGACGCCGAGCTTCTGCGCCTTCTGCAGCTTGCTCCCGGGGCTCCCGCCGACTAACAGGTGTGTGGTTTTCGACGTCACCGAATCAACCGCTTTTCCGCCCCGCAGGGTCACCTCTTCCATCGCCTTCTCGCGGGGGCTGAAGCTGGCGAAGCTGCCGGTGACGCACCAGGTCTGGCCGGCAAACGTCTGCGGCAGGTCCGCGCGCTGCGGCTGCGCCTTTTCCTCGAGGTTCAGACCCGCCTTGCGCAGTCTCTCGATGAGCCGCTTCATCCCCTTCTTTCGCAGCTCCCGCATCAGGATCTCTGCCGTGCGCTCGCCGATTCCGTGGATGGCCAGAAACGGCGCGGGGTCTCCCGCCGCGGCAAGCGCGACCAGTGAATCGATTCCCGTGTAGCCGGCCTCGATCAGAAGCTCGGTCACTTTCTGGCCGATGTCGGGAATCCCGAGCGATGGAAGCACGACGTGAAATGGCTGCTCCTTGCTCTTCTCGATTCCCTCCCTGATCTGCGCCACTTTCTTCTCTCCGAATCCAGGGAGATCCAGAAGCTTGTCAGGATCGAAAAAGTATAGGTCATCGACATCACGCGCCAATCCGTTCTTGATGAGCACATCGACGGTTTCCGGACCGAGTCCCTCGATGTCCATCTGTCCCCTGCCGACGAAAAAATTCAGCCTGCCCCGCACCTGGTCCGGGCAGGCCGCGTTGGGGCAGAAATGATGCGCGCCCTGCTTCACGAGCCCCGTTCCGCACGTCGGGCAGGATTCGGGCAGCTTCCAGGTGGCGGCGCCCGTCTCGTTCTTTTCCAGCACCCGCTCCACCGCGGGAATGACGTCACCCCTGCGCGAGACGGCCACCCGGTCTCCCACGGCCAGCTCGAGCATGTCGATGTATTCCTGGTTGTGCAGCGTGACATTCGCGATGGTGGCGCCCGAGATCTTGACCGGCTCCACCCGAGCCACGGGAGTGACTCTCCCCGTCCTGCCCACCTGGACCTCGATTGCCTTGACGGTCGTGGCCCCCTCGGGAGACTCGAACTTGAACGCGATTGCCCAGCGGGGATGGTGGCCCGTGTACCCCAGCCTCTCACGGACGGAAACCTCGTCCACCTTGACCACGATTCCGTCGATCTCGTAGTCCAGGCTCCTGCGACCCTTTCTTTCAGCCTCGAGGAAGTCGGGGATATCCTTCAGGGACCCGGTGCGCCAGGCCGGATGCCGGCTTTTCACCGATGAGAGCGACGGACCGTCCGAGAAGAATCCCACGTGCGGGTTGAGGCGGAAACCGAGATCCTCGAGCTGCTCCAGTATCTCGTGGTGCGTGTCCGGCTGTTTCTCGAAAAAGCCCTCGTATACATAGATGCTGAGCGGAACTCCCGCCACCTCGCTGCTCTTGACCCTCCGCAGCGTTCCGGATGCGAAGTTGCGCGGATTGGCATATGGCTCATCCAGCTTCGCATTGATCGATGCGAAAAGGCTGTGCGCCAGAAATACCTCCCCGCGCACCGCGACCGTCACGGGCTGGGCGAGGCGCAGCGGGACAGCGCCGATGGTCTTCACGTTCCCCGTGACGTCATTGCCCACGAGGCCATTGCCCCTGGTCACAGCCCGGGCCAGGGTTCCCTCCTCGTAGTAAAGGACCATGGACGCACCGTCTATCTTCTGCTCGCAGACGAAGGAAAGCTCTTCGCCGGCATTGCGGGCGGTTTTCGCGGTCCACGCCGCGAGCTCCTCTCCCGTGTAGGACTTATCCAGGCTGAGAACGGGGATGGTATGCGCCGCTTCGGGAAGCTCCTGGGTGAGGTCTGAGCCGACACGCCGCGTGGGGGAATCGGGAAGGGCGAGATCCGGGTGCTCCTGCTCAATGGCGAGCAGCTCATCGAACAGAACGTCGAACTCGCTGTCCGAGACGAGCGGACGGCTCTCGACGTAGTACGCACGCTGGTACTCCCTGAGAAGCTGGGAAAGCTCGGCGGCCCGCTTCTCCGCTGCCTTACGCGTCATGGGCATCCATGCCAATAGTGCAACTGTCAGCGGGGGAAATCAAGCGCCCGCGCTGCGAAATCGGAGTACCGTGCGGGCGGAGAAATTGCACGGAGTGCCGTGCGGGCGGGAGAGCGGCTACTCCTGCTTCAGGAACGCATCCGGGAATCCGCGGTAGCGGAATCGGGTGAGCACGGTACCGCTCTCGGCCCGGTTGAGCGGTCCTATCAGGACCCTGAACATCCCCGTTCCCGCGCCCGCGGGCGCGACAACCAGCGTGGGGTACGTCGAGGGGAGGCTCGCCGCAAGGTCCTGCGCCACCTTTTCCGAGGCGTAGGCACCGAGCTGGAGATAGTATGTTTCAGTCTTTGCGATCCGGGGGATGGTCGCGGCCTTGACCACAGGAGCAACCGCTGCCTGCACGGCTGACGGCGCCTCGGGGGCGACGAGGGCGAGCTTCGGCGCTTCCTGCGCCGTCGACGGGGTCACGACGGGGCTGCTCACCTCTGTCTGCACCGGCTCCTGCGCAACAGCCGGCTGCCCTTCCGTCAGCAGCTCGGGCGCGGCGAGAGCCGCGGATTCCCCGCCGGTTCCCATGGGGGGGGTCGCGGGCCCCGCGCTGACGATCTCCTGCGCGCGAGATTCCTCCGGGGCCGTGGCCTCGGCAAGCGGCATATCACCCGTGCCGGCAGGGGCAGGCGCGGCAGCAGGCTCACCGATGACCGAGGTGATGCGCGGCTGGGTTTCCGCCGCGGTAGCCTGGACCGTCTGCGTTGCAGTGGTTTCGACAGGCTTGTGATAGACGAACTTCTCGTCCTCCCGCGGGGGAAGGAAGAGCTGCTTTTGTGGCGTGCGCGCGGCTGCCGCGGCGATGATCGCCTCGTCAGCCTGCTGGTCCGCCGCTTTCTGTTCCGCTGCCTTTTGGTCCGCCGCCTTCTGGTCTGCCGTCTTCTGATCCGTTGCCTTCTGATCCGCGACCTGCTGGTCCGGCGGCTTCTCGGCCGGGGGGCTCTCAGTGCCGACTGGCAGCGGCGCCTCGGCGAGCGTGGTCGGCGCCTGCGCGGGAGCAGCCGGCGCCTGCGGGGCAGGCAGGCTCTCCATCGAAGCGGTGCTCGTGTCTGCCGAACGAGCCCTTTCATCGGCGGGATACGCTGCCGCGGGATTGAGATCCGGGTCGGGGCTGTAGGCCCGCTCAGAAGGCTGCGCAGTCACGGCGCTCGGGGAGGACGTGACCGTCACCCGTACGCTGGCAAGCGTCCCCTGCGGAATGCCGAGCGCTTCGGCTGTTTTCGGCGACAGCAGAACAAGGATGTCGGACCGCCCTTCGATCCGATCCGTGATTGTCGCTGTGGCTGTCTTTCCTGTGTCGAGGTTTTCGATGAGGATGCGCGTGTCTTTCGGGAACGAGTTGGATGCGGCGTACAGGCCGCTCTCGAAGGCAGCATCGCCCCTCTGCAGGGCGGCGTTCCCGTCCCAGAAGCCCGCGGCGGACACGAGGAGAGGCACGAGGAGCAGGGAAAGCCCGATCCATCTCTTCATACGGAGGTTCTCCTCCTTTCATGATCGGAAAAAAGGGGGAGTCTCCGACGAGAATTTTCACCCATGCGGCGCATTACTCTTCAATTATAGCGGAGAATCGGGGCGCGTGCGAGGCCATCCCTCAGGACGCCGGCGCGGCTGCTGTGAGCGCCTCGGCAACCTTCTTCGCGATGAGCGCGCCCAATTCCTCCCCGAGGGCGCGTCGATCAACCTCCGCCTCCCTGTCCTTGTTCGATACGTTCTGCATCCCTTTTACGCGGACCATGCCGTTGGCCGCGTTCGTGAGGGCATAGACAGCGCGTGCCGAGCGACCGAAGAGGTTCGCGCTGACCGCGGTCTCGGTGTACTCGACGGAGACGGTCAATATCAGGTCGGCTCCGGCCGAGCGCGCCGTATGTGTCACGGCCGCCTGGTCAGGAGCCCGGTCAGAGTCGGGGAACTCCAGAACGATGAAGCCCGCGTCGAAGAGGCCGCTTCCGAGCCCTTCCTTGGCCGCCAGCGGCGGAGGGAGAGGTTTCCCGTCGATTCTTTCCTGCACGACCAGCAGAACGGTCTCTGCGGCAAGCGGCACGGCGCCGATGAGGACCATCCAGAACAGGGGGAGCAATCGCCTGAACATGTGTACTCCTTGCACTCGATTATCGGCACCGCCCGATGTTCAGCCCATGCGTGGGCTTTCATGACAGGGCTTGATGAGGCGTGCCCACGGTGATACCGTCGGCGAACCGACAGGGTCACATGGCCTATTACGCCCTTCAGATCTGGACAGGAAGCGAAGCCCGTTTTCTCGCACTTGCCGAGCAGAGGCTTCGGGGGGCAGACGCGCGGCTGCTGTGGCCGCGGCGCAGCCTGCGCATCAGAAGACTGGGCGCGTGGCACGACTCTCTCGCCCCCATCTTTCCCAGCTATGTGTTCCTGCAGGCGGATTCCGTCGGCCCCGCCCTCTACGCCGGCCTGAAACGCGCTCCCGGTTTCATCCGATTTCTTCCGTCGAATGAGAAGATCGCGCCTTTGGAGAAAAGGGACCAGGACCTTCTTTCCCACTTTCTCTCCTTCGGGGAAATCGTGAAGAAATCCGTGGCATACTTCGACGAGAACAAGAGCATCAGAATCGTCTCGGGCCCGCTCAAAGGCCTGGAGGGGATGATTGTCCGGGTGGACCGCCGCAAGGGGCGCGCCAAGGTGCGCCTGGCGATGTACGACAACTCGTTCGAGGTGGACTTCGGGTTCGATTCGCTGGAAGCGCGCGTGGAGGGAGGGCCCCCCCCGGGGGCGCCGCAGCCCGGCTAGCGAGCACCGCGTCCGCTCATGCGCGTCTCAAACCTTCCGACATTCATAGTAATGGCGGACGATTCGCGCAACACCATCTACGTGATCGGCGCGGGCTTCACGGGCATCACGATTGCGGCCGAGATCAGGACCAAGAGGGTCTTCGGCCGTGTGGTCGCATTCCTGGACGACGACCCGGCGAAGATCGGCAGGCGTATCGACGGGATCCCGGTGCTGGGGCCCATCGAGGCGGCCGCCCGCATGATCAAGACCACGCCGGCAGACGAGGCGATCATCGCGATTCCCAGCGCGACACGCGAACAGCTCGCCAAGATCTACGCCATCCTCCGTCGGGCCCGGTTCGCCAGGATCCGCATCGTGCCCCAGATCGCGCAGATACTCGACGGCGAGGCGCACCTCATCCAGGCGCGCGAGATCGATCCCGAGGACTTCCTGGCGCGCGACCCGGTGCGCGTGAATTTGAAAAAGAGCCTCGCCTACGTGCGGGGGAAGAGAGTGCTCGTGACCGGCGCCGGCGGGAGCATCGGGTCCGAGCTCTGCCGCCAGCTCCTGGAGGGCGGCGCGGAGAGGTTGTACCTGTTCGGCCACGGGGAGAACAGCATCTACAAGATCGAGCACGAGCTGCGCCTGCTCCAGGAAGAGGGCGTCGGGGAGAAAGCGACCATCGTGCCGATAATCGGCGAGATGCAGGATGGGGACTACCTGCACTTCATCCTGTCCCGCACGCGCGCGCACGTCGTGTTCCACACCGCCGCCCACAAGCACGTGCCGTTGATGGAGGCCAATCCCGTCGAGGCGGTGAAGAACAATGTCTTCGGAACCAGGAACATCGTGGATGCGTCCAGAAAGAGCGGCGTGGAGAGGTTTGTGCTCATCTCCACGGACAAGGCGGTGGAGCCCAGCTCCGTGTACGGCGCCTCCAAGCTGCTGGCGGAGGAGATCGTCCTGCGAGAGGGCAGGAACGGCCTTCACTTCCTGGTCGTCCGATTCGGCAATGTCCTGGGCTCCAGCGGCAGCATCCTGCCCCTTTTCCGCCGCCAGATCCTCAAGGGCGGGCCGGTGACGGTCACGCATCCGGAAGCCCGGCGATACTTCATGACCATCCCCGAGGCCTCTTCCCTGGTCTTGAAAGCAGGAGGCGTCGGATCCGGAGGTGAGGTCTACCTCCTCGACATGGGAGAGAGCGTCTCCATCAAGGATCTGGCCGAGCAGATGATCCGGTTCTACGGCTACGAGCCGGGCAACGATATCCCCCTCCTGTATACCGGTCTCCGCAAGGGCGAAAAGCTGCTGGAAAAGCTGTACGCCGATACCGAGACACCGGAAAAAACCGAGCATCCCAAGATCCTCAAGCTCAGGAGGAAGACTCTCATAAACGGCAGGATTGTCACGGTCCTGGAGCGGCTTCGGCCGATTTGTTTCCGCGACGCGCAATGTGCCGCGCTCTTCCGCAACAAGCGCGCGCTGCGCGCGGTGCTGCAGGAGGTGATCCCGGGCATCGGTCCCGCGCATGAAGAGAAGGAGTTCTGACTTGACGAGGCGCGGAGTGCCGCGCCGCCAGGGAAGCACGGTGAGTGAAGTTCCGTCCGCCCCATTTGTTCCCTTCTCCCGTCCGTCCCTTGGCAAGGAGGAGGAGGATGCCGTCCTTGCCGTGATGCGGTCCGGGTGGCTCACGACGGGCGACGTGGCGGCGCGGTTCGAATCGGAGTTCGCCGCATACGCGGGCTCCCGGCACGCGATTGCCCTCAATTCCGCCACCGCCGGTCTGCACCTGGCCCTCGAATCACTCGGCGTGAGCCCGGGCAGCGTCGTGCTCACCACGCCGTTCACTTTCGCGGCAACGGCCGAGGTCGTTCGTTATCTCGGCGCGGATCCCGTCTTTGTCGACATCGACCCCGCCACGCTGAACATCGACGTCTCCCGCCTGGAGGAGACGCTGGACCGGATGGCACGGGCGGGGCGGCGGGTGTCCGCCATCATTCCCGTGCATCTGGCCGGACTGCCCTGCGACATGGAGGCCATTGGCCGTCTCTCCGTCACCTACGGCGTACCGGTGGTGGAAGACGCCGCACACGCGTTCCCCGTGCGCATGGGAAACCGGTTTCTGGGCACGCTGGGCGATGCAGGGGTCTTCTCCTTCTATGCAACCAAAACCATCACCACGGGAGAAGGGGGAATGGTCGTCACCGACAGGGATGAGCTGGCGCGGCGCATCCGCGTCATGCGCCTGCACGGGATCGACAGGGACGTCTGGAAGCGGTACACGGATCCGGGGGCCACGTGGAGGTACGATGTCGTGGCACCGGGCTACAAGTACAATCTCACGGATCTCGCCGCCGCCATCGGAAGGGTGCAGCTCCAGAAGGCGGAAACCCTTCTTCTGCAGCGCCGCGCCGTTGCGTTGAAATACCTGGCGGCATTCGGGGGCCTCGATTTCCTGCAGGTGCCTCCCCGGTCGGACAACCACGCCTGGCACCTTTTCATCATCAGAATCAGGGAAGCAAAGCTGTCCATCGACAGGGACGGCTTCATCGAGGAGCTCGTGAAGCGGGGAATAGGCGTCTCGGTCCATTTCATTCCCCTGCACCTCATGTCCTACTATCGGGACAAGTATTCCCTGAAGCCGGATGACTTCCCCTCCGCGCTGCGGTGCTTTCGCTCCTGCATCAGCCTTCCCCTGAGCGCCTCGCTCACCGACCAGGAGGTCGCACGGGTCATCCGCGCGGTCGTGGAAGTCGGAGAAGCCTGCCGCCGGTGACGCACGGGATACCGTGCACGGGTTCTCTTTACACGGAGTGCGCGCACGGTTATCATGTCGGGGCTGGCGCGCTAAAGTACATCCCTGCACTCGCGCGCCCTCGGCGTCCATGCCTAGGGAGGGGGCCCGCGTCGCGTGACACCGTTCGTGCACCTGCATTGCCATTCGGATTTCTCTCTCCTTGACGGCGCTTCCTCCATAGAAGCCCTGGTGGCCCGCGCGAAACACCTGGGCATGTCTCATCTTGCGCTGACCGACCATGGCAACATGTTCGGATCACTCGCGTTTTACAAGGAATGCAGGAAGGGGGGCGTCGCGCCCATCATCGGCTCCGAATGCTACAAGGCGCCCCGGTCACGCCGCGAAAAGTCGGGCAGTGAGAAGGGCACGCGGCATCATCACCTCGTGCTTCTCGCCCGCAACCTGAAAGGGTACGAGAACCTTCTCGCGCTCAGCTCCCTGGGGTACACGGAAGGCTTCTACTACAAGCCCCGCATCGACGACGAGCTCCTCGAGCAGCACCACGAAGGGCTCATCGCCCTCAGCGCCTGCCTTGCCGGCGACATCCCTGCCGCGATCCTGAATGGCCAGCCGGACGAGGCCCGGACGCGCGCGCTGTACTACCGGGAGCTTTTCGGGCCGGACGGCTTCTACCTGGAGCTGCAGGACCACGGGATCCCCGAACAGGCGCTCGTGAACAAGGAGCTCGTGAAGCTTTCCCGTGAAACGGGTATCCCGCTCGTCGCCACGAATGACGTGCACTACACCGCCCGGGAGGACGCGCGCGCGCAGGACGTGCTCATCTGCATCGGCACCGGCAAGAAGGTGTCCGAGGGCAAGCGGATGAAGTTCGAGCACCCCGAGTTCTACTTCAAGTCCGGGGACGAGATGGCGAATGTATTCGCCGAGCTGCCCGAGGCCATCGCGAACACGGTGGCGATCGCCGAGTCATGCACCCTGGAGATACCGAGCCTCAGCCCGCAGTTTCCCGTGTACGTGGTGCCGGCCGGCACCACGCCGGAAGGCTACCTCACGGACCTCGCCCGCAAGGGGCTCGCAGAGAGGTTCGACCCGGTGCCTCCGGAGACTGCGAAGCGGCTCGAATACGAGCTTTCCATCATCACCTCCATGGGCTTCACCGGCTACTTCCTCATCGTCTGGGACTTCATCCACTACGCCAAGGAGAACGGCATCGCCGTGGGCCCGGGCCGGGGCTCCGGTGCGGGCTCCCTCGTGGCGTACAGCCTCAAGATCACCGACATCGATCCATTGAAGTACGGCCTGCTCTTCGAGCGGTTCCTCAATCCCGAACGGGTGTCCATGCCCGACTTCGACATCGATTTCTGCCATCGCCGAAGGGATGAGGTCATCTCCTACGTCACCCGCAAATACGGTGAGGACAAGGTCGGCCAGATCATCACGTTCGGCACGCTGAAGGCCCGCGCGGTGATCCGCGACGTGGCGCGTGTCCTCGACCTTCCCTACGACGAAGCGGACGCCATCGCCAAGCTCGTTCCCGAAGGCCCCAAGATCGACCTGGACACGGCGCTGAAGGAAAACCCGAAGCTGGAGGAGGTGGCCAACCGCGGGCCGCAGTACAAGGAGCTGATCGAGATCAGCCTGAAGCTGGAGGGTCTGCACCGGCACGCCTCCACGCACGCGGCGGGCATCGTGGTCGGCAGGGAGCCGCTCGTGCGGTACGTGCCGCTGTATCGCGATCCCAAGACGGGTCTCGTTTCCACCCAGTACACAATGGATTTCCTCGAGGAGTGCGGGCTGGTCAAGATGGATTTCCTCGGCCTGAAGACGCTCACGGTGATCGAGGACGCCCTCGCGCTCGTGCGGAAAAAGGGTGTTGCCATCGAGCTGAAATCCATTCCCGAGGATGACCCCGCCACCTTCAGAATGTTCTGCGAGGGCAAGAGCACGGGAGCCTTCCAGTTCGAAAGCTCGGGCATGCAGGGCGTATTGAAGAAGGCGCGGCCGGGCAAGATCGAGGACCTTATCGCCTTGAACGCGCTGTACCGGCCCGGGGCCATGGACCACATCGACACATTCGTGGAAAACAAGTCCGGCCGGAAGCGGATCGAGTACCCGCTGCCGGAGCTGGAGAGCGTCCTGAAGGAGACCTACGGCGTCCCGGTCTACCAGGAGCAGGTCATGGAGATGGCCCAGGTCGTGGCGGGGTTTACACTGGGCCAGGCCGACATCCTCCGCAGGGCAATGGGAAAGAAGAAGCCCGAGGAAATGCTCAAGATGAAGGAGAAGTTCCTCACCGGGTCCAAAGCCAACGGCTATGACGCCGCCACGTCGGAAAGGATATTCGAGCTCCTCTTTGCGTTCAGCGGCTACGGGTTCAACAAGAGCCATGCCGCCGCATACACCATCCCCGCCTATCATACGATCTGGCTCAAGGCCAACCACCCGGCGGAGTTCATCGCGGCCAACTGCACGAACGAGATGAGCGACACGGACCGCATGGCCCAGCTCATCCACGAGGCGCGTGAGATGGGCATCGAGGTGCTCCCTCCGGATGTCAACCTCTCGCAGAAAGACTTTACGGTCGAGAAGGGGAAGATCGTTTTCGGTCTTCTGGGCATCAAGAACGTGGGCGCCGGGGCGGTGGACGCCATCATCGGTGAGCGGGAGAAGAACGGCCCATTCGCCGGCTTCCTGGATTTCTTCAACCGGATCGACTCGCACGAGGTGAACCGCAAAGTGGCGGAGAGCCTGGTGATCACGGGGGCGTTCGACCGCCTGGGGGAGACACGCGCCACCCTCCTGCACAACATGGCGAAGGTCATGGAGCTCTGCGCGAAACAGCGGGAAGCTGCGCGCTACGGCCAGGTGTCGCTGTTCGAAGGGGCTGCCGACGCGCCCGCCGCAGCCATGGATCTCGAGCGCCAGCCGGAGCTGCCGGCGGCAAAACTCCTGGAGTCGGAAAAGGAGAACCTCGGCTTCTTCTTTTCCGGGCACCCGCTGGATGCCTGGCGGGAGCTCATTGCGCGCACCGTGACGGTGGACCTCTCCGCAAAGGAGAGCCTTTCCAACGAGCGGGCCTGCAACCTGGTCGGGATCCTGAGCGAGCTGCGGGAAATACGCACCCGCAACGGCAGGACCATGGCCTTTGCCCGGCTGGAGGACTACCGCGGTTCCATCGAGCTGATCATTTTTTCGGATGTCTATGATGCGAGACGCGCGCTCATTGCGAATGACTCCATCGTCGGGGTCAGGGGAAAGATCGATACCACGAGGGGAGAGGCGAAAGTGAAGGTAGAGGACATCATGGCGCCGGGAGCGCTGCCGCAGAAGCCGGCGCAGGCGGTGCACGTCAGGCTCAACGAAGAAGTAGGCACCGAGGAGAGCCTTCACAAGATCCGTGAATTCCTGCTGGACAGGCGGGGCGGCTGCTCGCTCTTCTTCCACCTCGGAAGCGGCAACGGCCGGGAGATCGTCGTGGAAGCCTCGTCGCAGATCAGGGTCGCGCATGCCGAGGAGGTGCTCGCCGGCCTGCGTGAATACCCGCAGGTGGCCGACGTATGGACAGAGTAAGAATCGGTCTCGTCGGCTTCGGCACGGTGGGGGAGAGCTTCTACAACCTGCTGACGCGCAACGCGGCCGAGTTCGGGCGGCGGCTGGGGGTGACGATCGAAGTTCCCTGGGTCGGCGTCCGGGACGCCTCCCGGAAGCGCCGCGTGGGACCGGGCACCCGCGTGGTGAGCGGATGGAACGAAATCCTGGATGACCCTTCCGTGCCTATCGTCGTGGAGCTCACCGGCGGGGCGGATGCACCCCTCCCGTTGGTCCGCGAGGCGCTGAACCGCGGCAAGCACGTGATCACGGCGAACAAGGCGCTTCTCTCCGCGCACGGACGGGAGCTCCTTGCGCTCGCCGGCGCGCGCGGCGTGGAGCTGAAGTTCGAGGCCGCCGTGTGCGGCGGCATACCGATCATCAAGGTCCTGCGCGAGAGCCTCATGGGAAACCGGGTGAGAAGCATCGTCGGCATCGTCAATGGAACCACCAACTATATTCTCACGCGCATGACCGAGGAGAAACTTTCCTTTGCCGACGCCCTTGCGCAGGCCCAGCAAAAGGGGTTTGCCGAGGCGGACCCGACGCTCGACGTGAGCGGCGGCGACGCCGCGCAGAAGATCGGGCTTCTCGCCAGCCTCGCGTTCGACTGCTGGATCGAGCCGCGCGACATCCTGTGCGAAGGAATTGCCGGCGTGACGCAGAAGGACATCGAGTTCTGCCTTTCCAGCGGGTTCGTGTTCAAGCTCGTTGCGCAGGCCCGCATGATGGAAGGGGCGCCGCTGGTCACCGTCTACCCGGCGCTGGTGCCGCTGGACCATCCCCTTGCCGGCGTCCGTGACGAGTTCAACGGAGTGCTCGTGGACTCCGATTTCCTCGGCGCATCGGTCTATGAGGGAAAAGGGGCCGGCGGGAGCCCCACCGCCTCTTCACTGGCATCGGACCTGGGGGACGTGCTGAAGACCATCCTCTCCCGGCAGGTGCCGCGGGCTCCTCTTCCCGCACTTGCCTGCATGCAACCGTTCCCCGCCGCACGCATGGTGAACAAGTGCTATTTTCATTTCGTCACCGCAAACAGGCCCGGCATCTGGGCCCTCGTCACCCGCATCTGCGCGGAGAACGCCATCAATATCGAGAGCGTGCACCAGAAATGGGAGGACAAGACCAAACCCTCGGATCTGTTCATGCTCGTGGACGAGGCCGAGGAGGCGCAGGTGCGCGCGGCCCTTGCCAAGATAGTATCTTCGGACGGGATCTATCCCGAGTCGCGCTACTTCAGGGTCCTGGCCATGCCCGGGGGAGGGGGGCAATGATCGATCTGCACACGCACACGTTTCTGAGCGACGGAGCTCTGTCCCCGGGCGAGCTGATCCGGCGCGCCGAGCACGCCGGTTACCGGGCAATCGGCATCACGGACCACGCCGACGCGTCCAATCTGGACAGCCTGCTCTCGGCAGTGGTCCAGTTTGCCCGGGAGACGCAGCCCTTCGTGAAGATCCGCATCATTCCCGGCGTGGAGCTGACGCATGTCCCGCCCGGCCAGATCGCGGGCCTGGTGCGCCGCGCGCGGCAGCTCGGGGCGCGCCTGGTGGTCCTGCACGGGGAAACCGTCTGCGAACCCGTGGCGCTCGGGACCAACAGGGCCGGCATCGAGGCGGGGGTAGACATTCTCGCCCACCCCGGGCTTATATCAGAGGAAGAAGTACGCCTGGCGGCCGCCAACGGCGTGCACCTGGAGGTGTCCGCGCGCTTCTCGCACGGCCTGGGAAACGGCAGGGTCGTGGCCCTCGCGCGCGAGGCGGGAGCCTCCATGGTCGTCGATTCCGACGCCCATTCTGCGTCCGACATACTCACGCCGAACTGGCGGGAGAAGGTGGCCTTCGGCTCCGGGCTCACTGCGGACGAGCTGGAACGAATCAACAAGACGATGATCTCCCTCGTGGAGAAGCTCGTCCCGTCTACGTTTTTCGCATAGCGCGCCGGGCGCCCGTGCGCTCGTGCCGCCACACTTGAGGAGGCCTTTCGTGCTGATTGCTCTCACCATCATCAACGTTGTCCTGATCGCGTATCTCTTCATTCTTTCCCTTCGGATCGTCCTTGGCTGGTTCGCACCCCGGGCGCTGGGAAAAGCATGGAACCTGCTTGCAGGCGCCACCGATCCGTACCTCGACCTCTTCAGCCGCATCCGATTCCTCCGCGGCAGTCTCTTCGATTTCTCGCCCCTGGCAGCGATCCTCGGCCTCGTCGTTGTCCTCGATCTGGTGAACCAGCTTCTGTACTACGGCCGCATCACGCTCGGCTTCTTCCTCGCCTCCGTGTTCTCCGCGGCATGGTCGGGCGCGCGGTTCATCCTGCTGTTGTTCCTCATCGTCGGCGTGCTGCGGATCATACCGTTTCTGCTCCGCTCACCGGCCGGATCCGCGATCTGGAAAGTGGCGGACACCATCATACAGCCGATCGTCGCGTGGGTGACGAAGCTCTTCAGGCTGGGCCGGGGCTCAGGCTATACCCAGCACCTGCTCCTTACCATAGGCCTCCTTCTTGTTGCGTGGCTCTTCGGTGAGGCCGTTGTGCACTACATAGTCTTCGCTTTTCAGATGCTTCCCATCTGACGGGGACGGGAGCCACACGGAGCACCCCCGTGTTCCTTGGCGAGCTGACCCAGAGCATCTCCTCCCTGCGCGGCGTGGGGCCGCGTTTTGCCGAGCGCCTGCAGCGGCTCGGCGTCTCGACGGTGCGGGATCTTCTGCTCCTTCTGCCCCGCGCATACGAGGATCGCTCGACCACGATTCCCCTCTCGCGCGCCGCCGGAGTGGACAAGGTGTGCGTGGTGGCGACCGTTGTATCGACGACCGACGTCGGCTGGGGGGCCCGGCGGACGCCGAAGGCGGTTGTTTCCGACGGAACCGTCGAAGCGGTTCTCCTGTGCTTTGGCAGGCCCTTTCTTCGCAGCGTGCTCCAGCCGGGCGCGCGGTTCTTCATCTGGGGAAGCTTCCGGCTCAGGAGGGGAGAGCTCGAGTGCTCCGACTTCGAGCTGGAGCCATGGAGCGAACGCCCCGCTGGTTTCGGCAGGATCCTTCCCGTTTATCCTCTCACGGAAGGTCTCACACAGACCGCCATGCGCAGGATCGTCGAGCACGCGCTGGCGTCCGTGCTTCCCTCCATCGAGCCGAGTCTTCCCGAGTCTCTTCTGAGGGACCGGGCGCTTCCCGGTCCCCGGGAAACCCTTGGCGGCGTTCATTTTCCCCCGAGCGTGGAGGCGGCGCAGAGATATCGCAGCGCGCTCGCCTACGAAGAGCTCTTCTATTTCGAGATCGCGGTCCTCCGGCGCAAGCGGGCCCTTGCAGCGCGCCGGCCGAGGAAGCGCGCCCTCGGCCCCGGGATGCGCGACGCGCTCATCAGCCGGCTCCCCTTTGCCCTTACCAGTGACCAGGCAGCCGTCATGGGGGAGATCGAGGCGGATCTCTCTTCGGCCGTCCCCATGGCGCGGCTGCTGCAGGGAGACGTGGGATGCGGCAAGACCCTGGTTGCGCTGCTCTCCGCGCTGCTGGTCACGGCAGGCGGCGAGCAGGCGGCATTCCTGGCGCCGACCGAGCTTCTGGCCCGGCAGCACGCGGAGAACGCGGCGAGGCTTCTCGAGCCGCTCGGAGTCAGAATCGCTTTCCTCTCCGGGTCCGTGACGGGCGAGCCGCGCGCGCTTCTCCTGGCCGCCTTGAAAGCCGGAGAGGTGGACCTGCTCTTTGGCACGCACGCGCTGTTTTCCGAGGAGGTGGCCTTTCGCGCTCTGGGGCTCGTGATCGTGGACGAGCAGCACAAGTTCGGCGTTCTGCAAAGGCAGGCGCTTCTCAGGAAGGGAGAGGCACCGGACCTCCTGCTCATGACGGCAACCCCGATCCCGCGGACACTGGCTCTTACCGCTTTCGGAGACCTGGATGTTTCTTCCATCAGGACCATGCCCGGCCGGGCGGAAGCCCGTGGTCACGCACCTTGCCCGGGAGGGCAACGAGGAGAAAGTCTACCGTCGGGTGCGGGAGGAGCTCGAAAAGGGCAGGCAGGCCTATTTCGTGTACCCGCTCATCGAGGAGTCCGGCGCCCTCGCCGTGAAGGACGCGGAATCCGCCTACCGTGAATTGAAAGAAAAGGTCTTTCCGGACCTCCCCGTGGCCCTGATCCATTCGCGCGTGCCGGAAGAAGAAATGGAGCGCGCAATGGCGGGGTTTGCCGGAGGCACACTGAAGGTCCTTGTCGCCACGAGCGTCGTGGAGGTGGGCGTGGACGTGGCCAACGCCACGTGCATGGTCGTCGAGCACGCGGAGCGCTTCGGGCTCTCCACCCTGCACCAGCTTCGCGGCAGGGTGGGGCGCGGCCCGGACCAGTCCTATGCGTTCCTCGTGTACGGCACGAAGCTCACCGATGAAGGGATTGAAAGGCTGAAGATCATGAAAGAGACCACCGACGGATTCCGGATAGCGGAGAAGGACATGCAGCTCCGCGGACCCGGCGAGCTTCTCGGCGTGCGGCAAACCGGATTTCTGAGCTTCCAGGTCGCGGATCTCCTCGTGCACGGGCCCCTGCTGCTGCAGGCGAGGGACGATGCGATTCGTCTCCTGGCGGAGGATTCCGGCTTTCTGCTGCCTGCCCATGCAATCATAGGCAGGGTGCTGGCGGGGACGGTGCCTGCTCCGTGGATCACCCGGTTCGAAAGCGTGCTCGAGGGGGGATGAGGTGCGGATAACCGGCGGCATCTACCGGGGGCGCACCATACTCTGCCCGCCGGGAGTGATCAGGCCGTCCATGGATCGGATGAGGCAGTCCCTTTTCTCCATCCTGGGCGACCTGGAAGGAATCTCGTTTCTGGACCTGTTCAGCGGCACCGGTATTCTCGGGGTGGAGGCAGCCTCCCGAGGCGCTGATCCGGTGCTCCTCGTGGAGAAGGACCCGAGGAAGAAGCCGACGATACTGAAAAACATCAGATTCGTGCAAAGTCAAATCGACCTCGTCGTTGCTCCGGTGGAGAGGTTTCTGAAGACGAATCAGCGGTCCTGGGACATCGTTTTCCTCGATCCCCCATTTGATTTCGAGGGCAAGGCCGCTGCTCTGGATCAGGCATGCGCCGCTCCCCACCTCTCCCCGGGAGGCCTCGCGATCATGCACCTGCACCGGGCAGAGAAGCTCCCTACCGAGAGGCCGGGCCTGGTCCTCACCGATCGGAGAGAATACGGCCAATCCCTTCTGCTGTTCTTCAGACGCGAAGGGGAGTGAGAACGAGAGGGTTGTCAAGACAGGTTTGGGAAGGACACCGAAAACCTGGCGATTTTGGGGAATTCAGAAGTGTCACTTCTAAATTCCCTGTTTTCGCCATTGCGGCGTGAGGGCCTGGAGTTTTTGGGGAAGGGCGGTCGTGTCTTGACGCCCGCTCGGGGGGTTTGGTAGGATGCCGGCCATCGGGGATATGGCTACGCCCTTGTAGCTCAGTTGGTAGAGCACGTCCTTGGTAAGGACGGGGTCACCGGTTCAAATCCGGTCGAGGGCTCGACACAGGCCTGCGCGATGGAAGGGATCGCGCCGGTCCGGACAACTGCTTGATTCTCGTACCACTTGACACAAATGGGGCACATTGTAAATTTGCGCTCCATACGAATGCCACGTAAATCGCGCGGGGTACCGTGCGCGCCGTGGCGGTACTCACTCCAGGGAGATCCCGATGGCCAAAGGTAAAGCGAAGAACCAGGAGCTTGTCGCCTTGCAGTGCAGCGAGTGCGATCGGCGGAACTACACCACGACGAAGAATCGCAAGAATACCCAGGGCAAGCTGGAGTTCACCAAGTACTGCCGGTGGGACAGGAAGCACACTCTCCACAAGGAAGTGAAGGTAAAGTAAGGCTTTTCTACGGCGAGGGACAGCGACAACGCAGGTGCGAGTGCATAGGCCAGTAGCTCTAATGGTAGAGCGCCGGTCTCCAAAACCGGATGTTGCGGGTTCGAGTCCTGCCTGGCCTGAATGGGGAAAGGGACATCCGAGGGACGGAGGACATGAAGAAGAATTATTTCGTTCTTTCAGGAAAGCTACGCGGAGCTCAAGAAGGTGACATGGCCCAGCCGGGAGGAGGCCCTCGCGTCCACGAGGGTGGTCCTGGTCTCCACGATCCTCATTGCGCTCATGCTCGGGGCGGTGGACTTCATCCTCTTCAAGCTCGTTGACTGGATCTTTTAGGCAAGAGGCGGCATGTCAAAGGCGTGGTATGTCGTGCATACCTATTCCGGGTATGAGAACAAGGTCCAGAAGCACGTGCGCATGCTCGTCGACAAGGGAACGCTCAAGGACCACGTCTTCGACGTGAAGGTGCCCTCGGAAGAGGTCGTCGAGATCAAGGACGGGCACAAAAAGGTGTCCACCAAGAAGTTCCTTCCCGGCTACATCATGGTGGAAATGGACCTTCCGGACCCGGGTGGAAAGAGGTCTGCCAGGAGATCCGCAAGATCCCCGGTGTCACGGGTTTCGTGGGGTCCAACCGCAATCAGAAGCCACAGCCCATCTCCCAGGACGAGGCGCGCGGGATACTCCAGAAGGCGGGCGAGATCAAGGCGGACCGTGTTCTCAAGCCGCGGCAGAGCTTCTCGATGGGAGAGATGGTGCGGATCATCGACGGTCCGTTCGATTCCTTCACGGGAAGCATCGAAGAGGTAAACACGGAGAAGGGCAAGCTCCGTGTGATGGTGGGAATATTCGGCCGGTCGACACCGGTCGAGGTGGATTTTCTCCAGGTGGAGAAGATTTGACATACGAACCCTCATGGGGCACGGCCTCGGCGCGTCGCGCGCGGCGGTGTCCCGAATGGGAGCTCTCCCCGTGCGGAGGGCGATAGGACCACGGAGGTAAAGGCAATATGGCGAAAAAGACAGTCAAGGCACTGGTCAAGCTGCAGGTGCCGGCGGGCAAGGCCACCCCGGCGCCCCCGGTCGGACCGGCGCTGGGGCCGCACGGCGTGCAGGCCGCGCAGTTCTGCCAGCAGTTCAATGAGAGGACGCGCAAGCAGGAAGAAGGCGTGCTCATTCCGGTGGTCATCACGATCTACACGGACAAGAGCTTCACCTTCGTCACCAAGACTCCTCCCGCGGCGGTTCTCATCAAGAAGGCGCTCGGCCTCGAGAAGGGCAGCGGAGAGCCGAACAAGACCAAGGTGGGCGTCCTCACCCGGGACAAGCTGAAGGCAATCGCCGAGCAGAAGATGCCGGACCTCACCGCGAAGGACGTGGAGGCCGCAATGAAGATCATTGCGGGAACCGCCCGGAGCATGGGCGTGACGGTGGAGGGCTAGGCCATGGCGCACGGAAAGAAATACAGGGCATCTGTGGAGAAGTACGACCACGCCGAGACCTACCCGCTGGAGAAGGCGGTGGACCTGGTCAAAGAGCTCGCGTATGCGAAGTTCGACGAGACGGTGGAAGTCTCGATGAAGCTGAACATCAAGAGCAAGCACACCATCCGGGACGTGATGGCGCTGCCGCACCTCTTCGGCAAGGACAAGCGGATTCTTGTGTTCGCAAAAGGCGACAAGGCCGAGGAGGCGCGCAAGGCGGGAGCCGCGTACGTCGGTGACGCCGACCTGATAGAGAAGATCAAGGGCGGGTGGCTGGACTTCGACATCGCCGTGGCCACGCCCGACATGATGAAGGACGTCGGCAAGCTCGGGCAGATCCTGGGCCGCCGCGGGCTCATGCCCAACCCGAAGACGCAGACGGTGACGTTCAACATCAAGGAAGCTCTTGATGAGCTGAAGAAGGGCCGCGTGGAGTTCAGGGCGGACAAGGGCGGGGTGGTGCACCTCGCGGTGGCCAAGCTCTCCATGGGCAAGGACCAGATCGCCGCCAACGCGACCGCATTCATCCAGGAGGTGGTCCGCAAGAGGCCATCGGATCTCAAGGGAGACTACGTGCAGTCCATCGTGCTCTCCTCCACCATGGGCCCCGGCATACGCTTGTCCCCCAAGGACAAGGCGTTCGTCGCGTAAGGAGCGCACACGAAATGGCACAAACGGCAAAGAAGGTACAGCAGTACAAGGTGGACGCGGTCACGAAGCTGAAAGAGCAGTTCACCGCGGCCCCGGACCTGATATTCTCGGACTTTCGCGGGCTCACGTTTCCCCAGATGACCGAGCTGCGTGCAAAGCTCACCGACAAGCGCGCCGCCTACCGCGTGGTGCGCAACACGTTCGCGCGGATTGCCATGAAGGACGCGGGACTGCCGGACGCATCGGCGATGCTCGAGGGGCCCACCGCTCTTGCGTTCCTCGGCAAGGACCCCAGCCCGGCGGCAAAGGTCATGATCGACTTCATGAAGACCGCCCCGCTCACGATCAAGGGCGGCGTGATCGACGGCAAGCTGTTCAGCTCCAAGGATATCGAGGCGCTCTCCCGGCTGCCCGGCCGTCTGGAGCTCCTGGCAATGCTCATGGGCACGATGAACGCGCCCATCCGCAACATGATGTACGCGATGAACGGCGTGGCGTCCAAGCTCGTGCGCACGCTGGCGGCGGTTGCCGACAAGAAGGGAAAAGAAGCACATTAGCGATACCAGTCTTCTCAGCTCAGCCAGCTGGTTCGCTCGGAAAAATCCACACAAGGAGGAAGATAAATGGCAGCTATGACCAAGGAGCAGATTCTCGATTCGATTTCCTCGATGACGGTCCTCGAAGTCTCCGAGCTCGTCAAGGCTATGGAGGAAAAGTTCGGTGTCACCGCGGCGGCACCCATGGCCATGGCGGCGGGGCCCGCCGCAGCGGCCGCGCCCGCGGCCGAGGAACAGACGGAGTTCACCGTTGTTCTCAAGAGCTATGACGAGGCGAAAAAGATCCCCGTCATCAAGGAGGTCCGGGCCATTACCGGGCTGGGCCTGAAAGAAGCAAAGGACATGGTGGAGGCGGGCGGCAAGACCCTCAAGGAGAACGTCTCCAAGGAAGAAGCCGCGAAAATCAAGCAGCAGCTCGAAGCGGCTGGCGGGGTTGTTGAGATTCAATAGCGCACGCGCACACAGTGGCGCATCACGCGCCGTGAAAGCAGCGGGATTCACCCGCGCAAGTTGTCGACTCATGACCGAACCGCCGGGGAGACGTGTCCCCGGTGGTCGGTTCATTGTGAGGGGGGCTGAATGATTCTTGACAAGACCAGGAAGATCAAGCGGATTCTTTTTGGACGGGGATTCGAAGATGTCATGGAGATCCCCAATCTCGTCGACATCCAGCTTTCCTCCTACGAGAGATTCCTCCAGAGGAAGACCCTGCTGAAGGGCGAGCCGCCGCTGAAGCAGGGGTTGGAGGAGGTCTTCCAGTCGACATTTCCCATCGAAAGCCCCAACGGTGACATGCTGCTGGAGTACTGCGGGTTCACGCTGGACGAGGAGAACATCAAGTTCGGCGAGCAGGACTGCAAGCAGAAAGGGCTCACCTACGCCATTCCGCTGAAGGCGAAGATCAATCTCATATTCCTGAACACCGGCGAGATCCGTCAGAAGGAAATCTACATGGGGGACATCCCCATCATGACGGACAAGGGAACCTTCGTGGTCAATGGCGCGGAGCGCGTCGTGGTCAGCCAGATCCACCGGTCCCCCGGCGTCATTTTTTCCCACGAGAAAGGGGTGTACTCCTCGCGCATCATCCCCTACCGGGGCTCGTGGCTGGAGTTCGAGATCGACCAGAAGAAGGAGCTGATCTACGCCAAGATCGACCGCAAGAAGCGGATCCTGGCCACCATTTTCCTCCGCGCGCTCGGCTACGAGACGCGCGAATCGATCATCGAGCTCTTCTATCACGTGGAGAAGGTGAAGGTCACCGACACGCGGGACGACAAGGAGAAGCTGGTCGGGCGGAACTTCGCGCGCGGTGTCGTGGTGAAGGAAGGTCAGAACGAGAAGAAGCTCTACCGGGCGGGCGACAAGGTGCACCCGCACGACGTGGAGGAGCTGGTACACGCGGGGGTGAAGGAGATCCACCTCATCGACTTCGCCCACGACAGCTCGCTGCACTCACCCATCATCCTGAACTGCTTCGAGCGGGAGGAGATGAAATTCACCAAGGAAACCGCGGAGCAGGACGAGATCTCGAAGGACGACGCAATCCTGCGCGTGTACTCGATCATCAAGCCGGGCGAGCCCATCACGATCGAAAACGCGGAAAAGGACCTGCACTCGATGTTCTTCTCCAGCAGGCGCTACGACCTGGGCCGGGTGGGCCGCTACAAGCTGAACAAGAAGTTCGACTACAAGGAGCAGGTCAAGACCCACACGCTCATAAAAGAAGACATCATCAACACCATGACGTGGCTCATCCGCGTGTACATCGGCGAGATGAACGTGGACGACATCGATCACCTGGGCAACAGGCGCGTGCGGTCGGTCGGGGAGCTCCTGACCAACCAGTTGAAGGTCGCCTTCACGCGCATGGAGCGCATCGCCAAGGAGCGCATGTCACTGAAGGAAGCGGACACGATCAAGCCGCAGGACCTGATCTCGATCAAGCCCATCGTGGCCACGATCAAGGAGTTTTTCGGCTCCAGCCAGCTCTCCCAGTTCATGGACCAGGTCAATCCGCTGGCCGAGCTGACGCACAAGCGGAGGCTCAACGCGCTGGGCCCCGGCGGTCTTTCGCGCGACAGGGCGGGTTTCGAGGTGCGCGACGTGCACTATACGCACTACGGCAGGATGTGCCCGATCGAAACACCCGAAGGTCCGAACATCGGGCTTATCGTCTCCCTGGCCAACTACACGCGGGTGAACGAGTATGGCTTCCTGGAGACCCCGTACCGCAAGGTGAAAACCGGCAAGGTCACCAACGAGATCGAGTATCTCTCCGCCATGGACGAGGAGCGATACTTCATTGCGCAGGCCAATGCGCCCCTCTCTCCCAAGGGCGAGTTCCAGGAGAAGCAGATATCGGTGCGGAAGGGCGGGGACTATATCACCCGGCCGCCGGAGGACATCCAGTACATGGACGTCTCCCCGAAGCAGATCATCTCCGTTTCCGCCTCTCTCATTCCTTTCCTCGAGCACGACGACGCGAACCGCGCGCTCATGGGTTCCAACATGCAGCGCCAGGCGGTGCCCCTGATCTCTCCCGAGCCCCCTCGCGTGGGTACCGGCATGGAAGGAAGGACCGCCTACGACTCGGGTGTCGTGCTGATCAACCGCCGCGCGGGCGTGGTGACCTACGTCACTTCTCTGGAAATCAGGATCAAGCCGGATGAGGCAAAGAGGGAAGAGGACGTCTATGTCCTCCTGAAATACCAGCGCACCAACCAGGATACGTGCTACACGCAGAAGCCCATCGTGCGGCTCGGCCAGCGCGTGGCGGCCGGTGACGTCATTGCGGACGGCCCCGCAACCTACCAGGGCGAGCTCGCCCTGGGCCGGAATCTCCTGTGCGCCTTCATGCCCTGGAACGGCTATAACTACGAAGACGCGATCCTCGTGTCGGAGAAGGTCGTTCAGGACGACGCGTTCAGCTCGATCCACATCAAGGAGTTCTCAGTCGATGTGCGGGAGACCAAGCTCGGGCCGGAGAAGATCACGCGGGACATCCCCAATACGAACGAGCACGCTTTCGAGCAGCTCGACGAAGAGGGGATCATCCGGGTCGGCGCCAGCGTCAAGGCGGGCTCGATCCTCGTCGGCAAGGTGACACCCAAGAGCGAAACGGATTCCACGCCCGAGTTCAAGCTGCTGAACTCCATATTCGGGGAGAAGGCGAAAGAGGTGCGTGACACTTCTCTGCGCGTGCCGCACGGGGTGGAAGGCACCGTCATCGACGTGCAGCGGCTGAAGCGGACCGACGGGGACGAGCTTGACCCCGGAGTCGAAGAGGTCGTCAAGGTCCTCATCGCGGCCAAGCGCAAGCTCCAGGAGGGGGACAAGATGGCGGGGCGCCACGGCAACAAGGGGGTCGTCGCCCGGGTCCTGCCGATGGAGGAGATGCCGTACATGGAAGACGGCACTCCCATCGAAATCGTGCTCAATCCGCTCGGCGTACCCTCGCGTATGAATCTCGGACAGATCATGGAGACCGAGCTGGGCTGGGCGGCAACCGCGCTCGACGAATGGTACTCGACGCCGGTGTTCCAGTCCGCATCCAACGAAATGATCGAGGCCAAGCTCAAGGAAGCCAACCTCCCCACCTCGTCCAAGGTCACCCTCTGCGACGGCCACACCGGTGAGCCGTTCGAGAACCAGATCACGGTCGGGACGATCTATATCCTCAAGCTGCATCACCTCGTGGACGACAAGATGCACGCCCGCTCGACGGGACCGTACTCCCTGGTCACCCAGCAGCCCCTCGGCGGAAAGGCCCAGTTCGGCGGCCAGAGGCTCGGAGAGATGGAGGTCTGGGCGCTGGAGGCCTACGGCGCGTCGAACACGCTGCAGGAGCTCCTGACGATCAAGAGCGACGACATGATGGGACGGGCGAAGATCTACGAGAGCATCGTGAAGGGCGAGATCTCCACCGCACCTGATATTCCCGAGTCCTTCAATGTCCTGGTCCAGGAGATGCGCGGCCTGGCGCTGGACGTCAGCATCTTCGACGTGAAGAACAAGCAGATCGCCCTCACGGAGCGCGACGAGGAGCTCATCGACCGCCAGATGAGCAGGTTCTAGGCCCTGAGCACGGAGGCACGAATGAGAAATCTCCAGGATTTCGATCACATAAACATCAAGCTTGCGTCTCCGGACCAGGTCCGGGCATGGTCATACGGCGAGGTGAAGAAGCCCGAAACCATCAACTATCGGACCCTCCGGCCGGAAAAAGACGGACTCTTCTGCGAGCGCATCTTCGGCACCACCAAGGAATGGGAGTGCTACTGCGGGAAGTTCAAGTCCATCCGGTACAAGGGCGTGATCTGCGACCGCTGCGGCGTGGAAGTCACCCATTTCAAGGTCCGCCGGGAGCGCATGGGCCACATCGAGCTGGCCGCGCCCGTGGCCCACATCTGGTACTACCGTTCCGTGCCGTCCCGCATCGGGCTGTTCCTCGACCTCCAGATCGCGGCGCTCCGATCCATTCTCTTCTATGAGAAGTACATCGTCATCGACCCGGGTGACACCGAGCTGAAGAGGATGCAGATCCTCACGGAGGAGGAGTACCTGGAGGCGCGCGAGCGCTACGGCATGTCCTTCACCGCCGGCATGGGCGCCGAGGCGGTCCGCACCCTGCTCGAGTCCGTGGACAGCGACACGCTGGCCGAAGAGCTGCGCCGGAAGATGATCGACAAGGGCGCCAAGGCGGACAAGCGCCTGCTGAAGCGCATCGAGCTGATCGAGAAATTCCGGGCCTCGTCGAACAAGCCCGAGTGGATGATTCTCGAGGTCATCCCCGTGATTCCCCCCGAGCTGCGGCCCATGGTCCAGCTCGATGGCGGGCGGTTCGCGACATCGGACCTGAATGACCTGTATCGCCGCGTCATCAACCGCAACAACAGGCTCAAGAGGCTGCTCGCGCTCAACGCGCCCGACATCATCATCAGGAACGAGAAGCGGATGCTCCAGGAGGCGGTGGACGCCCTTTTCGACAACTCGAAGAAGAAGCGCGTCGTGAAGGGAGCGGCCAACAGGCCCCTCAAGTCCCTTTCGGACATGCTCAAGGGAAAGCAGGGACGATTCCGGCAGAACCTCCTGGGAAAGCGCGTGGACTACTCGGGAAGGTCCGTCATCGTGGTCGGCCCCGAGCTGAAGCTGCACCAGTGCGGCCTGCCCTCCAAGATGGCCCTCGAGCTCTTCAAGCCCTTCATCATGCGCAAGCTCGTGCAGAAGGATGTCGTGTACAACATCAAGAAGGCCAAGACCCTCGTGGAGCAGGAGAGCCCCGAGGTCTGGGCCGTGCTCGAAGAGGTCGTGCAGGAGCACCCCATCATGCTGAACCGGGCCCCCACCCTGCACAGGCTCGGCATCCAGGCATTCGAGCCGATCCTCGTCGAGGGAAAGGCCATCAAGCTGCATCCACTGGTCTGCCACGCGTTCAATGCCGACTTCGACGGCGACCAGATGGCGGTGCACGTTCCCCTGACGCCCGAGGCCCAGACCGAGTGCTGGACGCTGCTCCTGTCCTCCAAGAACCTCCTCAACCCTGCCAGCGGTCACCCCATTGCGGTGCCCACCCAGGACATGGTGCTGGGGATCAACTACCTCACCCGTGAGCGCGCCGGGGCGAAGGGGGAGGGCAAGCATTTCTCTTCGCCGGACGAGTGCATCCTCGCGGTCGACGCCAAGGGCGTGGACTATCAGGCGCAGGTCAAGGTCAAGATCGACGGAAACTGGGTGCAGACAACGCCCGGGCGCATCATCCTCAATGACAACATTCCCCGGGACCTCGGATTCCTCAACTATCCCATGGGTGAGAAGGAGCTTCTGAACCTTATTGCCCAGTGCTACAAGGACAAGGGTCCGGCGGTCACGGTGAGAATGCTGGATGCGGTGAAGGACCTCGGGTTCAAGTACGCCACCCTGTTCGGCGCCACCATCGGCATGGATGACATCGTCATCCCCGGCGCGAAGAAGGCCCTGATCAAGGAGGCCAACTCCCAGGTCGACGAGATCCAGCGCCAGTACCTCCAGGGACACATCACCAACGAGGAGCGCTACAACCGGGTCATCGAGGTGTGGAGCTCCACGAACGAGCTGATCACCAATGAGCTGATGGACGAGCTGAAGAAAGACCACGACGGCTTCAATCCCGTCTACATGATGGCGCATTCGGGGGCCCGCGGAAGCAGGAGCCAGATCCGCCAGCTCGCGGGCATGCGCGGACTCATGGCCAAGCCTTCCGGCGACATCATCGAGCTGCCCATCAGGTCGAATTTCAAGGAAGGCCTCTCGGTCATCGAGTTTTTCATCTCCACGAACGGCGCGCGCAAGGGCCTTGCCGACACGGCGCTCAAGACCGCGGACGCCGGCTATCTCACGCGGCGGCTCGTGGACATTGCGCAGGACGTGGTCATCTCCGAGGAGGACTGCGGGACGATCAACGGCATCGAGAGAAAGGCGATCAAGGACGGCGAGGATATCGTCGAGCACCTGCACGACCGGATCTCCGGCCGCTTCTCCCTGGAAAAGGTGAAGCACCCGATCACGGGCGAGCTGATCGTCGACGTCAACGAGGAGATCACCGACGAGATTTCCCAGGCAATCGAGGAAGCGGGAATCGAGGGCGTGCGCATCCGCTCCGTGCTCACCTGTGACTCGAAGTACGGGGTGTGCGGGCGCTGTTACGGGCGCAACCTGGCCACCTACAAGCCCATCGAGATCGGCGAGGCGGTCGGCATCATCGCCGCGCAGTCCATCGGGCAGCCCGGCACCCAGCTCACGATGAGGACCTTCCACATCGGCGGCGCGGCGACCAAGATCAGCGAGGAGAACAGGATCTTCCTCAAGTACCCCGTGTACGTGGAGAAGATCAAAGGCAGCATGGTGAAGATCGATAATGGCAACATGCTCTTCACCCGCAAGGGCACGATCACGGTGCGCCGCATCCTGCAGAGCTACGAGCTGCAGAAGGGCGACAAGCTGCTGGTCAAGGACGGGCAGCGGCTGCTCAAGCACGGGCCCGAGCCGGTCATCCAGAGGAAGGGAGAGACGCTCACCAGCTCGGAGATCTGCTACGTGAAGCTCCTCCCCGACCGGCTGCTGCTGATCGCGCAGCCGCAGCACATCGACATCAGGAACGGCGCGGAGGTCGTGGCGAAAGAGAACGACATGGTGCCCGCGGACGAGACAATCGCCTTCTTCGACCCGTTCAGCGAGCCCATCATCGCGGAGGCCGCCGGCGTGCTGAAATTCCACGATATCGTGCTGGGCACCACGCTGAAGGAGGAGGTCAACGAGGACACCGGGCAAGATCGAGAAGAAGATCACCGAATACACCCTCGAGACCCTCCAGCCGCGAATCACCATCGAGGACAGCAAGGGGACCGAGCTTGCCGCCTATTTCCTCCCCGGGAGCGCCTATCTCAACGTGGACGAGGGGGAGGAGGTGAAGGCGGGCAGGATCATCGCCAAGCTGCTGCGGGAAAGCGTCAAGACGAGCGACATAACGGGCGGTCTGCCGCGCGTCGGCGAGCTGTTCGAAGCGCGGAAGCCGAAGAACCCCTCGGTGCTGGCGAAGGTCAGCGGACGGGTGTCATTCAAGGGCATTGTGAAGGGCAAGCGCGTCATCGTGGTCACCGACCCGTTCGACCGGGAGTTCAAGCACCTGGTGCCCATGGGCAAACACCTCCTCGTGCGCGAGGCGGACGAGGTGAACGCCGGCGACATGCTCTGCGATGGACCGAAGGACCCGCACGACATCCTGCAGATCCTGGGGGAAACCGAGCTGCACAGCTACCTCCTGAACGAGATCCAGGAGGTGTACCGTCTGCAGGGCGTCCGCATCAACGACAAGCACATCGGCGTGATCATCCGCCAGATGATGAAGAAGGTGGAGATCGTGGACGTGGGAGATACGCCGTTCATCTACGGACAGCAGGTGGACAGGTTCAAGTTCCACGAGGAGAACAGGAAGACCCTGCGGGAGGGCGGACAGCCGTCGGTCGCGCGGCCCATCCTGCTGGGCATCACCCGCGTGTCGCTGAACATCGACTCGTGGCTGTCGGCCGCCTCCTTCCAGGAGACGACACGCGTCCTCACCAACGCGTCCATCTCGGGGAGCGTGGACCACCTGCGCGGGCTGAAGGAGAACGTCATCATCGGCCACCTGATCCCCGCGGGGACGGGCATGCGGAAGTACCGGGAGATCAAGCTCTACGACGAGAACATGGAGGACCTCGATATCTCCATCAACCGGATCATCGAGGAAAAGCGCAAGGAGCGCGAGCTGAAGGCCATGCTGGAGGCCGAGCGGGCCCAGATGCCCTCCGCGGAAAGCGTCCTCGCGGTAGACTGAGACGTATCGATTGTCATTCGGCGGGTGGTGCTGCCTCTGGACATGCACGCTCGCCGGTGATAGAGTGGGCTCGTTCTGGGAGGGGATCCGAGGCATCCGCGGGTTTGAAGGGTTTCGCGGGCTCGCGGCATTCGGAACGCCGGACGAGACATCCGGCGTAAAGGGACGGGGACGGCAACAGGAACGATCTCAAAGCCCCGGATACCGGTTATGAGGGGTTGACTTTTTTTTTGCAGAATAGTAACGTTCAAATCCGCGTGTCTGTGAATCAGGAAGAGATACGCTGCGGGAGTGGGCGAGTACGCGCTCGGCGTGAGGCTGTACCCGTTCGGCGCGAACGCCGTCAAGAAGAGAAAGGTAGCAGGAAGGGTTTATGCCGACGATCAACCAGCTGGTGAGGATGGGACGCAAGGCGGTCCGCAAGAAGACGAAGTCCCCGGCCCTCCAGAACTGCCCTCAGAAAAGGGGAGTGTGCACGCGTGTCATGACCGTAACCCCCAAGAAGCCGAACTCGGCTCTCCGCAAGGTTGCCCGCGTGCGGTTGACCAACGGGATAGACGTCACGGCGTACATCCCCGGCATCGGCCACAACCTTCAGGAGCACTCCGTGGTGCTCATCCGCGGCGGAAAAGTGAAAGACCTCCCCGGCGTCCGCTACCACATCATTCGCGGTGCCAAGGATACCCTCGGCGTTGAAGACCGCAAGAAGGCCCGGTCCAAGTACGGCACCAAGAGACCGAAGGCATAGCCACGGAAGGCGAGGGCGAGCGAGTGCAGGGATGCACTAAAGCGAGCCCATAGGAGAAGGAAACGAGATGCCGAGAGGGCAGTTGATTCGGAAAAAAAGGATCCTCCTGGATCCCAAGTACAAGAACCCGGTCATCGGGAAATTCGTCGCCCGCATGATGGAGCAGGGCAAGAAGAGCATCTCCTACGGGAGCATCTATTCGGCGCTCGACATCATTGCCCAGAAGGTTTCGGGCAAGGATCCTGTGGAAGTCTTCCAGAAGGCGCTGGAAAACGTCAAGCCCGTGGTGGAGGTGAAGTCGCGCAGGGTGGGAGGGGCGACCCTCCAGGTCCCGGTGGAGATCCGGGAAGAGCGCAGGGACGCGTTGGCCATGCGCTGGATCATAGGATATTCGCGCAGCCGGCACGGAAGGTCGATGGCGGAGAAGCTCGCGGCCGAGCTCGTCGACGCTTTCAACAACACCGGTTCCGCGATCAAGAAGAAGGAAGATACCCATAAGATGGCGGAGGCGAACAAGGCTTTTGCCCACTACCGCTGGTAGAACGGCAAGCACGCTCACCTTATGGAATCGCGGTATCCCCTGTCGTCGACACGCAATATCGGGATAATGGCCCATATTGACGCCGGTAAGACGACGACGACAGAACGGGTTTTGTACTATACCGGCAGGACACACAAGATCGGTGAAGTCCATGATGGCGAAGCCAAGATGGACTGGATGGATCTGGAGAAGGAGCGCGGCATCACCATCACGGCGGCCGCGACCTTCTGTGAATGGCGCGGCGTGCAGATCAACATCATCGACACGCCGGGACACGTCGACTTTACTGTCGAAGTGGAACGTTCTTTGAGAGTTTTGGACGGAGCAATCGGGGTTTTCTCGGCCGTCGAAGGCGTCGAGCCTCAGAGCGAGACGGTCTGGAAGCAGGCCAACCGATACAACGTCCCCCGTGTGGCGTTCATCAACAAGATGGACAGGACCGGAGCGCGCTTCGAGGAAGTCGTGGAGGAAATGCACGCCAAGCTCGGGGCAAACGCGGTCGCCATACAGGTTCCCATCGGAATCGAGGGGGATTTTGCCGGGCTGGTGGACCTGGTCCGGATGCGCGGATTGATCTGGGACGAAGACGTTCTCGGGGCGCAATTCCGTGAGGTGGAGATCCCCGCCAAGGTCATGAAAGCCGCCCAAGCGGCGCGGGCTACGATGGTGGAGAAGCTGGCAGAGACGGACGACGCAATGATGGCGGACTACGTCGACGGCAAAGAAATCGGCGAAGATGCCATCAGAACGGCCCTGCGGACAGCCACGGTGAGCGGCAGGATATTCCCTGTCGTGTGCGGAAGCGCATTCAAGAACAAGGGCATCCAGCCTCTTCTTGACGCAGTCGTGGACTACCTTCCCTCGCCGGCGGACGTTCCGCCGACCATGGGAACGGTCCCCAGCAGCGGGGACTATATCCAGCGCTTTCCCAGGGATGACGAGCCTTTCGCGGCGCTTGCATTCAAGATCATGACGGACCCCTTTGTGGGGAAGCTGACTTTCATCCGTGTGTATTCGGGAACGCTGACGGCGGGGTCGTACATCTACAACTCGACCGCTGACAGGCGGGAGCGGGTGACACGGATACTGAGGATGCACGCGAACGAGCGGGAAGAGATCAAGGCCGTTTATCCGGGTGACATCGCGGCAGCCGTGGGTCTGAAAAAGACCACCACGGGTGACACGCTGTGCGACGAAGAGCGGCAGGTCATCCTGGAATCCATGGTCTTTCCCGACCCGGTTGTTTCCGTCTCCATCGAGCCGAAGACCAGGGAAGACGAGGAGAAGCTCTCCTCGGCCCTGCACAAGCTCTCGGAGGAGGACCCGACGTTCAAGGTGCGTTTCGACAAGGAAACGGGCCAGACGATCATCTGGGGCATGGGCGAGCTGCACCTGGAGGTCCTCGTGGAACGGATGTTCCGCGAGTTCAACGTGGGGGCGAACGTCGGAACACCCGAGGTTGCCTACCGCGAAACCATCCGGGCCAGCGCCGAGGCGGAGGGCAAGTTCGTGAAGCAGACCGGCGGCCACGGGGCCTATGGGCACGTGATCATGAGCTTCGAGCCTCTCCCTGCCGGAACGGGGTTCATTTTCGAGAACAAGGTCATCGGCGGCCGCGTGCCGCGGGAATATGTTCCCGCGGTGGAGAAGGGCATCAAGGAAGCCATGGAAAACGGGGTGCTGGGAGGCTACCCGATGGTGGACTTCCGGGCATCGCTGCTGGACGGGTCCTACCATGACGTGGACTCCAGCGAAATGGCCTTCAAAGTGGCGGCATCGATGGCATACAAGTCGGGCTGTGCAAAAGCCAAACCGACTATCCTTGAACCGATCATGGCCGTGGAGTGCGCGACTCCCGAGGAGCACCTCGGGGATGTCATCTCGGACTTCGGCGCGCGAATGGGCCACGTAGAGGGAATCGAAGATCGGCCTGGGAGTAAGGTGGTGAAAGCCCTCGTACCCTTGCGTTCCATGTTCGGGTACGTGACGACGCTGCGTTCCATGACCAAGGGGCGCGCGTCACACACCATGCAATTCTCCCATTACCAGGACACCCCTCGATCGATCCAGGAAGAGCTTGTGACCAAGACCCGCGGCTCGAAAAAATAGCCGGGGATTTGAGCGAGCGGGGCGGAACAGAGAAGCGCGGAGGACGGGAGTGCGCGAGCACGCGCTCGGCCCGGAGGCCGTACCCGTGTAGCGGGTACGCCGTACTGCGGTGGGGAAAAAAGCGCGAAACTGCACGGGTTACCGTGCAAGGTACCGCGCACAGGAAAAAAAGGCGCGGGGTACCGCGCAGGGAATTTGAGCGCGTCAGGAAACTGCAAGGAGGAGTTTTATGGCGAAGGAGAAATTTGTCCGGTCGAAGCCTCATATCAATGTGGGCACCATCGGTCACATCGACCACGGCAAGACCACGCTCACGGCTGCGATCACCATGTACTGCGCGAAGAAGTACGGCGACAAGCTGATGAAGTATGAGGACATCGATAATGCCCCCGAAGAGAAGGCGAGGGGGATCACCATCAACACCCGGCATGTGGAGTACCAGTCGGAAAAGCGCCACTATGCCCACATCGACTGCCCGGGGCATGCGGACTATATAAAGAACATGATCACGGGAGCCGCCCAGATGGACGGTGCCGTGCTCGTCGTGTCCGCGCCTGATTCCGTGATGCCGCAGACCCGGGAGCACATTCTCCTGGCCCGGCAGGTCGGTGTGCCCGCCATCGTCGTATTCCTGAACAAGATCGACATGGTGGACGACAAGGAGCTCATCGAGCTGGTCGAGGTGGAGATTCGGGACGTCCTGAAATTCTACAACTTCCCCGGCGACAAGATCCCCATCATCAAGGGCTCGGCGCTCAAGGCAATGGAGCATCCCGAGGTGGCGGAGAACACCAAGTGCATCGAGGAGCTTCTCACCACGATGGACGAGTATTTCCCCATTCCGCCGCGACCGGTTGACAAGCCGTACCTGATGCCCATCGAAGACGTGTTCTCCATTTCCGGACGCGGAACCGTGGTCACCGGACGCGTGGCAACGGGTGTCGTGCATGTCGGAGACGAATGCGAAATCGTCGGCATCAAGGACACGCGCAAGACGGTCGTGACCGGTGTCGAAATGTTCAACAAGCTTCTGGACGAGGGGCAGGCGGGCGACAATATCGGCACCCTTCTGCGCGGCATAGAAAAAGACGACGTCGAGCGCGGACAGGTCCTTGCCAAGCCGGGCTCGATCACGCCGCACAAGAAGTTCAAGTGCACCGTCGTGGCGCTGACCAAGGAAGAGGGCGGGCGGCACTCTCCGTTCTTTACGGGATACCGGCCCCAGTTCTACTTCCGCACCACGGACGTCACGGCGTCCGTCACGCTGCCCGAAGGCAAGCAGATGGTCATGCCCGGCGACCATATCACCGATCTCGCTGTCGAGCTGATCTACCCCATCGCCATGGACAAGGGGCTTCAGTTCGCCATCCGGGAAGGCGGCAAGACGGTCGGGGCAGGACAGGTAACGGACATCATTGAGTAGGGCGCCGCGCGAAGACGCGGATGTAACGCCCGGCGTGCTGCCGGCACGGCGCGAAGGAACGTCACGGGGTACCGTGACCGGGAATGTCACGGGGTACCGTGACCGGACGGAGTAAGAGAATGGCCAGGGAAAGGATTCGAGTGCGCCTGCGGGGTTTCGACATCGAGCTCATCGATCAGAGCGCGAAGTCCATCGTGCAGACGGTGCTGAAGGCGGGATCTCGGGTCTCGGGCCCCATCCCGCTTCCCATGAGGATCAACAAGTTCACGGTCCTGCGCTCGCCGCACGTGCACAAGAAATCGCGCGAGCAATTCGAGATGCGGACCCACAAGAGGCTGATCGACATCCTCGAGCCCACCCCCGCGGTCATGGACGCCCTCATGCGTCTGGAGCTGCCCGCCGGCGTGGACGTCGAAATCAAGCAATGAGCGACGCGGCGTATCGCGTCGCAACGAATGACGCGGCGTACCGCGTCGCAACGAATGACGCGGCGTACCGCGTCGCAGTGAGGCTGCAGGAATGCTTGCGCTAATCGGCAAAAAGATCGGCATGACCCAGCTGTTCAACGAGGAGGGGATGAGAATCCCGCTCAGCGTGATACAGGTGGAGCCGAACGTGGTCGTGCGGGAACGCACGGCGGAAAAGAACGGGTACAGCGCCATGGTTCTCGGCGCAGACCCGTTGAAGAAGACGCGCGTCCGCAAACCCTACGCGGGGCAGTTCCCCGAGGGCACGGACCCGACGCGGTTCCTCCTCGAGTTCAAGGACTTCGAGAAGGAGTGCAAGGTCGGCGACAAGGTCGGCGTGGAAATCTTCGAGGGCGTGCGGTACGTCGACGTCCGCGGCACCACCAAGGGCAAGGGTTTCCAGGGAGTTGTCCGGCGGCACAAGTTCGCGGGCGGCCCCGGGGCCCACGGCTCGAAGTTTCACCGCGAAATGGGCTCGGTCGGCACCGGCGCGTTCCGCAAGATCGTCAAGGGCTCGAAGATGCCGGGGCGCATGGGCAACGCGCGCCTCACCGTGCAGAACCTGCGACTCTTCAAAGTGGACAAGGAAAAGGGCCTGCTGCTGATCAACGGCGCCGTGCCCGGCAGACGCGGCGGCTTTGTCGTCGTGCTCAAGGCCGGAAAGAAGTAGGGCGAAAACGATGAAGACACAGGTCTACGGACTGGACGGCAAGGCGCTGCGCGAGATCGAGCTCTCCGACGTGGTGTTCGGCCGCGATGTGAGCGAGGGCTCCATCTATCACGCCATCAGGAACGAGCTGGCCAACCGCCGTCTCGGCACCGCGAAGATCAAGGATCGCGGCGAGGTGCATGGCAGCAACAAGAAGCCGTGGAAACAGAAGGGCACGGGCCGCGCGCGCGCGGGCCAGAGAACCTCACCCGTCTGGGTGGGCGGCGGAAAGATTTTCGGGCCCCGGCCGCGCGACTACAGTTACAAGCTTCCCCGCAAGGTGAAGCGGCTGGCCCTCCTCTCCATTCTCTCCCTGAAGGCGAAAGAGGACAAGCTGCGCGTGGTCACGGATTTCACCGTGGAGAGCGGAAAGACCAAGGACCTGGTACTTTTATTGAAGAATCTCGCCGCGCAGGAGCGCACCGTGGTCATTCTCAAGGACGACGATGCGATGACCCGGAGAGCCGGTCGAAACGTCCCGTGGCTGGACTTTCTCAGCTTCAACAGGCTGACGGCGCACGCGCTCTTCTATTGTCAGAAGCTGCTTCTGCTGGAAACCGCGGCCACCAAGCTCAACAATTTCTATGGGGCAGAGGGCTCCGCCGAGGCAGTGCCGCACGGTTCCGCTGAGCGCGCGACCGCGCGCGGCGCCGCCGAGACCAGGACCAGGCCCAAGGCGAAAGCCGCCGCCGCACCGGCTCCCCGGGCGCGGAAAGCCGCCAAGGCAAAGGGGGCGGACAAATGACGCCAGAAGAAATGCGCGGAGTACCGCGCCGGCCAGAAACGCGCGGAGTACCGCGCCAGCCGGAAACGCACGGCGTACCGCACCGGATCGAGAGAATCGTCATCGAGCCGGTGGTGACCGAGAAGACGAACGTGATGCGGGAAAGCCACAAGTACGTGTTCAAGGTGGACAGCCGGGCGAACAAGTACCAGATCATGGACGCTGTGCGCAAGCTCTACAACGTGCATCCCCTCAAGTGTAACGTGCTGAAGACGGCGACAAAGCCCAAGAGGGTGCGCTACAGGCTCGGCTATACCGCGTCCTGGAAGAAGGCGATCATCACGATCGCCCCTGAGGAAAAGATCGCCATCTTCGAGGGCGTCTAAGGAAAGGGCAGGAAGCATTCATGGCAATCAAGAAATACCGGCCTTTAACCCCCGGACTGCGGTTCAAGACGGGTCTCACCTTCGAAGAGATCACCAAGAAGTCTCCGGAAAAGGCACTGACCAAGGGCAAGTCGAAGCACGCGGGTCGTGGAGCGGGCGGCAGGATCAGCGTCCGACGCAAGGGCGGCGGCCACAAGAAGGCGTACCGACAGATCGATTTCCGCCGTGACAAGATCGGCATTCCTGGCAGGGTGAGCGCCATCGAATACGACCCGAACCGCAGCTCATTCATCGCCCTGATCGTGTACAAGGACGGGGAGAAGCGCTACATCCTTGCGCCCGAGGGCCTCACCGTGGGGAAGACCGTCGTGAGCGGACCTGACGTCGGGTTCGAACCCGGTAACGCTCTTCCCCTGGGCAAGGTTCCCCTGGGGATGCAGATTCACAACATAGAGCTCAATCTCGGCAGGGGAGGGCAGATGGTCCGCTCCGCCGGGACCAGCGCCACCGTGGTGGCCAAAGAGGGGCTGTACGTGACCGTGCGGCTTCCTTCGGGCGAGATGCGGATGGTGAACGAGCGCTGCTATGCCACAATCGGCGAGCTGGGAAACAAGGACCATATGAACGTGTCCCTCGGCAAGGCGGGGCGCAGCCGGTGGCTGGGCAAGCGGCCGAAGGTGCGCGGCACGGCGATGAACCCTGTCGACCACCCGCACGGCGGTGGAGAGGGAAAGACCAAGGGCGGACGGCATCCCGTCAGTCCCTGGGGTCAGCCGACCAAGGGGTACAAGACCCGCAAGAAGCGCAACACCACGAGCCGCTTCATCGTGAAGGATCGAAGGAAATAGGGGGGCCGGAGCGTGTCACGATCGATCAAGAAGGGACCGTTCATCGCGAAAAGCCTGTACAAGCAGGTCGTCGACATGAACAAGAGCGGCGAGAAGCGGATGGTGAAGACATACTCACGAACCTCCACGATCATCCCCGAGATGGTGGGCTACACGATCTCCGTGTACAACGGCAAGACCTGGGTTCCCGTGTACGTCACGGAAAACCTCGTCGGCCACAAGCTCGGGGAGTTCGCCCCTACGCGGATCTTTCGGGGGCATTCGGGCTCTGACAAGAAGGTAGTAAAGAAATGAGCGATGCACCGAAGAAGCTCAAAGCGGCGCGCGAGCCCGGCAGCAAGCCCGTCAGGAAGACGCGGCCGCCCCGCAAGATCACCACGGGGTACCGCGCCAGCGTACCCTTTCAGAGGGTGTCAGCGACAAAGGTGAGGCGCATTGCCGATAATGTCCGCCGCAAGCCGTACGTGGAGGCCATGGCGTTGCTGGGCGTGTTGCCCCACAAGGGTGCCCGGCTCCTGTCGAAGCTCATCCAGTCGGCCGCCGCGAACGCGCTGGCGAAGAACAAGAACCTCGACGAGCAGATGCTGTACGTGAAGGAGCTCCTGGTCGACGTGGGGCCCTCGATGAAGAGGATGTGGGCCCGCGGCCGCGGCCGCGCGGACAGGCTCATCAAGAGATCCTGCCACATATCCGTGGTCGTCGACGAGATCGGTGCAAAAGAGGTAGCCAATGGGTCAGAAGGTTAACCCGATAGGGCTGCGGCTGGGGATCAACAAGACCTGGTCGTCGCGCTGGTTCGTGGATCCCAAGCTCTATGCCGCAACTCTGCATGAGGATCTGCGTCTCCGAAAAATCATCCTGGACGCGGAGGAAACAAAGGGAGCGGACATTGCGGAAGTGGAGATCATCCGCCACCCGCAGAGGGTGACCGTGATCATCCACACCGGGCGGCCCGGGGTCCTTATCGGCGCCAAGGGCGCCAACATCGAGAAGCTGGGCGGCAAGCTGCAGAAAAGCATCGGCAAGAAGATTCAGCTCCGCATCAAGGAGATCAAGCGTCCCGAGACGAACGCAAAGCTTGTGGCGGAGAACATCTCCCGCCAGATCAAGGCGCGCGCCTCCTATAGAAGGGCCTGCAAGATGGCCATCCTGAACGCCATGAAGACGGGCGTGCAGGGAATCAAGGTGAAGATTTCCGGCCGGCTCTCCGGAGCGGAAATGGCCCGCCGGGAGGAGTTCAAGGAGGGGAGAATTCCCCTTCATACCTTCCGGGCGGACATCGACTATGGCACGGCCACGGCAATCACCACGTTCGGGTGCGTCGGCATCAAGGTCTGGATTTTCAACGGAGAAGTGTACGGGCCGGCGAAGAAAGACGATGCCGGCCTCCTCGTGCGCCGTGGCCGTGAAGGCCGCGACGCCCGGGAAGACCGGGACGGCAGGGACAGCCGCGACGGCCGGGACCTCCGAGGCCGCGAGAGAGGGCAGGAGTAGTCAATCATGCTGAGCCCCAAGAGAACGAAATACAGGAAGCAGATGCGCGGGGTCATGAAGGGCAGGGCCACCCGCTGCACGGAGATATCCTTCGGCGACTTCGGCCTGGTGGCCCTTGAGAGAGAGTGGATCACCAACCGCCAGATCGAGGCGTGCCGTATCGCCATTACCCGTCACGTCAAGCGCGGCGGGAAGGTATGGATACGGATATTCCCCGACAAGCCGTTCACGAAGAAGCCTGCCGAGACCCGCATGGGAAAAGGCAAGGGAGCACCGGAGTACTGGGTCGCGCCGGTGAAGCCGGGGACCGTGATGTTCGAGCTGGGAGGCGTCGACCGCAAGATGGCGGAAGAGGCAATGAAGCGTGCCGGCAGCAAGCTGCCCATCAAGACCAAGTTCCTGGTTCGGGAGAGCGTGGAGTAGGCATATGAAGGACTCGTTCAAAGAGCTGAGTTATCCGGAGCTGCTCGCCAAGCGGGAGGAGCTCAAGAAGCAGTACAATGACGTCTGCGCAAACATGATCATCGGCCACGTGGATAACCCGCTTTCCAAGCGGACCGCGCGGCGCAAGCTCGCCCGGGTGTCATCGATCATCCGCGAGTTCGACCTCGGAATCAGAAAGCGCTAGGAGAGCGGCACGTGGAAGAAGTGACAAAGAAGACAAATAATGCACGGAATACCGTGCCGGTCCAGAAGGTCCTCCAGGGCCGCGTCGTGAGCAACAAGATGCAGAAGACGATCGTCGTCGAGATCCATCAACGCAAGCTCCATCGGCTGTACAAGAAATACCTGACGAGGACAAAGAAGATCAAGGCGCATGACGAGAAGAACGAGTGCGGGATCGGGGACACGGTGCGCGTGGTGGAATCCCGGCCGCTGAGCAAGGACAAGCGCTGGCGGCTTGTCGAGATAGTCGAGAAAGCGAAGTAGGGGAGCCGGTCATGATACAGATGAAGACGCTTCTCAACGTCGCGGACAACAGCGGCGCCAAACAGGTGCAGTGCATCAAGGTCCTGGGCGGCACGCGGCGCAAGTACGCGCGGATCGGGGACATCATCGTGGTCGCCGTCAAGGACGCGCTGCCGAACGCGGCAATCAAGAAGGGCGGGATCGAGAAGGCGGTGGTGGTGCGGACCCGCAAGGAGTTCCACCGTCCCGACGGAACCTTCATCCGCTTCGATGACAACGCCTGCGTCGTCATCGACGCGAACAACAATCCGAAGGGCAAGCGTATCTTCGGCCCGGTGGCCCGCGAGCTGCGGGAGAAGGACTTCATGAAGATCGTGTCCCTCGCCCCGGAAGTCCTGTAGGAGGACGGTGATATGGAGACCAAGGGTAGGATCAAGCTGCGCAAGAACGACACGGTGCGTGTCATTGCGGGCCGGGACAAGGGCAAGACCGGCCGTATAGTGAACATTGACCGGGAGAAGATGCGCGCCGTGGTGGAAGGCCTCAACATGGTGAAGAAGGCCATGAAGCAGAAGAAGCAGAACCAGAAGGGCGGCATCACCTCGGTGGAAGCGCCCCTGCCGGTCGGCAAGCTGATGATCATGTGCAAGAAATGCGGGCCCACCCGGATCGGGTACCTCGTCGAGGGGACTGCCAAGAAGCGCGTATGCCGCAAGTGCGGAGGAGATCTGTGAGCAAGGAAAAACAGTCGGGCGCCGAGGGCGCCGCCCCGGAGGCCAAGGCCGCCGCAGACCAGGCTCCCGTGAAGGAGCAGGGCCAGAAAGCCGGGCAGCCGAAGGGGGAGAAGAGTCACGGGGCCCCGCGGAACGCGGCGGAAGGGGCTCCCCGTTCCGAGAAAGCTGCCAAGGGCGACAAGCAGCCCAAGGGCCAGAAGGGTCAGCGGCAGGAGGCGGAGAGCAAGCCGAAAGCCAAACCCGTTGCCGATCCTCCCGGCTACAAGCCGCGCCTGAAGGCCCTCTTCCTGGACACGGTGACAAAAGACCTGAAGGAAGAATTTTCCTACAAAAGCACGATGCAGATACCGCGGGTATCGAAGATCATCGTCAGCATGGGTCTCGGTGAGGCCATCGTGAACAAGAAGCTTCTCGATTCCGCCACGCAGGAGATGATGCAGATCACGGGGCGTAAAGCGGTGCGCACGAAGGCAAAGAAGTCCATCGCGACCTTCAAGGTCCGCCAAGGACAGGAAGTCGGCGCCATGGTGACACTGCGCGGGAACGTGATGTACGAGTTCCTGGACCGGCTGGTCAACGTGGCCATGCCGAGGATCAAGGACTTCCGAGGGGCCAACCCCAATGCATTCGACGGGCACGGGAACTATTCCCTCGGGGTGACGGAGCAGATCATCTTTCCCGAGATCGACTATGACAAGATCGAAAGGGTGAGCGGCATGAATATCGCGGTCGTGACCACCGCGAAGACGGACCAGGAAGCGCGGAGCCTCCTGGCGCGGCTGGGAATGCCGTTCCGGAAAATAGGCCGGCGATGTACTCAGCGCATTTGTGCGGCGCGCGCGCGATGTACGCAGCGCATTTAGGCAGGCGGAGAGGATAATGGCAAGAAAAGCGGCGATAGAGAAAACCAACGCGACTCAGAAATACATGTCGCGCCGGACGCATCGATGCAATGTCTGCGGGCGGCAGAGGGGCTACATGAGGAAGTTCAGACTGTGCCGAATCTGTTTCCGCATGCTGGCCAGCCAGGGAAAGCTTCCTGGCGTCACGAAATCGAGTTGGTGAGGGAGCCACGACATGAGTGTGTCAGACCCCGTTGCAGATATGCTGACGAAAGTCAGAAACGCGAGCAGCGCGCGATTCGAGAGTGTGGACATTCCCACCTCGAAATTGAAGCTTGAGATCACGAAAATCCTGAAGAATGAGGGCTACGTCAAAACCTTCAAGAAGGTGACGCAGGACGGCCGCAACCTCATCAGGATTTTCCTGAAGTACGATGGGCAGAACGAGCCGGTCATTCACGGCTTGAAGCGGATCTCCACGCCGGGACGAAGGATGTACGCAGGCTACAAGACCCTTCCCCGGGTGCTGAACGGATTCGGGACGCTCATCGTCACCACCTCCCTCGGCGTCACGACGGGCAAGAAGGCCCTGGAGAAGAAGGCCGGCGGAGAGCTGCTCTGCACTATTTGGTAGGCAAGGAGAACGCGAGTGTCGCGAATCGGACGTTTACCGGTCAAGATACCCAAAGGGGTCAAGGTCTCCGTGCAGGATGGCCACGTGCTCCTGGAGAGCTCCAAGGGCAAGGTCGACCAGGAGTACGCGCCTGAGGTGTCGGTGAAGATCGAAGGAGATTCGGTGGTCGTTGCGCGCGCGGACGATTCGCGGAAGGCGAAGAGCCTCCATGGTCTGTACCGCAACCTGATAAAGAACACCCTCATCGGGCTCTCGGACGGCTTCTCGAAGATACTCGTCATCACCGGGGTGGGGTACAAGGCTGAAATAAAGAACAAGGCCCTGGTCCTGAACCTCGGCTATTCGACGCCCATCGAGTACCCGATCCCCCCGGGAATCACCATGGAAGTCGAGGCGAACACCAAGGTGACGGTGAAAGGCGCGGATCGACAGCAGGTGGGGCAGATCGCCTCCGAGATCCGTTCGTTCCGGCCCGTGGAGCCGTACAAGGGCAAGGGCATCAAGTACGAGAACGAGTACGTGCGCCGCAAGGTCGGCAAATCGGGGATCAAGTAGGAGAATGAAGCGGTGAAGAAGATCATCGACAAGTCGCGCAAGCGTCTGAAGAGAAAGGCGAGCATCCGCAAGAAGATCCAGGGCACTCCCGAGCGGCCCCGGCTCACCGTGTACAAGTCGAACCGCTACACCTACGTGCAGGCCATCGACGATGCCGCGGGAGCCACGCTGGCCACCGCCTCGAATCTGGAGAAGGAGCATCGGAGCATCGCCAACAAGGTCGCGGAAATGGAGAAGCTCGGGCTGCTCATCGGGGAGAGGCTCAAGGCCAAGAACATCGCGGCGGTCGTCTTCGACAGGAACGGCTACCGCTATCACGGCAAGATAAAGGCGATTGCGGACGGCGCACGCAAGGCCGGCATCAGCTTATAGAAGAGTGACGCGGACAACGGGAGTGCGCGAGTACGCGCTCGGCCCGAAGGCCGTACCCGTTCGAGGATGAGGAGAGCTGCAAGTGGCAATGGATCAGGACAGGGACAGGAACCAGGGCGAGTTTCTCGAGAAACTCGTCAAGCTTAACCGGGTCGCGAAGGTCGTCAAGGGCGGTCGACGTTTTTCTTTCTCCGCGCTGACCGTAGTGGGTGACCGCGCCGGCCGCGTGGGCTACGGGTTCGGAAAGGCGAATGACGTCGCGGATGCCATTCGCAAGAGCATCGAGAAGGCCAAGAGGAGCATGGTGCGTGTTCCCATCAAGAAGACGACGCTTCCGCACCAGGTCCTCGGCAAGTTCAAGAGCGCCCAGGTGCTCCTGAAGCCCGCGGCGCCGGGAACCGGCGTCATTGCCGGCGGCCCCGTGCGCGCCGTCATGGAGGCGGCGGGAATACACGACGTCCTGTCCAAGTCACTCGGCTCATCGAACGCGATCAACACGGTGAAGGCCGTTTTCCAGGGGTTGGACTCGCTCATGGACCCGCGGGAGATCGCCGCGCACCGGGGCAGAACGCTGAAGGACATGTGGGGATGAGCGCCATGGCGGGAAAGAAACTGAAGATCAAGCTCGTGCGCAGCCCGATCAGCTGCGTGCCGGCACACCGGGCAACCGTGAAGGCGCTGGGCCTTCGAAGACTCAATGCCGTCGTCGAGCATGACGCGTCGCCGGCCATCCTCGGGATGGTGCGCGCAGTTTCCTATCTGCTCGAGGTGGAGGAGATCAGCTAGTTATGGAAGGCTTCAATATCCGCGCGCCGAAAGGCCAGAAGAAGAACAAGAGGCTCGGCCGGGGGGTCGGTTCCGGCCATGGAAAGACCGCCGGCAAAGGCACGAAAGGCCAGAAGGCCCGCGCGGGCGGCGGGGTCCGTCTCGGCTTCGAGGGAGGGCAGATGCCGCTCTTCAGGCGCATCGCGCGCCGCGGCTTTTCCAACTACCCTTTCAAGAAGATATTCCAGGTCATCAACGTATCCGACCTCAATCGCTTCGCGGACGGGGATGCCGTCACGCCGGAGAGCCTTGCCGCCAGGGGGCTGGCAAAGAAGAGAGGCGTTCTCGTGAAGATTCTCGGCTCGGGCGAGCTCACCCGGAAGCTCACGGTGCAGGGCGTGCAGGTGTCGGCCTCCGCACGTGAGAAGATCGCCGCAATGGGCGGCGTGGTGAAGGAAGTCAGCGCAACCGCCCCGGCCGACGCCAAGGGTGCAGCCGAGGCGAAGTGATGGCAAACCCGCTGGTCGACATTTTCAGGGTCAAGGAACTCAGGGATCGGATCCTCTTCACGATCGGCATCCTCGTGATCTACCGGATGGGGACCATCCTCCCGGTGCCCGGCATCAACATTGCCGCGCTGAAGCTCCATTTTGCCGCGCAAGGCACCGCCGGAGCGCTGGGTATAGAGGATTTCCTCGACTTCTTCGCGGGGGGCGCGTTCAAGAACTTCTCCATTTTCATGCTCACGATCATGCCCTACATCTCGATGTCGATCATCATGCAGCTCGTCACGATCGTGTTCCCCCGGCTGAAGAAGATCCAGGAGGAAGAAGGCGGGAAGAAGAAGATCAACCGCTGGACGCGCTACGGCACCGTCCTCGTGGCCCTCATCCAGTCCTACACGGTCACCGTCTACGCCAACAGTATTCCTGATGCCATCATGATCGGACGGCTCCCCTTCGCCCTGCTCGCCATGCTGACGATCACCACCGGCACGATGTTCCTCATGTGGCTGGGAGACCAGATCACCCGGCGCGGCATCGGCAACGGCATCTCGATGATCATTTTCGCCGGCATCGTGGCGAGGATTCCCGGAGCGTTCTGGACGCTCATCCTGATGATCCAGCAGCGCACGCTGAACCCGGTGTTCGTGCTCATCGTTCTCGCGCTCTGGGTCGTCGTGATCGGCCTGGTCATCATGGAGCAGCAGGGTCAGCGCAAGATCCCCGTGCACTACGCCAAGCGGGTCATCGGCCGCAGGATGTACGGCGCGCAGAACACCTACCTGCCCTTCAAGGTGAATCCCTCGGGCGTCATCCCGGTCATCTTCGCCTCCTCGGTGCTCCTGTTTCCGGTGCAGATCGCGCAGAGCCTCGGCTCCCGCATCGAGTGGCTTTCCCGGCTGGCCGCGTGGCTGCGGCCCAACGGATTCGCCTACGAGGTTGCCTATGCCCTGCTCATCATTTTCTTCGCGTACTTCTACACGCAGGTCACACTGAACCCCGTGGAGATCTCCAAGAACATCCGCGAGAACGGCGGGTCCATTCCGGGAATCAGGAGCGAGAAGATGGAGGAGTATCTCTCCCGCATCCTCTACCGCATCATCCTGCCCGGGTCACTTTTCCTCGCGTTCATCGCGATCATTCCGTCCCTTGTGCAGAGCCTGTTCAGCTTTCCCTCATCGGTAGCCTACCTCATGGGAGGTACCTCGCTGCTGATCCTGGTGGGCGTCGACCTGGACACGATGTCGCAGATCGAAGGTTATTTGAGAATGCATCATCACGATGGAATCGTGAAACGCGGCAAGATCCGCTCCCGCAACCTATGAGACGAGGCAGGAGAGCGGAGAGCCCGGGCAGTGGAGGCAGATGTATGAAGGTGCGCGTGAGCGTGAAGCCTATTTGTGACAAGTGCAAAGTGATAAGGCGCAGGGGCGTGGTGCGTATTATCTGCACGAACCCCAAGCACAAGCAGCGCCAGCGGTAGGGCAGCGACTGGCATGCCGCGCGAGCGCGGCAAATGCCAGGCGCATTTTAGGAGGAGGAAGGAATGGCACGTATTGCGGGCGTAGATCTTCCCAACAAACATGTGGACGTCGCCCTGACCTACATTTTCGGGATCGGCGGCACGTCGGCACGGAAGATCTGCGCGACCACCGGTGTCGATCCGGAAAAGCGCATCAACGATCTTACGGCTGACGAAGTGAACAAGCTGCGGACCGTGATCGAGAGTGATTTCCGAGTGGAAGGGCGTCTGCGCACGGAGGTCTCGCTCAACATCAAGCGGCTCATGGACATTGGATGCTATCGGGGAATCCGTCACCGCAGGGGGCTGCCTGTGCGCGGCCAGCGGACAAAGACGAACGCGCGCACCCGCAAGGGCAAGCGCAAGACGGTGGCAGGGAAGAGGAAGAAGTAGAGCACACGCGCGCGGGGTGCACCGCGCGTCGGGCAAATGCGCGGAGTGCGTGTGTACCCGCTCGGCGAGTACGCCGTACCGCGCGTCGGCATACGCGTTCGGGAGAGCCGGACGAAACGGAGGACCAAGCTTTGGCAAAGACCAAGGGCAAGAAAGACAAAAAGAAGAATATAGCGGAAGGCAAGGCATTCATTCAGGCCACCTTCAACAATACCATCGTGACCATCACCGATCTCATGGGGAACACGATATCCTGGGCTTCCGCGGGGGCCCTCGGGTTCAAGGGAGCCAAGAAATCGACGCCGTTCGCCGCCCAGACGACGGCGGAGTCCGCGGCCAGCAAGGCGATGGAGCAGGGGCTGCACGAGCTGGTTGTTTTCGTGAGGGGGCCCGGCGTCGGCAGCGAGGCGGCCATTCGTGCTTTCGGAGTCCTGGGCATCAGGGTGCGCTCCATCAAGGACATCACCCCGATCCCGCACAACGGGTGCCGGCCTCCGAAAAAGCGGCGCGTGTAGGGAGGGCAGACAGTGGGAAGGAATATCGGTCCCCAGTGCAGGCTGTGCAGAAGCCATGGGTACAAGCTTTATCTCAAGGGAGACAGGTGCAAGGGGCCCAAATGCCCCGTCACCCGGAAGAAGGGCGCCCCGGGCAAGGGCCCGCGCAGCCGCACCAAGAAAATCTCTGATTACGGGGTGCAGCTGCACGAGAAGCAGAAGCTGAAGAGAATGTACGGGATGTTCGAAGGCCAGTTCCGCCTGTTTTTCGGCAAGGCGGTACGCCGGAAGGGCATCACGGGCGAGAATCTCATCCAGATGCTCGAACGCAGGCTGGACAATGTCGTCTACCGCATGCACCTGGCCCCCTCGCGCAAGTCCGCCCGGCAGCTGGTTCTGCATGGACACATCGCGATCAACGGCCGCGGCGCCTCCATTCCCTCGCAGATGGTGAAGGAGAATGACGAAATCTCCGTGCGGGAGAAGAGCACCAAGCTCACGGCGATCAAGGAGAGTCTCAAGGACTACTCGAAGTCGGGGATCGTATCCTGGCTGGAAATCGACCCGGACAGGATGGTCGGCAAGGTGCGCGCCATCCCGCGGAGAAGCGAGATCACCGATCTCGCGGACATCAAAGAGCAGCTGATCGTCGAGCTGTATTCAAAGTGAGGTGTCCCTTATGGTCCGCAAGAACCTGCTGAAGGGCTTCAAGAAGCCCAAGGGCATCACCTTCGAGCACAGCGAGGTGGAGGCCAACTACGGTCGGTTCGTGGCCTATCCGTTCGAAAGAGGATATGGCATCACGATCGGCAATACGCTGCGCCGGATCCTCCTCTCCTCGATACAGGGGTATGCCGTGACCGCCGTCAAGATCACGACCTACAAGGACGACGGGTCGCCGCATATCATCGCCAGCGAGTATGAGCCGATCCCCGAGGTCGTGGAGGACACTCCCGACTTCATCAACAACCTCAAGCAGGTGCAGCTCCGTCTTTCGGGCGACCTTGAGGAGAAAACGATCGTGCTCGAGGCCAAGGGGGGCAGGGTCCTCACCGCGCGCGACCTGGCGGTGGACAACGACGTGGAAGTCATCAACGGCGACTTCCCCATCGCCACCCTGATGGAAAAGGCCAACATCGAGTTCGAGGTCCAGATCAACCTGGGCCGCGGATACGTGCCGGCGGAACGCAACGAGAAGTATATCGAAGTCATCGGGACCATTCCCATCGACGCGATCTTCTCTCCCATCCAGAAGGTGAAGTACAGCGTCGAGAATACCCGGGTGGGGCAGCGTACCGATTATGACAAGCTCCTTCTGGAGATCTGGACCGACGGTACGATCACTCCGGATGACGCGCTTGCGGAGGCGGCGAAGATCGCCAAGGACCATTTCACGATCTTCATCAACTTCGACGAGGCGGAGGCGGGAGGAGACGACGAGGTGGACGAGGACGAGGAGCGCATTCGCGCCCTGCTCGACACCCCGGTGGAGGAGTTGGAGCTCTCGGTGCGATCCAGCAACTGTCTGCGGAACGCCAATATCCGCACGATCGGCGACCTCACGAAGAAGACCGAGGAAGAGATCACCAAGACACGGAATTTCGGCAAGAAGAGCCTTCAGGAGATCAGGGACAAGCTTCAGGCGCGCGGGCTGGACCTCGGTATGAAGGACTACTCCGCCTTGAAGAAGCAGCTCAAGAAGCAGCTTGCCGGAGAGATCGCCGCCGCCGGATCGATTGCCGGCGTGGCGGTCGGGCACGCGGAGAAGGGCGAAGGGAAGGAAGGCAATGGATCATCGGAGTAGCATCAACAAGCTGGGCCGGACTTCGGCCCACCGCAAGGCCCTTCTGAAAGCCCAGGCGAAAGCCCTGTTCAGATACGAGCGGATCCGCACCACCGTTGCCAAGGCGAAGGTCGCCCGCCGGCTGGCGGAAAAGCTCATCACGCGCGCGAAGGTCGATTCCGTGCACAACAGACGGATTGCCGCGAAATCGATCGACGATGGCCGGATTCTCAACAAGCTCTTCACGGAAATCGCCCCCCGGTATGCGCAGAGACCGGGCGGATATACCCGCATACTGAAGATGGGGAGACGATTCGGGGACGCCTCCGAAATCGTCATCCTCGAGCTTCTCGACAGGAAGGAAAGGGAGCGCAAGCGGAAGAAGAAGGAAGCCCAGGAAGCCGCGAAGGAAGGCTGACGCGACCCCCGGCGTGAACCCGCGCCGGGGGTGAGCTGAGCGCAGGGGCGTGCACCCGTGCCGGGCGTGAGCTGCGGCCTGTCCGGCAGTGGAAAATAGCCTCGGCCGCAGGGCCTTTCACGCCGATATTTGGGTGAGAAGGTACATCGTTTTCTCATGCGACAGAGCCTCAAGATTGCAATCAGTCTCCTCGCGTCGCTTCTCCTCTTCGCCGGCTTCGCCGTGCTCGGCTTCTCAGGGCTTTTCGACGTCCTTCAGACGAGCTTCTTCCTGCCGAGGATCGAGCAGGTCTATCAGGACAATCTCGATCGGCTCGTTTCCCGCATAGACCGGTTTCACCAGGCAAATCTCGAGATATTCTCCAACGCGGCAAAGAAGGACTTCATCGCCGCCTCGTTCGACCTGCGCCTGTCGGATCCCACGCTCAAGGCGTGGGCGGACGCCAAGAGCCAGATCGGGTTCTTCGGCGTCAGGCTGCTCGGCGCGGACGCCAAGCGGATACTCTACAGCAGCTTCCTCGACATGGACGTCAAGCAGCAGCTCACCGGAGGCGTCTCCTACCGGAATTACAACGAGGACAACACCTCGATTCCCGTGACGGCGTTTCCGGCCGCGCCGGATCAGAAGCCGAAGGTCCTGATCGACGGACCGCACGGCTGGTTCGTCTACGCGCTGCCGGCGCAGGCGCCGGCAAAGGCGAATTCTCCCCCTCAGTTCGGCACGCTTCTTTTCTACGTTTCCCAGCAGAAGCTTCTCAGCGAATTGACGGTTACCCCCGGCGTTCCTGTGGAGAAGGTCGCGCTCGTCGGAAGTGCCGGCGTCCTCATCAATTTCGACCCCGCCGGCTCGAAGGCGGTGGAGGATGACCTCGTTGCGATCTGGAACAGCAATCCCGGATCATCCTCATTTACCGCGCCGCTTACCCTTTCGAGCCAGGGCGGGCCGCAGGCCGCCTATCGCGTCTTCTCCCAGCGCCTGGCCGCGGGCGGGATGGCCGGCCTCGTGGAACCGAGCTCGCTTTTCGAGATGGCGGACCTCATGAAGGGTCTGCTGCTCGCGACGTTTTTTCTCACTGTTTTCCTTTTCCTGTATCTGATATTCAATCTCAGGACCGATCCACTCGACGTGCTGCGCCAGCGCGTGAAGCGCTTCCAGATCCAGTTGATCACCGAGCTCGTGGAAAGCCCCGGGGGCGCGGACTGGAACAAATGGCGAGGTGAGATGGAGTCGCGCAAGGACGAGATCACCTGGCAGATCCAGCGCGGAATCGGCCGCGTGTCGAAGAAACAGAAGCCGATAATCGACGAGTACCTTTCCAAGAGCTGGTCCGAAATCCTCGACCTGGTGTCCCGGCGCGCCGAAGCTCCTGCCGCTGCTGCGGCGGGAGCAATCGACATTTCGCGCCTCGAGTCGTTGATCCAGGCAGCCCTCAAGAATGCGAACTTCATTCTGCCCGAACAGAAAGTGTCCCCCGCTCGCGCCCTGCAGGTCGAGGAGATCAGGGCGGAGGAAGTCAGCGAAAGCGCGGAGCCCGGGGCCAGACGGGCCAAACCGGCGCCCGCGGCGGTCAGCCAATCCGCGGCGGCCGAAGAAGTCGAAGAAGCTGAAGCGGTGGAAGAGATCGAGGAAGTCCAGGAAGCCGAAACAATTGATGAAGCCGAGGTGGTCGAAGAGGCCGAGGCAGTCGAGGAAGTCGAAACAATTGATGAGGCTGAGACGGTCGAAGAAGCCGAGGTAGTCGAAGAGGCCGAGGCAGTCGAGGAAGCTGAAACGGTCGAAGAAGCTGCCGCGGTCGAAGAGGCCGAAGAAGCCGCGCCTGTCGAAGAAGCAGCCGCGGTCGAAGAGTATGAGACCATCGAAGAAGTCGAGACGGTCGAAGATGCGGAAACTGCGGAAGCTGAACCCGCCGAGCCGGCTGAAGCGCTGCCCGAGCCGGAGGGTGTCGCGGCCGAAGCGCGGAGCGTGACCGGAGCTGCGTCGGATGCTTCCGGCAGGCTGTCCCCGCCGCAGGCAGTTCCCGAGGGGCTGGAGGAGGAGCCGGCGGAACTCGAGCCGATGGAGGACGAGGCGGAGGTCGCCGCGGTTTCAGCTCCCCAGAAACCCGAGGCCAGGAAGAAGGGCGGCGCCGTTACCGATTTTGTCGAGATACGAGTTCCCGGCGAAGCGGTCGATATGTTCTCTGATCTCGCACTCGCGCTCGAAGCGGAGGCCATCGACACGTCGGGCGAATTGCTGGAAGAGCTGGAGCCTCTGCCGGAAGTCCGTCCGCTCCCCCCGGAGCCCGTCGAGGAGGGACTCGAGCTGCTTCCCGTCGTCGACGAAGAGCGGCACGATGATTCGCATGGGCATGGATCGATGGCATCGGGCCGCATCGAGGCCCTTGAATCGCGCACGGTGGAGCCGGAGGAATACGAAGAGCGCGCGCGGATCGAAGCACCCCCGCCCGAGCCGCTGATTCAGCCGGAAGTGCTCGTGGAGGCCGAGGACCTGGTGGAGCCCGAACGGGGAAGACCCACGCCCGTTGAACCGGCGGAGCTGGCATTCGAAGAAGTCGTGGATTTCGAAGAGCTGGAGAGCGTTGAAGAAGAAGCGGTGGAGAGCGTCGAGGAGGTCGCGGTCGTTCCATCGGCAGCCGACACCCCGCAGGCCCTTGATGCTCTTCTTGCCTCCGGCGCGATCAAGATCTGGACGGTGGAGGAGCTTCAGCGCTTTCTGGAAGAGGGCAAGTCGGCCATCGTCATGGAGGACGGTCTCTTCCGTATCAAGGAAGAAGTGTACACGGCGGGAAACAAGCCGAGCGAGAATCGCGATGACGAGAAGCTGCGCCAGATCGTGGAGGAAGTCGTCAAGCACGAGATGGAGGGAGAGCTGAGTGAAGTCTCCGGCGGACAGCCCGCCGAGGCGGAATCGGGATTGAGCGGCATAGGAGACCTGATCAGCGCCGAGGATACCCTCGATCTCTCTGATGATTTTCTGCGGGATCAGGCGGCTGCCGAAGAGGCCCCTCCCGCGCAGGCGGAGACCGCAAGCCCGATACGGTTGAAGCGGAACGGGCTGGACTACGACGAGTTTCTCTCGTCCTATCCCCGCTCCTTTACCCACACCACGCAGATGAAGACGCTCGTTGAATTATCACGCCGGGTTTCGGCAGTCAGCGCAGGTCTGTTCATCAAGAAAGTGCAGACCTACGCACTGGATCTGACGGTCGGGATGAGCGAAAGAACGGTGCGGACCCTGGCTTTCAGCGCCGGGGAGCCCGCGTTCAAGTCCCTTTTCGCGCCCAGGAAATATTTCGCTGTGAACAAGAACTCGGCTGATGTCGCATTCCTCAGGGTAAAAATCGACCCTGATGACCTGAGATATATGAAGCGGGTGCTGCTCTTCCCGGCAAACTTCAGAGGTCAGGAAGCATACCTTTTGCTGGGGTTTGCGGGCGAAACCGAGATCGTGATAAGCCAGATACTGGCAAAGCTTGTCGTTCGTTGAATTGTTACGCTCATAGTGCTATAAAAGGGGCAATAAAAAAAACGGCAAACCGTTACCCCATAGACAGGGGCTCCCGGCGTGCATGCGCGCCTGCCGCCCTACGGATGTCGAGGGACGCCCAGTCCGGGGACGGACGACAGGGCGTCCTTGACAAAGGGAGGATTCTCATTTAATCTCTATTTGCATATTCAGTTCAGGTGGAGGAAGGAAATGGTAATTCTGTACTTCATTCTTCCTCTCGCCGGTGTATTTCTAGGTTGGCTAATTCGATGGTTTTACGCACGATTTCAGCTTTCATCGTCCGAGCAAAAGGCCTCGCGTATCGTCGGCGAGGCGCTGAGAGAGGCGGAAGCTAAGAAGAAAGAGGCGATACTTGAAAGCAAGGACCAGTTGTTGCGGGAGCGCAACCAGCTGGAAAAGGAGACGCGGGAGCGCCGGATCGAGCTCCAGCGCGTTGAAAGGCGTCTCCTTCAGAAGGAAGAAAACCTAGAAAAGCGCGTAGAATCTCTTGAGAAGCAAGAGAGAACGGTCAGCAACCGGGAGAGGTCAGCCGCTGACAAGGAGGCGGCACTACAGCTTGAAGGTGAGCGGGTCGCCGCGGAACTAGAGAGGGTCTCCGGTCTCAGCAGGGCGGAAGCAAAGAAGCTTCTCGTGCAAAGTCTGGAGAACGAGGCGCGGCACGACGCGCAGGTCACGATCAATCTCATCGAGCAGGAAGCGAGGCTCGCGGCGGACAAGAAAGCCCGCGACATCCTCATCACCACGATCCAGAGACTGGCAACGGACGTTGCCTCCGAGGTGACGGTGACGACGGTGAGCCTTCCCAATGACGAGATGAAAGGCCGCATCATCGGCCGCGAGGGGCGCAACATCAGGACCCTCGAAACGCTGACGGGAGTCGACATCATCATCGACGATACTCCGGAGGCGGTCGTCATCTCGTGCTTCGACCCCATACGGCGGGAGATCGCCAAGACGGCGCTCAGCCGGCTGATATCGGACGGGAGGATCCACCCCGCGCGGATCGAGGAGATCGTCCAGAAAGTCACCAAGGAGATCACCCAGACCATCTACGAAGAAGGTGAGCGCGTCCTCTTCGAAGTGGGAATTCACACGATGAGCGCGGAAGCGATCCGCACGCTGGGACGCCTTCATTTCCGCACGAGCTACGGACAGAACGTGCTGGCCCATTCCAAGGAGGTCGCTCTCATCGCCGGGATGATTGCCTCCGAGGTGGGCGCCAACGTCGAGCTGGCCAAGCGCGCAGCCCTCCTGCACGATATCGGCAAGGGTGTCGAAGCCAACGGCGACGGAAACCACATCGAGGTCGGCATGGATCTCGCGCGGCGGCTCGGGGAAGATCCACGGGTCCTCAACGCCATCGGGGCGCACCACGGGGACGTGGAGCCGGAGAGCGTCGAAGCGGTGATCGTGCAGATCGCGGACGCCGTCTCCGCCTCACGGCCCGGCGCGCGCAAGGAGACCCTGGACAACTATCTCAAGCGGCTCGAGAATCTCGAGTCCATTGCGGAAGACTTCGAGGGAGTGGACAAGGCGTACGCCATACAGGCCGGTCGCGAGCTGCGCATCCTCGTGAACAACGAGAAGATAAGCGACGACGCGGCCAAGGAGCTCGCGAAGAATATCGCCAAGCGCATCGAGAGCGAGCTGAAGTACCCGGGCAGGATCAAGGTCACGATAATCCGGGAAATGCGCGTCGTCGAGTACGCTCGCTAGGATCGTGTAGGGCGATGGCACGCAAGAGACATTTAGGCCCGGCGCGTGGGCTCCCTTCCGCTCCTTGCGGAGTTGCGCGCCCTGCGCGCCTGCCGCCCTACGGATACCGCGTCGGCCTTTCGGCCATCCATGGCCTCGGCCGACCTCGCCATCCCTGGCTACGCCCTTCGGGCGGTGCGGGCTAGGGCGCGCGCAAAGTGACGCGCGCCATCAAGGCCCTCATCCTGGGTGATGTCGTGGGACAGCCGGGATGCAGGGCCCTTTTCATCGGGCTGCCGGACATGATACGCCGCGTAGGGGCGGACCTCGTCATTGCCAACGGGGAAAATGCCGCTGACGGCTTCGGCCTGACGCCGGAAATCGCCGAGCGCATGTTCAAGTCAGGCGTGCACGTCATCACATCGGGAAACCACATCTGGCAGAAGCGGGAGATCCTCCCGCTCCTGTCCACGAACGACACGCTGCTGCGGCCCGAGAACTATCCGATCATCCAGGGCGCCGGGGCAATTCCCGGCAAGGGTCACTGCATCGTGAACGTGCGGGACGCTGCCGTCCTCGTGATCAATCTCGAAGGACGGGTCAACCTGTCTCCTCTGCGGGATCCCCTGCACGTGGGCAAGGCTCTGCTGAAGCAGTTCCGCAGCAAAGTGAACGCGGTGATCGTCGATTTCCACGCGGAAGCAGTGGAGGAGAAAGAGGCCCTCGGTCTGTTCCTCAACGGCGAAGTCTCCGCGGTCATCGGAACCCACACGCACGTGCAGACCGCGGATGAGCGGATCCTCTCCGGCGGGACGGCGTACATCACCGACATCGGCATGACGGGTCCCGTCGACAGTGTTATCGGCATGAAAAAGGAAACCGCCATCGCGCGCAGCCTCACCCAGATGCCTCTCAAGATGGAAGTGCAGAACTCCATCGGGGAGATCCAGGGCGTGCTGATCGAGATCGATGCCGCGAGCGGCAAGGCGGTGCGCATCGAGAGGGTGCGTCAAATGTCCTCGGTGTGACGTGAGACCGCGCAACGAGCACGCCGTACCGCGCCGAGAAGAAATGCGCGGGGTACCGCGCCGAGAAGAAATGCACGGAGGACCGCGCCGAGAAGAAATGCACGGAGGACCGCGCCGAAGGGTCCGCCTCATCGACCTGCTCAAGACCATCTACCCGTCGCGTGACGAGAAGGAGCTTTTCGCGGAGATCCTCCGCGGGGAAGTCCTGGTGGGGGGAGAGAAGGTCGTGAAACCGGGAACTCTTGTCCACGCCGACGCGGCGATCAGCGTCCGCGAGAAGCCGCCCTACGTGTCCCGCGGCGGGGAGAAGCTCGCGGCGGGCCTCGACCTGTGGGCAATCGCCTGCGCGGGAACGACCTGGATCGATGCCGGGCAGCTCCACAGGCGGATTCACCGATTGCCTGCTGCGCCGCGGCGCATCCCTGGTGTACGCAATCGATGTCGGAGAAAACCAGCTCGACTGGCGGCTGCGCGCCGACCTGAGAGTGCGCGTGATGGAATCCACGAACGTCATGACGGTGCGGGCTCTTGACCTTGATCCTGTTCCCGACAGCGCGGCGGCAGATCTGTCTTTCCGCTCGATCCGCCAGGCAGCAGCGCATATATTGGGGCTCACCGCGGCGAGACGCGGAATTTTCCTGGTCAAGCCGCAGTTCGAATACAGGCGCCCGCCCCGGGACTTCAGGGGGGTCGTGCAGGGAAAGGGCGCGCTTCGCGATATTCTCACGGATCTCATTGCAGGGCTGTCGGACGAAGGTGTGGGAGTGGAGGACGCGATGGAGTCCCCCCTTCGCGGCAGAAAAGGCAACAGGGAGTTTCTCTTTCTTCTTCGTCTCGGCGGAGGCCAGGATGCGGCCGGGAGGGACTCGATCGTGCGAAAGCTTCTACTGGAATGACGCGCGCGTGAGTGTCGAGTCGATCCGTGTTCCCTCGGCTCCCAGCGAGCGCACTTTTTTCCCTTCAATGAGGATTTGAACCTTCTTCACGTTCGGGAACTCCGTGGCGGCGTACACCACCTGTTTGACCTGGGCGTCCAGCGCCTCGGTACCCTGCGTGTTGAACCGAAAGCTCTCGCTGAAGTCGATGTAGGCCGTGTCCTCGCGGACAGTCACGCCCAGAAGCCTGGCTTCAAGGGGAATCATCGTCAGCAGTCCGCTGTTGAGCTCCGGCGAGGTGGGGCCCTTGAGGAGCGTTTCCAGCGTGTCCCGCAGCGGCGAATCGCTCGCCTGCACGGAACGGATCACGCTTTTCGACGAGAGTCTGCCGTTCGGGTCCACCGAGACGAAAAACAGGCGGGCCTTGCGCGTGGAAGGTTTCTGCGCGGGAGGTGTCGACGGCTTTTCCGCGGCACTCACTGCATCGCGCGCCGTTGCCGGCTCTGCCGCGGGAGATGGAATGTCGGTTCCCTGCGGACGGTCCCTTTCCAGCGGGCGTATCGTCACCTGGGGAGCCGAGGGGGCGGGCGACGGGGTGGAGGGGGCGCCGTTTCCGGTCAGCCGTGCGAATGCGGCGCGCAGGGACGGCTGCGCCACGTACCCGACCACGACCAGGATGGCGGCGAGGCACAGCCAGAAGAGGAATCCGATGCCGCGATGACGCGCGGCTTTTGCGCGGGAGCCCTTTTTTCTTGCCATCTCTCGTTCATATGATCGGTCAATTTGACAGCCCCATTGAATACCGCTATACTCATGGCCGCATGATGGAGTTCACGGGAATCAGCGCTTCTCCCGGCATCGCGCGGGGGAAAGCCTTCCTGTTCCTGGAAGACAAGGTTTCCGTTCCCCGCTACGATATCGCCCCCTCGCAGGTCGACTTCGAGTACGGGAGGTTTCTCGCCGCGCTGGAGAAGGCGTCCGCCGAGGTGAAAGGCCTTGTATCCGGCCGCGACGCGGCGCTCTTCGAAGCGCAGCTCCTGATGTTCGACGACCCCGAGCTGAAGAAGAGGGTCCGCTGCTCCCTGGAAGAAAACGGGAGGAACGTGGAATGGGCCGTCCTGCAGATCGTGGAGGAAATGGCGGGCAAGCTCGCGGCAGCCGACAGCCAGTACCTGCGCGAGCGCTCCATCGATCTGAATGATGCAGGCAACAGGATCCTGGCCCGTCTGCTGTACCACGAGCGGGCGCGGCTCTCCGACATGCGTGAGCCGGCCATCCTCGTGACGCGCAACCTCATGCCGTCCGACACCCTCAGCCTGGACAGGAAGCTCGTGCTGGGAATCGCGGCGGACGCCGGCGGCAAGACCTCCCACACCGCCATCCTTGCGCGGGCCAGCGAAATTCCCGCGGTGCTCGGTCTCTCCGATATCAGCCGCAATGTGCACACGGGGACGAGATCATCGTGGACGGCAACCGGGGCACCGTCATCGTCAACCCGGACGAGGCCACGCGGGACCGCTACGATGAGCGCAGGCGCGTGTGGGAGCAGAAATACATCCTCCTCAAGGAACAGAGGGATCTGCCCGCGGAGACCGTCGACGGCAAGCGCCTTTCCATCGAAGCGAACATCGAGATCCCCGAGGAAGCGGAGGCCGTGCTGACCCACGGGGCGGACGGCATCGGGCTGTTCCGCTCGGAGTTCCTTTTCATCCAGCCCAATCGGTTCCCATCGGAAGAGGAACAGCTCGCCGCCTACACGACCGTGCTCGTTGCCCTCGGCGGCAGGAGCGTCACCATCCGCACGCTCGATCTCGGCGGGGACAAGGTGATGCCCGGCTTCAAGCAGGCGGGAGACAGCAACCCGCTCCTCGGGTGGCGGGCCATCCGCTTCTGCCTCGCGCGGCCGGAAATCTTCCGCACCCAGCTGCGCGCCCTCCTGCGCGCCTCGGTGCACGGCTCTCTTCGCATCATGTTCCCTCTGATCTCCGGGCCGGGCGAGCTCGACCGGATCAGTGAAATCCTGGCTGAGGTGAAGGCCGAGCTCGCCCGGGAGGGGCTGCCGTTCCGGGAGGACGTGCCGGTCGGTATCATGATCGAGGTTCCCTCCGCGGCGATCACTTCCGACATCCTGGCGACGCGATCGGAGTTCTTCTCGATAGGCACGAACGACCTGATCCAGTACACCCTCGCCGTGGACCGGGGAAACGAAAAGGTTGCCTATCTCTATGAGCCCTTCCATCCCGGCGTCCTCCGCCTGATCCGCACGACGATCGAGAACGCCCACGCGCGGGGGATTCCCGTGGGCATGTGCGGCGAGCTTGCCGGAGATCCCCTTGCCACCGTGGTGCTGCTCGGTCTCGGCCTGGACAGCTTCTCCATGGGTCCCATCGGCATACCCCTGATCAAGAGGATCGTGCGCTCGGTGGGGATCATGGAGGCAGAGGCGTTCGTGCGCAGCCTCGTACCCATGGGTTCGGGGGCGGAGATAGAGAGCGCTGTTCGGCGGTGGATGGAGGATCGGCTTGACTTCTCCACCTGGTAAGCTCCCCCGGCGCGAGCCTGCGCATTTCACCCGGCGCGAGCCCGCGCGCTATCCCCGCGTGGCGATTCTCGGCAGACCGAACGTCGGCAAATCCACGCTCTTCAACGTGCTCCTGGGGCGAAGGCGCGCCATCACCTATTCCGATCCCGGCGTCACGCGTGATCCCATCGAGGTGGAGTGCACGCTCGGCGGCGCGCGCATGACGCTCGTGGATACGGGCGGCTATACGAGCGGCGCGGAAGGGCTGGACGGCGTGGTGGCGGCGAGGAGCCTGAAGACCGCGCGGGAGGCTGATCTCGTTCTCCTGGTGCTGGACGCCGTGGAAACCACTCCGGAGGACGAGGAGTTCATCCGCCGTCTGCGTCCCTGCGCCGAAAAGCTCCTGCTCGTGGTGAACAAGGTCGATACTCCGGATCGCGACCTGCTCGTCTGGAACGCTCACGCGCATGGATTTCCCAATGTCATCGGCGTCTCCGCAGCTCACGGCAGGGGTCTGGACCGGCTGAAGGAGACGGTAGCCGGGTTGCTGGAAGCGCAGCTCGAGGCGCCGCTCTCTGCGGAGGAGCAGGCCGCGGCGCCCCGGACCCGGGCGCGGCCGGTCCGGGCGGCAGAAGACGAGATCGTGCGTATTGCAATCCTGGGAAAGCCCAATACGGGGAAGTCCAGCCTGGCCAATCGGCTGACCGGTGAGGACGGCTCGATTGTTTCCTCCGTGCCGGGCACGACCCGCGACGTGGTGGAGGGAAGCTTTCTTCATCGCGGGAAGACTTTCCAGGTCCTGGACACGGCGGGCATCCGCCGCAAGAGCAGGGTGCAGGATCCCGTGGAGTACTACTCGGTGAACAGGGCCATCGAAAGTATCGGGAGGGCGGACCTGGTATTCCTGATGATCGACGCCACGGAGGGCCTGGTGGACCAGGACAAGAAGATTGCGGGCCAGGCGGTGAAAGAAGGCAGGGGCGTGGTCATCGTGCTGAGCAAGTGGGACCTCCTGAAGAACACGCCCCGGCTCCTGGAAGAGGTGAGCGAGAAAGTGCGGTTCCAGTTTCCCGTGCTCGGATTCGCGCCGATCGTCCCGGTGTCCGCCCTCACCGGCTTCGGCGTACGTTCCCTCCTGGACACCGCCCTGGAGGTGTGGAGCCAGCTTCACCGCCGGGTCGGGACCGGCAGACTGAACCAGGCGCTGGAGGCATGGAGCGCGCACTACCGTCTTCCCGTGCGGGGGAAAAACTATAAGATACGATTCATGACGCAGATCAGCGCGAACCCTGTTCGGTTCGTCGTGTTCGTCAACCGCCTGTCGGGCTTTCCGGTTTCCTACACCCAGTACCTCGAAAACTGCATTCGCAGGGACCTGGGCGTGCCGCGGGTGCCCGTCGGGATAGAGTTCCGACAGAGCAGGAAGCGCGTGCGATGAAATCGTGGAGCATCGGGGAGGTGGCCCGGTTCCTCGGAGTGAAGCCGCACGTGATCCGCTACTGGGAGAGCGAGCTGCCCCTCCTCTCCCCGAGAAAGGGCCTCTCGGGCCGGCGCGAGTATTCGGGAAACGAGATCCGGCTCCTGATGAGATTCCGTCACCTCCTGTACGACAAGAAGTTCACGATCGAGGGCGCCAAGGGGAGGTTGTGGGAGGAGTTGGGTGCCACGGCTGACCCGGACCTGGCCGCGCGCTTCTCCGAGATGCGCGCGGACCTGATCGACGCCCTCATGACCGTGCGGCGGGCGCATGGCGGAAACTCCGTGGGTGAGGGGGAAGACTTGGAAGAAAAACCCGCACGTGCGCGGACGGAAAAACCCTCAGGTGCGCGCGGGGATGTCAGGGAAAAGCTCAGCGCGATGGGACAGGAACACTTGTTTGCGCACTGGCCCGCGCGCCCGGAGCACATGAGAAAAAGGCTTCTCGATGATCTCGCCTCGCTCGACCTCGGTCTTGTCCGGCAGCTCCGCGCAAGGCTCGCGCAGGAGGAAATGCGCGGAGCACGGGAGTACCCGTTCGGCGAGGACGCCGTACCGCGCCGGGAAGAAATGCGCGGCGTACGGTCTGCGGACCTTGTCCCTGCCCCGTACGTATCGCTTCAGCAGAGCAGCACGGACCGGGAGGCGGCGGATCTGGGGGAGGATCGCATCCGGCGGGGCCGGACGGCCTTCCTCACGGTGGCAGGCGGACAGGGCTCGAGGCTCGGATTCGACGGACCCAAGGGCATGTTTCCAGTCACGCCGCTGCGCCATTTGAGCCTGTTCGCCTGGTTCGCTGAAGACCTTCTTGCCGCCAGGCGCAGGTACGGCGTGGATATTCCATGGCTGATCATGACGGGACCGCAGAATCACGGCGCAACCCAGGAATACTTCGAGAAGCAGGATTGGTTCGGGCTCGGGTGCGACACGGTGCGCCTGTTCATGCAGGGCTCCCTTCCGTCGCTGTCACCCGATGGACGGCTGCTCCTGGCGCCTGATGGCGGCCTCCTGGTCAATCCCGACGGTCACGGCGGGGTAATCGGCGCCCTGCGCCGTTCCGGCAGCCTGGCAGCCATGCAGCAGCAGGGCGTGGAGCAGCTATTCTACTGGCAGGTAGACAATCCCCTCGTACGCGCGCCGGATCCATGCTTCCTGGGATTCCACTGCCGCGAGGGGGCCCGGATCTCCTCCAAGGTGATCGAGAAAGCCTATCCGGAGGAGAAGCTCGGGACCATCGTGACAATGGGCGGGAAGCAGGCCGTGATCGAATACTCCGACCTTGACGAAGCCCTCATGCAGGCGCGGGGCGCGGATGGGAAGCTTCTCTACTCCCAGGGTTCGATTGCCATACACATCCTCGAGGTGGCGTTTCTCGCGAATCCCGCGTTGCTGCTTCCCTGGCACATCGCGCGCAAGAAGGCGAGGGTGCTCAATCCCACCCCGGAAGGGACCGAAATTGTAGAGAGAGACGCCGTCAAGATGGAGATGTTCATATTCGATGCGATCCCCGCAGCGGGAAGCGCCCTGTTTTTCGAGACCGAGCGCGCGGAGGAGTTCGCTCCCCTGAAGAACCGTGAGGGGGTCGACTCGGTCGAGACCTGCCTGCGGGGCCAGGTGGAGCGCGCAGCCCGGTGGCTCACGGCGTGCGGCGTCGAGGTACCCCGGGACGGAAACGGGAAGTCCCTCCACGCGATCGAAATCAGTCCCCTCTTTGCGCTTGACCGCGAGATGCTGGGCGCGCGCAGGGGCATTCTGAAGGATCGGATAGATGAGGACACTCTCCTGGTGTAGAGCGGCCCTGGCGTTCTTTCTTCTCGCCGTCTGCGCTTTTCCCGGCATCGGCAGCTCCGGCATTCGTGCGCCCGGGAGTGCTCCTTCCCTGCCTGAGAATTGGGAGGCGCGGAGCCTTCTGCGTGACACGATTTTCGCCCCGGTCGGCGATGCCGCCCGGCGCGCGGGCATGATCGTGAACCAGCCCGGCGGCGGCGGGCAGGTCTCCTTCCAGGCGGACGCCCAGTCAGGCTCTCTCTACCTCGTTTTCGCCAATCGGGAGGGCCGGAGCTTTCCCGTGGCGGGGGCGGGAACCTTCATTATCAAGAGAAGCCTCAAGGATGGAAGCTTCATCCAGGCCAAGGTATTCGTGCAGAACGATCCTGGTTGCTTTCTCCGCCTGTTTCCCCGCAGCGACAGGACCGTCATGGACGTCTTTCTCTCCGGCGAGCTCTTCCTGAGCCAGGTCGTTCTGCCGGTCGCGTTCGAGCGTCTGCTCACGGCGCCGCTGGCGCGCATCATGGACCTCACGGGCAACTCCATCGACTGGCCGCTCCTCCTGGCTCCCTCGCCCGGTCCCGGTGACATCCGGCTCGCGGAGGTTGCCCGCTCGGTGCGCGCGCGCCTGAAGGGCCTGCGGGACATGGACGACGGCGCGATGGACAGCGCCGGGCGCATGGTGTACATCGCGAGCGGCGTTCCGGCGGGCCCGGGGGCTTCAACTGCTCGGGCTTTGCCAAGTGGATCGTCGACGGCTTCTACGCGCCGCTCACCGGCAGGAACACGGATATTGCGGCCCTGAAGTCGCGTAACGCGATGCGGATCAACAAGTGGAGTGCCCGCTACGAAGAGGAATTGGATCCCTATTTCGGACTGGACTGGACGCGCGGGCTCGCGCGGAGCATCGCACAGGCGCGTACCGGGCATACTCCTGCCGGATGAGGACCTGGACGTGCGCAGCGCGGATCACATGGCGTACACCCGCGACACCGGATACCCGGTTCCCCGTCTCCGTGCGCTGCTCTATTTTCTTGCCCGCGAGCGCCCCGGTACGATCTACCTCGGGTCGGTGAACGCCGCTTCGCGGGAGGCATCACAGGAAGGAACACCCACGCTGCGCCAGCACCATCACGTGATCGTGCTCCTGCCCTTCTTCGATGCGAACGGCGATTTCCAGGTCGTGGTGCTCGAAAGAAATGCCGAAACGAGCCTCGCTTCTCTGACGCGCCGGTATGGGAAGGAGTACGTCCACCTCGTCCATCTCGACTCCGCGGGCGATTTCTCCCTTCCCCAAATTGATTAAAGCTTTATCACGGAGTATGATTGACTAGTCATGATCCGAATTCTTCTCTGTGCTCTCCTGATCGCAGGCGTTGCGCAGCCGCTTGTCGCTGCTCCTGCTGAAGGGGACCTTTTCTCAGAGGCGGAAAGCAGGTACCTGGGAAAGAACTACACGGCCGCACTCGAGGCGTATGATGCCTTTCTTGCCGCGTATCCGCTTTCCGAGCGTGTTGCGGATGTGCAGTACAGGCGGGCGACCTGCTTCTACAGGCTGGACAGGTATCGTGACTCCCTGCAGCTCATCTCGGACATCGAACGACGCTACCGGTCGACCCGTTATTTCGCCTACGTTCCGCTCTGGAAGGGCCTGAATCTGTATGCCCTCGGCAGCTACTCCCTGAGCGTGGAGAGCCTCGACGCCTTCCTCGCGGGGCCGGCAGATGCGGAGCTCACCCCCCAGGCTCTCCTGCACAAGTCCCTCGACCTGGTCGCGCTTTCCAGCGACGAAGAAGCGACAGCGACCTTGAGGTCGCTCACCGCCGGTTACCCGTCCTCGCGTCTTTTTCCCTACGCCTCCGTGCTTCTCGGCTCGATACTGCAGAAGCGGCAGTCGTACGCGGATCTGCTCGATTTGACGCAGAAGACCGATCCGTCGGGCTTCCCCGATCCGTGGAAAAACGAGTTCCTCCTTCTCCGCGCAGAAGCGCTCTCCCGATCCGGGCGGTGGGCCGAGGCGCAGCCGCTGTACCTGCAGCTCGTAGGAGCGTCCGACGACGCGGCCCTGGTCTCCTATGGCAGGCTCTTCGATGCCGCGCAGCGCAGGAACGATCTTCAGGGCATGCGGGACCTGAGCCAGGCGGCCGAGGCCCGATTCGGAAAACGCACCAAGCTGCTGGTGGATCTCTGGACCCGGGTGGGCGCGGAAAGCTTCCGCCGCGGCTCGATGGACTCGGCCGAGGCGTTCCTGCGCCGCGCGTGGGACGCGCGCCGGGAAGTACCGGTGAACGAGGTCGTGCCGCTGTATCTTGCGGAAATCATGCTCGGGCGCAAGGACACTGCAGGGGCGCGCGCCATCCTGACCGAGTTTCTCGCACTGGGAAAACCGGGGACCGGGGCGGCCGTCATCAGGCTCGGGGACATCGCCCTCATGGGAGATGATTTCAAGACGGCAACGGGCTTCTACGCGCAGTTCCGCACGTCCTTCCCCGAGTCGAAGCGCGTCTCTGAGGCGGGATACCTCCAGGCATATTGCTCCTTCCGTCTGGGCAAACCGGAAGAGGCCTCCCGGATGGTGGATGGGCTCCTGGGCATGGACATGGAGCCGGCCATCCGTCAGCAGCTTGAAAAGCTGCACATCGTGCTGTTGAAGGGGGCGGGCCGGACCGATGCAGCATCGGATGCCCTGGCTCAATACGTGAGCCGCTACCCCCAGGACCTTCGTTCCTGGCTGGACTATCTCAAGATGCTTTTCGTGCTGAAGCAGAACGCCGCCATCGTGAAAGAGGCGGACAATGTCAGGCGGCTTTTTCCGACGATCGACACCCTGGACCCCTACGCGGCGATCGTCGTTTCGTATCTCAGGGGCCTGTCCTTGATCGTGGCAAAAGAATATGGGAAGGCAAGCGCGGACCTGTCCTCCATTCAGCCCGCCGTGGCGCAGAAGGCGGGCCTCGCCGTGATCGTGCCTTACGCGCGCTACTACCTCGGCTGGAGCTACTTGAGGCAGTCGGACTTCGGCAGGGCGGCACAGGTCTTCGATGAGCTTGCCGTTTCATATCCTTCCCACGAGCTGTATCCTTCCATCGTCTATCTGGCAGGATGGTCTCATTTCAGCGCGGGAGAGTTCGATCGAGCCGCGGGGTGGTTTGCCCGATTGTCGGGGGCGGGCGCGCAGGGGGACCTGGCGCAGAAGAGCCTGTATCTCTACGCGAAAAGCCTTCTCAACTTGAAAAAGCGCGACGAAGCTGCCGCAGCATTGCAGCGGATTACCGCCGCCACACCGGCGTCGCCGTGGGCCAGTGATGCTCTCTTCGACTATGCCGGGGTCCTCTCCGACATGGGACAAACGCGCCAGGCGGCAGATGCGTACAAGAAACTGGCGGACGTGTTCCCCGACAGCCCCTTGCGGGAGGAAGCGGTCTACCAGCGGGCAGAGACCTTTTTCACGCACAAGATGTGGGCGGACGCGCGCACCGCGTACGACGAGTACCGCACGCGCTTTCCCAGGGGCAGGCAGGTCGACGCCGCATTGTATTGGGGGGGGCAGGCGGCCCAGACCGTGGGCGAAGACATGGCAGCCGCGCTCCTCTGGGAGAAGCTCATTGCGACGTATCCGGACAGCCCGTTCCGCGGCACCGCCCTGCAGAAAACAGCGGAGGCCTATGCAAACGTGCGGCAATATCCAAAAGCTCTGGAGCTGTACTCCCGGTTCATTGCCGATTACCCGGACGAGGCCAGGGCCGGGCGTGCGGACATCCGGGCGGAACAGATCCGCTACCTCGCCCTGGGGCAGGGAGACAAAGAGGCGGAGCTTTCCGCGATCATCGCCCGGGAAGCGGGGGACAGGAAGCGGCAGGCAACCATCGACCTTGCCCGGCTGTACATATTCAGCGGAGACAAGAAGGCCGATGCCGGCTATCGGCTCCTCCTGCCGGTGATAAAGGAAGGCGATCCGCAGGGAGCTCCCCAGGCGCAGGCGCTCGCGGGGGAGTACTTCTACAGAAAGGGCGACCTCGGCGAGGCGGCGCGGCAGTTCGTCGCCACCGCGCTCATCCCGAAGGCGGACCCGAAGGCGGCCGCCTCCGCCCTCTACCGTGCGGCGGAGATGATGAAGCTGGCAGGCAAGCCGGATGAGGTCAAGGCGCTTGTGAAGAGGCTCGAGGCTGCTTTTCCGGATTCCGAGTGGACCGCGAAAGGGCGCCTGCTGGCAGGAGGCGCACAATGAAGACACGGAACCTTTTGCTCATTGCTCTCCTGTGCTGCACGGCCTTGTCGGGAGTTTCAGCCCAGACCCGGACCCCCGCAGGAACGAACCCCGCGGTCGTGCCGACAGAGCCGGAAATCATCATGCCGCAGGTGATCCTGCAGATCGAAGACCTGAGTGTGGAAAAGGTGGAGGCCCAGCTCCCCGCGGAAGAGGATCTGCTGGCACCGGAAAGGAAGATCCCGCTTCTCAGTGAAGGGGACCTGGCCATCGGCGAGCCGGCCCTCCCTTCCCCCGGGCCGGAAGTCGAGCCCCGCGCGGTCCAGCCGAAGGACCGCCTGCTGTCCGCCGATATCAATCTCGGCGCTGGGAGCCCGAACAGCATCGTGGGCAGCATTTCCCTGAAGACACTCGGCGACGATCCACGCTTCTCTCTGCTGTTCAACCATGAGACTATTGACGGCTTTGCCGGGAATCCCTCCGGCGCGGGCTTCAATCTCCGCAATGACGTCCTCGATGGCGCGCTCAAATTCAGGCTCGGCGGGATCGACACGGACCTCAGCGGGACTTTTTCCGACAATGAGACGGGACTGCAGGGACAATCGGATTATACCGCCCGGCTCGGGCGCATGCTCGGCGGCACCGCGTCTTTCTCCACGGTCCCCCTGGACTGGCTGACGCTCCGCGCCGGCGCGTCCGGCGGAGCGGATTGGCTCACCCTGCAGGGAGCGCCTTCGGGGCCATCGCCCAGGGAGCTGACCGGCGCGCGCGTGTCTCCCACCGTGTCCGCGGAGGCCCGGTTCGGAGCCGTGAAGGTCGGGCTTGCGACGCTGTACACTTTCCGGGTCGATCCCTCGACCGACCAGGATCCGGGGGGCTCCCTGCACAGGTTCCGGGCCACCGCGTCCTTTGGCGCGGACCTCGGAACGGCTTTCACATTCGAAGCCGCGGCAGGGTGGTTCGCGAACACGGCGGGCCTCAGCCTCTTTCCTTTTTCCGCCACGATCACCGCGACGCCCTTCGAGTTTCTGACCCTCACCGTCGGCGGCGGCTACAAAGTGACACCCTACGACATGCACGACGTGATGAGCATTCACTCTCTCGTGCTGCCGAACAGCATCTGAGGATGACCGGGGCTGGTTCGGAGACGGCTCCGTGCAATTCACATTTGCCCGAGAGCTTTCGGCATCCATCCTCGTCACATTCATGGCAAGCGATGCAATGCCAATCGGGGACTCGCACCAATACACCGGCGCGAAGGGGAACGGGCTTTTCCCCGTGACCCAGACGCAGGGGACTCATTTCTCCACAAAGGCAGGAATGCGGTGGGGAATCACCCAGTCCTTCTCCCTGTCGGCATCGTGGACGCACGAGTTCCTGGACCGCCCCTTTTTCTCGCCTATCGATTCACTGGAGGCGGAGTTGGTGGCGCTGGAGTCGAGCGGAAGGTTCGGCGGCACGGCTTCGGTGGCCGTGGGGCCGACGCTTGGCGGGGTGCTCCAGCAGCCCCTGCTGCGTGTTTCGGGCTTCGCGAAGGTCTCCGATGCGGTGAAGCTGCAGCTCGCCGCGGATGATATTCTGGGGCTTCTTCCAGGAGACCCCCGGCTGGATATCGACCCGTTTGTCGCGCCCGGCTTCAGGGTGACCGCCTCTTTGAGCATCAGCCTATGAGCGACACGGTTCATCCCCTGGAAGGCGACAGGAGGCGGACGTTCGCGAGCCTCGCCGCTGCCCTGGGCATTCATGTGGCGGTCCTCCTCATCGCGGCGCTTGCCTTCGCATTGCGCGGCCCGTCGCCGGAGGTGATGACGCCTATCGACGTTCAGCTGGAATCCGGGCGCGAGTCCGCAGGACAGGCATATTCTCAGGGCTCGGGGAGCGGGTCGGGGCCTTCCACGACGCAAGCTCCGGCGGCTGGGCTTCCGGGCCAGGGCGCCGGCGCGAGCGGGGGCTTTGTCATACCGACTGTGCGCGGACCTGCTCCTGACTCCGCGCCGGCCGCCGGCGGCGGACCTTCGTTTCGCGAGGCAGGGGGGAAGACCGGCGCCGGGGCATCCCTCCCTGCTGTACAGAATCAGCTTCCTCAGCCCGCCGTGGCTGCCAGCCCGCAGGGCAGCAGACCAGGCCCGGGCGCCGCGGCCGGCGGAGCCGCGGGAAATGCGCAGCGAGCAGGAGAAGGGGTTCTTGTTGGTTCCGACAATGGGACGCCAGGCCCCCTGGACCTCAGGAAACTTGATCAGGCAATCGCGGGAAGAGGGGCCGGCACATCCGGGGCTGCCGGGGCCGCTACCGGGGCTTCTCCTGCAGGTACTGGCACCGGGCAGGCGGCCGGCGGAGGCGCGGGTCAGCAGGGGCAAGCGGGCGGCAAGGCAGGCCAGGGTGGTGCAGCCCCGGGCCGGCAGGGGCAGGCCGGCGGAGGCGGCGCGGGCGGAGGCGGCGCGGCCGGGGGAGGGGGCGGGGACTACCTAGTGGTGTGGGACCAGCCCGGTGCGAGCGAGGGACGCGTGCGCGTGTCAGGCGGAGATCCGAAGCTCCCTGCCTGGGTGAGCAAGCAGGGCCTGACGCTCTCGGTGACGCTTTCATTCGTCCTCATGCCGGACGGCGCCATCTCCGTCGTGTTCATGGCACGGTCATCCGGCTACGCGGATGTCGATTCGGCCTTCAAAGACGCGATCCGTCGCTGGAGATTCACCGCGGCAAAGGGCGCAGGGCCCGTGACAGGGTTGATTCCATATGTGATAAAACCCAGGTAATCCACGTTGACATCCGGGGGTGATAGGAATAATATTGTCACAAATCTCCTGGGGAGGGGACAATGTTTTTCTCAATTGGTGATTTCATCACCCTCGTCGTCGTCCTTCTCATAGTCATCGCCTTCCGCGCAATCGACAGAAACAACAGATCTCTCGAAAAGCTCAAGCGGTTCAGCGACAAGATCACGGAGAACCTCTCCGCGCTCGTCGAGGGAAAGACCGTGCAGCTGAAGGACCTGTCCATTGCGCTCCAGGCGGAGCTGAAAACGGGCAGGGAATTGATCGCTCATGCCCGCGGCCTGGATGACCAGCTCCGGGGCAGGGCGTCCGAGATGGAGTCGATCCAGAAGCGTCTTGCGGACTACGAGACAGCGCTCACTGATCTCACCGCTATGTCATCACGGGTGGACACAAACCTGAAGAAGCTGCGGGATGAATCCGCGTTCGTCGATGTGGTCGGCCGAAAGATCGGTGAGACAGCGACGCGTCTCGACAAGGTGCAGAAGCTGATCCCCGAGATGCAGAAGGCATTCACCGCCCAGGGCCGGGAAACACTGGAGACCGCGCGCGGCGAGGTGATCAGGACCGTGGAAGAGAAAGTCGGCGCGCTGGCGGCGGTGCTGGTGGAGTCGGACAAGAAGGTGAAGGATTTTTCGGCCTACATGGCACGCCTGGGAGCGCGGGCGGAGCAGACGGAAAAGGAGCGGATTGCGGGGCTCGCGAAGGCGCTGGATGCATTCGAGGTGGATCTGCGTGCCAGGCTTTCCGCGGCTGCCCGCAAAGGCGAGAGCCTGGAGGACGAGGTGTTTACGCGCCTGTCCTCGCGCATCCAGATAAATGAAAACACCCTTGCCAGGGGCATAGAGACCATCGAATCGAGGCTGGCGGACTACCAGGGGGACGTCGACTATCGCGTGAAGGTCCTGGAAGACGCGAACCACGACGTGGACGCCCTGCGCACCTCGCTCGGGCAGACCATGGACAAGATGGCGGCGAGCATGCGTACCGAGATGAAGGGGATCGCGGACAAGCTCGCAACCGACCTGATGGCCGGCTGGAGCTCGGAGGTTGCGGGCGCGGAAGCCACCCGCGAGAAGCTGCACGCGAGCATGGGGCAGCTTGGGGCGGAGCTGGAGGCGCTGAAGGCGCGTGCATACCAGGACGCGGAAAGGCAGCTCTCGGTTTTCGAAGAGGAGTTTTTCGCCGATCTGCGCACACGGTCCACTCTGACCCAGCAGAAGTTCGAGGCATGGCAGGCGGAGATGGAGAAGCGCGCGGAAAGCTTCGAGGCTGCGGTCAGAGAACGGGCGGCCAGCTTCGAGGCGGGAGTCAGAGAGCATGCCGCGGGCTTCGAGGCAGGAATCAGAGAGCACGCCGCAAGCTTCGAGGCCGACTTCGAAGCACGCGCCGCGGAAGTCGGGGCAGACATCAACGCGCAGGTGGAGAACCTCGCGGCTGAGGTCAAGGAGCGCGCGGCGGGCGTCGAGGCGGATGTCAACGCGCGCGTGGAAGGCCTTGCGGCCCAGGTCGAGGAGCGCGCGGCGGGCGTCGAGGCGGACGTGAATGCGCGGGTGGAAGGCCTGGCGGCCGGCGTCAAAGCGCGCACGGCGAATGTCGAGGCGGAGGTGAACGCGCGGGTGGAAGGCCTCGAGGCTGCCGTCAACAAGCGCGTGGAAAGCATTGAAACGGATGCCGGTGCGCGCGTGGAGAGCCTCGAAGCAGAGGTCAAAGAGCGCACCGAGGCGGCCCGGCAGTCGGTCCAGGCGCTGCAGGGCGCGCTCGCCCAGACGATGGACAGGATGACCGCGGCAATGCGCGCGGAAATGAACGGATTCGCGGAGAAGCTCACCACGGGCTGGAAGTCCGAGGTTGAAGGCGCGTCGGCGGCGCGGGAGCGGCTGCGGGCGGACATGGCGGAGCTGCAGGCGGCCGTGGAAGACCTGAAGGCGCGCGCTCACGAGGAGGCGGAGAAGAAGCTCACGGCATTCCAGGAGGAGCTTCTCACGGACCTGCGCGCGCGCTCCACGGTGACGCAGACGAGGTTCCAGGCCTGGCAGGCGGAGATGGAAAAACGTACGGCGGGGTTCGAGGCGGACATCATGCAGCGCACCGCGGCTGCCGGAGAATCGGTGCAGACGCTTCGAGACGCGCTGCGCGGCGACATCGAGAAGGCCAGGAAGGATGCCTCGTCGTCGTTCGAGAAGGATCTCGGCGGCGTGCGGGAATCAATGGAGACAGGAACGCGGAAGATGCACGCCGAGATCGAGGCGCGTCTCGAGCAGATGAGCCGGGAAGTCGAGGTGGGGCGCCGGGACCTGGCCGCGCTGTTCGAATCTTCCCGCGCCGAGATTACGGCCTGGGAAGACGGCGCAAAGAAGCACCTTGCCGATGCGGAGCTGGCGAACACGGGCAGGTTCTCCTCGCTCTCCTCACGGATCGAGGCGGACAAGGCCGCGCTCGCGAAGAGTATCGAGACAGTCGAATCGAGGCTGGCGGACTACCAGGCCGACGTCGACTACCGGATGAAGGTCCTGGACGAGGCACATCGGGATGTCGATGCCCTGCGCGCCTCGCTTGCGCAGACGGTGGACAAGATGGGGGCGGCCGTTCGCTCCGAAATGAAGGCGTTGACGGATACGCTCGCCGCCGAGCTGACACACGGATGGAAGTCGGAGGTTGCCGGCGCGGAGACCACCCGGCAGCAGCTCCAGGCGAGCATGGGAGAGCTCCAGGCGGAGCTGGAGACGTTGAAGAAGCGCGCCTACCAGGACGCGGAGAAGAAGCTCTCGATGTTCGAAGAGGAGTTCTTCGCCGACCTGCGCGCCCGCTCCACCATGACGCAGGAAAAGTTCCAGTCATGGCAGGCGGAGATGGAGAAGCGAGCGGCGGGCTTCGAGGCCGGAGTAAAGGAGCGCACGGCGAGCCTGGAGGCGGTCGTCAATGCGCGCGCGGCGAGCGTCGAGGCGGATGTCAAAGCGCGCGTGGAAAGCCTGGAAGCGGACGTGAAAACGCGCGCCGCGGCAGCCGGCGAATCGGTCATGGCGCTGCGCGAGGCGCTGAGCGGAGACATCGAACGGGCCCGGAAGGAAGCCTCCCAATCATTCGAAAAGAACCTGGGCAGCGTCCGCGACACCATGGAGGCAGAATCGCGGAAGATGCACCGCGAGATCGAGGCGCGTCTCGAGGCGCTGTCCGCGGAGCTCAACGCGGGGCGCAAGGACCTGGCGGACCTGTTCGAGACCTCGCGCGCCGAGATTGCCGCCTGGGAAGACGGCGCAAAAGCGCAGCTTGCCGAAGCGGAGCAGGAGAACGCGGGCAGGCTCTCGAATCTTGCCTCACGGATCCAGGGGGACGAGGCCACGCTGGCGAAGAGCATCGAGACGATCGAGCTGCGGCTTGCGGACTACCAGGGCGACGTGGACTACCGCGTGAAGGTCCTTGAGGATGCCAACCGGGACGTGGATGCCCTGAGGGCATCCCTCTCCCAGACAATGGACAAGATGGCGGAGGGCGTGCGCGCGGAGATGAAGGGGCTCGCGGATGAGCTGGCTGCCGGATGGAAGTCGGATATCGCCGGGGCCGCGATTGCGCGCGAGCAGCTCCAGGCGGGCATGGGAGAGCTGGAGGCAGGACTGGAAGAGCTGAAAGCCCGCGCCTACCAGGACGCGGAGAAGAAGCTCTCCGTGTTCGAGGAGGAATTCTTCACGGACCTGCGCGCCCGGTCCACCATGACGCAGGAGAAATTCCAGGCCTGGCAGGTGGAAATGGAGAAGCGCGCGGCGAGCTTCGAAGCCGACGTCAAGGAGCGCACTGCTGCCGCGGACGAGGCGGTGCAGACCCTGCGGGAGACACTCCGCGGTGACGTCGAGAAGGCGCGGAAAGACGCCTCCCTGTCCTTTGAAAAGGACCTGGGCGGCGTGAAAGACGTGATGGAGGCCGCAACCCGGAAGATGCACCGGGAGATCGAATCGAGGCTCAAGGAGCTCTCCGTGGAGCTGACCGCGGGACGCAAGGAGCTGACCGAGCTCTTCGAAACCTCGCGGACCGAGATCGCGGCCTGGGAAGGTGGGGCGAAGAAGCAGCTTGCGGAAGCCGAGCTCGCCATAGCGGAAAAGATTTCCTCCCTCTCTGCGGAGGCAGCATCATCCGTCGGCGCGATCAGGGACGCGTTCGCCGCGCAGAAAGAGGACTTGCTGGTGTCCACGAACGAAGAGCGCATCGGCCTGCGGAAGGAGCTCGCCCAGATGGGAGAGACCATCTCCTCGTTCGAAGCGGATCTGAAGAAGACGACGGAAGCCGCAATGGAGGCGCTGCGGACCCAGATGGATGGGTTCCAGCTCGACAGCCAGAAACGGGTGCGCGAGGTGCAGACCGAGGTCGAGGGAAGAATCAAGGAACAGAAGCAGCTCCTGGTGGATACCAAGGAAAAAGCCGATGCCATGCAGGAGAAACTCTTCGGGCGGATCGAGGAAAGCTACCAGCTGCTCTCGACGAACCTCGTGGAGATCGACAAGCGGGTCAAGAGCTTCACCTCCCAGACGCGCCTCTTCGAGCGGGCGGACACTCTGAAGGCCGCCCTGGAAGTCAGCATCGACGAGATGAAGAAGGAAGTGGCGAAGCTGAACGCCGACCGGGCGGAGTTCTCCGAGATCGAGGTCCAGCTTTCCAAGACGAAGAAGGTCGCCGACGAGGTCTCCACGAAGCTCACGCGGTTCCTTGCCGAGAGACGACGAATCGAGGAGATGGACGGGGACTTCAAGAAGATCATCGCGGTCTCGAAGGACGTGGATCTCAAGCTGGATACGCTGTCGTCCAGCAATGACGCGCTCCAGCAGATCCAGGCCAAGATCCGGCAGTTCGAGGAAATGGGCAAGTCCGTGGAGGGCGGGTTCGAAAGACTGGAGAAGAAGAAGGAAATACTGTCGGTGACATCGGAAGGCGTGGACAGGAACTTCCAGCGTCTTGAGAACATCGAGAAGTCACTGGGGGAGGCGGACCGGACGGCAGATGAGCTGGCGGCAAAGGTCTCGTCTCTGCGCGGCGAATACGAGATGCTCGCCGCCAACAAGAAAGACGCGGACACCGCCATGCAGACCGTCGGGAAGCTCAGCGGAGTCATCGAAGAGCTGGAGAGCCGCCTGGAGAAGGCGCAGAGCTCGCGTGAATGGATGGCGCGCACGGAAACCAGGTTCGAGGAGATCGGCAGGCAGGCACAGGAGCAGGTACGGCTGCTCGAGAGCATCATGAAGGCGGAAACCAAGAAGGAAAAGGGCGAGCGCGGCGCTCCTCCTCTCGACAAGCGGGAGACGGTCGTCAAGCTTTCCCACCAGGGCTGGTCGGTGCAGGAGATCTCGCGCGTCACCCAGCTCAGCAGAGGAGAGGTAGAGCTCATACTGGAGCTTGCACCGAAGGTATAGCGACCCGACAGAGCTTCGCGCCGCGGTTGAGAAAATGCTTGACCTGACGCGAAGCAAGCTGTTACCTTTACTATAAACCATTTCTCTCCAGGCGGTACTGATGTCGAAGAAGAAGGACCAGGAAGAGGTCTCGGGAGGGGCGCAGAATGCCCATGCTGCCGAGCCTCAGGCGCAAAAGAGCGAAATCCCCCAGAAGAGCGAGTTCGCCGCGTCGGGCGGCCCGTCGGGGACAGGCGCGTCCGCAGAGGCGTCCTGCGTGAGTGAGCAGGATCGAATCAGCGCGTTGGAGAGCGAAACGGCAGAGCTGAAAGACAGGCTGTTGAGGAAGCAGGCGGACTTCGAGAATTTCCGCAAGAGGATGATCCGCGAACGCGAGGACGCCGCGCGCTATGCCAACGCCTCTCTCCTGACGGATGTCATAGGTCTGATCGACGACTTCGAGCGGGCAATCAAGTCAGCGGAGGAGTCGCGTGACTTCCCCTCTTTCCTTCAGGGCGTCACCATGATCGAGAAGCAGCTCGTGGAGATGTTGGAAAGCCGCTGGGGGCTCAAGCGTTTCACCTCGGTGGGAGAGACCTTCGATCCGAACAAGCACGAGGCAGTGCTGCGCGTGGAAGGACCGTCGGACGCCAAGCCCACCGTGGCGGAAGACTATCAGAAGGGCTACTACCTTCACGAGCGCGTGCTGCGGCCTGCGCGGGTGAAGGTAATGGTGCCTGCAACCGTGCCGGCTGTGCAGGCCCCCCCGGGACCGAAAATGCCGCCTGCGGGGGCCATGCCGCCAGGCGCGAAAGCGTCCCCCGGCGTGAAACAGGACGGGGGCGGCGACAGACCGAAGGAAGGGCAGGATGAACCGGTCGGCAAGGGCAACTGAGATATGGGCAAGATCATAGGGATAGATCTCGGGACAACGAACTCCTGCGTGGCCATCATGGAAGGCGGCCAGCCCGTGGTCATTCCGAACTCGGAAGGGCAGCGCACCACTCCCTCCATTGTCGCCTTCACCGACAATGGTGAGCGACTGGTAGGCCAGCCGGCCAAGAATCAAATGATCACCAATCCCGAGAATACCGTGTACTCGATCAAGCGCTTCATGGGACGCAGGATCGACGAGGTGCGGGAGGAGGTCCGCAGGGTGCCGTTTGCCGTCACCGATGCCGGCAATGACCTCCGCGTGGAGATCAGGGGCACCCGCTATTCGCCGCCCGAGATCTCCGCCGCCGTACTGCAAAAGATGAAGAAGACCGCCGAGGACTTCCTGGGAGAGCCCCTCACCGAGGCGGTGATCACGGTGCCTGCCTACTTCAATGACGCCCAGCGGCAGGCGACAAAAGACGCCGGCCGGATCGCGGGCCTGGAGGTGAAAAGGATCGTCAACGAGCCGACGGCGGCCGCTCTCGCCTATGGGCTGGACAAGGGGGGACGCGAGGAAACCATCGCCGTCTATGACCTTGGCGGCGGCACATTCGATATCTCCATACTCGAGCTGGGAGACGGAGTGTTCGAGGTGAAGTCCACCAATGGAGACACGCACCTCGGCGGGGACGACTTCGACCAGCGCATCATCGATTGGGTGGTTTTCGAGTTCAAGAAGGAGAATGGAATCGACCTGTCCCGGGACAGGATGGCGCTCCAGAGGCTCAAGGAAGCCGCGGAAAAGGCCAAGATCGAGCTCTCCAGCGCGCAGAGCACCTCTCTGAACCTTCCGTTCATCACCGCGGACCAGTCAGGCCCGCGGCACCTGAACTACACGCTCACGCGCGCAAAGCTGGAGCAGCTTCTCGACTCGCTGTTCGAAAAGACACGTGAGCCCTGCATGCAGGCATTGCGCGACGCAGGGCTCAAGCCCCAGGACATCGACCACGTGATCCTCGTGGGCGGCTCCACCCGGATTCCCGCCATTCAGTCACTCGTGAAGGATATCTTCGGCAAGGAAGGCAGCAAGGGGGTCAATCCCGACGAGGTGGTGGCCGTCGGCGCCTCCATCCAGGGGGGCATCCTCGGCGGCGACGTCAAAGACGTGCTCCTCCTGGACGTCACTCCGCTCTCGCTCGGCATCGAGACTCTCGGAGGGGTGTTCACGAAGCTGATCGACCGCAACACGACCATTCCCACGCGCAAGGGTCAGACTTTCTCCACGGCCTCCGACAGCCAGACCGCGGTTTCCATTCACGTGCTCCAGGGGGAGCGGGAGATGGCGAGCCAGAACAGGACGCTCGGCAGGTTCGACCTCGTCGGTATTCCCCCCGCCCCTCGCGGCATTCCTCAGATCGAGGTCACGTTCGACATAGACGCGAACGGCATCGTGCACGTATCCGCCAAGGACCTGGGGACCGGCAAGGAACAGAAGATCCGCATAGAAAGCTCGTCGGGGCTTTCGGAGGACGAGATCAAGAGGATGGTCAAGGAAGCGGAATCCCACGCCACGGAGGACAGGATCGAGCGCGAGCGGGCGGAAACGCGCAACGAGGCGGATACCCTGCTGTACTCCACGGAAAAGTCGCTTCGGGAGCTCGGAGACAAGGTCAGCCCTGCGGACAGGAAAGAGATAGAGGCGGCAGCCGCCGAGCTGCGCGCTGCGCTTGACGCGGGAGACATTTCCCTCATCAAGGGCAGGACAGACGCCCTCACGAAGGCTGCGTACCGCCTCGCGGAAGAGGTCTACAAGGAAGCATCTGCGCGCTCGCCGTCCGGTGCCGGGACCTCGGGAAACGGCGACGCCGGCGCGCACAGGGCACGGCGGGACCAGAAGAAAGCCGCGGAAGACGTCGACTACGAGGTGGTAGACGACGGGAAGAAGAAAAAATAAGGCATGGCGAAACGCGATTTTTACGAGATCCTGGGCGTGCAGAAGAACGCATCACGGGAAGAGATAAAGAAGGCTTACCGGCAGCTCGCCATCAAGCACCATCCCGACAGGAACCCGGAAAACAAGGACTCCGAAGAAAAGTTCAAGGAGGCCACCGAGGCATACGAAATCCTCGCGGATGACCGCAAACGCCAGGCGTACGACCAGTACGGCTTCGCGGGCCTGCGCGGCATGGGCCAGCCGACGGCGCAGGACTTCTCCTCGATCTTCCAGGGTTTCGAGGACATCTTCGGCGACGTGAGCGGGATATTCGACTCCTTCTTCGGAGGCGGAAGCTCGCGGCGCCGCTCTTCGGGGCGCAGCGGCGGCCAGCGCGGCTCCGACCTCCGCTATGACATGGAGATCACCTTTCTCGAGGCCGCCTTCGGGGCCAAGAAGGAGGTCTCCTACCCGCGGGCGGAGCGCTGCGAAGTCTGCCGGGGCACCGGCGCGGACAAGGGCAGCGGCAGAAAGCTCTGTCCCACCTGCGGCGGCTCGGGGCAGGTGCGCAGAAATTCGGGCTTTTTCTCCATCGCCTCGACCTGCCCCAGCTGCAATGGGGAAGGGGAAATCATCGAAAAGCCCTGCGCGGAATGCCGGGGCGCCGGCACGGTCCGACGCACCCGCACCCTCACGATCTCCATCCCGGCGGGCATAGAGGACGGCAAGCGCCTGAGCGTTGCCGGCCAGGGAGACGCCGGCGTCAACGGCTCCCAGGACGGGGACCTGTACGTATTCCTCAGGGTGCAGCCGCACGAGTCCTTCGAGCGGGACGGCAGGGACATCTACTGCGCGGTTCCCATCTCCATCACCCAGGCCGCGCTGGGCGCGGACATAGCCGTGCCCACGCTGGACGACAAGACGGTCCGGGTGACCATTCCCTCCGGGACGCAGAACGGCCGCATTCTCCGTCTTCGCGGGGAAGGCATACCCGAGCTGCACAACCCCGGCAAGCGCGGAGACATGTACATCAAGATCGTCGTGAGGGTTCCCACCAAGATCACACCCAAGGCCAAAGAGCTTCTCAAGGAGCTCGCGAGCGTGAGCGGCGAGGATACGAGCCCCCGCCCCATCCCCCTGTCCGAGTTGAAGCAGTAAGACGGTCCCCTTCCCGCGCCACCAGGCAGGTTTCGGTCTCAGCGCCCCTCTTTCTCCGCGAAGTAGCGCAGGTCCCAGACCGTCTGCTCGGGCTGGCGTGTCACGTGATTCTGGAGCTGGGCCATGAGCTGTCTGAAGACTCCCGTCTCCATGAATTGTCGGGCATCGGCATTCGCCGCCCATGTGCCGATGGCCAGAGCCTGAGGCCGTGCGGTGAGGAATTGCATCCTGATGAAGCCCGGCTGGCTCTTCGCGTGATCCATGACCCGGCTCTTCCAGATCTCGCAGGCAGCCTCGAAAGAGTCGTCCTTGAAGTGGTACAGCATTGTCGCGGTGTACATTCACGGCCCTCCCCGTCAGGATACCACGCCACGCCGCGCAATAACATAAAGTTCTCCCCCCTTTATCATCCGTTTATGGAATCCCTGCTCCCGGGCAATTAGTATCGCAACAGAGAAGCGGAGGTGCTCTCATGAAGCGACTTTTACCCGTCTTTTTCGCCCTTGTTCTGCCGATGGCCGGATTCGCGCAGTCCGCGCAGGGGCCGGAAGCGAAGATGCTCAAACAGCTCGGTCTGACCGACGCCCAGGTCTCCCAGGTCATGGATATACAAGGCAAGACCCGGTCCGGCGTCCGTGCAAATGCGGTTCAGCTCCGGCTGCTGAGGGCGCAGCTCGACAAGGCCCTTCTGCCTTCGACCGTCGACATGCAGAACGTCAACACACTCATCACGCAGATGGGGCAGGTCCGGGTGGACATGCAGAAGGCGCTGGTGGCGGCGCGGGTCCAGCTGAGGCAGATCATGGGGGACGACAACTTCCGCGCTTATACGAGGTATATCCGGCGCGAGAGATCCGCCGGGTACATTGGTGCGATGCGTCCGGGGGCAGGGATCGAAACGCGGCGCATGATGGATCACGGAAAATTCTCTCGAGGAGCCATGTCAGACTACGGCGTGCGTGCCGAGGAGGCGGACTCCATCTCGAGCAACTGAATGTAGACTTTGTTTCCGGCGGGAAAGGGGTTTTTCCCTCCTTTTTACCTTTCCCGCTTTTTTTCCGCGGCGCCGCCCGAGTATTCGGAGGAGTCGCACCCTCGACAACACGGAAAGCGCGCGCTACGATTCGAGGATGCAGAATGTTGAGTTCTTTCTGATCCCGGCGGTCACTCTTTTTCTCACCCAGTCGGCTCTCGTTCTCATTCGCACCCGTTCCTGCATTCGCCGTGACCTGCCGCTGATGCTTGCCGCATTTCTTCTTTCCATTGCGCTTTGGCTGCTCATCCCCTCCGGAACAATTCTTCGGGACCCGACTCTCGTGCTCCCTCTCTGGGCAGGAGGCGCTTTTCTGCGCACGGCGGCCGGCAGGAGGAGCCTTGCGCTGGGGAACAGCGTCAGCGCGGGTTTCCTGCTTGCACTGCTCCTTGCAGGGCTCCTTGGCTATCACGACAGTGTTCCCTACCTCGCCTTTTACGCATCCGGTACGGTTCTTCTGTCCGGCCTTGCACTGGGGGATCTGCTCCGATTCTGGCAGGTTTCGCGCTCGAACCTTGCCCTGATCACTTTCCTGTGCTGCTGCGCCTGGCTTGTGGTCGGAATCGGCAGCCGTGCCTGGGGCTTTCTTGGATTGCCTCCATCGTTTCCCGGATCGATACCGGCTCTTCTCCTGGCCGCCGCCACGAGCCTGCTCGTCTTCCACGAGGGATACCCGCTCCACGCAGGCTGGGGGGACAGCCTGAGCGGGCTGGAGGCCAGGGACCGGCTCACGGAGGAGGTCTTCGCGAGACTGCTGGAAAAGGAGAACGCGCTTGCGCGGCAGAACCGGCTCATGGCCTCTGGTCTGCTGGCTGCAGGAGCCGCGCACGAGTTCAAGAACATACTCTCCCACGTCAGGCTCACGGCGGCACACGGCCTGCGGCAGGGTGATACGGAGGCAAAGGACGAATGCCTTCGTCTGCTCCTGCAGCATGCGGAGGCAGGCAGAGATGCGACGATAGGCCTGCTGGAAAGCCTCTCCCGGGACGGGAGGGAGAAGCCGCGGGTGATCGACGCTGCCCGGGATCTGGCAGGGTTCTTCCGGATGGTCAGAGCCGCCTTTCGCGGCGACGGAATTCTGATAGAAGCTGACCTGGCTCCCGGAATTCGCTTTCGGTGCCGCATGGACGAGGTGGAGCACGCGCTTCTGAACCTCGTGCGTAATGCGGCGGAGGTTTACCGCACGGGCCCGGCAGATGGCAAACGTGTGATTTCCGTTACTGCCCGCCGGCAGGAAGAGATGGCGGTGCTCGAGGTCAAAGACAGGGCGGGCGGGGTCCCCCCCGAAGCGGCTCACCGGCTGTTCACCCCTTCCTGGACACGCACCGGCAGCACGGGTCTCGGGCTTTCCCTTTCCCGGAGCCTCGCCCTTCAGAACGAAGGAAGTCTCGAATATGAGCCGATCGAGGGGGGAAGCATATTCAGGCTGGCATTTCCCATCGCAGACGAGGATGTGCCGGCCGCTGACCCGGCGGAAGGATAAAAAAAAGCGCCCCGTGAAGGGGCGCTGCTCATACAGCCTTCGGAAAGAGAATCTTAGAAATCGAAGCTCAAGTTCACGTTGTGAGGACTGCCGGAGCTCATGGGGAAGGAAATGAAATCGGTAGAAGAAAACCAGGTCCCGGTGTTTATTCCATACGGGTGATTGTAGACTACATATACGCTGTAGCTGCCGTCGGCAAGCTTCGGGATCGAGATCGACCAGTACATGTAAAGACCATCGTCTCCTTCATAGCGGGTCGACACGGATGCCGAGTAAGGTCCGGTCAGAACGACGGTCATGGTGTCATATCCCGGGTAAAAGCCGCGGTTCGGTATATATGACGAAACATACACGTTGATGTTGTTGTTGGAGAATATTGCGTCCAGCAGTGCGTCGCAGCTCGACAGCAGGAATACCGAGCCGAATGCCAGCAGCAGCAAGGGCAGTATTTTTCGTATTTTCATGTTCTGTCCTCCCTTGTCAGAAGTAGAGCGTGAAGTTGAGGCTCAGTACGCTGCCGGCCGTCAACTCGGCGGTGTTCCCGTGATGGAAGGCCTGGTCGAGGGCCGCCCTCAGGTCATACCACGAGGCAAACACCTGGGTGCCCGAGATGTTCACTCCCCACATTCCGAACCTGACTCCCGCACCCAACCGGCCATTGACACCCACGCCCAGGTTGCCGTACGGATCTTTGTAGATCTGGCCGCCGTACAGATAGAGCATGTTTGTTCCGATTTCTGCATACCCTATGAAGGGACGCAGGTAGATCTTGATGCCCACGTCGAACAGGTTCAGGAATCCGGGCACGTCGGCGCCCGGGTAATACGATCCGTGGACCGGATCGACGAATGATGTTGCGTTGTACACCCAGTAGTTGGGCATGGCAAATGCGTCCCAGGTCGCATAGAGGATCGACCAGCTGTACCCGACGTGAAAATTGAGGATCCCGTCGACTGCTCTCGGGTCGGCTGACGTCGTGTCCTGGATGGGCGTGAGCCCGATTCCCAGTTCCCACTCCGCGAACGCCGCGGGGACAGCCAGCGCCAGCAGCGCGACCACCGTCAGCGGCATCAATAGCTTCTTCATCTGATATCCTCCTCGATTCCCGCCACCGGGATTGACTGTCGCTTTTGCCTACCAATATAACACGCGGGGAGCTGAAATTCATCACTGCGGCCACGGTACACCGTGGCATTTTGCGGCCACGGTACACCGTGGCATTTTGCGGCCACGGTACACCGTGGCATTTTGCGGCCACGGTACACCGTGGCATTTGCGGCCACGGTACACCGTGGCATTTGCCGTCTCGCCCGACCTTGAAACCTGCTCCGTCCCGCTGGTAGTATTGCCGTGGATGAGCTTCACGATTCTTGCCATCAATCCCGGGTCCACCTCCACCAAGTGCGCCATCTACAATGACACCGCGGAGGTGTGGAAGAAAGGCGTCACTCACAGGCCCGAGGACCTCGCCCGGCACCGCAGAATCACCGATCAACTGGAAATGAGAAGCACGGCGGTCCGTGAGGGAATCAGGGAAGCGGGGATACCGTTCGCCGACATCTCGGCCATTGTCGGCAGGGGCGGACTGCTCAAGCCCATGGAAGGCGGAGTGTACGAAGTCAACGAACGCATGAAGTCGGATCTCGCTTCCTGCAAGTACGGTATTCATGCCTCGAATCTCGGCGCGCTTCTTGCGGATTCTCTCGCCTCGGAAATCGGCGTCCGGGCATTCATCGTGGACCCTGTCGTGGTGGACGAGCTGGATCCGCTGGCCCGCTACACGGGAATTCCGGAAATTCCCCGCCGCTCCATTTTCCATGCCCTGAACCAGAAAGCCACGGCGAGAATGGCCGCACGCAGCATCGGCAAGTCCTACGCGGAATGTGCGATGATCGTCGCCCACATGGGCGGAGGCATCTCCGTCGGCATCCACATCAACGGCAGGGTGGTGGACGTGAACAACGCCCTGGACGGCGAGGGACCCTTTGCCATCGAGCGGGCAGGCACGGTGCCCGCGGGGGACTGGATGCGCTGGATCCTGTCCCACCAGCACGACCCGCTGGCTCTCCAGCTCATGCTGGCGGGCAAAGGGGGGCTTGTCGCCTACCTCGGCACCAACGAGTTCACTCTCATCGAGCGGTCCGCGGAGGGCAACGGAGAGCTCGACGCGCGGCTCAGTGATGAGCTGATCCGCGCGCTCTGCTACCAGATCGCGAAATCCATCGCCGCGCTTGCCGCCTTCACCAGCGGCAGGCTCGACGCAATTGTTCTCACCGGTGGCCTGGCATTCTCGCCGCGCGTCGTTCGGGAGATCTCCCTGCGCGTCTCATTCCTCGCCCCGATTCTTCAATTCCCCGGTGAAAACGAGCTCGAGGCGCTCGCCATGGGTGCGCGTGACGTGCTCCTGGGCGAAACGCGCGCGCGCACGTACGAAGGCTGAGGCAATTTCATGGAAGGCAACAGGAACGTGCGACGGATCAAGGTCATCGACGGGAGATTCCAGTATGGCACGATCGCCTTCTCTTTGGCGATCGTCCTTGCCGGATTGCTCGTTTTCGCCGCCGGCACGGCGCTCTATTACCTGCTGGCACACGCGGCGGGAGGCGCAGCCCGGGCCGAGCTCCTTCTGGTGATCCTTCCTCCGTTGCTGCTCAACGACCTGGCAATCATGCTCCTTTTCATCGTCGTGGGAATTCTTGCGACACACAGGATCGCCGGACCGGTCTACCGGATCGAGGTCGACATCGAACGGGTGCTCGCGGGCGAGAAGGGGGTGCGGGTGCGCACGCGCAAACGGGACGCATTCCCCGACCTCGCGGAAAGGGTCAACGAGCTCATTGAGCGCATCGACGATTCGCGAAAGGGCTGAAGCACCCCTTCTCCCCTACACCCGCAAGTATCTCGGCTCCAAGAGGCTCCTGAGGCAGTGGATCGTGGACCGCATCTGGAGCAGTGTCGGAGCTCCCCGCACATTCATTGACGGATTCTGCGGTACCGGGGCGATAGGGCTGACCATGGCAGCCCGGGGAGCCGTCCACGTCGTTGCCGTGGACATGCTGAGATCGAACTGCGTCATACTGCGCGGGTTCCAGGAGACGAGCCGCCGGATTCCCGCCCTGGTGGAGCAGCTCAATGCGCTCCCGTCCCTGTCGGGCTACATTTCGGCGAGCTATGCGGGCACGTACTTCACCGCGGAAAACTGCGGCCGCATGGACGCCATTCGGGAGGAGATCGCGCGCAGGCGCGCAGGCGGGGAGATAACCGAAGGGGAGCAGGATGCGCTGCTGTCCAGCTTCCTGCTCGCGGCGGACAGGGTCGCGAACACCCTCGGCCAGTACGATGCATTTCTCAAGAACATCGGAGCGGAGAACAGGATCGGCGGAAGGCACCTCGTGGACGAGAGAGTCGGGACGCCTTTTCTCCTGCGGCCGCTCGAGCCCTTCCCCGGCATCGACCTCGAGGTGGTCGAAGGTGACATGGTGAGGCTCGCGCCTGTCATGGCGGCGGATGTGGCCTACTACGACCCTCCCTACAACGGCAGGCAGTACTGCGACAACTACCACGTGCTGGAAAACCTCGCCCGCTGGGAGAAGCCGCCCTTGTACGGAAAGACGCGCAAGTTCGACAGGGCGATGCTGCGGAGTCCATTTTCCCGGAGGGCGCACGCGGCCGAGGCTCTCCGGCAGCTCGTTGCGGGAACGCGCGCGGCGCACGTCTTTCTCTCGTACAGCTCTGAGGGCATCCTCTCCCGGGAGGAAATCCTCGCCATTCTTTCATCCCGGGGTGAAACCCGGGTAATGGAAATCCCCTATCCCGTCTTCGGAAACGGCGCAGGCGTTTCGGTGCGGCGCAGCGTCATCGAGTATCTGTTTCACATGGCGACAGGTCGGTAGGGCACGATGCGGCGAAGCAAGAAAGAGCTTCTCGACGCGAATGGAGAGTCACGCGGCTTTTATTCTGAAGACAACAGGGTCAACGACCTCACCGGTCGGGAATGGGTGTTCTGGACACGGTCGGTGATCACCAAGCCCTATCCTCCCAACCTGCAGCACGCGCTCCGCAGCCGGCACGGCGGCCAGAAGCCGCCGGAGCTCTGCGCGGACCTCCTGCGCGCGTTCACCAAGTCGGGCCAGAGCGTGCTGGATCCGTTCATGGGCGTCGGCGGGGTCCTGCTGGGCGCCACGCTCTGCGGTCGAAAGGCCCTCGGCGTGGAGCTCAACCCCGAATGGATCGAAGTCTATCACGAGGTGTGCGAGCGGGAGGGCATGGCCCGGCAGGAAACCCTGCAGGGGGACGCGCGGGACGCGCTGCGCGGCCTGGCGGGCAGGTGCTTCGACTGTATCCTCACCGACGTGCCGTACTGGAAGATGGACACCGCCGCGAGATCGCGCGGATCTTTCAAGCGGGTGGGGGAGCGGGCGCGGCCCGCGCGGGCGAGCAAGCTGTCGCCTTTCCATGGAGTCCCGTACGCCTCGAAGACTGAATGGCTGGAACGGATGCGCGAGATTTTTGCGCTGGCCTCGGATCTGCTGAAGCCGAACGGCTACCTGGTGACGTTCATCGGGGACATGTATCGCGAGAATCGCTATCACTGCCTTTCCGCGGAGCTTGCCGCGGTTCTTTCTTCCCTCCCCCGGCTGGCGTGGAAGGCGAACATCGTCTGGTACGATGTGTCGAAAAAGCTGCATCTCTACGGCTACCAGTACTCCTACATTCCGTCGCTGATACACCAGAACGTGCTGGTTTTCCGAAAGGAATAGCCGTTCGTTTCAATATTAAGAGCTTCCGTGTCGATGGGGAAGCATGACGAAAGCCATTCCCCTGGTCCTTCTCTGCCTGCTTGCGGCCGCCGGCCTGTCCGCTCTGGACAAGGCTGCCTCCGGAAGCGCTGCGGTGCCCCCCGCCCCTGCGCCGCTCCTCCCCCAGGGCGCTCCTAACGGGTTCATAGAGCTCGACAGGAACGCAGACGGCGTCAACGATTACAGGGTATACTATGACGCAAAAGGAAAGGTCGCCCGCGAGGAGCTGGACTTCAACTTCGACGGGAAAATGGACACTTTCTACTATTACAAAGACGGGGTCCTGCAGCGCGAGGAGCTCGACACCCACTTCGACGGCAGGATCGACATCATCGTGTACCTTCTGGACGGCACGTACGTCCAGCGGTACGAGCGCGACATGGATGGCGACGGCAAGCCCGATGTGGTGCGCGACTTCGGGGGGAAGTGACGATTGGCGGAGCACATATTCGGATTCCATTCGATCGAAGAGACACTGCGCAAAGGAGTAGGGGGCGGTACACTGTTCCTTTCACGGGAGAACTCGCGTCTCAGTCAGATCCGCGCGCTTGCCGAGAAGAAGGGCGTGCCCGTCTCCGAGGTGGCGGAGGATGAGCTCACTCGCCTGTGCGGATCGGATGCGCATCGCGGCGCGTTGCTGGTGCTGGAGAGGGCTCCCTCTTCGCAGAAAAGCAGCCTGAAACATCACCTGAAAGCCTTGACCGGAGAAAAGGCGCTCGTGCTGGTCCTGGACGGCATCACGGATCCGCAGAATCTCGGGGCGATCCTCCGCTCCGCCGACCAGTTCCAGGCAGAGCTGGTCATCATCCCGTCCCGCCGATCGGCACAGGAAAGCCAGACAGTGAACAAGGTATCCTCCGGCGCAAGCGAGTATGTCCCCCTGGCCGTTGTTCCGAACCTCACCTCCGCCCTCGAGCTCCTGAAGGAAAACGGGTTCTGGATATTCGGCGCGGATGCGTCGGGAGAGACCACGGACAAGGTCGATCTCAAAGGCAAGGTCTGCATCGTCATGGGCAGCGAAGGCACCGGCATGCACAGGCTCGTGCGGGAGAAGTGCGATTTCCTGGTGAGCATCCCCGCTGCCGGCCACGTGGATTCCTTCAACGTATCTGTCGCTGCCGGTATCCTCCTGTTCGAAGCCCGCAGGCAGCAGGAATTTCCCCACCTGGCCGGAAAATAGCTCCAGATCTTTCGAGCTTACCTCTTTACAAGAGTATTTGTTTGCGCTATATTCATACCGACCGGTCGGTCTGGTTTTTGAAAGGCGGATATGCAGACACGGAGCGAAGAGACTCGCGGCAGGATCATCCAGTCAGCCCTCAAGCTGTTCGCGGACAAAGGCTACGACGCAACGGGAGTAGCCGAGATCTGTGAGTCCTCGGAAGTGAGCAAGGGTGCCTTCTACCATCACTTCCCGAGCAAGCAGGCGGTTTTCCTCGAGCTGTTGCAGGAATGGCTGCAGGGCCTCGACACGGAGATGGGCATGGCCATGAGCGCCTCCTCCAATGTGCCCGGAAGGCCTCCTGGCCATGGCCGCGGAGATGCGGGGCGTCTTTGCCGCGGCGGACGGGAAGGTGCCGCTCTTCCTCGAGTTCTGGCAGCAGGCGCGCCGCGATCCCGCCGTGTGGAAGGAGGTCATCGCGCCCTACAGGCGCTATCGCGATTTCTTTGCAAAGATCATTCAGACCGGTATCGACGAGGGTTCGCTGCGCCAGGTGGACGCGCAGGCAGCGGGGCAGGCGCTCGTCGCCCTGGCCGTTGGAATAGTGGTGCAGGGGGTGCTGGATCCAGGCGGAGCGAAATGGGACCTCGTCATGCGTGATGCGCTCCAGCTCCTGATTGCAGGGTTGTCATCCGGGAGGTAGAAACATGGTTCTGGTCACCGGCGCGGCGGGGCACGTGGGGGGCGCTCTCGTGAGGGAGCTTCTCGAAAATGGCGAAAGGGTTCGAGTGTTCGTGCTGCCCAATGACGATATTTCCGGCCTGAACGGGCTTCCCCTGCAGGTCGTGAGGGGAAACATCCTCGACCGCGAATCGCTTCACGGCGCAATGGCGGGCGTGGATGTGGTCTATCACCTTGCCGGCATCATTTCGATCATGCCGGGCAGGAACGCCCTGATGCGGCAGGTCAATGTGGTGGGCACGTCGCACGTGGCGCGCGTTGCCCGGGAGAGCGGGGTGCGCAGGATGGTGTACGTCAGCTCCATCCACGCGCTCGGCAGGCCGGCCCGGCGGACACCCGTCGACGAGCGCGTTCCCTTCGACCCGCACAATGCCGCCGGCGAATACGACCAGACCAAGGCAGAGGCTTCTCTTGCCGTTCTTGCCGAAGTCGAGAAGGGATTGGACGCGGTGCTCATCTGCCCCACGGGCATCATCGGTCCCTACTATCATCACGGCGGCTCGCCCATGAACTCCCAGATCCGAAGGTGGATGAAGCCGGGGGTGCACGTCGTGATAAATGGCCACTTCGACTTCGTCGACGTGCGTGACGTTGCGCGCGCTATGATCCTCGCGGCGCAGAAGGGCAGGCGGGGGGAGACCTATATCATACGCGGCGCGCGTGTTTCCGTGGCGGAGCTCATCAGCATGGTGCGGAAGCTGACGGCCCGCACCGGTCTCGATCTCCTTGTCCCCTTCCCCCTGGCCCTCGCGGGAGCGACCCTCGCGACGTGGCACGCAAAGCTGTGGAAAAAGCCGGTGAGCTTCACGCGCTACGCGCTGGAGACCCTGGCCAGCAATTCATTCATCTCCGGTGAAAAAGCGCGGCGGGAGCTCGACTACCAGCCGAGGCCTTTCATCGAAACGGTGCGTGACACCATCCACTGGCTTGCCGCGAACGGGGAACCCAGTCGGGAACGCGCCGCAGCACCGGCAAGGGAAGCGCGCACGCGTGCGGCGCGGATTGCCGTCGTCACCGGCGCATCGAGCGGCATCGGCGCCCTGGTGGCGCGCATGCTTGCCCGAAAGGGCTACCGCGTACTCCTGGTCGCCCGGCGCGAGGAGAGGCTGACGCGCCTGGCCGAGGAAATACGGTCCGCAGGAGGGCAGGCGGATGTCCTGGCAGTGGACCTCGCAAAGCCCGGGGCCGCGCGCGTGGTGTACGATCGTGTCGTCGAGACAGGCGAAGGGATCGACGTGCTCGTGAACAATGCCGGCTTCGGCTGGTACGGCTACGCGTCCGACATGCCTTCGGAGACCGCCCTGCAGATGGTCCAGGTGAACAACGCGGCGATGGCCCAGCTCATCGTGCTCTTTCTGCCCCTCATGCGCGGCAGGGGATACGGCCATGTCATCAATGTCAGCTCCATCGTCGGTGGATTCCCCAGCCCCTGGGCCGCCCTGTACTCGGCCACGAAGTCCTTCGTGGACACCCTGACAACGGCGCTGCACCGCGAGCTGCGGGGAAGCGGTGTCCACGTGAGCGCGGTCCGGCCGGGTCCGGTACTGACAGAGTTCTACCAGACGGTGTCCCGGCTCTCCCTGGGCCGTTCGATTCCGGTGGGAGGATTTTCCATCCGGCCTGAAGTCGTTGCGAACGCCATTATCGGGCTGCTCAGGAGGCCGCGGCGCGCGGTCTATGTGCCGAGGAGATTCGGAGCCATCCCATGGCTCGAGCTCGGTTTTGGCTGGCTCATCGACAGGGTGGCAGTTCTCCTGATGAGGCGCCAGGGCGCCTGAGCTCAACCCCGGGGGATCCGCAGCATCCTTTCCGCAAGGAGCACCGCGTTGAGGACGCCCTGTTTCCCGATGCCCATTGTCGCAACCGGCACGCCGCGGGGGAGCTGGAGGATGGAAAGGAGCGAATCCATGCCGGAGAGGGACCCGGCAACCAGCGGAATACCGATCACCGGGCAGCTTCACGAGGGAGGCCACAACGCCCGGGAGCGCGGCCGAGAGACCGGCAGCGGCTATCACTATCCGGTAGTTCGCTTCTTCCTGCTTGAGGAACAGGATGAGCTCTTCGAGATCGCGGTGAGCGGAAAGAACCTTCAGCTCGAAGCTCATTCCCTTTTCCGCGAGCAGCTTTGTCCCCGGCTCCACCGCCTGCGTGTCCGACTCCGAGCCGATCAGAAAGAGGACATCTTTCACGGCAGCGCCTCCATGAACTTTCGGCCGATGTCGCGTCTGAACCACCCCCCCTCAAAGCGGATTTTGTCAGCCGCCTGGTACGCGTTCATCGCGGCCGCGCCCAGGTTGTCTCCCAGGCCGACAGCGGTGAAGCACCGGCCGCCTCCGATGCGGACCGTGCCGTCCGAGACGCGGCAGGTGGAGGCATGAAATATGAGTGACTGCTCCCCGGGCAGTTGAGGGATGGGCTCGACGAGCGCGCCCTTTTCCGAGCTCTCGGGATATCCCCGGCTGGCAACGACGACGCCCAGGGCCGCCCCTGGCCTCCCGGGAGCTTTCGCCCTCCTCGCGGCCTCCGCGAGGCGTCCCGGCGAGCCCGCCGCCATCGATTCCACCAGCTCTCCCAGGTCCATGCCGAGCATGGGCATGAGCACCTGGGTCTCCGGATCTCCGAAGCGCACGTTGAACTCCAGCACCTTCGGACCCTGCCGCGTGATCATGAGCCCGAAGTAGAGGACGCCCGCGTACGACAGCCCTTCCCGGGCCAGTGCCGCGTACGTGGGTTGAACGATCTCCCGCACGATACGCTCCATGAGAGCCTCGTCCGCCCACGGCACCGGGCAGATCGAGCCCATACCGCCGGTGTTGGGGCCGGTGTCGCCGTCGTGCGCCTTCTTGAAATCGGTACAGGGGGGAAGAACCACGAAGTCCCTGCCGTCGCTGAGGCCGAAGACGGACACCTCCCACCCTTCGAGGAACTCCTCCACGAGAAGCGTGTCGCGCGTGAGAATCGACCTCCCGAATGCGGCCATCTCATTGCCGTCCGTGGATTCGAGCACGCCTTTGCCCGCCGCGAGACCGCTCTTTTTCACAACGAGCCGCCTGCCCGCGCGGGTCTTCACGTACTGCGCGAACCTGTCGGGGTCCGCAAACTCGACCGCTTCCGCGGTAGGGAGCCCGTTCCTGACCAGGAAAGCCTTGGAGAATGCCTTGCTCGACTCGAGCCGTGCCGCGCTCCTGTTCGGGCCGATTGCAGGAACGCCCCGCGCGGCAAGGAAATCCACGACCCCCTCGGCCAGCGGCGTCTCCGGCCCGACGAACACGCAGTCCACCCGATGCGCGCGAACCGCCTCACTCACCGTGTCGAACACGAGCGGATTCACCGAGGGAAGGTTGGTGCCGACGTCCGCTGTCCCGGCATTGCCCGGGCGCCACGAACACCTTCTGCACCCGGCTGCTCGTCGAAAGCTTCCACGCAAGCGCGTGCTCGCGGCCGCCCGCGCCGAGAACGAGCACTCTCACGGTGTCTCTCCCGGCGCGCCGCTTGATCGGCCGTCGATGTCGTCCAGCAACCCGATCAGCACCCGGGGGAACCACTCGTGCTCGAGAGCATGGATGCGCGTTTCGATCTCCTCCAGGCTTTCGGCGCCGCCGCGCGCGAACGATTTCTGCAGCAGCACCGGACCGGTGTCCACGCCTTCATCGATCCGCATGACGCTGATGCCCAGCTCCGTGTCCCCTGATCTGTAGCTCTCCTCGATTGCATGGACACCCGGATACTTCGGCAGGAGGCTGGGATGCAGGTTGATCACGGGTCCCTTGAAGGCGTGGATGAACCAGGGAGTGAGGAGCTTCATGAAGCCTGCCAGGGCCACGAGGTCGACGCGGCGCCTCTCCAGGTGCCGGACGATCTTCTTCTCCACAGCCTCGCGCGTCACCCCCCGGTAGCTCACGGGAACCACGGGGATGCCGAGCTCCTGCGCGCGGTCGAGAACCGGGGCGCCCGCCACGTCACAGAGCACGAACTCTATCGCATGCCTTTTCGCCATGGCAAGGGCGCCGACGATGGCGACGAAGTTCGAGCCCCTGCCCGAGGCGAATACGGCCAGCCGTGCCATTACTCGAGGACCCCGATTTCCCGCAGCTCGAAGCCCGAGCGCCCCGCGAGCGCAACCAGCCCGTCCTTTTCCCCCGGGTGCGCGATCATCGCGATCCCGATGCCCAGGTTGAAAACGGACCGCATCTCCTGGTCGGAGATGCCGCCGAGGGACTGGATCTTTCCGAACAGGGGAGGCACCTTCCAGTCGAAGCTGAATCGTGGCGCGAGGCTGTCCGGTATGACCCTCTGCAGGTTTCCGTACAGCCCGCCTCCCGTAATGTGGGCCGCCGCGAGGACCCGGCGGGATTCCAGCAGGATCCCCATTTCCCGGGTGTAGATGAGCGTCGGCGTCAGCATCTCCTCCCAGGCAGCCGAGTCCGATTCCGGAATCACCTTGCGCGCCAGAGAAAACCCGTTGGAGTGGATTCCCGCCGAGGGAAGGCCCAGCACAAGGTCGCCGGCCCGGATCTCCTCCTTGCGGGGCAGCACGGCGTCCTGTTCGGCAATGCCGACGGCAAAGCCGGCCAGGTCGAAGTCGTCCTCCCCGTACAGATCAGGCATCTCCGCGGTTTCCCCGCCCCCGAGGCTGCACCCGGCGATCTCGCATCCCCGTACGATGCCGCGCATGACGGCCTGCAGGCGGGTCTCATTGATCCGTCCGCACGCGATGTAGTCGAGGAAGACGATCGGCTTTGCGCCGCACACGATGAGATCGTTCACGTTCATTGCGACAAGGTCGATCCCGATCGTGTCGTACTTCCCCAGTTTCCGGGCAACCAGGAGCTTGGTACCCGTGCCGTCCGTTGTCGTCATCAACACCGGCCGCTTGAATCCGAGGGTGTCCAGGGGAAGGGCCGCGGAGAATCCGCCGATGCCCGCGCCCACGGCCTTCGAGCGAATGCCCTTGATGAAGTCCACGAACCGGTCACCCCGGTCGATGTCCACGCCCGCTTCACTGTATGTTTTCATGCTCATACTTCCTGGTTGATGCCGCGGCTTTCCCGTCCGTGCCTAGCACTTTTTGCTCACCGGCGCATCCCGCACCGGGGTGGGATACTCGCCGCTGAAGCATGCATAGCAGAAGTCTTCCGGATTGGGCACACACTGCCGGAGGGCTTCCATGGAGAGAAACCGCACGGAGTCCGCCTCGATTTCCCGGGCAATCCCTTCCGGATCCAGCCGGTTCGAAATCAGCTCTTCATGCGTCGGGATGTCGATTCCGTAGAAGCAGGGATAGCGCACCGGCGGAGAGCACAGGCGGAGATGGACTTCCCGGGCCCCCGCCTCCCGCAGGAGCTTCACGATCTGTCGCGAAGTCGTGCCGCGTACGAGGGAGTCATCGATGACGACGACCCGTTTGCCCGCGATTGCCTCCCGCACGGGATGCAGCTTCATGCGCACACCGGCTTCCCGCATGGCGGGAGTGGGCTGGATGAATGTGCGACCCATGTAGTGATTTCGCGTCAGACCCTGCTCCAGCGGGATCCCCGATGCGTGGGAGTACCCCAGCGCCGCGCTGGTACCGGAGTCCGGCACCGCAATGACGATGTCCGCCTCCACCTTATCGGAGCGGGCGAGCATTTCTCCCATCTTCTTGCGCGCCATGTGCACCGTCCGGCCGAAGACTTCGGAGTCCGGCCGCGCGAAATAGATCAACTCGAAGACGCAGTGCGCCCGCCGAGGCTGCGGAGTGTCGGGGCTCCGTGGAGGCGCGTTCGCCGCTGGTGCCGGCAGCCTTTCCGAGGTGATCTTCGTTCCTTCCACCGTCACCATTTCCCCCGGCTCGACTTCGCGTATGTCTCCTGCCTGGAACATGTTCAACGCGCAGGTTTCCGAGGCGAACATGACCTGGCCGTCCCTGCTGCCCATGACCAGCGGCCGGAAGCCGTAGGGATCCCGCACGGCATACAACTTGTCGTCGTGCATCAGGAGAAAGCAATACGCTCCCTCTATGAGGCCGAGGCACTCCACGAGAGCGTCGCGAAAGCTCGTCTGCCGTGACCGGGCAATCATGTGCAGGAGAAGCTCGGTGTCGGTGGTGCTCTGGAAGATGGAGCCTTCCGAAATGAGGCGCTGCTGGAGGAGCTCGGAGTTCGAGATATTGCCATTGTGGGCGAGGGAGATCTCCCCCTTGCTGCAGGAGACGACGATCGGCTGCGCGTTCTCCAGCTTGTTGGTGCCGTGGGTGGAGTAGCGCACGTGCCCGATCCCCAGCTTCGAGGGGTGGCTCTCCGACAGGTAGTGGGAAAGGGCCGTGCTCACCATGCCGACGCTTCGGTAGGACTTGATCTTGCCCTGCCCGCGGTAGGCCAGCCCCGCGCTCTCCTGCCCGCGATGCTGCAGGGAGAACAGTCCGTAAAAGAGCAGCTCGGGCATGTTGACTTCTTCCCGCGAGGAGATCCCCACGATGCCGCAGTGATGCCGGAGGGAGTGGCCGCCGTCTACCACGCCGGAATGAAACACGAAACCGCCCCGCGAGTCAACCCGGGACACCGCGCGGCCGCGGGCCGCCGCCCCCGCTTCATTGACCGGCTCGGCGCGGCGGTGGTACCCTCGGAACGATGGATGCTCCGGTCGTTCCGCAGTCATCACGTGAGCCCCTGGCGGAGCGCATGCGGCCGCGCACCCTGGAGGAGTTCGTCGGCCAGACCCGGATCCTCGGGCCGGGCAAGGCATTGCGCCTGGTCCTGGACTCGGGGCACCTGCCTTCCCTGATCTTCTGGGGCCCCCCGGGCTGCGGCAAGAGCTCCCTCGCGCGCATCATCGCCAATCGGTTCCAGTACGCGTTCCACTTCTTCTCCGCAGTGGTATCGGGCATCCGCGAGCTGAAGGACCTCTTCATGAAGCTCGAGTCAGAGACCACCGGGAAGAACCTCGTTTTCATAGACGAGATCCACCGGTTCAACAAGGCCCAGCAGGACGCCTTCCTTCCGTACGTGGAAAAGGGCGTGATCACCCTGATCGGCACGACCACGTTGAACCCCTCCTTTTCGATCGTCTCCCCCCTGCTGTCGCGCTCACGCGTCTTCATTCTGGATACCCTGGACGAGGAGGAAATCCGCGAGGTCATGCGCCGCGCGCTCGTGGACAGCGAGCGTGGATACGGCGGACGCGCGGTCGAATACGCGCCGGAGGTGCTGGAAATCATCGCGCGCTATGCGCAGGGGGACTGCCGCACCGCGCTGAACACGCTGGAGATGCTCGTGGAATCCGCCGCCGGGGAAGCGGCACCGGACGGCAAGATCGTCCTGACCCGGGACCGCCTGGAGGCGGTCTTCCAGGGCCGTCTCCCCGACTACGACCGGGACGGCGAAGGCCACTACAACCTGATCTCCGCCCTGCACAAGAGCGTCAGAGGATCGGACCCCGATGCCTCGCTGTACTGGCTCGCGCGCATGCTCGAGGGCGGGGAGGACCCGCTGTACATCGCGCGGAGGCTCCTGCGGATCGCCTCGGAGGACGTCGGCATGGCAGATCCCCAGGCGCTCGTGGTCGCTCTGTCGGCCCAGGAAGCGGTCCACTTCCTCGGGATGCCGGAAGGGGACCTCGCCCTTGCCCAGACCGTCGTGTACCTGGCCACCGCGCCGAAGAGCAACGAGATATATGCGGCCTACACGAAGGCCCGCGAGGACGCGCATGAGTTCAGCGCGGATCCCGTGCCGCTGTATCTGCGGAACCCTGTCACTTCGCTCATGAAAAAAGCCGGCTACGGGGATGGATACCTCTACCCGCACGATCACGAGGGCCGGGTCGTGAGCCAGGAGTATTTTCCTCCCCGGCTGAAGGGCAGGAAGTATTACGTACCCTCGGAGTTCGGATTCGAAAAAACAGTCGCAAAAAGGATACTCTGGTGGGAAGAGCGCCGGAAGCAGGGCCACGTGATGCGGCCGCGCGGCGACGCTAATCGCGCAGATAGCTTTCGACGATGTCCCGGTATTCCGAGATGGTTTCCGCGGTGACCACGCTCTGCCTGAGCAGGGAGCCTCCGGGCATTCCCTTCGTGTAAGCGACGAAATGCTTCCTCATGTCGCGGCATGCCTTCTGCTCACCGGCAGAGAGGGCGAGCATCTCCAGATGCTCCATGGCCGTCTCCAGCCTCTCCCGTGCGTCGAGCACGGGCATGTCCCCCTGACCGGAGAGCAACGCCTCCGCCTGCCTGAAGAGGAAGGGGTTGCCCAGGCAGCCGCGCGCGAGCATCACGCCGTCGCAGCCCGTCCTCTCGAGCATGGCCGCGCAGTCCGCTGCCGTGAAGAGGTCTCCCGAGCCGAACACCGGCACCGGGCAGACTTCTTTCAGACGTCGTATGTGATCCCATTCCGATTTGCCGGAAAAGCCCTGCACGCGCGTGCGAGGATGCAGCGTCACGAGCAAAGCGCCGGATGCCCATGCCGCCTCGGCGCAATCGAGGAAATTGAGGGAGGAGGAGTCACGGCCCGAGCGCAGCTTCACCGAGATGGGGATATCGGTCTCCGCTTTCATGGCCGCGACCATGGCCCCGATGAGCGGCGGATTGCTCAGGAGAACAGCGCCGCAGCCGGCCTTGAGCACCTTGGGAACCGAGCAGCCGCAATTCAGGTCGATGAGGGCGGGTGCGCGCGGCGCAATCCGCCTCACGGCCGCACCCGCCGTGGCGGCGCTCGAAGCGAAGATCTGGTACCCGACGAGCGATTCCTGGGGAGCGCGCGCCAGCAGGCGGAGCGTCGTCCCGTTGTCACGGGAGAGCGCGTCGGCGGATACCATCTCTGCGAAGCAGAGCGGCGCGCCCTGGCGCGCGCACACGGTGCGAAACGCGGCGTCCGTGTAGCCGGCCATCGGCGCCAGCCACACATTGCCCGGCACGGTCAGGGAAACTCGGGCAGTGCCGCCCTGCGGGGAGGAGATGCGGACCGGATGATAGAGGACGGTCTTAAGAGAGCCCAAAGATCCTGAGGCTGTTTGCGTACAGCATTTCGGTCAGGTCCTCCACGGGGACTTCCCGCAGCTGGGCGATGAAGGCTGCCGTCTCATTGATGTACGAGGGCTTGTTGCGCTTGCCGCGGTGAACAGCGGGCACCATGAACGGGGCCTCGCTCTCGATGAGCATCCTCTCCGCGGGGATCTTCTTTGCCGTGTCCTGGAGGTTCCTGGCATTGCGATAGGTGACGTTGCCGGCAAATGATATCCAGAGGTTCAGATCAAGGGCTTTTTTCGCGTACTCGTAGTCTTCAGAGTAGCAGTGCAGGATCCCGCCCCTGCGAGGCAGGCGCTCGCGGAGGATCTCCAGCACGTCCGACCCCGCATCCCGGTTGTGGATGATCACCGGGAGGTTGAGCTTCTCCGCGAGCTCCAGCTGCCGGATGAAGAGCTCCACCTGCGAATCGCGGTCACCGAACTTCCGATAATAATCGAGACCGATTTCCCCGATTGCCACGACACGCTCCAGCCGCGTGCCATCCTCGATCTTGGCATCCCAGTCGTCTCCCGGCTGGACCACCGAGGAGGGGGAGATGCCGATGCTGTGGTAGATCTGGGTTTCCGTCTTCAGATTCTCATAGAGCTGGGCGAAATCGACGAGATTATTGGAGACAGTGACGAGGTGCTGGACCCCCTCCTGACGGGCTTCCTGCACGATGATCAGCTGATCGATCGGATCTTCCGTGATGAGGCCGATGTGTGCGTGCGTATCGAAATAGCGCATAGATCTCCGTCAGAGTATAGATTTCGAAAGAGTTCGTCTCTCATCTCTCGATTTGACCGAAGTTTACCATGATTGAGAGGGACAAGTCAAACCCTTTTTTGTCAGGGAGGCAGATTTGACTCGCCGGCACCCCGATTCTGCCGTCCGGGGGCGTCATTCGGCGCGTTTGGAGGGCCTCTATTTGACAAAACAACTTCACTATGGTAACGTTTCACGGATTTTCATATACTATTTGGATAAGACCATCGCAGATAGATGGAAGGAAGACGACTTGCCTGTCACCCAGTACAAGAAGGTCGAGAAAGAAATCGCCGACAGGGTAGGGTCCTGGTTTCGGCGTATTTGGGTTTCCATAGGCAACTTCTTCAGGTACATCATGATCAAGGGGAAGCAGCGGTTCACCGTCATGCTCATTCCCCATTCGGAAAAGAAGATCTTCAACTTTCAGATCTCGTTTTTCACCCTCATATTCGTCACCTTTACGCTCGGCATCATTCTCGTGGGGTTCTTTTTTCTCGCCACCAGCTTCACCTACACGAACGGACAGAACGTCAAGCTCACCCAGGAGCAGATCGCAAACCAGGCAACCCTCACCAGCCTGAAGGACGAGATCGCCGCCATCCGGGCGGCAGGCAAGCACTTCAAGACCAGCATTGACAGTGTCATGGCCGCAATCGGAAACCAGGAAGCGGTCGCGGCGGCGAACACCGGCGGTGTGGCTGCGAACTTCCTCGCCCAGGAGGATCCGGCAACTGAAAACAAGGAGCTGAGTGACCTGAAAAGCCTCACCAGCCTCCTGGACAACTCCAAGGCGCCGCTGGACGAGATAAGCAAGATCCTGTCCACCTACAAGTCCCTGCTCGCCGAAACGCCCACCCTGTGGCCTTTGAAGGGGGCCCACGGAAACATCACGACACGCTTCGGCTGGACCATCCACCCCTTCACCCACCTGGGCTACATGCACACGGGAGTGGACATCGCCTGGGGCATGGGCACGCCGGTGGTGACCACCGCGGACGGCCAGATCGTGGAGACGCGCTAGCTCGGATGACCTGGGCAACTACGTGACTGTCCAGCACAAGTACGGCTTCTACACGCGGTACGCGCACCTCAGCTCCTTTGCCGGCAAGCACAAGGGAGACCAGGTGAAGCCGCGGCGACATCATCGGCTACGTCGGGAGCACGGGGCTCTCCACCGGGCCGCACCTGCACTACGAGGTCCGTCTCGGCTCGAGCTACCTGGACCCGATGACCTTCCTTTCCATGAGCTCTGACCTGGCCGTCATGTCCGTGGGCGGAAGGAGCAGCGATTGAGCGACTCCCACGTGACCGACGATGCCTTCATAAACTCGATCATCGGGGAAGGCACGAAGTTCAAGGGAGAGTTCGATCTGAACGGCCTCCTCCGTATCGACGGCGATTTCACCGGGATCATCCGCACGAAGGGCAAGGTCCTCGTGGGCAAGAACGGCAGGGCGGAGTGCACATTGAACGCCGGCACGGTGGTCGTGGGTGGCGTGGTGCGCGGGGAGATCGTCTCCTCGGAAAAGGTCATCATCCTGTCCACCGGGCTCGTTCTGGGCAATATCACCACTCCCCGCCTGATCGTGGAGGAGGGAGTGATCTTCAACGGCTCCTGCAGGATCACGACGCCCTCGCCGACGGACAATGGCCACGCGCGCGCCAATGGCCAGAAACTGGCGGCCGCACCGCAGCCGGCGGAGGCAGTCCGTGCTCCAGGGTCAGAAGCACTGACGTCTCCTCTTCGATGTCACGCATCGATTCCCTCGGCGAGGCCTATCAATATCCCGTTCCGGACAAGAAGAAGACGGGCAAGAAGGAAAAGGCCCGGCGGAAAACTTTTTCCCAGCTCGTGGAGTCGGCGGCGGAGGACGGAGAGCCGGTACCTGCGGACCTTTCCGGGGCCGGGCAGCACCGCGGTATCGAGGACCTGCTGGACGCGGTATTCTCGTCCGGTGATCGATTGAAGAAATCGATCACCATGGAAGCGATCAGGGACTATCGGCAAAAGGTCAAGGCATTCATCACGTACGCGGTGCAGCACAGCATGGCGACGGAGGAGACCACCTCGGGGGCGAACATCATGAAGCGGAAGCGCTTCACCCTGGTGAAGGTGATCGACGAAAAACTGGAGGCTCTCGCTGCTTCGGTGCTGGCGGCGCAGAAAGAGCAGCTTGCCATCCTTGCCCAGATCGACGAGATCAATGGCCTCCTGGTCAACCTCGTGTCCTGAGCCGCCGGCAGAAGAGGAGAATCGACGCATGAGCGATGACGACGATATCATGAAGCAGGATCCCGAGACCGACGCGGCTGCCGAGGACGAGGCGGCCGAACGCGCAGCTTTCGCCGCAGCGGGTCCTGCCACGGCAGCCCCCCAGCGGCCGGGCATGCCCCAGCCGGTCCCGGAGCAGGCCGGAGAGCCCGGCCTCCTGGCCGAGGGCCGCGCCGTCTGGCGGGTGAAGGTCCTGTATTCGAGCGCCACCGAGTTCTGCGCGGCCCCGGCGGGCCTGCAGCCCGCGGTCGGGGACACCGTGGTGATCTCCACGCGCTACGGCAATGAGCTGGGGAAGGTCCTCGGCAAGGAAACCGAGACGGCCGGGCCGGCGGGAGAGATGCGCACGATCGTCCGCATCGCGAGTCACACCGACCTTGCGCGCGTGGAAGAGAACGACATGAAGCAGGAGCGCGCCTTCGAGGTGTGCCGGGAGAAGATCGAGCATCACGGCCTGGACATGAAGCTGGTGAGCGCCCACTACCTGCTGGACGAGCAGAAGATCCTGTTCTTCTTCACGGCGGAGAGCCGCGTCGATTTCCGGGAGCTGGTCAAGGACCTCGTGGCGGTGTTCAAGATGCGCATCGAGCTCCGCCAGATCGGGGTGCAGGGACGAGGCGCGGGTGGTGGGCGGCGTGGGCATCTGCGGCAGGGCCCTGTGCTGCAATGCCATCACCGACAAGCTGCGGCCCGTGTCCATCAAGATGGCCAAGGAGCAGAACCTCACCCTGAACTCCATGAAGATCTCGGGGCCCTGCGGCCGCCTCCTCTGCTGCCTCTCCTACGAGTTCGACGTCTACCGCGAGGCGCGCCAGACGCTTCCCAGCATGGGGACCAGGGTCCAGTTCGAAGGGGAGGAGTTCAGGGTCACGGAAATGAACGTGCTTGCCCGTCGGGTGCGCTTCCAGAGCGAGAGCGGTCGTGTGCTCGACGTGGGTTTCGACTCGATGTCACGCAATCCCAAGACCCAGATGTGGGAGTTGAAGGTCCGGGAAAACGGCGCTCCGCAGTCGAGCTGAAGACGGAAGGGCGGCCGAGCCGGCAGGATCCTTGGCTTCCGCCACCGACTCTCTCTGGAGAGTCGGTCACTGCTTGTCCCGGTAAAGCTTTCCATCGAATCGACCGGTCCAGACGGCGCCCTTTTTCAATCCCTTGGTCATGATAATGACCAGGGGATTGCCTTCGGCGGTATTGATCTTCCTCCAATCGGCATATCCCACCTGTTTCAGCGCGCCCCGCGCGTCGACGCTGAGTATTTTATCTCCCAGTTGGATGAGCCATTGGCCCGATCCTGACGGGAGCCTGTGCGCGCGCACACTGCGCTCGCCGTCGGCAGTCTTGACGTTCATGAACTGGACGTCGCCGATCTTCGTTGCCGCTTTCCCGTCGGAGACCACGATGTCTCCTTTTACCTGTCCGATGCTGTTCTCACCGGTCCCTGCCCGTTTGAAGACGGCGATAGTCCTTTCCCCGCCTTCCGCCATCACGTTCACGAAGGAATAGCTCCCATACACCATTCCTTTCCCCTCTTCGATGCTGATGAAGAAATCCCCGCGACTGAACCCTGTCAACGGATTGATGCTCACACTGGGCGCGGCAAGCGTGACGATTTCTTTTGTTGGCGCGCACAGAATTCCCGAGTCTTTCAGATCGAATATCATGAACAGGTCCGTATTCATGCCGGAGGAGTCCGCGCAGAGCGTGACTTCCGGACGCGCATCACGCGCGGCACCCACCGCCGAACAGGCGATGACGAACAGGGCCATGGCAGCCATCACGACGGTCCTGCGAATAATCACTTTTACCCCCTTTTTGTAATCGACGACGGATGTTTCCAACGTATCACGGGCTCATGTGAATCGCAAAGTCCGCGAGGGGGGGATGGCAAATCGATCCCGGACGGATCAGCTCATCAGCCCTGCTGCCATGGCCGCCTGCAGGGGCCGCGGCGCCAGGCGGGTGGTGAAGGCGAGGGTCTTGTTCACCAGTCCCGGGACGATCTGGGCCTTGCCGCGCAAAAGGCCCCTGACCGCTTCACGGGCAACAGGCGCGGCGTCCATTCCAGTTCTTTCCTTGAATCTGTTCTTCTCATGACCTGCCACGCGGTGGAACTCTGTCCTGACTACCCCGGGGGAGAGAACGCTCACGGAGACTCCCGTGCCTCGAAGCTCATGCCGTATGGCCACGCCGTAGCTCAAGACGAAGGCCTTGCAGGCGCAGTAGACCGCGTAGAGGGGCGAGGGAGAATAGGCCCCGACCGAAGCGGTCAGGAGTATCCGTCCGAAGCCCGCGGCGCGCATCGGCTGGGCGAAAAGCCGGGTCATGCGCGTAACCGCCTTGACGTCGAGCTCGATCATCGCCTCTTCAGTGGCCGTATCGATCGAGTCGAATATCCCGTATGTGCCGAAGCCTGCGTTGTTGGCGAGCACCGAGACGTTGATGCTGCTCTTGCGAAGCGCCTCGAAAAGCCGCTCCGGCTCTCCTGCCCGACCCAGGTCTGCGGCCTCCACGTGGGTCCGGACGCCCTGCTCCGCGCTGATCTGTTTCGCGAGGTTTTGAAGCGCATCGAGCCTGCGCGCCACGAGAACAATGTCGGCGCCGTGCGCCGCAAGCTCACGGGCCAGCGCAGCGCCGATTCCTGAGGACGCACCGGTCACCAGGGCCCATTTGCCGCTCAAGTCTTTCTTCATAGGTGTCTCCTTGTTAATGACTGCGAGTCAGAATATATTATAGGGTACAGGAATGGTCAATGCTAATAACCTGGGGTCATTAATGAAGAGAGCATCGACAAAGGAGAAAAAGCTAGAGCGACGCGCAGCGATCATCGAACATGCCCGGGCCTGGATATCTGACCGCTCTTTCGAGGAGATCAGGCTCGCCGACCTGGCGCGCGATCTCGGCGTGGTCAAGGGAACCTTGTACCTCTATTTCCCCACCAAGCAGGATCTCTTTGCTTCGGTGCTGATGGAGGAGATGGAATCATGGTGGGCATCGCTCGCCGGGGGCCCTCTGGGCACGCCGGGCAAGGACCTGGCCGGAACCCTGGCCAGCCGGGGCCTTCTTCTCCGGCTCCTTTCGAGCCTGCACATGAGTATCGAGCCGGGACTGACTCCTGATGGCCTGCGATCGCTCAAGGCCTGGTTTCTGGGATTTGCCGAGCGTGCCGCGGCTGACCTTGAAATGCGCTATCAGGGACTCCAGGGCAGGGGCTTCTCGTTCGTCCTCGGCGTATATGCGCTCGCAATCGGCATTTCGCAGCTTGCCTTCCCGCCGGAGAATGTGCGCGCGCTCATTGCCCGGGAAGAGACGCTCAGGCCCTTCCAGGTGAACTTTGGCGAATTCCTGGCTTCCGCCATCGATGCATTCTACCAGGGCACGCGCCGGGACCTTTCTCATGAGAGGCGCAGCTCGTAGCGCTCCTCTATGCGCGCGGCGCCCCAGATGAAACCTGGTTTGCGCTGGGTCAGGATGAATCCCGCCTTCCGATAGAGCGCGGTCGCAGTGGCGAGGGAGCCCTCTGTCCAGAGGAATACCGTCTCATAGCGGCACGCGCGGCTGAAGTCCACTGCCTCCGCCACCAGTCCTCCGCCAAATCCGAGTCCCCTGATCCGGGGATCGAGGAGCAGCCAGCGAAGCTGTGCCTCCGTCGGGGAGGCCTGGACAATGGCGATGGAGCCGAGGAGGGAGCCTTCTTTCTCCAGCAGCCAGAGCCTTTCCCGCTCTCCCAGGGGCCAACTGTAGTCGGAGAGTGTCTTTGCAACGTATGCCTCGAATGAAAGGCTGTAGCCGTGTTCCTTCGCGTACAGGACCCCGTGCAGCCGGACCAGCTCGCCGATGTCTCCCGGCCGGGGTCCTTGACGGACTTCCAGGCCGGCAGAGGCGAGCGCACCCGCCAGTCTCTCGTTTTCCATGCGGGACATGATATCGGAATCCGCGGCGAATGAATGCCCGGTGTCGCACTTACCCGGTCACTGATGGAACATCTCGTCCACGAACCTCTTCTCCCCGTCCAGGTCCCAGAGCCGTATGCCCGGTCCGGGCGCCGTCCTGAAGAAGGAAGCCTCTCCGGCCGCCTTCGGGTACCTGCGGGCATATGCCTCCTGCCAATCCTTCGCGAAAGGCTCGGCGCGGGCTGCCGGAAGCACCGCGACTATGCTTCCGCCGAAGCCGGCTCCGAATCCACTGGCGCCAGACGTGCCCAGCGAGACGGCGGAGCGCTGCAGGTAGTCGATCTCGGGCGCGATGTTCCGCAATAACCTCCTGGAAGCCCGATGGGAAGAGCTGAGGGCGGCGCCGAAAGCCTCCGCGTTCCGGCAGAGGAGCCCTCTGACAGCCGCCGGAATATACTTCTCTTCTTCGAGAAGGAAGTGACGGAGACGGCCGGCAAGGTCCAGCTGCGCGTGCTCGGGGGCGCTGCGCGCGATATCCTGCGTCAGCCGGGCATTGCTTCCCTCACGGTTGCGTGCAGCGATCTCACCGAGGTTGCGCAGGTCGGTGCCGAATCGCCGATTGTAGGCTTCCACCGCGAGGGCCGCTCGTCGCGCAGCAAGATTGTACTTCTCCAGGGCCTGCGCCGTTTTCTCGGCCCTTATGCCGGAAAACGCGACCACGAGTGCCCATTCCACCGGCCACTGCATCTCCGCCTTGAAGACCGTCGGGGCGTAGCTGAACAGCGAGAGCCGGCCCGCCCGGCAGTTGAGGATCGCCGTATGGTCCTCGGATCCCCCGAATGTACCGACACCCCTGTCGCCCGCGAGCTCCCTGAAAGTCTGTCCGTTCTCGCAGGATGCCATGTACATGGCAAGATCGATGCCGTCCCTGATGGTGCGCGTGAATGTCTCTCTCTCATGCAGCCGATTTGTCCAGGATATCGCGCAGAACGTCATCATCATGAGAGCGGAAGAGCCGCTCATCCCGCTGCCCACAGGCATGTCACTCGAGAAAGCGATGTCCACCCCCGCCATTCCGCGGTCCCCGCTGAAGTTGACCGCGAGCCTCCGTGCCATGGTCATCGGATAGTTGGCCCAGCTCCCCGCGGGCGGCTGGAGAGACGGTCCCAGCGGGAAGTCCAGGGCCGCGAACTCAGACGAGTCCTCGGCCATCCGGATGCGGCCGATCCCGTTGGGGCCGGCCAGGAAAAGGAATCCCCTGTCGATCGCGCAGACAATGCTGTGGCCGCCCGCATAGTCCGTGTGCTTTCCCAGTACCTCGATGCGGCCGGGAACAAAGCCCAGAAAGACCCGGGAGTCTCCCTGTCCCGCGAAACGAGAACGAAACAGCGTTTCGAGCCGGGCAATACGCGGAAGAAGCGCAGAAGGCACGGGGAGATCCCCCTGGCGGAGCGCGGCGACCAGCCGGTCGAGCTCGTTCATGGTTCAGCATGTTCTGCCATTGTCGCGGTGAGATCAATCCCACGTGGGGACAGGCATGACATCCCCGGAAACGGGGCGAAGAGGGCAATTATTAACATAAGAGGTTAATAATCATGCTCCCGGGGCCCTCCCGCGTCAACAGCGCGGCGGGAGGGAGCGAATTCCGGCGAAAAAGGGCCTAAAATGCCGCTTCGGGACGAAAAAAAGGTTGCGGCCGACAGGCGGATGGTATAGGATCCGGAATTGATTCAACGTGGTTGAATCCGCACTCACTCTTGGAGTAGGGGGTATCTATGAAGAAATCGATATGGGGATTGGGCTTGGCACTTCTCCTCCTGATGCCCGCGCTCGTCTTTGCGCAGAAGGTGAACCTGGAGTTCGTGGTCTGGAACTACTCGCTGGAGACCATCCAGGACAACATCTCCCAGTTCGAGGCGGCCAACCCGAACATCAACGTGAAGCTCACCAGCTACTCCTGGAACACCTACCACGACACCATGGTGCTGCGGTTCAAGGGCAAGACGAAGACGGACATCATGTACAACGGCGAGGACTGGCTGCCTGAGTTCGCTGCTGCCGGCTGGGTCGCACCACTCGAAGACTACTACCCCGCCGTGAAGCAGTACAAAGCCAAGACAGCCGGCTACGCCCTTGTCAGACATGACGTACAACGGCAAGGTGTACGGGCTTTCCTACTACGCCGACCTCATCACCTTCCAGTACAACAAGAAGCTGCTGAACGACTTCGGCGTCGCCGCTCCAAAGACATGGGACGATGTGTGGGCGGGCATGGAAAAGGCCGCGGGCGCCGGGATCGACAAACCTTTTGCCTACGAGTATGACGCCACGCTGCCCAACTTCTGGTCGGCCTACGTCTCCCAGGTCTACGGCCGCGGCGGGACGATGTTCGACGCCAAGCTCAACCCTGTGTTCAACGACCCGAACTCCGAGGCGTTCAAGCAGCTGCAGTGGCTGCAGGATGCGAAGAAGGAAGGGTACATCGCGTACTATCCACATGAGTCCAAGGTGGCCATCGGAATGAACACGGGCCAGCACGTCTACACCGTTCTGTACAACTACATGCTCGCGGAGATGAACCGCGCACCCTCTGCGCTGGCAGGCCAGTTCGACATGGTCGAGATGCCCGGCGCCGCTCATGGGGCTCTCGGGTTCGCGAAGTTCTACTGCATGACGGCGCAGGCGGCCAAGGATCCGGCCCGCAGAAACGCCGCCTGGAAGTTCATCGAAGCCTTCGGTGGCGGTGACTACAAGGTCGCCAAGCGCTGGGCCGTGGAAAAGGGCCTCGGATTCGCCGCCCTTCCGCTGTTCGACGACACGGATGTCAAGGCCGCCTGGGGCGGCTGGATCGACATGGCGAAGTTCAAGAACCAGGCCAAGCTCGCGAAGAACGACGTGCAGACCGAGTGGAAGGGAATGTGGAGCCAGTTCTTCCGCCCGCTGGTGGCCAAGGCGATCAACGGCGACGCCACTGTGCAGGAAGTCATGGACCAGGGCGCCGCGGAGTGGAACAACTACAAGAAGCTGATGGGCCGGTAGAGCTGAGATCGACGGAACACGTTCAACTCTGACGGGCATCCGGGGTCTTTCCCCGGGTGCCCGGTTTTTCTCGCGGCACTCTCTCGAGACACTCCAAAGGAGCATGCGGTGCGCGGCAGAGACTTTTCCCGGTATCCCATCCAGTGGCTGTTCCCGGTGCTCCTCATCGTCATCACCTTTACCGTGTTTCCCTTCGGATACGCGATCTACAACAGCCTCTTCCAGATCATCCTTGTGCTTCCCATACAGCCCTTCGTAGGGTTGAAGAACTACGCCCAGGTGTTCACCAGCGTCTACTTCCGCGAAGCCCTGGTGAACACGCTGATCTTCATGGCCATCACCTCCCCTCTTATCGTCATCGTCTCGCTGGGCGTGGGACGGCTCCTGCTGACCCATTTTGTCGGCCGCGGGATCATCCGCGCCGTGGTCCTGCTCCCCTGGGCCATTCCCGGCGCCATCTCCGGTATCCTGTGGTACTGGATTTTCCAGGAGCAGTGGGGGATCCTCAATACCCTTCTCATCAAGCTGCACATCATCGCCCGCGGCGTCGAGTGGCTGGACAACAGGATCCTCGCGAAGTTCTCGACCATGGTCGCGCACATCTGGACACAGATCCCCTTCGCGAGCGTCCTGCTCATGGCGGCCCTGACCACCATCAACAAGGAGCTGTACGAAGCGGCCGAGGTCGACGGCGCCGGACCCTTCCGGCGCCTGCTCCACGTCACTCTCCCTCAAGTGGCAGGCATGATGGGCGTCGCGTTCATCTATGAGCTCATCATGGGCCTGACCACCTACGACGTGACCTACTCGATGACCGGCGGCGGTCCCGGCGGCGCCACCACGCTGCTGTCGTACTTCATCTGGGCAGAATCCTTCAGCCAGCTCAACTTCGGTCGGGGAGCGGCCCTGGGAGTCATCGTGGCGCTGATCACCCTCGGACTGATCATGCTCATCATCAAGGCGATCCCCAGCGGCATGACGCTGGAAGAGGAGTAGGGCGATGGCCAGGAAGATCTTCATCTACGTCTTCGCCGTGGTGGTCTTTCTCTTCAGCGCGGGTCCCCTCATCCTGACCGCCCTTGGCGGCGTCATCCCGGAGTCCGCGCTTCTCTCTTCTCCGCCGCAGGTGGTTCTCCGAGAGGCCGAGCCTCGAGAACTACAAGTACATCTTCTTCGGCACCCTCCCCACGACATCCACGAGAAGCGGCTCCAATCGGGCCATGATCAGCGAGGAGGCGCGGCAGATCCCCCGGGCCATGCTCAACAGCGCCGTCATCGCCGTGTCGGTGATGGCCGTCAACGTCGCTGTTCGCGAGCATGTCCGCGTACGCCTTCGCCCGCATGAACTTCCGCGGCAAGCAGGGCACCTTCATGGGCATCGTCATGTGCCGGCTGATCCCCGCGGCGGCGCTGGTGGTCCCCTTCTACCTCATCGTGCAGGCGGCGGGCCTGCTGGACACGCTGCTCGCCATCATCCTGGTGCACAGCCTGCTGACCCTTCCGTTCTCCGTGCTGATCCTGTCGCTGTTCTTCCGCAAGATCCCCGTGGAGATCGAGGAGTCGGCCCGGGTGGACGGGGCCAGCCCCATGCAGATCTTCCGCAAGATCACCCTCCCGCTGTCTGCCTCCAGCATCGTGGCCACCGGCCTGTTCGCCTTCATGCTGTCCTACTCGGAGTTCCTCTACGCCCTGGTTCTGGGGGGAACGGTCAATTCGCGCACCATCTCGGTGGTCATGGCCTCGCTGTCCACCAACCCGGACATGGCCTGGGGACTGCTCATGGCGGGTGTGCTGCTCACGCTGATACCGACGCTGATCCTCGTGATCATCGTCTGGAAGTTCGTCGTGGAGAACATCATCCTCGGAGCGAGCAAATACTAGCCGTTTGTGACGACAAAATGTGATTCGGGCGAGAGCCCCGCGAAATATCCGTGCGAGGAGGATTGACAATGGCGACAAAGAAAAAACCGCATGACCTGGTGCGAGCCAACTGCGGCTTCCCCACCCCGCAGCACCCCTTCTACCACATCCGCCTGATGTTCACGATCGAGGGGACCGCCCGCTACCAGATCAAGCTGGTGAAGGTAAACGGCGTGCGGGTGCGGGACTTCGCACCCTATCACAACAGCCGTTTCATGAAGGACTCCGAGCTGGAAGGCGGAGGCCACAGCGAGCTGGTTCTGCGCTGGGATTGGAGGGCCGGCGAGGAGTCGTCGGTCGAGGTCGCCGCGGATGGCCCGACAGGGACACAGCCCCTGGCCCTCAAGGCGAGGATCGCGGCGCCCGCCTATGGCGGGTACTGGGATCCTGCCTGGAAGTACTATGCCGGCTTCGTCTGCCGGGAGACGGCGGGCATCGACCGGCGCGACGAGCCGGTCCACACGAACATGGCGGTCTACGCGGACCGGGTCCAGGATCCTGAAAGAGAGCTGCGCGTGGTGTCCGTGGATCCCCTCTCCGGCGTGCACCGCGAGGTCCCCTGCCAGGTCCACGAGGTGCGGCACCTTCACTGCTGAAGGTCTGCAGGTCGGGGACGAGTACCAGCCCTGCACCACGTTCCAGCTCGCCTTCTTTGCCGACGTGCCCGCCGACTCCGCGCGCGTCTACCTGGCCTTCTACGGCAATCCCAAGGCGAAAGCTCCGGTCTCCGGCGGAGATCTGTCAGTGAGCGGCACGGGCGTGGGGCTCACGATCGACAACCCCTACTACACGGTGGTCCTTTCGCCGAAGAGCGGCGCAATCGACGACATCCAGATGAAGATGGGGGTGAATGCACAGGTTCTACCATCATATCGAGACCAACGGCGCGCTCCAGTGGAACCCCTGCTTCTACGCGCCGCCCAAGCCCTGGCTGCATGCATCGGACTGGGACCCGCCGCCCCGCCACTCGGACCTGAAGGGGCCGGTCTTCGTGTCCACGCACCGCAGCGGCCATGTCGAGCCCTACAATGAAGAATCCTTCATGGCAGTCACGTACCGGTTCTACGCCCGCACGCCGTGGATTTTCTTCTCGACAAGACTGGAGGTGCGCAAGGACATCGCGGCAAAGGCCCTGCGGAACGGGGAAATCGTTCTGGACCGCAAGCTGGTGGACGAGTTCGCCTGGAGACAACCGGACGGGAGCGTGGGCACGATGACCATCACGGACGGCCCGAAGCACCCCCGTCACGGCAAGGTGCTGCCGGCGGAGACGCCCTGGACCTGCCTCTTCAACCGCAAGGGCACGGTACGGCCTGGGCATGGTGACCGTGCGCCTCGCGGATTTCTGCGCGGACGGCGGGCTTGCGAAGTATTTCAACCGCTACAGGTACATGCAGTGGAGCAAATGGGTCTACACGTGCCGTCCACTCGTGTATACGTTCTCCACCGCGAACCAGGCCCGGCTCGTGCCCGGTGCCCGCGGGGAATACCTACTATGAGGAGATGGCGCTCCTGCCGATGCCGATCAACCCCGAGGAGAACTTCGAAGAGCTCGAGCTGTTGTACGCAAGGATGACGAATCCTCTTGACGTCCAGATCGTGGAGGACACCGATGCACGCGCTCCCGAGGGCTGGGTGAACCCCGTCCTGGTAAAGGAGTTCGACGAGTTCGACGAGGAAGAAGAGCAGTAAAGGCGTGAACGAAAAGATCGGAATCGGAATCATCGGCGCCGGATTCATGGGCATGCTCCATGCGCGGGCCTTGTCGCAGCTGCCCGATGCGCGTGTCATCGCGGTGAGTGATCCGGCGATAAAGGAAAGCCCGAGGCTTCCCGGCCAGAGCGAGCCCCTCGAGGTTTATGCTGATCACCAAGAGCTTCTCGCCAGGAGCGACATCCAGGCCGTCGTGATTGCGAGCCCGGAAAGCGTGCACCGTTCCGCCGTTGTCGATGCCGCAAAGGCCGGGAAGCACATCCTGCTGGAGAAGCCCATCGCCACCACGCTGGAAGATGCAGATGCCATCATCGGCGAGGCCGCCCGGCGGAAGGTGAAGCTGATGATGGCCCATATCCTCCGCTTTGACGTGCGCTACGCCCAGATCAAGACGGCCGTCGACGAGGGAGTAATCGGCAGACCCATGGTCTGTTATGCGCGGCGCAACACTTCCATAGCCGAGGCACGGCGCCTCGGCGGCCGGGTGGAGGTGGAGGAGTACATCTCCGTTCACGATATCGACCAGATCTTCTGGTTTTTCAATGACAAGGCGGTCAAGGTGAGCGCCGAGATCGCCGAGGGACCGGTCAAGAAGGAGCTGGGAGTCCACGATTTCATCTGGATCACGATCAGGTTCAAGAACGGCGGATTGGCTGTCGTGGAGACGGGCTGGGGGCTCACCGAGGCAATGGCGAAGTGGCATCGGCCCTCGACCTGGGGCGGGTTCGGCGACGTGTGCCTGGAGCTGATCGGGGAGAAGGGCTCGCTGTATCTGGACTACCGCCCCATGACGCTGGTCGGCGTTGATGAGGAGGGGTGGAAGTTTCCCGAAACTCTTCACTGGCCGCAGATGCACGGCGAGGTCGTGGGAGACGTGCTGGAGGAGGACCGCTGGTTTCTTCGCGTCGTGAAGGGGGAACGGGAGGTGATCTCCACCGGGGAAGACGGCAGAAGAGCGCTGGAAGTGGTCGTTGCCGCGCAACGTTCCTGGCGGGAAGGCCGGCCAATCACGCTTCCATGACGTCTCGGGAGCGCGTTCTCGTCGCCCTGGACCATGAGGAGCCTGACCGGGTCCCGACGGACTTGTGGATGACCCCGGAGGTCGAGGCCGAGCTGATTCGCCTGACCGGGGTCGAGGACCCGTTCGCCATGAGGGTGGAATCCGGGCACGATCTGCTGATGTCCAGCGTCGGGATGGCGAGCTCCTTCTACATGTCTCAGGAAAATGAGTACGTCGATCCGTGGGGCATTCGATTCTCACGCGCCTCCTACTCTCATGGAGCCGGGAGCTATACGGAAATCGTCGGCCATCCGCTTGCCGGCAGCGATTCCCTGCTCGCCTCGTATCGCCCGCCTGATCCGGAGGAGCCCGCGCAGTACTCCCAGATTTCGGCGCTGATCAAGGCCTACGGTCGGACGCACTGCATCGTCGGCGGCGTGCATTGCGCCGCGTTCGAGGGTCCCTGGTATCTCCGGGGCATGGAGAGTTTTCTGCAGGATATGCTCATCAACAAGGACTATGCGCACGAGCTGATCGACAAGGTGGCCGGTTTCTATCTTGCGGCAGGATTGATTCTGGCCCGGATGGGCTGCGATATTCTTCTCTCGGGCGACGACGTGGGCACCCAGGACAGGATGCTGATCTCCCCGGCCCTCTGGCGCGAGTTCGTGAAGCCCCGCTATGGACGGCTGTTCAGCGCATACAAGCAGGCCCGGCCGGAGCTGAAGATCGCCGTGCACATCTGCGGCTTCATCGAGCCCGTCATCGATGATCTGATCGAGGTAGGGGTGGACATCCTCAACCCCGTGCAGCCCCTTGCCATGGATCCGGGCCGATTGAAGAAACGTTATGGACAACGCCTGTCATTCTGGGGCGCGGTGGATGATCAGAAAGTGCTGCCCCTTGGCAGCCCGCGAGACGTCGAGGCAGAGGTCAGGCTCCGCCTCGGGCAGCTCGCGCCCGGGGGAGGGTATATCCTCTGCCCGTCCCACAATGTACAGCCTACGACGCCAATGGAGAATATCCGCGCATTCTACCAGGCGGCGGAGAAATACAGGGGCTACCCGGTGCGCGTGTAGCGCGGCGCGCCAGGAGGCGAGGAGATGGAACGGACGACCATGTACTTCGAAAAAAAGGGGAGCGAGAACACCGCGGCGGTGCTTCGCATGGCCCGCGAAAGGGCGCGCGAGCTCGGCATCCGCCAGGTCGTCGTCGCGTCCACTCATGGCAGCACCGCCCTGCAGGCCGCGGAAGCGTTCCGCGGCACGAATGTGGATCTGATTGCGGTGAGCATCAGCGCGGCATTCGAGGATATGGGGTGGACTCTTGCTGCCGGGGAGCGCCGCGCCATGGAGGAAAAGGGGATCAGGGTGCTCACCTCGCTGCATGCCCTCGCGGACGGAATTACCGAGGGATTCTACGGTGAGAATACTCCCGGAAACCTTGTGGCGAACGTCCTGCGGTGGTTCTCTCAAGGGATGAAAGTCGCGGTGGAGACCTCGATCATGGCGCTGGAGGCGGGAGCTCTGACCGCCGGTGCGGAGATCATTGCCATTGCGGGGACCGACGAGGGCGCCGATACGGCAATCGTGCTCCGCCCTGCCTTTGCCCGGCACGTGAAAGACCTGCGCATCTGCGAGATCCTCTGCAAGCCGAGGATCGCCTGACGGCAAAAGCTTGACAGCAGGGTAGGCCGCCTATACTGTAACCTCCGCTATGCACGCGCGGCCAATCCTTGTTTCCATCCTGATCGTCGGTGCACTGGTGTGCGTGGCACTGGCGGTATATATCGGCACGGCCAGCTTCGATACGTCTCTGTCGTTCCGGTTCGAGGACTCGGTGAGCAGGAACTGGGTCTGGGATGCCACCGTGCGGCTCCAGGACAGGGTGAGCCGCGTCTTCTACCAGTCGGACGCGGGGCCCGTTCCATTCGTCTTCACGCATCTCAGGAGAGGACGGTCTACCCTCACCATCGTGGCACCGGGGTACGAACCAGTCTCCGTTCCCGTTCGTCTCACGCGGGGCGCGAACCGCCTTGCACAACCCATCGAATTGCGCGGGGTGCAGATACCGGACCTCAACGGCTTCGTGGTATTCGAACGGCCTGCCGGAGGGGACATCATTGCCCAGCTCAGGCCGCTGGGCACGGATGGACGCGCCGTGCAAAACCATCCCTGCCTCGACATCAGAGTGAGCTGCCGTGTGTACGTGCAGGTGCAGAACGGAAAGCCGGTCCAGGAGCCCGTGGATGCGGGAAGCTCTCGGGGGCAGGAGGTATTTCGGGGAAGCATCCCGTGGGAATGGGATTCCGTGCCTGAAACAGTGTTCCGCTACACGGCGCGAATTCCCGGCGCGCTCACCAGGGCGGATCCCTCCCTCTACCGGGTCATCGACTATCTCATTCTCGTTCCCGATCCCCGTCTGATTGCGTCGAATGAGATGGATGCGCTCATGGCGCGCGCCGTACAGATCGACACAACCGAGGAGCTCAGGGCATTCCTCGACAAGGAGAAAAGGATCAGGTATTTCCTCGATACTTCATGGAACGTGAAGGTGAGGGAGGAATGATCCAGACCAGGGCCCTCGTGAAGCGCTATGGGAGCTTCACCGCCGTCGACGGGATCGACTTGAGCATCCGCCCGGGAGAGATATACGGATTCCTGGGCCCGAATGGAGCCGGCAAGACCTCCACCATCATGATGCTGCTGGGCATCACGCGCCCGACTTCCGGTGAGATCCTTCTGTTCGGCGAGCGCGACGGGCCCCGCCGCCTCGATCTGAGGAAAAGAATCGGCATGGTCCCTGAAAAGCACCCTCGGGGGATATGGCCGTGGATCACTGCCCGCGAGTATCTGAAATTCTTCGCTGACCTGTTCGAAATTGCGAAGCCCGAAGAGAGGATCGGGCACCTTCTGGAAAAGCTCGAGCTCTCCGCCGTGAGTGAAAAGAGGATCCACGATTTCTCACGAGGGATGCTGCAGAAGCTCAGCATCATCCGCGCCCTGCTGCCCGACCCCGACATCCTCCTCATGGATGAGCCCATTTCCGGGCTCGACCCGATCGCAATCAAGCAGGTGCGGGACGTGATCCTCTCGGAGAACAGGGAAGGCAGGACCATTTTCATCTCTTCTCACCAGCTGTCCGAAATGGAGAAGATCTGCCACAGGGTTGCCATCATCTCCCGGGGAAGGCTCCTGGCCGAAGACTCCATGGGGTCCCTGCTCTCTCGACTGACCAGGGACCGGGAAATCCACATCGAGCTGGAAAGCGTCCCGGCGCAGCTCGCGCAGCGGATGAAAGAGCTGCCGGCGGTGATCGACTGCATTGCCCGGGGCACCACTCTCGTCATCACCGTGCCGAAGGAGGGTGACTTCCGTAAAGTCGTGTCTGAGTTCCTGATCCGGCAGAACCTCGTGCCCCTCCGGATCCAGGAGAAGACGCTTTCTCTCGAAGAAGCCTTCATCACCATCACCCAGGAAAATGTGGAAACACTGACAGCGGGGGGAGGATGAGAGTGAACGCGCGCATGCATGCAGCCCGTGTGATTGCGCAACGCCAGCTGCTTGAAACCCTGATCAGCCCGGGCTTCTACCTCACCCTCGCCGTCGGTCTTCTCCTCGGCTACGCCCTGGTCAACGGATTCATTCGGGCGGTCGACTCCAGCGGATTCAACTATTCGCTCAATCCGCTGTACGCCACCATTGGCCGTCTCCTCGAGGGGGCTTTCGGGAAGACATTCCTGGACAAGCTTTTTGCGGAAGGGCCGTTCCTGTTCGCCTTTCAGGTCTCCTTCGCCCCCGTGTTCGTCTTCCTCGCGGTCAGCTCGGTCTTCAGGTTCGGGCTCGAGAAGAACGCCGGCGCCATCGAGCTGCTCGCGTACGGTCCTGCGGACGGGACCGCATATTTCCTGGCCTCCTTCGCGAAAGACCTGCTGCTCACGCTCCTGATAATCCTGGTCCTTCTCTCCTATCTGGCCCTTGCGGCCGGCCTGAGCAACCTTCTGCTGGGCCCGACGTTCTTCTTTTCGCTCCTTATCACCTTCTTTCTTTCTCTTGCCGTTTACGCCTACGGGATACTCGTATCCACGTTGACGGGGAACGCCGCCTCCGCCCTCGCGCTGTTCTTCGGGATTCTGGTCTTCTTTGTCCTCATCCTGCTGGGGTCTTTCGCCATCGTGGGCGGCTACGTGCGCTCCCTCTCTTCCGTTGTCGCATGGATCGTCAAATGGCTCTCGCCCTTTTTCTACGGGAGTCTCTGCTTCCAGGGGGTGGAATTGGAAAATCCGCTCACTCTTGCCGGGGGGCTGCTCCTCCTGTCGGCGCTGACAGGGATCGTCCTCTACGCGAGCCACCTCGCGTTGTCGATCCGCGGAGTGCGCGCGTGAAAAAAACGGCCGTTCTCATTCTTCTGCTCGCGGGGTTTTCATTGGCTTTCGCTGATGTCCCGGTGCGGAAAGAAAACCTCATCTATGCGCTGCTCGCGTTCAATGGCAGAGACTACAGCCCGGCGTTCGCCACGGAAGAGGCAGACACGATATACCTGATCGCCGGGAGGGACAACTTCCTGGGGGTCCGCAAGGCCATGGTGTACTACTGGCCGTTGACGGCCGAATGGAGGACTGATATCACCGTCCTCAATGTTCCATTCGAAGGGGTTCTCGAGCTGATCGGTCCGCGGGGAAAGACCCAGGACTTTTCCCCGGTGCGGTACACCTATTTCAATGTCCGCGGGGAATACGAGCTGAACTGGAAGGTGGCGCAGGGGGCCGAGGCCGACATCGCGTGGAAGCGCTGGACGGACCTCATGGATGCCTACAATGCGGCGGTCGGCCGATACCAGGCCCTGAGTCTCCGGTACCAGACCGAGATGGATACGCTGATCGCCAGGATTCAAAGGATCCGCAACGCGGGGGGAGATCCGGAAGCCCTGGTTGACAGGATGAGCTCGCTGGTGAAGCCGGAGGCCCCCACGGCCCCGGATGATTTCATCGTGCCTCCCGCACCGGTTCAGGAGGCCTTCATACTCAACCTTCCGGCGGGCGTCTATGACCTGCGCTTTCGCGCTCCGGAAGGGAGAATCCTGGAGGGCTCCGAAAAAAAGCTCGTCGTGCACGAAAAGCGTCGCGTGCAGGGGATCGGCTATGAGATCATCCCCGGAGACAAATGGACGCGCCCGCTGGAATCGACGACGCCTTCCTCCGTGCTCTACGTCAACGGCTCTTCGGACCTGTTTCTTCAGCCCTTCTATCAGGATGAGTACAACGATCTGCGCATTGCCAAGACCGTGCGCAACGACGCGAAGGGGAATCCGAATCTCATGAAGTGGGTGCGGATCCAGCAGATCCCCCGGGCGCAAATCGAGCTCGCGGGCCCGGCCTTCCCGACCGTCCGGATTCTCGAGGAGCCGTTCGCCGTGCAGCAGTCCAGCACCGGCTCGCTGGGATACAGGATCGTGCCCTATGAGCCGCAGGGCCTCCATAAAGGCAGGCAGCCGGACCTGAAGGCCTTTCGCGTGCCGCTCCGCCCGGAGATACAGCGGATCCAATTCATGACCCTGGACAGGAACGGCACCCCCCTTGCGGAAAGCGGGAGGCAGATCAGGGTCGTGGCGGCGACCGGCGCCAGCCGCGTGCTCCTGCTGCTCGCCCTTGTTCCGATCATCGTGATGGCAGTGGTTCTCGCGCGCAGGGCGAGAAGATACGCGCCGTGATTCCCGGGAGGTCCGGGAATCACGACCGTCTCCTCAATGCGCGACGGAACGCATCGTGGAAGAGAGGATTCGCGCCGCCGCGCCGGCACCCGCGCAATCCGCCGGGAATGACAGAGAGCGTGACCGCTCCCCTCGCATAGGAGGGAAGCGAGCGGTTGAAGTCATGCGCCAGCCGACGGAATACCCCCTTGTTCTCGGGGAATGGGCCGCTGAGCATGATCGCGTCCGGGGAGAATATCCTGTAGAGGGTGAGCAGGGCGGATTGGACGGCGCGGAGGGCCCGCTCGACTTCCGGCAGGGAAAGAAGCCGCGAGCTGCCCAGGAGAGGGGTCAGCTCCTTCTCGTCCTCGGGAAGCTCTCCCAGCCGCCGGCGCAGCCGGGGGAGGAGTGCCCAGAGCGCCGCTTCCGTCTCCAGGCATCCCCGGGACCCGCAGATGCAGAGGGCTTCGGATGAAGGCCCGACGCGCGTGTGCCCGATCTCGCCGAACCTTCCGATGGGCGAGGTGAGAAGCGTGCCCTTGTAGGACATCGCGGATCCGATGCCGAATCCCCAGTGGAAGAGCAGGACGCTCTTCCGCGTGTACACGGGACTGCACTCCAGGACGTACTGCAGCTCCGTATCGTTGGTCCTTCTGAGAATCACCGGAAGACGAAGCCGCCTTTCCAGCTCTGAAAGATCCAGGTTCCTGAGCCCCGGCCACCGCGCGACGCTCACCCAGGTCCGGGTGTGAGCGTTCACCGTCCCTGCCAGAGAAATGCCTGCGCCGATGAGCTCCGATCCAGGGGGGACCCGGGAGGGGAAACTGAGCAGGGAGCCGAGGATTGCCTTGAAGATTCCGGTATTCCTCGCCTCGGGACGGACGACACGCACCTCTTCCGCGAGGACGGTTCCCGAGGGGTTGACCAGCACCCCCTTCAGCTCCCGGGAGTCCGTGTAGAGGGAGATGGCGACGAACCTGTCCGCGCGCGGACCAAGAATGAGGCGCGGACGTCCCGATTTTCTCCTGGTGCGCGCCTGGGTCTCTTCAACCAGGCCGTCATCGACGAGCTCCTGCACAGCCGCTGAAACCGAGGAAGGCCGGATACGGAGCACCCGGGCCAGGCTTTTTCGTGTCGGGGTACTGCCGCGGAATATCTCCCGGAGCAACAGGGCCTTTTCCTGGTCCTTGATACGGTGGGAACTGCCCTCATGCACCCGCTCGATCATGGAAAGGAGTGGCGAGCTCATTCCCGGTATGCCGGCCATCGTGTCAGGCAGATGCCGAAGGACGCGGAAGGCAATTATTAACATAAGAGGTTAATAATCATGCTCCCGAGGCGCCCCAGTGTCAACGGCGCGGCGGCGGAAGGCGCGAATTCAGGTGAAAAAGGCCTGGAATGCGCATCCCGGAGGAAAAAAAGGTTGCGGCCGGCAGGGGGAAGGTATAGGATCCGGATCTGATTCCACGGGGGAATCGACTTTCAATCCGGGGACGAAGGGGTGTGATGGTTTTCACGGGGAGATCGATTTTCTCCGGTCGCGGCGTCTCTCTCACCGTGCGCCAGGGCCTCATCCATGACATACGGGACTGCAGCACCCCTGACGACGCTCCCTACGTTTCCCCGGGATTTCTGGACATGCAGGTCAATGGGTATGCCCGGTTTCGACTACAGCAGTCGTGAGTTGTCCCCGGATGACATGGAGAAAGTGGTCCACCTGCTCGCCTCCTCCGGGACGACACGGCACATCCCCACGCTCGTCACCAATTCGCAGGAGAATATCCTCCGCATCCTGCGCGCGATTGCGCAGGCGCTGGACGCCTCTCCTGATCTCGCCGCCGCCATACCGGGCATCCACATTGAAGGTCCCTATATCTCCGAACAGGAAGGCCCTCGCGGCGCCCACGACCCGCTCTACGTGCGGGACCCGAGCCTGAAGGAGTATGCGGAGTGGCAGGAGGCATCAGGCGGACGAATCAGGATGATCACCCTGGCACCGGAGCGCACGGGCGCCCTGGATTTCATTGCCGAGATCACCCGTCGAGGAGTGGTTGCCTCGATCGGCCACACCGCGGGTCCGCCTGAGCTGATCCGGCAGGCCGCCGCTGCCGGTGCCCGATGCTCCACTCACCTCGGCAACGGGAGCCACGGCGTCGTCCCCCGGCTGCGCAACTATCTCTGGGAACAACTGGCGGAGGACAGGCTCTCCGCGGGGGTGATCGCGGACGGCTACCACCTGCCTCCTGCCGTCCTGAAAGTCATTGCGCGCGTCAAGGGCCCGGACCGCCTCATCCTGGCGAGCGATGCGTCAGTCATGGGCGGATTGAACCCCGGCGTGTACAAGTGGGGGAACATCGACGTACGAGTATTCGACGACGGACATCTCGGACTGGGAGACACTGAGTACCTGGCAGGCGCAGCCGACCTGCTCGACAGGGACCTTGCCCAGTTCATGAACTGCACGGGAGCGGGGATCGGAGATGCCGTCCGCCTCTGTACCGTGAATCCCTCTGTTCTGCTCGGAGTGGGGCAGGCTTTCTCGAAGTTCGAGGAGGGAATGCCGGCCAACCTTACCGTCTTTTCCTGGACGCCCGGGAGCGAGCGGCTCCGCATACTGAAAACGATGCTGATGGACCGGACCCTGTTCGACGCGCCCACGATGAACGCGAGGATGAAATGAACATCCACCCCCCCAAGTACTCACTTACTCCGCGGAACGTGCCGCGAGTCGAGTCTCCCCATCGCAGGATCGTCACCGCCCTCCCGGTGCCCGAGTCGGTGCCGATCTTCGAGCGATTGCAGCGTTTCGAGCCCTCTTCGATGCAGGGCCAGCCGCCCGTGATCATCGACCGCAGCGAGGGCTGGCACGTGCACGACCGGTGGGGGAACATGTGGCTGGACTGGTCTTCCGGCGTGCTGATCTCCAACGTCGGCAACTCGCATCCGGCAATCATCGCGGCGCTCCGGGAGATGCTCGACAGGCCTCTTCTCAGCACGTACGTGTTCGCCCATGAGAAGAGGGCGGAGCTTGCCGAGTTGCTCGTCGGTCTCGCGCCGTCCCCGGACTACCGGGCTTTCCTCCTTTCCACGGGATCCGAAGCCACGGAGAACTGCATCAAGCTCGCCAAGGCATGGGGGCGGGAACGGCATGGACCCGCGCGCCGGGTCCTCGTGACATTCCAGAACGCGTTCCACGGCCGCACAATGGCGGCGCAGCTCGCCGGGGGAATCCGGGACAGAAACGATGGCTGGGCAGGCTGGATGACAGCTTTGTGCAGGTCCCCTTCCCCGACGGGTACAAGAATCCTGATATCCGCTTCGAGCTCTTCCTGGAAACGCTGGAGCAGAAGGGTGTCAGCCCTGATCAGGTCTGCGGCGTCATGTCGGAGAGCTACCAGGGCGTGGGCCCGGACTTCTTCCCCGCGGCGTACGCGAAAAGCCTCATGGCATGGTGCAGGGAAAACGATGTCCTTCTCATCATGGACGAGGTGCAGTCCGGGTTCGGCAGAACGGGAAAGTGGTTCGCATTCGAGCACTATGGCATCGTGCCGGACCTGATCGCCTGCGGAAAGGGCATCTCGAGCTCGCTGCCCCTGTCCGCGGTGATCGGCCGCGCGGATGTCATGGAGCAGTTCCCGCCGGGCTCCATGACATCGACGCATTCGGGCTCTCCCTCTGCCGGTCGCCGCGGCGATCGCCAACATCCGCGTTCTCCGCCAGGACGGCTACGTGGAGAACGCGGCGGAGCTGGACCCGATTCTCCGGGAAGGACTCCTCGCTCTCCAGAAGCGTCATCCGCTCCAGGCAGGCTGCGTGCAGAGCAGGGGGCTCGTGGCAGGGATCCAGATCGTGAAACCGGGCACTCGGGAGCCCGACCCGGAAGCAGCGCTCGCCGTCAACGAGAAATGCTTCCACAAGGGGCTGCTCATGTTTGCACCCGTGGGAGTGGCGGGGGAGTGCATCAAGATCGCGCCCGCCCTCGACATCTCACGCGAAGCGCTCGAGGAGGGGATCCAGACACTGGGTGAGGCCATGGACGAGGTGCTCGCGGGGACCGCTCCCCGCCCTATGACAAAGGGTTTCCAGACGCTGGTGGTGGGCGGGGGGATGATCACGGCTGACCTGCTTCTCCCGTGCCTCTATCATCTGCAGCGCCGCTGCGCCATCGGCGAAATCACCGTGTGCAGCCTGAGCACGGGACCGCTTCGCGCACTCGCCGACAATCGCGAGATCCGGGAAGCCTTTCCCGACCGCTCATTCATCTCCCAGCCGCCGCTCTCTGAGCCGCCCGAAGCCGACCCACCCGGAGCTCTTTGACCGGCTCATCTCGGACATGGAGCCGCGGCAGCTCGTGGTGATCGCCGTGCCGGACCAGATGCACTACCCCGTGTCATGCGCGCCCTCCGCGGTGACCAGCACGTGCTGTGCGTGAAGCCGCTCGTTCTCACGCACGCGCAGGCCGTTGAAATCCGGGAAGAAGCGCGGGATCGCGGGCTGTTCGTCGGCGTGGAGTACCACAAGAGGTTCGACCGCAGGGCCCTCGTGGCCCGCCGGGATTACCGGGCAGGACGGTTCGGCGGTTCGTCTTCGGAGAGGCGCGGCTCATCGAGCCGTACTTCTACCGAACGTCGAACTTTCAGAACTGGTTCACCGCCGATATGACGGACCCCTTCACGTACATCGGATGTCACTACGTCGATCTCGTCTACTTCATCACGGGGCTTCGGCCCACCGAGGTCTCCCTGGCCGGCGTGCGCGGGAGGTTTCCCAACGGCAACGAGGGATTCCTCTGGTCGCACGGCCGGGTCCGCTGGGAGAACGGCGCGCTCCTGTCCGTTGCCAACGGGCTGGGGTATCCCGACCTTGCCGCGGGAAGCAATGACCAGGGCCTGGTGCTCTACTGCGAAGGTGAAGGCAAGTCAGGGATGATCAGGCACGACGATCATGACCGGGGAGTGAGCTACGCGTACCTGGAGGGAATCGGTCCCGGCGGCTCTCATTTCAACTATGCCAGCCCGGATTTCTTCCGGCTCGTGCCGTGGGACGGGGAGGGGCTCCGGCCCGTCGGATACGGCTTCGACTCGATCGAGGCGATCGTGGAAACCGCGCGCCGTGTAGAGGCCGCGGCTTCCGACCGCAGCGCGGCCCAGGGTCGGGACGCCCGGAGACGCGTTCTGCGGGAGGTGGATTCGGC
>CAVTHO010000008.1:0-876642 GCA_963734545.1 uncultured Spirochaetota bacterium | reverse complement strand
TGTCCATGTCCAGGGGGTTGAGCGTGCGGAGGTCGATGACCTCTGCCTCGATCCCTTCGGCCGCGAGCTTCTGCGCGGCTTCAAGCGCGACATGGACCATCCGCGAATACGTGATGATCGTGAGGTCCCTGCCGGGTCTCACCGTATTGGCGGCGCCGAAGGGCACCAGGTGCTCGCCGTCCGGCACGTCGCCCTTCATCGCGTACAAGGCCTTGTGCTCGATGAAAACCACCGGATCGTCGCTGCGCACGGCGGTCTTCAGGAGGCCTTTTGCATCTGCCGGGGTGGCGGGCATCACCACGCGAAGGCCGGGAACGTGCGCGAGCCACGACTCGAGGCTCTGCGAGTGCTGGGCGCCGGCAGAACGGCCGGTGCCGCCCTGGGTGCGCAGGACCATGGGCACGGTCACCTGGCCGCCGGTCATGTAGCGGACCTTTGCCATCTGGTTGGCGATCTGGTCCATCGCAAGCCCCACGAAGTCCACGTACATCAGCTCCACCACCGGGCGAAGGCCCGTGATGGCGGCGCCGACGCCCAGGCCCACCGTGGAGGCCTCGCTGATGGGCGCGTCCACCAGGCGCTCCGCGCCGAACTCGTCGAACAAGCCTTTGGTCACCGCATAGGCGCCGCCGTATCGTCCCACTTCCTCCCCGATCACGAACACGCGGGAGTCGCGTGCCATCTCCTCGTGCAGGGCGGCGCGGAGCGCGTCGCGGTACATCATCTGTGCCATTGCCGCCTCCTCAGTCCGCGTAGACGCCGGTCCACAGGTCGGCCGGCTCGGGCATGCTCGCGCCGGAGGCCCACTTCACCGCGGCCTCCATTTCCGCCGCGACCTCACGCACCATCGCCGGGGCCGCCTGTTCGTCGAGAATGCCCTCGTCCCTCAGGCGCGCCTTCTGCACCTCGACCGGGTCCTTTTTCCTCCACGTCTCTTCCTCTTCCTTTGTCCGGTAGGGGCTGGGGTCCTTTCTCCCATGGCCGTAGTAGCGATAGCAGTGGGCGATGAGAAACGCGGGGCCGTTTCCCGCGCGGCTGTGGGCATACAGCTCACCCGCCGTGCGGTAGACCGCTTCGACATCCATGCCGTCCACCTCGGCGCCGCGCACGCCGAAGGTCTCCGCGCGCTCCACGAAGCGCAGGCACGCGGAGGCCCGGTCGATGCGGGTTCCCATCCCGTACTGGTTGTTCACCACCAGGAATACCACCGGCAGCTTCCAGAGGGCCGCCATGTTCATCGACTCGTACAGCACGCCCTGGTTGAGCGCGCCGTCGCCGAAGAAAGCCACGCTCGTTCCGCCGGTCCGCAGGTACTTCATGGAGAATCCGCCGCCGAGGGAAATGGGGATGTTGGCACCGACGATGGCGTTCGCCCCCATGTGGCCGAGATGGGCGTCGGCGATATGCATGGATCCGCCCTTGCCGGCGCAGTAGCCTTCCCGGCGGCCGAACACCTCCGCGAACATGCGCCCCGGGTCTGCTCCCCGGGCCAGGAAGATCCCGTGGCCGCGATGGTGCGTGGTGAACACGTCCCCTTCCTGCATGGCGCAGCCGGCCCCGGCCCCCACGCCTTCCTCGCCCACGGAAAGATGGAACATGGAGCCGGCGGTGAGGCCGCGGAGATAGGACTCGGCGACCAGGTCCTCGAACTCGCGGATGCGGAGCATCGTGCGGAAAAGGGAGACGCGCAGCCCGGAATCAAGCGGGCGCGCCTGAGCATCTGCCACGGGGGATCCCTCCTTGGATGGTTTTGAGGGATTATACACGAGCCCTCGCCCCATGGCGACACCTCCGCCCCCGGGTCCTGCCGCGCTTGACAATTTCCTTCACCGGTCATAGATTTAGATTATCTAATTATTAGAAAGGTGAATGAATTGGCAAGGATTTCAGATGCGTGCGCCCGCGAGGTGCTCGATGTCGTGCCGTCGGTTATGAGATTCATCCGCACGGAGATGCGGAGTCACCGCGCCCTCGATCTGAGCGTTCCCCAGTTCCGGTCCCTCGTGTTCATAGAGAGGTCGGCGGGCACGTCCCTCAACGGGCTCGCCGCGCATCTCGGCCTTACTCCTCCCTCCGCGTGCAAGCTCATCGATGGCCTTTCCAGTCGGGGCATGGTCAAGCGACGGGAGTCGACCGGTGACCGGCGCCGCCTGACCATGGAGATCACCGCCGAAGGCGCGCAGGCGCTTGCCCGCGCGCGCAGCGCGGCCCTGAAAAGCCTCTCCCGTCTCCTCGGCTCCCTCGATGCGGAAGAGCTCTCCTCCGTCACGCGGGCGATGTCCGATTTGAGGCGCGTTTTCGCGGCAGGCGCGCACCCCCGGTCAGAAGGGAGGTCCGGTTCCCATGCCAATACTTGAGCTGACAGATCTCACGCGCAGGTTCTCCACCCTTGTGGCCGTGAACAGGCTGAACCTTGTCATCGAGCGGGGGGAGATGTTCGCGCTCCTCGGCCCCAACGGGGCCGGAAAAAGCACCACGATCAAGATGCTCACGACACTCCTGCCCCCGAGCGCGGGAAGCGCGCGCGTGGACGGTCTGGACGTCGTGCGCCAGGCCGGCGCGGTGCGGAGGATCATCGGGTACGTTCCCCAGATGCTATCCGCGGACGGAACGCTCACGGGGAGGGAGAACCTCCTTGTCTTTGCGCGGCTGTACGACGTTCCGCGCAGGGAGCGTCGGCCCCGGGTGGAGGATGCGCTCGGCTTCATGGGGCTTGCCGACGCAGCGGACAAGCTCGTGCGGCAGTATTCCGGTGGAATGATACGGCGGCTGGAGGTCGCCCAGTCCATGATCCACAACCCGCGGGTGCTCTTCCTCGATGAGCCGACCGTGGGCCTCGACCCGTCGGCGCGGCGCGCCATGTGGGACTATATCGGGGAGCTCCGGGAACGCACGGGGGCCACGATCGTCCTCACCACGCATCAGATGGAGGAGGCCGACGCCTTGTGCAACCGGGTGGCGATCATGCACCAGGGAAGCCTTGTTGCGCTGGGGACACCGGAGGAGCTGAAGGCCTCGATCGGAAAGCGACACGCCACCCTCGATGACGTCTTCATCCACTACACGGGGAGCAATCTCGAATCAGGAGGAACATACCGTGAAACCAGAAGGACGCGCAGGTCTGCTCGCCGCCTCGGCTGAGCCGCTGCCGCTGCGCACCGACCCTCTCACCTGGCTCCTGCGCTATTTCGGGAGGACTCTCACCATCGCCGGGATGGAGGCGCGGAAGCTCCTCCACGACCCGACCGAGCTTCTCACACGCGCCATACAGCCGGCGCTCTGGCTCCTTGTCTTCGGCCAGGTCTTTACGCATGTGCGCGCCATCCCCACGGGGAGCATGCGCTACATCGATTTCATGGCGCCGGGGATCCTGTCCCAGAGCGTGCTCTTTATCGCCATCTTTTACGGCATCTCGATCATCTGGGAGCGGGACCTGGGAATCCTGCACAAGTTCCTCGTGAGCCCTACCCCGAGATCTGCGCTCGTCCTGGGAAAAGCGATTTCGGCAGGCCTGCGGGGCCTCACGCAGGGATTCATCGTCTACCTCCTGGCCGTGCTCCTCGGGGTGTCGATGGACTGGAACCCTCTCTCTCTCCTCGGGGTGGTCGCCGTCGTGATGCTCGGCGCGGCGTTCTTTTCCACGTTCTCCCTCGTCATCGCGTGCCTGGTCAAGACGCGCGAGCGATTCATGGGAATCGGGCAGATCCTGACCATGCCGCTGTTCTTCGCGAGCAATGCGATCTACCCGATTTCGATTATGCCGCACTGGCTGCAGGTGATCTCCCACGCCAACCCGCTCACCTACCAGGTGGACGCGCTGCGCGCCCTCATGCTTTCCGGCGGCGTGAGTGCCTTCGGCGTCGGGACCGACCTGGGCATCCTGGCGCTTGCCACGGCGCTACTCGTGGCCGTGGGCTCCCGGTTGTATCCGACGATCGCGCGATAGAACGGTTTCCGACAATGAGGGTGCCGGCCGCTCGCCGTCCGGCACCTGTTTCAGCGTGATCTCCTTTGCCGCAGAGGCGTCAGCGCTTTGGCACTGGCTTCATCGGCCGGAATATCCAGGTCATGCGGCCGATCTCCCGCCCTTCCCAAAGATGCCGCACGACCAGTGAGCTGTTGCGCATGTACGGCTTCTCTGGAACCGGCACATGGATCCAGATCCTCGGTTTGTGCTTTGCCGTGAGAGTCGCGGCCGGGAAGAGCTTTGACTCGTTCGGCTTCATCGGGAATCTGGCATATCCGGCAAGCTTCTCATGTTTCGGCTCCTGCTTCTCCCATCCGGGCATTACGCGGAGCATCTCGTCAGGCAGGTCGATGTGAACCGCCATTTCGGCCAGCCAGTGCTTGGGGGCCGGCATCGGCCCCCCATAAGTCAGGCGCGCAATGACCTGCAGCTGGAAGCGGGAGTCCTTTTTTCCTGGCAGCCCCGGGAAGAAAAACCAGAGCGGCCGAGACCGGGGGCCTGGGCTCGGAGGAGGCGGCGCCGGTGGGGGCGGGGGAGGCTGGACCAGGTCGACCACGTTGAAGTTGCGCCAGGTCGTCCTGTATTCCGTTCGGATGACGTTATAGTAGTCGGAGACGCTCGTGATCTGGGAAGCAAGCGTATTCCTGTACTGGTCTGGGGTTTCGCTTCCGCTGACGAGGGTTGCGATGAAGCAGTAGTGTCCCGGCACGGGCACGTTGTCGAAATTGATTGCGGGAGCGACAACCAGCCTGCCCCGCGCGGGATCGATGACCGTGTTGAAAACGCTGGACCCGATTGGATTCCAGCTGTTGGGAAGAAGAATTGTGCTGCCATCAGCCCAATACGCCGTTCCTGTCACGGTCCCTGCTGGCACTGGCGCGGCCCCGCGGTTGTATGCGCGCACATACACATAGTTTCGCTGACCGTACTCCGCGTTGTCCGAGAGGGCATAGACGTTCTGGTTCGTATCGCCAAGATCAGCCTGGGGATTCGCAACCGCTGCCTGCTTGAGAACGATGTCCGGACTGGAGGCGAGCGCTCCGTTGTGGGGATAGCCGAAATCCACCTCCAGGTTGTCCCTAAGATATCCGATCGGGCCGTTCGCAAGAACCTCATATTGGGGACCGGCAGGTTCGAGCTGAAAGGCAATACCGTTCAGATCGACGAGCTGGGCTGCGTCAAGTGACAACGTCGGCTTCTGCCCCGTGAGCGTGGCGGTGATGTTGCCTTGCAACGCGGCGGTTCGCACTTCACCGACCGCATTGTTCAGATACTGGCTCACGTTAAGCAACTGCGCAGGCCCAATCGACTGAAAGAGGCCCGGGGTCGCATCAAGGAGATAGTTGCCGGGATTCATGGCGCCGCGGGCTTTTTTTGCGTAGTAGTTCGGAGCGACCTTTCCACGAAATGAGAAGGTGAGAATCGAGGAATCCGTCACCCATGTACCGTTCACGTTTCCAACTTGCACGACAGGATTCGTGTTCAGGAGGTCCTGGATCCTTTGCGCCGCATAGCTCGCGATCTTATCCACCAGAGGCATGTTTGGATCTGCCGGCCACGGCGCGCCGGGACTGGCCGGGTTCGCAATCGTGGCCCAGTCCAGATTGATCAAATCGTTGCTGCTCCAGTTGGAGCCGATAGGCGGCTTTGTATTCCCGTTATCGGTGCTTGCGCTGCAAAAAGCATCCACGACCTCATGCCCGGTGTTCAGGACAAAAAGGGCCGGGGTTCGCTGAGCGAAATCAGCGAGATATGCCGCCGGGCCGCTGCCGATAAATGCCGAATCGAGGTAGAGCCAAATAGAGTTGGCGTTCTGGTTGATGGTGTAGTAGTTCGCTTTCGCCTGAATCCACGCCTGCATGCTGCTAAGATCGTAAGGAGTTGCCAGCGGGCCGGACGAAGGGAAGGTCTCGCCCTGGTCGTTTCCTGAATAGAAGACCGCGATTTTTTGAATGCCCGGATCCGTGATCCTGAGCTCAAGAAGGTTCTGGAAATACACGTCACTCGCGCTCTTGATCTCAATGAAGCTCAGCAGGATCACCTTGTTTGGATAATCCAATTCTTTGAAGCTCAACGGCTGTCCATCTGCAGAATTCTTCAAAGCCATGTCAGGAGCAGCGCTTCCCACGACTACCGACATTTGTCCCCCCTTTCGATGATTCTTGCCCTAGTCCAGCTCATACGCTCCAATGGACCAGGGTAATGTTCGAATTGTGCTACCCGATCTGTCTACCTTGACGCCGCCGGAGTTTGACGGAAAATCCGCTTCCCCTGAAAGATCGAGACCGCTTCCCTTCGCCGGGGAGGAGGCAGTCAGGTGCCAATCGTTGCTCAGCTGATTGACAAAGAGCGGATCGGCATTCAGGTTCGTGTTCGTTGCGGTCGACATCGCATTTATTGTCGCGATCAGCGTGACGGCAGTGGTGCCTTCGTCGAAGTACAGCCCGCTGCCGATGTTGACGAAATCGTTGTTCTTGATCGTTGCCGGGTCCCCCGACGCTCCTGCCTCGTAGATCCCATAGCCGATAGATGAATTCCGCCGCAAAAAGAATATTGTTCTCGATCAAGGGCGCCGAAGAGGCCGAGTTGCTGAGGTATATGCAGGCAGGATTTACCGTCCCGGCGATGGAGAGATTGCCGCAGTCTATGGTGTTGTTCTTGATGATCGGGGCGGAGGCATTGCAGTAGATTCCGTATGCGGAGCCATTTGTCGCTACGGTACCGGTCGTGTTCCGGTACCACCCGAGATAAGGCAATTATAGATCTCCGCCGGGCCGGTTCCATTCACATAGATCCCGTACGCATAGAAGGCTGTCGTGCTCGCGAAAACAGTGCAGTTGTAAATCTTGGAGGCGGAATTGCTCGAATAGATGCCATACGACGTCCCCGGGGCGATGCCTCCCGTGACCGTCGAGTCGTGGATCGACGGACTCGAGGAGACAGAATAGACTCCCGCGCTCGTGTTCTTCTCCCCGCCGCTTATCGTGCTGCCAATGATCTCAGGTGAGGCAGCATTGATGCACAGAACGCCAAATGACTGGCTGGCGCCAGAGGTGGCCATTCCGTTGATCGTGCAGGCGCGGACAGTCGGGGACGCGGCGTCGCACAAGAGGCCGGTCCCGAAGTTGCCCGCTGTTCCTGCGGTGATCGTAAAGCCGTCGATGATCGTGGCTCCTGTAATCCCTGTCGCAGCCCGGATTGCACGGTTCGGAGTATTCAGCGTAGTTGCTCCGGCAGCGGTGGAGGTTGAATCCTGGATGGCAGTGATGTTGGTTGACGGGGCCCGCAGGGAAAAAGTGCCGTCGGAATACCCGCCATAGATCGAAACTCCCTCCACCATGTCCACGGCGACCGTGCCGGTCCCGCCATTGTACGCGGAAGAGTATGTCCCCTCTCCTACCTTGACCGCAGAGGGAACGGCAGGATGAAGGTTCGCCGCAACGGCGATACCCGCCTGTATCGTGGCCTTCGGTGCGAGGTAGGTGCCGGCGTTGGAATCACTCGTAACGTTGCCATGCAGGTCATGCTTGGACACATACGAACCTTTGAACACGTCAAAGGTATAGGTATACGTGGTCTCCTGCCCGCCCGAGGTGACCCTCACGCCCAGCGTCAGGCCTGTTCCGGCCTTCCACGCAACCGCGGGGGCGCCCCCGTTCAATACGATCTTTTTGTCCGCCCCAAGCGTCGAGGCCGGTGGCGCGCCAGCCAGCCAGATGCTGCCCAGGAGCAGGATCGTTGAGCCAACCTCTGCATTCGCAAGCGTGAGCGTGATTGTCTCATGCGCGGTGATGATGGTCTTGTCGAGGGGGGAGATCTCCGGCTTGTTCGCCTCTGTTGCCAGCCGGCTCATCTCGTCGAGCAGCGCGTCTGAACAGGAGGAAAGAGCCAGGAAGAGGGCCGTGACTGCGATGAACAAGGCCGCGGCGGCGCGCCGCGCCGCAGCGCGCCGCAAGACGGACCGGGTGCCCATATTCATTCCGTCCATGTCATTTCCTCCTGACCCGCCTGGCCTGCCCGGGCGCTGGATGCTTCTCCTGTCTTGACGTATGCCAGCCTGTCTGCCGCGGGTCTGTCCAGCTGCGCCAGTCTGTCGAGCCACCTGGCTGATGCGGCGCGGTCGTCCAGCTCGTAAGTGGCGCGCACCAGGCCGCGCAGGGTGGTCGTATCGGTGGGAGCCAGGCGCAGGCCGCTCTGGTACGCTTTCAGGGCGCCCGTGAAATCGTTCTTGATGAGAAGCACGTTGCCGAGGTTGGTGTATGCCGCCGGGGACTCCTTCAGCGCGAGCGAGGCGCGGAAGGTCTGCTCCGCCTTGTCATACACGTCGTAGCGCGCGTAAAGCACGCCGAGCTTGTTCAGGGGCCGCGGGTCCTGGCGCGCGGCGGAGATCTCCGAGGTGAGCGAGTCGATCCGCGGACCGATTTCCCTCTGGATGAAAGCCTTCATCGTGGCCGTGTAGCGGTCAGCCAGCTTGTCGGCCTTCGGCAGCTCCACGGACTGTTCGTTTCCGAAAATGGCCACCGGCTCGTAGAGCTTCCATGCGTCGTGGGTGGCATAGAACTTTGCCTGGCCTGAAGCGGAGGCATCCCTCCACTCCCGGGCGCCGATCTGCCAGGCGCGCAGGAAGCCTTCCTGGACGAGAGTGATCTCGACCGGAACCCATACCTTGCCGTCGATCACGATGAAGTCCTCGGGCCGGCTGAAGAACGCGAGCGCCTTCTCGGGCTTCATGCCCAGGGCGAACGCCCCGTAGATATGACCGGGCGCCGTGATGAAGGCGCTCTCCACGCCGCCCGCCTCGAGCATGGCCGCGTAGAGAATCGACAGATCATCGCAATCCCCCGACTTGTATTGCAGAGTCTGGATCGGAAACTGGAGATAGTCCACGGCCAGCTCGTTCTTGGAGGATTCCGAGTAGGGCAGGTTCGGGTCGGGAACGTAGCGCAGTCCGAAAAGCCCCATCTCCTCGAAGACCCCGACTGCCTGCCGGAAGGCCGTATCAAAGGACTCGAAGCCGGAACCCCGCGCAATTCCGGCGGCCTGTTTGGCGATGGACAGCACCGCCGGGTCGTTTACCGTGGCAAAGCTCGCCACGTGACGATCGTCGTCCCAGGTCATCCCGTTCCTGTGATTGATCGCTGCAACGGAAACGGCGCTGGCGTCCCGTTGGCTTTCCACGTAGGAATAGCTCACCTCTATGGAGGCCTGGGCCTTGGTGGGCTCGAGCACGGAAAGGATGGACCGGGTAAAGAGAGCGTACAGCGGCACCTCCCGCACTTCGCCCTGCTTGAGCTCCGGTATGATGGCGCACTCCTTGGGCGCGTCCATGTACTGCTTGACGAAGAAAGTGACTTTGACATTGCGTACGGGCCCGTCCTCGCCGTTTCTTATCCTGGCCGACCCCACCTTGTTGTCATTGTAGAATTTGTAGAAGACGGGAAACACGGGGTCGATGGTGATATCACGGATTTCCACCCGCGAGCGCCGGTTCACCTGGCTGAAGTTGTAACCGATGGAAAGCCGCGCAGCCAGACCCTGGTACTGGGCCTGGGAGGCGGCGAACTGGTGCACATACTCGCCGCCGACGCTCAGCCGAAAGGTCGGCCCGAGGTACAGGCTCATGTCGACTCCCGTGCGCACGTACGGATTGGCCGCCGAGGCCTGCCCGAGCATCCCGAACATGTATCCGCCGCGTCCGTACAGTATCGCGGAAAGGGTGGGCAGGAGTCTCAGCCGCAACCCGGGGCCGGCGCTCAGCCCGAGGCTGCTGAGAACCCAGGTCGTCCCGGGCGCATACCCATAGTCGAAGGAACCTCCGACAATCAGGTACGGGATCGACGGGAAGACATAGTCGGCGTTGACGGATCCCTGGAACCCTGTTGAGAAGCTCGACGCGCTGGCGCTGCCGGGGAACGGGAAAGTGACGGCGGGGTCCAGTGAAAGGGTGAAGCCGCTCCCGTCCTGGGCCGCGGCCGACATGCTCAACCCGATGAGGATCAGACCGGTGAGGAGGGCCTTTCTTGACATCGTGGCACCCTGACCTTTCCTGATTCAGATGACGTTATGTATCTTTCAAGCGGCAGGGATTATACACCCAACCTAACAGCCCGGCAACGAGCCGGCTTGGAAAATCGAGTTTGCTAATCGATGCGGAAAGCGTATTTTCCATTATGCGGCTAAGATATCTGTCCGTGGCGATCCTGGTTCTCTCGGCGATCGCGTGCGCCAATAAAGGTCCGACGGGAGATCAGGCTGGCAGCGGGCAGCCCGCGGCCTTGCGTGTCGCTCCTGATTTCGCCGAGAGGGACATCCACGATACAGAAACAATTTCCCTGAACAGTTATCGGGGGAAAGTCGTCATGCTCAATTTCTGGGGGCCGTGGTGTCCGCCCTGCAGGACCGAGGTCCCGGCGCTTGAAAAGCTCCAGGCCGCTTTCAAGGACAAGCTGGTGGTCATTGGAGCCACAATGTTTTCCGCCGAGGCGCCAGTTGAGCAATTCTATAAAGACTACAAGATCAACTATCCCGTCATCTGGGGCTCATATGACCTGATGTACAAGTATGGGAAGATCAGCGCTTTCCCGACTACCATTCTCATCGATAAAAAAGGCCTGATTGCCGGCACCGTGGTCGGGTCCCGGAGAGGGGACCAGTTCGAGGCAATGCTGAAGCCTCTGCTGGCCCAATAGCCGCATTCGGCGGAACGAGCGCGTGACACCCCTCAGCCCGCGTCGAGCACCTCGCGGACCTTCTTGAGAAGCTGCTCCGCCGTGAACGGCTTGCGCAGGATATCGAGGCCGCCCTCCGGAGAATCCGCCTGCACAAGGGCATGTTTCGAGTACCCGGTCATGTACAGGACCTTCACGCCCCGGTCCGCCTCCGCGATCCGGTGGCCGAGCTCGATGCCGCTCATGCGGGGCATCACAACGTCCGCCAGGACGAGCTGGAAGCCGCCGGGCCGGGAAGAGAATATCGACATGGCCTCGAGGCCGTTGCGGGCGCCGGTGACGGCGTAGCCGTTCCTGCTGAGGATGGAGAGGATGAAGTTGCAGATCGCCTCTTCGTCCTCGACCACGAGCACCGATTCGCTTCCCGGCCGGGAACGGGCTTCCACTGTGGTCGACTTCGCCGGAACTGCCTCGCTGACTCGGGGAAGATACACGGTGAAGGTCGTCCCGGCTCCCGGCTGGCTCGCGCAGTAGATGTATCCGCCGCTCTGCTTGACGATGCCATACACGGTGGCGAGGCCCAGCCCGGTCCCGCGCCCCACTTCCTTGGTGGTGAAGAAGGGCTCGAAGATCCTGGCCAGAGTCTCACGGTCGATCCCCACGCCCGTATCGGACACTTCGAGGGTGACGTATTCGCCCGGAATCATCTCCGCGTGCCCCGGCGTCCCCCCGGCGCCGAACGAGCATATGGACGTTGTGATGGTGAGAATGCCGCCGCCGGGCATTGCGTCGCGGGCGTTGGCCGCGAGGTTCATCGTCACCTGCTCGAGCTGGCCCTGGTCCGCCCTGATGGCCGCGAGGCCGGGCGCCAGGATCGTGCGCAGCTCGATGTCCTCCCCGATCAGGCGGCCGATCATGCTCAGCATCCCGCGCACCACCTCGTTCAGGTCGAGGATGCGCGGCCGCATCACCTGCGCCCTGCTGAAAGCGAGGAGCTGCGCGGTCAGGTCCGCTGCCCGGTCGGCGGCCCTCTTGATTTCCCTCGCATCGCCCTTCATCGGATGAGTCTCGTGGAGCTGCTGATCGAGGAGGTCGGCGTAGCCGCGGATGACGGTGAGCAGATTGTTGAAATCGTGGGCCACGCCCCCGGCAAGACGGCCGACAGCCTCCAGCTTCTGGGCCTGCACGAGCCTTTCTTCACTCTTCCGCAGGGCCTCCTCGGTCCGCCGCTCGTCGGTAATGTCGTGAAAGATCCCAAGGGTATGAGAAAAGCCGCCCTCCTTGTCGAACTGGGGAGTCGCGGTCAGCTCGATACGGCGCACCGTCCCGTCCGGCCGGATGATCTCCTGCTCGTACATGGATCTCTCGCCGAGCCGGCGCTTTCCCGTCTCCACGCGCGTGCGCTGGTACTCCTCTTCGCTCATGAACCTTCTCAGTGTTTGTCCCGTCAGGCCTCCGCGGGCGACGCCGAACACCTTTTCCGCCGCAGGATTCGCGAAGAGGAAGTTCTCCTCGGGGTCCACAATCGCGATGCCTTCCCCGAGATTCTCCACCAGGGTCCTGTAGCGGTCCTCACTCTCCCGCAGGGCCTCCTCGGAGCGTCTGTGGTCGGTGATGTCCTCATAGGTGCCGAGGACTCCGAACACCCGTCCGTCCTGTTCCCGCAGCGGGACCTTGCTCGTCCGGAGCCACAGGAGGCTCCCGTCTTCGCGGGTCTGGGGCTCTTCGTAGTTGACCTTCGGAACGCCGGTCGAGATCACCAATGCGTCGTCCGCGCGGTACCTTTCCGCGGTGCTGCGCCACGAGAGCTCCAGGTCGCTCTTGCCCACGATCTCTGCCGGGTCGGACAGGCCGGCGTCCTGCGCGAAGAGCCGGTTGCATCCCAGGTAGTGAAGGCTCCTGTCCTTCCAGAAGACGCGCTGCGGCGCGTGATCGAGCACAAGCTGCAGGAGCTGGCGGGACCTGTGCAGCTCCGCTTCGGCGTGCTTGCGCTGGGTGATATCCAGGACATTCACGAGCATGTGGGGGTAGGGGTCGTGCCGGCCGGGGATGGACAGCTTGATGACGATGTCGAGCTTCCGGCCGGAGGGGGTGGTGGCCTTGGATTCCCTCTCCGCACTTGTTCCTCCCTCCGCAATCAGGAGGACATCGTCCCGGAGAGACGCGCGCGTCACCGGGTCCTCCATGTCGAGCGTCCGATCCAGCGGACCCAGGAGCTGCCGGGAGTCGGCCACCTCGTAGAGCGCCAGGGTGGCCTCGTTGACGTTGATCACGGTGATCATCCGCGCCGCCTCGGTCAGGAACTCCGGGTGCTCGTCGAGGTACTTCCGCAGGTCGACGACGCCGCGCGCACGCAGCGCATCCAGGGCGCCACGAAGCGCGGAGATGTCCTCCTCCCAGAGTGAGACCGCCGAGTGTTGAAAGATGCTCTGGAAGCGCTTCTCCTCGTATGAGAGAAGCTGGTCGTTCGAGCCTGTCCGGGACGTCTTCTTCCGATTGGCCGCCATCTGCGCAGCAGTATCGCACCGCCGGGCCCGCGACTCAAGCTGCAGATTGCGCGCGTCGCGCGGGCCCCCCTCTCAGCGGTCCGCTTTGCCCGGCGGTTGATTCAAAAGGAGCCAGTACATGCTCAACTGTCGCACCGCTTCCGCGAACTTTTGGAAGTCAACAGGCTTCACGATGTAGCTGTTTGCTCCCAGGTCGTACGTCTTCAGGATGTCGACCTCCTCGCTGGAGGAAGTCATGACCACGACCGGCACGGTCCTTGTTCGGGGATCTCCCTTCAGTCGGCGGAGGACCTCGTGCCCGTCCACCTTGGGGAGTTTCAGATCAAGCAGGATCAGCAGGGGAAGAGGGTCGGGACAGCGCTTCCCTGATCCCGGATCGGGCAGGAGGAGCTCGAGCGCGGCTGACCCGTCCTGCACCCACACGAAGCGGTTGGCAAGGTTGTTCTGCTTCAGCACGCGGAGGGTCAGATCCCCATCATAAGGATTGTCCTCTACGAGCAGGATGTCGACACCCGGGCTCGAAGAGTCTCTCGCATCACTCATCAGGAGATCTCCTTTCTGCCGGAAGCGCAAACCGGAAGACGGCCCCCCGACCCTCTTCCCCTTCGGCCCAGATGCGGCCTCCATGCCGCTCGAGTATGCGGTGCGCCAGGGCAAGACCCACGCCGGTTCCTTCGAACTCGTCCTCCCGGTGGAGCCTCTGGAAGACGCCGAACAGCTTGTCCGCGTGTCTCATGTCGAAACCGGCCCCGTTGTCCCGGACGCAGTAGACCGCGTTGGCACCCTGCACGCTGCCGCTCACCTCGATGACCGCAAGGTCTTTCCCGCTCGTGAATTTGAATGCATTCTCGAGGAGATTCGCCCACACCTGCCGGATCAGCCCCGGATCTGCCTCCACCCCGGGCAATGCGCTGAGGCGCAGTTCCACCCGCCGCTCTGCGGCCCCCCGCTCAAGTTCGGCAAAGACCTCTCTCACGAGCCCGGTCATGTCGGTAATCCGTTTCTGGAGGGGATGTCGGCCGAGGCGGGAGAACCGGAGCAGGTCGTCTATCAGGTCCCCCATGCGTCTCGCTTCGCCACGCACAATCCCGAGCACGCGCCTGCCCTCGTCATCCAGTTTCGCCTGGTATTCGTCCTCGATGATCTGCGCATACCCGTCGATTGCCCGCAGAGGGGCGCGCAGGTCGTGGGAAACGGAGTATGTGAAGGACTCCAGCTCCCGGTTGGCCGCCTGGAGCTGGGCCGTGCGTTCGTCCACGCGTTGTTCGAGGCCGGAGATGAGACCTCGCAGCTGGGCGGTCATGCTGTGGAATGCCTCAGCCAGGACGCCCAGCTCGTCCCGGCGCGCGGCAGGCACCTCCGGTTCGACGCTCAGATCGCCGGCGGCGACTGCCTCTGCCGCGCTTGCCAGACGGAGCACGGGCCGCACAACCCTGCCAGCAGCCCACAGGGTCACGGCCGCCGCCAGCACGGCCGCGGCGCTCATGGCGAGGGCAAGGACAAACGTCAGCCGGTTCGCGGATGCAAATGCCTCGGAGACGTCCTGCTTGGCAATCAGCGCCCACGTCAGGGCGCCAAACCTTACCGAGGCGTGTGCGACGATCACATATCGGCCCCGATAGTCTCAACGGCGGCGGTTGAAAGCAGCCGCTACCGCCCCTGCCAGCTTCTCAACCCCCTCCCGGATGAGATCCTCGCTGAGCGCAGCATACCCGAGAAGAAAAGTGGCATGCCGAGGCGGCCGTGAATAGCAGGGACTGACGGGGTAAACCGCGACCCCCTGTTCCGCCGAAAGGGCAAGCACACGTTTCTCTATCTCAGCGGCAGGCACTCCGCGGCGTGCCATGGTCAACCGCACCATGAGGTGCATTCCCATGCTGGAATCGGAGATCTCGATCGATTCACCGAGGTGTCGGGCGAGCGCAGCACGCATGACTGCCCGCCGCGCGGCGACACGCCGACGCATGCGCCTGAGGTGACGCTCGAAGTGACCCTCCTGAAGAAAATCGGCAAGGGCCAGTTGTTCGAGAGTCGGCGTCTGCCGGTCAGCCAGCCACTTGGCTCGAATGAACGGCTCCGACATTTCGGGCGGAAGCACCACGTAACCGATCCTGAGCGGAGGGAAAAGGACCGTGGAGAACGTCCCGACGTAGACGACCTTCCGGGAGCGGTCGAGGCCCTGGAGGGACTCCACGAGGCGCCCCGGAGAGCGGAGCTCGCTGTCGTAGTCGTCTTCCACGATGAGGACATTGCGGCGTACCGCCCAGCTCAGAAGGGCCAGGCGTCGGGAGAGGGTCAGAACCGCGCCCGTAGGGAACTGGTGCGAGGGCGTCACGTAGAGAAGCCGTGGCGCAGCGCGGGCGCGCGTCATCTTCTCCAGTGCGCCCACGTCGATCCCGTCCTCGTCGACGGGAACGAAGAGAGGGCGGGACCCGGGGCCGGCAAGCACGTGCCGCGCATCGGGATAACCGGGGTCCTCCAGGGCCACGGTGTCGCCGGCCCCGACGAACAGGCGCGCAATGAGATCGAGTGCCTGCTGCGACCCGTTGACAATCACCACCTGGCCCGGCTCGGAGACGACGCCCCGTGAGACGGCGAGGTGGCGCGCAATCGCCTCCCGAAGAGGAAAGTGCCCACCGGGCTCACCGTACCTCCGCAGCTCGGCCGCATTCGCGCGCAGCGCCCTGCCCAGGAGCCGCAGCCACAATGCCCGGGGAAATGCATCCCAGTCCGGGATGCCGGGACGGAAGTCGATCGGCAGCGACGCAGCGTCGGCGCCCGCCGGTCCGCCGCGCAAGGGAAGATGCCGGCCCGATGGGCCCTTTCCCGGCTCTTGCAGCAAAGGGGCCATGCGCGTTCCGGGCTTTCCCGCGCCAGGGGGCCACCTGCCGAGACCGAACGACACGTACGTGCCGGACCCGACCCTTCCCTCGACATAGCCTTCAGTGAGCAGGTCCTCGTATGCGCGCGCGACGGTGTTTCTCGCGAGCCCGAGGGTACGCGCCAGTTCCCGGGTTGCCGGGAGCCGATCCCCGGATCGGAGTGTGCCGTCCCGGATGGCGTCGCGAATCTGGGTGAACACCTGCCGATGGCGAAAACGCGGCGACCCTCGCTTCGTATTGTCCAGCGCCACAATCAGGTTGTCCGCCCACATCCCTCGCTTCACCCCTTCCCCGCGCCTGTTAATGGCCCAATCAATCCATCGAATATTGGATCTTTTATTATACCATTTGCAGCGTATCTTACAACCGTGGGAGGAATGAAGATGGAACAGTCGACGTGGCTCACCAAGAAGGGTCTGGCGCAGATGCTGAAAGGCGGCGTCATCATGGATGTGGCGACCGTGGACCACGCGCGGATCGCGGAGGACGCCGGCGCATGCGCGGTCATGGCGCTGGAACGCGTTCCCGCCGACATCCGGGCTGCCGGGGGCGTGGCGCGGATGAGCGACCCGGAGCTGATCCTGCAGATCATGGAAGCCGTGACCATCCCCGTCATGGCGAAGTGCCGCATCGGCCACTTCGTCGAGGCGCAGGTGCTGGAGTCTCTCGGCATCGACTACGTGGACGAGTCCGAGGTCCTCACCCCCGCGGACGAGGAGCACCACATCGACAAGAACGCCTTCCGTGTTCCCTTCGTGTGCGGCTGCCGGGACCTCGGGGAGGCTCTCCGACGGCTGTCAGAAGGGGCCGCAATGGTCCGCACCAAGGGCGAGGCAGGGACGGGCAACGTGGTGGAGGCCGTGCGCCACATGCGTGCCGTGCAGAGCGCGATCCGCCGCCTTCACGCCGCGTCACCTGAAGAGCTGGCTGCCGAGGCGAAGAACCTGAACGCCCCCTACGACCTGGTCGCAGAGGTTGCCCGGGAAGGACGGCTTCCGGTCGTGAACTTCGCCGCGGGCGGGTTGGCCACTCCGGCTGACGCCGCGCTCCTGATGCAGCTGGGCGCTGACGGAGTCTTCGTGGGTTCAGGGATTTTCAAGTCAGAGGACCCTGCCCGGCGCGCGTCGGCCATCGTGCAGGCCACGACGCACTTTCGGGACCCCGCGGTCATTGCCCGTGTATCCCGGGGACTGGGCGGGGCCATGCCGGGCCTCGAGATAAACGCCATTCCCCGGGAGATGCTCCTGGCTGCCCGGGGCAGGTGACACGATGAGGATCGGCGTCCTCGCCCTCCAGGGGGATTTTTCCGAGCACGTCGCCATTCTGCGCGAATTGAACGCGGAATCCTTCGCGCGCGTCGAGCCCGTGGAGATTCGAACGACACGACAGCTGTCAGAGGTGGACGGCCTCGTCATTCCCGGCGGGGAGAGCACGACCATCGGCAAGCTCATGCATGACTGCGGCCTGCTGGGTCTGTCCCGCGAACGCATCGCGGCGGGAATGCCAGTGTTCGGCACGTGCGCCGGCGCTATCGTGCTTGCCCGTGACATCGGCGGGCTCGACCAGCCTCTCCTGGGGCTCATGGACCTTCGCATGCGCAGGAATGCCTTCGGTCGTCAGCTCCAGTCCTTTGAGACGCTGATCCCGGTTCCGGTGCTGGGAGACCCGCCAATGCGCGCTGTCTTCATCCGCGCACCCGCCATTGCCTCAGTGGGGGCTGAAGTGGAAGTGCTCGCCCGTCTCCCGGATGGAACGATCGTTGCGGCCCGGGAGCGGCATATGCTCGTTGCAGCGTTCCACCCGGAACTGACGGGGGACAGCAGAATGCATCGCTACTTTGTCGAGCTTATCCGTAGTCACGCCCGGGCAGCGGCCGGGTCATAGGATGGATTCTGCAATCACTCAGGCTCCGGAGCTGCGGCTTGTCTGTTCGGGGTGTCGAGCACATCGCGAACCTTCTGCGCGAGGGAGGCGGGGGTGAAAGGCTTCTCCAGCAGGTGGATCGGTTCCTCGGCCGCGCCGCCGTCATCCATGGCGTCGGCCACGTAGCCTGACATGAAAAGCACCGGCACGCCCGGGCGCGTTTGGGAAAGCTCGCGAGCCAGCTCCCGCCCGTTCATGCCGCCCGGCATGACCATGTCGGTCACGACGAGGTGGATGGGCGTCTCGTTTTCGCGGCAGATTCGCAGCGCCTCTGCCGCGTGCGTGGCGCGCAGGACCGTGTATCCTTTGTCCGCCAGGACCCGTACGGCGAACTCGAGAACCGCCGGTTCGTCCTCGACGATCAGCACGCTTTCCGAGCCCCGGTAGGGGCCGCGCTCCGGGCCATCCGGGCGGCTCTCCAATGGCGCTTCGTCAACAATCGGCAGGAAGATCCTGAAGCTCGTCCCGCGCCCCGGAGTCGAGTCGACCTCGATTGAGCCCGAGCTCTGGGTCACGATGCCGTAGACCATGGAGAGACCGAGCCCCGTGCCCTTGCCCTGCTCCTTTGTTGTGAAGAAAGGCTCGTACAGATGGCTGAGGACTTCGGGGGTCATACCGCCTCCGGTGTCACTCACCCGAAGCATCACGCAGCGCCCCGGAAGCGGTCCGTCTTGTCCGCCCGGCCCGGCTTCATTGCGGATGATTTCGGAGGTCTCGAGAATCAGCTTCCCGCCCTTCGTCATGGCGTCCCGCGCATTGACGGCAAGATTCAGAATAGCCTGCTCGATCTGCGAGGAGTCCACTCTCACCCGGCCGAGTCCCGGGGCAAGGACCGTGGAGAGCTCGATGTCCTCTCCGATGATGCGCGTAAGAATGCCCTCCATGCCGCGGACCACTTTGTTCAAGTCCACGACCTGGGTCTGGAGCACCTGCTTCCGGCTGAAGGCAAGGAGCTGCCGGGTCAGCCCAGCGGCGCGCCGGGCAGCCTTGGCGATCTCCTCCGTGTAACCCCTCTGGGGTTCGGTCGAAGAGACGTCCTCCCGGAGCAATTCCGAGTAGCCTCCGATAATCGTGAGGACGTTGTTGAAGTCGTGGGCAATGCCGCCGGCCAGTCGTCCCATGGCCTCCATTTTCTGCGATTGCAGGAATTGCTCCTGCGTCTGCTCGAGCTTGTGAGTCAACGCCTCGCGCTGCACCTCGGCGCTCTTCCGCTCCCGCAATTCGCTGTGCAGCTGACGATGACTCTGAAACAGGGCCTCCGACAACAGGCGGACCATGAAAGCGGTGGCCCCGATGATGAGCGAGGCGGTAATGAAATCACCGGGGACGCTGTGCACGAGCGCCGAAGGCCGGTACACCCCCGCCAGCTCGCCGAACACCTGCCAGGCGAGGCAGGCGACAGCAAAGAGGGTGAGAAACACCATGGTGCGCTTCTTTGTCACCATGCTCGCGATGATAAGGACGGATGCGATCCCCAGATTGCTGATGTCGTGGATGCCCAATCCCTGGGTCGCGACCGCCGTGCAGAGGCCGAGGAGCACGACCGCCAGAGACACGGCCGCCCGCTCGAAGCGTTTCCATCGGATGAAGAGGGCGGCTGCCAGCACGAAGGGGAGGCTGAGGCCGATGCTCACTGCCCGGATTGCATCCTTTGTCGCGAGGATGATGACAATCCCCACCATGAGCGACACCAGGATCACTGCAATGAATGAGTTGAAGATCCGGGTGATGACCTTTGCGTCCCCGTACACGTCGAAGGGGGGCAATTCATTCACGACTCTACTCCTCGTCCGGCAGGCCATTCTATCACACTATGCTCCCGGTCTTGTCCCGTGCCGCAGCGGCGTGTACAATATCAGTTTGTGAAGCAGGGAAGCGGGCCGCGCCTGGGGCTCTACTGGCTCGGTCACCCTCGAGTCGAGCTCTCCGGCAGCCACGTGCGGCTCGAAACGCGAAAGACCACCGCCCTTCTTGCCTATCTCAGTCTGAACGAGCATCCCCAATCGCGGGAGAAACTGGCGGCCCTCTTCTGGCCGGAATTCGACCAGAATCGCGCTCCTGCGAACCTGCGGCGGAGCCTCGCCTCGCTCCACGCGAGCATTCCCGGGGATTGGCTGGAGCCAGAGCGGGACAGGATAAGCGTGCGGTCGGACGCGGACCTGTGGATCGACGTGCGTGCCGCGCGGCGGCTTGTCGCGGATGTAAAGGCCCATCCTCACGAATCAGGGGAGCGGTGCCCTGAGTGCCTCGAGCGGGTGGTGAATGCGATACGGCTCTTCCAGGGCGAGTTCCTCGAAGGCTTCAACCTCCCTGGCTGCCCTGGGTTCGACGACTGGCAGGTGGCGGAAAGGGAGAGCCTGAGAGCCGAGCTCGGGTGGCTTCTCGAGAGATCTGCCCGTTGTCACGCCGCGGCCGAGCGCTGGGAAGATGCTCTCCAGTCGGTGAAGCGCTGGCTTGCGCAGGACAGGATGCACGAGCAGGCCCAGGCCCTGCTGATACAGACGCTTGCGCTTTCGGGTCAGCGAAGCGCCGCCATCAGGCAGTACGAGGAGTTTGCCGAGGCGCTGCGGGGAGAGTTTGGCCAGGAACCGGAAAAGGGGACCCGGGACCTCTACAACCAGATCCTGTCCCGTCAGATCGGACCGCGGGAGAAAACGAAGGACACACCGCGAGCCGGGCCCGGAGAGTCGAATGCGCAGCTCACCGGATCGAAGAGCCGCGAGCGGTGCAGCCGCCCGCGCAGGGCGCAGATCTTTTCCCGGGCCTGCTCGGCACCAAGCTTTCGGTTCCACCCGTTCGCGATGGAATGGTCAGAAGAGGCAGGCTCATCCGCCTCCTCGAGCAGGGCCTGGCGCGCGGCCTGGTGGTCGTATCCGCTCCGGCTGGTTTTGGCAAGACGACAATCCTTTCTGAATTGGCTGCGCGGGCCGGGATGCCTGTCGCCTGGCTCTCACTCGATGAGGGAGACAATGATCTCCCCCGCTTCCTGCTCCACCTCGCAGCTTCGATCATGAGGACCGGGGAGGGCGTGGGGGAGGAGGCGAGCCAGATGCTGCGGGCCACGCCGCCCGCCCCGGCAGAGCTCGTCATGACCGCCCTGATCAACGCCATCGAGGAGCAGGGGAAGGGCATCGCCCTGGTCCTTGACGACTACCAGTTCATCCACACGCTGGAGGTCCATGCAGCGGTGCGGTTCCTGATCGACCACAGGCCTGCGTCGCTCGGCATCTTCATTGCAAGCCGTGCCGATCCGCCCTTTCCGCTCGCGCGCCTGCGCTCGCAGGACCGCGTTGCGGAAATTCGCGCGGAAGATCTGCGTTTCACCGCCGCCGAGGCCGAGCAATTCTTCGATCGGGCAATGTCCCTGTCCCTTTCCCCGGCCCAGGTCGCCGTGCTGGAGAAGCGGACCGAAGGCTGGGTTGCGGGGCTGCAGATGGCGGCTCTCTCCCTTCAGGGACGGGAGGACGTGGACGGCTTCATCGCGTCTTTCAGCGGAACTCAACGCTACATCCTGGAATATCTTGCCGAGGAGGTGTTTTCCCGTCTGGACGAAGACCTCAAGCAGCTTCTCCTCGATACTTCGATCATGACCAGGATGAGCGCCGGGTTGTGCGAAGCGGTGACAGGACGGCGTGGATGCCAGGAGACCCTGCAGCAATTGGAGCGGATGAACCTGTTCCTCGTCCCCCTGGACGAGCAGAGGAATTGGTTTCGCTACCACCACCTCTTCGCCGACCTGCTGCGGCACAAGCTGGAGCTCGAGCGGCTTCCCGAGAAGATTCATGCACTCCACATCAGGGCGGGCGACTGGTTTGCCGGACAGGGGGAGCTCGTCGAGGCGATCCAGGAATACCTGGCGGCAGAGGCCCACGAGAAAGCCGCGGACCTCATCGAGGCAAGGTTCTTCGATATCATCGGCCAGGGTGCGCTGAGCCAGTTGCAGCGCTGGTGCAGGGAGATCCCCTCGGAGGTGATGGAGAAACGCCCCGGACACTGCATGGCCGCTGCCTGGACCCTGGCATGGGCGGGACGACGGCAGGAGGCCGAGGCTCTGCTGGATCGGACGGAGAAGAGTATTTCCGAAGCCGGGAAGGATTCCGACAGCATCCGGACCCTCGAGGGAACCGTGGCAATCATCCGGGCCGTTCTCGCCGACATGGCAGGGGAGACCGCGGAGGCCGTCGAGCTCGCCGGCAGGGCTGACCGGCTCCTGCCCCCGAAGGAAGATATGCCCAGGACTTTGATCCTCTATATCCTGGAAAAATCCTATCGCTACCAGGGAGAGCTGGAAAAAGCCGAGGAGGGCTGCAAGGAGTTTCTGCGGGCGAGCCATGCCGCCGGAAGCATCTGGTCGATCGCCAGCGCGGTGTACGAGTTTGCGCATCTCCGCCGCCTTCAGGGCCGGCTCCGCGATGCGCTGGCCCTGCTGGAGGAGTTCGATGCCCTGGCGGGGCGGCGCCACGCGCGCGGGAGCGGGCCGATCGCCAAAGTGTATGCCCTGATGGCTGAGCTCAAGAGGGAACGAGGCGAGCTTGATGACGCGCTGAGGATTGCCGAAAAAGCGGTGAAGGACGTGGAGGCGTGGGGCCTGCCCTCCGACGTGTATCTCACCCGCCAGTCGCTGGCGCGCGTGCTCCGATCGCGTGGACAGGCCGCGCGGGCGCAGGAGGAGCTTGCGAAAGTACAATCGCTTCCGCGGCGCGCCCTCATCCATGCCACGCTCCTGCCGATTTTCGAGGCCGACAGGGTGAAGACGTATCTCGCGTGCGGGGACAGCGCAGCTGCCGAGGCGTGGATGCGCGAGTACAAGCCGGGGAAAGCGGCGAGTCCTGTGAATCGGGAGGTGGAGCTCATCTGCCTGGCCCGGGTTCGCCTGGCTGCCGGTGTGACGGACCCGGGCTCGGCCGACATCTCGCGCCTGCTCGATGACCTTGCCTTCTCTGCGCGGTCGGGAGGACGCATTGGTCCCCTCATCGAGATCCTCGTCCTCCAGGCGAAAGCAAGGGCCTCGGCTTCCGCCCAGGGGGATGCCCTTGATGCTCTGAGCGAAGCTGTAGGGCTGGCGCAGCCTGAGGGATACCTCCGCATCTTCGTGGAAGAAGGGCCGGAGATCCTCGAGCTGCTCCGCCGCGGTCAGGAATCCGGCATGTGGAGCTCTCCGCCGGTCAAGGATTACGTGGGTGGCCTCGTTTCGGCGTTCGCCAGCTCCAGCTGACGACTCTTGACTTCAGGAGAACGGCCCGCATGGAGAGCTTCAATCAACGGGGGCTCAACCTGTTCTCGATGGTGTCATAGAGCTCCGTCGGACTGCCCCGATCCCAGGACCCGTAGACTTCCCTGGAGAGCCCTGGGTCGAGCGGAAGGGAGTGCAGGTCATGGCTCGTGACACGCTGGAGGACGCTGCCGGCGCATTTCTCGCACAGCCAGTTCACGCCGGGCCTCTCGAAGCAGCTTCTCATGGTGTCATAGATTGTGTCGAAGTCGTCCGTGGCGATATTCCCGAAAGACAGGTTCAGAAACTCACAGGGCTGCAGATCCCCTTTCGCGTTGATATAGAACCGATCGGTTCCTCCCGCCGTGCAGCCGAAGCGCGACGGATCTTCCTCGAGCATCTGTGCTGAGATCGAGGGAAAATCTCCGTACTCGCGCCTGGTGTTGTAGTCACTGACCAGGGTTTTCATGCGCATGACGTCCTGCGGCCGGAACTCCTCCACGCCGCAGCGCAGCCATCCTCCCGAGGGCTTCGGCTTGATGAGCTGGATGATCGACGCCCCGAGCTCCCTGGCCTTGTCCATGAGCCGCTCGAAAGTCCCGTCAGAGAAGCCTTCTCTCTGCAGGCACATATTGAACGCCACGGGCACCTCGGCCTGATGGCAGAGATGGACCCCGTTCAGCATCGTGGCCCAGGCTCTCTCAGATCCCAGAAAAGCGTTGAAATCATCAGGGACAGGCGAATGCAGAGAGAACATGACGGCGGTGAGATTCAGCGTTTTCAGCTCCCGGAGCCGTTCCAAAGTCATTCCGTCGCCGGTGGAGTTCACCCATACCTCCGACCGGTCATCGATTGCCGCGCATACTCTCCTGAGACGGTCGAACACGAGAAACGGTTCACCACCTTCGATGTTGAAGAAAGCAATGCCCTTCTCCTGCAGCCTTGCCGCCACCTGAACCAGCCGTCCGATATCCACGTCCTTTCCACGGTCCATCTTCTGGTAGCAGTGGCTGCAGTTGAAGCGGCAGGCCGAAGTGACTGAAATGAGGGCGGTCGTGCAGGGCAGCTTTTCACCGAAGGTCGTGAACTTGCGGCAGGCAGCGAAGAATGCCTTCGTGGGAAAAAACGGGACATAGAGATCGACTCGCGTCTGTTTCCCGATCCGAACGAACTTGTTGCTCTGGAGTCGAGAGAAGAAATACAGCAGCCTCCTCAGGAGCAGGATGAACCGGGCCGGAGACAGCTCCCCTGTGATCAGAGGGCGCATGAAGCGAAAGAAAATGACAAGCTTCAATTTTGCATTGAAAACGTGCTTGGCGAGACCGGATACGCTTCGAGGATCGATCATGGTTTTTCCCTCCCCTGCAGCAGGTGATTTGTTCGATACCAGGACACGGTCCTTGCGATGCCCTCCTCCAGGGAGTACGTGCCCGCAAAGCCGAGCATCTTTTTCGCCTTTTCCACGGAGTACGTGATGCTGTCGTAGAAGAGGTTCACCCTTCCCCGGGTCAGCAGCGGCGGCGCCGCGAAACCCAGCGCGCTCCAGAGGATTTCCATGAGAAGCCCGACCGGGTAGAAAATGAACTTGGGGAGGTTTCGCGGCGGCTTGAGCCGAGCTTCACGGCAGAGAAGCCCGTAGATTGTGGACATTCGCTCGGCTCGCTCATTGCCGATGATAAACCTTCTGACACCGCTCACTCCCTTGCGGAACGCACAGTAATACGCCTCTGCCAGATCTCCCGCATAAATGGCATGGAACTTGTTGCGTCTGCATCCCGGCGTGACGATCATCCCGCCTTGTACCGAGCGAAGGTACTCGTAGAAGCCGGTATGCAGCTCCCGCTCGCCGTACACCCACACCGGGATCCAGAATCGTGAGGTTCAGCCCGAACTTCCGGGCGTAGTCCGAAGCGAGGACCGTTGCCAGGGTCTTGGTGTCCCGGTAATAGTTGAGCTTGCAGGGAACAATTCTCCCGAGAAAATAGCGGTAATGGGGATTGAGAGGTGAATCCTCGTTCTTTGATGTCCTGCAGTCTTCCTCACCATACACGGCGTTGGAGCCTGCCATGATGATCTTCTCAATACCGTTCTGCAGGCATGCCGTCCATGACATTGAGCGTGCCCCGCACGTTGGTCTGGTAGAAATCCCTGTATGGCCCCCAGTCGGCAACGAGGGCGGCATTGTGAATGACCGCGTCATAGTCCTTGAAAGCGCTGACCAGGCTTTCTCTGTCCCGAATGTCCCCATACCGCAGCTCGACGTTCAGCCCTTCGAGATTCGCGAGATCGCTGCATCGCCGCACGAGACAGCCCACCTTCACGCCATGCCCGATGAACGCGCGGGTGATGTGACTCCCGATGAAACCGGTGGCGCCGGTGATCATGACACGGTCCATCATCCATACCTCCGAAAGAGGAGTCCGGCGTTGTGCCCTCCGAACCCGTAGGATGTCGAGATGGCGTACGTGATGGGCAAGCTCTGATTGCAGGAAGCGAGATTGAGATCAGGGATGGGGTCAGGTACCGCACTGCCATGAATCCTGGATTCCCTGATGGACAGCGCCACCACGGCGGCCTCTATGGCTCCGCTGGCTCCCACGGTGTGGCCAAGTATCCCTTTTGTCGCGTCGATGAACGGCTGCGCGTCTCTGCTGCCGAAGACCTCGTGAATGGCTCGCGCCTCGATCGAATCGTTTGCCGCCGTTCCCGTGCCGTGGGAGTTCAGATAGTCGATGGTCCGATCGCCTTTCAGGTCCTTCAGGAGTCTCCTGATCTGCGCCCCGCTCCCCTCCATCTGGAGAATGCTGCAGGCGTCGCTGTTTGACCTGAAATCGGCGATTTCAGCATATATCGAAGCGCCGCGACTTCGCGCATGCGCGAGCTCTTCCAGGACGAGGATGCATCCGCCGCCCTCCGAAAAAAGAAAGCCGCTTCTCCGGCCTGAAAAGGGCAACGGTCTGCCGTCTTCCGCCCGGGTGAGCGCTCCGAGAACATCGAACCCGCGCATCACGCCGCCGCATTCGTCTTTCAGGCATTCCACCCCGCCTGCCAGGGCCACCGTCTCGTATCCGTCCTTTATCCTCCTGAATGCCTCGCCGATGGCCAGCGTTCCCGACGCGCAGGAGGCATTCACGGTGCAGGAGCTTCCATTGAGATGAAACAGGATCGAAATCCATGCCGACACTGAATTGGGCATCATGACCGGGATGATCAGCCTGTTGAACCGGACGCTTTTCGAGATCCAGGAAAACGGCGGCCCGTCCTCGCCGGCCAGGTGGGCGAGGTATGATGAGAAGCCCTCGCGCATCCCCAGGAAGCCCATCCCGATGCAGACGCCGCAATCCGCGAGCTCTTCGATTCTGAAGGATCGCCCGTCACTGGAAATCAAGAACCCCGCGTCCGAGAGAGCCAGTTTCGCGGCAATAACGGCGATCTTGTGAGCGTCCTGCATGAAGCATTGATGATGCGACGGGATGCCATAGTCGTTCAGGGCGGGAACCGAGAACGGAACATAGAACCTGGATGTAAAGGAATAATGCTTCTCAAAAGAGGCGGGTATGGCTGCCAGAGGAGTTTTCTGCAGAAAGAGGTTCCGCATGAACTCATCCTTCCCGACTCCGAGCGAGGTCAGGATTCCGATGCCCGTGATCACGACCCTTGGCATTTCAGTCCCTCCACCATCGCCTGCAGTTTCTCCAGGTACTCCTCCGCAGTGCCGAAGTCCCGGGCCGACATGCTCACCTGTGACAGATCGATGCGCGCGCCGTTTTCCCGCAGAATCTTTTGCGGAGATTTCCCGCCGGTTATTCCGCCCAGCCGGTAGAACCTCAGCCCTTTTTCCCGCGCCTCCGACAGGAACGCCGCCTCCTCTTCTCTCTTGACCGTGAAGAGAAGCTCGTACTCGCCGCATCCGCCGAAGAAGAGGAGGGATGGGGGCACCGCGAGGAGCTTCGCGAGCAGGACTCCCCGCCGGAGGTACGGCAGATTCTCCACGACGTAGCCGGTACCATTTATCTCAGACAACGTGCTCAGGGCGTCAAAGACGCCGTCGCTGGTGTCGATTGCGGATGTCGCGTACTTTTTCATGAGCCTGGCTTCCGAGAGGCGGAGGTGGAACCTGCCGCAGATCCTGCCCGCCGCCGCGGCACATCCCACCCTGCGGGCGTACAGGCTCATGGCCGCTTCCAGGTTGCCGGCGCCGACCTCGCCGGAAAGGTAGATGCTGTCTCCTTCGGATGCGCCCTTTCTGAGCACCGGCTCTCCCGCCAGCGTGCCGATCACCGAGGCGGCATACTTCCATTCTCCCGACCTTCCGAGATCACCCCCGATGAAGGTGATCCCGGACAACTCCAGCGCCCTGGCCACCCCTCTGGAAAATCTCTCAATGAAGGCCGCGTTCCACCGGGGCTCGATGCTCATCGTGTGCGCATAGAGCAGAGGCACGCCGCCGACGGCAAGGATGTCGCTGATTGCGCCCACCGCGACGTTCCAGCCAAGGCGGAAGGGATCTTTCTCCTGCAGCAGGTCCTCGTGCGAGAATCCATCAGTCGAAAAGACGAATGTCCCGGTGCCCAGCCTGATGACCTGGGCATCTGCTTCGAAGCATTTGGTCAGGCACGTCGGGTCCTTCGGGAGAATGTGGTCGATCAACTCGATGAGGCTCTTCTCGACGCTCATGATGGCTTTCCGATCACGGAGAGCTCGTCAGCAGCCGTCTCGATGCGGCAGGGGAGAAATCCCTGGGGGTCTCCGTCGTATTCCACTTCGGGATACCGGCTGTTTCCCAGGACCTGGATCGACGAGCAGTACCCGAGCTCCGCGTATCCCGTGCCCTGGATCGTCCTCCCGCTGTAGAGCGACACGAGGCAGGGCACGACATCGACCATCCGCAGATCGTGGAGAGCAAGGCAGTAGAAGCGCCGATCATGCTCGCGCAGCTCGCTCCTGACTTTGATGCCGGAGGCAACGTGGAAGGTCTTTCCGATTGCCAGGTTGACGAGCCGGGGTATGGTCTGGGCTTTGCCATCACGGACGATCGTGAAGGAGGATTGTTCGAACCGGGCCAGGCTTCTCAGGATGGCAATGAAAGTGCCCGGAGAGTCTCCGAGCCGTTTCCTGATTCCGTTGTTTGCGCAGCGGGCCACAGATGCTCCCAGGCCGATATTGGCGCAGCACGCGAAGTACCGCGTGTGGAAGAGAGCGTCGTCCGATACGGGTTTTCCATCGAATGCCGGTTCGAACTGCCGTGCCAGCGTGATCCTGCCGACAGGGATCTTCTTCGTGCATCCTCCGAAAAGCAGCTCCAGGGCGCTCTCGAGTTGACACGGGATGGCGTGGCTCTTGCAGAAATCAGGGCTCGTTCCCGTATGCAGGACCCCCAGCGAGGCATCCGAGATCCGCCCGCCCCTTTCGTCATAGAATCCGTTGAGCACCTGATTGATGGTGCCGTCTCCTCCGACGGCAACGACGACGTCGTACCCTGACCGGTTTGCCATCCGCGACAGGTCGCACGCGTGGTCGAGGCTGCGGCAAATCTCGAAATCGAACCTGACGCGCCGACGCGTGACAGCTTCGTGCACAGAGGAAAACCGACGTCCGCTCTTCCCTCCCGCGGAGCCCGGATTCAGGACGAAGAAGTACTTCATGATCGTCCCTCTGCGATCCGGGAAAAGGCATCCAGAGCCCGCTGGACGGAAGACTCCTGCAGGTCTGCCCCGGCGATGAGCCGGACTCTGCCCATGTTCGGCGGGACAGAGGGGGGGACAAACGGCGTGGCGAGAATCTTCTGCGAGTAGAGCTCCCGGGCGAAGCGCAGCGTGTCTGCAAGCCCGCCGCAGGCCACAGATGTGATCGGCGCCTCGCCGGCAATGACTGAAAAGCCGAGCTCCTGAAGCCGGGAGGATACGAGGTTCTTGTATCTCCACATCCGCCGGGCCCGCACCGTGAATTCCTCTTCGACAATGTCGAGGGCCGCCTCTATTCCCAGCAGGATCGAAGGCGGCAGGGCCGTGGAGTAGATGAGAGCGGGGCAGGCATACCGCAGGTATTCGATCAGGTTCGCGCTGCCGGCGACCATTCCTCCGAAATTTGCGAGCGCCTTGCCCAGGGAGGCCGTGTAGATGCCCGGGTAGCTCTCGATATTCTGCTCCTCGAGTATTCCTCGCCCGTTCTTTCCGAGCACGCCGATGCCGTGGGAGTCATCAACGACAGGAATGGCGTCATGCGCGGCGCACAATTGAACGATCTCACGAAACGGCGCGATGCTCCCTTCAGTTGAGAACACGGATTCCGTCACGACAAAGGTCTGTCGGCAGCCCGATGTGCTCTGCAGGAGCTTCTCCAGATGGCGAGTATCGTTGTGAAGGAATGCCAGCGCCCTGCATCCCACCGCCCTGATGCCGCTCACGAGGGACGAATGCGCATAGTGGTCGAAGATGATCGCATCTTCCTTCCTCGCGATGGCGGAAAAGACGCCGAGGTTCGCCTGATAGCAGGAGGGGAATACGGTGGAATCCTTCAGACCGACGAACCCGGCCAGTCTCCGCTCGAGCCGGGCAAACGCATCGACATAGCCGGTTGCAATGGGAGTGCCGCACATGGAGACGCCATATCGCTGCACGCCGTCGATCATGGCCTTCTTGACTCTGTCCGAGCTGCCGATGCCGAGATAGTTGTTCGAAGCGAGGTTGATGAACTCTTCGCCGCCGACTCTGATCGGGTCTCCCAGACCGGATCGCAGGACCTGATAATACGGGTTGAAGTTCAGCGTTTCCGCGAGGCTCTTGTCGATCGTGAGCTGCTCGAGATAACCCGGTGTGCTCATCTCAGCCTCCCCGCAGCTGCGGCAACTGTCTTTCGAGGCTGGCGATGACGTCGTGAACGGTCTTGCAGCTGCCGAACATCGATTCGTGCAGAGAAGCGGAGAACTCCTTTTCCAGACCGAAAAGGATCGTCAGGGCGCTCACGGAATCGATTTCCAGATCCTTCACCAGCTCGCTCCCCGGGGTGATGGGGATCTCTCTGCCGTTCTCCAGATTTTCTCGCACCACTGATATGACCCGCTCTTCAATACTCATGGACTGCCTCCCCGAAATGACATCGCGTCGGACTTCGCGTGTCGCAGAGAACTGCGCACACGTTGCAGCTGACGCATCGCGAGACGTAGGAGTTGTTCTCCTTCAGTCTCTGTACGAAATCAGGCTCACACAGCAGGGGCCTGCACAAACCGATGAAGTCCGTCTTGCCGTCGGCGAGGGACGACTCGATCTGGCCGCCGCTGCGGAAGCCGCCCACGCTGATGATCGGGACGTCCGAATGCCTCTTGGCCGTTTCGGCGAAGTGGAGATTGTACGCGGGGGTGAGCGGCCTTGTTCGGGCCAGAATGAAAGGCGCGGCCAGGGTCTTCCAGAGAGAACGCCGGAGTGCGCCCGGAATCCTGTATCGCGGGTTGCAGCGCAGTATCACGTCCAGCGGAATGCTGGCGCCGCGAAAGATATCCAGTGGACGTTCCATGGTGCCGCAACTGATCTCGATCGCATCCACCTTCTTGGTGTTGAGGAAGTGAATCAGTCGTACGAGCCGAGTCTCGGACATGCCGTTTCGGCCGTCATCCCCGCCGCTGATCTTCACCAGGACGGGGTAGTGCGGTCCGCACTTCTGCCTGATGCAGTCGATGATCAGGTCGAGGAAGCGGATTCCCAGCCGAGATTCTCTGTCGATGCCGAACAAGTCCTTCCTGGTGTTGATGGCGGGTGAAAGGAACTGGTGAATGAGGTAGCCATGTGCCGCATGGAGCTGTATGCCGTCGAACCCGGCCTGCATGGCGCGTACCGCGGAGTCGGCGAACTGCTCCACGATCCGAAGGACTTCACGCGCTTCAAGTGACCGGGGCTTCTGATTGAAGTAGCGAGACCGTTTCCCGCTGGCTCCTGCAACTTCTTCACCCGTTGCCTGGCGCGAGGTCTGCCGCCCCGTATGAGCAAGCTGCATGAATATCCTGCCGTCATGGCTGTGCACCGCACGGGTGACTTCCCGGTAGAATCGAATCTTGGACTCGTTCTCGATCCCCGCTTGCCGGGGCTGCATGGCTCTGCCGGAACGCGTGATATAGGTGAAACCCGTGATCATCGCTCCGACCTCGTTGCGCGCCAGCTCCGCGTACAGGTCTCGATAGCTTTCATCCGGAAATCCATGATCGTCGCATCGACCTTCGTACGTTGCCGAACGGACTATCCTGTTCTTCAGTACCACTGCGCCGATCCGTGCCGGCTGAAGCGCGATCATCACTTCCTCCTCTAGGCCTTGGCGTTTTTGTGCAGAAAGAAGAGAAAGGTCACGGCGAAATACGAAATGACGAAGAGTTGAACGCCCAGCAGGGGGTCGAACAGTGACAGCAGGGCGGCTTCCGCGCATACGCACGCCTTGAAATTGACTCCCAGGGATGTGTACGTCGCCTTTCCGACGGGCTTCAAATAGAAGAGAGCTCCTGTCCAGATCTGCAGGGCCAGGGCCAGCGAGCCGAGGAGCATGAACTCGGCGCCAATGTGGATGGGGAGCTTGTTGGCAGCCATGAGGAGAACGAACACCGACAGCGGCAGAAAGGCCCCTGCGAAGGCGCAGATCCTCGATCTCTTCAGCCCCCAGATGACAATCAATGTTCTTTTCCCGGTTCGTCGATCCCCGGAGTAGTCCTTGAAATACGTGTACAGGGTCATGAGCCCGTTGATCGTGCAAAGGAGAGCAAGCACCGGCAGGATGCGGGACAGCCAGCGGAATCCATGGACGGGGCCCATCGCGAAAAAGCCGTACAGGGTCACCATGCAGATCATCAGGCCGAAAACGATGTTGCCCCAGACGCCGTATCCTTTCGCCTTTTCGTACAGCACGTTCAGCATGACTCCTGCCAGGAGGAACACGATCGCAATGGGCTCCAGGAAAAGCCAGGTGACCACAGCAGCACCAAGCATGAGGAACGACGAGAGGAGCAGAGCTTTCCGAGGGTCGAGGGCTCCTGTGACCATGGGCCGCCGGGGTGCGTTGATTCGGTCCTCCGGCAGACCGAGGTAGTCGTTGACGATCTGGTTTATTCCCCAGCCCAGGAACGCAAGTACCAGAATGACGAGTTTTCTTGCGCCGGCTCCCGAGGTCGGAAGGTCGGCGGAATACTCATAGCAGGTGATGCCGATCCAGCCGGCGATGCCCGTGACGAATGAGTAGTAGAGCCGCATCGACTTTACGTACTCTTTCAGGAACTTCAATATGTTCTTCATCATGACAAGAGACAAAGCAAGGGGCATGCCAACATCGGGCATTTGTCAATTGCTTTATTTGTAAAGAATTAGCGTAAGAGGTGGGGCTCGATACACACGCGCGGCCTGCAATACAGATTGCGGCCCGCAATAAGGATTGCAGGAGCAGCGTGGATTCTATGCGGCGCTGCTCGAGGGGCGGCTCAGCAGTGCACGGGCGGCCTCCGCGCAGCCCACGGCCGCGCCTTCTCCAGTTGCGCGGCGAGCCGGAAGAGCGTCGCCTCGGCGCCGAAGGGCGCCGCGAACTGCACCCCGATGGGCACCTCGTCCTTGTTCCAGTAGAGAGGGACGGACATGGCCGGATCCCCGGTGATGTTCTGCGTGCGCGTGAAAGCGACGAAAGACAGCGCGAGCCTGATCGATTTCCCCGGATCGCCGGGCGACGGGTCGAAGGACCCGAGTTCCGTCGGAGGGACCTGCATCGTGGGGGACAGGAGGACATCCCACCCGCCGTCCCGGTACCAGCATGCCACCTTGCGTGAGAAGCGCTGCAGCTCCTCCCACGTTACCAGGTAGGCGGCACTGGTGATCCCCTGGCTCGCCTGGTACAAGTCCCATGTCACCGGCTCCAGATCCTCCCGTGTCACTGACTTCCCCAGCGTACGCTCCCAGTACGCCACCGAGTGCCCGACAAAGGATGAGAAAATCGTGATGAAACGCCGGGGCAGGTCGGGCCAGGCAAGGGCGGCCGGGTCTGCCTCCACCACCGTATGGCCGAGGGACTCGCAGAGCCGAGCGGCATCGTGCACGGCGGCCGCGCAATCCGGATGCAGCGCCGTCTCCTCGTTCCAGCCGTCGGGCACGCGAGAGAGGAAAGCGATTTTCAGCCGGCCGGGGCTTCGGCGCGCTTCCTCGAGGAAGGGCCGCGCGGGGGCCGGGGCAACGTAGGGATCACCGGGGACGGCGCCCGAGGTGACGTCGAGCAGAGCCGCGGAGTCCCGCACCGTGCGGGTAAGGGCATGCTCACAAACGATGCCATGGGCGAAGTCTCCGAACAGCGGCCCCAGGCTGTTGCGGCCCCGGGTCGGCTTCAGGCCGAACACTCCGCAGCAGGACGCGGGGATGCGGATGGAGCCGCCGCCGTCGTTGCCGTGGGCCATCGGCACCATGCCCGCCGCAACGGCGGCTGCCGATCCGCCGCTGGATCCCCCTGTTGTCAACCTGAGGTTCCATGGGTTTCGCGCCGGGCCGTAGAGAAGCGGCTCCGCGGTGGTGAGCACGCCGAGCTCTGACGTGTTCGTCCTTCCGGCGATGACAAGACCGCTCTTGCGAGTCCGGCTCGACGAGCTCGCTGTCGATTGCGGACACGTGGCCATGCACGAACCGGGACCCGTCAGCGAATGGCGCGCCTTGCATGTCCGTCAGGAGGTCCTTCAACAGGTAGGGAACGCCGGGGAAGCGCTCGCCGGAGGCAGCACCCTTTTCCGTGCGTTTCTTCACTTCCGCCCGGGCCCGGTCCCAGAGCGTGCAGATGACTGCGTTCAGGCTCGGGTTGACCGCCTCGATGCGGCGGATCGTGTTCTCCAGGAGGTCCGCGGGGGAAACCTTTCGCCTGCGGACAAGCTCGCCCAGCCCGATGGCATCGTACGCGCCCAGATCACTCATGGCTCGCTCAATATGGGCGATACTGGATTTGAACCAGTGACTTCTACCGTGTGAAGGTAGCACTCTGGGCCGCTGAGTTAATCGCCCCGAAAATCTGCTGGTAAAGTACATCGGCGCTGGGTTTGCTGTCAATCAGCGACGCCTGAGCAGCCTGACCGCCCAAGGTACCGCTGACTCGCGAATACCCGCGCGAACTGCGGGAAAGTGCCCCTTCCGCTATATGAAAATCAGAGCCTAAAGTGCAAGAAAGTAGACAAACCTGTGCTGATCAGAAGCCGGGAAGAAATCGACATTTCAATTGATTCAGCTATAAACAATTAGAAGCAGCTCATTCTGCCCATTGTTGGTATCGAAATTGCATTGAGAATGACAGCGAACACAACATGATGCAGGAAAGACCGGAATTGCTACGACAAGCCGAAAGCCGACAGACACAAGGTACTCAAGTTGCCGCCAGGTTTCAAGGGGAGATGGTCAGGAAGTCACTTCACCTCCTCATTGCCCTCGTCCCTGTTCTGGCCGCCGTCAATCTTCCGGCAACCATAGCCCTCCTGGCCATGGGAACCATCTTCTATTCCCTTGCCGAGGCTTCGCGCCGTCAGGGCAACCCCGTGCTCGTGGTGAGCGATCTGACGCTCATTGCCGCCCGTGAAAGGGACATGGACAGGTTCGTTCTGGGTCCGGTCACCCTCGGTCTGGGTGCCCTGCTTTCCCTGCTGCTGTATCCGCTTCCCGCTGCTTCCATCGCCATCTTCGCCCTCGCCTTTGGGGACGGCTTCGCAAGCCTGGTCGGCACAGTGGTCAAGGGGCCGCGGATTCCGTTCCTGAACGGCAAGACAGTGGCCGGAAGCTTCGCATGCTTCGCCGCGGTCTTCATTGTCACGTTCGGCATCACCTCGAATCCTGCTGATGCGCTCATCGTGGCCGCTGCCGCGACATTCCTGGAAGGGATCCCCGCGGGCAATTTCGACAACATCATCATCCCCTTTGGCGTGGGAATGGTGGCGGCAAAGCTTATCGTGCCCTAGCCGCCCTTAATCGGCGCTTCTCTCAGCCGCGGCAGCGGAGAGCGTCGAGACCGTTCGCAGACACAATACGATCCCCACGCTCAATGCGGCCAGGCCTGCTCCGAGGATCACCGGATTCGCGCCAAAGAAGAGGAGCTCTCGCGACACCAGAAGGAGAGCGAGACCGGCCGCGAGCCAGAGGTATCTTCCGTCCCGCTTGGCAGGGGCAGCGGCAGCAGCGGTGCAAAGCGCAAGGGCGCCTATCGTGAGACTCACGAACCAGACCCCCTGCTCGTCTCCCAGCTTCCAGGTGAGCTGCGTGAGAAACACCGTCCGGTCCACGGGGATGTACGCGGCCATGGCGAATGAGACGAGGAATATGACCGCGGTGAGCACGCCATACCTCTTGTACTTGAAGTCGATGCAGTACAGGCCCGTGAGCAGCAGCCCCAGCAGGCCCACGAACCGGGCCCAGTAGATCATCCTGGTCAGAACGACAACCGCGGAGATCGAGCCGTCAATCGCATACAGGTACGCGGTTCCGGCGCGAAGACACTCCGGGCCGAGGGAAAAGAGAAACAGCATGAGGGCCGGAAACAGCATCGAACCGGTCCGCCGGAAGAGAGCGTAGGCGCGAAATGACGCGGCAGCCGCAACGCATGCCGTCGCCATGGCTGCGCCGATGCGCCAGAGGGCAGCCGGCGCGCCTCCCTGCGGCGGGTCGTGGTAGATGAACCACCATGTATTGTCAGGAAGAGAGAGAAGGGGCTCGGCGGTGCGCGGCACGGTCAGGAAGAGAGCGAGGGCAAGGGCCGCGGAGGCGATGAGCAGGAGCGTGATGACAGCCGCCGCGTTGAAAGCAACGGCTCCTGCGGGCGTTCGCATCCGGGCATACTACGATGTTATTTGCCAAAAGGTCAAAACATTGTAGACTTTGTCATGATCATTATTTTCCGCAAGGACGCCACCGAAGAGCAGATCCAGAGCGCTCTGCACAAGATAGGGACCCTCGGCTATACCCCGCACCTGAGCCGGGGCGCCGTCAAGACGATCTGCGGGGTCACGGGCGACGATCGTGCCATTTCGGAATCCGAGTTCGATCAGATGCCGGGCGTCGAGAGCGTCCTGCGCGTGCTCAAGCCGTACAAGCTGGCCTCCCGGGAGTTCCACCCCGATCCCACGCGCGTGGAGGTGGGAGGGATCAGCGTCGGATTGGGGGGCTTCGCGGTGGTTGCCGGCCCCTGCTCGGCGGAAACCGAGGAACAGGTCGAGTCGATTGCGAAGCTGGTGAGCAGCCTTGGGCTGAAGCTCCTGCGGGGCGGCGCCTTCAAGCCGCGCTCTTCGCCGTACTCATTCCAGGGTCTGGGCGAGCAGGGACTTCAGATCCTCAGCGCCGCGGCGAAGCGGCACGGGCTCACCGTGGTCACTGAAATCATGTCGGAGCACGACGTGGACCTGGTGGGGCGCTATTCGGGCGTTTTCCAGGTTGGCGCGAGGAACATGCAGAACTTCGCTCTCCTCAAGGCCCTCGGAGAGACGCGCGCCCCGATCCTCCTCAAAAGGAGCATGATGGGCACCATCGAGGAGCTCCTCCTGTCGGCCGAATACATCATGAAAGGCGGGAACCCGCACGTCATCCTCTGCGAACGGGGCATCCGGACCTTCGAAACCCAGACCCGCAACACCCTGGATATCGCGGCGGTCCCGGTCATAAGGCGTCTCAGCCATCTCCCCATTCTCGTGGATCCCAGCCACGCGATGGGTGACTGGCACTACGTGGCCCCTGCATCTCTCGCTGCCATCGCGGCGGGGGCGGACGGGATCCTCATCGAGATCCATCCGGACCCCGCAATGGCCAAGTCGGACGGCAAGCAGAGCCTCAATTTCGCTCATTTCGAGGAATTGCTGGCCCGTCTGCGCGCGCTTGCGCCGCACCTGGGGGTAGCTGTCCAGTAGGGGGCGCCTGTCGGGGACGCCAAATTCCTCTATAGAATACACCGGGCAGTACGATACTATAACCAGGAGCACCTATGGCAAAACGGTTTGCCCTGGTCGGGGCCCTGTTTCTCGCGGTGGCGAGCTTCGCTTCCACGGGCGACATCGCTTTGTTCGTGAATCTCGGGTTCTCATCAGATTCGAAGTACTTCATGTTCGGGCAGTACGGGATTCTCGAAAAGAACTCCACTCCCTGGGCGGATTCGTACATAGTCGACGTGCGCGCCAATGCCTACGCGCCGCGGGGCGCGAACCGTTTCTCCTCCAACCAGCCCGTCGAGCCGGGCGCAAGCGCCGTGGGGGCCCTCCTGAACACCCTGAACGATACACTCGCACAGAAGAAGTACAGGATCGACCACCTGCTCACCGGGCGCCTGCTCTACGTTCTCATCGATGGTGAGCAGGCCGCCGACACCCTCGAGTTCCGTGACTTCCCGTCGGGGAGATCCTACAAGGTGAGTCTCATCCAGGGCAGCGGGACGACCGGCTCCTACCCGAGCGCCTCGTTCAGCCTCGCCATTTCCATCGTGGAGAAGGATGGCAGAACCCGTACCCTCACTGCCGGCAATTCCTCGTACAGGAGACCGGGCGTGAGGGCATACCATATCAAGCAGATCATCCTCGCCCCCGACGGCAACTCCCTCGTCTTCCTGATCCAGAAAGAGGAGCAGGACAGCCGCGGGGACAATATCCGCTACATGGTGGAGACGGTCCGGGTGAAGTAGCGCCCCCGCGCGGGGCCCCGAGCGGGATCTTATTGACACCAGTCTCTGGCGCCCTTAGAATGCCGCACACACAAAGAGGCTGGCATGGCAGAGAAAATCACGCCCCGGGCAACAGACTATTCGCAGTGGTACATCGACGTCGTCATCAATGCGAAGCTGGCCGACTACGCGCCGGTGAAGGGATGCATGGTGATCCGCCCGCGCGGCTACGCGCTCTGGGAGAGGATCCAGCAGGGCCTGGACGGCCTCTTCAAGGAAACGGGCCACGTCAACGCGTATTTCCCGCTCCTCATTCCCGAGAGCTTCATCAAGAAAGAGGCCGAGCACGTGGAGGGGTTCTCTCCCGAGCTCGCGGTCGTGACCGAGGCGGGTGGGGAAAAGCTCGAGGAGCCGCTCGTGATCCGGCCCACCTCGGAGACCATCATCTGGGCCATGTACAAGAAGTGGATCCAGTCCTATCGCGATCTGCCCCTTCTCATCAACCAGTGGTGCAACATCATTCGCTGGGAGAAGCGCACCCGGCTCTTCCTGCGCACCACGGAGTTCCTCTGGCAGGAGGGACACACGGCCCATGCAACGGCGGCCGAGGCGGAGGAGGAGACGCTGCGCATGGTGGGCGTGTACAAGACGTTCGCCGAGCAGTACATGGCGGTGCCCGTCCTGCACGGGGTGAAGACGGACTCGGAAAAGTTTGCGGGGGCCGTGCGCACGTACTGCATCGAGGCCATGATGCAGGACCGCAAGGCGCTGCAGGCGGGCACCTCCCACAACCTGGGCCAGAACTTCGGAAAGGCCTTCGATGTCACCTTCCAGACAAAGGAGAAGACACTCGACTACGTCTGGGGGTCGTCCTGGGGCGTGTCCACCCGGCTCATCGGCGCCGTCATCATGGCCCACTCGGACGACAAGGGCCTCGTTCTTCCGCCGCGGCTGGCTCCCATCGAGGTCGTGATCGTTCCCATCTTCAAGAACGAAACGAAAGAGACGGTGCTGGCTTTCGCGCGGAAGCTGCGTGACACCCTCGCCGCCTCGTTCAGGGTCACCCTGGACGAGGATGACCAGAATACGCCGGGGTGGAAGTTTTCCGAGTACGAGCTGCAGGGAATTCCGGTGCGGGTGGAAATCGGTCCGCGCGACATGGAGAAAGGCCAGTTCGTCGCCGTGCGCCGCGACACGGGTGAGAAGGCGTTTGTTCCCGTGGCCGAGGCCGGTGAAAAACTGCGCGCCCTGCTGGGCGCGATCCAGGAGTCCCTGTACACGCGCGCCCTGAAGTTCCGCCAGGACAATACCTTCCGGGTCGCGGACTACGCCGCGCTCAAGGCAAAGCTGGACGATCCGGGCGGATTCATCGAAGCGGGCTGGTGCGGAGACGCGGCATGCGAGGCCAAAGTGAAGGAGGAGACCAAGGCGACTATCCGCCTTCTCCCGATGGAAAAGATCGAAACAGCAGGCGCTCCGTGCATCGTGTGCGGAAAGACCGCCCAAGTCATCGCCGTCTTCGGACGCGCGTACTAGCCGCCCTTCTGGCGGCCGCCGGCGCGCTCGCCGCGCTTGCCTCCTGCTCGGGGGCGCGGCCGGGGTCCCCAGCGCGCGCTTCGTGGCTCCATCTCCAGGCGGGTGTGTTTCAGCCCGTTGACGGGCCGGGGTCGTCGCCCGCCGTGCCCGAGCTGCCCTGGACAGTCCAGTCACGGGTGGCGGACATGGCGTTTCTCGGCGACACTCTCTATTGCGCGGTCAATGGGACGGGCCTGGCCGCGCTGGTGTTCGACACGGCGGGCGCACCGGTATTCGCCTATCATGCGGATCCTCTCATCTTCGCGCACCGCACAATCACCACCCTCGTCCCACGGCAGGGAACACTCGCCGTGCACCTCTACTTCAACGCGCTGCTGAACGACGCGCGGCAGCGGGAACTTCCGATCTCGGGCATCAGCATCGTCACCTTTCTCCCCGCGCGGTCCGATTTTTCCTTTCTCATTCCACCGTTCCAGAAGAGGAATCCCGACTGGGAAGCCGTGGGATTTGCGCCGGAAACGGAGAACCAGTTCGCGTTCGAATGGAAATACACGGATGCCATTGAGACCCGCTTCGCCTACACGCGCTATCACGCCGACACGCAGGCGGAGGAGGACACGAGCAGGGACGCCTATCTCGCCGCCCTCGGGGTGCCGTCCATTTCCGGGGCAGGGGTGCCGCCGGACCTCGGCGCGTTCTTCGAGACCTGTCGCAAATCAATACCGAGGCTCGCCCCGGACGCCTCGCTCCAGTTCGCGTTGCGGTCCCGTGAAAACCCCGTCCGCCGGAGCTATCGATCCCGGCCGGTAAGCGATTCCGCCGTGATGATCCCCGTCTTCGAGGAAGAGGGGACGCGCCTGGCACTCATTCCCGACGGGCGGGTGATTGCGTCAACGGCCTCGTCCGCATCGCGGGACTCCGCGGATTCTGTGCGGCCCATCGACCTTCCCGGCCTGCCGCGTGCGTTCCGCTACACGGACTTCGTGAAGCAGGGGGATCTCTTCATCGTCGCGTGGGAGGAGACCTCGTTCACGAACGTAGGGAGGGCAGGGCTCCTGATTTTTCAGCCTCGGAGGTAGCGACGCCTCCCGGCTGGCTGGACGTGCGCATGAAAAAGGGAAGGTCGAAGACGAGCGGCTCCTCCACGAGAAAGCCCTCCGCGTGGGCCACGCCGAGCATGTTTCCGTATGCTTCCCTGAACCTGCGCAGGCCCTCCAGCACTTTGCCGTCCCGGAGGCTCATCTGGGACTGGTGGCAGCGCGCGATCGATTCCCACTCGTCCATGTGGGCGGACACGTCGTTCAAGAGGGTCGGCGTGCGCGACCGGGGCACCATGTAGTAGATGATGTGTTCCGCGTTCCAGGGCTCCCCGCGCGCGTCTTTCAGGCCGGCGAACCGCGCATAGCGCGTCGCGGACCTCACGATGGTGCCCGTCGCGGTGTGGTCGGGGTGCGCGCCGCCGTCCTTGTGGTTGCTGGGGTTCGTATGATAAGGGGCAAATACGAGCCGGGGCCTGAATTTACGGATGGCTTCGGCCAGCCGCAGCCGGGCCTCGTAGGTATCGAAGATCTGGCAGTCGTGGAATGAGAGAATTTCCAGCTCTCCTCCCAGCATCTCCGCGGCGGCGCGCATCTCCCCTTCCCGCTGCGCCGGCGTGCCGAAGGTGCCCGCCTCGCCGCGCGTGAGAACGCAGAGCGCAACGGAGGCTCCCGCCCGCGCGAACTTGACCATGCTTGCGCCCATCCCGAACTCCGCATCGTCAGGGTGCGCCCCGAATACGAGTATATCCGCCATCAGCAAGAAGATACGTGGCGTGCGCACCCGGGTCAAGGAAAGGGCAGGCTGCAATACCCGGCCGCACTTGACAACGCCGGAACGCTGGGCGATTCTGGCGCAACAGCAATGGACCTGGAGCTTCGCAGCTTTCTCACGCACAACAAGCTCCTGAAGGGAATGACGGAAGACCAGCTCGGCAAGGTGCGTGACCTGGTGACCCGGCAGACATTTCCCACGGGAGCGGTGATCGTGCGGCAGTCGGAAACCCCCGACCGGGTGTACCTCCTTGCGGAGGGAAAGGTCGAGGTGCGCCGGCGGCTGCCGGGCGCCGAGGAAATGGGGATTGCGGAGCTGGAGGCAGGGGACTTCTTCGGCGAGATGGCCGTGATCATCGGCGCATCGGTGCACTCGGCCAGCGTCATAGCCCTCAGCCCGGTGACCACGCTTTCCCTGACGACAGAGGGATTCACCCGGCTGCTGGAGGACTATCCCGGAACCACTCGAAACGTTCTCTCCAATATCATCCTCCAGCTCCAGGGATTGAACTACAAGTGGCTGGAGACCCTCCGCGTGGAGAAAGACGTGCTGGAGCGCAAGGTGCGCGAGCGCACGAGGGAGCTCGAGGCGGTGGGAGAGAAGGTGCGGCGCGAGCTGCTCCTGGCGCAGAATATCCAGCGCAACCTCCTGCCGGAAAAGCGCAAGAGCTATCCCGGGGTCTCCATCGCCTCGGAGTACATTCCCTGCGACGAGCTGGGGGGGGACATCACCGGCGTATTCCAGATCGACGAGTACCGCCTGGCCGTGTACGGTGGAGACGTGTGCGGTCACGGCATCTATGCGGCCATGGTCATGAGCTACGTGAAGAAGCTCATCGAGACTTCGGTGAAGAGAATTCTGCTCAACCGGCAGTACGTGGTGAAGCCTCCCGGCGCGGTCCTCACCGCGATCAATCACAGCTTCATCACCGAGATCAACCAGGGGGACCCCGAGATCTACCTCACCCTTTTTCTCGGCGTGCTGGACCTCCGCGGGTTCGCGTTCCAGTACGCGTCCGCGGGCATCCACGTCCCCCCTGTCGTGCTCTCGGCGGGCAGGGCCGTTGAACTGTTCGATCACTCCGACTACCCCATCGGGCACGTGATGGACAACGAATATGAGACCCTGCGGTCAAGCTTCGCGCCGGGGGACGCCCTGCTGTTCGTGAGCGACGGGGTGATCGAAGCGAGCCGGGGACAGGAGACCTTCGGCATGGAGCGGCTGAAGGCAGAGGCCACCCGCATCATCCAGGAGACGGGGAGCCTGGACGTGGACAGGGTCATGGGATCGGTGCGCGCGTTTCTCGGCGATGACCCCCCGCAGGACGATATCTGCCTCCTGGCCATGGCTTTCAGCCAGCCGGAAAACTCCGCCCCGTGAGCGCGGCGACGAGGGAGATGTCGTCCGCCCGGCTGGAGGTGTTCACCCGCAGGCGCTACCCGGACGGCAGGGCGCGGCGGATCCTTCCGCTCCTTCGGCGCGCGGTCTCTCCGGCCATCGTCGACGTCGCGATCGTCGATGTCTATCTGCTCTCCGGCATTCCCGGCCTGACCCCCGCGGTTGCCGCGGATGTTTTCCAGGACGCCGTTGCGCAGGAGATTCTGACCGACGAGTATGCCGCGGAAAAGGCGTTCGGTGGATCCTGGGAGCACCTCATCGAGGTGACGGTGAAGCCCGGGGTCACCGACCCCGTGGCCCTCACCGCCCGGGAGGCCCTTCGGACATGCCTGCCGGGAGGCGTCCCCCGGACGCCGTCATCCAGACCGCCGTGCAGTACCTTGTCTCGCTCGACCCTTCAGGCTCCGTGGATGCCGACCTCCTCGCCCGTTTCTTTCACAATCCGCTCATCCAGTCCGCCGCGTGCATGAGGCAGCGGGAGTGGTCCCAGGGGATGCGCCCCGCGCGCCTCTATCCGCACACCGTGCCGGCGAGCCCCGCGGCGGTCCTGCGCATCGAGCTCGCCGGTCTGCGCGACGAGGAGCTGCTTGCGCTTTCCCGCGCGCGGCTCCTCGCCCTGTCCCTTCCGGAGATGAAGGCGGTGCAGCGGTTCTTCATGGACGAGGAGACACGGCGCGCGCGCAGGGAGCGCGGGCTTTCCACCGCGGCCACCGACGTGGAGCTGGAGATGATAGCCCAGACCTGGTCGGAGCACTGCAAGCACAAGATCTTCAATGCCACGATCCGCTATCGCGAAGAAGGACGCGAGGAGACCATCCACTCGCTGTTCCGCACCTTCATCAGGGCCACGACGGAGAGCGTGGCAAAGCGGCGAAGGTTTCTCCGGTCCGTTTTTCACGACAACTCCGGAGTGATCGCCTTCGACCGCCGGACGTTCGTCTGCTTCAAGGTGGAAACGCACAACTCCCCTTCCGCTCTGGACCCCTACGGCGGCGCGATCACGGGAATAGTCGGGGTGAACCGTGACATCATGGGAACGGGCGTGGGGGCGCGCCCGCTGTTCAACACGAATGTGCTGTGTTTCGGCTTTCCGGATACGCCGGCTGACCAGGTCCCTCCGGGATTGCTGCATCCGCGCCGGGTCCTCGACGGCGTGCATCACGGCATCGTGGATGGGGGCAACCAGTCCGGCATCCCGACGGCGGCCGGCGCGTTCCTCTTCGACGAGAGCTTTCTCGGCAAGCCCCTGGTGTTCTGCGGAACCGGGGGCGTCCTGCCGGCGCGCGTGCGCGGCGGGGACTCCTGCGCAAAGCGCGTGCGGCCGGGAGACCTGGCGGTCATGACCGGCGGCAGGATCGGAAAGGACGGCATCCACGGCGCCACGTTTTCTTCCGAAGCGTTGAGCGAGACCTCACCCACCTCGGCGGTGCAGATCGGAGACCCGATCACCCAGAAGAAGATGCTCGACATGCTCCTGGAGGCGCGGGACCTCGGGCTCTACCGGGGGATAACGGACAATGGCGCGGGCGGGCTCTCCTCATCCCTGGGGGAAATGGCGGGCCTGAGCGGAGGGGTGCGCATCGATCTGGACGCGTGCCCGCTGAAATACACGGGGCTGGCTGCCTGGGAAATCCTCGTGTCCGAGTCACAGGAGCGGATGAGCCTGGCCGTGCCCCCCCGCACTGTCGAGGCGTTCCTCGACCTGGCGCGGCGCCGGGATGTCGAAGCAGCCATTGTCGGGGAGTTTACGGACACCGGCGACGTGGAGGTGTTCGCGCATGGCACGCTCGTCGGTCTGCTTCCTTTGCGCTTTCTCCACGACGGTCTTCCGCTGATGGAACTGCGGGCCGAGTGGATTCCCCCTTCCGCCGGAAGGGGAGATGCGGGGCCCCGGCGCCGGCAGGCGATACGTCCTTCGCCGACATCCCGCGCGTCATGCGCGCGCTGATCTCGGATCCCAATATCGCGTCACGGGAAGAGTGGGTGCGGGCGTACGACCACGAGGTGCAGGCGCGCTCCGTGGTGAAGCCGTTCGTCGGCCGGCGCCGTGACGCGCCCTCGGACGGGGGCGTCATGCGCGTGCGGCACGACTCCCGCCGCGGCATCACCATCACGCACGGCATCTGTCCCCGGTACGGGGACCACGATACCTGGGACATGGCCCAGTGCGCGGTGGATGAGGCGGTGCGCGCCCACGTGGCGCTCGGGGGCGATCCCGACCGGATGTCCGCATTGGACAACTTCTGCTGGCCGGATCCCGTGGAAGGGCCGGAGACCCCGGACGGTCCCTTCAAGCTGGCCCAGCTCGTACGCGCCTGCCGCGGGCTTTCCGCGGCGTGCCGGGCGTATCAGCTTCCCCTGATTTCGGGGAAGGACTCCATGAAGAACGACGCGCGCGTGGGCGGCAGGAAGATTTCCATCCGCCCCACGCTCCTGGTCTCCCTCATGGGGGTCATCGCGGACGTGCGCAGGGCCCAGACCACGGATTTCAAGAACCCGGGCGACCTCCTGTTCGTGGTCGGGGAGACGCGCGGCGAGCTCGGCGGCACGTGCTTCGAGAGAATCAGCGGAGGCGCCCGGGGACCCTGTCCCTCCGTCCGTCTCGGTCCCGCGCGAGAATCGTATCGCGCAATGTACCGCGCAATCCGGCAGGGGCTCGTACGCTCGTGCCACGACCTTTCGGACGGCGGGCTCTGGGTAGCCCTCGCGGAGAGCTGTCTGGGCGGGGACCTCGGTGCAAGGGTCTTTCTGGACGCGCTGCCCGTATCCGGGGAAAGCGGCCGCGAACCCGCGCGGCTGCTCTTCTGCGAGACGCCCTCACGATTTCTCGTCAGTGTGGCCCCGCGCAGTCTCAAGAGGTGGAGACGCATCATGAAGGGCGTGGCCTGCGGGTGGATCGGCGAGGTGACGCATGAGCCCCGGGTCAGCGTGGAGGCGGCGGGCCGGCAGATCGCCGCCCTGACGGTCGATGAGATCCGCGCGCTCTGGTCCCGGAGCGGGGGGACGTCATCGTGAAAGGGAGAAGACCGCGGGTCTGTATCATCACCGGATTCGGAATCAATGCGGATGAAGAGCTCGCCTGCGCGTTCGACCGGACGGGCGGGGAGGCCGTCCGGGTGCACGTGAGCGACCTGATCGGGAAACCGGGCCTCCTGTCCACCTTCCGGATTCTCGCTTTCCCCGGTGGCTTCTCATTTGGAGACCATCTCGGCTCGGGAAAGGTTTTTGCCACTCTCTTCCGCCGCACGCTGGGCGATGAATTGCAGGAATTCATAGCGCGCGGGGGTCTCGTTCTGGGGATCTGCAATGGCTTTCAGGTGCTCGTCAAGATGGGAGTACTGCCCAATCTCGAGGGAAAGGGAACGCAGGAGGTTTCCCTGATCCACAATGATTCAGGAAAATACGAGGACCGCTGGGTCAAGGTCCGGTTCGAAGAGAACAGCCGCTGCGTGTGGACAAGAGGGCTCACCGACATGGACCTTCCCGTGCGGCATGGCGAAGGCAAGTTCGTGGTGAGAACGAACGAGGCCATGAACGCGCTCGCTGGCCGCGGTCTCATTGCGGTGCGTTACGCGGCCAGGGAAGCGGGCAGGAACGATGTAAGCTACCCCGACGATCCCAACGGTTCCGATGGGCACGTGGCCGGTATCTGCGATCCCACCGGAAGGGTCTTCGGTCTCATGCCCCACCCCGAGGCGTTCCTTCACGCAGAGAATCACCCGCAGTGGGCCTTGCGGGAAACGACCCTCCCGCGCGGCCGCGGCCGCGCCCGGGGTGAGGGCTTGCGCATTCTCGCCAACGGCGTGCGCGCGGCGGCGGACACATAGGCGTTCGTTCTTGACAGGCGGAGGGGTATTTCTCTATTATGCTCCCGTGTTCCGGGGGCGTAGCTCAGTTGGCTAGAGCGCTTGAATGGCATTCAAGAGGTCGTGGGTTCAATTCCCGTCGCCTCCACTAGGCTCACATGGACAACAAAAAAGGGGCGCCTGCTCAAAACGGCCTCGATCCTGATCTCGCTGAGCTGCTCAACATAGAGCCGGCACGGCCTGCTGCCGAACCGGAGCCTGAGACCGGCCAGGAGACCACCGGCAAGCCCGACTTTCACACCCTGTTCACCGACGAAAAAAAGCAGAAGATACGGGGCGAAGATGTAGACACCACCCGCACGCGCTTCCCCGCCATCACCAAGCTCCAGGAGGATCCGAAACCGTTCTTCCAGGAGAAGGAATACTACAAGCAGGTTCTCGGGGGAGAGGGGGAGGAGGGGACCCGGCTTCACGAGCTGCTGGGCAAGTACATGAAGGCAGAGGACCCGGAAGAGAAATCCCATTTCCGGGCCCAGCTCATATCCGCCTTCTGGGAACTGGGCGCCCGGGTCGCGTATCGAGCCGGCAAAGGCCTGCTCACTCCCAAGCGGCTGCTGCTCCGCTTCGGAATTCTCTCTCCGGGATTCCTGTCGCCGGAGCTGCGGGACATGGTCTCGCGAATCGTGTACGAGAACCAGGTGGGCGAGCCGGTCTGGTACGTCGACGAATGGCTGGAGCGGATCTCCAAGGGCCTGGTCAGGCCCTCGACAATCGACGAGGTCAAGCAGAAGGGGAAGGCCACCGGGCAGAAGATCCTGGATGCCTTTGAGAAGAAAAGAGGCCAGCGGGACAGCGAGATCACGATCCTGAAGGCCAAGATCTCACAGCTCGAGGAACGGGAGTCCCAGCTGCGCGGCCAGGTGGACCTGCTGATCCGCCACGACAGGAACGAGGAGTACGGGGGTCTGAAAGCGGCTTATTCCGCCACACAGAAGGCCGCGCTTGCGCAGATCCAGGAGCTGCTCCGCCAGCTCTCGAACCTGGACGGCCAGATCGTTTCCTCCTACGGGGACCTTGCGCGGATCGACAAGGACCTGGAGTCACTGGGACGCAAGTCCGAGGGAGTAGACGCGCAAAGCACGGTAGACCAGAGGACCGTGGTAGACGAATGGGCCAGCATCCGGCAGATGGCAAAGATGTGCGTGGGAAGGCAGGGGAATCACTTTCCCATCTTTCTTGCGCAGTTCGTCCGCCCCCTCATCAAGGAGATCGGCACCCGTGAGAATGTGATCCGGGAGATGGCGCAGGTGGAAGCCATGGACCCCGGTCTCTTTATCAGGACCTACAAGAGCCAGACCACGCGGATCGTGCCCAACGTGATCCTCCTGGCCAGCTACGGTGATACGGGAGTCTGCTGGGAGCCGTTCGAAAAGTTCAATCGCGCCACCAGCCGGGGCCGTATCGCCATTCCCATGTATCCCAAGAACCTTCCGGTTGCGGTGCTCACCGCCCTGGCTGACCTGCGGTGGCAGGTGGCCAAGGAGAAGGCGCAGTACTACTGGATGGAAGAGGGCATCACGGGCAAGTACTACCAGTGGTTCACCGAGCACAAGCTGCGCGGGGACGTGCGCGAGTATTTCATCCGCGACTATGCGCTCTGGATCAACAAGGAAAGCCAGGGAATGCAGAAGCTGGACAAGGACGTGCGCGGGATCTTCTGGCGCATGATGCCCTTCCCCCAGCACGTCAAGGACAATCTGAAGAACCGCGGTTTCGTGTACAACGACCTGTACAAGAAAGACCAGAACATCGCCAAATCCGACGGATACTGAGCGGGCTGTCGGCCCGACTCAAAGATAGCGTACCACTTCCTGAAGGCTCTTTCTCTGCTTCTGCCCCTTCTTGGTGAAACCGGGCTTCGGATACCCCAGCGGAGTGATTGCGTACACGCGGTCCTCCACGCCGAGACCCAGCGCGGCGCGCAGCGCTACCGGGTCGAACGTGGCGATCCAGCAGGTACCCACCCCTTCGTTCTCCGCGGCCAGGATCATGTGGTCCATGGCGATGATCAGGTCGGTTTCAATGGAGTTCCATCCGTCCTGCCGGGTCCAGGAATCACCCGTTCTTCCCGTGACGACGAGCACGTGCGGGGCGTCCTGAAACCAGGGTTTCGTGTAGCATCGACGGACCTGGGCGAGCACCTCCCGTGAGGAGACGACGAGAAACTTCCAGGGCTGCCGGTTCGCGGCCGAGGGCGCAATGCGCCCGGCGTCCAGGATCCTCCCCAGAACCTCTTTCCCCACCGGTCGTGTCGGGTCATAGCTTCGTATGCTTTCCCTCTCGCAGATGACGCGGGTGAATTCCATAGCCTATTTCTTTCTGCCTTTGAAGAGCTGGGGAATGTGCTTCTGCAGGTCGAACTTCACCGTGATCCACTTCATCACTCTGCCGTAGATCAGGAAGGTGAGCACCATGGCGGCGATGAGACCCACGACGATCAACGGCATTGCCACGTTGGGATTGGCGTGGGGGCCGAGAATGAGCAGGATGAGCCCTCCGAAGAGCGCGGCCAGGCCGATCATCAGAACGACGTTGAACACCGTTGCGCCGAGAAAAAACAGGACCATCTTCCCGGTGGAGCTCATTTCGCCTCCTCTGCCGGCCGGGCGGGGATGAGGAATGTCACGAAGAGGAGTATGCCGGCGAGCACGACTGTCATATCGGCGAGGTTGAACGTGGGCCAGCGGGCCAGGCCGAGAAATCCGTAGAACTTGAAGTCCAGAAAATCCACGACCCCTTCCGGGCGGATGATGCGGTCCACATAGTTGCCCAGCCCGCCGCCCAGGAGCGCAGCGAATGTCCACTTCTGCAGCCGGGTGAGCGGATCACGGGTGAGGAGATAGTAGAGGAAAAGGAGGGCGATCACGGCGAGGGGGAGAAGGCTGAAAAGCGTCCGGCGCGGACCCGAGGCAATGCCGTGGCCGATGCTGAATGCGATGGCGGGGTTCTGCACGTGGATGATCTGAAAAAAGTCGCCAATGACAGAAACCACGCGGCCCTTCGGCACGGTCCAGATGATGACGAGCTTCGAAAGCTGGTCCAGGATGATGATCCCGGCGGAGAGCACGAGCGGGAGCAGCCTGGACTTGATGTCCCTCTTTGCGACGTTCAGAATCATTTACAACCCCGTGGGAATGTCGAGATATGTCGTTTCCACGCCTGTTTCCCGCGCGAGCCTGTCTGCGAGCAGCTGGACACCGAAGGATTCCGTGTGGTAGTGACCAGCAAAGATAACATGGATTCGGCTTTCGAGGCAATGATGATAGATCTCGTGGGCGGATTCGCCGGTGACGTACAGGTCAAGGCCTTCCGCGACCGCCTGCGTGAACTCCCTCGGCACATCCCCCGATACGATGCCGACTGATTGTATCATCGGGGGGCCGAATGGCAGGGTCCGGATCTGCTCCCCCTGACGCCCGCCCAGACGGAGCACGATCTCTTCCAGGCGCGCGGGCGCCGGCAGTGTCCCCTTGCACCCGATTTTCAGGCCCCGATACGAGCAGAATGGCTGGATGTCCCTCAGGCCGAGAAGCCGGGCGATGCCGATGTTGTTGCCGACCTCGGCGTGCAGATCCAGGGGCAGGTGCACCGCGTACAGGGCCAGGCCGTGTTCCACGAGGAATCGCACGCGCTCGTAAAACGCGCCCGTGATCCGGGCAGGCCTGCCCCAGAGAATGCCGTGATGAACGAAGAGCGTGTCCGCGCCCGCCTCGACTGCCCGGCGAAAGCTTTCCATGGACGCGTCCACGGCGAATGCGACTTTCCGCACCTCTGCCGCCGCGCTGCCGACCTGCAATCCGTTCTGGCTGTTGTCCATGTCTTCCAGCGCGCCAATGCCGAGGAATGTCGAAAGCCACTGATCGAGTTGTGCGAGTGTCACCGGATCCCTCCCGTGGCAGTGTAGTCGAATTGACAGATGGCGTACAATGCAGGCAGTCATGCCGCAGACACCGCAAGGGAGCATCGAGGTCCGGCCCGTCCGCACTCGCCGTGAACAAAGGCTTTTCCTGACGTTTCCCTGGAGAATCTACGCGGATGATCCCCAGTGGGTGCCGCCTCTTCTTTCCGAGCGTGCCAAGGCCCTCGATCCCGCACGCGGCGCTTTCTTCAAGAGGGGAGAGGCGGAGCAGTTCATCGCGTGGAAGAGCGGCACCCCGGTGGGCACGATCTGCGCCGCGGAGGACAAGCCGTACAACGCGCGCATGCACGCGCGCGAGTGCATGTTCGGGTTTTTCGAGTACGCGAAGGAAGAAGCCATTGCGAAGGCCATGATCGACCGGGTTTCGCAGTGGGCAGCCGCGCGCGGACTCGCCACTCTCGGAGGGCCCTTCAACCTGGACTATGAGGACAGCTACGGCGTTCTCGTGGAAGGACGGGACCGTCCGCCCGTGCTGCTGTGCGGCCACACGCCGCCGTACTACATGGACTTCTTCGAGCACAACGGCTTCACGCCGCTGCGGGGCGACAATCTGGCCTATGAGCTCACGTTCGACACTGCTTCCGCGGCGCTTGCGCGCACCGCGGTGCTTGCGGAGCGCATCAGGCGCAAAGGCTGGATCCGGATCCGCACGCCCGACCTCGGACAATGGCAGAACGAGGTGGAGGTGGTGCAGGAGCTTCTGAACAGATCCATGGCCCACGTTCCGGACTATCGCCCGTGGGAGAGAGAGGCCGTGGAAGGCCTGCTGGAGCCATTCAGCAGGATTGCGGATCCGGACTTCGTGCTCTTCGCGGAAATCGAAGGGAAAACCATCGGGTGGTTTGCCGGCGTGCCGAACGTGAACGAGGTGCTCATTCACCTCAACGGGCTGCGGTATCCATGGGACATGCTGCGCGCACTGCGATGGATGCGCTCCAAGCCGCGCTGCATTGCGCTCAAGAGCATCCTTATCCTGCCGGAATACTGGGGAAGCGGCGCGGCCATCCTCCTCATCGATGAGATAGCCCGCCGGGCGCGCGCCAAAGGGTACCAGTGGGCAGACCTTTCCCTTACCTCCGACGACAATCCCTATACGCCGGCGCTCGCGACCCGCATGGGCGCGCGGATCTACAAGCGTTACCGCGTTTACGGCAGGCCGGTCAGCGCCTCTTGACGCGACCAGCCCCTATGGTCCACTGTATATCATACCTTTTTAGTCACCAATCTATTGAAGCCTGACAAGGGATCCAAAGAGGAGGGGTAGCCATGAACTACTTCCTGACCGAAGACCAGAAAATGATCAAAGACCTGGCCGCGCAAGTAGCGCGCGAGAAGCTTTTGCCGATCAGGGCAGAGCTGGACGAGACCGGCGAGTTCCCCTGGGAGGTCGTGCAGACACTTGCCAAGGCCGATCTCTTCCGGGTCTTCGTCCCTTCCGAGTACGACGGCCTGGGCGGAGGCATGTTCGAGATGTGCCTCGTAGTTGAGGAGCTTTCCAAGGTGTGCAGCGGAATCGCGCTGTCGTATGCCGCTTCGGGCCTGGGCACCATCCCGATCATCCTGTTCGGCAGCGACGAGCAGAAGAAGAAGTACCTTCCGCGCCTTGCCGCCGGAGAGATCCTTGCCGCTTTCGGGCTCACCGAGGCGGGCGCCGGCAGTGACGCCGCCGCCATCAAGACCACGGCGAAGCCGGACGGGGATTCGTATGTGATCAATGGCACCAAGCAGTGGATCACGAATGGAGGGGAGGCTTCGATTTACACGGTCGTCGCCCTTACCGATCCGGCCAGGGGCGTGCGCGGCTCCTCCACCGTTCTCGTGGAAAAAGACCATCCCGGTTTCACCTTCGGAAAGAAGGAGAACAAGATGGGCATCCGCGCATCCGCCACCCGGGAGCTCGTGTTCCAGGATTGCAGGGTCCCGAAAACGAACCTCCTTGCAAAGGAGGGCATGGGCTTTCTCGTGGCCATGAAGACCCTCGACCAGTCACGGCCCGGCGTGGCCTCCCAGGCGCTGGGCATTGCCCAGGGTGCCCTGGATTACGCCCTTGCCTACTCCCGGGAGCGCAAGCAGTTCGGCAAGCCGATCTCCTCCTTCCAGGGGGTACAGTTCATGATGGCCGACATGGCCACGCAGGTGGAGGCCGCGCGGGCGCTGTGCTACGCGGCGGCGCGCAGCATCGACGCCGGGGAGAAGGACGTGTCGCGTCTCTCCGCAATGGCCAAGGTGTTCGCCTCCGATACCGCGATGAAAGTCACCACGGATGCCGTGCAGATCTGCGGCGGGTACGGCTACATGAAGGAGTACCCGGTCGAAAAGATGATGCGGGACGCAAAGATCACGCAGATCTACGAAGGCACGAACCAGATCCAGCGCGAGGTGATCGCTCTCGGGCTCATCAAGGAGAGCGTGCGCGCGAAAGTCTAGGGAGCTGCCATGAAGGTCATCGTCTGCATAAAGCAGGTGCCTGATACCACCAATGTGCGCATCAACCCCGAGACCAACACCCTGGTGAGGGAGGGCGTGCAGTCCATCATCAATCCTTTCGACGTCTACGCAATCGAGGAGGCCGTACGCCTCCGGGAGAAGCACGGCGGCACCGTCACGGTGATCACGATGGGACCGCCCCAGGCGGTGGAAGCGCTTCGGGAGTCCATCAGCCTCGGGGCGGACGATGCCCGTCTGGTTTCCGACAGGGCGTTCGCCGGCGCGGACACCCTGGCAACCGCGTACGCGCTGGCCTGCGCGGTGAGAAAGCTCGGCGGCGCTGACATCATCCTCATGGGCCGGCAGGCAATCGACGGCGACACGGGACAGGTGGGCCCGGGCGTCGCGGAAAACCTGGGCATCTCCCATGTCACCGATATCAGGAAGATCGAGGAGATCGTCGACGGACGCATTGTCGTCGAGCGGCTGCTGGAAGAGGGGTACGCCCGTCTGGCCGCCCGGCTCCCGGTCGTGCTGACCGTCGTGAAAGAGATCAATATTCCCCGCCTGCCGTCGCTGAAAGGCAAGATGGCGGCGAAGAAGGCGGAGATCCCGGTGCTGAAGGCCGCCGACATCGGCGCGGACACGGAGAGGCTTGGCCTCAACGGCTCACCCACGCAGGTCATGAAGATCTTCACTCCGCCCAAGCCTTCCGGGGGCAAGAAGTTCACGGGAGAACCGGCTGAAACAGTGGGCGCCCTGCTCGCGGAGCTTGCCGCGGCCGGCATCACCATTCGGAAGAAATAAGGATACGCACATGGACCCGATCCGCGTCATCGTTCAGAACTGCGTCGGCTGCGGTCTTTGCGTGAAGTCATGCCCCTACGACGCAATTGCGCTCTCGGGCCCGGTGGGCGCGAAGCTGGACAAGCCGTCCGCCGTCATCGACCTGGGTGTCTGCACGCTCTGCGGCGCCTGCGTGGAGGCATGCAAGCGCTACCAGGCCATCGTCATCACGCGCCGGACGTTCAAGGGCCAGGACATAAAGAAGTATTCCGGTATCGCGATCCTGGCCGAGCACCGGCGCGGAAAGCTGGGCAGCGTGGTGCCGGAGATCATCGGCGTGGCGCGCGAGCTGCAGAAGGAGCTCTCTGCCCCGGTGTGCGCCATTCTGGTGGGAAACGGGGTGAGGAAGTTCACCGATGAGCTCCTGTCCTACGGCGTCGACGAGGTGTGGATGATCGACAACCCCGGCATCGGAGATTTCGATGAGGACGTCCACGCGGAGCTGGTGTCCGAGATCCTCATGGAGAAAAAGCCCGAGATCTTCCTCGGCGGCGGCACGGTGGTGGGCCGTTCCCTCCTGCCCCGGGTGGCGGCAAAGATACTCACCGGTCTCACGGCGGACTGCACGGAGCTCAGCATCGACCCGGCCACCATGCTCCTGCGCCAGACCCGGCCCGCATTCGGCGGCAACATCATGGCCACGATCCTCACGCAGAACCACAGGCCCCAGATGGCCACGGTGCGCCACAAGGTGATGACACCCGCGGAAAAGGTTTCCAACCCGCAGGGCAAGGTGATCGAGCTCAACCACATTCCCGTTCCTGCAACGAAGCTCGAGTTCCTGGAGTTCGTGGAGGAGAAATCGGCCACGGTGAACCTCGTGGAAGCGGACGTGATCGTGTCGGGCGGCCGCGGCATCAAGGACCCGAAGAACTTCGCGCTCATCGAGAAGCTCGCCCTGGCAACGGGCGGGGCCGTGGGCGCGTCCCGCGCAGCGGTGGACGCGGGCTGGATCCCCTATTCCCACCAGGTGGGCCAGACAGGGAAGACCGTGAAGCCGAAGGTCTATATCGCCTGCGGCATCAGCGGAGCAATTCAGCACCTGGCCGGCATGAAAGGCGCCGACATGATCGTTGCCATCAACTCAGACCCCAATGCGCCGATCTTCGACGTGGCTCATTTCGGGATCGTGGGAGACCTGTTCAAAGTGGTTCCGGAGCTGGTGAAGAGACTGGAATCGGCGGGGTAGCACGAGCGCACCGCGGCGGGCGCCCAGCGAAAACGCCGAGAGGTATGCGCCGCACTGGGCCATTGCCCGGCCTTATTAATGATTCGGCGCACTGACCATTAATAAGGGTGGAACAAAGTACAGGTCGGACGATCCTTGCCCTGATTCCCCGGGCGTCCGCCGCCGGGTATCGGTTCTAGAAAAAGCCGGAAAACTGGCGCCCAATCGGGCGCGAGCGGTGTTGAATGCTCAGATTGCCCTTTATATTATTGACAGAACAATGCAATAAGTGCTCATTGACCTCGTTTCATTGGTAAAGAACGGGAAGGAGTGCGCATCATGAACGTGATCGAGCTGAAGGCTGTGAAGAAGGACTACCCACTGGGTGCGACGACGGTCCACGCCCTGCGCGGCGTCGATCTGGCCATCCGGGAGGGGGATTTTATTTCCATTGTCGGCCCGTCGGGGAGCGGCAAGACCACCCTTCTCAATATAATCGGGTGCATCGACTCTGCCACCGAAGGGGTGGTGAAGATCCATGAGAAGGACATCACCACGCACTCCGACCGCGAGCTCACCGACCTGCGCCTGCACACCATCGGGTTCATCTTCCAGACATTCAACCTCATCCCCGTGCTCACCACGCGTGAAAACGTGGAGTTTCCCCTTCTCCTCATGAAGAGGGAAAGCATCAGGAAGAGAGAGATCCGCGAGCGCGCGGAGAAGCTCATCGAAGAGGTGGGGCTCAAGGACCAGATCAACCACAAGCCGTACGAGCTCTCCGGCGGCCAGCGCCAGCGCGTGGCCATTGCGCGCGCGCTCGTCACCCGTCCGGCAATCGTGCTCGCGGATGAGCCGACCGCCAACCTCGATTCGGAAACAGGTGACATGATCCTGAAGCTCATGAAAGAGCTGAATGTCCTCGAAAAGACCACATTCATCTTCTCCACGCACGATCCGGACATCCTCAAGTACGCCAACGGCGTCTTGAAGATCAAAGACGGGCTCATGGCGAACTAGGGGCGGATCATGTTTATCCTGAAAATTGCCTGGAGGAGCCTCCTCCGGCACAAGGCCAAGAGCATCATCATCGGGACCATCCTGTTCCTCGGCGCGCTCATCATGACGCTGGGCAATGCCACGGCCATCGGCATGCAGCGCGGAGTCGAGCAGAACATGGTCAGGAGCTTTACCGGGCACATCATTCTCGTCTCCGACGAGGAGCCAAAGGACAATGTCCTGTTTACGCCGCTGGCCAAGCCGCTGAAGATCCTGAAGGACTACGACAGGATCCGTTCCGTCCTGGACAGGCAGGATTTCATCCAGGGCTACCTTCCCATGACCCGGGGCGGGGTGGCCGTCCTGGGCGGCCAGGAGATGGACTTCATGCTCACCTTCGGCTGCAACTTCGACGAGTTTCAGAGGGTGTTCGGGAATCCGGTCACGGCCATAGAGGGAAAGGTGCTGAAGAATGGGGACCATGGCATCCTTCTGAACGTGGACGGGAGGAAGAACCGCTACAAGATCCAGGGGTACTGGCTCGTCCCGGAGGGTGCGGGGATCAACAGGGACAATCTCACGGACGAGGCCAAGAAGGAGGAGGACAGGCTTGCCGTCAGGCGCTCCCTGGCGCTGGAAGGCTTCGGAGAGCAGAACTCGACAAACAAGGACGTCCCGGTAAAGGGTGTCGTTCGATTCAGGTCGCTCAACTCCCTCATGCAGGAAGTCAGCTTCATGGACATCGAGACCTACCGGGAGATCTTCGGATATTACACGGCGCGGGACATCGTCCAGAAGCTCCCCCCGAAGCAGGAGGCGCTGATGAGCGCCGACGAGGACGCGCTCTTCGGCGGCGGCGACATCTTCTCCGCCGGGACAAGCGGCACGTCCGTGGCCGAGCTGGAGAAAAGGATCAAGACGGAGCCGACCGTCACGCGGGTGATCGACTTCGACAACGCGGCGTACAACTACGTCACCATCCTCCTGAAGCCGGGCGAGGACCTGAACGCGTCCGTGGCGAAGATGAAGAGCCTGGCCAAGGAGAATAACCTGCCGGTGAAGGTGCTGAGCTGGAAGAAGGCATCCGGACAGGTGGCGCAGATCTCCGACATCCTGCAGATGATCATCATCGTATTCGTGCTCCTGCTCTTCTTCGTTGCCATCATCATCATCATGAACACGCTGAGCATGAACGCCCTGGAAAGGACGGAGGAGTTCGGCATGATGCGCGCCGTGGGCGCGCGCAAGAGCTTCATCACCAGGATGTTCCTGGCGGAGACCTTCTCCCTCTCGTTCATCTTCGGCGGCATCGGCATCCTCGTCGGCGTCATCGTCACGTGGATCATCCGGCCCCTCCGCATCGCCTCGGGGGGAAACGAGATCTTCGAGCTCCTGTTCGGTGGCGAGGTCTTCCAGCCCACGCTGGGTTTTGCCGGGCTGGTGACGGGCATCATCGGGCTGGCCATTGTCACGGTGCTCGCGGTTGTCTACCCGGTCATGGTGGCGCGGAAAATCACGCCGCTGGACGCAATCAACCGGCACTAATCGAGGGAACTGAAATGAAACGCATAGCACGGTTTTTCATGACGCGAATGCGAAGCGCGCGCGTCGTCTCCAAGATCGCTTTCCGCAATCTCGTCCGGCAGTTCCGGCGCAACGTGCTGCTCTCCGCGGGCATCGCCGTCGGCATGTGCATTCTGGTGGTCACCTCCTCGTTCACGAGCGGTCTCACCGACATCCTCTTCAACAAGATGCTCGTGTACATGAGCGGACACATCAAGGTGATCCAGGATACCTACACCACGCGGCGCAGCGACGTAATCAGGGACACTGATCGGTTCATCAAGACCATCAAGGAGAACGTGGACGGGATCAAATCAATCGATCAGGACGTGAGCGCGTTCGGCCGGATAGTCGGAAACGGGAAGACCGGTCTCGTGGCCCTTGTGGGCATGAGCCGGAACGCCGAATTCTACGACGATACGCAAGTTGAGTCCGGCCATCCGCGCGATATTTACAAACCGGACGTCTTTCCCGGCATATTGCTGTACAAGAACGCGGCGAACGAGCTGAACGTCGGGATGAACGACATTGTCACCGTGCGGTTCCAGACGGTCTATGGACAGGCGCAGGCGCCCAAGTACAAGGTCGTCGGGCTCATCCCCTCGTCCAACATGTTCATGGACATGGCTGCCTTCGTGGACCAGGATACTCTCCGCGCACAGCTCAACATGAAGCCCAACGAATCGCTCGGGCTCCAGATCGTGACGAAATATCCCCAGGATGCCCAGAAGGTGATCGCGCAGGCCAACAAGCTGCAGGAGGCGCTTGCCCCCGGAGCTGCCGGGGTCAAGGCGGTTCTTCGCGCGCAGGGGCGGCAGGCCAATGCCGACGTGTTTGCGCTGCGGCTGGAGACCAGCCCCGACGCCCTGGCCATTGCCCGTGACAATCTCAAGTTCGTGAAGGGCGACATCAGGGACCTCCTGAAGGACAAGACCGGAATCATTCTCACACAGCCCCTGGCCCGGTCTCTTGGAGCGGATGTCGGCACCCGGATCGACTATCGCTATGTCTCCCTCGATGCCGCTGATCCTATCGACGCGCAGTTTGTCGTGACGGGCATTGTGAAAACCGTGACACCGTTTGCCGATGCCACCGCATTCGCGCATGAAGACTCGTTCTACAAGAACTACTTCTGGAACATCCCCAAGAAGCCCGCCAAGGCGGCCGAGGGCACGCCTCTCTTCAAGGCCCTGTTGCCTGAATGGGAGATGCTGGCGCGAAGCAAGACGACGGACGAGGCGACCCAGAAGCTGCGGCTCCTCAACAGGGATGCGTGGAAAGGGTCGCGCGTGGACGTCCAGACCATGTTCGAGAATGCCAGCATGGTGGTCGATCTGCAGAGAGGTCTGAACACGATCTCCATCGTCGCCGTCCTGATCCTCTTCTTCGTGATCCTGATAGGGGTCGTGAACACCATGAGGATGAGCATCCGCGAGCGCACCCGGGAGATCGGCACCAACCGGGCAATCGGCATGCAGCGGTCCGATGTCCGTTCCGTCTTTGTCATGGAAATCGTCTTTCTTGCCGTGTTCGCGTGCATCGTGGGCATCGGGCTGTCCTACGGGCTCATGGCCCTGCTCGGCGCGCTCACGTTCGACCTCAAGGACAACCCGTTCAGCATGTTCTTCGTGAACAGGCACCTGTACTTTGTTCCGACCGTCGGGGCTCTGGTCGGCAATTTCCTCATCATCGTGATCGTGTCCTTCCTGATCGCGTTCTTTACCGCGCGCCGCGCATCGAAGCTCCGGGTGGCGGACGCGCTGCGGCACTTTGAATAGGAGACTGACATGAAACTGAGTATCCTCGGGGCTGCCCTGGCCCTCCTCCTGCTGGCTCCGGCGCTCTGGGCAACCCCGTCTGTCCAGCAGATCATCGACTACATCGATACCAACTACGAGATCCGCAGCGACATGACCGCGCAGGCCAACATCACCACGCGTGATCCCGACCAGGGGACCAAGGTCATCCAGAGCGTGCTGTACAGGCGGGACCGGGACGACGCGTTTCTCATCGTCATGGCGGACCCGGAAACGGAGAGGGGCAATGGGTACCTGCGCGTGGCAGACAACATGTGGATGTATCGGCGGAGCACGCGCACCTTCACCCACATCGGCCGTGACGAGAAGATCGGAGGCTCCAACGCCACTGCCGGCGACTTCGAGACGAGGAAGTTCAAGGAGCTGTACAAGCCGTCGATAGACCCCAATGGCAACGAGATCATTTCCATACAGGCGCTCGGCGGCGGCAAGATCCCCGTGTACCGGATCGAGGTGACGGCCAAGGTCAATGACGTCAAATACCCCCGGCTGGTGATGTGGCTGACGCAGGACAAGTACCTGGAGGTCAAACGCGAGTCCTACTCCCTCTCGGGAACCCTCATGGAAACGGATCTCTTCGCCCAATACAAGGAGATCGATGGCCGCTATGTTCCGCTTGTGCAGAGATTCACGGACGAGGTGGAAAAAGGGAAGACCTCGCTGCTGGAAATCACCGGCATTTCCTTCAGCAAGGTTGACGACTACAAGTTCGACAAGTCCTATCTGGAAAGCCTGAGCAAGTAAGGGGATTGTCATGCTGAAACGTTGCACGCTCGGCCTGCTGGCCGCGCTCCTTCTCTCTCCCGGCCTCTTTGCCCAGAGTGAAACCGCGGCGCCTGCAGGCGCGAGCGCGGGTGAAGACGAGTTCTTCGGCTCCTCCACGGTGGAGGCCACTCAGGGGACAGCGGAGAAAAAGAACATCGTGGAGGACATCGAGAAGGAGCGGGTGGGGCTTTCGGGAATTCTGCAGGCCACAGGCTCGTACACCATGACGCGTGATTTCGTGCAGGGGAATACCGGCGCAAGCGACAACACCCTTTCCAATGTGATGATGGGGGACTTCCTGGTCGACGTGCGGCTGAAGAAGAGCTTTCGGGCCTTCGTGGACCTCAATCTGGGCTACCTGACTGCCGGCACACCGGTCATCCACAACTTCACGCTGTTTGCGCCGCCGGCGCCGCCTGCGCCGTTCGTCCTCTCCGAGGACCAGACCACGCTCCTGGGCGTGAAGGAGATCTTCGTCGACTTCAATGCGGCCAACACCGTGTACTTCCGGGCAGGCAAGCAGGTGCTCCAGTGGGGAACGGGCTACTTCTGGAATCCCACGGACCTGATCAATATCGAGCACAAGAGCTTCACCAACCTTACCGCTCTGCGCGAAGGGGTCTTCGGTCTTCGGTCCGACGTGGTCTTTGCCCGGGAGTTCCACCTCTACACGTTCCTCAACCTCAATGCGATCCAGGACATCACCGACCTCGCGTTCGCCGCGCGCACCGAGTTTCTCGTCGGCTCATACGAGTTCGGCTTTTCCGGCTGGCTCAAGTCGGGGAAGCTCCCCGTCTGGGGGGTCGACCTGACGGCACCGTTCTTCTGGAGCATGAATCTCACGGCTGAGGCGAGCCTCTCGTGGGGAGACAATCAGAAGAGGCTGGACGTGGACGGCGTGACCGCCACCTCCATTCGCAACCAGGTTGTTCCGAAGGTGGACGTGGGGCTGTCCCGGACATTCGATGCGTTCGACGTGCAGGATCGGATCTCGGTGAATGTCGAGTTCTTCTACAACGGCGCCGGATACGACGCGCACATGTTCCAGGAGCTCGGTTCCGCAGGGCTCGCCACGTTCCTGAATGGCTACTTTCAGCCGGGTTACTACGGGAAATACTACGCGGCGCTCTTCGTGACCGTGAACAAGTTCATCCTCAGCGATATGACACTGAGCGTGAGCGGACTGAGCAATCTGTCCGACCTGTCCGGCATCGCGATGATCGGTCTCGCATATGACCCTGTCAACAATTTCGAGCTTTCCCTGCAGCTCGGCTCGTATCTCGGACCGAACAACACGGAATACACGATCTCTCCGACGAGCAGCGGTGCCCTGCGCAACAACATGTTTTTCGTGACCCTGGGGGCAAAAGTCTCGTTCTAGCCGCGTCTGCCCGAGCGTGCCCAGGCAATGATGCTCAGGATGGCGACCACGCCTGTCGGCAAGGCGATGCACAGGAGCCCGTAGCGCTTCGTCAGCCACGCGCCCAGGGCAGCCCCGACCATGAAGCCCAGGAGCGGGATGCCGGATTTCCTTGCATGCCGGGCCGATTCGCGCCGGACGCGCGCGCGTTCCCGCGCATCGTCGCGCGCGGCGGGAAAGACGAACTCGACGAAATCGATCGTGAACTGCGTCAGGTTGCCCGTCATGAGCGTGGTCTGGGAGAAGCTCTTCAGCGCGCCGCGCATCAATGCGTTCTGGATCCCCATGGCGGCGACACCGAGACCTCCAATGACGGCGACACCCCACGCGTTGGGGTTTCTCGCGTACGGCCGGATGTACACCCCGGCCGCGCAGAAAAGGGCGAGCGCGATCGTCATCAGGCTGAGCAGCGGTGCGAGCGTCGCGGCGCCCCGACGCCTGATGCCCCGCGCGAAGAGCGTAATTGCGGCGACGGTCACCATGAAGATCGGAATCATGGCCAGGCGTATGCCTGCCCCGAGATTGGGACCGGTGGCCATGGTGGCGGCGGCCGTGATCAGGTCCCCCGTGACGTGTGCGGTGAAAAGCCCGAAGAGCGCCAGGTAGCCGGCCGTGTCGACGTAGCCGGCCACGGTGCTCAGGACCACCGAGCCGAAAGCCTCGTTGCCCAGCACCCGTGCGGAGCGCTTTGCGGTGCGCGAGGCCTCGTCGGGATTGTGATCCACGAGCGCCCCTGCCTTGCGTTGAGATCTACTCATACGAGTGCAGGCCCTCCTTGGAGAAGACGTTCCACGTTTTCCGCGATGGCCAGGCACGCGGTCAGGCCGGGAGATTCCATGCCGACCAGATTGACGAGCCCCGGAAGCCCGCGGTCGCCCTCCTCGCGGATTACGAAATCCTTGAAGGGCTCTCCCTGCCGGTACAGCTTCGGCCGGATTCCCGACATGTCCGGGGACAGGTCATCCAGCTCCAGGAAGGGAAGGAAACGGTGGGCCTTCCGGTGGAAAACCGACCGGTGGGCAGGGTCCACCGCGTAGTCAAGCGCGTCAACGTAGAAAGAGCTCGGACCTATCTTCAGGCTGTCGTCCAGGCCGAGGACGGCGTGCGCCCCGAGGTGAACAGATGAAGGAACAGGATACACCAGGGTATGGAGCCTGCCATTGTGCCGTGAGGACACGCGAAAATACTCTCCCTTGCAGGGACGGATGCGGTATCCTGCCTCCTCGACGTCGATCCCGGCCAGAGCGGCAATCCGGTCCGCGTGAAGACCGGCGCAATTGATCACGCAGGCCGTCATCAGGGTGGTGAGCGCGCCGTTGGCCTCCCGCACCTCGACCGAATAGCCTCCTCCATTCCTGTGAATCCCGGTGACTTCGCAATTGTACGCCAGTGTCGCTCCCCGGGAGACCGCGGCGTGCGCGAGGTACTCCATCAGCCGATGACTGTCGATGATTCCGCTGTCACGACTGTGCAATCCGAGGATCCCGCGTACATGCGGCTCCCGGGCCTCTATCTCCCTGCTGTCGATCAGTCGCAGGCCGTCGACGCCGTTCTTCTTTCCCTGGGCGAAGAGCCGTTGCAGCGTAGCCGCCTCTTTCTCATCAGTGGCGACCACGATCTTGCCGGTCCTGCGGTGTGGGATTCCCTGGCGCGCGCAGAGCTCGTACAGGAGCGGATTGCCCCGCACGCACAGCCGGGTCTTGAGCAGGTCTTCCGCGTAGTACATGCCGCAGTGGATGACCTCGCTGTTGCGGGAGGAAGTCTCCCGGCCGAACCCGTCATGCATTTCCACGACCACGATCTCCCGTGACGGATCGGCCAGCCGTTCAGCGATGGCCAGGCCGATCACGCCTGCGCCGATGATGAGAACGTCTACCGTGTCCACGGGAACGACTATAGCAACAATCCGGCGGGTTGAGGTACCATCCGTCGGAGCCCAGGAGATGCCAGAGCACGTTCACACCGGCGCGCAGAGACCCCTGATCGTCATTGGCACGGACGCCATCCCGCGCCTGACGCAATACTGCCGGGAGACCGGACGCCGTCGGCTTCTGCTGGTCGCGGACGCGCACACGTATCGGGCGGCCGGGGAGACGGTGGAGAGAGCGCTGCGCGGGATCGGCTGCGAGGTGAGGAAGATCGTGTTCACCGGCGGCGAGGTGGTTGCGGACGCCCCACACGTGCTTCGCGTCCTGCTCGCCTCCGGTGGGGCCGACCTGACATTTCTCGCCGTCGGCTCGGGGACGATCACCGACATCGTGCGGTTCGTCAGTCACAGGACCGGCTGCCCGTTCATTTCCATCCCATCGGCGCCCTCGGTTGACGGATATACATCCATCGGGGCGCCGCTGATCGTCGACGGGGTGAAGACGACCGCGAATGCCCACGCGCCCCTCGCCATATTCGCCGACCTCGCTGTCCTGTCTTCGGCTCCGCAGCAGATGATCGCGGCGGGCTTCGGCGACATGCTGGGCAAGCACACCTCGGTCGCGGACTGGCGGCTGGCCCACCTTCTACGGGACGAACCGTACGACGAATCCATCGCGGGGAGGTCGCTCCGCGCCGTGCGGGCGTGCGAGGAGCAGGCGGGAGAGATCGCGGCTGCTTCCGCGGACGGCGTGCGGAGCCTCATGGAGGCCTTGATCGAGTCGGGGTTCTGCATGCTGGATTTCGGCAACTCCCTGCCTGCCTCCGGATCCGAGCACCACTATTCCCATTACTGGGAGATGAAGCTGCTGAGGGAGGGCAGGCCTGCGATCCTGCACGGCGCAAAGGTCGGCGTCGCGACGATCCTCGTGGCCGAGCTTTACGAACGGATAGGCCGGATTTCACGGGAGCAGGCAGTGGCCCTGTTGAAGGACTCCCGCCTGCCCGGGCGCGAAGAGGAGATGCAGCGCATTCGCTCAGCCTATGGATCCCTTGCCGCGGACATCATCGCTTCCCAGGCCTCGTACCTGGACATGAGCGAGCAGGACTACGGACGGCTGAAACAGAGGATCCAGGACCGCTGGGGAGAAATCCAGGAAATCGCCCGGCAGGTTCCCGGGCCTGCGCGTATCGCGGAGCTGCTCCAGGCAGCGGGCGGCCCGGCAAGCGTCGCTGCGCTGGGTGTGACCGAAGACGAGCGGATCCTTGCCGTGACGGTGAGCCATTACCTGCGCCCGCACTTCACGATCTCAAGGCTCGTCAATATCCTTCGGCTTCTCCGCCCACCTGGGTTCGCGTGACTTTTGCCCGGAAGAATCTGAACACGAGGAACTGGTAGACGATGACGAGGGGAACAAAGATCCCGGCGACGATGCTCATGAGCTTCAGCGTATATGGACCCGATGAGGAGTTGTAGATCGTGAGGCTCGCCGCTGAATCGAGGCTCGATGGGATGAGATTGGGGAACAAGCCGATGAGCCCCGTGGCAATCACGAGCACGATCGTCGCGCAGGAAGCGCCAAAGGCGCCGAGGGGCCGCGCCCGGGAGTGAAGGATCCGCACCCCGAGCAGGGCCGCGACAGCCAGAACAGGCACAACGATCCAGAACGGCCGGGCCAGGTAGTTGTCATACAGCCGTGTCGCGAATCCGCTCAGCACGAGGAATGCCGCGGCAGCAGCCAAAACGAGGAACCAGAGGACCCCCACGAGCCTGCCTGCCCGCTCGCCCAGCTCTCCGTCCGTTTTATACCTGAGCCAGAGGGCGCCGTGCTGGAGAAACAGGAGCACGAAGAGAAGCGCCGTGAGCAGGCCGTACGGATTGAAGAGCATGAAGAAGCTTCCCCGATACCCGGCAAGGTCGATGGGCAGGCCCTTGAATATGTTGCCGAACCCCAGCCCCAGCACCAGCGGCGCCGTGAAGCTGGAGACGGCCAGCACCCAGTCCCACACGGACCGCCACTTCGGCGCGTCATGCTTGCCGCGCAGCTCGATGGCCGCGCCGCGCGCGATGAGGGAGAAGAGGATCAGCAGCATGGGAAGGTAGAGGAAGCTGAACATCGACGCGTAGGTGGCGGGAAAGGCGGCGAAGGTGGCGCCCCCGGCCGTGATGAGCCAGACTTCGTTGCCGTCCCACACCGGACCGATGGCGGCCAGCGCGACTTTCCTGTCCAGCTCGTCACGGGCGAGGAAGTTGCGCAGCATGCACGCGCCGAAGTCGAAGCCGTCCAGCATGAAATAGACGGCCCACAGGATACCCCACAGGACGAACCAGAGCGTTTGCAGCGCCATTCCTTCCCTCCTCAGTCCTCAGTCCTGCGGGCGTACCTGGCGAGCAGGAAAACGTCCACGGCGGCAAGGGCGCTGTAGATGACGAGGAAGCAGATGAGCGAGCCCAGGACGTCGCCCGGCGTGATGGAGCGCGATGCCGCGTCCGCCGTCTTGAGCAGCCCATACACGATCCACGGCTGCCGGCCGATCTCCGCGACGATCCACCCCAGCTCGCTGGCCAGGTAGGGCAGGATCAGGGCCACCGTCATGATCCAGAGAAACCAGCGTTTCGATGCGAGCCTGTCCGTCCACGAGAGAACGGCGGAGACCACCGCCAGCAGCACGAAGAGGAAACCCAGGGCCACCATCAGGCGGAATCCGACGAAGCTCACCATCACCGGGGGCCGCTCGCCGGGGGAACTCCTCGAGCCCCTTCACCGTGGCGTTGACGTCGTGGTAGGCGAGAAAGCTGAGTCCCTTGGCGATCGGCAGCGCTTCGACGATGTTGCGCTGTGCCCCGGGGTCGGGGAACTGGAGCAGATAGAAGGGGGCGCCGGTCTCTGTCTTCCACTGCGATTCAATGGCGGCGAGCTTCGTCGGCTGGAACTTCGCCACCTGCACTCCCGAGAGGTCCCCGGCCACGACGATCAGGACCGAGGAAGCCACGGCGAATGTGGCGGCGAGCCGGAAAGACTTCTTGAACAACTGGGGATTCCTCCCGCGGAGGAGATTGACCGCGGAGATCCCCATGATGAAGAATGCGCTCAAAGTGTACGCGGCCGTGATCACGTGGAAGAACTTGATCCACGCGTACGGGTTCCAGATGAGGGCGCCGAAGTCCACCAGCTGGGCCTTGCCGCCCGCCAGGACATAGCCGCGCGGCTTCTGCATCCATCCGTTGGCCAGCAGGATCCACAATGCGGAAAACGTGCTGGCCGACGCGACCACCCACATGATCGCCGCATGGGTGCCCCGGGAAACCCTCTTCCAGCTGAACACCCACAGGCCGATGAAGGTGGACTCCAGGAAGAACGCCACCGTTGCCTCGATGGCAAGGGGCGCGCCGAAGATGTCACCGACGAACTTCGAGTATTCCGCCCAGTTCATTCCGAACTGGAACTCCAGCGTGAGACCGGTGACCACGCCCACGGCGAAGTTGATGAGCAGCAGCCTGCTCCAGTACCTCGTCATGCGCAGCCAGGTTTCGTCCCCGGTCCGCGCGTAGCGTGTTTCCATGAAAGCCACCAGCACGCTGAGACCCAGGGTCAGGGGGACGAACAGGAAATGGAAGATGGCAACGGTGGCGAACTGTATCCGGGAGAGTGCCTCGACGCCCATGGAGCGGCTTTAACATATCCGTTTCCGGTTGTCAATCGAGACGGCTTTTCCGTACACTCGTCACTGCGATGACGAGTACGTCCACCTGGCTGCGCGGCAGAAGCCGTCCTGCCCGGCCCAATCTCGCCCTGACGGTCGCGCTGGGCGAGCTGTCGGGAATCCTCCTGATCCTCCAGACTTCGCTCCTGGTCCAGATCGGCAACGGCGTCATGTTCGGCGGGCGCACCCTTCGCGGCCTCCTGCCCTTTTTCGCGGCGCTCCTGGGCGTGGTCCTTCTGCGCGCCGTCGTCACCTGGGGATCCCGGCGCGCAGCGTTCGAGTGCGCGTCCGGCGCCAAACAGACGCTGCGCAGGGAGCTTGGTGGACACCTCCAGTCCATCGGACCGATTGCACTCGCCGGCATGCGTGCGGGGGAGATCGCGCACACGGCGGTCGACGCAGTGGAAGCCCTGGATGCCTACTTCTCGAAGTACCTGCCTCAACGGGCCATCGCCACCCTGCTGCCGTTCACGATCCTCGCCGTGGTGTTTCCGCTGGACTGGATCTCGGGACTCGTCCTCGTCCTCACCGCGGTGTTTCTTCCCCTGAACATGATCGTCATCGGCGAAGAATCGCACGCCCGCAACCAGCGTCTGTGGGGGAAGCTCGCCCGGATGAGCGGGCATTTTCTCGACGCGCTCCAGGGACTGGCCACGCTGAAGATGTTCGACGCCTCGCGGCGCGAGGCGGAAGAGATCGCCCGTACCTCCGAGGAATACCGCGGCATGACGATGTCGGTTCTCAAGGTCGCATTCCTCTCTTCATTCATGCTGGAGCTGATTTCGAGCGTCAGCATCGCCCTGGTCGCCATACTCTCCGGGCTGCGGCTGCTTTCCGCCTCCATGCAGTTCGCCCCGGGATACTTCATACTTCTCATCGCTCCCGAGTATTTCCTCACCCTCCGCACCCTGGGAACCTTCTATCATTCGCGCATGGAGGCGGTCAGCGCGGCCGACCAGGTGCGGGTCCTTTTGCAGGCGGGCCCGGCCCGGGTCCGGAATCCTCACCCCCCGCCGGCACGGCAGCGCCAAATCCGCCGGGTACGGCAGCGCCAAATCCGCCGGGTACGGCAGCGCAAATGTCCGGGGCGCGCATCCCTCCCCGGCCGCATGCGCGCGCAGTGGCTTTTGAAGACGTCTCCTTCGCCTATGAAGAGCGGCCCATCCTGCAAGGCGTGACTTTCTCCGTCAGCTCCCGGGAACATGTCGCGGTGCTCGGGGCGAGCGGCGCAGGCAAGTCGACGCTCCTTTCCCTGCTCCTGGGCTTCGCCACGCCCGGCAGCGGCCGGCTGCTCATCGACGGGAACGATCTGCGCGGCCTCGACCAGCGCGCGTGGCTCGACACGGTCGCGTGGCTGCCGCAGCGGCCGACCCTGTTTCACGGCACGCTGCGGGACAATATCATTCTCGGCCGGCCATCCGCCAACGAACGCGAGATCGAGGAAGCGCTGCGGCTTTCACACGCGTCCGAGTTCGTCGAGCGGATGCCTGCCGGGCTCCACACACGCGTCGGGGAGGGGGGACAGGGGCTCTCCACGGGACAGCTCCAGCGCGTCGCGCTGGCCCGCCTGTTCCTGCGTGACCCGGGCCTGGTCCTCCTGGACGAGCCGACCGCCCACCTGGACGCGGAGAGTGAGCGCATGGTGAACGCCGGAATCCGCAGCCTGGCAGAGGGCCGCACCATGGTCCTGGTGACCCATCGCCCGGCCCCCGGGGTGGATCGAGTGCTCGTCCTCGACGCCGGCCGGATACGCGAGGCGTCATGAGAGACCTGTTTCGCCTGCTGAAGCTCGTACGTCCCCACTGGCGGCTGGCGGTGCTCGGGCTCGTTCTCTCCCTCGCGACGCTCCTGGCCAATGTCGGCCTGCTCGCGCTCTCGAGCTGGTTCATCGCGTCGATGGCCATCGCGGGCCTGGCGGGCGTGCTGATGGACTACACGACCGCCGGCGCGGGCGTCCGCGCCCTGGCCCTCGGCAGGGCCGCGGGGCGCTATGCCGAGAGGCTCGTGAATCACGACGTCACGTTCAGGATCCTCTCCGCCCTCCGCGTCTGGTTCTACGCGCGCATCGAGCCCCTCGCCCCCGCGCGCCTGTCCTCGTATCGGAGCGGCGATCTGCTGAGCCGCATCCGGGCCGACATCGACACGCTGGACGACTTCTATGTGCGCGGGGTCGTTCCCTCCATCGTGGCGGTGCTCGCCGTCTCGTGCATCGTCCCGTTCCTCGCGCGCTTCGACGCCCGTCTCGCCGTGATCGACGCGGCCGCCCTGGCTTTCTCCGGCGTCCTCCTCCCGCTGCTTCTGCACCGGCTGTCCGCGCGTCCGGGGCGCGAGCGCGTCGCGTGGGCAGCGGAGCTCCGCGCCTCGATCGTCGAGGAGGTCCAGGGAATGGCGGAGCTTGTGGCGCTCGGCGCGGCGGGCGCGCATGCGGCACGCATCGAGGCGGCGGGCCGGGAGATGGACCGGCGTCAGCGCACGCTCGCCTCGCTGCAGGGGCTCGGCGAGGCAGGCATCGTCGGGGCGAGCGCCCTTGCCGTGTGGGCCGCCGCCTTTGTGCTCGTGCCTGTTGTCGCCGGCGGCGGGCTGCCGCGCGCCGACATGGCCATGCTGACCGTGCTCGTCCTTGCCAGCTTCGAGACGATCATGCCGCTGCCCGGCGTCATGCAGAGGGCGGGGGAAATGACCGCGGCGGCGCGCCGCCTTTTCCAGATCATCGACGCCGAGCCGGCTGTGAAGGAACCCGCGGCCAGGGGGACCGCGAAAAAGGGGCCCTCGGCCCCGGTCTTCGCGCCCCCGGGAATGAAGACGGCCGGCCCGGTATCCCTGTCGATCCGGGATCTTCGCTTTCGATATTCTCCTGAGCAGCCCCCGGCGATAGACGGACTGTCATTCGACGTCCCTGCCGGCGCGCGGCTGGGCATCATCGGACCCACGGGAGCGGGGAAGAGCTCGATCGTCAATGTCCTCCTGCGTTTCTGGGATTTTGAATCCGGAAGCATCCGGGTATTCAACGCCGCCGACGCAATGGGGGCGGCCAGTTCCGACGGGTATGACCTGCGATCGATGGCGCCTGAAGATGTCCGCAGGCTCTTTTCCGTGGTGCCCCAGGCGCCGTACCTTTTTCATGCCAGCATTCGTGAGAACCTGCTGATCGCGCTCCCGCCCGGTTTGGACTCCGCGGGGCAGGACGCGGCTCTCCTGCCGGCGCTCCAGGCCGCGCAGCTGACGGAGCTCATTGCGGCTCTGCCGGACGGCCTGGAGACGGTCGTCGGGGAAACCGGCCGGGAAATCTCCACGGGAGAGCTCCAGCGCATTGCCGTGGCCCGGGCCCTGCTCCGGGCGGCGCCTGTCTATGTCCTGGATGAGCCCACGGAGGGGCTCGATGATCGGACGGCCGGCCTGCTGCTCGACACGCTTGCCCGGAAGCTGCAGGGCAGAACGCTCATCCTTATCACCCATCGCGAACGGGAGCTGGCAATCGTCGACAGCGTCGTTCGCCTGGGCTGAATCCAACAGCGCCTCTCCGGTGTAGTAACTTTACGTGAATGGAATGCAGGCAATGAAAACACCTCCCCTCACGTCCCCTGAGGCAGACCCGAGCGACGAGAAGCTCATGCAGGCGCTCGCCCGCAGGAGCCCGGGGGCGCTCCAGCCGCTCTTTGCGCGCTACGCGCCCCTTGTCTTCCACATCGCCTCCCAGAGCCTCGATCCCGGATCCGCTGAGGATATCGTGCAGGACGTGTTCCTTGCGGTCTGGCGCAAGGCGGACACCTATGATCCGAGAAGAGGCGCGCTTCGGCCCTGGCTTCTGCAGATCGCCCATTTTCGAATCCTCAATGAGCTTCGCGCCCGCAGCCGCAGGCCGCGGCTGGACCCGGAGGTGACCGCGGAGGTGGTGGACGAGCTTCCCGACACTACCGCGGAACCGGTTGAAGCAGCGTGGCAGGCGTACAGGCAGGAAGCCGTCCGCGCGGCGGTGGAACGCCTGCCCCCCGCGCAGCGCCAGGCATTGAGCCTTGCGTTTTTCGATGAGCTTACGCACGACCAGGTGGCTGTTGCGCTGAATCTTCCCCTGGGCACCGTGAAGACACGTATCCGGGCAGGCGTGCAGAAGCTGCGCTACATCCTGGCGCCCCTCGGCGTGGCCGCGGTGGCCCTCGCCCTCCTTTTCGGCGCCGGTGTGAGGTTCAACCAGCAGCGCATCGTGGCGCAGCGTCATGAGCGCGCGCTTTCCATGGCCACGGCAAGCGACATCACCACCCAGCACATACCGGCAGCTCCCGGCGTGCCGGCCGCCACGCACGGCTCGTACCGCGGCAGGCCGGGGACCCCGCTGGGCATCATTGCCCTGCACAATTTCGCCCCGGCACCATCAGGAAGGACGTACCAGGCCTGGGTCCTTCACCGGGGCGCGTGGACCACCATGGGTACTTTCACTCCGGACTCGGAGGGGGAGGGGCTGCTCGTCGCCGAAGGGAAGGCGTTCATGGAGCTTCCCGAGGAAGTGAAAGTGACGCAGGAGCCGGCGGGAGGGAGTCCCGTCCCCGCCGGCCCCGAGGTCATCAGGTGGCGGGCACAATAGGGACTCGCACCGCGGATACGCGGTCACAGAAAGGAGCGGATCGAATGAGATCCTCAAGGATATTCTTCATTTTCCTGGTGCTTGCGGTACTTGCGGCAACCGCGTCCTTCGCGGCAGGAGCGAAGGCGTACGTAGGCCTCTTCAAGGACAACGCTGTTGCCGTGCTCGACACGGCGACCAACCGGCTTCTCCGCACGATTCCCATACCGACCGGGCCCCATGGTCTTGCCATCACTCCCAGCGGGAAGAGCGTCTACGCCAGCAGTGACGGGGACACGAAGGTGAGCGTCATCGACACGGCAACCGACGCCGTCGTCACGACGATCGAGGTCGGCAAGTCTCCTCACGGCCTTGCCATGACCCCGGATGGAAGGACGCTGCTGGCCGCTGTCTTCGGAGCCGGCCAGGTCGCTTTCATCGACACGGCGAGCAACACCGTGGTCGGCGCATTACCCGTGGCGAGCCCCCACAATATCGCCATCAGCCCGGACGGCGGCACCGCCTACGTTGCGGCGCAGGGCAAGGGCGCCCTCGCGCTCGTCATTCTGGACATACCTCGCATGCGTCAGAAGGGGGCCGTGCCCCTGGACAAGACGCCGCGGGCGCTGAACCTCAGTCCGGATGGGAAGAAGCTCTACTTCACGCTGGCAGGCTCGGATTCGGTGCAGGTGCTCGACACGGCGAGCAATACGATTGCGCGCCAGGTGCCCGTGGGCGCGTCCCCCCATCTCCCGCTTTTCTCTCCGGACGGCGCCACCGCGCTGGTCGTGAGCCAGGGCCCCGGCGCGCTGTACGTCATCGACCCTGCCGGCGACACGGTGCGGGCAGATGTGAAGGTCGGCACGCTGCCGCATTGGATCGCGCTGGCCGCGGACGGGCGCACGGCCTACGTGACCAACGAGGGCTCCAACGATGTCTCGGTCGTGAATCTGGCCACCCTGTCGGTGATCGGGACCGTCCCGGTGGGCAACGCGCCGCGCAAGATCGTCATCCAGCCCTCCGGGCCGGCAGCGTCGATGTCGCGTGCCGGAACCGCGCGGACACGCATTTCAGGATTTGCATTCGAAGACACGATCACTGTGGCGGCGGGTCAGGCCGTTACCTGGACAAATACGGACTCGGTGCCGCACACGGTGACCAGTGACACGGGGCTCTGGCGCTCAGGAGATATCGCCCCCGGCGGCAGCTTCTCAATGACGTTCAATGCGGCAGGGACGTACTCCTACCATTGCGAAATACATCCCTCCATGCAGGCCGTTGTCGTGGTGAAGGCTTCGATGTAGGCCGCGTGGCCCTTCAGAAGAGGCGCGGGGCGCCGGACGGAGAGAAACCCGCGAGGCGCTCCTATTCCTTGCCGCCGATCGAATGGTACTCCTTTTCCTTCACCTCGATCTTTGCGCGGAGGTCCTCGATTTCCTTGAGCATGTCGCTGATCAGCGGAGTATCCCGGCTCACCGAGGTGCCGTTCTTCTCGACAAGGGCCCTGTAGACTTCGTTGCCGAGCCGGGCAATGACCTTTTCCGCGTGAGACTCCAGCTGCATGATTTCCACCTTGACCATGCCTTTGGCGCCGAGGTCTTTTGCCTTCTCGCCGGCCTTGCTTGCCAGGTCCTTCGTTGCCGCCACGCCCTTGTTGATTATGCCCTGCATCTTCTCTGCGAACGTCATTTCTCGCTCCTTCCCCTGATTATACCATGGGCGCGTCCCGCGTGGTATGCAGCTCTCGGCCGCGGCCGTGGAGGCCTGGCTACTCCTTGCGGCCGGTGAGCTTGATGATGTGATAGCCGAACGACGTGGAGACTATGTCGCTGAGGGATCCCGATGAGAGCCTCTTGCAGGCCTCTTCGAATGCCGGCACCATCTTGCCGGGCCCGAACCATCCCAGGTCTCCACCCCGGGATTTCGACGGGCAGGTGGAATGATCCCGGGCCATTGCTTCGAAGCCCGCGCCGAGCTTGATTTTTTTCAAGAGCTCGTCGGCCAGACGCTTGTCTCTTACCAGTATGTGACTTGCACGCCATTCCATGAGCCCATCATATCAGAATCGGCCCCCGGGGGCCATCCCTGCTACTCTTCCTCCCGCCACATCGTCAGCTCCTGCCAGGGCGTGCGGGGCCGCGCGGCCGCCATGGCTGGGAGTTCTTTGCCGATGGCGCGCGCACGGCAGCGGCAAGGACCTCCTCGACCAGCTCGCGTGGCACCGGCGTATCCTTGAACCTGCGGATGCTGCGCCTTTGGGAAATCGCTTCCATCAGCTCCATACGGCACCTCAATCGATCATCTTCGTGAAGAGGTAGTGATTCCTGTACAGGTCCTTGTTTTCGTTCAGGATGATGCTGTGCACGATGTTGATCTGCCGGATGTCCGGTGGATGACCCGATTCGAGCATGTTCTCCAGTATCTTGACCGCATAGTAGCCCTGGAGAATGGGATTCTGGTAGATGACGGCGGCGAGCGGATTCTTTTCCAGGTAGTGATTCGACGAAGGATCCAGATCATGGAGAACGACAAGTGTCCGGGGACGCGGGCTTTGCTCCAGGGCCTGTATGAATTGCGCATTGTAGGCTGCAATGAGATAGATCGCGTCCACGTTGCCCCGGGCGGAATTCAGGAGCTCCTGGATCTGGCTGCCAACTTCCTTCGAGCGCATCTCCGAGGTCAGGTATCCCACTTCATGGTGTATGCGGCCGAGGCTTTTCTGGAGAACTGCCAGGAAACCCTCATATCGGAGATTGTTGATGTCGGGAGCGTGGGACCCTGTGATCCCCTCCCTGCGCGCCGTGATCACGAGCACGCGCGGGTTCTTCCGGAACAGAAGCGTCTTGCCGATATACTCGGCAGCCAATCTGCCCCCGGCTCGGTAGTCAGGGCCGATGTAACAGACGCGGCGGCTGTTCGGGGCATCGACATTCAGCGTGAGATAGGGAATTCCGACCCGATCGATGTAGGCAATGATCGATTTCATGTCATAGATCCACTGATTGACGAAAGCGACCGCCTCCACGCCCTCCGCGACCGCGGACTTCAGCCGCGCGAGATAGAGCCGGGAGTTTCTCTCCGGGATCATGTGATAGCGCACCTGGTAGTTGAAGGGCTGCACCTGCTCCGAGCCGATCGTGATTCCCGTCCTGATGTCATTCCAGAAATAGCGGGGCAGGGTGGACGAAAACACGGCGACCTTGCGGACCTTGTTCCTCTTCAGTATCTGCGAGGCCTTGTGGGGGACATAGGTGACCTTCTTGGCATAGGCGAGGATCCGTGCCTTGAGCTTCTTGGACACGTAGCCCGAGCTGTTCAGTGCCCGATGAACCGTGATGAGGGAGATGCCGAGGGCATCCGCGATATCCTGTTGCGTGACAAAGCCACCCATGCCGACATAAGGCATAGCCAAAACCCGTCATCATGAATAGGGCATTTTCAGTTGACAGGGACCCTCCGGTATGATAAACGTGCATCATATCCGGGGCGAAGCCCCGGCTCTATCCCCAGAAGGAGGCAGGAAATGAAGAAGACCTTTCTCATGCTCTCACTCCTTGTGCTCGTGACGGCGCTTGCCATGGGTCAGGGAGTCACGCTCAAGCTGTTTTTCTACAGTCCCGAGCTGATCGACCAGTACAATGACATGGCCAAGCAGTACCTGGCGGAAACCGGAACGACCCTCGACCTGACTGTTCTGCAGAACGACTATGTCACCGTCCTCCGCGCCAAGCTCAATTCGGGAGACATTCCGGATGTCTTCATGAGCAGCGCATACGCGGACAACGACACGTACAAGGACTACGTGTATGACCTGACGAATGAAGATTTCATGAAAGCGCTGGAACCGACGGCCCTGACCGGCGTGACGGTGAACGGGAAGGTGATCGGATATCCGTTCCTCGTGCAGTCGCACTCATTCATCTACAACAAGAAGATTTTCGCCGATGCGGGTATCACCACCCTGCCCCGGACGATCAAGGAATATGAGGCTGTCTGCCAGAAATTGCAGGCAAAAGGGATTCAGCCCTTTGCGACCGGGTTCAAGGAGTGGTGGGTGCTCCCCCAGACCGCCTGGCAGGTCCTCGCCCCCATCAAGGACGCCTACAGCGGGGACTACGCGAAGTTCGTGGACCGAATGAACGCCGGAACGCTGAAATTCGCGAATATCAGGGAAATGAGCAATGTGTTCGACGTGCTGGACCTCATCAAGAAGTACGGCGGCCCGAAGCCGCTGGAGTCGGACTTCAATGACCAGTGCTCCCTGATTGCCACGGGCAAGGTTGCCATGATCCACCAGGGCAACTGGGCGGAGGACTCGATCCGCAAGACCAGCCCGAATATCGACATCGGCTTCCTGCTCGGCCCGACGGGGAATGCGGCGGACAAGGCGGGCATCATGTTCGATTCGAACCAGACGATCCGCGTCGCGAAGGACGGGAAGAACGTGAAGGCCGCGCTCGCGTGGCTGCGCTGGCTGACCACGTCGGAGTACGGGAAGAAGTGGATCCCGGACAAGATCAAGCAGCTTTCACCCATCATCGGCGCAAAGGCCTCCACGGCCGAGCTGGCGCAGGCGACCGTTGCCCTGCTGGCGAAGAAGACGCCCAGCTACTCCTGGTACTATCAGCGGTTCCCCACCGGCACGGAGCAGGGACTGGGCATCATCCTCCAGGGATACTGCGCCGGACAGACGAACAGGCAGCAGACGCTCGCCGCGCTCGACGCGAGCTACACGAAGATCGTGAATGCATCGAAGTAAGCACCTGAGGCGGGCCCTGGAGTTCCTTGGAATGACGGGGCCCGCCGTCATCGCCATCCTGGCTTTCGTGGAAATCCCCTTTCTCATGAGCGTGATGTATTCATTCACCCGGTGGAACGGTCTCGACAAGGTGCCGAAATGGATCGGTCTTGCCAACTACCGCGAGCTGCTCACGAATGACCGGGACCTCCTGCTCGCCGTCGTCTTCACGGTCATTTTTACCCTTGTCACCGTCCTGGTGACGAATGTCCTCGCGCTGCTTCTTGCCGTCGTCCTTGACAGCGACATCCGGGGCAGGAATGTCCTGCGCGCGGCGTTTTACATCCCGAATATCATAAGCCTCATCATCATCGGCTACGTGTGGCGCTTCATCTTCTCCCGGGGTTTCGATTCCTTCTCCGCCCTGACGCACATCGGCCTGTTCCAGCTCAGCTGGCTCGGAGACGGCAGGCTGGCGTTCCTCAGCGTCGTGATGGTTTCCGTGTGGCAGTCCATAGGCTTCTACATGGTGATCTACATCGCGGGGCTGCAGACGGTGCCCCGGGAACAACTGGAGGCCGCGGTGATCGACGGGGCGGGGACCGTGGGGAGATTCTTCCGGATCATCCTTCCCCTGATCATGCCTTCGATCACGGTGTGTGTTTTCTATTCTCTCTCCAATGCCCTGAAGACTTTCGACGTGATTTTCAGCCTCACCTTCGGAGGGCCGGGAACCGCAACGATGAGCATCGCGCTCGATATCTACCGGACGGCCTTCAGCGACAACCGGTTCGGATACGGCACGGCGAAATCGGTGGTGCTGTTCCTCCTGATACTGACCGTGACGGTTTTCCAGCTCACGGGATTCAAGCGCCGGGAGGTGGAGGCATGAAGCGGTCCCGCGCAGGGCTTTTCCTCACGATTCCGATGTTCGTCGTTGCGGCAATCTACCTGTACCCCCTGATACTCGTCGTGATCAATTCTCTCAAGACATTCCCCGAGATCATGGCGAACGTCGTGGCCCTGCCCACGCGCCTGACGCTGGAGAACTTCTCGAACGCATTCGTCCTCATGAAGTATCCGAATCTCTTTTTCAACACCCTGCTCGTCACGGTCCTGGGAACCTCCGGCGTGGTGCTGTTGAGCGCGACGGCGGGTTACAAGCTCTCCCGGACAAGGACCCGGTACAGCTGGCTCGTTTTCCTGCTGTGTGTGGCCCCGATCATGATCCCTTTTCAATCCTTCATGATCGCCCTGGTGAAAGTCGCCAAGACCCTCCACCTGACCAACACCACGTACGGCCTCGCCGTCATCTACTGGGGCCTCGGGGTTCCGCTCTCCCTCTTCATGTATCATGGATTCGTCAAGACAGTGCCGAAGGACCTCGACGACTGCGCATTCATCGACGGCTGCCGGCCCCTGCGGGCATTCTTCCAGGTGATATTTCCCCTCCTGAAGCCGGTGACGGTATCGGTGATCGTCATCAATGCCATGTGGATGTGGAATGACTTCCTTCTGCCCCTGCTCGTGCTGAGCGGGGCGAAGAAATACATGACCCTCCAGCTCGCCGCGTACAACTTTTTCGGGCAGTACAAGATCGAGTGGCACTATGCCATGGCAGGGGTGCTTCTGACCATCACGCCCGCCATCATATTCTACCTTGCCCTGCAGAAGCACATCATCAAGGGCATGGTCGCCGGCGCGGTGAAGGCCTGACATGAAGTTCACGAGCGGCTACTGGGGACTGCGGGAGGGCGTGAAGCTGTTCTGTCCGGTGGAAGTCCGGGACATCCGAACGGGCATCGATTCGGTGACCGTGTTCGCGCCCAGCAAGGCGATCCGGCACCGCGGCGATACGCTGAACACGCCGCAGCTCACCCTGACCCTCAGCGCCCCCATCCGGGACGTGGTCTGCGTGCATCTCCGCCATTTCGAGGGCGGACGGAAGAGGGGCCCCGAGTTCGAGCTGACACACGACGAGGGGCTGAAGCCGCGCATCGACCGGGCGGAAGACAGCGTGAGCCTCACCAGCGGCCGTTTGAGCGCGCGGGTGAATACGAAGGGGGCGTGGGGGATCGACTACCTGTTCGAGGGCCGGCGGCTGACAGGGAGCGGCAGCAATCACGCCGGATACGTGATCGACGCGGACGGCGCCCGGTACATGCGGGAGCAGCTTTCGCTGGGTGTCGGCGAATGCGTGTACGGCCTCGGCGAGCGGTTCACACCCATCGTCAGGAACGGCCAGGCAGTCGACATGTGGAACGAGGACGGTGGAACGAGCAGCGAGCAGGCCTACAAGAACATTCCTTTCTACATGACGAGCGCCGGCTACGGTGTGCTCGTGGCGCACCCCGAGAGGGTTTCATTCGAGATCGGCTCCGAAGTCGTGTCGCGTGCGCAATTCTCCGTTCCGGGAGAAGAGCTGAGATACTACATCATCGCGGGATCCACCCCGAAGGAAGTCCTGCGCACCTACACGGAATTGACCGGGAGACCTGCTTTGCCGCCTGCATGGTCTTTCGGGCTCTGGCTCACGACCTCCTTCACGACGAGCTACGACGAAGAAACGGTCACCCGGTTCATAGACGGAATGAGGGAACGCCGAATTCCGCTCCACGTCTTCCATTTTGATTGTTTCTGGATGAAAGAGTTCCAATGGTGCGATTTCGAGTGGGACAGCGAGCAATTCCCCGACCCCGAAGGGATACTGCGGCGTCTCAAGAGCAAGGGGCTCAGGATCTGCGTCTGGATCAATCCCTACATCGCGCAGAAGTCCCGGCTGTTCGAGGAAGGCGTGGCGCGCGGCTTCCTCGTGAAAAAGCCGGAGGGGGATGTCTGGCAGTGGGACAGGTGGCAGGCCGGCATGGGGCTCGTGGATTTCACCAACCCTGCCGCCGTCACGTGGTACAAGGATTGCCTGAGAAGGCTCGTGAGGACCGGGGTGAACTGCTTCAAGACCGACTTCGGGGAGCGTATCCCCACGGACGTCGTCTACCACAACGGCGCCGACCCCCGGAAAATGCACAACTTCTACACGTACCTGTACAACCGCACGGTATTCGAGCTGCTGGAAGAGGAATGCGGAAGGGACCAGGCCGTCGTGTTCGCGCGATCGGCCACTGTCGGCAATCAGAAGTTCCCGGTCCATTGGGGCGGTGACTCCTCGGCCACGTACGAGTCCATGGCGGAGAGCATGCGGGGGGGGCTGTCGCTGGGCCTGTCAGGATTCGGGTTCTGGAGCCACGACATAGGAGGATTCGAGCACACCCCGACACCGGATCTCTACAACCGCTGGGCTGCTTTCGGTCTTCTCTCCTCGCACAGCCGGCTGCACGGCAACGAATCCTACCGGGTGCCCTGGCTGTTCGGCGAGGAATCCGTCGACGTCCTGCGCTTTTTTGTGCATCTGAAGTGCAGCCTGATGCCGTACCTCTTTACCGCTGCCGCGGAAGCGTCGGGCCAGGGCATCCCCGTCATGCGGGCCATGATTCTCGAGTTTCCCGAGGATCCGGCCTGCGCGTATCTGGACCGGCAATACATGCTCGGCCCTTCGCTGCTGGTGGCCCCCGTCTTCAGGGCCGACGGCGCGGTTTCCTATTATCTTCCGAAGGGGACCTGGACCAGTTTTCTGACCGGGGAAACGGTGGAGGGTGGATGCTGGAGGAGCGAGACGCACGGCTACAGGAGCGTTCCTCTCATGGTCCGCCCCCACAGCGTGATCCCGGTCGGGCACGAGGAGACGAAGCCGGACTACGACCACGCCGACAACGTGACCTTCCATGTATTCGGGCTGGACGAAGGGCGCGAGGCCGCGGGCGTCGTCTCCAATTCCGAAGGTCATGAAGAGACACGGATCAGTGTCCGGCGCGACGGCCAGGCCATCACCATCAGGAAGAGCGGCGCGAAGAAGGCCTGGCGCGTGTGCCTGCGGAATGTACGCGACACGGTGAGGATAGAAGGCGGCTCCCTCCTGGTGGAGGCTCAGGGAGCCGTGATCACTCCGCACAAGGACACGGATCGCATCGTCATACGGCTGTGAGACCTACCGGAGCTCGGTGCGCCAGGAGAAGCGGGGCGCGTACCCGAGGCTCGCCCGGGCCCTGCCGATGGAAAGGAGCGTCTCGAACTCTCCGACGTCGCGCACGGGCACCTGGCGGTACTGCTCCGCCATCAGCTGCCGGCTGGGCCGGTCCATGACCGTGTCGGCCGCAGCGAGGATGAAGACCGGCGCGCCATCCAGCGGGCGCTCCAGGGCCAGGCGGCACCCCTGCGCGACATCGCGCGCGTCCACGTACCCCCAGAGGTTCCACTTCCGCAGGGCGGAATCCTTCCAGTACGACGGGAACGCGGCGTAGTCCTGCGGCTCCATGATGTTGGAGAACCGCAATCCCACGATGGGTGTTGCGGTCCTGCGATTGAATTGCCGCGCCATCTCCTCGCTCAGCACCTTGGACAATGCGTAGCTCGATTGAGGGTAGAGCGGATGACTCTCGTCGATGGGAGCGTAGGACGGCTGCTCCTTCTCGAACGGCAGTCCGAGGGTCGTTTCACTCGATGCCCACACGATTCTTTTCAGGCCCAGGGACGTGGCGGCGTGAAACACGTTGAAGGTGCTCTCCATGTTCGTCCGGAAGGTCACCTCTTCCGGGAAGAGGCCCGGGGCCGGGATGGCCGCCAGGTGGATGATTCCGTCGAAACCCTGAAGCGCCTCGAAGACCTCCCCGAGTTTTGTCAGATCGACCTTGAGAAAGGGACAAAGCTTCTCCGCAGGCGGTGTGAGGTCGAGGTTGAGCACCTCGTACTTCCGCTCGACCAGGTCACGCACCAGGGCCCTTCCCGCTTTGCCGCTCCCTCCGGTCACGATGATTCTCTTTATGCTCATGGCAGGCCTACGCCTCCTTTCCGAGGATTGTCTGTACGATGCCGGCGAATGCGGCGATATCAAGGGGTTTTTCGACGATTGCCAGGGCCCCCTCGCCGAGGAGCTCCTGCGCCGAGCCGTCGCTGGTGTAGCCGGTGGCAATGACGACGCGCACCGCGGCGTTCGCTTTCCGCAGACGGGCCAGACACTCCCGTCCCCCCATCTCGGGCATCACCATGTCGAGAACGACGAGGTCGATTCCACTGCCGTCGCCGAACCGGACAAGCGCATCCCGCCCGTCCTCCGCGGTGAGCACCGTGTACCCGCAGCTCACGAGCACCCGGGAGATCACCTCGCGCACCTGGGGCTCGTCATCCACGACGAGGATCTTTCCCTGGCCGTGCACGAGCGCCGGGGCCGGCGCGTTTTCGACCGGCGACTCCTCGCGGCGCTCCGTCATCGGGAGAAAAATCTGGAATGTGGATCCCTTGCCCGGCTCGCTCTGCACGTCGGTGAAGCCCTGATGGCTCGCCACGATCCCATACACCACCGCCAGGCCGAGGCCGGTGCCCCTTCGCGCGCCCTTGGTGGTGACGAAAGGTATGAACAGGCGCGCGAGGAGCTCGGGTGACATCCCGACCCCCGTGTCACGCACCGTGAGGCGCACGTAGCGTGCCGGGCCGGGCCCCGGCAAAACGCGCCACCTCCTCGTCGCGCAGCTCGACGTTCGCGGTCTCGATCATGATCGTGCGGCCGGCCGGCCCGGCGGGCGCATCCATCATGGCGTCGCGCGCGTTCACGCAGAGGTTCACGAGGACCTGGCTGATCTGGTTGGGGTCCGCGTCGATGGTCCACGGGGAAGGAGCCAGGGAGAGCTGAATGGCGATTTCAGGCGGGAAGGTGTGCTTGAAGATCTCCCAGGTTTCCTTGACCACGTCGTTGAGTGAAATGATCTGGCGTTTTCCGGTGGCCTGACGGGTGAAGAACCCGAGCTGCCGCGTCAGGGCCGTCCCCCTCTCCACCGTGGACATGATCTGCATGAGGTCGTGGTACATTTCGGTTTCTTTCGGGGCATCGAGAAGGAGGAGCTGCAGGTTCGCGCTGATTGCCGTCAGAAGATTGTTGAAGTCATGGGCGATCCCCCCGGCAAGAAGCCCGAGCGCGTCCATCTTCTGGGCCTGGAGGACCTGCGTCTGCAGGCGCTTCCTTTCCGTGACATCTATGAACGAGGTCATGATACCGGTGGCACGGCCCTGCTCGTCCTTGATCATTGACGCGGAGAGCTCCACGGTGAGGCTGCTGTGGTCCCTGCGGCGCACGGCCAGCTCGCCCCTCCATCCCCCGGTGCGGGTGAGGACTTCGAGGATGCTTCGCGCTTCTTCACCGGTCAGGAAATCGCTGATGTGCGCGCCCACTACTTCTTCAGCGGAGTCGAAGCCCCACAGGGAGAGGAAGGAGGAATTCACATGGGAAATCCTGCCCTCCAGGTCGGCGAGCATGAGGCCTTCAGGGGCCGCGTTGATCGCGTGATTCTTGATGCGGAGCTCGAGCTCCTGGTCCGAAAGGATCTGCTCCTCCCGGGCCCGGATAAAACCTTCCACGACGGAGGAGGTGAATGACTCGACGAGGTCCAGCGCGGCGGGCGAGTCGGAGCCGATCTCCGCCCGGGAAAAGGTCCTGATGCGGGACATGAGGGCAAGAAGCGGTTTTTCCCCCAGGCCTTCCTGGGCCAGCTTCCGGCCGGCAGCGAACGCGCCCGGCACGTCGGGTGAGGAGAGAAAGCCGAGCAGATCCTCTGCCATCCCGCGGCCGAGCTGCTCGAGACGCCGCGGATGCAGCGCGTACCTGTTGTCGGATGCCATGTCGCGGAGCACCGAAAGCAGCGTGGTAACCAGCCCGTCGCGGTTCTTCTCGAGGCGGTGTGCGGGATTCAGAGTCATCTCTCGCCACACACTATCATTGTTGCATAATCGTGTCGCCATGCCCGTTGAATGGTGGAAGTCCGCGGTCTCGGTGCGGGCACGATCGAGCTCCAGCCTTTCGAGTGCGTGATGCTCGCTCCAATCACCATTCTCTGATATAGTGATCAGGATGTTCGCCGAGCTGCTGGATCGCATGTTCCACATCGTGTCCCGCACGTGGGTGACGACGCTCATCCTGGGGGGCGTTCTCTTCGTCCCCACCTCCTATCTGATAGGCTGGGCCTACGGCCGTCTCTTCGACGTTTTCGGCAGGGTCGGCGGCATGACGGGAGACAATCCGACGCTTGTTCTGGCCACTGTCGGCGTGGCGTATCTCTGGCTCGTGATCGCGGTTCTTGCGCAGGGGCTGGTTCAGCTTCTGGTGCGGGCATGCGTCACCGAGCACGCTGGCCGGGCCGCACGGGGTGAAGACGCGTCCAGCCCCCGGGTCATCATCCATGTGATCGGGAAGAAGTACGGCAGGCTCATCGGCCAGAGGGCTCTCCAGCTCACGATTCTTTCGGTCACATTCGGCGCGGCGGCAACGGCGGCAGGGGCGGCAGCCGCGGTGGCCGCCGCATTGAACGCGACGCTCGTCGCCCTCCTTCTGGGCGGGCTGCTCGGCTGCGCCGCGCTGGCCCTGACAATCTGGCTCTCCGTTCGTTTTGCCGTCACGCTCGAATCCCTCGTGATCGACGGGGCAAAGATCGAGGAGAGCTTCAATCGCAGCACGTCGGTCGTTCACGGGAATTGGTGGCGCGTCTTCGGGTACGTGCTCCTTTTCGGCCTCATGGTGAGCTTCGCCTCTTCGCTCATTGCCACGCCGATCGTGCTTTTTTCAGGGCTGCGCAGATACGTCCAGTTCATCGAGGTGCTCCTCCGGGGCGCCTCCGGCACGGAAGGGAGCAACAGGCTGCTCCTGAGCCTGCTCGCGGACATGGGGAGGAGGATGGGGCTCTTCCAGTACGTGAGCAGCCTGCTCGGGAGCTTTGTGACCCCTGTTTTCATGACTCTTTTGTTCCTGGAGCTCAAGAAGCGGCACGAGCCGGCAGTCGCGCCGGCTGTTCCCGCGCAGGATCCGTCCAGCCCCGCGCAGGATCCGTCCAGCGCTTTGCAGGAGCCGCAGTGAGCCGGCGGGAAGTCAGCGTCCTCGACGGGTCCTGGGAACGACCGGGCCGCAATCCTCTGGCCGCCGGCTTTGCCGGCATCCTGCTCTGCGGCGCCCTGTATTCCACGCTCGGGAGCCTGAGCCTTTCCATCACTGTTGCCGTGGCCACTGCCCAGGATCGCTCCTGGATGAGGACGGACAACTTCATAGAAATCATCAAGGGATACTACGACAGGTTCCAGGTCCCCATCCTCCTTGTCACGGCAGTCGCGGAGTTCGCCGTGTTCTTCGGCCTCACGTTCCTGCTCGTCCGAAGATGGCACAGCAGCCGGCCCGCGCGCTATCTCGCCTATGCCCGGCCGGCGGCCCTCGACCTCGTTCTGGCCGTTGTGGGCGCGGTGACCGTCGTGCCCCTGGCCCAGCTCCTGGACAGCTGGTCGTATGTCCTGTTCCCCATCCTGCGCGAGCTCCGCGGCGGCGGAGTGTCGCTCCTGGCAATCAGGTCCCCCGGCCAGCTCGTGCTCGTGATAGGGGCTGTTGCGATCACCCCCGCCATCTGTGAAGAGGTCCTCTTTCGCGGGTGGCTGCAGGGGACTCTTCGGCGCCGGTTGTCCGTGCCGATCACGATTCTGATTCAAGGCGTTCTCTTCGCCCTCTTTCACATGAGTCCTCTGTCCATCGCCGCCCTGTCGTTCGTCGGCTTCTACCTGGGCTACCTTTTCGACCGGTGCGGGACACTCTACGCCTCAATGACCGCCCACTGCATCTACAATCTGACGATCATCGGCCTGATCAATGCCGATCCTCACTGGCCGTGGCTCGTGACTGCTGCCGGTGACATCGCTGTTCCGGCCGTGGCCTTCTCCACATTGCTGTTTGCACTGACCGTGGCACTGGTCGAGCTGCGCAGTAGACGGCATATCTCCTCGGAAGCATGAAGAAGGGCGCCGGGCCGGGCTGAGAGCAGGCCTCCATCCGCCGTCCCCAATATTTTTGATAAAATAGAGAAAATGGTGTATACTCTCCTTGGAATCCCCCATAGGAAGGTCACAGTCATGTTTGGTATGAAAGCCCGGGTACGAGCGCTCGAGCTGGAAAACGCGAGGCTCAGGCAGGAGAATCTCGAGATCCGGGACAACGAAGAGCGTTTCAGAAGACTTTTCGAGGCGCTGCCCGTTTCGCTGTATGTTGTGGATAAAGACGGTCTGATCACGGATGTGAATCCCTTCCACATAGTTCATATGGGCAGAGGGAAGAGGACGAAAGCAGACTACCTGGGCCGCTCTCTTGCGTCACGGCCGAGCCTCATCGCCGCCGGTATCGCCCGCCAGTTCGAGGATGTGCTCCGCGGGATTCCTTTCGAGAAGGGGGGAGTCCACTTTCCGAATGTTTCAGGTGGAGGAGACGGTTATTTCAATGTGAGAGGCGTGCCTCTGAAGCGCGGCAACGAGATCACCGGTGCCATCTATATCTCCGAAGACGTCACCGAGCTGAAGAAAGCCCAAGAGGAGCTGACGCTGCACAAGGAGCGGCTCGAGGAGCTGGTGAAAGCGCGCACGGCGGAGCTGCAGTCGGCGCTCAGCAATGTAAAGACGCTCAGCGGGTTTCTTCCCATCTGCTCGTCATGCAAAAAGGTTCGGGACGACAAGGGGTACTGGAACCAGGTCGAGGCGTACCTGAAGGACCATTCGGAGCTGGTGCTGAGCCACAGCGTGTGCCCTGAGTGCGCCCGGGAGCTGTATCCCGAGTTCTACGCCGAAAAGGCATAGGCCACCATTGACGACCCCGACACGGCCCGCTACCCTCGGGGCATGGAGCACGAACGTCTCCGCGAGCACGTGGACACGATCCGCGAGGTCTTCAGCTACCTGAAGCAGTTCCGCGGCACGACCTTCGTGGTCAAGATCGACTACACCGTGGTGAATGATTCCCTGTTCTCCGTGCTCGTGAAGGACCTCGCCATGCTGCACGAGGCGGGTATCCGCATCGCCATTGCGCCGAGCGCCAAGGAAAGGATCGACGAAGTCCTCGCCACGTACGCCGTGCCCTACGAGCTGATCAGGGGAATCCGGGTCACCAGTGAGCAGGCCATCCCCTTCATCAAGATGGCGGCCTTCGACGTGTCCAACCGGGTCATGACGATGCTCTCCGCCAACGGCATCACGGCAGTGATCGGAAACTGGGTCAGGGCACGGGGCATTGGCGTCATCGACGGCGTCGACTACCAGAGCGCCGGCGTGGTGGAGAGCGTGCGCGTCGACACGGTGCGCAAGGTCATGGATGACGGCGTGATCCCCATATTCCCCTGCATCGGCTGGAGCTCGACGGGTAAGCCGTACAACATATCCTCCAACGAGCTGGCCGTGGTGGTGGCCACGACGCTGGGCGCGGAGAAGCTGTTCTTCATCACCTCTCGTGACGGCTACGAAGCCCGACTCCTTCAAGGTCCCTGATACCGTGTCAGTGGCTCCCGGAGGGAGGCTGGCCAATTTCAGCCTGGCCGATCTCGACCGGTTCTTTGCGGTCAATCCGGGACGGGAGAGTGACCTCGAGCTGCTGCACCGCGCCCGCCGCGCGTGTGATGCCGGTGTGGAGCGCGTGCACATTCTGGACGGACGCAACGAGGGGGTGATCCTCAAGGAGACATTCTCCAATCTCGGATCCGGCACGATGGTCTATTCCAACCGCTACGGCGGTATTCGGCCCATGACCCTCAATGACATCTCCGACGTGCTGCGCATCATGCGCCCGTTCGTGGAGCGCGGCATCCTTCTGCCCCGGACGGAGGCTCAGCTCGAGGACACGTGGCAGGACTTCATCGTGTTCGAGGTGGACGACTCGGTGCATGCCTGTGCCGCGCTGCACGAGTTTCCCGACGCGCACGGGGGAAATCGCCGGCATCGCCGTGGACGATCACTATCTCCATCTGGGAGTGGGACCCAAGCTGGTGGAGTTCCTGTGCGAACGGGCCCGCCGCAAGGGCATGTCATCCGTCTTCGTCCTGACCACGCAGACCGCGGACTGGTTCGAGAAGCTCGGCTTCGTGGAATCCGACCCGTCGAACCTTCCGGAGAAGAAGCGGCTTTCCTACAACCTGCAGCGAAAATCGCGCATCTTCCTGAAGAACCTTGGAACGGCATAATTCCCGCCGATGAACATCATCTCATTCGCCGGGGTGAGCAAGACCCTCGGTGACGCCCCCCTCTTCGAGCAGGTGACCGTCGGCATCGATGCCGGAGAGAAAATCGGCTTCATCGGCAGGAATGGCTCCGGCAAATCCACCTTTCTGGGGATCCTGCACGGCGAGATCGAACCGGACGCAGGCAGCGTTTCGAGGAACAGGGATCTCACTCTCAGCGCGCTCGAGCAGACGCCCCGGTTCGCCCCGGAAATGACGATCGACGAGTTCCTCGGAGGACACGCCGAGGAAGGGTCCCCCCTCCTCTTTCGTTTCCGTTCCTTCTGCCGGGAGCTCGGCCTTGCGGACAGCTCCGCTGCCATGGGAACGCTTTCCGGCGGAATGGTGCGCAAGGTCTCTCTTGCCCGCTGTCTGGCGTTCGGCGCCGGCTTCCTGACGCTCGACGAGCCCACCAACCACCTGGATCTGGATACGATAGAGTGGCTGGAAAATGTCCTGAAAAACGCCTCGTTCGGCTTCCTGCTGGTCACGCACGATCGCTATTTCCTGGATGCGGTGTGCACGGCCATCCTGGAAATCGACGCGCGCCGGGTCTACAAGTACCCCGGCAACTACTCGGAGTACCTGGAGCGCAAAGCGGAACGGGCCGAGGCGCTCGAGCGGGCCGAACAGCGCAGGACCTCGATCCTGCGGGGCGAGCTGGAATGGCTGAAGCGGGGACCGCGCGCCCGGACGGGCAAGGACAAGGGACGCAAGGGAAGGATCCAGGACCTTCTGGACACGGGCCTGCAGAAAGAGAACGACCTGCGGCAGTTCTCCTCCACGCACAGGAGATTGGGCAAGAAGGTTCTCGAGCTGCACGGTATTGCGAAAAGCTACGGGGGGAAGGAGGTCATCAGGCCTTTCACCTACAGCTTCAGGCGCGGGGAGCGCATCGGCATCATCGGTCCCAACGGCTCGGGCAAGACGACGTTCCTCGATCTCGTTTCCCAGGCGGTCATTCCGGATGCAGGGACCGTGATCAAGGGCGAAACCACCGTGTTCGCCACCTTCAGTCAGAGGGGCGGCTTCAGCAACGGAAAGCTCTCCGTCCTGGAATACGTCAGGGAGCTCGGCGAGCGCGTGCCGGTTGAGCAGGGAGCGTCGGTCTCCGCGGAACAATTCCTGGAGCGGTTTCTCTTCCCCCGGGAGATGCAGGCCCTGCCCCTGGAGAGGCTGTCAGGCGGAGAGTTCCGCCGGCTGTATTTCGTCCGCCTGCTCGCCACGGCCCCGAACTTCCTCCTGCTGGACGAGCCGACGAATGACCTGGACCTCGATACGATCAGGCTCCTGGAGAACTACCTTCTCGATTTTTCAGGATGCATGATGATCGTCTCCCACGACAGGGCCATGCTGGACAGGCTCACTGACTACCTTTTCATATTCGACGGCAACGGCGGCATCCGCGGGTTCACGGGAAACTACGAGGAATACCGCGATGCGCGCGCCGAAAGAAATGCGCAAGCCCGCGCCGAAGAGCAGGCCCTTCTTGCGCGCGCGGCCCCGGGCGGCGCGAGGACGCGGCCGAACCGGCGGGAGAAAGCCGAGCTTTCGTTCAAGGAGCGGCAGGAGTATCGGGCACTCCTGGAAGAGATCACGTCCCTCGAGGGGGAACAGCGCGAGCTGGAAGCCGAGTTTCAGAAGCCTGTGCAGGATGCGGCCGCGGTCGGCCGGCGTCATACCCGCTATCGCGAGGTGGTGGCACAACTGGACAGAAAGATGGCCCGGTGGCAGGAGCTCGCCGAGCGGGCCGGGGAGTAGGGGGACGCGGGTGGCATCCGAGCTCACGCCGGCCTTGAAGCACTACTTCGGCTTCTCCTCTTTTCGCGCCAACCAGGAGACCATCATCCGCGCCACCCTGGACGGGAAGGACGTCTTCGCCGCCCTGCCGACGGGCGGCGGAAAGTCGCTCTGCTACCAGCTCCCCGCGCTCATGCGCCAGGGGCTCACGATCGTGGTGAGCCCTCTCATCGCGCTCATGAAGGACCAGGTGGACGCGGCCCGGGAGAACGGGATCCCCGCAGCCGTCCTCAACAGCAGCCTGTCCGCGGAGGAGGCGCGCGCGGCCTGGCGGGAGCTGGCAGCCGGCCGCATCAGGCTGCTCTACGTCTCACCGGAGCGCCTCTCGATTCCGGACTTCAGGGGACAGCTCAAAAGGTTCGGTCTCGCGGGGATCGCCGTGGACGAGGCGCACTGCATATCGGAATGGGGCCACGAGTTCCGCCCCGACTACCGCGCGCTGGGCCTCCTGCGCGCGGAGTTTCCCGCGGTTCCCATCGCCGCCTTCACTGCCACGGCCACCCGCCAGGTTCAGGAGGACGTGGTGCGGCTGCTGGGGCTCAGAAATCCCTTCGTGGTCCGGGCGAGCTTCGACCGTCCTGAAATCTTCTACAGGGTTGCCGCGAAGGAGGGGACCGGGGAAAACCAGGTGCGGGAGTTCATCCGGAGGCACGAGGGCGAGCCCGGTATCGTCTATCGCGGCACGAGAAAGGCCGTCGAGAAGACGGCGCAGTATCTTTCGGCACACGGCGTTCGAGCGGTCGCGTATCACGCCGGCATCGATGACGAGGACAGGCGCCTGCGGCAGGAGGCGTTTGTCAGGGACGAGGCCACTGTCGTGGTGGCCACGATTGCTTTCGGGATGGGCATCGACAAATCAAACGTGCGATGGGTGGTGCACGCCGATCTTCCCCGCAGCGTGGAGGGGTACTACCAGGAGACCGGCCGCGCGGCCCGGGACGGCGAAGAGGCGGATACCGTGCTCTTCCACGGTCCGGCCGATATCGCGTCCATTCGCTGGCAGATCCAGCAGATCGAAGCCCCCGAGGAACGCGCGCGCGCCGAGGCACGCCTTCGGGAGATCCTCCGCTACGTGGGCGCGCAGGTGTGCCGGCGCATCCCGCTTCTTGCCCATTTCGGCGAGCAGCACCCCGGGAACTGCGGCCGCTGCGACGTGTGCACCGGGCAGAGCACGCGCGAGGACATGACGGTGGCTGCCATGAAGGTGCTGTCCGCCGCTGCGCGCACGGGGGAGCGTTTCGGCGCGCACCACCTGGCCGACATCCTCATCGGCAATGCAACGGACAGGATCATGGAAAGGGGCCATCACTCCCTGCCGACATTCGGCATCGGCAGGGACAGGGACAAGCGGTGGTGGCTCTCGCTGATCCAGGAGCTGGAGGCCGGTGATTTCCTTCTCCGCGGCGAGGGCCGCCTGGCCGGCTTCCACCTCTCTGACAGGGGCCGTCTCCTGCTGCGGGGAAAGGAGAGCTTCTTTGCCTCGTCAGGACCCGGCAGGGGCGCTGCCGCCGATGCGCCGCTCCCGCCCGCATCGCCGGCAGCGCCTCCGGAAGAGCTCTTTCTTTGTCTCAAGCAGGTTCGCAGGCGAATCGCGGAGAGCCGGGACATCCCGCCCTACATTGTTTTCAGCGACAAGACGCTTCGCGCAATGGCGAAAGATCAGCCGACGGATCCCGCGGGGCTCCTGCGCTGCCCGGGCGTGGGGGATCGCAAGCTCGCCGCTTTTGGCGCAGATTTCCTGAGGGCGATCCGGAGCTTCTGCGATACGGGGGAATGCGGATAATGAGAGTTCACTATTTGCAGCACGTTCCCTTTGAGGGCCTCGGCAGCATCGCCGGCTGGCTGAAATCCAGGTCCGCCCGGGTGGCATCGACCAGGTTCTTCGAGGATGCCCGGCTGCCCCTGACGACCGATCTGGACTGGCTCATCGTCCTGGGCGGCCCGATGAGCGTCAATGACGAGACGTCCTGCCCGTGGCTCGCTGCCGAGAAAAGATTCATAGCGGAAGCCGTGGCGCGGGGAAAGGTCGTGCTGGGGATCTGTCTCGGCGCCCAGCTGATCGCGTGCGCCCTGGGAGCGAGGGTGTACCCCAATCCCCAGCCCGAAATCGGATGGTTTCCCATCGAACGGACCGGAACGGGCGAGCTCCCGCTCCCCGCTCGCGCCGATGTCTTTCACTGGCATGGGGAGACATTCGACCTCCCCCCGGGGGCGCGCGGGTTTGCCAGGAGCGCGGCATGCGAGAACCAGGCGTTCGCGATCGGCGACCGGGTCGTCGGTCTTCAGTTTCACCTTGAAACAACTGCGCCGGCCGCGCGCGCAATGATCGCCGCCTGCGGAAGCGAGCTCGTTCCGGGGCGCTTCATCCAGACGGAGAAGGAGATTCTCGCCTCAGCGGAGAGATTCGACCGGGTCAACGCCCTCATGACGGGCGTCCTGGAATTCCTCAGCGAAGTCCCTTCTGTTTGAAATAGTCCCGGTACCTGAGGTCCTCGAGGAGGACGTGCCGGATGAGCCAGTCTTTCAGGTAATCCACGGCTGTCTGGGCTCGAGGCCGCCTGCGCCGCTCGCCTTCCCCGGCAAACCGCTCCAGCCGCGCGAGCAGGTCTCCGTGTTCCCTGCGCTGCACGTCCAGCCGATGGTAGTCGTGGGCCTCCATCAGGGCTTCCTCACTGGCGAAATGCACGCGCGCAAACGCGAGCAGCTCCTTCTTCTTCTCGTCGTGGCCTTCGATCTTCCCTGTCTCGCCGATGATCTCTGACAGGCCATTGACGAGGCTGAAGAGCCGGCGGTGCTGGTCATCGAGCTCCTGCACCCCCACGCGGAAGGCGTCGGACCACTCGAACCGGAACTCCGCCCGGAAGCTTCTGAGGCGCCGCTCGAATGTCTCCTGCAGCTCCCACTGCACCATGGGGATCGAGAAGAGAACCTCGGCAGGGACCGCGAAATAGGTGCAGGTGCCCGCGCCGCGCGGCTCGCAGATGACGGGGGAGGCGCTGACGATCCGCTCCTCTCCCCAGAATCCTCCGGGTCCGATCGTCTCGACAAGCCGCGCGCCCACCATGAGATCTATCTCCCCGTCGGCCAGGACGTACAGCTCGGGCTTTTCCGGCGGTTCAGGACCGCGATCCGGGAGCAGGCGCCGCTCCTGCATGACGGCCGCAATTCCGTTCAGCACCGACTCGGAACGGATCCCCTTGAACAAGGGGCAGAGTGACAGCAGGCCGCGTATCGACGCTGAGCGCCGGAGCGCCTCGGCGACTCCCGTGCGCCCGACAAGCTTGCGGTACGTCCGGGCCGGGATGCCGAGCACGGTCACCGCGCTCACGGCGCGGCAAGTGGTGTGTGCGGCGAGCTTTCCCGGCCGCGCGGGCGATACGCCCACGAGCGCCCCGGAGGAGATCCGGCGGCTCTCGCCCGAAGAGGCGTCCGTCTCCTCCACCGTGCCGCTGAGGATGAGATTGACCACGGCCTCTCCGGCTTGCTTCCCGCCCACGCGCGCGCCGGGCGCGATCTCCGCAATGGGCCCGCGCGCAATCGGCTCGATCTCCTCGGCCGTCAGGCCGGGAATGCACGCGGCGAGTGAGGTGCGGGCGATGTCGAGGAGGTAGCCGCCGGCTCCCCCGGGGAGCAGCACATCCGTGTCACCGAACGAGGCCGTCGTTGCGACCCCCTTCAGCGAGTCGGGGATCGACGCGATGCCATGGCTGAGGAGGACCCTGTCTGAGGCATCGGAGGCGAAGTCGATTGCGTTGCCGTGGATGAGCCCGCCGCCCACGTCGATCTTCTTGAGATCGACCGTGGTGAGAGCTTCCCGCGCGAAGGCCGCCCGGCCGGCTTCGGTGAGCGCGCCTGTCCCATCACGGCCCTCGGCCAGCTTGCCCAGGACGTCGAAGGAAGGGATATCCGCCAGGTGCCCGTATGTGCGCACCTCCGCCCCGGCGCGGGCGCGGAAAAAGAACACGGTGGTCTCCACGGGATGCGGGGAATACAGCGGCCTCACCTCCATCCCTTCGACGGAGTTCCATTCACCGGGAACGAGGTCGTGCACCTCGAAGAATCGCGAGAAACGCTCCTCGTCGAATCGCATGAGCGCGCCCAGCTTCTTCTGCGCCGTGGCGCGCACGTACGGTGCCGCGAAGTATTTCATCCTCCGTTCCGAGCGCACCAGAGATGTCAGGCCGGCGAAATGGTCGTCGTGCGCGTGGGAGTGGAAGATGCCCTCGATGTCCCCTGCGCCGATGCCCAGCGCATCCAGCGAAAAGGTGATGTGAGGGCCTGCATCCACCAGATACAGGAGTCCCTTGTGGCACACAATGCTTCCCATGCAGGGGCGGGCAGGGTCCCAGCCGTCCCCCTCGCCCACATGAGTGACGGAAAAGTGCTCACGCCTGATCCCGCGGGCCGGCAGCTTGTAGGATGGCTCGAACTGCTCCCCGGGGCCGAGCGTGAGATCCACCTGGATCGATTGGCCTTCCGAAAGGAACTCGTAGCGATTGAATCCCTTTCGGTGCAGAACAACCCCCGGAGCGAGCTCCACCGCTTCCGAGTCCAGCGCCCGGGTCTCCACGAGCTCCGCGGTGGCACGGATGGCGCCGAATGCGAACCACTTCTTCACTCGGAACATCTCCCGTGCGGCCGCGGCGGGGACCCCGCACGCCATTATTTCCTCCTCGGAGCGGAGGCCATAGTTGCCGCGGAAAAAGTAGTCCGCCTGCGCGCGCACCTGGTCGCCCAGCCCGATGAGAAGCGGCCGGCGGCCGGTATTGCTCGGGTGGCCGGGGATCAGCATTCCCTGCTTGTAGAACATCTGCAGGAGGGGGAACTCCGAGAGACTGGCGAAGCTTCCCTTTTGAATCGGGGTGTCGGAGAGGAGGATGGCATTCGGTCCTGTCTCGAATGTGAACCCGCCCCGGGTCGTGGAAACGATCATGCCATGCTTGGCGAGGTGTTTGACCGTGTCGGCGGGGCATCCACAAACGATGCGGAGATCCGCTTCCGGTATTTCGACCCAGAAGATGCCGGGCGCCACCTTTGTTTTTTTCATAGCAATCTGTATTCCTTCCTCAAGAGTATATGCCCTTCACCCGTTTCGACAATCCCGGCGCAGCGAATGACAGGCGTCCTTGACAGCGTACTGTCGATCCGCTACCATTTCTGAGACAACGAAAAACGACACGGGGGCTACATGTCCACGGAAATTGATATTGCCCAGATAAAAAGAGCAGCCCACAACGCCATCCCCCTGACATTCAAGACTTATACGCTTCCCCATGAAACCGAGATCTATCTGGACAAGGTCCTCGAAAGCTTTCTGGCCGAGTTCGGCCAGGAGAAGCTCAAGGAGCCGCTTTCATACTGCCTCCGTGAGCTCGCGGTAAACGCCAAGAAGGCGAACACAAAGCGTGTGTATTTCATGGAAAAGGGACTCGATCTCCATAACGACCAGGATTACGAATCCGGCATGAAGAATTTCAAGCAGGAGACGTTCGACAATATCGCGTTTTACCTGCAGAAACAAAAAGAGCTGGGGATGTATATCAAGGTGATATTTCAGACCAAGGGCACATCCCTCAGCATCGGTGTGCGCAACAACGTCGAGATAACGAAAAAGGAACAGATCAGGGTCTTCGACCGGCTTGCGCGTTCGCGGGCCTTCGCTTCGCTGGAAGAAGCTTTCTCCACCGTGCTCGACAGCTCTGAGGGCGCGGGCCTCGGCATCGTGATCCTCGTGCTGATGATGAAAAAGATAGGGCTCACGGAGGAATGCTTCTCCATCGACAGCGAGGACGGCGAAACGGTGGCCACTCTCACCATACCGTTCTCCGAAGTGCACATGGAACAGCTCGAGACGCTCACGCACACACTCGTCAGGGAAATCGAGACCCTCCCGCAGTTCCCGGACAACATCCTGAACCTCCAGAGGCTCACGGCGGATCCCAACGCGGAGATCACGGACATTGCGCGCGAGATCAGCGTGGATCCCTCCATGACCGCCGACCTTCTGAAGCTCGTCAACTCGGCCCAGTTCATGCTGCCCAAGCGCGTGGACAACATCGTGGAGGCGGTCAAGCTCGTGGGCACAAAGGGCGTGCGCAACCTGCTGTACTCCTACGGCACGCAGAAGGTCCTGGGAGAGAAGTACAGCGAGATGCGCAACCTCTGGCAGCATTCGTACCGCTGCGCATTCTACGCCTACTACATTGCCCGGAGCTTCAAGCGGAAGAAGGAGCTGCTGGACGACGTGTACGTCGGCGGCATCCTCCACGATCTCGGCCAGATCGTGATTGCCTCCCTGCATCCCGACCTGCTGGAGAGAATCACGCGCGTGTGCAAGGAGAAGGGGATACCCGCGCAGATGCTGGAGAACTTCTCCGTCGGTCTCAATCACGCCGAGGTGGGCGCGCTGATTGCGAAGAAGTGGAATTTCCCCGAGCAGCTCATCACCGCCATCCGCTACCATCATGAGCCGACACAGGCCCCTGCCGCGTATCGCGATATCGTGTACTGCGTGTACCTTGCCAACGCCATCCTGGACCTCGAGAGGGAGCGGATCGGGTTCGAGCATCTGCAGGTTCCCGTGCTGAGGGACTTCGGTATCGAGACCGAAGATCAGCTGAACAAGATACAGGAGAAGCTCGCGAAGCTCTTCGAGGACCAGCGCTCGAAGTTCCAGTAGGCTCTTGCCCGGGTGGGGCGGGTCCGATCCGCTGAATCGCCGCCAGGCGCGGGAGGAACCCCCTCCACTTGACAACAGATCGCCTATATATTACTTTCAATATGTAACTGATATCACTGTTGCAAATGGAGAATGCAATGGCCGTCACAATCTACACGACACCGAGCTGCGGATACTGCAAGGTCGCCAAGGAGTTCTTCCGCACCGCGCACGTTTCGTTCACGGAATACAACGTGGCCTCTGACCCGCGCAAGGCAGACGAGATGGTGCGGAAATCCGGCCAGATGGGCGTTCCCGTGATCGACGTGCACGGGAAGATCATTATCGGCTTCAACAAGCCCGAGATCGAGAGAGCGCTGAAGCGGTAGGATCCTTTGGCCCTTCTAGTGATGGGGGAGGCCTGTCATGAAGAAGGGAACCAGGGGGGTCGTGCTCAGTGTCCGCCCGGAGCTTCAGACGGAGCGGCTGAAGGTCGTGGTGGTCGTCAGAACGGATTCCGGGGAGACCATGGAGGCGCACATGCCTGATCGTGAGCTGGCGGCGCTTCTTCCGCGGTCTATTCTTCTGGGATCGGGTGCAACTGCGCACCCCTCGCTCATGGACACAATGGAGCCCATCCTGGCACGCATGACCGAGGGACGCCGCGTGAGGGTCTGGCAATACAAGGAAAGATGGTTTTTCTCTTTTCAGCCCTGGCGCGGCGTACGCTTCCGAGAGGACAGCGAATCAACGAGCCCCGCGTGACGCAGAAATGTCGCCCTTCCGCGGTACACCGCGGAGTTGAGCGACCGCCTAAATGTCGCCCTTCCGCGGTACACCGCGGAGTTGAGCGACCGCACTGTCGCGCCATGCCTGCATGAGGATCCCGAAGGCCACGGAAACGTTCAGGGACCGTTTGGCTCCGGCAAGCGGGATGGTCACCCTGCCCGCGCCTGCATCGGCAATCGCGAGCGCTTCGGGGCTCAGACCCAGCTCTTCGGATCCCACCAGCACAATCCCGCTGGACGGGAAGCGGAACCGCTCCAACGGGGTCCCTCCCAGCTCGAGGGCAAAGACGTTTTTCAACCCGCGCAGGGATTCCAGCTCGACCACTTGCCAGGGCAGTGCGCCCACCGCGCCCCGCGCTGTCTTCTCCGCCCTCGGGTGGGTCGGCGGCGGCGTGCGCGGGGAGAGAAGGATACGCTCCGCGCCGAACGCCTCCGCGGTGCGGAAAATCGAACCGACGTTGAAGGGAGACCGTACCTCTTCCAGGTAGACGGAAAAGGGCAGGACATGCACTCCGGTCCTGTCCAGAAGCCCGGTTTCCCGGCTCACCAGGTCCCATTCTGCCGGCTCCGCGTGCAGGGCGCGCAGCAGCGCATGACGAAGGGCGTTGAGGCCGCGCAGAAGAGCTTCCGGGTCGTCGGCATGTGCCGCCGGGGACCGGAGCGCGCCGGCAAGCCCGGCAACCTCGGCAGGGGCCTGCGCGCACAGAAGCGAAAGCAGTCCGTCTATGTATGCCGCGTCCGGTGCGGCCGCGGCGCGGTCCGCCTCGATTGCCTCGAGTAGACGGAGGATCTTTCGAAGCCGGGTCCGAGGAGAAAGCTCGCGGAGCTTTGAAAGGGAAAACATCGGGATCAGAACGCGGACTTGATCAGCTCGTAGATGTCTTCCGTGGAAACCACGCGGGGCAGGTAGTTCATCATGTCGAAGCTGCGCGCGGCCCCCGCCACCTCGATCATCTCATCAAGGGAAAGGTCGAACTCGCGCAGCCGCGTGGGCAGGCCCAGGGAGGAAATGACCCTGCGCACCGCGTCGATGGCGCGCACCGGCGCTTCCACGGAGGACGCGTCGCTCATATCCTCTCCCAGGAGCCGCGCCACCTGGGCAATCCGGTCCCCGCGGACGTTCAGTGCGAACTCCATGACGTAGGGGAGGAAGATGGTGGACACCCAGGATTTGGGCGACATGAAACGCGCGTTGATGGCGAATGCGAGAGCAGAGCCGATACCGAGCCTGCTCGTGGAGAGACCGAGACCCATGAGCAGTCCCGCCGTGCTGGCGTTCATCCGCATCCGGATGTCGTCCACGTTCTGGATTCCTTCCTTGATCACCCCTCCCAGTGTTTCGATGGCCCGCTGGAGAAACGTGTCCGAAAGGAAATTGGCCTTTGCGGAAAGGAACCCTTCGATGCAGTCGAGCAGGGTGTCCATGATCGTGGTTGCCGTGTATTTGGCCGGCAGGGTCAGGCTCAGCTTGGGATCGATGAGCGCCGCTTTGGTGATCCCCTTCTGCGCGCGGCCGATCTTGCCGGTCCGATCCCGCCCGTCCACGACAAGGTACTCGTCGCCGAACATGAACGGGTTCCGGCACGTGGTGGGCACTTCGATGTAGGCGAGCGGCTGGCCCTGGGGCTGGACGCCGGAAAGGAAATCGTCCATGTCGCTCTCGGAGGGGGCCGTCATGGCGATTGACTTGGCGATCGACAGGGTGCGCTCGCCGCCCAGGCCGATCACCACGTCCGCGTGGGAGCCCCGGGCCAGCGTCACCCCGTCATCGACGGTCCTGCTGGTCGCATTGGGCACGACCTCGTCGAACACGATGTAGGGAACGCCCTTTTTGTCGAGGATCTCCTGGACCCTGTTGATCACCTTTCCTTCGTAGAGGATCGCCTCGGTAACGAGAAAGGCTCTCTCCCCGTAGTCCGTGACCAGTTGCCCGATCCTGTTGATGGTATCCAGGCCGAAGACAACCCGGGTTGGAATGTGGAAAAGGAGATCTGGCATAACTCACTCTCCCCCGTGCGACTGTAAAAAAAAGCGGAGAATCCCGAAGGATACCTCCGCCTGACCCCAAAATGAAATGTCGCCAGCTCCACAACTCCACCCGCGGTGGAAGGGAGCGACCGTGAAGCGCAGGTCTATATGCCGAAGGACTTGAGTATCTCGTCGGCCGCCTTCTCGATGACTTCCTGCGACGGATAGGAAGGGTCCTGGAGCTTCCGCTTGACCTCTTCCACCCTGTCCATGCGGACGTCAGGGGCGGTCTTTGCCGCCTCGAGGGCCTTGAATACCTCCGCCTTGGAGCGTGCCTCCTCGGAGACGTTGATTGAATCGACATCGCTCTTGGCTTTCAGCTTCGCGGGCTTCTCGGTCTTGTTGACGTTCGATGCTGGATCGAGCGGGCCTATTCTCTCAACGGTCATAGGACCTTCCTTTCACATACCCTTATCGACACCCGGGAAATCCAACTTGAACCCTTTTCCTTCTTTATAAGGCCGGGTACCCTGTTCGTCAAGCGCTTTTTTCATAGCCCCAGGATCTCCACGTCCATGGTCCGGGTATCCACGAGCGCGACGGTGGCGGATTTCGCCAGATAGCCCGAGCAGGTTCCCGGATTGAGCAGTTTCTTTTCTTCGCCCTCCACCCTCGCCTGGTGATTGTGACCGTAAATCACCAGGTCATAAGCTCCCAGCCGGAAGAGATCCTCTCCGAGCTCGGGATAGTGCATAACCAGGATCTTCCTGCCGTCCAGCGTCACGATGCAGGTGCCGTCGCTGAACGTGCAGAAGTCCCCCGCCCTGCGCACGAGAAGCACCCTGTCGCCGTCATTGTTCCCGAATACGGCGTGCATCCTGATGCCCTTGTCGAATAGCGGCTTGAACTCGGCGAGGGTGAACGGTGAACAGAAATCCCCGCCGTGGATCAGCGCCTCCACGCCGTTTTTCGAAAAGAGTTCCACTGCCTTGCGGATATTGGGCAGGTTGTCGTGACTGTCTGACAGCACACCGATCTTCATTTCTCTCTCTCCCGCTACAGCATCGGCGCGCTCCGCCTTTCTTTACAGCCTGGCGGCGTGACTGCTACACTGCCGTCCATGAAAAGGATCGGGATCGTCGGCTTTGGGACCATGGGAGAAGCATTCGCTCTGGGCCTGGCACGGAAACTGCCCCAGGTCGAGCTCCTTGTTCAGGACGTGAGCAGGGAGCGGATCGAGGCCGCGGCGCGCATGCAGAAGCTCTCGGTTGCGCGCAGCGCGGCCGAGGTGCTGAAGGGCAGCGACATCACCATTCTCTGCGTGAAGCCGCAGGACTTTGCCGCGCTGGCTGCGGAGGTGAGAGAATCATCGCGCGGCAGAAGAGTGATCTCCATCCTCGCCGGCAGGAAGATCCAGGCGGTCGCGGACGCTCTTGGGACGGACCAGGTGGCGCGGTTCATGCCGAGCCTGGCGGCGGTCAAGGGCGCGTCGCTGGTCGGAGTGTCCTTCCACCCCGCCGCCGCCCCCGAGATGCGCGATGACTGCCTGGCCATTGCGGCGGCCCTCGGCGCATCCCTGGAAATCCAGGAGAAGCTCATGTCCGCGATGACCGGGGTATCCGGATCGGGGCTCGCCTACGTGTTCGCCTTCGTCCATGCCATGGCCCTTGGCGGGGTTGCCTCCGGCTTCGACTACAAGACCGCGGTGTCCGTCGCCGTGGCGGCCCTGGAAGGCGCGGCAAGCCTGCTGAAGGACGGCGCGCATCCCCTCGAGCTTGGAAGCCGGGTCATATCGCCCGCCGGCACGACCATACAGGGGGTCAGGGCGCTGGAGCGCGGCGGGTTCACCGCCGCGGTGATGGAAGCCGTTGAGGCTGCCGCGAGAAAAGCTGCCGAGATGGAGGTGTAGCGCATGCTCGATCTGAAGTTCATACGCGACAATGTGGATGCGGTGAAGGAGAATGTGCGGAATCGCCACGTGTCCGCCGACCCGGACCTGGTGGTGGAGCTTTACGACAAGAGAAACCAGCTTCTGAAGGAGCTGGAAACACTCCGCGCCTCCCGCAACGCCAATGCGGAGCGCATGAAGGGAAAGCTCTCTCCGGCGGAGCGCACGCCCCTCATCGAGGAGGGGAAGCGGCTCAAGGAGAGCATCGCGGAGATCGAGGGGCGCCACGAGGAAACGGAGAAGAAGCTCATCGAAGAGGCGCTCAAGATCCCCAACATGGCCCACCCGGATGCGCCCATTGCCGACGGAGAGACGGGCAACCGGCAGCTTCGCACATCGGGCAGCGTGCCTTCCTTTTCGTTCGCGGCCCGTGACCACGTGCAGCTCGGCCAGTCCCTGGATCTCATCGACTTCGAGACCGGTGCGCGCGTGGCGGGGCAGAAGTTCTACTATCTGAAGAATGACGCGGTGATCCTGGAGTTGGCCCTCGTGCGCTATGCGCTGGATGCGCTGATGCGGGAAGGTTTCACACCGATGATCACGCCGGATCTGGCCCGCGAGGAGATCGTGGCAGGGCACGGGTTCAATCCTCGGGGGCCTGAGAGCAACATCTACGCAGTGGAGGGAACGGACCTGTGCATGATCGCCACCGCTGAGATCACCCTGGGCGGCTACCACGCGGGCAAGGTGCTGCCCGCCGAGCAGCTTCCCCTCAGCTATGCGGGCGTCTCACACTGTTTCCGCCGCGAGGCAGGGGCTGCCGGCCAGTTCTCCAAGGGCCTCTACCGTGTGCACCAGTTCACGAAGGTCGAGATGTTTGTCTATTGTCACCCCGACGGATCCGAAGCCATGCTGGACCGTCTCATCGGAATAGAGGAGAAGATCTTCCAGGGCCTGGAGATTCCCTACCGGATCGTGGACACCTGCACGGGTGATCTCGGGGGCGCGGCGTACAGGAAGTACGACATAGAGGCGTGGATGCCGGGCAGGGGAGAGAAGGGCGAGTGGGGTGAGATCACGAGCGCTTCGAACTGCACGGACTACCAGGCACGGCGCCTGGGCATTCGGTACAAGGAGGGGGGAGGCAGGAATCCGTTCGTGCACACCCTCAATGGCACTGCACTGGCTGTTTCGAGGACGCTCATTGCCCTGCTGGAGAACTTCCAGAGAGAGGACGGCGGCGTGCGCATACCTGACGCGCTGGCCGCCTACACCGGATTCAAGGAAATAAAGCCGCGGTCGGATTGAATTCCATGGGACGCCGTGGCCGGCATGAATGCCGCCGAATACGGCGGCCGGCGCAAATGCCACGGAGTATCGTGGCCGGCGTGAATGCCGCCGAATACGGCGGCCGGCGTGAGCCCCCCGGCCTACCGGCGGCCGACCATGCTGCCGAGGTTGCGCGCCAGATTGTCCTGGTAGTCCTTGAAATGATACGGGGGCCGGGCGCGCATCTGCGCCTTGGTGGCGTCCCTGAGCTCGTCATGGCAGGACTCGCAGATGTCCTTGTCGAGGATCGTGAAGTAGTTCTGATCCCTGCGGGCAGCGGGCACGGCCTTCTTGCAGATATCACAAACAATCGCTGTCATTCTCTGTCTCCTTGCCTGATCTACACTTCATTGTAGTTCAAAAACCGGGAGTTGTCGAGTGGACGAAATCCCCGGTTGTGAGTACCATAAGTTTTCCGGCTCCCGGTGAGAGGGGATTGAAATGACGAATGCGCTTGAACGGCTGAAGGAAGAGAACATCCCCTACCTCCTTTGCGGCTATTCCTCGCTGGACAGGTACTTCCGGGTGCGCGAATCCGGCCCCCTGTACCTCGCCACGGACTCCTCCATCGTTTCCCTTGCCAAGGCGTTCGATGACCTGCAGTTCCCCGGCCTTCCCCTGGAAGATGCCGCTGTCCAGAACGGGGGCGACCGTCTCGTGTTTCGATGCGTGGACTCCCTGTCCGAACCGCCCACAGCGCCATTCACCGTTCTGCGGCTGCTGTACGATCCGGGACGCAACGCCTTTATCGACAAGCTCGATGTCTATCCCGATCTGCGCGCGCCCACCCTCTCCGGGCATTCGGACTCCTCTCCCCGATGGCTGCCGCTCTGCGAGGCTGCGCGGCTGGTCTCCCGCTACCATTATTCTGCGGACGGGCCGTCCCTGGGATGGGACAAGGGCGATGAGCTGCCGCCTCCCGCTTACCAGAGGGACCTCCTCATGGGGCTCCTCGGCTCGCGGCACTCGGAAAAGGGTCTCGCGCTCCTGGACTCGGCCGGGTTCGTGGCGGAAGCGTGGCCGGAGCTCGCCGCCATGTCCACCGTGCGTCATGGGAAGGACTTTCATCCCGAGGGAAACGTCTGGGAGCATACCCTCGCCACCCTTGAGTACAGGAAGCACCCCGACCTGACCTTGTCGCTCGCCCTTCTCCTGCATGACTGCGGGAAACCGGATGCAGAGGGCGGAGGGGAAAAGCGCTTTGACGGACATGCAGAAATCGGGGCACGGATCGCCGTGCGCTTCCTGCGGCGGCTGGGCTTTCCCGATCCGCTCATCGAGTCTGTCGAATTCCTCGTGCGCTATCACATGATGCCCCCGGCGCTGAAAACGCTTCCCTCGTTCCGGACCGACAAGATCCTTGCCTCGCCGATTTTTCCGCTGCTCCTCGAGCTCTACCGGGCTGACGCTTCCTCCTCCTATGCGGGCGAGGAGGGCTATTACGAGGCGTGCCGCATCTACAAGGCGTGGCAGCGCGACAGAGGCAATCCCTTCATCGTGGAGAAGCTGCGCCGACAGAGGGCCAGGGCCAGACGCTGAGCCAACCCGCGCCGCGCGAAGCGCGGCTATCCGTAGGGCGGCAGGCGTTTGCGGAGCAAACGACGGGAGCCCACGCGCGGACTTCGCTGTTTTTTGCTTGCCATCGCCTTACGGACTCCTACCCGAAGGAATCCAGAAGGAACTCCGAGAGCTCCGGGAGAGTTGTTCCCAGAAGATGCGACTGCTTGGGAAGCGAAAGGCAGCGGGCAAGCCTTTCGGGCAGAGAGGGTGTCGCCCCCGTGGCGTGCAGAACGATATCGCTGAACTTGCCCGGGTGAGCAGTGGACAATACTATCACCTGCTCGCCATGGCCGTCTGTTCCATGGTCCCATGCAGCGGCGCATCCCACTGCCGTATGGGGATCGACGAGAACGCCGTGCTCCGTGTAGATCCTGCGCATGGTTTCCGTTGTCCGCGCGTCGCTTACCGCGCGCCCCTCGATCATCGAAGCCATTTCTTTCCAGTCACCCCGGAAAAGCGCCTCCAGCCGCTCGAAGTTGCTCGGGTTTCCCACGTCCATCGCGTTGGACAGGGTCTGCGCGGACGGACGGGGGGTGAATCTCCCGCTTGCCAGATAGAGGGGGACCACGTCGTTCACATTGGTGGCCGCGATGAATCCCCGCACGGGCAGGCCCCACCGCCACGCGTAGATGCCCGCGGTCAGGTTGCCGAAGTTCCCGCTGGGGACGCATATCGTCGGTGACTCCCTGCCGATCTGCGGCCCGGCGGGTGGCGGCGAACACGTAATAGATGCACTGGGGAAGGAGCCGTCCGATATTGATGGAGTTGGCCGAGGTGAGGTGGAGCTTCGCCCCGAGTGTCCTGTCCTTGAAGGCTTCCTTGACCAGGCGCTGGCAGTCATCGAAGCTTCCTTTTACTTCCAGGGCGTGCACGTTCCCGCCCAGGGTCGTCAGCTGCTTTTCCTGCAGCTCGCTTACCCTGCCGGACGGGTAGAGGATCACCACGTCGATGTTGGCCCGGCCGTGAAAGGCGTGCGCGACCGCGCTTCCCGTGTCGCCGGAGGTGGCAACGAGGATCTGGATGCGCCGGTTGTCTTCGCCGAGGAAGTCTTCCATGACTGCGGCCAGGAACTGGGCGCCGAAGTCCTTGAAGGCGCAGGTGGGCCCGTGGAACAGCTCCAGCAGGAGGAGGCGAGGGTCGAGGCGCCGCAGAACCGGAGCGAACGTGAATGCGCGCTCGGCGATCCTTCGCGCGCGCGCTCCGTCGAGCTCCGGGGACACGAGGGCGGCGCACACTGCCGCGGCGACATCCGGAAAGGGTATGGAGTCATCGAAGCGCGCGAAGAGGGAAGCGAGGTCCGGGGGCTCCGTCGGGTGATACAAACCGCCGTCCGGAGCGAGGCCGGCGAACAGAGCCTCGCGGAAGCTCACGCTCTTCTCCGGGTGCGCCCGGGTGGAAAACCTCACGATGCCGATTCCTCCCCGTGATCCTGCGGGTCGATCACAACGGGTCCCTTCGTGTTCACCGCCGAGACGTACAGGTCGCAGGCCAGGCCGGCCTTCTTGAATGCGCCGACCATGGCGTCCCCGGCCCGCGAGGATTCCTCGGTCGTCGCGCACAGGGCGAAGACCGAGGGGCCGGATCCTGATATGGAGCAGCCCAGGGCCCCGGCTGACAGCGCCGCCGCTTTCACGGAGGCGAACCCGGGGATGAGCATGGAGCGCGCGGGCTCGGCCACCACGTCCTGAAGCGAGCGGCCGAGGAGCGCGAGGTCGCCGCTGTAGAGCGCCGCGACCAGGGCCGCGAGGTTCCCCCACTGCCGGATGGCGTCGGAGAGCCGGATCTCCTTCTTGAGAATCCGCCGCGCGTCCTCGGTGCGGAGCTCCGCGTGCGGGTGAGCCACCGCGCACGACAGTCCCAGCGGCACGGGCAGCTGCACGACGTCCAGGGGCTCATAGCTCCTGATGAGCACGAAGCCGCCCAGCAGCGACGGCGCCACGTTGTCCGCGTGTGCCGATCCGCAGGCGGCCCTTTCGGCCTCCATGGTAAAGGGCAGGAGCGCGCGCCGGGAGAGCGGGCTTCCGGCGAGGAGATTCGCCGCGTACACCGCCGCCACCGCGCTCGCCGCGGAGCTGCCGAGCCCCGAGCTCAGCGGCATCCTCTTTTCCAGGGAGATCTCCACACCGAACGGGAACCCGATCTCTGCCAGGAAGCCGCCCACGGCCACGGCCGCGGTGTTCTTCAGCGGATCCCGGGGGAGCTTGCCGCCGTCTCCCTTGATGGAAACGACGGATACCGCGCGGCCTGGAACACGCGCGACGGTGACCGCGTCCCCCGGGTTCTCCAGCGCGAATCCCAGCACGTCGAAACCCGAGGCAACGTTCGCCACGGTCGCCGGGGCGAACACGGAGATGCGCGCGGGGGAAGGGCGCGCATTCGCGCCGGGGGGCGTGATCATGAGGACCGTCGGCCGCGCGGGGCCCGGCCGTCCAGGAAGGCCGAGTGGATCGTGCGCAGCGCAAGCGCGTGGTTCTTCTCTTCGATCACGCAGGAGATGTTTCGCTCCGAGGATCCCTGCGCAATCACCAGGACATTGATCCCCGCCTGGCCCAGGGCGCTGAAGAGACGTCCGGCCATGCCCGGCGTGCCGTGCATGTTTTCCCCGATCACCGACACCACCAGGAGATCGCGGAGAAGCTCGAAGCGTTCGATGCGCCGGCTCTCCAGCTCGCGCGCGAGCTCATGGGTGAGAGAGACGAGCGCGCGCTCCCCTTCCTCCGTGCGGAACACCAGGCAGATGGTATGCTCGGACGACGCCTGGGAGATCATGATGATATTGATCCCTTCCCGGGCCAGGACGGAAAACACCCGGGCCGCGAATCCGGGGATGCCCATCATGCCGCCGCCCTCGATATTGACCAGCGAGATCCCTTCGATGGAGGCGATGCCGGTGATGGGCCTGTCCCCCTCCCGCCGTACGACGCTCCCCGCGGCGATCCGCGTTCCCGGCGCGCCGGGATTGAGACTGTTCTTGATGAGAAGGGGGATGTTCTTCTCCACGGCAGGCACCATGGTGAACGGGTGAATGACCTTTGCCCCGAAATAGGACAGCTCCATGGCCTCCTCGTAGCTGATCTCAGGGATCACGAATGCCTCGGGCACGATGCGGGGATCGGCAGAGAGGACTCCATCGACATCCGTCCAGATCTCGATGACGTCCGCCCGGGCGCCTGCCCCGACGATCGAGGCCGTATAGTCGGATCCGTTCCTGCCCAGCGTGGTGGTGACGCCTTTCGGCGTGGCCCCGATGAATCCCGGTATCACCGGGATGCCCTTTGCCGCCGCCACCCTTTTCTCGATGAGCGGGTAGCTCGCGTCGAAGTTCACAGTGGCCGCGCCGAACCTGTCGTCGGTGACGACGATCTCCCGCGCGTCCACCAGCTCCGCGCCCATGCGGCGCGTATTCATGTAGTCTACGACCAGCCAGCAGGAGAGCCTTTCCCCGAAGCTCATGACGAGGTCCATGGTTCGCGCCGAGCATTCCTTGATCAGCTCGACTCCGTGCAGGATCTCCTCCAGCTCGTTGCACATGATGGCCAGGGGTGTGAGAGCGGTCGCCTGGTCCGCGGCCCCGAACAGGAAGCGCACCGCGTCGAAGTGCCGGGCGCGCACCGTCTCCAGGGCAAGCTTGAAGTCGTCCGATCCTTCTTCCGCCTTGCGCGCCGCCGTGATGAGAAGGTCGGTGACGCCTTTCATGGCGGAAAGCACCACGGCGACCCGGCCCTCCTGCGCTTCAGCGAAAACGATGTCCGTGACGCTCTTGATGCGTTCTCCGTCCGCCAGTGAGCTTCCGCCGAACTTCAGCACCTTCACCTTTTCCTACTCTCCCATGACCTTGATGATCACCCGCTTGGGGCGTCTGCCGTCGAACTCAGCGTAGTACACCTGCTGCCAGGGGCCGAGGTCGAGCCTTCCCGCGGTAACGGGAAGAATCACCTCGTGGCCGATCAGCAGGTTTTTCAAATGACTGTCGCCGTTGCTCTCTCCGGTGCGATGGTGGCGGTAATCAGGCCCGCGCGGCGCGAGGGTTTCCAGCCATTCGTCGATATCCTGAATCAGGCCCTGTTCCGCATCATTCACGTACACCCCGGCGGTGATGTGCATCGCCGACACGAGGGCCATTCCTTCGCGGCAGCCGCTCGCCCGGACGGCTTCCTCGACCTTGTCGGTGATGTTGATGTACTCCCGTTCCTTGCGGGTGGTGAATGTGAGGTACTGTGTGTGGAACTTCATCTACGGGCTCCGGGTGAGGCGAAAATACACCGTAAGGCGGCCGCAGGTCTACCGACGGGCTCGCTTCCGCGGGCTTTGCTCCCCAGGGCTCCCGCCGTTTCGCGCCTTCGGCGCTCCAACGGCTGCCGCCCTGGGGCCCCTCCCGCGCGGCCTTCGGCCGCGCTAGGCCGTCTTCATCTCGCTCCACTTCTTCCACTGGTACCATTGCGCGGGGTAGCGGGAGACGTACTTCTGCCACAGCTCCATGCAGTCCCGCGCGGTGCTCTCCGGTGTCCGCTGCACGGACACATCCTCAAGTATAAGCGTGTATCGGTGCCCCTCCGACCTCTTGAGAAACGCCGCGACGACCGGCGCGCCCGAGCGGTGGGAGAGCACATCGATGGTGTTGTCGAAGTAGAGGTCGCGGCCGAAGAGCTGGATGGTATGGCTCCGGCGTTTCCGCCAGGCGTCCACTTCGTCGCACTGGGTCATCAGGACCCGGTTCGACCGGAGGGACTCGAGGGCGCGCAGAAAGACGGAGCCGCCATACTTCGAAGAGATGAGCTCGGAGTCATGCGTGGAGACTTTTTCCTGCAGGCTCCTGGCCAGCCGCGCGGTGGCGCACTCGATGATGATGCTCGAGCGGAAGCCCAGAAGGTGCAGGAGCCAGGGGATGAACTCTACCGCGCCGAAGTGAGCCGTCACGAGGATGCATCCTTTTCCCTTTGCCAGGGCCTCCCGGATCAGCTCGGCGCCCTGCACCTCGAAGTGCTCCTCGATGTATCTCCTCACGCTGCCGTACTCCCTGTATGCCGAGAACATCTTCTCGAAGTAGTGCGTGAAGATGCCTTTGAAGGTGTCCCGCACCAGCCTGCGCATCCGGTGCTCGTCCTCGCACGAAAGAACCTCGCGCACGCTGCGTTCGATCACCCGCTTTTCGCGCCGGTTCACCAGGTAGTAGAGAAAGCCGATGGCGTGAAGGTATCGCTGCGCATTTCTGGGGCTCATGTGCCGGAACAGAAACACATTAAGGGGAGACTGAAAGAACACGGACACCTTGAGCTTCATACCGACCTCCTGAATCCGCCCGGCGCGGGCCTGCGCATTTCCTCGGCGCGGGCCTGCGCATTGCCCCGGCGCAAGCCGGCGCGTTCTTCCTGTTTTGAGGCGAATTCGATCACACATGGAATGGAGATGCAAGCTATATTTTATTAATTAAGCTTTTTGGGGAGATCGTTAAGATTCTGAGGAAGGACTACCTCTTCGAAGACCTTCAGGAATGCCTCTGAAACCTGGCTGGAGAATTGCGTCCCTGTGTTGTTCTGGATTTCGCGGGCTGCTTCCTGCGGGGGCATCCCCTTTCTGTAGGGGCGGGAGGAGGTCATGGCGTCATACGCATCCGCGATGGCCACGATCTGCGCACCGAGGGGGATCTCATTTCCCGCCAGACCGTCGGGGTAGCCCTTGCCGTCCCATCGCTCGTGGTGGTTGCGGATGAGATACATGTGGTTCTTGATGAACGAGATCGGCTGCAGGATCTCCACGCCTTTCAGCGGGTGCTTCTTGATGATCCTGAACTCGGCGTCACTCAGCAGCTTGGGGCTCTTCACGATGGATTCCGGGATTCCGATCTTGCCCACGTCGTGCAGGATGCTGCCGAAGCTCAGATACTCGATTTCAGATTCAGGCAGCCCGAGAGCCTTCGCGATCTCGACCACCATCCACGCCACGCGTACCGAGTGGCCGCGCGTGTACGTGTCTTTTTCCTCGATGGCCTTTACCAGGGCGCGCACAGAGCTCACGTAGCTCGATTTCACCTCCTCGTCCAGCCGGGCCCGCATGAAGGCGACGGCGATATTGTTCGCGAAGATCGAGAGAAGCTCGGCGTCGTCCGGGGTCAGCCTGTTTTCGTCCCCCCTCCTGTCGGCCCCCAGGATGCCGATCGACTCGTTTTCCGCGATCAAGGGACAGATGATGAACGAGCTGGGCCGGAAATCGGCAAGTATCCTGTTGGTGGGATTCAAGCCGGACGACTTCACGTCCCGGATCAGCACGGGCCGCTTCCTTTTCAGCACGCGGATCATGAGGTTCTGTTCCCGGGTGAGAGGGATGCGGTAGGAGTTCAACTTGTCCATCGCCATCGGCGATTCGCCCACCCCGTAGCGGTACTCGAGGTTTTCCCCTTTTTCGTCCACCAGCATGATCAGGGCGCGATCGAACCCGAAGACCTCGACGATGGGAGTCATGGTCTGCGCCAGCACCTTCTGGGTATCCGGCACGGATACGATTGCACGCGTGGCATTGTTGATGGCCTTGAGCATGGTCACTTTCTTGCTGAGCTCGAGATTGACCTGCGCAAGCTCGTCGAACTTCTGCTTGAGCAGTGTCTTGTCTCTGTCGATCTCCTGCAGCGCGTTGTAGAGAGTGGACTTGCGCGTCAGTATCCTGGACAGGAGGCTTCCGAACCTCCACCAGGATACGCTCCAGGTGAATGTGACCTCGCAGTAGGCCTGTCCCTCGAACCTGCACGCGCTTTCCTCCGCCTTGGCCGGCGGCTGGCCCCAGAGGGTCGGGACCGCGCAGTGGATGCCCTTGTTGTACGAGCAGATATCCTTCGAGGAGATCACGCCCTCCCGCCAGTGCCAGCGCATCACTGCCCGGCCGGGGCCTTCATAGATGACTTCCACGATTTTCGTGCGGTTCCACTTCGTCTGGAGCTGGTTTATCCGCCTCAGGACCAGGCGGTGGGAGGAGAAGATTTTCAGGAATATCCTTTGCAGGTAGCCGAACTCCCTGTTCACAATGGACTCGTAGCCCACGTCGAACGCCACGTCGGGATTGCCGGTGATCTCACGCGCTCTTTCGAACAGCGTCACGATGAGCCCGCTGGGGATCCAGTTGTTCTCGTCAGACAGATAGGCTTCCAGTCCGGTCATGCCTGACCATGGCGCCGGCAGGCGGGCAACGAGATCCGGAAGCCGCTCAGGGTTTCTTCTTCGGATGTATTCGATGATTGCCCGACTATTCAGGCAGCTTACGTTATTGCCTTCCTGCGGCACGCAAATTCCTTCAGGCTTGTAGTGTGGGGCAGCGGGGCCCTCGCACGATTGTAACATAGAAAGCGGGAAATGATAGAGAACTCAGGCATTTCGATTGTATTCAGTTGATTGTATCGTAGTCACATACTTTTCGGCCGGATGGCCTGGCGGGAGAACCGACTTGTTTTTGGGCGTCGAGGCGGTTAGCATGGCCGAAAAGAAAGGAGCGCCGGTCGTGAGAGTGGAAGCCGCGGAGCTTCATTTCCTGGAAATACCATTCCGGTTGAGCATCACTCATGGCGCGCGCGCGGACAGAACCTGCTCGGATTCACTCGTTCTGAGGCTGTCAGGCCGGGGACGGACCGGCCACGGGGAAGGCGTGGTCCGGGAATACGTTTCGGGCTCGCTGGGGAGCGGGGAGGATTTCCACCGCGAGGCAGTGCGGATCACCTCCGCTCTTCTGGCGCCTTTGCGGGAGAGAGAAATTTCCTGGCAGGATGCATTGGCCCTGCTGAACGGCCTGGCGTGCGACTCACGCTCGCTCCCCCTGCTCTGCGCGGTGGAAACGGCGCTGCTCGCGCTCGCCGCCTCCGAGGCCGGGGAGGATGCGTACACTTTCCTGGGCATGACGCCCCTCCGGACAACCGTGATCTACGGCGGCGTCCTTCCCATTCTCCCCCTCGCGCATGCGCGCGCCTACCTCGACATCTGCGCCGGCATGCGCCTCCCGAACCTCAAGGTGAAGGTACGCGAGGACAGGACGTACACGGAGGCGATCCTCGCGCTCTGCAGGGAAACGCTGGGTAATGCGTGCGACCTGCGTGTGGACGCCAATGGCGCCTGGGCAGCGGATGATGTCGACGCGCAGATGGAGATCTGCGGCCGTCACGGCGTGCGCATCATCGAGCAGCCGTTTCCCGCCTCGTCGGGGGAGAACGCCGCGGCATCGGCGCGCATGACCCGGCGCGGGTTCGTGCTCATGGCGGACGAGGGAATCCTGGATGCGGCCGACGTGCGCGCCATCGCCGCCTCCGGGCTCTGCCGGATGCTCAATCTGCGGCTCTCGAAGAATGGGGGCCTGCACCGGGTCCTGTCCCTTGCGCGGGAAGCGGAGTCGAGCGGCCTCGCCTATCAGCTTGGCTGCATGGTGGGGGAGACGGGTATCCTGTCCGCCCTCGGACGGATGACAGCATCCCTTCTTCCCCGCGCCGTCTACCTGGAGGGGGGGTACGACGATGTGCTCCTGGCAGGGAACGTCACGACACGGAGCTTCGGGTTCGGCCCCGGCGGAAAGGCGGAGATCGTGCGAGGCAGCGGCATAGGCTTCGAGGTGGACGAGAAGAAGCTCGCGAAGTTCAGCCGGACCCGGATTGTCCTGTGAAGCCGAGCCCGAGGAAATAGGTTTCCATCGATTCCGACCTGCTTGCCTTGGGCTTGAAGGCGCGCGCCGCGGTGAAGCGCCCGCGCATACGATCAAGAATCTCCTTCTCTTCCCCGCCCTGGAAAATCTTGAGCACGCAGTTCCCTCCCGGGACCAGGCATTTCTCGCAGATGTCCAGGACGTTGCGGGCGATCTCCGCGGAGCGGGCCGTGTCCAGCGTCCTGTTGCCGGTGGTGGAAGGGGCAGCATCGGACACGACCACGTCGAACGGCCCTTCCCCTGCGATCCGCTGGGCGAGTTCCGCCGTGGTGAAATCTCCCTGCATGAACCGGTAGCCCTTTCGCGAGAGAAGCTTGTCGTCCGGCGGATTGAGGTCCACGCCAATCACGCGTCCCGCGCCCGCCAGCATGTCGAGAATGAACAGGCTCCAGCTTCCGGGCGACGCGCCGAGGTCAAGGACCCTGTTCCCCGGGCCGAGCGGCTTGTACTTCTCCTGGATTTCCTGCAGCTTGAACACGGACCGGGCGGGGTATCCTTCCTCCTTGGATTTCCTCCAGTAGTAATCGGCTTTCCCCTTCATCGCGCTGAAGGTAGCAGAGCGGGCAGGGGGACGCAAGCCTTGACGCCCCTCCTGAGGCGGCGTAACTTGATGCCATGCCAAGCATTCTGCGCCGCCCGGTCCGGTACCGCTACTTCAACGCGACGATCATCCTCATCGTGGTGAACGTGCTCGTCTTCCTCATCGGATTCATGGACCGGCGGGGATTGCTGCGCTACCTGTGGCTTTTCCCGGTGGGTGTGCTGCAGGAAGGCTGGTGGTGGCAGGTTGTGACCTACATGTTCGTGCACGGCGGATGGGGCCACATCTTCTTCAACATGCTCGCCCTTTTTCTCTTCGGCATCCAGCTCGAGCAGCGGATGGGGAGCACGGATTTCCTCCTCTACTACTTCGTGTGCGGCATCGGCGCCGGGATCGCGACTGTCTTCATCAACACCGCCACGGGTCAGGGCATTGATTCCCATCGTGGGCGCCTCCGGCGCGATCTTTGCTCTCCTTCTCGCCTTCGCCGCATTCTTCCCCGACGCGCGGATCTTCATCTTCGGCATCCTGCCCATACGCGCGCCCGTTGCGGTGCTGGCGTACGCGGGAATCGAGATTTTCCTCCAGTTCACGAACTTCCAGTCCGGCGTCGCTCACCTGACGCATCTTGCCGGGCTGGCCTTCGGCTACCTGTTTCTGGTCGTGCGATACGGCATGAATCCCATCGCCCTCTTCTTTCACAGGAGATAGCACCCGATACTCAGAGGAGCGGGATGCGCATACTTCTCGGATCACTCCTTTTCCTCCTCCTCGTCGGCACGAGCGCCGGGGCCCAATCGGTGGACCGGCTCTTCATCCGCCCGTGGATCGAGCTCCAGCCGCTCGCGCGCCTGGAGCCGGACCAGCCGCAAAAGCCATTGAAGACCGCGGAGCGGGAGCTGCTCGAACAGGGCAGAGTGCTTTTTTCCGCCATGATCTACGGGTGGATCTTCACCTACATTCCGGGGGACCAGTCGCGGCAGGTCAAGGAAAGCTTCGTTCTTACGCCCGTCGCGGAGATCCCCTGGGGCAGCGCGCGCCTGGAGGTCCGGGAGACGGAGATCGTGGAAGCGAAGCTGTGGGCCCGGATGTCCTACGCGTTGAATGACGACGAATCACGGAGACGCCTTGCATGGGAGAGCAACACGGCCGCCCTCTCCACGGGCCGCGGCCAGGCCATGGTGACCGAGGGAGCGTCGGCCAGGATGGCATCGCTGAAGGACGCCGTCAAAGACGCCATCCGCCGCAGCCTCAACAGCCGCTACATAAACAAGCCCCGGGAGATCGACGGAGAGGTGGTCCTGTGGGACGATCCGATCACCCTTCTGGGTTCCGGCGCGTTTTCCACCAGCGCAAAGGTGAAGCTCCTGGTGCGCGAGCTCGTGCCCTATAGAATTTTCTGACGCGAAGCACTATCTTCTTTGCATGCTGAAAAGAGCCGTCCTGGGCGCACTTTTCCTCCTCGTTGCGTGCGTGGCCGTTCTCCCGGCGGCGGATGCGCCCGGCAATCCGAAGATCCGGGAGTTCGTGATTGCCGACATCCCCCAGAAGCTGAGCCTTGACCCGCTGCACACCTTTACTTCGTTCGAGTCCCAGTTCTATACGGCGATATATGAAGGCCTCGTCATCTCGGATCCCCTTACCCTCGAGCCCGAGCCGGGGGTGGCATCGGAATGGCAGTCCAGCGACAACGGCACCATGTGGAAATTCACGCTTCGCCCCGACGCCGCGTACTCGAACGGCGACAAGGTGCGCGCCCAGGATTTCGTGGACTCCTGGCTGCGCATGATGGACCCGGCCAACAACGCCGAATACTCGTTCCTCTTCGACGTGATCAAGGGCGCGCGCGCGTTTCGCACGGGCGCGGTGAAGAATCGCGCCAGCGTCGGGGTGAAGGCGCTCTCCGCCGACCTGCTGCAGGTCGAGCTGGAGAATCCCGCCCCCCACTTCCTGAAGCTGCTCACGCACATCGCCTTTCTCCCGCTCCATCCTTCGCTCCGACGGACCAGCGGCTGGGAGAACGCCGGCACGGTGATCGGCAACGGGCCGTTCGTGATCAGAAGCCGCAGCGACACGGAGATCCTCCTGGACAAGAATCCCTCCTACTGGGACGCGGACAACGTGGCGCTGGACAAGCTCCGCGTGCGTTTCATGGATGACGCCCGCGACGCCACGGACGCGTATATCACCGGGAAGATTCAGTGGGTCACCCAGTCTCTCATCAGCTCGGACAAGCTGATTGCCTCCGACAGGCTCGAAGTGTTCCCCATGTTCGGCACCACCTACTTTTTCTTCGCCTGCGACCAGGCCCCGTGGAGCGACTGGAGGGTCCGTCGTGCCCTTGCCCTTCTGGTGCCCTGGGACAAGCTGCGCACCAAGGATGCGTTCTTCTTTCCCTCCGAGCTCGTGATACCCGCGATACCCGGCTACCCGCAGGTCCAGGGGATAGCCGCTCAGCAGGTGGACGAGGGGAAGAAACTCCTCGCGGATGCGGGCTTTCCCGAATGGAAGTGGGCTCCCCGCGCTGGTGGTGAAGCTGGGAAAGGATTCGGACGCGAAGAAGTACGTGGAGACCATGGCGGACGCCTGGAAGACCCTCATCGGTCTCGACGTGACGTTCAAAGAGGTGGACTCCGACTCCTACTACGGAGAGACCAAGAAACGCGACTATGCGCTGGGGATTTCCACCTGGATCGGGGACTACGCCGATCCGCTGACCTTCCTCCAGCTGTGGACTTCCGGCAGCAATCTCAACGATGCGCGCTTCACCGACAAGGACTATGACGCGGCGGTGAACGATTCGCTTTCCCTCGTCGACAGCAAGAAGCGCTACCGCAGGCTCGCGGACGCCGAGCAGATCCTTCTCACCAAGGCGGCCATCCTTCCCCTCGACCATCGGCCCGCCATCAACCTGATCAACACGAAAAGCATCGACGGGTGGTTCTCCAATCCGCTGGATGTGCACCCGTTCAAGTTCATCAAGTTCAAAGGCAGGACGACCCCTCCGGGGATCGCAATGACGCTGAACTGATCGCCGCCGGCGGACGATGTCCGCCGCAGGCGATTTGGGTGGTACTCCATACGTCAGAACACGCAGAGGAAGGGAGCGGGGAATGCCGTCTGTACAGATACGTCCGGATGTGTACTGGATCGGGCTCAACGACAGGACCACCGATCTGTTCGAGGGGATCTGGCCGGTCGCGGAAGCGGGGGTGACGTACAACTCCTACCTGATTCGAGACCAGAAGAACGTCATCATCGACCTGGCAAAGGGCTTCAAGACGGACGAGTACATCGAGAAGATCGAGGCCATCGTGCCCCTCTCTGAAATCGACTACATCGTGGTCAACCACATGGAGCCGGACCATACGGGCGCCATCCGGGCCTTTACGCGCATCTCCCCCCGGTTGACGATCCTCGCAACGGAGAAGGCGCGGGAGATGCTCGCCGCATTCTACGGGATCACGGAGAACGTCCATGTCGTGGCGGACGGCGAAGAGCTGTCACTGGGAAAGCGGACGTTGAAGTTCGTGCACGCTCCGTTCGTGCACTGGCCGGAGACCATGGTGACCTATGACGCCGCGGACCAGATCCTGTTTTCCTGCGACGCCTTCGGCGGGTACGGGGCGCTCCCCGGCACGATCTTCGACGATCAGTGCTCCGACCTCGTCTTCTACGAGCGGGAGGCACTGCGCTATTTCGTGAACATCGTGGCGAAGTTCAGCGCCCCGACTCTGAAGGCCATCGAGAAGCTTTCCGGCGCTCCCCTCTCGGTCATCGCGCCGTCCCATGGCCTTGTCTGGCGCAGGGACCCGGCCCGGATCGTGGAATTGTACCGGAGGTGGGCCGAGCTGAGCAAGGGCGGCGGGGAAACGGGCGTCACGCTCGTGTACGGCTCGATGTATGGAAACACGGAGAAGATGATGAACGCCGTGGCGCAGGGGATTTCCCGGGCCGGGATTCCCGTGGAGATCTTCGACGCGGCGCGCACGCACGTGAGCTTCATTCTTCCGTCACTGTGGACGCAGCGCGGGATCATGATCGGGGCGCCCACCTACGAAGGGACCCTCTTCCCGCCGGTGGCGCAGGTGATCGACATGGCCGGTCTCAAGCGGGTCATCAACAAGAAGGCCGCCATCTTCGGCAGCTATGGCTGGAGCAAGGGCGGAATGGCCGCGTTCCGGAAGATGGCCGAGCCGCTGAAATGGGAGGTCACCGAAATGCTGGAGTTCCGCGGGACGCCCACGGCGGAGCTGCTGAAACAGGGAGAGGAGTTCGGCGAGCGGTTCGCGGCTGCCGTCAAGACCCCGTAGGAGGGTCGCCTTTTCCCGCTATCCGCTCGATCCAATTCTGTATCCTGGGGCGGAGAATCACTCCGGCGCCGAAGAGTGCCGCGGCCACGGCCCCGATGACCCCGGCCAGCACCCACCTGCTCGACGCCGCGGCGCTGCCGATGACCGCGCTTCCCACGATCCCCGGAAGCCTTCCCAGCGTCGAGGCCGTCGCGAAGAAGGGGAATCCCATCGGCGTCAGCCCTGCCACGTAGCACAGCACATCCTTGGGAATGCCCGGGATGAGGAAAAGCAGGAAGAAGACGATCCGCGCGCTCCGCGAGGTCAGGACCCTCTCGATCTTCTCGATTTGCGCAGCCGGGAACAACGCGGCCACAAAGGGCCTGCCCAGCGCCCGGGAAAGGAAGAAGCTTGCCGCCGAGCCGATCAGGATCCCAACCACGGAAAGCAGCGAGCCCTGCCACGCGCCGAAGAGATAGCCCCCCGCGATCTGCGGCACCTCGCCGGGGATCACGAATACGATGACCTGCAGGGCCTGGAGCGCGATGAAGATCGCCGGCGCCCATATGCCCCATGCCGCCACCCACTCCCGCAGCTGCTGGGGCGACGTGAAGAGCCGCCAGAGGGAGTCGCGCCAGATGATCACGGCAGCAACTATCGCTGCAATGACAAGGGGAAAGGCGACCAGCGCCAGCACCTTCTTCGCGTTCAGCTTCCACATTCCGAGGACTATACCCCGCGTCGGGCCTTTGCGGCCAGTTCATCCGCGACCGTGCGGGCTTCATCCGCAGCTTTGCGGGTTCCCCGGCCCTGAGATATTTGACCCTCGGGCCAAACTGCGGTACAATGATTTGCATGAAGTCCCCCCGCAAGACAGCGAGACATCCACCGACCAAATACAAAGTGAGCCAGGAGATCGTCTACCCTCTTCAGGGCGTCGGGCATATCCGCGCCATCGAGGAGAGGCCATTCCGGGACAAGAAACTGCTCTATTATATCGTTTACCTGGAAGTCTCCGACATGACGATCATGGTTCCGGTGGACAAGGCGGACGAGCTGGGAATCCGCGCCATTGTGGGCAAGAAGGAATCGCAGAAGGCGCTCCGTCTCATTGCGGAGGAGTTCGAGCCCATTCCGGCGGACTGGAAGCTCCGCTACCAGATGAATCTCGATCTTCTCAAGAAGGGCAGCATTCTTGACATCGCAAACGTCGTGCGCGCGCTCTATCACAGGAGCAGGATCAAGGAGCTTCCCATTCTCGAGCGCAAGCTGTACGACAGCGCGCTCAAGCTCCTCATCGACGAGATCTCCTTTTCCCTGGACAAGAGCAAGGGGGACATCGAAGAGCTGGTTTTCTCCCGGCTCAAAGTCAATGCAAAGTGACCTCCCCGGGTAGCAGGGCAGCCCACGGCCGCCGCATTCCCTGGGCCCGAATCCATGATGCAATGAGCGCGCGCCTGGCGGCGGGTTCCGTCCGGCCCCTGCCGTCCGTCTCCGAGGTTGCGCGCGAGAACAGCGACCCTTTCCGTGTGCTCGTTGCGACCATGATCTCACTGCGGACCAAGGACGACGTGACTCGAAAGGCGTCCGACGCCCTGCTCTCCGCGGCCCCGACGCCCGCGGCGCTGGCCGCCCTTTCGGCGGTCCGCATCGAACGCCTCATCTATCCCGCGGGCTTCTATCACACCAAGGCGAAGCATCTGCGCGCGGCCGCGCGGATCCTGCTGGACACGCATGCGGGCAGAGTGCCCGCAGACATGGGCGAGCTGCTGGCGCTGCCGGGAGTGGGGAGAAAGACGGCCAACCTCGTGCTCAACCTCGGCTTCGGGCTGCCCGGGATCTGCGTGGACACGCACGTGCACCGCATCTCCAACAGGATGGGCTGGGTTTCCACCCGCCAGCCGGCGCAAACCGAGCAGGCCCTTATGAAAATCCTTCCCCGCCGCTATTGGATCTCGATCAACGAGCTGCTGGTGAGGTACGGCCAGACGGTCTGTACCCCGCTTTCCCCCTGGTGCAGCGCCTGTCCCGTGTCGCAGTGGTGCGCGCGAGCCGGGGTCGGGAGGTCGCGGTGAGGGTGACGGCGGGCATCATCGAGGAAAACGGGAAGGTGCTCATTGCGCGCAGGAAGCCGGGAAAGCACATGGGGGGCAAGTGGGAGTTTCCCGGCGGCAAGATCGAGCCCGGTGAAAGCCCCGAGCATTCTCTGGCCAGGGAGCTGAATGAGGAGCTCTCCGTCCGCGCGCAAATCGGGGAGCTCCTCTGCGCAACGTTTTTCGAGGCGGACGGCGTCAGCCTCGAGCTCCTGGTCTACCGTGTTGATAGCGTCGAAGGGGAGCCCGCGCTGCGGGAGCATGATGAGATACGCTGGGTGCGGCCGGAAGAGCTCGCGTCCTTCGACCTGGCGGATTCGGATCGGATGGTAGTGAAAGCGCTGTACCACTGAGGCCGGGAAGAATCGGCATTCTTCCCGGCCCCGCGAACGTCGGACCTTGTTACTTCTTGACCTTCGCCTTCAGCGCGGCCTCTTTGAAGGTCTTGCTGAAGGTGAATCGCGGCACCTTGGTCTCCGGCTTGGCGGCGATCATGATCGTTTCGCCGGTGGTCGGATTGCGGCCCGGGTGCGCCGCACGCGCCGGCCTGCGCCGCACGAACATCTTGCCGATCTTGCCGAGGGCCACCCGCTCTCCCCGCATCACCCCGGTGCTGATCAGCTCGAAGAGGTCCTCCAGGAGCTGCTTCGCCTCTTTCCTGGCCAAGCCGCTCTTGTCAGCGATGTAGCCGATCATCGAGGCGCTGGTAAGCTTGTCGGGCACCTTCACTATGGCCTTTTTCGCTGGTGCTTTTGCCACTGTCATCCCCTCCCATTGAAACACGCTTCCGCGGCGTACACAATCCGCGGCGTACCGCGGCGCACGGCCGCGTTTTGTCAATGCAAGATATAACGGCAACGGGGGAATGTCTATAGGCACGAACAGCACGGCGCGTGGAATCCGCCGCCGGGCCCGGCGGCGCCCCGAATGCGCCTAACTGCGCGGAGTACCGCGCAAGGTACGGCGGCGCGTATTGACATGCCCTTGTGCCGGACGATAGGATGGCCGATCGTAATACCAGGATGAGCATACTGCATTGTTTCGACCAGGGCACAGTCGTCTGCGATCTCCAGAGCGCCGACAAATTCGAGGCGCTTCGGGAGGTCATCAGGCGGGCGCCTGTCTTCAAGGAAATCGGAAATCTCGACGCGCTGGAGAACGCTGTCGTCGCCCGCGAGCGTCTGCAGTCAACCGGCTTCGGACACGGGTTGGCGGTCGCACACGGCCGCGCGGCGGGCGTGGAGCGCGTCCTTATCGCCATGGGCCTCTCACGGGCCGGCATCCCCTTCGAATCCCCTGACGGCGAGCCGGTGCGGCTTCTCTTCGTCATCGCCTCCCCGCTCATGGTGTCGCTGGACTACCTGCATGCACTCTCCACGCTCGTGCGCTGCTTGAGGCAGCAGCCCCTGCGGGACCGGCTTCTGGCCGCCCGGAACGCGGAGGAGATCCAGAGTCACCTCCGGCAGGCGTTCATCGCCGGCGTCGAGCGCTGCGATGACCCGCTCACCGACCGCCAGGCCTGCGGGGCGGCCGGCTGACCCGCATGCTCCTCCTCCCCGCGATCGACCTCCGCGGAGGTCGTTGCGTGCGGCTGCTGAGGGGAAGCTTTTCGACCACCACCAGCTACTCAGCGGACCCGGTCGCATGCGCCCGAAGCTTCGCGCGGGATGGCGCGCGCTGGATCCACATCGTGGACCTGGACGCGGCGGAAGGGAAGGGGAAGGACAATCTCGAGGTCATCGGGCGCATACGCGCGGCGGTTCCCTGCCGGCTGCAGGTGGGCGGCGGGGTGCGGCGCGCCGACCAGGCGGGCAGGCTGCTCGCTCTCGGCGTCCAGAGGATCGTTGTGGGCACGGTCCTGGTGAAGTCCCCCGACGACGTTGCGGCATGGGTGAAGGACTACGGGGCCCGGTTCGCTGCCGGCGTGGATGCCACAAACGGAAGCGTCCGGGTGGCGGGATGGACCGAGGACGCGGGGCGGAAGGATACCGAGGTTGCGGCAGGCCTGGCGGCCGTGGGTATCAGGTGGCTTGTCTACACGAACATCGAGAGGGATGGCACGCTCTCCGGTCCGGACATCCCGCGCACGAATGCGGCGGCCCGCGCCGCCGGTCTTCCCACCATACTCTCCGGCGGCATCGGCAGCGAACGTGACGTGGAGCAGGTTGCCGAGCTGAAAGATCCCCTTGTGGCAGGGGTCATCCTCGGGAAGGCGCTCTACGAATCGCGCGTCGATCTTGCGAGATTGATCAGCCGTTTTCCCCAGGAGCATGGCTCCTCCTGGGACTCCTGAGGAGACTCATGATCTCATCCGCCACGGCAGCCGGCGTTTTGCCGTCCGTATCCACGGATCTGCCGAGCTCCTCGTAGACGGGCTGCCGGCCCTGGTACAGGCGGCGCACAGCGGCCTCGTCCTGGGCCAGGAGCGGACGATCCGTCGCGGTATTCCGCGAATCAGCCGCGCTTTCCCCTGTCCTCTGCCGTGCGGCCTCCAGCGATACTCTCAGGTGGAATACGGCGTCCTCCCGGATGAAGAAGTCCCGGTTCGGCGGATGGGCGGGCGCGCCGCCTCCCGTGGCAATCACCGACCGGCGGCGGCCGGCGACCGCGGAAAGGACCTCCGATTCCAGGGCCCTGAAGGCCGGCTCACCCTGCTCGCGGAAGATCCTTGCAATCGGCGCGCCCGCCCTCTCCTCGAGGAGGGCATCGGTGTCCACCAGCTCGTAGCCCAGCCTGTCCGCAAGAATGCGCCCCACAGAGGACTTCCCCGAGCCCATGAATCCTATCAGGATGATGCGCTCCGGCAGGGTGCTCACGACTTGATCTTCGGAAGGATTCTTTCGAGCTCACGCGCGAGATCCGGCACGCTCTGCGCGTAGCGGATGATCGCCTCCAGGTACCCGCCCGGTTCGCCGGTGTCCAGCCTCTCTCCTTCCACGCGCCGGTAGACCACGCGGCCCTTCTGCGCGAGGGCGAGCACGGCGGGCGTGTGGAAGAACTCTCCCTTCCCGTGTTTCTTCCATTCTTCGGCGAGCTGGTCGAGGAAGTCGGGCGCATACAGGAATCTGCCGATGGATGCCTCCCGGCTGGGTTCCTGACCCCGCCTCGGTTTTTCCGTGATGCCCGTCACGTGCAGCCCGTCTTCCGCGATGGAGATCACCCCGTAGCGATTGATGTCCGGCGGATCATGCAGCGTGGCAAGGACGGTGCATCCGGTCTTCTCCCAGGTTTCGATGAGCTGCCGCGCGAGCGGCTTTTCTCCGAAGTGCAGGTCATCCGGGTAGGCAACGACGAATGGCTCGCTCCCGACGAATGAGCGGGCGAGCAGAAGCGCATGCCCCGTTCCTCTCATCTCGGTCTGCCGCACAAAATAGCAGGAGGCCTTCGGCGGCGCGATGCGCGCCAGCATCTTCTCGTCTCCCGCGGCGCGAAACACGCTCTCCAGCTCGACCTCGCGATCGAAGTAGTCTTCCAGCGCTTTCTTTCGGCGCGAGGTGATGAAGAGGATCTCGGTGATGCCCGATGCAATGAGCTCCTGCACGATGAAATCAATGGAGGGCCGGTTGACAAGCGGGAGCATCTCCTTGGGGATCGTCTTCGTGACGGGAAGGAAGCGGGTCCCGTACCCGGCGGTGACGATGACGCCTTTCATGATGGGAAGTATAGCGAAAGTTGACACGCGTTTCTCGTTGTCCGTACAATGGCGCGGATGAAGAAGCTGCTCCTGATAAATCCGGTGGGCAGAAGAAGCGGAAGCCTGCTGAGCAGGTTCTCCACTTTTCAGCCCCTGAGCCTCGCCTATATCGCCGCGGTCACGCCCTCCGGCTGGGAGGTGAAGATTGCGGATGAGAACTTCGGCCCGATCGATCCGGAGGACGCGGACCTCGTGGGCATCACGGCCTTCACGGGCAACATCAACAGGGCGTACGAGCTTGCGCGTCTGTACCGCAAAAGAAACGTCAAGGTGGTGCTCGGCGGCATTCATGCGTCGATGATCCCCGAGGAGGCGCTGCAGTTCGCTGATGCCGTCGTGGTGGGAGAAGCGGAGGAGATCTGGGGGAAGGTGATCGAGGATGCCGAACAGGGACGCCTCTCCGGCATCTATACGGGTCCGCGGGTGGACCTGTCGCGCTTCTCCGTGAAGCCCCGCCGGGACCTCATGAGCCCTCACTATGTGTTTCAGTCCGTCCAGACCTCGCGGGGATGCCCGTTCAACTGCGAGTTCTGCTCCGTCTCGCGGTACCTCGGCACCACGTATCGCCAGAGAAGACCCGCCGACATACTGTCGGAGCTTGCGGAGATCGACGGGAGGTACATTTTCTTTCTCGACGACAACCTGGTGGGATATTCCGCGGAGAGCCGGGACAGGGCCAGGGAGCTTTTCCGGGGGATGATCGACAGGGGCTTGAAGAAGCGATGGTGGATGCAGACATCGATCAACACCGCGGATGACGAGGAGCTTCTCTCCCTGGCCGGACGCGCCGGCTGCATGTTTGCGCTGATCGGGTTCGAAAGCATCAGCGACGAGAGCCTTGCCGACATGAAGAAAGGCGTCAACATCAAGAGTGGGCGTCTCCAACTACAAGAAAGTCATCAAGGCGTTCCACCGTCACGGGATGGGTGTCATCGGCTCGTTCATCATCGGCAATGACAATGAGTCCCCCCGGTACTATAAGACCCTTGCCCGATTCCTCGTCGCCGCGGGCGTGGATATCGTGCAGATGTTCATCCTGACCCCGCTCCCGGGGACCGCCCTGATGGAGCGCATGGAGAAGGAAGAACGTCTCCTTGCGGTCAAGTTCCCCGAGGACTGGGCCCGGTACCGGTTGTCATACGTCGTGCGCAGGACTCGGGGGGTTGATGCGGATACGATCTACCGCGGCGACAACTTTATCAAGCATCATATCTATTCATTCCCTCGCAACCAGTACCGCATGCTCAAGTCCCTGGTGGGCATCCGGAAGCTCAGCAGCTTTGTCGCGATCTACAAATTCAACAAGGCGGTCAAGAAGGGGTGGCAGGGCTCGCATTATTTCCAGGACTATCCCGCGACCTTCGAACCGGTACCCGCCGGGGCGCCGCCGTACCCGGCGGATTCAGGGGCGCCGCCGTACCCGGCGGATTCGGGAGCGCCGCCGCACCCGGCGGATTCGGGAGCGCCGCCGCGTCCCTGATCTGTGCCTTCCGCAGACCCCCCTTTCGTTGACGCGGCGGGGGGAATCCGATAATGTGGTGCGTGTGAAAATCTGGATCAAGCTCTTCATCGGTTCGATCGTCGGTCTGGTGGTCGGATTTCTCATTCCTGTTCAAGCCCAGGGATTTTTCGATTCCCTGTCCGGCCTGCTTCTCGGAATAGGACGCTACGTGCTGTTCCCGTTCATATTCTTCTCGCTGGGCATCGGCACCTCGGAGCTCGTCCAGGAGAAGAGACTGCTGCGCGTGTACCTCTCCGCGTTCAAGTACGTCGCCCTGTCCGCTGCCCTGCTCATCGTCATCGGCACTCTGTCGGTGCTCGTTTTCCCGCCCGAGCGCATCCCCATTACCATAGAGGCGGAGAAGGCGTTCGTGCCTGTCGGCGTGCTGGAGGGTCTCAAGGTCATCTTCCCCCGCAATCTTTTCAATGTGTTCTTCGGAAGCGGGGACTTTCTTCTCCCCCTCATGATCCTCGCGTTCCTCCTGGGCGTGAACATGGATTTCGACCGCCAGGTCACGCGCCCCGTTGCGCAGATGTTCGACTCGCTGTCACGCATCTTCTATCACCTGAACTCCCTCATCGTGGAGCTTTTCGCTGTTGCGCTGATCGCCATCGCGGCTGCCCGCGTGTCGCATCTCTCGCACGCGGATCTGGGCATGTACAAGCAGATCATCATCATTCTCGCCGTTGATGTCGGTCTCGTCGCGTTTGGCGTCTTTCCCGGCGCATTGTACGTGCTGGGCCTCAAGGAGAATCCGTACCGCTGGCTCTACGCCTCCCTGGGGCCGGCCATCGTGGGCCTGTTCAGCGGCGACCAGTACGTGTCACTCGGGTTCCTGACCAAGCACGGGAAGGAAAGCCTGGGAGTGCCCCGGATGGTCGGCTCCGCCGTCTACCCGCTGTTTGCCGTGCTCGGACGAGCGGGCACGGCCATGGTGTCCAGCGTCGCCTTCATTCTGATCCTGCGTTCCTACTCGAGCCTGGAAATCACGTTCCTGCAGACCCTCTGGGTCATGCTGTTTTCGTTCATCGTATCCTTCATCCTGGGAGCCGCGCCCGGCACCGGCGCATTCTTTTCCCTGTTCATGCTGTGCAGCATCTACGCCAAGGGATTGCAGGAAGGCTATCTCATTCTGAGAAATATCGCCCCGCTCCTCGTGAGCTTCGGTGCGTTCATCGACGTGCTCAGCGCCTCATTCGTGTCTCTGCTGATCGCGCGCGAAGAAAACGTGTGGACGGAAGTGGAAACGGAGAACTTTATCTAGCCGGGGGGTGACGCAGGCGCCGGGGCCTCCGGTGCGGGAGCGGCCGGGGCCGGAGCCTCCTGCGCAGGTGCCGCGGGTGTGGGGGCCGCGGGTGCAGGAGCTGCCGGTGCGGGTCCCAGCCTGATCGCGATGCCCAGGCCTCCGGCGAACATGAACTGGTCGATGAAGGGCTGGCCCATTCCGTCCCACAGGTGGAACACGGGATAGAATGCCCGAAGGTTCACGATCAACCCGATTACGTCGGATACCTGCCACCTGAGAGAAACCCTTGTCTCGGGATAGAAGAACCTGGCACTGGCGAAAAAGTAGTTGAGCGCAGGCCCCATCCCGGACGCGCTCTTGTTCGAGAGCTCTATAGGGAAGCGGAGAAGGAAGTCCGCACCGATTGATCCGACCAGCGAGAGCTGGGGAGTGAGCACGAAGCGCATGCCGGCGTGCATGCTGAGCAAGGTTCCCAGGGTCCAGAAACCGGAGGCTGTCTCGATCTGCGTCGGAACGGCAACCTTATCTGCGTCGACCCATTCGTAGAGCGTGCCGAAGAACTCGAGCATCGGCTCTATATAGAACTGTCCCGAGACCTGAAGGGGGAGGGAAGCGCCGATGAGCTGCACGATCGGACTCACGTCACCGTGGCCGGCCGGCGGCACGCTCCCGATCACCATGAGGCTCGCGTTTATGTCCAGCTCATTGATGGAGAGAGCGAACCCGGGTGCCGCAATGGCGAGCACAAGGCACAGTACGGCGGCGACTTTGAGCCTCATGCAATCAAGTATAGCACGCGGCCGCCAAAACATGTAACCTCGAGGCATCGTGAGCAGAATAGCGCGTCTCCTCTTTTCCTTCGCGCTCCTTTTGGGCGGTTCGATTTCCTGCTGGGCGGTCGGGGAGCAGAGCTCGTTCGCTGTTCGACCTGGCGCCCCGGGTCCTGGGCGCGGACGCGGGCATCGGCTACCGCGGTGCCGCGCTTCTTCCGAATGTCGACACGACAATCTGGGCGTACCTGGGCGGAGGTTACGAATGGCTGTCGTATTACCGGGATGCATCGGGAGCGCTCGTTGGCCCTCGCGATCTCGCGCCCGGGGGTGCGCTCGCCGGCAAAGACCCCGGGTTCGTGCAGGATCGAAGGTGCCTGGCGCCTGGGGATCGACCAGGGTCTTGCGTGGAACGAACGCACGAAGACGAATCTTGTCGAAGCCTTTGCCTATTACCGGGGGCGCGTGGATTTCAACCAGATCAAGCCGGGCCAGCTCCTCTATGACTCCACGCTTCCCGACCGGGCCGGGCTCCTCCTCAACTCGATCATCGCGGGCTTCGCGTATGATGACCTCCTGTGGGACGTCCACCACAAGACGCGCTCCGGGACCGCGGCCGTGCTGTCCGCGGAATGGGGGCCGCGTTTTTTTCTCAACACATTCATGGGGGATTCGGACTTCGCCCGGTTCAACGCCACGTTTCGCTGGTTTCTGCCCGTCTATGACATGAAGCCGGACACCCCTGAGAATTTCTTCAGCATCTACCTCGGCGAGCGGATCTCAGTCGACTATGCCCTGGGCCTGAGCGCGCCCGTCCCGCTGTATATCCGTCAGACTTTCGGTGGACGGGGGGACCAGGTGATCGGTCTGGGCAGAGCGGTGCGCGGCGTCGATGAGGGAAGCCTGGATACGAATTTCAAGATCGTGAACAACCTGGAGGTGCGCGCAAACCTTCCGGCATTCGTGAGCCCCGACATCGTTCCCGGCTTCCTGGTCTTCTGGGACATCGGCTATTACAACCAGGTGGGAGAGTCAGGATTCACCGGCGCGGCCGGCGCGGGTGTCGTGAGCTCGGCAGGCGGCGGCGTGTTCCTCGACTTCCTCGATTTGGCCAGGGGCGCTGCCTATATGGCCTACCGGATAACCGGCGTAAACGCGGACGGGAGCGCCGTGAGTCTCAAGGTGGAGTTCGGGCTGCATTTCTAGTTCCGCCGCGGCAGCTCCGCCAGGAGCGGACGGCCTACAGTATGTTCGACGCCAGCTCGGCCAGCTTGCGACCGCTCTCCCTTCTCCAGGGTCACGTGCGCGTACAGCGACTCGCCCTTCATCCTGTCGATCAGGCACGTGAGGCCGTTGGAGCGCGAGTCCAGGTAGGGCGTGTCGATCTGGTAGGGGTCCCCGGTGAAGACGACCTTGGTTCCCTCCCCCGCCCGGGTGATGATCGTCTTCACCTCGTGCGGCGTGAGGTTCTGCGCCTCGTCGATGATGAAGTAGATCTTCGACAGGTGCCGGCCGCGGATGTAGGCGAGCGGCGTGATCACCAGCTTCCCGTTCTCCAGCATGTCGTGGATGCGCTTGTACTCGGGGGAGGTCTCGTCGAACTGGTTCTGGATCAGCGTGAGGTTGTCGAACAGCGGCTGCATGTAGGGATCGAGCTTGCTCTTGATGTCACCGGGCAGGAAGCCGATGTCCCTGTTGGACAGAGGCACGATGGGCCGGGCCAGGTAGATCTGCTTGTAGCTGGAGCGCTTCTCCAGCGCCGCGGCCAGCGCCATCAGCGTCTTTCCCGTGCCCGCCTTGCCCGCCATGGTCACCAGGGGGATGTTCTCGTTGAAGAGCGCGTCGAGGGAGAAGGTCTGCTCGGCGTTGCGGGGCTCGATGCCGTAGGCGCGTTTCTTCTGGATGTGCTTGAAGGACATCACCGTCGGCGATGTAGGTGGCGAGAGTGCTCTTGCTCTGGTTCCTGATGATGAAGTACTCGTTCGGGATAGGGCGTCGGTCCACGGGAAACTTCTCCCGGGGCGACCATCCCTTCCTGGAACAGCTCGTCGATGAGCGCTGCCGTCCACGTTCTCCAGCACGTGCTTGCCCTTGTACAGCTCGTCGATGTTGCTGATCTTGCCCGTCTCGTAGTCCTCCGCCTTGATGCCGATGCTCTTGGCCTTCATGCGGATGTTGATGTCCTTGGACACCAGGATCACCCGCTCTTTCCCGTACTCCTTGGCGAGGTTGAACGCCAGCGAGATGATGCGGTGGTCGGGCTTGTCCTCCCAGAAGATCTCCCCCAGCAGCTCGTCGCGCTTGACGTTGGTCTCCACCACCACGATGCCGCCGCTCTCCAGGCGGATGCCCTCGTTGAGCAGCTTGTCGCCGCCCATGCCGTCGAGCTTGCGCGAGAACTCGCGCGCATTGAAGTTGATGATCTCGTTGCCCTTCTTGAACTTGTCGATCTCCTCCAGCACGGTGATGGGGATCACCACGTCGTGCTCCTCGAAGGAGTTGATGCAGTCGTGGTCGTGGAGGATGACGTTCGTGTCGAGCACGAAGATCTTGTTGGAGCCGGTAAGGAGAGGCATGCGGCCAGTGTAGGGGCGCCGACCCCTTCCGTTCAAGTGGTGATCAGATCCAGGACCACGGTGACGGCGATGGCGGCGAGCACGGGGAATATCGCATTGCGTGCCTTCAACGCCAGGAGCGCGGCGCACGCGCCGGCGGCAAGGCCTATCCAGGGTCGTCCTTCGATCACGGAGAGAATGCCGGGGAATATCAGGGCACCCAGCGCCGCGTAGGGAAAGAACGAAAGCCAGCGCCTTATCCATCGCGGGAGAACGAGGTCCCTGCCGAGCAGCAGGGGAATCACGCGCGGAACAAACGTCACCACGCACATTCCTGCGATCATGAGCCAGATCATGCAGCTTCCTCCCGGCCAGGGGATGCGGTCTCCTTCACTGCCGAGCGCTGCGCCGACCGCGGAGGCCACGAGGATCGCAATGACGATCCTCCATCCCGAGGGAAGCCCCGGGACGGCGAGCGAGGCGCCCCAGGCAATCGCGGCGCCCGCAATGGCCACCAGGCCGTTGATCCATGTCTTCTTCACGCCGGGAACGAGGATCGCGATGAACATCGCGTACAGCGCCACTCCCATGCCGCGCGCAAGGAGCGACGGGATCAGGGAGGAGAACCCGGCGCCGATCAGGGTGCCGCTGAGCCACGCGAGGTACGCAGTGAGGGCCAGCCCGAAGAAGAACGGCAGGCGTCAAGGATTCGTTCAATGACGCAACGACAAAGGTCTCATCGGTGACACCGAACCCGAGGCCCAGGGGCGCTGCCCACGCGGCTCGTCCCGGGCGCCGCTGCAGGGGAATCCTGCGCGAAAGCGCCACGCTCATGAGAAAATGACGGAAGTTGAGGACAAGGGTTGCCAGGACGATGGCGAGCGCGGAGGCTCCTCCTGCCAGAAGCCCCAGAGAGGCGAACTGGCTGGCCCCCGCGTAGACGAAGAGCGACATGGCCGCGGCCTGTCCGAAGCTCAGACCGGTCTGGGTGGCCAGCACGCCGAAAGCCATCGCCATCGGCAGGTAGCCGACCGCCACCGGCAGGCCGGCGCGCACTCCCCGCAGCATTTCCGTTCCCGCAGTGCGTTCCATGGGGCAGGATCGTAGCGTGGAAAGGCGGAAGATTTCCAGAGGGGAGAACACGAAATGTCGCCAGAGGCGACCGCGGCCAGGTGCGCGGATGCCCGCTTCACTCTCGTTCGGTGCCGGTGTATCTTGTACGGACGCACGACAGCGCAGGAGGGACACTGACATGGGCCTGATGACCGGCAAGAAGGGTGTGATCTTCGGGGTGGCCAACGACAGGAGCATTGCGTGGGGCATCGCCCGCAAGCTGCACGAGGAAGGGGCCGCCCTTGCCTTCACCTACCTGAACGAGGTCTTCGAGAAGCGGGTGCGGCCGCTCGCGGAGAGCATCGACGCCGACCTCATCCTGCGCTGCGACGTCTCCAAGGATTCGGAGATCGAGGAGGTCTTTACCGAGATCGAGCAGAAGTGGGGCACGCCTGGATTTCGTCGTGCATTCCGTTGCATATGCGGGCAGGGAGGAGCTGAAACAGGCCTTTCACCAGACCACCCGTGAAGGATTCAAGACCGCCCTGGACATCAGCGCGTATTCGCTGATCGGCGTGACCCGCGCGGCCCTGCCGCTCATGAAGAACGGCGGGTCCGTCATCACCCTCACGTACCTGGGCTCCCAGCGCGCAATCCCCAACTACAATGTCATGGGGGTGGCCAAGGCCGCGCTCGAGGCGACCGTCCGCTACCTTGCACTCGACCTGGGGGAAAAAGGAGTGCGGGTCAACGCGATCTCGGCGGGGCCGATCCGCACCCTTGCGGCAAGCGCCATCTCCAACATCAGCGAGATCTTCGGCATCATGGAAGCCCGGTCTCCCATGCACCGCTCCGTGTCGCAGGATGAGGTCGGAAAATCGGCCCTCTACCTGCTCTCCGACCTGGCCAGCGGCGTGACAGGCGACATTCATTTCGTGGACACAGGCTACAACATCGTCGGTCTGTAAGGGCGCGCACAACTTGAAGCTTCTCTCGTGGAATGTGAACGGGCTGCGTGCCGTGCTCGCCAAGGGCGGCATGAAGACGGTGGCCCGGCAGAGACCGGACATCGTGTGTCTCCAGGAGGTCCGGGCCGGCGAGCACCAGGTCGGCCGGGTACTTCCCAGTCTTCCCTTCCAGTGTTTTGCCACGGCGCTCAAGCCGGGATACTCGGGGACCGCGGTGCTCTCCCGGGTCGAGCCAGTTTCATGGAAAGCGGGCATAGGGGACAAGGTTTCCGACGCGGAAGGCCGCGTGGTCACGGCGGAGTTTGCCTCCCTCTACGTGGTGAGCGTCTATGTGCCCAACAGCCAGCGGGGACTTCCGCGGCTCGACTTCCGCCTCGAGTGGGACCGCAGGTTCCGCGCATTCGCAAAGCGACTGGCGCAGAGAAAACCCGTGCTCTTCTGCGGCGACATGAACGTTGCGCACGAGGAGATCGACATTGCACGGCCCCGGGACAACAGGATGAACGCGGGATTCACCGACCAGGAGAGAAAGAGCTTCACCCGGCTCCTCGGCGCGGGCTTCATCGATACGTTCAGGGTGTATCACGACGAGGGGCAGCGCTACACGTGGTGGAGTAACGTGACGCGTGCGCGTGAGAGGAACATCGGATGGCGCATCGACTATGTGTGCGTCTCCGAGTCACTGCGGGAGAGGCTGCGGAACGCTTTTATCCTGGACTCGATAACAGGCTCGGATCACTGCCCGGTCGGCGTGGAGCTGGACGGCGAGCTGTAGGCAGGGCCGAGCGCCTATCGCGTAGAGCCCGTAGGCGCCCGTCGCCATCGGTGGCCACGCCTCATGCGGTCGGGATGATCTCGTTCTCCTTGGCGACGATGTCGTGCGCGCTGCCTTCACGGATGCTCACGGCGGAGGCGAGCGTGATGCGCGCGCGGGACTGCAGCTCGGGGATGGTGCAGGCCCCGCAGCTCGTCATGGTGCTGCGGATCTTGCTCAGCGTGGAATCCAGGTTGTCCTTCAGCTTGCCCGCGTAGGGAACATAGCCGTCCACGCCTTCCTCGAAGCCGAGGCCCTGACGGCCTTCCCCTTCGTGGTAGCGCTGCCAGTTCCGCGCCCTGTTCGAGCCTTCGCCCCAGTACTCCTTGACGTAGTTGCCGCCGATTCGCAGGCGCCTGCCCGGCGCCTCGTCGAAACGCGCGAAGAATCTTCCCATCATGACGAAATCCGCGCCCATGGCCAGGGCAAGGACGATGTGGTAGTCCTGCACGATGCCCCCGTCCGAGCAGAGGGGAACGTAGAAGCCCGTGTCCCGGAAATACTGGTCCCTGGCCTGGGCCACCTCGATGACCGCCGTTGCCTGGCCGCGGCCGATGCCTTTCTGCTCCCGGGTGATGCAGATCGAGCCTCCGCCGACGCCCACTTTCACAAAATCAGCGCCCGCGTCCGCGAGATAACGGAAGCCTTCCGCGTCCACGACGTTTCCGCCTCCGACCTTCACCTTCTCTCCGTAGGTCCTGCGAATCCATTTGATCGTATCTGACTGCCATTCGGAGAAGCCGTCGGAGGAGTCCACGCAGAGCACGTCCGCCCCTGCGGCAACGAGGGCGGGCACCCTTTCCGCATAGTCGCGGGTGTTGATGCCCGCGCCGACCACCAGGCGCTTGTCCCCATCCACGAGCTCGCCGGGGATTCTCCTTGTGCTCCGCGTAGTCCTTGCGGAAGACGAGGTTGGCCAGGGCACCGCTCTTTGCAATCACCGGAAGGCAATTGAGCTTGTGCCGCCAGATCAGCTCATTGGCCTCGGAAAGCGTGATGCCCTCATCTCCGTATATGAGATCGGGGAACTTTGTCATCAGGTCCCGCACGCGCGCGTCCGGGCGGCGTGGTGCTGAGCCGGTAATCGCGGCTGGTCAGCATGCCGAGAAGCTGTCCCGTCGGGCGTGCCGTCTGACGTCACGGCCATGGTGGTGTGTCCCGTGCGCTCTCGCAGGGCCAGCACGTCCTGTCAGCGTGGCGTCAGGACGTATGTTGGAATCGCTCACCACGAACCCTGCCTTGAACTTCTTGACCCGCTCCACCATTCCCGCCTGGTCTGCGATCGGCTGGGAGACGAAGATGAAGGCGATTCCGCCCGCGCGCGCCAGGGCGATGGCCATGGCGTGGTCCGACACGGACTGCATGATCGCGGAACTGAAAGGTATGGCGAGCTGGATTGCAGCCTCGTGGCCTTTCGCGTACCGCACCAGCGGCGTGGAAAGCGAGACTGACTCCGCGGAGCACTCCTTGCGAGTGAGGTTGGGGATCAGGAGATATTCGCTGAACGTGTGCGACGGCTTCGGGATAGTAGAACGCCATGCAGGCTCCCCCTGCTAATTGCCGAGCCACATGAAGTATGCGTCCACCGCCCTGGGGATCAGCTGTTCGTAGATATCCTGCAGCGCCGACACCTTCGTCAGCTCATTCGCATCCTTGTCAACCGGCTCCTGGAACAGGTAGCTGTACTTCCAGAGGCTCGCATTCGTTTCCTTGTCGATAAGCTGCATCGTGAGGGACACATACGGCCCGTTTTCTTCGTTCTTCTTTGCCGCTATGATCCCCCATTCATCGATCGTGAGGGCCAGTATGTATTGCGTGGGGATCGTTGCCTTGTACTGGCTGAAATCAAAACCGGAATAGTCGGGCGGATCACTCTTGGTCTTTGAGTATGTGATGCTGGTGTTCAGGACCTCGGTTGAGCTGAGCGTGAAAAGGTTGGGTGCCTTGGCCGCATTATTGCGAAACCGTATGTCCAAGCTTCTCAGCAGCCTGTCAGTGGAGATCTGGCTCAGGTTGTCTTCAAACTTCTTCTGGTAAAGCAGGCTCCATGCTTCTTTGGAGAAGTAGTCCAGGTTTTTCGTGATCGTCCCCGTTTGTGGCATGCTTGAAAAAAGTGTCACAGGCGTAGGGATCCCGACCGCTTTCACCGGATAGCCTATCCTGCTGGCGCACCCGGTGAAGCAAAAGAGCGGCAATGAAAAGAAGACTTATGACTTTCCCCGTGCGCATGTATTCTTCCTCCTCCACTCAATTCAACACCGGGAAACTATCGCATGTCACGAGGAACTATTTCAAGCACAAGGGGAGCGCGGGCAGAATGGCGGAGATAGGCAAAAAAAAGGCGCGCTTGGCAGCGCGCCTTTCAAGTTCATGCAGAGACTAGAAGCCCCAGTCGATCATGATGGGGATTTCCCAGGTGGAGATGCTGCCTGTGTCAGACGCTGTTGGCCGATGTACGAAGCTGATTCTCGTGTTGAAATCATTCAGCTTCACGTAGGGCTCGACCTGCTAGCTCAATTCCGCTGATGGCCGAAGAGTCGGTCCGGCCATGAGTTGCCGTACAGACCAAGCGTGAAGGCGCCCATGTTGTAGTACACTTCGGGGTACACAGCCCAAGCTCGTGACCTGGTTCCCCCAAGCATCGTTCGACCCGAAGACGGCGGCGAAGACGATGGTCAGAGGCTTCATATCGTACGCGCCAGCAAGCTCGGCGTTGATATTGGACACTGCTGTCCGGCTCGCGTCGAAGCCAGCATACCTCACATCCGCCCAGACGGTGAGGTTCGGAACCATGAGGAGCTCAACGCGTCCGAAGATGTTCCGGTTCGCCGTGTACAAGCGTCGCCTCGTGTCTGCAGAGATCCAGCCACGATCTTCACCGTGTTGGGAACGGTATAGGATGCCGCAATGTTGGTGTTGTTCAGGGTCTGCATGATCCTTCGGTTCCGCCGGTCGAGGGCGCCAGTCCCGGTAGGATCACCGGTCTTGTACATGACCGCTGCTTCGAATCCGGAATCTTTCGGCGCAACGTCCAGGATTATACCATAGCCGTTGAAACGGCCGACGTTGTTGTTGTTCACATCGCGGATCGGGTGCGGAGAAGTCTTCCTGAACGTGTCCCATCCATCATCGTCGAACTCGACCGATCATGACGCTGAACATATCCGGCATCAGCTTCAGGGTGCCGTAGATGCCCACCCAGCTCAGGTTCGTGCCATCCAGATAGCCGGTGAAGATGGAATGCCGTGTGGTCGCCTGAGTAAGCGATGTCGAGATTCTCGCGCGGGGCTGAACGGGAAATCGTTGAGTTCCCCACCCTGACAGAATGTCTTCCGATCGCCGAGTGCCCTCTGCCGACGTACGGTAAACGTTGTGCGCCCCCACCCAAAGCCAATGCTGGCATCAGCGTATGCCAGAGTGCCAAGGGCTAGAAGAATCATGCCCAAAACTACCGCTTTCTTCATTCAGTCCCTCCTCCAAGTTTTTTGGGGGGGATGAAAAGCCAACGGCCTTAAATCATCACCCCTGCTAAAGTAGTTTATGCTGGCATTATAGCTGGCGTCATTTTTACTGTCAAGCAATTTCTTTTGGTATTTTTAGCATCGACACAAACCGTCAAAACATAATCGCAATGATGCGCGATGTTGTCTGTTCTTTGCGCGATATCATGATAAGCACGTCGTCATGAAGATGAATCGTCATGATCCGGTCATGCATGACTTCTGTCTTTTTCATTGTAGAGGATTTATTCGGCATCGGAAATCCAATGGCCGCTCTTCCGGCTCGGGTTCTATCATGATTTTGCAATTCACCAATATCTCTATTTTCTCTAATTGATTGTGCCTGGCTTGGATCAGCTCATCGATTGCGTTCATCTTCGCGAGCACCTTGTAGAGACCCTGCGTGCCCAGGTTTTCAAGGCCGAGAGCCTGCGCGGAAAGATAGAACTGATTCACCAGCGCGAGGCCGGGCAGCGCAAGGTTCATGCGACGCGCCTCCTGGAGCGCAATTCCCATGTCCTTGACGAAATGCTTGATGAAGAAGCCGGGACTGAAGTCGCCTTTTGCGATCCTCCTGCCCAGGTTGTTGAACGAGAACGAGGACGCGGCGCCTTTGCCCACGATGTCGATCATCGCGTCAAGCCCGAGCCCTGCCTTGTGCGTGTAGAGCAGGGCCTCCACCATCCCGATCATGTTTCCCGAGATGACGATCTGGTTCGCCATCTTGGTATGCTGGCCTGCCCCGGGTCCGCCCATCAGCGCGATTGTCTCTCCCATCTTCCGAAAAAGCGGAAGCACGGCGTCGAACGCGTGTTTGTCGCCGCCCGACCATGATGGCAAGTTTTGCCTCCCGGGCGCCGACGTCACCTCCGGATACGGGGGCATCCAGGGATGCCGCCGACCGGGCCGAGGCTTCCTTGTAGATCTTCACTGCCAGAGACGGCTCCGAAGTGGTCATGTCGCAGACGATGCTCCCCGTGCGCACGCCGGCGAGGATTCCGTCATCTGCCAGGTAGACCTGCTCGACATCCGCCGGGAATCCCACCATCGTGAAGACGACGTCGCTGCGCCGCGCCACCTCGCCGGGCGTCGCGCACCAGGAGGCGCCGGCAGCGAGGAGCTCGACGGCCTTTTCCCGGGTTCGCGTATAGAGCGAGACGGGATAGCCGGCTTTCTGCAGATGACCGCACATCGACCGGCCCATGACCCCGATTCCAATCCATCCTACTTTTGTTTCCAACATCGCTTCTCCTTCCGGGCGGGACCTGCCTCAGATCCTCTCCAGAGGCTGCTCGGGGTCGCCCAGCTTCATCACGGGCCCGTTCCCCGGCGCCGCCCACCGGACCGCGTTTCTGATCACGAGCTGGACTTCCCTCTGATGGTAGGTGGGAAAGGTCTCATGGCCGGGCCTGAAGTAGAAGATCCGCCCCTTGCCGCGCGTGAAGCAGCAGCCCGACCGGAACACGTTCCCGCCGGCAAACCAGCTGATGAACACGGTGGATTCCGGGGCAGGCACGTCGAAGCGCTCCCCGTACATCTCTTCATGGGGGATCTCGAAGAAGGGCCCCAGCCCGTCCACGATGGGGTGGCCCGGCTCCACCACCCAGAGCCTCTCCTTTTCTCCCGCCTCACGCCAGCGCAGCAGGCAGCTCGTCCCCATGAGCCGGACGAATGGCTTCGACATGTGGCCTGAATGCAGCACGATGAGGCCCATGCCCTCGTGTACTCTCTTCTGGACCTTCTCCGCCACCTCGTCCCTGACCTGGTCATGCGCCATGTGACCCCACCACGTGAGAACGTCGGTGGAGGCCAGGGTATCATCCGTGAGACCGTGCGAGGGTTCGTCCAGGGTCGCGGTGCGCACCGTCATGTCGGGCTCACCGGACAAGGCTCCTGCAATGGCTCCCTGTATCCCCTTTGGATAGATTGCCGCCACGGCAGGATCGCTCTTTTCGTGCCTGTACTCGTTCCAGACCGTCACGCGCAGCTTCTTTGCCATGAGAACGCCTCCCTCGGCGAGGTTCGATGAGATGCTTCTATAGAAACCTTCTATAGATTAAATCCGGATACAGGTCAAGGACGAGGCATCGGCGCGCCTGGTTTTACACTTCTCTTACAGTTCTTTTTCCCTCCGTTGACACCCGTACCGGGGCGGATTGCTATGCTGGTTTCATGCATCGGGGACAGGAGCACTCTTTCCTGCTACAATCCGGGAGGGCAGCACGCAGGTGAAATCCCGCAACCTCGGCCTGATCTTCGTCGCCGCCGTCATCGTGCCCAGCATCCTGCTGGCAGTGCTCTCCATCCGCGCCGCGGGCAGAGAGGAGGCGTTTGTCGAGAAGCAGCTCACGACGACCCTCCTCGCAGAGGTCACCCAGACGGCGGGCCTCGCCGCCGCGGAGGTGGGGCGGATCGTCGACGAGCTGCGCGCGGGAATCGAAGTGCCCGACGCGGGTGACTACGCCCGGATCCTGCCGCGCTGGCAGCGGGCGACACCCCTTGTGGGTGTGCCGTTTCTTCTTTCGCCTCGATACGGGATTCTCTGGCCGCGCGAGAGTGCCGGACTCGACGCCGCGCAGCGGCAATTCCTGCTGCGGAATGGCGATTTCCTGAGTGACAAGGCAACGACCGTGGTGCTGCAGAATATCGCGGTCAAGTACCGGCAGGAAATCCTCGCTGAGACCCGCAGAACCGAGCGCGCGTCGGAGAAGCCCGCGCCGGGGGACTCCGCGGACTCGGCGCCGGCGCCGCGGAAGGGCGCGGCCTCGACGGAGACGGCTGCCGCCGAGTCGCAGTCATTCACGAAAGACGAGACCCGGGCGGCCGCGGCGGCCGGCGGCCAGGCCGGGGCGACATCGGACACCGCCTCCCGCCAGATGGCGCTCGACGCATTCGCGCAAGACCCGGCTCTGCAAAGCAGGGTGTACGAGCAGGCGCGGGAGAAGGGCGACAGGGTGAGCCCGCGTGTCGCGCAGCCTTTGTCGAAGATGGCGCAGAACGCGGCGCCGAGCACGGCCGCACCGCGGTATTCCGCGGATGCAGCGCCTCCTGCGGCGGGCGCGATCGAAACCGAGCTTGCGGCAACCGATCTTGCACCGGCCGACAAGAAAGAGACTCCCGCCACGGTGCCCACGGCTGCCCCGGCCGCCGGAGCCATCCAGGCCCCGGTCGCGCAGCAGTCCCAGTTCGTCATCACCTCCCGGCTTCTCAGCCAGATCGCCTCACAGGGAGGCTACGGTCTCATTCCGCGGTTCATTGGAGACACGCTCACGTTCCTCTTCTGGGAGCGCCAGAAGGACGGCAGGATTGCGGGCTGCGAAGTCTCCGTGGGCGCGCTGCACCAGCGCATCTCGGGCGTGCTCGCGGGGACCTACACGCCGGTGCGGATCATCACGATTCTCGATGAGAACGGCGCTCCCCTGGCAACCCCGCCCGAATCGACCGCGCGCAACTGGCGGCAGCCCTTTGTTTCACGCGAGATAGGGGAGTCTCTGCCGAGGTGGGAGGCGGCGGGCTATCTCACGAGTCCGGACGTCATCTCCGCCCAGGCCCGCTCATCCTCGTTTGTGATCTGGATCATGGTGCTGATCCTCTTCATATCGGTGGCCGGCGGGGGAACGCTCGTGCTCAACTCCGTCTACGGGGAGATGCGGCTCGCCCAGAAGAAGGCCTCCTTTGTCACCAATGTTTCGCACGAGCTCAAGACGCCTCTCACATCGATCAGCCTGTTCGTGGAGCTGCTGCAGGGCAAACGGCAGCCGGACGCACGAAAGCGCGCCCGGTATCTCTCCCTGATGGCATCGGAAACCGAGCGCCTGACACGTCTTATCAACAACGTGCTCGATTTCTCGGCGAGCGAGCGCGGCGGCAAGAGATACGCGATGAGAGTCATCGACGCTGCCCGGGCAACGCGGGAAATCGTGGAGAGCCAGCGCACCGGCCTGGAGAGCCGCGGGTTCTCCCTCTCCCTGGCGGGGGACGGAGTCGACGCATACGTGCGTGCCGATCCGGAGGCCTTGAAGCAGGTTGTCCTCAACCTGCTCTCGAACGCGGAGAAGTACTCTCCCGACAGAAAGGAGATCGAGGTGGAGGTGACGCGGGCAACGGACCTCATCAGCGTGCACGTGCGGGACCGGGGGATCGGCGTTGCGGAAAAGGACAGGGAGCGCATATTCCGCGAGTTCTTTCGCGTGGACGACTCTCTTTCCAGCCGGGTGCGAGGCACGGGATTGGGTCTGACCATCGCGCGCAGAATCGCCCGCGACCACGGCGGTGACATATCGTGCCTGCCCCGGGCAGGCGGCGGAAGCGACTTCGTTGTCCGTCTGCCCGGCGCGGGGACCGGTGACGGGGGTGATGAGTCATGAAGAAGCGGATCCTCGTGGTGGAGGACGACCCGGCCATCCTCACCGGCCTCGTCGACCTTCTGCAGGGGGAGGGGTTCCTCGTCGAACAGGCGATGGACGGGGCTGCCGCCCTCGCGCGCCACGCCGAGGCAAGACCGGACCTCGTGCTGCTGGACGTCATGATTCCGGAAAAGAGCGGCTACGAGGTGTGTCGTGAGATCAGGCGCACGGACGCCTCCACTCCGGTGATCATGCTCACCGCGAAGGGCGAGGAGGTGGACAAGGTGGTCGGGCTCGAGCTCGGTGCCGACGACTACGTGGTGAAGCCATTCAGCGCACAGGAGCTCCTTGCCCGTGTCCGGGCGGTCCTGCGCCGCGGCAAGCCGAAGGAAAGCGGACGGGACGACCGCCCCATACGATTCGGCGATGTGACGATAGACCCCCGCACCATGCGGGGGACAAAGGGAGACCGCGCGTTCGACATCAGCCGGCGCGAGCTCGCCCTTCTGCGTCTTTTCACCTCGCGCGAAGGGGAGGCCCTGGATCGGATCACCCTGATGGACGAAGTGTGGGGCGTGCGTTACGAGGGCACGACCCGGACCCTGGACCAGCACATGGCGGGCCTCCGCAAGAAGGTCGAGGACGACCCTGCCCGGCCCCGGCATTTCACCACGGTTCATGGAACAGGGTACAGGTTTACGGCTGCGCCGTAGCCAGGGAGGGCGAGGGCCGACGAGTGCATGGACGCACGAAAGGAGGCCCGTAGCCCTTCCGCGGTACTCCGCGGAGTTGGAGGGCGAGGGACGCACGAAAGGAGGCCCGTAGCCCTTCCGCGGTACTCCGCGGACTTGGACGGCTCCCGGCCTGTCGGCGGGCGCATCCGCGTGAGCGCCGCAAGCTCTGGATTGTTTCTGACTGACACGATATAATCCCTGCAATTCTTGCCCTATGAAGCCTACGGTCATGCAAATCATGTCATTCTTTCATGGACGAAGATCTCTCCTGCTTCTTCTTTGCGCGTTCCTCCTCATTGGTGCCTCGATGTTTCTGGTTCTGCCTTCAGAGTCGGCCTGGTCGGCGACTGTTTCGTCGGCCGCGACAGGCGGGGGCTCTTCGAGCCATGAGAGGCTGCCCACGCCCCCCGTGCCGCGGGAGACACCTCAGGCCGCAAAACCGGCCCGCCCGAGTTACCTCACATTGAATCCCGGCGAGGTGGTCGACCTCTCTCCCGGCCCCGTCAGCTTCGACGGACATCCGGCGATTCTCTCCCGGATCGGCGCCTCCTGGAAGTTCCGCGCGCAGGTCTCGGGACACACGATCCTCAACGTGGGAGCCGGCAAGGCGGTGCGCCCTGTGTACGTCTTCGTTCCCCCTCTGCCGTCCCGGCAGGTGACCCGGGACGATCTCGACTGGTACAGGACCCAGTTCGGGACGGGCATCGCCAACTGCGGGCCCGCGCTTGTTTCCATGGCCATCCTCTGGGCGCGAGGAAAAGACGTGCCGGTGCAGCAGATCCGGGCGGAAATCGGCTATCCCTACGATGACGGCGCGACGAGCTTCGAAGACCTGAAGGAATCTCTGCGCCGGCACGGCGTGGGATTCAAGAGCCCCACGCTGACCGAGCCGCAGGACCTGCAGGACCTGCTGGACCGGGGACACATCGCATTTGTCCTCATTCAGAGCGGGGGCATCGAAAAGGTCGACGGAGACCCGAGCATCAACCTCGTGGGCAGGTACTATGGCGATGACCTGGGCCACTACGTGCTGGTCAAAGGCTACAGCCTGGACAAGGGCTATTTTGTCGTTTATGACCCCTATCCGGTGGACTGGGAATCAAACAGCATGCGCTATGCGGATGACGTCACCATGATCGGCAAGAACCGCTACTACCCGGCCGGGGAGCTGTTCGATGCGCTCCGGACAAAGATGATCCTGGAAGTTACCGCCGACTGAATCCCGGCGGCTTACCGGCACGCCTATGCTTTTCTCCGCTCGGGAAAGCTGATTGCTGTCGTGAGATAGAGCAGCAGCGCGGCCGCAAGAACAACGCTCCACCCTGTCGACACAGAGAGGATGCTGGCCAGGGGCGTTGCCACAACGGAAAACGCGCCGTTTATCGCCCATGCCCAGGGGACAAGTGAATCAGAATACCCCGCAAGGGACGCGGTTCCCAGGGCGAATGGCCTGCCCAGGGCAAAAGAGAGCGGCGCGATCAGGGCAACCGCAAGCGCAATCTTGAGCGGAAGCGGGAAGCCGATGCAGGCCCGCATCAGCGGATCCAGCCCGAACAGAAAGAACCCGAGGCTTGCCGCGATCACGACGAGACCGCCGAGCAGGCCGCGCCGGGGGTTCTCCTTGAAACGGGAAGCGCGCCAGCTTCCCAGGCCGGAGAAGACGAGGATGCCGGCCAGCACGGTCCCGAAGGAGAGCGAGGCGCTCTCCAGGAAGAAGGAAAGCTTGCTTACGAGCGTGAGCTCGATGAAGAAGAAACCGAATCCCAGGGCGCTGAAATACAGGAATACACGGGGGAGCAGGGAGCCGGCTCCTGCCGATCGTCGAACGACTTTCCTGCCGGCGCCCAGCGGGAGGCACAGGACGAGAGCAGCCAGCACGAGCGCCTGGACCAGGATCACGAGGTTGAGCATGTAGCCGACTTCTTTCTCCGGGAGAATCTGGATTCTCGACAGGAGCGCGCGTACCTTCGAGAGACGCGCGATCGAGAAAAAGTCGGGGCTGTCCATGGTGGAAGGGCTCAGATTGAAGAACCGGCTCGCGGCCGGCTCTCTGCCGGGATGCCCGAAGATCAATACCAGGTCGTTCATCAGCGCATCCTGCGCCGCTGCCGAAACCTGCACCTGACCTTCCTCGAAGGAAACCGGCGGAAGGTCGTTCCACACGCTGAGGGAGGAAGGATCGATGCCCGGATACCAGGGGGTGTCGAAGGAGCGTTCCGCGCACCAGCTCACGAGCCGCGCAATGTCGGAAGAGCTGAAGGGCTGGTTGGAAACAAGAAGCTGGCAGGTCCATGCGGTGCGATACGCCATGACGTGACGGGCAGGATCCGTGATGCCCTGCCGGGAGAGAGCGGTGACCATCGTATTGGCCAGCTTCAGGCTGTACAGGTCGAACTCGGAGATGTCCATGGGGATCGAGATCACACCACCCGGCCTGAGTGCGCGCAGGAAAAGCTCCATGGCCTCCACGGTGAATGACCATGCGGTGTTGCTGTCCTGGGACAAGAAGTCATTCGCCACCTCGATGATGTCGAATTGCCGACGCGATCCCCGTGCAAGGGAAAAGACAGAGCCGCGCTGGAGGCGAATCCGCCATGTCTGTTCGAAGCGCGGGTCAAGGGCGCGCAGCCGCTCGGTGACGATGCGGTGAATGTCACCCGGCTGCTCCAGCGCGACCCCCGATGCCGCGCCGCTGTGCGCACTTTCGATGATCTTGAGGCCGCCGTTGGTCCCGATGAGAAGAACGACGGGATGAGGGCGGATCACGTAGGGAAAGAATGAAAGGGACCCGTTGAGATAGGAAAAATCAGTGGGAATCTCTCGGGGCAGGGGAGCCACGCGGACGGCATCCCGATACAGCCCCCACGTCCGAGGCGGGGACGCGGTAGTGAGACTGCCGTAGTTGTTTGTCATGCTGACGTCGTCGAACTCGGTGTAGTTGTCCACGGTCAGCCACGATCCTGCCGGGGAAACCCGTGAGCTGATGATCCGGGAGTCGCGAATTCCGAGAACGGCATGCAGTTTCTTGAAGTCCGGCACGTCGAGGGTGTTCACGGAAAGCACGATGGACATGCCGAGCCCCAGGAAGGCAGCACCGGCGGCAATGAGGGTGAGGGGCCGCGCTTCGAGCTTCTTTCCGAAATACCCCGTCGTGTTCAGGACAATGACCGCAAAAAGGATCGGCAGCATCACGGCGGGCAGGTGATAGGGGTGCAGAAAGAACATCGCGGCGAGGACCAGTGCAGAGCCGCCGGCGGCACCCAGCAGATCCACCGCATAGACCCGCGGTATCGAATCGCTCCAGACCAGGAAATTGAGGCCGATGAATCCGCCGGTCAGGAAGAACACGGGGAACAGCGCGGCGTAGTACGAAAAGATGTACCGGACCTGGCTCGTCCACAGCACCGAGTTTTGAAGCTCCAGCGGATTGAAGGGGTTCGCCCTCAGCATGACGAACGCGAGAACGCTGGCGGCCAGGAGGAGCGGAGGGATGAGCAGGAGGTACCGCGCGCTGTAGCGATGAAAGTGATCGCGGAAAAGCGTAAGGAAGACCCCTCCGAACGAGTATCCGAGGAGCGCCAGGGAGATGACCCAATAGCTGTAGTCGGAAAAAAGGGCAACCGCGAAGTAGCGGCTGAGGAAAGTCTCGAAAGAGAGGCCGAAGAGCGAGACAAGGAAAAGAGACGCCAGGCTCCTGCGCTGGCTCATCAGTGCGTCGGCTTGGGGGGCGGTGTCTGGATGGTTCCCGTCATCGGGATGAACAGCGTGGAAACATCGCGCTGGGAATGCACCTTGCCCTGCTCATCCTTCGTGAAGGTGTAGAGAAACTGGGGTTTCCAGGGCTGCCCGATCGGGATCACCATCCGGCCGCCCTTCTTCAGCTGGGCAAGGAGAGCAGGCGGGACGAATGGTGCCTGGGCAGTGACAACAATGATGTCAAATCCTCCCGGAACCTCCGGCCAGCCGAAGAAGCCGTCACCCACGCGCGATTCGATATTATCGTAACCCAGGGGGGAGAAAATGTTCCTGACCTTCTCTCCCAGGGACGTGATGATCTCTATTGTATAGGCGCGCTTGACGATCCGCGAAAGGAGCGAGCTCTGGAATCCGCTGCCCGGTCCCTACCTCGAGGGAGACGTCCGTGGGCCGGGGCCGGCACTTGGCCGTCATGTACGCCTGCATGACATAATCGGTGAGCACCGAGCCGTAGCCGATCTTCCATTCCCGCGCCGGTTGCTCGTAGGCTGATTTCCCCAGGTTGCGGTCAGCCTCGTAGTCGTACATATAGTACTCTCGGGGAACTTCTTCGAACGCCTTCAGAATGGCCGGGTCGGCGGATCCGAAATCGTGGATGAGCATGGCCTTGATCTGGTCCAGGACGCGCTGCTTGCGCTGCTGCGCGGCAAGGAAGGTGCTCTCATCCAGGGTTCCCGGTTTCCGGCCGCTCTGCTCCATGGCGCGCTGGTACGCGGTGTATGTCCAGGCCTGCCGCTCGGACGCGTGGCCGGCGACCAGACAGAGAACGGCAAGAGCGCATGCGAGGATGCTTTTTTTGAATCTCATCGATGCGAGTATAAGGATGAGAGAACAGCGGGGTCAAGACGGGCGGAAATGTCACGCGAGTGCCTTTGACGCGGCGGCGCGGCTGCCTTGCCCTGCCGGAAAAATGCCGCGGTGTACCGCGGCCGCCCTACACGCCCCTGCGACTTCTCCGAAGCATCTCGACAGTGCCCTGGTCGGTCGTCACGGTATGGCCGGGCAGCGGAAGCACCCGCTCGTGGATCGCATCGAGGATCCACTCCGCCTGCGGGAAGAACACGTTCTCCATCTCCGCGGCCGGAGTGATCCAGTTGCGCGCGCCGACCACGGCAACCGGAGCGTCCAGGGAGTCGAAGGCCATCTGTGAGATGTTCGACGCCATTGTGTGGAGGAACGAGCCGCGCTCGCAGGCGTCCGAGGCGAGCACGCACCGCCCGGTCTTTCTCACCGACTCGAGGATCTTCTCGTAGTCCAGCGGGTTGATGAAACGCGCGTCGATGACCTCCGCGGAGATGCCGTGTGTGCCCTGGAGCCGCTCGGCGGCCTCGAGCGCCTTGTAGAGAGTCGCGCCGATGGTGACGATGGTGAGATCGGTGCCGGTGCGTCGAACCGCCGGCTGTCCCTCCTCCACCTCGTAGTATCCCTCGGGCACGCCGCCGGGAACGAACATCTCTCCTATGTCGTAGATGCGCTGGCTTTCGAAGTAGACCACCGGGTCGGTGCCCCGGAGGGCGAGGTTGAGCATGCCCTTGGCGTCATACGGGGTGACCGGGAACATTACTTTCAGCCCCGGCATGTGCGCGACGATCGAGGTCCAGTCCTGCGAGTGCTGGGCGCCGTATTTGCTGCCCACCGACACGCGCAGCACGAGGGGCATCTTCAGCACACCCGCTGACATCGCCTGCCACTTGCAGGCCTGGTTGAATACTTCGTCTCCCGCCCGGCCGAGGAAGTCGCAGTACATGAGCTCGGGCACGGCTCTTCCGCCGCACAGCGCATAGCCGACCGCGGCCCCCACGATGGCGCCCTCCGAGATCGAGGTGTTGAACAGCCGATGGTAGGGGAGCGCTTCCGTCAGTCCGCGGTACACGGCGAACGCGCCGCCCCAATCCCGGTTCTCCTCCCCGAATGCGGCCATGGTGGGATCGATGGAGAACCGATGCAGCATGGCCTCGAATATGGCGTCCCTCAAGGAAATGATCTGGGACTTTGGCAGCGGCTTTCCGTCCGTCCCGACGCCCGTCCGCGACTTCTTGGCGTTGGCGATCAGCCGGGGGTTCTGCGCCGCGGGCAGGAGCATTTCAGGCTTTCTCTCCTCCAGCTTTTCCACGCTGCCGTTGGAGAACATGAGGTCGCCGATGGCGTCCGGCGCCACCTGGATCCTCGGGGAGATCTCCAGTGAAACGGCGAGCTCGGTGATCCGGCGCAGTCTTTCCAGGGCGTTCTTCTGGATGGCTTCCAGCTCGTCCGTCCTGGCGATCTTGCCCGCCACGAGGTATTCGCCGAAGCTCTTGATGCAATCCACGTCCTGCCAGAGGGCGACTTCTTCCTTTGTCCGGTAGGAAGAGGCGTCCGAGGGAGAATGACCCGAGTAGCGATAGGTCACCACGTCGAGCAGCACGGGGCCGCGTCCCTCGAGCAGAATCTTCCTCTTGCGCTCGATGGCGTCCGCGACGGCCAGGGGGCTGTAGCCGTCCACGCGCTCCGCGTGCATCTGCTCGGGGTTCACCCCTGCGCCGATACGCGCGAGCACCTTGAAGCCCATGGTCTCTCCCATGGTCTGTCCACCCATGCCGTAGAAGTTGTTGAAGAAGTTGAAGAGAATGGGAGGCGCGCCGCCGACGTCCTTCGGCCAGAGCGTGCGGTACTGGTCCATTGCCGCCACCATCATGGCTTCCCAGACCGGGCCGCAGCTGGACGAGCCGTCCCCGATGTTCGCAATCACGACGCCGGGCTTCCGGTTGATCCGCTTGAAAAGCGCCGCCCCGACCGCGATGTCGGCGGATCCCCCCACGATCGCGTTGTTGGGCATGCTGCCGAACGGCGCGAAGAATGCGTGCATCGAGCCGCCCAGACCCTTGTTGAAGCCGCTCTCACGGGCAAAGATCTCCGCCAGCACGCCGTAGAGGATATAGTCGACCGCCAGCTCCCTGACAGGGCCGGCGGCGCCCTTTTCCACGACGCGAAGCGGCGCCCCGCCGAAATAGCTTTCCATGACGCCGGAGAGCTGCGCTTCCGGAAGCTTTGCCGCGGCGGAGAGGCACTTGGCAATGATCTCCCCGTGGCTCCTGTGGGACCCGAAGATGAAGTCCTCGATACCGAGGGGCATGCACTGCCCCACCACGGCCGATTCCTGACCAATGGAGAGATGGGCAGGGCCGAGGTGGTCATAGGCGATGCCCTGGTACGCGCCCTTGGTCTTTATCGTATTGAGCATGGTCTCGAACTCGCGGATCAGGACCATGTCCCGATAGGCGCGCACGAGCGCATCCCGTCCGTGCTTTTCGACTTCCTTCTTCACGTTGGAGGTGTACGCGTTCAGAGGAATGTCGGTGAAGCTCAACTTCCCCGCCGTGCGGGTTTCTCGCGGGTCTACGATGATGGATTTCGGCATGTGTGTTGTCTCCGTTCTCTTCTAGCGGTGAGTGCTACCGCGCTAGGAGCAGATCGAATCGTGCGATATCGGAAGCCAGCGTCTGCAGGAAGCGCGCACCCGGGGCGCCGTCCACTACCTGGTGGTTGACGGTGAGGGAAAGTCCGATCTGGGGTATGAAGCTCACGCTGCCGTCAGGCGCCAGAACTGGCCCGGGCACGATGGATCCCACGCCGAGGATTCCCACCTGGGGCACATTGAGGACCGGCGTGAAGCTCTGGACCCCGAGGGCGCCCAGGTTCGTGACGGTGAAAGTCCCGCCGGCGAGCTCTTCCGGGGTGATGCCCCCGTTGCGGCAGCCGTCCGCCAGGCGCCGCGCCTCCTGCGCGATCTCACGCAGCCGCAAGAGGTGCGCGTTCCTGATCACCGGGACCATGAGGCCGCGCGGCGTGTCCACGGCAAACGCAAGGTGCACGGCGGAGTATTGCCGCAGGGAGTCACCCGCATACAGGGCGTTCAGCTCGGGGTGTGAAAGGAGTGAGCGCGAGACGGCGAACAGGACCATGTCATTCACCGTGATGTCGCGCAGGCCCAACCCTTCGGCGCTTTCCTTGAATCTTCTGCGCATGTCCTGCAGCGAACGCGCATCCGCGCTCGCGTTCAGCGTAAGCTGCGCGGTGGTCTGGAGCGACGCGAGCATGCGCTCCGAAATGAGCTTGCGGATGCCGGTGACTTTTGTCTCCTTGAACTCACCCGCGGCCACCGGCGCTGCCGCGGCCGCCGCTGGCCCCGGTCCTGCCGCTGTGCGCGGAGCTCCGTCGGTCATGACTGCCTTCACGTCGCGCTCGATGATGCGGCCGCCCGGGCCCGTGCCTCGAAGCCCGGCCAGCGCGACGCCCCGGGAGGCGGCAAGCGCCTTTGCCCGCGGCGAGGCCATGATCTTTCGCCGGCGCGCCGGGCGCGACAGCAGGAAGAGCCGCCGACGCAGCGGAAGGGGCGGCGCTGCGCGCAGCAGGGGAGACCGCCGCAGCGGGGGCTGTGCCCCCCGTTCTCAAACCGTCGAGATTCTCCCCCGGCTTCCCAATTGCCGCGATAGGGGCGAGAACCGGAACGTCGCTGCCTGCCTCGTGGAATATCGCCAGCAGCGTTCCTTCCGCCGGAGACTCGACCTCGAAGGTCGCCTTGTCGGTCTCCACCTCGCAGAGGATATCACCGCTTTTCACCGCGTCCCCGGGCCGCTTCTTCCAGCCGACAATGACGCACGATTCCACTGATTGTCCCTGCTTGGGCATGATGACGGGTGTTGCCACTGCGGATTCACAATAGATTTGTTCGCATTGAAATGTCAAGACAAACGGTGCTGGCCAGCATTATGCCTAAACTATTGACCGGGAAAAGACGAACATGGTAGTGTGCGAACGATGTCAGAGACAATGACCTTCAGCCATTCGAAGACGAGTTCTCCCCGGACAAGGTCTACTGCGCCAACTGCATTCACTGCAAGCTGATAAAAATCCCCATGGGCAACGCCAGCCAGTATGGACTGCGGGTCCGCTGCGATGCGGGCAAATGGCGGAAGAAGCTCGGTGAGGAAAAGGTCTACAAGTACTTCACCGTCATCAGGCGGACTCTCGACCAGTGCGATACATATGAGCCGATGGGGGAGGTGGAGATCTTCCTGAAAGAGCTCAAGAAAAACCTTCCTATCAAAGACGAGATCTACTCGACCTGACGTGATCCTGGATATATCTTGAACCTGGATATATGATGAAGATCGTGAAAACCACTATTCTGTCAATCCTGTGCGTATCGGCACTCGTGCTCCTGGTGTCGTGCGCCGGCCAGCCGCGCACGCTGCCGGAGGGGCTGACGGCCGGCGAGATCTTCCAGCGGGCGCAGGATGCCGCTGACCGGGGCGACTATGCGCTGGGCATCACGTTCTACAAGGAGTGCCAGCAGAGGTACCCCGACGACAAGGACCACAAGGTGTGGGCTGCCTACGAAATCGCATTTCTCTACCACAAGATGGGAAAAAACGACACGGCGGCCACGCTCATCGATGCGCTGCTGACCGAGTACGCGAATCAGGGCGACTCGGTGCCGCCTGCCCCGCTGCTGCTTTCTCAGAAGCTGAAGGAACGCCTGGAAGCGAGCATCGCAAAGAAGCCGTGAGGCGCCCCATGTGGTGCCTGGTCCGCGGCGCTCCGCTCGGCCGCCTGCGCGCTCAGGGCAGCACGCCGTCCGGCTGAGCTCCCTGTTCCTTGCCTACCGACTCGGTCAGCTTGAGGAGCTTCTCCCGGTCGACAAGGCTCAGGGAGTCTCCCACTTTCAACAGAATCCCTTCCCCCTGCATCTCGACGAGCACCCCGCGCACGATTTCCATTGGGAGCTCGAGGCTGAGAGAGATTTCCTCGAGGCATTTCTCGAACGGGACCGCCTCCAGGCCTCCCGGAAGCTCCTGGTAGAGGTAGCGCAGGTGCAGCGCGATCAACCCCCATGCGTCTCTCTTCACCAGATGCTGGATCTTGAGGTGAGCGTTCTGGAGCCTTCGGCACAGCTTGTCGATGATGTTGAGCGCGATCAGGGCATTGCGGGCGATCATGTTCTGCAGGCCCTCCCGATCGAAGACGAGCAGCTCCACGTCGTCGATTGCGGTCACCGTGGCAGTACGCCGGATGCGGTTGACGATGGCCATCTCGCCGAAGAAATCGCCTTTCTCGAGAATGGAGACCACGTGCGTCCTGCCGCCGAACCGCTTGCTGACTCTGACTTTGCCCTTCTGGATGATGTACATCTCCTCGCCATCTTCGCCTTCCTGGCAGATCGCTGCGCCGGGAGCATACGCGCGGGAGAATCTCTTCAGCAAGTCATCAGGCATTTCAACGCGAGTCTACCCGAATTCCTCCTTCGGGTAAAGCAAAACGCCGCACGCGACGCAAGCGCCGCGTAGAATCGCCCGTTCTATGTGCGGGAGGCGCCATGAAAGTCATGCAACGGCTTCTGCCGGTCTTTGTTCTCGGCTTCCCTGTCGCCTGCGGGCCCCTTCCTGACACGCGGTCCGTGGATGTGGACCTTCGTCCGCCGCAGCTCCAGGCGGTGGTGACGACGGGTCCTTCAGAGCTCAGTGTCGAGTTCGACGAGGATGCATCCCTGGTGGCGGACAAGACCAGGATCTCCCCCCCGCTCGCGGTAACGGAGATCACGGGTCCCGGCAGGAGGATAGTGATCCGGGCGGAGACGCAGACGCCGGGCAGGCTGTATACGCTGGAAGCCGAGGCGGAGGACGCAAAGGGCAACTGCGCCTCATTCATGGCTGACTTCTACGGGTACAACGGACGAGTGCCGCGGCTCCTCATCAACGAGTTCACTCCCCAGGGGTCAGGCAACCATCCAGACCTCGTGGAGCTGAAAGCACTCTCTGCCGGTGACCTGGGCGGGGTGGTTCTCTATCAGGGTACACCGGAGAGCTTCGACAACCAGGATCGTCTTTCCTCCCCTTGAGGTGGCAGAAGGCGTATTCATCCTGGTGCACTGGAAGCCGTCGGGGGATCCGGCAGAGTTGAATGAGACAGAGGACATGGCCGCGTCGCGAGGGTTCGATGCTTCGGACATCGCCTGGGACCTGTGGGTTGCAGATGGCAGGGGGCTCCCCGGCAACAATGGCGTTCTCAGCCTCTACGACCGCCCGGGAGGAATATGCCTTGACGGCGTGCTGTACAGCAATCGCACTTCGCAGTCGGACGAATCGTACCGGGGCTTCGGGTCTGTTGAAACGCTGAACCGCGCGGAGGAGCTGGTCCTGGACGGCGGCTGGAAGCCCGCAGGAGCGCGGGTGAGCCCGGAAGATGCGGTGAGCCCGGAAGGCTCCACGGGCACGCGCTCCATCTGCAGACAGTCCAGCGGAGCGGACACGGACAGCGCGGAGGATTGGCATATCGTGCCGACACGCAAGGCGACCTTTGGCGCGGAGAACAGCGACGAGGTGTACGAGCCTTAGTTGAGCAACCGTGATTGGCACCTATTGGCTGTTGGATGCGCCGGTGGTGCTGTTGAGCGTGACAGCTATAGGACTTCCTTTATCATCTTTTCCAATGCCTGCCGCGGTACCGCGCCGACCTGCTGCTTCACCACCTTGCCCTTGCTGAACACCAGGATGGTCGGAATGCTCGTGATATTGAACTGCTGGGCGAGCTCCAGCTCCGCGTCCACATCAATCTTCGCGATCTTGATCTTGTCCTGATACTGGGTTCCCAGCTCCCGGAGGACAGGGGCAATCATCTTGCATGGGCCGCACCACTCTGCCCAGAAGTCGGCCACGACGGGAACCGCGGACTTTACGACTTCAGCGTCGAAATTGCTGTGTGTGACTGTGACTTCGTCGGCCATTCCCTGTCTCCCTTCCTGTCCTCGAAGTGACTAATATATGTCCATGGAGCAGCAAGAAGCAATCCCGCCCGACTGAACGAATGCCACGGAATACAGTGGCTGCCCTAGCTCTCCTCCCGGTCCCAGCGGCGCCGGCGCTTGAAATCCTTGAGCCGGAAATCGCCGATGATTTCCTCGACCACTGCCCTCTTTTCGTCGAGTATCCGTTTCTCCTGGGCGCCCATCTCCGTGTAGACGCGCTGCACCCTCTCCAGCACGGTGAAAAGATCGTTCAGGAAGAAGCCGGCCTCCAGGATGTACTCCTTCTCCTCCCTGTCTATTGCGGCGTAATTGCGCGGAAACTTGGCGAGCTGACCCACCAGGCGCGTGAGGAATTGGGGTATCTCCTCCCGGTTTGTGGAGGCGAGGAACCGGAGCTGCGAATCGAGGGCGAGCATCTCCGCGGAGTTCATGGCGTACATCGTATCGCGAAGAGCAGTGGTCAGGTCGGGCCAGTGGTCCTTCTCCAGACCGGAGAGTGCGCCCACCAGCCGGCGCACCTCCTCTCCCGCATCGTTGTGGAACAGGACGTCGGGATACTTCTCGATGCGTTTGCGGTTCTCCTCCAGTATCTTGTCCGCGAAGCTCGGCTCCTTCGCTGCGCTGGCGCGTGGAGGACCCGCCATCACGCGCTGCTCTTCCCGCGCGATGAGCTCTTCGATGGCGCTGATCTCCGCGATGAGGAAGGAGGAGACATCGATGCCTGCGCGGAGGGCCTTTATGTACCTGCCCTCGAACGCTTCCCGCAGAGACCGGGGTTTGAAGAACTTGTTGATGTACTCGTCGTACCGCTTGCGGATTTTTTCCACGCTGGCGGAAATCTCGCCCGGGGTCAACTTCTTGGAATTCACGATCCTTCTTCATAATATGAAAGCAATATATTCGTCAAGAAATGCGCTGATTCCTCACGAAAACCAGGATGGCAATTCCCGCTGCCGCCAGGATGCCCGCCGTGCTGAGGAACACCGAGGCGTAGCCGGCGCTCACCGCAATGGACGCGCCGATGACGGGCCCCAGCGCATTGCTTCCCGAGGCAATGGCGCTGGAAAGGCCGTACACGCTTCCCTGCGTGCCATGCCTCGTTCTCTGCGCAATCAGGGCGTTTGCGGAAGGGAGATTGCCGCCGACAAAGAAGCAGCTCGCAATCCTCAATAACAGGAGCTCGAGCGGTGTGCGGGCGAATGCCTGCGGTATCATGAAGACCGAAGCCCCCACCATGCAGATGACCAGGGTGCGCCTGTAGCCGATACGGTGGCTGATTTTTCCGATGCTGAACGCGGCGAGCGCGCTCGACACGGCACCCAGACCGAGGATCAGGCCGGTGGTGGACCCGACATGGGCGCTGCCCGCGCTCAGGCCCTGGATGATCAGCGGCAGGAAAGGGTTCAGGATCGAGCCTGCCACCTGGTCCGCCGCAATGACCGCGAGGAGGGACAGGAGGGCCTTCGAGGACGCGACGGGGCGGAAATCGGGAATCATGCTCTTGAGAATCGACTTGCGGTTCGCCGGCGGCTTGAAATTGTCCCGTGCGTACCGGGTGACGATGAATGCGGCGGCAAGGAGGAGGGCCGACGTGGCGAAGAAGTTGACACGACGGCCGAACAGGTCTGCGATGACGCCTCCAAACAGCGGACCGAGCGAGGCGCCCAGGAATATGGCCATCTGCAGAAGACCGAGCGAGTACCCCGCTTCCTCCTGCGGGGAAACCGATGCGACGAGGATCGTGGCCGCGGCGACCGTCCCGGTGATGCAGCCCTGCAGGGTGCGCAGCACGAGCAGCTGCCAGGGCGCGGTCACCAGCCCCTGCAGCAGCATGATGATGACGCCGCCGATCAAGGCGCGGAGCAGCATGGGCTTTCGTCCGTAATTGTCGGCAAGACCTCCCCAGATGGGGGAGAAAACCACCAGGCTCACGGAAGGAAGCGCCTGCAGCAGGCCGGTGAGCAGCTTGAGCCGGGAGGGATCGCTCACCCCCAGGTCCTGCAGGTAGAACGGGATGATGGGCGTGGAGGTCGAAAAGCCGGCCACCGCGAGCAGCTCGGCGGCCGCTATTGCGTAGAGCGTCCTTTTCCAATCTGGTCGCGCAATGGATCGAAGGTTCAGGGAGTTCGCCTCGGGAGCATGATCTCTCGGATTATACCGAGACCCCTCTCCTCTTGCCAGACGGAGGCCTGCCGGAGTACCTATACGCATGCTCCCTCGCCTCGCGGCATTCCGCGGATTCTGCGGCCTGATGCGCTTTGTTTCCGCGTGCGTCCTCCTTCTTTCGGGGGCGGCCGCACATGCGGCTGCTCCCCTGCGCGTGGTTCTCACCGCGTCCCTGCCGGATCCACCGGTGCTGCATGCACGTTCGGCAATTCTCGTCGAGGCGCGCACCGGAGCCGTGCTTTTCGAGGATCACGCGGACGAGCAGATACCGCCGGCGAGCCTCGCGAAGCTGATGACGCTCCATATCGCCCTGGACCTCGTCGAAACTGGCAGACTCGATCCTTCCCGCCGCGTGGTCCCCGGCGCCGACGCCTGGGCGCAGAACATGCCCCCCCGTTCCTCCGTCATGTACCTGGGGCCGAACCAGGTCGTGACGATCGACAAGCTGATGCAGGGCCTGGTGGTCGACTCGGGAAATGACGCGGCGGTGGAGCTTGCGGACCAGATCGCCGGGTCCGTTCCCGAGTTCGCTGCCATGATGAATCGTGAGGCCGCGCGCCTGGGCTACTCGGAAATGCGGTTCGTGGAGCCCGCGGGAATCAGCGCGGAGAACCGCATCACGGCAAGGGAATATGTCGACTTCTGCCGCGCGCTTCATTGCCGCGCACCCCGTCGCTCTCCGTGACTTCTTCTCATTGAGAGAGCTCACCTATCCCCTGCCGGAGAACCTGACGAACGGCAACAATGAGAAGCCGATCACCCAGGTGAGCCGCAATACGCTGCTCGGAAAATATGAGGGGATCGACGGCTTGAAGACGGGGTATATCGATGAGGCGGGATACAACATCGCGGCCACCGCGGAGCGGGGCGGCATGCGCCTCATTGCGGTTGTGCTGGGAGTTCCCGATGTGGGCCGGGAAAGCGGCGCGGTCCTTCGCACCAGGGAAAGCGAGGCTCTGCTCGACTACGGATTTGTGAACTTCATGGTGATGCGGCCGGCCCACGACGAACCCGTTCCCGTGCGGGTGTGGAAAGGCGTGCAGCGCTCGGTTCTACTCGGCCCGGCGTCCGATCCGCTCGTGGTGGTTCCCCGCAGCAAGGAGCACGGCATCCGCACCCGCATCGAGCAGGAGCGTGAGGTCATTGCTCCCGTCCGCGCCGGCCAGGTCCTGGGTCACCTTGTGGTACGGCTGGATGGCGCGGAGCTCACCCGGTTCCCATTGACGGCGGAAGCCGACGTGCCACTGGGCGGCTTCATTCGAAGGGCCATCGATTCGGTCATTCTCCTGTTTCGCAAGAATTGACCGCCGCACGACCCGTCTGTACCTTTCAACCATCACGCAGGAGTCCCGGCGATCCGGTCCGGGCACGGAGGAAACAATGGCAGTCCGTTCTTCATCCGCGGAATGGAAAGGGTCCCTGAAGGAAGGCGCGGGGCACATGAAGGTGGGCAGCGGCGCCTACGAAGGGCCGTTCACCTTTGCCTCCCGGTTCGAGTCGGGGAAGGGAACAAACCCCGAAGAGCTCATCGGCGCGGCGCACGCGGGATGCTTTTCGATGTTCCTGTCGGCGCTGCTGACTGATGCGGGATTCATACCGACGCGCGTGCACACCACCGCCACCGTTCACCTCGACGAGGGGCCGACAATCACCCGGATCGAGCTGATGACCGAAGCGCAGGTTCCCGGGCTCGCGGAATCCGCATTCCTGAAGCACGCAGAAGCTGCCAAGAAGGATTGTCCCGTCTCCAAGGCCCTTGCCGGGCCGAAGATCACCCTTACCGCAAAGCTGGTGAAGTAAGGCCGCTCGCCATTCAGCCCTGGCGGGGAGCGGCCGGCGTCTCATCAGGCGGAGATACCGGACCGCTTCCGGCAGGAAGGGATCCATTCACGGCGCCCGAGTTTCCAATGCTGTCCCAGAGCAGGGGAGGACCCTGCCCAATGCGCCAGAAGGATACTGCGCCGACATCGCGGGCCTGGTAGAGCCTGAGCTTTTCCATCAGCGACCGATAGTCGTCAAAGAACACCGTGACAGTCACGTTCTCGGAGTATTCGAAGGAGGCGCCAAGCTCCGGCGCATAGCTCGTCGTGCTCTTTTTTTCAGCCACAAGGTCCAGCACGTTCTTGAAGCGCAACGCTTTTGCCAGCCGTCTGTCCTGCCAGGCCCTGCCGTAGAGAGGCAGGCCCATGACGATCTTGTCTACTCCAACCGCGCTCTTCGCGTAGTCGACGACCTTTGCACACCACGGAAGCGAGGCGACCGGCCCCGGAGAGCTCGTGCTCCAGTGTTCGTCGTACGCCATGATCACCATTCGATCCACGAGGGGAGCGATTTGCGTATAGTCGTAGGCATCCTTTGTCAGCTCCGTCCTGGCGGGTGCCGCGACACTCAGCTTTTTCCCGGCAGGAAGCCTGCCTCTCAATTCCTTCAGGAAGTCGAAGAAAAAGCCCGCGTCATCCCGCGATACTGATTCGAAGTCTATCTGGACTCCGTCGAAACCTTGCCCGATCCGGCAGATGTCCTCGATGAGCAGCGGCCTCACACCATATGCGGGATTCAGGGAAAAGTGCATGAGCGCTTCGTTGGACAGCTCCGCAATCACCAGATGGATCGCCGGTTTCATGCCGTTCTTGAGAACAATCGCCGGCCGTGCGACCGTATCAGTTATCCTTCCATTTCTGTCGAGGCTTGCCCCGAAATAGCACAGGTCGGTAATGGGTTCCGAACCCGTCAGCTCCTTTTCCTCACCCCGCAGGAGATACGCCCAGATTTCCTTGAAAACCGGTCTTGCCGGTTCGGCAGAGAGGGGGTTGCTGTCAGCCCATGCGGCAAGGGCGCCGAGCAACAGTGCAGGCAGCAGGGCTGCCACGCGCATTCCATACGACCATCTTCTCAGCATTCGCCGGCAGTGCATGCGCCCCATACTTCGTCACGCTCCTCCTGCCGATCCTACAGGCGGGAGCATGGCCGGTCAAGGACGGAGACTTCCTCCCGGAGACGCCATGAGAGATCGGATCGGGTGGATGCATGGTGTGCGGCCGAAGCGAATGCAGCGCGGCCTCCCGATACGGGAAGGCCGCGCCATTTCATGCAGACAGCAATGATTGCGTCAGAACCCGGCCGCCTCCTTCACCTCCTCTTGCTCTTCCGAGCCGGCCTCCCCTGTCTCCCCTGTCTCCGCCGCCTTGTCCGCGGCCGGATCTCCGTCTCCCTTCTTCAGCTGCGGCTTGAACTCCACGTGCTCGGCAACGATTTCCACACGCGAGTGCGGCTTGCCGTCCGGGTCCGTCCAGCGGTCCTGCTTCAGTCTGCCCACGACCCTGACGCCCCTGCCTTTCTTGAGATACTCCCCGCACACCTCCGCGAGCCTTTGCCATGTGGAGACGTCGAAGAAGGAGACCTCCTTCTGGAACTCGTCGTCCTGCTTCCAGGAACGGTTGCATGCGACCGAGAACTTGCAGATGGCCGTTCCCTTGGGCGTGTAGGAGAGCTCGGGGTCCCTCACCAGGTTGCCCTCGATGAGAATGGAGTTGAGATTGTTCATGCCTTCCTCCTCGTGTCTCTAGTACACGCCAGCGGTCCCGCCGCTTCACGAAATCCGCGGGGTACCGCGGCGCAGCACGGCGTGAATACCACCGTTCGGTTGATCTGGCGGGAGAAATCGCATACAATCGATTTCTCCATGGCGGAGCTGGATTTAAGAATCAGCGGAGATTGGATCGAGCTCAAAGCAAAATCGAACGATTTCCACGCGCTGATCGACATGCTGGGCATCCCGTCGTACGAGCTCAAGGCGGCGGCGGAAACTCTTCGGCACTCGGTGGAGCAGGGGGTCGTCGAGTACAAGCGCACGCTGCTCATGCCGGTTCTCGTCGCCCTGGAGACCGCCCGCTACAAGTCCCTCGCCGGCCAGGAGATGACCACGCACGAGAAATCCCTCGCCGTGCTTCTGCTCGTCATACTCCTTCAGCGGCTGCTCTGCACGGACGTCCTTCCCCTCAGCCGCGAACCGGATGAAAAGCGCAGCTTCGGCGTCGAATCGATGCAGGTGGGGGCCATCCTCGCCGACGTGAATGCGCGGATAAAGAGGAACCCCGCGCTGCGCTCCCATGCGGCCATCAAGAACATTCTGATGCAGGTGCAGCGCTACAATGCGGAGAACAAGAAGATGCGCGCGCTCGTGCCCACCATCAAGCCCGAGATGCGCAAATCCTTCCTGACGAATTTCACGCGGACATTCGAGGAAATAATCGGGAGCATCAAGCGTCATTACGCCTCCATCCTGCAGGAGCAGGCGGACGCGGACAAGGGGAGCCGCAGCGGCTTCACGTGGACTCTGCTGCCCTTGAAGGAGCTCGCCCCCCTGCTTGCCAGCCAGGCTCGAGAGGTTGCGCGCATTCGTTCCACGCTCGCGCACGCGCGGGATGAAAAGTACAAGACGCGCGAGGTCCTCGTGCGCCTCTACGACGGGCGGCAGGCAGTGCTGAAACTGGTCGAGGAGGAGCTCAAGGTCTACCGAAGGATCTGCCAGCAGGCCCTGCAGTATGACCTCGAAGCGTGCTCACTGTCCGCTGCAGCGGGCTTTCGGGATGAAATCGTGGCTATCCTGGACAAGCAGGGCAGGCGGGAAGAGCCGGCGTAGCGGCCTGAGCCCGCGGCAAACTGCGGCAAACCGCGGCCGGGCCGAGCGGAGTGCCGAAGGCCTCTCAGATGTCCTCTATGCCGACCAGGCGCAGGTGCCCGTCGCGGTACACGTGCTTGAACCGGAGGTCCTTCCTGCGGGAGATGAACACGAGCTCGCCTTCGGCCAGGTAGAAGTCATCCAGCTCTCTTTCCACGTCCAACGCATAGTAGCGCGTAAGGTATTCGAGGAGCCCGTCGAGGTTGATCTGCTCGAAATGCTCGACCAGGCGATTGAAGATCTCCCGACTTCCCGCCCGCTCGAGGAAGTACATCTTCTGCGCCATGAAGAAAATGATGTGGTCCCGCGTGTGCTCCATGGTCGTTTCTATGATCGACATATCCACCCGATAATCTCCAGCGAAAAATCCGGCGCGCGAGCGGCACGGTGTACCGCAGCCGCGGTTCCTGCTATACTGGCCCCGGAGGACGGTGATGGCGAAGGGATTCAGTCTCGAGATCGATCCGTGGATCTACCGGGCCAAGTTCCACGAGGACGGCGGCTGGACGGAAGAGTATGTCGAGAAGCCGCACCTCACCCCGAATGAGGAGGCGGCGATGCCCGCCTCGGAGAAGGCCGAATTGCTGCTGAAACGGAACAATTTCGCGGACCTCCCCCTCGTGAGCTACACGAGCCAGTACGGGATGGGGTGCTTCGAGGGCTTGAAGGCATTCCCCCAGCCGGACGGCTCCCTGAGCCTGTTCCGGCCGGATGAAAACGGGAAGCGCATGGAGTCGTCCATGAAAGGGCTGTTCATGCCCGGATTCCCTCCCGACATGTTCCTGACCGCCGTGCGCACCCTGGTGGGCAGGAACAAGTGTATCGGCTTCGCCCCTGCATACGATCCCTCCTGGGCTGCCGCTGATTTCGTACAGGGCAGCGCCGTGTATATCCGTCCCTTCACGTGCGCCGAGCCGGGGATCGGGGTCGGGATCAGCAAGAGTCCCTGGGTGATCATGATCACGACGCCGGTCGGCTCATATTTCAAGGCCGGCAATACCAAGGCCGTGACGACACGGAGGGTTCGGGCAACCCCCGGGGGCACGGGGTGGATCAAGGCGGACTCCAACTACGTCACAAGCGCCCTTGCAAAAAAGGAAGCCGAGCAGGCGGGGTACATGGAGGCGGTCTTCCTCGATGCCCGGGAGCACGCCTATTTCGAGGAAGGCTCTTCCTGCAACATCTTCTTCGTCATGAAGAACGGCACCCTTGTGACTCCCCGGCTGGAGGACACCATCCTCCCCGGCATCACGCGGAAAAGCATTCTGATACTTGCCCATGAAAAGGGCATATCAACGGAAGAGCGGCCCGTGTCCGTGAAGGAAGCTTTTGCCGGCGCAAAGGAGTGCTTTGTCTCGGGTACCGCCGCGGGCATAACTCCGATCGAGTCGATCACGCACGAGGGGAAAGAAGCGGTGTTCGCGGGCCGCAAGGTGGGCGAGGTGACCGGCGCTCTGCTCAAGACCCTGAAGGGGATCCAATATGGGGCCCTGCCGGATACTCACGGGTGGATGTTCCCCGCGATTCTGACTCCCCCCCGGTCCTAGGGGCTCGCTTTCGTCCATCCTTGAACTCGCTCGCCCTCGATATACGGGATTACCCGTTCGGCGCGAACGCCGTCCCTGCCTGCAAGCCAGCCCTCACAGGCTTTGCGCCTGGAGGTCCTTGGGTAGCTCCTGGTAGATCTGCAGCACGAAGCCGGTGACGGGGTAGAGAATGCCCCTCATATTGAACCCGGGAAGGCTCCGCGTCTCGCTTCGCCGGACCGTGTCCGGAGCACGCGCCAGTGAATCGGCGATCTGCGCTGCCGCGGTGAGATAGACCAGGGCTTCGGACCTCTTCTTCCTGTCGCCTGTCCTCTCCGAGAGCCTGATCATCGTCACCCCGAGGTTGTTGTTCACTTTCATGATGTTGTCCATCAGCGCGCGGTGCTCCGGCACCTCCAGCGGCTGCAGGCTGCCGATGGCCGTCTTTTTCGTCTCCAGCCGGTCCAGCAGTCCCAGGTAGTACCCCTGCGCGGCAAAGTAGTCGCCCCGCTGGAAGAAGCAGTTGCCGAGGGCAAAAAGGAGGTTCACGGGCACCCGGGCAAGCGGCGGCGCGCGACCCGCCGGAGCGCTTTCAACGGCAGTGCCCGGTTCACCGGGAGCGGCGGAGGCCAGCTCTTCGTTGCCGCTCGGATAGGCCGATTGATCCTCCGTGGATGCGAAGGTCGCCAGGGCGCCCTTGTAGTCCTGCCCCCTGTACTGGATATAGCCGATCTTGTAGCTCAGCCCGGGGTCCGTGAAATGGTTCGCAATCGCGTTCTGATACTGCGCGCCGGCGTTTGCCAGATCGCCCTGGATGTAATAGTAGAGGTCGCCGAGCGCCGCGTAGGGGCGCCCGAACAGCTTGTCGTACCCGATGAGCTTCATTCTCTGGTTCTGCTCGACGAGGCTGATCGCTCTATCCAGATCTTTCTCCGCGGCAATGAACTCGCGGTTCCCGTAATTGAGTTCTCCCCTCCGGGTGTACGTGTCGATCTCGATGGACAATCTTTTGCGGGTGAGCGGGTCCGTGTTCTTCATGCTCGCTATCACCGCGTCCAGCGCCAGCTTCTCGTCGCCCGGGCTTTTCACGATGCGGTAGTAGCGCGCGAGATTGTAATGGACCTCGGCAAGCCCCGGTTTCACCTTGTCGGCCCGGAAGAGAACGTCCTGCGCGTACTCCAGCCGACGGTGGTCCACCAGGTATCCGCCGAGCTCGGCGAACGCCTCGGCGTCGACCTTGACCTCGGGCCGGGAGGCGTAATAGACGCGGAGCCTCTCCACCTCCTCCGCGTTGTCCGTGCGGATGAAGAACCGCAGCATGCGGAAGAGCAGGTCGTCCCGGACCCCGTACTTCTCGATCAGGGTGGCGTAGGAGAGCCGTGCGGCCTCGAACTTCACCGGGACCTTTTCTCCCCATTCCATTTCGTTGTCGCCGGCGGCGATCAGTGCATCGTAGTCGTACATCCTGCGGTCCAGGAGGCGCTTGAGAAGCGTGTCGGCCTTCTCGTAGTCGGCGAGCTGCGTGGATTCCATGCGCGCGTAGTCCAGTATTCCCTTCTTGTCGTCCCCGAACCTGCGCAGGAGGTCGTCATATTTTTCTTCCGCCAGCACGTACTGCCGCTTGGCGGCGAAGGCTTCCGCGTAGCGGTAAAACCAGCTCTTGATCGCCAGAACGCCCGCCGCGCGCGCGAATCTTTCGTTGGCAAGGGTGAACCTGTCATTCATGATCTGTGTGTAGCCCGCCCGGTAGTTCGAGAACGCATAGAGGGGCCTGTAGACGACGTACCTGCCGGCAAAGTAGAGCAGCAGGCCGACCAGGGCGGTCAGCAGGACCGTGCGCGCGAGCGGGAGGATGTTCTCCCGGAAGGCGTAGCCGAAGGTACGTTGTTCGGCCTCGAACGCGACTCCCGTCTTCTTCTCGTACCCCGCGGGGATCCGGATTCGTTTTCCCGAAATGCGCCCGGCCAGCGTGGCGATCTCCTGCGCGCTCGCGCCCCCGAGAAGGAGGGAAATGAGCTTGGAGAGATCTGCTCCTGTCGCCTTGCCTTCGCCAATGAGATCCTGTACCGCGACTTTCAGGTTCCGGGGAAGCGCTTCCAGCGCTTTCTTCAACCGGGCGAACTGCTCGGGAGTAAGCTCGATCTCGCCTTCGGCCCCAGGAAGCTCCTCGGGCGCTGCGGCGGGCCGCGCGGCGGCAGGCCGTCGCGGTTTCGGGCCGGGCCGGGCGGGCGCCTCGCGCTCCGGCGGCGTCACCTCCGCCGGATACGGCGGCGCGACCGGCGCAATCCCCGGCGCGCCGAACTGCTCGGCAGACTCGGGGAGACTGAACTCGTCGAGGTTGAGGTCCCCAATACCCTCTTCCCCGAGGCTTTCCATGCCCGGCTGCTCAGCCGGTCCCTCGGGAGCTTCGGCGGAAGGTGGTGTCTCGAACCCCGTGGCGGTATCGAGGTCGAAGCCCAGGCCAGAAGGGATCTCCGACGACGGCTCCGGCTCCCCGAACGACGGCTCGGAGGGGGCCTGCGGCTCCGGCTCCCCGAACGATGGCTCGGAGGGCACACCGGGCTCTGCCGATGGCTCGCCAAAGCTCAGATCCTCAAGGTTCGGAAGCTCGACGCTCTCACCGAGCGCCTCGGGAGGCTCGAGCTCCGGCGGGCGTTCGGGCTCTGCGCTCTCGGCAGTGTCCAGTGAGAACGAGCCGAAGTCTTCGAAGGATTCTGCACCAGGTTCGGGAAGGGCAGGCTCGCCGCCCGGCGTGGATGCACTCTCGGCTTCCTCCGGAACGACCTCCATCTGCGAAATGTCGGCCTGCAGCCCCTCGGGCTCGCCTTCAGGAAACGTGAAAACGTCTTCTTCGGGGACCGGAGCACCGGGCGAGGCCGCCGGAGGCGTCTCCAGATCCTCTATCGCGCTCGGCTCCGTCTCCTCCGCGAACAGGGATGCGAAGTCGAGGCCATCGCCCGTCCCGGGGGCCGCCGGCTCCCCGGCGGACGGTTCCTCGATTGCCGGCTCCTCGAGCTTCGGCTCTTCTGTCAGCTCGGTAAGGCCCTCGAAAACATCCTGCAGCCCCGGCGCTTCTTGCTCGGTACTCCGTGCAGCTGCCGCCGCCGGCTGCTCCGCCGCGGGACCTGCCCCTGCCTCATCGCCGGGAAGTCCCTCCTCGTCCATCGGGAGGGAATCGAGGGGCTCACCCTCCGGCTGCGGGATTTCCTCGCCGGGGGCCGAGACCTGCTCTATGGTTTCCGACCTGGCCTCGCGTATCGCGGGCTCATCGCCGAGGGAATTGAGCACCTGGGTAAACTTTTCAATGTCCTCGGGGCGCGGCATGCCTCTCCTGCATCAAATGTCGGTAGGACGGGGACGCACCATGACTCAAGCGTCCCGCCATTCCGGCCGAAACCTATTATAAGCAAAAGCATCAGGACGTCCACAGTGAAGAGCGAAGGTATGCGCAACGAATCGAGGACCCCGGCGCTCGTCCGGGCAAAACGCCCTTGCAGGAAAGGGCGGTTCCTCGTCGGCTGCGCCGCGTGGGCGAGCCTGCTCATCTGCGCCGGCCCCGCATTCGGAGTGAACTCCCAGACCCTGGATATCGCGGTAAGGACTCTCGCCGCCGCCCAGGCGCCGCGCATGGTGGAGGACGTGCTTCTCCTCACGCTCAAGCCGGGCACGCCGACCCGATTCGTGGGTGTGCGGTTCGCGCACGAATCCTGGAAAGTCCTCCACCCCTACGCGGTGAACGAGAACGGCGTGTTCGTCCTTGACTACCCGGTGCCGGAAGGCGTGCGGGAGATCCGCTACAAGATAGTCGTCGACGGGCTCTGGATGGCAGACCCGACCAACCCGCGGGTCGACACCGACGCAGTGGGAAACGAGGTCTCGGTGTTTACGCTGGAGAAAGAGCCGGCCCGATTGATACTCAATCCGCGGAGGGAAATCGACGGTGGAATCACCTTCATTTTCCGCGGAGCGCCCGGCAGGCGCGTGTCCATCGCGGGAGACTTCAACTTCTGGGACCCTTTTGTCGACACCCTGATGGAAACAGCCCCGGGCACGTACCGTATCACCCTGCGTGTCCCTCCGGGAGAGCACTGGTATTTCTTCTTCGCGGAAGGTCGCAGGATCCTGGACATGTTCAATCCCGAAACCGGCACAGACCCTGACGGAAACACTGTCAGCTACTTCTCGACGTCGTAAGACTCGGCGCCCGGAAAGACTCTTCCCCATGCGTCCAGCCACAGCATCGAGTGAAGAGCATTGCGCGTCCTCGGCTGCGGCGATGCGCCGGCCCGGGGATACCCGACCGCGATCAGGGACACTACCTGCACGTGCCAGGGCGCTCCCAGCGCCCTTCGCGCCGCGCGGCGGTTGAACCAGCCGATCCAGCACGTCCCCAGACCGAGCTCGGCGGCCTGCAGGACAAGGTGTTCTCCCGCGATTCCGCAGTCGAGCTGGTACATGGCCCGATCCTTGATTGACTTGCCCGCCTCGATGAGGCCCGCTCTCTCCGCGCACAGCGCGATGAGGAGCGGAGCACGGGCCGCAAACCGCGTGGGAGAGAAGATCCCGGAGAAGCACGCGCGGGAAAGCGCTTCGCGTGCCGCGGGACTCTTCACCGCAACGAACTTCCACGGCTGCGCATTCTCCGCGGAAGGAGCCCGGCGCGCCGCCTCGACAATGGCGAGAATGTCGGCATCCGCAATGCCGCGCTCCTCATAGTGGCGGACGCTGGAGCGGGAGAGCACGAGCCGGCGGAACGGGGACAGGCTCACCCGACCGCCACCCTGCTTTTCTCCTCGTCCTGGAGCCTGTGAATCGTGTCGTACCACTTGAGCGCGCTTTCGTTGCGGAAGGGAATGCGGTAGAGCTTGCCGCCGCAGGTGAAATGCAGCTTGTCCCCCGGGTCAACCGACAGCGCCGCAATGGTGCGCAGCGGCGCGGCAAGGGGGATGCCGATCCGGGTGCGGAATACCAGCCGTCGGCTCGTCAGGAATGCGCGGCCAAATGCGAAAACCCGGAGATTGGGGAACTTCTCCTGGATGAAGAGGAAACGCGGACGGGAGATCAGGTAGATCTGCTCGTCCGCGGAAAGCCCGAGACGTACCTCGCTCCGGATGGGGTTCAGCGGCATGCAGCGGATCTTGTGGTAATACTCGGGCAGCGGCGTCCACCCGCCTTCGGCCCGGCCATTCTCGTCCACCAGGGCAAGCCGGCAGCCGATGTCGACTACCCACGTGGAAAAACAGCTCGAGCATTCGATCATGTTCGTGCTGAACGGCCGCACGAGCTTCAGCCCCTCCTGCGTGCCGCAGGTGGGACATCGGTACAGCACCCGCGTGATATTGACGGCGAGCCCCTTCTGGTGGTTGCGTGAAGAATCGACAGGGAGATCGAAGTCATTTGTTTTTATTGCTTCCGCGATGTCAGCAAGGATCCGGTCGTCGCTGCGGGGAATTGCCCGCGCCCGGAGGCATTCTCCGCGGGATCGTACAGGAGCGAAAACACGCACCGCACAGGCACGTGTCGCAGCTTGCGGGCCCAGCGCGGGTAGGCGAGATAAGCGCCTTCAAAACGGCAGACATAGACAGGTACCGCCAGCTTCCTGATGAGCTTGGCGATGCCGTAGTACAGCGGCAGGTTGGTCCCGTCCCACGTGCGCACCCCCTCGGGAAATACCCCGATGAGGCCGCCCTTTGCCGCGATGGCAAAAATCGAGCGCAGCGCGGCAAGGTCGGAAGCGGCCTTGCGCTTGGGGAATGCGCCGAACCACCGGATGATCATTCCCAGCGCGCGGATGCGAAAGAGGTCTTCCGTGGCCGCGAAGTAGACGGGCCTCCGCAACAGGGCGTAGACCCAGATAGGATCGAAAAGGTTCGTGTGGTTGGCGAGGATGATTCCTGCCCCCGACCGAGGGACCGTCCGCACGTCCACCGGGTGCAGCTGGAAATAGCGCGTGATGAACCCTCGGAGGAGGCCGGTCATGAGCCTGTAGAAGATACGGTTCACAAGCCGCGGCTTGCGAAGGCCCAGCGCGGGAGCGTTCGTCTCGGCCATCGAGTGACAAGATAACCAAACAGGGCTGGCCGCGCAAGCGCAGGGCAGACCGGGACCCTGCGAGATGCCGCGGCGGGCCCAGACCGGCCGCAGCGCCTCCCGGTATTCTAGCTGCAGCCCGTCGTGGATCCGCAGGTGTCGCAGCGCATGCAGGTGCCGCTGCGCACGAGGGTGAAGTGGCCGCAGACGGGGCAGGGATCCCCCTCGTAGCCCTTCATCTTTGCCACGTGCACCTCGTTGTCCAGCGCCGCCACTTCGCCGTGGCCGTTGTTCTCGTGGTGCGGCGCTTCCGTTCCTGTTCATGGAAGTGGCGATCAGATCGTCCGGCTTCACCTGCACGAGGTCGGTCCTGCCCAGGTACGCGAGTGCGAGGTCCCGGAAGATGAAGTCCAGCACCGAGGTGGTCATCTTGATGTGGTCGTGGCCGCTCACCATGCCGTTGGGCTCGAAGCGCGTGAAGGTGAACGCGTCCACGTACTCCTCCAGGGGCACGCCGTACTGCAGGCCCAGGGAGACGGCGATGGCGAAGCTGTTGAGCAGGGAGCGGAAGGCCGCGCCCTCCTTGTGCATGTCGAGGAAGATCTCCCCCAGCGGTCCCGTCCTCGTACTGGCCGGTGCGCAGGAAGATGCTGTGGCCGCCGATCTTCGCCTTCTGCGTGTAGCCGAAGCGCTTGGCCGGCAGCGGGTTGCGCTTCTTGCCGCGCGCCGTCGGGGACAGCGCCAGGCCGATACCCTCGTCCCCGGTGTCCTTCGCGATGGCGAGCACGGCGGCCGCCGCGGCGTCCGAGCCCGGCATGAGGGAGGACAGCGGCTGGCTCAGCTTGGACCCGTCCCGGTACAGGGCGATGGACTTGAGCATCTTCCTCCACGACAGAAGGTAGGCGCCCTTGATGTCGTCGATGGTGGCGGAGGACGGCATGTTGATGGTCTTGGAGATGGCCCCGGAGATGAACGGCTGCACCGCGGCCATCATCTCGATGTGGGCTTTCCAGGGATGGAGCGCTTGCCGATCTTTCCGTTGGGAGAGGCGGTGTCGAAGACCGCGTAGTGCTCGGGCTTCAGGTGCGGGGCGCCCTCGATGGTCATGGTGCCGCACGCGTACAGGTCCGCCGCTTCGATCTCCGCTGCGGTGAAGCCGAGGTGGGAGAGCAGGTTGAAGCCGGTCTGGGAGATAGGTCGGTTTCCGGGAATGCCCAGCGTGTCGGCAGAGGAACTCCTTTCCCAGGACGTGGGGCGTGAAGGAGAAAGCGGTGGAGAACGCGTTGGCCAGGGAGCCGTTCACCTTCTCGATGGCCTCATCGGTGAATCCCTTTGTGCCGCAGCCTTCTCGAAGGAGACACCGGGGGCGCCGTCCAGGGTGCCGTGGCCGAGGCAGTAGCGCACGATGTCCTCGATCTGCTCCTCCGTGTAGCCGAGCCTGCGGAGCGCGGGAGGCAGGGAGGAGTTGATGATCTTGAAGTACCCGCCGCCGGCGAGCTTCTTGAACTTCACGAGGCTGAAGTCCGGCTCCACGCCCGTCGTGTCGCAGTCCATGACGAGGCCGATCGTGCCCGTGGGCGCGATGGCGGTGACCTGCGCGTTGCGATAGCCGTACTTCTCCCCCAGGGCGAGCGCCCGGTCCCATGCCCGGCGCGCCGCGGCCATCAGGTCCGGCGGGCAGAACAGCGCATCGATGGGCTGCGGGATCACGGAGAGGCCCTCGTATTCCTCCGGGGCCGCGCCGTAGGCGGCCCGGCCGTGGTTGCGGATGACGCGCAGCATGTCGTCCCGGTTCGCCGTGAACCGCGGGAAGGGTCCCAGCTCGGAGGCCATCTCCGCCGAGGTGGCGTATGCCTCCGCGGAGAGGATGGCGGAGATGGCGGCCGCGATGGCCCGGCCTTCCGCGCTGTCGTACGGGATGCCCATGACCATGAGCAGGGTGCCGAGGTTGGCGTAGCCCGAGCCCGAGGGTGCGGAAGTCGTAGCTCTTGCGCGCGATCTCCTGGCGCGGGGAACTGGGCCATGAGCACGCTGATCTCCAGCACGATGGTCCAGAGCCGGATGGCGTGGCGCAGCTCGTCGATGCGGATCTCCCCCGTCTCCGTCGTCGTAGAAGGTCATGAGGTTGAGCGAGGCGAGGTTGCACGCCGTGTCGTCGAGGAACATGTACTCGGAGCAGGGATTGGACGCGCGGATCTCGCCGTCCTGCGGGACAGGTGTGCCAGTCGTTGATCGTGGTGTGGAACTGCAGCCCGGGGTCCGCGCACAGCCACGCGGCGGTGGCGATCCGCTCCCAGATCTCCCGCGCCTTCACCTTCTGGCGGGTCTTGCTGTCCGTGCGGTTGACCAGCTCCCACCAGCCGTCGTCCAGCACCGCCTGCATGAAGGTGTCGGTGAGGCGCAGCGAGTTGTTGGACGACTGGCCGCTCACCGTGTTGTACGCCTCGCTGTCCCAGTCCGTCGTGTACTCCTCCGGCTCGAAGTCCCAGACGCCCTGCTCGGCGAGCTGGATCACCTGGTGCACCCAGGAGGCGGGCACCTCGTCCTGGAGGGCCTCGCGTACGGCGCGCTCCAGTTCCTTGTTCTTGCGGGGATCGAGGTCCGCGGCCCCGTCCGCGCTCCCGCCGTTCTCGGGATGATGCCGGCAGGCTTCCAGGATGCGCTTCGTGTGCCGGCTGCAGGATCTTGCTGCCGGTGACCATGGCGGCGACCTTTCGCTCCTCCTCGGCCTTCCAGTCGATGTAGCGGAAGACGTCGGGGTGATCCGCGTCCAGGGTCACCATGCGGGCCGCGCGGCGCGTGGTGCCGCCGCTCTTGATCGAGGAGGCCGAGCGGTCGCTCACCTTGAGGAACGACAGGAGTCCCGAGGACACACCTCCGCCGCGACAGCGGCTCGCTGGAGGCGCGAGCTTCGAGTAGTTGGTCCCCGTGCCCGAGCCGTACTTGAACAGGCGCGCCTCCCGGGTGATGAGGTCCATGATCCCGCCCTCGTTCACCAGGTCGTCCTCGATGGAGAGGATGAAACAGTTGTGCACGACGATGTTGTTCGAAAGGTATTGGCCGCTCAGGGTCTGGATGTCATAGACCTGCTGCAGCCCGGCGAACTCGAGGCGAAGAATAGTCTCCTCTCGAAGGGTTCGTTCTGCTGGAGAATCCAGCAGATGATGGCGATCGACGAATCCGCGGAGAGGCTCACCGTACAGGCTGCGGTTGGTAGATGACTCGTATTGTCCGACAAAACCGTCCCCGTGAAGCCACCCGACGAGGGCGGCTTCGTCCGAACGACCCTGGTCTGCTTCCTCCTGATCCCTCACTTCGCTTGCGGTGGCCATTCGCAACCGCATTCCGGCGGAAAGCTCCTCCACTGGGACCCAGCGCGGTTCCTCACGACGCCCATGGGATGCGAGCACAAGATGATCGCCCGTGGCCTCGAGGGCTGCACCGTTTTTCAAAATGACCCGGAAGACCGGCTTGACGCCATTTTCAGCAACCGCAACTACCCTGGTCGTGCCTCGCCCACCGTGCGTTCCGTCGAATACCTCAAGGCCGACGAGACCGCCTTCGACGATAGAGCCGATCGCGACCGGACCGAATGGTGTCGAGACGGGAGCGTGGAAGGGCTGACACGCGTGCGGTTGCGGCCGCTCGTACGCGCTGGTGGCCTTCTCCACTTCAGCCGTGTCGGGATTCACGAAGTAGTGGCCCTGGGCCGGGCCTTTCATCCCATAGACGGCGAACAGGCCGGTATTGAACCATTGCGGGCGAGTTGGGCGAGCCCATCTGCCGGGCGAGCATGCAGCACATCTCGTCGTAGAAAGCCTGGGCGTCTTCCTCCGTGGTGAAGTACTTGTATCTCCTTCCCCAGTCCGTCCATGTGAACGCGAGCCTGTGGAACACCTGGCGCGCGTCCGTCTCCCCGCCCGTGGTGCCGTCCGGGCGGGGCACGCCTCGTTTGCGGAAGTATTTCTGGGCAAGGATATCGGTCGCTATCTGCGACCAGAACGAGGGAACGACGACATTCTCCTGGCGGAATATGACCTTTCCGTCAGGATTGCGAATCTCGGACGTTCGCGTTTCAAAGGCTATATCGGAATATGGGCTTTCCCCGGATCGGGTGAAGCGCCTCTGGATCTCCATAGTTCCCCTCCCCTGGAAATTCGACGAGACGAATAACTAGTGTAACGGAAACGGCTCCGATAAGGCAAGTGGAAAAATATTTATTCCCTCCTGACAGCGATCGCATCGCCTCCCGGAGGCCCTCCCTCGGATTGCAGGGCCTGGTCGAGCACGTCGAATGATCTGAGGAAGGAATCGGGATGCTCGGCAAGGAGCCGTGCCGCCAGGCCGGCCCCCCGGGCGGACCCGGCGCGCATGCGGGAAAGGGTGAGAGCCTGGAAACCGGGGACCGCTTTTCGCTCCTGCTGGAGGAGGTAGCTCTGGAATTCGTTCACCACGAGGTAGCTGTCGCTGGTGTCGTAGCCCCGGGAAGCCAGAAAACCGAGCCAGACCTGCTTTTCCACAGCTGAGAGGGAGGCCCACTCGCTCTGCACTGCACTGCGGAACCCGGGAAGCGTGAAAAAAGCGCCGTGAAAGCATTCGTGAGTGATCAGGAGGTTACGAAGGACCGGCGCAGAACTTCGGGAGATGGAGATCACCGATCCCTCTCCGGCGGTAAAGCCGGCATCCGTCTTCCTGAGAATCGCGTTCTGCACCAGGAGCCGGGCCAGCTCTTCCTCTCCCGGTGTCAACCTGATGCCCTGCTTCGCAGCGGCATCGAAAAATCGGGCAAGGTCGTCGGCCCTGTAGTCGTGCGCATTGTAACCGTGGATTCCTCTCAGGGAAGCGGGGCTCTCGATGGCGCCGGTGTACCCGGCCTTTTCGACGAAAAAGGCAAGCCTGTTGAACAGGTCGTCCTGCACCGCGTAGCTCGCCGTATCGAAGATCAGGACGCTCGGGAATCGATCCCAGGAGAACACTTCGAAGTCCGTCCTGCGCCAGGAGGCTCGATCCCAGGTGAGGATAGCCCCTGGATCCGCGGGAATCGGGGCGTCCGCGCGGAGCTGAGAGATCGTCAGGCTCTGAAGAGAACCCTCGAAGGTCACGTCGCGGGGAACGAATTCGACCGATCCCTGCGCAAAGACCAGCCGGGAGAGTCCGGCCGTGGGGCTTATGCTGAAACTCGCGGTCTTTCCGCCAGCGGACGAAAAGCCTATCCTTCCCCCCGCGGAATCCGGATCGAGCGCCAGGGAGATCACCCAGGTGCCCTGCATCATCTGCTTTCTCGTGGCCTCGGAGATCCGGGCCGACACGGCGCCCGGCGCTGCGGCAAGAACCGCCACGGATCCGTCCACCGTCAATCCATCGCTTGTGATCGCGAATCCGTGCACGAACGGAGCGGTGCCTGCTCCTGCGAGGTCAAGCGATCCCCGTGCGGTGCCCGCGGGGCCCTCGGAAACCTGGAACCCCCAGATTCTGTCCCCTTTTGCAAGGGGAACGAGGAAACGCAGCAGGGTGCCGCTGGAGGGAGGGAGCGCGACGCTCTTCAGCACGGTGGCGCGGTCGGAGAAGATGCGGAGAGTGCAATCCGCTATGCTGCTCGTGTACGCGAGCTGGAACGACTGGTTTTCGACGGGAATCACTCCGGGAGTCCGGAGACTGTAGACAGGCGAGTCGAGATGGCCAGGGGTCGGCTGAAAGTGTGACTCCTGTTCCCGCGCCCTGGGCGGAGACTCCCTCAGATCGATCGAGACGCCTTCCGAGGTCTGGAACGGGAAGCTTTCGAATCGCCCCGAGCACCCAAGGACCAGGAGAGCGACGGCCGCCAGGAGTCCGGCGTGCGCCCCCCTCTTCACCCCTCCTCCACGGCCAGAGGCATGAGGCTGCGCACGATGTGCTCCGCGATCTCCCTGCGGGCGTCCTGGGAGAGCTCCCCGATGGGCCTCATGAAACTGTCCATCTGACCGGTGAGGCCGTCCGGCAGCACGGGCAGCGCGGCAATCCGTTCCGACAGCATCCTGTCCGAAGGCTCGAACTGCCGGTTCGCGGCGAACAGAAAACTCGCCACGCAGCGAATCAGGCGCGCGCCGGAGACGAGGAAGAAAAGATCGTCCGACCTGTGAGCGGCGGCGCCCAGGTCGGAAAGGGCGCGTTCGGCGAGGGAGAACGCGCGCAGCCTGGCCTGCCACCAGAACTGGTGCGGCACGTGCGCGAGCACGGACCGCGCCTCCTGCAGCCAGCCGTCCCGGCTGAAGAGCACTTCCCCGCGCTCGATTCTGTACAGCGCGTTCGTGCCGGGCTCATGGAACACCCAGGACTGCTCCGCGATGCGCAGGAGCATCCTGTCCACATCCGCGGACCGCACATAGTGCACGCTGGCAGGCAGCTCTTCCACGAGGAAGCGGTCGATCGCCGCAACGGGCGAGGTCTCGAAAGCCTGCATGTCGGGCAGGAGGCTGCTCCGCGCCTCCATGCCGGGAGGCGCTCCTGCCGTATAGACGTCGAGGTCGATCGTGAAATAAGGATCGAAGACTTCGATGTCGGCGGCGTCCCCGAGGAGGACGGCCTGCACGCCTTCCAGCTTCGACAGCCGCTCCGCGAGGCTCCCCGCGATCCTGTGCACCTTTCGTTTCATGCGCGCATTGTAACAGGCCCGCCGCGCGCCCGCAAGCTCAATCGTCCTAGCTCTTGAGGGCCGCCCTGTGCGTCCTGTCTACGGGCTCGCTTGCACACGTCCCTGTGCTCGCTCGCCCTCGAGGCTCTCGGCGTCTGCTCCGCAGCCGCGAATGTCGCCAGGAGCGACCGCCCTGCCGCCCTATGCGTCCTGTCTACGGGCTCGCTTGCACACGTCCCTGTGCTCGCTCGCCCTCGAGGCTCTCGGCGTCTGCTCCGCAGCCGCGAATGTCGCCAGGAGCGACCGCCCTGCCGCCCTATGCTTCCCTGTCTATGCCGTGGTACGATCGTGAGGCCATGAGAGAGGAGGCTTTTCTCCGCGCCCGCCCGGGCAGGTTGTGGATCGTCCTCCTCCCGCCCCTGACAGGGTGTCTCGTTCTCATGGTGGCTGCCGGCCTTGGCGCATTCGCGCTGCCCGAGCTTCCCTTCGCCCTTGCCGGTCTTGTTCTGGCCTTCAGCCTCGGCGTTCTCCTTGCCCGCGAGCTTCCCGGAAAGAGACGGATCGAGAACCTCGCCCTTCAGCTCGAGGCGGTCTCCCGCATCATCGGAAAGGCCGGCAGTTCCCTGGCTCTCCAGGAGGTGCTGGACGCGGTTACCCGGTCCACGACGGAGGTGACCGGGGTGCGCGGCTGCTCGATCAAGCTCCTTGACCCGGGGGGAAAGACGATGAGCGTCCGCTCCCTTGCGGGCCTGCGCCGCGAGGTCTCCGAGCTGCGCGCGGAGACGGCAGAAAGCATCGCGACCCGCAGCCTCATGGAGGGGCGGCCGGTGCTCGTGGAAGGTGCCGCGCTTCGCGACTTCCCCGAGCTGGACAGCGGCACAGAGTCACTCGTCTGCGTTCCCCTCCGGCACGAAGGAAAAGTGATCGGCGCCCTGTGCGTATACGGGGAAATCGGCAGGAAGCTCAGCCCGGAAATGCTTTCCTTCCTCTCGCGCCTGGGAGACCTTGCCGTTTTGTCGATCGTGCACGCCTCGGTGTACGATTCCCTCAAGAAGCTTGACGAAGCGAAATCATGGTTTCTGCGCAAAGCGGCGCACGAGCTGGTGTCGCCCCTGGGGGTGATCCAATCCATGGCGCAGAATCTGCTTCAGGGCTATCTCGGAGACCTCACGAGCCGGCAGAAGGAAGAGATCGAACGGATGCGCGCCCGGGCCGCCGGCCTCTCCGAGGTGGTGGCCGACCTCCTTGCGCTTGCCCGGGGCAGGGCGCAGCAGGCGGCAACTGCCCCTGAGGCGGCAGCGGAGAGCGTCGACCTTTGCGCGGCGCTGGCGGAGGCGGTGACTTTCTTCCAGCCCGCGGCCCGGGAAAGGATGATCGATCTTGTCATTGCCGCTCCATGCGATCCCTGCCCTGTGCCGGGTTCCCGCGAGGGGGTCAAGTCGATCCTGGGCAACCTGTTGTCCAATGCAATCAAGTATTCCGCTCCCCACGGGAAAGTGAGCGTCTCCCTGGCCCGAGGAGTGGCGGGATCCCTGCTCGTGGTGAGCGATCAGGGCATCGGCATCCCTGCCGCTGAGCAGGCCCGGCTCTTCAACGAGTTCTTCCGGGCGTCGAATGCCCGTGCATTCACAGAGGCGGGGACCGGGCTCGGCCTCGCGGTGGTCAAGTCCGAGGTGGAGGCGATGGGGGGGACTCTGGACATCCAAAGCGAGGAGGGCATGGGAACCACGGTCAGAGTGCTGCTGCCGGGGAGCCGCTGATCCGTGGCGATCGAGAGCTTTCGACTGATCGCGCTTGCGGCCCCGGGCTCGGTTGAAGCCGCTCTCGGCAGGCTCCAGGCGGAGATCTTTTCCCGGTATGGTCTTGCCTCGGCGCAGGCTGTGCCTCCTCTGATTCCGGTAGCTTTTCTGTCCCCGGAGGCGCCCACGCGCGGGCTCCTGGGAAGCCTGAACGAGTCGGTCCGCGCGCCCTGGAGCATCCGCACCGCCGGGTGTGAATGGGCGGAGGAAAACCTGTACGTGGGCATCGAGTCGGGCGGCGCGTGGGCAGCGCTCCGCACGCGCGCGCGGGAGCGCTGCGGCGTGGAGCCGAGCGGGCTCTTTCCGATACGTGAAGGCTTCTTCATGGGATGCGGCGACGCGACCCCCGATCAGAGGGAAAATATCCGCCCGGTCATCGCGCCCGTTGCTTTCAGCTCGAGTGACCTTGTCCTGGTGAGCTTCGAATCGCCGCTCGGCCGGGGCGCATGGTGGCGGGAGCTGTACTGGGAGATCGTCGAGCAGCGGCCGCTGCGAGGGAGGCGAGAAACATGAAATCATTCCCCGCGTTCGGGATCATGCTCAAGTCGCGCGGTCAACGTGAAGAGCTGCGCGCTTTTTTACAGAAGAACTCCGGGCTGCCCGGGCCGCGTGGAAACCTCGAGCTGGCGCATTCCTTCGCCGATTCAGTTGCCCGCATGCGGCTGGAAGACTGGCAATGGGAGTTCCTCCTGGAGATGGCCGCGACATCCGCCTCCAAGGCGCCTGTCAACACGCCGAAGGAGTTCCTCCCTTTCTGCGGGCTCCTTGCCCTGGGAGCGCTCTACGGAGCGGGGCTGCCCCGTCCAAGGCGGCGCGCGGCGCTGGCCGCCCTGAAGGCCGCAGCCTCGGACAAACGATGGCGCACCCGTGAAGCCGTGGCGCAGGGGCTGCAGCTCATCGGAGAGAAGGACCTGCCTGCCTTGCGGGAAATCGTGACGGACTGGCTGCCCGAGTCGTCCCTTCTCGAGAAACGGGCGATCGCCGCCGCTCTTGCTCACCCACCCATCCTGAAGGACCCCGAGTTCGCGTTGTTCAGCCTGGATGTCTCCCGCACGCTGCTCGCTTCCGTGTCGCGATCGGACCCGAAGACCAGGAAAGACGAGGCGTTCAAGATACTCAGGCAGGGGCTCGGGTATGCCCTGAGCGTCTTTGTCCAGTTCTGTCCCGCGGAGGGATTTGCGTTGATGAGAAAGAGCGCGGCCGTCCGCGATCCCGACATGGCGTGGATAATCAGGGAGAACCTGAAGAAGAAGCGTCTTTCTGAAACTTACCCGAAGGACGTGGCGCAAGTCGCGATGATCCTGGAAGAGGCGAACGCGCGCTGACACGGACCTGTTCAGCTATCCGGCGGCCCGCCGGATAGCTGAAGGACTATCGATCACTGATTGCTGTAGCTGACGTTCAACTGCGTCATCGCGAGGGTCGTGTCCTTTATCGCGTTCATCAGGTCCTCGCGGCTGAATCCGGTTTGGAGGCCGGTGGGGGCGGAGAGAGCGTAGACCTTCAAGCGATAGATATGGATGCGCACCTTGTCGGTGTCCTTGGGAACATCAGCGGGCGGCTGGGGCGCGGTGTATCCGACCTTGCCGGTCCCGTTCTTGCCCTGCGGAAACGACATGGTGGCCGCGGCATTGTCGGGCAGACCGCCTGAGGAGGGGTCGATGTCCGCGGCGATCCAGTGCAGGAAGAAGTCGCCGCTCATGCCGAAGGCGGCCAGAACGAGACGGGCGTCCGGGTCATCGAGGACAACGGCAAGGGCCTTTGTTCCCGCGGGGAGATTTTTCCAGGTGAAGGGAAAGGACCGGGGATTGGCGGGTCCGCCCGCCTTGGCTCCGTACATTGCGTCCAGGCGCCCCACGGACACCAGGCCGCTGTCAAAGCCGGTCTCCGGCGCGCCGTGCACGGCAGTTGTGGACAGGGCGAACGCGGCGCCCCCGTTTCCCGACGCGCCCGACATCGACGCGCAGCCGGCGAGTGACAAGAGAACAATGGCACAGCTTGCAGCCAGCGGAGCCATCACAAAACGAAATTTCACCTTGTAGCCTCCTTACTCTATCGAGATGGGGATAAGATAGCTCCGGAGGAGCCAGTTCGGCCATTTTCGCCGGCACCATTTTCGCCTGCACTTGACAGATGCACACCGATCCCCCATAACGGTCGCAAGAAAGTGGATGCGGTGAAGCAGCGGGCTGTCTCATGATCCAGTGGGCATTCTACCTGCCGAAGTTCTTTCTTCTGGCAGCCATCCTGTTGTGCCTGCTCTTTTTCCTCCGCGGGTCGCGAGCGGCATTCACCCCTTTTCTCACGCTCTTCTTCGTCTTCACCCTGCGCGATATCGCCTACATCCTCGTTCCCCTGGATTTCATCTGCACCATGGGCGATGTCGGCGCGGTCCTCTGCTACCTGTTCTGGCTGAGAAAGATCACGGGAAGAAAGAAGCTGGACTGGGTGGCGCTCATCCTCGGCGCAATCATCGTGCTCGGCCCCGTGGAGCGTGCCCTGCTGGGCATACTGCCTTCGTTCATCTTCTTCCGCAGCAGCTGGATCTACCTGCTGGTGCTCTACCTGGGCGTGCAGATGTTCCAGGTGACCCCGTTCAATACCTCCAGCCCCGGGGAGGTGATCCAGATGCGCAGGGGAATCACCTATCTCTTCGTTCTCGCCAATATCCCCATGCTGATCTGGGGGTACCATTCCTGGATCACGCAGGCCGTCGTCTATCCCCTGGCCTACATGGCGCACCTCATCGTCTTTTTCCGCGTTGCCTTGAACGGAATTGCGGTCAAGGAGCTCTCCATTTCATCTCTCCTCGGCAGCAGGGAAAAGGTCTTCGACTTCATGCAGAAGCTCTCCTCGGCGGTCAGTGAGAAGATCGAAATCGAGAAGATACTCGCCATCGTGGCGGGGTCGGCCATCGAGAATACGAACGCGGACGGCGGGGCCATCCTCATGCTGGACGAGCGGCAGAAGGCGCTGAAGTATCGCGCCATAGCAGGGACCTACGAGCCGCCCTTCGATGTGCCGGACATGGTGAAGATCAGGTCGAGCCGTCTCGAGGACTATCTGTATTCACTGAGCCTCGAGCCGGGCAAGACGGTTCTCGGGGAGTCGTTTCAGAAAGCGGACCCGGTCCTCGTGCAGAGGTTCGCGGAAAGCAGGAAGGACGGCCAGACGCCGGTCAGCTCGCTCATCGTGGTGCCTCTGCTCGTGGCCAAGAGGAGCCTCGGGGTGATCACCGTTTCCAAGCAGGCCCCGGGACAGTACTTCTCGGATGAGGACTTCGAGCATCTCAAGGCTTTCGCGGACTACGCCTCCCTGTCCATCGACATGCACCTCACGTACCTCGAAGTACTGGAGAAGAAGCAGATCGAGCGGGAGCTGGGCATTGCCGCGGAGATCCAGAAGAAGCTCCTTCCCGCAGCGATGCCCCGGATGAAAAAGACGGAGCTCGCCGTGCACAGTCTTCCCGTCCGCGGCGTGAGCGGCGACTATTACGACTTGTATCGCCTGGACCCGGAGAAGCTCGTCGTCGTCGTGGGAGATGTCGCGGGCAAAGGTTTTCCCGCTGCCCTCGTGATGGCCATGATTCATTCGATCTTTCACCTGGTGGCCTCCCCGAAGAGGGATATCGCCACCACGCTCACCTGGATCAACCGGGGTCTCGTCGGGCAGGTGGACGTGGATCGCTTTGCCACTCTCTGTATCGTGAGCTTCGACGAGGCGACACGTTCCCTCCAGTACACAAACGCGGGCCACCTCCCGCTCCTGGTGTTCCGCGTGGAATCCGAGACCATCGAGCAGGTGGACATGGAAGGGCTTCCCATCGGAATCGACCGCGCCTCCGCGTACCACATGAAGAATGTCTCCCTCAATCCCGGCGACATCGCCGTGCTGTACACGGACGGCATCACCGAGGCGCTGAACCAGGAGGGGGAACAATACGGCCAGACGCGTCTCGCGTCCGTTGTGAGCGGGAACTATTCGAAGAAGGCGGAAGAGCTGAAAAACCTCATCCAGAAAGATTTGAACGATTTTACCGGCTTCGCAAAGCAGCACGACGATCAGACGCTGGTCATCCTGAAGACCAGCTGAAGGAGCGGGAGCCATGACGGAAGCATCCCTGAGGGCCCTGGATCATCTTCGCGACTTCTCCATGCTCAAATGGTACGTGATACCGCTCCTGGCGGTCGTGCTCTATATCTACGCCATCGAGATGCGGAAGGCCAGGCAGAGCCGCAACTGGGACCCCGTGATCGCGGGCCTGACCCTCTTCGGCATGGATTTCTTCAATGAAACGTGGAACGGATGGGCGCTCAATATCTCGGGCCGGTCGGCGTTCTGGACCACGCCGGGAGACACCGCCCTTCGGACGATGGTGGGCTGGAACATCGAAATCATGTTCATGTTCGCGCTCGCGGGCATAATCTTCTACTACATGTGCGCGGAGAACCCCGCGGAGCGCATCCTGGGCCTGCCGAGCAGATGGTTCTGGGCCATCGGGTTCTCGGCATTCTGCGTGCTCGTGGAATGCATCCTCAACATCGGCGGCCATCTGGTCTGGGAGTATCCCTTCTGGAAGCGCTCGATCGGCGGTATCTGGTTGATATTCCTGTTCGGCTATTTCGAGTTCTTCGCTGCCATCAACCTCGTCCTGCGGCTCGGCTCGCTCCGATCAAAGCTCTCCGTAGTGGGCGTCATCTACGCGGTGCCGATTGTCATGAACATCGTCGGGATGGGGCTCCTCGGCTGGCGCTATTGAACGGCGCACTGCGGTATTCCGCGGATTCGCATCATCAACCCGCGAGCATGAGGGACTGCATCTCGTAGAGCTGCCGGTAGAGGCCGTCCTGCGAGATAAGCTCGTCGTGGCTTCCCTCCTGGACGAGCTCACCACCGTGCATGACCAGAATACGGTCCACGGAGCGGATCGTGGAGAGCCGGTGCGCGATGATCAGCGCGGTGCGGTTCTCGAGCAGCCTGTGAATCCCCTCGCCGATGAGGTGCTCGGTCTCCGAATCGATGTTGGAGGTCGCCTCGTCGAGAATCACCAGTGAGGGGTTCCGCGCAAAGGCACGTGAGAGCCCCAGGAGCTGCCGCTGGCCTTCCGACAGCCGTTTTCCCTCCTCCCCGACGTCCTCGCCGTAGCCCAGGGGAAGCTTTGCGATGAAATGGTTGGCGCGCACTTCCTGGGCGGCGTGCTCCACCGCGCGCCAGTCGACGGTCGGCTGATACAGCGAGATGTTCTCCGCCACGGTGCCCGTGAAGAGGAAAACGTCCTGCGGTACCGTGCCCACCGCGCGGCGAAGCTCCCGCAGCGGGATCTCCCGGATGTTCACGCCGTCCAGCAGGATGCGTCCTTCCTGCACATCGTACAATCTCGTCACGAGGCTGATGAGAGTCGTCTTTCCGGCGCCCGTGGGCCCGACGATCGCCACCTTTTCACCGGGGGCCACGCGGAACGAGATGCCGCGCAGCACGGGAGCATCCGGCGCATAGCTGAATCTGACGTCCTCGAAGACCAGCTCGGCGGGGGAGGCCAGGGCGCCGCCGCTGCGCGCCGGAGGAGAGACGATGCTCACCTTTTCGTCCATGAGCTTGAAGATCCGCTCCGTGGCCGCCACGGCGGACTGCAGAAGGTTGAACTTCTCCGCGAGCTGCCGCAGGGGCCAGAAGAACATGTTGATGTACGCAAAGAAGGCGAAGATCTCGCCGATGTGCAGCGTGGTCCCGACCCAGAAGTGGGCGAAGAAGATCGTCAGGATCATGCTCGCGTTTGTCACGATCTCGATGGCGGGAAAGAACAGTGCATAGGCGTTGACGACCTTCAGATACGCGCGGAGGTAGCTCGTGTTGTTGCGGGCGAACGCGTCACGGCTCTCCTTTTCATAGCCGAACTGGTGGATCTCCCGGATACCCGAGATCGTCTCGCTCAACGCCACGTTGATCTCCCCGTTCGCCTTTCTCACCTGGCGGAAGCCCGCGCGGATGCCCGCGCGGAAAAGCAGCGCGGCCGTGACGAACAGCGGGATCGTAATGAAGGCCACGAGCGCCAGCGTGAAATTGATCAGGAGCATGGCAACGAGGATGAGACTCACCTTCAGCAGGTCTCCCGCCACGCTCACGATCCCCTCCGAGATGAACTCGCGCAATGCCTCGAGATCGTTGGAAAGGTTGGTGAGCGTGTTGCCCACGGGGGTCCTGTCGAAATAGTCGTTTGACAGCCCGAGCACCTTGCGGAACAGGTCCATCCTGAGATCCAGGAGGAGCCTCTGGCCGAGATACTGGATGCCGTATGCCGAAAGGACCTGGAAAGCGTACGCGGCCAGCAGCACAACGGCGAGAAGCACGCCGGTGCGCGCAAGACCCTGCAGGTCCCTTTGCACGATGTTGGCGTCGATTGCATGTTTCACGAGGTAGGGCTGCAGGACGCTCGCGATGTCGACGATCACGAGGCAGAGAAGCGAACCGACCCCCAGCCACGTGTAGCGGCGGACATAGGGCAGGAGCCTGCGCAGCAGCTTCGGCTCCCGCAGCTTTGTTGTTTCCTTCACGTCGGCCATCTCCTACACCGCCTCCGGGGCCGCGATGCTCTTTTCCATCTGCTGGTAGCGCACGAGCCGCTCGTACAATCCCCCCCGGGTGACGAGGTCCGCGTGGGATCCCTGCTCGACGATTCTTCCGTCTTCCATCACGTAGATACGGTCCGCACCTTTCAATGGAGAGATCCTGTGGGAAACAACGATCAGCGTCTTCTCACCCTTGAGACGCCGCAGGTTGTCTATGATGGTGGACTCGGTGCGCGCGTCCACGCTGGAAAGGGAGTCGTCGAGGATGACGATGGGGCTGTCTTTCATGAGCGCGCGCGCAATCGCGGTCCGCTGTTTCTGTCCGCCCGAAAGGGTGATTCCGCGCTCGCCGACCATCTGGCCGTAGCCCTCCGGGAAGGACGCCACGTCTCCGGCCAGGCCCGCGAGCTCTGCTGCTTCCTTCACCTGCGGATGGTCCGGCGCGCCGTCCTTTCCCATCGCGATGTTCTCCGCCAGGGTGCGGGAGAAGAGAAACGGGGACTGGGATACGATGCCGAAGTTCTGCAGCAGCGCGGCAGGCTCGATGTCGCGGATGTCCGTGCCATTGACGAACACGGTGCCCCGATCCGGCTTCAGGAGTCCGGTCAAGACGTTCACGAGCGTGGACTTTCCGCTCCCGATGGTGCCCGTGATGCCGATGAAATCTCCCGGCGATATCGAAAGGCTCACGTTCCTGAGGCAGGGCTTCTCGTGCCCCGCGTAGGAGAAGCTGAGATCCTTCACCTCGAATGCCACGGTGGGGCCGTGCAGCCTCTGCCAGTCCGCGCGCTGCTCGACAGGTCCCTGGAGGATCGTGTTGATCCTGCCCATGGCGCTGATGCCCTGCTGGATCATCGACATGATCCAGCCCAGCGAGAGCACGGGGAAGGTGAGGGTGGTGATCATCACGTTGAACTGGAGGAGCTGTCCCAGGCTCATTGCACCGGATATCACCTGCCGGCCCCCGACGAATATGATGACGAGCTGCGTGAGGGAGAAGACGAATATGAAGGTCGGCCAGAGAAACTCCTGGATTTTCACCGTGGCCATGTTGCGCCGGAGAAACTCCCTGTTCAGCGTGACGAACCGCTCCTCCTCGCCCGGCTCCATGGTGTGCAGCTTCACCGTCGTGATTCCCGACACCACCTGCCACACGCGGCTGTTTATCCGGCCGGTGGACTCCTGGATCCTGAGGAAATACGGCTGCAGGCGGGGGAGCACGATGAAGACGAGCGCGATCACCGCGACAAAGACCGAGGACACGAGGACCATGAGCAGACCGTTCAGCCGGAACAGCACGGGGAAAAAAAGCACGAACATGCTGAGGGAGTTGGGGATGTACATGATCCCCGGTCCGAGAAGGGTCCGCACATTGTCCAGGTCATTGGTCGTGCGGGAGACCAGGTCCCCCGTTTCGTGCGCCTGGAAGAATGTATAGTCGAGCTGCAGCAGCCGGTCATAGATGCGCTCCCGCAGCCGATACTCGATCTGGCGGGAGACGCCGATGATGAGCCTCCGCATGAGGTACATCGAGACCACGGTGAGGGCGGCATACAGGCAGGCAGTGAGGATCAGGCTTCCGATGACCGCCCCCCGGTTGGCGCCGGTGAGCTCGTCGAGGATCTTCTGGAAATATGCGGGCACGCGCACGGCGCCGTAGTTCTGAATGAGCATGAAAGCGAAGCCCACGGCCAGGGCAACCCAGTGCTTTCCCATGTAGGGGAGGAGCGACGACAGGCTTCTTATGCCGCGGCTTCCGCCTTTTGCCTCTTTCTCTTTCATGTTCTGCTCTTGGTTTTCAAAGATATGGGTCCGCATGCGAGAAAACAAGAGCCCGTGAAGAGAAGCTCGTCACACGCCGATCAATCCGCGGCGGATTCCCTCCCGCACTGCCTCCGCCCTGTTGGCCGCGTCCAGTTTCCGCAGCAGGGATTCCACGTGAAACTTGGCGGTATGCGCGCTGATACCGAGCCGCGCCCCGATCTCCTTGTTGGCCAGCCCGTCGGCCAGGAGACCGAGCACCTCCATCTCCCGCGGGGTGAGGTCCGGCGGGGCGCTCATCACCTCGACCACCGCGTCCGCTTCCATTCCGCCGTCCGCCCCGGCGGGGCGGACGGCGTCCTCCTGCACGGCAATCTCATCCAGCCCCGAGAGGCGCTCGGCGATCAGGGACCGCAGCAGGGGATCACGCGCCCGCACCACGACGCGCGCGCGGGGGCGCGGCCGGTTCATGCGCTGCCGAGGGAGACGGACAGGGTGCGCGGCGAGCCGCCGCGAATCACCTCCACCTCCACCGCCGCGCCGGCGCCGCGCTCCGCCATCAGGGACACAAGCTGCTCGTGGTCGGTGACCGGCGCGCCGGCAAAGCCCGCCAGGATGTCCCCGACTTCGAGACCCGCGCGCTCGGCGGCGCTGCCCGCCTCCACCCACACGAGGAGGAGCCCTGCCTCCTGCCTGCCTTTCACGGCGTCACGAGCGGCCTTCGAGAGCTTGACGGACTGGCTCCTCACGCCGAGGTAGGGCCGGGCCACGCTTCCCTTCTCTTCCAGCAGGCGTGCGCGCGCCAGCGCCAGGTCGGCGGGAACGGCAACCTCCGCGCCCATGCGGCGATTGAAAACCTGGATGCCGGCAAAGGCTCCTTCCGCGTCCGCCAGCGGCCCCCCGGTGCTCCCGGTGAGCCGGTCAGCGTCGGTCTGCAGGTAGCGCTCCAGCACGCCCGCCCGGCCGAGACGCAGCCTGGCGCCCACCGCGCTCACCATGGCGAGCGCGGCGTTGATCCCGTCGAAGGTGTCGCGCTTCAGCGTCACCACCAGATCGCCCAGCTCCACCGCGGCGGCGGCCGGCACCGGCCACTTGCCGCCCGCGGCCAGGCGCAGCAGGACCAGGTCATGTATCGGGTCCCGGCCGCCCACTTTTGCCTCGAGCTTCTTTCCATCCGGCATGATGACCTCGATTCCCTCGTCAGGGACGAGGTGGCTCGCGCTCAGCACCCTGTCCCCCCCGATCAGCACGCCGCTCACCGCATAAGGTTCGCGCTCCAGGCCGACGGTGTACGCTCCTGCCCGCCGAACCGCCTCCCGCAGGGAGGTTGACAGCTCCTTCAATGCATTCGCCATATCGATCCCCTTTCCGCATTCAAGTTACACAGGGACCCGGGCAGCGGGTACTCGCCGAACGGTCAGGGAGCACTCAGCGCGAAAATGCGGCGAACGGATTGGAGCGTGTGAGCTGGCGGATCGTCCCTTCATCCACACCCGCGGCTCGCAGCTTCGGCAGGAACTCGTCGGTCAGGTACGTATAGGGCTTCTGCTCGCCCCCCCGCGGCCTGGCCGGATCATACTGTCCCCTGTCCTGGCTGAGCAGGATCTGCTTCGCGAGTCCCGCCTCCAGCGCCTTCAGGATGCTGCCCGCGTATGACGCATCGGATTCCGGGCTTCCGATCCCGTCGTATTCGAGCCAGGCGCCCTGCCGTGCGGCCTCGAGATGAAAGGCGAAGTCGTTTTCCGCCTGCGTGTGGATCCAGATGAACCTGTCCGGCGCCAGGCCGAGGCCCTGGAGAATACGCAGCTGGTCTCTCACCACGCGGCCCCGAATGGTGTGACTTCCGATGACCGCCCCGGTCTCCTTTGCCGCCCTGCCGGCCGCGCGCAGGACCTTGGTTTCACAGTCCGTGAGCCCATCGTCACCCGCGCTCAGCTTGATCCAGCCCGCGCTGACCCCACTCGCCTCGATTTCTCCCTCGAGCTCTCCGCGCATCCACCGGAAGAGCTCCTCCTCGCTCGCCTGGTGCACCCATCCGGGGATCCATGGCTCGCGATAGACACCAGTCGGCACCACGAGCGCGAGCCCCGCCTCTTCAGACACGGCCCGAAGGATGTCCGCGCGCCTCCCCACGCCCACGGTGCTCGCCTCCACGATCACCCCGATGCCGGAGGCACGCGCCCTGCGCAGCTCGGGTGTCATGATCCGCACGACCTCCGCGGTCTCTGCGCGGCCATGCTCGGGGTGATCCGGCGTCCGCAGGTCCACGAAGACGTGCTCGTGGGGGAGGATAGCGCCCGCGGCGTCCTCGCTGAGTCTGCCGAGTGTGGTGATCAGATTTCTCAATTGATGTCTCCTTGCCCGCTCATCCAGGGTAGAGCACATCCGGTTCGGCGTCAATTTGCGCGGCGGTGAGGCCTGGCAGCCCGGGCGGCCGGTCGAGATTGATGCCGGGCCTGGAATTGACTAAGCTATCTGGAAGGGGCATTCATGCGCGCGCGTCACCACCGGACGGGTTTCTTCCCTGCTCTCCTGACTCTTGCCGCGCTGGCCGCGGCTCCCGGATTTGCCGACGACTTCACGCTTACCGCCTCTGCGGGCACCGGCGTCATGTACGGCCTGGCAAGGGAGATCGTGTATAACACCAGCGCCTTCAACGGCAAAACGTACATCCTCAGCCAGCTCGATTGGGACATCAAGCCGCTTTTCTACACCAAGGCCGCGCTCGCCTTGAGCACGTCGACCGGATTCGTCACCTCCCTGGAGGCACGGTTGGGAGTCCCGGCGAAATCCGGCTCGATCGGAGACTCGGACTGGCTGAACTATGACCTCAACGGCGACCCGGTGAAGACGAACTACTCGGAGCATGATTGTTTCACGGAACGGGCAATTCTGCTGGACGCAAAGGCCGGCTGGGATTTTCCAGTTTCGAGCTGGATGAGCCTGGAGCCTTTCCTCGCCTTCAATTTCATGGATTTCAAGTGGACCGCGCGCGACGGCTATTTCCAGTATCCGCCGGGCTGGTTCCCCGGACCGGCGCCGCAACCGTACCCTCCCGCATCGACCCGACCGAAGGTGCCTATTTCGGGCACGGGAATCATTTATGAGCAGACCTGGTTCATTCCCGCGGCAGGCGTCGCAGCGAGGTTCAATGCGGGCAAAGACTTCAAGATCTTCGTTTCCTTTGCAGCCTCTCCCATGGTGTTCTGCAACGACGTGGATAACCACCTGCTGGCAGAAACAGACTTCTATGAGAACATGTGGGGAGGCTATCTCCTGGAGCCGAAAGTGTCACTGGAATGGCAGGTGGGCGCGAAGGTCGGGCTCTCACTGGATGTCTCCTATCGCCATATCGCGGGGCTCATCGGGGACACGTATATTGTCGTGACCGGTGTCGGACAGACACCGGGTCTGGTGTCCCAGACGAGCAAGAACGGCGCGGGCGTGTCTTTCGATGCTCTCGATGCCTCCCTGAATATCCGCTGGGTTTTGTAGCCGCGGGACGACGATCGAAACCGGCAATCTCCGTCGGGCATTGACGCGGAGCCTCATTTCTCCTTTAATCCTCGAATATGTCTCTTCATTCAAAGGAGGATCCAATGTCGCGAACTTTCAAGTGGTCGATCCTGATCGGCCTTACCGTGATCCTGAGCCTGGCCCTTGTCGCGTGCGGCCCGGCAAAGAGCTCACAGACGATAATGATCGGAGGCGCCCTCTGCCTGACCGGCATCCAGGCACCGCTGGATGAGCCGGCCGTACGGGGGGCACAGCTCGCGGTGGACGAGCTGAACAAGAAGGGCGGTATCCTGGGCCGCAAGGTCGAGTTCGTGAACCTCGACGGCAAGAGCGACCCGGTCACCGTGGGCAACGTCGCGGTGGAGCTGATCAAGAAGGGCGCCAAGGCCATCATCGCACCCAGCGACTTCGATTTCGGCGGCCCCGCGAGCCGCGAGGCGCAGAAGGCCGGCATCGTCGGCATTTCCCCGGCTGCCTCGTCCCCCCTGTACGGGTCCAAGACCCTTGGGGACAAGCAGTTCACGATGTCCATGTGGAACACCACCATGGGCGCCGCAACGGCGGAGTTCGCCTGGAAGAAGGGATGGAAGACCGGTTACGTGGTGACGGATACTTTCATCGACTATACGAAGTCGTTGAGCCGCTATTTCATCCAGCACTTCGAGAAGCAGGGCGGCAAGATCCTCTTCGAGGACACCTACGTGCAGGGGGCGCAGGATTTCTCGGCGCAGCTCGCCCGGATCAAGGCGTCAAAGAAGTTCGATTTTATCTTCATATCCTCTTACATGCCTGACCTGGGCACGATCATCCGCTCCATCCGCGAGGCGGGCATCTCGGTGCCCATCGTCGGCGGGGACTCGTATGACGACCCGGGCCTGTTCAAGGCGCTCGGAGAGAAGTACGGGAGCGACATCTACTTCGATACGCACAGCTTCCTCGCGCCCGGGGTCACCCCGGACATGGAAAACTTCCTGAATATCTACAAGGCCAAGTACAACACCGAGCCTGATGCGGTATGGGTGGCAACCGGCTGGGACGTCGTGATGATCATGGCCCAGGCCATGGAGAAGGCTAAATCGACGGACGGCGCGGCCATGGCAAAGGTCATGGAAACGACCGAGTTCTCCCTGCTCACCGGCAAGCTCAAGTGGTCAGGCACCGACAAGGGCCACGAACCCGACATCGAGGCCCCGCTTGTGCAGCTCGAAAAGAGCGTGCCCAAGTTCCTCGGGTGGGTCCGGCCCACGGACATTCCGGCGCCATAGGGAGTCGCTGAAAAATCCGTCGGGTACGTCGGCGGGCATTCACGGAGAGAGGGGCTTTCCGCCCCTCTCTCCGCATTGCGCGCCTTCCCGACTTGTGCGGAGAAATCTATACCATGGAACGAACGCGTGAGCTGGTCGTGAAAGGCATCACCAAGGATTTCGCCGGGCTGCGCGCCGTGAACGACGTGAGTCTCACGCTCGCGGAGGGGGAGATCCTCGGGTTGATCGGTCCGAATGGCTCCGGGAAAACCACATTGATCAACGTTATCACCGGGCTCCTGCCGGCCACGGGGGGCCGCGTCTCCGTCGAAGGCACCGACATCACGAACAAGCCCGCCTACCTCATCGCGCGGCACGGCATCGCCCGCACGTTCCAGACCATACGGCTCTTTCGCGAGCTGACGGTGATCGAGAACGTGCAGGTTGCGGCGGTCAGCATGGGTCTCACCCGGGCCGCGGCTCTGCGCCGCGCGGAGATCGTGCTGGAAGAGCTGGTGCTCTCGGACTGGGCGGAGCACAGGGCGGGGGCCCTGCCCTACGGCCTGGAGCGGCGGGTCGAGGTTGCGCGCGCGCTCGCCATGGAGCCCAGGTTCCTGCTTCTGGACGAGCCGGCCGCGGGCCTGAACGAGGATGAAAGCGACGAGCTGCTCGGGATCCTGGCGCCGATCCCGGGCCAGAAGGGCCTGGGCATGCTGATCGTGGAGCACGACATGCGCATGATCATGCGCCTCTGTCATCGCCTGCACGTGCTGAGCTATGGGAGGACCATCGGGGAGGGAACGCCGGAACAGGTGAGGGCCATTCCGGCAGTGGTCGAAGCCTACCTGGGATCCACGGCGGTATCAAAGACGTGAGTGTCCTGAATGTCGACAACATCTTCGTCCGCTACGGGGCAATCACCGCGCTGCGCGGCGTTTCCCTCTCCGTCACGGAGGGCGAGCTGGTTGCGCTGATCGGCGTGAACGGGGCCGGCAAGAGCACGACGCTCGACGACGATCGCCGGCGGGCTGAAGCCGCACCAGGGCAGCATCACCTTCCAGGGGGAACAGCTCCAGGGCCGGTCGCCGGAGTACATCACGCGCAAAGGAATCGCCCTGGTGCCGGAGGGGCGCGACATATTCCCCAGTCTCACCGTGGCGGAGAACCTGCGCCTGGGGGCTTTTGTCCGCAGGAACCGCGCCGAGTTTCAGCGCGACGTCGCGGAGATGGTCGACCTTTTTCCCATCCTCGGCGAACGCCTCCGCCAGGCAGGGGGGACCCTCTCCGGCGGTGAGCAGCAGCAGCTCGCGGTGGCCCGGGCCCTGATGTCTCATCCCCGGCTCCTCATGCTGGACGAGCCTTCCCTGGGGCTTTCTCCGGTGCTGGTGGACCAGATCTTCGAGCTGATCGACAGGCTGCATCGGCGAGGCGTGACCATCCTGCTCGTGGAGCAGAATGTCGAACGCACGCTCGCCATCGTCGACAGGGCGTACCTGCTGCACACGGGCCAGGTCGAGGTCGAGGGCACTCCTGCCCACATCCGGGAGTTCGGCAACGTGGAAGGGGTCTATCTCGGCGACCGGAGGGAAGCGAAATGATCACGCTGGATTTCCTCATCAACGCGATCAGCCTCGGCAGCACGTATGCCCTTCTCGCGCTGGGCATGGTGATCGTGTACGGCATCCTCAAGCTGGTGAACTTCGCGTACGGCGAGCTGATCATGATCGCCGGCTACTCGTTATTCGTGCTCGCCCTTGGGCCGCAGCTGCCCTGGATCGTGATGGCCATACTGGCCGTCGGGGTGGCGGTGCTCACCAGCTACCTGACCGAGCGGGTGGCCTTCCGGCCGGTGCGGTCGAACTCCCTCACCGCCGTGCTGATCACCTCGTTCGCGGTGAGCACGCTGCTGCAGAACGCGACCCTTCTCCTCATCTCGCCGCGCGCCAGGGGCGTGCCGCTGCCGAAGGCCTTCAGCGAGAGCGCGCTGGTGCTGGGCCAGTCGGTGCCGATCCGAAACCTCCTGGCCATCGTGACCAGTCTCCTCCTTCTGGGTCTGCTGGTCCTGCTTCTCCGCAAGACGGTGCTGGGCATCGCCCTCCGCGCCGCCTCGGACAATTTCCGCATGACCCGCATGCTCGGGGTGCCGGCAAACCTCGTGATATCGGCGGCGTTTGCCATCAGCGGCCTTCTGGCCGGCGTGGTGGCGCTCTTCTGGGTGGGCCGTACGGCCTCCGTCACGCCGACCATCGGCGCGGCCCCCCTGCTGGTGGCCTTCGTGGCAACCGTGATCGGGGGAATGCGCAGCCTGCTGGGCGCCGTGGTGGGAGGGTACATCTACGGCATCGTGTTCAGCCTGATAGGCGTGCTCCTCCCGGAGGGAATGCTCGAGTTCCGCGAGGCATTCATGTTCATCGTCGTGATCCTGATCCTGCTCTTCCGCCCGGAAGGCCTGATCCGGGGCGTGAACTCCTCGGGAAGGGTGTAATGCGCATGAAGCCGTCCCCATGGTTCTCCCGCAACTCCACATTCTTCGTCCTGACCGTGCCGCTCCTCCTGATCTCCGCGGTCACGTTCCTGATCGGTGACACGCTGATCGAGCGCATCATCACGGTCCTTTTCGTCGACGTGATCCTCGTGCTGGCCCTGCAGGTGTTCATGGGCAATTCCGGGATCCTCTCCTTTGCCGTGGCAGGATTCATGGGCATCGGCGCGTACGGCTCGGTGCTCTTTTCAATGACGCCGGCCGCCAAGGCGGCGGCCCTGCCGGACCTCTACCCTTTCCTCACCCAGATCCAGCTTCCGTTCGTCGTCTCAGTCCTGATCGGGGGCTTGATCGCCGCACTGGTGGCTGCCGTCGTGGCCTATCCGCTCATGCGGCTCTCCGATGCGGCAGGGGTCATCACTATTTTCTCGCTCCTGGTGATCATCAACGTGGTGCTGGTCCACTGGTCGTCCCTCACCAACGGGCCGCGCACTCTCTTCGGCGTGGACCGTTTCACCTACCTGGGGACGGCGACGGTCTTCGCCATTGTCTTCCTGGCGGTTGCCTGGTGGTTCAAGGAGTCATCCGTCGGCCTCAAGCTGCGCGCCTCCCGGGACGACGCGTTCGCGGCCGCTTCCATCGGCATCAACATCGTCATGATGCGCTATTTTGCCTTTGTACTGAGCGCTTTCATGGCCGGATTTCGCCGGCGCCCTGTGGGCCCACTTCATCACCTCGTTCTCCCCGTATGCATTCTATCTCTCCGCCATGTTCGTATTCCTCTCCATGCTCGTGATCGGAGGCCCGAACGGCATCTCGGGCGCGGTGATCGGCACAGTGCTGGTTACGCTGCTGCGGGAAGGATTGAGGTCGATTGAGAACAATGTGAACATGTCGAAGATCCTTCCCTTCGGGCTGGTGGGATTCACCGAGATCGTCATGGCAGTTCTGCTGATCGTCATCCTCATCCTGCGCCCGGCAGGCATCATGGGCGGTCGGGAGCTGCGCTGGCCGCTGGGACTCTTCGGTCTCCGCGGGAAGAGAGAGACGCCGGCAAAGGATGTGTGATACCTTCGTGGCCCTCGGGACGGCGACCGGTTCCGGCGGCAGTGCTGTTCGCAAAGAGCGCCGATTGCGAGGTGAACGAAGCAAACGCCCTTGTCCGCATACCCCGCGCGCGGCACGTCCCGGGAGAGACCGTCCGGTTGACCCATCTCGTCATCCCCCAGGCGGAGGAGACCTTCGACCTGATCCTCACCAAGGCCTTCTGGACATACGGTTGTGAGCTCGGCGTGAACGAGTTCGGCCTGTGCATGGGAGAAGAGGCCGTGTTCACCACGGAGATGGCGGAAGAGCGGGACGGGATCATCGGCCCTGACCTCATGCGCATCGGCCTGGAACGTGCCCGCACCTGCCGCGAGGCAATCGCCGTCATGACGGATCTCCTTGAAACCTACGGCCAGGGGGGCAGCGCGGAGCTGAAGGGCAATTCTCATTTCGACAGCAGCTTCCTCATGTCGGACACGTCGGAGGCATATGTCCTGGAGACCGCCGGCCGGAAATGGGCGGTGCGCCGGATCGACGGCATCGGCTCGATCTCCAACATGCTCGGCATTCGTGCTGACTGGGACCAGTGTTCCGCAGCGCGAAGCGGAGGGCCCCTGGACTGGGCGCAGGCCTACGGACTCCCCGAGGTGCCGCCGACCCTCGGCGCGCCCGAGCGCCAGCGCATCACGTTCAACGGGCTCGCGGACAAGAAGGGCAGCATCACCACGCGCACGATGTTCGATCTGATGAGACAGCATGGGGCGGGTTATCATCCGGCCACCGCGCCGGTGCACGCCAATACCTGCATGCACGCCGGTCCCCAGAAGGACCGATGGTGGCAGGCGGACGGAGCAATGGTCGCGGACGCGCGCGGGGAGGACATCCTCGTGTGGGCCACCGGCACGTCGGGCAACTGCCTCTCCATTTTCAAACCGGTTTTCCCGCGCATGGACCTCCCGGAGATCGGACCCGTTCCCACCGAGCATTTCGACCCGCGATCCCTCTGGTGGAAGCACGAGCTTCTGCACCGCCGCGCGATGGCCGATTTCGACGTGCTTGTTCCGGAGATCCGCTCGGATTTCGACCGCCTGGAGGCCGGGTTCCTGGTCGAAGCCGAATCGGTGCGCCGGGGCACCGACCGGGAAAAGCGGGATTTCATGGCTCACTGTTTTCAGCGGGCCATGGAGGAAACGGACGCCTGGATCGCGCGTCTTCGCTCCCGGACCGATCTCGCGTTCCTGGATCCCGCCTACCGCAGAATGTGGGCCGTGCTGAACTCTGCGGCAGGATTGACGGGCATGCCCGCGTAAGAGAAGCAGAATCCGCCGAACGGCGGCGCAGAATCCGCCGAATACGGCGGCGAGGAGGGGCATCATGGCCACCCGAATATCGCGAGAGAATGTCTTTTTCGCATTCAGCCCGGCCGGGCGGCCGGTTGCGCGCGTCAAGCAGGGCGAGGAAGTGCTCCTGGAAACTCATGACTGCTTCCAGGGTCAGATCCGCACGGAGAAAGACCTGATCAGCACGCTGGATTGGAGCCACGTGAACCCGGCAACAGGCCCCCTGTACATCGAGGGAACGAAGCCGGGCGATGTGCTCCGCGTCGAGCTCCGGGAGATCACGATCGGCGACCAGTCGAGCATGGTCACGATTCCCGGGGAAGGCGTGCTCGGGGATGTGATCACGAAGATGGAAACCGCGATCCTGAAACGGGAAGGCAACGACATACTGTTTCGTCACCTCCGCTTCCCCCGCAAGCCCATGATAGGCGTGATCGGTGTCGCCCCGTCAGCCGGAGAGGTCCCCAACGGGACGCCGGGTCCCCACGGGGGCAACATGGACTGCACGATGATCGCGCAGGGCGCGCGCCTCTACCTGACCGTCGGGGTGGAGGGGGCGCTTTTCGGCGCCGGCGATCTTCACGCGGCAATGGGAGACGGGGAAATCGTTGTCTGCGGGGCGGAGACAGCCGGGTCGGTCCGGTTCGTCGCGCAGGTCGTCGACATTCCCGGCCTGCCCACGCCCTTTGTGGAGAATGAAGAGTCCGTCGCGACGATCGTGGCCGCGAAAACCGCGGACGAGGCGGCTTCCCAGGCAACCCACCGCATGGCGGCGTTCCTCACCGACGCGGTGGGAATACCCCTGAACGACGCGGGCATGCTCATGAGCCTGGTGGGCCAGCTCAGGTTCTGCCAGGTGGTGGATCCCCTGAAGACCGTGCGGTTCGAGTTTCCCAAGCGGGTCCTGAAGGAGTACGGGTTCTCTCTTCCCGCGTGAGCCTGCCGGCACCCGCGCGAGCGGGACTACCGGGTCATCTGCGAGAGTTCTGCCACCGCGAGATGCGCGCCCTCACTCCCCGTTTCTGCGGTCCTTCAACGCACCGGGCCTGTAGGTGATATCCGAGAATACCGCGGTACATTTTTTTCCCGTGGGCGATTGCGACGAAAACCCCACCTTCGGATAGCTCAACCTGCCGAGGCTGAAGTACCTGACCATCCGCCAGAACCGGCCATCCAGAGAGTAGTGAAACGCCGTTGCCTCCGGTGTATGGGCTATCCGGAGAAAAACCTCCCGACCGGCGATGACGGTCGAATTGCAGTCATCGGAAGTCCCGCGCGTGACAACCGATACCACGGTGGGCTCCTGCTGCGGGGAAAGCTCGAAGCAGAGCTTTGCCCACAGATCATCCTTCTCCCTGAGCTGGAGGACCCCTGCGTCGAATGTCGTGGCAAAATCCACCGCGACGCGGGCGCTCAGCAGAAAGCTCGCATCAGGAGGCGCGAAAAGCGCGCTCGGCACATTGTCGGTCGCGCCGCTCCCCGATGGATCGATGAACAGGTCGGTGAGCTCTGAGGCGGTGATCGTGAGCCTCGCGCCGTCCCCCGGGTCCCATTCCAATGGACGGTTCCGCCATTGCAGCCTGCGGGGTATCGAAGACAAAGCGAAATCGCTCATCGCGGCACCTCCTGACATGACTCCTCGATGTCTACCTCAGCAGAGGCAGGCGCTTGCTCACGACACTCTCCATCGCCCCTATCACGTCCCGCACGGTGACCGCATAGCCTTCCCGCGCAATGGTCGTGCAGAACTCCTCGTGGCTCCTGCCCGCACGGTACTCAGGAACCTTGGTGGGCATTGCCAGGTAGCGCGTGAATACCGAGATATCGTTGGAGACCAGGAGGCTCGCCTGGTAGAAGAGAACCAGCCGGGTCCGATAAAGCGAGGTTCCCACGATCTTCTTTTCTCCGATGGCCAGGTCTGAGATCCCCTCGGGATGCACGCCGTTGACTCCCAGGAGCGCAAGGGAGTCGACGATCCACGAATTGATTGCCGCGGCGTACTCGCGGTTCCTGAAAGGAGATTCCACCGTGGTGACAAGGGCGAGCACCACCTGGCCGGGACCGAGGATCACGGTGCCGCCGCCGCCTCTTCTCTTCATCCACGGCACCCCGTCTGCCTCCAGGTGTTCCAGCAGGAGGTCCTGCGCGGGCTTGCCGGAAGCGCCGAGCACGGCGCAGAGGGTGGGGGGTTCGTAGAGGCGGTATACGGGAACTCCTGTCTGCCGGTAGCGGTCGAGGAGGTCCTCGTTCACCGTGGTTTCATGCACCTGGTTTCGCGGGCCTCACTGTGGTCCCTGCATCTTCTTCTTCAGCTCATCCAGCGCCGCGCCGGCCTCTTCCTGCTTCATCGTGTGCGCCAGCTCGTCCTTCTTGCCGGCCACCATCTGCAGCTGCGCCAGGAGCAGGTCAGCGTCCACAAGCTTGACCCCGGCCATGCGGATCCGCGTCAGCTTTTCCTTCAGCACCGACACCTTTGACTTCAGGTCCGCGAGCTCCGCTTCCAGCTTCGACTGCTTCGCCGTGGCGTCCGACAACCGCGCCATCGCCTGCGCGGCGAGGTCCGCATCACCCCTGGACTGGGCCAGGCTGACCCGGCGCGTCCAGAGGTTGGACTCCTCCTGCGCAGCCTCGAGCGCCTTCTCCGTCTGCTTCAGCGTGGTGATGAACGCCAGGACGTACTCGGCAGCTTCCTTCGGCCCGAGGCCTTCGAGATCGGTATCCAGCATTGCGATTCTCCCCGGCAAGGTTAGCACGAATCCTACAACGCGGTAAGCACGAGACGCACACCCACGAAGCCGAGAGCTATTGCCAGGGCCAGGACGATCCACGGGGCGGAGATCTTTCGGGACAGGAATGCGCCGACCTGGGCGCCGCCGATGACGCCCGCCGCAAGGCATGCATCGCGCAGCAGGTGGGTGGGCCAGGTGTGGTCGAGAATGTGCTCCACGACACCGGTGAGCGCGGTGAAGAAGAGCACAAAATGGGAGGTTGCCGTCGCGATGTGCAGGGGAAAATTGAATAGGTACGTGAGCACGGGCACGTGGATCAGCCCGCCGCCGATGCCGACCAGGGTTGCCAGGAATCCGATGAGCATGCTGAGACCCAGTGCCGACCAGCAGGTTGAATGACAGGGGATGAGACCTGCCTTCCCTGTCCACAACCGTGTCGCGCACGCTCCCCCATGCGCGCGCGGGTCCGCGTCCTTCCCTCGCCCCGACCGGGCCCTGTCGGCGGATGCCCCGGGTGACGGAGAGGAATACCGCGACAGCCATGAGCAGCCCGCCGAAAAGAACTCCGAATACTCTTCTGGGAATGAAGCGCGTGAGGGCGGAGCCGATGAACGCTCCGGGGATCGACGCGGCCGCGAAGAGAGCTCCCGTCTTGTAGCTGATTCGCTTCATCCGCGCGTACGCAATGGTGCCGGAAGCAGCGTTGGCGCAGATGACGGCAAGTGACGACGCGGTGATCATGGACGGGCCGTCCTGTGGAAAGAGGAATACGAGGATCGGCACCAGGATGAAGCCGCCCCCCGCGCCGATGAGCGTGCCGTAGACGCCGATGAAAATGCCGATGGGGACAAACCACGCCACGCTCATGCAGGGGAATGCTACGCGGGCCGCCGCGGCCCGGTCAACATCCACGCGGGCGATTGCAGCGCGGCGCGCAGCCATGGCGGTTTTGCGCGCCTCCGCGCCCCGAACTTGCACACGCCAGGGCGAACCGCTATCCTCTCTTGGCCGTGATCTATTCCCCCGACGATCCCATAGCGGCTCTCGCCACTGCTGCCGTGTCCAGCGCGCTCGCCGTGATCCGCGTTTCCGGCCCGGGCTCCCTCTCCCTCCTCTCGCGGCTTCTGAAGGGCGGCAGGGACACGGCGCGGATGAAAGGCCATACGATCCACCGGCTGGTCATGCGTGACGGTGAGGAAGACGTCGACGAGGTGCTGATGGCCGTCTACAAGGCGCCGCGCAGCTACACGGGACAGGACAGCGCCGAGATCTTCTGCCACGGCGGCCTCCCGGTGATCCAGAGGGTGCTGTCGCTTCTCACGCGCGCGGGGTTCCGCCCGGCAGGCCCGGGAGAGTTCACGCAGCGCGCTTTTCTGAACGGCCGCATGGATCTCACCCGGGCCGAGGCGGTGAACGAGATCGTGAGGGCAAAAACGGACAAGGCGCGCGCCCTTGCGCTGCAGCGCCTCGCCGGCGCGATAGAGACGAGGATCAGGGCATCCCGTGACGCCCTGGTGGAGCTCCGCGCGGCGCTCGAGGTGATGATCGATTCCCCGGAAGACGAGCCGGGGGACACGATCGACGAGGCAAAGCTGGAGACGACCGTCGGCATGCTCGAGAGTCTGCACCGGTTCGTACCGTCGCGGCAGGATATACCAGGAAGGGGTTGCCGTCGCCATTGCCGGCGCCACCAACTCGGGCAAGTCCAGCCTGTTCAATCTCCTGCTCCGCCAGGAGAGGGCGATCGTATCGGAGATTCACGGCACCACGCGCGACTGGCTGGAGGGCATGATCAGCCTGTCGGGCATACCGGTGCGCCTGTTCGACACGGCCGGGCTGCGCCCGTCCGCTGATCCGCTGGAGATCGAAGGCATGCGCCGTACCGAAGAGGTGATCCGCGCCGCGGACGCGGTGGTGTACCTTGTGGACGGAAGCAGGGGCGTTGCGGAGGAAGATCGGCAGTTCATGGCAGGTTGGACGGGGAGCGCGCCGCTTCTCCCGGTGTGGAACAAGACGGACCTGCCGGGCGTCCCGCCGGGGCCTCCCGGCTATGTTGCGGTGAGCGCCGTCACCGGGCAGGGGCTGGACAGGCTGGAAAAGGCCATCGCGGACGCGGTGCTCGGCGGCACCGACCGTGGAATCAGGAGAGCCTCTCATTGACTCGCAGAGGCAGAAAGACCTCATCCAGCGCGCGCTCGCGGCCTTGCCCGGTTTCGGGAGGCGCGCTCCCGCGGCGTCACCCCGGACCTCCTTGCCGTGGACCTTTCCGACGCGCTGGACGCGCTGGGCGAGATCACCGGCGAGGTGACCAGCGCCGAGGTGCTCGACCGGATGTTCTCCGCTTTCTGCGTGGGGAAATAGCGTGGACAGATCAGCGCGCGCGCCTGCGACTACGATGCCATCGTCATCGGCGGCGGGCCATGCCGGCATCGAGGCATCCCTCGCGCTCGCGCGGCTGGGTTTCTCCACCCTGCTGGTCACGCAGAACCTCGACTGCATCGGCAAGATGTCCTGCAATCCCGCCATCGGCGGGATTGCCAAGGGAAACCTCGTGCGCGAGATCGACGCGCTGGGCGGCCAGATGGGCAAGCTCATCGATGCCACGATGATCCAGTTCCGCATGCTCAACGCGAGCCGGGGCCCGGCCGTGCAGGCGCCGCGGGCGCAGGCGGACAAGCAGGCGTACGCGGCGCTCGCAAAGCGGACCCTCGAGGAGCAGAAGGGTCTCTCGCTCTTTCAGGACACGGTGACCGATCTGATCGTGGATGCGGCCGCGGCGCGCGTGCAAGGGGTGCGTCACCGAGCGGGGCAAGCGGATATTCGCCCGGACCGTGGTGCTGACCACGGGCACGTTCATGGAGGGCACGCTCTTCATCGGGGAGTGGAGCGCGCCGGGCGGCCGGCTGGGAGAGCCTGCCGCGGTCGGCCTGGGATCGAGCCTGCGCCGCAGAGGGTTCACGGTCGGCAGGCTGAAGACAGGCACCTCCGCGCGCGGCCTGGGGCGCGTCCCTGGACTATGCGCGCATGGAGAGACAGCTTCCGGACCCGCGCGCTCTGCCGTTCTCATTCTCCAACGAGAAAGTGGAGCGGCCCGCCGTTCCCTGCTGGATCACCTACACGAACGACGCCACGCACCGCATCATCACGGGACAACATCCATCGCTCGCCGCTCTACGGAGGGAAAATCGTCGGACGGGGCCCGCGGTACTGTCCGTCCATCGAGGACAAGGTGGTGCGATTTCCCGGAAAGGGCGCGTCACCAGGTGTTCGTGGAGCCGGAAGGACTCGGGACCGACGAGGTGTACCTGAACGGCGTTTCCTCCTCGCTGCCCGAGGACGTGCAGGATGCGTTCCTGCGCACGATTCCCGGCCTGGAGAACCTGCAGATCGTGCGGCCCGGCTACGCGGTGGAGTACGACTATCTCCAGCCGACCCAGCTCTTTCCCAGCCTGATGGCGAAGAGTCTCGACGGGCTCTTTGTCGCGGGACAGACCAACGGCACCTCGGGATACGAGGAGGCTGCCGCGCAGGGGCTTCTGGCGGGAATCAACGCGGCCCTTCGTCTTCAGGGAAAGGAACCGCTGGTGCTCTCACGCGCGGAGGCCTACATCGGCGTCATGGTGGACGACCTCGTCACGCTGGGCACGGAGGAGCCCTACCGCCTCTTCACCTCCCGGGCCGAGTACCGACTGTCGCTGCGGCACGACACGGCGGACATCCGCCTTCTTCCCGCGCGGCCACAGGATCGGCCTGCAGGCAGACGCGGCCATGGAAAAACTGGAGCGCAAGATCCGCGGAATCGAGGAGGTCCGCGAGCTGCTGCGCACCCGCAGGGTGGCGGGCGACGATGCCGCCGCGCTGCCGGTTCTCGAGGCGCACAGGGGACGGAGCTTCGAGCAGGCGCTGAAGGACCCGAAGCTTTCGATTGCCGCGCTGGCCCTCCGTGACCCGTCCTTTGCGGCGCTCCGCCCGAATGGCTCGACCTGGCCGAGTGCGAGGTGAAATACGAGGGCTACATCCGGCGCCAGGACGAGCTGGTGGGACGGTTCCGCGGCATGGAGGAGAAGCGCATTCCGCGGGGTTCAACTGGGATTCCCTGACCGGGGTCTCCTCCGAAGCCGGGGAGAAGCTCAAACGGATACGACCCGCCTCCGTGGGCCAGGCCTCGCGCATCCCCGGCGTGCGGCCCCCGGACATCGCGGTGCTCATGCTCCACCTCAGGAAAGGCGGCTCATGAGCGCTCCCGCAGATCCCGCCGTGGTGCTTCGCGAGGGCCTGGCGCAGCTCGGGATCGCGCCTGCAGAACCGGCGCAGGCCCTGCTGGAAAAATACATCGCCGAGATCGAGCGCTGGAACCCGCGGTTCGGGCTGGTGAAGTACGACGGGAGGCGGAGCTCATCGTCAAACACGTGCTGGATTCCCTCTCCGCGTGGACAGCCCTGCGCGAGGCGGTGTCTGCATCGGGAGCCGTGCTCGACGTGGGCTCGGGCGCCGGTTTTCCGGGCATCCCCCTGGCTGTCGCGCTGCCGGATACGACCTTCATGCTCCTGGAGCGCATGACGCGCAGGGCCGTATTTCTGGAGACCTGCGCGATCCTCCTGGGTCTTTCGCGGGTGAAAGTCGCCCGGAGCGACCTGGCCGTAATGACAGGAGAGTTCGACGTCGTGACCTTCCGGGCCGTGGCGCCGCTGGGCCGGTTGCTGGAGGACATCGGGCGCAGTGCCATACACTGGCGGACGATCGCTGCCTACAAGGGAAAACAAGAGCGCGCGCGGGAGGAGTTCGAAGAGGTCGACCGCCTCATGCCCGGGCGTTTCAGCCTCGAGTTGCGGCCTCTCCATACACCGTTCCTGCAGGAGGAACGCTGCCTGGCCATTCTTGCCCCGTCCCGTTATTGACAAATGGCCGGCGGCAGGGTAGGATTTTTTTGTTAGGGGGAGCCTGAGGTTTGGGCGATTCGACGATCGGAATCAAGGTCGCAGACGGATCCTACTACCCTGTCCTCGAGCACGGCTTCACGGGCACGAAGAAGCTCACCCTGACCACCGCCAAGAAAAATCAGGGCAAAGTCCAGATCGACCTGTACCGTGGAAACGGCACGACCCTGTCCGAGGCCCACTACATCGGCAGCCTGATCATCGAGAACATTCCCCCGGCTTCCCAGGGTGAACCGGAGATCGAGCTTCTCCTCGGCATTGACGACGATGGGCAGCTTTCCGCCCGGGCCAGTGACAACCGGACCGGTGAATCGCAGAAATTCTCGACCACCATTACGACGCTTTCCGCGGAAGACACGTACGAGGAGCCTGAATTCGAGGTGGAGGACACCCCGACGGGAAGAGCGGACTTCGAGGAGCCGCCTCTCACCGGTGAGAGCTACCCGGTGACCCAAGAGGATCGCAGACGGGAGCGCGTGCACGCCAAGGGTCCTAATATCCTGCTCCTGGTTCTCTTCGTGATCTTCGGCGTGCTGCTCGTGGCGGCCATCGCATACTTCGTCTACAGAAGCATTTCGGGACCGCACGCGCCTTCACTTGGCACGACAGGCGCGGCAACAGCGCCCGCCGCGCAGGCGCCTTCACCGCAGCCCGAGCCCGTGGCGCAGCCTGCTCCTGCCGCGCAGCCGGCTCCCGTGGCGCCTGCCCCGCAGGCCGCTGCTCCCGCCGCGCCGACGCCGTCAAAGCCGGCGGGCGGAGTCACTTACAGGATCAAGAACGGCGACACGCTGTGGGACATATCGGCTACCTACTACCGCAACCCGTGGCTGTACCCCAAGCTGGCCAAGGCCAATTCCATCAAGAATCCGGATCTGATTTTTGCGGGCACACGGATCACCATACCTGAGAATTGAAATCCTGATCGCCCTGATCGCTCTCCCCCTTCTTGCCGCGGGATGCGGCGCGCGGGAGGTCTGGGGACTGCCCGAAGACGAGCTGAAGGCAGGTCTTGCGCGGGCCGACTACCAGTCCCTGGCCACGGTGGACTTTGCCTCCCAGGACCCCGCCGATGCGCTTTCCATCTCACCCGAAGCGCCGTACTACCTTTCGTTCGTATTCGATTCCATCGCCCGGCCTTCCCAGGCGCTGCGAATGCTCGAGCTGGCGTGGAGCAGAAGCCCGGGCCCCTGGAAGGAGGAAGCGGGGCTTCTCCTTGGCCAGAGATACCTTGCCCAGAACAGCTACGACAAGGCCATCGCCGTGGCGCGGCGTCTTCTTTCGTCTTCCCGGTCCGGGGACATGGAGCAGAACGCACGGAGGGTCCTCGTGGAGGGACTGTACTGGAACAAGGACGATGCGGCCGTGCTCCAGGAAGCCGCGCTCCTCCAGAATCCGGATCCCGAGGTCCTGCTGTTTCGTGCCGTGAGCTCCCTGCGCCTGCAGCTGCCCTCCGCGCATGACCTCGTGATGCAGCTTTTTGTCAGGGAAAGGGCCTCGTCACTGCACGGGAGGATCTCTACCTTCCTGACGGCGGCACCGGAGTACCTGCAGCTTTTCTCCCCGCTGGAGCGCGACCTGATTGCCGCCAAGAATGCATTCGTGCAGGGGGACTGGGACGGCGGGCTCCCTCTCATGGAGGGCGTGCTGAGCGCCATCGAGCCCTCGAAAGTCGCCGACGGGGCACTGGTGATCGACCTCGGGAATGCGTACGGCTCTGCCGGCCGGCAGGCCGCGGGCGCGAGGTTCATGGAGACGCTCGCCGGGCGGCTCACCGGCCAGGCGAGCGTGGATGCGCGCGAGCAGGCGGGAAGGCTTTACCGGCGCGTCCGGGATTACACGCATGCGCTTTCAGACCTCCGGGCAGTGGCTGCCGAGGCGCCCACCCTGGGTCAGCGCGAGCGGGCCCACTGGTACATCCTGGATGTTCTGCTGGACACGAACCGATCCGACCTCGTCTCCCAGATCAGATCCGAGACAGCTTCCTGGCGCGATCCCGGCTACTTCTCTTCCCTGCTGGAAGACAAGGTTGCGGACTTCGTGGCAGCAAGAGACTGGAAGATGCTGATCGAGCTCTGGCGCGTGCTGGACACGACCGGGCCCGACGACGTGCGCGCGCAGCTTTCCTATGTACTGGCGCGCGCGTGGCAGGAGGGCGAGCTGGCGAGGCTGCCGGGCGTGCCTTCCATTTCCGCGCGCGAGCTGTTTGTCGATTCCGCCCGCAGGAATCCCACGGGATACTACGGCATACTGGCCTCGAGCCTGCTGGGCGAGCTCCCCGACCGCGCCGTTCCTGCAGCGCCGCCGGAGGAGGCGGAGAACAAGGCGGTTTTGGACCCCCTTGTCATGGGCTTCCTTCCCTTCGGCCTGACGCAGCAGGCATACAGCAGGATCTGGCCGGGCCGTGAGAGTCTCTCGGCAGGGCAGCTCCGGGAGGCCGCGCGTCGATTCGCTCTGGCAGGAGACACGAGGAGCTCGATGTATCTTGTGGGCACCATTGCGCGCAGGCGCAGGCTCACACTCGATGAGCTGCAGCTCTTCTACCCGAAAGCCTTTGGAAACCTCATCGAGCCATTGGCCGCCGGGGCGGGTATCCCCGACCACATTCTCTACGGCCTCGTGCGCGAGGAAAGCTATTTCGATGCCGACGTCGTGTCGAGCGCCGGCGCGGTCGGGCTTTCCCAGCTCATGCCGGCAACGGCCGCCTCTGTGGCCGTAAGGATGCGCATGACGGATCCGGATCTCCGCGATCCTGCGACGAACCTTGCGATAGGCGTGCGCCACCTGAAAGACCTGATGTCCCGGGTGGACAGCCCGACAAAGGCGCTGGTCTCCTACAACGCCGGGCTCACCCGCCTGCGTCAGTGGGAAAGGGCGGCAAGGGGTCTTTCCGCCGATCTTTTTGTCGAATCATTGCCCATCGCCGAAACGCGCCAGTATATACGCAAGATCCTCGTTTCGTCGGTGATGTATGCATTTCTCTACCGGGACGCGGACCCCCGGGACGCGGCGCTGTCTTTTTTCGGCGTTCAGAAGAGACCGCTGGAAGCCCCGGCCGCCCGGCCCGGCCAACTAGCGTAGGCATGGGCTCTCGGCGGGCAAGCCCGCCTGCCGCCCTATGGATGCCGAGGGCGAGCGAGTACAGGGATGTACTTGAGCGAGCCCCGCCCCTGCGGATTCTGCGTTAATCGGCTCCCGCAATGGCCTCGACCATCTCGTGAAGCTGCGCGTCGCTGTACGTCCCCTTGCCCGCCGGCATGATGTTGCTGAATCCCACCACGACATCGGCGCCCGGGTCCACGATCGAGCGGGCGAGGTACGCCTCGTCCGCTTTCAGGCTGTGCCTCCTGCCGCCGGTGAGCACCTCCACGGTGCTGCCGGACAAACCCTTGAACGTCGGCCCGACGAGCTTCCTGCCGTCGAGACTGTGGCAGTCCAGGCATCCGTTCTGGCGCAGGAGGGCGACACCGGTGTCTTCCTCTTTCTCAGCCTGCGAGGTGAGCCCCGGAATGTCGACGTCCTCTCCCGCGTACCACTTGTCGAAGTCCGCGGCAGGAACCACGAAGACCTGGCTCAGCATCTTCGAGTGCTGCAGCCCGCAGTACTGCGTGCAGAGGATGTCGAAGGTGCCCAGGTCCGCGGCCTTGAACCACACGTGCGTGGTCATGCTCGGCAGCGACGTCCTGCTTGATCCGGTACGCGGGCACGAAGAACCCGTGGATCACGTCCACGGACTTCATGTTGAGCGCCACGTTCTTCCCCTGCGGCACCACGAGGTCGGTGCTCTTCCTCCCGTTCTCGTAGGTGAAGAGCCATGACCACTGCCGCGCCGTGACCTTCACGTCCATCGAATCGGCCGGAGCCGTGCGGAGGAACTTGAAAGCAGGTGAGGCCGTAGAAGAACATGCCGAGGGCCAGGACCACCGACGCGGCAATCCAGATGGTCTCCACGATCGCAGTTGCCCGAGATGTCCGAAGGACTCGGGTTGCGGCTGCGGCGGTAGCGCACGACGAAGTACAGCGTGAGAAACATGATGATGGCGAACAGCAGGAAGCAGAACACCATGATGTAGATGAACGTGCTGTCGACCGCCGCGGTGGTGTTCACCGGCATGTTCCTCCTCCCTCGCTACCTGTACAGGACGTCGGTGTACGTGAGCCCGATGAAGATGGCCAGGGTGCAGATGGCGATCGGGACCAGGAGCTTCAGGAGAAGCCGCTTCTCCGAGCTCAGGTGCATGAAGTACAGAAGCACCAGGGTGGACTTGACCGCGGCAATGGCGAGGACCACGAGGATGCCGATCCGTCCGAAGTTCAGGCTCGCCGTGGTCACCGTGATTGCCGTGAGCACGAGCAGGGCCACCCAGATGTATATGTAGCGCGCGTATGCCAAGATCCTCACCTCCTAGGAGATCAGGTAGAACAACGGGAAGAGGAATATCCAGATGATGTCCACAAGGTGCCAGTACAGCCCCGCGTTCTCCAGGGATCGCCGAGCGTTCCTGGGTGGCCTTGCCCCGGACGACGAATGCGAGGATGACGGACAGGACGGTCATGCCGATGATCACGTGCAGCGCGTGCAGACCCGTCATCGTGAAGTACAGGCCGAAGTAGAGGATCTCTCCCGTGCGGCCTCCTCATCAGCTCGGCCGCGTTGGGGTACAGGCCGTGCTCGAACTTCGCCGTCCATTCGAATGCCTTGACCACCAGGAAGGCGAGGCCGAACGCGATGGTGGCGCCGAGAAAGAACATCGTGCGCTTCGGCTTGTTCAGCTCCTGCAGGGAGAAGACCGCGATTACCGCGGTGAGGCTCGAGGTGAGGAGGATGGCCGTGTTGAGCGTGCCGTCGAACCTGCTCAGCTCCAGGGACGCCGCGTGGAAGTCCCCGGGGTGCTTGGCCCGGTAGACGGCGTACAAAAGGAACAGACCCCCGAAGAGCAGGATCTCCGAGAGGAGGAACAGCCACATGCCGATCCGTGAGCCGACGCTGTGCTCGCGGGTTTCCATGCTATTCCTTCTTCTCCTTGCCGGTCTTCCGGGGGAACACGTACGGGCCGTGCGTGATGACCGGGGCGTCTCGAAGTTCTCCGCGCGGGGCGGAGAGGGGATCTGCCACTCCAGCGTGCTCCCGCCCCAGGGATCGGCTTCCGCCTTCTTTCCCCTGAAGAGCGCATACAGCAGGTTGCCGAACATCATGCCGAGGCCCGCCACCATGATCCACGAGCCCACGGTGGCGATCACCTGCAGATCCGTGAATTGCGGGAGGTACGAGTAGTAGCGCCGAGGCATGCCCGCCCACCCCAGGATGAGCATGGTCATGTAGAAGAGGTTGAAACCGACGAACAGCACGATGAAAGCCACGGTGGCGATCTTGTAGTTGTAGGTCTTGCCGAACATCTTGGGAAACCAGTAGTGCAGGGCGGCGAACAACCCGAAGCCCATGCCGCCGAAGATGATGTAGTGGAAGTGACCGACCACGAAATACGTGTCATGCGTATGCACGTCCGTGGAGAGCGCTCCCAGCACCAGCCCGGTGAGACCGCCGATGGAGAACAGGGCGATGAAACCCAGCGCGTAGAGGAACGGCGGGTCGACCTTGACCGAGCCCTTGTACATCGTGGCCACCCAGTTGAACACCTTGATTGCGCTGGGGATGGCGACGAGGAACGTGAGGAGCGAGAAGATGATGCTGGCCGTGTCGCTCTGGCCGCTCACGTACATGTGGTGTCCCCACACGAGGGAGCCGACGCTGGCGATGGCGAGGCTGGAGAACGCGATGGTCTTGTAGCCGAAGATGTTCTTGCGGGAGAACACGGGGAACAGGTCGGAGATGATGCCCATGGCGGGCAGGATCATGATGTAGACCGCCGGGTGGGAGTAGATCCAGAAGAGGTGCTGGTAGAGGAGGGGATCCCCGCCCTTGGACGGGTCGAATACCCCGATGCCGAAGACGCGCTCCAGGAGGATGAGCACCATCGTGATCCCGATGACCGGCGTGGCAAGGACCTGCACCCACGCGGTGGAGTACAGGCCCCAGACGGAGAGGGGCATGCGGAAGAAGGTCATGCCGGGGGCGCGCATCATGTGCGTGGTGGTCACGATGTTCAGCCCGGTGAGGATGGAGGACATGCCCAGCAGGAACACGCCGAAGACGGCGAGCGGCACGTCCACCGTGGTCTTGAGGCTGTAGGGCACGTAGAAGGTCCAGCCCGTGTCCACCGCGCCCTGGGCAAAGAGGATGGAGCCCAGGACCACGGCAGCGCCGAGCATGTACAGGTACCACGAGAAAAGGTTCAACCGCGGGAAGGCCATGTCTTCTCCGCCGATCAGGATGGGCAGGAAGAAATTGCCGAAGATCGTCGGGATGCCGGGGATGACCACGAGGAAGACCATGATGATCCCGTGCAGGGTGAAGATCGAGTTGTACATCTGCCCGGAGAGGAACTTGCTGTCCGGGGAGAGCATCTGGATGCGCATGAGGACGCCCAGGATCACGGCCACGGTGAAGAAGCTCAGCACCGCCACCAGGTACAGGATCCCGATGCGCTTGTGATTGGTCGAGGTGATGAAGCCCCGGATGCCCGGCCGCTTCCCGTTATCGAGATACCAAGGGCCCACCGCGTGGTGGGCGGCCTCAGCGTGAGACGCCATTCGTCAAACCCTCCCTGCTGTGCGGCGCTTCCGGCCTGCCAGGAGAAGATAGAGGACAAGGCCAAGAGCGACTATGAGCGTGAAGCTCGCGGTGATCTTGAGAATATTGAAGACGAACTTGTGATTCTGCGGATCATAGCTGAAGCAGAACCGCATGACCTTGGCGATTGTCGGTCCCACCGTGCCCGTTGATGCCTCCATGAGAGACATCTTCAGATCCACGGGCAGGAAATCCGTCCCCGTCATGTAGCGGACGATTTTTCCCTGGGGGGAAAGGATCACGAGACCCAGGGGGTGGTCGAAGTCGTCGCCATTTCTTACATAGTGGAATCCCACCGCATCGGCCACTTTCCGGATGTTCTCTGCATCTCCCGTCAGGAATTGCCATGCCTCCGGCGGGAAGGGGGCTTCGATGGACTCGAGTCCGATCCTCTTGGCCTTGCGGGCGTCCGCCAGGGTCTCATGCTCGTCAATCGTCATGGTAACGACACGGTAATCCTTGATCGGAACAGCGGGCAGCCGGCCTATCACGCCTGCCATGCTGGTGAGGAGATAGTCGCAGGCGTTCGGGCACCTGAAGTAGACGAGGGCGAGGATGGTCGGCGTGCGGACCAGGTCCCGCAGCGTGACCGGGGCGCCTTCATCCGTCCTAAAACTGGCATCCAGCGGAACGAAAGAGCCGAGGTGCTCCTCGATTCCTACTCCGTTCCAGACGCCCGGCAGTGATTTCTCATCAGCCCGTATGGCCGTGCCGCCCGCAACAACGAGCAGCGACGCGGCCACGAGCAGCCCGCGTGCCTTCCATATGGGAATCATCTCTCTATTTCCAGCTGGCCAGCGCGGAGGAGATATAGCTGTAGAGGTCTCCCGCCTGCTTGTCGGTGATCTGGTCTGCCGGGAAGGACGGCATGTCCCCCTCGGAGCCATCCGGCATCTTCGGTGACCGGATGAATGCCGTGAAAACGGCCAGGTCCGAGAGCTTCTTCGATGTCTTCAAGGGCAGCGCAGGGTTGACCACATTGCCGCCGTTCGGATGGCAGGAAGAGCAGTTGGCAGAGTAGATCTTCTGGCCCGCAGGCGCCGCGACTACCGCGGTTTTTCCTGCCGGCTGCGGTGCCGCTTCCGCGGCGCCGCCGGACCAGCCTCCGTAGACCAGCCGGGCGCCGTACCACCCCAGGCCCACCACTGCGACGAACGCCAGCCCGTAGACGAAGAGCATCGGCACGGCGTGGATTTTCACTTCGCTTCCCAGAATGATGCCGATGGCAAGGAGAACGAGCACGGCGCTGGCCAGGATCATCTTCATCTTGATGGGCGGGATCAGCGCGCCCTTGAAGAAGTGCAGCCAGTCGAATACTCCGAACAGGATCGTGGGGAAGACGAAGAGGAAAGCCAGTATCGAGACGTGCCGCGCCGTGGTGAGCACGTTCTTTCGGGCGAACACTATCCCCACCACGAGGAAGAGGAACGCGCCGATCACGAGCCCGATCGGGATGTGGGTAATCGGAGCATGGAGGGGATCGGGGAAACCGATCTTCGTGACAAACTGGTAGAGTGAATCGATCATGGTTCACCTCCTCGTCGCGAGTCTCGATTGGGATTTGCTCCCTGTGCGCTCATCTTATCGGCGGGATCGACAAGTGTCAAACAGTGCATGGACGGTCACCCCTCATTTCAGGTTCGCAATGCAGGCGCTGATGGCCCGGCTGAGCTCCACGGCCGATTGCGGGTTCGGAAGGCCGTTTCCCGTCAGCGCGTCGAGAGGTTTTGAAATCTCTTTTCCATAATAGTGGGCGCTTGCATCGTAATCCACTTCGAGGGCGGCGCCCGCCAGCGCGACCCCGGCAAACAGCCCTCTTGTCCGGGAATAGGAATAGATCTCCGCGCGCAGGTCCTGGTCGGTCACCGCGCCCGCCTGCCTGCCCACGGAGCCCGCCGAGAGTGAGGCGTCAACCCCCATCGTGTACTTTCCCCGCAGGACCCGATCCACGCTGTCCTTCGTGCGGAAAAACAGCACGATGTCGGCGGACTGGATGCCGATCTGGAACCCCACGCTTCCTCCCGTCAGGGTCAGGAACAACGGCCTGCTCCAGGAGCCCTCCGGGCCGCGCACGACGAGCACGCCGCTGCCACGCTGCCCGCCGATGATAAACCCCGCCCTCTGCGTGCCCGGGAAGATCGCGATACCGTACACCTGCCGCAAGAGTGCGGCAGGCACCTGGTATTCGGGTACCGTCGTGAGGGTCTGGAACACGTCCTGGGCATCCTGCACCCTGTGAATTTCCGTTCGCTGCGCGCCGGCAGGAAGGAGGGCGATTGTCATGAGGGTGAGGACCGGCCAGATCCCCGTGCGAGACATTCTGCTCATGAGGGAGAACATCGTCATGCGCGCGGTTCTTGTCAATCCGGCCCTCCGGCTACCGATATATCAATCAGGGGGCTCGTGTGATTGCATTCGGCAGGAGGCTCTCTCCTGCGGTCGTTTCCCTCATTGCCGTCCTGCTTTTTCTCTGTCTGGTGTGCGCCACCTCACTGGGTCTGCACCTGGGGGGAGTCCCTGGTCCGGCGGGTGCCCTGGGGAAGTTCCTGATCGAAGGTTTTTCCTGGGCCGGCTTCTTCGTGCCTGCCTACCTCCTGGCCGGCGTCGCGCTGCTGCTTGCGCCCGTCTTCCGCAGGCGCTCCGCCCTTCTGCTCATGTTCTCCATCGTACCCTTCATCACCTTGAGCCTGCTCTTTCACGTCCTTTCGAAATCCACGTCCGCGCTGCCCCAGCTTCTTCTCGACTCATTCGGGATGGTCCCGTCCGCGCTTCTGCTCTTCCTTCTCCTTGCCCTGGAGACCATCTTTCTCTTCACCCTGCCGTCCGGGACCCGCACCGCTGCTTCGACGAGCCAGTCGGCCGGCGCGCCGACTGTCGATGCTCACCTGGCGGCAAACGAGGCGGAGGCGGCCCCGGAAGCCGTCGAGGAGCAGAATGAAGAGGAACCGGAGCCGGAGGAGCCTGCTGCCGAGGACGAGCGTGTCGAACCGGACGCTGTCGGCCTTTCACCGGTGGAAAGGGGTCTTCCCCTGCGCGCCAGGCCGAGGGCGCCCTCCGTGATGCTCACGCCCGGCCCCGAGCAGGAAGAGCTTCCTTTTCCGAAACCGGCAGCCGGGGCCAGGTACAACATCCCCGTGCACGATGTTCTGAAAAACCGGGGCGACAATGAGTACTGGATCATCGACGAGGAGACCAAGCGGGCCTCCAAAATCCTCACCGACGCGCTGAAGGAGTTCAACATCGATGCCGAGGTGACCGGCATCCGCAAGGGTCCCGTCATCACGCTCTTCGAGGTGCTGCCCGCGCAGGGGGTGCGGGTGTCCAAGATCGCCAACCTGTCCGACAACATCGCGCTGCGCCTCGCCGCGCCGAGCGTCCGCATCGTCGCGCCGATCCCCGGACGGCACGCGGTGGGCATCGAGGTGCCCAACCGGGTGCGCTCCATCGTTTCCTTCAAGGAGATGATCTCCCTGGACGTGATGCAGAAGTCGCCGTACGAGATCCCCCTCGCGCTCGGCAAGGACATCCTGGGCGAAGCGCAGGTCATCGACCTGATCCAGACCCCGCACCTGCTCATCGGCGGCGCCACCAACTCGGGCAAGAGCGTGCTGGTGAACTCCATCATCTGCTCGATCCTCTTCCGCGAAGTCTCCCGACGAGGTGCGGCTGTTCCTCATCGACCCGAAGATCGTGGAGCTCAAGCGCTACAATGGGTGCCCGCACCTGCTGACGCCCGTGATCACGGATCCCAAGAAGGCATTCCAGGCCCTGCAGTACTGCATCTCGGAAATGGAACGGCGCTACACTCTCCTGGACGCCCTGGGGGTGCGCGACATCCGCGCGTTCAACAAGAAAGCGAAGAAGGAGCGGGTGCAGCGGCTTCCCTACATCGTCATCGTGATCGACGAGTTCGCCGACCTGATGGCCACCACGGGCAAGGAGCTGGAATCCACCCTCGCGCGGCTTGCCGCCATGGCCCGGGCGGTAGGCATCCACATGGTGCTGGCCACCCAGCGGCCGTCCATCGACGTCATCACCGGTCTCATCAAGGCCAACATCCCTTCCCGCATCGCCTTCATGGTGGCCAACAAGTTCGACTCGCGCATCATCATCGACGCGGTGGGCGCGGAGAAGCTCCTCGGCAAGGGCGACATGCTCTTCTCGGCCGCGTGGAACCCGTTTCCCGTCCGCATCCAGGGCGCGTACATCGACGACGAGGAGACCGACGCGGTCACCGAGTACGTGAAAAAGCTCGGGCCCCCGCAGTACATCGAGGACGAGGTGTTCTTCGACGATGAGGAGACCAACGACTTCGAGGGCGAGCCGGGAAATGATCCGCTGTTCGAGCGGGCCCTCGAGATAATCGTCTCACAGGGAAAGGCCTCGGCCTCCTACCTCCAGCGGCGGCTCAAGGTGGGCTACAACCGCGCGGCGCGGCTCGTGGAGGAGATGGAGATGCGCGGCATCGTGGGTCCCGCCCAGGGAAGCAAACCGCGAGAGATCATCCACGTGCCGTCAAAGGGCTCGTGAAGCTTTCCTGCCTTACTACCCCTACCGCGTGCTGCTCCATCTGAGATCCCCTTTGCGAATTGAAAACTGAAAATATTTTCAGGCGTTCGTGGAACGCCGAAACTGCGGGTGACGGTACAGGTGTGGACCAGGCTTCAGAGAAGCTCCTTACCGCAGGCAAGAACAAGCATATCACGGCTCAAAAAGTGTCACGCGGACAAATCATCCTTGACAGATGAAAGGGGCAGCCTATAATAATCGTGCTCTAAAACTTTCTCTGCCAAAGGAGGCAGTTTTATGAAGAGAGTCGTATTTGCCTTAATGGTCGTACTCGCTTTTGTCATCGCGGCTCCGAGCGTGATGGCGGCCTCGACCATAACGATCTGGTGCTGGGACCCCAACTTCAATGGGTATCTCCATGAAGCAGGCCGCGGCCGTCTACAACAAGACGCACCCGGACGTCACGATCGACATCGTCGATATCCCGCAGGACATCGAGGCAAAGATCGAAGCGGGCCTGCAGGCAGGGGGCGCGGGATTGCCCGACATTGCCCTGTTCCAGGACTTCGGAATCGAAAGGTTCGTCGCGAACTATCCCGGCATCTTCGTCGACCTGAAGGCAGCCGGAGTGGACTACTCCAAGTTCGCCGCCTACAAGGTCGCCGTCATGTCGGACAAGGGCAAGGTCTACGGCATCCCCTTTGACACCGGCTCCACCGGCTACTGGCTGCGCACCGATATGCTCAAGCAGCGCGGGCCTCAATCCTGACAGCTACAAGAAGAACCTGACGTGGGACGTCAGCTCACGCGCTCGGCGTCACCGTCAAGGCGAAGATCGGGAAGCCGATCATGGCCTATGACACCACGAGCTTCGACATCCTGCGCATGATGGTGCAGTCCACGGGCACGCAGTTCTTCAACAAGGACGGCAGCCTGAACCTCCGCACCCCCGCCGTCAAGAAGTCCCTCGCCGTCCTGAAGGATCTGAACGACAAGGGCCTCATGTTCATGGCTGAAGGCTGGAACAACTGGGTTTCCGCGTTCAACAACGGAGACGCGGCGGGCTTCCTCCAGGCCCTGTGGATGGTCGGGACGTTGAAGTCCAAGCCGGAGAACGCGGGCAAGTGGATGGTCGTTCCCGACCCCGCTGCTCGAAGGTGTTGCGAGGGCGCCGCGAACGCGAGCAACAACGGAGGCTCGAGCTGGTACGTGTTCGCTTCCAGCCCGAACAAGGCGGCCGCGGTGGACTTCCTGAAGAGCACGTGGGCCAGCAGCGCACCCGACGCCCTGCAGTTCTACAACACCATTCTCAAGGGCGCCGGCGCCATGGGAACCTACCTGCCGAGCAGGAGCGGCTCCAACTACACGGCCCCGGACGAGTACTTCTACAAGAGCCAGGCAGTGTTCAAGGACTTTGCCGCATGGATGGAGAAGGTTCCCGTCCTCATGTACTATACCACCTACTAGTTTCCATGCGCACGGCCCTCAATAATGCGACACTTCGCATGTACAAGGGTGACCTTGCCAGCCCCGACGATGTCATCGCCGCCGCTGAGCAGGAGTACAAGCAGACTGTCGGCCAGTAAGGCCGCGCTGCAGTAATCAGCTTCCGCCCCTTCCGAGACATTCGCGGAAATAGGGGCGGAAGTTTTTTTGGGCCGCCGTGGTACTCCACGGATTTGTCTTCGCCGTGGTATTCCACTGAGTTCCGCGGTATTCCGCGGAGATCGAGGAGTGTCGCGTGAACAAGAGTGGCTCATACTATCGGTACCTGAATCGAATCGGCTGGCTTTTCGCCCTCCCGGCAATTGCCTTGTTCTGTGCCTTGATGCTCTATCCCATCCTGTCGTCACTGTTCCTCGTCACGCGCAAGTGGAAGGGCTTCATCAATACCTCGTCGGGCTCGGCAATTTCGTCCGCATGGCCACGGACGGCATCTTCTGGCAGGCGCTCGGTCACAACTTCCTCTTCATGGTGGTCCAGATCCCCCTGATGATACTCCTGGCCCTCATCCTGGCGGTTATCCTCAACCAGGGAATCAAGAGGTACCGGGGAGCGTTCAGGATGATCTATTTCCTCCCGTGCGTCATGTCCCTTGTCGCCTACTCCGTGATCTTCAGGATGCTCCTGCAGTCGAACGGGCTGCTCAACAATCTCTTTCTCAACTTCGGTCTCATCGCCAAGCCCATCGGATGGCTCAGCGATCCTTTCTGGGCAAAGGTGACGATCATCATGGGCCTGACATGGCGATGGACCGGGTACAACATGATCTTTTTTCTCGTCGGGCTCCAGAACATCGACACGGACATATTCGAGGCGGCCGAGGTGGACGGGGCCAGCCAGCGGCGCAAGTTCTTTGCCATCACTCTGCCCCTCCTGGTCCCGGTCATTCTGTTCTCCGCCGTGACCTCCACCAGCGGCACGATGCAGCTCTTCGACGAACCGAACATCCTGACCTGGGAGGGAGGTCCGGGCAATGCCACGATGACCGCCGCCCTCTACATCTTCCGGCAGGCATTCGTGCTCAACTCGGACTTCGGCTATGCAACGGCGCTGTCCTACGTGATCGTCCTCATTGCGGGCGTCCTTGCCTTCATCCAGATCAGGCTGCTCGGGACGGAGGGACTGATGGCTGTCGTCAAGTACGGATCATTCGGCCGATTCATTCTCTGGATACTGCTCCTTGTCGGCGCGTTCCTCTGCGTCTTTCCGTTCTTCTGGATGATCGTAGGCATGACGCTGAATCCGAACGATGTGGTGCGCGGCATTGTCATTCCCGGCCGCGAGTTCGGGAGCAATTTCGAGAAGGCGATCAAGAACTACAACCTCCTCCTGTTCTTCTTCAACTCGGCCAAGATTGCGCTCCTCACCGTGGTCTTCGGCGTGGCGGTAAACGCGTTTGCGGCCTTCGGATTCGAGAAGTACCGCTCAAAGGCGCGCGAGGCCGTATTTGCCGTTCTCCTCCTGGCCCTGATCATCCCCCAGATCGCCCTCGTCATCCCGCTGTTCCGGCTGGTCGCCTTCTTCAAGCTGCTCAACACCCACGCCGCGATCATTCTGCCCTCGGTGATGTCGGTTTTCATCATCTTCTTCATGCGGCAGAACTTCAGGATGTTCCCGAATGAGATCATGGAGGCGGCGCGCGTGGACGGGGCGAGTGAATCCCGCATTTTTCTCGGCATCGTTTTCCCGTCCATGAAGGCGAGCTTCGCGTCCGCGGCCATCTATATCTTTCTTGCGCAGTGGAACAGCTATCTCTGGCCTCTCATGACCATTCTCGGGGACACGAAGAAGACGCTCCCCATCGCGATGTCATCAATGATGCGCGCCTACACCATAGAGTACGGCGCCCTGATGATCATCGTTGTCCTTTCCGTTCTGCCGGTCCTGGTACTGTTTCCTCGCCATGCAGCGCCAATTCGTCGCGGGATTGCTGGGCTCGATAAAGTAGAAAATTCTTCGAATATTTTGCTTGACAAAATCAACATGTGTGCAATAATGGTTGTAATTGGTTGTAACCAATTATGCGCAGGAAAGTGGTGGAAGCCAAAGAGACCATTCAAAGGAACGCCAGGGATTCGATGCAGGCACAGGTCGAATCCTTCCTGCTCGCCAGGATCGGATCTGACGCCTGGCCCGTGGGGACAAAAATCCCCTCCGAGCGTGAGCTCGCTGTCGAGCTGGATGTGAGCCGCACGACTGTCCGAAACGCCGTGCTGGCGCTGACGGCGCGCGGTCTCTTCGAGCGCTCGGTCGGGCAGGGGACATTTGTAAAACGGAAGCAGGGACCCAAAGCCGGACCGCGCACCACGACGGGCACGCTGGGCTACGTGGTCTGCAAGGAGAAGTCCGAGCGCAAGCCCATCGCGTCCGAAGCCTTCTACTTCGACGTCTTCCTCGGCATCGAAGAAGAAACGGCCCGGTCGGGCCGGCATACCCTGTTCTCGTACCTCGATGACTATGATCCCGAAGAGCGCGAAGCCTTTCGCGCGTTTCTCGAAAAAGTGGACGGTGTCATTGTGGAGGAGGCGAGAAATCCGGAGGTGCTCGAGCTGATCAAGGCCAGCGGCGTTCCGACCGTGCTCCTTGCGCCGACCGCCGCCATCGAGGGACTCGACCTCGTCACAATGGATCTCGCTGCCGGAGCCCGGAAAGCGGTGCACTATCTCCATGAGCTGGGTCATGCGCGCGTCGCGATCGTCAATGGGCCGCTGCGCCTCGAATCGGCCCGGGTCCGATTCCTTGCGTGGAAAGAAGCCATCGAGCAGGCGGGCGGCGTCCCCGACGAGCGGCTTGTCGGCGGCGACGAGGGGTGGTCCGCGGAGGCGGGCTACGCGGCGATGAATCGACTCATTGCGCGCTGCCCGGACCTCACCGCCGTGTTCTGCGCGAACGACCTCCTGGCCATCGGCGCGCTTTCCGCGCTTTCCGAGCACTCCCTCAGGGTGCCGGATGACATTTCCGTCATCGGCTTCGACGATTCGGAGCTCGCGCGCCACGCCTCGCCGCCGCTCACGACCATGCGGATCCATTCGAGAGACATGGCACGAACGGCAGGGAGAAGGCTGCTCGAGCGCGTGGAGAACGGTAACCTGCCGTCGGTAAGGATCGAATTTCCCATAGACCTGGTTGTCAGGAAATCATGCAAGGAGGTGAAGCCGGGGGGGTGAGGAGAGGAACAAGAACAGCCGCGGTACCGGGTTCCGCCTGAGAAGCATGTTCCCGGTACCGCAAGCCGTTGGGTACGTTCAAAATATAGCCAACCGGCCCTTGAACGTACAGTCGCACAGCAGCGATACGAGACTCGTATCGCCCAAAGGAGAGAACTGATGAAGAAGCTGAAGTACGTCCTGGCGCTGGCCTTCGTACTGCTCGCCGCCTCCGCATTTGCGGCGAAAATCGAGATCACCTACATGGCCTGGTACAACACGACCGAGTCCGAGGCCGCGGACATCCAGAAGACCCTGGATAAGTTCAATGCATCGCAGGACAATATCCACGTCACCATGATCGCGGTCAGCCGCAACGACTATGAGACCAAGCTGAATACAATGGCCGCGGCAAAGCAGCTGCCGGACACCTGCATCATGGCGGAACCCATGACCATCCGGTACGCGGCCGCCGGCCTCCTTGCCGACATGGCGGGCGTGTACAAGCCGGATGAAGCCCCGCTCAAGTCGCTTGCCTTCACGTACAAGGGCAAGGTCGTGGGCTACAGCTGCGCGGACGAAGTCCTGCTCGTGTACTACAACAAGAAGATGTTCGATGAGGCAAAGGTCGCCTATCCTCCGGCCAGCGCGGACAAGGCATGGACCTGGAAGGAGTTCGTCGCGGCTGCCAAGAAGCTCACGAAGGACCAGAACGGCAAGACCCCGAATGATTCAGGCTTTGACCCGAACAACATCGTCACCTTCGGCGCTGATTTCAACAGGGTTTCATGGATGTGGCCGGTGCTCGCGGTTTCCAACGGCGGCGGCGTCATGAGCGCTGACGGCCAGAAGCTGCTCATCGGCACGCCCGAGAGCATCGAGGCCCTGCAGGCCATTGCAGACCTGTATACGAAGGACCACGTGGCTCCCTCCATCGGTGACAAGAACAACATGCCCAGCCTGGACGTCAACCTGCTCACCGGCAAGGTCGCCATGGCAACCTCCGGTCAGTGGGAAATCGGCGTCTCCCTGAAGAACTCCCTCAAGGACGGCCTTGTCTACGGCGTGGGCGTGCTTCCCAAGATGAAAAAGGCAGTCACGTACAACACCGGCGGTCCATTTGTCGCATTTGGCTCTTCCAAGAACCTGGCGGCAGCCAAGACGTTCGTCAAGTGGATGAGCGACGAGTCCAATGGCTGGGACCTCATCACCGGGGGCATCTGGATGCCTGTTTCGGCAAAGTGGTATGCGAACGAGGCAGCAATGAGGAAGTGGGCCGACAATGACATCCACCCTCCGTTCGCCCAGTACAAGACCGCGGTCATCGACTATGCAATGAAAAACGCGGTCCAGGTCCCCTGGTACTATTTCCCCAGCTACGACAAGCTCGATACCCTCATCAACTCCGGCATCAACGACGTCTGGAACGGAAACGTGACCGCCAAGGACTACATCAACGGGATTCTTCCCCAGGTGCAGAAGTTGTTCGACGAGAACAGGCCAAGATAAGGTTCATTGCAAGCGGGGGGTTTCCGCGGCCGCAACCGCGGACGGGGAAACCCCGCATTCACATTCAAGGAAGCGAACATGAAAACGAGAAGATCCCCCGGGACGACTCTCACTGCGTACCTGTTTCTCACGCCGGCGCTCCTGGGACTGTTCTTCATCACGATATTCCCGATGATCGGCGTGATTGCGATCAGCCTGACCAATTGGACGGGACTGGAGCCGCCTGTTTTCACCGGGCTGGACAACTACAGAGAGATATTCACCACGGACTTCTATTTCGCCAAGTCCGTGGCAGCGACTCTCTATTTCGCGCTGGGAGCGGTGATTTCTGGAATCATCTACGCTTTCACCATTGCGCTGATGCTCAACCGCAAGATCCCGGGACGCGGCTTCTGGCGCTCCGTGTTCTTCATTCCCTACATCGTGCCTTCCATCGGCACGTGCATCGTGTGGTCCTGGATGTACGAGTCGAACTTCGGCGTCTTCAACTACATCCTGCACCTCGTCGGGATCAACAAGGTTCAATGGCTGCAGAGCGGGACATTCGCCGTGCCGTCACTCATCGTGATGACGGTCTGGGGGATGGGCAGCATGATCGTCATCTTCCTGGCAGGGCTTCAGAATGTGCCCCGCACGTACCTGGAGGCCGTGGACATAGACGGCGGCACCACCTGGCACAAGTTCCGCCACATCACGATCCCCATGATGACCCCCGTCATCTTCTACAATTTCCTGATGAGCATGATCACCAACCTGCAAGTGTTCGTGCCCGCATACGCCCTGACAAAGGGGGAACCGAGCGGCAGGTCCCTCTTCATGGTCTTCCTCATCTATCGGGAGGGATTCATGCAGAACAGCTTCGGGCACGCCAGCGCCCTGTCCCTCATATTCTTCATATTCATCGCCGCCCTCACCGCGGTCATCTTCGCCACTTCGAAGAAGTGGATGTTCTACGAGGGAGAATGAGGCACGCCATGACACGCTCAAACAGAGAGATGAACATATTCGTCACCCTCATCGTGGCCGTGATCGGTCTCGCAGTGCTCTTCCCGTTCTTCTGGATGGTGCGGTCCTCTTTCATGTCCAATATCGAGATCCACAAGTATCCTCCGCTTCTCCTGCCCACGACCTGGCGCCTGGACAACTATCCCTACGCCCTGTCGGTCTTCCCTTCCCTGCGGTACATGGTCAACACCCTGACGATCACGCTCCCGTCGATCCTCGGCGTGCTCCTGACCTCCACGCTCGCGGCATACGCGTTCGCGAGGCTCGATTTTCCCCTGAAGAAGCTCTGGTTCTCGCTCATAATCGGAAGCATGCTCATGCCGGGCGCCGTCACGATCATCCCGATCTTCGTGGCCTGGAGCGCGGTTGGGCTCAGCAATGGCTACGTCCCGCTCATTGTTCCCGCATTCCTCGGCGGGTTCGCCGTCAACATATTCCTCTGCCGCCAGTTCCTGATGACGATCCCCCGGGATCTCGACGAGGCGGCGATCATCGATGGCGCCGGCCACGTCAGGGTCCTTTTCCAGATACTCGTCCCCCTCATCAGGCCGGTCATGATCGCAATCGGGCTGTTCACATTCATCCTGTACTGGAACGACATCCTCGGTCCCCTCATCTACATCTCGCGGAACGAGCAGAATACGATTTCGCAGGCCCTCGCCAATTTCCGGTCGGGATTCGGGACGGACTGGAAATCGATCATGGCCGCATCCTGCATGGCCATCACTCCGCCGGTCCTCCTGTACTTCGTTGGCCAGAAGTACTTCATCGAGGGCATTGTGCTATCAGGGCTGAAGGCATGAGCGTGACTGAAAGGATGCATACCGTGACCGATTACCCCATTACCCCCACGCCCTCCGGCTCAGTGTCCCTGGAGGACAGTTTCTGGCTCCCGCGCCTGGAAATCAACAGGACCATTTCCATACCGGCGATCTTTCGCAAGTGCGAAGAATCCGGGCGCGTGGACAACTTCCGCAGGGCCGCGGGAAGCCTGCCGGGGCCCTACGTGGGACAGATGCCTTTCGAGGACACGGAAGTGTACAAGGCCGTCGAGGGCGCCTCCTACTCCCTTGCCCAGCATCCCGACCCGGAGCTGGATCATTTCCTGGACAGGTTGATCGCCATCATCGGGGCGGCACAGGAGCCGGACGGCTACCTTTACACCAACCGCACGGTTGACCCAGCGCACGTTCTTCCCTTTGCCGGACCATCGCGCTGGTCGAACCTCGTGATGAGCCATGAGCTGTACAATTGCGGCCACCTCTACGAGGCTGCCAGCGCTCACTTCCTCTCCACGGGAAAAAGGTCTCTGCTGGACATTGCCCTGCGGAGCGCCGCCCTGATCAGGTCCGTGTTCGGCCTTGAAGGCCGTCGGGACATGGACGGCCACCAGATCGTCGAGATGGGTCTTGCCCGGCTGTACCGCATCACCATGGACGGCGGCTACCTTGAGGCCGCGCGGCGCTTCCTGGAAGAAAGGGGCCGGCATGATACACGGCCCCTCTATGCCTACGCGGACAACCCCGGCTACTGCCAGGATCACGCGCCCGTGCGCGAACAGAGGGAGGCTGTCGGACACGCGGTACGCGCGGCCTACATGTACTGCGGCATGGCGGACGTGGCGGCGCTGCTGCCGGACGCGGCATACGCCGAGGCAATAGAGGCGATCTGGCGGGACGTGGTGGAGTCCAAGATCTACCTGACCGGCGGCATCGGCGCACGGCACACTGGTGAGGCCTTCGGGGACGCATGGGAGCTTCCCAACGAGACCGCGTACATGGAGACCTGCGCGTCCATCGGCTCGGTCATGTGGAACCACCGCCTCTTCCTGCTCACCGGTGAGGCGAAATACGTCGACGTGCTGGAGCAGACGCTGTACAACAACCTCCTTTCCGGGGTTTCCCTCCGCGGAGACGAGTTCTTCTACGTAAACCCCCTCGAGTCCGACGGAAAGTTCCTCTTCAATCACGGCAGCGCCGGGCGGCAGGCGTGGTTCGACGTGTCATGCTGCCCGACGAACCTGTGCCGCTTCTTCCCGTCCCTGCCGGGGTATGTCCATGCAACGGCGGACACGACGCTCTACGTCAACCTTTTCATTGCCGGCCGCGCGGAGGTCCAGGTCGGCGGCGTCCGATTCGACGTGGTGCAGGAGACGGACTACCCGTGGGCCGGGCAGATCCGCCTGCGGATCAGCCCCGAGCAGAGGACACGCATGGAGCTGCGGATTCGGCTCCCCGGCTGGGCTCGAGAGCGGATCATGGGGGGAAGCCTCTACCGCTATGAACGGCCGCATCCGGAAGCGCCCACGCTGCGCCTGAACGGAAGAACGGTGAGCTTCGAGACGGACAAGGGCTACGCTGTCCTCGATCGCGAGTGGGAGGAAGGAGATACTGTCGAGCTTGACCTGCCGATGCCTGTTCGAAAAGTGCTCTGCGACTCCCGTGTCATCGACAACCGCGGCAAGGCCGCCCTTCAGCGGGGACCGATTGTCTACTGTGTCGAGCAGCGGGACGCCGATCGACCACTCGATGCGCTGTCGCTCGGCCCGGAGGCCCGGTTCACCGCGCGCCCGGAGCCCGCGCTTCTGGGCGGAATCGTTGCGCTTCGCGCGGAAGGCATGACGGCGATTCCCTATTTCGCGTGGGCAAATCGGGGGCCGGGCCCGATGCGTGTCTGGCTGCGGAACGGCGCGAAATCTGCCGAAACAGAATAAGCGGCGCGAAATCCGCCGAACAGGCGGCGCCCTTAACCCCGCACCAGGGCGGCGAGAAGTGACAGGAGCAGGCCGACGCAGCCGCCGACCACGGCACCGTTGAGTCTGATGTATTGGAGGTCATTGCCGACCGCATCTTCAATGCGGCGTACGAACTCCCGTTCATCCGTGCTCTTGAGCAGGGTGGCGAGGTACCCCGTCGTGCTCTCGATCAGGCGGCTCTTGACGATTGCTCCCGAGATGAGGTTTGCGATGCCGCGGTTGAAGCCCAGTCTGAACTCGGTATTGCCGCCGAGCCTGTCTTCCAGGGCGCGCTCGATCCTTTCGAGGACTTCGATGAAACGGCTTTGCGGCCGGGCAATGTCGACATCGAGCCGCGCAATCAGGTTTGCCGCAAATTGCACGCTGCTGGCCTGAAATTTCTCGTCGTCGATCACGTCACGGACCCAGGCGCGAAAACGCCCGCGGTCGCCGCCCGGATCCGGTGCCGCGCCGGCAAGCCGGGCAGCGTACCCGTCGAGCGCGGTGTCCAGGAAACGGCGCAGCTCGTGGTTCCGGTTGGATCGTATCTGCGCCAGCTCATTCTGCACCCCCGCGAGAAGCCGCTCGACGGTGCCCTGGCCGACGAAGATGCCCTGCCAGCCCGCGTTCCGCTTGATGATGGGCGTCAGGGCAGCGGCGAGACGCGCGATATTCTTTCCTATCTCGTTTCGCAGCAGCTCCGCGGCGCTTTCGATGATCCGCTCATCAAAGCGCTCCCGCCGTGCCCACCTCGAGGAGTGACGCGAATGCGGTGGCCGTGTCGAGCCTGTTTCCGACGAATGCGAGTATTTCCCTGATGAATATTCTGAGGCCTTCCGCGCCGGAGCCTTCCTTGTAGCCGCCGAGCAGTGAGGACAGGCGCGTGCGCAGGAAGTCGTGGATCTCCTCCCGGGAGCCGCCTTCACCGATCAGTTTCTGGACCTTGCCTCCGAAATCCACGTTCGCAAGGGTGGTCGCAATCCTTTCCTCGCTCACGAAGCTCGTCAGGAACCGGGGCACCGCCTCCGCGATGTTGTCCTTGTTTTTTGCGATGATGTCGGTATGGCGCAGCTTGACACCCAGGGGGTTCCTGAACAGCGCGGTCACCGCGAACCAGTCGGCCAGGGCGCCCACGAGGGATGCGTCGAAGAATGCCGCCAGCAGGCCCTTGAGAGACAGGGTGTTGTAGAGAATGATCCTGTCGAGGGGAATCCAGGGCTGGAACATGACGAAGAGAAAACCTGTCAGAGCTGCCAGGAGCGATATGGTTCCGATGTGATTTCTGCGCGTATTCACTGCGCCGCGGCCTCAGACCGCTGTGGATCAAGGAGCGCCGGGTCGAGTACCTGCTGGGCAGCTCCCGGGACGGCCTGGTTGATGGCGGACATGATGAAAAGCCAGCATATACGAACGGCCCCTGGCGCGCAATCCGCGGAGTACTGGACGCTCACAGCGGACGAAGTCCGCTCCAAGCGGCCAGAGCGGTACTCCGCACCGCGACGCCAAATCCGCGGAGTACCGCGACGCAGAATCCGCGGAGTACCGCGACGCAGAATCCGCGGAGTACCGCGACGCGCAATCCAAGTTTCGTGTATCCTCACCCCATGCGCAGAACGCGCCTGTTCCACTCCCTCCTCGTCCCTCCGGTCATCTTCGTCGTCTGCGTCCTTCTCGGTCTGGCCGGGATTTTTTCCTACGCGGGCGGCTGGATGTACGACACGCTCCTGCGGGTGAGGCCTTCCGCGCCCGCGGCGCCCGTTGTCCTGCTGATCGACGTGGACCCCGAGGCAACGGCGGCCGCGGGTCCCTGGCCCTGGAGCCGGGATGTGCTCGCCGACGGTCTGGTCGTACTGAAGGAGATGAACGCCTCCTACGCCGTGCTCGACCTGCCGCTTGGGCAGAAGAGCGCGCCCGGGCTCGATCCCTCCGCGCTGCGCCAGGCGCTTCCGGCTGCCCTGGACCGGGAGTTTCTTCAAATGGAAGAGAATATCCAGTCCCTTTTCGAGGCGATCCGGCGCGGCTCTGTCCGTCCCCAGGACTCGCCGCGCTACGTCTCCGACCTCATCGGATTGGTGGCCCTGGCGAAGATCCGTCTCCGCGAAGCGGCCATGGGAATAGAGCGGGACGACGACACGCTTCTCGGCCAGGCGGCGAAGTTCTTCGGCCGGACATTCGTCCCCCTGGAGATCCTGTCCGCACCCGACTCCGCGGCGGACATGAATCTGGCCGATGAGGCGTCGAAGGCCCTTGCACTTCCGGTGCGTGTGCCGGGCGCGGACCCCTCGATGCGCATACCCGGCATAAGTCCCGCCGTTCTGCCTGTTCTCCGCGGAGCGCGGGGAGGAGGGTTCGCGGACCTTCTTCCCGACTCGGACGGTGTGCGCCGTCGCGCCACTCTCATGGGGGAATACGACGGAGCGCATTTCGGCCAGATCACGTTCACCGCCCTGCTCGATCTGCTGGGCAATCCCGGCGTGGAGTTGGGGACGAGAAACATCGTGCTCCGCATCGAGGCGCGCCGCGGAAGTGCCGCGCGCACGCTCACGATCCCGTTGACGGAGGCGGGCCAGGCACTGCTCGAATGGCCCCGTTCCAGAATCGGCGACGGCTTCCGCCACCTCTCCTGGGCCGCGATCTTCCGCTCCGAGCGGCTCGAGGACTCGCTGATCAGCTCTCTCAGGGAGATGGACGGCCACGGCTATCTCTCCTACCTTCGCAGCGAGACCGGTCTGCTCGATGCGTACGAATACGGCTCCCGGCTCAAGAACGAGATGCTGGCAGCGGGCGACCCCGGAAATGCGGGGGCGTGGCGGAACGCGCGCGCGCGGTTCTTCACCCTGGCCGACCAGTTTCTGGGCGGGGACGCGGAGGCGAGGATCATCGCGGATGCGGACAGGGTTGTTCGATCGGAGTCGCTCACCGAGGCTGAAAGGAAGGGGATCCAGGACGAACGCGGCAGGGTCCCCGACGCTTTCGCGGCGGCGCGGCGAACCTTTGCCGAGCTGCAGCAGACGCGCGCCTCCCTTGAAGCAGCGCTGCAGGGATCGTTCTGTATAGTTTCACTTTCGAGCCCGCGGCAGGCCCTGAGGGCCGGGAGGACTCCGTTTGGCGCCGCCGCCACGGACGCCGGCGCCTCCGCGGCCCTGGTGAGCACGGCCCTTTCCGGGCGCTTCCCTCGCGAGGTTCCCTCCCGCTACCCCCTCGGCCTGGCAGCCCTGCTGTCGATCCTCGCCGCTGCCGCCGTCTACCGGATGCGTCCGATGCCGGCCGTGCTCAGCGGGCTCGTCCTTGGGGGCGGGGCTGTCGTTGTTCCCTCGGCGGTCTTCTTGCTGTTCGGTGTTTTCATGAATCCTCTCCTGCCTGCCGCGGACGTCCTCTTCACCTGCGCCCTGCTGGCCGCGCTCAAGGTCTCGGTAGTCCGCAGGGAAGCGCGTGCCGTACGGAATGCGTTTTCCGGCAGGTTGTCCCGGGAGAGCGTGCAGAGGCTTCTTGTGTCTCCCCGTGATCGCGCGTCCGCGGGGGAGAGGAGAAACGTGACGGTCATGTCTGTTGCGGTAAAGAGACCGCTTCCGGATGCGCTTCCCGACCCCGGAGATCATCTGGGCCTGCTCAATGCCTATCACGCGGGCATGCACGAAGTGATTCTCGGCCTGGAGGGAATGCTCGGCAGGGTGGGGGGAGACGCGTTCACGGCGTATTTCGGCGCGCCGCTCACGTCCGCCGATCACGCGCGCCGGGCGTGCCTGGCCGCGCTCAGGATGAAGGCAGTCGAAAAGGAACTGAACATCGCCGCTGCGCCGCCGTTCGTCGGCCGGATCGGAATCGAAACCGGAGAGTGCATTGTCGGCGCGCTCGGCTCCCAGGGCATGCCCGGCTACGCAGTCGTGGGGCCGGCAAACGACCTCGCGGCCCGGCTGGAAGCCCTGAACTCACGATTCGGCACCACGATCCTCATTTCGGAACCGGTACGGGATGCGGCAGGAGGGGACTTCCTCGTGCGGAGCCTCGACCGTGTGCGCTTCGCCGGCACGGACGCGAAGTTCCGCGCCTTCGAGCTGGTCGCGGAAAAGGGCGTGGTTGACGGCACGACCCTCCAGGCCATCGAAAGCTTCAACGAGGCTCTTGCGCTCTTTGAGCGGAAAGAATGGAAAGAGGCCGAGGCCCTGTTCTCCCGGGTCCTTGTCCTGCTGCCGACGGATGCGCCCGTGGCTCTCTACATCGAGCGCTGCCGCGAGCACCTCTCCCACCCTGCCCGGCCTTCTATTTCCGACCCGGACTGAGCTGGCGCGAGAACAGCTTTTCCATCACCTTGAGCCGGACGACGGCGCCTCCCCCGAACTGGGGGTATGCGCGATAGCGCTGGCCGTCGTCCCAGAACTCGACGCCCGTCTCCCCGGCAAACGGGGCGGACCGTCTCTGGTGCCACACGAGCGTCGGATCCTTCAGGCTCGTTTCGGGTCTGCGTGGATCGAAGTTGATGAACGACTCGTGCACCCCCCGGTCATTCTGCTCCGCGACATCCGTGGACTGCAGGTAACGGATCGTGCCGGAGGTCAGGTCGATGGACTGAATGACCGCGGAATGACTCGTAATCCCATCCTCGCCCCTGAACATGATCACGTCGCACGGCCTGAGGTTGCGCACCTCATCCTTGACCACCTCGAGATTCCGGTTGCGGGGATCGAAAAACCAGGTGCCGACGTACAGGGAGGCGATGGCAGGCCTGGATGCGCCAAGGTAACGGCTGAGCGCGCGGTCGAGGTCGAGACCTCCGGTCCGGGCAACCGTCTTCAGCACGTACCACACGAAACCGGAACAGTCCATGCCCAGCCGGCCCACGCTGTAGAGGTAGTTGTAGATGTCGGGAGGCGTGATTCCCTTTCCCCGCGACAGGACATAGGGCTGATGGGGGAGCCCCTGATACGCGCCCGCCTTCATCTGGGACAGGTCGAACCAGTCCCGGCTCGTGGTCCAGCTGCGCGCCGTGAGATCGAAAATGACGATCTTTTCGTGCTCGTCCGTCAGCGCGGCCACGTAGGCGGCGAAGTCCGAGGAGGCGATGAGCTCGTCGATCTGGTCCCAGAGTGCCAGGGGATCTGCCTTGCCGCCCCCCCGGACGGCCAGCTCGGATCCGACCAGCTCCGAGCGCTCATTGTTTTCAGCAAAGGGGAGGTGGAGCGTCATCACTTTTCCGGCAATGATATAGGTGCGAAAGCATTTTCGATACGCGTCCTCCATGATTGCCTCGATGCCATTGCCCCAGTCTGCGGAGGCTTGGGAAAAAGCGGCGAGGAAATCGACATCCGACCCCGCAGGAGCGGCGAGTCGGGGGTCGGGGCGCGTCTCCGCCGGTGAAAACGAGGCCTGAAAAAGACAGAGCATGAGAACGGCAATCCTGAGACCCCAGGAAATGCGGGACATCCCGGATAATATATCACCGGGAGACCTGCTGACCCAAGACGGGGGGAAGGAGAAAGGACAAAAAAAGGGGGGGCCGACCTGCCCCCCCTGATTCTACTGTCTCAGTATTTTCTAGTAGCGGTCGCGGTACCCGCCCCCGCCGCTCCTGGCGGGACGATCTTCGCGGGGCTTGGAGATGTTTACCGTCAGGCTCCTGCCCTCGTGCTGCGTGCCGTTGAGCGCCGCGATGGCCTTCTCGGCCTCTTCCTGGGTGCTCATTTCGACGAATCCAAAACCACGTGAGCGGCTGGTTTCACGGTCCGTGACCACTTTCGCCGATTCCACGGTCCCATGACCGGCAAAAAGCTGCTGAAGCTGCTCATCGGTCACCGAATAGGACAGCCCGCCAACGTACAATTTCTTGTTCAAGTTCTCCTCCTTGGAGTTTTCTTCATCATCGCCCTTTGATTCATACCGGTTAAGGAGCAGAACATGGCAGGATCTTTTGTGGATACCGCTGTCCGGTCGGATGTTCCTTCGGGGTAGAAACGGAAAGGTCCGAATGATTCGGCTTCTTTTTCTTCGTATCGGACTCCACGAAGCCATCTTTTTGAAGTCCAGGCAGAAGCTTATACATTAATAGAATGACTGTCAAGGAGGAAATCATGAGACAGGTGGTGGCATCCATCGAAGGAGAATACAAGCGCTACAAGGCCCTGGGTGAGCGCGCCTTCGGTCAGCTCGGTGAATCCGAGCTGACCCAGGCAGCCCCGGGGGAAGGGAACTCCGTGACCACGCTGGTGTGGCACATTTCAGGCAATCTCGCCTCCCGTTTCAGCGATTTCCTCGCGAGCGACGGGGAGAAGCCCTGGCGCGACAGGGAGTCGGAGTTTCTGCGGCGGGGGGTGACGCGCGCGGAGCTCGTGCGGAAATGGGAAGAGGGATGGCAGATCCTTTCAGATACGCTCCAGACTCTCCATGACGAAGACCTGGGCAGGACAGTGACGATCCGGGGTCAGCCGCTCTTCGTGTGCGAGGCGCTGCATCGCTCCCTCAGCCACGCGAGCTACCACGTGGGTCAGATCGTCTTTCTGGCGAAATCGATCCGCGGCGCGCGTTGGGAGTACCTGAGCATCCCGCCCGGACAATCCCGGGAGTACAACAAGGACCCTGCCCGCGAAAAGCCGCCGACATCCTTCACGGCGCAGAAGCAGGAGCCGCGATAGCGCCGCGAGCGCTTTGCGGCGCTTCCTCTCTGCGGTATACTATTCCCGACACTCCATGAAGGCGCTCGATTTCAACGGGAAGCTTGTTGTCGTGACCGGTGCCTCCAGCGGACTTGGGCGGGAGATCGCGCGCACTCTCGCATTGAAAGAACAGGCGCATGTGGTGGTGGCGGCGCGCAGACGCGACCGCCTTGAAGAGCTGAAGGCCGAAATCGAGGCGCAGGGCGCATCCCGCATGCACGTGCTTTCCGTTGACCTGGGCTCGCCGGGCGGGGCGCAGACTCTCTTTCGGGAAGCCACCGCCATCGGCGAGGTGTACGCTCTGGTGAACTGCGCCGGTCTCACCTATTACGGCAGGACACTCGACATGCCGACGGAGAAGTACGATCAGATCATTGCGGTGAACTTCCTCTCCGAAATGAGGGCGTGCATGCTCTTTCTGAAGTATTTCCTCGATCGGGCAAGGGGCGCGCTTCTCACGGTCACCAGTGTGACCGCGTTCGTCACGACGCCGTATCAGAACGTTTATGCGGCGACCAAGCACGGCATGCAGGCTTTCATGGAGGGGTTGGCCGTCGAGTACCGGGGAAAAGGGGTGGCCATCTGCACCTTCGTGCCCGGCGGCATGGCCACGGAGATGATCACCAATTCCGGTCTTGACAGGAAGATCGGCACGGCAGACCGGGTCTACATGGACCCGGCACGGGCCGCGCGCAAGGCGCTGGCCTCGTTCAAGAAAGCAAAGCGAAGGGCCATCCCCGGTCTGATGTACAAGACGGTCGTTTTTCTTGTCAGGCTTCTTCCCCGCGCCACAGTGGCCTGGGTGGTGGAAAAGATCTATTCGCCGGCAAGCCGGGTCGCGCAGCCCGCAGACGAATCGCAGCCCTCCTCCACCGTGGCGCCCAAATCCACGGAGTACCGCGGTCACGGTACCCCGTGACATTTGCGGCGCCCAAATCCGCGGAGTACCGCGGTCACGGTACCCCGTGACATTTGCGGCGCCCTAGAACGAGCCCCAGGCAACCCGCACGCCGAGGACGGGCGTGTACGCGACTCCGCTGAACAGCGGCCGTCCGCCGGTAACTCTCGTGATCGCCTGCATGCCGGCATAGCCCGTCACTTGCATCCAGCTGATGAACCCCAGCCCCAGCTCCAGGTCGAGCTCCCCGAACAGCGCGAGCGAGCCCCCGGCGGGCAGCGCAGAGTCGGCGTTCAAGCCGCCGATGCCGGTCCACAGGCTTATTGCCATGAGAAAAGGCCCCGCGTGCATTTCCTGGCCCGTGATAAGGCCGGCAAATCCGCCGTCGAAAGTCCCGCCGGGCGCGGAAGAGCGGACGGCCATGGCGAATCCGCCGATCCGCTGGCCATGACGCGTCACGCCGTAGCCGTACGCACCCGACCAGGTTCCCTGGAAGTCGTAGTTGGAAAGTTGAGGGTCGAAGAATTGCTGTCCCCACGTGAGCCCGCCCGCGCCGCCTGCACAGACCATCGATAGAGGCAGAACAGTGAGGGCCGCGACCAGCACGATGATCTTCCTGCCGTTCATGATTGCTTCAACACCGGCAGGCCGCGCTCGGCGTTACCGCTCTGATTGCAAAGCGACGACCTAGTGAGTGTTGATGTGCGTTCGAGCGTAGAGTGTTCTGAACTCCCGCGGCGTCAGGCCGGTGAGGCGCTTGAACATCCGGCGGAAGTAGCCGGCGTCGGCGTAGCCGCATTCGAAGGCGATCTCGTTGATGTTCTTGCCGGGCTCCGTGTGCAGGGATGAGCGGGCCAGCCCGATGCGCTTCTGGTGAACCGCGTCGATGATCGACATGTTCCAGTGACTGTGGAACACACGCTCGAGGTAGTCGGGATTGTAGTGGAGATCCCGCGCGATCGATGAAGTGGTGATCGGCTTCTCATAGTTCGCGTCGATGTGCCGGTGGATCGTCACCGCAAGCGGTTCCTGCTCCCTGCGGATGCCGCGAGACCGGGAGTGCCGGGCCTGTACCTCCTCCTCGCAGATCATGCACATCATGAGCGCGACGAGATGGGCCGCGCTGAGCGGATCCAGGATGCCCGACTCCTGATCGGAGATGAACCGACAGAACAGCTCCGTCAGCCCCTCAGGATCCCGAACCGTCGCCACCTTGGGGACGCGGAGCGACGCGCCGGGGGACCCGGGGTTGGCCAGCCGGAAGTGCACCCAGTAGAAGTTCGCATCAGGCGCATAGGGCAGGAGGCCGCCGTGCCGGATCCCGGGGAAGAGCAGGAGCGTCTGGTTGCGCGCCAGGTGGAACGCGCGCTCTCCTTCGAACATGTCCAGCCGGCCCTGCGTCACGAAGATCAGCTCGTACGAATCGATCACGCGCACCGCGTGCGTGCCGAATCCCGGAGAGACGAATTGACCCCCGTTCAGGGATTCAATGGTGTCGCAGACGGGGATGGTCATTGGTGCAGCGCCTTCCCGGCCGCGCGCGGTGCGCCGTCCGGGAGGAAGGCCGTGTTCACGGCCCGGTAGCCGTGCGGGGTCATGTGAGTGGCGCGCTTGAAGAGGCGGCGAAAATAGCCGGCATCGGTGTACCCGCACAACGCGGCAATCTGGGCCACGCCCTGCTTGCGCAGGAGAAGAAGCTGCGCCCGGGCCTCGTTGATCCTGCGCGCGTGGATTGCCTCACGGATGGACATACGGCGCTCCTGGCGATAGGCGCGCTCGAGGTAGTCAGGGTTGTAGCGCAGCTCGGCGGCGATGTCGGGAGTCGAGAGGGTCTCGTGATAGTGCGCGGCGATGAATGCATCCACCCGCGAGGCGATATTCGCGAGGCCGGGCTCCCGGGCCGGCATCGGAATCCCTTCCTGGGAGGAGCGCGCCAGCTCGCACAGCGCGAGAACGAGCAGGTGATGCAGCATGAGCCGCATCGACGTACCTTGCACGGTACTCCGCGCAGTTTGCGGATTCCGCATCGACGTACTCGGCGGATTTCGCATCGACGTACTCGGCGGATTTCGCATCGACGTACTCGGCGGATTTCGCATCGACGTACTCGGCGGATTCCGCATCGGCCCTGTCGTCTCCCCCTTCGCCTTCTCGATATACATGCGAAGGAGGTGCGTCAGCCGTCCGGGCCGGAGCACGGTGACATGCGAGGGCACCTGGAGAGCCTGGCCGGAAGCCGCGACGGCCTTCTGCGTCCAGCGGAAGCGCAGCAGATAGAAGTCCGCCTCGCACCTGTTCGTGAGGGTGATCGTGCCGGCGCCGCGGTGCGCAAGCAGAAGCGCCGCGTTTTCTTGCAGCTCCAGCTCCGCGCGGCCGTCCTGGACGACAAGCCCTCCATGGACGCTGAAAATGAGGCACGCGGAGCTGCCGGGCCGTACCACCCTGCTCCCGGGATGTTCCGCCACGACGTGACTTGCTTCGACCGGCTCGAATGGCCGGATGAAATCGAGTTTGAGGCCGTCCCCCATGGACTGCGTATCCCCCGGTCCGCACGGCATCATTCGCGCATCCATATGATCATCTCTCCCGGCGCGCGGTTTGCCCACGCGTAATACGGGATGAAGAGAAGCCGCCTTTCCTCGACGCTGTCGTCGCTGCTCCCGCTCTGATAGAGAGCTCCTGCCGGCCGGGACGCGCTGCGGGCCGTGCCCCGACCCGCAATGACAACCACCCCACCGAGAAGATCGGGCCGATTCACCGTCTCCAGCTTCGCGTCCGCGGGCAGGCTCACGCTGTAGAGGTCGGGGCCGTTGTCGACCTGTTCGAGACAGTAGACGACGGGGCCCCGCTGGATCGCCACCTTCCCGTAGTCTGCCCGAACCCTGGGGTCCGCATGTATTCTTTCGACGTTCATCTGAAGGGTAAGCTCCAGCTTATCCCCCTTCTTCCAGGCCCTGCGCACGCGCGCGTAGCCGTCTCCGGGCGCGGCGGGCCGGGCGGATTCCCCGTTGAGCCTCACCGCTGCCTGTCTGCACCAGGACGGAATGCGGAGCGCGAGGGTGAGATCCCCCGCGTCCGACTCGAGCTCGAACACGATGCTTTCCGCCCACGGATAGGTGGTGCTCTGCCGGAGGGTCACTTCCCTGCCGCCCGCCGTGAAGGTGCAGACTCCCTCATGGTAAAGATCGACATAAAGGGTATCTCCGTGCAAGTGGTACAGGTACTCGCCCAGCGACGCCAGGGTGCGCGCGATGTTCGGCGGGCAGCATGCGCACCCGTACCACGGCTGGCGCCGGTACTTCACCCGGCGGTAGGTCCCGTTGGAGTCGCAGACGTCCGGGACCACCTCCAGGGGGTTCACGTAGAAGTAGCTCTCGCCATCCAGCGCGAGCCCGCTGATGATTCCGTTGTACAACGCGCGCTCCATGACGTCGGCGTACCGCCCGTGATCGTGGATCCGGGCCATGCGGGATGCGAAGAAGAAAAGCCCTATGGCGGCGCAGGTTTCCGCATATGCCGTGTCATTGGGCAGGTCGAAGTCGGCGCTGAAGGATTCGAGATGCGCGGAGGATCCCACGCCCCCGGTCACGTACATGTGCCGGGCCGTGGTGCTTTCCCAGAGCCGGTCGCATGCGGCGAGCAGCGTCCCATCCCCCCCCTCCAGGACAAGGTCGGCCATGGCAGTGTAGAGGTACATGGCGCGCACGGCATGCCCTGTCGCATCGGCCTGCTCCCGCACCGGCACGTGTGCCTGGTGGTAACCCAGAGGCTTGAGCCCGAAGATCGACGCAAAGTCAGGCTCCGCGGCCTCCTGGTCGAAGAAGTGGGGGGCCCGGCCGCGCTCGTCGATAAAATACCGAGCCCGCTCGAGATACCGCCGCTCCCCGGTAAGCCGGTAGAGCTTCACGAGGGCCAGCTCCACCTCTTCGTGACCCGGGTATCCCCTGATCTTCCCTTTCTCGACTCCGAATCGGGCGTCGATGAGGTCCGCCAGGCGGCGGACGATCTCCAGGATCTTCTGATTGCCGGTTCCGCGATGAAAGGCGACTCCGGCCTCGATCAGGTGACCCGCGCAGTACAGCTCATGCGCCTCCCGCAGGTTCTTCCACTTGCGGCCGGGTTCCTTCACCGTGAAGTAGGTATTCACGTAGCCGTCCGGCTGCTGCGCGCGCGCGATCAGATCGATCGCTTCCTCCGCCCACGCTCGCAGGGCCTCGTTGCCCGGGAGTCCCTGCCCGAGCACGTAGCCCGCCGCCTCCAGCCACTTCGACAGGTCGCTGTCCTGAAAGACCATTCCTTCGTAGGTGCCATGGGCCACTCCCGCGGCGATCCGGAAGTTTTCCACCGAGTGGCTTTTCGGAGCGCCGGGGATTTCATCGTTCATGGCTTTCCACTGGTAGGGAATGACCTTTTCACGCACAAGTGACTGGTAATCGCGCCAGAAGCCTCCATCGATCTTTGCCTCGATCATTGCCCACGTTTCCTGCCCGATCATTTGCATGCTCCTCACCGCGATCTCCTGAAGAATATGCGTTCCTGAAAGAACGGGCAGCAAGTTGCTTATTTCAAAGAAAAAGGGGACAAAACCGACCTGGGCCATCACACCCGCCGACGCGCGCCGGGCCGGAGGGCTGATGTCGGAATTGTTCCCATTTTGTTCGTCTGCCTCATCTTGCAGAGTTGCCGATGCGGTTCTTACCTTTTACAGGAGAACGAGAGCAAAGGATGCAGCCCCGTCCTCGGTCTGGAAGAGTCACGATCGGAGCGGTTTCAACACGGCGGGCGCCAGGCCCGTCACAAGGAGGATTGCCTATGGCAAAGAAATCTCTGTTTGTCGCGGCAGCAATGGGAATCATGCTGCTCGCGGTCTTCCCGGTGGGTGCCACCGGTCAGACGGAAAGCGCGGCGGCGTCGCAAGGGCCCGTCACGCTGCAGTACGCTTTTTGGGGCGATCAAAACGAGATCGATGCCACCAACGCGTATCTGAACGGCTACATGGCGAAGTTCCCCAACGTCAAGATCGAGCCCCTGAATTTCGGGTCGAACACCCAGTTCAACACCAAGATCACCACGCTGGCGGCCAGCAACACCCTGCCTGACCTCGGCTACTTCTACGAGCCCAACGTTCTCACCTGGGGCATGAACGGGCAGTTCGTCGACCTGACGGACTTCTACAAGAACGCCCCCGCAAAGCTCGACGCGATCAAGTTCGTCACTCCCGACGGCAAGATCGTCGGGCATCAGCGTGGCCAACGAGATTCAGGTCATCTGGTACAGCAAGAAGATGTTCGACGCGGCGGGCCTGCCGTACCCGCCGGCGGAGGCGAGCAAGGCCTGGAGCTGGGACCAGTTCGTGCAGCGTTGCCAAGAAGCTGACCAAGGACGCGAACGGCAAGACCCCGAATGACGCGGGCTTCGATCCGCAGAACATCCGGACCTTCGGGACCTGGGTCCAGAACTGGTGGATGCCCTGGATCACCTTTGCCATCAGCAACGGCGGCGGCATGCGTCAGCCCGGACGGCAAGAAGCTGCTCCTGGACGATCCGGCGACGATCGATGCCATCCAGAAGATGGCGGACCTGATCAACGTGCACCACGTGAGCCCCGTCCCGGCACGCAGCAGATGCCCGACGCCGCGGCCACGGCCTTGCTCAGCGGGCAGGTGGCAATGGTCATGGACGGCACGTGGGACCTGCTGACCATCGGGATCACGAAGGAGCAGCAGGGACTCGACTTCGGCGTCGGCGTGCTGCCCTACATGAAGAAGCTCGCCACCACCTCGGTCGGGACGCCGATCGTCGTGTACAAGAGCACGAAGCACCTTCCCGAGGCGCTCACGCTCCTGGAGTTCGTCATGAATCCCGAGAACTCGCTGCCCCTGCTGCAGAGCGGCATCTGGCTGCCGAACGAGAAGCAGTGGTACACGGATCCGAAGCTGCTCTCCCAGTGGATCGACAACCCCCGCCATCCGCCCGAGTACAAGACCGCGGTCGTCGATTTCGCCGCTCAACTACTCGCACCAGCTTCCCCTGTACTACGTGCCGACTTTCTCGAAGATGGACGACGTGATCGAGGCCGCTCTCGGCCAGGTGTGGCTGGGCCAGAAGACCGCCGCGGACGTGATCAAGAACGAGATCATGCCGAAGATCACGCCCGATCTTCCAGGGGAAATAGGTTTCTGGTAGTATCATCAAGAGTCAAAGAGCTCCCTCACGGGGCTCTTTGACGCATGAGGGCGCGCGCGCGGAAGCGGGCTCGCGGTGCCCGTACGGCAGGGCCGGGAGGAACGATGGGACGGCGTGAAAGGCATCGGCAGCGGCGCAGGGAGTCCCGGGAAGCGCTCGTCGGGTATCTCTTCGCATCGCCGGTGATCCTGGGGCTGATCATCTGGGTGATCGTTCCGATGATCGGCAGCGCTGCTCGATCAGCCTGACCGACTGGAACGTGCTCACGGCTCCCCACTGGGTCGGGATCCGCAACTACGTCCGGCTCGTTCACCACGGACCTGTATTTCTGGAACTCGCTTCTCGTGACGGTGTACTTTGTCGTCGCTCAATGTCGCCCTCACGATCGTCTACTCGCTGATCGTCGCTCTCCTCCTCAACCAGAAGATCCGGGGGAGGGGCATCTATCGAAGCATCTTCTACCTGCCGACCATCGTGCCCATCGTGGCGAGCAGCGCCCTGTGGCTGTGGCTCTACAACCCCGATTTCGGGCTGTTCAACGAGATCCTCCAGGGGCTCGGGCTTCCCCAAGTCCCTCTGGCTCGCCAACCAGACCACGGTCGTCCCTTCGATCGTCCTCATGAGCGTCTGGGGAGGCGCGGGCAACACGATCGTGATCTTCCTCGCGGCCCTTCAGGGAGTGCCGCGCCAGCTTCTGGAGGCGGTGGAGATAGACGGCGGCAACTGGTGGCACAAGTTCCGGGCCATCACGTGGCCCATGATCTCGCCGGTCACGTTCTTCAACATCGTCGTCGGTCTCATCAACTCGTTCCAGATCTTCACACAGTCCTACGTCATGACCAGCGGCGGCCCCAACAACGCGAGCCTCTTCTACGTCTACCTCATGTACCGCGAGGGGTTTGAGCGCAACAACATGGGCGGCGCCGCCGCCCTGGCGTGGGTCCTGTTCCTCATCGTGTCGCTCCTCGGGCTGGTCCTTTTCCGCTGGTCACGCGCAGTGGGTCTACTACGAAGGAGCCAACGCATGAGCCGCTGCCCGGACGGTCCAGCGGGGCACTGCTCTATCTCGTGCTCACGGTCGGCGCCGTTGCCTGCCTGCTACCCATATTCTGGCTGGTGCGCAGCTCGCTCATGACCCTGGTCGAGGTGTTCAAGTACCCGCCGCTCCTGTGGGCAACCCGCACCCGCTGGGAGAACTACGCCGATCGCGATGACTACGTCGCCCTTCCTGCTGTATTTCCGGAACACCCTTATCGTCGTCATCCCGACCGTGCTGGCCACTCTCGTCACGTCGAGCATGTCGGCATACGGACTGGCCAGGTTCAGGTTCCCGCTGCGGAACTTCTGGTTTGCGATGGTCCTCGGCGCGATCATCCTTCCCCCCGCGGTCGTACTGATCCCGCAGTTCATCATGTGGACCAAGGTGCACCTCGTGAACACTTTCTATCCGCTGATCGTGCCGTTCTGGTTCGGCGGCGGCGCGTTCAACGTTTTCCTCCTGCGGCAGTTCTTCCTCACGATCCCGAAGGATTTCGACGATGCGGCACGGATGGACGGGGCAAACTACTTCCGCATCTACTGGCAGATCCTGCTCCCCTTCATCCAGCCCGCTCTCATCGCGGTGGGTCTCTTCCAGTTCTTTTTCCAGTGGAACGATTTCTTCGGGCCCCTGATCTACCTCAACGACCCGAAAACCTACACGCTTGCGCTCGGTCTCACGCACTTCATCGGGAGCTATTCCACGCAGTGGAACTTCCTCATGGCCGCGACCGTGATCGTGATCCTGCCGCCGATAGTCGTGTTCTTCGTCGGGCAGCGGTATTTCGTCGAGGGTGTCACGCTGACCGGCATCAAGATGTAAGGTCAATCGTCACGCTGCACGGTACGCCGTGCAACCAGGCTCATGCCCTGGTGCGGCCTGGCCGCAGCCTACTTCCCCGCCTGCAGGCGCAGGACGTTCCAGGAAAGCGGCTCGAGGCGCACGCTGAGAACATCGCCGTCCATGCGCGCCCTACCGGAGGGTGTCTGCGGCACCACCTCGTTCGGCTTCTCCCGCGTGTTCGCCGCCCTGGGATCCGGGTGGGTGAGCTCGATGTGCTCGATGAGCTTCGTGCCCTCGAACCCGTGCAGGTCCGCCTCCAGCTCGAGTTTCTCGGTGGTCGCCCGGTTCACGGCGAAGATCGTGAGCGCCCCCTTCGATTCGTCGGCCACGACTGCTGTCTCCAGGTAGGGGACGGTGCCGTACAGGTTCGACTCGTAGACAGGGGCGTGGACCCGGACGTCCAGTACCGTCCCGCGGCCGTACTTCGACGCGTGGAGGAATGGATAGAAGATCGTCTGTCTCCAGGCCGGACCGCCGTTCGCCGTCATGATCGGCGCGATGACGTTCACGAGCTGCGCGAGACAGGCGATCTTCACCCTGTCGGCGTTTTTCAGAAGGGTCATGAGGAGACAGCCCACGACCAGGGCGTCCTCGAACGTGTAGACGTCCTCCAGCAGCGGGGGCGCCACGGACCAGGGCTCCACGCGCTTGTCGGCTGCCAGTGAATGAAACCAGACGTTCCATTCGTCGAAGGAGAGGTACATCGTCTTTTTACTGCGCTTCTTCGCTTTTACGAAATCACAGGTGGCCACGACGGACTTGATGAAGTTGTCCATCCCGATGGAGCTTCCGAGGAAGCTGGGGAGGTCCCCGTCGCGGTTGCCGAAATATGAGTGAAGGGACAGGTAGTCCACGGATTCATAGCAGGACTCCAGGACAGTGGCTTCCCATGCCGGGAATGTGGGCATTTTCTCGAATGAGCTCCCGCACGCGACAAGCTCCAGGGCGGGATCAAAGAGCTTCAAGGCTTTCGCTACCTCGCTGGTGAGCCGGCCGTATTCCTCCGCGGTCTTCTGCCCCACCTGCCAGGGCCCGTCCATCTCGTTTCCCAGGCACCACATCGAGATGCCATAGGGTGCCGCCGCGCCATTGGCCTTTCTTCTGTCGCTCCAGTAAGACCCTCCCGGGTGGTTGCAGTACTCCACGAGGTTGCGCGCCGCATCGATGCCCCGCGTACCCAGGTTGAGCGCCATCATCGGTTTCGTGCCGGCCTCCCGGGCCCACCGCACGAACTCGTCCAGGCCGAAGGTGTTCGGCTCCACCGATCGCCAGGCCAGGTCCAGCCGGCGGGGGCGGTCGGCGCCGGGCCCGATCGAGTCCTCCCAGTCGAAGCTGGAAACGAAGTTGCCGCCGGGATAACGCACGACCGGAACGTTCAGCTCTCTCACCAGGCGCAGCACGTCACTTCGGAAGCCCTGTCCGTCCGCCTCGGGATGTCCCGGTTCGTAGATCCCGCCGTAGATCGCGCGTCCCAGGTGCTCGATGAATGACCCGAAGAGCCGGTCCTCCGACTTCCCCACCTGATATTCCCTTTCCACGTGCAGCCTGGCTTTCATTGTTCCTCGCTCTATTTTATGCCGGAAGTAATGGCGACGCCCTGCGCGACCCGACGCTGGAAGACAATATACAGCACGACGGTCGGGATGGCCGCGAGAACGGCGGTTGCCATGTCTCTTCCGAAGTGCACGCCGTAGGAAGACTGCGTCTGCGTGATCCCAACCGGAATCGTCATCATCGGAGTCGTGTTCTCGATGATATAAGGCCAGAAGAAGTTGTTCCAGGTCCAGATGGAGAGGATGATCGCCAGTGCCCAGGTGATGGCGAGGTTCAACGGGACGAAGATCCTGAACAGGACACGGAACTCGCCTGCCCCGTCCATTTTCGCCGCATCGCTCATCTCCAGCGGCATCTGGTCGAAGAACTGCTTGTAGATCACGACCGCGATCGGATTGACGAGCTGCGGCAGGATGATTCCCCAGTACGTGTTGGACATCTTGAGCTTCACCATCAGCATGTAGAGCGGGATGACGTTCGTCGCGTACGGGATCATGAAGCCGGCCAGGATGAAGATGTACACCGCTCTCCTTCCGCGGAACCTGACCTGTGAGAGCGCATAGGCGCTCATCAGCGACAGGAGCAGGACGAAGACGACGATCGCCAGTGTCGTGACAACGCTGTTGAAGTACCAGCGGATGATCTGCGAATGGTTGATGATGAAATCGAACTCTTCCAGCGTGGGCGGCCTCGGGATGAACGAAGGCGGTCTCATCACGGTATTCGGCTCCGCCATGAGCGAGGTGTTGATGGCCCAATAGAGGGGGAAAATCCAGACGAGGCCGAGCAGGACGGTCAGCACGCGGGAGACCCATGCCAGGGCGCCGCGGTACTCCGCGGATTTGATTCGCGCGCCAGACGACGTGATCCTGCTCATCAGAGAGCCCTCACTCTCAGGACGCGCATCTGCACGATCGACGTCGTGAGGATGATGAGGAAGAGTGCCATGGATATCGTCGCGCCATAGCCGCCGTGCTGTTGATTGAAAGCCTGCTGGTACATATACAGCAGGACAACCCGGGTCCGGTTGAACGGCCCTCCGAATGTGAGCAGATAGACCTGGTTGAATATCTGCCACTGCGCGATGAGCTGGAGAACGAGAACGAGCGACGTGACCGGCCAGAGGAGGGGCCACGTGATGTAGCGAAAGAGCTTGAACCCCCCTTTTGCGCCGTCCATGGAGGCCGCTTCATAGTATTCTTTGGGGATTGCGGTGAGCCCTGCGACGAACATCAGGACGTTGAACCCGACTGTCCACCAGATGGTCACAAAAGCGGTTGCCGGCATGGCGGGAACGGCGGTACGGAACCAGCTGACCTTCAGATCGAAGATGTAGTTGATGATGCCGTAGTTCTTCTCCAGCACCCACAACCATATCTGTGTGACGACGCTGACCGGCAGCACGTAGGAGAGAAAGAACAAAGCCTGCGCGAGACCACGGAAACGTTTCATCTTTATGACGAGGAAGGCAAAGAGCAATCCGATCAGGGTGTTGGGAACGACCGTCAGGAGGACGAAATAGACCGTGTGCCACAACGCCAGCCAGAAGTCCTTGTCCTGCACCAGCCGCACATAGTTGCGGGTCCCAATGTAGCTCCCTACGCCGGCGATGTCGGCATCGGTGAAGCTGAGCATGATGACCCGCACCGTCGGATAGACGATGAAGGCGAGAAAAAGAACGAGGAAGGGAGCGAGGAGCGGGATGGCCGCGGCCGGATTGCCCATGCGGAGCTTTCGTGATCCTGTCCCGCCCGCATGAACGCCCGTGATGTCGACTGCATGGCGCATTGTGCCCTACCTTGCGAAGTCCGTGCCGTGTAAAAAGGCGTCCCATCCGCACGCCTGCGGATGGGACCCTTGCAGGTGAGACTGCCCGGTTACATGGAAAGCTTCGTGACTTCGCTCTTGAACTGGTTGACCGCGTCATCGATCGAGATCTGGTCGGTGAGCGCCGGGGTCATGAAGTTCGTGAACGCGGTGTAGATCGTGCCGCCGACACCGAAGACCGGTGTATTCGGCTCGAAGGAAACGATCTTTGCCGCATCGACGCTGTACTGGTTGTTCGGCGACATCGCGGCGAGCTCCTTGCCGTTCAGCACCGGCAGGTACGCGGGGAGGTGGCCGCCGCCGGCCCAGACGTCCGCATGCTTTTCCACGTACGCGATGAAGGTGAGGACGCCCTTCAGCTTTGCCGCCGAGAGGGGGTTCTTCGTGTTGTTCGGAATAGCCAGCTCATGCGAATCGGCAAACGATGCGCCCCTGGAGAAGAGCGTCGGGAATGCCATGACTCCATAGTCGAATCCGAGCTTGCCGGACTTCGCCAGGTCCACCATGGTGGGAACTTCCCAGTTTCCGTTGATCATGAACGCCGCCTTGCCGGAGGTGAACAGGGCGACCGCGGCGCCGTAGTCCGTGTCCGTATTGATCAGGCCCTGGGATGCCCAGTCGTGGAATGTCTGCAGGGCTTTCTTGCCCGTCGTGTCCATCGCGCTGAGGTCCAGCTTTCCGTTCTTCACCAGCGTCCCTCCCATCTGGGAGAAGAGGGTGTACCAGAGACGCCACGGGCCGCCCGTGTCGTTCCCGGAAGACGTGGTGATCGGAAGGACTCCGGTGGCGTCCTTGATCTTCTTCAGGGTGGCGGTGAAAGTATCGATTCCCGCCGTGCCGGTGGGCTTCCCGTTCCCGCCCAGCACGCCCGCCTTGGTCAGCAGGCCCTTGTTGTAGTAGATCACGACCGTATGCGTGTCGAGAGGCACGCCGTACAGGACGCCGGCTTTTCCGTAGGCCGCGCTGTTGGCCTGCGAGTAGGCGACGAGCGTGGGGTTGAAGTCCTTGTACGAAAGGCCGACCGATTTCAGCTCGGCGTCCGTGATGGGGCGCAGATCTCCCATCTTGATGCCGGTCGGGAAATGCGAAAGGTGATACGTCATGACGTCCGCGGTCTCTCCCGCGACCACGCCGGTGTGGACCCTGGTATAGAACTCCACGCCCCAGGGAAGAGTGGTGCTGGAGACCTTGTACGCGCTCTGGCTGGCATTGAAATCGTTGACAAGCTGCGTCCATTTCACCCCGTCACCGCCCCCCAGAAAGTCCCATGACACGATGGGCAGCGGCGCTGCGGCCACCAGGGCGGGCGCGGCAAGCGCCAGGCAGAAGAGCAAGATTGCAGAGAGTTGTCTCATACCTTTCCTCCTTAAAGGACCAATGTCAGCCGAGTGATAGGCGCTTCCAAGGGGCCCGATGCGTAGAAAAGGTGGATAAAACCGACATTGCCGCCGGACCCGACCGGACGGCCCGTGCAAGCGGTGCGGATCAGCGGGCGAGCCAGCCTCCGTCCACTGCAAGGACATGACCGTTGACATAGTTCGACGCGGATGAGGCGAGGAATACGACGGCGCCGGCGAGGTCGGACGGCTCCCCCCAGCGGCCGGCCGGTATGCGCCCGAGGATCTCGGCGCTCCGGCGTTCGTCCGCCCTGAGGAGCGCCGTGTTGTCCGTGGCCATGTAGCCGGGCGCAATTGCGTTGGCGTTTATTCCGTGTTTGGCCCACTCGTTCGCCATGAGCATGGTGATGCCCTTGACGCCGCTCTTGGATGCCGTGTACGAGGGGACGCGGATCCCGCCCTGGAAAGACAGCATGGAAGCCACATTGATTATCTTCCCCCCGCTCTTCTGCTGGACGAACCGCCGCGCCACGGCCTGGGCGAGGAAGAAGACGGTCTTCAGGTTGATGTCCATGACATCGTCCCATTCCTTCTCGGTGAAGTCGAGGGCGTCATTGCGCGTGATGATGCCGGCATTGTTGACGAGGATATCGATGCGCCCGAACTCGTTGACCGCTGTTTCGATGATGCGGGGAACGGGCTCCAGCGTCATCAGGTCGGCCTGCAGGTGCACGTATCGCCTGCGCGCGGCGGCAACGGCTGCCGCGGTCTCGGGCGCCGCCGGTGCGTACGTGACGCCGAGAATATCCGCCCCCGCCTCGGCAAGCGCCGTTGCCATGCCGCGGCCGAGCCCCCGCTCGGAGCCCGTGACGATTGCCACCTTGCCGTCGATTCTGAACATGTCCGCCCTGCCGGTCATAATGTCCTCCCGCAGCTTACCGAAGCCCAGAAGGGGCGATGCCGTCCATATCATCGAAGGTCTGATTCTCGCCCGCCATGCCCCAGATGAACGAGTATTTTCCCGTGCCGACCCCCGCGTGGATGGACCACGAGGGAGAGATGACCGCCTGCTCGCTGGCCATGACGATGTGCCGTGTCTCATCAGGCCTGCCATGGAGATGGAACACGCGCGTGCCCGGGTCCATGTCGAAGTAGAAATAGACCTCCATGCGGCGTTCGTGCGTGTGGGGGGGGAAGGTGTTCCAGACGCTGCCCGGCTCCAGCAGGGTCATCCCCATGACGAGCTGGCAGCTCCTGCAGACGGCGGGATGGACGTACTGGTAGATCGTCCGCGCATTCGAGCTTTCCGGCGCGCCCGCCTTTTTTGGGCTCGCCTTGTCGAATTCGATCGTGACCGTGGGATAGGTCGCGTGCGCGGGGCAGCTCATCAGATAGAGCTTCGCGGGATTCCCCGGGTCAGAGCTCTCGAAGGCGACCGCCGCGGTCCCCCGGCCGACGTAGAGACCGTCGCCTTTCTTCAGGAGGCGCGGACTCCCGTCCAGGATGACCCGGCCGGGTCCTCCGATGTTGATGAGGCCGAGCTCCCGGCGGTCGAGGAATCGCTCCGTCCCCAGCTCCTTGCCTCCGACCAGCTCCAGTGTGCCGGCCGTGGGCATGATACCGCCGAAAATGACGCGATCGACGTGCGTATACGTGAGCTTCGAGGCCCCGGGAACAAAGACGCTGTCGACGAGGAAATGACGCCGCAAAGAGTCAGTGTCGTAGCCCCTGACGTCGTCGGGATGGTGCGCAAAACGGGTTTCCAGTTCCATGTCTCCTCCAGGCCTCTGTGGTCGACGGCGCGGCAAACCGGCCGCCCCTTTCAATGCGGGAGAAAATCCTCCCGCGGCGGAGTAAAGGTATCGAGCAGCCGGCCCGCCGCCACGCAGGTCACCCCGTGCGGGACGGAGCCGGGAATGTGCACGGAGTCTCCCGGGCGGAGGGTCATGGTCGTGTCCCCGACGCGGAAGGCGAACTCTCCGGAGAGACAATACGTGGCCTGCTCGTGCGGGTGCTCATGGAGCGCACCCACGGCACCCGCCGCGAAGATGACCTCCACGAGCATGAGGCGTCCGCCATGCGCCCGTACCTTTCGCGACAGCTTTCCGGTCTCCAGGATTTCAGCCTGGATATCTGAATCGAAGAAAAAGTTGTCCGGCATGGAAGCCCTCATTTGACGAAGCTCGGGAGCCACATGGTGACCGTGGGGATGTAGGTGATGAGGAAGAGCACGACCAGCATGGAAAGGAAAAAGGGCATCATGGCTTTCGTGCCTGCATTGACGCTCACCTTTCCGATTGCGCATCCGACGAAGAGGACGGTACCCACCGGGGGCGTCAGCAATCCCATGCCCGCGTTGAAGATGAGGAGGAGGCCGAACTGGATGGGATCCATCCCGAGCTTGACGCATACCGGCAGGAGGATCGGCGTCAGGATGACGATCATGGGGGCCATGTCCATGGGACCGCCGAGCAGGAGAAGGAGTATGTTGATCATCAACAGGATGACGATGGGCGAGTGGGAGATCTGGAGAAATCCCTGCGTGATGAGGTCAGGCAGCCGGAGAATCGTCATGGTGTAGCCAAATGCGCCCGATGCTCCAATGAGGAAGAACACCATGAGCACGGTGCGGAAAGTGCGGACGAGAACCGGCCAGAGATGCCGCGGCTTGATCTCCCGGTAAACGAAGAATCCCAGGCAGAAGGAGTAGACAACGGCCAGCGCACCGGCCTCTGTGGCGGTGGCGAGCCCGCCGATTATGGAACCGAGGATGATGAAGGCGGGCGTGAGGGAGACGAGGCCGTGGAAGACTATCAGAGGGATGGCCTTGCGCTCGACCGGATCCCCCTTCGGGTAGCCGCGCTTGATGCTGATGATGACGCCGACGACGCACAGGGTGGCAAGAAGGAGAAGGCCGGGTACCACGCCTGCCATGAAGAGCTTCCCGACAGACAGGCCGCCCACGACGCTGGACGCGACGATCGAATACAGGACGAGGTTGTGGCTGGGCGGGACCACGACGCCCTGGATGGCGGAGCTTATCGTGACGCCCACGGAGTATTCCGCCGAGTAGCCTTTCTTCTTCATGATGGGGATCATGACCGACCCGATGGCCGACGTGTCCGCAACGGCGGAGCCGGAGAGGTTCCCGAAGAACATGCAGGCCACGGAATTGACGATCGAAAGACCGCCGGGGAGACGCCCGACAAAGACGTTTGCGAAGTTGACGATCCGGTTTGCCAGGCCTCCCGCGCCCAGGAGCTGCCCCGTCATGATGAAGAAGGGGATGGCAAGGAGCGAGAAGGCGTTTATGCCCTGCAGGGTCTGCTGGGCCACCACCACAATGGGCATCTGGAGATACCAGAGGGTGGCCAGGGACGAAAGAACGAGGACCAGGGCCACGGGGAACCTCAGCACGAGGAAGACGACGAAGCTGACGCAGAGAATCCAGACAGCCACGGTGTTACTTGGCATCGAGCTTGATCTCCTCTTCGATGACATTGTAGCGGCGCAAGTCGTGGCCCAGGAACTGGAGCGCCGAATAGACGCAGGTGAACACACCGGTGATCGGCATGACGATGTACTGGATCAGGTTGGGAAGCTGCGTGGCGGCGAGGATGGAGCCCCGCATCATCATGGTGAAGCCCCAGCCATAGATGACAAGGTACAGACCGAAGAGGAAGGTGACCGCGTCCACGATGCGATCGAGCACCCGGATGACCCCCGCCGGCATCTTCGTGAGCAGATCCATGCCGAGATGGAGCCGCTCGCGGAACCCGATGGCAATGCCCATGAAGGTGAACCACGTGAGGCAGAGGAGGGTGATCTCCTCGGACCATGCGAAGACGAAGCCGAACACCTTGCGCGTGATGACCGCGACGAAGACGATCAGGATCATGGAGACGAGGAGCGCGATGCAGAAACCTTCCATGATCTTGTCGATCGTCAAGAAAAACCTTGTCACGCCTTTCTTGTCAGGCATGGGGATTCTCCTCTACCGAAGGGGTGAGTGCGGGGCGGGCCCCTGCGAAGAGCGGGGCCTCCGAAGAGGCCCCGCTCATTTTCCGATTCCGAGAGCCTATTTCTTCGGTCTGGCCGCGTCGATTGCCTTGAGAGTTTCCGCGTACTTCGGCGACTCCGCGGCAACCAGCCCTTTCACCGCGTTCTTGAAGGGGGAGAGGTCCTTGATCGGGACGACGATCTCGCCTTCGGCGATAATCTTGTTGAGCGCCTCGACCTCGTAGGCGTCCCACTTGGTGCGCTGGTACGTGACGGTCTCCGCGGCGGCCTTCCGCAGGGCGGCCTGGTGATCCTTGCTCAGCCTGTCCCACACCATCTTGCTCATGAAGAGGACTTCCGGCAGGCGGAGGTGCTCGTCCAGCATGTAGTACTTCGCCACCTGGTAGTGATTGAAGGAAATGAGCGAGGGCGCGTTGTTCTCCGCCCCGTCAATGACGCCGGTCTGGATGGCGCTGAAGACCTGACCCGCTGCCATCGGGACCGCGCTGGCTCCCATGGCTTCCACCATTTTCACGAGCAGGGGGTTGGACATGACCCGGTACTTCTTGTTCCGGAGGTCTTCGATCCTGCTGATCGGGTAGTTGGCGTAGAAAGAGCGCGCGCCGCCGTCATACCAGCAGAGGCCGATGAATCCGGAGGGGGCGAGGTCCGCAAGCATCTTCTGGCCCGCCGGGCTGTTCAGGAATGCCCACATGTGGTCCTTCGAATCGAAGAGGAAGGGCAGGGCGAAGACGTTGAGCTGGGCGTTGAAGGACCCGAGCGCTCCGGAGCTGACCCGTGCAATGGGGATGGCGCCGATCTTCACCTGCTCGATGACGACCTTCTCGTCCCCGGAGATCTGCCCGCCGGGGAAGACATCGATCTTGATCTGGCCGTTCGTGTAGACGTTCACGAGCCGGGCAAACTCCTCATCGGCGAGCTCCGTGGGATAACCCTGCGGGTGGATCTCGGAGAGCTTGAGGACGATCTGGGCGTCCGCGGCAGAGAGACCCCCGGAGAATGCGACGGCGGCCATGAGGACGACCGCCAGGAAGACGAGACGCTTCATATTCATGCTGTACCTCCTCCGTTTTTTGGGATTCTGGATCTTCGGACTATACTACACTTTCAAAAGGACCGCAATCTTTTTTTGGAACGTCGGTCCATTTCCATGCCGCCCCGTTCAGGAGGGATCCCAGCCGAGGATCGAGGAAATGCGACCGGCGGCGGCGACCACTTTTGCCGTCTTCTCCGCCTCTTCGTCCCGCCGGTAGCGGAAATCCGGCCAGGCGGCGGAAAGGGCCGCGACGACGGCGCCGGTATGATCGAGGATGGGCGCCCCGATGCACCTGACCCCTTCCTCGTGCTCCTCGTCGTCGCGGGCAAACCCCTGCCGGCGGATGCGCTTCAGCGCGGCATCCAGCTCGGCGCGTGAGCGGATTGTCTTGCTGGTGAACGCGACGAATCGCACTCCCGCAAGAGCCGCGTTGCGCTCCTTCGGAGTGGAATACGCAAGGAGCGCCTTGCCCAGGGCGGAGCAATAGAGAGGGATCCGGCGCCCCACCCGGGAGAACATGCGGATGGTGTAGCGCGACTCGATCTTGAGCACGTAGACGGCGGAGTCACCCTCCATCACGCCCATGTGCACCGTCTCTCCGAGCTCCTCGGCCAGCTCTTCCGCCACCGGTCGTCCCGCAGAATACAGGTCGAGGTGGTCGAGCGCGCGGGAGCCGACGTTGAAGAGCCGCAGGGTTATGGCCCAACGATCCGTCTCGCAGCGGCGGACGTAGCCGAGCTCCTGGAGGGTGAGGAGGAATCGATAGACCGTCGGCTTGGCGAGGCGCATCTCCCGGGATATCTCCTCCAGGCCCAGAGAGCGCCGGTGCGAAAGGTGCTCGAGAACCGAGAGGACACGCACCGCGGCGCTGACCAGAGGGACGCGCGCCGGTGCAGTCGGGCTCTTGCTGGCCATGAATCACCTCTCTCCCATTCTGGCGGCGTGATCGTGAAAGCGTCAAGACCGGAGCCTTTGCCGGGCGCTCGCCACGGCGCGAACTCCCGGCTATAGTATGACTCATGCGCGGGTCCCGCTATCGACGTACCATGCGCTTCTTCGCGGCCGCCATGCGGCGGGAGCTGTGGTGGGAGCTCGTCCTGCCGAAGCTCGGATTGGGCCGGCTCGCGCGTCGGACCCGCTCCGCGCGCATGCAGCGGATCGCCGCGGAGTTCCGCACGCTTGCGCTCCGCATGGGGGGCGTGCTCATCAAGGTCGGCCAGTTTCTCTCTTCCCGTCTGGACGTGCTGCCGAGAGAAATCACGTCGGAGCTGGCGGGACTGCAGGACGAGGTGAGCGCGGAGAGCTTCGAGGCCATCCGCGAGGTGGTCGAAGCGGAGTTCGGCGTGCCTCTCGCGCACAAGTTCCTGGACTTCGAGCCGGTGCCCGCTGCCTCCGCTTCCATCGGCCAGGTGCACAAGGCGCGTCTGGCCGGTGACGTGCCGGGAACCACTCCTTCTTTCCCGGTGGTGGTGAAGGTCCAGCGGCCGCACATCCAGGAGATTGTCGAGGCGGACCTGGCCGCCATACGCGCTGTCGGTCGCTGGCTGCAGCACTTCAAGTCGATTCGCCGGCGCGTGAACGTCACGGCTTTAATAGAAGAGTTCAGCCGCTCCCTCTACGAGGAGATCGACTACCTGCACGAGGGAAAGAACGCGGAGAGATTCGCCCAGAACTTCAGGGAGCACCCGGACGTGGTGGTGCCCTCCGTGGTCTGGAGCCACACGACGCGGCGCGTCCTCACCCTGCAGGATGTCGGCGCGATCAAGATCACCGACTACGCGGCGATCGAGGCCGCCGGCATCAGCAGGGCGGAGGTTGCCGACAAGCTCCTCGACGTCTACCTCAAGCAGGTGTTCGAGGACGGTTTCTTCCACGCTGACCCGCACCCGGGGAATCTCTTCGTCCTTCCCACCGCTCGACGCGGCTGGAAGCTCGTGTTCGTCGATTTCGGCATGACAGGCACGCTCTCCGCGGAATCATTCAGCGGCCTGCGCGAAGCGCTGCTCGCCGTGGGCACGAGGGACGCCGGGCGGCTCGTGCACGCATTTCAGTCCCTGCAGGTCCTCCTGCCGGGAGCCGACCTGGACCTGCTGGAGCGCGCGTGCAAGAAGGCATTCGACACGCTCTGGGGCAAGTCGACGCGGGAAATGATGCGCATGAGCAACGAGGAGCTGCGGATATTCGTCGACGAGTTCGGTGATCTGCTCTACCAGATGCCGTTCCAGGTGCCGGAAAATCTCATCCTCCTGGGCCGGTGCGTGAGCATCCTCTCCGGTATGGCGACAGGGCTGTACCCGGACTTCAGCGTATGGAAGGGCATGGCGCCGTACGTGCAGAAGCTGATGGAAAAGGACGGGCAGACGGGCGCGAGGCTCGTCATGAAAGAGCTCACCGCCATGGCCCGACTCCTCCTCGGGCTCCCCCGGAAGGTGGACGACCTGGCCACCCGCATGGAGCAGGGGAGGATGGAGGTGCGCGTGCCGGACCTGAAGCAGCACGTGACGAGACTGGAGCACGGCGTGCGCAAGCTCGCCGGGTCCGTCATATTCGCGGCCGGCCTGCTGGCGTGCACCGAACTGTTTCTGGGGGGACATGTCGCGTATGCGGTGGGACTCGGGGCAGCGGAGCTGGTTCTCCTGACCTGGATCCTTTTCGGGAAATGAGCTGCGTGTGCCAGGGTGGCTCCTGTCGCCGGCAGCGACAGGGAGCGGCCGGGCTACTCGGAGGACTTTTTCTCGGTGCGCTCGATGGCAGCGTCCAGAAGGCTTCTCATGGCGAGAAGCATCTCCTTTCGGGCCGCCCTGCGGTGCTCGATGAAACCCTTCGGAATCCAGTCTTGAAGACTCAAACGAAAGGACTGGTGCGCCGCCTTCACATGGGCGCGCGCTTCTCTCAGCCCGGGACTGGCTTCTTCCGCGTGGTGCGTCTTTTCCGGCATGACCCACCTCCGCTTCAAAGGTAGGTTGTTGAAAAGAGTCCGTCAAGCGTCCGCTGGCTCCGTGGGCGCCGACCATAACAGAATTTTATCCCGCGTTCATGGCCAATCTATTGCACTGCACTTTCGGAAAAGCTTACTATTTTTCCTAATGAAACGTGCAGGAAAACGCATCGCAATTGTCCTCCTGACGGCGCTTTGTCCGCTGCTCTCCGCGGCCGCCCAGGAATCCGTACCCGTGGTCACTCTGCAGCAGAGCATCGACGCGGCACTTGCCAACGGGGACGACGTCAGGATTCTCCAGAGGAGCCTCGACGTCAGCAGGGCGCAGCACGCCCTGAACGTTTCTCGAAACTCCTTATCGCTTGCCGCCTCGGCGGGATACGGGGCCACCTCGGACTTCGGCAACAAGGCGCTGATCAACGCCAAGGCCGTGGGCAGCCCCTTGTCCACCGCGCCGGGTCCCGCGGCAGGGATTGCCATTTCAGGGCCGCTCACGAATGTCAGCGTGAGCTCCGTCCCCTACGTGCCTCCTGCTTCCGGGGGGCCCACGACGAGTGTCGTCGGAGCAACCGTGACCCAGACCCTGTGGAACGGGTACCCCGGCGGACCGTCCCAGGCCACGGTGGACAAGAGCCTGCTGACCCTGAAGGGCAGGGAGCTGGCCACGGAGTCCGGAACGCTGACCGTCATCTACAGTGTGAAACAGGCCTACTATCTCATGCTGGCCGCCCAGCGAAGTCTCGCCTTGAAGAAGCAGATATTCGAAAAGCAGAACTCCGTCCTGAAGCAGATTACCGCCATCTATGATCTGAAGCTCGCAAGCACGGCGGACCTCAAAACGGCGCAGCTCAATGCGCGCAGCGCGCAGGTGGACGTCGACAGCGCGGTCAACGACCTGCGCATCGCGCGGCTGGGGCTGGCCGCTTTCATGGGGTTGCCCGCGGACAAGGATTTCACGGTGGCGGACGCGCCGCAGGCATCGGTCCCGGTCAGCACGCAGGAACAGGCCGTTGCGGAAGGACTGGCCCGGCGCGTGGAAATCAAGCAGGTCGAGCTGAACATCAAGTCCTCGAATGTCGATCTAGCCGTGGCCCGGGGCCAGTCGACACCCACGGTGAGCGTGAGCGGCGGCGTGAACTGGCTGTACAACTGGACGGACTCGACATCCGCGGGGGTGGTGGGCGCGGCGGTGAAGCTTGCCATGCCCATCCTGGACGCGGGCGCGGCGAAGAACCAGGCGGACTCGATTCTCCGGCAGAACGATGTCTACGCCCTGCAGGAGTCTCAGCTGCAGAAGAACATCGCGACCGCGATCCAGAGCGCCTGGCAGGGGGTGCAGCTCGCAGGTGAAAAGCTCGAGGTTGCAAAGCTCAGCGTGGATGCGACCGAGCTTCAATACCAGCTCGTCAGCGCCCAGCGCGACGCAGGCACGGCGTCCAACCAGGACCTGTTGACCGCCGCGGTGAACCTGGCGAATGCCGAAAACGCGCTTGCGACCGCCCAGAGCTCGGCCGAGCTCGCGGTGCTTCAGCTTCAGAACGTGATGGGGTACTAGATGAAAGCAAGGACCTTGATGACAGCGCTCGGTTTGGCGGGTCTCCTCGTATTGACCGGCTGCGCCGCAAAGGCGGCGGATCCGCCGGACCGGCCGGGAGCGGCGGGCGGCGGGAACCTGCCGGCGGCTGCGCAGGCAGGGGCGGGAGCGCGGAACGGGGGACCGGGCCAGGGGGGCGGCCGCAGATTCGCCACCATCCCGGTCCAGGCCGTCACGGTGCAGGTCGGCCCGCTGGTCACGGACAACGACACTGCGGGGACGGTGGTGCCGGTCACGCAGAGCCAGGTTGCCGCCCAGGTGGCGGGGGTCGTGTCCGCCGTGTCGCGCAAGGCGGGCGACTGGGTGAAGCAGGGTGCGCTCGTCGTCCAGCTCGACGACTCGGCGCTGAAGCTGGCGGTCAGGAACGCGCAGTCCGCGCTCGCGAACGCGAAGATCAACCTCGCGACGGGTCAGCAGACCGTCACAGAGTCCAATCCGAAGCTTTCCAGCCAGCTCGATTCCGCCAAGACCGCGTTCGCCGCGGCGCAGAAGAACTACGATTCGCAGCAGAAGCTCTTCGACCTGGGCGGCATCTCCTCCTCGCAGCTCGACAACGCAAAGAGCCAGCTCCAGCAGGCGCAGGCAAACGTGCAGGCGGCGCAGCTCGCCCTCGACCAGAATCAGCAGTCCGACACGCAATCCACCGCCCAGCTGCAGCTCGCAGTGGACCAGGCGTCCACCCAGCTCGAGATGGCGCAGCTCAACCTGCGCAACGCACGGATCACGGCCCCCTTTGCCGGACAGATCGCCGCAATCAACGTGACACCGGGAAGCTACGTCAGCCTGAACACCTCGGTGTTCACGCTCGTGAGCGGGGAAAAGCAGATCAACTTCAGCGAGCCCCCGGCAGACGCGCCCAATTTCAAGGCAGGAGACGCGGTGACGTTTACTCTCGGCGGGAAGGGCTACCCGGTGAAGATCATCCAGGCGCCCTCCGCCCCGATCAACGGCGTGGTGCCCATGGTCGCGGCGCTGCCGTCCTCTGTGCCGGCGTCGTACGGAGCGGTGGGCACGATCACCTACCGGCTCACTCTGGCCACGGGTCCGCAGATACCCATTGCCGCCCTGCAAACCAGGGCGGATCTGAACTTCGTCTACTCGATCGTCAACGGCAAGGCAGTCGAGCAGCCCATCACGATCCTTGCCGAAGGGGGCACCTCCGCCGTTGTAAAAGGGGTCGACGCCGGCATGCAGGTCATCCTGAATCCGCCTCCCGGCCTGCTCGCGGGATCCTCGGTTCAGGCGGTCGCCCTGCCGTCGGCGCAAGGTCAGGGCACGGCTGCAGCCGCGGGTCCGCAGGGAACCGGCGCGCAGGGTACGGACCAGAAGAAACGCGGTGCCGGCCAGCGTCCGGGAGCCGCTCCTGGCGGAGGCCAGCCGGGCCAGCCCGCCCAGGGAGGCAGGCAATGAAGAGCCTCCGCGACTTCGAAGCGACGATCTTCAACAAGATCAACCCCGCGGTCAACTTCTCGATCACGCGCTACGTGCTTGCCATCGGCATCTTCGTCGCGGTCGTTGTATTCGGCATTATCTCGACGTTCAGTCTCGGCGTCGACCTCCTGCCCGCCGTGAACATCCCGGTTGTCCTGGTTGTCACGTCGTTCCCCGGCGCCACCCCGGGCGTGGTCGACCAGCAGATCACGCAGGTCATAGAGAACGTGGTCTCCTCCCTGAGCGGCATCACGGACATCAGCTCCAACAGCTCCATCGGCATCAGCCGGGTCGCCATCAGCTTCGACGCGAGCACCGACAAGACCGCGGATGCGAACCAGGTATCCACGCTCGTGGCGGCGGCCATCCGCAGCCTTCCGTCGGGGGTCAACCCGCCGACCATCCGCACTTTCGATCCCAACTCGCAGCCCATCGTCCAGTTCGGCATCTCGGGTGGCGCGGCGAGCCCGTCGGAAGTGAGCGACTATGTGCAGAACACCCTGACCCCGGCGCTCCAGCTCGTCCCGGGAGTGGCGAATGTCGGCGTCGACGGCGCCCCTGCGCGCCAGTTTGTCGTTCTACCTGGATCCGAACAAGCTGCAGTACTTCAACCTCGTGCCCCAGCAGGTCGTCGTCCGCCATCATCAATTCCGCGGTCAACACGCCCATCGGCACCATCATCAGCCAGAACAGCTCGCTGACCTTCACCACGCAGAACGTGCCGGTCAACCTGCTCCAGATCGCGCACACCCTGGTGGACCCTGCGCGCGGCATCGCGGTGGACGACCTTGGCACCGTCCGTGACGTCCCGGTGGACACGAATTATGCACGGGTGAACGGGAAACCCGTGGTGCTCGTATCCGTCCAGAGGACCACGGATTCCAACTCGGTCGCCGTTGTCCAGGGCGTGCGGGACCTGATGAACAAGCACGCTGCTGCCGAAAGGCTACTCGCTCACCTACAGCAATGACACGACCGGCCCGATCAAGGCATCCATAGAGGCGACCTACCACGAGCTTTTCATCACCGCCCTCGTCGTGGCACTGATCGTCCTGCTGTTCCTCGGCAAGCTGAACACGGCCATTTCCGTCATTCGCGGCAATTCCCATCGCCCTGTCCGCCGCGCCCATCCTGTACAGGCTCGCCGGGTTCTCCTTCAATCTCGTGTCCCTGCTGGCACTGATCATCGCCATCGGAATCGTGGTGGACGACTCGATCGTCGTCTCGGAGAACGTGGAGCGGTACCGCGCCATGGGATTCAGCCTCAAGGAGTCCGTGCTCAAGGGCGCAAGCGAGGTCTTCAGCGCCGTCGTCGCGGCCTCCCTCTCGCTGCTCTCCGTGCTGCTCCCCGTGAGCTTCATCGGGGGATTCATCGGCCGCTACCTGCAGCAGTTCTCCCTCGGCCTTGCCGCCGCGGTCGCCTTCTCCCTTCTGGAGGCGGTCCTCTTTCTCACGGTGCGGCTTGCCTACACTCCGGAGTCCCATACGCTCACCTACGAGGATTTTCTCAGGAGCTGGATTCAACTCCCTGATGCGATTCGATGGGGTTTGAAGACCTGGCGGAAGGGTTTCGGAATCATTCTCGGCATCGGCGTTGCGATCGTGATCCGGGTCGTGAGCGGCAAGTGGATCTACGTGTCCGCAATCGTCGCCTATCCGCTCGCGCTGGGAATCGTCTATTACGTCGGCCGAATCGTCCTCTCGCTCCTGCAGGCCCTGACCACCACTCTACACGGCTGGACCGAGGCAGGGCTGGAATGGGTACGGGACAGGTACACGGCCGTCCCTCGGCACGCTCCTGAAGGGCAGCGTATGGGTCCTCAGCGGCGCCGTCGCGTTCCTCGTCGTTTCCGCCGTCGTGGTCGTGCCGCGCCTGCCCTTCAATTTCGTGCCCACGACCGACTCCGGTGTCATGCAGGTGAATGTCCGGTTCCCCCGCGGAACTCCGCCCCTGGTCGTGAACCAGGGCACCCAGAGAGTCGAGACCTACCTGATGCAGAGACCCGAGGTCGTGACCATCCAGATCCGTCGTGGGAGGCGGCGGGCAGAAGTGGTCGTCCAGCTCGTGCCGATGGGCAAGAGGCCCGGAGTCCCCGCCCTGACCGCACTCTATCGACAGGAGCTCCTGCGGCTCTTCCGCGACCAGCCTTCGACAACGATTTCCGTGAGCGCGGGCAGCGGATTCGGAGGCGGGTTCGGGCCCTCCCTCCAGCTCAATGTGGTTTCCGCTGACTTCAACACGCTCAACGCGCGGAACAACGCGATCATCCAGGAGCTGCAGGCCAATCCCTACGTCACGGATGTCACGTCGAGCCTCTCCCTCGTGACACTGGAAAACGACTTCATTCCCGACCCTTCCCGCATGAAAGGGACGGGAATCACTCCCAACCAGGTCGCGCAGGCTCTGCAGACCTACACGACGGGCACGCAGGCATCGAATGTGATCACGGGCGGCATCAGCTACCCCATCCAGGTGCAGGCCGATCCGACCACGATCTCGGGCGGGCAGTCGCTTCTCAACCTTCCCATCTATTCCCCGGCGCTCCAGACCACCTCCGGATCGGACAGCTGGGAAATTTCGTGCTGAATCAGGCGCCGTTGAGCCTCAGCCGCGACAACCGTCAGTACACCGGGCAGCTCACCGTCAATCTCAAGCCCAATGCACCCACCGCTCTCACCATGCAGACGATGATCACCGCGGAGCTGACGAAAGCCGGGCTCGATTGGCGGCGACGTGAACCTGACGGCGGGCAGCAGGTTCTCGCAGGCCGCCCTCGCCAGCTCCCTTGCGGCCACGGGTCCCGTGATCTTCCTGCTCGCGCTGTTTCTTGCCTACCTCGTCATGGCGGCACAGTTCAACTCGTGGCGCTACCCCGTCTACCTGCTCCTGCCGGTGCCTCTGGCGCTCGTCGGCGCCGCTGTGGCTGGTCTACCTCATCGGCGGCGGGCTGGACATCTTCGGTCTCATGGGCATGCTGATGCTGATCGGGCTCTCCGCAAAGAACGCCATCCTGTACCTGGACTTCGTCGTGGAGAGGATCGGCAAGATGCCGTTCGTGGATGCCCTGCATCGAGGCGGCGCACCTTCGCTTCCGGCCGATCGTCATGACCACTCTCACCGTGCTCGTGATCAGCTTCCCGTTGATGCTCGGCCGCGGCCAGGGATCCGAGTACGGTCAGCGCATGGGCATCGTCATGCTGGGCGGGATCCTGTTCTCCGCCATACTGACCTTCTTCGTGGTGCCCTGCGCGTTCTACCTGTTCGAGCGCAGACGCGCGGCAAAGCTGGAGGAGCAGAAGACACTGGAAGCTCCGCAGACCATGCAGCTGGAGGTGGAGAAGCCTCAGAAGCGCCAGGCGCGGAAGGCGTTGAAGGCCGTCTCCGGCGACTAGGCTCCCCCAGGGCTCCCGCCGTTTCTCGCCCTAGCACGGTATCCCGCGCTGCTTCGGCGCTCCAACGAAATGTCGCCGGGAGCGACCGCGCTGCCGCCCAACTCCGCGGAGTACCGCGGAAGGGGGCCCCCTTCGCGCGGCGTTCCGCCGCGCTAGCGGTCCAGGACCTCGCGGACCTTCCCCAGCAGCGTCGCGGCATCGAACGGTTTCTGGAGCAGCGCGACTTCCGCATCGAGGATCCCGCGGTGGACGATCGAGCTCTCCGCATATCCGGACATGTAGAGGATCCGGGCTTCCGGGCAGATTTTCTTCACCTTGCGCCCGAGATCGGGTCCGCTCATCTGCGGCATGATGACGTCGGAGAGGAGGAGTTGGATGCGGCATCCGGCAGCGGAGAGCGCCTCCAGCGCTTCCACGCCGCTGCCCGCCTCTATCACCCGGTAGCCGTACTTTTCCAGAATCGCCCGGGTAAACCGTCGGACCGCCTCTTCATCCTCGGCCAGCAGGATTGTCTCATTGCCACCCGCGAGGGCCCGCGCCTCTTCTTCCTCCCGGCCCGTGGAGAGCATCCCGTGGACCCTGGGGAAGAACATCGTGAAGGTGGAGCCTTCACCGACCACGCTTTCGCAGTAGACGTAGCCTCCGCTCTGCTTGACGATGCCGTAGACCATTGCCAGTCCCAGGCCGGTCCCCTTTCCCACCTCCTTCGTCGTGAAGAAGGGCTCGAAGATGCGGGAGAGAGTTTCCGCGTTCATTCCCACCCCCGTATCCCGGACCGCGAGCATGACATAGTCACCCGGGAGCAGCTCGGGATGCTCGCGCAAATGGGAGTCGCCGAGGGACCGGTTGTCCGTCTCGATGGTGAGCTTTCCGCCGGCGGGCATTGCGTCCCGCGCGTTCGCGGCGAGATTGATGATCACCTGCTCGATCTGTCCCCTGTCCGCCTTCACGTTGCCCGTCCGCGGCGGGAGCGCCGTCACCAGCTCGATATCCTCTCCGATGACGCGGCGGAGCATCGTCTCCATGCCCTTGACGATTTCATTCAGCTCGATGACGCGCGGCTGGAGCACCTGCTTTCTGCTGAAGGCAAGGAGCTGCGCGGTCAGGTCCGCGGCCCGCTCCGCCGCTTTCCTGATCTGTTCGATGTCGGGTTTCATGGGGTGGGAGCTCTTCAGGTTTTCGTCGATGAGGCCCGCGTAGCCGCTGATGACCGTGAGAAGGTTGTTGAAGTCATGCGCGATGCCGCCCGCCAGCCGCCCCACCGCCTCCATCTTCTGCGCCTGGGCGAGCCTGTCCTCGATCCGCTGGAGGGCCTCCTCGGTCCTGCGGGCCTCCGTGATGTCGTGCAGGGTGCCGAAGGTCCCGGCGAACGCCCCGTTCTCGTCATGGTGCGGGGTCGCGGTCACCTGGATCAGGCGGACCCCGCCGTCAGGACGGATGAGCTCGAGCTCGTACGTCGTGCTCTCCTCGTGGCGGCGTCTGCCGGATTCGGCGCGGATGCGGGCGTACTCTTTTTCGTTGAGAAACTCCCGGAGGTTTCTTCCGGCGAGCGCGCCCCGCGGCACCCCGAACACGGATTCCGCAGCCGGATTCGCGAGCAGCACGTTCTCTTCCGAATCGACGATCGTGATCCCTTCGCCGAGGGTCTCGACGAGCTGGCGGTAGCGCTCCTCGCTGGCCCGGGCCGCCGTATACAGACGCGCCTTGGCGATCGCGATGCTCACATGCTCCCCGAGCGCCGACATCAGCCGCAGATCGGCCTCACCCATCGTGACCCCGCCCGTGCTCTCCACGTTGAATGTGCCGACGACCCTGCCCTGGTCCCGGAGGGGAATGCACACTTCCGAGACGATGCCCTCGATCGCCCCGATGAAATCCGGATCGGCGCGCACATCCTCCACGAGGGCCGCCCTCCCTGTCCGTGCGACCCGGCCCATTATGCCGCGCGTGACGGGAACCTCCTCGATGATGTGCGCATACCCGACCTGATGCTGGCATTTCAGCACGTCTCCCTGGAGGAGGTAGAGGCTCACCTGGGTGTAGCCGAACGCGGCCGCCGTGCCCTCCACGACCGTGCGAAACACGACGGGCAGCTCCAATTCCCCGGCAAGCGCGGTGCGGACCCGGTCGAGGAGCTCTATCTCCTGGGCCTGCCGCCCGGCCGCGGCAAGGAGCTCTTGATAGTGCTGTTCGCTTTCGCGCAGCGCCGTCTCGGCGGTTTTGTGCGCGGTGATGTCCCTGTGGATGACGAGGGCTGATTCGATGACGCCGTCATCCCCGTACTCGGGGACGACGCGGGCAAGATAGTGCTTCATCCCTCCCGGCCTCTGAACCGTCATCTCGAAAACCTGTTCTTGTCCCGTTTCGAACACGCGCCGGATCGTCGCTTCCGAGCTCGCCACTATTCTGTCCGGCAGCCCCATCTCCCCGTGTGTCTTGCCGAGGAGCACTCCCGTGTGGGCGCCCAGCTCCCTCACGGCTGCCGGATTCGCATACAGGGTACGGCATTCGCGGTCGAATCGCGTGATCAGGTCGGGCGAGTTTTCAACGAGCGTCCTGAAATGGCGTTCGCGGAGACCGACGGTCTTGCCCACGTTCTGCCGGCCGGTGTTTCCATGCCTCCCCCTGATCAGTATACTACTCCCAGTCACCGTCGCTACACCAGTTGAATCGAGGTTGTCATTCCCGATGCACGATTATCACATGCACTGCCACTTCTGCCGGCACGCAACCGGCAGCCTTGAAGAATATGCCCGCGCGGCCGTGGCCCGGGGCATGCGCGAGATATGCTTCACGCCCCATCTTCCCCTGCCGGGATTCCGTCCCGGATTCCTCGGTGACAGGCTGCGAATGGCGAGCGCGGACTTCCCCCGCTACCTGGACGAGCTGGAGCGTACCCGCGCATTGTTTCCCGCGCTCACGATTCTGAGCGGGATCGAGGCGGACTACATCGAGGGGAGGGAGGAGTATGTCGCGCGCTTTCTCTCGGCGCACGCGTTCGACTTCGTCCTCATGTCCGTCCATTTCATCCGGGATTGGCCGGAGGACCAGTTTGTCTTCGATTTCGATCGCGACACCCGGCCGCTCGCGCGCATCTATGACGACTACCTGGCGGCGATCCGCAAGGGTATCGAAACAGACCTCTACGATTGTCTTGCGCATTTCGACCTCATCAAGAGGCCCGGAAGACCGCTCCTGGCAACGCATCGCGCGGAGGTGGAGGAAATAATCGGTTTGTGCATCTCACGCGGCATGAGCGCGGAGATCAATACATCCGGCGCGCGCAAGGAGATCGGCGAAACCTACCCCTCGCCCGAGATCGTCGCCCTGATGGCCCGGCGCGGCCTTCCCCTCACTCCGGGCTCGGATGCGCACGCACCCTTCCAATTGGGCCTGGGGTTCGAAGCCGTTGAAGGAAGACGGATGGTGCGATACCGTGCGCGGCGCATGGTGAAGGAGGGCGTGAGCATGCCGGCACCTGCGGGGAGCCCATGAGCCCATCCGGGAGCCTCGAAACTTCAGTATATTCGGATGGTTCCTTGAGGGAGGTTTCATATGAGGTGGGTCCTTATCATCGTGGGAATACTGTTTGTCCTGCTCGGAGCTGTCTGGGTGCTCCAGGGGACCAACGTCCTGACCCAGAGTGCCGTCATGTCGGGAAACTCGCTCTGGACCGTTATTGGAGCAATCGTCGGCGCGGTGGGGATCGTTCTTACCGTGCTCGGTGCCGCGCGAAGGAAGGCTCCGCGCGCCTGAGCCGTCCCGTTCCGCCGCGGGACCTGTCGCTTCCGCGCACATGATGGACTTCTCCCAGACGGGCCTGCCGCTCGTTCCCTTTCTGCCGCGGATTTCCGAGTCTCTCGAGCATCAGCGCGTGCTCGCCCTGACGGCAGAACCCGGCGCCGGCAAGTCCACGCTCGTTCCTCCCTACCTCATGGACGCGCCATGGCTGGCCGGGCGGTCCATCATCATGCTCGAGCCTCGGCGCCTCGCGGCTGTCGCGGTGTCCGCAAGGATCGCGGACCTCCTTGGCGAGCCCCTGGGACGGCGCGCGGGCTACACGGTGCGCACCGCCTCCCGGGTGAGCAGGGACACGCGGATCCTGGTGGTGACGGAGGCGCTGCTCACGCGCCGGATACAGGAGGACCCGCTTCTTGCCGGCGTGGGCCTGGTGATCCTGGACGAGTTTCACGAGCGCTCGATCCACGCCGACCTGGCGCTCGCCCTCGCCCTCGAGGTGCGGCGCGCGCGGGGGGATCTCGCGCTCCTGGTCATGTCCGCCACCCTGGACACCGAGTCCGTCGCCGCCCTCCTGGGAAGTTCCGGGGCCGGCCCCGCGCCCTCCCTGCATTGCCCCGGCTCCCTGCACCCGGTGGATACGCGCTATCAGGCACTGGGGCAGGCAGGACGCTGGGAGGAGGGCTTTGCCGATGGTACCGCGCGGTTGTTCGAAGAGACAGAGGGCGACCTTCTCGCTTTCCTTCCCGGGGCGGGGGAGATCCGCCGGGTGGGAGCCAGGCTGACCGGCCTGCTGGGCGGCCGGGCGGAAGTCCTGCCCCTGCACGGGACCATGCGCCTGGAGGAGCAGCAGAGGGTGATCGGGCGTTCGATGGAAACAGCGGCCGCAGCAGGGCGGACCGATCCGATGCCGCGAAGGGTGATCCTCGCCACTTCCGTCGCGGAGACCAGCCTGACAGTCCCGGGCATTCGCACGGTGGCAGACTCCGGTTGGGCCCGGCTCTCCCGCTTCCACCCCGCGACCGGCCTGGACAGGCTGGTCACGGAGCGCGTGAGCGCATCCTCGGCAGACCAGAGGCGCGGCCGGGCGGGCAGGCTGGGCCCCGGGCTCTGCGTGCGCTTCTGGGCCGAGTCGGAACGCCTCCTGTCCCGGCCGGACCCCGAGATCCTCCGGGAAGACCTCTCGGGGCTCGTGCTCGAGTGCGCCCTCTGGGGCGCGCGCAGCGGCGCGGATCTCCGATGGCTCGATCCGCCTCCCGCCGCCGCGTGGAGCCAGGCCGCGCAGATCCTGCGCATGCTCGATCTGCTCGACGACAGCGGTCCGACGGACCTCGGCCGAACCGTGGCAGGGCTCGGGCTGGCGCCTCGGCTCGGGGTCCTCGTCATCCGGGGGGCCGGTCGAAACATGCGCGTTCTTGCGGCCGCGTGCGCCGCGATCCTGGAGGAGAGAGACGGCTCAGGGGCCGGCGGAGATCCGGACTTCCGGGTCCGGCTGGAAATGATACGGACGGGGAGGGGGGGAGCTGATTCATGGCGGAGGGCCGTGGGTCTCGAGATGGAGCGCATTCTCCGCCGCTCGTCACGCCCGGGAGGGAGCGACACGCGGCTGGACCGTCGACCAGGAGGAGCGGGTGGGCAACCTGCTGGGCTATGCGTTCCCGGACCGGATCGCTCGGAGGGAGCCGGACGGGTCCTACCGGCTGGTCACGGGACGGGTCGCGCGGTTTCCCGGATCAGGCCGCGGCCCCTCGGGGCAGAACCCGCGGAGTACCGCGGCGCGTAATCCGCTCGCCGTGGCCAGCCGCGCAGCGGCGCACTGGATCACGGCGCCGGATGCCGATGCGGGCGAGACCTCGGGGATCATCAGGCTCGCCGCGCCAATGGACCAGGAGGAGGCGGACAGGATCCTCGCGCTCGCCGCGGAAGAATCCCTCGAGATCCGCTGGGAGGGACTCGTGCCAAAGGGAATCCATGTCAGACGCGCGGGAAGGCTTTCCCTGAGCGAGCGGCCGGCCCGTCCGGCTGCGGCGGAGATTGCCGCCTCATTCGGCGCGCACCTCCAGCGGCAGGGAATCGGCATCCTGCCGTGGAACGCGCGCACCCGCGGCCTCCTGGCGCGCATGCGTTTTTACGCGCGGAAACGGCCCGAGCGCGGCCTCGGTGACCTGTCGGATTCGGGGCTTGCCACCCGGTCCGGTGAATGGCTGGAGCCGTTTCTGAGGCTCACGGGAGGGCAGGTGATCACGGCGGGGCCGCTGTCTGATGCCCTGCAGGCGCTGCTCGGGGCGGATCGGGGAGCTTTCGAAGCGGAGGTGCCGGAGACTCTTACGCTTCCCACCGGCGGGCGGCGCCCCATCGACTATGAGGGAACCGAGCCCGCGGTGGAGGCGCGCATTCAGGAAGTTTTCGGTCTGGCCGCAAGCCCCCGCGTGTGCGGTGTTCCGCTCGCCTTCAGGCTCCTGTCCCCCGCCCGACGGCCCCTTCAGATAACCAGCGATCTGGCGAGCTTCTGGCGCACGACCTATGCCGAGGTCCGCAAGGAGATGCGGGGCCGGTATCCGAAGCACTACTGGCCGGAGAATCCGCTCGATGCCGAGCCGATATCAGGTGTGCGGCCCCGAAAATGAGACGCGGGGATGCAGCGATCAGCGCTTCCGGACGGTGGCTCAGCGCTTCGCTTTCTTTTTTCCGGTCTTCGCCTTTTTTGCCTTGGAGGCTGCCTTGCGCGCAGGCTTGGCAGGCTTCTTTTTCGCCGCAGATGCCTTCCTGGCCGCAGGCCCTTTCTTGGCCGCCTGCAGCCTGCTCACCTGCTTTTCCAGGGAATCGGAGTACTCCTCCAGATAGCTCAGAATGTGGAAGATGTCTTCCATGGACTCGTCGTAGAGCGCACGGGCCTTTGCCGGGTTTGTTTTCGAAAGCTCCCTGAGATTATAGAAGGCTATTGTCGTGCCGTCTTCTCCGGCAACGATGTCAACCATCCGCTTCTTCTGCTTGAAAATGGAGGCAGCACCAAATGTCGATCCTGCCTTGTACGCCAGATCCGGCAGTTTCTCGTTCAAGGCGACCCCGCGGATCACCTCGCAGACCGTTGCGGCGCTCTCCCCTCGCCGGATGATGACATCGCCCCGACGGTAGGTCCTTGTCGGCACCGACGGCCCCGCGGCCGCCTGCTGCCCGAACGCGGGGGGTGCCGCCTGCGGCGTGTACGGCGTCGTTCCGATCCGTTCGTAGCGGGAATCGACCTTGTACACTTCCGGGTTCACGAGCTGGTGCTTCCTGCCGTACAGCGCGTCGTGCTTGATGAATCCCATATTCCGGGCGATCTTCAGCGCCTCCGAGTCGACGTCCGCCTCGGTGGCGCCCATGATGTTTTCCGTTACCGTGAAGTCGTTATTGAACGGGCACCCCGGTTCCCTGCAGCGGACCTTGAAAACCGCATCCTTGAGCCTGAACGACATCTCTATGCTCCTTTCCCCCTCCACTGCTCTCAATTATATGCATCCGGCACCCGGTTTTCACGGATTCCGGTCAGGAGACGATTCGAGTGCGCCGTGGCGCACGCGGGAGGACCAGGCTCCCCGTGCCGACCAAACGCGAGAACCGTTCTCCGGCGCCCCTGCCGCCCAGGAGCATTGACGCACTTGACAGCATTGTGCGATAACTGCCGAACGGCGATGGACACAGACCGCAGCGCAAGCGCCAGTCCTGACGACCCACGAATCCGAATGCAGCGGGAAGGGCTGTACGACCCGTTCTTCGAGCACTCGAGCTGCGGGGTGGGGTTCGTCGTGAACGTGGACGGCCGGCGCACCCACCAGATCGTCTCCCAGCGGAATCACGATACTGAAGAACCTCGTGCACCGCGGCGCGGTGGGCGGCGATTCGCGGACCGGCGATGGCGCGGGCATGCTGACGCAGATGCCGCACCGGTTCTTCGCCCGGGAGGCGGCGCGTCTCGGCTTCACCCTTCCCGCGGCGGAGCCTACGGGGTGGCCATGCTCTTCCTGCCGACGCACGAGAAGAAGCGCGAGCGCCGCGCGCGCGCTCGTGGAGCGTGTCGTGGCCGCGGAGGGCGGCACCCTGCTCGGCTGGCGCGAGGTGCCGGTCAACCCCGAGCTCCTGGGCGAGCTGGCCGCGAGCACCATGCCGCACATCTCCCAGGCCTTCGTCTCGTTCGGAAGCCTGGCCGGGGACGCGCTGGAGCGCAGGCTCTACGTCACGCGCAAGGTCATCGAGTCCGCCGCCGCCGCGGAGGGCTTCCCCCTGGAGGAGCTCTACGTCAACTCGCTCTCCTGCCGCACCATCGTGTACAAGGGGCTGTTCGTCGCGCCGCAGTTCGAGCGCTTCTACCCCGACCTGGGGGACCCGGAGTTCGAGAGCGCGCTGGCCGTGATCCACCAGCGCTACAGCACCAACACCTTCCCCTCCTGGCCGCTCGCGCAGCCGTTCCGCTACATCGCCCACAACGGGGAGATCAACACCCTGCGCGGGAACATCAACAAGATGAACGCCCGGGAGATGACCATGTCATCGCCCGCTTTTCGGCGACGACATCGACAAGCTTCGTCCCGTGATCCAGCCGGGGCAGAGCGACTCGGGAATCTTCGACAACGTGCTGGAGCTGCTCGTCACCGGCGGCAGGTCCCTCGAGCACGCCCTGATGATGATGGTGCCGGAGGCCTTCGGCGCGCGCTACCACATGAGCGAGGACAAGCGCGCCTTCTACGAGTACCACGCGGCCATCATGGAGCCGTGGGACGGCCCCGCGGCCATCTCCTTCAGCGACGGCATCAAGGTCGGCTCCATCCTGGACAGGAACGGCCTGCGCCCGGCGCGCTGGGTGGTCACCCGCAGCGGCCTGGTGGTCCTGGCATCCGAGGTCGGGCGTCCTGGACATCCCGCCGGAGGACGTGCTGCAGAAGGGCAGGCTCGCGCCGGGCAAGATGTTCCTGGTGGACACGGCCCAGAAGAGGATCGTCTACGACAACGAGGTGAAGGCAGCGGTGTCGCGGCGCAAGCCGTACCGGCGCTGGGTGGAGGCCAACCGCATCGAGCTCAAGGGCCTGTTCCAGGTTTCCGGCCCCGTGCGCACGGATCGGGAGACCGCTGCTGGAGAAGCAGTGGGTGTTCGGCTACACGGTGGAAGACATCGACATGGTCATCACGCCCATGGTGGAGAACTCGCAGGAGCCCATCAGCTCGATGGGCAACGACGCAGAGCCTCGCCGTGCTCTCCGACCGGCCGCAGATCCTGTACAACTACTTCAAGCAGCTCTTCGCCCAGGTGACCAACCCGCCCATCGATCCCGTACCGGGAAAACCTCGTGATGTCGCTCATGAGCTACGTGGGCCGCGAGAAGAACCTCCTCGACGAGACCCCCGAGCACGTCCGGCAGGTGAAGCTGCCGCATCCCATCCTGTCCAACGACGACATGGCCAAGCTGCGCACGCTCGACGTGGGCGGGCTACCGCTCGTGCGTGATCCCCATGACCTTTGCCGCGGCGGACGGCGAGAAGGGACTGGAGAAGGCCCTCGATCGCGCTGTGCGCCGAGGCCGAGGCCCGCGTGGATGCGGGCTACACCATGCTGATCCTCAGCGACCGGGACGTGAGCACGAAGCGGGCCCCGATCCCCGCCCTCCTCACCACCTCGGCGCTGCACCACCACCTCACGCGCGTGAAGAAGCGCCACCTCACCGCCCTCGTCTCGAGACCGCCGAGGCGCGCGAGGTCATGCACTTCGCCACGCTCATGGGCTTCGGCGCGAGCGCCATCAACCCGTACCTGGCCATCGAGACCATCGCGGACCTGAAGGAGCGGGGGAGGCTTCCCGCCTCGCTCACCGTGGAGACGGCCATCGAGCAGTACATCACCTCCATCAAGAAGGGCCTCCTGAAGGTCATGTCCAAGATGGGCGTCTCCACGATCCGCAGCTACAAGAGCGCGCAGATCTTCGAGGCGGTGGGGCTGGCCGACGATTTCGTGCAGAAATACTTCCCCGGCACGCCGTCCCGCATCGGCGGCATCGGCATAGACGCCATTGCGCGCGAGGTCCTGTCCCGGCACACGGCCGCCTACTCGCGCACACCCGTGGAGCGCCAGGCGCTGGATTCGGGCGGCGCCATCCACTTCCGCAGCTTCTCGGAGGGCCACCGGCTCTCCCCGCAGGCCATCGCGCTCCTGCAGCGCGCCGTGCGGGAGAACGACGACGGAGCTGTACCGGCAGTACGCCGCCTCGATCAATGACGAGAGCCGCAGCCTCTGCACGCTGCGCGGGCTGTTCGGCTTCGCAAAGCGCGACGCCGGTGCCGCTAGACGAGGTGGAGCCGGTCGAGATCCATCGTGAAGCGTTTCGTCACCTCCGCCATGTCGTTCGGCTCCATCAGCAAGGAGGCGCACCAGACCCTTGCCATCGCCATGAACCGCCTGGGGGCCGCGAGCAACTCGGGGGAAGGCGGCGAGGACGAGGCGCGCTACGAGCCGCTGCCCAACGGCGACTCGATGCGCAGCGCCATCAAGCAGGTGGCCTCCGCCCGTTTCGGCGTGACCTCGCACTACCTGGTGAACTCGCGGGAGCTGCAGATCAAGATCGCCCAGGGCGCCAAGCCCGGGGAGGGCGGGCAGCTTGCCGGGCTGAAGGTGGACGGGGAGATCGCGAAGGTGCGGCACTCCACGCCCGGGGTCACCCTCATCTCCCCGCCCCCGCACCACGACATCTATTCCATCGAGGACCTCGCCCAGCTCATCTTCGACCTCAAGAGCGCGAACCCGGAGGCCCGGGTCTCCGTGAAGCTGGTGGCCGAGGTGGGGGTGGGCACCATTGCCGCGGGCGTTGCCAAGGGCAAGGCGGACATGGTGCTGATTGCCGGCCACGACGGCGGCACGGGCAACTCCCCGATCTCCTCCATCAAGCACGCCGGCATTCCCGTGGGAGATCGGCGTGGCCGACACGCAGCAGACGCTCGTCATGAACCGGCTGCGGGACAGGATCCGCGTGCAGGCGGACGGCCAGATGCGCACGGGCCGCGACATCGTGATCGCCGCGCTGCTGGGCGCGGAGGAGTACGGGTTCGGCACGATCTCCCTGGTGGCCATCGGCTGCATCATGATGCGCAAGTGCCACCTCAACACCTGCCCCGTGGGGGTGGCCACACAGGACCCGCGGCTGCGCGCGCGCTTCACGGGCAAGCCCGAGCACGTGGTGAACTTCATGCGCTTCGTGGCCCAGGACGTGCGGGAGATCATGGCCTCGCTCGGGTTCCGCACGATGGACGAGATGATCGGGCACGTGGAGGTGCTGGAAACGCACGCGGCGCTCGATCACTGGAAGACCGCGCGGGCTGGACTTCTCCCGCCTCCTCGCACAAGCCCGACGTGCCGGAGGGCACCTCGCTGCGCTGCACGACGGGTCCGCGGCACGACTTCTCCCTTTCCCTGGACAAGGAGCTCATCCAGCGCGCCAAGCCCGCGCTGGAGGCGGGAGAGAAGGTGCGCCTGTTCATGTCGATCAGGAACTGCAACCGGACCGTGGGCGCCACCCTCTCCGCGGAGGTCTCGAAGCGCTACGGCGCCAAGGGACTGCCGGCGGATACCATCAACGTCGCCTTCACCGGCTCCGCCGGGCCAGAGCTTCGGCGGGTTCCTCGCGCCGGGCATCACCTTCGAGCTGGAGGGGGACGCCAACGACTACTTCGCCAAGGGGCTCTCGGGCGGGAAGATCATCGTGTACCCGCCCCGCGCCGCCACCTTCCGGGCGCGGGACAACATCATCACCGGGCAACGTGAACCTCTTCGGCGCCACCGGCGGCGAGGTGTACATCAACGGGATGGCCGGCGAGCGCTTCGCCGTCCGCAACAGCGGCGCCATCGCCGTGGTGGAAGGACTGGGAGACCACGGCTGCGAGTACATGACGGGCGGCCTGGTCGTCGTGCTGGGGCGGACGGGCGTGAACTTCGCCGCCGGCATGAGCGGCGGGATCGCCTACGTGCTCGACGAGGACCAGCTCTTCGACACCATGTGCAACCTCGAGATGGTGGACGTCGAGCCGGTCACGGACGGCGAAGGACCGGAGACGCCTGCGGAGCTGGTGGAGCGCCACGTGATGTACACGCGCAGCGAGCACGCCACCCGGATCCTCCGCGACTGGGACGAGATGCTGCCCCGGTTCGTGAAGGTGATGCCCATCGACTACCGCAAGGCCCTGGAGAGGATTGCCAAGGAGGAGTCCCGGGAGACCGAGGTCGTCGGCATGACCGAAGAGGTCTATCGCTGATGGGGCATCCGTCCGGCTTCCTCGATCACGAGCGCAAGTCCTATCCCTACCTCCCCGTCGACCAGCGCGTGAAGACCTGGAAAGAGTTCGCCATTCCCGCTCGCAGACGAGGAGCTCGCCACGCAGGGCGCGCGCTGCATGGACTGCGGCATCCCGTTCTGCCACGCCACCGGCTGCCCGGTGTACAACCTGATCCCCGAGTGGAACGACCTGGTCTACCGGGGCGACTGGCGCGAAGCCCTGGTGCGCCTGGAGATGACGAACAACCTGCCCGAGGTGACGGGCCGGCTCTGCCCGGCGCCGTGCGAGGCCTCCTGCACGCTCGTCCATCAACACGAGCCCCGTCACGATCAAGCAGATCGAGCTGGCCATCATCGAGCGCGGGTTTGCCGAGGGCTGGGTCGTGCCGCGGCCGCCGTCCACCCTCACGGGGCGCAGGGTGGCGGTCGTGGGCAGCGGGCCTGCCGGGCTTGCCGCCGCGCAGCAGCTCCGCCGGGCGGGTCACGAGGTCACCGTGTTCGAGGGCTCGCCCGAAGATGGGGGGCCTGCTTCGCTACGGCATCCCCGACTTCAAGATGGAGAAGCACATCATCGACCGGCGCATCGCGCAGATGGAAGCCGAGGGGGTGCGCTTCGAGACAGGAGTGGTCATCGGGGAGGACATCTCGGCGCGCTACCTGCGCGGCACCTTCGACGTGATCCTCCTGACCATGGGCGCGGGCGAGCCGCGCGACCTTCCCGTCCCGGGGCGCGAGCTCGCCGGCATCCACTTCGCCATGGACTATCTGACCCGTTCCAACCGGTTCGTCGCCGGCGAGGCCGGCGAAGAGGAGCTCATCAACGCGCGTGACAAGGTGGTCGTGGTGATCGGCGGCGGGGACACGGGCTCGGACTGCGTGGGCACGGCCAACCGCCAGGGCGCCAGGAAGGTCTACCAGTTCGAGATCCTGCCGAAGCCTCCGGTCTGGAAGGAACCCTCGAACCCGAGCTGGCCGGCCTGGCCGAACATCCTCCGCACCTCCAGCTCCCACGAGGAGGGCTGCGAGCGTGACTGGTCCATTACCACGCACAAGTTCACCGGCCCCGACCACTGCGTGACCGAGGGGCACTTTGCGCGCGTGGAGTGGAAGAAGCCGGCGGCGCCAAATCGCGGCGGCGCCATGAAGATGGAGGAGGTGCCCGGGTCCGCGTTCTCCATGAAGGTGGATCTCGTGCTCCTGGCCATGGGATTTGTCCACGTGAAGCACGGCAAGATCGTCGAGGAGCTGGGCGTCGAATACGACCCGCGCGGGAATATCCGCTGCAACCCCGACTACTCCACCTCCGCAAAGGGCGTGTTCGCCGCGGGAGATGCCAACACGGGCGCCTCCCTGATCGTGCGCGCCATCTTCCACGGCAGGGAAGCGGCGAAGGCCATCGATCAATACCTGCGAAGCTGAGTGATTCGTCAAAGCTCCCGCGGGTACCTGTACTCTCCGCCATCAGGACCAACGAACACGTATGCATCCGCTTCCGTGCGCGCGAGCGCGGACTCCACCGGCACTTTCCCGCCCCCGCCCGGAAGGTCGACCGCATAGGTCGGCAGCGCCATGCCCGACAGCCGGCCGCGAAGCTCCCGCATCAGCTCGATGCCCCGTTCGATGGGAACCCGGAAATGCGCAGTCCCCGCGGCAAGGTCTCCCTGGAAAAGGTAGTACGGCTTGACGCCGGCACGGAGGAGGCCGCGGAAAAGCGCTTCCAGCGTGTCGGCATCATCGTTGATTCCCCGCAGGAGAACGGCCTGGTTCAGAACGGGGATCCCGGCCCTCATGACGCGCCTCACTCCGTCACGGAATTCGCTCGTGAGCTCGCGCGGATGATTCGTGTGGATGACCATCCACACGGAGTCGAAGCTGGCGAGCATCGAGGCGAGCGAATCGGTCATGCGGGACGGAAGCACCACAGGCATCCGGGTGCAGATCCGGATGATGTAGGCTGGATCGACCTGCTTGAGCCGGGCAATCACGCTCTGCAGCTCCTGGTCGGCGAGCATGAGAGGATCTCCGCCGGAAAGAAGCAGCTCCCTGATGGACGGCGTGCGGGCGAGGTAGGCGCACGCCTCCTCGAGCTGGTCGTCCGTAAGCCGTCCGCCGCCGTGGCCCGTGAAGTGGCGGCGGAAGCAGTGCCGGCAGTACGTGGCGCAGCGGTCGTTCACAAGGAGAAGCGCCCGGTCGCGGTAGTGATGGACGAGGCGGGGGGTGACGAGGAACCGCCTGTCACCGATAGGATCGCTGGATTCGTAGGGGAGGGAGACGAGCTCCTCCGGCCTCGGGACGAACTGTGCCGCAATAGGGTCGGCGTCCGGGTCATCGGTTTTCGCGAGCGCCGCATAGTACCTGCTCGCGCCAAAGGGCAGGCGGGTGACAGGCTCTACTCCCTGCAGGAGCTCGCCGTCGAGCCTCCGCCCGGCGGGGGGATTACGCATGCGTGAGAAGATAGAGGATATTGAGGGGGAGGACAATTGCGGCGATGGGGCGGCAGGCAGGCGGCTGCTGCGAGCCAGGAAATCGCACCCCCCCCCAACACCTGTTGGACTGTCCGCCGTCACCAGTGATATATTTGCGCCCTTATGACCGAAATGCAAATAGTACGATTCGGAGGCCCGGAGGTTTTTCGAGCCGTTCAACGGCCGTCCGCGCCCCTGGCACCGGACCAGGTCCGCCTCCAGGTGAGCGCGACAGGCATCAACTTTGCCGACGTCCAGATGCGCATGGGTCTGTACCCGGAGGCGCCCCGGCTGCCCTTCGCGCCCGGCTTCGAGGTGGCGGGCGTGATCGCCGAGGTCGGCGCGGACGTGCACCTGTTCAGGCCGGGTGAGCGGGTCCTGGCTGCCTGCAGGTTCGGCGGCTACACGGACGAGATCGTGCTGCCTGTCCAGAACTGCCGCCGGACGCCGCGGCGCCTCTCTGACGTGGAGGCGGCATCGATCCCGGTGAGCTTCATGACCGCCTGGATCGCCCTGATGGAAATGGGACGTGTGAGGGACGGTGACCGGGTCCTGGTCCCCGGCGCGGCCGGCGGGGTCGGAAGCGCCATCGTGCAGGTGGCAGCGCACGCCGGAGCGAAGGTGATCGGCGTGGTGGGCTCATCAGAGAAGAAGGACCTGGTGCGTTCACTCGGTGCTGCCCAGGCTCTGACCTATGAGGAGCTCGGAGATCGGAACGGTCCGGAGGGGAGGGATTTCGACGTGATCCTCGACGCGCGCGGGGGCCGCGACCTCCGGGACTCCATGGGGCGCCTTGCGCCCGGCGGAAGGGTCGTGAGCTACGGGGTCTCATCCCTGGTATCGGGACCCACGCGCTCGATCGTGAAGACAGTGTTTCGCCTTCTCAAGACACCCCTCCTGACCCCGATAGGCCTCGCCATGGGCAATAAAGGTGTATTCGGCCTCAACATGCTGAAGCTCTTCGACACCGCCCCTGGCGTGGAGCTCCTGATGAAGGCGCTTGACTGGACCCTGGAGGGATTCGAGAACGGGGTGTACCGCGCAACGGTCGGGAAGGTCTTTCCCCTTGCCGATGCAGGGGCGGCGCACATGTACCTTCAGAGCAGGAAGAATACGGGAAAAATCGTTCTGCGCTGCACGTAGGAGCGCGTGAACGGCGGAGGTGGCCATGTTCGCGAAGAACCGCTTCGATTTCATCGTGCCGGCGTTTGTGGTGGCCGTGTTCACGGTCCTGGCGGCAGTCGGCGCCATGGACAGGATCGAGCAGAGGGTGTACGACCTGTTCCTGCACGTGAAGCCGGCGGTGGTCGAAAACCAGTCCATCCTCCTGCTGGATGTGGATGACCTGGCAATAACCAAGGTCGGCGTCTGGCCATGGAGCCGCGACGTGATGGCGAACGGACTCATCCTCATGCGCGAGTTCGGCGCCGGCTACGCGATGTTCGATATCGAGTACGTGAACAAGAGCCCTCGCGGATTGGACACCTTCGTCCTGCGCCAGAACGTCCCGGATGCCTTCAACCAGGAATTCGCCCAGATCCAGACCAGCATCGAGCAGCTTTTCGAGGCCATCCGTGCGGGAAACATACCGCTCAAGGACGCGCCCCGATACGTCTCCGACCTCCAAGGCCTCACCGATCAGGGCAAGCAGCAGGCTCCTGGACGACGGTGAAGAGCGTGGAGCGGGACAACGATGCCTACCTCGGCCAGGCGGCCCGTTTTTTCGGCACGGCGTTTCTCACGGTAGCTGCCCCCGACACGCCGGACGCGAATGCGAGCTCCCGAGCTCGCCGCAGTACGCCCTGGACAACCTGGCTTTGAACAACGTGACCGTGCAAGTCAGGCTCCGTGCGCACGGCGGCGTCGCTGTATCCCGCCATTCCTGCCCGTGGCTCTGGGGGCGCGCGGGCGCGGGATTTCCCAACGTGATCGTCGACCCTGACGGGGTGAGGCGACGCATCGACCTGATCAAGTCGTTCAACGGGAAGTACTTCGGCGCAGCTCGCCTTCCGGCCCCTCCTGGACTGGCTCGGCAATCCCGCAGGTCGATTCTCAAGAAGGGCGCGATCGTGCTGAAGGGGGCCGAGCGTGCCGGGAAAGGGAAAGAAGGACATCACGATCCCCCTGACTCCTGACGGGCCTTTTCATGATCAACTGGTCGCCGCACACGTATGACAAGAGCTTCCGGCACCTGAGCTTCTACAAGCTGGTCTATCACCGGCAGCTCGAGGAAGACCTGCTGTACAACCTCAAGCTCATGGACCAATCCGGGTACCTGTCCTACTACAAGGGAGAGACGGCGCTTCTGGACCTGTACACCTACTGCGAGAGCCTCAAGAAGGACATGCTCGGCGGCGGAGACCTGGCCCAGATGGACACGTACGTAAAGGCCCGCGCGGCGTTCTTCGAGGGCGTCGGACAATTCCTCGGCGGGGACGCGGAGAAGAGCATCCTCGCGGACGTGGACAAGGTGCTGGCGAACCGCGGCCTTGCGAAGGACGCGCGCGCCAACGCGGAAGCGGTGAAGGCGGAGGTACCGAAGGTCTTCTCCAACACGCACGGGATCTACGACGACCTGATGGAGACCCGCCAGGTACTTGCGAAGAAGCTTCCCGGCGCGTTCTGCATCATCGGCGTCACCGCCACCTCGACCACGGATATCGGCGTCAACCCCTTTGTCGGCGAATACGTGAACGTCGGCACGCACGCATCGGTGGTGAACACGATCCTCCAGGGCCAGTTCCTCAACCAGCGGCCCTGGTGGTACGGCATCATCCTCGCTCTTCTCCTCTCCTTTGGCGTGACCTTCGTCATCCTCAATATGGACGCGCTCCGCTCGCTGGTGGTAGGCGCTGCCGTCGTCGTCGTGCTCTTCGGGCTTTTTCTCGCGCTCTTCCTGCTCACGGGCATCTACATCAACACGCTCACTCCGGTGGGCGCGGTCTTTCTCACGTTCATCGCGCTCACGGCGGTCAAGTTCCTCCGCACGGAGCGGGAGAAGAGCTTCGTGCGGAACGCGTGGGGACACTACCTGTCCTCCGAGGTCATCAACGACCTCCTGGCCAACCCGGAGAAGCTCAACCTCGGCGGCGAGAAGAAATTCATGACGGCCATGTTCACCGACGTCAGGGGATTCTCCACGATCTCCGAGGTGCTCGACCCGACAGCCCTCGTGCACCTCATCAACCTCTACCTCACCGAGATGAGCGACATCATCCTCGAGCTGCGGGGAACGATCGACAAGTACGAAGGGGATGCGATCATCTCGTTCTTCGGAGCGCCGCTCGACCTTCCCGACCATGCGCGGCGCGCCTGCATGGCGGCCATCCGGATGAAGAGGGCGGAGGTCGCCTTGAACGAAAGGTTCCTGACGGAGAAGCTGGCGCCCTCGGCCCTCCATACCCGCATCGGGATCAACACCGGCGAGATGACCGTGGGCAACATGGGGACGCCGCAGAGAATGGACTACACGATGATGGGCAGCGCGGTGAACCTCGCCGCCCGGCTGGAGGGAGTCAACAAGCAGTACGGCACGTGGATCCTCATCAGCGAGATCACGCAGGAGTCGCTCGGGCAGGACTTCCTGGTGCGGAAGCTGGATCGTGTCCGCGTGGTGGGCATCAACCAGCCCGTCCGCCTGTTCGAGCTCATCGAGGAGAAAGGCCGGGCGGAGAAATCCCTCGAGGAGGCAGTGGAGATTTTCCACAGAGGGCTCGAACAGTTCGAGGCCAAGGACTGGGCGGAGGCGCGAGCGACGCTTGGGGAAGTGCTGCGGCTCGTGCCCGAGGACGGCCCGGCCAAGCGCTACATCAAGTCATGCCAGGAGTTCGAGGCAAAGCCGCCCGCCTCCAACTGGGACGGGGTGTTCAACCTGACGACGAAGTAGACGGCAGCGGGGCGCGCTGCCGCGCCCCCAGCCGCAATCGCGGCGTTCTGCGCATAGTGGCGCGTCTCCAGAGGCGCGTGCAGGACGGCGAAGGGGACGTGGCCGATCAGCGCCTCCTCCGCGCAGACACGCAGGGTCATTGCGAAGATCCCGTCCGAGTGCCCACCGGAAGGAAGGGCGGCAGCGAGCGGTTGTCGACCCCGGCGTTCATGGGCATGAACACGGCGCCGTCGCCGATCATGTAGCGGGGCACGCCGCGAAAGATCTCCCGGCTTTCCCTGGCTCGGGCGTACAGTTTCCTCGACCGCATGACCTGGTCCCGGGATTCTCCCATCAGCTCCAGGACCCGGTGGGGCGAAGTCCATTCCCGAATCTCCCCAGAATCCCGTCGCGGTGGCTTTCACCACCTTTGATCCGCTTCCGAAGAAGAGGACAGACTCCGGGGCAAGGCGATCCACGTCGAGCTCGGAATCGGGGCCAAGGCACGATACGCATCCGGCGATCGAGCGTCCCAGCATCTTCTCGTGGCAGGAGAGAATATCGACGTCGACGGGGCGCACCGAATCCTCCAGCTGCTTTCTGTCTGCGTAGAAACGGGAGACAGTCGGGTCCTTTAAAGCGCTGAGCGCGAGGTGTGCGTCCGTTTCCTCGAGGACGGCCGTCCGGCTCACCGTGTCATCGTCTATCATGACGCAGAGTTCCCCCGGCGCGGCCAGGAGGAGCGCGTTCCGATTGGCTCCCACGGTGCGCGTGTAGGCTTCATCGCCGAACAGGGCAAAGGAGACGACGTCTCCCGGGAGCCCTTCGCCCTTTGCCGCGCGCATGAGCTCATCCGCGAACCGCGCCTTTTCTTCCATGCCCGCGTAGGAAATCCGCGTTCCCTTCGCCGAGAGGGGGATGAGCGATCTCCGCCATTCTCTCTGCCTGTCCCCGGCTGCCGCGAATCGTCGAGGACAATGTATTCGGGCCGGCGATCGAACGTCTCGTTTCTCTCGATATAGCTTGCAAGGCACCGCTGGAGTTCAGGGATCCGGTCCCGTGTCGTGACGATCACTGAAGTGATGGGCGGCAGCGGTCCCTGCTCGCTTGTCTTTTCGACGAGAGAGGGACCGGAAGGCGCTCTCCTTCACCAGGAGCCCATGAGAGATCGCTCCCGAACGCGGATTATAGTACCAGATGAACCGGAACTGGCCCTGTTCGAACCGGACGCGTGCCATAGGTCGTCCAGCCCGCTCCATCATGTCGCCGAAGGAGACCAGCCTGTCATCGTTCGCACTCCACTCGTCGATGACGGTGATCTGCTTGTTCAGGATCGCGACGAACCGTTCGGGTCCCAGGAATGGATCCGAGCCAGGGCCGAAGAACTCAACCGGGAACGGAAGGTCTTTCGTAAGTCGAACGATCTTCGCATCCGCCTGATCGCTGACATAGACGTAGTCGCCATTTACCAGGACGTCACACGGGTAGTTGAGATGCGTAGCTGGCTACCCACGACGGACTTGATGGGTTCGGATTGGGATTGATCTTCAGTACTTCAGGGTAGTGGGTTATTCACAACATAGACAAAGCCATCCGAGTCCACGGCAATCCCCTGGTACTGATTCAGACCTCGCTGCTCAGATCAACCAGCTCGTCCGGGCCCGAAATCACGTCTCTCTGTGGAGCTCATCAACGACTCGTGGCTACTCACAGTTAGCCCACGTAATAGAGAAGGCCCGTTTCCCGGTCCATGGCGACGCGACTGTATGTCCGTCCCCACGAAACCGCTGAGCAGGGTTAAAAGTCCCGTTGGTGATATCGTCGATCCACAGGATACCTCGAGGAGTTAGTCTCGCCACATAGATTCGACCTTCAGCGTCGAAATCAACATCGTGTGGGTTAGACCCGAGGTCGGATCCTCGACCGCGGTCCATCCGGTCCCCTTCATGTCGGAGATCTGCACGAGCCGGATAATTGAGATAGTCCGGGACGACGATCTGAGTGGCAAACAGCGTGGGAGTCAGGTCAATTTCCTTTGTCTCGTCCGGCGCGAGGTCAACCGTGACATCGTCCTCGGAACGTCACCGACGCGGTGTTCGCCAGCACCGTGAAGGTGCGCGCGACTCCTGAGGGAACGGTCAGCGTCGCCGAGGTGGTGCCCAGGGAGTACTGGGTGGCAATGGTCTCCATGCCGGGCCCGCCCACGATGAGCGCGATCGACGTCAGGTTCGAGGGCAGCAGCCGACCTGTTCACGCTGATGCCGGCCTTTGCAGACTTGCCGTTGACTCCCGGCATGTAAAAGCAGCTCGCAGAGCACAAGGCTCGCCGCGCCCACTAGGATAACCGCGGCGAGTCTCGCCACAGATGCTCGGAACATTTGTGTTTTCATCTGGCTGCTCCCTACTCTCCATCTACTGCCATGTGATGGTCACGGTGGCGGAGGCCGGTGGCACGGCCGACGGCGGAAGGGCTGTCCCTCCCGTAGTGGTGTGCGGCTGCACGCTCGTGTTGGTCTCGTTTTCCTGCTCTCCGCTGGTGGGAATCTGCGTGCCGCTGGTCGAGCTCTGCTCCCCTGCCCCCACCCCACGGCCCTGGCCCTGGTTGTTGGAGAAGAACACCAGGCCGTTGATCACCTTCACGCTGACCCCGTCGAACTCGAACTCCGTGCCGCGCACCGCGGCGGTGGCCTGCGGCCCCTTCAGCGTGAAGTCCTGCTTGAGCCCCGGGGCGGTCTTCACTTCCGCGTTCACCCTGCCCACCTTCAGCGCAAGGGTCGTGGAGACGCTGCCCTGTCGGGCGATCAGCTCCACAAGCTGCATGCGGGTCAGCGGGGCCACCTTCAGCGTGGAGGTGCCCAGGTCAAGCACCGCAGTGGAGCTGAAGCCCGTGGAGATCGAGGCCCCCGTGTCCAGCTTCATGCCCGCTGCCACCGGCTGCCACTCGCCTCCGCCTGCCTTGATCTCCACCTTGCCCTTGAACTCTTTGACCACTGCCTGGGTCTGAGAAAACAAAACCGGCGTGAGCGCCAAGGCCATCACGACAATCAATAGGTAACGTTTCATGGCAGTCACTCCCTGCACTTCCAAGTATAGCTCAGAAACTCAAGGAAACCTCCAGCCGCCCGGCCAGGACAGGCAGGGAGGCCTGGCCCGTGAACGCGCTCTTGTTGGGCAGGAAGAACCCCAGCGAAAGGGCGGTGCCCAGATCGGAGAGAGGCCTGAAGTTGACGATCCCGTCGACCTCGGTCCCCAGGTACAGCGCATTGGAAGCAGAATCTATTCCTAGAACCGAAATGGCCCCCGTGGTCGGCCTGAGGAAGGACTGCCCCTTCACCATGAGCTGGAGCGGGCTCGCCGGCTTCAGTGAGTAGCTGGCGGTGAGGATGAGCAGGTTGCCCAGCTGGGGCTGAAAGGCCAGCCCGAGGGTCTCCTGGGAAATGGGCATGAAGATCGTCGATGCCCCCGCGCTGTTGCCCTCCAGGTATGTGCTGTTGTCCGCATCTCCGCTGGAGATGACGGCCCGCAGCTCCGCGCGGGAGGACAAAAGCGCCTCGTTGTAGTAGCGCAGCCCTATGCCGCCCAGGAAAGCCTGGATTGCCTCGTACTGGTAGGAGGAGCCGGTGCCCGAAGCGGGGTCCGCCACATAGGAGAGAGTGCTGCCAAGGCTGTAATAGAAGAATGCGTCGTAGTACAGGGCGGAGACGATGGCCCCCGAGACCCCCAGCCCGAAGTACTCGCTGGTCAGTCTCCCCCCCGATGCGCCCGCGACGAACTGCTGCTGCTCGCCCTCCTGGATGAGGGAGCCGCTGGGACGGAAGTCCTGCTGCAGGACCACCGACACCGTCAGGTCCTGGCGGGGAAGAAGGTTGGGGAAGAGCACCTCCAGCTTCTCGATCAGCCGGGGGGCAGCCAGGATGACCCCGTTGTCAGACTGGTCGGCGGTGTCCGAGCGGCTCATGAGGATCAGGGAGGAGGGCTTGAGCACGAGTCCCGAAAAACCCGCCCCCGCGCTCAGCACCATGAAAGGGAAGTCCAGGCCGAACAGCACCCCGTCCAGCTTGTGATTCAGAACGTGGCCCGTGAAGTCCGAGAAGACGAACCTGCCCAGGCTGGCACGCAGGGAAGGAAGTATCTTCCAGTCCAGCCTCAGCGCATCAACGTCGAACAGATAGGGCAGATCCAGGGAGAAGGCATAACTGCCCTGGATGGTGAGGGAAAGCTGCGGGTTGAAATGCATCTCCGCCCAGAGGGCCAGCCTGTCCTTCTGGTCCATGGCCCACACGGGGTTCTTGGCGTCCAGGGCCACCGAGGGAGTGCTTGAGTTTTCCACGAAGCCGCCGAAATCGAAGTCCATCCCGCTGAGGTCCGCCGCGCCCGCCAGGGAGAGTGCAGCGATGATCGCCAGTGTGCGCCACGCTTTCATGAGGAGCCCTCCTTGCGCGCCATCAGGTTGCCCAGGATGCGCACCGCCTCTTCACCCGAGAGGTTTCGATTGGGTCGGGCATCGGTGGTGATGACCCTGAGGTAGCCCAGCTCACGGACGGCGTAGCGGGGCCCGGGGAAGAGGCTGTAGAAGATGCCCCCGGAGAGCTTGAAAGCCTTCATGAGCAGGAACGCGTAGTCCCCGAGGGGGATCGGGGCTTCTGCCGGGAGGATTCGGACCTTCCAGTTCTGCTGCTGGAGGGCCTCCAGCGCCTCCGCCGGGGTGGCGGTCTCCGGCACGAGCTTCGCGGCGGACAGTGTCATGTAGACCACCTCGCCGAAGCTCGCGGCCGGCTGATCCAGGAGCTGATCGAGAAGCTGATTTGACTGGGCAGCCAGGGGAAGGGCCGTCGAAAGAAGCAGGACAAGAAGCACACCCGGTTTCTTCATGGAGGCTCCTTTCTTCTATATGATGCTATCTTTAGTGCAAACTCATGGTATGCGCAAGAGGGCTCAAACCCGCCGCACGAGGCGTTTGTCGGCATCACGGAGCTTCTTTGCAGCGCCGTAGATCACCGGCCACCATTGCAGGAGCTCGCCGAATCTACGCACCACGCGGCGGCAGACTTCCACTGCCTGCTCGGGGGTTTGCGTTTCCAGAAGCTCGCGGGGAGCTGCTGCGGACTTGTGTACGGTGAAATCGGTGAGCCTTTCAATGAAGGACAGGACATCCTCCGCCCAGTAATCCGGCTTGCCACGGTGCAGATCGAGCAGGGATTCGAGAAGGCCGATATAACGACTCGCCGCCGCGGCCCAGACCGTTTCGACGTGTTCTGTGAAATCTTCGATCTTCAGGGAGCCGACATCGACCAGGAGCTTTCCAAGGTCGGAGAGCCTCTGGGAAACGGTCTCGTGCCCCGGAGATGGGTTGAATGTGCTCATGATCGCCGACAGGATTTCCGCCAGCCTCGGGGCCGCAATTGGACTGCCGCCTTGCTCATAGCGCCGCGCTTCCTGCGGTGAGTGAAGCACGGCAAGGGGGATATGGCCGATGAGCGCGTCCTGCGCGCAGATACGCAGGGTCATGGCAAAGATCCCGTCTTCGTTCCTGCCGACCGGAAGGAAGGGGGGCAGGAGCGAACGGTTGTCAATTCCGGCGTTGATGGCCATGAAAACCGAATTGTCGCTGATTGTGCAGCACGGGACGCTCCGAAAGATCTCCCTGCTCTCCCCGGCCTGCGTGTACTGCTCCTTCGAGCGCATGAGAAGATCCCGCGATTTTCCCGACAGCTCGAGAAGCAGGTAGGGTGAATCCATTCCCGCATCTCCCCAGTGTCCCGACGCGGAGGCCCTCACGACTTTTAATGCTTTCCCGAAGAAATGCGCGGATTCGGGTGTGATGCATTCCACGTCGAGCGCGGAATCCGATCCGAGGGCCGACATGCATCCGGCGATCGAGCGCCCCAGCACTTTCTCATGCCAGGAGAGAATATCGACGTCGGTGGTTCGCACCGACCGCACCAATTGCCTTCTGTCGGCATGGAAGCGGGTGACCGCCGGGTCCTTCATCGAGCTGAGCGCGAGGGTGGGCGCCGATTCTCCAAGGACGGCTGGCTGGCACAGCGTGTCATCATCGGTCATCACGATCAATTCTCCCGTGGTGTCCAGGAGGAGCGCATTCCGATTGGCTCCGTAGGTCTGCGCGAAACCCTCGTCACCGAACAGGCAGAAGTCCACGATATCATCCGGCAGTCCTTCCGCTGACCCTGCCTGAACCAGCTCAATCTTGAAGCGTGATTTCTCCTCTCTCCCCGCGTAATGGATTTTCACGCCCCCCGCGGCGAATGGAGTGAGGACGCCAGTGATTTTCACGCGCTGGTTTTCGTTTCTTGAATTGTCGATGACCAGGTAGTCCACGCTGCGGCCGTGCTTCCTGGTGTTTTCGATGAATCCAACAAGACACCGCTGGAGTTGAGGGATCCGGTCGCGCGTCGTCACGATCACCGAGGTGACGGTCGGAGGAGCCTCGCATCCGGCGCCCATTTCGAGGAGGCCCCTCAGGAAGGCGCTTTTCGGCACCAGGAGCCCGTGGGAAATCAGCTCACGGAACGCGGATTCGATGAATCCGGATCCGTCATCCTCCCAGCCCGCAGCGAAAAGCCTTTTTACATGGCCGGCAATGGTGTCGAATCGGTCCGCCTGTCTCAGGATGCCGAACAACTGCCCTGACAATACATCGGGACGGCCTGTGTTCCGGTTGGAGATGAGGACATGTCCTTTATCCGCAGGATACGCGGCGACAGGTGCCGCGATATACTGCTCATCCATCATCAAGCCGTGGTGCCCGTTCTTCAGCAAAGGAAGAACACGAACTGGCCTGGCCCCCCTCCATGGGATCCGTAGGGCGTCCAGCCCGCACCGGTCATGTCGTTGAATGAGACAAGCCTGTCAGGGCCTCCGGAACCGCCCTCGTCGATGACGGTAATCGGTTTGTTCAGGATCGCCACGAACCGCTCGGGTCCCAGGAATGGATCCGAGGCCGGGCCGGAGAACGAATCCACGAAATCAAGGTTCCTGGTAAGGCGAACGATCTGCTTGCCCGTGTAGTCGCTCACATAGACGTAGTCGCCATTCACCAGGACGTCCCAGGGGTTGATGAGCGAGCCGACGTAGGTCTTCACAATTCCCGGCACACGGGGATCGATCTTCAGCACGGCGACTGAGGGGGAGGTTCTCGCCATATAGATAAAACCATCCGAATCCGCGGCGATCCCTTGTGTATAAAAGCTGCCCAATAAGCCTGACGGATCTACGGGCGTTTCAGGGCCCTGCGTCGGGGTCACCTGCATTCTCCAGAGAGTGCTGCCGTTCGTGTAATACAGCAGGCCGCGTGTCAGGTCCATGGCGAGCGACCGGATATTCGTTGCCGTGACGCCGGTGAGCGTAGTCAAGCTCGTATCTGTGATATCGTTGATCCGTATGACGCCAGGGCCACCCGCACAGTTCGGGTACGCGACATATACTCGGCCCTGATCGTCGAAATCGACGTCGTACGGCGAGGTAATTGACAGCGTCGGTCCATCCAGTCCCGCTCATATCGGAGATCTGCACCAGGCGGGAATTGTAGTTATCAGGGACGATGATTTGCGTGCCCGCCACCGTCGGGTTGACCGTGATGTCTTTGGACTCTCCCGGCTGCAGGTCTACCGTTGCCACGCCCCGAAGGGTGGCGGAAGGGCTGTTCAGCAGCACGGTGAATGTCCTCGCAAGGCCCGATGGAACCTCGATGCTGATGCTGGGGGGGATGGTCGTGTAGCTGGTATATATGGGGTCCATCCCCGGACCGCCCACGATCAGGGCCAGCGAGACGGTGTTCGCGGCAACGTACTTGGGCAGGGCTATGCCTGTCCGGGCGTTGTCTCCAGACACTCCAGGCGTGTAAAAGCAGTTCGTGAGCGCAAGACCCGCCGCGCATAAAATGACAACCGCGGCCATTTTCGCCCCGGATGATTTCAACGTTTGTGCTTTCATGTTCTTCTCCCGGATCTCATCTACTGCCATCTGATGGTCACGTTGGCGGGCGCCGGAGGCACGGCCGACGGCGGAAGGGTCGTCCCTCCCGCGGAGGTGTGCGGCTGGACGCTCGTATTGGTCTCGTTCTCCTGCTCTCCGCTGGTGGGAATCTGCGTGCCGCTGGTCGAGCTCTGCTCCCCTGCTCCCACCCCCCGACCCTGGCCCTGGTTGTTGGAGAAGAACACCAGGCCGTTGATCACCTTCACGCTGACCCCGTCGAACTCGAACTCCGTGCCGCGCACCGCCGCGGTGGCCTGCGGCCCTTTCAGCGTGAAGTCCTGCTTGAGCCCCGGGGCGGTCTTCACTTCCGCGTTCACCTTGCCCACCTTCAGCGCAAGGGTGGTGGAGACGCTGCCCTGTCGGGCAATCAGCTCCACCAGCTGCATGCGGGTCAGCGGGGCCACCTTCAGCGTCGAGGTGCCCAGGTCAAGCAGCGCGGTGGAGCTGAAGCCCGTGGAGATCGAGGCCCCCGTGTCCAGCTTCATGCCCGCTGCCACCGGCTGCCACTCTCCTCCACTGGCCTTGATCTCCACCTTGCCCTTGAACTCTTTGACCACTGCCTGGGTTTGAGAAAACAGAACCGGCGCGAGCGCCAGCGCCATCACGACAATCAATAGATAACGTTTCATGGCTGTCACTCCTGCAATTCCAAGTATATCTCAGAAACTCAGGGAAAGCTCCAACCGCCCGGCCAGAACAGGCAGGGAGGCCTGGCCCGTGAACGCGCTAGACGCGCCGCGCGAGGCGTGTGTCGCTCTCATTGAGCCGTCTTGCGGCGCCGTTGATGACCGGCCACCAATAAAGCAGCTCACCGAACTTGCGCACGAGGCGTTTGCATGACTCTTTTGCCTGCTCGACAGGCTGATTGTCATGGAGCTCGGAAGGAACAGCGGGGGATCCGTGGACGACGAAATCCTTCAGATTCTCGATCAAAGACTGCACGTCATTCGCCCAGTATTCGGGCTGCCTTTTGTGCAGATTCAGAAGGTGCTCCAGGAAGCCGATGTAGTGACTCGTCGCGGACAGCCACGAACTCATGAGTTGGTCCTCGAAATCCTTCGTCTCCTGACTGCTGAAGTCCACGAGATGTCTTCCCAGGGCCACCAGCCTGTCTGATGCGCTTCGAGCTCCCGGGGAGGGAGCAAAGGATGTCATCGCCGCCGCGATAACATCGGAGATCCCTGGAGCGGGGTTGAGAAAAGCCCCTTGCGGAAAGCGGCGCAATTCAGGCGGTGCATGATGAACGGCAAGCGGGAGATGTCCGACAAGCGCCCCCTCCATACATGCATGCAATGTCAGGGAGAAGAGCCCATCTTCATTCCTGCCGAGCGGAAGGAAGGGGGGAAGAAGCCCTCGATTGTCGTATCCGGTGTGCATGGTCATGAACAGCGAGCCATCGCTGATTGTGTACCGAGGGGCGCTGCGGAAGACTTCTCTGCTGGTCGTGGCACGGACATATTCCGCCTTCGCGCGCATGACGGCTTTCCTGGATTCTCCCAGGAGCTCGAGGGCCGCGTGCGGTGAGCCCATACCGGAATCGCCCCAATAGCCTGACATGGTGGCTCTCACCAATCCGGGCCGCCGGGAGAGCCTGTGCGCGGATTCAGCGCCAATTCGATCCACATCGAGCGTACACTCCGGCCCCATGCACGACATGCAGCCGGAGATGGATCGTCCCAGCAGCTTCTCGTGGCAGGAGAGGATGCCGACATCCGCCGTGTGCACTGCGGCGGTCAATTCAGCGCGATCTCCGAAAAATCGAAGGACGGTCGGATCATTGAGCGATGTGAGGGCAAGGGTGGTGTCGGGCTCCCCGCAGGCAACCGCCTCGTACGCCGTGTCATCATCACACATGACAAACAATTCTCCGGCAGCGGCCAGCAGGATGGCATTCCGATTCGCGCCGAAAGTGGGCCAGTCCCCGTCATCCCCGGCCAGGCAGAACTTCACGACATCTGCCGGCAGCCCGTCCGGTCCCCCTGCCTGGACCAGCGCGCGCAAGTAGGCCGCCTTTTCTTCCCTCCCGGCGTAGAAGAGCTTCGCTCCTGCAGCGGCGAAGGTGCCGAGGACCGCGCCCATCTTTGCCCCCTGGTCTTCGGTTCGGGTGTCATCCATGACCAGGTAGTCCACGTTACGTCCGTGCGTCTCGTTGTTCCGGATGAATCCGCGAAGGCATCGCTGCAGCTGCGGCAGCCTGTCCCGGGTGGTGAGAGCGACGGACCTCACGGACGGAGGTGCTTCACTCCCACCCGCTTTGTCCAGGACACTGTCCAGGAATGTGCTTTTTGAAACCATGAGCCCGCGGGCAATGAGGTCCCGGAACGCGGATGCGATGAACCCGGATCCGTCATCCTCCCAGCCCGCGGCGAAGAGCCTTTTTGTATGGCCGGCGATTGTGTCGAATCGATCCGCCTGCCTCAGGATGCCGTATAGCTGCTCCTCCAGCATGTCGGCACGACGTGCGCTTCGATTCGAGACGAGCACAGTTCCCCGGTTCCCGGGATAGACGGCGAGATGCGCGGCAATGTATTGCTCATCAGCCATCAGGCCGCCACGCCCGCCCGTCAGCCCAGGTTGTTGCGGAAGAAGAGGAACAGACCCGGCCCTCCCGAGCCCGAGGCGGGTGCTGTCGATCCGTAGGTCGTCCAGCCTGCGCCTGTCATGTCGCCGAAGGAGACGATCCGGTCCTTCAGGTCTTGATAGATATCTTGCTCGTCGATGAGGGTGATCGGCTTGTTCAAGATCGCAACAAACCGCTCGGGTCCCAGGAATGGGTCCGAGGCCGGGCCGGAGAAAGAATCCACGAAATCGAGGTTCTTGGTAAGACGAACGATCTGCCTGGCCGTATAGTCACTGACGTAGATGAAGTCCCCTTTCACCAGGACGTCCCATGGGTCGCCGAATGAGTAGGTGGAACTGGCCACGACCTGTGGCTTGTTCGGGTCGATCTTCAGTACCGCGTAAGTGGGTGAGGTTGCCGCCACATAGACAAAGCCATCCGAATCCACGGCAATCCCATTGGAGTACATCTGCGGTAATACTCCGGATACGTCAATCGGCACCGGGGTGTCCGACATTGTAGGGGTAATCGGCACTCTGTAGATTACACCGTTATAGTTGATCCAATACAGCAGGCCGCGCGGCCGGTCCACGGCGATCGAGAGTATCTGTGCCTGGCTGGGGTCGAAGATCGAGATCGGAGCGGCGTCCGAAATATCGTTCATGACAGCGATGGCGCTGATGCTGTTCACCACATATATCCGACCCTGATCGTCGAAATCCACGTCGTACGCAGAGGGCATGGAAGGCGCGGTCCATCCAGTTCCGTTCATATCGGATATCTGCGCAACAACGCCGCTCAATTGGTCCGGGATGATGATCTGCGAGGCGGACAGGGTGGGGGTAAGGACAATCTCCTTTGTCTCATCCGGAGCGAGGTCTACCGTGACATCGTCTCGGAATGTCACCGACTTGGTGTTGGCCAGCACGGTGAAGGTGCGCGCGACCCCTGAAGGCACTGTCAGCGTCGCCGAAGTGGTGCCCACGGGGTACTGGGCGGCGATGGTCTCCATGCCGGGCCCGCCTACGATGACCGCGACAGATGACACGCTCGCAGGCAGCAGCGATCTGCCTATGCTGACACCGGCCTTTGCCGGCCTGCCGCTCACCCCCGGCATGTAAAAGCAGCCGGCGAGTACAAGGCTTGCTGCGCTCAATATCATGATCACGGCTATTCTCGCCGTGGATCTTGTCAGAATGTGTGCTTTCATGTTCTTCTCCCGGATCTCAGTCTACTGCCATCTGATGGTCACGGTGGCGGGCGCCGGAGGCACGGCCGACGGCGGAAGGGTTGTCCCTCCCGGGGCGGTGTGCGGCTGGACGCTCGTGTTGGTCTCGTTCTCCTGCTCTCCGGTAGTGGGAATCTGGGTGCCGTTGGTCTGGCTCTGCTCACCGGCTCCCACTCCCCGACCCTGGCCCTGGTTGTTGGAGAAGAACACCAAGCCGTTGATCACCTTCACGCTGACCCCGTCGAACTCGAACTCCGTGCCGCGCACCGCTGCGGTGGCCTGCGGCCCTTTCAGCGTGAAGTCCTGCTTGAGCCCCGGGGCGGTCTTCACTTCCGCGTTGACCCTGCCCACCTTCAGCGCAAGGGTGGTGGAGACGCTGCCCTGTCGGGCGATCAGCTCCACAAGCTGCATGCGGGTCAGCGGGGCCACCTTCAGCGTCGAGGTGCCCAGGTCAAGCACCGCGGTGGAGCTGAAGCCCGTGGAGATCGAGGCCCCCGTGTCCAGCTTCATGCCCGCTGCCACCGGCTGCCACTCGCCTCCGCCTGCCTTGATCTCCACCTTGCCCTTGAACTCTTTGACTACTGCCTGGGTTTGAGAAAACAAAACCGGCGCGAGCGCCAACGCCATCGCGACAGTCAATATAAATCGTTTCATATATTCGTACTCCTGCATCTTAAGCATATCTCAGAAACCCGGAAAAACCTCCCACCACTTTCAGAAGCTGAGAGAAACCTCCAGCCGCCCGGCCAGAACGGGCAGGGAGGCCTGGCCCGTGAACGCGCTCTTGTTGGGCAGGAAGAACCCCAGCGAAAGGGCGGTGCCCAGGTCGGAGAAAGGCCTGAAGTTGACGATGCCGTCGATCTCGGTCCCCAGGTACAGCGCATTGGAGGCCGGGTCTATGCCCAGGGCCGATATGGCGCCCGTGGTCGGCCTGAGGAAGGACTGCCCCTTCACCATGAGCTGAAGCGGGCTCGCCGGCTTCAGTGAATAGCTGGCGGTGAGGATGAGCAGGTTGCCCAGCTGGGGCTGAAAGGCCAGCCCGAGGGTCTCCTGGGAAATGGGCATGAAGATCGTCGATGCCCCCGCGCTGTTGCCCTCCAGGTATGTGCTGTTGTCCGCATCTCCGCTGGAGATGACGGCCCGCAGCTCCGCGCGGGAGGACAAAAGCGCCTCGTTGTAGTAGCGAAGCCCTATGCCGCCCAGGAAAGCCTGGATCGCTTCGTACTGGTAGGAGGAGCCGGTGCCCGAAGCGGGGTCCGCCACATAGGAGAGAGTGCTGCCAAGGCTGTAATAGAAGAATGCGTCGTAGTACAGGGCGGAGACGATGGCCCCCGAGACCCCCAGCCCGAAGTACTCGCTGGTCAGTCTCCCCCCCGATGCGCCCGCGACGAACTGCTGCTGCTCGCCCTCCTGGATGAGGGAGCCGCTGGGACGGAAGTCCTGCTGCAGGACCACCGACACCGTCAGGTCCTGGCGGGGCAGAAGGTTGGGGAAGAGCACCTCCAGCTTCTCGATCAGCCGGGGGGCAGCCAGGATGACCCCGTTGTCAGACTGGTCGGCGGTGTCCGAGCGGCTCATGAGGATCAGGGAGGAGGGCTTGAGCACGAGTCCCGAGAACCCCGCCCCCGCGCTCAGCACCATGAAAGGGAAGTCCACGCCGAACAGCACCCCGTCCAGCTTGTGATTCAGAACGTGGCCCGTGAAGTCCGAGAAGACGAACCTGCCCAGGCTGGCACGCAGGGAAGGAAGTATCTTCCAGTCCAGCCTCAGCGCATCAACGTCGAACAGATAGGGCAGATCCAGGGAGAAGGCATAACTGCCCTGGATGGTGAGGGAAAGCTGCGGGTTGAAATGCATCTCCGCCCAGAGGGCCAGCCTGTCCTTCTGGTCCATGGCCCACACGGGGTTCTTGGCGTCCAGGGCCACCGAGGGAGTGCTTGAGTTTTCCACGAAGCCGCCGAAATCGAAGTCCATCCCGCTGAGGTCCGCCGCGCCCGCCAGGGCGAGTGCAGCGATGATCGCCAGTGTGCGCCACGCTTTCATGAGGAGCCCTCCTTGCGCGCCATCAGGTTGCCCAGGATGTGCACCGCCTCTTCACCCGAGAGGTTTCGATTGGGACGGGCATCGGTGCTGATGACCCTGATGTAGCCCAGCTCACGGACGGCGTAGCGGGGCCCGGGGAACAGGCTGTAGAAGATGCCCCCCGAGAGCTTGAAAGCCTTCATGAGCAGGAATGCGTAGTCCCCGAGGGGGATCGGGGCATCTGCCGGGAGGATTCGGACCTTCCAGTTCTGCTGCTGGAGCGCCTCCAGCGCCTCCGCCGGGGTGGCGGTCTCCGGCACGAGCTTCGCGGCGGACAGTGTCATGTAGACCACCTCGCCGAAGCTCGCGGCCGGCTGATCCAGGAGCTGATCGAGAAGCTGGTTTGACTGGGCAGCCAGGGGAAGGGCCGTCGAAAGAAGCAGGACAAGAAGCACACCCGGTTTCTTCATGTGGGTTCCTTCCTATATATCATCGTTAATGTATACGAATTGTTTCTGCGGGAGGCAATGCGAGAATAGCTCGGCCCAACCGACGAACGGCAAGCCGACGGTCGGTTGCCGGCCCGCCGTTTGCCGGCGCGCCGGGAGCCCGTTCCTTATGTTATATTCCGACCCATGAGCATCGTCGGACTCGTCCTCACGATCCTGGGTCTCGCGCTCTTCGAAACCATCTCCAGCATCGACAACGCGATCATCAACGCGGAAGTCCTCTCCGGGATGCAGAAGAGGGCCCGCCGGTGGTTTCTCACCTGGGGGATCCTGTTCGCGGTTTTCATCCCGCGCGGGGTGCTGCCTTGGCTGATCGTATGGCTGGCAGTTCCCGGACTCGGGCCCCTGGGCGCTCTCACCGCCACCTTTTCCAGTGACCCGCTGGTCCTGGAGGCTGTGGAGAAGTCCGCTCCGATGCTCCTGATGGGGGGCGGTGTCTTCCTCGTTCTCCTCTTTCTGCACTGGCTTTTCCTGGAGCCGAAGAACTTCGGGCTGTCCGGGGAGCGGTTCTTTTCCGAGCACGGCGTATGGTTCTACGCGGTCGCCTCGGTATTCCTCGCTGCTCTTGTCTGGTTCGCGCTGGAAGGCGAGCGGATCATCGCATTCGCCGCGGTCATCGGGTCAACGGTCTTCTTCATCACGGCCGGGTTCAAGTCAAATGCCGCCGAGCAGGAAAAGCGCCTCATGGGATCCGGACTGTCGGATTTGAGCAAGCTGTTCTACCTCGAGATTCTGGACCTCACCTTCTCCATCGACGGGGTGCTCGGCGCGTTCGCCTTCACCCTTGCGGTCCCTCTCATCCTCGTCGGCAACGGACTCGGTGCCGTTATCGTGCGGCAGATCACGATCGGCAATATCGAGCGGATCAAGCGCTACCGGTATCTGAAGAATGGCGCCATGTACTCCATCCTGGTCCTTGGCGCCATCATGATCACCGACGGGTTCGGGCTGCACATCCCCGAGTGGGTTTCTCCCGCCGCCACGTTCCTTGTTGTGGGGTTTTTCTTCCTGCGTTCGCTCATGGAATCGAAGGGAAAGCCGCATGCCACGTAGCGTTGCCGGGGCACTTCAAACCTGAGTAATTTGCTCATATGGACGGGAGCCTCGGAGCTCCTGCCTGTATGGAGGCTGATATGACTCGACGATCTGCCGTCTTCGCGGCGATCCTTGCTTGCATGATTCTGACTGGAGCGGCCGGACTCGGATTTGCCCAGGCAATGGGGCTGCCGCCCGGAGAGGCGGGCGTGAAGGACAGGCTTGCCACTTCACCACGTCACGGCGAGTGGGCGCGCGTCGACGCGGGAGGGGGCGACAGCGTGGATACCTGGGTCGTATACCCCGAGCGTCCCGACAAGGCTCCCGTTGTCATCGTGATCCACGAGATCTTCGGCTTGAACGACTGGGCTCGGGCAGTGGCGGACCAGCTGGCCGCCGAGGGATTCATCGCCATTGCTCCTGATCTGCTGAGCGGGAAGGGCCCGGGCGGCAAGGGAACCGCCTCGGTAGACGTCGACGCGGCGCGGCAGCTCGTAGGGCAACTGCAGAGCAGCGAGGTCGTCCGCCGCCTGAACGCCGTGGCCTCCTTCGGGGCCGGCCTGCCTGCCTCAACGGGTGAGTATGGCGTAGTGGGATTCTGCTGGGGCGGCGGTATCAGCTTCCTGTATGCCACGGAGCAGCCCGCCCTGAAGGCCGCGGTGGTCTGTTACGGAACAGCCCCCGGCGCACAGGCCCTTGGCCGGATCAAGGCGCCGGTGCTCGGGCTGTACGGCGGAAACGACGCCCGGGTCAACGCGACCATCCCGGCGGCCGAAGCGGAGATGAAGAAGCTGGGCAAGCGGTACGAATACGAGATTTTCGACGGCGCGGGACACGCGTTTTTCCGCGCCCAGGACGGGCAAGCCGGGGCGAATCTGAAAGCGACTCAGAAGGGCTGGCCGCGGATGGTGCAGTTTTTCAGGCAGAGCTTCAAAACCGGGGTTTCGAGCCTCGCGGGCGACGGGTGGATTTCGCTGGCATCCGCTGACAGCGTCGACGAGTGCCCCTGCGGAGACGAAGACCAGGCGGGGACGATTGCGCTGCAGGTAAGAGCCACGGACTGATGCAGGTCTCCGCGGGCTCTGTGGTCTGCGCGGCGATTCTTACCAAGATTCTCGCCGCGCCGATCGCCATGGCAAAGGACCTGAAGCTGATAAGCCAGTTGTTGTTAAAAAAATCAATTGACAATTAATTAAATTAAGTTATACTCATCATATGCCAAGAAATCGTATCGATGCAAACGTGCGTTGTCCATCGTGCAATGGGCAGCTGTATCCACGCACTCTCGTATGCGACTCGTGCGGGTTGAAGGTCGAGGGAGATTTCGTGATGAACGAATTCGGGTCCCTGACCCCCGACGAGCTTCACTTTCTACGCGTGTTCATCTACTGCGAGGGGCGCATCAGGGACATGGAGGCTGCGCTCGGGGTGAGCTATCCAACGGTCAAGGGGCACCTTGCGTCGATCAAGCAGAAGCTCAACCTTTCCGGCCCCAGGTTTCAGGCTCAGGCACAGGAACACGGCACATCGTCGGGCAGCCAGGTTCCCCCCGAGGAGGCACCTGCGGACGACGTCCTCGACAGGCTGGAGAGCGGACAAATCAGCTACAAGGATGCGGTGCGGCTCATCAAGGCGAAAAAGAAGGGAGGCAAGGGCGATGGACAGATCAGCGGCTGACAGGATCCGCTCGATGCAGGAGAAGGGAACGATCACCCCCGAACAGGCGGATGAGCTCCTGAAGGCGCTTTCAGAGGACAGTGAAGGTGATCCCGTCGCTGCCGGTGAAGAGCCAGGGGCCGAGCCGGGCGGCGCGGAAGCTGCCGGTGAAGCTGCCGGGGTCCAGGGGGAACCTGGGGGCGATACGCCCTCTGGCCGGCGCGGTGGACGCCGCTCCCGCTCCTTTTTCGACATGGAGTGGGTGGACGACATGGTGGGCGGCATCACCTCCGGCCTCGGCGTCAGCTCCGACCGGGGCGACTGGGACCCGGGCACCGGAAAATATGCCTATCACTACCACTATGAATGGGACCCGCGCCGCGGGGGGAGACGGGGCGGGAATGCCCAGGACTCCTCACGCGTGGAGGCTCCCGAAGGGGACTCATTCGAGTTCCAGGGAAACCGCGTGGCCTTCAGCAAGATGTCCGGCATGCGGTATGTCCGCTCACGGGTGAAGGACAATTCGTTTTCCGCCTCGACATTCAAGGATGCGGAGCTCATCGACAGCAGCCTGGAGGACTCCTCGTTTGCCGGTGCTTCGGTTCACGAGCTCCGCATGGAAGGCTCGCAGGTAAAGGGCATGAGTCTTGCCGGCGCAAAGGTCGCCCGCATGTCCCTGACCGGCACGTCCACTTTGAAGGATACGAAGATCGCCGGGGGAAGTCTCACGTCGCTCTCCTTGAGAGACGGAAGCAGCATCGAAGATACGCGCTTCTCGGGTTCAGCGATGAATACCCTCTCCCTTTCGGGCGCGTCCCTCATGAAGGACTGCAGGTTGAACGGCGTTGCGGCGTCCCGGGTCACCCTGGAGGGGGGGCGATTCAAGAATGTGCGGATCTATGGATGTGCGCTTACCGATGCCCTGTTTGCCGGAACTGAGATCGAGGATTCCGCGTTTCGCGGCGTGCGCCTGCAGAACAGCGAGATCCGCAATTCCCGATTCAAGGACTCGCGATTCGAGGGTATTTCCTTCGAAGGTCTGCACATCCAGAACTGCACGGTGAGCAATACCGTGTTTCGGGACCCTTTTCACAAGGCGTTCGGTCTTTTCCAGAAGGGCGCGGAGAAGCTTTCCCTCGTCGATTGCGAGCTCCAGAACGTGGAGTTTGTGGATTGTACGTTTCGTGAAACAACCTTCAAGGACATAAAGGCAAAAGACATCCGGCTCCGCGGCGTCGATTTTTCAGGGAAAACCATAGAAAGAGCTGAAGATCTGGAGGCTCTGGCAGGACGTTGATTTCCAGGCAGCAAGGCCGCGTCTACCAGCCAGTAGGCGCGGCTTTATTAAATAAATTAATTAGTTATTAAAAATATTCATTATTCTGTTGACAAGAATTAATCATCCTGCTATTTTATCACTGAAATTAATCAATAGCCATGAAAATGGCAGAGGAGAGAACAGTTATGGCTGTCATAACTATCAAAGGTTTACGCAAGAGCTTCCGGACCCGAAAGGGAAAGGGACGGCCGGAGCTCGTCCACGCGGTAAACGGCATCGATCTGTCGGTCGAGGACGGAGAGATCTTCGGGTTCCTCGGGCCCAACGGCGCAGGCAAGAGCACGACGCTGCGGATCCTTTCCACCCTGCTGTCGCCGGATGACGGCAGCGTGGCCATTGCAGGGTTCGACATGCGCGCCGCACCTCGCCAGGTCAGGCGGCAGGTCGGATACGTGAGCCAGGCAGGAGGAACCGATCCTCTTGCCTCGGGGCGTGAGAACATGGTCCTTCAGGCGCGTCTCTACGGGCTTTCCGCCGCTGCAGCGCGCACGCGAAGCGAAGAGCTGATCGATGCGCTCGAGCTGTCCCCGTTCGTGGACCGGTTCGCCAGGACCTACTCCGGCGGACAAAGAAGAAAGATAGATATCGCCGTGGGCATGGTGCACAGCCCGAAGATCCTCTTCCTCGACGAGCCGACTACCGGGCTCGATCCGGTGAGCCGGTCCCAGCTCTGGGCGCAGATACGCCTGCTCAGGAAACTGGGCACTACCGTATTCCTCACCACGCACTACATGGAGGAGGCGGACGCGCTCTGCGACAGGATCGCCATCATCGATCAGGGGCGCATCGTCTCGGAGGGAAGCCCCACGCAGCTCAAGCACGGCATCGAAGGGGATATCCTTTCCCTCACGGTCAATCACGTGGAGAACGCTCCCGAGGTCGCGATAGGAGTGCTCCGTGACCTGCCGCTCGTGCGGGAGATCAAGGCCGAGGGGGGAAACCTGAGGCTCGTCGTCTCCCACGGCGGAGAGGCGCTGCCGGTTGTCATCCGGCTTCTCGAAGGCCGGGGCATCGGGGTCGCGGACATCTCCCTGTCGCGGCCGTCGCTGGACGACGTCTTTCTCCGAGCCACCGGGCACTCACTCAAGGATGAAGGTGCCCTCATCGCATCCACAAGGAGCACGAAATGAAATTCCTCAACGATCTTCGGGTCCTCTATGCGCGGAACGTCAGGGGGAGCCTGCGCAACCCCGTCTGGCTGTTCATCGGGCTCTTCCAGCCCATTCTCTACCTGCTGCTCTTTGCGCCGCTGCTTTCCAACCTGGGCAGCGTGCCCGGGTTCCCGCAGGGCGGCGCCATCACCGTCTTCACGCCCGGGCTTCTCGTCATGCTGTCGCTTTTCACGACCGCCTTCGCGGGTTTCGGTCTCGTGGACCATATCCGCAACGGGTTCGTCGAGCGCATCCTCGTCACGCCCTCGAGCAGGCTCGCCATCCTGCTCGCGTACATTCTGCGGGACATCTCGGTCCTGCTCATCCAGTCGGTCCTTGTCGTCCTCCTGGCGCTGCCGATGGGTCTGAGCGTCAGCCTGCCCGGTCTCCTCGTCGTATTCGCGATGATGGTCCTCACGGGAACCATCATGGCATCCTGTTCATATGCGCTGGCGCTCCTGCTGAAGCAGGAGGACTCGCTGGCCTCCACGATCAATACCGTGGCCACCCCGCTGCTGCTCCTGTCCGGCATCACTCTTCCCCTGACGCTTGCGCCGAAGATCATCCGCTCCCTCGCGTCGGTCAACCCCTTCGCATACGAGGTGACCGCCTCACGCGCGCTGTTCCGCGGGGACTTCACGGATCCTGCCATCCTGGCAGGGGTCCTGATGCTGGGCGGCCTTGCCGTGCTGGCGTTCTGGTGGGCCATGCGCTCGTTCAGGCGTGCGGCCGCCTAATCCGCGCGCCGAAAAAGAAACGCCGCCTTTCGAGGCGGCGTTTCTGAGGACTGAAGAAGCGGGATCACATCTTGATCATGGCGCCGCGGTACCTTGCACGGTACCCCGCGCAGTTCCGTTGATCTATATCTTGCCGCTCATCACGCGCGCGCCCGTGGGTGACGCGCTTCCTCCCGCGGGCTCTATCGAAACGCCGAACCCGGTGTACCCGGTGAACCCGGCTGGCACCATGAGCTGCAGGGACCCATACCCGTCGGGGGTCACGGTGAAGACGCCGCCGCTCCTGCGCTCATCCTGTCTGATGATCCAGAGCTGATACGCGCTCGACGCGTCCAGTGGTGCCAGACCATGCACGGCAAGCACGCCCCTGTTGTCATCACGGTCGAGCATGATGGTGCCGTACGCGTCCCGCGTGTCCCCTGCTCCCCTGAGAACAACCGTGACGAGACCGGGGACAAGGGTCGGGGGCTGGAAAGGCCGGGTCAAAAGGTAGATGTTTCCCGCGCCGAGCGCGATGATGAGCGCGGCAGCAACCGCTGCCAGCATCGGGCGCCTCATCCCGAGGATCTCGTTGAAGGACCGACGGCGGCGGGTGGACAGGACTTTCTCCATTATCCTCGACTCGAGCCAGGCGGGCGGATCCTGCTCGGGGACGGCGAGTGCAAGCCGGCCGGTGACCTCATGGTAGGTGGCGAGCTCTTCCCGGCACGTCCGGCAGCCGGCAACGTGCTCCCTGACCCGGTCGGAATCCTCCGCGTCGAGGCTGCCCAGGGCGTACGCGGGAAGAAGATCCAGTTCTTCGTGGTTATCTTTCATCTTGGCCATTTTTCCGCTTCCGTTTCCGTTTCAGCCCATTCTCCCCCGCCATTGTATACGGAATATCGCCGAAATGAGATTGTCACAGCTCACCGACTCCATCAAGGATGGAACGAAGCCTCTGCATAGCTGCCCGGATCCGGGTCTTGACTGTCCCCAGCGGCTCTCCGAGCTCCTCCGCAATCTCCTTGTGGGTGAGGCCCTGGAAAAATGCGAGGGAAAGCGCGGCCCTCTGATCAGGGGGAAGGGAGGCAACGGCCTCCCGCACGCGCCCCTGCAGCCGCGCGGCCTCCATGCGTTCACCGGGGTGCGGCGCCGGCGCAGCGGCCGCCTGCTTCAGCTCCTCCCACCCCGCGCTGGCCCGTTCGTCCCGGGACCTGCGCTGACGATACACGTCGATAGCGCGGTTGCGCGCGATCCGCGCGATCCATGTGACGACCTTGGCCTTGTCCGCCTGATAGGTTTTTGCTTTTTCCCAGATCCGGAGGAACACGTCCTGCGTGATCTCCTCCGCGGCGGACGCATCTCCCACCGCGCGCAGGGCGACACTGTAGACCATCCGTCCATAGCGTCGGTACAGCACGCGGACCGCCTCCGGCTGGGCCTGGCTGATCTGTCTGATGAGCTCCTCGTCGTCCGGATCCACGCGTTCCATCCCTGAGGGAATTCTGCTGTTGGACTGCCATAAAGTCAAGCAAAATACCGCGGCCATGGTACTCCATGGCATTCGCGGCCATAGTACTCCATGGCATTCGTATCCGGGTTGACATCCTCGGGATTCCATCTGAAATTCGTGGCGGCATGGAAATAACTGATGGAAATATCTGAAAGAAGGGAAAAGCTCGGAGCAGAGATCAAATTCCTGGGCCGGATGCTCGGAGAGATAATCCGCGAGCAGGCCGGGGATGCGCGCTACGATCTGGAGGAAGAGATCCGCCTGGCCGCGCGCGCGCGCCGGGAAGGGCTGCCTGATGCCGAGCACGCGCTGCGGGCGCGGATCGCCTCCCTGAGCGACTCCGAGGCGCGCACCGTCGTGCGCGCATTCACGCTGTTTTTCGACCTCATGAACCTCGCTGAGGACAGGGAGCGGATCCGCGTGCTCCGCGAGAGGGAACGCGCGCGATACCCCGAGCCCCGATCCGAGTCCGTGGAGGAGGCAGTGCTCCTCATGCGCGGAGCCGGGCTGGACCCCGTGAAAAGCCAGGCGCTCCTGGATCTCCTCGCCATCGGCCTCGTTTTCACCGCGCACCCCACTGAGGCAAAGCGCCGGTCGGTGCGCGTCAAGGTCAGGCTTCTTCGCCAGTGCCTGGTTCGTCTGGACGACGAGCAGCTTCTCCCCCGTGAGCGGGAGCGGCTGCTCACCCGCATGAGATCGCTGTTGACCGGCCTCTGGCAGACCGAGCTCGTCAGGCCGCGGCGGCCGAGCGTCATCGAAGAAGTCGAGGTCGGATTATTTTTCGCCGCCACGCTCTGGGAGGTGACACCTGTCATCTACGGGGAGCTCGCGCGTGCGCTCGGGAAGACTTTTCCCGGCGCCGCCTTCCGTCTCCCTCCCTTCCTGAGCTTCGGGTCCTGGATCGGCGGGGACCGTGACGGCAATCCGCACGTGAGCGCCCGGGTGACCGGCCAGACGCTCCTGCGCATGCGGGCCGCGGCCGTGGACGCGCATCTCGAGCAATGCAGGCTCCTGTTCGACGAGCTTACCCCCTCAGAGCGGGAGGTCGGCGTCTCCCGGGAGCTGCGCGGGGCGCTGGATGCGCGCATGCACGATACTCCCGAGGTGGTTCCCCTCCTGGAGCCCATTTCTCCGCACGAGGTCTACCGCCGATTTCTGAAGATCGTGGAGTGGCGGCTCCAGCGCACCCGCGTGGCGGAATCCCTTGACGGCCTCCCTGCCGGCGCATACCGCTCGGGAGAAGAGCTGGCGGGGGACCTCGTTCTCATCCGTGACAGCCTGCGCCAGAACCAGGGCGGACCGATATTCGAGGGAGACCTGCAGGGCTGGCTGTGGCAGACGGAAGTGTTCGGCCTGCATTTCGCGCGCCTGGACATCCGCCAGGAGTCCGGGCAGGAACCGGGCCGTTGTCGCGGAGCTCATGCGGGCGCTCGGCCTCGCGGAGGACTACGCGTCCCTTCCGGAAGGCAGCAAGCGGGAGCTTTTTCACCGTGCCCTCTCCCGCGACACGGCACCGCCGGAGGCGGAGCTGAGCGACGATGCGCGGGAAACACTGGAGGTGTTCTCCACGCTGGGGCGCGCGGCAGCGACCCTGGGGGACGAAGCCCTGGGCGGACACATCATCAGCATGACCCACTCGGTCAGCGACATCCTCGCCGCCCTGTGGCTGATGCGGCTGCATGCCGGACCCGCCATGGAGATCATCCCGCTCTTCGAGACCATCGAGGACCTGGAGCATGCACCGGTGATCATACGGGAAATGCTGCAGGATCCGGCGTACAGGCGGCACCTCGCGCGCAGGAAGGACGTGCAGACGGTGATGATCGGTTATTCGGACAGCACGAAGGACGGGGGATACCTGGCCGCCTGCTGGGCCCTCTACAAGGCCCAGAGCGTGCTTTCCCAGGTTGCCCAGGACCACGGGGTGCGGCTGATCTTTTTTCACGGCAGAGGAGGCTCGCTGGGCAGGGGCGGGGGCCCTGCCGCCCGCAGCATCCTGGCGCTTCCGCCCGAATCCCTCGGGGCAGGGCTCCGCATGACCGAACAGGGCGAGGTCCTTGCGGACCGGTATGACGATCCCCCCATCGCTGCCCGGCACCTCGAGCAGGTCATCTGGGCCACCCTGGCTGCCTCGTTGAAGCCGCTCTCTCCGCCGCGCGCGCGGTGGCGCGATGCAATGCAGGAGCTCGCCACCGAGGCCCTGGCGGCGTACAGGGGTCTCATCGACCAGCCGGGGTTCCTTTCCTTTTTCGAGCAGGCAACTCCCATAAGGGAGATCGAGTCGCTGCCCATCGCCTCGCGGCCGGCGCATCGCCGGGGGATCCGCAGCCTCGCCGACCTGCGCGCTATCCCTTGGGTTTTTGCCTGGACCCAGAACAGGTGCATGATCCCGGCCTGGTACGGCATCGGCTCCGCGTTCCAGTGCTTTGCGCGCGCGCACGCGGACGGGTGGAGCACGCTCCAGGAGATGTACGAGGGCTGGCCGTTCTTCCGTGCGACCCTCGACAACGCCGTGCTCGCGCTCGCCAAGTCGGAGATGGAAATCGGGCGCATGTACGCGCAGCTCGTGGAGGATGTCGAGATCAGGGAACGGATCTGGGGACTGATCGCGGCGGAGTACGGGCGCAGCCGGGATGCCGTGCTGAAAACAAACGGCCACGCCGACCTGCTGGAAGAGATCCCCTGGTTGAAGCGGTCCATCATGCTGCGGAACCCGAATACCGACCCGCTGAACCTCCTGCAGGTGGAGTGGCTGCGCCGGCTCAGGGAGGCCGAGCAGGAAGGCGACGTCCCGCGTCAGACCGAGTGCCGCGAGCTCCTTCGTCTGACCATCGAAGGGGTGGCCGCGGGCATGCGCACAACCGGCTGAAGCCCCGAAGCGCGCCCCGTGCGCGCGGTTTGAATCGCGCCGTGATTCGTGGTACATTGAAAACGAGTCGAGACGAGGTATCCATATGGCGATCGAAGCAGTTTCGTCGATCTCGCCCGTGATCAATCGGGCAATACAGACCAGCAGGCCGCCGGAGACGACCCCGGATGCGGTGCAGTCCGCTGCGCAGGAGAACGACGCGCGGAGGACCGCAGAAGCGTCCCGCAGCGCCTCGCCGTCATATCTCGCCGGCGCGGAGGACACGCGCGCGCCGGCGTCAGTGGGCACGCGGGAAAACGTGACCCCCGTTGCCAGGGATGCCGAAACCACCCTCCAGAACTCGGTTTCCCAGATTTCCCGCGCCTATGCCGGTGGCGAGACGACTCCGGCCGACACGCGGGCCGCCTCCGAAGCGTACAGGGCCGAAGCCTCTGCCCGGGACCAGCTTGCCGCACAGCAGCAGGGGAACGGCACCCGGACCGTGGACGTTCTGGCCTAGGAATCGGCCGCTCGGAACTCACCTGGCTCATTGACTCCCCGCAGCTCGCGCTCATCCGCAGGTTCTACAAGCTTGAGGGGAACGTCTTTCAAGAGCATGAGGCTGTAGCGTTTGTTCCGCAGCGCGCGCTCCAGCACGGGCAATATCGCCGGCTCGTAGATCGCGCACACCGGCTCGGGCAGCTCGGTCCGCGGAATTCTATATGCGGTTGCGAAGCAGGCCGGGTCACGTGCACTGAGGAGCCTTTCCAGGGTGGCGGCGGAGATCCAGGGCAGGTCCACGGCCGCCGCGAGCCACGCGCAGCCCCTCCCGAGCATGAATGCAGCCAGCAGACCGGCCAGAGGGCCGATGTCTTCCACCTGATCGCAGAGCAGGCGAAGGCCCTGGAAGCCTGGTTCGGCGAGCTGATTGCTTCGTACGGAGACATACACCGGGCCTGCCACACTCTCCATCATGGCTGCCAGGCGGCGCACCTGCGGCTCCCCGTGGTAGTTGATGAGAGCCTTGTCTATGCCCATCCTCCTGCTTGCACCGCCGGCAAGCACGAGGGACTGCACCTTGACCGGATTCTCCGCCATGAGTTCCACGATTATGCACCATCCTGACTTTGTCACCTACCGCCCCGCGCCTTCCCTTGCCCGGCCCGGGGAGGCCATGTAAGATCGACGCGATGCGCGTCATGCTCATACAGCCGCCGTTTGTCCAGCTCAATGCGCCGTATCCTGCCGTGCATTTCCTGGAGGCGTTCCTGAGAGGAAATGGAGTCGACGCATCTTCCTTCGACCACTCCATTGGGCTTTACCGCGCGATCTTCAGCAGGGAGGGTCTTGCCCGGATCTTCCAGGATGCCGGGCAATCCCGGATCCTCGGCGAGCCGCCGGACGCGGAAAGCGCCCGGCAGCTCGCGCGCTACATGTCCTACCGGGACCTGTACCTCGAATGGATCGACGGCATCGTGGGCTTTCTCGCGGGCGGCGATCCCGGGTTCGCGCACCGGCTCTCCCAGGCTGCCGAGTTTCCTCGCGGGCAGCGCACCGAGGCCTTTCTGGCGGCTTCCGGAGGCCGCATCGGACCCGACGATGCGCGCGCCCTGGCGACCCGCATCCTCGAGGACCTGGGTGATTTCGTGTCGTTCACGCTGGATCCGGAGTTTGCCACGGTCAGGTACGGGGAACGGCTCGGCCGCTCACTGAAAGACTTCCACGCCGTCGAAGAAGCGCTTCCGAACGCCTATCTCATGCAGGCATTCTATCGCCCCTACCTGCAGCGGTCCTTCGTTTCCGGCGGCACGGGCCATCCCGACCTCGTCCTTCTCTCCATCCCTTTCCCCGGCTGCCTCGCGGGCGCGCTGGTCGCGGCCCGGGAAGCGCACGCCGCATTCGGCGGTCGGACCCGTGTCGTGTGCGGAGGCGGCTACGTCTCCACGGAGCTGCGCTCCTTGACGGACGGGCGTCTCTTCGACTATTGCGACTACCTTTCTTTCGACGCCGGATACGGGAGCCTCGCCTCCATCCTCGAGGTCGAGGCGGGCGCGCCGAAGGAATCGCTCTACCGGACGATGTATCGCGATGACGAAGGCCGCGTGCGGCGGATGGGGTTTCCCGAGAACCGGGGGGACCATGCCTCCGCGCCCGATCGATTCCAGGCAGTCGAGCAGCGCGCGCTCATCGGCGTGTTCCCCGACTATCGCGGCGTCGATTTCGCGTCCTATCTGCGTGTTGCGGATTCCGAGAATCCCATGCACCGGCTCTGGTCGGATACGCCCTGGCTCAAGTACCGGCTCGCGCATGGCTGCTACTGGCGGCGGTGCACGTTCTGCGACACCGAGCTGGACTACGTGTCACGGTACGTGCCCGCGGATCTCGAGGGCCTTGCCGCTGCCGCCCATGCCGCGTCGTCCCGCAGCGGCATCTTCGGAATTCATTTCGTCGACGAGGCGCTTCCCGTCGCCAGGCTCCTCCGGTTCGCGCGGATCAACCGGGGACGCAGCGCGGCCGGAAACCGGCCTTTCTCCTTCTGGGGAAACGTCCGGTTCGACGCGTCATGGACCGCCGACCGGTGCGAGCTGCTTGCCGCGTCGGGGCTCGTTGCAGTCTCGGGGGGCATCGAGATCGCCACGGAGAAGGGCCTCGAGACAACGGACAAGGGCTTCGACTTTCCCGGCCTTGTCAGAACGCTCATCGCGATGAAACGGGCGGGGCTGCTCGTGCACGCCTATCTCATCTATGGCTATCCCGGCCAGACGTCGCGCGACATAGTGGAATCAGCCGAGGCCGTGCGCCAGCTTTTCGCGTCGGGGCTCGTGGATTCAGCCTTCTGGCACCGTTTCATTCTCGGCCGGCATTCCCGGATGTACGCCGAATGGGAAGCAGGCCATCGCCCCGACCTCCGGCCGACGGACCGCGCCGGCGGGTTCGCCGACAACGATGTCGCGTTCGAGGGCGAAAAGTTCTTCGACCGGTTCGCCGCTCCCCTCGAGGCGGCGCTCGACGCGTGGATGGACGGCGTGGAGCTCGCGCGCCCCGCCGCCTCCTGGTTCAAGGCCGCCGGATCAAAGGGGCAGCGCTCCGCGCTTCCGGTCGACTACGTAGAAACAATGATCGGGCGGGCGGAGAAAGAGCTCGGCGCGGTCCCTCCGCAGCCGCGGCCGACGCAGGACGCTTTCTGGGTCGCAGGGCTTCCCCTTGTCGCGCCGCCCGAAAAGCCCGGTCTTCCGGCCCGGCTTTCCTGGACGTGTCGGGGCGAAGCTCACGGTGTGAGTCTTCCCGCGCCGGCCGCGGCGAGCCTCGCCCGGGCCATCGAGGCGTTGTCCCGGGCCCCTGACGGCCTGCCGTTCGGGACCCTGGCCGCCCAGGCGGGGCAGGGCGAATCGTTCCTGCCGGATCTCAGGGGCGTGGGGCTCGTAATCCCCTAGCCGAGGCGCAAGGAGAGGAACATGCTCGACAGACTGAGAGAGAGGGGCCGGCTCAGATTGACCGTATTCCTGTTCGCCGTCTCCACCTATTGCGTCATGCTCTCTGCGTTCAGGTTCCTCTACACGGGCACATACGGCTACCTTTTCCTGAACTGGAATCTCTTTCTGGCTTTCCTCCCCTGGCTGCTGACGAGTCTGGCCATACTCCGGAACGTGACGAGCAGAGTCGCCATTCTCGTCATCATGGCAGTGTGGCTCCTGTTCTTTCCCAACTGCCTCTACATTCTGACCGATCTCATTCACCTGCGGCAGATCGAGAGCGCCCCCCTGTGGCTCGACCTCATCATCGTGCTCTCGTTCGCCTGGGCGGGTCTCTGCTATGGCTTCATCAGCCTCATGGACATCGAGTACTTCCTGAAGGAGAGATTTCGCGCGCGCGCGAAGACGATCTCGCTCCTCTCCCTCTGCATGATCTACGTGGCTGCTTTCGGCATCTACATCGGCAGATTCTGGAGATGGAACAGCTGGGACCTTCTGGGAAATCCGGCGGAGCTGATGCACGACATATTCGATCGTTTCACGGACAAGGGAAACACCTACCGGGTATTCGGGTTTACCGTTCTCATGGGGACCCTGCTGAACTTCATGTATTTTCCCATCAGGTACATGAGGCGGAAGTCCGCCGCCTGATTCATGAAGGCGCTGCCGCAGTCAGCTGCCGGGCCAGGTCCGGGCCGATCTGTTCGTGCTTGAAAAACACGAACGCTTCGTCCCAGGCCTGTTCGGTTATCCTCTTCGACCACGCGCCAAGCTCCGCGGGCGTGTAGGATGTTTTTCGAAGGCGCAGGTAGCCCCACGGCGCGGTGCGGACGAGCCGCGGTTCGGGTTCTTCATCCGTCTGGCTGGCGACCAGCGCGACCTTGTGTTTTCCCAGGAGAGCGAACACCTCGGGCTCGAGCCAGGAAGGATGGCGGACCTCGAACGCCACCCGAGCTCCGGATACCAGGGGGAGGAATGCCGCCAGACGATCATCATCCCGGGCCAGGTTGGGCGGAATCTGGACCAGGAGCGCGCCGAGCCGTGCCCCCAGAATGCGTGACATCCGCACCACGTACTCGGCCTCGTCTTCCACGCCCTTGAGGCGCTTGTAGTGAGTGATCTTCTGCGAGGTCTTCAGGACGAACCGGAAAGTCTCCGGCACCTGGGAGGCCCATCCCTCGAGCACCTTTGGCGTCGGCATGTGGTAGAAAGTGTTGTTAATCTCTACCGTTCCAAGCCTCTGGGCATAGAAAGAGAGCATGTCCGCCGGCTTGATGTTTTCAGGATAGAAGACGCCTTTCCATTCCTTGTAACTGTAGCCGCTGGTCCCGATACGCAGAATCATGGAGGAAAGATACTGACGACGAGCCCCCGCGAAAAGACGCGCGGCACGACACCGGTTTTCACCAGGGAAAATCATCCCGGGTAATGACAGCAGGATCATTCATCAGCTGGACATAGTTCAAATTGGAAATGATGGACCAGCACTCCTGCGGATAGCTGTGCCAACTGACCCAATATGCAATGCGAGGATAATCCTTCTTGATTCTGGCGATGATTTTCGTGGTGTCGAGGGTTCCGCTCTTGGCGAGCGGTCCATCTGTCTTGGGCCCGTACTCTGCGATCCCGAGTGGTTTCCCCATGGAGACGTACTTCTGATAGTCGCTGATAGTAAGGGAGTCGTCGTAGGCGGTCCCGGCGATGATGTCCACAAAGGAGCTGCCTGGGTAGGCCCAGTCGACAGTCCTGTTCCAGTCTGATGCGTTGTTTGCTCCCAAGGATGCATTGGGGGAATAGACCCAGATCAGGTTGTTCAAATGTTTGGTCTTGGTAAAGTAGTCATGCATATGCCGGTACACGTCTACATATGGTGAAGGATCATTCGGGTGGGACTTCATTCCCCACCAGAACCAGCTTCCGTTCATTTCCTGCATGGGCCGCCACAGGACGATGACGCCCGCAGCCTTCAGTTCCTGCAGAGCTGCCGCGACTCTGTCCAGTTTTCTCATCCAGGCAGCGTGGACCGGCTTTGCCGGGTCGAGCAGGTCCCTGAGGCTCGTCACCGCCTTCAACCCTGCGGGGCTCTGCGTGCCGGAAGGACCGTTCCAGGTCCCCGGATTATGAACCAGGTCTGACTCGTCATTGAGCCATGGGTTCTGCGGAGTGAGGTTGATGGTGACAAGCCCGCCTTTGTGGGCATAGTCGATCAGAACGGCATTTGTCCGGGAAAGCTCTTCCGGGGTGAATATCTGCGCGAACTCATAGTCAACTCCCAGAATCCCCACCCATTTTCCAGTCTGCGTGTGCAGATCTTCGATGAGCTTCCTGTACCCCTGTTCATATGCGGTGTCCAGTATTTGAGTGCCGTGAAAGGCATTCTGTCCGCTGATTGCGCCGACAAAGGGACCCTTTGACAGGTTGGTGATGTACGTCAGAATTGCCACTCTTTTTGCGTCAATCTGAGGATCATCGAGTATCGGCGGCTCGGGAGACTGTGCCCATAGGCCATACCCAAAGAAGGCTGCCATGGCAAAAAGAAAAGGAAAAGGGAATTTCCTCACGGATTGCCTCCTGCGGCATGCTGACCTACTCCAGTCTCTTGCGGAAGCGCAGCACGCTCGCGACGATGACCACGGTCCCGATGGCCAGGAGGGCGCCCGCCTCCCTCCACAGCTCCCCCAGGCTCACCCCTTTCAGGAAGAGTCCCCGGATGATGACGAAATAGTAGCGGAGGGGGAACAGGTACGTGACCGCCTGGATGACCGGCGGCATGTTCTCTATCGGGAAGGCAAAGCCCGAAAGGATCACCATCGGAATGATTATGAAAAACATGGAGATCATCATTGCCTGCTGTTGATTTCGCGCCACCGTGGATACAAAAAGGCCCAGGCCCAGTGATGTCAGCATGAAGAGGAGAGACAGCAGGTACAGGACCAGGAGGCTCCCCCGGGCGGCAAGACCGAACAGCAGGAGACTGCTGAAGAGCACAAGCGTGATGATCACGACGCTGATCAGAACGAATGGCGCCAGCTTCCCGATGATGAGCTGGCCGGGAGTAATGGGCGTGACGATGAGCTGCTCGAGAGTGCCCAGCTCCTTTTCCTTCACGATGGAAAGCGAGGTGAGCACGGTCGTCATGATCATGAGGATCAGTCCGAAAACCCCAGGGACCATGAAATTCCTGCTCGCAAGGGTCGGGTTGTAGAGGACGCGGATGGCCGGATCCACCTGCACCCTGCGGACCGCTTGCAGAAGCCGGGGGTCAAGCGCTGCAAGACGCGCAGACGCCCTCTGTGCCTGGGTCGCGCTGACGACAAGGGTGGCGTAGGTAAGGCCGATGGCGGCGGATTGGGACTCCGAGCCGTCCGCGAGAAGCTGGAGAGGCGCCGTCCGTGAGGATTCCAGCATGCGCCCGAACCCCGGCGGTATGATCAGCGCGAGGGATGATGTGCCCTGTTCAATGCTTCGCTCTGCCGCGCGCGCGTCGGGGGAATATGCGCTGACGATAAAGCTGCCAGAGGTGAGAAATCCCGCAATCAGCTCCCTGCTCTGCGCGCTTTTGTCCTGGTCGCAGACCGCCATCCGGATGTCTTTCACGTCCATGTTCGCGGCGTACCCCAGCAGCAGGATCTGCACGACGGGTGAAAGGAAAATCAGCGGGAGCAGGCGCTTGTCCCGAAAGATCTGGTGAAACTCCTTCCTGATGATGAAGAGTATCGTCCTCATTTCCGCTGCCTCCTGAGCCGGAGAACGCTGCCTCCGGCCATGACCGCGGCAAAGAGGAGCAGCGCGCCTGCCTGGTCCCTGCAGGCCCAGAACCCCGCGCCCTTCAGCATGATGCTCCGAAGGGCCGAGAGGTAGTAACGGCCGGGGAGGATGTAGCTTATCGCCTGGATGATTCCCGGCATGTTGCGGAAGGGAAAGACGAAGCCGGAAAGGATGAATGTCGGAAGGAGCGTGAGCAGGACGGAGACAAGGAAAGCCACCTGCTGGCTGTCCGACAGGGTCGAGATGAGCACCCCGAGTGCCAGGCACCCGATCAGAAAAATCAGGGTCACCAGGCCGAGGTCGAGCAAGCTCCCCTTCACGGTGACGCCGAAGAGCAGCCGGCTGGCCGCGAGGATGGCTCCCGCGGCGATAAGGCCGATGAGCAGATACGGCACGGTCTTCCCGACGATCAGCTCGAATGGTTGCACGGGGGAAACGGTGAGCTGCTCCATGGTGCCGCGTTCCTTCTCCCGCACAATGGAAATCGCGGTGGACATGACGGCCGTCATGATGAGGATCAGCACGATCAGGCCCGGTACGAGGAAGTTCGCGCTTCGCAGCTCGGGGTTGAAGAGCACGCGCGGCCGGAAGTCGACCGTTGATCTCATGCCTGTGATTCCCGCGCGCTGGAGGGAGCGCACGAATGCCCGCTGGGACCAGTCGGCGGTCACTGCCTGCACGTAGCCCATGGCGGTTGCCGCCGTGTTCCCGTTGGAGCCGTCCACGATGGCCTGCATCTCCGTCCTTCGCCCCCGCAGAACATCGGCGCCGAATCCGCGGGGGATCACGAGCGCCACGAGCGCCTTTCCCTCGTCCAGGAGGCCGTCGATCTCATTTTCGTTCCGCATCACCGACTTCAGATCGAAAAACTCGGAATGAAGGAAGGAATCGATGAACGCCCTGCTCGTTTCCGTCCGATCCCGGTCCAGAACGGCGAGGGGAATGTGCGTGATATCGAGGCTGATTGCATAGCCGAACATGACCAGGAGGAAGAGCGGCAGGAGGAGGAGCGTGCCCAGGGTGGCGGGGTCCCGCGATATCTGGCGAAGCTCCTTGAATGCAATCGTGGCGATCCGGCCCCCGCTCATTGCCCCGCCTCCGGGTTTTGACTGATGAGTCGGATGAACACGTCTTCCAGGGAGGGAATGATCCGCACGCAGCTCCGCACCGGGATGCCGGCGACCTCGAGCGCGCGCACGACGACCGGCGCGTCCGCCTCGCTCTCCACGTTCACGTGGAGCCGGGTCCCGAAGATGGCGGTCTCCCGCGCGGCAGGGACGTTCCTCAGGGCCGCCATGGCCTCGACCGGCTGCGGGCACTCGAGCTCGCACACGACGCCGGTGATGACGTCCCGCTTCAGCTCTCCCGGGCTCCCCCGCGCGACGATTCTTCCCGCGTGCATCAGGACGAGCTCGTTGCAGTATTCCGCCTCGTCCAGGTAGTGAGTCGTCACGAGCACGGTCGTTCCCCGCTCCGCCAGCCCGTTGATGATGTCCCAGAAAAGCCTGCGGGAGAGAGGGTCGGTGCCGCCGGTCGGCTCGTCCAGGAAGACGATGCCGGGCCGGTGGAGAATGGCGCAGCCCAGCGCGAGGCGCTGCTTCCATCCACCGGAAAGCTCGCGTGTGAGGCTCTTCTCCCTGCCCGCCAGGCCGGCAAGGCCGGCAGTCTCCCGTACACCGGCCGCGAGCTCCCCGTTGGAAAGCCCGTAGACGCCTCCAAAGAAGCGGATGTTCTCTTCCACGGTCAGGTCGTCATAGAGGGAGAAGCGCTGCGACATGTACCCGATCCTTCGCTTCACCCCCTCGGGATTGTCGTTGATGTCGATCCCTGCCACCTCGGCCGTGCCGGAGCTGGAGGAGAGAAGGCCGCAGAGCATGCGGATCGTGGTGGACTTGCCCGCGCCATTCGCCCCCAGGAGACCGAAGATGCTGCCGGTGGGGACCTCGAACGAGACGGCATCCACGGCAAGGAAGGAGCCGAAGCGCTTTGTGAGCTCGTGCGCGTGGATGGCCGGGACGCTCAACGCGCGACCGCCTTCTCCAGGGCTGCCCGGTCGATGAGGACGTCGAACAGGGCCTGGCTCTGCCGCAGCCGGGCGCGCACGAGGAGCGCCTGCGCATCGAGACTCTCCGAAGCGAGGATGACTCCCTGGCGGAAACGCTCTGCCGCGACCCTCTCGTTCTCTTCCGCCTGCCCCAGCTCGCCGCCGAGCGAGGCAAGACGCTGCGTGGACTCGGTCAGGGACAGATACGCGCGGATCACGTCCGTCGTGACCGCATCCGCGATCTTCCGCGAGCTTTCCCGGGCCTGCGCAAGCCTGTCCCGGGCCTGCTCCGCCTGCGCCAGGGCCTGCGGATAACGGCCGATGTCGATCGATGCCATGATTCCCACAGACCATGTCCCGACAAACTTGTCCGATTGCGGGAAAACACGCGGGTGGGGGTCTGCCAGCGTGTAGTCACCCGTGAGGTACACGCTGGGAAAGAGCGCGGATCGGGCCAGGTCCACGGATGCCTCCTGCGCGGATATCCGGGAGCGCGCGGTCAGGAGCTCGGGCCGGGAGGCGAGGGCCCTGCCGATCGCTTCTTCCAGCTTCTCCGACGGCGCCTCTGCCGGTTCGAGCGGCGGCTCCCGGACTTCGATCACGGTGTTCCACGGCAGCCCGATGAGCTGCGCAAGACGGACCCGGGAAAGCTGGCGCAGGTTTTCCGCGCCGGCCAGCTCGATCTTCGCGTCCTCCAGTCGCATCTGCGCCTGGAGCACATCGTTGCGGGTCACCATTCCCTGGTCGAGCAGCTTGCGCGCGTCCGCCAGGTGCGCGTCGAGCTGTGCCACGCTCTCCCGCATCGCCTGCTCCTGGGCCCGCGCTTTTGCCAGGTTCCAGTAGGCTTCCGTGACGGCATAGCGCAGCTCGAGACGGCTCTTCGATACGTCACCTCTGCCGGCATCGCGGAGCGCCTCGGCCTGCCGGATGGAGCTGGAGATGCGCTGCCCGGTGAAGAGCGGCTGCTGCACGCTCAATCGCACGCTCGTGCTGTTGACGAGGGGAGCCGGGAAGGCGATGGGCCCCAGCGGCGTGTCGAGCGCTCCGGCGTCCACTTCGGAAAGACGCGCGTAGGATCCCTGCACGGCAACGGATGGGAGCATCTGGCCCCTCATCTCGCGAAGCCGCGCCTCCCCGATCCTTGCCTCCAGCTCGTCGGAGCGAAGGCCGGGGTCTCCTGCAAGCCCGAGCTGGATACACTCTTCCAGGCCGAGCACGCGGGCTTCATCAGCCGCGGCTCCGGGCGCCGGCAGGACACCAAGGCCGATTGCCAGGGCCGCGGCCGCGAAGACCGTCCCCCACCGATCAGCTCTCATGACGTGCCTCGCTTTCGTTCCTGATCAGGGAGATGAAGGCGTTCTCGAGAGTCGGCGGGACGACCCTGAGGGAGAGGATCCTGATGTGCGCGCTCTCCAGCGCCTGTCGGATCGCGTGCTCCCCGCCGGGGGCGTCATCCGTCACCACGTTCAACCGGTCCCCGAAGAGCTGCACTTCGCGCAGCCCGGGCGCATTTTTCAGGAGGACGCTGGCGCGGCGGATATCCGGGCATACGATCTCGAGCACCGTTCCCTTCATGATCTCCTTTATTCTGCCGGGGCTTTCCGCGGCCATGAGGCGGCCGCTGTTCATGAGCCCCACCCGGGTCGCCCGCTCCGCCTCGTCCAGGTACGGTGTGGTCATCACGATCGTGATGCCCTCCTGGAGGAGCCCGGAAAGGATGATCCAGAAGTCCCGCCGGGAGACCGGATCCACGCCCGTGGTGGGCTCGTCCAGCAGGATGATCTGGGGCCGGTGCACGAGCGTGCAGGCGAGCGCGAGCTTCTGCCGCATTCCGCCGGACAGGCGTTCCGCCAGACGGGAGCGGAACGGGAGAAGCCTCGTGAAGGCGAGGAGCTCCTCGCGGCGCGCCGCGAAGTCCCGAAGCCCGTGGATCCTCGCGAAGAACTCGACGTTCTCGTCCACGGTAAGGTCCCCGTAGAGACTGAAGCGCTGGGAGAGATAGCCGATGTGCTCCTTGATCCATGCCAGTTCCTTCGACAGGTCATGGCCGAGGATCCGCGCTGTTCCCGCCTGCGGCGCAAGGACGCCGCAGAGAAGACGGAGGGTCGTGGTCTTGCCCGCGCCGTCCGGTCCGACCAGGGCGAACATCTCATTGCGCGCCACGGTCAGGTGGAGATCCCGCACTGCCTCCACTTTTCCGTAGCTCTTCGAGAGGCCGGAGATCTCGATTGCGCTCTCACTCACCGCGCCGTGCTCCCGCCACGGTCCTCCGTGGCATCTGGGCGGGTCAGGGGGATCTTCGCGTCTGCCGGCATCCCGGGCTTGAATATGAAGTCGGAATTCGCGATCTCAATCTTCACCGCGAAGACCAGCTTGACCCGCTCGTCCCTGGTCTGGATGTCCCGGGGGGTGAACTCGGCCACGGGGGAAATCCAGGTCACCGTGCCGGGGAAGGTCGTGCCCGGGATGCGAGTCCACCGAGACGCGAGCCTCCTGCCCCAGCTGGATGCGCCCCAGGTCCGGCTCGGGCACATAAATCGTGAGCTTCACGCGGGCGAGGTCGGTGATGACATAAAGCCCGCTGTTCGGCGCTGCAAGCTCCCCTTTTTCGATGAGCTTTTCCGTGATCACCCCTTCCACCGGCGCCTCGACGGTGCAGTCTTCAATTGCCTTCTGTAACAGCTTGACGGAGAACGCTGCCTGATCCAGCCGGGCCAGGGCCGCCTTGACCTCTTCCGGCCGGGCGAAGTTTTCGAGCTTCTTGAGCGCCTGATCCGCGGCATTCGCCTGCGCTCTCGCCATGGTGAACCGGGTCTCCGCGTCGTCTCTCTGCTTCTTGGTGGCCGCGCCTCCTGCAAACAGGCTCTTCATCCTTTCGTAGTCGTCCGCGGCGCTTTTCAGCGCATCGTTGGCCTGGTTGAGCTGCTCACGGGCCTGGACCAGGTCCTCTGCCCGTGCCCCTTCGACCAGGAGGTTGAGCTGGGCCCGGGCCAGGTCGACCCCGCTCCTGGCCTGTGAGAGCTGAAGGTCGAGCGTGGAGTGATCCACTTCTGCCAGCAGATCTCCCTGTTTGACGCTCATTCCTTCTTCACCGACGAGTCGAACGATCTGGCCTGTTGAACGGGCGGACACCTGCACGCTCGTGGCCTCGATTGTGCCGGAGGCCTGGATGGCGTCTGCTGGCCTTTGGCACGCTGCCAGGCCGGACGCGGCAGCAAGGGCGAGGGCAGAGAACCGCAAAGCATTCATGATGCATCCTCCTGCCGGAAGAACTCCCGGCGCGCCTTGTCCGTCAGTATCCCGCCAAACAGGATTTTGACGACCGCTTCGAAGAACTCGACCGGAGAGACGGTCATTTTGACGAACTGTTCCGGGCTCATGACCGAGCTGATGGTGGTGACAAACAGCGCGGGGATCAGGCGTCCATCGATGTCGGGCCGTATGAGCCCGGATTCTGCCCCTTCGCGGAGCAGTCTTTCGATGATCACGAATACGTGCTCCCGCCGGTAGCGGTCGATCTTTGCCCAGAGCTCCGGCTGGTTGTAGTAGAGATCCCGCACGAGGCCTTCCCCGAGCTCCGCCATCTGCCGGGAGACGGTGCGCAGGATCTCCCGGATCTTTTCCAGGAAGGAGAGATCCTCTATCCGCACGATGCCGGCGATCCCGTTCGCGACTTCCGCGATCTTCTCTTCGATGGCCTCGGCGACGAGGGCATTCTTGTTGGGGAAGTACCTGTAGAGCGTCTTCTTGCTGATCCCCTGAAGCGACGCGATCTCTTCCATGGTGAGGGAGCTCACCCCCCGCTTGAGGAACAGCGATCGGGAACGGTCGAGAATCTTCCGCCTTTTTTCGTTATCCGGTATCTTTGTTTTCATTATGTCCCTAAGAAAACGATATTTGTATTTTTCGTTTCCATTCATAACATAACATTGGCAATGCCGACTGTCAACACTCCCCCTCCATCACTCCCGCAGACTGCTTTGCTTCAAAGGGTGTGAGCCTTTTCCCTCTTCTCCGTCGCGCAAGGGACTTGACAGCTGCATGAGAACGCGATAGCCTGTTTTTACGTTACTGACACGTGTTAGTAAAAGAGGGAAAGCGACGAAGGCGCAGTTGAGACAGACGAAGCTGCTCAGGGGCAAGAAGACCATCACGAGCTTCGACGTGGCGCGCAGGGCCCGCGTGTCGCGCACGACTGTCTCGTTCGTGATGAATGACGTCGTCGATGCAAAGATCAGCGCGGTGACCCGGGCCCGGGTGCTCAAGGCGGCGCGCGCGCTCGGCTACTTCCCCAACGCCTCGGGGAAGGCGCTCGCCCAGCGCAAGACCGAGAACATCGCACTCGTCTACACCCGGTCCTATCACCACATCGCCTGCAACTCCATCCTTCTCCGCAATCTCCGCGCGTTGCAGCTCGTCCTGCGCGCCTCGTCATTCACGAGGCGGCGCGTTCCGCACACTCACAGGCCACACGCCAGTTCGTCGAACTGGAAAAAGAGACAGTCCGAGGAGGTGTACTCATGAGACGGATGGTGATTGTTCTGATGCCGCTCCTGGTCTTCGGCTTCCTGTTCGCGACGGGAACCCAGCAGGCGGCGGCCCAGTCAAAAACAGTGACGATCCTCGCCAACTGGGGCGGGGACGAGGAGGCGGGTTTCCGGGCAGTCCTGGACGCCTTCACCAAGCAGTCGGGAGTAAAGTACAGCTACGAAGGCAACCGCGAATCCACGGTGGTCCTGAAGACGCGCGTGGCCGCCAACAACGCGCCTGACGTCGCGTTCGTTCCGAGGCCGGGCGAGGTTGCCGCGTATGCCCGCGGGGGCTCGATTCTCCCCTTAAGCCAGGGAATGGCGAACGACATCATTCCCACCAGCCTGCTGAACGCCAACTACAGCAAGGCGTGGATCGACCTGGGCACGGTGGACGGCAAGTTCTTCGGCCTGACGGCAAAGGCCAATTCCAAGAGCACGTTCTGGTACAAGCCGGCATCGCTGCGGGCAATAGGCGCCAAGGTTCCGAATACCTGGGACGATCTCCTTGCGCTGGAGGACAAGTACATCGCGGCGGGAAAAACACCGCTGTCGATCGGGGCGCAGGACGGCTGGACGCTTACGGACTGGTTTGAAAACATCTATGTCCGCATGGCCGGTCCCGACATGTACATGAAGCTCCATGTGACCCACGAGGTACCGTGGACGGACCCGTCCGTCGTGGAGGCAATCCAGAAGTTCATCCAGGTCTTCACGCCGCAGGACCAGAAGCTCGCAGGCGGAGTCTCGGGCACCCTCTCCACCGGGTTCATCGACGGCTTCAACCTGGTCCTCCGGCCGAACCCGGCCGCCGAGCTGTATTACGAAGGCGGGTTCATGAGCTCCTTCGCCAAGCAGAACTTCCCCAAGCTCGTGCCGGGCAAGGACTATGACTTCTTCGAGTTCCCGTCAATCGATCCGCAGTACGGCAAGCCTGTTGTCGGCGGCGGGGACCTCGCGGTGGTGTTCACGAGCAGCCCCGAGGTCACCAAGCTGATGCGCTGGCTCGCCGGCAAGCAGGGGAACACCATCTGGGCTTCGGCCAAGAAAGGTGCGGTCGTTTCCCCGAACAAGCAGGTCAGCCTCTCCGTGTATCCCGTTCTCACGGCAAAGGAGGCGAAGCAGCTCACGCAGGCCGCGATCTTCGTCTTCGACGGCTCGGACCTCGCGCCCGCTGCGGTGGGAGGCGACGCGGAGTTCACCGCGCTGCAGAACATCATCAAGGATCCCGAGAATTACATGGATGCGCTCAATTCCCTGGAGGAAGTTGCGGCGCGCTCGTATTGATCAGTTTGTGCTCGAGTTTGCGGGCAGCCGTGGAATACGGCTGCCCGTTTTCTTGATGCGCCGGAGGGACCATGAAAGAACGTGGAGCGCAGCTGCGGGCGTGGCTGTTCGTCCTGCCCGCATTGATTCTCATTGCCGCCTATCTCGTGTACCCGACCATCCAGACTTTCCGCCTCAGCTTCTTCGGCGGGGCGGGGTTCAACCCGACGCGCCTCGTCGGGCTTCGCAACTACGTCCAGCTCCTCACGCATGACTCCCTGTTCCTGAAGCTGACGCGCTGGCCGCCGTCGGGAGCGCTCGTCAACAATGTCCTGTGGCTGATCCTCTTCTCGGGAGGAACGCTCGTTTTCGGGCTCCTCATCGCGGTGCTTGCCAACGGCATACGGATCGAGAGGATCGTCAAGTCCGCCGTGTTCCTCCCCATGGTGATCTCGGCAACCGCGGCGGCGGTCATCGCCCGGTTCCTGTTCAGCCCCGATGCTTCAATTGGTCTCTTCAACGCCATCCTGAAGACGCTGATTCGCGGATTCACTCCCGTGGCGTGGCTGGGCACGAGCGAGGTGGTGAACTACGCGCTCATCGCCACCGGCGTGTGGATCTGGACGGGGTTGTCGATGACCGTCCTCTCCGCGGCCTACAAGTCCATCGACACGCAGATACTCGAGGCAGCGCGGGTGGATGGAGCGAGCCCGTGGAAGACCTTCTGGCGCATCAGCCTGCCGATGCTCGCGCAGCCGATCAGCTTCGTTTCCATTACGATGGTCATCAACGGCCTCAAGATGGTCGACCTCGTGCTCGTGATGACCGCGGGAGGGCCCGCCGGAACAAGCCGGGTGATCGGCTTCACGTACTACTGGGAAGTCTTCAACAACAACCTGGTCGGATACGGGAGCGCCGTGGCGATTCTCATGCTCGTCCTGCTCGCGCCGCTCATGGTGATCCAGGTCAGGCGCAACCGCCGCCAGGAGAGTGGAAAATGAAGAGACTGGAGACCGCGGCATCCGGGCCGTCCGGGAACATCATACGGACCGTTCTCGCAATCCTGATCGCCCTTGCGTGGCTGGTGCCGACATTGGGCCTGGCAGTCACCTCGCTCCGTCCCCAGGCCGACATCGCGACGAGCGGGTGGTGGAGGATCCTGTCCGAGCCGAGGTTCACCCTCGACAACTACCTCAACGTTCTCACGGCCCGGCACTTCTTCATGAACTTCGTCAACAGCTTCATCATCACGGTGCCATCGACGGTGCTGCCGATCCTGATCGGCGCGCTCGCCGCCTATTCGTTCTCATGGCTGCGCTTTCGAGGGAGAAACGCAGTCTATCTGGCAATTGTGGCCCTCCTCGTGCTGCCTCTCCAGGCGACCTGGGTGCCGGTGCTTCGCATGCACAGCAAGCTCGGCCTGACGGGCCATTTCCCGGCCATCTGGCTTGCGCACACCGCCTACGGCCTGCCCTTTGCGATCCTGCTCCTGCGCAACTTCTTCTCGGAGATCCCGCGCGAGCTCTTCGAGGCGGCGAAGATCGACGGGCAGACCGAGTACGGGATTTTCCGCTCCATCGTCCTGCCGCTCTCGGTTCCCGCGCTCGCCTCGCTGGGGATCTTCCAGTTCGTGTGGGTCTGGAACGACCTGATGAACGCCCTGGTTCTGCTCCAGGATCTGAAGAAGTTCCCCCTGACGGTCGCCATCCAGAGCCTTCTCGGGCAATACGGCTCCGAGTGGAATCTCCTGGCGTCCGGCGCCTTCATCTCCATGTCGATTCCGCTCCTGGTCTTTTTCATCCTGCAGAGATACTTCGTGCAGGGGCTCACGGCCGGGGCCGTGAAGGGATGAGCAAGAATGCCGCCAGGAGCGGCCGCCCGAATGCCGCCACGAGCGGCCGCCCGAATGCCGCCAGGAGCGGCGGCGGGCTCCAGAAGATCTTCGTCGTTTTCAAGACCCACGTCGATGTCGGCTTTACCGGTCTGGTCGAGGAGGTGCTGGACTCCTATGCCCGGGTCATGATCCCGCGCGCAATGGACGCCTGTCGAGAGAGCCGGGGAGCGCCCGGACACCGCTTCGCGTGGACCCTTCCCGCCTGGCCCCTGACTGATTCCCTGGCGCGGCTGCACGGAAGCCCGCTCGGCGAGGAGTTGGAGAAGCTCGTTGCGGAAGGGAGGATCGCATGGCACGCGCTTCCCTTCAGCACCCACACGGAGCTCTTCGGCCTGGAAGACCTCATCCGCGGCCTCTACACGGGCCGCGCGCTGGGAGAACGGTTCGGCCGCCGCGCGGTCGCCGCCAAGATGACCGACGTGCCCGGCCATACCTGGATCCTTCCGACTCTGCTCGCCGCGGCCGGTGTCCGCTTTCTCCATCTCGGCTGCAATCCCTGCTCGACTCCCCCCGACGTGCCGTACCTCTTCACCTGGGAGGGGCCTGACGGCTCCCGCGTCATCACGATGTATTCCCGGGGAGGGTACGGCACGGGCCTCCTTCCGCCGCCTGGATGGAAGCTTCCGGTCTGGCTCGCCCTGCAGCACACTTCGGACAACGCAGGACCCCAGAGTGCAGCCGCGGTCGAGCAGGTCCTCGCCGAGGCCCGGGACCGACACCCCGGTGCCGAGGTCACTGTCGGGAGCCTCGACGATTTCGCCCTGGCACTCGCGGCGCTGCAGCCGGATCTCCCGGTGGTCCGCAAGGACCTGGCTGATTCGTGGATCCACGGCGTGGCGACGATGCCGGCAGAGGTTGCACGGCTCCGCAGCATGCGCACCAGGCTGGTTTCCGTGGAAAGCGCGGACGCCATCATCGGCCTTGCCCGGCGGGAGAAGGTGCCGCCGGCAGGGGATCTCCGCACGGCCCTCTCGGGCGCCTATGAGCGCATCCTCCTGTTCGGCGAGCATACGTGGGGCATGGACACGAAGCTCGCCCTCAACCCGCACGAGTTCGGAGGCAGGGTCTATGACAAGACCCTCTTTCGAAACGTCCTTGCATCCGGAAAGTACGACCGGATACGTCGTTCCTGGAGCGACAAGGCCCGGTTCGTGCAGGAAGCGGAGGAGCACCTTCTCCGCGCCGAGTCCATTCTGGCCGGCACGGAGCCGGGTGCGCCGACAACTCTTCCCGCGCGTTTCGCGGCGGTGAATCACCAGCTCTGGCAATGGAACGGCCTCATGCGGCTGGGCAGGTTCAACCGTCCAGTCAAGGTTGTGCGGGAACCGGGGGAGGCAACACTCCATACGATGGTACTCGACGGGGCCGCCTGGGTGACCCTGACGGACCTGCCTCCGCTCTCCGCGACAATCCTGCGAGTTGAAGCGGGGCAAGAGGAAGAACCGCACCTGGAGCGCGCCGGACGCCGTCGCGGGACGAGCAGGCGCCTGGTGCTCGACAATGGAAAGCTCCGCGTGGAGGTGAGCGCCTCGGCCGGGATGACCGCGCTGATCGACCGCGCCACGGACCGCAACTGGGCCGATGCGAAGCAGGGCATCCCTTTCGGCGGTTTCCGCTACGACCTCTTCTCACGAAGGGAGATCGTCGCCTATCTCAAGAGCTATGCGTACGATCTCGCGTCGTGGTACCTGGATGACTTTGGAAAGCCGGGATATCCCGATGGGGCGCATCGGACTTTTTCCGGAGAGCTTGCAGGCGTTGAAACAGAGAGCGGTACAGGCTGGACGCGCCTGCGCCTCCTGTGGCGTTACGACCAGGAGAGCATCACCGATCTGGGCAACGCGGCCAGCGTCGTGCAGAGGATCACCCTGTTCGATGACCACCCATGGGTGGACATGGACATCCGGCTGGAGGGCAAGGAGGAATGCCCGCTCCTGGAATCGGGCCACGTCGTCTTTCCGTTGAAGGCGGAAAAGGCGCGCTATGCGATCAACAGGACCGGGAGCGTCATGGATCCGGCCACCGACATCGCCCGAGATGCGAACCGTCTGCTGCACTGCTGCGACCGTTGGGTCGATGTCGGGGACGGGGCCGCGGGCCTCCTGGTGGTTCCGTACGACAGCCCGCTCTTTTCCATCGGGTCCGTGGCAGTTGAGAGGTTCGACGGTTCCGCCGCTCCCGGTGCACCGACGCTGTACTTCAATCTCTTCAATACCCAGTGGGGCACCAATTTCCCGCAGTGGATCGGCGGCGCCTTTACCTTTCGGTACCGGCTCATACCGCACGAAGGGGGCTGGCGCCGGACGCGCTCATGGGAGCACGCATCCGCGGCGCTCCAACCCCCCGCCTGTCTCCCGGTGGGGACTTCCGGCGCCACAGGAGGCGCGATGCCCCAGAATGAGCTGCTGGCCCGCGGGCTCCTAGACGCACCGGCGAAGGGCCTGCAGACAGTGACGCTCAAGCATTCCGAGGCAGGGGATGGCATCATTCTCAGGCTCCAGGAACCGACGGGCCGCGGCGGAAACCGGACGCTGCGCTTTCGGATTCCTGACGGGTCGGCCGCGCCCAGAGTTGTCCGCTGCTCCCTGCTGGAGGATGAGCAGCAGGACCTTCCCGCGGCACGCTCCAGGGACTCGCTGAGCGTGTCCTTCTCGGTGCGCCCTTTCGAGGTGCTGACCCTGAAGCTGAAGCTCTGAGGGAAAGCGCCCGGCGGCACGAGCGGCCCGGACCCTCGGCGGAAGTACCTGGTTTTCCATTCACGAAACGGATCGGTATATTCTCACTGCCATGGACAACGCACCCGCCAGGCCCAGGAACCTGTGGAGCTCTCTGCCCCGGCCGTTCTCGGTTCTGGCTCCCATGGAGGACGTGACGGACACGGTATTCAGGCGGATCGTGCGCGAGGCAGGGTCACCGGATGTGGTCGTCACCGAGTTCACGAGCACGGATGGGCTGTGCACCGAGGGACGGCCGCGGGTGATCAACCGCTTGAGATTCGAGGCGGATGAGCGGCCGATCGTTGCGCAGATCTGGGGCAATGTACCGGACCGTTACCGACGTGTTGCCGCGGAAGTCCGGGGAATGGGCTTCGACGGCCTGGACATCAACATGGGCTGTCCTGTGAAGAAGATCACCAGCAGGGGCGCCTGCGGCGCTCTCATCAACAATCCTTCGCTTGCCGGGGAGCTGATCGCCGCGGCCAGGGAGGGCGCCGGGGATCTGCCGGTGAGCGTCAAGACGCGGATCGGCGTCGTGCGGTCCAGGGCGGAGGAGTGGCTGGGCTTCCTGCTCGCGCAGGGGATCAGCGCTCTGACCGTGCACGGGAGGACGGTGGCCCAGCAGTCCGAGGGAGAGGCGGACTGGAGCACGGTGGCGCTCGCGGTGCGCCTGCGCGACCAGGCGGGGCTGCCGACGCGCATCATCGGCAACGGTGACGTCAGGACACCCGCGGCTTTTCTGCGCCGGGTGCGGGAAACCGGCGCGGATGGCGTGATGATCGGCAGGGGTATTTTCGAGAACCTTTTTCTCTTCCGGGCCATTCGCAGCGCCCTGGCCGGTGCCGATTCATCGATCGAATTTTCCCGGCTGGACAGGACGGAGAAGATCGCCCATTTTCGCCGCCATCTCGCCCTGCATCGCGAGACGTGGGGAACGTCGAAGAGCTTCGATGTGCTCAAGAAATTCGTGAAGACCTACGTGCGGGCGTTCGAAGGCGCGGGCAAGCTCGTGGATGCGATCATGCGGACGCGCACTCACGAGGACGCCGAGCATGTCCTCGATGCGTGGTCAGCCGAATGGTCGGGGCAGGCGGAGCGCCGTGGATCGATACCCGCCTGACCGGGCGCGATGCGCGCCCCGCGCGACCGCGCCTAGAAGAAACTTCCCCGACGGCGGCGCGAAGGGGTGCCGATCAGGGCGCCGAGCAGGCCCCGGGTCACCTCGCGCGCCAGGGTGCGCGTCACGGGCGATTTGAGTATCTGCTCGAACGTGGACGGCGGCTCCTTTGCCGTGCGGCGCGGCGCCTGCGGAGCGCGGGCCTCCCGCTCGTCCTCTGGCGGAGCCTCGGGGATCTCGGACGCCATGCGCCGTGACAGCATCTCTCGGGCGCTGTCCCGGTCGACTGCCTGCGCGTACGCGCGGACCTGGGGTGAAGCGGCGAGCTTTGCCGCGAACTCCGCGTCCGCCAGCGGCCCCATGCGCGATGCGGGGGGAACCATGCGCGTTGCAAACGGCGGAGTCGGGATCCCGGTTGATCCCAGTACCGTGACGAGCGCCTCGCCGGTGCCCAGGGTCGTGAGCGTTTCCTCGATGTTGTAGAAATCCGTCTTCGGGAAGGTGCGCGCCGCGGCCTTGAGCGCTGTTTCATCGTCGGGAGTGAACGCGCGCAGCGCGTGCTGGATCTTGTGCCCGAGCTGTCCGAGGATGTCCGGCGGCACGTCCTTGGGGTTCTGCGTGATGAAGAAAATGCCGACGCCCTTGGACCGGATGAGGCGCACGACCTGTTCGATCTGCGCGGTCAGCTCCTTGCTGGCGTTGTCAAAGAGCAGGTGGGCCTCGTCGAAGAAGAAGACGAGCTTCGGCTTGTCGATGTCCCCCACCTCGGGGAGATCATGGTAGAGCCTCGCCAGCATCCACATCATGAATGTCGAGAACAGCGCCGGCTTGTCCTGGACGTCGGTGAGCTCGAGGATCGAGACGAGCCCCTGACCCGACTCAGTACGCATCATGTCATCGAGATCGAACTCGGGCTCCCCGAAGAACGCGAGCGCCCCCTGCTGCTCCAGCTCCACCATGTCGCGGAGGAGGACCCCGACAGTGGCCTTGGACATGCCCCCGTAGTCCTTGAGATCCGCCGCGCCTTCGCCGGTGAGATACTGCAGCACCGCCCGCAGGTCGGGCAGGTCGAGCAGCGGCAGCTTGCGGTCGTCGCAGTACTTGAAGACGAGCGAGAGCGTGCTCGCCTGGGTGTCGTTCAGGTCCAGGACCTTGGCCAGGAGGAGGGGACCGAAGGAGGAGACGGTGGCCCGGAGCTGAGCGCCCCGCTGCCCCGTAAGGGAGAGGAACTCCACCGGGAACGCCTTGCCCGCCCACGAGAACCCCGTGTCGGCCGCGCGCTGCTTGACCCGGTCATTCGCCTCCCCGGGAGCCGCCGCGCCCGAGAGATCTCCTTTGAGATCCGCCATGAACACCGGGACCCCCGCGGAGGAAAGCTGTTCCGCGATCAGCTGCAGGGACTTCGTCTTCCCCGTGCCGGTGGCGCCCGCGATCAGGCCGTGCCGGTTCATCATACCGGTCGGCAGAGCCACGAGCGGCTCAGGGTGGCAGGCGCCTTTGTGGACGACTGCGCCCAGCGTGATTCTCCCCGCTGACTGGGGAAATGCGGCGCCGGCGGCTTTCAAGACTTTCGGGTCAACTGACGAAGAAGGTTTCGCGGCCATGTGACCTCTCCTCTCCAGGAAGCGCGCTCCTGGACCATCGACTTACTATAGAAGCGATTGCCCATTCTGGCAACCCGAAAACATAATTCTTGCGTTTCCTTCTGTCCGGGCGTATCATGAACGAATTCACGATAGGGAGGTGCATGCATGCCAAGTTACAGATTGATCGACCTCGAAGGAATCGGTCCTGCCTACAGCCGGAAAATGGATGTGGCAAAAATCAAGACCACGCGGGGCCTGCTGCAGAAGGGCGGAACCCCCAAGGGACGGAAGGAGCTGGCGGAACGCACGGGCGTCAGCGAGTCCCTCATCCTCAAGTGGGTCAACCTGGCAGACCTTTTCCGCATCAACGGAATCGGCACGCAGTACTCGGAGCTGCTGGAAAAAGCGGGCGTTGATACGGTGAAGGAGCTGCGGACACGCAATGCGGCGAACCTGGTGGCCAGCTTGAAGAAGGCCAATGAGGCAGGCGGCCGGAGACTGGTCCGCGCGGTGCCCGGGCTGAAGCGGGCGCAGACCTGGATCGCCGAGGCGAAGAAGCTGAAGCCGGCCATTACGTACTGATCACGCGGGCCGCTGCCGGGGTTCCCGGCAGCGGCCTTGTTGCAGGAAGGGCTTGGGCCAAAGATAAAACGGAGAAGGAGAAACAGAGCATGAACAAGACCTTGACTGGACTCCTCGGCGCCGCGCAGGGCGTCCTCGGTCTTCTCGGCACCGCGTCCGGCGGCGTGTCCTCGGCTGTCGGCACCGGAACCCCGGGCAATATCTTCAACCTCGTGTCAGGGGCCGCGATGGGCGCTCTCGGGTTCGGCGCCCCGGAAAGTGCGCAGAAGGTGGGCGTGCCGATCATCGCCGGCCTCAACGGCCTGGTGGGAATACTCGGCGCGGCCGGCGTGCAGAACATCGCCGGGGTTGCGCTCAACAATGGCGCGCTCCCGAACATCATCAACATCGGAATCGCCGTTCTCGGGTTTGTGTTCACTTTCCTGAAGGGCAAGAAGTAGACCGGGCACGCCGGGGCGACCCGGCGCGCTTCATTTTCCTGCGCGCACCCGCGCGCCGCTCACACGAGCCCGAACTTCTCAGAGAGGGCGTCGAGTGCGCCTGCATCGATCCGCGCGATCGGCCCGAGCTTCATCGCGGCGATGACGGCGTTGGCGCTGAACTCCGCGACCTCCAGCCTGTCGAACGCCTGCGTGAGACTCTCTCCCGTTGTCAGGACCGCGTCATTCTGCAAGAGAACCACGGGGGTGCGGGCGGAAATCTCCCGCGCCAGGGCACGCTCGTCGGTGAACTGCCTTCCGTAGGTGATAAGCGGGATGTTCCTCAGCACGATATAGCTTTCGGGGATGATGGCGCTGTCCAGCTTCGTGCTGGTCACGGAGAAGGCGGTCACCGCGGGAGATTGCGCGCTGGCAATGGCGTTGATGCCGGGATTGGCCGCGTAGATTTCCTGGTGCAGGACGACCGCACGGCTGGGGATGGCGCCGCGTTCGCGCCCTCCTCGGTGGATCAGCACGATATCGGACTCCTCGAGATAGCTGCGGTCGACGCCGTACGGGCTGATGAGGAAGGACTCCGCGTCCACCCGGGCGGAGACGGTGCCTTCCGTGCTGGTCATGAGGCGCTGTCGATAGGCGCGGTGCACCAGATCGCGCATGTCCCGGCGCAGGCTGCGCTCGGCGGAAGAGCGCGACCGGGGATCGAATTCCGGGAGCTGGTAGTTCTTGCCCTTCTGAGAAAGGGCAATCTGCTCGGGTCCCAGGCCGCGGCCCGGGCCGAGAGAGCTCGCGTTGACGAGCGTGCGCGCGCAGAAATCGAGGGTTTCGAACCGCTGGAAGGCCTCCAGGAGAGTCGTGCCGCCCGCGGCAACGCCGTGGTTCTCCAGCAGCACCGTGTCGAAGCCGTGCCCGAAGGCTTCCGCGAGGTTGCGGCCCAGCTCTTCCGAGCCGGGAATGGCATAGGGGGCATACCCCACGGCGCCGCACACGGCCCGGGCCTGGGGTATGATGCTCGTATCCGGGATGCTGCGCACGAGGCTGAAGGCCACCAGGGCGGCCGGGTGCGCGTGCAGCACCGCGCGGATATCCGGGCGCCTTTCGTAGATGGCCCGGTGAAACGGGTACTCGGAAGAGGGCGGATGCGCCCCCTCCGCGATCCTGTCTCCCCGCATGCGCACGATATCGGCTTCAGCCATTGTGCCCTTGTCCGTGCCGCCGGGGGTGATCCAGATGTCACCGTTTTCCTCGAGAATGGAAATGTTTCCCCCGGAAGTCGTCGTCATCCCGTACCCGTACACGCGGCGCATGATGGTGACGATCTGTTCCCGGGGATGCATGTACGCGTATCTCATGTGCCGCTTCTCCCTGTGAATCGTTTCCCGAGCTCATCCGCCGTCAGGCCGCGCGTGTCCGGAAGGACCCAGTCGGCCTCGCGAAGCCCGCTGCCAATGCCCACGGCGAACATGCCCGCCGCCTTGATGGCCCGGATCCCCACCTCCGCGTCTTCCACGCCGGCGCAGCTCTCGTACGGGACGCCGAGCCCCTCGGCGGCGCGGAAGAAGATCTCCGGGTCCGGCTTTCCCTTGATGATTTCCGAAGGGTCCACGATGAGATCCAGGAAGCGACCGATATCCAGGCGCTGCACGATCTCCCGGGCGTTGTGGCTCGCCGAGGCGAGCGCGGTCCGGATGCCGATCTCCCTGAGCTGCGCCAGGAGATCCGCGATCCCGGGCAGGAGGTCCGCGGGCGAGAGCCGGGAGATGAGCTCTCTGTAGTAGCCGTTTTTCCGCTCCGCAAGCGCCTTCTTCTTCTCCGCCGCCAATTCCGTCCCCGCGTGCCGGAGAATGATCTCCAGGCTGTTCAGCCGACTCACTCCTCTCAGGTGCTCGTTCACCGTCCGGTCAAACGGCAGCGCCTCCTCCTTTGCCAGACGCTGCCACGCCTGGAAATGAAGCTCCGCCGTGTCTGTCAGAACGCCGTCCAGGTCGAATATCACGCACTGGAGCGTCGGGATGAGGCTGACCGATACCGGGCTGCCCGGAACGAGACGAAGCTCCCGGCCGCGATGGGTGATGGACATCGGTTGGCCCTCGTCGAGCCGGTACGTCGCTGTCTCGCGTGTCGTTTCGATCTCCAGGAGCCTCCCCCTGTGCCGCAGACGGAACAGCAGGCGCGTCCACGGCCCGGGAAGCCTCGGATTGAACGAGAGAGCTCCGTCGTAGTCCCGCATCCCGGCAAACCCGTACACGATCGAGATCCATGTTCCCGCCATTGCCGCCGTGTGCACTCCGTCCTTCACGTTTCCGTTCACATCGTCGAGGTCCATGCGCGCCGTGCGCGAGAAGTAGCGGTACGCCATCTCCGTGTAGCCCAGCTCGGCGGCCGCAACGCTCTGGATGCAGGGTGAAAGGGAGGAGTCACCGGTCGTCAACGGGTCATAGTAGTCGAAGTTCCGCTTCTTGTCCGACCGGGTGAAGTGGCTGCCGAGAAGCACCTGGGCGAGGACCACGTCCGGCTGCTTCAGCACCTGGTGCCGGTAGATGACCAGCGGATGGTAGTGCAGGAGGAGCGGGTAGCTCTCCGCGGGCGTGCGCGCGAAGTCCCATTGTGCCCGGTCGAGAAACGCGTCGTCCTGCGCGTGGATGCCCCGCTCTCTGTCGTACGGGACGTACATGCAGCGGGCAGCGCGGCGCCATTCGTCGATCTCCGCCTCCGCGAGCCCGATTGCGCGCGTGATCCGGTCGAGCTCGGCAGGGGTCGTCTCCCGCATCTCCTCCGCGACGGATGCCGCGTACGCGAGGTTCTCGCGCGCCATGAGGTTCGTGTAGAGGTTGTTGTTGACCAGGGCCGTGTACTCATCGGGCCCCGTCACCTCGTTGATGCAGAACGCTCCGCCCTTGCGGGGTATATAGGCGCCGAGGTCGGCCCACAGGCGCGCCGTTTCGAAGAGCATTTCCGCGCCGCACTCGTGCAGCAGGGTCGTGTCCTCCGTCGCCTCCCTGTACTTTCGAAGAGCATGGACGATGTCTGCATTGATGTGGTACTGGGCGGTCCCGGCGGGATAATACGCGGAGGTCTCCTCGCCGCCGATCGTGCGCCAGGGGAAAAGCGCGCCGCGCTGGCTCATCTCCGCCGCGCGCGCGCGCGCCTTGTCGAGGATGCCGCAGCGGTAGCGCAGGAGCGCCCGGGCGATTTCGGGCCGGGTGTAGATGAAGAAGGGAAGCACGTAGATCTCCGTGTCCCAGAAATAGTGCCCCTCGTAGCCTTCTCCGGTGAGGCCCTTTGCCGCGATGCTCGTGCGGCCGTCGCGTCCCGCGGACTGGAAGAGGCTGAACAGGTTGTACCGCAGGCTCTGCTGCAGCGCTTCGTCTCCATCGAGCTGGATGTCCGCTGCATGCCAGAAATCGTCGAGGACCTGTTTCTGCTCCTTCAACAGGGCCGGGAATCCCGCCTCCCGCGCCTGCGCCGCGGCGTCACGGGCGCGTGCCTCGCACGCCGCCCGGGGGAACTCCCGCGTGGTGCAGTATCCCAGGTACTTGGAGAGGCGCAGGGTCGCGCCCTCCGCGGCGTGTGCCGTGATCGTGAGCGCCGCGCGCGGAACCGTGAAGGATGCGTGTGCGGATACCTGCTGCATATCCCCTTCGGTGCGCATTGCGTGCTCCATGGCGCACGAGATCGTCAACCGCGTGTTGCGGGTTTCCTGCGTCAGAAGACCCTTCAACCCGTCCGCTTCCCCCCGCACGACGGCAAGCGGCTGTTCACGAAAGTGCGCGCCGATCCGCGGATCATCCCCCGAAGCCTGGTTGCCCGCGCCTCCGTCGAGGAATGATTCGACCACCAGCGCGCCTTTGCCCTTCCGAACCGTCACCGACCAGTCGATGGCCGCCACGTGCCGGCGGGTGAAGGAGACGATGCGGCGCGCGCGCACGTCGATCTCGATTCCACCGGGGGAGCGCCACTGAAACGCCCGCTCGAGCACGCCCCGCGCCAGATCCAGCGTCCTCTCATACGACAGGATGGTCCCGGTGCTCAAGTCGAGTCGGTCCCCGCCGACCGTCAACCGGATGGGCCTCCCGTCCACGACGTTCAGCATCACCTGCCTGTTTTTCGCATACGCGTACGCGATTTCCCCGTAGACGATCGGCGTCTCTTCGTAGAAGCCGTTCACGTACGTGCCGGAGACCTCGCCGGGAAAGCCCTCTTCGAACGAGCCGCGCATGCCCAGCGCTCCATTCCCCAGCGCGAATATGGTTTCATTTCTGGGGAGCAGGGAAGGATCCAGCGCGGGTTCCCTTATTCTCCACGCTTCGGCCGGGTAGGCCGTGCCGGTGACTGCCATTGATTGCCGCTCCCCTTCAGGGTGCTCTGCAGCTCTCTCGCAGGGCGAGGCTGGTCGGGAGGACGATGCGGCCGCCGGGATTCCCCCGGCCCCGCAGGATGCCGATGAGCAGGCGCGCAGCCTCCGCGCCGAGGCCGGGAGCCGGGTTGGTGACCGTGGTGAGCGGCGGCTTGAGGTACCGTGAGAGAAGATCGTCGTCGAACCCGATCACCGAGATATCGTCGGGGATCGAGAAGCTTTGCGTCCCTGATGGCCTGGATGGCGCCGTACGCGACCACGTCGTTTCCCGCGAAGAGGGCGCTCGGTCTGTGCCTTTCCGCGAGGATCTCCCGGGCCGCCAGGTAGCCGCTTTCCTCGGTCAGATTCGCTTCCCGCACCCACTCGGCGCGCACGGGGAGGTCCGCCTCCTCCAGCGCGGCGCGGAACCCCGCGAAACGATCGCGCGCCGCGTAATAGACGAGCGGCGCGTGGACGATCATCCCTATCTCGCCGGTGGCCGAGCGAGATCAGGTGCCGCACGGCGGCGGACGCAGCGGCCGCGTTGTCGATGTCGATCTGGCAGACGTCCGCCCGGGAGATCGACCCGATGACGACGAGCGGAAAACCCTCGTCGATGATCTCCGAAAGCCCCGTGTCACCATCGTGCGTGTTCATGAGGATGAGCCCGTCGACATTGTCCTGCCGGGCAAGCTGCAGGTAGTTCAATTGCTTCAGCTTCAGGGGCTGGAGCACGAGCTGGAACCGCCCCTTGTTGAGCACCGGGGTCATGCCCTCGATCACGCGCGTGATGTACGCGTCGGAAGAGATGTAGCCTGAATGGGGGATGAAGAAGCCGATGGAGTGGTGCTTGACCATTGCCACGCTGCGCGCTTTCTCGTTCGGAGTGTAGGAAAGGGCGCGCGCCGCTTCCAGGACCTTCCGCCGCGTTTCCTCGGGAATGGTCTTTCCGGGAGTATTGTTCAGGACGAACGACACCGTGGTGCGCGATACGCCTGCGCGCCGCGCAACGTCCTGGGAGGACGCTGCCCCGCCTTTCATCCGTTGACCGATCCGGCGAAAAAGAATATGAAAAGCACGGGTTTAGCCGCTCTATCCATCGAATTTAGTGTAACTAACAAGAGTTACTAGCTCACAGTACCATTAACAAGCAGATCGCGCAAGCTCTTTTCATGTGCCCCGGGCTTTGATTTTCGGCCCGGTAAGCCATAGTCTGGCTGCGCGGAGGATGAAACAGATGCGCTTGCCCCCTTTTGCGCTGGAGAGATACTTTGCCCGGCACGAGTTTGCCGTTGCACACCTCCTGTGCAGCTCGGACTGCGAGTCGATGAGCATCCAGGAGCTCCTCGCGCTCGAGCCCGGCGCGCACGAAGGGTTCCTCGGCCATCGGCTCGGCTATACCGAAAGCAGCGGCAGCCCCTCTCTCCGGCAGGAAATCGCCCGTCTCTACGGAGGGATCGGCCCGGAGCAGATCCTCGTGCACGCCGGCGCGGAGGAGGCGATATTCCTCTTCATGCACGCCGCCCTCGATCCGGGTGACCACGTGATCGTCCAGCAGCCCTGCTACCAGTCCCTGTTCGAGGTAGCGCGCGGCATCGGCTGTCATGTCACCGCCTGGCAGGCGCGCGAGGAAAACGGCTGGGCGCCAGATCTCAGGGAGCTCGAGAAACTCATCACGCGGCGCACAAAGGTCATCGTTTTCAATACCCCGCACAACCCCACGGGCTTTCACATGCAGATCGAGCAGTTCCGGGAGCTCATCCGCATCGCGGATGCGAACGGCATCACCCTCTTTTCCGACGAAGTGTATCGGGGCCTGGAGCAAAGCGAGTCGGACAGGCTTCCCGCGGCCTGCGAGCTGAGCGCGCGCGCGGTGTCCCTGGGGGTGATGTCAAAGACGTACGGCCTTGCCGGCCTGCGCATCGGATGGATCGCCACCCGCAACGAGCCCGTGCGCGCGCGGATGGCGTCCCTGAAAGACTACACGACCATCTGCGCCGGCGCGCCGAGCGAGTTCCTTGCCGAGCTTGCGCTGCGGCACGGAGAGACGATCGCCGCGCGCAACCGCGCGATCGTGCGCGCCAACCTGGCGCTGCTGGATGCCTTCTTCGCCCGGCATGCGGACAGCTTCTCGTGGAAGCGCCCGCGGGCAGGGCCCATCGCCTTCCCTCGGCTCCTGCGCGGAGAGGTGGAAGCCTTCTGCGACCAGCTCGCGCACGCGAAAAGCGTACTGCTTCTCCCCGGCACCGTGTACGAAGACAAGGGAAACCATTTCCGCATCGGCTTCGGCCGCAGGAACATGCCGGAGGCGCTTCATTGCCTGGAAGAATTCATGGAGAGCGCACCGCGGTAATCCGCGGATTCTGCACCGCGGTAATCCGCGGATTCTGCACCGCGGTAATCCGCGGATTCTGCACCGCGGTAATCCGCGGATTTCGGTTTCAATCCCACGCAGGCGCCAGCGCCGCGGCGGCCGCGATGAACTCGCCCATGAGGCGCCTGCGGACTCCCGTTTCCGCAAGGCCGTAGCGGAGGCCATTCAGGTTCAGCTCCCAGAGCTCCCGCAGGGAGAGCCCGAGCTCGTCGCGCGCGCGCCGCCACTCCCGCGCGAGATCGGTGCCGAAAAAGGGAGGATCGTCCGTGGAGAGGGTCACCGGTATTCCCGCCTCCATGAAGCGGCGCAATGGGTGCGCGGCAACCGAGGCAACCACCTTGAGACACTCATTGCTCGTCAGCGCGATATCGCAGCAGACGCGCCGCTCCGCCAGGAGCGCGAGCACGGCCGGATCCTCCACCGCGCGCACGCCGTGCTGGACCCGGCGCGCGCCGAGATCCACCACGGCCTGGCGCACGTGATCGGCGCCTCCCGTTTCTCCCGCATGGGCAACGGTGTGGTACCCCGCCCTGCGCGCGCGCGCGAACAATGCGGCGAATCGGGAACGGGGCAGCCCCTGTTCAGGTCCCCCGAGCCCGAGGGCGACGATCAGGGGGTTTGCCTCTTCTTCCAGCAGCGCCACAGTGAAGGGGCCGCTCTGCTCCGCAGATTCGCTGGAGATGTCCGTGATCAGGCGCACGGTGGGGCCCCCGCCGGCCGCGGCGCTCTGCAGCCTGTCCGTCACGACATCGAGCGCGCGCCGGCCGCCTATGCCGAGCTTCTCGTGATTGTAAGGGGTGAAATGAAGCTCGGCATAGCGGATGTTCTGACGCGCGCAGTCCGCGATGAAACCGTCGACCATGCGTCGGTAATCGTCATCCGTGCGCAGGCACGCGCACATGAGGAGCCACAGCTCGATGAAGGCGTCGAAGCTCGTGAAATCGTAGAGCCGCTCGAGCTCGGCGAAAGTACCGACGGGCAGCGCGACGTGGTTCGCCTGCGCCATTCCCCAGAGGGCCTCTGCCCCGATCGTTCCCTCCAGATGCAGGTGAAGCTCCGCCTTCGGGAGCCGGGCGATAAGGTCATCCATGGGGGTTCTGTTCACGCACGTGATTGAATCACACGAAAGAATCCGAGACAATCGGGGCGCCTCGTCCCGAAGGCGCCCCCCGGATGACGCGCTCCGCATCACGCCAGCGTTTTCCAATAAGGTTCACCACGAGCCGGCGCGGGATCGCCTCGCCGAGGAGGCGGATCACGCGGTTTGCCAGCCCGGGGATGATCACCGCCTTGCCCCGCAGGGCCTGCCGGATGGCAACCGCCGCGACGTTTTCCGGCTGCCAGGTCGTGATCCGGCCGAAAAAGCCCTGCGCCTTTACCTGGTCCGCCGTGTCGCGGTTGGTGACCATTCCCGCCGGACACAGCGCGCTGGCGCGTACTCCGGTGCCGCGAAGCTCTGCCCGGAGGGCAAGGGTGAAGTTCAGTATGAAGCTCTTGGACGCCGCGTAAACGGCCATGGCGGGCATCGGGTAGAAGGCCGCGAGGCTGGCCACGTTTATGATGGCCGCCCCCTGCTGCTTCCTGAGCTCCGGCAGGAGAATGTGCGTCAGGGCCATGGTTGCCTTGATGTTCACGTCGATGATGCCCGCGAGCCGATCCAGCGGGGAGGCCTCGAAACCGGCGTGGGAACCGGTGCCCGCGTTGTTCACCAGGAGCGCGAGGTTGAGGGAATTGCAGCGGATCCAGTCGCAGAGCCTCCCGCGGGCCTTTGCATCCGCAAGGTCCATCTCGAAGCATTGCGCCTCCACCCTGTAGGCCCGCGAAAGACGCAGGCCGACGTCCGCCAGGCCCGTGCCGGGCAGGTCGACCAGGATGAGGTGCCATCCCCGGCGGGCCGCGTGGAGGGCGAATGCGCCCCCCAGCCCGCCGCTGGCTCCCGTGACAAGGGCATACTGTGCCGTTTCCCCCGGCCGCTCCTGGCGGCATTCTTCGTTCATGTGACGACTCCTTCCCTTTGTTTCCTGTCTGCCTCCATTCTGACTGCAGCGGCCGATAAAACCCTTCAGGCCGCGAATCATGCGGTTTCATCACATGATCAAGAGAATGAAGGGTTTGCTCCCCCGGCTTCGTCCAAGGAGGCGTGGCAGGAATGAAAGGGAGAACGTGCGTGATCACGGGCGCGAGCGCGGGGATCGGCTGGGAGACGGCCGCCATCCTGGCAGCGGCAGGAGCGCAGGTGATCGGCGTGGGGCGCGATCCGGCGCGCTGCAGAGCGGCGCGGGAAGGGCTGAAGAGGAGGACGGGAAGCGCGGATATCGATTTCGAGGTGGCGGACCTGGCGTCTCAGCAGGAGGTGAGGGACCTGGCGCGCCGGCTTTCCGAGACGCACCCTCGTGTCGACGTTCTGATCAACAACGCCGGTGCGTTCACCTCCACCTACCAGGAGTCACCGGACGGGATCGAGCTTCAATTCGCGGTCAACCACCTTGCCGGGTTCCTGCTCACGCGGGAGCTGTTTCCCCTGCTCGCCGCTTCCGACGCGGCGCGCGTCATTGGCGTGAGCTCCGGTTCTCACTTCGCCGGGAAGAATTCGCTGGGACGATGTGGGGATGCGCCGCCGATACTTCGGCCTCGCGGCGTACGATCAATCGAAGCTGGCGGTCGTGATGTTCTGCCGCGAGCTGGCGCGGCGTCTGGGCCCCGGCTCCCGCATCGACACATACGGCGTGGACCCGGGGCTCGTGAAGACGGACATCGGCGCGAAGCGTACAGGCTTCATCGTGCGGACAGCATGGAGACTGCGCGCGCGAAGGGGCGTGAGCCCGCAGCATGCCGCAGCGTCGGTTGCGTTTCTCGCCATGGCCCCCCGCGTTGCAGGCAAAACCGGATTGTACTGGAAGGAGCGGCAGCCGATTCCTTCCTCCGACGCCTCCGCGCGCGGCGAGGATACACGGCTGCTCTGGGAGATGAGCGAGAGGCTATGCGGGGTGGACTTCCTTCATCGCCCGTCTTACTGGGTGGCCAGCCAGTCCTTTGCCTGATCCAGTGTCCCGAACGCGGAGATCTGCCTTCCACTGAAAGCCATCGCGGCATTGTAGATGACCTTGCGGAGACCCTCGACGCCGACGACCGCCGAGGCCTTGATGTAGGGCTTATTGTGCGCGGTGAAGTCCTTGATGATCGCGCTGCTGTCCTTGCTGAGCTCGGTTTCGGTGACATTGGTTAAAGCAAGCACCGAGCCCGGCGGCTGGCTGCTCACCGCGCGCTTGGCCTCTGCAACGACCGCGGAGATCTCGGCGATCTTGCACATCGACAAATCGAAGTACAGGATCTTTTTACCCTTGTGCGTGATGAACTGTACGCGGCTCATGGCTCCTCCCCGTGACGAAATCGTGAATTGATTTATTCCTCCATTGATGCTATATTCTTTACGATCTCCATTTCAAGTGGCCATTCCTCTACGCAGCCCCATGTGTCCGCGGGGCTATGCACGATCACGCAAAATCCGCCGGCTACGTCGGCTCAGATGCGCGATCACATGGAGAAAGGATAGCACGCATGAAAATGAAGGCCAAGATCAGCCTTTCTTTCCTCCTTGTGGCCGGCATCATGACCCTTGTCGGTGCCGTCGGCATGGCCAGCCTCGTGCTCACCAACTCTGTCGTCGGCCAGTATACCAGGAACCTGACTCAGAAAGACTACGCGAGACTCGTGGACACGGCGCAGTTCGAGGCCCAGGCGGCTGAAAAGGAGTTCCTCCTCTCGGGCGATCCTAAGTTCAAGGATGAAGTGAAGGCAAATATTGATGAGCTCTTGAAGTATGCCCGGTCGATCATGGAATTGTCCGCGGCCGACCCGGAAGCTCGTGGAGACGCGGCGCAGATTGTCTCTCTGGCGGGTCGATACGACTTTGCTTTCCGCCAGGTCGCCGACATTCTCATCACAAAGGGGAATCTCGACTCCGGAATCGAAGGCCAGTTCGTTGCCAAGGGAGACGAGGCGGAGCTCGAAATCCAGGCAAACGGGGGACCGGCCCTGATCCGGGCATTCGGCCAGGTACGAAGACTCGAAAAAGAGGTGATCCTCGAAGGAGGCAAGGACGAAGCCGCGAAAAAGCTGGCAGACTCGATCGCATCGGTGTCGGCATCCCTTGCCAGGTCCGGAGCCCGCGGAGGGCAGGCCGCGAAGCTCCTACAAGAGTACACGGATCTCCTTGCCCAGTTCGTCACGCTCGATGCGAAGATCGCGGCCGACATCGAGGCATACGGTCAGATTTTCGATGCCATGGACCCCCTGGTCGACAAGCTCTTGAAAGAAACGGAGGCTTCGGCTGCGACACGTCTCGCCGCCGTTGCGTCGATGAAGACAATGACACTCGGCGTCGTGGTGGCAGGCGTGGCAGTGGGCATTGTGGGGGCGATACTCTGCGGCATTTTCCTCACCCGGGTGGTTACCTCGCCCCTTTCCGCCATGGTGGGCGCGGCCCAGCGGATCGCGGGGGGCGACCTGAGCCAGGAAATCAAGGTGAGAAACAAGGACGAGTTCGGGGACCTTTCCATCGCATTCAACACGATGAGCGCACATGTCAGCGCGATGATGCGTCAGGTAAGGGAGGCGGCGTCGCAGGTTGCGGGATCCAGCGAGGAGATCTCCGCCTCCGCCCGCCAGCTTTCCTCGGGCGCGCAGGGACAGGCAGCCACCCTCGAAGAGACGAGCGCATCGGTCGAGCAGCTCACCGCTTCGGTGGGGCAGGTTTCGCAGAACGCGCAGGCCCAGGCATCATTCGTGGAGAACTCTTCCACCGACATCAAGAAGCTTTCGGCCACCGTGGAACAGATGTCGAAAACGCTTGCCAGCGTCTCGGAAGCGGCGCGCGAGGCAATGGAGAAGGCGCGGCAGGGAACCGAATCCGTCACGACGGTCGTCGCGGCCATCAAGTCCATCTCGGAAAGCTCCGAGAAGATCGCGGGCATCATCAGCGTGATTTCCGATATCGCAGACCAGACCAATCTCCTGGCGTTGAACGCCTCCATCGAGGCAGCCCGGGCCGGGGAGCACGGCCGCGGTTTTGCCGTGGTCGCGGAAGAGGTGAGCAAGCTGGCGGACCGCAGCGCGTCCTCGACAAAGGAGATAGAGGTCCTGATCGGCACGAGCGCAAAGACGGTGGGCATGGGAGTGCAGATCGCGGAGGCCTCCCAGTCGGCCATGGACGCCATCATCGCGGGCGCAAAGAAGACCAGCCAGCTCGTCGAGGCCCTGTCGGGCGATCTTCGCCAGGGGCTGGAGGGAATACGCGCGGTGAGCAAGGCCATCGGCGATATCAGCGGAATGAGCGAAAGCATCTCCGCGGCCACCGAGGAGCAGACCTCGAATTCCCGGCAGGTCTCGAAGGCCATAGAAAACGTGAACGAGCTCACCCAGCAGGCATCTGCCGCGGCGGAAGAGATGTCGGCGGCGACGATGGAGCTTTCCACCATGGCGGCCAAGCTCGAGCATCTCGTCGAGCGATTTACGCTGGGGGAGGAGATAGATGGTCCGGCCGAGCTGGCGGCTGCCCTTCCAGCCAGCCCGCTGCCGGCCGCGCTGCCCGAACCTGGTTCGGCGGACGCGGCCAGCTGAGATCGGTCCGGCCGCGAGCTTGCGGCATTTCGCCCGGCCGCGAGTTTGCGGCATTCGGTCCGGCCGCGAGCCCGCGGTTTCCCGGCCCTTACTCGCCTGCTTTCACCCGGGTCCACACCTGGTCGTAGAGGGTCGTGGCGCTGCTCACGTCCTCCAGCATCACCATCCCGGCAAGCTGCGCCTCCGTGGGATAGACGCGCGGGTCGGTCCGCACTTCCTCCTTGATCAGGGGCAGGCTCGCCGCATTGGGCGTGGCGTACGCGAGATAGGTGGAGAGCTGCGCTCCGACGTCCGGACGCAGGATGAAATCCATGAACTTGTAGGCGCCGTCGGGGTTCGGTGACCGGGCGGGGATTGTCATTGCATCCACCCAGATGATCGTGCCTTCCTTCGGCACGGCGAAATCGGTGTTCGCGTCGAGCTTGGCAACCGCATCTCCGTTGTAGGCCATGCCGACCCAGGCGTCTCCGGCAAGCACCTTGGCAACGCTGTCAGGGCTTCCATAGAAACCCACCATCCGCTTCGTGCGCGCCGCGCGCAGAAGGTCGCCGGCCGACTTCAGCTCATCCGCTTTCCGGGTGTTCGGGGAGAATCCCCGGTAGAACAGGGCCGCCGCCATCAGGTCGCGCATGGAGTCCAGGAGAACGACCGGGCCCGGCTGCCGCGCGGGATCGAGCAGCGCGGACCAGGAGGGGGTGAAGCCGGGCAGCTTGTCCTTGCGGAAAACGATGCCCATCGTGCCCCACTGGTAGGGCAGGCTGTACTTGCCCTGCGGGATCGTAGGCGGGCGCGACGAATCGGGCGTCGACGTTCTTCGCGTTGGGGATCCTTCTCCTGTCCAGCGGCGCGGAACGCGCCCTTTGCCGCCATGACGGGGATGGCGTGGTCGGAAACCACGAGGACGTCGTACTGGTCTCCGGCGCTCGCCACCTTGCTCATCATCTCCTCGGTGTTCTCATAGGTGTCGAGGACCACCTTCAGCCCGCGTCTCCTTCTGGAACCGCTCCACCAGCTCGGGATCGATGTACTCGGAGTACATGAAGACCGTCACGCGTGGCCGGCGCGGCGGCTGACGCGCCGGGCGCGGTGCCGGCAGGGGTCGCCTTCCGCCGCAGGCCGCGAGGAGACACGCAGGCGAGCACGAGCAGCAGCAGCTTTCGCATTGGTCAGTCCTCCCTGGGGCTCCTGGTGAACGCCTGAAGCCCGAGCACGAGGGCCACGGTCACCAGGAAGACGATTGTGGAAAGAGCGTGGATCTCCGGCGTGATCCCCCGGCGCAGCGAGCCGTAGATGTACAGCGGCAGCGTGACCGAGCTGGGTCCGGAGGTGAAGAAGCTGATGACGAAATCGTCGAGAGACAGGGTGAAGGCGAGCATGGCGCCGGCGACGATCCCCGGGGCAATCAGGGGGAGCGTCACTTTGCGCAGCGACTGCCAGGTGCCCGCGTACAGGTCCCGCGCCGCTTCCTCCACTGATCGGCCGAGGGTGGCCAGGCGGCTTCCCACCACCAGCGCCACGAAGCTCACCTGGAATGTCACGTGCGCCACGATCATCGTCGCCATGCCCAGGCGCAGGCCGCCGAGCGCCTCCCGCACCGCCTCGAAGGCCAGGAGCATGCCCACGGCAAAGACGATGTCCGGGGTGACGACCGGCACATAGACCACGCCGTCCACGAGCCGCCGCACCCAGCGGGGCCAGGGGAAGCGCTCGAGACCGATGGCGAGGAACGTGCCCAGTATCGTGGCCGCGGTCGTGGAGACGGCGGCGAGGATCAGCGTGTTCAGGCCCGCCTGGAGCACCATCGGGTTGTGCGCGAGCTGCACGTACCACCGCAGCTGAAGCCCTTCCACGCCACGCCGAACCGGGCCGCGTTCAGCGGACATGGCCGCCACGGCGAGCGAGCGGCAGGTAGAGGAAAACGATCGTGGCAACGGCAATGCCCCGAGATCAGCCGGGTGTGCCCGCGCCGGGCGCCCTTCCCGCGCGTCACAGGATGCTCACCTCTTCGCCCGACCGGCGGAGCACGAGAAGACCGACCATGGTGAGGAAAGTGAGCACGAGGCTCACCGCGGCGCCGAAGGGGAAGTCGCGGCTGACGCCGAACTGGTGCTGGATGAGGTTGCCCAGCATCCACGCCTTGCCGCCTCCCAGGAGGTCGGGGATGACGAAAGCGCCCATGGCGGGGATGAACGTGAGGATCACGGCCGTCACCAGGCCGGGCAGGGTCTGGGGGAGGATTCCGTGCAGGAAGGTCCGCGTCGGATCGGCGTACAGGTCCCGGCTGGCTTCCACGATGGCCCAGTCGAGCTTCTCCACGTTCGTGTACAGGGGCAGCACGGCGAAGGGCAGGGAGTTGGACACCATGCCGATGAACACCGCGAATCGTGGAAGGGTAGAGGGCGGCCGACGGCTCGATGAGGTGCAGCCACTGGGCGAGTCGCGCCGGGCACCATCTGGTTGCCGAGGAGCAGCATCCAGGCGTATGTGCGTATGACGAGGTTCGTGCAGAAGGGGATGATGATGAGGGTCAGCCAGAGGTAGCGCCGGGCAGGGGCCCTGCGGGCGATGAAGAATGCCAGCGGATAGGCGAGGGCGATCGTGATGAGCGTCGTCACGGCGGACACGACGAGCGTGGTGCCGAGGATGGACAGGTACGCCCGGGTCCACCCGAAGGAGTCGAACCCGGCGAGCCGGGCGAAGTTGCCCAGCGTGAATGTCCACTCGATGTCGCCTGTCGGCGACGCGGGAAGCCGCCGACCACGCCACCATCGCGCCAAGGGGGGCCACCAGGAGGACCACGATCCACGCCAGGGGAATGGCAAGCAGAGCAAGGCCGCGGGCGGTGAGCGTTCGAGTGGTTGCAAGCTCCCCGTACCAGACGAGGAGCCTATTCACCAAGCGCCTCCAGGTGCCGGGAGGGCAGCTCCAGCCAGATCTGCTGGCCGGGGGTGAGGGTCGCGCCCGGGCGTGCCCCGGAGGTGAAGGTTGCCCGGGCTGCACGTACACGTCGAGGTGGCCGCCGCGGTAGATGACCTCGGAGACGATGACCCGGATGCCATTGGAGGAGGGCTGGGCGGCGCGGAGCTGGATCCGCTCGGGCCGAATGGAGAGAAAGCCCTTTTCCCAGGAGGGATGCAGGCGGGGGGACAGGTTCCCCAGCTCCGTGTGCACGGTGCCGTTGTTTCTCCAGGCGGGGATCAGGTTTGTCGTGCCGAGGAACTCCGCGACGAAGCGGTTTGCGGGCCTGTCGTACACCTCGGCCGGGGGACCGGACTGGACGATGCGCGCGTTCTGCATGACGAAGATCCGGTCACTGACCGTCATTGCCTCGTTCTGGTCATGGGTGACGAGCACGAAGGTCTTGCCCAGGCGCCGCTGCAGCCTGCGCAGCTCGAGCTGGACCTCGGCGCGCAGCTTGGCGTCCAGGGCGGACATGGGCTCGTCCAGCAGGAGCACGTCGGGCTGGTTGACCAGCGCACGGGCGAGCGCCACGCGCTGCTTCTGCCCGCCGGAGAGCTGGGAAGTGCGGCGGCGCGGCATCTCCTCCAGGTGCAGCATCTCCAGCGCGGCGCGCACGCGGTTGTCGACCTCTGTCGGCGGGAACCGCCGGGCGCGCAGCCCGAAGGCGATATTCTCGAAAACATTGAGGTGAGGGAAAAGGGCGTAGTTCTGGAAGACGGTGTTGACCGGACGGCGGTTGGCAGGCACCCTGGTCACGTCCGCACTGCCGAGGATCACGCGGCCCCTGTCGGCAAGCTCCAGCCCCGCAACGATTCGGAGGAGGGTGGTCTTGCCGCATCCTGATGGTCCCAGGATGGTGACGAACTCTCCACTTTCGACGCTGAGCGATACATCGTCGAGAGCCGTGACAGGGCCGAAGCTCTTGCACACCCCATTGACGGCCAGGTCGCACCCGGCGGTCTCATCGATCGCGAGCCCGCGATCAGCGACCGCGACCCTGCGGTCTTGCGCGCTCTCGTCGCCGGCGGACGAACGCTGTCCGGCGACGAGCGTTACCTCCGCGGTGGCGACCCCCGACAGATTGTATTGCCTTTCCAACTCAGAAGGACCTCCCTGTGCCGCGGACGCGCGGCAAGCTGGAACCAGCTCGATCGCGACCTTGCGATCCCGCCTCTCAGCAGGCGCAGTGTATGCGAGTCGTGGATATTTTTGCAATACCCGGAGGACAAATTTATGATCGTGCGGCGAATATTTACGCCGCGGGAGCTCTTTTCCGCTGCCGCGCCATGGCCAGGAAGAGGCTCGTACCTGCCAGCCGGCCCACGCCGCTCAGCACGAATACCACCTTGAAGCCGACCGCGCCCGCGAGGTACCCGCCGAGCAGCGGGCCGAGAACCGCGCTTGCCGCAACGGCCGACTGATAGAGGCCGACCGCTGATTCCCTGTCTTCCGCGGGGCTCATCTCCAGCAGGATATTGAAGCCGGCCAGGTTGTATCCTGCCCACAGGAAGCCCGAGCCCACGTTGATGAGGTACACGTGCAGCGGCGCCCGGGCCAACGCCCAGAGCAGGGGGAATATCGGGATGAGGAAGCCTGTCAGAACGAGTATCGCGCGGCTTCCCCGGCGGTCGGTCGAGCCGGCCGAACGCGGCCTGGCCGAAAAGGCCGGCCAGGGCGAACACGCCTGCCGCGGTGCCGACCGCCGCCGCGTTTCCGCCCAGGGCCGTGACGAGATACACATTGAAGAACGGCGAGGCCATGGTCAGCGATACGCCCCACACGAGACTGCTCGCCGCGAGCCACGCGAAGGGCGGGTTGCGCCGCACGAGCTCGATGAATCCGCGCGCCTTCTCGCGCAGCCGCGCGGGCTTTCGCGCGGGAGGCTCGGGTATGCGGGAAAACGACACGGTGGAAACCATGCCGAGCGCAAAGGCTGCGAGCAGGGAGACCTGGTAGCCGGGAAATGCGTGCACGAACCGGCCATTGATCGTTCCGATGATCTGTCCCGCCAGCGGAGAAGCCACGAGGGCCACGAGGCCGATGGCCATGTTGCGGCTGGCAAAGTACCTGCCCCGGTTTGCGCTGGGCACGAGGTCGGCGACGAGGGAGGTCCAGGATGCATTGGCAAAGCTTCCCGCCAGGATCCGGAATGCATTCAGCGCGATGATGAGGAAGACGAGCGAGGCGCCGGATGGCACCAGCAAGGGTGAAAGCGCGAGAAGCGGCAGAAAGAGCCTTCCCACCGCGCCGCCGCTGACAAGCACAAACGGCTTTCGCGCCCTGCAGCCGCGACCCCACGATGGCGCCGGGCAGGAAGCCGGCGATGCTCAGAAGGCTGGCCGCGGCAGCCAGGAGACCTATGCTCCCCGGCGATGCCCCGGCGGCAAGGGCAAACAGCGGGATGTAGTCAGTGGAAAAGCTTTCCTGGGCCTGGCTGAATACGCCGTCCAGCCAGAACCATTTCAATCCCGCCAGACGGCGCAGCCCCAACGGCCCGCATGCGCGCTCGATGTGCGATGAAAGCGGCCGCCTGGAAACCCGCCGGATGGCTCGGAGAAGGCTCACCGCGACACATTAACAGAATGTGGCGGCGATGGGGAGCGGGGTCGCCGGTGCGTACCCCGGGTATCCATCAACTGGATAGCCAGGGTATCCAGGCGGGCCAGGGCGGCAGGAATGCTGCGAGCCGTGCGGAACACATAATATCTTTCTGCGAAAGGACATAACAGCTATCCGTCCGATCTGTCCCTTTTTGGCACGTCGATTGCATTTATACAAGGCGGTTGTCAACCACTCTCTCTAAATGTCACAGGAGGTTTGTATGAAGAGATCTCTGATCTGGTTCATTGCCGCGACACTCGTCGTGCTGATGGCGATGCCGATTTTCGCTTCCGGCGGCGGTGAGACTTCGAAGAAAACATTCACCATCGCCTTCATGCCCGGCATCGCGGATCCGTTCTACACCACGATGGAGCGGGGAGTAAGGGCGAAGGCCAAGGAGCTCGGCGTGAACGTGGTCGTGGGCGACTATCCCACGCAGTGGGGACCCGAATATCAGAACCCCAACCTCGACGCGCTGATGGCCAAGGGCGGAATCGACCTGCTTCTCATTGCCCCGATTTCCTCTACCGCCATGGTTGCGCCCCTGAAGAAGATCTATGACAAAGGAATCCCCGTCATCACGGTGGACACCTACCTCGGGGACGGCGACTACTCCAAGGCCAGCGACTACAACTTCCCGCTTGCCTACATCGGAACGGACAACAAGCTGGGCGGCAAGCAGATCGCCGAGCACCTGGCAAAGCTTGTCGGCGAGAAGGGCAAGGTCTACGTGGTCAACACCAATCCCGATACTTCCTCCGTCGTCGACCGCGGCAATGGCTTCAAGGAAGGGATCGCGGAGTTCCCCGGCATGAAGCTGATTGGCATGGATTGGTGCATGGACGTCCAGCAGAAGGCCATGGAGCAGACCACGGCCGCCCTCCAGAAGGACCCTGACATCGTCGCGATTTTCGGAGTCAACGTGTTCAGCGCCCAGGGCTCGGCCCAAGCGGTCAAGAACGCGGGCCTGGCCGGCGCCGTAAAGATCGCCTCCTGGGACGCGACATCGACGCTCATCGCGGCGCTCAAGGCCGGCGACATCGACATGGTGCTGGCCCAGCTGCCGGGCGAGATAGGCTCTCTCGGTGTGGACTCGGGCTTCAAGTACCTGTCCTCGAAGACCGCTCCGCAGAAGAAGATCATCCCTGGGTTCCAGTTCTTCACGAAGGACAACGTGAACGCCGCTGACATGCAGCAGTACATCTACAAATAGATCCCGCTATTGGGCCGGCTTCCTCGATCGCGCACGCGATCATCCGGGGCCGGCCCTTTCTTTCCATATTCACATTGCGGGCATACCCGTTCTGATGTACAGTCGACAAAAGGAAGAGGTTGCAATGGGGGATAGATCTGCCGTCATCGCCAGCGCAAAAACTCCGGGAACTTTCTTTGCCGTGTTGGCGCGCAACTGGTCGTTTTTCTTCCTCCTGCTCACGCTCGTTTTTTTCTCCTTCACGGGGAGAAACTTCTTTGCCCTGAGCAATTTCCAGAGCATCGTTCACCTCGCCACCACGTCCCTGCTCCTTGCCTGCGCGGAGACCTTCGTCATCATCTCGGGCGGAATCGACATGTCGGTGGGCTTCATCCTCGGGCTGTCTGCCGTATCCTCCGCCAGCACCATGCAGATCCTCTATGCCGCCGGCTGGTCGCCCGTCGCGTGCGTGCTTCTCGGCATCGCGGTGGCCATGACGGCAAGCCTCGCCCTCGGGCTGACTGCGGGCACGCTGGTTGCCCGGTTCAGGGTTCCTCCGTTCATCGCGACACTCGGCACGCAGGGCATCGCGATCGGTGTTGCCTACCACATCTGCGGCGGTTTTCCCGTCGGGTTCATTCCCCCCGGGCTCACGGAGATCGGCAACGGCTATCTGCTCTATCTTCATCCTCCCACGGGTGCGTGGAACTTCCTCGCTCGGCCTGACGGCATTGCCTCCGCACAGATCAGGGAGCTGGTAAGAGTCATTCCCTTTTCCTTCTTCTTCATTCTCGTCGCCCTGGCCGTGCTCTGGCACCTGTTGAAGAACACGCGTTTCGGCCAGCACACCTACGCCATCGGGGGGAGCATGGACGCGGCCGTGCGCGCCGGGATCAACACCAGGCGGCACCTCGTTTTCGTGTACGTTCTCTCTGCGGGCCTTGCGGGACTCGCGGGAATCATCGACCTGTTCCAGGCAGGGACTGGAAACTATACTACCTTCGGTGCCCAACTGGAGCTCTTCGCCATCGCCGCGGTCATCATTGGCGGGGCGAGCCTTTCGGGCGGTAAGGGGAGGATCGCGGCCTCGGCTGTCGGTGTGGTCATCCTCAAGGTACTGGAAAATGGCCTCAACCTCTCCGGCGTGGACCCTTTCTATCGCTATATCGCGGTCGGGCTCATCCTCATCGTGGCGATCGTGATCGATCAGCTCTTCCCGGATCTATTCTAGTCGTCCAAGGAGCGGCAGATGACAAGGCGCATGGGACTTGCATCATTCCTCGGACAACGCTGGGCGATAGTATTCCTCCTGCTCGAGCTGGTTCTCTTCAGCTTCCTGGGAGGCGGCTTCTTCAGCCTCAACGGGCTCCAGATCATACTTTTCTACAGCACCACGCTGGCCCTCCTCGCCACCGCGCAGACCTTCGTCATCGTGAGCGGCGGTCCGGGCATCGACCTTTCCGTCGGCTTTGTCATGGGGTTCGCCACGGTGGTATCGGCCAAGCTCGCGGCGGGATTCGACCGCATGGGCCTGGCCCCCGAGCTGTCCCTGCTCCTGGCCATATCGATCACATTGGCCCTGGGGCTGCTGCCGGGGCTCGTGAACGGGCTTGCTCGTTGCGCGGCTGAAGGTTCCCCCCTTCCTTGCCACGTTCGCGGTCCAGGGGATCACGTACGGCACCGCCCTGCTCCTCTCCTCGGGATCGGCGGCGATCAATGTTCCCAACCTCGCGAATGTCATCGGCAATGGCTACTTCATGTACTGGGTCAAGGGCGGAGGCCTCTCGTTCTTTACGCGGCCGGATGTGCCGCGAGGCACCGTCGTGTTCGAAGTCATCCCCACAATGGTCGTTGTCACCGTCCTTGTCGTGGCAGTGGCGGCATTCGTGCTCAAGCGCACCCGGTTCGGCCGCCACACGTACGCCATCGGCGGCAACATCGACGCCGCCCTTCGCGCGGGGATCAACGTGAAGCGGCACCTCGTCGTCGTGTACATCATCTCGTCATTCCTTGCCACTCTCTCCGGTATCATCTACATGCTGGAGTACGTGACCGGCAAGGCGGATGCGGGAGCCGCCTTCACGCTGGACGCGGTGGTGGCCGTGGTCATCGGCGGGGCGAGCCTGTTCGGCGGCCTGGGCAGCGTGTGGCGGACCATCCTGGGCGTCCTCATCCTTTCCGTTCTGGAAATGGGCTTGAAGATGATGGGCGTGCCGACATTTGACAAGTTCATTGCCGTGGGCGTCATTCTGATATTCGCCGTGCTGATCGATCAGTTCTTCCCCGAGCTCATCCACAAGGAGGACTAGCGACATGGATTACGTGCTGGAGGTCAAGAACATCACGAAACGGTTCGGGGGTCTCGTTGCCGTGAACAACGTGAGCATGGGCGTGAGCGCCGGGGAGGTGGTGGGTCTGCTGGGGGACAACGGCGCGGGAAAATCGACGCTCATCAAGGTCATCTCGGGCGTCTACAAGGCGGAGGAGGGGAAGATCTTCTTCATGGACAAGGAGGTCGTCCATCGACTCCCCGATGGATGCCCTTGCGATGGGAATCGAGACCATCTACCAGGACCTCGCCCTTGCGGAGAACCTCAACACGCCGGCCAACATCTTCCTCGGCCGGGAGAAGATGAAAAAGGCGCTCGGGTTCCTCAATGTGCTGGATCACGCCTACATGCAGTCGGAGAGCCGCAAGATCCTCGAAAAGCTGGACATCCTCATCCCGTCTCTGCGCAACCGCATTCGGGCGCTCTCCGGCGGCCAGCGCCAGGCGGTGGCGATCTCCCGCTCCATCTACTGGGACGCCAAGTTCCTGATCATGGACGAGCCCACGGCGGCGCTCGGCGTGGCGGAGCAGAGGAAAGTCATCGACACCATCAACCTGCTGAAGAGCCACGGCATCGGCATCATCGTGATCAGCCACCAGATGCACGATGTCTTCCAGGTGGCGGACCGCATGATCATCATGCGCCGGGGAGAGAAGGTTGCCGAGCTCATCACCAAACAGACGAACGCGGACGAGGTGGTGAGCCTGATCGTGGGGGCGGAAACGGTGGTGCACTAGGGGCCCATGAAGCTCTTCAGAAAGACCCTCCTGTTCTTCATCGGCGTCATCGTTTTCCAGTCGGCCCTGACGATCCTGCTCATTACGAACGTCACCCGCCGGGCGAACCTGGACGACGCCCGGAGGGAGCTGGAAGAGGAGGCATCGGTCCTGTATGACGGCTTCAATTCATGGAAGCGCCAGATCTGGAAGAGCCTCATCGACATTGCGAACGATCCCGGGCTGCCGCGTCCGGGCACCGAAGAGAGAGAGCGGTCCCTCAAGGAGCTTCTCCTGGTGACGAAAGTCGACGCGCTGGCGCTCAAGAGCGCGAACGGGTCTTGTTTCGGACATGGTGCAGACATCGCCGGGCACCCTCGTCATGTCCGATCTGCAGTCTCTCGCAAACGACAGGGCTCATCCCTACATCGAGCTCGCCTCCGTGCGCGGCACGCTCTGTCTCGTCGGCGTGACGGGCCTCCCCGCGCGGGGAGGAGGCCGCACCGATGTGTTCCTTCTCAAACGCATCGACTCGGAGTTCTGTGTCCAGCTCACGCTCGAGCCGGAGGTCCCTCGTCGCCTTTTTGCAAGAACAAGGTCCTCCTGTCGGCCTCGCTCTCCCCGGACATGGCGCCCGCCTTCTTCGACCCGAAGGCAATGCAGAGCGCGTACGGAGAACTCTACGATCGGCGCATGGGAAGGGAAATCTACAACGCCGCGTTCCAGAGACTCGGCCGGCTCGACCACGAGCAGGAAGGGGACGAGCTGTTCCTCGGCACCTTCATCTCCAATGAGCCCTACAACGCGCGGCTTCTCGTGCTCGACAGGACCATCCTTCTCGTCTCCCTCGCGGGCGCGCTCCTCACCCTCGTGCTGAGCCTCTTCCTCTCGCGCAACATCACCCACCCGATTGCGGATCTGCTGGCGGGCATGGAGCGGATAAGGACGGGCGCCTGGGACACGCAGGTGCGGTCCCGCGGCGGCTACGAGATCGGCCGCCTCTTCCGCAGCTTCAACGAGATGGCCCGCGAGCTCGCGCAGAACCGCGCCGCCATCCAGCAGGCGCTGCACGAGACCCTGCTCCTGAAGGAATACAACGAAAAGATCGTCAACTCGATCCGCGCGGGGATCGCCATTGTCAATCGGGACCTCGTGGTGGAGAAGGTCAACAGCGCCTTCCTCGAGTCCTTCCAGCTCGTGGGGGCGCGCGGTCATCGGCGCCCCTTTGACCTACCTGGACATCGACGTCATCGATGAAATGATCGCGGACAAGATATTCTCGATATTCCGGCGGGAGCGGGAGTTCTACTCCGAGGTCAAGCGCTCGCTGAGTGGACGAGTGTACGAGATAAGGCTCTACCCCTTCTACAGCTCGGAGGGCGAGCTGCAGGAGGCATCGGGCTGCGTGTTCATGGCGGAGGACATCAGCGAGAAGACCGAGCTTGCGGAGAAGATCCTCCAGGCGGAGAAGCTTTCCACCCTCAGCATGCTGTCCGCCGGCATGGCCCACGAGATCAACAATCCCCTGAGCTCCATCCTCACCAATGTGCAGAACCTCATCGACGACGAGGCGAGCTCCGAACGCAAGGTCTCCCTCCGGTGGATCGAACAGGAGACCCGCCGCATCGGCCGCATCGTGCAGGAACTCCTGAACTTCGCTTCCGCGGACTCGGGTCACGCGCCCGGTTCCGACGTCAACGGGGTCGTGCGGGATGTGATCGGGCTCGTGAGCCATTCCATTGCGCGCGAGGGGCGAATCCGCATCGACACCCGCCTGGCGCCGGATCTCCCGCTGTCGGTGGTGAGCAACGACGAGCTGAAGCAGGTGGTGATCAACCTGCTGAAGAACTCCGTACACGCGATCAGCGGGCCGGGAAGGATCCTCATCAGCACGCGCATGGCGAACGGCCGTATCTCCCTGGTCGTCGCGGACAGCGGCTGCGGCATACCCAAGGAAATCGTGCCGAGGATCTTCGACCCGTTTTTCACGACAAAAGCCAACGGCGCCGGTACAGGGCTGGGCCTGTCGGTGGTCTATGGCATCGTGACGAAATACGCCGGCGCGATCGATGTGAAGAGCAGGGAGGGCCGCGGCGCGCGATTCTCCCTGAGCCTGCCCTGTCTTGACCCCAGAGGCGCAGCATGAAGGGCGCATCCATACTGATCGTCGACGACGAAGAGGGCATCCGGCACGGCCTGGAGAACCTGTTCCGCCGGGAGGGGTTCACCGTGCACAGCGTGGCTGATTTCGAGGCTGCCGTGGCGGAGGCGGCAAAGTACCCGGTTGATGCCGCCGTCGTGGACATCAGGCTCCGCGACGGAAAGACGGGAATCGACCTCCTGCGGGAGCTGAAGCGCCTGGAACCGGACGTCATCGTGATCGTCATCACCGGTTTCGGCAGCATCGATACGGCGGTCACCTCGATGAAGGGCGGCGCGGCGGACTACTTCCTCAAGCCCATCGACAATGCCAAGCTGCTGGACGCGGTGCGCAGGTGCCTCGCGCTGCGCGCGCTGGCCACGGAGAACCGCTTCCTGCGGGACGAGCTCACCCGGCGCTATCCTCCTCACCAGTTCGTCACGAATGATCCCTCGGTCCGGGCCCTTATCGGCACGGCGGACCTGGTGAAGAACACTCCGGTCACCGTGCTCATCACGGGGGAGAGCGGGACGGGCAAGGAGGTGCTTGCGCGCTACATCCACTTCACGGGAACGCGCAAGGGCGGCGAGTTCATCTCCGTCAACTGCGCGGCGCTGAGCGAAAGCCTCCTGCTCTCCGAGCTGTTCGGGCACGAGCGGGGCGCTTTCACCGGCGCGGTCGAGCGGAGGAGGGGGAAGTTCGAGCTGGCGGACGGCGGCACGCTTTTTCTCGACGAGATCGGCGACATGTCGCTGGAGACCCAGGCAAAGCTCCTGCGCGTGATCGAGGAGGCCAGCTTCGAGAGGCTGGGGGGGGTCAAGCGCATCAGCGTGGACGCCCGTGTGATCGCCGCGACGAACAAGGACCTCGGTTCCCTGATCCGTGAGGGGAGATTCCGCGAGGACCTCTTCTACCGCATCAACGTGGTGTCACTCCGCCTGACCCCGCTGCGCGAGCGCAGGGGGGACATCCCCCTGCTCGTGGCGCATTTCCTGGCCAAGTACGGCGAGCGCTACACGCGAGAGCCGGCGCCGCTCAGCCCCGGGACCCTCGCGGCGATGCAGGCGTGGGACTGGCCGGGCAATGTCCGCGAGCTGGAGAACACGGTGAACCAGATCGTGCTCCTGGGGGAGAAGAGCTTCCTGTCCCCGGCGCGCCCCGGGGCCGCGCGGGATGAGCGGGTCCCGGTCGGGGCGAACGGCGTTCCCTCCGCTCCCCCCGGCACGCCTTTGAAGGAAGGGCTGGAGACGGTGATCGAGCAATTCGAGCGGCGCATGATCGCGGAGAGCCTCGCCCGCAACGGAGGGAACAAGTCCCGGACGGCGCGCGAGCTTTGCGTTACGAGGAAGACGCTGGCGCTGAAGATTGCGAAATACGGCCTGTCGCAATGAAGCGTGCCGTTGCCTCCGCCGCGACGGTGCCCTCCGCGTCGTAGATCCAGCCGCGGGTAAGGAGGATCCTGCCTCTCGCTTCCTCGACTTTTCCCATGGCCCTGATCTGCGAACCGGTTTCCACGGCCTTCTGGAAACGGACAGTAATCTCCGCGGTGACCGCCTTCTGCGATATGCCGACGCAGGCGTGGGCCATGATTTCGTCCAGCAGGGTGGCGAGAAGCCCGCCATGCGTCATCTGCTTCCACCCGGAGAACCACTCCGGCACCTGGAGGCTTGTTTCCGCGGCTCCCTTCTCGGGATACGAAATGGCAAGATGGAGTCCCCGCTTGTTGTCGGCCCCGCAGCAGAAGCAAAGCTTGTCGCGATCGATTGACCTGTCCATGAGAAGAGGATACTCCATAGGGCGTGATCGAGTCAGGAGGGTTTCATGCAGAAGACCAATGTCCTCCGCATCCTGGACTCCATGGGAATCCCCTATGACGTCGCGACCTATGCCGTGGGTGATGAGCACATTGACGCGCCGAGCGTCGCGCGGGAGCTCGGTGTGAGCCCCGACATCGTGTTCAAGACGCTCGTCGCTCACGACGAAACACAGGCCGTTCATGTCTTCTGCATTCCCGGCGCCGCGGCCCTGGATCTGAAAAAAGCGGCGAAGGCGACCGGCTCCCGGAAGGTTGAGCTGGTCAATCTGAAGGACCTCACGCCTCTGACAGGGTACGTGCGGGGAGGCTGCTCCCCCATAGGGATGAAGAAGAAATACCCCACATGGATAGACGAGATCGCCTCGACATACGAGGCGATTTACGTCAATGCGGGCGCCCGCGGCATGCAGGTCATCCTGGCGCCTGCCGATGTCTGCCGTGCCGCCGCCGCCGTGTTTGCCGACCTCGTGTGAGCCCGGCTGCCGCAGTTGACGCGCCAGGTGTCCTGTGTACAATGCGGCAGGAAATCCCATGAAACCTGCAATTCCCCGCACCCTGTCCGTGGCCGGCGCGGCACTGATAACTGTGCTCTTCTGGGGCTCCGCTTTTGCCGGAATCCGGGCGGGTCTTCATTCGTACGCCCCCGCGCAGCTTGCGCTGCTGCGGTTCCTTTCCGCCTCCGCCGTGCTCTCGGTGTACGCGCTGATCACTCGAATGAGGCTGCCCGCCCTCCGCGACGTTCCGCTCGTGCTTCTCCTGGGCCTGCTGGGCTTCGCGTTCTACAACATCGCATTGAACATCGGGGAGCTGAGAATCCCGTCAGGACCCGCCGCGGTGCTTATCCAGACCCTCCCAATCTGGACGGCCCTTGCCGCGATCATCTTCCTCGGGGAACGGCTCAGGCTCTGGGGATGGGCAGGCATCGGGGTGAGCTTTGCCGGCGTCGTGGTGATCGGTCTCGGGAAGGGCTCTGGATTCGGGCTGAACTGGGGCGCGGGATTGATCCTGCTCGCTTCCCTGTCGGCCAGCGCGTACAACATCATCCAGAAGAGCATGCTGGGCCGCTATCGCCCCGTCGATATCACGACCTGGGCGATATGGGCGGGCACCCTCATGCTGCTCCCGTTTTTTCCCGGGCTTGTGGGCCAGGTGCGCAACGCTTCGCTCGCCGACACTCTGGCAGTGGTATACCTCGGGATAGGGCCCGCCGCCCTGGCGTATGCAACCTGGGCTATCGTGCTTTCCCGGCTTCCCGCTTCCCGGGCTTCCAGTCTCCTGTTCGCCGTGCCCGTCGTGGCGTTCCTTGTCGGATGGGTATGGCTGGGGGAGGCTCCGGGGCTCATCGACATCGCCGGCGGAGTTCTGGCGATGGGGGGAGTGGCCCTGGTGAACACTCTCGGCCGGGTCCGCACGGGAGGGGATGCCTCCTCGGGCAGCGGTGCCGGATCATAAAAAAGCCCCTGGCCGGACGGCCAGGGGCTTCAGTGTTCTGTAAACGCGCCCTACCAGATCTTGAGCACGACCCCGCCGCGTGACAGGAACCATATCAGGATGATCGCGGTGATCCCGGCGACTACGAAGAACCAGATATACAGGACGCCGCCTTCGTCGCGACTGGCATTGCCGATGATGATCGCGATGACGAGCGAGGCGACGAAGCCGACGATGGCGGCAATCCCCGCCGGGAGATTCTCGTTATAGATCGCCACGTAGCAGAAGAAGAAGCTGAACACGAGAAGGAGGACGAGCCCGAAGATGAACACCAGATAGTTTCTTGCCATATTGCTGCTCCTTTATCCCTTGATCTCTCGAAAGATGCTCCTGCCCTGGTCGGCACCCTTTCCCTCTATCCTACCTGTTTTTCGGCGAAAATCAAGATGGCGCGGGAAAATCCGTCGCGGGGCCGGCGGTCAGCTCCCCGAGGCCCCGGCGAGCTCCTCTGCCTGAATGACCATTTCCTCCAACAGCCTGAGCCCCTGGGCCCAGAAGCCGGGGTCGGCCAGGTCCACGCCGAGGGGCTTCACGATGGCGACAGGCCAGTCGGAGCCGCCGGCGCTGAGCATCTGCAGATACTTTGCGGGAAACTCTCCTCCCTCCGTGAGATACCGGCTGTACAGGGCGCGCACCAGGAGGTCGCCGAAGGCGTACGCGTATACGTACCCCGGCACATGGATGAAGTGCGTGACGTAGCTCCACCAGAGGCCGTAGTCGTCGGTGAGCGTGACGCTGTCGGCGAACATCGCGCGCTGGGTCTCCCGCCACAGCAGGGAAATCCGCTCCGTTGCAAGCTCGCCTTCCGTGCGGCGCGCGGCATGGACGGCCTCCTCGAACCTGTTCATTGCCACCTGGCGGAATACCGTTGCGAACGAGGATTCTATCTCGCGCACCAGCATGGACAGGACGACCTCGGGGTCCTTCTCCCGTGAGAGAAGGTCCTGGAACACCAGCGTTTCACCGAACACGGAGGCGGTCTCCGCTGTCGTGAGCGGGGTGTTCTGCAGGAGCACGCCCCTGTCCCGGGCCAGGAACTGGTGCACGCCGTGACCCAGCTCATGGGCAAGCGTCATGACATCCTGCGTCGTGCCTTGAAAGTTCAGCAGAATGTAGGGATGCACCGAAGGGACGGTCGCGCTGCTGAAGGCGCCGCCGCGCTTGCCGGGACGGACAGCGGCATCGATCCATCCCTTTTCGAAGAAGAGGGAGGCGATCTCCGCCATGCGGGGATGGAATCGGGCGTAGGCGGCGAGGACCGTCTCCCGCGCCTCACTCCAGGTGAAGCGCCTGTCCACTGCCGCCAGGGGCGCATAGCGGTCGTAGTCGAAAAGCTGGTCGAGGCCGGCAAGCCGCCTCTTCAGATGATAGTAACGCGCCACGATGTCGTACCGCGAGGTCACGGCGCGCACCAGGGCATCCACGGTCGCGTCGTCGACCTGGTTTTCCATATTACGGGCGGAAATCCAGGTGGAGTATCTGCGAAGCCTGTCCTCCGATGATTTTTCCGCCAGGAGAGTATTCAGGACGAAGGTGGTGGTGCGCTGAACGCTCCGCAGACCACGGGTCAGTGTTGCCGCGGCGCGCCGCCTCACCTCGCGATTCGCCGCGTAGAGCTGTCGGAGGATGACCTCCGCCGGGACCGTCTCCCCCTCCCACTCGAAGAGCGTGGAGGCAAGGGTCTCGTCGAAATAGCGCGTCCATGCCTGCGGGCCGTTCACCGACTTCTCCGCGAGGATTTTTTCCTCCGGCTCCGACAGAAGGTGGGGCTTGTAGCGCCGGGATATGGTCAGCCAGTGCCGCCAGCGGGAGAGCAGGGGATCATCGATGAGCTTCTGCGCGTCCTCCTCGGGGGCGTTGGCCCACTCGATCTCCAGGAACAGGGCCTTCTGGGCCATCTGCGAATGGCGCTCCCTGACCTTCTGCAGCAGCGCGCCGCGCGCGGGGTCGTTGCTCTGCGAAGCCCAGGAGAGTGACGCGAAGCTCTCCACCCTTCCGGACAGGTCGATGATCGCTTCGTATTCCTCGAGGAGTCCGCGCATCCGGGACGCGCCCAGGCGCGCAACCGCGCCCCTGTACTTTGCAGCGAACTCGTCCATCCTGCGGTCAGCCTCGGCCAGCTCCGCATCGACGGTTTCGTCGAACGGCGGAGAGACGAGGTCGTCGAGGTTCCAGAGCACGTTCTCGGCGTCGGTTTTCATACCAAGGCTTTCTCGAACCGATCCAGCGCCGCGAGGCGCTCTGCCAGCGTCGGGTGCGAATAGTGGAAGAAGCTGTACAGGGGATGAGGAGCGAGATTGGAGAGATTGTCCCTGCTCAGCCGCAGAAGGGCTGATTTCATGCCTGCCGCGGAACCGATTCCCTGCACGGCGAACCTGTCCGCCTCGTACTCGTATCTGCGCGAGCGCAGGGAGAACAAAGGCTGCAGAAAGAACGAGAAGGGGCCCGAGCAGAAGGCGATGAGGACGAGCAGGCTGTGATAGCCGGGCTGCGTGAAACCGAACGCCTGGTAGAGGGGCAGCCAGTGCAGGAGGAGGCTGAGCAGGAAAAAACCGACGAGGGAAAGGGCCAGCGAGACCGCAAGACCCTTCTTCACGTGGTTGCGTTTCTCATGCCCGATTTCATGCGCAAGCACCGAGACGATCTCCTCTTCGCCGCTCGACTGGACGAGGGTATCGAAGAGAACGATGCGTTTCGCCCGGCCGAGGCCCGTGAAGTAGGCGTTCGAGTGCCGGGAGCGCTTGCTGGAGTCGACCACGAAGATGCCCCGGGTGCGGAAGCCCAGCTTCTGCGCCAGGGCCAGGATCCGCTCCTTCAGCGGACCGTCCGGAAGCGGGGTGAACTTGTTGAAGAGGGGCGCGATAACGAGCGGGCCGAGCACGCTCATGACAAGCTGGAAAACGGTCATTGCGCCGAACGCCCAGATCCACCACAGGCTGCCCGTTCGATCCATGAACCAGAAGAGTCCGAGCAGCACGGGGATGCCGATGACCGCGGAAACGGCGAACCCCTTCAGGGTATCCACCAGGAAAAGCCTCGGGGTGGTCTTGTTGAATCCGAATCGCGCTTCGATCGAGAAAGTGGAATACAGGGAAAAGGGCAGCGCGAGCAGCCAGAACAGGAGCGAGATCGCCGCGATGAACAGGATCCCCGTCAGGTAGGAATGAACAGGGAGCAGGCGGACCAGATTGTCGATGCGGCCCAGCACCCCGGTGAGGACGGCGGCGAAAAGCACGGCGGAAGAGACGCTGCCGGCCAGGAGCCCGAACCTGCCGCGCGCGAGGGTGTAGGACACGGACCGGGCATACGTGTCGGCGTCCACGGTCCCTGCAAAGGCCGGGGGCACAACGGCTGCATGGCCCTTGACGTGCGCGAGATTGAGGAGAGTGAGAAACGTGTTCCAGCCGAATTCGGCCAGGAAAAAGACGACAAAAATCAGGAGTATCGTGTGGGCGCTCATGGGGTGTCCTTCCACGAAAAAGCTAACGGGAGGAGGAAGCAAAAGCAATGCCGGCCAGCCGGGAGATGAACATTTCCGCGGTCCTGCGATGCACTTCCACCCGCTGATCGAAATCGTCCGCGAGGGGCGTTTCAACGGTGTAGGCATGACGCGTTCCGTGCAGCCGGGCATATTGCTCGAGGGACAGCCTGCCGCCCATGGAAATCCAGAGCAGGGACGCGGCGGGGATTCGCAGGATTCCTCCCGTTGTCCTGAACACACCCTCCCGGTAGTTGTTTTCCAGCGGCCTGCCCAGCGAGCTGAGGAGCTTCACGTACTGCCCACCGAGGCCTTCCTCCTCCGATACGTATTGATAGATGAAATATCCGGGCTTTTTCGATTCGTGAAGGTCGAGGAGGAGGTCATACGGCCCGTTCTCGTCATAGAGCTTCCGGATGATCCGGGCTTCCCGCGTCCGCCGCGAGGAGAAGTCCCTGTTCACGTCTTCACCGTCTCCATTGTAGCGGTATCCGTAGACCCAGGCCCAGGGATTGACGACAGGCACGATGTCCAGGGACACCGCCGAGAACCGGGACGGATCGCGGGCGAGCTCCTCGGCGATCCGTATAAGCGCCTCGACTCCCGCCGGCTCCGTGCCATGCACGCCCGCCACCAGGAGAACACGCAGCGGTCTCCTCTCCCGGGGTGCCGCTGAAAACCGAAGAAGGTGAACAGGGAATGATTCCTGCCGATACCCCAGCCGGCCGATCGTGCTGTGACGCAGGCGCGCTCCCGGCGGCAGGCCGCGGATTCTTCCCTCCACGTGCTTCCAGGTCCGTTCGCGCCAGAAGGCGAATGATTTGCCGGGCCAGGCGGAAGCCTCGTGACGCGAGCTCGCGGCGACCGCAACGGCGAGCCCGGCGTTGATCGCAATGAGCCCCGCGACGCCTGCCGCGCAAAGCGTGAATATTCGCCGACGATCCACGGCGCAGGGTATCGCGCCGGCAGCCCCCCATTCAAGGCGATCCCGGGCTCCGCCATGAAAAAAAGCGTTGCAATACCGTCGAACACGGCGTACATTTCCTGCTACAGGAGGCCAAAATGAAGCTTACGATCACACATCAGGAAAAGTATTCCCGCGGCCAGTTGCTTCTGCGCACGTTCTTTGGGATGATCTATATAGGCATCCCGCATTTCTTCCTTCTGAGCATAGTGGGAATCTGGTCCGGGATCCTGTCCTTTGTCACGTTCTGGGTGGTGCTCTTTACCGCAAAGTTCCCCGAGTCGATATTCAAATTCCAGATCGGGTATACCAATTGGTCTCTCCGTGTGGAAGCCATCCTGGCCAACCTCGTTGACGGCTACCCTGCCTTCTTCCCCAGCGGCACGAGCGACACGGTGAAGCTCGATGTCCCCCGGCCGGAAAGGGTCAGCCGAGGCCTGGTCATTCTTCGGGTCCTGTTCGGCTTCATCTACGTCGGGATCCCGCATGCCTTCTGCCTCTTCTTCCGCTTGATCGCAAGCGGCGTCCTGGGTTTCCTGGCGTGGTGGGCAATCCTGTTTGCCGGGACGTATCCTTCCCGCTGGCACGCCTTCAACGTCGGCACGTACCGATGGGCGACCCGCGTGAATCTCTACCTCGGCTACTTTACAGACGAGTATCCGAAGTTCTCGGGCAAAGAATAGCCGGCTCTTCTCCCTGCGCCCGGGGGCCGTCAAGGTTCCCGGGCGCATTCGCTTTTTCAACCGATGGAGAGTGACTCATGAGCTCGATCGATACGCCTGCCGGCGTGCGGCTGCCGCAGCCTGACGAGATTCCCGACCGCGACAAAGAGGACGCAATGGGCGCGTACCTCATGATGTTCGCTTCGCTCGCAATCGGGCTTCCCATACCGCTCGTCAATCTCATTGCCTCGGTGATCTACTTCTTTGTGAACAGGAAAAACTCCGTTTTCGCTGCCTTCCATTCCCTTCAGGCCCTTCTGACCCACATTCCGGTCGTGCTGCTGAACGCAGGGCTGGTCGGCTGGCTTGTCGGCAACCTCATCGTGAAGGATGGATTTGCCCCCGGGTTTTTCTGGTACCTGCTCTTTACCGTCCTGGCCAATCTGGCCTATATCATCTGGTCAATTGTGGCGCTCGTTCGCGCGCGCAAAGGGCGGTTCATCTACTTCCCGCTGATCGGGCCATTCTGCTTCGGCAGATACTACGGGCCGAATGCCGAGAAGCGCCGCAGGCCGAGGGAGTGGGAGAACAAGCCTCCGGAGGGCTTTTGAGCCGGACACGGCGCCTGGCCCGGGAGCTGGGCGTGATCTGCGCGGTCGTTCTCGTTCTGGGCATTGCGGCATTCGCTGCCCAGCGGGTGCTGTTTCCCCGGCATGGGGCGCCTTTGGATATCTCGCAGTCACTTGATGACGCGCTGGGACCGATCATGAAGGAGCAGATACGTGCCACGGAGTACGTGGTGGATGACGGGGAAGTCACCGGTGCGTTTTCTGCAATCATGGGCAGATTGCTGCCCGCAATCCCCGAAGACACGGTCGGGAGACCGCCGGATCACGGTCGACGTGCTGGTCGTGAAATCGCCCGAGATCAACGCCTTCACGCTCCCCGGCCGTGTCATCTGCGTGGACACGGGCCTCATCCGGGAATTGAAGTCAGCGGACGAGATGGCTGCCGTGCTCGGCCACGAGTTGTCGCACGTCGTCAACCGCGATCCTGTCGCGCTCCTTGGCCGGCAGATCGGGATGGCCGCTCTGGCAACTGTCGTGACCAGGGGACAGGGTGGGGCAATGCTGGAGCGGATCATCCAGACAATGGTAAATGTGCATTACGGCCGTGAGGCGGAGGACCGGGCAGACGCCTTCTCCGTGCATCTCCTCGCACAGGCGGGTATCCCCCCGGCGTCTTTCAGCGCGGCCCTTGCGCGGATCAAGGAATCGGCCCGCAAGGAACCGGAGCTCTTGAAATACATCGATCCGCATTCTCCGATCGACAGCCGCATCGAAAAGGCCCGGAAGCAGGCGGGTCAGGAGAATATTGCTCCTCGCGCGCTGCCAGTGGACTGGAAGAAGGTCATCCGGGTATTGTCGCCGGCATGAACGACGAGACCGAGGGCGCCCTTTCCCTCTTCCACCCCCTGATCAGGTCATGGTTTCTCACGTCCGTCGGCAGGCCGACCGAAGTACAGGAGCGTGCGTGGCCCGAGATCGCGCGGGGCGCGCATGTTCTGGTGTCGGCCCCCACGGCACCGGCAAGACGTTCACCGCATTCCTCTGGGGCATCAACCAGCTGGCAACCGGTGCCCTGTCTCCCGGGAAGGTCCGGATCCTGTACGTCTCGCCCCTGAAGGCGCTGAACAACGACATCCAGCGCAACCTGCTCTCGCCGCTGCAGGAGCTTTCCACGGTCTTCCAGCAGGCGGGCCATTCGCTGCCGTCGATACGTGTTCTCACCCGGAGCGGCGACACCTCGTCCACCGAGCGCCAGAGGATGCTGCGCCATCCCCCCGAGATCCTCATCACCACCCCGGAGAGCCTCAACCTGATCCTCTCGTCGCCGAACGGCCGCCTGATGCTGGACGGGGTTGCCGCCGTGATCCTCGACGAGATCCACGCCGTCGCGGCCACGAAGCGGGGCACGCACCTCGTGACCGCGGTGGACAGGCTGGTGAGGCTGGCGGGGGAGTTCCAGAGAATCGCCCTGTCGGCAACAGTAAAACCGCTGTCCGTCGTGGCTGATCTTGTGGGCGGGTACCAACTGGAGCGCGCGGCGGGGGAGCCGGTCTATCGCAAGAGGCGCGTACAGGTCGTCCATTGCCCGATGGCAAAGGACTATGACATCCGCATCTCGTATCCGGCCGTTGCGCCGACGTACCCGGCGGATTCTGCGCCGACGTACGGGAGTACCCGTTCGGCGAGTACGCCGTACCCGGCGGATTTGGCGCCGACCAGCGCGCCGGGCGAAGAGCCCCTGTTCGATGCGCTGGCCCGGGAGTGCAGGAAGATCATCGCGGAGAATCGGTCCACCCTCTTTTTCGTCAACTCGCGCCGCCACGCGGAGAAGCTGGCCCGGTTCATCAACGAGGGTCAGCCGCAGACGCTCGCCTGGTCTCACCACGGCTCGCTCTCACGGGAGCTCCGCCTTGTCGTTGAGCAGAGGCTGAAGCGCGGCGAGCTGAAAGCCATCGTGGCCACCAGCTCCCTGGAGCTGGGCATCGACGTGGGCTCCCTCGATCAGGTCATTCTCGTGCAGACGCCCTTCAACGTGGCTTCCGCTGTCCAGCGTCTCGGCCGCGCCGGCCACACGGTGGGCCAGCCCAGCAGGGGCGTCATCTTTCCCCTGCACGGCAAGGACATCGTGGACGCGGCGGTCACGGCGCGCTGCGTCCGGGAGCAGGACATCGACACGATCACTCCGGTGACCTGCCCGCTGGATGTCCTGGCCCAGGTGATCGTCTCCATGACCGCGGTGGAAACCTGGAAGGTGGACGAGCTGTACGACTTCATTCGCGCCGGCTTTCCCTACCGCACGCTCGCCCGCCGGCAATTCGATCTGGTGCTGGACATGCTCGCCGGCAAGTACGAGGAAACGCGGCTGCGCGATCTCGCGCCGATGATTTCCTACGATCGCATCGATTCCACCGTGCGCGCCAGGGAGGGTGCGCGGATCCGCCTGGCCACCAGCGGCGGCACCATTCCCGACAGGGGCTACTTCAGCCTGCGCGCCGCGGATTCCAAGACCGCTCATCGGCGAGCTGGACGAGGAGTTCGTCTGGGAGCGCTCCCTGGGTGACAGCTTCGTGTTCGGCACGCAGGGCTGGCGCATCCAGAAGATCGATCACCAGAACGTCGAGGTCGTGCCCGTGGCAACCAGGATCGGCATGTCCCCCTTCTGGAAAGCGGAAGAGCGCAACAGGGATTTCCATATTTCCGACCGGATCGCGCGCACGCTGGAAGACTGGAACGGGAAAATCGGGGATCGTGACTTCCCCGCGGCGCAGGAAGCCTCCCATGGCCTGGAGCCCGATGCGGCGCGCGCGATGACCGAGTTCCTTGCCCGGCAGAGAGAGGCGACCGGCGCGGACCTTCCCCATCGCCATCACCTGCTCGTCGAGCATACGCGTGATCCCGACGGCAAGGCGGAGGCGAAATCCGCCGGGCACGTCGGCGCAGCGTATGTCGTGCTGCACACCCTGTGGGGCGGAAGGGTCAACAAGCCCTTCGGCCTCGCTCTCTCCGCCGCGTGGGAGGAAAAGTACGGCTATCGCCCCGAGATGTTCCAGAACAACGATGCGATCCTGCTCTTTCTGCCGGAGGCCCGCTCCGCGCAGGAGATCCTGTCCCTCGTCCCGGCGGGCAGCCTGGAGAGGCTGCTGCGCAGGAGCCTGGAAGGCAGCGGCTTCTTCGGCGCCCGGTTTCGCGAAAGCGCGGGCCGCGCCCTGCTTCTCCCGCGGCCTTCGGCAAAAAGGCGCATGCCTTTCTGGCTCACGCGTCAGAGAGCAAAGTCCCTGTTCTCCGCGGTGTCGCGCTACGACGATTTTCCCCTGCTCCTCGAGGCGTGGCGGACCTGCCTGCGGGACGAGTTCGACCTTCCCCACCTGGGCATGCTGCTGGAAGAGCTCTCTTCCGGCGTCATCGCGATCGGCGAGGTGTCCACCGCCGTGCCTTCTCCGTTCTGCCACGGGCTGTTGTGGAAACAGACGAACAGCCTGATGTATGCGGACGATACGCCGCCGGGAGCAGGGGGAACGAGTCTGCGCGGCGAGCTCGTCAGGGAGCTTGCCCTTTCCCCCGATCTGCGTCCGCGGCTTGCCGCGGGCGTTCTGGCGGACTTTCAGGCCAAGCTGCAGCGCACCGGAGCGGGATACGCTCCGCGCGATGCGCGCGAGCTTCTGGACTGGGTCAAGGAGAGGATCATTCTTCCCCAGACGGAGTGGCAGGCGCTCCTGCAGGCGTGTGCGCGCGACTACGGGTTGTCTCCAGAAGCCCTCGAAGAGGAGCTCCGGCCGAAGATCGTCACGCGCTCGTTCGGTGAGCTTTCCTGTGTCCTGGCCCGGGAGACGCTCCCCCGGGTCGAACGAAGCCTCCAGGCTGCGGCGGACGGTGCAAAATCCGCCGGGTACGTCGATGCGAAATCCGCCGGGTACGTCGATGCAGAATCCGCCGGGTACGTCGATGCAGAATCCGCCGGGTACGTCGATGCGAAATCCGCCGAGTACGTCGATGCCCTGGCGGAATTGTTGAGCGAGTGGCTGCGATTCTACGGCCCGATCGAGCCTTCGTTCGTGGGACGCCTGTTCGGGTTGACCCAGGACAGGCTGGAGTCTCTCATCCAGGAGCTCGCGGAAGAAGAGCAGGTCGTGCTGGACAGGCTCGCCGCAGGCTCGGAGGCCCTGCTGCTCTGCGACCGAGAGAATCTCGAGATCCTCCTGCGGATTTCCCGGGCCAGGGCCCGGCCCGAGGTGAAAACTCTTCCTGTCGCGCGCCTGCCTCTCTTCGTTGCCAGGCGCCAGGGGCTGATCGAGCGTGCCGGCGGGCCTGACGAGATGAAGGGTAAGTGGGAAAAGCTCTTCGGGCTTCCGCTTCCGGCCCGCGCGTGGGAGGAGGAGGTTTTCCCCGCCCGGTTGCAGGAGTACCGGACACGGTGGCTGGATGGACTGCTCGCGGAGGCAGGGCTTCTCTGGCTCGGATGCGGCAGGCAGCGCCTTACATTCTGTTTCCGTGAGGACGCGGAGCTCTTTCTCGAGGCAGCTCCCGACGAGACCCCCGCGGAGGCTCTCTTCGAATCCAGTGCGGGCAAGTACTCTTTCTGGGACCTCGGGGACAAGCTGCGGCTGAGTTCGGCGGAGCTGACCGATCGCCTGTGGGATCTCGCGTGGAAAGGCATGGTCTCCTAGCGATTCGTTCCAGGAATTGCGGAAAGGGGTGGACAGCGGTTTTCGTGCCGGCGAGGTGCCGCCGAGCGACCCGGGCCGCGGTTCTCCGCTGAATCCGCGGGGTACCGCGATGCAAAATCCGCAGAGTACTGCGATGCGGATTCCGCGCAGCCGCGCGGCAGGCCGTGGACGGCCCGGCTTCGACCGCTGGCAGGCCACACGGCCGAGCACGGGCTTCTGGTTTCGCGTGCAGCGGGGGAACGGGGAGCGCGACGCGCTGGACGAGGAGGAGATCGTACGTGACAGGATCAGGCAGGTCCTCCAGCGCTACGGCGTGCTGTTTCGCGAGGTGCTGGAAAACGAGCTGCCTCTTCTTCGCTGGTCACGGCTGTTCCGCAGCCTTCGGCTGATGGAGTTCTCCGGAGAGGTGGTGGCAGGCAGGTTTTTCGAGGGGATCAGGGGTCTGCAGTTTGCTGCCCCTTCGCTGATCGAGGAATGGGGCGATGCAGAATCCGCCGGGCACGGCGATGCAGAATCCGCCGGCCCCGTATGGTGGGTGAACGCGGCGGACCCTGCGAGCCTCTGCGGCGTGGATATCGAGGCCCTGAAGCCGGTGCTGCCGTCACGTCTGCCCACTACTCACGTGGTGTTCCACGGGGACGCGGTGGTTCTCGTGTCGCGCCGCAAGGGCCGGGAGCTCGAGTTCAGAGTGCCTCCCGAGTCGCCTCGCATCCCGGAGTATCTTTCCTTCGTCAAGGTACTGACTGGACGTGAATGGCGGCCCATGAGCGCGGTCCGGGTGGAAACCATCAACGACGAGCCGGTCGGGAAGAGCCCCTACAGGGAGAGGCTCGTCGAATTCGGGTTCGTCGAGGACTACCGCCGCCTTACCTACCGCGCGCGTGTGTAGGAGCACCCACTGAGGCGCGCACGCGCATACCGCGCGCGGGTCTAGAACCCCATCCGCACGCCCATGCCGAATCCACGGCCGAACACGTCGAAGTTCGGCGTGAAGGTGATTTTCCCTTCCGCGATGCGTGCGCGCGCCTCGCTTTCCGCGTTGGCCGCGGAGAAGTGTCCCAGGACGGCCTTGAGGACCATCCCGCCGGCGAGCACGGCGATGGAGGGCAGGTAGTCCGTGAAGCTGTTGCTCTCCCATGCCCTCCTGATCGATCCCAGGGGCACGTGGAAGTAGTCCAGATCCCTGAATTGCACGTTCGTGGGAAGCAGGAAATACGCGCCGATCAGGGTGCCGGTGACGATGGCAAGGTCCCCTGCAAGGAAGAGTGAGCCTCCCAGCGCGTCCCCTGTCATAAACTGCCCGGCGCCGGGAAGGAAGAACGACGCGCGTTTCACCTTCTGCACGTATTGAATCTTCTGCACCACGATGGAGACGCGTCCCGCAAGCTTCTCGAGGTCCCCGACGGTCAGCGTCCCCACCTGGGTCCCCGACATGTCCTGAAGAGCCGCGCTCAGCTCCTGCTCGAATCCGAAGCGATCGGGCGCTTTCTCCTGTGCGTACGCGGCCGCGGCGAGCGCAGCGGAGATTATCACCAAAAAGACGGTTCTTCTCATGGATACCTCCCCCGGTTGGTTTCGTTCAACACGACGAGTCAAGCGATGTGATTATTGCACGCGTCTACGCGACGAGCGGGATCACCAAAGTGAAAACGCTCCCGGCGCCGGGAACGCTTTGTGCCTCCACCGATCCCCCGTGGGCCCGGGCGACGCTCTGGACGATCGCAAGGCCGAGACCCGCGCCCTCTCCCGCGGCGTTCCTGCCGCGATAGAACCGTCCGAATATCAACGGCAGTTCTTCGGCGGAAATCCCCGGGCCGTCGTCCCGCACCGCGAACTGGACGCAGCCGTTTTCCGCGGCCACGCTGACCGCCACGTGCCCGTTCTGCTGTGTGAACTTCACGGCATTGACAACGAGATTGGAGAGGGCCATTTCCACCCTGTTCCTGTCACAGGAGACGACAAGGGCCGTGTCGCGCGCTTCGACGGAAAGGGAGATGTTCTTCGCCCGCGCCTTTTCCCTCGCCCCCGCCAGTGCCGATTCGACGATGTCCCGGGCAGCGTGATTGCCCAGGGTCAGCGCCGCGATCCCCGCGTCCAGGCGGGAGAGGTCCAGGAGATTGGAAGTGATCCATTGCAGGCGCTCGAGCTGCGTCTGGCTTTCCCTGAGAAACTCCTGTCGCGCGGCCGGATCCTCCGACGCGCTTCCCTGCAGGAGCTCGTTGAATGTCGCGAGGGCCGTGATGGGCGTGCGCAGCTCGTGCGAAGCGTCGGCGACGAATCTCTTCAATGAATCACGCTCGGAACGCAGGTCCCGGAAGCTCGCCTCGAGACTTTCCGCCATCCCGTTGAACTGCCGCGCCAGCTCTCCGATCTCGTCCCGCCGCCCGGCTTCTGCCCGTGAGGAGAGGTCTCCTTCCGCCATCCTGCGCGCCGTGCCCGCAAGGCTGCGCAGCGGATCGGACAGCGTCCTCCCGATGAGCAGGCCGACACAGACGGCGATGGCCAGGGAGCCGAGGCCGGAGAGGAGCACGGCGCTCCTCATCGGACCCAGCGCGACACCGCTCAGGCTGAGCGGGCTCGACATTTCGACGTAACCCAGGGGACTGCCCTCGGACCCGATGGCCACAGTGGTGGCGACCACCTGCCGGGGAGGCGCAGTCGAAGCGCGCGGTCCCTCCGGCACGATCGGATCGCCCTCGAACACGAACCGCCTTCCCCACGGGGTGAGCATGCGCCGCGCATAGACGTGCGACGTGCCCAGGGGAAGATCGCGGAGCAGGGGCATCAGCTCGCGCGGGCTCATTATCTGCCCGCCGTGCGGGTGCGGCGGCATGGGGAGAATGAAGGGGAACGAGCCCTCGCGCCCGGCGTCGATCTCCGCAAGGCCCGAGGGGATGAGCCAGAGAAACTCGTCCGGCAGGCCGGGACTGCCGGAATCAGCAAGGAGCGCGCGGTCGGGTCCCATGATCCTGACGCGCGCGTCTCCCAGAAATGCGGAGGTGGAGGCCAGCTCCGCGAGCGCGATCCGGCGGACGTGCGGGTCCATGAAGCGCCGGGCCTGCTCGGCAACAGCGCGCGCGTTCGCCTTCAGGTACCCCGCTTCCTGCCTGCCCACGTCACGCTGCACGATGTACAGCGCCAGCGCGCCCATCAGCGTTACCGAGAGCAGGACAAGAACTGCGTAGCTGGCCGCAAGCTTCCACCGGATCGACTGGAACAATTCTCCCCCCAATTTGCTGCACGGTACCGCGTCCGCGCGGAACGCGTACCCGCGTATCCCGTGCTCTCAGCGCATGCCTGGCATGCGCGATTCTAGATTCCCGGAGGCGTGTTGCCAGGAGGGCTCATGCGACGAGGCATGCCGCCGAATCCCCTCGGGCCCGGCCCTGGCTGTCCCATGAAAGCGCTCATCGAGATCCCCATGTACGCCTTTGCCGCGTCGTTCGGGTTCGCCCCGAGCGTCACGCTCATATCCGCTTCCTTGTCATCCGCTTCGTGTCGGACCGTCACGCTCAATGTGTCCCCGGGCTTGTGCGCGGCCACCGCATCGGCGACCTCCTTCGGGTCTGTCACCGCAACGCCCTGTACTTTCGTGATGACGTCACGGGCCTTGATGCCTGCCTTGGATGCAGGACCGTCCGCAACGACATCCGCAACAAGCACGCCCGGCCCTGCAAAGGCGCCTCCGCGCGGCCCGCGCCCGAACCGGGGCTGAGCTGCCGTATACTGGATTCCCGCGTAAGGCATGCTGCCGGACGGGTTCTTTTCCAGGGTGACTTTCACGTCCCGGGGCGGCTGTTCCCGGCCCTGCGCCGAAGATTCGACGGAGAGGGTGACCGTGTCCCCGATCTTCTTTGCGCTGATCAGGTCGGACAGGCTGTGCCGGGGATCGACGTTCGTGCCGTCCACGGACAGGATCACGTCGCCCTCCTTCAGGCCCGCCTTTTCCGCGGGGCTTCCCGTAACGACGCTCGTCACGTATGCGCCCGAGAACGGCATCTGAAATCCGAGGTCCCGGTCATCACCGAGCTCGCGCCCCCGCTCTCGGCTGCCCGGGAACAACGCCGTGCCCAGCCATGCACGCCCGTTCCGCTCGGCAAGCGTGACGTTCATGGTCTTCTCCGCGTCGCCGTGGCGCAGCTTCACCGACAGGGTGTCACCGCTCTTGCGCGCCTCGACGCCCTTTATGAGCTCGGCAGGCGTGTTCACGGCGGTCCCGTTCACGGCAAGGATGATGTCGCCCCGGACGATTCCTGCCTTCTGCGCGGGACTGTCGCTCTGGACTGCCACGACGAGGACACCCGGCTCGTCCACGGGCGACTGGGTGTTCGGATTCGCCGCCTCGGTCGTGCCGGCTGCCTTCTCCGCCTTCGGCTGGGCAAACCCCAGAGTCGTGCCGACCGCAAGAGAAAGGACACCGACGAGAATGTATTGAAGTCTCATGCTGCTTGTACCTCCGGGTACAAAGCTACGTCCTCATCATTAGCGTCTATTTACGGCGCGATTAAGATTCGTTAACACGTATGGCTGGCCTCCCGGCCTTCCAACTCCGCGGGGTACGGCGTACCCGCCGAACGGGTACTCCCGTACCGCGGAAGGGCCTCGGCCAGCCTCGACGTCCATGTCTACGCTCATTCCCGGGGCTTTGTCGTGAACACGTACCCGGTGCCGCGGACCGTGACGAGGTAGCGGGGCGCGGCGGGGTCTGCTTCCAGCTTCTCCCGAAGGTGCCGCACGTGCACGTCCACCGTGCGCTGCGAATCAACGCTGTTGTCGTAGCCCCAGACCACCTCCAGGAGAGAGTCACGGGTCAACACCTGCTCCGCATGGGTCACGAAGTGGCGGAGAAGCCGATACTCGGTCGGCGTAAGGAGCACGTTCTGGCCGGCGCGATCCACCCGCATCCGCTGGAGGTCCACCACTACGTCGCCGAAGACCACGCGCTCCGCCGCCGCTGATGCCAGCTCGCCGTACGCCCTGCGCAGCGCGGCGCGCACGCGGGAGAGCACTTCCCTCAGGGAGAAGGGCTTCACGATGTAGTCGTCGGCACCCAGCTCCAGGCCGAGGACCTTGTCCACTTCTTCATCCCGCGCCGTCACCATGAGGATGGGCAGGGCGCGCCCCTCCTCGCGCAGGGTCTTGCAGACGTCGAAGCCGCTCATGTCCGGGAGCCGGATGTCCAGGAGCATAAGGTGCGGGGGCTTGTCTTTGCCGGCACGGGTGATCTCCAGCGCTTTCGCGCCGGTGCCGGCCACGAGGACGTTGAATCCCTCGGCCTTCAGGCCATACTCGAGGCCGCGCGCGACAGAGGCCTCGTCCTCTACCACAAGAATCGTCTCTCCCGACATCGAGTCGATTGTAGCACGACGCTGCCGGGCAGTGAAGGCAGTGAAAGCGACAGGCCGAAAAGTCTCCTGTTCCCGCTATGCGAACGGGCAAGGGCGGGCGGGGAGCAGCCCGGAGACTCGGGACGCAATGGGAGGCTCATGCGGATCTCCTTTGATTGTTGCTGTGCGGAGACAGGGTGCTCGGGAATGCTCTCCAGGAAGCAGGGCGAACCTGTCCTTTGCCGGCTCTTCCTGCGGTCCATATCCCCGAAATGTTTTCAACAGCAGAGACCGCAAGGAAAGCGGCCGAAAGGCCGAGAACGATCCATTCCGCGGCCGCGGGCACGCTGACACCGATTGCCGCAAGCAGTGCTTTCACTCCGGCCAGGGCCACGACGCCGAAGCACACCGCACCGTCATATCTGCCCAGCCGCGTGTAAGCGAATCGGCGGAGGATCAGGCTGAAGCCGGCATAGGACAGGAACGCAAGAGCCATTACGGCGGCAAGCCCGGCATAGCGTGCATCGGAAGCTCCGACCGCGATGGCGGCGCTCATCACGACTGCGACGTCGCAGGCGGCATCGATGAACGCGCCCCTGCTGCCGGCCGTGCCGAGCCGACGAGCAATCGGGCCGTCGATAAGGTCGCTCACGACGATCACGGCCAGAACGGCAAGGGCCCACGGGCTTGCGGTGATCTCGCACCATACAAGCGGGAAGAGAAGCACGAGCCGCGAGAGGCTCACCGCGTCCGCCGCCCAGCGGCGGACACCACGAATAGATGCGGGGTTTCTTTCCACTTCATTCTCCTTTGTCCGGAACTGGATTGACGCTTATCAACTGGAGGTTCAGGTCCCTGATCCGCGAAAGAACTCCGTAGAGGGTCGATTGATCGATAACGGTGCCGCGGAGCACTGTGACCTCGCTGTTCTCCGTGTGAAGGGAGAACCCGTCGAACCATTTCTGCCCATACGTGCCGAGGCTCCCCTTGAGCCTTATCTCGTACTCCTGTCGCTCCAAATGCGCCTCCTTTTCCGGCTTGGTGGGATCGAATGTAGGGTACGTGCGTCCTGCGGTCGTCCGGGAATGCGTTGAAAAACCGTTGAATCAACCCGTGGGATCGGAGCCGATCAGAACAGGACGCGGAGCCGGATTGCGCCCCACACGATGTGCCAGATCACGTAGTAGACGAGCCTGAATGAAAGCAGTGAAACGAAATCATAGCGCTTGAAGATGACGAGCATGAGGAAATTGATCACAAGGACGTGAAGCCCCGTCACGAGCACAATCCACAGGGGGGAGTGATTGGCGGCAGCATCAAAAACCTGAAAGACGGGATCCGAGAGCGATGCGATCAGGATTGCAATCCAGATGATCTTTGCGTTCGAGATCTTCTTGAAGACGGACGACAGGAGAATCGAAATCAGCGTGAGCGGCACGAGATGCAGAACGATTTCAGCGAAAAAGGCAACGCTCGGGTAGTACGCCAGAGACAGGGGGAATGCAACGTTCATGTCTGCGGGATACACGATTGCGTGATCGATCAGGATGGCAATGAGTCCAAGGATCGATGCGAGCCCGGCAGAGAGAAGCACCCCCTTGAGGGTTCCCTTTCTGATGACCGCAAACCAATGGCGCGAATTTTGAACGGATAGGAGAATGAAGCCCAGGAAAATCAGGGGAATAGTGACGACGAAAGGATTGACGGTGCCGAGCAATCGGTGAAAAGCGAGATTGTCGGAGAAGTACGCGATTGCCGTCAGTCCTGCAGCTCCGATGGCCAGGCCGGCGTAAACCAGGTAGTGCAGCCTCTCCCGCGAGGCCAATCCCTGAAATTGCCTCATGCTGCGCAACGGTTCCTTCATCGTTTTACTCCGCCCTTTTCAGGAAGGCCACTGTCTCGGATAGAGCCTCCTGCAGCTGCCCGACCAGTATGTGCCCGCCGCTCGGGTAGCCGATGAATCGAGCGTGCCGGATATGCCGGGCGCTATAGCGGGCGCCATCGAACGTTCCATACAGATCGTCGGCCGCGCCCAGGATGAGGGCAGGCGCCTCAATTCGCTCAAGCTCGTAGCGCGGCAGGAAAGGCGTGATTGAAGCATCGTTGTGTACCCCGAGCCGGCGCTGGCTGAAGGGCAGGAGGTGGTCCAGAACTTGCGCAGCTCTCGCACGTTCATCGGCGCTCGCGCTCTCCACTACCTCTGGCGGTGTGCCGAGAAGCGCCCGAAACATGGCCCGGGGTGCAAGTCGGCGCGCGGCCCGGACCAGCGCTTTCGTAAAGTCCAGACCCTGGTCATATCCACCACCGGCGCCGTGCACGACCAATACCGGCGGACCGTCACCGGCAACCGCGTACTCGATAGGCCCACGGGGCGTCTCGACGATCCGGCTCCCGGCCGAGATGCGCGCGCGCGCCTGATGGATGTCACGTTGATAGCTCGCAAGGATCAGCACGAGCAGTCCGACAATCAGGACGCCTGATGGAATTGCCGCTGCGAGTCCGATATGCATTCTTGTCATTGGGTATTCCTTGTCTGTTTTGCGAGGCGCGATGGCAGACCGGGGGTAACCGATCGGCCCTTTGCCCGATGCGCATATCTGTATTGAGTCAGCGTCCTGGGCCCCCAGAGGAAAAGGACTGTCACCGCCAGGACGATAGAGGTGAAAGCAAGGTTGCGCGGGTCGTAAAAGGATGGTGTGCCCAGGTTTGCGCTGACTGGCCACAGATACCAATAGACACCGAACCCGGGATGGAGCAGTCCCATGGCGAACAGGCTCTTTCCCGTGTTGTTGTAGATCCAGACGAACAGGACCCGGCTCGCCACAACATAGATCCACTGCCAGGCAACCCATTGAAAAGACTGGCCAGTCAAGATCCAGACAGGGCCGTGAAATGATGCCCACATGATCCCCAGGAGAATACTTGCCTTGAGCGCACTCCACTTTTCCTGCATCCGGTCAAGGGCGTATGCCGTCCAGCCTAGTTCTTCCCCGAAAACACCGAAGAAGAACCCAATGAACGCAAGCGGCACCAGGAGTGTGAGATGCGGCGCGGAAGGCTGCTTTCCCGACAGGAGCGCCAGTGCGTACTGCCCGAATACTATGAATGGAAACAAGAGGAATACAGGCAGATACCATGCTCGTGCCTTGATTCGCCGGTAATCGAAACATCGACTGAAAAGCGCCTTCACGCCTGTTGTCTTGTTCTCTCGATAGACAAGAATCAGCGCTGCCATCATCGGAGTAAGCGACCAGGCTGCATTCAACATTTGAAGATCGGGGATCACATGCGCGTGCGCCAATGCGACGATCGCCCAGAACGGAATGGAGAGGAAGAGCTCGAGCAGAGAGAATTTCAGGATGGGCCTCGAGGGCCTTCCGCTGGTCATAGCCATCGCCGCACCGCCGCCTTGTACGCCAAATATTCATCGCCGAACTTCTTCGCAAGGTATGTTTCCTCGGGAATGACGGCGAGCACGTGGGCCGCGACAAAGGCCGGCGCAAGCGTCAGGAGGACCCAGACGCTGCCGGTAGCCAGCCCGACTCCCAGGTGAACAAGCATGGCCCCCAGGTACATCGGATTGCGGGAGAACCGGTAGGGTCCCGTGCGGATTATGGAGGTGGTCGGCTGGCGAATGTCTGCCTTCTGGCCTGTCCTGCGAAACTGTGCCATCGCAAGCCCGGGAAGTCCGAGGCCGATTAAGACCACAAGAGCTCCTACCGCCGCCTGGATGATCCGGCCGCCGAGAGCCTGGGGAAGAGAGAATCCGAGCGGCCACACGAAGTAGTGGAACGCCACGGCGAGCACCATCGGCAGAAAGAACACCGCGGGCAGTATCCGGACGTCAGCTCTGTCCGAGTTTGTAAAACCTTTCATCTGGTCTCCTTTCCATCCTTCTTGCTGCATCTGAAAGTAGGGTGCAGGTGTCCCGCGAACGTCCGGAAATGCGTGTAATAATCGTTGAATCGCTTCGGGGCGCGGTGTAAGATGGCGGAGCGAAATGCCCCGACGAACAAACCGGGTGAAGCTGTTCTGGCTCGGTCATCCACGGATCGAGCGCGATGCAGCACCCGTGCGGCTTGATACCCGCAAGACCACCGCGCTGCTCGCCTACCTGACGCTCAACGATCACCCCGTGTCCCGCGAGCGCCTCGCGGCCCTCTTGTGGCCGGATTTCGACCAGGTAAGAGCGCCCGCGAACCTGCGGCGGAGTATTGCCACGCTTCGCTCAGAGCTGCCGGGAGAATGGCTCACGGCAGAGCGGGACAGGATCAGCGTCCGCACCAATCCGTGGGTCGATGTGCGCGAGGCGCGGCTTCTCATTGCGGGGGTGAAGGGGCACGCGCATGAAAATGAGGAGTCGTGCCCCGACTGCCGCGCCCGGCTCGAACAGGCTGCCGAGCTGTATGCAGGTGATTTTCTCGAAGGCTTCACGCTTCCCGACTGCCGGGAGTTCGACGACTGGCAGCTCGCGGAGCGGGAGAGCATTCGAGTTGACCAGGGCTGGACGCTCCAGCACCTGGCGCGGGCGCAGGCCGCGGCTGAGGAATGGGAACGGGCGCTGAAGACTGCCCGGCGCTGGGTGACGCTGGACAGGCTGCACGAACCTGCCCAGGCTCTGCTGATCCGGCTGCTTGCCCAAAGCGGACAGCGCAGCGCGGCCGCCAGGCAATACGAAGAGTTTGCCGGCCTTCTGCAAAGCGAGCTCGGCGCGCAGCCTGATCCGGGCACGCGGCAGCCACTGGACAAGGCAGCGCCAGCGGCGCGCGCTGCGCTTCCGGCCGTGACGGCCCCATCCCGCTCGTCGAGAGCCGCGCCTTTCGAGGGGCTGCTGCGCACCAAGCTCGATGTGCCGCAGCTCCGCGCGGCACGGGTGGATCGCAGACGTCTTGTGGATGTCATGGAGCAGGGCATTGCCCACGGGCTGGCCGTGGTCTCCGCGCCTGCGGGCTTCGGCAAGTCGACGCTTCTTTCCCAGTGGGCCTCCCGCGCGGGCCTGCCCGTTGCCTGGCTGTCATTGGACGGCAGCGATAACGATGTGCATCGATTCCTGCTGTACTGTGCCGGGGCGCTGGAGGCTGCCAAGGCCGGCCTGGGTGGGGCGGCAGCGAACCTGCTCGCTGCCATGCCGCCGGCCCCGGCCTCCGCCGTCATGACGAGCCTGATAAACTCGGTCAGCTCGGGGGGCACGGAGGTCGCCCTCGTGCTGGACGACTACCAGTTCATCCAGACGGTGGAGATTCACGAGGCGGTGCGCTTCCTCGTGGAGCACCGGCCGCCCCAGCTGCGCCTGGTCATCGCCACCCGGGAGGACCCGCCGCTGCCGCTGGCTCGTTTGCGGTCCAGCGGCTCCCTGGCCGAGATACGGGCGGACGACCTTCGGTTCACGACGGATGAGGCCGGTCTTTTCCTCAACTCGTCCATGTCGCTTTCCCTGTCGGAGGAAAATGTCACCCGGCTTTCAAAACGCACCGAGGGGTGGATCGCGGGCCTGCAGATGGCGGCCCTCTCATTGCAGGGCCGAGGGGATGCGGATGCGTTCATCACCGCTTTCGGCGGGACCAACCGCTACATTCTCGACTACCTGGCGGAGGAGGTCTTCGGCCGGCAGGACGGGGAAACGCAGCGATTCCTGCTGGAGACCTCGATCCTGGGAAGGATGAACGCGAGCCTGTGCGAGGCGGTGAGCGGGAGGCGCGGAGCCCAGGAGATGCTGGAGCGACTCGACCGGGCCAACCTGTTCCTCGTGGCACTGGACGAGCGCCGGTGCTGGTACCGCTACCACCACCTCTTCGGCGACCTCCTGCGGAACCGCCTGGAACGCGATCGCCCGCCGGAAGAAGTCCGCGCGCTGCGCCTGCGGGCGGGGGACTGGCTCAGCGCCGGTGGGGAGCTTGCCGAGGCGATCCAGCAGTACCTTGCCGCCGGAGGGTTCGATCAGGCGGCAGGCCTGATCGAAAGGAGCTACGTGGAGGTCCTTTCCCGCGGCGGGCTGGGTGAGCTGCTGCGATGGTGCAGGGAGATTCCCGGCGATGTCACGATGCAGCGGCCGGCGCTCGGCATTGTCGCCGCATGGGCTCTCGTCCTGGCCGGCAGGCAGGAAGCCACCGAGAAGGTTCTCGAGTCGGTCGAACGCGCGCTGGAGCAGCCCGGCACCGGGCGGGATGACGGGAAAACCCGCGCGATGCAGGGCGACGTTGCGATCATCCGCGCCTTTCTCAACGACCTTGCCGGCAATGCGCCGCGGGCCATCGAGCTTACCCGGACCGCGGACGGGCTGCTCCCCGCGGACCACCTGATAGGCCGCAGCCTCGTGTTCCTTATCCTTGGAAGGGCATTCCTGTACCAGGGCGACCTGGAGAGCGCTGACAGGGTGTTCTCGGACCGGCTTCGCTACAGCACCGACATCGACAACATCTGGTCCATGTCGAACGCAGTGTTCTGGCTGCTGGTGCTTCGCAGGCATCAGGGGAACCTCGGCGGTTGCGAGCGGATGATCCGTGAGTACGAAGCCCACGTCGATCGGCACCATGCCCGCGGCGGCGGCCAGCTCGCGAAGACCTCCGCAGTTATCGGGGAGCTGAAGCGGGAGCAGGGGCGTCTGGAGGAGGCGGCGGCGATGGTCGAGGAGGCAGTGAGCCAGGTCGAAGGGTGGGGCATGCCCTCCGAGGTCTACTTCTGCCTGTACTTCCTGGTACGCGCGCAGCGCTCGCGGGGGCGGGTGGAGGAGACAGCGGCGGCACTGGAAAAGGCCGACGAAATCGTGCGGACCTCTACGGTGCTGACGGTGCTGCGGACCGCGTTCGAATCGGAGCGGGTGAAGAGCTGGCTGGCGTTCGGCGACACCGCATCAGCCGTTGCCTGGGCTGATCGGCAGCAACGACGGGGGACGGAAAGCCCCCTGAACGAGCACATGGAGCTCGTCACCGTGGCGCGGGTACGACTCGCGGCAGCAGCGTCGGACGGCGAGCGGGACAAGGCCCTTGGCCTGCTGGATGAGCTGACGACGTCTGCGCGACAGCGAGGCTGGAACGGTCTTCTCATCGAGACCCTGCTGCTCCTGGCAAAAGCGAGGCTGCATCGGTTCGGACCGAAGGAGGCCCTGGGTGCAATGGACGAGGCTGTCCGGCTCGCTCACAAGGGAGGATTCTTTCAGACCGTTGTCGAGGAAGGCACCCAGACCGCGGACCTTCTCCGGGCCGGCATGGACGCGGGAAAATGGACCGACCCATCCCTGCGCGCTTATATGATGCGGGTCCTCGGGGCTGTCTGAAATTTGCGAACCTGCCGGCCCTTGAGCGCGGCGCCCCGGCCGCTATGTGATCATCGGCAGCTCACCGATGGCGGAATGCTGCGGGCTCTCTTCGCCGCTTGAAACCTTGAAATGTCCCACGAGCTTCTGCAGAATCTGCGCCATACTGGAGAGCTGTTCCGTCGCCGCAGACATCTCCTCCGCGGACCCTGCCGCTGCCTGGGTCAGCTCGCTGACGTTTTCAACCGCCTTCGAGACCTGCTGCGCGTTGGCGGTCTGCTCCTGGGTGGCGGCCGAGATGCTCAAGCTCATCTCGCTGACGTTGGTGAGAGCTTTTGCCAGGTCCTGAATCGAGACCACCTGCTGCGCCATTGCATCGGCAAGCCCGCCGATCATGTCGTTCACATGGCGGGAAGCGTCCCGTATCTGCTCCATCGCCTTCTGGGAGCCCTGCGCGGTCATGACTCCCTGGCTCACGTTCTTCACGCTCTCCCTTATCAGGGATTCGATCTCCTTGGTGGACGAGGCGCTGCGATCTGCGAGCTTGCTCACTTCATCCGCCACCACGGCGAATCCGCGGCCATGCTCGCCGGCCCGGGCCGCTTCGATGGCGGCATTGAGGGCAAGGAGGTTCGTCTGGTCGGCGATGTCCGAAATGACGCCGACGATCCCCCCGATCTTCTCCGAGCTCTCCGCGATGATATTGATGCCCCGCACCACCGACTGCACGGCGGCGGCGCCTTCGATGGCGTCCTCCATGGACTTTCGTGCCAGGGCGGCGATCTCTCCCAGGCTCCCGGAAACGGCTTCGATCGACTTCTGCACCTCCGCCATGGAGGCGGCTCCCGATTGCACCGCCTCGGATTGGGAGCGCGCGTGCGCGGAGACCTGATCCACGGAAGCGGAGAGCTCTTCCACCGAGGCCGAGGTCTGCACCAGCGTGGAAGCCTGACTCTGTGCTCCCTCGGCGAGCTTCTGCGCGCCGGTCGCGATCTCTTCGGTGGAGGATGCTACTTGCGCCGCGTTCTGCTGGACGGTCATGATCGTCTCCTTCAGCCTCGACGCCATGCCGTTCAGCGAATCGACGAGCACGCCCACTTCGTCCTTCTGGACGATGTCCAGGTGCCCGGTGAAATCGCCCGCGGCGACGCGCTGGGCGAACATCACCCCCTTGGAAAGCGGCCCCACGACTGCCCGGGTGATAGCGATGGCCACGGTGACACTCATCAGCGCGGCGCCCGCAAGACCGGCCACCAGGATGAGCATTGCGGCGAGAAGCCGTGTCACGGTGACCGCGGTGATTGCATGGGCGTCGTCGAGGCTCTCCTGATAGATCTTCTGGGCAGCATTGATCACCATCACTGCCGCATTGTTGCCGTCCATGCTCAGACTCGAGATCTTCGCCATATCGGCGTGCACCGAGCGGCTTGCTGATGCCAGGTTCTCCCCTTCAGCCTGCAGCTCTTTCAATTCAGCCCTGTCCTCTCCCTCCATGATCGCATCCAGGGATTTGCACTTGTCGGAGAACAGCGCAAAGTCATCCAGGGCTTTCTGCAGGAGCGAGGGATTGTCCGCCGCCTCAGCCCTGAAATTCGCCAGTATGAGGTTGTGGGCAAGGGCGATGACCTCATTCATTCCGCTGATCTGGCCAAGTCTTCGGACGCCGGCAGCGGAGCTCGCTCCCTTCTTCAGTCCGGCCGTTGCTCTGTCGTTCAGTCCTGCCAGGAGTGCCTGGGATTTCTCCGAGAACGTTGCAGCCGCTTCGTCGCGCGCCCTGCGGACGACAACGATGTCGGCGATGGCCGCTGCCATTTCGTCGGCAGTCCTGGCATAGCGCTCCACCCGGGACTTTGCCTCCGCGGCGCTGTTGCGCAGCGTTCCCAGGCGGGGATACTTCGAAGCGAGATTCTCTGCGTCGGTGAGATACTTCTGCGTCATTTCGAGATACGTCTTCGCCTCGTCGAGCGAGCTCTTCTGGGCGGAGAGCGCGTATCCCCGCATGTTGTACATGCTGAGCAGGGCGTTTCGCTCCAGGTTGGTTGCAACGTCCATTTGCGGCACCGTCTCCCGCTCGAGCCGTCCCGCATCTCCCTGCACTCCCCTCATGCTGATGATGGCGATGGCGCCCAGGGCAACGGCAATCGCTATGACCAGACCGAAGCCGACTCCGATCTTCGCTGCCAGTCGTAGATTTTTCATCGACAGTTCCCCTTAACGACTATTATGAAAGAAGCGTACCATACTTTCCACTGAACGGGGTGACGCCGTTTGGCGATCCCGTTGCGCTAGTTGCGTGATCCGAGCAGGCTCTCCTCGGGCTGCTCGATCCGCATTCGAAAACGGTAGCGCACGCTGGGAGTTACCGTGAGCTCCATCTCCGCATTGAGCTGCCGTGCCAGGGCACGGATGATCTTGATCCCATTCCCTTCGGAAATGCCGTCCTTTTCCGTCATTCCGCGGCCATCGTCGCCTATCAACAGGGACACGGTGCGGCTCCCGGAGTCGTAGTCCACGCTCAGGTTGATCCGTCCCTCCCTTTGCGGGAAGGCATGCTTGACCGAGTTCATGACGATCTCGTTGACCAGCAAGCCAACGCTGACTGCGCGATCACCGTCCATCTCGACCTTCGTACCTTTCCACTCGAAGGAGAAGGTGATATTCCGGTCGAGGTTTTGAAACCGCTGGGTCAGCGAGGTGAGAAGCGCGCTCAGCTCCACGAGGTAGAAGGCGTTCCTCCTGTAGAGAAGCTGGTGGACGACTGATATGGCAGAGAGGGTCCCTTTGATGTCCTCGAGGGCCCGGACCGGATCCGTGCCTGGACCGCCTCGCAGGCTGACGAGGCTCGTGATGACCTGCAGGTTGTTCTTTACCCTGTGCTCGATTTCTTTCAGCATCATCTCGAGCGCCTCACGGAGCCGCTTTTCCCCCGAGGCGGCCGCAGCGTACCCGCGGATGAGATAGTTGGCCGAGAACGAGAGAACGAGGCTGACGAGGATGAAGTTGGCCGAGATGACGATGACCGATTCGGGGCCCTGCGGCCAGGGAAGGAGGTGCAATGCCGAGGCGACGGTGAAGCCCACGTGGGTGAAAATGGCCAGGACGTTTGCCAGAACCATTTCCCGGACGCCGCCGAACAGGGAGACGAGAAAAACGAAGCCGAAGATGAACAAATGGCCGGCGCCGAAAGGCCCGGTAAGAATGATCAGGATGACTCCCAGGGCGTAGGCAATGAAGATCAGGGAGAGGACCCTCAATCGAAAGGGGAGTCCTTTGAAAAGGGCGAGGCAGATGGTGTAGAGGAAAGCGAAGGTATCCACGACGAGAACCGGCCAGAGTCTCTCCTTGATCGAGAGATAGGCGCTCGGCGCGTAGGCGACGACTCCCACGCCCGCAACAACCTGGAGGAGCCTGTTCAGTATCCGCTCCCGCAAGTCTCGCGTCGGTTCGGCTGACTGCGATTCACTGAGTGCCACACGCAAGCCTGTCACACGCGTGAATCGGTGTCAATGTTTTGATCGGGGAATCCCGATGAGCAGGGCAACCGGGCCGGCGAGCAGGGCCCACATGGCGACATGGAGGCCGGCCGCCTGCGCGAACACGCCGAGCGCCAGAGGTACGAAGCCGCCGATCAGGCCGCCCGCATTTCCCACCGCAAGCGCCGTACCGCTCCGCCCCGGCAGGGAACCGTACAATTGCGCCTGAAGGATGGCGTACCATCCCGAATTGAGAAAGCCCAGAGCGCCGAGGATGACGAGCTTGCCCGCGAGCGGCGGGACGAGCAGGAACGCCGGGAACAGCACGGTCATGATCGCCGCGCTCACCCGGAGATAGGAGAGCCCCCGCACTTTCTCCAGGAGGGGAATGAGAAGGAAATCCCCTGCGAGCCCCACCACGGTCCAGATCGCCACGGCCAGGGCAGCCTGCCCGGCCGAAACTCCGACCACGTCCACGAAATACAGCGCAAGCAGGCCGTACAGCACGTCGAGCATGAGATCGGAGAACTGCAGGAGAGCAAGCCAGCGCAGGACCTCCCTGCGCTGAAGTGCCTTCCAGGCGACCACGAGGCCGGCCGCCAGCCCGGGTCCCCTCTCCCTGGTCGTGCCGTCTCCGCCGGTGTGCGGGAAGGGCCGGCGCCACGCCGCGAAGAGGAGCACGGCGGCCAGAACCGCAAAGACCAGAAACAACTCCCGCCATCCCGTGCCCAACCCGAGCGCGGCTCCGAGGGCGAGGGGACCCGCGCTCATTCCGAGGGACCCGGCAAATGTCCAGCGCGCCATGTTCTGTTCCCGGCGCTCGGGATTCAAGTCCATGAGGACCGCCTGGGAAAGACCGACAAACGCGCCGGATGCGGGATAAAACAGGATGAATGCGGTAAGCAAAGGCCAGAAACCCGGGCTGACGGCAGTGAGGACGGAGGACAGGACGAAAAGACAGCCGCCTCCCAGGATCAGCGCCCGGCGACGCCCGGTATCGGAGAGAACGCCGAGAACCGGTTCGATGACATTGCTGAGGATGGCAGGAACGCTGACGAGCAGGCCGATATGAATGTAGGAAAGCGCCAGATCGCTGCGGATCAAAGGCCACGCGGCCTCACGGGCCCCCCCGATGAGCTCGTCGAGGAGCTCGATCGCGAGCAGGGTGAGGGCGAATACAGGGGTTCTTTTGCTGTGATCAGTTCAGTGCCTTCGCATGATGACCTCTTGAGCGGACGTTACCGGAATTGCCTCCCCCTGGCAAGACACGAATGGAGAGCGCACTTGACCAGGAATCCAGTTCCCCGATAATGCAGGGCGCGAATCAACAGAAGTCGGGGAAATGAACACCATGAATCGAATACCGCATGTAAGAACGCTGATTGTCCTGACTCTCCTGCTCTGCGCGATCATCCTGGTTGCAAGCACAGGGGGCCTGCTCTTTGAAAAGGACCTGTATTCGAAAGACAGTCCCGCCTACACCGTCCAGGTGCTCGGGCTGGATCTGGGAAATCTTTTTGTCATCGTGCCGGTACTGATCGCCAGCTCGTTTCTCATGAGCCGCGGCTCCCGGAGGGCTTTCATCATCTGGTTCGGCACCATGATGTATGCGCTCTATGTATTCACTTACAATTGCTTTACGCTTCACTTCAATCATTTCTTTCTGCTGTACGCCTTTGAAATGGGGCTGGCCCTCTATTGCCTTTTTATCGCCATCGCGGGGCTGAGCGCGGAACGCGTAAGAGACTGGTTTGTCCCCGAGACAAAGACGGCCGGCACGGTGATTTTTCTGGCGATTGCGGGACTTTTCTTCATCGGTCTCTGGCTGAGTGAAATCCTTCCCTCGACCTTCACCGGGATCCTTCCAGAGAGCGCTGCTTTTTCAGGGCTGATCACGGCGGCGTTTCATGCGCTCGATCTCGGTGTATTCTTTCCGGCATTCATGGTTTCCGCCGTCCTCCTGTTCAGGAAACAGGGATTCGGATACCTGCTCGCCCCCGCGTTCATCACCTTCTCGACGATCATGTCCCTGTGCCTCGTGTTCCTCGACTTCATGATCTCATGGAAAGGAATGGGCTTCAGCGTGGTCGAGCTGGTGCAATACGGCTCCATGGCGGCGGTGAGCGCCTTTTTCCTCGTCAGGTTCCTGAGATACTGTCCCCCGCGAGCCTAGCGTGCTGCGTGCGCCTCCTGCCGGCTGTCGAGGCGCGCCTGTCCGGGGTGAAGGAAGCTCCCCAGAAAAGCGCCGTAGAGGAGCATCGAGCTTGCGGTTTCGATGAGATGGGGTATGCGGATCGCATCCGGCATCATGGGATTCGGAACGAGAAGCTGCAGCCCGAACAGGACGAACAGGGCCGCTACTCCCGCGACGCTCGTGGAGCGATTCCTCCCGAGCAGACCAACGAGAAGAAGAGCCAGGAGCCCCCACAGCGCTCCGCGTCCGAGCTGGATCAACAGGAAGGTGGGTGAATCAGACAGGACGCCGGCGGTGTACTGAAAGAACGGGATGAGGTTGGCCGTGCCTGAGTAGTATTGCCGTACCGCGGGAAACTGCCATGCCACGAAATAACCGAACAGCCAGTACACGGCCACGTACGCAACGGCTCCCACCGGGATCTTCCAGACGTACTCCCCGAGCGCGATCCTGGCTTTTTCACTTTTTTCAGCGGGCTTCTTGAATGCCCCGGTCATCAGCATTGCCGCCGGGACTGACAACGCGGTGGAGACGAACCCGCGCAGGACAGTCTCAATAATGTCCCGCGTCGTCATCGAGGTGAGGGCCTCATTGAAGATCAGGCTCTCGATCTGGCTCATGCAGTACAGCACGCCCCAGAATGCACCCACCATGCCGAGGGCAAGCCTCCATCCCCTCGTCCGGGCAACCCGCAGGAACATGAACAGCACCAGCGCGGTAATCGCGAAGTTGACCATGGTAACGGCCATGAAGCGGGGACCGGCAGCGGTGATCTGCGCCATCAATTCGGCCCTCACCGGGACGATCCATGTCGAGACCATGACTGCCACACACACGACCGCGAAAGTCATCAGGTAGCTCACGACAGCTTTGATTTTCACGTTTCCTCCCGAGAGTAGATTTCCCAATGAAAGGACATCCACGCGCTTTGCGCCATGGTATTTTCGTACCATGCCCGGGGAAGCCTGGCCGCGCGAGCCAGGCGAGAGGTTTCAGCCGGCGGTCCGGAGCCTTTTCGCCAGCTGCATGCGGCTTGCGACACCCGCTTTCATGAAGACGCTGCTCAGATGGTTGCGCACCGTGTTGATGGAGATGCTCAGATTGTAGGCGATCTCCTTGTTGCTCTGTCCCTCCAGAACGGCCCGGGTTATCTCGGCTTCACGATCCGTAATGCCGAATTGCTCCAGGAAGCGCGGGGACAGCTCGAGCCCCGAGCCGGGCGCGACCGGGTGCAGGTAGCGCTTTGCCGCAAAAAAGATCGAGAGGACGTTCCAGAGCAGGTAGAAAAGAGGATTGACGATGGAAAAGAAGACCGCCTTGCCCCCGGTTTCGACGTACAGCCGGGTCATGAGGAACGACTCCGCTATGGCGCCGCCTATGCTCAGCCCGAATGCCATTGAAAGGACGGCGATGGCTGCACGCACCATTGGATCTCGTACAAAAGGCCGGCGCCGCGCCACGCGAACGGCGAGGTATGAAGAGGCGGTGATGAACCCGATGACATACACGAGAAACGCCGCCAGCCCCGCGAAGAAATGCACCCGTGAAACGAGGATCGCGAAGACGGGCGCGGCCGCGGCGGCCAGGACTATCGTCGAGGCGCGGTAGCGTTGCGGCAGGGAAAGGTCGAGAAAGGCAGCATAGAATCGCGGCATGACCAGCCCGGCCGCGCCCAGGAACGGAACAAATACGGCTAGGTAGATCTTCAGCAGCGCAAAAAGGGAGTCCGGACCCTCCAGGCGCACCAGCCCGTTCGCCGCCACGTAGTTCAGCACGGTCAAGGCGCAGATGAGCATCGTATAGATTGCCAGGAACGGGAGATACGCGCGGATCGCCGCTTCCCGCGTCCGCGAGAAGATAAACGCTAGCAATGAGATGGCCGCGATACCGCTTCCAAGGGAGAGAAGATAGAGCAGAACGACAAAATGGCTCAATGCCGCAAATGTACCACACGCATCCGAGGGCGAGAAGACGCAATCATTCCAGAGTCTCCAAGACGCGCCCGTGCTCGGGCCGGACCCCGTTTTCCCGAAAGTGTGTGCTGCCCCCTTGCAATTTCTCGTCCATAGTAACGATTGCCTGTTCCAACCATTAATAAGGTTGGAACAAACGCAAGGGCCCGGCCCAGGCCCTGTGAAATTCGGTGGGCGGGCCGCGGCTCACTGCGCAGGTTGAGGAGGCTGATGCAGCCTGCGGAAGCTGGCTCAGAGGGGAGTGGCGCCTGGCGGCAGAAGCAAGGTTGCGCGCTCATAGTCCACGAACCTGTGGGGCAGAGGCGAGCGAGAATCCGCCGAGTACGACGATGCAGCGTCGACGCGCCCGGGAGTCTCTCGGAGGACGCGCCACTCCTCCCAGCGCACATCAGGAAAGAGCGTCTCCCCCGGCACCTCCGCATCGATCAGCGTGAGGTACATCAGGTCAGCCAGCGGCAGGAAAAGAGCGTAGATCGCGGCGCCGCCAATGATGAACTTCTCCCCGTCTCCCGCGGCTGCCAGGGCCTCCCCGGGTGAATGCGTGACATCGCAACCGGGGATCCGCAGGGCGGTGTCGCGCGTCAGCACGATGTTGCGCCTGCCGGAAAGCGGCCGGCCCATGGAGTTGAACGTAGCGCGCCCCATGATTACGGCGTGTCCCATTGTGAGCCTGCGGAATCGCGCAAGGTCGTCCGGCAGGCGCCACGGCAGGGCGCCCCTGTCTCCGATCACCCGATTGGCGGCTATGGCCGCGATGAGGGCCACGGACATGCGGCACCCGATCCCGTACTACACGGAGATTGCGCCCCGGATGGCGGGGTGGGGGTCGTAGCCCTGTATGGAAAAATCCTCGAACGTAAAATCGAAAATGCTCGGCACACCCGTGCGCAGGCTCAGACGCGGAAGCGGCCTCGGCTCACGGGTCAATTGAAGCTCGATCTGGGAGATGTGGTTTGTATAGATGTGCGCGTCCCCGAGGGTATGCACGAACTCGTGGGCCTGGAGCCCGCACACCTGGGCCACCATGTGCGTGAGCAGGCTGTACGAGGCGATGTTGAAGGGGACACCGAGGAACACGTCCGCGCTGCGCTGATAGAGCTGGCAGGAGAGCCTGTCCCCTGCCACGTAGAACTGGAACAGGCAGTGACAGGGCGCCAGGGCCATGCGGTCGATGTCTGCCACGTTCCATGCGCACACGATGTGCCGCCGTGACCACGGCTCGGCCCGCAGTCTTTCCACGAGCCGGGCGATCTGGTCGATTGAGCCGCCGTCCGGAGTGGGCCATGACCGCCACTGACGGCCGTAGACAGGTCCCAGCTCGCCCTGCGCATCCGCCCATTCGTCCCAGATATGGACACCGGCTTCCTGCAGGGTGCGCACGTTCGTCTCCCCGCGCAGGAACCAGAGCAGCTCGTGCATGATGGCCTTTGTGTTGAGCTTCTTCGTCGTGAGAAGCGGGAATCCCGCCTGGAGGTCGAACCGCATCTGCCATCCGAAGACGCTGCGCGTCCCCGTCCCTGTCCGGTCGGGCTTGTCCGCGCCGTGCGCGAGGATGTGGCGGCACAGCTCGAGATACTGCCTCACAGGGCGTCACTCCTGTTGACGACCTTGTTGAGGGGATACTCGATGATGCCGTCCGCTCCCTTTTCGATCAGCCGGGGGACCAGCTCGCGGACCACAGACTCCCGGATCATGACCTCGACGGAGAACCACGCGGCGTTGTGCAGCCGCGACACGGTCGGCGAGGTGAGGCTGGGGAGCAGCTTCACGATCTCGTCGAAGCTCGCCTCCGGCACGTTCATCTTGAGGCCGACCATGTTCTCCGCGGCAAGCGCGCCGCGCAGGAGCAGGGCGATGTGCTGGATCTTGCGCCTCTTCGTCTGATCCTTCATCGCCGCCTTGTTCGCGATGAGCTTGGTGTTGGTCTCCAGCAGGGTGTGCACGATCTTGAGACCGTTGGCGCGCAGCGTGCTGCCCGTCTCCGTGACCTCCACGATGGCGTCCACCAGGCCGTCCACCGCCTTCGCCTCGGTGGCCCCCCAGGAGAACTCGACCTTCACGGGGATGTTTCTTTCGGCGAAGTATCTCTTCGTGAACCCTACCAGCTCCGTGGAGATCGTCTTTCCCGCGCAGTCTTCCAGGCGCTCGATGGGAGACGATGCCAGGCAGGCCAGCACCCACCGCGCCTTGCTCGTGCTCGCCTTGGAGTAGATGAGGTCCGTGACGATCTCCACGTCCGCCTCGTTTTCCAGTATCCAGTCCATGCCGGTGAGGCCCGCGTCGAGCACGCCGTTTTCCACGTAGCGCGCCATTTCCTGCGCGCGCACGAGGTTGCAGCTCACCTCGGGATCGTCGATGGACGGGAAGTACGAGCGCTCGGAGAGCGATATCTTCCATCCCGCCTTCTGGAAAAGCTCGATCGTGGCGCGCTCGAGGCTTCCCTTGGGCACGCCAAGCTTGATCACGTAATCCTTCATTTCTTCTCTCCGTACACATCGGCCGGGTCGAACACCCGCACGCCGTCGACGCGCAACGTCCCGCCCTCGACCACGCGGTAGAAGCAGCTCCTGAAGCCGGTGTGGCAGGCGGCGTCTCCGATCTGGCGCACCTTGGCCAGCACGCAGTCCTCGTCACAGTCGATCCGCAGCTCCTTCACCTCCTGGATGTTGCCGGAGCTCTCGCCTTTCTTCCAGAGCTTGCTCCGGGACCTGCTCCAGTAGTGCATGATCCCTGTCTTCAGGGTGAGCTCCCAGGACTCCTTGTTCATGAAGGCGACCATGAGAACCTCTCCCGTCTGCCAATCCTGCGCTATCGCCGGGACGAGCCCGTCGAGCTTCGTGAAATCCAGCTCTACCATGAAAGAAACCCCCATTCAAAGAGACACATCGCTCTGGCGCCTTCGGAATGCCTTCTCGGCGCCAAAGATGAGATTATACGTATCGATCGCGATCTGAAGCTCCTCGTTCGTCGGGATCACCAGGATCGCGATGGGCGAGTAGGGCGTGGAGACGACCCCTTCTCCCGAACCCAGTGCCGTGTTGGCCTCGTAGTCCATGAAGATGCCGAGGTTCTCCAGACGGTGACAGATCCTTTCCCGCATGCGGACCCCGTGCTGACCGATGCCACCGGTAAAAACAAGGGCGTCGACCTTCACGAGATTTGCCACGTACGCGCCGACATACTTGCGCACCCGGTAAGCGTACACTTCCAGGGCCTGGACGGCCCGCTGGTTTCCCTTTGCCGCCTCTGATTCCAGGTCGCGCAGGTCATTGGAGATCCCCGAGAGGCCGAGGAGCCCGCTCTTCTTGTTGAGCAGCGCATTGACCTCGGTGGAGCTGTACCCGCGCTGTTCGAGAAAGCTGATGATGGCGGGATCGATGTCGCCGCTGCGCGTGCCCATCATCAGGCCCTCGAGGGGCGTGAAACCCATGGACGTGTCGATGGAAACCCCGTGCTCGATGGCCGTCACCGATGCGCCGTTGCCGAGGTGGCAGGTGATGACGTTCGTGTTTTCAGGGAAGCGCTTGAGCAGCTCCATTGCGCGCGAGGCCACGTAGCGATGGCTGGTGCCGTGGAAGCCGTAGCGGCGGATCCTGTACTTCTCGTACAGCTCGTACGGCAGGCCGTACAGGTAGGCTGCCGGGGGCATTGTCTGGTGGAACGACGTGTCGAACACGGCCACCTGCTTCACGTGCGGGAGCACGGCCTGGGCCTCGCGGATGCCGATGAGGTTGGGCGGGTTGTGCAGGGGGGCCAGCTCGACGTTCTTCTCCACCGCCTTCACGACGTCCTCGTCTATGACGGTGGATGAGGCGTACTGTTCGCCTCCGTGCACCACCCGGTGCCCGACGCCGCTGATCTCATCGAGGCCGCCCAGCGCCCCCTGGGCCGGGTCCGTGAGCGCCTCGCACACCATCTGCATGGCCGCCTTGTGATGCGGGACCTGCACCTCCCGCATGATGTCTCCCTTGGGCGTCTTCTGGGTGATCTTTCCCTTCAGCTCCCCGATCCGCTCGACCAGGCCCCGGCCAAGGCTGACGCGCTGGGGCATCTGCCAGACCTCGTACTTCAGCGACGAGCTGCCGCAGTTGATGACAAGGACATTCTTGTTGGTTGCCGCAGGCATGGGGAGATCACCTCTTTGCTCTTTATTACCAGAAACGCGCCTCCTGTGCTACGGTACGAAAATGACCAGCCTGGTCTACCACGCAGGCGCACTGGGGGATTTCATCACGACGCTGCCCGCGATGGCCGCCTGGCGCAGGCTGCACGACCGGGAGCGGCTACTTCTGCTGGGCAAGCCGGCGCACGCCGCGCTCGCCGCTCCCATGTTCGACGAGGTCCTGGATGCCGAATCTGCCCTGTGCGCGCCGCTCTTTTCTTCCGATACCGGCACGCCGGCCCCTCTCGTGGAGCGCCTCTCGCGTGTTGCTTCCGCCCTCGCTGTTCGCTCAGGACTCCTCACCCCTCAGGGACCGGCTCGCGTCATGCGGCGTGCGCTCGATCCTGCGCCAGGACCCCTTTCCTTCGGTCCCGGTCTCCATCGTCGACTATCATCTGTCGCTGTTTTCCGAGCTTGCATTCACCGACGAGGCGCGGGTGCCGCGGGTCGATACCTCGGGCCCCGCGCAGTCCCGCGCGGAGGCGGCGGTTGCCATTCATCCCGGCAGCGGCAGCTCCCGGAAGAACTGGGCACTCGAACGCTTCATGGAGGTCGCGCGATCCCTGGAATCCGCGGGCGAGGAGGTCGCATGGATCGTGGGCCCTGCGGAGGCGGAAATCGTCCTGCCGTCAGATGCGCATACCTGGCGGGATCTGAATCTCCACGCCCTTGCCGGATCTCTTTCGCGCTGCCGGTTGTACATCGGCAACGATTCCGGAGTGACTCATCTTGCCGCCGCGTGCGGATGTCCCACTGTCGTTCTGTTCGGCGCCACCGACCAGCGGGTATGGCTGCCGCGGGGGCGCACGGTGCGCGCAATTGAGTCGCCGCGCGCAGGCATGGAGGGAATCAGCGCGGAACGTGTTCTCTTTGAATGTCTGAAGATACTCGGGAGGTGAAAAATCGCGCAGGCTCGCGCGTGATACGTCTCTCTCGTTCGGTGCAGTTTTTAAGACCTTGAAGTCGCGGATCACCGCCCGCTCCCCTGGGGGGAATACTTGTGGGCGAAAAAAAAGAACGCGGGGGAAGAGATTGTCCGTTCTCCTCCCCCGCGCGGGAGATTGTCTCTCCCCTACCTCTTCTTAGCCGTCTTCTTGGCGGCTTTCTTCGCCGGCTTCTTGGCCGACTTCTTGGCGCTCTTCTTGGCGCCTTTCTTCGCTGTCTTCTTTACAGCCACGGTAACCCCTCCCTCTCATCTCATAGAATTAAAATCGTGTAAGATCATAGTGCTTCGGTGCGTACTTGTCAAGAGTTTCGTGCACGCGCGCGAAAAATTTTTACAAGGCGTTGTGCGGAGCGTGAGGCCGCTTCCGGAGGCTTTGAAAGCCTCCGCCTGATCACCGAACACGTGTTTGATGATAACCCGGGGCTCTACGGTCGGGGCTTCTCCGCGCGGGAGACGAGGAGACGCACGACGTTGTCGCGCACGTCCACGACCCCGGGTCCGACGCTGATGAGCGCGTGCCCTGGCACGCCGCGCAGAATCCGCCGGGTACGTCGCCTTCACGCGAAGCTCTCCCGGCGCAACGCAGGCCACGAGTGCCGCGTGGTCGGCCAGCACGCCCAGCTCGCCGCCGGTCGTCGGCACGACCAGGAACTCGCACTGCCCCGATGCCACCAGCCCGTCGGGCGTGGATACGGACCAGGTGAAGGCGGCGCTCATGCGCTTTTCACCTTCTCGGCCTTCTCACGCGCCTCCTCGACGGTGCCCACGTACAGGAAGGCCTGCTCGGGAAGGGTGTCGCACTTCCCGTCGATGATCTCGCGGAAGCTCTTCACCGTGTCTGCGATCTTCACGTACCGGCCCGCGTAGCCGGTGAACTGCTCCGCCACGAAGAAGGGCTGGCTGAGGAAGCGCTCGATGCGCCGCGCCCGCGCCACCGTGGCCTTGTCCTCTTCGGAGAGCTCGTCGTATCCGAGGATGGCGATGATATCCTGCAGGTCGCGATAGCGCTGCAGGCATTGGAGCACGGACTGGGCCACCGCGTAGTGCTCTTCACCGACGTAGTAGGGATAGAGGATCCGGCTCGTCGAACCGAGAGGATCCACCGCCGGGTAGATTCCCTTCTCTGCGATCTGCCGGGAAAGGACGGTCGTGGCGTCGAGGTGTGTGAACACGGCGGCCGCCGCGGGGTCTGTAATGTCATCCGCGGGGACATAGACCGCCTGAATCGAAGTGATCGAACCGCTCTTGGTCGAGGTGATGCGTTCCTGCAGCTCGCCCATTTCCGAGGAGAGGGTGGGCTGGTAGCCGACCGCGGAGGGCATGCGGCCGAGCAGCGCCGAGACCTCGCTTCCCGCCTGGGTGAAGCGGAAGATATTGTCCACGAACAGGAGGATGTCCATTCCCTGGTCGCGAAAGTGCTCGGCCATCGTGAGGGCGGAAAGCGCCACGCGCAGGCGTGCGCCCGGGGGCTCGTTCATCTGTCCGAAAACAAGGCAGGCTTTCTCGAGGACCTTGGACTCCCGCATTTCCCTCCAGAGATCGTTGCCTTCCCGCGTCCTCTCCCCCACGCCGGCGAATATGGAATAGCCGCCGTACTGCGTGGCGATGTTGTGGATGAGCTCCTCGATGATGACGGTCTTGCCGACTCCCGCGCCGCCGAAAAGGCCCGTCTTTCCGCCGCGCACGTAGGGGCAGAGAAGATCGATCACCTTGATGCCCGTCTCGAAGATCTGCGTCTTGGGCTCCAGTTGCGCAAAGGGCACGCCGAGCCTGTGAATGGGCATGCGTGTCGCGCCGACCACCGGCCCCTGGCCGTCCACGGGCTCTCCCAGGAGGTTGAACACGCGGCCCAGGACCTCATTGCCCACCGGAACCGTGATCGGGGACCCGGTGTCGATGATCTCGCACCCGCGTGGAATGCCGTCCGTGGAGTCCAGACCGACCGCGCGCACCCTGTTGCCGCCCAGGTGCTGCTGGACCTCGCTCACCAGTCGTGTCTTCCTGCCGCTGATCTCGGCGTCGATCAGGAGGGCGTTTCGTATGTCGGGGAGATGCCCTTCCTCGAACTCCGCGTCGAGGATCGAACCGATGACCTGGACCACCGTCCCCTTGGAGCCTGCGCTCATGCTCTGCCCCCTTCGCTGCCGCTGATGATCTCGATCATTTCGTTCGTGATCTGTGCCTGGCGCGCCCTGTTGTAGGTGCGCGTCAGCTGCTTTGTCATGGATTCCGCATTGTCCGATGCGCTGCGCATGGCGAGGGACCTCTCGTCCTGCTCGCAGAGCATCGCTTCCAGCACGGCGCAGAAAAGGTGCGCCTTCACGAGGAGGGGAAGAATCGCCGCACGGACCCTCCCGCGGTCCGGTTCCATGATATACAAAGGCTCTCCGCCGGGCCCGGTTGAGGGGCCCGCCGCTGCCTGCCCCGGCGGGAGAATCGAGGCGGCGGCCACCACCGCATTGGTCAGCGGCAGCAGCGGGGTGCCGCGGACCTCATGGAGGATCTTCGTCTTGTAGTGCGTGGAGATGACTTCCACCGAGTCGAGCTCCGCCGGCGGTGAAGCCGTCGATGATCTCCTGCAGCGACCTCCTCGATCTTTTCGAAGGGGATGTTCTCATCCGTGTCCGGTACACGCGATGGCAACCGGCTGGTTGTGGTAGCGGAAGAACGCGAGGCCTTTCCTGCCCAGCACCGCAAGGCGGGCCTCCTTCCCTCCTCCCGAGAGCTCCTGGATCCTGGCCTGTGTGGCGTGGATGACGCGGGCATTGTATCCGCCGCACAGCCCGCGGCTGGAGGTGACGATGAACAGGAAGACCCGCTTCGCGGTGGTCCGCGTGACACCCAGCGGTGACTCCGCAATCACCCGCGCGGCATCGTCGGTGCCGGGTGCCGCGCCGAGGGCCTCGGGCAGAAGCCGGGCAAGCTGCGCGCGGAACGACTTCGCGCTGTCGAAGCGCCCGCTGAGCTTCATGGCCTTGGACTGCGCCACCTTCTCCATGGTCCGCGTGATCTTGTGGATGTTGCGGACGCTGATGATCCGCTTTCTGATCTGTCGGGTCTTCGCCATGGCCTAGAACGTCTTCTTGAACGCCGCGATGGCCGCGGTGAGCACCTCGGGCTCCGACAGCGTCCCGAGGTTCCTGATGCCCGCCAGTATCTCCGGCTTCTCGCTGCGCAGCCAGGCGAGGAACTTCGTCTCGAACTCGCGCACGCGCATCACGGGCACGTCGTCCATGTAGCCGCGGGTGGCGGCATAGAGGATCATGACCTGCTCTTCCACCGGCATCGGGCTGTACTGCTGCTGCTTGAGCACCTCCACCATGCGCGCCCCGCGGGCGAGTTGGGCCTGGGTGGCCTTGTCCAGCTCGGTCCCCATCTGGGAGAAGGCCTCCAGCTCCCGATAGGCGGCCAGGTCGATCCGCAGCGACCCGGCGACCTGTTTCATCGCCTTGATCTGCGCGTTGCCGCCCACGCGGGAGACGGACAGGCCGACGTCGATGGCGGGCCGTATCCCCGAGTTGTACAGATCCGTGCGCAGGTAGATCTGGCCGTCGGTGATCGAGATCACGTTCGTGGGGATGTACGCGGAGACCTCTCCCTCCTGGGTTTCGATCAGGGGGAGCGCCGTGAGAGAGCCGCCTCCCTGTTCATTGGAAAGCCGCGCGGCGCGCTCCAGCAGGCGCGAATGGAGATAGAAAACGTCGCCGGGGTAGGCCTCGCGTCCGGGCGGCCTGCGCAGGAGCAGGGAGAGCTGCCGGTAGGCGTTGGCCTGCCGCGAAAGATCGTCGTACACGCACAGCGTGTCCTTGTGCTCCTCGTACATGAAGTACTCGGCCATCGCGCATCCCGCATAGGGGGCGATGTACTGCAGGGCGGCGGGCTCGGCGGCCGTGGCCGCCACGATGATGGTGTGCTCCATGGCGCCGCGCTCGCGCAGCGCTTCCACGATACCCGCCACCATTGAGGCCTTCTGCCCCACGGCAACGTAGACGCAGATCACGCCCCTGCCTTTCTGGTTGATGATGGCGTCCATGGCCAGGGATTCCTTGCCGGTTCCCCGGTCTCCGATCAGGAGCTCGCGCTGTCCCCTGCCGATGGGCACCATCGCGTCAATGGCCTTCACCCCCGTCTGCAGCGGCTCCTTGACCGGCTGGCGGTCGCGGATGCCCGGGCGCCTTGAACTCCACCGGCCGGGTCCGGACCGTTTTCAGCTCGCCCTTGTCATCGACGGGAATGCCCAGGGGATTGACCACCCTTCCCACGAGCTCGTGACCGACCGGCACCTCCAGGACCCTGCCTGTTCTCCTGACCTTGCCCCCCTCGTGAAGGTCGAGGTAGTTCCCGAGGATGACGGCGCCGACGCTGTCCTCCTCCAGGTTCAACGCGAGCCCGTAGACGCCCGTTTCGAATTCGAGCATCTCCATTGCCATGGCGCCGCGCATGCCGTAGATGCGCGCAATGCCGTCCCCGAGCTCCACCACGGTCCCGACATCCTCGACGGTCAGGTTCTTGGAGTAGTTGCGGATCTCTTCCTTGATCCGTGTCGATATCTCTTCGAGATTGATGCGCATAGGCTGTCCCCCTGCGCGGTACCCCGCGCATTTCTCCGCTACTTTCCTTCGAGCCTGTCGGCCAGGCCCTTCAACTGACCCTGGATGCTGAGCTCGATCTCCTGACCCTCGCTCTCCGCGACAACGCCGCCGATGAGAGAGGGGCGAACCTCCGTCCGCAGCTCCACGCTGGCCTTCCACCGTTCTTCGAGTGAACGTGTGATGAGCGCCTTCTCCTCTTTTCCGAGCGGGAAAGCGGAGACGATCTTCACGTTCCGCACGCCACGGGCAAGCCGGGAGAGCCTCTCGTATTCCTCCGCGATCTCACCGATGAGCTCCGTGCGGCCGCGATTGGCCAGAAGGTAAAGGAGGACCATGAGCCGGGAGTCTATCCTTCCCTCGAACGCCTTCCGGATGAGGTTCTTCTTCGTGGTCCGGCCGATCAGCCTGTTGCCCAGGAACGCGCGCGCGTCCTTCGCCGTGTACAGCAGGTCGCGCGCCGTGCCGAGGTCCGCTTCCACGGCAAGGAGGTCACCGGTCTCCACGGCGAGATCGAACAGCGCGCGGGCGTAGTTGCGGGCAATGCCGCTGGTCATCTCCGCGCCCTTCAGTTCCGGGAGCCTGCGCCGGGGCCGGCGGGAGCGCCGGCAATGAGCTTGTCGGCGAACTCCTCGACGAACATCCGGTTGTCCGATGTGCCCGTCTCCCGTTTCAGGATGGCGTCCGCGATGGAGAATGAGAGGGAGACGACCTGGCCGCGGAGCGCCCGCTCCGCGTCTTCCCGTGCCTTCTCGATCTCCTGCTTTGCCCTGTCCATCTGCTCGCGGGCCTCCTGGTGGGACCTGGCGAGGATGTCCTCCCGGAGACGCGAGGCCTCCGTGCGCGCGCCCTCGATGATGAGCGCGGCCTCGGCCTTGCCCTCGCGGATCGTCCTGTCGTACTCGGCGAGCACGGCGGTGGCCTTCTCTCCCGCCTTCCGGGCGGACGCGAGGTCCGTCTCGATCCTCTCCGACCTCTTGTCCAGCGCCCCGGTGATCCTGTCCCACACGGTGAACCGCAGGATCAGGAGGATGATGCCGAATGTGATCCACAGCCAGATGACGAGGCCGGGATCTATGCGGAGGAGAGCCATCCCTCACCCCTCCTACATGACAATGGCGAGAATGCAGATGACCAGCGCGATGATGCCGACCCCCTCCACGAGCACGGCGGTGAGCAGCATGTTCGTCTGGATCTTGCCGGCCGCTTCCGGCTGACGCGCGATGCCCTCGACGGCGCTCGCGCCGATCTTCCCCAGGCCGAGCCCGACGCCGAGGACCGCGAGCCCGGCGCCGATGGTTGCGCCGATGAACGCGCCGAACTTCATGATGGCAGGTGCTAATGTTGCCAGATCCATAATCGTACTCCTTCCGAGAGATCTTTCCGCGGAACCCCAGGGCGCCGCATGAACGCTATGAGTGCTTTCGTATGGCAAGACCGATGAACATGGCCGAGAGAAACGAGAATATGTAGGCCTGCAGCACGGCGACGAACAGCTCCAGGGCGGAGATGGCAAGGTCCACCAGGACGGCCACGGGACCGATAGCGAGGGACTGGAACTTCAATATGAGGAGCAGGATGAGGAGGATCGCCACGTGTCCGCCGATCATGTTGGCAAAGAGCCTCATGATGAGGGCGATGGTCTTGGAGAAGATGCCGACCACCTCGAAAAGCAATGTGAAGGGGACCATCCACCCCGGTGTGCCGTGCGGCACAAGGTCCTTCCAGTACCCGATGATGCCCTTGCTCCGCATTCCCGCCACGTTCAGCACGACGAACGTGATGATCCCCAGGCCGGCCGTCGTCGCCAGGTTGCCGGTGACCGCTCCGCCCAGCCAGACCGCCTCGCTCGCTCCGGCGGGCCGCAGACGGGCGAAGGGAGGGATCATGCCCAGCAGGTTCGAGTAGAGAATGAACAGGAAGAAGGAGAAGCACAGGAGGTAGAACCGCTTGCCCTCCGTCCCAAGGACCGGCTGGTAGACCGTGTCGCTCATGTACTGGATGAGGGACTCGAACAGGCTCTGCAGCCGGGTGGGCTTCTTGAACGGGTCCTTCAGCTTGCGCGCAAGGTAGAACATGCTGGCGAGCACCAGCAGACCGACCACTCCGATGAGGATGAAATGCTTCGTGATCTTGACGGGAAAGCGCAGGCTCCCGATGGCGATGTCGAACGTGGCGTAGGGCTGGTCGAAGTTGTCGGTGAGCTCGGCGAACAGAGCAGTCGAGAGGTTGAAGCTCTCCCCGCTGCCGGCGGCGCCATGCGCGCCTTCCGCGGCGTAGATCGACCCCTGGGTAAGCAAGAAGATAAGGCTGGCAGTCGCGATCCGGCGCATCGATGCAGTATAGCGAATTCCACGCATCGCCGCGAGGGGAGGCTTTCTTGCCCCATTCCCTCCGGAATTCAGTACCTTTTTCAATTGAAGATTGGAGGGCGAGTTGAAATTTCCGAAAACCCTTGGAGAGCTGAGATCGGCCGGTTACGAGCGGCGGACGGTGAAGGACGAAATGCGCGCCAACCTCGTCCGCATGCTCCGCTCGCGGGAGGAGCTTTTTCCCGGCATCATCGGCTACGATACCACCGTCATCCCCGGCCTGGTCAACGCGATCCTTTCGAAGCATGACTTCATCCTTCTGGGGCTGCGCGGCCAGGCCAAGACCCGCATTCTGCGCAATCTCGTGAGATTCCTCGACGAGCAGATCCCCGTCATCGCGGGAACCGAGACGAATGACGACCCCTTTGCGCCCGTGAGCAGAAAGGGCAGGGAGGCGATCGCCACGCTCGGAGACGCCGCGCCGATCGAATGGCTGCCGCGCGAGGCGCGCTATCGGGAGAAGCTGGCCACTCCGGATGTCACCATCGCGGACCTCATCGGTGACATCGACCCGATCAAGGCCGCCACCCGCAAGCTGGCCTACGCGGACGAGGAAGTCATCCATTTCGGCATCATCCCGAGGACCAATCGCGGCATCTTCGCCATCAACGAGCTTCCTGACCTCCCGCCCCGGATCCAGGTGGGCCTGTTGAATATCATGGAAGAGAAAGACATCCAGATCCGCGGATTCCCCATCCGGATGCAGATGGACATTCTCATGGTCTATTCGGCGAATCCCGAGGACTACACCAACAGGGGCAACATCATCACCCCGCTGAAGGACCGGATCGACTCCCAGATCATCACCCACTATCCCCAGGACCGGCAGGCGGCAATGCGGATAACGGCACAGGAGGCGTGGACGAAGAGGGAGGGCGGCATCGAGCTGGTCATGCCGGACTGGTACCGGGAGCTGGTGGAGGAAGTGGCATTCGCGGCGCGCGCCAGCGAATACGTCAACCAGGCCTCGGGAGTCTCCGCGCGCATGAGCATCTCCCTGATGGAGAACGTGATGAGCAACATGGAGCGGCGCGCCATCGTCCAGCAGGAGAAGCACGTCTATCCCCGCATCGGAGACCTGCACGCGGCCGTGACCGCCATCACCGGCAAGGTGGAGCTGGTGTATGAGGGCGAGCAGCAGGGGGCAGCCATCGTGGCGCGAAAAATCATTGGAGAGGCGGTGAAGGAGACTTTCCGCAGATGGTTCCCGGATCCGACCCCGAAAAAGAAGAAGAAGGAATCCGCGGGCTCGCGGATGGAACGGGAGAACGTGGAAGACCCGGCGGCGGGCCGGCAGGAGCCGTCCCCCTTCCAGCCCATCCTCAGCTGGTTTTCGAAGGGGAACACGGTGGAGACATCGGACGAGCTCCCCCATGACGACTACGTGAAACGACTCGAAAGAGTGACCGGCTTGAAGGAGATCGCGGCCAAGCACCTGGACCTGAAGGACGGGGACGGGATCCCCCTGGCCATGGAGTTCGTTCTGGAGGGGCTGCACCAGCATTCCATGGTCTCCAAGCGCGAGGAGGGCGTGAAAACCGCCTACCGTGACATGCTGAAGGCCATGTTCGACCACATGGCGACGAGCGGCGACAACTAGGAAGGCGGCGCGCATGCTGTGGGAGTATTCCGAGTGGGACCAGACGCTCCAGAATCTGCTGAAATCATTCCAGGACCTCATGAGCCTGTTCAACTATCTCCTGCTCATGGCAGGCGGGGATGTCGATCGTGTCTTTAAATGGATGGAATACCTGCAGGAGCGCGGCTCGCTGGACGCCGACATCGACCTGGCGGAGTTCAGACGGCAGCTCGAGGAGCAGCGGATCATCGAGAAGCTCAAGGAGGGAGGGTACAGTCTCACCGCCAAGGGCGAGCAGGTCATCCGCAAGGATTCGCTGAACCAGATATTCAACGGCCTGCAGAAATCCGGCTTCGGCCAGCACCGGGTGCCCAGCACGGGCAATGGCGAGGAAAGGCTCACGGAGACCCGCGCGTGGAAATTTCGGAGACCCGGTGACCCAGATCGACGCGCTGGGCACGATCTCCAACGCGGTGAAGCGGGCCGGTGTGGATGAGATCATGCTGGCGGAGGAGGATCTGGAAGTCTACGAGACGGAGCACCTGTCCTCCTGCGCCACCATGCTCCTGGTCGACATCAGCCACAGCATGATTCTCTACGGCGAGGATCGCATCACGCCGGCCAAACAGGTGGCACTTGCATTGTGTGAGCTCATCCTCACACGCTACCCCAAGGACACGCTGCGGGTCGGTACCTTTGGAGACGAGGCGAAGGAAATCGCCATCAGCGACATTCCGTATCTGCAGGTGGGTCCTTTCCATACCAACACGCGCGCCGGCCTCGAGATGGCGCAGTCCATCCTGGAATCCACCCGGCAGACCAACAGGCAGATCTTCATGGTGACTGACGGAAAGCCCACCGCGATCACGGAGAACGGGGAAGTGTACAAGAACCCCTACGGCTTCGACCCGAAGATCCTTGCCCAGACCCTGGAGGCCGCATCCGCCTGCCGGCGGGCCGGCATCACCATCACGACCTTCATGCTCGCGCAGGACCCCGAGCTGGTGGACTTCGTGGACGAGATGACGCGCCTCAACAAGGGCAGGGCGTACTACGCGTCGGCGGACAAGCTCGGTGAGTTCCTTTTCGCGGACTACATCCGCAACAAGAAGCGGCTGCTGCACTAGACCGGTCGCGAGCGTGCGGAGGCCGCTTCCCACGCGCGCGGTTTTTCTCTATTCTACCGCCTGAGGAAAAGCATGCCGGTAAGGATTCCCAACGACCTGCCCGCCCGAAAGATCCTTGGTGAAGAGAACATCTTCGTCATGACCACGGAGCGGGCCATCCATCAGGACATTCGTCCGCTGCGTATCGCCGTGTTGAACCTGATGCCGACGAAGATCGTGACCGAGACCCAGATCCTTCGGCTCCTGGGCAACAGCCCGCTCCAGGTCGATATCACCTTCATCCGCATGGGCATGCACGAGTCGAAAAACACGCCTGCCGAGCATCTGGACGCGTTCTACGAGTCCCTGGACGACGTGCTGCACGAGCGCTTCGACGGCCTGGTCATCACCGGCGCCCCCGTGGAGAGCCTGCCGTTCCAGGAGGTCGACTACTGGCCCGAGCTGGTGCGCCTCATGGATTGGAGCCGCACGAACGTCTGGTCGACCCTCCACATCTGCTGGGGGGCGCAGGCGGCGCTGTATCATCACTTCCGGGTCCCCAAGTACGCGGTCCCCTGCAAGGTGTTCGGCCTGTTCGCGCACAGGATCCTCGACCCCCACGAGCCGATCCTGCGGGGCTTCGACGAGGTGTTCATGGCGCCCCATTCGCGTCATACCGAGGTGCGGAGGGCTGACATCGAGGCGGTGAAGGGCCTGAAGCTGCTGGCGGTTTCCGAAGAAGCCGGCGTCTACATGGCGACCTCGGACGATGGGCGCATGGTGTTCGTCACCGGCCACCCCGAGTACGACAGGCTCACCCTCAAGGCAGAGTACGACAGGGACGTGGCAAAGGGCCTTCCGATCGCCGTTCCAAGAAACTACTACCCCGATGACGACCCGACCCGGGAGCCGCAGGTGACCTGGCGTTCCCACGCCCACCTGCTCTATTCCAACTGGCTCAACTACTGCGTCTACCAGGCCACGCCATTTGACCTGAACCAACTGCCTCAGTAGCTTTATCTCCGCAAAGGAGATATCTGCTTCATGTATACTGTGACAGGCAGGGAACGTGCATTCACGCTGGCCGGCATCCTGACGGCGCTTCTTCTCGCCGCTCTCGATCAGACCATAGTGGCCACCGCGATGCCGAAGATCCTGCAGACCCTGAACGGCCTGAACCTCTACACCTGGGTGGTGACCGCGTACCTGCTCGCCTCCACTTCCATGATCCCCATCTACGGGAAGCTCTCCGATCTCTACGGCAGGAAGGTCGTGGTCCTGATCGGCGTGGTCACGTTCCTCCTCGGCTCGGTCCTCTCGGGCCAGTCCAGGAGCATGACTGAGCTTGTCGTGTTCCGGGCGCTTCAGGGGCTCGGAAGCGCGGGCATATTCTCCACCACGTTTACCGTCGTCGCCGACCTCTTCTCGCCGGCGGAGCGCGGCAAGTACCAGGGCCTGTTCGGAGCGGTATTCGGCATCTCCAGCGTGATCGGGCCGTGGCTGGGCGGTTTTCTCACCGACACTCTTTCGTGGCGATGGGTTTTTTACGTCAACATGCCGATCGGGCTCATCGCGCTTCTCTTCATCATCTTCCAGATGCCGCCGCTGAAGCCGGCACTCACGAGAAAAGTGAGCATCGACTGGAAAGGCTCGGCAGCCCTCCTCCTGGGCATTCTTCCCATCCTCCTTGCCTTGAGCCTGGGCGGGCAGGAGTACCCCTGGGGCTCGTGGCAGGTACTCGGGCTGTTCGGCCTGGGTGCCGTGGGTGTCCTTGTGTTCATCCTCGTGGAGAAACGCGCCCGGGAGCCGATACTTCCCTTCGACCTGTTCGCCAACCGGACCTTCGTGCTCGGCAATATCGGCGCGCTGCTGATCGCCGGTGTGGCCTTTTTCGGGGCCATCGTCTTCCTGCCCATCTACATGGTCCTCGTGGTCGGCGCGTCCGCAAGCGCCGCGGGGCTGACCGTCATGCCGCTCACTCTCGGCCTGGTGGTGTCGAGCTTCATCTCCGGCCAGCTCGTGAGCAGGCTGGGCAAATACAAGTTCCTCCTGCTGATAGGGGCCGTGCTGGTCTTCGCCGGCTACTGGACCATGACGGGACTCACCATTCACACCACCCAGTCGATGATGACCTGGCGCATGATCCTGCTCGGCGTCGGCATCGGTCCGGCCCTTCCGATCTATCTCCTCGCCGTGCAGAACTCGGTGAATCCGCACGAGATGGGAGCGGCCACGAGCAGCAGTCAGTTCTTCCGGCAGATCGGCTCGACCGTGGGAGTCGCCATATTCGGGACCATTCTCGCCACGACGCTTGCCGCCCAGCTCCCGAAGTACATGCCGCCGGAGATGCAGAAGTCGGGCGCGGCGGCCATCAGCTTCAACATGGGCCAGCTCGAATCCGGCAACTTCGGAGCAGTGGGAGACCAGATCAGGGCGGGCATGCAGAGCACCTACACCACGATCGACGCGGCGATTTCAAGGGGCGATGCTGCGGCGCGGGAGAGCGTCCTGGCCGACCCGCGGCTGCCTGCCGCGGTCAAGGACCTGGTGAGAAGCGGCGGCGCCGCGGCGCAGGCGGCCCTTCCGCAGATCAGGGCTTCGCTGGACGCGCAGGCGGCCCGGGTGACGGGTGAGGTCACGGGGGCGCTGAAGAACGCGTTCACGGACGCGATCACCCGCGTCTATTTCTGGGGCTTGTTCGTCGTGGCGCTCGGGTTCCTCTTCACCCTGTTCCTTCCCGAGCTTGCCCTGCGGAAGACGCGCGGGGCGATACACGCCGTGGCGGGAGAAGGGGGAGCCGCCGGCGCAGCCCGGCAGCGTGGCCGGAAACATACCCGCTGTTACCCCCGCGTCACCGGAAAGCTGAACAGGTCCGGGTCAGCGCCTGCGGCCGACCCGGTCTTTACCCACGCTCGATTTCAAGGTAGGTTTCCGGCGTAGACAGGGATGCGTAGCGCGCCGAAGGCGCGCGGAGGGCGGCAGGCGGGCTGCGAAGCAGACGCCGAGAGCCGCGAGGTCGGCCGAGGCCACGGATGGCCGTAAGGCCGACCGTGACCGCGAATTCTCTCGAGAGGAACACTATGTCCAAGCACCAGTTCCAGGCTGAAGTCAACCAGCTTCTCACGCTCATCATCCATTCCCTGTATTCCCACAACGAGATCTTTCTCCGGGAGCTCGTCTCCAATGCCGCCGATGCGCTGGACAAGCTGAAGTACCTCACCCTCACGCAGGAGGAGTACAAGGGCGTGCCGTTCCTGCCGCGCATCGACATTTCCTTCGACACAAAGGACAGGAAGACCCTCACCGTGACGGACACCGGCATCGGGATGGACGAGAAGGACCTGGAGCAGAACCTGGGGACCATTGCCCGCTCGGGCACGCGCGAGTTCCTTCAGGCCATGGCAGCGGACGCGAAGAAAGGCTCCAGCCTCATCGGCCAGTTCGGCGTGGGCTTCTACTCCGTCGTTCATGGTGGCGGATACCGTGGAGGTCGTCACGCGGAAGATCGGGGACGAGAAAGCCTGGAAGTGGACGAGCGACGGGAAGGGAGAATACGAGATCGCCGAGCGCGCAGCGCGACGTGGCGGGCACGACCGTCATTCTGCACCTGAACGAGGCGGGGAAGGAATACGCGGACCGGTGGCGGATCGAAGGGATCATCCGCAAGTATTCCAACCACATCGCCTTCCCCATCCACCTGCACTACCAGGAAGAGGGGCAGCACGGCGGGAAGGTGGACAAGGTGGCCCAGGTCAACTCGGCCCTCGCGCTGTGGAGGCGGCCGAAGTCGGAGCTGAAGGAGGAGGACTACAAGGAGTTCTACAAGACCCTCAGCCACGACGACGAGGACCCCCTGCACTGGATCCACCATTCCGTGGAAGGCGCCCTCGCGTACAGCACGCTCTTCTACATTCCCTCGCATGCGCCGTTCGACCTGTACCGCTACGACTACCAGCCGGGCGTGAAGCTGTACATCAAGCGCGTGTTCATCACGGAGAGCGAGAAGGAGCTGCTTCCCGTGTACCTGCGCTTCGTGAGGGGGATCATCGACTCGGAGGACCTGCCGCTCAATGTCAGCCGCGAGATTCTCCAGAAGAACAGGATCATGGAGAATATCCGCTCCTCGTCCGTCCGCAAAATCCTCCAGGAGCTCGCCCAGCTCACCAAGGACGTGAAGCTCTACACGACGATCTGGAACGAGTTCGGCAGGGTGCTGAAGGAGGGCGTCCTGCAGGACTTCGAGCACAAAGACCAGCTCATGGAGCTCCTGCGCTACAAGTCCACCGTGGTGGAGGGCTGGACGAGCCTCTCTGAATACCGTGACCGGATGAAGCCGGACCAGAAGGCAATCTACTATATTACCGGCGGCCGGGAGGCGGGTCTGCGCAACTCGCCGCTTCTGGAGACCTACAAGGCCAGGGGGCTCGAGGTGCTCGTGATGGACGACGAGATCGACGAGATCGTGGCCTCATCCATCGGGACCTTCATGGAGGTCGAGCTCAAGGCGGTGAACCGCTCGGCCACGGCGGACGACCTGAAGACGGACGAGGACAAGGCGAAGGCGGACGCGCTCGAGCCGCTGATCGCCAGGGTGAAGAAGGCGCTGGGGGACCAGGTGAAGGACGTGCGGGCCTCGCGCCGGCTGGCCGATTCGCCGTCCTGCATCGTGGTGGACGAGCATGATCCGACCATGCAGATGCAGCAGATACTGAAGGTGATGGGCAACAAGGACCTTCCGGACGTGAAGCCGATCCTGGAGCTCAATCCTTCCCATCCCATCGTCACCAAGCTCGCCGGCGTGACGGACCCTGCGGTGATCGACGACGTCAGCCGGCTCCTCCTCGACCAGGCATTGCTCGTCGAGGGCGCCGAGCTCAAGGACTCGGCCGGTTTCGTGAAGCGGATGAACCGCGCGCTCGAGAAATCCCTCTGAGGGGACAGGCGATTCAGGAGGCATCATGCTGAAGGAATACCGCATCATGGAGGGAAAGCTCTGCGAGTCAAGCGGCCCGGCGTGCGAGGTCATGCTCTACGTGAATCCCGAGCCGGCCGAGCGCGAGCTGCTCGTCGCGCACGCTCAAGATCGACGAACACACGCTGAACTCGGCCCTGGATCCGGATGAGCTCTCCCGTCTGGAGTTCGAGCCGGACCACGCCGCGCTCATCGTCAACCGGCCCCGCAACTACTCCTCCGCGGACCAGTTCCTGTTCACCGTGTCCTCCATGGGGCTGTTCCTGTTCAAGGACAAGATGGTGATCGTGGCGCAGGAGGAGTTGATGCCGCTGGAAGCCCACCAGGTGCAGAGGATCACTTCCCTGCCGGATCTGCTCCTCAAGGTGCTCTTCCGCACGACGCTGCATTACCTGGAGCACCTGAAGGTGATGAACAGCATTGCCGATTCGCTGGAGGCAAAGATCCAGCGCTCCATGGAGAACCGGCATCTCATCAACCTCTTCACACTGGAAAAGAGCCTCGTCTACTACCAGAACTCCATTCACTCCAACGGGGTGGCCATCGAAAGGTTGAAGACGAATGCGGCCCGGATCGGGTTCTCGTCGGAAAACCTCGAGTACCTGGAGGACCTCATCATCGAGAATACGCAATGCTACCGCCAGGCGGAGATCTATTCCAACATATTCGCGAGCCTCATGGACGCGCGCGTGTCGGTCGTCAACAATAATCTCAGCGTGCTCATGAAGACGCTGAACATCATCACGATTTCCATCATGATCCCGACCTTTGTCGTCAGCGTCTTCTCGATGAACGTCGGCATTCCCCTGGCCGACAGGGGCTGGGCTTTCTGGGCCATCCTCGCCCTGGCGGTGGTAGCCTCGGGAGTCGTCGGGCTCGTGTGGAGGGCCCGTGGCTACGCGGGCGAAATCAGGCGCCCGGCCCGCAGGCGCGCGCGGGCGCGCCGCTGATGAAGAAAATCCTCAAGGGCGTTCTCACGACCTTTCTGGGCATCCTTGCCCTCTGCGTCCTCGGCGTGCTGGCCCTTGTCGTGACCTGGCTCGTACGGCGCGAAGACCCGACCTCGTTTCTCCCCGACCGCTACGTCGCGTACGTCCAGGTGCCGTCCCTCCGGGCCATCTACGACCAATGGCTCACTCTCGAGGCCGCGGATGTCGTTCTGGCGCGCCCCGAGCTCGCCCCCTATCACGGCGTCCTCACCGACGCGCGCGGTCTTGCGCTGACGCGCGCGCCGGTCCTGCGCACGCTGCTCGACGTGCGGGCCGACGTCATGCTCCTCCCGGAGGGGAAGATCGTCGCCGTGCTCGACATCGGCTGGCGGGGCATCCTGACGCCGCTTGCGCGTTTCGTGGGTCCGCTTCTCAGGATCAAGGGTTTCAGCTTCCTCAACGACGCCGGGCTCCCGATGTACCGCTACACGGCCGGCGCGACGACGATTCATGCCGCGCTGGCCAACAATGTGGTTCTCCTGTCCATCGACGCCGACACGGTGAAGGAGGCGCTGGCGCGGCGCGCCTCTCACACGGGCCTTGCCGCCCGGGCCAGCCGCGAGCTTCTGGACCGGATCCGTCTCCGGAGCAGCACCGCCGTGCGGGTACTGGTGGACACGCAGGGCATGTCGACGGACCTTCTCGGCGCCACCCCGTTCGGTGCAAAGGTCCTGGACGCGGTGGAGATTCCCGGTCAGACCATGCTGGACGTGCAGCTCAGCAACACGCGCCTGCAGCTTGGCGCTGCGCTCCCGGTCTCGGTGTCCCTGCCGGAGCTGTCGAAGGTCCTCGCCGGCGCCCCCGCGCCGATCGGGATATTACGCTACGTCCCCTCTTCTGCCCAGCTTCTTACGATCTCCAACATCGCGCCGCTCGCGGATCTCTACCGGCTGGCCGCCGCCTTCCAGGGGAAGGACGTCCAGGATATCTTCGCGCGGGCAGATTCAGGCGCCCGCACCGTGCTCGGCGCCGGAATCGACGAGCTCCTCTTCTCCTGGGTGGGTGCGGAGGTGGGCGCCTTCATGCAGCCGGGCTCGGCGGAGGCGGTATTCTTCGCGAAGATCACGGATGCGCAGGCGTGCACACGCGCCATCGCCAGGCTCACCACGTCCGCCGTGGCGGGCAGGGACAGCTCGCTCGTGCTGGATGGCATCCGCATCGACAGGCTTTCCCTGCCCTGGTATATGGGCCTGATACTGGACGCGCTCGGCGTGAATGTACCGGAGCCGTACTTCCTTGTCCGTGACAACTACATTTTTGTTTCTCTGGATGCGCAGAATCTGGCGGCGGTGGTGAGGGCCGCTGACACGGGGGACAACCTCGCCCAGACCAGCCTGTACGCGCGTCTGGCCGAGCGGATCCCCGCCGATTCCAGTTTTTTTGCCTGGTACGACATGTCGCGGAGCGAGCCGTTTTTCATCAGGGGTTCGGGCCTGCTCGCCGACATCCTGCGCCTGTACACGAACGGCGTCGTTGCCATTCGCGCCACCCCCGCGGAAGTGCGCCTCTCCCTGGCCGCGTCACGGGCGGCCACCGGCGGGGCAAAGCTTCTTCCCGGTTTCCCGCTCGCGCCGTCGGGAGTCGTCTCGGGGGACGTCCTGGCTTTTCGCTTCACTGATTCCAGCTCCCTGACGCTTGCCTGGATCCGTGACAGGTCCGTCCTCGTTCTCGCGGACGCGGGAGGAACCGAGCTTGCGGAGGCGAAGCTCGAGCCGGACTCGGTTCTCGTGCCCGAGCGCGGCCGGTCCCGGCACTTTTGCCGCCCTCTGGGCCGTATCTCCCGGCGGAACGATCTGGCGTTTTGGCGCCCGGCTCCTTCCTCTTGCCCCGTTCCCCCTCGCAACCGGAATCGTGAGCCCCATGCCGCCCGCGATGATCGACGGGAAGCTCGCGCTCTTCTCGAAGACCGAATCCGCGCTCGTGCTCGTGGGACCCGACGGCTCCCGAAACGTCTTCTCTCAGCGGTTGGAGGCGCCGCTCTTTGCGCCGCCCGATTTCGCGGCGGGCAGGACCGTGTTCTATCCGAAGAGCTTCGATGCCTGGGTGCACCTGAGCGATCTCAAGGGCGTGGAGGCGCCCGGATGGCCGGTACAGGCAGCCGGAATATCGTATTGCGCGCCGCGGATCGTCGCGTCGGGACAATCGTACGTCGTCACGTTTCTCACCCAGGCCGGTTCGCTGCACGCGTGGGACCTGTCCGGCAAACCCATTCCGCCGTTTCCCCTCACGCTGCCCGGCGTCTTTTACGCAACCCCCGGTACGATGAGCGTCGAGGGTCGTCCCGTGCTGGTCATCCTGGCGCAGGACGGCGTCATCCGGCAGGTGGGCCTGGACGGAGTCGTTCTCCGGCAGGCGGGCATCCCCGACCTGGACGGGAAGGACGCCCGCATTCTCATTGCGGACCTGGACGGGGACGGCCGTGATGAGATTTTCCTCTACGGCTCGGGAGCGTTCATTGCCGGCTATGACGCCGCTCTCCGCCCCCTGCCCGGATTTCCCGTCAAGGGAGTGTCCCGACCGCAGCTCGTAGACCTGGATCGTGACGGGAGACTGGATCTGCTCACCGCCGGCCTCGACGGGAAGATCTACGCGTATGCGGCGGGCAGGGGGCAGAAATGACGGCACGGCCGCTGGCGCTGCGGCGCCCCTTTCCCCGGTGCCTCGCCTTCGCGGCAGCCCCTCTTCTCGCGGCCGCAATTCTCCTGGCCGCCGCATCCTGCCGGACCGTGCCCGCCGACCAGGTAGGGCAGAGCGCGGGCGCGGAGCAGATCGCCGCGCTGGACATGTTCGACACCCGGCTGCTCGAGCTCCGGCTCGCGCCGGATGAGCCAGCCCTCGCCGCCCTGCGTGCGGACCTGGACGGCGCGGCCGCGCAGCCGGGGCTGAATCGAAGGCTGCGGGCCCGGGTGGAAGCGCTCAAGGCGGAAGCGGCGCTTTTAGCCCGGGACCTCGCCGCGGCGAGGAAATCCGTGGACATCGCGGCCGCGCTCTCGGACGCGGAGCAGGGTGTATGGATCGTGCGCGCGGCCCTCGCGCCGGATCCCGCGGCGCGTCTTTCCCTGATGGATGCCGGTATTGCGAAGGCCGACGAAAAATCGCGGCTGCTCTGCGAGCGCGGAGTGGAGCTTCTCAAGGCGGGCAGGTACGCCGAGGCGGCGCAGGACCTCGACGAAGGCCTGCGCGGGCTGGACACGCGCTTTCGGGCCCTCTACGGCCAGGATCGTGACCGCGCATTCTCCCTCGCACAGGCGGCCCGGGACGGCGGCGCTGTCACCGACCAGACCGGATCGCTGGAGCCCCGGCTCACGGTCCGGGGAATGATCGAGCGCGCCTCGTCGGAGACGCGTTTCCTTGCCGCCCTCAGTCCGGATCCGAAGCCCTCGTTTGGCGCCCTCTTCCCTGCCGTGAAGGAGGCGGGGCTCCTTCTCGATCCGACCGTGTCCCCCGACACGCCCGCCCTCCGCAAGAACGTTGCGTTCTTTCTCTGGGGCCTCATCTCCCGCACGGAACACGACCCGAAGCTTCTCACGCGCTATCGGCTCAAGTACACGACGAGCCCCGTGCCTGACCTTGATGTGGATTCAGCGTGGTTCGACGCCGCGCTGGGAGTAGTGGAGCGTGAGGTCATGGATCTGCCTGACGGGGTCCACTTCAACCCGGAGGCCCCACTGACGGGCCTGGAGTACATGGGTATACTCGGAAAGCTGAAAAGGCTCTACCGCTAGGCCGGCCGGGCCCGTGCAGCCCGTGATTACGGTGCCGGGACGCCCTGCCGCGGCAGGGCGGGCGGCGTGACCACCTCTTCCAGAACAGGGATCTCCTCTGTTTCGCCTTCACCTGCGTCTATCTTGAACTGCTCGGTGAGCTTCTGAAGCTCCTGTGCCATGCCGGCGAGCATTTCCGTTGCGCGTGACATTTCTTCCGCGGCCGATGCCGCGCTCTGGGTCAGCTCATTCACGTTCTCCACCGCGCGGGAGACCTGCCGCGCATTGGTGGTCTGTTCATCCGTGGCCGCCGTGATGCTCTGGCTCATCTCCTTCACGCTGGTCAGGGAGCCTGCCATCTCCTGCGCCGCCCCTATCTGTATCGACATGGACTTCGAGAGGCTCACGATCATCTCCTGGACCTGCTGCGACGCGGCCCGGATCTGCTCCATGGCGAGCTGCGAGCCCTTGGCCTTTTCCACCCCCTTCGCCACGTCCTTCACGCTTTCCCGGATGAGGCTCGAGATCTCCTTGGTCGACGAGGAGCTGCGGTCCGCCAGCTTGCTGACCTCCTCCGCCACGACGGCGAAACCCCGTCCATGCTCACCGGCGCGCGCCGCCTCGATGGAGGCATTCAGGGCAAGCAGGTTGGTCTGATCCGCGATGTCGCTGATCACGTCCACGATCCCGCTGATCTTCTCCGAGCTGCCGGCAATGAGGTTGATCCCGTCCACCACGTCGGAGACCGCGCGCGCCCCTTCCAGGGCATTTTCCACCGAGTGGCTGGCGAGCGTCGAGATCTCGGAAAGGTTCTTCGAGACGACCGCTATCGACTCATGCACCTGCGCCATCGCGGAGGAGCCGCGTTCCACCGCCTCCGCCTGGCCCCGCGCGTGGTCCGCCACCTGGTCCACCGACGCGGCGAGCTCTTCGACCGAGGCGCTCGTTTCTTCCAGCGTCGATGCCTGGCTCTGCGCACCTTCCGACAGCTTCTGCGCGTTGGTGAATATCTGGTCGCTGGATTCCGCCACCGCGGCGGCATTCTTCTGCACAGTAGCAATTGCGGTCTTCAGCTTGAGACTCATGCCCTCCAGAGCCTTTGCCAGTGTTCCTATCTCGTCTCTCTGTGAAATGTCCAGCTGCATGGTGAAATTGCCGCTTGCCACGGTCCGGGCAAATGCGACGCTCTTGGAGAGCGGACCCGTGATTGCGCGGGTGATGCTCAGGGCGATGGCGATTGCAAGGAGCATGGATGCGGCGAGGCCGATGAACAGGAAGATATTGGACGTCACCAGCCGGGAAGCGGTGAGACCGGCGATTGCCCCCGCATCCTTCACCCCCTCCTCCCAGGTCTGCGCAGCGGCGTCGAACACTGCCTGGGACGCCGCTGCGCCGGATCCGCGGAGCTCCGCCATCTTCTTCAGACCGTCAAGAAGAGCACGGCAGGCGGACGCAAGATCCAGCCCTGCCTTCTGAAGCTGCGGAACGCGCTCCCTGTCCTCCTGGTCGCCCATCTGGCTGAGCGAAGCCACGGTCTTGTCGAACGAAATGAAGCCATCGACCCCCGCCTGCAGGATCGCGGGGTCGTTGAGCGCCGCTGACTTGTAGACCGCTTTCGCCAGGTCCTCCGCCATGGCGGCGATCCTGCCGACCGTAGTGACGGCAGCAATCCTGCGATTGATCTCCGCAGGCCCTGCCCGCCGGTTTACCGCGTCCGCAAGCTTGCGCTTCTCGGACTCGAGATACGACGAGGTCGCCTCGTGCAAAGCAGCGTCGGCCGCGTCCTGGGCTCCGCGCGCATCGAGGATTGCCTTTGCGGTGAGAGAAGTCTCTGCCAGGATCGCGTCCAGCTCCTCACGTCTTGCTCGCGCGTAAGCCTGGTTCTTTCGAAGCACGTTCAGGCGCGGGTATTCCGCCGAGAGCGCCTCTGCGCGGGAGATGGACTTGTCCATCTCTCCGAGGTACTGTCTCGCGCGGTCGAAATAGCTCTGCTGCATCGTGAGCGCATAGGCCTGCATGCTGGCGCTCGTCAGCTCCCCGGCCCGCGCCATCGAGTTTGCAACAGCCACCTGGGGGACCGTCTCCTCGTCGAGTCGACGGACGTCTCCCTGAACGCTCCGCATGTTCAGGTAGACGAGAACTCCGAGGGCGCACATGATGGCGATGACCAGGCCGAACCCCGTCCCGATCTTTGCCGCCATTCTCAGGTTTTTCGTTGTGTGCTCCTTTGCCAGCTCCTATGCTTCCCTTGTCCTGCGCAGCCGGGCACCTTCCTGGCGCCGGGCAACGAATCCGGGCAGAAGGATGGCGAAGATGAGGAGGACGCCGGAGAAAATACTCTGCACGATCCCCGGCACATTGATGAGACCCATGCCGAACCTGAGGAACCCGAGAAGGAAAATGCCGAGGATGACCCCCACCATGTTCCCCTTGCCGCCGGTGATCGCGACCCCTCCAAGAACCACGGTGGTGATCACTTCCATCTCCCACCCGCTGGCGATGTTCGGCCGCGTGCTTCCGATCCGCGAAGTGAGCAGGATACCTGCCAGCCCGGACATGGTTCCCGTGAGGCAGGAAACGACGAGACGCATCTGCTGGACGCGCACGCCGGAGAACCGGGCCGCCACGGGATTATTGCCGATTGCATACACCCGTCGGCCGAACGTGGTCCGATGCAGGAGCACGCCGAAGAGAACGGCACAGACAACGAAGACGATCAGCTCGAAGGGAATGTGGGTGCCGGGGATGTAGCCCTGGCCGAAAAAGGCGAACGGTGCGGGGTATTTGGTGAACGCCTGGTCGCCGAGCGCCGCGTAGGCGATGCCGCGGTAGAGTGAGATCCCTCCAATGGTGACGGCGATCATGGGGATGCTGAATCTGGTTGCGAGCAGGCCGTTCAGGAAGCCCGCGACAAATCCCGTGCCCAGGCCCGCTGCCACGAGCACGGTGGTGCCTGCGCCGGCCGAGGACAAGGCCCCCATGACGAGAGAGCTGAGAGCGAGGATCCCTGCCACGGAGATGTCGATGTCACCCATGATGATGCCCAGAGTCATGGGCAGCGCGATGAGGGCCTTTTCCACGAAGCTGAAGGTGGTGTCGAGGAGGTTCGTGGGGTTGAGGAAGTAGGGGGAGGCAATGCTGTTGAAGAGGATGACCGCGACGAATATAAGGACGAGGATCGACTCCCAGCGCGCCAGGAGGGAAGCGAACGGGCGCGCCCGTGAAACAACGTGCCTGTTTTCCATCAGAGCTGCCTCGTGCGCAGGAGAGCGGCCTGGGTCCTGCGATCCACCACCGAGTTCGCGATGATGGCCGCGAGAATGACAAAGCCCTGGATCGCCATCTGGAAGAAGGGCGAAAGGCCGATCACCGGGAGCGCATTGTTCACGATCCCGAGGAACAGGGCGCCGAGGATCACACCGACCAGCGTTCCGGAGCCTCCCAGCATGCTTACTCCTCCGATGACGCAGGCCGCGATGGTCTGCAGCTCGAACCCCGATGCCGTGTCGTTCTGCGCCGACGCGTACCGCGCCACCCACAAGAGCCCGGCGAGCCCGACGAGCACCCCGGAGATGGCGTAGACGAGAAAATCGATCCGGGCGAGCGGAATACCCACGTACCGTGCCGCGGTCCTGTTCCCGCCGGCCCCGTAGATCTCGCGGCCGGTCCGCGTGAGCCGGATGAATACCGCGGCGGCGATGACCACGAGGACCGCGGCCAGGAGAAGGTTGGAGATGCCCAGCGGCGCGTCATGGGGAAGGTTGCGGAAAGCCTCGGTCATCTTGTGGGCGCTCACCCACTGCCCGCCGCTCTCCAGGAACACGATTCCCCGGAAGATCCCGAGCGTGGCAAGGGTTGTAATGATGGGGGGGATGCGGGTAACGGACACGAGCAGGCCATTGACCGAGCCCAGGAGGAAGCCGATCACCAGGGCGAGTGCCATGATGACGGGCAGGGGAATGCCCGGCACGAGCCAGTTCAGCATCGCCACGCTCATGCCGGTAAGGGCGATGCCGGAGGCGACGGAAAGGTCTGCCCCGCCCGTGATGATCACCATCATCTGCCCGATGGACACGATGACCAGGATGGCGGTGTCGGTGAGAATGTCGTTCAGGTTCCCCAGCCGGAGGAACCCGGGCGCCCGCAGGCCCACCGCGGCGAGAATGACGGCGATGATGATGACAAGGGTGATTTCGCGGCGCTTCAGCAGCTTCGTCATTGCAGGGCTCTCCTCATGTGCCGCTCCTCCCCATTGCCGCCTTGATCAGCTTCTCCTGGTCCGCCTCGTCACGACGGAAACGGGCCGTCACCCTCCCTTCATGCATGACCACGATGGTGTCCGACATGCCGAGAATCTCGGGCATTTCAGAGGAGACCAGGATGATGCCGAGACCCTCCCGGGCGAGCAGGGAGATGAACTCGTGGACCCTCGCTTTCGTGGCCACGTCGATGCCCTTGGTGGGCTCGTCCAGGATGAGAATCCGGGGGTGCGTGGCGAGCCACTTGGCAAGCACCACCTTCTGCTGGTTGCCGCCGGACAGGCTGTTCACCGCCTGCTCCCAACTGGCGGCCTTGATCTCCATGCGGCCGCCGTACTCGTCCGTGACAGCCGTCTCGCGCCGCTTGTCGAGGAAGGATCGGCGGGCGAGACTGTCCACGATGGGCAGGGTCGTGTTCTCACGGATATTCATGTCCAGGATGGTGCCCTGAGCCTGCCTGTCCTCGGGCACGTACGCAATGCCTCTCGCGATGGCCTGCCCGGGATGCAGTGTCGGCATGGCGCGGCCTTCCACGAGGATCCTGCCGGCATCCGCGGCCTCGATGCCGAACACGGCGCGCATCACCTCGGAACGGCCGGCGCCCACCAGGCCGAAGAACCCGAGGATCTCTCCCCGGTGCAGCTCGAATGAGACGTCCTTGAAGACCCCCGTGCGTGAAAGTCCCTGGGCCGAAAGGAGCACCTCCCCCTGCTGCACGTCCACCTTGGGAAACATCTGGGTGAGCGATCTGCCGATCATCATGCGGATGATCTCGTCGACCTTCGTCTCCGCGACGCTGCCCTCTCCCACGAATCTGCCGTCCCGCAGAACGGTGAACCGGTCCGCGATCTCGTAGATGTCCTCGAACTTGTGCGAGATGAAGACAATTGCCTTTCCCGAATCACGGAGACGCCGGATGATGGCGTAGAGGTCCTCCACCTCGTGGAGGGAGAGCGCGGACGTCGGCTCGTCCATGATGACGATTCGCGCCTCCTGGGAAAGCGCCTTGACGATCTCCACCATGTGGCGCTGCGCCACGCTCAGGCTCCGCACCTGCACGTCCGGATCGATGTCGAGCTCCAGCTCGGCCAGCAGGGCGCGGGTCCGACGGCGCATCGTGCCCCAGGAAAGGAAGGGGATCCCTTTCATCCGTGCATGGTGGCCCATGTAGATGTTCTCCGTGACCGAAAGGTCGGCGAACATCGTGGCTTCCTGATGGATGGCCGCAATCCCCGCCGCCTGCGCGGCCACCGGTGAACGGAAGTCCGTGCGTCGACCTTCCAGGAGGACCTCTCCCGAGTCGGGGCGGTAGATTCCGGTGAGGATCTTCACGAGGGTGGACTTGCCCGCCCCGTTCTCTCCCACGAGGGCATGCACCTCGCCCGGCCGGACCTTGAAATCAACTTCGTCGAGGGCCTTGATGCCGGGGAAGTACTTGCTGATTGTGCGGCACTCCAGGATGCAGTCCTGCACGGAGACTCCTTCCAAAACGGGCGGAGCAGGGAAAGGCCCGCTCCGCCCTTGTCAGAGATTGAACGCTCCGCCTGTCGGCGATCCCAGGAGATCGCGGAGCGATCTTAGTAGATCGCGGCGAACTTGTCGATGTTGTCCTTGTTGAACACGTACGGCTCGCTCATGACGGCGACCATTCCGGCGCCGACATTGATCGTGCCCATCCTTCCCACCTTCATTGCCTCGCCGGCAGTGCCCTTGATCTGCCCGCGCACGATCTGCGCGGCGATGTAGGTGGCCGAGTAGCCGAGATCGATCGGGTTCCACAGCGACATCTTCAGGCAGGTCCCGTCCTTGATGTACTGCTTCATCTCGGAGGGAAGCCCGAGGCCGGTGAGCTGGATCTTCCCCGCAAGGCCCGCGTCTTCCAGCGCCTTCCCTGCCGCGGCGATTCCGACCGTGGTGGGTGCAATGATTCCCTTGAGATTGGGGAAGGATTTGAACAACCCCATTGCCTCGCGGTAGCTCTTGTCGGACAGGTCATCCCCGTAGACCACCGTGACGAGCTTCATGTTGGGGTGGTTGGGCATTTCCTTCTTCATCCACTCGATCCAGGCGTTCTGGTTCGTGGCCTGGGACGAGGCGCTGAGGACGGCGATTTCGCCGCTGTTGCCGATGAGGTCCGCAACCATCTTCACCTGGCTCCTGCCAATGAACTCGTCCCCGGAGGGGGCGAGGTGGAGGATCCGTCCGTCCGGGGCGATGCCGGAATCGAAGGAGATAACCTTGATTCCCGCTGCCATCGCCTTCTTGGTGATCGGCACCAGGGCGTCGACGTCGTTGGCGGAAATGACCATGGCGTTGACTTTCTGCGCAATCAGCGAGTTTATGAGCTCGATCTGTCCCTCCGCGGTGGGTGTGCTCGGACCCTGGTAGATCAGGTCCACGCCGCCCAGCTCCTTCGCCGCTTCCAGGCCGCCGTCGCGACAGGCCTCGAAGAACGAGTTGCCGAGGTTCTTCACGATCATGGCGACCTTGACGTTGCCCTTCGCCGGTTCCTGTGTTCCGCCGGCGAATGCGATTCCGGCCGAAACCAGGGCGACGATCAGACCGATAATGACGATTCTCCGTAGGTTCATGCCTACCTCCTTCTATGAGATTTTCTCCTCCGCGAGCCTATGCCCGTCCGTGGCGGCGCACAATGCCACAAACCTACGATTGAGGGGCGTTTTTCTCCACTCGCGGCACATCGGAAGGGTACAAGCCGAATTGTCTCTGGAAGAGCCTGCTGAAGTGCCTGACGCTGCCGTACCCGACCGCCCGGGCAACGTCCTGCACGAGGGCACCCGGCGCCCCGAGCATCTCTCGGGCACTCTCCATCCGAAGACCGGTAAGAAACCTCACGAACGTGACGCCCTTCTCCCGGTGAAAGAGGGAGCTGAGGTAGTTTGGCGTCACGCCGATGTGAGAGGCGATCTGGCCGATGCCGATATCGCGCATGTAGTTGGCGCGGACAAAGCCCACGACCTTGTCGACCAGCTCGCCCGCTCCCGGCGTCTTGTCCTCCGCGTGCAGAGATTCTCCGATGCTTCTCATGGAGGCGCGCCAGGACGCATCCCCCAGACGGGCCGGGAGGGAGCTCTCGACAGCGGCGGCAAGAAACCGTGAGACGGCGCCTTCCACCGAGTCCCTGTCCGCCTGATCCATGGAATCCAGCGCGCGCTCCGTCTGGTTGAGAAGCGCAAGAAACTCGAGCCTGTTGCGGGTACGGTATGCCTGCGCCATCCCGGCAAGGCCGGAGCAGAGCGCTTCCCGCCCTCCCTGCCGGTGCTCCTCCAGCTCGGCACTCTCCATCTGCCGCCCGATCCCGTGCGCAATCCGCAAGGGAGCCAGCTCGTTTGCCCGGGCAAGCTCGGCAAGAAGCGCATCGAACGAGGGGCATTCGCCCGTCACGATCTGCGTCACCCGGACCTCCGGACTGGCGGCGGAATCGAGGAGGGATTCCATGCGGCGTAGAAAGCCGCGCAGGGACTCCGCGCACGGAGCGGCATCGGCACCCGGCATCCACGCGCAGACAAGCGCCTTCTGGCCTACCGGAAGAGTGACCAGCGCGATCCGGGTGCCCTTCTCCAGCGCGGTCGCCATGCGCGCCCGGATTTCGCCGCAGCACACGCGCTGCGCGTCCACGAGACGGCTCTCGTCGAGCGCGCTGTCGAAAACGAGCAGCCCTCCGATGAACCGGGCGGTAGAAACGAACTCGACAGTCTCGCTTTCCAGGGACAGCGTGCCGTGGAGAAGCGAGCTCACCCTGCCGCCGAACTCGTCATTCAGCCGAAGGAGATCCACGCGGATTTCCCGCGCGAGCTTGTCGATCACCGCGGCAAGCTCTGCCGGGCGCACCGGTTTCAGCAGATACTCGACGACCCCGAGCTGGAGCGCCCTTCGGGCGAAGTCGAAAGACGAATGGCTGGTGAGAACGACCCACCGGGTACCGGGGGAGAGTGCGCGCGCCTCCTGGATGGCGTCCAGGCCGTTCAGGCGCGGCATCTTGATGTCCACGAACGCGATATCCGGAGAAGCCCGGCGGACCTCCTCGAGCAGCTCTTCTCCGTCACAGGCCATGGCGAGAGATCGGGATGAAATCCCGATTTCCTCCAGCATGCTCTTCAGGCTGAAGCGGACGAGCCGCTCGTCATCCGCGATCAGGATTCTCACGTGTTCCCCGTACGTCCGGAATCTCGATGGAGATCCTCGTGCCGGAGCCCGGGCTGCTCTCCATTGCGAGCCGCGCATCCGGGTACGCGATGCGCAGCCGCTCGCGCACATTCAGGAGGCCGATGCGCTCTTCGATCTCCTTCCCGCCGGAGGGAAACCCGACGCCGTCGTCGGTCACGGTGATGCAGAGCACGCGCTGCCCGTTCTCTCCCGCAAAGGCCGCCTCCACCGTCAGCAGTCCGGGTCTGTCCAGCGGCTCGATTCCATGGATCACGGCGTTCTCCACCACCGGCTGCAGGAGGAGCTTCGGGATGCGATATGCGGAGGATTCCTCGTCGTGGTGAATGCGGACCGCCAGTCGGTCGGCGAAGCGCAGCCGCTGGAGCTCGCAGTATCGGGAGATGAAAGCGAGCTCTTCACCGACGGTGGTCCATCGACTGGAGTCCAGGATGTAGCGCAGCATGTCCTTGAGGGAGAACAGGGCGCTCTCCAGCGTGCGTGCGTCACCCATGCGGTTGAGCCCCACGAGCCCGTTGAGAACATTGTAGAGGAAGTGGGGCTGGATCTGCGCCTGCAGGGCGCGGTATTCGGCCTCCCTCTTTTCCAGCAGCTCTTTGTATTTGAAGAAGTTGTCGATGATGAGGGCCGCGTAGCCGGCGAACGAGCTGAAGGTGGTGAAATCCAGGTCCGTGAGCGGCGGCTGGGGCGGAAGAGTGATCACGCAGAGGGTACCCACGGTGCCCTGCGTCGTGGCGAGGGGGAACGCGAGGAACGATCGCACCTCGCGGACCGGGCCGAGGAGATGCGGCTCCCGGAGGAAGACGGGCTGGTGCTGCTCGACGATCTCGTGCAGCCGGATCCGTCCCTGCCCGGCGCGGTCATCTCCGTCCTCGACAGGGCTTTGCAGCGGGAGCGGGAAGTCACCTGACACGCTCGCCACCACGAGACCCTGAACCGGGTCCGTCACGAGCACCGCGGCCCCGTCCGCGTGGGAGTCCCTGACCGCCGCCTCCACGATGAGCTCGAGGATCCGCTGGAAGCCGGGCCGGGCCGTGAGGCTCTCCCCCACGTCCCGCATGAGGCTCTGGATCACGTCCACGTTTTTTTTCAGCTCCTGCATGAGCAGGTTGAAATGCGTGGCGAGGGCGCCGAACTCGTCACTCGTTCGGATCTGGAGCCGGGCGCCGAAGTCGCCATGCGCAACGGCGCGCACGCCCTCCTCCACGCTCGAGATGTGCTGGGAGACCCTCCGGGAGAACGCGAGGGAGAAGGTGAGAGTGGCTGCCCCGATGACGGCCGTGAGGGACCAGAACAGGAGGAGGACCTGCCTGCGGATGAGGTCGCTCTCCTGCTGGAGGGACCGGATGAAATGAGAGAGGAAGCTCTCAAAGCTGTTGGTGAGGTAGTCGGAGTTCGATCGCACCTCGTCGAAGAACAGGGGCACGCCGGCCCCCGGATCCGTCTGGACCTGCCGGTAGAGCTGGGAGCCCTCCGTGACACCGGAAGCGAACAGCCGATCCACGGTGGCCTGGAAAGAGGCGATCCGATCGAATGCCTTTGCCGTCATGACCCCGAGGGTATCGTAGGTGTCGCGCAGCTCCTGGTCCCGCAGGAGCCCCTTGACCTCGGGGGACTGCATGAATTCGGTTACGGAAATCTCGAACTGCTGCACCGAGGCGTGGAAGTCCCGGCGCGTTGATTGGAAGCGAAGGGTGTGAAGGACATCCTTGAGGATCTGGTAGGTCTGGGGAGTGAACAAGTCGAACATGAGGTCCTTCATCTGCCCGTGAAGCCTGAGCGCCGTGGCGACCAGCCTGTCGCCGGCATCGATGGCATCCCTCAGCCGCGAAGTGACCTGCATGGTCCAGATCGAAAGGGTCGAGATGAGAAGGGCGCTCATGAAGACCGCGCTCGTGAGAAGTGAGATCTTGGACCTGATCTTCATTCAAGGGCAGTATATCAAATCGCCCGGTCCATGCCAGAGCGTCGGAGCTACCCGCCCGCGCTCGTGTAGTGCCGGATACCCGAACGCCAGCACAGCCGCGCAAGGCCCAGGAAGAGGAACGGGGCCGCCAGTCCCCAGATCATGTAGGGAACCGTCATCCGTCCCAGGACAAAGAGCGCGGGAAAGCTCGTGATGACGAACATCGGGATGACGAACACGCCTATGGCGCGGCCCACTTTTCCGTAGACGATCATGGGGACATTGTTGAAATCCCAGAAAGAATCGGTGAACTCGGCGATGGCTGACGCATTGACGATGCGAAAGACAAGCACCAGCGGCATAAGATACAGGGCGTAGCCCACGGCGGCGCCTGACGCCACAAACACGGCATAGCCCGCGGCGCGCAGCACGTCGAAGGAGCCGCCGATCCGCGCCATTCCTATCGACACCATGATGAGGCCTGCCGTCGAGTCAATCAGGAAGATGCCGATGTCCGAGCGGCGGAACGTGGCCAGGAACTGGAGAGAGACCGGCTTTGTCATCAGCACGTCGAATGAGCCGTCCCTCACCAGCGTGGAGAGCTGGAAAAGGTTCATCATGACGACGCCGGCATAGAAACCGGTGACCAGGACGAACGTGCCGATGAAGACAAGGACCTCATCCGGAGAGAAGCCTGCAATGCGCCGCCCGGCCCGAAAGGCAACGAGCACGTAGAGAATCTTCACCACCAGGTAGCCGAGCTCCATCATCATCCCGGTCACGAAGTTGGCCCGATACTCCATCTGGCTCATGACGTTCATCCGAACGAGCATGGCATAGATTTTCAGGTGCTTGATGATCTCCCTGATCATCCTCTCAGCTCCCCACCGCGGCGAATCGCCTGATCCCCGCGTTCCAGAGCGCCTGCGCAAGCGCGGCAAGAACCCCTATCCACACGAATGAAAGCGCGAAGTCCGTGGCAATCTGCCCCGGGGGGATCCGCCCGCACAAGAGCTCTGTCGGGAATTGAATCGTGAATCGAAACGGCAGCATGGTGAGCGCCGCCTGCGCCGCGGGGCCGAACACGGCGAGCGGAAAAATGCCGCCGCTTGCCGTGATGATCACGATACGCGCCGCCTCGAAGAGGAATCCGATTTCCGTGAGCCAGAATCCCGCCATGCCCACGCACCAGAAGATGAGGAAGTTGAGGAGGAAGGCGACGACGAGGCTTGCCGCGAACGCGAAGGCGGCCGTCACGCTCACCGGGACGCCGAGCACGGCGTTCAGGACCCAGGTGGCGATTGCCAGGAGAACGAGCGAGATGACGGTCTGCGCCGATTTGGCGCCGAGAAACACGAACAACCGGAAGCCGAAATAGCCTATCGGCTTGACGAGATAGCGGTCCAGCCCGCCGGTCCTGATGTCCGTATTGAGCTCGTACTCGAACCCGGTCCGCACCAGGCGCGACACGAGGTTGGCCACCACCGTATAGGCGATCATCTGGGCATAGGTGAAGCCGAAAAGCGTCTCGCCGCTGCCGGGAGCGTACAGGCTCGTCCAGAGCGCGGTCTGGATGACGACAGGGGAGACGGCGCTCAGGATGGAAAAGGCGAAATTGAGCCGGTATTCGAGCGCGCCGCGCAGCCCGATCGAAAAGGAACGGCCGTACTTGGCCGCGGCATCACCCACGGGGCGGCTCGCCTCGATACAGGGCCGCAATGCCTTCTTCCAGGGGAATTTCCTCGATGGTCAGATCGACGACGGGGAGATCGTCGAGCACTTTGCGGGAAAAGGCGCGCACCTCGCCGCGCTCCACCTCGAAGGACGCGGTCAGCCCGTCCAGACCCTGATACCCGGTGTATCGAGAGAGAACGTCCTGCGCGACCGGCGCGGAGAAGACAAGCTTCACCGTCTTGCGCTCGGCCAGGGTGGCGTTCACGCCGGCGAGAGGGCCGTCATAGACGATCGTGCCGCGATTGATGAGGATGACGCGCTCGCACAGGTCTTCGATGTCGGAGAGGTAATGGCTGGTGAGCATGACCGTTGTGCGATACCGCTGGTTGAGGGTGCGGACCAGGTCGCGTATGGTGCGCTGCGAGAGAAGGTCCAGGCCGATGGTCGGCTCGTCCAGGAAGAGCACGCGCGGCTTGTGGAGGAGCGCCGCGACGATCTCCAGCTTCATCCTCTCACCCAGGGAAAGGCGGCGCACCTGGACGGGCAGAATGCCGCCGATGTCGAAGAGCTCGACCAGCTCGCCCAGCACCCGGGAATATTCGGCCTTTTCGATTTCGTAGATTGCGCGATTCAGCTCGAAGGACTCCACGGCCGGCAGGTCGGGCCAGAGCTGGCTTCTCTGGCCCATGACGATGGCGATCCGCATGCGGAGGTCCTTCTTGCGCTGCCATGGCACGTGCCCCAGGACGTGCGCGGCTCCGGAGGTGGGGTGCATGATGCCCGCCAGCATCTTCAGGGTCGTGGTTTTCCCGGCCCCGTTCGGTCCCAGGAATCCCACCACCTCTCCTTCTCCGACGGAAAAAGAGATCCCCTTCACCGCCTCCCGGACAAGCGTCCTGCGCGCGACGAGGTTTCTGAGGGATGCGCCCAGCCCTTCCTGCTTCTCATGGTAACGGAAATTGCGAGAAAGCCGTTCGACCTCTATGATCGCCATGGTGGGTGTCCGGCGGGTACCGTAGCCCAATCATCATGGTTTCACAAGTGCGCTCTCGACGTCGGAGACCAGCACAGGGTCGAGGGGGTCCATTTTCGGCTCGAACCGGCCGATCACCGTTCCCGTGCGGTCAATGAGGAACTTGGCGAAGTTCCAGCCGATCTTGCCGGGGAACTTCGGGTTAGTCGCCGGTTCTGTGAGTAACTTGTACAATCGGGTGAATGTCCCTGCCCCGCACCGAGATCTTCGCGAAAAGGGGAAAAGTGACGCCGTAATTGGTGCTGCAGAACTCGCGGATCTCGGTATCGCTTCCCGGCTCCTGGCGCAGGAAGTTATTGGCGGGAAAGCCGAGGATCTCGAGGCCCTTGTCCTTGTAGCGATCGTACAGGACCTGCAGGCTCTTGTACTGCGGCGTGAACCCGCACCTGCTGGCCACATTGACCACCAGGAGGACCTTGCCTTCGAACTTTCGAATTGGAGTCTCGACTCCGCGAGTGTCTTTCATGGTGAAATCGAGGATCGATTGTGTGCTCATGGTAACAAGATACGCCGTACCCGCGGGAACGGCCACGCGGCGCATGGATGGACAATGCGCCTTCAGCGTGGCATAACCGAATCGCGTCTCGATTGGCAGGGAGGTGGACCATGGCAACCCCGGTCGTGATGCCCAGGGTTGGGCAGACAATGTCGGAAGGCACTGTTCTCAGCTGGGAAAAGAGGGTCGGAGATCTGGTGAAGAAAGGCGAGGTCCTCCTGAAGATAGAAACCGACATTTCCGAGCTCGACGTCGTGGCGGAAACCGACGGGTACCTTCTCAAGATCGATGCCGACCCCGAGCAGATCGTGCCCTGCGGCGAGACAGTCGCGTGGCTGGGTGACAAGGGCGAGCAGGTCTGATGGCGGCCCCGGCGAGCGACGTCTGGATCATGGGGGAGCTCCTGGTGGAAGTGATGCGCCCGAAGCCGGGCATGACGCTGGAGCAGACAGGGACCTTCCTCGGGCCGTATCCCAGCGGCGCCCCCGGGATCTTCATAGACACCGTGGCCCGGCTGGGGCATTCCGCGGCGATCGTGAGCGGCGTGGGGGAGGACGATTTCGGCCGCTGCATCCTCCGGCGATTGAAAGCGGACGGCGTCCGCACGGACTTCATCGAGGTCTTTCCCAACCGCTCCACCGGGGTGGCGTTCGTCACGTACTTCAAGGACGGCTCGCGCAGGTTCATCTTCCACTGGGACGGGACTCCTGCCGTGATGGCGGGCGTGCCGGACCCTTCCGAGGTGGAGGGAGCGAAGTTCCTGCACGTCATGGGATGCTCGCTCATGGCCAATGACGCGTTCCGCGCGCGCGTGTTCCAGGCGGTGGAGCTGTTTGCGGAGCACGGGGCCCGGATCACCTTTGACCCTAATATCCGGTTCGAGCTGCTGGTGGGCCGCACGGTGGAGGAGATTGCCGGCCCGGTGCTGCGCCGCGCCTCCATTCTTTTCCCCGGGGAGAAAGAGCTCGCAATGCTGAGCGGCAGAGACGATACGGAGGAGGGTGCCCGCGTTCTTTTCGGCCGGTACCCGCTGCAGGCCATCGTGCTGAAACGCGGAAGCAGGGGGTGCGCGGTGCTCACGCCGGCGGGGCGCGTCGACGTGCCGGCATTCCCCGTCAGGGAAGTGGACCCGACCGGCGCAGGAGACTGCTTTGACGCGGGTTTTCTCTGCGGCCAGCTCGAAGGCAGGAACCTCGAACAGTCCGCGCGCATGGCCGCTGCCGCGGGCGCCCTCAACGCGCAGGCCTTCGGCCCGATGGAGGGCAGGATCAGCCCGCGCGCCGTGTCGGCCGTCATGCGGCGAAGGTAGGGTGGATTGCCTGCGCAGGGTTTCTTCCGTGAGCTCATTGCATCCCAGAAGAGCGGCACGGCGCGCGGCATCGGCTCCGTCTGCAGCGCGCACCGCATTGTCCTCGAGGCCGCTTTTATGCAGGCCCTGCGGGACGGGCTTCCGGCGCTGATCGAATCCACGGTCAACCAGGTCAACCAGTTCGGCGGCTATACCGGCCTTACCCCGAAGGACTGGGGGGATTTCGTCGGCAGGGTGGGGGCGGAATCGGGGTTCCCCCCGGATCGGCTGATCCTGGGCGGAGATCACCTTGGCCCCTACCCCTGGAGGTCCGAGCGCGCCGAGGCGGCATTGAAAAAAGCGCGCGACCTTGTGGCAGCGAGCATCCACGCGGGATTCACGAAGATCCATCTCGATGCAAGCATGCCGCTTGGCGGAGATCCGATTGACCGGCACGGCGCCCTGGATCCCCGACTGGTCGCACAGCGGGAAGCGGAGCTGGCCGCGGCAGCGGAGGACGCGCGGGGAGAGGCGCGCGGCCCGCGCTCCGGCGCCACGCTGCCGGTGTACGTGATCGGCACAGAGGTCCCGGCTCCCGGCGGGATTTCGGCAGCGGCGGAGCTGTCAGAGCGGGAAGGCCCGACGCCGCTCGCCATCACGGCCGTGGAAGACCTGCTCGAGTCCGTCTCTCTCTGCAAGACGGCTTTTCGCGCCCGCGGTCTGGAAGCGGCATGGACAAGAGTGTGCGCTGTCGTGACGCAGCCGGGGGTGGAATACGGAGACCAGGAAGTGCGCGCATACGACCGGGCCAGGGCCGCGCCGCTCTGCAACGCGGCGCGCCGGCTGCCGGACATGGTCCTCGAGGGTCACTCCACCGACTACCAGACCGTGGCCCACTTGAGAGAGCTCGTCGAAGACGGCGTCGCGATTCTGAAGGTGGGCCCGGCTCTCACCTTTGCCCTGCGCGAGTGCCTCTTCAGCCTGGAGCTCATCGAGCAGGAGCTGTTGCAGGGGGCCGCCGCGGAGCGGTCGGATCTGTCAGAGACGCTGGAACGCGCCATGGTTGCCGAGCCCGGGCATTGGAAGGACTATTACGGAGGCAGCCAGTCCCAGAAGAGGCGGGCACGCAGATACAGTCTCTCAGATCGCAGCCGCTATTACTGGAGCAAACCGGCTGTAGCGGACGCTGTTGAGAGGCTCCTTGCCAACCTGCGGCATGCCGCGATCCCCGGTACGCTCCTGAGCCAGTTCCTGCCGCTCCACTACGCGGCCGTGCGCGAAGGCCGGCTGGGAACGGACCCTCGGGAGCTCCTGCGTGAAAGTGTCCGTCGCGTCCTGGAGGGTTACTCCGCCGCGGCGCGGGGAGAATAAGAGGGGAACGGGTCCCGGCGCATCCGGAAAAGAATAAGCAGGGGAACGATAATCCAGGAAGCGTTGGCGCCGATCACCGCAGCCAGGTGCGGCGTGGCGTGCGGTCCCCAGATCTCCTCACTCATGATAATGGTGACATTCGTCAGCATGATCGAGGCATACATGATGCTCGGCATCCTGATCCAGTTCCTGCCCTTGATGAAGGCATAGATCGCGAACACGGAGTACGGTCCGAAAAGGACCGCGTCGATCCAGATCGTCGCGCGCCACCAGGGCGGCCGCGCGAAGAGGAGGGGATCGAAATTCCGACCCCACCAGTGAGAAAGATCCACGATGAATCGCGGCGGCCATGCCGGATAGATGAAATGGGACGTGTCGGGAATGAGGATCTGCTCCAGGTCGAAGAGGTACGTGATCGCAACGAGGTTGAAGATGAGATACCCCAGGATCACGATATCGAGCGGCCTCTGCCGGAGGGGCAGCGACGTCGGGGCGGTACGCGAGCCGGATGATGTGGTCGACATGTCTCAAAGCATACTGGAAACGCGCGTTGATGCAAGCACGGCACAGATCTGGCGAGGCACGCCCCGCCATTGGCGTTTTCGAGGAATTTAGAAGTGCCCCTTCTCAATTCGTCATTTTCCATAGGGGCGTGTGGGTAGCTCCGGAAAAACAGGGGCCGCCGCAAATGCCGCCCTTCCGCGGTGACGGTATCCTCCCCCCGGGGGATTCAATGGACATGAAGCGCGTTATTCCGGTTCTGTGCGCCGCCGCTGTCGCGTTGCTGAACGGGTGCGATTTCTTTCCCCTGGTGCAGGGATCCGGCTACCTGACCACATCGACCTATGGTTTCGCCGACTTTTCCACCATCACCGCGACCCACGCGTGCCGGGTGCATGTGGTGCCTGACGCGGCCTATTCGCTCAGGGTGACATCTGACGACAATCTCCTCCCCTACATGGATGTCAGGAGGAACGGTGCCGGCTCGGTGCTGATCGGGCTGGCGCAGGGGTACAATTATCACGGCATCACGTTCAATGCGGAAGTGCACATGCCCGTTCTTGTCGGTCTCGACCTGTCCGGGGCCTCCGAGGCCAGGGTCGACTCCGGATTCGCTTCGACGCAGTCGTTGGAGGTGATTCTTTCAGGCGCAGGTTTCGCGGATATCAAGGGCCTGTCCTGCGCTGCCGTGAATGCGGACCTCTCCGGAGCGAGCTCTCTCAGCATCGGCGGCACGACCGGCAGCGAGACGGTGATTGTCTCGGGAGCGAGCACGGCCAATCTCCTGGCGTGCGCGGCCACCCGGGCAACGGTGGCCGTGAGCGGGGCGAGCGAGGCATGGATAAACGCAGATCAGATCAGCCTCTCCGCAAGCGGCGCCTCGACGCTCTACTACATTGGAAGCCCTTTGATCCAGACGAACAATCTTTCCGGCGCCTCCGTGCTCGTCAAGGTGTATTGAGACAGCCGGCCGTCGAGCGGTACTACACGGGCAGCTTTTCGGCGCTGATGTCCATGTAGGCGCGCAGCATGCCGCTCCGGGTGGAGCTCTGGAGCTGCCGGATCGCCTTCTTTTCGATCTGGCGTATCCTCTCTTTTGTCAGCCGGAATCTCGTTCCCAGCTCTCTGAGGGAGAGAGCCTTCCTGCCGTTGAGACCGAACCGGTACTGGATGATCTCCGATTCCTTGCGGGCAAGAGAACCGAGCACCGTGTTGATCTCTTCCCGCAGGCAGCTTTCTATGGCGAGCTCGTCCTGCCGGGGGGCCGCCCTGTCTTCCACCGTTTCACCGAAGGGAGCGGAGTCGTCATCCGGACCGGAAGGCGCGTCCAGAGACAGGGGCTCGCGGCCGACGAGCAGGAGGCTGGCCGCGCTGCCGGTGGCCGAGGTTTTCTCTCCCTCCTCCTTCTGGATCTTCGACAGCTCCAGGGCCCTGTTCGTGGGAAGCCGGATGGTTCGCGATTTCTCGCTGAGGGCGCTCAGGATGGCCTGCCTGACCCACCAGACGGCATACGAGATGAAATGATAGCCCTTTTCCACGTCGAAGCGATCGATCGCCCGCATGAGGCCGATGTTGCCCTCGCTGATGAGGTCTTCCAGCGGAAGACCCTTGTGCTGGTATTTCTTCGCGACATTCACCACGAACCGGAGATTCGCGCGTATGAGCCTTTCCTTGGCCGCGGTATTTCCCCGGACGGCCTCCCGGGCCAGTGACTCTTCCTCTCTGCGGGTGAGGAGCGGGACCTTGTTGATGTCCTTGAGGTAAAGGGAGAGAAGATTGTCTTTCTCACCCCCGGGCCTGCGTTCCCTTTTTGCCAGCGCGTTGTTCATGCTCACCTCACTTGCTCTGTATACGCGATGAATCTACTCCCAGATGCAGCCGCGCTCCATTAATGAGGCATTAATGTTTGATGAAGATTTATTAACGAACTGTTATAACAGCGGGACTACCCCTGCGGGGCGTGAGTTTTTGGTTTCCAGAAGAGATCGAACATCCACTTCCCGACCGCCCACGCAAGGACGATCCCCGCAATCTCGTCGGCAATGTAGTGCTGCTTGACGAAGAGCGTGGAGAGCACGACGCCGATCGCCACGACCAGCATCCCGATGGCGATGGCGCGCGTGATCCGGTTGGGTTTCACGCGCGCATATCGGTACCAGGCGTAGAAGCAGATCACCGACACGGCGGCGTGGAGACTGGGAAAGCAGTTGAACGAGGGATCCTTCCCGTAGTGCGCATACATCGCCGCGGCAAAAGGGTTTCCGGTGAGCGGGTGAGCCAGGAGCGCCTCACGGTAGATGTCGGTGGTCACCGGAAACACGATGTAGACGAGGTCTGCGGCCAGGTTGATGAGCACGAGGGAGAAGGCAAGGGCGATTCCCTTCTTGTATTCGATGAGGGCGAACCAGGCCATGGTGACGGCGGAGAGCGGGTAGAAAAGGTACAGGTAGAAGATGGCCCATTCCGGCGCAAAGGGGATCAGGTTGTCCAGGGCCGTGTTGAGATGAAACCCCCGCGTGTACAGGGCGCCCGTCCAGTCGTACACGATCGTGTTCAGGAAGATGTAGAACACGATCAGGAGCAGAAAGAGATTCGCGGCGATATAGGCAAAGGCTTCGCTCGCGCGGGAGCTCCGGCCCTTGAAAAACACCTTCTCCACGAGGCCCTGATAGCTCATGCGTGCCGACATTGCCGTCCTCCTCTATTTGCCCTGGCTTCCCGCCAGCTTCACCGCGATGCATTCATACAGCAGCCGATCCGGCAAGTAGGATGAAACAGATCTCGTGATGATGCGATATCCTGCCTTGTCGAATGGGATGCGGGCGGCGAGCGGCGCCGCCATTTCAGGCGTGGTCTCTATCTGCAGCACGATTTCCTTGTCCTGCGCAAGCACGAGGGGCTTTGCTCCCGGCACCACCACGATGGTGAGGGGTATCAGGTTGAGCGACGCCAGAACATCCGCCGGCAGGGTCTGGGCAAGAGCGGACACGGCCTGCTTGGCCTCGAGCTGAATCATGCGCGCTTTCACGTCCGGGAGGGCGCTGTCGACGGCGGCAGTCAGAAGATCGATGAGACGGTGCCTCGCTTCGCCGAGGTCTTTCAGGCTGGACATCTCGCCCAGCGCAGGATTGGCCTTGATGGCCTTGGCGAGCCCGGAGATCTCCCTCAAGTACACGTTCTTCTGCGAATCCGGGATGTAATGCATGACCACGATGCGCACGGGCTTGCCATCCGGGGCGCCGTAGTCGATGCCCGTGGGGCTCCAGCCGATGGCGCAGAAAAGATCTCCTTCACCGGAGACGCGGCCGTGGGGACATGCCCATCCGAGGCCGATAGCGGTATTTGCGGCATTCTCCCGGACCGCAACAGCGCCCGCGAAATCGACTCCGCCGCGGAAGTCCGGGATGGCCTCGATCAGGGTGGCCAGCAGGTTCAGGATTTTTCCCTTGTCGATCTCGGGAAGCTCGATAAGCCGCCCTTCCTGAAGCGCATCGAGGAGGCTTTTCATGTGGTCACTCCTGGTGACATTTCAATCCACTCCAAATTTCCGGAAGAACCAGGTTTTCACCACGTGAGTGAGGCCGCAGTAGATCACGAGGAACCCGGCGATCCACGCCCAGAAGATTGCCGGCAGGGGGACGAGACCCAGAAAACCCGCCAGCGGGCTGTACGGGAGCGCGGCGCCGATGGCCATGACCAGCAGGGTGAAGAAGAGCATGACGGGGCTGGCGCGGCTCTGGATGAAAGGGATCTTTCGGGTGCGGATGACGTGCACGATGAGGGTCTGTGTGAGAATGGATTCCACGAACCATCCCGTGTGGAAGAGCGCCTCGTAGTGCGCCTTCATGGCCGGGCTCGTGCCGGCCGCTGTAAAGCCGATGCACCCGAAGAAGTAGAGCATAAGGAAGAAGGTGGCGTAGTCGAAAATGGAGCTCATGGGGCCGATGAAGTACATGAACCGCCTGATGTTGCCGATGTTCCATTTCCTCGGCACGGTGGTGAACTCCGGGTCCACCGTGTCGGACGGAATCCCGATCTGGGACACATCGTAGAGCATGTTGTTCGTGAGGACCTGGATGGGGAGCATGGGGAGGAAGGGGAGGAAGAAGCTGCCCCCCACGACGCTGAACATGTTGCCGAAATTGGAGCTTGCCCCCATGCGGATGTATTTGATGATGTTTCCGAAGACCTTTCTTCCCTCAATGATGCCGTCATCCAGGACCAGCAGGCTCTTCTCCAGCAGCACGATGTCGGCGGACTCCTTGGCCACGTCCACCGCCGTGTCCACCGAGATGCCGACGTCCGCCTTTTTGAGGGCGGGGGCGTCATTGATGCCGTCACCCATGAACCCGACGACGTGTCCCTTGCTCTGCAGGGCCTCGATCACCTGTTCCTTCTGAGTGGGAGACAGGCGCGCGAGCACAGTGGCCTTCTCGGCTGTCTCGACCAGCTGTTCCGGCGTGAGCCCCTGGAGTTGGGGCCCGGTCACAAGGTGCGCCACGTCGATGCCCACGTCCTTGCAGACCTTGCGCGTGACCAGATCATTATCGCCGGTGAGGATCTTCACAGCGACCCCGGCTTCTTTCAGGGCCTTCAGGGACTGCGCCGTGGTTTCCTTGGGAGGATCGAAGAAGGCAATGTAACCCAGGAGGATCATGTCGCTCTCATCCGCGGCGGCAAAAACTGTCTTGTCGCGCGGGAACTCGCGGTAGGCAATGGCGAGCACCCGGTAGCCGTCCGCGCTCAGCGCCTCGTAGTCCTCCAGCACGTCCTGGCGGATCATCTCGATCATGGGGAGGACGTCGTCCTCCACCTGGTAGGAAGCGCAGGCCTTGAACACATCCTCCACCGCGCCCTTGCAGATCAGCACGTGGGCGCCCTCGTACTCCACGACCACCGACATGCGCTTGCGCGTGAAATCGAACGGGATTTCGTCCACCTTCCGGCACCGGCGCTCCACCTCGAACTCGCCATGGGCGAGCACGGCCCTGTCCAGGAGGTTGCGCAGTCCCGTCTGATAGAAGCTGTTCATATAGGAATAGCGGAGGACTTCGTCGCTCTGCTTGCCGGAGACATCCACGTACTTTTCAAGAATGACCCGGTCCTGGGTCAGAGTGCCCGTCTTGTCGGTGCACAGGATGTCGATGGCCCCGAAATTCTGGATGGAGTTCAGCTTTTTGACGATGACCTTTTTCTTCGACATCGCCAGGGCGCCCTTGGCCAGGTTCACCGTGACGATCATGGGAAGCATTTCAGGGGTGAGACCAACAGCAACCGCAAGCCCGAACAGCAGTGCATCCATCCAGTTGTGCTTCGTGATGCCGATGATGAGGAACACCACGGCCACCATCACGACCATGAAGCGGATCATGAGCCAGGTGAATCCCGCGATCCCCTTGTCAAAGCTCGTCTTTGAGCGCTGGCCGGCAAGCCTGCGGGTGATGGCGCCGAAGTACGTACGCGCTCCCGTGTTGATCACGACGCCCCGTGCACTTCCCGAGAGCACGTTGCTGCCCTGGAAGCATGCGTTGGGGAGCTCGAGTGCCGATCTGCCGTTGCCCTGTACGGCGGCGGCGCTCTTCTCCACCGGCATCGACTCTCCCGTCAGGGCGCTCTGGCTGACGAAGAAATCCTTCGTCGAAATCAGTCGGAGGTCAGCGGGCACGAGCGAACCTGCGTCGAGCAGGACGACATCCCCCGGCACGACCTCTGCAAGCGGGATCTCCGTGTCCCTGCCCCCCCGCAGAACATTCACCGTTGTGCGGACCATTGCCTGGAGCTTCTCTACCGCCCGCCCTGATCTCTCCTCCTGGAGGGAGGAGAGCCCGACACTGATGAGGACCATGCCTCCGACGACGATGGTGGAGCGGAGGTCCCCCATGAAGAAGGATACCCCGGCGATTATGAGGAGCTGGATGACCAGGGGATTCGCGAATCTGTGGTAGGTACGCAGCAGCGCGCCGCCCTGCCTGGTGATCACCTCGTTGGCGCCGAACTGCCTCCGCTTCTCCTCGGCCTCTTCCTCCGACAAGCCCTTTTCACGCGTGGCCAGCAGGGCGAGGCAATCCTCGGGAGAAAGCGCGCACGCCTTCATGAGGGTCCCTTCCTGGTCGGCGGCTGCGACCGGCTGAGCTGGCCTTCTCATGGAGTTATCTCTACTCCTCGACAGGAGGCGAGTCAAGCGCGGGGCCTTCGGGTATACTCGCGGCGGAAGGAGCGCTCATGATCAACACGAAGCTGCCCAAGATCTGGTTCGGCGGGGACTACAATCCCGACCAATGGCCCGAGGAAACCTGGCAGGAGGACATGAGGCTTCTCAAGCTGGCCGGCATCGACGTGGCCACCCTGCCCGTCTTCGCGTGGGCCCGGCTCCAACCGGACGAGTCGACGTACGATTTCTCCTGGCTGGACAGGGTCATGGACCTCCTGTCCGCGAACGGGATCTCCGCGTGCGTCGCCACCTCCACCGCTGCCGTGCCGGCCTGGATGGCCACCCGCTATCCGGACGTGCTGCGGACGACGATCGAAGGCCACAGGCGGAAGTTCGGCGGGAGGCACAACTTCTGCCCGAACAGCCCCACCTTCCGCCGCCTGGCGCCGGCGCTCGCCCGGCGGATGGCGGAGCGCTACGGGAAGCACCCGGCCCTCGTCGCATGGCACGTCAACAACGAATACGGGGGAAGCTGCTACTGCGAGAACTGCGAGCGGGCATTCCGCGGCTGGCTGAAACAGCGCTACCGCTCTCTGGACAGCCTGAATGAAGCCTGGAACACGAGCTTCTGGGGGCACACGCTTGCCGACTGGGACCAGATCGTGCTCCCCAGCCTCCTGAGCGAGCATCTGGACGCCACCCGCACCGTTTTCCAGGGGATCACGCTCGACTACTACCGGTTCAACTCCGAGAGCCTTCTGGAATGCTTCAAGGCCGAGCGCGACGCCCTCAAGTCGATCACGCCGGATGTCCCGGTGACGACGAACCTGATGGGCACCTTCAAGGCGCTGGACTACTTCCGCTGGGCGCGTGAAATGGACGTCGTCTCCTGGGACAGCTACCCCAGCCTGGACACGCCCGTCAGCGACATCGCCATGCGGCACGACCTCATGCGGGGGCTGAGAGCCGGGCAGCCCTTCATGCTCATGGAGCAGACGCCCAGCCAGCAGAACTGGCAGCCGTACAACAGCCTGAAGCGGCCGGGCGTCATGCGGCTGCAGAGCTGGCAGGCGGTTGCGCGGGGCGCCGACACGGTGCAGTTCTTCCAGCTCCGCCGGTCCCGCGGGGCGTGCGAGAAGTACCACGGCGCGGTCATTGCGCACGCGGGTCACGAGAACACCCGCGTGTTCCGTGAAGTGGCGGCGCTCGGCCGCGAGCTTGCCGGCCTCGGGGACGTGCTGGTGGATTCCCGGGTGGAGTCGAAGATCGCCGTGCTCTTCGATTGGGAGAACTGGTGGGCCGTGGAGATGAGCTCGGGCCCCAGCGTCGCCCTGAAGTACGTGGCGCAGGTCGGCGCGTGGCACGAGGCGTTCTGGTCGCAGAACTATCCCGTGGACATGGTCGGTGAGGAGCAGGACCTTGCCGGGTACGAGGTGGTGGTGGCGCCGGTGCTCTACATGCTCAAGCCGGGGGTCGCCCGCCGGCTGTCCGAGTTCGTGGAGCGGGGAGGCACGCTGCTCACGACCTTCTTCAGCGGGATCGTGAACCAGAATGATCTCGTGACCCTGGGCGGCTACCCGGGGGAGCTTCGGAAGCTGCTGGGGATCTGGGTGGAGGAGATTGACGCCCTGCTGCCGGACCAGAAGAACTCGATCGTCATGAAGAAAGGCATCGGCAATCTGGCCGGTTCATTCGAGTGCGGCCTGCTCTGCGACCTGCTCCATGCGGAAGGCGCCGAAGTACTGGCGGAATACGGCGCTGACTTCTACAAGGGAATGCCGTGCCTGACGAGAAACCCGGCCGGGAAGGGCCACGCATGGTACCTGGCCACCTCGCCCGAGAAAAAATTCCTCTCCCGTCTGGCGGCGCTCCTGGCCGCGGAGAAAAACGTCGCGTCCGTCATGCGTGCGCCCGCGGGCGTGGAAGCCACGCGAAGAACCAAGGCCGGGCAATCGTTCCTGTTCGTGCTCAATCACAACGACACGGCGGTGAGGATCGATTTCGGCGCCCGGCACCTGACCGACCTGCTGGCCGGGGGAAGAGTCGGCGGGAGCGTGGAGCTCCTTGCCAAGGGCGTCCTCGTATTGAAGGAGTAGCCCCGAGGGACCGGGCTATCCCGGAATCTTTTCAGGCGGGACGCGCAGCTCGCTCACGTCCAGGCCGATCCTGCCGGGGCGCCTCCTCGGAGTGACTGCCGCTTTCAGCTCGGGACTGTCCAGATGGTCGCGCGTGCGGAAGTACCGTGCCCGTGCCTGGAGGGCGCTGGGGTTCTCGATGGTGAGCTGCCGGAACTGGAACGCAAGGTTTCGATCGTCCGAGAGCAGGCCCTTCACGCTGTCCATCTGATCCGAGGGCACGCCTGCCATGCCGAGGATATCCGCGATGCCCAGGGGCAGCGTGCACGGCTTGGTGCTGGTAAGGGATACCCGGTCTTCGAGGAGCTTGTTTTCCAGCAGCACGTATGCCCGGGTGAGGGGGTTCTCGTAGACCTTCGCGCGCAGGCGGATGAACGTGAACCACAGCCGCTGGCTGAGGGCGGCGAGAATGCGCCCGACCGTCGCCGGGGACTTCCCGAAGACCGACGGCAGGGATTCGCGCGAGACCGGGAGAAGCGTCGTCTCTCCCGCGCTCACCGCGGTGGCGCTGCGGGGGGCGCTGGAGACGATGGAGAGCTCCCCGAAAATATCTCCTTCCCGCAGGATCGACAGAAGTATCTCTTCTGGCGGATTGATCTTCAGTATCTCCACCTTTCCCGACTTGATGATGTACAGCTCGTTTCCCGGCTCATACTCGCAGAAAATCATCTGCCGGTCGGCGAACACCCGGCACAGGCCGCGCGTGACAGGCGCGGGAAGGACGCTTCCCTTGCCGGCAAGCGCGGCAAGACGAGCGGCAGCCTCGGCGCCGCGCGACCCGGCCGCAAACCGGCGCTGGTAGACGTCCAGCGCATGGTGCGCATGCGCCGCCCGGCCCTTCTTCTGAAAATGCTCGGCAAGCTCATACAGGCGCGTCTCGTCGTCGGACACGCTCGCCTCCTCGGATGGGGAGACAACCATTTCGTCGAACGCGCGCAGCTCCTGGGCGAAGTAGGAGATGATGCGGCCCGCCACGTCGGGATTGGCCTGGACGGATTCGATGAATCGTTCGCGCTCGAGCACGGCGCACGTGCAGTCCGTGCGCGCAATCGCGGTTTCCATGCGGGGACGGCGGCAGAGACAGGAGGTGAAGCCGAAGATATCCCCGGGCCCCAGGAGGGAACGGAAGCGCGGTATGCCGGGGGTTCCGGTCAACTCCACTTCACCTGTTTCCACCACGCACACATCGCCGCTCTCCTCATCCGATTCGATGTAGATGAGAGCGCCTTTCCCGTACTTCTTCTTGCCGGCTTCGGCCATTCAAGCCCCCACGAATGAATTGTAGGCGCGCGGCAGGGGGCTGTCAAACAAGAGTCAGGCACGATATCCTGAACGGGATGGGAAAAATGGCGGAGTTGCTGAATGTGATCGGGGCGCGGCGGCCGGTCTACGTGCAGACGCACGACTTTCCCGACTGCGATGCGGTCGCAACGGCTTTCGGGCTGCAGGTGCTGTTGAAGAATGCCGGAGTACCTTCCCGTATCGTGTATGGGGGAAACCTGCAGAGGGATTCACTGCGCCGGATGATCCGTGACCTCGGAATCGATGTCGGGCCGGCCGCGGGCGTTACAATAGGCCCGCACGACCCCGTCGTGATCGTGGACGGGTGCAAGGGGAGCAAGAACGTCACGGACCTGCCGGGGGACGAGGTCGCCGTAATCGACCATCACGACGTGAAGACGCCGGACAATGTGCCGTTCGTCGATATCCGCCCCGATGTGGGCGCCTGCGCGACCGTGATCTACGGCTACTTCCGGGAGACCCTGGCGGAGATTCCGCGAGAGGTCGCCACGGCGCTCATGATCGGCATCAACATGGACACCGCCCTTCTCACCCGGCAGGTGAGCAACGAGGACATCCAGGCATATGCGGACCTGTACACGCGCGCGGACGTGCGGCTGGAAAACTCGATCCTCCGCAACTCCATACAGACGCGGGACCTCGAGTTCTACCGCCACGCGCTGGCCAACGTGCAGGTCCACGACCACGTCGCTTTCTGCTGGTTTCCCGAGGGCTGCAACCAGAATCTTCTCGGCATCCTCGGTGATTTCTTCATCACGCTGGAAGAGGCCGAGTTCGTCGTGCTCTGCGCGCGCAATGACGGCGTGATCAACGTGTCGGTGCGGAGCGAGCGGGATGCCTGGAACGCGTCCCGGGTGGTGCAGGAGGCCCTCCAGGGCGTCGGCTTCGGCGGCGGCCACGCGGACATGGCGGGGGGCATCATCCGGGACCCTCGGGAGATCGACGGTCAGCAGCTCCACGAGCGCTTCCGCCGGGCCCTCCGCATTCCGGCGCTCCAGGAGTGACCGACTAAATGTCACCAGGAGTGACCGACTAAATGTCACCAGGAGTGACCGACATGTCCGACCCCTTGAATGCCCCGACCGCGCCGGAGCGTCTTGCCGCCCTGCGAGAGCTCGCCGCGCGCGGGATTGCCGCGGATCCGGGCCCCGAAGTCAACTGCCACGTGCACACGATCTACTCCTTCAGTCCCTACTCACCGGCGGCGGCCGCGGCGCGCGCCAGGGCCGCGGGGCTCGCTGCCGTGGGCATCATGGACCATGACTCGATCGCGGGGGCCGCAGAGATGCGCGAGGCGGGCAGGATCCTCAAGGTAGCCACTACCGCCGGCGTGGAGCTGCGCGTCAGCGCTGCCGGCACCCGGCTCGAGGGGAGGAAGATCAACAACCCCGATTCGGCAGGCGTTCTGTACATGATGATGCACGGGGTGCCGGCACGCAGCGTGCCCGCCCTGCGCGCGTTCCTGCGGCCCATCCAGGCCTCGCGGGAGCTGAGGGAGCGGCGCATGGTGGAGCGGCTGAACTCCCTCCTGCCGGGCTATGGCCTCTCTTCGCTGGACTGGCAGAAGGACGTGCGCGCCGCTTCGTGCGTCGAGGAGGGAGGGACCATCACCGAGCGGCATATCCTCCTTGCCGTTGCGCGGAAGATCGTGGAAAAAACCGGCCGCGGGGAGCCTCTTGCCGCCTTCCTTCGCACCGCCCTCGGCATCGTGCCTCCCCCGCGGATCGCCGCGTACCTGGTCGATCCATGCCAACGAATCGCTCCTCTTCGACCTGCTCGGCGTATTGAAAAGCTCCTTCATGGAAAAGGCCTTCATCCAGCCGGACGGCGAAGAGTGCATCCCGGTCCTTCGCGCGGTGCGCTTCGCGGAAGAAGTGGGCGGCATTCCCTGCTACGGGTACCTGGGCGATATCACCGATTCCCCGACCGGGGACAAGAAGGCCGAGCTTTTCGAGGACGGGTATCTGGACGAGCTGATGGAGGAGGCCCGGAGGCTGGGTTTCCGCGCCATCGCGTACATGCCGCCGCGCAACACGCTGGAGCAGCTGCGCCGCGTGCGGGCGCTCTGCGCGCGGCACGGTTTCATGGAGATCAGCGGCGTGGACATCAACAGCCCGCGGCAGTCGTTCAACTGCCCCGAGCTTCTTCTGCCGGAGTTCTCCCACCTCATCGACGCCACCTGGGCCCTGATTGCCCACGAGCGGCTCGCCGACTGCGAAGAGCGTTATGGCCTGTTCCGCTCCGACAATCCCCTGGCGCACCTCCGGCTGGAGCGGCGGATTGCCGCCTACGCGGAGGTGGGCAGAACGCTCGACCCGTCGGACCCGGGCCCGGCCGTGAGGCACCCTCTCGTGGAATCCTGGGAACGGCGGCCTTCCACCGGATAACAGATTTTTATCCAGCGTTCACGCCGCATCTATGGCGCCCGGCAGCCCCCGGTGTGTACCCTTGGGGTATGCAAATCAAGCGGGGGGCACCGGGACTGCGAATGACACTCATTGTTCTCGCATTCGTTTCCTGCGTTGCCCATGCACAGGCTGCCGCTCCCGACCTCGTGGTCACCCTTCCCCAGATGGTTGATCAGGCGCTCACGAGCGGCCCGGGCATCCTCATTTCCCGGGCAACCGTGGCAATGGCGCAGGCCCAGTACACGCAGGCGGCAGCGGCGAACTCACTCGGCCTGACAGGCACCGCTTCCGCGACCCACCAGGGCGCGCCCTATGATACCCGCCTGTTGAGCCTGGGCCAGTCGGCATTTGCACAGGACACCGGGAAGCTGGGGATGTCGCTCACCGCGCCGCTTTCCACGAGCCTCGATGTCTCGGCAGGTCATACGCTCACCGAAGAGGCAACTCCCGCGCAGACAACGGCGCTTTCGGTTTCCGCCGCCGCGACCCTTTGGGACGGTTATCCGGGGGGAAGCAATCTGGCCGCGACTCGGAAGGCCGCTGTCAGTCTCCAGGGAACGCAGTCAGCGGAAGATTCAAATCGAAAGACCATCATCTACCAGGTGAAGCAGGCGTACTATACGCTGCTCGCCGCGCAGCGCCAGCTCGAGATCTATCAGGACACGCTGAACCAGAGACAGCAGGAGACCGTGAAAAGCCAGGCACTCTTCGATGCGCACAGCGCGAGCCAGATCGACATCAAGCAGGCCCAGGTCAACCAGAAGCAGGCGGAGCTGGACCTCCGGCTCGCCCAGGGAACGCGCGAAGTCGACCGCGAAAAGTTGTCCACCCTGGTGGGATGGCCTCTGGACAGGGTGTACCAGGTGGCTGAGGTCGGGGACATCCCGGTTCCCGATCTCGACGTTGCCACTGCTGTTTCTCGCGCGCTCGCCCAGCGGTCGGACATGCGGCAGATCGTGCTGAACCAGGCGTCGACGGACATCGACCTGGCCCTCAACAAGGGCAAGTCGACCCCGGTCGTGAAAGCGACCAGCGGCCTCACCTACACGCATGACTGGGCGCGGAGCACGGATGTCTTCAGCTGGAACGCGGGTGTCAACGTGGCAGCCCCGATCTATGACGCGGGCTCCATAGACGCCCAGGTCAGGCAGGCGGCCATGCAGAAGGATTCGTACACCCTTCAACAGCAGCAGCTCGCCTCGAGCATCGCCACGGACGTGAAGAACGCTCTCTACAGCCTGCATGACCTGATCGGCAGGGCGCAGCTTGCCCAGGAAAGCCTCGAGCTCGCGCAGAGCCAGTACGAGCTGGCGAGTCTCCAGTACGACTCCGGCGTCAACTCGAACCTCGACGTGCTCACCGCCTCGGTGGCGTTGACCACGGCCCGGGTGAACGAAGGCAAGGCCCGCAGCGACGCCCAGCTCGGGGTGCTTGCCCTGCAGAATACAATGGGAGAATAGGGATCAAAGGATTCAGGGAGATGAGAACGTGAAGGGACAATTGAAAGCAGGGATCATCATTGCAGTGGCCGTTGTGGCGGTGGGGGCAGGGCTTTTTCTTTTTCGCGGGAGGATTTTCCCCTCGGCCGACCCGGCGGAATCGAAAGACCCGGTGAGCGTCAACGTGGTGAAAGTGACCCGCGGTGACCTCAACGCGTCCGTTGCCGCCTCCGGGCAGTTTCAGCCGAACACGATGGTGACCATCCGCCCTGACTCGAATATGCCCACGCGCAAGATCGTGAAGATCAGCGTTGTCGAGGGCCAGCGCGTGAGGGCCGGGCAGCCACTGGCGGAAATCGAAGCCACGGGGCTCGATCTGACGCTGAAGAGTGACATGGCCAACCTCCAGTCGGCGCGGGTGAAGCTGGACAACCTGAAAGCGAAACCGGCGGGCATGGATCTTGCGGCGGCGCAGGCGGCCCTGACCCAGGCGGAGGCCGCTGTTTCCACCCAGCAGGAAAACTACGACAGCGTGAAAGCGCTCTCCGACAAGGGGCTCGCCTCCCGCAACCAGCTCGCGGACGCTGAGCGCCAGCTCGCCTCCGCAAAGGCCAGCTACGACGCCTCCCGGCTCTCCTTCGAGAACACGAAGGGGCAGTCGCAGGAAGACGTGATCAGCGCCCAGGAAGCCGTCGTGGCCCAGGCTGACTACGCCATGCAGATGGCGAAGCTCATCCTCGATTCGACGGTCATCCGGTCCCCGATGGCCGGCATGGTGGCCGAGGTACTGGTCAATGTCGGGGACCTCGTGAGCCCGAGCACGGCCATCGCCACCGTGGTGGATCCCGACCCCATGTGGCTGCAGGCGCAGGTCAATGAGAACGACATGGCGCAGGTCAAGGTCGGCCAGAAGGCCTCGGTAGCCGTTTCCAGCTTTCCGGACCTGCAGTTTGCCGGCAAGGTCACGCAGATCGACCGGCACGCGCAGGTGGTGAACAATGTGTCCGTGTTCAGCGCGACCATCGAGGTGCCCAACCGCGACGGCAGGATCCTGTGGGGAATGAACGCGGACGCGGAGATCTCGGTGCTCGCATTGAAGAACGTTCTCACTCTCCCCTCGTCCGCCATCAAGTCGAACAATGGCTCCCCGCAGGTGACGATCATGGACGGCGGGCAGCTCGTGGCCTGGGACGTGCAGAGCGGCGCCACCGACGGATCAAAGACCCAGATCGTCGCGGGCCTGGATGAAGGCCAGGAGGTCGTCGTGCAGCGGAGAACGACTTCCGCGGGCGCGAGGCAGACGCAGCAGGGCGGCCCCGGCAGCATGGGGCAGGTCTTCCGGGTGCTTCGATAGCGGGAGAGAGAAGAATGGGACGCCCCCTCATCGTGACAGAAGGCCTCACCAAGACATATGACACCGGCACCGTGGAGGTCCACGCGCTGAAGGGCGTGTCGTTCAAGCTGGAGCAGGGCGAGTTCGTCGCGGTCATGGGACCGTCGGGCTCGGGCAAATCCACCTTCCTCAACCTGCTGGGCTGCCTCGATCATCCCACGTCCGGCACGTACCTGCTGGACGGCACCGATGTGTCCACCATGTCGGACGACGAGCTCGCCGGCGTGCGCAGCAGGTCCATCGGATTCGTTTTCCAGGGCTTCAACCTTCTTTCCCGTACGAGCGCGGAGCGCAACATCGAGCTCCCTCTCATCTACACGGGAGAGCGGAGACGGGAAAAGCCGGCCCAGGCCCTGCTCGAGGCCGTCGGGCTCCCGCTGCGCGGCAGCCACACCCCCAATGAGCTTTCCGGCGGTGAGCAGCAGCGTGTGGCCATTGCCCGCGCGCTCGTCAACGCACCTGCCATCATCCTTGCCGACGAGCCGACGGGAAACCTCGACAGCAGGATGAGCGACGAGATCATGGATATATTCCTCAGCCTGAACAAGGCGGGAATTACCATCCTCATGGTGACCCACGAAGAGAGCGTGGCCGCCTACGCCAGGCGGGTCGTGAAGTTCAAGGACGGGGTCATCGTGAGCGACGAGGCTGTTCGGAAACCCAAAGGCATGAACGGCGGCGGGATCGACGTGCAGAAGCTCAGCGCCGCCGTGACCCGCAGCACGCGACAGCGCCACGCATTTCTCACGCCGGCCGAGCTGTGGGAAAATGTCCGGTCGGCTGCCCGATCGCTCTTGCAGAACAAGATGCGGGCCGTCCTGACGATACTCGGAATACTCATCGGGGTCGGCGCCGTGATCGCGATGGTCTCGGTCGGCCAGGGGGCCACGGCCGGAGTGCAGAAACAGATACAGGGGCTTGGCAGCAACTTCCTCACCGTCACCCCCGGGAGCGCGAATGTCGGCGGGGTGCGCCAGGGCTTCGGGTCCGTGTCCACACTCACTGTGGATGACGCGAACGCGATACGGGCGGGCGTCCAGGGCCTGGCGGGCGTGGAGCCCGAGGCCTCGACGCGGCAGCAGGTGACGTACAAGAAGAGCAACTGGAACACCTCGATCGTGGGAACGAGCACGGACTATGTCGACGTGCGCAACTGGCCGCTCGACGACGGGGCTTTCTTCACGCAGGAGGACTATCGCGCAAGCCGCACCGTCGCCGTGCTCGGCCAGGACATCGTGACCAACCTTTTTTCAGACGAGGACCCGGTGGGCAAGGTCGGTGAAGATCAACAACGTGAGCTTCCGCGTCATCGGTGTCCTCCAGAAAAAGGGCGCCGGCGGCGGGTTCTTCAGCCAGGACGACACGATCATCGTCCCGCTCACCACCGTGTACGCGCGGTTCCGCCATCAGAAGGATGTGCGGAGCATCGGCGTCAGCGTCGTGGACAAGGATCAGATTGCCGCGGTCAAGGAGGACATCGCTGCTCTCCTGCGGGAAAGGCACAAGATCCAGGACGGGGCGGCGGACGATTTCTCCGTGGTCAGCCAGCAGGATGTGCTGCAGACGGTGCAGGGAGTCTCCGACATCATGACGTTGATGCTCGGCAGCATCGCCGGCATCAGTCTCCTGGTCGGCGGAATCGGGATCATGAACATCATGCTCGTGTCCGTCACCGAGAGGACCCGGGAAATCGGCATCCGCAAGGCCCTTGGTGCGCGCCGGCGGGACATCATGGCGCAATTCCTCATCGAGGCGGTTATTCTCTCGGGGCTGGGAGGGCTCCTCGGCTGGGCCATGGGCGCACTTGCGGCAAATCTCATAAGCAGGTTCGGCAACATGACGGTGTCTCTCACCGTGGGAACCGTGGGCCTGGCCATCGGCTTCTCGATCGCCGTCGGGCTGTTTTTCGGGATCTATCCCGCGCGCAAGGCGTCACGCATGGATCCCATCCAGGCATTGCATTTCGAGTAGGAGAAGGGGCAGGTATATGAGGAAACAAAGGATAGTTCTTATCGCTCTCGCGGGTCTTCTGGCCGGCGGCATCGTCGCCGGGGCACAGTCGTCCTCACCGGGTGCGGCGAATGTCGTCCAGGGATTCAACGTGGCGGCACTCATCGGCAGGCTCTCCCTGTATCTTCCGCCCGAGGCGACAAAAGACATGTACGGCGGGCGCGGCGGGGCCGCCGGAGGGCAGCGCCCCCAGCTCGCATTCACCCGGGATCCCGCGCTCTTTCTCACAAAAGACCAGATCGGGAAGCTCCTGCCGATTCTCACCGCGCTGCGGGAGAATCCCCTGCCGACGCCCTCGAAGGCGGCCCAGGTGCAGGCAGGCGTGGACGGAATCCTGACCGTGGCTCAGAAGGCGGAATACGAGCAGTTCCGCAAGGCAATGCAGGAGCTCATCCAGCGCTATCGGCAGCAGGCCGCGGCGAACGGGGCCGGCAGCGGGGGCGAGGGGGGCGGACAGGCGCGGCAAGTCCAGGGGGGCGGGCAGAACAGCGGAATGACGCCCCTGCAGAGACGGCAGCGGCAGCTTGACGCTTTTATCAAGGTTCTGCAGAGTCGGCAGCAGCTGGGCGGCTGATTCCTGCAGCTGAGGCGGCGCCAGGGGGAAGATGCGTGCAGGCGAAGATACTCATCATTGAGGACGTGAAGGAGATGGCGGACCTGATCCGCCTCTACCTGCAGAAAGAGGGCATGGATGCCCACATCTGCGAAACGGGGGAGGAGGGCCTGGCACAGTTCGCGCGGGAGCGGTACGACCTGGTCGTCCTCGACATCAACCTGCCGGGGATCGACGGGTTCGAGTTCCTGCAGCGCCTGCGGAGGAACAGCGCGGTGCCGGTCATGATCGTGTCCGCCCGTGACGCGGACGAGGACATGATTCTCGGCCTGGGCATCGGCGCGGACGAGTTCGTCACAAAGCCGTTCTCCCCAAAGGTCCTGGCGGCCCGGGTGCGCGCCATGCTGCGCCGGTCCACCGACCTCAAGGCCGCTCCCAACAGCGTGAAGTTCGGGGACTTCCTGCTGGACATTGACGGCTACCTGCTGAAGAAGGGAGGGGAGAAGGTGCCGCTGTCCTCGAAAGAGTTCGAGGTCCTCGCGTGCCTTGCCACGCACCCGGGCAAGGCCATGACGCCGGACACGATCTACTCCGAGGTCTGGCGGAACCAGTACGGCGACATCACGGCCGTCGCGGTCTACATCCAGAGGCTGCGGAAAAAGATAGAGAAGGATCCGGCCTCTCCCGAGTTCATCGAGACCGTGCACGGCATGGGCTACCGCTTCAGCGCGGAGGCGGTGCACGCATGAAGCTGCGCACGCAGTTTCTGATCCTGGTCGGCGGCATCATCGCCGTGCCGTTCCTGGTGAGCACCTTCATGCTCTTCGAGCAGTTCTATGCTGCCCGGAACCGCGATCCGCTGCCCAACTACCCGCAGATCATGTCCTGGATCGGCAGGAAAGTGCCGCGGGCCATCAAGCGTCACGAGCTCGGCGCGCTGGCGGAGGGGAGGCCGCCGGGCCTCGACCTCGTGATCCTCGACAAGGATGACGTGATCTCCTCCTCGACGATCCCCGAGCTCCCGCCGGGCACGCCCGCCACGAGCGCGCAGCTCATGCGGTACATCCGGGCGAACATCGACCAGTTCCATTTCCAGGTCGAGACGTCGCACGCTCCCGGCAGCGACGATTCGCTGCTGATCCTCAAGCTCCCCAAGATCCGGCCGGAAGTGGCGCGATTCAGGACCCTGGCCTTCGAGCTGGTGACCTACCCTACCATCGCGCTCCTCATCTTCTCTTCCCTGATGAGCTTTCTCATCCTTCGCTCGCTGAACCGCTCCATCCTCACGCTCGAGGGGGCCACGCGGCGCATTGCGGACGGGAACCTCGATTTCGAGCTTCCGGCGCGCGGAAACGACCGCATCGCATCCCTCACCCGTTCGTTCGACAGCATGCGCCGCGCCCTCAAGGAGGAGTATGCCCGGCGCGCCCGCTTCATCATGGGAGTGTCGCACGACCTGAAGACCCCCCTGACTCTCATCCAGGGCTACGTGGAAGCCATCGCGGACGGTTACGCCGCCGAGCCCGAGACGCAGAAGAGGTACCTCTCCATCATCCTCGACAAGTCGCGGAGTCTCGAGGGCATGATCGGCGACCTGATCGGGTTCGTCCGGATGGAGACCGGCGAATGGCGCCTGACGCATCGGGAGGTGGCGGTCCGTCAGTTCCTCACTGAAATCGCGCGGAGGTTCGCGGAGGACGCGCTCATCCTCAAGCGCGAATTCTCCTGGTCCATCGACCTTGCGGACGACCTCACGGTGCGTATGGACGCCGGTCTTTTCACCCGGGCGCTGGAAAACCTGGTGGGGAACGCGATCCGCTACACGGGTCAGCAGGGAAAGATCACCCTCGATGCGCGGAGGACGGGCGCGGAGATCGCGCTCTCCATCTCGGACACCGGCATCGGCATCCCGCCGGATGATCTTTCGCACATCTTCGATCCCTTCTACCGGGGAACGAATTCCCGCCGGGAGTCGGGATTCGGGCTGGGCCTGACAACCGTCAAGTCGATCATCGAAGGCCACGGCTGGAGCATCGGGGTGTCCTCCGAGGTGGGCAGGGGCGCGACCTTCACCATCCGCATGCCCGTGTCGGCGCCGACGCCATGAAGAGATCCGAGCTCGCGGATTCGGTCGGGCAGCTCATCAGGTTCACGTTCGCCCGGTCAGGCGGACCGGGCGGGCAGAACGTGAACAAGGTGGCGAGCAAGGCCGTTGCGCGGCTCGCGCTCGCCGACCTTGGCTTCCTTCCCGAAAGCGACCGCCGCCGCGTCGAGACGCGTCTTGCCAATCGGGTCACCGCGGAAGGGGACATCGTGGTTGCCGTGCAGGATACCCGGGAGCAGGCACGGAACCGCGAAATCGCCGTGACACGCATGGCGGAGCTCATTGCAGCGGCAATGGTGAAGCCGAAGAGCAGGGTGAAGACGCGTCCTTCCCGCGCGGCCCGCGAGGCGCGGCTTCGGGCCAAGAAGCTTCGCTCCGCGCACAAGCGGCTGCGGGGCCCTGCCCGCGAGGAATAGACCGTTGCGCCGAACGGCTATTCTTCCACTTCCACGGGCACCTTTTCCACCTTGGCAAGGTCCCGCCTGTAGAAGACCGCTCCGAGCAGGAACAGGATTCCTCCCACCGCGGAGAAAGCGGGGACCGAGAGCATTGCGGGGGCAAGACCGAAACGGTCCGAAAGGGCGCCGACGTACACCGGCGCCAGGGAGCTCAATGTATTCTGCACGATCACGCAGATGCTGTACGAGATTGCCCACAAGCCGGGATGCACGACATCCTGTGTCACGGCGGAGGCTGCCGAGACGTAGGCCACGGCAGTGAGCCCGCCGGCAAGCAGGAAAACGTATTGCGCGGAGCCGCGGAGGAGCGCGAATGAGACGAACAGCAGCGCGGCAGACACCAGCGAGGTGATTCCCCCGAAGAGAAGCCGCGCGTTCACCCTGCGTTTCATCCACGCGTCCGCCAGAATGCCGCCCAACGGTGCGCCGACGATGGCGAGGCCCAGTACCAGGGAGGTCTTCAGCCCCGCCTGGTTCATCGGGATGCCCTGCGTGCGGTTGAAAAAAGAGGGGAGCCACGTAATGAGCGCCGTGCTCACGAACGTGTTGCCGGCAAACCCGAGATAGGTCAGGAGGAGTGAAGGCGTGCGGGAGAACTCACGCAGGATGTCCCTGGCGCGCATCTTCTTTTTTCCCGTACCCTCGTTGATTGACTTGACCAGCTCCACCGTCTTGTAGTCCCGGGCGGAGAAGAAGAAAAGCACGCCGATGAGGAGGCCGGGTATCGCCACGAGCCCGAACGCGTGCTTCCATCCCCAGCGTGTCGCGATGATGCCGCCCAGGGCGGTCCCCAGCGCAATGCCCAGCGGGATGGAGGCATTCCAGAGCCCCAGCATGCGCGAGCGTTTCCCCTGGGGGTAGATGGCGGATATCAGCGACGTGCCTCCGGGAGCGTACCCCGCTTCGCCGACGCCCACCGCCGCGCGGGCAATGAAGAGCTGGGGAAAAGTCTTCACGAACGCGGCCACGCCGGTGGCGATGCTCCACAGGGTGACCATGAGCCCGATGCTTCGCTTCCTGCTCCACCGGTCGACGAGGATGGAAACGGGAAAGGTGAAAAACACGATGGCCCAGTAGACGGCCGAAACGAGGGACCCGCTCTGCGTGTCGTTCAAGCCGAGATCGTTCTTCAGGAAGGGGAAAGAGGGATGTCACGATCGTCCTGTCGATGTAGTCGAACATGTACAGGAGAAAAAGCAGGACAAAGAGGTAGTTCGCGTGCGCCCGCATGCCCGGGTTCCGGGAAAGGAGCGAGTTGTCCGCGAGGACCGGAGGCGCCAGGGGACCTTTCGGTTTCATTCCTCGAATCTTCCCGGGTGGGCCCTCGAATGTCAACCGAGGGCGGCGCCGGCGCGGCCGTGAGGTTTACAACAAACAGTCAATTGATGTAAATAGCTGTATGAAGAGAAGAATGACACTGCCCCGCGCCATCTTCGCAGCAGGTGCGCTGGCTCTCGCCGTGACGGCAATCGGGTGCGCGCCCCGGCAGACCGGAGGGGACCCCGCGAAAGCGGCTGCGTCTCCGGCGGGGACCGCCCGATCTTCCGCGGGGGGACCCGGGATGGCGGAGATCGCGGTGCGGGTCGTGCCTGTCACGATCGATGCCCTCGTGGTGGAGCACCAGACCTCCGGCACGGTGAATCCGGTCATGCAGAGCCAGGTCGCGGGCCAGGTCGGCGGGATCGTGGCGCGCGTGCTGCGCCGGGCAGGGGACAGGGTGGAAAAGGGCGACGCCGTTGTCCAGCTCGATGACAGCCAGCTTCGGCTGTCCCTGAAGACGGCGCAGGCGTCCCTCGAGGCGGCACGCATCAATCTCTCCACGACGCAGGATACGACCGCGCAGGCCAATCCAAAGCTCGATCTCCAGGTCAATTCCGCCGAGTCCTCGCTTTCCGTCGCACAGAGGAACTACGATTCGAAGAAGGCGCTGTTCGACCTCGGCGGCGCCACCGGGGCAGAGATGGACAAGGCGATGAGCGACCTCGCCATGGCGCAGGCCAACCTCGAGTCGGCGCGCACCGCGCTGGATCAGAACAGGAAGGCGGACCTGCAGAACATCGCGCAGCTCAAGCTCGCCGTGGACCAGGCGGGCTTCGCCGTCCAGCAGGCGCAGCTCAACCTGGAGCACGCCTCGATCAAGGCCCCCTTTGCAGGGCGGCTTGTCGCCGTCAATGTGGAGGAGGGTGAGTTCGTGAGCCAGAACGCGCCGGCCTTCATCATCGCCAGCCAGCAGCGCGAGGTCGATTTCAGCGTGCCTCCCTCCGACGCGCCGAGCCTCCGGGTCGGCGCACCGGTCAGCCTTCGTCCTCGCGGGGAAGAGCTACGCCCTCCGCATCAGCCAGACCGCCGACGTCCCTCTCAACGGGGTCGTTGCCGTCACCGCGGCGGTCCCGGCGGGCATGGCCCTCACGTACGGCGCCGTGGGCACGGTGCGCTACTCGCTCACCCTTGCCCGGGGAGCGCTCGTCCCCACGGGCTCCCTGCAGACCAGCGAGGACCGGACCTTCGTGTACGTCGTGCGTGCAGGCAAGGCGGAAATGCGCGAGATCACGATCCTCGCCGAAAGCGGCAGCACCGGGGTCGTGACCGGGGTGACGGCCGGGGACCATGGTGATCCTGAACCCGCCGCCCGGCCTGCTCGATGGATCCGTCGTGAAGGCGCTTCCCGCCCCCGCGGAAGGACAGAAATGAAAACCACGCGCGACTTCCAGGCCAGGATATTCGACCGGATCAATCCGTTGATCCGGTTCTCGGTGACGCGCTACGTCTTTTCGATCGGTGTGTTCGTCGCCATCTTCGCTTTCGGGCTGATCTCGCTCCTGGGTCTCGGCGTCGACCTGTTCCCGTCGATCAACTTCCCGTTCGTCGTGGTCACCACCGCCTACCCGGGTGCCTCTCCGAGCGTCATCGACCAGCAGGTCACGCAGGTCGTGGAGAACGCCGTCTCCAGCCTCAGCGGCATCACGGACATCAACTCCACCAGCTCCACGGGCGCGAGCGTGGTCATCCTCACCTTCACCGAGTCCACGAAACAGGACAGCGCCGCGAACCAGGTCGCCTCGCTCGTGTCGGCCGCCTCCCGGCGTCTGCCCATCGGAATCAGCGCGCCTGTGGTCCAGACCTTCGATCCCCGGTCCATCCCGGTCCTTCAGTTCGGCATCTCGGGCTCCGGGGCGAACCTCGGGGACGTCAGCACGTATGTGACCAGTGAGCTCACGCCTCTCCTTGTGCGCATACCAGGGGTCGCGAACGTCCAGGTGGACGGCGGGCCGACCCGCCAGTTCCAGGTCCTCCTGAATCCGGACCGCCTGCAGTCCTACAGGCTCTCGCCGCAGCAGGTTGTTGCCGCCATAGCCGCCTCTGCCATCGACCAGCCCATCGGCACCATCAACAGTCACAGGAACGCGCTCACCTTCTCCACCGAAAACGTGCCCGCGGACACGGGAAAGATCGCCGACACGCTCGTGGATGCGGTCAACGGCGTCCGGGTGGGCGACGTAGCGACCGTCCGTGACCTGCCGGTGTCGACCAACTACGCGCGCGTGAACGGCAATCCCGCGGTGCTCGTGTCCATCCAGCAGACGGCAACCTCCAACGCCGTGGCGGTCGTGAAGAATGTGCGCAGGCTCGTGACGGAGACGAAGCTGCCGGAAGGCTATTCGGTCTTCTTCAGCAATGACACCACCGCTCCCATCCAGGCATCCCTGAACTCCACCTACCGGGAAATCTTCATCACCGCGATGGTCGTTGCCCTCATCGTCATGCTCTTCCTGGGCAGGCTCAACACCGCATTCTCCGTGATCCTCGCGATCCCGATTGCGCTCTCCGCGGCCCCCGTCCTTTACAACCTCCTGGGCTTCACGCTGAACCTCGTGTCCATGCTCGCCATGATCGTGGCAATTGGAATCGTGGTGGACGATTCCATCGTCGTGGCGGAGAACGTGGAACGCTACCGCGCCATGGGCTTCAGCCAGAGGGAGTCCGTGCTCAAGGGAGCCAGTGAAATCTTCAGCGCGGTCGTGGCCGCCACGCTCTCTCTGCTGTCCGTGCTCATCCCCGTCAGCTTCATGGGCGGCATCATCGGCAGTTTCCTGCGGCAGTTCTCCCTCGGTCTCGCCGCGGCCGTCGCGTTCTCCCTCCTGGAGGCGGTTCTGTTCCTCACCGTGCGCCTGGCGTATACGCCGGAATCCGACCGCACGCAGGATTGGAGCAGCCTGGCCGCAGGTATCGTCAAGGTCGGCGAGTCCATGAAATGGGGCTTCCGGGCATGGCGCAGGCCGGCCGGAATCATCGCGGCTCTCGTCATCATCGGGGCGCTGCTCGCGACAAGGCACTTCATCGCCCTGCCGGCGCTGCTCCTCTACCCGGTCCTGCTCTCCCTCCTGCACTACGTCACGCGGGCGCTCTTCAGGTTTCTCCAGGCGCTCACCACGACCCTGCATGGATGGACGGAAGCGGCCTTTGAATGGATCCGTGAAGGGTATGCCCGTTCCCTGGTCGGTCTTCTGGACAGGAGCGTCGCGGTCCTTGTGGCAGCCGTCTCCGTTCTCGCCGCGATCGTGATGCTGGTGCTGCCGAGAATCACGTTCAACTTCGCTCCCCAGAGCGACAGCGGCACGATCAATGCGAACGTGGTCATGCACACAGGAACGACGCTGGCGGCGACGAACGTCTCTGCCGGCAGCCTGGAAGCTTTCCTCCTGCACCAGCCCGAAGTCACGAGCGTCCAGTCCGTCATTGGAGGCGCCGGCGCGTTCATGGTCGGCGTCAACAGGTCGGAGAACATTACGATGATCGTCCGGCTCGTCCCCCGCAGCCATCGGGCCGGCGTGTACGATCTCATGGCCCGATACAGAAAGCAGATGGGCGACCAGCTTTTTAAAGTCGACCCATCGGCCACGCTGAGCCTGAGCGCCGGCGGCGGGCCCCCCGGAGGAGGCGCGACCATCTCCCTGAACCTCCTGTCATCGGACAAGGACCTCCTCCTGCAGAGGAGCGGGAGGATCCTCCGGGCAGTGACGAACAACCCGTCGGTGGTGAGCGCCACCTCCAGCCTCTCCAACGTCACCGTGGAGCGGGACTTCAAGCCGGACGAATCACAGCTCCAGGGAACAGGCATCAGCCCGAGCACCGTTGCCGGCCTCCTGCAGACCTATGCGTCGGGCACCAAGGCCGGCAACGCGGAGATCGGCGGCCAGAGCTATCCCATCATGGTGCAGATCGATCCGACGCATCTCTCGGACGCGCAGTCTCTCATGAACCTGCCCATCTATTCGTCCGCCCGGCAGCAGAGGCTGCAGGTGGGCCAGCTCGGAAGCCTCGTGCTGCGCCAGTCTCCCATCAGCGTGGACCGGTACAACAGGCTCTACACGGCCACCCTGTCCATCAGCCTGGCAAAAGGCGCGCCGCCCGCCCTCGCGTTCCAGAACGCGCTGGAGAGCCAGTTGACCGGCCAGGGCCTGCTGGACAGCAGGGTGACTCTCGGCTCGGGCGGCTCCATGAGCGCCGGCGCCCTTGCGCGCCAGGTGCAGACCACGGGAGGCATCGCATTCGCCCTCGCACTTTTCCTCGCCTACCTGGTCATGGCGTCGCAGTTCAATTCCTGGCGCTATCCCCTGTACCTGCTCATGCCGGTGCCCATGGCCATCATCGGCGCGCTCGCCTTCGTGGCGCTCCTGGGCGGCGGGCTGGACATGTTCGGCGTGCTGGGCATGCTGCTGCTCATCGGACTGTCGGCCAAGAACGCGATCCTGTACCTGGACTTCGTGGTCGAGCGCATCGGCAAGATGCCGCTGAAGGAGGCGCTGATAGATTCCGCCCGCCTGCGCTTCCGGCCCATCGTCATGACGACGCTGACGGTGCTCGCCATCTCGGGCCCGCTCGTCTTCGGCCGGGGCGAGGGAACCGAGTTCGGCCAGAGGCTCGGAGTGGTCATGTTCGGCGGCATTGTCTCCTCGGCCATCCTGACCTTCTTCGTGGTCCCGGCAGCCTTCTACCTTTTCGAGCGCAGGCGCACGGAGAAGCAGATCGCGCAGGAGTCCTCTGAAGGGGATCGGCTGGCGAACGCGTAGGGCAGGGCGCGGCTCCGTTCGTTCAGTCCCGCCGGCCGTGCTCAGGCAGCCTCAGGTGCGCAGCAGTTCTTTCAGCCGCTTGAGCCCGCCGCGCATGGCCTTTTCTCCCTGCGCCACAAGCTCGTTGGCGTTGCGCAATTCCCTGTACGAGAAGCCGCCTATCTTCCGGGGCAATGACGATTTCGGCTTCCGCGAGGTTCCTTTGCACGCTGCTGTTCATCAGGATGTCGAATGAATAGAACAGCACATCCAGGACGTGCCGAGGCGGGGTGGCGTGATGCCTGTCCGCGTTCAGGGAGACCGCCAGGACCTTCTTTGCCCCCATGCCGCGCACGACATCCACCGGCACGTTGTTCGCCAGGCCGCCATCGACCAGGAGTCTCCCGTTGTCGTTGAACGGCTCGAAAATACCGGGAATGCTGCAGCTGGCCCGGACGGCCCGGCCCACCGAGCCTGCCTTCAGGACCACCTGCTCCCCGGTCATGAGGTCGACTGTCACCACCGACAGCGGGATGGCGAGGCTCGCGAAGGTCCGCTTTCCCAGGGTCTCCTCGACGAGCCGTTCCAGCCTGTCCATTTTCATGAAGCCCATCCGCGGGAAGGTGAGGGAAGCGATGCGCAGCCAATCCACCCCCTGCGCCCTTTCCAGCATTTCACGGTAGGTCAGGCCCGGCACAGAAAAGGGCGCCCATCAGGCTGCCGGCGCTCGTGCCTGCCACGTGGCTGACCGGAATGCCCTCCTCTTCCAGGACCTTGAACACCCCGATGTGCGCGAGCCCGCGGGCCGCTCCTCCTCCGAGCGCGAGCCCGACTCCCTGTCCGCGCGTGTCCGCGTTCATTTTTGGGTCTCCCTGTCCCGGGCGCGCACTGCCCTTACACAGCCCGCATGCGGGGATTGCGGGGATCCTCGTCGATCTCCGCGAGGTCGAGCGCGGCCATGATGGGCGGTATGTACGCGGCGAACCGGCCCCGCATTCCCTTTTGCAGGCCATACCAGCCTTTGACGGGGTTCTTCGGTGAGCGGGCCCACGCCTCCACCGTGCCTTCCGCGGCCGGTGTCTTTTCCTCCGCGATTCCCAGCGGCATCCAGTCACCATGGGCCTTCAACATCTCGTCCAGATCGTTCAGGCAGCGCAAGTGATAGGTCAGCTCGATTCCCCCCGCCTTCACCACGATTGCCGGCGGCTCCCCTGTGGGGTCCCGGTACGCGCGAAATCCCGATTCGCCGCCGGGAGTGTGCAAGACCCACGGCCGCGCCTTTGTTCCCGCAACATCTCCCATATCCGCGCTCATCGTGCCTCCTCTCTGGAGCCGGAAATTCTGCACTCGATCTCCCGGCGTGTCAAGAAAAAAAGACCCGAGTGACAGCGAACCGCCGGTGTGTTATGAGTTTCTGGGAGGCTCGCACGATGGGAAAACTGGTGATCCGGGAACCGGGCAGCTGCCGGTACGATTTCATGGCTGTCGGGGCTCTCGTGCAGCGTTTCGATCCGGGGGTCGTGCCCCTGCACGAGGCCCACCACTTCGAGCGCCACTGCTCGGGGGCGGAATACAATCCGGCGGCAAACCTCGCCAAGTGCTTCGGCTTGCGCGTGGCGATGGCCTCGGCCAACGTGCGCTATCCTCCCGGGTGGTGGGTCGAATCCGAGGTGCGCAGGGCAGGTGTCGAGCCGCATTTCAAGTGGTTCGACTTCGACGGAGTGCGGGGCCCCCGGATCGCGAACACCTACTCGGACCGGGGCATGGGGGTGCGGCCGCCCGAGGTGTGGTACGACCGGGCGAACGAGGCCGGCGCCATGCTCGCGCCGGGGGATTTCGACTGGAAGGACTTCTTCCAATCCCGCGGCGTACGGTGGTTCCATTCCGGCGGGATCTTCGCGTCGCTGTCACCCGGTTCGTCGGCACTGATCGAAGAAGGGATGGACAGCGCGCGGCGCGCGGGAACCATCACCTCCTACGACCTGAACTTCCGTAAAAAGCTCTGGGACGCCTCCGAGGGGGGGTCGGCGCGCGCCCGCGAGGTGAATCGACGTATCGCGTCGCGCACGGACGTGTTGATCGGCAACGAGGAGGACCTTCAGCTCGCGCTCGGCATCCCGGGCCCCGACCCGTCTTCCCGACAGTCGAAGCTCGACACGGCCTCCTTTCACACCATGATCGAGAGGGTGCGCGCCGAGTTTCCCGACATCAAGCTGATCGCCACCACGCTCCGCGAGGTGCGCTCCGCTTCCCGGCACCTCTGGAAGGCGGTCCTCTGGTATGACGGCCGGTTCCACGAGAGCGAGGAATGCGAGCTGGACGTCTACGACAGGATTGGCAGCGGCGACGGCTTTGCCGCCGGGCTCATCTACGGCTTGCTGACGGGGCAGCCGGCCGAGCGCGCCCTCAGGCTCGGATGGGCCCACGGGGCGCTTCTTACCACGTATCCGGGGGACATCTCGATGGCGCGTCTGGACCAGGTCGTCGCCATGGCGGAAGGACGCGGCGCCCGGGTCGTACGATAGGGCACAGGAGGGAAAAAATGAGCTGGCTCGATGAAAGGTTCGGACTGGACGGGAAGACCGCCGTCATCACCGGAGGAAGCGGTGTGCTTGCCGGTTCCATGGCAGGGGCACTCGTGCGGGCGGGCGCCAGCGTGTCTCTCTGGGGACGTCACTCGGAAACACTGCAGGAAGCGGCCGAGCGGGCAGGCTCCGCCGCGGGCGGGAAGGAGCGGATCGACTGGGTGGTGGGGGACGCATTCAACGAATCCTCCATGTCCGATGCCGTGCGCGCCACTGTCGAACGCTTCGGCAGTCTTGACGTGCTGATCAACGCGGTGGGCGGAAACCGGAGCAAGACGGCTTTCGTGGACACGGACACCGCTCTCTTCGAAGAGGTGCTGAAGCTCAACCTCGTGGCAGGGCTCATGGTGCCGACCAAGGTCTTCTGCCGCTGGTGGATCGAGAAGAAGGCGCACGGCTCGATCATCAACCTGGCATCGATGTCTTCCTACGTGCCGCTCTCCGGAGTATGGGCGTACGACGCGGCCAAGGCAGGCGTGCTGAACCTCACCATGGCCGCCGCAAAGGAGTTTGCTCCCCACGGCATCAGGGTCAACGCCATCGCGCCGGGCTTCTTCCTGGGAAAACAGAATCGTGCCCTGCTCGTCGACGAGAAAACGGGAGGGCTCACCCAGCGCGGCAAGGAAATAATCGGAAGAACTCCCTTTGCCCGGTTCGGCGATCCGGACGATCTTGCGGGCGCCGTCGTGTTTCTTTCCAGTGAAAAAGCCTCGGGATTCGTCACCGGTATCACCATCCCGGTGGACGGCGGATTCCTCGTGGACTGCGTATGAAGGGGTTCTGCTCCATGCGCGCCGCCTTGAGGGTGATCAGGAATTAAGAGTAGAATCCTCACTTGCCATGAAACCTCTTGCACCAGGGATCCAGGAAACAAATGCCGCCAGGAGCGGCCGGGGGACTGACATTCTTCTCTCGGAGTACGGCTGCCGGTCGCGTTCGCCCTCGCCGGTGAACAGGATGATGTCGTCTTTTGCCGCCGATTTCCGCGAGGGAGTGGACATCAACCTCGGGGTGGGCTACGTGAACGAGAACACCATCCCGCAGGCGCAGATCCGGGAGGCCCTCGGACAGGTGCTCGCGCAGCCGGGGAAGTACAAGTCTCCCCTCAACTACGGAGGCCCCAAGGGCTCGCCGTCGCTCATCGAGTCGATCCGCCGCTACCACGTCTCCCGGGGAATCGGCGGGCTCACGGAGAGCGTGCTCTCCCGCAAGGAGATCATCATCGGCCCCAATGGCGCCACGAGCCTGCTGGAAGGGCTCGCGCACGTTCTGCGCCCCGGTATCGTCCTCACATCCGATCCCATGTACTACATCTACTGCGATTTCCTGGAGCGCAGCGGTTTCACGGTCATCACGATCCCGGAGCGCCGGGACGGCCTGCACGCGGAAGACGTGGAGGCGCGGATCGAAGAGCTGGGGGACGATGCGGCGCGCATAAGCTTCCTCTACGTCGTCACCGTGAACAACCCGAGCGCAACGATCATTGCCAACAGGGAACGCGCCGGCCTGGTGCGGGCGGCTGCCCGTCTGTCCGGAAGGCTCGGAAGGACCGTTCCCCTCATCCTGGACAAGGCGTACGAGGACATGATCCACGACCCGGCAGTGGAGAAGCCCCGGTCGGGTCTTCTGGACGACGAGGCAGGGGTCGTCTACGAGGTCGGCACCCTGTCCAAGATCATCGCCCCTGCACTGCGCATCGGCTACATGATGGGGGCCGACGGCCCCTTTCTGCAGGCCATGATCCAGAGAACGAGCGACGCAGGCTTCAGCGGCCCGCTGATCAACCAGGAAATCGCGAGCTGGCTCCTGGACAATGTCCTTGACCGGCAGCTCGCCGACGTGAGGCGCGGCTACAGGGAAAAGGCCCTGGCCGTGCGCGGCTGGCTGGAGGCGAAGCTGGGGGAGACGATTGCGGAGTGCAGGGGGGGACAGGCGAGCTTCTACTATTATCTCACGCTGGACGGCATCAGGACGGATGAGAGCTCCCCGTTCTTCCGCTGCCTGGCCCGGACCACGGGTGAGGAAGAAGTGGACGGCCCTGCGGAAGCGAAGCTGCCGCGCGTGATCTATATCCCCGGAGAGTTCTGCGTGCATCCGAAGGGCGCCATGGTGGAGCAGGGCACGCGCCAGCTCCGGCTTTCATACGGATACGAGGAGCTCGGACACCTGGAAAAGGCCATAGGCTGCATGGCGGAAGCCGTGCGGTATGCGAAGTCACGGCGGACGGGGGAATCCCGATGAATCGCGCCTCTCGATCCCTTGACCGGTTCATGGCGGTCAACCGCATCATCCCCTCGCGCATCGACTTCGCCCGTCTCTGCGGGGCCTTCCAGGAGGAGATGCGCCGGGGTCTCGAAGGCAGGCCGTCCTCCCTGCCCATGATTCCGACCTTCATCGAAACGGCCCGGGAGGTGCCGCGCGCGGAGAAGGTGATCGCGCTCGACGCGGGCGGCACCAACCTGAGAGTGGCGGTGGTGAGCTTCGATCCGGCGGGGAAGCCGGTGATCGAGGACCTGGCGCGGCACGCAATGCCGGGCGTGGAAAAGGAGCTCGGCAAGGACGATTTTTTCAGGCTCATGGCGGGATTCGTCCTCCCGTTTGCCGGCAGGGCTGACCGGATCGGGTTCTGTTTTTCGTACGCCGCGCAGATGATGCCGGACAAGGACGGCAAGCTCCTGCACTTCTCAAAGGAGATCAAGGCGCGCAGCGTGGAAGGCGAGCTGATCGGCGCGAATCTCCGCCGCGCCATGGCAGCGGCGGGCGTCCGGGAGCCTCCCCGGATCGTGCTGCTGAACGACACGGTGGCCACGCTCCTGGCGGGGCGCAATGCCCTGCCGGGCAGGCGTTTCGACGGCTTCATCGGGCTTGTCTGCGGCACCGGAATAAATGCGGCGTACGTGGAGTCCAACGCGAACATCCGCAAGATTCCGGGTCTGGATGCCGCGGGATCGCAGATCATCAATACCGAATCCGGATCCTTCGGCGGGACATTCGGGAAGGTCGACGACGAGTTCGACGCCACCACCGCGGTTCCCGGGAAGTATCGACATGAGAAGGCGATCTCGGGCGCGTACCTGAGCGCCCTCTGTCTCTTCACGGCGCGGCGTGCGGCGCAGCAAGGCTGCCTCTCCGCGGACGCAGCGCGCGAGCTTGCTCGTGTGCAGTCGCTTTCCGGCCGGGAATTGAACGATTTCCTGCTCTACCCTGACGGGAATGACAACCCGCTGGGCGCCGTATGCGGGCGCGTTCCCGCGGAGGACGCCCAGGCCCTTTACCGGCTTTGCGATACACTCGTTGAGCGTGCAGCGGCCCTGGTGGCGATGAATCTCTGCGCCCTGGTCCTGAAGACGGACAAGGGCCGGGACCCCCGCTACCCGATCTGCATCACCGCGGACGGTTCCACCTTCTGGCAGCTCCGGTCCTTCCGCATGCGGGTCGAGTCGCACATGTACCGATTCCTTGCGGGAAAAAACGCGCGCGCGTGGGAAGTCGCATCCGTGGAGGACGCTCCTCTTCTGGGGGCCGCCATCGCCGCATTGACCAACTGAGAGAGGAGCCCTTTATGCAGCAACCCTCGGCAGATACAATCGCCCGCAGCTTCGAAAACGCGAAGGCGGCGTACGCCCTCTGGGGCATCGACGTGGAGAAAGCGCTCTCCACTCTCGCCTCGATCCCGCTGTCCCTGCACTGCTGGCAGGGGGACGACGTGGGCGGATTCGAGAGCACCGCGGGTCTCACCGGAGGCGGCATCCAGGCCACGGGCAACTACCCGGGGAAGGCGCGGACCGCGGAGGAGCTGCGCGCGGACTACGAGGTGGCCTTTTCCCTGATACCCGGAGCACACAGGGCCAACCTGCATGCCATATACGCGGAAACAGGGGGACGGAAGGTGGAGCGCGACTCCCTGGGTCCCGAGCACTTCGCGGCCTGGATCGCCTGGGCAAGGAAGCTCGGCATCGGGCTGGATTTCAATCCCACCTTCTTCAGCCACCCCATGGCGGATTCGGGTTTCACCCTTTCCTCCCGTGACCGGAAGGTCCGGGACTTCTGGGTGAAGCATTCCCTGCGCTGCCGCGAGATCGGCGAGGCCATGGGAAAGACGCTCGGCACCCCCTCCATCGTCAACCTCTGGATTGCGGATGGGTACAAGGACTCTCCCGCGGACCGGCACGCACCGCGCGTGCTGCTGAAGGAATCGCTTGACCGGATATTCGAGAAGAAGCTGGACCCCCGGTACGAGCGCGACGCGGTGGAGGGCAAGCTCTTCGGGATCGGGTCCGAGTCCTACGTCGTGGGCTCACACGAGTTCTACCTGGGCTACGCCCTGAAGAACGACCTCATGCTCTGCCTCGACATGGGACACTTCCATCCCACGGAGTCGGTGGCGGACAAGATCTCGCCGGTCCTTCTCTTCAGCAGGGAGCTGCTCCTCCACGTGAGCCGCGGGGTGCGGTGGGACAGCGACCATGTCGTCACCCTGAACGACGAGGTGAAGGCCGTGGCTGCCGAGGTTGCCCGGGCAGACGCGTGGGGCAGGGTGCACGTGGCAACGGACTATTTCGACGCGAGCATCAACCGGGTGGCCGCCTGGGTGATCGGCGCGCGCGCGACCCTCAAGGCCATTCTCCTGGCCCTCCTCGAGCCGACCGAGATGCTCAGGAAAGAGGAGGCTTCCGGGAACCTCACTGCCCGCCTGGCCCTCGGGGAAGAGGTCAAGGACCTGCCCCACGGCGCCGTGTGGGACCGGTTCTGCGCACAGCAGGGCGTGCCCGTCGGAGCGGCATGGCTGGACCGGGTGACGGAACACGAGCGCACCGTGCTCGCAAAGAGGCGCTAGCGTGGACCTGACAGAGCTGATAGAAGTCTCCCGATTCTTCGGTCTCGGCAGCGATTTTGCCGTTGCCGGCGGGGGCAATACCTCCGTCAAGGACGCCGCGCGGATTGCCATCAAGGCGAGCGGCGCAGGTCTGAAGGACATTACGGAGACGGGCTTCGTGGAGCTTTCCCGTGAGGCGGTCCGGCAGGTCCTCTCGCGCACCTACAGCGAGGATCCTTTCAAGAGGGAAGCGCAGATAAAGGCCGATCTGATGGCAAGCAGGACAGACCCTGAAAAGGGGGGCCGTCCGTCCGTGGAAACCTCTCTTCATGAGATGCTTGCCTGGCGGTTCGTCGTGCACACCCACCCGTACATGGTGAATGCGCTTACCTGCGCGAAGAACGGGGAGGCGGTCACGCGGGAGCTTTTCGGCAGGGAAGCCCTGTGGGTGCCCTACACGGACCCCGGCTACCGGCTCGCGAAGCTCATGCAGGAGCTGCTGAAAGACTACCGCGGCGCGCACGGCGGAGACCCTCGGATCGTGCTCATGCAGAACCACGGTCTCGTGGTGGCGGCCGAGACGACCGCGGAGATCCGCTCTCTCACCGACGAGGTGGTGCGAAAGATTTCCGCGCGCTTCCAGGGGCCGGTCCCGCGTGAAGAACGCCCCGTGCCGGACGCGGTGGTACGCGTGCTGCCCGGCCTCCGCATGATGCTCTCGGGGCCGGGCGCCGCAAAGGTCGCGGCTGTCCGCAACAACGCGCTTGTCGAGCACTTTCTCCAGCCGGAACACCAGCAGGGTGTGGTCCTGCCGTTCATGCCGGATGACATCGTCTATTGCAAGTCCGCCCCCCTGCTGCTCACGTTCCGCGGCGATCCCGAGGAGCTCTTCAAAGCCGTCCCGGCAGCGCTGGAGACGTACAAGAGCAAGTGGGGTTACGCGCCGAAGATACTTCTGATTGCAGGGCTGGGCGTCATTGCGGTGGAGGACACGAAACGCTCCGCCGAGACCTGCCTGGACATGTTCGAGGACCTGATGAAGGTGAGCTTTCTCTCCGCCGCGTTCGGCGGGCCGCGATTTCTCTCCGCGCGCGACATCCAGTTCATCGAGACCTGGGAGGTGGAGAGCTACCGTGCCAGCGTGGCAAAAGGCGCCGCTGCCCGGCGGCGCACAGAAGGCAGGATAGCCTTGATCACGGGCGCGGCGCAGGGATTTGGCAGGGGGATCGCGGAAGGCCTCTTCCGCGAAGGCGCGAACGTGGTGATCGCCGATCTGAATGAAGCGGCGGGCCACGCACTGCAGGACGAGCTGAATGGGACAGCAGGCGCAGCGGGCGTGACGAACCGGGCACTCTTCGTGCCGGCCGACGTGACCAGCCCTGCGTCCCTGCAGGGCCTGGCGCGCGCGTGCGTGACGGCGTTCGGAGGCCTGGACATCCTCGTGAGCAACGCGGGCGTGCTCAAGGCGGGGAGCCTTGAGGAGATGAGCCCGGAAACCTTCGATTTCGTGACCCGGGTCAACTACTCGGGGTACTTCCTCTGCGTGAAGTATCTTTCCCCGATCATGAAGCTGCAGCGCAGGTTCATGCCGGACCGGACCGCGGACATCATCCAGATCAACTCCAAGTCGGGTCTGGAAGGGAGCAACAAGAACTTCGCGTACGCGGGGGGGAAGTTCGGAGGCATCGGGCTCACGCAGTCGTTTGCCCTGGAGCTCGTGGGGGACGGGATCAAGGTCAACGCGATCTGCCCGGGGAATTTCTTCGAAGGGCCCCTGTGGGCTGACCCTGAAAAGGGGCTCTTTGTCCAGTACCTCCGGGCCGGAAAGGTGCCGGGAGCGAAGACAGTGGACGACGTGCGCCGGTTCTACGAGTCCCGGGTCCCCATGGGCAGGGGGTGCAGGGTGGAGGACGTCCTGAAGGCGATCCTCTACCTCGTGGACCAGGAGTACGAGACCGGGCAGGCCCTGCCGGTGACAGGCGGCCAGGTGATGCTGGCATAGGGAGTGGGGCCTTCGACGGTCGGCAACGCCGCCGCAGCCCTTTTTTCTCGATAGCTCAGCCGGACCTTGGGAAAACGCGAAATTTAGAAGATGCCCTTCTCAATTCGTCGAAAACCACAATGGCCGCATACGCTCTCCCACCAGGCTGTCCCCCTTTACACAAGGCCCCTTTTTCTATATGTTTTTGCCTCTGGTTAACTTCGAAATCTAAGGCAGGCAATCAATGGCACGCAAGTGTGACATATGCGGAAAAGGTACGGTCACGGGGAACAAGGTCAGCCACGCCAAGAACAGGACCCGCAGGGTGTGGAAGCCGAATCTCCTGAAAATCCAGACCATGGTCGGCAGGACGAAAACGACGATCAAGATCTGCACGCGCTGCCTGCGCAGCGGCAAAGTGGTAAAGGTCGTATAGCGCCCCTTCCCGTTTCCGTCTACAATCTTTGTCCATGAAAGAGATACTCGTCGAGCAGTTCGGGGGCCCCGAGGTCATGCACCTGCGCGAGCGGGAGACACCGGCACCCGGACCAGGGCAGGTCCTTGTCCGCCAGGAAGCAATCGGCGTCAACTTCATCGACGTATACCGTAGAACAGGCCTGTACGATGTGCCGCTGCCCTCGGTGCCGGGCATGGAGGGAGCCGGCACAGTGGAGGCGGTGGGACAGGATGCCCGCGGCCTGCGCGCCGGGGACCGGGTGGCATACGCCAACGTTCCCGGCACCTATGCGGAGGCGGTCCTGGTGCACGCGGACAGGGCGGTCCGCCTGCCCAAGCGCATCACCTTTCAGCAGGCTGCCGCAGCCATGCTGCAGGGCATGACGGCCCATTACCTCGTCCGGGATACCTGCCCCGTGCGGAAGGGGGATACCATCCTGGTCCACGCAGCGGCCGGCGGTGTGGGGCTCCTCCTCGTGCAGGCGGCGCGCATGTGCGGCGCCCGGGTCATCGCCACTGTTTCCACCCAGGAAAAAGCGGAGCTGGCGCGCAAGGCGGGCGCCCAGGACATCATCCTCTATACGGAGAAGGATTTTCTGCAGGAAGTGAAGCGCATCACGGCGGGCGTCGGCGTCAGGGCCGTGTACGACTCGGTGGGCGCGACGACCTTCCTGAAAGGCCTGGACTGCCTGGCGCCCCGGGGAGTCATGGTTCTGTTCGGCCAGTCCAGCGGAAAGGTCGGCCCGATTGACCCGGGGCATCCTGAGCGCAAAAGGTTCCCTGTACCTGACACGTCCCACACTCGGCCATTACATCGCTGACAGCGCGAGCCTTCAGCGCCGGGCGGGCGATGTGCTGCAGTGGGTGGCCAACGGCAGGCTGAGCCTGAGGATCGGCGCGACCTTTCCCCTTGCCGAGGCCGCGGAGGCGCACCGGCAGCTCCAGGACAGAAAGACCACCGGCAAGGTCCTCCTGATTCCGCGCTGAAGGCTTGCGGCTGGGCCGTTCGCGGCCTTCCCCCTGCTCAATCCTGTATGTCGATAGCCTGATCGGGTGACATGCCCTCCACGACCGGCCGGTCGAGCTGCTCGGTGAGGTGCTCCTTGCCGGCCGTGTCCAGGAGGTGCCCGGATTTTTCCTTTTTTGTCTCGAGATAGAACCGGTTGTACTGATTGGGCGGGATGACGAGCGGAATGCGGTCCGTCACCTTCACGCCGAGCTGCACGAGACCGTTTATCTTTTTCGGATTGTTCGTCATCAGCCTGATGGATTTCACTTTCAGGGAATAGATCATGTGCGCGGCAACGGCGTAGTCCCGCTCGTCGTCGCGGAACCCGAGGGCCAGGTTGGCTTCGACCGTGTCCATGCCGTGGTCCTGCAGCCCGTACGCCCGGATCTTGTTGAGGAAGCCGATGCCGCGTCCTTCCTGGCGCAGGTAGAGCAGGATGCCGTTTTCCCGCTGGCCCAGGTCCTTGAGCGCGGCCTCGAGCTGGTCACGGCAGTCGCAGCGCAGCGACCCTATGGCGTCCCCGGTCAGGCACTCCGAGTGCAGCCGTGCCGGCACGCCTTCGGCATTCGAGATGTCACCATGGACGAACGCGGCATGCTCCTTTCCGTCGCGATTGTTCCAGAACGCCACCACCTGGAACTGGCCGAACCGGGACGGCAGGTCGGCGATGGCCGCGATACGGACACAGATCTTGTCCCGCCCCACCCCCTCGCAGTCATGGTAGCGGTTCTCGTTCAGCAGATCCTTGATCTGCAGTGCTGTCATTGCCATTCGTGTCTCCTTTTGAGGGTTGATTGAAGATACTGACCCTCCTGCGAGGGGGAAAGCGGGCAAGAATCCGCGAGTACGCGGCGCACGAATCCACGAGTACGCGGCGCACGAATCCGCGCGTACGCGGCGCGAATCCGCGCGTACGCGGCGCACTCTCCTATGCGGGACCCACCTGCGAGGTGCAGTGCGGACACCGGCTCGCCTTGATTGCTATTGTCGAAAGACAGTAGGGGCATTCCCTCGTCGTGGGAGCCGTCGGGGTCTGTTTTGGCTTGGCCACCAGCCTGTTCGCGCCGCGAACCACAAAAAAGATCACTATCGCGACGATGAGAAAATCGATCACGGCGTTGACAAAGACGCCAAAGGCTATCACGGGTGCGCCGGCCGCTTTTGCCGCGGCGAGGGACGCGTAGGGCTGTCCGGACAGGTTGATGTAGAGGCTGGAGAAGTCCAGCCTTCCCAGCAGCAGCCCGATGGGCGGCATGATGACATCATTGACCAGTGACGTGACGATCTTGCCGAACGCGGCGCCTATGATGATGCCGATCGCAAGGTCGAGCACGTTTCCTCTCAGGATGAATGCTTTCAGGTCTTTCCACATTGCAGGTTCCTCCTCGGATTTTATTCGGGCAGTCCTCTCATGGTAGGGAGTTTTCGCGCCGCATGACAAGTTGTGGCCCGTATGAATTATTGCTGGATTCCTGCGGAGGTATCGACTAAAATGCCGCCAAGCAGTGAGGAAAACATGAAGCTGAAAGGCAAGACGTGCGTCGTCACAGGTGCGGCACGGGGAATCGGGCTTGCCGTCTGCCGAAGGCTTGCGCGGGAAGGATGCGCGCTCACCCTCTGGGACATCGATGCAGATGCCCTCGAGAAATCGAGGAAGGATCTGGAGGGACTGGGCTCACCTGTGTTCGGTCACCGCTGCGACATCACCGACAAGGGGGAAGTCTACCGGCTGGCGCGCCTGGCCGCGGAAGAGATGGGCAGGGTCGATATCCTGGTCAACAACGCGGGGATCCTGTTCGGAGGAAACCTTCTTGATCAACCGGACGAGCGGTGGGAGAAGATGATCGACGTGAATCTTACGTCGCTGCTGTACACGACGCGGGCGTTCCTGCCGGCGATGATGGAGAGGGACAGCGGTCATATCGTGAACGTGTCCTCCGCCGCCGGCACCGTCGGGGTGGCCGGCCTGGCCGTGTACGCGGCCACGAAGTGGGCCGTCTGGGGCCTCACCGAATCACTCCGTCACGAGACCCTCAACGCAGGCAAGCGCGGCGTGAAATGGTCGTCGATTCATCCCAACTACGTGGCGGAAGGAATGTTCGGAGGCGCCCGCATGCCCGGGCTCGGCGGCCTGGTCATACCGGTGCTGCGCAGTCACGACGTCGTGGCAAAGGCGATCGTGGAGAGCGCCCTCAAGCGCGGGCGCCACTCCCCCAAGAGACCGCGCACGGTGAAGCTCGCGTCGCTTCTCCGCGGGATCCTTCCTGACGCGGTGTTCAACCGGATATCCCGCATGCTGGGTGTCAACGTGAGCATGGAGTCCTGGATCGGCCAGGGCACATGCGAGGAGCCAGGAAATGGGAACAGAATCGTCGATCTCTCTGAAGAATCCGGCGACCGGGGAGAAGATCGGTCCCCTGCGCGTGCACAGCGTGGAGGACCTGAAGCGCGCGATGGAGGAGGCGCGCAAGGCGCAGCCGGCATGGGCCGCAACAGACGTGCGGAAGCGGGCCGCGCTCATGCGCGTCCTGAGCGCCTCCATCGCTTCCCGCGCCGACGAGATTGCCGATGTGATATCGCGCTCCACCGGCAAGACGCGCGTGGACGCGGTTTCCACGCGAGGTGCTCCCCTCTGCCATGGCGGCAGCCTACTACGCGCGCATCGCCGCGCGCGTGCACCGGCCCCGGAAGCTCGAAATGGGCAACATCCTCCTGTTCAACAAGAGCTCCTGGCTCACCCGTGTTCCCTTCGGAGTCATCGGGGTGATCAGCCCGTGGAACTATCCATTCTCCATTCCGCTTCCACGAGGTCGTCATGGGACTGCTGGCGGGAAATGCCGTGATCCTCAAGGTGGCGACACAGACGCAGCTCGTGGGGGAGCAGATCGCCGCCCTGGTGAAGACCTGCGGAATTCCGGACGGGCTTTTCCACCTGATCCATCTCCCCGGTGCCCTTGCGGGCAGGGCCATGCTCGAGGCGGGGATCAACAAGCTTTTCTTCACGGGCTCCACTGCCGTGGGCAAGGAGCTCATGGAAAGAGCATCTCGCACGCTGACGCCACTCGTGCTGGAGCTGGGCGGCAATGACGCCATGATCGTTCTGGACGATGCGAACCTCGACAGGGCAGCCGCGGGCGCCCTCTGGGCAGGGCTGTCCAACGCGGGGCAATCCTGCGCCGGCGTCGAGCGTCTGTACGTGTCCCAGGGTATCTACGAAAAGTTCCGCGACCGGCTGCTGCGCCAGATTGAAAGCCTTCGCGTCGGCCCCGACGTATCCTTCGACGTGGATGTGGGCTCGGTGACGCAGGAACAGCAGCGGCAGAAGGTGGAGCAGGCGGTCGCGGATGCCGTGGCAAAAGGGGCAGTCGTCTCCTGCCGCAAGGGCCTGTCAGGAAAGAGCGGCGGCATCTTCTCACCCATTCTTGTTCTCGAGGAAGTGAACGATTCGATGCTCGTCATGACGGAGGAGGTCTTCGGACCTGTTCTGGCTCTGGAGAGGGTCCTGGATGACGACGAGGCGGTTGCCAAGGCCAACGCCTCCGCGTACGGGCTTTCCGCATCCGTCTGGAGCGCGCACCCCCGTCATGCCCGCCGGGTCGCCGAAAGGCTGGAGGCGGGGACGGTGACGATCAACGACCACCTGATGAGCCATGGAATGGCCGAGACGCCCTGGGGAGGGTTCAAGGCTTCGGGGATCGGCAGGAGCCACGGAGAGCTCGGCTTCCTGGAAATGACCCAGCCCCGCGCGGTCATCTACGACAGGCTGCACCGCATGCCGCGCAACATGTGGTGGTATCCGCACGGGAGAAATGTCTATGAAGGGCTGAAGAGCGCCCTGACGTTCCTCTACGGAAGAGGGCTCTTCAAACGCGCGGGGTCTCTTGTCCGGCTGGTCCGCCTGTACATGCGGAGCTTCAGTCGGGCCAAGTAGGGCCGCAGGGACCTGTCGCGCGCTCAGTGAATGAGGATGGAAACGGCGGAATAGAGCAGCAGCAGGGCCATGACGATGTTGAAAACAAGCATGGCCGCCCTTCCCTTGAGAAAGCCTGACATCAGGTTTCCAAAAATCGCCCAGAGAGATGTGGCGATGCCGCCCAGCAGGGCCAGGAAAACCGATGAAGCGACAAGCTTGATCGGAGAGTCGGCAAGAAGCGTGTGAAATGATGAATAGATCGTGATCCCGTAGAGGATGACCTTCGGATTCATTATCTGCAGGATCAGGCCGCTCCTGAAGCTCGCATTGCGGACCTGGGCGGCTTCCGTGCCGTGAGCCGAGGGGAGGAAAAGGGAGACCGCGAGCCAGCAGATGTAGAGCACGCCGATCCATTTGAGATAGGGCAGGGCCCCGCGATACGCGCGGCTTGCGATGTCCGTGAGGACGCCCGCCGCGAGCATGATCACCAGGAAGCCGAGCATGATTCCCAGTATGTACGGTATCGTCCTCCTGTAGCCGAGCCGCATGCCGATGGCCGTGGATGTGATATTGTTGGGTCCCGGGGTAAACGTGGTGACCGCCGCGTAGGCGAGAAACGGGATGATGAGGGGGTTCATGGCGTTGTCCTCATGGTTGTTATATGATACATTTTGTGCGTAATATAGTCAAGCGGCGGAACGGGACGGAAGAAGCAGATGGATGAGCTGACCGAGCAGGTGGCGCGCAACCTCGCGCGCATCAGAAAAGAGGGCAACTACAGCCTGGACGACGTCTCCTCCCTGACCGGTGTCAGCAAGAGCATGCTCCGCCAGATCGAGAAGGGCGAATCGAGCCCCACGATTTCGACGCTGTGGAAAATAGCCAATGGTCTGAAGGTTTCTTTCACGAGTCTTGCGAAAGAAATACAGAAGGACGTCTCCATAGTGGACAACAGGTCAGGCACGCCGATCGTGGAAAAGGACAGGGGGTATCGTCTCTTTCCGCTCTTTCCTTTCGAGCCGGACAGGAAGTTCGAGATCTATCACGTGGAGATCGAGAAAGGCGCCCGTCTCGAAGCAGAAGGCCACCGGGGAGACGTGGAGGAATACATCTTCGTCTCAAACGGGACCCTGAGCCTCACCCTCGGTGAAACCGAGTACCGGATCCCGAAGGACCACAGCATCCGGTTCAAGGCAACGGGGAGACACGTCTACGGCAATTCAGGCGCCGCCACGGCGAGGCTCATCATGATGATCTACTACCCCCGGGCGTAAGAAGAAGGCACGCGCGCCGCACGGGGCGCGGCACGCGTGTTTGGACTGTTCGGCGGGAATGCGGCCGGCCTACCGGGAGGCCTCCATGTTTGCCGCAACCTGTTCCCAGGACACGATATTCCAGAACGCGGTGATGTAATCCGGCCTGCGGTTCTGATACTTCAGGTAATACGCGTGCTCCCAGACGTCCAGCCCCAGCAGCGGCTTCAAACCCTGCGACACGGGGCTGTCCTGGTTGGGGAGGCCCACCACGGAGAGCTTGCCCGCGGCGTCCGAGGCAAGCCACGCCCAGCCGCTTCCGAACAGGTTTGCGGCCGCATTCACGAACTGCTCTTTGAACGCGTCAAAGCTGCCGAAACTCTTGTCGATGGCGTTTGCAAGCGCCCCTTTCGGATTCCCCCCGCCCTTGGGCGAAAGCAACTTCCAGAAGAGGCTGTGGTTGAGATGTCCCCCGCCGTGGTTGCGCACCGCGGTGCGCACGTCCGCCGGGATCGAGTCGAGTGATTTGAGGATCTCCTCTATCGGCCTCCCCTGGAACGAAGGGGCTTTTTCGAGCGCCGCATTCAGCTTGGTCACGTATGTCCCGTGGTGCTTGTCATGGTGAATCTCCATGGTCTTTGCATCTATATGCGGTTCCAGGGCATTGAAGGGATAGGGAAGGTCGGGCAATGTGAAAGGCATCAAACACCTCCTGTGTGATCGATGTGTAAATATTAGTATTTTGGTCAGGTATAGGCAAAGCTTTTAGCGGCAAACGTGTGCGAAAAGGAGACGTGAATGGCTGCGAGAATCAAGGAACGGGTGCTGGTCGAAAAAATGAACGCTGTGCGGAAAGCCAGGGAATGGTCTCCGAAGGTCCTCGAAAAGCTGGAATCCCTCATTCGTACCGGAGATGACTACGAGCTCTTCCGCATCAATCCCCTGCGATTCGCCGCGGACCGGGGAATTGTGGAGAACGATGCAATCGATGCGTTTCTCCATGGCGCCCGTGAAGGCATGTTCCAGATGGAATGGAACCTCGTCTGTCCCACGTGCGGCGACTCCGTGGACAGCTTTCGCTCTCTGAACAAGCTCAATTCCCACTTCACCTGCACGGTCTGCAATCTGAACTCGGAAGCGACCCTCGACGATTTCATACACGTCAACTTCACGATCTCACCCGAGATCAGGGAAATCGTCTTTCATCATCCGGAATCGCTTTCCATCGAGGACTACCACCTGAAGTACCATTTCGACCGCAGCGCGACGATCCCCAACGGCCCGCGATTTGTCGACGCCGTGCCCGGCCTGGTGAAAGCCCTTTCCTGGCTCTGGCCGGGGCAGAGAAAGAGGTTCGTGCTGGAAAGCACGGGGGGCAGCATCACTTTCAATGACATGATGCACCACCTGAGCGCGGCGGTCACGGTGAGCGGCGCCCCCGCGGACAAGCCGCAGCCGGTGACCGTCCGGCTGGAGGGCGGGACGCTGGTGCCGGGGCAGGCCGTGGTGGCCCCGGGCAAGCTGATATTCACGCTGGAAAACCGCACGGCGGACAAGGGCATCCATGATGATTCTCAACTTCCCGCCGGGCCTCACGAAGGTGCCCCTTGTTTTCGAGCCCTTCCTGTCAGGAAAGAGGCTGATCTCTCTCCAGACCTTCCGTGACCTGTTCAGCTCGGAGGTGATCCAGGGAACGGAAGGAATCGGGATCCGCGATATCACGATCCTTTTCACGGACCTGAAGGGCTCCACCGCCCTCTACGAGCGCATCGGCGACCTGAAGGCGTTCTCCCTCGTGCACCAGCACTTCGAACGGCTGGGCGCCGTCATCAACGAATACTCCGGCGCGTTCGTGAAGACAATCGGGGACGCGGTCATGGCGTCGTTCCTCAATCCCGTGGACGCGGTAAAGGCCGGGCTGGAGATGAACAAGGAGATTGCGCGCTTCAACCGGGCGTTCACCCGCAGTGACCTGATCCTCAAGATCGGGATCCACAAGGGTGCCTGCATCGCGGTGACGCTGAATGACCGGCTGGACTACTTCGGCCAGACCGTCAATACCGCCTCGCGCGTGCAGGGGCTGGCGGGCTCCGAGGAGGTGTACATCACCGAGGAGGTGTTCGCCTATCCCGGGCGTCAAGGCGCTCCTCAGGGGATACAGGGTCTTTGCGGGCAAGGCGAAGCTGAAAGGCATACAGGAGCAGATCCAGGTATACAAGATTGCCGCCGCTCCCTCCCGCGAGGGAGCCGCCGACATGGAGTCCGTGGACGCCGCGTTTCTCGACGCGGGAGACGCCGGGCTCGATCTCAGAGCATCAACAGGCCCAGAGGCTTCGAAACGAGCTCCATGAACCGGGCCAGGAACCTGCAGGCATAGACGCCGTCGATCAGACGGTGGTCGACCACCAGCGAGAGGGGGAGGAGCGAGGCAGGGACCACCTTTCCCTCCCGAACCACCGGTTCCTCGTGCACCCGTCCGATGCCGAGGATGCCCACCTGCGGCGGAAGGATCATCGGGTTCCCGTATACGCCGGAGAAAGAGCCGAAGTTCGATATGGTGAATGATCCCCCGCGGATCTCCTCCAGCGCGAGAGTCCGGGATCGTGCCTTGCCCGTGAGACGCGCGATCTCCGAATGGATGCGGGGGACAGACAGGCCCATGGGATCCCTGACCACGGGAACCACGAGCCCTTCTTCGGTATCCACCGCCACGCCGATGTTCGGGACCGGGAAGGATTCGTACTCTCGACGCTCCGGCGCATACAGCGAGCTCAGGAGAGGAAAATCCCGCAGCGCGACCGCCGCTGCCTTGACGAAGAATGCCAGCAATCCCACTTTTTCCCGGGCGGCCTCGTTCATGTCGCGCCGAAGCTGGAGCAGCTCGTCCACCACGGTGTAGTCATGGACCGCGGCCGCGGGGATGGCCTGGCTTTTCTCCATGGCCTTTGCGATGGCGAGCCGCAGGGTCGAGAGCTTCTTCATCCCGGATGAGGCGCCGGGCTCCTCCAATTGCGGGGCCGGCGTCACGGAATCAACCGAGGACGCCTGCGCAGACCCCCGCGCCTCCAGGTCCTTCTTCAGTATCCTGCCGCCGGGGCCCGTGCCGTGAACCCGGGCAAGATCGATCCCCGCGTCCGCGGCCAGCTTCCGGGCCACGGGGGAAGCGCGCACTTTTCCCTTGCGCACTTCAGCGACAATCTCTTTTCCATTGGGGGCCTGCCGCTTGTGCGGGGAAAGGCCCTCCGCGCTTGCCGGCAGGACGCCGTGCGACGCGACCATCAGTTGCCCGACAACGGTCCCGCCGTCCGGGGAGCTCTCCACGATCGGGGCCGGATGCGAGGCCGGTCCGGATCTTCGCGACAATCTCCCCGACCTGCACGACCTGCCCCTTTGTGATGGGCAGCTCCACCACGACGCCTTCCACGGGGGAGGGCATCTCGGTGACGACCTTGTCCGTTTCCACGATCGCAAGCGCCTGGCCCGGCTTCACGCTGCTGCCCGGCGCCACCTTCAACTCGACGATCGTGCCTTCCGTGAGGCCTTCACCGATGTCGGGGAACCTGAACTCGAACAGCGCCGTCTCATGGCTCATAGTCGAGCACCCTCCTTGCCTCGTGGAGCACGTGCTCCGCGGTCAGGAGGTAGTGCTTCTCCCCGCGGGGCATCGGGTAGATGATGTCGGGCCCGGTGAGCCGGGCAGGGGGTGCTTCCAGGACATCGAACGCCTGTTCCAGCACCGTGGCGACCAGCTCCGAGGCCACGCTGAAACTCTGCGGGCCTTCGTGGACCGCGAGGAACCTGCCGGTCTTCCGCACCGAGTCCACGACGGTGCGCGCATCGAAGGGATGGATTGTGCGCAGGTCGATCAGCTCCACGGACCGGCCTTCGGCGGCGAGCACCGCGCGCGCCTCCCGCGCCTCGATCATCTGCGCGCCGTATGAAACCAGGGTGAGCTCGTCCCCCTCCGCCTCGATCTTTGCCCTGCCGATCTCCACGGTATACGCCTCGTCGGGGACTTCCTGGCGCACGGCGCGGTAGGCGCGCGCGGGCTCCAGGTACACCACGGGGTCCGGATCCCGGATGGCGGCGATCAGGAGACCCTTGGCGTCGTGCGGCGTGGACGGGATCACCACCTTCAAGCCGGGAATGTGCCCGAACAGGGCCTCGAGGCTCTCCGAGTGATGCTCGGGCGCGCGGATGCCTCCGCCAAAAGGCATGCGGACCACCATCGGCGCGCTCAGCGCGCCCCGGGAGCGGTTCCTGATCCGGGAGACGTGGTTGAAGAGCTGGTCGAACGCGGGAAACGAAAAAGCGGAGAACTGGATCTCCACCACGGGACGGAGCCCTGCCACCGCCATCCCGAGCGCGGCGCCGACGATGCCGGACTCCGCGATGGGCGTGTCGAAGCACCGCTCCTCCCCGAAATCACGCTGCAGGCCGCTGGTGGCGCGGAAGACGCCGCCCTCCAGCCCCACGTCCTCTCCGAAAACCACGACCGACCGGTCGGTCGCCATCTCGGTGCGCAGGGCGTCGGTCACCGCCTCCAGGAGAGTGAGTACCTTCATGTCTTCCTCCGCTGCATCTGCGCGGCAATCATGTCCGGCATCTCCTGGTAAAGGTGCTGGAAGGCCTCCTCCCGCGTCGTGTCCCTGGCCTGCTCGACTTCCTCGAAGCTCGCCTGCGCGCAGGCCAGTGACTGCTCCCTTGTTTTCACGACATCGGCCTCTGAAAGCAGGCCCTTCTTCAGGAGATAGCGCTCCAGCCGGAGAATGGGATCCCGAGGCTCCCACTGGCGCACTTCCTCGTCCGTTCTGTACCGGGAAGGATCGTCCGACGTGGTGTGCGCCCCCAGGCGGTACGTGAGGCCTTCGATGAGGGTGGGCCCGCCGCCTTCCCGCGCGCGCTCCGCGGCCATCTGCACGACGGCGTACACGGCGAAAATGTCGTTCCCATCCACCCGCACGCCCTCGAACCCGTATGCGAAAGCCTTCTCCGCAAGCGTCTTGCTCGAGCTCTGCTTGGCCCAGGGGAGGGAGATCGACCAGTGATTGTTCTGCGCGTAGATGATGACGCCGGCCTTCCATACCCCGGCAAGGGTGCATGCCTCGTGGAAGTCTCCCTCCGCGCTGGCCCCCTCGCCCATGAAGGTGATGGCGATCCGATCCGTGCCCTTGTAGCGCTCCGCCCAGGCCAGCCCCACGGCGTGCAGCATCTGACTGCCGACGGGAACCGAGATCGGCATCATGTGGTATTTTTCTATCGGGAGATGGTTCGCCGCCTCGTTTCCATACCAGTACAGGTAGTACTGCTGCAGGCTCACCCCGCGGACGAGCATGCCGCCGAACTCACGGAACGCCGGCACGAACCAGTCATCGGGGCGCACTGCCATGAGGGCGCCCACGGAATTGGCCTCCTGTCCCTTGTTCAGAGCGTAGGTGGGCAGGCGACCCTGCCGGTTGAGACTGACCGCCCACTCATCGCCCTGCCGTGACATGACCATGGTCTTGTAGGCCGCGAGCGCCTGTTCGTCGCTCATCAGCGGGAAGCCCGCCGGGGGCGGGGCAAGCTTTCCCTCCACGTCCAGGAGGGAGAAGAGACGACCCTCCCGGGGATCGAAACTTTCGAACATCCTGCCTCCTCAGTTGCCCGGCAGAGTCACGAGCAGGGCGTGCCAGGCGAGTGTCGCGCACTTGACCCGGACAGGAAAGCTCGTGAGGCCCTTGAAAGCCACAAGATCGCCCATCCCATCCAGAACGTCAACCGGTTCTTCGCCGCGCAGCGCGCGGATGAAGCTGCCGGCAAGCTTCCTCGCCTCCGCCACGGAAAGCCCCTTCACCTGCTCCGTCATCAGGGAGGCGGACGCCGTGCTGATTGCGCAGCCCTTTCCGTCGAAGCGTACACGCTCCAGCTTGCCTCCGTCCCCCAGCACGACCTCCAGCTTCAGAGAGTCTCCACAGGTCGGGTTTTCATGCGCCAGGGCCTGCGGGATGTGGTCCAGGGGGGCCGTGTTGCGGGGGGTGCGGTAGTGATCCATTATGATTTCCTGGTACAGCTCGTCGAAGGCGCTCACGCGTAGAACCTCCGTGCGCCGTCGAGCGCCGCCGCCAGGCGGTCGATCTCGGAAAACGTGTTGTAGAACGAGAGGCTGGCGCGCACGGTGGCCGGCACGCCCAGCTTTCGCATGAGCGGCTGCGCGCAGTGGTGCCCTGCCCGGACCGCGATTCCCTCCCGGTCGAGAAACTGTGCCACGTCGTGCGCGTGTATGGACCCGAGGGTGAAGGAAAACACCGGGCCGCGCCGGGGGGAGCTGCCGTACAGCGTGACTCCGTTCGCCCCGCCGAGGCTCTGGAGCGCGTGGCGGGAAAGCTCTTCCTCCCATGCGGCGATGTTGCGGAACTCCAGGGAGTGAAGATAGTCGATGGCCGCGCCAAGGCCCACGGCACCCTCCACGTTCGGCGTGCCGGCCTCGAACTTCCACGGCAGGTCGTTCCACGTGGATTTCTCCGGCCAGACCGCGCGGATCATCTCCCCTCCGCCCATCCACGGCGGCATTGCGTCCAGGAGGCGTTCCCGTCCGTACAGGGCGCCCATGCCCATGGGACCGCACATCTTGTGGCTGGAGAAGGCGAAAAAGTCGCAGTCGAGGTCCTGCACGTCCACCGGGAAATGCGGCACGGACTGCGCGCCGTCCACGAGGACAAGGGCGTCGCGCCGGTGCGCGAGCGCCGCGATTGCCTTCACGTCGTTGATCGTGCCCAGGACATTCGACATGTGCGTGACGGCCACGAGACGGGTGCGCGGGTCCCAGGAACGCTCGAGTTTCTCCAGATCCAGGGTGCCGTCCGCCTCGACGGGGACAAACTGGAGCCGCGCCCCGGTTCGCGCGCAGGCGAGCTGCCAGGGAACGAGGTTGCTGTGGTGCTCCATCTCGGTGAGCAGCACGACATCCCCCTGTTTCAGCTCCTGGCCGCCCCACGCCGATGCCACGAGGTTGATGGCCTCGGTGGTGCCGCGCGTGAATACGATCTCGGCCGCTTTCACCGCGTTCAGGAATCTCTGCACTTTCTTCCGCGCCTCTTCGAATGCGGCCGTGGCCTCCTCTCCCAGGGTATGCAGGGCACGGTGCACGTTGGCGTTGGACTGCTCATAGTAGACCCGTATCGCGTCGAGGACCTCGCGAGGCTTCTGGGAGGTCGCCGCGTTATCCAGATAGGCGAGGGTCTCCCCCCCGATGCGCCGGCTCAGGAGAGGGAAGTCCCTGCGCACGTCTTCCACGGTGCGTGGTCCCATCATCTGGACTCTGCCGGCCGCCATGCTACCCAGATCCCTCCGTCCTCGATTTTTGCGCTCCACGTGCGCACCGGCTGGGTGGCCGGGAGCCCCGTGACCGCGCCGGTGCGCAGGTTGAACCGCGAACCGTGCTTCTGGCAATAGACCTCGCCTGCCCAGATCTCTCCCTCGGAGAGCCGGGAGTACTCGTGCGAGCAGATATCGTCCAGGGCAAAGATGCCCTCATCGGTGCGGAAAAGCGCCACGGGGTGGCCCTCGACGCTTACGCTCATGCTCGTCACGAGCTCTTCCTCCGAGGCGACCCGGACCCACGTGCCGCCTTCAGGCGGCATTGACGAGGCGGAGTCTTTCGCGGATGCGGGCGAGGGCATCGTCGCGGTACCTTTCGGGTGCGGATGCCAGCAGATCTTCGAAGTATCCGATCACGAGCATCTCGCGGGCGTCGACCTCGGAGAGGCCGCGGCTTTCCAGGTAGAAAAGCTCTTCTTCGCTCAGCCGCCCCGTGGTGGACCCGTGGCTGCACTTCACGTCATTGTTTCCGATCTTCAAGGTCGGGATGGAGTCCGATCGCGCCGTCTCTCCGAGGATGAGGTTCCTGTTGGTGAGATACGCGTCCGTCCCGGAAGCGCCCGTGGCCACCTCGATCAGCCCCTGGAAGACCGTGCGCCCGCTCGCAACGGCGCCCTTGTAGTAGGCCCTGCTCGTCGCCTTGGGCGCGCGATGGTGCTGCACGGTGCGAATGTCCATGTGCTGGTCCCCGCGGCAATAGTACACACCATCAAGATACGCTTCTGCGCCCGCTCCGGAAAGCGAGCATTCGATGCGGGTCTTGGCGAGCCGGCCGCCGAACGCCGCGTCGACGTGTCTCAGTGAGCCGTCCCGTCCCACGTCTGCCCGCGCGTGGCGGAAATAGAGCGAGCGGGCGCCGAGCTCCTGCATCTCGCAGAAGGTGAGCGCCGAGGCGTCTGACAGCTGCATATCCACCGCCGAATTGCAGAGGATGCCCGGTGGGCCCCTCTTCTCCGCCAATGTGCTGCACCACCGACGCGCGCGCGCCCTTCCCGAGAACCACGGCCACGTGAGGCGCGCTGAAGAGCCCTTCTCCGCGCTCGGCAAACTCCATGAAGAACGGCTCGGCTATTTCCAGACCGGGGGGAACCCAGAGGAACGCGCCATGACTCCACGTCCCGTAGTGCCAGGCCAGGAACCGGTTGTCGGCGTCCCTGATGGCGTCATGGAAGAGCTTGTAGAGGGGAATCTCGAACTCCTCCAGGGCGAGGTCGAGAGGCAGAAGGCGCACACCCTTTTCCTGCCATCGGGCGTCCAGGGCCACCTCGGTGCACTGGCCCGCGTCGAACCGTATGGATCCCGCGGCCGTGCCGGGATCCGCTTCCCGCGGACAGGCTGCCTTCGGGGCAGGCGCCGGCGCATACGAGTCCAGGCCGAGCCGGCTCACATCAGTGCGCCGCCACTCTTCCTCGGCCGGGCTCGGCCATTGCATGTGATCGAAGCGCTCTCGGGCCTGCGTGCGCAGGGTCCGCATCCATGCCGGTTCGAGACGTTCTGCCATCATCCCACCGTCCCCGTCATCTCCAGCTCGATCAGGCGGTTCAGCTCCACCGCGTACTCCATTGGAAGCTGCTTGACCAGCGGATCGAGGAAGCCGCTGACGATCATGAGGGAGGCCTCCTGCTCGCTCATTCCCCTGCTCATGAGGTAGAAGAGCTGGTCCTCGCTGATCCGGCTCACGCGCGCTTCGTGCTCGATGGAGACGTGGTCGGAGTTGATCTCCATGTAGGGGTACGTGTTGCTGCGGGACGTCTCATCGAGGATCAGGGCGTCACAGACCACCCGTGAGCGCACATCGTGCAGGCCCTCGTTCACCTTCAGAAGACCACGGTAGCTGGCCACGCCGCCGTCCTTGCTGATGGACTTTGCCGTGATCACCGAAGAGGTGTGGCTCGCCGCGTGCACCGCCTTGCCGCCGGTGTCCTGCTCCTGGCCCTTTCCCGCGAAAGCGATGGACAGGACCTCGCCGTGAGCCCCTTCCCCCACCAGGTAGATCGAGGGGTACTTCATGGTGCGCTTGGATCCGAGATTGCCGTCCACCCATTCGACGATGGCGTCCTTGTGCGCCACGGCGCGCTTGGTGACCAGGTTGTACACGTCGCTGGACCAGTTCTGGATCGTCGTGTAGCGCACCCGGGAGCCCGGCAGGGCGATTATCTCCACCACGGCGCTGTGCAGGGACTCGGTTGCATAAATCGGTGCGGTGCAGCCCTCGATGTAGTGTACGAAGCTCCCCTCGTCCGCGATGATGAGGGTACGCTCGAACTGCCCGAAGCTCCTTGCGTTGATGCGGAAGTAGGCCTGCAGCGGCACATCGACCTTCACGCCCTTTGGCACGTACACGAAGCTCCCGCCCGACCATACCGCGCTGTTCAGCGCGGCAAACTTGTTGTCCAGGTAGGGGATCACCGTGCCGAAGTACTGCTTCACCAGGTCAGGGTGCTCGCGCACCGCTGTCTCGGGGTCTGTGAAGATCACACCCTGGCGGCTCAGGTCTTCCTTGATGCTGTGATAGACCATCTCAGAGTCGTACTGCGCCCCCACGCCGGCAAGGAACTTCCTCTCCGCCTCGGGGATCCCGATGCGCTCGAAGGTCTCCTTGATATTGGCCGGCACGTCCTCCCAGCGCCGGGACTGCTGCTCCTGCGGTGCCGCGTAATAATAGAGGGAATCGAAATCGATGTCGGAGAGGTCCGCGCCCCAGTTGGGCATGGACTTCTTGCGAAATGCGGCCAGAGAGCGCAGTCGGAACTGGCGCATCCACTCGGGCTCCCCTTTGCGGTGAGAGATGGCGTTGACGATATCCTCGTTCAGGCCCTTGCGGGTCTTGAAGACCGACTCGTCGGGAAAATGATACCCGTGCTGGTACTCGCCTATTTCAACGGCTTGAGACTGCTCGCTCACTTGCTTCCTCCTCGATCCCGTACTGTTCCTTGATCCAGTCGTATCCCCTGCTCTCGAGGGTCTCCACCAGGTCTTTCCCGCCCGAGGTCACGATCCTGCCCTTGTACATGATGTGGACGTAGTCGGGAACGATCTGCGTGAGGATGCGCTGGTAGTGCGTGATGATCAGCGCGCTGAAATTGGGACCGCGCATCTTGTTCACGCCGCGCGCCACGACCTTCAGCGCGTCGATGTCCAGGCCGGAGTCCGTTTCATCCAGGATCGCCAGGGACGGCTTCAGCATCAGCATCTGCAGCACTTCCATGCGTTTCTTCTCTCCGCCGGAGAAGCCCTGGTTGAGGTAGCGGTTGATGAAGACCTGGTCCATCTCCATGAAGTTCATGGCCTCCCGCAGCTCCTTGATATACGCGGTGACGTTCATGCCGTTCCCGTTCCCGCGCAGCTCGATGGCACGCTTGAGGAACTTGCCCACGGTCACCCCGCCGATCTCCACCGGGTACTGGAAAGCGAGGAAGACCCCGCGCAGCGCCCGTTCGCTCGGCTTGAGGGCCAGGTAGTCCTCGCCGTCCAGGAGCACGCTGCCGCCGGTCACGGCGTAGGACGGGTGGCCCATGAGCACGTTCGCAAGGGTGCTCTTGCCGGACCCGTTGGGTCCCATGAGCGCGTGGATCTCTCCCGCGTGAATGTCCAGGTCCAGGCCCGCAAGGATCGGCTTACCGGCTGATCCCGGCCTGGAGGTCTCTTACTTGGAGATGGTGTGCCATGTTTCTTCCTCTTGTCAGATGGGGTAGCCGAGCCCGACGCGCGCTTCCTCGCTCATCCGCTCGGGTCCCCACATCGGGGTCCACACGATGGTGGCTTTCACGTCGACGATTCCGAATGCGTCGTGCAGCGTTTCGATGATGTCCCGTTGAATCATGTCCCCTGCCGGGCAGCCGGGATACGTCAGCGTGAAATCCACTTCGATCGAGTTTTCGCGGCCTTCGACCCTGTAGACGAGCCCGAGCTCGACGATGCTGATTGCCAGCTCGGGGTCTTCGACGTTCCTGAGCACGTCCAGGATTTCTTCTCGGGAAACCACTTCATCCTTCCTTTACTTATAAATTGACAAACCTGACTAAATTAGTCAAGTTTAAACCAATGAAGATTATGCAGGTGCTCTGCCATCCGCGTCCCGGAAGCTTCAACCTTGCGCTCGCCGCAGCCGCTGAGGAGTCGTTGCGGTCACTCGGCCACGAAGTGATCATGCATGATCTCTACAAAGAGGGCTTCGATCCCGTGCTCGGTGCGCCGGAGCTTGCACGGAGTTTCAGCCTCGACACTCTCGTGCAGGTGCACTGCCGGGAGTTGGCCGCGTGCGACGGTCTTCTCATCTTCCATCCTGACTGGTGGGGACAACCGCCGGCTGTTCTCAAGGGATGGCTGGACAGGGTTTTCAGGCAGGGCGTTGCGTATGACCTGGACGGGGATGCGGAAGAGAAGGACTGGACGCCGCTCCTGAAAGGCAAGAAGGGCCTTGTTTTCTGCACCTCGGACGCGCGTGACCGCGACAAATCCACCGAGTACGGTGGCGCAGTGCCCCGGACCCTTGAGACCCTCTGGACCGACGTCATCCTGGGCAGGTGCGGCATGAAGGCGGAATGTCACGTGATGAGGGACATGCGCAGGACCGACGCTTCTGCCAGAAAAGCATGGCTGCAGTCCATGATCGAAACGATCAGGGACTGGTTTCCCTCAATCGAGCAGCAGGACAGCCCTCAACACGTCGCTCTCGATGCTTCCGGACTGCACAGCCGGCATTGACGTCGGATGCGAGCGGCCCTGGATCCACCACTCCCGCGGAACAGGGATGAAGAGGTCCTGGACGCCGGGCTTTTTCCCCCATGCGATCCGTTTCGTCCCGTTTGCCGACTCTTCGACACCCACGTCGAGCAGGAGATCGGCTGTCTGTGCCGTCTTGCTCTGGCGCAGGAAGAGATAGCCCGCGTTCCTCGAGTTCCACAGGAGCTGGACCTGCACCCTGTCCTGCACCGCGAGCAGGCCCTCGAGGGCGCCGTTCCCCGATTCTTCGGGATTCACCCAGACTTCCACCGGGCCGCCTGACGCAACAGCTTCCGCAAGCGCGGCCTGCACGTCGGGAATCACGCGCGCCGCGGCGCGCCGCGCAGTCTCGTCGTCATGGCCGGCGATCCAGAGCTCCGCGCTGCCCTCGCGGCGCTTGCGGTACGCCTCCGTGAAGGCGACGTTGTTCGACCCGGCGATGTCTCCGATGAGGAGGATCAGCTTCTTCTCATCGCCGGCGTGGCCGGTGGGCGCACGCGCGGCGAGCTCCGCCCATCGCGGGTCCAGCCGCTCGAGGCCCGCGGCACGCACCGGGATCCCTTTGCGGCCCGCCGCATCGACGAACGCGTCGATCGCTTCTCCGCAGAGGTAGGGGGAGATCCTCATCACCGGGCTTTTCGCCTTTTTCAGGAGTCCCGCGGCCTGCGCGCGCGCCTTCGCGAGGTCTATGGCCGCGGGCATCGGATCGTTCAGGAACTCGTGGCCGAACTTTCCCTTCTTGCAGAGCTTGCCATTGTTCGGAACGTCATAGCGCTCGGTCACCCGTGTGAAGAGACTCCCGTGCCAGTGGTAGTCGATGCCGCACCCCACCGAGCAGCGCGCACAGGTGCCTTCCACGGTCTTCTCCGGCAGGGGCACGTTCTTCCGTGCCGGAAGCTTCTCGGTGAGCGCGCCCACCGGGCAGGCGGAGACGCACTGGCCGCAGGAGATGCAGGTTGCGTCCTCGCCGAATGGAATACCGAACGAGGGGGCCACCACCGAGGAGAATCCCCGGTACATGTAGCCGAACACCCCGATGCCCTGCACCTCGAGGCAGATCCTGATGCACCGGCCGCAGAGGATGCACTTTGAGGGGTCCCGGCTGATGAAGGGGTGCGTGTCGTCCACAGGGTGGACCGCCACCTCGCCGAGGAACCGCCTGGCCATGGCATCGTACTCGGTTGCGTGCAGCTTCAGGGCGCAGTCCTTGACGTCCTGGCACCCGCACTCCAGGCACCGGGCTGCTTCCTGCGCCGCCTGCGCGGCAGGCAGGGTCGACTCGATCTCGGCAAAGGTCCTGGCCCGGGGCGCGGGCGCCAGGACCGCCGCCCGGGCGCGCGGCGCGCGCGGCGTCTCCTTGTAGTCCGCCGCAGTGGGCGCCTTGAAGTCGGCCTTCTTGCTGAGGAACTCCTTCGGCCGCTGATAAGACCGACCGTCCATGTACGCCAGCGCCGCGCGCGCCGCGTGCTTGCCGCCGGCAATCGCGCGGATGGCGATGTCGGTGCCGGTGAGCAGGTCTCCGGCAGCGAATACCCCGGGGACCTCCGTGCCGCCCGTTGCCAGGTCCGCGTTCAGATTGCCCTTTTCGTCGACCAGGCCGGGGACGCCTGCGAGCAGCTTCGTGTCGGAGTACTGCCCGACCGCCGAGATGATGGTGTCCACGGGGACCGTGAACTCCGAGCCGTCGACGGGGACGGGCCGCCTGCGGCCGGATGCGTCCGGCTCGCCCAGCTCCATGCGGAGGAGGGTGAGGGTCTTCAGGCTTTCTCCTTCTGTCTGGATCGAGACGGGCGCGACGAGGTACTGGATATCGATGCCTTCCTCGAGCGTCTCTTCGATCTCCGCATCTGAGGCAGGCATCTCTTCCCGCGTGCGGCGGTAGTACATCGTGACCTTCGCCGCCCCGCGCCGCAGCGAGCAGCGCGCGGCATCAAGGGCCGTGTTGCCGCCGCCGATCACCGCAACGATCTTCCCCACGCGTCACCGGCGTGCCGGCGTTCACGTCCCGCAGGAAGTCGATGCCCGGAGAGCACTGCCGGGTGATCCTCGCCCGGGATGCGGAGAGTGCGGCCCTTCCACGCCCCGATGGCCAGCACAACGGCGTCGTTTTCCGCGCGCAGCTTCTCCAGGGTCATGTCCCTGCCGAGCCGCACGCCGGTGCGCAGCGTCGCGCCCATGCTCGTCATTTCCGCGATGGCCCTGTCCAGCACATCGGGCGGGAGCCGGTAGTCCGGTATGCCGTAGCGGAGCATTCCCCCCGCCTTTTCCATGGCCTCGTAGAGTGTGACATCCACGCCTTTCTCGGAGAGGTACCACGCCGCGGAAAGACCCGCCGGGCCCGCGCCGACAACCGCCGCCTTCTTTCCGCTGCGCGCGGGCAGGGGCCGCGGGGGCATGCCTCCCGAGGCAGCCTCGAGGTCGGCGACGAACCTCTTGATGCCGTTGATGTTGATCGGCTCCTCCACCAGGCGCCTTCGGCACTCCTGCTCGCAGGGCCGCGGGCAGATCCGCCCGATGACGGCCGGCATCGGATTGTCCCGCCGGATGAGCTCCACCGCCTCGGTGGTCTTCCCGTTCGCCACCAGGCCGAGGTAGCCCTGGATGTCGATGTTGGAGGGGCAGGTCAGGGTGCAGGGAGCCTTGCAGTCCCCGTAATGATTGGAGAGCAGCAGGTCCAGGGCCATGCGCCGGGCTGCCGTAACGTCAGGCGCGGTGGTCGTGATGACCATGCCCGGCGCGACCTTTGTGCCGCAGCTCGGCACGAAACCCTTTGCCCGCTCCACCTTCACGAGGCAGACCCAGCAGGATGCGTAGGGCTCGAGGCGCCGGTCATGGCAAAGGGTGGGGATCCGTATTCCCTGGCTCTCCGCCACTTCCAGGATGGACAGGCCCGGCTCGACCAGGATCTTCTTTCCGTCCAGGGTGATCTCGATTTTCTGAGGCGCCATTGTCATTCCTTACCTGACGTGATCCCGATAGCGTCGAACCTGCAGGCCTCGAAGCACAAGCCGCAGCGTATGCAGGTGTCCTGGTCGATCGTGTGCACCTTTTTCCGCTCGCCCCGGGCCGCCTTTGTCGGACAGACCTTCGCGCACAGCATGCATCCCGTGCAGGCATCGGTGATCACGCCGAACCGGATCAGCGCCTTGCACTTCTTCGCTGTGCAGCGCTTGTTCCTGATGTGATCATCGTACTCCGACGCGGAAGTAGCGCAGGGTCGTGAGCACGGGGTTGGGCGCAGTCTGGCCCAGGCCGCAGAGGGAAGAGACCTTCACCTTTGCCGCCAGGTCTTCCAGCTCCGCGACATCCTCCTCCACGCCCTTGCCCTCGGTGATCCGCGTGAGGATCTCCAGCATCCGCTTGGTGCCGATGCGGCAGAATGTGCACTTGCCGCAGGACTCGCTCTGGATGAAGTTGAGGAAGTAGCGGGCCACGTCCACCATGCAGGTCGATTCGTCCATGACCACCATGCCGCCCGAGCCCATGATGGCCCCGGATGCGGTCAGGGAATCGTAGTCGATGAGCACGTCGGCAAGGCTCTCCGGCACGCAGCCGCCGGAGGGTCCGCCCATCTGCACGGCCTTGAACTTCCCGTCTCCCTGGATCCCGCCGCCGATGTCGAAGATGATCTCGCGCAGGCTGATGCCCATCGGCACCTCGATCATGCCGCCGCGCTTGATCTTGCCGGCGAGGGCGAAGACCTTTGTGCCCTTGCTCTTTTCCGTGCCGATTGCGGCGTAGCCGGCGCCGCCCATGCGGATGATGGGAGCGATGTTGGCGTAGGTCTCCACGTTGTTGATGTTCGTGGGGGAGTCCCACAGCCCGCGCACCGCCGGAAAGGGAGGCCGGAGCCGCGGCATGCCGCGCTTTCCCTCGATCGAGCCCATCAGGGCCGTCTCCTCGCCGCAGACGAAGGCGCCGGCGCCTTCCTTGATGTGCAGCCGGAAGGAGAAGGTGGTGCCGAGGATGCTGTCCCCCAGGAGGTTCCGCTCCTCCATCTGCTTCAGGGCGATCTGGAGTCTCTTGATGGCGAGCGGGTACTCGGCGCGGACGTACATGTATCCCTCGTCGGCGCCGACCGCGTACGCGCAGATGAGCATGCCTTCCAGCACCGCGTGCGGGTCGCCCTCGAGGACCGACCGGTCCATGAACGCGCCGGGGTCGCCCTCGTCGGCGTTGCAGATCACGTACTTCTTTCCGGTCGCCGATCTGGCCTCCCGGGCAAACGTCCATTTCATGCCCGTGGAGAAGCCCGCACCGCCCCGGCCGCGCAGGCCGGAAGCCTTCACCTCCTCGATCACTGCTTCGGGTGTCATGCCGGCGAGCACCTTTCTCAGCGCGGCATAGCCGTCGCGCGCGATGTACTGCTCGATGGACTCGGGATCGATGACGCCGCAGTTGGCAAGCACGATCCGTCGCTGCCGGGCCAGGTAGGGGTAGTCAGGCGGGAACGAGCAGCTCGTCGACAGGTGTTCCGCCGACGAGATGGCCCTCCACGATGGCGCCGCGCCCGTGCCTCGTCCACGTTCCCGTAGAGAAAGCTCCTGCCGTCCGGCCTGCCGGATCTCGACAAGCGGCTCCGCGTGGCAGGCGCCGATGCAGCCCGTGGCCACAACGGAGAAGGGAAGGCCGCGGGCAGCGACGTCCTTCTGAAGAGATTCGAAGACGACCCGGGCGCCCGCGGCGATGCCGCAGGAGCTCATGCCGACCGCGACTTCTGCGCGCGCGCTCATCCGGCACCTCCCGACCGTCTTGATGATCTTGCCGAGCTTGTCGCCGGTGAGCCTTCCGTAGACCTCACCGTCGATCATGACGACCGGCGCGAGCGAACAGCATCCCAGGCAGGCGACGCGCTCCACGGTGAACTCGCCGTCCGCGGTGTTGTTGCCCGGTGCAACCCCGAGACGCTGCTCCACTACGGTGTCCAGTGAATCGGCGCCCTGCACGTGGCAGGCGGTGCCGTGACAGACCTTCATCACGTGCTTTCCCATGGGAGTGAAGCGGAACTGGGCATAGAAAGTCGCGACGCCGAAGATCTCGGAGACTGTCTTTCCCGTCACGCGCGCAATCTCGCGCATGGCATCTTGCGGCAGATACCCGAAGATATCCTGGGTCTTCTGCAAAAGCGGGATGACGTTCCCTTTGACGCCCTTCCACTCCCCCAGAAGGGCTTGAAACGCCTGTTCCATGTGGTCTCCTTCGGCACTTGTGGCGCGGTATCGGGGTCGATTTTTCTTCAGACGGGAATTACCGGCAGTGTAGCACGCATGAGCAAGACGTGCAACTGCAAGCGGTGCGAATATCCGGCCGTATGAAGAACATGCGCTTGTGCTCTATGCATTGGCCGACATCCATCTGTCCGGGGCAGCCAGCAATGAAAAACACGCCCAAATGTACGTTTGAGCATGTTTGTAGTTTATGCATGGCCGAATCTGAGTTGCTCAAGCGTACGTTTGAGCGCGTTTGTGCTTCGCAGGTGGTGCAGATTGGAGGTTCATGTGCCGGTGGAAAGCGTCACGTCGGTAACAGCGCGAAACCAGTTTTCCGTGTTGCTCAATAGAGTTGCGTTCGGCAGGGAGAGAATCATTATCACCAGGCGTGAGCGTAAAATCGCCGCGATAGTGCCGATCTACGAGCTGCAGCGTATCATGGAGCTCGAGATGCCCGTGCGCCCCCCTATCAGGACCGGGGCTGATCTGGCTGCTGCGCTCGAGGAAGAGATGCGGCTTGCCGCCGAGTCACGGTGAGCCGCCCTTTCCACAGGCCGCGTTTCGGCAGGCGGAGGTTTCCTGCTTCGACGAGGGTGCGGATTGCAGCCTCCACTTCTTCCTTTTCCCACGAGCCCAGGCTCGCGTATCCGGGCACGCAGTCGTGAAAGCCGCGCGCCGCGCGGGGACCTGGCGCGCCGCAGAGGATTTCCGCTGCCTGGCCGACGGAGAATCGGCGCCGGTGCCTGCGCGCAAACCACATGATCTCCGGCTCGCCGGCGGGGGTCGTGACAACCCTGCTCTCGCAGACGTCGCAGCCCGCGCAGGGAACGGCATCCTGCCCGATGAGAGCAAGGAGGTGGCTCCGTCTGCAATTCCCCGTCTCCCGCGCGTAGGCAAGCAGGCGCTCGTACCGCTGCCGGGCAACGGAATCCGCCAGCCGCGAGCGGAACAATTCCTCATCGTGGGAGAGAAGGAGGATCGCACGGGAGGGCTTGCCGTCCCTGCCGGCGCGCCCCGATTCCTGCAGGTAGGATTCCACGGACGAGGGTATGTCGGCATGGACGACGGTGCGGATATCCGGCTTGTCCACTCCCAGCCCATATGCGCAGGTGGCAACGAGCGCCCCGTCACGGGAATCGAGGAACCACTTCTCCAGCCGGGTCCGCTCCTCCCGGGTCAGCCCGCGTGGTAGAAGGCAACCGGGAGGTCGGGAGATCCGCGCCGCATGGACCGGGCAGCCACCTCCGTGCCGTTGCGGGTGCGGCAGAACACGAGCAGGGGCCGTTCCGCCTCACGGGCCACCTGCACGAGGGCGTGACTGCGCGAGAGCACCGGCTGGACCGCGTAGTGGATCCCGGGCCGGTCCGCGCTCCCCGCGACGAGCCTCACCTCGGCATCATCGAACAGGAGGGTCTTGATCCGCTCGACCACGGCCCGTGAGGCGGTGGCGGTGAACGCGCTGACCATCTTCACGCCGAGGCTGCCGGGCAAGGGTGCCGACCTCGCGGTACGCGGGGCGGAAGCTCTCGCCCCACTCCGACACGCAGTGCGCCTCGTCCACGACCATGTGGGCGAACCGGCAGGAGCGGAGCGCGGAACGGTTGGGCTCGGCCAGGCAGGCCTCGGGTGTGGCCAGGACGAGCCGGATCTCTCCCGCGCGCACGGCGCGGAAGAGACGCTCCTTGTCGGCCAGGGACAGTCCGCCGCGGAGCGACCCCGCGGGGATATCCGCCTCCCGCATCCTGCGCATCTGGTCGGAGAGGAGAGAAAGGAGAGGCATCAGGACGAGCGTCGGCCCGTCCAGGAGCAGCGCGGGGAGCTGGAAGCAGAGGGACTTCCCCGCCCCGGTGGGCAGGACGACGATCTGCGGCCTGCCCTCCAGGACGTTGGACATGACGAAACGCTGGATCGGGTAGAGGTACGTGACGCCGAACCGGCTTCGAGCGAGCTCTTCGACCGGGTCCTCAGGTCCCCGTCGGGGCGACCCGGGCTTTTCCCTGGATGCTCTGTCGGAAGAAGTAATCATCCACGATTTCAATGAGCTCCGGAGTGAACTCGATGGAGATCGTGACGATGACCTGCGTCGCCCTCGCCGCGCTCCATGGCGGCTACCGTGCCGCTTGTCGTGAACTGGTAGACCTGGAAGTACAGCCGCACCGAGCAGTGCTGCGCCCTCCGCCAGGCCGGGAGGAGCGGCGGCCAGCCTGACGGAAAGGGTGTTCACCGAGAGGGTCGCGAGGGTGGCGCGCGCCTTGCGTCGTGCCGAGCACGAGCTCCACGTAGTTGTTGAACCGCATGAGCTTGGCGGACGTGCTCGTCCATCGGGATGGCCTTGCCGCTGAAGTTCTCGTACTGGCTTCTTCAGGCCTTCGAAGGCGGTGATGTAGTCCCCGATGATCTCCACCAGGTCATTCGGGCACGCCTTGATGGAGGCGTCCATCATGCAGACGTTCTGCTTGCCCTTGACCGGGCCGATCCGCTCGAGGGTGCCGCGCAGGAGGAAGGATGAGCGGCTTCTTGTTGCCCGTCTTCTGGAACGTCAGGTTGATGGAGCAGAGCTTCTTCTGGAACTGCTGGAAGAAGGTGATCTCCTGGGCGCTGAGCACGACGAGGAAGATCCCGCGCTGCATCGAGAGCTGGAACGGGGCGCAGATCAGGAGATAGTCCTCGATCTTGAGGAAGACCTGGGACTGCACGAGCCCGGTCTTCTTCAGCGCGTAGGGGGTGAAGCGGATCGGCTGATCGGCAATACTTCTCCACGTAGTCCTGGACCCGCGTTTTTGCCATGGGCGCTATTGTAAGGCGACTACGCGCCTCTGATCAAGTGAGTTCTTGACGAACCGGCGGCAAAACCCCGATTCTCCGTGAGTATGAAGCCGCCTCTGGCCGAGGGCAAGCTCCCCACGGAGCTCCTGGAGCGTCTCCTGCGTCACACCTCGCGCTCGCCGCTGCTCGCCGTGGGCGCGCTGGCAGGGGAGGATGCCGCCGTGGCGCCGGGCGCGCGAGACCATCGTCATCACCGCGGATCCCATCACGTTCACCGAGGAGAGGATCGGCGCCTACGTCGTGGCCGTGAACGCCAACGACATCGTGGCCATGGGCGGGACAGCCCGTCTACCTCACCACCACGATCCTGCTGGCGCCCGGGGCCACCGAGGACGACGCTGGAGAAGATCTTCTCCGACATCGCGGACGCCTGCGGCAGGGCGGGCATCCTGTGGGTGGGCGGTCACACGGAGGTCACCCCCGTGGTCAGCCGCACCGTGGTCTGCGGGCAGGCGGTCGGGTTCCTCTCGCGCGAGCCGCTTCCACCGGCGGCGCGAAGCCCGGGGACTGCCTCTGCATGACGAAGTGGGTCGGGCTGGAGGGGACGACGACCATCGCGCGGGAGAAGCCGGGCGAGTGCCGCAAGGTCCTCGGGGACGGAGCGTTTCGACGACGGTGCTCGGCTGGCTGGACGACCCGGGGATCTCGATCGTGGAGGAGGGCAGGGCGCTGGAGGGGCTTGCCCTCACCAGCGGTCACGACCCGACCGAAGGCGGCGTGGCCATGGGCATCCAGGAGATCTGCCGCCGGAGCGGCGCGGGCGCGATCATCGCCCGTGAATCGCTGCCCATCCGGGAGGAGACACGGCTGCTGTGCGCCCTGTTCGGCATGGACCCGCTCGGCCTGCTCAGCTCCGGCGTCTTTCTGTTCACCGCGGCGCGTCCGGTGGCCGAGCGCGCGTGCGCGGTGCTCGAAGAGCCCGCGGCATCCCCGCGTCCGTTATCGGGACAGATCGCTGGTGCCAGGACCGGGATGTGGCTGGAGCAGGAAGGCATGCGCGCGGCCGCTTGCCTTCTCCGAGCAGGACGAGATCGTGAAGCTGCGGACAGGGGACTGAACGTTCTTCAGTGCGCGGCCAGCAGCTCGGCCCTTTTCTCCCAGATCTTCGCTTCGATGAAGATCTTCACGAGGTCGGGGTCGAGCTTCTTTTCCTTGACCTCGTCGTTGAGGATGTCCAGGGCCTTCTGCGCGGACACCGCCGGCTTGTAGGGGCGGTCGCTCGCCGTGAGCGCATCGTAGATGTCGGACACCGTCATCATGCGCGTCTGGATCGGGATCTCCGTCGCCGTGTATTCCGCGGGGATAGCCGTTGCCGTTCAGCTTCTCGTGGTGGCCGTAGGCGATGTCGGGAATGTTCCGCATCTCCTTGGTCCAGGGGATCGTGCTCAGGAACCGGAAGGTATGCGTGACGTGGCTCTCGATCTCCTTGCGCTCCTCCTCGTCGAGGCTGCCCTTCGGGATGCTTCAGCTTGATGTACTCATCGTCGGTGAGGAAGGGGATGCATCCCTCCCTTCTTCCTCGAAGGTCTTGCCGTGGATCTCGTCGAGGATCCGTGACGGCTCCGCGGCGAGCACCGTCGGGCTCGTTCGCCGTCGATGACTGTCCTGCAGGTAGCGTTCGATCTCGGCCAGATACTCGGCTTCTCTTCGGTCGATGCTCCTCCTTCAGCGGAGGTACCCGTCCTGCCCCTGCTCGAGGAGGGAGTCGAACCGCTCCTTCATGAGGCCGTACAGCATCGCCTTCTGCATGTAGTCGAAGCGCAGTCTTCACCAGCTTCAGCTGGTCCGGATAGAGCTTCTTCGCCTTCACGAGGACGTGCTCGCGCACGCCGACCTTGCCGAAATCGTGCAGGAGGCTCGCGTAGCGGATCTCCTTCAGGTGCTCAGGGGTGAAGCTGACCCCGCGGTAGGACCCGCTGGTCGTCTTGTCCACCGCCTTCGCGAGGCTCACCGTGTAGACCGCCACCCTGTTGGAATGACCCGAGGTGGTGGGATCCCGCGACTCGATGGCCTGCACGGAGGCCTTCACGAAGCCCTCGAAGAGCGTCTCGATCTCCTGGTAGAGCAGGTTGTTCTCCAGAGACACCGCCGCCTGTGAGGCGAGGGAGAGCACCATCGGCTCGATGTCCTGGCTGAAGGGCACGACGAATCTCTCCGCGTCCTCGGGCGTTCTGATCTGCGCCGAGCATGTCCGCTCTTGCGGTTGATGAGCTGGATCACGCCGAGGATCTCACCCTTGTGGTCCTGCATCGGCACGGTGAGCATGCTCTTCGAGCGGTACCCGGTGGACTTGTCGTAGCTGATGTTGAACCCGTACTCCCTGTCGGCCGGGATCTTGTAGGCGTCCTCGATGTTGAGCACGGTGCCCGTGGATGGCCACGTAGCCGGAGACGGTCTTCTTGGACAGGGGCATCACGAACTCGGAGTAGTCCCTCGGGTTGGAGTCGTTCTGCGTGATCTTGAACCGCAGCTTCTGCTCGCCGTTGGCCTCCTCCCGCTCCAGCAGGTAGAGCGTTCCCGCGTCCGCGCGCGCGATATGGCGCACCTGCTGCAGGATGTAGTCGAGGAGCTTGTCGTTGTCCCGCTCCGCGGAGAGCGCGATCCCGACCTGGAGCAGCTCCGAGTTTTCCGACTCCTTGGCGCGCAGCAGCTCATCCTTGCGCGCGAGCTCCCGCTCCAGGTGCAGCCTGCGGAAGAGGTTGCGCAGCGTGCGCTGGAAATAGGCGGGACTCTTGAATGAGAACACCTCGTCGAAAACGAGTTTCGTCGGGAAGCGAGTCCGAGCGGAGGCGCGTCGCCCTTTGGGTTCCAGAGGAGGAGCGAACCGGGGCGAGACCTGCCGCGCGGATCGCCTCGCTGTTCGTGTCTATGAAATCGGAATCGAGGAACCAGGCGACCAGATCGCTGCCGTTCGAGCGGGGAGGCGGAGAAGTTTTCGATCCGCTTGACCGACAGCCCTTTTTCCTTGCGGACCGCAGCGGGCAGCTCCGGGATGTCCGTCGGACACTGTCAAAACCAGCTTGGACACCGCGTCTCCTTCACCTCAGTCTCATAGTCTAATGAACGGAATACAGCTCTGCAAGGACGGACTGTATCAGCAGCGCGCATCGCTGCTTCGTACGTCCCGTGAGGGGAGGATTTCCCTCCCTGACGACGGTCCCCGAGCTGGTTTCCCACACTGACCAGCGGACGGCGCCGTCGCTGCCCCGGGTCAGCCGCAAGGTATGGCGAAACCCTGCCCCGGGCCCTTCCGCGCACTCGGAGCCCGCCCTTCTCAGGATATCGGAACACAAGGGCCTTCTCCCGTCGCGCTCCACCCGCTCCCTCGGAAATCGACAGCCAGCGGCAGGCCGATGCCCGCCTGGGGCAGCGCGCCGGGATTGATTGCGAAGAGCCGGGTAATCGCCTCGCGGCGCGGCATCGCGGCGGCCGCCCCCTTCAGCAGCGGAATCAGCGCAAGCGAGCGCATCGGCGGCAGGCTCCTTCTCCCAGAACGGATCGAATCCCGCCAGGGCCTGCTGGAGGAGGGCGGCGGAATGGCGCACCTTTCCTTCCTCCAGCATGTAGAAGACCTCGGCGTGCGGCGTGCGCGCAGTTTCCAGCGCCCGGGCCATGCCGCCAGGTACTTCAATGCAACCTCGGGGTAGGATTCGTTGCCCTTGTAGAACTCCCACCAGGCATCCTCCAGCGATCCCTGGTTGAGGTACTCCTTGCCCACCTGGAGGGAGGAAAGGCGGAACCGCTGTGCGTGATACCACGAGAGGATCTGGCTGCGGCCCGCCGAGAAGAGGGCGGCAGATGCGGTCCAGGATACCCGGTTGTCGGGCGGTCCAGCCTCGCGTCGCGCGAGGCCTCGGTAGATGCTCGCCAGCAGCTCGTGCATGTCCTTGAAATGCCGCGTGATGTCGGTGCCGTAGTACACGAGCCAGGCGAGGTCCCTGGACGCCAGCACCTCCTCCGCGTAGCGCCGGGCGAGATCCAGGCGGCCGAACTTCTGGAAGAGGATGGCGAGATTCACCTTGGACAGGGGCGTGGTGTCCTTTGCGTAGGCGTCCTGGTACTCCTGCTCGGCGGAGTCGAATTCCATCCGCGCCTGGAAAAGCTCCCCGCGCGCGAGGTGTCCCGAGGGCCTGTCCTCCGTGGCAATCGACTCGTCGGTGAACCGGAGGGCCGAGTTGTAATGGAAGAAGTTGTGCTCCAGCAGCGAAAGATTGTAGTAGGCGATGGCGGCGAACTCGCGGTCCCCGACCCGCAGCGCCTCGTTCACGGAATTCAGGTAGTACTCGCGGGACCTGTCGTAGCGGTTCATGCCCGGAATAGACGGTGCCCAGCGTCATCGCCATCCCCCGCTGCATGCCCAGCCGCGCGATTCCCTTCAGGAGAACCTGCTCTCCCTTTTCCAGCTGGTGGGTCTTGAAATACATCCAGCCCAGGTCGTCCACCGTGTCGGAGCTGTCCGGGTATCGCGTGCAGGATCCGGGTCAGGTAGTCGATCGAGCTTCTTTTCCTGGTTGAGCTTTCCGTAGCAGCGCGAGATCTGGGTCAGGGTGCTGAAATCATCCGCCCCCTTCGTCTCGGCCTCCCGGTATTCACCCAGCGCAAGGGTGTACAGCTCCTTGTCATAGTAGAGGTCTCCCAGCGCAAGGTTCGCACGCGGCGAGGACGGGTAGAGCTGCTTGGCCCGTGCAAGGATTTTCACCGCCGTCTCGTAGGAGTTCTGCGATGATCGCTTCCTTTGCCTTTGATGAGAGACTGTCCAGGGTTTCGCCCGGTGCTGCCTGGGCAGCGAGGGGCAGCAGCGGAAGGAGGAGGAAGGCCGCGAGGAACAGCGCATGGCAGGGGAAGAATCTCGCAAGCTCGCGAGCGCGCATTCAGGGTCTCCTTGCCAGCGTCGCCCAGCGGGTTCACGATCCCCAGGAGCCGCCGCGGCCAGGCGATCTTCGCGCGATAGCAGGCGACGAATCCTTCACGCGCCGCGCGCGCGGAGGCCTGGTCATCCTTGTCGAATGTGTCGCCGAATGACGCCTTGAGAAACATATCGACCAGCGGGGCAAGGGTGATGCCCCGGTCACGGTCGATCCGGGCAGCGTGCTCGAGGGGCGACTCGGAGGCGCGGCGTATCATGCCCGACGCCGGCCAGCATGACCAGGCACAACGCGATACCCTGCCTTCACCCGGTTCCGCGGATTGCGGGACAGGAGGCCGGGAAGCCAGGGCAGAAGCTTCACCGAGAAGAGGAACAGCGCGTACAGGGCCGGCAGAGTGATGTACCAGAGCCGCGCGATCACGAGGGCGATCCGCGCGATCCGGGTCCCCCATCGGGAGGCGGACCCGACGAAGCCCGGCGCGGGCGGCGCCTGCTCCACCTGATCGGTCTGGTTCTGCAGTATCTCCGCGATCAGCTTTGCCATCCTGTCCCGGTCCGGCGCGGGAAACGGGGACGAAGTCTTCTCCCGGAGCCGGGGTGCTGGAGGTCGGATCGAACTCCACCCAGCCGAGATTGCCGAAGTACACCTCCACCCACGCGTGCGCCTGGAATGCGCGCACCTCGTAGAAGTTCAGCACCTCCGACTGCGGGATCCACGTAGAAGCCGACGGCCACGCGCGCGGGGATGCCGAGGCTGCGGCACATCAGGGCCATGGCGAACGCGAAGTAGGAGCAATAACCCTTCTTCGAAACGAACAGGAAATGGTGAAGCTGGTTGCCGTCCTCCGCGATGCCCGGCTTCAGAGAGTACAGGTAGTGCGTCCTGAGGTACTCCTCGATCGCCGCAGCCTTCCCGTAGTAGGAAGCTTCCCCGGCAGTCACCTGGAGGGCGAGGGCGTGGATCTCCTCGTCGCTGCCCCCGCTTGTGTAGAACGACAGCAGGTCCGGAGCCATCGACGGCGGGGCCGTCACCTTCTGCGGTCCTGCCGCGGACCGCATGGCCCGGGAGTCGACCCGGTAGACCCGCAGGAAAGACGAAGACTTCCAGTTCTTCAGGGGCGCCACGCGCACCGGATAGTTCAGCGCGATGAGGGACGAGGGATCGATCGTGAGGAAGAAGTACTCCTGGCTCACGTTCTGTCGATCGCGGTAGCCGGGATCGGGAAATGTTTCCGGCGCGTCGGGCACGACGGCGGGATACTCGTCGATCCCTTTGCCGCGTTCCATGAAGAAGCCCTGGTTGGGCGTGTAGCCGGAAAGCACGAACCGCCGCAGCAGGAACCGTTCCGCCCTGCCCTCCGTCCGGAAGAGGAGCACCGCCTCGTCCGACGTGCGGATCTCGCTTTCCAGCCGCACGTAGGGGGCGAAATCGAACCGGAACAGCGTGGGCTTCATCAGCCCGCCGCCTGCCTTCACCGCGCCTTCGCCGTACTTGCCCAGCAGGAAGAGGAGAAAGACCAGCAGGAGCGGCACGAGTATCCAGGAGAAGCTCAGGACGGACCGGGCGTCGACACGGTCCCTTCCCCGGCTGCGCTCGCCCGCAAGGAGGAGGACGAAGAACTCCGCGACGATGAAGAGCGCCAGTGCCCAGGCAAAGATCGAAGGGTGCGGCATAGAGGGTCAGCCGATATCCTGCCTGGGTCCAGAACACCAGGACGAGCAGCAGCGCGTTCAGCCCGGTCTCGACGAAGACGAATGACCTGCGGCGCAGGGCAAGGAAGTTGAACAGCCAGGCGACGGCGTACGCCACGAGGGCGGGAAAAAATCCTTGTCGAAATAGAAGAACAGGAAATCCGTGGCGGGCCCCGAGGCAATGGCGCGCTGCATCCGGAAGACGAGGAAGAAGACGGCCCGCAGCACGACGGGGAGGACCGCCGCGAGGGCCAGGGCGGGCAGGACGCGCAGCCGCGCCTTCTCCATCCAGAGCCCCGCGAGCACGGCCAGAAGGAAGGACGCGCTCTGGAACACGAGGTCGAGCTGGTCGCGGAGCTGGAGGAAGGAGTTGACCAGGAGGAAATAGAGGATGAAGTTCCGGAGGAGGAAGAGCGCGAGCTCCCTGACCCGTTCAGATCTCTGCCGCATGCCTCACCTTCCATGCCGGGCCCCGGTACGCGGCCAGGTCCCGTGCAAGCGCGTCCATGAACGCCGCTCTCTCCCGCCTGCCTGCGGCCGGCGGTGCGCCCGCGGCCGCCCGCTCGGGAAGGAACAGCAGATCCTTCAGGCGTCGGATCGGGCGGGGAACCTCCGCCTCCAGACCCTTGATGAACAGGCTCATGCTCCAGCCCAGGCCTTTCACCCGCGACAGGATGCGCTCCAGCCCGGGGGAGCCGGGTGAAGAGAACACGGCCACGTGGAGGCTGCGTCTGCCGGGCAGCTCGGGCTTCCACGGCGCATCCGTCCACCACGCATCCGCGAAGGCGGCCAGGACCGCGGGCCGGGATTCCTCCGTATAGGAGCGGCACGTCGCGCACACCGGGCAGGGAGAGCATCACGTCGATCCTCCTGCCGAGGAGCGAGACGAGAAGGGAGGCGCACGACTCCACGAGCCTGTCCAGGTAGTCGGCAGCGGCTGCGCGCGGCACCAGCGGATTGGCCGTGCAGTCCAGGACGAAGAGGATCCGGGACTCCGGCGGCGGCACCTCCTCGCCGATGCGGAGAAAGAGCTCGTTGAGGTGGGCGAACACCTTCCAGTTGAGTCTCCGCACGTCGTCGCCGGGATAGTACTTGCGCGCCTCCAGGAGCTCCTCGCTGCGCCTGCGCCGGGGCGCATAGACCGCCGACTCGTCGGCCTGCTCCATGAACGTGGCGGTCTCGCGGGAGAGGAGACAGGGAGGGGAAAACCGTCAGCGTCTCACGAAGGGGGACGGAGAGCCGGTGCGCGGTGAAACCGAGGATGTCCCGTACTTCGAAGAGCGCCTCCGCGCTCGCGTAGGCGCCGCGGCATCTTGCGCTGAACGGAATGCTGCGCTCGTTTCTGCCGGGCGCGAGACGCGCCGCAATGGCATCCGATGCGCCGCTCGTGCCAGGAGAGGGGAAGCGAGGATCCGGACGCCGATTCCGGGAGGAAACGAGCGCGGCAGCTGCGCGGAAATCAGCGGCCTCCGCCTTCTCATCCGGGAAGACGCCGGCCGCGGGCAGGATGAGGGACAGGAATTCGGGCCGGGTGGCCTGCCGGCGGCGGAGAGACAGCGGAAGACGTGGCCGGCGGCAAGAGCATACGCGCTGAAGAGCAGGAAGCTCGATCCCCAGAAGAGCGCCGCCAGATCTGCCCGGATCACCCCCGCGGCGAGGAGGACGAGCGGAGAGCACGAGATCAGCAGACCGCGAATGGTAAAGGGGAAGACCGCCCTGGCCAGCCTGCCGGCGGCGGCGATGAAACGCGCGGGTGTCATGGCGCTCCCGCGCTAGTAGGAGACGCGCGAGAGCTCGGACATGACGATCTCGCGCACCAGCGCATCGGCGTCCGTGCGCGCGTCCTTCAACCGCAGTCGATGGGCGATGACCAGGGGCGCGAGGTCGATGAGGTCCTGGTCGATGACGTACTCCCTGCCGTGCACCAGGGCGAACGCGCGCGCCGCGCGCACGAGCATGAGGCTGCCCCGCGGGGAGGCGCCCAGCGCGATGCCCGCGGTGCGCCCGGGTGGCCGCGGACACGCCGACCGCGGCCCGCATGAGCTTCTCATCGCAGTAGATCCCGTCCACGCGCGTGCGCGCCGCGAGGATCTCCTCCTTGCCGCACACGGGCCGCACCCCGGGCATCACGGTCGCCGAGGGGTCGTCCCGCACGATTCCCACCTCGACCTCCGGGTCGGGGTAGCCGATGCGCAGCTTCATGAGGAAACGGTCGATCTGCGCGAGCGGCAGCGGATAGACGCCCTCCATCTCCACCGGGTTCTGCGTGGCGATGACGAAGAAGAAGGGATCCATCCGGTAGGTCGTGTTGCCCACCGTGACCTGCCCCTCTGCCATCACTTCCAGGAGGGCCGACTGCACCTTCGGCGTGGTGCGGTTGATCTCGTCGGCGAGGAGCACGTTGGCGAACACGGGACCGGGCGTGAAGACGAAAGTCTTGCGCGCCAGGATCGAAGACATCCACGCCGGTGATGTCGTAGGGAAGGAGATCGGGGGTGAACTGGATGCGGCGGAACACCACGGCGCTTCCCTTGCGGGAGCGTGAGATCAGCCGCGCGACGGTCTTTGCCAGCGTGGTCTTGCCCAGACCGGGCACGTCTTCGATCAGGACGTGCCCGCCGGCCAGGATCCCCGTGACGAGGTGCTCCAGGACCGCTCTCTTGCCCCGGATGACAGATTCCAGTCCGTCCACGAGGCGGCGGGACAAGGCGTGGGAGCTCTTGAAGTCCATTGGGGGCGGTGCTGCAGGATTCATCGCGCGCCGGCGAGGGGCAGCCGTGTCACCCATCGGCACGAATTTACCATCTTACTGGAGGAACGGATAGTACAGGAGCAGGCAGGTCTTCAGCTTCTGCGTGAGCCGCCGCAGCCGCTCGAGGTTGTAGGGGAAGGTGAAGGCGACGAATTTCCTCAATATGTACTGCTGCGCGTCGCGCACGCGCTTCTGCGGAAAGAGCCATGAAATACCGAGACGCTCCCTCAGCACGGGGAGGAGGAAGCGCTTCACGGTCTTGTGGAATGTTTCCAGCTCCTGGACGCCCTGGAAAAGCTGTCTTTCCTCACCCGGGTACAACGAGGTCAGGGACACGAGCTCCCGGATGTCCCGCACCGTGTGGAAGTCGATGGGCATGCCGTCGATGATGAGGGAGAACCACGTCCGGTCGAAGTGGTTTTCGAATACTTCCTTGAGCTCGCCAATGAGTCGGAGGATCTCCGTGTCGCGCTGCGACTGCTGGTCGATCGATTGTAGTGCGGCTTCCGACACGTGCTGCATTCTCCGTCCCCTTCCAGTATCGGAAGGAGATGCCTCCCCCTTGAAGCCGGAGGGAAGGGACTGGTAGGCTCACGCGTTGTTCCAAATCCCCCGGGGGGGAGGGTTGGGGGGTCACATAAACCGTAACAGGTTACGATCCTCCGCAAAGGCCCGTACAGAGGTTCGACTCCTTTGCCCCCCAAATTTCCCCGCTTATGTGTCCTCGGCTCTCACTATTTCGTCCCAGTCATAGACGCCCCCGACCTTCTGTCCCGGCTTCAGCACCAGGAATTCCTCCGCATCCCAGTCTCCGTTCACCAGCTTGCGGATCAGGCGCATGTCTCCGGGGAGCTGGACGAACTCACGGCCGCTCGCCTTTGCCTCTGCTCGTGCCTTCTCCGCAAAACCGAGGTGAGAGAGCTCGGGCACGTCGATGAAGACGATCCGGTTGTTCTGGGGGGCGGCGGTGAGCGTCTCCATGATGTACTTCGCGTTCTCCGCACCGTACAGGGCAGCGTACTCATCGTACTTTTTGTCCAGGCCGGGCACCTGGATTGCGCTCGCATCGTGTATCCACGTGCCGCCCCGCTCCATGTAGCCCACCGACGAGAACGGGAGGCTGGGGTTGTCGGAGAAATGCTCCTTGAACGCCCGGCGCGAGCCGAGGAAAATGGTGCAGCAGTCATGCGCGCGGGGCAGGACGATCGGCGTCTTTTTCGCCGCGGTGCCGAGCACGCCGTTCCCGCACAGCCCGAAACCGAGGAGTATGGCGTCATAGGCCACACCGCCGCCTTCTGCCGCATCGATCTTCTCCTGTACCAGGGAGCGGAGGAAGTCGCTGCGCTCGTGGGCGTTCTTTTCGGTGAACTCGAGGTCGACCCTGTGGGGGGACGTGGCCACGCACAGGCACACCTCCCGATAGAACACCTCGCACGCGATGAGCTTGAGCACCACGGGAGCTTCAGCTCACTTCCAGTGACAGGATGAAGGTGTCCAGGTCCTTTCTCTGGGACGCCTCCTGGTCACGGAGCCGCGCGATGTTCTCCCGCAGCTTCGCCAGCTCGCCTTCCTGGTCGGTGAGCGTCTTGACGTACGTCTTGTACAGATCCGAGCTCTGGGAGAGCCTGTCCATGTTCGCCCCGATCCGGGACTGGTCGTTGACGATCTCGTTCACGCGCGTTTCGAGCCGCGCGCGCTGGGAGACCGTGTCGGAAACCTTCTGCTGGAGAGCGACGACCTTCTGGAGCGCCGTCTTGACCGCCGGGCTCACCACCTTGCTCGCCACGTAGAACGCCACCTGGTCGCTCCCGAGGCTGGACAGGGTCACGCTCTGCGCAACCGTGCGGGTCTCCACGACGGAGAGCTTCGCGGACTTTCCCGCCGCAACAGGGACGGCGAAACGGTACGCGTCCCGGGTGCGCTCCGCCGGCTCCTTGGGTTCGGCCAGGGTCCAGTCCGGCTGGAAGGGGTGCTCGAGCAGGACCGTCCGGCTCTTCGTGCCCCGGCTCTTGATGCTGTAGATCCGCTCCCTCTGCTGCCTGTTCGTGTAGAAGAAGACTCCCTTGCTGATCTTCACGGATACGAGCGTGACCGGGGAGGCGCCCTGCTGCGGCTCGACCTCGGTATCCAGGTCCATCGCGTAGGTGACGAGCTGCTCCGCCCCCGGTGCCAGGTCCGTGATCTGGGCGTCACCCGCGTACGTCCCTCCGTCGAACACGGTGATGGGGCCCTGCATGAGGTGCAGGCTGCTCGCGTTTTTCAGCTTCACCGCATTCAGGGGATACTTCGGGTGGGTGGACTCGTTGTACAGCGAGTATCGCTCGCCCGAGACCTGCTGATTCAGGATGGGGAGCATGGCGGACTGCTGGCGGGGGAGCGTGACCGGCTTGTCGATGGCGTACTGGAAGAGCTCGCCGACCTGGGCCCCGCTCGCGGCAGCCGTCACGCCCTGGGAGACGGAGAACTCGCCGCCGCCTGGACCTGCTGCGAACCCGCTCCTTGCCAGCGCCCGCGGCGCGGCCGCAGATTTGGCTGACGGAGCGGGTGCCGCCTGCGGCATGAGGGCCTCCTCCGCCATTGCCGAGTCGGCCGCCGACTCCTTCTCCTCCATCGACATTTCATTCGTGCGCGGCCGCAGCGACTGGAAGAGCTCGAGCTGCACGACCGGCCGCTGGAGGTAGAGGGGCTGGTACAGATCCATGATGAATGTGATGGGCCGGCCCGACACCAGGGTGAGGGCAACGCTCCTCCAGTCCGTGTCGGAGGTGTTCTCCACCATTGCCCAGCCCTGCAGGAGATGCGGGGTCTTGTCGGCAAGGACCAGCCGGTAGCTGGTTTTCCACACGGGGGATTCCAGGATGTAGCCGATGCGCACACGGCGCTTGCCCGTTCCCGTGAAATGGAGGACGACCTTCTTCTTCTCGATGCCGTGGGAAGAGGAAAGGACCTGGAGCGCCTGCGCCAGGTCATCCTGCACCTCCTTGCGCAGGAACCTGATCCCCTGGACATCGCTCAATGCGAGGCTCGTGATGCCCGTCTGGGTGTTCAGGGTCAGGAACTCTCCGGTCACATCACCCTTGGGACCTGATTGGACCTGCCGTGTCTCCACCCCGACGATGGATCCGGTCAGCCTGTTCCCGCCCGTCATGCTCACCTCGACAGACTCCCCCCGCGTCTGGGTGAGCAGTCCCGCCAGCGTAGGATTGGAGGTCAGGTCGATTGAAAAGCTCTTGAGGGTGCGGGTGATGGGGTCGCGCGACGAATAGGTGACGCTTGAGACAGCCCCCCCGTCCAGATCGCGCAGCACGAGGCTCTTCAACAGGTCGTTGATCTGGTCCGAAGAGAAGGTGAGCTCCATGCGCGCGTTTCCGTCCACGGTGCCGTCGTGCTGGAAATAGCCCACGCCGCTCGTGAACAGCACGAGGCTGGAGATCGGGACGCTCGCGTCCTTCTCCTCCGCCTGCGCGGAGGCGGACAGGGGCGCCAGGAGGATGAGAACGAGCAGGAAACCCGTGATGGGACGCATACGCTACTCCTTGGGGGCCGGCGTTGATGCCGGAAGGGCCGGTTTCGAATCAGGGCGCGAGAAGAGAAATCCGAACAGCCCGCCGATGATCCCGCCGGCTATGTGGGCAAGCTGGGAGATCGTGTCAGGGTTGAGGGCATTCACGAACTCGCGCGCCAGGTAAAGGACGACGATCAGGATGAAGGTGAGGGGGATCTCCCCCTGGCGGATATTGGTGAAGGAGCTGAGCAGGATGAGCATGAACACGATTCCGCTTGCGCCATAGAGGCCTGTTCTGACGATCAGCAGGTTCAGCAGCGCGGTGGCAAGGGCCGTGACGAGCATCATGAGGAGGAGCGGCAGCGACCCATACTTCTCCTCCAGCACCGGCCCGATGAGCAGGATGAAGGAGAAGTTGCTGATCAGGTGGGCCCAGCCCTGGTGGCCGATCACGTAGGTGAAAAGTCTCAGCCAGGACAGCAGGTTCCCGAACTGGAACGTGGGGGGCAGAACGAAAAACGTCCGGATGAATGCGCCGCCGGTGATCTGGTCGATGAGGAGCACCACCGCGCTGAGAAGGGCGAACGAGAGAATGACCGGCGAGTTGTACCGGATACGCAGCTTCATCACATTCCTCCCCCCGGCGTGCCGAGCCTGCGCGCGAGCTCCTCTTCGATGGCGTCCGCGAACAGGGCGATTGCCTCGTTCCTGGTCCCGACACCCTGCATGCGGGCCCCCCGACCTCCGCCCTTGGCCCCGGCAATTTCGAAGAACGAAGGGATGATCTGCGAGAGATCAAGGTCCCCGCCGGCCGAGTGGGCGGCGATCCACTGGAAGCCTTCAGCTCCCCGATCGATGGCGATGCAGATCCTGCCCGGGGCAGAGATCACCCTCTCCGCGAAGGCTTTCAGGTATTCACCGCCCGCGGCGTCGAACACGCGTTTGACCAGGGCGCATCCCCCGATGGAGGGAGCGGCGGGCACCGCTGTGTCCGCATCCACCGCGGCCTGGGCCGCGCGCAGCCTGCGCAGCTCCCGGGCAGATTCCCTCTGGCCGTTCAGCAGCTCCGCCACGCGGTCCGGGATGTCGGCTTCCCCGCACGTGAGCGTCCGGGTCAGGCTCTGCACCACGGAGACCTTGCGGCCGTAGTCCTCGAGTGCCCGTTTTCCCATCATGACGTGGATACGCACCCTTCCCCTGATCTTCTCCTGCCCAACCGCCTTGATGAGAAACACGCCCCCCGTGGACGCGAGGTGCACCCCCCCGCAGGCGGCGAAGTCGAAACCCTCTATCTCTAAAATGCGAAGTCTCCCGGCGTCGGGAGGAGTGCGGCGCAGGGGAAATCGCGACACATCCGAGGGGTCGATTTCGTGGAGGAGCACCCGGCGGTTCTCCATGATGACGGCATTGGCAAGCTCTTCCGCGGCGCGCAGCGTGTCTTCGGCCACTTCGGTCACGGTATCCCGTGACATTTTGGCATCCGCCTTGAGCTCGATCGTCGTGTCGTCTTCTCCGAAGTGCACCGACACGGTCTCCAGCTTCCCGGCCCGGAGAAGGGCTTGTGAGAACATGTGCTGCCCCGTGTGCTGCTCCATGAAGTCGCGCCTGCGTTTTGCGTCCACGGAGCCGTGCACGGAAGAGTGCAGGTTCTCGTGGCCGAGAGCCGGCTCTACCACGTGCACGATGTCCTCCCCCCGGTACTCCACGGCGCGCACCCGCGTGCCGCCCAGAGCGCCCAGGTCACAGGGCTGCCCGCCGCCGCCGGGGTAGAAGCAGGTGCGGTCGAGGAGGACCTCGCAGCGGCCGTCACGTGTCTCGATTTCCATTACGCGCGCGTCGAACTCGAGCAGCGAGGAATCGTCGTAGTAGAGCTTTTCCGTCACAGGTAGTGCATACCTTCAATCGTTCTCCTTGACAAGGCTCCGGGCCCGATCCTACGATGCGCTGAAAGGGGAGTTCCATGCCGGCACTGGCACCGCTCGAAGAACTGAAGGACGTGCTCGCGCGCCTGGAAGAGCTCAAGGCGCAGCACCCGGAGGCGTATGACGCTTTCGCGGCTCTCCTCCGAAAGTACCGCAAGGTGGGCTACAAGAACATCTGCAAGCTCCTGCTCGGCGAATCGACACCGGAGAAGCTCAAGGGCGAGCAGTAAGCGTGCCGCTGCCACTCGTTGCTGCCTTCGACGTGGAGACCACGGGCCTGATTCCCGGCGTGGATCGGATCGTCGAGCTGGGGGCCGTCCTGTTCCGGGGAGAGGACGTGCTGGAAACCTTTGACCAGCTCGTGGATCCCGGCATCCCCATGCCGCAGGAGGCCCGGGAGATCAACGGCATCTCGGACAGCATGCTGCGGGGAATGCCCGCGGTCGGCGCCGCCCTCCCCCCATTCCTCGCACTCGTGTCGAAGGGAACCCCGGTGGCGCACAATGCCGTATTCGACGTGGGCTTCCTTTCCGTGGACATAATGGCCGCGGGGCTGGAGGCGCCGCAGGGGCCCGTGCTGGATACCCGCATCCTGGCGCGTCGGGCATTTCCCGGGCGCTTCAGCTACAGCCTCTCGAACCTGGTGCGTGACCTCTCAATCAGGGTTTCGGGCGCGCACAGGGCGCTTGCGGATGCGCACGCCTGCCGGCTCCTCTATCTGGAGTGTCTCCGGGCAGGCGGCTGGGAGAAGCTCACCCGTTCCTGCGGGGAGCCGCTGGATTTCACCACGCACGCGCCGCGCCTGGCGCGCACCGCGTCCCTGCTCCAGCAGGCCATCGCCGCGGGAGCCGAAGTGGAAATCACCTACCGCAGCGCGCGGGGAGAGAAGACCGTGCGGACCATTCAGCCGCGCGCGTTCTCGTGCGTCGGCGGGTCGGTCGGCGTCGTGGCATTCTGTTCTCTCAGGAATGAGCGGCGCACCTTTCGTCTCGACTCGATCGCCGTGGTGCGCGCGGCCCCATGATTCGTGCGATCTTCACTTCCGGCTGGGACGCCGGCGCGTCCCTCGATTCCTGCGCGGGGGAGTACTCACTTATCGATTCCCCGCTCACGGCGGGACGGGCGTGCTCTCTCGACGCCTGGCGGAAGCTCGCCGACTCACTCGACGTTGAGCTGTCGGCGTCCTGGCTCGTCTTCCATGCGCGTTCCCGGCGGATCCCGGATGACGTGCGCCGAGCTTTTTGCGGGACCATCGCCGCTGCCACTCCGAAGGAGCTTCTCCGCGCGATCCGCCGCGTGCAGGCTGCTGCCGCGCGCTCCCGCGTGATTTCCGATTTCGAGCTCGCGGCGCGGCGATGCGCCGCCATGCGGAAAGCAGGAAAGCGCATCGTGTTCACCAATGGCGTGTTCGACCTGTTCCATGTCGGGCACCTGCGGCTGCTGCAGGCGGCGCGCGCCCGGGGGGATGCCCTTGTCGTGGGCATAAACAGCGACGAGTCCGCGAGGTCGCTCAAGGGAAGGCTGCGCCCCGTGGTGCCGCAATTCGCGCGCGCGGAGCTCGTCGCTGCCGTGCGCGGCGTGGACGTGTGCGTGATCTTCGGCCAGGCGGATCCGCGCGCGCTGCTGCGCGTGGTGAGGCCGGACATTCTGGCCAAGGGCTCGGAGTATTCGCTCTCGGGAGTGGTGGGGAAGCGGATAGTGGAAGGCGGGGGAGGCCGCGTCATCCTTCTTCCCCACGTCGAAGGGTGGTCATCCACGCAGGTGATCAGGAGACTGGGTTCTCGAACCAGGGGAGCCGTGCTACGCTCCCCCACGAGGGACGGCAGATGGCGGGACTGACACACGAGGCAACAGGGAAGATCGACGGCATCCTCACGGCTGCGGCCCGCGAAGGCAGGAGCTCTCTCTACGAGCACGAGGTATACGGCATCCTGGCCTGTCTCGGGCTCTCCGTGCCGCGGTTCATCTTCGCGCGGGACGTCAAGGAAGTGGGAGAGGAGGCCCTGCGCGGGTTCGGCCATTCCCTGATCGTGAAGATCGTTTCGCCGGGGATACCGCACAAGCAGAAGCTCGGCGGCGTGAAGAAAATCTCCGCCTCCGATCCGCTCTACGTCCAGTTCGTGCTTTCCCGGATGCGCGAGGAGGTGCTGTCCCATTTCGAGGACGGCGCGCGGCCCGAGATCGTCGGGTTTCTCATTGCGGAGCACATCTCCTTCACCCAGGCCCTCGGCTACGAGGTGCTGGTCGGATTCCGTGAAGATCCCGCGTTCGGACCCGTGCTCACGGTGAGCAAGGGAGGGGACGACGCGGAGTTCTTCGCCGCGCACTACGATGCGGCGAACCTCTTCCTGCCCCCCATGGAGTACGAGGAGGCCCTTGCCTTCACCCGGTCCCTGCACATACGGCACAAATTCGAGCAGATCGGGCACCCCGAGTACCTCGCCCTCATGGCCAACGCCATGGCGGAGTTCAGCAGCCTCGCGATGCGCTACTCGCCCATGGCGGAGAACCCCCGGTTCGTGATCAAGGCCCTGGAGGTGAACCCGTTCGCCATCTCGTCGGACGGAAGGTTCGTCGCCCTGGACGGCCTCGCGGAGTTCGGTCCCGCGCCGTCCCCCGAAGAGTGGAACCCCCGCGTGGACCTCGGAAACCTGGACGCGTTTTTCCAGCCGCGGGGGATCGCGGTCATCGGCGTGTCCGCGGATCCGGCCAAGTACAGCCTTGCGCGTGATATCGCGGAGCTTCTTCACGAGCTGCGGCGCGACGACCTGTACCTGGTCAATCCGCACGGCGGCACCCTGCGGCTCGGCACGCACGACTACCCCCTGTACCGCACGCTCTCCGAGGTGCCGGGCCAGGTGGAGCTGGCCGTGTACGCGGCGCCGGCGCAGAGCGCCCCGGAATTCCTGCGCTCCCTGCAGGGCAGCCGCGTGCGCGCGGTTGTGCTCATTCCCGGCGTGCCCTCCTCGATCCCCTACCTCCAGTACGCGCGCGAGCTTCGCGCCGCGACGCCTGCCGGAATCCGCGTGATGGGGCCCAACTGCATGGGCGTGTATCATGCCCCGGCGCGCGGACGGCCGGGGATCAATACCCTTTTCATCAATGAAAAACGTCTGGAGGTCAGGTCCTCGGAGTCCGCCAACGTCGTCCTCCTCACCCAGAGCGGCGCCCTGGCGGTGACGGTCATCGACAAGCTGCGCAACTGCAGGCCGCTGCGCTGCGTGGTCAGCTTCGGGAACAAGTTCGACGTGAAAGTCGGAGAGCTGCTGGCGCATTTCGCGCGTGACCCTTCCATGAAGGTCGCGGCCGTGTACCTGGAGGGACTGGACGCGGGGGAGGGCCGCGCATTTTTCGAGCGCGCCCGGGAATCCACCAAGCCGATCATCGCCTACAAGGGCGGCCGCACGGAGGCCGGCGCGCGCTCGGCAGCGTCGCACACCGCCTCGATGTCGGGAAACTACGAGGTGTTCCAGTCGGCCTGCCGGCAGGCCGGGATCATCCTCGCGGAGACCATCGAGGAGTACTACGATCAGATCAGGGCCTTCTCACTCCTCGCCGGCAGGCCGCCCCAGGGCAACCGGGTGGCGGGTGTCGTGAACGCGGGATTCGAGTCTACCGTCGGTGCCGACGAGCTCAAAGGTCTCACGCAGGCGAAGTTGTCACCCGCGACTCTCGCGAGGCTCAACACCATCAACCGGCATGGCCTCGTGGACACGTCCTCCCCTTTTCTGGATATCACACCCATGGCGGACGACGCCATGTACGCCGAGTTCGTGGAGGCGATAATCCAGGACGAGGGGGTGGACTGCGTGTTCGTGGCCGTCGTGCCCCACGCGGTGTCGCTGAAGACCGTGCCGGAAACCTGCCGGGACCCGGACGGCCTGGCAAACCTGCTCGTGGGGATTTCCCGGCGGCACTCCAAGCCCATGGTCGTATCGGTGAACGCGGGACGGCACTACGCTGATTTCGTCGCGGCGCTGGAAGAAGGGGGTCTGCCGGTCTATCCGGATATCCGCCCCGCGATCACCTCCCTGGACACTTTCGTCTCGTTCTGCCTCGGAAGGAAGGCGGCCGCGGCGTGCATACCGCGTTGAGTCCTGAACTGCAGCCGCCCATGGAAATGTTCCAGCTCGTGGACAGGAACGGCACGCCCGTCGGGACGGCATCCAGGGAGGAGTGCCACGGCAATCCGCTCCTCATCCATCTCGTGGTGCACCTGCACGTATTCGACGCGCAGGGGCGGCTCTACTTGCAGAAGCGATCGGTGAGAAAGGACACCAACCCCGGGCTCTGGGACACTTCCGTGGGAGGTCACGTGAACGCCGGTGAGGATGTGGCGGCCGCACTGCTTCGGGAAGGCCGCGAAGAGCTGGCCATCGACGCGGCGGGCGCAAAGCGCCTCTATGCTTTTCTCTTCGAAGGCAGCTTCGAATCGGAATACGCGCAATGCTTCTCTCTCACGTGGCGCGGAGACATCCGTCCCGCCCCGGATGAAATCGAGGAAGGCCGGTTCTTCAGCCTGGCACAGGTGGGATCCCTCGTCGGCACGGGAACCCTCACCCCCCTTTTCGAGCGCGAGTGGCCCATGCTCGTGCGCGCCCTCGGCCGGCGGAGCTGACAAAGGGTCCCCCCCGCTGCGTCTCGGAAGCAGTCTGTTGACAATAAATTGTCTGATGTGTTGACAATAGGTTGACAATAGCACATGATCAGACGGTGGACATGAGGAGCCGGATTCTGAAGACCCTGAGCTCGCGCCACTCCCTCTCCGGCGCCCAGATCGCTGCAGTCCTGGGCGTGTCACGGCAGGCCGCGCACCGGCATCTCGTCCGGCTCCTGGAGGAGGGGCTGTTGACCCGCACGGGAAGGACCCGGGGGGTCCAGTACCGCCTTCCCGACCGCCGCGGCAAGGCGGCCCCGCCGGCACAGCCATTTCATCGGAAGTACCGGATCGACGGACTGATGGAAGACGAGGTGCTCGCGGACGTGGCTCTGCGCCTCGCGCTCAGGCGTTCCCTGTCTGCCGCGGCATACGAGATTTTCGCATATGCTTTCACCGAGATGCTCAACAACGCCGTCGAGCACTCGCATTCACCCACGTGCACGGTGGACGTCACGCTGGCGGACCGCCAGGTGGACGCCCGGATCAGGGATCAGGGAGTGGGTGTTTTCACCTCGGTTGCCGAGCGTCATCGCCTCGCCGAAGAGGAGGCAGCGATCGGTGAGCTGCTCAAGGGCAAGGCCACGTCAATGCCGGAACGGCACGCCGGAGAAGGGATTTTCTTCACCTCAAAGGCGTGCGACCGGTTTGCCCTTCGGTCCCACAGGATCGAGCTCGTCTTTGACACGCTGAAGAAAGACACTTTTGTGAACGTGCGCGCGTATCTCATCGGCACCGAAGTGTCCCTGCGTGTGAGCCGTTCGGCGCGGCGAAAGCTCACGGATGTGTTCTCTTCTTTCGCGCCTGAGGAGTTCGAGTTCCGGTTCGAGCGAAGCCTCGTGACCGTGCGATTCTACGCGGGTGAGTATGTTTCGCGCTCGGAGGCAAAGCGGCTCCTCGCCCGGCTCGATCAATTTCGGGAGGTCGTTCTCGACTTTGCAGGAGTACGATCGATAGGACAAGGGTTCGCCGACGAGATTTTCCGGGTTTTCGCGCACGCGCACCCGGGTGTGGCCTTGAAACGGGTGAACGTGCTGCCCGGTATCGAGGCGGTCATCCGTCATGTTGTTGACAATGGAAAGCAGCCAGCGTTGACAATAACGTGACAATCACCCGGCCCCACGGTGAGATATCATCACGCCGTGCGCGGCAAAGTGTGATATCATTCCTGTTGGGAAACGTACCGCACGACAGCGCCCAGGAGGATCAGATGAAGAGGCGGCTCATTGTCATGGTTGTGGTTGCGGTCCTGTTGTGCGCGGTGGCCTTCAGCGCGGGCGCGCAGTTCAGGCTCGATTTCGATGTCGCCTGGCCGGTCTACGCAGGCATCAAATTCGGAGACCTGGGCATATCGGGAGGTACAGATATCGGCCAGTACCTGATCATCCTTCCCATGGTCGAGGCAACGTACCAGTTCGGGGAAGGCCCCATACGTTTCGGAGTGGGTGCCAAGGCCGTGACATTCATCGTCGAAAACGTTTTGTGGCCCAACGCGTTCATTGAGATAGAACTGAATCCCGTGGTGATCCGCGGTGACTTCGGCGGATTTTTCTTCTTCGCATTCGGCCTGGGGAACCAGCTGCTCGACAACAGCTGGACCTGGGTCGTTCCTCAGATCGATGTCGGCTTCAAGGTCAACGACTGGTTCCGGCTCAGCGGCGGGGCCATCGCCCTGGCTCCCTTCGACAACATGAACAACTTCGGTTTTCTTCTCTACGTGAACGCGCGTTTCACCGTTCTGTTCAAGTAGCAGGTTCCGAGCTCCCGCCAGCCCTCTTCACGGGCTGGCGCGTTCCCGTCATCTCACTTCTTCACCTCGCGGTACTCTTTCGACGCCTGGCGCGCCAGGCCGAGATACACGCGCGCGTTCGCCCGGACCTTTTCCAGCATTGCGTCGTCAACCGCCTTGACCGCTTTTGCAGGGCTTCCCACCAGGAGGGATCGCGCAGGGAACACCTTGCCCTCGGTGACGAGGGCAGCCGCCCCGACGATGCTTTCCTTTCCGATTACCGCGCCGCTCAGAATCACGGCGCCCATTCCGATGAGGCAGTCGTCTCCCACGGTGCAGCCATGCAGGACAGCGTTATGTCCCACTGTGACGCCTTGTCCGATGGTGCAGGGGAGCCCGGTATCGACGTGGACGGTGGCGCCGTCCTGGATATTCGATCCCCGGCCCACCGTGATCGGCGCAATGTCGGCGCGTATCGTCGCGCTGAACCACACGCTCGTCTCTCTCCCCAGGGTGACCTCTCCCGCGATTTCGGCGTTCCATGCCGTGAAGATCGCGTCCTTCACCCGGGGGATCTTGTCCCCGATTCCGTGCACCATTGCGATCACCCCTTTCCCGTAACCCTGGTCGCGGCGCCCGATTTCACGAGCTGGGCATTTATCGATATCCTGTTCCTGAGCACCACGCGCGCCCGTACCACGGAATCTCCGTCAGGCCGGGCGTCCAGGAGGAAGACCTTCTTCTTCAGCACCCTCTGCTTCAGATAGGAGAGCGCCGCCGCCTGATCTGCAACCAGCAGGTCCAGAAGGACCACGCGCAGACCGGAATCGAGCACGAGCGAGCAATCCTGCGCCACCGAAACAACGGTATGGAGCTTCGGGCCGGGGGGCGGCGCTTTTCCTCCCTCGGCGGGGACCAGGTCCGGTATCCTCGGTTTCCAGGCACCGCGCGCGCGGGGGGAGCCGGCCTGCCGTGTGTCCCGGCACACGGCATCCGGATGAAGCCTCTCCAGGGCCAGGCGGACGAACTCGGCATTGATTTCGTAGCCGATCGCATTCCTGCCCAGGTCCCTCGCCACCGCGGCCGTCGTGCCCGTTCCCAGGAACGGGTCGAGCACCGTGTCGCCGGGGAAGCTGAACATGCGTATCAGTCTGCGCGGAATCTCCTCCGGAAAAGGAGCTTCGTGACCTTTTTTTCGCGCCCCGCCGAGCTCCCAATGGCCGGAGAACCAGCTCTTCCATTCGTCGCGGCTCATGGCAGCGCTCTTCTTCAAGGCCGCTTCCTTCTTCTTCGGTGTCCCGGGTTTCTTGAAGAGGAGGATGTACTCGAAGTCGATCTCGACTATGCCGTTGGGCGGATGAGGATATGAGCCCATCACCGTTGCCCCGCCCGAGGTGTGCATCGTTGTTTTCTTTCGCCAGATGATCGAGCCCATGTAGTCGAACCCCATGGCCGCGCACTGGCAGATCACCTCCGCGTGCAGCGGGATGACCCTGTAGCGGCCGTAGAGGCTGGCGCGGGCAAACTGGTCCCCGATGTTCACGCACAGCCTTGCCGCCCTCCCGCGCGACGCGGAAGCACTCTCCCCACACGAGCGACAGGTCCCGGAGGTATGCGTGCAGTGCCTGGCCGTGCCCGATCTGCCCGGGCACACCGTAATCCTTTATCTGCCAGTACGGGGGCGAGGTGACGATCAGCTCCACGCTGCCGGATTCGAGTTCGGTCATGCGCCGGCTGTCACCGCGATAGATGAGCACGCTGATCCCCGCCGCACGCATCGCGGGAGTATAGACCCGCCGCGCGTGTTGACCAAGCCCCGGAATTTGCGGTAATGTCCCCGCTGTATCACGCTGTGATACAAAAAAACCAAAAGGAGCGAATGTATGAAGGTCTTGCTCGTGATCCTCTCCGCCGGCGTTCTGGTCCTGTCGTCGTGCGCCACTGCCGGCAATTCCGTCTACCAGTCTCGCGCCCCTGAAACCCGCGGCGAGCGGGCCATTTCCTCCAACATCGAGCTCGTCAGCGAGGTGGATCTGGACGCCTCGATGCTCGGCGTGTTCTATTCCCGGGAAACGTACAAGAGCGGAGACGCGCAGATGCTGCTCTTCACGCAGCGCGGCAAGGGCGGGTTCGGGTCCAAGGCGCAGGGAACGGTCAAGGACTACGACTTGAGTGAAACAGCCTCTTTGAGCGTCGACCAGGGCAGGAAGTTCCTGACCGCGATCGAACAGTTCATCGCGATGGATCCCAAATCACTTTCACCCTCGAAAATGTTCAATTTCGAGCTGTACTCGGGCACCCTCGACATGACGGAGGGAAACGACAAGTACCGACCCTTCAGGGACCTCACGTTCATCGTCATCTGCTCGGTGACCAATGACGGGAAATCCTTCAAGACGGTTTTCCCCATCACCGTGACCAACCTGTACGGCAATCGCATGACGTCGTACAAGACATTCGATCTGACGACGACGCAGGTTCAGAGTTTCCATGACGCACTCACCGCGGCACTCGCCAAATCGACACCGGTCACCGCGCCGGCCTCCTCGGATCAGCCGCACACCTGAACGCTGCCTCATGAGAGGCGCGTCCGCCGGGCGGACCGCCTCTCCCCGGGTTGGGACTACTGTCTCCCCGGATTCGGGACTACTGTCCCCCCGGATTGGGACTACTGTCCCACTGTTTGACTCCCGCCGTTCCCGCCCCTTACATTTGGCCCAGGAGGATCTCGATGGACGTGATGCTTACCAGCGGCCAGAAGGCCCCTGATTTTTCACTCTCCGACCAGGACGGCAGGACGGTCAGGCTTTCCGATTTCCGGGGCCGCAAGGTGCTGCTCTATTTCTATCCGAAAGCAGATACCCCGGGGTGCACGACGCAGTCGTGCGCGGTCAGGGACGCGAAGCAGGATCTGAAGAAGCTCACGGTCGACGTGCTGGGGCTCAGCCCGGACGCGCCGGAAGATCAGAAGAAGTTCGACATCAAGTACTCGCTCGGATTTCCGCTCCTTGCCGATATCGATCACAAGACCGCCGACGCGTACGGGGTCTGGGGCGAAAAGACGAGCTATGGAAAGACGTACGAGGGAATCATCCGATCGTCATTCCTGGTGGATGAAAAGGGCGTCATCCTGCGCGCCTGGTACAAGGTGAAGCCCGAAGATACGGTCCCCAGGGCCAGGGAAGCCCTGGAGCAGCTCTCCACCGCGAAATAACGGTTCCCGGTTCAGCGACCGGTCATTCCGGAGTCACCCCCGGCGCCAGGTCGAGGGTCACGTCGTTGTCCGCGGGCTCCTGGTCGTGCCAGAGGCCCTCGACCAGGTCCTTTCTGCTCCCCGCCACTATGTCGGCCACCAGGCCAAGGCCCTTCGAGCTGAGCATCTGCGCGCCGTCAAAGCTCTCATCTCCGCGAAAATGAGCGAGGGACGCGTCCGCGACCTGGGGAGCGACAAGGGAGGCCTCTTTCGAGGAGACGCCGACCCCGGTCATCATCCGGGCAACGGTCCCCTCGATGCTCCGCTTCAGGCTTTCCCGGGCGTACTCCCAGAAATCGACCCCGCGCGCGGCGAAAGAGGGCAGATCCTTGATGAAGGAGGAGGTGATTACCATCTTCTGCCCCGCTGTGATTTCCACGCGTCGCACGGGAATGGGGAACGACACGAGAGAACCGGTCTCGATGTCGTAGAGGAGCTTCCCGTCATTCATCTTTCTCACCGTGATGTCCTGCGCATGGAAGTGTCCGGTGAACACGGCGCGCACGTTGCGCGCGGCGAGCATTTCGGAGACCTGCTGCCATCCGTTGACCAGGTAGGCCCCGAAGTACCTCGCCTGGCCCGCGAAATGCTCCAGGACCCCGTGATGCATCATCACGATCACCGCCTTGTCCTTCTGCTGTGCGTCCTCGAGAACTGTCTCGATCCAGTCGATCCGCGCCTGAGTGAGCCCCCCTCCTGCCGTCGACCTGCCATTCCGCATGTTCTCCGCGTAGTTGGCGGAATCCACGGCCAGGAGCCACAGCCCCGGCTCCGGCTCCGCGACATAGCTCAGTGAGCCAGGGTCCCTCATCAGCGCATCCGCGTAGCCGCACTCCGCATAGATCTCGGCGAAAGAAGCCGGCGTGACCGTGAGGACGCGCTCTTTTCCGGATGCAGGGAAGCGGGCTGCGTGCGGGTTGAGGACATCGTGATTGCCCGGCACCACGTACACCTTGACCCCGGCCCTCGCGAGGCCCGCGAGCTGGCGCGCCATGATCAGGTGGTCCTGGCGCTCGCCGTCTCTGGTCAGGTCTCCCGTCACGAGCAGGAAGCTGACCGAAAGGTCCTTCACACGTTGCAGGGCCGCGGAGAGAATCTCCCCGCTCTCCCGCAGGAGCTTGGGGTCGCTGTCATCCGTCCCGAGGCTCTCGTCGAAAAGGTGCGGGTCGCTGAAAACGGCAAAGCGCGCCGCCGGATAGGAGGCCGCGCGCGCCGCCGAAGGCGCCGCCTTGAAATGCATGCCCGCGCACGATCCAAGCAGAATCGCTGCAAGGCATGCCAGGATGGCGCGGAGGGCGCGCATGTCTTTCTTCGGCTCGAGCATGGAACGCGGCTACGCCTTGAGCGGCACCAGCAGCAAGGGCACGCGCGTGCGGGAGACGACGCGCGCAGCCACGCTCCCTTCCCAGAAGGCCACCGTGCCCGCCCTTCCGTGCGTGCCCATGACCACCAGGTCCGCAGCCAGCTTCCGGGCGGCCCGCACGATTGCCCGGGCCGGGTCGCCGCGCGAAGCCTCGCTTCCTGCCGCCACCCCCGCCCGCGCGAGCTCTTCCGCCTTTGCTTGCAGGTAGTCGCTCGCCGCCGCGCTGTCCATCTCCAGCTTGATCCGGGTCGGCACCGGGGAGGAGCATCCCTGCCGCGGCCTGCGAGCCGGCCAGCTCCCCGAGGGTCGGCACGACCATGAGGAGGTGCACGCGGCAGGCGAAAGCGGCGGCCAGGTCCGCCGCGACCGGCAGGCTTTTCTCGTGCGCCGGATCCCCGTCAATCGGAGCGAGAATCGTGTGCCACGTGTCGGCCGGGCCGGAAGCCCCGGAGGCGGCCTCTTCCGACGGCCGGACCAGGAGGACGGGCGTGTCGCCCCGGCTGAGGACCTGCTGGGCGATAGCCCCGAAGATGAGCCTGCGCGCGCCGCCTTTGCCGTGCGTGCTCATGACCACGAGGTCAGGGGCGAGCTCCGCCGCGTGCGCCGTGATGCTGTCCGCCACGTCGCTCACCTCCGCCGTGTGCACGTGCGTCTGCACGCGCAGGCCGGCAAGCACGGGGCGGCGCGCAACCTCCTCCAGGTAGGCAGTCGCTTCGTCGGCGGATACCAGGTGCCTGTCGCTGTGCACCTCCGCGGGCGCGTGCTTTTCTATGACATGCACGAGGGTCAGCTCGGCGTCCATGCGCGCCGCCATCTGCGCCGCGGCGGGGATGGCCGACTCCGACAAGCGTGAACCGTCCAGGGGGACCAGGAGATGCTTGAACATCGCATCACCTCCCAAAAAAGGTCTGGTACAGCAGGTAGAAGTTGAGGACCACGATGAGCGCGGCGGCCGCTCCGGCAAGTGCCGTTGTTACGGGCTTGTTGACCAGCGTGCCCATGGTCTTTTTCCGCTGTGTGAAGATCACCAGCGGGATGATGGCGAACGGCAGCCCGAAGCTCAGCAGGACCTGGCTGATGACGAGCGTACGCGTGGGGTCCAGGCCCATGAATATGACGACAAGGGACGGGATCATCGTGGCCAGGCGCCGTATCCACGAGGGTATGCGGCGCTTGAGAAACCCCTGCATGATCACCTGGCCTGCCATGGTGCCCACGGTCGAGGAGGAGAGACCGGAGGCGAGCAGGGACACGGCAAATACCCAGCTTGCCGCCTTGCCCAGGAGCGGCTCGAGGGTCTTGTGCGCTTCTTCCAGGGAGCCGACTTGAGTCAGGCCCTGGCTGAAAAACGTTGCCGCGGCCATGATGAGCATTGCCATGTTGATGAGCCCGGCGATGCCCATGGCGATCGTCACATCCGCGATCTCGAACCGCAGGAGCCGGCGCAGCTTTGCGGGCTCTTTGGCCACGATGCGGTTCTGCATGAGCGAGGAATGCAGGTAGATTGCGTGCGGCATGACCGTTGCGCCGAGGATGCCCACGGCCAGGAGGATGCTTTCCGGGCCGGCGAGCTGCGGGACCACGGCATGGAAGAGCACCTGCCCGAGGGGCGGCTTGTCGAGAATGGTTTCCACGAGGTAGCTCACCGCGATGACGCCGACGAACCCGCTGATGACGATCTCCAGCGGCCGGAAGCCGTACCGCTCGAGGCTGAGAATGATGAACGTGGCGGCCGCGGTCAGGAGTCCCGCGACCCAGAGCGGAATTCCAAGAAGAAGGTAGAACCCCACGGCAGCGCCGAGGAACTCGGCGAGGTCCGTGGCCATGGCCACGATCTCCGCCAGGAGCCAGAGGAAGAAGACGAAAGGCCGGGGGAAGCTCGCCCTGCAGTGCTCGGCGAGATTCATGCCCGTGGCGATGCCCAGCTTGGCGGAGAGGGTCTGGATGAGCATGGCGATGAGGTTGCTTGCGACGATCACCCAGAGGAGCATGAAGCCGAACTGCGCGCCTCCCGAGATGTTCGTGGCGAAATTCCCGGGATCCATGTAGGCGATGCTCGCAATGAAGGCCGGTCCCATGAACGGAAGGATGCGCTTGAAGAGGTTCTTCCTGCTTTTCCCGTCCAGCACTCTGTCGGCGCTCTGCGCGGTCTTCTCGCTCATCGACGAGGAGCGCATAGGATTCACCCTCCCTTCGCCAGGTGTGTCTCCAGATGCTCGATGCATTTCGCGTACCCCAGCAGCGCGATGAAGCTCCCGATGCGCGGGCCCTGGGACTGCCCGATGAAAATGCGGTACAGCGTGCGGAACCAGTCCTTCATCCGGATCTCCCTGTCCTTGGCCACCTGGAACACCATGGTCTGGAGCGCGTCGGCGTCCGTCGCTGTCCCCGCTGCCTTGAGCCGGGACAAGCTCGTCCCGGAGCACGGCCACGGCCGCGTCCAGGTCGTGGTCCGCATTCTCCGTCGTGCGCGCAGGGAGCACCACTTCCCGGTAGTAGGCCAGGGCGTCCTCGATGAGCTGGTCGTAGTACGCCACGTTGCCCGCGATGTCCGGCTGGTACTGCAGGAGATAGTCGCGCACGACACGGGGGTCGTCCTGGCTGAGGGCCATGACGAGCTCGAGGATCATCGAATAGGTGACGATCTTCTGGTGGGGAAGCCTGCCCGCATGCGCGCCCCGGGAAAGCCGCGAAATGAACGGCACGGGAGAATCCTCCGCGCCGTCGTCGTGCGCCACGAGGTCCAGGTACTGGTCCACGATCTCGGGCAGAATGGGCAGGCCCATTTTCTTGGCCTGCTGGGGCTTCACGTACATGATGTACAGGAGCGAGTCCACCGGAGCGAACCGCAGCCACTGCTCGATGGAGATGCCGTTTCCGAGCTTCTTGGAGATCTTCTTCCCCTTCTCGTCAAGGAAGAGCTCGTACTTGAAGAGCTCCGGCGGCTCGGCCCCGAGGATCTTCACGATCTTGGAAGACATGCGGGCGGAGTCCAGCAGGTCCTCACCGTGCATCTCGTAGTCGATGCCCAGGGAGTACCAGCGCAGGGCCCAGTCCACCTTCCATCCGACCTTGCACTTCCCGCCGAGGATGCTCGTGGCTCCCTGGTGCCCGCACGCCGCATACTTGCCCTGCAGCGGGGAGTCACAGGCGTACGTGACGGACAGGGTCTTTGCGTCGAGCCCGGTCACGCGCGTCGAGTACACCCGCCCGCAGTTCTGGCAGACAGGGAAGAAGGGGCTCCAGGCGGCGCGCTTCTCCTCCGCGATGCTGGCCTTGAAAAGCTCGCTGATGGCTTCGTAGTGCGACATGACCTTTCGCAGCCCTTCGTCGAACACGCCCGAAGCGTACGTATCGGTGGAGGAGGCGAACTGGTAGGTGAAGCCGAACGAGTCGAGGAACTCGCGCAGCTTGCGGTTCATGTAGTGGGCAAAGGACTTCTCTTCCCCATAAGGATCCGGGATGGCGGTCAGAGGTTTGCCAAGGTGCTCCTTCAGCACCGCGGCGTTGGGAATGTTTTTCGGCACCTCGCGCAGGCCGTCCATATCGTCCGAAAATGCGATGATGCGGGAATCGATCTCGGGCGCAAGCGTCTTCAGCGCCTGGAGCACAAACGAGGTGCGGGCAACCTCGCCGAACGTGCCGATGTGGGGAAGCCCCGAGGGTCCGTATCCGGTCTCCGCGGTCACGGAAGTCTTGCCGATTTTCTGCAGCCGCTCGACAATCCTCCGCGCCTCGACAAACGGCCATTCCTTGTGCGTCATAGGTGGATTCGTCATATCCTTTTTGGCCGCCGGAGTCAAGGATTTCGGTTCATGCAGGAGAAATTCTGTTGGCCGCACCTGCGATTGGAGAGTACCTTAAAGGCAAGACGGAGCCATGGAAGAGAAAACAAATGGACGAAGGTGCACGGGCGCCCAGGCCGTGGTGCACATACTGGAAAAACAGGGGGTGAAATACGTATTCGGCCTGCCCGGCGGGGCGGCCATTCCCCTGTTCGATGCGCTGGTCGATTCCTCCATCCATCTCGTGCTGACGCGGCACGAGCAGGGCGCCACGCACATGGCGGACGGTTACGCGCGCGCGTGCGGGAAGCCTGCCGTTGTGCTTGTCACCTCGGGACCCGGCGCCACGAATACCATTACCGGCATTCTCACCGCGCAGATGGATTCGGTACCCATGGTGGTGATTACCGGTCAGGCAAATGTGGCGGACCTCGGAATGGACGCATTCCAGGAGGCCGATGTTTCGGGGATATCGCTTCCCATCGTGAAACATTCCTATCTGGTCAAGACCGCGTCCGATATACCCCGGGTCCTGAGAGAGGCGTTCTACATCGCACAGTCCGGAAGACCGGGCCCCGTGCTGGTGGACATCCCGCGCAACTGCTCCAACGCAACAATCGAGCTGCGGGAAGATGACGAGTTCCACCTTCCCGGCTACAGGGTCCCGGAGGCCGGTGATGCTGAGCAGATTGCCTGCGCGGCAAAGATGCTGCACGCGGCAAAGCGGCCGCTCCTGCTCGTGGGGCATGGCGCGGTGATCTCCGGCGCGGGCGCGGAGCTGCGCACGCTGGCGGAGAAGATGAAGATCCCCGTCACCAACACGCTCCTGGGCAAGGGAGCTTTCCCGGAAACACACCCGCTTTCCGTCGGCATGCTGGGTATGCATGGGACGGCCTATGCGAACAAGGCGGTCGTGGACTGCGATCTCATCATGTCGGTGGGCTCACGCTGGGACGACAGGATCACCGGCACCCCTGCCACGTTCTGTCCGGACGCGGTGAAGATCCACATCGACATCGACCCGGCAGAGATCAACAAGCTGTACGCAATGGAATGCGCGATCGTCGGAGACGCGCGCGCCGTCCTGGCCGAGCTGAACCGCCACCTCGAGCCGGGGGACACGTCGGAGTGGCTGGCGCGGATAGAGGAGTGGAGAAAGGCGTACCCGCTTCACTATCATCGGCGGGGGACATTCGAGGCGCAGCTCGTGATCGACGAGCTGTACCAGCTTACCGAAGGCAAGGCGATCGTCACCACGGACGTGGGCCAGCACCAGATGTGGGCCGCGCAGTTCTACCGGACGGATGAACGTTTCCACTGGATCACGTCAGGCGGCGCGGGCACGATGGGATTCGGCTTTCCCGCCGCAATCGGAGCGCAGCTCGCGCAGCCGAAAGAGCTGGTCTGCGCCATCGTGGGTGACGGCGGGTTCCAGATGACCATGTACGAGCTTGCCACCGCGGTGAACCTCAAGCTGCCCCTGAAGATTCTGATCATCAACAACCATTTTCTGGGCATGGTGCGGCAGTGGCAGAACCTCTTCTGGGAGAACCGCCTCTCCGGCGTGGACCTGGTCGGCAACCCCGACTTCGTCAAGCTTGCGGAGAGCTACGGGTGCAAGGCCTTCAGGATCAAGAGGAGCGGCGACGTGCGCACCGTGCTCCAGAAAGCCCTTGCCTGGACGGAGGGGCCGGTCGTCATCGACGCGGAAGTGTCCAAGGAAGATAATGTGTTCCCCATGATCCCGGCGGGATCTTCGATCAAGGACATGATCCTCGGCCCTCCCCGGAAGGAACGTAAATGAGCCCGACCAATGGGGGAATGAAAAAGCACCTGGTGAGCCTCTACGTGGCGAACAAGTTCGGTGTTCTCAACCGCGTGGCGCTCGTGTTCGCCCGGCGGGGCTTCAATATCGACAGCCTCGTGGTCTCCGAGGCATACGATCCGGACTTCTCGCACATGAACATCGTGGCAACGGGAGACGAGAAAACCATCGGCCACATCATCAAGCAGCTCAACAAGCTCGTGGACGTGGTGCATGCCGCGGACAACACGGGGAAAGACGTCATCCAGAGAGAGCTCGCGCTGGTCAAGGTGCGCTGCCCTCCGGAAAAACGCACGGAAGTGCTGGATGTGGTGCATACCTTCAAGGGCCAGGTCGTGGACCTGACCGATTCGGCCCTCACCGTGCAGGTCACGGGAAACACGGAGAAGGTGGACGCCCTGCATCGGATGCTGGACCGTTACGGGGTGATCGAGATGGTGCGGACCGGCAAGGTCATCGTTGCGCGCGGACAGGAGGTCACGTGACCATGAAAACTTCCACTGAAAAGCTGAACACGCGCAGCAGGATCATGACGGAGGGCGTCTCGCGGATGCCCAACCGCGCAATGCTTCGCGCGGTCGGATTCACCGACGAAGACTTCGACAAGCCCATCATTGCCATTGCCAGCGCGGGGAGCGAAGTTTCTCCGTGCAATGTGCATCTGGACGACCTTGCGGCCATGGCCAAAGGCGCGATTCGTGAATCCGGCGGTGTTCCGTTGAAGTTCAACACGTTCGTGGTGACCGATGGTGAGGCCATGGGTCATGAGGGAATGAAGTGTTCCCTGGTGAGCAGGGAGGTGATTGCGGACGCTATCGAGCTGGTCGTGCGGGGTCACCAGATGGATGCCATTCTCGGAATAGGCGGGTGCGACAAGACCATCCCGGGCACGGTCATGGCAATGGCGCGACTGGATCTGCCCAGTGTTTTCGTCTACGGGGGTTCGATCCTCCCGGGCACACATAATGGAAGAAATGTCGATATCGTAAGCGCCTTCGAGGCGGTGGGGAAGTTCAGCACGGGAGAAATCAGCGAGCAGGAGAGGCATGGGATCGAATGCGCCGCCTGCCCGGGACCCGGGGCCTGCGGGGGCATGTATACCGCCAACACCATGGCGTCGGCCATGGAGGCAATCGGCATGAGCCTGCCGGGCAATGCCTGCATTCCGGCGGTCAATGCCGGCAAGAAGGATGACCTGGTCCGGGCCGGCCAGGCCCTCATGGAGCTTGTTCGCCGCGGCATCACGCCGCGCCAGATCATGACCCGGGAAGCGTTCGAGAACTCCATCCGGGTGTCGCTCGCCGTCGGCGGCTCCACCAATGCCGTGCTGCACCTTCTGGCCCTCGCCGTGGAGGCGGGTGTGAAGCTGGACATTCGGGACTTTAATTCTTTCTATGATTCAACACCGACTCTCTGCGACCTGAAACCTGCCGGAAAGTACTCGATGAACGAGCTGTTCCGGGTCGGAGGAGTGCAGAAGGTGATGCGCATGCTGCTGGACGAGGGCCTGCTGCACGGGGACTGCCTCACCGTGACGGGCCGCACCGTTGCGGAAAACCTCGAGGGCGTGTCCACGGACCTCGGCGGGCAGGACGTGATCCATTCCTTCGAAAAGCCCGTGAGCCCGAAGGGACCGATCAGCATCCTCATGGGTAATCTTGCCGAGGAAGGCGCCGTGCTGAAAACCGTCGGGATCGGAGAGTTCGTTCATCGGGGTCCGGCAAGAGTATTCGAGAGCGAGGAACAGGCCCTCGAGGCGATTCTGAACAAGGCAATCAGGAAGGGTGACACCGTGGTGATCCGCAATGAGGGTCCGCGCGGCGGCCCGGGAATGCGGGAGATGCTGGCGCCTACCTCAGCCCTGGCAGGGGCCGGTCTCATGCGTGACGTTGCGCTGATCACGGACGGCAGGTTCTCCGGCGGCAGCCACGGAATGCTGGTGGGTCACATATCACCCGAGGCAAGAGACGGCGGCACCATCGCATTGCTGAAGGATGGGGACGTGATCACCATCGATGCCCGCGCAAAGACCCTTTCCGTGGACCTTTCACCGGCCGAGATCGCGAGCCGCCGCAAGACCTGGAAACCCAGAGAAATCGCCTACGCCACCGGTGCCCTTGCCAAGTATGCCCGGCTCGTCTCTTCTGCCAGCCGAGGGGCGGTTACGGGGTAGAACGGCGTTGTGTTCAGTGCGGCGGCTGTGACCCGGTCGCTGCTCGTACCTAGTCCCGGCGCCTCGATCCCCTGGCGGATGCTCCACCGCCGCCGAAAATGATGCTCATGCCGAGCAGGAAACCGAGATTGTACCAGCTCCCCTTATTGTGCACCTCGTACATTTGGACGTTTTTGTTGAAAATGGAGATGATGAATGTAATGGGGGCGATGACCCCATGCCAGAGACCCTGCCAGAACCCTGCCGACTTCTCGGTGCCAGTACCGATCAGCTCATTTGGACCGGGCGCGCAGCCGACAAGCATCACCAGCAGGAGAGTCAGGGTAACCACGAGCGCCATTGCCTTCATATTTCTTCCTCCATTTGCCGTATAATATCAGATAATCTGGAAACCGTGCCTACACCGCACTACAATTCTACTGACAGCAATATGCAAAAAGTCATTCGATTTCCGCAACCTGTACCGGGTGGAGGTGGGTATTCTGGCTGGTCGGCGTCTTCTCATTGCGGTGATTCTCGTGATGCTGGCCTCTGGATTCAGCGGCGCTGCCGGGCGCTCGCCGGGATCAGGCGTCCTGGGCGTCATCCTGCCCGCGACCGGCGCGGACCGCTCGCTCCACGACGTTCTGGCAGGCTCGTTCACGGTGCAGTTCACGCTCAGAAAAGCGGCTCTCCATCTGGCAGACTCGGGAGAAGAGGCGGCGTTCACCCTGCGCCGCGCCCTTTCGGAGGCAGCCTCCCAGAACGCTGAATACCTGCTCATAGGCACCTATTCGACCACGACCTCGGAAATCCTTCTGCAAGTCGATCTCTACAATGTGACCACCGGTGAGAAGATCCGCTCTGCCGCGTCGTCGGGCAGGATCAACCTGTCGCTGGACACCATCGTTGCCCAGGCCCTTGAAAAGACCCTGTCCGGAATCCAGTTCCGCCAGGCTTCGGCGGTTGTCGTGGCCCCGCCGGCAGAGACGACCCCGCAGCCGATTCCTCCGGCAACCGGCACGCCCCGCGAGCCGACAACAGCGCCGGCAGTCGTATCCGACGCGGACAGCACCCAGCCGTGGAAACTCTTCGGAATCTCCAGCGGGGCCGCGCCGATGATCGCCACCGGCCCTGCCAGCGACTATGCCAAGCTCGGGCTGCTCGCTACCTTTTCGGTGGACATGCGCTTCCGGTTCGCCGCCGGGGCACTGGAGGCGGGGATTCTCTCCGGAGTTTGCATGCTTAGCGCGACAGGCGCAGTCTCCACCGCGGATATCCTCATCATCCCGATCGGCGCAAACCTGCAATACCTGCTTAACTCGGGGGCTTTCCCCGGCATCATCCTGCACGTGAGCGGCGGGCCCGCGCTGATGAGTGTCAAAGCGAGCTACACCGGGAACGAGTCGAAGATCATACCCTACGTGCTGGGAGGGTTGACTCTGGAGCTGCCGTTTTCTCCCTCCTTCGGGCTGGCTCTCGAGGCAAGCTACGTGGCATTCCTGGAAAGCTCTCTCGTGATCATGGCGTTTGCGCCGGAGGTATCGATGTATGTGCGATTCTGATCGGGCGCGCCGTCTGCATGGACGCACACGGGCGATCAGGCTCGTGCTTCTCGCGTCGACAGCTCTTGCCATTCTTTTCGGCTGCATGCCGTACGAGCTTCGCGATGTTCTCGACGGCCCGCAGGGGAAAGCGCTTTCCATCAGCCCTTCCGTAACGGTCGTGATTGCGGGAAACACGATCAACTTCACCGTCGTCGGAGGAGTGGCGCCTTACGTCTATGCGCTCGTTTCAGGTCCTTCCGGCCTCAATACCACGACCGGCGCCTACACGCCGGCGTCCGCGGGCTCCGCGCTCATCAGGGTCACCGATAAGACAGGCAAGACTGTCGACGCCGCGGTGACAATCCAACCGGTGGGGACAGCTCTCGCAATCAGTCCCCTGTCGATCACTCTCAGCGTCGGCGCGAGCATGACGTTTGTCGCCGTTGGCGGGATCCCGTCCCCGTCCTACACTTTCTCTCTCCAGGCATCCCCCGGCTCCGTCAATCCCGTTATCAACGCGGGAACGGGATTCTATACCGCCGGCTCCACGCCGGGCACTGACTACGTGGATCTGAACGACGGGGTATCTCCTGCCGTCACGGCGACGGTGACGGTGGTTCCATTTTCGACCGTCGACTACACCATCACGGGAACATCCCTTTCCGGTACCGGCACAGTCTCAACCGCCCTGCCCGGCGGGCAGACCTTTGCCCTGAAAAACAACGGGACAGGCGCGGGAACCCAACCGGTTGACTGGAAGGTCTATCTCTCGGCCAACGCCACCCTGGACGCAGGGGACTCGGTGGTGGCAAGCGGCACGACCGGCGCACTTGCCGCCGGAGCAAGCAACTCGGCTGTCCCTGTTACAGGAGGCAGCTTCCCCGCCGTGGCCGTCGGGCCCTACTACCTGATCGTCCAGGTCACTTCCAACGATGATACGACTCCCGGGAACAACATCTCGGCAGCCAGCGCGATTGCCCTGAACCCGCAGAATATAGACTATGTGATCCCGGCCGTCAGCAACACCGGCGGCACTTCCGCCGGTGCGGCCATGACGGGCACTTTTACCATCCGCAACCAGGGCACTGCCGCCGGCAGCGCAGGCGTGCTCTGGCAGGTGCGCGCTTCCACGGACACGACGTTCGACGCGGCGACTGATTACTTCCTTGCCGGAGGCTTTATTGCCGGGCTGGCCGGCGGAGCAACATCCCCAGCCATCGATTTCAGCGGTACCTGGCCTTCAACTCCCGGCACCTGGTACCTGGTCGCGGCTGCCATTTCTGCGGATGACATCGATCTGTTGAATGACGTCACGGCCAGCGTCAGCACATATACAACCACGGGTGCCGCCCCGGCCAATGTCAACTACTCGATCACGGTCGTGACCAGCACGGGAGGCACAACGGCGGGCAAGCCGCTGACGGGCAATTTCACCTTTGCCAACAGTGGTGCGGACGCCGGCGCGCAGCTCGTCTACTGGACCGCATATGTATCCGCCGACACGACGCTGCAGCTCGGGACTGACACGGTGATCGATTCAGGCTCCGTGGGGCCCCTTGGTCCTACGCCGAGCTCGAGCGCGGTGCCCTTCACGGGCGCATGGCCTGCCGCGCCCGGCACATGGCATCTCATCGTGTCGATCTCCGCATCCGACGACATCGTTCCGACAAACAACATCACGTCGAGCGCAGCGGTTGTCATCACGGCGCCCAACGTGGACTACACCATTGCCTCCCTGAACAACACAGGGGGTGCAACCGCCGGGGACCCGCTGTCAGGTAACTTCACGTATCGCAATGGAGGCACGCAAGACGGCAGCCAGAGCGTCGTCTGGACCGCCTATCTTTCGAGCGATGCCGCCCTTCAGATCGGAACTGATACGGTAGTAGATTCCGGAGTCGTCTCCGCGATGCCTGCCGCAACTACATCCGGAATCCCCACGACCTTCAACGGCACGTGGCCATCCGCGGCAGGCACCTGGTATCTCATTGTCTCTCTCTCCGTGGCAGAAGACGTGAACGCGGGAAACAACCTGGGCGTGACCGCGCCGACTCCTACCAGCGCGCCGAATGTCGACTACACGGTTCTCAGCGTCAACAACACGGGCGGTACAACGGCGGGCAGCGCCCTCGCCGGCAACGTGACCCTCAGGAATATCGGCACCCATGCGGGGACACAGTTTGTTCCCTGGCGCGCGTATCTCTCCACCGATGCGACGCTGCAGATCGGCACCGATGCGCTGGTGAGCTCCGGATTTCTGCCCTCTCCTGGTCTCGGCGCAGGGGCCAGCTCGGCGGTCATCCCCTTTGCGGGAACCTGGCCCAGCTCATCCACTGTGAAAATCTATTTCCTCATTGTCGAGGCAGGCGCAGGGGACGACCTGGTCTCCGGCAACAATACCCTCGCATCCTCCAACGTAACGGTCAATCCGCCTGACATCAACTATATCGTGTCCGTGGTGAACAATACCGGTGGCACCTCCACGGGCGGCCCGGTGACGGGAAACTTCACCATCCACAACAACGGCGTGAACAACGGCGTTTCGAGCATCACCTGGACAGCCCATGTCTCCTCGGATCCCGTCCTCCAGGTCACCGACCCGGTCATCGCCACAAGCTCCACAGGCCCGCTCCCCGGGTCCGGCACGTCGGCCGTCATCCCGTTTGCCGGCACCTGGCCTCGTGACCGCGGGAACCTGGTACCTGATCGTGGAAGCAAACGCCTCCGATGACACCAATGCGGCAAACAACTGGACAGCCTCGATACCGATCAGCGTGACGACCCTGGCACCCAATTACTTTATCACCGTGGTGCCTCTGCCGGCGGGCAACAAGACGCAGCAGGCAGTGAACGGGAACTTCACCGTGCAGAACACCGGCACAGCGGCGGGGGTCACCACCGTGAACTGGGAGGTCTATGCCTCCCTGGGCAACAACACGTACGACGTGGGCGACACGCTTCTCGCCACGGGCTCGTTCGGCCCCCTGGGCATTTCCGCCACATCCTCCCCTGGCTACGCAGGGGTCTGGCCGGTGACGGCGGGAACCTATTACATCGTCGTGCGGGTATTCACCGCGGACGATGCGTCGATTCCGGATGTTGCATCGGGCTCGATCGCGGTCACCACTCCTCCCCAGCCCGACTACACGGCAGTCTTCAACGCAGCCATTCCCTGGAGCGGTCTGGTGGGCACGGCCATGAACCTCACCGGCACGACCCAGATGACCATTCAGAATCTGAGCGTCAATCCGGGCGTCCAGAACATCACCTGGGCAGTTTACCTTTCGACGGACAACGTGCTCGACGCGCGTGACACGCTGGTCCAGGGGAACACAATCGGGCCTCTGGCAGGCTCGGGGACCACAGTCATCACTTTCGGGGCGAACTGGCCTGCAGCGCCGGGCCAGCTTTACTACCTGATTGCTTCCATAAATACCTCTGATGACAACAATCCTACGAATGACGTCGTCATTGCGCCGCACCCGTGCGCCATCGGGGACTATCGCTACGCGGAGGGTGCGGAGAACAACAATGCGATAGGCCCTAGCCCTTCTCCGCAGGTCAGTGACATGCTCGTCACGACGTTCGGCGCGAACCAGACCATCGTTATTGAGGGGACCATGGATGCCTTCAATAAGAACGACACCTACAAGTTCACGACGATTGCAGGGCTGAGCAGGCTGAGCATGCGCTCAATGTGGGCGACCGGCTTCGATGACATCGATTTGTACCTGTGGGATGACGGCACCACGAACCTGAGCAGCCTCAACGTCGGCATCAATGCCGAGCCGGGAGGAAGCACCTTCGACGTGACGAGCGTGACGCCGAGAGTGTGCTATGTCAGCGCCGGTTTCTGGCTTGCGAATAACACGTCGGGCAGCACCACTCAGAAGTACGTGATCCTGGTGCGCGGTCTGCCGTAAAGGACCGCGCCCTATTTCGAAAGCCTCTGGAGCTTGTCGAGGATAGACAGGAGAACGCCCCGGGGATCAGCCGCCGTGTAGCGCTGCAGCAGCGAATCGATCGCTCCCGGGCCTGCCCTGGCTGCAACCGCGCCGAGAAGCGTGTCCATATCACGCAGCGTTTCGAGCCTCGCGTCGGCCCGGCTCTCTGCGGCCAGCGCATCCAGGTATTGGTTGAGCCGGTCGTAAAGATCCGGGTATTGCTTCACCACATCAGCGGAGAGAAGCGTCTTCTGCATCAGAAGCTTTGTCTCCAGCAGGGCAACGAGGGTGTCCCGCTCGTTCGCAGCCGGTTTGCCGGCAGCCGCGCCCGCGGCGACAAGCCGTGCGCGCAGGCCGGCAAGCAAGGCAGCGTTCTGCGCGCGCGCGGCGGCGTCCGGGTCCGGCCCCTTCAACACGACCGCTTGTGCTGCCTTGCGAAGCGCGCCGATGTCGGTGAGCTGGGAGATGAGGGTGTCGACCGTGCCCCGCTCCCCCTGCAGCATCTCGAGGGCCCTGCCGTAGTTCTGAACCGCGCCATCGTAGTTGCCGGTTCTATAAGAGGCGTTGCCCGCAGCCATCAGCGTCGCGACGTCTCTCTTTTTCTGGAGCGCGAAGATTTTTTCGATCTCCCCGAGCTTCGTGTATCCGGCCTGCGTGGAAGGAATCTGCGCCAGGGCCGACAGGTAAAGCTCCCGGGCCTTCACGTAGCCCTGCTCCTGGAAGAACGCGTCGCCCTGCTGCACCAGCGCCGACACGGACGCGATCAGGTTGGCGGAGGCAACGAGGGCCTGGACATTCTGGGTGTCCCCGGCAGGAGCGGCCTGGGCCCGGATAAGCTGGTCCAGCGAGTCAATGAGGAACAGCTCCACCGGCCGGCGCCGCGCAATGCCGGGCAGCGTCGCAAGATCCGGATTGTCCAGGTACGTGCGAAAATCGGCGAGCACCTGGCGCGCCGCGCCCGGCTGGGCAGCCTGGATCTGGTCCCGCGCCTTCTGGTAGTACGCAAGGAATTGATCCAGGACGAGCTGTTCCCTGCCCTGCTGCTGGCGCAGTTTCTCCAGCTCCGCCAGGGCTGCCGCCTTGTCCTGCTCGAGGGCGAGCTGCTTCTGCCTGCTTCCTGCCTCGAGCTCTGACTGCCGTCGGGCAGCCTCTTCCTGTGCCCGGGTCCTGTCCGCCTGCGCGGCGGCAAGTGACTGCTGGTACTCTGCCTGCAGCTTCTCGATCGTGCGCTCTTTCTCCGCCCGATCAGCCTCGGACTGGGTGCGAAAGGAGGCGAGCTGGGCATCGAGTGACTCGCGGCTTTTCGTCTCGAAGTCGCTGATCCGGCGCGCAACGGCGTCCTCCGAAAGACCGCTCGCCGCAAGCTTCGCGCGCTGCGCCGCCAGGGACTTGTCGAGGGCGTCCTGGAGCTCCTGCTGCCGCTGACGCACCGCCGCGTCCGCCTCCTGCTTGATCCGGGCGCGCTCCTGGTCTATGCCGGCGAGCCTCTCCCGTATGGAGGCGATTTCCTTGTCCTTGCCCTCGAGCTGCTGGCGTGCCTGCTCTTTCAGGGCCGCCACCATCTTGCCTTCCGCGGTCAGGAGGGTCACAGGAGCGGAGGTAATGGTCTGCTCCGAGCGCTGCGAAAGGAGCACGGCTCCGGAAATCCCGGCCACGAGGACCACGAGTGCCACGACGTTGACGATGATGGGGAGCACGCTTCCCCTTTTTCGAGGCTTGAAGAGGAAGGTTTCCGGAGTGATCTTCATCCGGCTGCGGCCCACCGCCTGCTCTATCTGGGACAGAATCTTTTCCCGCTCCTCCGGGGATATCGATCTGTCGTCGTCAGCGCGCAGCTCATCCGGGCCCAGCAGCCGCAGGTGCCGACGGAGCGATTGGGCTTTCATCAGGAGGCCGTTCACACGCATGGGAACTCCGGGCATCTCCTCTTGTGCATCGGCAGCGGCGCTCATACTGTTGAACGGGGGGCACGCGTTGACCGGATCCAGCCGGGTGCGCTATCCTGACAGCCAATGAGCATCCGCGCAAAGATCGTGCTCGTCGTGCTTCCGCTCATCATCACTCCCCTCGTGCTTATTGGAGTCATTTCCACCCTTTCGGCGCGCAATGGCATCACCGCGGTTGCCGCGGGACTCCTTCAGTTCAAGGCCGAGCAGCTTGTCACCTACGCGGAGGGACAATGGAACCTGTTGAGCGCCAACGCCCTGGATGCCAATCAGGCGTACGTGGAGGCCTCCAAGGCAGCGGTGGAGAGTTTCGCGAAAAGTCTCGTGCGCTCCCAGACGGAAAGCATCTTCGCCCTTGCCGCCGACGGCACCGTGGCGCTGCGCTCCAATGAGTTTAGCGCGAGCGCGGCGGAAATGGAAGGCCTGAACAGGCTGCGGGCCGATGGAGCGTCGGGATGGCAGAGGCTGCGGATCGGGGAAGTGGACCGGGTGGCCCACCTGGCGGGGTTCACCCCGTTCCACTGGACCTTTTTCGTGACCGAAGAGGCAGGCACATTTTACCGGTCCACCGATGCCATCGTGCGCCAGACCGGCTGACATCCTTGGCGCCTCCCTGCTGGTTTCGTTGATTCTGCTTCTGTTCTTTGCGCGCTATCTCACCCGGCCGCTGGAGCAGGTTGCCGACGCCATGACAGAGATCATCGCCACGAACGACCTGTCGCGAAGGGTGGACGTCCTCTACAAGGACGAGACGGGACGGCTGGGGCACACCTTCAACCTCATGAGCGAGGAGCTCGGCAAAGCGTACGACCAGATCAAGGGCTTCGCGCTGCACGCCGCGGTGGCCCAGACAAAGGAACAGAAGCTCCGCACCGTGTTCCAGAAATATGTGCCCAAGACCGTGATCGAGCAGTTCATTGCCAGCCCTGAGCAGATGCTCGTCGGGGAGAACAGGATCCTCGCGGTGCTTTTCTCCGACGTGCGCGACTTCACGACCATTTCGGAGAAGATGCAGCCCGACGAAATCGTGGAGTCCCTGAACCAGTACTTCGGCCGGATGGTGAAAATCATCATGGCGCGTGGAGGCCTGGTGGACAAGTACATCGGGGACGCGATCATGGCATATTTCGGCGCGCCCGAGAAACACGAGGATGACGCGATTCAGTCCGTGATGACCGGACTCGACATGATAGATGCTCTCGAAGAGTTCAATTCGTGGCAGAAAAGCAAAGGACGAAGCCCCTGGCACTCCGGGGTCGGGATCAACTACGGCAACGTGACCGTCGGCAATATCGGGTCCGAGCAGAAGATGGACTATACGGTCATCGGTGACATGGTCAACCTGGCCTCGCGCCTGGAGAGCCTCACCAAGAGATACCATGCTCCCATGATCGTTTCGGAGTCCGTTCAAAGGAAGATCCTGGGCGCCGCGCGCTACCGGCTCCTGGACAAGGTGGCGGTGAAAGGCCGCAGCCACGGCTCGGGGATATACGAGGTCCGGCGCCGGCTCACGGACGCGGAGGAAGGCGCATGGAAGAAGCACGAGGAAGCCCTTGCCCTCTACTATGAAAAGAAGTTCGACCAGGCGGGCAGGGCTTTCCGGGAAGAGCTCTCCCTGCTCCCCCAGGATCACTGCGCCCAGCTTTTCCTGACCCGGTGCACGGCATTCACACGGTCGCCACCGCCGTCCGGATGGACCGGGGTCGTGGAGCTCACTGAGAAGTAGGCATGTGCGAACCTCGCAGAGCTGAGCTGACTCCATGAACGATTGGGAGAATCCGTCCCTCCTGCATCGCCAGCGGCTGCCCGCGCGCGCGTGGTTCACCCCGTATGTGGGGGAGGCCTCCGCCGCTGCCCCCGAATCTGCGAGCCCTGACGTGATATCCCTTGACGGCATCTGGCGGTTTCGCTACGACCGGTCGCCGCTGCATGCGCCGCCGGAAACGACCAGCCCGGGACTCGACGACGAGAGGTGGGACAGGATACCTGTCCCGAGCTGCTGGCAGATGAGGGGCTATGGTCACCCCCACTACACGAACGTCAACTATCCTTTTCCCGTGGACCCGCCTCGCGTGCCCTCGGAGAACCCCACGGGCACGTACCGCACCCGGTTCTTCATTCTTCCGGAATGGAAGGGGCGGCGGATCGTGCTGCGCTTCGGCGGGGTGGATTCCGCATTTCATGCTTTCGTGAACGGCGAGGATGCCGGCTTCAGCAAGGGAGCGCGTCTTCCGGCCGAGTTCGACATCAGCCGGCACGTGCACGAGGGAGAAAACCTTCTGGCGGTCAGGGTGTACCAGTGGTCGGATGGGAGCTACCTCGAAGACCAGGACATGTGGTGGCTCAGCGGAATATTCCGCCCGGTCTCGCTCTTGTGCGAGCCTGCTGCCGGGATTTCCGACATATCCGTGCGCACCCGCCTGGGCGGCGCCGGCAAGGCCGCCGAGGTCGGCATGCGCGTCCTTCTTCACAATGCAGCCGAGCAGGCCTTTGCCGGGAGCGCCGAAGCGGTGCTCCTCCGGTCGGATCTGCGGTCCGCCGCACCCATGGTCTCCCGCACAGTGGAGCTCGGCGCCCTGTCCACGGGAGACGTCTCGCTCACCCTGTCCGTTCCCGACGCAGCGCCCTGGTCCGCCGAGATGCCGGCGCTGTATACGCTTCTTCTGACGCTGAAAGACCGGGCCGGCAGGGCAGTGGAGACGGTTCCTGTCACCACGGGCATCCGCGCCGTTGAAATAAGAGAGGGAATGCTCCTCGTGAACGGCACCCGGGTGATGTTCAAAGGCGTGAATCGGCACGAGCACCACCCCGACTTCGGCCGGGCCGTTCCCTACGAATCGATGGTGCGGGACGTGGAGCTGATGAAGCGCCACAATGTCAATGCCGTCCGCACCTCGCATTATCCGGACGATCCCCGGTTCTACGAGTTGTGCGACCGCTACGGCCTGTACGTGATAGACGAGGCTGACGTGGAGTGCCACGGCATGGACAGCGCCGGCGACTGGAACAGGCTGAGCGGGGACCCGGCCTGGGAGGCGGCGTACGTGGACAGGGCCGCGCGCATGGTGGAGCGGGACAAGAACCATCCCTGCATCGTGCTGTGGTCCCTGGGGAACGAGTCGGGGTTCGGCGTGAATCATGAGGCCATGGCGCGTGACATCCGCCGCCGTGACCCGACCCGCCCGATCCACTACGAGGGAGACAAGCAGGCAAAGGTCGCGGATGTCATCAGCCAGATGTACACGCCCGTGGACCGGGTGATTGCGGCGGGCGCGGGAGAACCGGTTACGCGCGACGGGCATCCGATCAAGGGAGAAAGAAAGCCGTTCATCCTCTGTGAGTACGCCCATGCAATGGGAAACGGCCCGGGGGGTCTCAAGGAGTACTGGGACGCGTTCTATTCTTCCGAGCGGCTGCAGGGAGGCTTTGTCTGGGAATGGCTGGATCACGGCATCCGGCAGCGCACGCCGGACGGTCGGGAGTTCTTTGCCTATGGGGGCGATTTCGGGGACGAGCCGAATGACGGGAACTTCGTGATCGACGGCCTGCTCTTCTCGGACCGGGTCCCCTCTCCCGGTCTGCGCGAGCTGGCAAAGGTCATCGAGCCGGTCGTCGTGGAGGCGCAGGATATTGCCGCGGGCAGGTTCCTGGTTCACAACAGATACGACTTCCTGACGCTGGATCACCTGAGTTGTGTGTGGACGCTCGAGCGGGACGGCGCTCTTCAGGAATCCGGATCCGCAGCCCTGCCCCCTGTTCCGGCCGGGAAGGCGGGATCCATCTCGATTGCCGCGCAGGTGGACCCGGATGTGCCGGCAGAGGCCGAGCTGTGGCTCACCCTCAGGTTCGTTCTGAGTGCTGATACGAGGTGGGCACCTGCCGGGCACGAGGTTGCCTGGGCGCAGTTTCCCGTCCCGGTGCCGGCACGGGCGCCCCGGGCCCGGCAGCCCGCGTGGACCGGGCCTGCTCCGGCATGGAATCGCTCGGGGAACCTGATTGCAGTCGAGTCTGGCGCACTGAAGCTGGAGTTCGACGCCCGGGAAGGAACGCTGTCTGCCCTCATGCACGGGGATCGCCCGCTCCTGAAATCAGGGCCGCGCCTGTCGTTCTGGCGCTCGCCCACGGACAACGACAGGGGCTTCGGGGCACGCGATTTCGCCGAATGGCAGGAGGCGGGGCTGCACAGGCTCCAGCACAGGATCGAGGGAATCGAATGCCGCGGGCTGCAGGGCGGCGAGGTCCAGGTGATCGTGCAATCCCGCATCGCCCCGCCCGTGCTCTTCATCGGGCTCGATGTCACCTATGTCTACACCATTCGGGCCTCCGGCGAAATCCTCATTCATGTGCAGGGATCGCCGCAGGGCAAGTTCCCCTCCACCCTTCCCCGCATCGGTCTTCAAATGTCCCTGCCCGTGGATCTGGACAGGGTGAGGTGGTACGGCCTGGGGCCGGGGGAAACCTACCCCGACAGCCGGCAGGCAGGCAGGGTGGGGCTCTGGGAAATGACAATCGAACAGATGACCACCCCGTACGAGCGCCCGCAGGAAAACGGGAACAGGAGTGACGTGCGATGGGTTTCCCTCTCCGATGCCCATGGCGCGGGGCTGATGGCCAAGGGACATCCGCGAATCAACTTCAGCGCGCACCGCAACACTCCGGAGGAGTTCACGCAGGCCCGACACCCGACTGACCTCGTCCCCCGGCATGAGATCGTGCTCATCCTGGACCACGCGCAGAACGGGCTCGGCAGCGCGAGCTGCGGCCCGGGCGTGCTGCCGCAGTACAAGCTTGCTCCTGCCGATTTCGATTTTTCCGTGTCCCTGCTGCCCCTGCCGCCGGCCCGGCCTTGAGCCCGAGCCCGGGAGGGGCTAAATCGCTGCCTTGACAGACTCCCGGAGAGGTTTTATTAAAGAAATGTTGTTTTATTAGAAGAAACAGCTTGACATCACTAGTGAAATCATGATTTGATAGGGCAAACGGAGGAAGGTTCATGAGCGTTGACCTGAGAGGCAAAACCTGCGTGGTGACAGGCGCCGCGCGCAGCATCGGTTTGGGGATCGCCGAGATGTATTGCAGCCTCGGCGCAAAGGTGGCGATGATCGACATCAATCCCGAGGTCAAGGAGCAGTCGGAACGCCTGGCAAAAGCCGGGCACGCCGTTCGGGGGTACATCCTCGATATCACCGATCAGAAGGCAGTTTTCGCATGCTTTGAGGACATCACAAAGAACCTTGGGAACATCTTCGCGCTTGCCAATGTGGCCGGTGCCGTGGACCAGCAGGAGTTCGAGGAAATCACTGCTGAGCGGCTGGACAAGATGAACAGGATCAACATCAATGGTTCCGTGTTCTGTGCGCAGGCGGCGCTGAAGAGCATGAAGGGCCTGAAAGACGGCCGCATCATCAACTTTTCATCCAAGTCGGGCAAGACGGGCTCCAAGCTCATGGCCGCCTACTCGGGGGCCAAGGGCGCCATCATTGCGATCACCCAGGCGCTCGCGTACGAGTACGCCAAGCAGAACATCAAGGTAAACTGCCTTTGCCCCGGCATAGTGGAGAAAACCGGCGTTTGGGGCTCGGTGAGCAAGGGGTATGTGGAAAACCTCAAAATGGAAGAGGCGGACGTGGTGAAGGAGTTCACCGCCAAGGTCCCCCTGGGGCGACTGTGCCGGATTGACGACGTGGTGTCATTCGTGAAATTCTTAACCATCGACGGAGACTATTGCACCGGTCAGGCGTTCAACGTCACCGGCGGCCGCGAGATGCACTGAGAGAGCGGTCTTTCGGGTGTACGAACGGCGACCGTGGCCCCGAGGGCCACCCCAGCCGTTGGAGCGCGTATTCGCGCACTCCCGTATTCGCGCACTGCCGCACGAACGGCATTTTGGACTAGTCGCCCCAGGCGGGCAAAGCAAGTTTAGGAGGAGACATGGCAGAGAACGGTTTCGACGCTTTGGGGATGATCGAGACCCGCGGGTTCGCGGCGATGGTGGAGGCCGCGGACGCAATGGTGAAAGCGGCAAAGGTCGATCTGGTGGGCTACGAAAAGATCGGCGGAGGCTACGTGACCGCGATTGTGCGCGGTGACGTTGCCGCCTGCCGGGCGGCAGTGGACGCGGGCGCGCGTGCGGCGGAGAAGGTGGGAGAGATCGTCACCACGCACGTCATTCCCCGGCCGCATTCCTCGGTGGACGACGCCCTTCCGCTGGGCATGAAAGGCAAGGAGAAGTAGGCCATGGCCGTAGATCTCAGGACATACGTTTTCCTGGACTCCCTGCAGCTGCAGAACGCCTCGTTCATCGCAACGGTGAGCAAGGGATACTACCCCATCGGGATGCAGGCCTGCTGCGTGATCGAGATCGCCCCGGGCATCGAAATCAACAGGCTCACCGACATCGCCCTGAAAGCCACGAATGTGACCCCAGGCCTCCAGATCGTTGAGCGGGCCTACGGCCTGCTGGAGGTGCACTCGGACAGCCAGGGCGATGCGCGCATGGCGGGAGAGGCGGTGCTGCGTGAGCTGAAGAAGACGGAGAACGACCGTCTGAAGCCGCGCGTGATGACCAGCCAGCTCATCAAGAACATATCCGACCATCATGCCCAGCTCATCAACAAGGTGCGCCACGGCAACATGGTGCTGCGCGGGGACACGCTGTACGTGCTGGAGGTGGAGCCTGCGGGGTATGCGTACTATGCCGCCAACGAGGCGGAGAAGACGGCGAAGGTGAATATCATCGAGGTGCTGGGCTTCGGGGCGTTCGGGCGGGTGTACATCGCGGGTGACGAGGCGGAAGTGATCGAAGCGCGCAAGGTGGTGGAATCACGCCTGGGCGGTTTGAGCGGACGCGAGATCGCGGCCAACACCCAGAGAATATAGAGGGCATCAGTGTAAGACGCCGGTATCGCAGTGGCGGCAGCCGGCTGCGAAGCAGACGGCGAGAGCCGTTGAGAGAGCAAGGAAGGGACATATGGCGGACAACGTGAGTTTTGAAGCATTGGGAATGATCGAGACCCGCGGATTCGCGGCGATGGTGGAAGCGGCGGACGCAATGGTCAAGGCCGCAAAGGTCGACCTGGTGGGATATGAAAAGATCGGCGGCGGCTACGTGACCGCGATCGTGCGCGGTGACGTGGCGGCATGCCGGGCAGCGGTGGACGCGGGCGCGCGGGCGGCGGAGAAGGTGGGGGAGATCGTGACGACCCATGTCATCCCGCGGCCGCACGAGTCGGTGGACGCGGCCCTGCCCCTCGGCAGGAAGCCTGCGCCCTCGAAGAAATAGCTCCACCGGGACATATCAATGGTACTCGCGCGAGTGAAGGGCACGGTAGTTGCCACCCACAAATCTCCCCCCATGGAAGGGCTGAGGCTTCTCCTGCTGGAGAAGATCGACCCTGTCACCCTCAAGGGCAAAGGTGACTTTGTGGTCGGGATCGACAGCGTGGGCGCGAACGCCGGGGAGATCGTTTTTTACGTCACCGGATCCAGCGCGCGCATGACCGACACGACCAAGGGCAAGCCGTCTGATGCCACGATCATTGCGATCGTGGATGCCATAGAGAAGGACGGGACCCTCACTTACGACAAGGCCGCGGGAAAAGATGAGTCCGCCCGGAGGGCGGCGCAGAATCCGCCGCGTACGGTGGCGCAATGAACATTGCGCGTGTGCGGGGGACGGTGGTGGCGACACGACGGTCGGACAAGGTGGACGGCGCACGCTTTCTCCTCGTGGAGGAATGCGATCAGCGCGGTGCGGGGCGGAATGAATACCTCGTGGCGCTGGACATGATCGGAGCCGGCAGGGGCCAGCTCGTGCTGCTCACGCAGGGCAGCTCGTGCCGGTGGACGTTCCGGACCGATGACCGTCCGATGGATACCCTCGCGGTGGCCATCGTCGATCATATCGACGAGCGCGGCGTGGTGACCTACGCCGGCCAGGGCTGAGGGCGGCGGGGCAAGGGGAACGGGTTATGGCGAACATGGCGGATGACATACGCCTCATTGTCGAGCAGGTCCTCAAGAGCTACGACATGCAGACTCTCCTCGGCGTGTCCTCTGCGGGCGGCGCAAAATCCGGCGGCGCCTCCCCTGCGGCGCAGCTCGGGACCGGCGTCTTCGCGGATATCGACACGGCAGTGGCCGCCGCGGGGGCCGCCCAGCGCGAGCTGGTCGCGCTCCCCCTGGACACACGCAGGAAGATGATTGCCGCCATGCGCCGGGCCGTGCTGGAGGCCAATGACTCGTTGTGCGCGGAGGCCGTGGCGGAGACCGGTCTAGGCAACGTGCGGGACAAGAAGGTGAAGACCGCACTTGCCGCGGAGAAGACTCCCGGCGTCGAAGATGTGGAGCCCTCCGCGTACTCGGATGAGCATGGTCTGACAATCACCGAGCACGCTCCCTACGGAGTAATCGGCGCCATCACGCCCGTGACGAATCCCCTTGCGACCATCACGAGCAACTCGATCGGCATGATTTCAGCGGGGAACTCGGTCGTGTTCAATGTGCACCCGGGCGCAAAAGGGGTCTCCTGCCGGCTGGTGTCGCTGCTCAACGACGTGATCGTACGGGAAGGCGGCCCGCGGAACGTTCTGAGCGCGGTGGCCAACCCGACGATCGAGAGCGCGAATGAGCTGATGAAGCACCGCGGCGTGGCCCTGCTGGTCGTGACGGGCGGTCCCGGGGTTGTGAAAGCCGCCATGGCGAGCGGGAAGAAAGCCATCTGCGCCGGGCCGGGCAACCCGCCGTGCGTCGTGGACCCGACCGCCGACCTTGCCAAGGCAGGCAGGGACATCGTCAGGGGCGCGGGATTTGACAACAACGTGGTCTGTACCGATGAAAAGGAAATCCTGGCGGTGGACAGCATCGCCGACAGGCTCAAGGAAGAGATGAAGAAGAACGGGGCCTTCGAGCTGACGGGCAGCCAGATCGAGGCGGTGACGAAGGTGGCGCTTCCGCAGAACGCCGGCCCCGGCAGACACAGCCCGCCGAACAAGGACCTGGTGGGCAAGGACCCCTACGTCATTGCCCGGGCAGCCGGTATCGAGGTGCCTGTGGAGACCCGGATCCTTCTCATGGATGTAGCGAGCGATCATCCCATGGTCTGGTCCGAGCAGCTCATGCCCGTCATCCCCCTCGTGCGGATGCGCAGCGTGGACGAGGCCATCGAGTTCGCGGTGAAGGTGGAGCACGGGTTCCGGCACACCGCCTCGATCCATTCGCACGACATAGAAAAGCTTTCGAAGATGGCACGGCTGATGAACTGCTCCCTGTTCATAAAGAACGGTCCCAACTTCGCCGGCCTTGGCGAGGGAGGAGCGGGATATGCTTCCTTCACCATCGCGAGCCCGACCGGGGAAGGGGTGACCCGTGCCCGCACCTATACGCGCGAGAGGCGCTGCACCCTCGTGGATTATTTCAGGATCATATGAAGCTGGGACGAGTGATCGGCAGGGTGGTCTGCACACAGAAGATGGAGTGCCTCGAGGGCCTGAAGCTGCTCCTGGTGCAGCCGGTGGACGAGAACGGAAAGGACGCGGGTGTCGCGCTCGTGGCGTTCGACATCGCGCGGGCAGGGGAGGGGGACCTGGTGTTTTTCGAAGCGGGAAAGGAAGCCGCACAGGCGAACCCCAACGGGTGGTTCAATCCCGCGGACGCGGCGATCATCGGCGTGGTGGACGCGGTGGACAGCGGCGTCAAATCCGGGGGCCGCAAATGATGCTTGCCCGGGTGGTGGCGAACGTGGTGTCGACGGAAAAGCACCCCCATTACAAAGGTCACAAGATTCTCGTCGTCCAACCCATCGATGCGGAGGGAAAGCCGAAGGGCAGGAGTCTCCTGGCGGTGGACGGAGTACAGGCCGGTATCGGAGATCGTGTCCTCGTGGTGGACGAGGGTGGTTCTGCCCGCGCGGTCATCGGAGACGAAACCGCGGTCACCATCCGCACGGCCATCTGCGGCATCGTCGACAGGATAGATATTGAAGACGCCGGAGGGCCCCATTGAGCGAACATGACTCGCACGGCCGAGGAGATGCGGTGCGCAGCGTTGCCATCGGCTCCGATCACGGCGCCTTCACGCAGAAAGAGGCCCTGCGGCGCTACCTGGAGACCCTCGGCTATCGCGTGGTAGACGTGGGCTGCTCGGGAGGGGAGAAGGTGGACTACCCGGACATCGCCATTGCCGTGTGCCGCAAAGTGGTGAACGGCGACTGCGAGCGCGGGATAATCCTTGACGGCGCGGGCATCGGCTCGTGCATGGCGGCGAACAAGATCAAGGGAATCCGCGCCGCGCTCTGCTATGACCTGCGCACGGTCATGAACAGCCGCGAGCACAACAATGCCAACGTGCTCACGCTGGGCGGTCCGCTGCACGACGCATCGCAGCTCTGCGACATGGCGCGCACGTGGCTCCAGACGCGGTTCGGGGGCGGCCGGCACATGGTGCGGGTGAACAAGATCATGGCGATTGAACGACTATAAATGCGCCCGCTGACGCGGTCGCCGGGGAGGTTTGGAGACTGATGGACCAGAACCAGCTGATAGAAAAGATTGTCGCCGAGGTTGTGGCGCGCATGGGCGCGCAGGGCGCGAAGCCCTCCCCAGCCTCCGGAAAGGCTCTGGAGTCGGCAGCCTCCAGCGTCTCCGCCCTGCCCGCGCTGGCGCCGGCGGACGTTGCCAGCTACATCGACCACACCATGCTGCGCCCCGAGGCCCCCACGGCCGCCTTCGACAAGCTCTGCCAGGAAGCGCTCACCTACAAGTTCTTCGGAGTGTGCGTGAACTCCTGCCGGATCGCCTATGTTGCGCGCAAGCTGCAGGGCTCCGGGGTCAAGGTCTGCTCGGTGGTCGGGTTCCCCCTGGGCGCCATGACGAGCAGGTCCAAGGCCTTTGAGACGCGCGAGGCGCTCTCTGACGGCGCCTCCGAGATCGACATGGTGATCAACATCGGGCTTCTCAAGTCGGGTGATGATCACGGGGTGGAGGAGGATATCCGCGCCGTCCGCCGCGCCACGCGGGGGACCACCATCCTCAAGGTGATCATCGAGACCGCGCTCCTCACGCAGGACGAGAAGGTGATGGCCTGCGAGCTCTCCAAGAAGGCGGGTGCGGACTTTGTGAAGACCTGCACCGGCTTCTCCGGCGGGGGCGCAACCGTGGAGGATATTGCCCTCATGCGGCGGGTGGTGGGCAGGGACATGGGCGTGAAAGCAAGCGGCGGCGTGCGCACGTACAAGAACGCCATTGCGCTCATAGGCGCCGGGGCCAGCCGGATCGGCTGCGTCTCCAGCGTCGCGATCGTGACCGGCGGCGAAGGCGCAGGGACTTATTGACATTGGCGACGGCCCGCAGGGCCACGCCTGCCAGGAGACGCCTCGGCATTTCCTTTTGACGCGCAGCCCGGAGGCCGCCTGTGAATCAGATCGTATCAAGCTCCATCATGCAGCTCCTGTCGCAGCTCCCGACCCTCCTGGCCCTGCTCGCGGGGATCGTGATTTTCCTTGTCATGATGCGGCGTTCCGTGCGGGCGTGCGTACTCTCGGCCGCTTCCTTTGCGCTTTTCCTCCTCGGCAGGATCGCACACGTTTTTCTTGCCAATGCGATTCTTGTCGGACGAGTCGAGAAGGGGTGGACCAACGCCTCCATGGCGAGAATGCTGGCCGTGAGCTCGATTCTTTTTGGCCTTCTGGAGGCGGCGGCTTTCGGCATGCTCATAGCCGCGGTCCTGCTGGCAGGGCGGGAAAGCACTCACCACGGGTCGGACGCGCGGCAGCCCGGCAGGTCGTAGTCGCCCCTCCACCATCGCTTGCGCTTGTATTATGATTGAGCGCAAAGGGGAGGTGGAGTGAGATACATGCTCGCCGCGCCGGTTATGGTTGCCTTCATCGCGGCCCTCCTGGCCCTGGTGGTGGTGATCATGGGCTGGCGTCGCCGCGCCATTCCGGGGGCAACTGAGTTCTCCCTCATGATGTGCGCCGTTTTTGTCTGGGCGCTCAGCTCGGGCATCGGGTCAGCGGCAATCGGCGAGGATCGAAAGGTGTTCCTGGCAGTTATGGGCTACGTGGGATCGAGCAACGTGTCTCCCCTCTGCCTCCTCTTTGCGCTTCGCTATCGCAAGCACTCCTGGAAGCCGACGTGGTGGCAGCTGGCCGCCTTGTGGCTCATCCCCGTGGCTACCCTCGTACTCGCGGCAACCAACAGATGGCACGGACTGATATGGACGGGCTTCACACCCGGCCCTGTGCCCGGATCGAATATCCTGATTTTCGGTCACGGACCCTGGTTCTTTGTTGCCGTGGCATACTATGCCGTGCTGGGGGTTCTGGCGGCCATCACAATCGGCTGGGCCGCATGGAGAGCGCAGCGGATGTTCGTCCGGCAGACCGTGATTCTCCTGGCGGGCCTGCTCGTTCCGTGGATCTTCTCCGTGATCTATATCCTGCCGATCAGCCCCTTCCCGGGTCTGGACCTGCCCCCCCTCGGATTTGCCATCACCGGACTCCTGGTCATTGTGGGCATGAGGCGGTTCCAGCTCCTGGACGTCGTGCCGGTGGCGCGCCATTTCCTGGTGGAAAGCATGGCGGACGGTCTCCTGGTCCTGGATGCGTCGAACCGGGTCGTGGACGTGAATCCGACGGCGCGCTCTCTTATGGGCGGCATGGCCGAGATCGTCGGCAGACCCGTGGATGAGGTTCCCGGCCCGCTGGGCGCCGCGATTGCCGGGCTTCGTGAACAGACCGTCGACCATGTGGAGATGTCTCTGCCGGGGGATCCCGGGCGCTACATCGACATGCGCCTGTCGCCCCTGCTTGACCGTGATGGGAGCACCTCGGGAAGCGTACTCGTGATCCATGACCTGAGCGAGCGTCGAGCGCTGGAGCTGGAGCGGGAGAAACTCATCACGGAGCTGCAGGCGGCGCTCGGGGACATCAAGACCCTCAGGGGCCTGCTCCCCATCTGCGCCTCGTGTAAAAAGATCCGGGATGACAAGGGCTCCTGGAGTGGACTCGAAAGATACATCACGGATCACACGGATGCCCAGTTCTCCCACGACATTTGTCCTGACTGCATGCGCAAGCTTTATCCCGATCTCGCCCCGTAGACACGGGCGGCAAGGGTCCGCAGGAGTACACGGAGAAGTAGTCCAGTCAGGCGCAGCGGCGGCGCGGGACTTTACGACACATACCCTGCCACAATCCCTTCGCCCCGCCTTACCTGTTCCATCACGTGCTGACTGATTTTGCGATTGTCTTTCCTGATGAGCTCGACAAGGCGAACGATACGTCTGGCCTCTGACCGATCGTCGTACTTCGCACTCCACAGAACCATTTCAAAGAGCAAAGGAATGAGATCCAGACCCTTTTCCGTAAGGGAATAGATGTCTTTCCTTCCGTCCGTTTCATCCGCCTCACGCTGAAGAATCCCTGCCGTCATGAGGTGAGCCAGGCGCGAGGCAAGAATGTTGGTGGCAAAACTCTCTTCTGATTTCAGAAACTCTCCGAAGGTGCGCTTGCCCCGAAAAACAATGTCTCGAAGGATCAGCAGCGCCCAACGGTCGCCAAATGCTTCAAGACCATAGTTCACCGGGCAGTGTGATCGAAGCTTGTTCGTTCCCTTTTTCATGGCCGCATCAATACTACCAAAATAACTTGCAATTTGCAAGTGAAATGAGTATATTCGTCCGCGGAAAGGAGAGGGTCATGAGCGGGCAGGATTTCACAGCGGCATTTGCGGTCGGCCAGACTCCGGAAGAAGTCTTCGCTGCCATCAACAATGTTCGTGGATGGTGGACAGGGAAGCCGGGAGTTGAAGGGAGCACCGACAAGCTCGGTGACGAGTTTACCTATCGCTACGAACCCGTCCATTACAGCAAGCAGAAAGTGACTGAGCTCATCCCCGGCAAGAGAGTCGTTTGGCGTGTGCTCGACGCACGCCTTGATTTCACCAGGGACAAGACGGAGTGGAAGGGCACGGAAATCACTTTTGAATATCTCGAAAAAGGGAAACAAAACCGAGGTCCGCTTCACTCACGCGGGCCTGGTTCCCGATTTTGAGTGTTTCGATGCCTGCTCAAACGCATGGGGCTCCTACGTGAAGGGCAGCTTGCGGAGCTTGATCACTACGGGCAAGGCCCAGAAGGAACGGCAGACATGAGTGGGAAGAACTACTCCACTACCTTTGCGGTAGGCCAGACTCCGGAAGAGGTCTTCGCTGCCATCAACAATGTTCGTGGATGGTGGTCAGAAGAAGTCGAAGGTGATACCGATAGACTCGGGGCGGAGTTTCGCTATCATTTCAAGGACGTCCATCGCTGCAGAATGCGGATAACAGCATTGACTCCCGGTAAAGAAGTCGTTTGGCGGGTCCTGGACAACCACTTCAGTTTTACGAAGGACAAGACCGAGTGGAAGGGCACGGATATCAGGTTTGAGATTTCCCGAAAGGGCGACAAGACCGAAGTCCGCTTCACGCACGTGGGTCTCGTCCCCGAGTATGAGTGCTACGACGTCTGTTCAGACGCATGGGGCACATATATCAAGGGCAGCTTGCAGAGCTTGATTGTCAAAGGCAAAGGGCAGCCCAACGTCGGGCAGGCCATCACGGACGGCGAGCGGGCGCATACTTCCTAGCGCACTCTTGCAGTCCAGCCACCGGGCCCGGCCCTGGAGAAACAGGCCGCGGCCCGGAACGGCCGGCGGGGCAGGGTCAGGACACCTGACAGGAGCCTCCGCGCGGCACCACGACGCCTTGTACGCGACCTTGAGGCGGCCTGCCAGAATATGAGTGCTCTCTGGCAGTCGATACAGGAAGAGTTGGGTCGCCAGCCGCTCCGATTGCTTTTCACGGGACAAAAGCAGGGCTGGTCGGTGTTTCATTCCCAGGGGAGCCCTGCATATGCTATGCTGCGGGCGTTCCCATTCATCGTACCAGGAGAACACCGACACCATGGCAATCCAAATGTCCGCGACCTCGAAGCTCAACCTGGGCATCCGCATTTTCTTCTCCGAGTTCGTGCGTGTGAGCCTGCGGCACCCCGGCCAGGCGCTCTTTTTTGCCAGGACCGTGCTCTGGCAGGGCAGTGCGGCGCGCCGACGGGCCCGGCTGGCGGCGGAAGGTGTCACGGTTCCGCCCATCGCCATTTTCAGCATCACCAACAGGTGCAACCTCAAATGCAAAGGCTGCTACGCGCAGGCGATTCGAGGCGACGCACCGGACGAGCTTTCCGCCGACAAGCTGCGCGGCATTGTGAAGGAGGCAGACGAGCTGGGCGTCTCCTTTTTCGTGATCGCGGGCGGTGAGCCCCTCACGCGGCCTGAAATCGTGGACATCGCGCGGGACTTCCCTCATATCATATTTCTCCTCGTGACAAACGGCCTTCTGCTCGACGCGCCGCTCATCGAGAGGCTGAAGGCGCAGCGCAACACGGTGCCCGTCTTGAGCATCGAAGGCAACCAGGCAGAGACCGACGGGAGACGCGGCCGGGGCGTGCATGAGCGCCTGCTGGTGAAGATGGCTGAGCTCAAGAAGGCGGGAATCTTCTTCAGTCTTTCTTTCACCGTGACGCGGACGAATTTCGGCACGGTCACTGATGAAGCATTTGTGCAGAGCGCCATCGACGACGGATGCCGCCTTTTCCTCTTCCTCGAGTACACCCCCATCCGGGAGGGCACGGACGAGTGGGTCATCACCGACGGTCAGCGGGATGCCATGAAAAGCCTGGTCGCGTCTTTCCGCCGGCGCTTCCCTGCCGTGTTCATTGCCGTGCCGTGGGACGAGGAAGAGCAGGGAGGGTGCCTGGCCTCGGGGCGCGGCTTCGTCCACATCAGCGCCACCGGTGACCTGGAGCCCTGTCCGTTTGCACCGTACTCGGACATCAATCTGAAGAACGCACCGCTCCGCGAAGCGCTGAAGTCCCCCTTCCTCGTCAGCATGCGAGAGAACCACGACATGTTCGCCGAGACGTCGGGAGGCTGCGCGCTGTGGAAGAACAGGGACGCGGTCGAAGCGATGCTGGCCGGAAAAGCCGTGTAGCTCGGGTAAAGCTTCCCTGCCATGGCCGGGGTACCGCTCATCAGGGAGCGGGGACTCCGGGCTCGCTGCGTTCGTAGAGAAGCCAGCCGATAGGAAGGCCTGGTTGGTGTCGGCGAACCATGTCCCTGCCCGTTGCCATCCAGAAAGATGAGGGAGACGCTCCCCTACGCACCACGGGTCTCAAGCTCGTCCAGGATTTCCCCCAGATTGGCCTCTTCGCCCCGCGCCCTCATGAGACTCCTGACAAGTGAGTGACACCGAACGGGTGCCTGCCATTGCGGCGAGCGCGAGAAAGCAGCTCCTTCCCTGTCGATTTCCTTTCCCCGGAAACGACAATATCTTGAGCTGGCGGTGTCGCCGGACTCAGGAGGAAGCAGGCATGAAGGCAGAGACACAGGCAATCACCCCGTTTCTGTGGTTCGACAGGCAGGCCGAGGAGGCGATGAACTTCTACGTCTCGGTCTTCGCGGGGTCGCCAAAGAATGGTGACTCGAAGATCCTCAGTATCAGCCGGCATGGCGGCCTGGAGTATCCGGACAAGGCGCTGGACGAGCTCATGAAAGGCATGGAGGGGAAGGTCCTCACCGGCGTATTCGTACTGGCGGGGCAGCGGTTCATGGCGCTCGATGGAGGTCCCATGTTCAAGTTCACGGAGGCCATTTCCCTCTACCTCGAATGCGCTGACCAGAGGGAGGTGGACTACTTCTGGGAAAAGCTCTCAGCCGACCCCCGGGCGGAGCAGTGCGGCTGGCTGAAAGACACGTATGGCGTGTCATGGCAGGTGATCCCGAAGGCGCTGCCGGAGCTGATGGGCGGCCCCGATCGGGAAAGATCCACCAGGGTCATGAATGCCATGCTGCAGATGAAGAAGATAGACATCGCCACCCTGAAGCGGGCGTACGAAGGACGGTAACAGCGGGAGATGGGTGCCCATGAGGCCGAAGCCGTCGGCGCCATACTGGACAGAATCTATCGGGCTGAGTCACGGCGGATCCTGGCCACCCTGATCCGTCTGCTCGGCGACTTCGACACGGCCGAGGACGCCCTCCACGATGCTTTCGCGGCCGCCGCGCGGCAGTGGCCCGAGCAGGGTCTGCCGGCCAACCCGCGCTCATGGTTGATATCGACGGGGCGCTTCAAGGCGATTGACGCCTTGCGGCGTCGCTCCCGCTTCGACAGGGCGCTTCCCGCGCTGGCCTCTCCTCTGCTGGTCTCCTACGAACAGGACTCTCCTTCCCTGGAGGCCGTTCCTGACGATCAGCTTCGACTGATCTTTACCTGCTGTCACACGGCCCTGTCCTCGGACGCGCGTCCGGCGTTGACGCTGAGGGAGGTGTGCGGGCTCACCACGGAGGAGATAGCCCGGGCTTTTCTGACCAGCCCGGTCACGATCGCGCAGCGGATCGTCCGAGCCAAGGCAAAAATCCGCGGTGCCCGCATCCCCTACGAAGTGCCCTCGGAGAAAGACCTGCCTGGGCGGCTCGATGCCGTGCTCCGGGTCGTCTATCTGGTTTTCAACGAGGGTTACTCGGCGACATCGGGGGAGTCGCTGACACGTGCGGATCTCTCGGGAGAGGCGATCCGCCTGGGACGACTTCTGGCGCAGCTTCTGCCGGCGCCGGAGGCGATAGGGCTCTTGGCCTTGATGCTGCTGCAGGAGTCGCGCCGAGCCGCGCGATCGACGCCAGAAGGCGATCTCGTCCTTCTCGAGGACCAGGACCGATTGCTGTGGGATCGGCACCAGATCGCGGAGGGAATCGATCTGGTGGGACGGGCCTGGGCGTCCGGCCCCGCCGGCCCCTACACGCTCCAGGCCAGCATCGCGGCGGTCCACGCTGCATCCCTGACGGCCGCGGCCACGGAGTGGCCCCGGATTGCCGAGCTCTATGACCTGCTGTATCAGACCAACCCTTCGCCGGTGGTGGAGCTCAACCGGGCGGTGGCGGTGGCGATGCGTGACGGTCCGCGGCCCGGCCTGGACCTCATCGATGCCTTGCTGGCTCGGGGCGAGCTCGCCGAGTATCACTTGGCGCACGCGGCCCGTGCAGAGCTGTGCCGAAGGTTGGGGAGAACGGACGAAGCCCGAGAGTCTTTCCGCTCCGCCCTTGCCCTGACCCGACAGGAGCCGGAGCGCCGCTTCCTGAGAAGAAAGATGCGGGAGCTTGACCCTTCATACACGGAAGGAGAACAGAGATGAAATACCTTTGTCTTGCCTACGAAGAGGAAACAAAGCTGAACGCCCTTTCCCAAAGCGAATGGGATCAGCTTCGACGCGAGACCCTGGACTACGTCGACCAGCTCAGACTGGACGGCCATCTCATCGCGACAGAGCCCCTGCAGAGCACGCGAACCGCAGCGACGGTCCGCATCCGAAACGGAGAGCTCTCCATCACCGACGGTCCGTTTGCCGAGACAAAAGAGTCTCTCGGCGGATTCTTCCTCATCGACGCCCAGGACCTGAATGAGGCCATCCGACTGGCCTCCCGCTGGCCCTCGGCCCGACTGGGCAGCATAGAAGTGCGCCCCGTCGAGCCGGAGCTCAGGGAGGACGGCCGTTATGCCCGCATCACGAGGGCAGAGAATGCGCCAGGAGCGCCGGCATAGCATATGAAGTACATGCTCCTGGTCTACCTGGATGAAAACGCGCTGAGCGAGGCCGAGCGGGAAGCCTGCTACCGCGATTCGGCGCGGCTTGCTCGTGACCTCGCCGCCGGCGGCCGCTACCTCGGCGCGTCTCCTCTGCAGTCCGTGTTCACGGCAACCTGCGTCAGGGTGCGCGGAGGGAAGCGTGTCGTCAGCGACGGTCCGTTCGCGGAGACGCACGAGCAGCTTGGGGGATACTACCTTGTTGATGTCCGGGACCTGGATGAGGCCATCGAAATAGCCGGCCGAATCCCGGTTGCGGGAGTCGGGACCATCGAGATACGGCCCATCCAGGAGATACGCGGCCTTCCCGCGGAAACGGTATGAGACATGTCGAATCCGGGCGACGTTAGAGAGGACCCTATGGATCGCGTCAAGAATAGAAGGAGCCACCCGTGCTGAAGCAGGTCGCGGAGGGTGTACAAATCCACGAGAGCGAGTTCTGCCAGTGTAACGCCGTTGTCGTACAAGGCCCGTCCGGCGTGTTGCTCATCGACCCCGGGATACAGGACCACGAAATGGCCTGCCTCGCTGGTGACCTGTCCGATTCGGGCCAGACCGTTGCAGCAGGCTTCTCGACGCACCCACATTGGGATCACCTGCTCTGGCACGCCCGGCTCGGCTCCGCGCCCCGTTATGGCACGGCCCGCTGCGCGGCTGATATCCGAGATCTTCTGTCGAAGGCGGACTGGAAGGCCCAAGTCGCCGAGGAGTTACCGCCGGAAATCGAGGTACCGCTGGACCTGTTCGGCCTCATTACCGGTCTGCCCGCCAAAACTGCGCAGATTCCTTGGGACGGCCCTAAAGTCCGGATTATCGAGCATCAAGCGCACGCTTCGGGCCATGCGGCCCTGTTGATTGAGGAGCGCAGGGTTCTCGTCGCCGGCGACATGCTTTCTGATGTCCTAATTCCGATGCTCGACTTGAGCGCCGCTGATCCGATCGAGGACTACCTCGCCGCGCTGCGGCTGCTCGAGGACGTGGCGGACGATGTCGATGTCTTCATCCCCGGTCACGGGTCCGTCGGCGGAGCTGATCAGGTACGCGCACGGATCAAACGGGATCGCGCGTACGTGCATGCCCTGCATGACGGCGGTGTTCCCGACGACCCGCGGATCGGCCCATCGGCCAAGAAAGGCTGGGAATGGGTGAGCGACGTGCACGCAGGACAACTGCAGCAGCTCGCCAAAAAAAGAAAGCACGACGGGACGCCCGGATAGATATCGGTGAATGATCTTCTTCAGTCTTTCTTTCACCGTGACACGGACGAATTTCGGCACTGTCACCGACGAATCATTTGTGCAGAGCGCCGTCAACGACGGGTGCCGCCTTTTCCTCCTGCTCGCACGGACGAGTGGGTCATCACCGACGGTCAGCGGGATGCCATGAAGAGCCTGGTCGCCTCTTTCCGCCGGCGCTTCCCTGCCGTGTTCATTGCCGTGCCGTGGGACGAGGAAGAGCAGGGAGGGTGCCTGGCCTCGGGGCGCGGCTTCGTGCACATCAGCGCCACCGGGGACCTGGAGCCCTGCCCGTTCGCCCCGTATTCTGACACGAACCTGCTGAAGGTGCCGCTCAGGGAAGCTCTGCGTTCGCGCTTCCTCGGTCTCATACGGGAGAACCATGCGCTGTTCGCCGAGACCGCAGGCGGGTGCGCGCTGTGGAAGAACCGGGAGGCGGTGGACCTGCTCCTGAGCCGGAAGACGGGCTGACAGGGGCTCCGCTCGTCGCGTGCCGCGGCAGGACCGCGAGGCAGGGCGTATGGGAGGGGGGGGCGCCGGGCTTTTGCAGCGCCCGATCACTCCAGCCCGCAGGGACAAGGCTGGGGAGGCGTCGCCGGTGGCTGCGCAGAAGCCGCTGGATACAGAGCCTCTGGCGCGGCGCCAGGGCTGACCAGCGGGAGTCCTGCCTGCTCCCACGCCTTCATGCCGCCTTCCAGCATCTGCACGTTGGAGAAGCCCGCGTCCTGGAGGTCCTTCAGGGCCAGCGCGGAGGTGCGGCCGGTCATGCAGTACACGATGATTCTGGCCGATCTGTCCCGTGGGTACTCGATCAATCTGGAAAGGGTGTCCATGTACGCGATGTGCGCGTCGGTGTGGGGAATCTCCTTTTCAGACGAGACTACTCTGACGAGGAAGAAGTCCTTCTTCTGCAGCATCTCCCAAAGCTGAGAAGCAGTCACGCCACGACCGGACGAGGGGGGTGCGCGCGTATCATCGGCCGACAGGAGGCCGGCGCCCAGAAAAAGAAGCGAAGCAGTGATGAGAAGAGAAAGCCGCGTCGTTTTTCTCGCCATACGAAACCCCGGTTACCCCTTGATGGCACCGAACGTCAGTGCGCGTACCACGTATCGCTGGGCCAGCAGCGCCAGGACGGCCGGGGGAACGATGGCCGCCAGAAGCCGCGTGGCGATGAACCAGAACTGGATGCCCTGCGTGTGCTCCACCCCCGCGATGATCACCGTTACCGGCTGCGCTTTCTGGTAGGTCAGGATCAGTCCGAAGAGAAACTCATTCCACGCAAAGGAGAAGCAGATCACCGCGGCCACCGCAATGGCGGGCGCCGCCAGGGGAAGCCCGATGCGAAGGAAAGTGCCGAAGCGTGAGGCCCCGTCCACCAGGGCCGCCTCCTCCAGTTCCACGGGCAGCTCCTTGAACACGTCACGCAGGATCAGGACGGCGAAGGGCATGACGAATGTGGCGTTGGCGATGATGAGGGCCCAGTGGGTGTCCAGAAGCCTGAAGTACTTCATGACCAGGAAAAAGGGGATGGCCGTGGCCATGGGGGGCAGGAAGCGCTGGGAGAGGAACCACAGGGTCATGTCTTTGTTCTTCCAGCGGTGGAAGCGGAATCGCGCAAGGCCGTATCCTGCCATGGTGCCCAGCGCAACGGCGATGATGGTGGCTCCCCCGGCGATAATGACGGAGTTGCGGAGGGCGCTGCCGATCTCCTTGCCCCGGGTGACGTATTCGTTCTCCCAGTTGGCAGTGGTGGGGGTGTACTGCAGCCAGGGCACCAGGGAGGGCTTGGTGAGGATGACTCCGGGCGGCTTGAAGCTGGTGATGATGGCCCAGTAGAAGGGGAAGAAGGCCCAACAGGCAGCCACGATGACCACGACCCAGATGAGGAAGGTTGCCCCGCTATGCTTCCGCGTAACCATCATGGATGCGCCTCCTCAATCGTAGTTGGCCCGAAGCCGTCGGAAGAAAAAGGAGCTGATCAGCAGCATGATGACCAGCAGGATGTAGGCCAGCGCCGAGGCGTAGCCGGAATTGAAGTTGCGCAAGCCCGTGAGGTAGATGAAAAAACTGTAGGTCTGGGTTGCCATGCCGGGTCCCCCGGATGTCAGGGCGAAGGGAATATCCAGCAGCTTGAAGGTCTCCACCACCCGCAGGATGATCACGGTGAAAAGCACCGGGCCCAGCATGGGAAAGGTGATCTTTCTGAACATCTGCCACCCGGAGGATGTGTCAAGCACGGCCGCCTCGTAGACCTCCTCGGGCAGGGATTGCAGCCCTGCCAGCAGCACCAGGAAGCAGAAGGGGGTCCACTGCCAGATATCGACGATGGAGATGGCAAACCGGGCCAGCCACACGCTGGAGAACCAGCGCGGGGCATCGATCATGCCCAGGGCTTTCAGCACGGTGTTCACCGCTCCCACGTCCTCGTGGAAGATCGTCAGCCCCAAATAGCCCAGGGCGATGGGAGCGGTGAACATAGGCATGGTGAAGAGGCTGCGGAAGAACCTGCTTCCTGCCAGCGCCTTTCTCAGAGGGCGGGAGAAGAGAAGTGCCAGGATGAGGCCCAGGGCAACACTGACGGCCACATCGAAGACGACGAAGAACACGGTGGTCTGCAGCACGGTCCAGAATCGATAGTCGCTGAAGGCCTGGCCGAAGTTGGAGAACCAGATGAAGCTCTGAGGCCCGGTGAGGCGCGCTTTCATAAAGGCAAGCCGCAGGGAGTACAGAAGCGGGAACAGGGTGAACACCAGCACCCAGGCGATGCCGGGAACGACGAACAGGAACTTCACTGGCTCTCTCTTCATCCTGACCCCTTTCTCTCGGAACCCGCATGAGAGAGGGAGGGCCTCCGAGAGAGGCCCTCCCCTCGAGTGAAGAGCGCAGCTCCTACTTGTATCCGATGGACTCCTGGTAGAGCTTCAGCGACTCTGCCTTGCCTATGTCATTGATGATGCGCTTCCAGTCCGCAGCGGTCCTGTCCAGCGCGACCTTGGCGCTGACCTGGCCGGTGATGGCCTCGGACAGGTGCACGTCCCAGATTTCGTCCATTTCGGAGGTGCCGGGGATGCGCATGTAGTTCTGGAAGATCGGGTAGTTGTAGAAGTTGTCCTGGAAGGAGTTGATGAACGCCTTGGCGTCGTCCGCGTTGTACCCTCCGTCCACGTACTCCTTCACCGTTGCCGTGCCGTACGGCGGGAACCAGTCGTACGTGGTTCCGGGATCGACTCCGGTCCAGCCCATGTACACGTTCCAGTGGTTGATGGCCGGCGTTGCCTGCCACGCCATCCAATAGTAGGCCAGGTCAGGATTCTTCGAAAACTTCGAAAGCACCGGGTGCCACGAGCATCCTACCTGGTTGCCGACCATGTTCGGCTTGTCGAGCTTCAGGAACTTCTTCTGCTGCATGTCATAGGGGAACCTGGTACCGGGTATTCCGCGCGCTCCCAGCTTGCCCGTGATCACTGACTGCGTGGGGTCTTCCGCAAGCGACCCGACGTCCCCCCAGGAGAACGTTGCAATGGCTTTGCCCGAGAGGAAGTCAGCCCATGCTTCGCCGAGGCTCCAGCCCCACATGGCCGGGGTACCGGTTTTCGACAGCTTGATGAGCATCTCGAGGGCTGCCACGTGACCGGGAGAGTTGATGAGAGGCTCCATGGTCACCGGGTCGAACCAGTACACATTGTGGTACCGGTCAACCTTTGTGATGGGCTTGCCGGGGTACGGGATGACCACGTAAGGAGCGGAAAGAGCCATGAAATGGAAGAAACCCTGGCCGCCGACCTTCAGGTGCAGCGAGATTCCGTGGTCAGGCTTGCCGTCGCCGTTCCAGTCCTTCCCGTTGAAGAACTTGCAGATCTCGTACACATCGTCCCAGGTGTCCATCTTCACCGGCATGGCGTGTCCGACTTCCTTCTTGAACGCTGCCTGCCACTTCGGGTCACCGATGATGTCCTTGCGGAAATACAGGACCTGGGCGTCGTGGTCGTTGTTGCTCCCATACCAGTGGTTGCCCCACTTGTAAAGGCTGGCGACCGCGGGAGAGATCGAATCCCGGTCCCACTTCGGCATTCTCGGATCGCTGAAGTATTTATCCAGGGGGAGGATCCAATCGTTGGCAATGTAGTCGCCGTAGAAGGTGGAGCAGTTGATGAGGATGTCGTACCTGCCCGGTCCCTGTCTGCATGTCCGTGAATACCTTCTCTCTCATTTCGGCGAAAGGGATCTCCACGATGTCGTACGTGGCCCCCGTCAACTCCTCGAACTTGTTTCTCCAGAAATAGCACGGGCCCGAGATGGCGCCGCGCTGGCCCGCCGAGTACACCCCGATGGTGAACTTTTCCCCTTTCCAGGCGGGATCGGGATTGCCTTTGTCAGCCTTATCGAAGGCGGCCTGGGCCGTATCCGCTTCCTGCTGGCTGGTCGTCGGGAAGCCGCTGATCATCTGGGCCCACCCCGCGCCAGCCGCTCCCAGACAGAGGACAGCGATGACACATGCGAATACCACGAACCTTCTCATCTTTCAGCCTCCTGTATGAATGGGATGACGTTCTGGAAACGCGCGCGAGACGGCATGTCGCCGCTCTCACGCCCCTCTTTCGATGGCCCGCATCACCTCCTTCCTCATGCGCCCCGGCACGGACTCCCGATCGACCCGATCCAAAATCGAGCGATGGTTATCCGGCGTATTCGAGAACGTTCAGACGGTCGGTAAGATGGGAGTTGCCGTTCCGAGGAAGCACAGGGTTTCTCATCCTTCCTCTCACATTCAGGGCCTCTATCATATCATTGGCCGGGGGGAAGTCAAGTCAGCGCAGTCACCTGCCGTGAAAGAAAGACTGAAGAATCACCCACTCGTCGAGGAGTCCTCCTAGAGTGCCTGCTCGTAGACCCTGTATTTGCGATACGGAGTGGCGCCGATCTTTGTCGCAGTATTGGTCATTGCCACGTTGTCTTCTTCCACCCAGGACAATTCGGCCCCCTTGTATCCTTTCCGCTTTCCATTGACAAACGTGTTGTAGTAGAAGGACAGGTCGATACCACGATTCCGGTAGTCCTGGAGAACCCCCATGCTGATCGTCCGAATGATGGGGATCCGCTTCCGCGCAGCAAGAAGACGGAAAAGACCGAAGGGGAAGAGGCGACCATAAGCCGCCTTGAAGGCCACGTTGAAGTCTGGAACGGACAGCGATACTCCGACCGGCTTCCCGTCCACTTCGGCAAAAAAGACAAGCTCAGGGTCGATCGCCATCTTCAGGTCCTTGGCAATGAGGTCGACCTCCGCCGGCGTCATGGGAGTGAAAACAGCGTTCACCTGCTCGAACTGGTTATACAGGTCATTGAAACGCTCAAGCTCGCCCCTGAAGTCCTTCATGTTCACCGTTCTCAGGGTAAATCCGCCCTTTGCCTCGACGCGCGGCATGATCCTTGCCAGCCGCTCGGGTGCATCCTGTCCGACCAGCCATGCGACGAGATCCTTCCATTTGCGGTTTCCGCAGCCCTGGATGAGCCGGTCATAGTATGCCGGGTTGTAGGTCATGAACAGGACGGGCGATCCTTCGAAACCCTCGATCTGACAGCCGATGTAGTCGTTTGCATTCGGCGACATGGGACCGATGATGCGCGTGCAGCCCCTCCCGCGCGCCCAGTCCAAAGCTGCGTCGAAGAGCTGTTGTGCCACTGCATGGTCTTCCCTGCACTCGAACCACCCCCAGTACGCTGCCTTTTCCTTGTGTGTCTGCTCCCAGATCGTGTCATGGATAGCCGCTATCCGGCCTGCAGCCGCTCCGTCCTTGCGGGCAAGGAAAAACTCTGCTTCTGCATGCTGGTAGAAGGGATGCTTCCTTCGGTTGATCTTTCGGTAGTCATCCATCAGCAGCGGGGGGACCCAATTGTGGTCATTCTTGTACAAAGCATACGGAAACCTTATGAACTCCCGTATCTGCCTTTTCGTTATGACTTTCTCAACAGTGACTGCCATAGAATGCTCCTTTTCTTGAGCAACATGAATGGATGCCACCAACCTCTCAAGACGAACGCTACCACATCACCGAGCTTCGCGTAAGACGCCAGTCCTTTCGTGGAAATCCATGCTTGACCTTTGCCCGCATCCTGCCCATTTTCTACAACAAGTATGATCCAGATTCAGCCTCTGACGCTCGAAGGGCACGGCGTCCGGCTGGAACCCCTCTCTCACACGCATCATGACGGGCTGGCTGCCGCTGCGGCGGACGGCATGCTCTGGGAGTTGTGGTTCACCGTAGTACCGGAGCCCGGGCAGACACACGCCTACATTGCGGAGGCGCTTGCGGGGCAGGAGGCCGGCCACATGCTGCCGTGGGCGGTGCGGGAACTCTCGACCGGCGCGATAGTCGGCAGCACACGCTACCACGACATCGTCGCCTCGATCGATCGCGTCGAGATCGGCTACACCTGGTACGCAAAGAGCTGGCAGCGCACCCATGTCAACACGGGCTGTAAGCGGCTGCTGCTCGGTCATGCGTTCGAAGGCCTCGGGTGCAAGGTGGTCGGCTTGCGCACCGACTTCTACAATCGTACCTCGCAGCGGGCAATCGAGGGCCTGGGCGCCAGGAAAGACGGCGTCATTCGCCACCATAGGGCACGCCGGGACGGGTCGGTGCGTGACACCGTCATGTATAGCATCCTGGCGAGCGAATGGCCCGATGTGAAAAAACTTCTCGAGCTGCGGTTGGCGCGGTCAGCCCCTTGAATTGTCGCAGCCGCACTCTCACTCATCGTTCCCGTGCCGTTATATTAGGGACGCCATTCTGACCGAGGAGAGGTATGAGATGCTGCTGAAGGACAGGAATGCCATCGTGTATGGCGCGGGAGGCGCCGTTGGCGGCGCCGTGGCAAAGGCGCTTGCCGGGCAGGGCGCCCGGGTGTTTCTCTCAGGCCGAACGCGCGAGCCGCTTGAAAGGGTGGCTGCGGCCATCAGCAGCTCAGGCGGCATATCGCATGTCGCCCCCGTAGATGCCGTGGACGAAGCAGCCGTCGCCGCGCACCTGGAACGCATCGTCGCGAGTGCAGGGCCGGTGAAGATCATGTTCAATTCCGTCGGTCTTGAAGACACCCAGGGCATACCGCTCACGGAGCTCGACCGCACGCGCTTCATCGAGCCGATACTCAAGGCCATGCAGACCTGGTTCACCACAGGGACAGCCGTCGCGCGCCACATGGCGGCAAACGGGGGCGGGGTCATCATCGGAATATCGGCAAACGCGGCCCGGGAGGCGTACGGCAACGTGGGCGGATTCGGCGTGGCCTCAGGGGCAATCGAGCACTTCATCCGTCATCTCGCGGTGGAAAACGGACCGTTCGGCGTGCGGGCATGCTGTGTGCGCTCACCGGGCTCGCCCGACTCGCCCGGCCTGAGGGAAGTGTTCCAAATCCATGCGGCGGCGCAGGGGATCACGCTCGAGGAGTTCGAACGCAGAGCCGGTTCAGGGACGCCCCTCCGGCATCTTTCCAGCCTCGCCGAGGTCGCGGATGCAGTGGTCCTGCTGGCTTCCGACTTTGCCCGGGCTATGACCGCAACGGTGGCCAACGTGACTGCCGGTGCGCAGGTGGACTGAGCGAGGAAGCTTTGCGGAAGGCGGAAACGGTATGAGAACACTGGGCATCCTGGGTGGCATGAGCTGGGTCTCCACGCTCGAGTACTACCGGCTCCTCAACGAAGGGATCCGCAGGGAATTGGGCGGGCTGCACTCTGCGCGTCTCGTGGTGAGCTCCATCGATTTCCAGGGGCTGTCTGACTCCATGGCGGACGGAGACTGGGCGGCGGTGAAGACTGTCCTTGTGACCGAGGCGAAGCGCCTGGCGGCGGCAGGGGCAGATGCAATCCTTGTCGCCTCCAATACCATGCATGTGTTCGCGGATGAAATCGAGGACGCCGCCTGCCTGCCGCTCCTGCACATTGCGGACGCAGTGGGGGTAAGGATCGGCTCGCTTTCCCTGGGTACGGTGGGCCTTCTGGGTACCCGATATTCCATGGAGAAGGACTTCTATCGCAAGAGACTGAGCGAAAGGTTCGGAATCGAGTCCCTCATTCCCGCGGAGGAAGAGCGGGCGAAGATCAACGCCATCATCTTCACGGAGCTGTGCGAGGGAAAGTTCCTGGATGCCTCCCGCGCATTTGTGCGTGAAGAAGCACGTCGGCTGGCGGCGCGCGGCGCACAGGGGATCATCCTGGGATGCACCGAGCTTCCCCTGATCGTCCAGCAGGAGGATCTGACCGTCCCCCGCATCGACAGCATGGATGCGCACGTGGAGGCTGGCGTACGCTTCCTGGTGGGGGACACGTAGAGCGGCAGGCGTCGATCCGCGCTCAGAGATCCCGCGCCGGCGCGTTCATCTCGGTCGCTCCTGCCAGGAAAGGCTGTAGTACTCCTTCACAGTCGCGGCCGCCCCATCAGTCCGGGGATCCCTGTCCTTCGATGCCCTGTTTCATCCTGGCAAGCAGGTCGACGGCAGGGACCGCATGGCGGCTGATCCAGCGGTCGTGCACCTCCTGGAGGGGAAGAGGATTGAGGTAGTTCCAGCGCACACGACCGGCACGCTGCGCGATGACGAGATCCGCCCTTTCGAGCACGCCGAGATGCTGCATCACCGTGCAGCGGTCCAGCGTCTGGAAGTGCGCACAGAGCTGGCCGGTCGTACGGGCCTTCGTCTTCAGCAGATCGAGCATTTCCCGCCTTCGCGGGTCCGCCGTTGAGAGGTCAAGAGGAGGAAGCGCGAATGGAACTGAAATTCTCCGTCCAGACGAAAATCCAGAAGCCCGTGAACGAGGTGTTCGACGCGGTGTACAATCCCCGCACGCTCAGCGCGTACTTTACCAATGCCGGGTCCAGCGGGGCCCTGGTGGAGGGCACGACGGTTCACTGGACTTTCGGTGAGGTTGCCGGCCGGACGATCACCGTGCCGGTGAAAGTGCAGAAAACCGTGCAGAACAAGCTGATCAGGTTCGCCTGGGAAGCGAGCGAAGGCGTATACGACGCACAGGCCGGCACGGTGCCCCGGCCCGCCGGGTACGACAATACCGTGGAAATAGCCTTTGACGCCCTCAATGACAACGAAACGCTCGTCAAGATCACCGAAAGCGGGTGGCGGTCCACGGAGGGCGGTCTGCAGGGGTCCTATCAGAACTGTTCGGGCTGGATGCACATGAGCTGCTGCCTGAAGGCATACCTTCAATACGGCATCGATCTGCGGAAGGGGTCGTTCTGAAGGTGAGGGGAACGCGCATCACTCACTGATTTTCCTGAGACGCTCCCTCGTTGCCATGTCCAACCGGAATGACGGCGCGAGGACGTTGCGCGGACAGGTGTTCACGCACGTCATGCAGAGGATGCATTCTGTGGACGTGACCCGTGTGCCCTTCATGACGTACTCGCTGATCCTTACATCCATGGGACAGAGTGAATCGCATTTTCCGCACCCGGTGCACCCCTCCTTCGCCCCGATCCGCAGGAGGGCGAAACGGGTGCCCACCTTGAGGAACGCGGTGATCGGGCAGACGTATTTGCAGAATGCGCGATTGTCCTTGAGGACGGCAGCCGAGACAAGGCCTGCGAGATAGTAGACGAGGTTGCCTGCCGCAAACCACCAGAACTCGGGGATGAAGAAGAGGTTCCTGTAGACGAACTCGCGATGGTTCATTCCTGTCAGGTCCACGATCCCCGCGGTGGAGCGAGCGGTGTACTGGCCCGCGTAGACAAGAAGGAATACGAGCCCGGCGCTGAGGAGAAAGATGACGTATCGAACGAATCCCCAGCGGGAGTGCAGCCTGCCCGGGCTTCTCTGCCACGGGAGGATATCCAGGATACCCGCCGTCCAGCAGGCCCAGCCGCACCAGGTCCTGCCGGAGAGGAATGGCCCTGCGATTTTGGCGATTGTGTAGTGCATGACTGAAGCCGCGAACATTCCGCCCAGGAGGAGAAACCAGAACCCCTCGATCTGCATGTTTTCAGGCCGAATGACGCCGAATCCGAGGTAGACGAATCCCAGGCCGAGCCCGATGAACATGTACCCGCCCACGAGGACCTGGCAGAGTTTTCGTGCGATGTGCTTCCTGTTCTTCGGCAGGATCGGCCAGAGGCCCAGGCTGACCCCGATGGAAGTGCCGATGATCGCGAAGTTGTAGAGATAGAAGATCTGATCAAAGAGGAGCCAGAATCCGACGGCAATGGAATAGAACAGGACGAGACTGCTGACCATGAGCGCATATTTCTTCACACGATCTCCTCCCCGGCTGGCGTGCGCGTCATTGATCCGCGCCGATTTTCGTGGTATAAACATTGCCAATCCCGCACCGGATCACAAGACTACCTAGGTATACTTCCGGGTATACTTCGGATGGAGCAGGTACCGCTCGTGCCTCATGTCCTGTTTCTCTACTTTCTTCTCATTTACACCGTCGGTTTCGCAGCGTTGATCGTCATCTCGATCGTGTATTTCCGGACCCGCGCGAGGCTCATTTTGACGTACGCGGTGTTCTACCTCGCATTCACGCTCAAGGTCGTCTTGTCGGGCCTCAACGTCTACATCGTCGTGAATCTGGCGGATCCTGCGCTCGCCCGCACGGTGGAGAGGATCGATATCTGGACGACCCTTTTCTTCTCCTGCACCATCGTCTCTCTCATGGACCGGTTGTATTCTTCCCGGCGGCTCGTGTTCGTGGAGTGGATCTTCTATTCGCTGGCGCTCGGCCTTCTCATTTTCAATGCCTTCCCGGAAGGCCAGTCGAACGGACCCGCGTATATTCTCCTGGCGGCGGCAAGCGTGTATTCCCTCGTCGTCAGCATCGTCTCCCTGAAGAACGCAGAGATCAGGGAGAGAGGTTTTGCGCGCATCATGATCGTGGGCCTTTCCGTGTTCACGCCCCTCATATTCCTTCCCCTCTTCTTCGAGCAGTATCTCCTGCCGGTCGCGGGGCCCGTGCCCGTGCAGCTCGTCACCTTTCCGCTTTTCTACTGCTTTCAGGGAGTCTGCTTCGCCCGGTATTTCCTTCGATACTACGGCCAGGCCGCGGCGGCCCCGGCGGGCAACGTGCCGGACATCGCGCCTCTGAGGCGGGGCCAATACGGCCTCTCGGACCGCGAGATCGAGGTCATGGAGCTCGTCGCGTCCGGGGCAAGCAACCTGGCGATCGGGGAGAAGCTTTTCATTTCCGTGCCCACGGTGAAGAAGCACCTTCACAACGTGTTCGAGAAGATGGGAATCAAGACCCGCTATCAGCTCATCCACCGATTGATGCGGGGGACACGGAACTCGGGATAGCAAAGAGCGGCCCGACCCCGTCAGGCCAACCAACCCGCTCGGCACATTATGCGCGCTATGATATATTCATCTGCTTCACTCTACCCGTAATAAGCAGCCGAGGCGGACCAAAAAGGGATGGACATGGAAAGCGACTCTTCCTACTCATTTGAAACGAGCACGAAAACCCGGAATATCGGCCTGGTCATGAGCCTGCTGCTCGTGCCGCTGGTGCTCGTCTTCATGTATATCGACCACGTGACACCCTCTCTTCATGGAATCATCGGCTGGAGGATCGGGGCGCTCGTTCCTGCTTTCTTCTTCCTTCCCTATGCCCTCTTCGCGTTCCCCCGGCACCCGCATCTGGCGGTCCCTTTGCACATCGTGCAGCTCTCCGGCCTGATCATCATGATGTGCGGGATCAGCGCCGAGCTGGCGACCCGGCCGGAGTTCCCCCAGTTCGGGAAGACCGCGTTGATCTCCTCCCTCCTGGTCTGCATCTTCGCCGATTTCGTGTTCGCCGGAGGGGCACGCAAGTACCTCTTTGCCATCATTGTCCCGCCTCTGGCTGCAATGAGCATCTCTGTCGCGGCCGCAGGGGAGGTCCTGACGCAGACGGAGCGCGTATGGCTGATCAGCAATCCCGCTGCAATGGCCATCGTGGTGTCGATCTTCGGCCTGTACCAGGAAACACTGAGCGTGAAGGACCATCGGGGCCGGACCGAGCTGAAACGCGCGGAGGATGCGCTGCGGGAGAGTGAGAAGAAATTCCACGACCTGTTCGAGAACGCGGAAGTGGGCATGTTCCGTATGCGGCTGGACGGATGGGAAGTGATCGACGTCAACCGCAAGTTCCTGGAGCTCACCGGGCGGACACGCGAGGAGGTGATCGGCAGTCAGTCCGCGAGCCTCTGGGCGGATCCGCGCGAGCGCGAGGAGATGCAAGGCATGCTGGCCCGCGATGGCGGGGTGACGAACTACGAATGCCGGCTTCTGAACGCGCGGGGAGAGGTGCGCAGCTGTCTGCAATCGCTGAAGCTGTTCGCCGGGCCGGGGATCCTGGAGGGATCCCTCGTCGACATCACGGAGCGCAAGCGCGCCGAGGCGGAGAGGCTGGACCTCGAGCGCCGCATCGCCTCCTCGCAGAGGCTGGAAAGCCTGGGGATCCTCGCCGGCGGTCTGGCCCACAATTTCAACAACCTTCTCACTGTCATCATCGGTCATGCGGAGCTGCTGCGGGAGACTCTGCCGGAGGACCTCGACTCCGCGTCCTCGGTGCGCGAGATCACGAAGGCCGGCTACCGCTCGCGTGACCTCATCAGCCAGCTCCTTGCCCTGGGCAGGAGGCAGGCGTTCGAGCTGAAGCCCCTGGACCTCAACAAGGTCGTGCGGGACAGCAGCTCGATGCTGCGCCATGCGCTTCGGGAGAACATCACCATCGACTATCAGCTCTTCGCCTCCCCCTGCCCGGTCACTGCCGACTCCGGACGGATGGAAGAGGTGCTGCTGAATCTCGCGCTCAACGCGCAGGACGCGATACCCCGAGAAGGGCGGCTTACCGTTGCCACGACCGAGGTGCTCCTGAGCGGCGCATTCGCGAGGCGCCAGAAGGATCTCCCGCCCGGCCGCTATATCCTGCTCACCGTCAGCGACACGGGAGCCGGCATGGACGCGGAAACGGTGGGGAAGATCTTCGACCCGTTTTTCACGACGAAGGAACCGGACAAGGGCACCGGCCTGGGGCTCTCCACCGTCTACAGCATCGTGAAGCAGCACAACGGAAGCATCGAAGTCGACAGCCGGCCCGGCGCGGGAACACGGTTCATGATTCACCTTCCCCGCGGCATGGACCTGGGGCGCGATGCGCTCACCTCCCAGCCGGAACAACCTGCCGGGGGGAGTGAGACCATCCTTCTCGTGGAGGACGAGGCGGCGATCCGTTCCCTGCTCTCGCGCCACCTTCGCGCCCTCGGCTACACGGTGCTGGAGGCCGCTGATGGCGTCCTTGCCCTGCATCTTTCAGCCGAGCACGCCGGCGTCATCCATATACTCGTCACGGACGTGGTCATGCCGCGCATGAATGGGACGGAGCTGCTGGAACGGCTGCGTGAAACGATGCCGGGCGTGAAGGTGCTGTTCATGTCGGGATACCAGCGGGACGTGATCAGCAGTCACATCATGAAGGGCGGCGAGATGGAACTGCTTACAAAGCCCTTTACCGGCCAAGCCCTCGCCGCCCGGGTGCGCGAGATCCTCGATCGCTAGGGTTCCGCGCGCCGGATCGGCGCTGGGCGGGCGCCAACGCGGCGCCAGGGCTGCGGCTATTGCTGCTCGAGCGGGGCAGCACGGAAGAGCACGTGCATGCCCTGGCGCTCGAGCAAGTGCGTTCGATCACTTGCGCGTGTACTTGAAGTAATTTGGGTCACTCGTATTGATCGATGAAGGGTACGGCGGGAGCGGTGCGGCGTTGAGCTCATAAGTTGTCGCGTCAGTGATCCTTGCCAGCTGGTAGGTATGGGTCATCGCAGGGCTCATCACAAAGTCTAATTGATAGGTCCGGGTGTCTTTCTTAATCGAAACGCCCGCAATTGTATACTGCCCTGTGGTGAACATAGTTCCGCTCTGGTCCGCGGCCTTGAATGTCCCGTCGGCATTCAATATGAGCTTGGCCGAATTGTTCGGGCTTGGAGCCGCGAAGCCGCTGGTCGCGACCCACGTGCCGACCAGGCCCCATTCGTCCGCATTCAGCACATCGGCCACCGGGTTGGCGCACCCGGCCATCAAGAAAACGGCAAGCGCGAGCCCCAGTGCAAGGAATAGAATCCTGCTCCTTTCCCTGATTGCTTTCATCACTATTCCTCCACCCAATCGATCATGTTCCTGAGGCCCGCAGCATCGGCGGCCTTTGCACCCTCGCTCCCTCGCAAGTCCAGATACGCATAGCGGTCGGCAAGCGCGGGATCGCGCCTCTTGAGCTCCAGGTAGTATTTCCTTACCGCACCATAGTTCTCCATCTCGTGATTGATTGTCGCCTCAGCGAGCAGGACGGGCACGCTGGTCGGCGCCTTCTTGAAGGCGCGATCGAAGTAGGCGAGAGCAGCCTCGCTGTCCCCGCGGGCCTTGTAGATGTAGCCGAGATTCACGAGAGACGGGACGTATTCCACTTTCGACAGAACGCTCTTGAACTGTGCAGCGGCCTTGTCATACAGACCGTACTGCGCATAAAGGATGCCGAGCCCATTGATCGCCTTCGACGCACTCTGGGCCTTCCTGCTGTCGGCCTGCAGTCTTGCCACGCGTTCGGCGATTTCGGAGGAGACGAAACTCTCGACGTCGGCCTTCATGGCATCAATAGCCTTTGCGTTCTGCAGCGGAGGGATGTTCGAGGAACCGGGCAATGCCACCGGCTCATAGAGCTCCCACGCGCTGCGCACGGGAGAGAATGCAGCCTGACCGCGCGCCGAGCTCTCGCGCCACTCCCTGGCGCCTTCGGTCCATGCGGCGAGAAATCCGCCTTTGCGCATGGTAATCTCGATGGGGAGCCAGGTCTTCCCCTCGCGGGAAATCAGGTCATCGAATCTGCCAAAGCGCCCCTTTGCCTCCTCGGGAGTCATGTCCAGGGAGACCGCAACGAAAATGTGACCGGGAACCGTGACGAATGCCGACTCGATGCCCACCGCTTCGAAGAAGGCGCTGTACAGGATCGAGAGATCGTCGCAATCGCCCGCGCGGTACTCGAGTGTCTGCCGGGGGAACTGCAGGAAGTCCACCTCGTCCTTGCCCTTGGCGCCGGAAAAGATGCCGGTCGGATCGCGGACATAGTTGACCCCATAGATGATCAGGGCCTCATGCACGGCTGCCGCCACCTGCAGCTTGTCGCTTATGGCCGGATTCCTGCTTGCGCTCACGTCTCCGGCAAGGCTCTTGGCGAACGTGAGGATCGCCGGATCCTTTGCCGTGACGAAAGCCGCGGCACGACGATCGTCGGCCCAGGTCATGGCGTTACGATCGTAGACGCGCAGCGACACGGAACGGTTCAGCTGCGCCGTCTTGCCGTTCTCCCTGTACTCGACCAGAAGCTCCCCGGTGATCTTCGTGGCCTCGGTGACAGAAAGGATGCTGTCGTTGAACAGCGTGACAAGATCGAGCTTGACCGCCTTGCCCGGGTCGATCGAAGCAACAACAGGCAGCGTTGTCTCGAGGTCCATGAACTGTTTGACGGAGAACGTGACCTTTACATCGGTCCACCGGCTCTTCCCTCGATTCGACACCGTGACGGTTCCGAACGGATGATTCTCATAGTACTTGTAGAAAACAGGGAACACGCCGTCTACCGTAACTTCCACCGCGTCACCTTCCATTGCGGCAGGCTGCGGTTTCTGCGCGTTTTCTCCGGTGAGCGGGGCGGGCTTGGCAGGGGGGGCCTCCTGCCTCGGCGCCGCGGTTCCCTGCGCCGCGCCTCCCCCTATGCGGAGCGAGGCTGATAGATAGGGGCGGACAAAGAAGTACATGCCGAAGTCATAGACACCCTGAGCGCCGACCCCCAGGGAAAACGTCGGGGTCAAATGGAAATCCGCGCCAAGCCCTGCCTCTACCCCCGGGGAGGCCCCGTTGGTGGACTGCGGGTCCGCGCTGAGCAGGTAGTAGCCAAGGCGAGCGGCGAGCAGGGCCTGAAGATCGACCCAGGCGGCCATGGGGAAACGGCCAGTCAGCCCGGCCTGGATCTCCAGGGCGGAAAGCGAGCTGGAGGTCACGCTGAGGCCGGAGTACACATAACCCAGGCCGACCTCGGGAGTAAGCCAGGAGAGGCCGAACAGTGCGAACGGCAGGGAGGCGGATAGAGTGCCGCCGAGCGAGAGGGGCGTGAACACGCCCTCCTGGGCGCCGATCGGAAGCGAGTACAGCGGAGAAGCGGTGAAGACCCAGTCCTCAGCGGGAGCCGGCGAGGCCGCGAGGACAAGGAACAGCATGAGAAGCAACGCGGGGGCGGGGTGCATCGCGGAGCCGCGGCCTCTCATTGTTCCCCGGGCAGCGCTGTCACCGGTCATGCTTTCGGGCAGGGCGTCATGGAACGAGTTCGCCATACTGGGCCTCCTCGAGCATCGCCCGTGCTCAGCCGTTGGAACTCGGCCAGTTCGCATTTGTCAGTGCCGAGGCTTTCAACGGGAATCGATGCGCAACATGATCTCTAGACTATACGAAAAGCAGAATATTCTGTTTTGGCGCGCGGCGCAAGCGCAAAATCGCGGAAGTGGCCGCCGACTTGCGCGGTCGGCTGATCCTGCGTTTGACTGCCTCGTCTTCCGGTGGTATACAGGAGGCCCATGAACACGGCTTCCCCCGCTCACCGCACTCACACGTACGTCATCCTCGTCATTGTCCTGGCGGGCGTCCTGATGTCGGTCCTCGATGTGATCGTGGTCAGCATCGCGCTGCCGACGAGAGCAGGTACGGCATGAGCTTCCTCTCCGATGCACGGATAGTGACCAGGGCGCTGGACCGGTTCCACCGTCTTTCCGTAAAGGGGAGAAGCCGCGTGATTTCCCAGGCGCCCATCGAGGACATCGTTGCCGCGCTGGGCCTGAAGGACTTCACGAGACACGGCGGTCTGCGAGGGAGGAAACTCTCACGCTTCATGGACCGGTATCTCGAATCCAGCACGCGCCTCCACCATCCTGCCTACATGGCGCACCAGGTAGCCGTGCCCGCGTATGCGGGCGCCCTCGCTGCCCTGGTGGACGGGTTCACCAACAATGCCATGGCCATCTACGAGATGGGACCGGCGGCCGCGGCGATCGAGTTCTTTGTGCTGAACTGGATGATCGAGAAAGTGGGCTGGATCCCCGCCCCCTATCCGCGGGAAAGCAGCGGCACGGGAGCCCACGCGGGGGGAGTTCTGACCCATGGTGGGTCCCTGGCAAATCTCACGGCACTGCTTGCCGCGCGGACACACCTGGCACCCGATTCATGGGAGAAGGGGTCGCCGGGGGACCTCGCCGTGCTGGCACCGGCAGAGTCCCACTACTCGATCGCCCGGGCTGCGGGGCTGCTTGGTATCGGCAGGGACGCTCTGTATTCCCTGGAGGTGGACGCCCATGGCAGGGTGGTCCCGGACCGGATCCCGGCCGCGTTTGCCCGCGTGGAAGCGGACGCACGGAGGCCGATGGCGCTTGTAGCCAACGCGTGCAGCACCGCGGTCGGTCTCTACGATCCGCTGACGGAAATCGCGCAGGCCTGCCGCGCGCACGGCGTCTGGCTGCACGTGGACGGCGCGCACGGTGCGAGCGCGCTCCTGAGCAAACGGCATCGCGGGCTTCTGCGAGGCGTGGAGGCCGCGGACTCCCTGGTATGGGATGCGCACAAGCTCATGCGCACGCCGACGCTCTGCGCGGCGGTCCTTGTCCGCGACGCGCGAATGCTCGATGGGGCGTTCCAGCAGGAGGCGAGCTATCTGTTTCATGACAAGGAGCAGCCGGGGGTGGATTTCATTCACCGCACGGTGGAATGCACCAAGGCCGCTCTCGGCCTGCGTTTCTTTGCCGTGCTCGCATCCCTGGGCGAGCAGGGACTTGCCCGGTACGTCGAAAGGCAGTTCGCGCTTGCGCAGGAGGCGCATGCGTACCTCGTCTCCCTTCCCGAGCTCGAATGTCCCGTGCCGCCGGAGGCGAATATCCTCTGCTTCCGCATCCGCGGGGACGACGCGCTGCAGATTGCCGTGCGGGACGCGCTCATCGCCGAAGGCAGCTTCTATCTTTCCACCGCCGAGCTGGACGGCAGACGCTACCTGCGCGCCGCGTTCATGAATCCCGACACCTCCCTGCAGGACGTGCGCCGCATGACGGGGCGGGCCCTCGAGCTTGCGGCCGCCCGCGCGCGTGCCCCCGGCTCCTGAGGCCCGCTATTTCGGCTGCCTCGTGTCGATGTCGTCGGGATACATGATGGCGTCGTGGCCGCGCTCACCGGTGCGGATGCGCACCACGTCCTCCACCGGGTAGATGAAGATGATGCCGTCACCTTCCTTGCCGGACCGCGCGGCCCTGGAAATCGCCTCGATGGCTTTTTCCACGTTGTGGTCGCTGAGGATGATGTTGAGCTGAATCTTGGGAATCAGGTCCATCCTGTACGAAGTGCCCCGCCAGGACATCTCGATTCCCCCTTGCCGCCCGTGACCGCGTATCTCGAAGACATTCATGCCCACGATGCCGATCTCGTGCAGGGCGTCTTTCACCGCATCAAGCGATTCCTCCCTGAGGATCGCCTCGATTTTTCGGGTCATAGATTTCTCCCTCTGCCCTTGCGGACAATGTGATTGATCATGCAATTGGCGTGCCATGCAGGATTCTGCGATTTTCCCGCATTTTGATGGCTTTTATGATCGGGTAGCCGATAAGAAACTACATTTCTGTAGCCATTTATTTTTCTTCCTACATTCAGGTAGCAATGCCCGGGCCTCGATAGCCGTGTCCGGCGCACGGGCGCGCCCGTGATGTACATGGGATGTCCAGCCTGCTATCGTACCGGGATGAGGTTCGCGTTGATCCTCGCCGGCGGTTCCGGCACCAGGCTGTGGCCCATGAGCCGGACGGCCATGCCCAAACAGCTCGTTCCTTTCATTCGGGGCAAAAGCCTCCTCACCCTCGCCCACAACCGGCTGCAAGGCCTTGTAGAAGACGGCAGGTGCCTCGTGTGCGCGGGAGAATCGCATCGCCGGGCCATTCTCGAAGAGCTGCCCGGACTCGGGCAGGAGGAATTCCTGGGCGAGCCCGCGGGACGGGACACTCTCGCCGCCCTTGCGTATGCGGCGGCCGTGATCGCCAGGCGCGACCCGGACGCGACGATCGGCGTGTTCACTGCTGATCACCTCATCGAGCCTGACGAAGTGTTCCGCCGGATAGTGGCGCGCGGATACGATATCGCCGAGCAGGGAGGACAGGTTCTTGTCACATTCGGCATCACGCCTTCTTCCGCCGCAACCGGCTACGGGTACCTGCACATGGGCCCGGTCTTCCTCGGGGAGTCCCGCATCGTGGTCGAGTTCCGGGAAAAGCCGGACAGGGCCACCGCGGAACGCTGGGTGGCCGAGGGTCCGGATCACTACCTCTGGAACAGCGGCATGTTCGTCTGGAAGGCCCGCGTGTTTCTGGAGTGCGTCAGAAGATACGAGCCTGCCGTATTCGAGAGCGTTTCCCGCATCGCGGATGCGTGGGGCTCGGCGCGATTCGCGTCGACTATCGCGGCCGTCTACCCGACGTTGAAGAAGAGCAGCGTTGATTTTGCCGTCATGGAGAAGGCATCCCGCGACCCCCTCCTCAAGGTGGCAGCCGTTCCCATGGCTGTTTCATGGATGGATATCGGCTCATGGCCCGCGTTCGCGGAGACGTGCCCCAGGGACGAGAGCGGCAATGCGCTGGGCGCCGAGAGATCACTGCTCCTGGACACCACGGGGACGCTCGTCTCCTCGAGCGATCCTGCCCACCTCATTGCCGCCCTTGGCTGTGAGGACCTCGTGATCGTGCACACCCCCACGGCGACGCTCGTCTGCAGGAAGGACAGGGCGGAAGACCTGAAAAGGCTGCACGCGCTTGCCGCGGAGCGATTCGGCCCGGACTACGTCTGAGGCTTCCGCCGCTCGTGGCCCTTACGCACCCTCGCGGAGTGGCACACCCGCCTTGAAGAGGACCGCGCGCGGGGACCGGGCCGCGATCGAGTAGGGAAGAGCGGCTGGCACCATTGCCGCCCCGCCGCGGGGGAGCATGACCGTGCGCCCGCCCGCGATCACCGCCGCCGCGCCTTCGATCACGATGAGACAATCCGCGCTGTGGTCCCTTCCGCCCGAATAGGGCGTGCCCGGGGAGATCTCGATCCTCTCCAGCGCAAACTCCTCTGCCGGGGTTTCGTATTCGCGTCCCGTCTCGGATGCGGCGCGTCCCTCGAGGATCGGCGGGCGGCCGTCAGTGAACGAGAGAGTGGCCAGGAGCTCGGGAACGTCCACGTACTTGGGGGTCAGACCGCCCCGAAGCACATTGTCGGAGCTGGCCATGAGCTCCACGTCCGCGCCTTCCAGGTAGGCGTGGAGCGTGCCGGCGGGCTGGTAGCTGCCCTGCCCCGGCTTCAGCTCCAGCAGATTGAGCAGGTACATGGAAATGATCCCCCGGTCACCGTGGCCTCCGGGCAGCGGAAATGTCCGCGCGGCCCGCAGGGCCCAGAACCCGTGGCTGTTCCTGCGCAGTGCCCCCTGGTTCTCCGCCGCCTCCAGCCGGGCAATGAGCGGTGTCAGGATCGCATCCACCTCTGCCTGCGCCATTGTCATCACCCGCGCGTAGAGCTCGCGCAGGAGCGCCGATCTGCCTGCCGGGTCCCCGTGGGATGCGCTCAGCTTTTCGTCGAAGCTCGGCATGATGCCGCTGAGCTCGGGTTCCGCGGTGAGCGCCTCGGAGATCTCCTCCAGGGGCCGGAATCCGTGCAGCATCCAGAAATCCGTGAGGACCACGTGCACCTCGGGCTTGTGGTTTTCATCCCTGTAGTTTCGCTCGGGGGAGTCCAGGGGTATGCCGGCCGCGTTCTCCCGCGCAAAGCCCTCTGCCGCCTGGCCCTTGGACGGATGCGCCTGGAGAGACGCCATGATCCGCACGTCGAGCACCTTGAAAAGGTAGGGCAGCCGGCCCGCAAAACGAAGCGCGACATCGGTGCCGAGGATCTGCCATGGCTCGGCGGCAATCAGCCTGTCCAGCGAGAGGAGGGTTCCGTCGATCTCCGCCCGCGCGGGCCCGCGCGGATGGGTCCCCATCCACAGCTCTGCGAACGGACGGCGCTCCGTGTTCTGCACGCCCAGCAGGCCGGGAATGAACTCGTACCCTCCCCACTCGTAATGCTGGACGGCAGGGCGGAGGGTGAGCGCCCGGGGGGACACACGGATGCCGGCAATGGCGCTGCGCTCGCTGGAGTCCTGCCTCATGCGATGCAGGAGCCCGTCCTCACCAACGGCACCCGTCGAAATGGAGCTCGCCCGTTCCTCGGTGTCCGCGATGGCGTAGAAGCGCATTTCAGGCGCGTTGCCCGACGGCCGCACATGCGCCACCTCGTCGTTGTCGAACCCGACGCGCACGCCGTCACGCCAGTTGATCCAGGTCACTTCGCCAAATCCGTCCGGGGAAAAGTACCTCTGCAGCCGGCTGCGTATTCCGGCGAGCTCTTCCGCCAGCGGATCTCCCGCTGCGAGCCCGCGCTCCTCGCCCTCCTGCGTCTTCACGCTGATTCCCGCGGAGGCAAAGCGCGCTTCGAGGACAGAGGGATCGGTGGGAGAAAGCCACGTCACGATCTCCTTTCCCGCGTCCATGGGAAAGTCGCGCACGAGCGCGGTCTTTCCGAACCGCCTGGGAAGAGAATCGAGGAGCGCACCCAGGCTTTTTCCGCGGCCGAGGGAGGCGTACAGGGCCGCGAGAATGGGAAGCATCGCGTCGCGTGTGGGAAGCGGCTCCAGCACGCCGCCTTCCGGAATGCGCACGGGGGCCGCCGTGAGAAATCCGCCGTTTCCCTCCCAGCCGACTTCCTTCATGGCAGCGATGACATGGGGTGAGCCGATCTTTGTCCGGACCGTGACCACATGCCGGGGCCCGAGGTGCAGATCGATCGCATCGCTCACGCTGACGGGGACCGCGATATGACCGGCGCCCAGGTAGTCCGCGGCAACCAGGCCGAGCAGGTCGCCGGGAAAGAAGCGCACCCTGCCGTTGTCCACCGACAGGACGAGCGGCCGGTCACTGTCACCGTCGGTCGATACGACCGCGGCGATCGAGGCACTCCCGTGCGCATCCACGAGCGCCTGGATGTCCTGCACCATCTGGTCGTTCACCGCCTCGGTGTCCACGGCCATGAACGAGTCGCTCCTCCCGGCGGGAACCGGCTCGGCGCCAAGGTCTGCCAGTATCTTCACCACGAGGTCCCGGCCCACCGCGGAGTGCTGCCACACGAGGATTTTCCTGCCCGCCAGGACGCCCCGCGGGAAGGCTGCGGTGTAGCGCTGCGCGTACTCTTCCGCGGCCCCGGTGGCTTGTTCCGGAAGCGCGCCCTGCTCGCGCAGCATGCCCTGCTCATCGAAGAGGCTCTCGTCCAGCGGGCGGGCGTATTCTTCGTCGCGTACCTTCTTCACCGCGGCGAGGATCGGGGCTTCGTCATGCTTCCGCAGCTCCCCCGAGGGCTTGTTGAGCTTGATGCCGTTCCTGTCGAAGGGGATGTGGCTTCCGGTCACCATGACGCACGCGGCCCCGCGTTTCATGGCGTGGAGCACGAGAGCGGGCGTGGGGACCCTGCCCACGTAGCCTGCCGCGAGATCCGAATCCGCGATGGCCCGGCACACGGCCTGGAGAATTTCTCCGCGCGAGCCCTCTTCCGCCACGAGCGTGTCGGTGCTCGGCCGCAGATCACCGGAAACGAACACCGTGTTCCCCCGGGCGATATCACCCGTCTCGAGAAGCCGCGTGAGAAACCCCCTGGTGTTCACGTACGCCTCCAGGCTGGTGATGTCACTCACCCGCCCGCGCAATCCGCTGGTTCCAAACGCGAGCTCCACCGGTTCGTAGGACAGAGCCTGGCGAAGAGTGGTGACAACGGCTTTTTTCTTTTTCACGGCACCGCAATATTAGCTGATATCGCGCGTCAAATCCATGGTATCCCGCACGCGCGCGAGCTTGCGCGATTGAGCACGCGCGCGAGCTTGCGCGATTTGCAGGTTTGCATCCGCGAGCGTGCGGGTCTGCTATACTGTCCGCATGCAGGGACTCAGGGTGGGAACGTGCAGCTGGAAGTATCCGTCGTGGAAAGGATTGGTGTACTCCCGCGCGGCAGGCATCGACTACCTGGCCGAGTACGCGCGGAAATACACCACCGTGGAGGTCGACCAATGGTTCTATGCGCTTCCCGACCCGAAGGTCGCTGCTGCTTACGCCGCCGCGACTCCTGACAATTTCCAGTTCACCATCAAGCTCCCCAATATGCTCACGCTGACGCACCTGCGCAGGACAAAAGGGGAGACCCAGTCGCGTCCGAACCCGGACTTCCTCTCTCCGCGGCTGTTCGAGGAAGTTCTCGGCCTGCTCGAGCCGCTGCGCGGGAAGATCGGAATGCTCATGCTCCAGTTCGAGTATCTCAACACGCAGAAGATGCCGACCCAGGCGGAGTTCCTGGCCCGGCTCGGACCCTTTTTCGACGCTGTACCTCGTTCGATTCCCTGCGCCGTCGAGCCGCGCAATCCCCGGTGGCTGGACCAGCGGTACTTCAGGTTTCTCTCCGACAGGGGGCTCAGCCACGTTTTCCTGCAGGGCTACCACATGCCGCCGATCGTGGAGACATACCGGAAGTGCGGGCACCTGCTGCGCAGTGCCGCTGTTGTGCGGCTGCACGGGCCCGACAGGGAGGGGATCGAGCAGGCGACGGGGGAGAGCTGGCACAGCATCGTCGCCCCGAAGGACGACGAGCTGTCACAGGTCGTCGAGATGATCAGGGACATGCGGGGCCGGAGTCTCACCGTGTATCTGAACGTGAACAATCACTACGAGGGCAGCGCACCGCTCACGATCGAAAGAATCTGGGGCAAGGGACTGGCCAGGGAGGATTGACGCTCGTACCGCGCGGGGTTACGGCCGCACCCTCCGCGCAGCCGCCTGCAGTGTCTCGGCCACGCGCCTCTTCGTCTCCTCCGGCAGAAACGAGTGCTGCGCAGCGGCCCGGTTCATGACCCTGAACTCATGCTCGCCGAACTGGAACTCACGCGCGCACAGCTCGTATTCGTGGACGAGGTCGATGCCGAAGAGATTCGGATCGTCCGAGTTGATGCACACAGGCACCCCTGCGCGGAAGAGCCCCGGCAGGGGATGAGCGGACAGGGACGGCACGGCGCTGGTGATCCAGTTCGAAGTGGGGCTCACCTCGAGCAGCACGTTCTCGTCCATCAGGCGGCGCATGACCTCTTCATTCCCCCAGCTTCGGATCCCGTGACCGATGCGTGAAGGATGGAAGAGCGCGAGGGTCCGGGCCACGTGGGCCGCATCCGTGTCCTCGCCGCTGTGGATGGTGATGCCCATCCCCGCATTGCGCGCCTGCTCCACCAGCGGCACGAATACCGCGGGGTCACAGTCCGCCTCGCCGTCCGCGAGGTCGAAGCCGCAGATACGCGCGGCGCCGGGCTCCCCGCTCATCTTCCAGCGGATCAGGTCCCGGGTGGCCTGCCTGTTCTTCTCCAGCGGAAAACGACGGGGGAGGATGCCGATCAGGCCGACCTCGACGGGCCAGGCCGCCATTGCGCGGCGCATGCCGTCCAGCACCCCGGCGATGATCTCGTCGTTCGAGAGGCTCTTGCCGTGCGCGATGTAGGACGGCGCGAAGCGCAGCTCGACGAGCGTCACCCCGTCCCGCCAGGCGTCCTCCACGTTCTCGAACGTGACGCGGCTGATGGCCTCGAAGGAGCACAGCACGGCCTGCTGGGTGGCGAACCGGGCAAGGACGCTGTCCAGGTCCTGCATGGGCGCGCTGATGACGGCGCCGCGCTCCAGCTCTTCCTTCGAGGCGAAGCCCGGATCGAGGCCGTGCTCCTGCGCGATCTCCCAGATGGTGCCTGCCCGCACGCTCCCGTCCAGGTGCCGGTGCAGCTCCACCTTCGGCAGGTTTCGCAACTCCAGGGTCTCCATGTGTGCGAACTATAAGGAAGGCGGCCGCATTCTTCTACGGCACAAATCCGCACCTGCGCGCAAATGCGCACTTGACGCGGCCGGAAGCGGCGGATACACCGGCGGCATGAGCGTGACGCTGCGTGAGTTCACAATCGCCGACTACGAGGCGGCGTATGCCCTCTGGCAGAGCATGGAGGGGATCGGGCTGAGCGAGGCGGACGAAAAGCGGAACATCGCCCGGTACCTCGCGCACAACCCAGGATTGAGCTTTGTCGCGGAGGAGGACGGCACTCTCGTGGGGGCGCTGCTGGGCGGCAGCGACGGCCGCAGGGGATTCCTCAATCATCTGGCCGTCGCGCACAGCCATCGGCGCACGGGTATCGGCCGCGCCCTGGTCGAGCGAAGCCTCGCCGCGCTCGCCGATCTGGGCATGCGGAAGTGCCACATCTTCGTCCTGGCGAAAAACCGGGCCGGCCGGCGATTCTGGAGAAAAATCGGCTGGCAGGAGCGCACGACCCTGCTCGTCATGTCCCAGGACGTGATTGCGCGGCGCGCGCCGGCAAACTGAATGGGACTCGAAGAGACCGTTGTCAGCCTGAAGACCCTCGGCGTCGAGTACGCGGTCCTCGAATCGGGCGCGGACGGCGCCGTGCTCGTGCTGCCCGAGTACGGGCGCGTGCTCGGGGTGTGGCCCCATTGGCGGGGTGACAACGCGCTCTGGGTGAATCCCGGATTTCTGCGTCTTCTGCACATCGGATCAAAGGACGACGGCTGGATCAACCCGGGGGGGACCGGATGTGGCTGGCTCCGGAAGAGGAGTTCCTCGCCGAAGGCCCCGAGGTCCCCCCCGCCATCGACCCGGGCCAGTTTGCCCGCTCATCCGAGAAATCCGGATATGCCATGGAGAACAAGGGCGAGGCGCTGGCCTGGAAGACGGGGTCCCGGATCCGGTTCAGGCTCATCCGCCGGGTGAGGCCGATGACAGAGGCGCGGCTGGCCGACCTCTGGGGCACGACCTGGCTGCGCCAGGCCGGGTATGAGGAGGAGACGGTCCTCGAGATCTCGGGCGATTGCCGCGCGCCCGTGTGGCTCTGGAACATCACCCAGGCGCGCATGGGGGCGGAGATTCGCGTGCCTCTCCGCAAACGGTGGACGGAGACGAGCCTCGTGACCCTGCCCTCCCGCAGCCTCGAATTCGCCGAAGACTGCGCGGTAGTACGATTGCGGGGTCCCCAGTCCGCGAAGATCGAAATCCCGGGCGCGGATGCGGGAAACCGGATCCTCTGCCTCGAGGAGCGTGAGTCCGGGCGCGCACAGCTCCTGGTCAAGGATTTTGCGAGGGAGGAGGGCAGGGATGACGCCCGGGTGGATTGCCGAACCGGCGGCGTGCCTGACAGCATCGAGTTTTCCTGCTGTTCGCCGCCGCTGGGCCCGACCGGCAAGAGACGCGTTGTCTGGAAGACCTCTCTTTGCGCTTTTTCGGGCAGAAGTGACGAAATTCAGGCTTTCGCGGCGCGCATCGGGGCCCGAGGCAGCTATTGAATCGAGGGGTGCTGAAATATTACACTCACCCATCATGGGATGGCACCAGGCCCTGGAAAGACCGACAACTGCGCGGAATACCGCGAGATTGTGCGGAGTACGGGAGTACCCGTTCGGCGAGTACGCCGTATCGCACAAGGGGAGGCGCGCGAGATGAAACGTCGCGCCGTTATCACCGGCATGGGGACCATCAACCCGCTCGGTGATACGCTGGAGGGCTATTATCAGAACCTGATAAGCGGGAAATCGGGGATCCGCCGCTGGCAGAGCCTCGATATGACCAATATAGAGTGCAAAATCGGGGGTGACCTGGGCGATTACGACTGCCTGGGGGCCCTGGAACGTTTCAAGGACGCTTTGGGTGCGGACACCTTCAAAAAGGCAAAGAAGATGTTCCGTTCCACGACCTTTTCAGCGAAAATGGCCGTTCTCTGCACTCTCGCTGCCTGGCAGGATGCCGGGCTCTTCGCCTCGGAGACCGATCCATTCCGCACCAGCGTCATCGTGGGCGGACATAACCTGAACTCGAACTACATCCACGAGAATTCCAAGCGCTTCCTTCAGGACGTGGAGTACCTGGATCCCCTCAGCGGGGTCGAGGGTATCGATCCGAACGTGCCTGCCGTCATCACGGAGCTCCTGGGACTGCATGGCCCCACCTTCACCATCGGCGGGGCCTGCGCGAGCGGCAACCTCGCCCTCCGGGAGGGCTTCCGCGACATCATGAGCGGGGAGTCCGACCTGGCGGTGATTGCCGGCGGGCTTTTCGATATGTCCCCCGGTGACATCCAGGCCTCCGTGATCATCAATGCTGTCGTTGTAAAGCCGGAATTCCAGGATCACCCGGAAAAGGCTTCGCGGCCGTTCGACGCCGACCGGGCCGGGTTCGTCTACTCGCACGGGGCCGGGACGCTGATGCTGGAAGAGCTGGGGCACGCGTTGAGCCGCGGCGCCCGAATTCATGGGGAAGTGATGGGCGTAAGGGCCAATGCCAACGCCTGTCACCTGCCCGCGCCTGCTGCTGGAATCCAGGCACGCCTGATCCGCGAGCTGCTGGTGTCCACCGGGACAGACCCCTCGGAAGTCGATTTCGCGAGCTGTCACGCCACGGGCACGCCGGGCGGGGACCTTGAAGAGATCAGGGCCATCAAGGAAGCATTCGGCGCGCACGCGTACCGGATGAAGCTCAACGCCGCCAAGTCGATGCTGGGACACACCTGCTGGGCATCCCCCATCGTGGAGACCATTGCCGGGCTCCTCCAGATGAAGCACGGCCGCCTCCATCCCACGATCAACATCGACCGCCTGGACCCGGAAGTGGACCTCGATGTCTGCGCCAGGGGCCCCGTGGAGCACAAGGTCCGCTACATGTTGAAAAACTCCTTCGGGTTCGGCGGCATCAACGCCTGCAGCCTGATCAGGCGCTACGAGGGGTAGGGAATGGAACCAGGTTTACCGGCAGCTTTCGTGACGGGCGGTTCCCGCGGCATAGGGCGCGCCATAGTTCTGCGCCTGGTCAAGGAGGGCATCCCGACCGCGTTCACGTATGTCGGCAACGAGGCGGCCATGCGGGAGACACAGACCCTGGCTGCCGGGCTGGAGGGCGCGGCAGCGCTGAAAGCCTACCGGATGAATGTCACGGACAGCGCCGAGGTGGAGAGGGTGGCGGACCAGGTGATGGAGGATTTTCCGAGCCTGGGCATCGTGGTGAACAATGCCGGCATCGTCAGAAACAACACGGCCGCGATGATGAGCGACGAACAGTGGCAGGAAGTGATCGCCGCCGATCTCTCCGGCCCGTTTTTCGTGATCCGCAGCTTTCTCACTCACCTCATGAGCAAACGCTGGGGCCGTATCATCAATATCTCCTCTCTCGCGCAGGAGGGCTCCAGCGGCCAGGTCAATTATGCCGCGGCCAAGGCCGGGCTCATCGGGCTCACCAAGACCCTCGCGCGAGAATACGGCCCCCGAGGCATCACGTCCAATATCGTCACCGTCGGCTACGTGGAAACGGACATGACGGACCAGCATATGGCCACAAAGCTGCACGAGATCTGGCTGGAATACTGTCCGATCAAGCGGATCGGCACCGCGGAGGAGATTGCCAGCCTTGTGCACTACCTCGCGGGCGCGGAAGCCGGATTCATCAACGGCGAGGTGATCCGGGTGGCCGGCGGACTGAGCTACGCGCCATAAGGAGTAATATGCGCCGCATCGGCATCGAAAAGATCAACATCTACGGCAGCTCCCTGATACTGGACCAGAAGAAGCTGGCCGAGGCCAGGGGCATGGACCCGCAGAAAGTGGTTGCGGATTTCCTGATCGACACACGCTCCCTGAATCCCCTCTACGAGGACACCGTGACCATGGGGGTCAACGCGGCCGCCCCGATGCTGGAGGGGGAGGACAGGCAGGCCATCGGCATGCTCGTGGTCGGAACCGAGAGCTCGGTTGATTTCGGCAAACCCATCAGCACCAACATGCACGGCGCGCTGGGTCTGCCCGCCAACGTGCGGAACTTCGAGACGAAACACGCCTGCTACAGCGGCGTGGCGGCCCTGGACACGGCGCTCAACTGGATCGCCTCCGGGCTGAATCGGGGGCGGAAAGCGCTGGTCATCTCGACCGACTTTTCCCGCATGCACCTGAACGCGAAGGAAGAGTTCGTCCTCGGCGGCGTGGCCGCGGCCGCTCTCGTGAGCGACTCACCAAGGGTGGTGGAGTACGAGCTGTCCAAGAGAGGCACGTGGACCTCCGATGTCTACGATACATTCCGGCCCAGTGCACGGCACGAGATGGGCAACAACGAGGTGAGCCTGTACACGTATCTCGATGCCCTGGAAGGGTCCTATCGGGATTATGTGGAAACGACCGGGGAGACGGTGGATTTCGACAGCTACTTTGCCCAGAACTGCTACCACACTCCCTTTCCCGGCATGGCATTCCAGGCGCACCGGACCCTCTGCAACCTGGCCCGGGCGCGCACCAAGATCGAGATACGGGAAAGCTTCACGCAGAAGACCCAACCCTCGCTCCTGTATGCCCGCCGATGCGGCTCCACCTATGGGGCGAGCAACTTCCTCGGCATATGCGGGATCGCAATGAGCGCGCAGGGCGTGAAGGCCGGAGACCGTATCAGCTTTTTTTCCTACGGCTCCGGGGCAATCGGCGAGTTCTACAGCGGATTTCTGTGTCCCGAGGCCCGGGAGGTAGTTGCCGGCATGGGCATCGACGCCGAGCTGGATGCCCGCCGCGAGGTGAGCGTGGCGGAGTACGAGACCATCGAGAAAATGCGGGAGGAGGCCATTGAGCAGCCCTGCTTCACGCCCGATTTATCCCTGCCCGGAGGGCTGGTATGACCGGCACTACCGGGGCAGGAAGCGCCTCGTGCTTCGTCAGGTCAAGGATTTCTACCGCTCCTACGAGTGGAGCTCAGCCGGTGGCGCTGATCGAGCAGTACGAGGACTCCCACGTCGCGGTGATCACCCTGAATGACGGAGAGCACGGCAACCTCCTGAGCCCCGAAGGCCTGCGGGAGCTGAGAGCCGCGCTGGATCGCTCCCTGAAGGACCCGCGCGTGCGCGCCGTTCTCCTGCGCTCCAACGGGCCTGTCTTCTGCCTGGGCATGGACCTTGCGCTGCTGGCGGCGCACGGGTCCGCGGCCCGGGCGGATGCGGAGAAGGCGGTGGACAGCTACGCCGGCGTGCTGGAGACGATATTCTCCGCGGCACTGCCGGTTGTCTGCCTTGTCGAGGGTGAGGTGAAGGCCGGCGGGGTCGGTCTGGCGTGCGCGTGCGACATCGTGGTGGCCGGGGAGCGGGCCACATTCGAGCTGGGGGAGGTGATTTTCGGGCTGATACCCGCGAACGTGCTGCCCTACATGCTCGCGCTGCGCGTGACGCCGCAGACGGCGCGCTACCTCGTGATGAGCTCGCACCGGATCTCCGCCTCCGAAGCGCTGCGTCTGAATCTCGTGGACGAGCTGGTGGCCGGCGCGGATATCGAGCGCCGCGTGCGCGAGATCTTCAAGCGCCTCCTGTGCTCGTCCCCCCGCGCGCTTGCCGCTGTCAAGGAGTTTACCGCGGAGCTGATCGGCAAGACGCCGAAGCAGGGCAGCCTGCTCGCGCGCCGCAGATTGGTGGAGATGATGCACGATCCACCCACCCTGGACGGTGTGAAGGCATTCCAGGAGGGGCACGTGCCGGCCTGGTTCTCCCGGTTCAGGCCGTCGCGTTCTCTTGCCCTTTCGAGCGCGCGGGAAGGGAAGGCGGGTGCGCCATGAGCGAACGGATGAAGCTGACCTCCGAGCCCTCCGGAGTCTCCTGGTTGAAGATGAATGACACCAGGGGCCGCAATATTTTCTCTTCGGAGTTCATCGCGGAGCTCCTCGAGGCACTGGAAGAGCTGGAACAGGAACGCCGGCCCAAGGTCCTCGTTCTCTCCGGCCTCCCGGATGTCTTCTGCGGCGGCGCGCACAAGAAGGAGCTGATCGATCTGTGCGACGGCAAGGCGGCGGTCAAGGATTTCGTGATCTGCGAGCGGCTTCTCGAGATGCCCTTTCCGGTGATCGCCGCGATGGAGGGTCACGCCATAGGAGGGGGACTCGCGGTCGGGTTCTGCTGCGACATTGTGATCGCGGCCAGAGAAAGCCGGTACGGGGCGGTATTCATGAGCCTCGGCTTCACCCCCGGCATGGGCACCACGACCCTGCTGGCGGAGCTCGTCGGTCCCTTTCTTGCAAACGAGATGATGTTCACCGGCAAGCGCTTCCGGGGCAGCGAGCTCGAGGGCAGAGGCACCCATATCAACTACATCCTGCCGAGGAGCGAGGTCCTGGCCCGGGCCCGGGACTTGGCCGAGCAGATCGCGGAGAAGGATGCCCGATCCATATCCCTGCTGAAGCACACCCTGAGCGCGAAGAAAAAGAAGCTCCTGGTGGATGCGCGGCTCCAGGAAGACTTGATGCACCGGATCAGTTTTTCCTTCCCGGAAACCCGCCGCACGATCAACGAGCTCTACCCCGAATAGGAAAGAAGGCGGCAGTCATGGTCAGCGTGGATCTGCGGGGGAAGACAGCTCTCATTACGGGGGGAACCAAGGGGATCGGACTCGCATCTGCGCTCTCGCTCGCCGAAGCCGGGGCACAGGTATACCTGACCTACAAGTGGGGAAGCGCCGACCAGGAGAAGGTGGCGGCGGAGTTCGAGTCGCGGGGCGCCCTGCGCCCGATGTTCTACGAAGCGGATGCCGCGGAGGAGGAGGATACCGTCCGGCTGATGGAGCAGATCGCGTCGGTCGCGGGGAAGATCGACATCTTCATCAGCAATGTGAGCTTCGCGCTGCGCACCCTCACGCTGGCGGACTACAAGAAGAGGTCGCTCTTCAAGACCCTCGAGTACAGCACCTGGCCGCTCATCGACTATACCCGCAGGATCAAGGAGAGGTTCGGCAGCTATCCGAAGTATGTCCTCGCCATCTCCAGCGACGGCCCGGACCATTTCTACCCTGGGTACGACTTCGTGGCGGCTTCGAAGGCACTTCTGGAGTTTTTTTCCCGGTACCTCTCCGTGCCTCTTCAGGCCGAGGGATCACGGGTGAACGTGCTGCGGTTCGGCACGGTGAACACGGATTCCTTCAAGGCGATCTTCGGAGAGGATTTCTTCAAGTACATAGCCACGCAAGGTATTCCCTCCAGCATGATTTTGACCCCCGCGGAGTGCGGAAAGGCCGTCCTGGCCCTCTGCAGCGGGCTTTTGGACGCCGTGAACGGCCAGATAATCAGCGTTGACTACGGCCTCCCCTTTCGGGATAATGCGATGGGCCGGTATCTTGCGGAACGGTCCCCAGATAAAGAGACTTAACAAGATAAGGAGCGCGAAATGACAAAAGAAGCGGTGATCGAGGTGATCAAGAAGAACATCGCCGCCAACAGCGACGATATCGACGCCGCCAGCATCGACCCTCAGAAATCCATGAAAGATTATGGCGCAAACAGCCTGGACATGATCGAAGTGGTTTCCACGTCCATGCGGGAGCTGAAAATCAAGGTTCCACGCTCCGAGCTGACGGACATCAACAACATCGACGAGCTGGCGGTGAAATTCCTCGAATACGTGAACAAAGGCAATGGCTGACAAGGCCCTCAGCTTCAGCCTGGCGGACTTTTTCTTCAATGACAGCCCGGACGTCCTGACCCCTCCGAGCGATTTCCAGTCGTGGATCGAGCACCCGAAGATCCAGGCCGCCATGGGTCTCTTCGGGCAGCAGCTCCTGGCCGCCCCGCGCGCGGGCACGGAGGTCCTGAGCAGCCTCGACGGCAAGCGCCGCAAAGTCATCAACATGACCTCGTACAACTACCTCGGGCTCTCCACGCATCCCGAGGTCATCCAGGCGGCAAAGGAAGCGCTGGATATCTACGGGCTGGGCGCGTCCGGCGCCCCGCTTCTGTCCGGCACTTTCGACCTGCACGTGAAGTTCGCGCGCCAGCTGGCGGAGTTCAAGCAGAAGGAAGACTGCCTGCTGTTTTCCAGCGGGCTGGGCGGGAATGTCGGCGCAATCCAGGGGCTCCTGCGCAAGGGGGACATGTTCGTCCTTGATGAAAAGTGCCACAAGAGCCTGATAGACGGCGGCACCCTCTCCGGCGCAAAGATGCTGTTCTTCTCCCACAACGACCCGGTCTCCCTGGAAGCCATGCTGGAGAAGTGCAAGGGCAAGCGCGTGCTGGTTGCCTTCGAAGGCGTCTATTCAATGGACGGTGACCTGGTACGGCTGCCGGAAATCCTGAAGGTATGCGCCCACTACAAGGCGGCCACCTATATCGACGAAGCACATTCCACGCTCATGTTCGGCCCGAATGGCCGGGGCGTGGCCGAGCATTTCGGTCTCGAGCACGACATCGGCGTGAGCTTCGGGACGTTCAGCAAGTCCTTCGGCGGTGTGGGCGGGTTCATCTGTTCCAACGCCCGCATCATCCAGTACCTCAAGGGATATTCCTCTCCCTGGAACTTCTCCTGCGCGCCCTCACCTCCAGTCGTAGGGGGGCTGATGAAAGCGCTGGAAGTGGCCACGCGTGATTCGAGCCTCCGTGACCTGCTCTGGAAGAACGTCGCGTATCTGAAGAAAGGCCTCCAGGCCCTGAAGCTGAATCTCGGTCAGAGCGAATCCCAGGTGATACCGATCATCATCGGCTCCTCGGGTGAAAAGCTCATCCAGTTCGCCTACGAGATACAGCGGCGCGGGCTGTTTCTCCAGCCCGTGGACTTTCCCGCGGTGCCGGCGGATTCACGGAGATTCCGCATCTCGGTGTCCACGCAGTTCACGAAAGAGCAGATGGACACGGCCCTCAATATCATCGAGGACGTGATCGCCAAAGGCCTCCGCGCGTAGAGTGGACCACGACGCTCTTCTCCGGGAGAATCGAAAGAAGCCGCTCATTCCGATAGACCGTCTCACGTCCCTTGCATGGGGAAGGGACGACATCAAGCGCATCCTCCCGCATCGGGAGCCGTTCCTGCTCGTGGATCGATTGACGGGGGTCAGCTTCGATGAAGAGGCGATCGCAGGGTCGCGTTTCATCTCTTCCGACGATCCGATATTTGCCGGTCACTTTCCCGACTATCCTGTATATCCGGGCTGCCTGGAGGTGGAGATGATCGGCCAGCTCGGCCTCTGCCTGCACTATTTCCTGGGCAGCCGCAGCACGGCGGTCCCGGCTCAGAATCAGCCGATGAATGTGCGGGCCACCCGAATCGTGGGCGCGTACTACCTGGCGCCCGTCCTGCCCGGCCGCGAGGTCGTTCTGCTTGCCAGGAAGCTGGAGTACGACGAGTACTTTGCCACGATGATCGGACAGGTCATCGCGGACGGCAAGGTTGCCTGCACCGCCATCGGCGAAGTCTGCTTCCCTTAGAGGTCCGCCGGACTCGTCCCCGATTCCCTGCAAAAAACGCCGAGGCGGGCCGTGACCCTCATGTTTTCGGCGATTTTAGAAGGCGCATTTCTGAATTCCGCATTTTCGTGAGGTTCGGCGGGGTGGTCGGGAAAATCCCGCGAAGGTCGCCCGTGAAATCACAGGCGACCTGGGGGAGATCTACAGCACCGAGCGCACGGCCGGGATTCTTCGTACCAGCCAGCTCCAGAAGAAGACAACGGGCACGCCCAGCGCCGTGACGGCGACGAACTTGACGAACGGGCCGAGGGACAGGGCAAGGAAGCCCATCTGGATCCCGACGATCAGCAGGGGGTGCCAGAAGTACGCCGAGTACTGGTTTGCGGCTAGCAGCCTGCCGAACGGCCCCTGGCCGGAGACCGCCTGCCGGAACAGCACCAGCAGCCCGATGCACATCCCGAAGCAGACCAGCTCCTCCCAGATCGGGTAGACGATCCCGAAGCCCATGCCGCTGAGGGTGAGGCCGGTGTGCGGGAGCAGGGACCATGCATACCAGGCAAGTGCCGACACGACGCCAACGGCAAGCCAGATCATGCCTCTCCGCGTGGGGAAGCTTTCAAACCAGCCGTGCCTGAAGGCCATTGCACCGAAGATGAAGAATGCAAGGTCCCGGGGCACGTCGGCAAAGGCGACGCGAAGGAAGCCCAGCAGGTTCAGCCATCGATCGATGGGAGACCAGATCCGCACCGCCCCGCACGCCACGGCCACCAGAAGGAGGGCCGCACAGGTCGGCAGCAGGCGGGGCGCCGCGCGCTTCGATATCCGGCCGCGCTGCGGCGCGTTCCGCTGCGACGACTCACGAATCCTCTGCCAGAGCGCATAGACCACGCTGAAGAGCAGCACGTGCTCGAGGTACCAGAGGTGCCCTGCGTTTATGTAGTCATCCCAGCGCGCAATGTGCTCGCCAAAGATGAAAATCCGCGCGGGAAGCATGAGTGCCGCAAAGGCGAGTACCGGCACGCCCAGCCGCACGAATCGGCTGCGGATGAAAGCGGCAAACCCGTTGCGTTGGTACGCGCCGACCATGAAATACCCCGAAATCATGAAAAACAGGCTCATGAAAAATGAGCGGTTCACGGTGAAAAAGGGGCCCAGGAAGGCGGCCCGCGCTGTTTCCTGCACGGGCCAGTATCCGCCGGTTGGGCCATAGGCCTGTCCCACGTGGTGCGCGATCACCAGGATCGTGAGCACGACCTTCAGCACGTCCAGATAGACGATTCGATTCGCGGGCACCAGGGATGCCATGGGTTTCATGCCCGCTGATGACGAAGGGATGCTGATCGCATTCATTTCGGGTCCCTTACCATTCATAGCGGGACGTGAATGTCCGCTCGATCTCGGCGATCTGCCGGTCAGCGGCAGCTTTGAGAGATTCCCGGGCAGAGCGCCCTGATCTGGCCTGCTCACGCTGCGCGCCGCGGTTTGTCCTGCTTTCCCGTCGAGCCTGCTTTTCCGATTGTGTCCTGTTCATTTCTTTCCTCCTGTGACTTGCACATGATCAAGCATTGCACGTCAGGCGCCGCGGGCGCGTCGGTCGGAGGAATGGTTTGAGGAAGTCTTATGGTCGCGGTTCGATCTGGGACTAAAGTCGTAGTCTACGGCGGGATCCGTGCCTCGATTTCGGTGTCAACCCGTGTAGCGCGAGAGCGTTATCGCCGCGTTCTGACCGCCGAACCCGAAACCGTTTGAAACCACGTGATTGACCTTTGCCTCCAGGGGCTTTCGCACCACGTTGAGCGCGATCCGCGGGTCCTGCTCGAACTGATTGATGGTCGGATGTATCACGCCCTTCTGTATGGCCAGAATAACGGCGATGGCTTCCAGTGCGCTTGCCGCGCCAAGGGGATGGCCGGTCATGGATTTGGTGCTGTGGGACGGAACTTTCGAAGCGAGATCCTTGAAGACCGCGCTGATCGCTTTGCTCTCCGCAAGGTCCCCCAGCGAGGTGGAGGCGGCGTGACAGTTGATCAGGTCCACCTGGTCAGGGTTCAGGTGCGCGTTGTCCAGCGCGTCCTGCATGGCCCGGGCAGAGCCGCGCGAGGTGGGGTGCGGCGCCACTAGATCGTAGGCATCTCCGGTGAATCCGTACCCGGTGAGCTCGGCGTAGATCGTGGCACCCCTGCGTTTCGCGTGCTCCAGCTCTTCCAGGCAGAGAACGCCTGCTCCCTCGCTCAACACGAACCCGTCCCTGTCCTTGTCAAATGGACGTGAGGCGGTTTCCGGAGAGTCGTTGCGCTCGGAAAGAGCCATGATGTTTCCGAATGCGGCGAGCCCGGTGGGGTTGATCACCGCTTCGGCCCCGCCGGTAAAGATTGCGTCAGCCATTCCCATCCTGATGAGCGAGGCCGAAACTCCCATGGCATGATTTCCGGTGGCACACGCCGAGTTCACGGAGAAACACGGGCCCTGGAGGTTCCACTCCATGGCGAAAAATCCCGATGCGGTGCTGGGAATGCACATGGCGAAGAACGGGGACGCTGCCTGCATCCCATCCTCGACGATTTTTTTCGTGTTGATATAGCGTGTTGCGGCGCCGCCTTCACCGGTTCCGATGATCACGCCGTACCGGTGCGGAGCCTTTTCCACGTCCAGGCCCGAATCCCGCATGGCCTGGGCACCGGCGATGTGCGCCAGGACGACGAACCGGTCGAGCCTTCTTGTCATCTTCCGGTTCTTGAAATACGGCGCAAGGTCCGGCAGATCGACTTCCCCGGCAATCTGGACGGAATAGTTGTTGATCGGGAAGCTCGAGATACGCCGAACTCCCGAGGTGCCCTTGATGAGGTTTTCCCAGAACTGGGGCACGCTGCTTCCAATCGGGTTGATCGTGCCCATGCCGGTAATGACGACCCTGACATCTGTGGGATTTCTCATGGTATGCATGCATCTATAAACCGAAACAGGGGGTTGTTGTCAAGGCGCGCAGGGACCCGTATCATCCTTCCCCATGTGGGCTCACCCTCCACGGCAGCTTCTCCTGGAACAGGGGAGCCTGCACATCTGGCGTGCCTCCCTCGCCCTGCCGGCGGAGGAGCGTGAGCGCCTGGAGGGCGCTCTCTCCGCGGAGGAAAGGGACCAGTGCGGTCGGTTCGTACGTCCGGCGGACCGCGCACGATGTGCCGCCGCCCGCGCCTCGCTGCGCGTCGTCCTGGCAAAGTACCTTCTCGAGGAACCGCGCTCACTTTCCTTCACGGCAGGGAATTCCGGGAAACCCGCCCTCGATTGCGCGGACCCTTCCATTCAATTCAACATTTCCCATGCGGGAGATCTGGCACTCATCGCCGTCTCCCGGGGCCTCCGGGTCGGCATCGACGTCGAACGGGTGAGAGAGGTACCGGAGAGGGAAGCGATCCTGAACGGATTCTTCAGCGAGCAGGAATCAGCCTGGCTGCGATCGCACGAAGGAGAGGAGCGGACCCGCGCATTTTTCCTTCTCTGGACTCGCCGGGAGGCGGCCGCGAAAGCGCTGGGCATCGGGCTTTTCGATTGCTTCGCGCGCTTTGCGCTTCCCCCCTGCGGCCATGCCGACTCGGGATTCAGAGTCGTGCTGGCCGACACGCCTTCCGGCCCGGCCCGGGACTGGTGGATGCGTGACCTGCTTCCGTCCCCCGGTCATGCGGGAGCAGTGTGCGTGGAGCAGGAAAATCCGAGGCCCCTGTTCTGGCGATTGCAGTGAAGCCCGCCAGGGAAATGCGGTGCGCTTCCCTGCCGGGATGGTACATTGGGAATGAGACTCTTCTGAGACAAGGAGAAAGAGCGGCGTATGGCGGCCCCCGGTAAGAAAGAAGAAGCGGATTTCAAGGAAGATCTCCTTCGCCGGGGCGTGCCCAAGGAAGAGATAAAGAAGGTCTATAAGACCCTTCGCGGCAGGGGCTACGGCGAGGAGGAGGCGCAGCGGAGATCCCGCGCCGCCTTGCAGAAGGCGAAGACTCAGAATGAGCTCGAAGAGAGACGCCAGGGTACCCCGCTCCCACCCGAGCCCGCGAGCGCGCGCCCGGCACCGGCCGACGGCCGGCCGGATGCCCAGCAGGCTGCGCAGGCCGCTGCCCTCGAGGATCTGAACAGGCGGGCAGTGGACTGGCTGCCCCTCGTGCCCCCCTGGCTGCGCAGGCGGATCAACCGCTACGCGTACAGCCGCGGATTTCTCATCACCCGTCTTCCGGAACGCTTCGATGACTTCATGAGCCTCTTCGACGCCACGCGGGCGGACTATGCCAGCAGGGCCCTGCTGCGCCTCATCGCCGCGGAGAGGGGGTATCACGACCAGAATCCTTTCCAGCTTTCATTCATCGACACGCTGAATGCCCTGCGGGACAGCGCGCGGATCCTCCTCGGCGCCGGGCCTTCCGGCACAAAGGCTCAGGACAAGGAGAAAGCGGCGGAGCGCGCTGAGGAGACGCTGAAATCGCTGCGCGCGCGCGAGCCATTCGTCCTCGTCTTCTTTGCCGTGTTCACAGAGCGCCGCGACATGCTCCGCAAGAGTCTCGAATTTCTCGGCTCCAACCTGCGGGCCGGTATACGCGTGCGGATTGCAGAGCTGGCGCGCGTGGTGAAGGACGGGTGCCGGCTCGTCGCAATCACGGAGGCACTGGAACGCGACAAGCTGGAGATGCTCTTCGAGGTCATGCGGGAGGTCAACCTCTCCCTGGCCCCGGGCGCGCGCGCCGCCTCGGAGTTCGCCGAGGCGGAGAGCCTGTTCCGGGCCGCACTCCAGAACCTCCACCGGTTCGGCCACGAGCTCTATCCGGCCCTGCTCAAGATGATCGCCGCTTTCTACCCGGAGGAGGACACGAGCCCGGGGAAGCGCCTGGCCGTCCTGCAGTTCCTCGGGCTCAAGGAGGAGGAAATCCTCACCTGGGAGGGCTGGCAGAAAAGGATGCGCGAAGCGCGGGAGAAGGCCCTGAAGGAGCGCCAGGAGAAAGAGCTGGCGCGCCTGGAGCAGGAGAAGGCGGAGCAGTTCGGCGTGCGGTTCGAGGGGACTCTCGCCACCCTGGAGTCCCTGTTCCCCGAATCCGGCATCGAACGCATGGAGCAGGGAGCTTTCATCCTGCCCTATTTCGCCAACAGGGTATTCAATCGTTCGGCGGCTTTCCAGTCACGCCTGGCGGACCTGGAAAAGCTGTCCTCCACGGACGTGGTGGCTCTTCTCATTGTGCTGCATTCGATCCTCGACGACCTTCTCGGGTCCCTGGAGCCGTATGCCCTGGAAAAGATCGTCGGAAAAGAGGGTGTTGCCGCGGCGTTCATCGCCTTGCGCGATTCCTGGCACGAGGCGTACCTGCGATTCTTCGAGCCGTACCTGGAGGAGATCCGCGAGTACGCGCGGGAAACCGAAGGGGACCCGCGTTTCGCAAAGCTCTTCAGGGAGAGCCAGAGGGCGCGCAGCATCGAGGAGAGGATAAACCAGCTGCGCAACCGGGCCATCCGGAACTTCGGGCACATCATCACCGAGCGGGAGCACTATGACGGACCAAAGCCGTTCGAGCTCGCCGCCCAGCTCAGCCTGCGCCTCTTCGAGGCCGGCACGATCGTCAACCAGGCCACGCTCTCCGCTGAAGACCCTGTGCGGCGGAGGACGGTGGAGGATCTTGCGGCATACCCGATCGTCGATTTTGCCCTGAAGTCGCAGACCGGATCCGCCGAGTATCGCCCCATCGCCCGGCAGATCAAGCGCTGGATCGAGGCGCGATTTCGGGAGTCCGTACGCGACATCCCGCACAAGGCCCCGGTGGCTTTCATGGACGTCTTCCGAGGAGTCGCGGAGATCTACGAGTACCTGTTGAACGATCCGAGAAGCTTTGCCGCCCAGACGGGCCACGGCGTGACCGCCGCCACGGCGGAAGACCGTGACGTGTGGACCCGGGAGCGGGACGCCCGTGGACGGGATTCCTACCAGCTGCTCCAGGAAACCCTGCGCGAAGAGTTCCCGGGGCAGTTCGTCGACGCGCTCACGGGTTTGAAAAACAAGGACTATTTCCTGATCGACCTTCCCCGGCGGCTGGAGAAGCTCCGCGCCAAGCACAAGAGCCTGACCCTGCTCCTGATCGACGTCGACCATTTCAAGTGGGTGAACGACGAGCTGGGCCATCCCCGCGGCGACGAGGTGTTGAAGGCCACCGCGGACATGGTCCTGGACGGTGTCCGGGAAGGCGACCTTCCGATCCGCTACGGCGGCGAGGAAATCCTCGTGGTGGTGCCCTCCAACCTGCACACGGGCATCATCCTCGCGGAGCGGCTCCGTCATGCCCAGGAGAGCAACGTCCGCAACCGCGAGGCAATGGAGGACGTGAAAAGCATTGGTGACAGCCGGGCCCAGCCATGCGGTACCCTGTCGATCGGGGTCGCGGATGTCACGGGCATCCTCGACCTGGCAAGAGCCGTGGAACGCGCGGACAAGGCCCTCTACGCGGCCAAACGCACGAGAAACGCGGTGGTATTCGTGGATCCCGGCAAGGAGAACGCAGGCGGGGAACCGTATTCGACGTACACCGAGTATCGAAGGAAGGCGCACGATCCCCGGGTCTGAGCCGGTACGTCCGGCGCGCAGGCCCTCAGCCCGCGAACTCCCTGAGGCGATCGGAAAGGGCAAGGGGGACCGATGCGCAGAGACGAATACCCTCGGGCAGGTCTTCGCGGGATTCTACGGTTCCCTGTTCATACACCATCCGCACCAGCTCGTAGCGGCCGTAGGGGATGACGACCTCCAGGGCAACCAGGCTCTCTCCGAGAATCGCTTCAGCCCGGGCAAGCATGGCATCGAGGCCGGCCCCGGTTTTCGCGCTGATCGCCAGGGCGTGCGCGTGGGAGGACCCGAGGACCGGGGTCGGGGCGTCCGCGGGAAGCAGGTCGATCTTGTTCCAGACGAGAAGAAGGGGCGTCTGGGCCACCTTCAGTCCGGCGAGCACGGCCTGAACCGCGGCGATCTGCTCGGAAGCGTGCGGGTGAGTGCTGTCCACGACGTGCAGGATCACGGACGCCTCCTCGATGCCTTCCAGCGTCGCGCGGAAAGCCGCCACGAGCGCATGAGGCAGCTTCCTGATGAAGCCGACGGTGTCCGTGAGCAGGGCTTCCCTGCCGCCGGGGAGCCTGAGCCTGCGGGTGGTAGGGTCCAGGGTGGCGAAAAGCTTGTCCTGGACGAGCACTCCGGCACCGGTAAGCGCATTGAGCAGCGAGCTTTTTCCCGCATTGGTATACCCCACGAGGGCGGCTACCGGCAGCCCGGAGCGTTCCCTGCGCATCCGATGCCGCAGCCTCTGCCTTCGCATCTCCTCCAGGCCGCGGCGCAGGGTGGCGATCCTCCGCCGCGCCTGCCTGCGGTCGAGCTCGAGCTGTGTCTCCCCAGGTCCCCTCAGGCCGACGAGCCCCGCCCCCGTGCCGCCCGTCTGCTGCGAAAGCCCGGCCCTCAGGCCGGCCAGGCGGGGAAGCAGGTACTGGTACTGGGCCAGCTCCACCTGGAGCTTGCCCTCCCGGGTGTGCGCGTGCTGGCTGAAGATGTCCAGGATGAGCCTTGTCCGGTCGATGATCCTGACTCCGTCACCCAGCGCCATTTCAAGCTTCTTCTGCTGTCCCGGGGAGAGCTCGTCGTCGAAAAGCACGAATTGAGCGTCATTGGCAGCGAGCAATTCTTTGAGCTCCTGCACCTTCCCGGAGCCGATCCAGGTGCCCGGGTGGGGCCGGGTCAGCTTCTGCCAGGTGGCGCCCGCCACTTCGAGCCCCGCCGTGGTGGCGAGACGCCCGAGCTCGGCCAGGGAATCCTGGAGCGTCCAGGTCGATTGCGCGCCCTTGAGCTCGACTCCGACAAGCACTGCGCGGCCGCCGGCTCCCGGCGGCGCAAGGGCCCGTGTAAAGAGTTCTTTCTCCATCGTGATTCAAAGATACTTCCAAAAAACCCTTGCATTTGTTTTTTCGTTGTAGTATGCATTGCGATGTAGGCTCGAAAGGGAGGGGACCCGCCGTTCGCACACCATGCAAAGCATGACGCGACAACCCCGGCGAAAGAAGCACAGCTTGCTTTCGGACATTCGATAGTATGAAGGAGTTTCGACGAGAATGGAAACCAAAGTGCTCAGCACTGAGGAGGCAGAACCTCCAGGTACAATGCCCGTAGTCCAGGACTTTGCCGAACTGGCCGGCATCCGGACTACGATCCCGCCGTTTACGTCCTATTCCCGCTCCATCAAGAGAGCAGCTCCCCTCACCCCCAAGTTCCCCGTCTCCCCTGGGTCGGAAGCGTTTCGCGCGCGCTTCTTTCCGCTTGCCACTGCGGCCGAATGGTGCGACTGGCGCTGGCAGCTGCGCAACCGCGTCCGCTCCCTGGAGGCGCTGGAGACGGATCGTGCGGCTCACCGGGGATGAGCGCACGGCCATCGCGCGGCACTCGGGCTCGCTGCCCTTCGCCATCACTCCCGTACTACCTCAGCCTGCTGGACCCGGAAAACGCCGAGCAGCCCCTGCGGCGGACCATGATCCCGGTCACCGACGAGTACCTGCGCACGCCGGGAGAGGCGGAAGACCCGCTGGGCGAGGACAAGGACAGCCCGGTGCCCTGCATCGTGCACCGCTACCCGGACAGGGTGCTGTTCCTCGTGGCCAACTCCTGCGCGTCCAACTGCCGCTACTGCACCCGCTCCCGCATGGTGGAAAACCCCGACAGCAACAGCATCTTCTTCCAGGCCCAGTGGGAGCAGGCAATCGCCTACATCGACGCCCATACCGAGGTCCGGGACGTGCTCCTCTCCGGCGGGGACCCGCTGACCCTTTCGGACGAGAAGCTGGACTGGCTGCTTTCCCGGCTGCGGAGGATCCCGCACGTCGAGTTCCTGCGCATCGGCACCAAGGTGCCGGTCGTCATGCCGCAGCGGATCACCGCTTCGCTCACCCGCGTGCTGAAGCGCTATCCACCCGCTGTGGATGAGCATCCACTTCACTCACCCGGACGAGCTCACCCCGGAGACCGTGGAAGCGTGCGCGCGGCTTGCGGATGCGGGCATCCCCCTGGGAAGCCAGACCGTGCTCCTGGCGGGCATCAACGACACCGTGGAGACCATGACGACGGCTCATGCACGGCCTCCTGAAGGCCCGCGTGAAGCCCTACTACCTGTACCAGTGCGACCCGATCGTCGGCTCGTCGCCACTTCCGGACCCCGGTCCAGAAGAGGACTGGAGATCATCCAGGGCCTGCGGGGACACACGTCGGGCTACGCGGTGCCGTCCTACGTGATCGACGCCCCCGCGGGAGGCGGAAAGATCCCGCTCCTGCCCGAGTACGTCGTCGGGAGGGACGGGGACGACCTCGTGCTGAGGAACTACCAGGGTCTGCTTTTCCGGTATCCGGATCCCGCAGGACAACACGTACAATGACCACCCGATGCGCCGCGCCCGAAACGGACGCGGCGCAAAATCCACGAAATACCGTGGCGCACATATCTCTCCCGCACACCGACGCCTCCCCATGAATCACCAGAAGATCGCCATCGTCTACGGCCGGGTGGACCCTTCGGCCCCGGCAGATGAAGCGGACGTCCTGGTCCAGGTGAACACCGTCCGCGCGGCGCTGCACGCACTGGGCCATGAGACATTCGACGTGCCGGTATCGCTCGACCTGGGTGTGACGGCAGCGGTACTGAAGGCGGCAGCGCCCCTCCTTGCCTTCAACCTGGCCGAGACCATCGAGGGGAAGGGCAGCCTGATTCACCTTGCGCCGAGCCTTCTCGACACCCTGGGCATCCCGTACACGGGCGCTTCCTGCGAAGCGATCCTGCTCACCTCGCACAAGGTGCTTGCCAAGAGGAACCTCGCCGCGGGGGGGATGGCCACACCGCCATGGGCGGCTGCAGCCGCGTCTCTCGCTGCCGGGCCGGGCTTTCCCCCTCCGTGGATCGTGAAGTCGGTGTGGGAGCATGCATCCATCGGTCTGGAGGACAGCTCGGTGGCGGGGTCGGCGGAAGACCTTGCAGCCGAGATACGCCGACGCGCGGAACGGGAGGCAATCGAAAACCTCTTCGTCGAGTCGTTCATCGACGGCAGGGAGTTCAACCTGGCGCTGCTGGACGGGGAGAAAGAGCCGGAAAGTCTCCCTCCGGCGGAAATCCAGTTCGTCGGCTACCCTCGACGGCAAGCCGAGGATGGTCGGCTACAAGGCCAAGTGGGTGGAAGGGTCTTTCGAGTACCGCGCCACGCCGAGAGTATTCGATTTTCCGGGCGAAGACGCTGAGCTGGTGCGGACACTCGTGCGGTTGAGCCGCGAGTGCTGGCAGCTTTTCGGCCTGCGGGGCTACGCGCGGGTGGATTTCCGGGTCGACCCTGCGGGACGCCCCTGGATCCTGGAGGTAAACACCAACCCCTGTCTCGCCCCGGACGCCGGTTTCATGGCCGCGGCAGGCAGGGCAGGTTTGACGACCGAGGATGTTGTCGGAAGAATCGTCTCGGCGGCCACGCGAGTGAGCGCCGGGAAACAGGCAGAGGAGCGCCACGCATGAACGTCGTGAAGATCGGGTTTCGGAGCACCGTGACGGAGAAGGACCTGAAGGTGGTCCGCGAGATCACGGACTCCACCGGCTTCTTCTATCCGGAGGAGGTGGACACCGCGGTCGAGCTCGTGGAGGATCGGCTGGCCAAGGGGCCGAGCTGCGGGTACCACTTCCTTTTTGCCGAGCAGGACGGACGCACGGTGGGGTACACGAGCTTCGGGCCCATCGCCTGCACCCGGGAGAGCTATGACCTGTACTGGATCGTCGTCAGCGGCACGTACCGCGGCAAGGGCCTGGGCACGCAGCTCCTCGAGCAGAGCGAGGAGGCAATTGCCGCGCTGGGGGGCACGCGCGTGTATATCGAGACCTCCGCGCGGCCCCTCTACGAGCCTACCCGCGCTTTCTACCTCGCCCGCGGCTACACGCAGATCGCCGAGCTGGAGGACTTCTACGCGCCCGGTGACGCCAAGGTGATGTACCTCAAGGTCATGCCGCGGCGCACGCGGGAGTAGGCGCATCGAGAGCGCCACTGTACCCCGTGGATTCTGGTTGCGCCACGGTGCCCCGTGGCATCGCGGGGCTCATCGCTGGATTGTTCCTGTTCGACCTCCTCATCAATCTGCCCGGCTGGTCTCCCGCCGCCCCGCTATCTTCCCTTCTTGCCCCCTCGGTCGACCTTCTCCTGGTCGCAGCCGCCCTCCTGGGAGCGGCCACGGCGGGCCGGGGTCCGCGCATCTTCATTCGAATTGCGGTGTGCCTCCTGCTGGTTTTCCTGCTCGGCTATGCAACCGGGACCCGGTTCGGTTTCGATCTGGCATTCCGTCTCCTGGGCCGCGGTTCAGCAGTTTTGTTTCTGGCAGGGTGCATTCTGTCCGCAGTCGCGGTTGCCGCCGCCGCGGGCCTGGCCTGGCTTTTCTCCCTGCTCGTCACTCGCGGTTTTTCCCACCTCGTGACACGAAGCGTGTTTCTCGCGGTGGTCGCGCTGCTCACGATTCTCCAGGTGGTCTCGGGAAGGCACATTTTCACGCCGAGTGAGATACCCCGGCTCGCAAGGAACATTGGATTGTTCTGAAAAGTGGAAGGGGATGTGAGAGGCGCATTTTGAGGTGACTCTCTACGAGAGACCTGCAACCTCCATCAGGAGGCCCCTGCTTCTCACAATCCCCTTCGGCGATGAAGATACTTCATCGCGCGCAGTATAAACCCGGCCTCGCGGGAATGCAACAAAAAAAGTGCCGACGTGCCCGCGGCGGCACCGGGATTGAAAACACGCGGGCGATTCGATAAGGTAAGAATCCTATGGGCCCGCAGGCGAACGCGCGCAGGGTGAGTGAGATCGACTGGGCGTCCTGGGTGCCCACCGAAAAGGCGACCCTGCTGTTCGTCCTGCGCGACGGCCAGATCCTCCTCATCCACAAGAAGACGGGGCTGGGTGCCGGCAAGATCAACGGCCCCGGCGGACGCATCGATCCGGGTGAGACTCCCCGGCAGTGCGCCATCCGCGAAGTGCGGGAGGAGCTCTGCGTGACACCCACCGGCGTGCGGGAGGCGGGAGAGCTCTTTTTCCAGTTTGTCGACGGGTATGCGCTGCACGGCGTCGTCTTCACGGGCACGGGCTTCGAAGGGGAATTGTGTGAAACGCACGAGGCAGCCCCTCTCTGGACCGCCCTGGACAGCATCCCGTATGAGAAGATGTGGGCAGACGACGTGCTGTGGCTTCCCCTCCTTCTCCAGGGAAGGCGCTTCCGCGGATATTTCATCTTCGACGGTGATGCAATGCTCGACTCGCGGGTGCAGGAGCGGATCTCGTGAGCGGCATGAGGGCAATCGAGGAACGCGGGGTGGTCATCGACGGAGGCCGGGGAGCGGCACGGGTGCGCATCGAGCGGTCCCGGGAGTGTGGAGAGTGCTGCGCCTGCAGGTTTTCTGAAAAGGAGTATTTTATCATTGCCCGGTGTGAGAGACCGGCTCGGCGTCCGCGCCGGCGACGTCGTGAGGGTGCGCACGGAAGGGGCCGCGCCTGTGACCATGCTGCTTCTGCTTTTCGTGTTCCCCGTGGCGCTCCTCTTTGCCGGATACGCCGCGGGCAGCGCCATACCCACCGAGCTGGGGGTCCCCTCGGCGTCAATGGCGTCGGGGATCGTGGTCGCCACGCTGTTTTTCTTCGGGGCATTCGGCGTGCTGTACCTTTTCACGCGCCGGAAGACAGGTGCCGCTTCCGAGAGGTCGTTCATCATTGAGGTCCTCACCACACAGGGCAGCCCGGGCCGGTAGGCTCGCGCCGTCCCTGCCGCTCATCTCGCTGCTGCTCATTCTGGCCGCATCCCTGCCCGCGCAGTCCGCCTCATCCGTGCGCTGCGACACCCTGCTCGGCTGGAACGGCGTGATCCGGGAGGGACGCTTTACGCCCCTGCTGGTGAGCGTCGAGAACTCGGGGGCGAAGCTCCAGGCGCTCGTGCGGGTGGAGGTGACGTGGGGCGGCCTCCGCGGCGTGGTGACGCAGCGCTCCTTCACGCGCCAGGCGTTTCTGCCCGGAGGCGTCACGCGGAGGATCCCGTTCGTGGTTCCCCTTGCGCGCGGCGCCCGATCCCTCAAGGTTGCGGTCTCCGCGGACGGCGTGGAGATCGCCCGCCAGGAGGTGGACCTGCGCACCCTCGCCACCACCGACCGTCTCGTGGCCGGAATCAGCAGCGAGCTCTCGCTGGATATGGTGAGCGCGCTCTCCGGCCCGAACGAGGCCGTGCGCCTCGTGTATCCCCGGGTGGACGATCTTCCTGAATCCTGGGCCGGCTACGACGCGGTGGACATGGTCGTGGTGCACGACACGGCATTCCAGCAGCTCCGCGCCGCGCAGGTCGCCGCCCTCGAGCGATGGGTCGTGACGGGCGGATCCCTCGTGTTCACCGGGGGCACGGACGCCCTCCAGCACGCCGGCGCGGGCCTGGGGCGGCTGCTCCCGGTGGAGGTCACCGACCTGCGTGAACGCGACGATCTGCCTTCCCTTGCCGCGTTTCTGGGGGTCCGCCGGGGCCCGCGCGGAAAGATGATACATTGCAGCGTCAAGAGTCACCACGGGGGTCGTCCTCTCGTCCCAGGAGGGGATCCCCATTCTCGTGCAGCGCCGGCTCGGCCGGGGGGTCATCTGGTTCACCGCATTCGACCCTACGCTCGCGCCGCTGGATTCCTGGACGGGATCGCTTGCCTTGTGGCGGCGGCTGGCGGAAAATGATCGACAACCCGTCCTGGGCGCCTCCATCGGCAGCGCGGCGGACGATCCGTGGATGAGACCTCTCCTCGCAAACCCGCCCCTGCGGTTTCCGTCGTCGATCGCCGTGCTGGCCTTTGTCGGGGGCTACCTCGTGCTGCTCGTGCCTCTTCTCAGCGCTCGGTTTTTGCGCAGGCTCGCCGCGCAATCGCGCCTCGTGCTGCTCCTGTGCGTCGTGGCTGCCGCGTGGTGCGCAGGCTGGCTGCTTTTCAATCAGGAGCTCTTCCGGCCGGACGCCCGCATGCTGGACGCGGCGAGATTGGATATGGCCTCAGGGGACGGCATGGCGCGCGTCACGGAAAAGGTCGGGCTGTTCGCCGTGCAGGCAGGTTCCGCCGAGATCTCCCTGGGCACGGCCGACGTGGCGGTGGACGAGTCAGTCACCATGAGTGTCCCGACGCGCGGTCTGCGCGCTCCGAACCCGGGCTTCACCGTGGACACCAGCCGGGAGACGATCCTCGGCAGCATCTCGCTCGGCAGGTACGGAAGCCGGTTGCTCGTGCTCAATGCCGTCATCCCCATGCCCCTCGAGGCCCGCGTGAGCGGCGGCGAGGCCTTCCTTCACGCTCACTGTTTCCAATGGCTCGGCGCGCCTTCTGCGGCGATGCTTCCTCCTGCACGCCGGCCGCGGCTACCCGGTGGGGGACGTTGCGCCTCTTGAGACGGTCACGCGGACGTTCGCGACGGTCGACGGCCTCTCGATGGGAGATCCAGAGTCGTGGCAGCGGATCACGGGGGACGCCCGCAGAGCCTCATTCTTTGACCAGGCCGAAGGGGAGCCGGTAAAGGGTCCCTCGCGCTCATCCAGCGGGTCGAACCTCCTTGTCGGATGGATGGAGGGCCCCGTGATCCCCCGGGTCCTTGCCGGCGCCGGCTGGCTGCCGGATCGGCCCGCGCTCTCCCTGATCGTGGTGCAGGCGCGATGAGGATCGCCCGCAATCCCTTCATGGACGAAGGGCTGAAAACCTACTTCACGCAGCAGACCATTCTTCACTCCTATCTCGCCCTGGTGGGCGTGGCCGGCGTGGCGCTGCTTCTCTGGTGGCCCCGCGTGAGCTTCGATGTCGTCGTGCGCACCGGTGCCTTCCCGGGAACCTTCACGTCCGTCGCTATCGGCCTGTACTTCTGCCTGACCTACCTGGGCGCGCGCTACGGCTCGGAGGGTTTCTCTCCGGAGGCGCAGGTGCGGCTGCGCGAGTATGCTCTCCTCACCCCTGTCTCACTTGCCTCGCTTGTGGCCGGCAAGGCGGTATTTGCGCTGCTCCACACCCTGTTCCTCCTCGCCCTGGGCGCCCCCTTCCTCCTCGCATCGCTCGCTGTCAGCGGCGGGGGCCTGTCTCTGATCCTTCCGGCCCTGCTGGTGATCGGCGCCGCCACTTTCGCCGTCAGGATGTACGGGCTCCTGACCCTCGCCCTGCTGGAACGGCAGGGCGCGCGCGACGTGACCCTCGCCGTGGGCATCATCATGTTTCTCGTGGTCAGCGCCCTTGTTGTTCCCTCGGTAAATCCGATCGTGGCCATCCTGAGCATCCTCACCCGGGACGGGACCGCCGTCGGCGCCGATCAGCCTCCCCGTCGGCTCCATTCCCTTTTTCTCGCTTTCCGTTATCATGAGCGTGCTGGCAGCGCTCCTGCTCGCGGGGACCGCCTTTGCCAGCCTGGGAGCAATAAGAAGTCGTGAACGGCCAGGGAAGAGCGAGACGCACTGAGGCAGCACAGGGAACCGCACGCGCGGAATTCGGGGCGCGCGTGAGGAGGCTCGTGCTGCACGCACGACGGGACCTCATCCTGCGTCGGGCTTCGGAAGGGCTTTTCATCGGACTCCTTCCCGGGCTCGTGGCTGCCGCGCTCGCAGGGACATTCTCTCTGCCCTTTCCGGCCCCGGCAATCACGGGCTGCGCGGCGGCCATCGGAACTCTTGCGGGCATTCTCCTTGCGCTTTTTCATCGGATCGACGTGCGGCGCCTCCTCATCAGCGCCGACCGGTCCCTGGGCAGCAGGGAGCTCGCCAGCACTGCTTTCGAACTGGTCGACACTCCCTGGGGGGAGACCTTCTCGGAGGCGGTCATCGACGAGGCCGCGGATCTCATGGCCCGGTCGAGTCCGCGCCGGATTCTGGGCGCGCTGCGGCTTCCTCTGCTCCCGTTCGTGCCTGCTCTCGCCGCGCTCATCGCGCTCGCGCTGATATTTCCCTTCGACCTGCGCGGGCTTTTCGCGGCACGGCGCGCCGGCATGGGCGAGCTTGCCATGATCGGCGAAGATCTGCAGAGCTACGGCCAGCGCCTGCAGGACTCGGCGCGGTCACAGAACCTCGGGCGGAGCCTTGCCCTTGCCCAGGAGCTCGCCAAGCTCGGGAGGGATCTCGCGCAGGGAGCCATCCGGAAAGACGAAGCCCTTGATCGCATGTCCGACCTCGAGCGACGGCTTGTTGCCGAATATGACCTGCGGCTGCGGGCCTTCAGGCTGGGAGAGCCGCGGGGAGGCGGCCGCGGTCCGTCAGGGGCCGGGGATCCGACGGGGGCGAACAGGTCGGGAACGGGCAGAGGAGAAGGATTTGCCGCGCCATCGCCGGAGGAAGAACAGGGAGCCCAGGACCTGAAGGACATGGGAGACGCGTTGAAGCGTCTGCGGCAGGGCCAGGGCTCCGCCACCTCCCCCTGGCACCGAAGGGGGGGAGCCGCCCTCCTTTGCGCAGGGACCGCAGGCGCCTCCGCGCGAGCCCGGGCAGCGGTGTTCTTCCTCCCGGCAGCGACCAGTCGGGAAAGGGGCAGGGCAACCTGCCGCCGGGAAGCGGGAGCGGATGCAGCACCGGACCTGGATCCGAATGATCAAGGAAAAAAAGCGCCCGCGGGGGCCCCCGGCCTGCTGCCAGTCCCTGACACCAGGGGACCGCCGTCGAGGATCGCGCAGGGCGGACGGGGCAGCCCTCTGAAGACGGACGCAGCGCCCGGCGAAGGGGAGTCGACGAAGTTCCTCGTGCGGGCGCTCCCGGAGTGGAGCGGCTCGCGGCTGCCGGAGGACAAGGTGCTGAGACAGTACGCGCAGGCGGCGGAAAGCGCGCTGACCCGGGAGGAGGTCCCGCCGAAGCTGAAGGAATACGTGAAGAGCTACTTCACGATCATCGGGGTTTCCGAGGGCGATTCCCGGCATTAAAAAGACCGGAGGATGTATGGACGCGCGGGAAAAGTCGGCATGGGTGAAGGAGAACGTGTCCGCGCTGAAGCGCGAGATAGGCCGCGCCATTGTCGGCAACGAGGCCATCGTGGAGGATGTCCTCGTGTGCCTGTTCTGCGGCGGCCACGCGCTGCTGGAAGGAGTACCGGGGCTGGGCAAGACCACGCTGATCAAGTGCCTGGGCCAGGTGCTGGACCTTGCCACCTCCCGCATCCAGTTCACCCCGGACCTGATGCCGGCGGACATCATCGGGACCAACGTCCTTGTCCAGGAGGAGACGCAGGCCGCCGGGCGCGGGCGCGGACACGCGCCGGTTCGTGCGCTTTCAGAAGGGGCCCGTGTTCGCCAACGTCGTCCTTGCGGACGAGATCAACCGCGCCACACCGAAGACGCAGTCGGCGCTGCTGGAGGCCATGCAGGAGCAGACGGTCACGGTGGGCGGCACGACCTACACGCTGGACTCGCCGTTCATCGTGCTGGCAACGCAGAACCCGATCGAGATGGAGGGCACCTATCCCCTGCCGGAGGCGCAGCTTGACAGGTTCTTCTTCAAGATCGCGCTCGGCTACCCTTCCGCGGAAGAGATCTCAGCGATCATCGACCGCACCACGGTCGGGGCGCAGCGGCCCCTGAACAGGATCATGGACGCGGACGGCGTTGCCCGGATCAAGGAGCTCGTCCGGGAGGTGCCCATGGCCGCGCACGTCAAGGACTACGCCATACGGCTCGCGCTGGCAACGCGGCCGGGCACCCCCACGGCCACCGAGCTTGTCTCCCGGTATGTGCGCTACGGGGCGAGCCCGCGGGGCCCGCAGAGCCTCGTGCTGGCCGCCAGGGCCAGGGCGCTGTTCGACGGCCGGATGAACGCGGGGTTCGACGACGTGAAAGCGGTCTGCCGCCAGGCGCTGCGTCACCGGATCCTCCTCAACTTCGAGGGGGAGGCGGAAGGCATAACCCCCGAGCAGATCATCGACGACGTGCGCGAGCGTGTGCCGGAGACGATCGAGCAAAGGTGATGGACCGGGAGCTTTTCGACCACGAGTTCCTCCGCAAGCTCGAATACCTTTCCTTTGTCTCGCGCACGGATCTACCGCGGGGATACCCGGGGCGCGCACGCCTCCCCGCGCCGCGGGACCAGCCTCGACTTCGCCGACTATCGCACCTACCAGCCCGGGGACGACTTCCGCTCGATCGACTGGAGCATATTCGGCCGGCTGGACCGGCTGTTCGTGCGGCTGTACGCGGAGGAGGAGGACCTCACCGTGCACGTGCTGCTCGACGCGAGCGCGTCCATGTCCTACGGCACTCCGCGCGAAGATCGACTATGCGCGCCGGCTGGCTGCCGCGCTCGGCTACGTGGGGATCGGCTCCCTGGACCGGGTGGGCGTGACCACGTTCGCCGCGGGCCTGGGGGGAGCGCTCGCGCCCCGCCGGGGCCGCGCGCAGCTCTTCCACCTGCTGGAATACATGAGCAGGATCAAGGCCGGAGGAGGCACGGACATTTCGCGGTCCCTGGAGGACTACGCGCTGCGCTCCCGCAACCCGGGCCTGGCAATCGTCATCACGGACCTCATGGACGAGTCCTTCCAGGGTTACCGCCGCGGTCTCCGCGCCCTCCTGTTCCGCGACTTCGATGTCGTGCTGGTCCACGTGCTGGACCGGGACGAGATCGCTCCCCGGGAGGAGGGGACGCTGCGGCTCACCGACATGGAGACCGGGCGGGAGCTTGCCGTGGCCGTGGACAAGCCGATGCGGGCGGCCTATCGGCGGCGCGTGACCGAGTTTTTCGGCGGCGTGGAAGAGTTCTGTCTCAAGAACCGCATCGAGTACCTGCGCACCGCCACGATCGTGCCCTTTGAAGAGGTCGTTCTGAAGTACCTCCGCCAGGGGGCGCACCTGCACTCCCGATGAGCTTCGCCGCGCCGCTCTGGCTCCTCCTTCTCGGTCTCCTCCCATTGATCGTGATCCTCCACAGCATTGCGGTGCGCTGGCGGCACACGCCGGTCTCGTCCCTCGTGTTCTGGAACGAGGTGCTGCGGGAGAGGCGCACCAGCCTGCGCATCAGGAGGCTGCTGAAGAACCTCAGCCTGATCCTGGAGGTGCTGGCCGTGACGCTGCTGTCCGTTGCGCTCGCCGGGCCGCGCTTCCCGGGCCGCGGGTATGCTGCGGCCGGCGACACGGTGCTCGTGCTGGACAGCACGGCGAGCATGCAGACCAGGGAAGGCGCCCGCACGCGTTTCGAGCTGGCCCGGGCGCGCGCCATGGACGTCCTGGGCGGGCTGCGCCGGGGCGCGCGCATGGCGCTGATCACGGCGGCGCGTTCCCCGCGTCTGGCAGTTCCGTTTACCGCAAATCGGGACGTGCTCCGCCGGGCAATCCAGAGCGCGTCCGCCACCGACGAGCCGGGCGATCTCCGGCGACAGCATGCTTTTCGCCCTTACCCTGCGTGATGCCCGCCGCGGGGACCAGGTGATCCTGGTGACAGACGGGGCCTTCGAGTCGCTCGGCGACCTGGACACCACTGTTCCCTGGATGCGCATTCTCTCCGTCGGGACCGCCCGGAACAACGTGGGCATCACGGGGCTCTCGTTTCGCCGCACCCTTGCGGGAGAAGAAACCTACGAGATGTTCCTGGCCCTGCACAATTTCGGCCGGGCCCCTGTTTCTGTCCCGCTCACCGTCAGCGCGGAACGCGCCGTCGTCATATCCCGCGAGGTCAGTCTCGCGGCAGGCGAGCTGCGGACCCTCAGCATTCCCTGGAAGGGGTCGACAAAGGGCAGGATCGAAGCCCGGATCCGGCTCGAGGACGATTTTCCGGTGGACGATCGCGCCTACGCCGTCTTCGCACCGGCCCGGAGCGTGCGCGTGCTGATCGTCGGGCCGGGCTCGTTCTTCCTTCAGAAAGCCCTTGGCTCGCTTCCCGGAGTCACCCTGCACACCGCGGCCGGGCCGGCAGGCCTCGCGGATGAGACCGGCACGCACGGGGAAACCCGCAGGCTCGCGGATGCGGATGATGTGGTGGTATTCGACGGCGTCGAGCCGCCTCCGCTGGAGGAGGGCAACTATGTCTGCTTCGCGGCAGTGCCCCCGAACCTGCCTGTCCACGCGACCGGTCAGATTCCCCGGCCCGCCGTCACGGGCTGGAACCGGTCACACCCCCTGCTCGAATCAGTCTCCCTGAGCGGGCTCACCATCGGGTCCGCTCTCCGCCTGGAACCCGGGCCTGGCTTTACGCCGCTTGCCTTTTCCCACGAGGCGCCCCTGATGCTCTCCTGGGATCAGCCCGGGCTCAAGGTGCTTCTCGTCGGCTTTGATCCTGCCCAATCCGACTTTCCGCTCAGGACCGGTTTCCCGCTCCTTCTGGCCAACGCGCTTTCGTGGTTCTTCCCCTCCTGGCTGACCGTCCAGGCCGACCAGGTGCAGGCAGGAAGCCCCCGCATGCTTTCCGCGCTGCCCGGCGGCGACCCTGACCGTGGTCAGGCCCGACGGCGCGCGGGAACACGTTGCTTCCGCGGGGCAATCGGTGGAGTTCTTCGACACCACGCAGGTCGGCTACTATCGCGTAGAGACCGGCGGGAGCGCCAGCGAGTTTGCCGTCAGCCTGTCCAGCGAGGCTGAGTCCGACGTGAGGCCGCGCTTCGCGGGGCAGACCGGCGGAACAGCGGGAGCAGGAGCCGCTGCGGCGGCGCCGGGAGCAGTCGGGGACTCGCTCGCCTGGGTGGTCTTCGCCGTCGTCGCTCTCGCGCTGATCCTCCTCGAGTGGCTGGTCTGGCTGCGAACAGCGGAAGGGGCCCGGCGATGAGCCTCCAGTCTCCTGCCTGGCTCCTTGTTCTGCTGGTCATCCCGCCCCTCGTTTTCATCACGGCACGCACGCTGCGGGCCGGCCAGCTTTCCCCCGCGCGCCGCAGAGCGTTTCTTTTCATGCGCAGCGCGGCCATCGCGCTTCTCGCGCTCGGTCTCGGAGGGCTCGGGCTTGCGCGGCTCTCCGACCAGCTCACCGTCATTTTCCTCCTCGACGATTCCCGGAGCATCAGCGACCAGCAGCGCGCGAGCGCGGCGCAGATCATCGAAGCCATCCGCGGCAGACTGAGACCGGGCCGTTCATGGGGGGCCGCGGGAGACAATGCCTACCTGGCACGGTTCGGCGCGAACGCCGAGCTGGAGCCGCTCGCGCCCGGCGCGGCTCTTCCCGGTGAGCACGGCGAAGTGGACGGGGGGGCCACGGACATCGGCGGCGCAATCCAGTTCAGCCTCGCGCAGGTGACGGGCGGAGCGCCCCGGATCGTGCTCCTGACGGACGGAAATGAAAACAGGGGCAGCGCGGAGCAGGCTGCCACCGTGGCACGGTCCCTCGGGGCCAGGATCTTTCCGGCGCCGCTCTCCACCCGGATCGTGTCAGGACCGGTGATCAATCGCGGCGAAGTCTCCGTCGAAGACATTCGCGCCCCCGAGCGCGTGCGGCAGGGCGAGCCGCACGAGGTGACCGTCATGGTGCGCAGCAGAACGGAAACCCGGGCCCGGGTCACCCTGTTCCGCGAGGGTCTGCCGGTGGCGACGCGGGAAGGCCTGCTCGCGCCGGGGGAGAACGCGGTGCAGTTCTCCGCTGTCTTCCCGCAGAGGGGCCTGCAGGCGTGGGACGCGCTGGTCGAGGCCCCTTCCGATGCCAGTCCCGAGAACAATCACTATCGGCGATTCGTGGAAGTGACCGGCCCCCCGCAGGTCCTGTACGTGGCCCGGCCCGGTCACGAGTCGCCGGCTCTGCTTGCCGCGCTGGCGGCGCAGGGCATCACCACGGTGGAACGAAGCCCGGCCGCGCTGCCCGGTACCCTCGTGGGCTATCTCCCGTACGACGCGCTCATCCTCGATGACGTGCCCGGCTATGGCATCTCCAATGAGAAGATGGAGACGATTGCGCACTACGTGCGCGACACGGGCGGCGGTCTCCTGATGATCGGGGGTCCGAGCAGCTTCGGCTCCGGCGGGTACTACAAGACCCCGATCGAGAGAATTCTTCCCGTGGACATGGACGTGAAGTCGCAGGTGCAGCTCCCGCGCGTCGCCCTGGTCCTCGTCATCGACAAGTCGGGCAGCATGAGCAGTCCGGTGCCCACCGGGGAGACGAAGCTCGACGTGGTGAAATCCGCCGCGCTCTCCTCCATCGAGCTGCTCAACCCCTTCGACCGGGTGGGTCTCCTGGCGTTCGACGCGGACTGGGAATGGACGGTGCCCATTACCGACGCGGGTGACATCCAGCAGATCGTCGCGGACCTGGCCTCTCTCCAGCCGGGCGGCGGCACCGTCATGTACCCCGCCCTGGAGGAGGCCTACCGGGCCATTTCCTCTGCCACCGCTCCCCTGCGGCACATAATCGTCCTGACGGACGGTCTGACCAACCCGGGCGAGTTCGAGAAGCTGGTCCGCAGGATGGCGCGGGAGAAGATCAGCGTTTCCACGGTGGCGGTGGGAGAGGACGCCGACACGGCGCTGCTGCGGAGCATCGCGCGATGGGGCGGAGGCCGCACGTATGCCACGGCCGATCCGCGCGACGTGCCGCAGATATTCATGACGGAGACCACCCTGGTGACCCGGGGGCTCCTCGTGGAGAAGAGTTTTTTCCCCCGCGCCGTGTCGGCGGGGGAAAGCATCCGCGGCATCTCGCTGGAAGGGATGCCGAGTCTTGCCGGCTTTGTCCTCACCTACATGAAACCGGGCGCGGAGATGGTGCTCTCCGCGCTCTACGACGCGCCGCTCCTGGCCGAGTGGCGCTACGGCCTGGGCAGGACCGCGGCCTTCACATCGGACTTTCGCGGCAGGTGGAGCCGGGCGTGGCTCGGCTGGGACCAGTTTCCCCGATTCGCCGCGCAGCAGGTCCGGTGGATCGAGCGGCCCTCCGGTGGTGAGTTTCTTCACCCGCGCATCGACGTATCGCGCGGAAAGGCGTCCGTCCGCGTGGACGCCTACGACGCGGTCGGCGCATTCGTCAATGGCCTGGAGCTGAGCGGCATCGTGCTCGGCCCGGAGGGGGAACGCACAGAAATCAAGGTGGGCCAGGTCGGGCCGGGGCTCTACGAGGGAGGCTTCGACGCCGGCCGGGTGGGGGACTACGCCGTCACGCTGTCCGCGAAAGCGGGTGACGTGACCCTGGCGCCCCTGACGCTCGCGGCAAGCGTTCCGTACTCCGACGAGTATCGGATGCTCGGTGTGGACACCGGGCTCCTCGGCCAGCTCGCCGCCGGCACGGGGGGAAAGTGATCACCTCGGCCGAGGACGACGCCGCCATTGCCGAGGTCCTCCGTCGGGAACCGGGCCGGATGTCCGGGGGCAACGCTGCCTGGCGGTACCTGCTGCTGGCCGCGCTCGCGCTGTTCTTTCTGGACGTCGTGGCCCGCAGGCTCGTGCTGCCGGAAGGGACGCGCGCAAGGCTCGCGGCCCTGCTGCGGCCCCGGCGGGCGCCCTCTGCGCTGAGCTACGACGAGCTCACCGGCATGGTCGCGAAGGCCCATGAAGAGGAAAGGACGAAGCTGCGCCACAGGATATCGGGCATTGCGCGGGAGGAGAAGATCGATCCCGAGCTGGCCGCGTACCTGTACATTGCGCGTCTGCGGAGCAAGAGGGCGGAAAAGGAAAAGCAGTAGCTCGACCGATACACCTCCCGGTGGTATGCTTGTGGTAGCGCGTACAACGGCACAGGAGAGACAACATGGCATTCTTCGAATGGACTGACGAGTTGAGCGTCAACGTGGAGGTGATCGACACCCAGCACAAGAAACTCATCGAGATGCTCAACTCGCTGAACGAGGCGATGCTCGCGAAGAGAGGCCGCGAGATGCAGAAGGCGACGATTGACGCGATGGTCGACTATGCCGCCACGCATTTCAAGCTGGAAGAGGGGTACATGAAGAAGTTCCACTACCCCGACTTCGACGCGCACAAGAGCGAGCATGATGAGTTCACCCGAACGGCCCTGGACCTGAAGGCGCGGGCGGACCAGAAGGGATTCGGCCTCACCCTGGAAATCATGGGCTTCCTCAAGAACTGGCTCCAGAACCACATCATGGGCACGGACAAGAAGTACTCGTCTTTCTTCAACGAGCACGGCCTCCGCTAGGGCTCGCCCCCGGCCACGATCAGGCCGGCCACCGTACCTCGCACGGTACCCCGTGCGGTTAGGTGGCATTCAGCCCCCGGCCACCGCATTCAGCCCCCGGCCACTATCACGTGCACGCCCCGGGAGAGAAGCATCTCCCGGTGCCGCGCGTCGATGCCGGGATCCGTGATGAGCTCGTGGATCTTCTCGAACCCGCAGAGCAGAAGGCTCCCGCGGCGGTCGAACTTGCTCGAATCCGCCAGGACCACGAGCGTGCGGGCCCTCTCGATCATGGCCCTCTCTGTCTTGATGAGGAGCGCTTCCGTGTTGGTGGCGCCCGTCTCGTCGATGCCGTACACGCCCATGAAGAGCCGGGACGCCGTGTAGTTTTCGAACATGTCTTCCCCGAACGGATCCAGAACGAGCTGGGAATCCGGATGCACCACGCCGCCGCTCAGGATGACGGTGCAGCGGGAGCCGCGCGCCAGCTCGTGGGCGATTGCGAACGAGTTGGTGATGACCTGCAGGCGGATGTCCCGGAGAAACTCCGTCATCTGGTACGTCGTGGAGCCGCCGTCGATCATGACGGTCTCTCCGTCCGTGCAGAGCGCCGCGGCCGCCCGGGCGATCAGGCGCTTCTTTTCGAGCTGGATGCCCTTGCGGTATTCGAAGGGCAGCTCCCCCGGCTGCTCGGCGCCCTCCTGCCCCGCGGCAAGCTCCGCGCCGCCCCGCACCCTGCGAACCAGGCCCGACTCTTCCATGCTGCCGAGGTCGCGCCGGATCGTGGCCGCGGAGGACCGCGCGATTCCCGCCAGCTCGCCCACGGAGGCGAACCTGTTCTGTCGGAGCACGCGGAGAAGAAGCGCGTGTCGCTCGGCGGACAGCATCCGCTAGACCGGCACCGCCCGAAGGGCGGTCTCCACGCGTGGGCCCGTCTGTCTTTTGCTTGCCATCACCCTACATTCCCCTAGTCCCTGCCGACCGCCGCGCGCATGCGGCGGAGATTGGCCCGGAGGTCCCCCTTTCCGTCGAAGAGCGAGGAGGTTCCGGCCACGAGCAGATCGGCGCCGGCCTTCGACCATGCGGGGGATGTTCTCCCAGCTCACGTTGCCGTCCACCTCGATCTGGATGTCCAGACCGCGAGCGTGCACCAGGTCGGCCAGCGCGCGGATCTTGTCCAGTGCCCCGGGGATCAGAGCCTGCCCCGCGTAGCCGGGGTTCACCGTCATGATGCAGACCAGGCTGACGTAGGGGAGCATGTCCTGCACGGCGGCAAGGGGCAGCGCGGGGTCCACCGCGATGCCCGGCTGCGCGCCGCAGCTCCTGATCAGCTCGATTGTGCGCAGCGGGTGCCACGCGGTCTCGGGGTGGAATGACACCCGCGCGCCCGGGAGCTTTGCGAAAAGCGGGGCGTGCGCGTCGACGTTTTCGATCATGAGGTGGATGTCGAGGGGAAGGGGAGAATATTCGGCCAGCTTCCGGCAGAAATCCGGACCCAGCGTGTAAGTTGGGCACGTAGTGACCGTCCATGATGTCCACGTGCAGGCAGTCCGCGCCTTCCTCCCGCATGAGGTCCAGCTCCTCCCCGAGATGGATGAAGTCCGCGCACATCAGCGACGGGGCGATTCCAATTCTCTTCATGACCATGCCGCCTTCTCTCCCTGCGGTGCCACGATCACCTTCAGGCCGCGGCGCGACTCGTGGAAGGCGAAGGCCTCTGCCGTTGTCTCGAGGGGAAAAACCTGCGAGATGTACTTCTTCGCCTGCACGGCGCCGGCTGCGATCAGCCCCACCGCCGGTTCGGTGGTGGCGCGGCAGAGAACCGTGGCTTCCCATGACGAAGCATTCCTTGTAGTGAATGAGGTTCGAATCGATGCTGAGCTTCGGCTGGTTCTTGAGCCCGCCGAAGAGATTCACGTAGCCGCGGTGGGCCACCATGCGGATGGCGTCGTCGTGCGCCTGCACGGTGCCTGCCGTGGTGATGGCGAGGTCCACTCCCTCGCCGCCGGTCTCCTTCATGACCGTCTCCACGAGGTCCTCCTCCTCCGTGGCGATGAACCGCGCCTCGGGGAGGAATTGCCGGGCCATGTCCAGCCGGGCGCGCGAGCGCTGGGCCGCGAAGACCCGCGAGGCGCCGAACACCTTGGAAAGCTCCAGCATCATGCACCCGATGGGCCCCAGCCCGATGATGCAGATGCTCTTCCCCAGGCCGAACCGGGCCAGCTCCAGCCCGTTCATCGGCGCACGCCAGCGGCTCCGCGATTGCCGCCTCGGCAAAGGACAGCCCGTCGGGGATGGGGTGACCGGCCCGTAGTTCAGCGTGGTGGCGTTGAGCACCATCCGCTCCTGGAACCCCCCGGAGAACTGGTAGCCGATGGCATAGTTGATCCTGCAGTTGGTGCCCATGCCGTTCGTGCACCAGTGGCAGGTGCCGCACGGCACGTCAGCGCCCAGCGCGATGCGGTCCCCGGGTTTCACGCGCGTCACGCGCCGGCCCGCTGCCACGACTCGTCCCGCGATCTCGTGTCCGATGATGGCGGGTGTCTTCACCCGGTCGTTGCCGTAGTGGAAGATGCGGATGTCGGACCCGCAGACCGCGCACGCGTTGACCTCGAGGATCGCCTCATCCTCCCCGCACGCATGCTCGGGCATGTCCTTGACTGCAATCTTGTTCAGCGCCTCCAGCACGGCTGCTCTCATTCCCGCCTCCCTGACCCTGTTAGTCCTGGCCAAGTATACCTTTTTTCTGATTCCCATCAAGCAGATTCGATCAATTTTGATCAAATTCAATCAAATCCTCTTGAACAACAGGGTGTATCCGGATACGGTTCGCCCATGAAAGCTTTGGTCCTCAAAAAAGACAGGCTGCTGGAATACCTGGACGTACCTGATCCGGTCCGGCCCGGTGCGGACTGGGCACTGATCCGGGTGGCGTACTCGGGGATCTGCAACTCGGACCTGCATAGAGGCTTCGAGGGTGCCGCCTATCACTATCCCCTGATCATGGGCCACGAGTTTTCAGGCGTTGTCGAAGAGCGTGCCGCCGACGAGCGGTTTCCCGTGGGGGCGAAGGTGATCGTTTTCCCGCTCATACCGTGCCGGCGCTGTGTTCCCTGCCAGACAGGAGACTACGCTCAATGCGTCGACTACGACTACCTGGGCTCACGGCGAGACGGCGCATTCGCGGAAAAGGTCTGGGTGCCGGAGGCAAACCTCATGCCGGTGCCGGAGGGCGTGAGCATGCAGGACGCGTCCCTCACGGAGCCATGCGCGGTCGCGCTGCACGGCGTGGACAAGCTTTCGATCACGCCCGGTGATTTCGGGGCCGTGTTCGGCGGCGGCCCGATCGGGAACATGGCCGCGCAGTGGATGCGTCTTCGCGGGTGCAGCCGCGTCTTTGTCGTGGACATCGACGATCGCAAGCTCGCCCTTGCAGCGGAAATGGGCTTCACATCCGTGGATTCACGGCTCGGCGACCCGGTGGCACGGATCAAGGAGGAGACGGGCGGGGCCGGAGCGGACAGGGTGGTGGAGGCCATCGGCCTTCCTCTCACGTTCCTGCAGGCCGTTCAGTGCGGCGCCCGGTTCGGCGAAGTGGTCTTTCTCGGCAACATCCGGGGCAGCTTCGAAATCGGTGAAAAGGACTTCTCCTCCATCCTCAGGAGGGAGCTGACGATCAGGGGCACCTGGAACTCCCGCGTCGTCCCGGAGGGAAGGAACGACTGGACCACCGTCCTCTCGCACCTCGGCTCCCGCATCGAGGTGGCCCGGCTCGTGAGCCACACCCCGCCGCTCTCCGCAGGGGGCAGACGTGTTTGCCCGGGTCCTTGCGCGAAAGGAATCCTTCAACAAGGTGGTGTTCGTTCCATGAAAGTGCACCTGGGTGTGAAAAGTGATCCGATCGAGAGCCGCTACAGCTTCGAGTGGCTCTTCGACATCATGCAGGGCCTCGGCATTCACCGCCTGCAGATCGGGAGCTCCTACCCGACTTTCAGCGCAGAGGACGAGTATTTCAAGAAGCTCCGCGCGAAGGCGGAGAAGAGGGACGTGCGCATCAGCAGCCTCTTCACGTCCCACCGGGAGCTGGGCGGGTTCGCAAGCGGCGATCCACTGCTCGAAGAGGGCGCGCGGAAAGGATGGGAAAGGCTCATCCACGTGGCAGCCCTGCTCGGGGCCGAATCTGCCGGCTCGAACGCCGGCATCATGCTGCGCGACCAGCCCCACCTGCGGGAACGCGGCATCCGCTGCTTCTTCGACAGCATGAAAGGCCTGCTTGGCACGGCCCGCAAGGCGGGTCTGAAGACCCTCACGATCGAGCCCATGTCATCGGTCTGGGAGTACCCCTCGACACCCGAGGAGGTGCGCGAGCTGGCAACGGAGCTCGATCCGTTCCTGGCCGCCAATCCGGACAGCACCGTGCCGCTTCTCCTCTGCGGAGACATCTCCCACGGCGTGGCGGACGCGCAGGGCAGGGTCCTGCACGACAACTGGAGCCTCTTCGAGCTGGAGATCCCGTGGATGTGGGAGTTCCATTTCAAGAACACCGACGCGATCTTCAATTCGACATTCGGCTTCGCACCGGAGGAGCGGGCGCGCGGCATCGTGGACCTGTCCCGGCTGAAGCAGCTCATCGACCGCAACGCGGGGCGCTTCCCAGCAGAGGCCGTCACGGGGTATCTTGAGCTCAGCGGGCCCAAGGTCGGCCGCGAGTACTCTGATCCCGCAGCTTGAGCGCATGCTCGTGCAATCCCTGGAGGCCCTGAAGGCCGTGTTCGACGGAGAGGAGAAAAACGCATGATCGATCTGAAACAGCTCGAGGCCTGGTTCGTCACGGGAAGCCAGAGCCTGTACGGGAAGGAAACCCTCGACAAGGTCGGACAGCACGCGCAGGAGATCGCGCGCAGCCTTTCCGCATCACCGGCGATCCCCGTCAAGGTCGTTTTCAAGCCCGTGGTCACCACCCCGGATGCCATCCTGGAGGTGTGCCGGGAAGCCAACGCGGCAAAGAACTGCATCGGGCTGGTCACGTGGATGCACACGTTCTCCCCGGCAAAGATGTGGATTGCCGGCCTCTCCGCGCTCCGCAAGCCATTTGTCCACCTGCACACCCAGTACAACCGGGACATCCCCTGGTCATCGATCGACATGGATTTCATGAACCTCAACCAGTCCGCCCACGGGGACCGGGAGTTCGGCTTCATCGGCGCACGGATGCGCCTGGACCGCAAGGTCGTGGTCGGCCACTGGCAGGACGAGGACGTCCAGCAGGAGCTTGCCACCTGGTTCCGCGCCGCCGGCGCCTGGCACGACGCGCAGGGCCTGAAGATCGCCCGGTTCGGCGACAACATGCGTGAAGTTGCCGTGACCGAAGGCGACAAGGTGGAGGCGCAGCTCCGGTTCGGCTACGCGGTGCACGGCTACGGCGTCGGAGACCTTGTGGCGAGCGTGAAGGCCGTGACGGACGCGGATGCGGACCGGCTCATGACCGAGTACGACGCCCAGTACGCGGTGGACAAGGACCTGCGCGCCGGCGGCACCAAACGCGCGAGCCTGCGTGAAGCGGCGCGCATCGAGCTGGGGATGCGGCACTTCCTGGAAGCCGGGGGATTTCACGCGTTCACGACCTGCTTCGAGGACCTGCACGGTCTTGCGCAGCTTCCCGGGTCTCGCCGTCCAGCGCCTGATGGCGGATGGATACGGCTTCGGCGCCGAGGGAGACTGGAAGACCGCTGCCCTTGTGCGGTCCATGAAGGTCATGGCTGCCGGGCTTCACGGGCGGAACGACATTCATGGAAGACTACACCTATCACCTGGCCCAAGGGCGGCATGAAGGTGCTGGGCGCGCACATGCTGGAGGTCTGTCCCTCCATCGCTGATGGAAAACCGTCCCTGCAGATGCACCCGCTGGGAATCGGCGGCAAGGACGACCCGGCCCGGCTGGTGTTCAACGCGGCAGCCGGCCCTGCCGTCAACGCAACCGTGATCGACATGGGGACGAGATTCCGCATGGTGGTGAACGAAGTGGACGTGGTTGCGCCGGATGCGCCGCTGCCGAAGCTGCCCGGTTGCCCGGGCCCTGTGGGTTCCCCGGCCGGATCTCAAGATTGCAGCCGCCGCATGGATCCACGCGGGCGGAGCGCACCACGCCGGGCTACAGCCACGCCGGTGACCGCAAGGCACCTGGAGGACTTTGCCGAAATCGCCGGTATCGAGTTCCTGCTGATCGACGGGAAGACCTCGCTCACGCAGTTCAAGAACGAGCTCCGGTGGAACGCGGCCTACTACCACCTGGCCCGGGGAGTGTAATCGACTGATCACCCCCCGTCGGGAGCCCCGAAGATAATGAGTTCGAGGCCCGGTAAGTCCTCGAAGTCCTTGCGGTTCCTGGTGAGCAGGCGATAGCCATACTGGATCGCCTGGCTGCCCATCCAGACGTCCTGAACGCGGTAATCCGCCGCGCGGCCCGTTTTTTTCAGATGTGCTGATATGCTTCCGAATATCATACCTGTCTCCTCGTCGATATGGAGGGACGGCTTTTTCTTCATGCGGTGCAAGGCTGCGAGTCGCTTCTGCCGGATTGCCTCGTTGGCGGCAACTTCCGATCCGTAGCTGAGCTCCGCAATACTTACCGGAGAAATGAAGATCGGCTCATCTTTCGTGTATCTCGCAACATCCGCCGGCGAAATGGTCCCGCGCTCCACGTCTATCCAGATGCAGGTATCAACTATCACTCCCACGGGTTGCGCGGCTCCTCGGAAACCCTGGTAGTGGAGCGGCTTTCCTCGAGCCAATCTTCTGCTGCCTCCTCGGGAAGCGTGCGATACAAGTCCCCCATCGCCTCAATAGCAGTGAGATGGGGCGATCCGGGAACAATCCGCGCGATTCTATGCTTGTTCCGTATGAGCACTATTTCTTCTCCCTTGTACTCTATACGGTCAAAAACCGCCCGCAGCTTCTTGGCGAATTCGGTTACAGTCATCTCAACCATGGTTTGCTCCTATCAGGTAATCAAATAATAGTAGATTATCCAATAGAATCAAGCTGCAATTGGAGCGTGGGTTGTTACTTTCCGCCGGGAAGGCCGAAGACTATCCGGACCGCCTCTTTCACGAGCTCCGCTCCCTTGAATGAGGCACCCTCCGGCTTTTCCGCATCCGGGCCGCCGGGCCCGATCAGCGTCTCGAACCCCAGCTCCCGACATGCGCGGGCGCGCTTTTCCAGGCCCGGCACGGGTCGGATCTCTCCTGTCAGGCTCACCTCTCCGATCACCGCGGTCCGGGCCGGGAGCGGCGCCCCCGTGCGCGCCGAGTACAGGGCAAGGGCCAGCGGCAGCTCGATTCCCACCTCGCCGATACGAATTCCCCCGGCGACATTCACGTAGATGTCGTGCTCGGCCAGGTGGAGTCCCAGGTGCTTTTCCAGCACCGCCGCCATCCGCGCCACCCTGCCCGAGTCGATCCGGTCCGAATAGATCCTGCTGATCCCGCTCTTGGCCGGCACGGTGAGGCCCTGGATCTCCACCAGCAGCGCGCGGGACCCCTCGAAGACGGGCGCCACGGACACGCCGGGAGGGATCTCTCCCTCCCGACGAGTCAGGAAAAGGCTTGAAGCATCCTCCACCTCCGTCAGGCCGTTTTCCGTCATGCGGAAAAAGCCGATCTCGTCCACGGAGCCGAACCTGTTCTTGACCGCCTGGAGGGTGCGCACCTCGGCGCTCGCCTCCTCGAAGGACAGCACGGTGTCCACGAGGTGCTCCACCAGCTTCGGCCCGGCGATTGCCCCTTCCTTTGTCACGTGCGCCACCAGGAGAAGGCCCGTGCCGCGGGTCCGCGCCCACTCCACCAGCTCCTGCGTGCAGACCTTGATCTGGTTGACCGTCCCCGGCAGGGCATTCACTTCACGCGTGTAGAGAGTCTGGAGTGAATCCACGATGGCGATGACCGGTTTCACCTGCTCCAGGACCTGCATGACCGCGGTCAACTCCGTCTCCGCCAGCACCTCGATCCGGTCCGACGATACGCGGAGCCTGTCCGCCCGCATGCGGAGCTGGCCCGGGGACTCCTCCCCGGAAATGTAGAGGCTGCGCCCCGGCGGCGCGGTGCGCGAGGCGAGCTGGAGCATGAGGGTGGACTTGCCGATGCCCGGCTCGCCTCCCACCAGCACCGAGGAACCGCGCATGAGCCCGCCGCCGAGGACCCTGTTCATCTCCGCGATGCCCGTGTCCAGGCGCATGCCCTCACGGCTCTCGATCGAGGAGAGGGGGATGGGAACCGCGGTCTTTCGCGCCTTCGACGCCGCGCTGCGGGCAGGCAGGTCAGCCGCCGCGACTTCCGTGAAGCTGTTCCACTTTCCGCATTCGGGGCACCGGCCGAGCCACTTCGGCTCCTGGTGACCGCAGCCGGTGCATTCGAACAGCGGCCGTGACTTTGTCATTCGCATTTCTCCCCGCCCGAGGATAGGGGCCCTCTCTCCGGCTGTCAACCTGAGTATATTAGTGGCGCGCACCAGTCGTGCGGCGCAGGCGCGCGGAAGGGTGGATCAATGGGAAGGACGCAACGGGGGCTCGAGGTCAGCACCGATGCCAGGGACGCAATCGATGCCGTCGACACCTTTACCGATCGACTCGCGGGTCTCGAACTCGGTGTGGAGGCCGTCCTCGACGACGCCGCGCATCATGCCGGCGTGGCCATGCTGCAACTCGACGCGGCAATGCTCGGCCTCTACGGGCAGACGGCCGCTGCCTCGGCCGACGCCCATCGATACATCGAACAGTGCGAGGCGCTCGAGCCGACGATGAACGAACGCGAACGCGCCACGCTGGCCGCACTTCAGCGCTGGCACGCGCACGACTTCCTCGCCGCAGCCGGGAGGCTCGAGGAGCTGGTGACGCAATGGCCGCGTGACATCGTGGCGCTGAAGGCACTCGAGTTCCTGTACTACGTGCTCGGCCAGCAGCACATGGGGAAGCGATTCCGCGCACAGGTCGAGCGCATCGCAGCGCCGAACCGCGACGACGCCGACTTTCTCTCCGTATGGGCGTTCGCGGCCGAGCTCAGCGGCGCGCCTGACCACGCCGCCGACCTGGCCGAAGCGTCACTGGACATCGACGCCCATCCGTGGGCGCATCACGCGCTCTCGCACGTGTTCATCACGCGCGGCGACCCTCCCGAGGCCATTGCGCGCCTCCAGAGTTTCCTCCCGGTCTGGGAGACCAGCGGCCGGGTGATCTACTGCCACAACGCGTGGCATCTCGCCGTGGCCTTTCTCGATGCGCTCGAGGTCGACCGGGCCGAGTCGGTCTACCGACATCACATCTGGGGCGTCTCTCCCGATTCCCCCGGGGAGCAGGTAGATGCCATCTCGTACCTGTGGCGTCTCGAAATGGCGGGCGTGGCAGTCGACAATGCCCGCTGGGCCGATGTTGCCGACCACGTGGAAGCACGCGCCGGCGAGTGCTTCTTCCCGTTCCTGAGCGCGCAGCACGGGTACGCCCTCGCGCGTGCCGGCCGCTCGGCCGCTCTCGACACGCTTCGCTCCTCGGTTCGACGGCGGACTGAGGCCGACGACGACGAAGCGCGGCGGGTGTGGCAGCCCGTCGGCCGGGCCGTGGTCGAGGCGTGCATTTCCCACGGCGCAGGAGACCCGGCGCGAGCGGCGACATTGCTGGATCCTGTCATGAGCCGGATGACCGCCATAGGCGGCAGTGACGCGCAGGACGACTTGTTCCGCCAGGCCTATCTGACCGCCCTCATCGCCGCGGCGCGCCCCGATGACGCACGTCGCTACTGGGCTTCGATGACATCCTTCAAGACCCGACTCTCAGCGCTCGACGATCGCTTCCGCTCCCGCATCTCGGGAGCGTGAGGATGTACAGCAGTCTCCGCGCGCTAGGAGTCGCTGGGCTTGTCCATGTCCACGCCAAGGATTGCAGCGCCGGTGACTGAATCGCCGAGACCCGCAGCATACGGGCTGATACTGAAGGTGAAGCTGCCGGATTTCAGTTCGCCCTGCGCCAGGCTGAAGTCCGGCGCACTCCAGGCGCTCACATACACGCCTGCGGGCTGTACATATGCGGCAACCTCAAGGTTGACTCCCTTAAGGTCGTATTTCCCATCGTTCCAGACATCAAAAAAGACAGTAGCAAGAGACCCCGACAAGCCAAAGCCGGTGACGTCCCATCTCACGGCTATCTGGTCGAGAACGCAGGTCGTGAGCGCGAGCATCGAAACGATCACAACGACACAGAGCTTCAAGACAGGCTTCATCTTCCCACCCTCCGGTCAGCATGTTTCGGTCTCGTATCAGATAAATCCATCCCCGCGCTGCGAGGAGCGGTTGAAACGTGCAGGCGGCGTACAATCTGATTCTATCACATGAGGGGCGGAATTGAAAACCCCTCTGTCGAGGCCTGTTGTCACCGCCCTTGCCGCGCGCTACTATCCTCCCGCGGGTTATCCCTGACATGAAGGTCACTCAGCAAGATCTGCGCACAATCCGGATCCAGCCGGACTCTGGAATCCCATTCCATGTCCCGTACAGGTTCTTCTGGAACGGGCAGGAACGGCAGGCGGCGAGCATCGTGCTTACGGAGAGCGAGAAAGGGGCCCGGGGCGCCCGGGAAGCACACGGCACCTGGGAGGTGCGCGCCTTTTTCCTGTTCGGGGAGATAAGGGACCGGATCACCTCGGATGCCGCCGGCATCACCCTGCACCGGACGTGGGCAGTGAAGACACCCGGCGCCGGGCACCTGTCCATCGACGTGGAATTCGATGCGCCCGCTGACATGAGATGCCTTTTTCCCGGGGTGCACGCCCGGCAGGGGCTTCCCCCTGCGCCCACCTCCTTCCTCGGTGAAAAGACCAGCTATCCCGCTGCGCTCTTTCTCTCCATGGGCAGGAAGGGCGTGCTGCTGTTTTCCCAGGCCGCATCCTGCGAGGGCTCGGCCGCCGGTATCGGGATCAGCACCACGGAAATCGAGGACGAGCCTTCCCGCCTGCACGTGGAGGTTCGATTCCCCGGCCAGGAAGAACCGGGCAGCCGCATCGGCCCCGTCCCTTCGCAGGAAGTAGAGGCCACGGAGCAGCTCATCGAGTCCCCCGGAAGCCTCGACAGGAACCACGAGCTCTTTCTCACCTTTTCCGCCCGGGAGGAAATACAGGTGAAGGGCGCGGAAGCCGTCTACAAGCGGCTTGTCCCTGACCGTGACGCCCGCGGGGCAGACGGGTCCGCGCACCAGGATTTCCTGGCCGCTGCCCTGCAGACAGCCCTCTCCACGCATCTCTGTGAGGCACCCGGCGTGGTGGGGATGCGCGAGCTGCCCGGAAGCCCATGGCTCTCCGCCGGTGCGGGGCTCGGGCTGGCCGTGGCGATGCGGAAGCTTTTCCCGCGGGACGCGCGCCTGCAGGAGCTCGCGCTGCGGCTCGCGGATTTCGCGCTCAAAGGCCAGATTGCTTCAGGTTTCTTCTACGAAAGCTACCACCTCGAGGCAGGGAAGTGGCGCGGCGTGCACGGAGAGGCAAGTCAGGCACTTCTTTCCATGGGGCAGTCCGCCCGCATCGCGGAGCTCCTGCTGGTCCTTGCGGAAGACCTGGCGCGTGATGGTCTGCCTCATGAGAAGTACTTTCTTGCCGGCCTCAGGTTCGTGGAGTTCTTTCTGGATGAGAAGGCAAAGCTCAGCATGCCGGGAAGCCTGCACGTGCCGGGCCAGAGGACGCCCGTGCGGGATCCTGCTCCGGGCCTCGGCGGCATCGAGCTTTTCTTTCCCATGGCCCGGCTGTTTCTCAAGACCGGCAAGGACAGGTACAGGAAGGCTCTCGATCTCCTGGTCAGGCGATTCTCCGCCGTGTCATGGGACGCATTTCAACCACCCGGCTCACGGGAGGGCAGAGGGCCGGACGCGGCCGGCGCCGTCCTTGCCGCGCGGTTGTTCGTTGAAATGCGCGCGCTGGGCTACAAGCCGGCCGAGCCTCCGGTCAGCGGAGCGGCCGCTTCCCGGGCGCGCGCGGCGGAAAGCGTGCGTCTCTTCTCCTCTCTTCTTCTCCCGTGGATCCGGGTCCACCCGCGGGCAGGGGAGGAGCTGCTCGAAGCCGGCTGCAGCGGATGTCTCGTGGACTCCTTCACGCGCCAGAGAATCATTTTCGCCGGCAACGAAAGCGCGCTCCTGCTCCTGAAGCTCAGAGAGCTGGCGCCTGATTCCGGTCTGAAATCCTTCCTGAGAGGCCTTGCGCGCTTATGCCTCGAGGGGGCGAAAATGGCGCCTCTCGGAACGGCCTGGTTCCAGCACACGGAATGGGACCTCGAGGGCAAACGGGACGCCGCGCGGGGAAGACTCGGTCCGGTTGATTCGAGGCGTCTTGCAAGTGAAATCCTCGCAGGCGTCCGGATCGCGGCGGAGTTCCCCCGGGCATAGAGACCTCCCTCGACGGCGCAGCGCGCTCCGCATATGATGGAGGCTCAAAGGAGGTGCCGCATGGAGCCCAGGATCGAAATCATTGCATCAGAGCCCTCGTGGGTGATCGAGAACGATACGGTGCGGATCGCCCTGACGCTGAAGGGCGGCCACATGGCCCCTGTCACCTTTTTCCGCAAGAGCGAATCTCCCCTCCAGCCCTACTACGTGAGCCCCTGGCAGGGAGAAGGAAAGACGGTGCAGCCCCCCGTGCTCGGACCGCTCAGGGGAGACTTCTTCTGCATGCCTTTCGGCGGCGACAGCGTCCTGAAGGGCGTGACGCACACCACCCATGGCGAGCCGGCAACGGAGACCTGGAGCGCGGGCAGCCTCGAGCAGTCGGACGCTCTGACCCGGATCACCCTCACAATGGCAACCTCGAAGCTCAAGGGACGGATCAGCAAGAGCATTTCTCTCGTTTCCGGCCAGAATACGATCTATATCCGGCACGTGTTGGAGGGATTCGACGTGCGCGCGCCCCTCGGGCACCATGCCACGCTTGCGGGCGGCGACCAGCCTGATACGCTCCTGCTCTCCACGAGCCCCGTTCAGTTCGGGCAGGTACCCCCACGGCCGGCGCGTTCTTTTGAAAGCGGCGGCGAATACAGCGCGCTGGCCGCCGGGGCGAGCTTCCGCAGCCTCGACAAGGTGCCCACTGTCTGGAAGGAGATGCCGTTCGATTCGTGCGCCTCGTTTCCGCGGCGCCGGGGTTTCTGTGACCTTGTCCAGGTGTACAACAAGCAGACAGGCGGCCCCGCGTGGGTCACGGCGGTCAATCCCTCGGAGGGGTGGCTGTGGTACGCGCTCAAGGACCCGAAGGTCCTGCCGTCGACGCTGTTCTGGATCGAGAATCACGGACGCCACGCCGATCCCTGGAACGGCCGCAACTGCTGCCTGGGCCTGGAAGACGTGTGCGGCTATTTCGCCATGGGGCTGGCGGCTTCCGTGAAAAAGAACGAGCTCAACGAGAAAGGGATCCCGACGGCCCATAAGCTGTCCCCCTTGCGGCCCACTGCGGTCAACTACATCCAGGGGGTGACACGCGTTCCCAAAGGGTTCGGGCGCGTTCGAACCGCCGGGTTCACGGAGGGGAAGGTGACATTCGTGGGCGAATCGGGGAAAACGGCCTCGGCCGCGGTGGACCACGGCTTTCTCTTCTCCGGGTCGATCGGCGCTAGGTAAGCTTCCTCGCGATGGGGATGCGGCGCCCGGTGCCGAACGCCTTCGGTGAGACCTTGAGCACCGGCGGCGCCTGCCGCCGCTTGTATTCGGCTTTCTCCACCATGCCGATCACGGAACGCACCAGGTCGGCGTCAAAACCGCAGGCAGCGATGTCCGCGGCGGACCTGTTCTGCACCAGGTACTTTTCCAGTATCGCGTCCAGGGTCTCATAGGGAGGAAGCGAATCCTGGTCCTTCTGGCCGGGCCGCAGCTCGGCCGAAGGCGCCTTGCTGATGATGGCGTCGGGGATGAGACGTTCCCGGGCGTTGATCGACCTGGCAAGACCGTATACCTCGACTTTCAAGAGATCGCCGATCACTGCCAGACCGCCGCTCATGTCGCCGTAGAGCGTGCAATATCCCGTGGCGAGCTCCGACTTGTTCCCCGTGGTGAGGAGCAGGGAGTTGAACTTGTTCGAGAAGGCCATGAGGAGCGTGCCGCGGATCCGCGCCTGGACGTTCTCTTCCGTGATGTCGGCTTTTGCGCCGACGTACCCGGCGGATTCTTTCCCCTCGAATACCGGCTCCAGCGTCCGCAGGAACGAGCCGAATATGTCCTCGATCGACAGGAGTCTGAGCGTGAGGCCGAGGGTGGCCGCCAGCGCGCGCGCGTCTTCCACGCTCCCTGTCGAAGAATAGCGGGAGGGCAGGCCGAACACGTCCACCCGACCGGGTCCGAGCGCTTTCACGGCAAGCACGGCAACCAGCGCCGAATCGATCCCGCCGGAGAGACCCAGGTGCACACGGGTGAATCCGCACTTCCGCACGTAGTCCCTTATGCCCAGAACGAGAGCCCCTTCGATCTGCGCGTACCGGTCCTCCGGCAGCGGCACCTCGGGGCCCGCGGCATCGGTGTCCACAACGGCAAGCTCTTCTTCAAAGGCCCTGCCCAGGAACACGAGCTTCCCTTCCTTCGAAGTGACCATGGACTGGCCGTCGAATATGATGTTGTCGTTTGCGCCGACAGTATTGACATAGACCACCGGCACTCCCGAGGTCTTGCCGATGCGTGACAGGAGGTCCAGGCGGACCCGGGGCTTGCCCGCGTGGAAGGGGGATGCGGAGGGCGAGAGGATGAGGGTCGCGCCGGCGTCCAGGAGCTCCGCCACCGGATCCACCGGGTAGCGCAACCCGGGCGCGGGCTCGCCCTCCCACCAGATATCCTCGCAGATCGCGATACCCAGCTTCTCTCCCTGGAAGGACACGACCGAGCGCGCGGCGGCGGGCTCGAACCAGCGCGCCTCGTCGAACACGTCGTAGGTGGGAAGGAGCGTCTTTGCCTGCGTGTGGATGATCCTGCCGTCCGCGAGGAGCGACGCCGCGTTGAGCAGCCCTTTACCGGGCCGGGCCCTGTTCCTGTCCACGTACCCCACGACGATGCCGATCCCCTTCGGCGCTCCGATCTGCACCTGGCGAAGCGCCTTCAGGTTCTCCTCCACGAAGAGCTCGTACTCCAGAAGGTCCATCGGCGGGTAGCCGCAGAGACACAGCTCGGGGAACACGACGAGGCTGCATCCCGCTTCCTTCGCCCTGGCCGCAAAGGAGAGCACCTTCTCGCAGTTTCCCTTGAAATCCCCGATTGTGGGATTGATCTGCCCGCACGCAACCTTCATGCACGGCTCCTTTCTGCCCCTGAATCTATCAGCGAACAGCCGCGAAGGGCAATGCAGACCAGCGCGGCGGGCCGAATCCCTCCGACGGATCGGCGCATTGACCGCGCGGGGCGGTCGCGATAGGATGAGTGAAATGGCTAGAACGATACTCGTCACAGAGGGGGATTCCCCGCTCGGAGAGGCGCTCACGCGTCTGTTGTCGGCACGCGGTTTGTCCGTGGTGAAGCTGGTGTCGGGGGAAACGCCGCCGGGCACGGCAGCGGTGCCAAATCCACCGGGTACGGTGGCGGGACCAAATCCACCGGGGACGGTGTCCGGGCAGGCCCCCGCGGCCGTCCCCTGGAACCGAAGGTCCCCTTTGTCCGCCCGCACGGTCCTTCTCAACGTGTTGAACACGTTCGACGCGGTTGACGAAGTCCTGATTCTCGAGCCTCCCTGCGCGGCGCATGCCACGCTTCACGATATGCCGAGCGTGGACATAGAGAGGGCGTTCGACGATGCCAGGGGCCCGATCTTTCTGGCACGGGAAGCGCTTGCGTACTTTCTGGGGCGTCACAGCGGCGTGCTCTGCATGGTGAGCACGGGTACCGGCACGTCCCCCCTGGAGAGCAGCATGCGCGAATGCTTCCACGGGCTCTGCTCCTCCCTTCTCACCGCGAACAGCGGGCAGGGGGTCGTGATAAACGGGTTCCAGTCCGGAGGGGTGCAGCCCGAGGAGTACGCTGCTTTCGTCGAAAAAACGCTGGAGGAAAAGGCGCGAAAGATCAGCGGTCGGTGGTTCACGTGCCAGTCCCGACCCGGCTTCCTTCAGGGAATGAAGTCTAAAAAAGCATAGACTCCATGAACCGTGTCTGAAACTCCGGTTTTCCCCCCAGCTCGATAAACCTCGCCTGCAGCGCGGCGCGCTCCGCGAGTCCCCGGGCGTCCCGTGAGAGCAGGGCCATGAGGGCGCCCCGCAGGGCGGCGTTCCCCACCACTTCCACTTTTCCCAGGTCCATCTCGGGTATCAGGCCGATGCGCATGGCGGCCCGCGGGTCGAGCCGGGCTCCGAAGTTCCCTGCCAGGCGGAGCGCGTCGAGGGATTCGATTGCCACGCCGGTCACATCCAGGAGCGTCTCGATTCCCGTGCGCACGGCGCCCTTTGCGAGCTGCATCTTGCGGATGTCGGTCTGGGAGATATAGACGGTCCGGTCGTCGGACAGCGCAAAGGCGAGCTCGTTTCCGAGCGGGAATATCCGGCCGCGAAGCCGCGGATCCTCGATCTCCCCCTGTGCAAGAAGCCTGCCCGTCGAATCCACGATGCCGCGCTCCAGGAGCTGGGCGATGCCCGAGACGAGGCCCGTGCCGCAGATTCCCCGGGGCGCTGCTGCGCCGACCACCTGCATCGCGAGGCTGCCGTCCGCGGAAAGAAGGACTTCGTGAATGGCCCCCTCCATGGCCCGCATTCCGCAGGAGATCTGTGCGCCCTCGAACGCGGGGCCGGCGGCGGTGGAAGTGGTGATGAGCTCGCCTCCCCGGGCGAGCACCATCTCGCCGTTGGTGCCCACATCGATGGAGAGCGACGTCTTCTTCTCCCGCCCCAGGTCGAGGGCGACGATCATCCCGATCGTGTCCGCGCCGACGTAGGCGGATACGAGGGGCAGCGTCTCCACGAAGCCGTGCTCCTGGAATGTCCAGCCGAAATCCCGCGGCACGCCGCGCAGCGACCGGCGGGTCACGGGAATATAGGGGACGCGCGTGAGCTGCCAGGGATCGATCCCGTTCAGAATGTGGATCATGATGGGGTTTCCCACGACCATGGTCTTCACGACCTCGTCGGGAAGGACCCCGGTCTCCGCCAGGATCTCGCGTGCGCCTTTCTCGATGGTGTGCAAAGCGGCCAGGCGCACGGGGCCGGGATCGTCGTGAAAGCTCATGGCCCGGGAGATTACGTCCGCGCCGAAGGAGACCTGGCCGTTGAGGAGGGCCTTGCGGGCAAGCTGCTCTCCGGTCTCCATATCCAGAAGCGCGATGTCGACCGTGGTCGTGCCCAGGTCCACTCCGAAGCCGCAGCTTCGACGCCCCCGCGTGCTCGCCAGCCAGAGAAACTCGTTCCCGTCGCAGAGCGCCTCGACCATCCAGTCGGTCTTCCGCAGCGTTTGAGGAAGCTTTTCAAGGGAGGCGGTGTCAGGGAGGTGCGCGGCAATGCCCTGCCCTTCCAGTCCCGCCGCGAGCCTTTCCCAGTCGGCGCGCTGATCCTCCAATGACGGCTCCGCGAGGCGCACCTTCACCCTGCGAATCGAGGCGTCACGAACCGCAGCCCGGACATCTGCGTCTCCCCCTTCGTGGCTCACGACCGATCGGAGAAGACGATCCCGCGGCACGGTGACGGTGCAGTCCTCCACGAGGGTGAGCTGGCAGGCGAGCCGCACTCCGTCCGTGGTTTCCGCATCCTTCAGGTTCCCCTTGCCCGATGCAGGGGGGGGATCGACGGCGACCCTGCATTTTCGACAGTTTCCCTTCCCGCCGCAGGGGTAGTCGAGCAGAATGCCCGCTTTGTTCAGAACGTCGCGCAGCAGCGATCCTTTTGCCGCTATCAGGGACTTCCCCAGTGGTTGGACGTGCACGGTGGGCATCGCACGGATACTAATGGTTTGCCGTTGCGCGGACAAGCCGGTCACGGTACTCCGTGACATTTGTGAGGGCCAGGATGTCACGGAGCCTTGACGCTGCCCGCCGGACACTCTAACGTGGCCGAATGATCACCCGGAGCGCCGGAAAGCTGTGCGGAGCGGCGATTCTCATGACAGTATTTGCCGTATCGTGCGCAATGAACCAGACCATCGTCATCAAGTCCGATGGCTCCGGCACCCTCGCCATGCACGCGGAGGTGGCTCCCCTGCTGCATGAATACGTTGCCCGGCTCTCGGAGGTCTCGGACAAACCCGTCCTGGGAAGCGGCGGCAAATTCTTCGATGCCGCGTCCATCAGGAAGGATTTCGAATCCCGGCCAGGAATCACCGTGACGAAGGCGGCAACCCCCTCCAACGACGCGATGGACCTGGAGCTCGCCTTCGATTCCATCCAGGATGTATTCGCGCGCGAGGAGTCTTTGAAAAGCGCCGCCGCGCTCGTGTACAGCGAAACAGGCGGGAGGAAGATGATCCGCCTGCACCTCGACCGGAGCAACTATCCGCAGCTCGTGCGCACGTTCCCGCTCCTCGCCAACCCGGCGTTCGCCGTCTTCGGACCCCAGCCGAACGAAACGATCAGCGACGACGAGTACCTGGAAATGGTTCGTTTCTCCATAGGGGACGACGCGCCGGCCCTGCTGAAAAAATCCTACCTCACGCTGACGCTCGATCCGGAGGGTGAGATCCTGTCCCAGTCCGGCGGGGCCGTCATCGGGGGGGCCGTGGTGTTCCGCATCCCCCTGCTGAGGCTGCTCGTTCTGGACAAACCCCTCGACTTCTCGGTGACATTCAAATAGGAGAGATGGATCATGGAAGACTTCGCGTTCAGGGGCCACACGGCGGTCGTGTTCGGCCGCGGCAAGGCAAAGGAAGCGGGCAAGGAGATCAGGAACGCAGGCGGGAAGAGGGTACTTCTCCACTACGGCCAGGGCAGCATCAAGAAATCCGGTCTCCACAGGACCGTCGTTGCCTCCCTGGAGAAAGAGGGGATCGCGGTAGTGGAGCTGTCGGGCGTCGTGCCGAATCCTCGTTTGAGCCTCGTGCGGAAAGGAATCGCGCTCTGCCGTGAAAACTCGGTGGACTTCATCCTCGCCGTGGGCGGCGGAAGCGTCATCGATTCCGCAAAGGCGATAGCGGTCGGCGTGCCCTATGCGGGTGACGTCTGGGATTTCTCCCGCAAACAGGTGACGCCGCGCACGGCTCTGCCGGTCGGCGTCATCCTCACGATTCCCGCTGCGGGAAGCGAGACGAGCCAGTACGCGGTCATTACCAACGACGAGGGTCCCTATCCTCTGAAGCGCGACGCCGTCTACGCGAACAACGAGGTCATCCGGCCGGTGCTTGCGATCCTGGACCCCGAGCTGACGCTTGATCTGCCGCCCTACCAGACTGCGTGCGGGATCGTCGACATCATGTCGCACGTCATCGAACGTTATTTCACCGCCGTGAAGAACGTGGACTTCACGGACCGCTTGTGCGAAGCCACCTTGAAGGCGGTGATAGAAAACGGGCGGCTCGTGATGGAGGAGCCGCGCAACTGCGACGCCAGGGCGGAGATCATGTGGGCCGGCTCCGTGGCGCACAACGATCTGCTGGGCACCGGCCGGGCGGGTGACTGGTCGTCACACGCCATCGAGCACGAGCTGAGCGCCGTCTATGACATCAGCCCACGGGGCCGGGTTGGCCATCGTGCTGCCGGCATGGGCCCGGTACGTGCACGGCTTTGCCGTGGACCGTTTTGCTCAATTTGCCGTCAGGGTCTGGAATGTCGAGTACGACTTCGCCAAACCGGCACGCACCGCCATGGAAGGGATTGCCCGCATGGAACGATTCTTCAACGACCTGGGTCTCCCGACGAGATTGTCGGAGGTGAAGATCGGCCCGGAGAGATTCCGCGAGATGGCGGAGAAGAGCGAAAAACGCGGAAGCATCAGGAAGCTGGACGTGAATGACGTGCAGAGGATTCTGGAAACCGCGCTTTCACGATAGATCGGAGCAGGACGCAGCTCTTCGCGCGCAATCGCGAGTGGCTGCCGCAGTTTCGGCAGAGGAATTGATTCCCGTAGTTTTTAAATATTCGTACAACATATAATTACAGGTCACATTCAATAGCTAGTTTTTTTAATAAAAAGCTTGACAAATGACCATTAAATGCTATTCTGTTAAGCATGTCCGAACAACCTATTATAACAAGTAAGCATTCGGCGATAACAAACTGGATCAAGCAGGAGATTGAGAGCGGACGGCTCCAGCCCGGAGACAAGCTGCCATCTGAAAGCGAAATCTGCCTCCGGTTCGGAGTTTCCAGGAGCTCCGCCCGCCAGGCAATCTCGAATCTTGCACACGCGGGATGGGTCGAATCCAGGAAAGGCATCGGCACCTACTGCCTTGCCCGGCGAAGTCCTGAGGCCGATGACTTTGCCCTGGTCTGCTATTACGCGAGCTCATACATATTCCCGCGCATCGCGGCTGGTTTTGAAAAAGCCACGCAGCGCGGCGGCTTTCACATGATCCTCAACCAGACGGAAGCGAACGTTGAAAAGGAGAGGGGAGTCCTCCTCAAGCTCAGGGAACGGGGAGTGAGAGGCATTGCCATCGAGCCCGTCATTGCAGGCGCGGAGGATGGGAGCGTGCCCGGCGACCTGGAATCCACCAACTACCGGCTCCTGTGCGAGATCCAGGATTCCGGCATCCAGGTGGTCCTCATGGACAACACATTCGGGGACAATCGATTCCCCGCGATCGTCCTGGATGATGTCGCCACGGGCGCAATGGCGGCGCGCTACCTTGCCGAACGGGGGCACCGAGACATCGCCATCGTCTTCTCCCAGGAACATCGACCCTTTCGCCTGCGTCGGCAGGGCGCCGTGGAATACCTCGCAGGATCGGGAATCGAGGTGCCGGGTGACCGCCTGCTCTCCGTCGGCCCGGTGCGGGACTGCAACGCGTTCTTCGAGCGCTGGTTCGAATCGCGGCCACGGCTGCCCAGCGGCTTCTTCTGCTGCAACGACGAGATGTCGATTGCGCTGTACCGGGCGGCCCATGCGAGCGGGTACTCGATACCGTCCGACTTTTCCGTCATAAGCGTGGACAACTCCGACTACGCAGAGCTGCCGGGCATCTCGCTGACATCGATCGATCACCCCAACCAGTTCATCGGGGAAAAGGCGGCCCAGATACTGCTTGATGGGGTCATTACGCCGAATGTGCACTACCGCAGCACCATCAGCATCGACCCGGTGGTCGTGGAGCGAAACTCCGTGAAGACACTTGCCGGCGCCCAGGCGTCGGAAAAAAATCCAGGAGGCTGATATGAAGAAAGATCTGTGGTTGACAGCCGTGATCCTCATCGCGGCGCTGCTGCTCGTTCCCGCGGCCGCGTTCGCGGCGGACACGGGGTCGAGCGTGACGGGGAAAGTGACCGTCTGGGCCTGGCCCTCCGCGGACAAGGCCTTCGAGTCCATCATGCCCGGCTTCAAGGCGAAGTATCCGGGGATCGAGGTGAGCTGGGAGATGAAACCGGGCCAGGCCGGGGGAACCCGGGACGCGCTGCAGGCCGCACTGGCGGCAGGGGCGGGCGCGCCCGACGTTTCGCTCATCGAGGTGAACGACATCGGCACCTTCGCCCTGACGGATGCCTTCGTGAACCTGCTGGACAAGCCGTACAACGCGGGAAAGTACAAGAAGGACTTTGTCGGCTACAAGTGGGACCTGTCCCTGTCTCCCGACGGCAAGCTCTTCGCCTTCCCGTGGGATATCGGACCCGCGAGCATTTTCTACCGCCGTGACCTGCTGGACAAGGCAGGAGTGCCGTCCGATCCGGCAAAGCTCGCGAAGCTGATCAGGACGTGGGACGACTACGTCCAGGTGGGGAAGAAGGTGAACGATCCCAAGAACCAGGTCTGGTGGATCGACAATGCGCGCGGCGTTCCCTACATCTACTATTCGCACAAGAACTTCTTCGACAGGAAGATGAACATCGCGGTGGACAACCCGACGACCCGCCGTGTGCTCACCATCGCGCAGAAGCTCAGGAATGACGGAATGGACGCAAAGACCTCGGCATGGACCGATGAGTGGTACACGATGCTCAACCAGGGCAGGATCGCCACCACCATCTCCGGCTGCTGGTTCGGGGGCTTCCTGAAGAGCTTTATCGCGAAGGACACCATCGGAAAGTGGGGAGTCATTCCTGTCCCCGAGCAGCCGCTTCAGAACTGGGGAGGCTCGTTCCTCGCCGTGACAAAGCAGTCCACGAACCCCGAGGCCGCGTGGAAGTTCATCGAGTATCTCTGCGCCGACGCCAAGGCAGAGAACACGATCATGAAGACCGTCGACTATTTCCCTGCGTTGATCCCTGCGTGGAAGGATGCGCTGTACGACGAGCCTGACCCGTTCTTCGGGGGCCAGAAGACGCGCCGTCTCTGGGCGGATGTCGCTTCTTCCCAGGGACCCTTCGTGGTAACCCCGCTTGATGGGGTTGCCGAGAATGCCTTCAACATCGAGCTGGACAAGTTCCTTGACCAGAATCTTGATGTCCCCGGCACCGTCAAGGCCATGGTGAACGCCATTGATATCAAGACCCAGGCGGATCGAAAAATAGTTCTCCGACTCATGGGGAACAAGTAGGCAGCATGCGCGGGGCGGCCCTCGGGCCGCCCCTCTCAGAATCGGAAGGCGGGAACCAATGCGGCGGGGGAGAATCCAGGCGGGCAGAAGCGCGGTCGCATACCTCTATGTGGCGCCGTTCATCGTCCTCTTTCTCTCGTTCGGGATCTTTCCGATTCTCTACTCGCTTTTCCTCAGCTTCACCTACTGGAAAGGTCTCGGCGCGCCGATCTTTGTTTTTCTGGACAACTACATCGCCACCCTCAGGGACCCCGCCTTTCTCAAAGCCCTCTACAACACGGCCTACATCTGGATCTGCGCCCATATCCTGATCCTGCCGGGCGGGTTCCTCATCGCCTACGTTCTCAATACCGAGTACGTGCGGAAAAAAAACCTCCACCAGGCCCTGCTCTTCACTCCGATGGTGACGTCGACCATAGCGGTCTCGATCGTCTTCACCACCCTCTTCGGCGAGAAATACGGAATGATCAACTTCCTCCTCGGCGGGCTGGGCGTGTCCCCGGTGGCCTGGTTTCACGGCACGGGAAGCATGATCAAGCCGGTGATCATTACCCTCTTCGTCTGGAAATGGATCGGGTGGAACTGCGTCATCTACTTTGCCGGGATGCAGGGCATCGACCGCGAGCTCTATGAATGTGCGGAAGTGGAAGGCGCGAACAAGAGGGATATTCTGCGTTACGTCACGGTCCCTCTCATGCGTCCCATCATCCTGTACACGCTGATCCTCTCCTTCATCGGGGGCATGCAGATCTTCGACGAGGCATACATCCTGACCGGAGGAGGGCAGGGAGCGGGCTACCTCGGGGGCTCAAACCAGGGAGGGCTCACCATTGCCCTTCTCATCTACGAAACGGGATTCCGAAGGGGCGCCTTCGGCCAGGCTTCGGCAATCGCCTATTTCCTCATGCTGATCATCGTCGTGCTGAGCATCTTCAGCTTCAGATTCCTGTCGGAGAGAGGGGAGTCGGCTCGTGCGTGATGCGGGCGCAAGGACCACTGCCAACATTTTCCTCGGAGCGTGCTCCCTCATCATCTTCCTCCCGTTTCTCTTCATGCTGATCGAGGCCACGCACAGCTCGCACGAGATACTGCAGACCCCGCCGCCGCTGCTCCCGGGAATGCGGACAGGTGAAAACTACGCGAGCGTGATCGCCACGGTGCCTTTCTGGCGGAACTATCTCAACAGCGTCATCGTCGCCGCGGCCATCACCTTCCTCTCCCTGGCTCTCTGTTCGCTGGGCGGGTACGCGTTCGCGATGCTGGATTTTCCGCTGAAGAGGCTCGTCTTCGCCGCCCTCCTTGGGACCATGATGCTGCCCTGGCTGGTGGACCTGGTTCCCTGGTTCATCATCACCACGAGGCTGAAATGGACGAACAACTTCCTGGCCGTGATCGTCCCCGCCGCGGCGAGCGCCTTCGGGGTGTTCTGGATGCGCCAGTACATCTCCTCCACGATCCATCCCGCCCTCATTGACGCCGCGCGGATCGACGGCTGTCCCGAGGTGCTCATCTTCTTCAGGATCGTGGCCCCTCTGCTGGTCCCCGCATACGCGGCGCTGGGAATCATGAACTTCCTGGGGAGCTGGAACAATTTCTTCTATCCCTTTCTCGTCCTGACCAACAAGTACGTGATGACGCTTCCCCTCGCGCTCAACCTGCTGCGCGGGGATCCCTACCGCGGGATGGACTACGGGGTCCTGATGCTGGCCACGACGCTTGCCCTCGCACCCGTCATGCTCGTATTCTGGGCCGCATCGCGCAGATTCATTGCCGGCATGACCGCCGGCGCGGTCAAGGGGTGATTGCATGGCGCAGGATAACGGTGAGCTCTCGAGACTTCGGCTGGCCGTGCCGTACTATTTCGAGCAGTGGCCCCGGAACAGATGGGAAACGGACGCACAGCTCATGGCCGAAGCGGGGGTCACCCTCGTGCGCATGGCCGAGTTCGCCTGGTCGGAGCTGGAGCCCTCGAGGGGAAAGCACGATTTCGGCGCGCTGGACGAGGCAATTCGCCTGTTCGCGGCGCACGGCATAGGCACGATCCTCTGCACGCCGAGCGCCGCCTATCCGCCTTGGCTTCACGCGAGGCATCCCGATATTCACCAGGTGAGATCGAACGGTCTGCTCAAGGAGTATGGGATGCGCCAGGACGCCTGCAAGCTTCATCCCGGCTACAGGCGGGCGGTCATGAGCCTGGTCGGGCTGATGGCGGCTCGGTACGGCAGGGACGAACGGATCACGGCGTGGCAGATCGACAACGAGCTGGGCTGCCACGGAACGGCCCGCTGTTTCTGCCCCCGCTGCGAGTCCGGCTTCCGCGCATGGCTTGCCGTGCGTTTTGGGAACGACATCAACAGGCTCAATTCCGCGTGGGGGACCGCATTCTGGTCTCAGCACTACCGGGAATTCCGGGAGGTGAGCCTTCCGCGGGAGCCCGCCGACCGGATGGGGAAGCAGGGACAAAATCCTGGTCTCCTCCTGGATTTTGCGCGTTTCTCCTCCGAGACCAACATACGGTTCCTCGCCGACCAGGCATCTATTCTCCGGAAGGCAAACCCTCGAGCGGTGATCACGCACAATCTCATGAAGGACTATTTCGATATCGACTACTTCCGTCTCGCGCAAGAGCTGGACGTCGTGTCCTGGGACAACTACCCTTTCTTCGAGCTGCAGGGCCAGGACCGGGCACCCTCGGCCTTCCCGCACGCGTTCATGCGCGGTCTGAAGCGGCAGAATGTCTGGGTCATGGAACAGGCGGCAGGCCCCGGCGGCTGGGACTATGTGCAGCCCACTCCAGAGCCGGGGCGGATGCGTGTGTGGTACTTCCAGGCACTGGCACGGGGAGCGGACCTGGTCTGCTTCTTCAGATGGCGGACCGCGCGGCATGGGATCGAGCAGTACTGGCACGGGATACTTCCGCACAGCGGCATCCCGGGCCCCCGCTACAGGGAGCTCCGACAGGTCGGGACAGAGATGCGCGCTCTTGCCGCTGAGCTCGAGGGCACTGCGCCGGAAGCCCGGGTGGCAATCCTGTTCGATCATGACTCGCATTGGAGCCTCGCGTTTCAGCCGCAGGCACGGGAGACTCCCGGTGCGCCATCACTCGAAGGCTGCATCTCGCAAGCTCTCACTGGCAGAGGAATTGATTTCGACTGTGTGGGACCGGACACCGACATCGGCAAATACTCAGTCCTGGTGGCACCCAATCTTCACATATGCTCGCGGGAGGCAGCGCAGAAGCTCGAGCGTTTTGCTGCGGACGGCGGCCTCCTCGTTCTCGGCCCGCTCAGCGGAATGAAAGACCCGGACAATGCCGTGGGGGAAGAGCCGTTTCCAGGATTCCTCACCCGGCTGGCAGGCTGCACGATCGAGGATGCGGACGTGTTTTCCGCCGTGCCCGGCTGTGCCGTGCGCGTGAAGCTTCCCGGCGGAATCACTGCGCCGGCCCGGGGAGTCGCGGAGATACTTTCCCCGGTGACAGGCACCCTCGCGCTCGCGACATACGGCGGGCGGTATTATTCCGGCAGAGTTGCGGCCACCCTCCATCACTTCGGCAAGGGTGCCTGTCTCTACCTGGGCACCGTGCTCGATGCGGCCGGCCTCTCCGAGCTCCTGCTGCCTGCTCTTTCCGATCGTGTGCTTGGCGGCCGCGCTCTGCCGGCCGGTGTCGAAGTTGCCGCACGCACGAGCCCGTCGGGCACCCGGTACAGATTTTATCTGAATCACAGCTCTCACGCCGCGCAAATTGACGCCTGGGGACCGGGCCTCGAGCTCCTGACGGGAAGTAACATTACAGGGGCGATAATGCTGGAGGCCCTTGGAGTGGCGGTGGTGAAGGAGGACTGACCTGTGTGGACGCCGGCGAGGCGTCAAGCGCGTCTGCTACCGTCGTGCTGGACCAGTTGCACGTGCTGAACCTCGCCACGTGGGCGGGGAACAACGTCGACGCCGAAAGCGTGAGCGGCGCCGCAGCGCCGCGTCCTCATTCCTGAATGCCACGGATTACCGTGGCCGGGTTGGCGAAGTACACGGCGCCGATGGCTTGCGCGAACTGCGCGACGGTGAGGTGCGGATGCCCTTTCAGCTGCTTCATGAGAGGGGTGTTGGCCATGCCGGTGCCTGCCACGGCGAGCAGGATCCCGGGATCGACTCTCCGGGCGCCCTCCACCATGAGGTCGAAGCATGTGGCGTTCTTGACGAGACGCCCGAAGAGGAAGCGCAGGTCGGTGCCCGGCTCGAGGATACGCCGCGTCTCGAGGAGAGTCACCGCGAGGGACTTCCCGATCTCGCGCCAGATCTCGCGGTTGGTGTCGTCTTTTTCCCGGTCGGGCAGCTTCATCATGTGTTCGAGGAAAGGCTTCCGCTGGTCCACGGGATCGGTGGGCACGTACCAGCCCTCCGTCCCGTCCGCCGGGCGCCGCTCGACGAAGCCCTTTTCTTCGAGCTCGCGGAGGAGATCAGGGCGCTCCGAGGAGAACCGCTTGAGGGCGAGGCGAAAGACGCCGCTCTGGCTGCAGTACTTCTGCAGCGTGCCGGGCAGGCCGGTGTTGAAGTTGTTGAGGCTGCGGAGGTCATCCGGCTCGAAGGCACGCTCCGGCCAGCAGCCGAGATCGATGATGAAGTTGTACACCTCGAGCGGGATGTCAGGGATCGCACCGGTCTCGGTCACCCACCCCGTGCCCAGCTCGGTCCCGAGCGTATGGGCGAAAACGCCCCGGGTCACGTCCCTGGCGTCGGGCGAGGCGGCCATCTCGACCGCGGCAGTGAACGCGGCCATTGGCCCGTCGTTGATGATGCGCACCGTCCCCTCGGGAGCGACCCATTCCCGGAGGCGCACATCGAGATCGGTGAGCTCGGCGAAGTCCCTTTCGTAGTCGATTGCAGTGTTGGTGCGGATGCCTCGGGTCTTGTAGACCTCGCCGCCCACGATCTTGTTCCTGACCACGACGTCGGGGAAGCAAAGCCCGATCCCGTCGCACCGGAGACCCCTGTCGAGCCCCGCCGCTTCAAGGTCGGCCAGCGCGCGCGCCATCTCCGCCGGCGGCGTACCCGACGCCGTTCCCGTCGGCGCGCTTCCCTTGTGGAGGGCCTTCGCCGCGAGCTCGACCAGGGCCGCTCGGCGGCCGTCGGCTGCTCCGAGACGATGGATCCACAATCGCGCTAAAAGCAGGCGTACGATCAGGCAGATAGGATCCACCAGCTGCCGTGAACGGAGGAAACTCGCGGGGAACCAGTCGTACTCCGTGTAGTCGACGATACGGCCGTCGTCGACGAGAACGGCCTTGATGTCGGTGCCGCCCACGTCGAGGCCGATCAGGGCCTTGCCTTCGAGCCGCTCGGTCCGCCCGCGGAAAAAGCCGACCAGGTCCACGGAGGGAGCCCGGGGTCTCATCGCGGCCGGGGCCCGGTCCAGGGAATCGAACTCGAACGAGAAGGCGGGCGCGCCCGGCGACAGGGCGCCGATCATCCGGTCCGTGACGTTGACCGCACGCCCGTAGCCCGAGCGGGATGAGCGGGGGAGTCCGATGCCGAAGACAGCCGGCAGCCGATTGAGGATCGTCAGGAACTCCGCAGATCCCTGGTCGGAGTAGACGGCCATGCGCCTCCCCCCGAGGGCCGAGATGATGTTGTAGACCTCCGCGTGGATGTAGTCTTCGACGAAGGCGCGTTCCTCGCCGCCCAGGCCGTCGACGCGAGGCACCCGCAGATCGAAACGGCGGAGACCCGTGCCATCGAGCATCTCCACGACGCAGGCGAGTCGATGGCTTTCCCGGTCAGCAAGGTCGCGGAACAGGGCATGGAGGTCGGTGATGTACACGCTCCGGCCCGCCTTCGCCTGCTCGATCAAACCCCGGACCATGTCACCTCCCGACACCGTCCGATCGTCTGTGCTCCCGGACTACCGCGAGACCCTCGGCCTCGAACAGCGCGCGGAGCGCCTCGACCTCGCCATCGGGCAGCGGAGCCATGCCGTTGAAGAACTCCTTGCCCCGGTTCATGAGGGAGTATTTGTTGATCGCGAGAGGGTTGAAGTTGATCAACTCGACGCGCCCGCCCGGGTTTGTCTCCCGGACGATGCTCGCCAGCGCCCGCACGTTTGCTTCCGTCGCCGTGATGCCCGGGATCAGCGGCATCCTCGTGAGGAGCTCCACGCCCGCCCGGGCGAGCCTCGCGTAGTTGTCGAGAATGAGGTCGTTCGGACGGCCGGTATATTCCGCGTGCAGCGCGCTGTTCGCGATCTTGAGATCGATGATGAAAAGGTCCGTGAGGGGAATGAAGCGTTCGAGAACTTCCCAATCCCCGAAGAGACAGGTCTCGATGGCAGTATGGACGCCCGACCTCTTGCAGAGGCCGAGCACTTCCCGTGCGAACGCGTGCTGGACGAGCGGATCGCCTCCGGAAATAGTAATCCCTCCGCCCGACTGCCGGTAGAACTCGACGTCGCGCAGGAGGGCCGCGGCGGCCTCCTCGGCGGAGACCCTGCTTCCATCGAACGAGAGCGCGGTCGTCGGACAGGCGGCGACACAGGCTCCGCAGCGTGTGCAGAGCCCCCGGTCGATCCGGACGAAGGGATCCTCGTCTGCGTGCAGACCGATTGCGTCGACCGGGCAGCTCGCCTCGCACAGGCCGCAGCGGATGCACTGCTTCGCGAGGTACCAGAGGCCGACGGCAGTGTCGATGCCTTCGGGATTCTGGCACCACGCGCAGCGCAGGCCGCAGCCTTTCAGGAAGAGGGTCGAGCGGATGCCATGGCCGTCATGGAGCGTGAAGCGGCGGATGTCAATGATCGTCCCGTCCATCAGAGGTCGCCGTAGCTCGTCCGCGCGATGATCTCGTCCTGCAGGTCGTTGGCCAGCTCCGAGAAGTAGGCCGTGTAGCCGGCCACGCGGACAGTCAGGCTGCGCCACGATTCCGGGTCGGCCTTCGCGGCCACCAGGTCCTCCCTGCGGACCACGTTGAACTGCACGTGGTTGATCCGGAGCCGGACAAAGGTGCGGAGGAAACTCGCGAACTTGTCGATGCCTTCCTCGGTTGTGAAGAACTCCGGCAGGAACTTCATGTTGAGGAGGGTGCCGTTGCTGCCGTTCAGGGACCTCACCTTCGATACCGAGCGGAGGAGGGCCGTCGGGCCGTGACGGTCACGACCGTACATCGCGGACATGCCCCCATCCGCGAGAGGGTCCCTGGCCCTGCGCCCGTCGAGCGAGGCACCCACGTTCTGTCCCATGGGCACATGCGCGGACACCGTGTAGAGCCCCGTGTGGTAGGGCCCTCCGCGGGCGTTCGTATACTCGCTCATCCGCGCCGCGAAATAGTCGACCCATTTGGCCGCGATGGCGTCCACCCAGTCCACGTCGTTGCCGTATTTCGGGACCTTGTTGATGAGACGCTGCCGGAGGCTCTCCTTGCCAGCGTAGTCGCTGCGCATCGCCGCAAGGGCCTCCTCTGCGCTCACGCTCCGCTCGTCGAAGACGCACTGCCTGATCGCCGCGAGGCAGTCGGCGAGGTTGGCCGGCTGGATCGCCTGGATTCCAGACAGGTTGTAGTGTGCCCCGCCCGCCGTCACGTCGAGGCCCTTTTCCGCGCACCCCTCGATGACCGAAGAGAGCAGGGGCGAGGGCAGGATCTCCGCGTGCAGGCGGTCGACCGCGTCGCAGGCCCTGATCATGCGCCCGATGAAATGATCCATCTGCGTGCGGAAGGCCGCCTCCAGCTCCTCGTAGCTGCGGTAGTCGCCCAGGGAGCCGAGGTCGAGCCCCATCTTCTTTCCCGTGAGCAGGCAGATGCCGTTGTTGAGCGTCAGCTCGAGCGCCTTGACCATGTTGAACATGGCCGCGTCGCTCCATCCCAGGGCGTTGCCGTGCGTGGTGAGCTCCACGCAGCCGACGATGGCGTAGTTCCTCGCGTCCTCGGCGGAGATTCCACGCGCCATCAGGGCGGGCACGATGCTCTCGTCGTTGAAGACCTGGGGCATGCCCGAGCCCAGTCCGATCACCCTCGCGCACTCGCGGACGAACTCCTCCGAGGACTTTTCCGAGAGGCGCGCAGAGAGGTTGGGCTGCGGCAGGCCGATATGCGCCTGCGCGCGGAGGAAGAGGAAGGAAAGCTCGTTGGAGGCGTCCTCACCGCGATCGTCCAGGCCGCCGATTGCGACGTTGAAGCCGATGGGGAATCCCGCGAAGTACTTGGCGCTGCTCGAGCTTCGCAGGTAGACGATCTGGTTGAACTTGAGCCAGAGGGCCTCGATGATCTCCAGCGCTCCCGCGTCGTCCAGCGTCCCGGCTTCGATGTCCCGCTGGTAGTAGGGGAAAAGATACTGGTCGGCCCGGCCGGGGGAGAACGACGAGGCGTTCGACTCGGCCTGCAGCAGCACGAAGAGGAACCAGAGCGCCTGCACCGCCTCGCGGAAGGTCGAGGGAGGCTCGTGCGACAGCTTGTCGCAGACGCGAGCGATCTCCTCTATGTTGGCCCGGTGCTCCCCGTGTGCGCGGTCGGCCGCCATGGTACGGGCCAGGGCGGCGTAGCGCCGCATGAAGTCGATGGCACCGTCAAGGGCGATGGCCATCCCGCGATAGAAGTCACGCTTTTCCAGCGCGGCCGTCGCGGCCCGGGCCAAAGCATCGTCCCTTATGGAGCGCGGCCCTTTCGCGAGCCAACCTTTCGTGTCGGGGCAGATATGGCCCTGCGCGTGGTCGGTCTGGTTGATTTTCGCGACCTTGCCGATCGCCGCAATCTCGTCGCCGAGGGCTTCCTTGACCTTGTCCTCGAGCGACTTTCCCTTCCAGAAAGGCAGGATATCGCGCCGGAATGTCGCGATATCCTCCGGTCGGACCTCGAACTTGTCCTGCGGGCGCACCGGCAGCCGCTCGATCTCGTCGTCCAGCCAGGAGATTCCCGCCTCGGGTGAGACGACGCCCGCGCGGACGCCGGAGGTCCGGTTGCCGACGATCAGCTCCAGCGGGTCGATCCGGATCTCGATTCTGCGGAGGGTTTCTGCGAGGGACTCGGCGCGCTGGGTGGCGCGCGGCTTGTCCGGATTGGCCTTGTAGTATTCGGTGACGATCGCGGCCTGTTCGATCGACAGGTAACGCGGCGCCGCAAGCATGCGCTGTTTGAGCACCGCGATCCGCGGCGTGCTGGGGAGCGCCCTTATCCTGTCACATCCTTTGGTATCCACTCGAAAAGCTCCGTTCGGCCCTTAGATGAACTCGCGTCTCCGCTTCTGGGCGTAGCAATCGAGCCAGATGATCGCCACGATGACAGCGCCCTTCAACAATACCTGGTAGTAGGACTTGATCGCGAGCATGTTCATCACGTTGTCGAGCATGCCGAACACCAGGAGGCCGAGGCCCGACTGCGGGATTCCGCCGATGCCGCCGGCGAACGAGGTTCCCCCGACGACGACGCCGCAGTTCACCACGAGGGCGGTCAGGTCGCCGTAGATCGACGAGCCGGTGTTCAGCTTGGAGGAGAGAAGCATTCCGGCCAGGGCGGCGCAGCCGCCGCTGATCACGAATGCGATCCACTTCGTCCGGATGACCGGGATGCCCGAGTAGCGCGCCACCTCGTAGTCGCCGCCGATGGCGTACAGGTTGCGGCCGAACTGGGTGTAGCGCATGAGCCAGTAGCGCCAGGGCGAAGCAGACCGCCATGATGATCACGAGGTTCGGCACCCCGTGGAAGTCCCCGTTGCCGATCATCATGAAGGCGGGATTCTTGGCCGGCACCGGATGGGCGTCGGTGAGCTGCTGGGCGACGCCGGTGAGCAGGAGGCCCATGCCCAGCGTGATGATGAAGGGCTCCGTCTTCTGGTGGACGGAGAGGAACCCGTTCACGAAGCCGACCACGATGCCGAAGACGACGGCGAGCGCGATGGCGAACTCCATGGGCATGTACTCCTGCAGCTTGATCGAGAGGATGCCCGATACGACGAGGATTCCGCCGATGGAAAGGTCGCAGCCGCCCGCGATGATCGTCAACGTGACCCCGAAGGAGAGAATGAGGAGGATCGAGGTCGAGTTGAGCATGTCGAGGAGGTTGTACGCGGTGTAGAACTGCGTGCCGGAGAAGAGCATCACGCCCATCATCACGATGATGGCGACGAATGCCTTCTGCCTCATCACGATCGAGTAAAGCCTTCTTCCGATGCCGTTGCCTGTCATCGTCCCTCCTCCTACACCTGCTTGCGGTTGTCGAGCCAGATCGCGAGGACCAGGATCGCGCCCTTCACGGCCACCTGCAGGTAGGTCGAGACACCGAGGAGGTTCAGGCAATTGGACATGAGGATGACAAGGAGGACGCCCATCACCGTCCGGAGGACGCTTCCCTTGCCGCCCTTCAGCGTCGTGCCGCCGACCACGACCGCGAGGATGGCGTTTGTCTCGTAGCCCAGGCCGATGACGGGGGCGGCCGTCGTGATCCGGGAAAAGAGGACGATGGCCCCCAGCCCGGTCATCAGGCCGCAGATCACGTAGATGACGGCGATGCTTCGCAATATACGGATGCCGCTCAGGCGGGCGGCCGTCTTGTTGCCGCCGGTGAGGCTGATGGCCCTTCCTTCCGTCGTCTTGGTCTGGAAGATCCACAGCAGCAGGAGCACGACGAGGAAGATGACGAAGGAGACGGAAAAGGGGCCGACGGTTCCCGCGCCGATCGTCTCGAACATCGCCTTGCTCGTCTTGATGTCCCAGAAATGCATCGTCATGCCGCCGCTGTACAGCAGCGCAAAGGCCGAGAACACGGTGCTCATGCCGAACGTGAGGAACAGCGCCTCGGCCTGCGTCAGGGCTCCCGAGGTCAGGATCGCGGCGGCGTTGAGCGCCCCGCACGCCGCTCCAATGGCCAGTCCCGCAAGGAGGGCCGGCACCTGCCCCAGGGGTCCGATCAGGGAGATGGTGACAACGGCGACGAGGTTGATGATGCCGGCCACCGAGAGGTCGATGAAACCTCCGATGATGACGAAGGTCATGCCCAGGCTGACCATGATCAGGGGCCCGAACTGGCGCATGATGTTGATCAGGTTCCGCGGCGTGAGGAACTTGGGTTCCACGATTGCCGTGATGGACGACCAGCGCCGTGATCATCACAAGGACGAGGTAGTCCCGGAAGAGGACCTGGACCGCCCTCGCCACCGGATTTCTCTCCCATGCGCACTGCGACTTCTCCCATGGCTATGCGGCGCCTCCCTCGAGGCCGAGCGCGGCCTTCATGATCTCGTCCACCGGGGTCTTCTCCGGATAGAACTCCCCGGTGGTTCGTCCCTCGAAGATCGTCAGCACCCGGTTGCTCATGTTGAGCACCTCGGGAAGCTCGGAGGAGATGAGGATGATCGACCCGCCCGCCTCGACGATCCTTTTCATGAGGAGGTAGATCTCGTACTTGGCGCCGACGTCGATGCCCCGCGTCGGCTCGTCCATGATGAAGATCTGCGGCGAGATCTCGAGCCACCGCCCGACGATGACTTTCTGCTGGTTGCCGCCCGAAAGGTTGTTCACGGCGACCCGGGTCGAGGGCGTCTTGATCGAGAGGGCCTGGACCTGTCGCGCCCCGATGCCCTTCTCGATGGACCTCCGGATGAAGCCGAGCCGGCTGAACTTCCGTATGCTCCCCATGGAAATATTCGATTCAACGGAAAAGGGCAGGACGAGGCCCTGGAGCTTGCGGTCTTCCGGGATCAGCCCGATGCCGAAGTCCTTGGCATGACGGGGATTGCGAATTGCCGCGGGCTTGCCGCCCAGGAGGACCTCGTGTCCGCGTGCCTTGTCAGCGCCGTAGATGGCCCGGACGATCTCGGTGCGGCCCGCGCCGACAAGGCCGACAAGGCCCAGGATCTCGCCCTTGTGAAGCGTGAAGGAGATGTCGTGGAGCTTGTGGGTGCGGATCGAACGGACTTCCATGACGACCGCGCCCACGCTGTGGGGGCGCGGGGGGTATTCGTTCTCGATCGTGCGGCCGACCATCATCGAGACCAGCTCGTTCCGCGTGAACTCAGCCACGGCCTTGGTGTCGACGACACGGCCGTCCCGCATCACGCTCACGATGTCGCAGAACTGGAAGATCTCGTCGAGCTTGTGGCTGATGTAGATGATCGAGATCCCCTTCTCCCGGAGATGATGGATGATCTCGACCAGCTCGGCCATCTCCTCTGCCGTGAGGCTCGAGCTCGGCTCGTCCATGATGATGAGCTTCGACTGGAAGGACAGCGCCTTGACGATCTCCACCATCTGCTTCTCCGACACGGAGAGCTCGGAAACCAGGCGGGTCGTGGGCACTTTGCAGCCGATGCTGTCCAGGAGCTCCCGCGCCTTTGCGTGGGTGCCCCGCATGCCCTTCATTTCCTTGAATCGGCCGAGGAAGACGTTCTCCCCGACGCTCATCGTGTTGACGAGGTTGAGCTCCTGGTAGATGATCGCCAGCCCGCTCTGCATCGACTGGTGCGGGGTGGTGTGCTCGACACGCGCGCCGTCGAACTCGATCGTGCCGCTGTCCTTCTGGTAGACACCGGACAGGATCTTCATCAAGGTCGACTTGCCCGCGCCGTTCTCGCCGACGATGCCGTGCACCGTGCCGCGACGGACGTCGATCGAGACCCTGTCGAGGGCCTTGACTCCGGGGAATGACTTGCTCACGTCCCTGATGGACAGGATGATCTCAGAGCCGCCTGCTGCCATGGCCCCATCCTTGCGTGAAGGTTATAAGAACAAGGCTCGTTCCGCCAGAGGCGGAACGAGAAGAACAAGGCTCGTCCCGCCAGAGGGTGGAACGAGCCCTTTCAGACTATGCCGATCTCTACCACTCGGGCGGATCGAAGCTCGCGATCGAGTTCTTGTCGACGGCGAAGAGCGGCACGAAGTTGATCGGCTGAACCTTCTTGCCCGGCGAGGACGTCCCGGGCGAGCCCGAGGTCCGTCTTGGTCATGAGCACGAAGTCCTGGGCGATGCTGACAGCCTGGTCGCCGCTCTGGACCTGGTAGTAGCCGGCGCGGTTGCCGTCGACGCCGACGATAAACAGGCCCTTGATGCCCGCGGCCTTTGCCGCCTGGATGACGCCCGTTGCGCCGTTGTCCCAGTGGACGAAGACGCCCTGGATGTCGGTCCCGAACTTCACGATGTCGTCTTCCATGATGGTCTGCGCCTGGTCGGTTGCCCACTGCTGGCAGGCCTTGTAGTCGAGGACCTGGATCTTCGAACCCATGATCCCCTGGGCGCCGTTGAATCCATCGTGCCGCTTGATCTGGGCGTCGTGGCCCGCCTGGCCGCCGATCTCGACGATCTTGGCGCCGTTCGGGAAGGCCTTTTTGAATGACGTCGCAGCCTGCTGGCCGGCCATCGTATCGTTGACCCCTGCATAGAAGTCACGGTACTTCTGGTTCTCCGGCGCGAGGTCCGAGGAGAACATGCCGACGATCAGGCCCGCTGCCTTTGCCTTGATGATGCTCGGGACGATGGCGCTGATGTCGTTCGGGTTCAGGAAAATGACCTTGAACTTCTGCGCGATGCAGTTCGTGACGATCTGCGACTCGGCCTGGGTGTCGCCCTTCGCGTCGAAGGTGTACATGTCGAAGCCGTACTGCGCCCCGAACTTCAGGAACTGCTTCGACGAGAAGGCCTGGGATTCGTTGGCGGCGTTCGAGATGACAAACGCGGCCTTCACCAGCTTGGCCTGGGCACCAACGCCGAAGGCGATCGCGACCAGCAGGATGAGTCCGATTACCAAAACTCTTTTCATTCACTACCTCCTTCAGGAACGTATTAGATGAAACATAAAAATGTTTCATCCGTAACCGACACGATTATATCTAAACCAATTCATATGTCAACAAAATTCCAATCGATTCTGGAACTCACTTTCAGCTGGATCTTTATACCCGGGTTCTTGACGAAGACCGTCGTTGCGATGGCGTTCAGAATGTACGGGCTCACAATGCGGGAATATAGAAACGGCAGTTCACTTCCGTCAACGTTTTTTTCCATCTTCTGCAGGAGGAGGAGGCTGTCTGTCTACCATAGCCTCTAGAAATTTGACTAGGGTTCCATTTCTCGATACTTACGAACGGAATCAAATATTGACCAAATGAAAATAACCTGATAGAGTTCTTTGGTGGCTGCAATCTTCGACATACAGCGCTTCTCGACTCATGACGGACCCGGCATACGCACGGTGGTCTTTTTCAAGGGCTGCACTTTGCGCTGTGCCTGGTGCTCCAACCCTGAAGGCCAGTCCTTCGAGCCGGAAATCCTCTACAATGAGCATCGCTGTGTCGGCTGCCACGCCTGTCTCGACCCTGCCTTCGGAGGAGCAATGGCGCAGCGCGAGGACGGGAGCGTGCAGGCCAACCGCGCTGCGAAAGCGGCCCCAGGCCTGGCGAAGGTGTGCCCCTCGCTCGCCATCCGCATCGCCGGACAAGAAATGACGGCGGAAGAAGTCGCTCGCGACGTGATGAAAGACGCTCCCTTTTTCGCGAAGTCGGGCGGCGGAGTCACTTTCTCGGGCGGAGAACCGCTCGCCTACCACGCCTTTGCAGCGCGAGCTCGCGGAAATCCTCACAGGGCGCGGCGTCAGCGTGGCGATCGAGACCTGCCTCGCCGTGGCCCCTCGCGCACTCGAGCCCCTCCTCGGCCTTCCGATCCTCTGGCTCGCCGACCTCAAGCAGGTGGACGCGGACCGGTTCAAGGAAGGCACCGGCGGGAATCTCGCCCAGGTCACCGCGAACATGATGACTCTCGCGGCCTCGGGAGCCGACCTCGAGCTTCGGGTCCCGCTCGTGCCGGGCTTCAACGCGGACGACGCCTCGATCGAGGCGATGCTCGCCTTCGCGGCCGTCCTTCCCAACCCGAAGGGCGTGACGCGGCGCATCGACTTCCTGCCCTACCACGAGCTGGCCCTCGGGAAGTACGCGATGCTCGATCGCGAATGCCCCTGGAAGGAGGGCCATGCCGTCGAACGGCGCGACGTCGCACGCTGGGAGGCGAAGGCCGCCGCCCTCGGCTTCGCGACGTCGACTGGAGGCTGACCATGACCGAACGCATAGCCCGGATCAAGGACGAGATCCTTTCGACCAGGCCCTCGATCTGCATCGAACGCGCCCGCATCTACACCCGCCTCTACAAGGAAAACGAGAACCTCCCCGTGGTCGAGGCGCCGCGCGCAGGCCCTCCGGCGCACCCTCGAGGAGATGACCATCTGGATCGGCAAGGATGAGCTCGTCGTGGGAAACCTCGCCTCCCGGAACCGAGCGGCCCCGATCTTTCCCGAGTACGCGGTCGCGTGGATCGAGCGGGAGATCGAGGGGATCGGGAACCGGCCCGCGGAGTCGTATGAAATCTCTCCCGGGGACAAGGCCGAGCTCCTGGAGCTCGTGAAATACTGGAAGGGCAAGACCCTCCACGACAGGGCCGAAGCACTCCTCAGCCCCGAGCTCAAGGCCATCCACGACTCGGGCATGGTGCGCGCCGAGGGCAACATGACATCGGGCGACGGTCACATCGCCCCGAACACGCGCAGGATCCTCGAGCTCGGGCTCGGAGGATACAAGGCGCTGGTCGCTCGCGAGCTCGAAGCCGACGACGTCTCCACCTGGGAAGGCTTGAGGCGCCGGCAGCTGCACCTCGCGATGATCGACGCGCTCGAGGGCTTCTCGGCATACATCCGTCGGTTCGCCGTCCTGGCGAGCGACGAGGCCTCCCGGGCGCCTTCGAAGTCCCGCGCGGCGGAGCTCGCGACAATCGCGACGACCTGCGAGGCCATTGCGGAAGGGGCACCCGACAGCTTCCGCGAAGCCCTCCAGCTCGCCTACTTCGTCCAGCTCGTCCTCCAGATCGAGTCGAACGGCCATTCCCTGTCCTTCGGCCGCATGGACCAGTTCCTCGGACCCTGGTACGACCGCGACCTCGACTCGCGGCGCATCTCGCGCGAGGAGGCGGCCGAGCTGCTCGAGGCGACCTGGCTCAAGCTTCTCGCGATCAAGAAGATCCGCTCCTGGTCCCACACGCGCTACTCCGCGGGCGGTCCCCTCTACCAGAACGTCACCATCGGCGGCGTGGACCGGGACGGGAAGGACGCCACCAACCGGCTCTCCTCCCTCATCCTCGAAACGGTGGGCGAGCTCCGGCTCACCCAGCCCAATCTCTCGGTGCGCTACCACAGCGGCATGACGCGGGAGTTCCTCGACGCCTGCGCGCGCGTGATCGACCGGGGCTTCGGCATGCCGGCGTTCAACAACGACGAGGTGGTGGTGCCGGGGATGCTCGAGCGCGGCGTGAGCCTCGAGGACGCCCGCGACTACTCGGCCATCGGCTGCATCGAGGTGGCGGTGCCCGGGAAGTGGGGCTACCGCGCGACGGGCATGAGCTTCCTCAACATGCCCCGGATCCTGCTGGCGACGTTGAACGACGGCGTCGACGCGACCTCGGGAAAGGCGTTCTTCCCCGGCACGGGCACGCTCGCGGATTTCGCCACCTTCGACGCGCTCATGGACGCGTGGCGCCGTCAGGTCGCCTTCTACACGCGGGCGAGCGTCGAGGTGGACACCGCGGTCGACACGGCTCTCGAGACCGAGGTGCCCGACATCCTCTGCTCGGTCTTCACCGACGACTGCATCGGGCGCGGCAAGACCGTGAAGGAGGGCGGCGCCGTCTATGACTGGATCTCCGGCCTCCAGGTCGGTATCGCCAACATGGGCAACGCCCTCGCCGCGATCAAGCGGCTTGTCTACGAGGAGAAGTCGGTGACGAAGGAGGAGCTCCTCGCCGCCCTCGAGACCGACTTCGCGGGGAAGGACGGGGAGACCCTCCGTCTCAAGCTCCTCAACAAGGCGCCCAAGTACGGGAACGACGACGACTACGTCGACTCGATCACGGTCGAGGCCTACCGCGCCTACATGGATGAGATCAAGCGGTACCGCAACACGCGCTTCGGGCGCGGGCCGATCGGGGGAGGCTACTACCCCGGCACCTCGAGCATCTCGTCGAACGTCCCCTCGGGAGCGGCCGTCAAGGCGACGCCTGACGGGCGCAAGGCCGGCACGCCGCTCGCGGAGGGTTCCTCCCCGTCATCGGGCACCGACCTCCTCGGACCGACGGCCGTCCTCTCGTCGGTGGGCAAGCTGCCCGCCCGTGAGATCTTCGGCGGGGTCCTCCTCAACCAGAAACTGACCCCCGGATCGCTCCGCACGGTCGAAGACCGGGCACGCCTCGGAGGCGATGCTGCGGACCTTCTTCGACGACATGAAGGGCTGGCACATCCAGTACAACCTGGTGTCCCGCGAGACGCTCCTCGACGCGAAGAAGCACCCCGAGCGGCACCGCGATCTCGTCGTTCGGGTCGCCGGCTACTCCGCCTACTTCAACGACCTCGCCCCGGACCAGCAGGACGACATCATCGCCCGCACCGAGCATTCGTTCCGCTAGTACCAAGAGTGGATTGGGGCCGCCTGGTACGGTCGGGGCGGTGGGACCCTATCGCCCTTCGGAAATGCCACCTGCGGCGGCCGCGGCGATGCGGGCTAGGTCAGGATCTGGAGACCGGCCTTCAGGAAGTGCGACCTGTATTCTTCCGTGATCCCGGGATCCGTCACGATCCCGCTCAACAGGGACAGGTCGGGACACACCACCGCGGCGTGCGAGACGCCGAACTTGGATGAGTCGGTGAGAACCCAGGTCCTGGCCCCGCACTCGGCTGCGCGCTCCAGGATGGCCCGTGTCACGTCGGCCCGCGCGACGTCATTCAGCATGAATCCCGAGGCGAGGGTGAAGCCGGAGACGCCGATGAAGGCCTTCGAGAAGCCGATCTTCTTCACGGCCTCGCACACCGACGGGCCGACGAGGCTCTCGCTCTCCTCCTGGTAGAGTCCGCCGAGCACGACGACCTGCGTCCTGGAGCCCCGGAACGAGCGGGCGATGAACAGGTTGGTGGTGACGACGGTCAACCCCTTCGTGTCCCGGATCCTCTGGGCGAACATCGCGATCGCCGACCCGGCCTCGAGGAGGATCGTGTCCCCCGGGGCCACAAGCTCCGCGGCATGGCGGGCGATGGCCTGCTTCTCGGGGTAGTGGAGGTGCATCCGGAAGGGAATGTCGTCCCCGTCGTAGAGCCGGGCCTCGCCATGGTAGCGCCGCACGAGGCCCTGGCGCTCGAGCTTGTTGAGGCTCTTCCTGACGGAGACCTCGGAGACTCCGAGGTCCACGGCCAGGTCCGCGACCCTGCAGGTTCCCGACTTGAAGATCGCCTCGAGGACCGCGTTGCTGATGTCCTGGTTGCCGACTTTTCCCCGCCCCCGCGGGCCGCGCTTCCTGCTGGTGATGTCCATATTCTTGTTTCCGGCAGACACAGCGTAGCAGCATTTCGTTTGTTGTCAACACAGTATCGAGGTGAAACCTTTTTTGGAACCGAACGAAATCAGATGGAATCTGCCGTGGGCGCCAGCATGGCGCGGAGTCTTGCGCCCGCCCGGAGGGCCTGGGCGAGGATGGTGAGAGACGGATTCACTGCCGCGGAGGAGGGCAGGAACGAGGCATCGACAACCCAGAGGTTCTCGATGTCGTGGCTCCGGCACCAGGCATCGAGGACGGAGTTCCGCGGGTCCGAGCCGAAGCGAAGGGTGCCGCACTGGTGCTGGATGGCGTCGACACCGCGCTCGTCAACGAAAGTGATCGGGAGACCGGCGCGGCGGACGTGGCCGATGAAGCGCCTCACGAGCTCCCGGTGGGCGCCCGGTGTTGCTGGGCCTCCGATCGAGGCAGATGCGGCCCGAGCCGTCGACGGTGACACGGTTCTCCGGCAGGGGGAGATCCTCCGTCATCAGCCAGAAGTCGACGCTCCGCTCCGCGATAGGGGCCGCGAGCCGGCGAAGAAGAGGATCCGTGCGTCCGCGGAGCATCTCGGGCTTGACCTTGCCACGGCACTGCACCGCGCCGAGGGCCCGGCCGGCCGGGCCTTCGCTCGTGTAGTAGTCGTGGAGGGCCAGGGTCTTCTGGAAGAGCGTCGGGTTCCGGCGGAAGGGAGAGAGGGCCATGACGACCGTGTTGTTGTGTGCCATGAAGTGACGTCCGACGAGTCCGCTCGAGTTGGCGAGGCCCATCGGCCATCGCTCGTTTGCCGAGCGGAGGAGGAGGACGGCGGAGTTGACGGCACCGGCAGCGACCACGAACGTCCCACCCTCGACCCGGTAGAGCTCGCCTCCCTGGCGGACCAGGGCCGCGACGACGCGGGCGCCCGAGGTATCGGTCTCGAGGCGCTCGACGAGACACCCGGTCCGCAGCTCGAGCCAGGGCTCCTTCTTCAACAACAGGGGCCGAAGGATCCGGTTCTCCGCGTCTCCCTTGGCCCGCACCTTGCACGGGAAACCGTCGCAGGGGCTCCCCTTGACGCAGCGGCCCTTCGGGCCCTGGTCCACCGCCACGGGAAGGTGGAAGGGATGGAGGCCTTGAGCCGCGAGCCTCTCGGCGATGCCCGCGATGACCGGCTCGTGCACGAGGGGCGGGCGAGGGTAGCTGCCCCGGGGACCCTCCGTCGGATCCTCTCCCGCCTGCCCGTGGACGTCGAGAAGGGCTTCGGCCTTCGCGTACCAGGACTCGAGCTCCGAATAGCCGTAGGGCCAGGCCGTGGTCGCGCCGCCCTCGAGCTCGCGCGCCGCGAAATCGGAGGGTCGGAACCGGAGGGCACTGCCGCCGAAGAATTTCGTGGCGCCGCCGACGTTGTAGTAGGCCCGGGGCACGAAGGGCCGTCCTTCCGCGTCGAACCAGGTCTCCCCCGCGTCGTAGCGGCGTCGAACGGCAACCTCGCCGACGTCCCAATTCTGCGCCTCCTGGCGCACGAAGTCGCCGCGTTCGAGGACGAGCACCGAAAGGCCGGTGCCGGCCAGGCTCTTCACGATCGCCGAGCCCCCGAGGCCGGAGCCGACGATGACAACATCCGCGCGGAGCGTCGACGTCATGCGGACTGGAGGAGGGAGGCCGCTCCGACGATACCGGAGGCCGGGAGGGTGGCCGGCAGGATCGGCAGCTCGTCGTACATCATGCCTCGAGCGAGCTCCTTGACCTTGCGGCGGATGCCGTCGAAGAAGGGAGCGCCCCAGTTGGTGAGGCCTCCGCCCAGGACGACGGCCTCGGGGTTGAAGATCTGGAACATGTTGTAGACGGCGATACCGATCCAGGAGGCGAAGTCCGCCACGACGTGGAGGCAGGCCTCGTCCCCCTCCGCCAGGCCGCGGGCGACGAGCGGGCCGTCGATCGTTCCGGAGCCGAGATCGGCTTCGGAGACGAGACGGGAGGTCGCGCCGGCGCGGAAGGCTCGCCGAAATGCTCCCGGCAGGGCGACGCCCGAGGCCATGGAGATCAGGCAGCCCCGGTTCCCGCAGGGGCAGGTCTCGTCGCCTCCAGGATCCACGATGGTGTGTCCGATCTCCCCGGCGGTGCCCGTCATGCCGCGGAAGAGCTTCCCGCCGAGGATGATGCCGGCGCCGATCTGGGTGCTGATCGTCATGAAGACCTGGTCCTTGTATCCTCTGCCCGCGCCATGTTTGAACTCCCCGAAGGCCTGCGCGTTGGCGTCGTTGTCGACCTCGACGGGGACAGCGAAACGAGCCTGGAGCCGCTCGCGGAGAGGAAAGCCCGCCCAGCCGATGAGATTGGACATGGTGATCATCACGCCGTCCCTGTAGCGGAGGTGGCCGGCAGTCCCGACGCCAACGCCGCGGAGGGCCCCCACCGGGAGACCGACACGCCCCAGGAGATCGGGGACGAGCGTCGCGATGTCGGCCACCACCTCGTCGGGGCTCTTTCGCACATGGTCATGGATCGTCTCTTCGGCCAGGAGGTGACCGTCGGTCGAGACGATGCCGAGTCCCAGTTTGGTCCCTCCGATATCCACACCGCAGAGCACCGAGTCCATGGTTCCTCCTCGCGCCGGTCGTCGGTCCCACTCGGATTGCCGCCGGCTCGCCACAGTCTATCACGAAGCAAGGATCATATGAAAGTAGTTATCTTTCAAGTGATAGTTTTTTCTTGACTTCCTCCATGACCAAGGCTATCCTTTCGGCCGAGAGAGAGGGCAATGGCTACAGCAAAGGAAAAGATCGGCCGGGTGGCCAGGCAGGCGAAGATCGCAGCTGGACTCTTCTGGGCGGACTACGGCTACCTCGGGGCTACGGTCGAGGAGTTCGAGGCCGGCGGGGCGGACTGGGTTCACATCGAGATGAGGGACGGCAAGTACATGGACTTCGCCGCGCCGCGCGGGGGAATCGACATTCTCGACGGCATCCGGCCGCGGACCTCTCTCGAGATCGAAGTCCAGCTCCAGATGATGCGCCCCTCGTTCGACCTTTTCCGCCAGCTCAAGGACCTCGGCGCGAATCTTATCAGTCTCCCCATCGAGACGACGGGGGAAATGCTCATGCAGCAGGTCGTCTTCGTGAAGGAGACTCTCGAGCTCAAGGTGGGCGTGTGGGCCTGGCAAGGCACGCCGATCGTCGCCTTCGAGCAGTACGTGCCCTTCGTCGACATAGTGGAATACGAGTGCAAGGCTCCGTTCTGGAAACCCACGAGCGGCGCGAAGAGCCCTCATACGGTCGACCCTATCATGTACGACAACATCGGTCGCCTCCACGACATGATCGTCGCGGCCGGGAGGGAATCGGTCTGCGACCTCATGGAGGACGGTGGGCTCAACGAGGGCAACGTCGAGGGTTTCATCGCCAGGGGCATGACGGTGGGCGAGTTCTCCTCGCCGCTCCTCAAGGGAAAGAGCGGCAAGTTCAAGCCCGGCTCGGGGGAGATCGCCGCCGCGGTCCGCTCGCTCCGCGCGAAGAATGGACGCCGCCTCGGAGGCGCATCGCGGACCGTCAGGTCTGGCGGCAAAGTAGGCCGAAGTCATGCCCCTCGGCGTCGGCATGCTGGGATATGGCAGCATCGGAAAACTCCACGCCCTGGCGTACCGATCCATCCCGGGGATCTATCCCTCGCTGCCGCGCTACGTGATGGCTGCGGTCTGCACGAGCTCGACCGAGACGGCGGATGCCGCGGCCCGCGAGGGAGGCTTCAAGCGCGCCTACGCCGACATGCGGGCACTGGTGGCGGATCCCGACGTGCACGTCATCGACGTTGTCCTTCCCAACTACGCCCACAAGGAGGCCATCCTTCTCGCCCTGGACGCGGGCAAGCACGTCACCTGCGAGAAGCCGCTGGCCCTTTCCGGGGCCGAGGCCCGGGAGATCGCGGCCGCCGCGGTCCGTTCCAGCAGCCGTCTCGGCATCACCTTCAACTACCGCTTCGCGCCGGCCCTGGTGAAGGCCAGGGCCCTCATCGAGGCGGGAGCCCTCGGCGAGATCTACGGTTTCCACAGCGAGTACCTGCACGGAGGCTACCAGGACGCCTCCCGTCCCCTCACCTGGCGCATGCGCTTCGAGAGCTCAGGAGGCGGCGCCATAGTGGATCTTGGCTCCCACGTCATCGACCTCATCCGCTGGCTCCTCGGCGAGATCGACGGAGGTCTTTGCGGAGACGAAGACCTACATCACGCAGCGCCCGCTCAAAAGAGGGGGGAGCGAGCTCGGCCGCGTCACCGTGGACGACGCCGCCTGGATGCAGTTCCGCATGGCCTCGGGGGCTCTCGGCAGCCTCATCGTCTCGCGCTTCGCCACCGGTTCGGCCGATGACCTCCGCATCCGGATCGAAGGCTCCAAGGGGGCCCTGCGCTTCGACCTCATGGATGCCAACTGGCTCTACTTCTACGACGCGACACACCCCGCCGCCGGGGCCGGCTGGGTCCGCCTGGAGACCATCTCGAGTTTCCCCGGAGCCTCGGTGCCTCCGGCCCGGGCCATCCTCGGCTGGGAGAGGCTGCATGCCGAGAGCCTGTACCGGTTCCTCAAGTCAATCTTCGAGGACCAAGACCCGAGCCCGGGGCTCGCCGATGGTGTGGCCAATCATCTCGTGGTCGACGCCCTCTACTCCTCGGCCATGTCCGGCCGCTGGGAGAGGGTCGCCGCCGTATGAAAGTTCATCTGGACGGGGATGCAAAATGAAAATCGTAGTCATCGGCGCCAAAGGGATGCTCGGAAGCGAGCTCGCGCGCGTGCTCGCCTGCGAGCATGACGTGGCTGCGTGGGATGTCGATGAGATCGATATCACGGACAGGGCGGGCACCCTGGCGCGGGTAGCACGGACGAAGCCCGACCTCATCCTGAACTCGGCGGCCCTGGTAGACGTCGAGATCTGCGAGAAGCAGCCGGACTGGGCCTGGAAGGTGAACGCCGTGGGCTCGCAGAACCTGGCGCTGGCCGCCCGAACGCTCTCCGCCGAGTACCTGCTGGTCTCCACGGATTACGTGTTCGATGGCACGGAACGGGAAGACTACGACGAGTTCTCATCACCGAACCCGATCAACCAGTATGGCAAGTCGAAACTCGCGGGGGAAAGGCTCGCAGCCGCCATCTGGCCGATGACGTACATCGTAAGGACCTCCTGGCTCTTCGGTCACCGGCCGAAGAACTACGTGGAGCGCGTGCTGACTGCCGCGGACAGGGACGGCGTGGTGCGGATGGCAGAGGACCAGCTCGAGTCACCGACATACGTTCCGCACGTGGCCTCCGCAATCCGCGCTCTCATACCTACCGGCGCGTATGGGACATACCACGCAACGAGCCTCGGAGCCTGCACGCGGCTGGAGTTTGCGCGCTACGTGCTTTCGAAGGCAAGACGCACGGTGCCGCTGGAGAAGCTGGAGGGCGCCGCCGCGCGGGCCGCCCGAAGGCCGGGCCGGACCGTGCTGGACTGCAGGCTCTTTCGGCTGGTCACGGGTCACCAGTTGCCTTCCTGGCAGTCCGGCGTGGACGAATACCTGTGCCGCCAGGCATGAACCGCGCTGTTCGGCGAACTCATGTACGTTGAATCCGGCGACCTCGAAGCTGTCAAAAACCTGCGAGCCTTCGACGTCTGCATCGCCGGCGCCGGGGCCGCGGGACTGGCCATGGCGCACCGTCTCATGCGCTCGCCGCTCAAGGTGCTCGTCCTGGCGAGCGGGCTGCCAACGGACCGCGGGCTGCCGCCCGGATCTCGCCAGAAAGTCTACGGGGGCACCGTCGGCCCTTTCCTGGGCCGAGTCGATCCGCTCTTCCTGCGCCGCTCACGGCTCAACATGTACGGTGGGACGACGAACCATTTCGGGTTCTGGGCCCGGCCTCTCGACGAGGCGGACTTCCTGCCGCGGCAGGGGTACCGCTCCGCCGCGTGGCCAATCCCGCGGACCTCGCTCGATTCCTGGTATGCCGAGGCGAACGCGTACGGCCGATACGGTCCATACAACTATCACGATCTCGCTTTCTGGGAGCCTGTTCTCGGCGGCGCGGGCTTCCCGCGGAAGGCGGAGGATCGTCTTGCCCGGGCGGTCTTTCACGCGCAGTACACGGACACCGTGCGACAATTCCAGGTCCAGCTCGGGGAGGCGCTCCGTGCCGCGCCGAACGTGACGGTGCTGTTCAACGCGCACCTCCTTTCCATTGAAAGCGACGACGGCGTGCACGTGCGGCGGCTCCTCTGCGCCTCTCAGCGCGAGGGACAAGCGGACCGTCGTTTCCACGTTGAAGCTGCCTTCTATGTCCTTGCGATGGGAGGCATCGAGACCGTCCGGAAGCTCAAGCTTTCCGGTGATCTCGGGAACAATCGTCACGATCACCTCGGGCGCGGCTTCATGGTCCATCCCCTCCTCACGACAGCCGCGGAGGCCCGGTTCGCCACGCCCCTCCCTCTGGAGGCCAGGAACTTCTTCCGCGACCAGCAGGTCCGGCTCCGACCCGAAGGGGACACCTTCGTCCATGACAGCGCCCCACTCGTGAGCCCCGGGCTCATGGCGAAGTACGAGGTATTCAACGCCTGGGGCGTCCTCGTCCCGACGGCAGCGACGATGGCGGAGGAACGAATCGGCAACTTCCGCGCCATCTTGCGCTTCGATCCCGCCGGCGACAGGGCGGAAGTCAATCTCAACTGGGAACAGGTTGCCAACGAGGAAAGCGTGATCGGCCTCGATCACGCGGAGGTTGATCCCGTCTTCGGGCAGCCCGTGGCACACGTCGACTGGCGGCTCCGCGAGGAGGACAAGCGGACGGCGGTCAAGGCTCTGGATCTCGTCCGCGACCATCTCGAGCGGAACGGGTCTACCGGGTTCAGGATTTTGACTGATCTCTCCGGCGGACCGGAGCGCTGGACTTTCGGCCGGGCGGAGACCGCGCTCGCCACGGGCGACCACCACATGGGGAGCCTCCGCATGTCCGTGTCGCCTGATGACGGCATCGTGAACCCTGACTGCCGTTTCCACCGGATCGACAACCTCTACGCGGCGGGCAGCGCCGTCTTCCCGACGAGCGGCTATGCCAACCCGACACTCACGATAGTCGCCCTTGCCCTGCGCCTGGCCGACCATCTTTCCGGAGAGGCCGCCCGCCGTCAACCCCGATAGGTGCGGCGGTAGGCGCCCGGAGTTGCGCCTTGCAGCTTTCGAAACGCGGCGTAAAAGCGCTGGGCGTTGGCGAAACCGGTCTCTTCCGCAACGGAGGCAATCGTGAAGGTCGTGTCCCGAAGCAGGCGGCGCGCCTCGTCGATCCGTCTCCTGATGATCTCCTCGTGGATGCTGCGGCCCAGCGTGGCCCGGAACCTTTTTTCCAGCGTCCGTCGCGAGCAGGGGACTGACAGAAGGAGCCGGGCAACGGTGAGTCGTCCTGCCGCCGCGCCGTGAATAGCTCCCAGCGCGCGATCCACCAGCGCGTCTCCCGTGGCGAGCGTCCGCGTGGACTCGCGCTCCACCACTTCGCGCGGGGATACCGCCGCTGCCGCGCGGCCGGGACGGCCGTCCATGAACGAGGCCAGGGCCTCCGCTGCCTCCCACCCGATGCGCTCGAGGTTCAGCGCGATACTGGACAGCGGCGGCACGGACAGCTCGCAGAGGATGTCCTCGTTGTCCACTCCCAGGATGGAAAGATCGCCCGGGACCGCCAGGCCCAGCCGCCGGGCGGCGGCCGCCGCCTTCAATCCGACCGTGTCGTTGCAGGCGAACAGCGCTGCCGGCCTCGGGAGCGCGGTCAGCCAGCGATCGAACGCTTCCGAGCGATGGAGTTTTTCCCACCAGCCCAGGGACTGCTCGAATACGGACAAGCGAGTCGTCGCGACCACGTCGCGGAAGGCATCGCGGCGGTGTCGCGACCATCCCACCCGCGCCACGCCGCAGAAGGCGAAGGTGCGGCGCCCCAGCGTCTTCAGGTGCCGACCGGCGAGGCGGCCCGTGGCGCGGTCGTCGTTGCTCACCTGCCGGAATCCCGGCCGCGGCCACGCGCCGGCCACGTCCACCACGGGGATCCCGCGCGCGGCCAGGAGGTCGGCGTCTCGGCGGGACTCGACGCGCGCGATGATCCCGTCCCCGTCCCAGCGCTCCAGGGATCCCATGGCCTGGAACATCCACCCGAAGCCGTACAGGTCCCAATCCGGCCGTCCGCGGGCGAAGCGCACGACTCCCCGCGCGATCCCGTGCTCGTAGTGGTCGATGAGCCCCATGAACAGCCCTACGCGTCTGCGTCGATGAGCCCGCATCCAGGTCCGCCTCCCGCCGATAAAGTTCGCAAAACGTGATAAAGTATACGCATTTCGGGCATTCCGGAAAGCCGCGGCGGCGCTATGATCTTTCCGGGGAGGAATGGAATGGAAAAGAACGATCTGATCGTAGTCGCCGGCGCGGGAGGCTTCATTGCCGGCGCCCTTGCCCGCTATTTCCACGACAAGGGTTTCACGCGGATCCGCGCGGTGGACAAGAAGCCGCTCTCGGAATGGTACCAGAGAACCCCCGGCGTGGAGAGCCTCAGCCTCGACCTGAGCGATCCGGAGAACTGCCGGCGCGCCGTGGAAGGCGCCGCCGAGGTGTACAACCTGGCCGCGGACATGGGGGGCATGGGCTTCATCGAGCGCCACCGCGTGGACTGCCTGCGCAGCGTCCTGATCAACACGCACCTGGTCGAAGCGGCCTGGCGCGCCGGCGCCGAGCGGTACTTCTTCTCCTCGTCGGCCTGCGCGTACAACACCGATCTGCAGAAGGACCCGAAGGTCCGCGCGCTTGAAGGAGTCCGACGCGTATCCCGCCATGGCCGAGCGCGGCTACGGTTGGGAGAAGCTGATCTCGGAGATGTTCTGCCAGGAGTACACCGCCGAGCGCGGCATGCCGACGTTCATCGCGCGGTTCCACAACGTGTATGGCCCCTTCGGCACGTGGGACGGCGGCCGGGAGAAGGCGCCGGCGGCGCTGTGCCGCAAGGTCATCGAGGCGAAGGACACGGGCGCGAAGGAGATCACGATCTGGGGAGACGGGACGCAGACGCGCAGCTTCATGTACATCGATGACTGCACGAAGGGCATCGACAAGATCATGCATTGCGAGAAGCTGGTGGCCACACCGATCAACCTCGGCTCTTCCGAGCTGGTCTCCATCAACGACCTGGCGACGCTGGCAGAGACGATCGGCGGCGTGAAGCTCACCCGGCGCTACGATCCCACGGCGCCGCGCGGCGTGGCCGGCCGAAACAGCGACAACACGATGATCCACCGGATCCTCGGCTGGGAGCCGGACACCTCGCTGAAGGACGGACTCGCCAGGACCTACAATTGGATCGAGCAGCAGTATCGCGACCGCACGGTCGGGCAAGCGCGCCGTGAGCTGACAGTCATGGGGAGCGACCTCTGCGGCGTTATCGGGCCGATCCCCTACCGCATGGCGTTCGCCGGCGGCTGGATCGATCAGCCCTTCGTGTCCCGGCTCAATCCCGAGCCCCCGGGCTCCATGGTGACGGTGGCCGTGGAGCCGACGTTCCGATGGATGGACCGCTGCGGCATGGCCACCTCCACGCGCGCGGTGGCCATGCGCCACTGGGGTGGTCGGATGCCGGACGGGGACCCTTCACGGCTGGTTCGGGAGCTGTATGAGGCGGAGAACCAGGGGAAGAAGGAGCCGTCGGGATCACAGGACATGGTGGGACTGCTCTATCCCGGCGTGTGCCGCCTGGACTACAACGCATCGGTGGAGGGCGGCGTGTTCCCTAGCGCCATCGAGACCTGCTCGGCGCCCGAGGTGGCGCGGTGGCTGGAGCGGGTCATCAAGGTGCTGCCCGTGGCGCCGAGACCGGCAGGCTACGAGCCGCTGGCGGTCAAGAACCTCGACCCGGCGTGGATCGGGCGGCTGGGGAGATCGGGACGCTCCTGCTGGGAGGCTATCCTGGCAATGGATGCGGCTGCGCTGGGTGAGTCGATGAACGAGTGCATGCGCTGCTGGGAAGCGCTGCTTCCCCAGGTGGTTCGCCCTGCAGAATCACCCGTCGACCTGGCAGGGCTCCTGCGCTGCTACCAGGAACGCTCTCACGGGGCGATGTACTCGGGGTGCGGCGGCGGATACCTGTACGTGGTGAGCGAAGAGCCGGTGCCGGGGTCCTTCGGCGTGCAGGTACGCACAGGCGAGGCCGGCCGGTGAGTCAGGCTGTCGCTGTGGTCACCGGGAGCTTCGATGACCTGGGGCTCCGGCACGTGCGGTTTCTCCACGAGTCCTCGCGCATCGGCGAGGTCACGGTGCTGCTGTGGACCGACTCGGCAATCACCGCTGCCACCGGCGGCCCGCCAAGGTTCGCGCTTGAGGAGCGACGCTATCTCGTCGGCTCCCTGCGGTTCGTCAGCCGCGTCGTCATGGTCGATGACTGGCGGGAGCCATGGCGCCGGGTGACGGATCTGCGGAGCGGGCCGGTCGTGTGTGCGGACATGAAAGGGCCGGTCGCGGAAGTGGAGGCGGCCGTTCGGATGTCGGCGGGGCTCGGCGCGTCGATTCGCGCGTTCACGGACCGCGATCTCGAGGGCTTCCCGGAGCCTTCGCTGCCGCCTTCCGACGCCTCGAAGCGTCGCGTCGTGGTGACCGGCTGCTACGACTGGCTGCACTCGGGTCACGTCCGATTCTTCGAGGAAGTGTCGGGCTACGGGGAGCTGTACGTGGTGGTGGGCCACGACGCGAACGTGAGGCTCCTCAAGGGGGACGGCCACCCGCGCTTTCCCCAGGACCAGCGCCGCTACATGACGGCGGCCGTGCGCCACGTGCACCGTTCTCTCGTGTCCACCGGGTCAGGGTGGATGGATGCCGAGCCGGAGATCAGGAGCATCGGGGCGCACGTGTACGCGGTAAACGAGGACGGGGACAACACGGAGAAACGTGAGTTCTGCCGCGCGCATCGGCTCGAGTATCTCGTGCTCAGACGCGTCCCCGCCGCCGGGCTGCCTCGAAGATCCAGCACCGACCTTCGCGGGTTCTAGCCTTACCGCGTGGCGGCACAGTGCCGGAAATCCAACCTTTTGTGCCGTATTCTCGATTGTGTTCGCCCCGGGGCCGTGCCTTCATGTGCGGTGGGCAGGTCCCCGCACATGCAAGAGGTCATCCTCGAGGTCGAAAAAGTATCGAAGAGCTTCCCGGGCGTGAAGGCGCTTGACCAGGTATCGCTCGACCTCCGCAAGGGCGAGGTTCACGCCCTGGTGGGGGAGAACGGGGCAGGCAAGTCCACTCTCATGAAAATCCTCTCCGGAGTATACCAGGCGGACGAGGGTGTCATCCGCCTTAAGGGCCGCGAGGTGCGGTTCCACAATTCGACCCAGGCCCGGGACGCCGGCATCGGGATCATCTACCAGGAGCTCAACCTCATCCCTCACCTGTCGGTCGCCGCCAACATCTTCATCGGCCGGGAGCCGCTGACGTGGCTGAAGACCCTGAACGAAAAGAAGATGAACGACGAGGCCGTCTCCATCCTGGAACGGCTGAACCTCCGCATCGACCCGACCATCACGCTGAACAGGCTTCCGATCTCCAAGCAGCAGATGGTGGAAATCGCGAAATCCCTCTCGTTCGATTCCGAGGTGCTCATCATGGACGAGCCGACCAGCGCACTGACCGAATCGGAGATCGACGAGCTTTTCACCGTCATCCACACGCTGCGCGACCGGGGGGTTGCGATCATCTACATCTCCCATCGACTGGAAGAGCTGAAGCATATCGTGGACCGCATCTCCATCTTCCGAGACGGCCGCTATGTCAGCACCGATGCGTATAGCTCGATCTCGATGGACACCATCGTCAACCGCATGGTGGGGCGGACGCTGGAGCAGAAGTTCCCCACGCGGCACAACGTGCCGACGACGGAGAAGATCCTCGAGGTGCGCAATATCGTGCGCCGGGGCGTTCTGCATGATATCTCGTTCGACCTGTACCGCGGCGAGATCCTCGGTTTCGCCGGCCTGATGGGTGCGGGCAGATCAGAGCTGGGGCGCGCGATCTTCGGGGCGGACCCTATTGATTCGGGGACCGTGATCATGAACGGAAAGAAGCTGTCCATTCTCTCCCCCTCTGAATCTATCAGTGCGGGAATCGCCTACCTCTCGGAGAACCGCAAGCAGGAAGGGCTTGCCGTCAGGATGCTGCTGGCGGAAAACGTCACGCTGGCCAACATGGGAGGCGTGTCCAGCCGCATGGGCGTGATCTCGCGCCGCCGCGAGCTGAAGGCGTGCCAGCGCTACGTGGATGAGCTCGCCATCCGCACTCCCAGTCTCCTCCAGGTGGTCAACAACCTCTCCGGCGGGAACCAGCAGAAGGTCGTGGTGGCGAAATGGCTCTTCTGCGATTCGAAGATCCTCATCTTCGACGAGCCGACCCGGGGAATCGACGTCGGCACCAAGTTCGCCATCTACGAGCTGATCGAGCGGCTGGCGAGGGAGGGGGTGGGGATCATCATGATCTCCTCTGAGCTCCCCGAGATCATGGGAATGACCGACCGCGTCATCGTGCTGCACGAGGGCAGCCTCGAAGCCACGCTCGTGACGAAGGACACAACACAGGAGCAGATCCTGAACTTTGCTGCGGGCCTGGGGGGGGCGGTCGGGAAGCCGCCGAACGGCCGGTTGCGCAGAGCGGAAGAGAGACGCCAGACATGAGTGACAGCCACGCACCACGCAAGGATGCACCAGGCCACGAGCTGGCCGCCCCAACGGGACGGTCCCGAGTGGCTCTCGACCGGTTCCTCACCTTCGGGGCGGTTGTCGCTCTGTTTGCCGTCTTTTCCATCACGGCGAAGAACTTCTTCACCATGCGCAACATCCTGAGCGTCGCCCTGCAGACCAGCACGACGACACTCATGGGCATCGGCGTGACGTTCACCATCATCACCGCCGGTATCGACCTCTCCATCGGGTCGGTGGTCGCCCTGACCGGCACGGTGGCGGTCATGGCCGCAATCGCCGGAGTCCCCATCTGGATCAGCTGGCTCATCGGCCTGGCCGTCGGGGGCATCTGCGGTCTCGCCAATGGACTGCTGATCACGCGTCTGAAGCTTCCCCCGTTCATTGCCACCCTGGGCATGATGATGGTGGCCCGCGGCGTGGCGCTCACGATCACGAACGCGAACGCCTGGCCGGCGCCGGAAGCGTTCGGCGCCCTGGGCAACGACACGCTGTTCAGGACCGGCGTGCAGTTCCCCGGTATTTCCTACCCCGTGCTGATCATGATCGCGGTGGCCTTTCTCTGCCACTTCATCCTGCGCAAGACGAAGATCGGCCGCTATACCTACGCCATCGGCTCGAACGAGGAAGCGGCCCGGCTTTCCGGCATCCGGGTGGGATGGGTGAAGATCTTCAACTACATCGTCTGCGCCGTGCTCGCCGGCCTCGTCGGAGTGATCCTGGCCTCCCGCATGGTCACGTCCCAGCCCAACAGCGCGACCGGCTACGAGCTGAACGCCATTGCGGCGGCGGTGATCGGCGGCACCAGCCTCATGGGCGGCGTGGGCACGATCGGCGGAACCGTCATCGGCTCGTTCATCATCGGGATCCTCACCGTCGGGCTCACGATGCAGGGGGCGAACTACTTCATGCAGCAGATCGTGATCGGCCTCGTGGTGATCGGGGCTGTGGCCTTCGACCAGCTGCGAAACAAGTGAGGTCTTTGCGGCAGGAAAAAGCCGCGGTCCGTATGGACCGCGAAGATGGTTCAAGGAGGTCGGTATGAAGAGGCTTTTGTTCATTCTCGTGGCCCTTGCCTTCATCGCCGGGTTCGTGTCCGCGCAGGAAATCGCGGTGATCGTGAAGACGGGCAACTCCAGCTTCTGGCAGAACGTCCAGACCGGATGCTTCGATGCGCAGAAAGAGCTGAAGGCGAAGACACCGAAGCTTTCGGTGACGTTCCTCGGACCCCAGTCCGAGAGCAACATTGCGGAAGAGATCAACATCATGGAAAGCGCGATTGACCGCGGCGTGAAGGCCATCGTGCTTGCCCCGTCGGACGTCACCGCCCTGGTGCCGGTGGTCAAGAAGGCCAAGGACGCCGGCATCCCGGTCGTCATCATCGACTCGCTGTTGACCGGGCCTACTTCCAACTACGTCTCGTTCCTCGCCACCGACAACGACGCGGCGGGAAGGGCGTGCGCGAAGGAGTTGATCGACCGCGTCAAGGCCGCTACCGGCAGTGACAGCGGGAACATCGCGGTCATGTCGTACGTGGCAGGCGTCGGCTCCGAGATCGGCCGCGTGGGCGGCTTCAAGGACTACATCGCGAAGAACTCGAAACTCAAGGTCGTCACCACCCAGTACTCCAACGCCGACATGCCCACCGCGCTCAACCAGACCACGAACGTCCTGGCCTCGAACCCGGATCTCGTGGGGATCTTCGGCGCCAACGAGCCCACGGCGGTCGGGATGGGCCGCGCCATCGCCCAGGCGGGCCTGGCAGGCAAGATCGTTGCCATCGGCTTCGACGGCAACGCGGCCCTGCAGAACTTCGTCAAGGACGGCACGCTGCAGGCCATCGCCGTGCAGAGCTCCTACAACATGGGCTATCTTGGGGTCAAGACTGCATATGACGCGGCGTTCGCCAAGAAGAAGGTTCCCGCGAAGGTCGACACTGGATTCATCATCGTCACGCAAGACAACATCGACACTCCCGCGGCCAAGAACGTCCTGTACTAGGCAGCCCATTTCCTGCGACCGCCCCTGTTCTCCTCTGGAGGGGCGGCCGCCCTTGTTTCCGACTGGCAGGCCGGCCCGAATCTGGCTATCATGGGCGCGGCAATGAACGGCGCGCAGCAGATGTACAGGTTCCTGATGGCGGACGATGAAGAAATCGTCCGCCGCGGTTTCCGACGCAAGATCGACTGGACCAGCCTCGATTTCGAGTTCCTCGAGCCGTGCGAGAACGGGGAGCAGGCCATCGAGGCAATGGAGGCCCTCCAACCCGACGTGGTCATGACGGACATCGCCATGCCGCGCGTGGACGGGCTGGGCGTCGCCGCCTATGCCGCGGAGCATCACCCTGAGATCGTCATCGTGATCCTCTCGGGGTACGACGAGTTCGAATACGCCCAGAAAGCAATCAAGAGCAACGTCTTCGAATACGTGCTCAAACCGGTCACTTCCCGGGATCTCACCGGCCTGCTCGGGAGGCTGAAAGTCCGGCTGGATTCCCTCCAGCGCTCCCGGGAGAAGGTGAAGTCCCTCGAGCAGCGCGCCGCCGCCGCCGCGAGCCTGCTGCGGACCCGGACCCTCCTCGACCTCGTGAGCGGCTCGCCGGCCCAGCCCACGGACGCCCGGTTCCAGGAGATCTTCGGCTTCTCCCCGGAGGGACTCGCCGGAGCCGTGGTGGTCGCCGAGATCGATCCGGGCGGCGCGGGAGAGCATGACGGCTCGACCGGGCTCACGGCGGCCGCGGCCGAGGTGGCCGGCTCCGCTCGCCGCGTTCTTTGCTTTTCCCCGGCCGAGGGACGGGAGGCTGTCCTTGTGCTGGAGCAGGACGCGATTTCCTGCGACCGGCTGGCTTCTGCCATCGCCGCGCGGGCGGTGGCGCCCGCCCGTCCGACTCCTTCTTCAGTGCCGGCTCCGATCGTCGCCCTTGGCCGGCCATGCGGCTCGTGGCGCGAGGCGGCCCGGAGCTTCGCGGAGGCCTCCGCCGCGCTTTCCTACCGGCTCGTTGCGCCGCCGGGAGGAGTCTTTCGCTACGGGAGAGCGCGCGAGGACGACCCGCTGACCCTCGATGGGCTTGCCGAGCAGAGGGAGCGCACTCTGCCGCGCTGCGGTGGCCGGAGAATCGGCGGACGCGGAGGTCCAGGCAGCGGCCTTCGCAGCGCTCCTCAGGGAGGCCGGCATCTCTCCCCAGCGCGTCCGGCACGAGATCGAGGCGCTGTTTGCCGCTGTCCTGGACGCGCTGCAGGGACCTTGGCGTCTCCCCGGCCGCCGTGGCCCAGGACCTCCACCTGGACACCGACCTCGCCGTCCAACGCCTCCGCACTGCCGAGGAGGTGCAGGCGCTCCTTGTCCGGCTCACCTCCTACGCCGGCTCGATCCTCGACGGCCGCAACCTTCCCGCCCCGGAATGGAAGGTCCGCGACTTCAAGGACTACGTGGCCCGGCACTACGGGGAGCGGGCGCTCTCCGTGCAGACCATCGCCGCCAGTCTCTCCATCAGCGCGAGCTACCTCTCCAAGCTGGTCAAGCGCCACCTGGACCGAAGCGTGGTAGACTACCTCATCGACTACCGCATGGAGCGCGCCAAGGAGCTTCTGACAACCTCAGACCTGATGACGTACGAGATCGCCGAGGCCACGGGCTACCCCGATGCGCAGTACTTCAGCACCATGTTCAAGCGGCACATCGGGATCACCCCGACGGAGTTCCGGGCCCAGCGGAGAGGGAAGACCGCGCCGGCATGAAGATCCGCCGCATCCAGGACACCCTGATCCGCGCCTTCGCCACGCTCATCGTGCTCGCCCTGGTCCTGCTCGGCACGCTGTCGTACTACTACCTGCACAAGATCCTCATCCAGAACGCCGAGGAGACGACGATGCAGCTGGTGAGCCAGCTGAACCGCATCATCGAGAACTACATCCGCTACATGGACGACATCGCCCTGATGGCCATCAACAACGCGGACGTGCGCGAGTTCATGTCGCACCCCGGTGCGGATTCTCCCCAGCTGCGGGGAAAGATCGAAGCCACCTTCGAGTCCCTCCGGGCCGTCCGCCGGGACATCGATTCCGTGTTCGTCATCACCCGGGACGGGCGCGCCATCGCCGCCACCACTGGCGGCGCGCTGAACCCCACGGTGGACCTCCGCCAGCGGTTTCGCGAGCTGGAGGCCGGGGTCGTCCCGGACCGGCCGTCGGTGTCCTCCGCCCACGTGGAAAACCTCGTGGACTATCGCTATCCCTGGGTGATCTCCCTCGTTCGCGCCCTGCCCGTCGGACCCGGCGAGGAGAGCCCCGGGCTCATCCAGGTGGACCTCAACTACGAGATCATCGCGCGCCTGTGCAAGGACATCCAGCTCGGAACCTCCGGGTACGTGTTCATCCTCAGCCGCAGCGGAGACATCGTGTACCACCCCCGGCAGCAGCTCATCTACGGGAACCTCAAGTCGGAGCGGATCGCCGAAATCATGTCGCTCCACGGCGGGAATCTCAACGCCGTGGTGGACGGCCGGGCGATCCTCTACACGGTGGTGAGCTCGAAAGAGACGGGCTGGGACGTCGTGGCCGTCTCCTACCTGGACGAGCTGTTCCGCGCCAGCCGGCAGGCGGAGTACGTGTTCCTCATGCTCTCGCTGCTCGTCCTGGTGGGAGCCATCGCCGCCGGGGTGGCCATCTCGTCCAACATCTCCAAGCCGATCGAAAGCCTGCGGCACTCGATGCAGGCCGTGGAGAGCGGCAACTTCGACATCGACATCACCGTCAACGCGCGCAACGAGATCTACCAGCTCGCCCGGGACTGCGACATCGCGGTGAAGAAGGTCCGCGACCTCATCGAGCAGAACCGCCGCGAGCAGGAGCTCAAGCGGAAGCTGGAGCTGCGCTCCCTGCAGGCGCAGATCAATCCCCATTTCCTCTACAACACGCTGGACTCGATCATCTGGATGATCGAGCTCGGGGAAACACGAGCGGGCCATCGACATGACCTCCTCCCTGGCCCGCTTCTTCCGCATCGGGATCAGCCGCGGAGAGGAGACCATCAGCGTCCGCACGGAGATCGAGTACATGCAGACATACCTGGAGATCCAGAAGCAGCGCTACAAGGACAAGCTCTCCTACGAGATCGCCTTCGCGCCGGACCTGCACGAGTCCCAGATCCTCAAGCTTCTCCTCCAGCCCCTCGTGGAGAACGCCATCTACCACGGGATCAAGAACATCGAGGGGCCCGGGCTCATCCGGATCACGGGCGAGCGCGACGGGGAGTCGATGGTGATCCGCATCAGCGACAACGGCGTGGGAATGGCCCCCGATCAGCTTTCCGCGCTTCGCGACGGCCTGATCGAGCCCCGTCCGAGCAACGGCGTCGGGGTGCGGAACGTGCAGGAGCGCATTCACGTCTATTTCGGGCTGGAGTACGGCGTGAGCTTCGAGAGCACACCGGGCGTGGGCACGGTCGCGACGGTCCGCATCCCCATGCTCTCCGGGGAGCGTGACGTGAGAAGCCGCACGGTGCTCGTTCTCCTGGCCGCGGCCGTCGCTGGCGCTGTGACGCTCACCGTCCTGTATCGCGGCGCCCGGTCTGCTCAGCCCGGCGTCCGGGACGACGCGGAAGGTTGATCGTCATATTCAAGACCGTGGACTTCCCCACCAATCCGTTCTGGGCCAACGTGAGGGACGGGGTCTTGTCCGCCGGCCAGGACTTCGGTATCACGGTCTCCATCCGTGGGCCTGCCGTGGAGACCGATGTCGAGGGCCAGATCGCAATCGTGCAGACACGCAATCCCCGAGAAGCCGGACGCCATCGTCCTGGCCGCGGCGGACTTCAACCTCCTCGTCCCTACGGCGCGGGAGGTCAAGAGCCATGGGATCCCGCTTGTCTGCATCGACTCTTTTGTCAGCTCGGATGACGCCGACGCCCGAATCGGTACGGACAGCTACGAGGGCGGCCAGAAATGCGCCGCGGCGCTCCTTCGCTACGTCCGGCCGGGCGATCTGGTGGCGATCATGAGCTACGTCAAGGGCAGCTCGACCGCCATCGACCGGGAATCGGGGGCACGGGACTCATCCTGGACGGGAAGGTCAGGCTCCTCGACACGCTGTACAGCAACGCGGACGCCGACGCTGGCGTATGCGCAGGCTGCCCGGCTGATCGCCGGCACGCCGCACCTGCGCGGGATCGTGGCGCTGAACGATCCCACGGCTCGCGGGGCTGCCCGGGCGCTGGACGAGTCCGGGAAAGGCGGCGTCCATCGCGCTCATCGGGTTCGACAATTCGCTGCTCGTGCTGCACTACGTGGAGCGGGGCATCATCCGCGACACCGTCGTGCAGAAGCCGTTCAACATGGGATATCTCGGAGTCACGACGGCGCGGGAGCTCATTCGCGGCCGGAAGCCCGCCCGATTCATCAACACGGGCTCGGTCGACATCTCGCGGCTCAACATGTTCCAGCCGGAGAACCAGAAGCTGCTGTTTCCGGTAACCGAGGGGCAGTAGCCTGGACGACGGGGCGCCCCGTTACAGCTCGATGTTCGAGCCGAGAGCGGATGAACGGATCCCCTTCTCATACGTCTTGAGCTTACGATAGCAGTTGCCAATGGAGGTCAACACCCGGACGTTCTTGGGATCCTTCTTGTGCATGCGCTCCAGTACGCGAGCGCTTCCCGGTATTCCTTGAGGTCGAAATGCAGATAGCCCAGCCGTTGTCGGCCAAGGTACGGGAAGTCCTGGACACGGACGAACACGCGACCGCATCGAAGACCGTCACAGCGCGATCAGGATTACGCCGGCCGCGCGCTGCCCGATGCTGCACCAGCGTCGCTAACCGGCGAACTCGTGCTCCGCGCGCCCGCGGACACCCGGGCGAACCATGAAGAGGTCGCCCGCGGAGGGATACGCGGCGAGCTGTTCCGGCGTCAGGCCCTTCTTGGCCGTCGTGATGTAGAGCCGGTCGAGGTCCGGGCCGCCGAACGCCATGCAGGTGGCCGTGGGCACGGGAACATCGACGTGGCGCACCTTCCTGCCGTCGGGGTCGTAGCGGGTGACCCGGAACCCCTGCCAGTGGCCGCTCCACAGGCAGCCCTCCTCGTCCACGATGAGGCCGTCGGGGTATCCCTCGGACTCGGGCACGGTCACGAGCAGCCGGCGGCGCGAGAGGGTCCCCGCCTGGGCATCGAAGTCATAGGCCACGATGCGGCGGACCCACATCTCCGTCACGTACAGGGTTCCCCCGTCGGGGCTGAACGCCATCCCGTTGGGAAGGACGAGGCCGGTCTCGATTATCGCCACGGCGCCGTCGTGGTCGACGCGGTAGAGGCACCCGTCGGCCGCGTCGAGGTCCTGCACGTTGAACGATCCCGCGTAGAAGCGTCCGTCCGGGCCCACGGTACCGTCGCTCATGGTCATGTGAGGAAGACCCTCGACGGGGTTGCCAAGGAAGCGAGCTTCCGTGCCGTCGGCCTGCAGCAGCGCGAACCCGTCCCGTACCACCGCCACCCAGCCGCCCGAGCGGCGAAGGCCGATGGACTGCACGAGCCGGCTCGTCGGCATCGTCACGGCCTGCGCGCTCCCGTCGGAGAGCGCGCAGAGCAGCGGCCTCTCGGTGTCCACCCAGGACAGCGTCGCGGTCCGCGGGTCCCAGATCGGGTGATTCGCCGCACTGGTTCTGGGCTTCCATGCGCGTGATCTCGGTCATGCGTGCACCCCCTCCCCTACAAGGCACCAGGATCGCCAGACGTCTTCCCCTCGCCTGGCTGCCGGGCAACCGACGGATCGTAGCCGAACTGCTTCGAGATGCGCAGCGCGTGCTCCCGCACGAGGGCCCCGACACGGGCCAGGTCCATCTTGGCAACGCGGAACTCGGGGCCCGAGAGCCAGATGGAGGCGACGGGATACGCGCGGTAGTCGAGCACGGGACTGGCAGCGCACCAGATTTCGGCCACTTCCTCACCGAGGTCCAGCGCGTAGCCCAGCCCCAGGACCTTCTCGATCTCGGCCAGCATGGCTTTCGTCCCGGGGATGGTCCTGTCGTTGAACCGGGTGAAGGCAATGTGCGCCAGAAGGTCCTTCTGTTCAGCGGGCGGCAGGTGCGCCAGGATGGCCTTGCCGGGCGCCGAGGCATGGATGGGGACCCTGTGGCCGATCTCGACGGTGAACTTGACGAGCTGGAAGGAGGGGAGCTCCTCGAGAATGACCACCTTGCCTTCCGACAAGGCGCCCACGAAGATGGTCTCATTGATCTCGTCCCGCAGCATGCGCATCTCGTCCATGCACGCGCTGATGAGGTTCGTGCTCTGCACGGCGGTGTAGCCGAGGGAGAGGATCTTGGGGCTGAGGCGCCAGGACTTGTCGTGCTCGTCGAGGTACCCGCTTGCCGCCAGCGTCCGCACGATCCGGAAGACGCTGTTCTTCGGCAGAGAGAGTTGCGTGGCGATCTCCGTGATCGACCTGCCTTCCCGGTGCGTGCTCAGGTGCTCCATGATGCGCAGTGCACGGTCGAGATTGGGGATGATGTAGGCGGTATTGCCGGCGTGCGTTGACGACGAAGGCTTGTCCATATGATAGTCCCTTACTGTACCATGTAGTGCACCCCTGAAATCAAGCCACCGACTCACTCAAATGAGCACGGCATTCCCGCGGGCCGCCTTATCGAACAGCCGGGGAGCGCCTGCCTCACGACTCGGACGTCCCCGGCATCGGAGGGTGGCAGGCATGCCTGACCTCGAGCAACTTCTCCGAGCTCAGCAATTACCGCAGCCTGCTGAAGCGGACAAGCCCTGTTGTCGCAACCAGAATCCATTTTTTCTATCCTCTTCCAAATAGGCCTCACCTGCCCAACCTTGATTCCCCACATTCAAATTCTCTTTGCCTGACCTGGCCGACTAATCCTTCCTCTACGCTTTCGCTGTAACTAAGGTTTTCTTGCCGATATTCTTTAGAATCTTCTCATTGAAAACTATGGCCAGAACGAAAATGATGCCTTTCAGAATGCTCTGCCAGAATGTCAATATGTTCAACATATCCAGACCATTTCCCAAGGTTGCGACAACCAAGGCGCCAAAACAAGTACCGATAACGGAACCTTTACCGCCTGAAAGGCCTGTGCCCCCAAGAATGATTGCGAGAATTACATCAAATTCAAAACCAACCATGCCTCTCGGATCACCGGCGCTTAGTCTTGACGCGTACATGACTCCCGCAAACCCGGCAAGCCCTCCAATAATGATATAGATGGCAAAGAATAATCGCTCCCGTATTAATTCCGGAAAAGAAGGCCGCGTTTTTATTTCCGCCGATAGCGAGCGCATATTTTCCAAGAAGGGTCCTTTTTTCAATAAAAACAAAGATGATCAGCGCAATGATTATGAAGATAACAAATATCGGTAGTCCAAAAACGTCTCTGCTTGCCAAATTGCCTATTTCCGGCGGCATATTGTCGCGTATAGTTGCTCCATTCGCCAATATCAGAGCAATTCCCCTGGAAATGTACATCATACACAGCGTAGCGATAAAAGGGGGGAAATTAAGTTTCGTAACCATTGCTCCATTTATGATACCGATGGCGATTCCAACAACAACCGCATAGATTCCTGCCGGAATCAGTTGCATCCCGTTTTTGATCAGCAAGGCGTAGACACAACCTGCAAAAGCCGCTACGCTTCCTGTAGACAGGTCAAAATTCCCCGTCATCATAAGAATTGTCGCTGCTGAAGCGACGATAATAATCATCGCTGTTTGCTTTAGCACATTGAAATAGTTATCAGATTTGAAAAAAACTATCATATGCCGTCATGATAAAAAATATGTTGATTACTATGAAAAATGTAACAATAATCGATATTGGATTTCTAGATATTTTTGCAAAATCTATTTTCCTATTCATATTTCTGCTCTCCATCTGCGATAATTTTCATAATATCGTCGTTATTCATATTATTCCCGTTCTTGATAATGGTTGAAACTCTCCCGCTATTCATAAATACGATTCTGTCGCATAAATGAAGAACTTCCGGCAGTTCCGATGAAAATACGATAACGCCCTTGCCCTGATTCGCAAGATTTCTTGCTATGTTATGAATTTCAAGTTTCGCTCCGACATCTATACCTCTGGTCGGTTCATCCATCAGAAGCACATCGCTTTCCCTGTTCAGACACTTGGATATGACAACCTTTTGCTGATTTCCTCCGCTCAAGAACGCGACTTTCTGCTCCCTGTCTCTGGCTGCGATTGAAAGCATCTTGATGTAGTCATCCGCAATTCTGTTTTCTTTTTGCCTGCTGATGATACCATTCTTAAGAATCGACTTGATTTTCATCATTGGAATGTTGTTTTTAATTGAAAGTTTCCCAAAAACCCCATCTTCTCTTCTTTCCTCGGGGATCATGGCAATGCCATTTTTCAAAGCATCCCCTACTCTATTGAGTCTTGCTATCTTTCCTTTCACACGTATTTCCCCGGAGTAGACATCGATTCCAAAAAGAACACGCGCCACTTCGGTTTTCCCAGCTCCCACCAATCCGTAGAATCCCAGAATTTCTCCCTTGAAAAGATCGAAATTTACATTCTTTAGCAAATCAGTATTCAGGTTCTTGACCTCCAGGATCTTTTCTGAATAGTCGGTCTTGCTTGGTATGTAGGATTCTATGACGACCCTTCCAAGCATCATTTTGACCAGTTCCAGACAAGCATCGGAATATCGCCTTTGCATTCCTTGTTGATTTCTTGAATAGTTTTGGTTGCGATGATTTTTCCGTCTCTGAACACGGTAACAAAATCGCCTATTTCAAATACTTCGCTTAGCTTGTGAGATATATAGATAACGGTCATCCCGCTGGCCTTCAGCTTCTTGACCACTTCAAAAATCTTGCTTGTTTCTTCCTCGCTTAATGAAGCGGTGGGCTCATCCATTACCAGTACCTTGCAGTCAATCGAAACCGCCTTGACAATTTCAATGATCTGTTTTTGCGCGGTGCTCAGCTCGCCTACCGTCATGTTGAGCTTGATCGTCTTATCGAGTTCCTTGAGAATCGAAACTATTCTATCAAGGCTGTCATCCTTCTGGATCATGCCAAATCTATGCTTCTCCCTTCCAAGAGTGAGATTCTCTTCGACAGTCAGATCATTCACCACATTCAGTTCCTGGTATAAGGCGACAATGCCATGGCTTTTCGCGTCTTTGACATTTTTTGGATCAAACGGCTTGCCGTTGAACAATATGGTGCCTCTGGTTTTCGCAACGACTCCCGTCAGTATCTTTATGAATGTCGATTTTCCCGAACCGTTTTCGCCTATGATGCAATGTATGCTGTTCCTGTAAATATCAAAATCAATATTATCCAGGGCATGAACCCCTGGATACTCCTTATCTATTCCCCTGATGCTCAATATGGCATCGTTCTCCATCATGCACCCCCCGGTTGCTTCCGCCTTCTCAACATCTGGTCAGCAAGAACGGCGATTATCAGAAGCGCTCCCTTTGTTACTTCCTGATAGAAATACGGTACGTTGAGCAGATTCAGTCCGTTCGCGACCAGGCCAACGATAAATGCTCCAAGTATCATTCCAAATGTAGAACCTTCACCACCGAGCATACTGGTGCCGCCAAGGAATATTGCCAGAAGCACATCAAATTCCATCCCGGTGCCAATATTCGGATATGCCGATCCTACGCGGGATACCTGGATGACACCGCACAATCCGGCGAGCAAGCCGACAATCATGTATATGATGATCAAAACACGTGGAACATTTATCCCGGAAAGCTTTGAAGCGCTTTTATTGCACCCGATAGAATAACTGTATCTTCCAAGGACGGTCTTCTTCTCAATGAATATGAAAACTGCAACTACGACTATCATGAAAATGATAATGATTGGAACAATGCCGAAAACGTTTGTTCGTCCGAAATCGCTGAAATCCGGCGGAAGCCCCGCCGATATGTTCGCTCCGCCGTCCCATCTGGCAATGAGATAGGCAAAACCTCTCGCCGCGTACATGGAACCCATTGTGGCGATAAAGGGATTTACGTTCAGGATCCCAACCATGATTCCGTTTGAAGCTCCCCATAGAATAGCCAGGACACAGGAGAACAGGATTGACCATCCAATCGGCAGCACGTTCTTTGTCATGTAAGCGTGCATAATCGCGCAGAAAGCGAATACACTTCCTACCGACAGATCAAAATTCCCTGTGATCATGAGAAGATTGGCCGCCGAAGCGACAATGATCAGCGGAGCGATCTGAAGCAGTATGTTGACGAAATTGTCAATGTTGAAAAACTTGGCTGACAAGATTGACATTGCCAGGGTTATCACAAGTATCACACTGACAAGTACTATTTTCTGCTGATCGAATCGTCCTAAAATCTTAAGCATCACAGACCGTCCTGTTATACAATAGAAATGACCAACGGCGGGCAGGAATCGGGCCGAGGGGCAATGAAGTATATCCAAAGCATTGCTTTTGAGGATCTTTGCAGCAGTCGGACACCTGACCGGCAAAGGTGTACACTTGCGAGGCGCCTCTACGCGATGCCGGTGGCGAGGACGCCGAGAACCAGCGCTGCCATGAGGATCTTCTTCACCATCTCTCTCCTCCTGTTCATTCTCTCTCCGGCCTGACAGGCCGGTTGTCTACTTCTGCAAGTCGGCCAGCGCGGCGTACACGCCGCTTCGGTCGAGGCCCTCGTAGCAACGGCAGTACGCGTCATAGAGCCGCGCGTAGGTCTGCACGTTCTCCGGGATGGGCTCGAAGCGCTCGTCGAGCCGGACCATCGCGTCCGCTCCTTCCTCGATGGAGGAGAAGACCGCGGCGCCCACGCCCCCCAGGATGGCGGCGCCCAGCACGGTGGCGTCCGTGACCTTCAGCGTTGTCACGGGCACGCCGTACACATCAGCCTGGATCTGGTTCCACACGCGGGACTTCGTGGGACCGCCCAGGAGGCGGGCTTCCGTCACCTGGAGTCCAGCTCGTGCCATGGCGCCTATCATGTCCTTCATGTCCAGCGTGATGCCTTCCATGAACGCCCGGGCGATGTCGAACCGGGTGTGCGAGAACGTGAGCCCCACAATCGTTCCCCGGGCCAGGGGATTGTACCGGGGCGTTCCGGCAGCCGCGAAATAGGGGAGTACAAGCAGTCCGCGGGATCCGGCGGGTACCGCGGAGACACGGTCGTTCATGTATTCGTAATAGCTGCGGCCACCGGCCTCGGCATCGCGGGCTTCCTCCGCGCCGAACCGCTCCTTGAACCAGCGGTAGACGCTGGCCGCCGCCGCCTGGTATCCCTCGAGGAGCCAATGCCCTTTGATCGGATGGGCCGTGACGATCATCCGTCCCTCCGGGTCGCGGATGTGGGCGTCCAGGAACGCCGCCACCGCCCCCGCCGTCCCCATGGAAACCGAAATCAGCCCCCCGCGAACGATTCCGGCGCCGACCGCGCCCGCGCTCTGGTCCCCGGCGCCAACGCTCACCTGTGTTCCGGCCCGCAGGCCGATGCGCGAGGCAGCCGCCGACGAGATCCGGGCCACAGGCGTTCCCGACGGCCGCGGAACCGGCAGCAGCGAGGCGTCGACGCCGAATAGGTGCAGCAAGCGTGCGTTCCAGCACCCCGCCGCGGAGTCAAAAAAGCCGAAATAGCCCGCGTCGTTCCAGTCCACCACGTAGTCGTCCGCGCCGAGCGCCCGCACGAAATAGTCGTGCATCTGCACGACCCGGCGCGTCCTGTTCCAGACTTCCGGCTCGTTTCTGCGGACCCACATCATCTTGGACAGGAGCCACGTCGTGCTGTTGGGATATCCCGTGAGCCGGTAGAGCTCCGCCTCATCGATCCGGGCGGCGATTTCCTTCACTTCCGCGGTGGTACGGTTGTCCTGCCAGGAAATCATGGGGCGCACCTGGTGGTCGTTCGCGTCCAGGAAGATCCCGCAGCAGCGCTGCGCGGACAGTGACAGGGACACGATGGCCTCCGGGGGGACGTTGCTGGCCCGCACGGCTTCCGACATGGCCTGCATGGTAGATTCCACCACGAGATCCGCGTCCTGCTCGACCCAGCCCGGCCGGGGGTAGGTGCAGGGGTATTCGCGGTAGCCGGTCCCGAGCGCGTTCCCCTGCAGGTCGAACACCATGCCCTTTGCACCCGAGGTCCCGATGTCGATGCCCGCCAGGCAGGTCTCCACGTCGCCTCCTCCCCTACAGGGAATCCTTGTACATCTGCACGACGTCCGCCCGGCTGAGCGGCTTCAGACTGCAGTTCAGGCAGCCGCTCATTGTCTTGAAGGCGGAATCGGTCATGGCCCCGAGCATCTCCTCCTTGACTCCCAGGTCGCGCATACGCACGCGGCAGCCGAACTTCTCCAGTACCGCGACGAGCGCCTCTGGAGACCTCCGGGCGAGCTCCTGGTCCGAGAGCCCGGGCTTTGCATACCCGAGCAGCCGGGTGACCTCGGCGTAGCGGGCGATGTCCGCGTCCCAGGTCTTTGCCATGTAGGCCGGTCCCACCGCGGCCATGGTCAGACCGTGCGGGGCGTCGGTCTGACCGCCGATGCTGTGCCCCAGGGCGTGGATTGCCACTGTGGAAGACTTGCCTTCTCCGATGGCGATACCGGCGATGCTGTTGGCCCAAGCCATGCGACCGCGTGCCTCCAGGTCCTGCCCGTTTTCCAGCACATTGCCGAGGTTCTTCACCACGAGCGTGATGGCTTCCCGGGCAAGGAGATCCGTGAATGGCGTGGCGACATTGGCGATGAACGCCTCAATGGCGTGGAAGAGCACGTCGATGCCCGTGCTGCGCGTGACCTCCTGGGGAACGGAGACCATGAGCTCGGGATCCACGATGGCGTAGCGCGCCATGGTGCTGTCGTTGCCCGTTCCCGGTTTCTCGTGCCATTTCGTGTTCGTGATCACCCACCAGGGGGTCGTCTCCGAGCCGGTTCCCGCGGTCGTTGTGACGCAGATGATGGGGAACGCCGGCTTCGTTCCCTCCAACGTGGCGTGGAGTCCTCCGGCGAGGTAGTCCAGGATGGTTCCGCCTCCCTGGGCAGCCAGGAACGCCACGGCCTTGGCGGAGTCCATGGAGCTTCCCCCGCCGAGCCCTATTGCGAAGTCGCACTTGCTCGTGAGGAACACCATGGTTTGGCGGTCGATGTCCACGTCCTTGGGGTTGGGATCAACGTTGTCGGAGACGACGACGTCAACGCCGCCCTTCTTGAGCAGTTCTACTGCCCTGTCCAGGATACCGGTCTGCTTCATGGTGTGCTTGGCAGCAAGTAGCATCGCTCTCTTGCCGGTGGTCGGTGCAATCTCCTGGAGCCGCCTGAGCTCGCCATTTCCGAAGAAGACCCTAGTAGGTACGCTGAAATCGAATGCCTTCATGCCTCGCTCCTCCGAATCTTGCAACAAATATAAGTTTTGTTCTAAATAACAAACTGTTGAGACAGATTATCCCATATTTAGGACTATTTGTCAAATGATTTCCATAGTTGGTGTAAAGTTCCGAGCCTCCCATGTTTCAAGCCACAGACTCCGATAGGTGAGCCTTGTATTCAGATGCCATTCTGCTCGGGCGTGTACGGAGTGATGAACTCCTGCGTCAGGCGGTAGTCGTGGCAGGCCGCACGGTCAGGGGAGCACTGTACTCAAGTACTATCCCCGGTGGCTTGATTTCGGGGGGCACTACAACAAAACAAGAGAAAGGATAAAGTATTTCATTTATCCTTTCTCTTTCCTTTCCCTAGACTAGTTCTTTCTTGCCCTATGGGTTATTTCTTTTTGCCCCTGGCTACATCGGCTGCAAGTTTCCCTTTATAGCCATAATTATCCATCAGGAATACCTGGGCATCTTCGATAGAAGTCTGCCAGTAGTCAATTTCTTTGACGAAGGCCTGAATAATCTGGAATTTGTACATATCGATTTTGCCTTCAATCATTCCCATCATACAATCCATTTCAGCACGAGCGACATCGCGTACGGCACCCTGAGAAATCTTGAATGAACAGTCCGGATCATATATCTTGATCAGCGCGGAGGAGTTTCCGTCAACACCTGCTATGATTTCAGTCAGAGGTGTTCCATTGTCCATTTTTCCTCTGCCCTTCTGTTCGCAGGCCGCAAGAGCTCCAAGAGCCATTTCATCATTTCCGCCGAAGAAGATATTTACTTCCGGATGAGCCTGGAGAATATCGAGGGTCACTTTCATTGATACTTCGGTAGAACCCTGACCGTTAAGAACAGTAACAAGTTCCGCATTCGGATCGACTGCCTTGACGCCTTCAAAGAAAGGCCCGAATCTCAAAACCTCTCCCTGTTCCCATGCACCGAAATTAAGAATAGCGACTTTGCAGGGCTTATCCGGGAAAGCTTTTAGCCACTGCTGAGCAGCTATCTTGCCTTCGGCATAGGATGCCGGCGTTTCCATCGGCTGAACATGAGGTGCATTCTTTGAGTCAGGGTAAATCAAAGTGGTTACAATAGGGATCTTTTTGGCATGCGCAAGTTCGATAGCCTTTGCAGTCAAAGCCGTTTCGGGGCTGTGAATCGAAATAGCGTCAACCTTTTGCGCAATGAGATTTTCAACGGCGGCAAGCATTTTTTCTCCTTTGCCCCCGCCGTCAAGAATGATTACCTTGACCCCGTACATTTTCGGTCCATAGCTTTGAAGTTCCCGAGCAATTGACTGGTGGAACTGATGTTCCATGGTATAGACGACATGCCCTACCTTTTTTGGCGCGGCGTAACCTAGCGGTAACACCAGAGCAACCGCTAACACAGCCAGCATTAGCTTCTTCATCTTCTTCCTCCTCAATTAAATTTGAATCGGCTCAAACTGCCGATTTTCAACAAAATGGTTATGCAACAAAAAATAGTTTTGTTCTAAATAACAAACCACTATGGCGGATTCTCCCATATTCTGGACTACTTGTCAAGTTAATTCTTATTTTCATACTGATCATGAGATTAGGGGTGGTGCCAAGTGCTGAAAGAGCGGCAGAAGCTGTTCCACACGATCGACCTGTTGTTGACAAATGACAAAAAATCGTAAAAAAGTATCATATGTCAATACAACGGGCAAAGGTTCCGCTCGACAAGCTCAAGCTCATGTACGCCAACATGGCCACCACCAGGGTATTCGAGGAAACAGCCATGAAGTTGTTCAGCCTCGGAAAGGTGCACGGCACCGCCCATTTCTGCGTAGGCGAGGAGGCCACCGCGGCCGGTGTCTGCGCGGCAATCGAGCCGCAGGATCTCATCTATGCAACGCACCGCGGGCACGGGCAGAGCATCGCCAAGGGCATGAACGTGAAAACGATGATGGCCGAGTTCCTCGGCAAGGCCACCGGCGTGTGCAAGGGCAAAGGCGGGTGCATGCACATCGCCGAGATCACGGCCGGAAACCTCGGGGCCAACGGCATCGTGGGCGGCGGGATCCCGATTGCGGTGGGAGCGGCCCTCAGCACCGTGATGCAGAAGATCGATCGGATCGTCGTCTGCTTCTTCGGGGACGGCGCGGCCAACGAGGGAACGTTCCACGAGTCGCTCAACCTCGCCTCGATATGGAAGCTTCCGGTGCTCTTCGTCTGCATCAACAACCAGTACGGGATGTCGATGCATGTCAGCAGGAGCATGAACATAGAGGACATTTCGATGCGGGCCGCCTCCTATGGCATGCCGGGCCGCTCCGTGGACGGAAACGACGCGGTGGCGGTTTACGACGGCGACCCGGGAAGCGCGGGCCGCGGTGCGCCGGAACGGTCCCCTGCTCCTCGTCCTGAACACCTACCGCATCATGGGCCACTCCAAGAGCGATGCGGGCCTGTACCGCGCGAAAGAAGAGGTCGAGTCCTGGAAGAAGAAGGACCCCATCCCGCGGATGGCCCGTGTCCTTCGGGAGAATGGGGCTCAGCGCGGAGCAGATCGCGGCCATGGACGCGGCGGCAGCGCGGACGGTGGAAGAGGCGGTCGCCTTCGCCGAGGCCAGCCCTGAACCGTCGGTGGACACGGTGGAGGAAGACGTCTATGCCTGAAATCACCTACGCCCAGGCGATAAAAGACGCGATGTCGGAGGAGATGCGTCGCGACGAGCACGTCTTCCTCCTGGGCGAGGACATCGGACCCTACGGCGGGCGCCTTCGGCGTGACGCGCGGGATGATCGAGGAGTTCGGTCCCGAGCGCGTGCGCGACACGCCGATCTCCGAGGCCGCCATCACGGGCGCCGCGGTGGGGGCTGCCATGACGGGCATGCGGCCCATCGTGGAGATCATGTTCTCGACTTCATCACTATCGCCATGGACCAGCTCGTCAACCAGGCGGCCAAGGCCCGCTACCAGTTCGGCGGACAGGCATCGGTGCCCCTGGTGCTGCGCGCGCCCGAAGGCTCCGGCACCGGTGCGGCGGCGCAGCACTCGCAGAGCGTCGAGTCCTGGATTCTGAACGTCCCCGGCCTCAAGGTGGTGGCGCCCTCCACGCCGGCGGATGCCAAGGGGCTTCTCAAGTCGTCCATACGGGATGACAACCCGGTGGTCTTCCTGGAGCAGAAGCTCCTCTACCGCACGAAGGGCGAAGTTCCCGACGGGGAGCACCTCGTGCCGCTGGGCGTGGCGGACGTGAAGCGCCCGGGAAAGGACCTCACCGTCATCACCTATGGCCGCATGGTTCAGCGCTGCCTCGAGGCGGCCGGCACCCTGGCCGGCGAGGGAGTGGACGCGGAGGTCATCGACCTGCGCTCGCTGCGGCCGCTGGACACGGCGGCCATCATCGCCTCCGCCAGGAAGACGGGCCGCGTGCTCATCGTTCACGAGGCGTGCCAGTTCGCCGGCTTCGGCGGAGAGATCGCCGCGGCTATCTGCGACAGCGAGGCCTTCTTCCACCTCGATGCGCCGGTCCGCCGTCTGGGCGGGCGGGACGTTCCCATCCCGTACAACAAGACCCTGGAAGCTGCAGTGGTCCCGACGCACGAGACAATCGCCGCCGCGGCGCGCGCGTTGATGAGGTAGGGCCCCGGCCATGGCACGCAGCGTGATCATGCCCAAGACGGGCATGGCAATGGAGGAAGGCACGATCGTGCGGTGGCTCAAGAAGCCGGGGGACACGGTCACCCGGGGCGAGCCCATCGCCGTCATTGAAACCGACAAGGTCACCATGGACCTGGAGGCGGAGGACGAGGGCACGCTCCTGGCCATCGTGCACGGCGACGGCGCCGTCGTGAAGGTCACGGACACCATCGCGTGGATCGGCGCGCCCGGGGAGACCGTTGAGGCCGCGGCCCCGGTCTGCCACGCCCGCGCAGCCCCACGCCGGCGCCCCGGTGCGCGCCGGTCGCTGCTCCCGCACAGCAGGCTGCACCGGCACCCACGGTTGCGCCGGGCAGGGCGCCGGCCACGCCCGCAGCGCGTCGCCTCGCTGCGGAAGCTGGCGTCTCCCTCTCCGCGTTGAAGGGAACGGGGCCGGGCGGCGCCGTGCATGCGCGCGACGTGGCGGCCTGGACGGCCCAGGCCCGGCCGGAGGTTCTCCCCGGAACCGGAACGCCCATGACGGGGATACGGAAGCTGATCGCGGACAAGATGCTGCGAAGCCACCAGACGGTGCCCGCCGTCACATTGGTCACTCGCGCGGATGTCACCGAGCTTGTGGACCTCCGCGAGAGGATAAACGCCGGCAACCGCCCCCGTGTCTCCTTCACTGATTTCATCGTGCGGGCATCAGCGCTTGCTCTCCGGGAGCACCCTGTTCTGAACTCGACCATCCAGGGCGACCGGATCATCCTGCAGGCCGATGTAGCCATCGGCGTCGCCGTGGCCCTGGAAAGCGGCCTCATCGTGCCGGTGATCCGCGCCGCGGATACGCTGACCGTCCGCGAGGTGTCGGCTCGCCTCCGGGACCTGGCCGACCAGGCGCGCCGGGGGACCCTCGCGGCCGAGGAGTGCAGCGGCGGGACGTTCACCATCACCAACCTCGGCATGTACGGGATCACGGAGTTCACGCCGTTGATCAACGTTCCGGAAAGCGCCATCCTCGGTGTGGGCGCCATCGAGGAGGTGCTGCGCCGGGGCCCCTCGGGGGACATCGAGCCCCGCCGCCTCATGAGCCTGTGTCTCACGCATGACCACAGGCACATCGACGGCGCGCCTGCCGCGGCGTTCCTCGGCAGGGTTCGGACGCTCCTGGAGAACTGCTGGGCGATTCTGGCCTGAGCCGGAGTCCGGCGAGGAGGCCGCATGGAACGGGAAAGGGTATCGACGCGGCGCGAGACGCTGATCGCCGTTGCGCGCATGTACTACGAGCAGGACCTGTCTCAACAGGAGATCGCCGAGAAGCTGAACGTCGCGCGCTCGTCGGTCTCCGCCATGCTGAAGCTCTGCCGGGAGCAGGGCATCGTGGAGATCCGCGTCAATGACGACACCTCGCACGCCTCGCGGCTCGCCGCCGCCCTTCGCGAGCGCTTCGGGCTCGCGGACGCGGTCGTGGTCCCCGCCAGCGCGGACCCGGCACAGGCGAAGTCCCACGTGGGGATGGCCGCCGCGCGACGCCTTCGCCCCCTCCTGCATGACGGGGTCCGCATCGGCATAAGCTGGGGGACCACCCTGTACGAGCTGGTGCGGCACGTGGAGCCCCAGGCGCTCCGCGACGTGGAAATCCTGCAGCTGCATGGCGGTCTTGGCTCGGGGGACCCGGCCATCGACGGGTTCGGGCTCGCCCAGAAGCTCGCGGAGAAGCTCGCCGGGGGCTACCGCATCGTGCAGGCGCCGCTCGTGGTGCGCGATGTCGCGCTCAAGGAGATGCTCGTGAGGGAGCCGGGCGTGGCGCACGTGCTTGCCGACGCGGCGACCGTGCACCTGGCCCTGTTCGGAATCGGGTCGAACCTGCCCGCCGTCAGCTCGCTCGTGCGGGCGGGCTTCCTCCGCCCGGAGGACTCGGAGGCGCTCCTCTCCGCGGGAGCCGTCGGAACCGTCTGCGGTCTTCACATCGGAGCGGACGGGGCCGTCCTGCCGTGCGATGTCAACGACCGTCTGGTCGGCATTGATCGCGCCACGCTTGGACGGATCCCCGTGCGGCTGGGAGCGGCCGCCGGCGGGGAGAAGACGGCGGCAGTCCTCGCGGCCCTGCGCGGCGGGTTCGTGACCATGCTGGTCGTGGATGAGCCCATCGCCATGTCTCTGATCGGCGCGCAGGGACAGCGCCTGGAGAACACACTCCGGCCCACGCAGGCCTCCCCGGGTGGAGCCGGTTCACAGCTCGATGCCCCTCCCAAGGGGTGACGAGCGGAAGCCGCGGTAACTGTCATCGAAGACAAGCTCGGCGTTCCGCGAGAGGTCCATTTCATCCGTGCAGGCAACCGGCTCGGGATAGAACGGGATGACGGCGTCGCTGCGGACATAGAGCGGCACGCGTGAGAGGGGCTGCTCCACGCGGCCCAGGGCGACCGGACCCCGGATCCGCTCCCCGGTCCAGAAGTCGATCCATTCGCCGGCGGGCAGGTACACGCTTCTTGCCCCCGTGGCACTGAGGATCGGAGCAACCAGGAACGTCCCGCCGCAATAGAACTCGTCCTCGATCGTCCAGGCGACCGGATCCTCTTCATGATGAAAGACCAGCGAGCGAAAGATCGGCAGACCGCTGGAAATCGCCCGTTCGGCTTCCCGCAGGAAGTAGGGAATCAGCGCGTAGCGCAGCTTGAGCCATTCCCGCACCGACCCGGCCACGGAAGGGTACTCCCAGGGCTCGCGGGCGGAAGACCCGTGGAAGCGGAGGTGGGAGGTGAACACGCCGACCTGGGTCCAGCGGACGAACAACTCGTCGGAGGGACGGTCGTTCATGAAGCTGGGAAGGGAGTGGAATCCCGGAACGTCGTGGCTCCAGAACGCGAAACCGGACAGCCCGATCTGAAGTCCCCCGCGGATCGTAGCGGCCAGCCCGTCCCACGTGCAGGCCGCGTCCCCGCCCCAGTGGACCGGGTAGCGCTGGCTTCCCGCCCATCCCGACCGGGCCCAGATGATGCCGTCCGGGTAGACCTCCCGCGTCACCTCGAACGCGGCCCGGTGATAGAGCAGGCAGTAGATGTTGCGAAGCCGCGCGGCGCTCATGCCGTGGTAGGAGGCCTGCATGTCGATCGATCTCTCCGAAGTCCGTCTTGATCGCCGCGGCTCCCATCCTCAACAGCCTCCGCAGCAGGCCCTTGTACCACTCCACCGCCTCGAGGGTTGGTGAAGTCGATGGTGCAGCCTCGGGCGTCGTCGAACTTCGATTCGAGCGGAGGCATGGTTCCCGGCGCGATGTACCTGTTCTCGCGAGCCAGGGCGTACAGGCTGGTTCCTTCCGTCACCAGCGGCAACTGCCAGAGACTGACCCGAAACCCGAGACTCTTCATTTCACGGAAGAACCCCTCGGGGTCCGGAAACCGCTCCGGGCTGAACTCCCACTCGCACCTCCAGTCGGTCCTGAACCACCCGGTGTCGAGATGGATCACGTCGCACGGGAAGCCGCCCGTGCGCATTCCCTCCGCCACCTCGAGCGCTTCCTTCGCCGAGAAGTACGTCATGCGCGCCATCCACGTGCCGTAGCTCCACAGCGGGGGCGGGCGCGGAACGCCGGTCAGGCGCCGGTAGTTTCGCACGATCGACGGCACCGAGCCTCCGCCGATGAAGAACAGGTCCAGGGTAGACGACTCCACGGCGCCCTGGACGGCCCGGGAGGAGATGTCGGCAAATGACAGCCGCGTTCGGTACGAGGTGTGGACGAACAGACCGTAGCCGGCGCTGGACACGTAGAACGGAACGTTCTTGTACGCCCGCCGTGAGGACACCCCCAGGGCGTCGGTGTTTTCCAGCACGACCGTCGAACCGGCGAGGCCGAAGCGGGAGAATCGCTCGCCGGTCCCCAGGAAGCGCTCTCCCGGGCGGGCGTGCAGGGAGAACAGAGAAAGACGCGTGCGTGCCGCCGCGCAGACACGCAGCCGAGGCCAATGGACTCGCGGTGTGCGGGGAAAAACGTGTCGTGGGCCATGAACGGAACTTCTGCCGCGCCGTCTGGGCAGACGACCGCGTCGAAGACGGGATCCGGATCCGGCAGCTGCCGGCTCCAGGGGTGCGACGGGAGGCGGGGTGGAAGCGTCCGCAGCACCACCCTGCCGGACGCGTCCTTGACGACATATTCCCCGGCCTCGACTCCCCGCAGGACGACGAGCGGCTCGGTCTGAAGGGTGTCGTCACGCTCGATCATCGGGCTGGAATCCAGGTCCTCCAGCGGCGCAGCCGTCCCCGGAATGCTGAAACTCCACGCACGCCCTCACCATGCATCCGCCGAATGACTGCAGGCGAAGATCCGCGACCATGGGGGCCACGGCCGGGTCGGCTTCGAACGAAGAAGGCTTTCGGGCGATCAGGGGCAGAGTGAGCACCGCGACATCGCCTTCCGCCCGCGCAGAAGTGGCCGGGGCGGCGATGTAGACGACGTCCCCGGCGGCGGCTGGGTCCTCCAGGTCGAGCATGTCCTCGCGGAATCGGTTGTGCTGGTGTCATCGGTATCACCCCTTGATGGCGCCGGCCGTGGCTCCGAGCGTGATGCGGCGCTGGAAGATGAGAAAGATGACCAGGGGCACCGCCATGGCGATGACAACGGCCGCGCTCAGGATCGGCACGCCGAAGGCCGTACTCCCCCCTCATCATGGCGATGCCGAGCGTGAGCGTCCGCGAGCCCTGGTCCTGCAGGATCAGCAGGGAAAACGGCAGCTCGTTCCACATGGACTGGAACCCGATGATGGCGACGGTTGCGATCATCGGCGCGGCCAGGGGTGTCATCACCTGCACGAGGATCCGCAGCGGGGAGGCGCCATCCATGCGCGCGGCCTCCACCAGCTCGTAGGGCATGTCGGCGAAATACGTGGTCATGATGTAGGTGCCGAACGGCGCGAAGTAGGCCACCCACGTGAGGATGACGCCGGACGCGGTATTGGTCAGGTGCAGCAGGGAGATCAGCTTGAACACCTGGGTCGCCAGGAGGAGCTGCGGGAAGATCGTGAGAAAGAGCACGAGGAGGAACAGGGGCAGCCTGAGGCGGAATCGCATCTTGCCGAACGCGTAGCCCGCCGAGATGCATACCGCCAGGTACAGCAGCAGACCCAGCGGCACGAGGATGAGGCTGTTGACCGCGAAGCGCAGCAGCCGCGCGCTGACGGCGGCGTAGACGTAGTTGTCCGTAGTGGGCGACTTGCGGCGGAAAGAAGGGGTTCATCACGAACTCGTCCGCGGACTTGAAGCTGGCGGCAATCACGTTGTACAGCGGGAGGAGCGAGGCGACGACCAGCGCGATCAGGAAGACCTGGACGAGCACGCGCCACCCGGCGCCGATGGAAGAGGCCTTTCTCATGCGCTCCTCCGCCGCATCAGGCGGATCTGCGCGACGGAAATGACGGCGCAGAAGAGGAACAGGACCGTGGACCACGCGCTGGAGTACCCGACGCGGAACTTCGCGAATCCCTGGACGAAGATCCCGTACTCCAGGGTGAACGTGGCATATCCGGGTCCGCCCTGGGTGAGGGTGTAGATGAGGCTGAACATGCGGGCGAACACCTCGATGAAGTTGAACACCACCCAGAACTCGATGGCAAAGCGGATGCTCGGCACGGTGACGCGCCAGAACGTCTGGAAGAAGCCCGCGCCGTCGATGATCGCCGCCTCGTAGACTCCCTGGCTCGATGCCGTTCATGGCGGCCAGGAAGTAGATGAGGCCGAAGCCGAGGTGGACCCAGACGACCTTGATGATGGCAATGGAGTTGAGGGCCAGCCACGGGGAGGTCATGAATCGCACGGTCGAGCCGCCGGCCCACTTGAGCGCGAGGTTCAGCGGACCGTCGTCGCGGAGATAGATCGAGAAGACCACGCCGATGATGACCAGTCCCAGGAGGTTCGGGATGTAGAGGATGGCACGGTAGACCTGCCAACCTCGCAGCCCTTCGCGCAGGAGCGCGGAGACGAACACCGTGATCGCCACGCTGAGCGGGATGTAGCAGACGAGGATGGCGGTGTTCCGGATGGACGTCCAGAACGCCTGGTCGGCTGAGCATGGACGCGGTAGTTGGACAGGCCGATCCATTTCATGGGTCCATATCCCTTCCACTCCGTGAAGCTCGCGACCAGGTTCATGACGACGGGATAGAGGATGAACGCGGCAAGGAGCACCAGCAGCGGCGACAGGAAGAGGTAGGGGGCGATTCCGTCTCTGTTCGAGCCTTCGATGACGCATGGCAGATGCTCCGTGGGAAAGAATAGAAAGGACGGGGCTCGCGCCCCGTCCCTCCGACGTGGAGTGCTATTTCGTGATGAGCTTCTGGTACTCGGCGATGTACTGGTCCATGGTGAGCTCGCCCGTCACGAACAGCCGGTCGTTCAGAGCCGGTTCGTAGTCATCCTCGTACCCGTTGTAGAACATCGGGAGGTAGTCCAGGGCCAGGCCGCCCTTGAGGTACTGCTGGATGATCTTGAGCGCCGGGTAGGCCGCGTCGGAGCCGCTCACCGCCGTGTTGGGGGACAGGGCGCCGGTCGTGCTGGCGTAGATGCCCGCTCCCTCTCCGGTGGTGGCGAACTTGACGTACGCGGCGGCCAGCTTCTGGTTCTTCGACCACGTCATGACGCCGTAGCCGATCCCCGCGCCCTGGGCCACCTGCTGGTCCTTGTACTTGCTGTCGGGGAAGTTGATGGTGGGGAAGTAGCCGATGTTGTTGGCGCCCAGCTTGTCGGAGAACGCTCTTCCAGTTGCCGACGTCCGACAGGAGCCCGACGAACATTCCGCCGTTCCCGGCGGCGAACTTGTCGATCCCGTCCATGAAATACGGCCGGGAGAAGCCGTCCTTCTCCAGGTACCCCTTGTCCACGAGCGTCTTGACGAACTCCACGCTCTCCTTGAACAGGGGGTCCGTGTACTTCTGCGGAGCCATCCTTGAGGCCGGCGACGTTCGGTCCGTAGGCGTTTGCCACGAGGCAGCGAAGGAGGAAGTCGATCGTGTAGGTCTGGCCGACGGTGATGGGAACGATCCCGGCCGCCTTCAGCTTCTCACAGGCGGCCAGGAACTGCGCCGCGGTCTTGGGGGCCTGCTCGGGATCCAGGCCGGCCTTCTTGAAGTAGGCCTTGTTGTAGTAGATGCCGAAGCCCTGCATGGTCAGGGGCAGGAGCTTGATCGGCGCGCCGACCTTGCCGTCCATGGAGACCATCGCGATGCTCGCGGCCGTGAACTGGTTCTTCACGTCCTGGATGTACGGGGTCAGGTCGACGAGGATGTCGCCAAACCCGTACTCGCGGGCGCCGGGGTGGAACATGGCCACGTCCGGTCCCTGGTTCGCGGTGGCCGCTGCCTGGATGATCTGGTAGTACTGGGGCTCCAGCGGGCTGCGCCACGTGGTTGATCGTGACGCCGGGGTTCTTCTGCTGGAACAGCGCGTCGATCTGCTTCATGGGCGCCTGCGCGCCGCCCGGTTCGACCTCGCTGTACTTGAAGTCCCAGACGGTGAGCGTCACCGGCCCCGAGGCCGCCTCGCTGGCGCAGCGAAGCCGAGGGCCGCGCAAGCGGCCGCCAGAACGAGACAGAGAATCGATCGTTTGATCATGAGTGCCTCCTTCGAGCGTATGAGTTCACTGGCAGTATCAGGGCGGCCTCGGGGGCCGTAAATGGACTGGATTGCGCGGGAACATGGAATAAATTCCGTGGTATCATGCCCCCGTGTCGCGCCGTCGAACGGTCCAGGGATCGGTCTTTCTCGCCGTCTCGCTGCTCCTGGTGTGCGTGCTCGTCGGCCTTCTCCCTGGTGGTGTACGACTACGCCTCCGGCGTGGCGCGGGACCGCTTTGCCGAAGCGCTGAACACGCTGTCGCGCTCCGTCATGACGAACCTGGATGCCCAGGTGGCCGAGATGAACCGGCTGAGCCTGACGATCATCTATTCCCGGGTCTTCCAGGGCCTGTACGCGCGCCACCTTGCCCTTCCGCGCAGCCCCGGCCTCGGCCGAGCAGAGAATCGCCAGGCTGGAGAACACGGAGGCGCTGATCGAGATCAGCGAGACGATTCTCGGCCCCAACCGCTCCGCGCCGCAGGCCAACGTCTTCGATCTTCGGGGCGAGATGATCGGCGCCGGCTACTACAGCCGCCTCATCGAGCGGGACGTGAAGACGCGAACCGTGGTACGCGGCGGTCATGGGGGCGGGCGGAGACCGCGTGATCCTTCCCCCGCACATGGATCCGCTCCTGGAGCAGACGTCGATCATCGTCAAGGACAAGCGCTACGTGTCCCTGGTGAGGACGTTCCAGGACGCGCTCCTGTCCACGCAGGGGATCGTCGAGGTCGAGCAGTACTGCGACGCGCTGTTCAGCGAGCTCGATCTGCTGAACGGCACTTCCGGCTCGTTCTTTCTCTTCGACGGCGCCTGGAACCAGCTCTACCCCTATGACGGCTCCCCCGCCGATCCCGCCCTCTTCCGCCGGCTGGCCGACCAGGCGGCGCGCGCGCCCGATCGTGACCGGCGTCCTCCCGGGGAAGCGCGAGCCGCAGATCTTTGCGATCGCCACCTCGAGGGACACGGGCTGGACCCTCCTGATCGGCGAGCCTACCGGCGGCCTGACGGCGAGCGTCCTTCAGTACGCGGTGCGGATCGCGCTCCTGGCCCTGATCGCCATCACCTGCTCCCTGGCGGCCTCCTACTTCATCGCCCGCCGCGTGACGGTGCCCGCTCAAGGCGCTGCACGCCGAGATCGAGGCGCTGGACCTGGGAAACCTCGACGAGATCGGCGCCGGGACCCACAAGACCGACCTTGGGGAGATCGACGAGCTGCGCCTGGCCTTCCGGGACATGCGGCTGAAGCTCAACGAATCCATCCAGGAGGCCGTGTCGCTGCGCGCGCACGAGAAGGAGGCCCAGCTCGTGGCGCTGCAGTCGCAGCTGAACCCGCACTTCATCCACAACATGCTGCAGACCATCGGCATCATGGCGGAGGAAGGGTCCCCGGCGGCCATCCAGGAGCTGATCCTGAATCTCGCCCGGATGCTCCGCTACGTCTCTTCCACGGAGGCAACGACGGCGACGCTGGGAACGGAGATCGAGTACGCGGAGAGCTACCTCGCCGGCATGAGGGCGAGATTCGGCGACAGCCTCGAGTACGTGATCGACGTCCGTCCCGAGATGAGGCAGGTCGTCGTTCCCCGCCTGATTCTCCAGCCGTTCATCGAGAACTGCTTCAAGTACGGAACCACCGCGCGTCCTCCCTGGCGCATCGAGATTCGCGGGAACTGCGTGGACGGACGGTGGTGCCATGGAGATCCTCGACAACGGGCCCGGGTTCGCGGCGGAAACCCTGGCCCGCATCTCCGAGCGGCTTGCCGCCCGCCGGCAGGCGGGAGCGGCCTGTCCCCGATGTCGATCTCGGGAATGGGAATCGTCAATTCCTGCGAAAGATTGCGGCTCGCCTTCGGGGACGAGGCGGCATTCGAGATCACCAACCGTCCCGACGGCGGCGCGCGCATCGCGATGGGGGCCGGGCTCCATGGCTGAGAGGAAGCTCACCTTCGTCGTCGCCGAGGACGAGGAACGAATGAGGGAGTACCTGGCGCGCAAGACCACGGAGCTGGACCCGGCGCTGGAATGCGTCGGGCACGGCGGCGGACGGCGAAGAGGCCGTGGAGCTGGCGGAGCGCCACCTGCCCGACCTGCTGATCACCGACATCAAGATGCCGGTGCTCGGGGGGCTGGAGCTGATCCAGCGCCTGCGCCGCACGAACCCCGACCTGCGGATCCTCATCGTCTCCGGCTACAGCGAGTTCGAGTACGCCAAGCGGGCGATCGAGCTGGGCGTGGACGAGTACTTGCTGAAGCCCATCGACGTGCAGGCCTTTCGGGAAACGCTGCGCCGGATCCGCATCCGACTGGAAGCACTGCGCCGGAGCCGATCGACGCCGAGTTCGGGCTGGACCGGATCGGATCCCGGGAGGAGGAACTGGCGAACGCCGTCGAGCTGTATCTCAAGGAGAACTACCGCCAGCCGTACTCCCTCGAGCGCCTGGCCGCCGTCGTTCGGCTGCAAGGCCGCCTACCTCCTGCGGCTGTACCGCCGGATCAAGGGAGGCACCCCCACGCAGGACCTGATCCGTCTCCGCATCGAGAAGGCCAAGCGCCTGCTCGTGGGACATCCGCAGATGGAGATCAAACAGGTCGCCGCCGCGGTGGGCTACGAGGATGCGCTGTACTTCTCCCGGTTGTTCAAGAAGGAGACGGGCAAGAACCCCTCCGCGTTCAGGGACTCGATGGCTCGGCCGTAGGCCGCGGCCACGCGGGGTCCCGGGCGGCCGTGGCGATGTTGGCCCGCCGCGTGTCCACGCCGGAGAGAAACCGCTCGCGGGCTCAGTGCGCCGACCAGCATGGACTCGAAGTCGGCCTCGATCTCCATCCACTGCGCCATGATGTACTTGACCCCGCCCTGGAACGGCTCTCCCCCGAGCCGCGCGGAGCCGAGGAACGACTGCTCGTTGGGCAGCAGGGGAACGGGCCGGGTGGGGAAGGACAGGCTGGTGCCCTCGGGCTGGCCGGCGGCGTAGCGGTAGAGGTTGTCTTCCCGGGTCAGGAATCGGAAGAACTCGAGCACCGCCGCGCGGTCCCGGCTTTTCGCGTTGCCGAACCAGGTGGGGGCGGAGCGCTCGATGCTCACCGTGCGGTTGTCCAGCCAGGGGATGGGGAACATCCCCCAGTTCTGCGCGCCGGAATCGGGGTTGGTCTTCAGCACGCTTCGGGCGAACCCGATCTTGTTCAGCGTCATCGCCGCGGCCCCCGAGATCAGCGCCGTCTTCGATCCCTCGATCGTGTTGGCCATGAAGTCGCTGCCGAAGAACCCGCGGTTGGCCGCGGACAGGATCTGGTCCGAGCGCCCGGCGGAACGGCTCGTAGTCGGCGAACTTCAGCCGGTTCGTGTTGAGCCGCTCATAGAGGCCGGGGTCGCGCTGCTCGAACGTGGAGCCCATCTCGAAGAACGTGAGGGACGTGTGCCAGCGGCTGGCCCCGGGCTCGTAGATGGGCACGATGCCGGCCTGCTTGATCCGCTCGCAGACCGCCACGAACTCCTCGTACGTCCGCGGCGCGGAGAGGCCCAGCCGCCGGAAGATCTTGTCGTTGTAGGTGTAGACCCATCCCAGGGTATCGTCCCAGACGATCAGGCCGTAGACGCGGCCCTTGTACGAGACGGCGGGAAGCCATTCCGGCTTCAGGCGTTTCGTCCATTCCTCCGCCGTCAGGTCGATGCACGACTTTTCCGGGTCGATCTCGCTGCCCGAGGTACCACCGCGTGGACTGCATGAGAAAGATGTCGGCGGCTTCCCCGGAGGCGAGCATCGTCTGGAGCGCCCGGAAGTACACGTGCGGCGCGTAGATCGTGAAGGAGACCTTGATGCCGGTCTCCTTCTCGAACAGCTTCGCGTTTTCTCCCATGACGTCGTAGATCCAGCCGTCTGACGCCATGACCTGGATCTTCCGGGGCAGGCTGGTCGCGGGAGACGGGCCCTTCCAGGCCCCGCAGGCGGCCAGGCAGCAGGAAAGACCGAAGGCGAGAGCAAGCCGGGCCGGAGCCCTTGTCCTGGCGGCCCGCGCACTTTGTAGGGCAAATCCCATGGCGGAATTATAGCATGGGCGGCCGCTTATTCCTCTTGTGGCGGCGAGCACAGTGAAGCACCTGCGGGAAAACCTCGACGCCGGAAAGATTGTGCTGGACGAGGCATGCCTTCGAGACTTGACAGAAGCCGCCGGGTGAGCCTTTCTGACGTAGGAGAACAGTCATGCCCGCGCGCGCACCCACCATTTACGACGTCGCCAGAAAGGCAGGCGTCAGCGTGTCCACCGTTTCGCGTGCCGTCAATGCGCCGCACCTGGTTCAGGAAGAGACCCGCCGAAGGGTCATGCACGCCGTTGAACAGCTCAAGTTCGTACCCAAGGCGGAGGCCAGCGCCCTGGCGCGGAAGCACGTCGGGAGCATCGGCGTCCTCCTCCCGTTTTTCACTTCGCCGTCGTTCGTGCAGAGAATGCGCGGCGTGGCCTCGGCCCTTTCGGCAACGAAGTTCGAGTTTGTCGTCTACACGGTCGGCTCCCGGGTCCAGCTGGACGAGTACCTCGACGTGCTTCCCCTGTGGCGTCGGCTGGACGGCCTGATCGTGATGTCGATGCCTTTCTCCGACGCCCAGACGCGTCACCTGCAGACGCACTCGCTGGAAATCGTGTGCGTGGAGTTCGCGCATGCCCAGTTCTGTTCGATCGAGATCGACAACCTCGAAGGCGGGAGAATGGCGGCGCGCCACTTTACGGAGAAGGGCCGCCGACGATGCGCGTATGTCGGCGAAGTGGGCGTTCCAGAGCACATCATCCACCTGAGCGACCTCCGCCTGGAAGGGTTCCGCCAGGGCCTCCAGGAGGCGGGCCTCGATCTGCCGGGTGAATATGTCAGTCGCGAGCCTTACAGCCGGAAAGGCGTCGTGCGGCAGGTAGAGGCTCTTTTCAGCCGCTCGCCCCTTCCCGACGCGCTTTTTGCCTACTCGGACCTCCACGCCGCCGACGTTCTCCGCGCTGCGCACGCCAGAGGGATGCGCGTGCCGGAGGATTTGTCGATCATCGGCTTCGACGGCACCGATCTCGCCGATTATCTGGGATTGACCACGATTGACCAGCGCCTGGACGAGTCCGGCCGCCTCGCCGCCGAGATGCTGATGTCCCGCATCTCCGACCGCGGCCGGCCCCTGCAGAGCACACGGCTGCAGCTCAAACTGATCGAACGCCTCACGACCTAGCGCGGCGCGCGACCTGCAAGACGGAAGAGGATGCCGATCAAGCCCCGATCATCTTCGCCGCTCGTCGCTCATCCGGGTCCCCCGCCTCCCGTCACTTGATGGAGCCGGCTACCATCCCCTTGATGATGTACTTCTGGGCAACGAGGAAGAAGATGACGATGGGGATCATCGCCATGAGGATGGCCGTGAGAATGAGGTCCCACTGCTTCACGTAGGCCCCGGCGAAGTTGGAGACGGCCAGGGGGATGGTCATCACCTTGTTGCCCTTCCCGAGGATGAGGAGCGGGAGCAGGTAATCGTTCCAGATCCAGATGCCGTTCAGCACGAGGACGGTGGCGTGGATGGGCCTCAGGATGGGGAAGATGATCCGGTAGAAGGTCTGCACGGGCCGGCAGCCGTCGATGAGCGCGGCTTCCTCGAGCTCCAGCGGAATGCTCTTGATGAAGCCGTGGAAGAGGAAGATCGACTGGGACATGCCGAAACCGATGTACGCAAGGATGATCCCAGTGAAAGACCGCAGGAGCCTCACTCCCGTGAGAGCCGTGATCTCGCGGAACCAGGTGAGCAGGGGGAACATGACGATCTGGAAGGGGATGACCATCGCAGCGACGAAGATGATGAAAATGCCCATTGAGAGCCTGGTCTTGGTCCGTACGAGGACCCAGGCCGCCTGCGAAGACAGGACGTTGAGGAGGAGGAGGGACGCCACGGTGATGATGACCGAACTGAGGAACGAGGAGGAGTACTGCACGTTGACGCTGGTCCAGATGGTCACCATGTTCTGCAGGATCTTCCCCCAGTCGGCGGGAAGGGTGAGCGGATTCTGAGTAATCTCGAACGGCGTCTTCGCCGAGTTCACGACGACGATGAGGAAGGGAAAGAGGAAGAGAAGGAAAAGGACGACGGCGACGATCTCGGGGGCGAGCAGGCGTGCCGTGCGGCGCGTTGTCACAGCTCGATCTCCCTCTTCTTGTTGACGGAGACCTGGATGATGGAGACGATCACCAGGACGAGGAAGAAGACCACGGCGCGGGCCTGTCCGCCCGCCATGTCGTTCGACTTGAAACCCTGATTGTAGATGTTCATGGCAAGGAGCTGAGTGCCGTAGATCGGCTGGCCCAGGAACATAGCCGACGGGCCGCCGCCGGTGAGGGAGACGTTGACGTCGAACTGCTTGAACGAGTTCACGAGCGTCAGGAAGATGGTGATCGTGAATGCCTGCCGCGTCAACGGAAGCGTGATCGCGCGCAGCCTGCGGAAGGGGGAGGCGCCGTCGATCTGCGCCGCCTCGATGAGCTCCTGGGGGATGCTCTCGATCGCGGCCACGTAGATGACCATGATGTAGCCCGCGTACTGCCAGGTTCCCACGAGGACCATGGCGATCGTGGCCGTGGTGCTTTTTGCGAGCAGGAGATTCCCCGCGTCAGCCCAGGATGCGAAGCCGATCATCGTCCCCAAGGACGGAACGGCGTTGTTGAAAATGAACTGCCAGACGTACCCGAGGATCAGGCCGCCGATGAGGTTGGGGACGAAGAAGCCCGCGCGGTAGACGTTGCGTCCCTTGAGCTTTCGCGTCACGAGCATGGCAAGGCTGAAGGAGACCACGTTGATGACGATCATGTTGAGCACCGTGTACACGACCGTCAGGATGAACGAGTAGGTGAAGCTGGGGTCCTTCAGGATTCCGGCGAAGTTCCTGAGGCCTACCGCCTTGAGGCTGCCGCCCAGCCGGGCGGTCGCCGACCAGTTCGTGAAGGAATAGTACACACCGAGCAGGAAGGGGATGACGATGACGAGGGCAAAGGCCAGGATGACGGGCGTGAGAAAGAGCCAGAAGACGGGGGGGTGTTTCGTTTTCCGCATCGATCGACGCTCCTGCCCGGTACTATAGACCCGCCCTCCGGCAAAGGCCAGAGAGCGGGTCGGAGGGGAGCCGGCCGCGCGGGGCTGATCCTACTTCGCGAGGCCCTGGAAGGCTTTCGTCATGAGGTCGATGAACTGGGCCTTGGTGACGGCGCCGGTTGCAAACTGGTTGTAGATCGGCGCGAGCGTCTTGTTGCGGAAATCTTCTGTGAAGTAGTACTGGTTCCAGCTGTAAATCTTGCCCGCAGCGGCCCAGGCCTGCACGGACCGGGAGAGCTGGCCGGTCGGGTTGAGCTTCACGTTCGAGAAGGCGGGGATGGAGCCCGCGTCGAGGACCATGTACTTGTTGCCCGCCTCGGTGAAGACGAGGTCGTTCAGGAACTTCTTCGCGGCCGCGAGGTTCTTGGAGTTCTTGTTGATGCAATAGAACGAGGGGGCGGCCACGAAGATGCCGTTGGTGGCCTTGGCCATGGAGCCGTGGGGCGCAAAGGCCATGGGGAAAGTCGCCTTGGCCTGGGCCATGTTGGGATCGATCCAGTTGCCCTGGTGGAGGAAGGCAGCCTGGCCGGACGCGAACGCGCCGACCTGCGCGTCATAATTGCCTGTGGTGAGGACAGCCTTGTCGGCGTACTTGAAGAGCAGCTCCACCCAATCGGCGTACTCGGAGAGGCGCTTGGCGTCGACCTTGCCGGCGAGGAGGTCGTTCACGACGGACAGGTCGCCGTAGGGAAGGCCGTTCGAGAGCAGGGAGTTGAAGTTGTGGTGGGCGGTGACCCAGCCCATGTCGAGGGAGGCAGCCATGGAGACCACGGACTTGATGCCGAGCTTGGCCTTCTGGGCGTCGATCTTCTCGAAGGCGGCCTTGTAGCCGGAGTAATTGACGAGGGTCTTCGGATCGACCCCGGCCTTCTTGAGGATGTCGGCATTGTACGCCATGCCCCAGCCCTCAACCGCGACAGGATAGCCGTACACCTTGCCTTCGTACTTGAACGCGACCGAGGTATTCTTGACCCATCGTTCGCCGGAGAGGTCGAGGACGAGGTCCGCCCACTCCTTGTAGTTCTCCAGGCCGTTGATGGCGAAGATGTCGGGCATGTCGCCCGCGGCGAGGTCGGCCTTCAGCTGGCTGTCGAGGTCCATGCCGGTGCCGCCGCCCACGGACTTGATGGTGACGGGGACGTTGTTCGCCTTGGACCACGCGGCCGCGTACGCCTTCAGGGCCGCGTCGATCTCGGGCTTGTTCTGCGCCAGGGTGATCCCCTGGGCGAAGACAGCGGCGGTCACGAGGAGCGCCGCGAGTGCCAGGACGAGTTTCTTCATCGAAGCCTCCGTTCAGGAATCGTGATGGTTACCGTCCCCCTCACCGAGGGGGCGAGAAAGGTCACTTCGCACACGTCATGCCTCTTTCAACGACTCGCACGTCCTGTTGCCTCGCGAGGTGCCCCCTCGGCGTTCACCTTGTCAGGGATGTTGACGAAGCGTGACACCGTGGAGATGCTCACTCCCGCGTACGAGGCGACACTGCAGATCATTGACTCCGCCTTGCCGGCATGCTATTCCTTATGAAAGAAGTTTCATGAAAGTTCTTTCATTTGGAATATTGCACATTCTGCCGCATGTGTCAAGAAGGTGGACTGGAGGGTACGGTGAATGAGGGGCGACATCATCCTGGTGGAAAAACATCACCGCAGGGCAGCCGGCGCGATCGTGCCCGCGATAATCGACAAGGTAAAAACAAAGCCGGCGAGGTACATCATCAGTGTTGCCGGTGAATCGGGCAGCGGCAAATCCGAGACCGCGCAAGCGATTGCAGACGAACTGGCGAAACTCGGCGTTCGATCCGTCATCCTGGGGCAGGACGACTATTTCGTGCTTCCGCCGCGGTCGAACGATGCCAGGAGGAGGAACGACCCGGAGTGGCTCGGACCCCACGTCGAGGTGGACCTCGACCTTATGGACGGCAACCTGAGGGACGCGGTCGGGGGGGCGCAGGAGCTGATCAAGCCGCTCGTCGACTATGACAATGACCGCGTGGGAGAAGAGAGAATCGGCCTGGAGGGTGTCGCGGTGGTCATTGCGGAGGGAACGTATACGTCGCTGCTGAGACACGCGGACACCAGGGTCTTCATTGCCAGGAGCCGTCGGGACACTCTGGAGCACAGGCTGAAGAGAAACCGGGGCGGCGAGGCGCGGGATCCGTTCGTCGAGCAGGTCCTGACAAGGGAGCACATGATCATCGCAGGGCATCGACATCTCGCGGACTTCGTCATCACGAAAGACTACGATGTGCGCGCGACGAATTGACCGGCGAGGCGCGGCATGGCGGTGAAGAACCAGGTTCAGCTTATCACCTATCCGGATTCGCTTGGAGGAACCCTGGAGGCGCTCGACCAGGTGCTTCTCAGGCATTTCCCGGGCCTTTTTCAGGGCGGAGTTCACATCCTCCCGCCGTTTCCGGCTTCCGGGGACAGGGGTTTCGCTCCCCTGACCTACCTGGAGATCGAGCCGCGCTTCGGCGGCTGGGATGACATCCGGCGCATCAGCCGTCATTCGGAGGTCATGCTCGACCTGATGGTGAACCACGTGTCCCGGCAGTCTGAGTATTTCCGTGACTTCCTGAAAAAAGGCCGCCGCGCGCATTGGGCGGACCTCTTCATCACGCTGGACAAGATGTGGCCGGACGGGAAGCCTTCTCAAGAAGACCTTTCAAAGATATTCCTGCGCAGACCGTTGCCGTTTTCCCGGTTCACCATCGAGGACACTGGCGAAGAAGAAGTGGTCTGGACCACCTTCGGGAAGAAAGACCCCTCCGACCAGATCGACATGGACTGGCACTCGGACGCATACCGGAAGCTCCTGACGGACTTCATGGCAGGTTTCAGCCGCAACGGCGTGAGCATGGTCCGGCTGGATGCAATCGGCTATATAGTGAAGAAGATCGGGACGAGCTGTTTTTTCGTGGAGCCGGAGATCTACCGATTCCTCGACTGGATCCGCTCCGTGGCAAGCTCGTTCGGGATCGAGCTGCTGCCCGAGGTCCATGCGCACCCCACGACCCAGTTCAGCCTGTCCGCGCATGGGTACTGGATCTATGACTTCATCCTTCCCTACATGATCCTCGAAGCCCTGCTCCTCAGGAAGGGAGGGAAGCTGAAACGGTACCTCGCCGTGCGCCCTCACCGGCAATTCACGATGCTCGACTGTCACGACGGCATCCCCGTCAAGCCGGACCTGAATGGACTCTACGAAAGCGATGATGCGAGAAGAGTCGTACGGACCTGCGTGGAGCGCGGCGCAAACCTGAGCTTCGTTCTCTCTCCGGCGCACAAGGATTCGGACGGTTTCGATGTCCACCAGATCCGGTGCTCTTTTTACTCCGTTCTCGACCGCGACGACGAGGCCTATCTGTCGGCCCGGGCCCTGCAGTTCTTCGCGCCGGGCATACCGCAGGTCTATTACGTGGGGCTGCTCGCGGGGGAAAACGACACGGAAGCCGTCCAGCGGACAGGAGAAGGGCGCGAAGTAAACCGGCACAATTACAGCCTCGAAGAGATCGATGCCCGGGTCCGCGCGGAGCCGGTTCAAAGACTGGTGAGGCTCATTCGGTTTAGAAACGAGTACCCGGCCTTCAACGGAGTCTTCCAGGTCATGGATTCGGAAGAGGGCGTGGTCCGCCTCCGCTGGCAGAAGGACGGGGCAATCTGCACGTTGACGGCCGACCTCGAGACCAGCCGGTCGGAGATCGAGTGCGTCGATGAGGCCGGCAGACTGGTTCGACACAGGGTCTGATCCGGAGGTCCCATGGCACCCCCGCTCTACCACCCCGAACGCCACCAGGGCTCCGCGCTCAGGCGCCGCTGCTTCGAAGGCTGGCACTGGAAGCAGGGCACCGCGGACCTCGCGCCCATTCTCCTGGTGGGCTTTTCGCTCGCGATCGCGTTTGCCCCAGGGATGACTCGAACATCTGACCTACGGTTTAGGAAACCGTCGCTCTATCCAGCTGAGCTACTGGGGCGGCAGCACAACGATAATCCGCGGGATACCGCGGCGCGCAATCCGCGGGGATACCGCGGCGTAGTGAGAGATTATCGGCGGCCCCAGCCCCTGTCAACTGGAAAGACGGGGCGGTTCGGGCTCCGCGAACTCCGGAAACCGGTAGAGGGCATGCGCGCGGGGGATGTCGTAGTCCGGGATGGCATTGCCTGCCCGGACGCATTCGTTGAGCCCTGCCTCCGCATGGTCCAACGGCACGGTGAGCTCCATGGCCACCTGCGCAACGGTGAGCGTGCCCCCCTGCTCCCGGGCGAGCTTCAGAATGCGGACGGGCAGGAGGGGATCGATTATGACGGGTTCTCTGCCGGGACGACGTGGGGAGCGTCTTGATGCGCGTCGTGCCTCACGCATGACCGCGAGCGCCTTGCGCGCCGAATCGCGCAGCTCCGGTCCTACGAGGATCCACGCGCCTGCCCCGAAGAGCACGAAACCGACGAAATATGCTTCACCCACGACGTGAAACCACGGTAGGGCACCCACCAGGATGCTGATGCCGCCCAGGATGACTGCGCCATACCCGAGGATTCGCTGGGAGAGCTTTATCTTCACATGTTTCCTTCAGTGTCAAAGATACAGAGCCAGGCGATGCTTTGCAATGAGTCTGCCGTGCTTATATACTCAGCCCGCATGAAGCTCAGCGTGGTGATCCCCGCGTACAACGAGGAGAACTATATCGGGCCATGCCTGAGGGCCGTCAGCAGGGAGGCGGCACGCTCAGGGCACGACGTGGAAATCATTGTCGTCAACAATGCGAGCACGGATCGCACCGCGGAGATCGCGGCCGGCTTCCCCGGAGTAAGAGTGGTGGACGAGCCGCGCAAAGGGCTTTCCCGGGCCCGGGACACCGGTTGCCGGGAAGCGCACGGCGAGCTGATCATGAACGTGGACGCGGACTGCCTCATGCCTCGCGGCTACATCTCCCGCGTGCTGCCACATTTCGACAATCCGCGCCTTGCCCTTCTCTCGGGGCCGTTCTTCTACTACGACATGCCCCAGCCCGCGCAGATAGGATCCATGTTCTTCTACATGTTTCAGTTCCTTCCCAATGTCATCGGCCAGCGCATCCTCGGGTTGGGCGCGATCGCGCAGGGTGGGAACTTCGTCGTGCGGAGGCGCATGCTCGAGAAGGTGGGCGGATTCAACACTGCCATCGCTTTTTACGGCGAGGATACCGATATCGCCATCCGGCTTTCCCGGGTCGGTCTCGTGCGCTTCAGCATGCGTCTGCTGATGAGGACCTCGGCGAGGCGCCTTCTCAAAGACGGGCTTCTGAGCGCCGGCTATTTTGCCGGCATCAACATCATCTTCATGATCTTCTTCGGGAAGCCGATTACCCGCGCGCACACGGACGTCAGGGAGTAGTCACGAGGGCGGTGGGAGAGCCTGCCGCGCTGATACGGGAGAAACGCGGGGTCTCGGTCTTTTCTTTCTTGACGAGGTAGCCCGAGAAACCGAGCCCCTCCAGTTTTTTCCGGCAGACGGGGAGGTCCTTGCCGGCGATGGCCCGCGCGGACACGCGCGCCACTCCCAGGGCGTTCCGTTCGACCGTGACGACGAAACCCGCGGTTTCCAGAGTCGCGCGCGCCTTTTCCGCGTTTCTCTCCAGGGCGTAGGCGCCCACCTGGACAGCGTAGAGATCCTTGTCGGTGACGAAATCCACGATATCGAGTGAAACGCGCGCCACGCCCTGGCCCACCATGTCCAGTTGCTCCGCCGCGGCCCTCGACAGGTCGATGATCCTTCCTTCCACGAATGGACCCCTGTCGTTGATCTTCACGAGCGTCGACTTCCCATTGTCCTCGTTGGTGACCTTCACGATGGTCCCGAACGGGAGCGTCTTGTGGGCGGCGGTCATGTCGTTGGTATCGAAGACTTCCCCGCTGGAGGTGAGGCGTCCGTGGAACTTGCCACCGTACCACGAGGCGAATCCCTGGAGCTCGGTCTCGAACGCCACGGGGTACGGTGACGGGGTGCCCGCGAAGAGGGAGGGAGAAGTGACAATGAGGAGGACGATGAGGAGAGGCTTCACCGCTCTGTGTATCGGCATTTTGCTCATATAAAGTGCGCCACTATAGAAAAATCGCGCAAGACGTGCAAGTGGGCAGGCCGGCCCGCGGCGGCGCGCCACGAATGCCATGGGGTGCCATGGCCGCGGTATTCCGTGGCATGAGGGCCCCTGTCACGGCGCCGGCGTCACCAGGATGGCGCTCACGTCGTCGCCGAGCGGATGGAATGTGCTGCTGCGGCGTACCTCGGCCAGCAGGTCCTCGAGCGGGTTGTCTCCCGTGTAGCACGCAAAGAACTCCTCCACGCCCTCCACTCCGAACTGCCTGCCATTGGCGCACGGGGCCTCGAGGATCCCGTCCGAGCATATGAAAAGAAGCTCCCCGGGGGAAAGGCCGAAGGAGATCCCGCTGTAGCGGGCTTCCGCGTCCATTCCGAGCATGAGAGACTGCACGGCGAGGCTTTCCCTCAGCGTGCGCTTCTCTCCCTCACGGGAGAAGATGAGCCCCCGGGGATGGCCTGCGGCCGCGTAGCTCCCTGTGCGGGATACCGTGTCGTAGCTCACCAGGCATGCGCCGATGTAGAACCCGTCCACCTCCGCGGTCTTCAGGAATTCCCGGTTCACACCGGCCAGGACCCGCGCGGGATCGTGGTGACGGCCGAAGGCGGAATGCAGGAGCGTCTTGTAGACCATTGTGAAAAGAGAGGCGGAGATGCCATGCCCTGTCGCGTCCGCGATGGTGGCAATGAGGGTGCTGCTCGTCGAGGAAGAAAGCTTCCAGGAAATCCCCGCCGATCTCATCCACCGGCGCGTAGACCGTATCCACCCGCACCCCGTTCCTCGCGAAGCCCTTCTGCGTGATCATGTGCTTCTGGATTTCCACCGCGAGCTTCCGCTGCTGGTACTCCTCGCGCATGCTGCGAAAAAGCGCGATGGCCCCGATGCCCGCGCCGTCCCGGCCGTGCAGCGGGCCGACGCTGAGCTGAGAGGGCAGAGGCCGTCCGGAGGCTGTCTTGATGAGAATGAGCTGCGGCACCGTTCCCCCGGCATCCGTGGTCATGCAGCGAAGAATGGGACACGTATCGTCCGTGCACAGGCTCTCGCCGAGAATCGTCCGGTGATCGAGCACTTTCGGGTCGAAGCAGCTCCTGCCGACGATCTCGGCCGCGGCGAAGCCGGTCAGCTCCTCCGCCGCCCGGTTCCAGAACACGATCCGCCGGCTCGAATCGACGATATAGAGGCCGTCCTGCACCTGGTCGAGAAACTCGGTGAAGGAAACCTGCGAAAGTATGGAATCGGGCTCCACTGTACGCGCGCCTCTGTTCATAGTATACGTTGCTTCGGAGTGTTTGCAAACGGAAGGTGAGCATGGGGGACAGCGCGGACATCAAGAAGACGCTCGGGACTCAGGCCGTGGACCGATTCGTGCAGGACGGCATGCGCCTGGGTCTGGGAACCGGCTCGACGGCCATCTGGGCCGCCCGCCGGGTGGCCGCCCGCCTCGCGGAGGGGAGCCTGCGGGGCATCCGGGCGGTCGTCACGAGCCTCCAGACCGAGCTGGAGGCGCGCGCGCTCGGCATTCCCGTCTTCACCCTCAATGACGCGGCCATCGACTGCACGCTCGATCTCACCATCGACGGCGCTGATGAGATAGATCCGGCGCGCAACATGATCAAGGGCGGCGGCGGCGCCATGCTCCAGGAGAAGATAGTCGCCTATGCGTCCCGTCGGCTCCTCATCATCGCGGAGTCGGCAAAGCTCAGCGCGCGGCTGTGCGACCATTTCCCCATTCCCCTGGAGGTCGTCGCGAACGCGGCGACCCCGGTGATCCGCAGGATCCGGGAGATGGGCGGGGAGGCAGCCATTCGGATGGCGGTGCGGAAGGCGGGCCCCGTGGTGACTGACCTGGGCAACCTGCTTCTGGACGTGACGTTCAGGGGTGACTTTGACCCGCGCCGGATGGAAGACGAGCTGAAGCTGATCCCCGGCGTGCTGGAAAACGGGCTTTTCACCAGGAACACTCCCGAGCTTCTCATCGGGAGCTCGGAACAGGACATCGAGTACAGAAAGTAGCAGCAGACGGTCCGGCGATGATCGCGCGGACAAAAAGGCTGCAGGCGGCCTATTCGAGGGGGATTTTCTTTCCCGTGCGCGCGTCGCGCACGGAGCACTCCTCGTTCTTGCTCACGTAGCTCTTCACGAACTCGATGTCGTCGGTTTCGACCAGGATCTCACCGTCTTTATAAATGAGATAGATCACAGCGCTCCTTCCCCTCCCGGTTCCTACTATTAATATCGGCATATTCTACCACGGGGGAAAGGCCGTGGGGAAGCGGCACTCCGCTCCGCGCAGGGAATGTCGCCTTGACAGGAGCCCTCCGGGCATTAGACTTTGAGGAGTCTGGCGAATACCGGAGGTGAAAGAATGATTTTCCTGGTCTCGCAGTTCCTTTTCATCCTTTTCGTCCTCGTAGGGATAATGGTCTGGGCAGCTTCGGATACACCGCTCGCATGGCGGGAGATTGCGATCAACACGCGCAAGAATGCGGACCAGGGCAGCTCGTACACGCTGCTGAAGGTCCTCTCCGCGTGCCTGAAGATCTTCGCCGTCCTGCTCTGGATCCTCGGCGTGGCCACCATCGTCGGAATGAACTTCGCGGGGTCCGCGTTCAGCAGCCTCTTCCAGACCGGGCCCAGTCTCTGAGAAAGGATCTCGCGGCGAGGACAGAATGAAGTACGCCCGTTTCGAGCTCGGGGGACGCATCGCCTTCGGTGTCCTGGAAGAGGGCACCCGTTACGTGCGGGAGATCTATGGCACGCCGTTCAGCGACCCCGGCCGTCCCGGCGCCGCGCACGCGTTGGACGGCGTCAGGCTCCTCGCCCCGTGCCGGCCGTCGAAAATCTTCGGGCTGGCGAACAACTACCGAGACCATCTGCACGGCGCCGAGCCCCCTCGCGAGCCCCAGATCTTCCTCAAGGTTCCCAGTGCCGTGATCGATCCGGGGGAGACGATCGTGCTGCCCCGGGACCAGGGCAGGGTGGACGAGGAAGCCGAGCTCGTCGTGGTGATGGGAAAACGATGCCGGGGAGTGACCCCCGACCAGGCGATGCGCTACGTCCTGGGCTACACCTGCGGCAACGACGTGAGCGCGCGCGCATGGCAGAAAAGCGATCTGAACTGGTGGCGGGCGAAGTCGTCCGACACGTTCGCGCCCATCGGGCCGTGGATCGCCACGGACCTCGATCCAATGACCGCTTCCATCACCGCCCGGATCAATGGGAGCGAAGTGCAGCGCTGCAGCCCGCGTGACCTCATCTTCGATATTCCCGCCCTCATTTCGTGGATCGCGCGCTCGGTCACCCTGGAACCGGGAGACCTGATCTTCACCGGCACCTCGGGAGAGCCCGCGGAGCTGCACGCCGGAGACGAGGTGGAAGTGGAGATCGAGGGAATCGGCACGCTGCGCAACAAGGTCGCGCAGGGCTGATCTGAAACAAAAAGGCCGCCTCACTGCGCGGAGTTCCGCGCAAGGGCGGCCCTTGAATCACCTTGCCAGCTATTTCCCGATCGAGTAGAACGCGTCGCTGCCCGCGTACGTGCAGACGCCCTCCAGGAGGTCCTCGATCCGCATGAGCTGGTTGTACTTGGCCAGCCTGTCGGACCGCGAGAGCGAGCCGGTCTTGATCTGCCCGGTCTCCAGCGCCACCACGAGGTCCGCGATGAAGCTGTCCTCCGTCTCGCCGCTCCGGTGCGACACCACGGCGGTGTAGCCGGCCTTCTTTGCCATCTCCACCGCCTCGTAGGTCTCGGTGAGCGAGCCGATCTGGTTCACCTTGATCAGGATCGAGTTGGCGACGCCCTTCTCGATGCCCATCTTCAGGCGCTTCGTGTTGGTGACGAACAGGTCGTCGCCCACGAGCTGGACCTTCTTGCCCGAGCTTGTCCGTCAGCAGCTTCCACCCGTCCCAGTCATCCTCCGCCATGGCGTCTTCCATCGAGATGATGGGGTACTTGTCGGCCCAGTTCACCCAGAAGTCGACCATCTCCTTCGAGGAGAGCTCGCGCTTGTCCGACTTCTTGAAGACGTACTTCTTCTTTTCCGTGTCGTAGAACTCGGAGGCCGCCGGGTCCAGGGCGAGCATGACGTTGTCCCCCGGCTTGTAGCCGGCCTTCTCGATGGCCTGGAGGATGACCTCGATGGCCTCGTCGTTGCTCTTGAGGCTGGGCGCGTAGCCGCCCTCGTCGCCGACGCCCGTGTTGTAGCCCTTTCCCTTCAGCACGCCTTTCAGGGTGTGGAAGATCTCCGCCATCATGCGCACCGCCTCGCGGATGGACGGGGCGCCCACGGGCATGATCATGAACTCCTGGAAGTCCACCGAGCTGTCCGCGTGCGCGCCGCCGTTGATGATGTTGGCCATGGGGACCGGCATGAGGATGGCGTGGAAGCGCGCCGAGGTACTTGAAGAGGGGCACGCCCAGGAAGTCCGCCGCCGCGCGCGCGGTGGCCATGGACACGCCGAGGATGGCGTTGGCGCCGAGCTTGGACTTCGTCTCCGTGCCGTCCAGCTCGATCATCGTGTGGTCGATGTCGACCTGCTCCAGGGCGTCCAGGCCCACGATCTCGGCGGCGATGACGTTGTTCACGTTCTGCACGGCCTTGAGCACGCCCTTGCCGAGGAACCGGGCCTTGTCCCCGTCCCGCAGCTCCAGCGCCTCGTGCTCGCCCGGTGGACGCGCCCGAGGGCACCGCCGCCCGTGCCCATGGAGCCGTCTTCCAGCACGACGTCGACCTCGACGGTCGGGTTTCCCCGCGAGTCGAGGATTTCCCGCGCCTCCACGTATTCGATGATGCTCATGGCTCCTCCTGTGAATCGAGTGAGAGTATGCAGGCGCGGCCGCCCTGATGTCAAGGAATCGAGCCTTTGCGCGGTGCTCGGCAGCGCCGGGCACCCCGAGTGAGGGCGATTGCGCGCGTCATGAGGCATGATCTACACTCGAGCCATGAACTTCGAGCTCACCCCGCAGATGATCGACAAGATCGCGCTTCGCGATGGAGGACCAGAAGGAGCAGTTCGCGGTCGGACGTCGACATCGGGAGAGCTCGTCCCCCTCTCCACACTGGGTGAGCCGTCATGCCGAAGAGAGGTACGTCGCGGCTGCCGCGGTGGGGCTCGGCGGAAGGCTTCCACCTCATGGAGAGCTTCGTGACCTCCCTGGACAACCCCGCCTACCGGGAACAGCTCTCCCGGGCCCTGACCATGGGCAAGGGGGTCTTCCGCGCCTTCAAGGATGCGCTGAAGCAGAACAAGGAGATCGAGAAGCTCTGGTTCGCCTACAAGGAGCAGCGGCTTCGCGCGGTCATCGTGAGCTGGTACAACGCCAACCGCGAGGCGCGCGGCCTCGCGAAGCTCCCCGCCGAGCCCGAGGAGACCGAGGAGCTCGTGATGAGCGACTTCTCCTTCGCCTGGGGGCCGGGGGAGCATGCGGAGGAGGTGCTTCGGCTGGACAGGGATGCTTTCTTCGAGCTCTTCCCGGACGAGCGCCCCGAGCGGCTGGAAGAGCGATTCGCCGAGAAGAGGCGGGGCATGCCTCCGGCCGGGAGTGACGGCGTCGCCCGATACTCCGTACGCCGAGACACCGTCGGGAGAGCTCGCCGGCTTTGCCTGGGGCATCATCGACGGCACCTCCGTGCACATCGTGCAGCTTGCCGTCACGCCGGATCTGCGCGGCATCGGTCTCGGCGAGGCGCTGCTGCAGGAAGTTCCTCACGGAGATGCGCGCACGGGGCATGCGGCGCCTGACCATCGAGCTCATGGGCAGGTCCCTGCGCTCCTCCGATTTCTTCCAGTCCGTGGGCTTCACGCCCGTCACGCAGGTGATGGAGTGCAGCCTCGACGAGCTGTCCTACTGAGGACGCGCCCTCCGGGAGAGTATGGCGTCCGCCGCTTCCCGGAAGCCCTCAGCCGAATCCCTCTCCGTGAGGAACTCGGGCCTGTGGGCGAGCCTTGGCAAGAAACCGGCGAAGATTGCCCACCGCGATGCTGTGGGCAAAGCCGGCGAACAGCGGCTCGTCGTTGGGTGAATCACCGATGAAGAGGATTTGTTCCGCCAGGTCCTCCAGCGCCCCGATGGCCTCGCCGGAGAGAAACAATCGGACTCCGGAGAGCTTGTCGAAGCTTCCGAGCCAGAAGTTCACGTGAATGCTCGAAACCTTGAAGTGCACCCCTTCCTCGGAGAGGATGCGGCAGATTTCGTCCACGCTCTGCGGGGAAAGCGGAGGCACGTCCTCGCAGTAGTCGATGGCATAGTCGCTCACGCGGAAAGCCTGGTCAGCCGCCATCGCCGTTCCCGGCACTTCCCGAAGCACCCGGGCCGCAGCGCGCTGCAGCTTTTCCCGTCGCTGATGCAGACCCGGGCTCTGCCGGGATCTGTCGGCGGGTCATGGTGCGGCGCTTCCGGTCGTAGGCATAGTAGAAGGCGCCGTTTTCTCCCACCACCCCGGCCACCGGCCACATGCGCGCAATATGGTCGCACCACCCCGCCGGTCTGCCCGTGACGGGCACGACACGGATGCCGGCACGCGCCAGGTCCCAGAGCGCCCCGTAGGAGGATTCGGGAAGCATGCCGTTCGTCGTGAGAGTGTCGTCGATGTCCGTGAAGAGGAGTGAGAGATCACGGCAGAGCCTGGCCGGCAGGGCGCCGAGCGGCGCGGGGCGCGCGGCGCCCGCCGCGTCCGGCCTGAGCTGCCCCGCTCATGCTCCCTTTCCATGAGGAGGCGCTGCCCGGGCCTTTTCCGTGCGCGCGTGAAGCTCAGCCAGGGCCGCCATCACGCTGTCCGCGACGATGCTGCTTGGGGTCCTCGTCGTGCTCCCGGCCTTTCAGCGCTCGTCGGCGGAACTCGGAGCATTTCCGCACCGGGCTCACCGTGTAGATCATCACGTCCTTGGTCGGGAAGTCCTCGTCCATTGTGCCCTGCGGGATTGGGAAGGAGCGTGTTCCCATTCACGGCCACCAGCACCATGTGGGAGTAGAACTTCAGGTACGTGTCGATCTCCTTGAGGCCGCGCGCCGTGGAAGGGTCCCAGGGCCGGTAGCGGGTCCCGGAAGGGAAAACGAGGATAATCTTGCCTTCCTTGCGCAGCGTTTACGAGCCGCTTCATCGCGGCGATATTGATGCGCGCGCGCCGCTTCTCTGCATCGTGGCGCTCTCTCTGGCATCCTGGCAATGGCCTCGATGCCGCGCGAAGGGTAGAGCACGACCCGTGTGAACACCTCCGTGAACGCCAGGACGAGCTTGCTCTCCTCATTCAGCTTCACGCCCGCCAACGAACACGATGGAGTCCGCCACGTCACGGTAGGCACCCCCGCACCGGTCCAGCAGCTCGTAGATGCAGGGGATATCGAAATTGCTGTAGTGCTCCATGAGGATGAGGCAGGGCTTCTTTCGCATGGCCAGGCGGTGAAGCTCCAGCAGGTTCTCGCGCCCGATGATCCTGCTGCCCGGAAGCAGGAGGTCCTGCACGATCTCCTGCAAGAGCGGCTTGTTTGCCGGCCTGCCCTCCTGGTAGACGTTTGTCTTCCGTGACGAGCGGCGCGCCCGTGGAGTTCGCGATCATCCGGTCGATGATTCCCGCGTACTTGCTCTTGTTCAGCACATCTTTCAGCATGGCGGATATTCATTGTGGCCGATGAGCGGGTTGGTTGTCAATTGAACCCGCGCGGCAGATCGCGGTAGATGCGGTGGATCTTGTACACCCTGCCCCCCAGCGTCTTCAGATCGGAGAGCATCAGCTCCGTGGTCTCCGCAATCTGCACCGCGTCCACGTAGAGAAACCGCTTGCGGGAGGCAATCTTTTCCAGCATCGAGTACAGAAGCGCGTTTCCGCCCAGCCTCTGGTACCGGGGAAGGATGCCTGCCCCATTGACGATGAGCCACCGCGTGCGACCGTATTCGAGCAGGAGATCCACGATGCTCCACGGGGTGATCCTTCCCCGGGAACGCTGCAGCGCCGCCGACAGATCGGGAAACCCGAAGAGGAAGCCGGCGATTTCCCCCTTGCAGAGAAGGAGCTTGATCAGCGACGGATCGGCCACCGTCACCAGGTCCGACGTGATCTGGCGGATCTCCCGCTCGCTGAACGGACTAGAACTCGTCCCCGTGGGATTGGAAGGATTCGTTGTAGACCCGGCCGATGTCCTGCGCCCGGCGCACAAGGTCCCGCTTGGACCGGAACTCCGGCACCTCGAAGCTGCCCCGCTTCATGGCAATCTCCGCGACGCGCCGGACCTTGTCCGGCAGGCGGAACGCCTTTGCGTCGATGAACATGGAGAGCTGGTCCTTGTGCTTGACGAATCCCTCCGCCTCGATCGCCGGACCGTAGTACGGATGGTTGTAGGCCATCATGGTCATGACCGCGCGATGCTCGAATCCGTCCACCAGCGCGCCCATGCCCATGAAGCCGAACCCGAACGGGCCCGACGACCTCCTCCATTCCCCTGCCGCGCAGCCAGGCGAAGGCCGCCTCGAACAGGGCGTGAGAGACCTCCCGGTCGTCGACGCAGTCGAAGAAGTGGAAGTGTCCCCTTTTCGATCCGTGGAACTCGTTGTAGGCGACATTCTCGATGGCGCAGATGGTGCCGACCGCCTGGTCTCCCCTCCGCGCCACGAAGAATTGCGCCCGTCCCCGCTCGAAGAAGGGATGCCGTGATCGAGGACCATGCGGATGTCACGGCGGAACTGCGGGACCCATTGGGCGCACCCGCGATACAGACGGTGCGGGAAGTCGACGAACGCGCGCCCCGCGCGCCCCCGGGATGATTCCACCGTCTCGATGGTCACATTGTCCTGCATGCCGCTTGTCCTCTCCCGCAGATGGTGTAACGGAATGCCCCGTCTTGGTCAAACCCGCGCAAATCGCTATACTCCCCGCGCATGCAGGACCCTGGAGCGCAACCATTTTCCGACAAAGGAGAGAGCCGCGTGAAATCCGTTTTCGCCGAGACCCTGTACACCGGGGACGAGGTCGTCAGGAACGTCCATCTCGTGTTCGAGGGAAAGCTGGTGAAGGGCGTCTCCAAGGAGGTCGAAGGGCGAGTTCCTCGGGAAGTTCTCCGTGGTCACCCCCGCATTCATCGATGCGCACTGCCACATCGGCATGGAACGCGCCGGGGAGCCGGGGAGCGAGGGAGAGGCGAACGAGCACATGGACTCGCTCCTGTTCCTGGCCGACGCGCTGGATTCGGTCCAGATGGACGACAGCGCATTCCGCGACTCGGTGGAGCTGGGCGTGCTGTACTCCTGCGTCCTGCCGGGCAGCGGCAACATCGTCGGCGGCCGCTCCGCCATCATCCGCAACTATGCGCCGCACGCACCAGCGAGGCCCTGATTGCGCGGGCCGGAATCAAGGCGGCCTTCGGCTACAACCCCATGTCCACGCGTGACTGGAAAGGGACCCGGCCGCACACCCGCATGGGCGCCCTCTCCCTTCTCCGCGCGCGGCTTGCCCAGGTGAAGGACAAGATGGAGAAGGCCCGCAAGGGGGCGAAGGCCGCGGCGGATGCCCCTCACGCGCGGAGGAAGAGGTCGTCCGCGACATCCTGCTGCCGAAGCAGGGCCTGCGCGTCCACGTGCACAAGATCGACGACATCGCCAGCCTCCTGCGCCTGCAGGAGGAGTTCGGCATCGGCGTGACCGTCGAGCACGCCTGCGACGTGAATGACGGCCACATCTATGCGCTCCTGAAGGAACGCGGCATTCCCGTCGTGTTCGGACCGCTGGACGCCTTCGCCTACAAGGTGGAGCTGCGGCACGAGAACTGGCGCAACGTGCGCCACCTGCTGGAGAGCGGCGTGGAGTTCGGGCTCATGACGGACCACCCCGTCGTCCCGCAGCGCAATCTGCTGCTCGCGCTGCGCTGGTTCCTTCGCTGCGGCCTGAACCGGCAGGACGCCATCGAGATCGTCACGCCGCAGGAACGCGCAGATCCTCGGCGTGGACGGCTTCCTCGGGACCCTGCGACAAGGGGAAATGGGCGTCGTTCTCCTGCTGGAACGGGGACCCGTTCGACATCACCCGCTATCCGGTCAAGGTCATCGGGGAAGGCGCAGACCCTCTTCGAGGAAGGATGAGGCGCGGGAGCCGGACATGAGCAGGTTCACCGTCGTCATTGCCGACGACCGCTACGCCGAGCTACCACGAGGAAGAAGCGGTCCTGCGCGAGGTGGACGCCGAGGATCGAAATCTTTGCCTCCTCTTCCGCCGCGCAGGCGCGGAAGGCCTTCGCTTCGGCGGACGCCATCCTCGTGAACCTTTTTCCGATGACCGCGGACATCATCGAGGGGCTGCCGAAGTGCAGGGTGATCTCCCGCTACGGGGTCGGCTACGACAACGTGGACGTGGAGACCGCCACGCGCAAGGGCATCTGGGTGGCGCGCGTGCCCGACTATTGCTTCGAGGACGTGGCTGATCATGCCCTGGCCCTCCTTCTTGGCTGCGTGAGAAAAATCCCCTACAAGGACCGGATGGTGCGCGAAGGGCGCTGGAACCTCCACAAGGACCAGCCCTGCTACAGGATGGAAGGGCGGACACTGGGGATCATCGGTTATGGAAACGCGGGACGCTGTCTTCATCGCAAGGTGTTCGGCTTCGGGTTTGCCCGGGTGCTCGTCTGCGATCCGAACGTGCGGGCCTCCGTGATCAGGGCAGCGGGCGCCGTGCCCGTCCCGCTTTCCACCCTGCTGACAGAGGCTCGACTACATATCCCTTCACATTCCGCTCACCCCCGAGACACGGCATCTCATCGGCGCCCGAGAGCTCGCGATGATGAAGAGGGGCGTCATACTCGTGAACACCTCCCGGGGACACGTGCTGGACGAGCGGGCGCTGGCCGAGTCGCTTCGCGATGGCCACCTGGCAGGCGCGGGCCTGGACGTGTTCGAGCAGGAGCCGGTTCCCCGTGAAAGCCTGCTGAGGAAGCTCGATAATGTGATCTTCACCGACCACGCGGGATGGTACAGCGAGGAGTCGGTGGTGGAGCTGAAGACCAAGGCCGCGCGGAACGTGGCCGCCGTGCTGGCAGGCGGCGCGCCGGCGTATCCCGTCAACAGCGTATAAAAAATCGGAGGAGGGCTGCGATGGCCAGGTATGTGACCTTTGGTGAGATCATGCTCCGGCTGAAGCCGCCCGGGGTGGAGCGTTTCTTCCAGAGCCCCCTGCTGGAGGCGACCTTTGGCGGCGGAGAAGCGAACGTGGCCACGGCCCTGGCCCGGTTCGGCTGTGACTGCGCGTTCGTGTCGGTGATTCCGACGAACGCCGTCGGCGATGCGTGCGTGGCGGAGCTGCGCCGGCACGGCATCGATACCACCCTGGCGGTCCGCAAGGGGAGCAGGCTCGGGATCTACTTCCTGGAGCAGGGCGCCAACCAGCGGCCCTCGGTGGTCATCTATGACCGAGCGGGGTCTGCCATCGCGGAGGCCCGGCGCGGGAGACATCGACTGGGACGCCACGTTCAAGGGCGCGTCATGGTTCCACATCACCGGAATCACGCCGGCAATCTCGCAGAGCGCCGCGGAGCTTTCCCTCGAGGCGGTGCGCGCGGCAAAGACGAAAGGGCTCACCGTATCCTGCGACCTCAACTATCGCAAGAATCTCTGGAAGTACGGCAAGAATGCGCCCGAGGTGATGGGTGAGCTCGATCAAGTCCGTGGACGTGGCAGTCGCGAACGAGGAGGACTGCCAGAAGGCGCTCGGGATCAGCCTCGGCATCGACGTGGAATCCGGAAAGCTCCAGCCCGAGCAATACAGAAAGCTCGCGGAGAAGGTTCTCGCGACCTATCCGTCCCTGAAACAGATTGCCATCACCCTGCGGGAGAGCAGGTCCGCGAACGACAATGGCTGGTCGGCCGTGCTGCACACGGGCAAGGAGTTCCTCGTCTCCCGCAGCTACGAGATAGCGGACATCGTGGACCGGGTCGGCACCGGGGACACCTTCGCTGCAGGTCTCATCTACGGGCTCACCAATCTCGCCACGCCGCGGGAGGCGCTGGAGTTCGCCGTCGCGGCCTCCTGCCTCAAGCACTCGATCTGCGGCGACCTGCCTCTGCTTTCCGTTTCGGAAGTGAAGGCGTTGGTGGGCGGATCCGGTTCCGGCAGGGTGCAGCGCTAGGGCGCCGCGGCTCCGGCGGACGAAAGGGCGCGAATGGATCTCGTTCTCACCATTTCAGTCAGCCTGGCGGTGGCCCTTCTCCTGGGGTATGTCACCCAGCGGCTCGGCCTGTCTCCGATGGTGGGCTACCTCCTGGCGGGGATCATCGTCGGCCCGAACACGCCCGGGTTCATCGCCAATCATGCCATTGCGGAGCAGTTCGCGGAGATCGGCATCGTGCTCCTCATGTTCGGAGTCGGCCTGCACTTCGACCTGAAAGAGCTTCTCGCGCTGCGTCGATTCGCGCTGCCGGGCGCGCTGGGACAGAGCGCCGTGGCAACCGCGCTGGGCGCGGCCGCAGCCATCCTGCTCGGCGGCGCTAATGGCTGGTTGGGCAGCATCGTCTACGGCCTTGCCCTCTCGGTGGCGAGCACGGTGGTCATGACGCGCGTGCTGGCCGACCATGATGACCTGCACACTCCCGCCGGTCACATGGCGGTGGGCTGGACGATCGTGGAGGACCTGATCACCGTGGTGATTCTCGTCCTGCTTCCCGCCATCGTGCCCGAAGGCGGAGCAGCGGGGGGAGAGGCGCGCGGACCGCTCCTGCTCTCCCTGGGCATCGCCTTCCTCAAGATCGCGATCCTGCTCGTGGTTCTCTTTCTCGTCGCGGCGCGCGTCGTTCCCTGGCTTCTGAAGCAGGTTGCGGCCACGCGCTCACGGGAGCTTTTCACGCTCACGATACTCGTCGTGGCGCTGGGGATCGCCTTCGGCTCGTCGAAGCTTTTCGGAGTCTCCATGGCGCTCGGGGCTTTCCTGGGAGGCATGGTGGTCGGCAGATCGGATTTCAGCCTGCGCGCCGCCACGGAAGCCCTGCCGATGCGGGACGCATTCGCCGTGCTCTTCTTCGTTTCGGTGGGCATGCTGTTCGATCCCCGGGCAATCCTCGACGCGCCCTGGCTCGTGGCCGCCACCCTCGGCATCGTGCTCCTTGCCAAACCGGTGGTCTCGTTCTTTCTTGTCCTCATTCTGGGGCAGAAACGGCGGACCGCCCTGTCCGTCGGGCTCGCACTGGGACAGATCGGCGAGTTCTCATTCATCCTGGCGGGGGTCGGCAATACCCTCGGCATCCTCCCGGCGCAGGCAACCAGCGCAATCATCGCGGCCGCCATCGTTTCCATCGCGCTGAACCCGCTCCTGCATCGACTGATCGAACCGATCGACACCCTTGCGCGGCGCGGCCGCCGTGTGCGGTGGCATTCGGGCAGCCGGCAGCGCGCGCGCGGGCCTGCCACGCGCGCATCGGATCCGCCCGGGCTGGCCGCACCAGGCTCCCTGTCCGGGGAAGCGGGGGGCGCAGGCGCGTCAGACGACCCTCGCTACCGTGCCGTGATAGTGGGCTACGGTCCCGTGGGCAGGACCCTTGCCCGGCTCCTCGCGGAGAACGGGATCACGTGCACCATCATCGAGATGAATCTCGAGACGGTTCATCGGCTGCGCGCCCAGGGGATCCCGGCGGTCTATGGTGATGCGGGACACATGGAAGCGCTCAGGGCCGCGGGCGCGGAACGTTCCGCGAGTCTTTTCCTGAGCGCATCAGGGCTCAGGGCTACCCAGGAGATTATTCGCATGGCCCGTGAGCTGAACCAGGACATACGGGTAATCGTGCGCTCGGACTATCTCCGCGAGCGCCCGGCGCTCCGCGCGGCAGGCGCCGACCTGGTCTTCTCGGGAGAAGCCGAGGTGGCGCTCGCCATGCACGAGGCGATTCTGCGCGAGCTTGGCGCGACGACAGAGACAGTCGACAAGGAGCGGGAAAGGCTGCGCACGGACTTGTTCGGCGATTCTTCGTCGCGCTGACGCGCCACCGCGAGACAACGGCCCCCCCGGCTCAGCGCGTCGGCACGACCCCGAGGCCCCCTGATTCAGCGCACGGCAGGCACGTTGCGTCCGATTCCCCAGAGCTTCACGGTCGCGAATCCGGCAACGAACCCGCCGATGTGTGCCGCGTAAGCCACCCCGCCGCTCGTACCGCCGCCGAGGTAGCCCAGGCCGTTCACGAGCTGGAACACGAACCAGAAACCCACGGCAACGAGGGCCGGCATAGGCACGACAAATACGCTTATGAGCACGCGCACTCTCTTGCGGGGGAACAGGAGCAGGTAGGCCCCCAGCACGCCCGAGATTGCCCCTGACGCGCCGAGGCTCGGGACATTGAGGGCGCCTCCTGTAAGCTTGGTCGTATAGACGTGGGCGAGGGACGCGACCACGCCGCAGAAGAGATAGAAAAGCAGGTAGCGGAAATGTCCGAGCCGGTCTTCCACGTTGTCGCCGAAGACAAGCAGGTAAAGCATGTTTCCGATGATATGGGCCAGCCCCGCGTGCATGAACATCGAGATGAGGATGGTGAGAAGCACGGGCACCGGGGTCGGCTGGAGGCCCGGCTCGAGATAGCGCTCTCCGGTGGAACGGTCCATCAGCACGCGGTCCGGGGTCACGATGTCTCTGCCGGACAGTATCTCCGCGGGCACCGTCGAGTAGGCATAGGTGAAATGCTCGTTGCGCCCGAAGCCCTGAAAGAAGACGAAGACCAGCACGTTGACCGCGATCAGCGCCCACGTGACTACAGGCCTTGTTCTCCTGTCACTGTTGTCATCGCCGATCGGGATCATGGCGTCACGGTACTCCGTGGATTCATGGCGTCACGGTGCGGAGTACCGCTCTGGCCGCTTGTAGCGGACTCCGTCCGCTGTGGGGGCGTCCAGTACTCCTTTGGTTCATGGCGTTTGCACCCCCCTGCAGTTCAGGTAGACGGAAAAAAGACTGTTGGCACCTGTGGCGAAGAGACGATTCTTCCGCAGCCCCCCGAACACGACGTTGGAGATGATCTCCGGCAGGCGTATTTTTCCCAGGAGCTCTCCCTCCGGAGAGATACAGTGCACCCCATCCCCTGCGCTCGTCCAGATATTCCCGTGCTCATCCAGGCGGAAGCCATCCGACATACCGGGGCTGACCTTGGCAAAGACCTTCCCGCCTGCCAGGCGGTTGTTCTCCAGCACGGTGAACACCCGGATATGCGCGCCGTCCCCTGTCTCGGAGACGTAGAGAAGCGACTCGTCGGAAGAGAAGGCCAGGCCGTTCGGTCCGGTAAACTCCCGGGAGGCAATCGCCAGCGTGCCTGTCCGGGGATCGAAGCAGAACAGGAAACAGCCGTCCTGCTCGCCGTTCAGCCCTCCCTCCCTCGTAGTCCGACAGGATCCCATACGGGGGATCGGTGAACCAGATCGTGCCGTCCGATTTCACCACCACGTCGTTCGGCGAGTTGAGCTTCTTTCCCTCGTAGGCATCGGCGACGACCGTGATCCGCCCGTCGTGCTCGGTGCGCGTGACACGCCGCGTACCGTGCTCGCAGGTGACGAGCCGCCCCTGCCTGTCCCGCGTGTTGCCGTTCGAATAGTTCGAGGGGCTGCGGAAGATCGATACGCCGGCGCCGTCCGTCCAGCGCAGCATGCGGTTGTTGGGGATGTCGCTCCAGATCAGGTGCTGCGAGTCGCCGAACCAGACCGGGCCTTCTCCCCATCGCGTGCCCGTGTACAGGGTCTCCACGGCAGCGTTGAAGAGCGTCAGGTTCCTGAACCGCGGTGAGACGACCTCGAAGCTGTCCATGGCAGAGAGTATACTCAGCGCGCGGGAATACCGACTACCGGACAATTTGCCGGCATCGGTGCGTGCGGAGGCGAGGCCCCTATCCGGCTCCCCTCAGCTCCTCCACCTTGGACCGCACGGCGCGCCGAGGATCCGCGCTGCGCGCGACTTCCCGCACGAGCGCGCTCCCCACGACAACCGCGTGCACGAGCGGCGCGAACGCGAGGACCTGCTCGTGGGTGGAGATTCCGAACCCGCCGAACACCTTCACGCCGGGGGACAGTGACGCGCATCGCGCGAGAAAGGCGCGGCCCTCCTCGTTGAGCGTCGTGGAGGGACCCGTCGTTCCCGTGCGCAGGGTGGCATAGATGCACGCGGGCTCGAGCGCCGCGATGCGGGTGAGCCTCTTTTCTTTCATGGTGGGAGACATGACGGGCATTGCCGCCAGCCCGAGCCGCGCGGCAAGAGTGAAGAGACCCTCGTCGTAGTCCGGCGGCAGGTCGGGCACGATCACGCCGGCGCGCGCCGGCGTCCTTGGCAGGCACCGAGAAACTTCTCGACCCCGCGTGTGAAGACGAGGTTCGCGTAGCTCATGATGAAAAGGGGCTGACGCGCAAAGGAGCAGATTTCGGCCACGAGGCGGAAGCCTTCACTCAGGGTGAAGCCGGCCTCCAGCGCAGTGCCGCAGGCGCGCTGGATGTCGGGACCGTCCGCCGTGGGGTCGGAGAACGGGAACTGCACCTCCAGGTACGCGCTGCCGCATTCCGCCAGGCCCCGCGCCACCTCGAGGGTTCCCGCTCTGTCGGGAGAGAAGGCCACCATGTGCGCCATGATCCGTGGTGAGCCGCTCATCGGCGCGCACTCCGATTGCCAGGAACGCGCGCCAGTTGTCCGGGTCCAGCGCGTGTGCGAGGATGAACAGGTCCTTGTCCCCGCGTCCCGACATGTTCACCACGAGCGCCTCTTCCGGCGGGTAGTCATGGGCGATCTTCATGGCGGCCGCCGCGGCATGCGCCGATTCCAGCGCGAAGATGAGTCCCTCGGTGCGCGCGAAGAACCGCACGGCCTCCAGGGCTTCCTCGTCTGACGCGGTGGTGAAGCGTATCCGGCCCGTCTCTCCGAGGTGCGCGAGCTGGGGTCCGATGCCGGGGTAGTCCAGGCCCGCGGAGATCGAGTGAGTGGGCTGAAGCTGGCCGTCGCCGTCCGCCAGGAAGAGGGACTTGTAGCCCTGCACGATGCCCGCCTGGCCCCGGCCGTTCATGCGTGCCGCGTGCTCGCCGAGCCGCTTCCGCGCCCGCCCGCCTCCACGCCGATCAGCTCAGGGAGCGTCGGATTCCAGAAACGGCGAGAAGAATCCGATGGCGTTGGAGCCTCCGCCCGACGCAGGCGACAAGGGCCGGCGGGCTGGATCCCCTTTTCCCGCATCTGCCCGCAGAGCTCCCTGCCGATCACCGACTGGAACTCCCGCACCATGTCGGGGTAGGGGGAGGGCCCGAGCGCAGAGCCCAGGAGGTAGTGCGTGGTGGGGAAGCTCGCGGCCCAGTCCCGCAGGGCCTCGTTCACCGCGTCCTTCAGCGTCGCCGAGCCGCTCGTGACCGGGACGACCTCCGCGCCGTAGCGCTCCATCCAGAACACGTTCGGCCGCTGGCGCCGCATGTCCACTTCCCCCATGTACACGCGGCAGGGGATGCCGAGCCGCGCGCACACGGCCGCGGTGGCCACGCCGTGCTGGCCGGCGCCGGTCTCGGCGATGATCCGTGGTCTTGCCCATCCGCCTGGCCAGCAGCGCCTGGCCGACCGCGTTGTTGATCTTGTGCGCGCCGGTGTGCGCCAGGCCTTCCAGCTTGATGTAGATGCGGGCGCCGCCGAGCTCGCGCGAGGCATTCTCCGCGTGCAGGAGCGGGGTGGGCCGGCCGGCGAAGTCCCGCAGAGTGTCCGCGAGCTCCCGTGTGAACTCCGGGATCCGCGACGGCCTCCAGGAATGCCGCCTCGCAGCTCATCCAGCGGGCGCGCGGAGCATCTCCGCGACGTACCGGCCGCCGTAGCTGCCGAAGAAATCGTTATACGTTCGCATGCCTGTCGATCTCCTCGAAGTAGCTTCTCGAGCTTCGTTCGGTCCTTGCGCCCCGGGGATTCCTCCAGCCCGCTGGATGCATCGATCAGCTCGGGTGACAGCTCCCGTATGACCTCGCCCGACGTTGTCCGGACCGAGGCCGCCGGCCAGCCACAGCGGCCGCCCGCTGCCCCTGCCCCCGGCGAGCGCGCGCGCAAGCTCCGGGGGACGCGCTGGCCCGTTCCGCCGGCTGCGTGCGGCGACCAGGCATCCGCGAGCACACGGGGGCAGCGGTAGCTTGCCATCGCCGCCAGCGTCGGCAGGTCCCCGCACGCGTACCGCCTTGTAGTACGGGAAGGCCAGGGCGGCGCACTCCTCCGGCTGCTCCTCGCCGTGAAACTGCACGGCGTCCAGAAGACCCGCGTCGAGCAGCTCCCTCACCTCGGGGTCGAGCGCGGACGGCCCCCCGCGCCGCGGTATTCCGCGGATTCTGCCTCGCCGGTCACGACCACCGCCACCTTCAGCACGTCCAGGCCTGCAAGCTCGCGGAGCAGCGCCGGCTCGGCGCGCCGTTTCGACGGCGCGAACACGAACCCCAGCGCATCCGCGCCCAGCGCGGCCGCGCTCTCCGCGTCAGCCGCGCGCGTGATGCCGCAGATCTTGACCAGCGGCCGGCCCGGCCTTGCCCGCGCGCACAGGCGCGCCCAGAAGTCTCCCGGCAGATGCCCGAACGCGGAGAGGAGGCCTGCCACGCTGTCGGGCGATCTCACCGCCGTCTCTCCTACCAGGACGCCGTCGAAACCTGCCGAGAGGGCCAGCAGGACGTCCTCGGGGCCGCGGACTCCAGATTCGAAGAGGAGCCTCGTCCGCCAGTCGATGCGCGGCCTGAGCGTGAGAGGGTGCAGGAGGTCCACGGAAAAGGTGGTGAGGTCCCGGCAGTTGATGCCGGTGAGCGCGGGCGCAAATGTCCGGCACTTTTCCACGTCCTCCCTGTCATGCACCTCCACCAGCGCCTGCATGCCCAGCTCCCGGGCCTTGCGCGTGCATGGCTGCCAGGAGCTCCGGCGTCCAGCACGGAGGCAATGAGCAGCACCGCGTCCGCGCCCGCGCGCCACGACACCTCGACGTCCTCCTCGTCGAGGAGGAAGTCCTTTCGGAGCACCGCAACGTGGGGAAGCGCTGTCTTGATGCGCCGACAGATCAGCGAGAGACCCGCCGAAATTGTCCTCCTCCGTGAGCACGGAGATGCTCCGCACCCCGCGTGCCGCGTACAGGCGCGCCTGCGCGAGCGCGTCCAGGCCCGGGGCGATCTCGCCGCGCGACGGGGAGCGGCGCTTCACCTCGCAGACGAGGAAGGGCTCCGCGCCGAAGGCGACCAGCGGCAGCTGTGCGGGCCGCGGGCAGAGACGCGCCCATCGCATGCCCCTGCCGTCTCGATCCTGCGCGCGTCTCTGCGCGACGATCCGGTCCAGCACGCTCATGCGGCCTTCGCGCGAAGCCTTGCCGCGCGCGCGGATCTGCTCGAGCTTCTCCGCGGCCCGCGCCGCTCTGCAGCGCCTCCTGGGCCCGCGCATAGCCGTCTCCGATGTTGCGGGCCAGGCCGCAGATGTACAGCGCTGCCCCGGCATTCAGCAGCACCGCGTCACGGATCGCCGCGGGCCCGGCCCCGCCGAGCACCGCCTGCGCCGTGACGGCGTTCTCCGCCGCCGTTCCGCCGCGGAGCTCTTCCACCGGTAGCGGCGGGAGATGCCGAACTCCTCGGGGCTGAGGGTAGTAGTCACGGCGGACTGCCCGTCTCGTCCACCTCCACGACACGCGTCCGCGCGCAGACGGAGATCTCGTCCAGGCCGTCCTCCCCGTGGACCGCCATGACCCTCCGCACGCCCAGCAGGTGGGCCGCCTCTGCCACGGGACCGCAGAGCTCGCGCGTCGTAGACGCCGATGAGCTGGTAGGAGGCGTCCGCCGGATTGGAAAGCGGTCCGACGAGGTTCATGGCGGTCCTGATGCCCAGCTCGCTGCGGACCTTCGCGGCGTGGCGCATGGCGCCGTGGTAGGTCGGCGCGAACAGGAAGCAGAACCCGGTGTCCCGCAGGAGGTCCTCGCTTGCGGACGGCTCCACGTCCACCGCGCACGCCCAGCGCCCGGTAGAAGTCAGCGCTGCCCACGGGAGAGCTGACTCCGCGGTTGCCGTGCTTTGCCACGAGCGCCCCGCAGGAGGCGGCCACGACCGCCGCGAGGGAAGAGATGTTGAACGTGCCCAGGCCGTCGCCACCCGTGCCGCAGGTGTCCAGCACCTTGCGGTCGCTCGCGAAAGGCCTTTTCTTGCGGCGGAGCACGGTGGCGAACCCGGCCAGCGCCTCGGGACTGATCAGGGATCCGGTCAGGGACGCGAGCACCCCCGCGATCTGCGCGTCGCTGAGCCTGCCGTCGGTGAGCTCGTCCATGAAGGCCTCGGCCTGGTCACGGGTGATCTCCTTCTTCTGCTGCAGACCCGCCAGGATCGACGGCAAGGGGAAGGGGCTCGCGGCGGTAGCGGAGGAAGTTCTGCAGCACCCTCTTGCCGTGCTCCGAGGCGATCGACTCGGGGTGGAACTGGATCCCCTCGATCGCGTGCTCCCTGTGCCGCACGCCCATGATCTCCCCGTCCGGCGACACCGCGCTCACCTCCAGCTCGGGCGGCAGGGAGTCCCTTTCGATGGCCAGGGAATGGTAGCGCGTGAAACGTGCCGTTCGCGGGCAGGCCCCGGAAGAGCCCCCGCCCGTCCAGGCGCATGTCCTCCGCCTTCCCGTGCACGATCCGGGCCGCCTGCACGATCCGGGCGCCGAACGCGACGCCGATGGCCTGGTGGCCGAGGCAGACGCCGAGGATGGGCACCTTGCCCGCGAAGCGCGTGACGGCCTCCACGCTGATCCCCGCCTCCTCGGGCCTTCCCGGCCCGGGAGAAATGACGATGCCGGACGGCTTCTTCGCCTCCAGCTCCGCGACGGTGATCTTGTCGTTGCGGAATACCTCCACGGGCTCGTCGGTGAGCTCGCACAGGTACTGGTACAGGTTGTGCGTGAACGAATCGTAGTTGTCGATGATCGCGTACATGCTATGCCTCCGCCGCTCCAGCGGCATTTTCCATCCCGAGGGCCCTCGCGAGAGCCCCGAGCTTTGCCTCAGTCTCCTCGTATTCCTTTTCCGGAACCGAGTCATACACGATGCCCGCGCCCGCCTGCAGCGTCACCGATGTCACCCATCTTCAGCGCGCTCCGGATGCGTGATGCACGAGTCCAGCGACCCGTCGGATTCCACGTGCGCCACCACCCCCGCGTAGAAGCCCCGCTTCTCCGGCTCGAGGGAGTCGATGACCTCGATCGCCCTGATCTTCGGCGCGCCCGAAACGGTGCCGGCGGGAAAAGTGGCGCGCAGCGCGTCGATGCCCGTCCTGCCCTCCGCCAGCTTTCCTTCCACGTTCGAGACGATGTGCATGACGTGGGAGTAGCGCTCCACCTCCATGAGCTCCGTCACCTTGACGCTTCCCGGCGCGCAGACGCGGCCCAGGTCGTTGCGCGCAAGGTCCACCAGCATGAGATGCTCCGCGCGCTCCTTCTCGTCCGCGAGCAGCTCCTTCTCCAGCGCCGGCGTCCTCCGCGGGCGAGCGGCCGCGCCGCCGGGTTCCCGCAAGCGGCCGGATCGTGGCGAGCCCGTCGCGGGCCTTCACGTGCACCTCAGGGGAGGCTCCGAAAAGCTGGAAATCCTCGAAGTCGAGATAGAACATGTAGGGTGAGGGATTGAGCGTCCGCAGCGACCGGTAGGCTTCCAGGGCGGGCATGTCGGTGCGCACCTGCACCCTGCGGGAGAGCACTCCCTGCAGGAGGTTGCCTTTCACGATTTCAGCGCGCACCGACTCCACCCCGCTCAGGAAGCGTCGCGCTTCTCATCCTCCCGGGGGATTCTCTCAACCGACCAGTCCTTTCGCGCGGAGGCGCCATGAAGATTGAAGTCGAGGTCTTCGATCCTCCGCTCCGCCTCGTCGAGCGCCTTCGGAATGTCGATCTCCTTTTCCCTGTAGTCCACTCCCACGAGGAAGATCGTGTCCGAATAGTGATCGAAGACGAGGAACACGCTCCCGAACAGGAAGAGCGCATCGGGAATGGCCGAGGGGATCGGGCTTCTCGCGAAGCCGGATGTCGTCGAAGCGCCGGCAGTACTCGTACGAGAGGTATCCGACGCCGCCCGTGGGGAGCGGGAAAGGCGTGGCCGCCCCGTCGTGCTGCCGGCTGAAGTGCGCGGTCACGTCCAGGATGTCCCGGGCGCGCGTCTTCAGCGCGAGCGTCGTTCCGTCCCTGCTCATGTAGAACGAATCGCCTTTCTGGAAAACTCGAAATGCTTCCTTGACGAGCAGGAAGGAGTACCTTTCCCTTCCTCTCTGGAACGACGCGGATTCCAGCAGCGCTTTCGCGCCGAGTTTTTTTGCCAGAGAAAGCGGCGTGAACCGTTCTCCGTTGATCTTTCTTATCGTGACACCCGTTCTTGTTGCCGCCACCGGCATGTGTCGAACCTCCCTCTACCGCCCGGATAACAAAAAAGCCGCGGGACCTGCCCAACAGGCTCCACGGCTTTTCCAATAAAAAAGCGCGGGCCTGGCTTTCATCGCCAGAACCGCGCTCCTGTATGTCTTATGCAGGCATGGTTCTGGCTATGTCCAGAACCACCACCATCCAATTGAGCTCTTCGACATGCCTCGTCGTATCATGACGGGAAAATACCCAGAACCCGGGAACCTGTCAAGAGGGTCAGAGGAAGGGGCTCGATGCCCCCTCCTCTGAGGGATCGCGGCCGCCGCGCATTCAGCGGCACGCCTGCCTACCTGTCCAGCCCGATGTTGACTTCGGTGCCGTCGCGCTCGATGGTGAACGTCACGCCCCGCCCCGAGCCCGCGTTCAAGGCCTTGTAGTAGTCCATCATGTTGCGGACCGACTTGCCATTGACCGCGGTGATGACGTCACCCGGCCTCAGTCCCGCGATCGATGCGGGGGCGTTCTGATCCGGAACATACCCCACCACCACGCCCGCCGTGCCGCGCGGGATGTTGACCTGCTGGCGCACCTGGTCATCGATGTCGATCACGGTCATGCCCGGCCACATGTTCTTTGCCTGGGCCACCTGGTCCTTGTCGTCACGCACCCCGATCTTCACGGGAACACTGGTCTTCTCACCGTAGCGTACGACTGAGAATGTGTACGTTTTTCCCGTCACGAGGCCGCCGACCACCTGTGTCAGGCCCGCTGCATCTGCGATCTCAGTGTTGTCGACCCGGGTGACGTAGTCTCCCGGAAGAACACCTGCCCGATCCGCGGGGGAACCCTTGTAGGTCTCCATGATGAAGGCGCCCTTCAGGCCCTCGAGCTTCAAATCTGCGGCGAGCCCGGGATACGTTTTCTTGTCCTGCACGTCCGCTATCTGGGCTCCGAGCCACCCGTAGTCCACCTTGCCCTTGGCGATGAAATCCCGAATCGGCTGACGAGCGTTGTCGATGGGAATTGCGAATCCCAACCCGATATTGCCACCGGTGGGCGCGGCGATCCACGTGTTCATCCCGATGACCTGGCCATCGATGTTCACGAGCGCCCCGCCCGAGTTCCCCTGGTTGATGGCTGCGTCCGTCTGGATATAGTCGGTATAGGTTGCGACGTCTCCCTGGGGCCCGTGCCGCCCGAGCGCGCTCACGATGCCCATGGTCACCGTGGACTCGAAGCCGAACGGGTTTCCGATGGCGAACACGATGTCTCCCACCTGGAGGCCGTTCGAATCTCCCAGCTCTGCCACGGGGATCGTATCCCTGCTGTCGAAGGAGACAAGGGCGACGTCCTTGCGCGGGTCCGTGCCGACTGTGCGCGCCTTGAACACCCGCTGGTCGTTCAGCTTGACGCTGATGTCAGTGGCGTCCTTGACGACATGGTTGTTCGTCAGGACGTAGTAGCGGCCGCCCGTATGCTGCACGATGATTCCAGAGCCGAGCCCCGACTGGCGGAATGTTCTGCTCCTGCTGCCGCCCCCGTTTTTCGGTGCCTGATCGAACGGGAACCCGAAGTCAAAGGGAAAATTGAACTGGGGGACCTGTTGGGTGATCGTCTGGGTCACGTCGATCTCGACGATTGAAGGAAGCACCTTCTGCGTTACTTCGCGGAACGATGCCTGCAAAGGCACCAGGGTGGTATTGAGAGCCGCGAGCTGGGGAGTCGCGGACACCTGTCCTCCGGTCTGTTCCGCGGCCGCCGGCTTCACCTGCGTGAAACCGAGGACCGGGGTGAAGAGAAACAGCGCGGTTCCCGCTGCCACAACGGCCGCAATGGCCGCAAGAGAGTAAATCTTTCGTTTCATGTCTAGTAACCTCCATGAAGAAATGTATGGAGGGGAAGTTCAGGTACTGTTATGGGTATTTTAAATTTTCTTAATTTGCGCGAGACTGGACGAAAGTGCATTGGGAGGGAATCATGAGTACAGGAGAGGGTCGTCTCAAGGTATTCGGGAGCGTCATCGTGACGGTACTTGTGCTGGGAACAGCCTCGCTCCTGATGGCCGGCTGTGCCTCTGTCGGGGCCGGGACGACGCCCCTGCCCTCCACGGAGCCCTCCGTGCCGCCCTCTCCCGGAACAAGCCGGTATTTTGTCTACGTGGCAAACACCAACAGCAATACCGTCTCTGCCTACGCGATCGACATGAGCAGCGGGGCGCTTACCGAGGTGAACGGTTCGCCCTTCGCCACCGGGACGGGCCCGAGGGGCGTTGCGGTAGACCCGAAGGGTAAGTTTGTGTACGTCGCAAACTATGGGAGCAACGACGTCTCCGCGTACGCGATCAACGCTGGCACCGGGGCGCTTGCCGAGGTAAGCGGCTCGCCTTTTGCCGCCGAAACAGGACCCTGGCATGTGGCCGCGGATCCTGCCGGGAAACTGATCTATGTTACCAACTACGGAAGCGACAGCTTGTCCGCCTATGCGATCAACGCGGGCAGCGGGGCGCTCACAGCCGCAAAGGGGTCGCCGTTCGCCGCCGGGTCGTCTCCCGCTGGTGTCGCCGCAGACCTGACGGGAAAGTATGTCTACGTGGCAAACAATGGAAGCAGGGACGTATCCACGTACGCCGTCGGCTCGGGCACAGGGGCGCGCACGGCGGTCAGAGGCTCGGCCATCGCCGCCGGTGTGTACCCTGTAGGCGTCTCAGTCGACCCGACAGGGAAGTTTATCTTTGTCACGAACAACGGGAGCGCCACCGTCTCCGCTTACGCGATGAGCCAAAGCAGCGGGGAGCTTGCCGAGGTACGTGGCTCGCCTTTCCCCGCCGGGTCCAGCCCCTGGGATCTCGCCGTGGACCCGACGGGGAAGTTTGTCTACGTCGCAAACGCTACGGACGCGACCATCTCTGCCTACACGATCAGCCCGGGCAGCGGGGCGCTGAAAGAGATACGCGGTTCGCCCGTTCCTGTCGGGTCGAGCCCAAGAGGCATCGCGATAGACCCGACGGGGAACTATGTCTACGTGGCAAACTACGGCAGCAACAACGTCTCTGCTTTCACGATCAACGCGGCGAGCGGGGCGCTCACGGCGGTGAGCGGCTCCCCCTTCAAGGCAGGGGCCCGGCCCGGGAGTGTCGCGGTTGCCGCGGTCACCGGCCCGTGAATGCGAGATACGTCGGGCCGCGGCGCCGAATCCGCGGAATACCGCGGCGCCACGAATCCGCGGAATACCGCGGCGCCCGAATCCGCGGAATACCGCGGCGCCCTACTCTCTTTCAAGAAACAGCGCGACTCTCCTGTTCTGCCATCGGTCCTTGTAGTCGCTGTCCGGAACCAGCTGCTCCGATGCGCCGACCCCTTCCGTGGTGAAGCGCGCCTTGTCAAGGCCCCTTTCCGCGAGCGCCGCTTCCACCGCGTCCGCCCGTGCCTTGGAGAGGGGGATCAGGATGTCCTGCTGCTCCACCTTGCCCCTTGCCGCGTCGTCCCAGAAAATCATCACTGCGTGACCGACAATATTCATCTTGTACCCCGTGAACTTCTTCAGCTTCGCGGCCAGCGCGTCGAGGCGGGACATGTTCTGCCGGGCAAGCTCGGGGGGAACATCTTTGTAGTCCGCAGTGAAGGCCTTGAAAAAGATGCGTGACGCGAGAATCCGGTATCCCGTTGCGGTTTTCTCCACGAGGATATCGACCGGCACCGTGGCTTTCACGATGCCCACGTTGCCGAACTGATCGCGCACCTTCGCCACCACGGGGTAGTCTTCCGCCGACTGCACCATTTCCCCGCGGGCGCTCTTGCCGTCCCAGACGGCGGTGCTCGCCGGCCATTTTGCGGAGAAGCTGCGGAACACATTTCCTCCCGGATCATAAACGTCCATCGTCCAGCTGTCGATCTTCGCTACTTTCGAGCTCGCGCTGAGCGTCAGGGTGATCCTGTCGGACGACTCGATGGGCGAGAAGAGCGCAGACGAAAGCGAGATCGTCCCGGTCGGCGGGGTGACGTCCAGAGCGAAGCTTGCGCTCGTCGCGATTGCGGGAGTGAACGCGCTTCCGTAATTGACCGCGAGGGTTGCCGTGTACTCACCCTCGGGGGCCAGGGCGCCTGCTTCCGAATTGCCGTCCCATACGAGGTGGTCGGGCAGATTGCCGCCGTTTCCGGTCCAGGTCTTCTGGGTTCCCCCGCGCAGATCCGCGACAGTCACTTTCCACGTTGTGACCGCGGAGGGCTGCCCGTACCCGAGCGCGAACGTCATTGTGTCGGCAGTCTGGTCGCCGTTCGGCGAGAATCCCGGGCTCTGGGCGGCGATTGAAGCCACACCCGGCTTCGGGAGGGCAGGAGCGGGCGCAGGCGCGGCTGTCAGCAGCTGTGCCACTGTGACGTCCTTCTTCAGCTTTGCCGAGTTGCCGTACTCATCGCGCACCGTGGCCACGGCTGTGTAGACCCCGGCGGGGCGGACGAACCCTCCGCTCATCGCGGAGCCATCCCAGGAGGTCGACGCGTTCGGCCATTGCCCGCTCCAGCTCTTCACGAGCCCCCCGGCCATGTCGTACACGTCCAGGGACCATGAGTCCATATGCGCGAGGGCAGAGCTCGCGTTGATCGTCAGGGTGAGCGGCCCTGCCACTCCATTCTCCGACGGCGTGAACTGGGGCGGATCGAGGGCGATGGTACCTGTGGGCGGGCTGATGTCCAGTATAAAGCTTCGACTCTCGACAGCCGCCGATTGATACTTCGAAGCGTAGTCGATGGAGAGCCTTGCCGTGTAGGTGCCCTCGTTTGCAATCGTGCCGGCATCGGTCTTGCCATCCCAGCTCAGGCTCGCGGGAAGGTAGGAGGCATCACCGGTCCAGGTTTTGAAAACCTTTCCGATGCTCATCAACTCAACCTTCCAGGACTTGATTGCATCCCCGCTTCCATAGAGGAGAGAGATGTCGATGCTGGTCTGGCCTGCTGCCCCTGCGGGGGAGAAACCTGACTTCTCCACCTGAACAGCACTCTCTGCCGGCGCGACGAGCGCGGGCTGTGCCGTCTGGCATCCCAGGATCGCTGCGAGCAGGAGCACGGCCAGGCCGGCTCCCCTCAGGATGTACTTCTTCATGTGACCTCCTCAACCGTGGGCTTCCACGGTTTCCAAATTCAGTTCAATGATAGGCACCGGGGAGAGCGCGGCGCGTCAGCGAATCGTTGAGACTTCTGTCGAAAATCTATGACATGCTGTCATTACCTGCATGACAGGCACGGAAGTCTCTTTGCGGTATTCTCAGGATATGAAGCATGGATGGTCGGGCCTGATCCTCGCCGCCTTGATTGCGACCTCCGCATCGGCGGCAGACGAGGGGCTCCCCATTGGCCGCTCGGTGCACCGCTTGTCCCTCGCCCATTCGATCGCGGATCACGTGAACTATCTCCTCTATGTTCCACGCTCGTACGCGCGGGATGCCGCCGCCCAGTGGCCCCTCATCCTCTTCCTTCACGGCAGCGAGCAGCGGGGTGACGATCCGTCCCTGCTCCAGGATCTCGCTCTCCTGACCTTTGCGGAGAAGCTGGGAGACTTCCCGTTCGTTGCCGTGATTCCCCAGTGTCCGCGGAATATGCATTGGCCGCCCGGAATCGTGAAGCGCGTCCTCGATTCCGTCGAATCGATGCTGCGGATCGACCGGGACCGCGTGTATCTGACGGGTTTCAGCATGGGTGGTTATGGAACGTGGCAGACGGCGGCCGCGTTTCCCCGCACGTTTGCCGCCATCGCGCCGATCTGCGGTATGAGCGATCTTCCCGAGGTCCCGCGCCTCGCCGGCATCCCGATCTGGGCATTTCACGGGGCGCAGGATGCCAATGTTCCGGTTTCCGAGTCGAGGAAAATGGTCGACACTCTCCGGAGGTCCGGCGCCGATGCCCGGCTCACGGTCTACCCGGACCTGGCGCACGACTGCTGGACCATGACCTACCGGGATTCGCGGCTCTACCTCTGGTTCCTCGACCACTCCCTGTCAGAAGGCACCCGCGTCGCGGCGAGCACCCTGTCCAACGGCGGGCGCTGAACAGGCGCTCCCGAGCTGTCGGCCGGACTGTGACACACACTTTAACCTTTCGTGAGAGTTGCGTGAGGATTCCTCCGTACCTTGTGGCACCAGGAGGAACATATGATGCAGACTTCGCAATTCGTCCCACGTGTCCTGGCGGCGGGCATTGCCGCTCTTGCCCTCATCGTCACGGGCTGCGCGACCACCGCCGGCACGATGACGGCGGACAAGGGAATGATGAAGGAATCGCCCATGATGATGGACCCCATGAAGGCCGAGCGGGTGTCCATCGACCGGTTCAGCTCCGCATCAGGTCATCTGCAGATGCGCGATTCGATGAACCATCTGCCGGGACCCAACGTACCGGTGGACTTCGACACGCCGCCATTCGTCACCACGGGGCTCGGTCCGCATGGCGAGACCGTCATGTACTACAACTTCGACGTGCAGCCCACCATCCCTGCCCCGATCTACGTGCTGTACCGCGCGGGGGAGAGCTCCCCGGTCGCGGGCCAGCTCAATATCGTGGACGTCATCCCCGGCGATCCCGGGTACAACGATTTCTGGCAGATCAATCGGGTCGCCGTTCCCGCAGACTACACTCCGAACTCCATCGGGAGCCTTCAGGCGCTGAAGGACGCGGGGTATGCGGCAACGCCGACGAACACGATCGTGAATTGCCCGATCGTTCCCGACGGCTCGACGGCGCAGCACCGTCTCAGCGGCAGCGATACCGGCCTGCACCAGGGGTGGTATCGGAACAAGATCGTGACATACTTCAATTTCACCGAGGCGCCTCTCATGGTGACGGCCGATGGCAGGGTGCCTGTTTCGCCGATCTATGTGACGTTCAATGTCAATCCGGGCATGGCAAACGGCGGTCCCTCGTCGGGATTCAAGATGGCGGCCATGTCTATGCAGACGCACAACGTCGTCGCCACCCTCCCGGGTCAAAAGGGCTATTCTCCGTTGTGGTCGGTCAGCCCCTACGACAACATGTATTTCGACAAAGTCATGAAGCTGGACTCGGTCATGGACTCCATGGTGCTTGCGCAGGGCGTGGCAGACGTCAACTGCCCCATCTTTTCCGTTCAGGCAGCCATGATGGGCAAGTGAGCCGGGCAGCGGCAGGAAGGGGAGGGGCGACGCGCCACGGCGTCAGCCCTTCCCCTATTTTCCGGATTTCAGAACGACGTAAACGGGATGGGGAGCCGCACGGCCGGTACCTGCATCCTGGATCCGAGGGCGGAGCGCTGCGCTCGCGATCATGCGCTCGTTTCCCCCTCCCTTTACCGCGATCACCTCTCCTTTGGCCGCGGCAAGGAGCGATTTGAACGCCTGTGCGTGCTCATTGCCGAAGCGCCCGGCCAGGATGGTGATCCCTCGATTCCCCGTCAGCTTCTCGAAATAGCGATATGCCTCGACGAGATGGAGAATCTCGGCTGCCGCCGCCTTCCTGTCCTTGTTCGACGTGATGGGGCAGGCAATGAGGTTGAACAGGAAGCGCGACCCGGAAAGCCTGAATTGTGCTCCAAAAGGGGGTCGGGCAAACTGTCCTTTCCTGGCGTAGACACCCAGCTCCCTTACGAGCTGGACCCGGTCGCTGTAAAAAAATCCGGAAACCCCGTTTCCATTTCCGCACGCTTCCCATCTTTCATCCATGGCGGCGAGCACTTTTTCCATGTGGCCGGCATCCTTCACATCGTCCGCGGCAACCACGTCGAAGCGCCCCACGGCGGCCGCAAGGATGGTATACATGTGCGGGGAATCGCCGATGCTGCTCAGGCTGAGCTCAGCGACCCGGACATTCTGGCTGAAAATGGCGGCAGGGAGAAAAAGCAGGAGGAAAACGTGCGCGCGTGTCATCAATACGACTATCGGTACATGCCGGAGGGAGCTGAATACGTACGAGCCGAAGTGCCGTGAGCCCGCCGGGAATCGTTCAATCGTCTCTCAACACCTTTGCCGTTTTCAAGCCGGCAGCCTTTCGGGCACTACGCCAACCAGTAGTGGTGCCAGCCGATGTAATATGAACCCTGGACCCTGTTCCAGGGTCAAGAGCTCGCGCAATTTGTCTTCCTTTATGTAATGGCCATGGCGATCCCCGCCGTCATTACAAGCACTCCGCACACGATGCGCACGATCTTTGTGCCCGCGGAGCGCTCGTTCCAGTCCAGCCAGCGCTGAACGACGCTGGCAAACGTCCCGGCAAGAACGATCACCCCCGTGTGGCCGAGCGCGTACGCGCCGATGAGGCCTGCCGCGGCCATAGGGTGAGCGGCGGCCTGCCGGAAAGCAACTACAAGCAGCGGCATCATGAACCCGAATGAGCAGGGGCCAAGGGCAAGACCGAACACCAGACCGAGTCCGATGGCTCCTGCTGCGCCATGCCCCTGCAGACGATCGTTACGCCTCGTGGTCAGGTTCGGCAGCCGGATGACCCCAATGAGCCACAGGCCGACCATGGCGAACACGGCAGCCACCACGTACTTCAACGCCCCGACATCGCCCAGCATCCTGCCCAAAGCCGCGGTGATGCCTCCTACCACCGCGATGGTTACCAGGATGCCTAGAGCGAACGACAGGGAGAGCAGCAGCGCTGTCTTCGGCGGCACTCTTCCTTTTCCGTTCACGTACCCGATGACAAGCGGGACACTCGCGACGTGGCAGGGAGAAAGGACAACAGAACAGATGCCCCAGAGAAATGCGGCCCCGATCGCGATGCCGATCGAGGCTTCGAACCAGCCTGTGACCGCGGTGAATGCCGCCGCGATCAGGCTCATTGCACGCCCTTCGCCTTGAGGACCGCGACCAGCTGTTCCTTGGAGAAGAATCCTTCGTGCCGAAAGTACTCGACGCCGTTCGCGTCAAGGAAAACCTGCGTAGGAATCACGCGAATGCCGAATTGCTTGGCGTACGGTTTGCCTTCCTCAGTCCACACATCATGGAAAACGACCTTTACCTGCCCTCGGTATGTGCTTTCGATGTCCCGCATGACCGGCTGCATCATTCGACAGGGGATGCAGTTGACGGACCCAAGCTCTACGAAGGTAACGAGCTCATTGCCTTTGGGGTTTGCGTCCACCGCCTGAGAGCCTTCCGATTTGGTGCAGCCGATAAGCAGCAGCGTGAACACCAGTACCATGGCTGCGCCCCGCAGTATCCTTTCCATGATCCCCGTTACCATGATGCCGTGTTCACAGCCTGTTTTCCTCTATTCGCTCGATGGTGAAAGAGACCGGTGCAGGCAAGGCGACGCCCCCCGCCACCTGGACGGTCTTGAAAACAGCGCTCGGCACTGCGCAGCCGGCGCAGCAGCCCGTCAAGCGCGAGCGTGCCGCCTTGAGCACGATTCCATCGGACCCGTCGCCGATCTCCTGATAGGCGTCGACGGGAAGCTTCAGGGCTTCCGCAAGCCCGCGAATTTTCTCGCACTCGCTTGAGATCTCCATGCTCACCATCTGCATGTCATCGGAACGAGCGGCAACGGTGGTGTGAAAGCCGCACACTCCCGCATTTATCGAGGTGCGGATCATACGCTCTTCAAGAACTCTTTCAGTATCGTCAGGGGAGGGAAGGCGATCGCTTCCGCATCGCACTGGTGGGAGCAACTGCTGCACCCCACGACGCACTGGAAAGGCTCGATCACCGTCGGGGTGCCCATGCGCTCATCCCAGCCGTACACGCCGTGGCTGCAGAACTCGAAACATTTGCGGCAGCCCGCGCACCTGGCGGAATCCACCGTAGGATACCAGGGGATCTGTTCCCGCGGTGTTCCCTTCCATGTTCCATAGTTCTTCATCGGTCATGCCCTTGTGATGAGCTGCTTGAGCTGGTCCACCGTGGGATTCTTTCCCTGGAGCACCACCTTGCCGTCGATCACCAGGGCCGGGGTCGACATGACGCCTCGCTGGATGATCTTCTGGATGTCGGTCACTTTCTCCACCTCCGCCTGGACGGCGAGCTCAGTGATGGCCTTCTTCACGTTCTGCTCCAGGCTCATGCACTTCGGGCAGCCCGTTCCCAGCACTTCGATCTTCATATCAGGCACCTCCTCTTGACTGTGGACGCAGGCTCAGCGCCTTACAGCACGATATTGAACAGATAGCCGACGATCAGGATGCCGAAACCGACGACACCAACGAAAGTGGCGATGAGCGGCAGCTTGAGAACCTTGCGTAAAATCACGACTTCGGGCAGGGACAGCCCGATCACCGACATCATGAATGCAAGCACGGTCCCCAGCGCAGCGCCTTTCTCCAGAAGCGCCTGCACCACGGGGATGATGCCGGCTGCGTTGGAGTACATGGGGATCCCGATCATCACTGCCAGCGGCACGGACCACCAGGCTCCCTTTCCCATGATCGAGGCCATGAGCTGCTCGGGGACATAGCCGTGGATGCCGGCACCTACAGCGATTCCGGCAAGCACGTACGGCCAGACCCTGCTGACGATATCCCTCACCGCATCACGGCCGAAGAGACAGCGCTCGGTCCAGCTCATCCGCTCTTCTGACCCGGCCGTGGAGGAAGCTGGCGCCGTGGCGTACACCCAGCCTTCCACCCAGCGCTCCAGGCGCAGCTTCCCGATCACCCAGCCCGCGATCATTGCGATGACGAGACCGGTTCCCAGATAGAGCGCCGCCACCTTCCAGCCGAAAAGACCGAACAGGAGGACGAGCGCCACTTCGTTGATCATGGGAGCGGCGATGAGGAAGGAAAAGGTGACTCCGAGGGGGACTCCCGTGGTGACGAAGCCGATGAACAGCGGCACAGCCGAGCAGGAGCAGAATGGGGTCACCACTCCCAGCAGGGAAGCGAGCACGTTCCCCAGCCGTCTGCCGGCGGCCGGCGAGAAGCCGCCGGGTTCGTTCCGGTGTAAAGAATGAGCGTACGATTCCCACACCGAAGACCACCACGAGCAGCAGCATCAGGACCTTGGGCGCCTCGAAAATGAAGAACGCGATGGCGGAGGCAAGCCGGGTGCCGGCTGGCATTCCAAAGGCCCCATACACGAGCCAGTTGGCAAAGCGCTCGAGGTTGCTGTACACGAGCCACCATGCCGCGGCCGCTGCCAGGGCAACGAGAATCCACAGCAGCCACCTCCCCGCAGCAGGAACCTTTTCTGCGGGCCGCCGTGCAGACCTTTGAACCTCGTCGCTCATCGAACCCTTTCCTTCACGCGGCCATCCGAGGGACCTGCCGCAAATAGTTTTTTCCTCAACCATAGCGAGACATTCACAAGCCCCAGCATGACGGGAACCTCAACCAGAGGGCCGATGACCGTTGCAAAGGCGACTCCGGACCCTATCCCGAATACCGCAACGGCCACAGCAATGGCCAGCTCGAAATCGTTGCTGGCCGCGGTGAGCGCAACCGTGGCCGTCGGCTCGTAGGCGGCGCCGAGCCTCCGGGAAAGGAAGAACGTGATCGCGAACATGATCACGAAGTAGAGGGCAAGGGGCACCGCCACGCGCACCACATCGAGGGGCAGCTGGATGATCAGGTTCCCCTTGAGGGAGAACATGACGACGATGGTGAAAAGAAGAGCGGCCAGGGTGATCGGCGCGATCCTGGGGACGAATTTTCCTTCGTACCAGTCCCTCCCTTTCAGGCCGATCAGGCTGAATCGCGTGATGATTCCCAGGATGAACGGGATGCCCAGGTAGACGAAGACGCTTTTCGCGATCTCCGCCATCTTCACTTCCACCAGGGTTCCCTTCATGCCGAACAGCGGAGGAAGAATCGTGACGAAGATCCAGGCATAGACGCTGTAGAAGAGCACCTGGAAAACCGCGTTGAAGGCCACGAGGCCCGCAACGAGGTCCCTGTCCGCCTTGGCCAGGTCATTCCACACCAGCACCATGGCAATGCATCGGGCCAGTCCGACGAGGATCAGTCCGACCGCATATTCCTGATGTCCCCGCAGGAACAGGATGGCGAGGCCGAACATGATGATCGGGCCGATGATCCAGTTCGCAACGAGTGACAGAGTGAGGACCTTGCCGTGGCGGAACACGGTACCGAAGGCTTCGTAGCGCACCTTGGCAAGCACGGGATACATCATCAGGATAAGGCCCACCGCAATGGGGATGTTCGTGGTGCCTGCCTGGAACCTGTTCATGAATGGCTCCACGCCAGGGACCAGATACCCCAGCGCGACTCCCGCTGCCATGGCCAGGAAAATCCACAGTGTGAGGAACCGGTCCAGGAACGAGAGCCTGCCGATAGCGCGTGTTTTCATTTGTCCTCCCTCGCGTGCTGGTGTGAAGCCTATTCCGTCAGAGCGCTCTGCTCTTTTTGTATCGCGTCGATGACAGCATCAGCGCATTTGAAAAAATTAAGGATGCAGGAGATGCGCAATGAGTAGTAGATTGAGGCCCCGCGCTTCTCATCCTGAACAACTCCCGCGTTCTTCAGCACGCTCAGGTGCTTGGAAACGGTTGACATGTCGCTGCCGATCAGTGCGGTCAGCTCGTTGACGCAGTGCTCATGCTCGGCCAGCCTGTCGACGATATACAGGCGGCTGGGGTGGGCGAGTGCCTTGATGACGGCCGCACGCCGCTCGTATTTTCTGGCTGTCTTTGTATCCATGGTTATTTGGCAGTTTAGCCAAATTACCTGATATTGTCAAGAGGGAGGAGGCGAATCCTTTTGTGATGAAAGTCACTGATAATTCCGCTGTTCTCATCTACTTTGTTACCGTGATCAAATTCTTCGTAGGAGGAAAAAGATGAAACGGAACATGGGTAGTGTGGACCGGGTGATCAGGATCGTTCTTGCAGCCGTAGTAGCAGTGTTGTTCTTTGCCAACCAGCTTTCGATGGCTGCCGCCGTCATCCTCGGGATCCTTGCGGTTATCTTCCTGGCAACAGGTCTCGTCGGGACCTGCCCGCTGTATCTTCTGTTCGGTATTTCGACGAAGAAGAAGAGCGCGGCCTGAAGCCGGCTCACGCGCGCAACAACTGCGCGGAAAACCGGCGCTGCGCAGTTATTGCGCACCTTCCGTGAAAGGACGGGCGTTTCCGAGCGAACGCATCTTCTTTTTAAGGCATTTCACCGCGTTTTCATGGTTGTGTGGACCTCGACTTGGCATGCTCTATGCAATATGACGGCCAGAAACCATGAGGAGGCTGAACATGGCAAAGAAGGTTTTCACAGTTTCGCTGGTGCTTGGACTGGCGCTTGCCGGCATGGCTTTTGCGAACGGCCAGAACGAGCCCTCGGCAACTGGCCCCGGAGGCGGGCCGGGAGCGCAGGCACCCACCGGCCAGAAGATAGTGGTGACGGGCAGTGTATCGATCGACAACCTCATTCACCCGACGATGAAGAGCGGCGACAAGGTGTACGAGCTGATGGTGCCCCGGTTCCTCGTCTATCGCTCAGGCATAAAAGAGGGGGCGCAGGTCACGGTCGAAGGCTACCTCGTGCAGGGCACGCCGAGGTGGCAGCAGGGAGATGACAAGAACATCGACCTGTTCGTGACAAAAGCCACCATAGACGGCAAGGCCTACGACCTTACCCAGTACCGGGGGCGGATGGCGGGCGCCTATGGCGCCGGTCCCCGCAGAGGATGGGCCGGAGGCAGGGGATGCGGCTCTGGCGGCGGCCCCATGATGGGTGGCTGGGGATACGGCGAGTTCTAAGCCGCGCTATCCTTCCTGAATCGAGAGCCGGCGCCGTCGCTGGCTCTTTGTTTTCAGAGGAGTTATCATTGCGCCGGATGAGTGTGCGCCCCCGCGAGACCCGATTCCTCGTTCCTGCCTTTGTCGTGCTGTCTGCAGGGCTCGCCCTTCTCTCCGTGTTTTTCATCTCGGGGGAGTCCCGCCGCGCGCAGATCCTCGTCGAGTACGAGGCTGACCGGATTGCTGCCGGCCTCGTGGACACCTACAGGTCGCAGGGAAGCGTCGATCCGGCCGGCCTCGACTCCCGTATCCTCGGGTTCGGCATCTATGGGCCGGGCGGCATCGTTGCCGGCTTTGGTGACGCGCCGGCTGCTCTGCAGCCGGGGGGCGCGTCCACGGCATTCGCCTACGACGAGCCCCGCCGGACTCTCTCCCTCGTGCGAACCCTCGGCATGGGGGGCCCGGGGATGCGGCGCATGATGCGGGACGGCACCGGTCCTGAAATGAGAAGCATGATGCAGGGCGGCCCAGGGCTGCGCGGGAACAGGGCGGTGACGGGCGGCACGGTCTTTCTGTCGATGGACATCCGCGGATTCTATCGCACGCGGTCTCTCTACGGGGTGGCGGCAGTCGGGGCGCCGCTGCTCGTGGCAGGGCTCGCCGCCCTGTTTCTCGCCCTGGTGATCAGCAACCAGCGGTACCGGCGCAGGGCGGAAGAGCGGGAAAGACTTGCCCGGCTGGGCGAGTCGGCGCGAACCCTGGCCCACGAGATTCGAAACCCGCTCAGCGCAATCAGGATCCAGACCAGCCTGTTGAGGAAGAAGATACCCGACGGGGCTGCGCGGGAGCTGGATGTCATCGAAGAAGAGACCGACAGGCTGAATGTTCTTGCCCGCCGGGTCGGAGATTTCCTGAAGAACCCGGCCGGCACGCAGCAGAAGATCGATCTCGGCGAGTTCCTCCCCGATCTCGCCCGCCGGTTCTCCTACCCCGTTCAGGTGGACCCCGCGCTGCCTCACTGGCAGGTGGCGTTCGACAGGGACCTGCTGCGCTCGGTGATGGAGAACCTCGTGCGAAACGCCTGGGAGAGCTACGGCGAGGCCACTGCGCACCGTCCCGTGGAGATCGCGCTCCTGCGTGAAGAGACGCGCATCGTCATCGCGGTCCGGGATTGCGGCAGGGGCATCCCCGTCGAGCTGCGAGAGAAAGTATTCGACCCCTTCTACACCGACAAGATCCACGGCTCGGGAATCGGCCTTTCGCTGGCCCGGCGATTCGTCGAGGCGGCAGGCGGGACCCTGACGCTGGCGCCCCGAAGCGGCGGGGGCATCGAGGCGAGGGTCGCCCTGCCGGAAGGAGCCGCGCCGTGAAGGTGCTGATTGCCGACGACGAGAAGAATATCCGGGAATCCATCGCGGCCTATATTGCCGCCGAAGGCATCGAAACCGCTACGGCAGCGGACGGGATCGCGGCCCGGGCGCTTCTGGAGACCGATGTGTTCGACGGTCTCGTGCTGGACCTGAGGATGCCGGCGATGGACGGGCTCGCGCTGCTCACCTGGCTGCGGGACGCGGGCCCCCCTGTGCCCACGATCATCATCTCCGCCTACGGCGATGTGCGTGACGCCGTTTCCGCAATGAAGCTCGGCGCGCGCGACTACCTGGTGAAGCCATTCGACCCCGAGGAGCTTCTCCTGCGCCTGCGCAGGCTGTTCGCGGAAAGCGCCCTGGCCAGCCAGGCGGAAGCAGGCCGGCAGGCCGCGGATGCATCTGCCCGCGGCGCTGACGCGTGGATCGGGGACGGGGAGAAGATGCGCGAGGTGCGCCTGCTCGTGGAAAGGGTTGCACCGACACCCTCCACGGTGCTTGTCACCGGGGAAAGCGGCACTGGCAAGGAGGTCATTGCCCGGCTGGTCCACGCGCTCTCCGTCACGCCGAACGGGCCTTTCGTTGCCATCAACATCGGCGGCATCCCTGACACGCTGCTGGAGAGCGAGCTCTTCGGATATGAGAAGGGCGCCTTCACCGGCGCGGCTGATCGCAAGCGCGGGATGCTGGAGCTCGCCTCCTCGGGAACGCTCTTTCTCGACGAGATCGGGGACATGCCGATGCATCTTCAGGTGAAGCTCCTGCGCGTGCTGCAGGAGCGGCGCGTGCAGCGTCTCGGGGGCACCACCGCCATCCCGATCAACGCCCGCATCGTGGCCGCAACCAATCGAGACCTGGAAGCGCTCCTGAAGCAGGGGAAGTTCCGCGAGGACCTCTATTACCGGCTGAACGTCATCCGTATAGAGATCCCCCCGCTGCGTGAAAGGCGCGAGGACATTCCCCGGCTTGCGGGGCTGTTCATGGAAAAGCTGAACAGGGAAAGGGGTCGAAAGGTAAGCGGGCTCGAGCCGGACGCGCTGGCGCGCCTTCAGGCTTATGCGTTTCCCGGCAACGTGCGCGAGCTGGAAAACAGGATCGAGCGCGCGCACATCCTCTGCGCGGGAGACCGCATCAGCGCGCGTGACCTGGGGGAGCCGTTCGCGTCCCCTGCGCGCACACCCAAGAAGGGGAGGCTGAGAGACCAGGAGAGAGAGCTGATCGAGAAGGTGCTCGCCCGGCACGGGGGCAACAGGACGAAGGCAGCCGCCGAGCTGGGCATCAGCCGGCGGACGCTGCAGAGCCGGCTGAAGGAGAGGGACGCCTGGTCCTGAGAGCGCGATGTCGCCTGGTCATTCAATCGACAGGATCGACTCGATGGTGAGGTACCCAACCCTTTTCTGCAGATAGGCACTGTTCGAAAACGGGAGGTCGACTCCGCAGGTCGCCTTCAGCGAGAAGCTCGAAGACAACGCGAGCTCCGCAGAGACTGCGGGAGAGACGCTCAGCCGCCATTCGGTCTCCGGGAGGATGGCGGTGCCTTCCACGGCACCATGGTCGGCAATTCGATAACGCACCGGTCCGAGAAGACCAAGCCGCAGATCCCGTCCGAGGGAAGCGGAGAGCTCCAAAGACAGGAAGGCTTCAATGTAGCCGTTCGCTTTCGGGATGGTGACGACCGCGCCATCGATGGTTTCCTCAAGTGGGTTTGTCGCAAAGCTTCTCTTGAAGCCGCTATCGATCGAAAACACGAGCGGCGCTTCCGGATAGAACGAGACGCCCGCGCTCGCCGCGGCAAACCATTCCGGGGTCCCCCCCTCCGGCAAACCCACGCCGCCCTCGAGCCGCGCGCGCAGCAACACCTGGTCTCCCGCGGCGATGATGCTCGAAAGCGCGCCCTCCCCCTCAAGGCGCCGCTGCGCGTCCGCTTGTTTCCACCGGATGGTCGGAAAGAAGGAAAGCGTAAAATCCGAGTAGTCAAGCGTCATCTCGGCGTCGGAGGCCACGGCAAAATCCGGCAGGCTCCCTGTCGAGTCTCCCGCGACTGTCGAGGTCGCGCCGAGCTTGCCGAAAAGCATCCCGCGCCGATAAGAGAGGTCGGCCGCGGCGTAGCCGAAATAGGTGAAGCCCTGCCCGGGCAGGCCGTAGCCCACACGCGAGCTGGCATCGGCCAACGCGCTCAGCTCGTCCGTGAGGGGAGCGGTAAGGCTCCATGTTCCCTTGAGGAACGGCTCGACGCCCAGGGAAACAGGCTCGGCGAGCGAGGCCTCTCCGGTCGCGCCGAGGCTCAGGTCCGCCTCCCCGTAGGAACCGACGGCGATCCCGGCAAGGATGATGCACACCAACGACTTTTTTCTCACCGCCCGCCCCTCCTCTTCAGCTCAAGCCGCAGCTGGTCTTCCATCTGGACGAGCCCGCCGCCCGATGCGAGCGCCCTGATCACGATCGAGTCCAGTATCTCCCGCTCCCCAATGCCGCGTGCGCGCGCCTTGACGAAGAATGACGGGATGGACCTGAAGGATGTCGAGGGCAGGCGGCTGCCGAGAAGCGCTGCGCCGAGGCGCAGGATGTCTGTATCAGACAGCCTGCTCGTCTCCCGGATCTGGATGATCGCGGCGCATGCCGCAACGGCATCTTGCGGGCCCCGGGCAGGAGGTCGGGAAAGTGCGAAGAGCTCCTCCACCGCCTCAGGGGGAAGTCCCGCGAGCAGGGAGATCGAGATCCCCTTCATTGCCTCCTCTCGACCTTCCTGATCAGAGATGCGGACCGATTGACGCTCGAGTATCGCCTGCGCCCGCAAGAGCCGCTCCAGCTCCGCGCGGAGCCCCGCGGTCAACCTGTCGGCTGTGACTCCCTTGGCCGCTCCTTCGCGGAGCTTGTCCATGAGAATCCGCAGAGGCAGGCCCGCCGCCTCTGCTTCGTCGAAGGTGCGGGAAACCTGCGGTTCGATTTCACGGTAGGCCTGTGCTCGGGGATCGCTCTTGAACCAGGAGGACAGCTCGGGCGCCTCGCAAAAGACAAGGGGGGCGATGAGGAGGAGAAGAATCGAGACGGTGAGACGCTGTCTCATCTAGTGAGAACCTCCGCCGCCCGCTCCCCCGAAACCCGCGCCTCGATCGCTCTTGCCCTGCGCCGACTGGTCCCACGCTCTCCGATTCTCCGCCCCGAAGCCATCGGCTGCCTTGCCCGCCCTGCCCTGCAGGCGAAGGGCAAAGCGTGATCGGGAATCGAGAGCACTCTGCCACGCGAGGCGTATTTCCGCGCGCAGGAGCGCGCGGGGCACGCCGTGGCGAAGCGCGCGATCCGTTTCGCCTGATGCGTCGAACAGCATACGGGCGGCATCCAGAGGGTCTTCCGGGAGCAGGGTGGCCGGGATCGCACTCACCACGAGGTCGAGCACAACCGGGGAGGACGGCGCAGCGGTATGGAGTCGATCGAGCTCCTGCGAGAGCGACGCGATCCATTCTGCCGAGCGCGCGCGCAGCAGCATCTGCGCCGCCTCCGCAGAGAGGGCGTCTTGTGTGCTCTGGGCAGAGAGTGAGAGCTGCACAAGGACAAGCATGGCCGCGATCACTCCGCCTTTTCTCATCTTGTGCATGACAGTCTCCTAAAGCGTCATGACGGAGCTGCTGCCGCCGAAACCGTCGTCAACCTGAGTTTCAGCGCCCGGATCTTCCACCCAGCGGCTTCCGTCGATGAGGAAATTGTACGTGTAGATCATGTCTTTCCTCAGCTTGATCGATATCTCCCAGACACCGTCCCCCTCGGGGTCGCGCATCGCAAGCTCTGAGGTCTTCCAGCCCGTGAAGCTTCCCACGAGGGCAACGCTCTTTGCTTCCGGAGCGGTCAGCTCGAAACGCACGACCACCTCGGACGCGGAGCGGCTCGTGCTGAAGCGCAAGGCGAAAAGCCCGATGCCGAGAAAGACCACGAGGCCGGCGGCGACGGCGATCCCCCAGGAGATGCGGGGAGCTCTCCGTGCCGGCGCGTGTCCCTTCAGCTTCGCCATGACCTCATCGGGGAGACCGGCAGGACCGTCGTCCAGGGGCATGACCGGTGCGCCCTCGACGTCCCGTGCAATGAAAGGCAGAAGCGCTGCAAAGCGCTTTCCACATGAAGGGCAGGATGTGCAGTGCTCCCGGAGGAGGACCATGTCGGCGGGGCCGATCGAACCTCCTTCCTCCCATGCGCGAATCAGCTCCTTGACGCGATCGCAGTCATTCATGCGCTGCTCCTCATCCACTCCTGCCATGAGTATACCCTGACAGGTCGGCGTCGGTTGCGTTCTTTTCCAGCAATTCCTTCAGCTTCCGCCTCCCCCTCAGAAGGCGAGATTTGACATTCTCGCTTCCGAGTCCGAGCAGGGATCCCACCTGTTCCGCGCTCATTGCCTCGAAGTAGTAGAGACGCACCACCTCCCGCAGCGTGAGGGGGAGAGCAGCCACGGCGTTCTTCACCTCGGCCAGAGACTGCTCGCGAAGCGCGTGGGCCTGGGGATCGTCTTCCGGCCGTGTGGGGACGCGCTCCTGCACGTCCCGGACGAGTCCCGACTCCACCCTCCGTATGCGTACCGCCCGTGTCTTCAAGTGATTCGATGCTATGGAATAGAGCCATGGCAGGAAGCGCTTCTCAATGCGAAAGGACTTCAGTGACCTGAAGGCCTTGAGAAAGATCTCCTGGGATGCCTCTTCCGCCTCCTCCCTGTTTCCCAGGGAGGAGAGAGCGAGCCGAAACACCAGCCCGTGATAGCGCTCGAGGACGGAGCGGAAGGCATCGGTGTTTCCCCGGAGGACTTCCGAAATCGTGAGCAGATCGTCTGCTTCGGTGTTGCGGATCGGCTTTCCCTCGTTCATGCAATTGGAATGTAACACGTTGCTTCGGTGCGCGTTCGCCTTTGGCAGCGTGCCATCAGGGCAGCCGGCCTGGACCGACAGGCCGGCCGCGCATCACTGGATCACTTCCCCCCAGGGGAGCTGACCCCCTTCCCACTCGGGCTTGTGCTCGTTCCGCCGCCGCCGCCACCGCTGCCCGTCGAGCTCTGCGTCCGATCACGGGTCTGCGTTTGGGTCTGCAGCCGCTCACCCTCGCACAGGCGTATGCGGTCCCGATCCCGCTCGGTGAGCTGGATCGGATTCTCGATGGTGTAGTCCTTGCCGTCCGCATTCACGTGTCGTGCCAGAACCCGGGCCTGCACCTGTTCTCCGGCGGGAACTCCCACATAGATCCCGCTGACGCGGACCTTGTCCTGTTCCCGAAGCTGGATCCGCTGCCTTTCCTGGATCGGCATGTCCACAACAATGTCCTCGCCTTTGGCCGTGCGAAGCATGACCCGCTCCCGCCCATTCTCGTCGGGCGCAACGGCCACGACTCCTTCGACCGTGGTGGTTCCTTCCGCGTTCCCATTCGCGAACGCGACGAAGCCCGCCAGCACCATGACCATTCCTGCGATGATTCTTTTGCTCATCATTTCCTCCTCGCGGCAAGCCGCTGTTGTCCATGTATACCTGCGAGGAGGTGGCGTGGTTGCAATGGCCCTATATCTCCTTCATGCCCTGCGCGGCTGCGACGAGCATGTCCGCCGCCGCTGCCTCGGGGTAGGCACCGATCATCGGTTGGGGGCTGTCCCCAATGACGGTGTGCGGAACACCGGAAACCTGGTACTTGTTCGCAAGATGAGGGAACTCCGATGCCTCGACCATGGAAGCGCGCACATTCCTCGATTCCATGGCGAAGCGGAACGCGGTGAGCACCGCCCGCGGGCAGTAGGGGCACGTGGGAGTGACAAATACCTGCAGGTTCATGGGCGATGACAGCAATTTGAGCTTCTCCCGCGTCGCGGGGGCGAGCCCCGAATCTCCCTTTGCCACCATTTCCAGGGATTCAAGGAGAGAAGCGAACTCGTATCCCGCGGGGATGCCGAAGAACCTGATCCCGTGGTCTTCCCCTTTGCCGCCGAGCACGGCAATGGCGGGTATCTGGGTGATTCCCATCTGATCAGCCCTGGTCTTGTCTCCGACCAGGTCGTAGACTTCGGTCGTGACCTTGCCCTCGGACAATCCGGCGATTTCTTCCGCCAGCTCACGGGTCTGGCGGCAATACTCGCATTCGAACTCCTGCGTGAAAACTGCGAGCGTGACGGGACCCGGCAGCTTCGCGAGCCTTTCCCGGACAACTTTCGCATCCTTGTCTTTGATAAAAGCCATATGCTCCTCCTCGTCGATTGCTTCAAGCTGATAACATACGCGACGGAAACGAAACGATCAGTGACTTTCGTCACACTGGTGAACGGAGGCGCTCGGATGCCTGCCGGTCTTTCGCCGTCAGACCGAGCCGGCCAAAGGATATCCGGTTGAGGAAACAGTCCCAGGTATTGCCCGTCAAATTCCCCACCCGGATCATTCGCAAAATGGCATGGATCAGGGCTGCCTTTTCATCGAGGTAGGTCTCGATCAGGCCGTGTACTGCTTCGAAATCAGGTTTCGCGTTGGTCTGGGCCCAGTGCTGCGCATACACCAGGGCAGGTATTTCTTCCGCGGGGGAGTCTTCCGGTATCTGCCCCGCGAGCAGGGCGCGCAGTTCATTGTCGGACAGGCCCGCTTTGATCGATTGCGCAGAGTGGTAGTAACTGCAATACCGGCACCCATTTACCTCGGTCACGACCATCATCAGCCGCTCCCTGAAGCCGAAGCTTATCTCGCCGCTCCGCATGGCCCTTTTCACAAGTGAACGGTTGCCGATCAGATACCGGATGTCTTCCAGGAAATCAGCCGGCCCTCGGTATGTCCTGCGTCTGAATGCGCGCATCGTGACAGCATAGCGGAAAGCTGCGGAATCATCAGTGACTTTTGTCACACCGCGTGCGGGGCTACGGTCTATCGTTCATTGATTCAGAGCCCGAGCTTCCTGAAAATATGGTACTTGGGCAGGTCCACCATGAGGGTGAAAAGCCCGGAGAATCCCACCAGGAACGCCACCGGGAAGACGCCGAGTCCCTGGATGATTCCCCCAAATATGCCCAGAAGGGAAAAGACGACAATGGCAGCCGCCGAGGAGATGAGGATTCCCCGGCCCGGCCGTGAATCCCAGAAGCGGCCCCTTTCGCGCACGAGATAGATTCGGAACTGACTGGTGAAAACAAGCATCAACAGAACAAAGCTGCGCAATCCCTCATCTGTCAGATGGAAGAGATTCCGGCCCACCAGGATGGTGAGCCAGCCTTCCAGGATGAAGAAAACCCCGATCCCCGCGGAGGCCAGGGTGACGTTCCTCACGTTCCAGTTATTGGGATTTCTGGTGTACTTCACGTTGTCCGTGGAGAGTGTCATGGTCACAAAGTCGTTGGCGAACACCAGGAGTGCCATGCCGAGGAGGGAGACCACAAGATCGTGCAGCCAGAAAAAGCCCAGGGTCAGGATGCCGACGAGCTGGATCGTCTTGGTGACCTTGTTGAGGACCCACGTGAGCATCCGCTGATAGATCTGCCTGCTCGACTTCAGCGCGTCGATGATGACCCTGATGCCCGGCTCGGTGAGAACCATGCTCGCTGATGCCTTGGCCACGTTGGTGGCGCCTTTAACCGCGATGCCGACCTCAGCCTGCTTCAGCGCAGGGGCGTCATTGACGCCGTCACCTGTCATGCCCGACGTGTGTCCGTGCGCCTGCAGGAGCCTCACGATCCTGTACTTGTCCTCCGGGTAGACTTCCGCCAGCACGTCGCATCCCTGGACAATCTGCATCTGTTCGGTCTCGCCGGAGCCCGTGAGATCCCCCATGCGCATGACGTTGTTGCCGATACCCAACTCAAGTGCCATCTGCCGGGCAATGGCGATGTTGTCGCCGGTGACCATGATGGGCTTTACGCCGAGACCCCTGGCCTCCGCTATCATCTGTTTTGCATCGGGGCGGGGTGGATCAGCCAGGGCCAGCAGTCCCACCAGCTCGAAGTCATCCCCGTCCGCTGATCGGGATCTCGCCACCGCCAGGGTCCGGGACCCCTTGCGGGACAGCGCTTCCACCATCTCGCCGGCCGCCTTCACAACAGCGCTGTCCGTGAGCCGGGAGAGGGAGAGCACCACCTGGGGAGCGCCTTTCACCGCGCGGAAACGATTTGTCCCCTCCTGGATGACCGCTTCGGATCGCTTGGTGGCGGCCTCGAATGGCGTGACTGAAATCTGGCGGTAGTTCGCGTTGGTGATGCCGGCAGCCCCGGCACGGTCGTGAACCGCCCTGTCGATGCCGTCCTGGCTCTCCTGCCGTGCGGTAAGGGCCGCGATTGCAAGAACATCGTCTCCCTCGTGCCCCGCGTACGGAATAACCTCGGTCACTGAGAGCTGATTCATTGTGAGGGTGCCGGTCTTGTCCAGGCAAAGGATATCAAGAGATGCCGCGTCTTCCATGGAGTCGAGCCGGGTGACCAGCACCCCTTTTCTCACCAACTCCATCGCCCCCACCGCCTGTACGATGGTGAGAACAGCAGGCAGTGCGACCGGCACGGCGCCCATCAGGAAAATCACCGCAAAGGTAGCGACCGTCAGTATTCCGATCTTTAAAAGCAGGGCGCCCACGGCAACGGCCGCAAGCGCAGCGATTCCAAGGTACATCATGTACCTCACGATGGACAGCATGATCTGTTCCTGGTGGGACCTCGGCCGCGCGATCTGCACAAGCTCCGCGGTCCTGCCGAAATATGTCCTGCTCCCCGTGTTGACCACCAGGCATTGGGCCTCGCCGCGTTTCACGACCGAGCTCGAGTAGAGGACGTCCGACGGGCCGACCTCCACGGGAAGCGATTCACCCGTCAGCGCGGATTGATCCACGGACAGGGCGCCGCGCAGGACCTTGGCATCCGCCGGAACGATATCGCCCACCTGGACCACGGCGACATCTCCCGGCACGATCTCTGATGCGTGCGTGGCCACCCACTTGCTCCCGCGGCGCACGACAGCACCGACAGCCAACCTTTCCTTGAGGAGCTCGAGGGATCTCTGGGAGCTTCGGGAATGAAGGTAGCCGATTATCGCGTTCGTCACGATCAGGATGGCGATGATGACTGCTTCCAGATCGTGTCCCAGGAAAACGGACAGTGCGATGGCCAGCTCCAGGAGCCATGGCATCGGTCCCCAGAACCGTGATAGAAACTCGAGGACCGGGCTTTTCTTTCTGGCGGTTATCTCATTCCGGCCGTATATCTTCAGCCTCTTCTCGACTTCGGGCTCGCCGAGGCCCTCAGGACCCGAGCCCAGCTCTCGAAAGGCATCTTCAATGGGCATCGCTTTGTATTCGGTGGTTTTTTTTGCAGCGGGCCCGACTGATCCGGGCTCTGCTGAAGGGCTTTCTTTCATTTCAGAGCCGCGCAATGACCTTCTGCAGCTTCTCGCGGACCTGCCCCGCGATGTCGGACAACGCAGGGTTCCCCACGGTCTGCATGGAGGCCGCCGGGTCGATCGCCGCCACCTCCACCGTGCCGTCGCTCTCCTCCTGGACGATCACGTTGCAGGGGAGCAGGAGCCCGATCTTCCCCTCCGTCTGGAGGGCCTTATGCGCGAAAGGAGGGTTGCAGGCGCCGAGTATTCGGTAGTTGCGGAACTCAACGTCGAGTTTCTTTTTCAGAGTGTCACGGACGTCGATCTCCGTGAGCACCCCGAAACCTTCATTCTTGAGCTCTTCTTTGACGCGATCCAGGGCAACCTGAAACGAGACGCCGATCTTCTTACTCATGTAATAGACCATTTTTCCTCTCCCTGCGCGGCTTCGCCGCGCTTCACCCTTCAACGTAGCGACGCCGGCAGTCCTGGTCAACGGCAGTGCGAAAGCACGGCCGGATCGTGGCAGGAGAGTACGTCGTGAAGACGGGCAAACAGGCCGCGCGGCTGACGCGCACAAGCTCGATGGCGGAAAGACGGTGTTGTTGATAGAATCGACGCGTCGTGTCCCTCAGGGTCGTTATTCTGGGAAAGATACTCCTCGTCCGGCAGCCGATCGCCCAATCCCTGGGCGCCCTGGATTTCGAGGTATTCGAGTCCGCTGATCTTGCAGAGGTTGTCGCCAATCTCGATCTCACCGCGCCTTCACTCATCGTCATGGACGTGGACGGGATGGCGCGGGAGTGGCGACTGCTCGCAGGGAGCCTGGGCGCGAAACAAGGAGCCGCGGGGCTCGTCCTGGTGACGAGCCGGTTCAGCTTCGATGACGCGCACGACGCCATGGCGCTCCGTGTGGCGGGGGTCGTCGTGAAGCCGTTCCGCATGGAGGAGCATGCGGCGAGGCTCCTGGATCTCGCTTTGCGAAAGATGAATGTCCGGGCGCGGCGGGCGTCGCCGAGATTCGCCATACCCGCGACCATGAACGCGGTGCTCCGGCTCCCGGACTCCGAGGGCGGTGATGTGTTCCCCTTGAAGAACATCGGCGAAGGGGGCGCGGCCATCGATACGGAAGCTGCCCCTGTCGGCTCGATTCTCGACCCCGGCAGATTTGTTCCATCGGCCGACATCCTGTGGGGAGACGTGCAGCTCGAGGCAGCGGTTGACGTCGTCTACCGGGAAAAGAACGCAGCGGGCATACGGTTCTCCCGGATCTTCGACGGCGCGCCGAGGCTGCTCCGCGCGCTGAAGGAGCGTCAGGCGAGGGCGCTGGGCCCCGAGGAGAAAAGGCGAAAATGGTGATAGTTCTCCTGATCTATCCGGTTGTCGTCGCGGCCGGACTTTTTGTGCTCGATGCGGTCCTCCCTGTCGAGCTCGTGAACACCATGTCGAGCTCCATTGTGTTCACCGCGGTATTGTCCCTGCTCGTGTTGACAGCGGTTCTCGCGGCCGCGTACAGAAGGAAGGACAACCCCGTGCTGATGAGCGCGTGGCTCTTCCTTTTCTGCGGCCTTGCCGTTCTTTCCCTCGGGGCCCTCATCGATCCTTTTCTTTCGGGGAGCGAGTCCTGGGCTGAGGAGCTCTTTTCGACAGCCTCCTTCTTCCCGCTTCTTTTCTTCTCCCTGTATATCGCCTCCCCCCTGCGGCTGCTTATCCTCTCCCGGCGCCAGCGCACTCTCTACGCCGTCGCGGGGATTGTCGTGCTCCTCGCGGTGTTCGCAATCGTCTTTCTTCCCTGGCTCCTTCTGTACGAAGGACCCCGGCTGCATGCGACGACGAAACATCTCCTTCGGCTGTCGAAACCGGTCCTTGATACTCTCCTTGCAGAGCCCATTGGTCTGCTCGTCCTGGTGATCGGGCTGACGAGCGGGAGCGGCCCCTACATGTTTATAGGGCTCGGGCTGATGCTTTTTATCCCGGAAGACATCCTCGACCATTTCCAGCTGCTGCGGCAGGTGGATCCCCACGGTCAGTTCGCCAATCTCATCTCCATTGCATCTCGTCTCTACCTGCTGAATGGAGCCCTGCTCGGCATTTTCAGCGGCAGGCAAAGCGGAGAACCCAGGTGACCAGAGTCGATCATACGCCGGTCTTCGGTCCGGACACGAGCTACGTCCAGCCTCCCCGGAAGATTCCGCTCCTCTCGCGCATGGCGCTTTTCCTGGTCGAAAAGCGACTCGGCAAGCGACTCCTCGCCAATCGGATCCTGGCATGGTACCCCAAGGCGCTCATCGGGTCGGGCATCATGGAGGGTCTGATTGCGCACGATGAGCCTGAAGCGCCCCGGCGTCTCCTGAGCCTTATCCGGGTATACACCTCTTTTCTCGTCTCGTGTCCGTTCTGTATCGATCTGAACTCGAGAGATTTCGAGGCGAAAGGATTGAGGGAAGATGAAATCATCGCCTTGCAGGGCAGGGTTCCACTGGACCGGGTGGCCACTTTGACAGAAAAGGAGAAGGCTGCCCTGCGCTACGTTCAGTGCATGTGCGCCACGCCGCTCTCATTTCCCGCGCAGGTCATGGAAGAGCTGAAAGAACATTTCACGGAACGAGGGATCGTGATCATTGCGAGCACCTGTGCCCAGGTCAATTTCTGGGCAAGGCTGATCCAATCCCTGGGCGTTCCGCCCGCGGGATTCTCATCGGAGTGCACGATTCTGAATCTCGAGGCATACTCCACCCGGAAAGCCTGACTTCACACCAGCCTCGAGGCCGCGAGGCCGACCTGCAGATCGAAGATGCGAGGCCCGCGCACATCGAGCTGATCCGCCAGCTGCAGGCACCGAGGCACGAGGGCGGGGGGCGGAGGAAGGATCACCACCCCGGCGACCATGCTCGGGGCACCCGGCCCTGTGCGCATAAACGAGAAGGTTGGTGTCGACGGCGATCACGGCTGGGACCGGATCCAACTGAGCAGGGAGGAACGACGGAGCCCACGCTCGATCAACAATCGAAGAGGAGTGCGCGCTTCGGCGGCACGTTTCTTGGCACGAATGAGCAGCTCATCCGGCAGTTCGACGGTCGTCTTCATCCCGGGCTGATAGCCGAGGCTGTTGCCTGCACCGTGCGCCGATGCAAGCCTAAGATGTGACACTTTCGTGAAGGTTTCGAGACCTTCCCTTCGTATCTTGGGTACATGAACAGAAAAGCATTTTTGGCAATGATGGCGGTCGCGCTCGCCTTCTCTGCAAACGTGTTCGCGCAGGACAAGATGATGAGCGCGCCAGGTCAAGGGGGCGTGGATGCAATGATGAGGGCGCCGGCCGCAGGGAGTGCCGACTCGATGATGAGCGGACGGAAAGTGCTCTTTACCACGCTGAACGAGGCGCAGGCGCTGGCTGCCAAGGGGCCGACTGTCCTCATGTTCTCGGCGGACTGGTGCCCGATCTGCCGGGCGGACCTGAAGGACATGGACGCACAAGGAGCCCGGCTGGGGGATATCACAGTCGTGGTTGTCGACTACGACAAGGAGACGGAGCTCAAGACCCGGTATGGCATCACGTATCAGCACACCTACGTGCAGATCGATGCAAAGGGCAGGAAGCTGGGCGTCTGGAGCGGCGGTGGTGTCGATGGGATCCTGTCTCATGTTGACAGAATGTAGGCGTCGGCGTATATTTATTGTGGTGAGCCAAATGGCTCGCTGAACGTGGGTCCAGCCGCCTCCCGGGGCTGGAGGAATTGTGTATGGTCGGGCCGCCATACGGCGCAAGCTGTGTGGCGGCTTTTTTTCTTACATGCGTGCTCCCGTTCTGCCGCATCACAGCATGGCGCGCTGACTCTCGGAACGGAGGAAGGCATGGACGCAACGACCATTTTCGTCATCGTGATTGTCGCCCTTTTTCTCGCGGCGATGGTTGCATTCCAGGTGTATATCCACACCGGCAAGGAAGAAAGGTCCGCCGGTAGGCAGGACCGGCGCGCATAGTCCGCGGGTCCGCCGCGCCGGGACGGACCGGCGTGATTTACAAATGGCGATCAGGTTCGAGCGGTGCGTCATAAAAATTCTACATCCTTTTCATTGCCCGGCTGACGGCACGGGGAGGAGGCTTTGCTATCATCAGGATGCAGTTGCAACGGGAGCTGCATGAAGAGAGCAGAGCAGGTGTGCGGGATTGTTGCTGTCCAGGGGCCGGCCGCGAATCATGCTCCGGCTCCTCCCGCCGCGGAGGATGGATCACGCGTTCTCCTGCTCGAGGCGAATGCTTTGGCAGGGCTGATGTGCACTCACAGCTACATCGGTTTCATGGCGCGCGCTGAAGGAATGAGCGGAAGGGATCTGCTGAGTGAGATCGTTCAGGATGCTGTCAGCAGAATGGGACTCGGTGCATGACGGGAAAGCGGACGCCGCGCATCGAGATCCGCATCGACAAGCTGGTTGACAATGCGCTGGCGCTGTCGGCGCTCTGCGGGTCCCGCGGAATCCACTTCACCGCTGTGACGAAAGCGGTCTGTGGATCTCCACGGGTCGTGGCGGCTCTCCACGCCTGCGGAATCCGCTCGTTCGGAGATTCGCGAATCTCCAACCTGCGGCTGATGAAGGAGACCGGGCTCCACGCTGATTACATGCTGATACGCCCGCCGGCGCCGAGCGAGGCTGAAAGCGCGGTCGAATGGGCCGACATCAGCCTGAACACGGAAGTCAGTGTCGTGAGACTGCTTGCGCGCGCCGCGCGGCGTCGCGGGATCATCCACCGCGTCATCCTGATGGTCGAGCTGGGAGACTTGAGGGAGGGAATCCTACCCTCGCAAATGGACGAAGTCGTTTCCGAAACGATCCGCCTCGAGGGCGTCGAGCTTGCGGGCATCGGGGCCAACCTCGCATGTCTCAGCGGCGTGAAGCCAAGCGCGGAGAAAATGCGTGAGCTTTCCTCGATTGCGGATCGCCTCGAGCGCCGTCACGGCGTGAGGCTGCTGTGCGTCTCCGGCGGGAACTCGGCAAACTACCAGTGGCTCCGGTCGACAAAAGAGCCCGGCCGTGTCAACCATCTCCGGATGGGCGAGTCAATGCTTCTCGGGTGCGACACCTTGACTCGGGAGCCGATCCCCGGCATGCATACGGACGCCTTCACGCTGGTTGCCGAGGCTACGGAGATCAAGACAAAGCCATCACAACCCAATGGCGAGCTCTGCCAGGACGCGTTCGGTCACCGTCCGAAGTTCGAGAACAGGGGAGATCGTCGAAGGGCCATCCTGTCCATTGGACGGCAGGATATCGATCCTGAGGCGCTAACGCCAGGAATAGCGGCAGATATCGTCGGGGCGAGCAGCGACCAACTCGTTCTCGATGCCACGGGCACAGAGCTCCAGGTGGGAGACGAGGTAACGTTCCGGATGGGCTACAGCGCGCTCCTCAGGGCAATGACGTCCCGGTACGTGGCAAAGACGTACGCGCATGGAGCCGATCCGAACGCCGACCCGGACGCGGGGTTGAACAGCCGTCCCTTCCGCCGCAGAGTGCTCCTCTCGTAAGGAAAGAGGGGAGCCCACGAATGAGGGGTAACCGTATTGGCGTGGGGAAGCCTCCCGCGGCGTCGGGCGCGAACCTGGCACGCCTGTAGAAGCCAGTTGGACGAGATCACCCGCAAAGCAGCGCTCTCGCGATCCATCGCGGACGGGATTTTCGGCACCATGTGGACCTCCCTCACCGGTGGGGCGTTTCTGGTCGGGTATGCGCTGAAGGTCTTCAATGCCGGAGGCAGCGCCATCGGAATGCTGGCGGCGCTGCCGTTGTTCGCCAACATCGTGCAGGTTGCCGGTTCCCTCCTGATAGAGAAGACCGGAAAAAAGAAGCCGGCCTGCATTGTCGGGGTCTTGACGGGCCGCTTGACGTGGGTGGGTGTCATTCTCCTGCCGCTCGCGTTCGTGCCCAAAGGGGCCGGCGGCGCGGCATGGCCGCTGATCGCCGTCATCGGGCTCTCCAGTCTCTTCGGCGCCCTCGGAACGGTCGGGTGGACAGCGTGGATGGGCGACCTGGTACCGCGGAAACAGCGGGGCACCTTCTTCGGAAGGCGGAACATGATCGCCTCTTTCGCGGGAATGGTGGCCCTTCTCCTGGGAGGAAAGTTCCTCGACATTGCGGACCGGTTCCATGTCCCCGTTGCGTTGGCCTTCATGCTGCTCTTCTCGGCGGGCCTGCTCTGCGGCGTGACGTCTGTATGGTTTCTCTCACGGATCCCGGAAACCGGCACGCCTCCTCCCGCGAGCTCGGTTCGGCTGAAATCTTCACTTCTGCTCCAGCCGCTGCGTGACGGAAACTTCCGCGCCCTCATCGTCTTCGGGTCGGTCTGGAGCGCGGGGGTGCAGATGGCCGGGCCTTTCTACAACGTGTTCCTCATCGACACGCTGCGCGCGGACTTCGGCACCATCACGCTCTTCGGCACGTGCGCGACGATCGCGACGCTTCTCATGATGCGGACCTGGGGGCCGATCTCGGACGCCCTCGGCAACAAGCCCGTCATTATCGTCTCGGGTTGGATCCTCGTCCTCGTTCCCGTGCTGTGGATCCTTGCGCGGCCGCAGTCCTTCTTCCTCCCGGTGCTCCTTGCCAATCTCGTTTCCGGGGCCGCCATGGCCGGAGCCGCGCTTTCCCAGTTCAACATCCTGATCGCGCTGTCTCCCCGCAAGGGCCGCTCGATGTATATCGCCATGTTTTCGGCGATCACGGGGCTTGTCGGCGCCGCGGCTCCCGTGGCCGGCGGGATTGCCGTGCACGCCCTCCAGGACATCAGCTTCACCGTGCTCTCGTACCGTGTCACGAGCCTGCACATCCTCTTCCTCGGTTCCTCGGCGATCCAGCTCGCGTCGGTCCTGCTCGCCGTGAGGATCCGCGAGCCGTCGGCCGCGGCGCCGATGGCCGTGATCATGCAGCTGAAGAACGACCTCAACCCCCAGACCGGCATCGCGAGCAGCGCGGACTTCATCATGCTCGAAATCCAGCGGGGAAGGGGCCTGCTCACGTCCGTCGACCGCAAGACCGAAGACCTCGCGCGGTTATCTGAACAAAGAATCGGTGCGCTGGCGGACCGGATCGGCTCGCGAACCTCGCGCATCCGCGGCCGCCTCAGACGGCTCCTGAAAGAGGACGATGACGACAATAACGGCGAACAGGGTTCGCCGTCCTGAGAGGAGGAATCGCGATGGACCTACCACGAATGGCACAGGAACTGGTCCTGGTCCCGATCACGGATGCGGCAAAGCTCGCGCTGCGGTTTCTCCCGCACGTCGGGATCGCCGCTCTGGTTCTGCTTCTGGGCTTCCCGCTCGCCGTGCTTGCGCGGGAGGTCACGGCGCGCCTGCTCCGCGCGGCCGGGGTGGACGTGTTGTCGGATAAGACGGGCTTCACCCGGCTCCTGGAAAAGGGCGGCGTCAACCGCCGGCCGTCCAGGGCGCTGGGGCTTCTGGCCTACTGGGTCATCATCTTCTCCGCGCTCTTTCTCATGTTCGACGTGCTGGAAATACCAGCCGGCACGAAGCTGATCGAGCAGGTTCTGGGCCTGCTGCCCAAGTTCCTCGCCATTCTCGTGATCCTGAGTCTCGGCGTCTTTCTTGGCCACTTCATGGGCAGAATCGTCCAGGCATCCTCGTTGATCGCGAACGTGCCTTTCGCGGCCGTTCTAGGCCGGCTGGCATCCTACGCGATCATCGGCATCGCCCTTCTCGGCGCTCTGCGCTTCGTGGGGTTCATCCCCGAGGGCGTCACGGGGACCCTGGCGGCGATTGCCATTGCAGCTCCCGTCGTGGCGGGGGTGGCGGTGCTGCTCGGCTCCCCGCGCACGGTTTCCAGCATCGTGGCAGGCCGATTCCTCCGGGACCAGATCAAGCCGGGGGATCGAATCTCCTTCGACGGGATCAGTGGTGAGGTCCAGGCGGTCCAGCTCGTGAGCACGCGGCTTCGGGATGGCAGCGAGGACATTATTGTGGCAAACGCGGATCTTGCCGCGCGAATCATCCGGCGCTCCTCGACGCGCACCCAGAGACCCGGGGAACGTGCCCGGCGCACCACAAAGAAGCGCCGGATTTCATGATAAATGATGGCATGCCTTTCCCTTGACTGGCGGCCAGAAAGGAGGTAGTTTATATTGACTGACCAGTCGGTCAGTAACGATTTCGATTGTGCACCGGGAGCAGGGAGAAATGGCGCCAAGACCAGATGTCAGCGAAGAGCGCAGGTCCGAGATAGTCAGCGCGGCCGCTCGAGTGTTCTCGCGCAAGGGATTCAGTGGAGCCCGAATGGACGACATCGTCAGAGAGTCCGGTCGCAGCAAGGGCCTGCTGTACTGGTACTTCAAGAACAAGGACGCGATCATCGTGGCGATCATGGAGCGTCTGTTCGAGCCGGAAACGGAGCGGATCCGGCGCCAGGCTTCCGCGGAGGGCTCGGCGGGGGAGCGCCTCATGAGATTCGCCGAGCACATCATCAAGGACATCGAGACCATGGGTCGATTCCTTCCAATCACCTTCGAGTACTATTCGCTCGCCTTTCGCAACACCACAGTGAAAAAAGCTTTCCAGCGGTTTTTCGCCGCATTTCTTGACGGGATGGCCGAGGTCATCTCGCAGGGCATCAAGGCCGGGGAGTTCAGGGATATCGACCCGCGCGCCGCCTCGCTCGCCATCGGGGCAGCCCTGGAAGGGAGCGTGCTCCTCTGGCTTTTCGACCGCAAGGCAATTCGACTTGGCGCCCAGATCAGAACGACGGTCGCGCTCGTGGTGCGTGGGATGGAAAGGCCGCAGACCGCCACCCCATCGAATTCCATCTGACAGGAGGATCGGGAATGAGTCGTCATGCGAAGAGCGCCGGGCGGGCACGCGCCGCGGCTGTCGCGTTAGTTTTTCTGATGAGCGTTGCCGCTCCCGCGGCTGTCTCTGCACAGGGGCTCACCGCGGAGCAAATCATTTCCCTGGCGGACCAGACCGTTTTTCCGGACGAGTACTTCATGCGCGCCACTCTTCAGACCCTTCAGACGGGCAGGGCCGAAACGAGCATGGAAATGACCGTGACATACAAAAAGGGCGTGGGGTCGCGCATTGAGCTCCTGTCCCCCGCGCGGTCCAGGGGTATTCGCTTTCTCCAGAAGGAAGGCGCGCTGTGGTTGTTCAATCCCCAGGCCGGAACGAACCGGGCCATCCGTCTCTCCCCGAAGGCCGCGTTCCAGGGAAGCGTCTTTTCCAACCGCGACGTGGGAGACCCGCAGTATGCTTTGGAGTACGACATGCGCCTTTCGGGTGATGAAACTTTCGATCATCCCCAGCTGGGGAACGTCAGCGCCCGCCTGCTGGAGGGAACCGCGCGAAACGAGCAGGTCTCATACTCGAAGGTGAAACTCTGGGTCCGCGCCGGTGACTTCATGCTGCTCCAGGCCGAGTACTACGCGAAGTCGGGTCTCCTGTTCAAGCGGGCGCTTTTCACCGGCGTGCGTGAAATGGCGGGGCGGGAGCGTCCGACAGTCATCCGCATGATTTCCTACGACCAACCCGACCGCGAGTCCGTGTTGACCGTGTCCCGGCTTGAGGAACGTCCGGGCATGTCGGATTCACTTTTCAGCCTTGCGGCGCTCACGCGGTAGGGGAGATATAGAACATTCGTATTTTTCGATCGGCCTTCGCCGCAGCCGGGCTCCTGATGGCCTTGACAGTCTCCCTGCCTCTCGCTGCTCAGGAACAGATGTTCTTCGGAGACCTCCAGGTCTTCGGCCGGGATTCGGTGATCTCGCGCAATCCGACGTTGGCCTCTCTCACCGGGAAGGATCCCGTCGCACAGCTGCTCGTTGCCCAGGGGCAACTCAACATCCATGAGCGTCTCATATTCGAAGGCGGCCAGCTCTACCTCGCGGACGCCTTGACCTGGTGGCAGGGCGCGGACGGCGGAACGCTGCAGAACGATCTGATACAGGCCTATGTGTCACTTGCCGCAGCCCCTGGGCTGACCCTTGTTTTCGGGAAGCAGCGCCTTCCCTGGGGCACCGGTTATGAGTTTTCCCCTGGAGACAAGCTCGATCCTCCGGTCAATCCCCAGAACAAGTCGGAGGGCTTCTTCGGCTTCACAGCCACCTTCGCCCCTTCCGCTTCATTCAGCCTCACGGCAGCCGTGCGGTTCGATACAGCTTTTCCGGTCAACTCGCAGCTTCCTGGTCTCGCATCCTCGACTTCAACGGACCTCGCGGCAGACCTTCCGTTCCTTGCGCCCTCCCTTCCCTCCTTGCCATCGTCACCCTGGCGAGGGCTGCGTTATGCTCTCTACGCCGATGCATTTCTCGGAAGTCTGGATGTCCACGCCGCAGTGACCTGGCAGTGGCAGCGGGTTCTCAGACCGACGGCAGGTTTTTCACTTGACGTTTTCGGGTTCATCCTCGACTCCACGCTCGCCGTTGAGTTTTCTAACAGCGCCCTTTACCCGGACCAGTCTGGATCATACGCGAACCCCGGCTTCGGGAGGGCCTTTCCAATCGCCACTGTCGGGCTTCAAAGGACGGTTTCCACCGACTCCGCTTCATTCGCCGCCACGGTGGAGTATCTCTACGACAGCACCGGATACGATGGAAACCAGGCCGCGCGGTTCATGGACGATTTCTTCGCCGCGCTAGCGGCGGGACTCGCGGGTTCTCCCGCCGCCGTCCTGGATTCGGCGGCGAGCGGCGCATGGCTTTCGAGCGGGGAGGTGATACCCCCCCTGGGCCGGCACTACGCGGCACTTTCTTTTACTGCTGCTGTCAATGGGTACTTTTCAGCGGACGTGGCCATGGTCATGAATCTTCAGGATCGGAGCTTTGCCCTGCAGCCCGAGCTGCGTTGGACCCGTCTCCCGGGGATAGACCTATTTGTGCGCGCCATCGCTGCCTGGGGAGAGGGCTCTCATAGCGAGTTCGGTATTCTGCCCGCGCCGGTGACGGCCGACGCCGGCGTGGCTGTTCATTTTTGAAGGAGGAATGATGCCGCTCATCGAGCTTCACGAGGTTGCAAAAGACTATTCCCTGGGCGCCACGACCATCCACGCCATCCGCGGTGTCAGCCTGGAGGTTCAGCCGGGAGAGGTACTCTCCGTTGTCGGCCCTTCCGGGTGCGGGAAGACCACTCTGCTGAACATGATGGGCTGCATCGACAACCCGTCGCGCGGAACGCTGCTGTTCGGCGGCACGGATGTGGGCGCGCTTTCGGACGCGTCTCTCGCGGAGATCCGTCTCAATCGCATCGGCTTCATTTTCCAGACCTTCAACCTCGTGCCCGTCCTGTCCGTGCGGGAGAACGTGGAGCTCCCCATGATCCTGGCCCGGGTGCCGCCCACGCGGAGATCGCCGACCATTGACGGTCTCCTGGAGGCTGTCGGACTGACGCGCTACGCGCGGCACAAACCCGCCGAGCTGTCCGGAGGCCAGCGGCAGCGCGTGGCCATTGCGCGCGCCCTCGTCAATCGGCCTGATATCGTCATCGCGGACGAGCCGACGGCGAACCTCGACAGCCGGACCGGCGACGATGTTCTGCGCCTCATCCGCAGGTTGAACGAACGCGATGGCGTGACATTCATCTTCTCCACACACAACCACGACATTCTGCGGTATTCTACCCGTACCATCCGGCTCAAGGACGGCGAGCTGGAAAGGGAAGACCCGGAGGAGGCGCGCTGATGTTCTTCCTTCGTCTCGCGTTCCTGAGCATCGTCAGCCACCGGCGAAGAAGCGCCATCATCGTGCTCGCCGTCCTCCTCTCCGTCGTCGTCATGATTTTTGTAGAGGGCATGATGGGGGGACTGCGCGTCTCCTTTTTCTCGGACCTCCTGCAGGAAAGCGGCCACCTCCAGATCCACGCGGGGGGCTGGCCGAAACGGCTCGACCCTTACTCGCTCGACTATGTCCTTAAGCAGCCGGAGCAGATGATATCCACGATCAGGCAGGATCCGCTGATAGCTCCTCGCCTGGACAATCTGGAGCCGATGCTCCAATTCGGCGCGCTCCTGGTCCACGGGGAGCGCAACGTGGCCATGGCGGGCCGGGGTGTTGAGCCGGGGACCCGGTTCTTTGCCCGGGTTCGAACCGGGTTCACGGCGGGATCATTCCTCCCGCAGGGCGGCCAAGCGGGCGTGCGCTCCGGGATTGCGGTGTCCCGGGGCATCGCCGGGCTTCTGGACGTGAAGCTCGGGGACCAGGTGGTGGTGCTTGTGGAGGACAGCGCGGGCAGCCCGTACTATCTCAGCTATCGGCTTACCGGTATTTTCAGCTCCGGGGTCCCTGAAACCGACGACTTTGTCTTCTTCATGAGCCTGCGGGATGCCCGGGAGCTGCTTGACCTGCCGGGGGCGGCCACGGAGGTAAGAGTTGCGTTGAAGGATCCCGACGATGCGCCGCTGGTTTCACGGCACCTCTCGTCCCTGCTCGCCGGGGAAGGCCCCTCCATTCAGACCTGGCGGGACATCCAGGGAGGGCTGATCGCCCTCATCCGACTGGGAGACCTCTACACGGCCGTCATCAACCTCATCGTCATCATCGTTGCCGGCACGGTCATCACGAGCAGCGTCCTGATGACCATTTTCCAGCGCATTCCGACCTTCGGCACCCTCCGCGCAATCGGCTTGAAGCGCCGGCAGCTCTTCGGGATCATCCTCGAAGAGGGAGCCCTGCTGGGACTCATCGGGAGCGCGCTCGGGCTGGCCGTCGGATTGCCGCTCGTGATCTACTTCGAGATCCACGGCTTGAACGTCGGTGCGGTGTCCAAGGCCCTGGGCACCGGCACGACCTACCACTTTGCCTTGAATGCGCGTGGCGCGGTCGCCGATTTCCTCGCCGGTGTGCTCATCGCCGGGGCCGGCTATCTCTACGGGGCGTTCGTGAGCGTACGGCTGCGGCTCATCGAATCACTCGAACAGGGAGGATGACATGGAGATCCTGCTGGTCGGCTTCCGCAATATTGCGCGCAACCCGAGGCGCAGCATCCTCAACATCACTGCTCTCTCCATCGGCATGGCGTTGATGATCTTCGGCCTCGGATGGATCCGCGGCTACTCCACGACGATTTACAGCGGCGTGAGGAGGCTGGAGACGGGAGACCTGCAGGTGCTTCGCGAGGGATACCTCGACCAGGAACGCCGGCTGCCGCTCGACATCGAGATACCGGACGCGGACTCGGCCGCCCTTCGGATCGAACGCGACCCGTTGGTCGCCGCCGCTGCGCCCCGCATTGATTTCAGTGCCACGGTGGGGACCCAGGCGGGTACCGTACGGGTGCTCGGCCGGGCCATCGATCCCGAGGCGGAGGCGCGCGTGACGGCGGTTCGCGAGTTCGTCACCGGGGGAAAGTACCTGTCAGCGGACAACGGCGGAGTGCTCCTTGGAGCCCCCTTGGCCGCAAAGCTCGGCGTGAAGGCAGGACAGTTGATTGCCCTTTCCGCCGTGGACAAGTACTCGGTGCAGAACTACGTCGAGATTCCGGTCCAGGGGATTTTCCGTTTCGGATATCCCTCCATGGATGAGAATCTGGTTCTGGTGGATTTGACCACGGCGCGTGGGCTCCTTGGAATGACGGACGCCGCGACCCGGCTTGTCGTCCGGTTGAAGGAAGAGGCGTCAGAAACCACGGCGCTGGCCTCCATCGGGAAAAACCTGGCCGGGACTGGCAACGTTGCGTACTCGTGGCGCAGGTTTGCCGCGGCCATAGTAACCGCTACTTCGGCCGACATCGGCGGGTTCTGGATTGTTTTCCTGGTCATCTTCCTTCTGATCATCATCGGGATGCTCAACTCGATGTCGATGTCTGTTCAGGAACGGACCCGCGAGATCGGCACCCTGAGGGCCATAGGCATCCGGCGGTCCCAGCTCACATTCCTTTTCATGTCCGAGGCCGCTTCACTTGCGGTCGTGGCGGCTGCCATCGGGTGCCTGCTCGGGGGCCTCTGTGCACTTTACATGCAGCAGGTCGGGTTCGACTTCTCAAGCACGTCCCTGGAGATGCCGATTCCCTTCGGCCATCGTTTCACTGGCGATTACCGGCTGTCGGACTTTCTGACAGCTGCAGGGGTGGGCGTCGCAACCGCCCTGGCGGGCAGCCTCCTGCCCACGCGTCGGGCGTCTGGATTGAACATATCCCGGTCCCTGGGGGTGCGGGTCGAGTAGCGGTACGGGGATTACCGGGCTCTCTTAGGCGTTCCGTAATGGCGACCCCCAGGGGAAGATGTATTGCGTGTCCTTCAGGTAGTCCTTCTGGCTGCGCAGTGTCCGTAAGAAGGCGAGTACAGACGGCACCGGAGCTTTATCCGCCTTGTTATATTGGAAGGAGTTGGTGCCCGGACCAGCATTTCACTGTGAATAGGACTGAATCATAACAAAGGAGAATACCATGCAGATCCAGGTGAATACCGACCACAACATCGAAGGCCATGAGGCGCTGGCCGCTCACGTCAGCAGCCTGGTTGAGGGCGTCCTGGGCCATATCAGCGAGCACGTCACGCGGGTGGAAGTCCATCTCAGCGATGAGAACAGCGACAAGAAAGGGGGCAAGGACGCAATACGCTGCGTGATGGAAGCCCGCCTCGAAAACCATCAGCCCACCGCGATCACTCATCATGCGGCGACCGTGGAGCAAGCCGTCGACGGCGCAGTGGACAAGCTCATCCGGTTGCTCGAGCACACGCTCGGAAGGCTGCATGAGCAACGGAGTCGCCGCACTGACCCCGCCCTGCCGGAAGAGAAGCTTTCAGAGGAGTAGTATTGTGAAGGACGATCTGAAGACCGTCTCCATGACCGAGCTGCAGGCGGCGCTGGGGTCCACAGCGGACGGCCTCAGTCAAGCCGACGCGCAGAAGCGGCTGACCCAGTATGGTCCGAACGAGCTTGAAGAAAAGAAGACCAATCCTTTCCTGAAATTCCTCTCGTACTTCTGGGGCCCGATACCGTGGATGATCGAAATACTCTCCCGGACGGCCGGCAGGCGGCCGGGTTTGCGCGAAGGCCCGCGCGTCAGCTCTTCTGAGAAGGCGCGGCTGGGGATCAGGCTCCTTCTCCTCTGAGGCTTTTCGGGGCCTGGTGTTTCTACTCGGCCAGTGCTGCCTGGGCGCGAAGCAGATCATGGAGGGTAACGACCGAGGAGATATCCCCCGTCGAATCGTCCCGGATCAGTACCATGCCGGCGCTGCTTTCCATCAGCAGAGCCCCGGCCTCGCGCACGCTGGCCCCTGGAGAGCACAGCACCGGGGTTGCCAGGCGCGGGATTGCATTTGATGCCAGCGCGGTCTTCAGCTCCTGGCGGCTCACGATGCCGCTGATCACACCGCGCATGATCACGGGGAATCGCTGATAGGGGTAGGACTCGAGGAAGCCCTGGATCGTCGATCGCTCCAGGTCCGGCAGCACCACAGGGCGTGTACGGGCGATCTCCGACACCGGAAGCTTCTGCCAGCTCTCCAGGTCCCGCGGCGGCTTGATGCGGATGAGTTCGTGTCCATCTTGAAGGAGAAGCGCATCGTAGAAGTTGTGGCGGCCTCCGAGCCGCGCAATCGCCTGGCTGACGATCGAGCAGAACATGAGACCGGGGACCATCGAAAACTGATGAGTCATCTCGAAGACGATCAGCAGGGCGGTGAGCGGAGCCCGCACCACCGCGTTGAAGCACGCGCTCATGCCGACGGCCGCAAGCACGATCCTGTCAGCAGCCGTAAGGGGGATCCATGTCCCTGCCACTCCTGCAAGAAAAAAGCCTGTAAGCCCTCCGAGGAACAGTGTGGGTGAGAAGATTCCCCCGCAGCCGCCCCACGCATACGACGCCACGGTCGCGACGAACTTGGCCGCCACAAGGAGACCGGCCGCCTGCCAGAGCAGACCGTTGTTGAGGGCAAGGGACAGGTCGCCGTAGCCGAGACTGAAGACACCCGTATGCCCGTTGGCGATGAAAACCGCGCATCCGAGGACCCATGTGACCAGAGCCCCGCAGAGGGGGCGAAGCCATGACGGTAGACGGCTGCGGTCGCGCACTCGCGCCCTCAGGAAGAGGGTGAGGCTTTGAAACGCCACGCCGATCAGTGATGCCACCCCGGCAACGATCGGCAGGATGAGGTACATCAGCCACGTCACTCCCTCCACGGCGGGAAGGGAAAACGCCGGCTGCCGACCGAGAAACGCTTGCACAATCAGCGCTCCGGAGACTGCGGCAAGAACCACGCCGCCCAGAACCCGGCTCCCGAACTCGTTGTTGAGCATCTCCTCCAGTACGAAAGTGATGGCCGCCAGCGGGGTGTTGAACGCAGCCGCGAGGGCCGCTGCGGCGCCTGTGGCTGACGGCAATCGTCGGGCCGTCTTGGGGACCCCGAGTGCCGCTGCGATGCTTGACGCGACACCGCCGCCCACGTAGACGGACGGCCCTTCGCGTCCGAGGCTCGTTCCACCACCGAGGGTCAGAACCCCGCCTACGAACTTCACCACAACGGAGCGCAGTCTGACAAAACCCAGATCCTTCCAGTATGCGGCCTTAAGCTGGGGTACTCCGCTGCCGGCAGACTCCGGGCTGACCATGCTCATGAGAACCCCCGCGCCAATGGACGTGACGCTGATCACGCCGAGGCTCCCCAGCACAAACAGAAGGACCGAGCCGGCTGCCAGCCGCTCGATCGTCGCCCGGAAAAGGAGATTGGTCAGCCATAGAAACGCGACCGCGGAACCGGCGGCAGTTACCGCGTAGAGAACCGAATTGATGATGCTCCGTGTGTTCTCCGGCAAACGGCGAAGAGAAGAGAGGGAAGGTCCCATTGGTCCCATTCAAGCAGACTCGGCCCCATCGTGACAACACTTCTCCGCCGCGCGGGGCTCACCTGCCATGCCTCGGCGGGGGTCCGGCCGGGAGTGCGTGAGGGCGCGCCTATGAAGCCGCCTCGGCGGGACTCATCCTTCGAGGTCCGCGCGGCCGTCGGTGCGCCGCTTCTCTCTCAGATTCTGAAGGAACCTCGTGGCCGCGTCACGCGCCATGTCCTTGCAGCCCAGCCCGAAGGCCAATGCAAGACCGAACGATACTGCCGCGAAAAGGATCTGCAGCATGGAGCTGATCATTGTCTTGCTCAGGTCGATCTGCTCGAGCGCAAGACCAAGGACCAGGACATAGCCGGCTGTCTTGACGACCCGCGCAAGGAGGGCAGCATGCGGGAGTCCGGCGGTTCGCGTCACCGTCATGACGAAGTTGCCGATGAAGGAAATCATGACCAGGCCGATGATGCCGATGAAGACCGCGGCGAGCAGCCCCGGCACGGTGGAGGCAAGCCTGTCGGAAAATGACGTCACGACCTTGATATCGAGGATCCGCGCAATCTGGAACAATGCAATAAGCAGGACGGTCCAGTAGGCAATGATCCCCGCCAGCCGGGACGGCTGGTAGATGACCTGACCCTTGCGGAGGAACTCCGAGATCCCCACCTTGTCGCAGAATGTGTTGAACCGGACAAGAGCGAGCAGCCATGACAGGATGAGCCGCAGCAGGTATGCCGCCAGCCAGCCGCCGAAGAGCACGAGCAGCGCCTTGACCCCCGACGGGAGTGATCCCACGAATGCGGCGATCGAAGAAAGGGTTTCCTGCATCTTCACGCTCCCTTCTGAAGGCGCGAACGACCCGCGCCTGCCACCATTTGCCGTACCTGCTTGACCGAGAGGCCGGCGAGCCCGAGGCTTTCCACGGTCCGACCGATGGCCCGGTAGTCGGTCGAATGGAGAATCGAACCGAGCTGAATGATCATGTCGATTGCCGGGGTGGGCACGCCGAGCGTCGCGCCCAGGGACGAGAGGGGTACAAGGCTCATGGGGACGTCCTCCGAGATGTAGCGGTGATCGATGCTCGGCGGCGCCTTGATGCCCCTGTAGCTTCCCGTGTTCATGATTGCCTCGTAGAGGTCCTTGCCGGGGGAGTCGTAGCTGAGGTACAGCCATTCCCGGGCCGAGACGCTGCGGACGCCCACCGCGGAAGCCACCGCAAGGCGCTCCGCGTCGATTCGTTCCAGGATCTTCGCCACAGACGGCGTGATGCCCTGGAGGTAGTAGTCGAAATCGCCGTGCGTTGCCTCGATCCAGCTCGCATTCATGATGGTCAGTGCGGGGTGAAAGACCGCGCCGATATTCTCCAGGCTGGTCGCCAGGACATTGCTGCCCGCCACGAACTGCGGAAACGGGCCGTTCAGGATCCCGAGCGCCTCGGGTATCCAGAACGAGGGCAGGGTCGCGAACGGGACCGCGTTCTTGATCCGAAAGATGTGGGCCTCCCATCGGGAGAGAGCGCGGGAGGCGTAGAGGAACGTCTGGGTCTCCGCCACGAGGGCCGCGGCGCTCATGCCCGCGTCCTGGAACACCTTGCGGAGCTCCAGCGCCCCGCCTGTCCTGCCCGGGTTCAGCACGACGAGCTGCCCGTCGCTGAGGAGCGGGGCCATGATGGAGGCGAGGCTGCGGTGCGCCGTGGAGGGGGTGACAACCATCACCACGTCCACGCCCTCTATCGCCTCGCGCATGTTGGATGTGGCAATCCTGACCGGGCCGAAGCCGGTGACCGCCCCGCCGACCTTGATCCCGCCGTGCCAGCGTACGCCGTCCAGTTTCTCGTCCGTCCGGTTGTAGAGGTTCACCGGATAACCGAGGATGCCGAGGTGTCCGGCCATGGCGAGCCCGCCGTGGCCCGCCCCGATCACGCAATAGGAGGCGGCCGTACCTTTTGCGCGCACCTGCCGAAGCCGGACAATCAGGCGCGCATCCGCACCGCGCCGGGCCCGGCGCTCATTGTTCCGCGGCATGGAGGGCACTCGACCGGGGAAGGGTCCGCAGGTTGTGAAGGGCTTTTTCAATACGCTGTGCCGCCGTCAAAGGGATTCCCCTCTCATCCACAAGACGCACCGAGCCCTTGATGAGGCGTGTGCGCCAGTCCACTGCCCCGGTGAGCTCCTCCCTGCACTCCCAGAGGTACGGGACCGGGAGGAAGCCGGCGGCAAACATGCGGTACAACGCAGAGGCCGCGGTCCATGCATCAGGGATCGACCTCTCGATTGCCTGAATGACGGCACGGCATTCCACCACGAGCTCCTCGGTGCGGGCATTCGCTTCGCGGCTTTCCGTCATGTCGTCGATGAGTCCCTTCCTCCGCAGTCTGCGGTACTCGGCCAGAGCCTGCCTGGAAATCTGAACGCTTTCGGCAATCACGGAAGGATCGGCAAATCGAGTTGCCTCGGTCCAGCTCACCACGTGCACGATCTGCGGACTGCCGTCATTGCGCGGCTCGATGTCGTCCATGAGGGCCGAGACCGCGGCAAGCTGGGACTTTGCCCTGAAGGGGTCCGCGGAAAGGTAGTCGAGGCCGGCCCGGGTTTCCAGGACAACGGTGAAGGTGTTGTCTTCCAGACCGCGGAGAAGGCGCAGGAGCGCCCGGGACTTTGCCAGGTCCTGCACGCCCCAGGTGTACTTCGGCGTGTTCAACATGTTCTGCGCGATCAGGCAGCGGACGCCCGCCGCCTTCGCGGCCCGGGCAGCGACGTAGCCCGAAATGACATACGTCGCGTCATCGGCGCCGCGGAAGGCGAAGTGGTGGGGAACATTCGGCTCAAAGGGTGTGCCGACCGACGCGATATAGCGAAGGGCGGCGAGCATCTGGTCGAGGTTTTCCCGCAGCGGATAGGGACCACGGTTGTCCGTTTTGCAGAACCACCAGATCGACAGGGCATGCCACGCGTTGTGGATCGTCTCCTCGTTCATCCGCGCCATTGCCGCCAGGTTCCTGGTGCCGGCATACGAGCGGACGAGCATGGGGCGCGCCGCGGCCCATGCGGCGGCAAACTCCTCGGGAGAGCTCAGCGGCACCCCGCCGCCGTTGGTGCTGTCACCCCAGTCCTCTCCGAACCTGGACTGGGAGAGCTGCGAGCTCCCGATGGAGAGGACATCGAGGTGACCCCGGGCGGCCATCTCCCGGGTCCACTGGAGGAAGCGTCTGACCGCTTCTTCCCGGTCCGGCAGGTACTCTCCCATGTGGGCACGATACAGGGGGAGCGCCCCCGCCAGCGCGGCGTGGCCGAGCCGTGCACGGACGCTGTCTTCTGCCTTTCCGAATCCCGGGTAGCCGCTCCGGTCGAGCGGAGGCAGTGCGAGGTAGTCCGCCCTGCGGACTATCTCTTCACCGAACGCGAGCCTGTCACTGTCATACGCCAGCGCGCGCGCCGACTCTTCGGGCAGGGCGGCGCGCCGCATGCCGAGCCGTGCAAGGGTTTCCTGGGGAGTTTCCTCCCCGTCGAAGACCGCCGCGATCCGGGGCACCCGCTCCTTGGCCAGCCGGCATGCGGCGGGGAGGCCGGCGAAATAGAGCGCGCGCACCATCCCTCCCTGGTCTGCAAACAACGAGCGGCGCTCGAGCTGGCGCGTGAGGCGCGCAAGAAGCTCCACGCCGTCTTCCGGGCTCAGGCGGTAGGAGAACCCGAGCTGCGTGATCCGCTCGCCGCGAATCCATGTTTCGATTGCGGCGGACTCGCGTTCCCCTTCGGGCCTGTCACAGGCGCGGCACACCTCCGCGGGGGCATAGGCCACCTCTTTGCCGCATTCGACGAGCAATTCTCCGATCGAGGTGACTCCCAGCACGTGCGCATCCACGCTGGGCTTGATGAGGCCGAACCGGTCCGAAGGGCTCGTGCTCCCTTCCATTTCCCGCCCCTCCTTCTGCCTGACTCCCCTGGTTCCTTCCGGGTCTCTGCGCTCCGTTGCCACATCATGTGCGTAATTCCCTGGCGAGCGCAAGGAGCCTTCGCGCAATAGCCCATGCTAAACCGCACCCCTGGAGGCTGCGCTCAATCTCCTGACGGCACCCTGGATGATCTCATGGAGCAGATCCTTTCTGTCCATCCCGTCCGCACGAGCCATAAAGCCCATGTAACTGCGAGGCTTCTCTTTTGGCGTGCACATCAATCCTGCGAAGGCATTGCCCTCCAGCAGGAAAGGCCCTTCGTTGGTCAATATCGTATCTATTCTGCCGAAGTCCTTCATGCCCAAAGCGTGATAGGCTTGAAGCGTCAGGGTCTGCATCAAACGCCACTCTTCAGAGGTCAATCGCGCGGGACAGAAAAATGAATCGTCGTCCAATTCTTTTTTTTCAAAAGTCAGCGTGACATCTCCTTTTCGATATGCAATCTCGAGCGGGGGCAGGACCCGCGCCTCAAGATTTCCAACAACCCCCAGGGTGACTTCTTTTCCCACCAGCAGTTTTTCTATGAGAACCGGCTGCTTGATGGCTTCCAGTCGTCGTACGACTCCGCTGACCAACTGATCGTAATCATGGACGATCGATGTTGGGTCGATTCCCGCGCTTCCTCGGCCGGCCGTTGGTTTGATAAAAAGCGGATATTCGAATGGCGGATTCTTCCGAAAAATCTCACAGTCCTTTGCCGACCCGGCCACGCGAAAAGGTGACGTCGGTATCCCTTCTTTCTGCCAGAGCCTTTTTGCCAGCGACTTATTCAACGTAACGGCGATTGCGGGGGTGTCGGATCCGACGTAAGGAATTTCCATTTCCTCAAGCATCGCGGCCTCGACGAGGCTGGAAACATTGAAGACAAGGTCAACCGGTACACCCCGAATCTCGCGGGCGAAATCGGGTCCCCAATGGATGATGTGAGGCCGATAGCCGGCGTCGGTCAGCGCTTGTCTGTGATGTTCAACCTCGGCCGTTGTGTTGTCGACGACCCCGCTTTGACCGGCATATTTCTCCTGGAGCGCGTAGTTTCCGCGTTTTTTTTGCAGCAAGCCGATCCTCAGTCCTGCCATCGCCGTCTGTGCTCCTTCATGTCCTCATCGGTATTGTCGAGGGCGGCTTCACCTGCCGCCGCGGACCTGTCCAACGTTCGCCCCACCATGCTCGGCGTTATGTGCGCTGCCATGACATCCCTCCAGATGCGGTAGTAGTACAATTCCTCCGGCGATCTCAACACAATGTCCTTGGCAATCTGCTTCTCGCGTTCAAACTGCTTGGTTCCGATTGAGCCGCGGGCGATTTCTGCCACCACCTCGGATGATCCCGCGCCCTCCGAAAACTTCATCTTCCTGCGATTGATGATCTCATCCGGCAGGAGGCCCTTGCAGGCCTCGCGCAGTATCCATTTCTCCGGACGGTCCGGCCGGGGTTCGATCCATTCGGCAGGGAGACGGCTCGTGTAGCGAACCAAGTTCATGTCGAGGAAGGGCACCCGGGCTTCCAGACCGTGTGCCATGCTCATGCGGTCGGCGCGCTGGAGATTCGTGTCCTGGAGTCGAAGCGTGATGTCTGCCAGCTCTTTCTTCAGTCTGGCCCGGCCCCCGATGCGGGAGAGGTAGCTGTAGCCCGCGAAAAGCTCATCCGCGCCTTCGCCGGAAAGCACGACTTTGACGTGCTCGGCGGCCAACTTGGAGATGAAGTACATCGGGACAGCCGACCGCACCAGCGGCGCATCAAACGATTCCATTTGCCGAATCACTTCTGGAAGCACTCGACGCACGTCCTCGGAGGCGTACACCAACTCATGATGTTCCGTGTGCAAGTAGTGCGCGACCTGCCGCGCGGCGTCGAGGTCGGGAGCACCCGCCATGCCGGCGGTGAACGAATGCAACGTGACCGTGTGCGGCCGCATCAATGCCGCTACGAGGCTGCTATCGAGTCCGCCGGAAAGGTAGACCCCTACAGGCACGTCGCTCATGAGACGCTTCTGGACGGCTTTCTCCAGTCGAAGACGGATTTCGGCGAGTATCTCTTCCAGAGTCGGGGACCTCAGAAACGTCTGGGGAGGAAACGGACGGGCAAATCGCCAAGGCGTGCCGCCTGCCAGGACGGCATGACCTGCCGGCAGCATCTCGATGGTGTCTACCGCTGGGAAGGCCTTCAGTTCGCTTGCGGCGTAGAATGAGCCGGCTCTCCTTCCGATGTACAGGGGCTTGATTCCAAGAGGGTCTCTCGCCAGGAGAAGGCCATGCCTCCCCGCCACGGCAATGGCAAACATGCCGTCAAGGCGATCCAGCATGTCCTCACCGACGTCCTCGTAGAGATGAAGGAGAACCTCGGTGTCGGAACGGGTGCGGAAAACATGTCGATCTTGCAGACCACGGCGGAGATCGAGGTGGTTGTATATCTCACCATTGAACGAGACAGCCAGGTCGCCGGTCTCGTTGGTCATCGGTTGCGCGCCGCCTGATAGATCCAGGATTGCCAGCCGCACATGTCCCAACAGGGACTGGCCGATCTCCAGGAGACCCTCTCCGTCTGGCCCCCGGTGCTTGATCCGGGCCATCATTTCATGTACCTGTTGCTTGTCGGTCTGGCCCTGCATTGCCACAACACCACACATTCGCAGAGCTCCTTTCTGGGTGGAATAGCGCGATCCTCGGCTGCGGTGCAGCCAAAGACAATGGGATTGGCGGATGAAGTCGCTCATTCACTCTTGGGCAAGGACAATCCTTCGACCCGGAACGTGCTTTCTGCGGGCCTTGCTTCGCTGTACAGTTGAGGAAAGAATAGCCGCTGCCGGATGCGACGAGGAGTCAGCAATTCAACGATTCTTCTGTCGAATTTATACTACCTATGAAGGAGCGGGATGGAACTTCTTCCTGTATTCATCCACTTCAATCATCGGCGGCCTCTCCTCGGAGGAAACTTCGACCTGATCCATACGCGGCTGCGCGTCGGTGAATGACACGGAGAGGTAGCGACTGCCGATGTCCACCGGCAGCCGCCCATCCCCGTACTTTCCGAGCCTGCCGAGGAAGGTCTGAAGGATCCCGAACGACATCTTCCCGAGGGACTGCAGCGATTGGTTTCGATGGACCCGCCGATCCATGTTGACCTGGGCGATGGCCTGGATCCCCGCGCCATGGTAGATATCGAGAAGATGACCCAGCTCCACTCCGTATCCTACGGAAAAGGGCAGCTGCTCCAGCAGGGACCTGCGGCCGGCGTACTCTCCGCTGAGGGGCTGAACGAGGCCCGCCAGTTCAGGATAGAAGAGGGAGAAAAGCGGGCGCACGAGGATTTCAGTGACCCGGCCTCCCCCCACGGGAAGAAGCTCGCCCGAGGAGCGGAAAGGCCGCTCGTAGAATGCTTTCACATAGCTGATGCGCGGATCCCGCAGAAGGGGACCCAGCAGACCGTAGACGAACTTGGGAGAAATGTTGCTGATGTCCGCGTCGATCCAGACAATGATGTCGCCTTCGAGGACGTACAGGCTTTTCCAGAGGTTCTCCCCCTTGCCGCGGAACGTGCCGTGACTCTTCAGGATGTCGCGCGAGGAGAACACCCGTGCCCCGTTGGACGTCGCCGCATCGCGCGTTCCGTCCGAGGAGCCCGAATCAATAACGACGATCTCGTCCAGGAGCGGGAATCGGTCCATCAGCTCGGTCTTGAATACCAGGACCTCCTTGCCGATGGTCGCCTCTTCGTTCAGAGTGGGGAACGCGAGAGAGATCTTCAGACCCTGGCTCAATTTCTGCCTCACGAGCTCCGCCTTGTCCTTGAAGTCCTCGTGATGGAACGTGGCACGCAGGATGGCACTCTCTCCTTTCACCGATGCGCGTCCTCGGTCCATCCGGCGCAGTCGTCCAGGAATGCCAGCAGCTGACGAAACCCCGTCTCCAGGGGTCGGATCTCGATGTATTCCTCCGCTAGTGTCTTCCTGCCGGTGGTCATACCGAGCGTCACCGCGGGGATGCCGAGGGAGTTGAGGAATGAGGCGTACCCTGGCAGAGAGACGGGAACGGATTTGACGCGGAGCCGCTCGTGCACGCCCCTCACGATCGTGTTCAGCTCCGCGTTGATCTGCGGGTTGCCGGCAGGGAGGAAGGCCTTGACAGCGATGTCCACGGAAGCGCCCAATTCTTCCGCGCCGCCGCGGATCGTCGCCTCCACCGCCTTCCTTGCCATGTCCAGCGCGCCGGCGCTCGGTGAGAACACTTCCAGCTCCAGGACGCCTTCCGAAGCGTGCCACCCAAAACCAACTCCCGCCTCGACGCGTGCAATGTTGAGGAACGTGTCGTTCGCGCTGTCCCAGTGGATGCTTCCGAGCCTGCTCGCAATAGTTGAGATCACCCTGATGGCGGATATCGCGCGTTCCGCTCCGAATACCTCCCGCTGCTCTGTGCGGATCTCGATGGACAGCTTGCACGTACCCAGCGGGCTGTCCTCAATGCGTCCGAGGTCCAGACCCCGGACGTGACCCGCAAAACGGACACGCTCCTTCCAACTCTGCATGAAGAGCTCGAGGGGCTGCGTTTCGCGCTCTCCCGGGTCGAAGGAAGTGAACAGGAAAATCACGGGCCGATTGTACTGAATTTCGTTTCGAGCAAGATACTCGGCAAGCACCATGAGTCCGGCGGCGCCGATGGCGCTTTCCGCGATGCCTTGTCCGACTACGCGGTCGGGCTCCAGGCGGGTCATGCTGTCAATGGGTGAGTAGTCTTCACACCGGATGTCCGCGAACAGGAGGACGTGCTCATCGATGTTTTCGCGCGCGGGGACGATGGCAGTGACGTTGCCGAACTCGTCAAGCGAGCAATTCGGATAGCCGAACTCGCCTAGTCTCTGGAGGATGTACTCGGTCCGCGCCGCTTCGTGTTCCGTCGGAGACGGAATTTCGTTCAGAAGCATCGCGTCGGACACGATTCGACTCACGTATGGACCAGTCTCCGCCCGCGATGCTTTTGCGGATCCCGTCCTGGGCCGCGGTTGGAAGAGCCTGCCGGCCGAGGAGATGATGGCGCGCGTGAATGTGGGCAGCGAAAATCGCATCCTGACGTCGGCTCCTTGCGAACGAGTTCGGGAATGATAGCGTCTTGGTCCCCTCGAAGCAAGGGAATCCATGTGTGCCGCCATGGTCAGCCTCGGTCGAGCTCAGGCCCTCCGGCGGGGCCTATGTTTTCGACCGTGAGCATGATCTCATCGAACAACAGTCCCGAGAATTTCTCCAGGATCGAGGAGAGAAACGGAAGCCTGATATGAACCGCCGGCATGGGTATGGCGTGCCGATGCCTGCGTCGATGTCGTAACGCAGTCATCAGCTCGTCCCTCGTTGCTGCCGCCCATGATGAGAAGGCCGTCGTCGACAATCAGTTCTATTCCCTATTTTTCAGCTATGATCCGCGCGCGAAAGCTTTTTCCTGTGCCGCTTTTGCCGATCAAGGCAATTGTCCTCACGCCTGGCAGCCGGGAGATCGCCGACGCGAGGAAATGGCGTGGCTTTCGCATTTCCGTCTTTCCTCCATGGACAAGGTACGTTCTATGATGGTGAGAAGCCATACCTACTTTCATCCACCGATGTAGAAAAAATTCGACAGGAAATCGAGGTGATTTGGGATACCCGGGGCGCCGAGTCAGCCTCACCCTGTCACGGGGCGGGGGACCAATCCCCGGCCCGTGACTTTCTCACGAAGGAGGCGGGCATGGAGGTGATTTCCAATCGCGACGTCGAGGCACTCTCCCGGATACAGGACACCGTATGCCTTTCTCTCTATCTGCCTGCCTTCCGCTCCGGTCCGGAAGTCCAGCAGAACTCGATCCGCTTCAAGAACATGCTTGCAAGGGCGACGGAGCTGCTGCACGGGCGGAGATTCAAGGACCGTGAAGTGGCCGACCTGCTTTCCCCTCTGGCACGCCTCCAGACAGACAAGCAATTCTGGGAGCATCAGATGGGGGGACTGGCGCTGTTTCGTACTCCCCGCAGATATTTCAGCTTTTGCGTGCCTGTCACATTTGAGGAGAACGTCGTGCTTGGAAGGCGTCTCCACTTGAAGCCCCTGTTCTCCCTCTTCAGCGGCAACGGGAGGTTCTATGCGCTGGCGCTCGGCAGCGGAAGCGCGCGGCTCTACCTCGGGACCCGTTACAGCGTCATCGAGGCCCTGCCGCGGCTGCCGGCCGCCGCGGACATGGCGCCCGGCCGTGGGCGAACCCATGGGCGGCTCCAACTGCATACCATCGCAGGGACACGCCCTGCGGGAGGGCCCTATCCGGGGGTATTCCACGGACAGGGGGAAGGGAAGGAGCGGGAGAAGGAGGAAATCGCACGGTATTATCGGCGGGTCGACAGAGCGGTGAGCCGGTTCCTGCGCGAGGAACGGGCGCCACTCGTGTCGATCGGTCTGGAGTATCTCTGTCCGATCTACCGGGGAGTCAGCTCTCTTTCCGCCCTCATGGATAAATGGGTGGATGCGAACGCGGAGGAATTGAGCGCGCAGGAGCTGCACGCGGCGGCATGGAAAGTGGTGGAGCCATCTTTCAAGGCAATCGAGGCGCAGAAAGCGGAGTCATTCCGTATGCTCTCGGCGACGGGCAAGGCTTCACCTGCCATCCAGGAGATCGTCCCCGCTGCAGTCTACAAGAGAGTGGAGACGCTGTTCCTTGCGGACGGCCGCAGCGAGTGGGGACGCTTTGACCGCTCGACGGGCCTGGTCACCCTCACCGGTACCAATGAAGAGGAGGGAGAGGACCTCCTGGACCTGGCCGCCGTGCACACTCTGAAGAATGGGGGGACCGTCTTCGTGGTGAGCCCGGGGGAAGTCCCGGGCGGTTCAGGGTGTGCCGCACTCTTCCGGTACTGACGCTGTCCCCGCGTGTATTCGGCTGGGCCGAGATGGAGAGACAACAGCTTGACGCTCAGGAGGATGGCTCCGGGACGCATCCTCACGCAATAGCGAGCAAACCCTGGCGCATGATTGACTCCTTTGCGAGCAGTCGAATGAAATCGCCATGATCCAGTCCGTAAAGTCTCCATGCGGCCAGCGGCAGAACGCTGCTCGGACCCAGACCTGGCAGCACATTGATGCCGAGTACGAACGGTTGATCGCCTCTGGCCCGGATGTCGACTCGCGCGAGATCCGATGCCTCCAGCGCGTCGAATGTTCGGTCCGCGAGGTCGTGGAGGGCTGCAGCGGTTCCCGATTCCAGTACCGGTTTCATGATCTCGGGGTCTATCCTCATCGCATCAATGCCTGATATCCGCGCATTCATGCTCATACGCGCCCAATCGATCTCGATCGGAAGATGCATGCGCCTCGTGTTCCCGACAACTCCAACCTTGAACTCACGGATGTGTTCTCCGTCGATGTACTCTTCAACCAGAAGCGGTCGAAGATATGTGCGGGACAGCCGCCGAACTGCTTCTTTCAGGGTTTCGGGGTCGTGCGCAAGAATGGCTTTGCCGACCCCCGCTCGTCCGACCTTCCGCAGGGGTTTGACCAGGAGGGGGTATCCTATGGATTCGGCATGTGCATGCATCTGCGGATCGGGCGGCTTCGTGACGAAAGAGCGAGGCGTCGGCAAGCCCTTTTGCAAGAGAAGTTCCCTGGCCAGTCCCCAGTCAAGACACCTGGAAACAGAGGCCGCGGATGAGCCGAGATGCGGGATACCCCATGAATCGAGCAGGCCGGGAATGAATCCATGCGTGTGTCTTTCGTCAAGGTACTCAGCGATGTTGAAAACGAAAGGAGGAGGAGCGGAACCGCCGGGCTGCAGGCGGGCGTTCAACTCCACTTCGTCGGCGGCACGAATCGAGTATACATTCTCCCACCTTCGCCTCAGGCCGGCCTCGATCAACCGATACGTCCCCCTGCTCCTCCACGGTTTGTGGGCGGGAGAGCGGATTATGACAATCGCCATCTGCTCAACCTCGTAATGATCCTCGCTTCATTTCCCCGAGCACTGCGTCGGCACTCACAAGAGTAGCGTTCGCCCGCGGCCGGGGGTGTCATTCGTGGAATGAAGTTCTTGTAGAATTTCCTAGACCTTTGCCTGCAGCCACGCGACTTCATATGGCTCGAGCGCCACCCCTTGGGAATCTGTGACAGCCAGAAGCCTCCCCGAAACGAGATCCTTCAGCTCGCTCGGCACGAATCCCCATATGTCCTCCCAGTCCACTTCCGCGACCTGTTGTTTGCCGGACACGTTCTGCAGGCAAAGCACCCCGTCCGTGTCGTCTGGCGCGACACGAAGGACCGCGAAAACGGCGCCCTCGGCCGGCAGCACCCGCTGCGCCCCCTGCGGATGGAAACAACGTGAGGAGGAACGGGCGGCAAGGAGCCGCCTCAGCCCGGAAAAAACACGCGCGCGCCGCGAACCGACATCTTGCAGCTCCTCGACGAGCAGGGAGCGTGCGCATTTCTGCCTGTTGATCGCGCGCTTGCTGCCGGTGAGCGCCACCCCTTCGGGCCACCCGGTGGATCCGAAAAGGCTGTGGAAATAGATGGCCGGCACTCCGCGCAGCGCGAGCATGATTCCATGCGCCGCAAGGAATCGCTGGACGAGCGTGTCCGGAGGCGTTTCTCCGCCCGGATCCGCGAGCGCGTCCCAGTAGTTGATGTTCAGCTCGTAGGGGCTCAGCGTTCCGTCCGTACCGGCCTTGTACGATACAAGGCCCCCGCGCGCCAATGTCCTGTCTATCAGGAGCTGGATATCGGCCTCGGGAAGGATGGTCTTGACGGGAACCACGCCTATTCCGTCATGCGAGGCGAGGTAGTTGAGGAAGGTCGTCGAGGGAGACGGCGGCGACAGGTCAGCCGCCCATCGGGCCAGTGCGGCGGCGCTTTCCGTGATAAACGCGTGCAGCACAAGGGGGGGCAGGGGGAAATTGTAAACGAGCTGTGCTTCATTGGTCCCGTCTCCGAAGTAGGAGATATTCTCCTCGTGAGGGACATTCGTCTCCGTTACCAGCGCCACGTGAGGGGCTACCGCATCGAGCACTGACCGAAAGAGCTGCACAATGAGATGGGCCTGCGGCAGATTTATGCATCGGGTCCCCACTTCTTTCCAGATGTATGCAATGGCGTCCAGACGGACAAGCTCCGCGCCGTGCTCGACGTAAAACAACAGGGTTTCCACGATCCGGGCGAGGACTTCCGGGTTGGCATAGTTCAAATCCACCTGGTCCGGACTGAACGTCGTCCATACGCGCCTGGGACCTGAAGGGGTCTGGAACCGGGTAAGAAGGGGATGGGACCGCGGCCGAACCACAATCGAAAGATCGCTCCCTTCGGGGACGACAATGAACATATTGCGGGCGCCCGAGTCGTCGCGGAGGAATCCCTGAAACCAGCCGCTGCGGGCAGAGACGTGATTGAAGACCGCGTCGAACATGAGGCGGAAGCTCCGACGGAACCTTCCAATGTCCTCCCACGTTCCATTCGTAGAATCGACGGCGCGGAAATCGATGACCGAAAACCCGTCATCCGACGAAAAAGGGAAAAATGGGAGGAGGTGAACGCAGCTGGTCACGTCCACAAGGTACTCTTCACAGAACTCCCATAATGTCTGCAGGGGAGATTTTCCCGGCTCCTGGAGGATGTCAGCATAGGTGATGAGAACGCTGTCGCTCTGATCGAAACCTGTCACACGTCCTGCCGGCACCCGGCGGCGGGCGTTCGCTGTGGCGCGCTCAATCCCGGGCAGGATCGCTCTGGCGGCCCCGGCTCCGTAGAGATTGGTGAGAATCTTGTATATGGCATTCATGACTCGGGAGCCCCGCTGACTGGATTCCCGACCTCGGCCGCAGATTCGATACTGAAGCATACCCCCGCAAATTCTACAGCAAAGTCATTGCCCTGATGACATCTGGTGAATACGAATTGATTATACTCTTTCGCAAGGAGGACACACGCCATGGCTCAATTCTACCTGTTATCAGTGTTCATCAATATCGTTGCCGGCCTTACCCTCGCAGGGGACTACCTGGGGGACAGGTTCGCGCTTCTCTCGTCGTTCAAAAGCATGCGCGAGAACAGGACTGCACTGATTGTCATTGGCTTGATCGCCGTTGGCATCGGGGTGATCACGTTCTTCGTGCGGGCCCCGGGAGATTCGGTTCCCGTCATCGGGGATCTGCTTCCCTCGCTGGTGGGAATCGCGCAGGGCCTGGCCCTCCTGGTCGAGGCGTTCCGCCAGAGAGTGGAAAGCAGAGGAGCGCAGGGGGAGAAGCTCTCCAAGGCCGTGTTGACCTATCGCGTCCCTGCCGGAATCGTCGGCGTCGCCGTCGGTCTTCTTCATTTTCTCTTCCCCGCAGCGGTCATCCTGTAGCAGGTCAGAGAGGGAGCCGTCATGGTGCAGGCTATTGTCAGCGCGGTGCTGCTCGTTCTCCTGGCTGTGCTCGTCGCGTTCAACGTCCGATTCACGACCTCGTTCAGCCTGTTCGGCGCCAGGTTCGAAGAGGTGCCGACAATGGCGCTCGCCCTTGTGAGCTTTGCTCTCGGAGTCGTGTATTCGCTTTTCCTCTGCGTGAGTCGGTTCCTGCAGCGGCAGAGACGGAAGGGTCTGGAGAAGAAGGACAAGGCGCTTGCTCAGCGTGAGCGCGTACTCGCCGCCCGGGAGTCCGTCGTCGATGCGGCCTCGGACGCCTCCGCGGGGATCGACGAATCCTCGCAGTCCGGCGGGAAGGATCGCGAGCCGCAGAATGCTCCGGAGCCGAAACGCGCCCGGTTTTTTGACTGGTTTAAGACCAAAAGGTGACCGAAGGGGCAGTCATCTGTGTTCGCTGTCCGGATCATCCGTTGAGATGCGCTTTTTTGGTGTCTCTGCCTGTCTTTTCGGCGGGCTGAACCAGGGCTCTGCTGCGGGCAAAGCGCTGTTGACGAGCAGGCCGGTCTCGTAGTCCCGCACGGACTGAGAGGAAGCGTTCCATTGCGGCGCACCCCCGACCTGCTCCCGGCTGAGAGAAACGGCCAGCGCTTGATCACGCCAGCTGACCCGCACTACCCAGAGGGGCGAGAGAAGGACTTCCCTGGCGCGAGGCCAGCGGCGGATTCTCACCTCAATGTGCCGTATGAGCCAGTCAGCTTCGTCGACCATGAAGTCACGGACGCGTCCGATGCGCCCGTCCCTCGCGTGAACGCGGTACCTCATGACCTCCTCCGAGCTTCTCAGGTGAGGATCGAACGAACGCCCGGAGGATATGCCGCCCACCGACCGACTCGAGACGGAGTCGGACACGAGGAACTCTCCGTGGGGAGCCCCGCTTCCACTCCAAAAAGGCATGTAGAGCGCGGCTCTCCCGTGCTCTGCTTCTTTCAGTCGGGAAACCGGCATGTCGGAATCTATGTCCGGTTGAGCGGCTGCCTGCGCCTTGGTGAGAGAGATGCGGATGGATCCCTTTTCCTCCTCGATACCGTCGACGAAAGACGGCGAGATGAGAATAGTACGGGCGCCCAGCTCCTCGCCCGTTTCGACGACAAGGTGCCGAACCGACCACGATTGATCGTCGAAGAGCACGCCCCGGCAGCGACCGATTTCTTCATCCGGCGTCAGTACCCGCATGCGGCTGAGGCTTCTTGCTTTTCTGTACAATGCCTTTGCCTCCGGGGCGATTGTACACGCACACGTCTCACGACCGCGTCGAACCGGGAACGCTTTGTCTGTAGAATTTCTCCGACAAGAATCCCGAGGTGCCCCGCGGTGCGAAATCAGCGTGAGAGTGTGCCGACGATGGAAATCGCGGGCAGGATATCTTACATTTGCCGGAGGGAGTGCCCGTTCCTTTTTCTCTTCGACGGGAGCGGGCACATGCACATCGTGTGGGGGAAAGGCAGGAGGTGTCCTCGTGGCGCAATTCTACATGCTTTCAATCCTGGCGAACCTGATCGCGAGCCTCTCCCTCGCGGGGGACTACCTGGCATCACGAGTTGCATGGCTTGCTGTCTTCAAGGAGATACGGGAGAACAGGGGCGCCCGGACCACAATCGGCATCTGCGCGCTCGTCATAGGGGTGATCAAGCTTTTCGTTCTCTCACCCGGAGAGCATATCCTCATCCTTGGTGACCTGCTTCCCGCCTTGATGGGAATCGTTCTCGGAGCGACCTTGCTCGCCGAAGTCCACCACGTCAGGGTAGAACAGGCCGGTGAGCGAATCCGCATGATTTCGAAGACCGCGCTGACCTACCGGGTACCTGTCGGGATTGCCGGACTGGTTGTCGCGCTTCTCCACTTCCTGTTCCCGGGGTTCGCGGTGCTCTGAGCACCGGAAGCGAGGGTGCATGCGCGTTGCTGCCGGGCACGATCGGTCGCTGAATGTGGGCTTCCTGTCCACAAGGTTCAAGGGACTGGACGGCGTCTCGCTCGAAGCCGAGAAATGGGCCGCGATTCTCAGGGAGTTCGGGCACAGGGTATACTGGTTCGCCGGGCAGCTTGACCGTGATCCCGATGCGAGCATGCTCGTGCCGGAGGCTTTCTTCGGGCATCCGCCGACGGAGGCGCTCAATCGGGCTCTTTTCGCTGCGCAAAAACGAAGCCGCCTCCTCACGGACGCGCTCCACAGCCAGAAGGACTTTCTCAAGGACAAGCTCTACGAGTTCCTCGACCGCTTCGAAATCGACCTGATCATCCCGGAGAATGCCCTCTCCATACCGATGCATCTTCCGCTGGGGGTCGCCATTACCGAGGTCATTGCGGAAACCGGCATACCTACCATTGCCCATCATCACGACTTTTTCTGGGAGAGGACGCGCTTTCTCTCCAACGCCTGCCAGGATGTGCTCAACATGGCGTTTCCCCCTGTTCTGCCCTCCATCAAACACGTGGTCATCAGCTCGGTGGCGCAGGCCGAGCTCGCAGCCAGGCGGAGCGTCGCCGGGATCGTCGTTTACAACGTGATGGATTTCGAAAAAAAGCCTTCCCGTCCCCGGCGGAACGGTCGACAATTCCGGCTCGATATGGGTTTCGGCCCCGAGGACCTTCTCATCCTCCAGCCGACGCGCGTCGTGCACCGCAAGGGGATAGAGCAGGCGATCTCCCTCGTACAGATGCTGAATCTCCCCCGGGCAAGGTTGATCGTTTCCCACTCCCTCAGGGACGAAGGACTTGCTTATGCGGAGTGGATTCAGAAATGGGCAGGCAGGCAGGGAGTCGCGCTTCATTTCATCCACGATAAGCTCGAGGGGGAGGTGACCAACACGGGGAGCGAGGGCAGGCCATCTTCCCTGCAGGACGTCTATCCGCATGCCGATCTCGTCACGTATCCGAGCACATTCGAGGGATTCGGGAATGCGTTCCTGGAAGCCATATACTACCGCAAGCCGATCCTCGTCAATCGCTACCCCGTTTTCATAGTTGACATCGAGCCCAAGGGGTTCGACCTCATCACCATCGACGGATACCTGACCGATCCGGTGCTCGCCCAAGTCAAGGAAATGCTTTCAAACCCTGAGCGCAGGCAGCGGATGGTGGAGAAGAATGTGGAGATCGCCCGCAAGTATTTCTCCTTCCAGATCCTTCGCAAGGAGCTGGCCGGCCTGATCTCGGGCTTTTTCGGAATCGCCCCCCCGAGCGGTCTCTTCGGTCGGCTGTTCCGATGGTGATGAGCGCGTAACGCCCTTCACACGCTTCTGTCGCGTCGGGTGCACACGACTCTTTTATTCCGGTTCACACCCAAGGTAGCATGATGATGAATGGGGAAACTCTGACATCCGCCTTGCGAGGGAGGAAGCTCTTCCAAAGTGGAGCGGTTTTCTTTCAGGGTGGATGAGCTGGTTTGCCCACGCTGTCGCGTGCAGCCTTTATGCCCTCGGATTCAGCGCCTACTTCGAGCACGTGTTGCGGGAGTTCTCTTTCCAGCTCCCCGAGGCGTAGGCTGGCCCCGCGCCGCCGGACAGGTTCCATCTTGTCCAGGACGTGATCGATCGTCTTCCGCAGCCGGGCGCGAGCGGTGCCATGCTGAAGCGGATGGTGCAGGACAAGCTGGTCGAGCACAAGAAGTACATTGACGCGCACAGCGAAGACATGCCGGAAATCCGGAACTGGAATTGGAGACAAGACGGAACGTAAGAAAAGCATTTAATTATTAGTGTGACTGGATTAGGACAAAGGAGAAGACCATGCAGATCCAAGTGAATACCGACCATAACATCGCAGGTCACGAGGCGCTGGCCGCCCACGTCAGCAGCATCGTGGAAAGCGCCCTGGGCCATATCAGCGAGCACATCACGCGCGTGGAAGTCCATCTCAGCGATGAGAACAGCGACAAGAAAGGCGGCAAGGACGCAATGCGCTGCGTGATGGAAGCCCGCCTCGAAAACCACCAGCCCACCGCGGTCACTCATCATGCCGCGACCGTGGAGCAGGCCGTCGATGGCGCAGTGGACAAGCTCACAAGATTGCTCGAGCACACCCTCGGGCGGCTGCATGATCAACAGAGTCACCGGACTGATCCCGCGCTGCCAGAGGAGAAACTCCCGGAGGAGTAACGTTGTGAAAGACGATCTGAAATCCCTATCCATGCCTGAGCTGCAAGCGGCGCTGGGGGCGACGGCGGACGGCCTCAGCCAAGCCGAGGCGCAAAAGCGGCTGACCCAATATGGTCCGAACGAGCTTGAAGAAAGGAAAACCAATCCTTTCCTTAAATTCCTCTCGTACTTCTGGGGTCCGATACCATGGATGATCGAAGTAGCCGTGATACTTTCGGCGGTAGCCCGGCACTGGCCGGACTTTGCCATCATCCTCGTTTTGCTTCTCGCCAACGCCGTGGTCGGATTCTGGGAAGAACACCAAGCGGGAAACGCCATCGCCGCCCTGAAGGCCAAGCTGGCCATCAAAGCCCGGGTGAAACGTGACGGGAAGTGGACCACCCCGGAGGCGCGGGAGGTAGTGCCGGGAGACGTGATCCGCGTGCGGTTGGGAGACATTGTCCCCGCGGATGCACGCCTGCTGGAGGGTGACCCGATAGAGGTGGATCAGTCGGCGCTGACGGGAGAATCATTGCCCGCCACGCGAAGACCCGGCGAGGCCGTGTTTTCCGGTTCGATCATTCGCCAGGGGGAAATCGATGCGATTGTATACGCCACCGCTGCGAATACCTACTTCGGCAAGACCGCGCAACTGGTGCAGGAGGCGCATACTGTCAGCCATTTCCAGCGGGCCGTGTTGAAGATCGGCAACTACCTGATCCTCCTCGCCGTGAGCCTCGTGGTATTGATTCTGGGCGTCGCGCTCTTCCGCGGCGATCCGATGCTCATCACGCTGCAATTCGCGCTGGTTCTGACGGTGGCGGCGATTCCCGTGGCCATGCCCACGGTGCTTTCCGTGACCATGGCGGTCGGTGCGCGCCTGCTGGCCAAGAAAGAGGCCATAGTGACCCGGTTGGCGGCCATCGAGGAATTGGCGGGTGTGGACGTGCTGTGCTCGGACAAGACCGGCACCCTGACCCAGAACAAGCTGACGCTGGGAGACCCTTTCAGCGTGAACAACGTCCCCGCCGAGCAGGTGATCCTCAATGCCGCTCTGGCATCGCGCGCGGACAACAACGACACCATCGATCTGGCCGTTTTGGGCGGCCTGAAGAATGATCAGGGTCTGAAAGGCTACCAGATCGTTCATTTCCAGCCATTCGACCCCGTGCATAAGCGCACCGAAGCCACCGTTAAAGACGTGGACGGAAAGGAGTTCAGGGTCACCAAGGGCGCGCCGCAGGTGATCCTGGAATTGTCGGCTAACGCCGTGCAGGTGAAGGACGCCGTTGAGAAGGCGGTCAATGAATTTGCAGCGCGCGGTTTCCGCTCGTTAGCTGTCGCACGCGCAGACGTGCAAGGCACATGGCAGTTTCTCGGCGTCCTGCCGCTTTTCGACCCGCCCCGGGACGAAGCCAAATCGACAATCGCGACCGCCCGACAGATGGGGGTCAATGTCAAGATGGTGACGGGTGACCAGGTGGCCATCGCTCGCGAAACCGCGGGGAAGTTGGGAATGGGCGCAGATATCCTCGATGCCAGCGGCTTCGGGGATACGAAACATCACGAAACGGCGCAGTTGGCGGAGTCCATCGAGAAAGCGGACGGCTTTGCCCAGGTGTTTCCCGAGCACAAATTCCACATCGTCGACGTCCTGCAGCAACGCGGCCATATCGTCGGCATGACCGGGGACGGGGTGAACGACGCCCCCGCGCTGAAGAAGGCCGACTGCGGCATCGCGGTCTCGGGTGCCACAGACGCGGCGCGCGCGGCGGCCTCCATCGTGCTTCTGACGCCCGGCCTGTCGGTGATTATTCACGCAATCAAGGAGAGCCGTCGCATCTTCCAACGGATGAACAGCTACGCGACCTACCGCATCGCCGAGACGCTGCGCGTGCTGTTTTTCATGACGCTGGCGATCCTTGTCTTCAACTTTTATCCCTTGACTGCGGTGATGATCGTCATGCTGGCCCTGCTCAACGACGGAGCCATCCTGTCGATTGCCTATGACAACGTGCGCTACAAGGATCAGCCCGAGGCCTGGAACATGCGCGTCGTGCTGGGTATCGCCACGGTGCTGGGCATCACCGGGGTCATCTCCGCATTCGGCTTGTTCTATCTCGGAGAGCGCGTCTTTCATCTCGACCGCGCCCACGTCCAGACGCTGATGTATTTGAAGCTGTCCGTGGCGGGACATCTGACGATTTTCCTGACACGCACACGCGGTCCGTTCTGGTCTCATCGCCCAGCGCGGATTCTGTGGGTGGCGGTGGTGGGCACGCAAATCGTGGCGACCTTGATAGCGGTATATGGGCTATTCATGACACCCCTCGGCTGGGGCTGGGCGCTGTTCGTCTGGGGCTACGCTCTGGTGTGGTTCCTCGTGAATGACCGCGTGAAACTGCTCGCATATCGGGTGTTCGATCCAACCGCTGCACCGCTCTTGTCCCCACGGAGAGAAAACGCATGACCGGTACGCAACGGCACCGTCAGTATGCCGTCGGCATCGTGGGCCGGGGCGTCATGGGACGCAATCTCCTGCTGAACATGGCCGACCATGGCTTCTCGGTGGCAGGGTATGACAAGGACGCGGCCAAGGTGGAGGCATTGCGCCAGGAATCCAGGGAACGTGATGTGACAGGTATGGCTGATATCAAGGGGTTCATCGGCCTGCTCCGCCCGCCGCGCGCAGTCATGCTGCTCGTTCGCGCCGGCCCTCCTGTTGATTCGGTAATAAGTGACCTGCTCCCGCTTCTTGAACAGGGGGATCGAGGAGAGTTTTTCAGTCCCCTCACCGGATGCATACGAAACCCTGCTGCTTTCATCGAAAAAAAAGACGCCTCGCTGCCAAAGAGCAGTCTCTCCCGCCGAATTGGCGGGAGAGCGGCCTTCTCCGGGACAATGCTCACTATCTGGTCATGCTACTGGGTGGTGTACTCGGTTGCCTTTATGACGGTGATTTCCGCCCGCATGAGGACGGGATTGCGGCGTTCGATATCGGATGCAAGCAGGCGAATCTCATCCTTCGCGACCTCCCTCTCCGCGGCGATCGTCAGGTGGAGGGCGTTTCCGCCTCCCGTGTGCAGGGCTTCCGCCGAAAGCACCGAGCTGCCCGGAATGGTCTCCGCGATCAGGCGGCGTGCGTCACTCTGGGCGTGTTCCAGCGCATATCCCGTACGCATATAAAGGACCACTGGAATCGTAATGACGCTCAGCAGCACGACCGACAGGGCGATCTGCCACAACGCGCGACGCTTGACGACCGCCCTGTCCTCCGACAGGGGGTGAATCTTCATGAGCCAGAAGACGACCGCCGCGGCAAGGGAAATGGAGACAAGATTGATTGCGAAGAGCACCGCTGCGCCCGAGGCGATGCGCGGGTCGAGCTTGCCGAGGCCGATGCCCACGGTGCACAGTGGGGGCATGAGCGCCACGGCAATGGCGATGCCCGTGAGCGCGCTGCTGACCTTCTTGTTCGCGTAGCCATATGCCGCGAGGGCCCCTGACCCGAGGGCGACGATAATATCAAACAGGGACGGATTTGCGCGGGAAGAGATCTCCCCTGAGAAGTGGGAGATCGGAACTGCAAATGCAAGAAGCCCGGATATCACGACCGCGAGGAGAACTCCCTTGACCAGAGACGAGAGGGCGATCCTCAGGAGCCGGAGATCTCCCCAGATGACGCCGAGCGAGAAGCCGAGAATCGGCGTCATGAGCGGAGCAATTATCATTGCGCCGATGATGACGGCAACCGACCCCTGGATGAGCCCCATCGTTGCAATGAGGCAGGAGAGCACGATCAGCACGTAGTACTCCGCGCTCGGCCGCGCCCCGTCTGAGAGTACCCGATAGACGTCGAGATCCTGCTTCTCCTTTTCGCGCCTCTTGACAAAGCTCTCCCGCATGGCCAGCCATGACGCAGGGTTGATAAGTCTTGCCAACTCCCAGGAATCGGTTCTCCTGCCGGGGCCCGGCTGCGGACCAGGCTTCTTCTCCTCAACGGGCGCCGTGCGCTCCTTGGGTGGATTCGTCTGCCCCGTGTCCGGGTCCCCGGCCGTATCTTTGTTCTTCCTCCCGAACAGTCCCTTGCGCATAATCGTTCTCCTCTTGACCTCGGGGTTCTATCGGGGGCCTTTTTTCGCCGCAGTCATCAGCCGCCTTTCCAGCGTCTCCAGCAGTTTCCATTGTACAATCGGGATATCGCGCAGCACGTCATGTGGGACCTGGAGAACAAGCGCGTCCGCCAGGGCGCGTGCCTCGAACAACTTCCGCCTTGTGAGAAGCACATCGGGTGAGCCGAGAGAGCAGGCTTCACTTCCAGGCCATCGACATCGTTCCAGGCATCCAGGCCGAGGTCGACGACATCAAGATATTGAGAAAACTCCGCAAGATTTGCGAACTCCCCGTTCTGCACCGCAACATCCGAGAGGAGGACGGCGTTGGGGCCGGTTTCGAAGGTTTTTTCTTCGTGCTCCACGGTGGAAATGAGACCGCGCTTGATCAGATGTTTGACGCTGTCGGCAGGGCATCCGCAGAGGACTGACAGACCCTCTTCAGGAATGCTCACCCACCATATGCCGTTGGCAACCTTGATCCTCTGCATCTGGCGCCTCCCTCGGATCCGTCCTCGGGCCGAAGCCGATCATAGCTCCCGTCACCATGGTTGTCAAAGCCGGCGGTGTCTCTACTCTGAGAGTGCCGCTTGGGCGCGGAGCAGGTCATGCAGGGTCACGACCGACTCGATATCTCCTGTCGAATCCCCCCGTATCAGGACCATTCCCGATGCGCTTTCCATCAGGAGGGTCCCGACTTCGCGAACGCTCATGTGCGGAGCGCACAGCACCGGGGTTGTCAGCCGCGGGACCGCATTCGACGCAAGGGCGGATTTCAGATCCTGACGGCTTGCGATTCCGTCGATCGCGCCTTTCGTGACAACAGGGAACCGGGCGTAAGGGTAGGATTCCAGGAAGGTCTGGATAGTAGGGCGTTCCAGGTTGGGGAGAATGACGGGGCGCGTGTGCGCAATCTCGGACACGGGGAGCTTTTGCCAACTCTCGAGGTCACGCGGCGGCTTGATGCGGATGAGCTCATGGCCATCCTGCAGGAGAAGAGCGTCGTAGAAGTTGTGACGGCCGCCGATCCGGGCAATTGCCTGGCTGACGATGGAGCAGAACATGAGCGCGGGGACCATGGAGAACTGGTGAGTCATCTCGAAGACGATCAGAAGCGCCGTAAGGGGCGCGCGTACGACCGCGTTGAAGCACGCGCTCATGCCGACGGCCGCCAGGACGATCCTGTCTGCGGCCGTGAGCGGGATCCAGATACCCGCGACCCCGGCGAGGAACAAACCTGTCAGTCCCCCGAGAAACAGGGTAGGGGAGAATATTCCCCCGCAGCCTCCCCAGGCATACGATGCAACGGTGGCCGCGAACTTGGCCACGACAAGGAGCCCGGCGGCCTGCCAGAGCAGGTTGCCGGTGAGGGCAAGGGACAGGTCATTGTACCCCAGCCCGAATACTCCGGTATGCCCGGTGACGACGTAGACCGCGCAGCCAAGAGCCCATGTCACCAGCGCTCCACAGAGGGGACGAAGCCATGCAGGCAGCGGGCTGCGGTCCCGCACCCGGGCGCGCAGGATCAGGGTCAGCCTCTGGAACGCCACGCCGATCAGCGACGCAACCGTCGCGACAATCGGCAGGATCAGGTACATCAGCCACGTCACGCCTTCCACGGCGGGCAGGGAGAACGCCGGCTGCCGGCCGAGGAATGCCTGCACGACCAGGGCACCCGTTACGGCTGCAAGAACCACGCTGCCAAGCACCCGGCTGCCGAACTCATTGTTGAGCATCTCCTCCAGCACGAACGTGATGGCGGCCAGCGGCGTGTTGAAAGCCGCCGCAAGAGCGGCAGCGGCGCCTGTTGCGGAAGCGGATCGGCGGCCGGTCTTCGGAACCCCGATCACCGCGGAGAGGCTCGATGCCACGCCTCCACCTACGTACACCGACGGGCCTTCACGGCCGAGGCTCGTGCCTCCTCCCAGAGTAAGCACTCCACCTGCGAATTTCACGATGACGGAGCGCAGCCTGACGAACCCCAGGTCCTTCCAGTAAGCAGCCTTGAGCTGAGGTACGCCGCTTCCGGCGGATTCCGGACTGACCCGGGTCATGAGGAGGCCCGCGATGATCGACGTGCTGCTGATGACGCCAAGGCTTCCTAGCACGAAGACGAGCAGTGATCCTGATGCCAGGCGTTCGATCGTCGCCCGAAACAGGATGTTGGTCAGCCACAGGAATGCGACCGCCGATCCCGCAGCGGCGACGGCGTAAAGAACGGAGTTGAGGATCCCGCGCGTATTTTCCGGTATCCGCCGGAGGGAGGAGAGGGAGAATCCCATCGCACTCATTCAAGCAGATTCGCTGCCGTCGCTGCAACAAGGGCGGGGGGCCGCGGGCGTGTGGACGCAGTCGACCCGGCATCCCTCCTGCGGCGCACGCGCCGTACCCACCCTCTGGAACCGAAAGCTGCTTGCCGCTACGATAGGAGCGTCATGCGCATTGCTTTTATGCACTATCACTTGCGTGCCGGCGGCGTCACCTCCGTCATCCGTGCTCAAGCCGAGGCGCTCGGGCGCAGCGTACAATCAATCGTGCTCACGGGGGAGCCGGCCTCCGAAACGCAGCGCGAGGATTTTCCCGCATCCATTTCAGTGGTTCCGGGACTCGGGTATGCGCCCGTATCCGGGCAGCCCCCAAAGAGTATCGCTGAGGAAGTGGCGAAAGAAATGTTGCGCACGTGGGGCCGACTGGCGGACGTGCTCCACGTCCACAACCCTACATTGAACAAGAACTCCCAGCTTCCGGCGATCCTTCGCCATTTGCAGGAAATGGGGATCCAGCTCCTCCCCCAGATTCACGATCTGGCTGAGGACGGCAGGCCGTCAGCCTACTACGCAGTAGAAGAGTATCCGGCCGATTGCCACTATGTGGCCATCAATTCCCGCGATCGAGACGCGCTGGTAGCCGCAGGTTTGCGCCCCGACGCGGTGCACTTGATATTCAACACGGTCCGGTCCCTTCCCCAGATCCCCGCTCGCCGGGGCGGAAAAAGCCGCCTCTCTCTTCTTTATCCGGTACGGGGCATTCGGCGGAAAAACGTAGGCGAAGCGCTCCTGCTGGGAGCGCTTTTCGAGGCGGACCTCACCGTGACGCTCCCCCCCCGCAACCCGGACGATCTCATGCGATACGACGATTGGAGGCGGTACGCGACAAGGCGCGAGCTTCCGGTCCGGTTCGATCAGGGTATCCACAGCACGTTGGAAGACTTGATGGGAGAATCCGACGCCGCCATCAGCACCAGCGTCAACGAAGGCTTCGGGTTCGCGTTCCTGGAACCCTGGACTGCAGGTCTCCCTACCGCGGGGCGGAGGCTGGAGCACGTTTGCCACGATTTTGAGAGTGCGGGGATCCGCCTGCCCTATCTGTATCTCTCCCTTTCCGTTCCCCTCGAGTGCTTTGATGCTCCTTCTTTCCGCGAGCGATGGCGCGATGGTCTGCGCGCGGCATTCCGCTCGTTCAATCGAGAGCCGACGGATTCGGCGATAGGAGGTGCATGGGACGCAATGACACACGGCGGTCGTATGGATTTCGCCGCGCTTGACGAGCAGTCTCAACGCGAGGTGCTGGACACCGTGCTGACCGACGCGGGATTCGCGCGCGAGCTTCTTGCGAGCAATCAGGAGCTGGATCGGATTCGAGGTTCCCTCGCGGAAACGGATCCATCCCTTCTCGAATACAACCGCTTGGTGATAGAAGCGGAGTTCGGCCCCCGGCGATATGCGCAGACGCTCCTGGAGTGCTATCACGGTTGCATGAACCGGCTCGTGCGGCAGAGGGTGGATAAGAAGGAGCTTCTGGACCAGTTCCTCAGGCCTGAGCGATTCAGGATGATCGCATTCCGCTGAGGCGGCGTTGGATCCCCTCGTCGGTCTCATCAGGAAAAACTCGCGCCGTCTCAGGTTCGTTCCCCCAGGTATTCCCTGCTCGGGATCCCTGCCTCGGGAGCCGCGGGCCGTTCTCTTCGACGTCTATGGCACCCTCTTTCTGCAGGTGCCGCGAGCCGACCGGGCCATAGAGGCCTTCATCCGCAGGAACGGCCTTCACCTCACTCCCGCGCAGCTATCGGACAGCCTTGGGCGGGCGGTGGCCGCGCGACACGAGCAGTTGCGGGCGCGCGGCATTGCCTTTCCGGAGGTGCGGATCGAACGAATCTGGGGTGGACTATTCCCCGGCCGTTCCGATGGAGAGCTGCGCCGTCTTGCAGTCGGCTACGAGCTTGCCGCGCATTCGTGCTGGCCAATGCCCGGCTGCCGAGGGGTGATTGCCGCCATTGCCGGTCGCGGGGTACGGCTCGGCCTCGTGTCGAACGCCCAGTTCTACACGCCGCTTTTCTTTCAGGCCTTTTTTGCATGCACGCTCGAGGAACTGGGATTCCATCCATCGCTCTGTCTCTATTCCTACCGGCATCGCGCGGGGAAGCCCGGCCCCGAGCTTTACGAGCTGGCAAAGAGGCGTTTGGGCAGACTCGGGATCCCCGCGCAAGAAGCCGTCATGGTCGGTAATGATCCCCTCAACGACGTGGCAGCAGCGCGACGCGCCGGCTTTATGACGGTTCTCGCGGCGGGAGACGGGCGGATGCAGCGCCCGATCGACGGCGCCCGTGCTCGGCCTGACGCCATTGTCGACCGCCTGTCGAGCCTGGATCGACTCATCTCTTAGGCCGGGGAAGGCTACTGTACGAGTCCGTACCTGAGCGCGTAGCGGACAAGATCGACCGTGGTGGAAAGATTGAGCTTGGTCAGGATGCGTGAACGGTAGGTCGCAACGGTGGGAGGGCTCAGGGCGAGCTCCGCGGCGATTTCCTTCACGCCTCTCCCTGCTGCCAGGAGACACAGCACCTGGTATTCCCGGTCCGACAAGAGCTCGTGCGGCGCCTTTTCGGTGTTCGGCTCGAGCTGGTACGCGAGTCGTTCGGCCAATGAGGGAGTCACGTACTTTCCGCCTTTGGCAATCTTGCGGATCGCGTTGACCAGCTCTTCCGGCACGCTCTCTTTCTGCAGGTATCCCGCCGCACCTGCCTTGAGCGCCCGGAGCGCATAGTGCTCTTCCGGGTGCATGCTCAGGATGAGGATCGCGGTCCTGTTGCCCGACGCCTGGAGCGCCTTCACCACGTCGAGGCCGTTCATGTCCTTCAGGCTGATGTCCAGGATGAGAACGTCGAAGCGCCTGCCCTCGATCTTCTGCATGAGCTCGGCGCCGCTTCCGGCCTCCGCGTCCACCTTGATGTCGGAATGAGGGAGGAGGATCTTCTTCAAGCCTTCCCGGAAGATGGGATGATCGTCACACAGGATGACATGCAGCATCGTCAGGCCTTTTCCTGCGTCTTCCGTGCGCACGAGCGGATTGCGTCGAGCAGGCTGTCGAATGACGCGCTCTTGGAAAGGTAGCCCACCGCCCCTGCTTCGCGCATCGCCGCGGCCTGCTTGGCCTCCTCGAACATGGACAACCCGATGATGCTCATGTCGGGGAACTCCGCGTGGATCACACGCGCCGCCTCGATGCCGCCCATTCCCGGCATGCTGACGTCCATTGTCACGACGTCCGGTCGGATGCGGCGCACGATCCTGATGGCGGATTTGCCGTCGGCCGCCTCGCCGGCAATTTCGATATCCGGCTGCGCGTTGAGCTGCAGCGCAAGGCCGTTTCTCACCACCGCGTGGTCGTCCACCAGCACGACCCTGATCTTTCCAGATGCATGCCCGCCTCTGGCGCCTGCCCGTGGCGGGCGGGCCTTTATCGCGCTCTGCGGCGTTGTATCTTCCTCGACGGGAACCGGCTGCGGGGAAGGCACCCACACGGTGAATCGGCTGCCCGTGCCCGGAGAGCTGTCCATTTCCATGCCTCCGCCCGCAAGCGCCAGTCTCTCGCGAATACTGAAGAGCCCGATGCCGCTCGTGGCGCTGCCGATCGGCCGAATGCTGGCTGCGTCGAAGCCCACCCCTTCATCGCTGACCGTGATGAGCACGCGATCATCCTCGGACACGGTCAGCCGCACCCGGGCGCGCGTGACGCCGGAATGCTTCGCCACGTTGAAGAGCAGCTCGCGGACCGCCTGGACGAGCATGATGCGCGTTTCCTCGGCCTCCACTGAAACGGCCTGCGCCGCTTCCACCTCCACCTCCAGGCCGTGCTTTTCCTTCATCCATGCCGCCAGCCATTCGAGCGCCGCGCGCAGGTCGGGCTCCGAGAGGGCCGGATGGCTGAGCTCCGACGTGAGTGACCGGGACATCTCGATGCATTCCCGCAGCAGGTCGCTGATCTTCGTCAAATCATCCTGAAACTTCGGAGTTTTCTGCGCCGGGCGGAGGCTCACCAGGCCGTAGAGCGCCGCGGCGAGCAGCTGCTGGAGCTGGTCGTGCAGGAGCTGCGCGATCCTTCTCCGTTCCCGCTGCTCCGTCCGGACCAGCTCCCCGGCGAGAATCTGAAGCTGGGAGGCCTTTGTCTCGAGGTTCTGCCGGGCCTGGTCGCGTTCCGCCCGGGCACGAAGGGAGGTAAGACCGAAGGCGAGATCGTCGACGAGCTCCTTCAGGAGGTTGACCTGATTCGGTTCGAACCCCCCCTGCTGGTCGGAATAGATCACGAGCGCGCCGAAGGCGGGTTTCGGAACGCTCATCAGGGGCAGAGACGCCATGGAGCGGAACCCTCTTCTCAAAGCGTCGTCCCGCCACGGCTCGCTCTCCGGGAGAAGCGAGATATCGCCGCTGATGACGGGCAGGCCTGTTTCAATCGCGCTGCCGATCGACCCGGGGCTGATCGAGCCGCCGTTCTCCGGTCAGGCGGAGGCTTTCCAGAAAGCCGTCGTGGTCCCCCGCTGAGGCCACGCACCGGATGCACCGCGCGCCGTCATCCTCCGCCAGTCCCACCCACACCAGTCGGTAGCCGCCCTCGTCCTGTATGATCTGGCAGATGACGTGCATCAGCTCGAGCTCATCGGAGATTTCCACCAGTGCCTGGTCGCATGCGCTGACCATCCGCAGCATCCGGTTGGCCCTCTGCAGATCGGAGGTTCGCTGCAGGACCTTTTCCTCGAGCTCGTCGTGCGCTCTCTGAAGATCTTCCCGGGCCCGTATGCGGTCGGTGATATCGCGGTCGATCTCCAGGACGCGCTCTCCGCCGTCGAAGCCGCGGCCGATCTGCAGGCGGGAAGAGACGATTACCTCGCGATCGTCCTTGGTGCGGTGGCGAAGCTCACCTTCCCATTGTCCCCCGCGCGCACCAGGCCCTCGAAATCCAGCTTCGCTGCCGTGTCCGGCGTATCGAGGAGCTCGTGCACCACGCTGCCCACTCGCCTCGCTCTCCGAGAAGCCGTACAGCTCCTCCGCTCCGCGATTCCAGCTTTCGATGCGCCCGTCCGTCCGCCAGACGATGATCGCGTCGAAAGAGAGCTTCAGCAGCTCCGCCTGCCGGCGCAGCGCTTCCTGGCTCTCTCTCAATGCCTGCTCTTTGTCGTATGCGGCGGCCTTTTGCCGGCTGCGGCGGTAGAGCTCGGCGACCACGCTGAGGAACGCGCAGACGACGACAAAGAGGCCGAGCCCGATGAAATTGGAGATCCTCGGGGCGGAGAGAGAAGCATGCCAGGGGAGGATCCAGTAGCCGGCGATCATGGCGGCCGCTGCCGCGATGGCGCACAGCGCCGGCCAGAAGCCTGCCAGCAGGGCGATGATCATGACGGTGGGGTAGAAGACGAGGTATTCCGGAAAATCGGGACCTGTCCAGAGGGACAGGGCTTCTCTGCAGGAGGAATGCCAGCCCGACAGCGACCACTCCGGACAGGTATCTGACGAGCGGTCTCTTCAGGAGCTCTTTGAATGATTCGCGCATGTCATTCCCACCACGCATAGTGCATCTCCGAAGCGCGCGCCGCAAGGGTTGTGCCGGAAAAGAGTCCCCGGCTGCGGAGAGCCGGGGACAAAGGAGAGGAAACTGAAAGGAAGGAGGCCTGCGCTATTCTTTTTCAAGGAACAGGGCGACCCTGCGGTTCTGCCACCGGTCCTTGATATTGCTGTCCGGGACCAGCTGATCGGAGGATCCGACGCCGTCCGTGGTGAGGTTCGCCGCGTCCAGCCCGCGGTCCACCAGGGCCTTCTTGACCGCATCCGCCCGGGCTTTGGAAAGCGGGATGAGTATCTCACTTTCCTCCACGTCGCCGAGGGTCGGATTGTTCCAGAATATCTTTACCGCGTGCCCGACGATCCTGCTCTTGTAATCGGGGAACTTCTGCAGCTTCCTGGCAAGCGCGTCCAGCCGGGCCGCGTTCTGCCGGGCAAGATCAGGTGACACATCCTCATAGTCCGCCGTGAATGCTTTGAAAAACACGCGCGAGGCGAGGATCCTGTACCCCTTGGGCATCTTTTCCACGAGGATGTCGATGGGAATTGTCGATTTCACCTCGCCGACATTTCCGAACTCGTCGCGTATCGCTGCCACGACAGGATAGTCCTCCGCGGACTGGACCATGTCCCCTTTGGCCCCTTTGCCGTTCCAGACCACCCGATTCGCGGGCCAGGCGGCCTTGAAGCTCCTGAAAATGTTTCCGCCCGGATCGTAGATGTTCATGGACCAGCTGTCGATCTTCGCGGCAGGTGCCCGCGCATCCAGCGTCAGCGTGATCGTGTCGGAAGACTCTATCGGCGAGAAGAGGGGAGACGAGAGCGCAATCGACCCGGTGGGAGGAGTGACGGCAAGGATGAATTCCTCGCTCGATGCCGAGGCCGGCTTGTAGAGCGTCCCGTAGTCCACGGAAAGTCTCGCCGTATAGGTGCCTTCCGGTGCCGCCTTGCCGGAGTCGGTCATGCCGTCCCAGGCGACGCTCGTGGGCAGGCGTGACCCGTCGCCCTTGTAGGTCTTTTGCACCCCCCGCGTCGAATCCGCAATATCGAGCTCCCAGGACCTGACCGCCGCGGGCTGCCCGTAGAAGAGTGCGAGGCTGATGTCGTCCATGACCTTGTCTCCATTGGGGGAGAATCCCTCGGTCACCGGCACGACGGCGACCTTGCCCTCGGCGACGACCGGCTCCTTCTTGACGGGTTTAGGCGGGGTTGCGATGGCGAGGCTGGCCACCGGAATATCAGCCTTCAGATCGGCCCTGTTTCCGTATTCGTCCTGCACGGACGCCAATGCCTTGTAGGTCTGGGTCGGGACGACGAACGCCCCTGCACCGGACCTGCCGTCCCAGGTCGGCGAAGCGTCCGGCCATGACCCCTTGAAGCTCTTGAACAGCCCGCCGGCTTCATCATAGATGTCCAGCGACCAGCTCTCCACCTTCGCGAGTGACGAGCGCGCATCTATGGTGAGCGTCATCGGTCCGGCGACTCCCTTCTCGGTGGGAACGAACTGCGGCGGATTCATCGAGATGCTCACCGTGGGAGGCGTCAGGACGAGGACGAAGCTCTGGCTCTGCCGGGTGACCGGCTCGAAGGTCTGCGCGTACTCGATCGAGAGCGCGGCCACGTACGTCCCTTCGGGCGCCATGGCGCCGGCATCGCTCTTTCCGTCCCAGCGAAGATTCGCGGGGAGATAGCGCGCATCGCCGCTCCAGCTCTTCTGCGTCGTGCCGTTGCCGGTGATCTCGACCTTCCAGCTCTTGATCGCATCCCCGTTGCCGTACGTCAGGTCGATGCCGAGCGTCGAATGATCGGAATCTCCGCTCGGCGAGAAGCCGGGGGCCTCGGTCCGAATTGCGCTCTCCGCGGGCGAGACGGGTTTCGCGGTCTGGCACGCGAGCAGGACCACGAGAAGGATGGCGGCACCCCCTGCCGCGCGGACAAGACTCTTGTTCATCGTGAGCTCCTTTCACCCGCGGAATCATCAGAAGGCGGCGGTGCGTCCCTGTGCAGGGCGACGTATACCTGGTTTCCCAGCTGCTGATAGCTGATCCTCCCTTCCTTGGCCAGCCAACCGAGGGCCTGGTAGGTGATCACGTTTCTTTCAGCGAGATGCTCGGAGAGGCGCAGGATGTTCGCCTCGCCCAGCTTCGCCAGGAGTGTGATGATTCGCTCCGCACATTCCGCGATCGTTTTTTCCACGGCGATTCCCTTCATACCTGAGGCAAGGATACGACGCGCGGGGGAAAGGAGCTGTCAGTGATTGGTTGATTTCCCTGTCGAATTTATCTGACAGGTTTTGTGCGTGGGGTCAGCTGTCCGGATTGAAGAACCGGGAAAACCGTTCACGCCAGGTGCGCTTTGCAGGGCCCGACTTTTCGGTGTTCTCCGGGGATGCCGCGCGCGCGACCTCTGCTTCCGCCGCGGTCACCGCTGCCTGGCTCTTCTCGGATTCGCGCTCGGCGAGCTTGCGTTCCCGTTCGCTGATTTCCTTGTCCCTCCGGGCCAGGTGCTCCCTCTTCTTCGTGTGCAGGAACCGGCCGATGTAGAGGAACAACGAATAGAGAACGCCCGTAGCAAAGCTCAACAGCGCGACGGCCATCACCGGCACCTGGTCGAACCGGGCGCCGAACAGGCTGATGGATGTGGTAAATCCAAGATTGAAGGAAACGAGCACCGCGAGCACGACGAGCAGCAGCATGCTGACGATGATCCGCACCATGCGCTCAGGATCGTCGATTTTCTCCCGTCATGCAAGGGCTGTTCCCCTTTTCGCGGATCAGATATCCTCAGGGGAGACCTATGAAGTGCAGGATCGGCTGCGGAGCGTGCTGCATTGCGCCCTCGATTTCCTCCTCCATCCCCGGCATGCCGGACGGGAAGCCGGCCGGGGTGCGCTGCGTCCAGCTCTCCTGGGATAACCGCTGCGGCCTCTTCGGTCGCGCTGAAAGGCCGGCCGTGTGCCTCCGGCTGCAGCCGTCGGGGGACATGTGCGGACGGTCCCCTGCGGAGGCCCTCACGCTGCTTGCGGATCTGGAAGCGGCGACACGGCCCCCGCGGAAAGCCGTCGGGTAGCCGGCGTCCGGGCTACAGTCGGCCTTGGCTACAGGCGCGCTTTCGGCCATCCCTGGCCTCGCGCGCCTTCGCCATCCATGGCTACAGGCGCGCTTTCGGCCATCCCTGGCCTCGCGCGCCTTCGCCATCCATGGCTACAGTCGGCCTTTCGGACATCCCTGTCCTCGGCCGACTTGCGTCATCCCTGACTACACGTGAATATTCCAGCCCTCCACGGCGCGCATGGACTCCATGACAGCCTCCGAGAGGGTGGGGTGCGCGTGGATCATGTTGGCGATGTCCTCGGGCAGGAGCTCGGCGGTGCGCGCGAGCAGCAGCTCGTGGATGAGCTCCGTGGCTTCCGCGCCCACCACGTGGGCGCCGAGGATCTCCTTTGTCTTCGGATCGTAGATGACCTTCACGAATCCTTCTGACTGCTCGATGGCCACCGACTTCCCCGCGCCACGGTAGGGGAAGCTCGCCTTGGCGAACGGCACTTTCTGTTCCACGGCTTTCCACTCGGTAAGGCCGAAGCTGGCCACCTGCGGCTCGCAGTAGGTGGCCCCGGGGATGGAGAGGGGGTCGAGGCGCGGCGCCGGGGATTTGCCGGCCAGGTGCTCGACCACCATCTCCGCCTCCTTGAACGCCACGTGCGCCAGGAGGGGAGTGGCCACGACGTCCCCGATGGCGTAGATGCCGGGGACCTTCGTCTGGTTGTAGTCCCCCACGGGGATGAAGCCCTTCTCCGTGGCGATGCCCACCTTGTCCAGCCCGATGCCGTCCGTGTTGCACGTGCGGCCGACGACCACGAGGATCAGGTCCGCCTCGAGGGTCGTGCGTGCGCCGGCCTTGTCCTCCAGGACGACGCTCACTCCGGCTTTTGCCTTCTGCAGGGAGACAGCCTTTGTCCCCGTGTACATCTGCACGCCCCGCTTCTGGAAGCTGCGCGCAAGGACCTGGACCGCCTCCGCGTCCTCCAGGGGGAGGATCCGGTCCATCATTTCCACCAGGTGCACCTCGACGCCGAACGAGTTCCAGACGTGGCTGAACTCCACGCCGATGGCCCCCGCGCCGAGGATGATCGCCTTTTTCGGCAGCTTCTTGAGCATGAGCGCGCCCGTGGAAGAGAGCACCTGCTTCTCGTCGAACTCGAAGCCCGGGATGACGCGGGGCCGGGAGCCGGTGGCGATGATGATGTTCTTCCCGGTGATCTTCTTCCCGTCCTTGAGGGTGACCTCGTTCCTTCCCGAGAAGGACGGCGTCCCCCGTGATGAGCTCCGCCTTGTACTTCTTCAGCAGGAACTGCACACCCTTGGAGAGCGTGTCCGCCGCCTTGCGGGACTTGTCGAACACCTTCGAGTAGTCGAAGTCCCTTCACGTCCACCGCGATGCCCATTTCCTTCAGGGCGGGCAGGGAGCGGAAGAGCTCGGCCTGGTGGATCAGCGCCTTGGAAGGGATGCAGCCGATGTTCAGGCACACCCCGCCCACCTTGTCCCGCTCGATGACGGCGGCCTTCAGGCCGAGCTGGGCAGCGCGGATGCCGGCCACGTACCCGCCGGGACCCGAGCCCATGATGAGAACGTCGAAATCGAAGCCTGCCATTGTGTCTCCTCCGTGTCAGGGAACGGCTCAGGCAAGGGCGAGCAGCGGATTCTCCAGCATGTCCGCCAGCTCCCTGAGAAACGCGGCGCCGACCGCGCCGTCGATGACCCGGTGATCGCAGGAGAGCGTGACGCGCATCCGCTGCCGGACGACCATCGCGTCGTTCTCCGCCACTACGACTTCCTTGCGCACCGCTCCCACCGCGAGGATGGCGGAGCCGGGCGGGTTGATGATGGCGGTGAACTCGTCGATCCCCGCCATGCCGAGATTGCTGATGGTGAAGGTCGCTCCCGCGTACTCTTCCGGCGCGAGCTTGCCCGCGCGTGCCCTTTCGACGAGGTCTGCGAGCTCCGCGTCGATGGCGATGATGCCCTTGCGGCCGCAGTCACGCACGACGGGGTGATCAGGCCGTCCGGCAGCGCCACCGCGAGGCCGATGTCTGCCGCGGCGTGCCGCAGGAACGTGTCCCCGTTCCACGTCGAGTTGACCTGCGGATGACGGGCAAGCGTCCTGCCCGCAATGGCCATGAGAAACGCGTTGACGGAAAGCTTCTTCTCGCGTCCCGTCGTTCATCTTCGTGCGCGCGGCCAGAAGCTCGTCCATGCCCACCGCCACGGTGAGATAGAAGTGCGGTGCGCTGTACATCGATTCCGAGAGCCGCTTTGCGATGACCTTGCGCATCCGTGAGACGGGGACGACCTCGTCGCCGGCGCCGGGCTGCAGGGGAGCCGATGGCGGCCCCAGTCTGCTCACGCGCCGGTGCCGCGGGCAGCTTCTCCAGGTCCCGCATCACGATTCTTCCGGCGGGGCCCGAGCCGCGAGGGAGCGGAGGTCGACGCCCTTCTGGGCCGCGACCTTGCGCGCAAGGGGTGAGGACTTGATCCTGCCCGCCGGCGCGCCTGTTTTCAGGGAAGGGCTCGGGGCTGCAAGCGACTCCCGCAGGCGCGGGCGTCAAGGCCGGGGCTGACGGCGCTGCCGCCCCCCGGGCAGGGGCATGCTCCACGGCAGGCGCTGAGCCGAGCCCTGCCATGATCCCCGAGATGTCCTCTCCCGGCTTTCCGACGATGGCGATGAGGTCTCCGACCTTTGCCTGCCCGCCCTCGGGCAGCAGGATCTTGAGGAGAGTTCCCTCGGCAGCTGGACTCGTAGTCCATGGTGGCCTTGTCGGTCTCCACCTCGCAGAGCACGTCGCCGCTGGCGACGTGTCCCCTTCCTTCTTCCGCCACCGCGCGAGGGTGCCGGTCTCCATGGTGGGAGACAGGGCGATCATCAGGATCTTCTCAGGCATACAGCACCCTTTCACCGCCTCGACGATCTTGGCCACCGAAGGCTGGGCGGCGAGCTCCAGGGAGTGGTTGTACGGCATGGGCACGTCCTCCGACGGAGACGAGCTCCACCGCCGCGTCCAGGTCGTCGAAGCAGTTGCGGGAGACGAGCCACGCCACGTGCGAGCCCACGCTGGCAAACGGCCATGGCCTCGTCCACGACGACGCAGCGATTCGTCTTCACCACCGAGTCGTAGATCGCCTTCTCGTCCAGGGGCCGTATGGTGCGCAGGTCCACGACCTCGGCCTCGATCCCCTCGCGCGGCAAGCGCCTCCGCCGCTTCCAGGACCATGCGCACGGGCTTGGAGAAGCTGACGATGGTCACGTCCTTCCCGGGGCGCTTCACCTCGGCCACGCCGAGGGGCACGAGGTGCTCGCCGTCCGGCACCTCGCCCTTCACCCCGTACATCATCTCGCGATTCCAGGAAGAGCACGGGGTTGTCGTCCCGGATGGAGGCCTTCAGCAGGCCCTTGCCGTCCGCGGGCGTGGAGGGCGCCACCACCTTCAGGCCGGGAAAATGCGCGTAGAGCGACTGCAGCGCCTGGGAGTGCTGGGCGCCCAGGTACTCCGCGGGGCCGTTGGGTCCGCGGAAGACCATCGGGCACGGTGAACTGGCCGCCGGACATGTAGCGCATCTTGGCCGCGTTGCTGATGACCTGGTCCATGGCCTGCAGGGAGAAGTTGAGGGTCATCCATTCGACGATGGGACGCAGACCGGCCATCGCGGCGCCGATGCCGATGCCGGTGAATCCCTCCTCCGAGATGGGCGTGTCGATGACGCGCTCGGGCCCGTACTTCTCCAGCAGTCCCTGGCTGACCTTGTAGGCGCCGTTGTACTGGCCGACCTCCTCGCCCAGGAGGATGACCGAGTCGTCGCGCGCCATCTCCTCGTCCATGGCGGCACGCAGGGCTTCCCGGAAGGTGATCGAGGCTCATGCGAGCACGTCCTCGTACAGAGCGGAGGGCTCGGGCTCGGGGCTCTCCTCCGCGAACTTCACCGCGTCGTCGCACACCGCCTTGCACTCCGCGTCCATGGCCGCGTACTGGCCGCTCGGTGAGATTGCCGGACTCCTCCATCCTGGACTTCAGGATCAGGATGCGGATCCTGCTTCTTGTAGGATTCCAGCTCCTCCGGAGTGCGGTACTTGGCCGGGTCGCTCATCGAATGGCCCCGGTAGCGGTAGGTCTTGATCTCCAGGAACATGGGCGTGGACTCCGTTCGGACCCGCGCCGCGGCCTCGCTCGACCTCCCGGTACACCTCCAGCACGTCCATGCCGTTCACCTGCTTGCCCGGGATGCCGTAGGAGTCTCCCATGACCACGAAGTCGGTGACCGAGGAGACCCGGCGGAAGTCGGTGCCCATGCCGTACTGGTTGTTCTCGCAGATGTAGATGATGGGAAGGTTCCAGATCTTGGCCATGTTGAGGCTCTCGTGGAAGGATCCCTGGTGGATGGCGCCGTCGCCGAACCAGCAGAGCACCACGCCGCCGTCCTTGCGGTAGCGGCACTTCAGGGCCACGCCCGTTGCCACGGGGATCTGCGCGCCGACGATGCCGTTGCCGCCGAACATGTGCCGCTGCGGCGTCGAAGAAGTGCATGGAGCCGCCCTTGCCCTTGGAGCATCCCGTTGCCTTGCCGAAGAGCTCCGCCATGAGACCCTCGGGGATCCATGCCGCAGGCCAGCGCGTAGCCGTGGTCACGGTAGGCGCCCACGGTGTAGTCCGTTGGCAAGGTCGATGGCGGCGATGGCGCCGACAGCCGGCTGCTTCCTGCCCGATGTACAGGTGGCAGAAGCCGCCGATCTTCTTCAGGCCGTACATCTGCGCGGCCTTCTCCTCGAACCTGCGGATGAGGAGCATCTTGTCCGAGGAGATCTTTCTCGAACTGCGCGCCGAGGCGCGCTCCCTCTTCCTGGTCGCCCATCCGCGCTCCTTCCCTCAGAAATGGACGACTGTCTTTCCTGCCCTGCATCGGCAGGAAGTGGGTCGCCTCTTCAACGACTGTCTCCAGGACGACCAGGTCACGCGGGTCGTGCGCGAGCTTCCAGAACGTGCGCAGCCGGGGGCCGAGCACCTCGAGGACCTCCGCCCGCAGCGAGGGGTTCTCCACGACGTTGATCGCGCCGCGGATGCTGACGATCTCGTCCAGCGTCGGCGTCTGGAACATCCACTCCACCCGCGGGTGCTTGCGCACCTGCACGACCTTCGCGAACCGGGGCGCCGTGATGGCATAGATGGCGCCCGGCCCGCTCCCGGAGGAGAGTCGGCGTGAGCCAGCGCAGGTGAGGGGTGCCGTCCTGGTCCGCCGTGGCGAGCAAGTCCCGTCCCGTGGGCCTCGATGATGGCCCCGATCCTGTTCATCACCTCGCGGCTGTCCATGCGTCGAAGATAGAATAAACCGGGTCTGCTTTCAAGTTGGCCGACGCGCCGGTAATTCGCTATACTGGCCCGCATGCACGCGCAGCCGTTCATCTGGGAGACCCACGGCATTCACGTGGGCACCGGCACCGACCACGTCAAACACGGGATAGACGACCTGGACGCCGTTGTCGGACCGGGCCATCCGGCCTGGGTTTCCCGTCCCTCACCCTCATCATCCACTCCCCCCGGCTCACCCGGTTCCGCTACGCGAGGAACGCGACACGGCGGTGAAGTTCATCCGCGGGGACGCCTCCTATTTCGACTTCGCCGCCCGGATGCGGGGCCTGCGCGAAAGGTTCGCCGGCCGGATCCAGGTCCGCTGCGGCGTGGAGCTCGAGTGGCTGGGGACCGGCCTGCGGCATGCAGTGGAACCGGGCAAAGCTGTTCCAGGCCCACGGGGTGGACTTTGTCGTGTCCTCCGATACATTTCGCGCCCAACGGCATCCCGTACGACGGCTCCGCGGAGGACACGCGCCGCCTGATCGAAGAACGGGGCGGCGTGGAGCCGTTCTGGGCCGCATATTTCGACGAGCTGCATCGAGATGGTGGACGCGAGCTGGCAGATGATCTCCGTTGTCGGGCACCTCGACCTGCCCAAGCTCTTTGCCCCGCTGCCGGCGTGCCTCACCGACCTGGACGGGGCCGACAGCGAGACGGCGCGCAGGCTTTTCACCCTGCTGGAGATGATCGCCGAGCGCAACCTTGCGCTGGATGTGAACCTCTCCGGCCTCCGCAAGGGAGTGGGCATCTATCCGCACCCCGAGATCCTCCGCCGGGCCCGCACCCTGGGCATCCCTGTGGCGATCGGCGGGGACACCCACAGCCCTCGACGACCTCGGACGGGACTACGCGGCGGGCCTCGAGGCGGTGCGGAAAGCGGGCTACCGCTACTACGTCTCGTTCTCCCGGGGCATTCCCGAGAAGCGCTCGCTGCAGGCAGGGAGCGAGGGTCCCTATCACGTCCTCAACCTCGGCATGGAAATGCTCAACCATCGATTTGCGCGAGAGAAGCGGCTGGAGATTCCGCACCTCTCATTCGGGGGCAGGTTCAGGTCCCTGCAGAAGGAGTTTCCCGAATCTTCCTCGCTCGGGTCCTTCCACGCCATCCGCGTGCGCAAGGAGGAAAGGTCGGTGACGATCACCGACTCGGATGCCCGCCTATGAAGGCGGGGAAATCGCCTGCCTCTTCTCCCACCACAGAGACCTTCCCGGGAACCCTGGCCATCCTGCTCAACACGCTGGCCTCGGAGGAGATCAACGTCGAGACCGCGTGGCTGAACTCCCTGCAGGACGGCACGGCCACCGCGTACCTCACCCTTGGCGGCCCCAGGAGCACATCCGGGAGGCGGTGGAGTTCGTGCTGGGCACCGCGGCGGACCGGTTCATGCGCATCGACACGGACGTCCGCATGCGCCTGCCGCCCCTCAAGCCTGCCGCCGCCTACCTGCTCGAGGTGGACGGCGTCTGGCTGCCCATACCCGGTCTCGCGTCACATGGTGGTCGCCGTGCACGCGAACCGGCCGGGCGTCGTGCTCGTCCTGCTCTCCGCGCTCGCCTCCCGCGGCGTGAACGTGGTGGACCTCCAGCTCGGCGCGCGCGGGGACAAGAACTTCGCCGCCCTCGGCATCGAGGGCGACGAGCGCGACGTCGCGGAAGTGCTGCGCCGGCTCGGCCCGTCCTACTACGAGGCATCTCAGATCGTGCTGGGGAGCACCCTGCTATGAAACGCAAGGTGACGGGAAAACAGCAGAACTCCAGGATGTGTTTCGTCTGCGGCCTGAAGAATCCCGTCGGGCCTCCGGGCCTCCTTCTACGAGCTGGAAGGCGGGGATCTCATGGCTATCTTCAAGGCGCGGGACGAGCACCAGAGCTATCCCGGGCCGGCTGCACGGCGGGATCAGCGCCACGGTCCTCGACGAGACAATCGGCAGGGCCATCCTGAACAGGTCCCAGGGCGAGGTCTGGGGCGTCACGGTGGAGTTCACGATGCGATTCAAGAAGCCGGTGCCGATCGACACGCCCGTGCGGGTTGTCGGCCGGATCGTGAAGGAAGGGTCGCGGTTCTTCGAAGGCACCGGCGAGATCCTCCTGGAGGACGGCTCCGTGGCGGTGGAAGGGCAGGGGAGGTACATCAAGATGCCCCTCTCGAAGATCGCGGATTTCGACCCGGACACGCAGGAGTGGAAGATCGTGCCGTCGCCCGACGATCCCCTGGAGGTGGACCTCGAGTCTTGACAGTGAACCGCGCCGTCCGTGGCACAGTCGACTGACCACTGCGCAAATCCGCGGAATTGATCGCTGGCCCTGTCATCGTCCTCGCCGTCGTTCCCGCGCTGTCTGCCTCAGGCGCAGAAGCCGCTCGCCGGACGGGCTGTACGCCGAGATAAAGACCGAGCGGGGGACCATCATCTGCTCGCTCGAGTACCAGAAGTCCCCCATGACCGTGGCCAACTTCGTCGGCCTCGCGGAGGGCACGCTGAAGGCGAACGGCGCGTCGGGAAGGAAGTTCTACGATGGCCTCACCTTCCACAGGGTGGACAAGGGATTCGTGATCCAGGGCGGCGACCCGAAGGGCGACGGCAGCGGCGGCCCCGGCTACGAGTTCCCGAACGAGATGCGCGCGGATCTGAAGCACGACGCCCCGGGCGTGCTTGCCATGGCGAACTCGGGTCCCGACACCAACGGCAGCCAGTTCTACATCACGATGGAGGCTGCCCCCTGGCTGGACGGCGGATACAACGTCTTCGGGCACGTCGTGCAGGGCATGGACGTGGTCACGGCAATCAAGCCGGGGGACCACATGATCAGCGTGCGCATCCTGCGCGTGGGCCCGGCAGCGGGCGCATTCGTGGTGACGCAGCAGGGCTTCGACACCCTGGTGGCAGGGGCGCGGTCAGCCGTCGAGGACAAGAAAAAGAAGGACCGCGCGGCGGCCCTGGCGATCATCAGGAAGAAGTGGCCGAAGCTGACCACGACCAAGTCCGGGCTCATGTACGAGGTGCTGGCCAAGGGTTCCGGGGCCAGTCCCGCGGCCGGCGTCACGGTCAGCGTGAACTACACGGGACTGCTGCTGGACGGACGAGTGTTCGACAGCACGGAATCCCGCGGAGCGCCGGTGACGTTCCAGGTGGACAGGGTCATCGAGGGCTGGACCGAGGCGCTCCTCATGATGAAGCGCGGGGAGAAGCGGCGGCTGGTGATCCCGCCCGAGCTCGGCTACGGCGAGCGCGGATACCCGGGGGTCATCCCGCCGAACGCCTTCCTCGTCTTCGAGGTGGAGCTCGTCGACTTCTGATTTTTGTTGTTGACAGGAAGCCCGGATACCGTATATATATGCATATGATGAGTAGCGGTCTTGCACATGAGCAGTACGCATGCAGCAGTCCTGGTGGTGGTGGACCCGGGGAGGAAACCCAGGTCTGCCTGAGCGGTATAACGATGTGCCAGGAGACCGCAGGCGGTTTCCCTCCCCTTTGAGAGAGAAACCGCCCGCGGTTTTTTTATTCGCGGAAAACCCGGGCAATGGCCCGGGTTTTTTATTTCTCCGCCCCGTCGGGGCGCGGAGCCGCCAGATCACGTTCGAAAGGAGTCGCTCCATGACCGACGACAGAATCTTCCAGCTTCCCACCAGGGAGATCCCGAAGAAGTGGCTGAACATCCAGCCGTCGCTGCCCGAGCCGGTTCCGCCCATGCTCAGCCCGCGGACGGCAAGCCGGTGCCCCTGGAGGCATTCACGCCGCTGTTCCCCATGGGCCTCCTCGAGCAGGAGGTCTCCCAGCAGCGGGAAATCACCATTCCCGACGAGGTGCTCAAGGTGTACTCCCTCTTCCGGCCGACCCCGCTCATCAGGGCGAAGTTCCTGGAGGAGGCGCTGGGCACGCCGGCCATGATCTTCTTCAAGAACGAGAGCGTGACGCCCACGGGCAGCCACAAGCCGAACACGGCCATCGCGCAGGCCTACTACAACAAGAAGGAGGGCGTGAAGAAGCTCGTCACCGAAACCGGGGCGGGGCAGTGGGGGAGCGCCCTGGCGTTCGCCGGCGCGCATTTCAATCTCGACATCAACGTCTTCATGGTCCGCGCCTCCTACGAGCAGAAGCCGTACCGCAAGATCATGATGGAGAGCTACGGCGCAAAGGTGCACGCCGAGCCCGTCCAAGGAGACGCAGATCGGGAGGAAGATGCTCGAGGACAAGCGCAACTACCCCGGGCTCCCTCGGCATCGCGATCAGCGAGGCGGTGGAGGTGGCGGCCACGTCCGGCGGAACGGTGAAGTACTCCCTGGGCTCCGTGCTCAACCACGTGCTCCTGCACCAGACGGTGATCGGCCTGGAGGCGCGCGCCGTGCTGGAGGACCTCGGCCTCTATGCCGGACATCGTCATCGCCTGCCACGGCGGCGGGAGCAACTTCGGCGGCATCGCGATCCCCTTCATGGAGGACAAGATCTCCGGGAAAGAGGAAGATCGAGTTCGTCGCCTCCGAGCCCCTGGCCTGCCCGTCGCTCAGCAAGGGCATCTACGCCTACGATTTCGGGGACGCGGGGAAGCTCATCCCGCTGGCCAAGATGTACACCCTGGGCCACGGGTTCATCCCGCCGTCCGTGCACGCGGGAGGGCTGCGCTACCACGGCGCGGCGCCCATCGTGTCCCTGCTGAACAGCAAGGGCCTGATCCGGGCCGAGGCCCTGCGGCAGAAGGAGACCTTCGAGGCGGCGGTGCTCTTCGCCCGGACCGAGGGGATCATCCCGGCGCCGGAGTCCGCGCACGCCATCGCCTCCGCCATCCGCGCGGCAAAGAAGTGCAAGGAGACGGGGGAGAAGAAGGTGATCCTCTTCAACCTCTCCGGTCACGGCCACTTCGACATGTACGCCTACGAGCAGTACTTCGCGGGCAAGCTGGAGGACTACGAGTATCCCGAAAAGGAGATCCTGAAAGCGGAGAAAGACCTGCCGAAGGTCGGCTGATCCGCAGGAAGAACAGGCTCAGAGGGGGCCGCTGGTGACGGCGGCCCCCCTCTTTGCCGCGCCTCACTCTTTCTGCGCCGCGCCCTTTGTGCCGAACCGGGTCTTTGCCTGCTCGAACCAGCGGTAGACGTCTTCGAAAAGGTCCAGGTAATCCTCCTGCTTGAGCAGCTCCAGTATGCGCGCGGTCACCTCCTTCGCGTCGATCCTGCGGCCGTGCAGCGTGAGGGGGTTCTCCTTCTGCACTTTGCGCGCGAACTGGCGGTATTCTTCGATGATCGCCGCGTCGACCTTCTGCTTCTCGAGCGTTCCCAGGAAGATGCTGTCCAGGTCGATGAGCCACAGGTACACGATTGCCAGGCCGTGGATGACCCGGTACTCCTTGTCGGTGAAGATGATGAAGGGGAGCTCGTTGTCCACGATACGCATCTCCCTGAAATCGAACAGGCCTCCGGGAAACACGCCCTGGGCGAGCGTCTGCGAGTCCTTGTGTGCGCCTTTCCCCCCGCGATCCAGGGGATGGAGGTTCTCCACGAGGCTGGCGGCCTTTTCCTTGATCGTTCGGTACAGGGCCTTCTGGTCGGCGTCTCCCGTGGGCGGGTGGGGGAAGCGCGCGAAGAGCCGCGCCTCGGGGTCCGCGGAGAACCAGTCGATGACCATGCCGACCGTCTCACGGGCGAGCCGGGAGTGTTCCGCGAACGGCCACCCGAAGCAGTGCTCGTTCACCAGGGGGAAGACGATCTTGTAGAGGTTCTTGATGAGGGCCGTTTTCTCATAGGGATCGAAGAACTCGCGTATCCCGTTCCAGATTTCCAGCGGCTGGACGCCCTCGATCGTCTGTATCTCGAAATACAAGCCGCGCACGAACTCGGACGGCCGTGCGTCTCCGTGTGCGTCCCCCGTGCTCTCACGCATGCAGGATTTCCCTCCCGTATCCCGGCTCCTCGGTGCCCATTGCCTCGCGCGTTGCGACGAACCAGGTGGCCGCTCCCCTGATCCAGGCGGCAGGGGTCGCGCTCTCGCCGGCCCGGGCCCGGCGCAGGGCCGGCGCCTTGTCCGCCCCGGCGACCAGGAAAACAACGCATCGGGAAGTTCTAAGGAAAACCGGGCAGAGGGTCAACCGCCATCCTCGCTCCGCGATTCCCTGCACCGCGGCCGCCTCCCCGGGCATGTCGGAAGAGACGGCAACGCGCGCGCCGCCGGGCAGGTGTGCGGTGGCACCGGGAAAGAGCGAGGCAGTGTGCCCGTCCGCGCCGAGCCCGAGGATGAGAAGGTCGGGAGCGTCCGCGGTGCCGCCCATCAGCTCCCTGACCCGGCCGCCGTATGTCCGGGCGCACTCCACCGGATTTCCCCATCCCGCGTCCCAGGAGTGGATGGTTTCCTCCGGGGCGCCGATCCCCGTCAGGAGTGTCTCGCGTGCCATGCCCTCATTCGACTGCGGGTGGGTTCGGTTCACCCAGCGCTCGTCACCGAAAAACCACGCCAGCCTCTCTACGGGGACTTTCCGCGCGCGCAAGCCCTCTCCCAGGAGCGCATACGTCTCCCTCGGCGTGCCGCCCCCTGCCAGGATGACACGGGCGCGTCCGCGGACGGTCAGGGAGTCTTCTATAGTGGAAAGCAGGAGACTGCCCGCCTGCTCGGCAAGCGCGCGCGCATCCTCCGCCACAATCGTCCGGGGGAGAGAGGGAGGAAACGCGCCCTCCCGGTCAGGCGTCGGGGCGTCCCGCATGGGCGAGCACCTCCAAGAAAACCGGGTCCCGCGAGAGGGTGTCCACTTCCTCCAGGAGGATCTCACCATCGGTGGGGAACCTGTACGCGCCCTTCTCCTCGCCGCGGGAGAGACACCCGCCCTTCGTGCAGCCGATGTCCACATCAGGCGCGCCGGCGAGCTTGAAGGTGACGCGAAACCCCTCCGCAAGAGAGCCCGTCGCCGCATGATCCGCGAGTATCTCCCTTCCCAGCCTCACCCGAAGCCAGAGAAAGAAGAGAGACGCCTCGAACTTCGATCCTCCGTACAGGCGGACGCTCTGGATGGAGGCGAGGAAGGGCCGGATGCCGGGGGGATCGAACGCGCGCGCGCGTCTGCTCGCGCAGCACCCTGCTGCGCCGCCAGGAGAAATCGGAGAGCAGGAAAGCGCCCGGCGGTCCTCTCCCTCAGCTGCCGCACCGCGCCCAATACTTCGCGCGGCTCCGCCTGTCCTGATGACAGACGCGCGGAATCCACGAGCAGCTTGTCGATGAGACCCGCGGCCTTCAGGAGGGCGCCCTCCCACGTCCCCCCGTCCGTGCCCAGGCCGTCGGGGATCCATGCGAAAACCGGCAAGTCGCGTATGAGCAGAGGGGCCCATGCGCCGGGATCCAGTCCCACGCCGTCCTCCCCGCTCTCGATGTGGACTTCCTCGAAGCAGACCCCGCGGTTCCTCTTGTCGGGGAAGCAGCGGCCGCTCACCCACACCTCGGTCCCCGGGGCGCGCGCCTTCGTGATGGTGATGATGCGCGCGGGGCGCTTGCCGAGCATGTACTGCAGCGCGGTTTCGGCCGGGTCAGGCTCCCCGGCCGGACAGCGCCCTCCTGCCGGAAAACAACCAGGGAAAAAAGATTCGTCTTGACCCCGGATGAATAGGGGTTGGATTCCTTCTCCCGGATCCTGGCGATTTCCTGCTCGATGACACGCGGGTTGAGGAGGGCGCTCACAGTCTCCTCCACTTCCGCTCGGGTGAGCCCAGGAGCCGGGCCGCGGCCTCCGGTCCCGAGCTTCCCGCGCGATACAGGGAGAGCGCGGGCTCCGCCGTGCGCTCCCACCCCTGCAGGATTTCAGTGATGAATCCCCACGCGGAATCCACCTCGTCATTCCGCATGTAGAGGGTCGAATCGCCCAGCATGGCGTCGAGCAGAAGCCTCTCATACGCGTCGGGGAGGTCGTCTCCGAATGCCGATCCGTACGAGAAATCCATGTTCACCGTCCGCATCTCGGTCGTGGGCCCGGGAATCTTGGAGTTGAATCCCATGGTGATTCCCTCCTGCGGCTGGATGCGAAAGGTCAGGACGTTCGGCGGCGTGCCGGCAGGGTCCCGGTCCGCGAACAGCAGCAGGGGCGGCTGCTTGAAGTGAATGGAGATCTCCGTGGTGCGCCGCGACAGCATCTTGCCCGTCCGGAGAAGAAACGGCACCCCTGCCCAACGCCAGGACTGCAGGAAGACGCGCAGGGCGGCGAATGTCTCCGTGTGCGAGCCCGGACCCACGCCGTCCTCTTCCCTGTAGGCGAGAGCCTCCTCACCGTCCACGATGCCCCGCTCGTACTGGCCCCGCACCGTTTCCGTGCGCACAAGCCCGCCGGTGATGGGCGCGATGGATTTCAGCACTTTCACCTTTTCATCGTGGATGCTGTCGGGATCGAGGTCCACCGGCGGCTCCATGGCCACCAGAGAGAGAAGCTGCAGCATGTGGTTCTGCATCATGTCCCGGAGGGCGCCCGCGCTCTCGTAGTAGCGGCCCCGGGTGCCGACGCCGATGGTTTCCGCCATGGTGATCTGCACGTGGTCGACGTAGCGCTTGTTCCAGACCGGCTCGAAGATGCCGTTGCCGAAGCGCATCAGCATGATATTCTGCACCGTCTCCTTGCCCAGATAGTGGTCGATGCGGTAGATCTGGTCCTCGGGAAAGGTCTGGGAGATGCGCTCGTTGAGAGAGCGCGCGCTCGCCAGGTCACGTCCCAGCGGTTTCTCCACAATCACACGGGAAAAGCCGCGGGACTGGTCAGCAAGGCCCGCCGCCCCGATGCGCTCCAGATGACCTGGTAGGCGTCCGGAGGCGCCGCCAGGTAAAAGATCCTGTTGGCGGGACTGGGGTATTTCTCCTGTATTTCCGCGTATCCTTCCGGGGATTCGAACGAGGAGCGGATAAATCCTACCCCCTCCGCAAAGGTATCCTTCAATTCCGCATCCGCACCGGCCGAATCTTCCGCGTCCAGCATCTTCCGCACGAGCGCGCGGAAAGTCGCCGTGTCCCACTCCCGGCGGGCGAAACCGACGATCCTGACCCCGGTGATGGCCCCCTTCATGTACAGGGAGAAGAGGGCGGGAACTGAGCTTGCGTCTGGTGAGATCGCCGCTCGCGCCGAATATCACCAACGTCAACGGCTGCGGCTCTCGGGGCAGGCCCAGCCCCGCGAGCAGCGGGTTCTCCTCCATAGCAGAAAATGGTACATAATTGGCCGTATGGAGACAAGCCCGGGCATCATCAACCCGTGGGCCGGGGCCCCCATATACGTGCGGGAACGGACCTCGTCTACCATGGATGACGCGCGCGAGCTCGCGCGGGCCGGCTGTCCGAGCGGCACCGTCGTTGTGGCGGATTTCCAGGAGAAGGGGAGGGGGAGGGTGCCGGGCCGGGTGTGGAGCTCCGCGCCCGGGGAGAGCCTGCTCGCAACGGTGGTCGTGGACCTTTCGGAGACCGCATTCTCCCTGCAGCAGCTGCCCCTGCGCGCGGGGGTTGCAGTGGCGCTCGCCGTGGAGGAGTCGGCCGGCATCGCGCCCCGGATCAAGTGGCCCAACGACCTGGTGTGCGACGGAAAGAAATTCGCCGGCCTGCTGTGCGAAGCGTTCGGCAGCGTCGGTCTCATAGGGCTCGGCGTGAATCTCACGCAGACTTCGTTTCCGCCGGAGCTGGCAGACTCCGCCTGCTCCCTGCTTCAGGCGAGCGGCCGCGTGGTGGCTCGTTTTGCGCTGCTCGCTTCCCTGCTGGCCCGGCTGAAGGAGGTCCTGACCGATTCCGGGTGGCGGGAGAAGCTGCAGGCGCGGCTGTATGCGCGGGGGCGGCAGGTGAGCGTGGATCTCCTGGGATCGGGTCGGCGCGCGTCAGGGATTCTGAGCGATGTGGACGAGCAGGGCAGGCTCGTCCTTCTGACCGGGAACGGCCGCCTCCAGCGCATCGAGCAGGGTGAGCTCAGGACAGATTGACGATGGGCCAGCCACGGCGGCGCGCGATGCGGCGCAGCCTGAAATCCGGATTCACGGCCACGGGCCTGCCGACCTCCTCGAGCAGGGGGAGGTCGTAGATGCTGTCCGAGTAGAAGGAGCATTCGGAGGCAGACACTCCTTCCGAGGCAAGATACGCCAGCACCCGGTTCTTCTTTTCCCTCCGGAACATGGGCGTGCCGGCGATCCGTCCGGTACAGACCCCGTCCTCGAACTGCAGGGTCGTGGCGAGCATCCCGTCGACTCCCAGGTGCGCGGCCAGAGGCGCGACGATGAGGTCGATCGAGGAGGTGGCGAGTATCACGCGCCGCCCCTCCGCGCGCCGCTGTCGGACGAGCATGACCGCTTCTTCGAACAGGTCCCCCTTCAGGCGGCCCTCGAAGCTGTCCTCTGCAATCTCTTCCAGCGTGGTCCGCTGGATTCCGCGAAGGTAGGGAAAGCCGTCCACGTACTCTTTCATTTTGAACAGTCCCAGCCTGTACGTGAGCGAGTACCACGGCATGACGAGGAGCAGCCGGAGGGGAAGCACTCTTCTGCTGCATCGCGAGCCCGACGAACCGGGTGCCGGATGATCGCCGCGTGAGGGTGTGATCCACGTCGAAGAAGTCGATGCCGGGCATCGTCAGGGGTCGTCCAGTCCGAGGAGCAGGGAAAAGGACTCCCGCTTCCCGCCCAGCACGGCGGCGGGAACGGGCGAGTAGCTGCCGAAGGGATTCATCTCCAGGAATCGGCCGCCGCGCGCCTTCACGACCCGGAAGAAGGGGATTCCCCACCTCTTTCCTTCACGGGGGGAGAATTGCAGGTGGATGGACCCGCCGTCAGCGCGCGCGATCCTGTGGACCGCGCCGGGGAGCAGGACCCATCCGCTCTTCTCCGACAGAGTGACGGTGGCCGCGCTTTCATCCGGGGCGGTCGCCTCCAGGGTAACGGTTCCGCCCTTCGGCAGCTCGGCAAGCGTGATGGCGAGGGGAGCGTACTCCTCCACCACGCGCGCGGCAGCGAGACGGGGATAGCTTATCTCTGCCGTGACCGACAGCAGGGGGGAGTCGTTGCAGAACGAGTACTCGATGCTGAGCGCGGTGCCGCTCTCTCCCTCGATGCCCAGCTCCTCCCGCAGGCCGGTCCCGTTTTCTCCCTCGAAGGAAAAGGAGCTGAGCGTCCGAAACGGGGTGGTCCTGCCCTGCATCTTGAGGTACGAGAGCGCCGGCCGGGGGGCAGAAGCCAGCTCCCCCGGCGCGTGATGCCGCAGAACCGGCCGCCGGACAGCTTGACGTCGAAATCCTTTCCCGCCAGCGCGACGTCTCCCAGCATGTGCGCGACCAGCCGCAGGCGGTTGGGGGATTGCTCTTCCCCCGCCTCCGCCTGCCGCGCCGGCACGTCCGACCGGGCGAGCGTGGAGAGCAGGTCCTGGTACTCCTCTGTCTTCTTTCTCTTTCTCCTGGCGAGCGCCGCGGTGGCTTTCAACCGGGCGCGGAGGACCGAGGCAGGGAAAAGCGACCAATCCGCGCGCGGGGACGCGCCGGAAGTCGGGGCAGGAGACGATGAGGCCGGTGACTCGGCGATAAGGGAGAACACCGAGCTGTCGGAGCCGAGGAGAGGGCCGATGAGCTCCTCGGTCGCGCGCTCCAGCGGGCCCGCCAGGGTGAGCCCGGTGAGATCCAGCAGCACGAAAACGTCTCCCGAGGAGGCGATGAGCCGCCGCACTCTGCGGAAGTCGGGGTCCGTCGGGCCCGCGGCTGCCACGCTCAGCCTGATGGCGTGGAAGAATCCGTCGCCGCAGGCGGCCGATGCGTGCGACGGGGTGTCACAGATGCCGACGAGACTGAACCCCCGATCCGCGTACAGCCGCCGCGCGTCCGGGCGCACGAGATCGGGTACCCGGGGAATGAGGACGTGCGTGCGGAGGTTCAGCACATCGGTGAGTCCGGTTCCCCATGGATTTTTCATTCCCCACGAGAGCTCCTTGTCCAGCTCGTCCAGATTGAGAAGGGGATGGCAGGCTCCGGAAAATCCCATGGAAGCAAGAGCGTCACCGTTTCGTTGTATGCGGTCATGAAGGGATTTTGCGAGGGACGCGCGTTTGCGCACCGGACCGTCCGGGGGGAAGGCGGGAAGGTTCCAATGCACCCTTTGCCCGTCGAGCCGGGTGAAGAGGTAGTCACACCAGAGGGGGGCATCATCCCAGGATCCGGCGTCCCACTGGAATCCCAGGCACAGCCGCCTGCCATTCCGTCTCTTCATCCTTCCTTTTGTATCAGAGCACGGCCAGAAGCGCAACCTCGCTCAATCGCATAAAAACCACTTGATGAATTCGGACTCTTTCTGTATCTTAGCTACAAAAGCGACAGACACGCTCAAATTACTCGCGCGTGAAGTAACTTAACTCTGAGAGAAGGAAAGGGGAGAGAAATGGCCAAACAACTCCGTTTCGACGAGGATGCTCGACAGAAACTCCTGCGGGGCGTAGAGAAAATGTCCACGGCGGTCAAGGTGACCCTGGGTCCGAAGGGAAGGAACGTCGTGCTGGACAAGAAATTCGGCGCACCGACCGTCACGAATGACGGCGTCACCATCGCGAAGGAGATCGAGCTGGAGGACCCGCTGGAGAACATGGGTGCACAGCTCCTGAAGGAAGTGGCCACGAAAACCAATGACGTGGCGGGCGATGGCACCACGACGGCGACAGTTCTGGCGTACTCCATGATCAAGGAAGGTCTCAAGTCCGTTGCGGCCGGTATCAATCCCATGGACATCAAGAGGGGAATCGCACAGGCGGTGGCCATCGCGGTAGAGGACATCAAGAAGAGCTCGAAGGACATCAAGGAGAAGGACGAGATTTCCCAGGTGGCGGCCATCTCCGCCAACAACGATCACGAGATCGGGAACCTCATCGCGGACGCCATGGAAAAGGTCGGCAAGGACGGCGTCATCACGGTGGAGGAATCCAAGAGCATGGAGACCAACCTCGAGGTCGTGGAAGGGATGCAGTTCGACCGCGGGTTCATCTCGGCCTACTTCGTCACCAACCGCGACACCCAGGTGGCGATCCTGGAGAACCCGTACATCCTCATTCACGACAAGAAGATCTCGGGCATGAAGGACCTTCTTCCCATGCTGGAGAAGATCGCGCAGAGCGGCAAACCCATGCTGGTGATCTGCGAGGAAGTCGAGGGCGAAGCCCTGGCCACCCTCGTGGTCAACAACCTGCGCGGCACTCTTTCCGCGTGCGCCGTCAAGGCCCCCGGTTTCGGAGACCGCAGGAAGGCCATGCTGGAAGACATTGCCATCCTGACCGGCGGCCAGGTGATCGCCGAAGAGCTGGGCTTGAAGCTGGAGAACGTCGAGATCAGCCAGCTCGGGCGCGCCAAGCAGGTGAAGGTGGACAAGGAGAACACCACGATCATCGAGGGCGGCGGCAAGCAGAAAGACATCAAGGACCGGATCGCCCAGATCAAGGTCCAGATCGACGAGACAACCTCGGACTACGACCGTGAGAAGCTCCAGGAGCGGCTCGCCAAGCTGGCCGGCGGCGTGGCCGTCATCAACGTGGGCGCGGCCACCGAGGTCGAGCTGAAAGAGAAGAAGCACCGGGTCGAGGACGCCCTGTCAGCCACCCGCGCGGCCATCGAGGAAGGAATCGTCCCGGGCGGTGGAGTCACGCTCGTGCAGGCTGCCAAGGCGCTCGAAAAGGTCGACGTGTCCGCATTCACCCAGGAGGTGAAGGTCGGATTCAACATCGTGAAGCGCGCGCTGGAGGAGCCCCTGCGCCAGATCGCGCAGAACGCCGGCATGGACGGCTCGATCATAGTGGATCGGGCGAAGAACGAGAAGAAGGGCATGGGCTTCGACGCCCAGGCAATGGAGTGGACCGACATGGTAAAGGCGGGGATCATCGACCCGGCCAAGGTCACCCGCTCCGCCCTGCAGAACGCGGCATCGATTGCAGGAATGCTCCTGACCACCGAATGCATCATCACCGACATCCCCGAGAAGAAGGAATCGCCGATGCCGGGCGGCGGTGGCGGCTGGGCGGCATGGGTGGAATGGGCGGCATGGGAGGCATGGACTAAGCCACCGGACCGCACGATCATCGAAACAGGGCCGCCCCGCGACTCGGGAAGACCGACGCGGGGCGGCTTTTTCAATGGCGGCCATTTTCATGGGGGCCAAATGAAGAACGCGCGCGTGTATGTGTCCGGTTTTCTATTCGCTTTTCTGCTTGTCGCGGGGACCTGCGGCGGCCTGGAGACCCCCCTTTCCCGGACGGACTTCGTCCTCTGGACCACCTGCACGGTCACCCTCTACGACCACGCGGTGCAGGCGAACCTCGATGCGGTGTTCGACAGGCTGCACGAGATCCACGATCGCCTCAGCGTGAATATTCCCGAGAGCGAGCTGGACGCGGTCAGCGCCGCCGCGGGCCGGACAGCCGTGCACGTCACGGATGACGTGTACTTCGTCATCAAGAAGGCGCTTCGGCTCTCCGCGCTCTCGGACGGCCTCTTCGACCCGACCGTCGGGCCTCTCATGAAAGTGTGGAGCATGAACACCGAAGAGGGGCACATTCCGGCACCCGCGGACATCGCGCGGGCCCGCAGCCTGGTGAACTGGCGCGACGTGGTGATGGATGACTCCGCGAAGACGATCTACGTGAGGCGTCCGGGCATGAAGCTCGACGCGGGCGCGGTCCTGAAGGGATTCGCGGCGGATGAGACCGTCCGCATCCTCTCATCGCGCGGCGTGAAATCCGCAATGATCGACCTGGGCGGCAATATATTCGCAATGGGCGCCAAGACCGACGGCAGCCCCTGGCGGATCGGCCTCCAGAATCCCGACAGCGAGCGCGGGAGCTCGTTCGGTACAATCGGGGTTGTCGACAAGTCAGTCGTGACTTCCGGGGTATATGAGCACTTTTTCATTCAGAACGGAAAAAGATACCATCACATCATGGACACGCGCACCGGCTATCCGGTCGACAATGGCCTTGTCGCCGTGACGGTGATCTCCCGCTCGTCGATCGACGCCGACGGCATCGCCACGACTCTTTTCACCCTGGGCCCGTCCCGGGGCCTGGCGCTTGCGAACACCCTCGGCGTCGATGCCCTCCTTGTCAGCGCCGACCACAAGATTTTCGCGACCGAGAAGGCGAAAGAGATGCTCACCCTCACCGACCCGAGCTTCACCTACGCTGCCCCGTAGCCTTCCGCTCAACTCCGCGGGGTACCGCGGAAGGGCGGAGTCGGCGCAGCTTGCACAACCCGGGCCTATCTGTCAGGATTGCGGCATGCGCAGGGAGGACTTCGTCTTCTGCATCGGTTTCGAGGGAAGCACCGCCATCATCGACGGCAGGCTGCTGCGCAGGTACGGCTCGCGCTCGACCCGCGCCAGCTCGCCGAGGCAGGACTCTTCAAGCAGGCGCGTCTGCTCGGCCATCTTCAGCGGCAACCCCGCAGGAACTGGAAGAGGTGCTCGCCCTTTACAACGGGCGTACGAGACCCCGGTGCGTCGGTGGAGGAGCTGAAGAGGATCTTCGGCGTCTTCGGGGTTCCCGAGGGAGTGAAGAAGGTCACAGTCGTCTGAAGGGGCTGTCGTGGAGCTGACCCGTGAAGAGCTCCTCCAGCGCCTGAGGCTCACCCCGCGAGAGCTGGAAGAGTGGACGGAGAACGAGCTTCTTGCTCCGCTCTCCGGCCGCGGGGACCTGTTCCCCGAGTCGGCCATCGAGGAAGGGGAGCTGATCAAGAAGTTCTGCTCCCTGGGCTACGCGCTTCCCGAAATCCAGAAGATCAAGCGCAGCGTCGGGCTTCCCGTCAAGGACGAGAAGGGCCGCTACGTCTCGCGCAGCGATTTCCTCACCATCGGCGAGCTTGCCGAGCAAGAGCGGCATCAACGTCCGCACCATCAAGTTCTGGGAGGAAAAGGGGCTGATCGCGCCCGCACCGGCGCACCGAGGGAGGGTTCCGGCTCTACCGGCCCGGCGACGTGGTCCTGCTCTCCTTCATCAAGGACCTGCAGGCGTTCAACTACACCCTGGCGGAGATCGGCAACATCCTGCGCCTGGCCGGCCCGGACCTGGGAGCGACGGACGCCGACCTCGCCGAGATGCCCCTTGCCGGAGATCGAAAAGACGGGAGCCGCCCTGGAATACCTGGTCGAGCGGATGCGCGAGGTCCGCGACGCCTCCTCGCGCGTCGAAACCGTTTTTTCGCGCCGGCTGCGGGTCGTCTCACGGATACTCAGAATCGAAGAAGCGGACGTGAACCGGCGGGCGCGGATGCGGGCATAGGCTCCTGTTGACGCTCGCTCCGGCTTCATGCTATGGTTGCGCGGTTATTTATCTTCATTTTAAGGACACCATATGACAGCCATATCCAATTTTCTCCCCCTGATGCTCGGCATGCCCGGACGGGTCAGGCGCGGGCGGCGCGGCGGGCGGCGGAGGCAGCACGCAGCTTGTCACCATGCTCGTGACCTTCGGCCTCATCATCGTCGTCTTCTACTTCCTGGTGATCCGGCCGCAGAACAAGAAGCAGAAGGACGCGAAGAAGATGCTGCAGAGCATCACGAAGGGCGACCGGGTGGTCACGATCGGCGGCTTGCACGGCACCGTGGAATCCGTGAAGGAAGACGCGGTCGTGCTGAAGGTCGACGACAACATGAAGCTCAAGTTCTCCAAGAGCGCCGTCTCCCAGGTCCTCGAACGCAAGGGTGATTCGGGAGACTCCAAGGAGTAACAGATTTCATGAAAAAGCGGTACCGGTTCCTCATCATCCTTGCCGTCATCGCGCGTCGGCTTCTACTTCGTGTGGCCCTCCATCAGGTGGTATTTCCTGACGCCGCAGGCGGACAAGGACATGGCGGAAAGCTCGCGCAACCAGATCAAGGTGTACGCGCAGGAGCGGGCGGACGAGGCCATCAAGAAGCTCGTCGCCATGAACGCGCGCCGATCCCGCTGCCCGCGGAGTACTCGTTCCTGGTCCCGAAGGCCAGCGGCGCGCTACAAGACCGCCAACAAGAACGCCCCCGCCACGTGGACGGTGCAGGACGTCCTGCAGGCCTACACCAGCCGCGCGGACATCGCGGCGGACGCGGAGGACTGGTACCGCGACCAGATGTTCGCGCTCAAGGACCTGAAGAACCAGACCATGCAGCTCGGTCTGGACCTGCGCGGCGGCATGTACGTCACCATCCAGGTGGACTACGCCGCCTTCGAGAAGACCGAACAAGACCACGCTGAACGCCTGCCGCAGCGTGAGGACAAGATGAAGCACGACGCTGGAGGTGCTGCGGAACAAGATCGACCAGTTCGGTCTCACCGATCCCTCCATCCGCACGCAGGGGAACGACAAGATCATCATCGAGATCCCCGGTACCTCGGACCCCGAGACCGTGCGCCGGTTCATCATGGGCAAGGGCTCCCTCACGTTCCACATCGTGGATGACGGATGCCCTGGCAAAGGTCAAGGAGTACGCGGCGACCAATCCCGGCGTCCTCCTGGACGCCGCGGGAAACGTCAAGGACACCGGGCGTGCTGGCCGTCATTCCCAAGGGTGACGTGCTGCGCGGCGTTTTCGACAAGGACTCCTACGGCCTGGACGAGCTGAAGGGCTACACGGTCCTGCACGAGGAGGTCGGGTCTGAACGGGACGGAGATCAGGAACGCGCAGGTCGGCCGGGACCCGGTCACGGGCCAGCCGACGGTCAACTTCATCCTGACCTCCGCGGGCGGGGAGACCTTCTACAAGCTCACCAGCGCCAACGTGGGCAAGCGGCTCGCCGTTGCGCTGGACAACAAGGTCAAGGCTCAGGCGACCATCCAGGAGCCCATCCGTGACCAGGTGCAGTGTCAGCGGGTTCAAGATCGAGGAAGCCACCGACCTCGCCCTCACCCTGCGCACGGGCTCGCTGCCGGTGCCGCTGGAGATCATCAGCCAGCAGGCCATCGGCGCCTCCCTGGGACAGGACGCCATCAGCCAGGGACATCAAGGCGAGCGTGCTCGGGCTCGCCCTGGTGTTCCTGTTCATGCTGCTGTACTACCGCCGGGCGGGTCTGAACGCCATCATCGCCCAGATCCTCAACCTCTACCTCATCGTCTCCATCCTTTCCGTCTTCGGCTTCACCCTCACCCTGGCGGCAATCGCGGGTCTCGTGCTCAACGTCGGCATGGCGGTCGATGCGAGCGTGCTGATCTTCGAGAGGATGAAGGAGGAGATGCGGCTGGGCAAGACGACGCAGGCCGTGGTGAAGTCCGGATTCGACCGGGCGTTCCTGGCCATCGCGGACTCGAACATCACCACGATCATCGCCGCACTCGTCCTGACCCAGCTCGCCAAGGGCAGCATCCAGGGCTTCGCCGTGACCCTCGCGGTCGGCAACCTTGCGACGCTGTTCTCCGCGGTCTTCGTCTCCCGGCTCATCTTCGACTTCAACGTGGAGGTGCTCAAGGTCAAGAAGATCCTGGGTCACCTGGAGAAAGATCGCATGAAGAGAGTCATCCAGTTCTCGAAGGCGCGCTACTTCTTCTTCGCCTTCTCCGCCCTTCTCGTTCTCATCGGCGTGGTCGGATACATCGTCAATCAGCGGCTTCAACCTCGGCGTCGACTTCAAGGCGGGCATCGCGCTGCAGTTCCAGGTTGCGCCGGCCAGCTTCACCGTCCAGTACAACGGGCACCGACAAGGCGGAGATCTCGATCCCCGCGGGTGAGCAGGCCCTCACCTCCGCCGGTGACATCATCATCACCATCACCAGCACCAAGGACGGCACGAGGACAGACTACCCCTTCCGGTACTCCGAGCTTCGCCAGCGTGCGCGATCTGACTGCCGCTGTTGCACAGGTTCCCGGGCTGACGGTCCAGCCGGTGGGGAGCCTGGATGCTGTTCCGACCCAGCTTCTGCCGCTGATCCGGCCCGCAGGACATCACGGGCATGCCCGTGTACATCAACCTCTCCCCGGGCCCCGGCAGGGGCGTGCAGACCAACCTCGCCGACATGCGCGCGACCCTCGCGCCGATGGGGCAGGCACGAGCTCCAGGTCGTCGGTGCGCCTGTCAACCAGGAGTTCATCACACGGCTGGAAGCCAAGACAGAAGACCCGACATTCCAGACCACCACGGAGAACAACCTGAGAAAGGTTCTGGAAGCGAAATACGGAGTCGGCCAGGTCATCCTGAAGAGCACGGACTTCGTCGGCCGCCGTGTGGCGCAGAGCCTCGGCTGCACAGGCCATCTGGCTGGTGCTCATCGCGGTTGCGCTGATCCTCGTCTACATGATGTTCCGATTCCACCCTCCCATCTACGCGGTGGCGGCAGTCATCGGGATCATGCACGACGCGCCTTGTCATGCTGGCGTTTGACGCGGTCTTCAGGGTGGAGATAGACGCCGCGACCATCGCGGCAATCCTGACCATCCTCGGCTACTCGATCAATGACACCATCGTCATCTTCGACCGGGTACGCGAAAACAAGAACCTCATGCGGGGAACACCGCTGCGGTCCATCCTGGATACGAGCGTCACCCAGACCCTGAGCCGGACGTTCATCACATCCGGCGCCACCCTGCTCACAGTCATCGCGCTGTTCCTGCTCACCAGCGGCTCGCATGAAGAACTTCTCCCTCAACATGATCGTGGGTATCGTCGAGGGAACCTACTCCACGTTCATCTCCTCATTCATCGTGCTCGAGTGGACCCGGGCCATGGACCGGCGCCGCAAGAAGCGGGAGATGGACAAGTACGGGATCGGGAGCGGGGCCGAACCGGTGCAGCAGAAGACAGCGGAGATGGAGGCTGTCGAGGTGGAGGCCGTGGTCGAAGCTGATGATGAGTCGGAGACGGAGGAGCTTGTCGCTGAGCCCGTCGGCTTGACCGGTGCAGTCCCCGGGATGCCATCACCAGAGGCCGGACAGCCGATGCCCGCACAACAGGGTCCCGCCGGTCAGCCTGCCCCTGCGCCCGCGGGAAACGTGACCGCTTTCATCGGGCATTCGGGCTCCCGCAAGAACAAGAAGCGCAGGAGGCGGCACCACTAGGCAGGCGTCTGAAACTGCATGGGCACGACCGGGACACATCACCACTCTCGTGGATGCCGCCCTCCGGGCGGCGCGCCTTTGTGAATCTCCTCTGCCTTGCTGACATCCATGGGGAGGGCGCGGGGCTGAAGGATGTGCTTCTCCGTGATGCGGCCGGCTTGGACCTGGTTGTCGTTGCAGGGGACCTCACCCACCTGGGAGGCCATGCAGAGGCGGAAGCGATACTCGCCCCGCTGCTCGCGACGGGAATCCCCCTTGTCGCCGTGGGGGGGAACATGGACCGGGAAGGCGCGAGGCGCTGTCTCGATGAAAAGGGAATCAACATCCACGGCCGTGGAATCGTGCTCGAAGGTGTAGGATTCATGGGCCTGGGAGGCGGAACTCCTTCTCCTTTCGGCACGCCGTGGGAAATAACGGAGCTCGAGGCAGGGAGGATTCTCGCCTCAGGGCTGCCCGGCATCGCGCAGGCGCCGTACAAGGTGCTCGTGTCTCATGCGCCTCCCCGGGGCACCAGGCTCGACCGAAGCTTTACCGGCCTGCACGTAGGATCTGAGGCAGTGCGGGAGTTTCTCCTTGCCGGAGCCGTGGACCTTTGCATCTGCGGGCATATCCACGAGTCCGCCGGAGAGGACACTCTCGGCCGAGCGCACTGTGTGAATATCGGTCCGTTCAAGAACGGAAGCTACGCCCTTGTCAGCATCGACGAGACGGGGGCACGGGTCACATGGAGGAAGGTATGAATCTGAGCGCGCTTTCCGCTGTTGCCAACAGCGTACGTTCCCTGGCAATCGACGCCGTAGAAAAAGCCAAGTCCGGCCATCCGGGCCTTCCCATGGGATGCGCGGAGCTGGGCGCGCTCGTCTATGGCGAGCTGCTCAACCACTGGCCGGCAGACCCCCTTTGGATAAACAGGGACAGGTTCGTGCTCTCGGCAGGACACGGCTGCATGCTTCTGTACTCGCTCCTCCACCTCTCCGGATACGACCTGAGCCTCGATGACATCAAGAGCTTCCGCCAGCTCGGCTCCCGCACTCCGGGGCATCCCGAGTGGGGCATGACACCGGGCGTCGAAGCAACCGGCGGCCCGCTCGGACAGGGCCTCTCCAATGCGGTGGGCATGGCGATTGCCGAGCGCATGCTCGCCTCGAGGTTCAATACGCCGACGCGCGCCGTGATCGACCATTTCACCTACGTCCTGGCGAGCGACGGGGACATGATGGAAGGAGTGGCGTCGGAGGCCGCGTCTCTGGCCGGCCACCTGGGACTGGGCAAGCTGATCGTCTTCTACGATTCCAACAGCATCACCATCGAGGGCTCGACCGCGCTTGCCTTCTCGGAAAACGTGCTCAAGCGCTACGAGGGGTACGGCTGGCACACCCTGTCGGGCAGCATGTACGACATCGAGGGGATGGCGGCCATGGTGGAGCAGGCGAAGAAGTCCGCCGACAAGCCGACGATCATTCAGCTCACGTCCGTGATCGGAAAGGGCGCCCCCACACGGGCGGGAACCGCCAAGGCGCACGGTGAGCCGCTCGGGCCTGAAGAGGCGGCGGGCGCCAAAAAAGCGATCGGCGTGCCGGACGGCAGCCAGTTCTACGTCTTTCCGGAGGCTGAGGCTTATTTCAAGGACAAGCAAGCCCGGCTGGAAGACCCGGTACGAGCAGTGGAAGAAGACGCTCGAATCATGGAAAAAAGAGAACCCCGATCTAGCGAAGGAGTGGGAGAAATTCTTCGACGGGAGCTACTCTCTCTCCGCAATCACCATGCCGGTTTTCAAGACAGGCGACAGCGTCCAACCCGGGCCGCGAGCGGCCAGGTGCTGAATGCCATCGCGAAGGGCGTGCCGAACCTCATTGGCGGTTCCGCGGACCTCGCCCCCTCCAACAACACCAACCTCAAGGACATGGGGGATTTCAACAAGGCGAACCCGCAGGGGAGAAACTTCCACTTCGGGATCCGCGAGCACGGCATGGGCGGCATCTGCAACGGCATCGCTTACCACGGAGGGCTGCGCCCCTTCTGCGCCACCTTCATGGTCTTCTCGGACTACATGCGCCCGTCCATCCGCCTGGCTGCGATTGCGAAGCTGCCCGTGATCTACATTTTCACTCACGACTCGGTCTTTGTGGGAGAGGACGGACCCACGCACGAGCCGGTGGAGCACCTGGCCGCGCTGCGTGCCATTCCCAACCTCCTTCTCCTGCGCCCCGGTGACGCCGAGGAGACCGAGATGGCATGGCGAATGGCGTTCGAGCGGAAGGACGGTCCGACCGCGCTCGCTCTCACGCGGCAGGGAATCGTCGTCTACGCCAAGGCGGATTCCGAGTGGCGGAAGACCATCCGGCAGGGAGCGTACATCGCGAAGGACTGCGACGGGACACCGGATATCGTGATCGTCGCCACCGGCTCCGAAGTCTCCGTCGCCCTGCAGGCAGCCGCCGCGCTTGTCAGACCGCAAGGTGCGCGTGGTATCCATGATCTCCCGCGAGCTCTTCACCGCGCAGCCTGCCAGGACTTCCGCTTGTCGCTCGTTCCGCCGGGGGCGAAGAAGGTCGTCTTCGAGGCGGGCGTGACCCGGGCTGGAAGGGGCCATTTGACGATGACACGCTCGTCGTGGGCATCGACAGGTTCGGCGAGTCAGGGCCGTACCAGAAGATCGCGGAGCACCTCGGCATCACTGCCGCTGCGCTGGAGAAGAGGATCCGGGACTGGAAGTAGGGGGCGGCCTGTCGGGCCATCCATGGCCTCGGCCGCCCTCGCCATACGGGAGTACCCGTTCGACGCGAACGTCGTCCATGGCTATGGGCCGGGGACCGGCTATCCCCGGTGTGAGCTCGTCGCGCGTCTCAATCGCTGAATCCCCTCCGAGGCGTCGATGCGCCGGGAGATTGCTTCTCCTTCTGCCACCACGGCGTCTCGGAATCTGCGCAAGGCATCTCCGACAGTCTGCTTCTTCTTTCTGTGGGTATTCTTGACCAGCCCGTAGAGAAACTCGCATATCTCCGGCGCTCCGGAGCGCAGGTTCAACCTGCGGATGTTCTGCTGGTAGCGTTCCAGGATCGCCGGATTTGCCGCCAGCTTTGCCAGGAGGGTCGCCAGGTGCGTCGGGGTGCGCGTCAGCCATCCGAGCTGGTTGCCGATGACCCAGCTCGTCGTCTCCTTCTCATTGGCAAGGAAGCTGGAGATGACGATGGGCCGTCCCTGCAGCGAGGGTCTCGAATACCTGGTTGGGTCCTGACTTGCCCACCACGACATCGGCGGCGCTTATGTATTCCGCGACATTCGTGACGTAGCCCTTCACGTTGATCTGCAGGGCACCCGTGGGCCCTTCGCGCCAGGGTCTCGATGTCATGCCTGCAGCTTTTCGTTGCGGCCGCAGATGACCACCGCCTGGAGCGCGAGGCCCCTCTCGAATGAGAGTGGCCAGGATCTTCTTGACCGGGCCGACACCTTCCGCGCCGAAAAAGAACAGCACGGTGAACGGTTTCTGCGCGAGCCCCAGCCGCCGTCGAAGCACGGTGCGGGACTCCTTGCGGGGTGAGAAGCTTGGCTTGATGGGAAACTGGAAGACCTTCACCTTGCGCGCCCAGATGCCCTTCTGCGATGATCTCGTCACGGGACTTTGCGGGAGAAAACCATGCTCCAGTCGAAGACGGGGGAGAACCAGATATAGTGCGAGTCGAAGGGCTCGGGATTGAGCACGACGGAGACCGCATCGAGCTGGCCGACCGCTTCAGCAGCTCCAGGTAGTGCGTGAAAGTGAAGTACGTGGACACGACGAGGTCGGGACTTCTCCCGCTCCAGGTAGCGGACGAATTTCGGCAGGATCGTGATGCCGAGGATTCTGTCGATGATCTTGATCATGAAGGGGTTGTCCGCGCCGCGGTAGAACGCGTTGATGAGCGGCGGGTAGCGAAGCGCCTTGTTCCAGTAGAACTTGTAGAGGTATCGGAGGAAGCTTGCCCCCAGGGCGATGCCCAGATTCACGACACGGACATCGAGGTCCTTGTAGCCCAGGATGTCGAACTGCTCCTTCAGCGCCACGGCGGGGGCGATATGCCCTCCGCCGATGTCGATCGTGTAGATGTCGATGCGCTTCATTTCTACCATTCAATGTAGCCCCCCCGCCGGAACGATGTCAATCTTTCGGTCGATCTCAGCCTTGACAGGCGATGCAGTTTGTCCTGATACTTTCAGAAAGGCTGCGACGGAGAAGAGTAGGCGAAAGCTCCGGTCAACAGAGAGAGCGCCCCGGATGCACGGGCCGCGGAGTGAAAGGCGCGCGGACCGCGAATCGCTGAAAACCACTCCCGAGCCGCGGCCCGAAAGACGGCGCTCCGTGCGTCGTTCGAGTAGGCGCCGACGGCGGCTCCACGTAAGAGAGCACGGAGAGAGCGCGTCCCGTAGCTGCACGGAATACCGCGAAACACGCGGAGTACCGCGCAAGGGAGGCGAATCAAGGTGGAACCGCGGAGAGCCCCTTTCGGCTTTTCGTCCTTGGAAGCGCGGCGTATTGCCGCGTCCAATACTGGGACGAAGCGCCGAAAGGGGCTTTGTCGTATGGAGGACAGAGATGGAAGATGCACGAGAATCCCGGGCTGCTGGAAATCCGGCACTCCTTCTCGCACGTCATGGCGGAAGCGGTGCTCCAGATGTTCCCCGGGGCGAAGCTTGCCATCGGCCCGGCGATCGACGGAGGGCTTCTACTACGATTTCGAGCTCCCGCGTTCGCTGCAGCACCGAGGACCTGGCCGGAGATCGAGGAGAAGATGCGCGCCATCGTCGCCGGGACGCACGCGTTTACCCGCAAGGCCGTGATCAGCCGCGCGGAGGCGCGCAAGCTGTTCAAGGACCAGCCGTACAAGCTGGAGCTCATCGACGAGCTTCCCGGAGGGCGAAGAGATCTCCACCTACACGCAGGACACTTTCACCGATCTCTGCCGCGGCCCGCACGTCTCCAGCACGCGTGAGCTCCCTCCCGATGCGCTTCAAGCTCACCTCCATTGCAGGGGCGTACTGGCGCGGAGACGAGAAGAACAAGATGCTCCAGCGCATCTACGGCACCGCGTGGGAGTCGAAGGCGGATCTCGAGGCGTACCTGAAGAAGCTGCTGGAGATCGAGAAGCGCGACCACCGCAGGCTCGGGCAAGGAGCTCGACCTGTACTCCATCCACGAGGAAGCCGGGCGCGGGTCTCATCTACTGGCATCCCAAGGGCGCCCGCGTCCGGCTGGCCATCGAGGACTTCTGGCGCGCGGAGCACCTGAAGAACGGCTACGAGCTTCTCTACACGCCGCACATCGGCAAGTCCTGGCTGTGGGAGACATCGGGCCACCTCGGGTTCTACAAGCAGAACATGTACGCGCCCGCTGTCCATCGACGACGTGGACTACTTCCTCAAGCCGATGAACTGCCCGTTCCACCTCATGATCTACAAGAACCAGCAGCGCTCCTACCGCGACCTTCCGCTGCGCTGGGCCGAGCTGGGCACCGTGTACCGCTACGAGAAGTCCGGCGTCCTGCACGGTCTCCTGCGCGTGCGCGGCTTCACGCAGGACGACGCGCACATCATCTGCACCCCGGAGCAGATCGACGACGAGATCCTCGAAGTCCTTCGCTTCTCCCTGAAGATCTGGAAGGCGTTCGGGTTCACCGACATCAAGGCGTACCTCGCCACCAAGCCGGCCGACGGGATCGGCGACGACGCGACGTGGGACAAGGCGATCGCCGTCGCTGAAGCGGGCCGCGGAGATCGAAAAGCTGGACATCGTGATCGACGAGGGCGGGGGAGCCTTCTACGGCCCCAAGATCGACCTCAAGATCAAGGATGCCCTGGGGCGCGAGTGGCAGATGACCACCATCCAGTTCGACTGGAACGAGCCCGAGCGTTTCGGGCTCACCTACGTCGCCGCGGACAACACGCAGAAGCGGCCCTTCATGGTGCACCGCGCGCTGCTTGGCTCCCTGGAGCGTTTCTTCGGCGTCCTGATCGAGCACTTACGGCGGGGCGTTCCCGCCGTGGCTCGCCCCGGTGCAGGCAGTGGCCATACCCGTCAGCGACCGCATTCACCGCCTACGGGGAAGAGGTGGTGAAGGCGGCTTCGAGGCCGCGGCGTGCGGGCCGAGCTGGACAAGGGAGACGATCGCATGAACGCCAAGATCCGAAACGCGCAGAACCAGAAGGTCCCGTTCATGATCATCCTGGGGGAAAAGGAGCAGACGGGAAGGAGCGTGTCCCTGCGCACCCGAAGCGGTGAGCAGAAGAATCTCATTCCGCTGGAGGAGTTCCTGACGATGATCGAGGTCGAGGTGAGGCCGAAGACGCTGGACTGAACATGATCGAAATGATCATCAAGCGGGACGGGAGGGCCGTCCCGTTCCAGAAGGAGAAGATCACCTCTGCCGTCTACAGGGCCGCGGTGGCCTGCGGGGGCAGGGACAAAGCCGAGGCTGAGCTGGTCACGGACGATGTCCTTGCGATGCTCGAGGCACGGCAGGGCCGCGGAAGCTGGCCGACGGTGGAAGAGATCCAGGATCTCGTGGAGAAGGCCCTGATCGAGCGCGGCCACGCGCGTGTGGCAAAGGCCTACATCGTGTACCGCTACGAGCACGCCCTCAAGCGCGAGGGAAAGGCCAGTCTCACCTACTCGGAGGAGAACATCCCCTACCGCAAGCTGTGGGAGGCGCTCTCATGGGCCACGGATCACGCCTGCGTCACCCTTGCCCAGCTCGCCCGGCAGATGGCCTCGGGGAAGTACAGGGATCTCATTGCGGCGGCAGATGATTTCTATGAGGCCGAGCTGGACGCAGCGGCGGAGAAGATACTCTCCCGACGGGATGAGCTGAAGATCGTCATCATCGCCGGGCCCTCTTCATCCGGAAAATCGACTACCACGATCAAGGTGAAAGAGAAACTCGCGGCGGCGGGGATCACGACCGTCCCGCTCACGGTGGACAACTACTTCTACGACCTCGACGTGCACCCGAAGATCGGCGACGATGACTATGACTTCGAGACGCCGCAGGCCCTCGATCTGGCTCTCCTCGACCAGCACCTCCAGGCGCTGGTCGGCGGCGCCAGCGTCGTCGTGCCCCGCTACGACTTCAAGACAGGCAGGCGGACAGGGGACTCCGGCACGATCCGTCTGGCGCCGGACCAGGTCCTGCTCATCGACTCCCTGCACGGGTTGTTCCCCGAGATGACCCGCAGCGTGCCCGAGGACATGAAGTTTCGGCTCTACGTGGAAACCCTGTCCCAGATCAAGGCCGCGGACGGTCGCTACATCCGCTGGGCGGACATCCGCATGCTGCGCCGGATCGTGCGCGACATGCAGTTCAGGAACTATTCCCCGCGGGCCACGATCCGGCACTGGCACCTGGTGCGCCGGGCCGAGCTCCGCTACATCGTGCCGGAGCTGCGCAGGGCGCACGCCCTCGTGAACAGCTTTTTATCCTATGAGCTTCCCATCATGAAGGGAAGGGTGGAACGGCACCTTGCGCCGCTCATCGAGCAGTTCGCGGCGGATCCAGACACGCAGGACGCGCACGAGAGAGCGGTCAGGGTGAAGTCGCTGCTCGACCAGGTGCCGGCAGCCGAGGACGAAAGCGTCGTTCCCAGCCGCTCGCTCCTCCGTGAGTTCATCGGCGGGAGCGCATATACGTACCATTGAGAACCCGGGGAGGGACCCATGAATGCCTTGTCGATACTCCGCACCGTGGCTTCCAGCCCGCTTCCATGGGCGATCCTCGCAGGAGTGTTCGTCGGGGCGGCGGTTGCGCGCGCCTCGATGCGCACGAAACATCGCCGGGATCCTGACCGGGCGCGCACGCGGAAGTGGGTTGTCGCCTGCGTGCTTTTCTCCATCGCCATTGTCCTGGCCCTGCTCGGAGTATTCATCCCCGGGCCGTCCAAGGTCGTCGATATCCGTCTTGCATGGGCTGCCCTTGTCGCGGCGGTAGTCGCCTTTTGCGCCCTGCGTTTCAAAAAGGCCCTCGGGATTCCCGTCATGGTGCTCCTCATTGCATCGGTCATCCTGTTCAGCCTCTTCTTTCAGAGCATCCGCGCCTTTACCGGGGAGACCGAGATCGCCAGCGTGCGGGTGATCAGCGTGTCGGCCTCCTCGATGAGGCTGGAGGTCGCCCCGCGGGGCCAGGAGCCGGTCCTCCTGACCATGGATGGCGTCCGTTTCGCTCCCATCGTCAAGGTCGTGATTTTCGATGACCTCCTCGTTTTCCTGGGCGCGCGGACCTGGTATCGGTTCGAGGGGATCAACACTTTCGACGAGCAGCTCCTGCAGGTCAAGTCGGCCTACCGGTTCCCGCGGCCCCTGGGCGTGTCCGAAGAGCTCTGGGCTTTTTTCGAAAAGAACGAAACACGGATCCCCGGCGTGAAGACAGCTCAGATCGAGATGTCCAGCAAGAGAGCGGCGGAGTTCGCCACCTATGGCATCAGGGTGCAGAACGATGGGGGAGTTCAGATCGTGCCGAAATCAGGCTGACCCGCTGGCGGGCGGGATCCGCTCCTGTCGATGCGCTGCTTTCTGGAACGCACGCCTCAGGAATATCGCCTTGTCCACCATGGAAACGGCCACGATCAGCGCAACGGCGTACTCCACGATCCGAATGACCAGGTCATTGCCGATCCACGGCACTCCGAAAAGCCCGGCGATCTCCATCACGTAGAGCACCATGAGGGCGAAAATGGACGCCTTGCCGAGGAAGGTGGAAAGGGGGTCGGGCCTTCCTTCGCGGAGCGCAAGGGCGACCATGGCGAGCGCGAAAAACACGAATCGGCACATGATAAGGATGAAAAACCAGAGCGGAATGAGCTCATAATAGAAGAAAATGATCGTCACAGTGATGATCATGAGATAGTCGCTTGAGGAATCCAGGTATCTGCCGACAAAAGTGATCTCATTCCTTCTTCGGGCCACCATTCCGTCCAGCGTGTCGGTGACGAATACGAGAACCATGAGCGGCAGGAGAACAGGCATGATGGGGTAGGCGGACGCCTGGATGATCAGGAACAGCACCGTGGGTATGGCGCTGAGACGCCCGAAAGTGAGGGTATTCGAGAGATTCACCCGCGCAAGCGGGGTAGGGGTCCCGTCGACATGAAAATCCGCCTTGCGATGGAGCAACAATGAGGTAAAAAGTGCGTGGTACGCCGCGGATATCGCCAGGAACAGGGCGGGCCGCTGCCACCCCATCCGATAGGCCAGGGGGACTGCGAGCAGGATCACACCCTGGGCGAGGAAAAAGAGTACGCCATGCAGAATAATGCTTCTCTCGAGGGTTCCCTTGGCTGGCATCACGGGGAATCTAGGCTACCGGCATGCCCCTGTCAAGGGAGAGGGAGTCGAACGCCGCTGCGCGGCCCGCCGAAGACCGAGGTGGCCAGCGCGACTCGCGCGTCTGAGGTTTTGCCAGGAGTATGCGCGTCCCATTGAGCTTTTCGATGAATTTAGAAGGGGCGCTTCTAAATTCTGCATTTTCACAATGCAGACAGCGTCACCGGAGAATCAGACGTTGACGAAATCCACCTGAACACTAAGATGCACCCATGACTTTGCCCATGATTCTTACGTGGGGCAGAATCGCCATTGCGCCCCTTTTTTTCCTGCTTTACGAGCTGGCCGAAGCTTACGGGACAGCTCTTCTCGTACCGGTCTGGGCCACTTTCCTCCTTATCGAGGTTTCGGACCTGCTGGATGGCCATTTTGCCCGGATTTGGAAACAGGAATCCGACATTGGCAAGATTCTCGATCCATTTGCCGACTCTTTGAGCAGGCTCACCTATTTCGTCGCCTTTGCTGGAACAGGGATTCTTCCTCTGTGGATACTGCTCATTCTCATCTACCGCGATGTTGCAGTAGCCTATATCAGAGTGATGGTTTCAAAATCGCAGGTTTTGATGCCCGCCCGCACAAGCGGGAAGCTCAAGGCATGGATCTATGCGTTCGCGGGCGGTGTCGGTATTGCCGTGTTTTCAGTGAGGAAACTCGGTCTTTTCCTGGACTACATGCCCATCATTCAGGGAATCGCATTCGTGCTTTTCGTTCTGGCCGCGCTGGTGGCGCTGTGGTCTTTGGCCGATTATGCAGCATTCTTCATGAAGAATTTTCGAAAACCTAGTTGACATGACTGTTGGGCTGAAGTTATATTAAGAAAGCCTCCAGGGTAGTACTTCGGCCGCGGTGATCCGCGGCATTCTCTCCTCAGACCAAAAAATCCGAGGGGGGGAGTACCGTCTCTGGGGCCGAGCCGTGTGAAGCCACGGCCGTGATCTTTGACAGTGAAGGGAAGGGGAGAATGAGGTGAGCGGGTCCGTCACGGGCGCGGGTAACTGCGTCTGGGGCGAAAACGCGCTATACGGCGTCGCAAAGTCAGCGAGGCGTCGGAAGCGCGTGTAACGAAGTATAAAACCTGTCCGCAAGGACAGGTTCTATATCATGGAGAGTTTGATCCTGGCTCAGAACGAACGCTGGCGGCGCGTTTTAAGCATGCAAGTCGGACGGCAAGCACTGTAGCAATATGGTGCCTAGAGTGGCGAACGGGTGAGTAACACGTAGGTGATCTACCTCTGGATGGGGGATAGCCCGTGGAAACACGGGGTAATACCGCATGAGGCCCTTGGAGTAAAGGCCGAGGGTGAAAGGTGCAATTGCACCGTCTGGGGATGAGCCTGCGGTCCATTAGGCAGTTGGCGGGGTAAGAGCCCACCAAACCGACGATGGATAGCCGGCCTGAGAGGGTGTACGGCCACACTGGAACTGAGACACGGTCCAGACTCCTACGGGAGGCAGCAGCTAAGAATCTTCCGCAATGGGGGAAACCCTGACGGAGCGACGCCGCGTGGATGATGAAGGCCGTAAGGTTGTAAAATCCTTTTGTCGGTGAAGAATAAGGAGGGGAGTGGAAAGCCCTTCTGATGACGTTAGCCGACGAATAAGCCCCGGCTGAATTACGTGCCAGCAGCCGCGGTAATACGTATGGGGCAAGCGTTGTTCGGAGTTATTGGGCGTAAAGGGCGTGTAGGCGGCTCATGAAGTCTGGTGTGAAATCGCAAGGCCTAACCTTGCATATGCGCTGGAAACTGGTGGGCTTGAGTTCTTGAGGGGAAGCTGGAATTCCAGGTGTAGGGGTGAAATCTGTAGATATCTGGAAGAACACCGGTGGCGAAGGCGAGCTTCTATCAGAGGACTGACGCTGAGGCGCGAAAGCGTGGGGAGCAAACAGGATTAGATACCCTGGTAGTCCACGCTGTAAACGATGTGCACTAGGCGTGGGGCACGTACGTGCTCTGTGCCGTAGCTAACGTGTTAAGTGCACCGCCTGGGGAGTATGCTCGCAAGGGTGAAACTCAAAGGAATTGACGGGGGCCCGCACAAGCGGTGGAGCATGTGGTTTAATTCGATGGTACACGAGGAACCTTACCAGGGCTTGACATGTGCGTGAATGTTCACGAGAGTGGGCAGCCCCGCAAGGGGCGCGCACACAGGTGCTGCATGGCTGTCGTCAGCTCGTGTCGTGAGATGTTGGGTTAAGTCCCGCAACGAGCGCAACCCTTACCGTCTGTTGCCAACAGGTTGTGCTGGGCACTCGGACGGAACTGCCGGTGACAAACCGGAGGAAGGTGGGGATGACGTCAAGTCATCATGGCCCTTATGTCCTGGGCTACACACGTGCTACAATGGTCGGTACAAAGCGAAGCGAAACGGCGACGTGAAGCAAATCGCAGAAAGCCGGTCTCAGTGCGGATTGGAGTCTGAAACCCGACTCCATGAAGTTGGAATCGCTAGTAATCGCGCATCAGCATGGCGCGGTGAATACGTTCCCGGGCCTTGTACACACCGCCCGTCACACCACCCGAGTTGGGGGTACCCGAAGTCAGTTGCCTAACCGCAAGGGGGGCGCTGCCGAAGGTATGCCTGGTGAGGGGGGTGAAGTCGTAACAAGGTAGCCGTACCGGAAGGTGCGGCTGGATCACCTCCTTTCTAAGAGTAGCGCCTCTGTATACAGAGGCGCGAATCCGTGCGAGCGGCAGCCGGCCTGCGCAAGTCCACGCGAAAGCGTGGAAGAGCAGGACGGCGAGAGCGAGCGCGGAATAGCTCGCTCTCTCTCAAACTCTCCTCCCTTTTCTGTATATATGCCGCATCCCGTACACAGCACAAACCCGCCGAGCCATGCTGACGGGAGTGTTGCGCGATGGTGCGGCGGCCAAGCCTGGGGGTATAGCTCAGTGGCTAGAGCGGTGGCTTTGCAAGCCATAGGTCTGGGGTTCAAGTCCCCATACCTCCACCAGAGCGGCGCGATGTCGCCGCGGGAACCGCGGCAGAAATCACATCGGCAAGATACGCGTGCTGTGGCTGTTCTTTGACAATCTAGGGAAGGGTGAACGAATACGCGAACGTGCGCTGGATGGCACCAGGCGTGCGTTGCGTGAAGAGAGTCCGTGGTGGAGCTGGCCTGAGAGGCGAAGCCGCGGAGAAGAGACGTGATCGACGTCATTACCTGGCGTGGATTACGTGCTAAGCAAGGGAACGATGGAAAATATGGTCAAGCGAGAAAGGGTTCATGGTGGATGCCTAGGAGCTACTGTACGAAGAAGGCCGTGGTAAGCTGCGAGAAGCCGCGGGGAGGAGCACACATCCCGAGATCCGCGGATAGCCGAATGGGGTAACCCGACGCGTTAGACTACGCGTCATCCATGACTGAATACATAGGTTATGGAAGGGACACTCAGGGAACTGAACCATCTCAGTACCTGAAGGAAAAGAAATCAAATCAGAGATTCCCCAAGTAGCGGCGAGCGAACGGGGAAGAGCCTAAACCATTCACACGTGACAGGCGTGAACCGTTGTGTGGGTGGGGTTGTAGGGCCTGTCTGGCTGATGTTCACGCATCAGCGCGAAGTCAAAAACCTGGCTCATAGCCGAACGCCACTGGGAAGGGCGACCAGAGAGGGTGAAAGTCCCGTAGGCGAAATGGGTCAGGCTTCGTGGGGCAGGCTACCTGAGTACCGTGGGGCTCGAGAAACCCTGCGGGAATCCGGGAGGACCACCTTCCAAGGCTGAATACGCAAGTAGCTACCGATAGTGCAGAAGTACCGTGAGGGAAAGGTGAAAAGGACCCCGAGAGGGGAGTGAAAGAGAATCTGAAACCGTGAACCTACAAGCGATCAAAGGGTGACGCAAGTTGCCTGATGGTGTGCCTATTGCATAATGAACCGGCGAGTTACTATGTGCAGCGAGGTTAAGGCATTGAAATGCCGGAGCCGCAGGGAAACCGAGTCTTAAATGGGCGAATGAGTTGCATGTAGTAGACCCGAAGCTGAGTGATCTATCCATGGCCAGGCTGAAGCGCTGGTAACACAGCGTGGAGGGCCGAACGGTAGTCCGTTGAAAAGGGCACTGATGAGCTGTGGATAGGAGTGAAAGGCTAAACAAACTCAGAGATAGCTGGTACTCCCCGAAATAGCTTTAGGGTTAGCCTCGCGTTGAGTTTAGCGGAGGTAGAGCACTGGATGGACTAGGGGTCTTTACGGGCTACCAAACCCAACCAAACTCCGAATGCCGCTAAATGGTGCGCGGGAGTGAGACTGCGGGCAATAAAGTTCGTGGTCGAGAGGGGAACAGCCCAGACCGTTGACTAAGGTCTCAGAAGTCGAGCTAAGTGGAAAAGGAAGTGCGACTGCCCAGACAGCCAGGAGGTTGGCTTAGAAGCAGCCATGCCTTGAAAGAGTGCGTAACAGCTCACTGGTCGAGTAGTCGTGCGCTGATAATACACCGAGGCTTAAGCTCGAAACCGAAGTCACGGCTTCACACCCGAATAGGGTGTGAGGGGTAGGGGAGCATTCCGTATGCCGAAGAAGGGGCAATCCGTGAGGGGCCCTGGAGGTGGCGGAAGGGAGGATGCCGGTATGAGTAACGAAAAGACAGGTGAAAAACCTGTCCGCCGAAAGCCTAAGGTTTCCTGGGTAAAGGTAATCTGCCCAGGGTTAGTCGGCCCCTAAGGCGAGGCCGAAAGGCGTAGTCGATGGGAAACGGGTTCATATTCCCGTACCTCTGACGATTTCGAAGGGATGACGCGTGAGGCAATACCCGGCCAGAGAATGGTTGTTCTGGTCCAAGGAGCAAGCCTTCGAGGGTGGCAGGAAAATCCGCCACCTGAGGTGAGGCTCTTAAGGCGAGCGTAGCGGGAGCGAGGCGAAGCGGGCGGCGTCAAGGCGCTGAAAAATAATCTCTAAGGTGTAATCGTTGGGGACCGTACTGGAAACCGACACAGGTGGGCGAGAAGAATATTCTCAGGCGCTCGAGTGATTCCGCATCAAGGAACTCGGCAATCTACACACGTAACTTCGGGAGAAGTGTGGCCACCCGTGGAGAGCGCAAGCTTTTTGTGGGGGGTTGCAGTGAAAGGGCCCAAACGACTGTTTAACAAAAACACAGGTCTCTGCGAATCTCCAAAGAGATGTATAGGGACTGACACCTGCCCGGTGCTGGAAGGTTAAGAGGAGGGGTTAGCCGCAAGGCGAAGCTCTGAATTGAAGCCCCAGTAAACGGCGGCCGTAACTATAACGGTCCTAAGGTAGCGAAATTCCTTGTCGGGTAAGTTCCGACCTGCACGAAAGGTGTAACGAGTTGGGCGCTGTCTCGATGTGGAGCTCGGTGAAATTGTAGTATCGGGGAAGGTGCCGATTACCCATGGTTAGACGGAAAGACCCTGTGAACCTTTACTGTAACCTGGCATGGGGACTTGACTTCTCATGTGTAGGATAGGTGGGAGGCTGTGAGGGCGGGGCGTCAGCTTCGCCGGAGCCGTTGGTGAAATACCACCCTTGATAGGTTAGGTTTCTAACTCCACTGGTGAAGCCCGGTGGTGGACAGTGTCAGGTGGGCGGTTTGACTGGGGCGGTCGCCTCCTAAAAGGTAACGGAGGTGCGCGAAGGTTTCCTCGCGCTGGTTGGAAATCAGCGTACGAGTGTAAAGGCATAAGGGAGCCTGACTGTGAGACGTACATGTCGAGCAGGCGCGAAAGCGGGTCTTAGTGATCTGGCGGTGGTGAGTGGAAGCGCCGTCACTTAACGGATAAAAGGTACTCCGGGGATAACAGGCTGATCTTGCCCAAGAGTTCACATCGACGGCAAGGTTTGGCACCTCGATGTCGGCTCATCGCATCCTGGGGCTGGAGCAGGTCCCAAGGGTTTGGCTGTTCGCCAATTAAAGCGGTACGTGAGCTGGGTTCAGAACGTCGCGAGACAGTTCGGTCCCTATCTGCCATGGGCGTTGGTTGCTTGAGAGGAGCTGTTCCTAGTACGAGAGGACCGGAATGGACGAACCTCTGGTGTACCAGTTATCCTGCCAAGGGTAGGCGCTGGGTAGCCAAGTTCGGAAGGGATAACCGCTGAAAGCATCTAAGTGGGAAACCCACCTCAAGATGAGGCAACCCTGGGGATTCAATCCCCCTGAAGGTACCTGGGAGATAACCAGGTCGATAGGCTGGAAGTATACGTGCGGCAACGCATTAAGCTGACCAGTACTAATTTACCGTGAGGCTTGACCATATTTTTCATCGCTCTCAAAGGGTGCAAGCCCAATAAAGAAAGACGCGCGGCCGCAAGGCCGTACGGACTGATTCGTTCACCGCGGTCACGGTATTCCGTGACATTCGTGCGGCAGGCGTTTCGTCAGAAACGCCGAGAGCACGTTCATTCCCTAGCGCATAATATTGCCTGGTGACTATGGCGCAGGGGGACCACCCGTTCCCATCCCGAACACGGAAGTTAAGCCCTGCCGCGCCGATGGTACTGCCGCTTGACGGTGGGAGAGTAGGTCGTTGCCAGGCTTTTTTATTTGCCAACAAGCAACGACGTCATTCCAAGGTCCGCATTCTTAGAATCGACTGCAAACCGATCTTCAGCTTCGTAAGGTCGCGGGTAATGATGTCCCAGACAATCTCTGCGTCGACGCCGAAGTATTCGTGCACGATCCTGTTTCGCAGACCGACAATCTGCACCCACTCGATGTCCGACTTCTGTTTCCTGGCTTCATCGGTCAGCCGGGCCGCAGCTTCGCCGATGACCTCGAGATTCCTCACAACGGCGTCTATCGTCTTGCGGTCCGAAAGGAAAGTCCCCCTGTCCATGCCTGATGAATAACTGGCTATCCGCTCTATCGATTCAAGCATGTCCTCGAGGAGGAGTCTGTCCGCCCTACGCGACTTCAATGCATTCAGCCTCGAGGATCTGTTTCATCTTCGGGCTGACAGCCCGGGAGGTTACAAGCTCGACACGATTACCGAGCAGATTCTCCAGCTCGTTTGCCAGCGTAACGAGCTTCATGCCGATTGATGGATCGACGTCGATGAGCACGTCAATGTCGCTGTCCTCTCGCTGATCTCCACGCGCATAGGAGCCGAAAAGGGCGATCCGAGTGACCTGATACCGCGTTTCCAGGTCACTCCGCGCCGCGCGTAGTATGCTGAGTACCTCTTCCCGGCTTTTCACGATGGATCCTCAATCCAATGGAGACATAGAAAAGTGCCGGGCGCAAGCCCTTGCGTGGCGCCGTCTCCCTCATGATCGCTGAGAGAGCAACGCCGAATGGTGACGGATTCAAGCTACCGCCCATTCTTCCGACAGCACGGCGGCTTGTTCCAGCACCGTTTCGGTTGCCTTCTCCTGCTTGTCCGGCGGGTACCCATACTTGCGAAGAATTTTCATCCGTCGTCCTCCCCGGGGACAGCCACCTAGCATTAGACTATGCACTTTTTAGCCGTAAAAACCCCAATGAGAGCGGGTGCTGCGGACCCTGCCTGGCAAAGCGGCCATCCGGTGTCAGTCTGACGGATCCCGAGCTCCACCGGGGCAGCAATCCTGCGAAAGAGGTCCGAGAATTCGTGCGAGATGCCCTTGACTTCGGGAACACCGTGTCTTAGACTTTCCGGCCGCAAATGTGAATTAAGAAGTCAGAAATGAGTAAGGACCGATATAGGCTGGAACAACTGGAACCCCGACTCCTTTTGTCAGGCAACGGTCTTCTGCCGGAAGTAGCTGTCCTTGCCATCCATCCGATCGACGAAGCGATTGCTCAAGAGGTAATCACGGTAGAGCTCCCTGAATTTGGCATGGAACGCTCGGGCCTCACCTACTCTCCCGATGTGCAGCTTGCTGACCTTTTCGGGGGCGAAACGGACGACACTGAACAAAAGGCAAATTCTGTCAAAACTGAGCCTTGTGATGCCCTGGACAACGCTTGTGACGTCGACCTGCTCAAGAATCCCCCCATCGATACTGAGACCGAGCCGGAAAAGCCGCGTGCCGCCAAGGTGGCGGAGTTGTACGAAAACACAGACACCGACGACGTCGTGATTGTCTCGTTCTCCTTTGCAGATGGAGGCGAAAAGGCCTTCACGGCATCGGCGGCCGGCGCTCCTTCCGTGTCGGCTTTTTCAACGCAACCTGATGAGTTCGTTGAGACATTACACGCACCGCAGCCTCCTCCAATAGGGGCCGAGACGTTTCGAATCATTTCCAGCGCGGGTCAGAACGACTTGATTCTCAGAGTCGATTGGCAAACGCACCGCAATATAGAAATTTTCAGTAACAACGCCAATCAGGTCGTCGCGTCGGCGCCACTGGCGTCACTCACTTCGATCGGAATATTCGGTTCCGACGAATCAGACGATCTGCTTACCGTGGATTTTTCCGTCCCCTTCTGGCTGAACGACGGTATCACCTTCGATGGCGGTTCCGGCTGGTACGACAGCCTGGTGTTCATCGGCGCCGATGGCATCATCGCCGATTACACGGCCCTCGGCGCAGACGCCGGCATGCTGGCGTTGAGAGGTGATGCGGACGGGACCCCTGTCACGACGTTCGTGCAATTCACCGGCCTCGAGCCGGTGACGATCAGCGGCGTTTCCGCCTACACGTTCCGTACCGACGACACATCTGCGCTGTTTCCCGGTACCACGCCTGAGAACCTGACCGGCGTGGACGAAGTCGTCATCGACAGCCCCGCTCTTGGGCAGAACCGAATCAGGGGCACGAGCGGCGGCGTGGCATTCGAAGCGGTCACGTTCTTTGACGTGGCCAGCGTCACCGTCGACCTCGGCGCCAACGACGTACCCGGCGGCGATGCCGACTCCTTGACCATCTCGTCTCCCGGGCTCGTGGCGTCCGGCCTGCAGAATCTCTCCGTCAAGACCGGCGCGGGCGTGGACATTGTCAGCGTCGAGGCGACCGAGCTCACGGCGCCGTTTGCCGGCGTTTCCGTCGCCATAGATACCGGAGACGGTGACGACCGTATCGACTTTACGGCCCTCAACTCTGCCGTGGGGATATCAGAGGTTGTCGGCGGGTCAGGCAGCCAGGATACACTCGTCGGCCCGGCATCTGCGGCCAACCTCTGGACGATATCCGGGTCAAACGAAGGTTATCTCGAGGGTGTGTTCGATTTCAGCGGGATCGAGAATCTCGTCGGAGCAGACACTGTTCCTGATACCTTCCTCGTCCTCTTGGACGGTTCGATCGAGGGCACCCTCACCGGTGGCGCCGGCGGGCCCGACAGCGTGGTGGTGCAGCGCGGGAATGATTTCATCACCGTTCACTCGACCGGCGACAACGCCCACGCGTTTAGCGTGGCGAATCCGGCAGACCCGGCACGGGAGAGAACCTTCCGGTATGCGGGCATCGAGCCGCTGATAGCGGGAACAAGTGCTGACCGCGTCGTTTTCGGTACCGGGACTGCCGACAACTTCGTGCTCGACGATGCGACGCCGGCGGGCAAGAAGATCGTGAACGCCTCCGGAGATTTCTACGATGCCGGCTCGAACTCCTTCGTAGCCGAACTCAGCTTCGCCACACCTGCAACATCCATACTCTTCGCACTCGGCGCGGGTGATGACAACCTGACGCTGGCAGCCGTTCCTGTCGTTGAGGTGATTTATTCCGGCGGCGACGGTGACGATGTCCTGAGCGCCTGGGATGGCGAGCACCTCTGGACCGTCGACGGGGCGGATACGGGGACGCTTGATGGGTCGGGAATCGTCTCCTTCTTCAGCGTTGAATCGCTCGTCGGGGGAGATCAGGATGACACCTTTGCCTTTACCGCGAGCTCATCGAGTCTGAGTGTCGGAGTCGACGGCGGAACCGATGGGAACGACATCCTCGACTACAGCGCCGTGGCGGGTCCCGTGGAGATCCAGATAGGGTTCGGCAACGTCAATATCGACGAGATCCTCGGCGGGTCCGGCGCTGCCGACACGCTCCTCGGCGCAGACGACGACAACATTTGGACGATCACCGGCACGAATGCCGGTCAGGTGAACACGACGAGCAGCGATTCTATCCGGCTGGACGCTTCCGGAGAGAATGCCACCTTGAAGGCCGGAGCATCGAACGAGATCACGTTTGCCTCACCTCATGGCCTCCGGAACGGCGACGAGGTCACCTACCAGAGTGACCTCGCGGTCGACAACAGTGGGCTCGTCACGGGTGAAACCTACATCGTCAAATTCGTCGATGAAAACACCATCACGCTCGAGTCGACGCAGTCGGTTGCGGTACCGGTGAACATCGACGCGTGGAGCACCGGATCGAGCTCTTTGAGTACCGCGGAGACCGGCAAATCGCTCGATAGTTTTGGCACGAACGCCACCGTCGTGGCCAGCGTCTCCAATGGAATTGAGTTCAAGGAGCCCCACGGCTACGTCGATGGCGAGGCGGTCAGATACGAGAGCAGTGACAGCAACGACATCAGTGGGCTCACCAACCTCTCCACGTACATCGTCGCGTACATCGATGATGTCACCATTGCACTGAAGACAGAGGAATCTGTTCCTGTCGCAGTCGACGTCCGCGCATGGAACACGGGCTCGTACGCGTTGGTCAGCCTCGCGACTACCGTCTCGCTGAACGACGTCGTACCGATTCCTGCCGATGCGATCCGATTCCTGCTGCCCCACGGATTGGCGGACGATGACCAGCTCGTCTATCAGAGCGATCTTCCCGTGCCCGACGCAAGCGGCCTGACTGTCGGTACCACCTACACGGTAAGAGTTGTGGATGAGAAAACGATTCGGCTCGAGACGACCGGCGGGGTTCCCGCTGCGGTGAGCTGCGGCGCGTGGACGGAGGGCGTCGGCTCGCTGAACAGCCCGGCAGTGACGATTTCCTCGATCATTTTCGGCGGATTCGAGAACCTCGGCGGCAGCTTCGCCGGCGATACCTTCATCTTCGAGGACGCCGCCGGAATGACGGGCAGCATCGACGGCGGCGCGGGCATCAACAGCCTGGACTTCTCCGCGTACACCACCCCGGTGACGGTGAATCTCGGCAGTACCGGTCCGGCGACCACCGGCGTGCGCGGAGGCATCTCCCACATGCACGCGATAACGGCGGGTTCTCACGGCGCAAACGAACTGCTCGGGCCGAATGAAGATGCTGTTTGGGAAATCACCGGAGCCGATGCCGGAGAGGTCAACGGCATCGCATTTTCTCAATTCCAGAACCTGACGGGCGCGGCTGACAACGAGGACGGTTTTGTCCTGCGCTCCAGCGGCAGCATCAGCGGCACCGTGGACGGTGGCGCCTCGGGCCATGACAACCTGGCCGTCGAGGACCCGGACGGCAAGTTGGCCGTCATTATTCCCGATGGCGACGGGAGCGGAACGCTGCTGACCGACACGATCCTTGACGTAGATCTCGGCCGCACGATCGTAGTGGAGTTTCGAGGACTGGAGGGTGCTTTCGAAACGCCGTCTGCCCTCGCCCTGGGCGGCACCGTCTTCGGTGACACGTTGACGCTCACGCAGCCAGCCCCCGACACCCTGAGAATAGAGGAAATGCCGGGTGTGCTCTATTTCCTGGAGTGGAGCGAACCCCTCGGGCTTTCGTTAGGCTCCCCATGGCGCGAAGTGGACATCAGCGGGGTCGACCGGGTGGTGGTCGATCTCGGCTTCGGCGATGACTCAATAACGATTCAGGGTGATATCGATCTGGGTAACCGCGCCCTGGAGGTGCGCGCGGAGAAAATCATCGTCGACACCGGAGCAAGGCTCACCAGCTCCGGGAACATCACCCTCGGCGCCAGGGACACGAGCATCAAGCAGCTGGAAGATCTCATCCCCGGCAGCAAGAGCAACACGGCCACAATCGAGATTCGGCAGGATGCGGAGATAAGCGCGGACACCCTGATCATCAGGGCGGAAGCCGCCGACAAATCCCTGACTTCCTCTTTCGGGACGAGTGAGCTCCTCAACAAGTACGTCATCGACCAATTGTTCCAAACCGTCACCTGCCTGTTCGCGCTGCCATTCAAGGTGCTCCTGAAAACTTCGGACGCCACTGTCACCATCCATGAAAACGTGAGTCTGACCGGCAGGGCCGGTGTGACCATCGAGGCCGATGCCGGCGCGGATGCCAGTGCCGGTGGTGCAGTCGATTCGGTGACAGCGCTTCGCCTGCCCCTCGTGGCGAAGAGCAAGCTATTCAGCTTCGGCTATGTGGACACAACGGCGAACGCCGTCATCGATATCCAGGATGGCGTGCAGATCACCTCCCCCAGCGGTCGCGTAGCGATCAACACCGACGGCAAGGCAGTGTCTCTGCTGAAGACCGAGACCAGTCGGGGCCTCGGCGATTCTGCGACGCCCGCGATTTCTCTGGCAATCGCGAAGACCGAAATCGTCTCGAAAGTCACCGTGGCGGAATCGGTCACCATCACTGCGGGCAAGACCGCCAATATCACAGCCGAAGGTCGTGAAGACGCCGAGGCGGAAGCGTCCGTCGGGATCCAGGCAGACGGCAGCGCCGGAATCTCTTTGGGCATCAGCCTTTCGGACGCCACGATCACCACCGAGGTGTACGGAACGGTAACGGCGAACATGGCTCCCGGGTCGGTGGTCAAGCTGGAGTTCGACCCCACCCTGCGCGATCCCACCAGGCCCGGCTACGTTGATACGGCCAACGATACCATCTACGTCGGCGAGAATGCGCTCGCGACCGGTGACCGGGTCACCTACACCAACCGTCGCGGCACGAGCATCGGGGGAGCCGTGGGCGAGGGAGGCCTGACTGACGGCGGCGACTATTACATCATCACGACGCCCGACCCGGGAAAGATCAAGCTGGCTGAAACGCGGGACAGGGCAATTCAGGGACACGCAATCGATCTCGAGTTGGGGGACGGCGCCAACGAGGTTGCCGCGAATACCAAGGAGTTTGACGCCGGCAGTACCGAGGTCGTGGATAGCGTAAATGACACCATTACTCTCGACAATGCACGACCCGAAGGGTCGTTGATCGGCTCCACCTTCGAGTTGGGCCAGGCGGTTCGCTATGATGTCGCCGATGGAGACACACCGATCGCGGGTCTCACTCCCGGCAACGTCTACTACGTCATCGCAAGCACCAATCAATTCAACCTGGAGGGAGATCTCCGGTTCGTCGACAAACAGGTAATACGGCTCGCCGAATCGGAGAACGAAGCCCGTGCCGGTATCGCCATTGATATCGACGCGAGCGGCGCCACAGGGACGCAGACGCTGACGGCACTCCACGTGCTCGACTCGGGTCTTTCGACCGGGCTCGGAGTGCTTGCTTCGCTCGATGCGACCAACAAGGCAACGGTCGATTCGGGTGTAAAGAAGGAAGAACCGAAGGGTATCACCGACAAAGTCGGGAATCTACTGAACACATCTCTGCTTGACCGACTCCTGACCAGCTATAACGCGAATTCCGAGAAGTCGGACAGCGGAGCAAAACCCAAGCTGCAGGCGGCAGGCGCTCTGGGGTATGTGGATGCGGACCACACGGTCTCGGCGACTGTCGGACCCGCTGCGGTGCTCAAGTCGAATGAAGACCTCGAAGTCAAGGCCCAGATCTCAGACCAAATCCAGACCAAGGCCGAGACGAGTGTCGAGACGGACGCAAAGGGCGCGCTCAGCGCCGCCGTGGCCGTTAGCCTGGTGGACAGCACCGCCCGGGCAACGGTGGCATCCGGAGCACAGCTCGACGCGCTGCGGGCCCTGCGTGTCATCTCCGGCATCACGTATCCCTATCTCACCCGTCCCGACGAATTCATTCCGATGAGCGTCGGCGAGCTCGTCGACCAGCTGGAGAGCGAGGGACCGGATGGGGTCAACGACTATCTCGATGGGACCCTGGGCCTTCAGTCCAAGCTGTTCAACACATGGGCGAGGAGCTCAGGCGAAGCGGGCGAGCTCTCTGTTGCCGGCTCGGTCAACTTCCTGGACTTCAGGAATGTCTCCGAGGCGATCATCCGTTCAGGTGCCAGAATCAACCAGGACACGGTTTTCAGAACCCCCACGCCGGAGTCAAGGAAAGATCAGCAGGTCGTGTCCGTCGAGGCAACGAACTACATGCAGTTTTTCAACGTGACAGGCACCTTCGAGTTCAAACTGCCCAGCGCATCCCTCGACCCGCTCGATCCGGAGTTCGATCCGGGGCTCTCCGTGTCGCCGGTGGCATCGACGGGAAAGAAGGGCGGCCTCGGCGGCGCCATCCTTGTATCGCTGCTGGACAACACAACGACCGCCCTCGTCGAAGAAGGCGCGGCGATCTACAGCGGCAGCAGCGGCGGCTTCAATATGAAGGCCGAAGAAGCAATCGTGTATTTCAGCTTCAGCCAGGCCGGCGCCCAATCCGACACGTACGCCATCGGCGGTACAGTCGCGTACTTCGAACAGGCCAGCAGCACACGGGCCCAGTTGTCGGGCGGAGTACAGGTCTCCGGGGGAGCAGATCCCGATGAAATCGACACCGCCGGCAGCCCCGTCACGATCTACTCAGGAAGCCTGGAAACCAACATCAACTGGGCAGGCGGCGTCGCCAAGGGGAGGAACCTCGGCTTCGGCATCACGGTGGCCATTAACGACATCGACCGCGACACCAGCGCGGTGGTCGGAACCATCGACGCCTCCGTCGATCCCGCGAATGCGATAGCCCCTTCCACAACCACCAGTATCGACGCGTCGGGGCAATTGAAAGTCGATGCCAAGGTCGATGGCGACCTCTGGGCGTTCACCCACGCTGCCGCCATCGCGGGTAAAGAAGAACCGCCCACATCGGAGAAGACAGAGGGTGAAGCTCCCGTCGGCGACTCTGACGGGCAGAAGCCGAAATACGGAATCGGTATCTCGGCGAATGTTTCCCTCAACACCGTCGAGGATGACGTCTCTGCCTATGTGCACGATGCGGGGCAGATCCTGTCCCCGAGCATCGCGCTTGCCGCGTTCAACAGCACCGAGCTCGTTGCCTGGGGCGCGGCCGTGTCGGCCGTTCTTCCGGGATCCAGGGCGCGTAATCAGGCGAGCATCGCCGGCTCGTTCAGCAAGAACGAGCTGACGGGGAGCACCGCTGCCTTCATCAACGGCCGTGACGCCGCGGTATCCACGAATCTGTTCCTCCGTCCCGGCGCAACGCTCGTGCTGAGCGCCGATCGTGTGGGCGACATCCAGGCGATTGCGGTCGGTATCGGCGTCGCCGTCTCGAAGAAGGATGCTGACGGAAGAGCCCTGGTCGTTGCCGGCTCCGTCTCCCTGAACGAGATCAACAACACGACAGAATCTTCCGTGATCGGCGTGTGGGACAACAGGGTCCCCACGAGCCCGGCGGGCGCCTGCGATATCACGGTGCAGGCCCAGGATTCGTCTTCGATCTTCGCGCTCGCCGGTGCGCTATCTGTGGGGCTCGGCGGTGGCAACCTCGCGGTCGGCTTCAGCCTGGCGATCAATACCATTGAAAACGAAACTCTTGCGAGTGTCGACGGCTCACACCTGCTCCACGTTGGTGAGATGAGGGTCCTCGCCACAAATGGGGCCGACATTCAGGCGATTACCGTTTCGGGAGCACTCGGGGCTGGCGACAAGAATCAGATCGTTCTCTCCGGAGCCGTCTCCCTCAACACGATCAATGCCGAGGCGCATGCCCTTATCGCGAACGGCGCTGACGTCACGACGCAGGGCAATGCCACAGTCAAGGCTGCGGATGCTTCCTCGATTCGAGCCGACGGCGGCGGCGTCGCCCTCGGTGTCAGAAAAGGTAACAGCAGCGGCGGGGCGGCAACGCTCGGCATCGTGCTGGCATTCAACGAAGTGAGCAACTTCACAACGGCATCCGTTGATTCGTCCACGATCGATACCGGTCTGCAGCTGATGGTCAGCGCCGCGAGCGAAGGAGCCCACGACGAACGGTTCGACTTCCTGAAGACGGCCGTCACCACTGCGAACGAGATCAAGCTCCCCGACCACGGTCTTGCGACCGGTGACCGGGTGGTCTACCGGAACCTCGGTGTATCCGGGGAGGAGATCGGCGGCCTGCGGAACGGCGAACGCTATTACGTCATCGTCGTGGACAGTGACACGATCAAGCTTGCGGCCACGAAGGAGAACGCCACCGGCGACACCCCCGTGGCCATCCGCTTGAGCACGACCGTCGCGGGAACGGGCGACAGTCACCGACTTGATACGGTCAAGGACACGATCGGTGCAGTCTCCGTCGCTGGTGCCGGTGGTGGCGCGGTCGGTAAGGGCACCACCGGAGCGTTCGCCGCTGCGGGTGCCGGCTCGCTGAACAAGGTCACGAGCACGGTCTCTGCCTCCATCACAGACAGCGTTGCGCATGCTGCCGGAGACGTATCGGTGACGGCACTCGACGCCTCGTGCATCGATGTCGATGTGATCGGCGCCGCCATCGGCGTCGCGGTCACGACGAGCGGCAGTGCCGGGGCTCTCTCGGTCGGGGTCTCCATCGCCAGAAACGAGATCGACAACACCGTCGATGCCTCCATCGACAACTCCACCGTCACAACCAGTGCCGGCGGCAGCATCGAGGTCACCGTCGTCGAGGACGCTACGATCGCGGCGACGTCGGTCGCGGCATCGATCGACGTGGGCATCGGCAAGAAGACCTCTCTTGCCTTGAGCGGCGGAGGCGCCGAGGCGACGAACGTCGTCCTCACCAAGGCCAACGCCTCCGTCACCGACAGTACGCTCCACAGCGACGACGCCGTGGATATTACAGCGACCAGCACGGCGTCGATCGACGCCACGGTCGCGGCCGTCTCGCTCGCGGTTGCGGGCAGCTCCTCGAAGAGTGCCGGCGGCGTGTCCATCGGCGTTTCGGTTGCCCGCAACTTCATCGGCTGGGATCCTTCCGATTCCACATCCGCCACGTACGAAACCGGCACGCGTCTTGCCGACGGAGCGGCGCTGAATGCCGGCATGACAGTCAAGATAACCGATGGTCCACGCGCCGTGGACGTTTTCGAATACCTCGGGCCGAGTCGCGTCCAGCCCACCGCGAACTTCGATACGACAGACACGTCGGTCGTTCTTGACGAAAGGAAGTATCGTCAGAATCGCGGACGGTTTCGAAGGGCCGGTCGATCCGACGAATGAGCCGTTCGGCAATGTCGGCAGCTACTACCGCTTCCAGGGAACGCCGTCGGCCAACGTGAATCTCGCACTCCAGGACTACGAATCCGATGACTGGGAACTGGTCGAGAGCATCGACTTGCACACCGAGGATTACACCGATTACCGGCTCTGGAAGCAGGTGAACCTCGCGCAGTCGGCGGCAGAGGTGCAGGCCTGCGCTTCGCACACCGAAATAAAGGCACACGGAGCACTTACCCTCACCGCTCGAGGCAATCAATCCATCGATGCGACGGTCCTCGCGGGGTCCGTGGGTGTCGCCGGCGGCGGGAAGACCGGTGTGGGCGTCAGCGGCGCCGGCGTTTTTGCACAAAACCGAATCAAGACCGGCATCAGAGCCTCCGTTGATGGCTCCGGGAGCACGGGAATCTCGACCGGCAGCATCGGCCTGACTGCGGATGATTCTTCCGCGATCGCGGCAGATGCCGGCGCCGCATCGCTGGCCGCGGGAGTTGGCGGCAAGACCGGGGTGGCCCTGTCGGTCGGCCTCTCCATTGCGCAGAACGAAATCAGCAACGAGGTCGACGCCTGCATCTCGAATGCGGACATGATGATCGTCACCGGCGACATCTCCCTACAGGCGCATGTACGTCCGACGGACATAGATACCTCCGACTACACGACCGCCTCGGGCATACAGACGCTTTCGGTCGGTGACACGGTCCGGCTTGCTGACGACTACGCCAACGGTGGCGAAGGTGGTCGCCTCTACGCCTACCGGGGCTTCGTGGCCGACTACACGAACCAGGCCGATTTCCTTCCGACAGACGGGCTTGTCACCCTTGTCGAGGGGGACACGGTGAAGGTGGGACTCGCGATCTATCGATACGTCGGTGCAGACAACGAGGGTGAAGGCGTATCGCTCTATCTGCCGTCGCAGGATTACTCCGACGACGACTACTGGGAGTCTGCTGAGCTTGCGATCCATGAAGGCAACACGGTGCAGGCGGGTAATTCCGTCTATCGGTACGCGGGTGAAGACGACGACCTGAACCTGGGGACCCAGGCGTACGGAGGAAGTCTCTGGGAGCTCATCAATCCTGATCGGAGAAACCTCGGAATCACGGATTACTCCGACACCAGGCTCTGGGAACTCGCCGACGGCACCATCACCTCGCGGGCCGTGGCCGCGTCGATCGCCGCCGGGTTCGGTGGGAAGGCCGGCGTTGCAGTGAGCGGCGCGGGCGCGGTTGCCACCAATGTCATCCTGACCACCACGAACGCCCACATCGAGAACAGCACCGTCGTCAACGCAGTGGATATCGATCTCGATGCGGAGAACTCATCGGCGATCACCGCTACGATCGCTGCGGCTTCCATCGCCCTGGGAGCCGGCGGGAAGGCCGGTGTGGGGGTATCCATCGGCGTGTCGATTGCGGAGAACTTCATCGGTTGGGATGCAGAGGGCGGCCGGAGCCCCGCGGAAGTGCAGGCGTTTATCAGGGACTCGAGCATCACCGCAACAGGTACCCTGACCCTGAATGCGGCAAGCGATTCGACGATCGATGCCGTTGTCCTCGCCGGTTCGGCGGCGATCGCCGCAGGCGGCACGGCAGGGGTTGGACTCAGTGGCGCCGGCGTGTCAGCCACCAACCGTATCGCGACCCACATCAAGGCGTACATCGACGGCGACGATGACGACAGCGTCGGGGCGGCGGCCGGCATTTCCGCGGGCGTCGTGGCCCTCCACGCCACCGATGCTTCTTCGATCGAAGCTATCGCAGGCGCCGCAACCATTTCGGCGGCCTTTGGCGGGAAAGCGGGAGTTGCTTTGTCGGTCGGCGTCGCGCTCGCCGAGAACCACATCAGCAACGAGGTGGAGGCATATATCGCCAATGCCGATGACACCCTGGAATCCACGGCAGGTGGTATTGTCCTCGACGCCCGGACGCGTGCGGGCATCGACGCCATCACCGCTGCGGCGTCGGTCGCGATCGGCGCAGCCGGGACGGCCGGAATTGCTGTCAGCGGGGCCGGGGCGGTCGCCAAGAACGTCATCCTTACCCGGACGAACGCGTATATCGAGAACAGCGTCATCGACAGCGCCGGTGCGGTCGACCTCGACGCCGAGAGCGATTCCGCGATCGATGCCACGGTGGTCGCGGTGAGTGCGGCGGTGGGAGTCGGCGGCACGGCAGGCATCGGCGCCTCCGTCGGTTTTGCCCTGGCGCGTAATTTCATCGGCTGGGACCCGTCGGCTCCGGCGAGCGATTACACGAGCGCGCAAGAGCTGAAAACAATTCCCACCGGAACCACGGTGCGTGTCCTGGATGGTGTGCGGGGCGGCGACGTGTACCGCTACATCGGTCCGACGGTCGATGTCTACGATTTCACAAGTACCGACGGGACCCGTACCCTTCAGAACGACGATGACAGGCAGACCCGGGTCAAGGTTGGCGACGACATCTATGTCTGGGAAGGCGATGACAACGAAAGCGTGAACCTGGGCACGCAGAATTACCAGACCAACGGCGAGTTCGACGACGAGGGCCATCCGGAGCCCAATGAGGGCTGGAGACTCGAGCGCGTCAGCAGTCTGCGCGGACAGGACTACGGCGACCTCGATCTCTGGAAGCTGATCCTGCCGGAGGACATCGAAGACGCGTCCCAGGTTCAGGCGTATGTCATGAACTCCGAAGTCACTGCCCGGCGGGGACCTGACGCTCGACGCCGTGGCGATGGGCTCCATCGACGCGTTTACTCTCGCGGGCTCGGTGGCAATCGGCGCGGGGGGAACGGTCGGGATCGCCCTGAGCGGCGCGGGAGTCGGCGTTGAGAACCGCGTGCGAACGCTGGTCAAAGCCTTCATCAGCGGCTCGGACGGGATCGTCGCCGACAACATCTCCTTGAGCGCACACGACAATACGCGGATCACCGCCGACGCCGGCGCTGCTTCCCTCGCCGGTTCTGCGGCCGGGACGGTAGGGGTTTCGCTGTCGGTGGGGATTGCGGTGGCCTTCAACGAAGTGAGCAATGTCGTGGAGGCCTCCATCGCCAATGCCGATCCGGTCACGGCCCTGGGCGACATCACCATTGATGCGCGGACGATCGGGGGAACGATCCCTGAGTCGGACTATTCAGACTCCTCGGGTTGGCAGCTTCTTCGTGCCGGCGAGACCGTCACGCTCAATTCCGGCTACGCCGTGCCGGACTACGATACAACGGCTGCTCCCGGTCAGACGAGCAAATTCGTGGCCGTGAAATCCGGCGATTTTGTCCTGGTCACCGACGATTACGACGAGGACTATGGAACCGCCGGTGTCGTTTACGAATACATCGGTGTCGCCCGGAATCTCGATCTCCTGCGCCAGGACTACGACCAGGAGTACTCCCCATTCTGGGTGGCCGTCGGCGGCGAAGCCGGGCGGGTCTATCACTACCACGGTTTTGTGGCCGACTTCTCCTCGGCAGCGGGAAGCGTGGAGGAACCGGAGCAGGAACTGGACAACGGCGACACTGTGCGGGTGGCCCCCGGCCATTTGGCCGGAGGGACCATCGGCGGCGTCTACATTTGGAAGGGCGGCGACGAGGAAGATGTCGACCTGCGACAGGAGCACTACGGCGACACCAGCCGGTGGACCCTCGTCTTGCCGGACTACCGTTACCTCGGAGCAGAAGACTACTCCGACACCGAGCTGTGGGAGCTGGCCGACGGCACGATCACCGCGCGGGTCGGCGCGGCATCGCTGGCGGCTGGATTTGCCGGTACGGTTGGCGGGGCGATCAGCGGGGCGGGTGCGGTCGCGACAAACGTCATTCTGACCAGGACCAGCTCCTCCGTCGACGCCAGCAACATCGTCCAGGCGCGGGATGTCACGCTGGGCGCGGAAAATAAATCGACCATCGTGGCCACAGTGGCGGCCCTGTCCGTGGCCATCGGGGCCGGCGGAACGGTCGGCGCCGGGGTCTCCATCGGTGCTTCGGTCTCCCGCAATTTCATCGGGTACAACCAGGAAGGACAGGAGCAGGCCGCAGAGGTGATGGCCTACCTCCGCGACTCGAGCATCAATGCCTCCGGTGATCTCACGCTGGCGGCGCTGGCGAACGAGAGGATTGACGCGGTGGTTCTTGCCGGTTCCGCCGCGATCGCCGGCGGCGGCGTCGCGGGAATTGCCGCGAGCGGCGCGGGGGTGTCCGCAGTCAATCGTATCGCGAACCATGTGGCAGCGTTCATCGACGGTGATGGCGAGAACGGCATCACCGCCGCCTCCGTGAGCGTGTCGGCGACCGACAGCTCCGCGATCCATGCGGTAGGCGGAGCCGCCTCGATCGCCGTTTCCTTCGCAGGTACCGGGGCCGCTTCACTCTCGGTCGGGGTGGCGTTGGCGGAAAACACAATCAACAACCTGGTCCAGGCCTCGATCAGCAATGCGAACGATCTGGAGGCGACGGCCGGGAACGTAACCGTGACCGCGGCTGAATCGAACAGCATCGCTGCGATCACCGTGGCGGCATCCGCCGCCATCGCGATCGCGCCGGCGTCGATTGCCATAAGCGGCGGCCTCGCCTCGGCTCTCAATACCATCACCAGCACGACGACTGCATTCGTTGAGGACTCCGCCGATGTCGAGGCAGCCGGCGCCGTCTCCGTCGAAGCCGACGACACCGCCGCGATCGATGCGAGGATCGATTCCATCGCGGCTGCCGGCGGGGTGATCAGCGTCGCGGTCGGTCTCGGATTGGCCATGAACGCGGCTGAAAACAAGGTACGGGCTTTCATCCGGAACTCCTCGATAAACGCCGGAAGTGGAAACATCGAAGTGATCTCGAGTTCCCATCCGGTGATCGAGACCCGAACCGAGGCAACGGCCTTGTCGATCGGGTTTGGTGTCGGCGCCGGCCGGGGCGAAGTCGGAGACCGAGATCACAGTCACCACCGAGGCGTTCCTCCAGGGCGCCACGCTGAGCGCGGACCGAGGCGATGTCATCGTCCACGCCACGTCGACGTCGCTTGCCGCGCCCGTGACCAGGGGCAATTCCGGCGGCGCGATAGCCGTGAGCCTGCTGGATGCGGAAGCGACCATCGGCGGCGCGACCCGCGCCTACGTCGAGGGAGCCGGCAGCGTGACGGCGAATACGCTCGACGTGCAGGCCTTTGACACGAATGCCGCGGCACCCAAGACGAAGGTCGTTGCGGCGGGCGCGATTGCCATCAACAAGGCCACCAGCGATATCACTCTCACCCGCGCGACCGAAGCCCAGATCAAATCCGGCAGCAATCTGACCATGAGCTCGGGCAACCTTGTCGTGAGGGCCGAGTCGAACTCCCTGTCCAGCGGCGCCATGTCTTCGACCGGTGTCGGTGCCATCACCCTGGATTTCCTCGAGGTGACCTCCTCGATCGACTCCACGACGCGTGCCGAGATCGCATCCGGCGCGACGGTGTCGGTGCCGGGCGGCAACCTCGACGTGGTCGCCGTGACAACCAACAGGGCGAACGCCCGGACGAGCAGCTTCTCCATCGGCGCGGTGACCTTCGGCAAGAGCAACCCCACCGCCGAAATCACCGCAACCACCGAGGCGCTGGCACTGGGGACCATTACCGGGCCCGGCGGGACGCCCGGTGCGATCAATGTGCGCGTGACCGCCGACGGCTACGACGCCACCACCGCGGGTGCCGAATCCTTTGCGATCGGCCTGGTTTCCATCGGATTCTCCACGGTCATTGCCGATACCGCTCCCACGGTTACCGCCAGGGGCGGCGGCACCATTCGGGCCGGCGGCGATGTCGTGATCGAATCCACCTCGGTCGGAGATGCCGATGCCGCCTCCCGGACGACCTCCGGCGGCGCGGTGGCGGTGACGAAGCTGGATGCCACGGCCAAGGCGGTGACGAACGTCACCACCGAGATTCTGCCGCACACGATCATCGAAGCGGGCGGCGACATCACCATCAGCGCCCGCCACGGCGAACTGCCCACACCGACTGCAGAGGGAACCTTCAACGCGGCGGATGATGTAAGTCTGCCGACAGATACCATCGACCTCGGCCTCGAACACGGCCTGCTCACCGGTGATACCGTGACCTACGACTCCAAGGGCGGAACGGTCATCGGCGGCCTCGGAAACGGCCGGACCTACGGGGTCATCAAGACGAGCGACTCCGAGCTTCAACTGGGCACGACCTTCCAGTCTGCGGCGGTGGATACGACGAGGGACGTGCTGACCTTCACCGCGCCGCACAACCTGCAGGATGGTGATCGGGTGATCTACCAGTCGGACGGCCCCTCAGGCGTGGGCAACCTCGAGAGCGGCAAAACCTACCAGGTCGTCGTGATTGACAGCACCACCATCAAGCTGAAGGATCCTGAAGTCACTCTGGCCGATGCGAAAGAGTTTTCCGGTTCCGACATTACAGGCGACACGATCACCCTTGATGGCCATGGATTCGTCGATGGCCAGGCGGTGACCTACCGTGAGCCCGGTGCCGTCGAGTTCGGCCTCCCCGGCGTGGATGTCGTGGGCGGAACATACAACGCGGAGGATCCCGCGGCGAACACCGCCCCGGCCGACAACAACAACATCTATCTCGGCCCGAATCACGGGCTGCTTGCCGGTGACGAGGTGATCTATACCGCCGGAAGCGGCGCGCCCATTCCTGAGCTCACCAGCGGCGATCGGTACTTCGTGATCTTCGATCCTGCGAAGCCGGACGAGATCCAGCTCGCGCGCACGCTTGCGGAAGCGATGGGTGATCCCGGCGATCCGGATGCCACGCCCGAACCCGTTCCGGCGACGCTGCCCAATCCGATCGCACTGTCGCGCTCGACGGATCCGGTGGACGAAAGTACTCAACTCTCCCTGCGCACGGTCACCGATCAGGCCATCGGGGGTCTCACTGACGGCGTCACCTATTACGTGACTCAGGTCGACGGCGACACCTTCAAGCTTGCGACAGACGAGGCGCGCTCACATATCGTGGCACTGGGGCGTGTCGACCCGGTATCGGGAACAACCGTCTTGACCGGCACGAGCACGCTCGGCACCGAGGGCGTTGATCTGACCAACGGCGGCAGCGGGGCGCACCGCCTGGTGCTCGATCTGACATCGGCCGGCAGCGGCACCCAGCTGCTCGATGGCGTCGGGGGGGCCCGTGCCCTTGCCGGAGCGCCTTCCGGGGACGGCGTCGTCACTGCCTCGGCCAGCGGTTCGGGCGGCGGCATCGTGCGGTCGAGCGACGCGAAAACCACCGCGTCCAGCACGCCCACGGTCACGACTATCATCGGCGACGGCGCCTCGCTGGATGGCAACGACATCACTGTCGATGCCGCGGCCTTCGGCAATGCCTCCGCGTCTTCCGCCAACAGCGGCGGCGGCCTGGTGTCGATCGGCGATGCCGAATCGCATCTCACCATTTCCAGCACCGGCCGCGTCGCGATCGGGGCGGCGACCTTCAGCGCCGCGCATGACATCAGCGTCAGCTCGTATGCCGCTGTGAACGGATCGGTCCTCGCCTCCAGCGACGGAGGCGGGCTGGTCGATTTCGCCGATGCCGACCTCACTGCGGACATCATCTACGCTTCGATAGTCGACATCGGTACCGACGCGGATCTTCGGGCGGAGAATCTCGTGACGGTTGATTCGGTGAGCGCGACCAATGTCAAAGCTCGCGCAGTCGGGGATTCCGCGGGTCTGGGCTCCAGCGCCGACACGACAGCCTTCCTCACCATCGGGGACAATGACACTCTGCGCGCAGTGACAAAGACGGTCCTCGGCGCACGCGCCCGGCTTCAGGCGGGCAACGCGGTCATTGTCCGCTCGAGGGTCGCAGGAATGGCAGCGAGCGCCGCTGCTGAAGCGGAATCCGGCGGCGCGGTGGCCGATGCCGATGCGGCCGCAAGGATCGACATCTACGACGCGGTGAAGGTCGATCTGGCCGCCGACGCCGCGATCACGGCCGAGACGGTTACGATCACCGCCGAGCATGCGGGCGTCAATGTGAGTTCGCGTTCCGACGCCGACACGGACGGACTGTACGCAAACGCCGATTCCGAAGCCCGGGCGCATTATGACAGCCTGAATGACGTCTTCGCCGCCGCCGGCGCAACGGTCGCTGCCGGCGACCTTGGCGTCGCATCGAGTCAGCACGTGACGCAGTTCTTCCGGCGCGCCACCGCAGATGTGGATGTGTTCGGTGACGAGACGAGGTCAACCCCCGGCGCTTTCCTGCCCGGGCGTTCGATCACCTGGAATGGCGACCTCACCTTCCTCGCCGATCCCACGCCGGAGTTGGAAATCGCGGCCAGCGGGGACATCGTGATCGCGGAGGGCGTCACAGTAAATAACGGCCAGTCCACCGGCACGGTCGTCGCAGCGATCAGCGTGGATCCGATCGTGAACTTCGACGGCGGCAGCGCGACCTTCACTGTCAATGACGACGTGATCGCTTCCGGCCCTTCCATTCCGGACGGAGAGATCAGGGGCTCGGGCGGCACCATAAGCAGCGGATCGACCTTCCCGCGGGTGGATATCACCAACCGGTCGGACAACGACCTGGTGATCCATGACATCAACCTGGCAAATGGCACTGTCCTGCCGGATGTCACCTTCAGAGCCAAGAGTGTCAGCCTCGAGTTCGAGGTTGGCAACGTTGCACCCGCAGGCGATCTCGACATTCTCATTCTCAACGAAGGCACCGGCGATGTTCGCATAGACGGCCTGGTGGAGAATCCGGTCGGCCTCATCCGGATCGAGAACCGGGGCGGCGCGATCGTGAGCAACGACGGCACCGATGACATCCTCCGCGGGCAGATGATCGAGCTGATCTCGGCAGGGGGGATCGGCTCTGCTGCGCTTCGGTTGAATGCCGACCTCGTGACGAGCGAACGCCGCGCCACCGACTTCGACGCGCGGGCCGCGGACGACATCTGGCTCAATCTGACCGGGCGCGTGCGCGACATCGATGTCAGCAACTCCCATTTCAATGCCGGCCGGGTCGAGACGACGGGCGGCGACGTGGACATCCTCTTCCAGAGTTCGCTCCAGGAGACGGCGTCCATCGGGTTCGCGACAGGGGTCACGGTAACGGTCAACGCGGCCGATCCATTGGTCTACCTCGAGCATTTCTCTCCGGATCCCGACACGGTCAGTCCTGCTCCCCTCGATTTCCGTCTTTTCACGGACACCGGCCAGGCCGTGGCGGCCGACGCACGCTACTCCTTCGAACAGATCACCGGAACGAACATACATCTGCATGCGGCCAACTCCGACGTCGGCGGTCCGCGCATCGATGTGACGGCCCACACAGATCATGGCGACAGCGGGCAGATCGATGCGTTGTTCAACGGAAGCATCGATTTGACCGAGACCGTCGGCGACATGCGGATCGGCACGGTCGAGTCAACCGAAGGCGACGCGGCTCTCCGCGCCGCTGACGAAGCGGCGAATATCTACGATGTGACGACGACGGGCGACAACGGGATGACACCCTCTGTCATCGGAAAAGACGTGACGTTGATTGCCAATGGAGCGATCGGCACCGTCACCGACTTCCTCGAAATAGATTCCTCTCGGATCGCTGCGGGCGAGGTGACGGTGAGCGCCGGCACAAGCGTCTTCCTGACCGAAACCAGCGGCGACCTGAACCTGGATGGCGCGCTGGCGAAGGATGGAGATGTGTCCATCACCGTCAGGAGCGGATCGATTTTCGACGTCGAGCCCGATAACGATCCGATTGCCGCCGATTTCATGCGGGCGGACATTCAAGCGAGCCGCATTGACCTCCAGGTATCCGGTGGCGGGATCGGTACCCCGACCAACGATCTGGAGTTCCACGGCGGCGGCGTCGACCAATTGATCGATCCGGGGTTGGAAATAGATCCGTATCACCGGCCGGCGGCAGGACGCCTGTGGGTCGAGGCGGACGAAAGCATCTATCTGATGGAAGTCAGTGGCGCGGTCATCATCCTTGCAGCCGCGTCCGCCGGCGGCGATGTGCGGATCGGCGTCCGCGATACCACCGAGCCGACCGAAGCTTTCAACCTGCCCGGCGCCGGCGGTCAGACGCTCGTCGGCACCACGGTGCCGATCGGGCGGATCGACGCGGCGGGTTCGGTGACGATCAACGCCGGAGACGATGTCAACATCGAATCGGGTGCGGTGATCACGGCGGGATCGTCGGTGGAAGTCAACGGCGACTCGACGGATCCTGACCCGGACATCTTTGGTTCGACGATCGACATCACCGGCGACATTGTCGCGCAGACGCTGACGATTTCGGGCGGCGACAATTTCGACTTCATTCAACTCCGCCGCCCGGGTCAGATCGCTGCCCGCGTCTCGACGACGATCAATGGCAACAGCGGGGACGATCGTTTCTTCATCCAGTACGTGGATGGTCCAATGACCATCAACGGAGGGGACGGCTCGGATCGATACTTCATATCAGGCAACGCCGCAAAATCACTGTTCGTCATCACCAATGCGTACTCCGATGACGGCGACGTCTTCTCCCGGCTCGGTGGGGAGCTGACGGACATCAACGCGACGCTGACGATTCACACCGGAAAGGGCAGTGCGGCCGGCACCGTTCCCGACGCCCTCTATGTCAGCACCGCGGGCAGCCAGGCGCCCCGGGTCGGAATGCTCGATGGCGGCTCAATCACCGGGCTCGGCATGGCGGGCAGCATCGATTTTGCGACGCCGACAACCGGGAGCGATGGGGTCGATGTGTTGATCGGGCTCGGTGCCGGCGAAGACCAATTCGAAGTCACGAGCGCAGCCTCCGACGTCGTCGTGTACGTGCAAGGGCGCGGCGGCAACGACACCCTTGATGTCGGCAAGAGCGGCCGCACGCTGGCGGGGATCAGCGGCATCGTCGCTTTCCTGGGTGAAGACGGCACCGACACGTTGAATGTCTACGGCGACGCACCGAGGGGCATCGATCCGGTCGCCGGCGGTCAATTGACGGCGATCAGCATCACCGGCATGGGCATGGGGACGAACGATCGCTTCACGACGCACAACGACCGCTTCGGGGCCGCCCTCTCGGTCAAGGATCCGCCGGTCTATCCGGCCGCGATCTACTACGCCAACCGCGACACGACCGACGGTTCGATCCACAGCACCGTCGAAATGGTCAACGTGTTCCTCGGCGGCGGCGACGACGACTTCATCGTCGACAGTACCTGCGATTACGGCCTGACGCAGGTCTCCGGCGGCGGCGGAAGCGATACGCTGCGCGTCGGTTCAACCGGCGCCGGCCTGAATCCCACCTTCCCCGGTCGGGTCGACTACATCGACGGACCCCTGATGCTTGCGGGGGACGCCGACACCGACCTGATCATTGTGGATGATTCCGGGGATCTGGGAACACACATCGGCACATTCCTCGGAGATACCGTGACCGGTCTGGATATCAATGGATCGATCGCGTTCGATGCGGGTGACGATGTCGAGATTCGGCTCGGTGGCGGTGCCGACCGGTTCTATATTCCGGTTGTCAATGCCGATCAGAGCGTGCGCGTGCGAGCCGGTGACGGTTTCGACAAAATCTACGTCGGCACGACGCCCGGCAACGAATCGCAGGGTTCCCTGGACGCAATCGCCGGCGTTGTCCGGATCGACGGCGACGGCCCCGAGGCGGGAGACTCGCTGTTCGTCAACGATCAAAGCACGACGTCAAACGAGATCTTCCGGGTGACGAACCAACAGCTGCCGACGGAACCAGGCCTTGATCTCACCACCGTCACGCGCACCGGCGCCGGCGGCGAGATTCGCTACACGACCATCGAAACCGTGGTTCTGAATGCCGGCGGCGGCAACGACATCGTCGACCTCGAAGCCACCCATCGTGAGCAGAGCACGGTGGCGGGTATTGCATCGACCTTCACAATCAACGCCGGCGGCGGCGATGACACTGTCACTATCGGCGAACAGACAGCCGGCGGCTTTTCGCTCGAGCGCTTTGCCATCGATGCCGATCCGGCCACTCCCACAACGCGCGGCATACGCGTGTTGGTCAACGGCCAGGCAGGCAACGACACGGTTCACTTCCAGGACACGGCGCCGACCGACCCTCTCAGTCTGGCCTTTGTGGAGAAGTTGTTCGCCGATCTGTTCCCTGCCGATCCGCCGACGGTTCCCCCCACATCCTCTCCCGAATCGGTGCAGCTGTTCAGCGAGATCTTCGGTGACGACCCACAGAGCACCTCGTACTCGCAGGTGATCATCTCCTCTGCGGGGGAGGTGAACGTCCAGGAAGACGCCGGCGCGGCAAAATCCACGTTCACCGTGTCCACAGACGCCACCGGCGGCACCTTTGATCTGCGGATCACCGGCGCGCCGGGCGGGCAGGTCGACGTGCGAGGGATTCCCTTCGACGCCGCAGCGACCGGCGCCGGCGGCCTGGAAGAGTTGATCGAGGCCACCGGTTTGGTTGACGTCAGCGTGACACAGGCTGCGGAAGGCAATGAATGGAGAATAGAGTTTGTGGGCCCCTCCAGCGGAATTGCCGTCGAAGCCGACGGACTGAAGCTGCGGCAGAGCCCGCCGCTGAACATCAGCTCGCGGCTGATCGAAGGGGTGGTGGTCTCGCTCGGCAGCGGCGCCGACGTTGTCCAACTCGTCAGCGGCAGCTACCAGAGCGACATCACCGTGAACTCCGGGGACGGCAATGACACCTTCGTCATCGAAAATGGTGTCGACGCGACCGGCCACCAGATCGTGTTCAACGGCGAAGGTGACGATGACACGGTGTTTGTCGACTTCGAAAAAGGCGTGCCCGACGGCACAGTCTCGCTGACCTTCAACGGCGGACCCAACACGCTGGGCACCGGGGACAAGCTCCGCATTGCCGGCGACGGCGTGGCCGGCGGCGGCACCTACCGGCCGAGCGCAACCTCCCAGAGGTCAGGCACGATAGAGCTGGCGGGCAACCATTTTGAGTTCACCAACGTGGAGCCGCTGGTGGTGCACGGCCTGCCCGACTTCGCCATCATTCACTCCGACGAAGCCGCCGTTCTGGATCTCGATTCCGTCGCGGTCGCGGATCTGGAGCTGAAGAACCTCGTGCTCCACGTTGTCACTGTCGACGGTGTGGTTTCGTGGACGCCGCCGATCGTCGGTGACAAGCTGAACATCGTGGACGTCCAGGCCCTGGAACCGAAGCATATCGGCGGCGCGATCGCATCGAGCGGGAACACGCTGATCATCGGCGCGGAACTGGACGGAGCGTCCTGCGGAGCAGTGCTGGTGTATGAGTGGATCAACAATGAATGGCATCAGGTCGCAAAGTTGTTGCCCCAGGACCGCATCGGAGGGGGCCAGGGGTTCGGAAAATCTGTCGCCATTGACGAAAGCGCGACCAGGTTGATCATCGGCGCCCCGGACGATGATTCGCGGGGCACCGAAGCGGGGGCGGTGTACATATTCGAGAAAGTCGATGGCTACTGGACGCAGAAGACAAAGCTGTTTGCCCCCACGCCGGCACCGGATTCGGGGACAACGCTGGAGCATGCTCGGTTTGGAGAATCGGTCGGGATCAGCGGCAATGTCGCCGTTGTCGGTGCCCCCGGCGATGACGCGGACAACATGAATGCCGCCCACGACTCCGCCTACATCTTCGAGCGGTCGGCGACCGGGGCATGGATCGCCAAAGGCGCCCCGCTCAGCGTGCCCAACGACAGTTTGGACGATTTCGGCCGATCGGTGGCCATCTCGGGCAATCGTCTCGTCGTCGGAGCCCCCGGCGGCCTGGTCCTCGATATTCGCAGTGGGTTCGCCACGGTTTATGCGCGTGGAGCGAGTGGATGGTCCTTGGACGAGAACGTGACACCGTCGGAACCCACCGCCGGCGAGCATTTCGGTTCCTCGGTTTCGATTGCGATGGATGGCGGGATTTCACGTATCGTCGTCGGCGCGCCGAACTGGAATGGCAAGGATGGCACAGCGGTGACAAAGGTCGTGCCTTCGTCTTCGACGAGATCGGCAGTCACTGGGTCCGTGTCGCTCGCCTGACCGCGGACGACGGACTGCCGCAATCGGAATCCACGCAGGAGGGTTTTGCCGGCGATCTGTTCGGTTCGTCGGTGGATGGAGACGGTGACTACGTGGTCGTCGGCGCCCCCGGTACCGACAGCGCCTCCGTCATGGATGCCGGCGCGGCTTATGCGTTCTACGAGTTGGACGCGCTCGGAAACTCGGGTCTCCCGTCGACCTGGGTGCGGTCCAGCGGATCGTCCGGTGGCGGTCGACTGTACTTCGCCGGCGCGGAAGGCGCCGGATCGCAAACCGGCGACCCGCTCATCGACCAGTACCAGACCGCCGATCGGTTGGGCCGCGGAGTGACAATCAGCGGCACGCGGATCATGGTCGGCTTGCCGGGGCACAACGAACCGACCAGCGACGACAACGGCGGGTTCCTGACCTTCACCACCGACGGTCAACTGCCGGCCGTCACGCTCGCCTCACTGCGTGCGGAAATACTGCCGGACCCCGCACAATCAACAACATCGAATTTCGGCTCACGCACCGCTTACGACGCCAGTTCGCGCACATTGTTCGTCGCTTCGCCGGGAACCTCTTCGGCGATCGGTACCGTCGATGTCTACGTCAACGAGGGGCTTTCCTGGCGTTACGTGCAGACGCTCTCCCTTTCGGACAATCGTTTTGAGTTTGGTGTCGATCTCGATGCCGATGCAGGCACGCTGGTTGTCGGAGCGCCGTCAGTCACAACTGCGCATCTGGGACAGATCGCGATTTACGAGCGGGATGCGAGCGGGGAAAACTGGTCGCGAAAGAACCTCATTTCTGGCCAGGACTGGAGCTTCGGCTCATCAGTTGCCGTGAGTGGTGACTTGATCGTCGTCGGCGCGCCGTCGCAGACGGTGCAGTACAAGTCGGATAACCAGCCGGCGTCTCTGGATCCTCACCGCGTAACGCTGACGACGAGCGGTGCGGCGTTCGTCTACAAACGGACCAACGGCGTGTGGGGGACGACCCCCTACCTCTTCCTGATGCCTGACGATAGCGCGTTGCCCGAATCGTGGCTCGGCTATTGGAGCGATTGGACGACCTACGACAGCGACAGCACGTGGCGTTGGAGCTCCACGAGTACCTACGGCTGGACCTATTGGGACGGCTCCACCTCGAACTATGTCTATCAGGAAATCAACAGCCATCCCCACCTCCACAATCCAAGATTCGATCCGAATTATGACCAGGTCCAGATCACGATATACACGAATGGATTCCTCAACGGACGACTGAATATGGCGGCGCGAGGCCGAACTTGGCAGACCGTGCCTAACACGTTCTCCGGTCTCGACAACGCCGGCTGGGGAACCAGCGTCGACATCATCGGCAACCTGGTCGTCGTTGGTGCGCCCGGCAGGGAACGGGTAGCGGTCTATAATTTGAGTGCCGCCGTCACGAACACATGGACTGCGTACGCGGGCGGCTTCAGCGCCGATCCGCTGAGGACCACCGACTACTATACATATCCGAGCAATCTTCCGGATGTTGACCTCGGGACCGAACTCGGCCTGCAAAGTGCCGGCGAGCTGTTCGTAGGATTTCCGGGTGCGGGTATCGTCGGCGACTTTGGGATCTCGAGCTACACGCTGTCGATTCCAGTCGGCCTTAACGCGCCCGATTCTGCGGGCTACGGGATACAAGGGTCGATCGCGATCGCCGGCAACCGCATGCTCATGGGCGGTCCCGGAGGGAACGGCGGTGCCGGGTTTGCGATCCTGAGGGACGCTACGTCGAACGCGCAAATCGGCCCCACGCTGCTACCGTTTAATACCCTGGGCACAGCGAACGATACGGCGGCAAAGCACTTTGGCGTCGGCGCTTCGATCGTCAGCGAAGGTCACTACGTGGTCGGCACCAAGGACAGCGAGATCCTGTACAACTTCCGCCAACGCGGTCCGGCCTGGAGCGTCGCCGGAGCCGTAACGGTTCCCGAGCCGATCGAGCGCAGCAAGCTCGGCTCCGACATCGCCATCGACGGCGATACCGCGGTGCTCGGAGCGAAAGACTACGACAATGCCGGCGCGGCCTTTGTCTTCCAGAACGACCCACGCACCGGGTGGACCTTGCAGGCGATCCTCCAGTCCGACGGTATCGCGCTTGGCGACGATTTCGGCAGCAGTGTGGCCATCAGCGGCGACACCATTGTCGTCGGCGCGCCTGGCAGGGGAAGCGGCGCGGCCTGCGTGTTCGAACGGCTTGGCACGGTCTGGCAGCAGGCCGCTGTCATCTCGCATGCCGGCTCCCGCCTGTTCGGCAACTCCGTCGGTATCGATGTCGACACCATCGTCGTCGGTTCGGTGGGCAAAGAGGCAGCGTATGTATTCAGCCTGACTGCGACGGGTTGGTCCGAAGTTCCCGTGACACTGGCCGGCGCCAGTGGCAGCGAGTTCGGCACCGATGTGGCCATCGATGCGGGCCGGATCGTGGTCGGTGCGCCGAACGCGGCGGCGGGCAAAGGAAGTGCGACCGTCTACGTCAAGAACGGAGCAAGCTGGACACTCGAAGTTGTCCTCTTCGCCGCCGATGGCGCGCCGGGCGACCACTTCGGCCAGGCGGTGTCGATCAGCGGATCGTCGATCCTGATTGGCGCCTCGGGCGCCGACAGCGGCGGGGTCCTCGACTCCGGTGCGGCCTACTTCTTCGAGAACGGTAGCGGTGGATGGGCGCAGGACACGCGCGTCGCCCTGAGTGATGCCGCCGCCGGTGACGGGTTCGGTTTCTCGGTCACCCTCGACGGAGATCACGCCCTCATCGGAGCCCCGTTCCGTGACGTCATGAATATCGATGGTGTCACGCTGTTCGATGCGGGTCAGGTGTTCGCATACGGACGTCCACACGGCCAATGGGGTAGATTGCCGGAAGCACGCGCAATAAGCGGGAACGGGGCGCGGGCGGGTGACAATGTTGGTTACTCGGTTGCCATCGACGGGAATACCGCGCTGCTCGGCGCGCCGCAGGTTGGTGAGCGGACCGGCGAAAACATCGATAGTGACGGTACCGGATACGTTTACGTTCGTTCGGTGTCGCCGCCGCGGAATGTCACGGAACTTGTCCTGCAGCAGACGCTGATTGCGGGCGCCCAGGCAAATGTGCTCCACGGCACGCTCGGCGGCAATCCAACCGCCACGTTGAACTTTTTCGACATCGCTGCCGTGTCTATCTCAACCGGCTCGCATGACGATCAGTTCACGATCGGAAGCCAGGGACTCACGGCCTACGGCCTGGCCAACTTCACCGTCACCACCGGTGCCGGCGACGACACGATGACCGTCCACTCGGGCGAGCTGGCGCCGCCGGCAGTCGGTAACGTCATCGAAGACGGCGACTTCGGTGGACTGGAACCGGGCGAGGAGATTCCGGAAGGCCTCGAGTACGTGAAGGTCCAGGGCGAGTTCTTCTTCGACGCAGGCGCCGGCACCAACACGCTTGTCGCCGACGCGAATGTCGACTGGACGCTCCAGACAGACCGTCTGAGCTCCGGAGACGAATCGATGAGGATTGCCAACTTCAACAGCGCGTGGCTGCTTGGCGGCGATACCGGCACCATCATCAAAGCCGAATCGTGGAGCGGGCCGCTCGTGATCGACGGGCGTGGCGGGTCCGACCAGATCACGGTATGCCTGGCGACCGTGGCGGGCGCCATTGTGGCCGACTCCGCGGGCGCCGCCGATCGACTCACCATATTCGGCACCGAAGGACCGGATATCTTCAGAGTCTTCGCCACCTCCATCACCATGAACCCCGAGATCCACTACGCGGGAATCGAGGAGGTTCGCATCGGCGGACTCGGTGGCGACGACACTCTCTACGTGCTCGAGTCCGGCGCCGACAGCGTCGTCCTCGACGGCAATGACGGCTCCGACACCTATCAGGTGGAGGAGGGACTTGAGCCCGTCGGCCCCTTCGTCAGCATCAGCGACAGCGGCCCCGCGCAGGGCATCGATGGCGATGAGGACACCTTGAGACTGCCCGCCAGCGCGGCCGCCAGCGGCACGGCCAACGGTCAATTCCCTGTCGGCAACAAGACGGTTCTGTTCGACGACACGATCGAGGTGCAGGAATCGAACGGTGTACCGTCTGCCGGCACGCCTCTCGACGATACGATCGTTTTGAACGGTGGAATCCTGACCATCAATGGGAATCCGTACGTCATCAGCACCGCGACCGCCCTGACGTTTGACGGCCTGGGTGGCAACGACACCTTCATCATCGTACGCAAACTGCCCACGCTCGAGACGATAGACTTGACGGGAGGCGACGGGATCGACCTGTTGATCGGACCCGACGGCGACAACACCTGGCACATCACAGGGCCCGGTCAAGGAAGCATTGACGGCGATGTCCCCCTGGTCTTCCGGGGTATGGAAAGTCTCACCGGTGGCGCGGACGGAGACACTTTCCTCTTCTCCGTCGACACCGCTGCCATTGAAGGAGACCTGGACGGCGGTGAGGGGGCCGACACGCTCACCTATGCCGGGCGCGGTTCGGCTGTGAGTGTCGACCTGGCGGACGAAAGCGCCACCGCCATCGGCGGACGGCTGAACGGCGTTGAGAATCTGGTCGGCACCTCCCTGATCGACGATCTGACCGGACAGGACGCGACCAACGAATGGAATCTGGGTATCGACGCCGGCACCATCAACAGCGGCGCTGCCACGTTCTCCAGTTTCGAGAATCTCACCGGAGGTGCTTCGGCGGACAGCTTCATCCTGGCCTCGACGTCAGTCGTGAGCGGGGTCATCGACGGCGGGGCCGGGGACAACCGCATTGAGCTCAGCACCACGAACGTCGACGACGTGGTAGTGATAGATGAACTGGTCGTGAGCCGAAACGGCAGTACCACGGACTATCTCAACATTGGTCAGATCGATCTGAGCACCCTGGGCGGTCTCGACGCCATCACCGTCAATCCGGCGACCTCCGGGTTCCCGACGACCGTCACCCTCTCCAGCGGAGACGGGGACGACGAGATCACCGTCAACCTGGCGGCCGGCGCGAGCACCACAATCATCGTCAACGGCGGCGCGTCGTCGGCCGGCGACAGTGTCATCGTCATCGGCACCGCGGACGCCGACGGCATTTCGGTGGATGGTCTCGATGTGAAGTTCTCAGACACGGTGGTGACCCTGATCGACGTGGAAAACCTGACCGTGGCGGGTGGAGAGGGAGAGGACCAGCTTTCGCTGACGGGCACCGGCGTGACCGGGAATCTCACATTGCGCGGCGAGGCGGCGGACGACGTCATCACGCTGGATTATCCGATCACCACCGGAACGCTCAGCGTCGATGGCGGAACCGGGACAACCGACCGCCTGCAGGTGAATCTCACGGACGGTGCGGACACGTTGAGCGTCGATGCGACAACGGTTCAGGTACTCGGCCAGACGGCGGTCGGGTACAGCAACTTCGAGTCACTCAGCCTGAGCAGCGGCGCGGGCGCGGATGACATCACGATCGTCGATACCCATTCGGGCGCCACGGTGCTGGACACTGGGACGGGCAGCGACAGCGTGGCCATCCATGCGACCAGCGGCGTGCTGGAAGTGTACACGGGCGACGACGCGGACACGGTGAACGTGCACTCGATCGGCGCGACGGCGACACTGGATCTGGGCGCCGGAAATGACACGGTCAACGTGTCGTCGAACGCCCCGGGGACCCCTGGCACACTCGGTGGCATTGCCGCGGAGCTTGTTGTCAATGCCGGTGAGGGAACCGATGCGCTGACCGTTGACAACCGGGACGACCAGGAGGCCGTCCCCGGTCGTCTGACCCGGGCGCAACTGACCGGGCTCGGCATGGCGGCGGGAATCGCCTACTACTCGGTGGAGGATATACGCATCGCCCTTGGCGCGTGGGGAGATCACTTCACGATCGAGAGTACGTGCGATGGAACCAATACGGTCCTGAGCACCGGTGCCGGGGGGGACGTCATCGAGGTGGGCGCCGTCAACGGGCCTACCACGATCGACGCGGGCGACGGATCCGACTTCATCAGCGTGGCCCCGTCCGCGGACGGGCCGTTCGACACGACGATTGATCTGCCCGCCGAGGGGTCCGCGATCAACGGCATGCTCACCGTCGATGGCGGCGGGGCGCTCGGGGGCCAGGACGAACTGACCTTCACGACGGTCTTCCCGTCGATCGAGCCCGGCAACCTCACGAGCACGCAGCTCACCGGCCTGCAGATGCCGGACGGGATTGCCTACACCGGAGTCGAGGTGTTGAGGATCGTCCTGGCTACCGGCAGCGACATCGAGTTCACCGTTGCGAGCACGCATTCCGGGACAACGAGCCTGACGACCGATAGCGGTGGAGACACCATCAACATCCAGACCATCTGTGGTGCAACGACCATTCATGCGGGCAGTGGCAACGACACGATCAACGTTGGCAGCCTGTCGCCGGCGACGGTGAACGGCATCGCGGCGCGCCTGACGGTGCGCGGCGATGAAGGTGAGGACACGCTCAACGTGGACGACACCGGGGACGCGCTGGGCGGTACCGGCATCCTGAGCGCCATCGAGCTGACCGGGTTGGGAATGCCGGAAGGCATCGGCTACGAGACGCTGGAGCACCTGGACATCGGCCTGGGTTCCGGTGGTGACACCTTCACTATCGAGGGTACCCATTCCGGCACGACCACGCTCGCGGCCGGGGCCGGCAGCGACACCGTGAACGTGCGGGCGACCGATGCAGAGGTCACGATCGACGCGGGCACCGATGAAGACACGGTCAACATCCGGACAATTGGCGCGGCAATGACCGTCAATGCCGGCAGCGGAGATGACACCATCAACGTCGGTTCGAATGCGCCGGGAAGCGACGGGACCGTCAACGCCATCGGCGCCCCGCTCACGATCAACGGTGAAGAGGGTGAGGATACGCTGAACGTGGACGATAGCGGCGATACGGGGGCACACACTCTCACGCTGAGCGAGAACGCCGTGATCGGCCTCGGTATGAGCGACGGGATCACCTACGAGGCGCTGGAGCACCTGAACATCGGCCTTGGCTCCGGCGGCAACACCATCAACATCCGGGGAACAAGCGCCGCCATGGCCCTGAATACCGGTGCCGGAGACGACACCATCAATGTCGGGAGCCTGGCGCCCGCCATGGGCGGGACCCTCAACGGCGTCTACGCTCTGCTTACGCTGAACGGCCAGGAAGGCAACGACATCCTGAACGTGGATGACAGTGGGGATACGGGGCAGAACACCGGTACGCTCACGGAGGATGCCATCACAGGTCTCGGGATGTCCGGCGGGATCAGGTACGGCACCATGGAACAACTGGAGATCTTCCTCGGCTCGGGAGGCGACCAGGTTTCCATCGAAGGTGCCATGAAGAGGGACGACGGGTTCCCGACCATGACCATGGTGAACACCGGCGCCGGAGACGACTCGGTGGCCGTTTCCCTGGACGTTGGCGTGGACGGCTTCTTCGCCTTGAACACCGAGGGCGGGGACGACTTCGTAGACGCCGCTGCATCGACCCTGCCGCTGGTCATATTCGGCGGAGAAGGCAGCGACACGATTCACGGCGGCCAGGGCAACGACGTCATTCTTGGCGATCGAGGGAGGGTGGATTACCGGGATGAACAGGGCAACCTGAAGAGCCGCCTTGGAATCGGTCTGGACGAGAGGACAGTGCCGGGTGCCGGACTCGAGCTGCCAACGGACGTGCCGATCCGCCAGACCGATGGGGTGGTGAGAGAGCGGGCGCTTGTCACGACCCGCGATGCGGAGGTCGGCGGTGCGGACAGCATCTATGGCAACAACGGCAGTGACATCGTCCTGGGCGGGGCTGCAGACGACACCATCGAGGGAGGCGCCGGTAGCGACGTCATCCTGGGCGACAACGGCGTTGTCCGGTTCGACAGAGACGGCGATCCCGCGACCCTGGATACTGCCCGCAGCACGGATCCCACGATCGGCGGGTCCGATACGATTTTCGGCGGAGAAGACTTCGACATCATTTTCGGCGGCACGGCCGGTGATGAGATTCACGGCGGTGGAGGCCACGACATTCTTCTCGGAGACCACGGGTTGTATGATTCCTCGTTGCCGGCAGATCAAAACGTTGTCTCCATCTTTGCCGCAGACAATGACGGCGCCGGCAACGACACCATCCACGGAGACGCCGGCGATGACTTCATCCTCGGCCAGCAGGGCGATGACACTCTCTACGGAGATGCCGGTGAAGACGATATGACCGGCGGGCACAACGTGCTTCTTGGCGTTGACGGTAATGACTTCATGGACGGCGGTGACGATGCCGATGTCATCTTGGGCGACAACGGCACGATCCTCAGGCACCTGATCCCCGGCGAGGATTTCACCTGGGAGCGCTATCCCGGGCCCTTTGCCGATGTAATCCGGGATGTGAGCCGTTTTGATGACATCGACCTCATTCATGGTGATGACACCCTGTGCGGTGGCCCCGGCGATGACATCATCCACGGGCAAAGAGGTGACGACACCATTGACGGCGGCGCCGGAGAGGATGAGATATACGGTGAGCTCGGTGATGACACGATCACAGGCGGTGCAGGCGGTGACATCATCCTTGGCGATGTGGGCACGATCGTACGGGACTACAACGAGGACGGAACCCCACGGCTCAATACAAACGGGGCGTGGCACAGGGATGTGTTCCTGGAAGAGGTGGGATATATCACCGGCGTTATTGATATGGATACCACCCCGCTGCGCAGCGCCGATCCCGAGCTGGCAGAGAAGATATTCGGTTCGGATCTGCTGGTATTGACCGGTGCCTTTGCCGCGGACGGCGGCAAGTATCTGAACTCCGACAACGGTGCCTGGGATACCGATCTCTATCTCATCGACCTCGTGGATGCCAACAATGACACCATAGACGGCGGGGACGGGGAAGATGTGATCTTCGGACAGCGGGGAAGTGATACGCTCTCCGGCGGCGATGGTGCGGACCTCATCTTCGGCGATGGCGCCATCAACCTGGTGCCCTTCGAGACCACGATCCCGCAGATCTATAACGGAATCCGGCTGATTGGGATTGCCCAAGGAGCTGATGTTCCTGTTTCCCTGCCGCAGGGAGGCACGGTAATCACCGCACCGGTGAACCTGCTGCCGGATGAGCTGACCGATTTTTACCCGACGATCGAGTTTGTCTCGGATGTGGTGCCGGAGTTCCAGGCGTTGGCTGAGAACAGCGCGCTTGCGAGAACCGATGGCGCCTCCGTTGTACCCTACATTACGATCGTACCCGATGTGGTGCACCACACGGACGTACTCCAAGGCAATGAGACCATCGACGGCGGCAGCGGCGATGACCTCATCTTCGGGGATAATGCGAGCTTCTCTGCACCCATGCACACGGGCGTGTCGTGCATTGACGACGCGCGTGAGGACGTGAGCCTGCAGCTGGCGGATATGCTCCGGCACCTGCGGCAGATAGCCGTAGACTTTGACGTCTTTGAGAACACCCTCCTGGGTGTTGACCCGCCCACGCTGATTGAAGTGGGGAACGACACCATCATTGGCGGGACCGGCAACGACACCCTCATCGGCGATAACGGGACCCTGATCGCACCGGCCACGGTCCGCCAGGGCCTTGGGCGGGAAGGGGATCTGAAGACTGATGCCCTCGAGCTCTTTGACTTTGTCCGCGATGTGGAATGGATGGCCACGGACTTCGACTTCCTGGCGAAAGCGGCCCATCTCCAGGTGCTCGACTCTCTCGTCGACGATGCCATTGCCCACAACCCCAGGAAAACGGCGCCCAAGGAATGGGATGTGATCGATCTTGGTCTGAGGGATCTGGTCTTGCAGACGGACATCATATATGGGGATGCCGGAGACGACCTCATCGTTGGCGACAACGCCTTGATGATAACGCCGGTGGCAGCCTCAGAGACCCTCATGCACGAGGCAGGCAATCCGCTTGACGTTGGCAGAAACGAGCTCTGGGATGTCAAGAAAGCGCTGGACCATGAGGACTGGCATCGAGACGGGCTCCTCAAGGACCACATCCGTTATGACCACGGCGACTTCGACAAGTGTTCTCCGACGCAGAGAGATCAGTACCTGATTCGCTTCCGTGCCGGCTATGACTACGCTGTGGGGAACGACATCCTTGGAGGCGGTGCCGGCAATGATCTGGTCATCGGCGATAGTGGCGTGGTGGTACAACCCGGTATCCTTGAAGGTCCCATGACAAAACACGACGCCAGGGATCTGAACCAGGCAACCGATCTTCTCATGAAAGATGCGGATGATCTCACGAGGGACCCGTTCGCTGAAAACCACTGTGAACACGACTGCCACGGCAACAGCTGCGGCGGTTGTGACTGGTGGGGGAGCGAAGGTGGCCGCGACTGCGATTGCGATCACAGCATTCTGAACGGCAGCGATGTCATCGATGCCGGCAGCGGCAATGATGTGGTCTTTGGCGACAATGCCGTGGTGACCCCTGTGTTCGCAGCCGGAGACAGTGAGGTACGTTATGAAGCACGGCCGGACAAGGGCTGGGGCGGCAGAGACTGTGACGGGAGAAACGGCGATGACGTGATCCTGGGCGGTGACGGCATCGATATCCTCTTTGGCCAGCAGGGGGAGGACACTCTGGACGGTGGGGACGGTGACGACACGCTCTACGGCGGCTCCGGCCGGGATACGCTTCTCGGCGGTGCCGGAAATGACAAGCTGTACGGCGGAAGCGATTACGACCGCCTGAACGGCGGCCTCGGCAGGGACGAGGTGCAGCAAGGCGGCAGCGATGGGGGCAGTGACGGCGGCATCGACGCAGCCGTTGCCATGCAGAATCCATGGCTGAAGCGCTTTATCCTGGACCTTGGGCAGGCATCAGATACCATAGACGGAAACAGCTTGGATTGGCTCACCTTCAAAGGAAAAGGTTGCTGCTGTCACTAGCAAAGCGGAAAACCGTGCCGTGGATATGCGGTCTGGAGTTGCCCCGTTGATAATCGCATCCTTTGGTTTTCCTGGGATCGGGGAGAGACGGGGCCGATAAGTCCGACGGTCGTTCCTGCTTATAAATGAATGATAGACAAATCGATTCCTGTCGACCGTGCGCCGGCAGGGTAGGCGCGCCGGCGCCGGACCCCGCGGGTCCCCAGAGGGCGCGATCGAGGGGCCCGGCGAGGTGCTTTGAGCCGCGGCAGGTCCTGTTGACGAGTTGAGCCCGGCAGGGTCCGTACCACGTAGATAGCTCCTCTTGTCGGGGGGGCATGGTCCCAGCAGTGGCGGGGCAGAGCATTGGGCAGGGTCTCAGTTCAGGGAGCTGGGATCGAGTCCCGGCGGTGCCCTGCCTATCTTGATGAGGTGGCGCAGGATCGTGCGCAGCTCGGAAGGACGGCGCACCATCGGCCTCTTGAACTGCCCGGTGGAGTCGAATCCACCCTCAAGGATGAGGGCGTGGAAGTGCGGGTTGAACCGAAGCGAGTCCCCGAAGGGCTGATAGGCCACGGCGGCGGCGGTGGAGATGGGCTTGCCAGCTGCGGCGGAATAGAACTCGGCGATCAGCGAGAAAATGAGTCTCGAGAGCTTGGCGAACAGGCGCTGATCATGGCGGAGGAAGACCCTCAGAGCCTGGGCAGCGTGAAGACGAACTGTCGATGGGGCAGGGCAAACAACAGGTTCTCGTCGAGGTGCTCGGCGAACAGGAGGGTTCGTTTCTGGCTGCACGATGGGCAGAGGAAGAAGCCTTTGCAAGAGAAGGGGCGGAAGTACTCGTGGCGGCATTCAGGGTTCACAAATCGGATGCGGGCCACGCCCTGGCAGCTCTCGCGGTGTGAGTACACACCGCTGCCGCTCAAGGGGTAGTCGCCGCAGGTGAGGAAGCGGGTCGCCACGCGGGAGATACGCTCGATGCGGAAGTTGCCGAGGTCTTTCGCGTAGCGTGAATCGTACTCGGCGGCGAAGCGGGCGAAGTGATCCCGAAACACTTGTTGGAGAGTATTGACTCCTCGCTGGACGTAGTTGGTCTGACTTCTGGCGGCAGAGACCGCAACGGCCTGCACATCCTTAGAGAACAACAGCCGGCGCCATCACGCTTTTCCAGGCTCCCGGGTCAAACCACGGACTCACGGTGACCCAGTGCAGCGGCCGACCGCAAACGCGTGAGATTGTTTTAGCGGTGTCAAGGAGAAACGCGTACCCTCCTTGCCTTCGGGTCCGTCGCGGCGTGAGTTGCTCGGGCACAGCGCTTGGCCGCTACCGGATGCGGGTTGCTGCTTTCCAGGGGCGTTGGGGTATAATGGGCGTCGGAGGGCGTCATGTCGCTTGGGGCTTCATTTGCCTCCCGGTCAGATCCGGTTGCCGTGACGCCTTCCGTCTCTTCAGATGAGGGTGCGGGCTGCTCGCTCAGCGCCGTGAGCCCTCGGTAGAACCTGCGGGCCAGAGCGCGGCCGATTCTCTTGTAAGCTTCAGTGTTCGACATGCCCCGCTTCATCAGGGACCGGTAGTACGCCGCCAGGTGTGAGTCAGGTGTGCAGGGTGGTGTTCCTGGCTGCCGCGAAAAAGGCGTTCTTCAGTCGATGGTTGTGCACGGAGGTAGCGATCTCGGTGCCGGATCGGCCGGTCTTGTACTCATGACGCGCTAGGCCGGCGTAGCTGGCGAGATGATTGTTGGTTGGGAAACGACGGACGTCGACGATCTCTGCGATCATGGTTGCGGCCGTGAGCACACCGATGCCTGGATGCCCGCAAAGCCACCGGACCGCGTTGTTGTGTTTGGTCTGCTCCCCCAATTGTCTTTCCAGTTTCTCGAGGGTGTCAAAGAGCACACGGAGGACGGCCGCCGAGGACTGAATCAACAGCACGGTCGTTGATGAAAACGACTGGAGACGACCAGAGAGAAGTTGCAGGGCTTCCAGCAGTGGCTTGCGTCCTCGATGGGAGCCTCCGGCGAGCTGCAGAAGCTCTTGCGGTGCAAGAAGATGCCAAGAGCTGACGTCTGGGCTGGCCGCCAGCAACTGCACCACACCTTTCAACTTGAGCAAGCTTTGGGTGAACGGGAAATCGGGGTGCGACCCGCGGAACGCAAGATAGAGATCCCCCGAGGCCTTGCGCAGGGCCTTCCACAGCCGATTCGTCTCGCGGGTCGCTTCTTGGCGCTTCTGGGAATAGAGCCGTGTAATGGTCTGCAGGTCTTCGTCGACGAACCACACGCGTCGCGAGCGTTCCAGTCGATTCTGCGTCTCCAAGGCCAGAGCGTAGCGTGCAACCGCCTCTGCGTCCTTCTCGTTGTTCTTGTTTTGCCCCAGTACAGCGCTACGGAACTTGGAGACCTCGTACGCGGTAAACGAGTAAAAGACCACGCCGGCGCTCTGCAGGGCACGCTCGAAGGGCTTGCTCTGACCGTTGCGCCCTTCGAGAGCAATCACGGCGTCCGGCTGTTGCCTTACCCATTGCACAAGCTGGCTGAGGCCGTCGCCTGAAATCAGGAACTCTTTGACAGCGACCTTGGGGAGCGCCGTGTCTACCAAGGTGCATATGGCCCCCTGGCTGTCGGGATCGATGCCGATGGCCTTGTACCGCATGCAGCTTCCTCCTCTCTCCCGATCATGCATCCTTGTAAAGAGCAACCACTCCCGATGAGGAGCGGGCATGTGTTTTACGTGCACGAAAGGGCCCTCGTGGAGCTGGCAATCTCACGCAGGAGACTCCTTACGGAGGCAGCGGGCGGTAGGCAGCAGCATCCACGAGGGGATTCTACACGTCATCAGCTTACAAGCGGGCGGAGGGGCGCGAAGCGGTCCGAGCGGAGCGAGGACGGAACCCCCGCAGCACGCGACCCGCCCGAGGGCGGTCACGGAGACGGCGCTCGCGCGCTCCGGGGAGTTCCCTCGGGCGGGGCACGCCCAAGTCTTTCTCTTCACTCACCCCCGGGCATAAGGGAGCCTGACTGTGAGACGTACATGTCGAGCAGGCGCGAAAGAGGTCTTAGTGATCTGGCGGTGGTGAGTGGATGAGCCTCACTTAACGGAAAAAGGTACTCCGGGGATAACAGGCTGATCTTGCCCAAGAGTTCACATCGACGGCAAGGTTTGGCACCTCGATGTCGGCTCATCGCATCCTGGGGCTGGAGCAGGTCCCAAGGGTTTGGCTGTTCGCCAATTAAAGCGGTACGTGAGCTGGGTTCAGAACGTCGCGAGACAGTTCGGTCCCTATCTGCCATGGGCGTTGGTTGCTTGAGAGGAGCTGTTCCTAGTACGAGAGGACCGGAATGGACGAACCTCTGGTGTGCCAGTTATCGCGGCCACGGTACTCCGTGGCATTCTCTGCCAAGGGTAGGCGCTGGGTAGCCAAGTTCGGAAGGGATAACCGCTGAAAGCATCTTGCGTGCGGAGTACCGCTCAAATGGCAGGAGCGGGCTTCGTCCGCAGAGACCATTTGTGGGAAACCCACCTCAAGATGAGGCAACCCTGGGGATTCAATCCCCCTGAAGGTACCTGGGAGATAACCAGGTCGATAGGCTGGAAGTATACGTGCGGCAACGCACTGAGCTGACCAGTACGAAGGTTGTCAAGCAGGCGAAGCCTGCTCCAAGACCTTCGAACGGTACTCCGTACTAATTTACCGTGAGGCTTGACCATATTTTTCATCGATCTCAAAGGGCGCAAGCCCAAACATAGACGCGCGGCCGCAAGGCTGCACGGACCGATTCGTTCACCTCTGTCACCGTACCCGGTGACATTCGTGCGGCAGGCGTTGGAGGCGCGCAAGCGCCGAAACGCCGAGAGCACGTCCTCCCTAGTGTGTATTATTGCCTGGTAACTATGGCGCAGGGGAACCACCCGTTCCCATCCCGAACACGGAAGTTAAGCCCTGCCGCGCCGATGGTACTGCCGCTTGACCGCTCTCGCGGTTTGCTCCGCAAACCAAATGTCGCCAGGAGCGACCGAGCTGCCGCGCTACGGGTGGGAGAGTAGGTCGTTGCCAGGCTTTTTTATTGTGCCAGAGTCAGCCCAGGGGCTGTGACAGCCACCCCGCGATATTCCTCCACAGAGTAGCGTAGTGCTCCCACTCCACGAACAGGGGGGGACACCAGTGCGGACCGCAATCAGAGGCAAAGGCGACCGAGCGGCCCCTCCCGTACACGCCCGCGGCCAGAAAGACGTCCTCACCGCGGCGCGCGACAACGGTGGCACCCTCCCGCGCGCGCAGCCGGTTGTATCCAAGAAACTGCGGCCACGATGTCGGCATGCCTTTCACAAGGGGATGACCCGGCTCGACGATCTCCACCGAGGCGCCCTCCGGGACTTCCCGGCGATCGTCACCCTCCGTCATGACGACCGGCAGCACGGTGGCCAGATCCGTGCGGGGATACCCGGCCTTTCCTTCGATGCCGGAGAAGGAGAGGTATCCTCCGATCATGGCGAGGCCGCCTCCGCCGTGGACGTACTGCACGAGGAGGCTGATCCGATTCTGTTTGGACACCGAGCGCGTGAAGGTTTCCGGATGGATCAGCAGGGAGTTGGCCCCGATGTCGCTGAGAAATACCACGTCATAGCGTTCGAGCTCTTCCATGCTCGATGGGAACCGGGCCGGCGCCACATGGTTGGGAAGGAACGTGACCTCGTTTCCCGCCGTGCGCAGCGACTCGATCAGCCTTTCGGCTCCCTCGACGTACTCGTCCGTCGTGAAGCTGTCGAATCCCTTGATGTGGACCGAGTGGGTGATCCAACTTTCTCCTGCCAGGAGAACTCTTGTCACGGTGTTTCTCCTTTCACCAGCGCGGTACAAGTAGAAATCTTCTCTATCGACGGAAAATGTCAAGTATTCAGCAAATACCCACACACACGGCGCGACTGGCCAGCTCAGCGAGTTGCCCCGCGGCTACTCCCAAGAGAACGCCGATCACGCGACCGCCAATTCCTCCGACTGAACGGCAGCCTGTTCCAGAACGGTTTCAGTTGCCTTCTCCTGCTTGTCGGGCGGGTGGCCGTACTTGCGGAGGATTCGTTTCACCTGACCCTTAACTGCGCCCTGACGTTCTCCCGCACGGTCCAGTCTATTGAGACGTTCTTTCAAACGTTCACGACAAGCTCCCGAGCGATGTTCTTCAGGGTGGGCTCAAGTTTTCCAATCGTTGGATTCGGACTTTGTCGCAAGTTGGTTGGCAGATACGGGCGCTCAGGGAACCCGTCAGACGCGGTGCCATCAGTCGGCCCGAGTGAGTCGCAGTATCTCGTCAGTGGAGAGGCGCACGTCTGCATGGCCACCAGTTCGTGTTGCTACGGCAACGAGAGCGTGAGATTGTTTTAGCGGTGTCAAGGAGAAACGCGTACCCTCCTTGCCTTCGGGTCCGTCGCGGCGTGAGTTGCTCGGGCACAGCGCTTGGCCGCTACCGGATGCGGGTTGCTGCTTTCCAGGGGCGTTGGGGTATAATGGACGCCGGAGGGCGCCGTGTCGCTTGGGGCTTCATTTGCCTCCCGGTCAGATCCGGTTGCCATGGCGCCTTCCGTCTCTTCAGATGAGGGTGCGGGCTGTTCGTTCAGCGCCGTGAGCCCTCGGTAGAACCTGCGGGCCAGAGCGCGGCCGATTCTCTTGTAAGCTTCAGTGTTGGACATTCCCCGCTTCATTAGGGACCGGTAGTACGCTGCCAGGTGTGAGTCAGGTGCATGCAGGGTTGTGTTCCTGGCTGCCGCGAAAAAGGCGTTCTTCAATCGATGGTTGTGCACGGAGGTAGCGATCTCGGTGCCGGATCGGCCGGTCTTGTACTCATGACGCGCTAAGCCGGCGTAGCTGGCGAGATGATTGTTGGTTGGGAAGCGGCGGACGTCGACGATCTCTGCGATCATGGTTGCGGCCGTGAGCACACCCATGCCTGGATGCCCACAAAGCCACCGGACCGCGTTGTTGTGTTTGGTCTGCTCCCCCAATTGTCTTTCGAGTTTCTCGAGGGTGTCAAAGAGCACACGGAGGACGGCCGCCGAGGACTGAATTAACAGCACGGTCGTTGATGAAAACGGCTGGAGACGACCAGAGAGAAGTTGCAGGGCTTCCAGCAGTGGCTTGCGTCCACGATGGGAGCCTCCGGCGAGCTGCAGAAGCTCTTGCGGTGCAAGAAGATGCCAAGAGCTGATGTCTGGGCTGGCCGCCAGCAACTGCACCACACCTTTCAACTTGAGCAAGCTTTGGGTGAACGGGAAATCGGGGTGCGACCCGCGGAATGCAAGATAGACATCCCCCGAGGCCTTGCGCAGGGCCTTCCACAGCCGATTCGTCTCGCGGGTCGCTTCTTGGCGCTTCTGGGAATAGAGCCGTGTAATGGTCTGCAGGTCTTCGTCGACAAACCAAACGCGCCGCGAGCGTTCCAGTCGATTCTGCGTCTCCAAGGCCAGAGCGTAGCGTGCAACGGCCTCTGCGTCCTTCTCGTTGTTCTTGTTTTGCCCCAGTACAGCGCTACGGAACTTGGAGACCTCATACGCGGTAAACGAGTAAAAGACCACGCCGGCGCTCTGCAGGGCACGCTCGATGGGCTTGCTCTGACCGTTGCGCCCTTCGAGAGCAATCAGGGCGTCCGGCTGTCGCCTTACCCATTGCACAAGCTGGCTGAGGCCGTCGCCTGAAATCAGGAACTCTTTGACAGCGACCTTGGGGAGCGCCGCGTCAACCAGGGTGCATATGGCCCCCTGGCTGTCGGGGTCGATGCCGATGGCCTTGTACCGCATGCAGCTTCCTCCTCTCTCCCGATCATGCATCCTTGTAAACAGCAACCACTCCCGATGAGGAGCGGGCATGTGTTTTACGTGCACGAAAGGGCCCTCGTGGAGCTGGCAATCTCACGCAGGAGACTCCTTACGGAGGCAGCGGCGGTAGGCAGCAGCATCCACGAGGGGATTTACACGTCATCAGCTTACAAGCG
>CAVTHO010000007.1:0-1026009 GCA_963734545.1 uncultured Spirochaetota bacterium | reverse complement strand
CGGTGTTCTCGTCGCTCAGCACCCACAGCCGTGGGCTGCCGCTGAGCTCCTTCGCGAGCATGGCGGCGAAGTCCTTGAGGGCTCCGGGCGACCGCGAGCACCGCGCGGGTGCCGACATGGTGGGTCCGGCCGCAGCCGCAGGCAAGGTTGCCCGCCCCGTCGAACCGGGCGATGAACTCCTGGAAGTAGTAAATTTCCACGCGGCAACTATATCGAAAGGTCAGCCTGAGGTACACTCACCGGGACGGACTTCCCCTCTCTGCTCGTCCTGGATTTCGACGGTGTGATCTGCGACTCCATCGACGAGTGCTTCGCCGTTTCCTGGGCCGCGTACCACGCGCTGTTCAGGAAGGACGCCGCCGATGCCACGCCGAGGCACGCCGGGATTTCGCGCGCCTGCGTCCTTTGATACGATCCGGCGAGGACTTCCTCATCATCCAGGAGGCCCTCGCCGCCGTCTCCCCGGCAGGACCAGGCGAAGTTCGACGAGCTGTCCCGGGGCGGGCAGGGGCCGAAAAGCGGGCGGTATTCCGGGAGCTTTTCTATCAGGAACGGTCGGAAATGCTCGCGCGGGACAGGGATTCCTGGTTCGCGATGAACAGGGTCTACCCCCACATGACGAGGGCGTTTCGCGCGCTGGGGGCGCGAGGCGCCGTTCTTCGTCCTGTCGACCAAGAAGCCGCAATTCATCATCGAGATCCTCGCCGCCAACCACATCGAGATGCCGCAGGAGCTGATCTTTCCAGCGATGGAGAGCCGAAGCTCGCCGCAACGGAAAGGCTGCGCGCGGAGGGCGGATACCAGGGCGCAATCCTGGTGGAGGATCAGATCGATCACCTGCGCGGCAACGAGAACCCGCGCGTCCGCGCGCTGCTCGCCGCCTGGGGCTACGTGCAGGAGGAGTGGCTCAAGGCGCCGCTCGCCGCCCCGATGATCACCGCTGAAGGCTTCCTGGCTTTCGGTGGAGAAGGAGTTCTCCCCGGGCTGATCACGGCGCGAAGCGGCACACCTTTCCAGACAAAGGATCTCTGCGCGAGCGTCCGCACGGTGATGAAGCTGTAGAAGAACCCGAAAAAGAAGAGGTAGGGCAGAAAACGAAGGAAATAGCGCCCCTTCCGTTTGCCCTCATAGAATCCTCCGGCAAAAGCCAGAAGACCAATGCTCAGAAACGAGTTCAGGGAAAGGACGGGCACGCGCCAGTCCAGGAATCCCAGGGGAAGCACCAGGAGGCTTCCGACCAGGTAGATGACCACCACGAAGATGTAGGACGCGCGTGTCACCAGGTCTGATGAGAAAAGGGCGCCGGCATTCCAGCGGATGTGCTGGTTGAAGTACTCCCTCCAGCTCGTCTTGGGGATCGTGGTTGCGGCGCTCCGGATCGACGTGCAGGTCTTCACTTCCCACCCATTGCGGCGGCACAAGGCGTCGAGAAGCATGGCATCCTCGGTGACGGAGTAGCCGAGGGCCCGAAACCCTCCCGCCTGTTTCACGGCGGCTGCCCGGACGCCCATGTTGTTGCCGAAGCATCCGGTCGGGATGCCTATCCCCACTGAACCGAAGTTGTACTGGTTGAGCAGGGGCTGCTCGAATGCCTGAAACCGGCCCAGGAAAGAGGCTCCCTCGGCCAGCTCGATTCTCCCCAGGACCACCCCGACCCGGTCATCCAGGAAATGGAGCAGCATTTCTTCCGCCCACTCCGGAGGCAGACGGCAATCCCCGTCCGTGAAGAGAAGCACATCCCCTCTCGCCTCCGCGAACGCAAGATCGAGCGCGGCCTGTTTCCCGGTCAGGGCCACCGGCTCGGCGCGATTGTGGATGACCCGCGCGCGGGGGCCCACGACGGCGCAGAAATCATCCAGGAGACGCGCCGTTCCATCGGTGGACCTGTCATCAACGAACAGGAAGAGGCAGCCATCGAGTGTCTGCGCGCGCAGCGAATCCAGGAGCCGCGGGAGCGTGCCTTCCTCGTCCCGTACGGCTACCACCACCTCGGCGCGGGGACGGACAAGCGTCCCGCCGCCAGCGGGCGACGCCGCTTGCCTGTGCACGCGCCGTTCGCGGCGGAAATCGATGAGCAGGCCCGCCGTAAGGGCGAGGTGAAACACGAGTATGATGGCGCTGAACACGGCAAAAACCAGCAGGAAGGCTCCCATGCGACGGCCAGCCTAATGGAATCTCATCCTTTTCACAAGCGCGGGGAAAGGATACTATCGCCCGCATCATGCAGATTCTTGGGAAAACGTGGGAAAAAGGCGCCGTGCTCCTGGCTGACGGGGCATGGGGAACGGAGTTTTTCAAGCGGGGGCTGATGCAGGGTTCGCCTCCGGACGGGTGGAACCTCGATCATCCCGAGATCGTGCGCGAAATCACCCGTGAATACCTCGAGGCGGGCGCGGACATCGTGCTCACCAACTCCTTCGGCGCCAACCGCTTCCGCCTGGAGCCCCACGGGCTCTCGGCGCGCGTGCGTGAAATCAATACCGCGGCGGCAGCCCTGGCGCGGGAAGTTGTCGGAGGCGCGGCGCTTGTAGCGGGGGACATCGGCCCCAGCGCCCGATTCATCGCCCTCGGGGAAGTGACCGCGGAAGAGCTGTACGGCGTGTTCGCGGAGCAGGCTGAAGCCCTCGGCAGCGCCGGCGTCGACTGGATCGTCGTGGAATCCATGACCGACGTGGACGAAATGGCCGTTGCGGTCCGCGCCGCAGTGGAGACGACCGGCCTTCCTGTTGTGGCCAGCATGACCTACAACAGGACCTCCAAGGGATACAGGACCATGATGGGCAACCCGCCGGAGGATTGTGTCAGGAAAGCCACGGAGGCAGGTGCCTCGCTCATCGGCGCAAACTGCGGTTCAGGCATCGAGGACTATGTGCCGCTCGCGCCCCTTCTCCGCAAGCTGACCACCCTCCCGGTCTGGGTCAAGGCGAACGCGGGCATCCCGCAGATCGTCGCGGGCAAGGTCGCCTACCCGCTCACGGCCGAGCAGTATGCGTCATATGCACCGGCGCTCCTCGAGGCGGGGGTGGACGTGATCGGCGGGTGCTGCGGCACGGACCCCTGTTTCATCCGCGCCCTTGCCGCGAAAATCGCCGCCGCGCGGCGGAAGTAGGCATGGGCGCAGCGCTGCTCATCCTCTGCGCGGCCCTGATCTTTGTCCGCGGCGAGCTGGTTCTGCGCCTGGTGGCGGCATTCAAACCGGATTCCGTCATGCGGTGGATCAGCAGCTTCCAGCCGGTGATCTCGAGAAAGCTTTTCTTTCTCATGCACCTCTTTTGCGGACTGCACACCGATTTCGAGAAATTCAAAGGCACCCTGCCCCGCGTGGTCCTGATCGTCTCCAATCATCAGACCCTGGCGGACATCCCGGCCATGGCGGCAACATTTCCCCGCAACGCCCTGCGGTACGTGGCCAAGAAGTCCTTGAGCCGCGGAATTCCCTACGCTTCCACCTCTCTGCGGTGGGGACTGCACGCGCTCATTTCCCGGACCGGCGACTACCGCGCGGGCAACAAGGAGCTGCGAAGGTTCGCGGGCCTGACGCAGCAGGGAATATGCCCCGTCGTGTTTCCAGAAGGCACGCGCTCGCGGACGGGACGTGTGAACGAGTTTTACACCGGCGCGGTGAGAATCATCCTGGAGCAGGCTTCCCTCCCCGTGCTCTCCGTGGCCCTGGACGGCGGGCACCGCCTGTCCACTCTCCGACAGCTCCTCAGGAACCTGAGGGGCGCGCACTACAGGGTGAAGCCCCTCACGCTCTACCCCGCGCCGAAGGGAAAGAGGGAAATCAGCGAGCTGCTTGTCAGGATACGAGCAGAGATCGAGGCACAGGTGAAGGTGTGGAGGGAGGCGGAGGCCGTCACGCTGCGCCGTGGATAGCGCCTGGCCGATCGGGCAATAAAAAACCCATCCAGGCGGCATATGCCCGTGCGGATGGGTGATATCGCGGCCGGTTCAGGCCTTGAAATCGCTGGGCTTGCGCTCCTGGCGATGGCACTTTTCGCACTCGGCCGTGTTGCGCATCTTGCCTTTTGTAAAGACGAGCTTCATTTTCACCTCGCCGCCGCAGGTGCAGAAGAACTTCTGCGTGACGATTCCCACCCTTGCATTCTTGCTCAAAACCTCAGCCATATGAGTCCGACCTCCTTTCGTGAGTCTGTCCGTGAGCCTCTGCAGTTTTCCTTGGAGAAGGAACAGAGAAGCCTGCAAAATTTACGTTTATTGAAGAAAAAGTCAAGCCCCCGCGGCTGCTGTGCTCAGTGGCATTCACTCGATCCAATGCCCTCTTGAGAGGCGTCCGCTTTCGCGGCATCATGGCTGACCCTATGAAATGCCACGAAACTGCACGGCATACCTCGGTCACGGTACTCCGTGACATTCTGGTGCAAGGCGCATGGCCGCCATGAAGACCTACCGCGGCTTTCTCCTGGATGCGGACAACACACTCTTCGACTACGACCGGGCAGAGAGGGAGGCCCTGGATGAGACCCTCGCGCAGGCAGCGCCCCTTGTACCGCGGGAGACAGCCCGGGCCGCATACAGGAGCATCAACGCCGGCTACTGGAAGCGATTCGAGCAGGGCGCTGTCACCCTTGCGTATCTCAAGGTCGGCCGTTTCGAAGACCTGTTGAAAGACCTGGACCTGGAAGGCGATCCCTCGGAGCTTTCCGATGGATACCTCACCCGGCTGTCGAAAAAGGCCTACTTTCTCCCCCACGCGCGCTCGGTGGTGCGCGCCCTCTCTCGCCGCGCCGATCTCTGCCTCGTCACCAACGGAATTTCGGCGGTGCAGCGCGGAAGGCTCTCTCTCTCGGGAATTGCCGGCTGCTTCTCCGCTGTCCTGATTTCCGAAGAGCTGGGCGTGGCGAAACCGGACCCGCGCTTCTTCCACGCGGCCTGCGCCGCGCTGCGGCTGCCGCCTTTGGACCTGCTGTGCGTCGGTGACACGCCGGCGGCCGATGTGCAGGGTGCGCGGGCTGCCGGAATCGACGCCTGCTGGTACGCTCCCTCGGGGGCGGCCTGGCCGGAGACCCTTGCCGCGCCGGACTACGTCATTCGCTCGCTGAAAGAATTGCTGAAATTCGCACCCTGAAGCGGCCGGGGAGGAAATGCCACTGAATACACCGGTCACGGTACTCCGCGACATTCGTGGCCGGGGAGGAAATGCCGCGGAATACCGCGGCCGGGGTGTGTCCAAAGGCCGTCGTTTTTGATATATTGCGATTAAGCGTCACGAATGCCACTGGGTGCAGTGGCCGCGGTATTCCGTGACATTCAAAGGACATGAATATATCGCTACCGCCGATTCGCCTGAGAGAAAGGAGAACGTCTTGATACAGGTCGAGAACGTCACCAAGAAATACGGCCCGCGTGTTGCCGTGGACCGGCTGAACTTCACCGTCAATCGGGGCGAGATTCTCGGCTTCCTCGGTCCCAATGGCGCGGGCAAGTCCACCACGATGAACATCATCACCGGGTATCTTTCCGCGACGGAGGGCTCGGTCAAGCTGGACAGCCACGACATACTCGAGGAGCCGCAGGCGGTGAAGAAGCAGATCGGGTACATGCCCGAGCTCCCGCCGCTCTACGTGGACATGACCGTCGGCGACTACCTGTCCTTCGTATGCGACATCAAGGGCGTTGCGAAATCGCGCCGCAGGCAGAACATGGACCGCTCCATGGAGCTGCTGAAAATCGCGGACGTGCGCGGAAGGCTCATCAAGAACCTTTCCAAGGGCTACAAGCAGCGCGTCGGCATCGCGCAGGCCCTCATCGGAACCCCGCCGGTGCTCATCCTCGACGAGCCGACCATCGGCCTGGATCCCCAGCAGATCATCGAGACGAGAAATCTCATCCGGGACCTGGGGAAGGAACACACGATCATCCTCAGCTCGCACATTCTCCCCGAGGTGCAGGCGGTCTGCAGCCGGGTCCTGATCATCAACAGGGGCAGGATCGTCGCCAGTGACACCCCGGAAAACCTGTCCCGCGGCTTGTCAGGGGACAACCGTCTGTCCCTCCGGGTGGCGGGACCCGAGAAGGAAGTGCTCGCTGTCGCGCGGGGGGTGGCGAACGTGGTCAAGGCCGAGAGCGTCGGGAGCAGGGAGCCCGGCACGGTGGAGGTCGTGGTGGAAGCCCGTCGCGACCAGGACGTGCGAAGGGATGTCTTCACCGCGTTTGCCCGGGCCAACCTGCCGATCCTCCTGATGAAATCCATGGATCTCACCCTGGAGGAGATATTCCTCAATCTCGTCACGGAAGAAAGGGAGGTATCCTGACATGCTCGCGGTATTTCGTCGGGAGCTCAAGGCGTACTTCGTATCGCCCATAGGATTCACATTCGTGGGCTTCTTCATCCTGATCACGGGGGTGTTCTTTGCCCTCTCCAACCTGCTGTCGGGAAATCCCGGCTACACGGGAATGCTCAGCAGCCTCACTTTCATATTCCTCTTCCTGGTGCCCATCCTCACCATGCGATTGATCTCCGAGGAGATGCGGCAGAAGACCGATCAGCTCCTGATCACGAGCCCCCTGAGCATCACGGGATTTGTCATGGGCAAGTATCTCGCCGCGGTGGCCGTGTTCCTCATCACGCTCCTCATCACGGTGCTGTACCCGATCCTGATAAGCTTCTTCGCCATCGGAGGGCTGGCCGGGTGGGAGATCCTCGGCGGGTATATCGGGTTCTTCCTGCTCGGCTCCTCCTTCATCGCGGTGGGGCTCTTCTTCTCGTCCCTCACGGACAATCAGCTCGTGGCCGCCATGATCACATTCGCGGCGCTCCTGTTGATCTGGATACTGGATATCATCGCGCAGAACCTTCCCACCGACCCGAACATGGGACTCGCCTTCATGGCAATCCTCGCGGCGGGGCTCGTGCTGCTCGTCTTCTTCAGCACCCGGAGCACGCTGGCCACGATCGTCACCATCGTCGCCGCGGGGGCCGTCCTGGTGCTCCTGTTCGTGTTTTCGAGGACGTTCTTCGAGGGGATTGCCGCCAAGGTCCTCACCTGGTTCTCACTGCTCAAGCGCTACAACGACTTCAGCATGGGAATCCTGAGCCTGGGCCCCATCGTGTATTACATCTCGTTCTCCGGCGCGTTCGTCTTCCTCACGATCCGCATGATCGAAAAACGGCGCTGGGTGTAGAGGAGGCAACCGTGAAAAAGATCTCACTCTTCGATTCCTGAAAAGCCGAAAGTTCCGATTCGGCGGCTATGCCACTCTCCTGATCGTTGCCGTGCTGGCCGCGATCGTCGTGGTCAATGTCCTCGTGGGCCAGATTCCGGGAAAGCTGGACCTGACGCAGAACAAGCTGTTCTCGCTTTCCGATCAGACGTACAAGCTGCTGGACGGGCTGGCGCGGACGTGACAATCACGACCGTCAGCAAGGAAGAGAACCAGGATCCCACCATCAAGGAGATCCTCGCCAAGTACGCGGACCGCAGCAGGCATATTGCGCTGAAGACGGTCGACCCCGAAGGAGCCCCGGCTGGGCGCGCCAGTACGATCCCGACCAGCCAGGGCCTCGCGCCCGGGTCCCTGGTGGTGGCCTCCGGGAAGAAGTTCAAGACCATCGGTGCTCTACGACATGTACAACTATGACACCTCCAACCCCAACAGGCAGCCGCAGCTCACCTCCCTCTCCGTGGAACAGCGCGTGACCTCCGCCGTGCTCAGTTCGTGACCGCGGACGAAGAACGTCACCCTCTCCGTCCTGCAGGGCCACGGCGAGCAGTCCCTGGATTCGCTCGGTCTTTCCACCGTCGTGGGCAACGAAGAACTACGCGGTGAAGACCTCTCCCTCCTCACGGAAAAGGCAGTGCCCGGCCGAGACCCCACATCCTTCTGGTTCTGGCTCCCAAAACCGACCTCACGGCCAGGACGTGGAGAAGATCCGCGCCTCGATCGACCAGGGCGGCCGCGCGGTCATCCTCGTGGAGTGCTCATCACGCGGCAGGCCCCGATGGCGAACCTCGCGTCGCTCCTGCAGACCTACGGGGTGCAGGTGCAGAACGTGGTCGTCGTGGAGGGGGACCAGGGCAGATCGCGGCGCAGAACCCGCTCTACCTCATCCCCAGCCAGGAGCTGCACGACATCCTGGCGCCGCTGCGCAAGAACAACTTCGCATATCGTGCTGCCGGCCTGCCCGAGGTCGATGCAGACCACTGGAGCTGAAGAAAAGGAGCCTGAAGATCGAGCCGCTGCTCACCTCCTCCGCGAAGTCCTGCGGGATACGCGACATACCGAGCACGAAGACCCTCGCGCGGGTCCCGCCGACCGTCGGGACCCTTCACACTTGCCGTGGCCATAACGGACGCCGCCCGGATCCCTCGCGCAAGGACACGAAGCTGATCGTGGCCGGTGACATCCAGTTCCTCGGCCAGTCCCTCACCTCGCAGGTCCCGGGAAACAGCGAGTTCTTCATGAACAGCCTGGGATGGCTCAGGGGCCAGAAACAGACCATCACGATACGGCAAGAGCCTGCTGCAGATGCGGCTCAGCCTCACAAGCTCCAGGCCATCCTCTATTCCGCCCTCGTGGTGATCCTGGTTCCCGCGCTGGTGCTCGGCGGGGTTCGCCGTGCGGATGAGGAGGCGGCATCTATGAGCAGGCGCGGATGGACGCTGCTCGCCGTGCTCGTCGTTCTTGGCGGGCTGATCGGCGTACCTGCTCAGGCCGGACCTGCCGCGGCGAATACCCCGCCCCAGCTCCTCAAGGGTGACAAAGAGAAACTGGTGAAGGTCCAGCTCACGGGACGCCGATGGGGATCTGACCCTCCTCAAGAAGGGGCTCCTCATGGACGCTCGTGCCGCCCGGACCTTGCCGGGGCTCGTGTTCGACACGGGCAATCTCGAACGGCTCCTCACCGGAATCCTCGGACCTCTTCGCGGAGCAACTTATTGACGAAAGCCCTCCGACCGATCCGGCCCAATACAGCCTGAAAACTCCCAAGGCAGCCGCAACCGGTACCTTCGGCGACGAACCTCGCAGACGGTGTTCCTCGGGGACAAGGCCCCCGGGAGCGGCACGTATCACCAGGCAAAGGGCGATCCGCGCGTGTCTACACCGTGCAGATGTACGATGCGGAGCATTTCAACTGGACGGCGAACGACCTTCGCTCGAAGACGATCACCCCTGCCCTGAACTACGACGAGATCAGCTACCGGCGGAGCGCGATGGGACGGTCATAGAAGCGAAAGAAAAGACCACGGAACAAGAGCTATCAGCTTGGATTCGGCAAGTACATTCTTACTCTGCCCTTCCCGTGAGGTATCGCACACGGAGAAGCAGACCCGCTCCTGAAGGCACCCCAGGCGATTGCCATCGAGTCCTTTGCCGCGGATGCGCCCGTGATCTGGCCCGGGTACCTTGCGCGGCCGGGGAAGCGCTGGTCCGGGGCGAATGCCATCACCTTCCTGTTCGGCGCGAAAGAATCTGACACGGAAACGTACTTCATCAAGGGCCAGCCGACCGTGTACACCGTCACCACGTCAAGCCTCGCATTCATGGACACGAAGCCGTTCACATCGTGGATGAGTTCATCTTCATCCCCAACATCGACGACGCCAGGATCGACATCACGGTGGCCGTAACAATACACGTCCTCGCCATCAGCCGCACAACGAAGAAAGCGGAAAAGGCGGGCGAGGAGGAGAAGGCGGCGCCGTCGTATTCGATGGATGGAGCGGCGGTGGAGGAGTACTTCAAGAAGTTTCTACCAGTCTGTCATCGGATTACAGGATGGCGAGGTGCGGCGAGACTCCGACGTGCCGGGAACGTGACGGTGAAATTCACGATGACAATGGACCGTCGAAAACCGGGACCCTGGACTACGCCCCCTATGACCGCGATTTACGCGATCTTCATGGACGGAAAGAGCGTGTCGCGGGACCAGGGAACAACTGACGTCGATGCGCGCGAAGCTCGATCTTCTCCTGAAGGGAGAGCCTGTCAGCGGCTGACGCTCCTCAATGCATTTCAGCCTGGCAGCTCCCGATCCCGCCGCGGAGATAATTGAAGCGCACGTCGGGATGATCGGCCAGCAATCGAACCGAGGAGTCGGGGACCTCTTCGGAGCGCGGTCAGGGCGGATGCCGAACGGGTTGTCATGCCAGCCGGGGTGCCAGATGGACACCGTGTCGCTCTTCCACGTCTCCACGGGACCAACGGTCAAAGCCTGGGAAGGCATGGTGGAGCGACCTAACGACGCGCGCATTCTGGATAATCGTCATGGGACGGCAGGTCCACGACACGCGCGGAGAGCTTCCGGTATTGGCGGGAGGGGCATCCTGGAAGGTCCTCGCGGCGCACCGGGGTCATTCAACGCCCAGCTCCCTGCACGATCAGGCACCGCGCGGCGTCATAGGAAGCCGGCGCAAGCCGCTATGTTGTCGGCCCTCAGAAACGGACACTCCTCGGGCATGCGCAGCTTCCCGTCAATCGCGTTGTATACGTGCCTCCATCATTGACGGGAAGCTGCGCATGCCCGAGGAGAATATCCATTTTCTGAGGGCCGACAACGTGGCGGACTACACGGCTTCCTATGACGCCGCGCGGTGCCTGATCATGCAGGGAGGCCAGGGAGAAGTGAAGCACTGGGCGTTCAATGACCCGGTGCGCCGCGAGGGGCGCTTCCAGGATGCCCCTCCCGCCCCGGCCGAATACCGGAAGCTCTCCGCGCGTGTCGTGGACCTGCATCCCATGACGATTATCCAGAATGCGCGCACGTCGGGGGGCGGCGTGGTCTCCGCCGTGCCTTCCCAGGCTTTGACCGTTGGTCCCGTGGAGACGTGGAAGAGCGACACGGTGTCCATCTGGCACCCCGGCTGGCATGACAACCCGTTCGGCATCCGCCTGACCGCGCTCATGATCTCGAAGAGGGTCCCCGACTCCTCGGTTCCGATGTCACTGCTGGCCGATCATCCCGACGTGCGCTTCAACTATCTCCGCGGCGGGATCGGGAGCTGCCAGGCTGAAAATGCATTGAGGAGCGTCAGCCGCTGACAGGCTCTCCCTTCAGGAGAAGATCGAGCTTCGCGCGCATGGCGTCCATCTGTCCCCGGGTCAGGGCGAACACGCTCTTTCCGTCCATGAAGATCGCGTAGAAATCGCGGTCATAGGGGGCGTAGTCCAGGGTCACGGTTTTCGACGGTCCCTTGTTCATCGTGAATTTCACCGTCACGTCCGGGCACGTCGGAGACCTGTCGCCGCACCTCGCCATCCGCCTGTAATCCGATGACAGACTGGTAGAACTTCTTGAAGTATCTCCTCCACCGCCGGCTTGCCATCCATCGAATACGACGGCACCACCTTGTCCTCCTCGCCCGCCTTTTCCGCTTTCTGCGTCGTGCGGCTGATGGCGAGGACGTGCGTCTTGTTCCGGCCACCGTGATGTCGATCCTGTCCACGTCGTCGATGTTGGGGATGAAGATGAACTTGTCCACGACGTCGAACGGCTTCGTGTCCATGAATGCGAGGCTTGACGTGGTGACGATGTACACGGTCGGCTGGCCCTTGATCATGAAGTACGTTTCCGTGTCGTTCTTTTTCGCGCCGAAGAGGAAGGTGATGGCATTGGCCTTGTCCCGGACCAGCGCTTCCCCCCACGGCCGCGCAAGCCCGTACCGGGCCAGATCCACCGGGCGCATCCGCGGCAAATGGACTCGATGGTAATCGCCTGGGGCGCCTTCAGGAGCGGGTCCTGCTTCTCCGTGTCGATGCCTCGCGCGGAAGGGATAGGGGCGGGTAAGAATGTACTTGCCGAATCCAAGCTGATAGCTCTTGGATTCTTCCGTGGTCTTTTCTTTCGCTTCTATGACCGTCCCATCGCGCTCCACCAGCCTGAGGTAGCTGATCTCGTCGTAGTTCAGGGCAGGGGTGATCGTCTTCGAGCGAAGGTCGTTCGCCGTCCAGTTGAAATGCTCCGCATCGTACATCTGCACGGTGTAGACACGCGGATCGCCCTTTACCTGCAGGTAGTACGTGCCGCTCCCGGGGGCCTTGTCCCCGAGGAACACCGTCTGCGAGGTTCCGTCGCCGAAGGTGCCGGTTGCGGCTGCCTTGGGAGGTTTCAGGCCGTATTGGGCCAGATCGGTCGGGCTTTCGTCGATGACCCGCTCCGCGAAGAGCTCCGAGATTCCGGTGAGGAGCCGTTCGAGATTGCCCGTGTCGAACACGAGCCCGGCGGTCCGGGCGGCACGAGCGTCCATGAGGAGCCCTTCTTGAGGAGGGTCAGAGTCCCCCTGCGCGCGTCCCGTGAGCTGCGACCTTCACCAGTTTCTCCTTGTCACCCTTGAGGAGCTGGGGCCGGGTATTCGCCGCGGCAGGTGCCGGCCTGGGCCGGGTCAGCCAGAGGGTGCCGCCGATCAGCCCGCCAAGAACGACGAGCACGGCGAGCAGCGTCCATCCGCGCCTGCTCATAGATGCCGCCTCCTCATCCACACGAAGAAGCCCGTGCCGAGAACGAGCAGGGGCATCACGATCACCACGAGGCCGGAAAACAGGAGCGCCTGGAGATTCGTGAGGGAGAGGCGCATCTGGAGCAGATCCTTGGGCCGGATCGAAATGCTCTGCTTCTGCCCCCTGAGCCAGTCGAGGCTGTTCATGAAGAAGTCACCGTTGCCGGGGACCTGTGCCGTGAGAGTCCGCGAAAGGAACTGGATGTTCCCGACCACGATGAGCTTCGTGTCCTTTTTCGACGGGTCGCGGTGCCGGGTCGGTGATCGCCACCGCCAGGGTGAAGGGCCCCGACAGGTCGCCGCTCTCCTTCGGAGACGGTCTTTGCGTTGGTGATGCTCGTCTTCCCCCAGGAGCTGCTCGGACGAGGTGAGCAGGGCCTCGACCTTGAGGCTCCTCTTCTTCAGCTCCAGTGTCTGAATCGCCTGGGGACCCGGTATGACAATGTGCGTAATTGTTCGTCCGCAGCGGGGCCAGGATATCGTGGTATTCGAGGCTGGGAATCACGTACAGCGGATTCTGCGCCGCGATCTTGTTCGGGTCCCCCTCCACGACCACAGCGCTTCTGCACCTCGACCCCGTAGGTCTGCAGCAGCCCTGCGAGATTGGGCAGCGCCTTGTCACGGGAAAGCAGGTCCACGAGGATGACCGCCCTGCCTCCCTGGTCCAGGAAGGCGCGAATCTTGTCCGCGTCCTGGCCGGTGAGATCGGTTTTGGGAGCCAGAACCAGCAGGATGTCGGTGTCTGCCGGTACTGCCTTTTCCGTGAGGAGGGAGAGGCTCTTTCACCGCGTAGTTTTCGTTGCCCACGACGGTGGACAGACCGAGCGAATCAAGGGACTGCTCGCCATGGTCCTGCAGCACGTAGAGGGTGACGTTCTTCGCTGCGGTCACGAACTGAACGGCGGAGGTCACGCGCTGTTCGACGGAGAGGGACGTGAGCTGCGGCTGCCTGTTGGGATTCGAGGTGTCATAGTTGTACATGTCGTAGACACCGATGGTCTTGAACTTCTTGCCGGAGGCCACCACCAGGGACCCGGGCGCGAGGCCCTGGCTGTTCGGGTCGTACTGGCGCGCCCAGCCGGGGTTCCGCTCGGGGTCGACCGTCTTCAGCGCGATATGCCTGCTGCGGGCCGCGTACTTCGCGAGGATCTCCTTGATGGTGGGATCCTGGTTCTCTTCCTTGCTGACGGTCGTGATCGTCACGTCCGCGGCGAGCCCGTCCAGCAGCTTGTACGTCTGGTCGGAAAGCGAGAACAGCTTGTTCTGCGTCAGGTCCAGCTTTCCCGGGAATCTGGCCCACGAGGACGTTGACCACGACGATCGCGGCCAGCACGGCCACGATCAGGAGAGTGGCATATCCGCCGAATCGGAACTTTCGGCTTTTCAAGGAATCGAAGAGTGAGATCTTTTTCACGGTCGTTTCTCCCTTACACCCAGCGCCGTTTTTCGATCATGCGGATCGTGAGGAAGACGAACGCGCCGGAGAACGAGATGTAGTACACGATGGGGCTCAGGCTCAGGATTCCCATGCTGAAGTCGTTGTAGCGCTTCAGCAGTGAGAACCAGGTGAGGACCTTCGCGATCAATCCCCTCGAAGAACGTCCTCGAAAACACGAACAGGAGCACCAGGGCGGCCGCCGCGAGCGACGATGGTGACGATCGTGGCCAGCGTGTTCCGGGTGCTGAAGAAGACCAGCAGCACGAGCCCCGCCGCGAGGATGGCCAGGAAGACGAGTCCCGATGTTCGGCGTCCGTCGGAACGTTCTGCGCGATGATAGTCCAGGATCCAGATCAGCAGCAGCGCGGCGAAGGTGATCACGGCGGCCATGAGCTGGTTGTCCGTGAGGGACGAGAAGAACAGCCCCACCGCGATGAAGGAGGAGCCCAGCAGGAAGAACCCGATGTAGCCGCCGAGGATCTCCCACCCGGCCAGCCCGCCGATGGCGAAGAAGCTCATGATGACCGGGTACAGCACCGTGATGAGGAGCGTGATGAGGAACACGCCCACCGCGGCGAGGTACTTGCCCATGACGATCCCCGTGATGCTCAGGGGGCTCGTGATCAGGAGCTGGTCCGTCTTCTGCCGCATCTCCTCGGAGATCAATCGCATGGTGAGGATGGGGACCAGGAAGAGGAAGATGAACGTGAGGCTGCTGAGCATTCCCGTGTAGTCGGGGTTTCCCGACAGCAGGTTGGAGAGGGCAAAGAACACGCCCGCGATGAGGATGAAGAAGCCCACGAAGATGAATCCGATGGGCGATGCGAAGTACGCCTTGAGCTCCCGACGAAGTACCGCGAGCATGTCAGGATACCTCCTTTTCTTCGGTGATCGAGGTTGAGGAAGATCTCCTCCAGGGTGAGGTCCATGGATTTCATCATGCAGGATGGGCAGGTTGGCCCGGGCGAACGCGGTGAAGACGTCCCGTCGCACGTCCTGGTCGCGCGTGCGCCTCCACCACGACGTCCACGGTGCCGGGCTCCCGGCTGCCCGACGGCTCTCGGCCTTGACCACGTGCGCGACGCCGCGCGCGACGGCGAGCGCCTCCTTCTCGGGCCCCGCCACCCGGAGGCGACAGCCGGTTGTCCCCGGACATGCCGCGGGACAGGTTCTCCGGGGTGTCGCTGGCGACGATCCTGCCCCTGTTGATGATGAGGACCCGGCTGCAGACCGCCTGCACCTCGGGGAGGATGTGCGAGCTGAGGATGATCGTGTGCTCCTTGCCCAGGTCCCGGATGAGGTTCCGCGTCTCGATGATCTGCTGGGGATCCAGGCCGATGGTCGGCTCGTCGAGGATCAGCACCGGCGGGGTGCCGATGAGGGCCTGCGCGATGCCGACGCGCTGCTTGTAGCCCTTGGAGAGGTTCTTGATGAGCCGGCCGCGCGACGTCGGTGATCTTCAGCATCTCCATGGACCGGTCCATGTTTTCCCTGCGGCGCGATTCGCGGCACGCCCTTGATGTCGCAGACGAAGGACAGGTAGTCCCGGACGGTCATGTCCAGGTAGAGCGGCGGCAGCTCGGGCATGTAGCCGATCTGCTTCTTCACCGCCTGCGGCTCCTCCAGGATGTCGTGCCCGTCCAGCTTGACCGAGCCCTCCGTGGCCGAGAGATACCCGGTGATGATGTTCATCGTCGTGGACTTGCCCGCGCCGTTGGGACCGAGGAAGCCGAGGATCTCGCCCCGGTTGACGGTGAAGTTCAGGCGGTCGACGGCGACGCGCTGGCCGTATTTCTTCGTGACGTTCTCGACCTGTATCAAGGCATTCTCCTTTCTCTCAGGCGAATCGCGGTTGCGAGCATTCATGTCTGTCCGTATGATCCCAGATATAGCAAATCGCGTCGAGCTTTGGACACACCCCGGTCACGGTACTCCGTGACATTCTACCCGGTCACAAATGTCACGGAGTACCGTGACCGGGTATTCCGTGACATTCTCCCGGCCACCGCATCAGCGGCATTTTCACCGGGGAGCGAATTTCAGGATTTCTTTCAGAGAGCGGATGATGTAGTCCGGCGCCTCGGCGGGTCCCGGCCAGGACGCCCCCGAAGGCGCGTACCAGCAGGCGTCGATGCCGGCGGCCCGCGCGCCCATGACATCCGCCGCCGGCGTGTCGCCGACGCAGAGCAGGTCCGACGGCGGCAGCCGCAGCGCCTCGCAGGCTGCCTGGAAGAACCGCGCGTCCGGCTTCGCGATCCCCAGCTCCTCTGAGATCAGGACGGCGGAGAAGCAGCCGCGCCATCCCCGAGACGCGCGAGCCTCCCGCGCTGTACCACTGAAATCCCGTTGGTGACCAGGCAGAGCGCGGCGCGCCGGGAGAGCGCACGCACCACTCGGCGCGCGTGGGGGAGGAAGTATGCCTTCCGCGACAGGCGGGTGAGGTATTCATCGGAAAGCTCCGAAGGATCGCCTTCAACGCCCAGCTCGCTCAAGAGGTCGGCGAATCGCCCCGACCTTGAGAGCGGCGAGGGTGAGCGCTCCCTGCTCGAAGCGTTTCCAATAGCCTGCATTGATCGCCCGGTAGGCGTCCCGGCGCTGTCCGCGCGGCACCGAGGGGGCCGCGTGCGCGAGGGTCTCATCCAGGGCCTCCGTCTCTGCCCGGTCGTAGTCGAAGAGCGTATTGTCCGCATCGAATAGAAACCCACGGTAGGTCTTCATCGCGGCCATGAGCCGGGAATCAGAATGCCACGGGGTACCGTGGCCGGGCGCCGGCAGCCGTGGCACTGCAAAGGGTCAGCCATGATGCCGTGAAAGCGGACGCCTCTCAAGAGGGCACGGATCGCGCCGCCAGTGGCATCCGCGCCGCGGGGGCTTGACTTTTTCTCCAATTTACGTAAATTTTCAGGCTTCTCTATTCCTATCCAAGGAAATTTGCAGAGGCTCGCGAATTCACTCACGAAAGGAGGTGGAAGACATGGCTGAGGTTTTGAGCAAGAACGCGAGGGTGGGAATCGTCACGCAGAAGTTCTTCTGCACCTGCGGCGGCGAGGTCAAGATGAAGCTCGTGTTCACCAAGGGCAAGCTGCGCAACACGGCCGAGTGCGAGAAGTGCCATCGCCAGGAGCGCAAGCCCAGCGACTTCAAGGCCTGAACCGGCCGCGATATCACCCATCCGCTCGGGCATCCCGCCGCCGGATGGGTTTTTTTTGCCCGATCGGCCGGCGCTACCTGCCGGTCGCGGCGTCCCGGCCTTCTCGCCTCCCGCCACGCCCTGACCTGGGCCTCAATTTCCGCGTGTATCCTCACCAGCAGCTCGCTGATCTCCCTCTTTCCGTTCGGTGCGGGGTAGAGGCGTGAGGGGCTTGACCCTGTAGTGCGTCCCTCTCAGGTGCGAGGAGCTGCGGGGCAGCGTGGACAGGCGGTACCCGCCATCCACGGCCACGGAGAGCACGGGGATGGGCGCTGCTCCAGGATGATCCGCACCGCGCCGGTGAAAAACTCGTTCACCCGTCCCGTCCGGGAGCGGGTGCCTTCGGGAAACACGACGGGACAGATTCCCTGCCGCGAGAGGTCCGCGAACCTTCGCAGCTCCTTGTTGCCCGCCCGGTAGTCGCCGGTCCGGGAAATCAGCGCGTGCAGTCCCCACCGCAGAGACGTGGAAGCGTACGGGATTCCGCGGCCAAGGACTTCTTGGCCACGTACCGCAGGGCGTGGCGGGGAAACGCCGCCGCCATGCGCCGGGATGTCCGCCAGGCTCTGGTGATTGGAGACGATCAGGACGACGCGGGGCAGGGTCCCTTTGAAGGTCTCGAACTCGGTGCGCAGTCCGCAAAAGAGGTGCATGAGAAAGAAAAGCTTTCTCGAGATCACCGGCTGGAAGCTGCTGATCCACTCCATGACGGCGTCCGGCCTGAATGCCGCCACCAGCGCAGAACCAGTCTCCCCGCGGACGAAGATCAGGGCCGCGCAGAGGATGAGCAGCGCTGCGCCCATGCCTACTTCCGCCGCGCGGCGGCGATTTTCGCGGCAAGCGCGCGGATGAAACAGGGGTCCGTGCCGCAGCACCCGCCGATCACGTCCACCCCCGCCTCGAGGAGCGCCGGCGCGTACGAGGCATACTGCTCGGCGGTGAGCGGGTAGGCGACCTTGCCCGCCGACGATCTGCGGGATGCCCGCGTTCGCCTTGACCCAGAGAGGGAGCGAGGTCAGCCCGCGCAGGAGGGGAGCAAGCGGCACATAGTCCTCGATGCCGGAACCGCAGTTGGCGCCGATGAGCGAGGCACCGGCCTCCGTGGCCTTTCACACAGTCCTCCGGCGTGTTGCCCATCATGGTGCGGTAGCCCTTCGACGTGCTGTTGTAGGTCATGCTGGCCACGACGGGAAGGCCGGTCGTCTCCACCGCCGCGCGCACGGCGACGGCCATTTCCTCCACGTCGGTCATGGACTCCACCACGATCCAGTCCACGCCGGCGCTGCCAGCGCGTCCGCCTGCTCCGCGAACACGTCGTACAGCTCCTCCGCGGTCACTTCCCCCAGGGCGAGGAACCGGGCGCTGGGGCCGATGTCCCCGGCCACGAGCGCCGCGCCTCCGACGACCTCCCGCGCGAGGGCCGCCGCCGCGGTGTTGATCTCCGCACCCGCGTCGGAGAGGCCGTGCGGCTCCAGGCGGAAGCGGTTGGCCCCGAAGGTGTTCGTGAGCACGATGTCCGCGCCCGCCTCGAGGTACTCCCGGGTGATCTCGCGCACGATCTCGGGATGGTCGAGGTTCCACTCGTCCGGAGGCGAGCCCTGCATCAGCCCGCGCTTGAAGAACTCCGTTCCCCACGCCCCGTCGGCCAGGAGCACCGCGCCCTTTTCCCACTTTTTCCCAAGTATCTGCATGATGCGAGCGCATAGTATCCTTTCCCCGCGCTTGTGAAAAGGATGAGATTCCATTAGGCTGGCCGTCGCATGGCACGCCTTCCTGCTGGTGTTTGCCGTTCTCAGCGCCATCATACTCGTCTTTCACCTCGCCCTTTCGGCCGGGCTGCTCATCGATTTCCGCCGTGAACGGCGCGTGCACAGGCAGCGGCGTCGCCCGCTGGCAGCGGGACGCTTGTCCGTCCCCGCGCCGAGGTGATCGTAGCCGTGCGGGACGAGGAGGCACGCTCCCGCGGCTCCTGGACTCGCTGCGCGCGCAGACGCTCGAGGACTGCCTCTTCCTGTTCGTGGACGACAGGTCCACCGATGGAACGGCGCGTCTCCTGGACGATTTCTGCGCCGTCGTGGGCCCCCGCGCGCGGGTCATCCACAATCGCGCCGAGCCGGTGGCCCTGACCGGCAAACAGGCCGCGCTCGATCTTGCGTTCGCCGAGGCGAGGGGAGACGTGCTCCTCTTCACCGACGGGGATTGCCGTCTGCCGCCGGCCTGGGCGGAAGAAATGCTGCTCCATTTCCTGGATGACCGGGTCGGGGTGGTCCTGGGGAGAATCGAGCTGGCCGAGGGAGCCTCTTTCCTGGGCCGCTTCCAGGCGTTCGAGCAGCCGCTGCTCAACCAGTACAACTTCGGTTCAGTGGGGATCGGCATCCCGACCGGATGCTTCGGCAACAACATGGGCGTCCGGGCAGCGGCCGTGAAACAGGCGGGAGGGTTTCGGGCCCTCGGCTACTCCGTCACCGAGGACGCCATGCTCCTCGACGCCTTGTGCCGCCGCAACGGGTGGGAAGTGAAGACCTGCACGTCGATCCGGAGCGCCGCAACCACGATCCCCAAGACGAGCTGGAGGGAGTACTTCAATCAGCACATCCGCTGGAATGCCGGCGCCCTTTTCTCATCAGACCTGGTGACACGCGCGTCCTACATCTTCGTGGTGCTCATCTACCTGGTCGGAAGCCTCCTGGTGCTTCCCCTGGGATTCCTGGACTGGCGCGTGCCCGTCCTTTCCCTGAACTCGTTTCTGAGCATTGGTCTTCTGGCTTTTGCCGGAGGATTCTATGAGGGCAAACGGAAGGGGCGCTATTTCCTTCGTTTTCTGCCCTACCTCTTCTTCTTCGGGTTCTTCTACAGCTTCATCACCGTGCGGACGCTCGCGCAGAGATCCTTTGTCTGGAAAGGTGTGCCGCTTCGCGCCGTGATCAGCCCGAGGAGAACTCCTTCTCCACCAAAGCCAGGAAGCCTTCAGCGGTGATGATCGGGGCGGCAAGCGGCGCCTTGAGCCACTCCTCCTGCACGTAGCCCCAGGCGGCGAGCAGCGCGCGGACGCGCGGGTTCTCGTTGCCGCGCAGGTGATCGATCTGATCCTCCACCAGGATTGCGCCCTGGTATCCGCCCTCCGCGCGCAGCCTTTCCGTTGCGGCGAGCTTCGGCTCTCCATCGCTGAAAAGAATCAGCTCCGGCGGCATCTCGATGTTGTTGGCGGCGAGGATCTCGGCGATGAATTGCGGCTTCTTGGTCGACAGGACGAAGACCGGCGCCTCGCGCCCCAGCACGTGAAACGCCCTCTTCATGTGGGGGTAGACCCTGTTCATCGCGAGCCAGGAATCCCTGTCCCGCGCGAGCATTTCCGACCGCTCCTGATAGAAAAGCTCCCGGAAGACCGCCCGCTTTTCAGCCCCTGCCCGACGGGACAGCTCGTCGAACTCCGCCTGGTCCCTCACCGGGGAGCCGGCGGCGAGGGCCTCCTGGATGATGAGGAAGTCCTCGCCGGATCGTATGAAAGGACGCAGGCGCGCGAAATCCCGGCGTGCCTCGGGCGTGGCAGCGGCGGCGTCCTTCCTGAACAGCGCATGGTACGCGGCCCAGGAAACGGCGAAGCACTCGTCGATGGAGTCGCAGATCACGCCGTCGAAATCCAGGACGAGCAGAGTGGGGAAGCCCATGCCGGTGAGTGTACCTCAGGCTGACCTTTCGATATAGTTGCCGCGTGGAAAATTACTACTTCCAGGAGTTCATCGCCCGGTTCGACGGGGCGGGCAACCTTGCCTGCGGCTGCGGCCAGACCCACCATATCGGCACCCGCGCGGTGCTCGCGGCGCCCGGAGCCCTCAAGGACTCCGCCGCCATGCTCGCGAAGGAGCTCGGCGGCAGCGCACGGCTGTGGGTGCTGAGCGACGAGAACACCGAGTCGGCGGCGGGCGAGAAGTGGAAATCCGGTCTCCGCGCCGCGCGAATCTCCGCGCGCGTACTCCCCGGGAAGCCAAAGCCCGAGCCGACGGACGGGCTCGTGGCGGACCTCACGGAAGAGGTGAAACGCCTGTCGCCCGATCTCCTCGTGGCCGTGGGAAGCGGAGTGATAAGCGATCTCGTGAAGCGGGTCTCGCTCGCCGTCGATATTCCGAACTGGTGCGTGGCAACCGCGGCGTCGGTGGACGCCTACAGCTCCGCCACCGCGGCCATCGAAGTCAACGGCTTCCACAACGCGGTGCCTGCCCGGGTCTCGCGGACCATCATCTGCGACCTGGACGTCATTGCGCGGGCCCCTCGGGAGATGTTTCTCGCCGGCCTGGGCGACCTGCTGGCAAAGTATCTGGCGTTTCTCGACTGGAACCTCTCCCGCATCATGACCGGCGAGCACTACTGTCCCGTGGTCTCCCAGACGGCGCTGGAATCCGCGCGCAGCGCGCTGACCGCCGCGCGGAAACTCCGTGACGATCCAGGGGAAGCGGTCCGCACGCTCACCGATGCGGCTCTCTGCTCCGGATTCGCCATGCAGGCAATGGGATCCTCGAGGTCCGCGGCCTCGGTCGAGCACACGATGGCGCATCTGTGGGAGACCGCGGATGCGGTGCGCAATGAGCGCCTGGATCTCCATGGAATACTCGTGGGGGCCGCGAGCAGGATCGTGCTCCACGGCTATCGCGCCCTGTATGCCCGGCTGGATGGTTTCGAGCCCGATGCCGAGGCGCGGCTCAGTGTCTACGCGCGCGAGCCTCCCTGGCAGGAATCGCTGGAGGAAGGACTTCAGCCCTTCATCGCAAAGGTCAGGGAGGAAATGGCGGGCAGGCCTTTCGATCGAGACACCTTGGCGCAGCGGCTCCGTGCCTTCAGCGCCGGAAGAAAAGAGATTCTCAGTCTCGCGCGCTCCACACTGGACGAGCTCGCCGCGGCCGTCACGACCCTCGAAGGGATCGGTTATCCATTCTCTCACGCGGAGCTGGGAATCGATGCCGCGTACGTGCTGCTCCCGTTTCGCAGCGCGCGTCTGCTGCGGAGGAGGTACACCGGGTTCGATCTCGCCTACGAGCTGGGACTGGAGCGCGTTCTGACCGAAGCAGGGACAGCCTGCGTGGCGGCCATGGGATGATCAGATCGAAAAGTCCTGTCCTGATTTGAGCGCCGAAGCGTAGCGCTTTCCGTTCTTTTCCAGTATGTCCTTCAGGGTGACGTGGGAGAGGTAGTCCTCCATCGTCTTCTGCAGGCCGGTCCAGATGTCGTGAGCCGGGCAGGGAACGGGCCGATCGCACAGCGTCTTGCGGCGCAGCGTGCACGGCGTAAGTCCACGCGTCTCACCGACTGCCTCGAGTATGTTCTGCACGGAAATCTCGCCCGGCAGCTTGTTGAGCAGGAATCCGCCGCCGGGGCCCCTGATGGACTTTATCAGCCCGGCCTTTTTCAGCTTGAAGAATATCTGCTCGAGGAACTCCGAAGAGACCTTTTCCTCGCTGGCAATGGAGCCGATGGAAATTGGTCTGTTGTGGCGCGCTCCGGCAAGGTTGATCACGGCTCGCAAGCCGTACCTGCCTTTCGTGGTAATTCTCATCTCTTTGAAGCTCCGTTATGGATATATTATTATTATTGTAAGATATTATCAACATGTCGGTCGCGAAAACTTGAACAAATGACGCAAATATCAGCTCGGATAGGGACGCCAAATGCGCGGAGTACCGCGCTGATCTCCATTGCCTCACTCCTGTTTGTGCTGACGCTCCCCGCGGCCGCGTCTCCGATGCTCTCCGCGCGCAGCGGGCCGGTCGAGGCACGCGTGGTGGCCGAGCAGACCTCGATACTTCCCGGAAAGGCCTTCACCGTGGGGGTGGTCCTTCGCATGGATCCCGGATGGCACGTCTACTGGAAGAATCCGGGTGATTCAGGTCTGCCGACAAAAGTGACGTGGGACCTGCCCGCCGGCTTTGTTGCCGGACCCCTTCAGTGGCCGATCCCGGAAAGAATCGAGACCGAGGGCCTCGTGACATACGGCTACTCGGGACAGGTGCTTCTGCTTTCCGTCATCACGCCACCGGCGGCCTGCGCTTCCGGCCGGGCCGTGACATTGGGAGCGAAGGTGGAGTGGCTCGCGTGCAGGGTGGAATGCACTCCCGGCAGCGCTGCGCTCGGAGTCTCGCTCCCGGTGAAGTCCTCAGAGCCCCTGCCGGACCGGCAGTGGGAGGACTCGTTCCGCGCCGCACGGGCCCTTGTCCCCGGACCCGCGCCCGCCGCGCGCATATCCGCGCACGCTGATGCCGGCCGGGTCATCCTGCGTGCACAAGGAATCGACGTCCCGGCCGGCGCCGGGTTGGTTTCTATCCCGCCGCTGCCGGCATCATCAATGATTCAGCGCCGCAATCAGCCGACTTGTCAGGCGCGCAGCTCACGCTGCGTATGAAGCGTCCCTCCGGCGCGCAGACCCTGTCGTCGCTCGAAGGCGTGCTTTCGATTTCCGGACAGGGGCCGGCCCGCGGCTACGAGGTGAATGCGGTGGTTTCTCCGATGCCGCCCGGCGAAGGGGACTCAGCCGGGGCGCGAATTGCCGGCTTTCTAGCGGCTCTCGGCCTGGCGTTCCTTGGGGGAATTCTTCTGAACCTCATGCCCTGCGTGCTCCCGGTCGTATCACTGAAGGTGCTCGCGTTTGTCCGCCAGTCCGAGTCCGGCAAGGGAAGCGGCCTGCGGCATGGGATCCTTTTCGCGGCGGGAGTCCTCGCGTCCTTCTGGCTCATCGCGGCGGTCCTGGTCGGGCTCCGCGCGGGCGGCAGGCTCCTCGGCTGGGGTTTCCAGTTCCAGGACCCGACCGTGCTCATCATCACTGCTGCTCTCTTTTTCCTCATCGGGCTCAACCTCTTTGGAGTATTCGAGATCGGATCCGCGTTCACGCGGCTCGGCTCGCGGCTGGCCGGCCGGCGCGGGAGAGCGGGCTCATTCTTCAGCGGTCTTCTGGCCACTGCCGTCGCAACTCCCTGCACGGCCCCTTTCATGGGAAGCGCGCTTGGCTACGCGCTCACGCAGCCTGCTGCCGGCCGCGTTCGGGATATTCACCGCGCTGGCTCTCGGCATGTCTGCGCCCTATGTCCTGCTTTCCGCTTTTCCCGCCCTGATAGCGCGCCTGCCGAAGCCCGGGCAGCTGGATGGAGACCTTCAGACAGGTCATGGGCTTCCCTATGATGGCGGCGGCTCTTTGGATGATCTTTGTGTTCTCCGCGCTGGCAGGTTCGGCCGCCGTGATCCGGTTGCTGGCCGCGCTGCTCCTGTCGGCACTGGGTGCGTGGATCTGGGGGCGTTGGGGAGGGACGGTCCGGCCGGCAGGTTCGCGGATCGCGGCCGCGATCCTTGCACTGATCCTGGTCCTGGGAGGCGTGGCGTTCCCCATCGTTTCCATCCGGGACGCTCCTCCGGCCGCCGCGGTGAACGCCTCTCCCGGCGTGCCAACGGCCGCGCAGCGCGCTTCTTCCTGGGAGGCATGGAGCCCCGAAAAAGTCGAGCAACTCCGCAGGCAAGGCACACCGGTCTTCATCGATTTCACCGCGAAGTGGTGCCTGAGCTGCCAGGTGAACGAACGCTTTACCCTGGACAGCCCGCAGGTGATGGGCAGGTTCGCGGAGCGGGGAGTTGCTGCTCTCCGCGCCGATTGGACGGACAAGAGCGATCTCATTGCGCGTGCTCTTGCGGGATACGGCCGGGCGAGCATTCCCTTGTATGTCTACTACCGGCCGGGTGCCGAGGAACCTTTTCTCCTTCCCGAGATTCTGACGCCGGCGATTGTGCTCGCGGCCCTCGACCAGGCGCCCTGAATCCGCGGAACTGCGCGGTGTACCGTGCAAGGTACCGCGGCGCCCTGAATCCGCGGAACTGCGCGGTGTACCGTGCAAGGTACCGTGGCGCCCTGAATCTCAGGGTTCTGCGGCCTTTCTGTTGACCCCCGGTGAGGGCACCATTATAATCATCCAACACTTTGCCATGGGAGGCTCTCCGCGTGAGCGTTCGCGTGCGCTACGCACCGTCCCCGACGGGCTTCCAGCACATCGGGAGCGTGCGCACGGCGCTGTACAACTACCTCTTCGCCCGCCGCCAGGGCGGGACGTTCATCCTCCGCATCGAGGACACGGACCGGAGCGCTTCGTGCCCGAGGCGCTGCAGGACATCTATGACACCTTCGCATGGCTGGGCTTCCACTGGGACGAGGGTCCGGACGTGGGCGGCCCGAAGGGCCCGTACTTCCAGTCCGAGCGCGCGGAGATCTACAGGAAATACGCGGAGGAGCTTGTCGCAAAAGGCGCCGCCTATCCGTGCTACTGCACGGCCGGAGAGCCTGGAGAAGCTGCGCGAGGGAGCAGGCCGCACGCAAATCCGGCAGGGGCTACGACCGGCACTGCCGCACCCTTCCGGACGAGGCGGCCGCGCCGCGGAGGCGCGAGCACGCCGGGGTGATGCCCGTCATCGGCTGAAAATTCCCCTGGAAGGCACCACGACCTTCACGGACGTCCTGCTGGGCGACATCACCGTGGAGAACAAGGACATCAACCCCGATCCCGTGCTGATCAAGTCCGACGGCTTTCCCACCTACCACATGGCCAACGTGGTGGACGACCACCTCATGGAGATCACGCACATCATGCGCGCCCAGGAATGGCTGCCCTCCGCGCCGCTGCACAAGATCCTCTACGAGGCGCTGCGGATGGGAGCAGCCCGCAGCTCTGCCACCTGCCCATGGTCATGGGCAAGGACGGCCACAAGCTGTCCAAGCGCCACGGCGCCACGAGCGTCCGCGAGTTCCGGACGCATGGGCTACCTGCCCGATGCGCTCATCAACTACATCGCCCTGGTGGGCTGGTCGTACGACGACGCGCGCGAGCTCTTCACCCTTGGCGAGCTGGAGAAGCTGTTCAACATGGAGAAGATCAACAAGGCGCCCGGCGGTCTTCGACTACCAGAAGCTGGACTGGTTCAACGGGATGCTACATCCGGGCGAAGAGCCGGCCGGAGTTCGCCCGGGCTCGATCGACGCCCTTCATGCAGGAGGCCGGGTACCTCACGGGCGACCGCCGCCGAGGAAGCCCTCCTTGACGGCGTCGCGGGCCTCGTGCAGGAGCGGGTGAAGCTCCTCACCGAGGTCCCGGCCATGGTCCGGTTACATCTTCGAGGAGCCCGCTCCGCCTGCCGCCGCAGGATCTGCTGCCGAAGAAGACGGAGCCGCGGCGGCGCTCGCGGCGCCTTGAGGAGGCTCGCACCGCTCCTGCCTGAGCTGAGCGCGAGCCGGCGACGAGCAGGAGACGCGCCTGCGTGCCCTTGCGGATGAGCTCGGCATGAAGCTCGGCGACCTGCTCATGCCGCTGCGCGTGGCGGTGACGGGTCGCGCGTGTTTCTCCGCCGCTTTTCGACAGCATCAGGCTGATGGGGGCGGAGAAGGCGCGCGCAGCGCACGGCGCGGGCAATTGCGATTCTGACAGAGCACACGACAAGGAGCTGACTAGATGGCGCAGAACGAAAAGACGCCGGCCACCGCAGACGCGGCCGCCCCCACCATGGACACTGCTCGTCTCCCTGTGCAAGCGCAGGGGCTTCATCTTCCCCTCGAGCGAGATCTACGGAGGGCTCGCCTCCGCGTGGGACTACGGCCCCATGGGCGTGGAGCTGAAGAAGCGCATCCAGGAGTTCTGGTGGCGGCAGATGACCCAGCTCAACGACAACATCGTGGGCCTCGACGCGGCCATCATGATGCATCCGCGGGTCTGGGAGGCATCGGGTCACGTGGAGAACTTCACCGATCCCCTGATCGACTGCAAGCAGTGCAAGCATCGCTTCCGCGCCGACCAGATCCCGGAGGAGAACCTGAAGGCGAAGAAGTGCCCCGACTGCGGCGCGGCCCAGCTCACCGAGGCGCGCAAGTTCAACCTCATGTTCACCACGCACATGGGCCCGGTGGAGGACGAGGGCGGCCTGATCTACCTGCGGCCCGAGACGGCGCAGGGCATCTACGTGAACTACAAGAACGTCCTGCAGACCGGCCGGGTGAAGGTGCCCTTCGGCATCGCCCAGGTGGGCAAGGCGTTCCGCAACGAGATCACCACCAAGAACTTCATCTTCCGCACCTGCGAGTTCGAGCAGATGGAGATGCAGTTCTTCGTGCACCCCTCGGAAGACATGAAGTGGTTCGAGCACTGGAAGGAGAAGCGGTTCCAGTACTACCTCGACCTCGGGCGTGCGGAAGAGCAAGCTGCGCTTCCACCAGCACGGCCCCGACGAGCTGGCCCACTACGCCAAGCTCGCCTTCGACATCCAGTACGAGTTCCCGTTCGGCTGGAAGGAGCTGGAGGGCATCCACAACCGCACCGACTACGACCTGAAGCGCCACATGGAGTTCTCCGGCAAGGACCTCACGTACCTCGACGAGGAGAGCCACGAGCGCTACATCCCCTACATCATCGAGACCTCCGCGGGCCTTACCCGCACCGTGCTCGTGGTCCTCTCCGACGCCTACGACGAGGAGATCGTGGAAGGGGAGAAGAGGGTCGTGCTGCACTTCCACCCCCGCATCGCCCCGATCACGGTGGGCATCTTCCCGCTGGTGAAGAAGGACGGCCTGGCCGAGATGGCCCGGAAGCTCGACGACGAGCTGTGCGAGGACTTCCGCACGTTCTACGACGAGAGCGGGGCCATCGGCCGGCGCTACCGCAGACAGGACGAGGTGGGAACGCCGTTCTGCGTCACACTGGACTACCAGACCAAGGAAGACCAGACCGTCACGATCCGCTACCGCGACTCCATGGAGCAGGTCACGGGTGAAGATGGCCGACATCGCGCCGACGCTGAAGAAGGCCATCAAGGACTACAGGAGGGTGGGGGAGTGAGCGAAGAAATGCGCGGAGTACCGCGCCGGCGTACTGTTTTCGACACGCTGAAGGAGCGCGGCTTCGTCAGCCAGTGCTCGAACGAGGAGGGCCTGCGGAAGCTCCTCGACACCGAGCAGGTGACCTTCTACATCGGCTTCGATCCCGACGGCGAAGAGCCTGCACATCGGCCACCTCCAGCAGCTCATGTTCATGGCGCACCTGCAGCGCGCCGGTCACCGGCCCATCGCGCTCGTCGGCGGCGGGCACCACGCGCATCGGCGATCCCACCGGACGCACGCGAGATGCGGAAGATCATGCCGGTGGAGACAATCGCGGCGAACGCCGGAGCTCTTCCGGCAGCAGATCTCGCGCTTCCTCGACTTCAGCGAGGGCAAGGCGCTCATGCTCGACAACGCGGAGTGGCTGGCGCCGCTGAACTACATCGAGTTCCTCCGGGACATCGGCGTGCACTTCTCCGTCAACCGGATGCTCTCCTTCGAGACGTACAAGATGCGGCTGGAGACCGGCCTGTCGTTCATCGAGTTCAACTACCAGATCCTCCAGTCCTACGACTACCTCGTGCTCTTCCGCAGGCACGGCTGCCGGCTGCAGATGGGCGGCGACGACCAGTGGGGCAACATCGTGGCCGGCATGGACCTCATCCGCAGGGTGGAGGGCGTGGAGGCCTTCGCGCTCACCTCCCCGCTCGTTACGCGGTCGGACGGCAAGAAGATGGGCAAGTCCGAGGGCGGCGCCCTGTTCCTCGCTCCGCACCTGACGAGCCCCTACGAGTTCTACCAGTACTGGGTGAACGTCCCGGACGCCGACGTGAAGCAGTTCCTTCTCCGCTTCACCTTCCTCCCGGTGGCGGAAGTGACGGAGCTGTGCTCCGCGAAGGACGAGAAGATCAACGAGGCCAAGCGTCGTCTCGCACATCGAGATCACCGCTCTCGTCCACGGTGCGGACGCCGCCAAGGAAGCGGCGGATGCCGCGCGCGCCGCTTTCGAGGCGGGGGAACCGGGAGACCTCTCCGGCGTCCCTTCCCGGGAAATGCCCCGGAGTGAAATAGAGAAAGGCATGGGGGTTGTCGACCTCTTTGTCCGTTCGGGCTTGTGCGCGACGAAGAGCGACGCGCGCCGCCTCGTCACGCAGGGAGGCGCATACGTGGGCAGGAGGAACGTCACGGACATCGAAGCCAGGATATCGGCGGATGCGGCGGAGAACGGAGTCGATCCTGCTGCGCGCGGGAAAGAAAAGATATTTCCGGATCATTCTGTCCTGACCGGCGGGTGAGCGGAGAGCCCATGGAATGAAGAAACTGAGCGAGACTGAAGCGGGGAGATACATCATCGCGATCGCCCGGACGGTGCACCCTGTACGAGCGACTTTCGAGGTATGCGGAACTCTGCTGTTCGCGGTCCCCTTCCTCGCTGCCTTCGCCATCAATCGCTCCGCTCCCTTGTACCTCTATCTCTTGTACCCGCTGCTCTTTCTGGTTTCCCATTTCGTCTGGTTTCGCCTGCCCTCTGTGGACCGCAGGGTCCGCTGGATTCTCTTCTGGCTGACCCTTACGCTCGTGGCCGCCCTCGGGGCGGGCTTCATGTTCTGGAGCTACTGGGAAGCGGGCACGCGTGGAACAGGATTCCAGCCCGCGGGCATCTTCGCCATCCCGCACTGGGTCAGCCCGAATATCGTAGTGCCATTTCCCACCGTCGCGGCCTACTTTCTGCTGCCCGCAGGCGCCGCAGCCGCGCTGTACTGCATTGTCTTCGCCCTCTTCCTCAGGATTTTCGAGAAATACCGCGCCGAGCAGCATCACAAGCGCTCTTCCAGGGACGGACGCGTGGAGTGATCTCCCTTTTCCCCAGGGCCGTCGCGCTCGTGCTGGTGGTGCTTCCGCTTGGGCTCGCCGTCCCCATTGTTTTCCGGCCTGTCGGCGCTTCAGAGCTCCTCTATGGCGGCCTCCTTCTGCTTCATTTCCTCTGCGGCATCGCACTCGCCGTCCGCCCAGGCGGACAAAGGCTGACTCCGAGCCGTGCCCGGCTCTTCTTCCTGTTTCGGGCTCCCGAGGTGCTCCTCTCCCTCGGGACAGTGATTTTCCTCTTTTCGTATATCTACGCCACCAATGCGAACATGGACTATGTCCAGCGATTCATGGCCTCTCACGGCAACCTCAGGCTTGCTCCCAACAGCACGCAGGAGCGCCTGGGCGCGTGTCTCCGGTTCGTCCCCCTTCTTGCCCTGGACACCGCGTGGTACCTGTACTTCCGTCTGCGGAGGCGCGTCCTGGCCCGCCGTGCGCTGGGAGGGGGGCGCCCCGTGCGCACATGGGCGCTGCCTCTCGCCATTCTGAGCGGCATCCTGTACGCGCTCGCTTTCCCCTCGTTTATGCGCACGGCGGGCCTGCCCGCGCTGGGCTATGTCTGCCTTGTGCCGCTCTTCCTCTGCCTCGCCGAGGTGCCTGTTTCCTGGGGCGTCCTGTACGGCACGCTCGCCGGCGTGCTCCAGACCATGATCACCAACTACTGGCTGGGGACCTTCAACCTGCTCACCCTGCAGTTCGTGAGCGTCATCACGGCACTGGAATATGTGCCCTTCATGGCTGTCACTCTTGTGATCTTTCACCGCAGCCGTGGAGCCGGTTTCATCGTTTTCCCTGTCGCCTGGACACTGTTCGACTGGCTCAGATCCATGGGATTCCTCGGGTACCCGTGGGGGATGCTCGGCACGTCGCAATACTCGGTCATCCCTGTCATCCAGATCAGCTCTCTCACCGGGGTGTGGGGTGTCACCTTCCTGCTCGTGCTGTGCAACTCCGTCCTGGCGTGGTACGGGGACCGCGTGCTGTCCGGGGGCCGCGCCCTGTCCGTCAGGCCACCTCTCGCATCCGCGATCTGGCTTGCGGCCGCGCTGGCGTTCACCCTCGGCTGGGCAGGATGGAACGCAGCCGTCGAGGCAGGCAGTTCCTCGCGGGGCTCCCGGTCGGTCCGCCTTGCGCTGATCCAGCAGAACGATGACCCGAGGAAGAGCGACTACAGGCTCGTGTTCGATACGCTGCGCAGCCTGACCGACAGGGCCCTGGAGGCAAAGCCCGACCTCGTGGTGTGGTCTGAGACGGCGTTCGTTCCCAACATCAGGAGATGGAGCCGTGAGGACCCGGCTGTGTTTCCCTTCGCTGCTCTGGTACGCGACTTCCTCGCATACCAGAAGGGGACGGGGCGGTGGCTCCTCACCGGGAACGACGACTACAGCCTGGTCACGCAGGACGGCCGGGAAGAGAGGCTGGACTACAACGGATCCGTGCTCTTCTCCCCGCAGGGGAGCAGGGTGGAGACCTATCACAAGATCCATCTGGTGCCTTTTACCGAGTATTTCCCTTTCAAGAAGCAGTTGCCCGGCATCTATCGACTGCTGATGAGCTTTGATGCATATCTCTGGGAACCGGGGGACCGTCGGGTCGTATTCCGCCATCCGCTCTTCTCATTTTCCACTCCGATCTGTTTCGAAGATGTTTTCCCCGACGACGTGCGGCGGTTTGTGCGTGCAGGGGCCGAAGTGATCCTCAACCTTTCGAATGACTACTGGTCCCTCACGGAAACGGAAGGCATGCAGCACGCGGCAAATGCCGTGTTCCGCGCCGTTGAGAACGGCAGGCCGATCGCGCGGGCAGCGGCATCCGGCCTCACCTGCATGGTCGACCCGCACGGGAGAATCACGGCCCGCATCCCGTTCTACACGGAGAGCATCCTCATCGTCGATGTCCCCCTTTCATCCGCCCGTCAGACACTCTACACCCGCTGGGGTGACTGGTTTCCCGTCTCGCTGGCGGCGCTTTTCCTCCTGCTGTCTGCGTGGAGTCTTGCGTGGCCTCGGCGAAGCTGAACGAGCGAATAGGAGCACTCTATGCGCAGCTCCTGGCCGCCTACGGGCCGCAGGGGTGGTGGCCGCTGTCCAGCAGGGCAGGGGAGCGCGGCTACGACGGCCGCGGATACCATCATGGCGCCTACAGTCAGCCGCGAACGGCGGAGGGCAGGTTCGAGATAGCAATGGGCGCGATCCTCACGCAGAACTCGGCGTGGACGAACGCGGAGGCAGCCCTCTTCCGTCTTCGTGATTCAGGGCTTCGTCTGCCGGCCGATATTGGCTCGTGTCCGCAGGGGCGTCTGGCCCGGCTCATCCGCTCGTCAGGGTACTTCAACCAGAAGGCCAGGAAGCTGAAAGAGGTTGCCGAGCTCTTCCGGACCGCTGCGTCGCTTGCTCACGGGGCTGCGCCGCGCAGGGAGGAGCTGCTTTCCTGCTGGGGCATCGGGCCCGAGACTGCCGACTCCATCCTTCTCTATGCATTCCACGTGCCTGTCTTCGTCGTGGACGCCTACACCCGAAGGCTGCTCAGCAGGATGGGAATCATCAGGGACGATGGATACGACGAAATACAGACGATCTTCCACGACGCGCTTCCCGCCCGTCACCGGGTCTTCAATGAGTACCATGCGCTGATCGTGGAGCATGCCAAGCGGCATTGCCGCGCAAAGCCTCTTTGCGGCGGCTGCCCGGTCGTCGTGTGCCGCTATCGCGATTCCGCGCGCGCAGAAAAGCCGCGGCCGACTTGATCCGGCCCGGGTTTTGCGGCACACTCTGGCACGATGGAAGCCGGGAAGAGCATCGTGGTCTGCGGGCACCTGTGCCTCGACATCATCCCCGGCTTCCCGGCCGTCAAGGGAGCGCAGGACTGGTTTCGCCCCGGAGGATTGTCCATCGTGGGAGCGCCGGTCATCTCCACGGGCGGAGCGGTTTCCAACGTCGGCCTCGGTTTGCACAGACTGGGATTTCCCGTCAGGCTTGCGGCGCGCATAGGAGATGACGCATTCGGAAGCCTCGTGTGGGACCGGGTGACGGCCTCGGGAGCCGGCCTTGCGGAGGGGATCCGCCGCGTCAAAGGAGAGGTGACTTCCTATTCCGTTGTCATCAACCCTCCGGGCGTCGATCGGGTCTTCTTCCACTGTCCCGGGGCAAATGACACATTCACGGACGAGGACGTGGCGGACGGCGTGCTGGCAGGAGCGGCTATCGTCCACTTCGGCTATCCCCCTCTCATGGAGAAGATCTGGTCGGATGGAGGCAGGGCACTCGAGCGCCTGCTCGCACGCGCCAAAGCGCGGGGTGCATGCACATCCCTCGACATGAGCCTTCCCGACCCCAAGAGCCCTTCAGGAATGATCGATTGGAATGGCTTCCTCGCGCGGGTTCTTCCGCATGTCGATTTCTTTCTCCCCAGCGTCGAAGAGCTCCTGTTCATGACCGACAGATCGGCTTATGAGAGACTGGCCGCCCGAGGCGGCGCGGAGTCGATCATCAGGGACGTGAGCCTGGGAGACCTGAGTCGTCTCGCGGAGGCAGCTCTCAATCAGGGAGCCTCGGCGGTTCTCATCAAGCTGGGAGACCGCGGCGCATATCTCCGAACGGGGAAATCCAGCCCGATAGGGCTCGAAGTGTGGGCAGCGCGGGAGCTCTACACCCCCGTGTTCTCCGTTCCCGCGCCTGCCGGGCACGGCCGGCGCCGGCGATGCAACCATTGCAGGGTTCCTCGGCTCCGTCTATAGAGGCCTTTCACCGCGGGATGCCCTTACCATGGCGGTGGCGGTGGGGGGGAGCTGCGTGGAGGCGCCTGACGCTGTTTCCGGCATAAGGTCCTGGGACGAGACTGACCGAAGGGTCCGCGAAGGCTGGCCCCGCGCCCCGGCGCAGGTTGGCGAGAAGGGCTGGCACCGTCAGGAGGACCTCTGGCACGGGCCGGCGGACCGGCCGCCTGCCTAGTTCCCGGAATCGAAAATAGTCCTGCCTACTTCGTAATTCTTCAGATCGATCTTCCTGCGGTATTCCTCGAGGTCGGCAATCTGGCGCTCGAGGTCCGTGAACTTGTACGCAAACGTTCCTTCTTTTTCCGTCACAAGCGGCTCCGCCCCCATTGAAGCGGCGAGCCGCTCGATAATCCTCTTTGAGACGGCGGGCAGGTTCCCGGGGTCGAGATCGTTTCCGGCCGGCCGCACCTCGCGCGGATCAACCCGCGCAGGGGAGGCGAGCACCTGCGCGAGTATGCGCCGCCTCAATGCTTCCTCCCGAATCCGGGCGTTTCGCCGGTCGAGGTTTATTTTTCGCAGCCAGGGGACGAGGAAAAACAGGATTGAAAAAACCACGGGTACCGCGCCGAGGATGATCCCCATCAAGGGCGCAGGGAAGCTGATGCCGGCTTGTTCAAGGAGTTTCCCGGTATAAGTGTACAGAAGGGGACCGGTCTTGCCCCAGACCAGGTCCGCGCCGCGTGTCAGGCTCGTCACGAGGAAGTAGGACCCGAAGGAGAGATTGAACGCGTTGAAGAAAATGATCCAGCCGTTTGTGCGTTTCTTGTTCGCCGAGAACGGGGTGAGACTCTTGGAGACCGGGTTCAGCAGGGAGACCTGGCCGATCGCTTTCTGCTCCGCCTGCGAGGTGCGCATCAGCTCGGGGAAAGTGTAGACCACCGTGCCGTTGTCCGTGACGCCCGGCTCCCCCTCGAACTCCAGCAGGATGCGATTCATGAGCAGGTTCGCCTCGTCACTCTCACTGCCGGTGAGCGTCATGAGCTCCTCCATCGTGATGACACCCTTGTGGCTCCTGATGTAGGAGATGATGTATCGTCTCTCCGCGTCGTCCCAGCCCTGGTTGGGATCCCCCTCCCCGAAGACAAAGCCGAAGACCGACTTGTAGAAGGCCCTGCCCTGCTTCGCGGGCTTTTTCCGTTGACTGCCCAGGAGATTGGACCAGAACCACATACGCAGCATGAAGTCCAGCAGCTGGATCACCAGGTTGAGTCCGAGGCCGCCGCCTCCCCTGTCCCGGCCGCCGCCCCTGTTGTCACTTCTGTTGGCCATGCTTGCGGCAAAAGAGGCGAGGACGGCGAGCACAACCAGCGCGACGAAACCTACGAAGTAGCCTACCAGCATGGCTACGATCCAGATTTTGAAGAGAAGGGCAAGAACCCTCAGGGATCCCCGGGCGAAACTCTTCCAGAAACGCCGCAGGGAGGGGCCCAGACCGTGCACCGTGCTGCGCATGCCCTCGGGGAAGTAGTACAGGAGCTCCCCGGATTCGGTGACTTTCAGTCGGCCTGCGTATTCATTCAAGGCCACCTTGGCAGCCTGCTCGACCTGATACTTCGGCAACCCCGTCCCGGCGATCATGTCCGCAACGGTGGATTCGCCCCGCTTCCTCTTCAGGTATGAGACAAGCTTGCCTTCCACTTTCTCCATGGGGAAGTCATAAACCTTCGGGGCATTCGCCACGCCGCGCCTCCTGCTCTTGGATCCCTATTTCTAACGATATAGGAAAGCAGCGGGAATGGCAAATATCCGCCGACTTTTCCAGGCCTTGACACTTCGACTCCCTTCCAGTAGTTTCATAAACTGTTGCGCATGCGACATTTGGATAACGCGGAGGTACGAATCGTTGGCCAGGAATCTCTCGGCTGAGAAGAGCGACAGACAGGGCGAGAAAAGACGCCTTCGGAACAAAATGATCAAGAGCAGGGCGAAAACTCTGGTGAAAGATTTCGTCGAGCTCGTGGAAGGCAAGAAGAAGGAAGAGGCGCAGAAAAGCCTCGGCGAGCTTTCCTCCTTCCTCGACAAGGCCGTCGCAAAAGGCGTCTACCACAGGAATACCGCAGCCCGCAAGAAGTCCAGGATGCACCACCTGCTCAGCGGGCTGAAAGCATAGTCGGACCGACACCGTGGCCAGGGAAAAGCTTTCCAAGGCCGAAATCGTCGAGAATATCTATCCTCTGGTCAAGGTGAGCAAGAAGAGCATCCACCGCATAATCGACCTGTTCTTCGACCAGATCAAATCAGGGCTTCTCGCGGACAGGATCATCGAGCTCCGGGGCCTCGGGACATTCGAAATACGCACGCGCAAGGGGCGGAAGGCGCGAAACCCGAAGACCGGAGACACGGTCGTGATACGAAACCACGGCGTGGCGCACTTCAGGCCGGGGAGAGAGCTCAAACAAAGGGTCTGGGATCTGAGGAGCTAGGGTGCTCTCCTCCGACACGCACCGTCCCACGGCGCGGATCCTGGCTGACCTCGGGCTCCTCGCACTTTCCGCTTTTGCATTCGCTTTCTCCTTCCCCAGTTTTCTTTCCGTCAGCGGATGGTTTCCGCTGGGCTTTGTCTGCCTCGCGCCGTTTTTTGCCGTTGTGCACAGGTCTCGCTGGACCGCCGCTCCTTTCTACGGAATCTTCTTCGGATACGCGGCCTATGCTCTCTTCAACTACTGGCTGGGCAGGTTTCACCCTCTCACCCTGGTCGTAGTTCCCCCTATCTATGCCGCGTACTTCCTTCTGACTTTTCCTGTCCTGAAGCTCGCCGACATGCTTTTCCCCCGGCATGGGTACCTGCTGCAGGCGGCGTTCTGGGTCTGCTACGAATACTTCCTGAAAACCAGCGGATTTCTCGCCTACTCGTACGGCAATATCGGGTATACGCAGTACCCCTTTCTGCCTTTCATACAGATCAGCGACATCACGGGAATCTGGGGTGTCTCTCTGATGGTCGTCTTCCCTTCCGCGCTGCTCGGCAAGGCGTGCGCAGATGGCCTGCCGAGGCTCAGGGAGAACTGGCACCGGTTCGCGGCGCCTGCCGCGGCATACGCATTTGTCTTTGCGGCCGTCATTGTCTACGGATTTGCCGCCCCGGTCGACCTTCGCGATGTGCGACAGTGGAAAGTAGCGCTGGTCCAGCAGAACGTGGATCCCTGGAAGGGTGGGTACAAGGCCTATCGGGCGTCTCTGGACGTTCTGGAGCGGCAGAGCCTCCTGGCTGTTCGAGAGAACCCGGAGATCGTCATCTGGTCGGAAACCTCCTTCGTGCCGGCCATCGACTGGCACACCCGGTACAGGACTGACACGCAGATCTATGAGCTGGTGAAGGAGCTGCGCGCTTTCATTGCCGCCCAGCCGGTCCCCTTCGTCGTGGGCAATGACGACGGTCAGCTCAAGCGGGTGGAAGAGGGTCAGGAGGAGAGGGTCGACTTCAACGCGGCCCTGCTCATCGACAAGGACCGGATCGTGGATACCTATCGCAAGCTCCACCTGGTGCCCTTTACCGAGAGCTTCCCGTTCGAGAAGACCCTGCCGGGGATCTACAACTGGCTGAAGAGCGCCGACACTCACTTCTGGGAGAAGGGGACCGTCCCGACGGTTTTTGAAGCCGGTGGCGTGCATTTTTCCACGCCCATCTGCTTCGAGGACACCTTCGGCGACCTGTGCCGCCGGTTCGTGGCAGAGGGTGCCGATGTTCTTGTCAACATCACCAACGATGCGTGGTCTTTCTCCGTTCCCGGCGCCATGCAGCACATGACAATGGCCGTTTTCCGCGCGGTGGAAAACAGGCGCGCCGTCGTCCGTTCCACCAATGGGGGCATGACCAACATCATTGATCCCAACGGCCGCATCCTGGCCTCGCTTCCGCCGTTCACGGAGGGCTATCTCTCGGGCAAGGTGCCTGTCCGCACCGGCGCGCTCACTCTCTACACCCGATGGGGAGACTGGATGCCGTGGCTCCTCCTGGCGTCGAGCGCTGTCGGTCTTGCGCTGGGCACGCTGCGCCGGCGCCGCGGTACTCCGCGGATTCACCGGCGCCGCGGTACTCCGCGCGATTGACAGCACAAAGATTCTGGGTCAGAATGACTGACGAGGGGATGAAGTACCCTCCTGAGGGGGGCGCATGAAGCTCAGAGGCAGAATACTCATTGTCGATGACGAACCCATCAATCTCGAGTTCTTCGATGTCATGCTCACCAAGCTCGGTTTCCAGGTGGAGAAGGCCGTCGACGGAGAAGAGGCGCTCGAGCGGGTGCAGGCATGCAACCCTGACCTGATCATCCTCGACAATATCATGCCCAAGCTCTCGGGGTGGGAAGTGACGCGGATGCTCAAGCAGGACCCCGAGTACCGCCGCTACCGGAACACGCCCATCATCATGTTCTCTGCAATGAACGAGGTGAAGGACAGGATCGAGGGCTTCGAGCAGGGCGTCGACGATTATATCACCAAGCCTTTCAATTTCTCCGAAGTCCTGGCCCGCATCCGCGCCGTGCTGCGCAGCCGCGAGCTTTCGCGCCAGCTCACCCGCCGGGAGAAGCGGATTGCGGTCGTGGAGTCGTTGAACAGCTCGCTCGTTTTCTTCACGCAGCACATCAAGAAGCCCATATCGGATCTCCTTGCCCTGGCGGAGAAAACGGACGGGAGCAACGCGGCGGAAGTGGAAGAGCTCCTTTCCCATATCCGCACCGAGGGTCGTGAGATCCTGGCGACCCTACGGGGCCTGGAAGACGAGGTCTCCGAGCTGCAGGGAAAAGGGGAGAAGCTGAAGAGGGGAGACTTGTCCGTAGAGGACCTGGAAAAGAAGCTCCGCAAGCACCTGAAGAACTGGAAGAAGCGCCAGGAAAGACTGGAGGACGCCGACCAGAGCGCGATGGAGCGCGCTCCCCAGGGGGCTGAAAAATGATCACGGAGGAGAAGAAAAAAATACTCGAGTACTTTGCGGAAGGCCGCAAATTCTACAAGCTGATGAAGTTCGAAGACGCGCGGGACGCATTCGCAAAAGCGCTCAAAATAGATGCTGAAGACGGTCCCTCGAAGGTGTACTATGCGCGCTGCAAGCATTATATCGAGAACCCTCCTCCCGATGACTGGGACGGAGTGTTCGTAATGAAGACGAAGTGACGGTATGGCGAAAAACGAAGATCACAAGGGCATCGAGCGGATCACCACCACGTTGGGCCGGGAAACGGATTTCCATGGCACGATGCGGTTCAAGGAATCACTGAAGATTGACGGTGTATTCACCGGGGAGATCGTCTCCGCGGGGTTCCTCTACATCGAACAGGGGGCCTCGATCACCGCGAACATCCACGTGGGATCGGTCGTGGTGGGCGGCACGGTCAAGGGGAATATCGAGGCCACGGAAAAGCTCGAGATGCTCTCCACGGGCAAGGTGTTCGGCAACATACGGACGGGCAAGCTGAAGATTGCGGACGGTGTTGTCTTCGAGGGCAAGTGCGAGATGATCAAGAACCCGCAGGCCATCAACGTCTTCTCCGGCCCCGTTGATCAGCTGAAAAAAACCGCGCAGAGTGTGTGAGGAAAAGACCGCCGTCATCATCTCCGCGGGGACGGAGCTGACGGAGGGAATCATCCAGGACTCTCACGTCCGGTTCCTCTCGAGCGAGCTGACCTCCCTGGGCTTTACCGTGCGGAGGGGCGTGCAGCTTCCCGATGACGCCGCGCTGTATCGAGAGGAGCTCGCGCGCGCCTGTCGTGACGCATGTCTCGTGGTGCTGACCGGCGGACTCGGCCCGACCACCGACGATCTGACTCGCGAGATTGTGGCCGAAGCTGCCGGGGTCCCGCTGGAATTCCACCCGGAAGCGTGGCAAGCTTTACAGGAGCGGTTCAAGGGAAGGAAGGTATCCGACACCAATCGGAAGCAGGCAATGACGCCGCGCGGCTTCACGCTTTTGCCGAATGCGTACGGAACGGCTCCGGGGTTCCAGGGGGCCGTAGGCGAGGCACTCGTGGTCGCCCTGCCGGGTCCTCCCTCGGAGCTGCGCCCGATGTTCGCTCACGGCGTTCTTCCCCTCATCCGCGAGCGCTTCGGCGGTCCGGGGCCCGGGGATATCCTGTGGGGCACGGCACTCATGGTGCCGGAGTCGAACCTGGAAGAAGCGCTTCGAAAGTGCATGCGCCCGGGCGTGAAATGGGGCACGCGGGTGGACGAGGACCGGATCGTCTTCAGTCTCCGCGGCGGCACCGCGGATGAAAGAGAAGCCTTTCTCGCGGACATTACGGAGCTGCTGCATCCCGTTCGGGTCCGCAAAGGGGAGATGAAGCCGGCGGAGCTTCTCACGGATGCGCTCCTGTCGAGGCATGCCACCCTCGTGACGGCGGAGTCGTGCACGGGGGGACTCATAGGGAAGTACATGACCGACCTTCCCGGAAGCTCCCGGGTCTTCTGGGGCGGGCACGTGTCCTATTCCAATGCGGCCAAGACCAGGCTCCTTGGCGTGGAGGACAGGATCGTGCAGGAGCATGGCGCGGTCTCGGAGGAGACGGCTTGCGCGATGGCCCGGGGCGCGCTCGCGGATTCGGACGCGGACGCCGCTCTTGCCGTCACGGGGATTGCCGGACCCGACGGCGGCACGGCGGAAAAGCCGGTGGGGACCGTCTGGATCGCCGTGGTGCTTCGCGGGGAGAGCTGCCGGGCGCGGCTTTTCAGTTTCTCGGGGACGCGGGACATGGTCCGCCGCAGGTCGGCCGTTGCGTCCATGCTTTTTGCGGAGTCGCAGCTGCTCGGCCGGGGGTTCCTTGACACTCGGGCAAAGTGGTAATATATTTGCCATCAAAGAGTCCCTGACAGCGTCTCAAGGCCTGCGTACAAACTAATCTGGAAAAAGCGCGACTTCATTGAAATGATCGACATGACAAACGGAGCAACACATGGGAATGAATGACCAGGACAACGATTCCTCTCTGCCGCCCGTCGAGCAACCTCGCGAGATGGAGCTGACAAACGAGTCGCTCCTGAACGGTGAAAACGGCGACCAGCAGCCGCACCGCCCGGCACAAAACAGAAACGACCTCTCGTCCGCGCACCGGCCGAAGAGGAGAGTCGCGCGGAGGAAGATACGTGTCGAGCTCATCAAGGAGCCGGGCAATGGATCCCTCTGAGGACGGGATGGACGAGCAGGGCGTCGATCCCTCCGCAGAAGGAGTATCGGCCGCCACGGCTGCGCCCCTCGCTGCCGGCACTCTGCCGCCCACGGGCGGGGCCTACGCCGCCGCCTCTGCTCCCGCTGCCGCGGGGGCCGCTGCCGCGAATGGCGGGGAAGCGGCGGCCAAGGACCGGCCGCCCACGCAGAACGACAACCGCCTGCATATCAATGACCTGAGCCAGATGAGCATGCCCGATCTTCGCACGCTCGCCTCGAAGATGGGCGTCAACCATGAAGCCCTCGTCTCCATGAAGAAACAGGAGATCATTTTCCAGATTCTCAAGGGGCACACGGAGAGAGGCGGGGTAATCTACGCCTTCGGCGCCCTGGAGATCCTGCCGGATGGATATGGCTTTCTTCGCTCCCCGAACTACAGCTATCTCCCCGGACCGGACGACATCTATATCTCCCCCTCGCAGATCCGCCTGTTCAACCTGAAGACGGGTGACACGGTCGCGGGCCAGATCCGGTCCCCGAAAGAGGGAGAGCGATTCTTTGCCATGCTCCGGGTGGAGACGGTGAACTTCGATCCTCCACTGGTGGCTCAGACCCGGGTCCCTTTCGACAACCTGACGCCCTTGTATCCCGATGAGATGCTGAACCTGGAAACCTCTCCGGAGGAGATCTCGACGCGGCTCATCAATCTGTTCGATCCCATTGGAAAAGGGCAGCGCGGATTGATCGTCTCTCCTCCCCGGACCGGCAAGACCATCCTGCTGCAGAAGATCGCCAACGCGATTACGACAAACCATCCTGAGGTGTTTGTGATCGTCCTGCTCATTGACGAACGGCCCGAAGAGGTCACCGACATGCAGAGGAATGTCAAGGGAGAGGTGGTGTCCTCGACATTCGACGAGCAGTCCACACGGCACGTGCAGGTTGCGGAGATGGTGATAGAGAAGGCGAAGCGCCTCGTGGAACACAAGCGGGACGTGGTGATCCTGCTCGACTCCATCACGCGTCTTGCGCGCGCCTACAACCAGACCGTGCCGACATCCGGCAAGATCCTCTCGGGCGGAGTCGATTCGAATGCGCTGCACAAGCCGAAGAGGTTCTTCGGAGCGGCGCGCAATATCGAAGAGGGAGGGAGCCTCACGATCGTGGCCACCGCCCTCATCGAAACAGGCAGCCGCATGGACGAGGTGATCTTCGAGGAGTTCAAGGGCACCGGCAACATGGAAGTGATCCTGGACCGCAAGCTCTCGGACCGCAGGCTCTTCCCTGCCATCAACATCAAGAAGTCGGGCACGCGAAAAGAGGAGCTGCTGCTCACGGAGGAACAGCTTCAGAAGATGTGGGTTCTGCGCAGGGTGATCAACCCGATGGAAGACCAGGAGGTCCTTGAACTGCTGATTGACAGGTTCAGGAAAAGCAAGAATAATGAGGCCTTCCTGAAATCGATGAATACATCGTCGGTCACGGATGCCTAGCCACGGATGGCGGGGTCGGCCGAGTACATGGACGTACGACAGGCCGACCGTAGACAGGATGCCGAGGGCGAGCGAGTGCATGGATGCACGAGAGCGAGCCCGTAGCCACGCCGAAGGCGTGCCGCATTCCGGACGGCCGCGAATTAATGGAGGTTACGATATGAAGACCGATATACATCCCACCTATCAGCTCACTACCATTACGTGCGCGTGCGGGAACGTGATCCAGACCAAGTCCACCGCCAAGGATATCAAGGTGGAAATCTGCTCGAAGTGCCATCCGTTCTACACGGGCAAACAGCATCTCGTGGATACCGCGGGCCGCGTGGAGCGCTTCAAGAGGCGCTACAATATCAAGGGCTGAGCGAAGCGAAGCAACCTTGATATTGAGCGAGTCCGCAGGGCCCGCACTACCCGAAGGGTAGGCGAAGCCTGCTAGTCGCGACTGTCGGGGTCCGGATCCAGGACCTCGGCAGCCAGTGCTTTCATTCTCTCCCAGTGTGTCCCCCGCCAGAACACGCGCCCGCAGCCCGGGCAGCGTGAGAAGTCGCTGTACGTAGAGGCAACCACCGCAGGGAGCAGCGCCGCGATCGAGGCCTTGTCGACCCGGGCGAGGGGCAGATTGCACTCCATGCATCGCGTAAACATGTTGAGACTCCCCGCCAGGTCGAACCTCCGCAGCACCTCGGCCAGCTGCCGGCGCGGAGCGGCGGACCTTACCAGGTACCCGTGTGTCACTGTCCTTCTCTTGAGAAGGCCCCTGTCCCTGCTCAGGATGATTCGTTTCTCCGCCCGTGCGAGCCGGACGAGCTCTTCATCGCCAATGGCATTGCTGTACTGAGCGTCGAAGCCGAGCATTCGAAGGAGCCTCGCCAGCTTGCCCAGGTGAACGTCGAGCGCGAAGCGGGTCTCCCGCAGCGGCGCGGCGCGCACCCGGGACACGCCTCCGATATCCCAGGATTCGAACATCGGGTAGACGCTGACCATGTCGGCGTCATTCAACCGGTACTCGAAGCCCACGGAGCGCCCGTTTGCGATGATGAGATCGACCTCGGTGTGCGGCACACCGAGGTCCTCGATGATTGCCTTGGCGGTGCATCCCTTCGCGAATTCGACGCCGAAGGGGACCTTGCGATGCCGGGCGGGAAGAAAATCGTTCAGCTCCTCGTAGAATCTGATGGTCACCGAGGGCATACTTGTATAGTATAGCGGGCCGGACAGAGGGGGAAGTGAGTGGCGGTTGAGGGCGGAGACGCGAGGGCGCTGTTCCTGCAGGGCGTATGCCTCGACATAAGGGGCAAGCGGATCCTCGACACGATATCGTGGGAAGTGGCGCGGGGCGAGAAATGGATCGTTCTCGGTCTCAACGGGAGCGGCAAAACCTCGCTCCTGAGGCTTCTCTCTGGATTCGGCTACCCTTCGCGCGGATCGATGAGCGTGCTGGGGGAACCCTTCGGCCGCACGGATCTGCGCATGCTGCGCAGGCACGTGGGATGGGTGCATGGCGATCTCGCCGCAGATTTCCCCGGTTTCATGAGCAGCCGAGAGGTCGTCATGAGCGGCGCCGAGGGGAGCATCGCATTGTATGAGACCCGAAATGGACGGGAGGCGGAGACAGCCGCTGCCGCGCTCGCGGCCATCGGTGCGGGGCACCTGGCCGCGCGCCTCTTCCACACACTCTCCACCGGCGAGCGTCAGCGCGTGCTCATTGCGCGGGCGCTCGCCGCGGGGCCGCAGCTCCTGCTGCTCGACGAGCCCTGTCTCGGCCTGGACCCGCTCGCGCGTGAAGATTTCCTCCAGTCGCTTGCAAGACTCTTTGCGCTTCGTCCCGATCTGACGGTAATCGGCGTGACCCATCACGTGGAGGAGATCATCGAAGGGTTCAGCCGCGTCCTGCTCCTGGCGGGGGGGAAGGCCGTGGCGCAGGGAAAGAGGGACCAGATGATGAGCGGCCCGGATATGGCGCGTGTGTATGGAAAGCGATGCAGGATCGAGCACCATGACGGACGGTACGCAATGCGGTTCGCAGGAGAATAACCGGTGGACCGGAAACCTGTCGTTGCGAAGCGTGTCAGGGGGCGCGATGCGTTCTTTACGGTGAGCTGGTCGCGCCTGCGCAAGAGCGACAAGTACAAGATCGCCACGTCCGTGCCTTCCGAAGCGGGCATCTACGAGCTGTACTACATGGACGAAAAGAACAAGCTCTGCCTGTTCCACCTCGGCAAGTCATGGTACGGGGGATTGCGTCACGAGCTTCGCGTGCGCACGGACGTCGAGCTGGAGACCGACATCTCCCGCCGCGCGCTCCTGGAGGAGCATGATTGCTGGTACCGGTGGTCGCTCCTCAGCAGCAGCGACGACATGGCGGATGTGCTTTTCTTCTTCGCGCAGACCTATCTGCCGGGCAATCTGACCGTCCATCCCTCCGGGCAGGTATGAGCACATCTTCGTGAAGGAGATCGACGCGGACAAGATCACGACTATCTAAGAACATGAGGGGGATGGCACGTAAAGGACAGTTGGCCCCGCGCGTGGATAGCGCGCTTCGCGCGCGCTTTGCTAGAGCTGCCCGAGCTTTTCCACCATGAGGCGAATGCGCTTTGCAAGAGAGACCAGGAGACGCCGGGTCCACTGCGGACTTGCCGCGTAGATGTCAGCGAAGTTTTCCTTTGTGAACTCCAGCGCGTGCAGAGCGCCTTTCGAGATGACCGTTGCCGAGCGCACCGACTTGTCGAAGAAGCTCATCTCGCCGATGAGCTCTCCCGGGCCGAGGGTTGCGAGCACCTTGTACTTATCGCCCATCTTGCTGGTGACATACACTTCACCCTCGAGTATCCAGAAGATCTTCTGCTGGATTTCACCTTCACGGATCAGGATCTGCTTGTCCTTGAAGCGTCTGCCGAACTTCCCGATGACGGCCTCGTCTACCGCATCCTCCGCCTGGAAGGCGATCCTCATGATCTCGTTGTATTCGTCCATCAGCGTGCCGTGCCCTTCCAGGAGACCGAGCCGCTCGCCGAACTCCGCGTTCATGATCCGCAATTCCCGGGTCAATCCGGTGGTTGCCACCAGGGCAAGGTCCAGGGATACCCCCGCTGCCAGGAAGAAGCTTTCCAGGTCCCACCGATAGAGTATCGTTCTCTCCATGGCATGCACGACGCAGAGACGGCCGCATTGAGCGAGAGGCTCCACCAGCCCGAATATCACGTCGGGCGGCATCCAGAGGGTGAAGGTCGAGTTGCTGAGAGGATATTCGACTTTTATCAGCCCGGCGATGACGTAGAACACCGGCTTGTCGCCCACGGGATCCCCGGTACGGTAGATGATGCTCCGGGACGGAGACGTCGTCTGCTCGCCGTACTGAAGATAGCCTGGAAGTGTATCCATTCTAATGGAATTTTCGACAATTTATACGCTTTTTATTGAATTCTTTTCGTTCTTTGTCTATACTGGCGCCACCCTCAAATCGCATATTCTGCGGGAGAAATTAATGGATGCAGTGAAGCAAAGCCACGTCGAGGAGTACGGCAAGGCTCCCGAGATAATCGCCTCGGCCCCGGGCCGGGTGAACCTGATCGGCGAGCATACCGACTACAATGACGGCTTTGTTTTCCCCATGGCCATCGATTTCACCGCCCGGGTCGCCGTGACGCGCCGCAAGGACTCGCACCTGCGGTTCTTCTCCGTGGATTACAAGGACAGGAAGCGTGCGACCCTCCCCACCCTCCGTTTTCGAAAGGAAGACCGCTGGGCGAACTACCCCAAAGGCATTATTGCGGAATTCGTGGGCCGCGGCCATGCGCTGGGGGGGATGGATATCACGATTCACGGCGATATACCGCAGGGAGCGGGGCTTTCCTCGTCGGCGGCCCTGGAAGTCGCCACGGCACTCGCCATCCAGGACCTGTTCGGCATAGAAATGGGTCGGGAGGAGCTCGCGAAGCTCGCCCAGAGGGCGGAGAACGAGTTCGTGGGGGTGAAGAGCGGGATCATGGACCAGTTCATTTCACGGCTGGCCAAGGAGGGGCACGCGATGCTCCTCGACACCCGGTTCCTCACCTATCACTACGTCCCCCTGGCCCTGAAAAGCGTGAAGATCCTCATCACCAATTCCAAGGTCCCCCATGGCCTCGTGGACTCGGAGTACAATCACAGGCGGGAGGAGTGCCGGAAATGCGTCGAGCTCCTGCAGGCCAAGCGGGCCGGCACGGCTCTCCGTGACTACTCACCGGCCGACGTGCGCGACAGCCTGGGGCTCATACCCGAGGCCACGCGCAAGAAATGCCTCCACGTCGTGGAAGAGAACCAGCGTGTGCTGGAGGGTGAGGAAGCGCTGCGAAAAAAAGACCTTGTGACATTCGGGAAGCTGATGAACAGGTCCCATGAGAGCCTTCGCGATCTGTACGAGGTTTCCTGCCCGGAGCTGGACTGGCTGGTGAAGCGGGCGTGGGAAACCGAAGGGGTATACGGCTCGCGACTCACCGGGGCGGGCTTTGGCGGGTGCACCGTGACGCTGATCGAGGAGAGTGCCATTCCCCTGTACCGGGAGCACATCGTCCAGTACGAGCGGATATTCGGGTTCCGTCCCGAGCTGTACATCTGCAAGCCGTCGGCGGGCGCCCGAATCCTCGAAAACAGGATGCAGCGCACATGAAGATTCTGCTGACCAATGACGACGGAATCAGCAGCGAGGGAATACGGACGCTGATTCGCGTGCTCTCACCTCTCCACGACGTGTGGGTGGTTGCCCCGGAGACGGAGAAGAGCGGCGGCTCTCACTCCATCACTCTGCGGGATTCCATACGGGTGCGCAGGCTCGGGGACAGGCTGTTTTCCTGCCGGGGGACCACCGCGGACTGCGTCATGGTATCAGTGCTCGGTCTGGTGCCTGGCGGGGGAATCGAGCTCATCATCTCTGGCATCAATCACGGCCCCAACCTCGGAACCGACATTCTCTATTCAGGGACCGCTGCGGGCGCCCGCCAGGGGGCGCTCATGGGCATTCCCTCGGTCGCGCTCTCCACGGCGAGATACTCCCCTCCGTTCGATTTCGCGCCCGGGGCGGAGTTCGCCGCGCGCAACCTGGAGATATTTCGCGAGCTGGGCACGGACGATCACTTTCTCAACATCAATTTCCCGTCCACCGGCGCCGGCGATGCAGAAACCGTCATCACCTTTCCCTCGCGCAGGATCTACCGAGACGAGCTTTCCACATATACGGCTCCGAACGGCGATATCTACTGTTTCATGGGCGGGGCGCTGCCGGACGCGCATCCCGAGGAAGGCTCAGACGCCATGGTTCTCTCCCAGGGGCGCATCTCCATTTCCCCCATTCACGCGCACCCGAGAAACTGGGCATCCATCGAGGAGAACTACAGGGGGGTCAAATTCAAATGAACGAGAAGCTGGGACGCGCGGTGAAGCTTTACCACGCGCACAGGTTCGACCAGGCCCTGGCTGAGCTGCGCGCGCTGGAGACGGAGGAGGGCACGAGCCCCGAAATCGACTACTATGTGGGGCTCGCGCTCACGCAGCTCGGCAACTACGAGGAGGCTCTGCTCAGCCTTGAAAAGGTCGTGAGCTCCCATTTCAGTTTTCTCCACATCATGCAGTCCCGGATGGTGCTGGGCTATATCTACGCGGTCACCGGGCGCTTCCGCCTGGCCGAGTTCGAGTTCACGAAGGTGAACGAGATGGGGCTGCAGTCCTCACAGGCCCTTGCCGCGCTCGGGTACGTCTACTACGCGCAGAGGAAGGTGCCGGAGAGCATCGAAACCCTGCAGAAAGCGCTCGAATTGGAGCCGAAAAACTCGAACGCGCTGAACTCCCTCGGATTCATCTACGCGGAGGAGAAGATCGACCTGGCCAAGGCGATAACCTTCTGCCGCCAGGCTGTCGAAATGGCGCCTCGCAACGCGGCGTACCTGGATTCCCTGGGGTGGGCGTACTACCGGCAGGGCAATTACATCGAAGCCCGGGCGAACTTTCGCAGGGCGCTCGACCTTGCGCCCGGGCACAAGGAGATCGCCGCCCATTTGCGCATGTGCATGGACGCGCTGAAGGACGTGAAGACGCCATAGGCATGGATGCCGAGGTCGGCCGAGGCCAGGGATGGCCGAAAGGCCGACCATAGACAGCGCCGCCGGACCCATTCGGTCCCCCCGGGGCGCCGCTTTTTTTTCTTTATTTATGCCCCCCAATCAGTCGAAGATGATGACAGGAGTGAGCCATGAAGGTTGATAGCGTTGCTCTTCCTACCGTGCCGATTGCTCAAACCGCAGAATTGCCCATCATCAAGGCTGACGACATAAAGACTATTCTGTACCTCGGCATCAGGGGGGAGATTAAGCTCGACACAGGCAGAAAGCATACGGTAGATACGTACGCCTGATTTTCCTATACTCAGCCCGTGAAACCGCGAACGGTCCTCGCCTGTTTCCTGTGCCTGATTCCCGCGCTTCTCTCCGCACAGCGTATCGACATCAACGCGTCACGCTCCGCCGAGCAGCTCAGGTGGGGAGTCCAGGCATTTCATCGCGGGTTCTTCAATGATTCCTGGGTAGCCCTCGAGAAATCCATCAGCATGCAACCCACGAACACGCTTGCCACCATCTGGCTCGGAAGGGCGCAGTGGAAAGCAGGCTACGAGGAAGACGCCCTGAAAACCTGGCAGCGGCTCGTCGATGCCGGCAAGGGGACTGCGGTTATACGCGACTGGATAAAAGTGATCGGCCTCAGGCGCGGTGTCGGGCGGGAGCTGGCCGGAAGCCCGCCTTGGGTCGTCGCTGCAGAGCTGGATGGTACGCTGGCGTCCGGGCATCCATTCAAGCGGCCTACGAGCGTCCGCCCGCGACCGGACGGCAGCTTCTGGGTCGTCGCTTTCGGTTCCAACGAGGTCCTCCGCTACGATGCGAATTTCCGGCTCATGGACAGTCTCCATGGCGGGTTGGAGGGATTCGACAGGCCCTACGACATCCTCGAGGCCGATGACGGCTCTCTTTACATTTCCGAATACGGCGCCAACAGGATCGCGAAGTGCGACCCTCAGGGAGACAAAATCAAGACCTTCGGCCGGAAAGGCAGGGCCGACGGACTGCTCCTCGGACCCCAGTACCTTGCGGCGGACGGCAGGGGCTACCTGTGGGTGACCGACTGGGGCAATTCGCGCGTTGTGCGGTTCGACATGGACGGCAACTTCGTCCAATCGATCTCGGGGATTGCCGGACCCACAGGCATTGCCATCCATGAGGACAAACTCTTCATTTCGGAACGATCAAGCAAGCGCATCCTCATCTACGAGCTCAACGGCAACCTGATCTCCTCGATAGGCGACGGGACTCTGCAGGAGCCCGAAGGGCTCGCCTTCACCGCGGACGGGAGCCTGCTGGTTGCCGACGGCAATCGAATCATGGAATGCGATGTCGAACGGGAGACCTGGACGGTCCGGGGCGACACGAGTGCCCATACCAGAAGGCTCGTGCAGCAGTCGGTAGATCCCAATGGCGACATCCTGGGGGTGGACTTCGACCAGAGCAGGATCGTGCTGCTGAGCGAGGTTTCTGCTCTCTACTCCGGACTGGTCGTACGGGTGGACCGGGTCAACTCCCTGAAGTTCCCTGAGGTCTACGTCGATGTTTCGGTGGAAAACAGACTCGGGAAGCCGGTCGTCGGCCTGACCGGCGACAACTTCGTCGTCACGGAAATGCGATCGCCGGTCGGGACGGAAACACTGGCGCTGGCAAATACCAGCGTGAAGACCAGTGATGTATCGCTTCTGGTCGAGCGCTCGCCCGCTCTGGAGAAGTACAGGTCCGAAGCCGAGCAGACAATCGGGGATCTCTATGGGCTCGTCACGAGGGAAGGCAGAATAAAGGCGCTGTCTGCGGCGGAAAAGCCGCTCCGGGAGGCTGATTTCGGCGAGACGCGCCTGCGTTTCATCCGGCAGTCGCTCCAGACGCCCCCATCGGCAAAATGGCGCTTTGACATCGCGGCGAAAGCGGCCGGTGACGAGCTCATCACGTCGGTATCCGGGGCCCGGAGGGCTGTCGTGTTCATGACGAGCGGAGTCCTGGGTCCGGGCGCGTTTGCCACCTACTCGCTCACCGAGATCGCCGCCTACATGAGGAACAATGGCATCGCCTTCTATCCTGTTCTGTTCGGAAACCAGCCGCCGGATGAGGAGTTGAGCTTTCTCGCTTCAGAAACCGGTGGCAGTCTCTTCAGTGCCTCGTCGCCCGGCGGAATGCAGCAGGTGGCGCGCACGATCAGCGCGCGGGTGGGATCGCTCTACACGCTGCGCTATACCTCGCGCACTCCTCCCGAGTTCGGCGAAAAGTACATTCCCCTGGAAATCGAAGTGACCGCCCAGAAGGTCAGCGGTAGAGACGAGTCGGGCTACTACGCCCCGCCATAGCCATGGATGGCGAGAGCCTACGGAAGCGAGACCGTAGACCGTGGGCAGCCTACGGTCGGCCTTTCGGCCATCCCTGGCCTCGGCCGACCTCGCCATCCAACTCCGCGGAGTACCGCGGAAGGGCTACGCTCTCAGGAACGCCTTGAACTTTTCCGAGGCGCTTGCCGCGTCCGGGGCGTATCCGTCGGCGCCTATCTCCTTGGCGTATTGGTCGGTGAGAGGCGCGCCCCCCACCATGAACTTCACCTTCTTCCGCAAGCCTTCCTTCTCGAACCTGTCGATGATTTCTTTCATGCCGATCATCGTCGTGGTGAGCAGCGCGGAAATACCTACTGCCCGTGCATCCGGATTGTCCTTCAACCCCTGAACGAACTTATCCGCGGAGACATCGATCCCCAGGTCGACAACTTCGATGCCGGCTCCCTGCGCCATCATCTTCACGAGGTTCTTGCCGATATCGTGAAGGTCTCCCTTGACCGTGCCCAGCAGTATCTTGCCGATTGGCTTCACGCCGGCCTTCACCAGCTCGGGTTTGAGGATATCCATGCTGGCGTTCATGGCCCGGGCGGCTATCAGCACTTCGGGAATATAGATCTCATTGCATTTGAAACGCTGGCCAACCTTGTCCATGCCGTCCAGCAGGCCCTTGTTGAGGATGTCACCCGCGCCGTTCTTCTCCGCGAGAAGGGCGGTGGTGAGCTCTTTCGCTTTCGGCATGTTGCCTTTCTGGATTGCTTCCGACAGTTCCTGGTAGGTTGCCAAATCCGTCCTCCTTGCAGTGCAGGCATTCTGGCGTGCACAGAAGCGGTCCCCGCAGATTCCGGGAGGTCGCTTCGATTCGATTGCTTTTAAGTGCCGAAAGTGCTAATCTGAGCGCATATCATGATAGAGGAGTATCTCGGTGTCAAGAGGACGACCGGATATCGACCGTGAACGATGCAAAGGCTGCACGCTCTGCGTCGGCGCATGCCCCGAAAAAATACTCGCCATGTCGCGTGATCAGTTCAATCGTCAGGGAGTGCCGTTCGCGGTCTGCTTCGACGAGGAACGCTGCACGGCATGCATGTCCTGCGCGATCATCTGTCCGGATATCGGCAATCCGCATCTTCCGGTACGCGCCGGCAGCGGGGGAGTAGGGTATGGCGCTCATTCTCATGAAAGGCAACGAGGCCATCGGGGAGGCCGCGATCATCGCCGGTTGCCGTTTCTATTTCGGCTATCCGATCACTCCCGCAGAACGAGCTTCCCGCATACATGTCCCTGCGGATGCCGAAGGTGGGAGGCACCTTCCTCCAGGCAGAGAGCGAGCTGGCCGCCATCAACATGGTCTTCGGCGCCGCGGCCGCGGGCGCGCGGGTCATGACCTCCTCCTCGTCACCCGGGCATCAGCCTGAAGATGGAAGGGATCTCCTACATGGCCGGCGCCGAGCTGCCCGCCGTCGTGGTCAACATGATGCGCGGCGGCCCCGGCCTGGGCAACATCGCCGGCGCGCAAGGGGACTACTTCCAGGCAGTCAAGGGCGGCGGCCACGGGGACTACCACAGCATTGTGCTTGCGCCCAGCACCGTGCAGGAGCTCGCGGACCTCACGGTGAAGGCGTTCGATCTCGCCGACCGGTATCGGATCGTCGTGATCCTTCTCGGTGACGGTTTCATCGGCCAGATGTCCGAGCCCATCACCCTGCCGCAGCCTTCCGGGCTGGTATTCGACAAGAGCGGCTGGGCCCTCACGGGAGCAAAGGGCAGGGACCCCCACCATATCGTATCCCTGCGCCTGAACCCTGAAGACGCGCTGGAAAAGCTCAATCTGCGGCTCCAGGCAAAGTACAGGGAGATCGAGAGCAAGGAGACGCTCTTTGAGGAATCCGAGATTGACGACGCCGAGTTCCTCCTGGTGGGGTTCGGGCTGTCCGCGCGCATCTGCCGGTCGGCGGTGAGCGCGCTGCGCAAGGCAGGCATCAAGGTCGGTTTTTTCCGTCCCATCACGCTCTGGCCCTTCCCCCGGGTCGCGCTTGCCGCCGCGGCAAAGGGCAGGAGAAAGGTCCTCGTGGTCGAGATGAACGCGGGACAGATGGTGGAGGATGTCAGGCTGGCGGTCGGTAGTGCCGCGCCGGTCGACTTCCATGGCACCATGGGCGGCATCACCCCCCAGGTGGACGCGATCGTGGAAAGGATCAAGGCATATGCCCGTTGAAACTGCCCGGATGAAGGTGGTCTATGCGCGGCCGGAATCCCTCGCGGATGTGCCGAACCACTACTGCCCCGGCTGCGGCCACGGCATCATTCACAAGCTGCTCGCCCAGTGCATCGACGAGCTGGGCATTCGGGAGAGCACGATCCTTGTCGCTCCCGTGGGATGCTCCGTTCTTGCGTACAACTACCTTCGCGTGGACGGGTGCGAGGCAGCCCATGGCCGGGCGCCCGCGGTGGCGACCGGGCTCAAGCGGGTCCATCCCGACAGGACCGTCATCGCCTACCAGGGTGACGGCGATCTTCTTGCCATCGGCACCGCCGAAACGATTCATGCCGCCAATCGGGGAGAGAAGATCACGGTCGTCTTCGTCAACAACGCCATCTACGGAATGACGGGCGGCCAGATGGCGCCCACGAGCCTGCAGGCGCAGAAGACCAAGACCTCCCCCTACGGAAGGAATCCCGCCGACGTCGGGTTCCCCATCCGCGCATGCGAGCTGCTCAATACCCTGGATGCACCCGTCTACATCGAGCGGTGCGCGGTCAGCTCGGTCAAGGGTGTGCTGAAGACAAAGAAGGCGCTCATGAAGGGCCTGCGCAACCAGGTGGAAGGCCACGGGTACTCGTTCATCGAGGTGCTCTCCATGTGCCCCACCGGCTGGGGAATGGAGCCGCGGGAGGCCGCGTCGTGGGTCGACTCTGACATGGTCCCGACCTTCCCTTTGGGCGTGATCCGGGACAAGTAGGGGGCTGCAAGGTGTACGAGGGAATATTCTTTGCCGGCTTTGGCGGGCAGGGCATCATTCTGGCGGGAAGGATCATCTGCCTGGCCGCCATGGGAGAGGGCAAGCACGTGTCCCACATTCCCTCCTATGGCGCTGAGATGCGGGGCGGCACGGCCAATTGTTCCGTCGTCGTCTCGGACGAAGAGATCGCCTCTCCCCTTGTGCCCTGGCCCAGCGTATGCATCATCATGAACAAGCCGTCCCTCCTGAAGTTCGAGAGCATGGTCCGACCCGGCGGTCTCCTGATCTGGAACGAGTCCCTGATCGACCTCGCGCCCGCGCGCTCCGACATCGAGGTTCTGCCCGTGCGCGCCAACGACATCGCGGAGGAGTCGGGTTCCTACAAATCCGCGAACATGGTGATGCTCGGCGCGCTGCTGAAGAGGAAGCCCGGCATTACGTCGATGGCCGCCGTGCTGGCAGTGCTCAACGAGGCAGTATCCGCGCGGCACCGTGAGCTGAACGAAACCAACCGAAAGGCGCTCGCCGGGGGATATGAAAGAGCGTAAGGGGGAGGCCAGGTTTCGAATCCTCTTCTGGCGGACCGACTTCGTCGGTTTTGCCATGATCGTGAGCGGGGTGTTCTTCCTTCTCGTCAACTTCAAGCTGGTCCCCGCGAGCGAGTTCGTCCTGCCGCGCGTGCTGGGTATCCTCTTCTTCATGATCGGTCTCATCTTCCTGTTCTTCTCGGGCGCGGGGCGATGGCTCACCTGGTTCGTGATCCCGGCGGGAGCATTTCTCACCGTGGGCATCGTGACGCTCGTCTTCGGCTGGAACAGGTTCTTCAGTCTCGACTCCGCCAGTCTCTTCTCCCTGGGCTTCGCGCTGACCTTTCTCACCCTGTTCTACTTCCGCCGCGGGCACTGGTGGGTGCTGATCCCTTCGGGGGTGTTCATCGGGCCTCGCCGTCTGGGTGGCGATGGGAAGTCGATACCCGGTCATCGGCTGGCATCCCGTGGCTCCCCTGCTCTTCCTGGGTATTGCCTTCCTCGTGATCTGGCTGTACTCGGTCCAGAAGCAGCGCATGCGATGGAGTCTTCTCGTCGGCGCTCTCATCGCTTCAGCGTCCTTCCTCTACCTGCTGGGCATTCTTCTGGCCCGGTGGAGCATCCTGTGGCCGGTCGTGCTGCTGCTTGCAGGCCTCCTGATCCCCCTGTGGATCCTTTTTGCCGACCGACGGAGGAGAGGCGCGGATTGATTCGCTGAGCGCGTGCGCCGGATACTCGCGGAAGCGGCGCGCCCGGTGGGAGGCACTCTGCCGGCGCTGCGGCCAGTGCTGCTATGAAAAGGAGATGCGCGGATTGACTGCGGTCACGAACCACAGCCGTCCCTGCGTCTACCTGGACACCGCCACGCGGACCTGCACCGTCTACGAGAAGCGCTTCAAGACCTGCTCCCCGTGCCGCAGGATGACCCTCCGGCATGCCCTGTTCGTGCGCTGGCTGCCGGAGGGCTGCGGATACGTTCAACGCTACCGCATATGGGCAAGGCGCGCTTCCGCGGCTCTCGGCGTTTTGCCCGCAAACGAGAAATGTCGCCTGGAGCGACCGCTCTGCAGAGCCGCGCATCCCGGTCTCAAGCATCCCGGCCAATGGAGGGCTGACCCATGGGCTCGAAGTCACAAGGATCAGAATCCGCCGAGCGCGGCAAGGCAAACTCCCCCGAAAACGGCGGCGCGCTCCGTCTGAGCTTCCTCGGTGCGGCCAGGAGCGTGACCGGTTCCCGTTTCCTGCTGGAAGCGGGTGAAACCCGGGTCCTGGTGGACTGCGGCCTGTCCCAGGAGCGGGACATGCAATCGAGGAACTGGGAGCCATTTCCCGTAGCCCCCGATCGCATTGACGCGGTGCTCCTCACGCACGCGCACCTGGATCACTGCGGCCTGCTTCCGCGGCTGGTGCGCGACGGATTCAAGGGAGACATCTATGCAACGGCTCCCACCGCGGAAATCGCGAAGATCGTCATGCTCGATTCGGCCCGGCTGCAGACAGAGGACGTGGAGCAGAAGAGGAAGAGACATCAGAAGGAGAACAGGGTCAGCCCTCATCCTCTCGCTCCCCTGTACACCGAGAAGGACGCCGAGGCTGCCGCCTCCCTTTTCCGGACGGTCGGCTACGGAGAGACCGTCGCGGTGGCCGGCGGGTTCGAGGCGGAGTTCTTCGAAGCGGGACACATCCTCGGCTCGGCGTCCATCCGCGTGCGGGCGCGGCACAACGGCTCCGCGCGCACGGTTCTGTTCTCCGGTGACATCGGTCGATGGGACAGGCCCATCCTCAAGGATCCCGATCCGTGCGACGAGGCGGACTACGTCCTCATGGAATCCACCTACGGCGACAGGCTGCACGGCGACGAGGCGGAGATCGGAAAATCCCTGCAGAGCATCGTGACCAGCACGGTCGCAGCGGGGGGAAATGTGGTCATCCCCAGCTTTGCGATCGAGCGCTCCCAGGAGGTCCTGTACTACCTGAGCGCGCTTCTACAGGGGGACAGCATCCCCCATCTGCTCGTTTTTCTCGACAGCCCGATGGCGACAAAGGTGACCGACGTCTACCGGCACTACCCGGAGTTTTTCGATCAGGAGATGCGCACCCTCATCTCGCAGAATCGCTCGCCCTTCGACCTGCGCGGTCTTGTGATGGCAAGAAGCGTCGAGGACTCCAAGGCCATCAACCGGATCTCCGGCAGCGTCATCGTCATCGCCGGCTCGGGAATGTGCACGGGCGGGCGCATCAAGCACCACCTCATGCACAATATCGCGCGGCCTGAAAGCACCATACTATTCGTCGGCTATCAGGCCGAGGGAACCCTTGGCAGGCAGATCGTGGACGGCGCCAGGCAGGTCCGCATCTTCGGAGAGATCGTCCCCGTCAAGGCGCGCATCGCCCGCATCGAGGGATTCTCGGCTCACGCGGACAGGGACGAGCTTCTCCGCTGGGCGTCCCGCCTGAAGAGCAAGCCGCGGCAGGCCTTCATCATCCACGGGGAGCCGAAAGTTGCGGAGGCCTTCCGCACGACGCTGGAAGAGACAAAGGGCTGGAACGCGGTCGTGCCCTCACCGGGGCAGATGGTGGAGCTCGCGTAGGGCCTTCAGTACTTGAACTCGCTCTCTCCGATGAACTCCCGCAGGATCGAGGTGGCGGGCACCCAGCGGGGATGGAGCGGCGCGAAGTTCGAGAGGAACGAGAGCAGGATGCGCGCATCCTGGTACTCCGCCGACGTCCGGTTTCACCGAGGCAAGGAGAGGCTCCGCGTAGACTTTCAGGACGGCCAGCTCGTAGTCGAGCGCGGAATTGAATGCCGAATCCGCCGTGTTCTGGAAGGGAAATATGTTTCTGTCTTCGCCCCGCCGCACTGACGGCCACATGGAAAGGGTCTTCAAGCCGGAGTGGCCGCGGAACTGGCTGTCACGCACCATCCTCCGGATGAGCCGGTTGTCCGTTGTGGCGATCCTGTTGTGGTCGTCGAGGTTGAGCTGCGTGAGCGCGGAGACATAGATCTTGTGCTTGCTTCGTCTCTCCACCAGCGGAGTCAGCGCGTCGTTCAGCCCGTGAATGCCCTCGAGGATGAGGATGGCGCGATCGGGAAGCTTCATTTGCCTGCCCGTTGGCTTGCGCGCTCCCGCGTGGAAATCGAAGACGGGTGTTTCGATCTCCTCGTTCCTCAGCAGGCGCACGAGGTTCGTCATTGAGAAGCTCCACATCCAGGGCGTCGATCGACTCGAAGTCCGGCTTTCCTTCCTCGTCCTTCGGGGTAAGCGATTGAGGCTTGAAATAGTCATCAAGAGAGATGGTCACGGGATTGCGGCCCACCACGCGAAGCTGGATCGTGAGCTTCTTGGAAAAGGTCGTCTTCCCCGACGAGGAGGGCCCGGCAATCAGGACCAGCTTCACCTCGTCCCTCTTCTCGTTGATCCTGTCCGCGATCTCCGCGATTTTCTTGTCCTGCAGGGCCTCCGCCACCTGGATGAACTCCTGGATGCCGCCCTCGCGGATCAGCTCGTCGAGCCGGCCGACCGAGCCGACCCGCAGGATCTTTCCCCAGTTCTTGTATTCCCGGTAGATGGAGAAGAGCACGGGATTCTCGACGAACTGGCCGAGGTGCATCGGGTTGTCCCGCGGGGGATAGCGAAGGAGAAAACCGGGCGGGTAGCCCAGGAGAGCAAAGACCGACAAGACGCCTGTGGAAGGCACCAGCGGGCCGTGGGACAGGTCGAGGAAGCCGTCGCAGGAGTGGACGGCGATCGCGGGGTCGTTGCGGTTCTTGAGGAGCAGCAGCGTGTCCGGCTGGTTGTGTTTTTCGAAGTACTCGATCGCCTCCCCGTAGGAGAGCGAGAGTGAACGGATAGGCATGTCCTTTGCCACGATCTCGCGCATTGCGGCCTCGATTCGCAGCAGGTCATCACGCGGGACGGTCTCCATGCCGTCGAAATGATAGAAGTAGCCGTCTCCCAGGGAATGGCCGATGATCAGTCGGCGCTTCGGAAAAGCCCGCGGTGACGGCCATGGCGAGCAGAAGGCACAGGGAACGCCTGTAGATGGCGAGCCCCGCCTTGGTTCCAAGATCCACGGGCGCCGCCCGGCAGTTCACGGTGAGTGCGTGGTGGAGACTGACGACCTCGTTGTTCAGCAGTGCGGCGACGACCGGGAGCGACGATTGCGGGAAAGCGGGGTCTTTGACAACCTCGCTGACGGCGGTGCCGGCGGGGTAGTCTCGTGACTGCCCGCCGGGGAACGTGACGCGGATGTTCATGCCATTCCCTTGATGAGCTTGGCTTCGTCAGCGCTGAGCACGCCCGTGATGGTGAGGCCCTGATTCTCCGACACCTGGATGAGCGGCGGCTCGGCAAGCCTTTTGCCGTCCGGATCGAAGATCACCTTGACAATCGGACAGCGCGGCTTTGCCGGGTCCGTTCTCAATACGATGCCCTTGCTGTTATTCGACAGCTGGACACCCGTTCCCACCGGATACACGGAGAGAGTGTACACGAGAGCTTTCAGTATCTTTTCGTCGTACTGTTTCTTGTTTTTCTGCGCGAGATCCCTGATTGTGGCGTGACCGTCCAGCGTGCCCGGCCGGAAAGGACGCTTGGACATCATGGCGTCATAGGAGCAGGCCACGCCGATGATGAGGGCATAGTCGGTGATCTTGGGTGCGGTGAGCTTGCGAGGATAGCCCGAGCCGTCGATTCTCTCATGGTGCTCGAGGGCCGCCAGCGCGACATTTTCGGGCGCCGAGAATCCCTTGAGAACCCGGTAGCCCAGGATCGTGTGCGCGCTCAGGAGCTTGCGCTCCTCAGGACTGAGCACCTTGGATGAATGTCGGAGCTCCGGGGGGAGCTTGTACATGCCGATTTCGTGCAGCAGGCAGGCGTTGCCCAGCTCGATAAGCCTGTGCGGGGGCGTCTTCATGTAGTCGCCAACAGCCAGTGCGAGTATTGTCGTGTTCACCGAGTGCGTGATGAGATAACGCTCGCTGTCAGCGCCCACCTCCAGAAACCTCAGCAGATAGTCACGGTTGTCATGGACCATCTGCATGGCCTTCTTCACCCAATCGGTGACATCGGCAAGGTTCAGGACCCCGTCCGCAACATACTTGACAAAAAGGACCGTGGCAAAGTTGGTGAGCTCATTGTAGAACTTCTGCGCGGCTGCCAGCTGCCTGGTTTCGTGGATGTCTTCATCGATCGTCTGGGGTGCCACGCCGCTCTGCTTGGAACCCGAGAGATAGCCGGGAACGTCCTTGGTGGCCCCTTCGGTAAAGACCTCCTGGAACTTCCACTTCTGCAGTCGCTTCAACAGCTCCGGCGTGACCGGTGAATCGGGGGTGAGGAGAATATAGGTCTGGTCAAGGTAAACCGGATGATCGAAGTATTCGCTGGGCACCAGCTCGGACAACGATATGCTCTTCATGCCATATGGCCCTTCACGATTCCTTCCCTGGGGAGCCCCTTTGACTGGCGCTGCGATTTCCCCTACTATACTGCCCTATTATAGGGGTTTTTGATGAAAATGAAAGCCATATTTATCCTGCTCAACGTCGTGCTCGCGCTGGCGTTCCTCGTCATCTTTTTCACCCCCCTGCTCCTTCTGGGGAGAGACTGGTTCAGTCTGTTCTGGTCACGCAATTGGCCGATTGCAATCGTGTTCATCCTCACCCTTGGCGGAGTGGACGTGTATTTCCTGCTGAACTGGCGGTTGTTCCGCGGACTGGAGCGGGAGGACTGGGCGGGAGTAGCCGGCTTCCTCGAGCAGCGCATCTTCCGGAAGGGCAGAGTGCTGCAGGCGCACGTGCGCCTGCTGTTGAATACCTACCTCGTGACCTCTAATACGGAAGGAATTCTCGCCCTTGAAGCTTATCTGGCGGAAAAGAAGCCGGGAGCGATACGGCGGTTCAGCCTTCAGTTCGGCATACCCCATCTCCTCGCCAAGGATCCCAAGGACCCCGAGAATTTTTTCCGCGGTCTTCTCGACTCGCCTCGCGTGGCGGACCGCGACTGGGTGCGGTGGAACCATGCCTTCAGCCTCCTTCAGATGAAAGAGGCGGGCGAGGCGAAAAAAGAGCTCGCCGCCCTCGCAGAGACGGTTTCCGACGAGGTCCTCCTCCTCCTGACATTATACCTGCTGGACGTCCTCGCAAAGGATGACGCGGCCCTTGAAACGAAGGTGGCTGCCATGCGGGAAAAGCTCAAGGTCCGGCACACGCCTGCCACGTTCCAGAAGACCATCGAGAAATCAGGGGGGAACATGCAGGTGGTCGTGCTCTCGCGTCTCCTGCAGGACGCGGTCACGTGGCTGTTCGCGGGATCGCCGGCCGCCGTGTCCGGCGCGGTGGGCTAGGTCTCGAAAAGGTTCCGCTGTTCGTTCAGCGTGTCGAACCCGCAGTCGTTCAGGATGTGGATGAGCACGGGCGCCCAGATGCTCTGGGACCAGTAGTACCCCAGCCCGCACAGGATTCCGACGAGTCCCGCGCCCAGCCACTTGATCGGCTTCCGGCTCGAGACCACTGCGATCATCGTGGACAGCGCGGTGGAGATCACGAGAGCGGTGAATGGCCCCCAGACGGCGCTGAGGAGCGTGAAGAAGACTCCGCGGTAGAATATCTCTTCCGCGGGAATGTGGAAGAAAAGAATGAGCAGCTGTGAGGCGACGAAGCTCCTGGTAAGCGATCCGGCGCGCAGAGCCACGCCCTTGTTCCACACGATCTGGAACGCGAAACACGCGACCCCCACGCCTACGACCGGTGATGAGGCCAAAGGGACTGGGCAGCAGGACGCGCGGGTCCAGCGTGACGAGGATCGCGACGCCAAAGCCGAGCTGCACGAATCGAACGAGTGAATCGATGAAGAGATTCTTGAACGTGTAGGGCAGGGCCCACAGGTGGATGAGAAATCCCAGAGACAGGATGACCAGGTCGAGCACGCGAGACTACCGCCGGCGGCTCACGTAGTATGAGACGCTGCGGTCGTATGTTCTCTCCTCGTCGCCGGTGAAGAGACAGCCCGGCAGTTCAGCGAGGGATCGATGATAGGCGATGCAGTCGCAGCAGATGCCGTGCCGCGCTGCAGCCCTCATAGGTGCAGGAGCACCTTTTCACGTTTTGTACGTGGTTCACGCAGTCCATGCCTACCTATGTACCCGTTTCCCCCGTCAAGCGCAAGCGGCGGAGGCGAATGTCGGTACCCCGCGTTGACAGCGGACGATGCGCCTGGCTATAGTGTGCGCGGTCCGCGCGAACGGCGAAGTGAAAAAAAGAAAAGCCCTCACAATCCTGGTTCTCTCTCTCCTGCTCGTGGCCTCGCTCGGCGTGGCGGTCGCGCTCGGCGCCGTGCCTGTTGCCCCGCTCTCATTCCTCAGGTACCTTCTCCACCACCTCGGCTTCCGATCCATCGCCCTGCCCGATCAACAGGACATCACCATCATCCTCTTTCTGCGCCTGCCCCGCGTGCTCGCCGCGATGCTTGTCGGTTCCGCGCTTGCCGTGTGCGGCGTGGTGATGCAGGGGCTGTTCCGAAATCCCATGGCGAGCCCGGAAATCCTCGGGATCTCCGCGGGCGGCAGTCTCGGGGCGGTCGTCGCAATCACATCCGGTGTCGCCTCCCTTTCGCTTTTCGGCCTTCCCGTGCTCACCGTGGCCGGCGCCCTGCTTTCTTCCGCGTTCATCTATCTGCTGTCCACGTCCCGGGGCACGACCTCGCTTCTCTTCATCATCATCGCGGGCATGGCCGTTGCATCCCTCCTGAACGGGCTGACTTCCGCTCTGCTGCTGATTTCCCGTGAGTACGAAGTTAGCCAGTTTCTCTTCTGGACCATGGGAGGCCTGGACGGCAGGAGCTGGCAGCACATTCTCTTTGCTGCCCCTGTGCTGATACCCGGCATGATTGTGCTCGGCCTGTTCTCCCGGGAGCTGAATCTTTTCACGCTGGGCGAGGAGAACGCCCATTCGCTCGGCATGAGGGTCGAGAGGACCAAACGCCTGCTTCTCGCTCTCTCGGCCATCATGACAGGGATGGCGATTTCGGTGGCAGGGCCGATAGGGTTTGTCGGTCTCCTGGTCCCTCATTTCTTTCGATTCCTCGTCGGGGCTGATCATCGGACGCTCATACCCGCCTCCGCCCTCGGCGGTGCGCTGTTTCTCACGGTCTGCGACCTGCTGGGCAGATCGATCGCCCCGCCGTTCGAGGTCCGCGTCGGGATCATCACCGCCATACTCGGCAGCCCCTACCTGCTGAGCCTGATCGTCAGGACCCAGCGGCGCGGCGTGCGGGGGATCCAGTGACGGACGCCCTGCTGCAGACACGGAGCCTGGGCTGGAGGATCGGCGGGGCGACGATCGTCGAAAACATCGACCTTTCCGTCGATCGGGGCGAGCTCGTCGGCGTGATCGGTCCCAACGGCGCGGGCAAGACGACGCTTCTGCGTCTGCTGGCGGGGCTCCTTGCCCCGAGCGAGGGCACGGTGTACCTGGACGGCCGGGACCTTGCCGCAATGGATGCCCGCGCACGGGCGCGCAAGCTGGCATTCATGAGCCAGGAAACCGCGCAGAGCTTCCCGTTCACCGTGATGGAGATCCTCCTGATGGGGCGCTACCCTCATCTGGGCAGATTCGAGCAGGAGAGCGCGGAAGATCACGAGAAGGCGCGGCGTACCCTGTCCTACGTCGGCCTCTCGGGGCTCGAGGACCGCGGTTTCGGCGAGCTTTCAGGTGGAGAACGGCAGCTCGTCCTGTTTGCCAAGGCGCTGGTGCAGGATACGGAGACTCTGGTCCTCGACGAGCCGAGCTCGAACCTCGACATCAAACACCAGGACAGAATCTTCTCGATGGCGCAGGAGCTGGCCGGGGAGAAGCGTGCCGTGCTCACCTCCGTGCACAACCTGGGTGTTGCCGCGCAGTACTGCTCGCGCCTGCTCCTTCTGGAGAAAGGCAGGGTGGCCGCCGACGGCAGGCCGGACGAGGTGCTGCGCAGCGAGATTCTCGACCGCGTCTATGCGGTGCGCACCCTGGTGTCGCCCAGCATGGCAACGGGAAGCCTCACCGTGACGGTCCTCCCCTGGCGGGCGGGAGTCAGCGGCGCGCGGGTCCACCTCATCGGGGGAGCCGGCAGCGCAGTGAACCTTACGCGCGAGCTGCATCGCCTGGGCTATGTCCTCAGCGGCGGCATCGCCCATGAGCATGATTCGGACGAGCGGCTCTGGAGGAACCTTGGCATCGACTGTTCGAGGGTCGGCGCGTTTTCCCGGATCGGTGAAGAAGAAGTCCTGCACGCGGCAGGTCTGGTCGAGGCCGCGGATATCACGGTCCTCTGCTCGTTTCCGGTAGGCCCCGGCAACCAGGGCAACCTGAGCCTCGCGGCACGCGCGCGACGCTTGATCGTCCTCGCGTCGGGACCCGGAGACGTACCGCGCAGCTTCTTTTCACACGAGGGGAGAGCGCTTTTCGAAGACCTGTGCAGGAAGGCGCCGGTCCTGGCGTATGAGGAGCTTGTTGCCGAGCTGGCGCGCACGAAGCCGGGAGGAGCGGGACCGGCGGATCTGCGCTCTGAGACGCCCGGCACAGATCAGTCGCCGAGCCGCTTCTCCTGGTATTCGAGAAACTTGTCGATCGGCTCGTTGTCGGCAAGGTAGCCGAGCTCCATGGCGATTTCGCCGAAGAGACGCTGGTCACCCGCCTTCTGATGGTTGATCACGATGATTACCTGGGAGTCGGACATCGCGCCAATCTGAACAAGAAACTCACCGATTCTGTCCGCCATGTGGTCTCCTCCCTGGTAATATACTGCCGGAGACGGGGGTCGAACCCGTACGCCCCTTGCGAGGCAGGGGATTTTAAGTCCCCTGTGTCTGCCAATTCCACCACTCCGGCGCATGGATGCGCAAGGGCCGTCCGAGACATGGATGTCGGAAGGACGGCCAGGCACAGGATGCGCAAGGGCCGTCCGAGACATGGATGTCGGAAGGACGGCCAGGCACAGGATGCGCAAGGGCCGTCCGAGACATGGATGTCGGGAGGACGGCCAGGCACAGGATGTGCCGGCTCGGCCGAGTACAAGGATGTACGAAAGGCCGAGCAGGCGCAAGCAAGGATGCGCAAGGGCCAAAAAAACCGATCGCGACCTCTCTTCCCGCGACGAATCTCGAAAAAAGGCTACCGTTTTGCCGCCTGTCGAGTCAAGACAATAAGGTCGGAAGCCGAACATAGACTGAGGATTCTCCCGATGGCGAGACGTGTTGCAAGGACGCTCTGCATGTCTTTTTTTCTCGTGAGCGCATTCACGCTGTTCGCGCTGGAGAGCTCCTATACTATCAAGGAGGGCGAGACGCTTTCCTCGGTTTCCCGCAGGGTTGCGGTGCCTGTGGATGTGCTGAGCCTTTTCAATGGCATCGCGGACGCCGGGCAGATTGAGAGCGGGCACTGTCTTGCGCATCCCGCCTGTTCATGCGGTGAGAAAGGGCGAGACGCTCTATGGCATCGCGCGGGACTACTCCGTCACTCTCGCGAAGCTCCTGGAGCTGAACAAGCTCCCCGCGAACGCCCGCATAAAAGTCGGGCTGAAGCTCTTCATTCCGATGGAAATCGGGGCATCCAGTCCCGTCGCAGATTGCCGAGCAGTCTACGGAGAAGAGCGGCCAGGCCAGGGCGACGGTGCGGGCGCCGACGCCCGTGCGCTCGGTCGAGGATCTCGTGTGGCCGCATCCCGGGCCGGCACGAACCGGTGAAAGGCAAGATCTCTGGCCTTGTTTTCTTTGGCTCGCGCGGGGATCCGGTGCATTCGGCTACCGCGGGAGAGGTGAAATGGGTGGCCCCGTACTGGGGCCTTGGCAAAGTCGTTCTCATCAGGTCGCAGGATGGCTCCATCTTCTCCTATTGGGGAAACGAGGAGATCCTGGTGAACGTGGGCGATCGCGTGAACCCTGGAACGGAGATCGCGAGGATCGGGGACAGCCCCCAGGGAGGGGGCGCGAAGCTGTATTTCAGCATCAAGGACGCGAAGGGTCAAATTGTCGACCCGGAGAAGTATTTCTCCGCAAAGAGCCAGGCATGAGAGGGTGTATATGGGACGGCACCTCGAAAAGGAAAGGGCAGGGAGCCCACCTCGCGCGGACGCGGGGATAAGATCGCGTGCGGGCGCAGATGCAGAAGCTCACCCAGGCGTGAGCGCAGAATCTCACGTCCGTGCGGGCACGGAATCTCACGCCCGTGTGAGTGCAGAATCTCGCGCCCGCGTGAGTGCCGCTGTGCGGGGAGAATCTCACGCCGGCGTGAGGGCGGCCGAACCTCGCCCCCGGGCGCGGGGAAATGCGCGCGCCAGCGTGAGTGCCATCCTCACCACGGCTGCGCAGGGGCCCGAGGCCCCTGAAGAGAAGGATCTCCTTGCCCTCTACATCCGGCAGATTGCGCACTATCCGCTGCTCACCGGCCAGAACGAGCAGGAAATCGGCGGCGGCAATCCAGAGATGCGCGCGAGGAGCTGGCGGGGCTGGAGAAGAAGGCGGCCGCGTGCAGGGTCTCCCGCAAGGCCTACCTGCGCCGCAAGGCGGAGCTGGAGCACGAGATCGCGCAGCTCAAGAACAGGCTCATCCTCGGCAACCTGCGGCTGGTCGTATCCGTGGCCAAGAAGTACCAGCACCGGGGCGTCTCGCTCCTGGACCTCATCGACGAGGGCAACATCGGCCTCATCGAGGCCGTGGAACGGTTCGACTACCGCAAGGGGTGCCGCTTCTCCACCTACGGCACCTGGTGGATCAAGCAGGCGGTCATCAAGGCGCTCGCGGAGAACGGCAAGGCCATCAAGATCCCGATCCACCTGCTCAACACGATCAAGAAATGCTTCTCGATCGCACGTCAGCTCACGCAGGAGCTCGGCCGCGAGCCCAGCAACGCAGAGATCGCCGACTACCTGCGCATGTCCAAGACCCGTGTCGAGGAGCTCATCAGCCTCTCCTGGGACCCGACCTCGCTGGATACCTCGGTGGCCGGAGAAAACCCGACCCGGCTGGCGGACCTCATCCGGGACGACGCATCCGAGAAACCCTTCGAATCGGCGTTCGCCCTGGCCCTCCAGGACACGCTCGCCATGGTCCTGGACAAGCTCAGCGAGAGGGAGATGCGCATCATCAAGCTGCGCTTCGGGCTCGACGGCGAAGGACCGTTCACGCTGGAGGAGACGGGGAAGATCCTCGGCATCACCCGGGAGCGCGTCCGCCAGATCCAGGAGCGCGCGCTGGTGAAGCTGAAGCAGCTGCGCGTGTCGAGCGAGCTCGAGGCCTTCATCCAGGGATGATGCGTCGTCGAACGGCGTCCCGCGACAACTTGACATGAGGGTATGCCAAATCTACAATAGCAGAGGGTTTGACGAAGGAAGATGCATGCTCACCACCTACTCGCTGAGCGGTCTCACCGTCGTCACGCCGGACTCCGCCACGCCCGGCAGCAGCATCCAGGTCGACCAGAAGAAACTGGGCCGCCTGGGGGGAGAAGCAAATTCGACCTGAGATTCGGCGACGGGTTTCGCTGCATTCCCTGCGCTCATCAACGTCCATGACCATTTCAATGGCAACTACCTCCCCAAGGTGGGGCCCCCGCCGGGAGAGTACTACATCAACTGGTCCTACTGGGACAAGGACCTGAAGAACTCCGACGTCGTCAAGGTGGAGCGCGCCAAGACGAGCGTGGAGGAGCGGTACTTCCTCAGCGCGTACAAGAACCTCTTCTCCGGCGTCGTCACGGCCAACGATCATTTCCCGCACGAATGGAACGAGCCTTTCATCCCCCGGCTGCCCATGCGGCGTCATCAGCAACTACACCCTCGCGCACGAATGCTCCTCCTTCGATCTGAAGTGGGGGGACGGGATTCGAGATAGAGCACGCGCGCGCGATCAAGAACAACTTTCCCTTCATCACGCACCTGGAGGAGGGATTCGACGAGGAGACCCAGAGGGGCATCGAGATCCTGGAGGAGCTGGGCTGCCTCGACGACCATACGGTGCTGATCCACTGCATCGGATTCTCGGACGAGGACATCCAGAAGGTCCGCGCGCCGGGCGCGCACGTGGCGTGGTGCCCCGCCTCCAACGTCTTCATGTTCAACGTCACCTGCAAGGTGAAGAAGATGCTGGAGGCGGGAATCAACGTGGCCATCGGCACCGATTCCACCGCCACCGGATCCGTGAACCTCCTGGAGGAGATGCGGTTTGCCCGGGACATCTACCGCACGATGTACGGCGAGGATCTTGCCGCCAAGACGATCGTGAACATGGTCACCGTCAATCCGGCCCGGGCCTTCCGCATCCAGAAGGAAACCGGCACGCCTGGCGGAGGGCAGGCTCGCCGACATACTGGTGGTGCGCCAGCGGCAGGACGATCCCTGGGAATCGCTCGTCGCCGCGGGGGTGGAGGACATCGAGCTCCTGGTGCAGGAGGGGACTCCCATCTTCGGCGGTGCGAGCGCATGAGGAGCTGTTCGCGGGGCGCGGCGCCCAGTACTCGAAGGTGACCGTGCGTGGCAGGAAGATGCTGGTCAAGGGCGACCCCGCGGCGCTCATGGAGCGGGTGCGAAAGGCCGTCGGGTTTCGCAAGGTCCTTGACTTCATTCCCCTGGACACCTAGCTTTCACGCAGGAGCGAACGGGAAGTGTCTCCCAAGGCTGTACAGTACAGGGCCAACTCGATCATCTACTTCAAGGGCGACCAGAGCGACAGGATCTTCCTGCTCAACTCCGGCAAGGTGAGCCTGAGCTACGTCGACATCGAGACGGGCCAGGAAGTGCGGGACCTGATCAAGATGGGCGAGTTCTTCGGCGTGAAATCCGCGCTGGGCCGCTACATGCGGGAGGAGACGGCGATCGTCCTGCAGGATGCCGCCGTCATGGTCTTCTCCGTCCCCGAGTTCGAGCAGGTCGCCTCCAAGAACACGCGCATCATCACGAAAATGCTCAAGGTGTTCTCCAACCAGCTCCGCCGCATCCACCGGCAGGTCCAGAACCTCATGGTGAGCGACGAGCAGGTCAACCCCGAGACCGGGTCTGTACAAGATCGGCGAGTACTACCTGAAGAACAAGCGCTATCGGCCAGGCGCTGCACGCCTACAAGCGCTACCTCGTGTACTATCCCGTCGGGTGCCTACGCGGCGGATGTCACCAACAAGATCATGCAGGCAGAGGAGTTCGTGTCCCGGTACGGCTCGGGCGCGCCGGCCCGGCGGCGTCCCACGCCTCGGCGCCGCCGCCGGCCGGCAGCCGCTGCCCAGCCCGCGGCGGCCGCGCAGGCTCCTTCCGCCGCGGGAGAGCTGCCCGACCTTGCCCAGGCGTACTACAACGCGGTCAGTCTCGTGAGCCAGGAGAAGTACATGGAGGCATACAAGGCGTTCAAGAAGATCCTGGACGGCGGGGCGGATCCCGAGTACTCCTCCAAGGCGGAGTTCGAGATGGCCAAGTGCCTGTTCTACCTCAAGCAGTACGACAACTGCATCAGAGTCGTTCTCGGCAATCGTGCAGAAGTTCCCCAAGCATCCCGAGATGAAGGATGCGCTCTTCTTCGTCGGCCGCTCCTACGAGGAGAAGGGGGACAAGGCCAAGGCGCGGCGGCCTGTTCAAGAAGATCATCAGCATGGGAACGGAAGACGACCCGGTTGTCCGCAAGGTGAAGAAAGCGCTGCGGGCCCTGGAGGGAGAGAAGGCGTGAGCCCGGCCGGCCCTGATCTCTCCATGTTCAACCGTTTCTCCAAGTCACCTTCCGCAAGGGCGACATCATCTTCTGCGAGTACGAGCCGGGGGACACCTTCTACCTCATCCAGGCCGGAAGGGTGCAGATCGTGCGCATCATCGGGGACCTGGAAAAGAACATCGACATCCTCTACCCCGGGGAGGTCTTCGGCGAGATGGCCATCCTGGAAGAGGCGCCGCGCTCCGCCACGACCATCGCGCTGGACGACGTGAAGGCGCTGGAGTTCAACCGCGAGAACTTCGAGGTGCTCATGATGGGCAACCCGCAGATCGCGCTGAAGCTCCTGAAGCTGTTCATCAAGAGGATCTACGACCAGAAGCGGACGATTCCTGATCCTCACCCTGGACGACGTGGAGGCCAAGGTCGCCGACGTGTTCCTCATGCTCGCGGAAAACCAGTCCATGGATCACCTCAGCGGGCGATTCCATCGATTTCAAGACCACCGTGGACGACATGTCGCATTGGGCCGGCATCCCGCCCGGGCAGTGCCGGGAAGTGCTCAACCACTTCGTCGCCCAGCGCCGCATCGAGCTGCATCCGGACCGGATCGTCGTGAAGAACATCAACGATTTCGCCCGGTTCGTGAACTCGCGGCGCAAGCACCAGGAAAAATAGGAACAGCCGCGCTTCCGAGTCCTCAGATGCCGAGGTACGCGGTCCTCACCTGCGGATTGTCCGCGATCTCTTTTGCCGGCCCTGCCAGCACGATCCGTCCCGTTTCCAGCACGTAGGCGCGGTGGGCAATGGAGAGCGCCATCTGCGCGTTCTGCTCCACCAGCAGGATGCTGGTTCCCTGCTTGTTGATCTCCACGATGATGCGGAAGATCTCCTCCACGAGGATCGGGGAGAGACCCATGGACGGCTCGTCCAGAAGCATGAGGCGTGGGCTTGCTCATGAGACCGCGCGCGGTGGCCAGCATCTGCTGCTCGCCGCCCGAGAGCGTGCCGCCGTACTGGCCGGCCCTCTCCTTGAGACGCGGGAAGCTCTGGTAGACGCGCTCGAGGGACTCCTGGATCTCCGCCGGGTCGTTGCGCGAATAGGCGCCCATCATCAGGTTCTCCCGCACGGAGAGAGGCGCGAAGATCTTTCTGCCTTCGGGGACGTGGCTGATGCCCAGCTCCACGATCTTCTCCGCGGGCAGCGTGGCGAGGTCCTGGCCCTTGAAGACGATGGATCCCGTGCGGGAGCGCAGGAGCCCGGAGAGCGTGCGCAGGGTCGTGGACTTGCCCGCGCCGTTGGCCCCGATGAGCGTGACGATCTCGCCCTCGTTGACGTTGAAGGAGATGCCCTGCAGCGCGTGGATGGCGCCGTAATAGACGTTGAGGTTCTCAACCTGCAGCACTGCTTGCCACTCCTTTGCCGAGGTACGCCTCGATGACCGTCTGGTTGCCCTGGATCTCCTTCGGCGTCCCGCGGGCGATCACCTCGCCGAAGTCCATCACGGTGATCCATTCGCAGATGCTCATGACCACGCGCATCTGGTGCTCGATGAGGAGGATCGTGAGCTTGAACCTGTCCCGGATGAAATGGATCAGGTCCATGAGCTCCATGATTTCCCGCGGGTTCATTCCCGCGGCAGGCTCGTCGAGGAGAAGGAGACTGCGGCTTGCACGCCAGCGCGCGGGCAATCTCCACGCGTCGCTGTTCCCCGTAGGGGAGGTTCTTTGCGATCTCCCCGGCAATGCCTTCCAGCTTGAAGATGGACAGGAACTCCAGGGCCTGCTCGGTGAGCTCGTTCTCCTTTGTGACGAAGTTCTTCGTGCGCAGGAGGCTGTCCGAGAGCCCGTAGCCCGCGTGGGGGTGGTAGGCGATGCGCACGTTGTCCAGCACCGAGAGGTTGGAGAACAACCGGATGTTCTGGAACGTGCGGGCGATGCCGAGCCGCGTGATCTCGTACGGCTCCAGGCCGTCGATCCGCTCTTCCCCGAACGTGATCTCCCCGGAGGACAGCTGGATCAGGCCGTGACAGGTTGAACACCGTGGTCTTGCCCGCTCCGTTGGGCCCGATGAGGCCCCACAGGACGCCCTGGGGCAGCGCGAGGCTGAAGTTCTTGACCGCGCACAGGCCGCCGAAGAACTTGGTCAGATCGTGGATGTCGAGCAGGGGACGCGTTGTGTTGACGTTCTGCCATGTCAGGCCTGCTCCTTCTGTTCCACGGCCGCCGCCGCCGTTGCCCTTCAGCCGGCGGATGATCGCGTCGGGCTTGAGAAATCCCCACTCGACGGAGCCCAGCAGCCCCTGGGGCCGGATCAGCATGAGGAGCAGGAGGGTGATGGGATAGAGGACGAATCGCCACGTCGGCGCATCCGTTCCCATCTGGCTCAAGAGGACACGCAGGAACCCCTCCAGGAAGAAGATCCAGACGAAGGAGGCGGCAATCGATCCGGTCATGCTTCCCAGCCCGCCGAAGACCACGATGATGAGCGGGTTGAAACCGGCGATGAAGCTGAAGGTGGCCGGGCTGAGGAACCCGATGTAGTGGGCGTACACGCCGCCGCCGATGCCCGCGACGAAGCTCCCCACCACGAAGACGAGCAGCTTTGACCCCGCGACGTCGATGCCCATGGCCTTGGCGGCCGTTTCGTCCTCCCGCACGGACATGGTGGCACGGCCCGTGCTGGAGCGGACGAAGTTGCGCACGATGACGATGACGAGCATCAGGAAGGCGAAAGCCGCGATCCACGAGGTCATCTTCGGGATCCCGATCATGCCGCGCCCGCCCTTCATCTCGGGGAAGGGCAGGATCGTGTCGGAGTTCACCATAAGGGTCTGCACCACGATGGCAAAGCCCAGGGTGGCGATGCCGAAGTAGTCGCTTCCCAGTGTGAGCACGGGCAGGCCGAAGAGGAAGCTCACCTCCGCCGCGAAAGCGCCCGCGATCAATACCGAGAGGAAGAACACGATCTGCTGGACGAAGGGTGAGGCGAGGACGCCGGGGGCTCCGGTTGTGCCGAACAGGGGAAGGAGCGCGGGGGCAAGCGCCCTGCCGGCGAGCACTGCAACAAGCCCTGCCGCCACTGATTGCCACAAGGTAGAACGTGAATGCCGAGAGCACGGGAATGCCGCGCTTGAGCCGCAGAAGGCGGCCGACGCCGACCAGGGCAATTGCGGCAAGAATCACACCGATGCCCACGACAAGCAGCCCGCTGGGGTCACCGTTCGCCCACCGGTAGGTGATGTCAGCGGCGCAATAGGCTCCGATGCCGTAGAAGCCCCACTGCGCGAGGCTGAACTGGCCGTTGAATCCGTAGATGAGGTTCAGACCGAGTGCCACCATGGCCATGGTGACGGCCTGGAAGAGCAGCCCCTGGTCGAAAGCCGAGAAAAGCTGCGAACTCCCCGAAATGGATGAGAAATGCCGCCTGGATGACCCCGAAGGCGAGGATGACGGTGAGCGCCTTCTGCCAGAGAAGCTTGTGCTTCAAGCCCCACATCAAGCCGTAGATCCAGGCGATCAGGGCGGCCATCTTCAGGATCGTCGAAAACAGGTAACCGAGCTCCATGATCGCCCCCTACGCCTTCTCGCCGGCGGGCTCGCCGAAGATGCCCGTGGGCTTTACCAGCAGCACGATGATGAGGATGGTGAATGCGACCGCGTCACGCATCGGGGTGGAGATGTAGCTCATGGTCAGGGATTCCGCCTGTCCCATGATCAGGGCGCCGACGAACGCGCCCGGGAGACTGCCAATCCCGCCAAGGACCGCGGCCACGAACGCTTTCAGGCCGGGGAGGATGCCGAGCTGGGTCCAGATCGACGCATAGGCGATGGCGTACAGCACCCCGCCAAGACCGGCGAAATCCGCGAGCCGATGGCGAACGTGAACGAAATCACCCGGTCCACGTTGATGCCCATGAGCCGGGCGGTGGGCTTGTCGAACGAGGTTGCCCGCATGGCGATGCCGATCTTGGTCCGGCGGACGAGGAACTGGAGGAAGATCTGCACGAGCACCGAGGCCACGAGGATGATGAGGAAGATATTGGAGAAGGAAATGGTGTTGTCCGGAGATGCCTGTCCCGACACGATGGGGTGGATACCGGACTGGATGTACCATGCCGTCGTGTCGAAGGGGCTCTTGTAGGGGATGAAACGGGGAGAGAAGACGAATTGCAGCGCCCCGAAGAACTCGAGGAAAAATGACACGCCGATGGCGGTGATCAAGGCGGCGATTCGGGGAGCGTCGCGCAGCGGCTTGTAGGCGACCCGCTCGATCGTGACCGCCAGCAGGATGCAGACGACCATCGAGAGAAGGATGACGGTGAGAGACCCGATGACGATGGAAAGGCCGGCCGGGAAGCGCGGGGATCAGCATCTGCGGCCACTTGTGCAGGTTGAACTGGCTGACCGCGAAGAAGCTGGTGAACGCGCCCACCATGAAGATGTCGCCGTGGGCGAAGTTGATCAGCTTGACGATCCCGTAGACCATCGTGTAGCCGAGGGCGATGAGAGCGTAGACGAACCCGAGCTTCAGCCCATCCAGGATGTTCTGGAGAAATACGATCGGGTTCCTGATCAGGTTGCTGACGAGGATATAGGCGGCCAGAACCGACAGGATGATGAGGAACCCGTTGCCCACCCAGGCGAGGGGGTACCGATTCTTGCGCGGGGCAGCGACTGCGGCCGCAGTGATGTTGCTCTTATCGGGCATGTGCGCTCCGGTCTTGCATGATTCGGTTGAAAGAGAGAGGGCAACCCGAAGGCTGCCCTCTCATCACATGTGCATCAATCAGTAAGGTCAGGGCGAGACGAACGAGTCGAATATGACCTTTCCGCCCTTGACGTGCAGGATGACCGCGCCCTTCACAGGGTTGTGCTGGGCGTCGATAGGTGATCTTGCCGGACACCGCGTTGAAGGAGATGCCCTCGAGGGCGGCCTTCACCTTGTCGGTGTTGTCGCCGCCGGCGTTCTTCACCGCGGTCAGGAGCAGGTTCGTGGCGTCGTACGCGAGGGCCGCCAGGGCGTCGGGAACCATGGCCTTGCCCGAAGTCGTCCTTGTACTTGGCGCCGTAGGCCTTGAGGAAATTCTGAACCTCGGGGCGCTGATCGTCAGCGGAATAGTGGTTGGTGTAGTACCCGCCGTCGCTGGCCTTGGTGTCGAGGTCCGCGGAATCCCAACCATCACCGCCCATGAACGGGGCGATGATGCCCTTTTCCTTGGCCTGCTTGGTGGCGAGGTTGACGACGTTGTAGTAGTCAGGCAGGTACACGATGTCGGGCTTGGCGTTCTTCACCTTGGCGAGGATGGCGGAGAAGTCGGTGTCCGTTCCCGTGTAGTTCTCCTTGCCCACGATCTGTGCCGCCGAGCTCGGTGAAGGTGGCTTCGAAGGCTTCGGCGAGGCCCTTCACGTAGTCGTTGCTCTGGTCAGACATGACGAATGCCTTCTTGGCCTTCAGGTTGTTGAAGGCGAAGGTCGCACCGACCTTGCCCTGGAACGGATCGATGAAGCAGGCCCTGAAGATGTACGCCTTCGTGGCGCCATTCTTGTCCACCGTCACCGAGGTGTTGGTGGAGGTCGGGCTCATCTGGATCACCTTGGCCGCATTGGCGATCTCGGAGATGGGGATGGACGCCTTCGAGCACACCTCACCGATGATGTAGTGCACCTTGTCCTGGTTGATGACCTTGTTGGCCGCATTGACCGCGGGGTCCGGGGTGCACTGGCTGTCCTCGACGATCGTCGTGATCTTCATGCCGAGAACGCCGCCCTTGGCGTTCCATTCATCTATGGCGAGCAGCGCGCCGTCGCGCGTCGAAACACCGAACGTCGGCACCGGGCCCGACAGGGGCGCCAGTACGGCGACCTTCAGTTCCTTGGGTGCCTGCTGGCAGCCGATGACAGCGATCATCAGCACCAGCACGAGCGCAGTAAGTGACAGAAAACGCTTCATTCTAACCTCCTTCATCAAGTTGTTCTGAGAGCGTTCTTATATCCAGCTCAAACCAAACGGATGGCTTGTCGGGCCCCTCTTGAACATCACCCGTCCTTCGATGACAGCGGCACCTCCTTGTCGGACACTCCGCCCGGGGATTCGTGAGGTCAGCTTTCCGGCCCGGGGAAACGATGCAAAACTATACACCCGGCCGAATAATTGTCAATACACGCCTGCCGTCATTCGGGCAATTCCCCTATGCGGACAGCAGGTTTCTGCGCACTTCCGGCAGATCGTTGTACCAGATCTCGAATGCGGAAAGGATCATCGCCGCTATGGCGATGATCACGTATTCCGGGTTGAAATCCTGGACGCCTTCGTTGTTCTTCGTCGCATGCGGCAGCAGCATCATCAGCCTGCTGATGATGTTGACCCCCTGCGCGAAGGAGACGAGATACCACGGCCACAGAGCCTGCGATTTGCGAATCAGAATCTGGACGAGTGAGATGAGGACGAGCAGGGTGAGAAGAACCGGCAACCACCATTCCTGCGACTTGACCGTGTACGACGAGAGCGGAAATACGAGCAGGGGTACGACCTGGAAGCACATGATGACGGGGATGACTCCCCGCGTGCTGAGGATCTTTCGGAGCATGCCGTACACTAACATGGAGGGGGTTTCAGTGTCGAGAGTTTTTTTTATCGGGGCGAACGGTGTCTGACGGGGAGTAACAGCCAAGACTGGGACTCGAACCCAGGACCTGCGCATTACGAATGCGCTGCTCTACCAGCTGAGCTATCTTGGCGTGCGGGTGAGGATACATAAAAGCGGGCAAAATGGCAACCCTTCCGCTCCTGGCGGAGTTTCCGCTCCCGGCCGCTCTGCTCCGCGGGGCACGGCGTACCCGCCGAACGGGTACTCCTCTACCGCGGAAGGGCGGAATTGGCGGGCTCGGAGGTTTTGATCCGTGGTCAAGGATGGTAGATCCCTTCCGATAATGAAAGAAGCAGAGCATCAGCAGAACGGAGGCACCCGTGGTTCGAGGGCTATTTACCGCCGCCAGCGGCATGAACGTTCAGCAGAACCGCCTGGACGAGATCGCCAACAACCTGGCGAATGTCGACCTCAACGGCTACAAGAAGGACACCGCCATCCAGAAGGCGTTTCCCGAGATGCTCATGCGCCGCATGAACGACGATGGGATGTACAAATTCCCGTTCGGCTCCGTGGACACGGCGCCTATCGTGGGGACCCTGGGAACTGGCGTGGAGACCAACGAGGTCTATACCAATTTCACCCAGGGTACGCTGAAGCAGACGGAGAACGACTTCGACCTTGCCATCGAGGGAAGCGGCTTCATGACCGTGCAGACACCCCAGGGGGAGCGGCTCACGCGCAACGGGGCGTTCCTGGTCAACAGCGACGGCTACCTGGTCTCCAAGACCGGCGACTTCGTGCTCGGCGAGAACGGCCCCATCAAGCTGAAGAAAAACAACTTCGTGATCGATCAGGATGGAACCGTCTGGCAGAACTCGACGTTCGCTACGGATGACAAGCGCCTCGTGAGCCAGGCGGAAAACCAGTGGGAGAACATCGAGAAGGTGGACAGGCTGAAGATCGTGGACGTCTCGCGGAGGCGCTACCTGGAAAAGCAGGGCAACTCCTACTGGCGCGCCACCGATGAATCAGGTCCCGCGGAGATCATGGGTCCCGACACGCGGCCCAAGGTGCGGCAGGGATTTCTCGAAGGGGCCAACGTCAACGCGGTCCAGGAAATGGTCGAGATGATCGAAGTGAACCGGGCCTACGACGCGAATCAGAAGACGATCCAGACCGAGGATGCTCTGATCGGCAAGCTGTGGAATGAGGTGGTGAAAGTATGATGAGATCACTGTGGACGGCCGCGTCGGGAATGACGGGGCAGCAATTCAACATCGACACGATCTCCAATAACCTGGCGAACGTGAACACGACGGGCTTCAAGCAGATGCGGGCCGATTTCGAAGACCTGCTCTACCAGACCGAGAGGCTCGCGGGCACTCCCGCCACGGAAGCCACCGTGGTTCCCACCGGCGTGCAGGTAGGCCACGGCGTCAAGCCTGCCGCCACCCAGAAGATATTCACGCAGGGTGCGCTCCAGGCCACGGGGAACCCCGCTGACATGGCCATCGAGGGCGAGGGGTTTTTCCGCGTGACGCAGTTTGACGGCACGTACGGCTATACCCGCGACGGGTCGTTCAAGATCGATTCGAACGGCCAGCTGGTGACATCGGGCGGCTACAAGCTCTCCCCCGAGGTCATCCTGCCCGAAGGATTCGTGAACGAGAGCCTGAGCATCTCGCAGGATGGAAGGATCACGGTCAAGGTTGCCGGAAGCGACGATCCGATCGAGGTCGGCCAGCTTGAGATCTACCGCTTCGTGAATCCGGCGGGTCTCGAATCGATCGGCGAGAACCTGATGAAGACCACGAATGCATCCGGTGACGCAATCCCCGGCCGCCCGGGTTTCGACGGCATGGGCAAGGTGCAGCAGAAGTTCCTGGAAATGTCCAACGTGTCCGTGGTCAAGGAAATGGTGAACATGATAGTGGCCCAGAGAGCCTACGAGCTGAACTCGAGGGCCATCCAGACCTCTGACTCCATGCTCGCCACGGCAACCTCGCTCAAGAGGTAAGGTCGGCGCGATGAGGCGTGCTCCGCGCCGATGTGAGCATCGCGGCACCCCGCGGATTCTCTTGCATCGCGGCACCCCGCGGATTCTCTTGCATCGCGGTACCCCGCGGATTCTTTTCCTGCCAGTTCTCGTGCTCGCGCTCTCTCTTGCAGGTGTCGTCGAGGCGCAGGGAACGACACTCTACGTCAATCGGCTTGTTACGGCAGATCCCGGTGACGTCAGCCTCGGCGACCTGGTGCGTGCCGCAGGGGACATCCCCGCCGCGGCGCGCGAGACGCTCGCCCGTAGCATCGCCGTCGCAGGAGACAAGGTTCTGCTCATCCCCGCGGCTCTCTATCGGGAGCAGCTCGAAGCCGTGTTCGGAAGGGATTCGATCATCGTCGGCTCGCGCACCATTGTGGTTCCCCGCGGTGCGCTGCCCGAGGAGGAGACATACCTGCTCACGCGTCTCGTGGATTTCCTGTCCTCCCAGGGCCTGGTGGGGGCCGCGTGCACGGAGCTCTCGCTCGTGCAAAGCCAGCTCAAAGGGAGCCTTCCCATCGATGGGAATCCCCTCTTCCAGGTTGTGAAGGCCGCCAATGGATCCGTCGAGGTTTCCTATTCGCTGACAGGGTCGAGCGGCAGCTCGGTTTCGGGCAGGGTTTCATTCTCGGCGCCCGCGGGTGCATCCGGTTCGACGGACGGCGTGAGATCGGGAGCTCCGGTGGACGTGATCTTCCGCAAAGGACCCATCACAATCGAGATGCCAGGGAAAGCCATGGCAACGGCGCGCGATGGGCGGCAAGGTAGCGGTGTTTGTGGCGGACAGCCAGAGAAGCTTCATCGGCCGGGTTGTCGACGCGAAGGTGGTGGAAGTTGAGCTCCCGTAGATTCCTGGCTCTTCTGTTCATCGCGGCGGCAGGTGTCTCCGCCATGGCGGTTCCCACCGTTCGGATCAAGGATATCGCCACCCTGCGGGGCGTAAGGGGAAACCAGATCCTCGGGCTCGGACTCGTCACCGGGCTCAATGGCAAAGGGGATTCGTCCACCTCGTCTCTTCTGCGCTCCTCCCTTTCCTCTCTCGTGGCGAGTTTCGGGGTATCCGTGGCTCCCCAGGACATCCGGAGCAAGAATGCAGCCGTAGTCATGGTGAATGCGGAGCTGCCCCCATTTGCAAGGGCCGGGGACCGAATCGATGTCACGGTCTCCAGTATCGGTGACGCGCGGGACCTGGACGGCGGCATCCTCCTGCAGGCGAATCTCCAGGCAGCCAACGGCCAGACCTACGCTGTTGCGCAGGGGCGCGTGATGACGACGCAGGAGCAGAACGGCGCGAAGACCGTGGGGGCCATTGCCGCGGGCGCCATCGTGGAAAAGGAAGTCGTGTCCCAGTACCTGGACAACAATGTCGTCTCCATCCTCCTGCGCAACCCGGACTTCGTGACGGCCAGCGCCGTGCAGAAGGCGATCGAGGCGGCCTTCTCCGGCATCTCCGTCACGAGCCGTGACGCGTCACTCATCGAAGTGCAGCTCCCCCAGGCGAGCAGGGCGAACCCGGTCGGGTTTCTCGCCCAGCTTGAAGCGCTCACCGTCACTCCGGACTCAGACGGCAGGGTGGTCATCAACGCCGCCGGGGGCGTCATTGTCATGGGAGAAAAAGTCCGGATCGGAAAGGTGGCGGTCTCCTACCGCACGGCGCGGGTCACCGTGGGTGCGGCATCGCAAGCCGCCTCCGGACCGCCGGATGTGTTCGTGATAGGGGATACCACGACGGTGGATGACTTCGTTTCTGCTCTCAAGGCCGTGGGTTTGAAAGCTGACGTGATAATCGGCGTGCTCCAGGCCGTCGAAAGGGCGGGGGCCCTGTTCGGCAGCCTCATTGTCATGTGAAAGGGCGGGACATGCAGGTCACAAGCCTGAACAACGTATATGCATACCCGATGAACAGCTCGCAGCCGAAGAAGCCGGCAATAGACCGGAACAGCGAGCTGTACAAGGCGTGCCAGGATTTCGAGGCGCTGTTCATCAAACAGATGCTTGACGTTATGCGGAAAACCGTCCACAAAGGAGATGATCTGCTCAACGGGGGGATGAGCCAGGACATTTTCGAGGGAATGCTCTACGACGAGTACGCGAAGAAGATGGCAGAAACCGCCCAGTTCGGCCTTTCCGACATGATATACAGGCAAGTATCATCAAAATAATACTTGAAGATTGTATCAAAAAAAGTACAATTGAGCTGGATGTATTGTCGCCCGGAAAGGATGTTAAGTATCTATTTGCCAGATAAAGAAATACTTTGATTGTTGTACATCTCCCTAGTGGCATGGATTTTGCTTTTGTTCTTTCCAGGAGTGTTTGATGAGCAGGAAGAGGGAGATTTCGACTTCCTTCGAAGATAACCTCAAAGCCTACTTCAGCCAGATCAAAAAGGCAAAGCTCCTGACGTTCGAACAAGAATTAGAGCTTTCCCGCCGGATACAGGCCGGAGACGAGCAGGCACGAACGCTCCTGATAGAGTCCAACCTCCGCCTGGTGGTGCGGATTGCGAAGAGCTACCTTACGCCGGAAGTGTCGATTCTCGATCTCATTCAGGAGGGCAACCTCGGCCTCATGAGAGCGGCATCAAAGTACGATTTCAGGAAGCAGGTGCGTTTCAGCACGTATGCGTCCTGGTGGATCAAGCAGTCGATCGTTCGCTCGTTGTCCAACAAGAAGAGAGTGATCAGGCTTCCTCACCGTCAGGAGGAAAAGCTGCGAAAGATCAGCAAGGTGTACAACAATCTTTCGCAGGTGCTCATGCGCGAGCCTACACTCCTGGAGATCGCGGAGGAAATCGGGCTGCAGGAAGACGAGGTCGCGTCAATCATCAACTCTTCCATCAGCGTTGCCTCCCTGGATTCCACCCTCGCGGGAGATTCCGGCAGCCTTCACGATGTCGTTGAAGATATGTCCTTCAACCCCGAGCTGGAGCTCATGCAGAAGACATTGAGAGAGGACACGCTCAAGTTTCTCGACGGCCTGCAGGAGAAAGAACGGCAGATTCTGTTGTACCGATTCTCTTTTGCCAGCGGCAAGCGCTACACGCTGAAGAAGATCGGAGACGAGCTCGGGATCTCGCCCGAAACGGTGCGGCAGATCGAAATCCGCGCGCTCAAGAAACTCAGGAGCTTCTCCGATGAGCTGAAGGAGTACGTCTACAGCTGAGGCTCCGGAGTTGACCATGCGTTCCCGCCCCCTCCCGAAAGCTCGGTTCGCCGCCATCCTCCTCATACTCCTTGTTGCCGGCATTGTCGCCCTTCTCGTCGCCTGCCCTCCTGAGCCGGGCAGGGGCACTGTACCCCCCACAGCGACGCACCGGCCTCCCGCGGTTGTTGCTCCGCAGGCTGACACGTCGAGAACCAGCCCTCCCGGTCATCCTCGCCCCGAGAAGCAGGGACTGCTTGCGGTCATCATAGACGACGCCGGCTACAACCTCGGCGAGCTGCAGGCCTTCCTCGACCTCCCCGGACCCATGACCATCGCGGTCCTTCCCAACCTTCCGCACAGTCGGGAGGCGGCGCGGCGCGTGCTCGCGGCGGGCAAAGACCTGATCCTGCACTGTCCCATGGAAGCCACCGGGGGTGAGGACCCGGGGCCCGGGGCGCTGCGCGTTGACCAGAGCCCGGGCGAGATCGAATCGCTGCTGGCTGCCGCGTTTGAATCGGTTCCGGGCGCGCAGGGTATGAACAATCACATGGGCTCCCGGGCAACGGCCGACGAGGCTTTGATGAGCACTGTCATGCGCTTTCTGAAGCGGGAGGGAAAATTCTTCGTGGACAGCAGGACCACGGGGGATACGGTCGGTCCCCGGGTGGCGCGTGAGCTCGATGTTCCTTTTCTTCAGCGTGACGTCTTCGTCGACAAGAGCACTGCGGAGGCGGATATTGCCTCCGCGTTCGTCAAGGGAGTCTCGGAAGCGAAGATGCGCGGCTTTTCGGTCCTGATCGGGCATGTACAGAACAAGGGGGTCATCGATATACTGCGCGCCGAGGAGAGGAACCTCTCCGCCGAGGGTGTCCGGCTTGCCCGGCTGACGGAAGTCCTTGGTGAAAGGGAAGGGGAAACTGGACAGTGAGGATTCTCGGAATCGAAAGCTCCTGTGACGAGTGCGCGGCGGCGGTGGTCGAGGACGGTCGACGCATCCTCAGCAACATCGTCCTGAGCCAGGTGGATTTTCACAAGCCCTACTATGGCGTGGTCCCGGAGATCGCCTCCCGGAAGCACATCGAATGGATCAAACCAGTCGTGCAGGATGCGCTCGCGGAGGCCGGCGTGAACGCGGAGGCGCTCGACGCCGTTGCCGTGACATTCCGGCCCGGGCTCATCGGCTCGCTCCTGGTCGGCCTCTCATTTGCCAAGGGTCTTGCCTGGGCCCTGGGAAAGCCGCTGGTCGGTGTGGACCATATCCTCGCGCACCTGTACGCGCCTCATCTCGAGCAGGATATCTCCTACCCCTACCTGGGCGTACTGGTCTCGGGAGGCCATACGATCATCGCCCGCGTGGAGCGCAGCGACTCGATCGAGGTCCTCGGCACGACGATCGACGACGCATGCGGGGAGGCTTTCGACAAGGTGGCCAAATACTACCAGATGGGCTTCCCGGGCGGCGTGGCCATTGACCGGCTCGCACGGACGGGAGATCCCCGCGCGTTCCAGTTCCCGAAGCCCTCGCTGCACAAGGGGGAAGCATTCTACGATGTTTCGTATTCGGGGCTGAAGACCGCGGTCATTCATCAGAGCGCGCAGTTCTGGAACGGAAAGTCGGAAAAGAGCCTGGCCAATATCGCCGCCTCATTCCAGAAGGCCGCCATCGACATTCTGGTGGACCGTGCCCTGGCCGCCGCGGAGGACACGGGCCTGCGCAGGATCGTTGCCGGAGGCGGCGTCGCGGCGAACAGCTACCTTCGAGAACGAATGGCAGCGGAGAAGGGCCTCGAGGTGATCTTTCCGTCTCTGAAGCTTTGCACGGACAACGCCGCAATGGTCGCCGGGATCGGCTATCATGCGCTTGTCGCGGGGAAGCTCTCGAGCTTTGCCCTGAACGCCGAAGCGCGCGTGCCGATGTTCAAGAGAGCGTATCCGTAGGCCTTCCGCGGTACTCCGCGGAGTTGGATGCCGAGGGCGAGCGAGTCCAGGGATGGACGGAAGCGAGCCCGTAGACCTTCCGCGGTACTCCGCGGAGTTGGATGGCGAGGGGCGAGCGAGTGCGGAGTACCGCTCTGGTCGCGTGGAGCGGACTTCGTCCGCCGTTGGCGCCCAGTCCAGGGCCAAAAGGCCGAGCCTAGCGCGGCACCTTGATCACCTGCCCGGGAGAAATCACATCAGGATCCGCTATTCCATTGTGTGCGGCGAGGCCGCGGAAGTTGTGCGGGTCCCCCGTGAACCGGGCAGCGATGTCCCACAGCGTATCGCCCTGTTTCACGACATAGAGCGTATCCGCGGGAGGCGAGGACTCCGTACTTGTCGTGGCGTCCGACTTCAGGTCGGTCGGTGCGGCCGGTGCGACCGGCACAGCAGGTGCGGTCGGTGCAGCCGGCACGGCCGGCCGGGGCAGGAATATTCCAAGACGGAGACCCGCAACGACGCCCGCGGCCACGAGTATGGCGATTGCCGCCGCAAACAGCACTCGCCTCACTACTCTCCCGCGAGCGGGCGCGGGCTTCTTTGATCGAGAGATCGGCCTTTCATCCTGTCGCGCAGGTTCGGGCCCGGCAGGGGTGGGCGTCCGCGGGGCGGCTGTTTCAGCCGGCTGAACCGGCTCGAATCCAAATTCATCCCCAAGGGAAGGAGCCGATTCGGTCGGCGCCTGCCGTTCGGCCACCGGGCTGGGCTCCAGCGGAACGGATTCCGCGGGAGCAGGCTCTTCGGGACTTGGCTCCAGAGAGCTCAGCTCGAGCTCAGCCGGGAGCGGGGGTTCGGAAGGCATCGGGAGCTCTGTCAGAGATCCTTCCTCTGCGGCAGGGGCGGAGAGGGGAGGCTGCGGCATGTCCTGCGCCGGAACAACAGGTTCCGCCAGATCCTGGCCGGGAGAAACAGGTCTCTCGACAGCGTGGGCAGGAACGGCAGGCTCCGTGGGAACCATTGCAGGCAGCACCGGCTCCTGCGCATGGTGGGTGACCGGGGCGCCTATCGGGCCTTCTCCCGCGGCCTTCGCAAGAACAGGCAGAAGAAGCGCGGCGTCGGACTGGTGGTAATGTACCGTGAGCTCTTCGATATTCAGGACGAGCCGGACGGCCTCCCCGTCGGTATAGCACCCGTAGACAACCGGGAAGGGGAGCACAACAGGCACGTCACGCTGCACCTCGCGCTCGAGCGTGCGCGCGGCGCGCGTGCTTGCGCACACGACGAGCGCTCTGAAATCTCCGTTCTTGAGCACGATCATCCGCCAATCTGCGGTTCTCTGCGGAGATTCTCCGCCAATCCGGGCCAGGTCGATGACGGGGACAAGCTCGCCGCCGAAATCCGCCAGGCCTGCCACGAGCCCGGTGGCCAGGGGGAACTCCTGGAACGGCTGACAAGGCAGGACATCCGCCGCTTCACTCTGTGGAACCGCAAAGATCGTGCCGAGAGCGGAAAACTCGATGACCTCGACCGGCTGGTGCCCGAACACAGCGGGAAACCGTGAATCAGGCGAATAGGGACGTGGATGCGGGCTGCCGCTTGCGCTCCTGGCAGGGCTGGACAGCAGAGCGCCGAGGTCGATGAGGGGGGCGACGTGTGCACCTCGGAGCACCGCCGCGCCCATCCACGGCGCGCGCAGGACCGGCGGGAGCTCTTTGACCATGACATCTGCCGAAGTCCATTCCCCCTCATCCTCGTCGATGAGAAAGCCGAGGGCGGCACCGTCCAGTTTCGCTTCGAGGATCCGGGAGTTCTCCTGGCTGTTTTTTCCGCTTACGCGATGGGCAAGATCGACGACAGGAATGACGCTGTTGTGCGAAAGCGCCACTCCCTCGATGTTCGGCGGGAGGAGCGGCAGGCGCGCAACCCGGCGGCCGCTCAAGGTCACCTCTGCAACGTCGGCGCCGGGAGCGGCGAAGAGGCTCCCTGATGAAGTAAAAACCCTGAACCTGGCTGCAGGACTCGATTGCCGGGCCGGCAGCGCATGCAGGGCCAGGGGGGGCGCGGGCTTCTCCCGCTCGGCTTTGCGTACTCGCTCATGAATGGCGGAGACGTTGAGCACGGGCACCGGGAGAGAGTCGTGGTCGAAAAAAGCTTCTATTGGAAGGCCGCGCAGAAAGTCGGGTACGCGAACAAGAGTCTCCGGAGATACCTGGACTGACGCGCTTTCTCCGCTCACGAGGAATCCGCGGATCGACTCCCGTTCGGACAACAGCCAGGCGTTCGCCCCTTTCGCGTCCCTGGTTGCCGGATGCCCCAGGCACAGCGGCAGGTCGGCCAGTGTCTGGGTCTGCCCGCCATATACCGACAGCACGGTCAGGCTCGATCTGGCGAACGGCAGTCGATGCAGCGACTGTACAGCCTCCATCGAGAGGATCTGATCCCTCCAGATGCCGTAGTGAGTGTCCTCGAGCGTGAAGAGAACCAACTCCCGCATATGGGCTGGAATTTCCCCTGCCTCCTCCGCCAAAACGCTCTATGGCTTCGCCAGTACAAGGATATTCCATATGTAAAGAAACTCCAACCCCCAAAAGCCTGCCGTTATGCCGATTTTTCAATTTGACAAGGCATATTTCGATTGTTAGACTTCAGTGCAGGAGAGGCGAATGCACAGCGTGCTGATACTCTGGGCCCCGGATTCCGCCGAAAATCGCAGGGTCGTCGAGGCCGTCGCAGGGGCGTTCGATGCCGCAATGCTCGCTCCCCTTGCCAAAATGGTCACCGAAGCCAGCATCGCGGACATCACCGCTGCGGAAATCGTCGTATTGGGCACGCAGAAAACGAACTCCTCCGACGTCCCTTCGGAGTACGCGGAATGCCTCCGTGTTTTCAAGGGTGTCACCCTGGCGGGAAGAACGGCGGGCCTTTTTTCAATGGGCTCGGAGAAGGCCACGGGACGGCTGCGCAAGGCGCTGAAGGACACCGAGATATCGACGTGGGAGGAAGATTCTCTCTTTTCGGACCCCAAGTCCGGCGCTCCCTCCGAGATTGCCGCGTGGGTGAAGAAGCTCGTTGCTTTCCACCAGGAGTCGAAGAATGCCCACGCATGAGATCATCGACCAGGCGATCCGCAAGGTCCCCGACTTTCCCAAGCCCGGCGTGCTGTTCTATGACATTACCGGAATACTCGTGAACCCGAAGGCCTTTTCGTACTGCATTGACAGAATGGAAGAGCTCTATGAGAAGGAGAAGGTGGACGGGGTCGCTGCCATTGAGTCCCGCGGCTTCATTTTTGCCGCGCCGTATGCCGTTCGGCGCGGGCTCCCCCTGATACTGCTGAGAAAGAAGGGAAAGCTCCCCGGGGAAACCTATCGCATTGGGTTCACCCTTGAATACGGCGAAGACGTTCTGGAGATGCACAGAAGCGACGTGCGCCCCGGTCAGCGCCTCCTCCTGGTGGATGACCTGATCGCGACGGGGGGCACGCTGAACGCCGCGGCCCAGCTCCTCGCGCTGGGGGGAGCAAAGGTCATCGGAATATTCGGCGTCGTGGGGCTTCCCTTCCTCCACTACCAGAAGGTCCTCTCTGCTTTTTCCGTCAACACGCTGGTGCAGTACGAAGGGGATTGTACGTAGGGTCTGCCGCTCAGCAGATCCGGGGCAGCAGAAGCCCCCTCGGAAAATCAACTCTCCTTGTCCCGCCGATCCTCGTGGTCATGAGAACAGTACCTGGATTCTCGATGGAGACATGTCCGACACGGCGCGCGGCCCTGCCCAGGGGGTGTGCGTGCAAGGCCTGCAGCGCGGCCGCTTCCGCCGGAGCAGCCACAACCGCGACGAATACTCCCTCATTTGCGATCTCGAGCGGATTCAGGCCGAGAAGGTCCGCCACCGTGCGTACTTCCTCCGTGACCGGGATCTCCGCTTCCCCCATCCTGATTCCCCAGGCCGCACCGTGCACCGCCTCGTTCAGCACAGCGGCGATGCCGCCCCGGGTCGCATCGCGGAGAAAACGCAGTGAATCCCCCAGGGGGAAGAGCAGGCTCGCCAGAGGGTAGAGAAAGGCCATGTCGGAGCGCAGCGCGCCGGCGACCGGAAGCGACTCACGCGCAGCGAGCACGGTCAATCCGTGCGAGCCAATGGGACCGGAAATGATCACGCTGTCACCTTCCCGGATGCGTGAGGGGGACAGCACCCCCGGGAATGTGCGTCTTCCCAGGCCAGCCGTTGTGACGAAGATTCCTCCCCCTTTCCCCGGGGAACCACCTTGGTGTCTCCTGTCACGATCCGCGTGTCCGCCTCCCTCGCCGCCGCGGCCGCGGACCCGAGGACACGTTTCAGGTCAGCGACGGCAAATCCCTCTTCGAGAACGAGCGCCAGGGACACACAGATCGGCTTTGCGCCGCAAACTGCCAGATCGTTGCAGGTGCCCCAGACGGAAAGGCCGCCGATGTCTCCGCCGGGAAAGAAAGGCGGATCGACCACGTAGCCGTCTGTCGTCATCAGGAATTCGGAACCGGCCTCCACGGGACTCGAGTCGGAAAGCTCGGGGTAGGACGCGGAGCGGAAGAAGGGATGGATCACGGATTCGACAAGGTCGCGCGAGAGCGCGCCGCCGCTGCCGTGCTCGAGCCGGATGAGGCCTTCTTCCTTCACATCCCGTCTCCGTAGCGGAAATACGCGGCACATGTTCCCTCGGAAGAAACCATGCAGGGTCCCACGGGGTCATCGGGAGTGCACCGGGCGCCGAAAAGCGGGCACTGGGGCGGCGTCGCCATGCCTGCCACGACCCGCGCGCAGATGCAGCCCGGCGCTTCGGCATCCGCCGCCGCGGGAAGCGAGAAGACCTTTGCCGCATCACTCTCTGCAAGCGCGGGCTTCAGACCGAGCGCCGCGCCGGGAATCACACCCAGCCCGCGCCACGTTTCGTCCCGGGGCTCGAGCGTGCGCTCCATCATGCCGCGTGCCCGCGGATTACCGCCGGGCCGCACGGCGCGCGGGTAGGCGTTTTCCACGCGGCGTGTGCCCTTGCGGACCTGGCGCAGAACCAGGAGTATGCCAAGGAGCATATCGAGGGGCTCGAAGCCGGTGATGACCCCCGGTCTTCCTTCCGGACCTTCGAGGAACCCATAGGCGTCTGCTCCGATGACAACGGACACGTGCCCGGGGAGGAGAAACCCGTCGATGCCATGCTCCGGGTTGGCAAGGAGGAAGCGGAGCGCAGGAGGCACGGTCTTGAAAGCCGTGTAGAGATAGAGGTTGTCGATTCCCTTGTCCCGAGCCTCCAGAAGCGCTGACATGACGGTGGGGATCGTCGTCTCGAATCCCACGGCAAGGAAGACCACGGGCGCGCCGGACGTGCGGGCAATCCCGACGAGCTCAGCGGGAGAGTACACGAGCTTCGCCTGCCCGCCGGCGGAAAGCGAAGCGAGCGAGCGACCGGACGAGCCGGGGACCTTCAGCATGTCTCCGAAGCTCGCAATGACGGCGCGCCCCGACTCGGCGAGCGAGAGGGCGTTGTCCACGTAGCCCGCCGGTGTCACGCACACCGGGCAGCCGGGCCCCGACACGAGTGCGATGCCGCGCGGGAGAAGTGAATGGATCCCCTGCCGCCGAAGCTCCACGGTATGGGTGCCGCAGACCTCCATGATTCGAACGGGACGACCGATCGCCGGCAGCGGTCCTTTCGATCTCGGCGACCAGCGCGGAGGCCAGCTCCCGCTCCCCGCTCATGCGCCGCCCGTCTCTCCTGAAAGCTCGGCGAGCTTGCGGAACAGGGCGAGCCGTTCCTCCGCCTCGACGAGTGACAGCGTCTCTATCGCGAACCCCGCGTGGATGATGACGTGGTCCCCCGGCTTCGGATTCTGGAGAAGCGACACGTTCACCTCCACATGCACGTTTCCCTGGGAGACGATTGCGCGCCCTCCCTCGAGCAGTTTCTCGATCCGCATCGGAGTCGCAAGGCACATTGGCACACCTCAGCTTTCCTGGAACCACGCCTGCCCGACGGAGAGCCCGCCGTCTCCCGGAGGCACCTGCACATTGAGGAAAACCTCAAATCCTTCTTTGATCAAGAGGGGCACCAGAAGCTCGCGCAGGAGGAGATTCTGGAAGACTCCTCCCGAGAGGGCGATCCGGGAAATCCCCGTGGCGCTTCGCAGCTTCCTCGCGCCCTGCAGGGACGCGCGAGCGATGGCCTCGTGAAAAACCAGGGAAAGCGCCGGGACAGCGCGCGCTTTCCGCTCCGTCAGCAGATGAGAGAGGAGAGGGCGAGGGTCGATGAGAAAGAGCCGCTCGTCTCCCGTAGACGGTAGAAAAGGAAGGAGCGCGGCGGCTTGCTTTTCAGCGAGCCCCGAATTCCCCGGAGTGAATGCGCTCAGGCCGAAACCCTCGAGCCTGATCGGTCCCTCTCCTTCATAGGTCACCTGCTCGACGAGGCCGAGGATGGCGGCAGCGGCGTCGAATACCCGCCCGAGTGAGGTGGTGACAGGGCAGTTCACGCCGCGGTCGAGCATGGCACGCAGCAACTCCCCCTGGCGGGCGTCTATCCCTGGAATTCCTGCCCCTTTCATCGATTCGGGCGCCCTGCTCTCCGCCAGCAGGGCGAATGCGATGCGTGCCGGGTTCAGGACCGCTGCCTCCCCTCCCGGGAGCGCAAAGGGCGCGAAGCTCCCCAGGCGCGTGAAGCTCTGCCTGGTGGCATGGAGGAACTCTCCGCCCCAGACCGTGCCGTCGGTCCCGTAGCCGGTGCCGTCGAACGTGAGCGCAATGACTTCTTCCAGCCCGTGCTCCGCCATCACCGAAAGCGCATGGGCGAAATGATGCTGAATGGCAATCCCGTGCCAGGGGAGGTTTTGCGCCCACCGGGACGAGTGGTAGAGGGGGTGCATGTCGCGCACGACAAGATCCGGCGTGACGCCGTAGAGCTCCAGGACCTGCCGGATCGTGTCATCGAACTGCGAGAGGGTGACGGGATCCTCCAGGTCCCCGTTGAAGGGGCAGAGGTGGAGCGTCGCGCCCGCGTGCCAGTGCCGGGGCGTTCTTCAGATCGCCTCCGACCCCCAGCACGACGCCGCGCACATCCGGAGGCCAGCGAGAGCAGGCGCGGCACGTACCCGCGCGATCTGCGAAGGAGAAACGGCGCGGAGGATGCGCCCGGCGCGGACGATGGAATCATCCGTGCGGAACACGATCCGACGATCGTGGCAGAGGAAGACATCCGCCACGCCGCCGAGCTTCTCGCGCGCCTCGTCGGGATCGGTGATGATCGGCTCGTTCGCGCGATTGCCCGAGGTCATGACCAGGTGCGCCATAGGGGATCGTCGACGCCCGGGTGACGGAAGAGCAGCAGGTGCAGGGGGGTGTAGGGGAGCATGATGCCGAGCGTGTCGGTGTCCGAGACATCGCGGAGCCACGGCGGGAGAGCCCGGTCTTCGCGGAGCGATCACGATGGGCGCTTCGGGAGACACGAGCAGCCGTTCGTCCATCGGCGAGAGATGGCACAGCGCGCGGGCCTCCTCGATGTCGCGGACCATGAGCGCGAACGGTTTTCGCTCACGCTCCTTGTCCCGTCGGAGCTTTGCCATGGCCCCTGGGTGCCTCGGGTCGGCGGCAAGGTGAAAGCCGCCGATACCTTCGACTGCAACGATCATTCCCTCCGCGAGTGCGGCTGACGGCCGCGGCGAGCGGATCGCCGTCCCGGCGGCCTGCCGCCTGCGTCGATGCAGGCAAGCCGTGGGGCCGCACGCGGCGCACGAGTTCGTCTGGGAGTGGAACCGCCGGTCCGCCGGGTCCGTGTACTCGGCCGCGCACGCCGGGCACTGCGTGAAAGGCTGCATCGAGGTGTTCTCCCGGTCGAAGGGCGTGCGCTGGCACGATCGAGTACCGCGGGCCGCACTGGGTGCAGGTGATGAAGGGGTAGAGGTACCGGCGGTTGCGCGGGATCCAGGAGCTCCCGCGCGCAGTCCGCGCAGACAGGGAGGTCGGGCGGGATGGGCGGAAAGGCGTAGACGTCCGCGGCGCTCTCGACGATCTGAAACCCGTTCTCGTCCGTCCGCGGCTCGATCACGCGTCGACGTGACGGCATTCGATGCGCGCGGCAGGAGGAAGGGAGGCGGCGAGCAGGGACGCGAAACGCCCCAGGCGCCTCCTCATCACCCTGCACCTCGGCGACGACCTCCGATCGGCGGTTCTGCACGAAGCCCGGAAGCCCGAGGGAGACGGCCAGGCGGTAGATCGCCGGCCGGAATCCGACCCCCTGGATGGTGCCGCGGAAGAGGAAGCGCTTTCTGATCACCGTGAGCAAAGTACACCGGGCGCATTCGATTGACCACTCCCCGGCGGGCCGTTGTACCGTGGATGTCATGGCAAAGGTAATATCTGAAGGCGCAGGACCTCGACGGCTACCTCACCGCCGGGGACAAGAAAACCATCGAGGACATGAACGCCAGTTCGGCGAGCCCTCGAGCTCTTCACGGTGCTCGCGGACGACGACCCGCGCGGCGCGAGCACGACGAAGGCCACCGAGGACCTCATCGCGCTGTCCAACGAGATGGGCCACGAGATGCAGGAGATCGTGGCCCGCGAACCGCGCGTCCACGTGTACTCCTTCGAGACGCCGCGGGAGGTGCACGGCGAGGTCTCGCGCCTGATCGCGAAGCTCCGCGACGCCCGCACCGAGCATCCCGAGTTCGTCTACTACACGCAGCGCGCCTACGAGCTGCTGTTCAACTTCGCCTTCGGCTCGTCCACGCGAGACAAGAAGAACCACATCGTCGTGCGCACGCCGGTGACCCTGCCCGTGCAGAACTTCGCCGTGCACAAGATCCCCGACGTGGACGAGCGCATCGAGAACGCGGTCATGTGCGTCATGCTGCGCGGGGCGCTCCTGCCGGCCATGATCATGTCCAAGGAGATCCAGGAGTACTCCTCCCACGGGTACGTCACGCCTTTCGCCCTGTTCAAGATCTCCCGCGACGACACGAAGGAAGAAGGCGAACATGGAGTACGTGCTGAACCTCGACCTCTCGTACTTCGACCCCGCCGCCCTGGACGGAAAGGACCTGTTCTTCGCGGACCCCATGAACGCCACGGGCGGCAGCCTCGTCACGGTCGTGAAGTACCTGCTGGACCGCGGGCGTGCGGCCCCGCTCGATCAAGTTCTTCAACGTCATCTCGGTGCTGAAGGGAGCGCTTCGGATCGTGCGCGCGCTGGAGAGGGCGGAGATCTACACGCTGTGGATGGATCCCGTGCTGAACACCAAGGCCTACATCCTTCCCGGTCTCGGTGATGCCGGGGACAGGATCAACGGCCGCGACGACGGGGAGAAGCCGCGCAACATCATCCAGCTCATCGCCGACTACGGCACGCAGATCGTCTCGCTGTACCGGGAGCAGGTGCGCAGGATCGAGCAGACGGTCCTGGGGGGCTGAGCCGGCCGCAGCCTAATGTCCCAGGTTCTCGCGCACCTTGTCCACGAGCACCCGCGGATCCACCGGTTTTTCCAGGAACTCGTTCACGGGCAGGAAGTCCTCGTCGCGCCCGCGGTCGAATGAGAAGCCGGTACGGGAGCCGACGCTCGTCACCATGACGATCGGGATGCCGGAGAGATCGCTGTCCTGCTTCATCTTGTAGGTGACCTGGAAACCCTCGTCGTCGCTGTTCATCATCACATCCAGGATCATCAGGTCGGGTTTCGACGCTTTCGCCTTCTGAATTGCCTCGGGCCCGTTCGTGGCCCACTCCACGCGGTAGCCTTCTGCCTCCAGGACGATCTTCATGGATTCGAATACGTCTCTGTCGTCGTCGACAATCAGTATGTATTTCATGACAGCGCCTCAACCTCCTCCCTGATCCTTGCGATTACCTTCGGAACGCATTCTCTTACCCGCGGGGAGAGAAACCGGCCCGGGCGCACGTCCCCGACCTGAACCCCGAGAATACGCAGCCGATCCGCGCACCCGAGCGCGCGCGCAAGCTCTATGACCGTCGTCAGTGACAGGGAATGCGTGGAACACTCAAGTGTCTCCAGACCTTGTGGAAGATCGTGAGCGGAAAAGACCTGCCACGCGCCGGGTTCACTCTTCATGTCCACCGCATCCACCAGCAGGACGTCCTTTCCCTCGGCGACACATGCGCCGGCCAGAACAGCGTCTTCTGCCGCGTTGATGACTTCCAGGCCCTCTCCGGGGCTCCGCGGCAGACGGCCGAGAACCTCGGCAATCTCCACGCCGATGCCGTCGTCCCCCATTGCGGAGTTGCCGAGACCGATGACCGTCATTCCCTGAACTCCACGTCAAGGAAATGCACCGAGCAGGAGATGCACGGGTCGTACGCGCGCACAAGCATCTCCAGGGTCAGGGTCATCTGGTCTTTCGTCATGCCCTTGCTCGAGCATCCAGGGCACCAGCTCCGTCATGTCATCGTCGATGCACTGGGTGTTCTGCGTAGTGGGAATGATGCAGTTGGCCTTCACCACCTGGCCGCGGTTGTCGTACGTGTAGTCGTGAAAGAGGATGCCGCGGGGTACTTCGGTTGCCTCGGCGGCGCGGCCTTCCCGCAGCCTCTCCGGCACCACGGGCTTCTCCTCCTTGATGCCCCTGACCAGGAGGTCATCCAGGAGCTTCAGTGATTCCTCCACCACGTGCACCGTCTCCACGAGCTGCACCGCGGTGTTGAGGAAGGGGTTTTTCACCACCGGGGCCAGCCCCAGCTCCGCCGCCACGGTCTTTGCCAGCGGGTTCAAACGCTGATAGTTGTTGTTGAACCTGCCGAGCGCGCCGACGAAGTACGAGGACCGCGCATGCCGGCAATGCTTGGAGGTGGAATGCGGCACGACGAACTCATTCGTCACGGAGAGATAGTCGTCCACGGGGAAATGCCCCGCATCCGTCGAGGCCACGTCACCGTCGTAGAAGGCGTATTCCTTCTCGTGAGACAGCCCGATGTATTCCGTCTCCCGCTGGAATGTCGGAAACTTCGGAAGCAGGCCCTTGAGGAGTGCGAGGGACGCCTTGGCATCCGGCACCATCTGCTGCTCCAGCCTGGTGCGGATCCAGGTGAGATCGGCCAGGGAAGGGAGCCTGGTGAATCCTCCCGGTACGAGCCTGTTCGGGTGGATGGTTCTTCCCCCGAGCTTGTCGCAGATGTCGTTGGCAAGCTTCTTCATGCGCAGCGCCATCTTGACCACGTCCGGATGCGTTGCGGCCAGCGGGACGACTGAAGGCACTCCGAGGAGATCAGGGGCCGCAAGGAAATAGATGTGCAGAACGTGGCTCTGCATCGTGGCGGCGTAGACGAGAAGCTTGCGCAGAAGAACGGTCTGCTCGCTCACGCCGATGCCGAGCGCCTTTTCGGTGGCCTTCAGCGACGTCATCTGGTGGCCCGACGGAGCAGATGCCGCAGATGCGTGACGTGATCAACGCGATGTCCGTATACGGGTAGCCCTTGAGCATGGCCTCGAAATATCGGGGAGGCTCCACCACCTCGAGATGGGAGGTGAGCAGCTTTCCTTCCTTCATGTCGATGACGATGTTTCCGTGCCCCTCCACCCGGGTGACGTAGGGGACCTCGATGCGCAGGCTCATGTCACTCATCCCGGTTTTACTCATCCCGCTTCTCCTCCAGCTCCACGTAGTTGGAGTTGAACATTGCGAATCGGTTTCTGATCTGGTGCATGGAGAGCTTGTACTTCTCCATCACGTCCCGGGCAGCGTTCTTGTTCAGGTCAGGGACCACGCCCCTGCACCCGAAGCAGTAGTGCCCGTTGGACGGGCAGGCAGCGCCGCATCCGGCCCGGGTGACGGGCCCCATGCAGACGGTTCCGTAATCGTACAGGCACTCGTTCTCCCGCGCCTTGCACTCCACGCACACCGCGTAGTCGGGGATGAACGGCTGCTTGCCGGTGAGGATGGCGGAAAGGACCCTCTTGAGCTCCTGGTTGTCCATCGGGCAGCCCGGCACGAAGTAGTCCACCTTGACCACGTCCGCTATGGCCTGGGCCTTGATGGACGGGAAGAGGTACTTGTCTTTGCCGTACACCTCTTCCTTGACCTGGTCGATGTTCATCCGGTTCCGTATGGCGTTCACCCCCGCGATGTGCGCGCACGCGCCCAGCGCCACGAGGATCTTTGCCTGGCGCCTGATCTTGTGGATGCGCTCCACGCAGTGGGGGGTGCTGATTGAGCCCTCGACGAACGCGATCTCGTAGTCTTCCCGTCGGTCCGAGATTGCCTCCCGGAAGTTGACGATCTCCACGAGCTCGAGGATGCCGAGCAGGTCGTCTTCGAGGTTGAGCTTGGAAAGCTGGCAGCCCTCGCAGGAGGTGAAATCGAAGAACGCGACCTTCGGCCTGCTCATCGGATGGCCTCCTTCAGGTCCCGGATTTTTCCATAATTGAACACGGGGCCCTCCTGGCATACATAGATGCTGTTGATCTGGCAGTGGCCGCATTTGCCGACGCCGCATTTCATCCGTCTTTCCAGGGAAACGTAGATCTGCTCGTCACGCAGCCCTTTCGAGCGCAGGGCGAGAATGGCGTACTTGTACACCACCGGAGGGCCGCAGATGGCCGCCACCGTCTTTCCCAGGTCGAGAGTGAGGTCGGGGATGAGCGTGGTGATGACCCCGACATGCCCCTTCCAGCCCTCCAGGGCCCGATCCACCGTGACCCGGTAATCGATATCTTTCCGTTTCTCCCAGGACGCGCGTTCCGCATTGAAGAGGAATTCTGCCGGAGACTTCGCCCCGTACAGGATGATGACCCGTCCAAACTTCTTTCTCTCTTTTTCGTGCATGAGCGTATCGATCAGGGACTTGAGCGGCGGAAGCCCGAGCCCGCGCGCAGACGAACAACACGTCCTTCCCCTGCAGCTCTTCCGTGCAGAATCCCTTTCCGAACGGCCCGCGGATGCCCACCTTGTCGCCGGCGGAGAGCTTGTGGATGGCTTCGGTCACGTTTCCCACCCTGCGCACCACCATCTCGAAGGAGCCCTTCTTGAGCGGAGAGGAGCAGATCGAGATGGGCGCCTCGCCGATGCCGAAGAGAGAGACCTGGACGAACTGTCCCGGCTGGTGCCCGAGGTCTCTTCCTCCCGGGAGTCTCACCTCGTAGAAAGTCTCGATGGCCGTCATCTTCTCCACGCGGACGATTTCGGCGATTTCCGGAACGTAAATGTTCTTTGTTTCCACTTCGTTCCCTCCTACAGAAGGGCGTTCATCACGTCGACGATGTTGATCGATGCGGTGCATTGCCGCACGCATCTGCCGCACCCCACGCAGAAGGGCTGACCTTTCTCATCGGTGATGTAGGCGAACTTGCGCGACATGCGGTGGCGCACCCGGTCGTGCCTTTTCTCGCGAAACGCTTCGCCTCCTGCAACCGCGGTGAAAGAGAGGAACTGGCACGAATCCCACTTGCGCAGCCGTTCTCCCTCGTCCGTGCCCAGGGTGGTCTGGTCATCGACATCGAAGCAGTAGCAGGTGGGGCAGCAGATGTTGCACGTCCCGCACGAATGGCACTCCCGCGCGGTCTTCTTCCACACGGGGTGACTGTAAGCCCCGTGGAAAATCTCCCTGATGCCTGCCACCGATTGCCTGAGCTTGTTCTTGAAATGGACGACGGGATCCCCGGCGCAGTCGCAGGGGACGAGCACGGGCGCCAGGTCCTTCATCATGGCCGCGCCTTCCTCGGTGAGGGATTCCACCCTGTAGTGCGCGTCGAACCTCGTGAGGAACAGGTCGAAACCTTCCTTCAAGGTGGTCGGTATGCCGACTGACTCCGCGAAGTGATGCTCGTCGGGGACATAACTCGACCCCGACGAAAAGGGAACCCTGCCGCCGGGCCTGCCACGTGTCGTCGTGCACCCCGGTGCGAAACGCGTGGTCGAGCCGCAGCAGACCCTGCAGCTCGTAGTTGTGGATGCCGAAGTAGACCGTGCTCTCGGCTTCGAACGCGGGCGCCGAGACTGCCTGGCTGCTCCGATTGTAGCGGAGAAGGACCTCGGTGGGAGGGAGGAAGAACTTCTTCAGCGGAAGGATTGTGGTGGGATAGTCGATGATGACGGCCGCCGGGTTGTCGATCACGGAGAAGACGAAGCTCTTGCCCTTGGACACAGGGGCAACGACGCGGCGTTTCTTGCCGAGGATCGAGACAGCATCCGGGATCTTCTCTACAGGGATGGCCTGCTGCATATCAGGGCTTCCTCCGTTTGTCGGACGTCGCAACAACATGAACGCGGCAACTGTGTGGTCATTATCTAATCATTGTAGACCAATTTTGTCAAGAAATCGTGAATACAGGCACGAAATGAAAGGGAATTGGATGATGAGGCGCCGGCTTGTCACACTGCATACCCTCTGCTAAGATCGCCGCCACCATGGTCCTCTACCTGATCGCCGCGTTCCCCCTGTTCTTTGCCCTCGTGGCATTCCTTCCGTGGAACCAGGCCCGGGCGCCGCGCACGCTTGCACTCATGGCGACCCTTCTCAAGGGCGCGCTCGTTTTCCTGCCGGCGTACCTCGTGATCCTGCTCGTGCGCGGCATATTCGGCTTCTCCTACGAGGGTCTCCTTCTCTACCTTTCGCTGCTGCAGCATGACCACCTCGTGCCGTTGCTTGCGGCGCTGGGCGGGTTTCTTCTTCTCCAGAAGCGGCTGAGCATCTCCCGGGATGAGGAGACCATTTTCCTGACGGTCTTTGCCTACCTGTCCGGTTTCTTCGGAATGCTGAGTCTCACGGATGCCTTCTCCGCCTCGGGCAGTTGGGACGCATACGCGCTCTTTGTCCTGCCTACGCTCAGGCTGGCGGCTGTTCTGCTCGTGTCCCTGCTTGCGCAGAGGTACTATCGCTGGGAAGGAACCGAAGGGGCGCTCTTCTGCGGGGCGGCCGCGGGGCTCGCGCTTCTCCTCAGTTTATCCAGCTTCTTCTCTCGCATCAACCGGGCGGGATTGGCGATCCTGCTCGCGGTCGTTCCCCTGCTGACGGCATTGTCCTTTTTTGGAATGCGTTTTCCACGCGCCCTCAGGAACTGAAAAGGAGAGAGCTTCAGCGGGAGTCGCGCGCGAGGATTCCCCGGCCGAGCACCCTCACGAGGGTCCGCGCGTCGATCCTGACTTCCGCCTGTCCCTGCCTGCGGAAAAGGTTCGGGTCATTCGACAGGGTGGAGTGCACGAGGTAATAGAGAAGCAGCGCGCATTCGTCCACGTCGATCTCTGCGCCGAAGATGCCCTGCTCGATGCCCTGCTGCGAGGATCGAGCGCACCATCTCCACTCCTTCGGCAAAAAAGTCCTTCGAGTAGCGCGATTCCGCCCAGCGGGCAAGCAGGTCGTTCCCTGGTTTGAAAAGGTCCCGGAAAATGGGGTATGAGTCCAGGAACCACGCGAAAGTCGTGATGAAAATGTCCAGCTTCTCCATGGCGTTCGGCGCCGACTTCGCGCGCTGGTTGTACTGGTAGTGGAACTCGTTGTACGTCTCCAGCATGACCGTGTTGAACAGCTCTTCCTTGTTCTTGAAGTAGTTGTAGAAGGTGGGCTTGGAGATCCCGATCTCGGCGATCAGAGCGGAGAGCGAGGCGCCGCGGTACCCGTAGGTGTGAAAATACTCCCGCGCTTTCTCGACGGTCTTTTCTTTTTTCTCTTCCATTTTGAACCCTGCCGATATCCGCCGGCCCGTGGGCTGCTACACCCTGCCCGCGCTCCCGAGGACTTCCTTGTTCTTCCTTTCGATGAGCTTCGTGAGCTCGTCACGCGCGGGACCGAGGTAGTTGCGGGGATCGAAGCCCTTCGGGTCCTCCGCGAATACCTTGCGGATCATGGCGGTGATGACGAGCCTGCCGTCCGAATCGATGTTGATCTTGCACACGCTGGAGCACGCGGCACGTGCGCAGCTGGTCTTCCGGGATGCCCGACCGCGCCTTCCATCTTTCCCGCCGTACCTGTTGATCATGTCCACGTACTCCTTGAGCACGGAGGAGGCGCCGTGCAGGACGATGGGGAATCCGGGGATCCGTCGCTCCACTTCCTCCAGGATGTCGAACCGCAGGGTGGGCAGGGGCTCGCCCGGCTTCACCTTGAACTTGAACGCGCCGTGGGATGTGCCGATGGAGATGGCGAGGCTGTCCACGCCGGTCTTCTTCACGAAGTCCTCCACGTCGTTCGGGTCGGTGTAGTGCGAGGTTTCCGCGTGCACCTCGTCCTCGATGCCCGCCAGCACGCCCAGCTCGCCTTCCACCGTGACGTCGTGCGTGTGGGCGAAATCCACGACCTTCTTCGTGAGCTCCACGTTCTTCTCGTACGGGTGCGCGGAGCCGTCGATCATGACGGAGGAGAACCCGCTCTCGATGCAGGACACGCACAGCTCGTAGGTGTCGCCGTGATCGAGGTGGAGGGCGACGGGAACCGGCACGCCGGAGGCCTTGATCATCTCCATGGCGCCCTGCGCCATGTACTGGAGGAGGATCTGGTTGGCGTACTTGCGCGCTCCCTTGGACACCTGCAGGATGACCGGGGACCTGCTGTTGATGCAGCCCTGGATGATGGCCTGGAGCTGCTCCATGTTGTTGAAGTTGTAGGCCGGGATGGCGTACTTGCCCGCCATGGCCTTGCGGAACATCTCACGCGTGTTCACGAGGCCGAGCTGTTTGTAGCTGACCATTCTTTCTCCTCCGGAAAAGGTATGGACTAATATCCTTTGATGCGCATAGACTGTCAAGGGCTCGAGGTCGCCCATCCCCCGTGAAGAAGGCCATTACCCTGACAATTCCCGCGCTGTGCCTGCTCTTCGCGTCCGGATGCTGGAACGGGTCAGTCATGTTCTCATTCGAGCAGCCGTTCTGGATGTCCCTCGGCGACGACGCGCAGGTGCGTCTCTCCATTGCGCGGGCAGCGGTCCAGAACGGATACCTGCCGCGCATCTTCGTGCGTGGCCCGCAGGAAAATCCCGCCGCGCGCCTGGCGCAGGACGTGTCAGCCGGCCCGTTCCGCACGGTCGTCGTGGGACCGCTCCTCTCCTATGAATGGAAGGGATATGTCCCGCAGTCTCCCCGCACACGTTTCATTCTTATCAAGGGCGGCGCCGTGGATGATCTGCCGCAGAACGCGGTGGCGCTCGTGTTCGACAGGACACGAGCGTTCACCGCGGCCGGCTTTCGCAGCGGGAGAGTCCGTGCGCGAACGTGCCCGGGGTGAAGTGTCGCTCGCGCTGGGCTCGCGCGTCGGAATCCTGCTCAACTCGACCTCGCCGCTCACGGCGGCCGAGACGGAGGGATTCGTCGCGGGTGTGGCGGAGGCTCTGCAGGGAGCGCGACCGACGGTCAGGGTGCTCGCGGACGGTACTGACCGGTCCGGCGTCAAGACCGCGATCGAGCAGATGCGCGGGCAAGGCGTGGAGATATTCCTCCTGGGAATGGGGAGCCTCGACCCGTGGTGCCTGGAAGTGATGAGAGATGCGGGCGGCTGCGCCGTCGTTGCGGACTGGGCCTTTTCGGGCGCTTTTCCCGCCCAGGTGTTCGTATCCGTTGAAGAGGATATTCCCGCAGGCATCGCACGCGCGCTCGGGCGCACGGCGCCGGGCATTCGCGCGGTGGACGGCCCCGTGCGCGTCGTGCCGGGAAAAGCGCGGCCGGTGCCGGCCGCTGCCAGATCGCGCCTGGGGGGCTGATGACGGAGCAGCAGAGAAGGCCCGCGTGGCTTCGAAAAAAGACGTCGCTGACGGGCGAGACCGCAGCAAGAAAGGCGAGGATCGCGGGGCAGGGCCTGCACACGATCTGCGAATCAGGCCGCTGCCCCAACCTGTCCGAGTGTTTCCGCGCGGGGAATGCGACATTCCTCATCATGGGGGCAATCTGCACGCGCCACTGCGGATTCTGCGCGGTTCAGCACGGGAAGGGCGCCGCGCTCGATCCAGGAGAGGGCAGGGCAATCGCGCGCACCCTGGCTGAAATGTCGATACGCTACGCCGTGATCACTTCGGTGACCCGAGACGACCTTCCCGATGGAGGCGCTTCCCACTTTGCCGGTGTTGTGCGGGAAATCCGCGCGGTCCTGCCCGGCATGGGCATCGAGCTGCTCGTGCCTGATTTCGGGGGGAGGCAGGAGGCAGTTGAATCTGTCGCAGGGCTCCCGATTCAAGTTTTCGGGCACAATCTCGAAACCGTGCAATCCCTTTACCCTCTCGTTCGTCGTGGAGGGGACTACCACCGGTCCCTCGAGGTTCTGCGCCGGGCTCACGCGACAGATCACGTCATGATCAAGAGCGGCATAATGGCGGGTCTTGGCGAGACTTACGACGAATTGGCCCGTCTTTTCGACGATCTTGCAGCCGCCGGGGTGGACATTCTCACGATCGGACAGTACCTGCAGCCGACGCGGGAAAATGTCCCCGTGGTCAGATACCTTCGCCCGGAAGAGTTTGAGGCACTTGAACAGGCGGCGCGGGACCGGGGCATTCCCGTAGTCCATGCGGGACCCTACGTGCGCAGCTCCTATCTCGCGGAGGAGCTGTATCGGCCCGGCGCGGGGTCATGTCGCGCCGCGCGTGAACCCCGACGCGAGCGGTGAGGCAGGGCAGATGACGGGAAAAAGATTTGACAAGGGATACCACGGGAAATATAATTTCTGATGAGACGGATACCTAGTGAATGGATTGAGCAGAAGGAGACGCGCATGAGGCCAGGATTGAGAGCGTTCCTCGGCACGGTGCTTGCATTAGCGTTATTTTTAGCCGCCGCAGTTGTCATGGGCGAAGAAATCACTCAAACGATAACCTCGAAGAATATCGCCACGTGGGATGATCCGGCAACCGCCGGGAACTGGATCGTGCAGGGAAGCAGGTACGCCACGCAGGGCTTCCCGCAGATGCAGATAGTGAAAGCGTGGCCCGAGGCCTTGTACGGCAGAAAGACGGAAGGGAAGAGCCTCGCCTCTCTCGGCATCCACGGCAAATTCGACAGGAAGTCGTACAACACCATCGAGATTATTCCCGCCATGAAGGACAGCTCCGGCAAGTTCCAGCCAGCAGCGCTCCCGCTTCCCGGGCACGCGCAGAGCATTGACTGCTGGGTGTGGGGCTCGAACTATAACTACACGCTCGATGTCTACATCCGGGACTACCAGGGCATCGATCATGTGCTGCATATGGGCTCGCTGCTGTTTGCCGGCTGGAAGCATCTCAACGCCCCGATCTCCGGCGCCATCCCCCAATCGCGCATCTACATCCCCCGCTTCGCCGGTCTCGAGCTGACGAAGCTGGTGATCACGACCGCGCCGGATGAGAAGGTGGACGATTTCTTCTTCTTCATCGACGAGCTGAACGTCCTGACCGACCTCTCCGTGCAGCGGTTCGACGGCGAGGACCTGGCGGACGCGGATACACTCAATACTCTCTGGCAGCAGGGAACCAAATAGGAGACGCCAAGATGAAGTCACGACTGACCATCGCCCTGCTCGCTTTTGCCGCCCTGCTGAGCGGCCCCGCGTTTGCCCAGAACGTCGTGGCAGGCGCTCCGAATCCGGCAGAAATCGGCAAGGACCAGGCCCAGCAGCTTTTGAAGGAAGTCTCCATCGCCAAGTTCGAGGACGCCGCATTCTGGCAAACGGCAATGCCGCTCGACATGGGTGTGGTAGTGGGCAAGAGACTCGACGGGTCACCCGCAGGGAAGCAGCCGATCCCGGAGGAAACCTCCTTGGGAATCAAGGAGGAGGACAAGTACGTCCTGGGCGTGAAGGTGAGCTTCTTCCACAGGGGTGATTCCTTCTTCGCCATCCATCCGGCAAACGCCCCTCGCCGTCGAAGGCATCGTGAAGACGATTTCCGTGTGGGTGGTGGGAAGGAATTTCAATCACACGCTGAAGGTCATTTTCGAGGACTACGCCGGGCAGACCAAACAGCTCACGATCGGCACCCTCAATTTCGTCGGGTGGAAGAAGCTGACGGTGGCCATCCCCCCGAGCATCCTGCAATCAGAATATCACTACGGCTACAAGAGTGGAATTCGGATTACGGGCTTCGAGGTGGACACGGACCCGCTGGATTCCTACGGAGTGTACTACCTGTACCTGGACGACCTGAGGGCAGTCACTGACCTCTTCGGCGAGTCCCGGAGAGATGTGGACGACATGTCCGACGGCTGGTAGGATTTATCGCGGTCACGGAGCATCGTGATCTCTTTTGCTGCGCAATCAGCCCATGCGGCGCGCCTCCGGCGATCCGCATGGGCTTTTCTTTCGGCAGTCGGAATGCTAAACTCTTTTTCATGACTCCCGAGGAGGAGCTGAAGCGTCTCAACAAGCTCATCCGTCAATACGAGGCGGTATACCGCACGGCTCATGACGCGGACCAGCGCGAGAGGGTGCAGCGCCAGCTCAAGGAATTCCAGGGCTTTCGTGAAAAGATCCTCGCGGTGAACGTCATTGACGAGCGACACCTGGAGGAGAGCCCCGCGGAAGAGGAACCCCTGGATCTGTACCCTGTTCTTGCCGTCCTCGTGAAGGAGAACTCGGGCCTGTCTCCCGGCAAGCGGATCGCGTCATTCGCGGCAAAGGACACTGCGCCGACCTCCCTGCAGAGCGAGATGTTCCATCTCACGTTGTACACGGCATATTTCGAGCGGGAATTCCTGCCCTTCCTCACGGAAAAGCAGCTGAAGCTGGACCTGAAGTTCTCCATGGACAGGGACGCCTTCTACAACGGCTTCGAGTCCCTGCAGCGGAAGATCGCCGAATATCGTGAGGCGCACCAGAGCATCACGGAAGGAATCGTCAGCCGGGAGCTGGAAATCGAGGTGCGCAAGCGTGCGCTCAAGCTTACCCGACTCGTCGAGGTGGAGGCCGCGAAGTTCTTCCGCGCGGTCGAGCGCTTCTGCGGCGAGCTGGTGGAGGATGCCCGCGCCGGCGGCGTGAAGTGCCGCAACAGCGACGGAGAGGTCTCTTTTGACAGGATAGAGGGAAGCAGGATGCTGCAGGGGAGGAAGGTCATCGACGCACTTGCCCAGCTGAAGGATGTCGCCGCCGAGGCGGTAGGCTATCTCAACATCCCAGAGATCGATGGATAACCGGCCCCGGGTCCGCGCCAGGAGAACGAGAGTGCAGATCGACATTGAAGCCAACTCCTCCATAGGCGAAGAATCCTTCTTCGAGGGAAAGTTCGCCATCCGCGGGAGCCTGCGCATCGACGGCAGATTCGAGGGCCAGTCCCTCCTCGTGGACCAGCTCCAGATCGGGCCCAAGGGACGGGTGAAGACGAATATCATCGCGACCAGCGTGGTGGTGGAGGGCGTCATCATCGGCAACATAGCCGCGTCCCGCCGCATCCTCCTGCTTTCCACCGCACGCGTGCTCGGTGACATCAAGACACCCGAGCTGATCATCCAGGACGGCGTCATCCTCGAAGGACGCTGCACCATCAGCCACGTGCAGCTCGACAACACCACCGAATACATCCACGGCTTGTACGGCAGGAAATAGGGCATGGAAGACACCCTCGGGCTGCTGCGCGACCTCTACTTTTTCCGCAGTCTCTCGGAAGATGAGCTGGCGAAGGTTGCCGCTGTCTGCCGGGAGGAGCACTTTTCCGCGCGGGACATGATCTGCAGCGAGGGCTCGCCGGCGGATCGCTTCTTCATCATCCTCGACGGCACCGTGGAGGTCTGGAAAGACTGGGGCGATCCGGAGGCGGACCTCCTTGCGGTGCACGGTCCGGGGCACCTGTTCGGGGAGATGGCGCTGATCGACGAGCTGCCCCGCAGCGCGACGGTGATCGCGCGCAATGCCGTGCGCGTGTTGTCCATCGGCCGCCAGGATTTTCACCGCATCATCACGGAGAACGCATCCGTGGCCCTCTCCGTCATGCGCTCCGTCTCCTCCATGGTGCGCGTCTCCAATGACAAGTTCGTCGAGAGCCTCCGGAAGAGAAACCGCGAGCTCGTGAAGACCAATCGGCAATTGAAGAACACGCAGAGCCGCCTGCTTCGCGCGGAGCGGCTGTCCGTCCTCGGCAGGTTCTCCACGCTGATCCTCCATGACATCCGCAATCCCATCTCGATCCTGCGGGGGTTTGCGGAAATGATCCTCCAGCACGCAGGTGACGCGGAGGTGGTGACGCGCAATGTGCGGCGGATCCTCGCCGAGGCGGACAGACTCAACAGGATCAGCGGCGAGCTGCTGGATTTCTCCCGCGGCGAGATCAGCCTGAACATGTCCATCGTGGACCTCGGAGATCTCGTGGGCCGTGTGATGGAGATCGAAGCCGAGCGGTTCGCCTCGCGGAAGATAGAGACAAAGGTCGACATCGCGTTCCGCGGGCCCGTGATCCTCGATTTCGACCGCATGCTCCGGGCGCTGCTCAACCTCACGGACAATTCGAGAAAGGCGATGCCCCGCGGAGGCTCATTCACGCTTTCGGTCAAGCGCGAGGACGCAAGTCTCGTGTTCGAGGTCTCCGACACGGGGGAGGGGATGGACGAGGAAGTCCAGAACCGGATCTTCGAGCCATTCTATTCTTCTTCCCGGGAGGGAGGAACAGGGCTGGGAATGTCCATCGTCAAGAGCATCGTGGAAGCCCATGAAGGGTCCCTCACTTTTTCGAGCCTGAAAGACCAGGGAACGAGGTTTCGGATCGCCATTCCGCTCCCGGGTTGAGCCTGCAACTCGTCACCAGCGCCGCTCCGAGCGGCGCGCAGAGGCGCGCAGCAGCGTGCAGGGCGGCCGGTCATGCCGCGCTACTTGACAAATTGGCCCTGCTCCATTACATATCAGCCGTACACGATTCCCGGTAGTGTAACGGTAGCACAAAAGACTCTGGATCTTTTTGTGGGGGTTCGAATCCTCCCCGGGAAAGAGGCAGAGCGGAGAAAGTGGCCCCTTCGTCTATCGGTTAGGACATGAGATTCTCAATCTTAAAAGAGGGGTTCGATTCCCCTAGGGGCTAATCGGCGGCAGGGATGCCGCCTTTTTTTCCTGTCAAATAATCTCCGCTCCCCCCCTTCCCATGTTTATATTCATGACGCATCTGGTTTTCGTCTGTGGCTGCCGTGATGGGAAAGGCAGAGCGATCATGAGCCGCGAGTATTCCAGTCTCAACCAACGGGCCAGAGCAATTGCGGGGGAGGTAGTCTTCCCGCGATCGAAGGAGAACTCATACGAGCGCCGCGTGAGGGCTCCGGCCCTTTATGGAGCAGGGGACCATGATTGGCATGCCATAGGTATTACCCCCGAGCTCTTTTACCAGAGCGACGAATGCAGAGCCGGAAAAGACGAATGTATGGTCGCCATGCGCGCGAACGGCTACCCCTACGTGATCTGTCTCAATTCGAACCAGGGACCGGTGGTGCACTCAGGCGGCGGCGCATTCGCGCCCGAAAACCCCTGGGAGTTCTGTCTCCATCCCTTGACCACAGGCGCTGTCCTGGTCTCCCCCGGCAGCACGGCAAGAAGCCTATGCCTTGTTGTCGGACAGGAGCTGCTGAGACAGCTCGGCACCGATATTGGATTGCCAGAGGCTGGCCCAATGCCCCGCTCGACACCCCCATCCGGCGAACCCTGGATCCTGTGGCATCGAGTCTCCCCTGATCTCATTCGCAGTGTCGAATCGATTGAAGAATGCGCATTTGAGGGAACGCTGAAAAGGCTCTACGTCGAAGGGAAGGCACTGGAGGCGGTTGCCCTGGCGTTGGCGCAAATGTTCGGCAAAGACAAGCGACACGACGCCGGACAGTCGCTCAGGCCGCGGGAGATTCGCCGGATGCACGAAGCCCGAGACATCGTGGACAGCAGGCTCGACGACCTGCCTTCACTTGCGGAGCTTGCCCGAGCTGTGGGGACGAGCACAACCGCGCTCAAGACCGCATTCCGCACGGTTTTCGGGGTTCCTGTCTTCGAATACGCTCGCACGGAACGCCTGCGTCGGGCTCACGTTCTGCTGATCCAGGGCGACTTCTCGGTGAGCGAGGTTGCCGCACGGGTAGGCTTCCAAAGTATTGGTCACTTCGGGGAAGCGTATAAGAAGCTCTTCGGATTCCTGCCCCGCAGCACCAGGCGGCACGCCGAGGATTAGGGAAGCGCTCCGCGAGGCGAAAACGCGCACGGGGCCACGCCGCCACTCCTTTCCCGCCAGTCCAGCATCATGTGCAGCTCGAAATGTCCTCCAAGGCCAAAAGAATGTCCGCAGGGGGAATTCGGCGGTCTGAATAGCGGCTATTCTGGTCTCACGGAAAGGAGACCACATGGCAATTCCTCCCAGATTGCAGCGCCGTTCCAAACGGCAGGAGATCGAATTTCTATCTGAGTATTGCAGGTTCGAAGCAAATGGGGAGTTTCATCGCGCAAGGCTGAAGGCCCTGATGCGTCGGATTACGGCCCTTGTTGCCCCCAGGAACAACAGGACTTCTGAGCGGGAGGCGATCTATGGGGGCGCAGGCAATGCGCGAGAGGTGCCGATTGATCTGATTGTTGGGATAATCAATTCACGGGGAAGGCCTCGGTCGCATCTGCCACTGATGAGTCGCAGGCTTGCCGCGGCATGGAAGATCGGGTTCTGCGCGGATAGCTCTGAGCCCGGCCCGATCGAGGCTGTCCGGACTCAGACCGGTGAGTGGTACCTTTCAGGAGGACCCACATCCCTCCTGCGCCTGGAGCTGCTGAGGGCCAAAGGTTTCCGCGTTGTCCCGCTCGCGTTGTCGGCCGCGCACCCTGCGCCCGACAGCACTTCGGTCCCCGAGGACGAGTCGGTCCGTAGTGGTGAACGGGCGTGCATTGCGTGCTAGGCCCCTCGAGGCGCCGGCTGTGCTGCCCGCCGACGATTCTCGCCGGCATGCTGCCGAACTAGTAGTTATCCATGTGATTGTTGCTGAGCTCCAGGACTGGTACATACTGCCCGAGGGCCCGGCGGATCATCAGGTGGAACGACGCTTCCGTTGGTTGAAGACCGTCGCACCGCGCTTCTTGGATCGACCCTCGCCGGAAGCATGACCCCCTGCCGCTCCGGCGTCGGGCAACACGAAGGCAGACTTCGGCGCTAATGAATGCCGTGCCCCGACTGCCGCCGCGTACATCACGGGCCCCACGGGCACGCCCGGGCGGCAATAGCCGCCCAGAATGTACACAACATGAATCCGCAGCGCTGGAATTTGGCGCTTTCCTACCCTAGGGGCCAATCCAAACCGATCCCGCACGGACCGGTCTTTCTTTCCCTCGCTGAGAGACAGCGGGTTCCATCCCCTTATCACTTGCGCCCGATGTCAGCCGGCTTTCCTTTCCTTATCTTCTCCCTTGCGATAGCGGCCTCGGCGCCAGTTTGAATGGCCTTTGATACGACATACGAGCTGGCGCTTATTCCCAGCAGGGCGAGGATATTTGCGGGGACATCCGGCAGAGCGGGCGGAGAGTTCTTGAACGTGATGAAAAACAGGCTGGTGGCAATGACGAACGTGAAGACGAGGAGTTGGAACCGCGACATGCTTGCACCGCCGTTGGTATCGGCAATCAGCTTTGCCAGGTCGATGCGGTTTGTGATGATTTTCGCCAGGACAATGGCCCACAGTCCCCCGATTCCGGCTGCGATGATCCAGCCGAATATCACACCCAGCAACTCGTACTGAATACCCATTTTTTTCCTCCCTTGCTATTAGAATTCTCTGAATATATTCATTTTCGCATACTCCATAACCTGATTGCTTTTCCCCCGAGATACAGGGCATTGCTTGCCGCCGCGATCCAGGCCCAATAGTCTGGGATGGCCGGGAACCTGGAAGTTTCCGCCGGGGACTGCTTCAGGACCTGAGATAGATACAGGATGCCAGATGCGACGATAAGGGTCAGAAGCTGGACCCGTTCCGGACACAAAGGACTGCCGGTGAGCTTGTCGTCCAAAAGTCCCTGCATCGTGATAGTGAGAGTCAGCATCTTGTAGCCGATGATCGCGACTGTCGAGAGGATCAGTATTTCTGTTTCTACCCGAATGAAGATGGCAAGATTCTCCATGGAGCCTCCTCACCTCGACTCACAACACCATGGGTCGTTTGCGTTTCGGTCCACCGTCTCCCGCGGTCCATCGCGTCACGCCGGCAGCGAGTCGATGATTCGCCTCAATTCCCTGGTGCGGATGAGTTCATTCACTATCGATATGAAAATGAGCTGCATCATTGTGGGCCATTTTACTTTCTCCTTTTTGACGCCATGACTACCGATTAACGCAAGCGCTTTATGCGCAGCCGCTTGTTCGAATGCGGAAGTCTTGGTCCGATCCGGGGGTCGTGAATGGCAGGAAGGAACACGGCAAATTAAACTTTTTGTTCGCATCATACCGGCAAGCCCGGGCTTCCATACTGCGAAAACTTATATCTTTCGCAGATGATACGTCTTTTGCGACCCGGATGCAAGAACTAAATTAATGCCCTTACGATCACGATTGCAGAGAAAGATGCAGATCTGCTCCGGGGCGGACTCCCTTATGCCCCGATCCGAAACGTCTCCATGAAGAGGTCCGTATTGAAATGCTGCTCGAACATCTCCTCGATCTCCGCGACCTTGCCGGCGTCATAGGTCTGCAGCTTCGTGTTCTCATAGATTTCGAGGATGCGCTGCTCTGCAATCGCCGTGTCGTCCTTCACGAGGAGCGCCGGCAGTCGCGCCGCCACGATCTCTTCCCGCACGCCGGGGTCCAGGTTGTCGGTCTTGCCGCAGGTCAGGATCAGCCCTCCGAGGGGTGACTGGGGATCGCGCAGGTGAAACTCGACCACCTTGCGGGCGCGCCTCTTTGAGCTGGCAGCGAGGATCACGACGTCCCGCGGCACGACATACTCCTCGACCTTCAAGGAGTCCGCATCGGCGGAGATGATCCGGGTCTGGTTGCAGGGAAACTGCCAGGAGGGACCTTCCGGCGGCCAGAGAGGCTCCGACCTGTCGTAGCGCTCGAGGATGGTGCGCATGGACGGCCGGCCCAGGTCCCCGATCTCCGGGCAGGAACCCGAGGATGCGGAGGCGTCCCCCGAACGCCCCGTACTTGTCGTTCAGGAGGTCCTCGGTAATGTAGTGCGCCATCGAGGAGATCTTGTCCGGAATCACCTTGTTGAAGAGAATGCCGCGCACCCTGCACTTCTTGTACAGAAAATAGGAGAGATCCACTTCGAGCATGTCCAGGGCTTTGCCGATTCCGCCGCCGGAAAGGAAAACCACGCTTGCTCCCATCAGGTTTGCAACGTCTGCATTCGAAAGCCCGACTATCCCGCCGACGCCCGGGTGCCCCGTGCCTTCGGCGATGATCACGTCTTTGTGACTGAGGCTGTCCAGGCAGCGGATGATCTCGTCCTGAAGATCCCGGGTGCCCTGCCTGTGATCCGAAGAGTCCAGGTACTCCTGGGTGAAGCCGGTCCCGAGGCGAACGGGGGAGACAAACTTGAGGTCCAGATCCGGAATAGCGGCAAACTCCTTCATCAGCGGTGCATCCTTGTCGATGCGCGACCCGTCGGGCAGGGTGGCCAGCTCCTGTCCCACCGGCTTGAGGTAGGCAATGCGGGCGGGATCCATGCGCGCGCGCAGCCGCGAGATGATGCCCAGCGCGGTCACCGTCTTTCCGGCGTGCTGGCGAAATCCGGCAAGGTAGACGATCGTAGGCGCCATTTCGCTCTACCCCGCGGCCTGTCGCGTTTCGCTCTCCACGGCGAAGTTGTTGTAGTAGTACTCCATGCCGTCGACCAGCGCCTGCCAGGATGCCTCGATGATGTTCTCGTCCACCCCCACCGTGTCCCACGTCTGCTCGCCGTCCGACGTCGTGATGAAGACCCGCACCCGCGCCGCGGTGGCCTTCTCAGGATTGAGCACGCGCACGCGGTAGTCGGTGAGCTTCAGCTTCTTCAGGAACGGGTGCAGGGGAAGCAGGGCGTCGCGCAGCGCGCCGTTCAGCGTGTCCACGGGGCCCGCGCCCACCGCGGCGCCCATGAGCACGTTGCCGTTGACGCGCACGAAGATCCTGCCCACGGTCTTGGCCGGAGTGTCGCCGGACTTGTAGTTCTCCAGGTGGTAGTTGCTGAGCTCCAGAAGCGGCTTGTACAGCCCGAGGGCCCGGCGGATGATGAGGTCGAATGAGGCCTCCGCCGCCTCGTATTCGTAGCCCTTTTCCTCGAGCTCCTTGAGCTCGGCGAGGAGACGGGACACCACTTCGGAGGATTTTTCGAAATCCCCGTAGCGCATCAGCTTCTTCACCATGGTGGACTTGCCGGCAAGCTCGGAGAGCAGCACGCGGCGCTCGTTGCCCACGAGGGCGCCGTCGATGTGCTCCATGAGCTCGGGCGCCTTGCTGATGACGTCCGCGTGCTGGCCCGCCTTGTGGGAGAACGCGGCTTCACCCACGTAGGGCTGACGCTTGTCGGGGATGATGTTGGCCTTCTCCGCCACGAACCGTGAGAGGGAAGTGAGGTGCTTCAAGTTGGCGCAGGCCGTCGCTTCCAGGTCGAGCTTCAGGCAGAGGGTGGGAACGAGGACGCAGAGGTTCAGGTTCCCGCAGCGCTCACCCCAGCCATTGATGGTCCCCTGCACGTGCGACGGCGCCGTGCTCGAAGGCGGCGAGAGCAGTTTGCCACCGCGTTGCCCGTGTCGTCGTGAAAATGGACGCCGATCGGCCCCAGCTCGGCAAGGCGGCAGCTCGCCCATGATGCGCGCCACCTCGGACGGGCAGCGTCCCGCCGTTGGTGTCGCACAGCACCAGGCAGTCCGCCCCCGCCTCGTGCGCCGGTCTTCAGCACGGCGCGCGCATACGCGGGGTCGTCCTTGTACCCGTCGAAGAAATGCTCGAGATCGAAGAAGACCTCCCGCCCCGCCTTCTTCAGGACGCGACAGGGAGTCCGCGATCATGCGCGAGGTTCTCCTCCTCCGTGGTCTGCAGGACGTCGCCGCACGTGAGCCTTCCAGGTCTTTCCCACCACGATCACCGTGGGGGTCTCGGCATGCAGCAGGGCGGCGATCTGGGGATCGGAGGCAGCCTTCCCCTGCGGTTTCCGGTGGAGCCGAAGGCGACGACCTTCGCGTGGCGCAGGTTCTCCTTCCGCATACGCTGGAAGAACTCGGCCTCCTTGCGGTTGGACAGTGGAAAGCCGCCCTCGATGTAGTCGATGCCGAACTCGTCCATGGCCAGCGCGATCTGGACCTTGTCTTCCAGCGTGTAGCTGATGCCCTGGCCCTGCATGCCGTCCCGCAGTGTCGTGTCGTAGATTGTGATTCTTTTTCCGCTCATATCGCACCTCGCGCTTTCCCCTGCGCCTCTTCACACGGCGTCATTCTCTTCATCCTCTCCCTTGCGGGCAGACAGGTACGCCTTCCACCGGTTGAGCGCGTTCACGTACGCCTTTGCGCTCGCCTCCAGGATGTCCGTCGAGGCGCCCCGGCCCACGAACTTCCTCCCGTCGATCTCCAGGGACACGCTCACCTCGCCGATTGCCTGCCGCCCGGGCGTGACCGCCTGCACGACGTACTCGAGGAGCTTGCGTCGTGATCCCGAGCGCCCGGTCGATGGCGTTGAAGATCGCATCCACGGGCCCGTCCCCGGTGGCCGCCTCCTCGTGACTCTCGCCGCCGACGCTGATGCGCACCGTGGCCGTGGGCACGGCGACGTTGCCCGACTGGATGTTGAAGTAGTCCAGGGTGAAGGTCTCGGTTTCGTGGCCGAGCTGGTCGGAGACGATGACGTACAGGTCGTCGTCGTACACCTCCTTCTTCCGGTCCGCGATCTCGAGGAAGCGCGCATAGGCCTTCTTCGCCTCGTCCTCCGAGAGCGGGCAGGCCGAGCTCGGCGAGCCGGTTCTTGAACCCGTGCAGGCCCGAGTGCCGGCCCAGCACGAGCTGGCTGCGCGTCCCTGCCCACGGATTCCGGGGTCATGATCTCGTAGGTCTCCCGCTTCTTCAGCACGCCGTCCTGGTGGATGCCCGACTCGTGCGCAAACGCGTTCTCCCCGGTGATGGGCTTGTTGCGCGGAATCGGGAAGCCGATCGTGTTGGAGAGCAGGCGCGAGGTGTTCCAGATCTGCCGCGTGTTGATCCCGGTGGTGAAGGGGAGGAGGTCCTGCCGGACGTTGAGCGCCATGACGAACTCCTCCAGGCGAGGCGTTTCCCGCGCGCTCGCCGATGCCGTTCACCGTGACCTCGACCTGCCGGGCCCCGCACGCACCGCGGCGATCGAGTTGGCCACCGCCAGGCCCAGGTCATTGTGGCAGTGCACGGAGAGGACGGCCTTGTCCATGTTCGGCGTCCCCTCCATGATCGCCCTGATGAACTCGCGCGAACTCGCAGGGCACCGCGTAGCCGACCGTGTCGGGCACGTTGATGATCCGCGCGCCGGCGTCGATCACCTTCTCGATGATCCGGCACAGGAACGGAATCTCGCTGCGCGTCCCGTCCTCGGGGGAGAACTCGACCTCCGCCACCTTGTTCGCGCGCATACCGCACCGCGCTTGACGGCCATCTCCACCACCTCGTCGGGTGTCTTGCGCAGCTTGTACTCCATGTGGATCGGGGAGGTGGCGATGAAGGTGTGGATGCGCGGCGTGCGCGGCGTCCTGCAGCGCCTCCGCCGCGCAGTCGATGTCCTTTTCCACCGCCCGGGCCAGCGCCGCGATGGTCGGCCCTTTCACCTGCCGCGAGATGAGCTTGCAGCCCTCGAGCTGGTGCGGCGAGGAGATGGGGAAACCCGCCTCGATCACGTCCACGCCGAGCCGCGCGAGCTGGATCGCCACCTCCAGCTTCTGCTCGACGCTCATCGAAGCGCCCGGGCGACTGCTCGCCGTCCCTCAGGGTGGTATCGAAAATCGTCACACGGTCCATGAGATCCTCCTTATCTTGTCGGCTCCGTCCGTTCGGCCGCCGCGTGCGCTTCTTCCTGCTCCGCTCCATCGACACGACCCCGCTGCGCGCGATCTCCACGATCCCGTACGGGCTGGAGCAGCGCAGACGAAATCGTCGATCTTCTCCGGTGAGCCCGGCGAGCTCCACGGTCATGCGTGTCGTGGCCGACGTCCATGACCTGGGCCTTGAACACGTCCGCCACCTGGAAGATCTCCCCCCGCTGCCGGCCCTTGCGCGCTCACCTTGACGAGCATCAGCTCCCGGTGCAGCGCGGGCACGTCCGTGAGCTCGGTGACCTTGATCACGTCGATCAGCCGGTTGAGCTGCTTCTTGATCTGCTCCACCACCGCGTCGTCTCCGGTGCAGGCCAGGGTGATGCGCGAGACCGTGGGATCGGTGGTCGACTCCCGCGGTGATGCTCTCCAGGTTGTAGCCGCGGCCCGAGAAGAGCCCTGAGATCCGGGCCAGGACCCCCTGCTGGTTCTCCACGAGCAGGGAGATGATGTGTGTCATGCCAGCCCCCTGTCTTCCCGTTCGTCCGTGTTCATCATCTCGTCGATGCCGGCGCCCGCCGGCACCATGGGCCACACGTTGGCTTCCCGCTCGATCTGGAAATCGAGGAAGATCGGCCGGTCGGTGGATCTGACGCGCCTCCCCGAGCGCCGGCTCGATCTCCGCGGGACGGCTGACGCGGATCCCCACCGCGCCGTACGCCTGCGCGAGCTTGCACGAAATCCGGGCACGTAGGGCGGGCAATTGCTCGTTCGGGCTTCGCGCAGTCCGGCGGGCAGTCGACGGTCCGCTCCAGGCACACGCCGGAGTAGCGCCTGCCTGTAGAAGACCTCCTGCCACTGGCGGACCATGCCGAGGTAGCCGTTGTTCAGGATGGCGACGATCACGGGGAGGCCCTCGCTGACCGCGGTGGCCAGCTCCTGGATGTTCATCTGGATGGAGCCGTCTCCGGCGATGTCGATGACGCGGCGCCCGGGATTGCCGAGCTGCGCGCCGATGGCGGCGGGAAAGCCGTAGCCCATCGTGCCCAGTCCGCCCGAGGTGAGGAACGACCGCGGCTCGCTGAAAGGAGTAGTACAGCGCGGTCCACATCTGGTTCTGGCCGACCTCGGTCGTGACGATCGCATCCGGGAAAGGCCGCGGCGATTGCGCGGATGACCGCGGTGGGTGAGAGCCGCCCGTTGCCGCTCGATCTCCACCAGCGGGTGTGTCGCGCTTCCACTCGTCCGTCTCGCGCACCCATTCGTCCTGCGACGGCGGCTGCGAGGTGCGGGCAGCAGGTCCTCGAGAACCGTGCGCGCGTCCCCGACGATGGGAATCTCCACCGCGACGTTGCGGGAAATCGAGGCGGGGTCGATGTCGACGTGCACGACCGTCGCATGGGGGGCGAACTTGGCGAGGTCGCCCGTGGCCCGGTCGTCGAATCGGGTGCCGACGGCGAACAGCAGGTCGCAGTTCTGCACGGCCGTGTTCGCGGCGTACGTGCCGTGCATGCCGAGCATGCCCGAGGAACCGCGGATGGTCGCTGGGGAGGACGCTGATGCCCATGAGGGAGGCGACCGTGGGAACGTTCACCGTCCTGCACGACCTTGCGGAAGACCTCGGCGGCACCGGAAATGTTCAGACCGCCCCCCACGTAGAAGAGCGGCTTTTTGGCCTTTGCCAGGGCCTGCGCCGCCTTGCGTGATCTGCAGCGGGTGTCCCTTGTAGACGGGGTTGTATCCGCGGATGGAGACGGTGTCGGGAAGCGGCTCCGAGGAGGCCTCGATGAGGACGTCCTTGGGGATATCCACGAGCACGGGTCCCGGCCTCCCGCTGCGCGCGATGTAGAACGCTTCCCGGAGTGATCCGCCCGAGGTCCTTGCGGTCGGTCACCAGGTAGTTGTGCTTGGTGACCGAGCGCGAGATCCCCACGATGTCGGCTTCCTGGAATGCGTCATTGCCGATCATGTTGCGCGACACCTGCCCGGTGAGCACGACGAGAGGCACGGAATCGAAGTTGGCGGTCGCCAGGCCCGTCACCGTGTTGGTGGCCCCGGGCCCGCTCGTGACGAGGCAGACGCCGACCCGCCCCGTGGACCGCGCGTAGCCGTCCGCCGCGTGCACCGCCCCCTGCTCGTGACGGGCCAGGACGAGCCTGAGCTCCCGTTCCCCGTACAGTGCGTCGAAGACGGGGATGACGACCCCGCCGGGGAAACCGAAAACGATATCGACCTTCTCCGCTTTCAAAGCCTCGATCAGGAGCTGCGCGCCTGAGCGTTTCATGATCGCTCTCCTCTTGTTTCGCGCAGGGCGCCCTTCGATGCGGGACCCACTGCACGCGGCGTACGAGTCGAGGAACGAGCTTTCCGTCCGGGTTTCCCGGGGGCGGAAGCTGTTCGCGCGGACCTTCCATTCCTTCTCGTCGATCAGAAGATCCAGCCTTTTTCCCGGGATATCGACCCGGATGCGGTCCCCCTCGCTGCACGATTCCGATGGGACCGCCGGCCGCGGCCTCGGGCGTGACGTGGCCGATTGACGCGCCGCGGCTGGCACCGGAAAACCTGCCGTCGGTGATGAGCGCCACTTCCCGGTCCAGGCCGATGCCGGCAATGGTGGCGGTGGGGGAGAGCATCTCACGCATCCCGGGCCCTCCCTTCGGACCCTCGTAGCGGATCACCACGACGTCCCCCGGCTTGATCTGTTTTCCCATGATCGCTTCCTGCGCCTCCTCCTCCGAATCGAACACGCGGGCTGGTCCTTCGTGAACCAGCATGGAGGGGTCCACGGCCGCCTTTTTTACGATGCTGCCCTCCGGTGCGAGGTTTCCCCTGAGCACCGCGAGCCCTCCCTCGGCATGATACGGCTTCTCCGGGCGCGCAACGTATTTTCCGTCAGGGTCCGGTGCGCCATGCGTAAGATGAGGAGAGCGGAGAACCTGTCACGGTTGCTGCACTCCCGTCGATTCTTCCCAGACCCGCCAGCGTCTTCATCACCGTCATGACACCGCCGGCGGAGTGCAGATGCTGCATGTAGTACGGTCCCGAAGGGGCCAGCGAGCAGAGATGAGGAACCTTTGCGCTCATCTGGTCAAAATCGTCGAGTGAGAGCGGAACGCCTGCAGAGGCGGCAATCGCGGGCAGGTGGAGCGCCGTGTTCGTCGAGCCCCCGAGGGCCATGTCCAGGGCGACCGCGTTGAGAAAAGCGGCGCGCGTGAGCACCTTGCGCGGAGTAAGTCCCTGGCGGACGGCCCGAACAGCGGCGCGGCCCGCCTCCCGGGCGAGGATGCATCGGTCCGCGTACACCGCGGGAATGGTCCCGTTGCCCGGGAAGCGCAATGCCCGAGCGCCTCCGAGAGGCAGTTCATCGTGTTCGCCGTGAACAGGCCGGCGCATGAGCCGCAGCCCGGGACAGGCGCTGCGATTCCAGACGCGCCAGGTCAGCGATCGGTCATTTTGCCCGCGCTGTGCCGGCCGACCGCTTCGAATACCGCCTCCAGACCCACGTCTTTGCCGTCGAAGCTGCCCGCGAGCATGGGCCCCCCGGAGACGATGACCGAGGGGATGTCCAGGCGCGCCGCGGCCATGAGCATGCCCGGGACGATCTTGTCGCAGCTTCCCACAAGCACCAGGCCGTCCAGCGCGTGGGCCTGGGCGACGATCTCCACCGAGTCAGCAATCAGGTCCCGGCTGGGCAGCGAATACTTCATCCCCTCGTGCCCCATGGCGATTCCGTCGCACACCGCGATGGTGCCGAACTCGCACGCAACCCCGCCCTCCGACCAGATGCCTTCGCGGACGCTTTCCACGATCTTTCGCAGATCGCGGTGGCCGGGGACCAGCTCGCTGTACGAGTTGGCGATCCCGATGACCGGCCTGCCCAGCGATGCGCCGTCCCACCCCAGGGCGTGGAGCAGGCTCCTGTGCGGGGCGCGCGAGGCGCCCTCTTGAACCGCCGAGCTGCGACGCTTTGCTGTGTCCATCCTGACGCTGCCTCCTCATGCGTTCCCGGCCTGGTGCGCCGGGTAGTCTCGGGCGCCGCGGTACTCCAGCGGATTCTAAAAAAGGGCCGTTCTCCCGGAAGGAGAACGGCCCGCGCATTGCGTCTGCCAACGGCTGCGCGCTACCCCTCCGGGCGTCTGCTGCTCCTCACAAGGAGTTCGCCAATAAGGAGGAGTCCGCTCAGAATTGAAAGAGAGCCCATGCCGCCGCTCATGATTGTGTATATGTATGCGTTTTCTGGATGAATGTCAAGAGACAATGAGAATTTTCGGGCGCCGCGAATGTCACGGGAATGCGGAGGTACGCCGCGGATCAAAAGGTGCTTCTCCGCTGCTCGAAGGCTTTCTGCAGCCTTCCGAGAATCCTCCTGCATCTGTTCCTCGTTTCGTATTCCGAAGTCTCCCAGCACGGGCTTCTCCATCTGCTCGAAGGTGAGGTAGTCACGCTCCAGGTCGCAAAACGCGTTGGCGACATACACGCAGTACACGACATCCTTGTACTGCACCGGCGCCATCAAGGGGTCGTGATGATACTTGATGCCCTGCACGAGCTGGTCGGGGAAGTTCCATTTCATGGCGATGAGGGCGCCGATGTCGGCGTGGTTCAGACCGAAAGAAAAATGCTCGAGAATGCGCAGCGGGATGTCTTTCTCCTTGCAGAACTTCGCCATCTGCTCCATGGCATCGGGGTGGAGGTACGTCACGATGATCTGTCCCAGATCATGCAGGATCCCCGCCACGTACACGTCGTCGAGTATGTCGTCTCTTCGGCTTGAAGCTGCGGGCGAGCATGAAGGCATAGAACGCGGTGCGATAGGAGTGATCCCACAGGGTCTTCATCTCCGCGTACTTCTCACCCATGATCTGCTGGGCGCCGTACGAGTAGAGCAGATTCCTCAGGCCCTTCATCCCGACGACCTTCACCGCCTGGAGGATGTTGATGACCCGGCGGGGCAGCATGTAGTAGGCGGAGTTCACGAGCTTCAGGAGGTCAGCCGTGAGCGTGGGATCGGTGGCGATCTTCCCGGCGATGCGGGCAAGTGTCGCGCGCGGATCCTCGCTCAGGTGAATGATCTCCACGATCGTCTCGGGAAAGTGGGGCAGGGAATCCACGTCCCGCGCGATGGCCTGCGTCAGGACGCTGATTTTCTCCAGCTGTACCTTGTTCATCGGGATGGCGAGCGAGGCCACTGTCTCACCGTTGCGCGTCTCGATGGCGAACGCCTCTTCTCCCAGGCCGATTCTCTTCAGGAACTGCAGGAGGATCAGAATGCCGAGACCGGCGCCCTCCGAGGAATCCAGCGGCTGCGCGAGTGCCTCCACGAAGGAATGAAACGCGCGGGCACGCGCGATCCTGTCGAATATGCGGGTCTGCTCCCGGGGCGTGAGCTCGGCGCTGTTGCGCACCGAGATTGCCAGGCATCCCCCCGTTGTGTGAAAGGTAACCCCGATCACCAGGCCCCTTTCTTTCAGGAGGCCCAGCCAGTGTTCCAGGCGCTCGGCTGATTCGCGCCGGAAGTCGCGCATGCCCTGGTCGTAGTGCTCCTCGATCTGGATGTCGAGCCCCTTCTCCTCGAAGTACAGGCGCTTGGTGTTTGCCTTCTGCGCGTTGATGATGAGCTCTTTCAGGCAGTAGGAGAGGGGTTCGAGTATCTGTTCCTGCCCCAGTTCCTCCAGGTACACCTCCAGGATCCTGTCCAGGAGAGCGTGGGATTCATGAGGGAGGCTGGTGAGCCGGAAGGTGAGGGGAATCGACCTGAGGGCGGCTTTCTGTATCTCGGCGATGTCGATTCGGGAGGTCATCCGGTGCGTGAGTATATCAGGAAGCAGGAGGGGGCGAAAGTGAGCGACGTGATATTTCCGCCCTGCGCGTGTTCTATGGGCGGCCCGCTTTCAGGATGTCGTCCATGCTCTTGAGGTCCGTCTTGAACGACTCCAGCATGTGGATGCGGCGGAACGCATCGAGGTTCTGCTGGAAGACATCCACGATCTCCGGGTCGAAATGCGTGCCCCGCTCCTTCACGATGATCCGGACGGCCTCTTCATGAGAAAGCGCGTCCTTGTAGCTGCGCTTGCTCGTGAGCGCGTCGTAGACGTCCGCGAGAGCCACGATCCTGGCCGAGAGCGGTATCTGGTCCTGCTTCTTTCCCGCCGGATACCCCGATCCGTCCCAGCGCTCATGATGGGAGAATGCGATCTCCTTGCCGATCGTCAGAAACGACTTCTGCTTGAGCTCTCTGTCCACCGCGCTCAGCGCCTCTCCTCCGAGCCGGGCGTGCTGCTTGATCTTTTCGAACTCCGCCGGGCTGAGCTTCCCCGGCTTGCGCAGGACCGCATCCTCGATTCCCACCTTGCCCACGTCATGCAGCACCGAGGACAGGCAGAGGTCGTCCACGTAGTCAGCGGTGATGTACCCGGCGTACGTGGGCAGTTTTGCCAGGCCGAGAGCGATGACACGCGTGTACTCGCGCAGGCGCTCGAGGTGCTTGCCGGTGTCCATGTCCCTGTACTCGGTGAGCCGCGCAAACCCGAGTATGGCCGCTGACTGGGTGTCCCGGATCTGCTGGAACGAGTCCTGCAGCTTTTTTTCCAGCCGGACGCGCTCGCTCAGGTCCCTTTCCATGATGGCGTAGGCGATTATCTCTCCCGCCGTGCTGGTGAGCGCGGAGTAGGAGGCGTAGGTGAACTTGATGGATCCGTCCCTGCACCTGCGGGGGACGTCCGTCTCCACGTACCTGCCCTTGTTCCCGTCCACCAGCGCCATGAGCTGAAGGATGCCGAGATTCTTGTCGCGCACCTGAAACACCTCGTCGAACTGCTTCCCGACAAGATCGGCCCAGCGGTAGCCGTACATTTCTTCCGCGTAGTAGTTGCAGTTGAGGATCTTTCCCGACGGGTCGACGAGGACGATCGAGGAAAGAATCGTATCGAAGAGCACGATGTAGTTGCGCTCGGAAATCTTCAGGCGCGTCTCGAGGTTCTTGACGTAGGTGAGGTCCTTGAGGTGGCTCGTGTAGCCCGTGACCACGCCATGATCGTCTCGCAGCACCCACGAGGTGTCCAGAACGCGTCTCGGCTGTCTCGCCCCGGTCACGAGGTGCGTGTCCAGATTGAAGACCATGTCCGACTCGGCAAGCCGCAGGATCTTGTCCTCGAGCTCCGCGGAATGGGCATAGAGCTCGGCGATATTGGGAAGGGCCTTGCCCTGTTCCCACTCGATCAGCTTGTAGAAAGAAGGATTTGCGCAGGTGATCACGCCGCCGAGATCGGCCGTGATGAGGGGGTCCCCGATGTTGCGGAAGAGCTGCTCGAGCTCTCTGCGCGCGAGCCCTGAGGAGCCGTTGCCCCGGGAGGGGGCCGTCTTGATGCGCGCCAGTATGTACTGGCCTCTGTTGCCGTCCACGGCAAGCGACGATACGAGCAGGCGCCGGGGCGTTCCCCCGCGGTCTTCCACGAGCACTTCGCGCTCGGAAGGCTCGTAGGGGGAGGCGATCCCGAGACGGGCCAGGAGGTCCGCTTCATGGGCAAAAACGTCCGCGGCGCGCAGCCCCAGGGTCTTCAGAAGCAGCTCGTTGAAAAAGACTATGCGCCCGTCCTCGTTGAGAATGAGAAAGCCATCGGAGAACTCTTCGATGATTTTGAGAACGACCTCTGTCACGACCCCTCTAACGGTACCACCGCCGGTATCGCCTGTCAAATCGGAGCAGGCGGGGCGCGGGTCGGCTGACGGCGCGGCATGCCGCCTGCGCTCGTCTTTCATTGAGCCATGTTTCTCTCTATACTATGCTGCAGGAGCCCTTGATGAGAAAACTCCTGCCGATCTCACTCCTCCTGCTCGCCGCATGCATATCGCTCGGGGCGGCCGATCTCGGCGCCACGTGGACTCCCGCCGCCGCAGGCTCCGGCGCTGGGCTGCGAAGCGAGGGGAACCTCGCGTCGGGGCAATACGCCCTCGTGGTGGGCCCGACAGCCGCGGCGCAGGAGATTTCCTTCGACAGCCAGGTCATCGGTCGGCCGGTGACCGGCGGCGTGCCGGGGTACCGCGGCTATCCGCTCCCGAAGTCGGATTCCGTGAGCGCGCACGTTCTCACCGTTCAACTCGCGCAGTCGCCCGCCACTTCCTTCCCGCCCGTGCTGTTGATCGTCCCTCTGGAGGGCCTGGGCGCGCGGCTCGCGCTCCTCAACCTGCCCGTGGTGCCGCTGCGGGTCTTTGCGGGACTTCTATCGCTGTTGCTGGCATTTCAGTTTCTCACGCTCTTTGCCCGCCAGCGGTCGCGGGAAACCCTTTTCCTTGTTTTCGCCCTTTTTGCGAATGCCGCCTCAGAAGTCCTTCCCTCATACGTCGTGGGGTTCATCTCTCCGGTACTCGCCCTGAAGCTGGGCGTCATCGCGTTTTTCCTGACCGCGCTTTTTCTCGCGCAGGCAACGCTCGAGCTGCTGAAGGCCGCACGGCTGCGCTTTCTCCTTCCTCTCGTCCTCCCTCCTTTCCTGGCCGCATGCGTGGTCGTGGTGTCCACCCGTGTGGACGTCATGGAGATCGCGGAAACCGCCACGCGCGGCGTTCTTGCCGTCTCGTTCGCCGTTCTTGCGCTGATGTGCCTAGTGGGCAGGCTCAAAGCAGGTTTACGGCGCGCGCTGCTGCCTTTCTCCCTGGGCGTCGCGCTTTTCCTTGCCCTCGGCGCCGGGGTCTTTGCCGACCTTTTTCTTCCCCGGCTCGGGCTCTTCTCCTTCCTCCCCGGCCTGCTTATTCCGCTCTTCGAGGGCACGCTGCTCCTGAGCGAGCTCTCCCGCACGCAGTCCATGTACCGGCAGACCAGCCAGGAGCTCATCGGGAGGATCGAAAGCGACTGGGAGATGATCGAGCGGATCCGCGAGGGCAAGGAGCTGCTGGAAAAACGTAACGTCGACATCACGAAGCTTTCCGGCAAGCTCCTGGAAAGCGCTCAGAAGCAGTCATTTACGATCGGCGGGCTCATCATTTCCCTCGAGGAGGCCGGCACCGGCGAATCCCGGGTCGTGGCAAAGGAAAAGGACATCCTCGGGTACACGGAGCAGGTGGACGGCCTGATCACGAGCTTCAATGCGCAGATCCAGGAAACGCTGCGGGAAATGGAAGCGCTGTACCAGCGGTCAATCGTCATCCGCAAGGCGGTAAGCCAGATCATCGGCATCGCGGAGAAGACCCACATGCTCTCCCTCAACGCCTCCATCGAGGCCGCGAAGGCGGGCGCGGCCGGGCAAGGGTTCTCCGTCGTGGCGCAGGAGATCCGCAAGCTGGCGGATCTCACGCGCACCGTGTCCGACCAGGTGAGCGCGGTGATCAAGGACACGAACCGCGGCGTGGAGAAGGGCGTCAACCGGATCAAGGGGCTGGGCACGGGGTTCTTCGAGATCATGAAACGGAGCGAAGAGATCCGCACGATGATCTGCGGACAACTCCCGCGCCCTGGAGGACGTCAGCCGTGCGCACACGGACATCCAGGACGGCCTGGCGGGCGTGGACACGCTCATCCGCTCGATCCTGGAGGTGTCTCACGACATGCGCCAGATGACGGACCGGCTGGCTGCCGCGTTCTCGTGGTTCGGAGAGACGCTCAAGCTGCGGGAGGAGTCCACGGGGACTGCCACGCCCGGCGGCGAGCAGTTCCTGCCGACGCGGGATGCCGCCGGGATCGTGGACACCATCGAGAACATCGCGGAGGCGGAGTCGGTGGAATCGGTCGAGCAGGACGGCGTTCCCGCTCCAGGGGGAGTCGCCGAGAACCCGCCTGCATGATCCGTGGAGTGCGCCTCGTTATCGAGAGTCTTCGCCTGACCAAGTCGACTCCCTGAAAAGCCTGTCGCGGCCCGGCGGCGATCGGGTAGAGAGCGTGTCGAATTGACAGAGCACGGGGCAAATGCTAATTTCCGACTATTCTTGTCATGCATACAAGCCAGAAAAATGTCACGGTATACCGTGACCGGCGTGCGGGTGGGAACCGGATAGGGGGAAGGCCATGGACATAAAAGAATTGTACGCCCTGATGGAGCGATTCGAAAAAAGCGGACTTTCTGAGCTCGTGTTCAAGAAAGACGGAGAAGAGGTAGCGCTGAAAAAAGTGTTGTCCGCGCCGCAGCTTTCCCCGGCACCGCTTGCTGCCCATGCCGCGCACGAAACGCGGCCCCCGGCCGCCGAGCCGCACGTCAAGCACGGCATCGGACACCGAAGTGCATCCGCGCCCCCCTGGTGGGCACCTTCTACCGGGCCGCCGCGCCGGATGCTCCGCCGTTCGTCGAAAAGGGCGACACGGTGCAAGAAGGGCAAGCCCCTCTGCATCCTTGAGGCCATGAAGCTGATGAACGAGTTCCAGGCGGAGTTCGACCTGGAGATCGTCGCCATCCTCGCGGAGAACGGGAAGATGGTCGAGTTCGGCGCGCCCCTCTTCGAGGTGCGCAGGGTATGATCCAGAGCCTCCTGATCGCCAACCGCGGCGAGATCGCCGTCCGGATCATCCGCACCTGCCGGGAGATGGGCATCCGGACCGTCGTCGCCTATTCGCAGGCGGACAGCGGATTCGCTGCCCGTGCAGCATGGCGGACGACCACGTCTGCGTCGGGCCCGCGCCCGCCCGGGACAGCTACCTCAACGTCCGCAACCTCGTCACCGCCGGAGTGCTCAGCGGCTGCGACGCGCTGCATCCCGGCGTCGGGTTCCTCGCGGAGAACGCGGGCTTTGCCCGCGACGTGCGGGAGGCGGGTCTCATCTTCGTGGGTCCGGATCCCGAGGTCATCGAGCTCCTCGGCGACAAGATCCGGGCAAAGCGCTCCGCGCAGGAGCTGGGCATCCCGGTGATTCCCGGGCAGCGCCGGGTCGGTCGAGCGACGCGGAGGAGGCGCTGGCGGCCGCCGAGGAGATCGGCTACCCGGTGATCGTGAAGGCGGCCGCCGGCGGCGGCGGCAAGGGCATGCGCATCGTGCGCGACAGCGCAGCGAGCTGGCCGACGTCCTGGCCATCGCCTCGCACGAGGCGGAAAAGGCCTTCTCCGACGGCACCGTCTACCTGGAGCAGTACCTGGAGAACCCGCGCCACGTGGAGATCCAGATCGTCGCGGACCGCACGGGCAACGTCGTGCACCTGGGGGAACGCGACTGCACGGTGCAGCAGAACCACCAGAAGCTCGATCGAGGAAAGCCCTTCTCCTGCCGTGAGCGCCGAGCTGCGGGAACGCATGGGAGATGACGCCGTGCGCCTCCTGCGGCGGCCTGGGCTACACGGGCGCCGGCACCGTCGAGTTCCTGGTCAAGGACGGCGAGCACTACTTCATGGAAGTGAACGCACGGGTGCAGGTGGAGCACCCCGTGTCGGAGATGGTCACCGGCGTGGACATCATCCGCCAGCAGATCCTCGCGGCAAGCGACGAGTCCCTCGAGATCACGCAGGCGGGATGTCCGCCTGGGCGCGTACGCGGTGGAGTGCCGCATCAACGCGCGCTCGGCGGGCAGGGTCACCCAGTTCATGAGCCCCGGCGGTTTCGGCGTGCGGATGGACACCTTCCTCTACCCGGGCTACCAGGTGCCGCCGTGGTACGATCACCTGGTGGCAAAGCTCATCGTGACGGGCCGCACCCGGGCCGGAGGGCCTGCGCCGGATGGAGCGGGCGCTCGTCCGAGCTGGTCATCGAGGGGATCGCGACGAACATCGAGTCGCAGAAGAAGATCGTTGCGCACCCCGTGTTCCGCAAGGGGGACTACGGGACCGGCTTCCTCGGGGAGATCCTCAAGGAGGGCGGCCTGTGAAGACAATTCCAAGGGGATCCAGGGCTGGATCCGCGGATCTCATCGAGCACCCGGTCGCAGAAGAAGCGCGACGAGCGCTCGTTCCTCGACGAAAAGAACTCCTGTCCCTCCTGCCACCGCCGCTCTGACGGCCCATGAGCTGGAGGCCACGCTCTACACCTGTCCCCACTGCCAGCACCACTTCCGCCTCACCGCGTGGGAGCGGATCCGCTTCACCGCCGACGAAGGGGTGTTCCAGGAGCTGTCCGCGGACATCGAGACGGCCAACCCGCTGGAGTTCCCCGACTACGAGCAGAAGCTTGGCGCCGCGGCGCAGAAGACCGGCATCAAGGAGGCCGTGGTCACGGGCCTGTGCAAGGTCGACGGCGCACGAGGTGGTCCTGGCCGTCATGGATTTCCGGTTCATCGGCGGGAGCATGGGCTCGGTGGTGGGGGAGAAGATCATGCGCGCCATGCTCGTCGGCGCGGAGAAGAAGCTGCCCGTGATCGTCTTCACCGCCTCGGGCGGCGCGCGCATGCAGGAAGGCATCCTGTCGCTCATGCAGATGGCAAAGACGGCCGTGGCCACGCAGGCCCTCGAGAAGAGCCCGCTGCCCCTACTTCGTCGTCCTCACCGATCCGACCACCGCGGGCGTGCTCGCGTCTTTCGCCATGCTGGGGGACGTCACCCTCGCCGAGCCGGGCGCCCTGATGCGGTTTCGCCGGGGCGCGGGTGGTGGCCGGGACGATCCGCGAGAAGGTGCCCGAGAACTTTCCGCTCTCCCAGTACCACTTCGAGCGGGGTTTCATCGACATGATGGTGCCCGCGCACGGAGCTGAAGAAGACGCCTCGCGCTTCCTGCTGAAGACGCACGCCTGCGCCGCAGGGGGGCCGGACATGAGCGAGAACCCGCTTCGCGACAAGCTCGCCGAGCTGAAGGGACTGGCGGAAAGGTCGAATGTCGACATCAGCCGGGAGCTCGCGGACCTGGAGCTCAAGCTTCAGCTCCGCCCGTCCGCCCGCCGGAGAACGAGGCGTGGCGGCGCGTCGAGCTGGCCCGGCATCCCGAGCGGCCGACGACCCTGCAGTACGCGGAGATGATCTTCGACGATTTCCTCGAGCTTCACGGCGACAGGACCTTCGGCGATGACCCGGCCATGGTCGGCGGAATCGCGCTGCTCAATGGCCTGCCCGTCACGTTCTTCGGCCACCAGAAGGGCCAGAACATGAAGGACAACCTGAAGCGCAACTTCGGCATGGCCCATCCCGAGGGATACCGGAAGGCGCTGCGCCTTGCGCGGCAGGCGGCAAAGTTCGGCAGGCCCATCCTCACCTTCATCGACACCCCGGGCGCCTACCCGGGAGTCTCCGGCGAGGATCGCGGCATCAGCCAGGCCATCGCGGTGAACATGAAGGAGTTCTCCGTCCTGCCCGTGCCCATCATCGCCACGATCCTCGGCGAGGGCGGATCGGGCGGCGCCATCGGCATCGGCGTGGCGGACATCGTGCTCATGATGGAGAACGCATACTACTCGGTCATCACTCCCGAAGGATGCGCGTCGATACTGCTGCGGGATTCCGGCGAAGGCCCGGGAGGCCGCCGCCCTGCTGAAGCTGACCCCGCATGACCTGCTGCGATTCCGCGTGGTGGACAGGATCGTCGCGGAACCCCAGGTGGGCGCGCACAAGGATCCGGCGGGGCCGCGGCCGCGGCCCTGAAGGCGGACATCCTCGCGTCCCTCGCGCGTCCTTTCGCCGCAGGAGCGTGGAATCGCTCCTGGCGCAGCGGCATCAGAAGTTCCTCAGCCTCGGCGTCTTCCACGAGGAAGAGGCGCGCAGGAAGAGCCTCCTGCAGCGCCTGAGGGACTTCTTCTAGGCGGCTACGCCTCCGACGCCGCGCAGGCTCGCCTCTGGCTACAGTTATTCCCAGCTTCTTGCCCGCCTTGCCGGCGACCTCCAGGATCCGGTCGCAGCTCCTCGTCCGTGTGGATGGCCATGTAGGAGGTGCGGATCAGGGTGCTGTCGGGCGGCACGGCGGGGCTCAGCACGGGGTTGGTGAAGACGCCGCCGTCGAACAGCTCGCGCCAGAAGAGAAGCGTCTTCTCCATGTCGCCCGATGAGGAGGGGAACGATGGGCGTCTCCGCGATGCCGACGTTGAAGCCCAGGGACTTGAATCCTGCCACCATCTTGCGGCCGATGTCCTGCAGCCGGTGCACGCGCTCGGGCTCCTTCTCGATGATCTCGAGGCAGGCGCCCACCGAGGCGATGGTGGCGGGAGGCATGCTGGCGCTGAAGATCGAGCGACCGCGCCATGTGCTTGATGTAGTCGATGACATCGTCGTCACCCGCCACGAACCCGCCGAGGGAGCCGAAGGACTTCGAGAACGTGCACATCACCACGTCGGCGTGGTTGCCGACGTCCGTAGTGCTCTTCGGTGCCGCGGCCGGTCTTTCCCAGAACGCCCAGCGCGTGCGCCTCGTCGAGGTAGAGCCGCGCGCCGTGCTGCGTGCACAGCTCCTTCAGCCGGGGGAGCTTCACGATGTCCCCCTCCATGCTGAAGACGCCGTCGGTGACGACCAGCTTCGGCGCGTCCCGGGGCTCCTCGGCGAGGAACTTCTCCAGGCTCTCCATGTTGTTGTGCTGGTAGCGGTGCACTCGCACCTTGCCGCGCATGCCCGGCGGCGAGGAAGATGCCGTCCATGATGGAGGCGTGGTTGAGCTTGTCGGAGAAGATGTGCTCGTCCTTGCCGACGAGGGCGGAGATGGCGCCGAGGTTGGTCTGGTAGCCGGTGGAGAAGCACAGCGCGCGCTCCCGGCCGACGAAGTGCGCCAGCCGTGCCTCCAGCTCCTCGTGCAGGGCGAGGGTGCCGTTGAGGAACCGGGAGCCGGAGCAGCTCGTTCCCCATTTCCGCGTCGCCTCGATCGCGGCCTCCTTTACCCGAGGGTCCCAGGAAAGGCCGAGGTAGTTGTTGGAGCCCGCCATGATGAGCTCCTTGCCCTGCATGACGACCCGCGTGCCGCGGCTTTCCTGGATGGGGATGAAATAGGGGTACATCCCCTTTTCCTGGGCCGCCTTTGCTTCCTCCCAGGTGTAGCATTTTTCGAAGATGTCCAAAACCGCCTCCTGGTCGTTGAGAGTAGGATACAGTGATACAACGGAGGGGCGGTCGTGTAAAGGCTGGCTATGCCCCGAAACCTACATCGCGAGAAGCTTTTCGAAGAGCGCGAGCCGCTCGGGGCTGTCCCAGGGAGTGCCGTCATACCCCACCACTCGGGCCAGGATCTTCCCATTGCGATCGACGAGGTAGTTCGTGGGGATGCTCCGCGCATCGTATTCCCCTCCCACCTTGCCGTCCGCATCGAGCAGCACGGGGAAAGTCATATGATTGGCCTTCACGAAGGCGCTGACGGTCTTGCTTCCTTCCATGACGTCCACGGCCACGATCACCAGACCTTTGTCCTTCAGCTTGTTGTAGAGCGCCTGCACGGAGGGAAGCTCCTGCTTGCATGGTCCGCACCACGTGGCCCAGAAACTCAGGAAGACAAACGAGCCCTTGTAGGAGGCGAGGCTCACGTTCCTGCCGTCCAGAGATGCGAGGGTGAAATCCGACGCGGTGATCTCGGCTTTCGGCACTGCGAACCCGGCCTTCAAAAGCATTTCATTCGTGCTTCCCGGCGCGGTGCTGCTTGAAACCGGTTCCGCTGCGGCAGCGCCAGGTACGGCAGGAACCGCCGCACGCTCCGCCCCGGTCCCGACTGCCGCTGCAGGGGCCTGCTTCGGGGCACAGGCCAGGAGAAAAAGAACGGCGGCCGCAGGCAGGAGAAGCAGCGCGAATCTTCGCATCATGGACGGAAGATAAGGTTTCCGGCTGCGGCGGGCAACGAGCTGGGAATCAGAAGGCTCAGCCAGAGCACGATGGCGTTGTACAGGCCGTGGGAAATCGCGATGACGTGGAGATTCGGCCTGCGGATATAAACCGCGGCGAAAAGTGCCCCCAGCGCTGCCGCAATGGCGACGCCCAGAGGGCCTTCGTATATGTGGCCGAGGCTGAAAAGGGCTGTTGATGCGATTGCCGCGATCGGTACGGGAATTCCGAGCTGGCCGAGCCTGCCCAGCAGGTATGAGCGGAAGAAGAACTCTTCACGATAGCCTGCGGTGAGACCGAACAGAAGCGCAATCGGAATCTGCGTCACGCTCAGCAGTCCCCAGCGATACCCCAGCGTCAGTGATTTGCTGAATCGGGGAGGCAGCGCGAGAGCAAGAGCCACGAAGGGCGCGACGACCGCGAAACAACCGACAAGGAGAACAAGGATCCGAATCCCGTCCCGCGGCTCGAGCGCAATGAGCCCCCAGTTGCGAGGAGCTCTTCCAACGGAAAGCGTGGCAACGTACGCCATGAGCATGAACTGAGGTAATCCCGTCACGATGACCTGGAGCATCGCCAGGGTGGACGCAGGGCCCGCGGCCGGAGGGTGTGTCTGGGCAAGATAGCCCGGGCAGGAAGAATGCAAGGAAGAAAAGGGACATCTCCAGGAGAAGGCGGGAATGCTTCATTTGCACCATTTCCCCAAATTGTATGGAAATATAGGTCCTTTTTCACGATAATTATAGAAGCGATATGTTGTTCGTCGTTGTCCTTCTTGCCATAGCCTTCATTGCGGTGCTCGCCATTATTCTCCTGCGCCGGGCGGGAGGTGGCAGGTTTCCCTGGCTCCAGTTCTACCTGAAGGGCCGGGAGTCCGGCTTCGTCTTCCGCGAAATCAACCTGCTGCGCCGCGTGGCGGTGGAGGCCAAGCTCGACAACCCGACGGCGCTTTTCTGGTCCATCAAGCAGCTCGATCGTTCCATCAAGGGCACCATCATCCGGTACAGGTCCCGGTCCCAGGAACAGGATCCCGAGTACAACCTTCTGCTCGGCAAGCTTTTCGAGCTGCGGAAGAGGGTCGAGTTCGATCAACCCAAGTACAAGCTCGGCATCAAGAGCACGCGCAAGCTTCAGCCCAAGCAGAGCCTGCGCATCACGCTTCCCGGAATCGGTCCATTCGGCTCCATCGTCGTGGAAATCCTCAGCCGCTACCTGGCGGTATCCTACCCCCAGGGTCCGAAGCTTCCGGAGGGTTTCTCGTGGAAGAACCAGAAAATCGGCGTGTACTTCTGGCGGGCCGAGGATGCCGGGTATTTTTTCCAGACAAAGGTCCTGGATGACTTTTTCGACAAGCAGTATCCCATCCTGCACATTCTGCACTCCGAGAACCTCATTCGCGCCCAGAAGAGAAGCTCGGTACGGGTGGAGGCCGATCTTCCCGCCGAGCTGTTTCCGCTGAAGTCCATCGACGGCGCGAGCGAAACCCCGGAAGGCGCTCGCGGGCTGCGCTGCCGGCTGGCAGACCTTTCGGAGGGAGGGCTCGCGGTGCTCATCGGCGGAAAGGCAAAAGTGGGATTGCCGATCAAGGTCCAGTTCAGCATCGGGGACGACCAGGTGGTCATGAGCGGAGTGGTGAAAGGAATCAACTTCGATCAGAAGAAGAACAGGTCCCTCCTGCACGTGCAGGCAGCCCCGCTGAGCGCCACGGCGCGCAATCGGATCCTCACCTACGTCTACAACCTTTTCGGCGAGCGGGAAGCACCCGGCGCGCCACGGAAACCGGATGCGCAGTCAAAGAACGGCGGATCGGATGGGATCGTCATCAAGGCTTCCCTGTCCGCGGCCAAACCCACACCGGACGTCTCCTGAATCAGGCGGCGCTCTTTCGATCTGGGTTGTACTTTGAGTTCGATCACTGTAGAATTGAATCGTATGAGCCCCCAGGAGGGAGAGGCATGAAACGTGCTCTGTGCATTTGCATCGCGCTCCTCGTGACCTCGATCGTCGCGCAGGCGCAGGACGCGCAAAAGCTTCTGGATGCATTCCGCCGCAACTTCGCCATCGGCAGTCTCGACGTGAAGATCCAGATACTCCAGGATGCGGCGGCGGGAAAGACAGCGTCCGCCATGGGGCCGCTTTTCCTGCAGGCGGTGGAGTTCGTGATCGACAACTCGACCCTCGTTCCCACTGACGCGAGGTTCAACCAACTCGCCGCCATTGGCGCCGAGCAGATGGGCGTCGTCGGGTATACGCAGGGCCGGGACGCCATCTGGAAGCTCTTTCTCACGACTTCGGATTCCCAGACGCTGGCAAAGGCAGCCACGGCGCTCGGGCTCGCAGGGACGGGCGACGCGCAGATAGTCGCGAACCTGAACCACTACGTGGATGGGCAGAATGCCTCATTCGCTTCGGGCAAGATGCCGGATCCTGCCGTGCTGGTGGCCTGTCTCCAGGCGCTCGGAAAGATCGGGGATGCGACCTCGTTTTCCACGCTGTTCGGCACAATGAACCTGGGATACTCCGAGCAGATCGCCGCAATCGCGAAGGAGGCGCTCCTCGCCATCAAAGGAGATTTCAAGGAAATGCTCCTCGGGGTCGTCAGAGTGCGGCCCATACCGGAAAAGAAGCTCGCCCTCCAGATGGCTCTCGACACGGACAGGCTCACGGACGACCAGTTGAGCCAGCTCGCCGAATATGCTCTCGACGTCGGGCTGCACCTCAGCGCCTCGGACGCGACAGGCAAGGCGATTCTGCGGGACATCCGGTTCCAGGCCGCGGACGCCCTCGGAGTGCGAAAGTATTCGCACGCCACGCCTCTCCTCATCGAGCACCTGGACACGACCATCGGCGAGTTCGACAAGGGCCTGACGGATCGCAATCATCTGCTGAACGCCATCGGCGACCTTGGCGCCATGAGCTCCCACGATGCCGCCGTGCGGCTCACCCAGTACCTCGTGATCGTCAATTCCTACACGGAAAAAGGCAAGGCGTATGACGACCTGGTCGTGATGGCCATTCTGCAGAACCTGGGGGCTCTCGCGGACAAGGTGGCGTTCGACGACCTGATGTACACGCAGTATTTGAACTACACTGCCGGGGTGAAGAAAGCGGCTCGCGCGGCCCTCGACAAGCTGAAATGGTAGAGCAGGCGGAGCATCGCCGGCCTTCTGGCGCATGATCCGCAGGCACCTCACCCCTGCGCTTGTCCTGTTTTCCATCCTCCTGGCCTGCTGCTACTCGCGCCCGATCCTCGCATCGAGGTGGGCGGCGCTGCTTGCCGCATGCGTCGTGGCGGCGGCCGCGGGAACCGTTCTCACGCGGATCGACGCTCCCCGTCTCCGCCGCGCCGGGGTCTTCGCGCTTTTCATCGCTGTCGGACTGCTCATGGGCGCGGTTTCTCTCAGGCGGATGGCGAGCGTGAGCGACTCTTCATTCTTCCCCGTTCCCGCCGGCGACGTGACCGATTTCAGCGGCTCCCTCTCGCAGGACAGCAGTCTTTCCCAGAAGGGCGAGACAGTGCTGCGCGTTTCAGTCCGGCAGGCGTCGTCCGTCCAGACGGGGTTGCGGGGTGCCGCGCGCGGCAGCGTGCTCGTCTTTCTTGCCGGCGACTACCGGTTTTCTCTGGGCCAGGAGCTCTCGTTTCATGCACGGCTCTCCCCCTTCCCGGGGACAGGTCCTGAAACCTTTGCGGCGCGCGCGGCCAGAAAGGATGTTCGCGAGGCAGGGTTTTCCTCGAGGCTGTGGGAAATCAGGGCCCGGCTGCGGACGGGGTTGAATCGGGCGCTGGATCGAGCCGGCTATCCGGCCTCCGCGCTTCTTCAGGCGCTCCTGATAGGAAGCAGGGAAGACGTGCCGCAGCGGCTGTATGACGGATTCCAGCGCACCGGCAGCCTGCACATCCTGGCACTCTCCGGCCTCCATGTGACCGTGATCTACGGCATCATCGCAGCCGCGCTGGGATTCATGCGGAGGCCTGTCCTGAAATTCCTTCTGGCGACCCTCGTCCTCCTGTTCTACCAGTTTGTTGCAGGGTTTTTTCCCTCGCTCCTGCGCGCCACCGTAATGATCCTGGTGGGCGGCGCTGCGCTCCTGCTCGACCGGGACGTGGAGCCGCTGAACCTTCTCTCCATTTCCGGGATTGTGATCGTGTGTATCGATCCCTTCCAGGCGTTCTCCCTTTCATTTCAGCTTTCGTTCCTCGCCCTGGCCGGGATTCTGGCACTGGGCCCGCTCGTGCGGAGGCCTCTCGAAGGCAGGCTCCCGCGATTCGTCCTGGCACCGCTGGCCATGTCAGTCGGCGCCCAGATCGCCACCCTGCCTCTCGTGGTGGCCGCATTCGGCAGCTATTACCCTTCGGGCCTGGTCGCGAGCCTGATCCTGGTGCCTTTGACGACCGCACTCCTCTGGGCAGGGCTTGCGTGGCTGCCGATCTCCCTCCTGCCCTGGCAGCTCCTGCATGACACCTGCGTGCGACTCTTTTCGATTCTGTACGGCGCCATCGAGTGGAGCGCTGAAACACTGGCACGAGTGCCGGGCATCATGGTAGTGCCCCCGCTTGTGCCCTGGGTCGTCGCGGCATCCGTCGCGGTGATGGTGCTCCTGGGCGGAGTCCTGCCCGCAAAGCGGCGTGCCGCTTCGGTGATCCTCGCGTGAATCCCGATTCCCCCGCGGAGATCCGCGCGGCGCTGGAAGAGCGGGGGCTCGCGCTGAAAAAGCGCTGGGGTCAGAATTTCCTGGTCAACAGGGGGGCGCGGGAGCGCCTCGTATCGCTGCTCGAGCTCAAGGGAAGCGAGACGGTCTGGGAAATCGGCCCGGGACTCGGCTCCATGACCGGCCTCCTCCTCGAGCGGGCGAAGGAAGTGCGCGCGTTCGAGATGGACCGCGGCCTGTGCCGATTCCTCCTGGAAACCTTTGCCGGCACACCAGCGTTCAAGCTGGTGCAGGGGGATTTTCTGGAGAGCTGGAGGAACGCCGTTGCGGAGCACGGGCCACCGGATCGTCTGCTGGGCAACCTTCCTTACCGAACGGCGTCGCTCATGATCGGGGACCTCATCGAGGGAGGCCTGCGGCCCCGGGTCGTGGTAGTCACCGTGCAGCGCGAGCTCGCCGAGCGCATGGCATCCGGCCCGGGGACCAAGAGCTACTCATCCTTTTCCGTTCTGTGCCAGTCCTCCTTCCACGTGATCGACCGCGGTGACCTGCAGCCCGGGCAGCTTCTATCCGGTGCCCGAGGTTGTTTCTTCGATTGTGGAGCTGCGACCGAAGAGCGATGCGCCGGACAGCCGCACGCTGCGCGTGCTCTCCGCGCTTTGTCGAGGTCTCTTTTCCTCGCGAAGGAAAACCATTCGCAACAACCTTGGCTCGGGAAGGCTGGGATCGGACGTGACGGCGGAGGACGCTGAATCGGTGCTCGTGGCGGAGGGGATAGACCTTGGCAGGAGGGCCGAGCAGCTCTCTCCCGAGATCTTCGTCAGGCTGGCGCGCGCGCTTACAGGACCTTCAGCTCCTTGAGCGTTGCCTGGAGAGACTCCCTGTTTTTCGGCGCCAGGGGGCACATCGGGAGCCTGTAGGACTCCGCCATCATTCCCTTCATTGCCATCGCCGCCTTGATCGGGATCGGATTGGTCTCGATGAACATGGCCTTGAAGAGCGGGAGGAGCTCGTAGTGCATTCTCCTCGCCCCGTCCCAGTCGCCCTTGGAGCGCCGCGTGACGAATTTCGCCATGCGGTCCGGCACGAGGTTGCTCGACGACCGAGATCACTCCCCGGCCGCCGAGCGCCATGATGGGGAACACGAGGTTGTCGTCCCCTGAAAGCACGGTGAATCCGGCCGGCTTGTGGGCGATCAGGTCCATGACCTGTCCGATGTCGCCGCTTGCCTCCTTCACCGCCGTGATGTTCCTGTGCTTCGCCAGCTCCAGCATCGTGGGGTTGTCGATGTTCTTGCCGGTGCGGCCGGCGATGTTGTAGACGACCAGCGGCAGATCCACCGCGTCCGCGATGGCGCGGAAATGCGCGAGAAAGCCCGCGTTTGTCGGCTTGTTGTAGTACGGCGCAACCTGGAGGGTCGCCACCGCCCCCACCTCCTTGGCGTCCCGCGCGTACTCGATTGCCTCGCTCGTGGAGTTGGACCCTGCCCCCGCAATGACGGGAACCCGACCCCGTGCCTGTTCGACGACGATCTGGATGACCCGCTTGCACTCCTCGCCGTCCAGGGTCGGGCTCTCTCCCGTCGTGCCCACCGGCACGAGGCCGTGCACGCCGCCTTCGACCTGGAAATCCACGAGCCGGCGCAGCGCCTTCTCGTCCACCTTTCCGTCCGCGGTCATCGGCGTGACGAGGGCCGTATACACCCCTTCGAGTTTCATGCTGGTCTCCTCTGGAGAAGGCTCTTGATGAAATCATTCACCTCGAAAACGCCGCGCTTTCCCGCCAGCCACTCCGCCGCACGCACGGCGCCGAGGGCGAACCCGCCCCGGCTGCGCGCGCGATGGGTGAGCTCGATGGTGTCGAAGGAGGAGTCCAGGAGCACCGTGTGCGTGCCGGGGACCTCCCCGCCGCGGACAGAGGCGAAGTGGAGCTCATCCGCCGCCGGAGCCCGGTCGAGCCTCTCCGTCACCACCTTCTTCTTGCGCTCGCTCTGGCCGGTGATGATGCGGGCGATGGTGAGCGCGGTGCCCGAGGGCGAGTCCTTCTTGCGCTTGTGGTGGACCTCCCACCCCATGATGTCGTACTCGGGGCAGGGGTTGGCGAGCTCGGTCGCGGCTGCCACCAGCGCGAAGAACAGGTGAGCGCCGATGGAGAAGTTGCTGCCGTACAGGTAGCCGATTTTCGATGCGCCGATGAGAGCGCGCAGCTCCTCGAGCTTCGCGTACCAGCCCGTGGTCCCGCTCACTGCGCTGAGCCCGAACCCGGCATACGCGCTGCGCGTTTTCCAGCACGGCGTCCGCGTGCGAAAACTCGATGGCCATGTCGCTGCGCCGGGCGATCTCCTCCGTGAGGCGCGTCGCCGTCGGCGCCCGCCTGCGTCGGATCCACGCGGGCCGTCACCTCGTGCCCCCGTTCCCGAAGGACCTTCTCCACCTCGCGTCCCATGCTTCCGTATCCGACGATCGCGACTCTCATGCTATTCCTTCTGCGACTGCACCAGCGTGACCACCGAGGTGTTCACGACGTCCTCCACGGAGCACCCGCGGGAAAGATCGCTCACCGGCTTGGCAAAGCCCTGGAGGAACGGTCCGTAGGCCTCGGCGTTTGCGAAGCGCTGCACGAGCTTGTACCCGATGTTGCCGCTCTGCAGGTCGGGGAATATCAGCGTGTTTGCCTTGCCCGCGACCGGGGAGCCGGGCGCCTTCTTCGCGGCGACGCTATGCGACGAGCGCCGCGTCCGCCTGCATCTCCCCGTCGACGAGGAGCTTCGGGTCTTTCTCCTGCAGCATCTTCAACGCGCTCGCCACCTTGTCCACCAGGGGGTGGCTCGCGCTGCCCTTCGTGGAGAAGGAGAGCAGGGCCACCAGGGGCTCCGTCTTGAGGAACATGCGGCAGGACTCCGCGGAGGAAAGGGCGATGTCGGCGAGCTGCTCGGGGGTCGGGTCGGGGACGACCGCGCAGTCGGCGAAGATCATGTGGCCGTCGACGCCCCACTTCGTGCCGGGAAGGTACATGACGAAGCAGGAAGAGGCCGTCTTGATGCCGGGAGCCGTCTTGACGATGGTGAGCGCCGCGCGCAGAACCTTGGCCGTCTCGCTGTCCGCTCCCGAGACCATGGCATCCGCGCGGCCCTTGCGCATCATCATGGCGCCCCAGTGCTGGGTGTCGCCCATGAAGACCTTCTCCGCCTCCTCGCGGCTGATCCCCTTGCCCTTGCGCAGCTCGAAGTAGTCGTCCACGTACTCCTTCCGCAGCGGCGAAGTGGCGGGCTCCTCCACGTGGAGACCCTTCAGGCTCACACCCTGCTTCTTCGCTTCGGCCTCGATCTGGGCAGCGGTTCCGAGGAGGGTGACCTCGCTCGCGAGGCCCTCGTCGAGAATGATCCGGCCCGCCTTCAACGTGCGGGCCTCGTAGCCCTCGGGAAGCACGAGCTTCCGCGGATCGGATTTCGCCTTTGCGCGCATTTCTTCGATGAAGTTCACCTGATGGCTCCTTTCCGGGAATGGGAGAAACACCCGAGTAAGCAAGTATAGCTTTTTCCCCGGAAACTGCAATAATCGCGCTCATGACAGTCGGCGTGTACGGCCTGGGAAGGTTCGGCTCTTTCTGGGCGGAGCTGCTCGCGCGCTCGGTTCCCGTCTGCGTCTATTCCCGATCTCCCGACCGGCCCACCCCGCCCGGTGTCGCGCAGGGTGGGGGAGGACGGAGGTTCTCTCCCAGCCGGTGATCTTCCTCTGCGTGGCAATCTCCGCCATGGAGGACGTCCTGGGGCGCACGCGCGGCCGGCTCTCCCGCGGGGTCGCTCGTCATGGACACCTGCTCGGTGAAGACCCATCCAGTGGGTCTCATGGAGCGAATGCTGCCGGCCGCTGTCTCGATCCTGGGCACGCATCCGATGTTCGGCCCGGATTCGGCCCGTGAGGGCGTCGCGGGGCTCCCCATGATCCTCTGCCCCGTCCGCGATCGCCGGCCGGGAGCTCGAGCGGTGGCGCGAGTTCTTCACCTCCCTGGGTCTGGCGGTCTCCGTCATGTCGGCGGACGAGCACGACCGGGAAGCGGCGTTCACCCAGGGAATCGCGCACTACATCGGGAGGGTGCTCTCCGATCTCGGCGTGCGCCAATCCCCCATCGCCACCGTGGGCTACAACAAGCTCCTGGAAATCGTCGAGCAGACCTGCAACGACCCCTGGCAGCTCTTTCTCGACCTTCAGCGCTTCAATCCGCACACGCGGGAGATGCGCGCGCGGCTGGAGAAGTCCCTCCGCTCGATCATGCTGGCGATCGATGGTTGACATGCCCGGGCAGGCGTGGATAACGTAGGCAGGGACAACTCACACCACGGAGAGGCCTATGGCTGAAGTGCACATAAAGGATATGGACGAGCACGAGATCGACACGATCCTCGCGGAGGACATCGATTTCGAGGGCCACCTCACGTTCAAGAAGCCCCTGATGATCAAGGGAAAGTTCAAGGGCGAGATCAAGTCGACAAGCTCCCTGTACATCGGGGAGAAGGCGTACGTGGAAGCCAAGACCGAGGCAGATATCGTCTCCTCACGGGGAAAGCACAAGGGGACATCGTCGGCCACTCCCGCGTGGAGCTGTTCTCCACGGCGCAGGTGGAGGGAGACATCTCCACGCCGGACTTCGTCGTGGAAAGCGGATGCAAGTTCAACGGCTACTGCAACATGGGCGGTGTGAGGAAGGATGCGCAGCAGCCGCAGCCGGCCGGCACCGCATCAGGCAGGCGCAACCGGGCAGCCCGGCAGCCCGCAGCCTCAGCAGCAACACCCGCAGAAACAGGGCAATCAGCAGGGGGGGGCAGCGGCAGGGCAGGGGGGCAGCCAGCAGACTCTGCCGTTGCCGCAGCCAGGGAACCAGCACGCGCCTCAGCAGAAGCCTCCCGGCTCGTCCTCCGGCCAGGGGGGGCCCCAGAAATGAAACGTCGCCTCGCCTCCGTCGCGCTCCTTCTGGCGATTCTGGCGACTGGTCCCCTGTTCGCCCAGGACAAGCCGGACGCGCTGGAGCTCTATCGCGCGAACAGATTCGCGGACGCGGTCAAGGTCTGCCAGCAGGAGCTGGCCGTGTCACCGAACAATATCGACTCTCACGTGGTGATGGGGTGGAGCTACCTCAGGCTGCAGCAGTACCAGGACGCCCTGGACATTGCCCGCAAGGCCGCCGTCATCAATCCGAACGATCCCCGGATCGAGCAGATCATCGGGGAGGCCGACGTGTTTCTCGGCAAGATCGACGACGCGCTCAAGAACCTGAAGAAGTACGTGCTGGATCGTCCCAACGGAGACCGGATCGCGCGCGTCTACTGGCTCATGGGGGAATGCTACATACGTCTCAAGGAGTACCAGAACGCCGACATCGCCATCTCCACGGCCGTCTACTACGAGCAGAACAACGCATTGTGGTGGGCCCGGCTCGGATACGCGCGTGAGCTGGCAAACGATCTGAAATGGGCCTCCGACGCGTATGGCCGGGCGCTCAGGCTGGACCCCGGCCTCGGCGATGCCCAGCGGGGCAAGGACAGCGTCGACAAGAAGCTCAGAGGCGGTTGAATGTCACCGGGTACGGTGACCGCGATAAGTGCCGCGGAGTACCGTGGCGGCCCGAATGCCGCGGAGTACCGTGGCGGCGGACGCAGGGTCGGGTTTCACACCTTCGGGTGCAAGCTGAACCAGTTCGAGACCGAAGCGCTCGCCTCCTCATTCAAAAGTCAGGGCTACGCAGTTGTCCCTTTTGAACAGGAAGCCGATACGTACGTGGTCAACACGTGCACGGTGACGTGCCGCGCGGATCACAAGGCCCGCGCCCTTGTCCGCAGCCTCGCGCGCAGCCGTCCACGCGCTCTCCTGATCGTAACGGGCTGCTCAGCCGAGCAGAATGCGGGAGCCCTTTCTTCACTCGGGGAAAATGTCCTCGTGATACCGCAGTCGCAGAAGGCGAGCCTCCTCGATCTGCAGGCGATTCTCCGCCGGGGAGGCGCCGCGAAAGGCACTCTTCAGGACGGCACGTGGGTCACGGCTGCCCGTGACATTTTCCAACCGGTCACGGTACCCCGTGACATTTTTCAACTTACCGCGGGCGCGCACAACTTCCGCACCCGGGCCTATCTCAAAGTACAGGACGGCTGCGATTCGCGCTGCTCCTATTGCCGTGTGCCTCTGGCACGAGGCGCCTCGGTGAGCCTCAGCCCCGCGGAAGCGGTGCGCAGGCTCGTGGAGCTGGAGGAGCTGGAGTACCGCGAGGTGGTCATTACGGGAGTCAACATCGCCTCCTACAGGTCGGAAGGCCTCCTGCTGCATGACCTGCTGCGCCTGCTCCTGGACGCAACGCGGCGCGTTCGTTTCCGGCTCTCCTCTTTGGAGCCGGAACGTATCACAGAGGCGCTGGGAGAAGTGATCGCCCACGAGAGGATCTGCCCCCACTTCCATATTCCGGTGCAGTCCGGCTCCGACAGCGTGCTGGGCAGGATGAGGCGGCGCTGCCTCACCGGCCGCTTGCATGAGGCGCTGGCCCTCTTGCGTGCTTCGAAACCGGATCCCTACATCGCCGCGGACATCATCACGGGATTCCCGGGTGAAACTGAGGCTGAGTTCGCGGAGACACGGGGTCTGGTTGAAGGGCAGTCGTTCGCAGCGCTCCACGTATTTCCCTTCTCACCGAGGCCGGGCACGGCCGCTGCCGGCCTCGAACCTGCAGTGCCCGAACGCACGAGGCATCAGCGGGCACGCGAGCTACGAGAGATAAGCCGCCGGTCTTCGTCATCCTACGCGCGTGCATGGGTCGGCAGGGACGTCGAGGTGCTTCTCGAGGGCGGTGAAGGCACGCGCGCGTGGGGCGTTTCAGAGAACTATTTGAAGGTGGATGTGCGCGACGTCCCGGCGGCAGGTGAGGCCGAGGGCAGGATCGCGAGGGTGAGGATCACAACCGCATCCGGGAGCTGCGGCGGCCGCTTCCTCGGGTTTGATTGACATTCGATGGTTTTCAGGCCCTTTCTGAGCTATAATCCTATTGCAGCGTTGACAGCTACAACAGTCCTGCGTTTGCATATTCTTGAGAGGGAGGTATTGATTGTCGAGCATGAAAGTCACGGCGCTCCTGCTGTTCCCGCTGTTCCTTTTGGCGGGATGCTCGGCGTTTTTTGACTTCAACGCGTTCAAGCCGCTCGATGAACCTCCTGCGCCGAAGCTGAGCGACTATCAGGGCGGAAGCGACGGGCTCGACAAACTGGCGAGTGACCTGGGCTCTCCCGCGGTCGTGGCCAAGCTCAAGGCGGATACGACAACCACACAGGCGCTCGAGTCCTATCTCGAGACGACGTATCAGGTCACAACGGGACCTCTCAACAATTCGGATAAGCAGGCTGCCGCCGTACTCTACGGCGATCTCTATCTCAAGACCACCTCCGGGGACGAGCTGGTAAACAACATCGTGGCCGAGTTCATGACGTCATCCCAGACGGGAAACATCTCCTCCCTCATTTCCTCCGTCATCCCCGCTGATGTCGCGGGGAATCAGACCGACTTCACGGCAATGATAACGGGCTTGCTCCAGGCGAATATGGCCTACCAGGCGCTGGGAACAGAAACTCCTCCTTACAGTGTTCCACCTGGTGTGACCATGGGAGACATTGCACAGAAGGCGGCTGTTGCCTACCTCATGCAGGCGGTGGTGGACGCGATCACCCCTTCAGTGGTGCCGACAACGGCGGATGCCATCCACGAGATGTTTCTTCTCGTGAACGATGATCCGAGCAACCAGATTTCGGGCGTCACCGTGGCGGACCCCTTGAATCCGCTCAATCCGCCGCTCAAGAACATCTTCGACGCGGCCGGCGCGCCCTATCCGAAGTGAGCGAAGCACCAATGAGGAAAACACTTGTCATCGGTGCGCTGATCACTCTTCTCGGCTGCGGCGCTGCCTTCGCGGACACTATCGCGGAAATTCCATTCCTTCCCATGAGCCCCCAGGTGATGGGGAGGGGAGGGTCGTTCATCGCGGACGCGCACGGCTATGACTCCTTCTTCTACAATCCGGCGGGCTTCTCCCGCAGTGAAGGTTCGTTCACTCTTCTCGCCGCCACCACGTGGGTGTACTCCCGTCCGGATGAGTTGATCCATTTGGGCCAGAAGTACGCCGGGGAACCGGCTCTTCGTCGTCGACGCTGGACTTCCTGAACAGCCAGGTCATTGCGGGAGGATTCGGGATCGGAATGTCTGCCGGCATCGGCTATGTCGGAAACGGGCTGGGCCTCGGCATGATGATCATAGAGGATTCCTCCCTGTACGGTTCCACCCTTCTGGGAGCGAGCGGTGACATGACCGCCACCGTCGGTTTCATCGGCGGTCTTTCGGTTCCCTTCGATGTGCTCGGATTCAAGCTCCACGTAGGGGGGGACATCCGCCCCATGATCAGGGTCCATGCGCCCATCTCGAACAGCGTCGCCCTCGGGATGCTGTCAGCCATCGCAAACGGCGAGGACCTTCTTTCCCCGCTCAACAGCGCGGATGCGTTCTATGGTGTGGGCATTGGCCTTGATCTGGGCGCCATTGCGGAGCTCGGCTGGTTCACATTCGGGCTCTCCGTGCGTGACCTGGGCGGCACGCAGTTCAGGTACAACAAGAACTCCTTCGGGACCTTCTCGAGCACCTTTGGCTCCCAGCTGAGGTTCCCTGCCGGCACTTCAGTGACGACAGACCGGTACGTGATTCCCATGAACGTGGGCCTCGGTGTGGCCATGCATCCTGACCTTGGTACGTTCAAGTACTGGGTCGACCCTTCGATCAGCATCGACGTACAGGACTTCGGCGGGGTCCTGGGGGGCGAACACTCCATCTGGTACTCCCTTCACGGCGGCGCGGAGATCAAGCTCATTAACATGTTCGCCCTGCGGGCCGGGCTCAACCAGGGATACTTGACGTTCGGAGCCGGAATGAAGCTGCTCGTCCTGGACTTGAATTTCGCCGTTTTTACGCAGGAGCTCGGCGCGCACCTCGGAGACCGGCCGCGGGCGGGTGCGACGCTGGACCTCGCGGTACGCTGGTAGAGGAAGGCCCCTCACCCTCACCGCATTCTGGAGCCGGCATTCCGCCGGCCCCGCCCACCTCGCTCTGAATTGACAAAAAAAAACCGACCGGATATTGTACTCGCGCGCTAAACGGGCCGCTAGCTCAGTTGGCAGAGCATCAGCCTTTTAAGCTGTGGGTCCCCGGTTCGAGTCCGGGGCGGCTCAATTGTTCATCGGATTCGAATATAAAGTTCGCTCATCCGATCTCATGTTCAGCCGCTTGTGAGGTTCGGACGGCAGATGCCTCAGTCGTACCTCTGCGGCTATGCACAGCGCATGGCGACAATTCCCCTCTCTGCACAACCGAGTCATGTTTCATCTGGTAGATATAGGTGTCCCCAGGGACGGCTTCCGCACACGCTCCAGGGGAAGGCGGCAGCAGGGAGGTCACCATGGTTTGCAGACTCCATCTCAGAAACAAGCAGACAGGCGAGAACGTCGAAGGGATAGTCAGCAGCAAAGTTGATGATGGCGACGGGGAGTTGTTGCTGCTAGTCAACAACGAGGTGGCAAGGTGGGCTGACTTCCAGATCATAGGCAATCCGGTGGTCGTCGACCTTGGCTTCACTGCCAGAGTTCAACCGGCGGTGCAGACGCGAGCAATAGGCGAATCGTAGTTTCAGGGCCGTACACTGAATACGCGGTAAAGATCGCACATAAGCTCGAGCAGTCTCAGGACTTTGCCCGGGTGCTCGAGATTGCCCGCCCATGGAGACCTTTTCGCATGTGGATGGCGGTCCTGCTGCATGCCAGGATTCGCCGCGAGTCGGCCTGCCGGGCAGACGGAGACACTGACCTACTTCTTCTTTGTGTTCCTGTTCTTGCCTTTTTTCCCCGGCTCTTTTTTCTCATCTTGATGCTCCATGTCCGGTTCCAGCTGACCTTTGCCATACGGCCTCCTCCAATGTTGTATCGTGTTGTGACGCGCATCCTACACCAGGACGCCCCTGCGCGTCACCACCCCCCCGGGGAGCCAGAAACCCTTGACAAAAACAGCCTCGAAAGGCTATACGTGAGCCCGCACGCTGGGTGTGTCTCCTTCGTCTAGGGGTTAGGACACTGGGTTTTCATCCCGGCAACAGGGGTTCGAATCCCCTAGGAGATAAGAGGGACGCGAGAGCGTCCCGTTTTTTGCCGCAGTCTCACTGGAAGACGGCTGCAACAAGCTTCGTCAGGCCGACGCGGTCAATCAGGGTGTCGTTGGCAAGTATGACGATTACCATCTTCTGTTCCGGGAAAATGGCAAGCTGCGCCCCGAAGCCGGGACCGCCGCCGCCGTGGCCCTTGAAAGGGACAGGTGCATCGTTCCACCAGTGCCACCCGAGACCCATCCGATCCTTGTCCGGCCCGCTGTTTTCCCCATACCCGTCGTTCAGCATCATCGACACCGACTCAGCCTTCAATATGCGGCTGCCGTCCAGCTGCCCTGCTGAAACAAAGGCTTGCCCGAACCGGGCAAGGTCTTCCGCGGTGCCGATCAGTCCTGTCGGACTCGTGTAGTCGGTGTACATCGGTTTGAACCACATTCGGGCATTGCTGACCTTGTCGACCCAGCTGGAAAACCAATCATGGTGGAGCGCCAGAAGCATCGGCGTAAAGAAATGGAACAGCGGATGCGTGCCCGCGGCAGCACGGGGGAGCATATCGCTTCGATAGACGAAGTCCGTGCTGGTCATTCCCAGGGGACGCAGAATCCGGCTGCGCACGAAATCCTCGTAAGGCTGACCTGTCGCCTCGCTCACCAGGGCCCCCAGGACGATATAGCCAGCGTTGCTGTATGCGCCTTTCGTGCCCGGCTCACCGGCAAGAGTGAGGTATGACTCCATGCGCTCCCGCACCAGTGCCACCTGGTCCACGGGCTGTTCTCCAAGATGGTGTATCCAGCCTGCGAGGTGGGTGGGAGCAAGGTCCTTCATTCCCGAAGTGTGGTTGAGAAGCTGGCGGATGGTGATATCGGCCGCGGCCCCCGATTTCGTGTGTGTCCTGAATGCCGGCAGATATTTCGTTACCGGATCGTCAAGGCCAAGCCTTCCGTCTTCGACCAGCTGCATGATTGCCGTCGCGGTAAAGAGTTTTGTCACCGACCAGTAGTGGTACACATCGTTCGGCCCTGCCGGTCTTCCCCCGGGACCGTCAGCGAAGCCGAAGGCCTTTGAGTAGACAGGGGACCCGCTCCTGATGACGACGATGTCCACGGCCGGCGGCGTCCCGTGGGTCGTGAGTGCGCGCAGGTACGCCTCCAGCTTTTCGATGCTGTCGAGATCGGTCGAAGCCTTCGGAGCGCGCGGGGTGAAGAGGACGAATGGAGCGATTGCGACAAGAATAACCCCGAGAACAAGGGCGATCAGGACCATCACGTATCCAGGAGCCTTCCGCACAACCGATCGCCTCCTTGGCGCTTAAGTCTGCCCATGCAGGGCAGCACGGTCAAAACACCGAGCTGGGCGCAGGCGATTCCGTCCGGGGAAGGATGCTGTAGACCGATATCCTCCACATGTTTTCCTCCAGGAGGCCCCTGACGGGAGGAATGCAGTATGAGATCAGCTCGACCAGGACCAGGACGTCACGCCGCCCCTGTTTCGCCAGCCGATTGGCAGCCCACACGGCAACGTCTTCCGCGCTGTACGTGGGTCCAAACTCAGCGGCCCATCGGTTGATCGCCTGCATGCCGGAGACGGCCTCAGAATTTGTCGTCACCTGGATTCCGGCCTGCCTGTAGTCGTCGGATTGGAGGTAGGCGAAAGAGGAGCAGGAACCGATCAACATCGAGCATCCGATCAGAATCGCCAGCGGCAGGCTGTGTTTCATGTCTTCTCTTCCCTGGATAATATACGCAAATCGGTGCCACCCGAGACCACGGCGGATTTCATGATATACTCGGGCGTGGTCTCTATCCGTCAAAGGTTCTACCTTGCCTTCATTCTACTTATTTTCCTTCCCGGCGTCCTCGTCTCAATCATTCTTTCGCGGCTGTACATCTCCGCGTTGTATGCCACGGTGTCCCGGCAGACAGAGGCGGTCATCACGCAGGTGGCGCAGAGCATCCGCAGCGAAGCGGACGGGGTCTCCATTCTCACGTCCGCGCTCTACCACGACCAGGAGCTTCGCACGCTTGCGGACAGGTATGCCCGGGCAGAAGGCAGCGGAGAGAGGCTTCTTGCCTCGAATCGCCTTGACGACAAGCTGATCAGCTTCTTGACCTATTCCAACCGAGTGGGGGCAGTGGTTCTCTATATGCGCCACGGCGGGGTGTACTACTACGGCAATTATACGAACATACGGTCCGTCGGCGGGATTGACCGCTCGATTTACGCCGAGGCGAAAAAGGACCCGGGAAAGGTCTTTCTTCTGGACAGCCTCACCGGAGTAGCGGGGAATATCGGAGAGAAGTTCATGCTCTCCGTGGCGGTCTGTCCCTCGCCGGAGGAATACGACACGAACCTTGATGCTATCCTGGTGATGTTCCGGGTCCCCTATTTCGACAGTCTCTTGTCCCGGCCCGAGACCGAGACCGCGAGCGATGTCGTGATCTACTCAAGAGACGGCCGCGTGCTGCTGACAAGCCTGCCGAGCTTCGTCACGGAGGAGCACCCGGCCGGCCTGGTGCCGCCCCGGGCCGACTCGGAAGGGGCCGCCTCTACATTCCATACTGTGAGGTTGAATGGCAGGTCCTGGCTTGCCAGCTCGCTCCGCATGGAGTCAACCGGCTGGACAATCGTGCTGCTGGCAGACCGGTCCTCGATCACCGGGCGGATCACCTCCTACCAGTGGTACCTCTACCCGGCGCTCGCCCTGCTCTGCATTCTGTTCTTCCTCTACGCGGGAATCTTCACGTCCCGGATTGCAAATCCCATCCGCGCGGTTGCCCACAGCATGGGAAAGGCCGGCCGCGGAGACTACGCTGTGCGTGTTCCCGCCACGGGGATCGAGGAGATCGCCGTTCTTACGGAGAGCTTCAACCGGATGATGGAGGAAATACGCGCCCTGACTCTTGAAAAAGAGGTGCGCGACCGGCAGCGCATGAAGGCAGAGCTGGAGGCGCTCCGGTTCCAGATCAATCCGCATTTTGTTTCAAATACGCTGAACTCCATCCGGCTCATGGCCCGAGCGGCGAAAGTGGACGCCATCGGCGACATGACGCAGGCTCTCATGCGCATCCTGGCGGACAGCTATGCGGGCGCGGGGCCCTTCACCGACCTTGCGCACGAGATTGCGAACATGCACAGCTACGTCGGGATCATGAAGGTGCGCTTCGGGGAGAACTTCGACGTCGATTATCGGATCGCGGAAGGAACCCAGGACTGCCTCGTGCTCAGGATGATCCTCCAGCCGATCGTGGAAAACGGGATTCTGCACGGCATCCCGGGCTGCGGTCGGAGGGGCGCCCTGGTCCTCCAGTCACGCTTCGAGGAGGCGCCCGAGCTGGGCAGCGCGCCGATTTCCGAGCAGGGCCTCGTTGCGCTCCCGGGCCGGCGCCTGGTGCTGGAAGTGCGCGACAATGGCGTCGGGATGGATGGAGAGAGGATTGCTTCCCTTTTTGAAAGCCCGCGTGACGGGCACGGAGATGCCGGCAGTCTCCACCGGATCGGCCTGGCCAATGTCATGCAGCGCATCAGGCTCAACTTCGGCGAGCCCTTCGGTCTGTCCGTGGAAAGCGAGGCAGGAGCGTTCACACTCGTGCGATTCCATCTGCCCGTGGTGGTGCGCGAGGCGGGCGGCAATGCATAGCGTCCTTCTCGTGGACGATGAGCCTTTTGTCCGGCTTTCCCTCGCCAGCCTGCGTCCATGGGAAGAGGACGGCTTTTCCATGCGCTTCGAGGCCTCCAACGGCCGGGACGCGCTGGCAATTCTTGCCGCCCACCCTGAGATAGACATGGTCCTGCTGGATATCACGATGCCGGTGATGGACGGGATAGAGTTTCTGCGCCGTCTTGCGGCGGGGGAGGGCGGCCGGAGAGAGAATCCGCTCGCAGTGATCGTGCTTTCGGCGTACGACGACTTCCACCTTGTCCGCACCGCCTTCACACTCGGAGCACGGGACTACGTGCTGAAAGCGGAGATGGACGGAGAATCGCTTCTGTCGCTGCTGCGCGCAACAGGAGAGGGCATGGAGGAGTCGCGCGAGCGCACCACCTCGATCCTGGCCCGCACGCAGGTCGAGTTCCTTCGTGCGCAGGCGCTGAAAGACCTCCTTGCCGGTCCTGCCGGAGCAGACCAGGCAGAAGCGCTTGCCGGGCTCGGCGTCACCCTGGCGCCTCCGTTTTTCCTCTGTGCATTCTGGGTCAAGGATTTCGAAGAAGTCTCCCTCCGGCATCGGGACGAAGGGCTTGGCCGGTTTTCCGTGATGGTGGAACGCTCTCTCGCCCAGGTCCTTGCAAAGCGGGGATCCGGGGAGGTCGTGATTGTCCGACCCGATCATGCTGTTGTGTTCTTCACCGGGCCGGAAGGCGCCGTGCAGGGCTTCTGCGAGGACGCGCGCGAGTACATGGAGCGGTATTTGTCTGTCCACACCTCGTTCTCCCACGGCCGGGTATGTGAGAGCCTTGAATCGATACCGGCCATGTATCGCAGCCTCCTGGCCGGCCGCAGCGTGGAGTCGAGGATCGTGGTCGTGGCGCGGCGCTTCATTCGCGACCACTACGGGAATCCGGGAGTATCGCTCTCGGAAATAGCTGAAAAAGCCGGCGTTTCAAAGAACCACCTGAGCTGGGAGTTTACTCGGGAGACCGGGGAGACGCTGATGGGACACCTGGCGCAGGTCCGCATTGAGGAGGCGAAGAGGCTTCTTTCTTCGTCCCGCCTGAAGGTATACGAGGTGGGTGAGCGAGTGGGCTATCCCAACGTGGAGCATTTCAGCCGGGTCTTCAAGAAGCTGACCGGTCTCAGTCCAAGCGCCTGGCCGCGGGGGACAGATGGCTCGGACGGGTGATCTGGTGACGGCGGGCGTGGGCCGAAACCGCCTTTTATCGGAGAATTCGTCAAACTACCGGAACGTGCGTCATTCACGGGTCCCGCACGCCGTGGGATACTCCCTTTCGTCATCCAGCCGCCGAACTGCGCGGGGTACCGTGCCAGGCCGGCGCAATCCGATGAAGGAGGGAATAATGAAGAGACTTGTCATCGTAGCACTCGCCCTGTGCGTGGCGAGCGGGCTCTGGGCGCAGACCTTGAAGATGGCCGACCCCCATCCTGACCGCAACAACGGGTGGGGCGCGGTCATCGAGCAGATCAACGCCGAATTCAAGGCAGCCAACCCAGGTGTGGAGATCGTTACGGAAAGCTATCCCGACCAGCCCTTCCAGCAGAAGATCAAGATCTATGCCACCGCGAAGCAGCTTCCGGACGTCTTCAAGTACTGGAGCTTTTCCACGCTCCTGAAGCCGATGGTGGACGGCGGGTTCGTGATAGAGCTCAACAAGGCTGATTTCGCGAAATACGGCTACGTGGCCGGCTCCCTGGAAAGCAACATGTACGGCGGGAAGCTCTACGGCATTCCGGTCTCCGGCGACTTCTGGGTCATTTACTACAATAAGAAGCTGTTCAAGGACGCGGGAGCTTCGGTCCCCACGACGATCGAAGACCTGATGGCCCTTGCCCCGAAGTTCAAGGCCAAGGGGATTATCCCCATAGTCACTGACGGCAAGGACGCGTGGCCGTTGTCCATTACGTATGACGTCATCTGCCAGCGAGTGAACGGGGACTTCTCCCGTCAGCAGGCGGCGCTGGATCGAAAGGCGAAGTTCACGGATCCTGACTTTGTTGAAGGCGCACGGCAGTACCTCAAGTTCATCCAGTCAGGCCTGTTCGCCGACGATCTGATGGTCTCCGACTATGGCGCCTCCCGCAACCTCTTCGGCCAGGGCAAGGCAGCCATGTACATCATGGGCCCCTGGGAAATGGGGCTTGCCACGGACTCGAACTTCTCCGAAGAGTTCAGGGCCAACGTGGACGCCTTCAAGTTCCCTGTGCTGAAGAATGGCAAGGGCAAAGTGGACGATCTGGAAGCCTGGTTCGGCGGCAACTACGTCATCAGCTCCGCCTCGAAGTACAAGGACCTCGACCTGAAGTATCTCAAGTTCTACGCAGAGCGTTTCCCCGGGCTTGCATGGGAGAAGGGAGCGGCATTCCCGGCGCAGAAGGTCACGGCACGGGCGTCCGACACGCCGGTGGCCAAGACTCTTCTCAAGATCCTGGGAGATGCGAAGACGACGAGTGGTACAACCACAATCGACCGCTCCACTCCGCAATTCAAGGATGACCACCAGAACTTCACCCGCGAGCTCTCATCCGGTCTCGATCACGCCGGAGGAGTTCTGCAAGAAGCTCGACGCCTCGGCTGAAAAGGCGTCCAAGCAGCGGTAGCTTTGTCTGCTTTTCCTGTGGCGGCGCCCTCCGCGGGCGCCGCCTCTTTTTTGAACGGGGGGGAGAGGAGGTTCCGCGCGTGAAAGGCTTGTTCGGCAATGGAAAGGTGATCGCCGCGCTGGTGGTGCCGGGCATTGCCGTGATGGTGTTCTCTCTTGTCGTGCCCATAGGCTTTTCCGCTTACTACAGCCTCACCGACTGGGCGGGATTCGGGAAGTTCACACATGGTCGGCCTCGAGAACTACCGGCGAGATACTCACGGCAGACCCTGTATTCTGGCGGGCACTCATGAACGCCTTGATCCTCATGATCGTGACCATCTGCATCCAGAATCCCGCTGCGTTCGCCCTTGCCGCGGTCCTCTCCCACCTTTCGTCCCGCTTCTCCCGGGTGCTGCGTACCATCTACTTCGTCCCCGCGGTGCTCTCCCTGGTCGTGATCACCAAGATGTGGGTCAGCATCTTCAACCCCACGTATGGAATCCTCAACAAGTTTCTTCACGTCATCGGCCTGACGGGCATCAACATCTCCTGGCTCTCCAACCCGCACACCGCCCTGGGATCGGTCCTCTGGATCATTCTCTGGCAGGGGTTCGGCTGGGCCCTGCTCTTCTACTACACCGGATCTGATGACAGTGCCCAAGGAGATTGAAGAGGCGGCGCGCGTGGACGGCGCGGGATGGTTCCAGGCGTATGTGCGCATCATCATCCCCTTCATGTTCCCCGTCATCTCCGCGGTCCTCGTCATCGACGTGATTTCATCCCTGCGTCAGATGGAGATGATCTTTCTCTCCACCGACGGCGGCCCGGGATTTCTGACGCAATTCGTCTCCGTCTACCTCTATCAAAAAGCCTTCTATGCAAGCGCCTACGGCTACGGCAACGCCCTCTCCGTTCTGTTCGTTGCAGTGGCAGTGGGCCTTACGCTCGTGGTGCAGCAGATCCTGAGGCGCAACGATGATGCACAGTAGCCCGGGTACAGTAGCCGGCGTCCGGCCGACGGCGTTGAAGTCCATCGGGAAGACGATCCTGTCTGCGTTTCTCATCCTGCTCGCTTTCCTTCAGCTCTTTCCGCTCCTCTGGGTCTTCAACTACTCCATTCTGAAGTCCGGAGATCTCTTCGGCACCGAGTTTATCAAGATCCCGACAATCCCTCAGTGGAACAACTACGTGCGCGCATGGGTCGACGGGAAGATCCCGCGCTATTTCCTGAACAGCACGATCGTCGTGGCCGCATCTGTGGCGGCATCCGTTTTCATCTCTTTCTGCCTGGCGTATGCCGTGACGCGAATGAAATGGAAGCTCCGTCCCATCGCCATGATCGCAGTCACCCTCGGCATGGTCGTGCCTATTCACACGACGCTGCTTCCGAACTTCATCTGGTTCAACTATTTCGGATTGATCAACACTCACCTGGGTCTCATCATCCCGTACATAGCTTTCACGCTGAGCTTCAACACTCTCGTCTACATGGGCCAGCTCAGGACGCTGCCCCGGTCCATGGAAGAGTCCGCGTTCATGGACGGGGCCTCCTGGCCCCGCATCTTCTGGAATGTCGTTGCGCCCATGTCCGGAGGCGCAACGGTGACTGTGTGCGTCATGACTTTTCTCAATAACTGGAACGAGTTCATCATGGCCTACACCTACCTGGCCACGGATGATCTGCGCACCCTGCCTTTCGCCATCATCAAGTTCCAGGGTGAATACCGTTCGGACTACGCCATCCAGTTTGCCTGCATGACCCTCGTGGCAGTCGTGCCGCTCGTGCTCTTCTTTTTCTTCTCCAAACGGATCATGGCCGGCGTGACCGCCGGTGCGCTGAAGGGGTGATCATGGCCAACCGGGATTTTCTCCGATTTCCCGACGGCTTCGTCTGGGGAACGGCAACGTCCGCTTATCAGATCGAAGGGGCGAAAGACGAGGACGGGAAGGGCGAGTCCATCTGGGATCGATTTGCCGGCACGCCGGGGAAGACCGCTGACGGCAAGGACGCGCGCGTTGCGTGCGACCATTACCATCGCTATCTTGCGGACCTCGACCTGATGAAGGATCTTGGCCTTCGGGCTTATCGATTTTCCATTGCCTGGCCGCGCGTGGTCCCCGACGGAGTCGGCCCGGTCAACCCGAAAGGACTTGATTTCTACGAGCGCCTGGTGGACGCGCTGCTTGCGCGGGGCGTGCGGCCGTTTGCCACGCTGTACCACTGGGACCTGCCCCAGAAGCTCCAGGAGAGCGGCGGCTGGGCCGACCGGGCCACGGTGGATGCGTTTGTCCGCTACGCAGAGGCGGTCACCCGACGGCTGGGGGACCGGGTCAAGGACTGGATGACGCACAATGAGCCGTGGGTGGCCGCATTCGTCGGGAACCTTTTCGGTGACCACGCACCCGGCCTCAAGGACCTCCGCACCGCCCTGTCCGTTGCGCATGGCATCCTGCTTTCCCACGGCCGGGCGGTGCCGGTGATCCGTGCCAATTCGCCCGGGGCGAGCGTGGGCATCGTGCACAACCTCGAATGGATCGAGCCTGCCTCCCCGCGGGAGGAGGACGTGGCCGCGGCCATGCGGCATGACGGCGCTTTCAATCGCTGGTTCCTGGACCCTGTATTCAGAGCCCGGTACCCGGGAGACATGATCGCCTGGTACGGGAGCGACGCGCCTGCCGTGTCCCCGGGGGACATGGAGACGATTGCCGCGCCCATCGATTTTCTTGGCGTCAATTTCTACACCCGCAGGGTGATTGCGCACGATCCGGCGGGCCGGGGGACGTCGGGAAGGGCCGTGTTTGCCGCCCGACAGGTGCACTGGCCGTTCGTTCCGAGGGCTGATTTCGAAGAATGGGAGATTGCTCCCGAGGGCCTGTACCGGACCCTGCTCCGCGTGCAGCGCGAGTACCAGCCCGAAGTTCATGTACGTCACCGAGAACGGCACGTCTCTTCCCGACGCGCCGGGAGCCGATGGAATCGTCCACGATCCCGTGCGCGTGCGCTACATTGCGCGCCACGCGGCCGCGGTCCGGCAGGCCATCGATGACGGGGCCGACGTCCGCGGCTACTTCCTCTGGTCCTTCATGGACAATTTCGAATGGGGTTTCGGGTTCACCAAGCGTTTCGGAATGAACTGGGTCGACTACGAAACGCAGACGCGTGTCCTGAAGGACTCGGGCCGATGGTACGCCAGGACGGCGCGGGAGAACGGGTTCCCGGGTTCAGACGCCGACTCTGCGGAATAGAATACCTTTCGAGCGCGGAACTTCTGGCCAGCGCTCCGAACGGGCGCTCTTGATCCCTTCCCCGCCCGGTGTTAAAGTGCCAGATACAGTGGCACATTGTGTCAGATCGTCGAACAATGCAGAGCGCCCCGGCACAGCCTGTGACCGAGACATTTCGGCTTCCTGAATCCCTTGCCGGTTTTCCGGTCCACCTTGTGGGCATCAAGGGGACGGGAATGGCTGCCCTTGCCGAGATCCTTTCCGCGCGCGGCGCCCGAATCACCGGTTCCGACACGGCCGAAAAGTTCTATACAGATGCCCTCCTGCAGCACCTTTCCATTCCCTATCGCGAATCTTTTGCCGCTGAGAACCTGCCGGAGGACGCGCGGCTGGTCGTCCATTCCGCGGCGTACAAAAAGAATGAGAACCCCGAGCTCATAGCCGCAGCGACCCGCGGCATCCCTTCCCTCAGCTACCCGGAAGCGCTGGGCCTGCTCTCCGAGGTTTCCGACTCGAGCGGCATCAGCGGGGTGCACGGGAAATCGACGACCACCGCTCTCTGCGGCGCGATTCTGAAGGAATGGGGCTTTCCGGCCACGGTGCTCGTGGGCGCGGAGGTGCCGTCCTTCGGCGGGCGCTCCACGCTCGTCCAGGGGGAGCGCTTTCTGGTGGCCGAAACCTGCGAGTACCGTCGTCACTTCCTGAACTTCCGCGCACGGCGGATCGTGATCACCAGCATCGAGCCCGACCATCTCGACTATTTTCGCGACCTGGAGGACATGCTTTCCGCCTTCACCTCCTATGGCGCTTCGCTGCCGCCCGGCGGCGCCCTGATCTACTGCAGCGACGACCCCGGCGCACGGACGGCAGCCGCGCGCATTCGCGCGCAAAGAGAAGACCTGGTGATGATACCCTACGGCAGGAGCGCCGACGGCCCCTTCAAGGTCAGCCGGGAAGAGACTGGTCAGGGACGTACCCGCTTCACCCTTGCCGGCTGGCGGACCACTTTTACGCTCAGGATCCCCGGTGCGCACAACGTGCTGAACGCGGCTGCCGCACTCGCGCTGTGCAGCCTTCTTTGGGCAGCCGAGCGGGACGAGAGAATGCGCGGAGTACCGCGCCGGGACGAGGACCTCGCCATGGATGTGACAGCCGCGTCGCGCGCCATCGAAACATTCGCCGGCAGCAGGAGACGCAGCGAGATCGTGGGTGAGGCGGGAGGCGTTCTTTTCATGGACGACTACGCGCATCACCCGACGGCAATCGAAACGACACTGGCCGGAGTTCGCGGTTTCTATCCCGAGAGGCGTCTTGTCGTCGACTTCATGTCACACACGTATTCACGCACGCGCGCGCTTCTGCCCGAGTTCGGAAAATGCTTCCATGCGGCGGACAGCGTGATCCTGCACCGGATCTACGCCTCCGCGCGGGAGCAGGACGACGGGGGGATCACGGCCCGGGACCTCTACCAGGAAGTGTCGCGGAGCCATCCCCGGGTGACATACTTCCCGGAGCCCCTCGATGCAGCTCCTTTTCTCGTCTCGGAGCTGAAGCCCGGCGATCTTTTTATTACGATGGGGGCAGGGGACAACTGGAAGCTCGGCCGGGAGCTTCTCTCCAGGTTCAGGGGAGCGCGATGAAGAGCATGACGGGTTTCGGACACGGAGAGCACCGCGACAGCCGCGTCCACATGATGCTGGAGATGCGCTCGTACAACAACAGGTACCTCGACCTGTTCATCAATCTGCCGTACAGCATCAAGCAGCTCGAGCCGCGGGTGCGTGAATACCTCTCCGCGCGCATCCAACGAGGCAAGATAGAGTTCTATCTCTCCGTCACGGAGCTGGAAGAGGAGAGCGATGTTTTCGTCGATCATGCCCGGGTGCGCACCTATCTGACCGCCCTGGAGGAGCTCCGACGGCTGGCGGGAGTACGTGAAAGACCGGGGCTCGGCGCGCTCATGGGACTGGAGGGGGTGCTGAAAACGGTGAGCCGCAAGGACCCCGAGGCGCTCTGGGCTCTGCTCACGCCGCTCCTGGAAAAAGTGTTCGCCGAATTCGACAAGTCCCGCGCAGCGGAGGGTCGCAAGACAGAGCAGGACATCGGCAGATGCGCCGAAGACATCCGGGTGCGCCTTGCCGGCATCGAAGCGCAGGTACCGGAGATAGAGAGAAGGATAAAAGAAGGCCTGCGGGAGCGCTTCAAGGAGCTGCTGGGAGAGGGCGTGGACGAGTCCCGCATCCTCGCGGAGACCGCCGTGCAGCTCATGCGTTCCGACGTCAACGAAGAGGTGCAGCGCATGAAGGCGCACCTGGAGAGCCTGCGGGATGCCCTTGGCCGCGACGGGCAGCAGGGAAAGCGGCTGGATTTCGTCTGCCAGGAGCTGGGCAGGGAAATCAACACCATCGGATCCAAGAGCATCAGCCTGGAGATCGACCAGGCGGTGATCGCGGTGAAGGACTCCCTGGAGAAGATACGGGAGCAGATTGCGCAATGTCGAATGAAGCAGGACGCGGCGCGCGGGACGGCAGATTGCGCATCGCGATTTCGGGAAAGAGCGGCTGCGGGAACTCCACCGTCTCCCGGCTCGTTGCCGACAGGCTCGGGCTTCGCCTCATCAACTATACCTTCAAGGACCTGGCACGTGAACAGGGATTGAGCTTCGAAGAAATCTGCCGCAGGGCGGAGGTGGACCCTCAATACGACCTGACCATCGATCGGATGCAGGTCCAGCTGGCTGAACAGGGCGGAGTGGTGCTGGGCTCGCGCCTGGCCATCTGGCTGCTCCGCGACACCGCCTTCACCGTCTACCTGCGCGCCCCCCTGGAAGTCAGGGCAGGCAGGATTGCAAAGCGCGAATCCAAGGATCCGGGCAGTCACGCTGGTGGAAACAGACGAACGGGACAGGCGGGATCGTGACCGCTATTCCCGGTTGTACGGCTACGACATAGACCGGTTCGGCTTTGCCGCCCTTGTGGTGGATACCGCCTCATTGACCCAGGAAGAGGTGGCGGAGGAAATAGTGGCACATGCGGGCGAGATGCCGGGAGCAGGGGCTTCACGGTCCCGCATGCCTTGATCAACCGGGCCAAAAGAGGTACACTCTGGTCACCATGGTACTTCCTCTGGATCTCCTGGAAAGCTTCCAGGGCAATGTATATGAAATGACCTGCGCGGCAATGAAGCGCAGCATTCAAATCAATCTTGCGGGTGACGACGAACTGGAAGCCAACAAGGGCAAGATCGTATCTACCGCCTTGAAGCAGATACTGACGAAGAAGGTCCTGTATCAGCACCCGGACGCCTGAGTCCGCGGCTTTCACCTAGCCCCCATTCACGCGATACCCGCCTCCGCCATGCGCGAAAGGATCCATCTGCGGGCCGCCACGCAATCGGCCGCGGGGTCGGGCGAGGAGCCTGCCCACATCTCGATGAGGTAGCAGCCGCGGTACCCCAGCCTGTCGAGCGCGCGGAAAGCCGCGACAAAGTCGACGCATCCTGATCCGAAAGGGACGCCCCGGAAACGCCCGAGGATGCCGGGGACTGGCGCGACCGTATCCTTGAGGTGCACCGCCGCGATTCGGCCCGCGGCCAGCGCGAGCTCCTCGGGAACGTTGGCGCCCCAGGCGGACAGGTTGCCCAGGTCGGGGTAGACCTGGAACCAGGGACTCGGAATGGCCTGCGCGTACGGAAGCCACTTGCGTATCGAGCTCAAAAGAGGGGTGTCCATGGTCTCCATGGCGAGGAGGACCTGTGCTTCCGCGGCGAGGCCGACTGCCCAGGCAAGACCCTCCTGGAAACGGGCGAGAGACTCCGTGGTGGAAGGTTCGTAGTACACATCGTACCCGGCAAGCTGGATGGTGCGGATCCCTGTATCGGCGGCGAGTTCGATCGCACCGCGCATGATCTCTCTGGCCCGCTCCCGGACCTGCGCATCGGCGCTGCCAAAGGGGAACCGCCGGTGGCCGGAGAGGCAGATGGAACGGACGGGCACCCCCGCCTCGTCCACAGCGCGGCGGAAGTCCGACTTGTCCTGCCTGCTCCAGGAAAGCCTTGACAGCCGGGCATCCGATTCGTCGATGGACATCTCGACGTACTCGTACCCGGCCTTTCCTGCCGCCGCGAGGAGGTCCGGCCAGCCCAGGCCCTCCGGAAGAGCCTTTTCGTAGATGCCCAGGACCGGTCGACTCGGCTTCGACATGTTTCCTCCTGGAATATCGAGCTCCCTCAACATCAGAAGCTCTATCTCAAATCTGTTGACAGAGCCCCCAATCTCTGCCAATATTTGCGCAATCGATTTCATAAAGGACAAGGTCAGCTACAGTATATGGCATCGATGAAAGATGTTGCAAGGTTGGCTGATGTCTCGGAATCCACGGTCTCCCGGGTGATCAACAAGAGCATCCCGGTGGACGAAGCCACGCGCCGGGTCGTCGAGGAAGCCATCAGAAAGCTCAACTACAAGCCCAATCTCCTTGCGAAAGGACTGCGGATCAAGAGCAGCCAGATCATCGGTCTCGTCGTACCGGAGATCGTGCACCACACGTTCGCCAGCTTCATCCAGTTCATCGAGGAAAGCACTTTTGCCCGGGGCTACGGGTTGATCGTGGGGAACCACAAGGACGATCCCGAGATCGAAGAAATCTTCATCGACAGCCTTGTGCGCCGTCATGTCGATGGCATCATCTTCTCCCGTGTTTCTGACGAGAGCCGGGTGATGAAGATCATCACCCGGTCGCAGGTCCCCGTGGTGGTGATCGACCGGGCAGCGGAGAAGGAGGAGCTCGCAAGCGTCGTCCTGGACAATCGGAAAGCAGGGCAATTTGCGGGCGAGCATCTGGTCGGCCTCGGGCACAGAAGGATCGGCTGTATTTCCGGGCCCTTGAAGATCGCTTTGTGCCGTGAACGCATCGCGGGCCTGAGAGAGGTCCTCGATCGCCATGGCCTTCTCCTGCAGGAGGATGCCATCTTCGAAGGGGATTTCAAGTTCGAGTCTGGAATCCAGGGTGCGCGGCAGATTCTGCTCAAGCATCCGGAGATCACCGCGATCTGGGCGCAGAACGACCTGATGGCTGTCGGCGCGCTGAAGTTCATTGTCACGGTGGGAAAGACGGTGCCCCGGGACATTTCACTGATGGGAATGGATGATATCGGGCTCGCCAGGATGATCAGTCCCGCGCTGACCACCGTCAGTCAGCCTTTCGAGGAGATATGCGAGAAGGCCGTTGAGCTGCTGCTTTCCCTGAAACAGGATGACGGGCGGAGCGCTCGGAAGATCGTGATCGATCCTGGGGTAGTAGTCCGTGAGTCAACCGCAGCGATTTGAGAATATTGTTCCCTGTTGTGGAATCGATTGCGCAATCGGTTTCAGCGGGGGATCTGAAAGGAGGTGGGAAGGTCCGGGAGACGACTTGCGCGGGGATCGCCTGGCGATCCATTTCGACGGTCTTGATAGCGAGGAAGGCCTTTGATCGGTCTTCCAGAAGTTGATGAGGGAGGATGAACGAATGAAGAAGCTGTTATTCATCGGTATTGTTGTATTTCTGATTCTTCCTTTCGCCGCGTTTGCAGGGGGCGCGAAGGAAGGGGGCGGTGAGATCGTCATCGGCATGACAGTGCCGGGTCTCCAATTTCCATTCTTCGTCACGATGAAGAATGACGCAGACGCGGCGGCGGCGAAACTCGGCGCGAAAATCGTGTTCGTCGACGCGCAGAACGACTCTGCGAAGCAGGCGGCAGCCATCGAAGGGTTTGTCGCGCAGAAGGTGAATGCCATCCTCATCTCCCCGATGACGGTGGATTCCCTCGTGCCGGCAATCGAAGCAGCGGTGAAAGCGGGGATCCCCGTGGCCACCGTCGACCGCAAGGCCAACACCGACAAGGTGCTCGTGCACGTGGGCGCGGACAACGTCGAAGGGGGCAGGGCCGCGGCGCGGTACATGATCCAGAAGCTCGGCGGCAAAGGCGGGATCATCGAGCTCGAGGGAACCACCGGATCTTCCCCTGCAATCGACCGCAAGAAAGGCTTCGACGAAGTGATCGCCACCTCGGGCGTCAAGATCCTCGTCAGCCAGACCGCCGAGTTCGGCCGCGCGAAGGGCAACTCCGTCATGGAGAACCTGATGCAGGCGTATCCGAAATTCGACGGGGTATTCGGCGCGAACGACGAGATGATCATCGGCGCTATCGAGGCGATGTCCTCCGCCGGCATCGATCCGAAGACCAAGGTGACGGCCGGATTCGATGCCACTCCGGACGCGTTCGCCTACATGAAGGATGGCAAGCTGGGCGCAACCATCGACCAGTACCCTGGCGCGCAGGCCGGGCAGGCGCTGGGCTACCTCGTGGACTATATCAAGAACAAGAAGATGCCGCCGAATCCGGTGGTCTACATCGCTCCGAAAGCGGTGACGTCGGCACCCTAGGGACTTCACTCTTCATTCACAGGCCGGTGCTGGACGGGCACCGGCCTTCCTGTTACAAGGAACGTGAGCGCGCGCATGGAAACACTGCTGAGAATGGTGGCCATCAGAAAGAGCTTTCCCGGGGTCAAAGCGCTCATGAGCGTCGACTATGACCTCGTGCCGGGTGAGGTGCATGCTCTGGTGGGGGAGAACGGCGCCGGCAAATCCACGCTGATGAAGATTCTCGCCGGCGTGTACCGGGCCGACGAAGGCGAGATATGGCTCCGGAATCAGAAGATCGTCCCCAGCGGCCCCAAGGCAATGATCGATGCGGGCGTGAGCGTCATCTACCAGGAGCTGACACTCGTTCCCTACCTTTCCGTGGCAGAAAACATCTTTCTTGGACGCGAGCCTCTCCGTGCCGGCGGGCTTATCGATTGGAGGAAGATGTGGGGTCGGGTGGAGGAGCTGCTGGCGCCATTCAACCTCGCCCTGGATCCGCGCGCCAAGATACATTCGATCGGCCCCGCCTATCAGCAGGTAGTGGAGATCGCCAAGGCGCTTTCCCTGAAATCCGCCATCCTCGTCATGGATGAGCCGACCGCACCGCTGACAGGAAGCGAGGTCGGCCGCCTCTTCGAGATCATCCGCAATCTCAAGTCGGGCGGCGTATCCATCGCCTACATATCGCACCGGCTGGAAGAGCTGCACGAGGTCGCGGACCGGGTGACGATCCTGAGGGACGGGGAACGGATCATCACCGCGCCTCTCACTTCCCTGACGGTGGACGACATCATCAAGCACATGGTGGGGCGCAAGCTCACCGAGCAGTTTCCCCAGCCCGCCCCGCCTTCCGACGAGGAGGTTCTCCGCGTCGAAGGACTGACCAAGAAGGGCATCTGCACCGATGTGTCCTTCAGCATCCGCAAGGGTGAGATCCTCGGGTTTGCCGGTCTCGTGGGAGCGGGACGCACGGAGATCATGCAATTGATCTACGGCTATCGGGGCAAGCATGCCGGAAAGATATTCATGAGGGGGAAGGAAATCCGGATCCGTACCACGCGGGATGCGGTCCGCAACGGCATCGCCCTTATCCCCGAAGAGCGCAAGAAGCAGGGTCTCGTCCTCGGTCTCTCCGTGATGGATAATTCCGCGCTCACGATCTTCGACCTCCACCACACGCTGGGCTTCATCCGATGGCGGGACATCGTCGGGCGCGTGATGGAAATGGTGAGGAGCCTGGGGATCAAGACCCCCTCGCTGCAGCAGACGGTGCGCAATCTCTCCGGCGGCAACCAGCAGAAGGTCGTGCTCTCGAAATGGTTCGTCCGCAACTGCGAGGTCTACATCTTCGACGAGCCGACGCGCGGCATCGACGTCGGCGCCAAGGCCGAGATCTACCGGCTCATGCAGTCCCTCGCGTCGAAGGGGGCCGCCGTCATCATGATCTCCTCCGACCTGCCGGAGGTAATGTATGTTTCCACCCGCATGCTCGTCGTCTACGGCGGGCGAATCGTGAAGGAATTCAGCCGCGGCGAGGCCACGGAGGAACAGGTGATGAGTTACGCACTCGGGCTCGGCACGAACGACACCCCGGCACCGGGGGGGGAAGGAGCGCGCGCATGAAACTCGACATCAGCCGCATCATGCGATCCTATGGCATCGTCATCGCGTTCATCATCATCTGCATCCTCATGACCATTCTCTCACCGGTTTTTCTCACGGTGACAAACATCCTCAATGTGGTGCGCCAGTCCTCCATCTTCGGGGTCATGGCCATCGGCATGACCTTCGTCATCCTCACCGGGGGCATCGACCTTTCGGTGGGCTCGATCCTCGCCGTGGCAGGGGCCATTGCGGCCGGCATGCTGAAGGGGGGCTCCGGGATCGTGCCCGTCGTGCTCCTGGCACTCGTCATCGGCATCGGGTGCGGGCTCGCGAACGGGCTTCTCATCACCCTGGGCCGTATCGCGCCGTTCGTCGTGACACTCGGAATGATGAGCATCGCGCGCAGCCTCACCCTCATCTATACAAAGGGCTACCCCATCAGCGGCTTCACCGGCCCCTTTCGTTTCGTGGGAGGGGGAGATGTCCTTTCGATCCCCTTTCCCATCATCGTCTTCCTTCTCACGGTCGTCGCGGCCTGGCTGATCCTGACGCAGACGCGCCTCGGCCGGTACACGTACGCGATCGGCGGCAACGAGGAGACGGTGAAGCTTTCCGGAATAAACTCGGATTTCTACAAGACCATCGTCTACGTGATCTCGGGTATCACCGCCGCCATGAGCGCGCTCATCCTGACCTCGCGCCTCAATTCGGCCGAGCCGGTGGCGGGCCAGGGGTACGAGCTGGATGTCATTGCCGCCGTGGTCATTGGAGGCACCAGCCTCAACGGAGGCAGGGGGAGCGTGTGGGGCACCCTGGTGGGAGCGCTCCTGATCGGCGTGATCAACAATGGGATGAACCTGCTGGGAATTTCCCCCTACTTCCAGCTCCTCGTGAAGGGATTGATCATCATCGGCGCGGTTCTGCTGGACCGCCTGCGCCAGGAATCCGCCTAGCGCCGTCGGAATAAGGGAAGGAGACAAAGCATGGCAGCTCGCGATATTGCTGAACGGGCCCTGGAACAGGGCAAGGGCATTCTCCGGCTGGCGCCCAACTGGGTGCCGCGTTCCTTCTGCGTTCCCGGGCGGAGGATCAAGCTCCACCCGGACGACTACTACGCCTTCGGCGGAGAGCGCGGCGGGATCGACGAGCGCTGGTTCTCCTCCACCACGCCCGCCGACAACGGGCCGAAGACGAGCACGGACGAGGGCCTGAGCTTCGTCGTCGTGGAGGACGGCTCCCGCGTGGAGAAGGTCGACGCTGCGCGACGCCATCGCGGAGCTGAAGGGGCAGATCATCGGCGACCGCATCTGGAAGGCCTACCAGGCGTGGCCGATGTACTCCAAGTTCTTCGACAACAAGGGGCCGCTGCCGCACCACGTCCATCATCGGGAGAAGCACGCGAAGCTGGTGGGCCAGATGGGCAAGCCCGAGTCGTACTACTTCCCGGTGCAGAACAACAACTACGGGGCCGACTTCCCGTACACCTTCTTCGGCCTGCGCCCGGGACCACGAAGGACCAGGTCCGAGAGTGCCTGCTGAACTTCTCCAAGGGGGACAACAAGATCACCAACCTGTCCACCGCCTACCGCCTGGAGCCGGGCACCGGCTGGGACGTGCCGGCGGGCATCCTGCACGCGCCGGGCAGCCTGTGCACCTACGAGCCCCAGAAGGCCTCCGACATATTCGCCATGTACCAGTCCCTCACCGGGGACGCCATCATCCCCGAGGAGCTGCTCTGGAAGAACACTCCGCCGGAGAAGGTGGGCAATCTCGACTACCTGATCGAGGTCCTCGACTGGGAGGCGAACGTGGATCCGGATTTCGCCGCCCAGCATTTCATGAGCCCCAAGCCGGTGCGTGCCCCGCGCCGAGATGGAGGCGGAGGGATACATCGAGAACTGGATCTCCTACAAGTCCCCCGAATACAGCGCCAAGGAGCTCACCGTGCTCCCGGGAAAGACCGTCACCATCAAGGACGGCGGTGCCTACGGCATGATCCTGCTGCAGGGACACGGGAAGATGGGGCCATGGGACATCGATTGCCCGGCGCTCATTCGCTTCGGCCAGCTCACCATGGACGAGTTCTTCGTCACCGAGAAGGCCGCGCGTGAAGGCGTGGTCATTTCCAATCCCTCCCGCACGGATCCCCTCGTCATGCTCAAGCATTTCGGGCCCGCGAACCCGGACTTGAAACTGTAAGACATGCGCGGGGCCTGTTTCCTCGGGATCGACAATGGCGGCACTCTCACGAAGGCGGTCCTGTTCGACGGTCGGGGAGCCGAGATCGCCGGGGCCTCCCGCAAGGTTCCCGTCATCGCGCCGCAGCCGGGGTTCACCGAGCGCGACATGGACCTGCTCTGGCGCGCAAACTGCGACGTCATACAGGAAGCGATCACACGATCCGGCGCCTCCCCCGAGGACATACGTGGGGTGGCGTGCACGGGGCACGGGAAAGGGCTCTATCTCTGGGGCAGGGACGGCACCCCGGCGTATCACGGCATAATCTCGACAGACACCCGCGCGTGGGAGTATGCGCAGCGATGGGAGAAAGACGGAACCGCGGAAAGGGTGTTCGAAAAGACGTTTCAGAAGGTTCTCGCCTGTCAACCAGTGTCCCTGCTTCGCTGGTTGAAGGACAATCGGCCCGGGATCCTCGAGAAGGTCCGGTGGATATTCGAAGCAAAGGACTATATCCGATTCCGGCTGACCGGGGAGGCCTTTGCCGAGGTGACGGACTACTCCGGTTCCAGCCTCATGAATATCCGGGACGTGCGCTTCGACGAAGACCTGCTCGAGGCCTTCGGCCTGGGCGACCTGTTCGACAGGCTCCCGCCGCTCGGATACTCCACTGAATGCTGCGGCACCATATCTTCAGCGGCGGCAGCGGCAACAGGGCTGCGGGCAGGCACACCGGTTGCCGGCGGCATGTTCGATATCGATGCATGCGCCGTTGCGATGGATGTGACCAGCGAAGAGAACCTCTGCGTGATCGCGGGCACCTGGGGCATCAACGAATACATTTCCCGCACGCCGGTGCTGAACAGGTCCATAATGATGAACTCGCTCTTCTGCATTCCCGGCTATTACCTGGTGGAGGAGAGCAGCCCGACCTCTGCCGGAAACAACGAATGGTTCACCGAGCTCTTTCTCGACGAGGAAAAGAGGCATGCACAGGAACGGGGGATAAGCGTGTACGAGCGAGCCGAGGAGCTCGCCGCGGCCGTCGGCCCTGAAGAGCAGATTCCCGTATTCCTTCCGTATATCTATGGATCGAACTACAATCCCCAGGCGAGGGCGTGTTTTGCAGGGCTCGAAGCGACGACGACGCGGTCCGAGATGATTCGGGCCGTGTACGAGGGCATCGTGTTCTGTCACATGGTCCACGTGGAAAAGCTCCTGAAGAACAGGAATCGGCCGGCCGCGGTCCGCCTGGCTGGAGGCGCGGCAAAGTCGAGGACCTGGGCCCAGATTTTTGCGGACGTGTTCCAGCTGCCGGTAGAGACCGTCGATGTGAAGGAAATAGGCGCTCTCGGCAGTGCCATGGCCGCCGCGGTCGTCTCCGGCGTGTACCGGGACCTGCCGGACGCGGCCGCGCACATGGTCAAGATCACGCATCGTCTGGAACCCGGCGCCGGCAATGCGGCGATCTATGCGCGGAAATACGCGCGCTACCGGAAGGTATCCGACGCGCTGGACGGCATTTGGGGAGACTTTGAAAGCAGCAATCCGTTATAGCATCGGAATCGACGTCGGGGCGAGCAACATGCGCATCGGGATCCTCAACGGGGAAGGTGAATTGCTCGGCAGGCGCAAGGCAGACATCCGGGAGATGAAGCGCAGCAGCGCCGCGACCATGGAGTTCATCCGCGGCGAGGCGGAAGGCGTGGTGCAGGCGGCAGGACTGCGCCCGACGGACATAGGCTTCGTTGGCCTGGGCTTCCCCGGCACGGTCGATGATGCCCGGCAGTCGATCCTGTTTGCTCCGAATCTGGGGTGGAGTGACGTACACGTCGGACGGTACTTTTCCGCATTTCCTGCTGCCGGCATTGCTCTTGTCCAGGACGCGCGTGCCGCCGCCTTCGCCGAGTACCTCATGGGCGCGGGGAAGGGGGAACCGGTCCTCGTGTGCATCACTCTCGGCACGGGCATAGGGGGCGGCATCGTCGTCAACGGGAAGATATTCCACGGAGGGCTCAACACCGCGGGGGAGATCGGGCATATCCTCGTGCAGGAGAATGGTCTTCCGTGCGCCTGCGGGAAGTCAGGCTGCCTCGAAGCCTATTGCTCGGGAACAGCGATCGTGAATGCGGCTCGCCGCATGCGCGGGCCGGGCCGGGGGCCGGGGCAAGCAGCGCCGAAGAGGTGTTCCAACTGGCCCGGGACGGGGACCCCGATTGCCTCGAGGTGATTCGCCGAAGCGCGCGTTACCTCGGCATCGGGATTGTGAACGTTGTGAACCTGCTTTCACCAGGCCTCGTCGTGTTGAGCGGCGGCATGTGCGAGCAGGAGGATCTCCTCGTTCTCCCGGTGCGCGAGTTCGTCCTGGCGCATGCCTATGCGCGGGGCGTCCGGTCGCCGGGTTTCCGCATCGGCAAGGCTTCGCTCGGCGAAGACTCCCCGATGATCGGCGCCGGCATGATGTATAAAGGGCAGTGATGGATGTCGGCCCGCCTCCCGTTATAGTCATATTCGGCCCCACGGCCGTAGGAAAGTCCGAGCTCCTTTTTTCCCTCTTTGACCAGCGATTCGAGATCATCAATGCGGATTCGCTGCAGGTATTCCGTCACATGGATGTCGGGACGGCCAAGCCGTCTCTCCAATCGCGCGCCCGGCTGACGCATCATCTCGTCGACGTCGCGAACCCGTCGGAGCAGTTCAATGCCGGCTGGTTCGTGAAGGCGGCCGAGGCCCTCGTCCCCTCGATCAGAAGCAGGGGCAATTTCCCCGTCATATGCGGGGGGACGGCATTCTACATCACGAGCTTTCTCTACGGCCTGCCCGAATCGCCGCCCGTGGATCCCGCGGTACGCGAGAAGTTTCGCGCCCTGGAGCGTCAGTCAGGTCCCGAAGGGCTGTACAGCCTGCTGCAGCAGCGTGACCCAGGGGGTGCGGCCCGTATCCAGCCCAACGACCGGTACAGGATCATCAGGGCGCTGGAGGTGCACGAAAGCACGGGCAGGTCCCTGTTTTCGTTTCGATGGCCCCGCACGCCGCGCGCGGATTTCCGATTCCTGCTCATCGGCCTCGAGAGGGAGCGGGAGGAGCTGTACCGCAGGATCGGCGAGCGCGTGGAGCGCATGTTCAACGAAGGGTTTTTGAAGGAAGTCAAGACTTTGATCGCCCTGGGCTACGGCCCGAAAGACCCCGGCATGCGCGGCATCGGCTACCGGGAATTGCTGCAGATGCGCGCGGGGTGTCTGACGATGGCCGGCGTGCGGGATCTCATTGCGCGCACCACGCGCAGGTATGCCAAGCGCCAGCTCACCTTTTTCCGGGCAGTCCCCGACGTTGTGTGGATGAGCCCTGACCGGCCATCAGAGGTGAGGGAGAGGATCGAGGCGTTCATTGCCGGAAGCACTTGACCACGAGCCGTGAAACACGCATAGTGGGTGGCTGTCACGCAATTCATATCGCGGACAAGAATAACCGAAAGGAGTAGGCACTGTGCCCTGCGGGAAGAAAAGAAAGCGACACAAGATTGCCACCCACAAGAGGAAGAAGAAACTGAGGGCCAACCGGCACAAGAAGAAGCTGCGCTAAGGCGCGGCCTCCGGGGAGGAGCGGTCGGTGAAAGCTGCAAGGGTCATGGTGCCTGTTCTGCTCCTTGCCGCGCTCACGCGGGCAGGAGGGGACAGCCTCTGGTCTCCCGACTTCAAGGGATACCTTTCCGGCGGACGTGGGTTCGCCGTCGGAGACACCATCGTCGTGCAGATCGACGCCTCCTCCTCTCTCTCATTTTCCGCTTCTAGCAACGACACAAAGAACCTCACGCTCGAGTTCACCGGAGGCGACTCCGGGAATTTGTTCTCGTTTCTTCCCCAGGTGCGCACGGGCGGAGCCCAGAGCACGACGGGGAAAGACAGCCTCAGCCTCAAGACGCAGGTTCCCGTGGTGGTGACCGCAGTGAATCCGGACGGGAGCGCGCAGGTCCAGGGATCGCGCGCGGTCTCCGTGCAGGGCAAGAATGAGTCAATCACGGTGAGCGGTTCCGTCTCTCCCGGTCTCCTGGACCAGAAGGGGACCATCAACTTCTCGCGCCTGGCAAACTCGCGGCTCGTCTATACCACCTTCCTTGCTTCCGCAAAAGACGTGCTCACGCAGGCCGACCTCCGGACGCTGCTCACCCCGGTTCCCGCGGCTGCCATTGCGCCTGCCGCCGGCACGCCAGCGGCCGCGCAGCCCGCCGCGCCCGCCGCGCCGGCGCCTGGAGCGCAGGCTGCAACCGGCGCGGCGCAGTCCCCCCAGCAATCCCTGGTTATCTCTGACGCGCGCAAGAAGGAGTTGCTGCTCCTCTATCTCAATCGCCTGATCGACGTCGTATTCTCTCAGTGAGCGGGACGCATCCGCCCTCCCCAACTTGACGCTTCTGGAAAGCGACTGTTAGAATCCCCGGCGTGGCTTCGACTTTTCTCAAAGCATCAGATACGAACGCCCACCCCATCGATATCGTCACGGCGGGTGATCTGCGCAGGCACTTGAGCGACATCGATGTCCCCGAGGCGGAGATCGATGGGATGGCCGACAAGTTCTTCTACTGCACGATCAAGCTGGAAGGAATAGACACCCGGGCCGCAAAGCTCATCAAGACGCACCTGGAGACCCTGGGCGGCGGGCTGGCCATGCGCAAGGAGGCGGATGAGCTGACAGTGCGGGAAACTGACGTGATCGTTACGGGCAGCCGTCACACGCTGCGGCTCCTCGCCGCGCGTCTCAAGGGAGAGCCTTTCGGCCTGGACGGAATCGGCGAGGAAATCGCCGCGTGCACGGCAGGCGGGAACCGGGTCATGTCGTGGGGCAACCGGATGCTCGATTTCAGCCATACGACGTATGTCATGGGGATACTCAATTGCACGCCGGATTCATTCTTTCCCGGCAGCAGGTCGACGACGATCAAGGATGCGCTGAAGACGGCGCACGAAATGATCGAAGCAGGAGTGAATATCATCGACGTGGGCGGTGAATCCACCCGGCCCGGTTCCGAAGGGGTGACAGAGGAAGAGGAGATCCGCCGCGTGATCCCCGTGATCCATGCGCTGCGTGACGGCTCTGACGTCATGATCTCCGTGGACACGCGGAAGAAGGGCGTGGCGGAACGGGCCCTGGACGCGGGAGCGGACATCGTCAACGACATCTCGGGCCTGCGCCACAACGAAGAGCTCGCCCGGCTGGTGGCGCGCCGCGGCGTGCCGGTCGTGCTCATGCACATGCGCGGCACGCCGAGGACCATGCAGAAGCAGGTGCACTACAAGAACACGATCAGCGAGATACTCCGCGAGCTGCAGGCGTCCATCGTCGCCGCCATGGGGGCGGGAATCGCGCCGGAAATGATCATCGTCGATCCGGGCATCGGCTTTGGCAAGCGCATGCAGGACAACCTGCGCCTCATCAAGGAGCTGGCGTCCCTGAAAGTCACTCAACTTTCCCATTCTCATCGGTCTCTCCCGCAAGAGCTTCATCGGAGAGATCCTCGACAGGCCCGTGGAGAGAAGACTCATCGGGACCATCACCGCCAACACGCTGGCCATCATCAACGGCGCCAACATCATCCGCGTGCATGACGTGGCGGAAGCCGTTGAAATGGTCAAGATCATCGATTCGGTCCGGCGGATCGGGGCGTAGGCGCACTCGATGAACCCGCTCCTGAATGCATGGGTGGTCCGCGAGGTGATCCGCCCGGCGCTGGACGTCCTCATCCTCGCCTACCTCCTGTACAAGAGCTGGCAGATCCTCGTGCAGACCCGGGCGGTGCAGCTCCTCAAGGGCACCGTGGTGATGCTGCTCATCTACGCGGTCTCCTTCTTCCTGAGGCTCGCGACGCTCCTGTGGATCCTGAACGTGCTCGTTCCCGGCCTCGTCATCGCCATCGCCATCATCTTCCAGCCCGAGCTGCGCAAGATATTCACCCAGATCGGCAGCCGCGAATGGTTCCGCGCAGGCGTGCGCGCCGTCACTCCGAGCGTGGAGACGCTCATGGGCGCCGTGGAGACGCTCTCCGCGCGCCGCCGCGGGGCGCTGATCGTTCTTCCCCGGCGCGTCGGGGTGAAGAACATCGTCCAGACCGGCACACCGCTGAATGCGGAGCTCTCCATCAACCTGCTCACCACCATATTCTTCGAAGGAACCGCCGCTGCACGACGGGGCCGTGATCGTCGAAGGGGACCGAATCGTCGCCGCGGGCTGCTTCCTCCCCCTGTCCGAGCGGGAAGACGTGGAGAGCGCATTCGGCGCCCGGCACCGCGCCGCCCTCGGGCTGGCTGAAGAGTCCGACGCGCTGGTCGTGGTCGTTTCAGAGGAGAATGGGGCGGTGTCTCTCGCCTACGACGGCAACATACGCTACAACCTTCCGCTCGCGGAGGTGAAAGCCGGGTTGAAGAGCCTGCTGCGCCTCGACCGGCGCGTGGAGGAAGCTGAATGACGGGAAGGCGGTTCATTCGTGCGCTCCTCGCCGATCTCCCTGTCAAGGTGATCTGCCTCACCGCGGCCGTGATCCTTCTGCTTCTCCACAGGGTCACCACGCTCTCGGAGAGGTTCGTAAACGTCCCGCTGGAGGTGACAACTCCCTCGGGACTCGCCGTTGCCTCCGCGTTTCCCCGCACAGTCCGTGTCACCCTTCGCGGAACGGAAGAGTCCATCCTGCCGATCCTCGAGGACGACCTGGCAGCCTCGGTGAGCCTCGATGCGCAGAAGAACGCGGGGGTGTATCGCGAAGAGGTGAAGGTGGCGCGCAAGGGGACGGCGCTGAATGTCGAGCCGCTGGAAGTAACGGTGGAGCCGCAGGAAATCACCTTCGCCCTCGAGCCCCTCGCCGAGCGCAGGGTCATCGTCACCCCGGATATCCGCGGCGCGCCCGCCTACGGCTACGGTCTGGTCCAGTCGGTCATATCCCCGCAGAATGTCGTGATCCGCGGAGCGCGCAGCCGCGTGCAGGGGATCACCTCACTGTCCACGGAAGTCATCGACCTCACCGGCCGAACGGGCAGCTTCGCCTCCAAGGTGAAGATCATCCTGCCGAACACCCTTGTGAGGATCGCGGGAGAAGCGGCGGCGGACTTTCGCGCCACCGTGCAGGAGTCCATCGTGAGCCGCACGGTGGAGCCGGTGCCTCTGACCCCCGTCGATCTCTCGTCTCATCTCGCGTTGAAGGCGCCGCCCGCGCCCGGAAGCATGCAGCTTTCCGGCGCGCAGATCGTCGTGGACGCAGTCCGGCCGGACCAGCTGCGTCTGCTGCTGGACTGCTCCGGCGCGAAACGGGCCGGGCAATTTCTTGCGCGCATCCGGCCGGATGCAACCGCTGTCCCGAACGTGATCGTGATGGACTGGTCTCCCAAGGAGGTCACGGTGGATATCGTGTCCTCGGGCAGATAGGAGGCGTGGGCCCGTGATACTCGGCGTGGGAATCGACGTGGTGCACGTGGAACGTATCCGAAGATGGAAAAACATCGAGGGACTGTACGACCGCTTTTTCCATCCTGAAGAGCTCGCCCTCACGCTCCCGCGGGGCGAGGCGGGGATACTCTCTCTTGCCGCGAGGTTCGCCGCAAAAGAAGCCTTCGGCAAGGCCATCGGCTCAGGGCTGCGGCACTTCGCCCTGCGCGACATCGCCGTGCTCAACGACAGCCACGGCAAGCCCTTCATGATGCTGACGGGCGCCGCGGAAGCCGCGTTCAAGGAGCTGGGGGGCAGCCGGCTGGTGTGCTCGCTCTCCCACGAGCGTGACAACGCGCTCGCGGTGGTGATCATCGAAGGGGAGGCGTCATGAAAGAGACTCAGAAGATCACCTTCTTCGAGAAGAAGCAGACCGTCCTGCCCGATATGCGACACGAAGTTCTATCGCGAGGACCTGCTTTCCGGCGGCGGTCGGCTCATTGCGGGAGATCTCAATCCCGAGCTCCGAAGGCTCTATGAGCCGTCCAGGAAATTCGGAGAGATACATCCCCTGATCTACCCTGTCTGCGTCTGCCCGAGCTGTCTTTTCTCCACCTTCCCGCAGGATTTTTCCGCCATACCCGACTCCGGTTTCAGGAAGGCGGAGTTGAACGCGGACGAGCGCCGCGACAGTATCGCCTTGATCTTCCCCATGCTCGACTTCACCGCGCCGCGCACCTTGAAGGAAGGGATAGCAAGCTACTTCCTCGCCGATGATGTGCTATGACTTCTATGACAAGAAAGCCAATCCGACCTACAAGGCGGGGCTTTCCTCTCTGCGCGCGGCATGGCTCCTTTCCGACCTGCACAAGACCGAGCCGACCGAGAACTGGGACCACCTCTGCAAGGTCTTCTACAGAAAGGCGCGATTCTACTACCAGCTTGCCATAGAGAAGGAGAGCGCCGGGCAGGAAGCCTTCGACGCCAATCTCGCGTTCGGTCCGGACCTGGACAAGAACTATGGATACTACGGCGTGATCTACCTCGCCGCATACCTGGACTACCGGCACGGTCCCACGGAGGACCCGGCGAAACGCGCCGCGAACCTGCAATACGACAGGCGGATGATGGCAAAGATATTCGGCGTGGGGAAATCGTCGAAGAACAGACCGGCGGCCATTCTCGACAAGGCAAAGGAAGTGTACGAGCAGATGGGGGAAGAGATGCAGCGGCTCCAGCCGGGAGGGGCCTCGGACGCCGCAGCCGACGCGTCCGTAGCCGCCGGTCATGGGCTTCACCTACCGTCATGGCGGAAAGAAACATCAAGCTGACTCTCGCTTACGACGGCACCGATTTTCTCGGCTGGCAGCTCCAGAAGAGAGGCAGGACGGTGCAAGGGGTGATGCAGGAGGGCCTTGCGCGGATGCACGGGCACCCGGTGCATGTCCTGGCCGCGGGCAGAACAGACTCGGGCGTGCACGCCACGGGGCAGGTCGCGAACTTCCATTCCGACATCGACTCGATTGCGCCGGAGCGTTTTCGGGACGCGGTGAACTCCTATCTGCCCCCCGATGTGCGCGTGATTGCCAGCGAGGAGGTGGGGCCGCGGTTCCACGCCAGGAGATCCGCCCGGCTGCGGGTGTACAGGTACTACACGGTGTGCGGCCCTGTCCTTCTTCCCCACCTCCGCAATTACCGTCACTGGGTGCGAAGGCACATCGACATCGTGCGGATGAACGAAATGGCTTCCGTCCTGACTGGCGAGCACGATTTCCGCTGTTTTTCAGCGGAAGGAGATGCCAACCTGTCGAAGGTGCGGCGCGTATGGACATCCGCTTTTCATGCCGAAGGAGACACGCTTGTCTATACCATCGCCGCAACCTCGTTCCTGTGGAAGATGGTGCGCACGATCATCGGCACATTCCTCATGCTGGAGGAGCAGGGCCTCGGCGCGCGGGAGATGCGTCTCATCATCGAATCCGGTTCCCGGTCGAACGCGGGCGGCACGGCGCCTGCAAAAGGCCTTTTTCTCGAAAGGGTAGTGTATGACGCCGAAAGCACAGTCCCCGGGGTCCCACATGAATGACGACGCGTACCGCGCCGCGTGGAAAGCGCTCGACCTCCTGGAGGACTGGCTCGCAACGGGATACTCCCGTGCGCATCCTGAGCTGGTGCTCGAAGACACCGGTGCGCGAGGGACGACGCCCCCGGCCGGGCAGGATCGCACCGGCTCGCTCGCGGCGATCGGCGCCGAGGTGGCTTCCTGCGTGAGATGCGGTCTTTCGGCGAACAGGAATACGACCGTGCCGGGAGAGGGCTCCCTGGACCCGGAGGTGCTCTTCATCGGCGAGGGCCCGGGCGCCGAAGAAGACCGGACCGGCCGGCCGTTTGTCGGGGCGGCCGGGAAATACCTGGATACATGGCTGCCTCCAATAGGGCTCGCGCGCGAGCAGTGCTTCATCGCCAATTGCGTGAAATGCCGGCCGCCGCAGAACCGTGAGCCGCACCCGGATGAGATCGGCGCCTGCCTGCCGTACCTGGTGAGGCAAATCACGATCCTGAAGCCGCGGGTAATCTGCTGCCTGGGAAGGATCGCCGCGCAGACAGTCCTCCGCACCACGGCGAGCCTGGGCGAGCTTCGCGGCAGGATCCACCAGCTTCCGCGGGAGATTCTGCAATCTCCCGACAGGGCGATTCCCGTGGTCGTCACCTACCATCCCAGCGCGGTGCTGCGTGACAAGGCGTCGCTTCGAAAGCCGGTGTGGGACGACCTGAAGCTCCTGAAAAGCCTGCTCCAGAAATGAAACCCGCAGGGTGAGCGGATGAGCAGATTCGTCGAGCTGGTGTTCAACCTTCCCGTGCGAAGGGCATTCACCTACCTGCTGCCGGAAGGCGCCGATCCTGCCCTTGGCCGCCGGGTATCCGCCCCGTTCGGGTCGAGGATGCTCACCGGCTTCGTCGTCGGCGAGCCGGCGGCGCCTCCGGAGGGTGTTGCGGAATTGAAGGAAGTGAAGAGGGTCATCGATTCCCGGCCTCTGTTCAACGACCGGGTGCTCTCTCTCGCGCGCTGGATTTCCCGCATGTACATGTGCTCACTCGGAGAGGCCCTTTCCGCGATGATCCCCTCCGGGCGGAGGGAAGGAGAGACCGAAGAGTTCCCCCTGGACGAGGAGCCGAAAGGTTACGTCCTGGCAGATCAGCAGCTCTCCGCCGTGCGCGCCATAAGTGAAAAGGGAACAGGATCGTATTACCTGTTCGGAGTCACCGGGTCGGGAAAAACCGACGTGTACCTCCGGGTGGCGCAGGACGTGGTGGCCAGCGGTCGCGGCGTGATCTACCTCGTCCCCGAGATTTCCCTCACTCACCAGGTGGTGCGGCGTTTTACCGCGCTCTTTCAAGGGAGGCTGGCGGTCCTCCATTCCTCGCTCACTCCCTCTCAGCGGCTGAAGGAATGGGCGCGGGTCATGGACGGAGAGGTGGATGCGGTCATAGGCGCACGAAGCGCCATATTCGCGCCCTTTGCACGGCTTGGCCTTGTCGTGATCGACGAGGAGCACGAGGGCTCGTACAAGTCCGGCACGACCCCGCGTTACCATGCACGGCAGGTGGCGATGTACCGGGCCGCGGAAGAGAAGGCGATCCTCCTGATGGGTTCCGCCACCCCTTCCCTCGAGGCATGGCACCGCATGAACGAAGGCAAGCTCGCCGCGCTCCGTCTGCCTGTGCGGCTCAGCGGCGGCAAAATGCCCGCCATCCGTGTCGTGGACATGCGCCGGCAGACCGGGGCCCCTCTCCGGGCCGCTCCTGGACGAGATCGGAAGAACCAGGGAAGAAGGCAGGCAAACGATCCTTTTCCTGAACCGGCGCGGATTCTCCTATCTTTTTCACTGCCGATCCTGCGGGTACGAGATGGCGTGCAATCACTGCTCCGTGTCGCTCACCTATCACAAGGAGCGGGAGCGGATGATCTGCCACTACTGCGGCTTTTCGACGGCCCCCATCTCGCTCTGCCCGCAATGCGGGTCCCTGGACGTCGGGTACTCCGGATTCGGTACAGAGGGCATCGAAGAGGAGCTGCAGCGCCAGTTCCCCCAGCTTGTCGTCCGGCGCCTCGATACGGATGCCGTGAAGAAGAAGAAAGTGCTGGCCAGGGCGCTGGCCGATTTCCGCGAGGGGAAGATCCACGTTCTGATCGGAACCCAGATGGTCGCCAAGGGGCTCGATTTCCCGGGAGTCAAGCTGGTCGGCATCGTCAATGCGGACACCGGCTTTCAGCTCCCCGATTTCAGGGCCGCCGAGCGCACGTTCGGGCTGCTGGTCCAGGTCTCCGGCCGCGCCGGCAGGGCGCTGCCGGACGGACGCGTGATCATCCAGACCTTCCGCCCCGCGGCGCCCGCCATCGTCATGGCGCAGGAAGGAAAGCTGGAAGAGTTCTATTCCACGGAGCTCGAAGCCCGGCGCCTCCTTGGATTTCCTCCTTTCAGCAGGCTGATCCGTCTCGTGCTTCGGGGAAGGAACCGGCACAAGACCTCGGAGACGATCGACGGGCTCACCGGCATTCTCGGGGAAAGACTTGCGGACGCCGCGGAGATTCTCGGGCCGGCAGAATGCCCTCTTGCAAGGATTTCCGGCAGCTACCGGTTTCAGACGCTTGTCCGCACCACTCGCTTCTCGGAGGCCCATGCCCGGGTGAGCGCCGCGCTCGAAGAGTTTCGCGCGCCGAAGGGCGTTTACGTGGAGGTGGACGTCGACCCGCAGGCGCTGCTGTAGGCCGGGTGTCTCGCCGGGCCTCGCCCCCGGCACCCGCCGCACCCGCTGCCTGGCACCGCCGCGGCTGTGCCGGCCGCCGACTTGGCGCGCCCAGGGTCCGCCGCGGCTGTGCCGGCCGCCGACTTGGCGCGCGCGCGCTATTTTGCTACTTTAGATTATGCTGAGCATCATAAAACTCGGCGACCCGACACTCAAAAAGCATTCCGTCGTGGTGCCGGACATAAACGGTGACGTCCGCACCCTGATTGCCGAGATGTTCGAGGCCATGGACAGGGGCAAAGGCGTCGGCCTCGCGGCGGTGCAGGTCGGGGAGCTTCTTCGCGTATTCATCACCCGGGTCCCGGGGGACAGCCCGCGGATCTTCATCAATCCCGATATCCTTGAAACTTCGATCGAAGAGGAACCCTTCGAAGAAGGCTGCTTGAGCATTCCCGGCCTGTACACGGACGTGGTCCGCTCCTCGTCGGTACGAGTTCAGGCATGGAACGCAAAGGGCCGGCCATTCAGCCTGACGGCTGATGGGTACCTCGGCCGTGTCATTCAGCACGAGTTCGACCATCTGAACGGGATCCTTTTCATCGACAGGATCGACCCGAAAAAAAAGCAGCGCCTGCTCGCCGGATACGAAACAAAAGTCGAAGCGTGATGCGCGTTCTCTTTGCGGGAACACCATCACTGGCGGTTCCGTCCCTGGAGAAGATCGCGCGGTCCGTAGTCGGCGTGCTCACCAGTCCCGACCAGCCTTCAGGCCGAGGACGCCTGTGCGTGCCGTCTCCTGTCAAGGAAACAGCGCTCTCCCTCGGGCTGAAGCTGTTCCAGCCCTCGCGCCTTGACGCGGCATTCATCGATGAGGTGCGCTCACTCGCGCCCGATCTCCTGGTCGTGGCGGCGTACGGCAAAATCTTCCGACGGGCATTCCTCGAGATCTTCCCGCTCGGCGGGATCAACCTGCACCCGTCCCTGCTGCCGCGGTTCAGGGGTCCGTCTCCTGTCAGCGCAGCGATACTTGCCGGGGACGCTGAAACAGGAGTCACCGTTCAACGAATGGCGCTGAAGTTCGACACCGGTGACATTCTCGCGCAGGAGCGGTACCCGCTGCGCGGGAGCGAGACCACCGGTGACTTGAGCGAGGCTCTTGCCGCGCGCGGCGTCGGGCTGATGGAATCGGTCCTTGCAGGTTTCGAATCCGGGAGCCCGCCGACACCCATCCCTCAGCGGGAAGAAGACGCCAGCTACTGCCATCCCCTGCGCAAGGAGGAAGGCCGGGTGGATTGGCGTGAGCCGGCCGTCCTGCTGGAAAGGAAGGTCCGGGCATACGATCCCTGGCCACGGGCATCCACGACCCTTGCCGGCGAGCTTCTCCTGCTCTTGAAATCCCACGTCCATCCGGATACGCTCGGCTCTGAATCCGCGCCGGAAAAACCCGGAGCCATTCTTGCCGCGGACAAGGCCCATGGGCTCCTTGTCCAGACAGGCAGCGGCGTTCTTGCCGTGGAACGCCTGCAGCCGCGGTTCAAGAAGGCAATGGACTGGCGCGCTTTTCTGAACGGCCACCCCGATGTAATCGGACAACGCCTGGGAACAGAAGCAGAGGGGATATGAGGGACTTCATCTGGAATGTGGGAAAGTGGCTCGAACGCGCGTATGAGTGGGTGCGTGATTTCATCCGGAGGGTCGCCCCCCACGCGGACGACTCCCCGGAGATCCGCAACCTCAAGATCTACTCGTTCCTTTTTGTCGGGATCATCGGGTTGATGATCGTCATCGGGATCGTCACTTTCTCCATTGCTGTCCGGGGCCAGCCGGAAACTCTCGTGCCCAACCTCCAGGGCCGGGATGTGCTTGATGCGCTCATCGACCTGCAGAGCAAGGAGCTCTACCCCGATATCCAGATCCAGTACTCCGCGGACATTGACAAGAATCTCGTGATCTCCCAGCGGCCGTCACCCGGCACCCTTGTCAAGGCGGGAAAACGCGTGACGCTGAGGGTGAGCAGGGGTCCGGTCATCGACAAGGTGGAGAACTACGTCGGCATGAATCTTGACGACGTCAAGATCCATCTGCAGACGCTGTTCGCCAGCCACAGCCCGAACCTGCTCATCAAGGAACCCATACTCTACCGGCACGAGAACGGCACTCCCCCAGGAAAAGTGCTCGCGCAAAGCCCCGTGCCCGGGACGAAAATCACTGGTCTCACCTATCTCGAGCTGGTTGTCAGCCAGGAGGAGGGAGGGGAGTCGACCTACGCCATTGGTGACTACGTGGGAAAGAGCTTCCAGGAGGCGATAGCCGAGCTTACCCGGGACAATGTCCCCTTTGCCTTCACTGTGCGCAAGGCTCCCAAGGGCATCCCGTCCGGTGCGGTCACCGACCAGAATCCCGGCAAAGGAGCGCAGATGGCATATGGGCAGGTGGCCCAGCTCAACATGACCGCCCCTGCGGACGTGGGAAAAGACAATGTCTTCGGCATGTTCAAATTCTCCCTTCCCAGCCAGCCGATTGCCGTGAACATACGGCTCGTGATCGTCTCTGACAGCGAGCCAAAGGAAATCTTTTCCATGAAGCACCCCGGCGGGCCGCTGGCGGTTCCCTACATAGTCCCCGACGGGAGCGAGCTGGTGCTCTATGTTCTGGACCAGGAAGTGGCGCGGGAGAAGGCAACACCGCTTCAATTCTAGTTTCTTGACAGATCTGGTTTCTTGACAGATGGCTGCGGCGCTGGTACATTAGGCGCCGATAAATGCCGCCTGTGGTGGCCGGTCAAGCGAGCGTCGTAAAATGGCATTACCCCAGCTTCCCAAGCTGGAGTCGGGGGTTCGATTCCCCTCGCTCGCTCTTACAGATTATTGATTTGCGGGCGACATCAGGCCGATAATCCGGATGCACCCCCGCTTGCCGCGCCCATTCATGTACTGCCGCGATCCTGCCCGCAACGGCCCCTTCCTTACGCGCCAGGAAGAACTCCGCCTCTCTTTCGGTTGACCTTCCTGTAATCGTCCATGAGAAGTGGGGGACCCAGTCTATGCCTTGACAGTTGCAGCCGTGGGAAGAGAATTGCCTATTGGGCGGTTTGCTGTCAGCGATTAGAGAGAGGGGGATGAAAGATGTCGACTCACATTGTTATGATGAAACTGACTGGGCAAGGAGCAAAGACGATTAAAGATGCGCCTGCCCGCATTGACGCTTCAATCAAGAATCTGGAGAAGATGGGTGGCAAAATGATCGGTTTCTACCTAACCACAGGGGAATACGACTATATTGCCGTTGGCGAAGTGCCGAATGATGAAGTCTTGCTGACCTTCTTACTTGGATTGGGCATGATGGGGACCGTTCGGACGACAACCGTCAGGGCGTTTTCGCGGGAAGAGCTTGCTGCGGCTGTGATGAAGCTGCCCTGAAAGCAGCCGACGCAGCTCTTGAGTTTCGGCCCGGTTGCCAGCGAACCGCTCTTTGGTGAAATCCCGCGCAAACTGAAGCAGCCCAGGGCTTTATTCTTGAACGTACTGACTGCGGGCGCCTATACTGGCCTCATCCCACGCGAGGAGGTCACAGGTGCCAGAAAATCCATTGAATACAATCATGAAGATTGACCCCAATCTTGTCGAGCACATGAGAAGTGCTGACGACTGGGCTTTCGCAGATGGCGTGTTGCCCAAGAAAATGAAGCTTCTCATCGCGATTGCATACGACGCAGCTCACGGAGCTGCAAACGGCGTGAGGTCCTTGGCCCAGAACGCCATCAACGCAGGGGCTACAAAGGAAGAAATCGGGGAAGCGCTGCGGGTCGCATACGTGCTGAGCGGCATCGGCAGTCTCTACGTCGCCTCTCAAGGGCTGAAAGACCTGTTTCCTTCAGGATAGGGGGAAGCCCCCATGAGACCTGCGCCTTTTTTTCTTGGCGTGACAAATGCCACAGCCTCATGACAGAAAAGGTGGCGTCAAGATGGCAAGGGTCTCGGAGCGAACAAGCAAAGGTGCAAATATCAACGCTCGGAACCCAAACGGATTTACCCCGCTTATGGTTGCTGCCAACTTCAACCGGAACCCAGAAACGATCACCACGCTCGTGAAAGCAGGTGATTGCGACTGATTTTTCTGCAACCGCTTCAGTTCACAACCCCTCCCGCTATTGATCTTTCGAGCTTGAAGTAGATAGTCGCTGGCCAAGTTCGAAGGTAGCTGGTGTTGACGATGGCAGGGAAGAGTCCTACTGCCTTGAAGCCGCCGATATTAGACTGTTTGACCCTGTAGTAGCAGGCCGTGCCGAGCCTGTCCCGTACTTCCTCCATCCTCTCCAAGCAGACTTGGTGGCCTTGGAAGGGTTCGGCAGAGAAGTATAGAAGGTAGACAACCGAGCGATCAGCGTCGTCAAGCCCCAGCAATTGGCATGTCTTGTGGAGGATGTTCCGAACGCCATGCATCATTACCTTGTCATGCGTGCCGCTGAGCTTGTACTGCCACAGTCCGTGCGCGGTCCCAACTTTCAAACTGAAGACGTGCACTTCTGCCATTCGCTCGCCTCGTTGTCTCATGGCGTTTGTCACCAAGCATGACGTACCTTGGGTCGGGTAGCCAGCGCCCTTAAGGCCCTCAGATCAAGCTTGCCCTTTTGCCCTCATTCGGGCAGGGCGGTACTTCTCACGAGCCTCATCGAGCGTCATGGCCGTGGAGGTCCTCGCATGCGCCCGGCGGCTTCATTCGGTCAGCTCCTGGCATGCTGCTATTTCAGTCCTGGCCGTTTCAGGGGGAACCAATTTGAATTCAATATTCGGGGGCTGGAATCTCCCACCCAAACTCCCCCAAATACTCTGGAAGTTGCCGGGGAAGCCAACTCTGACATAATACGTCTGGCCGGCAACGGTTTCCAATCGAAGCTCTCTTGCATATAAGGAAACGAGCCAGAGCTTGGTTGTCCCTGTATCCGTAACGCGTCTGTAATAGCCACCTCGAGGCAAGATCCCTATTGGCCCGTTCTTCGCAAGGACCAGAGGATCTCCTATTTCATTGTCTTGCGAGGCCATCTGCCCGGGCCAGTAGATGTACAAAAGAGCCTTACCTTTTGGGATATCGGCTTCAATCTGAGGAGCCTTCGAATCAGTCTGTGGAACCTCTGGCGCCGGCTGAGAGACCGCTTGATCGTCGGGGAGGGCTGCCTGCTCAGGCTGGGGGACTGTCTGATCGGTCTGTGGGGCCGTTTGTTCGGGTGGGGCGGCCTTCTCGACCTGTGGGGCTGCCTGTTTGGTCTGGAAGGCCTGCTGGTCAGCCAGTGGAAGGTCCTCAGCATCGCCTTGGGGAAAAGCCGGGCTGGCCAGCAAAACCGCGACAACCGCCGACAACACGACAGTTCTTGATCGTTTCATAGATTCTCACCTCAGCTCTCCAGCGATCCGACATGCATATTATACAGCCTCAGAAGGCAGTTCCTAAAGATGGCGCAATGGCCGACCTTGTGCCCGGTGCCGGCGCGTTCTATACTGGGGAAGATAAACACTCAACGAGTCCCTCCAAGCTCTCTGGCGTCGATTCGAGTCGAAGGAGCATGCCATGGACCTCAGGATCGTGGATCTTTCGGTAGAGGCGTTGAAAGGAATCGGTTGGATGCTCACCCCGGAGCAGTGGGTCCCGCCGGAACCTGGCGCGGACTACGTCTATTCCGATACGAACAGCGACATCGGGCTCGAGGCACCCTGTTCCTCAGGCGTGATCGAATGCGCGCCGCGGCCGAAGAGACTGGCCCGCATGGAGCGCCACCTGCGCACCCGGGAGGCGCTGGTCTCCCTGGGCGGGGAGGCCATAGTCTGCGCGGCACCTCCGCAGGAGAGCGTGGACGGCGGCCTCTCCGGGATCATGGCTCTCAGGGTCCGGCCCGGCCAGGCCATCATCATGGAACGGGGAGCGTGGCACTGGATTCCTTTTCCTGTTGCCGAGAGTTCTGTCCGATTTCTCGTGATCTTTCGAAGCGGAACGGGAAAAGACGATCTCCACTATCATGATTTTCCCCGGGCCCTGCTCGTGCGCGAGTAAGGCGGCAGGGGGAGACGATGCGGCGCATGTTCCTGGGCAGCAGCGGGCTGGTTGTTTCGGAGCTCGCAATGGGCACGCAGACATTCGGCTGGGGCGCCGACGAGAGCACGGCCCATGCCATGGCCGACCGATTCGCTGAGGCAGGCGGCCTGCTTTTCGATTCGTCCAGCACGTACAACAATGGCACCTCCGAACGCATGCTGGGATCCTGGTCGAAATCCAGGAAGAACAGGCACGAGATCGTCCTTGCGACGAAGGTCTTTTTTGCCACGGGAGAGGGGCCCAACGACATGGGCCTCTCGCGCAGTCACATCCTCCAGTCTGTCGAGGAGAGCCTTCGCAGACTGCAAACGGACTACATCGATCTTTACCAGGCGCACTGCTACGACTTGTCGACACCGCTCGAGGAGACGCTTCGAGTCTTCGAGGACCTGGTGAGATCAGGGAAGGTCCGCTACCTCGGTGTCTCGAACTTCACTGCTTCCCAGCTCACCAGGGCGGTCATGCTGGAGAGAATGCGAGGCTGGTCGTCCCTGGTTTCTTTGCAGGCGGAGTACAGCCTTCTTGTCAGGAGCACGGAATGGGAGCTGCTCCCTGTTTGCAGGGAGGAAGGCCTGGCCCTGCTAGCCTGGTCCCCGCTCGCGGGCGGGTGGCTCGCCGGCAAGTACGAGAAAGGACGGCCGCCGGACCAGGAGAGCAGGGTGGGCCGGGGGGAAAGGTGGGACGATCAGCCGGCACAAAGGGAGAGCGATCTTGCCTGGAGCACCATTGGCTGTATCAAGGAGATCGCCAGAAAACGCGGAAAGACCTGCTCCCAGGTCGCGCTGAACTTTCTTCTGCGGCGGTCGGACCTGGTCGTGCCCATCTTCGGCGCGCGCACGCGGGAACAGCTCGACGATAACCTCGGGAGCGTGGGTTGGGAGCTGACAAAAGAAGAAATCGAACTTCTCGATGCGGCGAGCGCCGTTCCGCTTCCCTATCCCTATCGATTCATCGAACGCTACACGCGCAGGCGCTGATCGACCTTCCGGGCCCGCTTTTTTTTCGTGCCCTTCTCCCCGCTGATCCTGTATTTTTATCGAAGATGACGCTCACCTGGCCGGGGATGCTGTGGCTGCTCGCGCTCGTACCTGTCCTGATCGCGATCTATGTGCGGGTCCTGAGGCGTCGACGGAAACACACCCAGCGCTACGCAGGCCTCGTTCATTTGACGGATGGTGGGGGACGGGGGCCAGGATTTCGCCGGCACGTGCCTGGTCTGTTGTTCCTCCTGGGCGTGACGGTCTCGATCGTCGCGTTGGCCCGGCCGTTCGCCCCGATCATGCTGCCGGGGCTGCGGGGCACCGTCATTCTGTCCATCGATGTGTCGGGCAGCATGAGGGCGAGGGACATCAAGCCGACCCGCATGGACGCGGTGAAGGACGCAGCGACGACCTTTGTGAATGCCCAGCCGCGCGGGATGCGGTTCGGCGTCGTGGCCTTTACCGGATGGGCGACCATTGTCCAGGCGCCGACCATGGACAAGAGACTCGTGCTGGCAGCCATTGAAAGGTTGAGCCCGCAGATGTACACGGCGATAGGCAGCGGCCTGCTCACCGCGCTGGGCGCGATCTTCCCGAAACCGTCCGGAGAGCAGGCGGACTCCGCCAATGCGCCCCTCACGCCTGTTCCCCAGGCTCAAGAGCCCCCACCGGTGGCGCCCGGCAGCAACTCGAGCGCGACGATCATCCTGTTGAGCGACGGCCAGAGCAACCAGGGACCGGATCCCCTGGATGCGGCCGAAAAGGCGGCGAACCTCGGAATTCGAGTGTTCACCGTCGGAGTAGGTACAAAAGAGGGCGCCGATATCAACCTCGACGGGTTCACGTTCCACGCAATCCTCGACGAGCCGACACTTCGGAAGATCGCAATGATCACGGGGGGCAGGTATTTCAAGGCAAGCAGCGCCGAGGAGCTGCTCAGCATCTACAAATCTCTTGGCACCCGGCTCGGACTCGACAAGGAGAATACCGAGATCACCGCGCTCTTCGTCGCAGCCGCGGCCGGGCTGTTCCTCGTGATGGGAGTGCTTTCGATCTCGTGGTTCAACCGGCTGCTGTAGCGGTGATCCCACGAAGTCGCGCGGTCAAGTCGACCTCAGCTTCATCAGCCTTGAAAGAAAGCGCGTTACTGATTTGCACTCCTCGGAGCTTTCGATTCCGAATCGAAGAGCATATCCTCCCGAGTATTTCGTCGCAGCCTCGAATTGAGGGTGAAGCTTCTCAAGCTCTTTGCTTTTCAGGAAGTTCGTCCTCTCGCTGTCCCGAACCGTCAGACTGATTTCAATTCCCTCATCAAATGGCGCCAGGTAGAATAGAGCTTTGCGCATGTCATCAACCTTGAGGATCCAACCGTTGCTGTGGCTGTATTGCCACAGTTTTCGATAATCGCCCGACTCGAGCATGATGCCATGATAGTAGCTCATTGCCGTGCCCAATTGCGCTCGAAGCCGACCTTCTGTCGGCACAATACTGACATCGGTAAACAATCGTCGCTTCACTCCAACCTCCTGCGAACATATTGGCATGTGCACGATATATGAGGGATCCGCTGACGCGCCAAGGACTCGCCCCTGCAGAGTACAGCAAAGCGCGCACCATTGACAGGCAGGCCGGTACCACGCTGTCTTTTCAGGCGCCGGAGAGGATCCCCAGACGCACGAGCTCCTGGTGGACACCGCTCATGGCGCCCTTGTTCTGCTCGATTCCTTTCCGGATCATTGGCCGCATTATCAGCGCATTGGGAAGCCTTCCCAGAAGGTCCTGAAAGGGGAACGTCCGCTTTGCCCGAAAATCGGCCACAATCCTGCGCCCCAGGGTGGATGCAGCCTGCAACGCCCCCGGGAGGGACGAGACATGTTTCCCGCGAAGATGAACACCCAGTATTCCTGAGACATAGCCGCGACGGAACACGCTTTTCTGCACGCACGCCGCAAGCTGGCGGGCAACCTTCTTTGCGCCGAAGCTGCCGGCAGTGGCGATTCCGACAACGTACTTCCCTCCGAGGGACGATGTCAGGTAGGCATACTGTCCGAGCCGATCAAAGAGGTTCTTGATCCTGGCGTTCATGGCGGCCCCGTACGTGGGTGAGCTGAGGATGATGCCATCCGCATCAATGAGACGCTCTCGCACCTTGTGGAAATCATCCTCGATGCAGCAGCGCCCCGACTTCATGCATGCGCGGCAGTCGCGGCAGAACTCCATGCGGTAATCAGAAAGGAACAACTCGCTGACTGTGGCACCTGCTTCGCGCGCCCCCGCGAGCGCGCTTCTGACCAGGCCGGCCCCGCTGCCTTCGGCGTGTGGGCTTGCAATGACACCAACTACCTTCATTTCTACTTCCTCCGTGTCCATGACGACGAAGGACGACCCGGATTATTGCATATGCCGGCCATGTCGCGTGCGGTTGCAGTGCCGTTCCACAGACTCTACAATTCGGGCGGAGACGACCGAACAATGAGCTACGATGTTCTGATCCTCGGCTGTGGACCTGCCGGATACTACGCTGCCCTCGGGTGCGCACGCGCGGGCTTTCGCACCGCAGTCGTCGAGAAAGGGGAGCTGGGAGGCACGGGTTTCCGTTGGGGATGCCTCCCGGTGAAGATGATGCTCGACGAGCTGCGATCTCGGCAGGGAACAAACCCGGTCGGCGCCGCACGGCCGTCCGCGGTATCGCGCGCGTTCGGGAAACGCCTCTTCGCGCGAACGTCGGCGGCGATGATCGGAGTGGAAACGCGGCTGGCCCGGGAGCTCGAGAGACATGGCGTGGAGCTGATACATGGGGAAGGCGAGTTCGCCGATGCGCACACGATCCTCGCCGGCGGCGCCGCGTACTCGGCTGAAAGCATCGTCATCGCGACAGGGACCAGGCCGTGGGCGCCGGCCGGCGTGACGCTGAACGGTCATGCCGTGGCCAGCCATGCTGACCTCGTGGCCTGGCGCGGGGCGCCCCCTACGGCGGCGATCATCGGAGCGGATGTGGAAGGCATCGAGCTCGCCTGCCTGCTCGCCCATCTCGGCACAACGGTCGAGCTGATCGAGATGAAGGGTGAGATTCTGCCGGGGATGGATCGGGAACTCGTGAAGCCCGTCGAGGCGCGCCTGCGCGCGCTCGGCACCCGGATGCGGCTTTCCGCCGAGGTCGTGGGCGTCCGCTCGGAGCGCCGGGGCGCGGCGGTGCTGCTTGCCGACGGAAGCACGACGCGCGCCAGGAAGGTCCTTGTGACAGGTGTGCGCCGGCCGAACTTCCCGGCCGGTCTGGCGGGCGCGGGGATCGGGCACACCGAGGACAGGATCGGCGTCGACGGCGGCTTCCGCACCTCCGTCCGTCACGTATACGCCATCGGCGACATCAACGGGCTGTGCGGGATGGCGCATGCCGCGATCCAGCAGGGGATCCTGCTCGCCCGCAATATCCGCGGCGGGCAGCCGGGGCCGGCAGCGTGGCCATCGCTCCCCCGCGCCCTCTTCACGATTCCCGAGATCGCGGGGGCAGGGTCACAGGCGCGGGATCTCGATCAGCAGGGTATTGCCTACACCCGGTCCACCTTCGCGCTGGCAGACACGTGGCGGGGAATTTCAAGGAATCTTCACGAGGGATTCGTGACCGTTCTGGCAGCAGAGGACCGAAAGCTGCTCGGATTGTGGGTATGCGGGCAAGGCGCGTCCGAGCTGGCAGCCCCATTCGGACCGCTCCTCGACAGGGGCGCGACCGTGGACGATCTGCTCGAGTCGCTCTTCATCCATCCCACGCTGTCAGAGGGGCTTCTCGAGGCAGCCTGGCGGCTGGCCACGTGAGGGAGCACGAAGCCTAGTAGCGCTGCAGAGGCTGGCCGGGCGCTCCTGCGACGAGTCTCGAGGTGATCGCGGCGCTCCTTCGGCGGAGCTCTTCCATGTCGAAATGGAGCAGCCGGCCTTCCCGCACGAGCGTTTTCCCGTCAACGATGACCGTGTGAACGTTTCTCTCTCCCAGGGAATACAGGATGTTCGCGAATACGTCGTGCTCCGGGATCATGGAGGGCGTGCGGGGATCGAGGAGCACGAGGTCAGCCAGGCTCCCTTCCTCCAGCCTGCCGTACCCGGTCAGACCGAGCACCTCCCCGCCGGCATGACACAGCGGCAGAATCTCGCCTATCCGGGCGGCGCGGGCGTCGTGCGCCGCGGACTTTGCCAGGAGGGCCGCGTGCCGAGCCGTCTCGAAGATCCCGAGCGTGTTGTTGGACGCCGGGCCGTCCGTGCCGAGGCCCACGCGCACACCCGCGGCGAGAGCGCGGGGCAGGAAGTCCCGCACGTCGCCGAACTTCATGTAGGTCTTTGCGCAGTGGGCGATTCCCGCGCCTTTGTCACGGATCAGGGCGAGGTCCGCATCCGTGGCATGGTAGGCGTGGGCAAGAATGGTACCGGGGCGCAGGACCCCCGAGTCGGCGAGCACCTGGACAGGGGTTCTGCCCCTTTCAGCGATGCTGCGCTCCACCTGGCCTTTTTCCTCTGAGACGTGTATGTGCATTTTCAGACCAAGCTCCTCCGCCTTGTCGGCCACGGAGCGCAGGAAGCTCTCCGGGCAGATGTAGGGCGAGTGCGGTCCCAGTGACACGGCAATCCGCGGATTCCTGCCGCGGTGTCCGGTCGTAAAATCCATCGCCTCCGCGAACTGTCTCTCCCATCCGTCCCCGGTGCCGAATACGGCCCAGGCCAGATCGGCGCGGATTCCGCTCTCCTCGCATGCGCGAAACGCCTGGTCCATGTGGAAGTAGTGATCGGCCACGCAGGTCACGCCGGAGAGGAGCATTTCAGCCGCGGCGAGCAGAGTTCCCCAATAGACATCCTCGGGCGAGAGACGGCGTTCGTACATCCAGACATGCGTGTTGAACCAGTCCTCGACGAGGCAGTCTTCCGCAGCCCCTCGCAGCAGCGTCATGGCAGCGTGGCAGTGCGTATTGACGAGGCCGGGGATGAGGTACATTCCGGTGCCGTCGATCGATTCCCCGGCTGCGTCGGCTGTGTCGGCGAGGCCCGGTGCGATGCGCCGGATCCTGTTTTCCCGCACGAGCACATCCACGCCGGCCCTTCGGGACAGGGTCAGGAAATCGAGGATTGTCGTATTGCGGATGATCATGAGGAGGCGGCGTCCAGCTTGCGGATGGCCGCGAAGAGCATCTCCTTGAACAGCGGCAGGTTCACTTCCAGCGCTACTTCCGCGTTGGGAGCGCGGCCGCTGATGCCATAGACGTCCGCCACGGTGCGCCCGCGCGTGAGCTCACCGGTCGTTTCGATCTCGACGTTCATCCTGCGGGTCCTGATCACTTCGGGACGCAGGAGGTGCGCGACGGCGAGCGCGTCGTGCAGGGGAGCGCCGGCGAATCCGAAGATGTCGCGGTTGGCCTGGGCGAAGAATCGCAGCAGGGGGGCAACCACGCGGGACACCCGTCCCTTCCACGAGGCCATCTCGTCGATGTCGGCGAAGCTCAGCAGGGCCTTGTTCGTCACGTCGAGGCCGACCATGACGAGAGGAATCCCGGAGCCGAAGACGATTTTCGCGGCCTCGGGATCGACGTAAATGTTGAATTCGGCGGCCGGGCTGATGTTGGAGTCGGCGACAGCCCCTCCCATGAGCACGATGCGTTCGAGCTTCCCGGCCAGCCTCGGCTCCTCGAGAAGGGCGAGCGCCACATTGGTGAGCGGCCCCGTGGGCACGAGGGTGAGCGGATCGCGCGAGCCCATGACGGTGCGGATAATGAAGGTCGCTGCGCTTTCCGCAACGCCCTGGAAACCGGGCTCCGGCAGATCGGCGCCGTCCAATCCGGAAACTCCGTGGATCTCCGGCGCCACGGTGGGCGCTCGGAGGAGGGGCTTGTCCGCCCCCCTGGCCACCGGGACGTCCCTGCGGCCGATCAAGGTCAGGGTACGCAGCGCGTTTTTGTAGGTCTTCTCGCCGGTCTGGTTTCCCGCGACCGTGGTCACCCCGGTCAGCTCGAGCTCGGCCGAGGCGCATGCGAGCATGATGGCCATCATGTCGTCGTGGCCGGGATCACAGTCGATCAGGATCCGCTTCATGACGCTCCTCCCCGCCCGCGCTCCCTGATTGTTCCCCTGCGCTTCCGCATTGCCTGGGCAGCATAGATCGCAAGTGCAACCGCCGTGGCGAGGTAGGGGATCATCTGGATGAACTCGGAAGGGACCTTCAGGGGAGCCAGATAGTTGGCCAGCGCATTGACCGCTCCGAAGAGGAGAGAGGAGAGGAAGGTCCCCAGCGGCAGGTTGCCGCCGAGGGTCGCGGCTGCGATGGCGATAAACCCGCGGCCGGCCGTGATATCCCGGGCGAACCAGGACACGTACCCCATGCACAGGTACAGCCCGCCCAGGGCGCCGAAGAAGCCCGACAGGAGCAGCGCGTACATGCGGGTGCGGTTGACGTCGATCCCCACCGACTGGGCCGCGTCAGGATTCTGTCCCACGGCCCGGATGCGCAGGCCCAGCGGCGTCTTGAACGTGATCAACCAGTACAGGACGACGGAGGCGATGGCTCCATACGTCAGAATGTTGTGGCCGCTGAGAATGGGACCGAGCACCGGGATGCCGTTCAGGAGCGGTATCTGCACGGCCGGGAAAAGCTGGCTCTTCAGCGAGCTGGTACTGCCCTTGTCTCCCGTGAAGAGGAACAGGAAGACGATGGAAATGCCGGCGGCGAACATGTTCAGCGCGATGGCTGCCAGGATGATGTCCGCTTTCAGCTTCAGGTGGAAATAGCCCAGCAGGGCGGCGAGCGCGATGCCCGCTGCAAGACCGGCGGCCAGGGACAGGATCAGGCTGTGCGTGAAGGCGCTGACGAGCACCCCCGCGCATGCGGCCACGATCATGATCCCTTCCAGCGCGATGTTGATCGCACCGGAGAGTGACGAGATGGCGACACCGAGGGCCGGGTACAGGAGAGGCGTCATGACGCGCAGGATCGCGAAGCCGAACTCGGGTGAAAGGATGGATTTCAGCAGCGGGTTCATCGGGCGGCCTCCTTGTGCGCCGCCTCGCGCACCGTGATGCCGTAGCGCCATCGGCTGAGGAACGCTTCGGCCGTGATCAGGAGGATGATGACGGACTGTATCACGGTGACCATCTCGGCGGGGACGTCGCTCATCAGCGTCAGCACCTGCCCTCCCACCCGCATGTAGGAGAGGAAGAAGGACGCCGCGATGATGAGGAGGGGGTGATTGCGGCCGATGATCGCCACGATCACCCCGTCCCAGCCGTAGCCGGGGGACGATTGCCAGTTGAACCGGTGATGGATCCCCATCACCTCCGTCATGCCGCCGATACCGGCGATGAGCCCGAGGATGACCTGGCTCAGGATCACGACCCGCGCCACCTTGATGCCGCCGAACCGGGCGAACTTCTCGTTGAAGCCGGTCATGCGCACTTCGTAGCCCGTTGTCGAATGGTAGAGAAACAGGTAGACAAGCACGGCAAAAACCAGGGAGAGCACGATCCCCCAGTGCATGCGCGTGTTCGGGACGAACTGCTGGAGCCAGGCAGTCTGGGGAAGCTGGAGGGAGACGAGGTAGCCGGCGGCCTTGTCGCGGAAGTGGAAATTGATCAGGTACAGGCCGAGGAAGTAGGCCACGTAGTTCATCATCAGGGAGGAGACCAGCTCGCTCGCATTCCACTTCGCCTTCAGGAGCCCGGGGATGTAGTTCCACGCCGCTCCCACCGCGGCGGCGACCAGCAGCACGAGAGGGATGTGCAGAAAGATCGGCAGGTGGGTCGAAACGGCGAAGGCGGTGCCCACGGCTGCCCCCAGGAACAGCGAGCCTTCGGCGCCGACGTTGAACTGCCGGGCCTGGAAGGCCACGGCGATGGCGAGGCCGCAGAAAAGGATGGGCGAGGTCGTCTCGATCATGTTGGAGAAGCGGCCCCGGGAGAGGAACGGCCCCAGGAGGAACTGCTTCAGCGAGAAGCCCGGGTCCTTGCTCACCACGTAGATCAGGACCACGCTGATCACGAGCCCGATCAGAATGGCGATGATCGTCCTGATCAGGTTGAAGTATCTAAGGACGAACTTCTCCACTCACGGCCTCCTCCCTCTGCACGCCCAGCATGTACGGGCCCAGGTCTTTCGCGCTGATGCCCGTGACGTCCTCGAAGTGCGCCACCAGCTCCCCGTTGTAGATGACAAGGATTCGGTTGGAGAGCTTCAGGATCTCGTCCAGGTCCGCGGAGGTCAGGAATACGGCCTTGCCGTTGTCGCGTGCCTCCCTCAACAGGTTGTGCACCATCTCCTCCGAGCCTACGTCGATGCCGCGGGTGGGCTGCGAGGCGATGACGACCTCCGGATCGCTCGAGAGCTCCCGGGCCACGACCACCTTCTGGATGTTCCCGCCGGAAAGCGAGTTCACCGCCGCGCGGGGCGAAAGCGCGAGGATGTTGAAGCGCCCGATCAGCTCCCGGCTGTGCTGCGAGATCGACTTCCACAGCAGGCGAAAGCGCCGCGAGAAACTCTTCTTGTAGTAGCGGTCCACGATGATGTTTTCCTGCAGGCTCGCTTCCGCCGGCCGCCCCGTCCTCCATCCGGTCTTCGGGGATGTGCGCGGTGCCTTTCTCCCGGATGGCCGCGGGGAGAGAGACCGGCCGCCGGCTCGCCCCGGATGCTGACCTGCCCCGCCGACGCGGGAAGGAGTCCGGTGAGGATGCGCACGAGCTCGGTCTGCCCGTTCCCCTCGACTCCGGCCAGCCCCAGGATCTCCCCGGCGCGCACGTCGAAAGACACGTTTTTCAGGACACGGACATTCTCATCGTTCACGAAAGAGAGGCCGCGGGCGCTGAGGAGAGGCCGTCCAATGGCCTGCGGCGCCGGAATGCGCTCGAAGCTGATCTCCCGGCCGACCATCAGGTAGGCGATTTCATGCTCGCTGATCCCGGCGGCCTCGCGTGTCGTGATGACCCGCGCATCGCGCATCACCGTGACCCTGTCGGCGATCCGCTTGACCTCCTTCAGCTTGTGCGAGATGAAGATGATTGTCTTGCCGTGCGCCTTGAGGTCGAGCAGGGTTTTGAACAGACCTTCCGCCTCCTGCGGGGTCAGCACGGACGTCGGCTCGTCGAGGATCAGCAGCTCCGCATTGCGGTACAGGGCCTTGAGGATTTCCACGCGCTGGCGCACGCCGATCGGCAGATCCTTGATCTTCCGGTCGGCGGGGACGTCCATGCCGAACTCCTTCGACACTCTCTCCGTGATGGCCTGCGCCTTTCGGGTATCCAGGAACACCCTCGCGCTCACGGGCTCGATTCCCAGCACCATGTTTTCCGCCACCGTCAGGTCCGGGGCCAGCATCAGGTGCTGATGCACCATGCCGATGCCCAGGCGGATGGCGTCGTGGGAGCTCCTGATCTGCACCCTGCGGCCCTTGTAGAGGATTTCCCCCTGCTGGGGCTGGCGGATGCCGAAGAGGATCTTCATCAGGGTGGACTTGCCGGCCCCGTTCTCCCCGACCACGGCGTGAATCGAGTTCGTCTCGACGGCGAGGCCGACATCGCGGTTGGCCACCACGCCGTCTTCGTAGATCATGAGGATGTTCGCGCGCCTCAAGGATCGTTTCCATGAGTGGTGTCCGTTTCGTGCCCGCAGTCGTGCGGAAAAAAAGGGGGCGGTCCCGGCTGCCGGGCGCCGCCCTTGTTCGTCCTACTTGCCGAAGGCCGTGTCGACCTTGATCTGGCCGGAGAGGATCTTCTTCTCGAGGTCCTTGATCTGGTTGCGCACGGCAGGGCTCACCAGCTTGGTGTAGTTCTCGTTTTCCGCTACACCGACGCCGCCCTCCTTGATGCCCAGGGCTTCAGCCGCGCCGTACTTGATGGTCCCGTCCATGGTGCCCTTGATTGCCCGGAAGAGCGACCAGCCCACGTTCTTCAGCATCGAGGTCGCGATGTAAGACGCCTTCTCGGGATCGCTGTCCTTGTGCAGGAGGTACTGGTCGGAATCGACGCCGATGGCGTAGCGCTTCTTGTCCTTGGCCGCATCCAGAAGGCCGAGGCCCGCCTGGCCGGCCACGTTGAAGCCGATGTCCGCGCCCTGGTCGTACTGCGCCAGCATCAGCTCCTTGCCCTTGGCCGAGTCGGCGAAGTTGCCGACGTACGAGACCAGCACGTTCACGTCCTTGTCGATGTACTTGGCCCCCTGCTCGTATCCCACCTTGAAGTCGTTGATGACGGGGATGTCCATGCCGCCGAGGAACCCGATCACCTTCTGGGGGTTGGCCAGTGACATCTTCGACTTGGTGACGATGGCGGCAAGCGCGCCCACCAGGAAAGACCCCTCGTTCTGCTTGTAGAGGATGGAGTAGACGTTGTCGAGACCGCCCTTGCTGTAGGTCACGGTGGTGTCGTACGTGATGTACTTTTTATTCGGGTTCTTCGGCGCCAGCTTTTCAAGGATCTCCTGCAGCTGCCAGGTGCCGGCGATGATGATGTCCCAGTCGCCCTCCGAAAGCTGGGCGATGTCGGGCTCCCATCGGGCCGGGTCGTATCCGCCCTCGATGGTCTTGGCTGTGACGCCCAGCTCCTTCACCGCCCGCTGCACGCCGCTGTTGGCCGAGTCGAAGAATGACTTGTCCCCGAGTGTGCCGTTCACGTACAGGACTACCTTCAGCTTCGGGGCTGCAAAGAGCGACGCGGCGCTCACAATGAGCACCAGTGCAATAAGCAGCACAATCCATTTCTTCTGCATCCGGGACCTCCTGTTTAAGGCTCTCTCACTTGAGAGCGATTATTCTGGAGAGTATCGCATCGAATCGCGACTTGTCAAATTCGAGCACAATCGCGACCCGCCGATCCTCCCAGCGGATACTCGCGCCGCGCAGCGTGCCCTGGTTGAGCTCCATGCGCAGGCCGCTCGTGATGACCTTCCGGGCGATGCCGGGATCCACCAGATACGCGGCGGTCAGGGGATCGGGCATGAAGATGCCCCTGACGCCGAAAACCTTCGAGACGTAGGCAAAGGGGACTTTCCACAGATCGAGGAACAACCTCCCGGAAGCGCTCGTATGGAAGCCCATGCCGGCCAGGTCCTCCCGGGTGTGGATGACGGAAAGCGTCGCGTCCCACGTCACAATGGTGAGCGGGATGCCGGTATCGATGACGTACTGCACCGATTCCGGGTCGGCGAAGAAGTTGAACTCGGCGAAACGGGTGACATTTCCCGTCTCGATGGCTCCTCCCATTGCGACGATTCCCCCCACCAGGTCCTTGAGCTCGGGATACAGGTTCACCGCCATGGCGATATTCGAGAGCGGCCCGAGTGTAAGCAGGGTAAGGCCGGGATTCTGCCGGGCCAGGCGGTAGATGCCCGCCGGCGCACGCTCCGGGTCCTCGACAATGCGGGACGGGGGCAGCTCGACCCCGCCCAGGCCGTTTGCGCCATGGACACCCTCTGCCCGATGCGTCTTCTCCACGAGGGCCTCCGAGGCGCCGCGGAAGACCGGGATCTCCGTCCTGTCCAGGAAGCTGAGCAGACGCGTGACATTGTCCATCACGCGGGCGAGGGGAACATTGCCCGACACCGTCGTGATGCCGACCACGTCCAGCTCAGGGCTCGCCAGTGCAATCATGATGGCAACGGCATCGTCGACCCCGCAATCGGTGTCGATGAGAACCTTTTTTGCGCTCATGGCGACAAGAATACACTGTACCAAGCGGGGGTAAAAGGCTAAGGTCGGAATGTGAACGCCACCAACGATGCCCTCATTTCCCTGGGCAGGGAGCTGGAGCGCTCGGCAGAGGGGGGCTTCTTCGAGCGGCAGACCCACGAGCTGCTGGCAGACAGGTTCCATCGAAGCGGATTCACACTGAAGGAGTTTCCCGGCATGCCCGGGTTTGTCGCCACGATGGACGGTCGGCTCGAGGGGAAGACTCTTGCCGTCGTGGCGGATATGGATGCGCTTCCGTCCGGGAGCTCCTCATACGCCCATCTCTGCGGTCATCACCAGCAGATGACGGTGATGTACGGGGCGGCGTGCCTTCTCTTGACGCAATCACCGGGCTCGCTGGAACACGCCGCTTTCATCGCCACGCCGGCTGAAGAATACGTGGAGCTCGCCCGAAGGGAGGAGCTGCGCCGCGCGGGATCGGTACGCTGGCTGAGCGGGAAGCAGGAGCTGATCGAGCGCGGCATCTTCTCCGGTTTCCGCCATGTGGTTGCGACGCACTCCGCGCCGCTCCCGAGCCCCCGGTCGGTGAGCAGCGTCGTCTCGATGAACGGTTTCGACGTGCTCCGCTTCGCCTTTCGGGGGAAGAGCGCTCACGCGGGAGCCACTCCGCACCTGGGCAGAAACGCGCAGAACGCGGCCAGCCTTTTTCTGCAGGCCTGCGCCTTCCTGCGGGAAGGCTTCGACGAGGAAAAGCACATCCGCATCCATCCGATTCTCAGTCTCAATCCCGACCAGGCCGTCAATCTGATACCGGATGCCGCATTCGTGGAGACGTACGCGCGTGGCGTGGACGTGGAAACAGTCGAGGAGACTGTCCGACGCCTGTCCGCGGCGGCCGCGGGGTGCGCGACCGCCCTTGGAATCGGCGTGGTGACGGAGCGTGTCCGCGGATACGCCCCGTTTCACGTCGATAGCGGTCTTCACGAAGCCCTGCGGAAGAGCGCAGGTGAGAAGGGGATCGACTTCATCGAGGACAGGTTTTCGGCGGCATCCAGCGACATGGGCGACGTTTCCCGGCTTGTTCCCTCGATTATCGTGGGGCTGCCGGGGACGAATGGCCTGCTGCACCAGTCCGGCTTCAAGGTCACCGACGAGCAGTCCGCCTACGTGTTCGGGGCCGAGCTGCTCGCAGGCCTGATCCGGAAGCTCACCGAATCAGGAAGCGTGTCGCGCTAGCGGGCGGTGCCCGCGCCCAGGGCGATCTCCATCATTGCCGTGTAGCCCTTCTGCCTCTGCTCCGTCGTGGCGGACTGGCCGGTCACGAGGCTGTCGCTCACCGTGAGAACCGAAAGCGCCTCCACGCCGTGCGCGGCCGCGATGGTGTACAGGGCGGTAGTCTCCATTTCCGCGGCGACAATCCCGTAGCGCGCCCAGAGCTTCCAGAAGTCGGGGTCGTCCCCGTAGAAGGTATCGCTGGTCAGCACGCTTCCGACATGGGCGCGGATTCCCTTCTGGCGGGCATACTCGTGCGCTTTCACCAGAAGACCGAAGGAAGCCGCCGGGGCGAAGTCGCAGCCATTGAACCGGAGCTTGTTGACCGAGGAATCCGTGCTGGCGGCCTGGGCGAGGATCACGTCACCGAGTGCCATGTCCTCGCGCAGGGTCCCGCAGGTTCCGATGCGCAGGAGACGCCGCGCCCCGTAGTCGACGATGAGCTCGTGGACATAGATCGAGATCGAGGGAATCCCCATCCCTGTTCCCTGCACCGACACCTTCACGCCGTTGTACAGACCCGTGTAGCCCAGCATGCCCCGTACCCTGCTGTAGCACACCGCCTCTTTCAGATATGTCTGCGCCACGAACTCCGCGCGCAGGGGGTCGCCGGGAAGAAGGACGACCTCGCCGATCTCCCCGGGCTTTGCGCCGATGTGGATGCTCATGTCCGTCTCCTCAATGTGATACCTACTCTACAACGCGGGAGCCGCTGCTGCAAACAGGGTTGCGGACGATTCACCCGGTAACCCGGCCGGCATCCGGGTCACCGGATTCATGGCGAGGTTCTTGTCTCTGCCCGGTCTGAAATTCTATACTGCCGCGGAAAACTCGTGCAGGACAGGGGTGAGAGGTGACGGTTGGCCTGACCTATGATCTCCGTTCCGAGTGGCTCCGTGAGGGTTATTCGGAGCTCGAAACAGCGGAGTTCGACCGTGAGGAGACAGTCGCTGCCGTGGAAGCGGCGCTGCGCCGCGAAGGTCTCCACACGGACCGGATAGGCAACTACCGCGGTCTGATGGCCGCGTTGAGCGCCGGAAAGCGCTGGGACCTCGTCTTCAACTTCTGCGAAGGCATGTACGGGCTGGGCCGCGAGGCGCTCGTTCCCGCCCTGCTGGACGCGCACCGGATACCTTACACTTTCTCAGACCCCGTCGTGCTCGCCGTTTCGCTGCACAAAGGGCTCACCAAGCGCGTCGTGCGTGATGCGGGAGTGCCGACGCCCGACTTTGCCGTGGTGGAATCGTCCGGGGATATCGACAAGGTAAAGCTGCGCTACCCCTTGTTCGCAAAGCCGATCGGGGAGGGAACGGGGAAGGGAATCACCGCTGATTCCCGCATCCGCGGCCGGAACGAGCTTCGAAAGATCTGCGAGTCACTGCTGGACGCCTACCACCAGCCGGTGCTCGTGGAGGAGTACCTGCCCGGAAGAGAGTTCACGTCCGGCATCATCGGCTCGGGCGCGGACGCGCGTGTTGCCGGGACAATGGAGATAATCCCGTTGTCGACGGCAGACGCGAATGCCTACACGTACATGAACAAGGAATACTGTGACGACAGGGTCCGGTACGAGCTCGCCAAAGGTCCCGACGCTGAGGCGTGCGCGCATCTCGCGCTGAGCGCGTGGAAGGCACTGGGCGCCCGGGACGCGGGAAGAATCGATATACGGATGGATGCCCAGGGGAAACCGAGCTTCATCGAGGTGAACCCCCTTGCGGGCCTTCACCCCCAGCACTCTGACCTTCCCATCATCTGCACCATGGTGGGGATCAGCTTTCAGGAATTGATAGGAGCGATTGTCGCCTCAGCCAGGAAGCGTGCCGGTATCTGAACCGGAGAGGTAGCCTCCCATAGAGTTCCGTTCTCCGGACGCCAGCTTCGAGCGTATGCAGGCGCAGAAACGATCCACCACCCAGTCGTAGCAGGCGGGCGGCAGCTTTTCCCGACGCACATCCGGCACGTCATTGTAGGAATCGATGACGACCGGTGTCCCTTCCGGCGTCACGCACCACTCCACCGTGTTGAAGTCCAGCCCGAGCGCCGCGTTCAATGCCACGGTCTTCTCGGTGATGATCTCCCTCAGTCCGTTCTGCGCGTCCGGACCCGGTACTGCGTACTCCCCCATGTCAAAAGGCTGCGGGGTCCACTTCACGAGGTACACGTCCCTGGTCCCCACGCAAAAGGCGCGGTAGTACGACTCATACCTCACCAGCTCCTGCACGATGAGAGTGCGTGTGTCCTTGAAGCTTTCGTACAGGCTGCGCAGCGCGGTCGGGTTTTCGACTCTGAACACATCCTGCCAGGCATATCCGTCCACCGGTTTGAGGATGCAGGGGAAGCCGACCTGCCCCTCGAGCGCGCCCCAGTCCGGCTGCGTGACGATTTCCGTCACGTTCTCGATCCGGTTCACTCTCGGGAGAAGCACCGTGCGGGCGTGCCGGATGGACAGCCTGTCGTAGACGAGCAGCTCGGAGAGCTTGTCGAAGATCTGCGTGAAAAAAGGGTTGTTCAGCACGTAGGCGCCGCCGAGCGACCAGTAGCGCACGAGCTGCCGCAGGAACGGATCGGAGAAGCTCACCCTGTCCACAATGACGCGAAAGGGTGACGGAGAAGGGTGGGGAACCTGGCCGGCGCGTATGAATTCGGTCTGAACCTCGCCCAGGCCCGCAACCACGCTGCGAATAAAATCGTTGTCGCGGAACTCGAGGATTCCGACCTTCACGGCATTGCCCGGCGGCTCGTGGATATGGCACGGGGGCCTCTGAGAGGCCCCCGCATGTTCTTAGAACCAGAACCTGAGGCCGACAGCCCCCTGGAGATGCCACGCGAACTGCGTGGGCGACACCGAGACCCCGAAAGCGGGGGCTATCTCGAGGAAGACTTCGAGGGTCTGCCCGACCGGCCAGACCTGCAGACCGAACGGGACCCTGCCTCCGAGTTCGACGTTGGAGGGATCCGTGAATATCTGGGCATAGGCCCCGAGTCCGACGTAATAGTCCAGGAAGCTCACGAGGTTGCCGTGCGCGAACCAGTAATCCGCCGTGAGTCCGATCGAGAACGGGCTGTTTATTCCGACGCCGAACATCAGCGGGATCTTGGGGATGTGCAACAGGAACATCGCACTGGTCGGGCAGACCGCCGTTCCCTGCGAGGTACAGCGAGCCCTCGCCACCGACGGCCCATCCAGTCCCCCTGGCGGCAAAGGCCCCCGAGGTGGACGCGAGCAGCATGATGGCGAAAACGACAACGAGGATCTTCTTCATGTTCACTCCCTTGCACGTAGAATGTGGAAGTCTGCAATATACCAGATTCCCTCCTTTGAGTGTAGCAACCCGGACGGGGATCTTCAGGATTAAGACCCGTCCTACCGATAATCACCATGAGGGGAACTCCCGAGAGGCATGAAGCCATGGACTGGAAGACGCGCATGAAATGCGACGAATCAGAGCTCAAGTCGATCATCGACAAGATCGCGAAGATCCAGGGCGGCGGACCCGCGCGCGCGGATCGAGCGCGAATACGCTATGCGCTCCCTGTCGCGCAAGCTGATCGAGATGCGCTCCTTCGTGGACGACTGCCTGAGCGGACGCAACGCGTACGAACAGTCAATGATGGAGTACAAGGTCAGGCTCGAATATCCCTTGTATTCCCACCTCGACTCCCTCTCCTCCCTTTCCCGGGAATACATCGACTGGTCCTGCGCGTAGCGCGGCGTTGACAGCAGGAGTCCCCGGGGAGTAGAAAAGTGGCTGTCATGAGCCACACCAAACCCTCCCGCGCCCTGCTCTCCGGCAATGAGGCCATCGCGCGCGGCGCCTGGGAAGCGGGCGTCACGGTCGCCACGGGCTATCCGGGCACTCCTTCCACCGAAATCCTCGAATCCGCCCGTGCTTACGGGGCGGACATCTACTGCGAGTGGTCTCCGAACGAGAAGGTTGCCCTGGAAGTGGCGGCGGGCGCGTGCCTCACCGGCGCCCGGGCCATCGTCACCATGAAGCACGTGGGGCTGAACGTGGCTGCGGATCCACTGATGACCCTGGCCTATATCGGCACGGTCGGCGGGCTTGCCGTCTGCGTGGCCGACGACCCGGGGATGCACTCTTCACAGAATGAGCAGGACACGCGGCACTACGCGCGGTTCGGCAAAGGTCCCCATCCTCGAGCCTTCGGATTCCCAGGAGGCCAAGGATTTTCTCGCGCTCGCCCTGGAGATTTCAGAGACACACACCACTCCCGTCCTTCTGCGGTCCACCACCCGGGTCAGCCATTCCAGCGGGGCGGTCACCCTGGGTGAGCGCAGGCAGACAGCTCCTCTGCAGGGATTCCAGAAGAACCCTCAGCGATTCGTACCCATCCCGTTGTACGGCCGCCCGATGCGGGCGCGGCTGGAAGAACGACTCGCCGCGCTGGCCGCGGCGGCAAACACTTCTGCGGCAAACAGGATCGAGTGGGGGGATCGTTCCCTGGGGATCATCGCCGAAGGCATCGCCTATCAATACGTGCGGGAGCTTGCTCCTGAGGCATCGGTGCTGAAGATCGGATGGGTCTGGCCTTTCCCCGACGAGCTGATCACGACGTTTGCCGCGGGCGTGCGGAGACTGATCATCGTCGAGGAGCTGGATCCCATCCTGGAGGAGCACGTGCGTTCCCTCGGGATTGCCTGCGAGGGAAGGAGCCTGGTTCCGGGAATCGGCGAGCTCTCCTCGGACCGACTCGCGGCAGCCCTGGGAAAAAGCGCGCCCAAAGCGTCCTTCAAGATCGATGCGGACCTTCCTGCCCGGCCGCCCGTTCTCTGCCCTGCGTGCCCCCATCGGGGCATCTTCTCCGCGCTGGGCAAATTCGACGTGGTGGTCACCGGGGACATCGGCTGCTATTCGCTGGGCGTGTTTCCGCCGCTGAAGCGCATCGACACGATCCTCTGCATGGGCGGTGGGATCTCCATGGCGCACGGCATGCAGAAAGCGGACGAGAAGCGGGCGGACAAATCGCGCGTCCTTCCGCGCGTCGTCGGCATCGTGGGGGATTCCACCTTCTTTCACTCGGGCATCACGGGGCTTCTCGACATCGCCTACAACAAGGGGGCGTCGACGATTATCGTGGTGGACAACCGCATCACCGCCATGACCGGCCATCAGGAGCACCCGGGCACGGGGCGCACGCTCCTGGGGGAAGACACCGTCACGGCCACCGTGGAGGATTTCGGCAGGGCCTGCGGGATCAAGAACATCGCGACCGTGGACCCGTACGACCTGGCGCCGACCACGGAAACCATCCGCACGGCGCTGGAATCCGACGAGCCCTGGCTTATCGTCGCACGTTCTCCGTGCCCCCTGTACACAAAGAAATCCGTGGGGGGAGCGCGCCGCGTGGACCAGGAGTTGTGCAAGAAGTGCAAGGCATGCCTGCGGCTTGGGTGCCCTGCAATCGAATGGGTGAACGATGAAATCCGCGTGAACGAGCTCCTGTGCGGCGGATGCACTCTGTGCGAGCAGGTCTGCAAGGAAGGGGCAATCGCGATTGCCGCCGCAGGGGCGTGCCATGAGTAAGACCACGAGCATCGTGATGGTCGGCGTCGGCGGGCAGGGCATTCTCCTTGCCACCCAGATCGCGGCCCGCGCCGCCCTCATCATGGGATTCGACGTGAAGACCAATGAAGTGCACGGTATGGCCCAGAGAGGCGGCTCCGTGGTCGCACAGATCAGATTCGGAGAAAAGGTCTACAGCCCGCTGGTGCCGGAGGGAACGGCGGACGTGCTCGCCTCCCTGGAACGGATCGAGGCGCTTCGATTCGCGAGCTTTCTCGCATCCGACGGAATCGCCGTGGTATCCAGCCAGGCGATCATTCCCGTCACTGTCTCTTCAGGCCAGGCGAAGTACCCGGCCGACGCGGAAGACAGGCTCCGAAAGACCTTCCGCCGCCTCGCCTATATCGATGCGGTCGGCATTGCAGAAAGGCTCTGCGACACCCGGGTGGCCAACGTGATACTCCTGGGCGCCATGTCCGCGGCGCTCGATCTCCCCACGGAGTGCTGGGAAGAGGCAATCTCCCAGTGCGTGAAACCCAGGTTCAAGGACATGAACGTGGGCGCCTTCGAGGAAGGAAAGCGGCTGGCCGTGTCGATCTAGGAGCACCGCTCTTCGGGCGCGCCCCTGCCGTCTTTCACTGTCATGACACGCCTTTTGCCGTCAACCTCGCGCGCGGATAGCGCCCTTCGGGCGCACTTTATATGATCGAGGTGATCACCAGCAGCAGGGTGAGCAGGATGATCGCCGCGATCACCACGATCGAGACGGCGTTCATGACCCTGCGATTGACGAACTTTTCTCCGAGCAGCCCCTTGTCATTCACCAGTATGAGCATGATCACCAGGATGAACGGGAGCAGGACGCCATTCAGCGTCTGGCTGACGATCATCGCCTGCACCAGCGAGCGGACGGGCAGGAGGATGATGCCGGCTCCGATCACGATGAACGCGGTGTAGATTCCGAAGAAGACGGGCGCCTCGCGGATCTTCCTGCTCACCCCCAGCTCCCAGCCGAACGCCTCGCACACGACGTACGCCGTCGAAAGCGGCAGGATGGCGGCGGAGAACAGGGATGCGTTCAGAAGGCCGACGGCGAACAAGGTCGAGGCGTATCGACCGGCAAGGGAGCGAAGGGCGAGCGCCGCGTCCTGCGCGGTCTCGATGCGCACGCCTGCCGCGTGGAGCGTCGCGGCGCAGGAAAGGGTGATGAAGACGGCCACACCGATGGCAAACAGTGAGCCGAGGACCACGTCGAGACGCTCGTAGGCGTAGTCGGACGGCTTCAAACCCTTGTCGGCAATCGCGGACTGTTGATAGAACTGCATCCACGGGGCAATCGTGGTGCCGATGATGGTGATGAGGATGCCGATGTAGCCCTTGTCCCATGCGAACTGGGGCGTTACGAGCGATCCCCCGATCAGTGCCCAGTTCGGCCGCTCCAGGATCCCCGCCGCCACATAGGCAAGGTAGATCGCGCTGGCCGCAAGGAATATGCGCTCCACGACACGATAGTTGCCTCTGACGATCAATAGCCATACCAGCGCCGCGGCAATCGGAACCGAGAGATACTTGCCCACACCGAAGATTTCCATACTGGCTGCCACGCCCGCGAACTCGCTCACCGTGTTTGCCAGGTTGGCGAGGAGCAGAACCGCCACTGCCAGGGCCGTGACTCGCACTCCCAGGCGTTCGCGGATCAGGTCCGCCAGGCCCTTGCCCGTCACGACGCCGAGCCGGGCGCTCATTTCCTGCACCATGATGAGCGCGACGGCGAGCAGCGGCATGATCCACAAGGTCGTGTACCCATAGTGGGCGCCGGCCACCGAATAGGTGGTGATCCCCCCCGCGTCGTTGTCCACGTTCGCCGTGATTATTCCGGGTCCCAGGACGGAAAAAAGGAGAGCGAGGCGTGTCGCAAGCGGCCGGAATCGACGCCTGTACTTCATGTCAGACAGGCATCAGTGGTACAGGCGCGGGAGGCGTTTCTTCCACGCGGTCGGGATGATCTTGTCCAGCGCATCGTCGGCCGTCACGATGCCCTGCAGCCTCCCTTCATCATCCACGACAGGGACGGCAAGCAGGTTGTACTTGCTCACTACCTGGGCCACCAGGTCCTGGGAATCCCGAAGATTGACGCTCATCACGCGTGAGTGCATGAACGCGGAGACCGCGGTCTTTGGCTCGGCAAGAACGAGCTCCTTGAGGGAGAACACCCCATCCAGGTGGCCCTTCCGGTCGGTCACATATACGTAGAAAATTGTCTCCGCCTCCGAGGCTGCCTGGCGTATGGCCTTCATGGCCTGCGCCGCGGTCCGAGCGGCCGAAACAGTCGTATATTCGGTGGTCATGATCCCGCCGGCCGTATCATCCGGGTAGGTAAGGAGCTTCCTGACATCGGCCGCTTCCTCTTTCTCCATCATGCGCAGGAGCGACTTGCTGCGCTCCTGGGGCAGCTCGGCCAGGAGGTCCGCGGCCTCGTCCGGCGCCATCTCCTCCAGCACGTCAGCGACCCGCTGATCAGGCATGCCCTTGACCAGGCTTGCCTGGAAGTCGGGCTCGACCTCCTCGAGGGTCTCCGCCGCGGTCTTGGGATCGAGGGATTCCAGCAGCTTGCTTCCGTCCACCCTGTTCAGATCGCTGATCAGCTCCGCCAGGTCCGCCGGATGCAGCTCGGAAATCTTGTCTCCGGGCACCTTCAGCCGAAGCTTCCTGTTTTTGGATATGGGCTCCACGACATCCCACGGGATGAAACCGGCAGGGGCTTTGCCGCCGGGCCCCTTCTGTCCCCGGCCGGGAAAAAAACGCAGGAGACCGAGCCTGCGGAGCAGACCGGTGCGGCCCGCATCGACGTTGGCCACGTAGAATGCCTCGTTCACCCGGGCCAGCTCTATATCGTTGACCCGGACCACCCGCACGTCGTTCACGTCGATGATCTGCTGGTCGAGGATATCGCGCATGAGGAAAAGATCGTTCTCAGAGGGCACGTACGGCTTGATCGAAGCAAGGTTATGGACGAGGGGCACGGCAGGGGCCACCAGCACCGCCACCTCGGAAAACGGCACGAGGAGGGACCGCCTTCCCGCCCGCACCTCGAGGGCCACGACTTCCGGATGGTGCATGCCGCCCTTGACGCTCGCAATGATGTCCCGGATGCTCCCCACACGGGTTCCGTCGAGGTCCGTGACGGGCTTTCCGATGAGCTGGCTGACGTACGGCATCGCACCCCTCCCGTCTTTTTCGGCGAGTATATACCCGTGCATTGGGAGTGTCGACAGAAATGCCGGATTATTTGCGGAGCATCAGAGCCAGCCGGCAAGTGCGGAGAGAAATCGCGCGAATGCTTCGTTCGGAAAGGCGTCTTCCGCAATCCGCAGCCTGCGCTTCGGGCCGAACAGGAGCACCGCGCCCCGTCTGCCCAGGCGGCTGCGGATGCTGACGGCGGATATCATGCTGCGGTCGATGCGCTGTTTTTCCAGTGACGGGCCCCGGTAGAGAGTAAGGGACTCATCGTCGAGCTCGATCGATCGGATGCCCCTCAGGAACCAGACCAGGATGTCGAGACCGAACCCGACGGCCAGGCAGATGATGAGAATGGCCGCGGCGAGCGGTGAAAGAAGCGACCGGATCCGGGAGACGAGCAGGAGGAGGACCGCGCCAATGGCGAACGAGGCTGCATCGGTGGCAATGAGATAGCGGGGATGTGCGTCCACGGAAACCTGAGTGTTCATGACAGCTTCGCGCGTACTCTATACCGGACGGTGTCGACTGGGGAATGCCGCGGATTACCGTGGCTGCTAGTGAATGCCACTGAGTACAGTGGCTGCCTTGACAGAGGGGGACGGCGTCGATAACTTGGGGCAACTTGAATTGCATAAGTATGCAGGAAAATACGGAGAGACGTGGAAAGAGCTGTACTGCTGCTTGAAGACGGGCTGATTTTCGAAGGGGAAGCGCTCGGCGCGCGGGGCGAGGCGTGCGGGGAAGTCGTTTTCAACACGTCGATCACGGGTTACCAGGAAGTTCTCACCGATCCCTCCTATCGCGGCCAGATCGTCACCATGACTTATCCCCTGATCGGGAACTATGGCATCGTGCCGGGCGACAACGAGTCCCGAGGCACCTGGTTGTCGGGATTCGTGGTCCGGGAGGCAAGCAAGCGCAGGTCCAACTGGCGGTCCACCGAGGACCTTGATTCCTGGCTTGCCGCTCAGGGCGTTGTGGGCATCCAGGGCATCGACACCCGGGCGCTGACACGTCACTTGAGGATCGAAGGCGCCAGGCACGGCATCATCTCCAGCGCCGACCTGGACGGAAAATCTCTCGAAAAGAAGCTCGCCGCGGCTCCCCGCATCGTCGGGATCGATCTGGTGAAGGAAGTGACATGCCCCTCGGCCTATGAATGGACGGAGGGCCTGCCCGGTGCCCTTGTGCCGAAGCCTCTCCGGCACGTGGTGGTGCTGGACTGCGGGGTCAAGCGAAATATCCTCAGGCATCTGGTCACCGAGGGCAGCAGGGTAACAGTCGTGCCTGCCGACACCGGCGCCCGGGGGATTCTCGAGCTGGGCGCGGACGGGCTCGTGCTTTCCAACGGGCCCGGCGATCCCGAGCCGGTCTCCTACGCCATCGAGACGGCGCGTGACCTGCTCGGCAAGCTTCCCATTTTCGGCATCTGCCTGGGGCAGCAGATTCTGGGACTCGCCCTTGGCGGACGCACCTTCAAGCTGAAGTTCGGCCACCACGGGGCCAACCATCCGGTGAAGGACCTGTCAACCGGTCGGATCGCCATCACCTCCCAGAATCATGGATTCAACGTGGACATGGATTCTCTTGCGCACGCGGGGACCCGCATGACCCACGTGAATCTGTACGACGGCACGGCGGAAGGACTGGAGAACCGTGCGATGTCTTTTTTCAGCGTCCAGTATCACCCCGAGGCGAGCCCGGGTCCACACGAGTCGCGGTACCTGTTTTCCCGGTTCACGCAAATGATGGACGAAAAGCCGTCGGCCGCGGCGACACGGAAGGATTGAGCCGGTGCCAAAACGGACGGACATCCACTCGATCCTCATCATAGGCACGGGACCGATCGTGATCGGCCAGGCGTGCGAGTTCGACTACTCGGGCACCCAGGCCTGCAAGGCGCTGCGAGAAGAGGGTTTTCGGGTCGTCCTCGTGAACTCCAATCCCGCCACCATCATGACCGACCCCGAAATGGCGGACGCCACCTACATCGAGCCGATCACGGTGCCCATGCTGGAGAAGATCATCGAGGCGGAAAGGCCGGATGCGCTCCTGCCCACCCTGGGCGGGCAGACAGGCTTGAATATCGCCATCCAGCTCGCGGAGAAGGGCATACTGGACAGGTTCGGCGTGCGCATGATCGGCGCAGACCGTGCAGCTATTCGGAAAGCGGAGGACCGAAAGCTCTTCAAGGAAGCCATGGAGGGCATCGGACTCGAGGTGCCCCGCAGCGGTCTTGCCCATTCCCTCAACGAGGCGAAGGACATTGCAGAGGCCATCGGCTTCCCCCTCATCATCCGTCCTTCGTTCACACTCGGGGGCTCGGGCGGCGCAATCGTCTCTGACCCGGGAAGATTCGAAGACATGGCCGGCCGCGGGCTGGACGCGAGCATGATCTCGGAGATCCTGATCGAGGAATCGATCGAGGGGTGGAAGGAGTTCGAGCTGGAGGTGATGCGGGACCGGCGGGATAACGTCGTGGTCGTCTGCTCCATCGAAAACCTGGATCCCATGGGTGTGCACACGGGTGACTCGATCACGGTTGCCCCGGCCCAGACCCTGACTGACAGGGAATACCAACGCATGCGCGACGCCTCCATTGCCTGTATCCGCGAGATCGGCGTGGAGACCGGCGGGTCCAACATCCAGTTTGCCGTTCACCCGGAGACCGGGAGGATGGTGGTCATAGAGATGAACCCGCGTGTTTCACGTTCCTCGGCCCTTGCCTCGAAGGCCACCGGTTTTCCCATCGCCAAGATTGCGGCCAAGCTCGCCGTCGGATATACGCTGGACGAGATTCCCAACGACATTACGCGGAGCACACCGGCTTCCTACGAGCCTTCCATTGATTACTGCGTGGTGAAGATCCCTCGTTTCGCGTTCGAGAAGTTCCCTTCCGCCGATCCCACGCTTACCATTCAAATGAAGTCGGTGGGCGAGGTGATGGCCATCGGCCGCACGTTCAAGGAGGCTTTCCAGAAGGGCCTCCGCGGGCTGGAGATCAAGCGCCCCGGCCTGACCGGCGCTCCGGGAGAGACGGAGGAACGTCTTGCGGAGCTGCTCACCCGGCGGGATCGCGGAGAGACCATTCTACGTCTACGAGGCTTTGTGCCGCGGATGGTCGGTGGAGAAGCTTCACGAGCTGACCCGCATCGATCCCTGGTTCCTTTCCAACATGAAGGAAATCGTCGATTTCGAGCCCACCATCTCGGAAGCCAACCTGCGCCGCGCCAAGCAGATGGGATTCAGCGACATACAGGTCGCCGGCCGGCTCGGGATGGACGAAGAAGGGGTGCGCGCCCTGCGGGCCCGCAAGGGCATCACGCCTGCCTACAAGCTGGTGGACACCTGCGCGGCCGAGTTCGAGGCGTACACTCCCTACTTCTATTCAACCTACGACGCGGAGGACGAGGCGCGCCCTTCCACGCGCAGGAAGATCATGATCCTCGGCGGCGGGCCGAACCGGATCGGGCAGGGAATCGAGTTCGACTACTGCTGCGTGCACGCCGCGTTCGCCCTGCGCGAAATCGGTTGTGAGACCATCATGGTGAACTCGAATCCCGAGACGGTCTCCACGGACTACGACACCTCCGACAAGCTCTATTTCGAGCCGCTGACGCGCGAGGACGTGCTGGCCATCGTGGACCGGGAAAAGCCTGACGGGGTGATCGTGCAGCTCGGCGGTCAGACGCCTCTCACGCTGGCTGTCGGCCTGGAGAAGGCGGGGGTGCCGATCATCGGCACCAGCCCGGACTCCATTGACAGGGCGGAGGACAGGAAGCGATTCGCTGAGCTGGTGAGGAAGCTCGGGCTCCGCCAGCCGGAGAACGGGATCGCGGTGAACGAGGCGGAGGCCCTCTCCGCTGCGCACCGCATCGGCTATCCGGTGCTCGTGCGGCCCAGCTACGTGCTGGGCGGGCGGGCCATGGAGATCGTCTACGACGACGCGAGCCTGACCCACTACATGGAGCGCGCCGTCTGGGCCTCGCCGGAACGCCCCGTGCTGATCGACAGGTTCATCGAGGACGCCATCGAGGTGGACGTGGACATGGTGTCCGACGGGCGACACGTCGGTCATCGGCGGCATCATGGAGCACATCGAGGAGGCGGGGGTCCATTCGGGAGACGCGGCCATGGTCCTTCCCGCCCACACGCTCCCGCACTGGATGATGGAGGAGATCCGCCGCTATACGCGCCTTCTTTCCCAGGAGCTGCACGTCGTCGGCCTGATGAACGTCCAGTACGCGGTGAAGGGCAAGGAGCTGTACATCATCGAGGTGAATCCCCGGGCCTCGCGCACCGTGCCGTTCGTCTCCAAGGCCATCGGGGTGCCCCTGGCCAAGATCGCGGCAAAGGTCATGGCCGGGATGACCCTGCAGGAGATCGGATTCACGAAAGAGGTCTCGCCGAAGCACATCTGCGTCAAGGAGTCGGTCCTGCCGTTTGCCAAGTTTCCCGGCGTGGACATCATCCTCGGGCCCGAGATGAAATCAACGGGGAGGTGATGGGAATCGACACGGACTTCGGCCGGGCCTACTGCAAGAGCCAGCTCGGGGCGCTCCAGGATGTGCCCGTTGCCGGCACCGTGTTCATCAGCGTGAAAGACAGCGACAAGACGCAGCTCGCCGTTTCGATTGCCCACCAGCTGCACGAGCTCGGCTTCTCCCTTATGTCCACGGCGGGCACTGCCGCGTTCCTGAAGACCAACGGCATTCCTGCCGAAGTGGTCAGGCGGGTGAGCGAAGGCGCCCCTGATCTGCTGGATCGCATCCGCGAGGGCCGGATTCAGCTCATCCTCAACACGCCTTCGGGCAAGGGCCCCCGCAAGGACGAAATCCCCATCCGGGCGATGGCGAACAGCCGCGGCATTCCGGTGGTGACGACGATGCCCGGCGCCGACGCCTACGTCCAGGGCATCCGCGCGCTTATCCGCGGTGAGCTAGGCGTGAAGCCCATTCAGCGGTACCACGCAGGATAGCGGAGGGGCCGCGCGCGCGCCTTCCCGCGCGGGACCTCGTCACGATGCGCTCGAGCATGCTCTGGACTTCGACGAGAGGGTCCACTTCCCTGTTGAGGATGCGATAGACGCCGCCGGCAATCGGCAGTGACAGCTTTCTCTGCGCCGCGACTGCGTTCACCCACTTGGCGGTGACGACCCCTTCCGCGATATAGCCGTAGCGGGGCTGCCGGGCAATCACCTCGTCAATGGACGCGCAATCCTCGATGAGCCTCTTCAGTATGATCTCCCGGCCGAAACGCCTGTTCCTGCCGTGCACGCTGCGGCAGGTGACATCCAGGTCCCCGACTCCTGCGATGGAGGTGAAGGTCTCGGGATGCGTGGCTCCCATTGCCCGGCCGAGCACCTGGATCTCGTTCAAGCCCGCGGCCAGGAGCAGCGATTCCGTGTTGTCGCCGAACTGATCCGAGGATTCCTTCAATGCGTCGAGCATGCCGAAAGCCAGCGCGACGACATTCTTCAGAGCGGCGCTGATCTGCACGCCCCTCACGTCGAGGGACGAGAATACAACCAGTGCGCCGCCGGCGAGCAGCTCCCGGACCCGGATCGAGTTGCGGCCGCTCCGCGAAGCGCTGATGAGACCCGTGATCTTTCCCTGGGAAACCTCGATTGCGTGACTGGGACCTGATACATAGACGAGCTTGCCCCTGTACATCCCCGGAAGGTAGTCCTCCAGCGCCTCCGTGATGAGACGTATGCCGCCGTTCGGGCTCTCGATGAATCCTTTTGTGAGGACGGAGATCATCGTTCGGCCTTCCCGGATGCTCGTGCATCCAAGGATCTTCTTGATATTGGACAGGAGGAACAAGGAGGGAATGGCGATGAAGAGGTGATCCGCGCCCTCGGCAGCCTCCTGCATGTCGGCCGTGGCGCGAAGCAGGGGAGGGAGAGCGACGTCGGGCAGATACCGCGCGTTGGTGTGGGTGGAGTTGATCTCCGCGACGAGCTCCTGCTCGAAGCACCACATGTCGACGGGGAATCCTCTTTCCGCCAGCACCTTGGCGATAGCCGTGCCCCAGGCCCCCGCGCCGATCATGCCGATTTTCATTGGCGCGGTGCTTTCCTGAGCAGCTCGAGGTCCTGCTGGAACAACCGGCTGTCGGGATAGGCGGCAATTCCCTGGTCGATGACGGTCTTTGCATTTGCGATCTTGCGCGCATTGAACAACTGGGCGAACGCGTTGTGCATGTAGGCTTCGTAGGTCTGGAGAAGCGGCTGGACCCGTCCCAGGCGCGCCATTGCTTCTGTCACGATGCCTGCCGCTGCAAGGAAGCCGCCGATCTCCACTTCCGACTGGGCGCGCTGCTGCACCACCACCACGGAGAGGTTGGTCCAGTCAGCTTCATCGAGCGCTGCCCTGGTGCCGGGCTGGGACAGGAGCGCATCGGCGTCGAGGATCGCGTTCGCGTCGATCAGGCTCACGACCCAGTTGTGATACATGTCGCGCCGGGGCTGGTCGAGATCCACGATCCCGCCGAAAGAGGCCTTCACCGCGTCCATGAACTGAACGGCCTGCGAATAGTCCTGGCGGACGCCGAGCGAGGTGACGTAGTTGCTGAAAGCGATCCCCATCACCCCGCGCATTTCCTCGGATCCGATGAGCGCGTAGGCGCTCACGGCAGGCTGCAGGGCGTCCTGGAAAAACCGGGAATCGCCGTACTCGGAGACCCGGTTGTACAGGATGAGGCTGAGCAGCTCCTTTTCCCCGATGGTGCGACGATCTCCGTAGTTCCCCGGCGGCACATAGCGGAATCCCGTGATCTTGCCGAAGGAGTCGGTGAACTCCTTCTTTGCGCCGGGATTGAAGCCGTCAGGATTCGTGGTCTCCACATCCACCTGCTGACCGTTGACCAGCACGGTGCAGAACGCGTGGTCGGTCGTGCGTACGCCGCTCACGGACAAGCCGACGGACCGGGCAACGATCATGTAGAGCACCGCGGATGACACGCAGTTGAAGACGCCCGTGTCCAGGGCAGTATCGACGCGCGTCTGGAGCACCGAGTACGTGGTGAGGAGATTCTTGTGCAGGAACACGAGCGCCTTCTCGGCGAGCGCGGCCTGCTCCGTCACGTCGGCGACCTCGTCGCGGAACTTGCGCAGGAGCCCGACCAGCTTGTCCTTTGCCGCGGCCGCGCTCGCGTCCGAGGCGCCGGAGAACTCGAGGGCCGCATCCACGATCGTCTCCACGGGCAATGGCTCACGCATCGTGGAGAGCTGCTGGCTGAGAGGGCAGGGGGACCAGCTCGGGAAACGTTTGAATGACGGGGCGTGTCTGCGAGAAAACGGGCTGAATAAAAATGAGCCCCGCGAATAGAATTGCGGGGATGTACGTCCGTAGTCTCATCCTTGCTCTCAACCTGAAGATCAACATTCCTATGGATTCACGTCAAGGCATGAAGTAGAGTGGGGCAAAGGAGAATCTCATGAAGATCGGCGTTCCCAAGGAAATCAAGACGGCACGAATACCGCGTGGGCATGACCCCGCATTCGGTGAAAGCGTACGTGAAGAGCGGTCACCAGGTCCTCGTGGAGAAAGGCGCCGGGCGTCGGGTCGGGCTACGAGGACGCTGAGTACACGGGCGCGGGGGCGCAGATGGTCGCGGACAAGGCGGAGCTTTTCAACAGTCGGAGATGATCGTGAAGGTGAAAGAGCCGCTGCCGGAGGAGTACTCCCTGTTCCACCAGGGCCAGATTCTCTTCACATACCTCCACCTCGCCGCGAGCAAGGATCTCGCCAACGAGCTCATCCAGAAGAAGGTCGCCGGCGTCGCCTACGAGACCATCGAGCTTCCCGACCGTTCACTTGCCGTGCCTCACGCCCATGAGCGAGATCGCCGGCCGGCTTTCCGTACAGGAGGGCGCGAAGTACCTGGAAAAGGAGTTCGGCGGCAGGGGAATCCTGCTCGGAGGGGTGCCCGGCGTCCAGCGCGGCAAGGTGGGAATCCTGGGCGGCGGCGTGGTCGGCACCAACGCCTGCAAGATCGCCGTGGGCATCGGGGCGAACGTCACGGTCCTCGACATCAACGCCAAGAGGCTCGCCTACCTGGACGACATCTTCGGCAGCTCGATCACCACCCTGTATGCCACCGAGGCGAACATCGAGTACGTGCTCCAGGAATCCGACATCGTGATCGGCGCCGTGCTCGTCGCCGGGGAGACCGCCCCGCGGCTCATCACGCGCCAGCACCTGTCGATCATGCAGCACGGCGCGGTGATCGTGGACGTGGCCATCGACCAGGGCGGGTGCGCGGAGACCTCGCGGCCCACCACGCACGACGACCCCATCTACATCGTGGACAACGTCGTGCACTACTGCGTGGCCAACATGCCCGGAGCCGTCGCGCGCTCCTCCACCATCGCCCTGACCAGCGTGACCCTCCCGTACGGGCTCCAGATCGCGAACCAGGGACTGCAGGCGGCCGCGCGAGGCCAACGAGGCCCTCCGGCGCGGCGTCAACACGATCGACGGCACGTGCGTCCACCCCGGCGTGGCCAAGAGCTGCGGCCTGCCGTACACGGAGTACAAGGTTTAGAAGCCGGCCGGGCCGAAAAACCCGGCTTGTTTTTCCTGCCCATATACTATACAGTTGTATAGTATATGGGTATCACCTACCTGCACTTCCGCTCGAACTATTCTCTTCTCCGTGGCTGCCGTTCGCCGGAGGAGATCTGCCGTTTTGCCAGGGAACGCGGCATCTCCGACCGTGGGAATGGCCGATATCAACAACTTCTACGGTCTCATCAGCTTCCTCCTTGCCGCGGGCAGGGAGGGCGTACGGCCCGTGGTGGGGGTTGTCGTGGAGAAGAAGCGGCCGGGCGCTGTTCACCGCCTACGTGATGAACCGGGAGGGGTTCAGCAGGATCTGCCGGGTGCTCACGGAGCTGCTGACGGACCCGTGCGGGGACATACGACCCGGTGTCGCGCGTTGGGGGAACGGGGATGGGAAGGGCTCTCCCTTCTCTCCCCGCATCGAGACGTCATCGAGCGCCTCGCGGAACGGGAAAGGCGGGGCCTGTACGTCCAGCTCAGCTACGGCCGGCCGTTCTCCGCCCTGGCGGGCTTTGCGCCGGACCGCGGCCTGCCCACTGCCGCGGTGCACGACACGGTGTTCCTGAACGAATCTGATGAGCGATTGTACCCGCTGCTGCGGGCCATCGACCTGAACACGACCCTGGAGCGCGTGCCGCAGAGGAGGAGCCGCTGCAGATCGCGTGCAGCCCTGCACTTTCGTGGAGCCCGAGGCCCTGGAGAGGTTCTTCTCCGCCGTGCCGGAGGCGCTTGCCAACACGGAAGAAATAGCCGAGGCAGGCGGATGCCACCGGCATCATCAGCCCGCACTACGTCTTTCCGGCCTTCGAGGGACTCGCGGAGGAGGAGACCTTCCGCATGCTCGTCCGGCTCTGCGACGAGGGCGTGCAGCGCCGCTACGGCGGCATGCGGCCCGACATCCGCGAGCGCCTGGACTACGAGCTTGCCATCATCCGGGAGAAGGGATTCGCCTCCTACTTCCTCGTGGTGCGCGACATCGTGCAGCAGTGCCCCCGGACCTGCGGCCGGGGCAGCGCCGCCTCCAGCATCGTCTCCTACCTCCTGGGCATCACCCACGTGGAACCGCTGCGCTACACCCTGTTCTTCGAGCGCTTCCTCAACAGGGGCAGGCAGGACCCGCCGGACATCGACGTGGACTTCCCCTGGGACGAGCGGGAGAAGACCCTGAAGTACGTTTTCGAGAAGTACGCGGGTCACGCCGCCATGGTGGCAAACCACGTCACCTTCGGCCCGCGCTCCGCGCTCCGGGACCCGGCCAAGGCGCTGGGCCTGCCGGAGGAGGAGATCGGCGAGCTGGTGCGCGCCTTCCGCCAGGGCCGGTTCGAGGACATCCCGCCGTACGTCCGCGAGGCCGCGGCGCGCATCCGCGGCTTTCCCGCGCAACCTCGGCACGCACTGCGGCGGGGTGGTCATCACCCCGGGGCCCATCACGGACTACACCCACGTGCAGATCTCGCCGCTGGGCTACCCCGTCATCGCCTGGGAGAAGGACGCCACGGAAGAGGCGGGGCTGGTGAAGATCGACCTGCTGGGAAACAGGTCCCTCGCCGTCCTGCGGGACACCCTGGCGCTGGTGGAGAGGAACCACGGCGGTGAGGCTGGAGTGGGAGAGCTTCGACCCGCTGTCGGATCCTGATACGCGGGACCTGATCGCCGGCGGGAAGACCCTCGGCGTCTTCTACGTGGAGTCTCCCGGCCACCCGCCAGCTGCTGACCAAGATGCAGAAGGGGGACTACGAGAACCTCGTCATCGCCAGCTCCATCATCCGCCCCGCGGCCAACCAGTACATCCGCACCTTCGTCAAACGCCTGCACGGCGCTCCCTACCGGCCGCTGCACCCGCTCATCGAGAAGACGCTCGCCGAGACCTTCGGGGTCATGGTCTACCAGGAGGACGTCTCACGCGTGGCCATCGACCTGGCCGGATTCCCCATCGAGGAGGCGGACCGGCTGCGCAAGATCCTCTCCAAGAAGGACCGTGCCCTGAAGCTTCCCGACTTCCGGGAGAGGTTCTTCCGCGGCGCCCGGGCCCGCGGCGTGCCGGAAGAGACGATCGTGAAGGTCTGGGACATGATCCTCTCCTTCGACGGCTACTCCTTCTGCAAGGCGCACAGCGCCTCCTACGCCCAGGTCTCCTACCGGGTGGCGTATCTCAAGCGCTTCTACCCGCTGGAGTTCATCGCCTCGGTCATCAACAACGGCGGCGGCTTCTACGGCCGGCAGACCTACGTGGACGAGTGCCGCCGCATGGGCTTCCCCATCCTGCCGCCGGACGTGAACAGCAGCAGGTGGGAGTACACGGTGGAGGACGATCCGGGCCGCGGTAGGCCTGCCCGCGAGTGGGCCTGGGCCAGCTCAAGGACGCCCGGCAGGAGCTGGTGGAGGCCATCATTGCGGAGCGCGAGCGGGGAGGAGCGTTCCGCGGCTTCCGCGACTTCCTGCGGCGCACCCCGTGCCGGTTCGAGGACATCCGCGTCCTCATCCGGTCCGGCGCGCTGGACTCCGTGTCGGACGGGTACACGCGGCCCCAGCTTTTCTTTCGCTGGCTGAACATGGGAAAGGAAGACGGGCTGGGCTTCCTGCCGCCCGCCCCCCCGCTCATCGGGGACTACCCGGCCCGGGTCAAGCTCGCTGACGAGGTGAAGACACTCGGCATCGTGGTCTCCCGGCATCCGCTGGAGCTCTTCCGTCAGCGAATCGACAGGATCGTGAGACGTCACCGCCTTTCGCCCTTCATCGGCTCCTCCGCGATCCCGGAGTTCAGGGGCGGAGGGTATGGACGGCCGGCATCCTCGTGACGGGCAAAGAGGTGGCCACGAAGAAGCGCGAGCCCATGATCTTCGTGAGCTTCGAGGACGAGCTGTGCCATTTTCGAGACGGTGCTTTTCCCGGACGCGTTCCAGCGCTTCTACCCCCTGCTGGACGACGGCTGGGCCTTTCTCATCCACGGCAAGGTGGAGGATGACCTGGGGGCACTGGCCATCAGCGTGGAAAAGCTCGTGCCGGTCTCCCGCAGGACGGAGGAACCGGGAGAGGCGGAAGCGGTGCGCACGGCGGGCGCGGATGGGCGGGTGGCTCCGGAGAGGCCGCCGGTGTTTATGTGGGGCAGGGAACACGCCGCTGTGCCCGGCGGATTGGCGGGCGCCGCGGCCCTATTGTGAATCTTGTGCCGCGCGCCCGCGGCGCCCTCATTTCAGCCAGGACTCAGCCCGCATTGGCAAAAACGCGGAATTTAGAGCCTGCACTTCTAATTTTGTTAAAAACGCAATGTGGCTGATGCTCTGTTGCGCTATTTCATGGCGCTGCCAAGCGCCGAACATTGACAGGGCACGTCCCCGCGACTATTCTGAACCGCGCTTTTCCCGGGCGGCTAGCTCAGCTGGTTAGAGCGTCTGGTTTACACCCAGAAGGTCGGGGGTCCGAATCCCTCGCCGCCCATAGTAGAGTCGCCTTTCTACCCTGAGTCCACCGCTCGTCCAGCGTGAAGAGGCTTTTCAGAGATGCAGGCACACCGTCGAGCGTCCAACGCCTAACGGACGCCCAAGAACAACGTCAGTGCAGATCGACCCTTACTCCGTTTACCCAATAGCACGCAGTGTCTTTGAGATGTCCTGCAATGTATATTGTGCCATCTGATACAAATATCGACGATGCCGCTCCACGCCCTCCGGCGAGGTCGATCTTTGTACTGTTCTTCCAATAGCAGGGAACTGCATCGGTTCCGCTGGAATTGAAGCCCTTCCAATCGTAGCAGCCTGCAGTGTAGACGGTTTGCCCAGCTACATAGACCGAGCACGCTTCCGCGTCATTGCCGGGGAGGTCGGTTCGTATGCCATTCGTCCAATAGCAGGCAGCTGCCTTGGTTTGAAAGAGGGATCTGGATGCGTACCTGCCAGATACGTAGACAACATCTTCGAAAACATGGATAGAGAGTCCATACTGGTACCCACGTTGTCCATCACATGGAAGATCGGTTTTAACACCGTTGGCCCAATAGCAGGCCATGCCCTCCTTGCACCCTGATACGTAGACGGTGTTCCCAGATACGAAGATAGAATCAGCGGTCCCAAAGTCGGCGAGGTCGGTTCGCGTGCCATTCGTCCAATAGCATGGGGAAAACTGAAAGGGCAGGGATGTGCACCCCGCCACATAGACCGTATTCCCAGACACGAAGATCGAATTGGCCCACCCCGATTTCTTTCCTGTTGGGAGGTCGGTTCGTGAGCCATTCGTCCAGAAGCAGGGGGTATCGCCGACAAAACCCGCAACATAGACTGTATCCCCGGAAACGAAAATTGATCTCGCAATCCCCCCCTCGCCGGGGAGGTCGGTCCGTGAGCCATTCGTCCAAAAGCAGGCGATGGTCGTGGAGCCGTTCGAGCACCAGCCCGCGGTGTAGACCGTGCTCCCGGATACGTAGATCGAGCTGACAATCGGGTGACTAGAGCTAAGCGTCGCCAACCCCAAACAACCACTCAGGCAAAGGATTGTCAGTAACAAGACGATTGCGGGAAACCTGGCTGTTTTCATACTCACCTTCTTCGCGGAGATAGGACAGGCGCAGCTCACGCGCGAGCCCGGTTCCCCGTTGATCCTTCTTCCAGCATGAGATGGACGTGATGGGCGACGTTCTGCGCGATCAGCCGGCATGTGGCGATCCCGCTGCCCTGGAGATACGCCTCGACCTCTGTGGCCGAGGAGAAGTCAGCTCCCGTGATCGCCCGACACTGCGTGCTGCCGAACTGCGCGGCGAACCACGCGGCCAGCTCGCCGCCGCGGTTCATGGCTCCGTTGAACTTGTTGACGCTGTCGTCGAAAGCGGGACCGCCTGTCAGAAGAAGAAAAACCATCCGAAGTACCCGCCACCAGCTGCCCTCGATTTCCCCGATGCGCAGACCCAGGGCCATGACTCCGGCGGTGAGCGCGCTGCAGGTCATGCCCGCGAACAACATCCCGCCAAGAAACGCGCTGCCGGCATCCAGCAGGCGCGGCTGCTCGGACAGCAGCCCGTCAAAGTTCCGCAGCACCGTCTGCGCGCAGTGGAAGCCGGAGCGGGCGAATTCGGCGTACAGCCGGCAGTACGCCTCGCGCGCTTCGCAAGGAATGACTCTCCGTATCTTGCCGCAAAGGGTGTCGGTACAGAGCCCCCCCGAATCCACGATAGTCCGGATGCAGGGCAGGATGCTCCGCGGCGTCCTGCGGATCTCCCGGCAGAGCAGCGTTCCGCGATGGCGGCGAAAACCCTCCATGTGGGCATGGCCACGCTCGAAGACGAGCGGCAGCCCTCCTTCGATGCTGCCGAGGCCGTGGAGCAGGCCCAGAAGAATCAGTGGTGACGTGATCCCGCCGCATTCACCTCCTGTGTTGCCGATGCCTCCCGGCAGGGCGGACGCCAGCCTCACAAGCCAGTCTGCCTTTGGTCGGCCGCAGACACGGAGGATGCTGCTCATCATCGTCGGGGCGCAGTGGCCCATCCCGAGCAGCGTCCACAACGCCCGCGTTCGACTGCGGACGGCAAGAGGCACGGTCATGTAGCGCCCGACGCGTTCCCGATAACCCTCGTATTCCTCCCCGAAGGTTGCGCGCAGCCAGCGCTCCTCGACGAGGATGATCCAGTGGTGAACCGCGATGACGAACACCCCCGCGGCAAGGATCGCGGGATTGCCGGTGTAGAGGATCCCGGCGATCATCGTTATGCCAATGCCGGTGTACATCGGGTTTCGGGTGAATCGGTATACGCCGTTACGGTGGAAGCGGGTGGCCTCGTTGGGGAGGCCCATCCTGAGATGACCGCCCAGGTTGATTCGACCGAGGAACAGGAGGCCGAACCCGAAGACCCAGAGGCCGCCGGACAAACTGCGCGGCACCCGGACACCCGGGAACGGCTGCCATCCGATGCCCCAGCTCTGCACCGAAACTGCAAGCCAGATCCCGATCGCCAGGTACTTGGAAACGATGAACAACCACCGGTCAATCGGCGGCTGTCCGCCGAGTGCGACGCCCCGCCTGGCGAAGAACGCTTCGCTCCACAGATGTTGGACCACGAAAGCAAGGGGCAAGGCCGTCGCGATGATCAGGTCGAACCACTCTTTTTCCATAGCCGTCCTCCCGCTCGAGAAGGCCGCTTCCGGCAGCTTCGTGTCTCAGGGCCCAGCGCCACAGCCTTATTGCCGTGCAATCTGCCTGTGGCAACTATAGAGCATCAAAGCATTCTTATGAACCCAGTGAACAGAAAGGAAGCAGACCCCAGACCTGTTCCGCCAGCCGGGCGAGCCTGAGCGATCCTGTTGCGAGTGGACATCGCCATCCCGTTCCGGATAATCTTTCGGCATGGCTACAGGATTCCTCGTTCTCACCGCTGTGGGGCCCGACCGAGTGGGAATCGTGGACGAGATCTCCGGCGCGGTGACCGGTGCCGGCTGCAATATCGAGGAGAGCAAAATGGCGGTCCTGGGCGGCGAGTTCGCCGTCATCATGCTCGTCTCGGGCGCGGCAGCGTCGGTGGATTCCATGGCCAGATCGCTGCCGGCATGGGGCGAGAAGCAGGGTCTCCGCGTGGGCTGCCATCCCACCCGCGAACCACGGGCAGAGGAGAAGGGACGCCCCTACCTCCTGAAGGCGGTATCGCTGGACATGCCCGGAATCGTACACGTCATCACGGCGCTGCTCCGCCGCTATGCCATCAACATCGAAGACCTTGAAACCGAAACAGCCCCGGCGCCGTGGACGGGCGCGCCGATGTTCCGACTGTCCGCGCACCTGGTGGTCGGACCCTCGATCTCCGTCAGCGGGTTGAAGGAGGAGTTCTCACGGCTGCAGAAAGAGCACGATCTGGACATCGTCCTGCAGCCCGTGTTCGCGCCGGGCTCAGAAACGGGCGAGCGCTGACGGAAGTTGCGGTTCGCTGAGCGCTATTGACGGAGAGACCTCGACCTTCTTCATGATGCCTCAAGGTCGGGGGTCCGAGTCCCTCGCCGCCCAACGTCACTGCGCCCGACTATTGAAGCTGTACCTTCAGGAGCCTCTTGTTGTTTCCCGACACCAGCCAGAAGGTATCAGGTGAGACCATCGTTACTCCCTGGAGCAGGTCTGCCCCCGCTATTGGGTACGTCTCCACGACCTGTCTCCCGGCGATTGAAATCCTGGACAAGCTGTTCCCCGCGACCATCCAGAGATAATTCGGGTCACTGTCCATGCAAAGTCCATAGACGTATGGCGTTCCGCCCGAAAGATCCCACGAATCTATCACCGAGCCATTGGCATCCAATTTCCAGAAATGCGATGGATTGGCAGGAGAGTTCGTGTTTACCACCCAGAAGACATTGTTGGTGGGATCGAAAGTCATCCCGGTGGGATATGACATTGTGGTCGGAAGTGTCAGGGTCCGGTCAGGCGATACGAAGGTCATCGGGAACCGGTAGAGCGCTGGCGGATCGGTCCAGAACGTTGTTGTCCAGATCTCGCCGGCGCCGTCGAGAGCGAGAGCATGGGTGGGGCCAGGAGTGCCGAGCGAGAAAGAGGATATGGCGGAGCCATCCGAGGGATTTATCCTGTAGACCTTGGATTCGTTCACGTCTCCAACCCAGAGCGAGGTGCCGTCGTAGGCGATAGCTTCTGGTCGCTGACCAGTCCCGACCCAGGCAAAATCAGCCAGAATTGTTGCGGTCCTCGGCCCCCATTTTGCGTACAGGACCAGGTTGGCGCCGCCCATTGTGAATGTCTGGTTCGGAGCGTAGGTGGTGCCGTTTCCGCCAGCCTGCGTATTCCACCCCGCAAAAGAGTAGCCGGTTTTCACCAGGCCTCCGCTGTTGAGCAGCGCCGTGACCGGGTCACCTGCATGATAGCCGTTCCCGTCGGTCGGCGCCGTGCCGCCGGTATTTCCGTTCCCATTGTACGTCACAGTGTAGGTCGGTTTCTGGTTGTCCTGAATCACTACGCTCGCGCTCGCGGGGGCGCCGACGGTGTAGACAGGGGGCGTTGTCGAGCCGGCCTGGAGCGTCAGGGTGACTGTGTCGTCGACCAGGTCCGTATCGGGCTGCCCGGTGATGGGGAGGCTGATCGTGGTCGCGCCTGCAAGGAGCGTCAGGGAAAGAGGCAAACCCGACGCGGGGAGACCCGTCACGTCGCCCGGCTCATAGTCGCCGCTGGTCGCGAGGTTCACGGTGATGTCGCTGGCCGGAGCGCTGGAGGAGGTAATGGTGAATGTCGCCGTTCCCCCATCCTCGCTCGCGAAAGCGTTGTCCCGGGTGATCGAAAGGATCGGGTAAGGGCTGACACCAAGAGTCGCGTGGACGGCCGCACTGGGCAGCATATTGGGGCCGATCGCGATGGCGCGAATGTCCAGGGACTGGAGGGAGGTGGCCCGGGTGATCGTGATCTCACCGCTCGACGCGCTTATCTTCTTGACCGAGCCCAGGCTGGAGAGCGAGAGCGGAGTCCCGTTGTCGGTATAGAAAATGAAAGAGCTCACGGTGGCAGTGGACAGGGTCACGGTCATCGTGTCGCCCGCATAGAAGGAAGCGCCGTCCCCGACGGTCCCCGATGGCCCGCCCTGCACGGAATAGGACACCGTCACAGGGGCCGTAATGCTGGGGCTGCTTGGATCGGTGGTATGGGAGGTGCCCGTGCCTGGGCCGTTATACTCGTAGGGGAGCGGACAGCCCGCGATCATCACCGCGGCCGTCAGGGCAAGGGCAGGCAGGCGGAACTTCCTGGCAGAGGTTTTCATGCATCGTCCTCCCGGCAGACTGGCACAGAACAGAATATACACTCATGGCCGCAGAAACCCAAACCGCCTGTCGAGCTGTCAGGAGCTCCCCCGTGGCCCGTGCATGAAGTGCTTCAACATTCCAGCCCCGACGGTCCCCGATGGCCCGCCCTACACGGTCACAGGCCCGTGCCCGGGCCCGTTATACTAGTAGGGGAGCGGACAGCCAAAGCTCGCTGCGGCGAGCGCGGCTAACACTCTTGCTTCCTTTGGAAGACGGATCCATTGATTCCGGGTACGTCGTTTCCGCGCCCTGCGTTTCCAGGCGGGGCCTGTCGGCCGGATTGCCTTCCCCCCCGACTGCGGAATCAGGTGCCGCAATTCGGGGGGCGAGGGCAGACAGGGCGGCTACATTTTTCCTCTATTCACTTACCATTATTGAAAAGGTCCCCGAATCCCCAGGCTGGTTTGCCACAACAACATAATAGGTCTGGCCCTGCGTCATAGCCACGTTGATTGGGGATTTGGTCGCCCTCCCCGGATAGGCCAAGGTCTCCTCATCCTCGTAGACCCAGACCTCCAGGTGGGCGGTGTAGGCGGAGTTTTTTCTATCCTGCCAGGAGACGACTGCATTTTGAGCATTCGGGCCTGCCACATATTGATAGAGTGCTATTCCGTCGAATGACAGGCTGCCTTCGGTTTGCGTTCCCATATCAAGCGTTATTGGGGAATACTTGGGATTGTTGAAAAGCTTGCCGTCAGGTTCGAAATCTCTTCGATACAACATGCCGGGGTATTCATCGTCCACAAGCTCAACTTGGTTCTCGTTCCACCACTCTAATGGGAAGATGACGGTATCCCCGCCAACACCTATCGTCAAAACGTCCCCGATTAGAGACCAAGTACCCTTAACGCCCAATATTGTACCTGCGTGATCCTCCCAGGATGTATATGTTCCGTCGGGCTCGAACTGCCCCACGCCTGTGTACTTCGCGTAGGCGAGAAACGAGCTCCAAAATCCCAGGATGCTGAACCCGCTCTGGTCGACCTTAATCCACCCGCTCGAGTCGAATTGCAGCGTCTGGTCATCTGAAATGTCGATGGATTTCCCGTTCTGCAGTGCATAGTCACCTGGGTCGGGCATCGCAGCCGCATCGTTGGAGGCATGTGCATTCATGTCGATGAATGCATGGCCGGTATAGCTGCCTGTGTTAACGCCGATGACAGAGTAGCTTGCACTGCCTCCGGAGAAGACGCTGGACCGTGTCCAGTACTGGGCCTGATCAGTGGGCAACCCGCCGCTCTCGACGAGTTTCAGATAGGCATAGGTTCCATCCGGAACCGAGATGCCGCTGGGACTCGCCACATTGCCCGACAGCGTGTGCGACTTTCCGTTTCCGTCGGGAGGCTCGCACGCAGCCAGGAAAACGCTGATCAGCAAGGCAAATGAAAACAAGCCGATGGCTTTCAAGTATCTACTCATCTTCGACCTCCTACTTGGAGCCTTTCACTACGATCACGAGAGGCGCACACAGCCGGTATGCGCATTCTCCCTTCTTGTCTGCATGGTACTGATCCCGGCAATCCAGGGCGGAGGCCGGCACCATTGGGGAGGACCCGACATGACAACTCGCTCGACTCTTGGCATACGGCTCTATGACCTTCACCAGGATCAAGCAAAGAGGATGCCAAGAAGAGCGGACAGTGCTTATTCGTTTGAATGAAATGACTTATAGCACTTTGGGGCATGATGCAGCATCTCGACCACTGCAACGTACTTTGCCTTTTACAGCTTTGCGTTGCAAGGGTCTGAAGAAAAACGAGGCGGGGTCAGGAGGGTACGATTCAGCTTCGGGAGTTGGCGGCGCGAGGAGGCCTCTTGACTTTCAGGTCGTCGCCTCTTCGGCTGCCGGGCCGCTCAGGAGCCATACCCGCTGAGGTTCGCTCTTCCCCTTGATGCGGACAGAGAACGGGCCCATGAACCGGAAGTCGCGCGCAGCCTCCCTCATGCTCGCGTCGCTCACGACGATCTGCATTCCCTTGGCGATGCCACACAGCCGGCTCGGCGAGGTTGACCGAGTCTCCGATCACGGTGAAGTCAGCGCGCCGGATTGACCCGATCATTCCCTGGATGACTGAGCCGGTGGCGATGCCTGCCCCTACGGTGAGCCCCTCGAACTCCACGGCGTCGCGCTTGCACAGCAGCACGATGCCCAGGGCTGCGGCGCACGCGCTGCACGGGGCTGTCTCGCCGGAAAACACGGCCACGATCTCATCGCCGATGAACTTGTCGATGTCTCCCCCGTGGCGCCGTATGACCTCTGACTGGCGCTCCAGCAGGCGATTGAGGACCTCCAGGACCTGCTCAGGCTTGCGCCGCTCCGTATAGGAGGTGAAGCCGCGCACGTCGGTGAACAGAAGGGTCCTGTCGACCCGCCGGGGTTCCTGGCTGGTTTTCAAGGCATCGATGGTCCCGTCGGAGACGTACTTGGTAAGCTCGAACCGCTCTCTCAATCCCCCGACCATCCGGTTGAACGACCTCGCCAGGGACCCTATCTCGTCGCGAGACTGCACGCTGACGGACGCGGCCAGGTCGCCGGCCGCCACCCGGCTCATTCCGCGGGACAGCACCCTCAAAGGGGTGAAGAGGCTCGCGCGCAGGAGCAGCGGGATCAGGAAGAGGACGAGGAGGCTCGCCACGACAGTGAGCCCGGCAAGCACCCCGATCCGGGAGTTCAGGTAGCCCGCAAAACCCGCCTCGTACGACTGGAAGATCACCGCCGGGCCGGCGCCGGACCATGGGAGACCTCGCGTGAAGCTGATCGGCTCCAACGGAGCGGTCGTGCCGCCAGGATGGATCCCCGTCAGCAGGGGAGGAAATGGGGCGGGCTTGCCACCCGGGGCAGGATCGCCACCGGTCGCGCTCGCGGCCGCGTAGTTGCGCTGCTGTTCGATCGACGGCCCGTAGAAAGGAGAGAGATCCTCGAAGCACATCTCGATCGTGCCGTCCGCTCGAAGGACGAGCTGGATCGTATTCGCGTTCTCGGCTCCCAGCTCGGGAAGGCGGAACCAGGTGACTGTCACCGAGTCTGGACGGGACTTGATGTCTACTCCCCCGCCCCTCGAGGGATCCAGGTTCATGATGAGCGGCGCGATGGCCGGCTGCGGGTTGTACCCTCCCCATCCATTCTCCCTCACCCGCTCGCCGAGGTAGATCATCGGGCCATTGAGGACATGAATCGTTCTGTATCGGAGTGGAGAAGAACGGGAAATCGAAGTCCAGCACCGCAGCAAAGGGGCGTCCGTATGCGATGTCCACCTTCCGCCCCAGTTCCGGATCGAAGGAGTCCTCCGTGCGGCAGATGTCGTAGCTGTGCAGGCGGTTGAGAGTGAAGCGGATGGTGGAGTGGCTCGCAGGAAGCGGCGGAGGAGGATAGTCTTTTACCATTGTCTCGCCCACGAACAGCGCGACGAGCCCCATGGTGCTCAGGATCAGGACAAGGGTGACCCCCAGCAGTTTCACCTGCAGAGTCAGGGGATCGGCGCTGTGGTTGAGGTAGATGACGACGAATCCCAGGTAGAACAGGAGGAGGCCGAGCCACGTGAGGTAGCTCGCCAGGGAGAAGGGCAGGACGCTGTAGGTCATACCGAGGGAGGCGACGGCCGCCAGAAGAGGAAGCAGCAGGATCGCGCCCAGGGCCCTTGCCGTTTCTGCATCACGGCCGCGCGGGTGCATGATCCTTTCCCCGAACGACGCCGAGCCGTGGCGGGACAGCCGAGCCGCCTTGCGGAACAAGAGGACGGTCGCTCCCAGGAACTGCATCGTGAGGCTGCAGTAGAACACCAGCCAATAGACGTTCCAGAGATGCGTATCGCTGAAGTGCCACTGCAGGATGAAATGATTGTACACGTTGAGGCCGAGGACACCGGCGTTCAGAGCCATGGAGAGAGCGAAAACGATCCTGAACTCCCTGCGCTCGGCGCCCCGGAAACGCGGGAAGTGGTATGCGAAAAGGAGGAGACACTCCATGGCGAGCGACGGGCCTATGTCGCTGAACAGCAGCACCAGGACCGTCTTAAGAGTACGCGGCTGCCAGTAGTACGGCCCGGCGAACTCGAAGAACGAGGCAAGGTTGAACAGGAATGCGCCCAGGAAAGCGCCGGCAAGGAACAGGGTTGCGAGGGACCTCCGGGGGACCTGCAGGAGGTAGACGCAAATGACAAGAGAGAGCAGCAGCGCGGCCAGCCGTATGATGGAGAGGGAGTCGAGGTTCAACCACCCTGGCAGGAACGTGATCGCCGCCTCCTCCAATGGAAGACCATCGGAGCCTGACGTGCTGTCCGCACAAACCGGACCGAGTATAACCTATGGGGGCGCCCGTGCGCCACAGGCAGAGTTGCGGCGGCGCCGGGACGGGGCAGAACTACCGCTTCGTCTTCGTCTGCCGGCCCCCGGAGGTCTTCTTTGATTTGCCCCGGCCGGCTTTTGGCGGTGCAGCCTTTTTCGCGCCCTTCGCCTTCAAAGGCTTTCCCGGGGCCATCACCAGATCAACGACAGAGTCTTCGCTTCCGAAGTCGTTCGCAACGTATGAGTCGGCTTCCCTGTCGTTCAGCCAGCGTCCCTGGTTGTCATAGTACCGGAAGCGATAGGATTTCCCTGCGTCCAGCACTGCCCTGGCAACCCACGTGCCGTCCGATTCCAGAGTGAACGGAATGCCGTTGACCTGCCAGCCGTTGAATTCTCCGCAGAGATAGAGCTCCACAATGTCTTCCAGCGGCGGCATTCTGAAAGTGACTTCCACCTTCCGACCTGCGAGAAGTTTTTTCTGGAGCATATCCTCCTCCTTTCACGCGACTACATGACAGGGCGCGGGGCGGCCTGACGCTATTCTACTACTTCACCCACCGGCCGCATAGAGTCCCGGCCTCCTCGCGCCCGGGGCAGCGGGTTTCCCGCCGTAACAGCCTGCGCTCCTCCGTTGTTATACAGAGGGGGGATTCGCCATGGCGATCATAACGCTCTCGAGAGAACTTGGAAGCCTGGGAACCGAGATCGCGGACACTCTCTCTTCCATGCCTGGCTACTCCAAGCTCGACAAGGAGTCTTTGGAAGTCTTGCTCAAGAAACTGGGCATGACCGAACCGCAGTTCGAGCGGGATGACGAAAAAAAGCCCGGCTTCTGGGAGCAGTTCAGTCTGGAAAAAGACCGGTATTTCGCATTCATGAAGGCGGCAATGTATCGGTTCGCGGAGGAAAAGGACTGTATCGTGGTCGGGCGAGGCGCCAACATCATCTTTCGGGGCATACCCGGCGCGCTCAAGATGAGGATTATTGCGCCTTCCAAGGTCCGGGTTGCGCGCCTCTGCAAGCGCCTGGGCATAGACGAGCAGCGCGCGCTTCGCATGGTCCACCAGAGTGATCACGATCGTGCCGGCTACCACAAGTACTTCTTCAATGCCCTCTGGGACTCACCGGCGGACTACGACCTTGTTGTGAACACGGCGGCCATCACTCCCGCGGAGATCTGCAGCATGGTGGAGACGCTTCTCCGTTCGCCCACGTACGCGGGGGCCGGCGACCTCGCGCGAGCGATGCTGCGGGACCTGCGCATCGCCCAGGACGTGACTCTCGCCATCGTCTACAGGGAACGTATTCCCGTCTTGACGCTGGACGTTGTGTGCGACAAGGGCGTGGTCTCTCTGCACGGGGCTGTGCGCTTTCCGGCCGCGATGGACCGGTGCGTGGCGATTGCAGGCGCCGTGGAAGGGGTTGCGAAAGTGGTCAGCTACCTGGAGGTCGTGGAATACGCGTACTACGCGGGGATGTAGCCTTCTGACTGTCTCCTGCCACGGAACGAGGTGAGCCTGTCCGATGATGAAGAACCGGCGCAGAGCTTCAGTCTGCGCCGGCTTCCATAGTATTTGGCTTCCTGGTTCTACCGCCCGAGGCCGATCGTGATGTCGGTACCTTCCCTGGTGATCTGGAAGGTCACGTCGGACCCTGCGCGGTCGTTGAGCGCCCTGTAGTATTCCATGATGGTGCCGACCCTCTTCCCATTGATGCCGGTGATCACGTCCCCCGGCCGGAAGCCCGCGATTGCGGCCGGCGTGTCCTGGTCGGGCAGATAGCCGATGACCACGCCCCGCACGTTCCGCGGAATGCCGGCCTCCTGGCGAACCTGGTCCGTGATATTCACCACGGTCATGCCCGGCCAGAGGTTCTTGTACTGGGCCACCTGATCCTTGTCGTCGCGCGCTCCTATCTTCACGACAAGAGTCTGCTTCTGTCCATTGCGGATGACTTCGAAGCTGGAGGCTTTGCCGGCACTCAGACCGCCCACAACCTGGGTGAGCTGGTCGGTATTCTGAATCTGCGTATTGTCCACCTTCGTGACGTAGTCACCGGGACGCAGTCCGGCTTTTTCTGCCGGTGATCCCTTGTAAAGGTTCAGAACGAACGCTCCCTTGACTCCCTCTATTTTCAAATCACGGGCAAAGCCGGGGTAGGTGGAATCGTCCTGCACGTTGCCGATCTGCGCGCCCAGCCACCCATATTCCACCCTGCCCTTGGCAATGAAGTCGTTGATGGCCTGCCTGGCGTTGTTGATCGGAATTGCGAAGCCCAACCCGATGTTGCCTCCCGTGGGGGCGGCGATCCAGGTGTTCATGCCCACCACCTGTCCCTCGATATTGACAAGTGCGCCTCCGGAATTACCCTGGTTGATCGCCGCATCCGTCTGGATATAGTCCGTGTAGGAAGAGGCGTCCCCCTGAGGACCGCGCCTGCCAAGTGCGCTCACAATGCCCATCGTGATCGTGGACTCGAATCCGAAGGGATTTCCCACCGCCAGTGTGAAATCTCCGACCTGAAGGCTGTCCGAGTCTCCGAGCTCGGCAACGGTGACCTTGTCTCTCGTTTCGAAAGAAACAAGCGCAATGTCCTTGCGCGCGTCGGTGCCCACGACCTTCGCCTTGAAGTCTTTCTGGTCGTTCAGCCGGACGCTCACCTCCGTGGCGTCCTTGACCACGTGGTTGTTCGTGAGCACGTAGACCGTGTTGCCGATCCTTTTCACGATGATGCCGGATCCGAGGCCGGACTGTCGAAAAGTCCTTCCCTGTCCCTCTCCCGGCAGCTGGTCGGAGAATGGAAAGACAAACTGGGGGACCTGCTGCGTGACGGTTTCCGTGACGTTTATCTCCACCACCGCGGGCAGGACAGTCCGGGCGATCTCTCGAAATGAGGATTGCACCGCCTGCAGGGAGGGCGAGGACTGCGTGAGCCGCTGGTTCGGGCTCTCCGCGAACGCGAGTCCCGAGATTCCGACGAGCAGCGCAAGAGCCGCGATCGCCGCGCGAATCGAATTTCGATGTGTCATATTCACTATTACCTCCTGGGAAAAAATACGCATGGCGGGTTGTGGTACGATTAAGGGCTGATTAAATCATCTTAACCTCCCGGTCGCCTTGACCGTGCTCCTTCATGCGTCTAGACTCTCCGTGAGCATGATGAACCAGATATCGACGTGGTTTCTCGAATGGGTGGGATGGGGCTGGGCGCTTACGTTCCTGGTCTGGCTGGGGGGAAGCGTCTTCATTCTGACCGTGGTCTACAGGCGATTCATGGAGCGGTTTCAGAGCCGCCTTCCGACGGCGGTCGTATTTGTCATCTGGACAGTCGTCGTTGTGGGGATGGCGAGCCGCTACCTGGGGTTCGGACAGCCGGGCGGCAAATAGAGCCGGGCGGCAAATAGGGCCGGGCGGCAAATAGGGCCGGGCGGCAAATAGAGCTGCGCGCCCGCGGGGTTCAGCCGACTTTCCTCCGTGACAACGGGTCCTGCAGGTACCAGGCGCTGAGAAGACGATAGACGTCGGGGTATTCACCGTGCAGGACATCAGGCTGCTCGAAGAAGTATTCACTGGTAACGGCGAAGAACTCCGCATCGTCCTGCACCGCGTAGTCGTCGATTCGAAGCCCGCGCTTTTTCCTTCCGGCGCGCCTCTTGAGGTCCTGAAAGGCCTTTGAGAAAACCTCGCGCCATTCCCGGGGATCCATCCCTTCGTGCAGGGCGGGTCTCCCGTTCACCTCGCCATCAAGAAGATCCAGACGGTGGGCGGCCTCGTGGATGATGACGTTGTACCCGTCGCCCCATCCTGATGCCTCCACGTCCTTCCAGGATAGCACCACCGGTCCGGTGTCCCACGATTCACCGCTGTTGTCCTCATCCCATTCATGGGCCACTCCCGCCTTATCGAACTCCGTGTGTTCCTGAATAAAGACGTCCGGGACCACGACGACGGTTTTCCAGTCCTCGTATTTCTCGAGCCCGAGCTCGAGCACGGGCAGGCAGGCCTGGACGGAGATCACTTCCCGCATCGAATCGGTGAGCTCCAGCCCGTCCGCCCCTTCGAAGGTCTTCTCGTGGAGAAAGAGCGTGGACAGCGCTCTGAGCCTGGCAAGCTCCGGCTCGGAGAGTCCGTCGAGGATCGGATGGTCCTGGACAAGCCAGGTCCAGATGTCCGGAGGAAGGAGGCCCTCCTTGAGAATGCGGTTTCTTCTGATGCTGCGGAAAATTCCCATTGTTCCTGCTAGGCGGCCGCGATCAGCGCCCGATGGGAATCGAACCCACTGCTCCAGCTTGGAAGGCTGGGGTATTACCGTTATACGACGGGCGCGCGTGCGAGGGTAATTTACCAGCGGGGCTCCGAAACGTCAAGGCGAGCAGCGCGGGTGCGTGAGGCTCACCCGAGGTCATTGCGCGCGTCATGAGGCCCGGCTATAGTCTGAACGCGCGAAGGCGGTCGTGAGGCGGCGCATCGAGTGAGGAGGTGCGACATGGGGACGCGGGGTGAGATCTTTTCCTCCAAGGCCAACACGGCCAAGCGAACCTATTTCTTCAATGTAAAAGAAAATCGCACGGGTGATGTTTTCCTGGACATCGTGGAGAGCAAGAAGAGCGGAGAAGACCGCTTCGAGCGCAGATCGGTCATCGTGTTCAAGGAGGACCTTGCCGCGTTTCTGGACGCGTTCAACGCGGCGGTGAAGGTCGTCAAGGGCAGCTCACCCTGAAAGTCCGGCGCTGGATCCGGGAAGGCCCTATCTCGAGCACGATCCTGCGGTGCTCGGCGGTGGGATACCCCTTGTGCCTGTCGAATCGATACTCCGGCTCCCGGCGGGCGTACTCCTCCATCCACGCATCACGGGCGGTCTTGGCCAGTATCGAGGCCGCCATTATCTCGGGCACCGACGCATCCCCCTTGACGATGGCGGCGCCCGGCACGCTGCAGGGCGGGCAATGGAGCCCGTCCACCAGAATGCGCGCCGGCTTCACTGCCATGACCTCCATGGCGCGCGACATGGCGAGCAGGGTGGCCCGATGGATGTTCAGGGCATCGATTTCTTCGTGAGTCGCCCAGCCGATGCCCCAGGAGACCGCGCTGTCCATGATCACCGCGGCGGCCTCCCGCCTGCGCGCGGGGAGAGAAGCTTCGAGTCATCGAGGATTTCGACCGGGAAATCAGACGGCAGGACCACCGCCGCGGCGGTCACCGGGCCGGCTATCGGGCCTCTCCCGGCTTCGTCGATCCCGCAGACGAAACCGTCGGAGACGATCCGCCTTCCGGTGGCTCTCAATGGCCGCATTCCATGCTCCCTGCGCGATCCCGGTGCCGCGTGCACGGGTCCGAAAACCCGTATGCCTTGACCACCCCCACGTTTGGGTGTTTACTACAGCCTCAGTAAGTTCCAGGCATGATAATGCATTTCGACTGGGAGCGGAAGTGTTTCTAAAGACTCTCGAGATCTTCGGGTTCAAGTCCTTTGCCGACAAGGTCCAGATCGAGTTCACCGACGGAGTTGCCGCCCTCCTTGGCCCCAACGGCTGCGGAAAAAGCAATGTCGTGGACGCGATGAAATGGGTCCTCGGCGAACAGTCGTCGAAATCCCTGCGCGCGGAGTCCATGCAGGACGTCATTTTCGCGGGCAGTGAGACGCGGAAAGCCCTCGGAGTCGCGGAGGTGAGTCTCCTCGTCTCCAACCAGGACGAGGTTCTTCCCCTGGACCTGCCCGAAGTCTCCATCAAGCGCAGACTCTATCGCTCGGGGGAGAGCGAATACTTCATCAACAACAACCCGGTGAAGCTCCGTGAGGTGCGCGAGCTTTTTTTCGACACGGGAATCGGAAAGTCCGCCTACTCGATCATGGAACAGGGCAAGATCGATCAGCTTCTCTCCACCAAGCCCGAGGAGCGTCGCTATGTCTTCGAAGAGGCCGCCGGGATAACACGGTTCCGCGTGCGGGGACAGGAGGCCGAGCGGAAACTCGAGAAGACGCAGGACAACATACGCCACGTCGAGGCGATTCTGGAGGAGGTCCGTCGCAGCTATGTTTCCCTCAAGGGCCAGGCGGAGAAGGCGGAGACATACCGCACGCTCCGGGAAGAGATATTCGAGGTCGAGCTGGAAATCCAGCTCCTGAGACTCAAGGGACTGCTGGAAGACAAGAAGAAGAGGGACGGCAGGCTCGAAGAAAAAATGAAGACGCGCCAGGACATTGCGCGCGCCATCGGCACGGTGAACGAGTCGATCGCCCGGCAGGTGGACCTGGTGAACTCGATGGAATCCCAGCTCGTGGAGTCCCACAAGAAGATCTATCAACTGGACATGGAAAAGACCACGAGAGAAAGCCAGATGCGCATGTACGCCGAGCGCATCGTGGAGCTGGAGCGGAACATCGAAGCGGACACGCTCCGGGAAAAGAACATACGCCGCAAGCTCGAGGACATGAACGCCGAGGCGGAAAAGCGGAAGGCGGGACTCGCGGAACTGGGCGCACGAATCGGAGAGACCGAAGAAAACATCAAGGCGTTCACCGCGGACATAGAAGCCTGCAACAGCCGGGTGCGGACGAACGAGGAAGAGATCCGCGTCAACGCGGAAAAAGCTCATGCCCAGGAGGAGGCCATTGAACAGCTCAGTGTGGAGCTCCGGGCCATCACCGAGGATATCGTCACCCAGCTCGACGCTCGTTTGAAGGAAATGGGGTATTCCTCCGCCGAGCGCCGGACGGTGGAGGAGTCCATCGAAGAGACCCTCCAAAGCCTGCGCATCCAGCTCGGCGGCAAGACGAAGCTGTGGGAAGACGCCGCCGGCGTGGAAAACCTGGCCCGATCCGAGCGCGACAAGCTCATTCAAAGCACCCTCGCCGTGTTGAAGGGAGCCCTGGACAGGCTCGAAGTCCTCGAGAAGCTCTTCCAGAGGTCCCGCACTTTCGCCCCGTCCTTCCTCGACGAGTTCCTCGCTCCCCAGGGCATCATCACGCGCAAGCGCGACATCGACGAGCGCATCAAGGAGAGGGCGGCTGACATCGCGCGGCTCCGGCAGAGGAACGACCAGCTTGCCGGGGAAAACTCCGGTCTGCGCGAGAAGATCGACGAATACCGGAAGACGCTGGAGGATCTGCGGGTGAATCTCGCGCGGCTGCAGACTCAGAAGTCGGGTCTGGAGCAGGAGATCGCACGGATCGGCCGAGAACGGAGCGAGCAGGAAGCCCTGCTGAAGGAGGTCGGGGCGGAGATCCAGGAAATCCGCACCCGGGTGAAGGAGACCCAGCAAAGAATCGCCGCTGCGGAAGGCGAGCGCCGCCAGATCGAAGAGCAGGGGAAATCTGCCCGCTCGGAGCTTTCCGGGCTCGAAGGGGAGATATCCAGCAGGAACAAGGAGCTCGTCTCGCAGGAGGAGGAGCTCAAGCAGAAGAACACCCTTCTGGCCAGGGCCCAGTCGGAAATCGAGAAGATGCAGATCGAAGTCACGGAGATCCGCACGGAGATCAAGGACCTGCATGCAAGCTTTTCTGAACGGTTTTCCAGAGACCTCTCCGAATACGAGACGCGCATCCCCGAGCTGCAGCCGAACCGCGACCTTCGCCCGCGGTTGGGAGAGCTGCGGGAAGAGATGCGGAAGCTCGGCCAGGTCAACCTGATGGCACCGGAGGAGTTCGCAGAGGTAAAGGACCGTTTCGACTTCCTCAGCGGCCAGCTGTCCGATCTTACCCATGCGCGAGAGGACCTGAAGAAGGTCACCACCGAGATACGGACGGAATCCATGGAGCTTTTCCTGGACACGTACAATAAAATCAAGAAGAACTTCCACACCGTATTCCGCCGCCTGTTCGGCGGCGGCCGGGCGGAGCTCCGCCTGGAGAACCCCGAGGCGCCGCTCGAGTCCGGCATAGAGGTCTTTGCCCAGCCCCCGGGGAAGAAGCTGGAGAACATCAACCTCCTCTCGGGCGGTGAACGTTCGCTCACCGGCGTGTCTCTCATGTTCGCGATTTTCATGGTCAAGCCGTCTCCATTCTGCCTCCTGGACGAGATCGACGCGGCGCTGGACGAAGAGAACGTGGGCCGGTTGACGAATCTGTTGAAGGAGTTCTCGCTGAATTCCCAGTTCATCGTGATCACGCACAACAAGCGCACTGTTGCCGGGGCGGATGTGCTGTATGGAGTGACGATGGAGGAATCCGGCGTATCGAAGCTGGTGGCCATAAGGCTGGAGAACAGGGAGAGGGGTGAAACAGTCTCGGCTGCCCAGGCGTGAGATCCTCTTCATCGCCGGGGCATCGGTTCTTGCATTCATCATCACACTGTCGGTGGTCTCCTCCTCGGGGGGCGCGCGCACGCGCCGTCTCGTGGCGGACGAGCGCAAGGCGCTCGAGCAGGCGCAGAAGCCTCCCGCCCTCTCTTCCGAGGAACTGACGCTTGCGCCGGAGGATTTCCTGCTGCCGCTGCCGCAGTCCCCGGAGAGAACGCCGCACTACGTTCCCTTTCGGCCGCGTCCCATGCGATGGAGCGGGGAGATGGTCGGCAGGTACTGGATTCCGCCTCGCCAGATAACCCTCGACCTCCTTCAAGCTGCAAACGACCGGAACATGCGGCGTCTGTTCGAAAAGGTTCAATAAGGCTATACTCGGACCTGGATCGGTGAAGCACTTCGGTTTTTTCGGGAGGGGGGAACCGATGCGAAGGGTACATCTTTTTCTGCTGCTTGCAGCGGCGGCTGCCTGCCTGCTCTCCTGCGCAACGGCTGCGAAGCGAGCCGTGCAGACAGTTGAGCTCTTCGATTCCCGCGCGAAAAGTCCGGCTGACTCAGAGCTCGGGGCACCCGCTCTGCCATACCTGGCGCCGGTTGCTCCGGATGCCCGGCTTGCCGCGGCTGCAGCTCTGTCCCTGGCCGGGGCAGGGCCGGGCTATGAGGTGTCCATTCCGCTGATGCGTGCGGCACCGCGCCTTTCCCGGGAACCGAGGATCAATGCTCTGAATCTTCCCAGCGCGCCGGTGCCGGCTGCCAGCTCGGCCCCGGTGGTCAAGAAGGCGCCTCCAGCCTCTGCCCCTGCCGGGAGGCAGCTCGCACCCGCGGCCTCTGCATCATCTCCCGGCGTCAGTCAGCCTGCGCCTCAGCCGGCCATACGGGCTTCGAACACGCTGCAATCTCCGTCCGCGGCATCTGCAACGGCAGCCCCCGCGGGTCCCGTGACGAACCCCGGTGCATCTGTCGCCCAGCCGGGAGCGGCCGCCACCGGCTCCTACGGGCGGCTGCGGGAAATCTACGCACGCCAGGGGGACGAGGTGCAGATTGGACTGGACGGTATCGGATTCCTGTTTCTCGGCTTTCCCGACAAGACGCCGCAGGGGGACGGGATGTCATTCAAAGGCAAGGAAAACCGGAACAACAAGACCTGGTTCTCATTCCAGCCTTTGAAGCTCGGCACATACGACCTCGACTTCCTGCGTCAGGACAATTCGACCGGCCAGTCGAGCAAGGAAACGGTGCGCGTCCACGTCGTCTCTGATCAGGAGTTCAACCTCGCCATGAATCAACAGCAGGGGCCTGACCAGTCCGGCGGGGGACAGGTGGAGCCGGGAGATGCCGCTTTTGCAGAAAGGCTTTCCGGCATAGGCGCCAACGAAGCGGCGATTGTCGAGCTGCTCAAGGGCTACAAGGACGGAAATCCGGCACTCAACGACCAGATCGCTTCACTTTACATGCGCACGGGAGCGTACGACGCGGCGGGCACGTACTATCAGAAGAACATCTCTCCTCAGACGGCCTACACGCCGGGCGCCGTGCTCGGCATGGTGCGCATCGCGATAGCCCAGAAGGACCAGCAGGCCTTCATGTCGTACCTGAAGCAGTTCCTTGCCGTAAAAGCTCCCGGGATGGATGAAACGCTCATCCAGGCCACGCGCATGGAAAAGGAGAAAGGCGAGACGGGTGTCGCGTTGGATCTGGCGCGGGAGTACAACGCGCGCTACCCGGAGGGGAAGTGGCGGGACGAGGCAGCCTTCCTGATGGCCCAGCTGCTGGAGGCTGATTCGCGCTACCGTGATATCGCCCGCGCGCGCGACCTCTACCTCGAGATCCTGCGAAGGTACCCTGAGGGCGCGTTTGCTGCCCCGGCCCGCGACCGTCTCCTGTACATCGAGCGGCACTTCTTCGAGGTCCGCTGAGGCTTTCCTGCCGGGCGGCAGGCCCGTTTCCGACGCTCGTCACCTTGACATCGATCAACTAACTCGGTATATATTTGCCTGTCTTACACTTACAAAGAACGGACGCGCATGCTTGATAAACTGAGCAGCAAGCTGGGCGATCTCATACGGCAGATCGGCGGCAAGGCACATATTTCCGAGAAGAACATCCAGGACGCGATCAACGAGATCAAGATCGCCCTTCTCGAGGCGGACGTGAATCTTCGCGTGGTGCGGAGGTTCGTGAATCAGGCGACCGAGGAGGCCACGGGGGAGAAGGTTCTCCGCTCGGTGACCCCGGGACAGCAGTTCGTCAAGATCATCTACGACCGGATGGTGGCGCTTCTCGGTGGTGAGAATCAGGGTCTGGCCTTGAAAGGGCCGGACACGCAGTCGGTGATCCTCCTTGCGGGCCTCCAGGGCTCCGGCAAGACCACCACCGCCGCCAAGCTCGCGCTGCGGCTGAAGGAGCAGGGAAGGAAAATCCTGCTGGTTGCCGCGGATCTTGTACGGCCGGCCGCGGTGGAGCAGCTTGCCGTTCTCGGGGAGAAGGCCGGCGTCGAGGTGCACCGGGAGCCGACGCAGGACCCGGTGCGCGTGGTCGAAGGAGCTCTTGCCCGCGCGAGGCGGGAGCAGTTCAACACTGTCATCATCGACACGTCGGGGCGCCTGCAGGCGGACGACGCGCTGATGGCGGAGCTGGTGCGCATCCGTGACAGGGCGAAGCCCGACGAAGTGCTCCTGGTCGCGGACGCCATGACGGGTCAGAACGCGGTTGACATCGCCCGGGAGTTCGACGCGAAAGTGACCCTCACCGGGGTCATCCTCACGAAGTTCGACTCGGACACCCGCGGCGGCGCCGCTCTCTCCGTGAAGAGCATCACGGGGAAGCCGATCAAGTTCGTCGGCGTCGGGGAAAAGCTCGATGGTCTCGAGCCGTTCCACCCGGAACGGATGGCCTCCCGCATCCTCGGGATGGGGGACGTGGTCACCCTGGTGGAGAAAGCCCAGGAAACCATGGAGCGGGGCGAGGCGGAGAAGCTTCAGGAGAAGCTGGAAGCGGAGTCATTCACGCTGGAGGACATGCTGGACCAGTACCGCCGCATGCGCAAGATGGGGAGCCTGCAGTCGATCATGGAGCTGATCCCCGGGCTGAAGGGGACGGGCGCCGAAGAGAAGATCGATGAAAAGGGGATGAAGCGGGAGGAGGCGATCATCCTGTCCATGACGCCGACGGAGCGCAAGAACTACCGGATCATCGGTCCCCGCCGGCGGACGCGGATTGCGCGGGGCAGCGGGACGTCGGTGTTCGAGGTGAACAGGTTCTTGAAAAAATTCGAGAAGACGTGTCTCATGATGAAGAAGATGTCCAAGAACACGAAATATCAGGCCCAGGTGCTGTCGCGGCTCGGCGGCCAGGGATAGCCCTAGGGATCGGCGACGGTACGATCCGCGGAGTTGGATGGCGAGGGCGAGCGGTACAGGGATGTACCACAGCGAGCCCAGCAGAAGGACAAGGAGGACGCCAGTGAGCGTGCGCATCAGGCTGAAGAGATTCGGAACAAAGAAACGACCGTTTTATCGCATCGTCGTGATGGATTCACGCACCCCGCGTGACGGGCGGGTGTTGGAGGAGATCGGGCTCTACCATCCGATCGAGAAACTGGAGAAGCAGCTCTCCGTGGACGCGGCAAAGGTGAAAGACTGGCTCGCGCGAGGGGCCACTCCGTCGAACACTGTGAAGCAGCTGCTGAATCGCAAATCCGCATCGACGTACTCGGCGGATTCCGCATCGCGGCAGCCCGCGGATTCTGCATCGACGTACTCGGCGGATTCCGCATCGCGGCAGCCCGCGGATTCTGCCGGCGCATAAGGGGCACCGCGAAAGGAGAGATCCGTGGAAAAGGATCTTGTCGAATACATTGCGAAAACCCTCGTGGATGACCCGACGGGCGTAGTTGTGAACGTGATTGAAGGGGAAAAATCCACGATCCTCGAGCTGAAGGTCTCGGAGAGCGACATCGGCAAAGTGATCGGGAAGCACGGCCGCATTGCAAAGGCGGTCCGGACGCTGCTCAGCGCTGCCTCGACGAAGTCGGGCAAGCGGGTGGTGCTCGAGATCCTGGATTGACGAAGCGGCCCGCGCGGAGGCGGTTGCGCGGCGGTCGGGCACGGGGAAGCCAATTCACAATCCATGGCTGAAGAACTTCTTACGGTGGGCGTTGTGACAGGCACCCATGGAGTGGGGGGAGAGCTCAAGGTAAAGAGCTATTCTGGCCATTCCGACCACATCCTGGCGCTCCGCGAGGCGCTTTTTCGAAAGGGGCGTGAGGAGACGAGGCTCCGGCTGGATTCCGTGCGGCCCCAGCCTCCCGGTGTCATCCTGAAGATCACCGGCATCGAGTCACCGGAGCAGGCGCGCCGCTATGTCGGCTACGAGATCTGGGTGCCGCGGCAGCAGGCAGCCCGGCTCCTGGACGGAGAATACTATGCGGCCGATCTCTGTCTCTGCAGCCTCTGGTTCGGCGAGGAGGAGATCGGGAGCGTGCGCTCGGTATGGGAAGGGGGGGCATCGGAGTTCCTCGAGGTGCAGGGCAAGGCGGGACGGACCTTCCTGGTGCCCTTCATCGATCACTTTATCGGGGACGTGCAGCTGGAGAAGAGGAAGATTTTCCTGAAAGAGGATGAGATCGTCAGGTGACAATAACGATTCTCACCCTTTTTCCCGGTCTTTTCCAGGGTTTTCTGGAGAGCTCGATTCTGGCGCGCGCCATTGCCCGCGGGCTCGTGGCGATCCGCCTGATCGACATCAGGGATTTCGCCGTGGACAGGCATCATGTCTGCGACGACGCCGCCTATGGCGGCGGACCGGGGATGGTGATGAAGCCGGAGCCGATAGCCGCCGCCCTGGAGGCAACGGGCGCGTCGGGCGGGAGGATCGTCTATCTCACTCCTGCCGGCAGGCTGCTGACGCAGAAGGTGGCTGAAGATCTTGCGCGCGAGCCGGCCCTCACGCTCCTCTGCGGGAGGTACGAGGGGATCGACCAGAGGATCATCGACGCGTTCGTGACGGACGAGATTTCCGTCGGTGACTACGTGCTTTCCGGGGGAGAGGTGGCGGCGATGGCGGTGGTGGATTCGCTGGCGCGGCTGGTCCCGGGCGTGATCACGGGGGAGTCGCTGGAGGAGGAAAGCTTTTCGGCGGGCCTTCTCGAGTACCCTCACTACACGAGGCCTGAAGTATTTCGCGGTATGCGCGTGCCGGAAATCCTTCTCTCGGGGCACCATGAGAAAATCCGCCAGTGGCGGCTAGTGAAGAGCATAGAGAAGACGAAGAAGCTCCGCCCGGAGCTCCTGGATTCGGATGCCCTCCCGGAGGAGGCGAAGGAGCTCTTGAGGCAGGTCAGGAAAGAAGGAGACGACGATGGACATGATGAAGGCCCTTGAGGCGGAACAGATGAAAGAGAACGCCGAGGAGTTCCGCATCGGCGATACGGTAAAGGTGCACTTCAAGATCATCGAAGGAAAAACCGAGCGCGTGCAGGTCTTCGAAGGCATCGTGATTGCGATGAAGCGCGACGGCCTGCGCAAGACCTTTACCGTGCGCAAGATAAGCTATGGAGTCGGCGTGGAAAGAATCTTCCCCATCCACTCCCCCAAAATCGCCAAGGTCGTCCGTGTGCGCGAGGGGCGCATTCGGCGCGCGAAGCTGTACTACCTGCGCGGCCGGTCGGGCAAGGCGGCCAAGGTCCAGGAGCTCATCCATCGCAAGCGCGAGAAGGTTCCCGAGACCGGCACGGCGGAAGAGACGGACACTGCGGCCGTGGAAGTCAAGGAGACCACCTGACCCTCGAGCGGCGCGTACGCCTTCCGCGGTACTCCGCGGAATTGGAAGCGCGCCCATGACGCCGGACCCGATCAGGGGCTCCATACGGATCGCAGCGGCGCATGACATGGACCTGCGGCCGGGCCAGTCCGTCTCCGTGAGTGTCATCAAGCATCTCGAAGGCGCCAAGTGGGCGGTGGCCATCAAGGGTCAGGTGTTTCCCGCCTTTTCCGAGCTCCCGCTGCAGGTCGGGCAGCTTCTTCGCGCGCGCGTCAGCGCCGCGGAAGGCAAGCTGTTCCTGGCGGTGACCGAAGAGGTGCCGGACGCCGTCCGCGCCGCGCTCGTACGGCAGGGGCTGCCGGCCGGCGGCGATGCGGAGGTGATCGCGCAGGCTCTCGCGCGCAGCGGATTGCCCATTGTCGCCGAGACAATACAGAAAGTCCGGGCGCTCATTGCGCGTTCGGGAATGGACACGCGCAAGGCGGCGCGGATTGCCGCCACCGTGGTGGATCGCGGAATAGACCCGGCGTGCCCGGGCGCGCGCGCATTGCTCCCCGTGCTCGGTTTCGGAGAAAGGGGCGGGGAGGACCACCGGCGCTACCGCGGGAGACAGCTCCCGGACACCCCGCGCGCGGTCAAAGAGTTCGCTGCCGGCCTGCCGGGAGACCTGGTCGCCCGACCATCCGCGCTGCAGGCCTACAACCATATCCGGGCAAAATCGCAGTCCTGGGTGATCATCCCGTTCGTTTTCACATCGGGGAGCCAGCGTATCGCGGGAACGATGAAGATACTCTTCGATCCCTTCCAGTCGCGGCCGCTCGCCTTCACGCTTTCGACGGAGGATATCAGCTTCCATCTTCCCCTCCGCGCGCGCCAGGGGAAGCTTGCGATCTATTGCAGCAATGAGCGCCTGAGACGCGCCGCCCAGAGGGGACTGGACAGCCTGCGGTCAAAATTCCATAACATGGGATTGGAAGTTGACGATATTATCAATAAGGGGGAAGCGTTCGACGGTTTTTCCCCTGCCGAGGAGGGCATGATCCTCCCGAGCGTCGATACAGTGGGGTAGGAAATGAAGGCGCAGGCGGACACGGCAGTCGCCCTCCAGTACTCGGACGACCTTCCCGCGCCCATTGTTCTGGCCTCAGGGAGGGGACCATTGGCGGAGGCGATCAAGCGCATCGCGCGGGAAAGCGGTGTGACGCTCGTGGCCGATCCCGAGCTTGCGGAGTCGCTCATCCAGCTTGACGTGAATACGCTGATACCGGAAAGCCTCTACGGGGTGATCGCGGAGATCCTCGTGTTCGTGCGCAGCCTGAGAATCGAAAAATGAAGAGCATACGCACCAGTGACCTGCACGACGGCATGAAGTTCGACAAACCGGTGTACATGGACGGGGACAACGTCTTCGTGCCGCCCGGCATCCCCATCCGACAGAAGGACATCGAGCGGCTCGTGCGCTGGGAGATCGCGGAGGTGCGTACCGATGGCTCCCTGATCGAGGAATCGCAGACACCCGCCGCCGCGCGGCCCGCCTCCGGGCAGCCCGCCGAAGCGGAAGACGGCTTCGAGCTGTCGGGGGACAAGCGCAACATCGATGCCTACCTGCGCGCAATCGACGCGTACGAGCACATCGCCAGCAGCGTTGCCCAGGGAGAGGACCTGGTCAGGGCGGATGTCGACGACACGGTGAACCTGCTGCTGGATCGGATCAAGGACGGGAAGAACGAGATGATCCAGCTCATTCTCATGGGGATCAGAATTGAGCGCAAGATTGCCGCGGGCGTCATCAACGTCACGATCCTCTCCACGATCATGGGCACGCTCCTGAAGTTCTCCAGCCACCGCCTCATTCAGCTGGCGACCGGGGCGCTCCTGCACGACGTGGGAATGGTGAAGGTGCCCAAAACCATCCTCCAGAAGAAAGAGAAGCTCACGCCGGAGGAGCTGAACCAGATCCGCACGCACCCCATTCATTCCTACCGGGTGATTGCAAAGGACCTGAAGTACCCCGAAGAGATCGGCATCATCGCTCTCCAGCACCATGAGCGCTGGGACGGACAGGGCTACCCGCGCAAGCTAAAAGGGGAAGACATCAACCTGGCCGCGCGCATCGTCGCGGTGGCGGATTCCTACATCGCCATGATCAACAATCGTCCGCATCGCAACTCGATGATCGGCTACACCGCCATGAAGAACGTGCTGGCGGACAACGGGCGGCACTTCGATCCAAAGATCCTCAAGGTTTTCCTCGAAAGCATGGGCATCTACCCGATCGGCAGCATCGTCCAGCTCAACAGCTCGGCAATCGGGCGAGTGGTGCAGACGCACTCGGAGGCGCCGCTGCGGCCGACGGTTGAGCTGATCATCGACGAATACGGCAACAAGCTCGGCGAGCGGGAAGTCATCGACCTGCTGGCGAAAAAGGGCACATTCATCGTGAAGGCCGTGGATGCGAAAGCCCTTGCCCCTGTCCAAGGCGCCGGCGCTCTCAATCCACCAACTGCGCGGGATACCGCGCAAGGTACGGGAGTACCCGTTCCGCACGAGCGCGGTACGGTGGCGAAATGACCAAACCGGCAGGGTCGACAAAGAGCAGGGGTGCGGCCGGTGAGGAAAGAGCGGCCTCCTATCTTGCGGATACAGGCTGGGTCGTGAGGGAACGAAATTTCCGAGCCCCTTCGGGGGAGATCGACATCATCGCGGAAAAGGGCGGCGAGGTGGCGTTCGTCGAAGTGAAGGCCTGGGCGGCCCTGCCGGAGGCGGAGCTCGAGTATGCAATCGATCGGCGCAAGCAGGAGAGGATCGTCCGCACCGCCCGCTACTATCTGAGCCGGCGGCCGGGTCTCGCCGAAATGCGACTGCGCTTCGATATCGTGTTCATTGATGCCGGTACATCGCGCATCAGGCATATCGAGAACGCATTCAACGGGGGGATCGACTGATGGTACGGATTGCCAAGAAGACCGATCCCAAGAAACTGGCCGAGCTGAAGATCAAGATACACAATGAAGACTACCTCCTGCAGGCCATCCAGAAGATCGCGCAGGACCTGACCAGAAACCTCGAACATGGGGAGTCGTAGATGAGCTCGCGGAGTTTCAGACGGCGCAACAGCCGGCGCAGGCACCGTCCGCCGGCGGGGACCGAGCCGGGTGGACCGCAGTCCCCCGGACAGCAGGGAGAGCGCGATCCTCAGGAAAAGGAGCAGGCCGGGTCACGCCGCGGGGGTCCGCGTCGTGATCTCCGCCAGTCCCCGCAGGGCAAAGGCGCGCCGGGAAGAGCCGCCGAGCATCGCCCCGCGCGCCCCCCGCAGGTCCTTCCCGCTCCTGATTGCCCCATCTGCGGCAAGCCGGTGCGCGAGCTTGCTTCCGCCCTGACGCATCGCGCCTCGCGGCAGCCTGCTCATTTCGACTGTATCGTGCGCGAGCTGCGCGATTCCACGGAAATCGCGCCGCAGGAGAAGCTGTGTTATCTCGGGGCAGGGAGCTTCGGAATCCTCGAGTTCCGACCCCCCGGGGGACCGAGCAAGTTCGTCATCAAAAAGCGCATTCAGTACGAGGAGAAAGAGTTTCCTCAAGAGTGGAAGAAGCCTCTTCAGATCCTGTGTTGACCCTTTTGCTCAATCACACGGAGGTGCGTGCGGGCCGAAATCACACGGAGTACCGTGTGGGCGGCTGCTGCCCGCATCTCGTTTGAAAAAACATGCATCCGTGGTAGTATCTGCTCCGCAGCAGCGCCTGCATGCAAAGGGCGCACGCCGGGTGTGGGGAGAGTGAGATGTCGCTGAAGTTTGCCCTGCTGGGGTTGCTCGCAGAGAGCCCCAAGTACGGTTACGAGATCAAAAGACAATTCGAGGGTGCGCTGGGAAACGTATGGTCCGTCTCCTACGGCCAGCTGTATCCCACACTGCGCCGGCTCTCAGAGCTGAGCTGGGTGACGAAAAAGACAGAGCCCGGAAAAAAGGCGGCGGAGAAGAACATCTATTCGATCACGGAAAAGGGTCGAAAGAAACTGGACGAATGGCTCCTGAAACCACTGAGGAGCACGTACAAGGTGAAAGACGAGTTCACCCTGAGGTTCCTCTTCTTCAGCAAGCTCTCCCCTGACAAGGTGCTGGACTACCTGAAGAGCCAGCAGAAAAAGACGGTGCTCCAGAAGGACAGCTTCCAGCGGACGCTCATTTCATTGAGAGACGAGATCGACTACTACCTTCAGGCCATCATCCGCAAAGGGATCATTCACCTCGAGGCGGAAAACCAATGGCTGGAGGAGGTCATGGACGATATCCGCACCTCCACGGCGCGGCCGACCACTGAAGACTGAGAGCGGGCGAGACCCGGCCGTCGAGGCATCAGGGCGCTATTTCGACGCCTTCAGGACATCGAGGACCTGCAGCGCCTTCGTCTTCACCGTGCGCAGGTATTGTCCCTGTGCAATCCTGACGAGCAACTGGTAGGCGGCCGGATCCTTCAAGCCGCCCGGGGTTTTCTGGGCAAGCTTCTCCACCGCGAGGCACAGTGCGTAGCCGAAGTTATTGTCCGGTTTCGTGGGATCTTCCTGGTTGTATGCGAAGATCAGCGCCTGGACAACCTGGTTGTTGGGGTTCTTGCCGATCAACCCCAGCCCGTACGCCGCCTCCGCCTTTACCATGGGCTCCTCGTCGATGACGATTACCCTCACCAGCGCTTCCTTCGCCTGTTCCGTGCCGATGCGGCCCAGCATGTTCGCTGCCCGGCGCCGCACCTCGGGGAAGTTGTTCACCAGTCGTCCGGCTTCACGGGTGGTCCGGGCCGAGCCTTCGAGGGCCAGGTATTCCAGCATGAATTCCACCTGCTGGTCGTTCGCGGCGTACGAGCCGTCGGCGATCTTCTTGTCCAGGTCATCGAGCGCGCTCATCTTGATTTCGTAGTCCTCTGAGAATGCTTTCTCACGGAGGATCTGCAGCTCGACGCTCTTGAGAAAGAGCTCCTCGATGGTGATTTCCTGCTTGGGGGCCGCGGGGGCGGCCTGCTGGGCCGGAACCTGGAACGCCACTCCCACGAGGAATGCCAGTCCGATGAGGGCGGCCCTGGGCGATATTGCGTGCACGGCGTGCCGCGCGTGTGATGTAGTGCGCATGTTTCTGCTCCCGTTCTCTCTGGTCATTTTGCCTCGCTCGGCAGGATGCCGACCTTCCATCGGCCATCCTCCTGCACAAGATAATAAAGGATGACAGGCGCGCCCTGTATTCTCGTAATGGCCTTCACGTGAGTCTCGTCCACGAAATTGATATCTTCCAGTTTGGCCTGCAGCCGGCTGCGGACCACGACATTGTCGAAATAGTCCTGGAGGCTCGTCAGGACAATGCCGTTTTTCCTGAGAACTCCCGCCTGGGATGCTTCCTTCAGGAATGCCGGGCTGCTGGTCGTCGTCACGTAGTCCGTCGTCAGGTAGGTCAGCCACTGAGGGTAGTCCCCTTCCGCGATGATTCGCGTCAACTCGGCGATGACCTCCTGCACTTCATTGAATGTCTTGTTATACAACTCCTCGGTTGCCACGAATTCGGACGGCGGGGTGGGCTCCGTGACGGCGTTCGGCGGAGGCTCGACCGTCTGCGGCGCGAGCTGCGCTTCCTTCTGAGGCGTCGTCGCGCAGGATGCAAGCACCAAGGCAGCGGAAAGGAGCATGAGAAGTGCCCATCCACCCGCGTTCATTGCATTCAATTCTATCTGCCGGAACTTGGTTTGTCAAAGATTTTTCCCGTAGACAGGGATGCGTAGCGCGCTAGAGGCGCGCGAAGGGCGGCAGGTGTCCGCGAAGCGGACACCGAGAGCCTCGAGGGCGAGCGAGGGCAGGGATGGCCGAAAGCGAGCCCGTAGACAGGGACGGCGCCCCTTGCTACCGATCGAAAGCTCGGCTATTCTCCCGGCCATGTTCAAGGTGCTGCTGCCGGGAACCTTCGATCCGCCCACCAACGGCCATCTCAACATCCTTGGCCGGGCGTCGCGGCTCTTCGATGCCGTCGAAGTGGTCATTGCGGTCAATCCGGGCAAGACCTACCTTTTCAGCGGGGAGGAGCGCCTGGGGATGATGACGGCGCTTGCCCAGGGCATGCCGAACGTCACGGTCTCCACCTGGAACGGACTTATCGTGGACTTTGCGGACAGGATCGGTGTGCACGTGATCGTGCGCGGCGTGAGGGCGTTGGCGGATTTCGACTACGAGTTCGAGCTCTCGGTAATGAACAGATCCCTCAATCCGAAGATCGAAACCATCTTCCTCCCTACCGACCAGAAGTACTCCGTGATCCGTTCCTCGGCAATCAAGGACATCGCGGGGTTCGGCGGCGACATCTCGGGAATGGTGCCTCCGATCGTGGCGAAAGCGCTGCAGGCCAAGCTCGGGCCGCGCCCGGGCTCCGCGCACAAGGCAGCGGCTCCGCAATCACGGTCCGAGCCGGGTCGGGCGCCTTGACATTTCTGACATATCCGGTGTAGCTTTCCCTGTCTTTGAGAGACTACTCCACTTTGAGGTGACTTGAAATGGCTTTGCCGAAGAGAAGAATATCGAGGGCGAGAGGGCGTCGGCGCCGCTCTGCGAACATGCGCCTCGCTGTCCCCACACTCGTCGAATGCAGCAACTGCGGAAACAGGGTCATGCCGCATCGGGTTTGCTCGAAATGCGGTTTCTATCGCGGAAAGCAGATTCTCAAACCTGAGGAAATGGCGTGATCGGAGCTCACGATCGCATCCAGGGAACACCCCCTCGCGTACTCTTACACATAATTTTCATAGGAGGTTGAACTGTATGGACGAACTGTTTGAAAAAATGAAGAAATTGATCGCCGACCGGCTTGAGATCGATGAATCCAAGATCACGCTCGACAGCTCCTTCCGGCAGGATCTTGGCGCGGACAGCCTTGATACATACGAGCTCGTGTACGCCATAGAGGAAGAGCTCGGCATCAGCATCCCGGATGAAAAGGCCAACGAGTTCGAGACGGTGCGCGACGCTCTCGAGTACATCAGATCCCAGGTGAAGAAATAGGAAGTATTTGTTCAAGAGAATCAAGCGCGCCCCTTCCATCACGCTGAAGCCCGAGAGAAAGAGGGAGCTCCAGCTCTTCGAACGGCATACGGGGATCCGTTTCCGGGAGCTGGAATTCCTCAACCAGGCATTTACGCATCGTTCGTTCGCCAACGAGCTCGGAGAAACCGGCGAGAACAATGAGCGCCTGGAGTTTCTTGGTGACTCCGTGCTGGGGCTCGTCGTGAGTGAATATCTCTATGAGACCCTTCCCGATCAGCCGGAGGGCGAGCTCGCCCGGATCAAGAGCTTCGTCGTCAGCGAGGCCAGTCTCTCCGAGATCGCGCGCGGTCTCCGCGTGGACAACTATATCCTGATCGGCAAGGGGGAAGAGTATTCGGGCGGCCGGTCCAAGAAGGCCATCCTTGCGGATTGCCTCGAAGCAATCATCGGGGCGTACTACCTGGACTCGGGATTTCAGGCATCCGGTCGGTTCGTGCACCAGATGCTGATACCGGAAATCAACAAGGTTCTCGAGAACCGGCATGCCAAGGACTACAAGACCCTGCTGCAAGAGCACGTGCAGAAGAGAATGAAGACCTATCCGAAGTACCGCGTCGTGCAGAAGACCGGCCCGGACCACGACAGGACCTTCTGGATCGAAGTGCATATCGGTGAGCGATCCTTCGGCGCGGGCAAGGGCAAGAACAAGAAGGAAGCCGAGCAGGAAGCCGCCCGCATCGCCTATGAAGGCATGCAGGTGGCGGAGAAGTCTCCCCGGGTCGAAAGATCTGCTGGCCAGCGCGCCGCGCCGGCAAATCGTCCCGCAGATCGGCACGCCGGATCGCCGCGGCGCGGCTGACCGGCGCTGCCTCAGTTCTTCAGTCTCTGGTTGTAGAACCTCTCCGCGATCTGCAGAAGCTTCTCCCTTTCGTTCAACGAAGGATCATCCAGCACGGCCTGCAGGAGCTCTTCGAGGATGATGCCCACCCGAGGGCCGGGCGGAAGGCCGAGACGGGACATGATATCGTCTCCATCCGCGGCCATCTGACGCACCGTGAACGCGCGCCCCGCTTCGAGCACCGACGAGACCCGGGCGGCGAAATCCGCGAGACCTTCCGGGAAAGTGCGCGCGTTCTCCCGGCACATCCCGATCTGATCTGCTCTGCGCAGGGCAATGAGGTCCTTGATCTTGTCTTCTCCCACGCGCGAGATGAGACGGCGCACCGCCGCATCCGACCACTCCTCCTGATAGTTGAACATGTGATGGGCGATGAGGTGCGAGACCTCCTTCACGACGGCATTGGGAAGCTTCAGGCGCAGGAGAATCTGCTCCGTCATGACAGCCGAAACCCTCTCGTGTTCGTAGAAGGTGGGCCTTCCTTCGGCATCTGCCGCGCGGACACGGGGCTTCGCGATGTCGTGGAACAGGGCGGCCATGCGAAGCGGCAGTGATTCAGCAGGGGCAGCGTCGCACGCAAAGAGCGAATGAGTGAAGACGTCATAGCAGTGAAGGCTCCCCTGGCTCACCCCGACGCCTTCCAGCAGCTCGGGAAGGATCACACCGAGGATGCCGGTATCCTTCATGAGAAAAAGCCCTGTCGAGGGCAGCGGCGCCTGAAGGGTCTTGATCAGCTCGTCCCGCACCCTCTCCGCTGAAACGCGCGCCAGTATGTCCAGAGCGCCCGGGATGGCGTCGCGCGTCGGGGTGTCGATGGAAAAAGCGAGCTGCGCGGCGATGCGACAGGCTCGAAGAGGGCGGAGGCCGTCCTCCCGGAAGCGCTCGGCTGGATCGCCTATCGCGCGAATGAGTCCGCGCGCAAGGTCCTTCTCCCCCTCGTGGGGGTCGTTCAGGCGGCTCGCAAGCAGATCGTACGCCATCGCGTTGATCGTGAAGTCGCGCCGGGCAAGGTCATCGAAGATCGACGGGGCAAACGCGACCGTGTCAGGTCTTCTCCCGTCGCTGTAGTCGGCTTCCGTCCGGAAGGTCGTCACTTCGAAGGTGGTTCCCTTGAAAAGAACCGTCACCGTTCCATGCTTGATTCCCGTGGGGATGACCCGGCGAAACAGGGACATGACCTGGGCGGGAAGTGCGTCAGTGGCGATGTCGAAGTCCGAATGAGCGCGGCCCATCAGGATATCGCGGACAGCGCCGCCGACGAGGTGGCACTGGAAGCCGGCAGTCTTGAATATCTCGGCGAAATCTCGAACGGTCCTGGGAACGCGCATGACGCGAATCAGTATTCAGGGACAGGCGGCGGAATGTCAAGAAAAGCCCGGCGGGCTGCCGGCGCGTGGGCAAAAAAAACCGCCTCGGCAACGGCGCCGAGGCGGTCCCGACTGAACGGCTGTTTCTACTTGAAGAGCTGAAGGACCGACTGGGGCCGGGTATTGGCCTGCGCGAGCATCGCGGTGGAGGATTGAACAAGGATCTGGTCCTTGACGAACTCCACCATGGCTCCCGCCATGTCCGTGTCGCGGATCAATGACTCCGCGGCCTGAAGGTTCTCCGCTCCGATCGACAGGCCCCTCATGGCATAGTCGAGCCTGTTCTGGTACGCGCCGAGGTCCGCCCGCTGCTTGTTGACAAGCCGCAGCGCATGATCCAGGACGCCGATCGCCGCGTTGGCGTGGTCAGGAGAGGACAGGGAGATGAAGGTTGCAGAGTTGGGCGTCCCACTGGTGCCCTGGATGCCGAGACCCTGCGCCGTCATGGTGCCGATGATCACGCGCACCCGCTGGTCCATGTTGGCCCCGATGTGCAGCCACATGCTGGCGGTGATGGCGTTTTCACCCGTTGCCCTCGCAAACCTGCCCGTGAGCATGTTCATCCCGTTGAACTGGGCGTGGGATGCGATCCGGTTGACCTCGCTGACCAGCTGCGACACCTCCACCTGGATCTGCATCCGGTCCTCGTTGGAGTAGATCCCGTTGGAAGCCTGGACGGCCAGCTCGCGCATCCTCTGCAGGATGTCCTGGCTCTCCTGGAGGTATCCTTCAGCTGTCTGGATGAACGAGATGCCGTTCTGTGAGTTGGACTCTGCCTGCCGCAAGCCCCTGATCTGCGACCGCATTTTTTCGGACACGGCCAGCCCCGACGCGTCATCACCCGCGCGGTTTATCCTCAACCCTGAGGACAGCTTCTCCATGTCCCTGTCCGACGCTATCCCATTGAACTTGAGGTTCCGTTCGCTGAAGATGGCGCTCATGTTGTGATTGATGATCATCGAATCCTCCTTGAACGTGTGTGCCGGACTTCCTTGTCCGGGTTTGATTCACTTTCAATGCTCGACAGTTTAAAAAACTCCTTGAGGGTTTTTATTCTCCTTTATTGGATTTGCATCGTTGCGCACGGAAACAGAAACGGCTACTGTGACGCAATGAGCCTGGCAGACAGGGGAGAGCGGGGCATGAAGCGAGGGTTGCTGTTGATCGGCGGCGCGGGTCCGGGGAAGGATGCCCTTGCCATGCTCGCCGGTGGGATGGATCTGATTGTCGCGGCAGACTCGGGCCTCGAGCCGGCGCTCGCCGCCGGCCTCCTGCCGGACCTCGTTGTCGGGGACATGGACTCCCTGTCCGACATTTCGCTTCTCGACCGATTTCCTCCCTCGCATGTTCTCACCTTTCCCCGTGACAAGGACGAAACCGATACTGAAATAGGACTGCGCATCATGAGGGAGCGTGGCTGCGGGGACATCACTCTGGCCGGGGGCGGAAGCGGGAGGATCGACCACCTTCTGGGGATCGCCGCGCTTTTCGAGCGCGCAGCGCCGCCGTCCCGCTGGCTGACGGACTACGAGGATGCGCGGCTCGTCGACCGGGAAGCGGAGTTCAGCGGCTGGCGGGGATGCACCGTCTCGATATTCCCTGTCGGGAAGCGCGCGGCCAGGATGCGCTCGGAAGGCCTGCAGTGGCCGTTGAACGGGCTTGTGTTCCGGCGCGGCTTTGGAGGAATCAGCAACCGCGCGATTGCCGCCCGTGTCCGTATCACGGTGGGTGTCGGCAGGCTCCTCGTGATACGCTCGCTTCTCGGTGACGCAGGCCACCGCATCGCGTGGAACGACGCGGACTACCGCATTGATCCTGACGCGGACTACCGCGTCCACACCGACGCGGACTACCGCGTCGCACAGAAGGATTGAGGATGCTGGAAAAAACACGTCTCGAAGAGCTCTCCCTGGAGCTGCCCGGAAAAGGAGAGAAAGGAGCTTCTCGAGCGCATTGGAAAGCGCATGGAGCGCGACGAGGGGGAAGAAGCGGTCCCTGTCGAGCTGCAGCCGGCCGAGCGGGAAAAGATCATCACCTTTGAGATGAAGAAGGCGACCGCGTGGGTCCGCTTCATCCTGTGGCTGCGGACATTCCTTTCGGGGAGACCCCGGGAGGAAGTCTTCCTTGACATCCGCCTGCGCTCTCTCAAGTCCCACATCCGGGCCGTGAGCCCGGGGATTACCGGATTCGAGACCCGGGACCTGTCCCCCAAGTTTGCCCGCAAGCTCTATGACGTCTACGTCAAGGTACAGGCCCTTGCCGGCATCTATCACGCGCTGGGCACGGACAAGGCGGTGAAGGGCGGGGCGTACACCTGGTATGTGGAGCAGCGCTGGGAGGAGGCGAAGAGCACGGTTTACGAGTTTATTGGAATCGAGGAGATGGAAGAGATCTTTGCCCAGACCAGCCAGACGGAGGAAATCAAGAAGAAGCTCGCGCTCCGTCTCAACGACTACGTGCGCTCGATTCCGGAAACCTTCATCCTGCAGCTGGAAGAGCAGGCAAAGCTGCACCTCTATCTCGACCGTCTCGTCTCTTTCCCGTTCTCGGCTTTTTTTCGCTATTTCAACCACATGCTGATGGACACGGTCGAAGCCCGGGAGCCGGTTTTCGAACATGCGCCCGTCATGCTCATGCTGGACCTACTAGAAAAGCTCTACGTGTCATTCAGCCTGTTCCACCTTGCCGCGCCGGAATACCTCTACGCGGAGGAACCTGTCGCGTACTACCTGCTCGTACGTGCCGGACTGAAGCCGGGTGAGGGAACGGACACGTCGAAGATCGAGTCGGAGCTCACGCGTCTGCGGAACGACGTGACCCTGCTGGCCAAGGAGATAGATGCATTCGAAGCGGATGTCCCTCTCCTGGACCTCCTGCGCTATTTCCGCAACGACCCCTGGTTTCAGCTCCTGTTCAACCCCCCGCGGCTCTACCTGAGAAGCCTGTATTTTTCCACCCTCAAGCTCCGTCTCGGCAAGGAGCTCGATGAAAGGCTGGACTCGATCAAGGAGAGGGTGATCGACAGAAAGATCCAGGACGTCTTGAAGGGCCAGCGGCTGGTCGAGTTCAACTACTATCGGGAAAATCCGGAATTCGATTTCCGCAAGCTCGATCTTCCATACTTCACCGGCATCAGAAGCCTTTCCGTCGTGTACAACTACATCCTCCAGCAGTTCAAGGGCACCGTGCAGGAAGCGGCACAGATCGTGGCCGGCACGGCGCTCGCGAGCAACCGCATACTGCAGAACAGGCTGACGCAGAACGTGTCAGGACTCGAGGACCTCGAGGCCCGAATCGTGCTTTTCGATCGTTCGCTCTCCCCGGATGAGGACGACGGGAAACAGCTGGGACGATATCGGTTCAGCGTCGCCACGGACCTGCTCCTGCAGAAAAGCTACCGCGCGTTCGTGATGCAAAAGGACCGTGAAGCGAGGGACCTGATCGACAAGGCGCGGGAGTACTTTACCGGCATAAGGAGGATCTTCGACGAAATCCGCACGAGCACGTTCGAGAACACACGCTCGCTCCTGAAAACCCTGCACATGTACCGGGGGAGGAACCAGACACTGGGCCAGATACTGAACACGCGCGCAGAGGCCCTTGGCGCCTTCCTGCGGCTGCTCGATCAGCTGCTGGAGATCGAGAAAGGCTCCTGAGCAACGAGCTCCCGAAGCCGCCGGGTCGTCTCCCGGGGGTCCTCGACGAGCACCCGGCGCCCGGCAATGAGATCCGCGATCCCCGTCTCCCGGGGATAGCGCGGAATGATATGCAGGTGCAGGTGGCTGATGGATGCACCGGCGGCCGCTCCCATGTTGTAGCCGATGTTGTACGCGTGCGGCGCGCACGCCTTGTCCAGTATGCCGAGCAGCCACCGCTGCAGCAGCAGGAGTCTCTGCTCTTCCCCCGCAGTGAGCTCGCGGACGTCCTCGACATGGCGCAGCGGATACAGCAGGAGATGGCCGGGATTGTACGGATAGAGATTGACGGAAGCGATGAACAGGTCGTCCCGCCAGATGCTCAAGTCCGCCACGTCGGAGTGCTGGTCCCGGGTCAGGCAGAGGATGCAGCCCGGCGGCTGGCGGCCTTTCACGTAGGCCATCTTGTCGAAGTTGAAGAAATACCCGCCTTCTTCCACGCGGCTACTCTACGGCCGGGAGCTTGTCGAGCAGGTCGAGTGTCTGCAGATCTTTCGCCGTCAGATTCTCCGCCTTGATCAGGAAGAGGAACTTGATGAGCGAAGGGTACTTGCTCAGGAGCTCGCCATATCGTGTGAGAAGGGCAATGCTCGTCTCCTGGCGCTGGAGGGCGCTTTTCTGCGCGGTCTCTTCCGCCGCCAGCCGCGGTGCCATTTCAGCCAGGGCGGCTTGTTTCAGCTGCACCATGTTCAGATATGCGCTCTTCAGCTTCGCGTAGAGCTCCGGGTCCGGCATGCGACGGACGGCGGGGGCCAGGGAGATGAACTGAATCTGGGGGAATTTCGCCGGGAGCTCTCGCGTCACCGCGTCCACGAAATCTGCGGCACGGGATATGCCGGCCGACTTGCCGGTTCCGTCCATGTCCCCGGCGATCCGCAGCGATATGTCCGCAGCCTGCCGCTGCAGCTCAGCCTGGAGCTGCTGGTGCCAGCCGGTCATCGTTTCCTGTCGAAGCCCCTCCCTCTCCACCAGATCGGGGAGAGCTTCCGGCCGTATCCTGTAGGACACGGAAATCGTGAACTCAATGGAGAAGTCCGGTCTTTCCGGAACGAGCGAAGAATACGCGTCCGCCGACGGCAGCGTTTCCCGCACCGTCAGATCAGCCCGTTCAGTGGCAATCGGAATACTGTAGAGTGTGAGGGAGCGCGGGAGAAGGCGCTGCAAGCGCCAGGTGAACCCGGCAGGATTGACGGCGGCTTTTTCGAAGCCGCGGGATCGTATGAAAACGACCCCCCAGGCGTCCGGGCCAAGGGAGAGTTGAAGCCATCCGGCGAAAAATCCCACGACGATGAGCACCACGAGCAACGCCGCCGGAATGTACCAGTGATTGCGCAATACCCTTTCCCGTCCGTCCCGTACCGTTCTATAATAATAAGATGCTTCGGATGAAAGCATATCTCTTTCTCTCGCGCATGTCCAGTTTCACGGGCCGGGCCGTGGCATTCTTCTTCATCATGTCCATTGTCCTTCTCTTTTTTTACCTGATTGGCAATTATCAGGATTTCCTGGACTCCACTCAAATCTTCCTTCTCTCGCTGCTCCACGTGTCCCTCGGTCTTCAATTGGCGTGCGGCGTCTGGCTCGCGGGATTCCTCGTGTACCGCAACGTGCATGAGCACCGCCGGTTGCTGCTTCGCTGGATCCTGTTGATCCTTTCGTTCGCATGCAGCGCGGGACTGCTGATCGCCCTCCGCTACGTGCAGCAATGGCTGCAATCCTGAAAAGTGGGTATACTTTCCGCCATGGTTCCCTTTGACCTCGAGACCCCTGGCGCCATACATTTCGGCATCGGTGCGATCGACAAGCTCCCGAAAATCGTCAAAAGCCTGGGGAGCAGGGTCCTGGTCCTCTCGGGCAGGAGCTGGTTTTCCGGATCGCGCTGGGCGGAACACTTCACCGGAGCGCTCGAGGGCTGCGTGGTGGATCACCTCTCCTGCGAGCCGGGAGAGCCGAGCACACGCTCGCTTGCCACGGCGGCCGCCCAGGGGTCGCGATTCGGTCCTGACGTCATTGTGGCTGTCGGAGGAGGATCGGTCCTCGACACCGCGAAGGCACTTTCAGCCCTCTTGCGGCATCCTGCGCCCGTCGAGCGCTACCTCGAGGGCATGGAAGGCGCCGTCCCCGTCCCCGGCCCCGGCATCCCCTGGGTGGCAGTGCCCACCACGGCGGGAACCGGCGCCGAGGTGACAAAGAATTCCGTGGTCAAGTCAGAGGCTTTGGGCGTGAAGAGAAGCATGCGTTCATCATTCCTGCTCGCAAAAGCCGTGATCGTCGATCCGCAGCTCACTTTCTCCCTGCCCCTCGGGACCACCGGCGCGTCAGGGCTTGACGCCCTGACCCAGCTCGTTGAGGCGTATGTCTCGCGCGGGACCAATCCCTACGTGCAGTCGATAGTCGAAGGGGCTTTCATGCCCATGCTGGATGCGCTGGTCAATCTGCCGCAAAATCCCGCGGACCCGACTCTGCGCTCCCAGGCATCATTCGGGGCCCTGGTCAGCGGCATCGCCTTGGCAAACGCGGGATTGGGTGCCGCGCACGGTTTTGCGGCCGCGGTGGGAGGGTCCTTCGACGTGCCCCACGGGCTCGCCTGCGCCGTCTTCCTCCCGCGCGTCCTCTCGGCCAACGCGGAACTGATACGCGGAGCTCTTGCCCGCCTGGCGGACAGGAGCGGTGCGCCCATTTCGGGTGCGGACACCGCGACCTGGCTCGGGGAACAGGTAAAGGAGCTGCTCGCGGCCTATGGCCTGCCTCTCGATCTGCGCGCGTTCAAAATTCCTGCCGGCAGAATCGCGGAGCTCGCGGACAAATCCTCCGGCACAAGCATGCGGGGCAACCCTCGCGAGCTTACCCGGGACGAGCGGATGGAAATACTGGCGAGTGTCATCTGATGAGGCGCAGTCTCACGATCGAAAGGGGAGGGGAATGACCAGGGCGGTGAGGGGCGCGATCCAGGTGGCGGATAACTCCCGACAAGCAGTGGAGAACAGCGCGGTGAGGCTCGTGACCGAAGTACTTCGGGCAAATGCCATTGCGGAGCAGACAGATCGTCAGCATCATATTCTCCCTGACAGAAGACCTGACGGCTGCGAACCCCGCCACGGGTCTTCGACGGGAGGGCTTCGCGGGGACGGCGCTCTTCTGCACGCAGGAGCCCCGCATCGAGGGAAGCATGCCGAGGGTGATTCGCGTGCTTGTGACCTTCGAATCCCCGCAGCGCCACGAGACGACGGCGGTGTACCTCGATGGCGCCGAGGCTTTGCGAGCCGATCTCCCCCACCGGAACCGACAGTGAGCAAAGCTGTTTCCGTATGGCATGTGGCCAGGGAGTATGCGGGTATCGCGGAGGCAGGCGGCGTCAAGGACGTTGTGCGGGGATTGGCCGAGGCTCATGCGCGGTCCGGGGCTGAAACGAGTGTCGTGCTTCCCCAGTACGGGTTCCTGTCGAAAGAGCTGACGCGCGGCGAGCCTGTTGCCTCTTTTTCCCTCGCTCTGCCGGACCAGGACAGGGCGAACGCGTTTTTCGAGGAGACGGTGAGCATTTCTGCCGCTCAGGTGGCGGGAGTTCGGCTTCTGTTTGTCCAGGCGCCGCGGTTTGCCGACAAACGGAGTGTGTACGTCTACACGGCAGAAGACGAAGCAGCCAATCACCTGCGCAAGAAGGGCACCGGTCACTGGGACTTTCATCAGATGAACCTCCTCCTTCAGCGGGCCGCGCTCGAGACCGCGATGGCCCTTGGTGAGTCTCCGCAGGTGTTCCACTGTCACGACGGTCACACCGCGTTTCTGCCCGCGCTGGTGCGTGAAGATCCACGCTATGGCGAACGATTCGCCGGCGCGGGCGCACTTCTCACCATACACAACGCCGGGCAGGGGTATCACCAGGAGGTGTGGGACAAGGGATTCGCGCGGCTTCTTACGGGCCTTCCCGACAGGGTGCTGGAGAAGGGAATGATCAACCAGGCAGTCGATCCCCTTCTTCTTGCGGCTTCCTATGCTCCCCTCGTGACCGTCTCGGAGCAGTACGCTCTGGAGCTGCTCGACGAACGCGACCTGGAGATGAGCGGCGGGCTGGGGCGTGCTCTGCGTGAGCAGGGAGTCCCTCTGCGCGGCATCACGAACGGGGTGGATCCGGGACCGTGGGATCCGCGCTATCCGGAAAAGACCGGCCTGCGCTGCAAATTTGATCCCCTGACCGGTGACCTCGAGGGAAAGCGGGCGTGCCGGAAGGAGCTGGCCGAGACTCTGGGAATGGGGCCCTCCTCGCAATCCGCTGGTACTCCGTTGTATGCGTTCGTGGGGCGTCTGACGGGGCAGAAGGGAATCGACGTGCTTTTCCGGGCGATTCAGCAGCTCCTTTCCAGCGGGAGTGACAGCTGGTTCGTTGTGCTGGGAGAAGGGGAAAAGGAGAAGGAAGCGATGCTCTCCTGGCTGGCAGCAGACCCCTCATCTCGCGGCCGGCTGGTGTTCATTCGACGCTACGACCCGCGCCTGGCGACCTTGATATACGCGTCCAGCGATTTCCTGCTCGTGCCCTCGGCCTATGAGCCGTGCGGACTGACTGATTTCATCGCGCAGCTCATGGGGAGCATTCCCATCGTGCATCGGGTAGGTGGGCTGGTGAAGATACGGGACGGAGAGACCGGCTTCTCCTATGACGAACAGAGCGGCCCTGCCCTCGCAGCGGCGATAGAAAGGTCCACCGCGCTCTTCCGGGAGAATCCCCGGCTGCTCGAGCAGATCCGGAGGACCGCGTTCGGAGAGATTTTCTCCGCTCACACGTGGGACCGGGTGCTTGCCCGGGGATATGGTCCTCTCTATGAGAAGACGGTGGAAGGCGCATGGACGCGGAGATAAGCCTCAAGACTTCAGTCGATGTCGCGCGCATCCGGCGGGCGTGCCGGGTTGCGGAAAAGAGCCTCCGCTATCTTGCGCCGTGCGTGCGCCCGGGCATTTCGACGGAAGAGCTGGACAGGCTCGCGGGCCGGTTTCTCGACGAGTGCGGTGCCGTGCCCGCCTTGCGCGGTTACAAGGGCTTCCCCGGCTGCATCTGCACATCGGTGAACAATGTGGCAGCGCACGGCATTCCTTCGAACAGGGAGCTCGAGTCGGGCGACATTCTCTCCATAGACATTACCGTGAGCGTGGAAGGGTGGCATGGCGATGCCGCATGGACCTTCCTCGTCGGAGAAGCAACTCCCGACTGCAGGCGGCTGCAGAAGGCGTCGTGGAGAGCAAGCCTTGCAGGAATCCGCGCAGCGGTTGCGGGCAACAGGATCGGCGACGTAGGGGCGGCCATCCAGGAGGCCGCGCGGAGATTCGGCTGCTCGGTGATCGAGGACTATGTCGGCCACGGAATCGGAAGGGCGATGCACGAGGATCCGATGGTGCTCAATTTCGGCACCGCCGACACGGGGATGCGCATCGTGCCGGGTATGGTCTTTACCATCGAACCGATGCTCAACCTGGGAGGCAGGGACGTGCGCCTGTCCATCGACGGCTGGACGCTCGTGACCGCCGACGGCAGCCTCTCCGCCCAGTTCGAGCACACCGTGGCGGTCTTCCGCGACTACACGGAAGTCCTCACGTATTCGCATGGCGACATATTCGACTCTCTTGACTTTCCCCCGGTGCTGGCATAGCGCTAGCTGATCTCCAAGCGCCACCTTAGCTCAACTGGCAGAGCACGTGATTTGTAATCTCGAGGTTCTCGGTTCAAGTCCGAGAGGTGGCTGTGGCCACCGGAAGTGTTCATGGTGCGCATGGTGGGCGGCCACGGTACTCCGTGGCATATGGGTGTCGCCACTTGACAGAGGAAGGCGTTTCTCATTATGAAAGTGCACGCCTTTGCCGTCTGGAGCAAGCGGTGGCAGGGCTGTCAAGTTGTACGCGGCGTGCGCCGCAGGGGGAGATTCCCGAGTGGTCAAAGGGGGCAGACTGTAAATCTGTTGGCTCAGCCTTCGAAGGTTCAAATCCTTCTCTCCCCAGGAGCCTTCTCCCGCACCGGGCAGAAGGCTTTTTCTTTCCTCCCGCGTGGGCGTGCGCGATCCTTCTTCATTTTCATCGCGGCGTGCTCACGCACGTGTATGAGAGGCAAGTCGCCTGATGGGTCGTGACGTCTTTTACGGCTCGGGTCTTCAATTCGAATGCATGCGATGCTCCGAATGCTGCCGCCACACCCCCGGGTATGTATTCCTTTCGGAGAAGGATGTGGAGACACTCAGCCGCGTCACCGGGTCCGGGCGGCAGGAGTTCCTGCGGACCTGGTGCCGCAGGGTTTCATTCGGCATCGTGCGGCGTGTCAGCTTGAAGGAAAAGTCGAACCTGGATTGCATTTTCTGGGAAAACGGCGGATGCTCGGTCTATGAGGCCCGGCCGCTTCAGTGCCGGAGCTTCCCGTTCTGGAGCGCGTGCGTCTCTTCCTCGGAGGAGTGGGGACATCACGCACGGCAGTGCCCCGGCATGGGCAAAGGGGCCCTTCATCCAAGGAGCGAGATCGAGTTCTGGCTGGAACAGCGGCTGAAGGAAGGTTTTCTCGAGGCGTAGCACCGCCGCGAGATGCGGAAGCTCGAGGGGGAGCAGGGCAGCGGGATGAAAGTGACGTTCTGGGGAGTGCGAGGATCGCTTCCGACACCCTTGAGTCCCGAACAGGTGCGGAGCAAGATCGCCGCGGTTGTGCAGAGGGTGAGACCCTCCGATCTCGAAAGCGCGCGCTCGCGCGAGCTTTTTCTCGCCAACCTTCCCCCCTACATCTTCGGCACAACAGGCGGCAACACCACGTGCATAGAGGTCCGCACGCACGACGACCGGCTGATCATCCTGGACGGCGGCTCGGGACTGCGCGACCTGGGAGTCGCCCTGCAGAAGAAGAGCGACCCGGTGCGCGAGTTCCCCATTCTCTTCACTCACTTTCATTGGGATCACCTGCAGGGCATCCCCTTTTTCGCCCCTGCCTGGGTAAAAGGGAACCGGCTCATCTTCGCAAGCCCATTTCCTTCCGTGGAGAGAACCATCAGGGACCAGATGAAACCGCCCTATTTTCCCGTCACAATGGACGCCATGCAGGCTGACTTGCGGTTCGTCTATCTCCAGGGGGAGAGCGCGCGCATGGGAGGCGCGGAGATTCGGTGGAAGAGAATGAATCACCCCGGAGGCTCGTTCGCGTACAGGATCACGGACAACGGGAAGAGCATGATTTTTGCGACGGATGCGGAGGTCACCGACAGGGAGTTCCAGCAGCGGGCAGAGAACAGGGCCTTCTTTGATTCTGCGGATCTCCTCGTCCTGGACTCGCAGTACACGCTGGAGGAATCCTTCGGCAAGTTCGATTTTGGCCATACCGCGTACACAATGGCCGTGAATCTCGCGACCGAATGGAAAGTAAAGAAACTCGTGCTCTTCCACCACGAGCCTCGCTATGACGACCGCAAGATATTCGGCATCGCCCGGAGCGCCCGCTGGCATCAGGAGCAGCTCGGCACGGGCGCGCTCGAGATCCGAAGCGCCCAGGAAGGGCTGGAGCTGGTCCTATGAGCGCCGAATCCGCGGGGTACCGCGATGCCGAATCCGCGGGGTACCGCGGCGCTGTCATTCTCAGCAGGGATGAGGAACGGGAGCTTTATGTTATCCTTAAGCCGCGCGAAAGCGCATTGCAGGGCCAGCTCGAGGGATTGCTGCGGCGCATAGAGAAGTCGCTCTTCAGCCGCCTGACAATCGAGGAGATAGAAAAGCTGGCAGAACGTTTTCCTCCGGATCGTTGATTTCGCCATCCGTGGGAGCTATTTTGTAAGGGAGCCTGGGAGGAATCATGAAAAACACATTCCGTGTCTCAACCATCGCTGTGGCCCTGTTGCTCGGCGCTGCCTTCGGAGCGTCGGCAGAAACAGGATTTCTCGACTTCTCCTCCCCGGTGTTCCTGGGAGGCGGGGCGGCGTCGACGACCCTGGAGAGCCCCCCCGGCACACTCCTCAATCCTGCCGTCTCGGCAGGCCGCCAGCGAGTCACGCTGGACCTTTCGTATATCGCGCTCGCCCAGGTCAGTCCCTTCGACTGGGGCGGGCACATAGTCAACCTGGGAGTCACTGTGCCGACCAACGTGGGAGTCTTGAGCGCAGCCGGCCGGTTCGCAACCACCAGCTTCACGAGCCCGGGACTCGACTGGGGCACCCTGGGGGGATTGAATGTTTCGTTCTCGAAGGACCTTTTCCCGGATTTCTACATTGGCGCGGGGCTTGGTTTCGAGGCCGGGAGCGATTGGGGATTGGGGCTCGATCTCGGGTTCCTCAGCCTGCTGGGGGATCTTGGACCTCTGAAAGATTTCCGCTGGGGCGGAGCATTCCGCAACATCGGCAGGGCCTACTCCGCAGGCGCGGGACCTTTCGGGACACCTCCCGCCTTCACACCGGCCCTTGGAGTGTCATTCGCCCTCGTAAAGACAGACATGCTCTCCCTTTCCTTTGCACCCGATGTCAGCTTTCCCACGCTCCAGAACGTCCGGCTGAACGTGGGAATGGAGTTCGGGGTGGCCGATATCTTCTTTCTCAACGCCGCGTACCTGTTCGACTCGAGGCAGGTATTCGGCTCGGACCCGGCGCGTCAAATCCCGTTCAGCTTCGGTATTTCCTTGAAGCTCGGCGGCCTGGGAGTGAAGACGGCAGGGCAGGAGGTGACCGACTTCAAGACCACCGTTGCGGCAGCGCCGCTTGCCGACAAGATCTGGGGATTCGGCCTGGGCGTGAACGTGCCGTTCGGCGTACGGGATGTCAAGCCGCCGGCAATTACGCTGGATACGCAGGGAGAGAAGTACATCTCTCCCAACTTCGATGGAGAGAAGGATGACCTGGTGCTTCCTCTTGCCATCACGGACGACAGGTACGTCAAGGGATACAGGCTCATTATCACGGATTCCAGCGGCGCCGCGGTCCGGACCCTGCAGAACAAGGAAGACAGACCTGAGAACCGCGATGTGCAGAACCTCCTTGCGCGCCTGGCATACGTGAAGTCGGGCATTGCGATCCCCCCCACGATCCGCTGGGATGGAACAAGTGACACGGGGGCCGTAGTTCCCGACGGAACCTACCAGTATCACGTGGAAGCCTGGGACGACAACGGGAACCAGGGAAAGAGCGGCACGGGCACCGTCGTCGTGAAGAACACGCCTCCGAAGGTAACCCTTGGCGCTTCCTACCTGATTTTCTCTCCGGATGGCGACGGCAACAAGGATACGCTTCCCGTCCAGCAGGCCGGCACGCACGAAGACACGTGGGCGGGGTCCATCCAGGACATCACCGGACAGAAGGTGCGCACGTTGACGTGGACCGACTCGGAGCCGCCCGCTTTTGCATGGGACGGGAAGGCGGACACCGGTGCCCTCGTGCCGGACGGCGTTTACAGCTATCACGTGGCTGCCACCGACCGAGCGGGCAACAGTGTCGCGGCGCAGCTGGACAATATCATCATCGATACACGGCCGACCCCCGTGCAGCTTGCCATCGATCCTTCATATTTCTCACCCAACGGGGACGGGGTAAAAGATGTGGTGACCTTCGGTCTGAAGGTGCCGGTCGCCACGGGTATAGAGAAGTGGAGCCTCGCTGTCTCTGACGACAAAGGCGTTGCGCGGAAGAGCTTCAGCGGGGCCGTCACCATACCCGCCACGATAAGCTGGGACGGCCACGACGACTCGGGGGCTTTGCTGCCCGAAGGGACCTACAAAGGGACCCTCACCGTCCTGTACGTGAACGGAAAGAATCCCAAGGCGGATTCGCCCCTGGTCACGATCAAGGTGACCTCTCCCACCGCCTCGGCGAAAGCGGAGTACGACGTGTTCTCCCCTTCCGGAGACAGCAAGAGGAACACGGTGACCATTTTCCAGGACACCTCCCAGGAGCTCTTCTGGACGGGAACCTTCCGGAACGCGAGCGGCAAGGACCTCAGGAACCTGGTGTGGCGCGGCCGGGCCGACGACAAGTTCGAGTGGGACGGTCGCGGCGATGATGGTGCGTTCCTGCCGGACGGCGCGTATACCTACAGCCTGAAGGCAACGGACCAGGCCGGCAACACCGGCTCCTCCTCGCCTATCACCCTCCGCATCGACACGGAGAAGAAGCCGGTCCGCGTCTCGACCGACCTGGTCTACTTCTCCCCGTTCGGCGGGGGCACCAAGACCAGGATCCGACTCATTCCCTCCCTGGCCGTCACAACGGGCGTCGAGTCCTCGACGATCCGCGTACATCGCGCGGACGGCGGGGTCGTGCGGTCCTACGCGGGCCGCAGCAAAGCCCCGGACGACGTTCTGTGGGACGGGATCGACGACGCGGGGAAGAGAGTGCCCGACGGCAGGTACACGGCCGAGCTTCAGGTCACCTACAGCAACGGAAGCCAGCCAAGGGCGGAGAGCACTCCCTTCTTCGTCGACAACCACGTGCCGCAGATCGATGTATCTTCCGCGGCCCTGCTCTTCTCACCGACTCCTGACAGCAAGCTGGCGGCACTCACCATCAAGCAGAGCTCGAGTGACGAAGACCTCTGGGAAGGGGAAATACGCAGCAGCGCGGGACAGAAGGTTCGCGGGTGGTTCTGGAAAGGGAAGGCCGCCGAGTTTGCATGGGACGGCAAGGATGAGAACGGCAACCTGATGCCGGACGGGTATTACACATACGCGGTGAAGGCGCAGACAAAGGCCGGTAACACCACCACCAAGGAGCTGCGGGGAATCCAGATCGATACCCGCCCGACCCCCGTGTATGTGACCGCCAGCGCCAACGGGTTCTCGCCGAACGGAGACGGCTTCAAGGACGACATCACCTTCGCGACCCTGTTGACCCTGAAGGACGGGGTGAAGGGGTGGAAATTGTCGATGGTGGATGCCGCCACGGGAGAGCAGAAAACCATGACGGGGCTGGCACCGGTGCCCACTTCTGTCACATGGGATGGCAAGGACCAGGGCGGTCTCAAGACCGCTCCGGACGGGCTGTACGCCGCCGTTCTCCAGGTTGAATACAACAAGGGCAACCTTGCCACCGCGAGGTCGGCCGCGTTCCGTCTCGCGGTTTCGCCCCCGAAGGTGGAGCTCAATCTCGAAGGCCTGCCGTTCTCGCCGGACAACGACGGAGTGAACGACGAGCTCACCATCAATTTGAATGTCGATGATCCGATCCCCATCGACAGCTGGAGCATCAGCATTGTCGACCCCGAGCAGCACCCCTTCACCAGCTTCGCGGGCAAGGGAGCGCCGTCGGAGAAGATCATCTGGAACGGCACTTCCGGAACGGGCGAGCTGGTGCAATCCGCGGAAGACTATCCCCTTTCCTTTACGATCAAGGACGTGCTGGGAAACTCGATCACGGTACAGAAGCTGATACCGGTTGATATCCTCGTAATCAGGGACGGGGACAGGCTGAAGGTGAGGATTGCCAGCATCACCTTCGCGGCCAATACAGCGGACTATGTCAACGTCGAGGCGGACAAGGCGCTGAAGAACTCCAGCACGATCAAGAGGCTCGCGGAGATCTTCAAGAAATACGGCAGCTACAAGATACAGATCGTGGGCCATGCCAACCTCGTCAACTTCGACAATCCGGCCCTCGCCAAGCAGGAGCAGGAGCAGTCGCTTCTGCCGCTCTCCAAGCAGCGTGCGGATGCCATTCGCAGCGCGCTCGTTGCGCAGGGAATCGACGCAGGGCGGATCAGCTCGGTGGGCGTGGGTGGCGCGGAGCCGGTTGTGCCCTTCTCCGATCTCGACAACCGGTGGAAGAACAGGAGGGTGGAGTTTGTCCTCGTTCGCCAATAGATCGGGAAGAATTGGCGGCCGGGCCGGATGAGCAAAGGCGCCAGGACACTTGCCCGGCTCGGCGCTGTCGCCATCGGAGTGATTGCCTCTCTGGCCATCGTCGGGGCATTCCTGAACTCCAGCCCGCCGGCCATGAGAACGGGGGACAGGCTCTTTTCCATCGAAAAGGGGGAGAGCCTCTCCCGGATCAGTTATGACCTGCAAGCCCAGGGTTTCATCAGATTTGCGCCCCTGCTGGAGACCGTGGGAAGGCTGAAAGGCACGCAGAGCGACTTCAAGGCAGGGTACTACAGGATTCCCGGTCGGTCCTCGACCCTCGCCATTCATGACTTCCTGGTGGCGGGAGCCCAGAACCTCGGCAAAGTGACCATCCCCGAGGGGTGGACGTCGAGCAAGATCGCGCGGCACCTGGAGGCGGAGGGGGTATGCACCGCGGCGGACTTCATGGCCGCCACACGCTCCCCGGATCTCCTGTCCGAGTTCGGCGTGCCGGGCAAGAGCCTCGAAGGCTACCTGTTTCCGGACACCTACTTCGTTCCGCGGCCCTTCCCGGCAGAAACATTCGTCCAGCTCATGGTAAAGACTTTTTTCGACAACGTGGACAGGATCGCCCCGGACTGGCGCACCTTGGAGAAGCCGAAATTCGAAGAAACCGTGATCGTGGCCTCAATTGTGGAGCGGGAGTATCGAGTGGCTGCGGAAGCCCCGCTTATCGCGGCGGTGTTCTACAATCGATTGCGGAGGAATATAGGGCTTGAATCATGTGCCACACTTGAATATATTATCACGGAGATCCAGCAAAAGGCGCACCCGGAGTACATTACCAAGGAAGACGAGAAGCTCGACTCGCCGTACAATACGTACAAGTGGGCGGGTTTGACGCCGGGTCCGATCTCGAATCCCGGGAGAACAGCTTTGGAGGCAGCATTTCAGCCCGCGCGAACTGACTACCTGTACTTCGTTCTCAGGGACACGCAGAGCGGGCGTCACTATTTTTCGCGCAACCTGAACGAGCACAACCAGGCGAAGTACCTCTATCTGAAAAAACTGTAGAGGTATGAGGATACCGGAAAGCACGCTCTCGGAGATCCGCAGCCGCATCGACATCGCCGAGGTGATCGGCGAGCACGTCACGCTGCAGCGCAGAGGGGGACGCTACTGGGGACTGTGCCCGTTCCACCAGGAGAAGTCGGCCTCCTTTACGGTGACACCCGACAAGGGGGTCTACTACTGCTTCGGGTGCCACAAGGGCGGCACGGTATTCGATTTCGTCATGGAGATCGAGAAGGTCCCGTGGCGGGACGCAGTGGAGATCCTCGCGAAGAAGGCGGGCATAGAGATCCCGCAGGAGGACGAAGAGCAGGGGGGAATCAAGCGGGGGACTTTCTTCGAGCTCTATCGCCGGGTTGCGGGCAGTTTTCACTGGCTCCTGACCGAAGGGGCGCAGGCGGAGAGCGCGCGGAAATATCTTGCGGGGAGGGGACTGCACAAGGAGACCATCGAGGCGTTTCAGCTCGGCTACGCGCCCCTTGACCGGGACTGGCTCTTTCAGTTTCTTGCCCAGAAGAGCTATTCCCAGGAGTTCCTCTCGAAAACAGGATTGTTCATTGAAAGCGCGGGGGGGAGCAGCTCGGCTCTCTTTGCCAACCGGATCATGTTCCCCATTTCCAATGCCCGGGGGGAGATCATCGCGTTCGGCGGGAGAGCCCTCGGTGATTCCCAGCCGAAGTACCTGAACTCCCCTGAAACGGCTTTCTTCCGAAAGAGGGAAAACCTGTTCGGCATTGACAAGGCGGCTCCCGCCATCCGTGGGGAGGGATTTTTCGTGCTCGTGGAGGGCTATATGGATGTGCTGGCCCTCCATCAGGCGGGAATCGCCAACTGCGTTGCGCCGCTGGGGACCGCTCTCACGGAGCAGCAGGTGAGGCTGCTGAAGCGCTATGCGGCGAAGGCGGTGGTGTTGTTCGACGGAGATGACGCGGGGCAGAACGCGACTTCCCGTGCCATCGAGATGCTGGAGAAAGAGGACCTGATCGTCCAGGTCGTGGAGCTCCCCGGCGGCCAGGACCCGGCTGATTTCGTACAGAAGGAAGAGGTCGGTGCCCTCAAGGATTTTCTGGCGCGCCCCGGCGACAGCTTCCCCTACCTCATGAGGAAGGCGGCTGCCGCGCACGATCGATCGAGCACGGAAGGAAGGGAAGGGATTCGGGATCAGCTTTTTCCGTTCATCGCGGCCCCCGCATCGGAGATGAGGCGGGACCGCTACCTCACGCTCCTGGCGGACGAACTGGATGCGGACCAGGGCGCCCTGCGGCGGGATTTTTCTACGTGGTCGTCGCGGAGGAGGCTTCCCGGGACACGTGCCGGACAGGCGGCCGCCGCGGGGGGCCGCGTCGTGAGTGGCGCCCCGGGGGAACGGCGCGCGGCTGAATCAGGCGTGGTGTCTTCGGATCTTTTTCTCATGCTCGCTGTGGCGGCCAACCGCGACCTGTTCCCCCTCGTGCGAAACGGCGGGGTGGCGCTCGCGGATCTCGACGACGAGAAGGCGCGGGCCCTGTTCGTGGCCCTCGAGGAATCCTACCGGGCGGAGGACACGGGTTTCGAGGCCCTCTGCGCGCGCATCGAGGATGCCGCCGTGCGGGACCTGGCAATCCGCAAGGTGTCCAGCGGCGAGTTCGACATGAACCAGGAGCGCATGGTGGCGGACGGTGTGCGGCGGATCCGCCAGCGTGCGCTCGGAAAAAGGATCGACGCGGTGGCGGTGGAGATGAGAAAGGCGGAAAGGGAATCGCGGGACTCACCGAGGGTGCGCGAGCTCCTCGAGGAAAAGATGCATCTGGACAGCGAGCTCGAAAAACTCAAGACGAGGGCGGCAGGCGTTTGAAAACCAAGGGAACCATGAATAACAAGCAGACAGCGCAGAAGAAGGGGGCCGGTCCGCGCGGTGCCGCGAAACCGGTCAAGCGGCCCGTGCCGGGCAAGATCGTCCTGGAGCTGAAAGATGACCCGGCCATGCGGAAGCTGCTCGAGTACGCGAAAGGGAAGAAGAGCGTCAGCTATGACGAGGTGAACGATTTCCTGCCCGACGCGATCGTGAGCTCGGACAGGATCGAAGAGGTCATCGCCCTTCTCGAGAAACACAGCATCAGGCTGGAAGACGAGGAAATCAGCCTCGAGATCGAGGAGGAGAAGCCGGGCAAGGACAGAAAGAAGCTGATCTACAGCGACAAGGAATCATCGGTCGACGATCCGATCCGCCTGTACCTGAGGGAGATCGGCAAGGAGAACCTGCTGACCGCCGAGCAGGAAGTGGAGCTTTCCAAGGCCATGGAGTCCGGAGAGTACATCATCAAGGGGTCATCAAGAACTCCGGCGTGCTGGTGCGCGAGTTCCTCCGTCTCGGCTTGCGCGCCAGCTCGACGCGCGACCCGCGGGACATGAACCTCTCCAAGAAGGAGGCCACCGAGTATCTTGCCGAGACGCGGAAGCTCGGCGCCTTCTACAAGGAGCCTTTCAAGGACCATCTGCCCGGAGTCAAGCGCTACATGGAGCTGAAGAGGCAGACGGAGTCGGAAGGCGGTGACATCTTCGACGAGTCATTCGTCGAGAAACGGAAAGACGTCGCCGACTCGCTGAAGAAGGTCGAGCTCCGACCCGAGGACATCTCCGCAATAGCGGAGAGGCTTATTGCCGTCGCGCGCAGAATTCGCTCGATCGCAAAGGAAATCGGGAGGATCGAGAAACGCCTGCGCACCGCCTCGCCGCGCGAGCTGAAGAGCCTCGCCCGAAAGCTCACGGTATCCGCGGAGCGCGAGCGTCTGGAGAAGTCGATCGGCATGGGCGTGGAGCGCGTGCGCGAGCTGCTGCGCGTGCATCAGGAGAGCGAGAAGAAGCTCCAGCGCTACGAAACGGTCTTCGAGAACAAGATCGAAGATATCCTGGCCATGGCGGACGAGATCGAGCGCGGCCGCATCAAGATGAAAGAGGCCAAGGATCGGCTCATCAAGGCCAACCTGCGCCTCGTGGTGAGTATTGCGAAGAAATACACGAACCGGGGATTGCACTTTTTCGACCTTGTCCAGGAAGGCAATATCGGCCTCATCAAGGCCGTGGAGAAGTTCGAGTACCGCAAGGGCTACAAGTTCTCCACATATGCCACCTGGTGGATCCGCCAGGCAATCACGAGGTCGATCTCCGACCAGGCGCGCACCATCCGGGTCCCTGTCCATATGATCGAGCAGATCAACAAGGTGATGCGGGAATCGCGGCAGCTCATGCAGGTTCTCGGCCGGGAGCCCACCGACGACGAGGTGGCGGAGAAGCTCGGCTGGGCCACCGGCCGGGTGAAGGCGGTCAAAAGCGTCGCCCGGGAGCCCATTTCCCTGGAGACGCCGATCGGGGAGGAAGAGGACAGCCTCCTCGGCGATTTCATCGAGGACAAGGAGGTGGAGAGCCCCTCCAATATGACCGCGTTCCGCCTGCTGCAGGAGCAGCTGGAGGCGGTTCTCACCACTCTCCCCCCCGCGAACAGGAAGTGCTGAAGATGCGTTTCGGCCTGGAGGACGGCTACTCCTTGACTCTGGAGGAGGTGGGCCTCTATTTTAACGTCACCCGGGAGCGGATCCGACAGATCGAGGCGAAAGCCCTCCGACGGCTGCGGCACCCGACGCGCAGCCGTCGGCTGAAGGATTATCTGGAACACTAGACCGAATCACGAGAGAGGTAAGAAGATGGCACGTACCGTGTATGACAAGCTCAGGGCGCTCCAGGACGTCCTCTCCAAGAAGTTCGAGGTGGAGAAGGATATCCAGGAGATACCCAAGTCCCTGGCAACAAAGACCGAGCTGCTCAATCGCCTGAAGAAGTCCTTCACGGACAAGAGCGCCATCCACCAGGCGGCGGACGTGCGCATAGAGGACATCGGGCAGAAGCTTGCGGAGGCCGAGCAGAGCCGCGAGAAGTCCGAAGGGCAGATGGACATCATCAAGACGCAGAGGGAGTACGAAGCGCTCGACAAGGAGATCAAGGACGCCACGGAGAAGGAGCAAAGCCTGCGCAAGGAGCTGCAGAGGGAGCAGACCGGCGTCGAGGAGCTCAAGAACACCCTCGAAAAAGAGCAACTGATGATCGGGAAGCAGGAGGAAGACGTCAAGGAGGAGCAGTCCAAGATAAAAGTGAAGATCAAGGAGAAGAACGCGGAGCTGAAGAAGCTCCTGAACGAAGAGAAGAAGATAACCCCGGGGCTCGAAGAGGACATCCTCTTCAAGTTCGAGCGGATCATCAAGAACAAGTCGGGTCTGGGGATCGTGTCCCTCACGAAGGGCGTGTGCACGGGCTGCTACATGATTCTTCCGCCCCAGTTCGTCAATACGGTCCGACTGGGCGAGCATGTCGAGTTCTGTCCCTACTGCAGCCGCATCCTGTTCTATCAGGCGGATGAAGAGGGGGAAAGCCTGGAAACCGCCGTCCTCGAAGAAGACGTCGAGGAGGAAGAAGAGGAGGACGAGGAGGAGGACGAGTCCTCGGACGAAGAAGAAGAGGAAATATAGGCGGCCTGCCACGGCTCCCGGCATCGCGCTTCGCGCGAGCCTGCCGCCGCGGCGGGGTTCACACATCATCGGCAATAGCCGATAATGTGTGAGGGCAGATCAGGTCACCGCCCGCGCGGATGCGTGCATCCGCAGGGAGGAAAGTCCGGGCTCCAGAGAGCAGAACGCCGGGCAATGCCCGGGCGCCGGCTCGTCCGGCGACAGACAGTGCCACAGAAAACAGACCGGCCGAGCGCATTCCTCGTGAATGCCTGAGACCGCGCCTGCGCCGCCGTGCACGGCATCCGTGCCGTCTCGCGGCGCTCTGGGCGCGGCGGCACAGGGTGAAAAGGCGGGGTAAGAGCCCACCGCTCCTCCGGCAACGGAGGAGGCACGGTAAACCTCGTTCGGAGCAAAGCCAAGCAGCAGGCGGGCTGCTCGCTCGCCGCGCGTTTCGGGCGCCGCGGTCTTGCACGGTACGCCGCGCAGTTTCGCGGATTCGAACGCCGCGGCAGCCTGCGGGTAGGCTGCACGAGAGCGCGGGTGACCGCGCTCCAAGAGAGATGGTGACCCTTGACAGAACCCGGCTTATCGATCTGCCCTTTTTTTTATTTGGGAAGCACATGATTCTGAACTACGACCATTACAGGACGGGCCAGAAAAGGCGGGGCCGGCGGGCCGTTCTCATCCCCGTTCTTTCGGGGATCCTCATCCTGGCAGTCGTCCTCTTCTTCGTTCTTCGCATCCCGACGCGGCTGTCCGGCGCGACCGTGGAGCGCCATGCGCCGGGCAAGCTTCCGGACCTCTTCAAGGCCGAAAAATACGACGAGGTAGTCTCCACGGCGGACGGCATCCTGAGGGGTGATCCGTTGAACGTCGTCGCCCTTTCCTACAAGGGATTTGCGAGCTTCTACCGGGCCGTGTCCCAGAACGCCCTCGAGGAAAAAATGCCTTATCTCGACCAGGCCATCGTTTCCCTGCGCCGGGCGCGGCTCGTCTCGACGCCTTTCATCGGTGAAACGGAGTACGTCCTCGGCAAGGCCTATTTCAACAAGGGGAAGTACTATTACGACCTCGCCATCGCCAGCATGGAGAAGTCCCTTGCAAGCGGCTACGCGCAGAAGGATTCTCACGAGTACATCGGGCAGGCCTACACGCAGCTCGGGGAGTACGAAAAGGGGATGGAGTACTTCCTCACCGCGTTGAAGGAAGACCCGGGGGACCTCCTGCTCTTGACAATCGGGCAAACTTACTACCAGATGAAGCGTAGCAGCGACGCTGTCGATTACCTCCTCCGGACCCTCAACAAGACCGAAGACAAGGACATCGAGGAGCGGGCGCGGTTCCTCCTCGGGGGGATTTATCTTGATACGAACCAGCTCTTCAAGGCGGAAGAGCAGTTCTCGGCTATCGTGAAGATTGACCCGAAGTCGGCCGACGCGCACTACAACCTGGGCGAGGTGTATGCGAAAATGAACGACCCGGTGAAGGCACGCGCGGAGTGGCGGAATGCGTTGATCATCGATCCTTCGCATTATGGAGCCAAGCTGCGCTACTACAGCGGGAAGCGGTCGCAGTAGCGACGAGAAGCGGTCGCAGTAGCGACGAGAAGCGGTCGCAGTAGCGACGAGAAGTGGTCGCAGTAGCGACGAGAAGTGGTAACGGAGCGAAAGGAAGGGATCCCGAATGGCCTGGGACAGGATGTTTGAAGCTTTTTCGACGGACCTCGGAATAGACCTGGGCACGTGCAGCACCCTCGTGCATGCGCGCGGCAAAGGTATCGTGCTCTGTGAGCCTTCAGTGGTCGCGATGGAAAGGGGCACCAAGAAGGTGCTCGCGGTCGGCACGGAAGCCAAGAAGATGCTCTGGAAGACACCGGGGGACATCGTGGCGCTCCGGCCCATTCGTGACGGCGTGATCGCCGACTTCGAAGCCACCGAAAAGATGATCCGCTATTTCATCGAGAAGGTGATCGCCCGGCGCTGGTTCGTGAAACCGCGGATGGTCATCGGGGTGCCCACCTGCATCACCGAGGTCGAAAAGAGGGCGGTCCGAGATTCCGCCGAGCAGGCGGGTGCGCGGGATGTCTACCTCATCCAGGAGTCCATGGCTGCCGCCATCGGGGCGAATATCCCCATTCTCGAGCCTGCGGGGCACATGATCTGCGACATCGGCGGCGGGACCACGGAGATCTCGGTGATCTCCCTGGGCGGCATGGTGGTCACCAACGCCATCCGCGTCGGTGGAGACGAGTTCGATGAAGCGATCATCAAGCATGTGCGCAACGTCCACAACCTCATCATCGGGGAGTCCAGCGCGGAGAACGTGAAGATCACCATTGGAAACGCCTCCCCGGACAAGAAAATAGAAAAGATCGAAATCAAGGGCACCGACGCCATCACCGGCCTGCCCCGAAAGCTGGAAATGGATTCCGTGGAAGTGCGGGAAGCCCTGCAGGAGCCGATCAATACCGTCATCGAAGAGATCAAGAAGACACTCGGCCAGACGCCCCCCGAGCTTGCGGCGGACATAGTCGAGCGCGGCATCGTGATGACCGGGGGCGGTTCGCTGCTCAAGGGGTTCCCCAAGCTCATTTCCAAGGAAACGGGTGTCCCCGTCATCCTTGCCGAGAATCCGCTTTTGTGCGTGGCGCTGGGCGCCGGGCAAGTTCCTGGAAAGCCTCGTGAGGGAAAAGAACTCCAAGTATTTCAACGTGAAGACCTGATCCCATGCCCGGGCTCTTTGAAGGGTTCTTCGCGCGGCACAGGAAGGGGGCAACCCTTACTGTGCTCGTCCTGATCTCCCTGCTGTGCCTCACGGTCGCCAACCGTGCGGTCGTGATCAAGCCCAAGGAGATCGGACTTTCCGTGGTGGGATTCTTCCAGAAAGGCTTCACCGGTTTCTTCAACTGGTTCGGCGACACGGCAGGCTCCATCAGGCAGCTCCGCGAGGCGCGTGAAGAGCTCGATGCGGCGCGCGCGCGACTGCAGGAGATGGACCAGGTCACCCGCGAGATCCTCGAGCTGCGCCGACAGAACGAATCACTGAAGGACCAGCTCGATTTTGCGCACATCCTTCCGCCGGAGCGCATTGCCGCTGAAGTCATCGCCCGGGACACCGATAACCTGTTCTCGACGCTCACCATCAACAAGGGATCGCGGCATGGAGTGAAGAAGGGCATGCCTGTCGTGGCCTGGCAGGGAGACCTCGAGGGCCTTGTCGGCAAGGTGGTGCTCGTAGGGCCCGGCTCTTCCCAGATTCTGCCCCTGTATGATCCTCAATGCATGGTCTCCGCGCGGGTGGACAGCACCCGGGACGAGGGGCTCGTGCAGGGCGAGGGCAAGGACCGGGGGACCCTTGTCATGAACTACGTGAAGAAGATCGCCAAGAACAAGATCACCTACGGCGACCTTGTCGTCACATCCGGTCTCGGAGGTCTGTATCCGAAGGGCATCAACATCGGCCGCATCCGGGATATCACGGCGCCGACCTACCAGACGTCCCTGGTGCTGCAGGTGCAGCCCATTGTCGACTTCGACAGGCTGGAATACCTGTTTCTGATCGGACCCGAGCCGGAAGGCACGGCACCGGCGGGCGGGCAGCAGGCATCCCCCGCTGCATCGGGGGGCCCATGAACAGGGATTTTCGCACGATTTTCTTTACCGTCCTCACCATGGCAGTCTGCATCCTGCTGCAATCGACGATCCTGGGGAAGGTCGCCATCCGGGGCGTGCGGCCCGATCTTGCGCTCATCGTGCTGATTTTCGTGTCCATGCGCCGGGGGCCCATGGTCGGCCAGGTTTCGGGATTCGCCACGGGTTTTCTGGAAGATCTCATGAATGTCTCTCCCCTGGGCTTCCATTCGCTTCTCCGCACGGTGATCGGGTACGTGTATGGCCTGCTCTCCGGCAACGTCTTCATCGACCCTTTTCTGATGCCGATCATCCTCACCGTGGTGGCGACGATCCTGAAGGGAATCCTCGCCGGCATCGTGTCGGCGATATTCGGGCTCGCCGCCTCGGGATTCATCACTTTTACGGGACGGCTGTGGATTGAAGTCGGGTACAACGGGGTCATTGCGCCATTCCTTTTCGCTCTTCTCAACCTGTTCAAAATGTTCAAGCAGGCTGATAAAGAGGGTGCGTAATGCAATCAGGGGAACGCCAGCAGAGACGGCGCTTCGTCTTTCTGACCGCGCTTTTTTCAGGCTCCATCGCCGTGCTCGTGCTTTATCTTTTCTGGCTCCAGATCATCAAGGGCGGAGAGTTCACGCAGCGCGCCAAGGATGTCTCCGAGCGTGAGACGCCGATCCCGGCGCAGCGGGGGGAGATCTTCGACACGCATGCGGATGATCCGCTCGTATTCAACGTGGACTCGTTTGCCGTGGACATCGTGCCCGGGAGAGCTCGCGGCGGCGGAGCTGCCCGGTCTCTTCGCGCGCCTTGCCAAAGCGCTGTCCATCCCCGTCGGGGAGATCGAAAAACGAGTGCCGCCGAAGACCTACCGCCAGTTCCAGCCCATTCAGGTGAAGGCCGGCGTCACGCTGCAGACCATCTCTGCCATCGCCGAGCGCAAGGAAGATTTCAAGGGCGTGAACTGGCACAACAAGCCTATTCGCAGTTATGTCGAATCAGACACTCTTGCGCACGTGATCGGCTACGTGGGCGATATCACGCGCGAAGAGCTGCAGGTGCTCTACAACAAGGGATATGCGGCAGACACCACCCTGGGAAAGTCCGGCGTCGAAAAGCAGTACGACGACATCCTTCGCGGCATCGACGGCAAGCGCTTCCGGGTGGTTGACGTGAAGGAGAAGGGGATCTCCGGAGCGGACGAAACGGTGGTACCGCCGAAGCCCGGGCTCAACGTGGTTCTGACGATCGACCGCAAGATCCAGAGACTCGCCGAGCAGGCCCTCGGGAACCGCAACGGCTCCGTCGTGGTGCTCCGTCCCGCAACGGGGGATGTGCTTGCCCTCGTCAGCTCCCCTTCATTCGATCCGAACAGGTTCTTTGCCGCCGATGCATCCGACTACTTCACCCGGCTCACCCTGGATCCCTCGTCTCCGTTTCTGGATCGGGCAATACAATCAGCCTATCCTCCCGGCTCGACGTTCAAGGTGATCATGACGACCGGCATCGTGGATGACGGGACCATCCCCGTCAACCAGGCGGTGCTGTGCACGGGGAAGCTCGAGTTTGGCGACAGGGTGTTCAACGCTGGCTGCGGACTGGTCACGGCTACCAGGACCTCATGGGGGGCCTGGCGCAGTCCTGCGACGTCTATTTCTGGACAATGGGCAACCGGCTCGGGCCCGACAAGATCCTTTCCTACGCGCGTGACTTCGGTGTCGGCTCGCTCACGGGAATCGACCTGCCGGGGGAGATCAACGGCCTCCTTCCCACTCCCGAGTGGAAGGAAAAAGTGAAACACATGGGGTGGCTGGGCGGGGACACGCTCAATCTCTCCATCGGGCAGGGTTTCGTGACGATGTCTCCGCTCCAGATGGCGGACATGATCGCGATGGTCGTCAACGAGGGCGTCGTCTACAAGCCGCATATCCTGAAAGAAACAATCGATCCCGAGACCAACCAGCCGGTCACCGTGATCGCGCCGGAGGTGCTCCACAAGTCGCCGATAGGCGCGGACAAGTTCAAGATGGTCCAGCAGGCAATGCGCGGCGTCATCACCGACGGCACGGCGGGGCCCGTCATCACTACGAAAGCGGTGCAGATCGCGGGCAAGACCGGCACGGCGCAGATCGTGGCCGGAGTGGAGACCAAATCCTGGCACTCGTGGTTCGCCGCGTACGGGCCGTACGAGACCGAGCACCCGGAGGACAGGGTGGTCGTCGTGGCCATGGTGGAAGCCTCGGACAACTGGGAGTGGTGGGCCCCCAAAGCCTCGAACCTGATCTTCCAGGGAATATTCGCCCATCAAACGTACGAGGAGGCGATTGCCACGCTGAAGCCCTGGTATGCTCCCGTGGTGGGGAGGATCGATTGAGAAGGATCGGCCTTGCTTCATTCGATTTCGTTCTGTTCGGCGCCGTGCTGCTGCTGATGGGGATCGGCATCCTTTTCATCTATTCCAGCGGCATAAACTCCAGCGGGGTGCAGATGTCGCGGGAGTTCCTGAGGCAGATCATCTGGGGAGTGACCGGCGTCGGGCTGATGACATTCTTCGCGTTCTTCAGCTACACGACCCTCCGCATGCTTTCCCTGTACATCTATGCCGGCGGTCTTCTTCTCCTGCTCATCACCCTTGCGATCGGCCGGGAAGTCAACGGCGCGCGCTCCTGGCTCGGCTTCTCCGAGATCGGCATCCAGCCGGCGGAGTTCATGAAGATCGCCACGATACTTTTCCTGGCCACATACCTCACCGGCATCGGCAGCGGCATAAAAGAGCTTCCCCGGTTCCTGCTGGGCCTCTGCATCGTGCTGGTGCCCATCGGCCTGATCCTGATGCAGCCTGACATGGGGGAGGCCCTGGCCTTTGTTCCGATCTTTCTTCTCATGGCATTCATCGGAGGCGCCCAGGTGCGGCACCTCGTCTTCATCCTTTGCGCGGGAGTCTTCGCTTTCATGCTCGCGGCAATCCCGACGCTGAACGCCAGGTATGGAGCGAGCGGTGCCTCGCTTTTCAGCATTATTTCCGACCCGGATATCCTGAAATACCTTCTGCTGGCCGGATCCGTGGTGGCGGGGCTCGCCTTTCTCGGCTGGAGATCCTTCCGCCAGCGGTACTTCTTCTGGATTGCCTGGGGCGGCGCGCTCTTTGTTCTGGGCGGAGTTCTTTCTCTTGCCCTGCGCCAGATACTGAAGGACTACCAGATCATGCGTCTCGTGATATTCGTTGACCCGAAGCTGGATCCCCAGGGCGCGGGATGGAATATCATCCAGTCGGTCACGGCCATCGGCTCAGGCGGACCGCTGGGCAAGGGGTTCCTCCACGGCACGCAGAGCCATTACCAGTTTCTTCCCCAGCGGAGCACGGATTTCATATTCTCCATTCTGGCCGAGGAATGGGGCTTCCTGGGCGCGCTGCTGGTATTCGCCCTCTTCCTCATCATCCTTCTTCGGGGCATCAGCATCGTGTGGGCGTCGCGGGAGGACTACGCCATGCTCTGCGGAACGGGCATCCTTGCAATGGTGTTCTTCCACACCCTGGTAAATGCCGGCATGGCCATGGGCATCATGCCGATCACGGGAATTCCGCTCATGTTCCTCTCCTATGGAGGCTCCGCCCTCTGGACCGGGTTCATCGGAATCGGCATCCTCATGAATATCAGCCGCCGCAGACTGCGGTACTGACGTGCGCATCGACGTCAGCGGTCGGGATCTCGTCGCGCTGCTCCGCAAGGTAGAGAAGCCCGGCCGATACGTCGGAGGGGAGTTCGGGTCGGCGGCGAAGCCCGACGCGGCCCTCGCGGTCGCCCTGTCCTATCCCGACCTGTACGAGATCGGGATGTCCAATGCGGCGATCAGGATCCTCTATTCCCTCCTGAACAGCATCCCGGACGTTTCCTGCGAGCGGATTTTCGCCCCTGCTCCTGACCTCGAGGACGCCCTGCGCGGTGCCGGTTTTCCGCTTTTCTCCCTGGAATCAGGACGGCCGCTTTCGGAGTTCGATCTCATCGGGTTCTCCATCGGTCACGAGCTCACTCTGACGAACCTCTGCGCGATTCTCGAATCGGGCGGCGTCGAGATAGAGAGAGCCCGGCGGGGTGCCGGACCGATTGTGATCGCCGGAGGCCCGGCGGCGACCAATCCCGTGCCGCTCGGTCTGTTCGTCGACGCGGTCTTTATCGGGGAGGCCGAAGGCTGGGTGGAACCGGTCTTCTCCGAGCTGGCCGCGATGAAGCGAAACGGGGCGGGCAGGCAGGACATGCTCGCATACCTTCAGTCGCAGGCTTCCGTGTGGCACCCGGGAAAGACCGGGAAAGTGGGGCGTGCGCTCTGGCGCGGTTTCGCTGAAACCACGGCGGTGGCCCTGTTCCCCGTGCCCAGCATGCGGGTCGTGCAGGATCACGGGACCGTCGAGATCATGCGCGGGTGCCCCAATGCCTGCAGGTTCTGCCACGCCACCGTGTACGCCCGGCCATGCCGGTTCAAGCTGCACGAGGCGATACAGGAAGAGGTGCAGGCGCTGGTCGAACGCGCCGGCTACCGCCAAGTCACTCTTTCCTCTCTCTCCTCGGGGGATTTCAGAGAGATTCACGGTCTCGTGAGAGACCTCAACGCGCGATACGCGCCGCTGCAGGTGTCTTTCTCGCTCCCTTCGCTGCGTATCGATTCCCTGAGTCTTGCCCTCCTGAAAGAGATCTCGGAAGTGAGGAAGAGCGGCCTCACATTTGCCGTGGAAACGGCGAAACCGGAATGGCAGCGGGAAGTGAGGAAGACCGCCACCCTGGAGAAGATAATCTCCGCCATGCGTGAGGCGAAGACGCAAGGCTGGAAGGCGGCGAAGTTCTACTTCATGGTGGGCCTCCCTCCGTCTTTCGGTGAGGATGAATCCGCTTCCATCATCGAGTATCTGACGGCCGTTCGCGCTGCCACGGGCATGAGCATGAACGTGAATATCGCCGCTTTCATCCCGAAGCCCCATACGCCGTGGCAGCGGGCCCCGCAGCTCGGAGAAGAGGAGGCTTCCACGCGGATCATGGCTGTCAGGAAAGGTCTTGCCGGCAATGGATTCAAGATAGGCCATCACGCGCCTTTCCTCTCCGTTCTGGAGGGGATTGTGGCGCGCGGTGACGAAAGGGCGGCGCGGCTCGTCCTTGATGCCTACCGGCACGGCGCGCGGCTCGACGCGTGGGAAGAGCACTTCAAGGCCGACGTGTGGCGGCAGGCCATCGCGCGGGCCGGCTGGGACGTGGTCGGGGAAGCGTGCCGGCCGCGTGACGTCGGGGAACCGCTGCCCTGGGATGCGGTTGCTCTTGGCCTGACCACGAGCGAGATCAGGGACGCACGCTCCGTGCCCCGGCTTCATGTCCGCTCAGGTCAGCCCGCGAGCCCCGCAGCGGTCCCGCTGCCTGCCGCCGGGAACTCCCGGCCAGCCGCCGGGTGGCAGCGGCTTTTGTTCAGCTTCACAAAAACCGGGACCTCCGCCTTCATCTCCCACCTCGACCTCATGACCGTTTTCGAGAGGGCCATCGTGCGCGCCGGGTATGCCGCGCGGTTCACGGAGGGATTCAATCCCAAGCCGCGGCTGGAATTCGCCAATCCCCTGAGCCTGGGGCTCGAGTCCCGGGAAGAGATTGCAGGCATTGATCTTCAAGACTATGACACGGAGGAAAGCCCGCGCGAGCCTGGGCGATTTCTCGAGCGGATGAACCGCAGCCTGCCTGCCGGGCTGTTGTTGAAGAGTGCGGCAGTCGTGCCTCGCGACGGGGTTTCCAGAAGGCGCTCGCTCATGTCGCTGTACTGGGGGGCAGATTTCGAAGTGAGAAGCGAGGCAGGGGAGATGCGCAACCTGCGGCTCCCGGCTTCGGGGCTTTCCATAAGAAAAACCCTGGAAGCAGAGGGAACCTGGCAGACGGCGAACGCCACGCGGGTCGCCACATGGGCCACCGGCCCGCAGGGGGAGCCTGTGTCCTACTTTGACGCGCTTTCCTCATCCCGGGTCGCGGCGATTCCTCCGCTCGCGCGACTTGCGCGATTCCTCCGCTCGCGCGAACTTGCGCGATTCCTCCGCTTTGATCTGATTCCAGAGCTCGTCCATTCGGGCAAGTCCCGCATCTGCCAGCCGGACCCCCTGCTCCGTGAGACGCCTCTCCACCTCCCGGAAGCGCGCCTCGAACTTCGCATTCGTGCCGTGCAGGGCCAGGCTGGGAGATGCCCTCAGGAGCCGCGCCAGATTGACTACCGAGAAGAGGAGGTCGCCTGTCTCGTCCTCGATCCTCCTCGCATCCCCGGTCCCGACTGCTTCCCGCAGCTCCCCCAGCTCCTCGTCGATCTTGTCCCACACGGGCCCCGGTCCCGGCCAGTCAAACCGACCCGTGCGGCCTTTTTCTGAAGCTCCGCCGCTTTCTCGAGGGGAGGAAGCGATTCCGGAACCGCATCGAGGGCGGACCCAGATATTCCGGCTGCCCTCTTTTCTTCGGCCTTGATTGCATCCCACTGTCGAAGGGCCTGGTCCGCAGATTCGGTCTTTGCCGAGCCGAACACGTGCGGGTGACGGCGCACAAGTTTTTCTCCGATCCCCGCCAGCGCGGATTCCACGGTGAAAGCGCCTTCCTGCTCCTTCATCCACGCCACCATGGTCACGAGCAGGTAGAGATCGCCGAGCTCCTCCCGCAGATTCTGGTCGTCGTGCGCGTCGATCGCGCTGACGCATTCCCAGACTTCCTCCACGAGGCTCGCGCGAAGCGACTGCGGCGTCTGTGCCTTGTCCCATGGGCAGCCCTCGGGGGATCGCAGGCGGCGGATGATGTCGAAAAGTCTGGCAAAGGAGGCAGTCGCGCTATCTGACATGGCGGTGCCAGTGAATCGGACTAGGCCCCTGCTGTCAATTCCCCGGGGGGCGCAGCGCCCGAATCTTGCGCACGAGGTCTTCGGGAGATGAGATGTGCAGGACCTCGTCGTTGATGCTGATCACGGGGGCCTCGGCGCACAGGCCCCTGCACGGCACGGTCTCGATGAAGAACAGACCGTCCGCGCTCGTCTCCCCGTCCCCGATACCGAGCTCACGCGCGAGGCATTGCATGAGATCCCCGGAGCCTTTTCGGGAACAGGTCTCCCCCCTGCAGACGGCAATACGGAAGCGCGCAAGGGGCTCGGTCCGGAACACCGGGTAGAACGCGGCGGCTTCGATCACCTTTTCCCTTGCGACGTTCAGGAAATCGGCGATGTGGCCAATGACCTCGTAGGAGAGATAGCCGAACGCCTTCTGCGCGTCCTCGAGGATCTGGACGAGCAGCTCCCGCTTGGGCTGGTAGCGCGAGAATATCTCGATCAGCTTCTGGGGAGGGTTTTCCCGGGATTCCACGCCGGCGGCGGGCAGGCCTTCCTTCTTGCGCCGCTTCAGATAATGCGACAGGATGGCAAGACCCATGGCGATGTTCTCATTCCGGACGATGACGTCGGACGGCACGGTGAGCTGAGTGGGGGAGAAATTCCAGATTGCCTTGATGCCGAGAGACACAATGCGGCCTGCCACGGATTGCGCCGCGTCCTTGGGCACGCAGAGGATGGCGATCCCCACATCGAAGCTGCGCACGACGCGCTGCAAGGACTCCATGGGCAGTATCGTGAACGCGCCGAGCACGCTGCCTGTCCGGGCCGGGTCGCTGTCGAAGATCGCGACCAGCCGCAGACCGTACTGCGCGAGCCCCGGGTACTGACTGAGTGCCGAGCCCAGCCGGCCCGCCCCGATCAGGATGGCGGTATTCTCGTAGTTGATGCCGAGAAATTCCTCGATCGCCTTTTTCAGGCCCAGGATCGAATAGCCGGCCTTCGGCTTGCCCTTGTAGCCGATGAGCGAGACATCCTTGCGCACCTGCGTGTCGTCGATTCGGAAGAACTGGGCCAGGTGCCGGGAGGACACGTACGACTCGCCCCGGACCTGCATTTCCGCGAGGATCTGGTGATAGAGGGGGATCCTGCGCAGCGTCTGCTCGGGAATAGGATGCTCGATCGCCTCCAGTGATTCCGTGTCGTGCACTGCGCGGGCTCTACCTGGTGCTCTGATTCTGCATCTGTTCCTGCAGCCGGAGGGTCTGCTTCACGGTGCGGATGTTGTCGGCGGCCGGCAGGTACTTGGGATCGAGCTTGAGAACCTGTTCCCAGAGCGTGATGGCGGCCTCGTAGTTCCCATTGGCGAACTCTTCGACGCCCTGAAGATACAGCTTTGCCGCCTCTTCCGCGCGCACCGCGCGTCCCGAGTCTCCCAGGTTGAACTTGGCCTGCACGCTGAACTTGTCCAGGGGATTCAGCTGGCCGCTCAGATCGAGGTTGTAGTTCACCGTAAGGTCGAGCATGCCCAGCGCGAGGGCCGTGCCGATGCTGATCCGCGGATTGTCAGCCTTCCACAGCACTCCCGCCTGTACCGATAGAAAATCCGTCATTGCAACAGTTGTCCCGACCGCCAGGTTCCAGGTTTCCGCGGGAATACCCTGGAACGCAAAAGTGAACGGCAGGTTGAAGTCCACGGCGATCATCCACGGCCGGAAGGGGGACCAGGCAAAGCCAGCGGTGGCCACCTGGGGCAGCACCTCGTCGGCGAGCGTGGAAATACCGAGGTTCTTGACGACGAGCCCGGTGGAGAAGTTCTTGGACTGGGAAGAGTAGAACTTGAGGAAGTTGAAGCTCGTCTGCAGTCCCAGATCTGCCATGACCGCGAGGGCGGACTGGTTGGCGGCGAAAACGGGCGGTATGTTCCGGTAGGCAACCTTGAGATTTCCCCCCACGGCAAGGCCGTAGAAATAGAAATTGGAAAGAAAGTTGTACGAGACATTCAGGGTGCCGACCGTCTCGGTGATGTAGTCCTTGGCGCCCGCCACCCCCCACTCGTTGTACGCGGTGAAGGGGACATAGAGGAATTTGCCGCCCACCCCTATGCCGAGGTCATTGAACCGGACCGTGTAGACGACGCCCTCCAGATTCGAATCCGCTATCCAATTGTGGTGATAGAAGGCGAGCTCGGAGACCCGCAGGAGGGAGCTTGCCGCCGGGTTCGAGTCGATATAGCCGGAGTCCCTGGCCACGGCGCTGGAGGCGGTGCCCATGCCCTCGGAAAGGCCTCCCATGGGGATCAGCAGGGTGGGGAACGAGGTCAACCCCGTGTTGGGGTCCTTGAAGAGGTTGAACGTGTCCGACCACCAGGAATAGAGGTCATTGCCGATCGCCTGGATGGTGATAGAGTTCACGATGAGGATGAGAGATATCGTGAATACCCTTAGTAATCTCATACTCTTTATACAAGTATACATCGGTATGAAGCTCAATTCCATACAACGGAAAGGCCTTCTGACCCGCCCGGAGGGGGTTTTAGGGATGACCCACGCGCCATTTTGGTCGATAATATGAACCGAGGGGGTCCGTGCCGACGCTTGGCCTGAAAGCCCGTGCGCTCATGTTCTGCCTCAGCCTCCTGCTCGCCGGAGCGGCCACTCCCCTTTTGGCAGGGGGGCAGGGGGAGGCACGCCTTTCGGACGTGCAGAAGTTGATGCAGGAGCAGGACTACAATGGCGCGCTCCGGCTGCTGACGATCATTCAGCGTACGAATCCCAATCTGAGTGACGAAACGACAAGGTTGATATCCGAGGTGATCATTGTACGGGGCCAGATGTACAACAGCGTCCTCTCCCAGCTCGTGAAGGCCCTCTATGAGGAGCACAACGAGGAGAAAGGCCTGCAGCTGATCGCAGAGCTCCAGAGAATAGACCCTGCGCGCGCGCTGACGGAGGCAGCCAGCGCCTTCGATTTCGTGCGGTTCTACAAGCTCATGGACAACGCGGCGGCGCTGATCGCGGAGCGGAAGATCCCGGATGCGCTCTCTCTGTATCTCCTGCCTTTCACCGATCCCAAGGCTGCGGGATTCACCATGCAGAAGCCCGATTTCGATGCGGCGGGCTACGGGAAGATCATCGAGACCAGCGTGCAGAACGCGGTCGCGCGCATCGTGTCGGTCGCCGGGCAGGAGATCAAGGACGCTCCCCGGGTGGCCGGGGTCCCCGCGGCCGTGGGATCCCTGCTTTCCGGCACTGCGACACCGGCCGCGCTCGGCGCATTCGATGCCGCGGTCTCCCCGCTTCGAAATGGCGCGAGCGCGGAGGCAGCCATACGCCTGACCGCGGCCGGCATCACGGACATGAACCGATCCATCAGGGACGCCGCGGGGAAGGGCAGGGACGACGCCTACCTCAAGTACGTCATCTCGCTGTGCCTGGGGCGGGAGAAGAAGACGGAGGGAATCGCGCGGGCGCTCCAGGTCCTCTGGCAGGAGCGCGCCCAGGCCGCGGCTGAGGCCTCCGAGGCCGCCGCCGGTGCCGCATTCGCGGCCGCGCGCGCGGCGTATGATGCCGGTGACTTCGCGACGGCAGACAGGAAGTTCGATGATGCCTACTATCGCAGTGTGGTCGCGCTCAAGGGGATCGCGCTGGCGGGGGCAGGGCTTGTCACGTTCGGTCCATCGGGCTGGGCGGTTGCTCCGGGCGGCACGGACGCGCTTCAAGCCCAGATTGCGCGGGCTTCCACGGCGCAGGAGCAGGCGGCCGAATCCCAGGCATTCCGCAAGCTCATCACGTATCGCGGGGAGTTCGCCGCGCTGCCCGTCGCGAGCTCCGCTGCGCCGGTCGATGAGGCGAAAGTCCGGGAAGAAGCGAGCCAGCTTTCCGCCGCGCGGGCGAAAATCGCAGCGCGTGCCGCCGATGCGGACGCGGACCAGAGAGAATGGCGCGCGCGCACTTCTTCACTGACGTCCCAGATGAGCACGGGTGTTCCGCTCGGATCCCTTGCCCGATCGGCCGGTGCCATGGCGGACCTGTTTTCGGGGTTCATCAACGACGACCTTCAACCGCGCGATCTGTCTTTCGCCGTGAGGCTTGCATCGATCAGGGGAATCACGTATCAGGAGAGGCTCGACAAGACGGTTGCCCTCAAGAAACAGGGACTGGACCTCATGGCCGGAACGAAAAACGGCGAGCTGCCTGCCGGCTTTGTCGGCATTCCTCCGAAGTACCCCGATCAGGCAGCGCGGCGCTTCGAAGAGGGAGGGGCGATCCTGGATTCTCTCACCGGGGACATCGGCGACATCACGAGGTCGCTGCAGGCGGACAAGCCCTACGTGGCGAACAGCGCCGCGATCCTGGCCCTTCTCAAGGGTTCGGGCGGACGGGCAGGCTACGAGGATCTGCTCGAGAGGGCGCGCGCCGAGCAGGGTGAGCTGAGTCAACTCCTGGACAAGGCACAGAAGCAGATCGACGACGCGGCCGTGGCGAGCAAAGAGGGAGACAACTGGTTCGCGGGGGCCCAGAGCCTTCTGAACAGGAAGGATCCGGACGGCGCGACCTCCCAGCTCGACAAGGCGGACGAGGCATATATCAGGTCCCAGGCCATCGCGTACACGGCATACGCGGAAAAGAGAACCGACAAGGACATCCCGGAGCTGCGTGCAGCGATCCTGGGGCTGCGGACATCGATCGCGAACGCAACGGCGCAGAGATGGCTTGCCGAGATCGACAAGAGGCTGAACGCGCGGGATTTTCTCGGCGCATACGACGCCCTCGATGCGGCGCAGAAGGACTGGGCCCAGACGCAGTCCGATCCCAACCCGTCATTCGAGATCAGGAGCGTCAACATTCAGAATGCGCTGCAGATCAGCCAGGGCCGGGACATCTCCCGGCTGGATCCGAAGGCCGACGTGGTGAATACGTTCATCAAGTATGCGCGGGACGCGATGGCCACGAATCGACTGACGGAAGCCCAACAGAACGTGAACTTTGCCCTCGCCGTGGCGCCGAACTACGGCGCCGCGAAAGTGCTCGCGCTGCAGATAAAGAAACAGACGGACCCCACCGCATTCCAGAAAGAAGCGGCCGCGCAGATTGCCGAGTATACGAAGCTCGCCACGGACGGGACCAATATCCAGGGGCAGAGAACCGCGTACCTGGCCCTGCTGGACTATCAAAGGCTTGATCCTGCTTTTGCCTCCCAGACACGAAACACGGTTCGCGAGCTCGAATTCGACCTGGGGTTGAGGCGCCGGCCGGCCACCGCCCAGCAGGTAGCGGAATCCAACCAGCTGGTGCGCCGCGCCAACACCGTGCAGCAGGACGGGTCCCCCGATGCGTTCCAGCAGGCGCTGGATCTCTTGAAGCAGGCATTGAGAATCAATCCGGACAATCGTGAGGCGATAAGCCTCGACGGCCAGATCCGCATCCGCATGGGGAGCACCGCGCTGACCGCGCTGTCGCCCGTCGATACGCAGAAGTACAAGCAGGCACTCAATCTGTATCTCTCCGGCGACTACCAGGGCGCCTACGATACGGTCCTCGGCCTGTGGGATGCACCCCGGAACAGGACGTATGGCGAGCTGCAGAGACTGAAGAAGCGATGCGAGGTGGCGCTCAACATATCATGAGCAGGAGACAGAACGCCGTCCTCGCCCTGTGTGGAGCTCTTCTTCTTGTCTCCGCCCTGCCGGGGCTCGGGCAGACACTCTACTGGGAAAACCCGAAGGTTCTGGTGCCCGCCGGCATAGGGTCCTCGAGCTCCGCGACCGGCACCTCCCTCATCGCGGTTGCCTGGCAGGAGATCACGCCGCGCGCGCCCACGGACCGCACCACCGGAGACATTTTTCTTTCCCTTGCCGTTTCGCGCGACGGCCTCGCCTGGAAGTCCCATGCGAGGTTCTTCGGACCCATACACTATACGGGAGTCACGGAAGGCAATGAGCCGCGCGTGTACTCCATGACCGTCGATGCGAGGGACAGGATACTCGTCGCTGTTTCCACTTCGGACCGCGATACGGCGATTCTGCAGTCGGTTGACGACGGCGCGACCTTCGCGCAGGTAGGGCGCATCCGGGCGCGATCGGCAACGGGCGCGCCCGGCCTCTCTTCCACCAGCGGCAACGGGTTCCTTCTGCTCGTCTCCCAGGGCACGACAGGGACCGAGGTGAACACCGGCACGGGCTCTGTCACGCTGGCCTACAGCCATTCTTCCGACGGCCGCGCGTGGTCAGATTTCGCGCCCCTGGTCTCTGCCGATGACGACGTCTCCAGTCCGCAGCTCCAGCCCTCGCACGTCGCTTTTCGAGGGAAGGAATACGTGGTTTTCCAGTCCTTGCGGAAGCGGACCGAGTTGACCAGCAGCTGGCAGCTGTACGCGAAAATCAGCTCCGACAACGGAGCGACCTGGGAAAAGGCCGTTGCGATCACTTCCCTCAGACCGATGTTCGGGGACGATCCTCTCGGATTCGACAACGAGAGGCCGAGGATAACGGTGCTCGGCGCCGAGCTCGGTCTGCTCTGGGAGCGCTCTCCGTTCGGGACGAATACTCCCAAGATCCTCTCGGTGCACCTGGATGAAAAGGCGGCCGTCATCGGCGCCCTCGAGACGCTGGCATCCGACGCTCCGGCAAGATTTGCGCGGGAAATCTACCTGAAGGGACAGGAATACGCTCTCTACGCGGACGGGTCGGCGGGAGCGTTCCGCATAGTCCTGGCACAGAAGCGAAGGACGTGGGAGACTCAGCCGCTGCTGAACACCGACCACCTCCTGAACGCCCTGTTTCCCCATGCGGCGGTCCTCAAGGGGTCGCTCTACATCTTCTGGGAGAACCAGTCGACTGCCGGAGGCCCTGCCTCGCTTGTACGGCTGGATCCCCTTGCCTCGGTAGGCGCCCCCATCGTGAAACCGGTCGATTTCCTTCCGGGGCAGCTGGCCAATCGTGACGAGCTTACCGTGAGCTGGAGTGAGCCCCAGCCGCAGGATCCGGCGGGCATCAAGGAATACCACTACACCTGGACCTACGAAGAGGGAACGACATCCGTCGAGAAGGAGAGGCGGACCGTCTCTGCCCTGGCCGCGGGGACCAAGCTCTTCGCGACGCGCAAGCTCGACCTGGACGGCACCTGGAGGTTCTCCATCGTCGCGGTGGATCTGGCGGGCAACGTCACGGCGGTACCGGCCACCGTTTCCTTCACCCGGGACGCTACTCCGCCGAAAGCGGTCAGCTTCGAAGTCACCGACCCGGAGGGAAAGACGCTGCTCTCCGCCGCTCCCGCTGCGCCCGACAAGCGTGACGCAAACTCTTATGCGGTGGGCACGAACACGTTCACGCTTCATTGGAAGCCGGCCGGAGACAAGGACATCGTCGGCTACACGTTCAATACCCAGCCGGGGTGGACCTCGCTCGAGGAATACCGTCAGTCGAACGTGCCGATCCTGTCTCCTCCCGAGCGCGTCGTGACGACCGGAACGGATAGAACATTCACCAACGTGGACGACGGTGTCTACGCCGTCACCGTGCGCGCAGTCGACAGGGCAGGCAATTTCGGCCCGCCGTCGACGATCGCACTCGGGCTCCGCAACTACCAGCTCGTCACCCGCATAGACCTGGTGACCGCCAGCAGGGATCCGGTCCTGGGAACGGTGAAGCTCACGATCCTCGGAAAGGGATTCACGCGCAACGGCGCCCTCGCGAAGGTCTACCTGGACCGTCGCGGGGGCAGGAATCCCCCGTGGGACATGGAGTTCGAGCCAGCCGCGCCGATTACCGTGACTGACCGGACGATCTCCGGCATTACGCTCGACGCCAACCGTCCTTCCGGCGCGTACAAGGTCGGTCTGCTGCAGCAGCGGCCGAACGGTCCGGCTTTGTATTTCACCCCGAATGCGGTTTTCTCGTTCGAGTCTCCCGGCACGGTACGAATCGGCAATTTCCAGATCCTGCTCCCGCGCTGGATTGCGGGCCGGACGCCGCGCTACACACTCTCATTCGACTCCCTCATGGTCGCCCTGGTCGTTGCCCTGCTCGGCGCGCTTTCATTCCTGGCGATACGGAAGATTGCGGCGCTCGCTGTCGAAGGGGCCGCGATGCGGACTGAGGTGGCCGCCCTCCTCGAGGGAAGGCCGAACATGGGATGGGAGGAAAGGAAAAACAGGATGAAGGCGCTCAAGAGAAGGGGAGTGGGGCTCCGGCTCAAGTTCACCCTCCTCATGGTTGTCCTGGTGACGATGATCGTGCTCATCGTGTCCATACCGCTCGGCCTGCAGATGATCAGCAACGAAAGGTTCGCCCTTGCCTCCGGGCTGCAGAAGCAGGCCAATATCCTTCTTGACGCCCTCGCCGCGAGCGCGGATTCGTATTTCCGCCTCGGCGACCAGGGTTTCCTCGATGCCAAGAACATGCCCAATCTTCGCAACGCGATGACGGAAGCGAACTATACGACCATTACGGGACCGGACCCCGTGGCGAATCCCCTTCTGAAGCCCACCGACCCGAAGGATTTCGTGTGGGCGAGCGACCAGAAACGCTTTGCGGACGAGCTGAATGTCACGAAGAACTTCCGGATTGCCAAGGAAACGGTGGACGACGAGCTCGCGAAGAGCGTCGTCCCGCAGCTTCAGAAGAAGGTAGACGCGGATGGACTGAAGAAGTTCGTTTCCCTGATCGATCAATATCGAAGCCTGAAAGGCAGGCAGAAGGCACTTCTCACGAGGACCGATGCAGCATCACGATTGCAGCTGGGTGAGATCAATTCGCAGCTGAAGGAGATCACGCTCGGCCTCGACACGCAGGCAAAAGCGGAGCTCGGGAATCCCGCCACGCTGGAGGCATTCGAGCCGAACCAGACGCTCAAACCGACGTACCTCTTCTACAAGCCGGTCGTATACTACAGCTACGGGACGCTGGAGGCGGACGATACCTTCTACCAGGGTCTCATTCGTCTCGAAGTGAAGACCGCGGCGATCACCCAGCGGATCGACGAATCGATCAGGAACATCCTCGCCATCGCCGGTACCATCGCGCTTGCCGCGATGGGCCTGGGCATCCTGGGCGCAATCCTCATGGCGAACATCACCGTCACGCCCATCCGCAAGCTCGCGCAGGGCGTGGCGGTCATCCGTGACACGGAAGACAAGGAACTGCTCAAGGATCACACCATCGTCGTCCGCACGCGGGACGAGATCGGCACCCTCGCTGACACCGTGAACGCGATGACGCAGGGCCTTGTCAAGGCAGCCGTCGCGAACAAGGAGCTCATGCTCGGCAAGGACGTGCAGAAGATGTTCCTTCCCCTGGCCAAGGACAGGGCGGGAAGGAAGGGGAGCACCGCGGAAGAGGACACGAAGGACGTCGAGTTCTACGGGTACTACGAGGGCGCCGCTGAGGTGTCCGGGGACTACTTCGATTTCAAGCCGCTGGACGAGACACACTATGCGCTCATCAAGTGCGACGTCTCGGGCCACGGGGTCTCCGCCGGTCTCATCATGGTCGAGGTGGCAACTCTTTTCATCAATCACTGCCGCGATTGGAAGCGGCGGAAAGACAGCCTCGCCCAGATCAAGGATGCCGGAGAAAGACAGCGTCTCCTCAAGGACCTGGAGCGCCTGGATACGCTCGTTTACACGATCAACGACATGCTGGAGGAGCGGGGGTTCAAGGGTCTGTTTGCGGCTTTCACCATCTGCCTTTTCAACACCGCGACCGGTGCGATCACCGTCTGCCCGGCCGGAGACAACGAGTTGAATATCTATGACGTCAGCGAGAAGCGCATGGTGCACCGTGAGCTGACACCGAAGGAAAAGGGGTCCCCGGCGGCGGGCGTGTTTCCCTCCATGCTCGTGGAAATGAAATCCGGATTTCCCCAGTTTCCCCTCACCCTCGACCACGGTGACGTTCTCTTCCTCCCCACGGACGGTGTCGATGAGGCAAAGAGATTCCTGCGAGACGCCTCGTTCGAGGTGATCACCTGCCAGGAACCAGGGCTGAAGGAAGGGGACTATCATCTCGGCACCCACAAGTGGGGAACCGACAACGAAGACTTCGGCAAGGATCGAATGGACGAGTTCATTACGGGAGTCTTCAGCAAGTCGCGGGTCAAGCTCGTTCGCCACCATAATCCGATACCGAACGAAGAGCTTGAGTTCGACTTTTCAAGCTGCGAAGGAACCGTGAAAGAGGCGGTCCTCTCGGTCGTGTCCGCGGAGAAGGTGTTTCGGCTGGTCTTGGCGCCGACGGCCGGAGACGGCAACAAGGTCGCGGTCGACGCGAAAATCGACGCCTTCCTACAGAAGCATTTCCTGCAATACCCACGGTACTTTTCCCACCGGCTGGAAGGGCAGCCGGATGACCCGTACGTGCATTTCTCTCACCTGCTGGAGGATGAGCAGCGAGACGACCTCACCATCCTCGTCGTGCGCAGGAAATGAGCGGAAAGAAGGCATTTGGCGGGATTGTGCCGATAGGAAAAGGGGAGAGAAGCGATGAAAAGAATCATGCTGGGTGCGGCAATCGCCCTGACGGTATGTGCCGCTGCCTTCGCGCAGAGCGGTGTGTTTCTGCAGAACCAGGAGAACGCGACATTCTATTACGCGGTGGACCCCGGGGAGCTCGCGGACCTCACTGTGGGGAGCCCTCTGCTTGCGAGCAGGATCGCGGGGTTTTTTGCCGCGCATGACGGAGTACCGTTTGCCTCGCTTGCCCCCAACGCGACGGTGAAGCTCGACGGGCTTGCGGACGGGACCCATCTCCTGGTGGGATTCTTTGCCGTGCAGGACCTGAACGAATACCCCGTGCGCGTCATCACCCTGCAGGCGGACAGCAGGGTAGGGGACAGGTTCTACGCGATATTTGCCAGCCCGGCGCTTCTCAGCATTGCCCCGGATTCCCCGCGTATCGCCGGCTTTGCGCGCGCAGAGACAACGGCGGCGCAGGCAGGTCTCGGGGAACCGGCTTCTTCGCCCTCCGGCGCGCAGGCGGCAGCCGTCTCATCGCAGGCTGCCGCAGAGACTCCGCCCCCCGGCATGCGGGCCGTGGCAACATTTTCCACCGGGTTCACTCCGGCTTTCTTCACGAAGGAAAAGCAGGGCGACTTCACGGTGCTGCCGATATCAGACTCGCGCGCCTGGGCCCTTACCGGCACGCGAATCGACGCGATTTCCGGCTCGCTCGAAGACGGCACCCTCAAGATCTCGCTTTCAGTCGAGGGCGGATTCGCGGAGAGAGTCTCGTATTTCCTCTATGTGTTCGGGTCCCGGTCCCCGGGCAAGGACAACCATTTCACCCTCGAGCTCCAGCCCCGGGCCGACGGCAGGCGGGCGGCCTGTCTTCTGTGGCAGAAAGGGATTCGGACACCGACCCTGGTGGGAAGCGTGAAAGCCACCGACACCACCGTCGAGCTGGACACCGCGGCCGGGCAGTTCCCGCCGGCCCTTATTTCCGGGATCGGGCAAACGGCGACTGTCGATCTTACCGCGGGATGGTTCGACAAGGGGCTGGGCACCTGGGAAGAGTTCTACTACACGACCTTCTCGATCGGGGACATCGCCGTCACACGTTGAACCTGATGAGGAGCACGTCGCCGTCCTTCACGACGTACTCTTTTCCTTCCAGTCGAAGCTTGTTTGCCTTTTTGGCGCCGGCAAAGTCGCCGCCGGCAAGCACGTCCTGCCACGCCGCGACCTCAGCCCTGATGAAGCCCTTGGCGAGATCGGAGTGGATTTCAGCGGCCGCGGCCACGGCTGTCGTGCCCTCGCGGATGCTCCACGCCTTGCATTCATCCTCTCCGACCGTGAAAAAGCTCACGAGCCGCAACGTCGCGTACACGTGGCGGAGGAAGCGGTTTTTGGCAGGCTCCTCCAGACCGAGATCGCGCAGAAAATCCTTCTGGTCCTCCGGCGCAAGCTGCGCGATCTCCATCTCCATGTCACCCCTGATCGGGAAGGCGTGGATCCCCATGCCACCGGCTTCCGTCAGGAGCTCCGCATGATCGATCGTCTCTTCTCCCGTGTTGATGACGAGAAAAATCGGCTTCGCGGTAAGAAAGCCGAATCCTGAAAAAAGCCTCTCGTCATCCGGGGGAAAGAAGTCGGCGCCCAGGGGTTTTCCCGCTCCCAGCCGCGCCACGATCTGCTGAAGCACGTGGTACTCCCTTCCCTCACGCTTCGCTTCCTTGTCGAGCCGCGCGGCCCGCTTTTCGGCAATCTCGTAGTCTCCGAACACCAGGGAATCCATCACCTTGCGAAAATCGCGGAGGGGTTTCGGATCCTTGAGAGGGTGGATGACCGCATCGCTCGCGAAAGCCCGGATCACGATGGCCACCGCGTCCGCCCTGCGCATGTCGGCGAGGCTCGCGGCCGTGATCCCGCCTTCCTCGTCATGATCGAGGGGAAGGTCCTTGAAGAGGACAGGGGCATGCGTGAGCTTTTTCGGCTTGTACAACGCGGCGAGCTTGTCCAGCCTGTCGTCAGGCACTTTGACCTCGGCCAGGTAGGCCTGCTTCTTTCCTCCACCCGCGTCACCCGTGGCGGCGGTCTGTCCTGTCAGAGCGTTGAATATCGTCGTTCTCCCGGAACGGGCCAGACCGATGAGCACGGTTTCCATTCCCTCTCCTTGTTTGCTTGCGCCTTCGCGATCCCGGAAGTATAAATGAGACCTCGACTGATGACAATCGAATGAAGACACGCTATTTCTGTGAAAACTGCGGCAAGGAAGTCCGCCCCGGAGCATCCACCTGCCCCTGGTGCGGGCGGGTATTCACCGCGGTACGCTGCCCCGAGTGCGGCTTTGAAGGAAAAGCCGCTGATTTCAGGGCAGGTTGTCCATGCCTGCGGCTTCAACCAGGAGGTTCGCGCCGCGGCTCCCGCCGCGCCGGCGCGGCCGCAGAGACGGCCCCTTCCCTCGGCCCGGTTCTACCGGATTGCCGGCGCGGTCCTTCTTGTCCTGCTCATCGCGCTTCTTGCCCTGCTTTTTCTGAGGCCGTGATTCAATAGAGGAAAGCCAGCCCTCCGCCGCCCATGAGGTAGTAGTTGTGCGAATCCTCGTATTCTCCCGCCATCAAGACAGTGGCCACGAGCCGGGTTCCCGGGATCAGCCAATGGGCTTCCGCGCCGAGCTGAAAGGGAATCGGCGACGAGAGGAATGCGATGCCGCCCGGCAGCGGCTCGGTGCGCGTGCTTGCGGATATTCCGAGCATGAGGGAGCCTGTCTCGAGGAACGCGCCGCCGCGAAGGTATAGCCACCCCACGGCGCCCTGCAGGGGCGTGATGCCGTCCGACCTGAATCGGTACGGGTACCAGAAGGAGCCGGTGGCTCCGGCGGACAGCATGAGATTCATGGCTCCCAGGGTAACCTGGAACGGCACCTCGACGCTCAGCCCCGTGAAATTGGCGAAGGTATCCGTCATGAGCACATCGCCGCCGGTGATGCGCGGGTTGTATTGCACGGTGAGCTTCGCCAGCACGGCGCTTGATGTGCTGTACGAGCTGTGCGGGCTCAGGAAGTTCCATCTCGCGGAGACGCTGGCGGTGAAAGGAGTCGTCGCCGCTCCGATGATGAGGCCCGCCGATGCGTCGACTTCGAGGCTTTCACCGATTCCGACGCGGGCGCCGAGCTGGACCGGCGCCCGGAAATCCGCGCCGGCGGCAATGCCGGCGCCCAGGAATGAGACTTGGAAATCTCCTGCCGGAAGCACTTCCGCTACCGGCGCGTAGAGGAGTCCCGCGCTGCCGCTCCACAGGGACCGGGGGGCGATCTTCAGCGTGCGATCCACGCGGATGGAGACTTCCCGCTCGACCTGCGATTCCGATCCGTCCCCGCGTGTCTTCACCGCCAGCGTATAGGTGCCGTCCGGCAGGGCGTTTCCCGAGCTGTCACGCACATTCCAGGAAAACGACTGATCCCAGGTGGTGAACTCCGGCAGGGCCTTGCTGAAGACTTCGACCGATCCCTCGTTGAGAACTCGCAGCTCGCCCGTGCCCGGACCCGTGACGAACAGGCTCACGTCGAGGACGCCGAGAAGCCCGGGATTGTCAGGATTGATGCCGGGCTTGGGCACCGAGAAGGAACTGATGGAAAATTCGGCCGGCGGGAGGGCCACTGAAAGAGAGGTGACGGCCTTTTCCTGTATCGTGACGGACTCCTGGTAGTCGGAATATCCGAACGATCGTACGAGAAGCGAGTAGTCGCCGACGGGGAGCGTATTGAGGCCGGTCGCTATCTCCCGGCCGTCGACCGAGACGATGCTGTTCGGCGGTGTCACTGCAATCTGGAGATAGCCGATCATCTGCACGAGGCTTGCCTGATAGAGCATGTAGTCGCTCTCGAAGTCGGCCCAACCTGATGCTTCGTAGTACCCGGTCTTGCGCAGCGTGATCTTGTGCCAGCCCGCGGGAAGGTCCTCCGCGATGTAGGGGGAGAGCCCCCTGAACGCGCCGTCTATCCACACTTCCGCATTGTCAGGATCGGTGACGATCTCCAGGCCTTGTTTGCTTTCCGGCGGGTTCGGCGCCGGCCGCTCAGAGGGCCTTGACGGGGCATTTCCGCCTGTCCTGCTTCCTGATTCCGCCGCCATCACTTTGCCGAGGGTCGCGCCCTTCGAGGTGGCGCATGAGGAAAGGAGCAAGCCGGCTGCGACACACAGGGCAAGGGCCGCAAAAGCCCGGCCGGATTTCGTCGTCATCTCCACAGTGTACCCCCGCGGAACACGGCGATCAAGTCGAGGCAGGGATTTGGAGCCCCGGCTCGGCGCGCGCCGAAGGATTATTTTCAGGACTGGGGGCTGCTTTGAGCGGCAGGCAAAAACCGCCGATATGAGAGCAGGGGGAGTATGAAACGGTTGATCGTACGGATTGCTCGCGGAGAAAGAGGCGGGATGCATGTGCGCAGGCGGTCCGGCTCGAATGTGCAGATCGGCAAAGTTCTTGCTGCTGCATGCATCATCCTGGCGTCCGCGATCTTTGCCCCGGTTTCCGTTTTCCCACAGGCCGCCCCTCGCCCGGTCCAGCCCCTCCCGGCTGGTTTTCGCTCCATTTCTCTGGGAATGGGTCTCGAGCAGGTGAAGCAGGCGCTCGCCTCCGATCCGCTTTTCCTTTACCGAGGCGACCCGGATGTCAGTTTCCTTCCCCAGACGAACCAGTATCTCATCGAGTGCCCCGGCTCCACTTACCTCCGACGCGCGTATTTTCAGTTCGCCGACAGCCGGCTCTTCATAATGATTCTGGTTCTCGATACGCAAAGGCTCGACCACTATTCGATTTTCAGCGCCCTCACGACGAAATACGGTCCGCCGGCAAGCCTTGACCCGCAGGAATCCGTATGGCAGTCCGATACGGTGCGCTTCTCCCTGGAACGCCCGCTCACGGTGAAATACCTCGACAACAAGACCTTCTCCGCTGTCCTCGCCAAGGGTGGAGCGCAGAAGGACCTGGATCAGCTTTCCCGGGAGAAGTTTATTGAGCAGTTCTGACGGATCCGCCGGCGCCGGTGTCGTGCTGAAGCCCGGCCGCGACGGGCCGGCTCGAAAGCGCCACCACCCCTGGATCTACAGCCAGGCAATCGCCGATGTCAGCGAGGGGCCGGCGGGGAGCGACCTCCTCCCTGTCAGGGCTGCCGACGGTGCGGTCATCGGTTGGGGGTTCTATTCCCCCGGGAGCCTGATTGCGGTGAGGATGGTCAGCTTCAGCCCCGAGAGGCCTCCCGTGGACTGGATCGAGCGCCGGGTGCGCGCCGCGAAGTCCCTGCGGGACTCGCTCCATCTGGACTCGGACGCGGTGAGACTCGTCAATGCCGAGGGGGACTATATTCCCGGGCTCATCGTCGACCTTTACGCCGATACGGCGGTGGTATCACTGCACATACGCGGCATCGAGGGACTGGTCGACAGGATCGTGCAGTGCCTTCACGAGCTGTTTCCTTCGGCGGACATCTACCTCAAGAGAGACGAGCATTACGCGAGAATCGAAAAGCTTTCCCGGCCTTCCGGCTATCTGCATGGTGCGGGGGACGGGACGTGCACGATTCGTGAAGGCGGTATAAGGCTGCGCGTCGACTTCGAGAGGGGACAAAAGACAGGGTTCTACCTCGACCAGCGGGCAAACAGGAGCGCGATCGCGCTCTGCAGTCCGGGGAAGATCGTTCTCAACTTGTTTTCCTACACGGGAGCGGTTGCGCTTCTCGCCGCGGCGGCAGGCGCGGCGCGTGTCGTGTCCGTGGAGAGCTCCAGGAAAGCCCTGGAAGCGGGCAGGGAGAGCGTGAAGCTCAACCCGCAGCTGCGCGAGGACATTCTCTCGTGGGTGCAGCAGGATGTGTTCACATTTCTGGAGCAGCCGGAAAAGTTCGACATCGTGGTGGCGGATCCGCCGCCCTTTGCCCGCCGGCGGGCCGAGCTGGAGGGCGCGCTCAAAGGATACCTCACGCTCTTTCAGCAATGCATCCGGATCCTCTCTCCCGGGGGGCTTGCGTTCCTGTTTTCCTGCTCGGGGGCCGTGGACCGGCCCACGTTCCAGCAGGTCGTGGTGGAAGCAGCACTTCGCTCGGGGCGCTCCGTGCGGCTGCTGAAGGAGCTGCACGCCGATGTCGATCATCCGGTTGCGGCGGCTCATGCGGAGGGGGAATACCTTAAAGGATGGATGGTGCATGCCGAATAGCAGAATCAGCGCGTCGCCGCTCATCCGATGCCTGGATCTCGCCGGGTACCGCGCAGGGCTGTGCGGCCTCCTGGGCATCCTGATTGCAGCGAGCCTTTCCGGATGCCAGACACGGCTGCCGCGCGTGACTCTCCAGGCGGCGGGGCAGGAGCTGACCGTGGAGGTCGCGCGCACCGAAGCGCAAAGGGAGCAAGGGCTCATGGGGAGGAAGGAATTGGGCCCGCGCGAAGGGATGATATTCGTCTTCGACAGGGACGAGCATCTCTCCTTCTGGATGAAGAATACGCCGGCGGCACTCTCCATCGCCTTCCTTTCCGGCGAGGGAAAGGTGCTCCAGATCGAGGACATGGAGCCATTCTCGGAGAAAATCACGCGCTCGCGGCTCTCCGCCCGCTATGCCCTGGAGATGCGGCAGGGCGCTTTTGCCGATCTGCGCATCACCGAGGGCACGATCATCACTTTCCCCGCGGGCTTTCCCTGACGCCGCCCCCCCTACTCCGTGTCTTCCTCTGAGAGCTCGGGAAACAACTCCAGGCCCGGCTCCTCCTGAGCCGATTCGGGCTCCCCGGTGAGGATCTCCACCCGGCGTTCCACTCGCGACAAGTCCTTTTCCAGGGACCTGGAGAGCTTCATTCCTTCCTCGAAAAGCAGCACTGCCTCGTCAAGGGGGATGTTTCCCTCCCGGAGCTTTTCGGCCAGCTCTTCAAGCCGCTCCAGGCGCTGTTCGAAGCCGGATGTTTTTTTCCGTGATTCATCATCCCGCGCGACCTTGCGCGATTCATCATCCCGCGCGATCTTGCGCGATTCATCATCCCGCGCGACCTTGCGCGATTCATCACTTTTCGACGGCATGGGTGTCCTCCACGGTGGCGCGCAGCCCGCCCTGCGACAGCTTGATCGACAGGGAGTCGCCCTGCTGAACGGTCTGCGGGGAAAGCAGGATTGTCCGAGTGCGTTCATGAGTGACGACGGCATACCCCCTCTTCAGAATGGCGAGGGGCGAATAGGAGGCCAGCTCCCGGGAAGCGAGCTCGAACCTGTGGCGGCGGCTCGACGTCATGTTGCGAAAGCCCTGGAGCAGCTCGTCCGCCGCGTAGTCCACCCGCTGCGCAATGGGCTGGAGAAAGATGCGCACGTTCCGTTCAAGGCTTTCGGCGGCGAACTGACCGAGCAGGAGCCTGACTCTCTCCAGGCGCTGGCGCATATCGCGCTCCAGCATTGACCGCAGGCCGTTTACGCGGGCCACCAGCTCCACGCGGGGGGCCGCCACCAGCTCTGCTGCCGCGGATGGGGTGGGGGCCCTGATGTCCGCGGCGAGGTCGGAGAGGGTGACATCGGTTTCATGTCCCACGGCGGAGATCACCGGCAGATCGGACGCCGCGATTGCGCGCACGACTCGCTCTGAGGAGAAGGGCAGGAGGTCCTCGAGGGAGCCGCCCCCGCGGCCTACGATAATCACCTCTCCCAGGCCGTGGCGATTGGCGAGCTCGATGGCACGCGCGATCCGCTCGTCGGCGCCTTCCCCTTGAACCGGCGTGGGCAGTATGACGACATCCATGCCCGCGTTGCGACGCCGGAGAATCCGCAGAATATCCCGCACGGCAGCCCCGGTGGGTGAGGTGATCACCGCAATGCGGGAGGGGAAAAGCGGGAGTTTCTTCTTGCGATCCACGTCGAACAGGCCCTCGGCAGCGAGCTTCCGCTTCAGCTCCTCCAGCATGGCAAGAAGATCCCCTTCGCCCGCCTTGACGAGCGACTCGCAGATGAGCTGGTAGCTGCCTCTCTTGGCATACACCGAAACGCTGCCGGCGGCTTTGACCAGCATGCCGTCAGCCGGAGTGAAGCGCACCCCGTCGAGCCTGCCGCGGAACATCACCACGGAGATCACCGCATCGACATCCTTGAGGCTGAAATACCAGTGCCCCGTGCTGGACGGGCGGAAGTTGGATATTTCGCCCTTGACGGTGATCCAGGGAAAGCCGTCTTCCAGGGTCATCTTGATGAGCTGGGTGATCTCGGAAACAGTGTAGATCCGCTCAGCCTGCTGCCCGGGCATACGGGGCAGATTATACCGCTGGGTACCGAATGACAAGGGAAGCGCCATCCCGCCCCTCACCCGTGAGGCAGAGCGCCATTTCCACGAGGGTGATCCCCTCGCTTTCTTGAACTTCGCCTCAATCTGTCGATATTATCAGCGGGGAACATGAAAAATATCGCCGTGATCAATGGAACAGGTCTGCGCGCCTCCGCGTTCCGTCCCCTGTTGGATGGCGCGTCCTCTTTTGCGCGCGCCCTTTCGTTCGCGAGACAGCTTCCCGGCGTCGAGGACTGCGTGCTTCTTCTTTCACGTCCCCTGGACGACACGCAGGGCTGCCGCGCCATCGTACGGGACCGCTGGACCATCGCGGACTTCGTGCGCGAGCTCGCCAGGGCAGGCGAGGGTGTGGATGACGTCTTCTACTTCTTCGCGGATTGTCCTTTCCTGGACATTGAAGTCAGCCGACGGATGCACGCCAACCACCGGCGCTACTTCGCGGATTACACGTTTGCCGACGGCTTTCCTTATGGTCTCACGCCGGAAATACTCACGAAAGACACGATCGGGAGACTCCAAGCGCTTGCCGGTGAGGGCCAGGGCGTCCCGGACAGGGAGGCGATTTTCACCCTGATAAAAAAGGACATCAACTCATTCGATATCGAAACGGAGATCTCCCCCGTGGACATGCGCATGCTGCGGGTCTCGCTCTGTGCGGACACGGAAAGGAATTTCCTGCTCCTTCGGCGAATCGTCGATAATGGAGGGCGGGACGCGAAAAGCGCATGCGCCCTGCTCGGTGAGAAACCGGAAATCCTGAGGACTCTTCCCGCCTTTTTCCCCATCCAGATCGTCGAGCGGTGCCCCCATGCGTGCGCGTATTGTCCTTACCCGGTAGTCGGGGGTGACATCCTGTCGAAGTCCGGATTCATGCGGGTGGAATCATTCTCCGCCCTCCTCGGCAAGATCGCCTCCTTTGCCGGAGAGGCTGTCATTGACATCTCTCTCTGGGGAGAGCCCGCGCTTCACCCCGGGATCTACGACATGGTTGCCGCCGTGCTCGCGCACCCGGGCCTCGACCTCGTCATAGAGACTTCCGGCGTGGGATGGGAGCCCGGGATCTTCTCGAAGATCGGCACGACCCTGCCCCGGTCTCCCACCTGGATCGTGTCCCTTGATGCAACAAATGAAGAATTGTACCGCACGCTGCGGGGCAACGGATTCGCGGAAGCCCACCGGTCCGCAGAAGAGCTCATTTCCCTGTTTCCCGCTCACGCCTGGGTCCAGGCGGTGCGCATGAAGGAGAACGAGGACGACCTGGAGAAATTTTTCAAATCCTGGAAAGCCCGAACCGAGAACGTCATCGTGCAGAAATACGATTCCTTCAGCGGACTGCTGCCGGACCGAAAGGTTGCGGACCTCTCGCCGGTACGGCGATTCCCCTGCTGGCACCTCAAGCGTGACATGGCGGTCCTGCTGGACGGCACCGTGCCGCTCTGCAAAGAGGACGTCCGCGCGGGCACGCGGCTGGGAAACGCTTTCGAAGAGGATCTGGGACTCATCTGGAACAGGGCAGAGGAGGCGTATCGCTCCCACTTGTCGGGTGTGTACCCGGGAATCTGCGCGGCGTGCGATGAATACTACACGTACAATTTCTGAGGCATTGCGCGATGCGCGAATACCCTACACGGTGATCGGGGGCCCCCGCTGGGACAGGGTCAGACGCTACTCGTTCCCTCTCACCCTCCTGGTATTGAGCCGCGGGGACAGGCTCTTCCGAACCGAGCTTCTCAAGGACCTCCAGTCCCGCGGAATCGGCGAAATCCTCTGGGTGGAGCGCTTCGAGCCGTCGGCCGACGTGGATGCCCTCTCGCGTGATTTTCCCGACGTGCGTTTTCTCCTGATCAAGGCGCCGAGCACGGTCGGGGAAATGCTCAATATCGGGATCGAGGAGTCGCGCGCGCCGGTCGTCCTGAGTCTCTGGAGCGACACGCGCCTCTCCGTCTTTTCTCCGTCCCTTCTCGCACCCATCGAAAAATCCGGGGCCGTCTGCACGGTCCCTGTTGCGCGCAATACCCGGCTCGAGCCTATCCCGTCCTGGCAATCGCCCGTCTGGAAGAGGCGCCGGCTCTCCCTTTCCTACCGATCACCTCGTCGTGACGGGGAGCACACCCTCTTTCCCTTCGACTATTGCGGCGTCTACAACCGGGAGAAGTTCGCCCAGTCCGGCGGCTTCGACCCCGGCATCGCCAACCCCTACTGGCAGAAGCTCGACTTCGGGTTCCGCTGCTTCCTGTGGGGGGACAGCGTGCGCGGCACGACGGGAATCGCCCTCACGTACACGGGCGCGCCTCCCGAAGAGAACACGACTCCTGACCGCGGGTACAAGCTTTTCTGGCTCAAGAACATGGCTGTCCGCCTGCGCAGGGAGATGGGAGTTCTGCCTGCCAGGAGGGTGCTCGACTACATCGTGCACTCCGATACCGGCCCCCTGTACGCTCTCCGGGAGTTCCAGGCCGTCCGCGGATGGGTGCACACGCACCGATTCAGGTTCCGGAGGGACTCGCGGGACGTCGTCGAGAGATGGGAGGTTCTCTGAGTGCGCACGGGGATATTCGTCCAGGTGAGGCTCGGCTCGACCCGGCTTCCGCGGAAGGCCACCCTGCCGCTCCCCGGTGGAAACATCATCCAGCACGTCATGAGGTCGCTGGTCAGCGTGCCCGCTGACGTACGCGCGCTGCTCACGGACGAGGCCAGCGCGAAGGAGCTCATTCCGTTTGCGGATGGCGAAGGCTACGCCCTTTTCATCGGTCCCGCGCAGGACGTGCTTGCGCGCTACTGCATGGCCTGCCGGGAGTACGCGGTGAGCCGCGTCGTGCGCGCGACAGGAGACAATCCGCTCACCTCCGCGTCCCTGGCCCGGGAGATTCTCGGCATCCATGCAGGTGCCCGCGCGGACCTGAGCCACTACCTCGGCTGCCCGCTGGGCACGGGCGTCGAGGTTGTCGAGGCCGACGCCCTCTATGCGGCGGAAAAGGACGCAAAGGCACCGGACGAGCGAGAGCACATGACGACCTTTCTCTACCGCCACCCTGAGCGGTTTGCAATCCTCGAGCCCATGGCACCGGCCCGCGCGAGGCTGGCCGAGGCCCACGTTTCCGTCGACACGCCTGATGACTTTGACCGGGTCAAATCGATCTTTGAAGCGCTGTACGTCGACAGACCTCTCGAGGCGGATGAGGTCGTCGACTGGCTTGCGCGGCAGGCCGGGGGCGGGCGCCATGGGTAAAAGGAATCGCGCCTACCTGCTCGTTCCGGCTGCGGGAGCGGGAGAAGGCGTGGGGCATCTTGCCCGGTGCCTCCGGCTGGCGAGAACGCTCGAAGGACCTGTGACGTTCCTGACCGCGCGCCTGGATCCCGCGGCCCGCGCATATCTCGCCCGCGAGATCCTGAGGTTTCCAAAGCGCAGGCGCCCGGCGGCAATCGCGAAACCCGGCTCCGGCACGCGCTGGGACCTCGTGCTCATCGATGCGCGCCGGACCTCACGCGGCGAGGTGGACGCCCTGATGGAGCATGGCCTGGTCGTGTGCCTGGACGAGGGGGGGGAGGCGAGGGACCATGCTTCCTTTCTGGTGGACGCCTTTCCCCGGGTACCCGACTCATTCCAGCCGAACCTTTCGTCCCTGGCCTACCTCCAGCTTCCCGCGCGGGCGCGAAAGCGCGCCGGCCTTCCTGTAAGAAAAGTACTGGTGAGCTTCGGGGGCGAGGACCGCGCTCGATTGAGCGGGAAGCTCCTCAATGCTCTCATCCGTGAGAAAGTGTTTGCTCCCTCACAACTGACCGTGGTTGAGGGCCCCCTCTTCTCCACGCACGAATGGCCGGAGGGCGTTGCGGTGCTCAAGGGCGTCCCTGACCTCTGCGCCCTGCTCCCCGACTATGACCTCCTGTTTACCCATTTTGGGACCACCGCATTCGACGCATTGGCGATCGGCATTCCCACGATTCTGCTCAACCCGAGCCGCTACCACGGACGACTTGCTGCCGCCGTGGGCATGCCGCGAATCGGGGTTCGTTCTCCTGACCTGCACGCTTTGCGCGGCCTGCTTCTTGCACCGGGGAGGCTGCAGGCGCCCGTGGAGAGCCTCAACGCTTTCCTGCCCAGGAACCGCGGACAGTCTCTCGCAAAGCTCCTGGGATCCCTTGCCCGGCGAGGATCCCCGCGATGCCCCCTGTGCGGCACTTCGGGCAACAGGGTCATTGCCCGCTTTCCTGACAGGACCTATCGGCGATGCAGGAAGTGCGGCACGGCCTACCTGGAGAGCTTTGCGGCAGAAGAGAAAGCGTACGACAAGCGATACTTCTTTACGGACTATCGCGCGCAGTACGGACGCACCTATCTGCAGGACTTCGATTCAATCAAAGCGGCATCCCGGCCCGGGTCCGGATCATCCGTGAGCTGCTGGGGGAGCAATCCGAGGGCGTGGTGGTTGACGTGGGGTGCGCCTACGGGCCTTTCCTGGATGCCCTGAAGGAAGCGGCGATGCCCGGGTATGGAGTGGACGTCTCTCCGGGAGCTGTCACATACGTGAGGAAGAAGCTGGGTATCCCCGCTGTCTGCGCGGCATTCGAGAACATGGAAAGAAAAGCTCTTCCGCACCGGGTTTCAGCGGTGACGTTTTGGTACGTGATCGAGCATTTTCAGCAGACCGAGCTGGCGATCCGCAAGGCGGCCGCTCTTCTTCCGCCCGGCGGGGTATTGGCCTTCTCCACTCCCAACGGGAGGGGGATATCCGCACGAAGGAAAATGCGGGACTTTCTTCTGAACAGTCCCGCCGATCATTTCACGATACTTTCTCCCCGGGGACTGAGGAAGCTGCTTTCCGGATACGGCCTGGAGCTGAGGCGGATACGCGTGACAGGACACCATCCGGAAAGGTTCCCGGGATGGATCGGCCGCATGGCGGACAAGTCGGGCGGCGCTTTCGCGCTCGTGCACGCCGCGAGCAGGCTGCTGGGATGGGGGGACACTTTCGAGGCCTACGCGGTAAGGGGAGAGTGAGTGAAGACCATCCTCATACTCGGCGCGGGCCTCATGCAGGTTCCCGCAATCCGCATTGCAAAAAGCAAGGGCTGGCGGGTGATCGTTGCGGACGGCAATCCGCATGCGATGGCCAGGGAGCTGGCCGACCGATTCGAGGTCGTGGACCTCAAGGACAGGGAAGGCCTCCTGACGGTGGCGCGCGGCTGCGCGGAGAACACCCCGCTGGACGGCGTCTTCACGGCCGGCACGGATTTTTCTTCTTCGGTCGCGTGGGTGGCGGAAAAAATGGGCCTTCCCGGCATGCCCTACGCCGTTGCCATGCGCGCGACCGACAAGTCTCTGATGCGTGAAGCCTTCATGAAGGCAGGTGTGCCCAGCCCTCGCTTCGCTGCCTGGACGGGTGAAGGCGATCCGGCAGCTGCTCTGGATTCAGGCATGACTTTCCCGCTGGTGGTGAAACCCGTGGACAACATGGGTTCGCGGGGGGTGATCCGGGTGGACGATGAAGCGGGCCTGGCCGACGCCTGCCGGGCAGCGCTCCGGCTTTCGCGCTCCTCACGGGTCATCGTCGAGCAGTTCATGGAGGGAAGAGAGCTGAGCCTCGACGCGGTTGTATATCGCGGCGGGATCACCGTGTGCGGTGTCGCGGACAGGCATATCTTTTTTCCCCCCAGCTTTGTGGAGATGGGCCATACAATGCCCACAGACCTTGACGAGGCCGTGGTACGGAAGGCGGAGGAGGTCTTCCGCGCCGGTATCCGTGCCATCGGAATCGACAATGGGGCGGCAAAGGGCGACATCAAGATGACCCCCCGCGGCCCCATGATCGGGGAGATCGCGGCCCGACTCTCCGGCGGGTACATGTCGGGATGGACATTTCCCCTTTCCTCCGGGATCGAGGTCACGGAGGCGGCCATGAATATTGCCGTCGGTCTTCCTCCCGGGGACCTCGCTCCGCGGCACCACCGCACCTGCGCCGAGCGGGCATTCATCTCGATCCCCGGCACGGTGGAGCAGGTATGGGGAGTGGAGGACGCGAAAAGATCCGCCGGCGTGGCCGAGGTCTTTAGCCGGGTTGCGCCGGGCAGTGAGGTTGTATTTCCTTCGAACAATGTCGAGAAGTGCGGCAATGTGATCGCGGCAGCCGACACCCGTCGGGAGGCCGTCGATGCTGCCGAGCGTGGCATCGCCGCCATCGGCATCCGCCTCCGGCCGCTCAATGGAACAACGACGCGATTTCTGTTTCATGAATCCGGTCACAGCGCCTACGGAGCGGCGTCCGTCGACCTGCTCTCCGCGGTCGACAGGATGCCTCCCTTCAGCGGGGATCCCGGGCACGTGGCCTTCCGGAAGGCCCTTCCCGTGCAGCCGGTTCCGGGCTTCGAGCGGAGCGAGGCGAGGGACTGGCACGGCATCCGGCTCGCGGAGGCGGTCCGCCTTGCTTTCCTCCATGGCGAGGCGGCGCTGCGCACCGGCCGGCCAGACAATATGTTCGTTCTCTCGGGCCTTTTCTGGAAAGCAATGATTCGGGGAAGCGTCCAGGGCGCGGTCTACCTGCTGGACAGCGTTCGGCTCGCGGCGAGCCGGGGGCGGCTCATGGAGTTCCTTGCAGAGCTATGAGGAAGGCACGTGTACTGGCGGGCGCCATTCTCATCGTGCTGCTTGCCGCGACCTCTGCGGCCCAGGAGAAGGATCTCCTGTCGCTCGCGGGGGACCTGGGGGGTGTGCTCGAGTGGGACCCGCTCCGCGATGTCGGCATCATCTCCTTCGGAGCCGACAGGATAGCCCTGGGGGTCGGGATTGATCTGGCCGTCATCAACTACCGGATGAAGGTGAGTATCGACGCGCCCCAGCGGAAGAAAGGCGCGGTCTGGCTCACTGCCGCGTCGGTCACGGCGTTGAGCGAGGCGGTACAGAGAGACCGGCTCGCTCATGCGGGGAATCACCTTCGCGTGGCGGCCATCCTGATTGATCCGGGACATGGCGGAAAGGACGGCGGCGCGGTCGGCAGTGTCGTGGTGGGCAAGCGGCGCGTCACGGTCATGGAGAAGGACGTGACTTTGAGCGTCGCCCGCATGCTTTCTGAAATGTTGAAGAACACGTATCCGGACAAGGAGATACTTTTCACGCGTACCGCCGATTCGTTTGTCTCCCTCGAGGACCGGGTCGTCGTCGCGAACTCGCTCCTCGAGAAATCAAAGGACACGGTTCTGTACATCTCCATCCATGCAAATACCTCGCCCTTCAACAAGAACGCATCAGGATTCGAGGTGTGGTGCCTCCCGCCCGAGTACAAGCGGACACTCCTCGACGAGAACAGCGCCGGGAAGGAAAACCACGAAATACTGCCGATACTCAACGGCATGCTCGAGGAGGAAATCTCGCTGGAGAGCACCGTTCTGGCGCAGGAGATCCTTTCCGGGCTCAATGGGAAGGTGGGACGGCTCAGCGCCGACCGGGGGCTGCGCCAGAACGACTGGTACGTGGTGCGCAACGCGCGGATGCCGGCCGTCCTCGTGGAGGTGGGGTTCGTCAGCAATCCCGACGAAGCGGCGCGCCTGTCCGATGACGGATACTTGAAAGACCTCGCCGCAGGGTATGTACAGTGGCGTGCAGGCGTTCATAGGGCGATTCGAACAAGACGGGAGTGCAGGTGCTCGATAGACTGGATTTCATACTCCGCACGCGGCTTCGGGGCCGGCCCCTGGTCCTCGGAGCGGCATTTCTGGGGGTCCTTTTCTTCTCCCTGCTCCTCTTCCTCCTGGCAGGGAACGGGAAAGCAGTGCGCGTGCTCTTTTTCCCGGCGCAGACGGGCAGAGGAATGGTCGCGGAAGAGCGCCTCCTCCCGCGGCACCGCATCCTGGAACAGGACGTCGCCGAGCTCGCAGAAGGAGTACTCCTGGGGCCGACGCGGCACGACGCGCTCCGAATCTTCCCGCGGGGAGGCTCCGTGCTCTCCTCCCTGGTTCACGGCAGGACGCTGTACATCGATCTCTCCCCCCGGCTTCTCGTGGATGACCCGGAGGTTCCGCTCAAGGGAGAGGACGCGCTCGCCGCCCTTGCCCGCTCCATACGGTTCAATTTCCCCCGCGTGCGCCAGATCGTCTTCTTTATCGATGGACAATTGCCGCGGTTCCCGGAAAAGAAAAATATTTGACAAAAGGCGACCTGTCGCTATACTTGTGAATGTAACTCCGAAAGGATTTAGCAGCGAAAGGAGCAATGCATGAAACGGCTGTTCGTTTTTGTTGTCGTTGGGCTTCTTCTCGGCGGAACAGCACTTTTTGCCGACCAATCCGTGCTCATCGATTTCACCAAGCTGGGCGCAGATCAGGTCATGGGTGCAAACAAGACCCCGACGGAGAACGCGGCAACGCTGGTGGACTACAGCAATGTCGCGGGAGCCTCGGTCTCCGAACAGGACAAGGCCGCGATGAAGTCCTCCCTTGCCCTGAACAACTGGCAGGTGGTGCTTGCATCCTCCGCCCGGTCGGTCGCCAACCAGAGCGTGACCATGACGAAGGAAGCCATGACCAACGCAACGGCAAAGCCGTTCGGCGGAAAGGACATGGCCAGCAAGAAGATCCTGGGCGTGCGTATCCATTTCCCCACGGAACCGTTCAACTCCTGGGCCATGATCCAGCCGCCGTTCGACATCCCCGCCTACGCGGACAAGGACTCCTTGCACGTCCGGCAAGATGGTGGTGGCGGACGCGGACAAGGGAAAGGGTGAAAAGTTCAACGGCTACGGCGTCGTGAAGAACGTCGGCGTCCTGAAGAGCCTTTCCATCACCGTGTACGGCGCGAACTTCCCCAACGGTCTCGGTGTTGTCGTCGCGGACCAGGACGGCAACGAGCAGACGATGTTCATGGACTACCTGGCATTCGACGGCTGGCGCACCCTGACCTGGGACAACCCCAACTACATCGTGGACGTCAGGAACCGCGAGCTGCGCAAGTTCCCTCTCTACCCGAAGGGCATGCCGTACCTGAAGATCGTCGGAATCATCGTGTATCGAGACGCGGCGCAGGAAGGCGGTGACTTCGTCACCTACGTCCAGGACATCAAGATCACCTACGACAAGGCCATCATCGACACCGAGCGGGACATCAACGACGAAGCGATCTGGGGCATCCTGCAGCAGCGCAACGAGGCGCGGCGTCTGGCCGAGCTCAAGCGCCTGGGGAACATCCAGGTCCTCCGCTTCCTCGAGCAGCAGAAGATGGACGCGACAACGAAGCCGGCGCAGTAGACGATATTCACCAGTCAGAAATTCAAAAGGGGCTCCCGCGAGGGAGCCCCTTTTCGTTCAGGCCGGAAGCTCAGAGCTCCGCGCGGACGCCCACGAAGCCGTCCAGCAGGTCACTCCATTTGAACGGCCACAGCTTTGTGTTCACCTTGATGGTCCACTGGACGCCCGGGGTGCTGAAACCCACCCAGGGAGACAGCTTGAACGTCATTTCGCCCGCCGAGGATTGGAAACGGAAATTTGTTTCCATTCCGCCCTGCAAAGGCGTGCTTGTCTGGTCGCCAAGATAGAGGTTCAGGTTCACGTCGAAGGTACCCGACTCGGTCGGATACGCTGTCTGATCGTAATACGCGGGGTGCCAGAAGAAAGTAGGCACAATGTTGAACAGGCCGAGGTGGAGGCGCGGTTCGAACAGGAGATAGAAGAGATTCACGTTCAGCGACGAGTCGACGCTCGGGTCCCACCGGGGGATGCCGATCTGGGCAAGAAACTCGACATCGTTGTTCGCCGCGTAGAAGAGGAGCCCTCCCCGGAAGATCCCTCTGTGCGCGGTGGGGCTTGCCGTCCCGCCCACGAATCCCTCCAGCTTCACGGCGCTCGAGTTGAGAAGAAACCTCAGGTCCCCCGAGTAGGAACCGAGATCGGGGAATGCCTGGTGCGTATCCTCGTAGAGATAGAGATTGACACCGAACGTCCCGGCAACGGGGGTGAATGCCAGCTCCGCACCGGTGCCCTGCACCTGGTAGATCCCGTCGTAGATCGGCGCCGGGGAGGAGAGGATCAGTCGGAAAGTACAGGAAACCGCGGTACCGGGTCATGATGGGCGGAGCGCCGAAAGCGGCAAATCCGCTTCCTGACCCGAATATATCGTTTCGACCCACGAAATAGACGACGTCCAGCGGCAGGGAGAACGCTTCCCGGATGGTCATGCTGGCCGAAAGAAACTTGATGGGGATGCTGACGTTTTCGAGGTCCAGCTCGTTGAGAAGCCCGAATGAAATGCTTCCCCCGAATTTGTACCCGCCCTGCACTTCCAGGGCCATGTTGCCGTAGGTCTGCAGAGTGAACAACCCCCCGGAGCTGACGCCGTGGGTAATGAGCTCCATGGTGGGAATCACAATGTTGGCGGGGAACACGGGGGTGCACATGAACAGGAAAAGCCCCAGGGCAGCGGCCCTGACAGTCCCGTGGGTGCTTTTCATCATGCCGGGTTCCTCCTCTGACTGCGCGAGGCTATCACGATGATATACTCTTGAAAATATAGCGTTCCAGGGCCTTTTTATCAGCGGGATTGATGATGTCAAATCTCAGCGCGAGGACTTTCGCTTTGTACAGCACGACGCTTCCCGAAGGGGAGAGCTCCTTCCCCGAGAGGGAGAACTGCAGCCTGCTGACCGAGGTTCCCGGGGAAAGGAGCTCGGCCGCGGGCGGGTTGAACAACTCAATGGCCAGCCCGCTGAGACTGATATCGACGATCCGGCCGGAAACGAGCTGGGGCGAGTTGGGGACGCGAAAGCTCGCGCGCGCGAGCTCGCCCGGATCCGGCCTGACCCGGATATGTTTTCTCTGGCTGTTGTGCGTGGCCATCTTCGAAAAGATCGCGGAGAGCTTGATCTTGGCATTCGAATCGCTGAACGGCTTCAGGAGGTATCCCACGACACCCAGCTCGATCATCCGCATCACGAAGCCCTTGCTGGATTGTACGGTGTGCACGATGACCGAGATGGCTGCCGTGCGCTCGTTCTTTTTGAGCTCTTCGACGAGCTGAATACCCTCGACGTCCCTGTTGTCGATGTCGATTATCGCGCCCTCGATCTGATCACCCGAAGAAAGGGCGTCGAGGGCAGCGAGGCGGCTCGGAACCGGGATGCCCCTGATCCCGAATGCGAGGAGAACGTGGCACAGGGACTCGCGCACCGAGAGCGAGCTCTCCACTACAAGGAAGACCACCGGCACCTCCCCTCGATGAATGACGCGGGCACCGCACCGCGGCCCCATACTACACAGGAAGCACGGCCCCGTCAATTATGTCGCGTATTGCGGCACGGCGTATTGCGCCGCTCATCACTCGCCTGTACTATGGAATAGCTATGGATTTCCCGCGCGAGGACGCACCTCCCGGCGATGGCACTGATTCGCGGACAGGCCCGATGGAAGAGGCTTCCCTGGACGAGGCCCGCCGTCTGCTCACGTTCCTGGCGGAAAGCGCCGGTTCGCTGCGGAAGACACGGGACCCGGGCGCCGTGCTCGACGAGGCATACCGCGCGGCCCATTCCCTGAAGGGGGAGCTCGATCAGGCGGTGATGCCGGGAGTCGTGCGGATCGCCCGGCTTGTCCAGGATGTCGTGCGGGCGGTTCGCGCAGGCCGGATACCCGCGGGTGCAGAGGTGGGGTCGATGCTCGACTTCGCCGCCCGGGGCGCGCTTGAATTCCTGGAGGCGCACGTCGCGGGCGCCCCGGACTCGGGCGCGTGTGAATCCGCGGCGCGCGCCCTGGAAACCCTGCTCGCGCAGCCGGCGCGCCTGCAGGACGCGGAAGGGTCCGGGGGACAGGCCGGCCTCGTGCTCACGAGAGTCGATGCGCGCCGCCTGCGTGCGGCGCAGGCGGCAGCGGGTGAATCCGGAGCGGCCGCCGCATTGGCTGCCCGGACCGCGGAAGAATCCCTCGCCCTTCTTTCGGGGCTTCGCACCCTGGCCGCGCAGCAGGAGCGCGGTGTTCGTGAGCTTCTCGAGGCCATCCCCGGCGGGCTCGCCGCTGCGGCGCGCGGCCAGCCGACCACGAGCATTGCGGGCGAGCTGTCCGCGCGTGTCGCCGCTTTTGGCAGGATCGCATCGGAGTTCGAGGAATCATTCTCGGGTTTCACGGCCAGGCTGCGGGAGGCGGCGAAGAAAGGGGAGCGAGCCTCAGCGGCTGCCCGGGAGGCTGCTGCGCGGATCGGAAGCGTCCGGCTCGCCGCACTGTTCGCCGGTTTCCCCGGCTCGTGCGAAGGCATGCGGTGAAGCTGTCATTCCCGGTAGAGACAGCCGTTGACCTGCAGGATCTCGAGATAGACGCCGCGCTTGCGGACACGGCAGCCACCACGATAAATCGGTGCGTGCGCGCCTCGCTGGATGCTGAAACAAGACGACCGCAAAGCCTGAAAAAAAAGACTCGAGCCCCTGTCAGCCGGCTTCACCTGCAGGCTGACGCCGAGGGAGAAAAGGTACGGCTGAGTCTCCGCCACCTGGGGCGTGTCTCATCGAAACAGAAGCTCGAAGAGGCTCTTTCGGGCATACGCCCGAGGCTCGCACGCAAAGGCATCGGCTTCCAGATAGAATCCGAGAACGGAGAGAAAACCGTCTTCTCACTGGAGCTTCCCCGCCCGCGGGGGAAGGGGAGAATCGATGGAAGCTTCATCCTGGGCAGGGCCGGAGACTCTGTTTATGCGATCCCAGTCGATGAAGTTGTGAAGTGCATCCCGGCTCCCCGCCCGGGCAGGAGTACATTTCAGGAAGCGAAAAGCTGCAGGTCATAGCGGCGCCCGGCGGCGATGTCCCTCACGCGGGCGTTGTGGTGAGCGCGGGTGGTCTGAATGCGGTCCTTGTTTTCGACAAGCTGGAGGGGGAAGGGAGACTTGCTCCCGCGGCCATCGACTACGCGGGGGCCCGGACGCCCGGCATCGCCGCGGCGGCTGCCCGGGCGGACGGGGAGGTTGCGCTCATTATCGATGTCGCTTCGTACATCGCTGCGGCGACCACTGCCCGGAAGCGGAGAAGCTGAGACCCCCGTGCCGGACCATGCAATGCCCGCGCAAGGTGTGCACGGACCGGAAGGTTTGATCTATACGGTTTCCATTGCCGGCGTCGAATTCGGAATCGAATCCGCGAACGTGGCGGGGACATTCGCCATCGAACGAATCGCACGCTTGAACGGAGCCTCCGCAGATGTTCTCGGATTGCACACCTGGAAGGGAGCGCCGCTGCCGGTTCTCGATCCGCTCCCCCGTCTTGGCATGCTCCCCCGCCGCGGAGAGGCGACACCTCCCGGCACGGCAGTGGTTGTTCAGACAGCGGGAGCGAATGTTGCCATCGCAGTCGACAGCATATCAGGGCCTTTCGCGGACTCGAAGCCTGATCGACACATGCTGGATCCCGGCACTTTCTTTGGAGACCACCCCGTTCCCCGCGCCGCAGACGCATGGACCGACCTTCGTGACGCCCTGGGGAAGCACGCGTCCTACACGGTGTCAGATGTGAACATCGCGTGGGTCACGAGACGGTATCGGAGCGCGAAATGGGGCCGCGCACTCCCTGCCACCCGGGAGCGTGCAGCGGAGTTTCTTGCAGGTTTCGGCTCGCCCTGCATCGATACGCTCTGGAATGAAAGCCTCCGGGCGGGGCTGAAACCGCTGATGCCCGGCTCATCCGCTCGGCAGTTCTCGGTCTGGAACCCTGAATGCGGCCGAGGGCTTGATGCCCTCTCACTCGCATGCATCCTCGCAATGGACCGGCCCAGGCTGCGTGCGAAAATCTGGGCCGTTGACAGGCTGGAGGCGATCGTGGAAGCCCAGGACTGCTCGCTGCCCCATTCAGACGTGCCGGAATACCTGAAAAGGTCCGGAGTGCTGGAGGAAAAGGACGGGCGGTTCTCTGGAAACGACGCGGTCCGCGAAAGGATCGTTCTCGTCTGTTCGGATGCCTTTGTTCCCGTCCCGGAATCCTTCGACCTGATCTTATATCGCGACCGGCTCTCGTACCTCGACGCCCGCGCCCAGAAAATCACAATCGCAGGATTCAGACGCGCGCTCCGCCCGGGAGGGTGCGTGATCACGGGCGTGCACGAGAAGCTGCCGGCGAGCGAATGGAACGAACAGACGCACGGTCACCTCCCGGCATGGAAAATCCGCGGGACCTCTTCATGAGCATCCCGCTCCACGGAGTTTCGTGGAAGAGTTGTCTTGACACTTCGCCCGTCGATTGGATAGAGTCCTTTGCGCAGGGGCGGGACAATTGTCCGCCCGAGGGGCGGCTAGCTCAGTTTGGTTAGAGCACCAGCTCGACACGCTGGGGGTCACAAGTTCAACTCTTGTGCCGCCCATTCTTCGCAGTCTGAAGCGGAACCGATCTTTTTGCTCACATGAAGCTCAGAGCAGTGGATTTTCTCGCCGTCTTGATTTCTCTCCTTGCCATCGGAGGATTCTCTCTATACGCGTACGCGGGGAGGGCCGGCGCCGGGGAGGTGGTGATCGAGGCGTCCGGTGCCCGGTGGATTTACCCGCTGGACCAGGACAGAAGAGAGACGGTCATGGGCCCCCTGGGAGGGACGATCGTCGCGATACAGGACGGGAGCGCCTCGGTCGTGGACTCTCCCTGCCCCGACAAGCTGTGTGTCCACATGCCCGCCATCTCGAGGCCGGGGCAATGGATCGCCTGCCTGCCGAATCGGGTTTTCGTGCGGGTACGAGGAACGAGCGGTGAGAAAATCGACGACATCTCTTACTAGGAGACTCGACCTGGTCGCGCTCCTTGGCGCAATGTGCCTGTTTCTCTCGGCAATCGAGTACATGATCCCCAAGCCGGTTCCCTTTCTCCGCGTGGGAATTGCCAACCTCCCGGTCCTCATCAGCCTCGATCTGCTTCCCGTGCCCCTCGTCCTTCTCGTGGTGATGTTGAAGATCCTCGGACAGGCCCTCCTGGGAGGGACACTCCTGTCCTACGTCTTTCTCTTTTCCGCGGTCGGTTCGCTTGCAAGCGCGCTTTCCATGCTGTTTTTCCGGCGGGTGTGCGGCAGACACATCTCGCTGATTGGTGTGGGAGTATTCGGCGCGCTTTTCAGCAACACGATGCAGCTCTGGCTGGCGCGCGCCTTGATATTCGGGGAGGGAGCCTGGCTGATCGCGCCTCCTTTCATCGCCCTCGGCACTGTGACCGCCGCTGTCCTGGGCGCCTTTGCCGAAAAGTTCGCGTCGCGGTCCCGATGGCTGGCGTCAGCGAGAGAAATCACGTGAAGGACCGGAGCCTCGGCGTCTTCCTGCAGGCACATGTCACTCCGGGAGCCCTTCTCGCCGCGGGAGCATTGCTTTTTCCCGCTTTCCTGCTCCAGCAGGACCTGGTGCTGCGGGGGCTGCTGATCGTTTTTGTCGCCAGCCTGAATGCGCTCACCGGCCGACGGGTAAGGCCATTGCAGTTCCTGGTCATTGCTGCCGGCATAGTTCTATTCAACCTGGCAATTCCCACGGGAAAAGTGCTTGTGGATGTGCTCGGGCTTCCGCTTACCGAGGGGGCGTTGAAAACAGGGGTTTCCAAGGCAACGGCAATGATCGGGCTCATCGCCTTGTCCCAATTCTCCCTGAGGTCCGATCTCCGGCTTCCCGGCCGAATGGGCGGGCTCCTCGGCAGGTCATTCTACTATTTCGAATCGATCATGAGCCAAAGGCGGGAGATGGATCGAAAAGACATCATCGGCAGCATCGATCGGATTCTCATTGAAATCCAGGCCGCCGGTGGGTCGGTCTCGCGGGACCCTCGCGCCCCGGTCCGCTCCACGCTCAAAGGAATTCTCGCGCTGGCCGTGGTTGTCTGTGTCAATTGGGCACCTCTCGTGTACACGCTGGTGCGTCCCCGGCCCTTCTGGGGCATGTGAGCGGGCGCGGATGAAGCTCATCGCCCTCCTGCGCCCCCTCGTACGGGACTCGCTGCGCCTCGCTTTCGACCTGCGCGCGTGGCGCGCGGGCTTCATTGCCCTGCGCTTCCCCTCGCTGGTGATCGCCGCATTCTCGTGCTCGCTGGGAGTGCTGCTCGCCTACCGCGACGGCCGCGGCGATCTCCTGAACGCGATCTGCGTGATGGCAGACGGGCTCGCGCTGCAGGCCGGTGTGAATCTCGTCAATGATTTCTTCGAGTTTCGTCAGAAAAGGGTAGGGGACAAGGTCGCGCATCTCGGATTCACAAAGGCCGATCGCGAGCTGCTGGAGTGGCTCATCTTCCTTGTCGGACTCGCGTTTTTCGGTTTTGCCGGACTTCTCGGATTGTTCCTGGCATGGCGGAGCGGCTGGGCTCTCATCATCCTGGGGCTCGTGGGATTCGCCGGCGGATTCTTCTACACCGGGGAGCCTCTCAACTATAAACGGCGGGGGCTCGCCGTGGTGATCGTCTTCTTCCTGATGGGCGTGTGCATGGTCGCGGGCGCCTACTCCGCCGTCTCGGGGGCCTTCTCCTGGAAGGTCGTGCTGGTTTCGATTCCCGTGAGCTTCCTCGTATCCCTCATCCTCCTGGCAAATGAGCTTCGGGATTTCGAATCAGACAGTCGATACGCTCTGCGGACACTCACCGTGCGTATCGGCTACCGGCGCGCCATAGGCGTATATTGCGTGCTTCTGGGGTGCGCGTATGCGAGTCCCGTCCTGCTCCTGCTGGGAGGCCTCTATCCTCCTCCCTGGCTGATCTACCTCGCGCTGCCCCTCACCGTGCCCCCGTTTTTATTCATGCCCCGGGCGCCGGAAAAGAGGAAGCCGGTCATCCCGCTCGTGATGCTCCACCATCTCGTGTTCGGCGTTCTCTTCTGCATCTCGCTGCTCCTGCCCGGGAGGTAGGGGAGGCGCGAAAGACGGAAGCTAGTTGATCATCGTGAACCGTGAATCGCTGAGCTTGAATCTCGGGCGCAGCGCCGGAGTGACATAGATCCCGCGCTTCTCCGTAATGAAGACCGCTTCGATTGCGCCATGCGCAGCCTCGACGAGCGCGCGCCCGGCGTTCAGCCCCTGGGTGAAAACAACCGTGTCATATCCGTCCGCGCTCATGGAATCACCGGCAACTATTGAAACGGCCGCAAGCCCGTTCCACGCAGGGTATCCGGTCCTTGCATCGAGGATATGGAAGTATCTCTTTCCCCCCGAAGTGAAATACCGCTCGTAGGTGCCGGCGGTGGTGACCGAGCCGCGCGGGATCTCGACGACGCCGACCGGGGTGCCTCTCGGCTCCTCGGGATTCTGGATGCCGATGCGCCACGGGGTGCCGTCCGGCTTCTGTCCCATTGTGAGAATATTGCCGCCGAGGTTGATCAAGGCACTCGTGACTCCGTGCTCCCTCAGGACACGCGCCACCTCGTCCGCGGCATATCCCTTGGCCATGGAACCGAGGTCGATTCCCATGCCCGGCCTCTTCAGGAACACGGTGGAGCCGGCCTCCTGAAGCTCGAGATTTCTGCTGCCGACGAGGGCGAGTGTTTCCTTGATCTCATCCGGGCGGGGAACGCGCGCGTGCGCCGTGCCGATTCCCCAGAGCGCCACGAGGGGGGCAACCGTGATATCGAAGGCGCCGTTCCCCAGGAGGGAGAACTCAAGACCGCGCTTGATGACAAAAAACACATCGGGCGCCACCTTGACCGGATGCAGACCGGCTGCCTTGTTCACCCGGATCACCTCGCTGTCGGGCTTGTTGATCGTCATGGCCGAGTCTATCTCGGCGATCCGGGCAAATGCGGCATCGAAGGCGGACTCCGTGCCGCCGGCATACAGCGTGATCTCCGAAGTGGTTCCCAGGAGATTGAGGACGGAACGCTTGAGTGGTTCGGCTGCCGTGGGAAAGACGCCGGCCAGGATGAGAAGGGCGGCAGCGGCCGCGCGCCGCGGCCACCGCAAGGACCGAGCCATGGAACGTTTTATAGCACGCCGCTGCCGGTCGGCGCAATTGCGGCCTTTCTGTCGGGCGCACACCCCTCAGTATTGACAATTCCCCTCGCCTTAGTAGGATGGGGTGAACCTAAGAGGACAAACATGCCAGACATTACCCGCATCCTCGTTCTGGGCGGAGGGTACGGCGGAGTCGAAGCCGCCAAAGTGCTCGCGCGCAAGATCGGGATGCGTCGCGACATCGAGATCACGCTGATAGACAAGAACGCGGCACCACACGCTCATGACCGAGCTGCACGAAGTGGCGGGCGGCCGTGTGGACCCCGCTTCCGTTCAGATCAGCTTCAAAAAGATCTTCGGCGCCCGACCGGTCTCCCTTGTGACTGACAGGATACGCACGATAGATTTCGAGGCGCGTCAGGCCATTTCCGACACCGGGCAGTATGCGTTTGACTACATCGTGCTCGGGGTGGGAGGAGAGCCGGAGTACTACGGCATCCCGGGCATCAAGGAACACGCCTTCACCATCTGGTCATTCGAGGACGCGCTGGAGATTCGCCGCCATATCGAGGATGTTTTCCGCCGGGCGGCCGCGGAGAAGGACCCGGCGAAGCGGGCGGAGCTCCTGACTTTCGTCATAGCCGGAGCGGGCTTTACCGGTATCGAGCTCGCGGGTGAGCTCAAGGACCAGCGGCGCGTGCTGTGCCGCGCGCACCACATCGATGAAAAGGAAGTCCGCATCATCGTCGTGGAGGCACTGGACGCGATCATTCCGAATCTTCCCCAGAAGCTGCAGCAGAAAGCACAAGCGCTCACTGGAAAAACGGGGGGTGCAGATCATGCTGCGCTCTCCCATCATCGGCGCGGACCAGAATGGAGTGCTCCTGGCCGGGAACAGGTCCATCGCCACCCGGACATTCATCTGGACCTGCGGAATCCAGGGCTGCGAGTTTGCGGCAAACCTGGCGCTCACAAAGGGAAAATGCGGCAACCGAATGTGCCGGTTCGCCACGACTCAGGGCACCTGCGGCGTGAAGAACTGCACTTTTTCCAAGGACCGCTATATCGAGGGCAAAAGGGGCCGCCTGCTTGCCAACGAATACATGCAGTCCGTCGACTATCCGAACGTCTACATCGTCGGGGACGTCGCGTGGCACCTGGAAGGCAAGAGGGTCAATCCCCAGATCGTGGAGGCCGCCGTGCAGACCGCGGAGACAGCGGCGCACAATATCATCGCGGACATCACCAACGGACAAATGAAGGCTTTCCGCTCGCGCTACCACGGGATCATGGTTTCCCTGGGAGCATTCTCCGGCGTGGCCCATGTCATGGGCATCTCGCTGACGGGAATCTTTGCCATTGCGGTGAAACACCTGATCAACGTGGTGCATCTCTTCGGCACGGCCGGCGTCAATCAGGTGTGGGAGTACGTCAAGCACGAATTCCTCGACGTAAAGAACGGGCGGTCTTTCGTGGGAGCGCTGGCCTCGTACAAGGTGCGCGGCTACTGGCCCCTGCTCCTGAGACTATGGCTCGGATTCATGTGGGTCGTGGAGTCGACGAACAAGATCACGCAGGGATGGCTCGATTTTTCCACCGGCAAGAGCCAGACAGGCTGGATGTTTTCCCCGGGTGTCATCCAGGCAGGGCTGAAAATCCCGGACGCCACCACGGCCGCCTCTGCCGCGCAATCAGGGGCTGCGGCGGCCGGCGCCGCGGCCGGCGCCGCCGCTGCGGTGGATGTCACCTCCGCAGCGTCCGCGGCCTCCGGTGCGGCTGGCGCGGCCGCCCCGGCGGTGCACGGGCCCTGGCTCGACACGACAAAGACCATCCTGGATCCCGGCTCGGGCCTCGTGACCTGGTTCCGGCAGACCTTCATGGACGGGATCTTCGCCTATCTGCCGTATTCCTGGTTTCAGGTGATGATTGTCTTCGCCGAGCTGCTCATCGGGCTCGCGCTCTTCGGCGGTCTGTTCACCTGGTGGGCGGCGGTGGCCTCGATCGGGATGTGCCTGATCTTCACGCTCTCCGGCATGTTCGCGTGGAATCAGCTCTGGTTCTTCTTCGCCGCTATCCTCATGATGGGCGGGGCAGGCAGGGCGTTCGGGCTCGACACCTGGGTTGTGCCGTTTTTCAAGAGATGGTGGAACGGCACCCGGTTCGCCAGAAAGACCCGGTTCTACGCGGATGAACCAACGAAATAAGAAATGAGGCCCTTCTGGGACGGGCATCCGGAGCTGGCGCGTGAGCTCGACTGCGTGCGGGAGACGATCCTCTCGCGCGCCGCCACGGACGACACGGAGGTGCATGGCGCGGTCCGTCAGCTTCTGGATGCGAGCGGAAAGATGCTGCGTCCCGCGTTTGTCCTCCTGTCCTCGCGCTTCGGTACCCCGGATGCGGCGCGGATGATCCGCATAGGCGCGGCCGTCGAGATGCTGCACATGGCGACACTCGTGCATGATGACGTCATCGACGGTGCACCGACCCGCCGGGGAGTCGCCACGCTGCATGTCCTGCACGGGCCGCGCAAGGCGGTTCTTGTCGGAGACTGGCTCTTTGCGTCGTGTTTTTCGCTGATTGCAGACCTGGCAAAGGTGGACAATGCGCAGGCCCTCTCCCGGCTGGTTGCCCGTATCTGCGGCAGCGAGATCAGCCAGTCCGCCGATCGCTATGACGCCCAGCACGAGCATCCGCCGGTATCTTCGAAGGATCGCGGGAAAGACCGCCGCGCTGTTCTCCCTGTCCTTCTACGTCGGGGCGCACGAGAGCGGATGTACCGCCCAGGTGTGCAGCATATTCAGGAGACTCGGCTACTGCCTGGGCATGGGCTTCCAGATCATCGATGATATCCTGGATTTCGAGAGGGCACGGCGCGGAAACCGGCAAGCCGACGGGAAGCGACATCTCGCAGGGGATCTACACGCTTCCGACCATCATCGCCTTGCGCGGTGATGACGACAAGCTGGCTGCCGCGCTGGCGCGGCGGCCCCGGGGGCGCCGCGCGCTGTCCCGCGCCGCGCGCCTGATAGAGGAAAGGGGCGGGTTCGAAGGGGCGCGCCTGCGTGCCCAGCAGTACACGGAAAGGTCTCTGCGGGAAATTCGTCGGTTGCCGTCCCACCCTTCAATCGACACGCTGGTCGGGGTGACGGAAAAGCTGCTGCATCGCCGGTATTGAAACAGGCACCTGCCGAAGCTTTTTGAGTATATTCTCCCCAAGGGGCGAGCGGCGTGCCTTGGCGCTATCTTGATGACCGGGCAATCGCGGATGTCGCGTTCTCGGCAACGGGAGAAACGCTGGAGGAGCTGTTTCATTCGTCCGTGGATGCGCTGGTCAACGCGATGGTCTACGATCTCTTTTCCATCACTCCCCGTGAGGAAAGGGAGATCCAGCTGTCCGCCGAGGGAATCGAGATGCTGCTCTTCGAGCTCCTGCAGTGGGTGATCGTTTCCAAGGACACCGAAGGCCTGCTGCTGAGAATCGAATCCGTGCGGATCGCGGAAGGCGCGGGCAACGCGCTTCCCGTCGCCTCCCTGTCCGCCGTGCTCAGGGGAGAACGGATCGATCCCATGAGGCACAAGCTGGCCGCGGACGTGAAAGCGGTCAGTCTCTATCGCTACCGGGTGGAGGCGGTGCAGGACGGCTGGGAAGCGGAGGTCGTCCTGGACGCGTGACCGCGAATGTCGCCAGGAGCGACCGCGCATGTCGCCAGGAGCGACCGCGAATGTCGCCAGGAGCGACCGCGAATGTCGCCAGGAGCGACCGCGAATGTCGCCAGAAGCGACCGCGAATGTCGCCAGGAGCGACCGCGATTGATGCCCGGTGCGCGATCCTGTATGGTGGCTGTGTCAATGAGTGATACGCTTGCAAAAGTGCTCATCGTCGGGATCCCGGCCCTCTTGTCGGTGTCCTGGGCCGGGTACTGGATCCTGAGATTGCGGCGCCATCGGCGCGTTCGTCGGCCTTGACGCGGATCAGTCGACCACCACTATAGTGTCAGAAAGGCGCTTCCCAGGATGGACCTCCCGGACACTCCGCTGCTCATCGTGAAGGACCTGTCATTCCGCTACCCCCGCATGGGCGTGGAGAAAGCCGCCCCGGTGCATGACGGGTTCACGCTGACAATCAGGACGGGCGGTGTGACCGTGCTTTTCGGGGCAGCCGACGCGGGCAAGACCACCTTTGCGCGGATCGTGGCGGGACTCGTGCCGCGCTTCTCGGGGGGCACGCTGGACGGGACGATCATTCTCGACGGCCAGGATGTGCGAAAATCCGCGCCGTTCGAGCTCATGGAAAAAGTCGGGCTCGTCTCCCAGGATTCTGATGAGCAGATCTTCACGACCCGTTGTGACACTGAGCTGGCATTTGCCCTTGAATCCCTTGGAGTGCCCCGGCCTCGAATTGTCGACCGGGTGGAGGAGAGCCTCCGAAAAATGGGTCTCTCTGCATTCAAAGACAGAAATCCGTCCACTCTTTCGGGAGGGGAGAAAAAGAGACTTCTCCTTGCGTGTCTTCTTGCGATCGGGCCCGCGCTCTGGATCCTCGACGAGTCCCTCGACGAGCTCGATCAGGCCTGGAAAACCGCCACGCTGGACCTTCTCGCTGAAACGGGAAGGACCGTGCTTGCGCTTGCTTCGAGGTGGTCCCCGCTCCTGGCGGACAGGGGCGGCCATTTCGCGCTCCTCTCGCAGGGCCGGATAGTCTCATCTGCGGACAGCGGAGATGCGCCCGAGCTCCACCGCGCGCTGTCCGGCGAAGGTATCCTCCCGCGCAAGGAAAAGGGGCCCTCCCGCGGAGGGTCTGCCCAGGTCCAGCTCAGGGTGGAAGGAGTGAGTTTTCGCTTCCCCGGTCGGGACAGCTTTTCATTGGCCATTGATTCTCTCGACGTGCGCGCCGGCGAGGTATGCGCGCTCCTCGGAAGGAATGGATCGGGAAAGACGACTCTTGGAAGGATCCTCTGCGGCCTTCTGACGCCGCAGACCGGCGTTGTGTCGCTGCGCTCGGGCTCGGGGTTCTCCCCTGCTTCCGCGAACGAGCTCAATGGGAGGGTGGGATATCTCTTTCAGAATCCCGACCACCAGATCTACCTTCCCACTGTCCGCGACGAGCTTGCCCTCGGCCTGCGGCGGCAGGGCATGAGCAGGGACGAGATCGAACAGAAAATCGAAGAAGCCGTCGGGCTCTTTTCGCTGCCCGACCCGGCCTCTCCTCCCGCGCTCATGAGCTATGGCGGCCGCAGGAGACTGCAGGCGGCGATCTCCTACCTGCTGCCCCGCGAGATCCTGGTCCTCGATGAGATCGACTCGGGGCTTTCCTGCAGGGAGGTCGAGCGCCTGCTCGACGCGCTGATCCCGCGCGCGCCGGGCATCATCCTGATCACGCACGATATGGACCTGGCGATGTCGCTGGCCGACAGGATTCTCGTCCTGGAATCCGGGAAGCTGAGCCGCGATTTCCGACCCTCTGTTTCCCGGGAGGCCGCTTCATGAGCGTGGATTTTTTCCGGCCCGGGCACAGCTTTCTTCACCGTTTCGATCCCCGGGCCAAGCTTCTCCTTCTTGTTCCCCTCTTCATCTGCTTCTTCCTTCCCGTTCCGCCCCTGGTGCTTGCGCCATTCGCGGCGGCCCTGGTGATCGTCACTGCGTCGGCGCTGGGACTCCGCCAGCTTCTTCCCCCGCTCGAGGCGATGGCGCCCGTCCTCGTCTTCATCTGCCTTCTGACCCCGCCCTTTCACCGGGCGGGCACGAATGTCGTCACGCTGTTCGGCCTTGTTCTCCTGACGAGCGACGGAGTGCGCGAAACCCTGATCCTGCTCCTGCGATTTATCGGAGTCACATTCGGGTTCTTTGCGGTTGTCAGGACCGTCTCCCTCGACGATCTTGTCCTCAGCCTGAGATGGTTCGGTCTTCCCTACACGTTCTGCCTGGTGGTGATCGTCGCCCTGCGGACCATGCCCTCCCTTGCGTCGACCTGGCACAACGTGCTGGACGCGCATCGGCTGCGGGCCGGTCCGCCCGCGACCCGGGGAAGAAAGAAGATCATCGATACCTATCTGCCCGGTTCTTACCTCCCTGCTGATCGAGGCGGTCAAGGGCATACCGGTGCTCGCCATGGCTCTCGAGAGCCGGGGATTCGGAAGACGGAATCCCCGGACCGTATACGCGGAACTGAAAAAGGGCCGGCGCCTGGTTGCCGACCTGATCGTGTGTCTCTGTCTCAGCTTCCTGTTCATCAGTCCGGCGCTGGTACGCTGGCAGGCCTGATCGCACCGGCTCGCGCGCAGCTGTCGCGTATGCTCGCGCGCCGTAATCGCGCAGCGCCGCCGGATGCCGCGGCATGTTCTTTTCGGACGGCTGTTTTTCGCCTATACTCTCACAGGGAGGCTCTGCATGAGCGATGATCGGCCGGTCATGTCACCGGCATTTCGGATTGCTTCCATTGCGATTCTCGCTGCTGTCACGACCGTGCTGACAAGGGTCGTGCAGATACCGACTCCCGCCAGGGGGTACATCAATCTGGGGGACGTCGCGATCGTGTTTACCGCCATAACCCTCGGCCCTGTTTCGGCGATGTTCGCCGGGGGGATCGGAACGGCACTCGCCGATCTCCTGAGCCCGTTTGCCATCTGGGCGCCGATCTCCCTCGTCGTGCACGGTCTGCAGGGACTGCTGGTAGGGCTCATTGCGCGCGCCCGGCCCGCGAACGTGGGCTTGAGCATCGCCGCCGGCCTTGTCGGCATTGCAGTCATGGCTGGCGGCTACCTGGCGGGCGGGTCTCTTATTGCGGGGTTCGGGGCGTCACTCGGTGACGTGCCGGGCAATCTCCTGCAGGGCGGCGTAGGCGTGCTGCTCGGAATACTTGTCGCCGCAGCGGTGAGCAGGGCATATCCTCCGGTGCGGCAATGGAGATGGTAGGAACTCTCACGTCCGCCGTTGCGGCAGTACGGGACCGCATCAGCGCCGCCGCGCAGAGGGCGGGCCGGGACGCGTCGGCCGTCAGGCTCATGGCCGTGACAAAGGGCTTTCCCCAGCAGGTCGTGCTCGATGCGCGGGCGGCAGGCCTGTCGTTGTTCGGAGAAAACCGGGTGCAGGAAGCAGAGCAGAAATACCTCGACCTGCCCGGCGGGTTCGAGCTCCATCTCATCGGGCACCTGCAGAGAAACAAGGCGCGCGCGGCCTCGGGCCTGTTCGCGTGCGTTCAGTCGATTGACAAGCGGGAGACCGCGGAAGCCCTCCATGCCCGGTGCGAAGAGCGAGGCAGGACAGTGGACATCCTGCTGGAGCTCAATACGAGCGGCGAGCCCACCAAGTCAGGGTTTCTGTCCCGCAGCGAGCTGCTTGCCGGATTGGAGTGGATCGGGAAGCTGACGCACCTCCGGGTGAGGGGATTGATGACGGTGGGTCCCCTCAGCGAGGATACGCAGAGAGTTCGCTCTTCATTTGCCGCCCTCCGCTCCGTATTCGAGGAGGTGCGGGCGGGCGGCGGGCTGCCGTTCTTCGATACGCTGTCCATGGGCATGTCGAGTGACTTCGAGATCGCCATAGAGGAAGGGGCGACCCTTGTGAGAGTCGGAACCGCCCTCTTCGGCCGGAGGGAACAGAAATGAGCCGCCGCCTTCCCCGTGTTGCCGTGGTCTGCATCGTCCTGCTCGCTGCGTGCGGCGCGGCCGCTTGTGCGCAGGAGCACGTTCCGCAGCCCCTGGCTCCCGGCGAGGTCGCCCCCTGGCTGAAGGATATCTGGAGGGCGGAAGCCATCACCGTGGGCGCCTTCCCCTTCGCGCTGTTCCTCACCCTCGAGGTGTACGATACCTACCGATACGTCACCCGCCGATTCGACCCGAGCTACGCGCCGTGGCCCCTGGGCTCCGGCATCGCCACAACGTATTCGGCGCAGGAGACCGCGTGGCTTGCCGTCTCGGCCGTTTCAATATCCCTCATGATTGCCGGTATCGACTATCTCATCGGTCGGGCGAATGAGCCAGCCACGCGCCATTGAGGCGAGGGTTGAGCGCCCGCAGGACATAGGGATCAGGCTGGACGTGTTCATCACGGAGCGTCTCGGGCTCTTCACGCGGAGTCAGGCCCGGTCCCGGGTCGTCAGCCTTGCGGTAAACGGCGCCCCGGCACGCATGGGGCGGAAGCTGAAGCTCGGCGATGTCGTGGCGCTTTCCTACGCCGACCCGCCGGCTTCGCAGCTGAGCCCTGAAGACCTTCCCCTTTCGATCTTGTTCGAAAACGAGGATGTGATCGTGATCGACAAGCCTCAGGGCCTCGTGGTGCACCCGGGAAGCGGCAACCAATCGGGCACGCTGGTGAACGCGGTCCTCTTTCACGCTGCGCATCTCGCGGCCGGCTTTCCGCCGGGCGATCCGCGGCCGGGAATCGTCCACAGGCTCGACAAAGAAACATCCGGGGTCATCATCGTGGCAAAGAATTCCGCGGCCCACCATTTCCTGGCCGGGCAATTCCAGGACCGGACCGCCCGCAAGCGCTACATCGCGGTCGTGCACGGCAGGATGCCCGCGGAAGAGGGGCGGATCGAAACCCGGATCGCGCGCGACCCGCGGGACAGGAAGAGATTCACCTGCGTGCTCTCGGGCGGACGGCTCGCCGTCACCCGGTACCGCGTTCTGCGTACATTCGGTGCGGGCAGGGACAGCTATGCATATTTGCTTCTTTCACCCCGCACCGGCCGTACCCACCAGCTTCGCGTGCACATGCGCCACCTCGGGGCTCCCCTCCTCGGCGATCCCCTGTACGGGAGCCGGGACCCGCGGTTTCCAGACGCATCACTGCTGCTGCATGCACGCAGCCTTGTCATAAAGCTGCCCGGGAGACGCCCAGCCGCGCACTTTCACCGCGCCGGTGCCGTCGAGATTCCGTTCCCTCCTGACGCAGCTTCAGAGCTTTTCACCCAGAAACGGATTGTAGAGCTTTTCGATTCCGATCTTTGAGGGAGGGCCGTGACCGGGGAAGAGCAGAATCTCGTCTCCCAGGGGCAGCAGCTTTCGCCGCACCGTCTCCAGCAGGAGACCGCGGGCGTAGCCGTCACGCGTGCTCCCGATCCCGCCGGCGGAAAGTATGTCACCGGTGAAAAGCATATGGCCGAGCAGGAACGACAATGAATCGATGGAATGCCCCGGCGTCTCGATTACCCGAGCCGTGAACTCCCCGAGGGAGAGCGCGTCATCCTCCTGGATGTGGCGGGCGGGGAAATCCAGCACGCTGGGCTGGTTGGCGTAGATCACCGCGTCATACACCTTGAGCAGCGCCCGGATCCCGTTGATGTGCGCATTGTGCGCGTGGGTGACGAGGATCGACCTGACATAGAGACCATTGCCCTCGACGGCCTGGAGAAGCGGCGCATCGAATGTGCCGGGATCGATCAGGAACGCATCCCCGCCGCCGTCAGGCCCGATCAGATAGGTATTGGAGAACCCCGTGCTGGAAAAGAGGGAAAAAAACCTCACGGCATCGGCTCCAGGAATATGGCCTCGTTCGTATTGGAGGAGCGGAAGTCCACGGCGGTTCGATGGCCCACGTCGAAGGTTGTCCGCGTGAGGTTGCAGTCTTTCATGCTGACCTGCTCCATGAGGGAGCCCACGAAACGCGATCCGTACAGGTTGGAATGATCGAAGCCGGTCCGCACGCAGCGGAGGCCCAGAAAGTTGACCTGCACCATCTCACAGCCTGCGAAAGAGCATCCGGTGACCGTGGATCCGGCGAGCACGCTGTTCTGCATGTTTGCTCCGGAAAAGTCGCACTCCGTGAAAGTGGCCCGATCCAGGAACGAGAGCTGGATCTGGGCGCCGCCGAATTTCACTCGGAGAAACGTCGCGGCCGTGAACCGGCATCCCGAAATCTCCGCGGCGCTGAGGTCCACGTCCGACAGGATGATTCCGGGAAGATCGAGATCGCGCAGGGCGGGCGGGCTGCCCAGCGACCGCAGGAGCCCATGACATGGCCTTCCGGGTCCGGGTGGTGAACGATGCAGAAGTCGGAGGCGGAAAGGGCGGGCCGCCCGCAGCTCTTGTGCGTGCACGATCGCGGCGTGAACATACCCTGCAATGGTACCCCTCCCACGCGGAGAGAGCAAGCTTGCCGGGCGCCGGCAATTGATATATCCTGTCCCCATGCACGCGTGCCACTCGTGCGGAGCCGTCGTCGAGAACCCGCGAGAAGTGTACCGCTCGTCGACCTGCGATTCCTGCGGCAAAGACCTCAAGGTCTGCCTGAATTGTCGTTTCTACAGCCCCGGTGCGCACTGGGACTGCTCAGAATCAGTGGATGAGCTTGTGAAGGACAAGGACAGGGCGAACTTCTGCACATTTTTCTCTTTTCGCTCCGGCGCCGCCGGCGCAGCGCGGGGCTCCGCCCTCCGATGCATCGGAGCAGGCGAAACGGAAGCTCGATAAGCTCTTCGGAAATGACTCCTGAGCCCGTCGCATTCCTGGACTCCGGTGTCGGAGGCCTCCCGTACCTTGCTCACGCCCGGCGCCTGCTCCCCGACAGGAGGTACGTGTACGTCGCGGACAGGGAGAACTTTCCCTACGGGGAGAAGGAGCCGGCCCGGATCATCGAGGCGAGCATCGGCGGTCACTGCGCGCCTGATCGCGCGCGCCCATCCGGCTCTCATCGTTGTTGCCTGCAATACGATCTCCGTGGTGGCGCTCGAAGCCCTGCGTGCCCGATTTCCGCTCCCATTCGTCGGCGTGGTCCCCGCGGTCAAGCCCGCGGCGTCCTTTTCCCGCAGTCACCGCGTGGGCGTCCTGGCCACCCGCCAGACCGTGGAGGGCGACTACCTGCGCGCGCTGATCGAAAAGCACGCGGCGGGATGCACCGTGGTGAGCCTGCCCGCAGCGGGGCTTGTCGAGTTCGTGGAGCGCGATCTGTACCGCGCCGGGCCAGCGGAAAGGGCGGATCGGGTGAGGCGCGAGGTCGATCGTTTTCGCCACGCGCGCATAGATGCGCTCGTGCTCGCCTGCACCCATTTCCTGCATCTGGAGTCGGAATTCCGGACCCTGCTCGACCGGGAGGGCGTCACGCTCGTGGATTCCCGCGAGGGAGTGTCGCGGCAGGTGGCGCGCCTGCTCGAGGGTCACTCCTCGGCGAACGGTCACCCCGGGGAGGCCTCGCTTCACGTCACCGGCCCCGCTCCCCTGGAGGAGAGGTATGGATGGTTTGCCGGGCAATACGACCTTCGGCTGGAAGGCGCTCTCTGACGCCCATGCTGGAATCGATCAGGGGAGAAGTCCTTCTCGGCATCAACTCGATCTACACGGTGAACGCCGGCGGGCTCCGGCTCCAGTGCAGGATCAAGGGCAAGAAGCTGAGGGAGGACGCGCGAAGCTACAACCCCATCGCGCCGGGTGATCTGGTAGATGTGATCCCCGATGGGCTGAGCCCCGAGGAGGGCATGATTGCCACCGTCCTGCCGCGGCGCACCCGGCTCGAGCGGTGGAACAAGAAGGGCAGGGCGCCGCAGGTGCTCGCGGCGAACGTTGACCTGGCCATCTGCGTCACCAGCCCGAGCTCGCCGCCCTTCCGGCCCCGATTCGTGGACAGGCTCATCGTGGCGGCCGAATCGGGCGGCGTGACTCCGCTCGTGCTCCTCAACAAATGTGACCTGCCGTGCCCCGCCGGAGATCGTGGAGAGGCTTGCTCACTATTCGCGCATGGGCTACGGGGTGCACTCCTGTTCCGCGCTCACGGGAGAGGGGCTGGAAGAGCTTGCCGCTCTGCTGAAGGGAAAGACAGCCGTGCTCGTGGGGCACTCGGGAGTGGGGAAATCCTCCGTGCTGAACGCACTCTCGCCGGACTCGGGCCAGCGGGTCGGGAAGCTGTCCCAGAAGCACGACCGGGGGAACCACACGACCAACTTCTCCGTTCTGTTCCTTCTGAGCGAGGGGCTTCGGATAGTCGACACCCCCGGCGTGCGTGAGCTCGAGCTCGCCGAAATCCTGCCGGAGGAGGTCGGATTTCACTTCCGCGATTTCGCCCCTTTCATGCAGGCCTGTGCGTATCAGCCCTGCCTCCACGTCGACGAGCCGGATTGCGCGGTCGCCTCCGCGGTGGAGGGCGGAGAGATCCATCCGGATCGTTACGAAAGCTACCTGCGCATAGTGTCCGAGCTTCGGGATGCACGGAGAACGGCGCATGGATGAGCACACGCCTCGCCCTTCTCGAGTTCCCGAAGATCATCGACGAGCTGGCCGCGCTGTGCGTGAGCCCTGAGGGAGCGGTGGCCCTGCGCGGCCAGCCCCTCCTCACGGAGCCGAAGTCTCTGACTGATGCGCACGCCCTTGCTCTTGAGTTCCGCGCGATTCTTGAATCCGGCGAATCACTGCCGGGATTCGATTTCCCCGATCTCGACGGCATTCTCCCGACCCTTGGGGAAGCCCGGCATGCAGCTCGAAGGTGAGGAGCTTGCCGCGATCGGCCGCTGGGTGCTCTCCGGGCTCAAGCTGAAAAGGATCGTTCTCAAGTCAGGCGCGCGCCGGCTGGGCGCCATTGCCTCGGAGATCCCCGACCTCACGCCGCTCTCCCGACGGATCTTCCACATCGTCGACCCGGAGGGCCTCTTGAAGGAGAAACAGATCCCGGAGCTCGCGGCAATCCGGGAGCGCATCCGCCGGCACCGCGCAGATGCGGACCGCGCGGTGCGCGGACTGCTGGAAGACCATGACTATCACGCGTACTGGCAGACAACGACCCCCACCCAGCGGGACGGCAGGGTCGTGCTTCCGCTGAAGTCCCAGTACAAGGGCAGGGTGAAGGGCATCGTGCACGAAATGTCCGCCAGCGGCTCGACGCTCTTCATCGAGCCTCTGGAAGTGGTGGAGAAGAACAACGCCATCGTGCAGGAGGAAAACCTCTACCGGCTGGAAGTGAGGCGGATCCTCCGCGAGCTTACCGCGGAGGTTTCGCGCCCGGGCAGGGGAGCTCAGCCTCATGGTTGAAAGGGCCGCGTTCCTTGACACGATTCTCGCCCGGGCCCGATACGCGCTGCAGCATTCCTGCCGGCGCGCGGACATGTCCGAGGGAGCGGTGGGGAGCCCGGGCTGCATCGAGCTGCGCGATGCCCGGCATCCCCTCCTGGGGCAGCGGGTGGTGCCCGTGTCGGTGTCGGCGGGGGCGGATAATCGCGTGCTCATCATCACCGGTCCGAACACCGGTGGGAAAACAGTCAGTCTCAAGATGGTGGGGCTCCTTGCCCTCATGAATCAATTCGGGATGGAGATCCCCGCGGCGGAAGGCTCCCTGCTGCCGCTTTTCGACGAGATTTTCGCGGACATCGGTGACGAGCAGTCCATCGAGCAGTCTCTCTCCACTTTCTCCGCGCACATCGGCAACCTTTCCCGGATCGTGCGCCGCGTCACCCCGCGCTCCCTGGTGCTGCTGGATGAGCTGGGAGCGGGGACGGATCCGCAGGAAGGTGTGGCGCTCGCCATGGCCCTCCTGGACCATTTCCTGACGGCAGGCTGCCTCGTGCTGGTCAGCACCCACCACGGGATCCTCAAGAATTACGGGGCGACCCGGCCCGGAGCCCAGAATGCATCGATGGGTTTCGACCGGCAGACCCTCGGCCCGACGTATCGCATCCTCATGGGCGTTCCCGGCGAGAGTCACGCGCTCGAAATAGCCCGCAGGAGCGGATTGCCCGAAAGCGTTCTGTCGAACGCCTCCTCCTACCTGGACGGCGAGCGGACGGACATTTCGCGGATCGTTTCGAATCTCGCCGAGCGTCATCACAAGCTGGTCAAGGCGGAGGAGGAACACGAGGCGCTTGCGCACGATCTGCGGGAAAAATGGCGGACCACGGACCTGAAAGCGCTCACGCTGCGGCAGAAGGAGCTGGAGCTGCGCAGGCACGGCCTGAAGGAGCTGCGGGATTTCCTGGGCGAGGCGCGCCGGGAATGGGACGCGCTGCGCGAAAAGGGCGCTGTCTCCGGGAGGAGCTGATTTTGGCCGATTCGCGGCTGGCATACAGGAGAGAATCGCGCGCGAGGAAAGCCGGATCGAGCAGGAGGGAGAGGCGCTTCTGCCCGGCCCAGTCGTTCGAGCCCCGGGAAGGGCTGGACGTCGTCATTGTCCGCACCGGGCCGCAGGGGAAAGGTCGTGCGGAGGGACAAGGGCAAGCGCTGGGTCGTGGAAACCGAGACGCTGCGCCTGTCCCTGCTGCCCGGAGAAATGCGTCCCGCGGATGCCGCCGAGGCGTCCCCCCTCGTGTCCGTGAGCTATACTCCCGCCTCGCCGATCGATCCTCCTGTGCTGGAGCTTCATGTGCGCGGGATGCGCCTGGATGAAGCGATGCGCCTCGTGGAGAAGCAGATCGACGCCGCGGTCATTCACGGTCTGCGCGAGTTCAGCATCGTGCACGGGAAAGGGGAGGGGATCCTGAGAACCGCGATCCATGCGTACCTTCGGGACTCGAATGTCGTGGCTGATTTTCGGTTCTCCGCGCCCGAGGAGGGCGGTTTCGGAAAGACGATCGTCACTCTGAAGTAGGTCTGCACCGCAGTCGGCGCATTCGCCCTTGATCATCTGTGATGGGGGACGATAGTATGGCCCGATGGAATCCGGGCTCTACCTGAGCGTCTTTTCATCCTGGGAAGTGATTGCGGCCTGCCTCTTCGTCATGTTCCTGCTGCCTCTTGTCTTTTTCCTGGCATCGACAAGGAGCCGCCGGCGGATTCCCCTGCGCGTCCTGAGATCGCGTCCTCGTGCAAGAAAACCTGCCGCCACCCCGCCTCCCCGGCCTGCGGAAGATGAGAACGCGCATCAGCGCGATGAGCGTTCAGAAGAAGATACATGAAGAGCATCGTCATCCGGGGCGCGCGGGAGCACAATCTCAAGAATATTGATCTGGAAATGCCTCGGGACTCCCTGGTGGTCGTTTCCGGTCTCAGCGGATCGGGGAAGTCCTCGCTTGCCTTCGATACCATTTTCGCGGAGGGCCAGCGCCGGTACGTGGAGTCGCTTTCCTCGTACGCGCGGCAGTTTCTCGGCCGCCTGGACAAGCCCGACCTCGACTACATCGAGGGCCTCTCTCCGGCAATTGCGATCGAGCAGAAGACCACGCACCGCAACCCTCGCTCGACGGTGGGCACCGTCACGGAGGTCTACGACTATCTGCGCCTCCTCTTTGCGCGCGTGGGCATTCCGCATTGCCCGAACTGCGGGAAGGAAATCCAGGAACAATCCGTGGACCAGATCGTCGACACGCTCCTGGTCCTTCCCGAGGGGACGAAGGTGGTCCTCCTCGCTCCTGTCGTGGGCGCAAAGAAAGGGGAACATCAGAAGATCCTCGAGGATGCGAAGCGAATGGGATACGTGCGCGTGCGTGTCGACGGCGAGATCGTGTCCCTCGATGAGAGTATCAGCCTGGACCGGAAGAAAAAGCACACGATCGAGATCGTCGTCGACCGGCTCAGCATTGCGACGGGCGCGCGCCGCCGGCTCGCCGAGTCCGTGGAGGGCGCGCTGGAAACGTCCGGCGGAACCCTGGTCGCCCTTCTCAAGGAGAGGAACGCGGAACGCGAATTGCTGTTCTCCCAGCGGAACGCCTGTCCGACGTGCGGGATCAGCGTCCCGGAGCTCCAGCCGAGGCTCTTTTCCTTCAACAATCCGTTCGGTGCCTGCCCCTCGTGCTCGGGTCTGGGTGTCAAGCTCGAATTCGATCCCCGACTCGTCGTCCCCGATCCCAGCCTTTCCTTCAACCAGGGCGGCATCGCGACTTCGAACCCGAAGGCGAACTGGTACAGGAGCCAGTTCGAATCCCTGGCTGCGCACTTCAAGTTCTCCCTGGACACGCCGCTGGACGAGCTGCCTCGGGAGGTATTCGACGCCATTCTTCATGGCACGAAGGAGAAGATCGGCTTCCGCTACGAGAGCAGGGACGGAAGGGGCAAGTGGGAGTTCCAGTCCGCGTTCCGGGGCGTGTTGAACGAATTGAAGAGACGCTATCTCGAATCCAGCTCCGATCAGGTGAAGGAGTGGATGGAAGGCTTCATGTCACAGAAGGAATGCGACGCGTGCGGCGGACGACGGTTGAAGCCCGAGGTGCTGGCGGTCACCGTGGGTGAAAAGAGCATCTTCGACGTCACCTGCCTGTCCGTGGAGGATGCGCTGGGGTATTTCGAGGCGCTTCCCCTTTCGCCCACGGCCCAGAAGATCGCGCGCCAGATCCTCAAGGAGATAACGGCCCGTCTCTCGTTTCTCAGGAATGTCGGACTTTCCTACCTCACTCTGGAGCGCAGGGCAAGCACGCTTTCCGGCGGGGAGGCGCAGAGGATCCGGCTGGCCACCCAGATCGGTTCTTCGCTCGTGGGCGTTCTGTACATCCTTGATGAGCCGACAATCGGGCTGCACCAGCGGGACAATACCCTCCTCATCGAGACGCTGAAACACCTGCGCGACATCGGCAACACGCTCATCGTGGTAGAGCATGATGAGCAGACCCTGCGCACGGCTGACTATATCGTCGACCTGGGACCCGGCGCCGGGGTGCACGGCGGCCAGGTGGTCGCGGCGGGGACGCTGCAGGAAGTGTGCGCCAGCCCGCGGTCCCTGACCGGCCAGTATCTTTCCGGCGCCCTCATCATCGAGCGCCGAAAGGAGCGCAGGACCGGAAACGGGAAGAGCATCGTGCTCCGCGGCGCGAAGGAGCACAATCTCAAGGAGATCACCGTCGCTTTTCCCCTGGGAACGTTCATCGCCATCACGGGCGTTTCGGGCTCGGGAAAGTCCACCCTGCTCTCGGACCTCCTCTACCCGATCCTGTCGAACAGGGTCGGTGCAACCCGGCTCCCGGAGGGCTGTTTCGACTCCATCGACGGAGTCGAGGCGATCGACAAGGTCATCAATATCGACCAGGGTCCGATTGGTCGAACGCCTCGGTCCAATCCCGCGACGTATGTCGGTCTCTTTTCTCCGATACGGACGCTCTTTGCCCAGCTCCCGGAGGCGAAGGCCAAGGGCTACCGGGCGGGCCGGTTCTCATTCAATGTCAAGGGAGGCCGCTGCGAGAAGTGCCAGGGAGCCGGCACCATCCGGATCGAGATGCATTTTCTCCCCGACGTCTATGTCACCTGTGATGTGTGCAAGGGCAGACGCTACAACAGGGAAACACTCGAAGTGCGATACAAGGGGAGAAACATCCACGAGGTCCTGGAGATGACGGTGGAGGAGGCGCTGCCGTTCTTCCGCCATATCCCCACCCTGGCTCCGAAGCTCACGACGCTCGCCGACGTGGGCCTCGGCTACGTGCGCCTCGGACAGTCCGCGCTCACTCTCTCGGGGGGGGAGGCGCAGCGGGTGAAGCTGTCCCTGGAGCTTTCCAAGCGCGGCACGGGACGGACTTTCTACATACTCGACGAGCCCACGACAGGCCTGCATTTTGCGGACGTGAAAAAGCTCATGGAGGTCCTTCAGCTCCTGGTGGACAACGGCAATACGGTGGCGCTCATCGAGCACAACCTCGACGTGATCAAGTGCGCTGACTGGGTGATCGACCTCGGCCCCGAGGGGGGGGAAAGGGGAGGCCGGGTGGTGGCGGAGGGCACACCCGAGCAGGTTGCGAAGACCGCGGGCTCGTGGACCGGCAAGTACCTGAAGCCAGCGCTGAAAAGAGAATGACCGCGCTCGTCCTGGCGCTGATCCTGGTATTCATCCCGTGCCTGGTCGGCGCGCAGGAAAGCGTGCCCTCCGCGCCCGCGGCGTCTCCTGCCGCCGGGCCGGGTACCCCCTCCGCGCAGACCGCGGAGAGCCTCGTCTCCTCCACGCTGGGCCAGGACATCTCCACGGACAGCTACTATGAGCTGGTCGCCTGGTGTCAGGAGCTCGGGCTCCCCGATACGGGCTCGCGGGCCGATCTGCAGGCCCGGCTTGCGCAGCACTTCAAAGTGTCCCTGCCGGCCGCCGGCGCCGCGGCCAAGCGCACCATCACCGTCCGCTCCGCCCGGGAGTCCGAGTACTACACCGTGCCCGACGTGAACGAGAAGTATGTCCTCCTGCGCGGTGACGTGGTGATCGAGGTGCGTGACGAGACGAATGCCACCCTGCAGGTGATCAAGGCGGCCACGGTCACGTACAACCAGACGAGAAAGACCGTCAGCGCGGAGGGAAACGTGACCTACACGCTGACGCGCGGCGGAAAGACCGACACGTTCACGGGGCAGAGGCTCGCATTCGACATAGAATCTTCCCAAGCGGTCTTTTATGACGGGCGCACCACGCGCACGATCACCAAGGGGGGAAAGGATGTGCCCTATACGTTCAAGGGCCAGACCATCTCCCGGATGCAGAACGACACGGTGATCCTCGATGAGGGCAGCTTCACCAGCAGCGAAAATGCCGACGACCCCTTGTACTCGGTGCGTGCGAGCAAGGTCTGGGTGCTCGGGCCGGGGGAGTGGGCGATACAGAACGCCGTCCTGATGATCGGGCGGGTACCGATCATGTATCTCCCGGGGTTCTTCCTGCCGGGGGACGATTTTTTCTTCAACCCGAATATCGGCTACAAGAACCGCGAAGGCTCGTTCCTCCAGACGACGACGTACCTTGTCGGGCGCAAGGCCAAGCAGGACACTCCTTTCGGCTTCCTTCAGCTCAACGAGTCGGGCGATGCCGGCTATAACCTCGAGCTCAACGGCCTTTTCCTCAGGAAGGTCCCTGTCAGCACTCCGATCCCTGACAAGGGGAAGACCTTGAAGCTCATGGCGGACGCATACTCCCGGCTCGGATTCCTTGCGGGCCTGGACGGGAATTTCTCACCCCTGGCGACCTTCCGTACGAGCGTCGGCCTGAGCCGCAGCATCTTCCTGGACCCGAACACGACCCTGTACACTCCGTATCTGCCTGCCCCGGTGACCAGTCCGTACTCCGTGGGACAGGAATTCTGGAACAGATCGTCGGTTTTTGGAGCCGTTATTCCGCTGCGGTTCGGCCTGGAAGGGACTTTCAAGTCGAGCGGAGACACCTATTCGGTAGGCGCTGATTTCCAGTATTTTTCCGATCCTTCCTTCACCAGCGATTTCTACACGCGCTCGGAAGCGGGCATCATTTCCACGGTCCTGACGCCTCCGACGGCAACCGGGGCGGTAACCCCCCAGCAGGCGAATCTTTCCTGGGACTTTACGAGCAAGCTCGATTTCACAAAGGCAATCGGTCTCCCGTTCGTAAAGAGCTTCACGATGCCGAACTTCGACATCAAGTTCACGTGGCAAAGCAGGGACGCGCCGGACAACACGTATCCCTTGTCGGCCGACCCGGGACGCACCTTCTATCTGCCGGCAAGCCTGACCGCGCCCAACGTTTCTCTTTCCATTTCAGGCGATATTCTCAGCATCAGCACCGCGGCGAAGCCCGTGCCTCCTCCTCCGCCGGCTGCGCTTCCCGGAGAAGCGGGCGGCGTTCAGTCAGCAGGCCCCCGGGACCCCGGCAAAGGCCTGCGCGCGCGCGCGACGCCGAGCCCCGCCTCGACGCAGAGCAGCGACAAGCCGCCCCGGATTCCCTTTCGGGCTCCGGAGGCGCAGAAGGACGTCACGGTGGGCTCCGGGCAGGCCGATTCCACCCTGACGGTGTCCTATCAGGTGCAGCCCCGTGCAACGCTCGAGCACACGTTCGATGCCCGGCAGGGTGTCTGGAACACAAGGAAGGACGTCGACTACAGCCTTCTGTATCGCACGTTCGAAACAGGCGGCACGACCACGATTACGGCGGCTGCCTCGCTCTGGGACAGGCTTTTCGATCTCAGCGCAAGTCTCGGCGCCGATGGGCTCTGGCGCAGCAGGTTCGACCCGAAACCTTCGTATGCAGCGCTGCAGGACTGGCAGAGCCTGCGGGACAGTGACTTGCAGCAGGACCGCATCACGCTCCGCAGCGCCCTTCAGGGCACCCTTCGGCCGCTCCCGGCGATCACGGAGCTTGCCGCATCGAACCTCCAGTACCGGCTGGGCCTCCGCCTTTACCAGTACAGTTATCTCGGAATCGGTACGCCCGATCCTGGCTTCGGACCAACGAACTTTTCCTGGACGCCGAGCAATGTTTCCGAGCATAGTTTTCAGTCGTCACTCGTATTCAGCACTCCCTTCACCACGGACAGCCTGGCGCTGACGGCGCAGCTTCCTCCCCTGACGCCGACATACACCGGCCTTCTCCTGCTCGCCGCGGGACCGGCAAAGGGCAAGGTCCAGGGGGGATTCGCCGAACTCGCCGGGGTCAGGCAGTACCAACCCCTCGTCACAAGCGCGACGCTTGACTTCGGAAAACCCCTGACCGCAACCGAAGAGCTGCAATTCGACCTCAGCGCTCAAGCGATGTCCCGATCGACTTCACAGCTTGCCCTGTTCGGATTTTCCAGCGCTTTTGTGGCAGAACGCACACAGAACGGGCTTGTTCCCTCCACTGTCCGCCTGGGCTACGAGGGGGGCGGCGACCCGGTGTGGTACTGGAAGGACAGGATAAAGACCGACCTGTCGGTGAAGACCCATTGGTATATGAACTTGCAGCCGAAAAAGTACACCGACAACCTCTTTGATTTTACCCTCACCTTCAATGTTTCCATCTACAAGTTTCTGGATCTTTCATTTTCCTCCATGTCCAACAACAGCAGGACGTATCTGTACTTCCCGTCGATGGCACGATCCCTCGGGCAGACGCCGATCGATCCGATCACCGACCTGATAAACTCGTTCAACTTCTTTGACAAGACGGCCAGGACCAATTCGTCATTCAAGATCCGGACGATCACGGCCAAGGCGGTGCAGCATTTCGGCGACTGGGACCTGACATTCCAGTACCAGGGATCGCCGCAGCTCATCACCACGACTGACAAAACGACTTCCAAGCAGACAACGCAGTATACGTGGTCTCCCACTTTTGCCATTCAGATCCAGTGGAACGCGGTGCCGGAGATCAAGAGCAACGTGCATGGTGACAACACCGGCACCTTCCTTCGGGGGGAGTGACCGGCGTGAATGCCGCCGGCCGCGAATGTCACCGAGTACCGCGGTCACCGTACCTTGCACGGTACTCCGTGCAGTTAGGCGACATTTGTGACCGCATTGACGCTCTTCCGATTTTTCGACTACGATTGAGATGAAGGAGCTGAATGGAGAATCCACTGACAGTCGTCGTAAGCGACGAAACCATCCTGCCCGAGATCTGCGGGGCGAACGACAGCAACCTCAAGGTGATCGAAGAACTACTCGGTGTGCCAGTTTTCTCCCGCGGGAACGAAATCCTGCTGGACACATTGGACGATTCCCTGCAGCGGACCTTTACCCTGCTCCTGCAGCAGCTTCAGGACCACATTCGGCTCGGCCAGCTTCCGGGGCCGGACCTCATTCGATCAATTCACAGTTCCCTTGCCAGCGGCGAGGACGAAAAGGTGGAGGTCCTCAAGAGAAATCTCGTCGTCATTCCCAATGGGCTGCGCAAGGTGTATCCCCGCACATACAACCAGGCGCTCTATGTCGAGTCGATCAATCGTCACGAGATCGTTTTCGGCGTCGGTCCCGCGGGCACCGGGCAAGACCTACCTCGCCGTTGCCCAGGCGCTGAAGCAGGTCCTCAGCCAGACGCGCCGCAAGCTCATCATCACGCGGCCCGTGGTGGAGGCGGGAGAGAGTCTGGGCTATCTGCCGGGGGACCTGACGCAGAAGATTCACCCCTATCTGCGGCCGCTGTACGACGCAATCGAATCCCTCATTCCCATGGAGGTATTCCGCCGGCTGGAGGAGAACGGGGTGATCGAGATCGCGCCCCTCGCGTACATGCGGGGACGCACCCTTTCCAACGCGTTCATCATCCTGGACGAGGCGCAGAACACCACGCGGGAGCAGATGAAAATGTTCCTTACCCGCATCGGGGAGAATGCGCGCACGGTCATCACCGGAGACATCACGCAGATCGATCTTCCGCGCAAGTCCGATTCCGGGCTCCTCACGGTGATCCCGATCCTCACGCCGATCCGGGAAATCCGATTCACCTTCTTCGAGGAACGGGACGTGGTGCGGAACGCGCTGGTGCGGAAGATCGTGCACGCCTACGAAACTGCCCATGAGGAATAGCCGCTTCTCGATCTTCGCGCGGGCGGCAGGGTCCGTGCGGCGCACGCGCCTGGAGCGCTGGACGCTCCTGGCAATTGCCGCTGCCTTCCTGGCGGCAACGGGCATCGTGCTCGTGACGACGCTGTTCCCCAGCATCATGCTCCGCAGCAGGACTGCCACGTGGGAGGCGGGCGCCGTCGCACAGAAGGATTACGTCGTCGAAAGAGATTTCCGCTATGTGGACGAGAAGGGAACCCAGGCACGGCGGGACGCACGGGAGAAGCGGGTGCCTCCAGTTTTCGCTCTCAATGCGGTGGTGAGCTCCGGTGCCCTGGACGATTTTGACCGGTTCAGCCAGTCCTTCCTGCAGCGGGTGAAGGAGGGCAGCTCCGACGAGAAGATACTCCTGGCCATGGTCGAGGATTTCCCCGCGCAGACGTCCCGGGCCGACATGAAACTCCTCCTTGCCTACAGCGACATCGCGCAAGCCTTTGAAGACGCGCGCGACCTTCTGCAGGCGGCCCTCTCCCACGGAATCGTCGACATCATTGCCCACCGGGACGAATCGCTCAGCGCGGGGGCGATAGAAGTGAGACGGATACTGGAAGGACGCGTGCAATCGGAGGAAATCCCGCTGGACCAGGTGACCACGCTGGAAAACCTCGCTGTCCAGACGGAGGCACGTGCGCTCCCGCGTTCGTACAGTGACGCCGAGCGGCGTGTGGTCCTGGCGCTCCTCCGCGCATTCGCGGTGAACAACACATTCTACGACCAGGAGAGCAGTGTCCTTCGCAGGAGCAGGGCCCGGGCGGAAGTGGAGCCGGTGGCGGAAAAGCTCTCGCGGGGCGAGGTGCTCGTGCGCGCCGGCGATGTCGTCACTGAATCCACCGCGCAGAAGATCCGCGCGCTCGGGGAATACACGCGTGCGGTCGATACCAATGAGCTCATCGGCAGCGTTCTCTTCCTCCTCATCACGTTCGTGATCGCCCTGTACCTGCTGAGCATAAAGGGCGCAAATGTGCCGCTGCGGCGCAGCCACGTGCTCCTCCTTCTCGGCATGGGGCTGGGTCATCTCGCCGTCAGCGCGCTGGTGGTCCGTCTCGTGTCCCTGCCCGACTGGGTGCCGGTGTCGGTCGCCATTCCCACCAGCGCCATGTCCATGCTCGTCGCGATCCTCGTTTCCACGCCCGTGGGTGTGTCCTTCTCCCTGGTGGTCTCCCTTGCGCTCCTTCTCCTGACCGGAATGAGCATCCAGGGATTCCTTTTCGCCTTTCTCAGCGGCATTGCGGCAACGGCGGTCGTGCTGAACGCGGAGAGAAGAATCGACCTGGTCAGGGCGGGCGTCCTCCTGTCACTCGCGGACCTTCTCATCCTGTCCGTCGAGGGAATCCTGGCGAACTACGAATCTCGCATGTTCCTGTCGCTTCTCGGGTGGGGTGTCGCGAATGGGTTCCTCTGCGGAATCCTTACTCTCGGGTTCCTTCCGATCCTCGAGCTCCTCCTGAACGCGCCCACCCGGTTCAAGCTCATGGAGCTTTCCGACCTCAACTCCCCCACGTTCAAGCGCATGCTCTCCCAGGCCCCCGGTACCTACACGCATTCCATCAGCGTCGCCAACCTGGCGGAAACGGCGTGCGAGGCCATCGGCGCGAATGCGCTCCTCGCCCGTGTGAGCGCGTACTATCACGACATCGGCAAGGTGGACCAGGCGGACTACTTCGTGGAAAACCAGAAAGCGTTCAACCGGCACGACGAGCTGAAGCCCAGTCTTTCGGTGGCCGTCATCAAGAGCCATGTCCGCATCGGCATCGAGAAGGCCCAGGAGCTGAACCTCCCTCAGGCCATCATCGACATCATCGCGCAGCACCACGGCCGCGGTCTCATCACCTTTTTCTACGACAGGGCCGTCAAGGAAGGGAAGAACCCGCGTGTCTCGCGGGACGACTACTCGTACACGGGTGTACGGCCGAAGACAAAGGAAGCTGCCGTCCTCATGCTCGCCGACACGGTGGAGGCGGCGTCACGCACCCTGAAACGGCCGACGGAGGCGAAGCTGGAGGCCTTTGTACAGGACATGATCATGGCGAAGTTCACATCGGGTGAGCTCGGGGATTCCCTTCTCACCCTTCGCGACCTGGAGCTTATCCGCAAGAGCTTTGTCCAGATACTGGAGGGGTATTTCCACACCCGGATAGAGTACCCCCGGCTTGCACGACTGCAGGCCACCGCGTCGACGCGCAAGGCTTCAGGGGACGGAGCCGGGGGAAAAGCGCGCAAGGCACGCCAGTGAAGGCGCCGAAGCGCTCGATCGAAATCGCAGTCGATGGTGTCCCCGCCCCGCGCTGGCGGAAAAGACTTTCGCGTTTTTGCGCTGCGGCGCTCACCGCCGCCGGCTTCGCGGAGTGGGAGATTTGCCTCCTTCTCTGCGACGACGGCAGAATCACGACGTTGAACGGGCGCTATCGGGGCATGCATCGTCCCACCGACGTGCTTTCGTTCCCGGGCAGTGAGGCAGGGACGCGTGGAGCCGTCGCGGGGGACATCGCCATATCACTGGACACGCTGCGCAGGAACGCCGACGCGTTCGGTATCTCCGAGGAAGAGGAGTTGAAGCGGCTCAGCATCCATGGGATCCTCCATCTGGCGGGAATGGACCATGGCCGGGGGAAGGGCAGGACCATGCTCGCCCTCCAGGAAGATCTCCTGGAGCGCCTGAAGGCAGAGCGCATCATCGGGGAGTAGGGAAAGTGGAAAAAACGTCCGCCAAGACAATCCTCCTGTGCGTCTTTCTTCTTGCTGCCGCGGGCAGCGTGAGGCTTTTCGCCGCGAACGCGCGCGCCGCCTACCTGGCAGGCGTCGCCGCGCAGGGAAGCGAGGACTTCGAGCTCGCCATTGAGCGCTACAAGGATGCGCTTTCGCTCAACCCTGCTTACCCTGAGCCGATGGTCGGTCTCGCGCAGTCATTCCTTCTCATGGAAGAATACGACGAAGCATTCAGCTTCGTGTCCCGCGCGCGGATCTACGACAGGAACAATCCCGATCTCGCGGTCCTGGAAGGAAGAATTCGAGTGGGTCAGGGGGACACTGCTCGGGCACGGGCTCTTTTCACCGGCGTGCTCGCCCGGCAGCCCAACAACGTAGAGGCGCGGCTGGGGCTGGCCGAAGCGGAGATTGCGGAAGGCAAGACGACAAACGCTCTCGCCCTGTACGGCCAGACGCTGCAGCTCGCCCCGGAAAGCACGAAAGCGCTTCTTTCCCTGGCAATGCTCTCCGACGAGACAGGGGACGCGGGCGGTGCGGCACGCTACTACGAGGCCGCTCTCAAGAGCCACTCCTCGGACCCGCGCGTCCAGTTGGCCGCCGCGTCATGGGCAGCATCACGCGGAGATTTCAGCGCGGCGGAGAAGCGCGCAAAGATCGCCTTGTCGCTGAAACCGGACATGAGCTCGGCAAAGATCCTGCTGGGCGGCATCTACCTGCAGACCCAGAGATACCCCGACGCGATATCGACTTTGAAAGAAATCGTGACGGAGGACCGGAAGGATCCTCTCGCCTGGTATTCACTTGCCCTGGCGTACAGGAAATCGGGAGATGCGGCAATGGCAATCTCCAGCCTTTCCGCCGCCCTGCAGGCCCGGCCGGACGATGAGATCGCGCGGCTCGCGCAGGAATCGACGGCCGTCGAATCGCTGCCCATGGACGACGCGCAACGAAAGAAGATGGCAGTCTTTCACCTTGCGCAGGGCAGATTGCTGGAGGAGAAAAGCTTCATGGAAAAGGCCCTGGCCGAATACCGAAGGGCGCTCATCCTTGACGCAACCTCGCGGGACGGCCGGATTGCGTACGCGCGCATCTACCGGAGCCTCGGCTTCCCGGACAAGTACCTGAGCGAGCTCCAGGTTCTTGCCCGGCTGGGCGTGAAGGACACGTTCGTGCAGGACGAGATCGAAGGGCTGACGAGCGATCTCGCCGACAGGATCTCGCGCGTGTGGGGGTATGATCAGCACAATCTGGAGCGGATCCGCTACCGCATCCCCGTGTACACGGTCACCGCGGCAAATCGGCTGATTCATCCGCTGGCGAGCGACGATGTCGCGCGGTATTTCGCCACCCTGCTGGGCCGCGATGATGCGATCGTGGTGCCGGCCGTGCCGCCGGGAGTCGGTGGATTCGACGATGCTTTCCGCGCCGCCCGGGTCGCCGAGACGGACTACTTCGTGCTGCTGGCGTTGGACGAGGCGGAGAGAAGCTTCTCCGCCTCGGCGGATATCTACCTGACGCGCACCGGCGCCCGGATCGGAAGCTTCGCCGCGTTTCGCACGGGAAATGACCGGGTGCGTGATTCGCTCTTGAGGCTGAGCGGGCAGATGGCCGGCCTCCTGCCGGTCCGCGGAACGCTTCTCGTGCGGAAGTTCGGGCAGGGCCTCGTCGACCTCGGGACCTTCCAGGGCCTGAAGAAGGGCGACAAGATGTTGATCGTGCGCCAGGGGGGGGTACGACTGCAGCCGGATACCCCCGGACTCTCGTACAACGAAAAGGACATAGTGGGAGATTTCGAGGTGACCGGTCCCGATGAAGGCGTATCGGAGGGCACCGTCACCGGGCGAGGGTACTTCGACTACGTGAATGTCGGTGACCAGGTGGTCTTCCCCGTGCAGAAAACGGAGAAGCCCGACGTGGGTGCGACGCAGAGGACGGGCAACATCCTCACGCGGCTTTTCAGAATCGGCGGGTAGGGGAGCGGCTGTCCGGGCGCCGTGTCAGGTTGTGCCTCCCGCGTGCCCGCACCCGGTTGCCGTTGACACTCCCGGGGCTTTCACGTATATTTTTTCGGAACTCAACCCATCCCCGCGCTGAAATGCAGTCAACAGTGCAAGGAGCATGCGTATGGCCAAAAAGACCGTTCGCGACGTGGACTTGAGGAAGAAACGGGTGCTTGTCAGAGTGGATTTCAATGTCCCCCTCAAGGAAGGGAGGATCACGGATGACACTCGGATCACCGCGGCGCTTCCCACGCTGAATTACATCCTCGACCAGAAGGGGGCTTCCCTCGTCATCATGAGCCACCTGGGCCGGCCGAAAAAGCCGGACAAGGAAAACAGCCTCGCTCCCGTTGCCGAACGACTCTCCGAGCTGCTCGGCAAGAAAGTCACCCTCGCTCCCGACTGCATAGGGGCGGAAACAGAGGCGGTGGTGCGGGCCATGAAGCCCGGCGACGTGGTTCTTCTGGAGAACGTGCGCTTCCACCCCGAGGAAGAGAAGAACGATCCGGAGTTCGCGCGCAAGCTCGCGAGCCTGGGGGACGTCTACGTCAACGACGCTTTCGGCACGGCGCACCGTGCGCACGCCTCCACGGAGGGAGTCGCGAAGATTCTCCCCGGCGTGGCGGGCTTCCTCATGGAGAAAGAGATCAAGTTCCTCGGGGGAGTGTTCGAAAATCCCGCCAAGCCGTTCGTTGCGATCATTGGCGGGGCAAAGGTGTCCACGAAGATCGCCGTTCTCGAGGCCCTGCTTCCCCGTGTCACGACGATGATCATCGGGGGCGGCATGTCGTACACTTTTCTCAAGGTCCAGGGGCACTCGGTAGGCAATTCGCTCGTCGAGGAAGACCTGCTGGCAACGGCAAAAAGCTTCCTCGAGAAAGCGAAGGGCTCCGGCGCCGAAGTGCTTCTTCCCGTTGACCACAGGGTGGGCGCGGAGTTTTCGGAAACCGCGAAAGCGGAACCGGTGGACGGCGTGGATATTCCAGCAGGAAAGGTCTCGATGGATATCGGCCCGAAATCAGCGGCGCTCTTCAGAGAGCGGATTCTCAAGGCGAAGACCGTGCTGTGGAACGGGCCGGTCGGCGTGTTCGAGTTTCCGGAGTTCAGCAAGGGGACCCTGGAGATCGCGAAAGCTGTCGCTGACTGCAAGGGCACCACGGTAGTGGGCGGCGGCGATTCCGTGGCCGCGGTCAATCAGTTCGGGCTTGCGGACCGGATCACCCATGTTTCCACGGGAGGAGGCGCTTCTCTCGAGCTTCTGGAAGGCAGAGAACTTCCCGGCGTGGTCGCGCTCCAGGACAAGTAGGCGCACACCCATGAGACAACCCTTCATCGCCGGAAACTGGAAAATGTACAAGACGGTGAGCGAGGCCACCGCGCTGGCCGGGGCCCTCTCCGCCGCACTGGCCGGGGAAACGGGCAAGAAAGTAATGATCGCCCCGCCGTTCACCGCATTGCATGCCGTCAGGGAGTCCCTCAGGGGATCGCGGATACTCCTGGGCGCGCAAAATGCCTGCGCCGAGCTGGAGGGCGCACATACGGGGGAAATCTCCCTCCGCATGCTCCGCGACGCGGGTGTTTCCGTGGTCATCCTGGGACATTCCGAACGCCGGCATGTCTACGGGGAAACAGACGAGCTCGTGAACCGCAAGGTCATACGGGCGCTCTCCGAGGGCTTCGAGGTCATTCTCTGCGTCGGGGAGACCCTCGAGGAGAGGCAGAAGGGTGTGACGGAGAAGGTGGTGGAAGCCCAGACCCGCGTGGGTCTTTCTTCGGTGGCCGGGCAGGACCTCGGCCGGGTGACCATCGCCTACGAGCCGGTGTGGGCAATCGGCACGGGGCAGAACGCCACTCCCCAGGACGCGGACGCGGTGCACAGATGCATCCGCCGAGTCATGGCCGGCATCTACAACGCCGAGGCGGCGCAGGGCATGACGATCCAGTACGGCGGCTCCGTCAAGCCCGATAATATCAGGGAGCTCATGAAAATGGAGAATATCGACGGCGCTCTCGTCGGCGGTGCCTCCCTCAAGCTCGAGACCTTCCTGCCCATAGTGCAGTACGATCGTTAAGGGGGTTTTTTGAATGGGCCTTATCAGCATAATTCTCCTCATCATCCTCGTCATCAGCGCCATTCTCCTGGTGCTCGTCGTGCTCGTACAGGACGATCAGGGTGAAGGCATCGGCGGCATTTTCGGCGGCGGCAGCAATACCGCGTTCGGATCACGCTCGGGCAACGTCTTGACGCGGTTTACCGCCGTGCTCGCCACCATTTTCCTGGTGTGCTGCTTTGGCGTTGCCTGGATAAACAGGACGCCCGCGCCGGGGAACGTGATCGGCAGGGCACGGCAGCAGGCCCTCGGGACCACGGAGCAGCAGAGCTGGTGGGTGCAGACCACACCGGTCCGCTCCTGGCGGCACGACTCCTTCCGCTCCTGGCGGAGTGACCGCCCCTGCCGGGGATTCGGGCCCGGCTCGGTCGGCACCGCGCCCGCCGGCGCAAAGGCACCGCCGTCCGGACAGGGAGGTCAATAGGGTGGCGCTCCTGCTCCAAGAGCTTTTTGTGCCCGGCAGGATCAAGTGCCGCCTCGAAGCGGAAGACAAGTCGGAGGTTTTCGAGGAGCTGGTGGATCTCCTCGTCACCCAATACGGGCTGGACTGCCGGGACGAGATACTTGCCGCGATCCTGCGGCGGGAAGAGAAGATGTCGACCGGCATCAAGAAGGGGATCGCCATCCCCCACGCAAAGACCGATTTCACAAAGGGAGTGATCGGCGTCCTGGGAATCTCCGGCAAGGGCATAGACTACGAATCACTGGACGGCGAACCGGTGCACATGCTTTTCCTGCTGGTGAGCTCCGAGGAGGACGCGGGAACCCACCTTGCCGTATTGAAGAAGATCGCGCTGCTCGTCGAGAATCCGGATTTCTACAAGGACGCCCTCGCGGCCGTCGATCCTGAGAAGGTGAACAGGATCATCCGCGCCTACGAGGAAGTCCTGGACTCGCAGGGAGTCTGAACAGGAATCATCATGTCCGACATGCTGGAAAAACTCCTCGCCGTGGAAAAGAACGCGGCGCGCCTGCTCACGGAAGCGGAGGCCGAGGCCAACCGGCGCAAGGTTGAAGCGCGCGCGGAGGCGCAGAAGAAGCATGCGGAGCTTCTGAGGGAAAAAACGCTTGAAGGGGATGCCGCTGTCGCCGCGGAGAAGGAGCGCATTGCGGCCGAACGGGAGGCATTGATCCGGGCATACAAGGAAGAGCTTGCCGGTATGCCGAAGAACCGCGAGGCATTCGCGCGCGCCGCGATTTCATTTATCGAAAAGGGCGGCGCGTGATCCGCACGTCCCGCTACGCGTTCATACTCGCGAAGCTCTACGGCATCCTTGCCCGGTCCTACGTCGGCAGAAATTACCGCGACCTGTTGAGGGTGAAAAAGGTAGCGGACCTGTACGACCTTCTCTTCCCGGGAGAGCGCCCGGAGGCTCTGCCTCGCGCGCTTGCACGGGAGCTGGAAACGCGTATCGTCAGGGCCGGCGTCGACTCGATGACGTATGTCCTGGAGACCCTGGGAAAACCGGTTGAAATCCTGGTCCACCTGCTCCGAAGGCTCGAATACCAGAGCGTGAAGACCCTCATCCGCGGAATGGGACATGGCAAGACCGAATCCGTGCGAATCTGGGATCTCGGGCCCTACGCGGCAATAAGACTCGACGCTGCGGAAGACTACGAAAAGGCCCTCAGGGCCAGCCCCTATGCCTGGGTCCTGCCCCATGCGCGTACAAAGCCCCTGGCGCTGGTCGAAAACATGCTGGATACGGAGTACTACTCCCGGCTGCTCGCGCTCGCGCGGGCGCTCCCCGCGGTGGACCGAACGGGCATCCTCCGTTTTGTACAGCGGGAGATCGCGCTCGCCAACGTGGTCTGGGCTCTCCGGCTGCGATTCTTCTTCGGCTTCAGCTGGGAGAATGCCCGCCCCCTCATGATTCCCGGCCTTGTGGACACCCCGCGCAGGGCGGTCGGCAGGGCCTTCGAGATCCCGCCTGATTCAATCGAGGAATGGCGCAAATGGAGGTTCGCCTGGCTCATCGAGGACCAGTTCGGTGAATCCTTTCAGGCGCCGGACCCCATTCGCGCAGCGCGGCACGCAGACCTGCGGATGTACACGAGGGCGCATCAGCTCTTTCACCAGAACCCGTTCACGCTGACTCCGCTTTTTGCCTTTTTCAAATTGAAGGAATACGAGACGACCCTTCTGAAGACCGCCGCGGAGGCCATCTGGCTTTCGATGTCCGAGCAGGAGATATTCGGCCTCGTCGGGACGCGGTGATGCTTTTCACGGAAAGAATGAAAAAGATGGAGCTCCTCGTCCTGAAGAGCGACGTGGACGCAGTCTTGCGCTACCTGGGAAATGCCGGCTGCGTGCAGCTCATCTCCGAAATGGGTGAGCAGCGGGAGCTGTCCCGGGACGAGCGTGAAGTCGCCGAGCTCCAGGTCAAGGTCGAGTCTCTCGCCCATTTCCTCGGAGTGCCGGAGGGGGATGAAGGGACTGCGCAGATCACGGCGCCGGAGCGCCCATTGCTGCGGGAGCGCGCGTTGAAGCTCCTTGATGATCTGAAGGGACTCGTGGAACAGGAACGCCAGCTGCTGGAGCGCCGGCTGAGCCTGAATCGGACCCTTGAGGAGCTCTCCGCATTTTCGGACCTGAAGGTGTCATTCGGCGACATCGATCAGCTCACCCACCTTACATACCGCATGGGCGTCGTAGAGCCGGAGAAGCTCGAAGTCCTCGGACGCCGGCTCGAAAAAAGGGCAATCGTGCTGAAATTGAACCTTCCCGGCCAGTTTCTCGCCGTTGGCCCGAAGAAATACCGCTGGGCCCTGGATTCGGAGCTGAAGAAGCTCGGCTTCCAGGAGAAGAGGTTTCCCGAGGGCACGAAGGGAATCCCCTCAGACATGCTGTCAGCGGTACGCGCCGACCTGGCTTCGGTGGACGAGTCACTGCGGGAGCTCCAGGAATCGAAGCTGCGCGCCCGCGACAGATGGTCGGAGGAAATAAGGCTTCTTCTGGCAAATCTCGTGATTGACGTCTCGATTGACGCGGTCAAGCAGGGCTTCGCATCAACGGGCAGCGTGCAGAAGGTGAGCGGGTGGATTCCACGGGGCCGACTCACGGAAGTCACAGCGGGAATCGAGTCGCTCACGGGGGGCACGATCGCCCTCCGCACGTTCGACCCGGAAGAGCTTCCCGATGTGAAGGCCGGAAAGACACGGGTGCCTGTCTCCACCCCTCACGGCAGGATCGTTCGCGCTTTCGAGCGGATGGTCTTCTCGTACAGCATACCACCGTACGGCACAGTCGACCCCACGCCATTTGTCGCCGTCATGTTCGTCCTGCTCTTCGGCATCATGTTCGGTGATGTCGGGCAGGGATTCATAGGCCTCGCGCTCGGCGTCCTCATCAATTCGGCGAGGGTGCGGTCATTCGAGGCTTACCGCAGAAAGAATTTCGGCACCCTGTTCATCCTGGCCGGTATTGCCTCCATGGCGGCCGGCTTCCTGTATGGATCGTTTTTCGCAAACGAGGAGGTGCTCATACCGGCAACGCGGATGGTGACGCGGCTGCTCATCGGCCGCCCGCAGGACCACATTCTCTCTCTTGCAGGTTTCCAGAAGATCATCCTGTTTTTCGGCGTGACTGTCGGCATTGGTGCGGTGATCAATTCGGTTGGTCTCGCCATCAACATCGTCAACCATGTGGCCCGCCGAAACTGGGAAAAGGCGTTTCTCTCCAAGACAGGACTGGCCGGGGCGCTTTTTTTCTGGTACGTGCTCTTTGTCGCGGTGCGGATCCTTCTCGGCGGGCACGCCTCGGGTGTTGACGCGATCCTAGTCGCACTCCCGCTTCTTGCGCTGTTTTTCCGTGAGCCCCTCGTGCGCCTGGCGGAGGGGCACCGGCCGGTGCTGAAGGACGGACTCTTCAGTTTCATCATGGAAGGCATCGTCGAGATTCTCGAGTCGACGATCTACTACGTCTCGAACTCGGTGTCCTTTCTCCGTGTCGCCGCCTTCGGGCTCGCGCACACGGTGCTCAGCTCCATCGTGTTCCTTCTGGCGGACATGGTGGGCGGCGCCCCGGCAGGAATCGTTTTTCAGATACTTGTCATACTGATCGGGAACGCCATCATCATCGTTCTCGAGGGCCTTATCGTGACGATCCAGATCGTCAGGCTTCAATACTACGAGTTCTTCTCCAAGTTCTTCAACGAAACGGGAGAGGAGTTCACGCCTTTTATTCTGCGCACGTCGGGAGGTTTGAGGTGAAGAAAAGAGTCATTGTCTTCTTTGCGCTGCTGGTGATGTGTGCCGCGCCAGCGGCGTTTGCGCAGGCCGAGGCCGCGCCGGGCGCGGCGCCCGCGCCGGTCGTCAAATACATCGCTGCCGCGGTTGCCGTCGGGCTGGCAACGCTTGGAGGCGGCATCGCAGTGGGACAGATCGGCGCCGCGGCCATGGCCGCGATGAGCGAGAACCCGGATCTCTCGGGAAAGGCCCTGCCTTTTGTCGGATTGGCGGAAGGAATATGCCTCTGGGGGTTCATTGTCGCGCTGATGATCCTTTCCGCCTAGGAGCGTGCAGGGCGATGACAAGCAAAAGACGGTCGCGCCCGGCGCGTGGACGGCGTTCGCGCCGAACGGGTACCCCCGTATACCGCCCTACGGGCGGTGCGGTCTAGGGGAGTTCGTCGCGTGGCGTTCCATATCATAGGCGGGGAAGAGCTCGTGATCGGATTCCGCTTCGTCGGAGTTCCGGGAACCGTCGTGGAGACAGCTGATGAAGCGCGCGCAGCGTTTCGGGCTGCCACGACGTCCCCCGAGGTCAGGGTACTGATCCTCTCTGAGCAGGTATCTGCCATGATTCCCCGCGAAGTGATGGACTGGCAAATGAGCGGCGTCTACCCGCTTCTGGTGGAAATACCCGGCATCGCGGGACATGTGGCCGGCCGCGCCGGCCTGATCGACGCAATCCGCGAAGCCGTCGGGCTCCATGTATGAGACGACCGGATGCCGAAGGGAACGGTAATGGAAATCCTTAGAACAAGCGATGCAATGGAATCCCAGATCCTCGAGGATACACGGAACAAAGCGCGGCGGCTTCTGGAGACAGCGGACAAAGAGTGCAGCGCGCTGCGCGCGGAGTGGCAGCGCAGCTTCCAGGAGGAGACCGACCGGCTCGATGCCGCGCGTGACGCCCGTCTCGGCGCCCTGCGCCAGGAGCTTGCATCCTCGCTCCCCCTGGAATATCTGCGGACGAGGCTTGTATTCATTCAGGAGGCGGTCGCGGGGGCGCTCCGGGATGTATGTGAAGGACTCTCGAGCCTCGAGCTGAATCGGATCGTCGGACAGATGCTCAGGCGCGCGTCGGACTCATTCAAGGGTGCGCGGGTGGCGGTCTCCTTCACCGGGATGGGCGCCGACGAGGCGCGGCGGATCGTCCAGGACTGCATCCCGAGCGCGATCGTGGAAGATGTCAGGCAGCTTCCCGAAGAAGCGGCCGCGCTGGCGGGAAAGGGGATCATCCTGGAGACGATTGACGGCAGCAGACGGTACCGGGGAACGATGAATGAATTGACGGGACTCCTCCTCGAGGAGCGTCGCGAAGAGCTCATGATCGCGTTGTTTGGAAAAGAAATGCGCGAAGTACCGCGCCGAGACGTGCAGAGATGATCGAAGGCAGAGTAATCCAGATAAATGGCCCGATCCTCAAGGCCACCGGTCTGGGCGGCAGCGGACTGTATGACGTGGTGGAGATCGGGGAGAAACGGCTGATCGGCGAGATCATCCGCCTGGAAGGGGACAAGGCCACGATCCAGATCTACGAGGACAACACGGGAATGCGCATAGGGGAAAGCGCGTATTCTCTGGAACGGCCGCTCTCTGTTCACCTGGGGCCCGGGCTTCTCGGACAGATCTATGACGGGATCCAGCGTCCCCTCGAGGAGATCAAGAAAACGTCTGGTGGATTCATCACTCCCGGGATCAAGATCGAGCCCCTGCCCATGGAGAGGAAATGGCGCTTCGTGCCGCGCTGCAGCCGCGGCGACACGGCCGCCCCAGGACTTATCGTGGGGGAGGTACAGGAATCCGCGACGATACTGCACAAGATCATCGCCTCCCCCGAAATGAAGGAGTCCCGAGTCGAATGGATCGCCGCGGAGGGAGAGTACACGCTCGGCGAGGTGGTCGCGAAGTTCCCAGGCGGCCGGGAAATGACGATGTCCCAGTACTGGCCGGTACGGAAGCCGCGCCCCTACATCGAGAAGATGGGGATGGATGAGCCGCTGGTCACCGGACAGCGCGTCATCGATGTGTTTTTTCCCATCTCACGCGGCGGGACTGCTGCGATCCCCGGCGGGTTCGGCACCGGAAAAACCATGACGCAGCACGCGCTTGCCAAATGGTGCGACGCCGACATCATCGTCTATATCGGCTGCGGCGAGCGCGGGAACGAGATGACCGACGTTCTCACGGAGTTCCCCAAGATCCAGGATCCGCGTACCGGCAAATCCCTCATGGAGCGGACGATCCTCATTGCCAATACTTCCAACATGCCGGTTGCGGCCCGGGAGGTTTCGATCTACACCGGTGTCACGCTGGCCGAGTACTACCGCGACATGGGGTACGACGTGGCAATAATGGCGGATTCGACCTCACGCTGGGCAGAGGCTCTGCGCGAGCTCTCGGGCCGCCTGGAGGAGATGCCGGCGGATGAAGGCTTCCCGGCGTATCTGCCCACCCGGCTTGCCGAATTCTACGAGAGGGCGGGCAAAGTGAAGGCCCTGGGAGGCCGGCTCGGATCGATTTCGGTGATCGGAGCCGTGTCGCCGCCCGGCGGAGACTTCTCCGAACCGGTCACGCAGCACACAAAGCGGTTCATCCGCTGCTTCTGGGCGCTGGACAGGGACCTGGCAAATGCGCGCCACTATCCCGCGATCTCCTGGATTGATTCCTACAGTGAGTACGCGGAGGAGATCAGGCCGTGGTGGGAAAAGGTCAACCCGGATTGGAGCGCGGCCAGGGAAAAGGCCATCGAGCTTCTGAAGCGGGAGCAGAGGCTCAGCCAGATCGTCAAGCTGATCGGCCCCGACGCCCTTCCCGACAACCAGAGACTCGTGCTCCTTGCGGCGGAGATGATCAAGAACGGGTTCCTCCAGCAGAACGCGTATGATGAGATCGACATGTTCTGTGTGCCCGACAAGCAGGTGAGGACCCTGAAGCTCATCATGGATTTCTATTTCCGCGCTCTGGCCCTCATCAACCTCGGCGCGCCGCTTCTGAAGATCAGGGAGCTCTCCTGCCAGGAACGCATCGTGCGGGCCAAGTCGACGATCAGGAACGACGACCTTGCGAAGCTTACGGACATTGAATCTCTCATGACGGCGGAGATGGACGATCTGGAGAGGAGCTACAGGAAATGAAAGGGCTGGAACACCGCGGTCTGACAAAAGTGGACGGCCCCATCATCATCCTTGCGCGAACGGAGAACGTCGGTCTGGGCGAGCTGGTCAGGGTATACGATCGAAGCAGGGCCGAGCGCACGGGACGGATCATCGAGATCTCCGAAAACGCTGTCGCCGTGCAGATCTTCGGCACCAACACGGGCCTCTCGACGGACACCTCCTCGGTCGAGTTCAGCGGACGGCCCATGGAAATGCGTGTCTCACGTGACATGCTCGGGCGGATCTTCGACGGCCTCGGCAAGCCCATCGACGGCTACCCGGCGGCCTTCAGCTCCCTCCTGCTCGACGTGAACGGAGTGCCGATCAATCCCGATGCCCGCACGTACCCCAAGGACTTCATTCAGACCGGAATCTCCTGCATCGACGGGATGAATACCCTCATTCGGGGTCAGAAGCTGCCCATCTTTTCCGGCAATGGCCTTCCGCACAACAGGCTTGCCGCCCAGATCATCCGGCAGGCAAGAATCCTTACGTCGGATGAGCCGTTCGTCATGGTGTTCGCCGCCATGGGCGTCAAATATGACGTGGCGAGGTTTTTCATCCAGACCTTCGAGGAGAGCGGGGTCCTGGCCAACGTGGTCATGTTCCTTTCCCTCGCGGACGATCCGTCCATAGAAAGGTTGATCACGCCGCGCTGCGCTCTTACCGCGGCGGAGTACCTTGCCTACCAGTGCGACATGCACGTGCTCGTGGTCATGACGGACATGACAAACTACTGCGAATCGCTTCGCGAGGTGTCCACAATTCGCGGAGAGATCCCCTCGCGAAAGGGATATCCGGGCTACCTGTACTCCGACCTCGCTTCCCTGTATGAACGGGCCGGCAAGATCGAAGGCTCACGGGGCTCCATCACCCAGATCCCCGTGCTGACAATGCCCAATGATGACATCTCCCACCCGGTGCCCGACCTCTCGGGCTACATCACCGAAGGGCAGATCGTGCTGGAGCGGGAGCTGTTCCAGAAAGGCATCTATCCACCGGTCGCCGGGCTCCCCTCGCTTTCCCGGCTCATGAAGGACGGGATCGGCCCGGGAATGACGCGGGAAGACCACAAGGAGCTCGCGTCGCAGCTTTTCGCCGGCTATTCGCGGGTCAAGAGTATCAGGTCGCTCGCGGCTGTCATCGGTGAAGAAGAGCTGTCCGATCTGGACAAGGGGTACCTCAGCTTCGGGGACCGTTTCGAGAGAGAGTTCCTCGCCCAGGGGGAGCGTGAAAATCGGAGCATCGACCAGACCCTCGATCTCGGCTGGAAGATATTGACCGCGCTGCCGCGGACCGAGCTGTACAGGGTCAGGGAGGAGACGCTGCGCAAGTATTTCCCTTCCGGCAGCGATGCGCCGCTGCAGGAGCGGGCGGGGGGCACGAAGAAGTAGCATGGCGCGTTACGATGTTCCCCCGACAAAATCGTCCCTCCTCTCCGTCAAGGAGCAGCTCGGCATCGCGCGGGAGGGATTCGAGCTGCTGGAGCAGAAGCGTGAGATCCTGATCATGGAGCTCATGCGCATGGTGGAGGAAGTGAAGCTGCTCGAGCACGACATGGACAAGAGGATCGCGACCTCCTACGGGTCCCTCAAGAACATGCTCGCACGCATGGGGCGGGAGACGGCTCGCGACGTGAGCGCGGGAATACGATTCGACTATGCGGTGCGCGAGAGGCAGGGAAAGCTGATGGGGATCCCTCTGCCGACCCTCGAGATGGATATGCCGCACATGGAGCTGAAGTACTCGTTCATGAGCACGGACAGCTCGTGTGACAGGCTGACGATCGAGTTCTTCGAGCTCTTGAAGCTCGATTGCGCGAATGGCGGAAATACGGACAATGGTGTGGCGCCTGGCAAAGGAAGTGCGAAAGACGCAGCGACGCGTCAACGCGCTCGAGCGGATCGTGATCCCCGACGTCGAAGATACAAAGAAGTTCATCGAAGGCGTGCTCGAAGAGAGAGAGCGCGAGGTCTTCTTCGTGCAGAAGATCCTGAAAGCGCGCCTGCTGGGAGACAGAGTATGAAGTTGCTGCTGCAGAAAATCGTGGTTGCGGTCAGCGGGTCCGAGGCTTCCATCAATGCCGCCAAGTACGGCATTGCCATGGCGAAGCTCTACCGCTGCAAGCTCCTGGCGGTGTATGTCGTGGACACGGCCACGCTCAAGGAGCTGCTCTTGTCGAAGATCTTCGTGGAAGATGAGAGCTCCGAATATGAGAGGAGCCTCGAGCAGAATGGTCAGCGTTATCTCAATTACGTGGACGAGCTGGCCGAAAAGAAAGGCGTTGCGGTGGACAAGCTGCTGCGGCGTGGCGCGATCTCGACAGAAATCGTCGAAGCCGCCGAGGAGAATGGCGCTGACCTTATTCTCCTGGGCGGTTTCGAGGAGAGAGGAAGCTTTCGGGACGCTCTCAGCCGCCAGCACCGCGAGATTTTGAAACATTCCAAGTGCTCGATTCTCGTGGTGAAAGAGCCGGAGATAGACCAGGTGTACAGGAAATTATAGACATGCGATAGTATCACTTGCACCTGTCATTGACACCAAAGGTCTCATCAGACTAATATACAGCGATGGTGGATGTTCCCAAAAATGTGATCGGGCTCTTCGACGACCTTATAAGCAAGGGCGAGCTGATCAAGGATGAGTGCAAGAAGATGTATTTCGCCGGCGCGAAAAAGGCGATAGATGCGCAGGCGTTCGAAGCATGGCGTACGAGCTGCCTGACCCTTCTCCGCTCAACCTTCGGCACGTCCAGTCCACACTACGACAGTTTCGCCAATCTCAAGTTCTTCGACCACTACAATTCTACGCTGCTCTACCTGGGGATCCTTCAGGGGGCGCGTGACGACATTCGGAAGGGGTATTTCTACCACAAGGATCTCATGCTCAGCGTCAACATTTTCAACTCGTTCCTTTCCCGCGCGCTCCTGTTCGCGGAAAGGGGAGAAGGGCAAAAGGCGCTGGGAGTGCTGGAAACAGTGGTGTGCGAGGCCCTGCGCAAGCTCGCCGAAACCCGGGGTATCTCTCTCGATCAGACCTGCGGCATGCTGCGGGCCGCTGATGCTCTCTTGAAGGCCGGTGCAGTTCCCGAGAGCGCGCGGGAGAGAATCGCGGAGCTGCAGGCATTCCTGGCGGCCGGTCCCGCAGCGGAGCGCGAGGGCGGTGATTTCAGCGCATGGCATGCATGGGCGCAGAAGTTCCTGTACGAACATCTCGGATCGAAAATAGTCATCGTCAACTAGTCCGTCTGCGGTATTCCGCTCGCGGGCCGCTGTATTCCGCCGGCCGGCTGCGGTACCTTGCGGGCAGGGCCGCGGTCGCAGCCTATCTGCCGAGCCCGAGACGCAGGAGCGTGAGACGCCCCTGGAGCGCGAGAACGTAGAGCGCGCCCTGCGCTTCGACCGCGGAAAAACCCTCTATCGGCTCTGTCCCGGAGAGAAGGGTGGCTTTCCTGTACCGAGCCCCGATTGCGCCCAGCAGGTATCCCGGAGCGATGATCGAAAGCTGGTGCTGCACGCGTATGCCGCCCATCTGTCGTTCCTCATCGAAGAGAAACATGTAGGTCGATCGCGTGGGGGCGGGCAGCAAGGCCAATGCGTCCGTCCCTTCGCTCAAAGTAATAGTGGTGCGGGAGATCTTCTGCATGTCCGCCTGCTGCTCCAGGAGAGAGAGGCGCCGTGTCAGGGCATCCCACGTCAGCACGGCGAGCAGTCCGTTCGACCCGAGGAGTGACGAATGGACCGAAGTTGCCCCCGCGAGCTCGCGGCTGATGAAGCCGTCTTCGCTCCCCCGCACCACGATCAGGGAGCCTGAGACAGCATCAAACACGGTGAATCCGTCAGGTGCAAAGACGCTTGCCTGCCCGGCGGGTTGAAATGAGCTCCGCAATGTCGACAGAGGTGAAGCACCGGGGAGCCTGCGCGAGAGAATCCCACCCGCCGACCAGAATGCGGTTACGCCTCCATTTTCAGCAGGGAGCACCGCGAGTGGTTCACCTGCGGGCTCCAGGACGTCGAGATTCCACAGCGGCGCCTCCAGCGATTTCGATGCGAGCTTCAGAACGAACCTGTCCTCGCTTTCTCGATCCAGATAGAGGATGTCGATTGCGTCACCGCGCGCGGCAAGCACGTGGGAACCGAATGCAGGGAAGAGAGGCGGTGACACATCGACCTTGTCCACGATCGTCGGAGCAGGGGCCTCAGCCGGCAGGCGGGCGCCGAGGGGGAGCTGCATGAATTTCAACGTGGTGGTCTCTTTTTCGGAAAAAACTGCCAGCAGGTTCGTGCCGGCCACCGCGAGCGACATGAACCGGCCCGGCGTGTTCACGGGAATCGCCATGCTCTCGGGATGGAGCAGGAAGCCCTGCTGCCGTTGCGTGCAGCACGCCAGAAGGACGACAAGGGCCGCAAGAAGTGCGGCTTTCGCAAGAAGTGTGGCTTTTGTCTTGACCATGTTTTTCCGGAAAAACTATACTACCGCAATGCTCGGGGAGAGTACAGAGCGGCACCTCAGCACACTGCGGCAGCGCTATGGTGAAAAAAGATTGCGAGAGGCAGCCGTCCGCAGGGCGCATCTCAATTATCAGCGGATTCACATCGGCGGAAGCCCGGGCAGCGGGAGAGTGAAATTCCTCCTCGCGCAGATGCACCAGACCTACTACTTCGGATTCGCCGAGAGTGCATGTATACTCTCGGGGACGCTGCTGGAGCAGGGTCTCATCTACCGCCTGGGAGTCCTGCTGGATCGCAAGGGCGCGGTCCAGTTCGCGCGACAGGGCGAGAAGAGATGGCTCCAGACCCGGCATGATCTGCTGGAGCTCGAGCTCGTGGACATGCTCGACCTGGCCCGGGCGGAGGGAATCATCACGGACGGCCGCACGCTCCTGCTCGCGCACGAGATACGGTGGATCCGCAACATGGTCGTGCATGAAAAGATCCCGGTTTTTCGCGTGCGTGACGAAAAGTACCTCGAGATGACGGTGACCAAGAGCAGGAGAGGAAGAGTGCGATACGCCCGGATATCGCTTGAAAAGGCGGAGGTGGCGGACCTGACAACGGACAGACGCAAGGCGTCTGCAGGAGAGCTGACAGCCTATTTCTGCGTGAGCCGCACGCGGATGATATTGCGACAGCTGCTTAACCAACCGGACACGGAGGCGAAGAAGAGCGATGAGAGTGGCGGTAGTCTTTTTCTCTGGACAGAATCGTAGCAAGCTCATGGGGCTCGCCCAGGCCATCGCTCGAGGCGTGGGGAGCCAGGGAAACCAGGTCGACACCTTTGACGGCGCGCGAGACCCGAATGTCAAGCTGACCATCTACCAGTACATCGTCCTGGGAGCGGAGCCGATCAGCACATTCGGCGGCAAGATCCCGGAATCGGTACGCACTTTTCTCGCCTCGGCCGGGGCCGTGGCGGGAAAGAGATCCTATGCATTCGTGTCGAAAGCGACATTCGGCGCTGCCAAATCCCTTTCCGCGCTGATGAAGTGCATGGAGGGGGAGGGGATGCTCATCAAGAGCTCGGATATCCTGCGTTCTCCCGCCGAGGCGGAGGAGATCGGAAAGCGGCTGCATGTGACATAGACAGGGAGGTCTACCGCGCCAAATGACGCGCAAACTCCGCCAGGAGCGGAAGGCGCGTCGGGCGCGGTAAGAGGGCCGACGAGTACACGGGCTCCCGGCGCGCGAGCGCGCCTGCCGCCCTACGGAGGTACGGAAAGAGGTCCGAGTCTCATTCCTTCCAGGGAAAGATCATTCCTTTCAGCGTGCGCTTGCCCACTCTTTCCCTGTCCTCCACCAGGAGAGCGTCCCAGGGAACCTGCCGGCGTTTGGCGCCGGGATTCTGCTCGAGCCAGTCATACTTGTACAGCCGCAGCTTGAACGCGATGTTCCACCAGAGAAGCAGCGTCGTAATCCCCGGCAGCAGCAGCGCCGTGAAGAATGAAACGATCAGGATAATGAACGCGCAGAGGAGCAGGCCGATGGAGAAGCCGGGATTGTCGAAAAAGACGAGGAATGTTTTTCGAAAGATCTTCCGGAATTTCCTGTCCAGCCGTGACTGAATGGGGAAAAAATACTGCCCGGCGAAAACACAAGCGACGGTGACCCAGAACAGGAGAGCGACGGCGAGCGGCCCCAGCAGGCTTTTCATTCCGCCGTAGAACTGGAAGGCATACCATACCACCAGCGTGTACGCGGTGAGCACGAGGGCGTAGAGAAGGCTCGAAGGGAAGCTTTCCTTCAGGAATCGGAAAAAATCGGCAAAGCCGGGCTGACGGTAATCCGCGATGTCCGCGCACATCCGGCTTACCGCCCCCGTGTAGACGGAGAGGGCAGCTATTCCGAGAGCCACGACAGCGAAAAAGAGCAAAGGCAGCGACGTCACGAGAGGCGCAAGCAGGAAAAAAATCGCAAAAACAGCGATATAGCCAATATTCATGATGATGATGCGGAACAGGTTGTCCCACATGTCGAAAAAGGCCTTCTTGATGAGAAATCCGAACATGGAAAGACCCTATCACGCCCGAATGAATTGGTCAAATTGGTGCGCAAGGGTCAGAATGACCCAGTTCGGCGCACACATCTTGACAGACGATCCAGTGAGACATTACCATCTGCATAGCACTCTACGATGATCAACTACTACGAAATCCTCGGAATTGCCCAGAACTCCACGGCCCAGGAAATAAAGAAGTCCTTCCGCAGACGGGCCAAGGAGATACACCCCGATGTCCGTCCCGAGGCTGAGCAGCGCTCCGAGGAGGAGATGCGCCTGCTCCTCACCGCCTACGAGGTCCTGAATGACATCGACAAGCGTGACGAGTATGATCGGGCGCTTCTGGCCTATCTGCGCGTGCAGGGCTTCGACTATCGTGAGTTTCTCCGCCGGCGCACCAATGATCCGCTGAGCCAGTCGAAGCTGATTTTCCACGATCTGCTTGCCAACCACCAGGACGAAGCCGTCGAGCTGTATGAAAGCCTCACGAACGGGCGCGGATTCGAGCTGGAGAAGTATCTCTCCCGGGAAGACTACATGGATTGCGCTTTCCTGCTGGCGGAAGTATTCGAGGCCCGGCTGCGTTACGCGGAGGCATACGAGCTGTATCGCAAGCTGTATTTCTACGAGCGGGACAAGCCTTACTTCCATCACTTCATCGACGAAGTGATCGACCGCCTGCGGACCCTGCTGTGTTTCAAGATGCTTCCCGGCCTCGCGGCGGCAGATGCGATTGCCCGGTTGAAGGAAATGATCCGCTTGAATTTCTCCCGCAAGGACAATGCATTCTTCTGCAAGAAGCTTGCCGAGGTGTACGCATCACTGGGACAGCAGGACACAGCTTTGCATTATCTTCAAAAGGGGCTACAATTGGATCGGAAGCTGTCAGGGGTGAAGAAGCTCATGGAAAGGATCGGATACCCCGTGTGCCTTGACAATTCCTGATGCCTTCTATTAACTGACGATCGCTGCAGTCAGCCCCGACATACACAACAGAGGAGCGGTATTTCACGATGAAAAGATTCCTGATTCTCGCGACAATTCTCGCAGTCGCGTCCACGGCGGCCGGGGCACAGGCGATTGACAAGCCGGCCGCGACGGTCAGGCTCACGAAAACCGCCTCGGTCTCCGTCAGCCAGCTGCGGAAGGCCCTCGCGCCGTTCGAAGCCCAGGCGAGGCGCGCGCTTACCCTCGATGAACGAAGGATCGTCCTGGACAAGCTCGTGGTTACCCTTCTCATCGGGCAGGCGGCGGAGCGTGACAAAATCATCGTCTCGGACGCGGAAGTCAAGCAGGAGCTGGCCAATACGGCGAAACAGGCCGGCGCGGCCACCAACCTGGGGCGGGACATGACGGAAGCGGAGCTGCAGCAATACGTCAAGATGTCGGGCGGAAACTGGGAAGATTATCTCAAGAGCGTCCGCGAACAAAAACTCATGATCAACTATACTCTGGCAAAGAGAAAGGGCCTCATCGAAGGCGTGAAGCCGGTGACCGACCAGGATGTGCAGGACTTCTACGATTCGAACAAGGGGAGTTTTTTCTGGGACGACATGGTGGTCCTGCGGCATCTCTTCATCGACACGCACCTGCTGACGAGCAAAGAGGACAAGGACAAGGCCGCGAAGCGGGCGCAGGACATATACAAGGAGCTCAAAGCCGGGGCGGCGTTCGGGGACCTGGTCATGAAATACTCCGAAGATACGACCTCGAAGTACAAGGGAGGCGACATTGGCCCTCTCCTGCGGTCCAACCAGCAGCAGAAACAGATATTCGGCAACGACTTCTTCGACGCTGTCTTCAAGCTGAAGAAGGGTGACACGAGCGGAGTCATCCAATCCAACCAGGGCTACCACATCGTGCAGGTGGTGAACAAGTCAGATGCAAAGATCCTCACCCTTGACGACAAGGTCCCTCCGTTGAACCAGGTCCCGGTGCGGGATTACATCAAGACCACTCTCGCCATGCAGCGCCAGCGTGACGTCATTGCGAAGGCGCTGGATGAGCTTGTCGCGGATCTCAAGAAGCAGGCAGAGATAAAGGTGTTCGACGACAATATCAACTGGTGATCCGGGAGGCGGCGGCGCATCGGGGAGTCATGGGCGCGCGGAGGAAGGGAAGGATCATCGCGTTCCAGTCGCTCTACAGATATGACCTGTCGGGGGCGAGCGTCCCGGAGCTGCTCGACTTTTCATGGATGGACGGAGACCGGGCGGTGAAGATGTCTCCCGAAACGCTCGCCTTCGCGCGTCTTCTGATAACAGGGGCCCTGGAGAACCTCCCCCGGATCGACGAAATCATAAAGAGCCAGCTGGAGAACTGGGACTTCAGCCGCCTCAACCGCGTCGACCTCGCCCTTCTGCGCATGAGCGTATACTGTCTCCTGCACCAGAGCGACATCCCGCCGACGGTCACCATCGACGAAGCGGTGGATATTTCAAAGACGTACGGAACGGCTGATTCGTACCGGTTTGTCAACGGAGTGCTCGACGGGGTACGAAAGAAGCTGGCCGCGAGCGGGGCATGAAGGACCCGCGCAGGCTCATTGCCGCCGTGGCCGTTGTTTTCGCGTTTCTGGCGGCCGCAGCAGCGCTCTATCTGATCCTGAATCCCGCTCCCCCCGTCCCACAGAGCGATTTCCTGTCGACTCTCCGATCGCTGGACGCAGCGCTCGACGCCGGAGCGCTTTCAACTGCGCAGGACCTGCTCGACGGAATAAGGAGTCTGCCTGCTGGCGAGGACGACCTTCTCCGCCTGCTGAAGCGGGCATTCGAGGCGGGCAGCGCGAGCGGAGACTATCGTGCGATGTCCCGACTCGGGCTCATGGCGCTCTCGGCGGCTGGAGGAAGCGCGCGCATCCGTGCAGCAGCCGCGCTGGCATGTGTGCGGGCCGGACGCCTTGCAGAAGCGGAAAAGGTGATTGCACGCGGCTCCCTTCCCGCTGAAACGGGCGACCTTATTCGGGGCGAGACAGTCCTCAAAAGGGGCAGGAAGTGGAAACCAGCAGAACCTCTCTACCGTGACCTTCTCTCCCTTGATGAGAGCCAGAGCCCCGAGGTGTACGCCGACGCAGCTCGCCGCACGGGTGATGCGCGCCTGTCACTGGATGCGGCTCTTCTGGCAATGAAATCAGGCAATCTCGAAAGAGCAAAAGACATTGCAGGGACCGGACTCGGCGAGCCGGCCTTTGATGAGCCGGCAGCGTTGATCTCGTACGACGGGGGCGATTTCAGGAGCGCAATCGAACGGCTCAAGAGGCTGGACAGGGACAGGCCCGACCGCGCGGATGTTGCCTTGGTCCTTGCGGACTCCTACCAGGAGGTCGGCAGGCCGGCTGATGCAGGAAAATTGCTCCTCCGCGCCCTGTCGTTGGCCCCCGCACTGACCTGGACCGCATATGCCAATCTGGCTTTCCACGCAGAGGGCAGAGGAGACATGGCGCTCGCGCGCGGCCGTCTCAAGGACGGCCTGGCTTTTTTTCCCCAGTCACGGGAGCTCCGCCTTCAGCAGGCCCAGCTCGAGTCGCGGCTGGGAAACGTGGACGATGCGATATCGATTCTTTCGAAACTGGCCGCGGAAAATCCCGAGGACGGGGAGGTTGCGCTCTTCCTTCTCGACCTGCAGGCGCCCGGCCTGTCTCCTGAAGGGTACCGCGCCAGGCTCTGGAAGGCGTTTGATCGAGTCCCCTCCGACAAGGCGATTTTCGCCGCGCTTTCATCGGCCTTGATCGCCTCTCATGACTGGGATGGCGCCGGGATCGCCATTCAGCAGCATGCGGCTGCCGGTGGCGCGCCGGGACAGCAGTTGATGCTTGCGGAGGGCATGGTGGCGGCGATGCGGGGCGACGACGACGCTGCCTCGGACGCATTCCGACGCGCGGCTGCGATTGCCGGCGACGGAATCGCACGCTATAACCTCTCGCTCGTTCTCCTTCGCCGCGGCAGCGGGAAAGCGGCAATTGCCGAGCTGGGCATTGCGGCGGACGAATACGCGCGCAGGGGAAATCCCGCGGAGCGCTTCGACGTGCTCTCCCGCATCGAGATGCTGACCGGGTCAGCGCGGCTTCTGGACGGAGACGAAGACGGGGCCCGGGAGGCTTTCCTGCGCTCGCTTGATCTGAACCCGCGGAACCTTCGCGCCGCCCTGCTATTGAGAAAACTTGAAGCGGGGAGACAACAGTGATATCTTCTTCCCGAACCGCGGGTAATCCTGCAGGGACCGGCACCGGCAAAAGGAGAGACAATGCCGAACAAGAATGATACGAACAACTGCGTCATTGGTGAAGGATCGATTTTTGACGGCCGGTTCTATGTGAACGGTTCCATCCTTATCGAGGGCAAGTTCCAGGGCGACATCCGGACGGACGACCAGCTTACCGTCGGGCCGACGGGCAAGGTCAAGACGGACATCCAGGCGCGCAGGGTCACCATTGCCGGCACGCTTATCGGCAATATCTCCGCGGCGGAGGAAGTCAGCCTCCTGCATACCGGAAGGGTGCTGGGCAACATCATGACGCCGAAGCTCATCGTCGAGCCGGGAGTCATCACCGAGGGAAAGGTCACGATCACGTCGGGGCAGACGGACGACGCCAAGCGGATAATCGAAGAAGCGTTCGGCACGGAAACCGAGGACGCATTTTCGTCGATCATCAAGGAAAAAAAGAGGGAAAAGGCCAGGGACAAGGAGAAGGATGACGCGGGCAAGTAGGCGCGTGATGATCCGTCTCAAGAATGAAAAGGAGATAGCCGGTATCAGGGAATCCGGCCGTCTGCTCGCCGTCACCCTGGAGGAGCTCAAGAAGCTCGTTGCTCCGGGGATCAGCACGCACGAACTGGATTCCTTCGCACGTTCCTGGATCGAAAGCCACGGCGGCAAACCGGCCTTCCTCGGGTATATGAACTACCCGGCCTCACTGTGCGTGTCCTTGAACAACGAGGTCATTCACGGGATTCCGGGGGCACGAAAGCTTCGGCAGGGAGACATTGTCAGCATCGATCTCGGCGTCGACCTCAACGGATATTTCTCCGATGCGGCGATCACTCTCGCCGTGGGAGCAACATCGAAGAAGCGCGAAAAACTGATGCAGGTCACGCAGGAATGCCTCGAGCGGGGTCTTGCGCAGGCCGTACCGGGCAACAGGATCAGCGACATCTCGCGCGCGGTGTACGACCACGCGGCGCGTCATACGTTCGGCGTCGTACGGGAGTACTGCGGCCACGGCACCGGGTTTGCCATGCACGAGGACCCCCAGGTGCCCAACTACGTGGGCCCGGGACCCAACCCGCGCCTGAAAGAGGGAATGGTGCTCGCCATCGAGCCGATGATCAACGCCGGCACCGGCGACATCGAGCTCCTTGAAGACGGCTGGACGGTCGTGACGGCTGACGGGGACGATTCGGCGCATTTCGAGCATACGGTCGCGATCCTGCGGGATCGCATGGAAATCCTCACCCTTTTCGAGTAGAATACCCGTCACATGCGCAAGGAATTCCTCTCTTACCAGACGGTGCGCAACAATGCCATCAAGCTGGCGCACCGGGTCCACCAGGAAGGTTTCATCCCCGACGTGATCTATGTTTCATTGCGCGGCGGGGCGGCGATGGGCAACGTCATGAGCGAGTACTTCAAGATGAAACGCAAGGACCGGCGCCCCATATTCTACGCCGCGGTCGTCGCGCGCTCCTACCGGGACGTCGGACTGCAGGACAGGGTGCGCGTGGACGGATGGACGTACAACCCGGAATACCTGCGCAGCGGGGACAAGGTCCTTCTCGTCGACGATATCTTCGATTCGGGAAGGACGGTCAACCATCTCGTGGAGATCATCATGGACAAGGGAATCCCGCGGGAAGATGTACGGGTGGCTGTTCACGACTACAAGCTTCGCCGCTACCTTGCCAAGCAGCTCCCCGTCCAGCCGGACTACTGGTGCCGATTCCATGAGCTCGCGACACCGGAGGACGATTTCTGGATCCACTACATGAGCCATGAGCTCGTGGGGCTGAGCGAAGCGGAGAAAAAGGCGCACTACTATGACGAGGACCCGGAGCTCGCGGGAATAATCTGAGCCTGCGGCCTGTCCTATTCGTGGATCCAGGTCGAGATGACGTTCCCCGTTGCCGGATCAAAATTGGTGCGCCAGAGTCCGGTGCCCGCCGCGCCCATGAACACGGTGTTGCTTTGCGGCGGATCGACGAAGATTCGCCGCACCGAGCCTGCATACAGGCCTGTCACTGTCACATCGGAGAATCGGGAGAGGGCGGCGGTGCCCGCGTTGAGATAGTAGAAGCCGGCGCCATCTGCTCCCACGAGATAAGTAGGACCAGACGTCCCCACCTGAGTCGAGACCGTGAGAAAGACGATCCTGTGGCCGTTTATCTCGTCCCTGGTGGCGGCGATGGACCACGTCGTGCCGTCTGTCGGTGTAGAATACGGTTCCGTTATTGGACGGCACGAAGAGGTAGGTCGTGTCCGCGGTCAGACCTTCAAGCACGTCGGTGCCGCCGTTTGGAATGCTGGCGACCGGGCTCAGTGAAGTGGGAGTGGGGCCGGCGTACAAAGTCGTGCCGGAAGTCACGTAGTAGTTGCCCTTGAAAAAGGCGACCCCTGTTATTCTTGGAAGGCCTGCCAGGGGAACCGCCGTCAGGGGTCGTTGCCGGATTGAAATTGGTGCCGTCAGTCGAGAACTCGAGACTGTACGTAAAACCGCTGTTGCCCGGCGTCGCGACGACCGCGAAGAGATTGGTGAGTGTCAGAGTAGAGATGGGTAATCTGTTTTCCTGACATGGCTGCAATGGGTGTGGCAAAACTCGGGCTCACGGGATCCGCCTTGTACAACCCCATGCCAGGCCCATCCGCGAAGAACCCGCCGTATAGTCCCCTCTCCAGCGGGACCCCGTTGTCGAAATAGGTCAGCGCCAGACACAATGCTCCCTTGGCAGGGGGTGTGACGGGAACGGGATCCCTGCCGACAGTCGGCCAGCCGATGACATTGTCCGCATCAGGAAGTGCCCCGTGGTAGACCGCACCGGCAGCCACGAAATACGGCAGCGGGGCAGACGCGACCTTGACGATATCGAGAACGGTAATCGTCTGCTCGAGTGTCGAGGTGACCACCTTTTGCTCTGTCTCGATCGTGGCGTAGATCGATCCCCCGTTCGCGGTGCATGCGAAGAGGGCTCCAATCAATGTGAGCGCGGCGGAAAGCGGAAGAGCGGACCGTAGCTTCATTTCGTGTCCCCTAGTAATGGTAGAGCGCCGAGAGCGATGTCTCCAGGAAGTTCCCCGTGCGCGACATGCCCGGCGCGGAAGAGAACTGCATGTCGATCCAGTAATTGACATTCAGCCCGAATGACCATGATGAATTAAATATATAGTACAGGGCGGCCCCCGGCTTGATCAGAAGATCGAAGTAATGCTGATCGACGTACGAAATGATATTCATGCCCACGCCGAGAGTAACGGGAATCTCGAACGGGTAGACGGTGAACACGTACGAGGCCTTGGCAATGACAGGCAGCATGAGAAGGGCGTTCATGTTGGGGGAGAAGCAGAATGACCCTCCGATTTCAGCGCCGATTCGTATCTGGGGGGCCACGTACGCGGCCCAGGACAGCGATCCGACTCCACCGAGCGAGAGCTGCGGGGGACTTCCCGCGAGCAGCACTGTACCGGTGGGCAGCAGGAAAAGGGGGATGAACAATCCCGCATTGATCGACATCGTCTGATCGCCGAGCGTATACTGGGACGGCGTGTTACCGGAATCCCCGGCGGCGAAGAGGGGCGCGGCGGCGCATGCAAAAAGAACCACGATCGCGCACACGAGACTGCAGGGTCGTTTCACTATTCTTCTCCCGGTGTATGGGAATCGTAGCACGCCGTGATCACTTCATCAAGTTGCCGCGCCGGCTCCGCCGTCGATGACGGCGTCTTCGACGTCGAGCACGAGATTATGGATGGGACCGTCCACCGCAATTTCCACGGTTCCCTGGGCATCACCGGCAGTGGGAGTGACGAGCGAGCCATCCTCCCTCTTTTCCAGGTCCCCCTGGGGGTAGTCGACCCTGCAGAAAGGGTTCAGGAGACGCACCCATGCGAACACGTGAGAGGGGAGCACGAGAGAGAGATCGCTTCCCGATGAATAGATCTGTCCCGAGAGCTTTTTCCGCGGCCGGCCCAGAAGGACTTCCTGTGCGCCGGAGTCCGTGCGCAGATCCAGAGACTCCACCTCCAGCCCGCGCAGGTCCATGCGGAGATCAGCCTCATGCAGCTGCAGCGCCAGCCGCAGAGTCATTCCGTGCGGCAGGTTCAGGCGCCATGTGTTCCTGAGCTGAAAATGCGAGGGGAAGATGGGCTGGCTGATCGCGATCGAGATTTCAGGTCTGTCACCCATCATCGCCTGGGTGATTGCAGGTGAAGCGCCCGATCCCACCTGCTCCGTGACCAGGCAGGGGGCTCCGGACGAGCGCCCGACGACGAGTCTGCCATAGGAGAAATGCACGCGGAAGGCAAGCTCCGTGGCTCCGGGGGGCATCGGGATCGGAAACTGCATGATCCTCACGTCCGAAGCGTGAGCGGAAACGCGTTTCTTGGTCGAGTCGAACACGAGCATGATGCCGGCAATCACCAGGAGGATGGGCCAGAGATTGAGCGCAGTGGAGCGCGCTTCCTCGGAGATGAAATGGAGATTATACCCCAGCAGAAACAAACCAATGACGAGCGAGAACAACGAGACGAGGAGCGCGATCCGCTTCGTCAGGGGACGCATGCCGATACTCTAGAGGGTTTATGCTGCCAATGTCAACTCGAGGCGGAACTGGATCTCTGGACACTTTTACGCGCCGCCCAGTACATTGTGTACCAGATGGAGGATGTATATGAGTGACATAGTGCCCAGGAGCGAACTCACGAAGCAGGGCGTGAAAGGTGTCGGAGCTGTCGCCGGAGGGGGAACGCTTCTCGTGCTTGCGAGCCTCCTTGCCCATTGGGGCTGGTTCGGCATAGCAGTCGGCGCGGTTCTTGCGATCGGCGGCCTTGCCCTCAGCCGATCCCGGTCTGACAGGACGGCGGGAATCGTCACTGCTGTTGTCAGGCGGCGCAATACTGCTTACTGGCATTTTTGGCGGCCCACTTCCATGGCTAATTGGGGCAGCCGGTCTTGTCTTTCTTGGTGGCGGAATATACTCGCTTGTCAAATTCTTTCGAGGGCTGCGATCAAGGTCCTGAGGAAGCGCGCATGATCCCGCGACATATGAAAAGCCCTGGCGGGTTGCCGTTTCTCATTGTATTTCTGCTTCTTGTCTCGGCGGCGCTCGAAGCAGACCCGCTGATTCCCCGCGCGCAGCAACGCGAAAAGGCGGGTGACGCAGAGGGGGCCGCGCGGCTGTACGCGGCCTGGCTCCAGACCAACGCCGGGGCTCCTGGTTCCGCGCGCGTTTTTTCTTCCTACTTCAGGCTCGAGAATGACTACGTCGCATTGCGCGACGCGTCACTCGGATTTCTCAAGACCGGACGCGGCCTGCCCGGTGCAGCGGACCAGTTCACCGCAATAGCCCGGCTTTTCGAAATCGGGGGAATGACCGGGGAAGCGCGCGACGCCTATCTCAGCGCCTACGCCGAAGGAGCGGCCGACACGACCCTGGTTTCCGCGTTTCTTCTTTCTCTTCAAATGCATGAAACCGATGCCATGGCGAAGTGTCTCGCCGGGCTCAAGGGCCGGGCCGGGGCCGCAGAGACCCTGCTGCAGGTTCTCGCCGAGATCGAAGCAGGGAACACGGATTCCGCTGAATCCGCCCTCGTGAATCTTGCCGGGTCGTCCGGGGACCCCGACATCGCACTCAAGGCGCTCTGGGTCATGTACGTGCGGGCGAGGGCCGCCGAGGATCAGAAGGGACTGGCAGACGTGCGGGCCCGTCTCTCGGCGGCCTTTCCCGGCGCCCCTGAGACGGCTCTTGTCGCACGCCCCGGGGGAGCGCCGGTGGTTCTCATGCCGAGCCCTGATGATTTTGTGGCAGGGGAAGCGCCCGGCCGGTCTTCACCCGTGCCCCAGACGGCGGAGCCCGGCAAAGCAGCGGTGCAGGCCGGTTCGTTTCAAGTGAAGGAAAACGCTGACGACCTGTTCACGGAGCTGTCGAAGCGTGGTTTTTCCCCGATCCAGAGGACGGAAACGCTGCAGGGCAAGGAACACTACCGGGTCTTCGTCGGTGTCGGGCTGGACGCGGCTCAGGCCCGCGCGCTTCTTTCAAAGCTGCTCCAGGAGGGGTTCAGCGGAATCCTGGTGACGGAAAAATAGCGCCGCTATTTCTTCTTCAATTCCTGGATCTGTTCGAGAACGAGCGCATCCCCTTTTGCCTCTTCATACCCTTTTACCGTCAGCAGCACGGGAGAAAGGCCCAGTGTCCGCACGACGTGCAGGGAGTCTTTCCTCTCGTGAAAATCCACGAGCCATGATGAGATCTGGTCGGGGGTGCCTCGTGGACCGATCACTCTCGTGCTGAGAATAGTCCGCGGTCCGAGAGAAAAGAGGACGAAGCTTCCCGCCCGACGCTGGCCCTTTGAGGTCCAGGTCAGCCCGGATCCGGCGAAATCCATGGCGAGACCGTCGTCCCCCGCGTAGTATCCGCTCAGGGTCAGCGGCGCAATCACGACCTGCGTATCCGGGCGCCCGATCAGATTCGCCTGGATATCTTCGGTCACCTTGGTGTATCGCACCGGCCGCGATTCTTCCGAATCTCTGCCGCTGATGCTGACCATGAGGCTGTTCACCGAGTCGACGGTGATATTGAATCGGCTCTCGAGATGGATATCGAGAACTGTCTCGTTTTCGCCTATTGCGCGAAGAGAATTGTAGATCGTGCGGACGGACTGCCGCCACAGGTAGACCTCCTGCGTGTTTCCCGACGAGAGGGCGATCTTTCTTCCGCGAGGATCGAAGTTGATGATGGAAGCTATTGCATCGGGACCCTTCCCGTTTTTTGCGGGCTGGAGCTGGACCCAGGACCCGGGCAATGAATTGCTCGAAGACATCCTCACCGCTGCTGTTATAGAGAGTCTCCACCTGCGCCTGCTGGACCTTCTCACCGGGGATCTTCTCGGGAGAGCCGGGCACGTAGCGTCCTTCGGCTGGGTTCCACGTGTAGCGGATCCTTACGAGGTCCCTTGCGTTCTGGGAGTCCGGATCCCGCAGGTACGCCACAACCGGGAAGCTCGGCCCGGGCTTCGGGTCGGTCGAGTAGCTCTCCGCCCGATCGGCCTCTTCGATGGAAATCTCATCCGCAACGAGCTGGCAGATGGCCTTGTACGTGAGCTCCTTGCCCGGCGCCGAGGTGACGGGCCGGAAAACGTCGATCGTGAGCTTGCCCACGCTGTTCATGCCGCTGGCCACGATCTCCATGACGTGGTCCCCGATAAGGTCCTTCACGGAGAGGGAAAAGAAGCGGGTGTCGGTGGCGTTTGTCGGCGACTCCCAGCTCTGGTAATAGTAGGTACCCCGCGCGGGATCGGCATCGGCCACGATGATCCTGATCGGGGAGTCCACCTCGCCGGTGCGCTTGACCGCGATGACCTGCTTTCCGTAGGGAGTCTGATCGAGATTCGCATTCACGACCTGCAGCACCGAGTCACCTGGATCGACGACAATGCGGGGACGCAGCGCATTCGGGTCAAATCGCGCGTCCGCCGCGGCCGGAGCCGGGGCCGCGGCGGCGGACGCGCCGGGCGGCTGGGGGACGATGCGCACCCCTCCGGGAGGGACGGGGGCGCGCTGGCAGGAGCCGAGGATGAAAAGGGCCGCGGCCGCAAGCGCGGCGACGCGGAACGGCAGGGGGAAATCGGTCATGGGAAAAGCTTACTCAGTTTTTCGAGCACGATCTGCCTCGTCTTCTCCATGCTCTCATGGCACTTGAATCCTGCTGCTGTTCGATGGCCGCCTCCCCCGAAGGATTGGGCTATTTCCGCGACGTTGATGTTCGCCTTGGAGCGGAGCGAGCAGCGAAGCAATCCCGCGGGGTTCTGCTTGAAGAATACCGAAACCCGAATATCCTCACTCCTCAGCGGAATGTTGATGAGCTGGTCGGCCTCTTCGTAGTTGGCTCCTGAATCTACGACCATCTCGCGCGTCATTGTCAAGAGGGAAACGTGATTGGAGAAAAACAGCTCCAGCGTGGCGAGCACGCGCGTCTGCAGAATGAGAGCCGAGATGGAGTTGCTCTCGTAGAGCTTCGAGTACACGACATTCGGACGGACCCCTTTGGCCACAAGGTCCCGCGCAATCTCAAACGTGAGCGCCGTGGTCTTGGGATAGATGAACGAGCCGGTATCATAGACGATGCCCGTGAACAGGGCCTGCGCCATTGCCAGGTCGATGGTGACGTTCATCTCGCGCAGGAGCTGGTAGATTATCTCAGCGGTGGAAGAAGCGCTTTTCTGGATGAAGTTGCCCGCCAGCAGATCCTCTTCCTGCTCGTGGTGGTCGATGATGAAATGCTCCCGCACCCGGGGAAGCACCAGGGAGGCGATCTGCCCGATATTCTGCGCGTCGTTTGTGTCCAGCATAAGCAAAGAGAACTCCCCCAGGTCCGCCGGGAGCTGATCCTCACGCTCGAGAACCTGGATGAGCTTGTCGGGATCAAGAAAGGTGAGCTTGCGAGGAATCGGATCCGCGTTCAGGATGATCGCCTTCTTGCCCAGGCCCCGCAGGGCCCTCACTATGGCGCACTCGCTGCCGATGGCATCCGCATCCGGCGTCTCATGGGAGGTGATGATGAAGCGCTGTGTGCGGGTGAGAAAATCGATGGCACCCTGAAAGGCGTTCACCGCGCGTTCCCTGCCTCCACCACGCGTCGCGGACCAGGGACCGCGTCGTCAACAAAAGCGCTGCTGCCCCTGCGAAGGATCTTCGCCCTGCGCAGGACCGATGAGGGCACGCCGGGGGCCACATAGGTCGCGGCTTCGGCCCGGAAGCCATTGGGAAGGTCCACATTCGTGCCGATGACGCTGATCCCGTCCCTGATTTGCCCGGGGAAATCGCCGTTCTTCATGGTGGAGGTCTTGGCGCCTATCGCACAATTGTCTCCGATGTTGGAAGCGGAGCGCGGAACATCGGCGGTAAAGGGGAGAATCAAGGCGTTGCGAATTTCCGCGCCGGCGCCGATTCTATTGCCGTTCAGCACGACGGAACGGGAGATGAGCGCGTTCCTCTTGATCACGACATTGGGGAAGATGAAGGAATCTTCGACGGAGCCTTCGACCTCGACACCGGAAGCGAGCCAGGAGTTTCTTATCGAGCCCTTCTCCGTGACATGGGACTCGGCGCCCTTGTCGGCGAGAGCGGGCAGCCGGGCGAGCACGCCCTGGAAACGCTCGTCTCCGCAATGGGAGATGACCCAGAGATTGTTGGTGTAATAGTCCATCAGGTCGTTCTGGAAAAGCAGCTCCCCCGGCAGATCCTCGATGAGGTCGATGCGGGAGTGCAGCGCCTGTTCGAAAAGGCATTCCCGCAGTTTTCTCTTTCCGGGCGCGCGCGCAGCGGCCTCGAGGAGAATCCTGCGAAGGTGGGCGCGTCCCCCGCAGTACATCTCGATCGGCGTGCGCCTGATGGAGATCTTGACCAGTTGTGCAGAGGCGTCCGCAGCAGTGGCGAGAAGCGCAGCCGGCTCGAGGATGCACACGGAAGAGAGAGAGGCAAGCACGATCTGCTCCGCGCCGCTGGCATCCATGAGCCGGACCAGCTCCTCGAGACCGCCCTCGAGCAGGTGTACCCTCGCCATCTGCTTCTTCCATCGTGTCGAGAGTGCGAGAGAGGTGGCGCGGGCTGACTCGTCCAGCACGATCGTCACATCGACATCCCGGGAAAGCCCGAAGTTGGCGAGCATGAAATCAACGAGGCAATGATTTCCCCAGAAGGGCAGGAGGGAGAAATGATAATCGTCTCCAAAGCCCGGGAGCTTCTGGACGGGCCCGATATCGAAGAGGAAGGCCGCGATCGCGCTCAGTCTACTTCGTCCTTTCCTTCGACTGGACCTTCAACGACAGGTTTCCGCCTTTCTCCGAGCGGACGACGAATGTATGTCCTCGCGCGTCGGGCGGCACCTCCTTCAGCTTGGGGAATCGATCCTCTTTGAGCACACCGAGAAGAAGCTTGGCGTCCTTGACGGTGAACCGGGCCAGAGACTTGGCGTTTCTGTGGGCGACGAGGGAGAACACGCCGGCGTTTTCGTTGAGATACATCTCATGGCCTGCAGACAGGGAAACGGGATCTTCGCCCACGGTCTCCCCGTCGATTGTCAAAGCGAACTGAAGAGGCTTTCCCCGCGTCAGGCGCCAGACCACCATGACCAGGAACGCCACGAGAAGAAGAACGATGACCGCCGCGCAGATGAGGAGAATGAGATTGTTCTGCAGCCAGTTGTTCACGACGAACGAGACATTTGCCTCTGCAGGGGAGAAGGCGGCTCCCGAGCCGAAGGAGAAGGTAAGCGCACCGGTGGCAGGGCCCTGCGGCAGATCCGTGGGGAATCGCAATGGCACGCTGACATGCGTGGGCCCCTCCTTTTTGACGCCGAATTTGAAAGGGGCGGGAAGGACATTGGGGATCTCGCGGTTTCCGATCCGGGCCGTGACGGAGTCCAGCGTAATGCTCGCGTCATTCGTCAGCCCGGACGCCTTGAGCGTGAGGGCGAGCTTGCTCGAGCCGTCGGCGGATACGCCGCCGACACGCACACCGCCTTCCGCGGTGATGGTGCCGAAGAAGGCTCCGGTTGTCTCCGCCAGTGAGCCTGCTGTCGCGCTCTCGGTGACTTCGTTGTACGTGCCCTTCAACTCGTGGGCGAGGTCCTTTGCCGCAGTGTCAGTGCCGATTCCCAGGATCATGATCTTCCAGCCCTTCTCCTGGATCGTCTTTGTATTGGCGAGGAACTCGTGGTTGAACTTGCCGTCCTTGGTGTAGTACTTGCTCGATGGAGGCGCTTCCTGTATCCCATCCGTGAGGAGAAGAATGTACTTCTCCCGCCCATCGCTCTGTCGGTCAGTCACTTGTGCCCGCACGACATCGAGCGCATTGCCAATATCGGTAAAACGTCCATTCCCTCTAATCTTCGAGATGATGGCTTGAAGGGCCTTCTTATCGGCATTATCCTTGACTGTATGGGAAATGATGACGTCTGCTTTCCCGTAGAACGCCACGACGACGAGAGTATCCCCCGGGATCAGGAGTTGATCGATTATCGAGGAGTTGACCCACTCCCTGACACCGCCTATCTTGTTCTCCATGGAGAGGGACTTGTCCAGGGCGATGATCACGTCGATGTTGTCCTTCCTGACGTCCGCGACAACGGGCGACGCCAGGACGGCACACAGCGCAAGAGCGGCTAGAAAGCGTTTCCAGGCTCCCATAAGGCCCCCCTTTTGGAATAAAGTACTTGTAGGATGCACCAAATGTGGGTAAAATGGAAGAGAGAAAAAAAATGTGCTTTACAGAGATAGTCTTTTATGGTTTACTAGGTTTGAACAAACTGAGAAAAGGAGACTTCTATGGCTGCCATTGACCTTCCGAAAAGCCCGAATGTGTTCCACCCGGAAAAGCCGAGCGCGGTCGGGTCGCGAAACTCGCTAGCCCAGGAGTTCCGTGATCAGCAGGCCGAGGTTGACCTCCTGATGAGCGAAGAAGTAGACAAAGTGATGAATCACATTACCTCCAAGTTGCCCAAGGAGGTCGCTGAAAAACTCGACATCATGGGCGGCATCAAGGAGAAGCTATACAACTACTTCAACCAGAACTACCAGAACATGATGAACCGCTTCATCGTCACGTCGGAAGACGAAATGGTGAAGAAGGTGAGGAACTTCATAGACAAGGAAGAGATGAAGTCTCTCGCGCGCTACACTCCCAAGGAGATCGCGGCGCTTCTGGACCAGGTCGGCGGCATTGACAAGTTCAATACGGGCGAAATCGAGAAATCAATCGTCAACATGTACGGCCACTTGCAGGGCCATATTCAGAGGGGCGTGAACGACCTTGAGAACCTCACCAACTCCCTGCTGCGGCAGAAGACGGACGTCGGTGCGTTCATTCGCGGAGAAAACGCGTATTCGATCGTGAAGTGCTCGTTCAAGGACAACCCCAACAAGCCCAAGACGGTCACGGATGTGAAGCTCTCCGTCAATATCCTCGACTCGGAGCTCATCAGCCCCATCTTCCACTATCAGGTTACGGTCGAGTTCCTGATCAAGGACATGATCTCCAAGAACATCACGGACCTCATTGACAAGGAGATCGAGAAGCTCAAGGACCAGGTCATCGACGAGGGAAGGGAAGAGCTGAGTGACGGCGAAATCCTCTTCGAGAAGATGAAGAGGGTGGAGAAGTTCACTTCCGACGAGAAGGATGACCCGAAGTCCCAGCGGTATTCCTACTTCGCAAAGAGCCTGATGGACAAGGTCGAAGGCCTCCGGGCAGAGATCGATCCTGAAGAGTACGACCCGGTGAACATCCGCGAGAATCTGAAGAGAATCATCGACATCGAGAACATCAGGAACCGCGGATTCAACACGGCAATCAACTCGATCACCTCGATCCTGGATACCTCCAAGATGGGCTACCAGCACGTGGAGAACCTCAAGAATGCCCGCGAGCTGGTCCTGCGCGAGTACGAGGACACCGACTTTGACCACCTGCCGGACGAGCGCTATGCAATCCGTCTGAAATACTACGATCAGGCGCAGCTCCTCGAGGAGCGCAAGTCCTACGACGTACAGGCCAAGACTTTCGAGATCGAGATCCAGCACCTCTGGGACGTGCTGGAAATGGTGTACGAAGACTCGAAGTTCCTGAAGGGCGTGGTCGATTTCAATGACCTTGCCAAGAGACTCAAGGGAAAGATCAAGCGGAGAATCAAGGCGAAGACAGGGGACCCGCTGTACGAGGACATCGAGAAGTCATGGAGCGAGGTGACGTTTGTCCGCTCGGGCGACACGGACGTGGAGCGCATGAACCGCACCTATATCGCGGAGAAGGACGAGATCAAGCGGCGGATCATCATGATGCGGGACAAGCTGCAGAAGCTCTACGGCTACCGCTACCCGATCCAGCGCCGCGTCATGGAGGAGCGCCTTTCGTTCCTCGAGAAGCAGTTCCTCGCCTTCGAGTACCTGATCAATCCGTACCACATCCAGCCGGGCCTCCTGCTGGACGTGAATATCACTTCCATCAAGAGGAAGAAAGCCACGCTGGACGGCATGGCGAACGTCCTCAATGAGTTCCTCTACGGGGTGTCGAAAGGGTTCCAGGACGCGGCATTCGCCTCGTTCTCGCGCCGCCGCTCGACCGTCCGCGCGGACATCGCGCAGTCGTTCGCGGCAACCCCGGATGAGACCGCAGCCCCGCAGACCACGAAGTCCGAATACCTCGACATGCTCAACGTTCCCGGAGCGGACGCCAAGTCGTCCAAGGCGGCGGGACAGGGAGTCGTCGATGTGGCACCGCGACGCCGCGGCCGGCCGGCCAAGGCAGCAAGAGGTCGTCCCCGCAAGGGCGGTGACGTCGGGCTGAGAGAAATCTGAAGAAATCGGGGAATCAAATGGTGACCCTCCCGGGGGTCACCATTTTCATTTACGGTCAAAGGGGAAAGACAGATGGCGGAACAACTCCATGCATTTGAAGAGCTCAGCACGCGGGAAGGTTTCAACCGCTCGCTCAAGCACTTCAAGTTCATTTCACAGGTCATCGGGGAGTTCGAGCGCAGGCGCAACCTGGCGGACACGCTGAGCGAGTGCCTTGCCGACAAAACGATCGAGCCGAGGCAGGTGCCTCCCACGCTGAACGCACTCCTGGTGGACAAGTATCATTACGCGTGCCGATCCCACAACCTCGCGGAGAACTTCGAGGACTTCGACGCCCTCACCGCGACGGTGGCGACCTGGCGCGCCATCGACATGGTAGTCGCCTACTCCCATCCCGAGCTCGGCATGGTGGTGGTGAACCCCAAGAACCGCTCGCACTGGGACGGCGTGAGGATCCTGAAGAAAAACGAGCTGGTAACGGTCTTTGCCGGCGCCTTTGGTGAAACAGACGGCGACAAGAAATACCAGGATGGGATATCACTCTTCATCGCGCTCATCGAGGGGGCCAGGCTCAAGACGCCTGCCGCGCTGACAAAGGGCAAGTTCGTCCAGAAGAAGCAGCCGGCACCCCCTCCTGCTCCCGCACCCGCGAGGGGAGCCCGAAAGGCCGCAAAGGAACGCCCTTCCCGCGCTGCAGCGGCAGCGGACCTGGCGCTTGCCGCCGCGGCTGTGCCAGCCTCCGGTGCCGCGTTCCCGCAAGCCCCGGTCGCACAGGCGCCCGCGGCCGCTCCGGCGGCCGCGGCTCCTTCCGGCGCCCCGAAGAAGATGACTCCCATGTACTCCATTCCCGTGACGAACGAGCTTTTCCACAACGGCAACGTGGAGGCGTGGAAGAAGATCATCCAGAGCTATACGACCAAGTACCCGGGCCTCGACGTGTACGTATTCTACGAGGGAGAGCGCATCCACGACATCAACACCCTCTTCAAATGGGGGAAGGTGAAGCACGGGAGCGCAATCATGATCGCCGTGGCGGGAGACGACATCCGTGACGTGGCCAAGCTCCAGCGTTATCTCCGGCAGGGCGCCAGCCACATGTTCGAGGCTTTCCTCAAGGCGCAAGTCGGCGCGATCCTGAACCTGTTCTGATATTTGAAAGGGAAGGACAAGAATGAAGAAGAACATCCACTTCTTTGACCAGGGCGAAGCGAACGTGAAACCACCGATCCTGGAGAGGATCGGCATTCGGGGACGTCTGGCCATGGAGCTCGCCGACCTCGACCTCCCCATACTTCCCGGGTTCATCATCGACGCCGATGTGGCGGCGCATCTTGAGGATTTCGACATCTGGGGCGCGCTCCGCCCCTGGTTCGATCGGCTGGCAAAGCTCACCGGCAAGGCCTTCGGCGACGCGGAAAATCCGATGCTCGTGAAGATCGTCGTCAGCCCGAACCTCGTGATCGCATCGTACCCGACAATGCACAATTTCGGCCTCACCGACAAAACGCTCCCCGGATTCAACCGGTTCGTCGGGGAAAACTTCGGCTGGCACGAGCTTCAATTCCTGACGCGCGGCAGCCTGGAAATCGAGATGGCCATCGCGGAGCTGGAAAACAAGGAGAAGGAGGCCAAATCCCTGAAGCAGGCCATCAAGGAGCTCGACGTGGAGCTCAGCTCGGAGATGGACGCAAAGAAGCGCAAGGCGAGCATCGAGCGCTACAAGGCAATGCTTCCCAAGGGCTACTTCATGGATCCCTTCGATCAGCTCGAGATTGCCCTCACGCGGATCAGCCACCTCCTGGCCATCACCGATCAGAACCAGGAAGACACGGCGCTGTTGATTCAGCCCATGGTGTACGGAAACTACGGGAAGGATTCATCCAACGGTCAGTTCTACACCCGCAACATCGTCACCGGAGACAAGGAAATCCAGGGCGAATACTACCAGAACAAGTTCAATGCCATCGGCACGAGCGGTTCCAACATCGCCAATTTCTCGAAGAACTACCACGCGGAGCTCGAAAAGATCGCGCACAAGGTGGAAGACCACTTCAAGGAAATCCGCTCCATTCGATTCACCGTGGAGAACAAGCGCCTCTGGCTGATCGACCAGCGCTCCGTGATGACCAAGTCGACCCAGGCGGACATCCGGCTTCTTCTGGATCTCTACTCGCGGAAGGTCGTGGATGACCGCTACGTGGTCAAACAGATCAAGCCGGGCCAGCTCAACGAGATCCTCCATCCCATCATCGATTTCGCGACTGTCAAGGGCATGCCGGTCCTTACCGGCGGCATCACGGGGGCGCCCGGCGCCGCCATCGGCAGAGTGTACTTCACGACGGACGGGCTTCTCGAGGCGCACAAGCTCGCGCAGCAGAAGGGCCTGGACACGAAGCTGATCCTGTGCCTGGTTTCGTCGTTTGCGGAGGACGTGAAGGCAATCGAGGTCGCCACCGGCGTCCTTTCCACGGAGGGCGGCTATTCTGCCCACGCATCGGTTGTTGCGCGGCAGTACGGCAAGGTGTCCCTCGTGAAGCCCGACATGAAGATCAAGGGCAACCGTGCCACGGTGGGCAGCTATGTCATCAAGGAAGGGGACTACATCACCCTCAATGTGCCATTCTACGGCGCCCCGTCGATGTACATCGGCAAGGCGGAGCTCATCGAACCGGATCCCGAGGAGTCGGGCATGCTCGAGTTCCTCGCCCTGGTGGAGAAGTACGTGCCGGATTTCCACGTGCGGGCGAACGCGGACAAACCGCGGGACGCCGCTCTTGCGCGCAAGTTCGGCGCGAAAGGAATCGGGCTCGTCCGCACGGAGCACATGTTCTTCGATGAGAAACGGATCAACGTGTTCCGCGAGATGGTTCTTTCCGACTCGTCGGAAGAGCGCAAGAGAGCCCTCGCCAAGCTTCTCCCCATGCAGAAAGCCGACTTCTACAAGCTGCTGAAGATCATGGAAGGCTATCCGGTGATCATCCGGCTGCTCGACGCCCCCCTGCACGAATTCCTGCCTCACAACGACCAGGAGCTGGAGCGCTTCATGCGCTATCTCAACGCGGGGAAAAAGGGCGCCAAGAGGCTGACGGAGAAGGACGTGAGGCTGCGCAGCGAATCGATGCACGAGTTCAACCCGATGCTGGGGCATCGCGGCTGCCGCATCGCCGTCTCCTATCCCGAGATCTATGAGATGCAGGTCCGTGCGATCTTCGAGGCCGTCTACACCCTGAAGAAGGAAGGGGTGCGCGTGGAGCCCGAGATCATGATCCCGATCATCATGAACGAGAATGAGCTGAAGCTCATCATCTATGGGAAGAAGATCGAGGGAAAACAGATCCGCGGGCTATCGGACGTCGAACGCGATGTCAGGGCGTCTTTCAAGGCAAAAGCTGCTCCCTACAAGATCGGCACCATGGTGGAGCTGCCTGCCGCCGCGCTCGGCGCGGACCAGCTTGCACACTACGCCCAGTTCTTCTCATTCGGCACCAACGATCTCACCCAGACGACCATTGGTCTCTCGCGGGATGATTTCAACACTTTCATGCCGGACTACACCCAGTTCGACCTTCTGGAAGGCAATCCCTTCCAGTACCTGAATCCGCAGGTGAAGGAGCTGATTGCAATGGCCGTGAAGAGAGGCAAGATGACCCGGCCGGATCTCGAGGTGGGACTGTGCGGGGAGCATGGAGCAATCCCGGACAACATCCGCTTCTGCATGGAAGCCGGACTGGACTATGTGTCCTGCTCTCCCTATCAGGTACCTCTTTCCAAGCTGGCAATTGCCCAGATCAACCTGGAGAAGGCCGGCGCCTAGAATCGTTCATAGCTTTCGAGAAGACGGCCGGGGAACAAAGACCCGGCCGTTTTTTTTCGGCAGCCGAACGGCCCCGCGCTCCACGCCTTCAGGGCGCCTCGGACACGGCCGCCTCCACCGCGGCGCGGTACTCGGCGGCCTTTGCCAGGAACTTGTCCGCGAATACATCGTTGCCCATTTTCCTGTAGACCATGCCCAGGTTTCGATTGGCACGCCAGTCCTTCGGGGACAGCGATAGTGCCTTGCGGAAGGTTTCAGCGGCCTTCGAGAGAGAGCTCGCCTGGTACTGGAGCACTCCGAGCATGAGGATCAGCGAAAGGTTCTCCCCGTGCTGCTTCATGAAGCTTTCCAGCGCCCGCACCCCCACGGCGCGTGCCCCCATCTTGTCCAGGCAGAAGACCGCGGCCTTGATGAGCTCCTGCGAGTCCGGAGACTCTCCGAGAAGGTCCTTGAGAAGCACGAGCGCCTCCGGGAATCTGCCCGTGCGGCGGTAGCAGACGGCAAGGGTCGATTTGAGCTTGACATTGTTCGGTTCCAGCGGGAGCAGCATGGCAATCTGCTCGGCGGCATCGGCAAAGGAGTCCAGCTCCAGAAGTATGCGCACGAGCTGGCGGCGCGCCTTGCGGTCTTCCGGATGGATCTCGAGGTACGCACGGTATGTCTCTCCCCGCCTATCCTGCCTGCCGAGGGATTTGTACACTCCGGCGAGGGACAGGAGGACCTCCGCGTCCGGCGGAGCGACTTTCAAGACCCTCACGTACCAGCCTTCCGCGAGCTCGGGAAGACCGGCGCGCACATACGCAGCCCCGAGCTCCGCCATGAGCACGGGGTCCGGACCTCGGGCTTTCACCTGCTGTTGAAGCTCGGCGAGCACCTGCTCGATTGCCGCGCCCGTGCGCGAAAGCGCCAGGCTGTGGAAATACCGTCCGGGGCCGTCGGCCCGGTCAGCCTGCAGGATACGCGCCGCTTCGGACAGGAGAGGTTCGAACTCCCGTCTTTCCCAAAGGACTGCCAGCAGGCCGTACCGGAGCTCTCGGGACGCGCGATCCTTCTCGATGGCCCGCGTATAGTGATTCTTCGCCTTCAGAAGCTCGCCCATGTTGCGGTAGGCCTCGGCGACAATCGCGTGCAGCTGGGGGTCGTCGTATGCGCCCTTGAGAAGCTTTGTGCCGTAGTACACGGTCTCCCGGTAGCGCTTCTCCTTGAACAGGTTGATGGTGATGAACCTGAGGATGTCTTCGGGCGATCCTCCCGGACTGCCGGCGCTCTTGAGGAGCTGCGTCCCGATGCGGATCTCTTCGGCCGCCGAAGCTTTCTCGCCCTGTGCGAGCAGGATCACGGCTTTCTGCAGATGCAGGAACGGATCCTGCGGCGAGATCTGAGAAGCGGCGTCCATGTGGTACAGGGCGAGATTGTCCCTGCCAAGTTCCCGGTAAATCGTCGCCAGGTACAAGTGGGGGAGGATGCTGGCGCGTCTCTGCTCGAGCACTTCGGTGAAGAGTCGGGCGGCATCGATCAGCTCTCCACGGTAGAAGAGCCGTATGGCCAGCACCAGGGCGGTATTGAGGTAGCCGACCTGCAGACGCTTGTTCTGTGGATCGATGGCGAGTGACTTTGCGAACCACCAGATGGCCTTGTCGGGTCTTCGCGCCTTCAGACATGCGAGCCCGAGGAGTCCATAGGCGGGGGCAAAGCCGGCGTCGCCCTCGACGGCGCGTCTCAGGTGGCGGACCGCGGCAGGATACGCTTCCAGTGCGATGTACGCGCGCCCGAGGAAGAAATTTCCCGGCACGGAGTCAGGCCTGCCGCGGAGGTAGAAGTTCAACGCCTGCGCGGCGCGTGAATAGTCGCCGATGGCGTGATAGGCGCGGCCCAGGTAAAGAAGGGCCTGTGGAAAGCGGTCCGTGCTTCCCACGATACGTGTCAGCAGCTCGATGGACCGCGGATAGTCTCTTTTCCTGCCGGCCTCGAGCGCCTCTGCGAACAGGGCCGCGTAGTCAGTGCTTCCCATCACCGCCAGTATAGCACGGAGGCGGATTGCTTTACAAATTGCCGCCTTTCAACTACAAATACTCCATGAAAGCCGCAACGAGCCTTGCGCAGATATCGGGAGAGCAGGCAGGCACGTCCGAGCGGCTCTCCATCGGCGTACGGTTGGGCGCAACCGGCGTCATTCTCGCGATCTCTCTGGCAACGGGCAGGAGGGAGGCGGCCGTCGTCGCCATGGTGACAATGGCCTGCCTGGGCGGTCTTTCACTCGCCGTGCACATGCTTCATGTTCGCAGGCGGACGATGTCGCTGTTCCTGCCGGCGATACTCCTGGACGCGCTCGCGGTGCTCCTCATGGGAGGCGCCGCCCTGACCGCGGATCGAATCGAAGAGGCGCTCTCCACCCTTTTCGTTCTGGAGGCGTACTGCCTGAGCGTGACGCTTCTCGCGGCCTTGCGCATGTCGGTGCGTGATTGCGTCGTGTCAGCGGCCGTTGCTGTTCTCACGCCGGCCCTGGTGTCGTGTTACGCGGTGCTGCGTTTCCCCGGCAGCATTGCCGCCGCGCTGCTCATCATTCCCGGCCTGAACGCGCTCGTCGGGGCATTCGCCACGCTCGCGTGCCATCGATATACCACCGTGTTGAAGGACAACTTCGTGACGGAGGACCTGCTGCGCGCCAGCCGCCGGCTGAAGATGACCATGGACATTGTGACCGCATCCATCTTCAACCTCCACCAGCTCATCAACAAGCTCGGGGAAGTGTCGACAACCGTATCGGAAGGCGCCCGGAACCAGGCGGCGGGAATCGAGCAGGTGACGGCCGCCGCGGAGCAGCTCCAGGGCGCAATGGAAAGCATATCGAATTCCACCGAGAAATCGGCGACCACCATCGGGACCACCGCGCAGTTTTCACAGAGCGGGAACACCATCGTGAAGAAGGTCATCGAGGAGATCCTCGGCATTCATGACGTGGTGGACAAGATGGTTGCCGCCCTCGCGCGCATCAACGACATCGCCGACCAGACCAACCTGCTCGCCCTCAACGCCGCAATCGAGGCCTCGCACACCGGTGACGAGCAAAGCGGCTTCTCCGTCGTCGCGGACGAGATTCGCACGCTGGCGGAGAAATCCGCCGAAATCGCGAGCGAGGTGAGCAAGTGGGTGAAGCAGATCGAAACGGTGATCGAGCGGGGCGGGGAGTCCTCTCGCGAGGCGGGCAAGATCTTCGACACCATCGCCCATGATCTTGGCGCCTACGCCGGCTTCATCCATGAGCTGTCTCAATCGGTCAAGGAGCAGCTTGGCGCAAACCGCGAGGTGACGGGCGCCATTGAGAGCATCGGATCAGTCGTGGAAGACAATCGCTTCTCCGCCGAGGCGGTGACACGCATCATCGAGGATCTGAAAAAGGAGATGGCGAAGCTGGAATCGCTGGTCGGGGACCAGATGCAGGAGACGGTCAAGCTAGCTCCCAGCGCGGAAGGCGCCTCCTGAGACGGCATGGACGCGCGCAGCATCTATCAGAACATATCGCCGCTCGACCACCGCTACTCCCTTTCCGATCCTGCGCTCTTCGCCCGGCTGAGCGCCATCCTCGGCGAGGAGGCCTCGGTACGGTACTGCGCGCGCGTGGAGATCGCGCTGCTGAAGGCTCTGCTCAGGCACCTGCCGGCGCGGGAAGCACCCGCCGGACTGGAGGAGCGGCTCGACGCGGCAGCCGCGGAGATCAGCCCCGAGGAAGTGTACGCGGAGGAAGCAAAGACCCAGCATAACGTGCGCGCATTGGTCAATGTCCTGAAACGTCATCTTCCGGAGACGGTGCGTCCCTATGCGCACCTGGGCGCGACCTCCGTGGACATCCTTGATACGGCGGCCGCGCTCCGCTACAAGGAAGCGATCCTCACCGTGATCCTTCCCGTCCTCGTGGACCTGGAGCTGGAGCTGGCGCGGCGGGCCAGGGAAGAGGCGGAAACGCCTCAAATCGGCCGCACGCACGGGCAGCACGCGGTGCCGATCACGTTCGGATTTGCCCTGGCGGAGTACGTGGCGCGCCTCGGAAAGAGCATCCTGCGGATCCGCGAAAAGGCGGCAGGGCTGAGAGGAAAGCTTGCCGGCGCGGTGGGAGCTTACAATGCGACCTCCCTGCTCGTGAAGGATCCGCAGCAGCTGGAGACCGAGTTCCTCGCAATCCTCGGTCTCACGCCTTCCGAGCATTCCACGCAGCTCGTCGAGCCGGAATATCTTCTTGCCCTTCTGCTCGAGCTGAACACGGCCTTCGGCGTCATCGCAAATCTCGCGGACGACCTCCGCAACCTCCAGAGATCCGAGATCGGAGAGGTCCGGGAGGAGTTCGCGGCGACCCAGGTGGGTTCCTCCACGATGCCGCAGAAACGCAATCCCTGGAACTCCGAGCATGTGAAGAGCCTCTGGAAGGAGTTCTGCCCCCGCGTCATCACATTCTTCATGGACCAGATCTCCGAGCATCAGAGGGACCTCACGAATTCCGCGTCCGCTCGATTCGTCCCCGAGTTCATTGCCGGGCTCGCATCCGCCGCGGAACGCATGCGCACGATCATCAGTTCACTCGTGGTGGACAGGAAGCGCATGGCGGAGAATCTCGCCCTCGGGGGAGATCTCATCTTCTCGGAGCCGGTCTACGTGCTGATCGCCCTGGGGGGCGATGCGGAAGCCCACGAGCGCGTGCGCACCGCGACGCTGCGGGCCGAGAAAACCGGCGCGAAGCTCACGGATATCCTCAGGCAGGACGCCGCGCTCTGGGACATCCTCACGCGGCAGCTCGCCGCTTCGCGGGGTCTTGATGCAGCGGCCTTCTTTTCCGATCCGGCGAATTACAGGGGACTCTCCGCCGAACGCGCCCGCTCCATTGCGGACTCCCATGCGCACGCCATGGAGCGCCTGCGCACGGAGCTGACGCGCTGATGGACAAGATCCTGGTTCTCGATTTTGGCGGCCAGAGCACACAGCTCATCGGGCGTCGGATCCGGCAGCTGGGTGTCTACTGTGAAATCGTACGAGGCGACGCCAGAATCGATGAGATGGATCTCACGGCGGCGAAAGGGATCATCCTGTCCGGCTCTCCGTACTCGGTCTATGAAGCCGATGCTCCCACGGTGGATGCGCGCATTTACGACTCGGGTCTCCCCATCCTGGGGATTTGCTACGGCTTCCAGCGCCTCAGCGCGGACCACGGGGGTACCGTCAGGGCGCTGGGACGAAAAGAGTACGGCCGCGCACGGATCACCCTTCAGGACCGGACGAGACTCTTTTCCCGCCTTCCCGAGGATTCCTTCGTGTCCTGGATGAGCCATGGCGACTCGGTAACGGCAACTCCACGGGGATTTCGCGTTATCGGAAGCTCGGAAAGCGGGATTCCGGCGGCCTTTGTCGATGAAAACAGACGCATCTGGGGCGTGCAATTTCACCCCGAGGCAAGTCACTGCCAATACGGCATGGAAATACTCGGCGCCTTCGCAATCGACATCTGCGCTGCCCGCCAGGACTGGAACATGAAGGCATTCCTGTCACGGGAGCGGGAAGAGCTTGTGAAGCGGGTAGGGGATCGGCAGGTCGTTCTCCTCATATCCGGAGGGGTCGATTCATGCGTCGTGGCTGCCCTGCTGCTGAAGAGTCTCGACCCACGCCGGATCCATTTGATGTACATCGATACCGGCCTGATGCGTCAGGGTGAGTCTGACGAGGTGCGGGCAAGTCTTGCTGAACTGGGCGCCGTGCACGTGCATTCGATCGACGCATCCGCACGCTTCTTTGCCGGACTCGCCGGAGTGACGGATCCCGAGCAGAAGAGGCGCATCATCGGGGACCTGTTCATGCAGGTGCAGGCGGAGGAGATCCGCGCCCTGGGCATCCGCGATGCCTTCCTTGCGCAGGGAACCTTGTACACGGACCTCATCGAGTCAGGCCGAGGCGTCGGTGACAAAGCACACCTCATCAAGACGCATCACAACGTGCGCTCGCCGCTTGTCGAGGCAATGAGGGCGGAGGGAAAGATCATCGAGCCCCTCTCCTCGTTGTACAAGGACGAGGTCAGGGAACTGGGGCTCACTCTCGGCCTTCCCCGTGCCGTTGTCAACCGTCATCCATTCCCGGGGCCCGGTCTTGCGGTGAGGATCCTCGGCGAGGTGAACAGGGAGAACAGCGCCCTTCTCCGCAAAGCGGACGCCCTCTTTCTCGCGGAACTGCGGGGACGGGGCCTCTATGAGAAGATCTGGCAGGCCTTTTGCGTCCTTCTGCCGATACGCTCCGTCGGCGTCTCAGGCGACATGCGGCGGTATGGCCACGTTCTCGCGCTGCGCGCGGTGACGTCGCTCGACGCAATAACCGCGGACGTTTTTCCCATGGAAATGAACGATCTTCTGGAGATCTCATCGACTCTTACCAACAACATTCCGGAAATTGGCCGTGTCGTGTACGATGTTTCCAGCAAACCGCCGGCTACCATCGAGTGGGAATAAAAAAAACGGCATAATGCCTGATCCGCTTAAGAAAATGGCCGTACGTTACCGATATATCCGGTAACGAGGTACCTGCAATGCCAGGAGAATTGCCAGAAGATCCTCCCGTCCGCGAGATGCTCGAATGGATGATGAGAACGTGGAGGATGTCCAAGTCGGATCTCGCCCGTATGTTCCAGCGCACCCAATCAACGATTCATCATTGGCTGAAGACGGGCCAGGTATCGCACCGCAACCTGATGAAAATACGTTCAAGCTACTATTTTCTGCAAGACTCCAAAGATCCCCACGCCAATGAGCGAAAGTGCGAGCGTTGCGGCAAATGGCAGCCGCAGAGGGAGTTTCGAGAGGGAAAGGCGATCTGCCATTCCTGCGAAAACTCGAGAACCCTTCAGTACTATTGGGCCCACCGCGAAGAACAGCTTACCAAGCGCAAAGCGAAGAACTGGTATAACCACCGCGCCGCAACGTCGTAGGCAGGGATGCCGAGGTCGAGCGAGTACAGGGAGGTACAGAAGCGAGACCGTAGGCCTTGCGCTCCCTTCTGCTCCTGGCAGAGTTGGCGCAGTTGGATGCCGAGGTCGAGCGAGTACGGGAGGTACAGAAGCGAGACCGTAGGCCTTGCGCTCCCTTCTGCTCCTGGCAGAGTTGGCGCAGTTGGATGCTGAGGTCGAGCGACGATAGGGACGCGTATGGCGGCAGGCGGCTGCGCAGCAGACGCCGAGAGCCTGCGGAAGCGAGACCGCAGCCCTTGCGCTCCCTTCTGTTCCTGGCGGAGTTGGCGCGGTTGGCCGGCAGGGCACTGACACTCCAGGGTGCTCCACTGGCAATTCGACCGGGAATCCGCTATAGTGACATCAGGAAAGACCATGCGAAAAATCGTCATCCTTTGTATAGCCTCGGTTTTTATCATGTCCTGCGTCGGCATCGACAGCAGGATGACGATCAGGGAAGACGGCTCCGGGACCCTTGCTCTCAACTACCGCGTGTCCCAGCTGGTGGCGGATCTCGGCACAACGAGCTCGGAGAAGGGTGTCGTTCCCCTTCCCCTCGCCAGGGCCGATTTCGAACGGTCGCTGCAGGCCTCTCAGGGCAGGGTGCGGCTGACGAAGTTCGAGCGGACGGAGAACGAGAAAGATATCTCGATCCGCGTCGAGCTCGCTTTCGACTCTCTCGACGCGCTGGCGCAGGTGGACGCCTTCCGTGACGCGAATCTCAAGTTGAGCGTGGATGGCTCACGGCGCACATTCTCCCAACTGATCGCGCACGCGCCCAAACAGCCGGTGACTGAAGACTCGCTGCAAATGATCGATGCATTCTTCGATGGCTACGACCTCACGTTCGTCCTCGAGGCTCCCACGCCGATCCAGGAGTTCACGCTTGGATCGCTGTCAGATGACAAGCGGATTTTGACCTATACCACGAGCATAAGGAACCTTGTCAGGACCCAAGGCGATCTTGTCCTCAGCGCAGGGTGGTAAGGCAGAAAGACGATTCGAAGACGTGAAGCGAGGAGGTGCTTTTACACTTGCTCGAAACATCAATACGTAAGCGAACAATTTACTTAAGCAAGTCATGTTTTTTAGACACCCCATATTGGCCTATGGATGCTTTAGATCGCGAGGCAGTATCTTGCGCAGGATCCCGGTAGTCTTTCTTGTCTCATTTCTCGCCCTGCCTCTGTCAGGTCAGGACAGGCAGTCACAGAATTGGATCCTCTTCGAGCAGGGAAACGCCTCGATGGCTGCAAAGGAATTTGGCAGAGCTCTTCAATACTACAAAGACGCTATTTCTTCTGCTGGGATCTTTCCAGAGGCAGAGATGGCGATTGGCGACGTTTACTTCGAAGAAGGGGAGTTTGACCTGGCTGCCAGTCAGTATCAGAAAGCATACAACCAGAGAAAGGGCTTTTACATTTCCGATTCTCAGTACGATGTTCTTTACAGAATGGCTCGCCTGTATGAGAGCCAGGAGCTGTACAAGCTCATGGAGGATGAGCTTACTGCGGTCGTGGCAGATGACAGGCATTTTATTGAGACGGCCACCTCGCGCATGCGCACCCAGATTGAGAAGAACTACCTTGAGAAAGGATTGGACCATGTGCTGCTGCTCTACAGATTCGATTCTTCATTTGCGTTGAAGGCCCACTCCAGGCTCGGATGGTTCTACTATCGAACCGGGCGATTCTCACAGTCGATATCCCATCTCCTGTACTCCGTCATTTATGAGGTCAGCGAGATCAACTCTTACATCCGCGAGAGAGACATCAACTACGAGTTTGCTTCATTGCAGGACGTCCTCGCCGCGGTAGAAAAGAGCGGCGAGCTTCAGGCATTCGCCGGCGAGGTTGAGCTATATAAGGATCTTTACTACCTTGCCGGCTCAACATTTGCCGCCGGCTATCCGCAGCACGCACTGGAGCTCTGGAGCTTGATATCGAGATTTGCGAGCTCGGGGGCATACCGGGAACTTTCACGACAACAGGTCAGATCTCCTCGTATTGAGCCTTTACTGGGCTCTGCAGGCAAGTCTCAGGGGCAGTAGCCGGGGGCCCCTTGGGGGGGATAGCGTTGCTGCAGCTGCGGTTAATGGCTTGCGTATGGCATCTTTTCCAGCATATTTGCCTGCTCTGAAAGTAGACAGAATATCTATTATCGGAAGTTGAGGAATAATGGTTTCAGGCCTGCGGTGTTCCCAGCCTGTAGCATTCCCAGAGTGAATGCCCCACTCAGGCTTTTGGCTTCTTCTTCGGTTTGGGCGCCAGCGAACGGGTGTAGTCGGCTGAGCTCTTGATCAAGCTGTTGAAGGCTTTCGAATTCAAGTACAGATCCTTGGGAAGCACGTAATAGCTTTTCATGGGTCTGCCTGGCATAGGCTCAAGATTAGAAATCGAATGATACTTTACGCGGAGCGAAACCAGCTGATGATCAGATAGACGGGCAAAGATCTTGTCCTGGAAGATTCCGATGAAAAGGTTCCTGTTGATGAAATAAGCTGGGTAGCCGAACATGGGCTTCTTTTCGCAATCGATGTTTTTCATGGCAGTTTCAAGTAAATCCTTAAGTTCTTCAGGAGCCTTCATCCATTTCATAGGGCCCTCCCCCGCGTCTGCCTGACAAGAGACGGAACTACAAAGCCGCAGACAACGCCGATCACTGCACCCGCTGCGACATCGGTAATAAAGTGCATTCCGGACAAGACCCGGTACGAAGAGGTCAATCCCGCAAGGCTGAAGTTTGCTGCGACAAGGGGAAGATAGTTGGCGGCTCCGGGCAAGCCTCTTGAAAAAAGGAACATCGAAAAGGCGGCGGCTGTGAACGACATGGTCGCATGTCCGGAGGGAAAAGACAGATCGTCCTCTGACCGGTCAACCCCGGGGGCTCCCCCGCTGTATATGTAGGGCCGCGGTCGGGGAAAGAGGAATTTGAGCAGATTCTTGGTCCCGTACGCCAGGGCAAGCGATTCCGCGTAGAGAATCGCCGCAGAGAGCGTGGAGTCGGGCTGGGTAGAGACGCAGAGAACCACGGGAACGGAAAGTGAGGCAAACTCAAGGATTGTGCTCACGGTGTCTCCTTCCTTTGAGTAAGGAAACATGGCTGCCCGGTCGAGCAAGGGCACCTGCGTGATATCGGGGTGTTCCTGTGCCTCCACTGGACGCGAAAACCTGACCAGCAGCTCCCCTAACCCTGCAAAAACAATCCCGCTGCCAAGGATCATGCCGTCCCGCGCGAGATCGATCTGGAAACTCTGGGCGGGTGTTTTGAGCTCCTGGAAGAGAAAAGCCGCGGACAGCAGGAGAATGATCCAGAAACGGCCAACCCGGGTGCTGCGCGTTTGCATCGTATGAAAGCTGCTTTGCTGTCCCCCGCCCTATCCGAGGATTTCCTGCACCCTGCCGACTTCGCCAGTCTCGAGCCGGACCTTGATGCCGTGGGGATGGTTGGGAGAGCTTGTCAGGATGTCACGAACCACTCCCTCGGTGCGGTTGCCGCTGCGCTGGTCGGCCTTCTGGACTATCGAAACCCTCATGCCGGGGGCAATCCTTGCGCGCACAGTTCCGTCCACGTGTTTCACCCTCCTCTCTCACCTCGGGTAGCTTGCCTTAGAAAGCAGCCAGATCATGAGCAGCGAAGTTGCCAGCGCGGAAAAGACATTCACCGAGTTCACGTCGGAGAGGTACTGAATGACCCTGGAAAAGAGCTGGTCGATCAGCCCTCCGAGGAATGAGCCGACCAGTCCGACAACTATCGCTCCCCACAGCTTTCCCAGCACCGGTTTCTTCACCACGAAGAAAAAGAAGACCGCCGCAGCTACCCCGATGGTGACATAGGTGAGACCCACTCTGAAATAATAAAACCACATGTTAAAGTCCCTTCTTCAAAGTCAGCTATGGATTAACCAGGGCAGTGACGTACCCAAGATAAACCGGTGAGGAATAAACCGGAGTGTTGACAGCAACGCCGCCGACGGCCGCAGTTGATATCCCGTAGCTGAATGCATACAACATCACATAGATATAGCCAGGGGTCGGACCGCCAGTCACCTGACCCCAAATGGCCTGGCCTGTGGCGCCCGTAAGGTCCGCGTCAGCATACGTCGGAGGATCCCAGTTGATCAGCGGCGCTAACAGAGTCATTGGACGCGAACGTCTTGCAGACGTTTCCAGTCTGCGTCACGAACCTTCGCACCTCCGCGTATTTTATCGCTGCGCTGACTCCCGGCTTTGCATACACGTAGTAGGACAGCGACGCGGTATTGGGTGCAGGACTCTCCGGTGTGCCAGGATCATTCAACCTGATTCTGACCGAATATTTGAGCCCGATATTTGGCTCATCGATTTGCTTGATATTGATGAGCGGGGCGCTCGCAAATCCAGCGCTCGTGTCGACAGGGAGCTCGGAGTCGCCTGGTCCAAGGTTGTTTGGTCCAAGACAGAGGCGGTGAAATCCCGCCTGCTGGAGGTCCGTGTTTGTCGAACCTGTGCCAAAACTGGTTGCATCGCTATTGAACGTAGCGTCGCCGGTGCCGCCGTAGAACTTGTAATAAAGCTCATAGCCCTGGAAATCCGCACCGGTGTCGGACCCCCTGTCCGTGCCGACGATTCGAAACGTGGGATCCAGGGGTGTGGCCGGGACGTTCACCGCAGGGGGCTGGAGAAAGTACGAATCCGGCAACCCGCACCCGGTTCCCGCTGTCATGATACCGAGCATCGCAAGCAGTCTGAAAAGGCGCATCCCGCCCTAGGCCTTTGCCCCTGCCCCGGCGGGTACATTGACCCTGCCGTCGCTTTTCAAGGGCGGCTCGAGCCCTTCGATCACGTCGATGAGCTCGTAGATCAGGACCGGCTTGTTCTTGCCCTTCACCCGGATATTGTCCAGCTCCCGCGCAATCACCTTGTCCTTCACCTGGGCATAGGTGAATTCGCTCATGATGATGGTGGTGGCATACTGTTTGTTGGTGCCCTCGAGGCGCGCGCCGAGGTTGACCATGTCTCCCATCAGCGTGTAATTCATCCTTCCGATGGACCCCATGTTGCCGACGGTCATGATGCCCGTGTTCAGCCCGATGCCGATGGCGAGCCTTTTCTCCACGGGCCACCCGGCATTCATCTTGTTGAGCACCTCGATCTGCCTGATGGCGCACTTGCACGCGAGGAGCGCGTGGTCGGGCTGCGGCAGCGGGGCGCCCCAGAAACCCATGATCTCGTCGCCGACGTACTTGTCCAGGGTTCCCGCGTACTCGAGGATCAGATCGGTCATTGCCGTCAGGTACTGGTTCAGGTGATTGACCAGCTCCTGGGGGGACAGGCTCTCCGACAGGGTCGTAAAGCCGCGGATATCGGAGAAGAAGACCGTGAGCTCCTTGTCCACGCCGCCCAGCTCGGGGGGGTTCTGGAGTATCTCGTCGACGACCGCGGGGCTCACGTACTTGCCGAACATGTCTCGAATCCGCCGCTTGTCGCGTTCCTCGAATACCGTCCGGTAGGCGACAACGGCGAGGAAGCTGAGAAACGCGCCGATCGCGGGCGCGGAGAATGTGAGGACATAGTTGTTGAACTCGAACAGAAGCATGAAGGAGAAAAAGCACACCACAATGGCGGCGAGCGTGACCACAAGCGACCAGATCGTGGAGAGGCGCGAAACCATGAGAGAGACCAGCATGATCAGCGCAAAAAGGATGAGCGTGTTGACCCACGGTTCCGCATAGTTCAGGAAATTCCCCATGAGGATGGTATTGAGCGCATTTGCGTGCATCTCAACCCCGTACATCAGCCCGAAGGGAGTCGGCTTCTGATCCGCCGCGATGCCCTGGGAAAAGGGCCCGACCATGAGGATCGTGTTGCCCACCTTCTTCGTGGGCGGCCAGCGCGCCGGGTCGGGCGCCGGGGGAGAGGCCGCATAACCGGAGTAGGAGCGCACGGGGAAAGTCTGGTGCTCGTCGGGATTTGCGCTGGAGGGCTCGCCCATGAAATTGATGAGCATGAACCCCTTGTCATCAATGGGGATCCGGACCTCGGGGACTTTCCTGTATTTCCCCTCTTTCGTGACATTCCCATCCTGGTCGTACTGGGGAGCGGTGATGGTCAGCGTGTACGGTTCCCACTGCTGGGTGTCCACGTTGTATTTCTCCGGCGAGGGAATCCGGATGTAGTGGCCGAGCACGATCTCGGTGTCGGACATCTTCTTGTGCATGTAGTCGAGCGCCAGCGAAAGGGTGATGGACGGGAGAAAAACGTCACGGTATTTTCTCACCACAAAGTAGCTCTTTTCAGGTTGAGTATCTGTGGCTTCCTCCATCTTGAGGGGCGCGGATTTCTCCATCTGGCTTTTCAGGTCCCTGAGCACAGCGGGTGTCAGGGGATAGGCAACATCATGGGTCACATTGTTCTTGTCGATCCAGGCCAGGTGCTCGAAGCCGGCCCTGTCCAGGGGCTCGTCCACGGTGAGCTGATCCAGCGGGATCTCTTTTTGCAGCCGCAGGAGCCGCGTCACCAGGGGCTGCCGGCGGTATACCTGGTCCGCATCCGGAAGAAAGTTCGCATGACCGAACGCGAACGTCGCCCGGGAATAGGGCTTGAGGGGAGATTGAAGGCCGAGGAAGGGGCTGATGCGCAGCCAGTCTCCCTTCACGTTCGTCAGGGTCCCGATGCGCGTGTCGAGGATTTCCTGCCTGCCGAAAAACTCCTCTTCGGTTCCGGCAGGGTTTTCCTCTTCCGTGAGAACAGTTTCGAGGAAAACGCGGCCGTTGCTCTTGATGCTGGAGACCAGGAGTGCGTCATCCTCGGGAGTTTCCGAAGGCTCGATGAAGAAGACGTCGATGAAAAGCGCCCTCTCCCGTTCGGCCTGGTTCCTGATGCGCGAGAAGGAGTCCATCAGGTCGGCGTGCCGGTACCGTGGAAAAGGCCATCTTCCGAAACGCGCAAGGGACTTGTCGTCGATACCCACGATGAGAATGTCGGGAGAGATGCGCGGATTGGCCTGCAGGACCGAAACGCCCTCCTGGACACGGGTGCGGGTGATCGAGTTCTTCAACCGAAAGTTCAGATCGAGCATCTTCTGCTCGGCGAACCGGATGAGCACGGTGCCGGAGCTGAGGCCAAACAGGATGGCGAAGACCAGGAACCCGATCACGAGCCCGAAATACCTTGTTTCCAGGAACTTCGATGCGGTCTTCTTCCCTGCCATGCGCGCCCCTCCTCAGCTTGGGCCCCGCTGCGCCCCCGCGCGCTCATCCGCGGCAGCTTCCGGCGGGGGTATGCGCGAGCGAGTCTTTTACTTTATCTTTCCCTGCACCTTGAGCTCGATGAGCCGGTTTTTCGCCAGCTTCGTCCACACGCTCTGGCTGTAGAGGCCGTCCAACTGCTCATATTTCTTCTGAGCTTCCGCCCAGGCCCCCTTCAGCTCGTCAATGCGGCCCGCGTTGAACATGGATCGCGGGGCGACCGTCGAGTCCTTGTAGGTGACGTAGGCGCGCGTGTAGAGCTTTTGCGCCCCGTCGGTGTCGCCTTTTTCCTCGGCGCAGACGCCCGCGTTGAAAAGGCTGATAGGAGCAAGATAGCTCTTCGGGAAGCGACCGGCCAGCGTCTCAAAGTCCTTGAGAGCCGCGTCCCAGGCCTTCCTTGAGTAGTTCATGTCTGCGCGGAGGAACAGGCCCCGCTGTCCGCCGTACTGCCGGGGGTACCTGTCCACGAGCCTGTCCAGCTGCGCGGTGAGGTCCTTCTCCAGCGCGGCCTTCTTGGCTGCATCCGGCTCCGCCGTCCATTTATCGAACAGGTCCTGCGCGCCTTCTGCGATCGTGCTGGAGTCGTAAATGAGCTTCTTGTTGATTTCCGTGTAGATCAGATATCCGACCAGGAACACGGCGCCCGCAATGAGAATCACCCACAATGCGATGCGGAACCGGTCGATGGTGTGCGCCAGGAAATTGCTGATTCTGCGCCGGAGCGGCTCCTGCCCCGCCTGCTGACCCTGTCCTGCGTGCTGCTGCACTGGCTGCATGTGCTCTATACCCCTCTTTCCTTCATGATGCTCAATTCTTTCACGAGCTTGGACAGGTAGCTCCGCTGGATTGCCAGAGCTTTGGCCGTCCTGGTCTGGTGCCACCCGTTGGATTCCAGAGCCTTTGTGATAAAGTGTTTTTTGAATATGTTCAATGCCTCACGGAGGGACCTCTCCGAGTAGGCCTCGCTGCCGGGAGCGCCTCCCGCGTTGAGGGCGAGTGACTCGGCGCGTATCCGGTCGTCCCGGGAGAAAACAACCGCCCTTTCAATCGCGTTTTCCAGCTCCCGCACGTTTCCCGGCCAGGAGTAGGAAAGAAGCTGCTCCATTGCTTCGTCGCTGAATCCGGTAAGCTGCTTCTTTGTCTCGCGCGAGTGCTTGTGAAGAAAGAACTCCGCCAGCCTCGGAATATCTTCCTTCCGTTCCCGGAGCGGCGGTATGTGGATGGGCAGCACATTGAGGCGGTAGAAGAGGTCGGCCCTGAATCTTCCCACGGCGACCTCTCTTTCCAGCTCGTGGTTGGTCGCGGCGATGATGCGCACGTTTACCTGCAGGGAATCGCTGGAGCCTACCCTCTCGAATGTCCTGCTCTGGATGACCCGAAGGAGCTTGGCCTGGAGGGAAAGAGGCATGTCGGCGATCTCATCCAGGAAGAGGGTGCCGCCATCCGCCAGCTCGAACCGGCCTCTGCGGTCCGCGATAGCGTCGGTAAATGCGCCTTTGACATGACCGAAAAGCTCGCTTTCCAGGAGCGCCTCGGGGATTGCCGCGCAGTTCACCCGTATGAACGGCTTGCTGCTGCGGGGACTGGCCAGGTGGATCTGCTCGGCGAAGAGCTCCTTGCCCGCGCCGCTTTCCCCCAGCAGGAGCACCGAGGAATCGGTCTCGGCGGCCTTGCGGGCAATGTCGAGCTTCTCCTTTATGACCTTGCTTTCCCCGATGAACGTGTGCCACCCCTGCTCCGCCTGGACCTTGTCCTGCAGCACGCTGAGCTCGTTCCTGACCTTCTGGAAGGAGCGGGCGTTCTGCACCGCGATGGCGGCCTGGGTGGAGAAGATCTCGAGCCATTGGAGATCCTCTTCCGTGAAGCTTCTTTCCGCCCCTCTTGTTGATGATCTCGATGACTCCGACGAGCTTGTCCTTCACCCTCATGGGGACGGCGAGGATGGAGCTCGTGGGGAACCCGATCTTCTGGGCGATGTCGGGGTAGATAGCGGGCGTCGTTCTGGGCGTCGTTCACGATGAGGGAGGTGTTCTTCTCTGCCACCCACCCGGCGATTCCTTCGCCCATGTTCACCGAATACTGCTTGAGGCTCGCTCCCTTGGGCCCGAGGGCGATCTCGAAGTACAGCTTGTTGTTCTCCGGGTTGACCAGCATGAGAGACGAGGCTTCCCCTTCGGTGAGCTCGGTTGCCGATTCGATGATCTGCGTGAGAAGGCCCCGGATGTCCGCGTAGGCGGAGTTGATCCGTCGCGTAAATGTCGAAAAGGACTTCCAGCTTCTCACGGTCCGCGGCGAATCTCAACATTCTGCTGGTCGCCCCATGCCCCGACCGGGGCTTATCCCTTGATCTTGTCCTTGAGCATGTCGCCGAGCGACACGGTGTCCTGCTTCGACTCGTCGTGGATGTACTTGTCCATCTCTTCGCGCTGGACCCGCTTGACGTAGTCTCTCAGGGAGAGGGAGAGCTTCTGCTTCGCCGGGCTGCACTCCGTGACCACCGCCTGCACCGAGTCCCCTACCTTGTACTTGGCCATGGCGGCGTCCAGGGGCTCCACGCGGTCATCCACGATGTTCATCTTGTGCACCAGGCCCTCGATGCCGCCCTGCACTTTCACGAAGAAGCCGAAATCGGTGATGTTCGTGATTTCCCCCGTGATGACGCTGCCGCGCGGGTACGCGCGGGCAATGGACTCCCAGGGATCCTCCGAAAGCTGCTTCACGCCGAGCTGGACCTTGGCGCGCTCCTTGTCGATGCCGATGACCATGACCTCGATCTCTTCCTCGAGCTTGGCGAAAGACGAGGCGTTCCGGATCTTCTTTGTCCACGACATGTCGTCCACGTGCATCACGCCGTCGATGCCCTCTTCGATCTCGAAGAAGAGCGCGTACGGGCTGGCGCGGACGACCTTGCGCGTCAGACGCATGCCCACCGGGTATCTCTGGTCGATGTCGTCCCAGGGATTGGGAAGCACCTGCTTGAGGCCCAGGGAGAGCTTCCCCTGCTGGATGTCGTAGTTGAGGATCTTGGTCTCCACCACGTCGCCGACCTTCAGCACTTCGCGGGGGTGCTTGACCTTGCGCACCCAGGAAAGCTCGGAAATATGGGCGAGGCCCTCGATGCCTTCCTCGATCTCGATGAAGGCGCCGAAATCCGCCAGCTTCGTGACCTTGCCCTTGACCACGTCCCCGATGTGGTACTTCTCCTCGAAGTGGTTCCACGGATCTTCCGTGAAGTGCTTGAGGCTGAGGTTGATCCTGCCTTCCTGGGGCTCCAGGCGGATCACCTTGAGCTGGATCGACTCCCCGAGCTTCACGAAGTCCTTGGGCCGGGTCACGTGGCCCCAGCTCATGTCGTTGATATGGAGCAGGCCGTCGAAACCGCCGAGGTCCACGAAGGCGCCGAAGGAGGTGAAGCTCTTCACGATCCCTTCCACGGTGTCGCCGATCTTGACCTGGCCGAAGAACTCGTCCCGGCGCTTGCTTGATGTCCTCTTCCATCCAGTCGCGGCGGGAGACGACGATGTTCGTCTTGCCCTTGGCGTACAGGCGGTCGATGTAGAAGGACGACTTCACCCCGACATAGTCGGAGTTCTCGCTGGGCCGCTTCACGTCCACCTTGGACAGGGGAAGGAACGCGCGGATATCGTTGCCGAGGTCGACCTCGTAGCCGCCCTTGATCTTGTGCACGATGGTGCCCTGCACCGGCTTGTGCTCGTCGAAGGCGATTCGCAGGTCCTTCCAGAAGATCTTCTCATCCGCCTTGCGCTTGGAAACGATGACCTGGCCTTCCCGGCCTTCCTTGCGGACCAGGATGACGTAGACGGTCTCGCCGACCTGCGGCGGCGTGTCGAACTCGTTGCTGGAAATCTTGCCCTCTGACTTGTAGCCGACGTCGACGTAGACGTAGTCGCCGTCGACTTCGATGACCCGGCCAGGGATCATCTGGCCTTCTTCGATCGGCTGGAGGGACTGTACGTACTGCTCCTGGAGCTGGTTCTCAGCTTCCGGAGCGAGTTTCTTCTTGTCTTCTGTGCTCATAGTCGGCGTGTATCTCCCGGATTATTTCTGCTCACGAGAATTGCTGTCACTCACTCTCTCACAAACTTGATCTATGGTCAAGAGCGAGGTGTCAATGTGCAGTGCATCCAGGGCGGCCGCGAGCCTGCCCGAGGGCTTGTTCCGGTCCATCAGGTCCCGCTCGGTGATGGCCCTCTCGATTTCCGACAGGGGCAGGCCGCTGATGCCCTGCTCGTGCCGTCGCGCCGCCCGGGTGGTCACGTCCGCGTCCAGGAAGACCTTGACCTCCGCCTCGGGAAATACGACTGTCCCGATGTCCCGGCCCTCCACCACCACGTCACCCTGCGCGGCTATCTCGCGCAGCCGCCTGTTCACGATCTCCCGCACCTGCGGAATCGCGGAGATGCGGCGCGACCCATGCGTCCACCGCGTCGCGAGCGGAGCCGGTCTTCCACGTCCCGCCCGTCCAGGTCGAGGCGGCCGTCGCGCAACTCCAGCCGGCAGGCGCGTGCGATCTCGATGACCGCCGCCGGGTCGTCAGGGGGGATCGCCGCGTCCAGGACGGCCAGGGTGATGGCCCGGTAGAAGCTGCCGGAGTTGATGTAGAGGAATCCGACCGCCTTGGCGCACCTGCGCGCGACCGTGCTCTTGCCGACCCCCGCAGGGCCGTCAATCGCTACTACCATGGTCGAAAAACCATCGGACCTCTCTTTCCGTCAGCCTTCGAAAATGGCCGGGCGGGATGCCGCGCAGCGTGACGGGGCCGATGCGAAGCCGGTGGACCCTCTTGAGACGGATGTTGCGGCTGGTGAAGACGTTGCGAAGCTCCCGGTTCTTCCCCTCCGTGAGGGTGATGATCGCCGAGTGGGGGCCCCGAAGGACGTAGCTCTTGCATCTGTAGATCGTGTCTCCGACCCTGCATTCCTTTCGAGTACTGGCGGAGGAAGTCCTCGTCCACCGCCCTTCCCGTCTCCACGAGGTACTCCTTCTCCACCTGAGCGCGTGGATGAGAGACGATCTTCGTGAACTCGCCGTCGTTGGTGTAGAGAATCAGCCCGGTGGAAAGGAAATCCAGCCTGCCGACGTGGAAAAGCCGCTCCCGGATGGCCGAGGAGAAAAGCTGGCTTACGAGCGGCCTGCCCTTCGGGATCGGAGTTGGCGCAAAGGTAGCCGCGCGGCTTGTGGAGCGCAAGATAGATCCTTTTCGACGAGGGGGTCACCTTTCTGCCGTCCAGCGTGACCACGTCCTTGAGCAGGACCTTCTCTCCCATCCTGATCACGGGCACTCCGTTCAGGGTGACCCTGCCGTGCTGGATCAGGGTTTCGCAGCTGCGCCGCGAGCCCAGGCCGCAGCGGGCAAGGTAGACCTGGAGACGGATGCCGGTATCGGCGCTATTCCTGCTCAAAGCGCTCCCTCTCCAGGCCGTCCAGCTTGGGAAGATCCGAGATGGTGGTCAGCCGGAAAGCCTTGAGAAACTCCCGCGTGGTGCCGTACTGCACCGGCTTTCCCGGGACATCCTTCTTGCCGACCTCCCGGATGAAGTTCCGGCTCAGCAGGAGCTTGATCATGCCGTCCGCCGCCACACCGCGGATGCTCTCGATCTCCGCGCGCGTGATGGGCTGCGAGTACGCGATGATGGCGAGGGTCTCCAGGGCCGCCTTGGAGAGCCGGTTCTCCGCGCTCTTGCCGTAGCGTTCCCGCAGCTGTTCCCAGAGATCCTTGCGAGGCGCAAAGGCGAAACCTCCGCCGATCTCCACGATCTCCAGGCCGTGCCCGTCGCCCTCCAGGGCGGCGCGAAGCTGGGAGATCGCCTCCTGCACGGCCTCGTGCGGGAGGCCGGTGATGGTGGAGAGCTTCCGCAGCTCCACCGGGTCGCTTTCCAGCAGCAGCACCGCCTCGACGAGGGCCGCGTCCTTACTCAGTTCCATGCTCGTCCGATCCCTCCGCCGCAGAGGGCGCCGTGCCCGAATCGACGTACCCGGCGGATTCCGTGCCCGGTCCTGCTCCGATTGCTCCGCCCGTCGCGCGCGAATCCTGATGTCGCCGAAGAGCCGGTTCTGCAGCACCTGGATTCTCCGCTCCTTGACCAGCTCCAGCACCGCCCAGAAGGAGCAGACGATCTCCAGGATGGTCCTCTTTTTCACGAGGTCCGTGAACATGAACTCGTCCTGCTCCTCCAGCATCTCGGCGATCAGGGTGATTTTCTCGTTGACGCTGACCTCTTCGTAGAGGTCGATGATCCTCTCCGAGGAGAGGTTCGACAGAAGGGAGGAGAAGGTCTGCAGCAGGTCCCAGACGCTCACCTGCTCCCAGATGCCGTCGTCCGAGAACGGAAGGATCCGCTGGCTGCGCGTGCGCTCGATGATCCACTCCACCTCCCCTTCCTTGTCCGCCATGAGGTCGGAGAGCTTGCGGAATTTCTGGTACTCGATGAGCTTCTCCACCAGCTCCCTGCGCGGATCCTCCAGCTCGTCGTCCATGTTGAGCTCCACGGGCAGGAGCATCTTGCTCTTGATGTACAGCAGCGTGGCCGCCATGAGGTAGAACTCGGTCATCGTGTCCAGGTCCACCTTGCGTGGCGAAGCTCAGGAACGAGAGGTACTGCTCGGTGATCGAGGCGATGGGGATGTCGTAGATGTTGACCTCGGATTTCCTGATGAGAAAGAGAAGCAGATCCAGGGGACCGTCGAAATCACCCAGGTGGAAATGCTGCTTCTCGCTCACGTTCTTGCTCACATCAGACACGGTTACGAGACATGACTCCCTTCGATTCAGGCTTGGAAAAACCGCGCCGCATGAATGTCACGGCATCCGCGCCGCCGTACTCGGCGCTTCGTGACCGCGTATTCCGCGATTCTGCGCGGCCAGTTATACTATACCGGCCGACGGATAAAGGTAAACACCCCCGCATCAGGCGCTCGCTGCCGGCCTGCAGATGGGCGAGCGATTCTGCATACGGGCGTGCCCGTGCGCGGATCACGCAGCCATGGTGAGAGCGCAAGCAGAGGAACCAGGACGAACATCCGCTCCGTGATGCGCGGATGCGGTATGGTCAGTGCGGGACTGTCCATGACGAGGTCACCGCACAAAAGAATGTCCAGGTCCAGCGTCCGCGGTCCCATTCGGATTTCCTTTGTGCGATCCCGTCCCAGGTCCTTTTCGATGTGATGCAGGCGGTCCAGCATGTCTATTGGCCCGAGATTCGCATGACAGCCTGGCCGACCGCATTCAGGTACAGGGGCTGGTCCACGACGTACATGGGCCGGGTCTCGTACAGGCGGGAGAGCTTCGCCGATGCAGCCCAGGGCCGCCAGCATGGCCCATGCCTGGCGCAGCGTTGCCTCCCGGTCCCCGAGGTTGGAGCCGAGGGCGATGAAATACGGCAAATTGCGGTGCTCGGCGCGCCGAACCGGAACGCTCATGTGCAGGAGGGGGAGCGGACAGGCTAGAAAAGCTCCTTCTTCCCGTCCGGCTCCTCATCCGCGGTCTCCGCGTCCGTCCTGCACCGTGGCTGGCTCGGCCTTGGCAGGCCGGGGCGGAGGCGGCGGGCGGAGTCGCGGGCGTCCGCTGCCGGCTCAGTCGGAGCGGCGGCTCCCGCGCTTGGGGAAGAGGATTGCCCGGACCTTCTTCTCTATATCCGCGTAGACCGCGGGGTTTGACTCGAGGAAGAGTCGGGCATTCTCCACGCCCTGCCCGATCCTCTCCTTCCCGTAGGAATACCAGCTCCCCGCCTTCTCGATGAGGTTGGTCTGAATGGCGGCCTCCAGCATGCTGCCGACGGCCGAAATGCCCTTGCCGAACATGATGTCCATCTCCGCCTTGCGGAACGGGGGCGCAATCTTGTTCTTCACCACCTTGACCCGGACCTTGTTTCCGACGACCTCCTCGTTCCCGCGCGCAATGCTCTCCACCTTTCGCACCTCCAGGCGCAGGGAGGAGTAGAACTTCAGGGCGAATCCGCCCGGTGGTCGTCTCGGGATTGCCGAACATGACCCCGATCTTCATGCGGATCTGGTTGATGAAGATGAGGCAGGTCCTTGTCTTGGAGATGGTGGCGGTGAGCTTGCGCAGCGCCTGGCTCATGAGGCGCGCCTGGAGCCCCATGTGGGAGTCCCCCATTTCTCCCTCGATCTCCGCGCGCGGGGTGAGAGCCGCGACGGAGTCCACCACGATGATGTCCATGGCGCCCGAGCGGACCAGGGATTCCACGATCTCCAGCGCCTGTTCTCCCGTGTCCGGCTGGGACACCCAGAGCTCGTCCACGTTCACGCCGAGGTTCTTGGCGTACACGGGATCAAGGGCATGCTCCGCGTCCACGAAAGCGGCGATGCCGCCCTGCTTCTGCGACTCCGCGATGGCGTGCAGAGCAAGGGTGGTTTTCCCCGAGGACTCGGGTCCGTAGATCTCAATGACCCTTCCCCGCGGATAGCCGCCGATGCCGAGGGCCGCGTCCAGGAGGATGGAGCCGGAGGGGATGACGTCCACGTCCACGCCGCCCCGTGTTCTCCCCCAGCTTCATGAGGGAGCCCTTTGCCGAACTGCTTCTCGATCTGGAGCCGGGCGGCCTCCAGGGCGCGGGTCTTTTCCTCCTGGACGGCGGACTTCTTTTCGGTGGCAGGGAGCCTCTTTCTTCGCCATTCTTTCTCAGCCTCGCTTCCTTTTCATCTGTACACACACACGGCCCGAATTTCTCGCCGATTGGGCCGTGAATCCGATAAGTATAGCCGGAAGCACTCGGATGTCCAGTAGAGCGGCCGTTTCCCTCATGCTGATTCTGGTTTCACTCTGCGCATCAGCCGCAGACTGGGGAACGCTCGCGGCGGACAGCGACAGGACTCTGGATCCCGTGCTCCTGTCGGCCCTGCAGGGTGAGGATTTCGACACAAAACTCTCCGTATGCGCGGGAGTCGGAAACCGGGCAGACCCTTTTGCGGGGAACATAATCGCCGCGCTGATGGCGGGCAACTCCAGGAAGACGCGCGACACGGTCGAGCTCCTTCTTCGCACCCTGCTGCAGGGCCTGTTCGAACCATCACGCGGGGAGAGCTGGATTTCGCCAAAGGATAGAGGCCAATCGGAATGAGCTCGATTCGATGGCCAGGAGAAATGGCGGAGTGGAGGGACCCCCAGCTCGTGGGAGCCCTCGTGCGTATCCTTCCCTTATTGAATACGCCCAGAGCCCTCCCCGCTCTCGCCCAGGCCGGATCACGGGTCGTGAGAGCGCTGGAAAGAGGCAGCGGCGCAATCCAGCCCCAGGAGCTCGCGCTCGTCCTCGACTTTCTGTCCGCGGTTGAAAGGACGCATCGTTCCGATTTCCTCGCGCAATGCACCGATATTGCACGGCTGTCCCGGGAAAAGCTCATCGTCGATCGGGCGCGGGCAGTGGCCCGAGAGATCGCGGCGCCAAATCCGCGGAATACCGCGGCGCCAAATCCGCGGAATACCGCGGCGCAATAGCCGCTGCTGCGTGGACTCCTGCCCTCATTTCTGGTAGATTGCGCCAATGCGCGGTCGACTCAAGATCTTCTCAACTCGTGCCCTGGCAGGCTACAGCCGCCAGGTGAGCGAGAACCTGCATCACGTATCCGCGGTTCCAGGAGGGCACAGGAGAGACAGACATCCACGGGGAGATCTCGATTTCGAAGTTCGCCGACGGTGAGATGGAGGCCGAAATCGGCACCTCCGTGCGCGGCTGTGACGTGTTCCTGTTCGCGGGAGGAGGCCGGAACGAGGCGGGTCTCTCGGCGGAAGAGAACAAGGTCGAGACCTACCACGCGGTGGACGCGCTGCGCCGGGCGCAGGCGCAGCGGATCACGGTGTTCGAGCCGTACTGCGGCCCCGGGAGGTCCGATCGCCTGACGCGCAGGAACTCAGTCGGGCTGTGGCTGCACTTCAAGATCCTCATCAGCCTCGGGCATCGATCACTACATCACGTTCCAGCTTCACTCGGAGAAGTCCAAGACATTCATCGATCCGGCGCTCTGCGTGGTGGATGATATTCCCGCCCGCGCCCTGCTCAAGACGTACTTTGCGACAATTTCGTGATGACCGAGAGAAAGGCTGCACGACGAAGTCAGGAATCACTGGCTCTTCTGCTCCGTGGACGCGGGAGGTGAGGGGCTGGCCAAGAGGTTCGCCGCGTCATTCGGAACGCGAATCGTCATCTCCCACAAGCAGAGGGACTACACCGCGGCCAACACGGTGGAATCCATCAACATCCTCACCGCGGAACCCATCGAGGGCAAGACGCTCTGGATCATCGACGACATGATCGACACGGGCGACTCGATGAGCAAGCTGGTGCGCGAGCTGGCCAGCCGCTCGCCGGCGGCGCTCAACATCGCCATCGTGCATCCCGTTTTCTCTCCGCCCGCGCTGGAGCGGATCGGAGAGCTCTGCGACGAGAGGCTGATCGGCACGATCCTGGTGACGGACACCATCCCGTGCACGCCGGAGATCCGCCGGAGGCTGCCCTGCCTTCGCGTGGTTTCCTCCACCCATCTTGCCTCGGAGATCGTCTATCGGCTGAACAGCGAGCTGCCCCTGTCGTCCCTGCTTGCCCAGTTCAATGCGGACGACTACCTGAAAGAGTAGCGGCGGCCCCGACGGAGGAGGAATCCTTCATCAACAAGCTGGGCGAGCGCGCGGCCGAGCCGCTCGTCAGCGCTGCCAATGGCGCGTGCGATCTGGGCCTCCGTGGCAGGCCCGCGTTCCAGCATCGCCGCGAGGATTTTGCCCCGCAACTGGCGCAGCGAGCCTTCGAACGCCGCCTGCATGCGGTAGCGGGCGCTCCGCGTGTTGGCGTTCATGGAGGTTTTGCCCAGCATGGCGCCATAGTCCATCAAAGCGTAATACCATTCGCGGGGATCGTCCTTGTCCAGCGTCTTTTCCACGAGCGGCATGAGCTTTGCGTCTGTGACCCGGCGGCCGCGGGGAAAAAAGAAGTGAATGAAAACCCTTCGGATATTGGTCTCGATGAAAGGGAGCGGGGAATTGAAACTGTACACGAGCACGGCGGAGGCTGTGGCATGGCCGATGCCGGGCAGCTCCATCAGGGTTTCGACCGTGCGGGGCATTCTGCCGTGATGCGTTTCCACGATGCGCCGCGCTGCCTCCCGCAGGGCAAGGGCCCTGCGGTTGTAGCCCAGGCCCTTCCAGGCAGCCAGCACTTCTTCCACGCTCGCCGCCGCCAGGGCGCGAAACCCGGGGAAAGCATGCAGGAAAGCTGCGTACTTCGTCCTGACCCTCTCGATGCCGGTCTGCTGCAGCATGAATTCGGAAACGAGTATCCGGTAGGGAACCCGTGTCTCTCTCCACGGCATGGATCTCTTGTTCTCGCGGTAGTGTGACCAGATGAGCCGGCGGAATGCCCCGAGTGAGGGCCTCAGAAGTTTTTCTCCGAATCGAGGAGGATGGTGACCGGTCCCATGTTCGTGTAGGTGACTTCCATCATGGCCTGGAACTCACCGGCAGCCACCGGCACGCCGCGTGCGGCAAGAAGGGCACGCGCATGGTCGTAGAGGATTCGCGCCTTTTCGGGATCCGCTGCCTCGGTGTAGGAAGGCCGCCTTCCCTCGCGCGCATCCCCATACAAGGTAAACTGCGATACGACGAGAATGCTTCCGCCCGTGTCCCGCACGGAGAGGTTCATCTTGCCCTGAACGTCAGAGAATATCCTCAGATTGACGATCTTGTCGCAGAGCGAGACCGCGTCCTTTTGCGAATCGTTTCTGCCCACGCCGAGGTACACGAGGAGGCCGGATTCGATCCTGCCCTTCACCTGCCCGTCCACGCTGACGGAGCAGTCGCGGACACGTTGTACGACAGCACGCACGCCGGCCGCCGAGTTACTGACCGGTGAGCCTGTGCACGGAAATACCCTGGAGACCGAGCTTGCCTGCGCGGTACACTACCTGGCCGAGCACTTCGAGCGCTATTCCGTTCTCCAGCTGCGCGGCGAAGGGCAGACTGACGGGGACGATACCCTCGAGCTCTTTTTCCTGGTCGTATCCGACGAGAAAGTCGAAGCTCATGGCATCCTTACCCGCGCGGAGATTCGCGATTTTGCCCTTCCACCTCACCGCGCAGCCGTCATAGAGCGCGGGCTGCAGGGCGACTTTCGCATAGGGAAACGAATCGCGCAGCGTGTCGAAGGTGGGCTGCGTGACGAAACCCTTGAGCAGCCGCGCCCGTTCCTGGATGGCCAGCGCCGCGTTCGAGAGGAGAATCCTGTTGATTTCCACGGCGGCGAGGTTGTCACGGTATTCGAGGAGCAGCCCCCTCGCCTTCTGGAAGACCTGCCTGACTTCCTTCTCGGTGAACACGAAGGTGAAGTCGGTTCCCGACTCGGTCAGCCGTGAAAGTCCGGGGGGTATCTCGATTGCCGCCACACCGGGTCTCGATTCTGCAGGCGTCCCCCGCACCCTGTACACAAGGTACCCGAGCCCTGCCGCGATCAGCAGCGTAAGAATGACGACGAGGATCGAAACTCCACGAATGCGCGGCGGCAGAGGCGGATAGAGGAGCTTCAGCCTGCCGGAATCGATGAAATCCTGCAGACCATCCCTGCCGAGCCCGCGGCGCAGGAGGTCGAGCCCGCGGCGCGCAATGCGGTTGGATGGCTGCTCTTCCAGCACCTCGAGCCAGCGCTTGATCGCCGTGTCGTTTTCCGAGCGCCTGAAGTGGATCGCGGCCAGGCCGAGGAGAGCGCTGACGTCGTCCGTTTTGAGCTGGTGAGCGCGGCTTATGTAAGAGAATGCGCCGCCGAGGTCACCGGCGTGCAGGCAGGAAAACCCCAGCAGCTGGAAGTACTCGAAGCTCTCGCGATGGCGAAATACCTCCGGTTCGAGGAGCCGGATGACTTCTGGGAATTTCCGGGCGCGAAAGAGTTTCCTCGCGTCTCCCAGGCCCTTTCCCTTCATGCGGGACTTTTCCTACTTGCCATCGGGAGCGGCAAACCGGGACGAGCGGCCTCCCAGGTCCGTCAGGGCTGATTCCAGCTGCCTCAGCTTTTCCTCGGACAGCGACCCTGCCGCGGCCAGCGCATCGATTTCAGCGAGAATGAGGTTCACGGTCGACAGATCCGCGCGGATCGCTTCGCTTTCACCCGGCGTTGTCTTTGCCGCGGCCGGTGACTGCCCGGTGCTCGCGGCTGCCGCCTGCGTGGATGCGGGTCCGGCAGCGGCTCCCGCCGCGGGCGCCGCCGGTCCTGCCGCGCGAAAGCCCTCCCTGCTGAACTTGCCCAGGAGCAGGGTGATCGACACTTCCGCGCCCGGGGGGATGGCACGCGGATCATAGTACTGGCTCACGGCGGAGTCGTTCACCGAATACGGAAGCTGGCTGAAATTCCGGTCCGCCGAAGTTTGATAGCTCCAGGCCGCATCGCTCAAGCGTTTCCAGTTCGCGAACACGACACGGTCGGGAACGGTCACGCCGGCGCCCGAGGTCATTACCTGGAGGCCGATGCCCTCGGGATCTCCGACGAGCGGAGAGGCCCAGTAAAGAGTGTTGTCGCGGGGAAGAATCGTCAGCTCGCGGCTCATCTGCGAGAGCGTGTCGGTGCGGAAGTGCACGGAGCTCGCCTCACCGAGCCAGGTGTCGAACAGGTACCGGATGCCCGCATTATAGCTCTTCTCGGATATGTTTTTCAGGCCGACATCGACTTGAACGCCGTTGGTCACCGGAGAATCCGGAGACGAGATGAAGGTGAATGTTTCCGTGACTTGCAGAAAGGACGATTTCCAGACAAAGCGCGCGCCCCGAGGCATTTTCACCGCTGTTTCGGAGAACGATGAGGATTCGCCCATTCGGTAGATCTTGTTGCCGACCACCACGCTGAGCATCGAGGTCCGTGGATCCTGCGCCGAAAGCAGGGAGACGGGAACGCTCTTGCCAGCCGTGGGCACGAAAGAAAGGGAAAATCTTCCTAACCGCTCATGCAGCGTGAGCCGAAGCGGACCGTCGGCGAGATCGAGTGACCATCCCGGCGCACACACTGCCAGGAGCAGGGCGGCCAGCAGAAAGGATCGGGGAATCCGAGCGAGACCGTGCAATAAGGGTGTCATTTCCCTGCTCCCACGTGCGCTTCCAGCCAGGAGAGATAGATCTCCTTGAGGGCAAGTGCCTTCTGCTCGGCGGCCAGCAATCGCTGCATCTTCGCCAGCTGGTCAGCGTCCGGCGTGCCCGGCGCCGCGGGAGCGGTTCCGCCGGGAGGTCCGGATTTCGCAAGCTGCGCGGCAAGAGTATTGGCTTCCTCTGTTTTGCTCGCCAATGCCTGCCGCAGCTCTGCTATCGTTTTCTGGTCTTCAGTCGCACCGCTGCCCGCGAGGCGCTTCTGGTAGGCCTCTATCGCCTGCTGGTACGTTCTCTCCCTTGCCTGAAACTCCTCCGTGCTCTTGAGAAACTCCTCGTGGCTCCACTTGAGCAGCCGGGCGAGCTCCACTTCTTTCTGCGTGAGCTGGATGAGAGACACTTTATATTGTGCGGCCTCGACTTTCACGCTGGAAGGATAGTCGGTGAGGATCTTTCGGTAGGCGGACTGCGCCTCGTCGAGACGGCCGAGGCCATAAAGGCTCTCCCCGATCCAGAACCAGGCGCTGGGCACGAACGTAGACCTCGGGTAGGTGGCCAGGAAGCTCTGCAATGCCTGCACGGAGTTTTCGAAATCCTCCTGCATGAAGAGAAGCCGGCCCTTCTGGTAGAGCGCTTCCTGGATATCGGCCGCGCGCGGGTAGTGGGCAATGTAGTACTCGAGATTCTTCTCTGCTTCGTCCAGAGATCCGATGGCGATATAGGATTTTGCCAGAAGCAGGTATGCGGCGGCCTTCTGCGTGTCGTACGGGGTGTTTTGGAGAAATGTGCGCAGGAACTGGATCGCCTTGTCGTATCGACCGTCCCTGAACAGGTCGATCCCCTCCTTGATGTCACTGGAGGGACCCGACGACTGGGCCTGCAGAAGCGGGGGCGTGAGGCAGAGAAAAACCGTCAGAAGCGGGACGAGCGCCATCCGGGGAAGTATCATGCGCCTTTTTCTCTCCTCCTTAGACTTTCGACCCTCACAGGGGCAAACTGAACCCGAATTTACCATGGGCTGCGGAGGAATGCGACTTCAGCGGCAGGATCCCCGGCGCCGAAGAGAGCGGATCCGGCGACAATCACATCCGCACCGGCCTCCAGGGCCGCACCGATGGTCGAGCGGTTGATACCCCCGTCCACCTCGATGAGGTAATCGAGGCCGGATTCATCCCTCATTCGTCGCAAAGACTTCACTTTCTGGAGGCAGCGGGTTATCAGCTCCTGGCCTCCGAATCCAGGGCTCACCGTCATGACAAGCACAATGTCGACGAGCGGCAGCACTTCGCTGAGGGCCTCCGCGGGCGTGGACGGCACGAGCGCGATCCCGGGGCGCCTGCCCCGTTCCCTGATCGATGAAAGTACTGCATGCAGATGAGTCGTGGCCTCGAAATGAACCGTGAGGTAGTCGGCGCCGGCGGCGCAGAACTCGTCCACGTGGTGTTCCGGCCTGCGGATCATCAGGTGCACGTCGAATGGCAGTCTCGTGAGGGGTCTGAGGTCATGCACCGCTTTTTCTCCGAAGGTGATGGGGGGAACGAAGCTCCCGTCCATGACGTCCAGATGCACGAGATCTCCCCCCATGGATTCCGCCTGGCGGACCCCATCCGCAAGAGCCCCGAAATTCGCGGAAAGGACGGAGGGGGCGATGAGGATTCTTCTGGCCTTTTCCTTCATGCGCGGCCATCCTAACAGAATCCTGCCATTGACGAAAGACGCTGCGACGTGCGATATTTTGAACGGGGTGCGATAGACGGTAATTGCTTTTTCCGCCCGTGTTTACGCGATTTCCATGCCGCACAGGGTTCGCGCCCTTCCTCATCTCACGAGCTTGCAGGCAAAGGCGCGGGTCTCGGGCCGGAGGACCGGAAGGTGACGGTGGGACAGCCCTTGTTCCGGGACGAGGCGGTACTGCAGTTCTATACCGGGGTTGCCCAGGCGCTGAGAGAAGGGCTGTTCGCGGAGGCAATCGACGCTCTCGAGAAGGTCCTCGAGGCTGCCATCGATTACCCGGGTGCCTCCACCGCTCTGAAGTGCGCGGAATTCTGGAAGGAGCGCCTCGAGCGCGAGCACGCGGCGCGCGATGGTTTCGAGCGGGGGGAACAGCTCATGGCCCTGTGGAGGCTTTTCCAGGCTTTCGCGGAACGGCTCCCCGACATGCCGGAAAGGTGCCTGTTCGCCATCAAGCAGTTCGTCTTCTCTTCCGCCCTGGCCTGCTACCTCTCGGCGGAGGCGGAAGCCGGCCAGACGGGGGGGGACCCGGACGTGCTGCTGCAGATCGGCCGCTGCTGCAAGGGGCTGGGGAACTACGAGCGCGCCATCGAGTGCCTGGAGCGCGCCAACAGGGAGCGGACGCGAGGATCGCGCGCATCCTCGCGGAGCTGGCCGACTGCTATTCGCTCGTGAACGAGTCGCGGGCGGCGAAGGTGTTCTTTCGCGAGGCCTTCTTCCTCGATCCCGCAGGCCGTCGACCTGGCGGGGCTGGAGTCCCCCCTGGTGCAGCGCCTGGCGGCGCGGCTGCGGACCAGGGGCTACGCGGGGCCGGCGCTCGCGGAGTGGATGCCGGTGTACGGCGCGATCTGGGGAGTGTTCAACGTGAAGCGGGAGATGAAGCCGCTGGAGTTCGGCAAGCTCAAGCAGGCCATCTACCAGCTGGAGAAGGACTGCAGCGCGGCGGGTGCGGCGCGCGATCTGCCTGGTGCCGCGGCTGATCAACCGCTACTTCTGGCTGATCGACCACTACCTGACCACGGGAGAGCCGCGGGAGCGGATCGAGGAGGTCCTCGCGAAGATCCGGGAGCTCGATCCCCGGGTGCACCAGGAATATACCGCCTGAGACGACGTCGAACGCACGGAGGGAGTACAGAATGGCAACGGAACTGCTGAAGACGATCACCGATCTGCTCAACGAGGAGAAGTGGACGCGGGCGACCCTCAACAGCTACTCGATCACCAACTTCAAGGACCTCGACGCGCTCATCGAGCAGGGCGCGCGCGGAAGGGATCGCGGAGGAAGTCCGCGAGCTCGCCGGGGAGCACCTCAAGCACACGAGCAACTCGATCATCGCCCTGTACCTCTCCGGGGTGCTGGCCCTTTCCCGCGAGCTGGTGGACGACACCAACCTGATCATGCTCATCAGCATCTTCATGGACAACCACAAGTGGAACGTCGTGGAGTACCTCGCGGAGCGGATCCTGGAATACGGGGAGAACAAGTACGCCCTGCGCACCCTCGGGGAGTGCTACGAGAACCGGGACGAGGAGCGCGAAGAAGCTCGAGATCTGGGACCGCCTGATCCGCGTGGACTACGAGGAAGCGGACATCGTCAAGATCCTCGGGGAAAAGCGCGAGCAGGACGGGACATGCCCGCCGCGGTGGACTACTACAAGAAGGCCATCCACCGCTTCATCAACAAGAAGCAGTTCGCGAGCGTCAAGGAGCTGTGGGACAAGCTCATCAAGCTCAGCCCCGAGGACATCGACTTCTTCTTCCACATCGAGGGGCGGATCGCGCGCGCCATCAACGGCGAGCGCGCCGCCTCCCTGCTGGTCACGCTCATCCCGCACTACAAGGAGAAGGAGGACTGGAACACCTCCATCGAGATACTGAAGAAGATCCTCGCCTACGACTCCAAGAACAACGCGGCGCGCAAGGACATCATCGAGTGCTACCGCGAGAAGTACGCCGCGCACAGCCAGCTGGAGGAATACATCAAGATCTCCAACCTCACGCAGAACTGGCGGAACGTCCACGAGGCCATCGCCGACTTCGAGAAGCACATCGGCTTCGACACGGGCAACTACGTGTTCCATCGGACCTGGGGCATCGGCCGCATCTCCGCGAGCAAGGACGACACGTTCACGATCGACTTCGCCAACAAGACGTCGCACAAGATGTCGCTGAAGATGGCGGTCAGCGCCCTGGAGGTGCTCTCCCCCGAGCACATCTGGGTGCTCAAGCGGACCCTGCCGAAGGAAGAGCTCGCCGCGCAAGGTCAAGGAAGACGCCGGCCTGGGCCCTGAAGACGATCATCAAGAGCTTCGGGAACCTCGCGGACATGAAGAAGATCAAGGCCGAGCTCGTGCCGGACGTGCTCACCGCGGGGAATGGTCGCGGTGGAACACGGAGGCCCGCTCCATCCTGAAAAAGGATTCCGCGTTCGGCAATCTCCCGGACAAGATCGACCAGTTCATGGTGCGGGACAAGCCCATCTCCTTCGAGGAAAAGACGTACAACAAGTTCAAGGCGGAGAAGGGCTTCTTCGAGCGCGTGAAGACGATCGAAGACTACGTCGCAGGCCGGCCACGCCGAGCCGGACTCGGACTGGTTCACCGAGATGTTCGCCTACTTCACCGGCTTCCTCAAGGGCTACACGGCCGTCTCGGAGACGGTGATCGCGCAGCTGGCTGCTGCTGCAGAAGATCGTCACCCTGTACCCCTTCCTCTCGATCGGCGTGCAGACGAGCTTCGAGGAGCTGTTCGGAAAGATCGAGAAGCTCGAGGAGACCTTCTCCCGCGATCGAGGACCCCGAGCTGCGGCGGGACTTCCTCGTGGCCGTGAAGAAGAACATCGACGGACTGGCCGTCGATATTCACGCGGCTGTTCGCCCTGTTCCCCAACCGGTTCATCGTGGACGAGCTGGTGGCGACTCGCCTCTGGGACGCCCTGGGCGGCATGCTCACCGGCGTGGTCTCCCGCTACCGCGAGCAGCGGGACGCGTTCGTCTGGATCGCGAAGAACCTCCTCGGCGAGCGCTGGCTGGAGAGGATGAACATCTCCCGGGAGAAGATCTACATCGGCCTCATCCACCTCCTGGACATCACCTACCGCGACATCGCCAACAAGCAGAACGCCAGCGCCAACCGGAAGACGAACCGCCAGATCCAGGAGTTCCTCTTCGACGAAGGGCAAGCTCCTGGAGTTCCTCATGGCCGCGGACCAGGATTCCATCACGCGCCTGTACACGCTGGTGGACGACGTGAAGGAGCTCGATCCCGTCCATCAAGATCCAGCTCAAGCACCGGATCAAGGAGAAGCATCCCGACTTCCACTTCCTCGGCGAGCCGGGCGCGGAAAAGGTCAGCCTGGGGCTCCTGGTGACACGCGCGAGCTTCGAGAAGAAGCAGCAGGACCTCAAGCGCGTCATCGACGTGGAGATCCCCGAGAACTCGAAGGAGATCGGCGTCGCGCATGGCCAAGGGCGATCTGCGGGAGAACGCGGAGTACAAGGCCGCCCTGGAGAAGCAGGAGATGCTGAAGGTCACCGCCTCGCGGCTCAAGGAGGAGGTGCAGCAGGCCCAGATCTTCAACGAGAACGAGGTGAAGACGGACCGCATCGCCTTCGGCACCCGGGTGCGCCTGAACAACCGTAAGAGCGGTCAGCCCGAGGAGTACGTCATCCTGGGGCCCTGGGAGTCGAATCCCAGCCGCAACGTCATCTCATACCTCTCGCCGCTGGGCATGGCCCTGTGGGACCACCGCCCGGGCGAAGAGTTGAAGTTCACGATCAACCAGAACGAGTTCCACTACAGCGTGGAATCACATCGAGAAGGCGGATCTGAAAAACCTATGAAAAGCTCCAAAGGCCGCCCCGGGCGGCAGTCTTTCAGGGACGCGGGGCACCGTGCACGTACCCTGCTTGTCTTGGCGGTCTTCGCGCTCCTGGCGGGCGCCGCTGCGCCGCTGCCCGCCGCGAATATCGACCTGGTCGTCATGGTGGACACGTCGGAGAGCATGTTCCCCTACTTCGACGACCTGATGAACTACCTCGTCCAGGACCTGCTCACCGAGAAGCTGCACCGCGGGGACACCTTCCACCTCCTGAGCTTCTCCAGCGCTCCGGAGGTCGAGATCTCCCTGGAGGTGAACAGCGAGGAGGCCGCGCAGAGGGCGTTCGGCCGCATCCTGCTCCTGCACGCGCTCGGGCGCTACACGGACCTGGTTTCCGCGCTGCAGTTCCTGAACAAGTACACCAAGGAGCTGCCCGAGACCAACCCGAAGCAGATCCTGCTCATCACGGACGGAGTGCACGATCCTCCTCCCGGGAAGCCCCAACCGGGGAAGCCCTGAAAGCATTCGCGCCGCAATACTGGACGCGACCCAGGCCATGAAAAAAGAAGGCTGGACCCTGGACATCCTGAAAGTCCCGCCCCAGCCTGCGCCGGGCGAGGAAGGCGCGAAGAGCTATCTTTCCGACATCGCCCAGACACTGGGGGTGTCAATCGTTCCCTACACGGTGAGCGACAGAGAGAATGTCACCGGGCGCACGACCGGGTTTCCCAATCTGACTTTTCCGCCCAATCTCGGGAAGGTCGGCAACAGGTTCAATGCCCCCTTCAAAGTGAAGAACTGGAGGAACGAGCCCATCATCGTCCGGTTGTCGGGAATCCAGAGCGACGGTCTGGACCTTCTGGAAAAGAAGGTCGCGCTCACGGTCCCTGCGATGGGTGAGGCATCTCTGGACGCTCCCCTCCGCCTGCCCCTTTCCTTCCCCCGCGGAGACCAGACGATACACGTCCAGCTCGTGTTCCAGGACGACCTTCGCATCTCCCCGACAGCGGGAACTCTCTCGTTCACCTACACGGGCAAAGGCGGGATCCCCATCCCTCGGCTTACCTTCCTCTACGTGCTCTACATCGTGCTCGGAATCGCCCTGATCTACCTGCTGGTGAGGCTGTTTCTTCTCTTGCGGAAGAAACTCGTGGAGGCGCCGGTCCCGCAGTCTGCCAGAGCCGTGCCTGCGGGCAGGACTGCCGCCGGGGCGCGGCGGCGTAAGGCGGAGACGCTGCCGGTCGCCCGGAGCGCCCGCTGCGCATGCGGGCGGCCGCAAGCTTGTGCCCCTTCTCGGCGCCCGGACCGGCCCGGCTGCCCCCCCGCAATTCCCGGCAGACGCGTTCGGCCGACCGTCACGAGCCTCAAGAGAGCCCTGCCGCGGCAGCACATGCAGCAGGCCACTCTTCCCGCGCTCATCGAGATGCGCGTGGGGCTGCAGAATCACCGCGTCGGCTTCCGCAACGTCCATCGCATCTCACCGGGCGCGGCGCGCAGCGTCGGGGGCAGGTTCTCGTCCTACCTCGTGTTCCTCGTGCCGGTTCCCTCCTCGATCGCGGAGATCCGCAATGTCGACGGCCGGTACGTGTTCACCGCCTTGAAAGCCGAGCTCTTTCCCACGCTTTCCGGGCCCGTGGAGGACTGCCTTGGAAAGGAGATCCCGTTCGTGAGCCCGCGCGGCATGGAATTGTCCCTGTACTTCCGTCAGTGGGTGTCGCCGCTGGATGAGATCAACAATTTGTTGAGGCAGGCGAAAAGCGCGGGCATGTAGGGGAGATGGTCTAGAGCTTTGCCAGGCTGAGCTCGGCTTCCTTCCGCGTGCCGGGGTTGGGGTCCTTCTCCGACATCAGCCGGAGCCTTTCTCTCAGGTCGGAGAAATGGTTCTCCGCGATTCCCCGGCACCCGTAGGAGCGTACCACGGCGTCCGGACTGTCCAGGAAACGGACGAATATGTCCCTGAGCTCCGCCGCGTTCACGGTGGAGAGCACTTTTGCCGTGAATTCGATGGCCCGCTGATCATAGGATTTCCATTCGTCGCTGATCACGCGGCGCACCGCGTCAAGGCCCGACGAGAGAGATTTTTTCGCAACGATACCGAGCGCCGCTTCCCTGCTTTCCAGCGGGTGATCCGAGCCCGCGTAAATGGCCACGAGGGCCTTCATCGGCGCATCACCGCCGATCTCTCCCAATGCCTGGATGGACGCGACGCGCACCTGGCTGATCGGATCGCTCTCCGCCTTGAACGTGAGTATGGGCACTGCCGCGGCTGCCTGGCTGGAGGACAGCGGCCGCGCCAGAGACCTTGCGCTCTGCTCGCGGACTTTCCAGTTCTCGTCTCTCAGGGCCTGGATCAGGATCGGGAAGACCGAATCGAGGCCGAACCGGGCGAGAGCCGAGGCGGCATAGAGCCGGATGAGCGCGTCGGGCTCGTCGAACATGGCCTTCAGCACGGGAAGGGCGCGGGGATCGCCGATCTTGCCCAGGGCGTCCGCCGCGTACATCCTGCGCACCTTGTCCTCGTCCTGGCTTTGGGCGATTGCCATCAACCGGTCCACCGCATGGTTGTCCTTCAACTCGCCGAGCGCCAGGATGACGGCCGACTTGCGCGCATCAGGGAAGTCCGTGCTCGAGAGCCGGGCGACGAGGAGCGTCACGCTGGCTGCGTTGCCCGTCTTGCCCAGCGCTTCGATTGCGGCTGATGCCACCGCTGCGTCGCTTGCATCTACCAGCGGAGAAAGCGCGTCGGCAAGCCCGGAGGTTCCTCCCGTCGAGGCAAGATACCGTATGGCTGCCACGAGCAGGTCCGAAGGAGCATCCTGCCACTCCGTCAGGATCTCTCTTGCAGGCCCCTCCCCTTCCCTGACTTTCTGCTCCAGGAAAAGCTCGAGTACCGCCTTTCGAAGCGCCGTGGACCGCTGACCGGCAAGGATTTCGCTCAACTCCCTGGTGAATCCGGAGTCGCGGCCGGTTTTGAGGGACTGGATGACCTCCAGCACCTGGCTGTCGATTCCGTACAGGAGGGTCTGGCGCGTCTTTTCGGCGAGCGCCGCGTTGTCCGCGGCGCTCAGGAGGTGCGCGCAGGCGGCGAGCAGGGCGAGTGCCGAGGCGAATCTTTTCATGTCTTCTGCCGTTTCCTGAAAAGGTCTGCGAGGAAGGGAACCCGCAGAAGGACATACATCAGAAGGGTGATACATACCGCAACGGCCACCACGGCCGCAAATAACGCTGTTGTGCCCAATGACCCCCCGTGGACCCAGGCGTCCGGTTTCCAGCGCAGGAATGCCAGGAGCAGTGCCGCCATGGGCAGGGATCCGAGGATCGATTTGCCCAGCGTGCTGAGGATCGAGGCCATCCCCAGTCCGCCCAGTCTACGCCTGGCCAGCACCATGAGCAAGATCATTCCCGCCGTGAACGCAATCGTGTTCGCGTAGGCGAGCCCGCTGACGCGCAGCGGCGTCTCCTTCAGGATGAGCGAGAGCACGATGTCGATGACCGCAATGACACCCGCGCTGGCGATCGGTACGGCGAAGCTCTTGAAGGAATTGAACAGCCTCTGCAGGAAAGTATAGAGACCCATGCTGACGAGCCCCAGCGCGTAGGCCGTAAGCGCCCGGGAAGCCAGCAGGGTGCCCTGCGGCCTGAATTGCCCCCTCTGGATGGTTGCCGAAATGATCTCCCTGCCGAACAGGCAGAGGAGCACCGCGGAGGGAACGAGCAGAATAATGATGAACCGTATGCCGTACGACACGGACCCCCGCAGCCCTTCCGTATCCTGCGCGGCGGCCTGCCGGCTCATCTTCGGAAACTGGACGGTGGCAACGGATGTCATGAAGATCCCCAGGGGGATCTGGAGAAACATGACCGAGTTGGCGATCGCCGTCACGCTTCCATCCTCCAGACCGCTTGCGAACAGAGTCGCGACGTACTGATTGATTGCGACGATGGAAGCGGAAGCAAGGTAGGGCACCCACAGCTTTGCGGTCCTCACAAGGTCCGGATTGTTGAACCTGAAGCTGGGCCAGAACCGGTATCCCTGCCGCCGGAGGGAGGGGAGCTGGCAGAGAAGCTGGAGAATGCCTCCCGCGAGCACACCGACTCCCTGCGCGACAATGCCAAGCCTGTCGTGGAAGAAAAACAGGGAGAGCACGGTCGCCAGGGTGAACATCAGCGGGCTCAGGGCGGAGATCGCGAACTTGCCGTGCGAGTTCAGCACGGCCATGACCAGGGCGCTCAACGAGACGAGAAGGATGTAGTTGAACATCCACCGCATGAGCTGCACGCCCATTTCGACCTTTGTCGGATCCTTGAACCTGGTCAGCAGGTCCACGAACGCTCTCGGAAAGACCAGACTCAGGCCGACGAGGGGAACGAGCACGAGGAGCTGGAATGCGATAAGGGTGCGGACAAGGTCCCGGGACCTTTTCCCGGATGGGTCTTCCTCGATCGTCGAGGAGAGCACCGGAATGAAAGCGGAGGAAAAGGCCCCTTCCGCGAACAGCTTTCGGAGATTGTTGGGGATGGTAAAGACGGCGTTCATTGCGTCCGCGGCGCCCGCATCACCGAAGTAGATGCCGATGAGCGCCTGCCGGACGTACCCGAACAGGCGGGAAGCCGCCGTGCACACCATGACCAGGATCGTTGTAAGCGTTCTGGATCGGGCGTCGACGGCGTGCTGCTCCCCTCCCATGCTCTACTCTTCCACCGAGAATGTCACGTTCTGCAGCTCGCGGCCTTTGAAGATGCGCGACACGCGCACCGTCCACTGACCTGCGTCCGGAAAAAGGCTGATTTCAGAAGGCCTCTGCGCGGAGGGGGAAATCCGCGCGTCGAGCATGCGCACACCGTCCTTCAGCAACGTAAGGTCCAGCGGCCCCCCGCCCGTCATTCCGTTGGAGACGCGGATCTTCATTTCCTCTCGTGACGGGAACGGGCTGGTCTGGACCAGGGACCTGTGGTTGTCGGTCAAGGTGAGGGAGAGGACGGGAGCGCGCCACTGCACGAACCGGCGCGCGCCAAGGAACCTGTCCCGATAGTACGGATTGCTCAACGTGGAGACGATCACACCGGTACGCGATCCCTCCGAGGCAGCGTGCACGAACGCACCCGCCCCGGCGTACACCCCCACGTGCGTGGGAGAGGCAGGTGATGCATCCGCCGTGGTGTCGAAGAACACGAGGTCGCCGAGGTGGAGTGGGCTCGCTGCGGGGGGACCTGCCCTGAAAAGAGCCTGCACGCCTCGCGGCAGATCGAGCCCGGCCTCGTCATGGAATACCCGGTAAATGAGCCCTGAGCAATCGAGGCCCTGTCGTGATTCCCCCCCGCTCACATACGGCACGCCCCTGTAGGCAAGAGCGGCACGGATGATGCTGCCGGGAGGTGAGGGAAAGGGTCCGGGCGTCTCCACCGGCAGCGAGGAGCTCGCGTGGAGAGCCGGGTGTACCGCGAGCGTGGCAGGGCCTGCCGCCTGCGCGAAGAGAAACGGCGAAGGGAGCAGGAGCCAGCATGAAAGACAGATCCCGCGGCACACGCTCATTGATCCAGGTCCCTTCTCGTTTTTCGGCATGAGCCCTACTCGTTTCCTCCCGCGTATCGAGCCAGGAACTTCTGCTTGAAGCGCGGGAACTCTCCCTGCCTGATCGCTTCCCGGATGGAGCGGACCAGGCCCTGGATGAACGCGAGGTTGTGGAATGTGGCAAGCACGGCGGCCTCGATCTCCCGCGCTTTGAACAGGTGTCTCAAGTACGCGCGGGTGTGGTTTCGGCAGGTCTCGCACCGGCATTCCTCGTCGATGGGCTGGAAATCCGTCCGATACTTCTCATTGCGCAGCGAAAGGGGTCCTGAAAACGTGAAGACCTGGGCATTGCGCGCGGTGCGGGTGGGGAATACGCAGTCAAAAAGATCGATTCCCGCTTCAACAGCCTCGAGAATATACTCCGGCGTTCCGATCCCCATGAGGTATTTCGGCTTTGCGTCAGGAAGCAGCTCCGCTGAAAAATGCAGAAAGTCCCTGAATACGGGAAACTCTTCTCCTACGGAAAGGCCTCCGATGGCGTACCCGGGCAGATCCAGGGCGGAGATCTGCTCCGCGCTCGCCCTGCGCAGATCCTGGTGGAAATTGCCCTGCATGATGCCGAAAAGCTGTCCCGAGAATGGCGCATCCCGCTCGCGCCATCTGTCCCTGCTCCTGCGCAGCCAGTCCGTGGTGCGCCGCATGGCCTGCGCGGCATCCTCTCGCGGGATGCCGGGCGAGGTGCATTCGTCCAGGGGCATCATCACATCGCTGCCAAATGTCGTCTGGATATCGATCACGTCCTCCGGCGTAAGGGTGTGGGACGAACCGTCGATGTGCGACCGGAACGAGACCCCCTCCTCTTCCACTTTTCGGAATGAGGAAAGGGAAAACACCTGGTACCCTCCGGAATCGGTCAAAAGATTGTGCCGCCATCCCATGAACGCATGGAGGCCGCCTGCCCGGCCGATGACTTCCCGTCCCGGCCGCAGGTAAAGGTGGTAGGTATTTCCCAGGATCATGTTCACCCCGAGATCCTCGAGGTCACCGTTGCGCATTGCCTTCACGGTGGCATTCGTCCCGACCGGCATGAAGCACGGCGTGGAGACCGTCCCATGATTCAGCGCAATTGCCCCCGTGCGCGCACGGCAGCCGGGATCGCGGTGCCGCAGGGAAAAGGTCAGAGCACGCATCAGGAGCGCGCTGTCCTGAACAGCAGGAATCCCAGGGCCATGAACACGGTAAAGGGGGACCAGGCTCCCGCAAGAGGGGGAATAAAGCCGTTTTTCGAGAGTATCGCCGCCACCATCTGCGACACGTAGAATGCGACCGAGATCACGAGCGCGGAGAGCAGACTCATGAGGAGGATGTTCTTCTTGAACGTGCTGCCGAGGCTGCTCGCAATGAAGGCGACGATGAGCGGCGTAAAGGCGAAGGAATACTTCCGATAATAATCGGTCAGCACCTCGCGGTAGGGAAGCCCCGCCTTGCGGATGAGCGCGACGTACCGCTGGGATTCCGCCCGGTTCATTTCCGCGATGCTGCGGGCGAGCTTGCGGAAAGTGTCCGGAGGCTCCACGAGCTCCGGCGAATCGTAGGTGTCCCTGGTTTCTGCGGAAAGAAGCCGGGCGGCCGGATCCCACGTGAATGTCCTGCACACGTGAAGCACCCATCGGTTGTTGACCCATTCCGCCCACTGCGCGTCCGCGCGGCTGACCAGGTTCATCTGCGCGTCCCGCACGACCACGGTGACGCCGGTCAGCCTCTTCTGCGCGTCGTTGTAGTAGTCGGAGATGTAGATGACGCGCTGGTCGGGGCTCGTCACGGTCACATTCGACTGGCTGAGAGACGTGATCTGCTTCACGGCCTGCGCATAGGCCTCGTTCTTCATCTGGAACGTGGGGATGACGATCGTATCATCGAAGAAGAACGCTCCCACGCTCAAGAGCATGCCGAGGACCAGGAAGGGGACGACCAGCCTGTGCAGGCTCACCCCTGAGCCGAAGATCGCGAAGAGCTCGTTGTTTCCGTAGAAGATTCCCAGCGTGTAGGAAATCGCGAAGAGAAACGAAACGGGGAGCGCAAAAGAGATGCACTTGGGCAGGTACAGCAGCGCGATCCACGCCACCTGGCGCACTCCCACATTGTGCGCGAAATACCGCCAGATGCTGCCGAACACGTCGATGAGCTGGAGAAGGAGCACGAAGAACAGGAGCGCCACGAGAAGGATGGGGAGGAACTGTTTCAGCAGCATGCCGTACAGGAGCCTCATCGGGACGCCCTCCGCACGAAAAAGATCACACCTGCCAGGAGCACCGCTGCGTCGGGCAGCCACATGGAAAAGGCCGGCGCGAGGGACATGCGCACGCCGAATGTCTGACCGGCGATCAGCAGCCCCCAGTACACGATGGCCACGAAGAGTCCCACGCCAAATCCGACGGTACGGCCGCTGCGCCGCGCCCGCAATCCCACGGGGAAGGCGAAGAAGGCGAACACGACGCACGCGGCGGGCATGGAGAACTTCCTGTGGAACTCCACCAGGTATGATTGGAGGCTCTGGTCCGTGACGGTGCGGCTTCTCTCCGCGACAAGCTCCCTCCAGAGGGGTTCGAGAGCCTTGCGCTGCAGCTCCGCCATTGCCCGGGGTCCGTGAGAGGACGGCTTCAGAGGCGCGAAGCCCCGAGGCGAGCCCGAACGTGAGCCTTGCCACCTGCTCGTCTTTCAACTTTCGCGCCTTGCGCTGGTCCACGGACTTGAGGTTGATCTGCTTCCAGACGTCTGCGGAGCTCATGGAGGACGGCGTAAGGCCTCCGATTGTGGCGCTCGTGATGTTCTTCAACAGTATGGTGTACACCATCGAATCCGAGAGGGTGTAGTCGTACCTGTCCCCTTCCTTCGGATAGCTGAGCTGCGTAAAGACTTTGTCGAGGGCAAGGGAGACGACACCGGGCTGATCGGCGCTCTGCTCGAGCCGCGCGTCGCGGGCCGTAATGATCCTCCGGTTGCCTTCCGGGGAGCGGTCGACGATCAGAATGTCGTTGATCCGACGGCCTTCCACCGAACCGGTGATAAGGGTCGTGTTTTCATAGCGCTTCACCGAGTACGGCTCCAGCTCCAGCGCCGGGTTGGAGTAGAGAATACGCCGGTAGATTTCAGCAAATCGGAGGTTGCCCAGCGGCATGAAATAGTCGTTCATCACGAAAGAGACCAGCGAGAACGCCAGCCCGAGAACCAGAAGCGGGGCCAGAAGCTGGCGAGGAGGCACACCGAGAGATCCGAAGGCAAGGAGCTCATTGTCCGAGGAAAGCCTTCCCACCGCCATGAGAGCGCCCACGAGCGAGCCGAAGGGAAAGGAGAAAGCGATCACGACGGGCATGGAATAGATGACCAGCCTCAGAACATCCCAGAATGCCACCTTCTTTGAGAATATCTCCTCCGCCATGACGAGAACCTGATTCAGGAAGAACAGGAAAAAGAAGAAGAGGAAGGCGACCCCGAAGGAAAGGAAGTATTCCTGCCCGATGTAGAGCCATGTTTTTCTGTGCCGGAAAGGCATCCACTTCCCGTGGCCGAAAGTCAATGCCCTATTCGCCATCTGAATCCTCGTCGTACACGCTTACCCCCGCTCCAAGGGTACCGAAGAACAGGTAGGGCCGGCGCCAGGCGATGGCGGCAACGTCGAGGGACGCCAGGCCGTCCCGGATCCCCATTCTTTTCCAGCTCTCCGTCTGCTTCACGAAGACGCTTACCCCGCCTCCAAAGCTGCCAAAATACAAAGCGCGATCCGTTTCACAGCTTGAAAGGATCCAATCGTCAGCGATCTCCCTCGTCGCCCTGGTGAAATGGCGGAGCGTGCCCGCGCGCGGCGACCACACGGAAAGGCCTTCACCGTATGTCCCGATCCATACACGTCCCTCGGAATCCGCGGTCACGGTTGCGATGTTTTCCGTTGTGAATGCAGGGACGAGCTCTGATAGTGTGCTCATGGCGCCTGTCTGCGGATCGTAGATCACGAGGCCCAGGTTCATGGTCCCGATGAATAGCCGCCGGCTTCCCGGGTCCGTCGCGATGCAGGTGATGAACTTTCCCGGCAGGTCGCCATCGCTTACCTGCTCCCAGCCGGTGTCTCCCCGACGGTACATACCGTCTCCGAGCGTTCCCACGTAGAGCGTGCCTGCCGCCTGCCGGACAGCCTGTACCTTCCTGGGCGTGGGGGACTGGAAATCTCCCTCCGCGCTCCAGCGGCCGGAGCTCTTGCCATACCATGCAAGACCTTCCGCCGTGCCTATCCACACCCTTCGGTCCGCAATCTCGATGGAACGCGAAAATGCGGGCAATGGGAAGGGGTCGGCGTGCGATGAGGACACCGAATACCGCGACACCCCCCCGTTCCAGGTCCCGACCCACAGGTCGTCCCCATCCACTGTGAGGCTCGACACGTTTGCATCATCCAGCCCCAGGCGGGCGGCGGATATCACGCTCCAGAGGAGGCGCACGCGCATTTCCCTGTACAAGCGCGACTCTGAATCGTTCAGGTGGGACGGAACAATTCTGCGGAAATAGGCGCGCGCGGAGACGGAATCCTCCGCGAAGTACAGAGAAAGCTCGGCGCAGCGCAGAAGCGCGAGGTCGAAAACGCTCCTTTGACCGCTCACGCCCTCCCGGAAGCCGTCGGTCGCGCGCCCGAAATACTCGAGGGCGGCGCGCCATGATCGCTTGTCGTAGTAGGAGACTGCCACGGCGATGCCGGCTTCGAATGACGCCGCCGAGCCGGGGGCTGCCTCCTGGAGGAGCTGGAGAAAGTACGAGGCCTTGTATGCGTCTCCGGCCGCCAGGGAGTAACGCACGCTCAACGCAAGGGATTCGATCAGAACCGGTTGATCGGGAGCACCGGACCGGACCCGCTGAAGCGCCTCCAGCGCGGCCTGCGTTTCTCCCCGGGAAAATGCATTCTTCGCAGCCTCGATCGAGCTTTGCTGGGCAGCGCAGGGCAGGGCAACGATGATGAAGAGTGCCAGCCCGGGAATAAGTCTCGTCTCACACCCCGGTCGAGCCAAAGCCTCCGCTCCCCCTCCCCGTTTCCGCGGTCGTCCCTGTACGGCGGAAGGAGACCCGGCCGACAGGGGAGAAAACGATCTGCGCGATCCGGTCTCCCGTGCTGATCCGGAAATCTGCTTCGCCCAGGTTCACCAGGACGACCTTCAGCTCGCCCCGGTAGTCGCTGTCGATGGTTCCCGGCGCGTTCAGCACCGTGACCCCGTTCTTCGCCGCCAGGCCCGAGCGCGGCCGCACCTGTCCCTCGAGGCCGCGCGGGATCTCCAGATGCAGCCCGGTGGGGACCAGCGCGCGCTGGCCCGGCTTCAGCACGATGTCGTGCGGAAGCAGGGCGCGCACGTCCGCGCCCGATGCCCCCTCTGACTGGTACTCGGGGAGCGCACCAAGGCCCCCTGCGCAATTGACTATGGGCTCGTCCATGGCTCAATCCGGGAAGGTGAAGTTGAAGCCCCGCACGGCGGCCATGCCCCGGCTGCCGTAGGCAAGGAGGCTGAACGCCTTCCTTTTGAGGCATTGGCGGGCGTAGCTCTCCACCGCCCCGGCGCTCACCCTGCGCAGAGCGGCAACCGACTCGTCGAACTCGAGAATGCGGTCCATCATCATGTGCTGGCGCACGAGACGTTTCATGCGCGTTTCCATGTCCTCGCGGGAGAGGATCATGCTCCCGACGAGGTGGCTTTGCGCGTCACCGATCTCCGTGTCGGAGAGCGGCTCCTTCAGAAGCCGCGTGAGCTCCTGGTCGAGCGCGGCGAGGAACTTCCGCGCAAGGGCCGGGGTGGCGTTGGCGTATATCGTCCACATGCCCGTGTCCGAGAAGAACGAGCGGAACGAGTAGACCGTGTAGCAGAGCGCCTGCTCCTCGCGGAGCTTCTGGAAAAGGCGGCAGCTCATGGACTCGCCGAAGGCGGTGCTGAAGACGAGGGACGTGTAGTAGTGGTCGACTGTCGTGATCCAGGGGATAGCAGGTGCCGGCATAGATCTGGACCTGGTTGAACCGGTCCGGCACCACAGCGACCTTCCTCTGCCAGGAAGGCGCTGTCCGTGGCGGCTGCGGGTGCCGCGCCGCCGGCGTGGCACCCGCGTAGATGGCCTGCGCAAGGTCCCGGACTTCGTCGAGGGGGAAATTGCCGGCCACTGCGATGATCGTGTTGGAGGGCACGAACCGTTCCCGATAGAAGCGGCGCGAGGTCATCCGGCACGACGCCGCGCACCTCATCCACCTCGCCGGTGATCTTCCGGGCGAGGGGGTGGTCGCCCCACATCTCGCGCAGGTAGCGGTCGTGTCCCTTCTCCTCCGGGGAATCGTCCACCGAACGGATCTCGTTGACGATGACCTCCTTCTCCTTCTCCAACTCCGCCTCGTCGAGGAGGGAGCCGATCGTCATGTCCGTGAGAACGTCGAAGGCGAGCCGCAGGTGCTCGCGCGGAATGATGGCGTAGACGCAGGTGGTTTCCTTCTCCGTGAAGGCGTTGATGATGCCGCCGACACGGTCGATCTCCTGCGCGATCGAGAGCGCGCTCCTCCGGGCCGTCCCCTTGAAGAGCATGTGCTCGAGGAAGTGCGAAAACCCGCGCTCCTTCGGCCCTTCGTCCCGCGAGCCGTGGAGAAACCAGAACCCGATGCAGAGGGTATCCGTGCGGTCGACCGGCTCCAGGAGCAGGAGTGCTCCGTTCGCCAGTCTTTCCGTGAGGATCACCCATCTCTCCGCGGGGGACGGGGCCCGCTGCGCGGTCCCTCATCGCGGCGGGGCGGCCTGTCCGAGAAGCCGCCCTGGCCTGCGGGGGCCGTCGCGGTAGCCGCCGCTGCGGGGCCTGTCGCCGTCCCGGCGCGGGGGGCCTTCGCTCCGCGTGCTCGGTGAGGAGCGCGGGGTTGGCATCCAGCGCTTCCTTCGTGGCAAGGTTGATGCGGCCCATGTGGTCGATCTCGGTGACCGTGACGGTGAGCTCCTGTCCTTCGTGCACCACGTCGCTGACGTTCTCCACCCGGCCGGCGGCCAGCTTGGAGATGTGGACGAGGCCTTCCTTGCCGGGAAGGATCTCGACGAACGCGCCGAAATCCATGATCCGCTTCACCGGCCCGGTGTACGTCTTGCCGACCACCGCCTCCTCGATCAGGCCTTCGACCATGCGTCTGAGCCTTCTCCGCGCCCTCCTTGAGGTGGTTGTAGATCGTGACCGTGCCGTCGTCGTCGATGTTGATCGTGGAGCCGGTCTTCTCGCTCATTCCCTTGATGTTCTTGCCGCCCGGGCCGATGATCAGCCCGATCTTTCTCCGTCGGCACCTTGAGCGAGATGACCTTGGGCGCGAAATCGGAGATGTCGCTGCGCGGCTGCGGAAATGGTCTTGTTCATGATTCCCAGGATGTGCAGGCGGCCTTCCTTCGCCTGTCCCAGCGCCTTCTGGCAGGATCTCCGCGCTCACCCCTTCGATCTTGATGTCCATCTGGAGGGCCGTGATCCCGTCCTCGGTGCCGGCGACCTTGAAGTCCATGTCGCCGAGGTGATCTTCCTCGCCCGAGGATGTCGCTCAGGACGACGAACTTGTCGCCTTCCTTCACGAGGCCCATCGCGATTCCCGCGACCGGCTTCTCGATGCGCACGCCCGCGTTGAGGAGGCTCAGGGTGCTTCCGCACACGGTGGCCATGGAGGAGGAGCCGTTGGACTCGAGGATCTCCGAGACGATGCGGATCGTGTACGGGAAGTTTTCCTTCCTCGGCAGGACCATGCTGATGGCGCGCTCGGCCAGGTGGCCGTGCCCGATCTCGCGTCGGCCGGGCGAACCGAGGCGTCCCACTTCTCCCACGGAGAACGGAGGGAAATTGTAGTGCAGCATGAAGTTCTTCCTGCTGTCCCCGTCGATGTTGTCCATGATCTGCTCGTCCAGCGCGGTGCCGAGCGTGGTCACGACCAGGGCCTGCGTCTCCCCGCGGGTGAACAGCGCCGACGCCATGGGTGCGCGGGAGCACGTCGATCTCGCAGGTGATGGGGCGGATCTGCGACGGGCGAACGGCCGTCCGTGCGGACGCCCTTTCCCACGATGGAGGCGCGCATGATCTCCTGCTCCATGTCCTCGAACAGCGCCTTCACCGGCTTCACGTCGGTCTCGGCAAGCCGGTCGGCGAAATGAGCTTTCGCTTCTTCCCGCACCGCCTTGATGGCCGCGGCGCGGACCTCCTTGCCCTTGACGAAGCAGGCCTGCTTCGAACTTGGCAAATCGCCCATTCCCGCACTTCCTCGCCGAGGGTGAACGTCGTCGGCTTTTCGACGAGGGGGAGCTTCTGCTTTCCCGCCAGCCGCGCCAGCTCGTTCTGGATCCTGCACAGCTCGCGGATCGTGAGGTGCGCCTTTTCAATTGCCTCGATAATGAGGGACTCCGGACACCTGGTGCGCTCCGCCTTCCACCATGGTGATGCCCTTCTCAGTGCCCGCGACAATCAGGTCTATCTGGCTGACCAGGATCTGGTCGAAGGTCGGGTTGACCACCAGCGCGCCGTCGACGTAGCCCATGCGCACGGCGCCGATGGGGCCCTCGAAGGGGATATCGGAAATCGTGATTGCGGCGGAGGCCGCGTTCATAGCCAGAATGTCCGGAGGGTTGACCAGATCCGTGGAGATGACGATGGGGATGACCTGGATCTCGCTGCGGAAAAGCCGGGAGAAAAGGGGGCGGATGGGACGGTCTATGAGCCGTGAGACCAGGACTTCCTTGTCCTTGGGCCTGCCCTCCCGCTTGATGAATCCGCCGGGGATCTTGCCCGCGGCGTAGTACTTCTCGATGTAGTCCACGGAGAGCGGGATGAAGTCGAGGTCTTCCTTCTCGTTGTCCGCGCAACAGGCGGTGGCCAGGACCGTAGAGCCCCCCAGCCGGGCAAAAACCGCGCCGTTGGCCTGTTTGGCCATCTTGCCCGTTTCGAGGATGAGCTCCTCCTCCCCGATTTTGAATGTTACACGATGTTCCATCTGTATCCTTGCTTTCGCGCTTACTTGCGCAGGTTGAGCCGCTCTATGATCTTCGCGGTACTTGTCGAGGTCTCTCTTGCGCAAGTACGCGAGCAGCCGGCGCCGCTGTCCGACGAGCATCAGCAGGCCGCGTCGGGAGTTGTTGTCCTTGGGATGACGCTTGAAGTGCTCAGTCAGCTCCTCCACGCGCTTGGTGAGGAGTGCGACCTGCACCTCCGTCTTTCCGGTATCCTTTTCATTGGCTCCAAATGTCTTCACAATCTCTTCCTTGAGCTGCTTCGTCAGTGGCATTCCACGACTCCTTTCATTTGCTTACTCAATATGCTTGCTCGAAATAAACGGTCTCTATCTCTTTTCCATCCGGGACGAGGAGCGTCAGGGCGTCTTCACCGACGGTGAGCTGCCCCGGCCGTGCCGCCGCCTCACCGCAGTCTACCGCGTACACACCCTGCCGGGGCAGCACCTGCTTCAGATCACTTTTCGAAAAATGCAGCCTCCCGCCGCCTGCTGGGCGCGCGGGAACGCCGCGCAGGTCCAGGCTGTAGGCGGTCACCAGCATGGCTTTGGCCTCGGAGAAATCGCCATCCTGGATTGTTGTGCGTATGCGGGAGCTCGACACTATCCTTTCGCCCCAGAGCACCGGCTCGGTCACCTGCACCTCGATCCCCGTGCCCGATAGCATCTCCTTCAAATCGTCGGTCCCCGCGTTCCTGCCCTTACCAAAGCGAAAGTTATGCCCGACGACTATCTTCTCGATGGTAAGATTTTCTTTCAACAGGCCTATGAATGCCTCGCCAGAAAGATTACTCATTTCCTCGGAAAAGTCAATTACCACGACCGCCTGGATGCCCAGACTCTCCAATCGAGCGAGTTTTTGCCGCCAGGTCATGATCAATCCAGGGAACGACCCGGGCGACAGCACCGCAGCAGGGCTTTGCCGAAAAGTTACGACCAGCGGGAGGCCGGCCCCTTCTCCCTCCACGACGCTTTTCATGAGCCTTCGGTGCCCGATATGAAGGCCGTCGAAAGTCCCGATTGTCATGCGCACAGGCCTGTCAAGAGGCGCCCTCCGGCCCAGCAGGCTGTCCCAGGTGAGCACGGTCATACCGGGTCCTCGTCCGGCCGCGGCTCCTCCGGGAATGCGGCAGCGTATCTCCATCCGCCCGCCCGCTTTTCCGTCACTGCCAGGAGTCTTCCGGAGCGGGAAAACGCGCCGAAGAGCCCGTCCCCATCCGGCACGGCCTCGAAGCTCTCAGTGTCCAGCGGATATCCGTTCCCGACCCGGGAAGCCCAGGATTCCCTCACCACGAGCCTGCCGAGGCCCGGCGCGGCGTCGAAAAACCTATCCGGAGGCAGGAGATCGGTCCGTGGATCGAACAGGTCGGGCGGTACCGCCTGTTCCAGGAGGAATCCGCCGATGCGGACCCGGCGAAGCTCTGAAACGAACGCGCAGGTGCCCAGACTCTCAGCGATATCCCGCGCGAGGGAGCGGATGTACGTGCCCTTTGAACAGGAGACGCGGAGTGTCGCTTCGGGGGACTTGAAATCGATGAGGTCGATCCTGTCGATGGTCACTTCGCGGGGAGGTATGACCAGGGGCTCCCCCGCCCGTGCCGCCTTGTACGCGCGTGTGCCGCCGACGTGGACTGCGGAATATGCCGGCGGCGTCTGGAGAATCGTGCCTTTGAAACCCGACAGTGCGCCCTCGATCTCCGCTCGGGAAGGGACCGATCCGGTTTCCGTCACCTGCCCTTCCGGGTCCAGCGTGTCCGTGGTGCGTCCGAAAAAGACCTTGGCGACGTATTCCTTGTCCAGGGAGGTGGCGAAAGCGCACAGCCGCGTCATGCGGCCGGCAAGCACGACCAGGAGGCCTTCCGCGAACTTGTCCAGCGTGCCCGCGTGCCCCACCCGTCCGGTGCCCAGGCGTCGTTTCAGCTCGCCCAGTGACTGGAAGGAGGTCTGACCCGGCGGGCTTGTCGAGGAGGATGATGCCTTCTGTCAATGCATGATGTCCCGCAGCTTCTGCGCGATGCGGAACCCGTTCTCCATGGAGTCGTCGACGCAGGAATGTGAGCCGGGGGAAGATCCGCAGGGAGATGCGCTTGGAGAGAACGCCCTGGATGTAGCCCGCGGCATGGTTGAGGGCCGTCCACGCTGCCGGCCACCGCGGCCCGGTCCCGAAGCGGGACACCCAGACCTTGGCGTGGCCGAGGTCGCGGGAGACCTTGACCTCGGTCACCGTCGTGAGCTGCTCGATTCGCGGGTCCTTGATCTCCCCCGTGAAGATCATGGAGCAGATCTCCTGCCGCAGGAGGCTCTCAATTCGCCGGAGCCTTACTTCCGCCATCGCGGCTCCCCTCCAGCTTCTTGGCGAGCTCCCGGGTCTCGTAGACCTCGATGGTGTCCCCGACCTTGATGTCGTGGAAGCCTTCCAGGCCGATGCCGCACTCGAAGCCTTCCTCGACCTCGCGCGCGTCGTCCTTGAACCGCTTCAGCGAGGAGATCTTGCCCTTGAAGATCTCCACGCCGTCCCGGATGAGCCGGACGTCGGCGTTGCGCCTCACCTTGCCCGCTCATGACCTGGCAGCCGGCGATGGTGCCGATCTTCGGGATCTTGAAGGTGTTGCGCACCTCGACGGTGCCGATCTGCTCCTCCCGAAGCTCGGGCTTCAGCAGGCCTTCCATGGCGGAGCGGATGTCCTCCAGCGCGTCGTAGATGATGTTGTACTTGCGGATCTCCACCTTCTCGCGGTCCGCGAGGCTCTGCGCCGCGGCGCTCGGCCGCACGTGGAACCCGACGATCAGGGCGTTGGAGGTGGAGGCGAGCATGACGTCGCCCTCGTTGATGGCCCCCGCCGCGGCGTGGATCACCTCCAGCTTCACCTCGGAGGTCGACAGCTTCTGCAGGGAGGACTTCAGGGCCTCCACGGAGCCGGCCACGTCCGCCTTGATGATGACCTTCAGCTCCTGGATCTGGCCTTCCTTGATCTGCTCGTACAGGTTGTCCAGCGTGACCTTCTTGACGTTCTTCGACTCCTCCTGCTTCTTCAGCTCCTGGCGCTTGCTGCCGATGGTCCGTGCCGTCTGCTCGGTGTCGGTGACCTGGAACGGGTCGCCCGCGTTGGGGATGCTGGTGAAGCCGATGACCTCCACGGGAAGGGACGGAGTGGCCTCGGTGACCTTCTCTCCCTTGTCGTTGAAGAGGGCGCGCACCTTGCCCGAATAGATGCCGGCCACGAAGGAATCTCCCGCGCGCAGGGTACCCTTCTGCAGTATCACCGTGGCCACGATGCCGCGTCCCATGTCCACGCGGGACTCCAGCACGATGCCCGAGCGCCCGTGCTCTCGTAGCTCGCCTTCAGCTCGAGCACCTCGGCCTGCAGCAGGATGCTTTCCAGCAGCTCCTTGATGCCCGTCTTCTTGAGGGCCGAGACCTCGTTGTAGATGCGTGGTGCCGCCCCACTCCTCGGGGGTCAGGCCGTGCTCGGAGAGCTGCCGCTTCACCAGCTCCACGTTCGCCTCGGCGAGGTCCACCTTGTTGACCGCGACGATGATCGGGACCTCCGCCTGCTTGGCGTGGTTGATGGCCTCGATGGTCTGCGGCATGACCCCGTCCACCGCGGAGACGACCAGCACGACGATGTCCGTCACCTGGGCGCCGCGGGCCCGCATCATGGTGAACGCCTCGTGGCCCGGGGTGTCCAGGAACACGATCCGCCCTGATGCCTCCGCCGTGGCCGGGAGGTCGACGCAGTAGGCGCCGATGTGCTGCGTGATGCCGCCGTACTCGCCCTCCGCGACGTTGGCGCTGCGGATGGCGTCCAGGAGCTTGGTCTTGCCGTGGTCGACGTGTCCCATGATCGTGACGATGGGCGGCCGGGGCCTGAGGTCCTCCTGCCAGCTCCTTGTCTTCCTCGATCACCGTCTCGTCGTACAGGGAGACCACGTTCACCTTGCAGTCGTACTCCGCGGCCAGAAGGGATGCCGTGTCCGAGTCGATCTGCTGGTTGATCGTGACCATCATCCCCATGCCCATGAGCTTGTGGATGAGGTCCGAGCTCTTGAGGTTCATCTTCTTGGCCAGGTCGGAAACCGTGATGCCCTCCGTGATGGAGATCTCCTTGGGCACCGGGTTGGCCATGATGACGGTCTTCTTCTTGACCTGCAGGTACTTCTCCTCCGGCTGATCGTGCTTGCGCTTCGGATACTCGATCTTCCTCTTGGCCTTGGAGAAGAACTTCTTGGCCGGCGGCTTCTTGTCGTCGGTGCCCGTCGACTGATGAAGAGCCGCCGCTGTCCGGGCGGCGGGGCCGCTGGCCCGAGCGCGGGGGGCCATACCCCTGCGGGCCGCCCTGACCTCCCTGTCGGCGGCGGCGGGCCGGCAGGCCGCGGGGGAAGCGGGGTCAGCCGCATCTTTTCCCGCACGGATTCGCGCACGGAAGGCCGCGGGCTCGGGCCTCTTTTCCGGCGGTGAATGAACGCGGGGCCGTTCCCCGCTCGAGCGGAGCGATGCGCCGGCGGACGGGCCGCGGGTGAGCGCGCGCTGGCGCGTGCGCGTGGGCCTGCGCCTGGGCAGGGCGCGCGCCTGCCGCGTGGAGCAGCTTCGGGCTGCGCATGTGCAGGGGGATGGGCGGCGCGCGGCAGGCTTTGCGGCGGCGGCGCGCGGAGCGGCAGCAGCCTCGGGCTTCGCGGCCTCGGGTGCTGCCGCCACCACCTTGTGCGTCGGTCTTCTTGGCGACCACGACGACCTTTTTCTTGACCACGACCACCTTTTTCTTTTCCGGGAGGAGGCGGCTTCTTCGACGACCGACCGGGATCTCCTCCTCCGCCTTCTTGTGCTTGATGAGCGTGGTCTTGGGTTTTTTCTTGCTGTCCAGTTCCTCGGGCATACCTGCTCTCTTACTCTTCCTTGTCCGCCCCTGGCGGTGTGTCTTCTGCGCTCTCCTCGAAGGTTAAACCGACGCCGCAATTTGGACAAGTAGCCATGTCCGGCGTGATGGACGGTCCGCACTCAGGGCACTCGTACGTGTCTCTTCCGCGACGACTTCCATCCGGGCTGCCTGCGGCTGCCTTCGGCAGAGGAACGCTCAACGGGGGCCGACCGGCCTCCGCGGCCTGCTCCGGCCGCGGCTCCGCCGCGCTCCGCCTGCAGGCTGCGGCGGTCTCCGCGCCGGCCAGCTTCCGCCGTCGCTCTTCCGCGCCGGCCGCCTCCTCCGACGGGCTCTTCCTCCACGATCTCGACGTTCTCCTCGATGATCTTGTGCAGGGTCTGGATGTCTTCCGGCGGTGATGCCCTCCAGGGCCGCGAGCTGCTCCGGGGCGAGGGCGACGAGGCTCTCGATGTCGTCGATCTTGTCCTTCTCCAGTATTTCGACCAGCCGCTGCGGGATGCCCGGGCAGCTCGGAGATCTTCTGGATCTCCTCCTCCGGCTCGCCGAAGAGGGCCGAAACGGCGCGCTTGGCCTCCGCGGAGATGTCCATCTCGGAGAACTGGCTCTCCGTCTTGACGTCGATGTTCCAGTCCGTGAGCCGGTTGGCCAGGCGCACGTTCAGTCCCTGCTTGCCGATGGCCAGGGAGAAGGAGGCGTCCGGCACGATGGCCAGGGCGAGCTTCTTCGGCTCGTCGAGGATGACCACCTGGTTCACCTCGGCGGGTGACAGGGCGTTCTTGATGAAGCTGCGCGAGTCCAGCGAGTAGCGCAGGATGTCGATCTTCTCGCCCTCCAGCTCGCGCACAACGGCCTGGATGCGCACGCCCTTCAGGCCGACGCAGGCGCCGACCGGGTCCACGTCCTCGCGCGTGGAGCGCACCGCGATCTTGGTGCGGTAGCCGGGCTCCCGCACGATCTTCATGATCTCGATGGTCTTGTCGTAGATCTCCGGCACCTCGAGCTCGAAGATCTTCTTCACGAACTCCGCGTGGTTGCGCGAAAGCACGATCTGCAGCCCCGTGGGCGTCTTCACCACCTCGTAGATCAGCGCCTTGATCCGGTCGTTGGGATGGTAGATCTCGCGCGGGGACTGGTACTTCTTGGGGAGGATACCCTCGGTCTTGCCGAGGTCGACGTAGATGTTGCCGTTGCGCTCGCGCTGGTAGTAGCCGATGATCATCTCACCGACCTTGTCCTTGTACTCCGAGTACAGCGTGTCCTTCTGGATCTCCCGCAGGCTCTGGCGCGCCTTCTGCTTGGCGCTCTGCACGGAAACGCGGTCGAACTCCTTCGGGTTGATCTCGATGAGGAGCTCGTCCCCGACCTCGCACTCCTCGTTCAGCTCGAGGGCCTCCGAGAGCGGCATCTCGTAGACCGGGTCGTCCAGGTCGTCGTCGAGAACGATCTTCTTCTTGGCGAACAGAGTCACCTCGGTGCTGTCATCGCTGAAGCGCACCACGGCGTTGTCCACCACCCCGTACTTCTTCTTGTACGCGGCGAGGAGGAAGTTCTCGATCGTGCTCATGACCAGGTCCTCGGGGATCCCCCGCTCCTGCACGAGCTGCTTGATTGCCTGCGACAGTTCAGACTGCATTTTTGGCTTCCTCAACCTCCACCGAATAGTCCAATCGCGCTTTGCGAATCTCAGCGAGCGCGAACCCGCGCTTCTCCCTGCCCTTCTTCAGCCAGAGGGTGCCTGCCTCCACCCGGTCGATGATGCCGCCGAACCACTCCGTGTCGGTCCCGGCGAGTATCCGCACGCCCCTGCCGACAAAGATCTCGTACTCGGCAGGGCTCCGGATGGTCCGTTCAATGCCCGGCGAGCTGACCTCGAGGCTTACATCCACAAGCCCCTCGATGGTCTGCAGCCGCGGCAGGAGCAGGCGTGAGACCTCCGCGCAATCGTCTATGCCCACGCCTTCGCCGCGAACTTGCGGCACTCGGTCTTTGCGGTGGATCACCACGCTCACGCGGGCAACGCCCTTGAGGCGCCCGATGGAAAGCTCCACCAGGAAGATCCCCATCCCCGCCAGCAGCGGCTCGACCGCATCCCGGACTTCTTTTTCGAAAAGCTCCGAGTACACTCCATCCACCTTCGACCTCGCGCGCATTGCCGGCCTGCATGTCGCGCGTGGGTACAAAAAAAAGAGTCTCGCGGCCGACTCTTTCTCCTGAAAAAATACACTATACGGAACCTCTTGTCAACCGAGGCGCGGCGGGGGCTATAATCCTCCGTGCCTTTTTCGATGAAGCACTTTTCGTCCTACGTCAATAAGATAATAAAATTCAGATTCTGCGGCAAGGATCTGACATTCAGCCTTTCGCATGCCCTGTTCAGCAGTTTCGATATCGACGAAGGCACCCGACTCCTGCTGAAAGGGATTGCGCAGCACATTGACCTGGATGAGGTCCGGTCCTGCCTTGACATCGGCTGCGGCGTCGGTGTGATCGGCATCTGCATCCATAGCAGATCGCCGGCCGCCACAGTCGTTCTCCAGGACCGCGACGCCATGGCTGTCGCTTTTGCGGAGGAGAACAGCCGGAAGAACGGGGGAGAGGCTATCGAGGTGCAGTGCGGGCTCGCCTTCCACCACCTCGATGGCCGGTCGTTCGACCTGGTGACCTCGAACCTGCCCGCCAAGGCCGGTCAGCCCGTTCTCGAGGCTTTTTTCCGTCATGTCGCCGCTTTCCTGACTCCGCAGGGGCGCGCCGCGGTGGTGGTGGTCGCGCCGCTGGTCCCTTTTACGCTTTCCACCTTGAAGGCGCTCGGCTGCGAAATCGTCCATTCCGAGACGACAAAGAGGCACACGACGCTGCATTTTCGGCCTGGACAGGCACATGCAATCGGCACCACACCCCTGCCCGACCTGGCGCCTTACATCAGAGGCAGGCAGGAATTCTCCGGCCCCGATGTTTCGTACGAGATCGAAACAGCGTGGTCACTCCCGGATTTTGACACCCTCGGCTACTCCCTCTCTGTTTCCCTCGACCTGCTTCGCGCCCAGCCCGTCAAAGGCGAGCTCCTTGCCTGGAACCCCGGCCAGGGACATCTCGTGGCGTACCTCCTGCGCCGCCATTCGCGGGCCGTCTCGGGCATCAGTCTTGCGAGCCGGGATTCCCTTGAGCTGGAAATCACTCGGCGCAACCTGGGGGCGTTCGGAAGGGAGCCGCGCACAGCCGCCGCGATTCCCTCCGAAATCGGGCTCCTCGACATCCTGCCCCGCGCAAGCATTGATTTCTTCTGCGCTGCGCCTCACCCCATCCCGCGTGTTCCCTGGCAGTCGGAGATGGCGGAAGCCGCCACTGTCGTCGTCAAGCCCGGGGGCATGCTTTTCATCGTGAGCACGAGCACGGAGGCGCATCGGTTTCTCGCCGGCCTGCGCGGATGGCGCCTTGTCGCGAGCAGAAAGCAATACGGCTGCCGCGCCCTGTTGTTGAAACGCAACCCTGACTGACCTGACCTACTCTTCGATTGCCAGGGTGACGGCGTAGACCTGCTCGCAGCCTGCATCACGCAAAACCCGGGCGCACGCATCGATCGTGGCACCCGTGGTGAATATGTCGTCCAGAAGGATCACCCGGGTCGGCAGCCCGAAATGGCCTCGTTCTCGAGCCAGCCGAATCACGCCGCGGAGGTTTTCCCTCCGCCTGGGGAGGTCGAGTGACTTCTGCTGCAAGCCCCCTGTTCTCACGAGCAATCGCCTGACCGTTTTTCCATGCTGTCTTTCAAGGCACGCTGCCACGCGGCCAACCGGATCCGGGGTTTTGCGGCCGGGGCGCGGCGGCACGGGCACGACCGGATACGTCTCCCACTCGGGACAAAACGCGGAGGAGGCCAGGCCCGCGAACAAGCCTGCGAGCCGCAGCCTGCCATCGAATTTGAGTGCCCTGATGAGCTCCTTTGCCTCGCGCGAATAAGAAAAAAGAGCAATATTCGATTCGAAGACGAAGTCGGCTTCACGGCATCGTGTGCAGGTGACGCTTTCCGAAACGAGCCGCATGCCGCACTTCGCGCAGCGGTCCTCGCCGATCGGAACAAGGCTCGTACGGCACGGGTCGCACAGGGGTACGGAAAGGACGTTCGGCTGCCCCCACGCGCTTGTGGCGCCGTTGCGGCCTTCTTTGCTTACGGAGAGCCATTTGCCGCAGAGCAGGCACCTGCCGGGGAAAATCGCCTCGAGTATCTGACGTCCCGCCCTGCCTGCGCCGCACCACGCCACCTCAGCCGTCCTCGTCGCGGGAGAGCTCCTTCTTCCATCTGGCGATGGCGGTCAGGGCATCCAGCGGAGTAGTCTTTTCCGGTTGCATGGCCAGGATCTCCTGCAGCACAAGCTCCTCCGAGGAGAAAAGCTGCGCCTGCACAACGGCAGGCTTGTCGACCGGGGGCGGCGGGGCGGCAGCGATCCCGGCGCCCGCATTCAGCTCAGCGAGCATCTTTTGCGCATAGGCGAGCGTCTCCGCGGGCAGCCCCGCGAGCCTTGCAACGTGGATCCCGTATGAGTTGCTCGAAGGGCCCTCCCGTACTCTCTTGAGGAAGACGATCTCCCCTTCCCTGTCGAGGACCTCCATTGAGAGGTTGGCAACTCTCTCGTGCGCGAGCCCCGTGAGCTCGTGGAAATGAGTGGCGAAAAGTGTCCGCGCCCCGATTTTCGACAGAATGTACACGCTCACCGCCCAGGCGATTGCCAGACCGTCACGCGTGCTCGTGCCGCGCCCTATTTCGTCCATGATGACGAGGCTTCTGGCCGTGGCGCTCCGCAGGATATGCGCCGTCTCATTCATCTCCACGAGAAAAGTCGACTCTCCGCGGGCGAGATTGTCCGTTGCCCCCACGCGGCAGAAGACACGGTCCGCGATCCCGATCCTGGCGCTTGCCGCGGGCACGAACGAGCCGATCTGCGCCATGACGATGATGAGCGCCACCTGGCGGAGAAAGGTCGATTTGCCCGCCATATTCGGTCCGGTCAGGATCACGAAGAATCGGTCCGTCGCCGGAGCACTCGCAGGCTGTTGGGAACGAATGCCCCGCCCGGGAGATGGGCCTCCACCACCGGGTGCCTTCCGTCCTGGATGGTGAGCTCGACGCCGTCAGTCATGACCGGCCGCACGTACCCGTGCACGGTTGCCGCAAATGCCAGGGACTGGAACACGTCCAGGGAAGACACGGCGTCGCAGACGATCAGGAGCCAGGGTACTGCCTCTTTCGTCGTCGTCCGTATCTCCAGGAACAGGTTCTTTTCGATCTCGACGATTCGTTCCGTGGCATCGTTGATCTCCGATTCGAGGTCGGCGAGACGGTCGGTCGTGTAGCGCTCCCCGCCGACAAGGGACTGGCGGCGCACGAAATGCGGAGGTACCAGGGCCAGGTTGGATTTCGTGACCTCGAAGTAGTACCCGATGATCTTGTTGTAGCGGAGCTTCAGGGAGCAGATGCCGGTGCGCGTGCGCTCCTCCGCAAGGTAGGTCTCGAGGATCTCCCGCGCGTTGTCCTTCAAACCATGAAGCCTGTCCAGCTCGGCGTTGAACCCGCGCTTGATGAGATTGCCTTCCGTGAGGACGACCGCCGGCTCTTCATTGATCGCGTTTTCGAGCAATGCGGTCAATTCTCTCATGAGCCCTGCGCGGGTGGTGAGGGGCTGCGCCAGGTCTCTCAGGCCCTCGGACATGCCCGCCGCCCGTTCTCCGGCAAGCAGCCCGCCCAGCGATGAGGACTGCCTGCAGAGTCGACTTGATGGCGAGGAGATCTTTCGCGTGGGCCCTGTCCATGGCCACTCGCGCGGTCAGCCGCTCCAGGTCGAGCACTCCGCCGAGCGACTCCCGCAGCCGCGCCAGACCTGCCTGGTCCCGGTAGAGAGACTCGACCGCGCCGTGCCGCTTTTCTATCGGGCCGCGTTCTTTCAGCGGAGTGAGAATCCACCGCCTGAGCTTGCGCGCCCCCGGGGAGGTCCGTGTCTGGTCGAGCACCTCGAGAAGCGTGTACTTCCGGCTGCCGTCCTGCAGGTTGCCCAGCAGCTCGAGATTGCGCTGCGTCGCCTCGTCCAGCTCCGCGAAGCTCCTGTCCGCGTACACGGAGAGCGACGAAACGTGCGCGAGGGCCTTTTTGGCGGTCTGTCCGAGGTACTCGAGCAGGACCCCTGCCGCAAGGATCTCAGGGGAGTCGTCTGCGAGACCGAACCCCTTGAGATTCGCAACCCCGAGCTGGTGCTGGAGACGCGACCGGCACGCGTCCAGGTCGAAGCTCCAATCGGGCAAACGGTTCACGAGGAGCCCCTCCCGCTCTCCCAGCAGGTCCCGGGTCACGCGATCTTCCACCAGCAGGGACTCCTGCGTGATCACCTCCCGGGGATCCAGGCGGTGCAATTCCTTTTTCAGCGTCTGCTCCCGTTCGGCAAAGGGAAACGAGGTGGCCGCGAATTCGCCGGTGGACAGGTCCGCATACGCGAGCGACATGGCTTCCGCCCGTCTCCCGATTGCCAGGAGATAGTTGTTCGCGTTCCTGGACAGGTAGCTGTCGTCCATCACCGTGCCGGGAGTGATCACCTCCACGACGTCACGGTTCATCAGCCCCTTGACCGGCTGGCTCGTCTGCTCGCAGATGGCGACTTTTTTCCCCGCGGCGAGAAGCCGTGAAATGTAGGACGGAGCGGCGTGATAGGGAATGCCGCACATCGGCACCCCTGCCCTCTGCGTCAATGTCAGGTCGAGCAGGGACGACGCTTCGCGCGCGTCCTTTTCGAACATTTCGTAGAAATCCCCGAGGCGAAAGAAGAGGATGGAGTCGGCGAATTTCTCCTTGGCCCGCCTGTACTGCGCCATCACGGGGGTTGTTTCGACCATGAGTGTGGAATTATAGTATGCAGGGATGAACGTGGGCAACCCGAACATCGACTCGATCCTGATCGGCCGCGACTCTCGCGGGTATTTCCTCATGGCGCGGGGAAGCATCCGCGCAAGTCTCTGCTACCCCCTGCGCGAAGCGCTCCTTGCTCGGCTTGATGTGACCGCGGACGTGCCCGCAGTCTATGTCGACCTCTCCGAATGCCGGTACATGGATTCCACTTTTATCGGCCTGCTGGTGGCAATCGACAAGAAGCTCCAGAAGGGATCCGGCGGAAGGCTCCACCTGCTGAGGCCGACCCGCGAATGCCGGGACATCCTCGCGCAGATGGGGTTGAAGAACTACCTTCTCATTGAAGAGCGGGACGTGCAGGCGCCGGCGGACATGGCGGTGCTCGCGCCCAACACCGAAAGGCCCGGCGCCGATTTCATTCTCAAGACGCACGAGGCTCTCATGGAGACCTCTGAAGAAGCCCGCAGGAAATTCGCACTTCTGAAGGAAACCCTGGAGAGGAAGCTCAAGGGGAGTGAGAAGCCCCCTGGAGGTAATCCCGGAGAATGAGGGACGCCGCGATGGCGTCCACTTTCTCTCGCGCCGTGCGACGGCTCTTGCCCATCTCCCGCAGAACCTGCTCTGCGTCCCGGCTGGACCAGCTCTCATCCACGAGCTCGGAGCGTATCCCCGCCTCGATCAGCCTCCCTGAGAGCCGGCGCGCGCGGGCGCAGCCGGGGCCTTCGCTCCCGTCCGCGCTCACCGGCAGCCCGATGACGACCGTCTCCACTTCCTTTTCCTTGCACAGGCGGATGAGCGCGCTCGACCAGCGCGCTTTCGGACTCCATGGCGAGGGTCGAAAGCGGAGAGCTGATGATCCGCGCCGGATCAGAAAGTGCGAGCCCGACGCGTCGTGTGCCCAGGTCGACGCCGAGAACCCTGCTCACTTACTGTCCCGTGGCGGGATTATAGGTCTTGCCCTGTTTCGCGAAAATCGCCGCAATCACGTCATCCGTGATGTCGATTTCCTGGATCCGATACAGGATGATGTCCCGGTATGCGCCGTCGCTTCTGAGGACGAGCGCGTAGCCGCCGCTTTCCGCGACGAGAGTCATCTGGTCGTAGATTTCCTTGAGCACGGGGCCGGTGAGAAGCGCATTCGACTGCTGAACGAGCCATGCATTCTTGACCCTTCGATAGGAATCAAGGTCGTTCTGCTTGTCCGCGATGGTCTTTTCGAGGGCGAGCGATTGGGCCTTGTTGTTCGCCTTGTCCGCGTCGATCTTCTGGTTCTGGAGGTCCGCGATCTCCTTGCTGCGGGCGGCGATCTCCTTGTAGACGTCGCTCTTGGCCTGGTCAAAATCCCTCAGCGCCTTGGTGTCCTTGTAGGCCGTGCTGAGCACCTTCGTAAAGTCGCAGATGCCCACCTTTGTCACCTGCTGTGTCTGGGCTGCCAGCGGAAGCGCGAAAGACACGCATACGCCGAGCACCAGGAGTATTCGTTTCATCGGGGGCCTCCTCACTCAGAATACGTCCCCGCCGAGGGAAATGACGAAGCCGAGGGCAAAGTTCCCGAATTTCAGCTCTCCCGTGGGCTTCCACTGCACCTGTCCATCCTTGATCTGGAATCCCTTGGAGAGATAGAGACGGATCGGGAACTGGGGGATGGTGAACCGGATCCCGAGTCCGAAGGAGAAGAAGAACTGGTCCAGCCTCATGTTGGGCAGGGTCGAGGCCCCGCCGGAAGAATCGAATGGCTCGTCCCACAGGGCTGCCGCGTCGAAAAAGCCGACCAGCCACAGGGCTTCCTTGATGATGGGTGTCCGAAGCTCCAGCTTGTTGTCCCAGAGCGCCTTGCCATACGTGTACATCTGGCCCCAGCCCCGGGCCACCGTCATGCCGTCGATATAGAGCTGCTGAGTGTTGTCCGTGACCGTCTGCCACTCCCACTTCCGGTCGATGTCGGAATAGGCGTACTGCGGCAGGATCAGGGAAAGACCGGTATGAGCGGCGAGCACGAAGAACAGGTTCCAGGTGTCGGTCACGGGGAGGTTCAGAATCGTGAGGAACCCCTCGAGTCTCGTATCGGTCCGGATGAAGTGCCGGTTGCCGAACAGGAACCCGCCGGTGAACGTCACGCTCTGCCCCATGTAATAGCCCTTCGTGGGGTTCAAGAAAATGTCGCGTCCGTCCAGGTACACGCCCAGTGAGATCTGATCGATGAAATTCCACGTGTGATTGTTCTCCCGCACGCTCCTTTCGAAGGCGCGGTGCTGGGAATCGTCGTATTCGATATACCGCAGCTGGGGATTGTACGCGGCCTGCAGTCCGAGCCTGCCGAAGGGGAGCAGGAACGTGTAGCCGGTGTTGATCCCCAGGAGGAAGTTGTACATCAGGTACGTCATCAGATACTGGCTGCCGATCGTGTTGCCCGGCCGCGATGTCGGCGAGGTAGGCATCCCGGCTGTCATAGGGATCCGGTGCGGCGATGGAGGCCTGGCTGTCGGTGAAATTCGGCCCGATAAAGTCCTGGAGCACGTTCTGCACGTTCTCATGATCGAACGACAGGGAGACACCCAGCGACCAGGGCTGTCCGAGCATCCACGGCTCGAAGAAGTTGACACCGATCGTCTGCTTGATCGGCGATGCCTCGAGGTCGACGCCGATCGTCTGACCCCGACCCATGAAATTGCGCTCGTTCCACTTGATGGTGCCTGAAATCGGGAAGCTGCCTCCCGAGAATATGACGCCGAAGTTGATATCCGCGGTGCTTGCCTCCTCCACATTGAAGATGACGTTCATCAGCCCGAACGCGGAGCCCTGCTGCGTATCCGGCGTGACGGACTTGAAGTACTGCAGGTTGGCCAGGTACTGGTATCCCTGGATGATCTTTCCCTGTTGAAGATGTCCCCTTCCTCGAAAGGCAGCCCGCGGCGCAGGACGTACTCCGCTGTGCGGGTACTTCCCTTGAAAATGATATTCTCGATGTGCGCCTTGTCTGCTTCCTGGATCGTAAGGGTATAGCTGATCGTCTTCGCCGTCTCGTCACGGCTTTCGCCGCGTGTAAACACGTTGAAAATGTAGCCGTTCTCCCAATACAGGTTCTGAATACGGGCGGTATCCTGCTCCAGCTTCTGCAGGCTCAGCACTTTGCCGGGCTTCTGAAAAACGAGCTCCGTCAGGCGTTGGGTGGAGAATATCTGGTTGCCGATGAATGAAAGACCGTTGTACAGCCACTGTTCTCCCTCCGTCACGTAGACAGTGAGCAGAAGGTAGTTGCGCCCCTGCAGGGTCTGCACATCTCGTGTCACCTTGTCGATCTTCGCGTCCACGAATCCGTGGTCCGTGTAATAGGCCACGATGGCCGTCTTGTCCTCTTCCAGCTTCGATTCCTGGAACACACCGCTGTCGAAGAGGGCCTGCGGCTTCGTCTTCATCAAGCCCCGGAGCGTGCTCTCCGAGGCGAATTTGTTTCCTGAAAACCGTACTTCCTTGATGGTGGTCGGCACCCCTTCGGCAACGGTGAAAACCGCTTTGACAGTCGTTTCCTTGTCCCCGGGCACGAAGCTGGCGCTCACCGTCACGTCCGTGTAGCCCTTGTCGAGATACAGGGCTTTGACCGCCTCCACGTCCGCCTGCAGCCTGGTCTGGTTGGCAAGGTCCCCTTTTTTCAGGAGGATCTTGTCCGTGATTTCGTTCGTGCGCACGCTCGTGTTGCCCGTCACTTCCACGACCTGGATGGAGGGGCGCTCCTTGACGTCGAACTCGATGATCACGGCGGTCTTTGAGTCGTCCGCGGGCAGCGCATTCGGCACGATGGTCTCGAAATAGTCCAGCGCGTACAGCTTGGCCTCGATTTCCCACAGGAGCGGGTCAACGCTGAAGGTCTGCCCGATGTACGGCTTCACCACGGCCATGAGATCATCCGCCTTGACCGTCACCAGTCCCTGGAACGTGAAATCCTTGATCGGCTTGTTCACGTACCATTCCTGGTCCGTCGCCTGCGCCGAAAGCCCGATCGAAAACGCGCAGCAGGAGGAGGAGGCTTGCCAGGAGAGTCTTGGCGGCACGGGTCATCATTCGAGCTCCTTCGGTCGCACGCGTTTTCTCCTCAGTAGGAGAACCTCCAGCTGAATGCGAGGCTGTTGTCCACGAGGAACAGGCTCTCCGGATGCTGGGGAACCCAGCTCCAGGTGAGCAGGAATAATGGGGTCGCCCACTCGAGGCTCAGCTCCAGCTCCGGCCTCAGGCCCGCCCCTACAAGAGGCAGGCCGCCGGAGGGCAGACTCACGCCGCTCTGGAACTGCCCATACTGCAGGCTCCCCGGCGGAAGCGGTGCACCCGTCGGAAGGGGCGGCGACTGCAGTCTGACGAGCATTTCCCAGAAAAGATCGTTCCCGACATACTTTCCAAGAGACACGCTGGTGTTGTCAAGGGGATTGAGCGCCGTCCCGAACAGTTTCTGCGCGACGAGATTCTGAAGGAGCTGCGTGCGGATGGAAAACATGTCCAGGTTCAGGACCTGGCGCACCTTCTGCTCGAACGGGCGCAGAAGCCAGGTCTGGCTCAGGATGTCGGAGTAGACCAGGGCGGCCGCCATTACCGGTCCCTGCGTTTCCGTGCGGGTAAGTATCGGGGCGCCGATCATCGCGAGGAGGGCGGTTTCGCGTGCGTGCGGGGACGGAGCTGAATCGGGGGGAGAACTTGCTCAAGGCGCTGTCCGCGTCCAGGTAGATCTTCACCTCCTCTCCCGTGAAAGGGTCCCATTCCCTGACTTCCGCATTGGCCGTGATTCTCGGATCGAAGGTGCTCTGGTCCTCGTTGAATGTGATGGAGCCCTTCTTGAGTATGAAACTGCGATCGAAGTAGTAGATCTCCCCGCCCTGGACACCTGCCGTGCCCTTGACCGTGTAGGCACCCGTATCGCCCCGGTACGTAACGACGATCGTGCCGCCCGGGGCTCGCCGTGGTGCGCAGGACGGGCAGATTCTCCGTCGGCCAGTAGAACTCGACCCTCTTGCCTGTTTCCGCCGTCAGCGTGACAAAAGTGGGAGTTTCCTCCGGCACGAATTTCCCCGGAGCGAAGTCACCGAGCGCGATTTTGCAGTCCCCTACCTGGAGACTGCCGGTGACATCCGTCCTTCGCTCGTCACCGACGATCCGGATCTGACCTGATGCTGAGCCGTCCGCTATCAGCTTTCCGAATCGTCCCCGCATGCGCAATGGCACGTCTCCTACGCTGTTGATGGAAAGATCGAACGCCACGGGTGACCAATGGTCGATGGTGAAGCTCGCTTCCGCGCTCAAGAGAGCGGCGCCCGCGGCTGCGAATGTCCTCGGCGCGCGGAATGTCTTGCCGCTGAATGTGAGTGTGTCCCTTATCGGGCCCGCCTCGTCGGGAGAATATGCGCACATGACACCGCCACCGGCCAGATCGAGCTGCCCCGAGAAATCAGGATCATTCACAGGACCGTCAATGTTGAGCCTGCCCGAGGCGACCCCCGAGGTGACGCGCAGGACGGGAAAGGGGCCCGCTGAAGTCGGAATCGGGGGGCTTTTCAGGACCGTGTTGAGCACCACCATCTGCAGGGTGTCCACGTTCAAGGTCGCGGTGATGTGATCACCGGCGATCCTTCCGACAGCACTGCCGCGGAAGGGGAGCGGATTCGCCAGGCCAACAGAGAACGAGCGCCGCGAGTCGATCCAGCCATGGAGGGAACCTCCCGGCCCTCCATCGAATGAGAGCCGGCCTGCCTCGCTCTTGAAATCGACACTCCAGGAGGGGACCGGCGCAGCCGCCACGGTGATGCCGCTCAAGGCGAGCCTGCCTTTCAGACCGTGGTCAAGAATTCCTTCCAGCAGGGAGTCGAGGCTTTCGGCGGCAAACTGGCCGTCCAGGCCGAGGGTGAGCTTCACTTCGTCGGCGAAGTAGTCTCCCTTGTAGAGCCCCGTGAAGGAAAAAGCTCCGGTCTTCGTATTCACGGCTCCGGTCCCTTCGGAAAGCGTATGGGAAAGGTAGCCGAAGCCGAGGTGACTCACCTGGATCGTATCAGGAAGGAGCGTCACCTGGCCTCCCAGGGAAAGGTTGTCCGTTCCCAGTCGCCCGTCCTTGAGACTTGCCATAATGACCGCGGTGGGCTGGTGCACCGGGCCGGTGACCAGGCTGGAGCCCTCCAGAACGCCCCTGACAGCCGACTTGCTGATCCGGGCCAGCGGGGATCCGGTGAAATTGCCCGTCAGCGCGAGCTTTCCGTCCTTCAGGCTGCCTGTGGCAGTGTAGCTTTCGACGCCGTCCGGGCTCCTGAGCGCGACGTGACCCTGCACGGCCATCAATTCCAGGACATGCGGGTCAAGTATGCTCGCCGATTGCGCGATTTCCGCGCTCCCGCTGCCTTCGAGACTCGAGTAGGCATCCACGAACGAGAGTCGCGTAAGGGTGAGCTCTCTCGGGTTGGCTTTTCCCGCGATCTGTATCGTGTTCTTTGCGGACTCGAGGAACGGCACGTCGAAAAGCGTGATCAGCGGAAAATCCGCCGACCAGTCCCCTTCCGGCGTGGCGATTCCGTTCATGTCGAAGCTGATGGCCATGGCGCGGCCCGGCAGCGGGAGGGGGAAGCGTTCACCCTTCAGGCGCAGCGCAAGAATACCTGCGCGCATGGGGACCGCGGCGAGCAGCAGGCCGTAGGACCCGCTCGCGTGCAGACCGAGGCTCCGCGAGTATCTTCCCGCAATCGAGTAGGGGGTGTCCTGGAACCTGAGGTCGCTGGCGAAGGTGATCTGGCCGTCCTGTGTGAACCTGCAATCGAACGCCCCGCGCAGGCTGAGCTTCTGCCAGGTGCCGGAAAACTCGGAAAGGGAGACATGCTCCGAGTCCGCATTCAGCCCGAAACGAATCAGCGTGCCGGGCTCGTCCGGCTGCGTGACCGTCACCTCGCGGCTCGCGACCGAGAACCTGGTGAAATCGGTAGAAACGGCGACATCAGCGCTCACCGAGAACCGGGAAAGAATCTCGTACAGGTCTTTCTGCTCTCCCGAGAGCGCACCGCCCCCTTCCACCAGCTGATAGAGCTTGGCCGGGGGGATGTTGTGCAGCGCGCCGGAAAGGGAAACTGAAGGCGCAGCGATGGAGCGAGGCGAGCCCTCCACGACGGCCCTGGCAATGGGCTGTCCGAAACGAAGCTCGCCGGATGCCTGGACCATGTCCCCGGGCCGGGCGCCCGCAAACGATGTTCCTAGAGAGAATTTGAACCCGTTCTTCAGGGGGGAAAGCGAAACGGAGAGCGTGTCAAAACCCAGCTCGCCGAAAACGAGATGGGAGCCCTGCATGGTGACGGTGTCCTTCTGCCTCTCGATCCACAGATTCGCATCGACCCTTTCACCCGTGCCGGGATCAACGTTTGACAGGGTCAGAATCCCCTCCGGGAAAAGATTCGAGAAGAGCACACTGCCCTCGAAATCCAGGACGCCTCCGGCGGAGGAAAGCCGCAGCGGCTCGAAATAGGCTTCCTTTTCCGACCCGCGGAAGCTCGACACGAGAGTTGCCTCGCGTATGGGGAGCTGGTCCTCGAGAAAGGCGGAGATGTCCGCCTGGTAGTCGAGGCTTCTGTCGGGGACCCGGTACGTGAAGTGCCCGGAAGCGGTCAAGGGCATCTTCATCCAGTTTTCGTACCGCGCCAGGCTGCCCGAGAGAGTGAACAGCCTGTCCGGCCGAAGATCCTCCGTCTGGAAGCTCACGGTGAACTGCTGCTTCTCCAGATCAGCCTTGAGGGAAAGATCGATCGGCGATCGGTCCTGGATCTTGCGGACGTCGATGCTGCTCCCCTTCCAGAGCACCTGCAGGGTCTGGCTGCGGGTCGTGAAGAGGGAGCTCTCGAACGAAAGCAGCTGGACCGTCATGTCCGAGGAGTCGAGGCTCTTGTCCAGCAGACCCTGCACCTTGATGGAAGAGGCAAATGTGAAGCCTTTCTGCAGGGTCCCGTTGAGACCGCCCCGAAGGGAAACCGAGATCGCTTCCCTGCGACTCTCGATCTGGAAAAATGAATTGTCCAGGGAGACCGTCGAGCCGGCGGAAGCAAGGGAGATGCTCACGTTCGCGCCGGTGATCCGCGCGCGAAGCCTCCCCTCGCCTCCCCCCGTCCCTGTCAGGCGGCGCAGGATTTCAATCACGTCCCGATCCCTGTCCAGGTCCAGAGACAGCCGTGTATTCCTGATCTGTACCTCGCGCAGCGCACCCACGGGATCTCGTCGGAGAAGGAGATGCACGAGACTGTAGTAGACGCGGATATCGTGCAAAGCGAGCAGGGCTTTTTCCGAGTTTTCCGATTCATGGAAAACGAGATCACGTACCTCGAGATACTGGAAAATCGAGGGCGCAATCGAGGAGTAGGTTATTTTTCTCCCCGCGGCCGCTTCCAGTGACGCGATGGTCTGGCTCTTCAGCTCCGCCATCCGGTCGGTGAGCGCCCGATCGATTTCGCGCGCGGCGAGCGCCGTGAGCGCGACAAGGACGGCTGCAATCAGCACCGCCGCGACGGTTGAAAACCTGGGCGGTATGCGGCGTATCAAGTAGGCTTTCTTCAATCCTGTCTCTCCAGGCGGAATCTGAACCTTATTTTTCCGACCGTGTCCTTCCTTTCGTTCGCCCGGGAGAAGAGGTAGTCGCGGAGGGCTGCCTCGACGCTGGCATCGATTTCAATATAGCCTGAACTCCTTGTTATTTCCACGCGGGTGACCACGCCGGACGCGGCAACCGTAATGCGGGCCTCGCATTCAACCTCCTGGCCTGCGGCGCTGAGTTGCGCCGGAAACGCCGGATCGCGCTTGCGGAGGAGCTTCCTCGCGGATCCTTCCCAACCGATCCCTTCTCCCGGTTGCGGCTGACCGACCGAAGACTCGTCAATCCGAGCGTCCCCGGGCAGAACCGGGGACATCGCCTCCACCGAGCGTAGAGACGAAGGATCTTCCTTTCCTTCAACACCGGGCTCAGAATCTGTCGACACCGGCGGCCGGGCAGCCACCTTCGGTCCGGCAGCCACTATCGGTCCTGCAGGCGGCCAGGCCGCAGACGCGGCCCCCGGTGTTCCGGATACGGCGGATGGCTCGCGTCGATACGTCAATCCCGATTTCCCGGACCGTCTCCGTTGGAATGGATACCACTATCCTCGCGAGAACGATGAGGAAGGCTCCATGAAATGCGAGGGCGATGATCAAGGGAAGAGCGTATCCGGCCGCTCCGAAAGGCACCTTTTCGCGCTTTCGGCGCGGCTGCGGCAATCGCGTGAGATCCATCAGGGAAACGATTCCCCGGAGGCGTTGTTTGCATCTTTTTCCGTCGCGGACGGCGGCCGGACGCCGGGGGGTGGCTGGATGGGCGGCAAGACCGGAGTGCTGGGCTGCTCGGGATCCATCGGCGGGATTTCTATCTCCTGCGGAGTCCCCGGCGGCGGGACGGGGAGCGCGGTATCGTCACGGCCGACCACCGTGACATCGCGATCCAGCGGGCCGGCCGAGTCTACCTTCTCCTGCGCAAAGACGGCTCCGCACAACGAGACAAGGAGCAATACAGTGACACAGCACGCGGTTCTCATTACAATCTGCGCCGGTGGCATTCACTATACTGCAAAAATTCATCGTGCTGGAAGGGCTGGACGGCGCGGGCACCACGACGCAGATGCGCCTCCTGGCGGAACGTCTTGCCAGACAGCGGACGCCTCACGCGGCAACGTGTGAGCCGACGGACGGCGTGATCGGCCGGCTCCTCAGGTCCATCCTGGCGCTCGAGACCCGCGCGCACCCTCGAACCGTCGCCCTGCTGTATGCTGCGGACCGCAACGAGCACATCAAGGCGCCGCACATCGGCATCGAGGCAAGGACGAGAGAGGGCGAGCTCGTGATCTGTGATCGCTACCTCTTTTCGAGCATCGCCTACCAGTCCATCGATTGCGGCATCGACTTTGTTCTCGGCATCAACTCGGGCTTTCCCCTCCCCCAGTGCCTGATCTTCCTCGATACTCCCGTCGAGGTGTGCCAGGAACGCCTTGCGCATCGCGGGAAGCCGGAGCTGTTCGACGGGCTCGCTTTCCAGTCCCGTGTGCGTGAGGGGTACATGCAGACGCTCGAGCGGTATCGCGGCAGCGGCATGCATATCGCCCGGGTCGATGGTGACAGGCCCGCAGGGCTGATCCATGGCGATGTGTGGAAAGTACTCTCCGACCTGCCGATAAACGGGATGTGAAGAAAGCCCTGCTCGTTCTCCTCCTTCTCTGCATCCCGCTCCTCACGGTTTCCGCCTGGCGAATCATGTATGCGGAGCAATACTACAAGCTCTACCACGAGCACCTCCACCACTATCCGGATGACACGATGGAGGACATCTACTACCTGGAAAGCGCGCTGAAAGCCGATTTTGCGAACCCGCTGTTTGCGCTCGCCCCGATAAAGGACACGACGGAGTGGGAGCGCTATCGCGACCTCTTCTCGATGCACGTGTCCCTGAAGCTGATCTACAGCTACCTGAGCCTTGGCAGCAAGTACGACAAGATGACGGCGTACTTCTACAACTATCCCTGGAAGCGCCAGAACCTCGAGAGCCTCGACAAGGCCGAGCAGGTGTACAAAGTCGCCTACGGATACTGGCAGAAGGCAAGAGAATGGTCGGCAAAGGCGTGGGCGATGCGGGGGACGCATCTCGATCGCATCGAAGAATGGGAAACCGAGAACTTCCGCGTTGAAACGGGCGACCTGGACTACCAGGCCATCATCGACGCCCAGCTCGCGCGCGTAGCAAGAGTCCGTGCCGATTTCCAGAAGATGGACAAGAGCACGTATTGGCGCAGCCGCTACCGTATCGATAGCATTGCGTCCCCGTAGCTGAAGAACCTGTACCGCTTTTTGATCGCTTCCGCGTAAGTTCTCAAGATCAGGTCTCTGCCTGCAAAGGCGCTCACGAGCACGAGCAGGCTCGAGACGGGGAGTATGGAAGTTGGTGAACAGCATGTTCACCACCTTGAATTGATGGCCGGGGGTGATGTAGATGCGGGTGCGGCCTTCCCCTTCACGGAGCCCCGCATCGGTCCATGCGGACTCGAGCGTGCGCACCACGGTCGTCCCCACCGCGAGGACCGGCCGACCCTCCCTTCTGGCGGCGTCCACGAGGGCTTTTGTCGCAGCCGGTATGGCGAAGACTTCCTCGTGCATGGCATGCTGCTCGATCTCGCTGGTCCTGATGGGCAGAAAAGTGCCAAGACCAACGTGAAGCGTCACCCACGCGGTCCGTACGCCGCGAGCCCCCAATTCATCGAGCACCCGGCGCGTAAAGTGAAGGCCTGCCGTGGGAGCTGCCGCGGAGCCCATGGTCCGGGCGTAGATCGTCTGGTACCGTTCGTCATCCGCGGGAGTATCGGCCCGCCTGATGTAGGGCGGCAGGGGGACATGACCATTGCTTTTCCAGCCACCCATCGTCCACGGGAGAATCGAAACGCACCAGGCGCTTCTCGCCGTTCACCGCCTCTACCCTGCCGGTGACATCACCGGGGAATCGAAAAGCCTTGCCCGGGGCAAGGCGTCGTGCCCGGCCCGCCAGAGTCTCCCAGAGGGTCGGCTCGAGCCTGTCGAGGAGCAGGAACTCGACCCGCGCGCCCCCCTCGCTCGTTCCGAACAGCCGCGCCTTTCTCACCCGGGTATCGTTCAGCACGACCACCGTCCCGGGATCAAGCCATCGGGCAAGCTCGCGCACGGAGCTGTCGGTTGTCGCGCCGGTATTCCTCTCCAGAACGAGCAACCGTGCGCTGTCCCGGTCCCCCGCGGGCTCCTGGGCGATCAGCTCCTCGGGCAGCTCAAAAGAGAATAGGCTGGTCTTCACTTCCGGTCCGCCGGACTCCGAGGTGCTCCCACGCACCATCCGTGGCAACCCTTCCGCGCGGAGTGCGTTTCAGGAACCCGATCTGGATGAGGTAGGGCTCGTAGACATCTTCGAGCGTGTCCACCGCTTCTCCGATGGAGATGGCGATGGTCTCAGATCCTACCGGGCCCCCCGCGTACTTCTCCACCAGCGTGCGCAGGATCTCCCGGTCCACCTTGTCCAGCCCCCGCGCGTCGATCTCGAGAGATTCCAGCCCGCGCTGCACGATGGGGACGTCGATTGCCCCGTTGCCCCAGACCTGCGCGAAATCCCGCATGCGTCGGAGGATGCGGTTGGCAATGCGAGGGGTGCCGCGGGAGCATCGTGATACCAGCTCCGCCGCATCGGCCTGCACGTCCACCTTGAGGATGCCCGCGGAACGGAACACGATCCTGCGGAGCTCTGACGGCTCGTAGAAATCGAGCCGCATGGGGATGCCGAACCGGGAATACAGGGGGCTGGAGACGAGCCCGGTCTTCGTCGTCGCGCCGACCAGGGTGAACGGCGGGAGCGGGATCTTGATGGTGCGCGCCCCGGGACCCTGGCCGATCACCACGTCGATCTCGAAGTCCTCCATCGCCGAGTAGAGCATCTCTTCCACCACCGGCTTCAGACGGTGGATCTCGTCGATGAAGAAGATGTTGCGCTCGCCGATGCTCGTGAGGATGGCGGCGAGGTCCCCCGGCTTTTCGAGGGCGGGCGCCGAGGTGGCACGGAACTGCACGCCCAGCTCATTGGCCACGATCGCGGCGAGCGTGGTCTTGCCGAGGCCGGGAGGGCCCGAGAGGAACACGTGGTCGAGGTGCTCTCCCCGCTGTTTGCGCCGCCTCGATGTAGACGGCGAGATTCTCTTTCAGCTTCTCCTGGCCGACGAACTCGGTGAGGAGGCGCGGCCGAAGAGTGAGCTCCTCCCTGTCCTCCGTTGCATCGAACGCGGGGTCGGGAATCCTGTCGGCAGGGCCTTTTGCGCGATCTTTCACGGGGCCGCTCCCTCGCCTCCCGCAATGGCAACCGCGCGCTTGAACAGCTCCCGCTCCAGCTCCTCGCCCTTCATCTGCCGGCCTGTCGATCGATTTCAGCGCCTGGAGCCACCGCGGCCCTGGCCGTCTTTCGGTCGAATCCCATGCCCACGAGTGCCGTTGTGATGTCGTCCTCCGTGGATCGGCCCTGGGTCTCGGTCGATCGGAGTCAGCTTTCCCTTCAGGGTGAGGATGATCTTCTGCGCGGTTTTCTTGCCGACACCGGGGACCGAGGAAAGCGCATCCAGGTCGTCCTGGTCCAGGGCCTGGGAGAACTGCTCCCGATCGACCCCCGACAGCATCTTCAGGGCGCCGCGCGGCCCGACCCCGTCCACCTTCTGCAGGTCGAGGAACAGCGCCCGCTCGGCGGGGTCGGAGAAGCCGTACAGACGCATCGCGTCATCGCGGTGCACGAGGTGCGTGTAGATCCGCGCGATCTGTCCCACAGGGGGAAGCCGGTCGAGCGCCTTGCGCGAAACGACGAGCTCCCACTCCACGCCTCCGGTCTGCACGCAGAGGCGCTCGTCCCCCTTGTAGGTGATTTCACCCGTGAGGCTGTTGAACATCGATTGGCGACCTGTTGGTGTGGCAGATGGCGATTGCCAGCGCGTCCGCGGCGTGGTCCGGGCCCGGGATCTCCTTCAGGCCGAGCACGACGCCCACCAGGCGCTGGACCTGGGCCTTGTCGGCCCTTCCCCGGCCGATGACCGCCTGCTTGACGTGCTGCGGCGAGTAGGTGCCGACCGTGATGCCCCGCTGGCCCAGGGCCATCAGGACGACCCCGCGCGCGTGCGCCACCTGCATGGCGCTGGAGATGTTCTTGGAAAAGAAAAGCTCCTCGACGCCGGCCTCCGACGGGCCGTACTTCGTGAGGAGCTTTCGGATTTCCGTGTGTATCTTCAGCAGGCGAAGAGGCAGCGGTGTGTCGGGATCCGTTTTCACCACTCCGTGGCCCACGTGGATGAAGCGAGAGCCGTCGAACCGTACGACCCCCCAGCCCGTGGCCGCGAGCCCGGGATCGATCCCGATCACCGTCCTCATTCACTCATCACGAACCCGGCAGGGATCTCCAGATTGGTCGCGACGCTCTGCACGTCCTCGTGGTCTTCGAGGTGCTCGACGAGCTTGAGGGCTTTCTCCGTCTTGTCGTTGTCCAGCGTGACATTCGTGTCCGCCACCCGCACGATCTCCGCCATGCTGTGCGCGAATCCCTTGGCCTTCCAGCGCCTTGATCACGTTCTCGAAATCTTCGGGGCTGGTCGTGACCTCGATGGAGTCTCCGTCATTGCTGACGTCCTCCGCGCCCGCTTCGAGGGCCACCTCGAGAATGTCGTCCTCCTTGTACTTGGAGGCGTCGTAGTTGATGAGGCCCTTGCGCTTGAACAGGTAGGCCACGCTGCCCGCCGCGCCGAGATTGCCGCCGCCCTTGTTCAGGAGGTTCCTGATCTCCGCGGCCGCCCGGTTCTTGTTGTCGGTGAGGATGTCGATGAGAATCGCCACGCCGCCCGGTCCGTACGCCTCGTACAGGATCTCCTCATAGCTCACGCCTTCCAGCTCGCCGGTGCCCTTCTTGATGGCGCGGTCGATGTTGTCCTTGGGCATGTTGGCGGCCTTGGCCTTGAGGATGACGGTCCGAAGCCGCGGGATTCATGTCCGGGTCCCCGCCGCCCTGCCGTGGCCGTGATGCTGAGCTCCTTGATGAGCTTGGTGAACATCTGGCCGCGTTTTGCGTCCGCGACGCCCTTCTTGTGCTTGATTGTATGCCATTTGCTATGGCCTGACATGTTTCCCCTTCTTCTGTTGAAGTTTAAAAAAGCGTATCACAAACGGAAAACCGTAGTCAATACGGCGGCTGTTCCATCCTCCCGATTGCGCTGCCGCGTCCCGGCGAGCCGGTCCCTTTCATGGCCACGAGAGCGCAATGGGGGGCAGATCCGCCGCGGCCAGCCTGTCCACCACTTCGCCGAGCAGCCCATCCAGAACCATGCCGCCCGGATTCCGTCAAACGCAGACTCCCGAGGGGCGGTTCGGCAAAACCCTCTCCCGACCACTTTTTCCAGAGCCCGGGGAAGAACTCATCGAAGCCCCGACCGAAACGCCATACCCACGAGGCAATGCCGATTCCCTCCTGCAGCCGGAGCCCCATCATGAGCGTCTCGAGCATGAAGTCTGAGGGTTTCACCGGCTCGACTTCGAGGCCCCAGAGTGAAGCCTGCCCTCCCAGAAAGGCATGCATATCCTTTGTGTTCGAAACGCGAAGCACGCCCCCCGGGGCCTCCGCCAGATCCGGTCTTCCCAGCGCGCCGGCAAAAGATGCTGCAGGCACAGTCGAGACGGCTCCGGGCCCGACGCCCAGGTATGGCTCCAGACGCCAGTAGCGGAGGTTATGCCTGCATTCTTTGCCCGGCAGGCAGAAGTTCGAGATTTCGTAGTGCCGGTATCCCCGGCCTTCCAGAGCGCCTTTGCCCGCAAACCAGAGCTCTTCTTCCCGCTCGGGCGAATCGCGGACGATCGTTCCCTGCTCAACAAGCCGCGCGAGTGCAGTGTCGCGTTCATAGGTGAGCTGGTACAGCGAGACGTGGGAAGGCAGGTACTGCTCAAGAAGGGATAGATCGTTCCGCACTTCATCAGGCGATTGCCCGGGAATCCCTGCTATGAAATCCAGATTGAGCTCGCCCTGCCACGTGCGGCCAAGAAGCGCGAGGGCGGAGAGAGTGTGTGCGCGGGTTGCAGGCCTCCTGAGCAGGCGAAGGAGCGAATCCCGCATGGTCTGCACCCCCACGCTCAGGCGTGTGACGCCCGCGCTCCCGCAGAGAGCGAGGAACGTCTCGTCAAGGGACTCGGGGTTCGCCTCGACGGTCCACTCGCCCGCCGCATGTGAACGGAAAGCATCAAGGAGGGGAGCAAGGTTTTCACGTGAAAGTGCGCTGGGTGTCCCGCCCCCCATGAATATGGTCTCGATACGCGGCGGAACGCGCAGGCGCGCTGATGCACCGGTTGCCTTTCCCTTCAGGAAGTATTGTGCCTGCAGAATGGTCTCGCGGATGACCGCTGTCTGGATCTCCTCTCCCACGGAATGGCGCGGCACCGAAAAGAAGTCGCAGTACAGGCACTTGTCCGTGCAGAAGGGGACATGGACATAGAGGGAGAGAGCGGGATCAGAGCTTTCCAATGGAGCGGGGGGGCCAGTAGCGATAAATGAGCTTGCCGACAATCCGCTCGGCGGCCAGCGCACCCCATGAACGGCTGTCACTCGATTCCGGTCGATTGTCCCCCAGCACGAAGTACTCGCCTGGCCGGAGAACCAGCTCGCCTCCGTTGCCGGAGAGCGGGAGCGACGCTGACCAGCCCCTGGCAGTCAGGGAGGTCTGGATCTGGTAGCGCACCGGTATGAGCTGCTGCTCGGGGACGAAGTCCGACGCGCCCCGCGGCTTGATCAGCAGGACGTAGTCCTGCATGCGCACGGTGTCGCCCGGCATCCCCACTATCCTCTTCACCATATAGGAGTTGACGCGTGATCCATAGAGGTCCCTGTGGAGCGTGGCCTTCTGCAGGCTGAGAAAGCTGGCCAGGGGCTCCACGATGCGCCAGAGCAGACCCGGCTCTTCCAGGAATGGCGGTCGAATGACGACAAGGTCGCCGCGCTCGGGAACGCCCAGCCCGGGAAGCCGGGATTGAAGAAGCGGCACACGCGGGCCGAAAGAGAGCGAGCTCACGATTACGCGGTCAGAGGGCAACAGGCCGGGCGCCATGGAGACGGATTCGATGCGGTAAGTAGAGGCGACAAATCCGAACACTACCAGGTAGAGGACGAAGGCGACAATCGCCACGCGCAGCAGTCGGCCGCCGAGAACATTCGCTCTCCTCCTGCCCGTGGAGGACGAATAGCGCTCCGCGCCGATCATTTCAGCTACTTGACGGCCCCGAACCGTGAGATGGGCCAATAGCGGAACAAGCCCTTGCCGAGCACCTTTTCCAGGCGGACGGGCCCGAAATACCGCGCGTCGTGTGAGTTGTCTCGGTTGTCCCCCATGGGGAAAATGCGTCCCTCCGGGACAGGATAGCCTTCCGTGAGCATTCGCCATTCGGCTGCCTTGGCGAAATTGATCGGCTCGATCGCCCAGAGAGTCGCATCCTCCCAGAGGGTCACGTAAATGTCGTCATCCAGCGCCCGCAGCATGAAACTGGTGACCTTCCCGTTCGCGTCCTTGTTCGCCTGGTAGTACTGATTGATTGCGGCATTCTGCTCGGCGCTGGCTTCCAAACCTGCATCCAGGAGCGCCTTGCCTATGCCCGCCTCTCTGAAAACCGGGTAGTCTTCCGGCTTGAACGTCCGTACGTTCGTGTAGTCGAATCCGAGCGCCTTTTTCATCTCTGCCTCGGACATCCACGTTGATTCTCCCGGAGTCAGTATCTCCACGTCACCCTGGTTCATCCGAATCCGATCTCCCGGCATGCCGATGGCACGCTTGATCAGAAAGTGATGCTTGGGCTGGCCATTCTCATCCTTGTCGATGTCCACGAGCGAAAGGGTGACCATGTAGACCACGCGCTGCAGGACGTCCATGAGCGGGCCGCTGGAGATGTATTCGGGGCTCTCGAAGATGACCACGTTCGCGCGGGTCGGCGTCCGGAACCCAGGCAGCTTCAACATTCCCGGGATGAGCTCGGGTCCATAGACGATCTTGTTGACGAAGATCCTGTCGCTCACCAGCAGGCTGGGCTCCATGGACGGAGAGGGAATCTGGTACGCCTGCAGAAGGTACTGGTTGATGAGGAGGACAATGACGACCGCGGAGAGGATGGCATCCAGCCAATCGACGATCGGATTGCGTTTTTTCTGTTTCGCTTTCCTTGCCAGCTTCCGTCTTTTTCCGCCAGGTGAGGAAGCGCTCGGTTTCGCGTACGACCCACTTTTCCCATTTTTTCCACGTCACGGAAGTGCTGTCTGTCATAGCATTCTCCGGCGTGAGGATAACACGCATCTGGAATCATTGACAAGCGACTTCACCCTCCCTATAATTCTCCCATGCCGAAAAAGGACAGGCCGGAGGCGCATTCAGACGCAGACGAAGTATCCGTTCACCTCAAACCCATCCTGGGGGTGCGCCCTGGCCGTCTACCTCACCGGGCTCTATGGCGTCATTGCAGTCCTGCTGATCTTCTTTCTCTTCTTCTATCCGGGACTGAGGAATCGGGGCTCCTACCTGTCTCTGACAACATCGCCCGACCACGCGACCGTCAAGGTGGACGGTGTCTACGCGGGCAGCACACCATGCGTGGTCTTTCTCAGGCACGGTCGGAGAAGCGTCGAAATATCGAGGCCGTTTTACAGCAAAGTCTCGTTCGAGGAGACGGTTGGCGGCAGAGTGTTCGGGACACTTTTCGTACCTGACAGCCACGGAAAGAGCCAGTCGTTGACCGTCGCGGACGTGGAGGGGCTGCTGGGTTGGGCCCGTGAGGATTTCCAGAGGAATCCGGGCATCCCCAGCATCCTTTCTGACGCGGCTGATGCAGCGAGCGCAGGAAGCCCGTCAGAAAAATGGTATGATTTCATTAACGATTCCATGCTCTTTGTCACAAACGAGTTCCAACTGAAGGAGCTTCTGCACGCAACTGCGAAGGTCGCCTCGAGCGGGGTCGATCCTGACTCCTGCTTCATTTGTGAGCGCAATCCAGAATTCGATACAACTTAAACAAAAATATGACAACTTCCCTTCCTGGCTCCTGCTTGTGCTTTCTCGCGCCCACAGCACCAGTCTCGCCGCAAGCCCCTGGGTCCAGCAGTACCTGGCTTCCTACCGGGAAACCATCTCCAGGTACTATCAGCCTGCTTCGCTGTCTCCTGGACCAGGCGGCGGGGGCAGAGTGACCGTCCAGGGCATGGAGTTCAGGTCAGTTCCGGCAGGTGACCTGGTCATGGGGAAGGACGACAACCTGGAATCGTTCGGGAAATCCGTTGATCTCCTGCTGGCTCACCCCGTGCATGTCGATTCCTTCTATCTCGGATCCACAGAGGTGACGAAGGGTCAATTCCAGTCCTTCATCCGGCAAAACCCTGAATGGGCGCCTGGCGAACCGGTCTGCTCTCGTCGGAAAGGGCCTTGTCACCGATGCGTACCTTTCCGATTGGCCCTCATCCGGGATTTCGGCTGGACGGGAAGAATTGCCAGTCACCTCCGTGTCCTGGCATGCGGCTGTCGCATTTACCGAGTGGCTGTCTCGCAGTGTGCAAGCTACCCTTCCCGGGTACGTTGCCCGGCTGCCCTTCGAGGCAGAGTGGGAGTGGGCTGCCCGAGGCGGATTGCGCGGAATGCCCTATCCCCTCGGCGGGAAGCCCGGCGCCGCGGTGTTCTTCCAGAAGGGCATCACAGGCCCTTCCCGGGCAGGCTCGTCCGAGCCGAACGGCTACGGGCTTCGTGACATGATCGGCAATGTCTGGGAGTGGTGCGCGGACCCATTTGCACTCACGGCGAACCTGCTCTCTTCACTGGATCCGCGGGCGAATATCGCGATCGAACGCTCTCTCCCCCGTGGACCAGACCACGCGGTGAGGGGCGGCGCCTGGGAGAACCCGTCGGGGGTGATCAAGGTGTACTCACGAGGCGCGCAGCCTTCTGAATGGTGCACGCCCTACCTCGGATTCAGGGTGGCGCTGACCCGGCAGTAGCTGGGCTGCGCCCGCGCAATGGCGAAATCTGATGAAGGGATCAAGGTCCTCGCGGTCAACAAGAAGGCCCGATTCAATTTTTCGATAGACGAATCCTTCGAATGCGGCATCGTCCTTGTCGGCACAGAGGTGAAGTCCATCAAGGACGGGCGCTTCTCTTTCGCGGACTCGTACGCGCTGGTCGAGAACGACGAGCTCTTGCTGATCGATTTCCACGTCACCCCGTATGTCTACGGCAACAGGGTCAACCATGAGCCTCTCCGCCGAAGAAAGCTCCTGGTGCACCGCAAGGAGATCAAGCGCCTGCGGCGAATCGTGGATGAGAAAGGCTTGACCCTTGTTCCCCTTAAGTTCTACCTTAAGAGGGGCATCATCAAGTGCGAGCTTGGCATTGCCAAGGGAAAAAAGCTCTTTGACAAACGCGATGACATTCGAAAGAGAGACCAGAAGAGAGAGCTGGAGCGAGAGTTCAGGATAAAGTAGCTCTCTCGACCTGGAAGATCGGCCCTCTCGGCGTTTTCTGCGCAAACGCTTGCCGGGCTTCGCGATTTCGCCTCGGCGAAATCGCTCGGGGGTGCAACGGTCTCGACTGGGGTCGGTTCGGCCCTGGGCTGCAGGTGGAGCGCCAGTCTCCTAAAAATGGCAAAAAAACAACTGCCAACAACGCAGATTTCGCACTCGCTGCTTAGTTGCGGCGACGGGTCCTTGGAGCGTGGTCCCGAACATCCAGGGGTGCCTGTAACAAACCGGGGCTCACCTGACCGCATGCCTGCGGGCGGACAGGAAAACTAAAGCAGGCTTTGGCGGGAAGCGGGATTGCCGCCTTCCATACTTCTCGCCGAGGGGCTAACGGGCGGATAAACCTGTAGAGGTTCTTGGTCAACACTCTAGGACGCGGGTTCGACTCCCGCCACCTCCAACACACGAAAGCCCGCATTTTGCGGGCTTTTTTGTTGTTCTCGATCCGAAAAAGCGCCGGAAGGGGCGGAATTAACTGGAACGGAGAGTCGATGCAGCCATCGACCCAAGGAGCCGCGCTGTCGCCACCTTGAGGGGATTGGCGCGATGAGGGCAGTAGTACGTGCAGTGTCGGGCGTCGAGCCACCCCTTATCGTTCCAAAAGGAGAAATCGACCGACTCCGGTGCGGCCCTCTGGGAAACGATAATCTGCCCGATCCGGAAGGCCAGCAGGGAGAAGAAAGAGGGCTTCTCAGCCCTGCGGGCTCGAATATCCTGCAGGAGCTTCTGCGCCGCGCGCTGGATCTTCTGCGAGTGTCGCTCGCGCAGCTCCTCTGCCGGCATCAGCGACATCCCCTTGCCAATAGTTCTGCCGAGACTCTCCTTGGTGCCCCCGGTGACGACCGACACCTGGCCGGCAATCCGGTAGCCCCATGACCACGCGGCATACCACATGGTACGCAGGGCACGCCGGGCCGGCGTGAATCCTGTGGTGGCACACAGCATCGCCGTCTTTCCCGCGAACTCGGGCCGATGGCAGACGTAACCCAGACGGTCAATCCAGTTCTTCATTACGCCGTTTACATCGCTGACGTAGACCGGTGCGGCAAGAACCAGGCCGTCTGCCGTTTTCATCTTTTCCTTGACCGAGCGGAGCTCGTCATTCAGCGGGCACGCGCTCTCCCCCCGGTCGAAACAGCCATAGCACCCCCTGCACGTTCGGATATCCATCCGCGCCAGGTCGAGCGTCTCTGTTTCAAGTGCGATGCCAACTCTACCGGCTTCCGCCTTCAGAGCCGCTTCCAACATGTGCACGACGCGTGCCGTATTTCCGTTGCCTCGTCCGCTCGATTGGAGAAAAAGCATTTTCGTGGGCGATGCCGGAGCTGTAGCAGCACCTCTCATGGGGATTACCTCCGTGCCTGTCTGTCTCAGTGAAGAGTCCTCGTTTATGATGCCTGAGTGTAACACCTGCGGCGCGAGGCTGCGCACCATTCGAGGGCTGTTCCCGGCAAAATGATCGCCTGGGCCGGTTCATCCGCTGGGCAGATGTGCCGCGGGAGGCGTTGAGCTCCCGCGGCGCTAGTGACGTACTCGGGACCTACTTCTTCTTCTCGGCGAAACTGCGATAGACAAATCCTGCCGCGATGGCTCCCGCAATGGGAGCGACCCAGAACAGCCACAACTGCTCCAGGGCCCAGCCTCCGACGAAGACGGCGGGACCGGTCGAGCGCGCAGGATTCACTGACGTATTGGTCACAGGTATGATGACGAGATGGATCAAGGTCAGGCAGAGGCCGATCGCGATTGGGGCAAGGCCTTTCGGAGCTCGCGCGTCCGTCGAGCCGAGTATCACCATCAGGAACATGAAAGTCATGACGATCTCAGCGACCAGGCCTGACAGAAGCGAGTAGTTACCGGGAGAATGCGCCCCGTAGCCGTTGGCTGCCAGGCCGCTCGAGAGACTGAATCCCGCCCTTCCGCTTGCGATCAACCAGAGCACAGCGGCAGCCGCGATCCCCCCGAGCACCTGGGCGATGATATAGGGGACCACGTCCTTCCCCGGGATTCGCCTGCAGGCCCACAAACCCAGGGTCACCGCAGGATTGAGATGACACCCCGAGATGTGGCCGATGGCAAACGCCATCGTGAGCACGGTGAGCCCGAAGGCAAGCGCAACCCCCAGCAACCCGATCCCGACCGCGGGGAATGTGGCGGCCAGCACCGCGCTGCCGCAGCCTCCAAAAACCAGCCAGAAGGTTCCGAGGAACTCAGCTCCCGCTCTCTTGGTGATCGGCATACAGACCTCCTCCAGAATTCGGCTTGGACGCGCCGCGTCCTCTCTGCGCTTAAGACAATTCCGGAAGTCTATTCCATGTCATGGGCAAGTCAAGACGGGTTTCCTCCTGCCACTCACGCCGATTGAACAGCGCCGCTCTTTTTCTTGATGCGCGGCAGAAAAGCTGCAAACAGCCCGAAAAGAGGCAGGAATGCGCAGAGCCGGTAGACATATTCGATGCTGGTGTGGTCGGCAAGCTTACCGAGCGCTGCCGAGCCGAGGCCTCCCATGCCGAATGCGAAGCCGAAAAACAGGCCGGAAATGAGACCCACCTTGCCGGGAATCAGCTCCTGCGCGTAAACGAGGATGGCGGAGAAAGCGGAGGACAGGATCACGCCGATACAGACCGAAAGGAGCGTGGTGCCGAGCAGGCCCGCGTGAGGAAGCAGCAGGGTGAACGGTGCTGCCCCGAGGATCGAGATCCAGATGACATATTTTCGGCCTATCCTGTCTCCCACGGGGCCTCCAATCAGGGTGCCGGCAGCCACCGCAAACTGGAAGAGGAAGAGGTGGAGCTGGGCATCTTGTATTGAAAGCCTGAACTTCGCAATGAGATAAAACGTGTAGTAGCTGCTCATGCCTGCGAGGTAGAAGTACTTGGAGAATATCAGAATGAGGAGTATGCCCACCGAATAGATCACCCTTCGTCCCGCAACGGGCGGTCGCACGACGGCCGCCCTCACTCCCTGGCTCGTCTGGGCGCGCGATCGCTGCCCCTTGTACCAGCGGCCTACCTGCGCGAGCACGACGATGCCGGCCGCGGCAAGAAGGGTGAACCACAGAATCCTGGATCTGCCCCTTTCGGCAATCACCAGGGCAGCGAGGAGCGCGCCCAGCGATGACCCGGCATTCCCGCCTACCTGGAAAAATGACTGAGCAAACCCCCGGCGCGCGCCAGCCGCCATGTGGGCAATACGGGAAGATTCCGGGTGGAATATGGACGAGCCGACGCCCACCATCCCCACCGACAGAAGGAGCACCCCGAAGGTGCCTGCAATGGACAACAAGGCCAGGCCGAGCAGGGTAAAGCTCATGCCCACCACCAGGGAAAAGGGCTGTGGCCTGCGGTCAGTTACGGCACCCACAATCGGCTGCAGGAGTGATGCGGTGACCTGGAAGGTAAATGTGACCATGCCGATCTGTGCAAAAGTGAGCCGGAAAGAGTCCTTCACGATGGGATAGAGAGCCGGTATGAGCGACTGGAGCGTGTCGTTCAGCAGGTGAGACACGCTGATGGCAAGAAGAATGGGAAAAACGGTCTCCTGGGCCCAGGTCTTTTCTGCCTGCCGAGGGGTATCCGGGGAGGGCGATTCACTCATTTGCCGGGGCCTGCGTCTCGTTCGGGTTTCAGCGCGCTTTGCCCTGCGCGGCGAAGTAGCCGTTTATTCTCTGCTTGTAACCTATGGGCGGGTCGGAGGAAAACCGGATGCTGAGCGCCAGAACGTCCTTGCTCCCTTCGACTTCTTCCACGCGCACGATACTGCCATCCAGCACCATGTCATCGTTCGACTCGCATCGCGCCAGCTTGAGAAGGACTTTCTTCTCTTCCCGCGGCCCCTGCACTCCCGTGACAAGGATCTTGGCTCCGCCGAATGAGAGGTCGCGCACGATGCATCGACGGGGGGCCCCTTCGATGGCCACGCAGCTTTCTTTCGAATCCAGCCCGATCATCCGCATGGTCTCCGGTGTGATCACGATCCGCTCATCCTTTCGACGGACCGAGTTTGTGTTCACCTCCAGCAGCGAACCGAGGATGGCGATGAGCGTGTCCGAGGGGCGCTGGAGAAACTCGAGCGCCACAAACTGCACCTGCGGCTTCTGCGGATTGTAATCCGACAGGCTTTCCACGCGGCTCGAGACGAAAAAAGCGAGCGGCGCCGGCTCTCCGGGAGGACGAAATGCCAGACGAAGGGGAAGCACGCTGTTCGTTCGCAGGTGCGGAGCAAGTGCCGCGTCCCCAAGGTCCGCGATGACCCGCGCGCCGCGGAGCGAGCAGGCGTAGAGCACGCAGGGCAGGCGCTGGTCGGCAACCTTGAGGTAGATGTCCGCGGGCATGAGGCCGCTCGCGGCGATCACCTGGGCATTGAACGTCACTTCCCTGTCGCGAAAAGTGTCGTACAGCCGGGCAAGCTGCGGGGCAGTCAGTTCTGGCATTACGGACGAAGATAATCGCTGGGGGTCCAAGGGTCAATTTGGATCGTTGTCACTCGTTCGAGATCGGGCGGGCGGGCATGAACACTTTTGCTGATCGACGCTCAAGAGAATCGGTCATATTTTTACCCAGGGCAAGTCTTTCACGGTTGACCATCTCTTCTTCCGGTCCTCATGAAGGGACGAAGCCTCATGCACGGACGGGGCGCTGATTTCCGGAAAATAGTCCTGCCCGATGTCGTTTCGCATGAATATCGCATTAAAGCCCAACGCGTTGGTCCCGATGAATCTGTAGCCCTTTTCGGCACAAAGCTTTTTCATTGCCAGCAGAGATGCGCTGTGAAACTCGCGTTGACCAGCCGGCTGCTTCGAAAGATCGAAATCGGGCGTGTACGGCATCGTCAGCGCGAGATCGGGCGGGACAATGCCATGTGTTTCACAGATGATAACGCGAGGCTCGACGGCATTTAGGGCCTTGAGTATCCAGTAGTCATTCCCGTCGACATCGAAGCTCAACAGGTCGATTTGGCCGGAGAAGCCGCTCTCCGTGACAAGCACATTCACGTTTTCAGCGGTAATCCACGTGTGTTTGAAAACAGGGGGGGAAAGATAGGTCAGCGGGTGCTTTGCGTAAAACTGTCTTCCTCGATCGACCAATCCAGCGTTGCCATCCATCAGGAGAGCCTGCCAGCCATGATTGAGTATAAGGTTGGCGGACATGCACTCGATTCCATCTCCGGCACAGATTTCGACGACCTTCTTGTTCGCCGTCCCGACAATCGAGAAAATGTACAACAGGATGCCGTCTTCTTCGAACTGAGAATACGCGCTGAACCCGACATCATTCAGGCTGGGCATTGCGTCGGGTTTTTCGAGTTTCTTCAGCAACCGGTATTGGTTTTTCAGCATACACTGAATTTCAGATGAAACGAAACGATTCGCCGACGCTCTGTTCCCCATCGCGTCTCGCAGCGCATATGCCACTACACTCCGGAGTCTTGCTCCGATTTTCCGTCTGATCTTGCGAAGCATGACCACTCCTGATTCAAGCGTTTGGAAATCGAGTCAAGGTTATCATGCTGAAAATCCGCCATCAAGCCGTTGCTGCATGGGAATGCCATCAGGGGCTTTTCCGATCGGCCATTCGCTGATACCCTGAATCCGCAATGGCAGCAATCCTGACAGTCGCAATCGCGGGCGCAGTGGTCTACCTCTTTTTTTTCGTCTTTTTCCCGCTGGGGCGCGGTGCCATCTATGACCCGAGCAGCCCGAACGAAACGCGCGTGATGGCCGAACTCGCCGATGTGCGGAGGGGAGAAAAAGCCGCCGACCTCGGGTCAGGAGACGGACGCATCGTCATCGCGCTTGCGCTCAAGGGCGCGGAAGCCCATGGCTACGAAGTCAACCCGGTACTCGTGTTCATCTCGCGGCGCAACATCCGGAAAGCAGGGCTTGCAGACCGGGCCTTCATCCACTGGGGAAGCTTCTGGAGAAAAGACCTTTCCCGCTACCAGCTCATCACCGTCTTCCAGGTGGGGTTTGTCATGGCGCGCCTGGAGGCGAAGCTCAGCAGGGAGCTCGCGCCGGGCGCCCGCGTGGTCTCGCACTATTGGCGGTTCCCCGGCCTGAGTCCGGAGCGCACCCAGGGCAATATCTACCGGTACAGGATAGGCTGATTCAGGTGCCGCCCTTCAACAGCGCGGCGAGCCAGCCGATGGCAATGATGTTGCCGATCGCGGCGCCGAGGGTGGAAAGAAAGAAAACAATGAGAATATGCGTTACCCGGTTCGTGTAGAACCCTTTGAAGCTCGTCAGGTCCTCCGAGAGATTTTCCACGTCCCTCACCCGGGGCTTTCTGAGGAATGCCTCGGCTACGCCCGTGAAGAGGCCTATCTTGCCGAACGGATTCAGGGTCCCGATGGGCGCGCCCACAAAGGCTATGACGATGGTCAGCGGATGGGCGAAGGCGAGCAGAGACCCCAGCGCGGCAAGCCCCCCATGCAGCAGGAGCCAGCGCCAGAACATCTCCAGGCTCATCTGCCATCCCGCCTTGAGGAATCCGAGCCCGAAAAGCACAACGATGACAGCGGGGATCATCCACGGAAGCACGCGGCCTGCCCATCCCTTGTCGGGCAGCTGGTCGAGGGGCCCGAGATCGACGGTCTCCCTTTTCTCCGCGAGCGCCATTATATGCGACGCAATACCGCCTATGTGCCCCGCGCCGACCACCGCAACTACCTTGCTCCCTTCCGCCTGGTAGATCCTCGTCGCGAGATAGATATCGCGCTCGTCTATCAGCACGGCTTTGGCTGCCGGCAGGTAATCGGCCAGCTCCTCCATCATGCTCTGCAGCACGTCCTTCTGTTTGAGCTTCTCGATGTCCTCCGGCTTGAGCTTTTCGTTGGTGAACACCGATGCGAGCATGGCGGAGAGCATTTTCACCTTTCCCCAGAGGCGCGTCCGTCCCCATGCCCTGCGCAGTGTCACCTGAATGTTGCGATCGCACAGGGAATAAGGGATGCCAAGTTCCTGGGAGACCTGGATCGCGGCGAGCATTTCTTCACCGGGCTTCACGCCGAGGTCCTTCCCCAGCCTGCGCTGGAACGAGGCCAGCACGAGGTTTGCCATGAGAAGGAACCCCTTTCCCTCCCGTATGACCTTGCCGACGTTGAGGTTCTGCCAGCTGGTGCCCTGGCTCATGGACGCGTGCCGTCCCTCATCCAGCTCCACGCAGACGCGATCCGGCTTTTCTTCGTTGATGACCCTGCGCACCTCCTCGACACTTTCCCGGGAAACGTGTGCCGTTCCGAGAAGCACGATTTCCCTGCCTTCCACAGCGAGCCTGGTCATTTCCTGTGCCATGTATCACCTTTCCTGAGTGCAGAGCGCCGCTCCAATCACCTTGCGCGGCGTGCCGCCGCGCATGCCGAGTCGGTTTACGCGGATCGTACTGCTTAGCCCAATCCCGGGCTTTAATCAAGCCTCGCGCCTCAATTTGACAATGCAACAAGTCGATATTCTAATGTATTCTCAATGTCTCTCAGGAGGGGAGTTCAGCTCGTGAGCACGCAATGTCCCGAGTGCGGGTTTGACCTCGAGTCAGGCAAGGCGTGCGGAGTCTGCGGCTATCAGCCGCGCTCGGCAGTTCCCGCAGCCAGAGTCCCGACCGCCCCGCCGAGCAGGCGAAGCTCCGTCGGCGTTCTGATCGCATCGGCGGCAGGCCTGCTCGTCGTGCTGGCCGTATTCATCATCGTCGATATCGGCGGGCGCGCGCCGGAGTCCGATCAGCCGGCTCCGCGCATCACAGCGGCCGTCCCCTCCCCGCAGCCGAAGCCCGCGCCCGCTGCTGCGCCGGTCCCTGAGGCCGCGCCCGCTCCGGCCGTCGTGCCTCCGCCTGCGCCGGCGCCCGTGGTCGCCGCGGCGCCTGTCGCCGCGCCCTCCCCTGCCCGGAGCTCGACTCCTGCCGCGGCTCCTGCCCCTGCCGCTGCCCCCGTTCACGCTGCCAAGGCAGTGCCTGTCGCGGCACCGGCCAAACCCAGGCCGCAGATCGCACCGGAGACCGGTCCGATCATGCTCGGCGAGCCGGGTCCGATTTTCGACGTGGCCTCCCGTAATGAGAAGCCGCCTCTGACCGACCGGGCCGAGTTCGTTGCCTGGATGCTCACGCACACGGACCAGAAGGAAAAGTACCTTCTGGCGAAGTGGGAAAGAGCGCAGGTGCTTCTCCGCACCAGGAATATTACGCATGAGCGCATCCTCGAGGCGTTTCTCCGCGCCCCGCGTGAGTACTTCGCCCGCGATGCGCGGCGCGCCTACGAGAACGCGGCGCTTCCCATAGGATACGGCCAGACTATTTCGGGTCCTCACATGGTATCCCGCATGACGGACTATCTCGACCCGCAGCCGGATCAGAAAGTGCTGGAGATCGGCACGGGCTCGGGATACCAGTCCGCCGTCCTGTCGGAGCTGACGAACCACGTCTACACCATAGAGATCGTGGAGGCGCTGGCGCGAGAGACGGATGCCATCTATCAACGATACAGGGCCAGGTATCCGGAATTCGGCAACATCAAGAGAAAGATCGACGACGGGTACAATGGCTGGCCCGAGCACGCGCCTTTCGACCGGATCATCGTCACCTGCGGCATCGACCACGTCCCGCCGGAGCTCCTCCGTGAGCTCGCGCCCGAGGGCATCATGGTCATCCCGGTGGGTCCTCCTTCAGGCCAGACCATCCTTCGCATCACAAAGCACGTGAATGGGGACGGCTCCGTGGACCTCGAGAGGGAGGATATCTACCAGGGGAAGCACAAGGAGATTTTCGTCCCCTTTACGAGCAAGGGTGGAGGATTGCACAGGGCGTCGGACTCCAAGGCTGCCGAATGATGCTCCGGCGGACAATGCTCTCCGACGTGAGACTGGCGGCGCTCTTCCTCGTGTCCGTCTGCATTCTGGCTTTCGAGATCGAAGTGATGCGCGCGTTCTCGGTGGCAAGCTGGTCGAACTTCGGCTCGATGGTGATCAGCATCGCCCTGCTGGGTTTTGGTCTTGCCGGGACCCTCCTTACGCTTCTCGGAAACCGCATCCGCGCCAATCCGGACACGTGGCTGGCGTCCTCGGCGTTCGCCCTGGGCCCATCGATGGCGGTCGCCCATGCCCTGGCGCAGCAGGTGCCCTTCAACCCCGTGCTGATCGCCACGGACCCCTCCCAGCTCTGGTGGATCGCGGTGTACTACGTGCTGTACGGGGTCCCATTCTTTGCCGGGGGAATTTTCATTGGCGTCATGTTCACCACGCTGGCGGGCAGGATGCATCAGCTCTATTTCTGGAACATGCTCGGCTCAGGTCTCGGCGGGCTTCTCATACTCGGCTTCATGTTTCTTTTCCCGCCCGGCTTTCTCATCTATCCCCTTGTCGGCGTGGCCATCCTTCCCGCCCTTCTCTGCTGCCTGCGATGGAGCGCGGAGGAGGACCGGTTCAGAATGAAATACCTCGAGACCGCGCTGTTTGTCGTGGTTGCTTCGGTCGGCTTTGTCCTTCTGGGCAGGTTCGGGAGCCTCAATGTTTCCGATTTCAAGGGTGAGAGCTACGCCCGCAAGTATCCGGATGCGACGCTCGTCTACGATGTATTCAGCCCCCTGGGAGAGACGCGAGTCTTTTCCAGCTCCTATTTCCATTTCGCGCCCGGTCTCAGTGATAATGCCGGTGTTTCCCTTTCGAAGATGCCGCAGAATGCATTTCTCGGAATGTATGTCGACGGCAATGGGCCGGTGGGCGTCATGCGGAAGTTGAAGAGTGATGAGGAAAACTACATCGACTTCCTTCCGATGTCGGCGCCCTATGTCATTCTCGCGAAGCCTCGGGTTCTCGTGCTCAGGCTCGGCGGAGGCGCGGGAGTGCACACGGCGATTCATCACGGCGCACGAGAGGTCTGGGTCGTCGAATCGAACCCCGACCTGGTGCACATGCTGAGAGACGTACCGTTTTTTCGAGAATACGGGGGGGATTTTCTGGCAGACCGGCGGGTGAAGCTCGTGAACGCGGAGGTGAGGTCTTTTGCGGGCTCGACCGATCAGCGATTCGATCTTGTCGAGATCGGGCTCATCGATTCGATCGGGCTCTCGCAGGCGGGCGGCTACTCGGTGGAAGAGAATTATGTCTACACGGCCGAGGCGCTCCAGGAATACCTGAAATGCCTCGCGCCATCGGGAATCCTCTCGATAACGGTATGGGACAGGCTGAGCCCGCCGCGGAACGTTCCCAAGCTTCTTTCGACAGTGGTTGATGCGATGCGGCGAAGCGGGATCCGGAATCCGGAGAAGAAGATTCTTGCTTTCAACCTGCTGCTTTCAACGGCAACTGTGCTGATAAAAAATGGCGATTTCAGCGCCGCGGAAGTCGACCGGCTGAAAGAATATTGCCGCCGGATGTCCTTCGCGCCTGACTACTACCCGGGCATGCCGAAGGGAACACGGGACTTCAGGCAGATCCTGGCGGGATATCGCGGGATTTATCAGTCCGAAGAAGCGTCAAACGAACCAGGAAAGCCGCCGGAAGCGGAGTTGAAAGCCAGTGATCTGTATCGCTATTCCCTGGAATGGATGCTGGCGGGCAGGCAAGCGGAGCTTTTTTCTGAATATGTGTTCGATATCCGTCCGGCCACTGACGACAAACCTTACTATTCAGGGTATTTGAAACCGGCCACGCTGCCCCTTTTCATCTCGCACGCCGGGGAGATCTCCGAAGAATGGGGCTACCTGCTGCTCCTGGGCACTTTTGCGCAATCCCTGATTTTCGGGCTGCTCATCATCATGCTTCCCCTGGTTGCGCGCTGGAGGGAGCTCTTCATGGGCCAGCGGGGGACGCTGGGCGTGATTGCCTACTACGGGGCACTCGGCATCGGCTATATGATGGCGGAGATATTCCTTATCCAGCGTTTCGTGTTCTTCCTGGCTGACCCCGTGTATGCCAATGCCATCGTCATCACAATTCTTCTCATTTCTTCCGGCATCGGCAGCCTTGCCTCGGGAAAGCTGAGAAGAAATGCACGAGCGGTGGTCACTGCTGCTGTCGCCGGCATTGTGGCTTTTGTTCTTTTCTACCAGTTCGGCCTGTCTTCGATTCTCAAGGCCGCACTTGGACTTTCGCTTCCGTTCAAGGCGCTGCTGGCGGCCGGCCTCATCGCTCCGTTCGGATTCTTCCTGGGAGTCCCGTTCCCCACCGGGCTGGCGGTCCTGTCCGAGAATAGAAAATCGATCCTGCCATGGGCGTGGGGGATGAACGGCGCGCTTTCCGTCACCGGCTCGGTCCTCACGCGCATCATCTCCACCTCCGCGGGTTTCAGCGCGGTTCTCATGGGAGTGGCCCTGGTATATGTGTGCGCGGCGCTTCTCTTTGCCTCGAACGCCAAGGGAGGCTCGTCGTCAATGAGCCGTGCCTAGGCGAATACACCTGCCTTCTTGAGACTTTCGGGACATTCGAGCTGAGGCACTTGTGAAAATCCTTCGTGCTTCAAGGACGCCCGCACCAGCTTCATCAGGCTTGTCCGGCTCACCTTCCCCGCCGTGTCCCTGATGTGCTTGCAGAAGAAATAGGTGAACGCTCCCCCCGGCCTGCCCCCCACATCAGCATCAGCCGAATACTGGTCCGAACGGCACGCAGCCCACAGCACGTGGTTCAGAAGCCCTTCGTCTCCGATGCGGCGCAGCTTCAGGGGTTCACCGAAAATCTCGTCCGCCCGGAGCGCGATGTCCGCAGGCGGCGCAAGGTAGCGCGGACGTATGCAGTGACTGCTCGCCCACAGGGCTGATTCGTCCAGGAGCCCTGCCGGCTGGCTCCGCAGGCTGGTCCTGTCGATAATCATCTCCCGTGTCCCCGTGCCCGAGTGGCATGAATCGAGGATGACCTCCAGTGACAATCCCTTTGCGAGCCCGCCGAAGATGCCGGCGAAATCGTCGTCCTTGATGTACGTTCCGTCCCAGTCGAAGTCCCACGGACAGATGATCTCGTCCAGTCCGTCCGCCAGCTCGTCTCCCTCCGTGTCCCGCACCTGCGACCCGTGGCCCGAATAGTGGAACACGACACTGTCCCCTGCCCCGCTTTTCGCGACAAGGCCCTTGAGTCCCTCCAGAATTGCCTTTTTCGTCGCGCGCTTGTCTGAAAGCATCACGATGTCGGTGGAGGCGAAGCCGAAGTACTTCACCAGAATGTCATAGAGGTTCGTGATGTCATTGACGCAGCCCTGGAGATCGTTCTTTGTACCCGGGTAATCGTTGATCCCGACCAGAAGAGCACGTTTCATTTTTCATTTCCCCTTTCTGAATCTGCGACATATCTATCTCGAGCCCTACTCGCTCTCGAACAGCGTTTCAGGCCCGGAGTCACGCTCCCGGCCTCCAAGAAACTCGTAGGTGATCGTGCGCGCAAGCCCCTCACGAAGCGGCACGGGCGGCACGAACCCGGTTGCGGCAACGCGCGAAGATCTGAATTGAGTGGTGGCGGAAAACTTCTTTACCCGGATAGCGCTAATCGGAAGCTCTCTGCCGGTGGCCTTCGAGGCGAGATCCGCGGCAAGCCCCCCCAGGTAGGCCACCGGATAAGGGACCCGCAATCCTATGCGCGCGGGCAATCCGAGGCACTGCTTCACGAGCAGGACCAGCTCGTTCATCGACAGGTCGGGCTTGTCGATGTAATTGAAAAGATGTCCGCCGGGTCCATATGTGGCGGCAGCCGCAAGAAAACTCGCCACATTTTCGACGAATGCCATCGACTTCACATTCTGTCCGGAGCCGACCATCGCGAATCGCCCTGACGCCATTTGCCTGAGAAGGTTGTAGACATTCCCCCTGTTCCGCGGGCCGAATACGACTGTCGGCCGCACGATCGTCAACTTTCGTCCCGTGCCGCCTGCCCGCCATTCCTGGTAGACCTCTTCCGCTTCCCTCTTGGTGCGTCCGTAGTCGTTGAACGGAACAAGGGGCCCTTGTTCATCCGTGTCCGGCGCGGCAAACCCGTAGACCGCGACAGAGCTCGTGAAGACGATCGCGGGGATGCCCTGCTCCGCGGCGATCCGGCAGACATTCCTCGCGCCCTGGACGTTCACCTCGTCGTAGAGTTCGCGCGGCCTCACGTTGTCCTTGTGTTCCGCGGCAAGATTGTATACGACTTCGACGCCCTGGAGCGCCGCCTGCAGCGCGGGAATATCCCGCACGTCGGCGGTGCGGCACAGGGCCGGGTACATCGCGCTCGTCCTTTTGTCGACGATGCGCACCGTCTCGCCTTTCTGGAGAAGCTGTCGGGCGAGCTCGGTCCCGATAAAGCCCGCGCCGCCGATGATCGCAATCACTCTGCCGGCCATCGCGGACTACTGTCGAAAGCTGGCGCTGAGCTTCACGAGAATGAGGAGCTCGAAGCGCTTGCCGCCGGGCACCAGACGATTGCCGAGGACCTCGCCGTCGTCAGGGCCGAAGATAATCGGGAGTCCGATCTGAATCGTGACAAGGTCAACGGGGGAGAGCTCGAGAAACGGCGCGATAAGGGCCGATCCATCCGACCAGTTCTGCTGCCAGAGCAGATTGAAGGCGAGACCTGCCGGGCCCAGGCTGGTGAACCGGACGCCGGCCGCCGAATTGTGGCCCCCCGGCCCGGTCGCGTCAGCAAGCCAGGGGGTGCCCGGGTCACGCTCACCGTTGAATGCATATTCCGCATAGAACTTGACGTGCGCGTCCGGCCATTCCCGCGACAGCCCGACCACCGCGGTGGGATAGATGCGCTGCAGGACGCCGCCCACGAATATTCCTCCGCCCGTCGTGCTGATGCGGGAAATGCCCGCGGGTGAGAACTTCACGGGGAACGCCATTGTCATTTCCGCGGAGAGGTCGAAACCGCCCGCGCTCGTCTTCATCGCCAGGAAAGTTCGAGGAGTGAGGAGATACTGCCAGAAGCCGGCGATGCTCCACTCGATGGGACCCGTCACCAGGTCGTACTGAAGACCGTAGCCCGCGTACTTCGGGCTGGGCGCGGATGGATTCGGGAAGTAATTTTCCAGGTCGAACCGGGCCAGGAATGTGAGCCCGTTCAATCCGAATGGCACGTTCATTTTCATCGACACCGGCACTGACTCCGGGATTGTGCGGGTGATGAGATTGGTCTTTTCCCAGAAAGGCACACTCGTCGTCCCCCACTCCGGGAGGCTGCGGGCCGGCAGGTTGGCAAACTGATAGAACTGGGAGTTGCCCCAGGTGTAGGCGAAAGTCCCGATCCGGAAGAAGACGGTGTTCAGAACGGAATAGTCGACGATCATTTCGGAAAACAAGGGGCCCGAGCCGGGGAAATAGTAGCTCAGCGTGCCGCGGATCCGGAGCTCGCTTGCAGGCCGCACTTCGAATCCGAGGCTCGTGGTCAGGGAGCCGCCGAGATCGGTCCCCAGATTATCGCCGGGTCGACTCAGCGGCGGAAACTGCGACCATCCGAGCCCGGAGAGGCCATAGATGTCGACAGACCCGAAAAAGTGAATTTTATCATCGCGCGTAAGGTCGTCCGGCCGCGTCGACGCGGGAGCCGGCGGCACGGCTTCCGGCGGCTGGTCGGAGGACGGCGGAGAAGGGGCAGCGCCATCGTTGAAAAGGCTGTCCGGGTCGCCGGAAACCGGCTGGGTCTGCGCGGAAAGCCCCGCGCAGAGCAAACAGAACGGCAATGCCGCAAGCGCGGGCCGGCGCAGGCCCACGCGTCCGATCCCGAGTCTTCTTACCTTATTCACCGAGCTTTTCCAGCCATATTTTTGTGAATGTCGCATCAGGCAGGCGTTCGAGTGACGGGCGAGCGATCGTGTAGGTGGTCTGCTCCTTGACGAACGTGCCATTGATCGTGGCGCCGCGCAGCTCGTCAAAAATGACAACCGTCTGCGGGATGTACCGGGTGCCGATCTGCTGATACTGGGGAAAGGCCACTGTTCTCACGTGCTGGCCGGAGTAGCTGTAATCCTCTGTCTTGCGCACGAGACCGTCGTCGTCTATCCAGATCTTCATTTTCGGAAACGTGATATCGTCACTTGTCGCCTGGAGGTCCAGGAGCCAGCAGTCGTACTTGCCCAGCTTCTGGCGGGTGGAGCCGGTCACCTTGTAGTCCCCCGCGAGGTTGGATCGCGTGAAGTCCGAGTTGCGGGCGTTCATGTTCTGGAATCGATCCTTCGCGCTCGTGAATGTGAAGCGGCGCGATACAGGGTCGTAGAACCAGAGGTTGTTCCCGGACTTCAGGTAGCCCTTGCCCTTGTCTTCCTCCGGCTTCACGATGACGATGAGGTACGTGTTGTCCCTGTCCCGCCGGAACACCATGGCCTGCTTGGTGCTCGTCCCCTGGCCGGGAGATTCCTGCACGAATGTATACTGGGCGGAAAAATCAGAATCGGGAAATGTCACAAGGGAGTCGGCTTTCCTGAGAAGCTGGACAAAATCAGGAGGGCTGCCGGCAGCCTGCGCCTCCATCGCACGGGGCAACACCAATGCGACTGCCGCAATGGCCAGGAACAGGCAGAGTCGCGCTGCAGGGGACGGCATTCGCATACTGCTCCTCTTCATTCGGCGCGGATGGCAACCACGGGCTCGATCGGCTGGGCAGATCGGGCCGGTCCCAGGGCGCCAAAAAGGGTGATCAGGGTGATGAGCACGGCATCGACTGCGACATTGTCAGGATACAGCACCCAACTCAGATGTCCACGGTCCAGAAAGATGTCGAAGCCGGCGGCGCCGCTCAACTGGATCCGGGAAACAGCAGATAGCGCGAGAATGCTCAAGGTCAGCCCGGCCGCGATGCTGCACAGCGCAAGGAAAAAGGCCTCGCTGAGGATGATGTTTCGCACCTGGGTCCTCTGAATGCCGATGGCGCGCATCGTGCCGATCTCCCGGGTGCGCTCGTAGATGATCACACGGTACATGTTGAGGATTCCGACGGCAATCACAATCGACAGGAGCGCAAGGATGCCGTAGCTGACCAGGGTGAGGGCCCTCAGCATCGTGCTGATCTCCGGCATGAAGCTCACCACCGGCGCGGCCGTATAGCGGCCATCCAGAGCCTTGAGCAGGCGTGACGCGCTCCCGTCCGCCGCTCGGTAATCATCGAGATAGACACCGATGGTGCTGCTGTAATCAGCGTTTTTGCCGAGTGCCTGGTTGAGGACGGCGCGATCCATGTACACGGTGTAGTACCCGAAGATGCTCACCTCTCGAAAGATGGCCTTCACCCACAGCGGAACAGTGTTGAGCGCGCCCGCGTCCCTGTTTACCTGCAGGATGAGCTGGTCGCCGACCCGGGCGCCCAGCAGTCGCGCGGTCACGTCGGAGATCAGAGCGCCGCCTGGGTCGCTCATCTCGTCGGGCTTTCCGGACACGAATTGCAGCCCACGAATCTTGGCGCCTTCGGTGGACCAGTCCATGCCGATGACGCGACGAATCTTCACCGACTCGCCGTTGGAAAAGACGACTCCACGCGATCCGAGATGGGTCCGGTGTGAAATCGCGGCAGCGTGAATTCCTGCCCGGGAAATCGCCTCCCTGAGGAAACGGTCCTCTGCAGCGGTCGTCATGCCGGGCGCGGAATCCTCGACCCTGCTGACGATCACGTGCCCGCCGTAGTATCGCGCGCCGCGCGTGCTGATCTGGCTCGAAAGACCGGCAACGAGGCTCTGCACGGTACAGACGAAGAAGAAACCGGCGGAGGCGGCCAGGCCGAGCAGGATGAAACGGCGGCTGTTTCGCGTGAAATTCCGAAAGGCGATCTGCAGCGTGGTCCCGGTCATCATGCGGTGTGTATCGCGCGCACGGGGGGGATCCGGAGAGCCAGGCGCACAGGGTATACCCATGCCACCGCGCCGAGGACGAGCGAGGCGACGAACGACAGCGCGAAATTGCCGCTCGAGGTCGCCGGCATGAAGGGAGGTGCCTCCGAACACGAGGACTGAGAATCTGATTATTGAATCGAAAGCCGGCCCGGTTGATAAGCATCACCACGCCTGCGCCAAGGAGAATGCCCGCGACACCCGAGGTGAGGGTCAGGGCGATCGTCTCGACGATGAACAGCCTCCGAATGAATCCACGCCGCGCGCCGATCGCGCGCATGGTGCCGATCTCCGCGGTGCGCTCGAAGACGGACATGACCAGCGAGTTCATCGTCAGGATGACGACGATCCCGCCAACCATGAACAGACCGACGTAGAGCACGATCTGCATGAGAAAGACGTAGAGAGCGACGGCGCCGGCAGTCCCGCGCCAGTCTCTCACCTGCACCGCGAGACCCGCGGCGGAAAGTTCCTTTCGCAGCGAATTCGCGACGCGTCCCTTGTCAGCGCCCGGCACGGTCCTCACGAGTATGAAATGCCAGGCGCCCTGATGGCCGAGCGGGGGGACTTCCGCGGCGTTTCCGGCGCGACGCGCCTCCCTCATCATTCTCTTGAGCTCTTCCAGGCTTACCGGTGCGGACGACAGGTCGGACTTGTCACTGACGGGGGGAAGAGTCGATTCCGATGAGAAGAGCGAATCGACGTCGCCTGACCCTGCGCCCGCGCCTGTCGGGGCAGCGGGCTCTTTGTCTCGAGCGCGGGTTGTTCGTCGGTTTGCGCGTAGCCGCAGAGCGTCCGGAGGGTCCGGCCATCCACTATGATCACCTGCCCGAGGAAGTCGCTGGCAGGCTGGTACTTGATGACACCGGCCAGGATCACCTCCCTGATCGTGAAAGTCTGATTTCCAAAGTAGGAGAGCTGCACCTTGTCGCCGGGCACCGGAGGGTGCCCCTGTGCGGCCGCAATCTTTGCCGCCCATTCCTCGGTGAGCACTATCCATCCCGTGCTCCCCCTGGCAGGCGGAGCGCCGACCGTGAACTGCGGCCCTGGGAAGAGCGAAAAGTACTCGTCGCCGATGACTCCGAGAGCCAGCCCGGTGTCGCGGGCGCCTCCGGCCTCCACCAGGAGAGGCGATGAAAGAACGTAGGCAGTGCGCGCCACGCCCGGTTCGTGCGCGACACGCGCGCCGATATCGGAGGCGTTCACAAGCAGAGGCGCCGCGGCGTAGTCCCCGATCACGGGAATGTCGGGGCCGAACAGGCTGAAAGACTGCTCGCTGCGCTGGCTGATGGACAGGTCGGCGGTGAAATTGTCCCCGAAGGCGTGCTGGATCCCGCCTATCGAGCTTTCCAGCACGGAGTTGCTGACAAAAAAAGCGGCCACACCGACCGCAATGAGAATTGCCACGACAAGGTTCTTGCCCCCGCGACGGAGGAGGTTGCGCATCGCAATTCGAAAAAGGATCATGAAATGCTCGTAGAGATCATGGTATACTCAAAGGGTAGCTTGTCATGGGTCATGTTTCAAGGCAATTACGAACAGCCGCGCTGCTCGCTCTCACAGTGCTGCTTGCTGCCTGCGCGGGAGCTTCACCACCGCGCATGTCGGCCAGGTCGAGCACCAGTGACGCCGTGTATGCGGCGCGCGTTGCGTCTCTCATTTCCACCTGGGAATCCGCCGGTGGATCACGCGAGCGTCGGCCGCCGGGATGGATAGCCGGACCTCCCGAGGGCGCTGCCGTGAGTGCCGCGTGGTGGGGCTACAATCCAGCGGACGCTACCGATGCTCTCCAGGCGTCGATAGATTCAGGGGCCAGAACCATCGTCGTGCCCCTCATGGCAGGTCCATGGATCCTCTCACGCACCCTCGATCTTCGTTCCGGTGGAGTGGAGCTTGCGCTCGAGCCGGGCGTCCTTGTCCTTGCCGCAAAAGGTGCGTTTCGAAGCGCCGGGGATTGCCTTATCCAGGCTCACGGCGCGGCCGACTTCGCAATTCTCGGCTACGGGGCCACTCTCCGAATGAGGAAAAGCGACTACCAGAAAAGGCCGTACGAGCAGGGCGAATGGCGTCACGCAATCTCCCTGCATGGGGTTGCACGGGCGCGCATCGCCGGGCTTCGAATCGAGAGCGCGGGGGGGGATGCGATCTACGTCGGCATCCAGAACGGCCCGGATGGCCGTGTGCCTTGCGAGGACCTCACGCTCCAGGATCTCGAAATCCTGGACAGCTATCGGCAGGGAGTGAGCGTCATTTCCGCCCGCCGCCTTCTCATCGAGGACAGCCAGATCTCGGGGACATCGGGAACCCTGCCCATGTCAGGCATAGATTTCGAACCCAACGGGAATGATCCCGGCTTCGAGGATTGTATCGTGCGAGGCTGCCGGATCGCGGGCAACGCGGGAGTCGGAATCCTTCTCGTTCTATCGAATCTCGGCGCTCAGGTCGTGCCTGTCTCCATTCGCATTCAGGACTGCGCGATAGACAATCTGCCAGTGGCCGTCTGGCTGCGCGGACTGGACAATCACGTTCGCGGCACGCTGACGTTCGCCGGCACCTCATTCCGCGGGCTTCAGTTTCTCAGGGCCTCTTCGGATTTTTCCGTTGTCTTCGAGAGCTCATCGTGAGCAGGGTCGCTTTTGTCATAAGCGGCAAATCGCCCATCACCATACCCGGCGGTCTGGGGGCATACTCGTACAATGTCGCCAGGATCCTGGACTCCATGGGCTACAAGGTCTTTATCCTCGGGTTCAGCGATCGCGAGGAAGAGATGGATCTGGGGTTTGCGACCCTGGTCCATTTCGTCAATCCCTTTTCGCGCCTGCTGGGATTGGGCTCGATTCCGGCGGCCTCTCTCTTTGTCGCCAGGATGACGGCCCTCATCGATCGGCTCAGACCGGACGAGATTGTGACGTACAGCGCCGGCATCTGGGGAATTGCGGGCGCGAAGCTGAAAAAGAAGCTGTCCCGGGGCAGCCTCCCGGTAAAAACCCTTGTCGGGTATTTCACCACCCACCGGCACGAGTACCGGGGTCACATCATCGGCTCACCCGCGGCAGATTACGGGTTTGGACAGGCGATGAAAATCAGGCTGGCATATCTCTTTGCCCGCATCGTCTACTCTCCCGTGGAACGACGGATGCTGAGCCGCGCTGACAGAGTCGTCGTCCATTACGACTCGACACGCACCATACTCCTGAAGGAATTCCCGGGGCTTCAACCGGAAAAAGTCGTCAAGGTACCGTATTACATCGAGCTCTACGAAAGGGATTCGGACATCGAGGCCGCTGGCCAGGCGGTCTCGGGTGACGGGGTTCCGACCGTCACGGTGCTCTGCCGCCAGGACCCAAGAAAAGGGATCAACACGTTTCTCAAGGCGGTCAGAATCGTAAGGGAAAGTGGTCTCTCCTTCAGGTGCATCGTTGCCGGCAGCGGCGTGTTCCTGCGGCAGAACAAAAGGCTCGCAGAAAAACTCGGTCTGCATGATCTTGTCGCGTTCCCCGGCTTTGTCGATTCAGTGGACAAGCTTCTCGACCACACTGATATCTACGTCCTTCCCTCGGTGGAAGAAGGGAGCGGCGCGATCTCTCTTCTGGAAGCCATGAAAAAAGGGACTGCGATTCTCACAACCCTCTGCGACGGCATTCCCGAGGATTTCATCAACGATGTCACCGGCATCCTTGTACCCGCTGGCGATCATCACGAAATGGCCAGGGCTTTGAAACGACTCATCTCCGATGGGGAGCTGCGCACGCGCCTGGCGGGGAACGTGAAGGAAGACTACGTCAAAAGGTTTTCGTTTGCGCGAATGAAGAACGGGCTGCAGGATCTGTTGAGCTCCTGGTGAATATTGCGGACAGCGGCCACCCGCTGAGAGCTCAGCGATGGGGCGGCGATCCTGGCTCCCGGGTGTGCAGTTCTGCGCTTTTCAGGCTTCGGTACTCGATCTCCTCCAGGAGTGTGCGGTTCACGGCCAGCAGGTCTGCGAGGAAGGCAGTGAGCATGGTCTGAAACCCGATTCCCAGGAGGATGGCGGCGAAGATGAGGGACTGGACATGCCCTCCCCCGCCCCCGAAGATCAGGAAAGCGAGGAAGCGCACGCCCACGAGAATACCGAGTGTAAAAACGGTTCCCCCGACGACCATGAAGAATCGAAAGGGCCGGTAGACAACGAAAATTCGAAGCATCGTCAGGATGGATTTCTTGATGTAGGCAGGAATGCTCTTCACGAGCCGCGACGGGCGTATGTCTGCATTCACCCGCACGGGCACCGATGCAACGACCATGTTCTTGCGCCCGGCCTGAATGAGGGTTTCCAGGGTGTAGGTGTATTCGTTGAACACGTGCAGGCGCATGGCCGCGTCACGGCTGACGGCCCGGAATCCCGACGGCGCATCCTCCACGGTCGTGCCGCTTACCCAGCGAACCACGCTGCTCCCGAGCCGCTGGAGTGCCTTTTTGAGCATTGAGAAATGCTGGATGGCCTTGATGGGCCGGACGCCGATGACGATATCCGCGCTTCCCGCGATGATCGGTGCGACGAGCGCGGGGATATCCGCTGCGCAGTACTGGTTGTCCGCGTCCGTGTTCAGGATGACATCGGCGCCGAGCTCGACGCAGGCCCTGAGCCCCGCCATGTAGGCACGCGCCAGTCCCTGGTTCCGCTTGAAGCTGACGATGTGATCAGCGCCGCCGCGGCGCGCCACTTCCACCGTGTCATCCGAGCTCCCGTCGTTGACGATGAGCCACTCCACCTCGTCAAATCCCTCCACCTTGCGCGGGAGCTCTGCCAGTGCAACGGAAAGGGTGGCACCTTCGTTGTAGCAGGGGACCTGGATGATGAGCTTCACTGCGCGCCTTCCTTTATGTACGTGCGGAGGTAGACCAGGCCGAGCAGGCCCAGGAGAGCATCGACAAGCATCGACATCAGGCGCATGACAATCGGCAGGATCAGGGCAAATGATTCGCCGCCGTGCTCCCGGAGCAGCAGGTAGAACAGGCTCTCACGGACACCCACGCCGCCGGGGACCAGGAACGCCAGGAATCCGACGGTATCCGAGAAGAGGAATCCCGAGACCACCGTGAGCACCAGCCTCCCGCGCACGGGGAAACCCATGCCGAGGGCGCAGAGCAGCGCCGAGGCTCCAAGGGCAGCGGCTGAGATCAGCATGAACAGCTGCATTGACATGATCTGCCTCAGGGTGAACCGGCAGGCGCTGATCGGCCTCCTGAGGATCCGCTCGAATACCTTCGTGAGAATTGAGAAGAAGCTGCCGTTGAATCCCAGGAAAAACACGTAGACGAGCAGAATAGCAGCGGTGGCAATGACCGAGACCAGCGGCGCGAGGAGGAGGGAAAAGAAAATGAAGTACAGACCGCCCAGCAGGAGGCAGAGAAATGCGCTCGAGAGCGCCAGGAACAGGTTGATGGAAAGGACGGTCGATATGGGAAATTCGTTCCTGTCCACGAGTGCCGCCTGCATCGCATATCCCCAGATCTTGCCGGGAATGTACTTGGTCAGCTGGGTCGTGTTGACCATGCCGATGCTCTGGCGAAAAGAGAAAGGCCGCCGGGTGGCGAACAGGTTGATGCCGTACCGCCAGGCAGCCGTGTTGACCAGGTACGCGACCAGGATACAGACCAGGGCCAGCGACAGGAGGACATAGTTGAGCTGGAAATGGAGAGTCCTCACCTGGTTCCAGTTCTTCACGAACTGGGCCCGGAAAAAGAACGCGACCGCCACGACTATCAGCACCCCCACGGATGCCTGCAACAGGCCTCGGACCTTCCTATTCATTGATGCCTTCGCTGGCGGCATGCGAGCCGCCCGTCAGTGAATCATCCGACAGCTGCAGAAGCTGCCCAGCCGGAATCTCCGCAATTCGGAAAGGCGACCTGATTGCGGCAAGGAATCTGTCCTTCGAGTCAGCGCTTCCCTGTCGACCAACGACGTAGAACCCCATCCCTCCCCGTTGAATCCTGTCAATGCCCGGGAGACGGCGGTTGGCGTACTGGGAGAGATCGAGGTAGTAGTTGAGACAGGTCAGGATCGCGTTCGTCCCGCCTGTGCCATCCACCGCGACAATGGGCATCCCCTCGACATAGGCGCGGTTTATAGCGAGCCGGTAGCGCTCGTTCATCACCAGGGGATGTTGTGACAGCTGCAGGGGCGAGTGCGCGTACGCACGCATCCCCGCGGGCAGTTTCGGCCAGGAAAAGGAGCCCAGAACAGCAAACACCGTGAGCCCAAGCACAGCGAGGTACCACCGCGGCGAGGCGGAAGGCGTGCGGCCTGTTCCTCGATTGAGGAGCCTTGCAACAATTCCATCGGCGGCAAACGAGAGAACGAGAAATACAGGGCCAAGGACGGCAGTGAAGTAGCGGTTGATGAATCCCTCGGCAGGGACGAGAGGGTTGAAGCCCGCCAGCTCGAAGGTTATCCCCACGAAGAAACTGAGCGCTGCTATGGCAATCGCGGAGGTTCTTCTGTCGGCGCCGCGGACAATGGAGAATACTGCGGCTGCTGCGAAGAGCACGAACGGAATCTGCCAGTACAGCTGAAGGTGAGCGCGGGAGTAGCGCTGGAAGAGATCCACGACGCGTGCAACGTGGAAGACCTCTCCGTGATACACGTGGTTCTTCAGGATGATCTCCAACTCCCCGAGCTTGTACGGAGTGAACGCCGCATAGAGACCGGTTTCCGCCAGAAACAGGCCCAACAGGATTGCGCAGAAGAGAATTGCCTGCAGGGGCTTCTTTTTGTACGCGAGCATCGCGATGAGCAGCCCGGGGACGAAAAAAAGGTTGGTGATCTTGGCCTCGTACGCGATGAACACCCACACGGCGGTCCAGATCAGCGGGGCAGCTTGCTTTTCGGTTCTCTCGAGGTACGTGGTGAAGAAATAAACGGCAAGGAGAATATACGTGACGGAAAAGATCTCGGGCCTTACCTGACTTCCGGCGCGGATCATGTACGGAAAGAGCGTGAGGGAGAGTCCGGCGATGAACCCGGTAAGCCTCCCCCGAAGCCTCAGGCCGATGAGGAAAGCGAGGCCTGCCTGGAGCATCGAGTTGAGTACGGGCAGCACGTAATACACATTGGGATGACTGCCGAAAAGCACCTGCGCCAGGGCAACCGGAAGGATAACGGCGAAACGGGTGGTCCGATGCGTAACGTCCGGATAGGGCAGCCCATGTGCAATCGCCTTTGCGGAGAACCAATAGTCCCTTTCGTCCACACCGGTATGGATCATCATGAGGGTCGCCAGCCGAAAGAAAAGCGCAAAGAGGACAAGTGCGATCAGAATGATCCTGTCATTTCTGGTGAAGACGGATTTCATTCGGTTCCTTTCAATTCAGCCGGGCCAGGTACCATTGCGCGAAGCGCCGCAGGCCCTCATCGAGCTTCGTATGCGGCCTCCAGCCGAAATCGCGTTCGAGATCCGCCACGTCCGCGCACGTCGCCTGCACGTCGCCCTGCTGCAGGGGAAGATACTTCTTCACTGCCTTCCGCCCCAGGACGTTTTCGAGCGCCGCGATGAAACCTGAGAGCGGCTCGGGCGCGCTGTTGCCCAGGTTGTACAGTCTATAGGGGGCGCTTGAGTAAGAGGGGTCGGCGCGACCAGGGTCCCACGACGTGTCGGCACCCGGGATCCGATCGATGATGCGAAGAATGCCTTCCACGACGTCGTCTATGTAGGTGAAATCCCTCTGCATGTCCCCGTTATTGTACACGTCGATGGGCTGGCCATTCATGATGGCCTGGGCAAACTTGAAGTAAGCCATGTCCGGCCTGCCCCAGGGGCCGTAGACAGTGAAGAATCGAATGCCGGTCGTTGGCAAACCGAACAGGTGGCTGTACGTATGGGCCATCAGCTCATTGGCCCGCTTGGTCGCCGCGTACATGCTCATTGGATGATCGGCGCGGTCTCGCGTGGAAGAAGGCCGGACAGCGTCCAGCCCGTACACGGACGACGAGGAGGCATAAACGAGGTGGGGTGTGCGTGCGTCCCTGCAGCACTCGAGAACGTTCAGAAAGCCACTGACATTCGACTCGACATAGGCGCGCGGATTGACCAGGCTGTACCGCACTCCCGCCTGCGCCGCGAGATTGCACACGCGCTCGAAATGGCGGGACGCGAAGAGCTTCTCCATCCCTTCCCTGTCTTCCAGCGAGAGCCGAAAAAAGGTGAGCTTGTCATAGCGGCTGCTCGGGGCTTCGATACCCCACTGTGCCGCCGCGGAACCGATCCCCAGCTCGGAAAGACGGGCCATCTTGAGCGACGGGTCGTAGTACGAATTGAGGCAATCCACGCCGACGACCTCGTCGCCCTGTTCGAGGAGCTTGCGCGCCAGGTGGAAACCGATGAAGCCGGCAGCGCCCGTGACCAGATGCAGCACGCTATCTCGCCTTCCCGACCAGGTGGTCGATGAGTTCAATGTATCGTTCCGTCACAATGCGTTCGTCAAAGCGCTCCTCGGCGATCCTTCGGGACGCGGTTCCCATCCGGGCGCGAGCTTCATCAGAAAGCTCGATCATTGCAAGCATCTTTGCGGCCAGGTCATCCGGGTCACGCGGCCGGCAGAGAAAGCCGTTCACCCCGTTCTGGACCGGCTCCCTGGTCCCGATCGAGTCCGCCGCGATGAGAGGCTTACCCATGGCAGCAGCCTCCAGGAGGGATCGCGGGGTCCCCTCGCGATAGTAGGAAGGCAGGACGACGCAGTCCGCCTGCGCGAGGTACGGCCGCACATCGTCGACGTTTCCCGCCAGCTCGACAACGTCTCCTGACTGCATCAGGAGGCCCGGATCAGCCGTTCCGGGATCTTCGTCGTCACGCTTGCCCAGCAGCACGACCCGGGTACCCGGCCGCCGAGCCTGGACTATTCGTGCCGCATTGATGAGTTCCTCGACCCCTTTTGCCTTGAGGAGCCGTCCCACGAACAGAAAGCTGAAGGCACCCGTTCCGCGCGGCTGGGGCGAGAATTTGTCCAGGTCGACCCCGGAGCCGGGAAGCAGGCCGGCACGGGCCTCTCGTACCATGCCGCCAAGAACGAACAAAGCGCGATCGTCCGGGTTCTGGAAGAAAACCCGCTCGACGCGCGCGAAGGCAGCCTTGTAGAGAAGACGCACCGCAGCCTGCAGCAGACCGCCCCGGTCAAAGACGGCGCCGAGCCCGGTGACGTTGTCGATCGCGGGGATCCGCAGGATGCGCGCGGCCAGGGAGCCGTAGAGGTTGGGCTTGATCGTATAGTGCAGGACGACGTCGGGGCGGATTTCCCGGTAGGCGCGGAGGAAAGCGCGCGTGGTCAGAAGCTCCTGGAATGGATTCCTGCCCTTGGCGCGCATGCGGATTTCGCGGCAGCCGATGCCCGCGGCAGTGATGCGGCTCGTGTACTCGTCGTGGGGCGCCAGGACGATGACCTCGAATCCCCGTGCCTGCAGGGACCGGATCAGAGGCATCCGGAACATCCAGACGTACCAGGAGGTGTTATAAGCGATGAGAACCTTCGGCGGGACGTTCATCACCGTGACCCGTAGTTGGTCTCGATCCACTGCCGGTAGGCCCCGCTGCGAACGCGCTCGATCCAGGCCGGGTTGCCCACGTACCAGTCTGCGGTGCGCTGAAGCCCTTCCGCGAAGGACAAGGAGGGTGTCCAGCCCAGCTCACGCTTGATCTTCGAGCAATCAATGGCATAGCGGCGGTCATGACCGGGCCTGTCCTTCACAAATGTAATGAGGCGCTCATAGTCGCGCGCCTCACGACCCGTGCTCTTCGAAACCACTGACATGAGCTCATGGAGGAGCCGGATGTTCTCCCACTCGGTCTCCCCCCCGACATTGTACTTCTCCCCGGGTGTGCCTGCCGTCATGATCAGCCAGATCGCAGCCGCATGATCATCCACGTAGAGCCAGTCCCGGACATTCCGCCCGTCTCCGTACACCGGCAGGCTCTTGCCTTCGAGCATGTTGATGATCATGAGGGGGAGGAACTTCTCCGGAAACTGGTAGGGTCCGTAGTTGTTGGAGCAGTTGGAGAGGGTGATGGGGAGCCCGTACGTATGGAAATAGGCGAGGACGAGATGATCGCTGGCCGCCTTGCTCGCGGAGTAAGGCGAGTGAGGGTCATAGGGAGTTTCTTCCGTGAATTTCCCCGTCTCTCCGAGAGAGCCGTATACCTCGTCGGTGCTCACGTGGTGGAAGAGCACATCTGATCGATCCTTCCACGCTGCGCGGGCAGCCTCGAGGAGGTTGAAGGTCCCCAGGACGTTCGTCTCCAGGAAGTCGCGCGGTCCGATGATCGACCTGTCGACATGGCTCTCCGCCGCCAGGTGGACCACGGCATCCGGGCGATGTCGGTCGAAAACGAGACGGACTGCCTCGATGTCCCGGATATCGACGCGCTCGAAGCAGTACCGGCGCGCGCCGAACTCCGCCGCCACGTCCGCAAGGCTTTCCAGGTTGCCCGCATACGTCAGGGAATCGAGATTGACGATCTTTCCCTTGAAGCCCGCAGGCCCGAAAAGATACCGAACGAGATTCGAGCCGATGAAGCCCGCCCCGCCGGTGACGAGGATTGTCTTGAAATCCCTCATCATCACGCCTTGTCAGGGAAGTCCGCGGTGGAGCTCGCGCAGGTACTCCCCGTATTCGCTCGATCCATGCGCACGCGCGGCGCGCTCAAGCTCGTCCGCACCGATCCAGCCGTTGGAAAAGGCGATCTCCTCCAGGCACGCGATTTGGTAGCCCTGCCGGTGCTGAATTGCCTGCACGAACATGCTGGCCTCCAACAGGCTTTCACTGGTGCCGGTGTCCAGCCACGCGAAGCCGCGGCCCAGGAGCTCGACGCGAAGCGCCCCCCGCGCCAGGTACGCGCGGTTCACATCCGTGATCTCCAGCTCTCCCCGCGCCGATGGCCTGATGCCCCGAGCGATATTCACGACATCGTTATCATAGAAATACAGTCCCGTGACGGCGTACTTGGATCTCGGCTGAGCAGGCTTTTCCTCGATGGAGAGCGCGCGACCATCCGCGTCCAGCTCCACGATGCCGAATCTCTGGGGGTCCTTGACAGGATAGCCGAATATGACAGCGCCTTTTTTCAACTCCGACGCTTTTTTCAGAAGCTCTGTGAAGCTCTGGCCGAAGAAGAGATTGTCGCCAAGTATGAGCGCAACGGAATCGCGGCCTATGAACTCGGCGCCGATGAGGAAAGCTTGCGCAAGTCCTTCGGGCTTTTCCTGCGCCGCGTAGCAGATGCGCATGCCCCAGGAGGACCCGTCTCCCAGCAGCTCACCAAACCTCGGTGTATCTTCGGGCGTCGAGATGACAAGCACCTCCCGGATGCCCGCAAGCATCAACACCGACAAGGGATAGTAGATCATCGGCTTGTCGTAGACAGGGAGCAGCTGCTTTGAAATGACACGTGTTGCCGGGTACAGACGCGTGCCCTTGCCCCCTGCCAGCACAATTCCTTTCATGCCTCTCCCTTCACGCGTGAGAAAACATGCAGCGTCTCGCACCTCGCGTCGCTGTGCGACGGAAGCTTAATGATGCTCGCCATTGGGCTCCCTCCGATGCACCCTGAACACGAGGACGCGCTGCGCCGCGAAGGAGAGAAGCACGACCACGGCCAGCGCGATGCCTTGTCCGAGGTACGTGTTCACGCCGCCCCTGTCAACGAGCGCCCAGAGAATCAATGCGTTCAGAGCGAGAATCAGCACATAGGATCCCACCATCCTGGCGAACATGCTTATGCTTCCCCGGCCCGCGACCCGAAAGGTGAGTCTCTTGTTCATAATGAAGCTGAAGACAATTCCCACCGCGTAGTCGGCCCCGAGGGCGACAAAATGATTGACCCCGACGAACACGAGGCCGGCGTATATCGCATAGGTGAGCCCTGTGTTCAAGATTCCGACGAAATTGAATCGGATGAACTGGGGTATCACCTCCCGCGCGAGCGTTTGCTTTTTATCGTCCACTGGGGGGTCCCATTCCTGTCGAGATAGTTCTTGCCCACATACTCGCCGATGATGCCGAGGGCCAGCGTCTGGACTCCACCGAGGAAGAGCACCAGAACAACTATCGAAGCCCATCCCGGAGGATCTTTGGGGTAGCGGATTCTCTCCAGGAGGAAAGCGATCCCGAGTACGAAGCTGAGAGCCGATGTCGCGAACCCGACCAGGCTGATCACCCTCATGGGGCGTATGGAGAAGTTGACGAACATGTTGAGCCACAAGCTGACCAGCTTGCCGAGCGTGTAGTTCGAGCGCCCTTCTTCCCGCGCGCTGTGCTCGACGTACACCGAGGAGATGGAGGCGGTGGCGCGAAGGATCAAGCCGTCAATGTACGGGAAGGGGCCCTTGTACTTCACGATCTCGTCTATGATCGGCCGGGCAATGACCTTGAATGAGCTCAGGTACAGGTCCTTCGGCTTCCGCATGAGCGCAGTGGCCATCATGTCATTGAACGAGCTGCCCAGGTTGCGAAAGAGGTTGTGTTTCTTGTGCCGGTACTTCGAATAGACAACGTCGTAGCCCTTCTGTGCCTCGTCCAGCAGCTTCTGGATTTCCTCCGGTGGATTCTGGAAATCGTCGTCGATAACGGCCGCATAGTCACCTGTGCAATTTGCCAGGGCACACATTACCGCATTATGCTCGCCGAAGTTTTTTCGCAGCGTTATGGCGGTGACGGGCGCAAAGCGTTCTGCCAGTCCATTGCAGACCTCTTCGCTCGAATCACGGCTTCCGTCATTGACCAGGACAATGTCCAGGTCGCGGTTTCCGCAGACATGCATGACGCGCTCAACGAGGGCGCCTATTGTTTTCGCGCCGTTGTAGACAGGAATGCAGACGGATAGTTTCATGGTTTTGTGTCCGGCGGCAGGTAGACGGCAAGAGCGTCATTCTGCCATTTCAGAGTATACCCATGCCGCTCGATGAATGCCCTGACTATGTCCACGCGCACGGGCAACTGAGGATTCATCGGCCACGCGGCCGAACGGGGATTGTGCGCGGCAAGGACCACGACCGGCAGGGGCCCCTGCTCTTCTCTTGCCTTGAGCCTCGATTCCAACTCGGAGGACGGATAGAGAGCCGGCCAGGGATTGTCCAGGTACGGCCTGGTGCGGGTGGCGAAATGAATGAGGCCCAGGCTGTCATATGCCAGCAGATCGCTCCCCGGCGGCGCGAAGGAAGAAATGACCGGCAGGGCCTCTTCCAGTGCCTGGGCGCGGGCCGGGCTCGTGAAGATACCTGCCAGCATCGGGTGATTGACGGTGCGTGTCATCCTGAAGGTGTCCCTGTAGATGCTGCGCGCGATGCCGAATACCGACAGGGCTCCAAGGACAACCACCACGACCAGGGCAGAAAGCGACGGAAAGCCGCGTTCGCTCGGCGGCAATTTGATCCTGCCTATCCGGCTCAGGACCCCAAGGATGCCAGGCACGAGGAGAGGGAACGCGTAGGTGGAAACCTTGATCGCCGTATCCGATCCCACGGTGAGGACGATCACTACGGCAGCGGCCATGGCCGAGCCCGCCCTGAGCCGCTCATCTCCGGGGGCAACGAGAAACAAGGCGGCAGCAAGGGCGGCAAGGTACCCCAGGCCTGCAATTGCGCGGAAGGCCGTGTAGCTTACCGGATCGCCGGGAAAGCCGCGGAAAAAGGCAACGCACAGCAGAATGCCTGCCAGCACGAGCAGCCCGGTCCGCATGATGCGGCTTTTCAGCAAGCCGATCACTGCGGCGAAAACCGTGATACAGGCGAGGCTAAGCGCCCCCAGCACGACGGCGAGCACGCCGTCCCGCGCAGGCCGCAGGAACAACAGGGACGAGCGGTATTGCGAGCCTTCCGTTCCTGTTGAAGCACCCAGGTCACGCAGGGAGGCAAGATAGAGTGGGAGGTGACCGAGAGCTGCCATCACCGAGAAGCCTATGAGCAGCGCGGCGATTGCACCCGCAATGTAGAGGCGCACCCCCCGGGAATCCGCGCGAAGGCGTCCGGACCTGCCGCCCGTGACCGCATCGAGTATGAGCGGGATGAAGATGAGACCAAGGCCCAGCGCATTGGGCACGCGCACCAGCACGTTCATCCCCAGCGTGAATCCAGCGGCAAACAACAGCCCGCGCCGTTTCGAAATGCAGCCATCTGTGATCAACCAGGCCCCGAGGGCCATGAAAAGGGCGGACAGGTTGTTGTAATGAATGATGTTGATCTTGTCGGCAAAGCCGAAGACGATCGAGACGGTCACTCCAACCCAGACAAGCTCCCGGGGCAATGCCGACTTGAAAAGCTTGAAGGCGGCTGCCGCGGTTCCCCAGAAAATGACCGCGGCTGCCAGTTTCATGGGCAGCAGTCCCCAGCGGCCGAAGATGAGATCGACCACTCCACCCAGGATATTTGTAAGCCACAGGTGAAACCAGTATGCCACGCGCGCAGGGTCGCTGAAAATGAGGCGCTGGTTGGTCGCCACGAATCCTGTATCCGTGAGGTCCAGCCCCCTGAAAGACTGAAGAAGCGGCACGATGATGATCGCCGCCAGGCAGAAGATCATCGCCATGGTCGCGTACGGCCTGCCGGAAAGATCCGATTCGCGCATGCCCGGCAAGGGCTCCTTGCCCAGCTCGGCGATCCACGCACCAATCTTCATTTGATCTCCGATTCCACGCGGCGTATCAGGTTCACGGACACGAGCAGGCAGCCACCGCAATAGAATACCGCGTACGCGGCAAGGACCCATGGCAATATGCCCAGGCCGAAACCCAGGGCAAATGCGGGCAGAAGCATGCCGGTAATGCCAAGGTGATTGCTGAGGTTCTTTTCCTCACCCACGCTGGCGCGGCCGGGATCCGGCTTGATGGCGCGATGGGCCTGGTAAATGGTCCTCATGAACAGGTTGGCAGCGGCGGTCACGCCGCCGACGAGCACCCAGCCTCCGGCCCATGGGAGAACCGCGCCGCTGATCCCGGGGAACCCGCCCGCGCCCTGCGATTGCGCAGCAGCGCCCGCTCCGAGCAGGATCGTGGTGTATGCAACGTAGCCGCCGAACGCGTCCACCCACTCCCCCCACTGGCTCGGTTTTCGGCGTACCCGCGCCACGTTGCCGTCTGCGCAGTCGAGAATTCCAAAGAGGAAGAAGAACCCAAACCCGACCCACGCCGCCCACACCGGCCCTGCGACGAGGAACCCGAATCCGAAGAGGCAGAACACGGCCGACAGATAGGTGACTCCATTCGGCCCCCAGCCGAGCGCAAGGAAGATCCACGCAGCCGGGAAAGAAAGCGGCCTGAGGACGAACTTGCTGAAGGGAGTGTCATTTCTTCTTCTCCGGCGGCAGGGTGGCGACTATTTCCGCGATGGTGATTCGGGCCATGTCCCTCATTCGCTCCTTTCCCTCTATTTCGGCGATCACCGATTCGAAACGCGCGTCTCAGGCCGGCGAGTTGTTCCTGGTAGCGCGCAAATGCCCGGCGCGCGATCCGTGCCCGTGCGGCCTCGTCACGCAGGTATGTGCGTGCCTGCTCGACAAGGTTTTGTCCCTCCCAGTCGAAAGGAACGTACGTGTCCAGAGGCACGAAGATATCGGGCCAGGTTTCCAGGTGGGACATGTCAGGCTTGAGGAGCAAGCGACCCTGCCCGGACGGCCTCAAAGTCCCGCAGGCAAAGCTCTCCCCAGCCGAACGGGCTCAAGGTGATACGGGAGTTCTTGACCTCGTAATTGAAGCGTCGCTGCGAGACCTCGCCTGTCAGGAAATCATCTTCGCCACTGATTCGTTCGAGGATGAGCTTGCGCTGGTGAGCAATCGAGGGCCGCCGGACAAGACCGATGCGCGCGTGCACGGGGAAAATGCCCTTGTTGGTCCCCACGGGGTCGGGATTCAGTCTGGAATGGCTGTAGAAAAACTTCGATGCGCGAAAGCCGAGCGCCAGGGAAGCCGCTACGCCCGTCCGTTGACGAAGCTTCCCCCTCGGGTAGTCGCCCACGCCGATATTCCACGATAGACGCAGCTTCGCGAGCTGCTCGGGCCGCGATTCAGACGGCCGCTCCCGGTGATCGGGATCGACGACGCCGTAGGTGCGATGGAAGTAGTCGGAGTACAGCTCCTTGCCATAGAGGGGTTTCCCATACAGCGAGCGGTCGCGGAAGAGCGCCTTCGAGAAGAACAGATCGACGTGCGGGAGGACTTCCAGGCGCGGGATGCCTCCCCCTGCATCATCGTGGAAAAAAGCAATGCGCCTGTAGCGGGCGCGGAGTCGCCGCAGGAGCTCTTCATCAACGCGGTCAGGCTTGATGAAGAGACGGACCATTATCAGGGTTTCATTGCGGTCACGCGCAAGGCACCACTCGGGCGAGCTCGTGAATGTGAAGCGCCGTGCGGAGCGGGAGAAAAGGAACGGCTGCAGCGAATGAAAGCACGCGATCCGATCGTGAATGGACAATACCGTGATGCCGTTCACAGCTTGAAGACCCGTCGGTTGATAGCTATCATGACTGGATGAAAAGCAGGAACGGACGCCCGCGCATCGGGATCTTCTCCAAGCAGCTCGACAATTGGACCTCCGGCTCCGGGCATCACCTGAACGAGATTCTGGGCTCCGTCCTGGACCTCAATGACGGCCGTTTCGACTTCACTTTTATCCACTACCGCCCCAGTGACAATCAGATATACAGGCGCGTCCGCGAGCTGATCGTTCCACGGAATCCTCTCCTTGCTGCCTTCTCCCTCAGGAGGCAGGCCTTCGACGTGGTTCACTACACGCCCCTCACTATCTACGCTCCCATCTGGGGAGTGAGATCCCGCAAGGTCGCCACGATCCACGGAGCCGAACAGTTTCTTGTGCCGCAATTCTACGGAAAGGCAGAGCTCCTGCACGAGCGGCTCATCGGCCCTTCCTATGCAAGACGCATGGACCGAATCGTGACCGTCTCGGAAACCAGCGCGAGCTTTTTCGTCACGCGTTTCCGGGTGCCGCCCGAAAACATCGTCGTCTGCTACAACGGTCTTTCACCCCTCTACCGCGTCCTGCCGAGAAACGAGATCACCGCGCCCGAACGCTATGGTGCGCCGCATCCCTACATCCTGCACGTCAGCCGATTTTCCGAGCGCAAGAATCCATGGACACTCCTGGAAGCGTTCGCCTGTTTCGTCAAGAAATACGGAACGCGGCACAGCCTCGTGTGCGCGGGCGGAGGGTGGGGAGCGGAAGCCGTCAAGACGCGTGCGACGGCACTCGGCATCTCCGAGCGTTTCATCACCCCCGGCTTTGTTCCCGAGAAGCGACGTTGCGGAGCTCATGAACGCGGCGGACGCCTTCGTCTTTCCCTCCTTCGCAGAGGGGTTCGGCATGCCCAATGTCGAGGCAATGGCCTGCGGCTGTCCCGTCATCACGACTCCGGGATTCGCAATCCGGGAGATTGTCGGGGACGCGGCCTGCGTCGTTGAAGATCCCCATGACGCCGTTGCCCTTTCAGAGGCGATGCATCGCGTTATCGCCGACAGGCAATTCCGCGCTCAGCTTGTCGAACGTGGTGCCGCGCGCGTTCCGCTCTTCTCATGGACGCGGAGCGCGCAACGCCTTCTCTCCGTCTACGAAGAGCTTTCCCGCGTCTGAGTCAGCGCCCCTCTGCCGAGTATCTCACCCGCGCCCTTTGCAGATCCTCGGCTGAATCGATTTCCATGGCCGGGAAATCAGTCGTATCGACGGCATGGAAGCTCGTGCCGTTGCCGATCATCTCCTTGAAGGATGCTTCGTAGAACTCGTTTTCGCGCCGCTGGGAGACGATCCTTCGGTGAAGGGTGCGGAACAACTCCTGTCGTGCCGCATCAGAGAAGATTTCGATGCCGATTGATTCACCGGCTGCCTGGGATGGGTCGATTTCCTTGCCAATATCCCGCACGTCCTGATGCGCGTCCAGAAGGACCTTGATTTCCTCATCGCCGCAGGGATGGCGATCAAACGCAAGGCAGGGCAGGTCGCGGCATTCCCTCAGCTTCTGCACCAGCCCTGCGGGGAAAAGGATATCGCTGTCCAGCAGCAGGAACTCTCCCTCGACGGCCCGTTCAGCCAGCATCAGGGAATAGGCATTGTTCGTTTCGGCGTAGCGCTCGTTCGTGATCCATTTCACCGAGAGTCTCGGATAGCGCGCCTCGATCCGCTCCCTGATCATTGCCGCCTTGTAGCCGGTCACGACGACAAAATCTGCAAGGCCGCACAACGTCAACGTGTCCACGGCCCTCTCGAGAATCGACCTCCCGCCGACGTCGAGAAGGCATTTCGGGCAGAGATCGGTCAGCGGGCGGAGTCTCTGGGCAAGACCCGCGGCAAGGAGGACCACCTGCATGTCTCAGGCCTTGCTGCGCAGCAGGTCCTTCATGATCTCTATCAGGAGATGGTTCTGCTCGCGGGTCCCTATGGAAATGCGGATGCAATTCTCGAATGCCCCTTCTGTGAGGAATCTGATGACGAATCCCCGAAGGGGCAGCTTCTCCTTCAGCAGGGCATAGTCATCCGCGGGCAGCCGCGCGAGGATGAAGTTCGCGCACGAGCGGAAGGGCTTGAACCCCATTCCGCGGAGCTCCTCGAAGAACATCTTCCCGTCCTCGATGATCATCGCGGCCTTTTCCCTGTAATAGGAGTCCGATTCGTTGTCTAATGCCGCGAACAGCATTTCCTCCGAGGTCCGGTTGAATCCGAGGTAGACGCTCTTGTAGGTGGCAAAGTCGGCCAGGCCTTTCCCGATGAACGCAAACCCGATGCGAAGCCCTGCCAGGGCATAGTACTTCGAAAGCGTCCTCAGGAGGATGAAGTTCGCATGCTCAGCGACTTCTCTCTCGGGGAAAGGCTCGGCGCCGAATCCCCAATAGGCCTCGTCGAGAACGAACAGCGTGGACGGGTCTTTCGCGGCGAGAAGGCTCTTCATCCTCTTCACGGACAGAAAGTTCCCTGTCGGATTGCTGGGAGATGCGATGATGAAGAGCCGGGGTTTTTTCTTCAATATCGAGAAGATCTCCTGGTCGTCGAAATCCCACGTATCGGGTGTTTCCTTCATGTGGTACTCGGCCATTTTCGCTCCGACCTCTCCCACAATGTGCTTGTAGTACCACCAGGACATGTCGGGCAGTGCGATCGTAGAGGAGGGCTCCGCGGCCCAGTGGATGACCTGCTTGAGAAGGTCCTCCGCCCCGTACCCCACGATCACATTATCGGGATTCACGTCGTACTGCTCCGCGATGCGGCTCTTGATTCGCCGGGGGTAGTCGCGCGAATACGTGGAGAAGTACTCCATCGTCATGTTTCTCATGACCTCGTGGCACTTGGGAGACGGACCATAGTTGTTCTCATTGCGATCCATGATGATCATTCGTTCCACTGCTGAGCTCCTCCTCGTCCGGCCATCAGCGGCTGAGCGCCGCAATCTCATTCTCCCAGGCTTCTGCCCAATCAAACTCGAAGCTCGCGCGCCGCTCTGCGCAGAGCCGGCGAATCCGCTGGTAGAATCCGGGTTCGCGCACGCAGCGTTCAATACGATCCGCGATGGCGCGCGCATCCATCGGCGGAAAAAGAAGCTCTTCATATTGAAGCTGATCGGGAATGCCTCCGACCCTGCTCCCGATCACCGGCGTCCCGGCGTGGAGCGCCTCGAGCACCGAGTTCGGGTAACTGTCGAAGAGCGAGGGTACCACGAGCAGATCCGAGCCTCCGATGACAAGGAATGGATCGGCAACTCTTCCCCGAAGCGTGGTCATTTCCGAAAGGCCCTGTGCGTCAAGGCGTGCGGCAAGTTCCTCGAATCGCTCTCCGGGCCCGCAGATCTCGAAGCGAAGCTCCCGATACCCGCGTGCATGCAGGATACGCACGGCCTCGATCAGGTAATCAAGGCCCTTGCGGTGTCCGTGCGTCCCCATGAACGCGATCTGCCTCAATGCCGTCGACTTGTTGACCTTTGCGTACTCTGCCTTGAAGCGCGGGCCCAGGATATCCCCGCGGATGATCGTTGCCTGCCCATCTGGCATGGGCACGCGTGTGCGGAAATCCTCCCGGTCAAAGGAGCTCTGAAAGACAACCAGGTCAGCCGCGCGGGCAATTCGTCTCTCCTCCTGCATCGCCTTCGCGATAGTCGGCAGGAGAAGGAGGCGTCTCACCGGCATTCCCCTCGCCTCTGCGGAATAGGTGAGCGCCTCCCTGACTCCATTGGAGCGGTGCGCATAGACGAGCTTTGTCGCAAGCGCGCGTGCCAGCGCCCTGCCCGCTGCAAGGTGCGTTTCCCCGAATATCAGCACTGCGTCAGGAGTCGAGATTCTCCGACCAAGCCTTGCAGCCTCACTTCTCGCGGCCGCGGCAAATATCCATGACGCCGGAGGGAATGCCTTGCGCCGATATGCCACGCGCCTCTGCTCCGCCTGGAAAAAGCGTGGCTCGTAGGAAAGGAGGCTGTTCATCAGCACGTGGACATGATGGCCCCGTCGTGCAAGGGCTTCCATGAGCTCGATGTAGCGTGTGTGTCCGCCGGTCCTGAACTCGCTATTGTAGAAGACACCAACGATGGTCACGATTTCAGGCCTTGACCGTCAGCGGCACGAGCACGCGGTCCCACATCTCCAGGATCCGGCCCATCTCGTAGCGTTTGACTGTCTGCAGCGCTGCCTGCGCCAGGCGATTGCGTTCTTCCGGGCTGTCCATCAACCGCAGGATTGCTGCCGCCATGGCGCGAGGGTTTTCCCGCTCCACGAGGATTCCGTCGCGACCGTCTGTGATAATCTCCCGGGGGCCGTCCGGGCAGTTGAAGGCGACTACGGGCACGCCGGCCGTCATGGCTTCGAGTATCACGTTTCCGAATCCTTCGAACCTCGAGGGAACCGCAAAGAGATCTGCGGCATGCAGCACGGCCTGGGGATCAGTCAGGAAGCCGGGCATTGGAGACAACGTCCTGCAGGCCATGCCGCCCTGCGATTGCCTCCAGCCTGGGCCGCTCGTCGCCCTCTCCCACGATAAGGAGCCGCCATTCCGGGTGGTTTCCGTGGACCAGAGCAAACGCTTCGAGCAGAAGGTCGAATCCTTTGACAGGATGCAGCCGTCCCATGCCGACGAGAAAACGCAGGTCCTTCCCTGTCGATCCCGGGAAATAGCGGCGAAGGTCAGGGGCCTTGAAAGCCTCGGATGCCGGCTCCACCATGACAGGATTCGGAATCGACACTACACGTGCGCGAGGCAAGGATGCCCCTGAGCGCCTTTCTCGCGGTCTCGGTCAGCACAACAATGCACGCGGCCCGCCGATATGCCAGGCGGCGAAGCCAGCCGTTTCGGCGCGATATGTCGGCTCTCTTGATGACCGAATGCTCACTCGCAACAACGGGAAAGGCAGGCCGATAGTGGCAAGCAGAGTAAGAATATTCGTCTTGATGATAAACGAGAGAATGAAATCCGGCGCGGCGCGCCGGATTGCTCGTCGAAGCCGCCACAGCAGCTTCAAGTATCGAACGATCGAGTACCAGCGCAGGGCATCGGCTCCGAGCGGAAATCCTTCTGACGCGCTCCGACAGGTGATACCTGTCCGATACGGTGGATCGAATGCGTAATGACCGGACATCATCCCCGCGCCGAGCCCACTCATCCGCAAGCGTGACGAGCAGCTTTTCAGCCCCTCCGCTGGCCAGGGAAGAGATGACGAGGACTCTTTTCATTGGATGCTGCCACGCAATCGACCGTAGGCGCTTCTCGCAGCCGAAGCGTGCGAATAAGAGCCGCGAGCAGCGAATTCGGGGCAGCCGCCGCAAGCATGATTACCGTGACGTAAAGGGGATCGGCCCAGAAGTACAGATGCCGCACATCTCTGACGCGAATCTCCCCAGACCTGACTGCCCGTTTGAAGGCCGGCTTCTTGTAGTAGTTGGCGACGCGTTTCAGCGCAGTGGCCGGGGCCGAAGCGAGCCTGCCTCCTGCAGGTTTTCGCCGGATCATGTCGACGATCGTTTCATCCACGCAGTGACAGAGCTGAGGAGGTATCTGGCGTGTCACCATGTTGACAGAGTCTCGATGGTATCGCGCGCCGACTGCTGACGACCATCCGATGTCCGTGAGCTCTGCGATTCTCAGCCATGTATCGACATCTCCGCCCCTGGTACAGCGCCCATCTGGGAAGAGACCCGCACGAATAACAGCTTCCCGGTGCACCGCGACGGCAGAAGTCCAGACAGGACACCGGTCACGAGCTGTTTCGCGCACGTACTCGGCGAAGCCGATTCGACGCGCGTGGAACCCGCCGAACCGCGTTGCGTAGCTGCACAAGCGCGGAGCTCCATCGCCATAGTCGCGTTCATATGCAGAGGCAAGACAGAGCACGTCGGGCCAGCGTGTCGTCAGGCCGACGAGGTTCTTCAGGTGATCGGGCAGCCACTCGTCATCTGCATCAAGGAATGCGATCCACGGATTGATCGCAATCCTGATGCCGTCGTTTCTGGCTGCATATCCACCAGGGCCGGACCTATTGCGGCAGACCAGACGGGTGTTCATGTCCTGGATGCGTCGGACCACGTCCAGTCCGTCGTCCGTGGACGCGTCGTCGACGACGACAACCTCGTAGTCTCTGTACGTCTGCCGATACACGGATCGCAGAGCCCGCTCTATGTGCGGACCTTTGTCCCGCAGCGGTATGATCACCGAAAATTGCATGCTTCTAGTGAAAGACCGTTCGACGTGACGGATCGTTGACGAGCTGCGACGAGATAGCGACGTAGTTCGAGTAGGTGAACTGCTCGAGCAGGGCATGATAGGCCTCAATCCTGTACAAGCCGTCCTTGAGAATACGATACAGGCAGAAGCGAGGCGTCAGGAGGTTCCAAAAGTCGCGGAAATACGTCCTGGAATCCAGGTTTGCGCCGCCAAACTCGAACTGGATGATACTCACGTGCCCGGACGAAAGCATTGCCGACGCACCGCGCAGGACTGCCATCTCGTGTCCTTCCACGTCCATCTTCAGGAAATGAACATGCGGTATATCATGCTTCTGGCAGTAGGTATCGACGGTATCCAGGGCAACCCTTTCCTCGAGAGGCAGCGATGTCTCCGCCGAGATTTCCCGGGCATGAAGACTGCCCAGACTTGGATGCAAGGGTGATGTATGAAGGGTGCCCTCACCGGTCTGATCGCTGAGCGCCACTGCATTCAGGACAACTCCGCGATCTGTCATTTGTTTTGAAAGGTCTTCGAAAAGCGTTCGCGATGGTTCGAACAGATGGACCTGCACATTCGTATTGGCAAAGACCGCAAGAATCATGCGGGAGAAGCCGCCACGATTCGCGCCCACGTCAAAAACGTACAAAGGGGGATGCTCCCCCTCGAGGATGCCACGCACGAGCTCAGCCGCTCGGCGCTCCCCGTTTTGCTCCGAGCCTGTCTCAGCGCCGATATTCAAGCCGCGAAGAGCGAATTTCAACATTCGTTCAAAGAGATTCTGGTATCTGACCGTCCCTCGCAATCGCCGCAATATCGCGGTGAAAGGGTTCATACTGCACACTCCATTCCGCGCTGTCCCGCCCTCATTTTCGTGCGTTCCTCTTTATCCATCGGTCGGGTACGATTCCCGCATCGTCGGTCCCGCCCATGAACCAGGGAGTGGGAGCGAACGTCAGGGTTGTCGGCGCTTCTCCCAGCCACGCCGCCCACCAGCTGAACGAGCTGTTGGATATGATGAAGTGCCTGCAGCGGCGCATGAGATCGAAGCTTGCCAGGCCCCCCGCATCATTCTCCGGAGAAACGACCACCACATCCTGTGGGAGCTGAATGCTGCTTCTCGCCCAGGCCATATCGTCCGAAAAAAGAAAGACTCTTGGGTGTGCGAGACCCTTCATTGCCTCCGAAAGACACCACTCGTAGTAAGCAACGCTGCACGTTCCAAATCTTTCACCGAGCGCTGGATTTGCAGCATAGTCGCCTCTCCGCACATGGAGCGCAATCGAATCCGAGCCTTCGATCTCGCGGCGGAGCTCCAAGCTCTGTCCGGCGCTTTCACCATGCGCAGCATAGATGGCGCGGATCTCTTTCCGCACGTCGGCAAAATAGCGCTCGTTCTGCCAGTACCCGTCAAGGTAGATGCCCTCGAGACGAAGGAGCCTCCGAAGATCCCAGTAGGCGTGTGCGCTGTCAACACGGCGGATTCTGAGGCGCACATCCCTGCGGAACACCTTGCGCAGCGCCCGCCCATATAAAGTCCGTCCACGATACCGCTTGACCTCAGAGGGCGATGCGACAAGCTCCCGGATCCCGAAATGCTCCAGACAGAACAGTCGACGTGCCACCCGGGCGGAGGACTCTCGTACCAGGTCAGATCGAGCTTCAGCACCGCATGAATGCGTTTTGCCAGAGCCTTTCCCGGCGGCGTACTGGAACAACTGGTTTCCCAGGCCTCCCGCCGACCGGATAATGATCGTCCTGTCCATTCAGGCTACTTTGTCGGGCTCCGGGAGTCTCCGGTTGCGTATCTCCTCAGATTCCCCGCAAAGTCCTCCGCCCTCTTGAATGAATTGTATTTCTCAATGACTTCGCGCTGCGCCTTCAATGCGCGGCGCTGGACTTCTTCCGTATTTGCCAGCATCAAGCGGAAGAGCTCGAAATACTCGTCGGGAGTCGACGCGGTGAAAACGGAGTCCTTCGAAAAGACCGACGACAAGTAGGCGGGGTTGTCGATCAGCATGGGCGCACCGCACGCTGCCAGCATGTAGGTGCGTTCATTACATTCGAAGGGCCACCGCACCTCATGCCCGGGTGTGGAGATTCAGGCACACGCGGGCGCGCGCATACAAGTAGCGGTCCCTGTTGGTGTTGACGCTTTGGTCCTTGAGCTTGAGCCATCCGCTGCCGTGAATGAAGCCGGGATATTCGCGACAGATGCGGTCAAAAAAAGTAACATACCTGTCCCATTTCACCTTGTTGCGGGATCCGAGGAACACATAGGATATGTCCCGTGAGACGCCGGGGACAGGGTAGTACCTTCAGGACATTGGCACCGAATTCCACCGAGAGTATCTCATACCCTTCATTCCAAAAGGGATTGAACTCCTCTCTCCCATGCAGATATTCCTGCGGAGCGAATTGGTAATAGAAGTCTACGCCGTGCGTATGCGCCCACGCCAGACGACCGGCAAGCGGCGTATTGCCGAAATTCTTCGAGTGAAGCGGTCAGGCCGAGAGCGCAATGGTGCTTCTTCCGATACTCGTTGAATGCCATCCAGTCAACGATTCCCAGATCGCGTTCGTTGTCGCTCGTCATCAGAACAGTCGGACGGAAGCTCTCCAGCACGACCGCCAGATTGTCAGTTCTGCCTATGGCCTCCGCCCGGACACCCATGAATTGGAGGGACATGGCGAGATTCCCGACCAGCGAATATCCTCCTACCGATTGTTCGTACTCGGGACGGTAGAGAAGAATCCGCAGCTCTTCCCAGTCCGTGTGCTTCTCCCTGTATTCTGCCTCGACACGCTTCTTCAGCTCATAACCCTGTGTCACAGTCGGATCGGTTGAGCGCGCATAATTGTTCGCGGCCTCCATCTCGGCGCATTTTACAAGGCAGTTGTCGGCCCACTCCATAATGAGGTCATGATTCGCCCATGTTGCGGGATGGACCCTTTTCTGGAATTGATAGAATTCCGTGCGCCTTTCGCGCAGCCGTTTGGAAAGCCGGACAAGGGGCTCGATTCGTCTGAGGATTGACTTGATTCCGTGATTCATCTGGGCGGTTCGTTCGCTCTCAGCCATTCTTTGACGCAAGAGCAAGGATATGACATCCATGGCCAATAGAATCGAAAAACCTTGCAGTCGCCTGATACTCAGAACGGCGCGCTGAATTGCTGAAAGCCCAGAACCTTTCCGTCTGTGCAACTTGCGCCGCCGACCCGCTGAGTTTCGCCATTGCAATCGCCTGCGTGCCAAAATACCCATAGATTGTGTGTGGAAACCTGGTATAAGTGGTGAGGCTGACAATGTGAAGGCCGACTTTCTCAAAATACCTGCTCAAAGTGGTTGGAGAATAGGAATACAGGTGCATCGGCACATCCTCACTGTTGCGAATTACCTGTCCGGTAATGCCGTCATGGTTCGGGACATCGATATAGGCCAGACCGCCCGGCTTGAGAATGCGCTTGATTTCCGAAATGACAGCAGTGGGATCATGGACATGCTCGAGTACACTGCGCACGTGGACAACATCGAAATGGTCACTGGGGTAGTGCGCACCCGGCAGGTCGCTGCATTTCACTGAGAGGCCCATTCCCTGGGCAACTGCGGCAGCGGTCGCGGACGGCTCGCATCCATGGACATCAAATCCCAGGAAGCGTATTTTGGCGAGCAATCCGCCACGGCCGCAGCCTACGTCCAGGAAGCGACCTATGTGCCGTACATGCCTCATCCAGGGATTTCTGCGAAGGTATCTCTGCCACGCCATTTCCAGCGGGAAGAAGACGGCCTTCACCAGTGCCGAAGCAATTTCTCCTCTCTCATAGCGGATACGGAGAAACCAGCGGGCAATGGAGCCAGCCCTCTTGCGGAATCCCGATTCTCGATACACGGAATGCCGTGAATCTTCGTACTCTTTGTCATAGAAGCGCAGCATACCATCAACTGTCGGGCGGGGGTTGAGAAAAGCCAGCCCGCAGCCCAGACATTCCACATAGTGAAAAGTCTCGCCATATCGTTCATAGACTTCGAACAGTCTCTGCCGTGTGCTGCCACACAAGTCGCATGCTTCCACGGTTTCCATCGATCGCTCCATGTCCTCTCCTCATCTGCTCAGCGCTTCGTCATCTGGAAAATGCCGCAGCCGTAGATGCAGCCGAAGTTGTCACGGATATTCTGATCGCTCAAGACGCCGTCCCGAAAGAACTGTCCTTTGTCGTTCACGTACGAAAAGGAGTCCACCGTGTACTCATGCCGGAAGAGATCCAATAGATGTCGGAGCGAAAAAACGCGGTGGGCGTTGAACTCGACCCGCAGGGGACCAATGGGCACCGCATAGTAGAACTTGCCCCTCGATCGAAGCATCCGATGCATGTTCTTGAGCCCGAGCAGGTAGCCATCCGATGCAATCGGATCGCCGTATCGACCAAGCCCGAAGTGCTCGTTCGCGTGAAGACAGGAGAGGGAGTCGCAGTATTCCGTGAAGCGCTCCGGCAAGTTCATCAGGTCGGCCTGAATAAACTCGATGTTTTCGTGGCCAGTATCCCGAAGCTCCCTGATGTCCATGACCACGATCCTCCGAAAGGAGGCAACGTGGGCCACGAAGCCGTCGACCCGCGAGCCTACGTCGACATGCAGCGCAGGCCGGTCCTCGAATATCTTCTGCGCCACGTGGAGGTCCTGGTGAAAATAGTGTCCCGCCGCGGTAATGGCACCCCGTTCGCCGAGGCAGGGATAGAGTTTGCCCAACGGGAACGGAGAGTTTGCTGCGCGCGATTGGCTCCTGAACTGCCTCAACTCGCGGAAGTACCGCGGGAGGGCGATAATGGACCTGATGGTCCGGCCCGGGTCAAATCCGAAGGTTCTCAATAGAGCCGGCAATGGACGCTCCTTCCCTCTCTGCTCTGTTCGGCTGCAGTCCTGGCCGTCATGCGTGTGCGTTCTCGAGAAACCACTGGTACGTTCGCTCCAAGCCTGCTCTGAACTCCGTCGTCGGCTTCCACCCCAGAGCGCGAATTCGTGTGATGTCCAGGAGCTTCCGGGGGGTCCCGTTCGGTTTCGTCAGGTCCCACTCAATGCGTCCCTTGTAGCCCACAGCTTCCGCAACCGTCTCTGCCAGCTCCTTGATGGTCATGTCGGTACCGGTGCCGATGTTGATGAATTCGCCGACTTGAGAAGCCTCGCAGCGTTCCATGAGGAACACCGCCGCCCGGGCAAAGTCATCGACATAGAGAAACTCCCGCCGAGGGGTTCCGTCTCCCCACAGGATCACCTGCTCTGACCGCATCTTTGCGTCGTGCATCTTGCGGATGAGCGCCGGCACCACGTGGGAGCTCACAGGGTCGAAATTGTCGTTCGGTCCGTAGAGGTTTGTCGGCATCACGGAGAGAAAACTCGTGCCGTACTGCTCGTTGTAGTACCGGCAGAGCTTGAGGGCGGCAATCTTTGCGAGAGCGTAGGGCTCATTTGTCGACTCCAGAGGGCCGGTCAGCAGCAGATCCTCTCTCAGCGGCTGCGACGCGTCCCGCGGATAGATGCAGGACGAGCCTAGATTCAGGAGCCTTCTGACGCCGCAGCGATGGGCGGTGTCGATGACGTTTGCGGCAATCATCAGGTTGTCGAAGATGAACTCGGCCTTGTAGGTGTTGTTGGCCATGATGCCGCCGACCTTCCCGGCGGCCAGGAACACGCAGGTAGGCCGAGTTCTCTCGAAATAGTCGCGAGTGGCCCGTTGATCCCGCAGATCCAGCTCGTCGTGATTGCAGGTAAGAATGGACTGATAGCCCTTGCGCTCCAGTTCCCGCGCGATCGCCGACCCGGCAAGGCCCCGATGCCCGGCCACATAGATCCGATCGTCCTTGTTCATCTGGCCGTCGCCGGAGTTTTCCATAGATTCCTCACTCGTGGCCTGCCGCAGTGGAAAAGCCGCCCTTCGAGAGGTAGAGATCGCGCTCCGCCTCCTTGAGATCGGCTTTGACCATCAGCCCGACGAGCTCGCTGAATGTGAGGGTGTGGCGCCACCCGAGCCTTGCGCGAGCCTTGGAGGGGTCTCCCAGCAGTTCGTCGACTTCCGCCGGTCTGAAGTACCTCTTGTCAATCTCCACCAGCGCCCTGCCGGAACTGGCGTCGACACCCTTCTCCTCCGCGCCGGTCCCCTGCCATTGCAGAATAATGCCTGCCGCCGCGAAGGCCTCGGTCACGAACTCCCGCACCGTGTGGTTTTCCCCGGTCGCGATGACATAGTCGTCCGGCGTCGGAGCCTGGAGCATGCGCCACATCGCGTCGACATAATCCCCCGCGTATCCCCAGTCCCGCTTCGCGTCCAGGTTTCCGAGGTGAAGCTTTTCCTGCAAACCCAATTTCATTCGCGCCGCCGCACGGGTGATCTTGCGTGTGACGAAAGTCTCTCCGCGCAGCGGCCCTTCATGGTTGAAGAGAATCCCATTGCAGGCGAATATGCCGTAGGCTTCCCGGTAATTCACCGTGATCCAGTACGCAAAGGCCTTGGCCGCGCCATAAGGGCTCCGCGGGTGGAACGGCGTGGTTTCTCGCTGGGGGACCTCCCGCACTTTTCCGAACATTTCGCTGGTCGACGCCTGATAGAACCGCACCCGTTTTTCCAGACCCAGAATCCGAATCGCCTCGAGCAGCCGCAGTGTTCCCAACCCGTCGGAGTTGGCCGTGTACTCCGGGGTTTCGAATGAGACCTTCACATGGCTCTGCGCTCCGAGGTTGTAAATCTCGTCCGGCTGCACCTCCTGCAGGATCCTGATCAGGTTCGTCGAGTCGGTCAGATCCCCGTAGTGGAGGCGGAAATGGACCTCCGCGTCATGGGGATCCTGGTAAAGGTGGTCGATGCGGTCCGTGTTGAAAAGCGAGGCGCGCCGCTTTATGCCGTGGACGTTGTAGCCTTTTGCGAGCAACAACTCGGACAGATGGGCGCCGTCCTGTCCCGTGACGCCCGTGATGAGAGCAGTCTTCGCCAATTGCGGCCTCCCTGTGTGTCTCTGGTCTACGATGACTCGGTTCGCGCCCGAAGCCTTACGGATAACCCGCTTTCATCGATCTGGCGGTGAAGCGCATCGAGGTAGGTGTAAATGTTGTAGTGTTCCGTTGCGTATCGAAGGGCCAGCGAAACACAGGAATCCCGGCTGAGCTGGTACGCGCGCAGCGCGTCGCGCACGGCTCCGTGCGTCAATTGATCGGTGAACAGAAACGGAACATTTCGAGTGTCTTCATCGGCCAGGTTCGTCAGGACCGCAAGCCCGCTCCAGAGGTACGCGGCGATCTTGCCCGAGGACTTCAGGAGACCCTTCCAGTTGTCATTGCCTGCCACTGGCTGGTAAAGGGCAACCCCGACGTCAAAGTCCTCGAGAAACTCCTGGTGCTCGCGTTCCGACATTGGCCTCTCCTCGAAGCGTGCGGTGGGGAGGTCAGCAAGAAGCGCGAGAATCTCCCGCAGATACTCGCCGGTTCCATAGCTGTGCCCATGAACCGTGAGCGTGACCGGCATCTCGCGCTCAACGTCCCGGTAGGCAAGCAGGAATTCCTTGAGATGCGACCATCTGGCGATGTAGCCCGAGTAGACAAGCCTGATGGGGCCTCCGTTGGATTGGCAACGGCGGGTTGGCGCATACGGAACGGTAGAAACAGGCAGATACTGATACTCCAGAACACGACCGAGCGCTTTGTTCAGAAGCAGCGCCCTTTCCGGGCTTTGGACGAGCCGTACCGCGCACTTCGCGAGTAACTCTCCTGCTTTCCGGCACCCATACACGGAGATGATCTGCTGGAGCTCGAGCGATACGTAGATGCATCGACCAAGCGGGATCTTTGCCGCATCGATCAAAAAGAGCGAACCCGCTTCAATACAATAGACAAGATCGTACGTCTGGCCAATGCGCCGGAGTCGGTACGCGGCCGGCCACCACATTACTGCATCAAGAAAGGATCGAATCCTGCGAAATGCCCCTCGACCTATTACGGGGGCGCCCTGCAGGACCGCCGCGGCGCTCATCACTCGAGCGCGCACCCAGAGCACCCATCGAGGCAGCAGCTGAACCACGCGCGACGTCGGCAGTTCCGCAAGGAGATGGTGATTCGCCGACTCGAGGATTACGTCTGGTTCAAAGCCGCGCTTCACAAGATATTCTATTATCCCTTTGACAGTCGGTGATCTCTCAATAGGATAGCCGAACGAGAGGACCGCGGTTCTCATGATCGCTTGCCGGCAACAAGGCAGGCCGACCATGTCTCCAGGCCGAGGGGCTTTCCTGTCATCCACTCCTCGCTGCGCAGGAGCTCGAGCCCCGCTCGTGCCAACAGATCCTGAATCTCGGGCAGAAACAAGTACCGCATGCGGTGGCTTTCATGCAGGCGCTGCAGGCTGCCGTCCGCCTTCCGTTCGACCAGAACTTCGAATTCCACCCTCACGCAGTTGTCTTCTGTTTGCAGCTCGGGCCGCGCAATTCTCAGGACCTTGAGCTTTTCGTCCTCCATCTCCCTGACGCGAAGGCCCGGTTTCTGATGCAGAACGGCTGGACCGTACCAGCAGTCGAAGACGAAAAGCCCCGACGGCTCGAGGTGTGCGCAGATCGATTGGAAGTACGCGAGCAGGTCAGCGGTGTCGGTCTGGTAGCTCGCGACGTGAAACAGTGAGAGCGCGACGGGAAAGCGCTCGTCGAGACGAAAATGCCTGGCGTCGCCGACAACGAATCTGACCGAGGGGCCGGCCGCTTCCCGGGCCAGCCGGACCATCTGCTGGGAGGCGTCGACGCCGACTACCGTGTGCCCGCGCCGGGCGAACGCGGCGGCATGCCTGCCCGTTCCCGAGCCGACATCGAGGACCTTCCAACCGCTTTCCAGGGGACGCTGCCGGTGGATGAGCTGCTCCACGTAGTCCACTTCTGCAGAGTAGTCCTTGTCCCTGTAGAGGAGGTCATAGTACGCCGAGTAGTCTCCAAACACTTCAGATTTCATCGGGTGCAATAGCTCCGGATAGCATCGCACACGTATCGTATCTGCTGCTCGGTCAGTGAGCTCGCCGAGGGCAGGTAAAGGCCGTTCTCGCTGAGCCACCCGCTCACCGGAAAGCGCTCGCCCGGGGAAATAAAATCGCGCAACGATGGTTGTCTGTCCATGCCGACAAAGAGCAGCCGGGTCTCTACTCCCCTGGACTCCAGATAGCCGGCCAACTCGTCTCTTGTTCTGCCGTACGTCGCCGGTTCGACGACCATGCTGTTCATCCAGAAGGAGCTGGAATAATCCTGCTCGAAATTGTGCCGGCACGCTCTGGAAGGTGATGCCCGGCACGTCGCTCAACAAGGCGCGGTAGAGCTGTGCGTTGCGCCGGCGCAGGGCCAGGTATTCGTCGGCCCGTTCGACCTGGGCCAATCCAATGGCGGCGTGGATGTTCGACATCCGGTAGTTGAATCCGATGTCCGAGTGGACATAGACGCGTGGGGCGTCCAGAGGGAAGCAGAGATTCTTGAAGTAGCGAGCGCTGTTCCAGAGATCCGTGTCATCTGTGACAACCATGCCGCCTTCGCCGGTGGTGAGATTCTTGTTCGCGTAGAAGCTGAAGGCGGCAATTGCCGACAACGCACCCGCTTTTCGCCCCTTGTACACGGCTCCATGCGCTTCCGCCGCGTCCTCGATGAGCGCGATGCGTTTCCGTTCCGCAATGCCGCGAAGCGCGTCCATGTCGCACGGAAGGCCATACAGGTGCACCGGCATGATTGCCTTCGTTCGCGAGGTTATCTTCTGTTCGACGAGATCGGGATCGATGTTCCAGGAGTTGCGGTCCGCATCCACGAACACGGGATGGGCTCCGGTGTAGCAGACGGCGAATGCGGTGGCGATCATCGTGAAGTTCGGAACGATGACTTCGTCTCCAGGACCGATGCCAATCGCGCGAAGCGCGAGATGCAGGGCCACCGTTCCGTTGCAGACCGCGACTCCGTACCTCACGCCGCAGTAGGCCGCGAAGCCGCGCTCGAACTCGGTCACGTATTTGCCGGAGGACGAGATCCACCCCGTCTGCATGGCGTCAAGCACGTATTCGGCCTCCCTGCCGTTCAGAAAAGGCTCACACACGGGGATCTTCATGGGCTGCCCCCTGGGAACGAGCACGTCAAATGGCTATCCCTCCGCGTACTCGTAGCCCTTTACTGCTTCGAATAGCTTGCCCCGCTCCTTGTTCCTGGGATGTCGCAGAACCGACTCGACGGGAACCTCCGGAAGAATGCTCTCCGCGATGCCCCTCTTGACGTAGAACGTATTGAATCCATACCGGTTTGCGCCCACCAGTCGGTAGCCCTTTCTCGCGGCGAGTTTCGCCATTGCGACAGGCGACGCCCCGAAATAGTCAGGGTGCTTTCCCGGATACACGTATGCCTCGTCATACGGAACGACGATGTTCCTCATGCCGAACTCGACGTGGGTCTCAATGACAACGACCCGGGCATTGACCCCTTCAAGAGCCTCCCACAGCCAATAGTCGTTGCCGTCGATATCGATCGACAGCAGGTCGATCTCTCCCCGAAGCCCCGCGTCCGCGAGCACCTGGTTTACATTCGCCCTTGTCACGTGCGCCTGAATGAACTGAGGGGGAAACAGTCTTGTGTCGGGTTGACGGCCGTAGTATTCACGGCCGCGTTCTATTCCCCGGGCATCGCCGTCTACAAAGAGGCCCCACCACCCCCAGTTCATTGCCAGATTTGCGCAGTTGCTGTTGATACCATCTGCGGCGCCGATATCCAGGAAGGTCTTGTTCGTTGTTCCCGCGGCGGCGAAAATGGCAAGCAGGATTCCGTCCTCATCACACTGGGAGAATACCCGGAACCCGACATCCTCGAGAGTGGTCGCGCTGCCATGCATTGCGATCTGGCGGAGCTCGTTGAACAGAAGCACCTGCGCAGCCTTTGTCTCTGCTGAAAACCGAGATACGTCAGCTAATGCGTCACGGCTTGCCCGTGTCGCCAATCGCTGAAACCCTCTCTTCAGTGCAGAAATCATTGATTCCTCCCCCTCGTATTCGGGATGTGCGCCTGCATGGTCTTCATAGGCTGCCGCCTGCGGCCGGGCCCGACGGGGGCATGAATCGGGTCTTGTCGGCGTCGCCCGCATAGGGCCCCTGCTTGATCTCGAACATCTCGACATCCTCCTCGACAACGAAGCCATGGCCTCCCTTGATCAGGAGAATCACATCCCCGCCGTGAAGAGTACGGCTCATCAAGTATTCCCTGTTTTCCTTGTAGAAGTCCACCCGGAGACTGCCCCTGCGGATCAGGAGGACCTCCTGTGTGTAGTGGACCTGACGGGTGATTGGATTATGGACGTGCGGGTCGATGATTTTTCCTGCCGGATGCTTCATAAAGCCGAGCTGTTGAGAGAAATCACCGGGCGTGAAAAAGTGAACACCCGGTTCGCTGAACTGGCTTCGGACGATGATAGCCAGACATTCCTCGTGATCGCAAATGTTCTCTACCACTCGGGTACCTCTGGAATGTAGGATTGCGCCGCGGACATTCGGTATGTGAGAAGCCTCTCGGACATTTCAGGCGTGGACCGATTGCTTTTTCGGTCTGGCGAACAAGTGCGTGCCTTGGACCATCCTCTCCATAGCCGTATCTCGGGAGCTTTTACTTCCAAAATCCCATTCGCGTATTTCGGGCTCGAGCTCCCATTGCACCCAGCAGTCGTACTCGCTGAAGTCGATCAGCTCAAACAGCTCTTCGAGTCTGGTGCCGTATTTCGAATATGAATTCCTGTGGATTTCGATCGCCAATTTGGGTCTGGTTTTCAGCAAGCTGCGAGCTCCTCGCAGCACGAGGATGTCGGCGCCTTCGACATCAATCTTGATGAGCGTAGGCTTCAGGTGCAGATAGTCGTCCAGAGTCACCATGTCAACCTCCACCGAAGCGGACACCGACCCGGGCTGAACGAGCGAGGAATTCGATCTTCCTGTGGAAATCAGCGTTCTGCCACGCCGGTCGCCAACTGCAGCATTCTCGACGGTGAGGTTGGGGAGTTTGGTGATGCTCTTGTTCACCATGAAGATCTCGAAGTTGCTGTGATTCGGCTCGAACGACACTACCTTCCCGGCAGGACCGACCCAATTCGCTAGGAGGATTCCTGTGCAGCCCTGATGCCCGCCCGCTTCAAGGATGACATCGCCTTGATCTATCAGTTTCTCCTTGATCAGCCTCATCTCGGGCCAGAATGGGTCGGTCGCATCTACGTCATACCAGATCATCCCGTCCTGATCACCGATGTAGAAGTCGAAGCATACCCCTTCGATGCACTTGCGCTTGATATAGGGGCTGCGGAACACCCTCAACCGCCTGTCGATCCGGGGAATCCAGGCCTCGGCGAACAACTTTCTTGAGCAAACTGATGGGCCAGAGAGCCATGCCTTCTCCTTCCTAATCAACTTTATTGCATATCTGAACCACGGCCTTGCTGCAGCGGCCAAAAGTAGAAAAGATCACTTCTCTCTGTCTGGACCCGGCGCTCCGAACTCCCAAACCGTTGCACGATAGCCGTCTGGCACACCGATGTCATAGCTGCGCCCATGGACCATGAACGCGAGCATGCCTTCGCGGATCCGCAGCCTGTTGAGGCAGGGCGTGAGCTGGAGCTCTTCACCCCTGGCCTGGTGCTCCGCAGAATTATCGCTGAGGAGATCAAAGATAGTAGGGCTGAGTACATACTGGCCAAAGAGCCCAAGATATTCGCCAGAGGCCAGACCGTCGACACGCAGGTACTCCCGCGCCGTCTCGACGTCAGGTTTCTCGACGAACTCGGAAATCTCGAGCACCGATCTTCCCTCTGTCCAACGGCCGCCTACGCAGCCGAATCGGCCGAGAAGGGTTTCGGGTACCGGCTTCACGCTCACGATACTGCCGCCGTAGCGTTCATACGCGTCGATTAGCTGTCGCGTACAGGTCGAGTCGTCGTCGGAGCGATACACATAGTCACCGAGAGACAGAAGGAAGGGCTCTCGACCCACCCACTCTCGTGCACATAAGACTGCATGACCGAAGCCTTCCTGCGATTCCTGAATCACAAGAGAGACATGGCGTCCCATCTCGAGTAGCTCCCGACAGTAGGCTTGATCTCGCGGGGAAAGCTTGCGGTAGTTGTCTCCCGAGGGCAGAACGCCAAACAATCCCTCGAATGCCTCGCGATCCCGCTCTTGGATCACGATAGCCACCTGCTCAATGCCGGATCGCAGCAGCTCTTCGACGATGGCGAGGATGACCGGCTTTGCGCGCCCTGTCTCATCAACCACAGGGAAGAGCTCCTTCTTTACCGCCTTTGAAGCAGGAAACAGGCGAGTGCCATATCCTGCGGCCGGAATGACCGCCTTTCGCACGCGCATTGCGGAGCGGATGGTCAATGGGAGGCAGCGGAGGCCCAGCTGTCCCTCCACGACTTCGATCACGCGGGCTTGAGTTTCCTCGTCAACGCAGAGGAGTTGTGCGGCACCGTCACCGCCTGAGCCCACCCCTTTCCCGCCAAGTACCATGGCCCGCAGAGCTGGGTGCGCGAGCAACTGGTGAAGAATCGGCGCGGTGAGCTGCGAGGGACAGAGCGGCGCGAGGTACTGGTCAAAGCCGGCTTGAGCTTCACGCATGAGCTCGCCGAGGCGTTGCACCTCGCCGCTCTCGATAGCTGCCAATGCCTGTTGCACGATGCGGCCGTTCTCCTGACCCAGATAGCTCTGAACGGCGCGCTCTTTCTCGCTGTCGGCGAACGGATAGCACTTGTTCAAGGCGGCCAAGATCTCCCTCGTGTTCTTGCCTGCTTTGAGATCGACGACGACAAAATGAAGATCGGCTCCTACCCGCAGCTCTGTCACGTCGATATGATCACCGTCGAAAGTCATGAGAATCGGCTGACCCCCGTAGGCGCAGCCCTGGTCCATGCGACCGCACCGCGATGGCGTGGTGACCTCCCCCAGGTAGGCGTACTCCATTTCGCCGCGGACAGTCATCTTCAAATCGTAGACCTTGTTGAAGGCTCGCGCTGCCAACACGCAGGCGGCGGCGCTTGATGAGAGTCCCTTTTTGACAGGCAGATCGGTGGTGTGGTTTCGAATCCGCAGGCCGCCCACATCGTAGTGCGTGAGGATCTGGTATGCCACCCCGCACACATAGCTGAAGAAACTACCTGTCTGAGCTTCCCGGAGCAGGACATCGCGGTCCATCGGGATGTCCAGGCGCGAGTCGTTTTCCGAACCGGAAACCTCGACTATAAAACGGTTGGCATGGGCTTCCACCTCGGCGTAAAGGCCCTGGTTCGTCCCAACGATGATCGCGTAGCCCTTGTTGATGGCAGAATTGACCCGGCGGTAGCCTCCCGCCCAGTCGCTGTGCTCGCCGAACAGGCAGATGCGGCCCGGGACAAAGAGCTTCATGAGTAATCCTCCTGTAGTGATCTCGCAGCTGACTTCGATATCGGGCGTCGAACTGGCTGCCTATCCGCCGGCAAGCCGATGCTTGATGGCCCTCAGGCGAGCCTTGATTTGCTTCGCGGACCGCACTGCAGTCAAGTAGAGATGATCGATAGGACTACCCACATGGCGCGTAAACGACCTTTGCTGCATGAAGAAGAGCAGCTCCGTCTTGCTCGTGCACACCTTTTCTGCATACACATATTCATTGCTGACCATCATCTTGAACTCATCAGGAAGAGCATTCATCACTTCGCCATAATTGTCGTTGTCCACCCCATCGTACCCGATCTTCCAAAGAAAGCCCGCAAGATCGGGATGACTCTCCAGAATCCAATCCATATCGAGATAGGCCTTGTAGTAGTGTACCCACAACTCCTCCGGCAAGAGACCCTGCTTCAGTTGCCCTGTTGCTTTGCCTAGTCGTGCGCCAAGCCTTCTGAGGCTGGATGACAGCTCGAATATGTTCTTCTTACGTCGTTGCAGAAGAGCCCTATTCCCGATGCGGAAGAATTCCCTATTGCTGATGGCCGCATGGTAGCCCTCTCCGATCATCCTTGAACGCCAGAAAGGCACTGTTGATCGCATCCTGGGAATGACATGATATGCAGAGACTGCCGGGCTGTAATTGACCGTGTACTCTTTAAGCCTTAACAGGTGGCACAGCCCATAGTCGCCCGGCCCGATATAAAGCTTGTTGAACTGGTTGGACTCTCGGTTGGTCTCAACTCCAATGGTATCTGGAGGAAAGCCTCCGACTTCAAGGAAGGCGCTTTTCCGCACAGCCATCATGGGCCCAGCAGCCCAAGTCACCTCCCACATGTCCGTGCCATGCGCCGTACGTGGGGGCTCGGGATCGTACAAAGACCAACCGTTGAAGCTCTTCTGGCAGTCAAGGGCCCACTCCGGAGGCTGCTCAACAAACTGAGGCAGTATCCGGCCTGCAACTACGCCGCAACCGGGGCAGTCTGCGAAAATCTGCGCGACCTTTCGCAGCGAACCCTCCTGGACAATCACATCGTCGTCAAGGTACAGCAGGACTTCTCCGGACGCCTGCTGGGCGCCACTGTTTCGGGCTCGTGTGAATGAAGTCCGCGGCTCGAACACATATTTTGCGTACTTTGAATAGGACTCCACGAGGCTTTTTGTAGAATCGGTAGAATTGTTGTCGACAACGACGAACTCGAAGTCCGTCCTATCATTTTCCAGAGACAGTACGCTTTCGATTGCGGTACGCAGCTGTTCCACTCTGTTGTGCGTTGGAATAATGATGGATATCGTCATGTCTCTATCTCGGAAACTATGCCGGGGAGAGTATGCTCTCCAGCATTGGGCGATTGTCTCGGCACCATGCGATCAACCTGCTCACACCTTCTGCAGGGCCTGTCTTTGGTCGCCATGATATCGCTTTCCATATCTTGCCGACATCGCAAACGAACACCTTTTGATCGCCTGGCCGCCAATTTGCGAACCCCGGCGTACGCTGCATCAGGCCTTCTTCTTTCAGCAAGTCAACCAACTCGAGCAGAGATAGCACATTGTCAGGTCCTCCGCCTACATTGAACACTTGACCGGCGACGTCCTCTTTCCTGTCGTACAAAAGGCTGTACGCGTCCACCAGATCGTCAATCCAAAGGATATCCCTGCATTGCTTGCCGTCGCCGTAGATCGATATCGACTTGTTCAAGAGCGACGCGATAGCAAACCATGCGACCCACCCCTGGTCCTCGATTCCGAATTGTCTCGTTCCGTAGATACAAGACTGCCTCAGGACGACCGTCTTCAAGCCATATATGCGGCTATAGTCCCTCACGTATTGGTCAGCGGCCCCTTTCGAGCATCCATACGGAGAGTGAAAATCCAGAGGCTGCGCTTCATCGACTCCGGTGCCGATTCTTTCATAGTCATACCGACCGTTCCTTTCGACGACCTGGATGTCCAGCATTTCTCCGTATACCTTGTTTGTGGAAGCAAACTCAAAAAAAGCCCCGGGTGAAAAGAGCCTGGTCGCTTCAAGAACGTTGAAGGTCCCTAGAGCGTTTATCTCAAAATCGTTGCGAGGATCCGTAACACTGGTCGTGACCGCGACTTGCCCAGCCTCATGGATGACCAGATCAAACTCACCGTTCTGCGTGAATACTTCGGAGAGACGGCGAAAGTCCCTGATGTCGGCATCGAAAAAACGCAATCCCCTCGGCTTGAGCCACTCCAGATTCGCTCTGCTCCCATTGCGAGAAAGGTTGTCAACGCCGACGACATCGAATCCTCGGCCTAGAAAATGGCTGGTCAGATGCCCGCCAATGAAGCCTGCGCAACCTGTAATGAGTATCTTTCCCACTACCATCCTCCCCATTACGGATCCTGACTGAATAGCAACAGGACCTACTTCTCGAAAACAATAAGTTTCCTGCTGTCTGGATTCGAATCAAGCAAACGATACGTCTTGAAGCACCTGAGCCCTGCATTGATCGTCAAATTCAGGCTATAGGTAGAATCATTGTGCTGGGATATTGAAGGAAAAAAGGAAGGGTCGGCTACGACCAGGGGATCGTCCAAGCCTACGAACTCCAGCAACAGCGCCCTGCTCGTTAGTTTGTCGAGGGTACTGAATACCTGGTCGAGGGGCATCCCCGCTCCAAGAACCAGGTGGTGCATGAGCCCGAGGCAGAACACCAAGTCCGCCTTGAGTCGTTCGGTCGCACTCATGAACAAAGGAATCTCCCCGTCGATTTTATTCTCCCCAGGTGCCGGGTAGGGCTTAGCGAATATCTGTGTCTCCAGAGCCTCGAATGGGATATTCAGCGAAAGAATTCTCAGCCCGCGATCTCGGGAATACTGGTAGAGAGTCTCAATGGACGACTCGTCGACGTCCGTGGCAATGACCTCTGCACCCTGCTTTTCCGCCAGTACCGAGTACCACCCGGTGTTTGCTCCGATGTCGAGGACCCGTCTCGGACGGATCTGCTGGAGCACCTTGAAAGCATTGACCTGCTTCGGCTTCCAGCGGATTGGCTGACAGTGTCGAAGTCCTCGTTTTTGAGCTCGTAGTACCTCGAGTAGCCGCTTCTTGATGGCGTGACGTCCAACCGGCGGATCAGCCGCTGTAGGCGGCCGATATCCGGTATGAAACCCACGCCGCGCCGCCCATCGAGAATCCGCCGGACATTCAATAATATCAGGGTCTCTGCGATTCGGTTGTTCCTGATGCCGACGAAGGCCTTGACCAAGTCGAGCACTCGTCGCGCGGCACTGCGCATTTCGAGCCGCGGGCTGTCGGTGCCCATGTTGCAGGCTTGCGTAGAGAGCTGGGTGCGCGCAACGCGATAGTGCCGCCGACCCATCTCGAGAAGGGGAACCAGGAAATAGGGACGATACATCCATTTCAGAATTGCGCGCCTGAAGTCTCGGAATTTTTTCCCGGCTGCCGTGACGACCCAATCTTCATGGTCGAGCGCCTCTCTCCCTACCTGAGACAGGAAGTCCACGAATATCGGGGTCGTGAAATCGAACACAATATTCGCGGGGAGCGCGTCCTTCAAGGTGATGTCTTTCTCATCGAGCTTCCTCAGAAGGTCGAGATGAAAGAGCGCAGCCTCCTTGAGCATGCCCGCAGTCCATTCGTGCGGATAGCTTATTATGTGCTTCTTGTGGGCAAACATGTTTTCTTCCGGGCTATACTCTGTCTCCACGATACCAAGTCGAGACAAGTCGCTCTTCAATGCCTCGAACACGCCCAGCGCGGAGGCGAGATGGTCCTGGTCGACCGAGCGCCGCATGCGCGATCCGTCGTCATAGAGCTTACCGTGGTTGTCGAAGCCGGCGAGCCGTTTCATGCTCATCCCTTGTCCTGCTTCAGGTGAGAATACCGCGGCAAATGTGCTATCTCAAACTTTATCAACAGCAGGCCTGCCCTCCGACTCGTGCCGGGAAATCTCACTCTCGTCCAGGATAACATCAGTTCCTCTCACGATCGATTCGCAGATGCGGTCGAGGACCGGGTCTTTCCCAGGCAGCATGTCTGCAATCCTTCGAATATCGACGTCGCCCCAATTACCTCGCGCTTTATCCAGTTGGCTCAGGGGTATCTGCCGCTCAATAAAGTAGCTGTAGGCATACTGTCGGGCGATCTGTTGCTGTTCGGGCGCGGGTGGTCCTATCTGCTCCGCCTGCTCGAGTAGTGCCAAGTATTCCGAACGGCTCTTTGGATCGATCGTGAATCCCTTTCCGGAGAAATGGGCGTTTCCTGCGAGGATGACCGATTTGCCGAGCAAGGATAATTCCACGCCCACTGTGCCGAAAATGGTGATACCCACATCGACCACTCTGAAAACCGACAGCGAATTGATGCCGGAGTCATGCCAGAGAACTTTGATGTGGGGCGGGAGCGCGGGGAATTCTCGTCTGATCAGATCGTCCGTGGTATAAAGGCTGCCCTCGGTTTGCTCCGCTGGATGAATTCCACCAACCAGTTCACGTTTGTGGTGGCGATCATCATCCGCAGCGATTCGACAACCCACTGATTCGCGGTGTCGAACGAGCATTGTTCCAAGGTCGAAGCAGGCATCCCAATTGATATGTGTAAACAGGCAAACAACTGGTCTGTCGTTCTCGATACCCAGCGCGCGACGGATTTCCTGTCGTTCTACGGGGGGTGCGGTGATCTTGATGTCTCGAGCATTGAACCTGTAGTACCTGTTCGTTATGTATCGGTCCAGCCGCTCTTGCTCGAATCCGTCCAGCGGTTTCGCGAGCCGTTTTCTCCATGCACTCTCAGAGATCCCTGTCAGCTCGAGCTTGTTCGTTCCCTTCGGTACAGTGAAGTAGTGCAGCGAGTTGGCGTAGCCGCTGGCCCAGCTTATCGACTTGACCCCGTTGAGAATCGAGACCGTCATGGGAGGCGCATAGTCTACATAAACGCCGTGCGATGTATATATGCTCTGGGGAGCAAATCGACGAACTGCCTCTTGCGCCGCATGCGTGTTTACGAGAGCCGCGTAGAAGTACTCGCGGAAGAGAAGTTCCTCCTGCTCGCGCATCTGCACAATGTCGATGATGAAACCCTTCATGTACCGGTTGAGGGAACTCCAGGCGAGCTCGCCCACGTTGACGCCAAGGTACTTGTAACGGAACATCGCCTCCCTACCGAGCGATGCGGACAACCGCCTGAAGACTCGCCTCGTGCGCCGGCTGACATAGCGGCCCACGGTTGAATACGACATGTCGTAAGTTCTCGCGACTGCTGTCATGGAGGCAAGGCATCCTCTTCAGACTTTCCCCCAGTCCCCGGATTTCCAGTTTCTCCTCGAGCCCTCTCTGGATACAGGCTCGGGCAATGCCGTTGCAGAGGATCGCGTGCGTCCTATAGCCTCTGACTCGCAGTGCCGTTGCCAGAATCGCGTTCTTCTTGAAAAGACCTGGAAATCCCCCAAGCTCCCAGGCAAGGATCATCGGGTTCTCATCCGCGTCAGTCCGATGGCGCGAGAGAAAACGCCTGAGGGCTGTACCAAGCGAACTCCGTCGCAGTCGCAAGGCGCGCAGAACAAGACCACCGGTTTGGCGAATCCACCGAAAGATGGCTTTCATGTGATGTCCTGCAGCTTCATATCAACTGACCGAAGGCGGAGAATCGTCGAGCCTCGGTTTTATGGCGACGATGGTCATGTTCGACGAGAGATTCGACTTCTTGAGAAACTCCTGAAACGATCCACCGAGATCTTCCCATCTGTCCACGAGCACTCTTTTGAGGAACGGATTGGAATCCAGGGAAAACCGTCCCTCCAGCACCTTATTCCTGACTATCTCAGCATCCAACTCTCCCGTGGTCTCAATGCCGAGCGGGATCAGGCCTCGGTCACGACAAAGAGTGGCGATCGAGCTCGGAGTGAAGTAGTTGACGTGCTCATGATCGATTGCATCGGATACTGTTCCGAGCACCTGAAGATCGAAACCCTCCCAGTTGGGGCACGTGGAAACGAATACTCCCCCTGGGACAAGAAGGCGTCCGCAATATTCGACGAACGCGCCAGGATCGAAAAGGTGCTCGATGACCTCGAAAGAGACGATGACGTCCGCCTGAGGGAGTGTCCCGTCCCGCGCTGCCTCTTCGACGGTGCGCTCGACGATCTTCAGCCCCTTCTCTCTACAAGTTCGCGCAAGGTCCGGCGTTGGCTCGATCCCCAGGACTGTCTCGAAGGCTCCTTTTAATGTCATCTCCTCCAGAAAAGTTCCGAATCCAGACCCGATCTCCACCAATACACCCATGCGTATCGTGTGACGTTCGCAGATGTCAATGATTTTCTCCACCCGCGGCCGGAATATCCGTTCCCTCCGCACCGTTGCCGAAGCGGGAAAGATGTACTTGTTCCAGTATGCATAGTTGGCCGACGCGCGGTAGAAATCCGCCAGAACAGCCTCCGGTGCGCGAGGATTCATGAAGACCGTCCCGCACGAATTGCACAGGTCATAGGTGAACCCGTGCTTCGCGAGATGGGGCTTGGTTGTGACCCCTCGGCATGCAGGACATGCGGTCTTCACGAACTGATCATACCTGCTGAGCAGGAAGCCGATATCCTGCCTGATCGCAATCTGCTGCCCAACAAGCACATTTGGCGGTCGTATTTCTTTTTCTGAAAAAAGTGCCATGGCAAATGACCTCCCGTCAGCCCTGAGATTCATCATGCGGATATTGCCGGCTGCCAGTCGGTCCATTTCCCCGCACTGCCGCACTCCGGCACGGAGCGTATCGAATCCGGATCAACGCGGGAGAGCTTCTCCGGCCTCTCCACCCGCTGCAGTTCATCATCGAACTCCGTCTTACGAGGGCGGTACCGCTCGCCAAATGCTCCGGACCGGTAGACAGTCTGCGCGTTCATGGTTCTCCGAAGGTGCCGTTGGATTCCCGGTCCCAGTAGGACCATGAGTACTTCACTCTTCGACGTAATACCGATCCCACTGATCTCGCGGAAGATTGACGCTGCCATACGCGGAAGGTGAGCCGGTAATGTTAGCCTTCCACCACTCACCCTTCCTGATCCACCAGACCCGCGGGTCGCGGAATGTGTCCGCAATGCGGTCGAACTCTTCCTCGCTCATGTTGACGTAGGGCAGCCACCGCTGCAAATCGCGGGACTTGATCGGGTCCATTTTCATGATAATCTCGATCCCCTGTTCCCTCGTCAGCTTCCCTGCGCGAATGTCCTTACACACATGATCCGATGCGCGTCCGTAGCCGAACTTGATGAACTTGAGGTAATCGTGCATACCATTCTCATGCATGTCGTCGAGATTCGATAGCCTCCGATATGTCCGCTCGAAGGGAGTCTCGGCCCCCTTGAAACCGTAGCGCTCGACCACCATCGGACCATGCTCGTTTGCTTCCCAGCGAATGTAATTGGACATAAAAATCCCCCGCACCCCGACCCGCTCGATTTCCGCGTCGTTTGGGTACATCCAGGGCAATGAGATCCTGGGCGGTAAGCCCCTCCCGGCGAATCCGGCCTGTTGAGCTTCTCGAGGCCTTCGTCCGTCATGTCGTACCATTCGAAACCCCGGAGACTGTGCTCGTGCCGGTGACGATAGGTGAACTCAACAAAATCGTTGTACGAATGCATGCCGCCAAGGTCCATGAACCCATGCTCTCCCCAGATCATGAGCGGCACATTCATCTGCACCGCGGCGCGTACAGGATAGGTGAAGATCCCTGCATGCGCGTGCCAGTTCATATCACCCATAAGCTTGAAGCCGATCCGATTCAGCTTGACCAGCACCTCTATGCTGGGAGTGAAGAATATGTGATCGCAGCCAAAAACCTCGCGCATGTTAAGCAGGTTCTTCATCCCCGTCTCTGTATAGTTGTTCCCGTGATAGGTCACCAGAAGCGGGTGCATGCCGAACACGTTCTTCATTGTGTGGATCTGAAAATAGCTGTCCTTGCCACCGGAAACGGGGATGAGACAGTCGTAGCGGGTGCCATCCGCGGACCTGTACTGATCACAAATGCGCCCGAACTGCTTTCGCCGCCGATCCCAGTCAACGGCTTCGCGTTGCATGGAGGTTCTGCATCCGGAACAGACGCCGTTCTCGTCGAACGCCAGCGGCACGGCGGACGAGGCCGGGTAAACGCACCGGGTGCAGTAGGTCATTTTGGGAGGTACCTTGCTCATTCTGTTGCACCCTCATACTGGGGACGGACATCGACCTTGCTTTTCAGCAGATGCCTTTTCGCGCGCGGGTAGCTGTTTTCCGTGAAATGGAAAATGTTTCCAGCAGCGATTGCTGATACATTTGTTTCGAGCGCAACCTCGACAAAATCGTCGAAGACGCCTGCGCCGCCCGCTGCAATGACGGGGAGCGTGGTGGAGGCAACAGCGGCACGAATGGTATCAAGATCATAGCCGTTCGCCATGCCATCGCGATCAATCGCATTGAGGAGGATTTCCCCCGCGCCGTAGTCCTCCACCCGACGGATCCATTCCATGACGCTCGCGCCTGTGCTCTTCGCCCCGTTCTCCACATACACCACGGATCCTCCTTCTCTCATTCGATAGTCGATCGAGGCCACAATGCACTGGCTGCCGAACAGTCTTGCTCCCTCTGAAGCGACCTCTGGGTTGGTCAGGAACACGGTGTTCAGGGTTACCTTGTCAGCGCCGTTCGAGATCCGGATGCGTATGTCTTCGACCGAGCGGATGCCTCCGCCGAAGGTCAAAGGCATGTAGCAGACCTCTGAAATCTGCCTGAGCAACGCGCTGACGGTCGCGCTGCTCTTCACTTTCAGATCGTCCCTGCGAAGGTCATACTCGCCTTCCCGGGTGATGTCGATGTACACCAGCTCATCGACGTGCCAGTCGCTGTATCGCTGGGCTTCGTCAACTACGTTTCCCAGGTTCTGGTGATAGGAGAACTGCTCACTGCGGACAATCAGACCGTTTTTAAAGAAGAGTAGTGGAATCAGCCTTCGTTTGAGCATGCGCTTTTTCCGGTCAAAGTGCGAGAAAGTTGGAAAGCAGGGCAAGCCCTGCCGTCTGGCTTTTCTCCGGATGAAACTGCGTCCCGAAGATCCTGCCGCGGCCGATTGCCGCGACGATCGGGATTCCGTATTCGCAGGTGGCAATGACGTCGGAGGGGTCATGGCAATCCACGTAATAGCTATGAACGAAGTAGTAGTCAGTGATGCTTTTTAGGGTAATCAGCGGATTGGGGCACGCGATTGCAATATCATTCCACCCTATGTGCGGAACCCGGCTGCATTTGTCGAGAGGCAGTTGTCTGACCGATGCGTTGATCCACCCAAGTCCTTCGTGACGCCCGAACTCGGCGCTCTCCGTGCAGATGAGCTGCATTCCCAGGCAAATACCAAGAAAAAGTTTCCCTTTCTCGAGGACTTGTTCACGTAATATTGTCTCGAGACCGCGCTTGCGGATGTTCATCATCCCGTCTCCAAAGGCGCCTACCCCGGGGAGAATAATCCGATCCGCTGTGTCGATGACGGCTGCGTCGTCAGTAACGCACGTATCGGCTCCCAGGTGCCGCAAGGCGTTGGACACCGATGCGACATTGCCCATGCCGTAGTCGATAATGGCAACCATGGCCTACCCGTCCTCCTTGTCGGACAACAATCGCGATTTGAGCTCAGCGGTAGCCCAGTCTTCTACCTAGATCGGCGTGGCAGGTCGCTTGGCGGCAGCGCAACTGAGAGCGATGTCGCCGTGTTCATTGGATGAGATCCCAACTCACGGGAGTCCCTTTGGCGACGCTTCTGGTCACGCGTTTTCCCAGGAGAATATCGAAGTACTTGGGGGGCAGACCCCATCCCGGCCGGATTGAACGGATATTGTCGTGTGAGAAGGGCTCCCCTTCCTTCATATCAGCGACGATGTAGAGCGATCGACGAAACCGGATCGAGTTTCGTTCCTCGCTGAGAATTCCGTAGCTGATCGTACCGAGCGCCTGCCACGCGGAATGGCATTCGCGCACCAGCGCGGAAAGCTCGTCGGGCTCCAGAGAGAACTCGGCATCCACTCCGCCGTCGGCGCGCGCGAGCGTGAAGTGCTTTTCGATCACGGAGGCGCCGAGCGCAACGGCAGCTACCGCTGTGCCGATTCCTCTCGTATGGTCGGACAATCCGACCTCGCAACCGAAGAGTTTATTCATGTGAGGTATGGTCAGGATATTGCTGCGATCTGGCGGGGCCGGGTAAGAGCTTGTGCATTTGAGCAATACCAGATTTCGGCACCCGCTGCTCCGAAGAGTCGACACGGACTCGTCAAGCTCCGCGAGGCTGGCCATGCCGGTTGAAAGGATGACGGGCTTTCCCGTCCGCGCAATTCTTTTCAAGAGTCTCTGATCGATCAGCTCGAATGATGCCACTTTGTAGCAGGGGACATCCAACGTCTCGAGAAAATCTACCGCCGTTTCATCGAACGGCGTGCTGAACCCAAGGATGCCGAGCTTCCTGCAGCGGTCGAGGATGGGTCGGTGCCAATCCCAGGGAGTATATGCCTTTGCGTAGAGCTGATAGAGCGTTTCACCTTTCCACGGGCTTCCTTCCTCGTTGATAGTGAAGTCAGCCGTGGAAAGGTCGAGCGTCATTGTGTCCGGCGTGTATGTCTGCAGCTTCAGGGCATGCGCGCCGCTGCGTGCCGCCGCGTCCACAATTGCAAGGGCGGTTTCCAGTGAACGGTTGTGGTTGCCCGACATTTCGGCAACGATAAAGGGGGGACTCCCGGTTCCGATACGTGCAGTTTCAATTGAAATCATGGCGCCGCGTTGCGGTACCTCCGTTTAATCTCTGAGATTGGCGTGTTCCAGAGGCTGCTCCCGGCAATCTCGCGAAGCCGGTCGAGGTCGCGTGCAAAATGCCTCGATCCCTCGCGAGGATTTTGTATTTTGGCCGGAAGCGAGAAGGAGCGAAGCCCCCCCCACCCCTCAATGAAAAGCTCTTGTATCTTTACATGCAGCTTTTCGTAGCTTGTCTGGAAGGTTTCCGTGTCAGGGTCGAACTGGAGCTCATGCTGGAGAAGGATCCCTCCCGTATCAATGCCCTCGTCAACGAGATGGATGGTCACTCCCTTGGGCGTATCATCGAGAAAACTCCACACATTAGGATGGGCGCCCCGGTTCCACGGAAGGTACGAGATGTGGAGATTTATCGCTTTCCCGTGCACGCGTTCCAGCACATCGGGCCTGATGATGTGACGATAGTTGTAACTCACTACCGTGTCCGGCTGGATTTCGTCGCAAACCTGAACAGAGATCGGCTCAGAGTATCGCGCGACCTGCACGCCCGCGGCCGTTTTCAACCAATCAATGAGCGGTGCGGAGACGTCACTGCCGGTGAGAAAAAGCACTCGCACTACGCTGCACCGAGCGCCGCTTGCAGGGCCGATACGTCTGCCTGGAACCTTTCGAGTTTCTCGTCCTTTTCCGTCTCCAGCGTAACGCGAGCGTCCCGCGGCAGAAACGAGACAAGCGCGGGCAACTGATAGCTGCCCTGACCCAGGCTCAGGTGCTTGTCCTCTACTCCATCGTATTCGCCGTCGCTGAGGTGGAATATCCGGGGTTCGAGTTTCACAAGACGCGCGACCCATCCTATCCGGTCCACCGCCAGGGCGTTCGCCGCGCTGATGGCATGGGCGAAGTCGAGACAAAAGCCGACGCCGGTCTCCTCCATGATGTACCTGATATCCTGCGGCGAGTAGCCGTTGCACACCGAATGGTCATAGATCGAGTAGTATGGCTTGTTCTCGATCAGAAGGCGCTCATCTTTGATGCTCCGGATCTGGCGTGCCGTTTCGTCTATGCTTCCCGCGACTCCCGGATGAAGGATGATAGAGTCTGCCTTGAGCTCATCCGCGAATCGCCGCGCTTCATCGATCAAAACGGAATTGGTCTCCCGGCGTTCGGAGCGCGCGAGATTCATGCCATGACCCGAATGCGGCGCATGAATCACGAAAGGCACCCCCAGGTCCCTCCATGGACGGATGGTATCGGAGAGGGACCCGGGACGGAGTAGAGCTCGATGTAGCGGTAGACGCCCAGTTCGTGCAGCCGATGCGCAATGGGAATAAAGCTCACGTTCGACGACCACAGCTTCAGGCCAATCTCAAGCATGGTTGCGTGCAACGATTTCCCGGACAATTCCAGCGATCTTCCGGATTTCCCGGTCTGAGAGCGATGGGAAGAGGGGAAGAGAGATTGTCTTCGCGTAGTAGGCTTCCGCGTGAGGGAACATCCCCGGACCGAAACCGAGCTTGCGGTAGTATGGCTGTAAGTGGACAGGAATGTAATGGACTTGGAGGCGCAGCCCTTTCTCCTCGAGCAGCTCGAACATGCGCGCTTTGGATATCGTCAGCCGCGAGAAGTCCACCAGGATCGGGAACAAGTGGTAGGCCGAATGAGCATCGTCATCAGCGGAAAGCATGGAGCATCCCGGGAGGGAGGAGAGCTCGCTGCGATACAGCTTCACGATGTGGCGGCGGCGCGCGACAACTTTGTCCAGTCGCCCGAGTTGTGAAGTACCGAGCGCGGCCTGCATATCCGTAAGCCGGTAGTTGTATCCGAGGGTCTGCATCTCGTAGTACCACGGGCCCTCGTTTTCGGCAAGCAGCTTCGACGAGTCCCTGGTAATCCCGTGATTCCTCAGCGTCACCAGGCGTTCATAGAGACGCCCGTCGTTCGTCGTGACCGCACCGCCCTCCGCGGTCGTGATAGTCTTTACGGGGTGGAACGAGAACGCAGTCATGTCCGAGTAGGTGCAGGAACCGATCCGGTTTCCCTTGTACTCTGACCCGATGGCGTGCGCAGCGTCCTCGACAATGAACGCTCCGGCCTTCCGCGCGATTCTGGAAATCTCCGCCATGTTGCAGGGTCTTCCGGTAAAATGAACGGGAATGATCACCCGGGTCCGGGAGTCTATCCGCTGGGAGATGCTCGAGGGGTCAACACAGGCCGTGTCTTCTTCGATGTCTGCGAAATCCACATCGAGCCCCACATACCGCGCGCAGTTCGCGGAAGCGACGAATGTTATCGGAGACGTGAGGACTCGGGCACCGGCAGGCACATCCAGGGCCAGCATGGCCAGGTGAAGGGCTGCCGTCCCGTTCGCGGCAGCGAGGGCGTATTTTGCCCCCGTGTACGCGCAGAGGGCTCTTTCGAACTCGGCCACCTTGGGCCCTTGAGTGAGCCAGGGAGACCTGAGGACCTTTACCACCTCCCGTATATCGCCGCGCGAGATCGACTGCCGCCCATAAGAATAGACCTTACTCATCGCCGTCGAGCTCGTCGATAAGAACCTTCATCTGCTCCACCGACAGCCAGTCCGTATTGTTCCCGCTGTGATACTCGAAGTCGGCCGCGACGGCTTTTCCCCGAAGGGAATCTTCGTTTCTGTTCCACCACTCGAAGTCGGGCTGGATGACGAAATACTTGTCGAACTCCAAGGTGTTACGGGCATCTTCCTTTGAGATCATCATCTCGTGGATTTTCTCTCCCGGTCTGATCCCCACATCTCTGAGCGGCAGCGAAGGGGCCAGTGCCTCGGCGAGACGGACGATTTCGATCGAAGGGGTTTTCTTCACAAACAGCTCTCCGCCGCGCATGTCCCGAAGCGCCTTGAGCACGAGGTCGACCGCTTCGTCCAGCTTGAGCCAGAAGCGCGTCATTCGGCGATCGGTGATGGGGAGTTCCGGCACGCCTGAGGCAATGAGCTGCTTGAAGAACGGAATGACCGACCCCCTGCTGCCGGCGACATTTCCGTATCGCACAACGGAAAATGCAGTGTCGTGGTGACCCGCATACGCATTTCCGGCAACGAACAGCTTGTCCGAGCACAGCTTGGTGGCGCCATAGAGATTGATGGGATTGCACGCCTTGTCCGTGCTGAGGGCTACGACCTTTCTCACGTTTCGGTCAATCGCGGCGTCGATGACGTTCTGCGCTCCCAGGACGTTCGTCTTGATTGCCTCGAACGGATTGTACTCGCAGGAGGGGATCTGTTTGAGCGCCGCGGCATGCACGACAATATCCACGCCGTCGAACGCTCGCAGCAGCCTTTCCTTGTCCCTGACGTCGCCAATGAAGAAGCGTATCTTCTGGCTGCCCTTGATCCAAGGGAGATTTGACATCTGGAATTGCTTGAATTCGTCCCGGGAGAAGACGACGATCCGCTCGATTTCCGGATACTTTTCTAATATCGTTCGTATGAATTTCTTTCCGAAAGAGCCCGTACCGCCTGTTACCAGGAGTGATTTTCCACTCAGCATATGTTCCCTCTCAGCGGCCCACTGGCTCGCTCTGGATCAGCCGCGATGGCAAGGAGAAGTAGCCTACAGTCTGCTCAGGTTCGTAGTTTGCGAACAGCTTGCGGTCACCCGGGGAGATGACGAGCGGGTGAGTCGCATCGTCGAGGACATCGAACTTCCTGCTCTCCAGCGAGGCCTCGCTCACGTGAAAGTAGAAGGGGTACTCTCCAGGCCTCAAGAATACATCCGGCAATTCGACAGTCGCGGTTCCAACGAACCCCGCGGGAAGCCGAAGGTCGCTGATGACGTGTCTGACTGATGTCACGAGCTCGTTTGTGGCGCTCGACCTGAGGCCTATATACAGCGCACAGCCCTTCAAGTCCTCAAGTACTTTGTAGGAAACAGATATTCTTATTGTGTCGCCCATCGCGAAATGAAAGCTCTCCTCGCCCGACACATTCTGCACGGAGACGGAGGTGATCCGTATCTGCCCGGAGCCGCGCCGGCGTGATGCATCGCCGACAAGCGCACTTTCGTCGATCCTCAGGTTTCGAAGCGTCTGGCCATATGCGCTCAGCACGCTTTCCGTGCCGCCGTCGAGCTCCATGCGGCCGGAGACGAGCAGGATGGCCCTGTCGCAGATAGTCCGCACCGCCTGCAGGTTGTGGCTCACGAACAGGATGGTCCGGCCTTCCGTCCTGCTCACTTCTTCCATCTTTCCCAAGCACTTTCTCTGGAACGCGATGTCTCCCACCGCGAGCACCTCATCGACGACAAGGATGTCGGGTTCGAGATGTGCCGCCACTGCAAACGCCAGGCGCACATACATTCCGCTCGAGTACCGCTTGACCGGCGTGTCGATGAATTTCTCCACTTCCGCGAAGGATACGATCTCATCGAACTTCCGACGGACTTCCGTCTTCCGCATTCCCAGAATGGCGCCGTTGAGAAAGATGTTTTCCCGCCCGGTCAGCTCGGGGCTGAACCCCGTGCCTACTTCCAGGAGGCTGGCGACGCGCCCCTTTACTTTGATGATGCCTTCAGTAGGCGCGGTGACACGGGAAAGGATTTTCAAAAGTGTGGACTTCCCCGCCCCGTTTTGCCCGACAATACCGACCCGGTCCCCGCGCTGGACATCGAAGGAAATATCCCGCAGAGCCCAGAACCGGTCGATGCCCGGCGAAGAGCGCCCCAGGCCAGCGCCATCAACACGCGAGTTCGGATCTTCCACTCCTCGCACCCTGGCCCACCAGCTTTGCAGGTCCCTGCTCAACCGCCCATGGTTGATAACCCCGAGGCGGTATTGTTTGGAGAGGCGCTCGATTCTGATGACGGTTTCCGGCATGCTTACACCACGTCCATGAATGTCCGTTCGACCCGACCGAACATCAGCATGCCGAGCAGCAGAATCAGGATGGTTGCCCCTCCACTCACGGCAAGATATGTCATGTTCACCGTGCCCGTGCCCAGGAAGGCGAATCGGAAAGCCTCGACCAGAGGGGTAATCGGATTGATGATGAAAGCCCAGCGCCACTGCTCCGGCACCTGGGAGAGCGGAAACACGATCGGTGTCGCATACATCCACAATTGAACGCCGAAAGACACCAATTGCTTCAGGTCCCGGTATTTCGTCGTCAGGGCTGAAATGATTATGCCAAATCCCAAGCCAAGGGCTGCCATGAAGAGAATAATGAGCGGCAGCAGGATGATCGCAAGGTTAGGATGGACAGGAGCCCCGGTAAGCATGAAATAGCCCATGATGCAAAGGAACAACACGAATTGGATAGCAAAGGTGATGAGGTTCGTGAAGACGTTTGCGACCGCCACTGTCAACCGGGGAAAATACACCTTGCCGAAGATGGATGCATTGGCGATGAACGTGTCCGACGTCTTAGTGACGCAGGTGGAGAAGAATTGCCACAGCATGGTACCGGAAAAGTAGAAGAGCGTGCGCGGGAGGCCGTCCGACGACATCTTTGCCAGGTTCCCGAAAATGACCGTGTAGACCACGGTGTTCATTATCGGTTGGAGCAGGAACCAGATGGGCCCCAGCACCGTCTGTTTGTACACGGACACGAGATCCCGACGCACGAACAGGCCGATGAGATCGCGGTGTCGCCACAGGTCGGCGATATTCATATTGACCAGCGGCGATCTGGGTTTGATGGTCATGGTCCAGCGATCGTCGCGGCCATCAGGTTTCGCTGCCTGCATTTTCATGTCTACCTGCCCACTCCGAAGTACGTGAATCCCTTTGCCACGACATCCTGCTTTCACGTAGATGTTCCGCAGGTCGAAAAAGAGCGGGGACTTCATGAGACCCTTCACCCTGTCCAGGTCGAGGTTGCGGAACTGGTTCCACTCCGTCACGATCACCAGCGCATCCGCTCCATCCAGCGCGTCATACTCATCGCGGGCAAACGTAAGCTTCCCGCGGATATGCTCGAGCCGCCATGCCGCCTCATTCATGCCTGCGGGGTCCCAGACGCGCAGGAAGGCCCCGTGTGCGGCCAGCCCTTCGCAGATCGTCAGCGCGGGCGCTTCCCGGACGTCATCCGTATTCGGCTTGAATGAAAGACCCAGCACGGCGATTGTCTTGCCTTTCACGCCGTCCAGGCCTTCCTCGATCTTCCGCACCATGCGCTCTTTCTGTCGATCGTTTGCCGTTATGGTCGTCTCCACGACGCTGAGGGGCGCCCCGTAGTCACGCCCCGTGCGTGCCATGGCCCGGGTGTCCTTTGGAAAACAGGAGCCGCCGTAGCCGGGCCCCGCATGCAGGTACTTTGAGCCTATCCGACCGTCCTTGCCCATGGCGCGCGCGACATCCTGTACATTCGCGCCCACGGCCTCGCAGAGGTTCGCTACCTCGTTGATGAACGTGATCTTCACGGCGAGAAACGCGTTCGACGCGTACTTGATCATCTCCGCCGTTTCCAGGCCGGTTTCGATGTAGGGTGTCTCATTCAGGAACAGGGCGCGGTAGACTTCCTTCATTGCCTCCCGCGCGCGGGGCCGGTCCGACCCGATCACCACCCGATCAGGGTGGGTGAAGTCCTGCACGGCAGAGCCCTCCCGCAGGAACTCGGGATTGGACACGACATCGAACTCGAAGGAAGCGCCTCGGGCGGCAAGCTCCTCCGCGATCCACGCCGACACCTTGCGCCCCGTACCGACCGGCACGGTGCTCTTGTCCACGATCACCTTGTATCCGTTGAGCGCGCGCGCGATTGCGCGGGCGGCCTCTTCGACGTGCCGGAGGTCTGCGCTTCCATCGTCCGCGGGCGGTGTCCCCACCGCAATGAAGACGACGTCATTGGCCTGCACGGCAGCCGCGTGATCCGTGGTGAACATCAACCGGCCGGCCGCGGCGTTCCGCGCCACCACCAGGTCCAGGCCCGGCTCGAATATGGGGATCTCTCCCGCCTTCAGCCGTTCGATCTTGTGTTGATCGCTGTCCACGCAGGTGACCTGGTTGCCGAAGTCAGCCAGGCAGGCCCCGCTCACGAGCCCCACGTAGCCGGTGCCGATGATTGCAATCGAGCTCACAGGATCACCTTTGTTCCTTCGAAGTCGAACCGGAAGCGCACCTCGGAAAGTCCCGCGTTCGTCATAGCCCGCCGAAGCCGGGACGGATCTTCCGTGTAGAACATGAGAAATCCGCCGCCGCCGGCCCCGACCAGCTTCCCGCCGAGCGCGCCGTTCTTCCTGCCCAGCTCGTACCATTCGTCGATCTGGGGATTGCTCATGCCCTCTGAGCGCTTCTTCTTGTTCAGCCAGTGCTCGTGCATGAGCTCTCCCACGATGCGGGGTTTGCCGTCCTCCAAAGCCTGCTTGCTTCGTATTCCCAGGTCTTTCACGTAGTGCAGGTTCGCGATCATCTGGTCGTCCGCGAGCTTTGTCCGCTGATCCTGGTCCTTCAGCACGCTGCCCGCGCTGCGGGAGATGCCGGTGAAGAAAAGCAGGAGGTTGTCCTCCAGATCGAACAGGGTCTCACTGTCCAGGCGGAGGGGAGACGCGTGGACGCTGTTGTCGGAATTGAATGTGAAGCAGGTTATTCCCCCGTAGGCGGCTATGTACTGGTCCTGTTTGCCGATCGGCTCTTTCAGCCGTTCGATCTCGATTTCGCAGGCAAGCCGGGCCAGATGGCTGGGAAGCATGGGCTGCATCTTGTGGGCGCTGAGAGCGCGGAGCAGGGCTGTGGTGAAGCTGCCGGAGGAACCCAGGCCCGTTCCCGCGGGAATATCGGCAAAGGTGCTGATTTCGATTTGAGGATTCTCGAACCCCAGCGCTTTGAGCGATTCGCGGATTATCGGGTGCTGGATCTCTTCCATCCGCTCCACCTGTTCCATCTTCGAATACTTGATGAATATGCCGGGGTAGAACGGGCGATTGACGGTGACAAACACGTACTTGTCGATTGCCCCCGCAACCAGGAATCCGCCGTGTTCGCGGTAGTATGAGGGCAGGTCGGTTCCTCCGCCGCCGAGGGTGATGCGGAGGGGACTTCGCGTCATGACCATCAGGGAGTCCCCCGCGCGGCAAAAACCCAGTCGTTTGCCTTGAGAAATCGAACGGTACGCACGATGCCTTCCCTGATCGTCACTTTCGGGGCCCACCCCAGCGCCCGTATCCTGGCACATGCCAGAAAGATGAATGGATTGTCACCGATCCATCCCCGGGACCCGCCGCTGAAGGAGAGCTTCGGCTGTACTCCCAGCTCTTCCGTGATGATCCGGATGGAATCTTTTACCTCGACGTATTCGTCCGTCCCCAGATTGAAGATACTGACCTTTGCCCGAGCCTTCTCGATGGCCAGCAGGATTGCATCCATGCAATCCTGTATGTAGAGATAGGATTTCTTCTGCGTGCCATCGCCGAGCACAGCCAGCCTGCCGGAGCCGTCAGAGAGCTGGCGGTAGAAATCGAACACATGCCCGTGGGTGTATCTTTCCCCGAGGATCGATACGAACCTGAAGATCCAGGCCTGGAAGTCGTATGCCTCGCAGAAAGCAGCGATCAGCCCCTCGCAGGCGAGCTTTGATGCGCCGTAGAGGGATGTTTGCACCGGGAAAGGCGCATCTTCAGGTGTGGGGATGATCGCTGCTTCTCCGTACACGGACCCGGTGGAGGAAAATGCGATCCTTCGGACTCCTGTCTCTTTCATGCAGGACAGGACATTGTACGTGGCGATCGTATTCTGCTCGAGATCTTTCCGGGGATGCTGGGAGCCGAACCGGACATCCGCATTCGCGGCCAGGTGAAAGACGATGTCACAGCCCTTCATGGCGTCCTTCAGGGCCGAAATGTCGAGGGTGTCGCCCTTCACCAGGGTGAATTTCCCGTGTCCCTGCGCGCCGGAGAGAAACTCGGCAAGACCCGTGTCGAAATTGTCGAAGCAGACGACCTCTTCACCTTGCGCCAGGAGCCGGTCGACAAGGGAGCTGCCGATAAACCCGGCACCGCCTGTGACGAGACATCTCACAGCGCGAAACCCGACTTGCGGCCGTCCTCGTAGAACATCTTGACCGTATCCAGTGAATAATCGGTCAGGTCTTTTCCCACGAGGTCCAGCTTTTTCAGAATGTCAGGCGTGACCGTGATGATGTGGCATCCGATCTTTTCCGCGTGGAAAACGTTCAAAAGCTCGCGCGGGCTTGCCCATATGAGCTCGAGATTCGGATACGGCTTGAGGAGCTGCACCGCTTCTTTCATGAGCTCGTACGGATCCACGCCCGTGTCGGCGATCCGCCCTGCGAAAATGGATATGTAGCTGGATGGGCTGCCGGAGAAGCAGGTGAGGATATTGCGCACCTGCGCGAGCGTTGTGATGGCAGTAATGTTGAGCCGGAGCCCTTTGGCGGAGAGCTTCTGGATGAGCTCCTTCGTGGACTCCCCCCGCGTGTTTGTGATGGGGATTTTCACGTAGACGTTCTTTCCCCACTGGGCGATCGTGAGCGCCTGTCTCTCCATCTCGGGCATTTCATCCGCGAAAACCTCGAAAGAGAAGGGTCTGTCGGGAATTTCCTTGAGGATATCGAGAGCGAACTCCTTGTAGTTTGAGATGCCTGCCTTGCGCATCAGCGTCGGGTTGGTGGTGAAGCCCTTGATGTATGGCTTTCCATAAAGCGCCAGAATGGCCTCTTTGTCCGCGCCATCTGCAAAGATTTTCGTTTTCAACTTCCCGATTGCTTCCCCCGTCATTTCCCTCTCCTTTCGAGAATCCAGGAGACTGCGTCTTCAAAACAAGACACTGTCGCGTCTGGCGTGTCCCGAAGATTTTCCTTGTACCCCCGGTCCAGGAACACCGTCCTGCACCCCGCGCGTGCGCCGGCCTGCACATCCCTCCACCTGTCCCCCACCATGAAGCTGCTGCCAAGGTCGATGCCCCAGTCTTTCGCGGCATCGAGAAGCAGGCCCGGTTTCGGCTTTCGACAGGAGCACTGATCTGCATCGTCATGATAACAGACGCGGAATTCATCCAGCCCGACGCGCGCGCGGATATGATCGTTTATCCCTTCGACTTGTTCTTTGGGCGCGGTTCCCCGCGCGACATCCGGCTGGTTCGTCACGCCGATGAGCAGAAAGCCCGCGCTCTTGAGGAGACGACACCCCTCGATCGCTCCCTCGACGAGCTTCACCTCGGCCAGATTGCCCGGCGGATAGGGCTTTCCGTCCCGGACAATCGCCTCGTTGAGCACGCCGTCCCGGTCGAAAAAGACTGCGCTCCTGTCCCCTATCGTACCGACTCCCACTTCGTGCTGTTCGCCTGGAGGGCGGGGTGTGAAACGATGAGGTGCCAGATGACTGCCTGGAATGCTTCGGAGTGCGGCGTCACTGTCTTGGGGTTCACCGTCGGCACGATCACCGCGCAGTCTGCCACTTGCGCGGTATAGCCGCCGTCCCTGCCGACCACGCCGACCACCCTGGCCCCGACTTCTTTCCCGAATTGGATGGCGCGCACGAGGTTGGGGCTGACGGAAGGCTCCAGGCTTCCGCCCCCCACGGAAAGCACGAAAAGCATGTCATTCTTCGTGAGCCGGCTCCCCTTGAGCCACCCGGCCAGCGCCGTTTCCCATCCCTCGTCGTTCGTTCGAGCCGTGAGCTCCGAAACATTGTCCGTCGGGGAATACGATTCGATATTGGCGAGCTTCCGGAAATCATTCACCGCGTGGGATGCGTTTGCCGCGCTTCCTCCCACGCCGAGAAAAAGAGACGTCCCCCACGGGTGCGCAGTTCGGCAATCATCCGCACAATCGTCTCTATCTTTTCGGTGTCGATGAGGGGGATGATCCGGGATGCCTCTTGCAGGTGAGTCGTCGTGTAGGTGTCCATTTTCCCGCCTTTCATTTTTGCAAACATCTCTCTGGTCTCGGTCAGTCCCTCGATCGTGCCGATCTCGTAGAACCTCTGGAAAACCTCGAAGCCGGCAAGCTGACCCTCTGTCACCAGCCTGCCGTACAACAGTGCGAGATCGTAGGGTTGGTCGGGCGGAACCCGGTCCAGTGCCTCTGTCTTCAACATGCAAAGCCCGTAATCTATGTGGCGCATCGCGGGCACGGGATTCTTTTTATCGTACACAAGAATCCGTCCCTGTTCATAGACGACGTTGCTCGTGTCCCACTTTCCCTCGTTGCGGTACACGGTCATCAAGCCGAGCGTTCCCGCCTGATCGAAAGAGTCCGCAACGGCCGCGTAGTCTACAGATAGATAGGAGTCTCCGTACAGCACAAAGAATGGTCCGTCAAGAAGAGGCGCGGCAGCCTTCAGCGCGCCGCCTGTTCCCATCAGGCGCGGCCCGTCGGACACGTATTGTATCTGCATGCCGAAGCGCCCGCCCTCCCCTATTCTCTCCTGGATCAGCTCCCCGCCGTGGCCCACGCAGAGAATCACCCGGCGCACCCCCTGCCCGTGCAGGTGGGCGAGCTGGTGCTCGATGAAGGGCCTTCCGGCCACGTCGATGAGTGACTTGGGTATGTTCGTTGTGAGCGGACGCAGGCGGGTTGCCAGCCCGCCGCAGAGTATGACTACTGGATACATCTTTCTCCGTGTGCAGATGGATTTCGGGCGCGCGGGGTCCCCCGCGCAATTTCGCGGGACCCGGATGCGTGCTGAAACCTGAGGGGACTCCTGAACGCCGCCGAAACGAGCTGCTCAGAGACCGATCAGTATGTCGTGAAGGTACACTCCCTCCGGACGCGCTGCCGCGTCGTTTTCCGGCGGCGCGTACTCTATGTCCTCCGCGTATGCGAGCAGTGCACCTTCCGCGCAGTCGCCCGTCTCGGACTGCGTAAACTCCAGCTTGTGTTTCTGACAGAGGAACGCGAGAACAAAATCGAAATCACTCTTGCCCACGAGAACTATCGCTCTGGAAATTCCTGGCCTTGGCGCTCAGGAGGAACCGTTCCAGCGCATCCTTGTAGTAGACGACGTTTCGGATCGTCTTCTTGAAGAACTTGTAACTTCGCCTGCTGATCTCATCAATCCCTGCCGGCGTGACGGCGTACTGTATGTTCCTGCTGTTGATCCTGCGGACGATCACCCACCCCTTCTGGGCGAGCTTGCGGAGAATGACGTTGGTCATTCCGAGGGATATGCCGACGATTCTTGCCAGATCCCGCTGCCTGACGGGCCTTGTCTCTTTGTGGCGATAGATGCTCTCCAGGAGAGCATATTCGTGATCTGCCGTATCCAAGGTGTTCAATCTATGAACATTATACACCGGCACGGCAAATAATCAATAGCTACGTGATGGTCTTTGAGTACATTGGCATGAAGTGCTATACTACTGAACACACAATGAAAGTATTCAAACTGAGATATCTGTTATTCGTGTTGCTTGCCCTGAGTGTTGCTCCAAGCTTCGGTCAAATCGTTGCAAACCCGAACGACCGACTCTACACGGATCTCGAGCTCTGGCAGAATCGCGGCCTGATAGGCAGCCTGCCCCCGCTGCGGCCCTACCCGCTGCAACTGGTGAAGAAAGTCCTCAATGGCGTTGTTGAACGGGGAAACGAGGCCGATCAAGAGCTGGCGCGCATGTACCTGGGGCAGATGGGAGAAGGCAACCACCTCCACGCGGTGATCAGCAGCCTTGGACGGACGGACATGAGCGGGGGCTATGCGCAGGTAGGCGTCGAGGGCTCGATGCAGGGCAGCCTGGTTCCTTCCATCTCCTATTCGACGATAACCGGGATCATGGCCTTGCAGGGATCAGGCAACTCCATGCTGCCGGAGTTCGGGCGCACCGACGTGGACTTCGTGGACGATGGCTCCGTGAGTCCGATTGGATCAACAGGCCTGACGCCCCGGATGAGCATGGTGGCCGGCACAGCGCTCGGCAACGAGTCCACCTATTTTCAGGCCGGCGTTCTGCGCAGCTCTTTTGGCCCGTTCTGGGGCGACAATGCGATCCTGAGCCCATCCTCGCCGCAATCGGGGCATTTTTCCCTGACCCTGCAGCAGGGTTCCTACACGGTGACGATGGCTCTCATGGAGATCTCGGGAACCAACAACGACGGCGGCAGAAGCGACCAGCCGACCAAGTTCATGGCTCTCAACGGGCTGGAGCTCTATCCAACAGACTGGCTTACGCTGGGTGTCTTCGAATCCGTCATCTGGGGCCCGAGGTTCGAGCCGCTCTACCTTCTTCCCGTGATCTCGTTTTATGCCCAGGGAATGGGCGGCTATTCTGACAATTCATTCATAGGAATATCGGGAGGGATCAAGTTTCCCGGTGCCATCAAGACGGATTTCGTGCTCTACTTCGACGATGCCAGCTTCAACGATCTGTTGAGACTTCGCTTCAACACGATGCTTATTCTGTCATTCCAGGCCGGCGTTTCCTGGACACCGAATCTGCCCTTTCTCACCAGATTGAGCGCGAATATTCTCCTGGTCACGCCGTACACGTACTCGCACAAAGGCGACACCTCCAACCCGACCGACCCAAACTACCTCAACTATACCAATGGCGGGCAGAACATTGGCCCCTCCATTCAACCGGACTCGGCAAGATTTGAAGTGAGCGCGCTGCTCCGGCCTGTCACCTACCTGGATCTCAATGTTTTTGGACGCCTGACATTGCATGGCAACGGGTCCGAAGGCATTCCGGGCAGGTGGCAACGGAACAATCTTTGACGACGGGTACGTAGGCGGCGACGCCACTTTCAAGCCGGGCTTTCCGCTTCCCCCGGGTCTGGGCTATACCCGGTTTCTGACACAGTCGAGGCTGGAAAAATCCATCCAGGCGGGAGTCGATGCAAAGCTCAATCTGGACACCCCGATAGGGCATGTCCAGGTGAGCCTCGGTTACACTTTCCAGTACGTCTTGAACGTCGACTTGAGCTCATCAAACGCACTGAACAACTACCTGAGCCTGGGTGTGGTGTACACGTACTGACCCCTGCGCGTGCCGGGTCCTGTACAGTTGCCAGGATTTTGGACTACTTATAGTAGCCTATGCAGAACAGCAAAGCAGTCCTCGTCACCGGCGCATCATCCGGCATTGGAAAAGAATGCGCGCTCAGGCTCGCATCCAGCGGCTTCCGCGTTTTTGCCGGAGTGCGCAGGAACGAAGACGGCGAACGGCTGAAAGCTGAAGCGTCGGGCGCCCTCACTCCTGTCCTGATCGATGTGACAGACAGCGGCTCGATCGCCGAGGCAGCGCGAACCGTGTCACGCAGCCTGGACGCCGGAGGGCTCCACGGCCTGGTCAACAATGCGGGAATCGCGGTGGCAGGACCCCTCGAGATGCTTCCCGCTGAGGCGCTCAGGAAGCAGTTCGACGTGAACGTCATCGGGCAGATCGCCGTGACCCAGGCGTTCCTTCCCATGCTCCGCGCAGGGCGCGGCCGGATCGTCATCATGGGCTCCATCCTCGGCAGGCTGGCCCTTCCCTTTGTCGGGGCATATTCGGCCGCAAAGTTCGCCCTGGAGGCCCTTGCGGAATCCCTCGGCATGGAGATCCGGTCTTCCGGCGTATCGGTTTCGATCATCGAGCCCGGCAATATTGCGACCCCGATCTGGAGCAAGTCCAAGAGCACTGCAATGGACACGGCCGGAGACCTCAATGCGGAAAAATGGGACCGGTATCGCGCATCCGCGGAATCATTCCAACGCTACACCGACCACGCTTCCGCGAACGGAATCCCTGCCGGCCGGGTGGCCTTGGTGGTTGAAAAAGCTCTTACGGCGAGACGAGCGAGAACCCGGTACACTGTCGGCTGGGATTCGCGCTTCTGGGGACACGTGGCGCCCATGGCCCCGGGCAGGCTTCGTCAGTGGGTAGTTTTGAAAATGGTGCTGCGGAAATAGCTCTCCACGGCCGCGACCGCGGTGGCGATCCCGTCTTCAGCCGAAATCCTGCGAGCCATCTCTGCGCAGCGCTGCCGCATCCCATCAGCAGTCAGCACTGCACGAATCCGCTCTTCGAGCGCGTCCGCGGACAGCTTCTTGTGCGGGAGGGGCGAAGCGCCCAGGCCGCGTGATTGCACGAGCTTGCCCCAGAAGAACTGATCGGCAAAAAAGGGAACGATTATGGAGGGGATTCCGGCGCGAAGCACCGCGGCAGTTGTCCCCGCCCCGCCGTGATGCACTGCCATTGAGACCCGCGGGAAAAGCCAATCATGCGGAATGTGACCTACCGGAAATACATTGGCGGGAAGGCGCTCCGTCTTCAGCCCGCCCCACCCCGACGAAAAGATGGCGCGCTGGCCGGTTCTCTTCAGCGCTTCCAGCACGGACCGGGTCAGCAGCGTCGAGTCCCCGCTCGCCATGCTTCCGAAACCGACGTACAGGGGCGCCGGTCCGGATTCGATGAATTTCAGAAGGTCTGCCGGGGGCTCCCATTCGTCATGCCGCTCGCTGAACCAGTAGCCGCAGACCACTTCCGATTCGCCCCAATCTGCCGGCCGGGGAATGACCGAGGGGCTGTATCCGTAGAGGAAGGGGTGGCCGCGCTTTTCCCAGGCCTTGAGAGGTATGCGGCAGGGCAGACGGCCGAGACCTGACCCGGCCCTTGCTTCGGTAGCCAGGAGAGGTCTGACTATCAGCCAGAAGAGCTCTGCCACGCCCGCTCCGCTCAACCTGTTGAGGGGGCCCCAATTGAGCGGAAGCGTGGGAGTCATGATGGATGGAAATGCGCGGGTCGGGTGCAGGGGATAGAGGGAGGCGGGAATCCCGGGAATCCCGAGTACCTCGGCTGTCGAGTACCCCGAGACTGCCAGAGGGAGGCTGTAGATCAGCGCGTCGCTTCCCCTGCTCCCCTCCAGCATGTCACTGGACAGCTTTCCGATCATGCCTCTCGCGATCCGTGAGGTCTGTCTCAGGAATAGGAGGTAGTTGTCCGTGGATTGAAGCCATGCCTGCCCCTGCTCGCCCTGCACGATGTCGCGCGGATTGCCGGTAATGGGAGCGAACTCGAGGCCGCCTGCCTGTGCGAGCGCGCGAAACGTCTCGTGGCTGGCCAGCCTCACCTTGAAACCCGCCTTTGCCAGGCCCGCGCCCAATGCGGCGAATGGCTGCACGTCTCCCTGGGAACCGATTGCTATCACGGTGATCCGCATTGTGGCTCCAATACTATGCAATTGCGATTGAAAGGGGTATACTCATATAATAATTATTCCTGCGTCGAGCGATGCATTGGTACAGCAATGTGCCGGGGAGTTCAACTCCCCAACAACAAATTTGAATTTCGCGGGGTGAACATGAGAATCGATTCAGTTGGTGTCAAGGTGCCGTCACGCAAAGTGACGAATGCCGATATCCTGCAGCTGTTGGAGGATCACAGCAACGGCGTCTCGCCCATCCTTCTGAAGACCTATCAGCGGATGGTGCGCGGGCTCTTTACGATGGCGGGGTCCGAAGTCCGTTACACGCGGGACGAAACGAAAAAAGAAAAGGCCAGTGATTTCATCATTGGCGCGATGAAGGAAGCCCTGGAAAAGGCCGAGCTGAGCGCGGGCGACATTGACCTGCTCATCTACTGTGGAGTGGGAAAAGGATTTCTGGAGCCTGCCAATGCCTATTTTTACGCGCAGCACATGCACATGACCTGTTCCTGCTTTGATATCGTGGACGCCTGCATGAGCTGGATACGCGCGCTGGAGATCTCCTACGAGTTCTTCAAGAGCGGCCGCTACAAGCACATCATGATCCTGAACGGCGAGTTCAACATCTATCACGGGTATCCGGACAATTTCAAGATCGAGCACCTTCGCCAGATCGAGTATACGTTCCCGACCTACACCATCGGGGAGGCGGCCACGGCAACGATCGTCAGCCCCTCGGACCGGGAATGGAAGTTCGTCTACAAGTCGATTCCCGCGCTCGCCGACCTGTGCACCATCCCGCTGGACGGATATGAAAACTTCGTCGAGCCCTCCAAGCGGCTGGGGAAGAACGGGATCAACAACTTCGTATCGTACGGCAAGGACTTGTTCGACGCGGCGAACAAGTACCTGGCGCCCGTAGTAAAAGAGCTGGTGCCTGACTGGAACGAACCGGATATCTACTTCCCCCACGCTGCATCGGACGCCGCGTACCTGACCGCGAGCAAGCTGCACTCGCTCCCCGCTGAAAAGATGTTTGCCAAGGTCTTCCCCGCTTTCGGCAATATCGTCTCCGCCAGCATCCCCATGGGAATTTACATGGCGCTGAACGAAGGTCTGTTGAAGCGAGGGCACAAAGTCGTGTTCTGCCCGGCCAGCGCGGGCATGGTGTACGCCGCGGTCCGCTTCACGTTCTAGAGGAAAGGCCGGGTCATTCCCGCGGGCGCACTCACGCGCAGAACGCCTTCTTCAGGAAGCCAAGGTCAAGCTCGGGATACACGGGGAACTGGTCCAGGAGAGCCTTGACCCTCTGCCGTGCTTCCGACCCGGCTTCCGCGCTCACCTCGTACTTCGCCTTGCTCGGCGCGCCATCCGCGGCATTCTGCGGCCGTGTGGCCTTGAGAACGAGGCCTATCACCGACGCAATTTCCCTCATGTGATCAGGCTTCATACCCAGGGTCGTCACCGCGGGGGTGCCGATGCGCAGGCCGCTCGTGTACCAGGGCCCGTTCCTGTCGAACGGGAGAGAATTGCGGTTGAGCGTGATGCCGCAATCATGAAGGGCGCCTTCTGCCTGCCTGCCGGTCAATCCGAGCGAAGAGACGTTTACCAGGAACAGGTGGTTGTCCGTGCCGCCGGTGACGACCTCCAGGCCCTCCGCCATGCAGGCTTCCGCCATCGCCCGGGCATTTTCGACAATCCCATGCGCATAAGTCCTGAACTCCTCGGAACTGGCTTCACACAACGCCACAGCCTTGGCCGCCACGACGTGAGGGAGAGGACCTCCCATCATCAGCGGGCAGGATTTGTCCAGGGCATCGGCGAACTCCCTTGTTGAGAGGACCATGCCGGCCCGGGGGCCCCGCAGGGTCTTGTGCGTGGTCGTCGTCACGACCTGCGCGTGGGGAAACGGGCTGTAGTCCCCGGTGAAAACGCCGCCGGCAACGAGGCCGGCAAAATGCGCCATATCCACCATGAGCACGGCGCCCACCGAGTCAGCGATGGACCGCATTCTGCGGAAGTCGATTTTTCGAGGGTAGGCCGAGTAGCCGGCAAGGAGAATGAGCGGCCGGACCTCGCGTGCCTTCTGTTCGATGTCGTCGTAGTCGATGAGGAACGTGTCCTTTCTCACCGAATAGGAGTGAATATCGAACATGCGGGCGGAAAGGTTGTAGCGGTACCCGTGCGTCAGGTGACCGCCTGAATAATAGTTGAGGCCGAGGAGGCGCTGGTTGCCGAGCGCGGTGCGAAGCTCCATCCATTGCGCGTCGTCAAGCTTGTACAGGTTCGTTTCCCCGAATGCCTTCAGCGCGGGCTCCTCGACCCTGGTCGTGAGGATTGCCCAGTAGGCCATGAGGTTGGCGTCCGCCCCGCAGTGCGCCTGCACGTTGGCATACTCTGCGCCGAAAAGTGCGCGCGCTTCCGCCTGGGCCCTCTCCTCGATGTCGTCGACATTGTCGTTGCCGGCGTAGAACCTGTGCCGCGGATAGCCTTCCGCGTACTTGTCGGTAAGGAGATTGCCCATTGCGAGCTGGACCGCAAGGGATGAGTAGTTCTCACTGGCAATGAGCTTGATGCTGGAGCGCTGCTTCTCCAGCTCGGACACGATGGACCGCGCGATCTCGGGAGAGCATTGCGCGACCGACTGAAGTGCGGCGACGTAGGCCACTGCACCAGGATCCGGTGCGGTGTGTGTTTTCAGGTAGTCTGCAAGAGGGCTGGCGCGCATAGGCTGACCTCCGGGGGAATCCCCAGGCGAAGCGATTCGCGGCAGGCGCCCAGGCGTACGACGCCGTACCCGCAGAAGCTCCCCGATGGTGTGCCCATCTTCAAACGCCAGTCGCTTCCGCGCCCGCGCAACGCGCGCGCGCAGGAACAGAACTGATCCAAACATACTGCCGCTGCTCTGCCCGAATCAAGCAAAAAAGGCTATACTTCCAGGGACAAATCCCATGACGAAGCTCTTCATCATCGCAACGCCTATCGGGAACCTGGAGGACATGACCCTGCGGGCCATACGGGTGCTGGGAGAGCTGCACGTGCTGGCGTGCGAGGACACCCGCCACACCCGGATCCTTTTCGAAAAACATGGAATTCACAGCCCGGAAACCATCATCTCCTATCGCGAGCAGAACGAAGCGCAGGCCGGCGCCAGGATTATCGGCTTTCTCAAGAGCGGGCTGTCCGTCGGCATCTGCTCCGACGCGGGCTACCCCGGCATCAGCGACGCGGGCTACCGGGTGATCTCCCGGGCCCTCGAAGAGGGATACACCGTCGAGGTGCTCCCCGGGGCCGGGGCCATCGAGCCGGCGCTGCTCGCGTCGGGGCTTCCCACTTCCAGCTTCACGTTCAAGGGTTTCCCGCCCAGGAAACCGGGCGTGCGCAGGCGGTATCTCGCCATGGAGAAGGATCTTCCCCATACCCTTGTCTTCTACGAGTCACCGTTCCGCGTGCAGAAGCTTCTCGAGGACGCCCGTGACGTGCTGGGCGACCGCCGCGCCGCCGTGTGCATCGAGATGACCAAGCAGTTCGAAAAGACCCATCGGGGCACCCTGAGCGAGCTCGCCGTCCGGTTCAAGGACGTGAAGGTGCGCGGGGAGATAACGGTCGTGATTGCGGGCAACAATCCGAAGTTCAGCGCCGCGGAAGAGTCCGACGAATTGATTGACAGAGCGGAACCCGACGCCTAGTATTGCCTTCTATGGCCAAGCTCTGGGAAAAGACCTACAGCCTCGATGCACTGATGGAAGCTTTCACGGTCGGCAGCGACCCCGTGCTGGATGCGAGGCTCGTGAACGCGGACTGCGTGTCCAGCATGGCCCATGCGAGGATGCTCTCTTCCATCGGCATACTTTCCCGGGCGGAAGCAGATTCACTGGTCAAGGAGCTGGCCGGCATCATCGAGCTGAACGAAAGGGGTAAATTCTTCATCAGTCGGTCGGACGAGGACGTGCATACCGCGATCGAGAATCACCTCGTGCGCGCACTGGGAGACACGGGCAAGCGGATCCACACCGGCAGGTCGCGAAACGACCAGGTGCTCACCGCGCTTCGGCTCTGGAGCAGGGGATTCCTTTTCTCGTTCCAGAAAGCCTGCCTGGACCTGATCTGCGCGGCTGCTCGATTTCGCCGAAGCGCATGCGCGCGTGCCCATGCCGGGGAGAACGCACACGCAGCTTGCCATGCCTTCTTCCGTGGGCCTGTGGGCAGGGGCGTTTGCGGAAGAGCTCCTGGACGACGCGGCGCTCGCCCGGAATGCTTTTTCCCTGCTCGACTGCTGTCCCCTCGGCTCGGCAGCCAGCTACGGCTCACCCCTCCCCGCTGACAGGGAGATGGTAGCGGACCTACTCGGCTTTTCCCGGGTCCAGAACAACGTGCTCTATGCGAACAACAGCAGGGGCAAATTCGAGTCCATCGCGCTGGAGGCGGTCGAACAGGCGGCCCTTACTCTCTCCAAGATGGCCCAGGACCTCATCCTCTTCTCTCTCCCGGAGTTCGGATATTTCACCCTTCCCGAGGAGTTGTGCACGGGATCCAGCATGATGCCGCAGAAGAGGAATCCGGATGGGCTGGAGCTCGTCCGGGCAAAAAGCGCGGGTATCTCTGCGGACGTCCTGGCAGATCAAGGGCATCATCCGGTCTCTCCCCACCGGGTACAACAGGGACTTCCAGGAAACAAAGGGTCCTTTTTTCAGGGGCTGCGAGTCGGGTCTGGGCTGCGTGCGGATCATGGACCTGACCATCGACAGGCTCGTCGTGAACCAGGACCGTCTGCGCGCCGCGTTCACGCCGGAGATATTCGCCACCGACAGGGCGCTGGAGCTCGTTTCCGACGGCATGCCGTTCAGGGATGCGTATCAGGAGATCGGCCGCAGCCTGCAGGACCTGGGCACGCGGGACCCGGTCGAGGCGATTGCAAAGAAGAGGTCCACGGGCTCGACCGGCAATCTTCGGCTCGACGTGCCGCGGGCGCAGGCCGCCGAGCACGTTGCCTGGCGGGAGAGAGAAGACAAGCTGAGGAACGTGAAGATAGGCCAGCTCGCGGGCCGCCCGGTGGAGCTCTTCCGAGATCCCCTGACATAGGCCGGGCTTTACTTGAAGATCAGGGCTCCCGAAACGCTCTGACCGCGCACCAGCGCCCCGGTCATCCCCATCCGCAGACCCCTTTCCGCTCTGACGGTGCCGACCACGATCCTTCCCGAAAGGGAGCGAAGGTCGAACCGGAGGCGCTCCAGCGGCGTATCCAGTCGGATGTCGATGTTCCCGGAAATCGTGGAAAACGAGGAATCTTCCTCAATAAGGAGCGCGTGGCCCTGGATGGCACCGGAAACCGTCTTCACGGTCACCCTTCCCTCGGCCGCATCCAGTGAAATCCTCCCGGAAACGCTTGCCGCGCTCAGCGCACCGCGGATGTCCCTCAAGCGGATCCCACCGGACACCGTGCGCAGAGCGCAATTCCCGCTTTCCATTCTCTCCACCGTGATGCGGCCTGACACAGTTTCCATTTTCAACCGAATGTCGCGGGGGCACTGAACCAGGAGCGTCCCTTCCGTGGACCGGGCGAAAGGCCAGTCTTTTTCCAGCCATACTTTGAGCCGCGAGCCCTCCACTTCATGCAGCAGCTTGTAGCCCCTGGACTCGAGCAGAGAATCGGAAGGCAGATCCGAGCTCACCGACACGTCGGATCCTTCGTCCCCGCTCACTTCCACGTTCAGGAATTCTGCATTGACGGAAACCGTATCGATGCCGGGATACGAAAATGAGTCATCCTCGCTTGCTCCGGAGCCGAATGCGGCGCACGATATGGTCAGCGCGGCGAGCAGCGCCGCGGCCAGATGCCTCATGCCTGTTCAACACTTGCAGGCCCCGGCCACGTCACCCGCGGTTGCCCCGAGTGGGCCGGCGCCGTATCTTTGACAGGTCATGAGCGGACCAATTCAATCGGATATCGAGCTTCTGGACGCCTACTCGCAGGCGGTCGTTGAGGGGGTGGACAAGGCCAGCCCGGCTGTCGTGCACATCCAGGTGAGCGGCCACGGCCGACGCGGGGAGAGCAACGGGAGCGGATCGGGGTTCGTCTTCGCTCCGGACGGATTCATCCTGACCAACAGTCACGTGGTGCATGGCGCCAGCCGGGTGGAAGCCACCCTCACCGACGGCCGCAGGTTCCAGGCGGAGCTGGTCGGTGACGATCCCGATACCGATCTCGCCGTCGTGCGCGTGCACGAATCGGGGCTTCCCACGGCCCAGCTCGGCAATTCCGAGTCCATACGAGTCGGCCAGCTGGTGATTGCCATCGGCAATCCGCTGGGATTTCAGTGCACCGTGACGGCGGGAGTGGTGAGCGCGGTGGGCAGGTCGCTCCGCTCGCAGTCAGGGCGGCTCATCGACAACGTCATCCAGACCGACGCGGCGCTGAATCCAGGCAACTCGGGAGGGCCGCTGGTCACCACTCATGGCGAGGTGATCGGGGTGAATACGGCGATCATCCTCGGCGCGCAGGGATTGTGCTTTTCGACGCCGATCAACACGGCGCAGTACGTGGCACCCCGGCTGATCCGCGACGGCAGGATTCGGCGGGGATGGCTCGGAATCGGCGGCCAGAACATGAAGGTCCCTCCGCACGCGGCCCACGTGCTGGGCCTGGGCGCTGAAAGCGGGGTATTGATCATCTCCGTGGAGCCGGACAGCCCGGCGGAGCGCGCCGGGCTGCAGGTGCGGGACCTCCTGGTCGAATTTGACGGAAAGACGATTTCCTCCATCGACGATCTGCACCGGCAGCTCACGGACGAGCGTATCGGCAGGTCGGCCGAGCTCGTCGTGATCAGGCACTCGGCCCGTGTGGGCCTGCGGGCCGTGCCGCGCGAGCCCGCCGCGGAGCTTCGCAACTAGAAATTCTCGCACCATTGTTTGTGAAGACAGTCTTCCCGTGGTATTATTGAAGTATGAACAAGCGATATCTTCTCGCGGCGGTTTTCGCCCTTGTGCTCACGGCGGGGATAAGTGCGCAGGCATTCTCCGTCAGCTACCTTGACGGTGTCGCTGAGCTGCAGGCGGCGAAGGTATGGAAGGCCCTCTCCATCGGCGACAAGGTGCCGGCTGATGCGAGCGTGCGGATCTCCCAGAACGGATCTCTCGAGCTCCTCAGGGGCAAGTTCAAGATCACGATCCTCAAGGACGGCGTCTACGACATGGCAGCCCTTGCCAGGGCAACCGAAAAATCGGGGGCAGGCGGCATCGGCAGCACCATATCGCAGAAGCTGGCATCATTGACCACGGAAAAGTCCAAGGCCAGCCAGGTCGGAGGCGTGCGCGCGCCGGAGAGCAGGGACAGGCGTCTGTGATGTGGGTGGAAGAGAATGACGAGACCCGCGGCCGGGTGCAGGCCCTGCTGGATGAGAAGAAGTTCACGGACGCCATCCAGGTCCTCGACGAGGCCATCAAGGATTCCTCCGCGGAGACCGACAAGTCGGAGTTCACCTACCTCATGGGCGCGGCGTACTACGGCAATGGCCAGACTGCCCGGGCCTACCACGCGCTGGAGCAGATTTCCCCCACGCCGGATGCCGCCTGGTACGCGCGCTACGTCATTCTCAAGTCGCAGGTACTGGTCGATACTTCCAATTTCAAGGACGCGCTGGCCATTCTGTCCCCATTCATTGCCGCCTTCCCGACGGGCGAGGCGACACAGGTGGCCTATCTCCTCAGTTACTACAGCCAGAAGGGTCTTGGAGACAAGGCATCCGCGCGCGCTGCCCTTGACGCGGGATATAAACTGGATCCTTCCACCGATACGGCAAAGCTGATCGATCAGCAGATAAAGGCACAATAGAGAATCGAGGGCTAGAGCAGGCCCAGCACCTCGAGGGGCCGATGGATCAGGGCTCTTGCACCGGACGCAGTCAGCTCCTCTTCCGTGCGGAAGCCCCAGAGAACCCCCACAGCGAACATGCCTGCTGAGCCTGCCGTGACCATATCCGTGTTGGTGTCCCCCAGGTAGAGAAACGACTCCGGCGGGGTGTCCAGCAGCCGGCACACTTCGGCTGCCGCGCCCGGGTCCGGCTTGATGGGAACGCCGGGCCGGGCCCCCAGGGCCGCGTCGAACCGCCATTTCCCAAGGAAATGGTCCACGACCTGAAGGACCGCCGGGTGGGGCTTGTTGGAGAGTATCGCCGTCTTCAGCCCCCATGCCGAAAGCGTGTCCAGCAGCTCCGCAATGCCGTCATACAGCCGGGTCTTGTCTTTCCAGCGTACGGCGTATTCCGCCCGCATCCTGGCGACAGATTCGCGGACCAGGGCCTCATTCGTCCGCGCCGTCTCCGGCAGGGAGCGAAGAACAAGGTTTTCGACTCCGTCTCCCACGAAGTACCGATACGCATCGATACGGTGAACGGGAAAGCCGAGGGCATGCAGGACGACATTCATCGAGTCCCCGAGGTCCTCCAGGGTGTCCAGAAGAGTGCCGTCAAGATCGAAGAGTACCGCCGAATGTGCCATTGTTGTGGACCGACTATAGCGGCAGGCGTGAGAATTGACAACCCTGCGCCGAATCTGCACTATGCGCAACATGAATGGCGAATCCAAGTCTGTGTTGGAGCGCGAAATCGGAGAGCAGCCCGACGCAATCGCGAGGACGGTCGAGTCCTGCGCGCGGGAGCTCGAGCTGCTGGCGCATGACGTGCGGGCACGCGACATCACCAGTGTCATGATAGCGGCGCGCGGCAGCTCGGACAATGCCGGGGTGTACGCGAAGTACCTCTTCCAGGCATTCAACGGGCTTCCCGTCATGATGGCAACCCCCTCCCTCTACACGTTCTACCACAAGCCGCCCCGGCTCAGAAATGTCATGGTCCTGGGGATTTCCCAGTCCGGACAGTCGGAGGACATCGTGGAGGTGATGGCGGACGCGCGACGGCAGGGCGCGCTCACGGCCGTGGTCACCGCGGACGGCGCCTCTCCGATGGCGGCCCAGGCGGACCATGCGCTATTGTTGAGGACGGGACCTGAAAAAGCGGTGGCTGCCACCAAGACCTTCACTTCCTCCCTGGCAGTCCTGGCCGCTCTTTCCGCTGTACTGCAGAAAGACGACGCGCGCACAGCGTGCGTCAAGGAGCTGCCGGAGCGCGCGGCGCGCACGCTCGCTCTTTCCGGCTCCACCGCCGCGGCCCGGGCGGAGCGCTACCGCTACATGCAGCGCTGCGTGGTCATCAGCCGCGGATTCTGCCATGGGATCTCCATGGAGATCGCGCTCAAGCTGAAGGAGCTTACCTACGTCACCGCAGAGCCGTATTCCTCGGCAGATTTCCTTCACGGCCCCATGGCCATGCTCGAACCGGGTTTTCCTGTGATACTGATCGCCACAAGCGGCGTGCTGCTCTCTCATATGACGGAGTTCGCCGGCGTGCTTCTGGAAAGACAATCAGAGGTAATCGCGATCAGTGACTCCAAAGACATACTGGAAAAAGGGATCACGAGGCTTCCGATCGCGGAAGGAGCGCCGGACTGGCTCTCTCCCGTTCTTGCCGTGATTCCCGGCCAGCTCCTTGGACTCCACCTGGCCATTGCAAAAGGGTTCGATCCTGATTCTCCGCGCGGGCTGCGCAAGGTGACCGTGACTAGGTAACCGGAACAAATGGGGCCGAGTACCGCACCGAGGGAGGACGCGCGGCTGCTCAGGTCTTGACGCTTCTTTGAACGTGGAAAAAGAGAATGCCCCCCACTGTCTCGATGGAAAGCTCCCAGAGGGCGGGGTCGAACACGGAAAGAACCTCCCGGATGAGCCCGTCCTGGATGGGTCTTTCGCTCAGGATTTCTTCAGGCGGGGAGGTCAGGAAGGCTGTGCCGTAGACGCTCCCGTCCTTCTTCAGCACCCTGTGGATCTCGGTGGCAGCTTTGTGAGGGTTGGGGAACACGTTGAACGACATGAGGCAGAGGCAGAGATCCACGCAGCTGTCCGGGAAGGGGGATCCGCTCGACATCGACGTTCCAGAGGGCCGCGTTGAGGTTTTCCCCCAGCAGGCTCTTCGCGTGGCCGAGCATCTCGAGAGAGATGTCCACGCCGAGGTAGATCGACGTCTGGGGAATAAAGGATCCGACGGGGAAGGCTGTCCCGCACCCCACGTCCAGGATCACCTTGCCCCCGGCATTCGCCATGAAGGCTTCCAGATGGGCCGTATAGGTGCTCCAGGGGCAGGACAGGCTCTCCACGAGCCTTACAATGGCATTGTCATAGGAAGGAGCAACAGCATCAAAGGTGTTTTGAACGACTTGCTGGACATCGGAAAGAGGCAGGGAGGTCAGGAAATCCACCATACCGCTCTTCAACGGATACACCCTTCCGCACTTGGAGCAGGTAAACGAATCTCCATTGCGCGCAAGATTCTCCCTGCAACTCGGGCAGAACGGCGAGAACAATTGCATGAAAGCAATAGTAGGGCACCAGGAGGGGACGTGTCAAACAATTTCAGCACCGTTACGCTGTTTCTCGAAGCGCGAAAAGCCCAATAGTGCCTTGAAAGTCGATTTCCCTTCGATCCTCAACGACAAACAAGCAGAGGCCGTCGGCACAACAGATGGGCCGCTCCTCATTGTAGCCGGCGCGGGTTCGGGAAAGACCCGGGTGATCACCTACAGGATCGCCAGGCTGCTTTCCCAGGGGGTCCCTCAATCGGCAATCCTCGCCGTCACCTTCACCAACAAGGCCGCGAAGGAGATGTCGCAGCGCGTGAAAGCCCTGATTCCCCGCAAGCTGGTCCGGCTCACGATCTGTACGTTCCACGCATTCGGCGCTCAGATGCTGAGGGAGCGTTTTTCTCTCATGGGCTACAGGGCCAACTTCAGCATCTATGACTCGCAGGACCAGGCAAGCCTGATCCGCGAGACGGCGCGGGAGATCGGCCTGAAGGGAGAATCATTCGATCTTCAGGCCGCCGCTCAATTCATCTCCTCGGTGAAAACGGGCAGAGCGAAGTGGAGCACGGAGACAAAGCACCTGAAGCCTCTCTTCCGGGAGTACCAGAAAAACCTGCGACTTTTCAATGCGGTGGATTTCGACGACCTGCTCATGCTGCCGCTGGAGCTGCTGGACAAGAACCCCGACGTGCGTCTTGAGATGCACGAAAGGTTCCGCTATCTCCTCGTGGATGAATTCCAGGACACTTCCTCCGCCCAATATGACTTGATGAAGCTCCTGGTGGGTCCGGAAGAGAACGTCTGCGTGGTCGGGGATGACGACCAGTCCATCTACTCCTGGCGCGGGGCGAGCTACGAGAATATCCTCAGGTTCGAGCGTGATTTTCCACGCGTGCGCGTGATCAAGCTGGAGCAGAATTACAGGTCCACCCGAACCATCCTCAAGGCGGCCAACGCGGTCATCTCGCGCAACACGAATCGCAAGCCGAAAGCGCTGTGGACAGGGCTCCCCGAAGGGGAGCTGATCGAGCTTTTCAATGCTCCCAGCGAGCAGGAGGAAGCGGAATACATCGTTTCGCGCATCCGCACCCTCATGATTCGAGAATCTCTCACGCTGCAGGATTTCGGTGTCCTGCTGCGGGCAAATCATCTCACGCGGGCGATCGAGGAGGCCTTCCGAGATGAAAACATCCCTTACATCGTGTCCGGGGGCATGAGCTTCTTCGAACGGCAGGAAGTGCGCGACATGCTCGCCTATCTCAAGCTGATCGCCAATCATGACGACGACACGAGCCTCCTCCGCATCATCAATACGCCGCGAAGGGGAATCGGCAAGAAGCTTCTCGAGAGGGCCACCGAGTACGCGGCCGCGCACCACTGCTCGCTTTTTTCCGCAATCGCCGCGTTCGGCACCCAGCCGGGGCTCGGTCTGGAAGAAAAGTCGCGCGCGGCCGCCGCTGAGTTCATCGAGCTGGTCACGGAGTATCGTGCCCGATTCCTTGCGGGAAACGCTCTGGCGCAGGCCCTTCGCGACCTGGTCGAGGCCATAGATTATTGGGGCTATCTTCTCGTGGAAAACAAGGACGCAAAGGACAAGGACGTGGTGAGGTGGAAGTTCGCCAACGTCGAGTCCCTTGCCGGGTCGCTTGCCGATTTCGAGGAGGATCCCGACGCCGTGCACCCCACCCTTTTCGACTACCTGGCGCGCGTGTCCCTGGCAAGCCGTGATGACCTCGACGCCAGGGAAACCGGTGGCCGGGTCAACCTGATGACGATCCACTCGGCCAAGGGACTGGAGTTTCCGGTGGTGTTCGTCGCCGGTGTCGAGAAGGACATCATTCCCCACGTGAGGTCCGTGACAGAGGGTGATGCCAACGTCGAGGAGGAGCGCAGGCTGTTCTACGTGGCTCTGACCCGGGCGCAGAAGCGGCTGTTCCTCTCCTGCTGCTCATCGCGCAGGCGCATGGGCAAGCCCGTGGAGGCCTCCCCTTCACCCTTTCTCGACGAGATTCCTCAGGAATGCCTCACCCTGCAGGCCGAAGAGAAGGATTTCACCCCTGACTTTGCGGATGCCTGGAAGAAGATCGCACGGGAGCCATCGACATGAGCACGCCCCCGCGGGCTTTCATGCGCTGATTTGATTGCGCCCTTTCCTTTTCGACTCGTACAATGCACGATCCGCCGCGGCAAGGACTTCGCGGCTGGTCGCGCCTTTTTCCGGGAACATGGCAATTCCCAGAGAAAGGGTCGACCGAATTTCCGACCCGTTGAAAACCGCCGCGGATTCCTGAAAGGAATTTCGATACTGCTCGGCCCGATTGAAGGCATTTGCGGCCTTCACATTGAGCAGGACTATCAGGAACTCATCACCGCCGAGCCGGCACACCAGATCGCTTGCCCGGGTCTGCCGGGTCAATTGGAGTGCCAGGTTCTTCAGCACGAGGTCGCCCGCATTGTGCCCGTACGTGTCGTTGATTTCCTTGAAGTTGTCAATGTCGATCATCACCAGGCCGACCTGATACATTTCGCGGCTCGCCCGGGCCAGCTCACGGTCAAGGGTCTCGTTCAAATAGCGGCGGTTGTGCAGAGCGGTCAGAGGATCTCGAATCACCTGTTCACGTAAATCCGAATGGAGCTGCCTGATTTCCTCCATCTGCGTCTTGAGCTTGTCGTTCGCGAGAATGAGCTCATCCTTGGCCCCTTTCAGCACGCTGACATCCTCCAGGATGTAGATGGCCCCGAGGATCTCGCTCCCTTTTCTCAGGGGCACTCCGCGCACGTTGAACCAGCCCTTTCCCCCGCCCGACAGGGCCGGATACAGCACTTCGGATTTCTCGAAGGGCACCCCATCCAGCACGGCTTTGTAGTCCGGGGCGAGACCGGCCGCCACGACACTCCTGCGCGTCGTGATATTCCGGCCCTGGTAGTCTGCCAGCGTCGTGCGGCCGCCCCCCATGTGCGCGAGATGGAAAGGGTTCACTTCAAGGATCGCGCCGTCCCGGTCCACGACCTGGAGCGAGACCGGCAGGGCGGCGAACAAGGCACGGTAGCGTTCCTCGCTCAGACGGATGCTCCCGTTTTCGCCTTTCAGGCGGGCAACCTCTTCTTCGAGCTTTGCGATTGTCGCTTTCAAGCGCCCGGATTCTTTTTCCTTCATAGATCCCCCGGACCGGTATGCGGGAGAGTATGTTTTGTAATCGAGAGGGTGTCAAACAGCCGCGTTTCGCCACGCGGGCCCGGAAAATGGAAAAGGCGCGTTGCCGCGCCTTTTCCACACCTGTACAAGGGATTCCTACATGTACGCCCGCAGCGTATGGCTGCGGGAGGGGTGTTGCAGTCTCTTGATGGCCTTCTTCTCGATCTGGCGGATCCTCTCCTTGGTGAGCTTGTACATGCTTCCGATCTCTTTGAGAGACATCGGGCGCTTTCCGTTCAGCCCGAATCGATACTGGATGATCTCGGACTCCTTCTGGGAAAGGGAGGTGAGGACTCCGTTGATGTCCTGCTGCAGTGAGTTGGCGATCACCACGTCGTCGGGCGTCGTGTGGTTCTTGTCTTCCACAAAGTCCCCGAGCAGCGAGGAATCTTTCTCGGAGTAGACCGGCGTATCAAGGGAGATGAGCTCCCTGGAAATGTTCATGAGGTCGGACACGTGCTCCCTGTCGAGGTCCAGCTTCTTGGCGATCATGTCTGTTTCCGAAGCGAGAAACTGCTCGCCCTGGAGGTCCTTGCGCACCTTCTCGATCTGCACCAGCTCATTGGCCCTGTTCAGGGGCAGCCGGATCATCCGGGACTTTTCGCAGATGGCCTTGAGAATGGCCTGACGAATCCACCAGACCGCGTAGGAAATGAAATGATAGCCTTTTTCCACGTCGAAGCGCTCGATTGCGTTCATCAGCCCGATGTTTCCTTCGCTGATGAGGTCCGCGAGGGGAAGTCCCTGATTCTGGTACTTCTTCGCAACGTTCACCACAAACCGCAGGTTCGCCCTGATCAGGCTCTCCTTGGCCGACTTGTCGTTCCGGGCTGCCCTTCGCGCGTATCTTTCTTCCTCTTCACGGGTCAATAGCGGGATCTTGTTGATTTCTTTCAAGTACAGCGAAAGGATGTTCTCATCTGCTCTGGAGACTTTCCGATCCTTTTCCAACATTACTGCACTGCTCATGTTTACCTCGTGCCATTATAAAAGCAAAGAACGTGCCAAGGTCTCTTGCAGTGCTATTCCTAACTATATATAGAGTAAAGCTTTAAAAAGTAAGCCGGGAGCTATCCAGGAATTACCCACTAAAAGGGTCAAAATGACACGAATTTTCAATATCGCGTGGAAATTGAATCAAAATAGACCACTCAAGAGCTCCTCCTTGCCAGGCGTTCGGCCGCAGCACATGACAAAAGCGAGTCCCGATCCGCACACGCAACGATCCTGCGGCTTGACTTTCCGCTGTGTCTGAAAGTTGACGGCGATGACAGGGCCATTCACGTGCGGTTCGTTGCGCACAACGCTCGGGAAAACGATCTTCACGTTTCGGAACGCTTCCAGCTTGTCACAGCCGAACTTGCCTTCGAGGGCGCCTGAGCGCAGCAGGGCGTCCCAGCTGTCCCGTATGAGGTCACCGATCATGTCCTGCTCAGCCGGCGTGGAGAATGTGCGCTTGTTCTTGCCCAGCAGATAACGGGCGATCTGTATGGACGAGAAAGCCTGCCAGTCGTCGTGCTCTGTCGTGTCCTGGCGCTCCATCCCGTAGCAGTTGGTGAGCCGGGAGAGCATCTTGCGCGTATGGCCTCTCTTGTTCAAACGCTGGCACGAGATCCAGCTCTTGATGGCGGACTGCGGGAAGCCGAGCCTGCGCAGCCCGATCCCCAGAAAAAAGCAGATTCGGTAGAGGTCTCGCGGCCGTGACGGTGGACAATACTCCAGGGCCTTCTGGAGGGATTTGACGCTGTCACCCGGCCTGTGCCGGGCGAGGGATCTCAGTCCTTTGTCGAAATGGATGGCCCAGCCGGATGTTAACATCTCTTAATAAAGTAATCCGGTCGGCTCATTCATGGCAAGAGGAAAGATATCCTTGACGTGAGCGGGACTGTGTGGCTATATTAGCCCTAAAATCACTCGCACTCAATGTGAGTTCACGCGAACACACGCACAACGCAAGGGAGGACAACTGTATATGAAGGTGACGCCGCTCGGAGATCGCATTCTCGTGAAAATGGTGGAAATGGAAACCAAGACTGCGGGCGGGATCCTCATCCCCCAGACCGCGCAGGAAAAGACCCAGGAAGGTATCGTGATCGCGGTCGGAACAGACGAGGCAATCAAGGTCAAGGCGAAGGACCGCGTGATCTACGACAAGTATGCCGGCACCACGATCAAGGTCGGCGGGGAAGAGCAGCTCATCCTGAAGGCGGCCGACGTGCTGGCAAAGGTAGAGTCGTAGAGCTTTCCATTCACGCCTGAGCGGAGGAGGAGACGGAATCGTCTTCCTCCTCTTTTTTTTGCCCGAAAAAGGCCGCAACAGAGCGAAGGACCTCGGCGGCAGGGGCGATGGAGCGCATGGTCCGAGGCAGGCTTTCCAGGAACACCGCGCCGTACTGCCTGGTCACGATTCGCGGGTCGAGGATGAGGACGACTCCCGTATCGTCATGGCGGCGCATCAGCCTGCCGAAGCCCTGCCGCATGCGGACCACGGCATCAGGGAGGGAAAGCTCTCCGAAGGGATTCCCCCCGCGCTCCTCGATTGCCGTCATCCGCGCCTTCAGCACAGGCTCCGAAGGGACACGGAACGGAAGACGGCAGAGAATCACGACCTGGAGGGTCTCGCCGGGCGCGTCGACCCCTTCCCAGAACGAATCGGTGGCGAAAAGCACGCTGGATCTCTCGGCGCGAAACGCGTCCAGCAGCCTGGCCCGGTCGTCGTCGCCCTGCTTCAGCATCCTGATCCCTGCCCGGCCCAGCTCCTCCTGCGAGGCCGCATAGACGTCACGCAAGAGGCTGTAGGAAGTGAACAGAACGAGTCCGGCACCGCGGCTCTTGAGAAGGGCCTTGGAGATGAAGCGCGCGAGGAACTCCTTGTGCTTCAGTGAATCCGGGGGAGGGGCATCGACAGGCACGCCGAGCAGGACGTGCTCCTCGTAGTTGAACGGAGAGGGGAACGACTGGAAGAGCGGCTCCCGCCCGATCGATGCCGACAACCCGATCCTCCCGGACCAGAAGGAAAAACTGCCGGCAACGGTGAGCGTTGCCGATGTGAAGAGCACCGTCTTGATCGGCTCATAGACTGCCTCGCGCATGAGCGGCCCGATGTCCAGGGGGGTAATGACCAGCCGCACCGTGCGTTCCTTCCCTTCCCGCTCCCCGCGTCCGCTCTTCAGGGCCTCCATCCAGAAAATGTCGTTGCCGCCGATCTCTTCAGTGCGAAACCTGTCGCAGAGGTCTGCGATTGCGGCGAGCCGGGCGAGCTGGACGCGGCAATCCCAGACGAGGTCGTCCTCCGTCGTCCTGTTGAACCCGTCCCTGTCCGCGGGCCTGCGTGCTTCTTCGGGCTCACGAACGCCGAGCTTTTCAAACACCTCCGAAAAGGCATCCGCCAGCTCCCTGATGGCGAGAGAGAGATTGCCCAGCGCGCCGCCTGCGCTCTCCCGAAAGCCCGGCAGGGTCCCGGCGTCCAGGAGCAGCGCGCTCTCCTCCCCCATGAGCGCAAGGCCCGCCCCGTCCAGCTCCTCGGCCCGGGTCGTGACCGCCTCGATGAGCTCAGGCACCTGTTTGACGAGCGCGCTCCTTCCCAGCCGTCGGGCAAGAGCGGGAAAATGCCCCGTGGCCCTGCCCTTGCGGCGCCGGAGCAGCCGGCCGAGGAAGCGGAGAATCACGAGACGGGAGAAGCTCTGGGAAAAGAAAGAGCTCGCCGCCTTTTCCACGTTGTGCGCTTCGTCGAATATCAGCCTCCGGAAAGGGGGCAGCACGGCGGGATCGTCGAAGCCAGAGCCCGCCATGCGGAACGCGAGGTCGGCGAAGAGGAGATGATGATTGGCAATGAGAATTTTCGCGGAAGATGCCTCGCGCCGCGCCTTGAGCACGAAGCAGCCTTCCCGGTGGCTGCAGCGCAGCCCGAGGCATGCGTCCGCCTCCGAGCACACCCGGGACCACGTGTCCTCGGTGGGATAGAAGGACAGGTCGGTGCGGCTGCCCGTTTCAGTGGTGCGCGCCCATTCCTTGATCGACAGGAGGTCGGGGTCCCTCTCATCGAACAGGCTCTGCTCTTCGAGCGCCTCATTCAGCCGGTGCAGGCAGAGGTAGTTCCTCCGCCCTTTCACGAGCACCACTTTCGGGTCCTGGCCAAGAACCTTCTTGACCAGCGGGATGTCCTTCTCCACGAGCTGCTGCTGGAGGTTGATCGTGTTGGTGGACACCACCACCCTCTCCCCGTTCTGGACGGCCCAGGCAACGGCGGGCAGCAGGTAGGCGAGAGATTTCCCCACTCCCGTGCCTGCCTCGGCCGCGCAGATCTCGTCACCGTTGAATGCCTGACACACGAGCCGCAGCATGCGGACCTGGCTGGCGCGCTCCTCGAACAGCGGATACAGCCTGCTCAGCGCCCCGTCGGTGGAGAGGCCGGCCGCCAGCGCATTCTCGTCCAGCGGCTGGATCTCACGCACCTCAACGGGCTCCGCCGCCACGTACACTTCGTCGAGCTGGTTGTCCACGATGAAAAAGCCGATGCCCTGGTTTCCCAGCCGGGAGGCAATGGCGAGATCCGCGCTGCTCGGCGTGAGCCCGCCCGACGGGTGATTGTGGATGATGACGTCCCCTTCCACCAGGTGGGGCGAGAGAACAGGCACCGCCTGCTCGTTGCCGCGCGCCCCCACTGTCACGGACTCAACCTTTCCGTCATCGCCCCGCTTGCCCACGAGGAATACTTCGTTCCCGTTTGCGTCGGAAATAGCCTCGCGGATCTCCTCGATCACGCGGGGGCTGAGTCTCTGCTCAGCCCTCACCGAGGCTCCCCCCGAGGCGTCCGATTGTCTCCTCCAGGAGCCTGATGAAACGGGGGGCCGCTTCCTTGCCGCGGGCGATCACCTCGGCATGATCCAGCGGCTGGGGAAGGATCCCCGCCGCCGCGTTGGTGACACAGGAGACGCCCAGCACCCGCATGCCGAGGTACGAGGCTGCTATCACCTCAGGCACCGTGGACATTCCCACGAGGTCGACACCAATGGCAGCGAGCATGCGGATCTCGGCCGGCGTCTCATACGAGGGCCCCGCAAACGCCGCATACACTCCTTCCTGGAGCGCCTGACCCGATGCCGTGCGCGCGAGAGAGCGAAGGGCCGGGTCGTAGGCTGCGGTCATGTCGGGAAATCTCGGCCCGATGTCGAGGGAGGGCCCCCGCAGCGGATTCACGCCCATGAGGTTCACATGATCGCTGATCAGCACGAGATCGCCGGGAGCGTAGGCCCTGTTGACGCCTCCCGACGCGTTCGTGACGATCAGCGTCCGCACGCCGAAGCGGTGAAGAAGGAAGACAGGGAGCACCACGTCGTCGATGGGGTGGCCTTCGTAGTAGTGGACGCGTCCCGCCATGACGGCCACGGTCCTGCCCAGCTTGAGACGTCCCGCGTGCCCGGCCACCGTGGGCCGCGGGAAGCCGGGAATGGCTGAAAAAGGCACCTCGACGCCGCCTGCCTGTGCGGCGAACGCTCCGAGCCCGGAGCCGAGGATGACGCCGATTGACGGCGTGCGGGCATGGTGCGCGGACAAGGCAGACCAGGCGTCCTCGAGTTTCCGGGCAAATCCGGGTTCCATGTTCTTCTCCTTCCTATGCCAGGGACCGCAGAAGCTCAGCGGGATCGCGGTAGAAGCCGATGCTCGTCACCCGGCTCGCCTTCTGGAGTATGCGCCAGTTCCAGGTGAGGTGCAGGCCCGCGGAAGAAGCGATCTCCACCATGCGCTTGTTGAGCTGGGCCGCCTCGGTGGGCCTGCCCCGCAGGAGAGACTGTAGCACGCTGTTGTATTCCCGGTCCGGCGACGGGGGGACCGATTCGAAGGAGCCTGGCTTTCTCTCCAGCCGGGCGGCCAACTCGCGGGGGTCCATGAGCGGCAGGGGAGCAAGGGGCATGTCGGCGCGCTCCATGGCGGCAAACCCTTCCGAGAGGAGGCTCGAGGCGAGCTCCCTGCCCTTGGGAGAAGAAAGGAAGCCGTTCGGCGTCGTATTGCACATCGCAACCGGCAGAAAGAGAAGCTGGGCGACGAGGAGCGAGTTCAGGAACGGCCTCGCATCGTCCACCGCAAGAACCTGGAACCCGAAATCGGCGAGCCCCCGAAAAAGCCGCGCGAGAACCGGGGAACGCTCGAACACGATCGCGGGCCTTTCCGTCATAAGCTCGACATCGGCCGTCTGCAGCTTGACCGCATTCATCAGGGTCAGGCAGAGCCGCACCCGGTCACCCGGCACGGCAAGCCTGATCGGCTCTGAAGGCTCGCAGTTGAAGAAAGCGACGGGCGCGTCCCCTTCCCCGATCAGGCGGATAACGTCCGGCCTGCGCGCAGCATGCAGGTGATGCCTTCCCATGGTCATGAGATACGCGTCGCTGGCGCCGCCCGGCTCCCCGGGCCCGGCATGTTGCAGGCCTTCAGCCAGAAGCCACTGCCGAGGAAGAACAACGCGGACGGGCAGACCAGGATTCGGAGCCGGCCTCCTCCCGAGAAAAGTCACCTTGTGTCCGCTGATCCCGAGCAGGCCGCCAATGAGAGTGCCGACAGCCCCCGGGCCCATGATCGTAATTTCCATGTGCACGACCGATTATGCGGGACAGCGGGAAAATAGCAATACGGGTGCAAGTTTATGCACGTTTCGAATGGAAATTATTGACACAACAGCGCGTATGTGGTAGCTGTCGTGGATCAACGAGGACGAGCTGAAGAAAGGACAAGCCAATTAATGATCGTTTTGAAATTCGGCGGCACATCCGTTCAGAACGCGGAGATGATGGACGCGACGCTCGCGATCGTGGAGCGGCAGATCGACAGGGCCCCCGTGCTCGTGGCCTCCGCCATGGCCAGGGTCACCGACCAGCTCCAGGAGATTGCGAAGCTCGTGGGGGCCGGCAGCGAGGCGGAGGCGGAGGCCATACTCTCCGCTGTCCTGGAGCGCCACCTTGCCTGCGCACGCGCTTTCCTCTCCGGAGCGAACCTCGCGCGCTGCGAGGCGGACCTGAATGGCGTCTGCGGCGAGCTGCGCGCGTTCATCAAGGCCCTGGCAATGCTCAAGGAGTGGTCGAAACGCAGCAACGATGCAATCCTCTCTTTCGGTGAAAGGCTTTCCACGATCGTCCTCCTCCACCGCGCCCGGGAGCGCGGCATGCAGGTGGAGCTCTTCGATTCCCGCGAGCTCGTGAAAACGGACGACAACTTCACTTCTGCCGTCCCCATCGAGGACCTGACCAACCGGCTCATTTCTTCCCGGGTCCGGCCTCAGCCGGGGACCCTGGCGATCATGCAGGGGTTCATTGCCTCCACCTCCGGCGGCGCCACCACCACGCTGGGCCGCGGCGGCTCCGACTACACGGCCACAATCGTGGGGGCCGCCCTGCGTGCGGAAGAGGTCCAGATCTGGACGGATGTGACCGGCATCATGACCTCGGACCCGCGGATAGTCAAAAGCGCACGAACCATAGATCAGATCAGCTATCGTGAAGCGGCTGAGCTTGCGTACTTCGGGGCCAAGGTCATTCATCCCTCCACCATCCAGCCTGCGATAAATCTCGGAATCCCCGTCTGGGTGAAGAACACCTTCCGGCCCGACGACGCGGGCACAAAGATCGTCTCCAGCATCCCCGCGAACGGCTTGAAGGCAATCGCGTGCAAAAAGGGCATCACGCTGGTCAGCATCAGCTCTTCGCGGATGCTCCTGGCGTACGGGTTCCTGCGCAGGATATTCGAGATATTCGAGAAGTACCTGACTCCGGTGGACCTGATCGCCACGTCGGAGGTGTCCGTGTCGGTCACGATCGACAATCCCGCGGCGGTCAACAGCATTGCGCGCGACCTCTCGGAGATCGGGACGGTGGGCGTCGAGGCGGAGAAAAGCATCATCTGCCTGGTCGGACAGGACCTCTGGAAGGACACCGTTTTTCTCGCCAGGGTCTTCTCCTGCCTCAAGAGCACGCCGGTGCGCATGATCTGCCTCGGTGCCTCGGACATCAATCTCTCCCTGGTCGTGCCCGTGGAGTCCACGGATGAATCCGTCCGCAGTCTTCACGAGGAGTTCTTCCGGGAGTAGAGCTTCCGCGGAAGGGCTAAGGGGCCTCCTTTCGCAGGCTCTCGGCGTTTGCGCTGCAAACGCCTGCCGCCCTGGGCATCCCTGTGCTCGTCGGCCCTCTTACCGCGCCCGACGCGCCTTCCGCTCCCTTCTGCTCCTGGCAGAGTTGGCGGAGTTTGCGCGTCATTTTGGCGCGGTAGCCATCCAACTCCGCGGAGTACCGCGGAAGGGCCAAGGGGCCTCCTTGCGCACATCCATGTGCTCGTCGGCCCTCGCCATCCAACTCCGCGGAGTACCGCGGAAGGGCCAAGGGGCCTCCTTGCGCACATCCATGTGCTCGTCGGCCCTCGCCATCCATGGCTAGGCCTTGCACTCTCTCGGCGCACGGGGTAGCGTCGTATCGAATGGAAATCGCGTTCCTTAAGATGCAGGGCTGCGGTGATGACGTGCTCATCGTTGATGCCGCGCGCGTCCCCCTGGAGGCGCACACGCAGTTCCCGCTGCTCGCGCGGCGCAGCCTGGACCGCAGCTTTGGCGTCGGCGGCAATGCGCTTGTCCTGCTCGGGACTTCGGATGACGCGGATCTTTCCGTCCGCTCATTCGATCCGGACGGCAATGAGACCGGCATTTCCTGCAACGCCACCCGCTGCGCCGCGCGCTATGCCACGGATTCCGGCGCGGTGAAGACCAGTGATTTCATGATCGGTACGCCGGCGGGAAGGCTGCGCGTGCAGATCATAGACAGCGCCAATGTACGCGTCGATATGGGGCTTCCATTCAGCCGCCAGACGCAGCAGGAGATCCGGGAGAGCAACAAGGATTCCTTCACGCGCAGCATCCTCGTGGAAGGACGGACGGTATCGTACACCCCGATCTCCCTCGGCCGGCCCTACGCGATGCTCTTTGTTCCCGATTTCTCCTTTCCCCTGAGAAAGACGGCGCGCACGATCGCGGCGCAGCCGGACTTTCCCGAAGGCACCGGGATAGGCTTCGTGCAGGTGTTCTCCCGGGAGGAAGCGCGGATGAGGGTCTGGGAAGGGGACGAGAGCTCCCCGGGAGACGAGTGCGCCTGTGCCGCGGCCGCCCTCGTGGCATCGGTGGTGAATGGATTCACGGACCGCGAGGTCTTTGTCCACCTCAAGGGCGGCGACGTCTTTCTCCAGTGGGAGGAGTCCGACAATCACATCTGGCTGACAGGCCCTGCGGGATACGTGTTCACGGGAACATACGATTTCGCAGAGGGCACGACGGAGTAACACGCGTGGAGGGATTCATCGACAGGCTTGCGGAGTTCCTCCGCTCGCTGTTTTCGGACGACGGGCGGACCGCGGGCGGACGGTCACGGGGCGGTGACGAGACGCGATTTCGCGACCCAGACATGCAAAGCGCATGGGAAGAGCTGGACGACTACATGCGGGAGGGCACGCATGAGGCGGGCCGCGGGAGCCGGGAGAGGGAGTCCACGCGGCCGCCTCGTCCGGTGGACGAATCGCTGCGCGCCGACTACGCAAACCTCGAGGTACCCTTCGGTGCCGACATGGCGACGGTGGTGAAATCGTACAAGAGCCTCATGCTGAAATACCATCCTGACAAGCATTCCGGGGATCCGGAGAAGCAGCAAATCGCGCTGGATATCACGAAAAGGATAAACCAGTCATACGAACGAATCAGGTCTCGCCAGGAGGGGCCTTCGAGTTGACACGGGCTCCGATACGCCCTATCCTCTGGCCCGTATGGAAACGGCAAGCGCCCTGGCGGCCGCCGGTGCACTGGCACTCATAATCAGCATAGTGATGATGCCTCTGGTGATTCTCGTTGCCCACCAGAGGCGATGGTTCGATATTCCCAATGAACGCAAGATCCATACTGACCCCATCCCTCGCCTCGGCGGGATCGGGCTCTTTTTCGGGCTGGTGATATCTTCGGTGGCAGTGCCCCTGGTCCTCCCCGCTCTGTTTCCCGATTCATGGCCGGTGAGCTACAGCGTCCGGTACCTGCCCGGTCTTCTCGGCGTTCTGCCTGATCTTCGTGCTGGGTCTCGTGGACGATTTCCACAACCTGCGCGCGGAGCTCAAGTTCTCTCTCCAGATCGCTGCCGCTGTCCTGGTCACCGTGGGTGGTTTCACCATTTCCGTCATCCGGATCCCCGGCCTGCCGGAGCTCTCCCTGGGCATATTCGCCTACCCGGTCACGGCGCTCTGGATCGTCACAATAAGCAACGCCATCAACCTGGTGGACGGGATCGACGGGCTGGCGGGGGGGATCACGGGCTTCTCCGCTCTCTCGCTCGGGGTCATGTGCCTTCTGCAGGGGCAGGTCATGCCGGCCCTCGTTGCATTCTCGCTTCTCGGCGCGGTCCTCGGCTTCCTCGCATTCAACCTGCCGCCGGCCCGCATATTCATGGGGGACTCGGGGAGTCTCCTCCTGGGGTTCGTCCTGGCTGTGATCCCTCTCATGGGCGGCGCAGGGAGCACATCCATCGTCGATCTGTTCGCTCCTGCCACCGTCCTGCTCATCCCCATCATCGATACGATCGCCGCAATTGCCCGGAGGGTAAGGGCACGGCGGCCGATCTACAAACCCGACAGAGACCATATCCACCACAAGCTCCTGGCGCTCGGGCTCAATGAAACGACGATACTCCTGATCCTCTACGGCTGGTGCGCGTACGCGGGGATAGCTGCGGTGGTGTCCTTATTCCTGCGGCGAGGACAAGCGGCACTGCTGCTGGCAGCCGTGTGGGCAACTGCCGCGCTCGCCTACGCCGTGCTGCATTCCATGAACCAGAAAAGAAAGTCGCTCTCCGCCAGTATCGAGAGCAGGTAAGGCCTCGCTTTCTCGCGCTCCCGACGCGGTCGGCGAGGTCGGCGGGATTCGCGCTCGCTCCATCAATCCTCAGCGGATTCCAATTCCTCTATTTCCTCGGCCTCGAGGCCCTCCTGCGCCATCCCGCGTGTGAGCGAAGACGGCGTCTCCTCCGGCAGCATCCCTTTCAGGTCCGAAGTGAGGGGAGCACGTGCGGGCGCGTCAGGCAATGGCGGGAGGGTCGCCGGCGGAGCCTCCGAAGGTGCCGCGGCTTCCGCGCGCTTCTCTCCATGCGACAGCCCTTTGATGAGCTCTTCCATCTGGTGGACGATCTCGCCAAGTGTCTTGCTGGAGCCGGAGAGCTCGGCAGCGAGACCTGACGTGTCGGATGACAATCCGACCATGCTGCCGAGGGTGGAATCCGCCTGACCGACGCCTTCGGTGGCGGCTCGGGCCAGATCGGTTATGGACTGGATGGTGGCGGAAATCCTGGCGAGGATGCCCTTCAGGGAGTCGCTCACCGCGAAGGACTCCTTCGCGTCCGCCGCAATCCTCCGCACGGCGTCGAGCACCGCCTGCACGAGGTCCGCGATCTCGGAGGCGGCGCGCGCGCTCCTGTCCGCGAGCTTTCGCACCTGCTGGGCGACGACGGTGAAACCCCTGCCCGCCTCCCCCGCGCGCGCGGCTTCTATGGCGGCATTCAGCGACAGCAGCTCCGTCTGATCCGCAACATCGCCGATCAGCGACACGACTTCCTCGATGCGCGCGGTCCGTTCCTCCAGGAAGCGGGTCGCCTCCATGCCGCGCGTGATCTTCTCCAGCGACTTCTCCACCGCCCGGCCGCCCTCCTGGGCTGTCTCGAGGCTCACCGAGGCGTTCTGTGCCATTTTGCGTACCGCGCCGACGATGCCCTCGAACCCGCTGTTCGTCTGTTCCATGAGCTGCGTCTGGCTGTTCACCGACGCGACCGTGCCGGCAATGCCTTCCGCCAGCCGCGAGCTTTCCGTTGCCAGCCTGTCCCCCAGGGAACGAAGGGCGACGACGGAGCTCTCCAGTGAGCTCATGTTCCGCAGTTGAGCCGCGAGCTCGCCGATCTCGTCATTGCGCTCGATGCCGGGCCGGGCAGAGAAGTCGCCCTCCGAGATCCGGCGGCCGAACGTGATCAGACGGGTGAAATCTTTTCGCAATCGCAGCAGGGTGGCGAGCGAGTAGGCAAAGGCCGACAGGATGCCCACCGCTGACAGCAGGGCAAAAAGCGCAAGGAACGACCGGGCGATGTTCCGCCGCGCGTCGTAGATCCGGGCGACGTTGTCCCGCACGGCACGGGCAGCTCTCTCCGTGACATCGATGAAAGCGGGTGAGAGCGAGTCGAGACGCGCAGGCGCTTCCGTGCCCTCGGCAAGTCGTGCAAGGGAATCCGTGAACCTCACCAGTTCCGCCTGCCAGCCACCATGCAGCGACTCGTCGATCCCGCGCGTGGCGGTGAGCACTTCCGGCGGGTAGATATACATGTCGACGGGCGAGGGGGGCCGGGCGTCCAGCAGCCGCAGCAGCTCCTGGTTGGCCGCGCGGACTTCCTCGAGCGCGGTGCGTACCGATATCGGATCCGGGCTTGGAGAGAGCGCGCGGGCCCGAAGCTCGATGATCTGCAGCTTTTCCGCCACGGAGGCGAGCGAGCGCGCATCGTTTGTCACGGTGGTGTCGGCCACGATCCCTGCGGCAAGGCACAGGGCAAGGAGGGCGATTGTGACGACCAGGAGCACGGTACCGCCGATGAGCTTTGTCACGATGGAACTCTTCATAATCCGTACTCCTCGATTTTGCGATGGAGCGTCTTGCGCCCTATACCTAATATTTCGGCAGTTCGGCTCTTATTGCCCCCCTCGCGCGCCAGCGTGGACCGAATGACCTCTTTCTCCACCTCGGCCAGGCTTGTACCGAGGGAAAGACGCAGGGTATCGACACCCGTCTCGCCGCGGATGTTGGGTGGAAAGTCCTCCAGGGTGAGCGTCGACCCCTTGGCTAGCACGACCGCGCTTTCGACGGAATTGCGCAGCTGCCGTACGTTGCCGGGCCACGAGTAATTGTAGAGAGCCAGACGCGCTTTCGGATCGATCCCCTCGATGGGCTTCCCGTTCTCCTGGCTGAACTCCTTCAGAAATGCCGCCACGAGCAGCGGGATGTCCTCCTTTCGCTCGCGCAGCGGAGGGATATGGATGTTGACCACGTTCAGCCGATAGTAGAGGTCCTCCCGGAAGGAGCCCTTCGCGATGGCATCCTTCAGGTCACGATTGGTTGCGGCAATCAGACGCACGTCCACCTCGATGGTTTCCTCTCCTCCGACGCGCTCGAACTTCTTCTCCTCCAGCACGCGCAGGAGCTTGATCTGCACGTTCTGGTTTATCTCCCCGATCTCGTCCAGAAACAGGGTCCCGAGGTGGGCGAGCTCGAATCTGCCCCTCTTCCGCGCAATGGCGCCCGTGAAGGCGCCTTTCTCGTGACCGAAAAGCTCGCTCTCCAGCAGGCTTTCCGTAAGCGCCGCGCAGTGGAGCTTGATGAAGGACTTGTCCTTGCGGGGGGAGTTGTAGTGCAAAGCCTCCGCAATCATCTCCTTGCCGGAGCCGCTCTCCCCCGTGATGAGCACGGAGCTGCGCGACGGGGCGACCTGGCGCACCATGTCGAAGACCTGCTTCATTTCAGCGCTCTTGCCGATGATGCTCGCGAAGCCGCTCCTCCGCTCCAGCTCCTCCTGCATGGCCCGGTTCTGCACGGCGAGCTCCCGGCTCGCGAGCGCCCTCTTCACCAGGAGCGACAACCTGTCCAGGTTCACCGGCTTGGTGAGGAAATCGTAGGCCCCGTCGTGCATGGCCTGCACGGCGGATTCGATGGTCCCGTGCCCGGTGAGGATGATGACGGGAACCGTCGGAAACTGGGAGGCGACGTTCTTCAAGAGCTCCTCGCCGGAGAGTCGGGGCATCTTCAGGTCGGTAATGAGCAGGTCCACGTCACCTCGGTTCACCGTGTCCAGGGCTTCCTTTCCGTCGGCGGCAAGGAGCACGTCGTAGCCATCCAGCATCAGGGCCTCGCGCAATCCCTCGCGGATGTTCTTCTCATCGTCGGCCACCAGAACGTTGAGCTTCATTGGGCCTCCCCCTTGTAGTCGATGAGGATCTTCTCCTTCTGCGGCATGGGCAGAGCGAGGGTGACCGTCGTGCCCTCCCCCAGCCGCGAGCTGACCGAGATATCGCCGAAGTGCTCCTTCACGATCTTGAACACGATCGTGAGCCCCAGCCCGGTGCCGAACGGCTTGGTCGTGAAGTACGGCTCGAAGATCTTGTCCATGATCTCCTCGGGAATGCCGGTGCCCGTGTCGGAGACGCGTATCAGGACGTCCTCCCCGGCGCGCAGTGTCTCCACGCGAAGGGTTCCTCCGCCCGGCATGGCAGCCACTCCGTTCTTGATGAGGTTGAGCAGCGCCTGCTTGATGTAGCGGGCGTCGATTCGCAGCACGGGCAGTGAGGCGGCCAGATTCGACTCTATCTTGACTCCGGCCTGGTCGAGCTCGGGCTGGACAAACGCCAGAAGCTCCTCGATGATCGGGTTGATCTCCCCGTCCTCCAGACGGGTGTCCATCGGCTTCACGGCGAAAAGAAAGTCCACCACGATCCTGTTCAGCCGGTCCACCTCCTCGCCGATCACTCCGAGGTGCTGCTCGATATCCTTCGCTTCAATGCAGTCCTTGCCGGCGATCTTTTTCTGTATGAGCTGGAGGTGGATGCCCATGGAACCCAGCGGGTTCTTGATCTCATGTGCCACGCCCGCGGCAAGGGTGGTCAGGGACGCGAGGCTTTCAGCCCTGCGCAGACGGGCCTCCTTGGAACGCTTCTCCGTCACGTCCTCGATGTGCACGACATTGCCCTGCACGCTCCCGTCCCTGACCAGCGGCAGAAGGCTGACCGAGAGAATGCGCGGCGGCGCGCCGTCCAGGGTGAACTCCCTGTCCGAGACTTTTTCCTGGTTGCGGAGGTTCGCGGAGAAAAACGCGCCGAGCTCCCTGTCCGTCAGGCAATCCCACAGCACCCGTTCCATGATGTCATCCTGGGAGAACGGAAACAGCCGCTCCGCGGACTTGTTGTACAGCATGATCCGGTGCTCGCGGTCGGTGACAATGATGCCGTCGGTCATCGACTCCAGGAGCATGCCAAGAAGATCGTTCTCCTCCGACATGCGCACGATCAGGGCGCGGACCTGGTCCAGGTCCATCTTGCCGAGCTTCTCCAGGGCCTTGCGGATGAATTTCCTCACCCTGCAGCCTCCTGACGCGCCACGTGCCGCATGCGGTACAGGAGTGATTCCAGCACCGTCTGCGGGCTCATGTTGTAGATATCCAGGCGCAGGAGGGCCTCCCGCACGGCCGCATTCCACTCCTCGAAGATCTCCACGCTTCCACGGCCCTCGCGGAGCTGTGCGTGGAACCGGAACATGAGCTCTTCCAGGAAGGAAACGATCGTTTCTTTCGGGGAGCGCTCACGCCTGCCCTTGCGATCCGGCAGCAGCTGCGACAGCTCCTCGGCGATGTCGAAGGAGGGGGAATCCGGGCTCCAGACATGGTCGAGAAACCTGCCGGCGAGGATGGTCAGCTTCTCAGGGTTGATCTCCTTCCACGCGAGGAAGTACCCGCGAAGGCCTTCGAAAGCCGGGGTCTCCTCGCGGAAGATCTTGGCCATGACTTCCCTTTCCTCTTCCGCGCTGCGCTGCTCGAACGGGTACGGACGCAGGCGGGAGAGGATGGTGGGCATGATGGCGGCCCTGCGGGTGGAGAGCAGGATGATGTGCACCGCTTCCGGCGGCTCCTCCAGCAATTTCAGCAGGGCATTGCGGGCAGATTCCTGCATTCTATCCGCGTTTTCCAGGATGGCCACCTTGCGGGACTCCGTGGCGGTCATATGCGCCCAGCCGGCCAGCTTGCGCACCTGTCCCACAGTGATGCCGTCCGGCCGGACCTGTGCGGCAAGCTGCATCGCAGCCGCCACTACCTTTTCCAGCAGCTCTCCCAGCTCGCGATCGGGCGGCAGCTCCCTGCCCGGCTGCAGCTCCGCCAGAAGGTCCTCGATGAGAGAAACCCTGTCGAGCGCTCCCTTCAGCCTGGTGTCGTCGGCATCGAGAATTGCGGCATCGAACCGGCGGGTGAGTTTGCGGACAGCGCGCAGAAAGAGATACAGGGTCGGCGTCTTGCGGCTTCTCATCAGGACGCCCGCGCACGCCGCGATCTCCACGTCCGCGTAGCGCGTGCCCAGCAGGACCGTATGGGGATGGACGAGCTCCTTCTGGAGCCGGCAGGACTGGCAGACGCACGACCACTCCGCCCGCCCCTCCCGGCACGTGAGGATCCGTGCCGCTTCGAGGGCGGCGGAAAGCTTCCCCGTGTAGGGCGGGCCGAAGAAAAGCGACGCGCGCGGGAACCGCGCGGACCCCAGCTCTTCACGGAGCATCTGCACGGTTGTCGCGTGCCCGATGATATTCTCGAACATCAGGAAAGCCTCTCCCTTATGAGGCGCGCAATGGTCTCCGCAGGACGGCCCGCGCTCAGGGACCCCGCGCTGCGGCCCATGTCCTGCAGCTGCCGGGGGTGCGCGAGCAGGCTGCACACCATGGCGAGAAGCGAGTCAACAGTAGCGTCCTTCTCCTGCAGCACCAGGGCCGCCCCCCGGGCGCGGAATACCTCCGCGTTCCGGAGCTGGTCTCCGCGGCTGCCGCTCCGTGACAGCGGGATCAGGAGGGACGGCTTTCCCAGCGCGGCCAGCTCGGCAAGAGTGTTTGCACCCGACCGGCAGATCACCAGGTCCGCGGCGGCAATGATGTCGGGCAGCTCCGCGCTGAAGAATGCCGCGGGAAAGTAGTTGCCAAGCGTGGAGGCCGAATAGTCGCGCGCGCCCATCTGGTGAACGACGAAGAAGCGAGGAACGAGCCGCGGCAGGCAGGCGGCGATCAGACCGTTGATGAACGAAGAGCCCTGGCTGCCTCCCAGCACCAGTATGACCTGTATCGACGGGTCACATTTCAGATACCGCCGGCCCCGTCCCGGATCCGCGCCGTAGACTGCGCGGCGCACCGGGTTTCCGGTCACCTCGGCTTTCTGCCTGAAACGCGAGGGGAGAAAATCGATCGTCTCGGGAAAGGAAACCAGCACCTTCTCGCAGAACATCAGGTTGATGCGGGTTGCGAGCCCGGGATCGAAGTCCGACTCGTGCGTATAGGTGGGAACGCCGCACAAACGCGCCGCGACAACAGGGGGCACGCTGACGAATCCGCCTTTCGAGAAGAGAAACGCCGGCTTTTCCTTCCTGAGAATCCGTACCGCTGCGAAGACTCCGGAGATGATCCTGCCAATGTCGCTCAGATTGCGAAGGGAGAAGTACCGCCGCAGCTTTCCGGCGGGGATTCCCCTGAACTCGATGCCCGCATCCTCGGCAAGCTTCTTCTCCACCCCGTTCGGGGAGCCGATCCACAGGGCGCGCCGGCCCAGCTCTTCCGCAACCGCGATTCCAGGGAAGACATGCCCTGCGGTTCCTCCCCCGGTGAATGCGATCACAGGAAGGTCCTGTGCGCGCGCGCCGACGTACGGGGCTTTCCCCCGACGGGCACGGCTTTCGGGCCGAGCGCGTACTCGCGCACTTCCGTATCCGGCTGTTTCTCCCGCGCTTGCAAGGCTCTTTGCCATACTGTAGTTTGACACTACCATGAGATTCATTCTGCTAGCAATCCTGATGACCTTTCTCACGCTTTCGGCAGGGGCGGATGACCTGCTCGCGCGCTACGTTGACGGCGAATCCCTGCAGAAGCTGCGCAATGGCTCTTCCGTCTCCTCGAGCGTATCCTCGGATGGCGTGCTGAGGCTGGTTCCCGCCATTTCGTCCCAGGCGAGCATCGCCGCCGACGTCAGCGCCCTGCAACCAACGGTGGGAGTCGAGATGCTGCGCCTTATCCCCGATCTGGCCGAACAGATGGACAGCCCGGAAGGGTGGCTGAAGATCTACAATGACCTGCACGCCGTGAGCTCGATGCGCGGCATCACCTACTATTCCGTGTCGCGCGGCAAAATGGAGATACTCTTCTCGAAGTCATACGCGATCACTTCAGCCTCTGAGCCGACGCGGATCCCGGATCCGGTGTTCACCGTGATCCCCGAGAATGACATCCTTTACACCTGGCAGGAGGACAAGAGCTTCGGCGGGATACCGTACCAGGAGAGCTTCCGGTATCGGACCGACCACCTGGTGGCGAAAATCGAAAACCTTTCCACGATTCCTTCTTCATATTCCCCCTGGTCACGCCGCACAACCTTGTCAGCCTCGTGGCGGTGATTCCGGTGGACAAAGACGTGCTGTTCTACGGGGTCGCATGCCTTCGCACGGGGATGCCCATCGGAGACAGGCACAGCAGGGAGGAGTCGCTTTCGAACCGGCTGATTGCAATGTCTGACTGGCTGAAAGGACGCCTCTCGGCGCCGCGCACTCCTTGACCAGGGCTCCTTGACCGTGGCTCCTTGACTGGCGGGTCAAGCGGCGCTACATTATGTGAGTCGTGGGGTGGTCTTTGTCGCGGCGCAGGCCGCGCGCGAAGGCCTGAGATTACACCCGTGGAACCTGATCTGGGTAATGCCAGCGAAGGGATACTGACCGTGCACACCCCCACACCGGCGATCTCGCTTCCTCCAGGCTGAACGGGCCGCCGATCTTTTTCCATCAGGGGGTGCTCAATGGCCAAAGACTCGACTTGCGGCAATTCTCTGCGTTGTTCTCGTCACTTCCTCGGGGTTCGCGGCGCCGAAGATCCTCCGCGTGCTCACCCACTCGTCTTTCGCTGCCACCAAGGGGCTGATCGAGGCGTTTCAGAAAACCAACGATGTGACCGTCCAGTTTTCAGCCGGCGGAGACGCCGGGGAAACACTGAACAAGGCGATCCTCTCGAAGGGGAGTCCTCTCGCCGACGTGCTCTACGGAGTCGACAATACGTTCATGGGACGCGCGCTGGAGGCGGACATTTTCGAGCGGTACGACTCCCCCGCGCTTGCAGAAATCCCGCTGGATCTGCAGCTCGACGCTACTCACCGGCTGCTTCCCGTCGACTTCGGCTTTGTCTCCCTGAATTATGACAGCGCATGGTTCAGGCAGAAGAAAATCCCGCTTCCCCGGACGCTGGAGGATCTTGCGCGCCCGCTCTACCGGGGCCTCCTTGTCGTGGAGAACCCTGCCACCTCTTCCCCTGGCCTGTCGTTCTTTCTCGCAACGATTTCAAGATTCGGGGAGAAGGGAGCCTACACATGGGAGTCGTACTGGAACGACCTGAAAAAGAATGACGTCCTGGCTGTCAATGGCTGGGAAGAGGCGTATTACAATGAGTTCAGCGCGCAGGGCAAGGGCAGGCGCCCGCTGGTGGTAAGCTATTCCACGAGCCCTGCGTACGAGGTCTATGCGGCGGCCGAGCCCAAGCCGGCCGAGCCTCCCACGGGGAATGTCATGCCGATCGCAGGCACTTTCCGGCAGGTGGAGTTCGTGGGCATCCTCAAGGGGGCACGGGAACCGGCCCTTGCCCGCAAGTTCGTTGATTTCATGCTCTCCGCCGCATTCCAGGCCGACATCCCGCTGCAGATGTGGGTGTACCCCTCACGCCGCGGAGTGCCGCTTCCCGATATCTTCCGCAGTCTCGCCCCGCTCCCGGAGAAGCCGGTTGCGATGGATGCCGCGGTGATCGACCGGAACCGAAGCTCGTGGATTCAGAGTTGGACGCAGATCGTTCTGCACTAGCCCCGCACGCCCGCGGACCGCGCGCGCCGTGGCACCTTGCGGGAGCCGCTTTTGCGGCCCTGCCGGTGCTCTTTCTCTGTCTGTTTCTCCTGTACCCGCTCGCGCGGATTCTCGACATGGGGCTCCGGCCCCTGCTCGCGGGAGGCATCGGCGCATTCCATGCGGCGGCTGACGCGGCAGGCCTCGGCAGGCTCCTGATTTCGAGCGCCGTGCAGGCGCTGTTGTCCACTGCTCTTTCCCTTGTCTGCGGCCTTCCCATAGCAGCGCTGTTCGGGCAGTACGACTTTCCCGGCAAGGCGGTATTGAGGACCCTCCTGACCATTCCCTTCGTGCTGCCGACCGTCGTGGTGAGCTCGGCTTTTGTCGTGCTCATCGGATCCGGAGGATGGCTGGAGAAGATCGTCGCGATCCTCACGGGCAATCCCTCCGTGGAGGCGAGCCTCATGCGGTCGCTGCCCGCCGTGCTCGCGGCCCACGTCTTCTACAACGTGGCAATCGTGGTGCGGATCGTGGGAGGCGCGTGGTTGTCGCATGACACGCGCCTCGACGAGGCGGCGCGCACGCTCGGATCCGGGAGGCTCTCCACTTTCGTGCGCGTGACGCTCCGACTCCTGCTTCCCTCCATTTCCGCGTCGGCGCTCCTGGTTTTCGCCTTCTGTTTTTCGAGCTTCGGCGTGATTCTCGTGCTGGGCGGCCCCCGCGTGGGGACCCTGGAAACCGAGATCTATCGCCAGGCGCTGTACCTTTTCAACCTGCCCGCTGCGGCGATTCTTTCCCTCGTGCAGCTCGCCACCACGGCCCTGGTCATGTACGCGTATTCGCGCGTTCAGTCCCGTCTCAGCGTCATCCAGAATCTGAGACCGGAAGGCGCGCCCGGGAAGACACCGCGCTCCCCCGGCGAATGGGTGCAGGTTTTCCTGTTCGGAATCCTCCCCACGGCCGCCCTGATGCTGCCCATGGGCGCGCTTGTGGCGGGCTCATTCCTCACTCGCGCCGGCCCTTCTCTCGCGTACTGGAAGGCGCTCTTCGGGAGCACCGGTCACTCCCTCTTCTGGTCGTCTCCGCTTCTGGCCGCGGGGCATTCGCTTCTCTTCGCCCTCCAGACCACGCTCCTTTCGCTGGCACTCGGCATCCCCGCCGCCTACCTCATTGCGCGGGGGCAGGTGGCGCGCGGCCGTGTCCGACGAGTCGGCGCTTCCGTGATCGACCTCCTTTTCCTGCTGCCCCTCGGCACATCGGCGGTTACCCTCGGATTCGGCTTCATCGTGTCGCTCAACGCGCCGTCCTTCGACCTGCGCGGCTCGGCGATCCTGATCCCCATCGCTCACTCGCTGGTCGCCCTCCCCCTCGTGATACGCAGCCTGCTGGCGCCGCTGCGCAGCATCAACCCGCGCCTGCGGGAGTCAGCCGCCCTCCTGGGCGCGGGGCCCGCGCGGGTGCGTCTCGAGATCGATCTCCCCCTGCTCAGCCGCGCATTCGTCGCGGCCGCCGCATTCGCCTTCACCGTTTCCCTGGGAGAGTTCGGCGCCACTGCCATACTGACGCGCCCCGAGCTGATCACCCTGCCCGTCCTCATCTACAATTCTCTCACGCGACCGGGGGAACTTGAACCAGGGACAGGCTCTTGCGTTGAGCGTCCTGCTGATGGCCGCGTGCGGCGCCGGGCTCGCCGCAATCGAGCGCTTCCGCACTCGCGGAGCCGGGTCCGCGGCCATTGCCCCATTGGACGCGCCGAATCCGCGGCGTACCGCGGCTCGGAGCTCTTCTGATGCCATTCCTGGAATGGCGGAATGTGCGCAGGGACTTCAACGGTCGGTGCGCCCTGGATGGTATTTCCATTGCCATCGATGAAGGAGAGATCCTCGGCATCCTCGGACCCAGCGGAAGCGGCAAAAGCACGCTCCTGCGGATCACGGCAGGATTGGAAACCGCCGACACGGGAAAGGTGCTCCTCAATGGCGGAGACCTCGACAGGATGCCGCCTCACCTGCGCGGCTTCGGGCTCATGTTTCAGGACTACTGCCTCTTCCCCCATCTCAACGTCGAGGAGAACGTCGGCTTCGGTCTGAAACGAAAGGGTTGGAGCCGGGGTCGCCAGGGAGGAGCGCGTCCAGGAGATGCTGCGCCTCGTCGGACTGCGGGGGTTCGGGAAGCGCAATGTGCTCACGCTCTCCGGCGGCGAGCAGCAGCGTGTCGCCCTCGCGCGCAGCCTTGCTCCGAAGCCGAAGCTCCTGATGCTGGATGAGCCCCTGGGCGCTCTCGATCCCCTGCTGAGGCGGGACCTGCTTGACGAGCTCAGGGAGGTGCTCAGGGAAGTGAGTGTCACCGCGCTCTATGTCACCCACGATCCCGAGGAGGCCATGAGCCTGGCGGGGAAAATCGCGCTGGTGAATGCGGGACGTCTCGTCCAGCTGGGCACCGCCGGAGGACCTCGTCAGGTCACCGGCGAACAGCTTCGTCGCATCGTTTCTCGGCCTGGGAGCGCTCTTCCCCGGACGAGCAGGCGCCTGGGAGAATCCTGGGTCCTGGACACTCAAATCGGCGTTTTCCCCGCACCGGATCCGGGCGCGCTGCTTCCGCGCGTTCCTCCACCGCTTGGTCAGAAGCTGCTTGTCCGGCCCGAGGCGGTCCAAATGGCGCCGCAGCCGCGCACGGTGAGAACGAACGCACACGTCATTTCCCGCGTTTTCAAGCCCGCGGGCATCGCGATCAGGATAGCGCTGGAGGGGAAAAACGGGCAGGAGGGCGAGCTGGAATGCATGCTGCCGGGGACGGGCAACTCTGGCCACCCTCAGCCCGGGGACGGGCTCAGGGAAGTATGGGTCGACCCCGCGCGTTGTCTCGTGCTGCCCGAGTGACATGCCTCACGGCGAGCTGGACAGGATCTTGTTTCGGCCCGCCTGCTTTGCCTGGTACATGGCGCGGTCTGCCCGCTCGATCCAGGATTCCTGGCTTTCACCCGGCACGTAGCGCGCCACGCCGATTGACACCGTTATCGTAAAGCTCTCCCCGCTGCAGGAAAACTGCGAATCCTCCATGTCCTTGCGGAAGCGCTCGCCGATTCCGAATGCCTGCTGCTCGGTCGAATTGGAGAGGACGACGAAGAACTCTTCCCCTCCGTACCGGCCCGCGTAGTCGTACTTGCGCAGCCCGGCCTGGAGACGACCCCCGATCTCGTGCAGGACCGTGTCCCCGCACTGGTGGCCGTAGTTGTCGTTGATGCTCTTGAACCGGTCGATGTCGATCATGAGACCGGTGAGGGGAACGTCGAGCCGAAGGCTCCGCTCGATCTCGATTGAAATCCGGGTAAAGAGGCTCCGCCGGTTGAGCAGCCCGGAGAGGCTGTCATACGCAGCGATCTGCTCCAGCTCCCTGTTCGCTTTTTCCAGCTCCGCGTTCAGCCTGCGGATCTTGTCATATGCGTCTTTCAGGTTCTGGTTCTGGTCGAGCACGAGAGAGGAAAGCCGCTCCTCCTCCGCGACTGCGATCCGGTAGAACTCACGCTCCTTCACGAGGTTCGCCTGATTCTGCCAGCGGTTCTGCGCAGCGCGCATGCGCGCCCGCAGCTCGTGCTGATCGAAGGGCTTATGAATGAAGTCGTCCGAGCCTGCGTCTACCGATTGCCGCATCTCCTCCCCTGCCCGGGCCGGGGCCAGGAGAAGGAGTTGAAACGATTTTTCCTTCTGCTCCTTGCGGAGCGTGCGCGCGAGCTCGTATCCGTCCTCCGCGCGAAGATCGGTGGAAAGGAGGACAATCTGGATCTCCCGGGTGGAGAGCAGCTGCAGCGCCTCCTCCCGCGTCCGCGCGGTGTGGAGGACGTACCCCTCATCCTGCAGCGCCTGCTCCTCGAGAGCCAGGCACTCGCTGTCGCTTTCCACGATCAAGACATTCACCGCGGACATTGTCGTTCCAGCAATCTACGGTAAAATCGGTTTGGGGTCAATGCCAGCGCCGTCTCATGCGGCGGTGTGCCGAGGAAGAAACAGGATTGACCATTTTGAATGTGAGAAAAGCCCCTCCCGCGCTCTCACTGCAGCTTGACCGCATAGCTTTCCGCCTTGGCCCGTGAGTCGAATATCTCGATATACGTGCCAAAGACCCATCCCTTGAGGCCCTGGTAGTCGATGCGGTACCAGAAGGAGGACTCGTTCTCCAGGGACTCTTCCTTGTCCGACTTGGTGAGCACCTCGACAATGGCTCCGAGCCGGATGTGCGAGAGGACAGTGGCCTGGTTGGTAGGATCCTGCCGCACCCTCAGCAGGGGCGATTTTACAACGGCCCAGGTGGACCTGATGCTGAGGACAGGAGTGGGAGGCAGGATGACGCGCTCCGTCCCTCTCGAGCGGTTACAGGAGACGAGCGAAGCCAGGGGCGCAGCAACCACGAGCGCCAGGAAAGCAGCTTTGAGGGCACTCACGGTCTCTACTATTCCTCATTTTCGTCAACAGGACAACCGGTTCCCCGCGCCATCAGGTGGAGGACATTTCCTTGATCTTCCTGATTTCGTCCCTCACCACGGCCGCGCGCTCGAATTCGAGGTTCTTGGCCAGCTCGAACATTTCTTCCTCCAGCGCCCGGATGAGCTGGCGCTTCTCCGTGGGCACAAGGACATTGTAGCTCCTGGTGAGCACCTCGATGTTCACTTCCTCCGACTTGCGCTTCTCCTCCCGTTTGCGGACCAGGATGTCCTGGATGGACTTTGAGATGGTCGTCGGCGTGATGCCGTGCTCCGTGTTGTACGTCTCCTGGACCAGCCTCCGTCGGCCGGTTTCCTGGATGGCGATCTTCATGGCATCCGACATCCTGTCGGCGTACATGATCACCCTCCCGTTGACGTTCCGCGCCGCGCGGCCGATGGTCTGGATGAGTGACGTGGCGGAGCGCAGGAATCCGATCTTGTCAGCGTCCAGGATGGCGATGAGGGAGACCTCCGGGAGGTCCAATCCCTCGCGCAGCAGGTTGATGCCGACGAGAACGTCGAAGGCGCCCGTGCGGAGGTCCCTCAGGATCTCGACGCGCTCGATCGTCTCGATCTCGGAATGGAGGTAGCGCACCTTCAGCCCCAGCTCCCCGAGGTAGTCCGTCAGGTCCTCCGCCATCCTCTTGGTGAGAGTCGTGACCAGGGTCCGCTCGCCTTGTTTCACCTGCACCTGGATCTCCCGGTAGAGGTCCTCCATCTGCCCCTCCGTCGGGCGCACTTCCAGCTGAGGGTCCAGGAGCCCCGTCGGGCGGATGATCTGCTCGGCGAGCCGGCGTGACTTTGCCGCCTCCTCTTCTCCCGGCGTGGCGGACACGAATATGGCGCGGTCGAGGAGCGACTCGAACTCGTTGTAGATCAGCGGCCGGTTGTCCAGCGCCGAGGGCAGCCGGAAACCGTACTTCACGAGGGACAGCTTGCGCGACCTGTCCCCCTCGTACATGCCGCGCACCTGCGGCAGGGAGACATGCGATTCGTCGATGAAAGCCAGGAACTTCTCCGGGAAGAAATCGAGAAGAACGGCAGGCCGCTCCCCCTCTTTCCGGCCGCTCAGGTGCCGCGAATAGTTCTCGATGCCCGAGCAGTAGCCCATCTGCTCGAGCATTTCCAGGTCATATTCGGTACGCGTCTTGATCCGTTCCGCTTCCAGGGGCTTGCCTTCGTCACAGAACTGCTTGTAGCGCTGCGCGAGCTCGTCGCGAATCAGGGCAAGCGCGTTCCGCAGGCGCTCCTGGGGCATCACGAAGTACTTGGCCGGGTAGACGGTGGCGAACTCCATCTCCTCTACCGCCGCGCCCGAGAGAGGATCGATCTTGCGAATCTTCTCGATCTCGTCACCGAAGAACTCGATCCGGACCGCATCCCGCGCGTAGGAAGGGAATATCTCCAGCACGTCGCCGCGCACCCTGAACCGCGACCTCTCGAACGCGACATCATTGCGCTCGTACTGGAGGGAGACCAGGCGGCGCATGATCTCCCTCATGTCCACCGTGTCGCCCTTTTTCAGCTCGATGCGCATTTCGCGGTAATCTTCCGGGTTCCCCAATCCGTAGATGCAGGAAACCGTCGCGACCACGATCACGTCGCGCCGCTCCATGAGCGACGTGGTGGCGGAAAGCCGCATGCGCTCGATCTCCTGGTTGATCGACGCGTCCTTCTCGATGTACAGATCCTTGCCCGGCACATACGCCTCGGGCTGATAGTAGTCGTAGTAGGACACGAAGTACTCCACGGCGTTTTCAGGGAAGAAATCCTTGAACTCGCGATAGAGCTGGGCCGCCAGAGTCTTGTTGTGCGACAGCACGAGCGTCGGGAGCTGCGCGTCCTCGATGATCTTGGCCATGGTGAAGGTCTTGCCGGACCCTGTCACGCCCTTGAGGGTCTGGAATCGGGTGTTCTCCCTCACCCCCTTGGCAAGCAGTGCGATTGCCTGCCCCTGGTCTCCCGCCGGGGAGAAACCTGACACCGCCTTGAGCTTCGGCACGGGAGCCGTCCGCTATTGGCTGCCCGCCGGGGCGGTCACGAGCTTCACATTGAGGGTCCTGGTCTGGCCTCCCCTCACGACTTTTACCTGCACGATTTCTCCGGGCTTTGTGCTCTCCAGCGCATTGTACAGGTCTGTCAGCTCTTCAACGGGCTGGCCGTTGACCGCGACGATGATGTCCCCGCCGCCATAGATGATCTTTCTCCCCGACCGCACCGCCTTGTTCTGATCTCCGCCGCGGAGGCCGGACTGCTGGGCAGCAGCGCCCGCCGCGTTGACAAGCACGCCTTTCTGCACAGGCAGGTCGAAGTAGTCCACGAGCTGGGGGAAAAGCTGGATGGGATCGATGTCGATCCAGCCCCGCCTGACCACCCCGTACCTGATCAGCTCATCCGCGATGCGCTTGGCGATGTTGACGGGGATTGCGAACCCCACGCCGGCGGAGGCGCCGCTGGGAGACTTGATGGCGGAATTGATGCCGATGAGATCCCCGTGCGAGTTCAAGAGAGGTCCCCCGGAGTTGCCCGGGTTGATGGCCGCGTCCGTTTGAATGGTCTCCCGGATCAGGAATCCGTCTTCGGTCTGCAGGGGCCGGGCGAGCCCTGAGACGATTCCCATTGTGAGGGTTCGATCCAGGCCGAACGGGTTGCCGATGGCAAGGACCTTCATTCCCACCCGAAGGGTCGAGGAATCCCCGAATGGTATGGTGGTCAGCGTTTTTCCCCGGGGATTGAACTGGACAACGGCCAGGTCATTTTCCGCGTCCGTGCCGGTGACCTTCCCGTCCGCAACGGTGCCGTCGGCGAGGGAAATGCTGATCTTGTCCGCGCCGCTGATCACGTGGTAGTTGGTAAGGACATGACCCTGCTGGTCGATGATGACGCCTGATCCCGTCCCTTCCTGGGGAGCGGCCTGGTAGAACCAGGTGTACTGCATGGTCACCGTCGTCACATAGACGACAGCCTTGTTCGCCTTGTCGTAGATCTGGATATTGTTCAGCTCGTCCGGGGTCAGGTCTCCTGATTTGAGCGCGGGAACGGTGCTGGTGAACTGCACGGGCGTAACGGAGAGGGGTGTCTCACTCCTGGATGACCCCGCCGCATGCCGCGTCTGACGCGGGACGATGAGAAGGTCTGTGACCAGCCCGCCTGCGGCAAGCGCGCACGTGACGAGCAGGGCGCAGAGAACAATCACTCGTCGTCTGCTGTACAGTTTCATGGTCATCACCTCTGGGTGAAATAATAGCCGCAACTCGGCACGACCTTCAATATCGGAATCTCAATCTCCGGTGCCTGAGGCCCCCTCCCGCCGCGCCTTCACCCAGTAGAAATCCCCATCCCCGTACCGCCTGTGCTGGATTGCTTCCCGCAGATGCGATTCCGCGATCCTCTCCGCCCCCTCCAGGTCCGCTATCGTGCGTGCCATCCGCAGAATCGAATGAAAGGCACGGGAAGACACGCCGAGCGTACCCGAGGCTTTCTGGAGCACGCGCCGACATTCTTCATCAAGAGGGCAGAATTTCTCCATCAGTCCGGCGGGAATGCGGCCATTTGTGCAGAATCCCAGCCCTGCGAATCTCTTTTTCTGGAGGGCAATGGCCTGCCTGACGCGCAGTCTCGCCTCATCTGATGCGCCGGGCCGGACAGGGGCGCACATTTCTGCAGGAGGGACCGGAGAAAGGGGAACGCGCACGTCGATCCTGTCCAGCAGAGCGCCGCCGACGCGCCGCCAGTACCGGTGCACTTCCGTGGGGCTGCAGATACAGGCGTGATGTGCCCTGCCGAGGTTGCCGCATGGACAGGGGTTGAAGGCGAGCACAAGCTGAAGACACGCGGGGTACCGCACGGTCGATCCGGCGCGCGCAATCGATATCCAGCCGTCCTCGATGGGCTCCCGCAGGCTCTGGAGAAGACGCATTCCGAACTCGGGCGCCTCGTCCAGGAACAGGATGCCATGGTGGGCGAGCGAGGCTTCTCCCGGCTTGAGCAGCCTGCCCCCGCCTATGATCCCTTCACTCGACGCGGTATGGTGCGGCATGCGGAACGGAGGCCGCTGCACGAGGCCCGCGTCCGCAGGCAGCGCCCCGGCGATGGAGTGTATGCGGGTCACCGCCAGCGCCTCCTCCCGGTCCAGAAGCGGCAGAAGGGAGGGAAGGCGCCGCGCAGCCATGGTCTTCCCGCTGCCCGGGGGCCCGAACAGCAGCACATGGTGTCTTCCCGCCGCTGCCACCTCGAGCGCCCTTTTGAGCTGTGCATGCCCTCGAATGTCAGAAAGGTCTCCGCCCTCGTACCAGTCCGCCGCCGCAGGCGCAGGCTCAGGTTCCCCGACACCGGGCACGGCTCCGGTATTCTCGATTCCCGGTTGCGAAAGGGCGAGCGCCGCTTCCCTCAGCGAGCCGATGCCGGCCACCGTCCCTTTCCCCAGTGCGCGCGCTTCCCGGAGATTCTCCCTTGGCACGAGAAAGGTGCGGAGGCCCGCCGCCAGCCCGGTGCCCACCGCCGAGAGGACTCCGTGGACCGGACGGACCCCGCCGCCCAGGTTGAGCTCTCCGAGCACCATTGCATACCCGATGCCTTCTGGCAGGATCTGACCAGATGCCGCCAGGATTCCGAGCGCGATTGGAAGATCGAACGAGGCGCCTTCCTTGCGCACTCCGGCAGGCGCAAGTGATATGAGAATTCTCTCCGGCGGAAACGAAAAGCCGCTGTTGCGAATTGCGACCCGGACCCTGTCCTTCGATTCCCGCACCGCTCCGTCCGGAAGGCCGACCACGTCGATCCCCGGCAGACCGCGGCGGATGTCCACTTCCACGGAAACGAGCTCTCCCTCCATGCCGATGGGGGCATGGCTCGAGACGACAGCGAGCATGTCTCCTCCCCTTCCAATGGACGGGGAGGTCAGTCCTGCCGCTTGAGCCCCTGCGCAATTGCCTGCTGGACGAGAAAATCGCAGCGTTCGTTCATCGCGTTGCCCGCGTGTCCCATCACCCAGATCCACCGAAGCGGGAGATTTCCGGAGAGATTCCACAGCTCAGACCAGAGCTCGACATTTTTCACCGGCTTTTTCGCGCTGGTCTTCCACCCATTGCGGGCCCACGCGTGGATCCATTCGGTGATCCCCTTCTGCACGTATTGGGAATCCGTGCTGATAGTGACGGGGAGCCCGCGCCATCGCGCATTCGCGGAGAGCTCTTTCAGTGCTTCACGCACCGCGGTCAATTCCATCCTGTTGTTGGTCGTCAGAGGCTCGAACCCCATGCGCTCCCTGGTCCCCTGCGCAGAGCTGATCACGTAGGCCCAGCCGCCGGGCCCCGGATTGCCCTGACACCCTCCGTCGGTCCAGATCTCGATGCTCTCACTCACGGCGTCTCCCTCGAGCCCCCGGCGGCCTCACGGGGGAATGCGAGCACCACGCGCGTGCCGCCTGCCTCGCTCGGCCTGATTTCGATGGTCCCCTGGTTTCTCTCGACTATGAGCCGGGCGAAGTACAGTCCGATTCCATGGTGGCCGGGCTTGGTCGTAAAAAACGGGGTGAACAACTTTCGCTGGGCCCTCGGATCGATTCCCGGGCCGCAATCTGTCACTTCAATCCACACGCGCTCGGAATCGGACGACACCCCGACCACGATCGGGTGCGCGTCTCGATCCTGCGCCTCTGCCGCGTTTGCCAGCACGCAGCACACAGCCTGGACGAGCTCCTCCGGATACCAGGTCAGACGCACGGAGCAGCCTCCCGTGACCTGGAACTCCGTGGACGCGAAACGACTTCGCACGCGCTGTACCGCCCTGAGGGCCACCGATTCCGCCGTCGCTGAGCCGCGGATGGTGGAAGCGGAGCCGGCGAGCGAATCGAGCGTGGACAGAAGGTCGCTGACCAGGGCTCCGGCTTCCTGCTGCTCGCGCGTGCCCTTCTGCGGGAGCGGCAGGGTCAGCCGGCGGACGGGATCGCGCAAGGCGCCGACGAATCCGCGCATGATCGCGCGCACCTCCGCGAGTTTCCGTGCGTGCGGCGATTGCCCCTCTTCCCGCCGGTGAGTCGGCACGATGGGCACGGAGCCGTCGGCCGCCGCACGCGGGAATCCGCGCGGGGCAAGCCATGTCCACCTCGAGATCAGCCATTCGAGCGGGATCCGCAGGAGTGCAAGCATGATCAGGATGGTGCCTGCGGCGAACAGCTCGGGCAGAGGCGCACCGACCGTGTACCCCCTCTCCAGAGCGGCCCTCAGCGGCAGGTACAGCACGGCGAACAGCGTGATCATCAGGAGGAAAAGAGTGCCATAGAGGGCGTAACGATTCATGAAGAATCTGAAATTGAAGGCCCGGTAGCGCGTAAGCCCGATCATCAGGAATACGGGCAGAATGGACAGAAAAAGCTGCGCAATCGAACCCAGACCGACACGCATGGTCGTCCCTCCGATGATCAGCGGAAGCTGATCAAAGAAGAAGTAGGGCGGGAGGGAAAGGAGCATGCCCGCGATCAGCCACTGCAGCATCGTGCGGTCACGGGAAACGGCGGCCTTTCTGTAGGCGGTTACCAGGAGCACGGCGAGAACCGCGTAGGAAACCCCGTCCGAGAAGTTGCCTATCTGACCGATGAGCTTGTAGTCGGTGAGCGTCGACTCCAGACCGCCCGCCATCCATCGCGCGTACAGGGTGACCCTCAAAGCGCAAAACACGGCGTAGAGGCCGAGCAGGAGAGAGACGACACCCGCACGGATCGCCCTCGGGCCGCGCTCCCGCGGAAAGTGCATTGCGAAGACGACGAGAAGCCAGGCAGAAACGTTCCCCAGATTGAAGAGCAGATTCGAGACGACGCCTTCGTACGCGAAGGGTTTCACGCACGTAAAAAGGAGAGTGAGGAGCGCGGACAGCACGAGGGCCGGGGTGCCTGGCTCCTGAGGGAGACGCCAGGAAAGCGTGAATGCAGCGGTCGCCAGCGCAAGGCAGAAGATAAGAACAAAAGCCCAGTCGATCCTGGTCGGGACAAAGACCGGATGCAGCTGCAGCGTCAGCACGGCATCCCGGTCCCTGCGCACGGTGACGGGAACGGGCTCGAACCGCGTTACCGTCGAGAGAGCGCGGAGGAGGTCCCGGCTTCCGGCAACAGGCACACCGTTCAGGGAGAGAATTGAGTCCCTCCCCGGGAGGAGCCCGCTCATCATGGCAGGGGAGAAGGGCGCGGTGGGGGAATAGACCACATCGTCCCCCTGCACCTCGACCTCGGGGTAGTATCCGACAAGGCCTGTTTCCGGCTTCAGGAGGGACCGCACGAAGAAAACCCCCGCCACGGCGGTAAACGCAAGACACAGGATGACGAGCAGCAGAAACCTCTGCTGCACTCTCAGAAGCGCCCTCAGGTCTCCCATGAGGAACTGCCGGCCCGTGCGGCGCGGGAGGGCCGCGGCCGCAGCATGCGCATGATGCGGCTGCCTTCGAAGGACCCCGCGGGAACCAGGTAGGCGCGCAGCGCCGAGGGGGCGAGCTCGCTCGCCTCCGCGGTGAGCAGGAACTGCCCCGGTTGCGCGTATTTGCGGCCCAGATGAAAGATCGAATTGACACCGTCCGAGACGATCCTTCCGGTATCGCCTTTCTGATAGACGGTGGTTCCTACGGAGAGTGCCATGTGGAAAACAAGGCGCCCCGGCAGAAGCGATTCTTCGACGTCATAGAATACGCGCGACAGGATGATGCGGAGTCCGCACAGCGGAGCCGCGCACGTCGAGTTGCGCAGGGGGAAAAGCGCGAGCCCGCCGAATCGGCCCCACATCCAGAGCCTGCCGCCGTGCTGCTGGACTACCCTCTCGACGAAACCGCGAAAAGTCTCCATGGCGTTTGCGAGATTTTCCGGCTCGTGCTTTTTCTTCAGCTCCTCCGCGTCATCGACCTCCACGAAAAGGAATGCGAAGCGGTGTTCCCTGCCCGGCACGACATCCAGCCACCCGTCCGAGGCGGGGACGGACTCGGGCGTCTCCCCATTCCCCGTTCCGGCGCCGTCCTGCCCGCCATAGGCGCTGCGCGCGTACTCTGCTACCGCCGCCGCGCGCTTCGCAGTGAATGCCGCGAGGGTGAGCTTCTTCCCGATATAGTCCACCGCGCCTGAATGGAACAGGGCCGCAATGTCCTTCACGGTGCCCATGGGATCGAGCACGCCGAAGCACACCTTCGGATTCTTCGCGATCTCGGACAACGCCTTCCCCCGCTCCTTGTCGCTGAGGCCGCGGACATCCACGTAGACAAGGGCTGTCTCCGCAGGGGAAGGGAGGGATTGTCGCAGCGCGGAGAGGGAGAATACTTCGAGATTCATATCTTTCCGCACACGGGCCGAAAGCATGCGGAGGATGGCAGCGGGAGCTCTGGAAAAGACGAGTACCTTCATTTCTTCTCCCACTCCAGGGCGTATCTGAAGACGCTGCTGTTGTCAGGTCCGGGCACTGCAACGAAAAGCGGGGAAAGCTTGCTTCCGAGGTCAGTGAAAACCCCCGGCGATACGGTCAGGCTGCCGGGTGCTGTGTAGGCGGACTCCAGCATTTCCACCCTGCGTATGGTGTCACCCCCGGACTCCTTGGCGGAGGCCAGGAACCGGCACGGACCGGCGTGCACGGCGAGCCGCACAAGCAAAGGCTCCGGGAGCGCCCCGGAGAGCAGGTTCTGCAGCAGGAGCTCATGGACGACCTCCATCCCGCACAGCGTGGCCTGGATCGTCTTGTCCATGAAATAGAAGGCCGCAAGTCCGCCGTCACCTTCCCAGCTCCAGATGCGGCCGTCCCGTTTTTCCACGATCCTCGTCACGAGCTCTCTCAGGGTCCCGAACACGGCGTCTATGCGCGTCTTCGGATAGCGGCGGACGAGCTCTGAATTGCCTGCAATGTCCACGCGGAGCAAAGCGAACTCGTACGACCTCCCCTCCCGCAAGGTCCCCCACCCCATTGTGCGCGCGCCCTTGCCCGCTTCTATGAAGACCCCTTTTTCCCTGCTGTAGCTGTAGCCCTGGTCCTCCACCTCGGACACGATGCGGGAGAGAAGAGGTATCCGCACCTCCCTGCCCATGTCGCCGCGGGAGGTGACCTCGATCAGTGCCTCGATGAGCTTGAGGAAGTAGCCTTCCTGCGTAATATCCTTGAGGATGTGCCGCGCCGCGTCCGCCCGCGGCATGGGGATATTGGAAGGAAACCCCGAGCGCTCGTGCACGTCATAGTCCGGGATAACAGTCCGTGCAACCTTTTCCATCAGCTCCACCGACATCGACTGGGAAAGGGCGCTGATGAAGAGCGTGGACAACCGCGCCGGCACCTTCACGGTGACAGGCCCTCGCGGTCGAACGCCGCGGGAAGCCGCGCGAGCTTGCCGCGCGCATCGACACAGACCCAGGTCACCTCCGCCTCGGCAACGGTCTCCGCTTCACGCATGATTCGCTGGGCAAGAACTCCCCCGATCCTGGTCTTGCGCAATGGATGGGTCAGGATGAGGAGAGAGTCGTCAGTCGTTGACGGCCGTCGGAAATCGATGGCAATGCGGGCAACGACGAGCCCGTAGCCGGATTCGCGCAGCTCCGAGAGGGATATGCCGTTGTCGCGCAGATATTCATGCCGCGCAAACTCGAGGTAATGAAGGTAATTGGCATTGTTGACGTGACCGTATCCATCGCACTCGTATGACCGGACCGTGAGTCCGCACTTATGCTCCACGGCGGTCCCTTCGGGCAAGAGCGTCCGCGGGACTGCGATTCGTCGAATCGGGAGGCGACGCCATTTCGAGCATCTTACTTTCAGGCCGGAGCGGGGTCAAGTGAGGTATCGCGGCTGCAACGATTGACAAATACACCACCCGCCGCTATAGTCCCGGCGCAAGAATATCATGGCGGCGTAGCTCAGATGGTAGAGCATGCGGCTCATATCCGCAGTGTCAAGGGTTCGAGTCCCCTCGCCGCTAAATGAGAGCATTTCCCTGATTGTTCTGCCCCGCACGCGCGGGAATGGCGTACAGCGCGGTCTCGTTCACCCTGCTGAAAACGGCCCCGCGATGTGCGGTCCGTCAACTTCCCCCCGCCGTGCCTGCTCCGACAACACAAAGCAAAGCAGGGAAGAAACGGCGGACACGCGGCTGGTATCGAGTGCCTGCAGCGGGTATCAGCGCGTGAAGCTCGGTCCGGACAAAGGCGCGCGCGAGGGAGAGCAGTCCGTCGTAGCGCGCGAAGCTGCCGTGAAGAAATATCGAGGAAAAGGCCCAGAATGCGATCCATGCGGCTCGCGATCGTGCAAGATCGCTGGCAAAGAACAATCGAGCCGCCTTCTTGCTCATCAGCCGAAGCAGCGTGCAGGCCTGGTCTTCAGTAAAATGATGCAGGGTGTTCCGGCAGATCACGTAGTCGTAATCCGGGAGCTGGTCGACATCGAACGCTGAAAGCTGCAGGATCTCGATCCTGTCGGAAACGCCGGAGGCCAGGATTCGGTGCCTCGCATAGCTCACGATTCTCGCATCGTTGTCTATGCAGGTTATGTGCGCCTGGATTCCGCGCTTCCGGCAGGCTCCTGCCAGCCAGATCGCCACATCGCAGCCGCCCGCGCCGATTTCGAGCACCGTGAACGACCGGCCCGAACTGCTGTGCTCCCTGTTGGAAAGTCCGGGTCCCTCTCGCAGCAGCGATTCCATGTCGCGCATGACATACCGGGTAAGGAACGTTCGATATCGGGAGAACAAACGGTTCGTCAGTCGAAACTGCGCCAGCGTAGCAAGGAGGCGGCAACGGTCGCTGTCCGGGCCGTCCATCAGCTCAGGCAGCCTGCTTCTCCCGCGCACGAATGGAAACGGCGGGCGCGTCACGGGAGCTTTCGAAAGAGCCCTGATTCTACGGTAAGCCCGGGACCGAATGCGGTGGCGAAAACGGTACCGGGCTCGCTGCTTTTCAGAATTCGCTGGAGAACAAAAAAAATGGTTGCCGAGCTCATGTTCCCGTACTCGCGCAAGACTTCGTACGAATGAATCAGCGCAGACGCGGGGATGCCCAACGCAGCCGCGCTTCGGTCGAGAATTGCGCGGCCGCCCGGATGTATGGCCCAAATGTCGATATCGCCGAATGTCGCATCCGTGGCGCCGAGGAGGCCGTCAACTATCGATCGAATATTCTGTTCGATGAGTCGAGGGACATAGGCAGACACGCGCATGTCAAAGGCGTGTTCGCCGATTTTCCAGGCCATGTCCTGTTCGCTTTCAGGAATAATCCGCGACGCGAAGCCGTTGAGCACCAACTGCGCGCCCTGTCTGAAGTACCCGCCCTCGCTTTGTCCCCGCTCGGCATCCGAGGCCGGCCCGACAAGAACAGCCGCGGCGCCGTCTGCGAAAAGCGCATTGGCAATCATGAAATCAAGATCCGTCTTTTGCTGGAAATGCAGGGAACACAGCTCCACGGCTGCTATCAGCACGTGAGCACCGGGGTTCGCGACACAGATATCGCGGGCGAGCCTCATGGCGGGAAACCCCGCATAGCACCCCATGAAGCCGATGTGGGAGCGCTTGATGTCCTGTCGAAGCCCCAGCGCATTCACGAGGTGATAGTCGAATCCGGGAGCCGAAAAGCCGGTGCACGTGACCGTAATGAGGTGAGTGATTTTGTGCGGGTCGAACAGCGGCAGTGATGAAAGAAGCGATCGTGCCGCCTGTTCTGACAGGCGATTGGATTCGCGAATGAACACGTCGTTGCGAGCCTCCAACCCCGGCTCAGGCAGCAGCTGATCGTTCTTCGGGTAGAAGGTGTGCGTGGAGGGATCTTTCCCGTAATCGTCGATGACTGTATGCCTCTTGTCGATTGCCGTGTTCTGGTAGAGACGCCGAAGAAACCGACGCTGCTTATCGGAGAAGACCGAAAGCTTCTGCAGAAAATCTACGGCGAACTGCTGTGTATAGGATGTCGTGGGGACGCTTGTGGAAATCCCGTAAATTGCAGCCGCTGTTGTGTGTGCCGGCGCCACGACCGGGGCGAGAGTTGTTGACGACATTCTACTGCAGAAGTTAGGTTATCAGGATGAGAAAGGCAATCCGCCATGCGCGCGAAGCAGACGTCTGACGGCAGGCACATCGTCCATGGCACAGCGCAGGATGACCTTCGTTCCCGATTCCGATATCGCCTGAAGGATTTCGACCTTTCGGCGCCGCGCAGTAAGCTGGACTACACACGAAAAGTCTTCTCTGTCGTTGCTGTCCGGTATGATGTCATCACGCGTCTACTCTCCTTTGGACGGGACGGGCGCTGGAAAAAGATCATGCTGGCAAGGCTTCCGAGAGACTCCGCGCGTGACGCAGCTTCGACGCCACAATTATTCGCCTGCCTCGATCTGGCCTGCGGCACCGGAGACATCAGCCGGCTTCTTGCACACCAGTATCCATACGGCAGAATCGATGCAGTAGATTTGAACCCCGAGATGCTTCGCCGCGCACGGTTGCGGACGGATCTTGCGAACATCAGGTTTCATCAGGCGGACATGAACGAGCTTCCCTTTGACGATGCGTCCTACGATATCGTTACCGGCGGGTATGCGCTGCGAAACTCACCCCATCTCGCCACTACCTTTCAGGAGATCTATCGAGTGCTGAAACCGGGCGGCACGGCGGCATTTCTCGATTTCTCCGCCTCACATGTTCCCCGCCTGCGAAATATCCAGCTCAGGCTGCTGGGCTTCTGGGGCGGCTTCTGGGGGTGGCTGTTCCATGGGAACCCTGAGGTCTACAGCTACATCTCGAAGAGCCTTTCCTACTATCCGGACTTCGTCGAGCTGCCCCGGATGATGACACGAATCGGTTTTCGCCGGGTGCGTCAGAAGAGGCTGCTTTTCGGCATGCTTGCGCTGACATTTGCGCGAAAAGCCGGGTTGGACGAATCGGCGGACGATGCCGCTCAGCGAGCGAGAATCTGCTCCGCCTCCGCGCGATAGGCTTCCATGATATAGGGCAGCCCGGAGATTTTCGCCGCCTCCTCGGTCAGGCACATGAGATCCCGTCTGCTGATCGTGGAGAGTCGGAAGTTCCGCGTGCCTGCCATGAGCTGCTGGAGGCCTACCTTAAGCTTCTGGGCAAAGCTGTAGATTCCGATAGCGCCAAAAGGGATCTCTTTCATGCGGGCCCCGTACTTTTCCGCGAGCTCGTCGTAGCAGACGAAGATCTCCTGCGGTGAGCTGCCGAAACGGGACACGGTGGAGGGCAGGTCATTGCCCTGGAGCCAATAGGAGATGTTCTTGCCCACCATTCCGGGGATCATCATGGCCCGGCCCATGCAGACCGCCTTCACATAGGGGGCGCCCATGGCGAGCACCTTGAAGATGTGGTCCTCCGTGGAGAATCCTCCGGCGATGGCGATGTCGGGAACGCGAAGGCCGCGCGCCATCAGCTTTTCACAGAACTCCCAGGCGAGGGACTGCAGGTAGAACGTGGGGACACCCCACTCCTCCATCATTCTCCATGGGCTCATTCCGGTTCCGCCGGGCGCGCCGTCGATCGTGAGCAGGTCGATCCCGGCCTCGGAGGCGTATCGCAGCGCCATGGCGAGCTCGCGCATGGAGTACGCGCCGGTTTTCAGGGTGATGCGCGCGAAGCCGAGGCCGCGCAGCCGCTCGATCTCCTTGAAGAAGCCCTCCTCGCTCACGAACCCCAGGCGCGAGTGCCGCTCGAACTCCTTGATCGCGCCGTCGCGGAATGCCTTTTCCACGGGCTCGAGGGTCGGGTCCGGCGTGACGATATATCCGCGGGACTTCAGCTCCCGCGCGCGTTCGAGGCTTTTCACCTTGATCTCACCGCCGATGCATTTGGCCCCCTGACCCCACTTCAGCTCGATGGTTTTCAGGTCGTGCTTTGCGCGGACATACTCCGCGACGCCCAGCCGCGTGTCCTCCACGTTCATCTGCACGAGGATCTCGCCAAAGCCTTCGTGGAACCTCTTGTAGGTTTCTATGCGGCGGTCCATGTCAGGCGATTTGGAGATCTTTCCATTTGCATTCAGCTCGAGGCCGGGGTCGATGCCGCACACGTTCTCTCCGCACACCAGGGTGATGCCCGAGATGGCGGCGCCGATGGCAAAGTGCTCCCAGTTCCTGCGGGCAATCTCGGTGGACCCGAGCGCGCCGGTGAAGACCGGCAGCCGCATCGGCACCTTGGAGCTCCATCCGTACTCTGTCCGCGTGTCCACGGCGGGGAAGATTGCAGTATCCGGGCCCGGCTCCACACCATCGGGCAGACCCGCGGCGCCCATCGCATAGCCCTGGATATTGAGGTGGGAGTAATCGACGGGATAGTTCTTGTCCCCTCCTGCGCTTATCTCGCCAAAGGGACCCGGGTAGATCACCTCGCGGCCGCGGAACGACGCACGGAATACCTCGCAGTTGCCTCGGCACCCGTCAATACAACGGGTGCACAGCCCGCTGCCCGGCACGACGCTTTCGGACCGGTTGGCTGTCTGTGTCACGTCGTTGGCATTGGGTCTTTGCAGGTTCATCGTCTTTTCTCCTTTGGCGCTAGTAGTTGATCGGCACCCGCCGGATGCAGTCGAAGCCCTTGCCCAGTCGGCAGCGGACGCAGCTGTCCGGAGATTCCGCGCTCATGCTGAGCTGGGAGGCGCACTTGTTGCAGAGGTACTCCTCGCCCGGGCGCATGGGCCCGTCGCAGGGAGTAATGGTCATAGGGCAGACGGTAAAGCACGCGTTGCAGCGCTTGCACGTATCCGGACGCTTTCCAAAAGGAAGAGATACCCGCAGCCGTTCTCCACGGCCCACGGTGCCCAGCGCTGCGGCCTGCCAGACCTCTTTGCAGACTCTCACGCACCTGCCGCAGAGGACGCAGCTCTCATGTCGGAAGGGATAACGGACGACGTTCACGCCGCACCGGGCTGCAACGTCCTGGATGGCCCGCGAGTTGGGAGCCTCGGCAACGAGAAGCTCGGCAAGGTTCCTGCGGATGCGGATGATGCGCTCCGTGTGCGCGTGAACGATCATCCCCTCCTCGGCTTCCAGCGTGCAGGAGGAGGTCACCCGCGAGGTCCCGTGCCGCTCGACCTCCACGATGCACAGCCGGCAGACTCCCGACGGCGTTACTCCCTTCATGTGGCAGAGGTGAGGGATGCAGATCCCGTATTCCAGGGCTGCTTCCAGCACCGACGTACCCTGGGGGGCCCGCACCTGCGAGCCATCGATCCGCAGCGTCACCTGCTCTGCCATGGGTCCTCCCTCACGCTACCCGGACCGCAGCGTGCCTGCACGCGTCTTTGCAGATCCCGCATTTTCGGCACTGTTCCGTCTCGATCCGGTACTCCTTTGGGCCGGGTTGACTGATGGCGCGGTGCGGGCAGGCCTTGGCGCAGGCACCGCAGCCATTGCACGCGGTCTGATCGATCTCAAATCTGATCAACGCCTTGCAGACGCCCGCCGGGCATCGCTTCTCGCGCACGTGGGCAAGGTACTCCTCCCGGAAGTAGCGAAGCGCGGTAAGGAGCGGATTCGGCGCGGTCTTGCCAAGACCGCAGATGGATGCCGTGGCGACGGTCTCCGCGGTCTCCTCTATCAGCGCGAGCGTGGCGTCTGTTGCCCGACCCTCTGCGATGTCACAGACCAGCTCGTGCAGCCTGCGGACGCCTACCCGGCAGGGCACGCACGTCCCGCAGGATTCATCGAGCAGGAAGTTGAGAAAGTAGCGGGCCACGTCCACCATGCACGTGCCTTCGTCCATGACCACGAGCCCGCCGGATCCGACCATGGCGCCGCTGCGGGTCAGCTCCTCGAAGTCCACCGGGAGGTAGAACATGCCTTCGGGCAGGCACCCGCCTGAGGGACCGCCTATCTGAATGGCCTTGATGGGCTTTCCATTTGCCGAGCCGCCGCCGATGTCGTGGAGGATATGCAGGAGCGTTGTCCCCATGGGGACCTCGACGAGGCCCGTATTACGGACCGCGCCTGTCAGGGCGAAGATCTTGGTTCCCTTGCTGTGCGCGGTGCCCTTGGCCGCAAACCACGATGCTCCCCGGGCGATGATCAGGGGCACATTCGCCCAGGTCTCGACGTTGTTGAGATTGGTCGGCAGGTTCAGGAAGCCTCGCTCGGTCGTGTGGATGTCCTTGGGCCGGGGCTCTCCGACCCGTCCCTCCAGGGACGCCATGAGGGCAGTGGATTCCCCGCACACGAAGGCTCCTCCGCCCCGCGCCACCTTGACGTCGAATGAGAACTTCGTCCCCAGGATGTTGGCGCCCAGGAGACCCAGCTCCTCGGCCTGCCTGATTGCGATTTTCGTATTCTCGACGGCCAGGGGGTATTCCTTGCGTACATAGATAAACCCGTGCTCAGCGCCGATTGCGTAGGCGCCGATGAGCATGCCTTCGATCACGGCGTGGGGGTTGCCCTCCAGGAGACTGCGATCCATGAATGCGCCCGGGTCGCCCTCGTCCGCGTTGCAGACAACGTACTTCGGCCGGCCATGGGCGCGCCTGCAGGATTCCCATTTCTTTGCCGTGGGAAAGCCGGCTCCCCCCGCCCGCGCAATCCCGCCGCGGCGATTTCGGCGATGACGCCTTCGGGCGTCATGCCGGTGAGCGCTTTGAGGAAGGCCGCATAGCCGCCCTGCGCGACAGCTTCCCGGATGTCCCGCGGATCGATGAGCCGATTGCGGTCCAGGAGAACGCGATCCTGCGCCTTGTAGAACGGGATGTCAGCCTCCCGTGCCACCCTCTGCCCTGAGCGGGGGTCCGCGTACAGGAGCCGCTCCACGACCTTGCCTGCTCCAAGGGTCTCCGTGACGATCTCAGAAACATCCTCCGGTGCCAGCTTGCAGTAAAAGAAACCCTCGGGCTCGATGATGACGAGCGGGCCCTGCTCGCAGAAGCCATGGCATCCTGTGGACTTCACCTTGACCCTCTTGCCGAGGCCCTGCTTCGCTACTTCCTTGTCCAGGTTCTCCCTGATTGCGCGGCAGCCGCACGCGCTGCACCCCGTGCCGCCGCACACGATCGCTGTTCGCGCGTATTTTCTATCCTTTTTGAGGCATTTCTCAGCGAGGTGTCTCAGATCTGCAAACGACTCGAGCGCCGGCATGCTCTTCATGCTTGAGCCCTTCCGTGGATGATCGTGCCGAGAAGGGTCTTCAGCCTGGCCCAGCTCATGTGGTGATGGTAGGTCTCGTCCAGGACAGCGACAGGACCCAGCGCGCACGCACCGAGGCAGTTCACGGTTTCCAGGGTGAGGTTCCCGTCAGGGGTGGTCTCCCCGGGAGCGATGCCGCAGAGTCCCTGCACCTCGTCCAGCAGCTTGGGTGAGCCTCTGACGTGGCACGCGGTGCCCGTACAGAGCGTCAGCAGGTGCCTGCCCCTCGGCTCGAGGGTAAACGCCTTGTAGAAGGTCGCGACCTTGTAGACTTCTATGAGTGGAATGGCGAGCTTCCTGGCAACGGTCCGCAGCGCGTCCTCCGGCAGATACCGGCACTCATGCTGCAGGTCGTGAAGGATTTCGACCAGTCGGGTGCGGTCTGTCCCATGACGGGAGATGATCCCATCGATCGTCTCGTGCATTCTGACTTCCACTGTTTTTCCTGGCGTTATAGTCTTCGCGTGAGAACGTGCCGGAAACGGCGGGCCAACGTTAGCATACTCTTCCGCAAACGTCAATGCATGATTATGTTTTTTTTGGATATTGTTGCCGGCCTACAAAATCGATCCTCAGACCCACCCCCGCATCCGGCATGCTTCGGCGACACGGCTCACCGACACGAGGTAGGCCGCTTCCCGCATGTTCACTTTTTGACGCTTCTGCATCTCGTATACGCCGAGAAAGGCCCTCGTCATTTTTTCGTCGAGCCTTTCGTGGACGAGGCCCAGCTCCCAGTAGAAATTGTACGCGTTCTGCACCTGCTCGAAGTATGACACCGTCACCCCACCCGCGTTGGCAAGGAAATCCGGAAGCACGAAGACGCCATTATCGAAGAGTATCTTGTCCGCCTCCGGAGTGGTCGGTCCGTTGGCAAGCTCGCAGACGATCCTTGCCTTGACCTTCGCCGCATTGGCATCGGTAATCGTGTTTTCCAGCGCCGCGGGGAAAAGGACACGCACGTTCAACTCCAGGAGCTGCTCATTGGTGATCCGGTCGACCCCGGGCAGCCCCTCCAGGCTTCCGGTCCTGTTCTTGTGGTCGACCACGGCCCTGGCGTCGATCCCTCGGGGGTTGTAGATCCCGCCCAGTGTGTCGGAGCAGGCGACGAGCTTCATTCCCAGAAGCTCCGTCCCCAGGAGAGCGGCGTGCTGCCCCGCGTTGCCGAAGCCCTGTATCGCCATCGTCTGGTCGGTAAGCTCGAGCTCGAGGGCGCGTCCGGCCTCACGGGTCACGTAGATGCCGCCGCGCGCAGTGGCATCGTCGCGCCCCGCAGACCCGCCCAGCGGCAACGGCTTGCCCGTGATCACCCCTGGCTGGTGCTGGCCGACCAGGATCTCGTACTCATCCAGCATCCATCCCATGATCTCAGGCGTGGTGTAGACATCCGGGGCAGGCACGTCTTTGCGGTCGCCGATGAACTGGCCGATTGCCCTGATGTATGCCCGTGCCAGCCGCTCCTTCTCGGTTGACGACAATTCCTTTGGATTGCAGGTCACCCCGCCCTTGCCGCCCCCCAGCGGCAGATCCACCACCGCGGTCTTCCACGTCATCCATGCCGCCAGAGCGCGCACCGTGTCGATCGTCTCGTCCGGGTGCCAGCGCAGTCCCCCCTTTGCAGGGCCCCGGGCCGAATTGTACTGCACCCTGTAGCCATTGAACACGCGCACCTTCCCGTCGTCCATGCGCACGGGGATGGTGACGCGCAGCTCGCGCTGGGGCCAGCGCAGGAGCTGGTGAGTAGCGTCGTCCAGGCCGAGGGTGGCTGCCGCGGTATCGAGCTGGCTCTGGGCAATCTTGAAGGGATTGAGTTCCGACATTTGTTCCTCCGCTCGTGGCATTATTGATGTGAACCCGGGCATTCTACGATGCAAACCCGCCCGGCACAAGCGCGCATATGAAGCCGGATGTCCTGGCATGCAGGGGCGTGCCGAGGATGCCCCCGGCAGGAGGATGCCGCCTCGAGTATTATCGTCTAACACGTGTTCGGATTGGAGAAGGTCGTTCTTTCAGTCCAGTTTCGCCGGGGAGAGCTGTCCGCGTGACCAGGTTGAAGCGCCAGGGCCATCGGACAATGCACGATGACCATGCAATGAAAAACAGCGCATATCCGCGCCCCTGGGTGGCATCTGCATGCCACCTGCACTGACGCGCGGATCGCGCCGATTTTCATGCACCGGTCTGTAATCCCCTACACCGTAAGGGCTTGTATAGCAGGGGCAGGATTTGAACCTGCGACCTCCGGGTTATGAGCCCGACGAGCTGCCAACTGCTCTACCCTGCGTCGCGTGAAAGAATATAGAACGATCATCCCTGATTGTCAAGCATGCGCGCCTGGCTCTTCCGTTTTTGCGACATCCGAGCGGGACTCGCCCTTGACATTCGGGCTCATTCAGTGAATAACGAATAAAAATACGAACAGGAGGTATTTATGCTCAGGAAGCTTATCACCGGGCTCATGCTGGCATCCCTCTTCCTCGGCGTGATGTCGTGCGCGAAGAAGGAACCCGCGAAGATCACCATCGCCACGGACGCCACATGGCCGCCCATGGAAATGGTCGACACGAACAAGAACATCGTCGGGTTCGACATCGACCTGATGAACGCAGCGGCCAAGGCGGGCGGATTCATCGTCGAGTTCAAGAACACCGCATGGGACGGGATTTTCGCCGGCCTCGAGAACGGCAAGTACGACGCGGTCATGTCGTCCGTGACCATCACGGATGAGCGGAAGAAGACGATGGACTTCTCCCTCCCCTACATCAACGCGGGCCAGATCCTCGTGGTCAAGAGTGAAACAGAGGGCGTCACGAAGCTCGAGGACCTGAAAGGCAAGACCGTCGGAGCGCAGATCGGAACGACCGGCGCGTTCGAGATCGACAAGGTCAAGGCGGCCGGCAACATCACCGAGAAGACCTACGACGAGATCGGGCTTGCGTTCGCCGACCTTGCCAACGGGAGAATCGCCGCCGTCGTGTGCGACAATCCGACCGCTGCCCAGTATGCCCTGCAGAACGACACCTACAAGGGCAAGCTGAAGATCGTGGGAGATCGCTTCACCGAGGAGTTCTACGGCGTGGCGGTCAAGAAGGGCAATACGAAAGTCCTCGATGTCATCAACGCCGGCCTGAAGAAGGTCCTGGATTCAGGTGCGAACAAGGCGATTGAGGCCCAGTGGCTGAAATAAGGATAACGGGGGACTCGACTGCCGAACGGCCAGGCGGCGTTCCGAAAGGAGCGCCGCAGTCCCCCCGCCGAGAAACGCGGGAAACGCGGATCGAGGTCACCGACGGGGCATTGATCCCCGGACGAGGAGAGAAGTCGACTTTCTCAGCCTGGCGGATCTCCTTTTTCGGGGCTCTCGCCCTTCTTGTAGTACTCTTTTTCGCAAAACCCCATCCCTATCGGGACATCATGCTCTTCCTGCCGGACGGGATCCTGAAGACGTTCGAGGTCACCCTCATGTCCATCGCGTGCGCGCTGGTCGTGGGGCTGCTCACGGGTGTGGGGAGGATTTCACGGATCGTCCTCATCAACAGGATTGCCACGATCTACGTGGAGGTAGTCAGGGGCATCCCTCTGCTGGTCCAGATTTTTTACATCTACTATGCAATGGGAAAAATCGTCCAGGTCCCCGACATCTTCGCCGCGGTGATCGCCATGACCGTCTGCTATGGCGCATACCTTGGGGAAATCTTCCGAGCCGGCATCCAGTCCATCCACAAGGGTCAGATGGAGGCTGCCATCGCTCTCGGGCTTTCGCGCGGGCAGGCACTGCGCAGGATCATCCTTCCCCAGACCGTCCGGGTGGTGCTCCCGCCTCTGGGCAATGAGTTCATCGCCCTGCTGAAGGACTCATCCCTTGTGTCGATCCTGGCCGTTTCGGATCTGCTGCGGCGGGGAAGGGAGTACGCTTCCAAGACCTTTGACTATTTCGAAGCATTCACCGTCGTCGCGCTTGTCTACCTCGTCATGACCCTTTTCTTCTCCCGACTCGTCGCGCTCATGGAACAAAGGATGAACCGCAGTGGCAGATAGGGTGCGGATTATCGATGCCTGCAAGAACTTCGGCAGGATCATCGCGCTGAAGAACGCAACCCTCTCCGTGAAGCCGGGCGAGGTCGTGCTCGTCATCGGGCCGTCGGGAAGCGGGAAGAGCACGATGCTGCGCTGCATCAACCGGCTGGAGAACCTTACCTCCGGCCAGATCTGGGTCGATGAAGACCAGGTCACGGATCGCAAGTCGGATATCCGCAAGATCAGGGAAGAGGTGGGGATGGTTTTCCAGTCCTTCAACCTTTTCCCTCATCTGACGGCGCTGGAAAACATCATACTCGCCCCGCGCGTGGTCAAAAAAACCCCGGAACCGGAGGCGAAAGACCTCGGCCGCAGCCTTCTCGCACGTGTCGGCCTCTCGGAGAAGGAAGGCGCGTACCCCGAGCAGCTCTCCGGCGGCCAGCAGCAGCGCGTGGCAATAGCCCGGGCCCTGGCCATGAGCCCCAAGGTCATGCTGTTCGACGAGCCCACCTCCGCCCTTGATCCCGAGATGATCAAGGAGGTTCTCGACGTCATGGTGGAGCTCGCGAAGGAAGGCATGACAATGCTGGTCGTATCCCATGAAATGGGATTCGCAAGGGCCGCGGCTCACACGGTCGTTTTCATGGACAATGGCGAGATCATTGAGAGGGGCCCGCCGGAGGCTGTCTTTGCTGCGCCGCAGGAGGAGCGGACTCAGCGCTTCCTCAAGCACATATTGTAGAAAATCGGGCCGCGGGGCGCACATCGGGCTCGCCTTAACCGCTGATTCGAACGGGCACATGCAAAGGCCCCCTGAGCGGGGGCCTTTCCTAGTCAAAGATCAGTGCCGTCAATAGCTCTTCATCGCAGAGACCTTGCGCGCTCTCTTCATGCGCTTGCGCTCAAGGGCCTTTTTCTTGCGATTGAGAATGGCCGAGGGCTTCTCGAAGAACTCCCTCTTCTTCCATTCCCGGATGATCCCCTCCTTCTCGACCTGGCGTTTGAAACGCTTGATGGCTTTCTCCAGGGGCTCATCGTCGCTTACTTCTATATAAGCTATGGCAATCACCTCCCTTCGGTGCTCTTGCTTTGTTCAATGTCCTGAAAAGCGGCCTTTCTGTCAAGGAGGGGACCCTGGGTCAGCTCATCCGGATCCACCGCACAACCCATTGACCGGACCTCCCAGTGGAGGTGCGGGCCCGTGGCGAATCCGGTCATCCCGACCTTGCCGATGATCTGACCTTTCTCCACAAGGTCGCCTTCCGCCGCCATCAGGGCGGACAGATGGTAGTAGATCGAGAACAGGCCGGGGAGGTGCTCGATGACGAGCGTGTTCCCTGTGAGCATCCTGCTGGAGGCAAACACGACCCTTCCCCGGCCGCACGCGGGTACAGGGGTGTCGATGGGCTCGGCGAGATCGATGCCCTCGTGGATCGAGAGCTCGCCGGCTCGCGTCCGCCAGCAGGTAGACGCGCCTGTCACCGTATCCTGATGTGCGGCGTGCTGTCGGAAGCGGGAGCAGCATCGGTCCCGTCTCATACAGGGCGTCAGGATGCGGCGTCGACAGGATCCGGGAAAGCACGCGGTATTCCGCAGCCTTGCGGGGATCGGGAACCGCGTAGAGCGCCGTCAGATCCTTTGTGAGCCCGATCCGCTCGGAGAAGAAGCTCCGCGGCTGGAGGCTGAACGGCTTCAGCAGGAGGCAGCTTCGCTGCCCGGCCGCAATACGGAGCCCGAGAGAGTACTCGCGGACGGCTGCGCCGGCAGGCACGCCGATGAGAGCAGCCCATGTGTCCCGCGCCCGGTCCGACGAAACGCGGAACCCCGCGGTCCGTGACAACTCCTGTTTTCCCGTCTCCCGCAGCGTCACCGTGACGGATCCCAGCGGCTCATCGGAAGATATGAACACCTGCAGGAGATCTCCCGGACGTCCCTGCGAGGGGACCTGGATCCGCGGCTCAAGAGGCCGCCCCCATGGCGGGAAGAACGAGAAGAGACCCTGTGCGGCGTGAAGAGCGCCATCCACGACCGTATAGCGGGCACCGGGGTCCGTCACACAGAGCATGAGATACGGATCGTTGAGGAGCAGTGTTCCCGCCCCGAGGGGGCGCACGAGCAGAAGAAGAAACGCGAAAAGCGCGGCGCGGCCCGGGAGGCGGTTCATTTCTGAAGGTCCAGAATGGTGAGCTGGAGATTCTCCCCCCGGCGTAGGAGTTCCTCCCCAGCCGGTACACGACGTTCACCACGTCTCCAATTGCGAAGTCTCCGGGAAAGCGCGATGCGGCGTTCCAGTAGACGGCCGGCCACCTGGTCTTGCCCGAATCGAGAAGAAGCTTCAGATGATTGAGGTCCTTCCTGCCGATGAGCTCGCACTGCGAGATGCGCATTCCCCGCGTGAGAAACGTGAGCTGCGGATTTCCCTCGCCGTACGGCTCGAAAAGGTCGACGGTCTTCTGGAGATCGGGGGACAGGAACGATGCCGGGATCTCCGCGTCTATCGCAATGGTCTCCTCACCCGGCGCGGGCAAGGCGATCTCTTCCACGCGGGAGAAGAAGGCGTCAAGGAAAGGCGCCAGTCGCGAGGGCTCGATGCTGAACCCCGCGGCGAAATCGTGTCCGCCGTGGGTAAGAAAGTCGCCGGAGTGACGGGCGAAGAATTCGGCGATCACTTTTTCGCGATTGCACCTGATCGAACCCACTGCCGTATCGTCCGACTCCGCTATGACGATTGCCGGGGTCTTGAAGAAACCCTGCAGCCGCGACGCCATGATTCCGGTGATGCCGCGCTGGATGCGCGCATCGTGCACCAGCACGCATCTTCCCCCGGTCCTTTCCAGGGACTCCTTGGCCTGCTCCAGCATGAGGTTCCAGGTGTTCTCCCCCACGTTCTTGCGCTGGCCGTCCAGGGCGAAGAGCTGGTTGACGATGGCTTCCGCTTCCTCCGCCGTCTTTGCGAGGAACAGGTTCGTCGCGATGCCCGGCTCCCCCATGCGCCCCGCCGAATTGAGAAGCGGTGAAACCTGCCAGGCGATGTCCGTGGTGCTGATCCGTTTTCCCAGCAGGTCCTTGCGCTTGAACACCTGGCGAAGACCGCTGCGCTCCGATGCCCGCAGCAGCGCGAGCCCCCGGCGCACGAGGATCCGGTTCTCGTCCACCAGCGGCATCAGGTCGGCGAGTGTGCCAAGGGTCACGAGATCCAGACGGGAGAGCGCGGGCGCCAGGCGCGCCTCCTCACGCTTGAGCACGAGGGAGATGAAGAGCTCCTCGAGAGTGTCGATCTCGGTGAGCGCCTTCGAGCAGTAGCGCGCCGAGCGCGAGGATTCCTGGATGCGCAGGAGTGATTTCCCCGCGAGCGCCGGAAGGAACTGAGCGATCAGCGGGGAGAGGTCGGAGAGAGGGACGGGCACTGATCCGAACGCCCGGTCGAGGAGGCGCGCGTGCGCGGGGGCGTCCATGACCAGCACTTCGTCCTGGCCGATGAAACCGGCAAGGCGTGAACCCTCGAATGCGACGAGACCCGGCACGACGTTCTCCATGATCCGGCCGGTCTCGACGAGGTTTGTCAGGCGCACCGCCTCCACGACGAATGTTTCATTGGCGGGCCGGGCGTTCAGGAGGCAGACAGAGACGCCGAAGAAAGGAGACCGGGAAAAACGGAGCGCCCACTCCACCTTGGACGCCACGGCGCACCCGCACAGGTCCCGGAAAGGGTATCCGGGGAGCTTGGGGTCCACGAGGGCGAAAGCGGCCGGGAGCTCGGACGGCGGATTGTGGTGGTCGAAGACGATTGTATCGAGGCCCTTTTCCGCCGCATAGCGGATCTCGTCCACGTTCGATATGCCGCAATCCACCGTGATGAGAAGGCCGATGCCGGCCGCAAGAGCCTCGTCTATCACCTTCTCCGACAGACCGTAGGTCGCATCTCCCTCAGGAAGCATCCACTGAACCGTCGGCATCCATTTCCGCGAGCGCCTCATAGAGCAGCACCGTGGCAGTGATGCCGTCCACGTCACGATCGCCGAAGATCAGGATTTTCTCACCGCTGTCCACCGCCGCATCGATTCTCTCCACCGCCTCGCCCATCGATGCCATGAGGAATGGATTGTGCAGGAACCGGGGATCGCTCTCCAGGACGAATCGCAGGGGTTCCGGCGCGGTAATCCCCCTCCGGGTGAGTATGGCGGCAGCCAGCAGCTCGATTTCATACCGGCGGGCGAGATCCTTGACCGCCTGCGCGTCGACGGGGGTCTTGTTCCAGATCATGCCTGGGTGATCTCCTCCAGGACCCGCGGGCCCGGTATGCGCCTGACGTTCCCTGTTTCAAAGGCAGATTCGAGCACCCCCAGGGCCTCCGCCACCCTTGCCTCATCTTCTCCATGCACGAGGCACAACTCTTCCCCCCGGACAACGGCGTCTCCCTGCTCCTTGAGCAGCGTGATGCCGACCCCCGGCAGGACCATGTCGCCCTGCCGGGAGCGGCCCGCTCCGAGTATCACGGAAGCGATGCCGACCTTGTACGCGTCGATGCGGGCAAGCCACCCTTCCGCGCGCGCTCCCAGCGGCGCGGTGATTCTTGCGTGAGGGACCTTTTCAGGATGGAGCACCGCCTCGACGTCCCCGCCCTGGAAGGCGACATTCCGCAGGAAAACCTTCCAGGCCGAGCCGTCCGCCAGTTTCTCCCGGGCGCGCGCCTCTCCGGTTTGCGGATCCGGGCAAAGGCCCCCGAGGGTGAGCATCCAGCCGACCAGGCGGAAGGTCAGGTCCATCTCGTCCACCGGCCCTTTTCCCTGCAGGCAGTCGATGGTCTCCTCGACCTCGAGGAAGTTGCCGATCTTTCGCCCCAGCGGCCGGTCCATGTCCGTGATGAGCGCCACCACCCGGCGGCCCAGACCGGCTCCCGTTGCAACGAGAGAGCGGGACAGGGCCCGCGCCTGGTCGCGGCTCTTCATGAACGCGCCCGCCCCGCACTTCACGTCGAAGACGAGCGACTGCGCGCCCTCCGCGAACTTCTTCGACATGATGCTCGCGGTGATGAGCGGGATCGACTCCACGGTGCCCGTGACGTCGCGCAGGGCGTACATGCGGCGGTCCGCGGGAACGACCGTCTCGCTCTGTCCGATCATGGCGAACCCGACTTCTTCCAGCCCGCTCCTGAATTTCGCCAGGGGCAGGTCGGTCCGGTAGCCGGGGATCGATTCCAGCTTGTCCAGCGTGCCGCCCGTGTGCCCCAGGGACCTGCCGCTCATCATCGGCACCCGGATCCCGCACGCGGCGGCGAGCGGCGCGAGGGTGAGTGAGATCTTGTCACCCACCCCTCCGGTGGAATGCTTGTCCACGAGCGGGCCCGGAACGCCGGCGAGGTCCCACGCGTCCCCCGACTCGATCATTGCGCGGGTCAGCCGCGCCGTCTCTTCGGGGACCATGCCCTTCAGCACGATTGCCATGAGGAGCGCGGCGAATTGATAGTCGGGGATCTCACCGCGTGTGAAGCCCTGCACGAGGAAGTCGATCTCCTCCGGGGAGAATACACCCCCGTCCCGTTTCTTCATGATCAGGTCGACAGGCCTCATCCTGGCCCCCTCTCCAGAGGGATCTTTTTCAATGGCACATACTGCGCGCCGTCACGTCCGAGGATGGATTGAAAGAGCACGCACTCTTCCACGAAAAAATCAGTCCCGGGTATTTCCACCATCACATCCCCGCCTGCAACGGCCGATTTCCCTGCCCGCGCGACCGTGATGTGGGCCGAAAATCCCCTTTCATCGGCGCTCCAGCCAAGAGGGGCTATTTTCTTTTCGAGGAGAGTCCAGTACGCCCTCATCTCCGGCTCTCCGCGCGCCAGCCCCACCCAGAGAACTCTCGGCTTTCCCCGCGGAGGAAACTGGCCGATTTTCCCGAGCCGCGCGGGAATGGCCGGCACCCGGAGGTCCGGATCATCGAACACCTGCCGGAGGGCGGCGACACCGGGTTCGGTCACCTCGCCGAAGAAGTGCAGCGTCACGTGAAACCCGCCGGCGGAAACCCAGCGAAGCCCCGTGTACGCGCGGCGGGCGGGGGCCAGCGCCGAATCGAGGGAGCCCACGACGGCCGGCGGAAGAGGGAGAGCGGCAAACACTCTCAAAGGGAAGCCCCCACCCAGCGCAGGGAAGCAAGCTCACCTTCGAGGACGGATTGCACCATGCGCGGGAGGGTCTCCCGCAACGCGCGCAGACCTGCCGGCTCGAGCCGGACTTCGATCGACCTTTCAAGCGGAAGCACGGAGCTCGCGTCCAGATAGCGCAACGAGCCCGCGGGAAGGGCATCGTCAAGCGGGCCCCGGCACGCGGGGCAGAGAATGGCGTGGGAAAGAGAGGAGTAGTATGCGGGCTTTGCCTCTCCGTGGGCGGCTCCGCATCTCTCGCAGGTCCTCGTCTCGGGCTGGTAGCCGGCCAGAGAGAGAAAACGCCACAGGAATTGCATGGTGACGTACGGTTCCCGAACGAGGTCCGGCGCGTTCAACAGGCGCAGGCAGTCCAGAAAAAGACGAAAGAGCATGCTGGAGACTTCTCCGGCGCCGTAGGATTTCTGGACGACCTCAGCCCAGAGCGAGGCGGCGGCGATCCGGGAGAGATCGCTCTGCAGGCCGGGAAACGACTCCCGAATATCGAGGTCGGTGACCTTGTAGCTCTTCTTCACCGGATTGTGGTACAGCACGGTGGACGACCACGTGAACGGCTCGCTCCCCACGCGAAGGTGACTGTGCATCTTGTAGGCGCCGTACGCGGTGGCGGTGATCAGGCCAAGGTCGGACGTCAGGAGCGTGAGGCTCTTGTGGAATTCTCCGAACCGTTCCCTGCGGATCACTATCGCCTGGGTGGAGATGCTTCGATACATTCCTTGCGCTTCCGCCCTCATAGTAGTGGAGATACGCGGCCCATGGCAACACGCCCGCCCGCAGGGCCTCCTTTCGTGCATCCCTGCGCTCGTCGGCCCTCGGCATCCATGCCTACGCTTGACCCGGGGAGCGCGAATTCTTAAGTTGAATCCACAACGGAGAAAAAAATGAGCGACCATCAGATCATCCCTGCCGACCAAATACTGCCCGCGAGGCTGTTCCTCCTTCCCCTTCATGGAAAGCCGATATTTCCGGGCCTCCTCACCCCGCTCATGCTGCCTTCCGCCTCGGACGCGGACACGGTCGAGAAGGCCATCAGCGCGGACAGCTTCCTCGGCCTCGTCCTTACCAAGTCGGGAGACACGGAAAACCCGTCCGCGGAGGACCTCTATACGGTGGGGACCGCGGCCAAGATCGTGCGCCGGATCAATCTGCCCGACGGCGGCGTGAACATCTTCATTTCCACATTGAAGCGTTTCAGCATCAAGCGCGTGCTGCAGGGAAGCGCTCCGGTCAGCGTCGTCGTCCAATATATGGAGGACGAGAATTACGACACCGTCGAGGTGAAGGCAATGACGCGCGCCTTGATCAGCGAGATGAGGCAGATTTCGGAAGACAACCCGCTCTTTTCCGAGGAAATGCGTCTTTCGATGGTCAACATTGACCACCCGGGCAAGATCGCGGATTTCATCACCTCCATACTCAATCTGGACCGGGCGGAGCAGCAGAAAATCCTGGAAATGACGGACGTGCGGGCGCGCATGGAATATGTGCTCATATTCATAAAAAAGGAGCAGGAGCTGCTCAAAATCCAGAAAAAAATCCAGGGGCAGCTCAATGAAAAGATAACCAAGAGCCAGCGTGAATACTTCCTCAAGGAGGAATTGAAAGCAATCAAGGGCGAGCTGGGTCTTGCGGTGGATGCAAAGACGGCAGAGTACCAGAGGTTCAAGGACATCGTTGAAAAACTCGACCTCCAGGGCGAGGTGAAAGAGCAGGTGATGCAGGAGCTGGAGAAATTCTCCCTCATGGATGCCAACTCCCCGGAGTTCACCGTTTCCCGCAACTATCTGGAGACCATTGTCGCGCTCCCATGGAATGACGATTCGAAGGAGTCGATCGACATCGAAAAGGCGCTTGCCATCCTCAATGAGGACCATTACGGGCTGGACGACGTGAAGGAGCGAATCGTCGAATACCTGGCAGTGAGGAAGCTCAAGCGGGACGACAAGGGCTCCATCATCTGCCTTGTCGGCCCCCCCGGTGTCGGAAAAACCTCGGTGGGAAAATCAATCGCCCGTGCCCTCGGCAGGAAGTTTTTCCGCTTTTCGGTCGGCGGCATGCGTGACGAGGCGGAGATCAAGGGCCACAGGCGGACGTATATCGGCGCAATGCCGGGCAAGATCATTCAAGGTCTCAAGATCGTGAAGACGAAGAGCCCGGTCTACATGATCGACGAGATAGACAAGCTCGGCGCGTCCTACCAGGGAGACCCGTCCTCCGCCCTCCTCGAAGTTCTGGATCCGGAGCAGAACGTGGCCTTCCGCGATCACTACCTGGACCTGCCGTTCGATCTCTCGCACATCCTTTTCGTCACAACCGCCAATACGCTGGACTCCATACCCGCGCCGCTGCTCGACCGCATGGAGGTCATCCGCCTCTCCGGCTACATCGACAAGGAGAAAGTGGCCATTGCCCGGAAATATCTCATACCGAAGTCACTCGAGCGCGCCGGTCTGTCGAAGGCCAGCGTCAAGTACGACACGCCGGCCCTCATCGCCATCGCGGACGGTTATGCGCGGGAAGCCGGTTTGCGGAACTTCGAAAAGGCCCTGGACAAGGTCCATCGAAAGATCGCACGGAAGAGCATTGAAGGGGCTGTGAAGCTGCCCGTCGAGCTCAAGAAAGAGACGCTTGCCGACTACCTGGGAAAGCCTGTTTTCCACGAAGAGGAGCTCGCGCAGCCCAACAAGCCCGGCATGGCCACGGGGCTGGCCTGGACCGAGCTGGGCGGCGCCGTGCTCACGATCGAGGCGATTGCCAATGAAGGCAAGGAAGGGTTCAAGCTGACGGGAAAACTGGGTGAAGTGATGCAGGAATCCGCGAACATCGCCTACTCCTACGTGCGGCACATAGCCGCGGGGCACGGGGTGAGCGCCGATTTCTGGGAGAAGAATCTCATCCACCTCCACGTGCCTGCCGGCGCAACCCCGAAGGATGGACCTTCCGCGGGCATCACGCTGGCATCCGCGCTGTTGTCCCTTGCGACGGGGAAGAAGATCCAGAAATCGCTCGCCATGACGGGCGAACTGTCACTCGTGGGCCGTGTTCTCCCCATCGGCGGGCTCAAGGAGAAAGTGATCGCCGCGCGGCGGAACAGGATAAGAAAGGTGATATATCCCCAGGCAAACCAGAAGGACCTCGACGAGATTCCCGATCACGTACGGGAGGGCATCACGTTTCAACCGGTGTCCACGATGGAAGATGTCATGGGCTTGATTTTCTGAAGGCTCAGGCGAGATCGTCGGGGGAAAGCAGCAGAGCACCGGGGCGGAGGACCCTGCAGGGCCGGGAGGTGACGTCCACCAGCGTGGAAGGAGGGCCGGGCGGGAGATCTCCTGCGTCGTAGATGAGATCCACCACGTCTTCAAACTCCCGCCGCATTTCTTCCACCCTCTGGAGGGGAGCAGCGCCCGCCCGATTCACGCTCGTGGAATAGAGCGGTCGCCCGACAGCCTCGAGCAGTTCCCGGAGAAAATGCGAGTCAGGGACGCGAAGGGCGACCGTCCCCCCCTCGCGGGCGGGAAACACGAGTGTCAGGGGGCCCGGCCAGTGCTTCAGGAGGTTCGCAGGCGCGGCGAGCGGGGAAAACTTCGCTACCCAGGATGGATCCGGGAGGAGCTGGAGAAACGGCTTGTCCTCTCCCCTGCCCTTGATCTCCCGGATCCGGTCTCCCGAATCGGGAGCAATGCCCACCAGGCCGTACATCGTGTCTCCGGGAGCGATTGCCACGCCCCCGGAGGCGAGGACCCGTACGAGCGAGCGGAAGGCTTCCGGGCTAGCCGCCTTGACTACCACGGGCTTTTCTTCGCAGCGCGCGGGCGGAAAGAAGAGCGTAGAAGGTGAGCAGCATCGAAAGACATATTGCGACGGTCTTCACCACCGCGCTCCGTGCCCCGCCGCTCTTCCTGAGCTTCAGGAGGTCCCCCACGACGTAGCGCTCCACCCGGGATGTGGACAGGCCTTCGAGCCTTACCACTGCGTCGCCCGGTCTGTACAGACCCAGGCGCCGGGCAAGGACGATATTCAGCTCGGCATTCTCTTTGAGATCCGCGAGCTCGGCCGTCAGGCTCCTGTTGTGCTGCTGAAGGCTCTCGACATTCAGCGCCAGCCTCTGGCGGTAGCTCTCCAGGTCTCTGAAAGCAAGCACGCCCGAGTCCCCGAAGAGAAAGATCAGGACAGAGGCGACCAGGAAAATGACGATGAGGATGGGGGAGAGACGCCGCATAGCCTTCTTTCCTCATAACGGCTGCCGGCGACATAATAATGAGCGGAAAGGTGCCCTCCCCTGCCGCGCCCGATCCCGCCATTGACAACCCGGAAACACCCGGATTACATTAGCCTAGTGCGGATTGCACGAAAGTGAGGGCGCCTTTTGCCGATAATCGGGATAGCGCAAAACCGCATCCTCAGGAGATAGGAATGGCAAGGGAAACACAGGGCAGCCCTGCGGGTGAAAAAAAACTCGAACAATACGGCGTCTGGGTGAAGGTCAAGCCGCGGGAGGTATCCGAGCTCCCTGAGAGCGAGTCGTCCTTCGAGCTCTCCGACCTGGAAACGCCGAAAAGCGCCTCGATCGGCAGAGCAGCGTCCGACGAAAGTACCCTGACCGACGATGAGGAGAAGTTGCTGAACGAGCTGGAAAGCGAGCTCGGCCCTGAAGAGGCATCTGCCGAGGTCGGTGTTCCGGAGGAAGAACCGCTCCTTGCCGAAGAGGAGGAGCTTCCCGACATCGAGACAGTGGGCGGGGAAGGCACCGCTCCCGCGTACGAAGATGCAGGGATCGAAGAGCTGCCTGATCTGGAAGAGGTCCCGCCGGCCCGGGGCGCGCGAGCCGGCGGGCAGAGGAGTTCCCGGACCCGGGATTCGGGCGAGGTGGAGGTGACTCTCTCGGAAGACGCCCTCGAGGAAGACCGGTTCGACGATCTGGAGGCGCTGGAGAGCGAGCTCGCCTCCGTCACCACTTCCACGCAGAAGGCTTCGTCATCGTCCGCTGAAATACTCGCAAAAATCGAGGACGAGCTGCGTTCGATCAGGAGAGACCTTACCGAGTTGCGCGGCGAGCTCTCCGGACTGCGCAAGGGCGCGAGCGCCCCTGCGGTGGAAGCGCCGGCGGCGGGCGCCGAGGCACCGAGCGGGTTCTTCGACGAAGACGAGGATGAAACAATCGCGCTCACGGGAGACGAGCTGGACAATATCCTCAATACGGCAGACATCACGGAAGAGGCGGCGGAGACGCCGCGCGTCGAATCGGGCCTGGACGCGCTGGGTCTCGTCGAGGAGGCGGAGGAGGCGGGACCGGCCAGGGATGCCTCGAGATACGAATGCTCCTTCGCTGGAGGAGGATGCGCTTGTCCCGGCCATGGACGATCTGGGATCCTCCTCAGAGGCCCTCGCCGCGGACGACACTATTCCCCTTGCGGAAGAGGTCGGTGATGAGGGAGGGACCGCGACCCTGGAAGAGCTTCCCACCGAGCTCGTCCTCGAGGAGCTTGACGCGGAACCGCTCACCGCTCAGCCGGCGCCCGCGGAAGATGTTGAAGAGTTGCCCGGCCTCGATATGGAAGGGATAGAAGAGATCGAGACGGAAGCCCCGGAAGCCCTTTCCGCATCTGGCGGCGCGGCGCGCGCGGAGAGCGAGCGCAGCGACGAGACGATAGACCTCGAAACGCTCGACCTGGGCGAAGAGCCCACCGTCATCGAGGCGGTTCCGGAACAGGTCGAGGATCTGGAGGCCATTCCAGAGGCCGAGGCACTGGACGAAGATGCCGCGGGCAGCGTAGGCTCCGGTGCGCCGGAAGTCGACCTCGAAGCGCTGGCCTCCGAAGCGGAAACGCTCGGGGATGACGCGGCATTCGCACCTGCGGAGGATCTGGAGATCGGCGAGCTGGAGAGCGTGTCGGAAGACGAGGAAGCGGCCGAGTCATCTGAAAAGGAGATCGAGATCGCATTCGAAAGTGAGCCGGATGTTCTGTCGCAGCCTTCCTCGAAGTCCGCCAAAGGCAGCGGATTGGATACTGGTGACCAGATCCTCGAGGCCGAAGAGGTTCTGGATGTGGAACCGGCTGCGTCCCCGACTTCTTCGGACAGCGCGGCGGGAATTCCGGACAACCTCAAGGATGAACTTCGGACGGTGCTCGGGTACATGGACAAGCTCCTCGAGGCGCTTCCCGATGAGAAAATCCAGGAGTTCGCCAGCTCCGACTATTTTGTCATGTACAAGAAGCTTTTCGAGGACCTCGGCATAGGTGAGTAGATGGGTCTTCTCCGGAAGGCTGCGCACGCCGCCACCCGCGATGCTGAAGGAAGCATAGAGGCCCCTTACTCCGTCCCTGCATCACCCGAAGATCGCGTTTTCCGAATCGCCGCCTCCGTGACCGCGCGGGCTTCCCGGATTGCGGCCGCTGCTCCCCGGCGCGGACTGCTCCGAAAAAGCCTGGCCATTGTCGCGGAAAGGCTGCGCAGCCCCCTCGGCGTCGAGCTCGCCGCTCCGCCCCGGCCGAGAGACGCGGCCAGGAAACGGGCTCGCGCCGGCATGCAGGATGCGCAGGAACCCGGCAAGACGCTGGATCCTGAACAGGCTGCCCGCGGGATCGTTGCCGCCATCCAGGCGCTGCCTGACGGCGTGGAGCTCCCGTCCCACCTTTTCACCGTGCTCACCGCGCGATTGTCGGTACAAAAGGGCGCGCTCCTGCTGTTCGATCCTATTCGCCTTGTCTATGCTCCCTGGGCAAGTCAGGGCTACGATCAGACCACCCTTCACCGAATGCGCATCCCCCTCGGCGCGAACGGCACCTTCAACGAGCTGGCCAACGGCAGCCCGGTTATCGTGGAGGGCACTTCCGCCCTGGCAGCATACGAGCAATACTTCTCCGCGCGTGAGTTTTCCACTCTCTCAAGGATCCTGCTGACACCCTTCATTGCGGCGGAAAAGCTCATCGGCGTGCTCCTCTTCACGGCGCTGAAGCCGCCGTTCGAAGGGGACGCGCAGCTTCTCCCGTGCCTGAAGAGCATCGCGGATGCCGGCTCACCGCGCGTCCAGAAAGCCCGCGAGAAGAAACTGCGCAGGGTGGGCGCGCAGGGGATGCGCCCTGGCGCGTCACCGGAGGAAGAGGTCGGCCGATACATATCCTCCTTTGGCTCGGCGGGCACGAGGATCCTGTTTCTTCGCCCTTTCGCTGGAGCAATACTCGCGGCATATCATTGCCGCGCACGCGCACCTGGACCCTTTCCGCCTGCACGAGGACCTCCACTATTTCCTCGACTCCTTTGTCGTCGACCTGGGGCTGGCAATCCCGATTCGACAGGGACTCTTTCTCGTCGCCCTCCAAGGCTTTGATGCGACGGATCTCGACCTCTTTCTGCACCAGCTTTCTTCCTTTCTCCGCGGTCTTTTCGGGGGCAATGGGAAGTCGGGTGCCACAACAGGACCGAAGATCCTGAAAACGCGTGACTGGCCCGAGGATGGGGGAGATGTCCGTGAGCTGCTTGAGTTTCTCTCCACCTGACGGACGATGATCGAGACATTCACAGCAAGATCGGGAGCGCTGACCGCCCGGGTCGACGGCGTCGCGCTCCATTCGCCCTACGACCCTGTCCGGGAGGCCAGGCGTTTTGTGGAAGCCAATGTCGGCCCGGATACCCCTTCCGCCGTGGTGATCCTCGGGGAAGGGCTGGGTTATGTCTCGGCCGCTGTCGAAAGTCTGTATCCCGGCGTCCGTGTGATCAGGATCTTCTATTCAGCGGAGATCATGACGATCGGGAATGCCCGCGCGGCGGGAACCGCCGCGCCCGGCGGAGCCGCCCCCGCCTGGTGCCCCGGGATGAAAGCGGGGATCACTTCGTTCCTCGCCGGATCTTTCGGGGAGCTCGATCTGGAAGGCCTTCGCCTGGTCGAATGGCCGCCCTCAGCGCGCATTTTCCCCGTCCTGTCGCGAACCGTGAATCAATCGGTTCGCCAGGTGGTGCAGGAGCTGAACGGCAGCCTGGTGACCACGGTGGCAGCGGGACGTCTGTGGATACGCAACGCAATCACCAATTTTCTCGCCATCGATTCCGCCCTTGTCGGGGAGCTTTGCCCGACGGACAGACCTGTCCTTCTCGCGGCTCCGGGACCGAGCCTGGAAGAAGCGGCCGGGTTGATCGCTGAAGTCCGCTCCCGAGTGGAGCTGTGGGCGCTTCCCTCCAGCTCCCTTCTGCTCCAGGACAGGGATCTTTCTCCCGACCTCCTTGTCATGACCGATCCTGGATACTATTCCCTGCACCACATCCAATTCTCATCTCACGGGTGTCCCCTCGCCATGCCTCTTTCCGCGGCCCGGGGAGCGTGGTCTTTCTCCCGGAGGGGCGTCCAGGAGGCTGACGCCGCACCGTTCCTCCTCGCGCAGCCCGGCTTCTTCGAGAAATCGCTCCTGGAAGAGGCAGGGGTGCACGCGCCCCTGATCGCGCCGCATGGCACCGTCGCGGCAACCGCGCTCGATCTCGCGCTCGCCAGCACCCGGGGGCCTGTCATCGTTGCCGGTCTCGACATGTGCACGCGTGACATCTCCCTTCACGCCAGGCCCGGCGCTTTCGACCGGCTGCTCCATCTCCAGTCCACCCGGCTCTCCCCGCACTACAGCCTCAGCTTCCAGAGGGCGGCGACGCAGCGGGTCGAGCCGGTCCCCGGCATCGAGGGAGTGCGCGCCTCACCGTCCCTCAGCACCTATGCCGGCTGGTTCAATGAGACGCGCGGCGATCACGCGGGGCGTGTCTACAGGCTGCTCCCTTCCCGCATTGCGCTCGAGGGCATGCGGGCCCTGGATGCGGTCTCCCTCCGGGAGCTGCTCGAGGGCCGTGCCGAAGCGCCCCGGGGTCCCCGTCTGCGCAGGGAGGACGAGTTTCCCGGGCGTGAACAGCGGCACAGGATCATCGGAGGTCTTCTTCAAGGGTGGACCGCCGAGCTTTCCCGGGCGCGTGCGGCGGCCGTGTCCTCCGAAAGGCTGGAACTGCTCGGCCGCTCGCCGTCACTTCTTTCTCTTGCCTACTACATCGAGCCCCGACGGCTGCTCGAGGCAAGAAGAAAATCGCGACAGGGGGACTCCACGGGCGCGCGGGAGGCGGCCAGGGAGATGCTCGACGGGTGCGTGGATTTCCTGCGGGAGATCGCGGAGAAGACGGGTGCCGCGGCCTGATTCAGCCCGCGTTCTCGAAACAAACCTGGCCGCGCTGGCGCGCGGAAATCAAGCGCTGGCCTCCGCGGTGCGCGCGAGTGCAGCCGACCCCTCCCTCACCTTCGTGAATGCCCGGAACGGCGCGCTCGTCCCCGCCGTGCGGCTCCCAGACGGAAAAGCGCCGCTGCATTCGCTGTACGATCCCATGGGCGAGTCCAGAAAGATCATGGCGGGTCTGCGCGGTGCGGGGTGCGTCGTCGCGCTCGGCATGGGCGCCGGGTTCACGATTGCCGCTTCTCTCGAGGACAAGGGGGTCTCGTCGGTCCTCGTGATCGAAAAGGATGCATCGATCCTGCGCGCGCTCATGGAGAATCTTCCGATTGCAGCGATCCTTCAGGATTCGCGCGTCTTTGTGGCCGCCGGCCTGAAGGGGATACGGTCTGCCCTGCTTGCCGCCTGGCAGCCGGCCCTCATGGGAGGCCTTGTGACGGCGCCGCTCCGGCCCTGGTGTGAGAGGGAAAATCTTTTCTTCACCGCAGCGACCGCGGAGCTTCGCACGGTGGTGGATGAGATGCGCGCAGACTACAGCGTGCAGGCCCACTTCGGAAAGCGCTGGTTCACGAACATGCTCCTCAACATGGAGCCTGCGTCAACCGGCGCCACGGGTCTCCCTCTCATCACGCACGCCCATGTGACAGCCGCCGGTCCTTCCCTGGAAGGCCAGCTCGCCATGATCGCCGCCCGCGACGACGCGGGCTTCCTCATCGCCTCCGACACTTCCCTGCCCGCCCTTCGCCGGGCCGGCATTCAGCCGAACGCCGTGCTCTCCATCGACTGCCAGAGCCACGGGTACCACCATTTTCTCCAGGGCATTCACCCGCAATCCATCCTCTTCCTCGACCTCGCTTCTCCCCCCTTCCTTGCGCGAGGATCGGCGCGCCCCCTCTTCGCTGCAAGCGGGCATCCCTTTGCCGTCTACCTGGACGCGCGGTGGAAGAGGTTTCCCAAAATGGATACTTCCGGTGGAAACGTCACGCATGCTGCCGTGTCACTGGCGCACCGTCTCGGGGCGCGCACCATCACCGTCTACGGGGCGGACTTCTCGTACCCCGAAGGGAAACCGTATTCACGCGGCACCTACCTGTATGATCTCTTCGAGTCGAGCCAGACCCGGTCTTGCGCCTCCGGAGAGCAGATTCTTTTCCTTCCTCTATCGGACACCCGACACGCGCAAGGAGCGCGCGGGCACGAGCTTCCGGTATACGACCGACGTCATGCTCGCTTACCGGGAACGCCTTATCCGTCTCATGGAGGCAATCCCTGCCGAGGTGGTGAGCGTGCCGGGAGCGGGGCTGGCGCTGGACCACGCGGAGGAAAACCATGTGCCGCGGAGCACGGTCTCCGGGGAAGACGGCTGGAGGGAGTCGGAGCCGCGATGCAGCTGGCGCCGGTTCATTGCCGACTATGCGGGAGATCTTGCTGCGCTGCCTCTGCTCACGCACCCCGGCGGGAGCTCATTTCGGATGCTTCGGGCATCGGAAAAGGAGCTCTGGGGAACGCTCCTTCCCGTTGCGGCGCGTGTGCTCATGGAATCTCCCGAGACTCCGCCGGGAGCCGCGGCGCTCGACGGCGCCCGACAATGGACGCTCTCCCGGATTTCACGGTTGATCGAAGGGTCCCGGTCGTTTCAGGAGTAGAGGATGCCCGCGTACCCTACGAAAGAGTCGCCGGGATGCACATCGAAGCTGGTCGAATAGCGCAGAAGCTTCCCCTGCCGGACACCATTTTCACGCGCGAAGCTCAGTGCCGCCAGGGCGCCGCCGGCAGAGCAGGCCGACCTCTCCTTCAGTGCGCGCTCCAGCGCAGTGTCGAACTCCATGGCAAGGACGCTCTCGATGAATCGATGGTCGTTGACCTCCCGCACCCATCGCAGCGCCTTGTTGCCGCTTCCCGCGGGAGCGAAACCATAGCTCGACCCGTAGTGCGTGAGGTCGGTCGATCCTGCGACACCGACACTTCTCTTGAGACCTCGCGCTGCCTCCGCGAGCGCCTTGCCCAGCCGATCCGCGTCGCGTGACGGAGATACGCGCATGCCGAGCACTCTTGCGTTGGGAAAAAGGTATTTCACGAAGGGGAGCTGAACCTCGACCGTATTATCAGCCGACCGGTCCTCGGAAACAGGCACGGCTGCGCGGAGAGCAGCAAGAAGCTCGAGATCCGCCGGGAGCTGCCCGAAAGGGGTTTCGTAGGAGTCTTCGAATGCGCACAAGATTCCGTCAGCCGGGCCCAGGTGTCCGCCGATAATTACGATGGTATCCATGGTACGCGAAATGCGCGAAAAAACCTCGAACGCCAGATTGCCCGAGAACTCCCATCCCGCGTGCGGCACGATGCCCGCAATCCCATGGGCCGGCTCGGGATCGATGGATCTCTCCATGTCCTCGACTGCTTCCCGGGCCTTCTCTTCGGCGCCCGGATACCACCCCGGCGGCAGGTACCTTCTTCGCACACGCATGGGCACCTCCGAACCACTTTTCTTTCCGCGCTCCGCCCGGAGCTCCGCGGCAGGCGCGCCCCTGATTATACTCCACAATGCGGCGGGGGAAGAGCATGAATAAGGGTTTTTCCTGGTTTTTTCTCGCTTTGAGCGCGGTGTTCTTCATATTCATCGTCGGCCTTACCGGTTACAGGATCGAGAATGCCCGAACGACCAACGCCGCAGCCGCGCGGGAGCGCCTGCCCGGGCTTGCGTCCAAAACCCTGTCGATCCGGGACAGCACGGGCGGCTTCGATGCTCCCCAGTTCAAGAAGGACATGCGGGATGTCTTCGACGAGGAGCCGCGGCTGCTCCTGCTCTCCGTGCATTCCACGCAGGATGGCATCCTCTACCTGGTGGCGCGCAACAGAACGTACATGAAAGAGCCGAGCCCCGTTACGCCTGCCTGGCGCGGCACACCGGTCTATCAGGTGAGCAAGGGATATGAGCTGCTTCTCAGCAGGGAGATCGGCAACGACCAGGCTCCCCTGGCTCTCGACGCGATGTTCGTCATCATGGGCAGGGAAGATCTCTACCCGATTGTGCGTGACGACCTTTACCTTTTCCTCGCGTTTCTGCTGGTCTGCGGTGTGATCATACTGATCGTCACGAGCATCCAGGAAAGCTCATCAGAGACCCGTGGACGCTCCGGCGTTTCTGGCTACTCGCCCGCGCCGACCCCCCCGGATTTTCAGGCGCCTGACCGGGCTCCTCCGCGTGAGCAGAGCTATTCGACTGTCCCGCCTGCGCAGCCTCAGGCGGCACAACCACAGCCGGAACCGCTGCGAGCCCCGCCGCCTCGCCCGGAACCGCTGCGTCCGGAACCTCGGATACTGGCACCGATGATGCCAGAGCCGCAGCCGGAACCGCAGCCGGAGCCGCCGCGGCAGGAATCGCCGCAGCCTTTGACCAGGGGTCTCACGTCCCCGCGCACCGGTCTTGTCTGGGCAGAGCACCTCGAGCCGCGGCTGCATGCCGAGCTTGAACGGGCCGCCGTGGCGGATCAGGACGTCGCGCTGGCGCGGGTCCAGATCGATGAGCCGTTCGTCGATTCCCGGCTGCCGAAGGTCTATACCGCAATAGCGAGGCTTCTCAGAGAGACCTTCCCTCTCCACGACCTGATATTCGAGGCGGGCGACGATTCCTACACTCTTCTTCTGCCGGACAACGAGGTGGACGCTGCCGTGCGTGTCCTCGACGAGTTCCGCGGCAAGGTGGCGGACACGGTGATCGAGGGGAGAAACCGGACCGTCTCCATCGGCGTGAGCTCGCGCGGAGGACGCCTCATCGAGGACATCACGCTTCTCGAAGAGGCCAGTGTGTCAGCGGCAAAGGCCACACGAGAAGGCGGGAACCAGGTCATGGGCTTCCGCGCGGATCCCGCCCGGTATCGAGACTCTCTGAGCACCGCGCGGACCTGATTCCCCGGTCCGCGCCCTCCCCGGTTCCCTACTTCATTCCCAGCGATTTGCGGAGCTCCGCCACCGCTTCCTCTTTCATCGTGAAGGTGTGTTCCTCCGACGGGAACGTCCCGTTCTTCACTTCCCCGACGTATTTTTTGACGGCATCGAGCTGGACGGAGTAAAGGTCGGCATAGACCTTGACGAACTTCGGCGTGAACCGCTTGAAGAGCCCCACCATGTCGTGCAGCACCAGGACCTGCCCGTCGCAGTCCATTCCGCCGCCGATCCCGATCGTCGGGATCTTGAGCCTCTCCGTGATGAGGGCGGCAAGCTGCCGGGGTATGGCCTCGAGCACGATCGCGAATACGCCCGCCTCCTCCAGCGCAATCGCGTCGTCCATCACCTTCCGGGCCTGGTCGAGCGACTTGCCCTGCACCTTGAATCCTCCCAGCATTCCCGCTGTCTGGGGCGTGAGGCCGATGTGGCCGAACACAGGGATCCCCGCCTTCACGATGGCGTTCACCGAAGCCGCCATCTCCTGCCCGCCTTCCAGCTTGATGGAGTCTGCTCCACCGTCCTTGTACAGGATGCCCGCGTTCGTGATCGCCTGTTCCTTCGAGATGTTGTAGGACATGAAGGGCATGTCACCCACGACATGCGCGCGCGCCACACCCCGCATGACGGCCTTGGTGTGGTTGAGCATCTCCTCCATGGTCACGGGAACCGTGTCCTTGTATCCCAGCTCGACCATCCCGAGGCTGTCACCCACGAGAATGATGTCGATGCCCGCCTCATCGACGCACTGGGCCTGCGGATACGAGTAGGCGGTGATCATGGAGATCTTCTTCCCTTCCTTCTTCATGGCGTGCAGGTCGGGGATCATCAGCTTCTTGATGTCGCTCACGGTGGTTTGTCCTCCTCTGGTGTGAAAACAGCGTAGCGAAAAACCGGGTCGCGCACAAGGCATCGCGGTAATCCGCGGATTCTGGCGCGCCGCGGTAATATGGAGCCGCTTTTCAATCCGCATTGACAAACCGCATGCGGGCCATTAACGTGCCTTTGTTCACACCGCGTTGCACGCGGAGCCAATCCAGAGAGGCGTACCAATGAGCGGCAGTATTACCGATGTTCCCGGCATCGAGGTCGGGCATGCCCAGGATCCCTCCGGAATGACCGGCTGCACCGTCATTCTCTGCAGGGCCGGGGCCGTACCCGGCGTCGATGCACGCGGCGGGGCCCCGGGCACACGGGAGACAGACTGCCTCCGTCCGGAAAATGTGGTCCCCGCTGCCCACGCCATCTTCCTGTCCGGCGGCAGCGCCTACGGCCTCGCCTGCGCCACGGGAATCATGAGCTTTCTGGAGGAGCGGAAGATCGGCTTCGACGTGGGGGTGACCGTCGTGCCGATCGTTGCCGGAGCTGTCCTGAACGATCTGGCATTCACGGGCGGCAGGGCCCGGCCCGATGCCGCCATGGGCTACCGGGCGTGCCAGGATGCAAGCGCGCGTGAGTCCCGGCAGGGAAACGTCGGAGCGGGCACGGGCGCAGCCGTGGGAAGACTGTCCGGCAACTTGAAGGGAATGGTGAAGGGAGGACTGGGAACCGCGAGCGTCCGTGTCGGCGAGCTGGTGGTCGGGGCCATCGTCGCCGTGAATTGCAACGGCGACGTCTCGGATCCTGAAACGGGTGAAGTTCTGGCAGGAACGCTGACACCGGATCGCGCGCGCGTCGCAGGCGCCATGGGCTTGTTGATGGGCACTACTGGCACGTACAAGGAGGTGTTCCCGACCAACACGACCATTGGCGTCGTGGCGTCGAACGCCATCCTGACAAAATCCGCGGCAGCAAGAGTCGCTTTGATGGCGCATGACGGATATGCCCGGACGATCAATCCCATCCATACCCTCGGGGATGGAGACGTGATTTTCACCCTGGGCACAGGGGGTGTCTCGGCGGATGTGAACAGGGTCGGGGCGCTTGCCGCCTGGGTCATGGCGCAGGCCGTGGTGAATGCAATCCGCGCCGCCGATACCCTGTTCGGTGTTCCCGGCTGCAGGGAAATCGGCCGCACGCAGGATCAGACTGGCCCCCGGCGGCACGCATAGGAAAGGGCGCGCGCAGAGCGGCGCGCACAAAAAAAGGGCGCCGTCAGCGGCGCCCTGTCATTTTCAGCAGGTGAAAGCACCCGCTTCGAAAACCCTCAGCCCTTCACTTCCTGCACGAGGACTTTCTTGCCGTCCTCGATCTGGAAGATAAAGGTCGGCTTGTTCGTGGGGACTCCGTCCTTCATGTCCCAGTCGAACATGATGCCGTGGAACCCCTTTACATTCTGGAGGTAATCCGCGATCAACTTGCGCTCCGCCTTGAGCTTGCTCGGGCTGCCCGTGACACCCGTCTTTTCGATTGCATCCTTGATCATGTACAGGGCGTCATAGTAGTTGGTGGAGAGGCTCGGGGGCTGGTTGCCGTTGTGCGCGGCCGCGTAGGCCTCCTTGAAGGCGTTCCAGCGGGGATTGTCGAGATTCGGGTTGATGTAGTTGTAGATTTCCACCCCGTTGATGTCCTTGCCGCCGGTCGCGTAGAGCTCGGGAGCGTCGCCGCTGCTGAAGACCAGCAGGTGGTCCATCTTCTTCCATCCACGGCTCTTGAGCTCCTTGATGAGCTTTGCCGTTGCCGTCGGCATTGCATACGAACACCATGCCGTCAGGCTTCGCATTGAGGGCCTTCACGACGAGCGGTCCGAATGTGACGGCGTTCGTCGGGCACCTCGACCTTGTCCAGAACCTTGAGGCCAAGGCCTTCCAGTCCCTTCACGTGCGCGTCCGCCATTCCAGGCCACGGTCCGTACGGCTCGACGAACTGCACGACCTGCTTCATCTCAGGGAACTGCTTGGCCCACGCTGCTACCAGCGGAGCAAGCCGTTCTTCCGTGGAGGGGAACCAGCTCACCGTCCAGGGGAAGAACTTCTGCGCATACTCCAGCGAGGTCGTCGCGGTCATGGACACCATGCCGTTCTCGACCGCGATGGGCATGGCCGCCATGATGACGGGCTCGGGCACGGGTCCCAGCGCGACCAGCGTATCCTTCACCAGCCGGGCCATTTCAACAGAGCCCTTCTGCGGGTCCAGAGCGGTGTCCACTCCGACCACCCTGACCGGCTTGCCTTTGATTCCGCCGGCGTCATTGATCTCCTTGGCAGCGCGTTCCGCGCCCCACTCGAGGTACTCACCTATGCTCGCAATCTGGCCGGTGAGGGAGTTCAGGAACGGAACGGTCCATTCCTTTGGTGCCGGCTGCTGGCACCCGACAAAGGCGAGAAGCAGCGCTGCAGCGAGAAGCACACCGAGAGCTTTCTTCATATATCCTCCTCACAGAGTATTTCTTTTCTTCCGGGTTCCCGAAAGAAAGGATTCAAGGGAATAGACGAACCGCCGTGTGACAAACCCTTCCGGTTTCAGCACGAGCACGAGAATCAGGAGCGCGCCATAGATCACGATCCGCCAGGACTGGATGGCGGGCGGAAACAGGAGCGGGACACCGTACAGGATGGGCGCGAGGACGAGAGAACCCCACATCGTCGCGTACCCGCCCACGAAGATTATCGTCATGGCGATGCCGACGAGCGCGAACGTGAAGAAATCCAGGTGGAAGCTCTTGTAGATGAAGCCGTACAGAACTCCGCACCCGCCCGCGATCGTGCAGCTGAACGTCTGCAGCTGCATGCCGAGCCTTCGGATATCCACGCCGAGAGACGCGGCCAGGTCCTTGTCAACGAACACCGCGGAGGCGGCCCGGCCCAGCTGCGAATGGTCGAAGCGATGGATGAGAAATCCCACCAGAAGCAGCAGGCCGTACAGGATCGCGAGGATGATCCACCTGTGGGCAGCGGGATTTCCGGCGATATTGGGCAGGCCGAACATTCCCATGGTCCCGCCCACGGCCTTGAGGTTTTCGATGACGGTACGGGTTATGTAGATGAAAGTGAACCCGACGATCACCACGGCGAATGTGGGGGCATCACCGATGAAAAGAGAAACGATGTATCCCAGGATCCCGCCGAGGGCAAAACCGACGAGAAGGGCCCATCCGAACGGCACGTGCAGGGACATCACGAGCCAGGCAGCCGTGTAGCCCGATATCGCCATGTTGGCAACGGTGATGAAGTGCAGGTGGCCCACGCGGTAAGGGAGGTACAGCGCCCATGCCATGAGCACGTTGACGGCCGTGATGGCGAGAAAATAGTACAAAGGCAGCGGCACGTCGTCCTCCCTAGAGCTTGGTGCCGAAAAGGCCCTTCGGCCTCGCCAGTATCACCACCAGCATGATGACGAACGCAATCGCGTCAGACCATGTGCCTGATATATAGCCCTGCACGATTGCCTCAAGAATACCCAGAAAGAGGCCTACCACCAAGCCGCCGGCGAGATGGCCCAGTCCGGCGATGATGGAGACGGCGAGCACCTTGTGCGCCACCTGCTCGCCCAGCCCCGGCGAAGCGGATCCCAGAAGCATGGCAAGGAGCACGGCGATGACCCCGCCCAGCACCCCCGAAAGCGCATAGCTGTACAGTCCCGTCCGAAGGAGCGGAATTCCCACCAGGCGCGCGCCGTTCGGGTCCTCCGCGATGGCGCGGAATGCCCTGCCCGGCCGGGTCCTGTAGAGAAGCAGGAAGAAAGCGGAGACTGCCGCGATGCCGACCGCAAGAGACCACACCTGTCCGGTGAGGACACTGATGAGCCCGAGGCGCACGATGGGCGCATCGCTTGCAAGAGCGTCGGGAAACGCGATAGGCAATCCCTGGTTGAAAGTGTGGGAGAGGACATCCGTGATGATCATCCCGATCCCCATCGAAAGGACCATGGTGCTGTTGATGTCGACCTCTCCGCGTTTCTTCATCACTTTCTGGAACAGGGGTGCCGAGATGAGGTTGATCACAACAGAGGAGACGACTCCTGCCAGGATGCCGAGGACCAGGTTGTTGCCCGTGGCCCGCAGCACGACCCACACGATGTACATCGAGAATACGACGACTTGCGGGTAGGAGAAATGGATGATCATGGCAACGAGGAGGAGAAGGTTGAAGCCGGTGACAAGGAGCACGTATATGCTGCCGAGCGACAATCCGTTGATGACCTGGGCAATGAAGACCTGCATTCCTATGCTCCCAGATACGCTTCTTTGACGCCGGGGTCATTCAGAAGCTCATCGGCGGTTCCGGAGAGGGTGACCACCCCTGTTTCCAGCACGTACCCGCGATGCGCGCATTTCAAGGCCTTGTAGGCGTTCTGCTCCGAGAGCAGAATTGCATATCCCTCGTGGTTGAGCCGCGCAAGGATGGTGAAAATGTCGTTCACGACTATGGGGGCAAGCCCGATGGAGGGCTCGTCAACCATGATGAGCTTCGGCGCGGACATGAGCGCCCTGCCGATGGCCAGCATCTGGCGCTCCCCGCCGCTCAATGTCCGCGCAATCTGGTTCCGCCGCTTCTCGAGAATGGGAAACCAGTCGAACACGCGGCGCAGATTCCTGGCCACATTGCGCATGTTGTGATGGGCGCCCAGGAGAAGGTTGTCCAGGACGTTCATCGAGGAAAAGACTCCGCGGCCTTCCGGCACGAGGCACAGCCCCGCGCGCACATTGCGGTCCGCGTTGACCCCGCCGATGGAGGCGCCGTCGAAGTTGATGCTGCCGGTCGTGAGCGCGTTGATTCCGAGCACCGTCTCCAGGAGGGTCGTCTTGCCCGCCCCATTGGCGCCGATCAGCACCACGATCTCTCCGGGGAACACCTGGAGGGTCGCGCCCTTCAGCGCATTGATGTGCCCGTACGAGACCGAAAGATTGTCCACGGACAGCAGGGGCGTGCTATTCAGCGCCAAGATACGCCTCCAGCACCCGGGGATCCGCCTGGATTTCGGCAGGCACGCCTTCCGCGATCTTCAACCCGAAGTTCAGCACCGTGACGAGATCCGAAAGGTTCATGAGCATCTTCACGTCGTGGCTGACCACAACGACCGTGATGCCCATGTCCCGGATGCGGCGAATGATTTCCTCGACCTTCTGGATTTCCCGGCGGCCCATGCCCGAGCCCGGCTCGTCCAGGAGGAGAAGCTTCGGCTCTGCAACAAGAGCGCGCGCGATCTGCACGAGCTGCCGCTCTGTCCACACCAGGTCGCTTGCCCAGCGTTCCGCGCTCTCCTCCATGCCGACGAGCCCGAGAATGCGCGCCGCGCGCTCCCTTATTTCCGACTCGCGCCGGGAACGCACGAATGGGAGCCGAAGGGCGGCATCGACCGTTGCCCTGCCTATCGCGTCGTTGACCCCGGCCATCACGTTCTCGATCACAGTCAGGCCGGGGACCAGCTTGCCTGCCTGGAATGTGCGCCTGACGCCCATGTGCGCGATGTGAGACGGCCTCTGATGGGTAATGTCCCGGCCTTCCAGCAGTACCCGGCCGGCCGTGGGCTTGAGCAGGCCTGTCACGCAATTGAAAAGTGTCGTTTTCCCGGACCCGTTCGGTCCGATGATCCCGTGTATGCTGCCTTCCGCAATGCCGATATCGACTCCGTTCAGCGCCTGGATGGCGCCGAAGTACTTGCTCAAACCCGTGACTTGCAACAGGCAGCCGTCCATATCGTTGAGCGGAGTTTAGAAAATCAGTACTCCCGTGTCAACGCGTCCCTGAGATATCAGTCTGAGACAGGTACCTGGACACCGAAAGCACGTAGATCTTTGCGCATTCCTCCAGCTCGTCGATCTCCACGTACTCGTCGGCCTGGTGGGGAATGTGGCGCGGGCCTGGACCATTGACCAGGCATGGGATGTGCTTCTCGGAGCTGAGAAAGGTGCCATCCGTTGCGCCCGGCACGCCGTTCCAGACCGGCTCCCTGCCCGTTATCTCCCTGAATGCCTCCGCCGACACCCTGGCGATCGGCTCTTCCTTCGAGATACCGACCACGGGGCGGTCCTCGATGAAATCCAAGTCTGCGCTGAAGTCAGGATCCGCCGCCGCAAGGTCACGGAGGATCCTGCGAAGGTTCTCCCTGACCGCATCATGGTTCTGCGCCAGGGTGGTGCGGATGTCGATGAACGCCTGTGCCTCGCCCGGCATGACATTGAGCTGCGCAGGGCTTCCCGCCGGAGGACTCTGTACCACCGTGAAAGTGACGGAGGGCAGCCCGAGGAACTCGTCCTTCCCGCAGCGGGTCTTTTCTTCCGCCTCGAACCGCTCGAAGGCGAGGATGATCCTCGCCAATCGCGTGTTGGGATTGATTCCCGCGAGCGGCATTGCTCCATGCGCCATCCTGCCGTGCACCCGCAGGACGGCCCGGATAGCCCCCTTCATGCTGAGGCAGAGATTGTTCTCTTCGGGCTCGGGCACAAGACAGGCATTGACGTCATCCGCGTGCCCCTTGCGGATGAAATGCTTGATGCCGAGCATCATTCCTTCCTCATCACACACGAGACCCAGCCGGATCCTGCCGGCCCACGGGACACCCGCCGTGCGGAAGGCCTTGACGACGGCGAGGGCAACCGCGATCCCCGCTTTCATGTCGCAGGCACCCCGGCCGTAGATCCGCCCGTCAATGACTTCCCCTCCGAAGGGATCGTGCGTCCAGCTCTCCCGGCTGCCTTCGCTCACCACGTCCGTGTGACCTTCCAGCATGAGGCACGGTCCCGGCACGCCCGAATCGAGGGTGACGATGATGTTCTGCCTGCCCGGTTCCACCTCATCGATCAATGGCTCCAGGGCGAGCTCGCGTCTGATCCAGCCCGCGATATGGGTGACGACGTCCCGCTCGGTGCCGCCTGTTTCGGGCCGGATGACGGAATCGATGCGCACGAGATCCGAGGTGAGGCGCACGAGCTCATCCCGGTCGATACGCGAGAGAAGCTTCTTTTCCCGCGCATTGATCACGCCTTCCCCGCCTTCTCCAGCATTTTGATCAGCCGGGTGATGGTGAGGTTCACGGGCACCGCGACGCCCCGGGCGGCAGCCTCCCGAACGATTGCGCCGTTCATGAAGTCGATTTCCGTCTCGACGCCCCTTGTCGAAATCCTGCAGCATGGAAGAGCGGTTTGCCCCTGTTCTTCCCGCCACGCCGTAGACAGTGGCAAGCGGGTCCTCGTAGGCAATGCGGATGCCGCTCGCCCTGGCCACCGCCACCGCTTCTGCCACGAGGTCCGCCATGACAGCCTTCGCTTCCTCGGACTCCAGCAGCTTCCCGTTGGGCTGCCCGCTGATTGCCGTGAGCGCGTTGATGCCCACATTGATCACCAGCTTGCTCCACACGAGCGCGGCCACGTCTTTCTCCACGTGAGTCTCGAATCCGGCCCTGCCCAGAGCCTCCGCAAGTGCGGCGAGCTTCTCGTTCTTCCCGTCCGACATGGCGATATGGGTGGGTCCCTTGCCGGCATGCCGGATGCGGCCGGGACCGAGGAATGTCGCACCCTGGGAGGTGACCCCTGCCGCTGTTCTCTCGGGGCCGAAGAAGCGGCGGATGATCCCCTCATTGCCCAGGCCGTTCTGGAGTGTGAGAGCGATTGTATCTTTTCCCGCGAACGGCGCAAATTGGGCCGCCGCCTGCCCGGTTGCCGTCGACTTGACGAAGAACACGAGAACCTCTGATCCCTCGACGGCTCCGGGGTCAACGCTCGCCCGAGGGCGGGCCGTGGTGACCGCACCCGTGGCGGCATCCTCGATGCAAAGCCCGTCCCGCGCGACCTTTTCCACATGCTCCTCGTACACGTCGTAGAGGACGACTTCATGTCCGGCGAGCGAAAGCTTTCCCCCGAAAAGGGAGCCCATGGCCCCCGACCCGATCATGGCAATCTTCATCCGGTCAGCCTAAAGGGCCTTCGCCCTCTCGTCCAGAGCCCGGGCCGCACGATGCCTGAGCAATTGCCCGGCCGGGGATTTTTGTAGACAAGCGGCTGCGCAGAATCTACTATCTGCGCAAATGAGAAGCGCGAGTGCGCCGCAAAAAGAATCCGATCTGATTGTCGAAGAGATATGGAAAATGATCCTGGAAGGCAAATTGAAGCCGGGGGACCGCCTGCCGCCGGAGTTCAACCTGGTCGAGCGATTTCACGTGAGCAAGACCGTCCTCGGTGAGGCCCTCCAGACCCTGGAAAAATACGGGCATATCACGCGCAAGCGCGGACCCGGCGGGGGGAACATAGTGCTCGACATGGCCCCTACAATGGGAATCAGCGTGCTTGCCAACTACCTGAGCCTGACGCACCTTTCTCTCGCCGATCTGATGCAGGCCCGGCAGCTTATCGAGCCCGTGATCGCGGAAGCCGCGGCCCGGCAGATGACCCCGGAGGGGGCCGCGAGAATCTCCTCTCTCCTTGCGGCACACGAATGCGATTTCAGGACCCACGGCGGCTCGAAGAGAGGATGGGAGTTCTACATCCTTCTGGCAGAGCTCACGGGAAACCGGCTCCTCAAGGTCGTGGAGGAGCTTCTGATGCGCCTGTTCATGGACGCGGAGTTCTCCCTGTCCATCGGGGACGTGGGCATGACGCCCGAAGAGATCGCCTATAATGCCGAGGTCCTGCCTGCCAACCGAAGGATCGCGGCCGCCGTGCTCGCGGGTGACGCGGCAGCCGCCCGGAAAGAGACGTTCGACGCCCTGGCAGGGTTTGCCGCGAGGATATCGGCGTACGAGGCCAACGCGGGGCACCGCTCGAATTGTTGAGGGCGGACTTCGTCTGCCCGGTACAGGTTAATCGTCGAAGGGCATCTCGATGTGTTGAAGGTCCTTTGTGAGAAACGACGCGGGGAATATCTCGCGCGCCTCCCCCAGTAGTTTCTTCAGCTCCCGCTCGGAATAGCGCGGGCTGTAGTGGATGAGGCCGAGCTGTTTCACGGCGCCTTCCCTCGCAATGCGCGCTGCCTGGGTCGCCGTCAGGTGCTTCTTGTCCGCGGCGCTTTCCGCCAGCTCGTCCGCGAACATTCCTTCGCAAATGAACAGATCAGCGTTTCTCGCAAACTCCGCGAGACCGGGAGCGACGACCGTGTCCGTGGCAAAGCAGAACTTCCTCCCCTTCCGCTCGCTTCCCATGACCTGGGCGGGCTGCACGACCGTTCCATCCGGGAGGCACACATTCTCTCCCCCCTGAAGCTGGGACCACATCGGACCGCGCGGCACGCCGAGGGCCTGGGCCTTTTCGGGAAAGAAGATGCCCGGCCTCATGTTCTCCTCGATGCTGTACGCGAGACACGGCTTCGTATGGACGAGTGGGTGACAGCGGATTGCGTAGTCCTCGGCCTGTACGAGGACCAGGCTCCCTTCCACTTCCCGCACGACGATTTCATAGTTGATGTACATGTCGAGCGTCCGCCGCATTGCCTCGACAAAATCCCGGATTTTCGGAGGCCCGTAGATATAGAGCGGCTCGTCCCGATCCACCTGGGAAGAGAGCATAAGGATGCCGGGAAGGCCGGTCACGTGATCCGCATGCGTGTGAGAGATGAAAATGCTCGTGATTTTCTTCCATCGCAGGTTCAACCGCCGGAGGCCGATCTGCGTGCCCTCCCCGCAGTCGAAGAGGAACAGCTCCCCTTCCCTCCGCACGAGGACGGACGTCAGCCCCCTGCCGGGCAGGGGCATCATGCCGCCGGTGCCAAGTACGAATGCTTCGAGATTCATCTGTTGCCGTATCCTACTCGGGAAGATCGACGACCCTGCGGCCGAGCTCGGGCATTTCCACCGCCGCATCCGCCACCGTCTGGCGGTTGGCGATGATGGCCGTGAAGCCCTGAGCGAACCCTTCCTGGAGCGCCGCCGCAGCCCGACCCACCGCGCGCCTGTCCACCGCGAGGAGCCTCTCCCGGCGGGCCTGCCGGGCAGCGTCGGTGACGCCGTGCAGCTTGCGCTGCAGGCTGACGAATCCCTTCTCCCCCGGGTCGATGGGTCGGTCTTCCCGGCCGATCGTGCCTATGACCGCTTTCTCAACCTCCGTGTCGGCAAGCTCGCCATTCTCCATCAGCTGCAAACCGTCGCCGAAGGCGTGGAGGGTGTGCGTGATATGCGGGTCCCTGTAGGAGCCGAACAGGAAAAGCCCGTCCGTGTTGCGCGGGTAGGAGAACGCCCCGTAGGCGCCTCCTTCCATGCGCACCTTTTCCCAGAGGTACCCCGTCGAGAGAAGATGGCCGAGGACCGCGCCCGGGCCGTTCAGCGGGTGGTCGTAGTGGAAGCCGGGAATGGCACGGGCAATGTACCCGACGGAAGCGCTTGCAAGGAACGATTCCGCGCGGATTTTTTCCTGCTGCGGTGCCTGGGCCGCCGGCCGCGACGATGCATTGCCATGCTCCCCCGCAGGGAGCCGCTCCGCGCAGCCTGCCGCAATGAGATCTACCGCCCGGGCGACCTGCGCGAATGAATCGCTCCCCGCGGTGGCATTGGCGATCAGCCGGGGCCGGACCAGGAGAGTCCGGCGGATTTCCTCGAGCCGCTCGGCGATACGGGGCAGCTTCTCGTCTATACCCTCCACCAGCCCCTCCAGGAAAAGGAGCTGGGTGATGCCGCGCCACTCTTCTTCCCGCGCAACCGATGCGGAGAGCATGCTGGCCGCCCGGAGCATCGCGAACTGGTGGCCTCCCGGAACGAGGGCGGCTTTCATGTCATTGCGGAGCTCGACCAGTATGTCGCGAAGCCGCGCGAGGTCGCGAAAATCGGCTGCCTGGACCAGCCGGGCCACCAGGTTCGCCGCTTCGGGGAGATTCTGGCGCAGACAACGGAACCGGAAGAACGCATATTGGCCAATGCCGTCCGGCTGTCCGACGATTCCCCCGGCATCAAGGGCAGCGGAAAACCCGCCGGTCAGGCGGAAGAGCTCCAGCGCAACCTGGTCGTAGCGCAGGCCGGGGAGACCGGTCCCGCACACGGTCTTGCCGAAGAGCGGGAGCAGGAGTGAAAGCTCACCCGTCAAGTCGTTCGTGGGAAAAGCGAGGTCCAGGTAGACAATCTCGTTGGTAAAAATGTCATGCAGGGCCAGTGGAATACCCGACGGGGTCCGGGTATCGACGATCGGGATCTTCTCCACCTCCCGCGGGAGGTCGGCGCGTCGAAGGGAGGGGATGAGCGCCAGAGATTGCGGCGAATCCGGGGCCAGCTGGTACGCGCGGAACAGCCGCGCTTCGCTCCGCACCGCCTCCATCTGTTCCGCGGAAAGGCTTCGTATGGCTGCGTCCAGACGCTCCTTGTCCTCCGCCGCCTCCCGCGCCTCCTGGCCCCTGTCAGGACGGACAAGAAGGGTGAGTCGATGCGGATTGGAGAAAAAGCTCCGGTCAAGGCACTCCTCCAGGTACCGCGGGTTCCCGGCGAACCGCGCCTTCAATTCCTTCATTGAAGCGGAGAACTCGAGGGAGGAAAAAGGATCCATGCCGTGAACCCACCCGCGGAGCGCGCGGCCCATGAGGCGGAGCGCATAGGGGGACCCATTGCCCCTTATCTCCCGGTGCCTGAACTCCACCCGATTGATCATGGACTGGACAAGATTCCGATCCAGCCCGTCCTTCGAGAGTGCATGCAGAGTGTCCAGGATGAGCGATTCGATCTTCTTTTCCCTGTCCGGCTCGGCCCCTCGCAGGCCTACCGCAAAAATCATCTCCTTCAGGTCAGTTTCCAGCCCGCTGACAGGGGACAGATCCTCTCCCAGCCCGGAATCGACGAGTGCTTTTCGGAGCGGAGAACCGGCGCTCTCTATGAGAACCTCGGAGAGGACTTCATGCGTCACCAGCGCCACCGAGTCGGTGACGGCAGGCAGCAGCCAGCTCACCGTCACGCTCGTCCTTCCCTCCAGGGGGGTATCCGGCTTGACCGGGTAGGTCTTCTCCAGCCGCCGCGGGCTGTCCCAGCGTCTTTGCGCGGGTATACCGGCGTCAATGCGTGACGCGTCGAAATCCGAAAGGAATTTTTCCTCAAGGAATCCGAGGACGTCCGGCAGCGGGATATCACCGTAGAGGAAGATCTTGCAGTTCGAGGGGTGGTAGTAGCGTGCGTGAAACTCGCGTGCCGACTCCAGCGTGAGAGAGGGTATGGAGCGGGGATCCCCGCCCGAATCGAACCGGTAGGGCGTGTCGGGAAAAAGCGACCGTGTCGTCAATTCCGCAACGATGGAATCAGGACTCGAGTAGACTCCCTTCATCTCATTGTAGACGATTCCGGCATATTTCAAACCGCCGGTTCCATTCCCCTCCTCCTCCAGGCGCCATGCCTCCTGCATGAACGTTTCCTTTCGGAGCAGGGGATGAAATACCGCGTCACCATACACGGAGAGCACATTGAAGAAGTCCGCGCGATTGCAGCTTGCCGCCGGGTAGACGGTCCTGTCCGGATAGGTCAGGGCGTTGAGGAAGGTGTGCATGCTTCCTTTCATGAGCGCGGAGAACGGCTCCTTGAGCGGGTACGCGCGGGAGCCGCTCAGGACGGAGTGCTCGATGATGTGCGAAACACCCGTGTCGTCACGCGGCGGGGTGGCAAAGCAGAACGCGAACAGGTTCTCGGTATCCGCCGCCTCGAGGTGCATGACCTCGCAGCCGGTGCGCGTGTGCCGAAGATGCACGCCGCGCGCGCGATACTCGGGTATTTCGCGTCGGGAAAGCACGTCGAATGCGCCGATCCTGTCACGGGTTTCCATTGCGCTATGAATATACGGATCGTGCCTTCCCGTGTCTACGAGACGGGAAACGCGCGGGTTTTGTTCGTGCTATACTCGCCCTCCATGGCAGGTCCCATACGCAGCAGCCTTCACGCGCACGCGCGATTCATCCGGTCCATCCGCTCATGCTTTGCCGATCATGGATATGCGGAGGTGGACACTCCTTGCCTCAGCCCGTACCTCATCCCCGAGCCGGCCATCGAGGTATTTCGTACAGAGTACCTGGCCTCGCGGGGTGCCGCCGTGCCCCTCTGGCTCGCGCCCTCCCCCGAGCTGTGGATGAAGAGACTCCTCGCACGGGGCTCCGGCAGCATCTTCCAGATCAGCCATAGTTTCCGCAACGGCGACCTGGGCGGGCCGTTGCACAATCCCGAGTTCAGGCTCCTGGAATGGTACACGGCGGGCTCCGACTACCTCGATTCCATTGGCGTGACCGAAGATCTGTTCTCCCGCCTGCTTGCGGAAAACACGCCGGGACGGCCGCGGGAGCAGCTTGCGCCGCCGTTTCTCCGCGTGTCGATGGAGGAGGCCTTCCGCCGTTTCGCCGGCATCGAGCTTGCCGCCTGCCAGGATGCGGGCAGGATGAGAGAGGCAGGGATCCGGCAGGGCGTGGCGATGTCGGCCGACCTCACCTGGGAAGAGGCGTTCCACATCGTATTCCTTACCCTTGTGGAGCCGGGCCTGCCCAGGAGCCGGCCGCTGGTGCTGACGGACTATCCCGCGCTCGTGCCCACGACCGCCCGGCGCAAGCCGGGCACGCCCTGGGCGGAAAGATGGGAGCTGTACGTCGACGGCGTCGAGATTGCCAACTGTTATACGGAGGAGACCGATCCCCGGGCCTTGCGGGCCCTCATCAAGGAGGAATCGGAGAGGAAGAAGTCGTGCAGGGTCCTCCACCGCATCGACGAGGGGCTGGCCGATCTCTTCCCTCCCGGCTTCCCTCCGTGCTCCGGTACGGCGCTCGGTGTCGACCGGCTTGAAATGGTGTTCAACGGAGAAAGCTCTCTGCGGGGGGTGATCTTGTTCCCGTTTTCAGCTATATTGGACAGGCAATCCGAAACACGGTGAAAGGAATCACATGATCAGGGCCAGCGACGTTATGAAAGGCACGTTCGTACTCATCAACAATCAGCCTCATGTATGCGTCGAGCGCGAGTACGTGAATCCGGGCAAGGGGTCGGCGTTTGTGCGTCTGAAATTGAAAAACATCAAGACAGGCAGCGTGCTGCGCCAGACGAACAAGGTCCAGGACACTCTTGAAGATGTTTCCGTGGAATTCAAGGAAGTACAGTTCCTGTATGCGGACAATGAAAACTATGCGTTCATGGATACGAAGACCTACGAGCAGTTCACCATCCCCATCGAGGGAGAGGAAGAGAAGCGGGACTTCCTGAAAGACGGGGAAAACTACCAGGTCGTGTTCTGGGAGCAGACGCCGATCGACATCAAGCTGCCCACCAAGATGGTCTTCACGGTCTCTGCCGCGGAGAAGGCGGAGCGCGGCGACACGGTGAGCGGCGCGACGAAAGTGGTCACCTGCGAAACGGGTCTGAAGGTCAAGGTGCCTCTTTTCATCAAGCAGGGCGACAAGATACTCGTCAACACGGAGACAATGGAATACCAGGAGAGGGTCAACTCATAGCAGGCGCAGGGGAAAGATGATCCCACACACGCGGGGACGCCCGCCCGAAGAGGCCCTGCGGGCACCCGGGGCGGCAGGTGCGCTGATCGCTGTCTCCCCGATTCTCTTCCTCGTCGCGGCCGCTCACTTTTTCAATGACATCTACGTGGGCTTTTTCACGCCCCTGTTTCCCATCGTCATGGAGAAGTTCGGGCTCACCCTGTCCATGGTCGGAGCGATTTCCATGGTGGCGGCCCTTGCGTCCGCGCTGAGCCAGCCCCTTTTTGGAATGCTCTTCGACAGGTTCGGCCTCACCGCATCCCTGTACCTGGCTCCCCTGCTCACGGCGATCCTCGTGAGCCTCGTCGGTGTCATTCCTACCTACCCCCTCTTTCTCGCGTCTCTCTTTCTCGGCTGTCTGGGATCCGCTGCGTTCCACCCCAAGGGCGCCTCCGTCACGCCGACGCTGAGCGGAAGCCATCCAGAGATCGGAATGGCGATATTCAGCGCGGGCGGCAATCTCGGTTTCGCGGCAGGACCGGCTGTGATTGCATTTTTCATTTCCGCGTGGGGATTCCAGTCGACCCCCGTCCTGGCGGTCCCCGCGGCGCTGGTGGCCGGGGCCCTTTTTCTCCTTCTGCCCGCCCGTGAGCTCAAGGCGCGCACAGTCCCGGCCGTGCGCGTCACGTGGAAAGGCCTGTTCGCCAATCGTCGGGACCGCGCGGTTCTTCTGAGGCTTGTGTTCATCAACTTCTGCCTCACCGTTGCCGTGCGAGGCCTGAGCACGTTCCTGCCCGTCTACATGGCCAAGCTGTCCATGCCCCTGACTTCGATCGGTGTGTTGTTTACGGTAATGCTGGCGCTCGGCGCGGCGATTTCAGTATTCGTGAGCGCGCTCTCCCGAAGGACGGGCAAGCGGGTGCTGGTTCTGACATCCCTCGCAGCCGGCGCGCCCCTTGCCATCGCCGGCTATCTCCTCTTTCCCGGCCCGGCAGGAAGCATTCTTATCGTCCTGGCCGGAACCGTGCTGACTTTCTCGAATCCGCTCCTGATCCTCATGGCGCAGAGACATTCAGGTGACTCCCCTGCCATGGCGTCTTCCCTCATTATGGGCTTTTCCTGGGGCCTGGCGGGCCTTGCCATGGTGCCCCTGGGCGGTATAGGCGAGCTGATCGGATTGCCGGGGATGATGATGATCGTGGGCGCTTTCCCTCTGCTCGCGATTCTTTCCTGCCTGCGCCTTCCTCGTGGATAGTGCCGGCCGCGCCTCATTCCCAGAGATATTCTCCCGCCACGTGAAAGTCCGACGGCCCTTCGAGGACTCCGGACTCGCCGATGGCGTTGCAGGCGTTCATGTAGGCCTGGAGGCTCGCACCGATCACGTCCGTGCTCGTGTGCCGGCCGTGGAATCTGCGGCCCCGGAGCTCCACGGTCACAATGACCTCGGCCCTCGCTTCGGTCCCCGTGGCCAGGGTGGAGACCGAGTAAAGGATCATGCGCGTCGTGAACCCGAGCGCCTTGTCCACGGCCCGAAAGAGCGCGTCGATGGGTCCGTTTCCGTGGGAGGTCTGTGTGAGCGTCTTTCCCGCCCGGCGGATCACCACCACCCCTACCGGCGGAGAATGAGAGCTCGTCAGTACATTGAAGGCGTCCAGCGTGTAGGGTCCCGCGGACTCGGGCTCGGGGAGAGCCACATCCTGCGGCCCGCCGATGGTTTTTTCCCGAAGCAGGTCCCGCATGAGGGGATCTAGCGATTTGCCTGTGAAGCCTCCTGGAGCAGGCACGAACGCGCACTGGCCGATGATCGGCTTGTTCGGGTGAGTCCGGATGCCCGTGAGGCTGTCGAAAAGCCGGGAAGTACGCGCGATCTCCTCCAGGTGGATTCCGTGGGAAACGTTATAGCGTTCCCCCCAGGCCGAAAGAAGAAACGCCACCTCTTCCAGGGCCGCATTGCCCGCTCTCTCTCCGAAACCGCCGACGGTCACCTCGACGTGCGAGGCGCCCGCCCTGATTGCCGCGAGGCTGTTCGCGGTCGCCAGGCCCAGGTCGTTGTGGCAATGGACCCCGATCGAGGGCGCGCCCGATTTCCCTTTCTGGAAAAGGTCTCGTACTTCGGTCACGAGCGCGGCCATATCCTCCGGCACGAGGATTCCATTCGTGTCCGCAAGGTTGATCACGTCGGCCCCCGCCTCCCGGGCCGCGCGGCATGCCTCCCGTAGAAACTCCTTTCGCGCATGAGGCGCCTCGCTGAGGGAGAATTGCACCCGCACCTTCGCCGCGCTGGCTGCCCGGATGCTGCGCGAGATGCTCTTCAGCGCCTCCTCTTCCTTCTGCTTCAGCACCTGCGAGAGAAACTGGGGGGACACGGACATGAACACGTGCAGGTAAGGTTTCCCGGCCTTGCGGATGCATTCCAGCGCCTTGTCGACGTCACTGTCGATGGCGCGTGCCAGCGCCGCCACGAACGGCCCCTCCACCTCGGCGCAGATGCGGGAGACGCACCCCGCCTCCTCGTCCGAGGCCGCGGGGAACCCGGTCTCTATCACGTCCACGCCGAGGCGCGCGAGCTGATGCGCAAGCAGCAGCCGATCCAGGGGAGAGAGCACCGCGAATGGAAGCTTGTTTCCGTCGCGCAAGGTCGTGTCGAATACTTCAATACGTCTGGCCATGGTTCATGATAGCCGTTCTGGTTTACGCGTGCAATGCGCGGCATGCCGTTGAGTTTCGTGACATTTATCGGGGAACCGTGTATGCTCTGCGCCCCGGGCATGAGGCAACTCGTCATATTCTTTGCCGTATTTCTCATCGGTGTCGTCCGCGCGACCGGCATGACCGTGCTCGTGCAGGCAGAAGAGGGGCTGTGGCCGGCCTGGCAGCGGCTCATGGCAGTCCACCCTCTCCCCTCCGGCGTGCACGAGGAGCGCGTGGCGCAGGGAGAACAATCGACACGGAATGATACGATCAACAGGATCACCCTTAAGATCGGCGCAGAGCCTGGATTCAAGGTCTTCGCACGCGTCGTGCGCGCCCCTGTCATACGGATGGGAGAGCCCCAGGGAAGCGCTGGTCTGGACGCCGTGCAGGCGGGCGTCGTTCATGTTGTTCCCCTGGAAAGCGTCACCCTCCCTGATGTCGCGCTTCCCGTGGATGGTCTGTTTCCGGACCAGCCAGGCTACCGGCTGGCCGGCGAAGCGGCCGTGGGTCTCCAGGGCGACGACCAGCAGCTCCGCGGGTGGTTCGACTCGATTCCCTCCGCCGCGGCGGCTGATACCGACATCCTCTGGATCGGAGCAGTGGGTGATATCATGCCTGCACGCGGAGTGGACGAAGCCCTCCTTTCATCCGGCGGGGTTCAACGGGTGTTCCGCGATACGCTGCCCACGCTGCAGTCGTGCGCGCTGCTGCTCGGGAACCTCGAGTCAGCCGCCACCTCGGCAGGCTCCAGGACCAGAAAGACCTATACGTTCCGGTTTGCACCTGCGGCCCTTGGCGCGCTGAGGCAGGCAGGCTTTTCTTACCTTTCGCTCGCCAACAACCACACGTTTGACTTCGGCATGCAGGGCTTCCTCGACACGCTGACCAATCTCTCCCGATGGGGTCTGGGCACCTCGGGGGCCGGGGGCAATGCGGGGGAGGCGTCGCTGCCATTTATCGCCCGTTTCGGCGTAACTGAAGTCCGTATTCTCTCATTCGCCGCATACCCCGTGGATCGAACTGGATTTGACGGACGAAAAACAGCGCGCGCGACTCCGGACAGGCCGGGCACGCTCTGGCTGGACGAGGAAGGGCTCGCCGCTGCTGCCCGCGCATTCTCGCCGGGCTGCTTCAACATCGCCCTCGTCCATGGCGGCGAGGAATGGAGCTCGCTGCCGACTGCCGGTCAGAGGAAGCTCTACGCGGAGCTGGTCCGGGCGGGTGCCAACCTGGTCGTCGGGTCGCATCCACACGTTCTCCAGGGCCTGCAGGTGTTCCAGGGCAGTCTGATCGCCTATTCGCTCGGCAACTTTGTCTTTCCCGGAATGGATGGCACTGACGGCGGTGAGGATTCGGTGATCCTGAAGCTTGGATTGTACCAGGGGAAAATAAGGTACGTGGTCCCCCTGCCGGTGCGTTTGCAGGGAAGGTCCGTACGCCTTGCCCAGGGAGACGGAACGCGCCTTAAGCTCCTCAGCCTTACCCGCGAGCTCTCCGCGCGCGCTATTCAATAGTCGCATCCAGCTTCCGGACCCATGGGCTGTCAGGGTAGGCCTTTCTCAGGCGTTCCTCGATCTCCGCTGCCCTGCCCATGTTTCCACGAGCACGGGCAACTCTTCGCGCTTCGTAGAGCCCCTGGGCCGCAATGTCCTGGAATTCCGGAAACCGGGAGGAGACCGTCACGTACGCATCGATCGCCTCGGCGGTTCGCCCGGTAGATTCCAGGACGCGCGCATGCTCGCCTGCCGCCCGTGCTCCCACTTCGTCCGTGCGTGCGCTTTCCAGGGACCTGAATACGTCCTCGGCCTTTTTCCAGTCACCCACCGCGGCCAGGTACCTTCCCTGGAGAAGGCTCGCTTCTCCGGCAAGAGGCTCAGGGGGCATGGCACGCCTCACGTCATCGATGACGGCTCGCGCCGCTTCCGGGTCGGATCCCAGGAGCATCTGCGCGTATTCGAGCTGGATCCCGGCTGCGGCTTCGACCGCAAGTCCCCTGCTTCCGACAGCCCTTTCCGAGAACTTTCGGGCGAGCTCCAGGTCCCCTGTCGCGCGAAGCGCGGAGCGAAACGCGTCCGTTGCGGTTGTCAGCAGGCCGGCCCGGGCGCCCTGCGCGAGGCATTCCCAGAAACCGTCGAGCGCTGCGCGGGGATCGCCTGCTTCCCAGACTGCGTGCGCCTTCCAATAGAGCGCCTGCAGAGCGAGGCCGCTCGCCGGAAAATCCCGCACAACCCTCTGAAAGCCGGATTCGGCCGCTGCGTAGCGGCCGTCCGCGAGAGCCTCCTCGGCGAGCTTGAAAAAGGCCTGCGGTGCCAGTTTCCCTGCGGGAAATTCCGCGGCAAGACGCTCGAACACATCCGCGCGCTCCTGCGCCTTGCCAAGCCTGCCGAGAGCCCTGCCTTCCTCGTAGAGCGCCTGCTCCCGCGGGTCGCCATTTCCGGCCGACCGGGGAGCGGCAATGACTTCATCAAAGAGCCGCACGGCGGCCGTGTCCTCCGCCCGCATGGTTTCACAGATGCCGGCGCGAAGCAGCGACTCGACGCGCCGCGCGTCAGCAGGGTACTCCCTGGCCAGGACAAGAAAGGCATCCCGAGCCTCGACGAGACGCCCCAGGCGCAGGTTCGCCCATCCGAGCCAGTACGCGGCATCGGACCCGTCCGCAGCGTCACGTGTCCTGTCAGCGAGGGAATCAGCCGCGAGCAGCCTTGCCGCTTCGCCCAGGCGCAGGACAGCCTCTTCCAGCCTCCCCACGCGATAGAGGGTCCTGCCGATCAACACGACGATTGTGCCCTCGGAAATGCTCTTCGGCTTCCGGGAACGGAGGTCTTCAAAGCGCGCAAGCGCCCTGTCGAAGCTGCCCATGTTGAACAGGCAGATCCCCATGGAAAAGAGACTGCGCTCGGAGAGCTCTTCCTCCGCGGAACTCTGCGCCGCGGATTGGAAATACGGCAGCGCCCGGGGATACTCGGCGCGCCGGGTGTAGACATAGCCTATCATGTAGGAGCTCTGCGCGCTCCAGGGCGAGCGTGGGTATCGGGTTACGACGGCCTGCAGATCGTCCAGCGCCTCTGAGACGCGGTTCAGCGCGACCAGGGCCTGGCCCCTTTTGTAGAGATATTCTGGCAACGAATCGGACAGGGGGAAGCCTTTCACCAGCGAGTCCCAGCGGGCGAGCGCTCCCGCTGAATCGCCGCTTTTCACCAGGAGTGACGCCATGAGCGCGGCGGCCTTCTCAGTCTCGGCGCTGCCGGGAAATTGCTTCAGAAACGTGCTCAAGGCCGGCACCGCATCTCGATCGTTGCCGGCGCCCGCGAGAAGCACCGCGCGCCGAAAGCCCGCCTTTTCCGCTATATCAGGCGCAGCGCCCGCTGCAGCCATGGCGAACGATGCCTGTGCATCGCCAATCCTTCCCAGCGCGAGAAGGGTGAGTCCCTTCGCATACCAGGCCGTCTGCCGGCCGGGGCCTTCCTTCAAGCGCGCAATGGCGCTTTCATATTCGAAAAGGGCCCGCGCATAGTCGTTCTGCGTGAATTGGATATCCCCTTCCATGCAGAGTGCGTTGCCGCGATAAGCGCCATCCGGAAACTGCTTCTGCAGCGCGTCGAGCTGCACAAGAGCCTCTGAAACATTCCTGGCGCGCCAGGCAATATCGGCCAGTCGAAAGGTGGAGGCCTCCCGGTAAGGTGAATCAGGGTAAAGGGAGAGAAGGGTGCGATAGCGCTTGTCCGCTTCCGCGCTGTTGCCCAGGGCAAGCTCACATTCGGCCAGGAAGAACAGCGAATCACGGACAAATGGAGTCAGCGGATATTCCAGGACTATCTTTCCGTACAGATCACGCGCACGCGCGTAATCCTCGGCCCGGTAGGCTGCCCCGGCGAGCCGAAAGGTCCCTTCCGGAGACATTCGGCCCTGGGCCTGCTCGGCAAAACACGGAGTAATGAACAGGAGCATGGCCGCCACGATGGCCCAAAGGCGCGCCGCGGAGAATCCGCGGAATACGGGAGTGCGCGAGCACGCGCTCGGCCCGAAGGCCGTACCCGTTCGGCGAGTACGCCGTACCGCGGCGCCCCAGAATCCGCGGTGTACCGCGGCGCCCCAGAATCCGCGGTGTACCGCGGCGCCCCAGAATCCGCGGTGTACCGCGGCGCCCCAGAATCCGCGGTGTACCGCGGCGCCCCAAAATCCGCGGTGTACCGCGGCGCCCCGCCGCGCGCCCCCGCGCCATCGCCGCGAGCGAAGGAGAGCGGGAGGCGCGGCAGGGCCTGGTCTCATGTGATGACTTTCTCCGCCTCTTTCTCTCCGGTCAGGAGCCCGGCGGGCTGATCGGGAGCGTTGAGCTCCTTTTTCAACGCCTGCTTGCGGAAAGTGATCTTGTCCCCCTTGATATCCACGTCGATGGCGTCCCCCGCCGCGAATGCGCCCTTCAGGATCTCCAGGGACAGCGGATCTTCCACTTCCTTCTGCAAGAGCCGGCGAAGGGGCCGCGCGCCGAACTTCTCGTCGAACCCTTTCTCGATCAGGAACTCCCGCGCCTTCTTGCGCACGGAGATGGTGATCTTCTGCTCGACGAGCCGGTTGGAGATTTCCTGCACCATCAGATCGAAAATCTGCGTGAGGTGGGTCTTGTCAAGGTTATGGAACACCACGATCTCGTCTATGCGGTTGATGAACTCGGGGTTGAACGCCCGCTTCACCTCGCCCATCACGAAGTTGCGGATGTCCTTGAAGTTCATGCCCGCCCCCTCTTCGGACTGGAATCCGAGGGAGGAATCCTTGTTGATTTCCCGGGCGCCGAGGTTGGAGGTCATGATGAGCACCGAGTTGCGGAACGAGACGGCATGGCCGAGGTTGTCCGACAGCTGCCCCTCCTCCAGTACCTGTAGAAGGATATTGAAGACATCCGGGTGCGCCTTCTCGATCTCATCAAGCAGGATGACGCTGAAAGGCCTGCGCCGCACCTTCTCCGTGAGGAGCCCGCCCTCCTCGTAGCCGACGTACCCGGGGGGAGCCCCGACCAGCCGGGACACATTGTGCTTTTCCATGAAGTCCGACATGTCGATGCGCACCAGGGCGTCCGCATCTCCGAAAAGGAACTCCGCCAGCGTCTTGGCGACCAGCGTTTTCCCCACGCCCGTGGGGCCAAGAAAAACGAATGATCCCAGCGGTCGGCGCGCCGACGAGAGTCCCGTGCGCGAGCGGCGGATCGCCGAGGCAATGACCGAGATGGCCTCTTCCTGGCCGATGACTTTCTTGTGCAGCTCCTCTTCGATGTGGAGCAGCTTCTGCGACTCGCTCTGGATGATGCGCGCCAGGGGGATGCCGGTCATGTCGGAGATGACCTGCTGGATGTCCTCCACATCGACCACGTTCTCTTCCACGGTGATCGTGCTCTCCCAGGTCTTCTTTATCTCGTCCACCTTGCCCTTGAGCTGGCGGACCATGTCACGCACCGCAGCCGCTTTCTCGTAGTTCTGCGTGTTCACGAGGCTCGTCTTCTCGAGATTGAGCCGTTCGATCTCCTTTTCCAGATCGGCGAGCTCACGGGGCCGTATGGAGTTCCTGATCCTGCGCCGGGACCCGGATTCGTCGATGAGATCGATCGCCTTGTCGGGCAGGTAGCGCTCCGTGATATAGCGCCTCGACAGGGTGGAGGCGGCTTCGATGGCTGCCGGGGTGTAGACCACCCGGTGGTGCTCCTCGTAATTCTTCTTGATGCCCTTGAGGATCTCTACGGTCTCCTCCACCGTGGGTTCGCTCACATAGATGGGCTGGAACCTCCGCTCGAGGGCCGCGTCCTTTTCGATGTGCTTCTTGTACTCGTTCAGCGTCGTGGCGCCGATGCACTGCAGCTCGCCCCGGGAGAGTGAGGGCTTCAGCATGTTGGAGGCGTCGATTGCGCCTTCCGCTCCACCGGCTCCGATGATGGTATGCAGCTCATCGATGAACAACACCACGTTGCCCGCCGAAAGAATTTCCTTCATGACCCTCTTCAGCCGCTCTTCGAACTCGCCCCTGTACTTCGTGCCTGCCACGAGCGAGGCCAGGTCGAGCGTGAGCACGCGTTTGCCCACCAGCACTTCCGGGACGGTTCCGTCCACGATCTTCTGCGCGAGGCCTTCCACGATTGCCGTCTTCCCCACGCCCGGTTCGCCGATGAGGACGGGATTGTTCTTCGTCCTGCGCGCGAGTATCTGGATGACCCTCTGGATCTCTTTCTGACGGCCGATGACAGGGTCCAGCTTGTTTTCCCGGGCGAATGCGGTGAGATCCCTGCCGAACTCGTCGAGGGTCGGCGTCGGTTTCTTGGTGGGCGACTGCGGCTTCTTCTTTGCCGTCTGGGCCGGTGAGCCCTTGTAGTCTCCCGTCCCGCTGATCTGCAGGATGGCTTCCCTCAGGCCGTTCGGCGTGATGTTGTAGCGCGCGAGATAGCGCGCCACGATGCTCCCCTGCTCCTTGATCGCGGCGAGAAGCAGGTGCTCCGTGCCGATGTACTCGTGGCCCATGCTGCGGGCTTCTTCGGCGGAATCTTCCAGTATCTTCTGTCCGCGCTTCGACGGAGGCACGTCGCCGAGGATGAGGCCGCCCTTGCCCTTCGGAAGACTTTTCTCGATTTCCGCCTGCATCTCCGAGCCGGTCACCTTGATCCGCTGCAATGCCTTGACCGCGACTCCTTCACCGTCTTTCAGCAGCGCAAGGATGATGTGCTCGGGCAGCAGCTGGTCGGAGTGGAAGCGCTTTGCTTCCTCCTGAGCCAGGATGGTGAGTACCTTCTGTGCCCTCTGCGTAAGACCCTTGAACATGGCGTCAGCCTCCCCTCGCCGGCGTGAGCGCGTCTCGGATGATCTTGGCGCGCGTATAGTCGATCAGCTTGCTGTCCACCGCGTCCGCCTGTGACTGGAGGACCCGCTGGATATGCGATTTCTGGGACAGGAAAAGGAGCGCCGTAATGGTGGGCGCATCCACCGTCCCGATGAGCCCGAGGGCCACCCCCAGGCGGAGCGCGGAGAGAGCCTCGATGGCTTCACGGTGGGAGACATAGCGGCACCAGGTGAGCAGTCCCCAGGCGCGGAAGACCCGGTCTTCGATGTCCACCCTCCTTTTCTCCATCAGCTCCTCCCTTGTGCGGTTTTCGTACCCCGCAAGCTGCACGGCAATCCTGCCCAGATTGCCGATGATTTCCTTCTCCGCCAGACCGATGGTGATCTCGTTGGCAATGATGTACATGTCACCAAGAGATTCCATGCTCTCACTGAAGAATCCCCTGATCGAAAGACCGAGCTGCGCAGAGGCCTTGACCGCCCTTTTCATGAGCCCGCTCATCGCGAGCGCGGGCAGGTGCAGCATCATCGATGCCTTCAGCCCCGTGCCGAGGTTCGTGATGGCCGTATTCAGGTATCCCCACTCGGGTGACGCAGCGTAGGGGAGCATCTCCTCCAACTGGGAATCCAGCGCATCCAGCCGCGCCAGCAGCGGCTCCAGGCACGCGCCGCTCCGCATGCCGACGAGACGGAGGTGATCCTCGTCCCCGATGATCGCGGTGACGGATTCGTCACCGCTCACAACCATTGCCCTCTGCTTTTCTATTGAATAACCCTGGGAAACCAGGTTTCTCTCGAAGAGAATCCTTCTCTCCAGAGCGGAGATCTCTTCCATATAGATAATCGTAAAATCTTCCGCGTTCGGCAACCGACGGAAGGCGGCCACGATCCGCTCGCGGCACTCCTTCTCCTGGTCGGCGGGGCTTCGTCCCGGGTAGGAGTAGGCGGAGAGATTGCGCGCCAGGCGGACCCGGCTGGAAATCACGACGGACCCGGTGGAGTCCGCGGCTGTCGTTGCCCCCTCCACGGTCGGATTGCGCATCCATCCCTTCATGTCCGCCAGGCCGGTGAACTCAAACATTGGATTCCATCTCCCGCAGCTTGTCGCGAAGCTGCGCCGCCAGCTCGTAATCCTCCTGCTCGACTGCCTCTCTCAGCTCCTCGCGCAGCCCGTCGCCCTCCGCAGAGGCCGCGTGCTCGACGACAAGGGTTCGCGGCAGCTTCCCCGTGTGCCGGGGCCGGGCCGCCATCTGGGAAACGATGGCGCGCACATCTTTCTCGAAAGCCAGGAAGCACTCCGGGCAACCCAGCTTTCCCTGCTTGCGGAACTCTGAAACCTTCAATCCGCACTTCGGGCACACGTCCTTCACCTCGGAGGCGCCTGTAACATCCTTCCCTTCCAGAAGGCCGGAGAGCAGGTTAGCGATCGGAAGCTCCGAATCCTCCTCCCTGATCAGGCCCTTCTCCTGGGCGCACTCCTCGCAGATATGGAGCTCATGCACCAGGTCCTTCTGTATCTGTCTGATATGAATGACTGCGTCTTTCAGTCCGCAAATCTCACATTTCATGGCCACATCCAATTATACATAAAATGCGCCTTGAATACTACGGGAGGCAGTGCGCGGCGCAGCCTCGGCCGCGGAAAGTTACAGCTTGCGGAGTATTTCCAGCGGTTGCGTCCGCGCGGCGCGCGATGCGGGCAGGTAGGAGGCGACAGCGGAGAGGAGCAGCGCGGCAACGGCCGCGGCGATCACCTCGAGAGGCTGGATTCTTATCGGGATCGACTTCAGATAGTAGGCGCTGTTGAAAAGGGTGAAGCCGTCAAAGGCGGGCGCGGAAGGAACGAAGGAGGAGCGCACGAGCGAGGCGAGGGCAAGGATATGATTGACGGTCCATTCCAGACCGGCGATGACCTCATTGATATTCACGGCCACGAGCAGGCCGATGGCAACACCGAGAGTCGTGCCCAGCAGGCCCGTGGTGAAGCCGGCGAGCAGGAACGAGAGGGAGAGCGAGCGCGGCGCAACCCCCACGCTTTTGAGGATTCCCAGGTCATGCCGCCTCTCGAATATGATCATGATCACCGAGGAAGACACGTTGACCGAGGCGACTGCCACGACAAGCGCCATGATGAAAAGCAGGAGCGCCTTCGTGGTGCGAAAGCTCGCAAGGCGCACGTATTCGATCTCGTTCCATGTGGCCACGCGAAGGTCGTTCCCCGCCACTCCGGCGATGGTACGGGCTATCGGGCCAAGCTCGCCGAACGGATCCCTGACTTTCACGCCGATCAGCGTTCTCGCTGCGCGCGGAGAAAGGATTCGCGACGCGATGCCCAGCGGAGCGTACGCGAGGGTCTTGTCGAGGTCCTGGTATCCCGTTTCGTAGATGCCGACCGCCCGGAGTTGCGTCAGCCTCGGCAGCCCGGTCATTCCTTCTCCATAGGTCGTGAGAACGTTCACCGCATCCCCGGGCGCAATGCCCAGTGTGGCGGCCAGGGCGGAGCTCACCAGAAGAGAGTCCGCGCGCGTAAGGTCGGCGCTGCCGGCCCTGATCGTGACGAATGAGCGAAAGCCGGAGTCGCGTGAGAAGACGTCAGGGGGGACGCACCGGATGCTCACCCCGGCAGCGCCTCGGGCCGAGACGAGCATGGCGGTTCCCTGCCTCTCCGGGACGGCCGCCACCACATCGTCGACGCCTTCAACCGCAGCGGCGATCTCCGCGAGCCGCGTCTCCGAGGTGTTCGACGGCAGGGCGATCTGCAGGTGGTAGGTGCCGACCTCCAGCAGGCGCGCCGTGATCCCGTTGATCATGCCCGTCGACACCTCCATGACCACGACAAGTGGCACGAGGCTCAGGGCGATTCCGAGGACCGCTCCTTTCAGATACCGCGCCGTTCCGCCTCTGCCCCTGAGCACGCGCCGGCCCAGAAAGAACACGAATCGAAAGTTCATACCCGGCTCAGGGTGCCGGTGGCGAGCAGGAACCGGCTGTCCGCCCGTGATGCGAGGGCCGAGTCATGGGTGACCATGATCATCGTCCTGCCATGCCGCCGCACCAGGGCAAAGAGCATGTCCTCCACCGTGCGCGCATTGCGCTCGTCAAGGTTCCCTGTCGGCTCGTCCGCAAGGAGCAGCCGTGGCTCGTTGATGAGGGCGCGCGCCACGGCGACTCTCTGCCGCTCGCCGCCGGAGAGCTCCAGGGGCCAGGCGTCCATCCTCTGGTCGAGCCCCACTTCGGCGAGAAGCTGCCGGCCGCGCTCACGCAGCGCGCGCGCCGATTCGCTTCCCAGCATGCCGGGGATGATGACGTTTTCCAGCGCGGTGAAGTCCTTCAGCAGAAAGTGGAACTGGAACACAAAGCCGACTTCACGGTTCCGGTATCGGCTGAGATCCGATTCTCCGAGCTCGGTAATGTCCCTCCCTCCCACGCTCACCTTCCCCGCCGTCGGCCGGTCCAGGCCGCCGATGAGTCCCAGCAGCGTGCTTTTCCCGCATCCGCTTTCCCCGCTGATGGCGGCCGTGCTGCCTTCCGGGACGGAGAGGCTGACGTCCCTGAGCACCTCCAGGGTCTCCCCGCCCGTGACAAAGCGTCGGACCAGTGAGGACACGGACACCAGGGGAGCGGCAGCGTCCTTGATCGCGCCGGCCGAATCACTCATAGCGCAGAACCTCCGAGGGTCGGAATCGGGAAATGGCGCGCGTGGCGGCCCATGCAGCGCCGGTGCACGCCATCACGGCAAAGAATGAGACGAGGAATGCCTCCCGAAGATACACGTGGGACGGCACCTGCGTCAGGTAGAAATACGTGGGCGAGAATATCGCAAAGGTGCCCGCCGCCTCCCCGGAGGCGAAAGGAGAGAGAAGGAGCGACCCCGTGCGCAGAACCCAGTTGATCACTCCTTCCACGGCGGAGAATACCCCGCTCACATTCACCGCGAGGACCAGCCCCGCGATCAACCCCGCTGCACCCCCTGCCAGGCCGATGAAGAGCCCCTCGAGGATGAATATCGCCTGCACGCGCCGGGGCGGAATGCCGACCGCCTTGAGAACGGCAATCTCTTCCATCCTCTCGAATACGCTGCGGCGCAGTGAATGGTATACGTTGAAGCCGACGACGATGAAGATGATCCCGATCAGGACCATCATCATGAGCTTTTCCACGAACAGCGCGTCGAAGAAAGACCGATTGTAGGTCCGCCAGCTCTCCGCACCGTAGCCGGTCCCCGCGAGCAGGCCGGACACGGCGCGCAGCGTCCGGGAGTCGTCGAACCGGTTGGCGATCTTTATTCCCCACGTGCGGGGCAGCGGCAGGCCCGCGCCATAGAGCGCGTCTGCGGCCTCCAGTGACATGAACACGAGCCCCGTATCGAAATCGTAGTATCCGGTATGGAAGATGCCCGACACCTGAAATTCGTCGCGGCGCGGGGAGGGACGGCCGCCCGCGCCTGTCGCGTACGAGGTGAGAGAAAGCGCGTCGCCGACGCGCGCGCCCATCGCGGCGGCAAGCTCGGAGCCGATCACCAGGGAGCGCTGATCACCCAAGGAGAATGAGCCCTGGCGAAGGGCGAGCATCCGCGCCTGCACCGGGTCGAGAGACAAAAGCTCCGGGGGTACCGCGCGGACCGAGCACGCGCGCGGCCGCTGGAATACCCCTTCGACGAGCGCCTGTCTCTCGACGAAGGGCACGACCGCGGTCACTCCGACGGCCGACTGGATGCGCGCAATGAGCGCGGCATCCAGCGCGGGAGGAAAATCCGCGGAGTACCGCGGCGCGGGAGGAAAATCCGCGGAGTACCGCGGCGCGGCAGGCCGCTCCTCGCCGCGGCATCCCGGCTGCCCGGCAAGCTCCGCGCGCAATTGAAGATGATACGAGCTGATCTCCACGATGCTGTCGATGAATCCGAGCTGGAATCCGTTCATCACCGCGAGGACCACGGTAAGCGTCATGACGCCAATGGCGATCCCGGCCACCGAGAGAAGGGAGGAGGCGTTGCCGGTATCGCGGCGCTTCGTGCGAAAGTACCTGGCCGCCACAAGGACCGACAGCGGTGTCTTCAATCGGCTTTCCTTTCCCGCAGGATCTTTCCTCCGGCAAAAACTTCTTCCCTCAGCCGGGAATCTCCGTCGAAATACACTTTCAGGTAGAGTTCCTCGTCCTTGTAGATTTCCTCCGTGCGAAGCTTCCCCGGGCCATACACGGTGACCTTCTGAAGGCTTCCGCGCAGAAAGTACTCCTCCCGGCCCACTTTCCCCTTGTCGTCGAGGGAGTACCTCCACAATTCCATCCCGCGCGGGCTTCTGCGGCTCAGGGAGATCAATCCTCCCTTGTCGTTCCGGGCATAGAAGCTCTCCTCCACGACCGCGCCGCCCACTGTCGAGGCTTCGGACGCGAGCCTGCCCGCCTCATCGTATAGTCGCTCAATGGTCTTTCCTTCCTGGGGCAGTCTTTCCGTGGATTTCACCAGAGCGTCTGTCTCGAGCCGGTACGAGAAATCCTCCCGGGACAACGTTTGATCACCCTTCCGCTTCTCGCGGCTCGCCAGCCTGCCCTGGGCATCATAGCGGGAGATGAAGAGCGTGTCCTTCGAGCTCGTGCGCTCTTCCGACACACCGGCAGATCCGAAAACGTACGAGGAAGTCCGCACCTCCGACCCGGTCCCGGTTCGCCTCACTTCCCGCAGCGTGCCCTTCATGCCGTACACGTATTGCTCCGCGTAGTTCAGGCTCCCGTCCGCCGCCTGAACCCGCACGCGCGTGAGCCGGCCCCCGGTGTAGGTCAGGAAAGTCTTCTGCGCCAGCTCGCCGTTGTCATACTGATCTTCCTGAAGCAATGCGCCCGCGCCGTCATACAGCCTTCTGGCGGACAGGACGCCCGCGGAAAGCTCGCGCTCCACCTTTCTCGTCCCGCCTTCCGTCCAGGAAATCTCCCACCGACGCGCTTCTTTCCCCCGGTCGTACAGGCGCCGCACTTCGTCCTCGCCCGTCGTGCTGACCTCCAGGACCCACTGCGATTCGTCGCGCCGGTAGGGCTCGATGCGCTGCAGGAGCATCCCGAACTCGTTGGACTTGTAGAGCAGCGCATCGCCGAATCCCGGGAGAACACACGAGAGCAGGAGGAGCGCCGGCAGGAGCAGCTTCATGACGTTCCAAACAGGGAATCCAGATAGCCGTCCGGATCGAATGCCTCCAGATCGTCGAGCTTCTCGCCCAGACCGATGAAGGAGATCGGGATTCCCAGGTCCCGGCAGACAGGCACCACCATGCCGCCCTTTGCCGTGGAGTCACATTTGGAAAGCACGATCGAGTCGATGCCTACCGCCTTGTGGAAGACCTCCGCCTGGGCCAGCGAGTTCTGCCCCGTGGTGGCGTCCAGCACGAGTATCTTCTTGTAAAAGCCGTCCCCGATCCGGCCGCGCACGATTTTATCGATCTTCGCAAGCTCCTTCACCAGCGCATCCCTGTTGTGAAGCCGCCCCGCTGTGTCGACGATGAGCAGCTCATCTCCCCGGGCAGTGGCGCTCGCAATCGCATCGAAAACGACGGCGCCCGGGTCCGCGCCGTGGTCCTGTGCGACCACCGGCAGCGCCAGTTTCTCCCCCAGGAGCTTCAACTGCTCGATCGCGGCGGCACGAAATGTATCCCCCGCGGCAAGGAGGATTCTCGACACGCCGCGGTGGGCACGGAAATACTGCGCGAGCTTGGCGATGGTCGTCGTCTTGCCCACTCCGTTCACACCCAGAACAAGAAACACATTGAGCGCTCCCGGCATCAACCGCAGCTCATCCGCCCGGAGGAAGGACTTCAGGCGTGCCTTGGAGGCGGCAAGGAGATCCGCTCGGGTCCGAAGCCCTTCTTCTTTCACTATCTTTCGAAGAGCGTCCACGGTCTCCGACGCAATGCGAACTCCCAGGTCGGCCTCGATCATCGCGTCTTCGAGCTCGTGAAAGAAGCCCTCGTCGAATTCACGGGCCTGAAACAGCTCGCGCAGCCGCCTGCCAATTCCCTTCCAGGGCACTGAAAGTCCTCCCTAGCCCGCGGTCCCATTGGAGACCGCGACATAGTGAACGATGCGGAAGACCATCCAGGTAAACAGGACGGCGCTGACCGCCATGCCCCCATAGTAGCCGCCCAGGAAAATCTGGTAATTGAGGTGTGCGCTCGCAGCCTTCGAGAAGTTGTTCTGCAGCAGGAACTCGTTTTCGTGAACGGCGGAATCAATGGCAAGCGCATACGAAAACAGGGGAACCGCGATGGAAACGGCGAACCACCCGAATGAGACATAGAAGTCGTTTCGCGCCTGCTTCTGCAGAATATCCCGGGCCCCGATATCCTTCTGGAGAGAGAACGAGAGCTGCTCCATCGAGTCCTGCCCGATCGAGAATGGGAGATCGTAGAAACCGGCCAGGGAAAGGACTCCCCTGCTCCGGGACGGCGGTCTTTCCACCGAGAGGGGTGTCTTGCCCTTCCATACCGAGTCCACGTACAGGTCCGCGCCCGTCGGTTCCGACGTGACGGACACCGATCCCGTGATCTCCTTTTCGAGCTTCACATCCAGCGGGAACTTCTGTCCCGCCTCGAGGGTCACCGTGCGGGATTCATCCCGGTAGCCCTGCGCGGAGACCCTGATTGCCCGGGTCCCGGGTGAAAGATACAGGGCCGGCGAAACACCCGAAGCGATGAGGGCATCATCGACGTACAACGAGGCGCCCGGAGGATCTGGATTGAACACGAGCTGCGTCCACTCGCGGCCCAGTATGATGCCCGCAAGCTCTTTCCCGACGGCGGGCATGAAAGCGTAGATCTCCTCCCGTTCCGCCGCCTCCCGGGAGGAAAGAACGATCTTCCCCCTCGTGGCATCGAATGCCCAGACTTCCAGCAGGAGGTATCCCTGGACCTCCCTCAGAGTGCCTCCCACGAGAAGGTCGAGCCCCTGGCTGGCGCAATATGCAGCCGCGCTGACACCCGGACAGATCGAGAAGCTTCCCGACGCCGCTTCCCTCCTTGAACGTGACCGGCTTTTCCGCCGCCACGTCCACCTTTGCCGAGTCGAGTATCTGCAGGAATTCCCTGCGCACGACCACGGCGGCAAGCCTGTCATCCACCCCTTTCAGGGCGGAGGGGGTCGGAGGGGCAGCACCGAAGGCAAGGGAATCCCTTTCCTTGCGGATTTTCGTGATCGTCTGCTCCGCCAGGGCAGCCTTCCCGGGAGATGATGGCGCTCCGTGCCAGGTCCCTCTCCTCCGAGGTGAATGCATGCGCCTCCAGTCCGCTTACCTCGTTCTTCAGCAGAAGGGGCAGGCTGTACGCCAGATACGCATTCTCCTTTGAAAGGTACTCTGCGCCGAACACGCTGAAGCCCACCGTCCACTGCTTGGCTGTGTCCACCGGGATCGACAGATCCGGATGGCCGGATTCCGCGCGGGGGCGGACGTGCCCGGGCAGCGGTGGTCCCCGTGCCCGGGGCCGTGTCAGCGGCGCCGGGGAGGCCGTGCTGGGGGTACCTGTCGACCCGGCCTGCCGGCAACGATTGTGCGGGGGCTCCCGTCGGAGTCTGCGCACACACAAGCGGCAGGGGAAGGCACAGAAGAATCAGGAGCGGCGCCGCGGTTCTCATCAGGAAATGTCGAGAGCCTTCTTGAGGGCCGAGACGACCCGCTGCGGCTGAAACGGCTTGATGATGAATTCCATGGCCCCCAGCTGAATCGCCTGCACGATGAGCCGCTGCTGGCCGAGCGCGGAACACATTATGATGCGCGCGGCGGGATCAAGCTCCCTGATCTTTTTCAGCGCGGTCAACCCGTCCATCCCGGGCATGGTGATGTCCATGAGCACCACGTCCGGGCGCGTATCCTGATAGAGAGTGATTGCCTGGCCGCCATCGGATGCTTCACCCACGACGCGAAAACCCGACTTTTCCAGGATGTCGCGGAGGACGATCCTGATAAAGGCCAGGTCATCAACTATCAGTACGTTGACCGCCATCTTTCTTTCCCGCGGGCGAGGCCGCGCGACACGCCTGATTTCGCGTCGCCGCGCGTCGCGAGCCATTGCTGTTTCAGGTATTCCTCGATGAAGACGTCGATATCGCCGTCCATCACCGACTGGATGTTTCCCGACCTCGTGCTTGGTCCTGTGATCCTTGACCAGGGTATAGGGCTGAAAAGTGTACGACCGTATCTGATTGCCCCAGGAAATGTCCTTCTTTTCCATCTCGAGCTTTTCCCTGTCCTTGTCCCGCTCATTCTTGTAGAACTCGAAGAGGCGCGAGCGCAGCACCTTCATGGCGAATGCCTTGTTCTTGTACTGGCTTCTCTCGTTCTGGCACTGCACGACGATGCCCGTGGGCAGGTGGGTGATCCGTACGGCGGAATCTGTCTTGTTGACGTGCTGGCCGCCCGCGCCGCCCGCGCGATACGTGTCGATGCGCAGGTCCTCGGGCCTGATGTCCAGCTCGATCGTGTCGTCGAGCACCGGAAAGCAGAAGACGGAGGCGAAGGACGTGTGGCGCCGGGAGTTCGAATCGAACGGCGAAATGCGCACGAGTCGATGGATTCCCGTTTCCGCCTTCAGGTAGCCGTATGCGTACGGGCCGTTCACCTGCATGGTGACGCTCTTGATGCCGCCCTCTGCTTCAAGAATGTCGAGGATGTCGCACCGTGTAGTCGTGCCGTTCCGCCCAGCGCGTGTACAGTCCGGTAGAGCATGCTGACCCAGTCGCAGGCCTCCGTGCCGCCTGCGCCTGAATGGATGGTGACGAATGCGGACGAGGCATCATTCTCACCGCCGAGGAGCTCGAGGACCTTCAACTCACCGTATCGCTCTGTCCAGCGATTTCCCAATTGCCGCGAAGATCCGCCTCCAGTGATTCGTCTTTCTCCTCGACGGCGAGACGCCAGATCTCCCTTGAGGTCGTCGATATCCGCGCGCAGCTTCACCCATGGTTCGTACCGTCGCTTGAGCGTCTTCAGTCGCGTGAGTGCCCCTCCCGCTTTGTCCTTGTCCTGCCAGAAATCAGGCTGCGCGGTGCTGCGCTTCTATCTCCCCGATTTCCTTTGTCAGTGATTCCGGGTCAAAGCCCCCTCCAGGTTTCCTCGATCTGGGCGCCGAGTGAGTTCAGTTTCTGGTTCCAGCTCGCTTAACACGTCTTTCCTTTCTATCACGTACACGCACGGAATACCGTGCATGCTAACAGAAATGCACGGAGTACCGTGCATGCGCTCATGACTTGACGATCAGCCGCCGCCACTTTTTTTCCTTCAGAACCGGTGATGGCAAGCGTGCCATCAACAGGATACTGGTAAAGGCGGATGCTGTCATACGAGTCCGCGATCCTGTCCAGGTCCTTTTTCAGCCGGTTCAGCGCGGTTTCCGAGACCGTAGCGCTCTCGAAGGCGTCCTTCAGCACCTTTCGGAAGCCGTATTGCGCCAGCAGGTCGTACCCGGACTTTCGATGGTCGTCGTTCGCAAAATCGCAGGCGACAGCGACAAACATACTCCCATGAATGTAAAGGCATTGGCCCGGACGTGTAAAGTCTTCACCCGCCTCCACCAGAGGCTCCCGGCACCTCGTACGCCCCTTATAGACAACTCGCCGAAAGCCGACAACATTGGTATGAAGGAGATACGGATGAGGGGGAACCATGACCGAAAACCAGGCAGAATGCGGTTCCCGATCGTCATGATCGCGTTCCTCCTCGCCCCGATTCTTGTTTCGGGCCAGGAAGCGCCCTCCGGCCAGCGGGAAACAGCGGGTTTCGCTCCTTTTGCCACGCGTCTGAAGGCCCAGGTCATCGACTTCCAGGTCAAGCTGACCTGGAAGGACTCGCCGGACCTCAAGGGCCTCTATGTCGTGTACCGGTCGCCCGAGGAGATCACGTCGCAGAGTTTCTCGAAGGCGCTCCTCATAGCCAAAGTGGATGCCGGGGTGGAGTTCTATGTGGATACGCCGCCCGATCAGAAGGGGTATTTCTACGCCGTCATCGTCCAGGACCCGGCCGGGACCCTCTATCCTGTTCTCATCCCCTACCGCAACAAGACGAGCGTGGCGGCATCGGGGCAGTCAGCGGCGCCTGAAGAGGAGCTCGCCGCGCGGATAAGCGGCATCAAAGCCAGGGTCAGCTCGGTCGGAGATGGCGTTGACGTCACTTTCACCTCCTCCTCCCCTGCCCGTAATCTCCTCCTCTTCTGGGGTACTGCCCCCCTCTCGAAACCCGACGATCTCCTCACCTCGACAGCCGTCACGCAGCTCGACCCGGGCACAACCAGCTACTTTCTCCCGGTCTTCCCCGGCGTTGACTACTGGTTTGCCGTGATGGATGCCGGCCTCTACAGAATCGGGCAGGCCACACTGGTGAGGCGGAGTCAACACGACTGTCGACCCCGTGCAGATCCCGGTCTCAGTCGGCAGGGCCTCCCCCTCGCTGCCCACGGCGCGGAGGCCCATGCCTCTGCCGTCCCTCGTGGTCACCCTCGGCGTACAGAACGGGCTGCAGCTCGCCGGACCCGACGCTGCCGGAGCTCCCGGAAAAGACAAAGGTGTCGCCCGCTACAGAAAGATCGATCCGGCTCCTCATGAGAAACGTGCAGCCACCCGCGGTGAAGGAGCGGACGCGGGAAGTGCTTTCCTCGGATGCCACGCCCACTGCCCAACGGCGAGCTTGCGCGGCTTGCAGGCTATCATCACGGGTCCTTTCAGCGAGGGGGACATGGCGGGAGCCTGCCAGGAGCCTGATTGATTTTCTGCGTCTGCCGCGCACCGCGCAGGTCGAGGCGCATGCCCGGTACTACCTCGGTCAGACCTACTACTTCCAGGAGAGGGCCCGCGACGCGCTCATGGAGTTCATTCTGAGCGAAGACTATTACTACCCGGAAGTGCAGTCCTGGAAGGACGCCTGCTTCGAGAAGCTGGCGGTGACGGACAACTGAGCGCGCCGCGGTACTCCGCGGATTCTGCGCCGCGCACGCGCGGCTGCCGGCCTATGGGCTCTTCCTTACGCGCATCCCTGCACTCGCTCGCCCTCGCCGTCCATGCCTACGGGCTCACTTTTGTGCGTCCCTGCACTCGCTCGCCCTCGCCGTCCATGGCTACGGCCTCGCTTTCGTGTCGTCCCTGCACTCGCTCGCCCTCGCCGTCCATGGCTATGGCCCCTGAGTCTTCTCGAAACCGACGCTCATGTGATTTTCCCATGCCTCTCCGACCGCAAGCCGCAGATCCCACTGCGGCACGAAGCAGTACGACTGGAACACGCGGGCGCCGGCAGCCGTGTCGGATGTCATGGTCTCCACGGGAATGCTCCAGCAGCGAAACTCCCGGGCGGACGACAGGGTGACGGAGACCTCGTTTCGCACGTCGCGCACCAGCAGGCCCTTCACTCCCTCGATCTCGGTGGCTTCAGATTCGATCTCCCTTTTCCTGTCCTCGTCGAGGAGAAAGAGCCTTCCGCAGTCGGCGGATCGCGCGGCGAGCGAAAGGTTGATCTCGACTCCGAATCGTGTCGTGATGTCGGCGGGACCGAGATTGGAGACCCGGTAGTACACGTCGATCGAGCGGGGACGGAAAACGAATCGCTTTTCTATGCCCGCCGCCTGGGCAACGCCCCCGACGGAAATGGAGCCCGTGCGGCGCATGAGGAGCTCCGGCAGCGCGCGGTTGAGATCCACCAGCTCGTACAGCCCTGCCACGAAATCCCCCGCCTCGGTGTGACGCCCCGACTCGAAATCCCGAAGCGCGCAGCCGTCCGTGAAAAAGTGATCGATGAAAGCCTTCCTCTGATACGCGCAGGACGGCTCCTCCCCGCGGGGTGAGACGCCGTCGAGCCCCTCGCCGCATTCTTCTTCCCGGTCATCATGGTGTCGAGGTAGTTCCATGAAGAAGGCAGAAAATCCAGCTCGAACATGGCCCCGCCGCGGGAATGGATGTATGCGTTGAGCTCCGAGCCCTGGTAGAGGTACTCATTGCAATTGTCCATGTCGTAGTCGACGCTGATGATGGAAGGAGCGAAAATTTCCGTGGCCCGGGTGATCTTTTCCGCCTCGATCAGCGACTGGTACACCGACTTGCGCAGGGCGTTCTCGTAGATTCCCCCGCTTCCGCCGTGCCAGTATGCATGGTGGCTTTGCCCTTTCCAGAGCTCGTTCTGCGCCGCTTTCTTCTTGTATTTATCGCCCCGTACCTGATTCACGAGTACGTGCGTGTTCATCATTTTGGCGTACATGAGCCAGGCTTCGGGATAGCGGATGAGGAACTGCCGGAACTGGCCTCCCACCATGAACTGGCGGTCGTGCTCCGGCGACGCAGAGCGCTGGCGCAGCTCTTTGAATGCCGTGCGGCGGTCGCGAGACAGCGCCCACTGCATCATTTCCATCGACGAGCTGGACGGAACGAAAATCCGGCGGGTGGGAGGATTGCCTCTCAGATAGAGTCCCGGGGTGGAGGGTTCCAGCCAGTCGGTGTTCTCCGCCGCGCGCGCGATGAACTCCTCCAGCCAGCCGTTCCTGAGCAGGGTTTTCGGCGCGGCAATCCCGTCATCCAGATACACCGCCACCGGGCTGCCATCGCCGCTCCGGGGCAGCTCCTTGAGAAAGGCTATTACCTCCGCCGGGCCGGCGCTCGCGGCGAGGGCGGGCAGGGCCCCCGAGACGGCAAGGAGAGAAATGGTCTTTCCCTGGTCTTCGGTGATGCAGGGCCGCCAGAGTCCGGCCTCGGGCACGCCCGCGATTCTGAACTGGCCGTCGTCCACGAACGTGTAGTCGATGCCGCTCGCGCGAAGCACGGAGGCCAGTGACGGCTCCCACACCTTCTCCGCTATCCAGCAGCCGCGCGGTCGCGTTTCGAACCGGACGCGCAGCAGCGTGGTCATTTTCTCCAGCTGGCCGAGCTTGTCATTCGTCGGGATCAAGGGAAGGATGGGATCATAGTACCCTCCCCCCAGCACCTCGACCTGCCCGCGTCTGACCATTTCAGCGAGCAGGGTCAGGAACTCGGGATGAAGCTGCTCCAGCCACTCCATCAGGATACCGCTGTAATGAAGAGTGACGGGGAATCCCGGGTAGCGGTACAGGACGGCCAGCAGGGGCTTGAACGCCTGCTGGTACAGGAGCTCCGCACCCGCCTGGTCCAGTCCCAGGGGCAGATGGTTGTGCGTGCCGATGATGATTCCGACCTTTCCCATGATCCGGATCCTATCCGCCGAGGATACGCGCAAGAAACGCGCGGTCGAATGCCATGAACGCGTATGCCATGAGACCCGCCGATATCAATTCGAGCGGAAACCCGCTCAAGGCCCGGGGAATCCGCTCGATTGCCAGCCGTTCGCTGATGGCGGACATCAGGGCACGCACGAGCATGAAGCCGAGCCCTGCCGCGAGTCCCGCGATGAGACTCTCGGCGGCCGTGTACCCCCCGCGCGTCGTGATGAGGACGATCCCGAGCGTGGCGCAGTTGATGGCCACGCCCGGCAGGGAGAAGCCGGAAGTGCGCACGAGAACGGGCGAAATGCGGGAAGCCATTGCCTGGAGAAAGAACGCGAGACCCGCGACCGCCAGCACGAACGCGGGGGTGCGGAGGAAGCCGACCCGAAGCGGATCCAGCACCAGCGTGTCGATAGCCCAACCGGCGAGGGCGGAGACGGCCATGAGCACGGCTGTCGATACGCCGATCGCCAGAACGGCGCGCATGTTCCCTGCGCCCCCCACACGCGGGCAGATGCCGAGCAGACGCGAGAGAATGACGTTGTCGACCAGGGCAAACAGGAGGATGATCCCCACCCAGCTCACAGCCGCCGTCCCTTCACCACGCGCGCCAGGGCCGCGAGGTAGCCAAGGCAGAGCAGGCCGCCGCCGGCAAAGCTGAGGGCGCGCGCCGGGTCACGGGAAAGGGAGCCGATCACAAAGGTCCCCGAAAACCCCGGGAGAGGAAAGAGGGTGATCGTCCCGGCGCCCAGCACTTCACGGACCACGCCGATGAGGAGAAGGCAGGCGGCGAATCCCGCTCCCTTGCCGGCCGCGTCCAGGAGTGCACGTCCCGTTGAGGGGGCCGCGCGCGCTCTCGTCGATCACCGTGAGGACCAGGCAGTTCACCGCGATCAGGGGGGCATAGATACCCAGGGTGGCGCTTGCCTCCGGGGCGACCCCGAGGAGCACGAGCTCGAATGATGCCGTGAGAAAGGAGGAAAGCACGAGCGCGGCCAGCCATCCTCCGGCAGCCGCCGCAGGCCCCTTCTCATCCGCGTCCGTTCTTCTCGGCGCGATGAGGGTCATGCAGAGACTGGACAGCAGCATGATCGAAAAGACACCTGCCGACATCCAGAGGGAGTCGATGACTCGCACCGACACGGCAGCCGCGGGGCACAGGCCGAGGAGAAGCACTGCGGTCGGGTTCTCCCGGGCGATCCCTCTGCTCAATACTTCACTCGGGGTCATGCACTGCCCTCCCGCGCGCCGGCAGGCGCGCGCGGCTGAAGAAGCCTGTCGAGGAACGGCACCGCGCAGTTGCCCAGGAGGACGGAGACAGCCACCCCGTCCCCCAGAGCGCCGTAGAAGCGGAGCAGGAAAGTGAACAGGCCGAGTCCGATCCCATAGATCCACTTTCCTGTTGGCGCCAGGGGCGAAGTCACCGGGTCTCCCGCCATGAAGAATGCGCCGAGGATGAGACTGCCGGAAAGAACGTGAAACAGGGCGCCTCCGGAAAACCAGCCTTGTCCCCCGGCAAAACCGCCGAAAACCAGGGTGAGAAGGGCAAATGAGCCGACATAGGCGACCGGCACCTGCCAGCGCACGATTCGCCTCGAAACAAGGAATGCCGCGCCCAGCAGAAGCAGGGGAGCGGACACCTCGCCTATGCGGCCCGGGCACGTACCCGACGAGAATGTCGAAAGAACCTGCGGCCAGGGTCGGCATGGATCGGCGAAAGTATGTGCGCGTTGAGCCAGGAAACGATCCTCCCGTCCAGGCCGCTGAAGACATATCCGTGGCTCGCAAGGACATCCAGAGGTCTCCCGACCGCGCCCGAAGCCGACGAGCCAAGAACGCAGGGCTTCCAGCGGCGGCACGGCGGCCGTGCCCGCGGAAGCGTCCCCCACGGGCGCCCAGCGCGTCATTGAGCTGCTCCACGAGAGCAGGGCGAACACCACGCCTCCCAGGGCCGGGTTCATCCAGTTCCGGCCCAGGCCCCCGAAGCTTTGCTTGACGACGAGAATGGCGAATGCGGCGGCAGCTGCCGGCACGTACAATGGCACGCCGGCAGGCATCAGGAGGCCCACGAGCAATCCGGTGAGGAACGCGCTGCCGTCCCCGAGAGTGAACCGACGGAACAGAGCCGAGGAAGCGACCTCCGCGATGAGCGCGGCGCAGAGCGAAGCCAGGATGACCCGCACGGCGGGAAACCCGAAGAGAAACACTGCCCCAGACTGACGCGGGAATCAGCGACAGGCTGACAAGCCACGTCATGCGTGCGGCGGATGTGGGGGCGCCGAGATGGGGCGCGGGAGACAGGATAAGCCTGCCGGGCGCGCGCGTGGTGCTCGTATCAGCCATCGACCACTCGCCCTCGGGACCGCTTCCCGGTCCGCAGGATATCCACGAGCGGGATGTGGGACGGGCAGGCGAACGCGCAGCATCCGCATTCCGTGCAGTGACCCAGGCCTTCACTCATCGCGGTCTCGATTTCTCCCTGCTGGATGAGCTTGTGGAGCCGTGTGGGAACCAGCTCCCAGGGGCAGACCTCCACGCAGATCCCGCAATGGATGCACGGCCATTCCTTGCGGGTGCGCGCCTCTGCGCCTGCAAAAACGGTGACGCCGGCAGTGCCTTTGGTCACGGGGACGTCCAGGGAGGCAATTGCCACCCCCCTCATCGGGCCGCCGACGACGATCTTGCCGGCCGGCGTCGTGAGGCCTCCACAGTCATCGAAGAGGTCACCGACCGGAGTGCCCAGCCTGGCCTTGAGGTTGCGCGGTGCCGCCACGGACGTTCCCGTCACCGTGAGCACTCGCTCGATCAGCGGCTTGTCCATGACGACAGCTTCGTAGACGGCAAAGAGCGTGGCGACATTGAGCACAACGGACGGCGCGCGGGGTCCGGACGGCCGCACCCCGTCGAGGGAGGACAGAACGAGCTGCTCGTTTCCCTGCGGATAGCGCGAGGGCATCAGCGCTGTCTCGCCCGGCAGGCCGGCCCTCTTGAACGCGCGCTCGAACTCCGGCACCAGCCCTTCCGCATCCTCGCCCAGGGCGAGCACGACCCGCGCCGCGCCCACAAGGGCCTGGCAGATGCGCAGGGCCTCGACGATCTCAACGGGTTTTTCCCGCATGAGCGCGAAGTCCGCGCTGAGGGAGGGCTCACAATCGATTCCGTTTGCGACAAGGAGGGAGCCTGCCTTGCCGGCCATGGTTGCGAGCTTCAGGTGCGTGGGAACGAGCTCACCCCCGAGACCGACGACGCCCGCCGATTGAATCCTGCCCAGCAGATCGATGCGCGAAAGCTTCTCCCAGCCGTGGAGCGTCCGCGGCTTTCCGGATCTGTCGAACTCGCCGCCGAGCTCGATCACTGCCGCATCACATCCTGCCGGCTGCGGGAGGCGCCGTACTTCCACGACCCGCCCCGGGATCGATGAGTGGACGTTTGCGGAACGTATCCCGTCCGCCCTGCCGATGAGCATTCCCTCGCGCACGAGATCACCGGGCTTCACGACGCAGATGGCCGCGCGACCGGCATGCTGAAGCATCGGGATCACGGCGACAGACGGCACGACCGCGTTCGCAATCGCCGCCTCCCGGGAGATGAGGCTGGTGTCCGGCGGGTTCACCCCGCCCCTGAGGAGACTGTTCGCGTGTGTCATTGAGCCTGGTTTCGCCGCGCCGAGCTATTTAAGCGCAGAAGATTGGCGCGGATCAAGGGTCCACGGATGAGGTCCCTCCGCAGCCACGCGAGGAACGCCATGAGCACCACGAACGCGGCGGGCAGCTCGCGCAGGGAGGCGCTCTCCGGACCGCGCAACGCGGTTATCGTGGGACGCCCCTGTGCGTAGAATAACGCGCCCAGGCTTCCCGGCGTCGAACGCCGCTGCACGCTCGCGAGCCATGTCGCGTCGAATACCTTGACGATCCTCTGGCGTGCCATCGTGGCGCCCGTCAGGGGGTTCAGAGTGAACTCGCGAATGTACACCCGCTCGTCCATTTCCGGTGGTCTCCAGGGTCTCCCGAATGCAATGGTTTCCTGGAACGCCGCATGAGTCACGAGGCCGAGAAAGTCGGGCAGCACCGGGGCGGGGCTCGCCCGTTTCATCCTGTCCAGGGCGCCCCAGGAAAAGTCCGTGGCACGTGCGACCGGCAACGGAGTGGGAAGCGCCGGCCCCCGCACGAAGAAGAGAAGACCGATGAGAACGAGGCTTGCCGCGGCGCACATGAGCGCCAGCGGCCGGCTTCGAAGGGCGTCGCTCCTCGGCCGCACAATGGGCACCGGCTCGAATATCATGCGGCCGCTGTACCGGCGACCTTTTCCCCGCATGACCGCCGGCAGCAGGAGCATCAGAATCGAAACGGCAAACGGCGAGAGAAAGCCCGCGAGATTTGAACCGGAAACACCGGAAGTGACCAGAAGAAGCCCACACGACAAGACGGCGGCGCTGCCGTAGATGAGGAGCGGTCTTTTCAATCGGGCGAACTCCCTGGCGTCTCCGGCCAGGGAGATGTCGGCCCCGGTCAGGGGGAACCAGGCCGGCAGGAGAATCAAGGTAAGTGCAAACCGGGCCAACCCGCCCGACAGGAGGAAGGGCGTCCACAGAAGCGCGCCGGCAAGGGCGAAGGCGAGCGCGGCGCGTCTTCTCTCCTCCTGCGCGAGCGCGAGCAGAACAGCAAGCCCGAACAGCGCTCCGAGCGAAAGCAATTTGCCCAAGGGATCAAACTCGACCAACCGCCATTCTCCCCGGAAGGGGAGCCCCAGCGCACCCGAGATCCGAATCCAGAGACGGAAGCTAGTTTGCACCGCGGGGATGTAGAGGATGTGCCACTCCCCCTGCCTGTCGGCAGCAAGGAAATACCCGACCGCGCCATCGATGAATCTGTCCCGACGCGGGTCCTGTGGATCCAGTCGAAGATTCAGGTCCCGGTAGGTCGCCGTGGAGAGACCGGTAAAGTCCCAGAACTCAAACGGCGCGGTGACTTCGGAGACGACTCCCGGCCCGAGCCGAACGGCAAGCGCTGACATGGATTCCGCTTTCGCGGCGCTTCCCCGCACCAGGAGGGTCTGGAAGCCGCGCCAGATGGACGTGGGCTTCGGAGAAATCCGCCCCGCCGAAGGCAGCAGAAGCAGGGCGGCCGCAAGCAGGAGAATCAGGGGAAGGAGAATCGCGGCCCGCGGCACCTCACTCCTGGCAGGCGCCGGCGCGGGAGGACGCCGGGCCGCCCGCCGCCTGGTCGTACGGCGCGCGGGCGGAGACGAAGAATGCCGGGCCGTGGTGCGATGCGACGCGCGCGCCGCGGGACGGACGGGACTGCCGCGCGCCATCAGAGTGTGCAGTAGGCCAGGGCGATAAAGAACCCCAGCAAGGCGCCGACGAATACCTCGGACATCGTGTGACCGTGGATCTCCTTCACGGGTCTGCTGCGAAGCGAAAAATGCACGGACAGGTCGCGAATGAGCTGGTTCAGCACCTTTGCCTGCGCGCCGGCGGCGCGGCGCACGCCCAGCGCGTCCCGGAAGGTGAGCACCGCATAGAACAGGGTCACAATGAACAGGGTGGAATCAGGGCCTTCCACGAATCCCGCCGACGTGGCGAGCGAGGCAACGACGGCCGAGTGGCTGCTGGGCATGCCACCGGTGGTCCAGAACAGGTTCAGGAGTATTTCCTTTGCGGTCTGCGGCCGATTGCGGAACAACATGATGCAGGACTTGAGGATCTGGGCGATGAGCCAGCTCGAGAGCGCGGAAAGGAAGACAGGGTTCGACAGGGCCCTGGCGAGAATGTCGACGGCGCGGTGGGAAAGCATCGAGAGAGTGTCCCTTGAGGCCTCCGCATTTGTCAAGCCAGACACGGTATTCCGTGTCCCTTTCAGACGGCGGAGCCCAAATCCTTGACACCCTCCTGCGCCGTAACTACTATCACCGCAGCATGTCCAGGGCAAAAAGCGAAGAATCTCAGGAGTGGTCACTCGCCGCCAGGTCCATAGTCAGCATGTACGGCAACTTCTTCTTCTGGCTTCTCCGCGAGCCGTTTCCGGTTGCCCAGCTCGGCCAGCAGATCGTGCGCGTCATACTGGAAGCGTTCGGCGCGATGATGATCACCGGGGTCGTGCAGGGGGGACTCTTCGCCTGGCTGGGCGGGTGGGACGGCAGCAGATTCAGCGTCATCAACTGGACCGGGTCAATCGTCGTCTACCTGCTGCTGTCGGAAAGCACCACGATCATCGGTTCGATGATGTTTGCCGCGCGGATCGGCACCGCCTTCACGGTGGAAATCGGATCCATGCACATGAGCGGGCAGCTCGATGCGCTGCGTCTCATGGCGGTGGAGCCCTCTCAGCAGATCGTCATCCCGCGGGTGCTCGCCGCGATCATCAGCCTGCCCATCCTCAAGGCACTCAGTGACGTGGTGGCCATCGGTACAGCCATCGCCTGCATGCAATGGTGGTTCGGCATCTCCCCCGCGATATTCCTCCAGCACGTCTTCGAGGTCCTGCGGCATCCTATCCTGACGACCTCATACGTCCGCTGCATGATCATGGCGTTCTTCATCGCCATCAACGCCTGCGGACTCGGCTTCTACTTCCAGGGCGGTGCCGTCGAGCTGGGCAAGACCACCACGAAGTCGATCGTCATCAACCTGATCGTGGTCATCGTCGTGGATTCGATCTTCGGAGTGGTGGACCAGATCACCGGCTGGAGCGTCGTGTGATCCGAGTGCGGGATGTGTGCTTCGCGTTTCCCGAGCGCCCTGTGCTGGACGGTCTCAGCGTCGAGGTGGCAGAATCGCTCACCACCGTCATCATCGGCGCGAGCGGGATCGGCAAGTCCGTGCTTCTGAAGTGCATCACCGGACTGCTGCGGCCGCAGTCAGGCAGCATCATCATAGACGGGGACGAGGTCGTCGGCGCGGACCGCCGCCGGCTGTACCTCATCAGGAAAAAGATAGGGATGCTCTTCCAGGAGGGCGCGCTTTTCGACTCGATGAACGTGTTCGAGAATGTCGCCTTTCCCCTCGCCTACCACAAGTCGTGCTCCGCCCGGGAGATCGAGAAAAAGGTGCACGCATACCTGGACCTCGTCGGCATGCGGGAGTCCATGACCGCCATGCCGCGCGAGCTCTCGGGGGGAATGAAGAGAAAGGTCGCGGTGGCGCGCGCGATGATACTGGAGCCGCGCTACCTTCTGTATGACGAGCCGACGTCGGGTCTCGACCCGGCCAGCTCGGCCATCGTGGAGTCCATGATCAGGCGCCTGCAGACGGAGCGCGCAATCACCTCCCTGGTCGTGACGCACGACATCGACCTCACCCGGTATATCGCCGACAGGATCGCGCTCCTGGAGGACGGGCGCATTGTCACCCTCGAGGAACGCGACGAGGCGTTCAGCAAAACCTCGGCGGTGTACGATCACTTTATAGAAAAGAGAGAAAGGATCCGCCAGGAAAATGCCAGTTAGAGCAAGCAAGATCATCCGCGTCATCGTCATTATCATCTTCGCGGTCGCCGCTTCCGCCCTCCTCTACCTCCTCGTCAACAACTTTCAGTTCACGCGCGGGGTGGAGGTGCGTGTTCATTTCACCAGCGTGGGAGACCTGAACACGGGCGCATGGGTGCGAAAGGCAGGGCTGAAAGTCGGATCGGTCACCCGGCTCGAGCCGGCGGACGACGAGAAGACCATCATGGCCACCCTCACCTTTCGTCCCGGGAAGACCGTCCGAAGGGACGACAAATTCGCCCTGATTGCGAAGGGCATCCTCGGTGACATGTATATCGAGCAGAACCCGGGGCCCAAGGAATCGCCCCAGGTCGGATCGGGTTACCTTTTCGAAGGCCAGCCCGCATTCAATATCACGGATCTTCTCGGCGGAGATACGATGGGCATGGTCACCGATCTGGCCAGCAGCATCAAGGGCATCGTGGACCTCCTCAAGAAAAATCAGGGCGTGCTGGAGAGCTCCCTCAAGGATATTGCCAAGACGGCGCAGAACGTGCGGATCGTGACCGACAGGGCGGTCGAGCTGACGCAGTCGGTTCCCGATATGACCGCTGCAATCACCTCCTCTGTCGACCAGCTCCAGTCAGCCGCAACGGATGTCTCCCAGACCACAAAGAAGCTGCTCGCAAAGCTGGAAGGCAACCTCTCGTCGAGCTCCGATGACCTGGCAGCCTCCATGAAATCGATCCGTCAGAGCACCGCGGATATCCAGACCGCCGTGGCGGAGCTGACGGCAAAGAACTCCGTTATTTCGACGCTGGGCGCCCCCGACACGGCGAAAAGCCTGGAAACGACCGTGAAGAACCTGGAGGCAATCTCGAAGGAGCTGCTCACCGTGACCCGGGACACCCAGAAGATCGTTCAGGGAGTGAGCACTATTTTCGAGACAAAATAAGGGAAGATTGGCCCGACCGGCCCTATTGACAAACTGTACGTATACGTATATCTTGTCCCTCATCTAAACCTATTCGATCACGTTTGAGTGGGAGGGACGGCCATGATAAGGCGAATCACTTTTATCGAGCCGAAGAACGATCACCTTCATATCTTTTCCAAGTTCGAGCTTCCCCGACTCGGCAGCATTCTGCTCGCGACCATCATGCAGGACAGGGGTTTCGAGGCGTCATCTGTCTTCATGCAGACCAAGGACATCCTTGCGCGCCGCATCGAGACCGACCTGGCCGGCATCTCCACCATCACGGCCACCGCGATCGGCGCATATGCCATTGCCGACGACCTCAGGACAAGGGGCATCCCCGTGGTCTTCGGAGGCCCTCACGTGAGCTTCCTGCCCGAAGAGGCGCTCGCGCACGCCGACTTCTGCATCACGGGAGAAGGCGAGACGGGCTTTCCTCTGCTTGTGGAGGCGTTGAACGGGAACGGCAGCCTCGAAGAGGTCCCGGGCCTCGTGTGGCGTGAAAACGGCCGCATCCGGCGCAACCCGGCCGCTGCTCCGATCGAGGACCTGGACGGTCTTCCCTTCCCTGATTTCAGCCTTCTCACCATGAGCACGGGAGCACGACTGGGCACAATGGGATTCGGGAAGACGACGATCCCCATCCAGACATCCCGCGGATGCCCATTCGATTGCACCTTCTGTTCCGTGACGGGCATGTTCGGACACCGCTATCGCTACAGGTCCATGGAGAATATCATCGCCGAGGTCTCGCTCTACAATCCGAAGCAGAGCAACATCTTCTTCTACGACGACAATTTTGCCGCCAACCCCCGAAGGACAAAGGAGCTTCTCCGGGAGATGATCCGTCTCCAGCTCGGCTTCAAGTGGTCGACACAGGTGCGTTCAGACATCGCGAAGGACAGCGAGCTGCTCGACCTCATGGCCGAAGCGGGATGCGTCACTCTTTTCATCGGATTCGAGTCGGTCGACCCCGTGGCGCTGAAGGAAATGAAAAAGAACCAGAGCGTGGAAGAAATCCGCCGCGCAATCCGCGAAATACGGAAGAGAAAGATCCACGTGCATGGGATGTTCGTGTTCGGTTTCGACTCGGACACGGTCGCAAGCACGCGCGCCACGGTCCGCTTCGCGCTGGAAGAGAAGGTCGATTCCGCGCAGTTCCTTATCCTCACACCGCTCCCCGGATCGGGTTTCTACGACCGCATGCTCGCCGAGAAGAGAATCATCGACACGCAGTGGGATACGTACGACGCACACCACGTGAAATTCCTGCCGCGCGGCTTCACCCCCTGGGACCTTCAGCGCATGCAGATCGAGGCACATTCGCGCTTCTATTCCCCCGTTCACGTTGTCGCGAGGCTCCTGCGGGGGCGCGTGGCCGGATTCATCGTCGGTGTCTATGCGCGGGCCCTGAACAAGCGGTGGCAATTGCAGGAAAAGGATTACCTGCGCCTCCTGCGGCTGCTGAGACCCGCTCCCGCGCTCACCTGATCGCGGTCACTCCTTCCGCTTCCTTCCGCTCCTGGCGGAGCTGGGCGGAGCCTGGTGACATTCGCCCCGCTTTCACTTCGACCCGGCGCGGTATATCCTCTGAGCGAGGATCAGGCACCCGCGCATGAGAGCTCTCACACCACTCCGCCGGCTCTTCCCCTGGCTGGTTCGAAAACCGAGCACGTACGCGCTTGTCGGCAAGAGCGGGACGGGCAAGAGCTTCAAGGCGCGCCAGGTGGCGCGCAGGTTCCGCATCGACTTGATCATCGACGACGGGCTGCTCATACGCGGACAGAAGATCATCGCCGGCAAATCCGCGAAAAAGGAAAAGGGCATCCTCAGTGCCATCAAGACCGCCGTGTTCGCCAATGCCGACCAGATCGATGAAGTCAAGCGAACACTTGCCGCACAGACGTATGGACGGGTGCTCATCATCGGCACCTCGCGGAAAATGATCCAGCGCATCGCCGCGACCCTGGATCTGCTGCCCCTCCATCGGGTCATCCCGATAGAAGAGGTGTCCACGCGCGAGGAGATTGCCCGCGCGCTCAAAATCCGGGCCGAACAGGGCAAGCACATCATTCCTGTGCCGGCCGTGGAGATCAAACGGAGCTACCCCCACATATTCTTCGAGTCAGTGAAGATACTGCTCAAGGCCAAGAAGGGGCTCCGCGGCAGCGCGGACGAGATCATCGAGAAGACCGTGGTACGCCCGGAATACGGCAAAGGCAGAAAGCCGCTGCCCCAGGGCCCTCCGGCCAAGTAGGAGAGCCCCGCGAAGGCCCAAAATACATTTGACAGCTCCGAACAGCCTGAATATGATCGAAATGAGGAGGCTGTATGCGGAAATCCCTCTTCCCCGCCTTCTTTCTATGCGTCTCGATGCTCGCTTTTGCCCAGGATGCGGCCCCGGCACCGGGAGCCACCGTGGAGTTTACGTTCACTGCGGAAACCGAGCACTACCGCGTATTCGCCGAGACGAGCCAGACCCAGGCGGAGGACGTTGCCAGGAGGATGGAGGCCGCCCTCGCGCTGTACAACAGCATCTTCCATTTCGATCTTTCCCAGCTTGCCACGAAATTCAGAGTGAAGGTGTTTCGTGATCTGGGCAGTTTCAATGTCTACCTCGACAAGGTCCTTTCCCAGACACGCACGGACTTCGTATTCGTCGCGTGGTCGGACCCGGAGAGATCCGAGCTGCTCACCTTCCCCAAGGAGGACAAGGCGTTCACCGCGTCCCTGCTCCACCAGGGCTGCATCCAGTTCGTCAAGGGTTTCATCGACAACCCACCCGTCTGGCTGCGCGAAGGCGTGGCGACCTACCTCGACGGCTCTCTCTGGGACCCCGCGGCCGGCTCCTTCACGCCGGGGCCGAACCTCGCATGGCTGGATACCCTGAAATCCATCATCCGCGGTGAGACTCCGAACAAGCTCATCCCGCTCGCCGACCTGCTCACCATCACGCGCGAGCAGGCGCAGGCCCAGATGGATGTCTTCGCTCCCGAATCGTGGGGTCTGGTGCAGTTTCTGCTGAACGCGGTCGACCGTTCGTACAGCCGGGTTTTGTGGGACAGCATCGTCGCGCTCGACCCGAAGGCCACGCTGGAAGACAACTCGCAGAAGGCGCAGAAGAAGGGTTTCTCGTGGGTGACCGACCAGCAGCTTTTCCAGGATTTCCAGGGCTACATGCTGTCTCTCAAGACGGCAGTCGAGCTGGTAAAAGACGGGATCGACCTGTACAGCCGGGGAGACATGGCGAACGCCGAGCTCTCCTTCACGAAAGTCGCTCGCGCAGGAGCCCGCCAGCGGGACCGCCACCTACTATCTGGGACTCATAGAGTATTCGCGCAAGAATTATCCCCGGGCGGAGGAACAGTACATGAAGGCGTTCCAGCTGGGAGCCAACGCGGGGGTCATCAACTACGCACTGGGGGTCAACTCATTCGCCGCGGGAAAAAACGCCGATGCAACCAAGTACCTGACGCTCGCCAAGCAGGCAGACAAGGCAACCTACGGTGAGCGGGTCGACGCATTGTTGAAGCGGATCGAAAGCGCAAAGTAGAGCCCTGAAAACCCGGTCACCTCGCTACGGCTTCTGCAGGGGGGCAGGGCCCTGGCCGGGACCAGGACCCGGGCGTCTGCCCCGACCCCGCCTCCGCCTGCGGTGTCTCACCCTCGCATCTTTCTGAATGCCCGCGTCATGCGGCGCGCCCGGGTGCCCTCCGTGCGCGCGGCCGGGCAGGCCGCGGCTTGTGCAGCGGCCGCACTTCCCTGAGCAGAGAATCAGCGGCAATAGCGAGGTCCTTCTTCGAAGGGAAGAGCGGCTCCGAGGCGCCGCGGATGAACTGCTGGATGGGAAGAGCCGGGGCGATTTCCTCGAACAGATCCTTCCTTTCCAGCACGAGATCACGGAAGAGGAACCCGAACATGTCGTTCCGATCCAGGACCTTGCCCTCCCGGGCGCGGCGATCCAGCTCTTTCAACCTCTGCCCGAGGGAATGCTCGTCGAATTTCTTCCGGGATTCGCGATGCGTGTCCGCGAGGCGCGGAAAAATCACTTCGAACAGACGCAGCCGGTGAGAGAGCTCCAGAATCTCCCCCGCGAAGCCCGAGGAAAGGATCTTGTAGACCTCCTCGGTCACCCGTTCCCGCGAGCAGGTGAGGATCGACTCGCGCATCCGTCTGATCAGATCCCGCCATTGACAGCGGAATGGGGAACCCCAGGAGGCTGGCGTATTTGACCGCCCGGATCATGCGGACGGGGTCTTCAGCAAAGGAGGTCTCCGCGGAAACGAGAGTGCGCAACCGTCGGCGGCGGAGATCCGGAAAGCCGCCGACGTAGTCGATCACCTGCTTGTCGATGGGAGAATAGTACAGGGCGTTGATCGTGAAGTCCCGCCGCTCAGCGTCCTCCTCCATGGTGCCGAAGAGGTTGTTCTGCTCCCTGCTGTCCGTGTTTTCCGCCGTGCCGACTGCGCCCCGCGAACGGAAGGTGCTGACCTCGATGTACTTCTCCCGCCCGCAATAGACGTGGACGAGACGGAACCTTCTTCCGATTATTCGCGCCGACCGGAAGATCCTGCGTATCTGGTGGGGGTGGGCATCGGTGGCGACGTCGAAGTCGTTGGGTACCCGGCCCACGATCAGGTCACGGACAGCGCCTCCGACGACATAGACGTGGAAGCCCTCCTTGCGCAGCCCGCGCACCACCCACATTGCGTCGGGGTCCACGAGGCGCGGATCGATCCCGTGCTCCGCCATCGTGTAGATGTGTGCCTTCTTTTCTATGGTGCCGTTTTCCGTTGCGCCGTATCTGAACAGCAATCTGCAATCCCAGGTGTTGGTAAGGGTGTGCGCCGCGGTATTCCACGGATTCGCGCCGCGGTACTCCGCGGATTCTGGCCCCATCGTATCCTGACAACGCCGAATGTCAATACGCATGCCGGGCCGAGAATCCGGACATCCTTGACATCGCGATCATCCTGCGCATTAACTTGTCCATCACGTAAAAATCCGCGGGAATACCGCGGCGCTATTGGAAATCCGCGGGAATACCGCGGCGCTCTAAGAAATCCGCGGGAATACCGCGGCGCTTTGAAGGAGACTGCATGCTGCCTATCGAGATCCGCCGCGTGCGCACGGCCGGGGACAGGGCGGTGTTCGTAAGGATGGCCTGGCGGTTTTACCGCGAGGACAGCCATTGGGTCCCGCCCCTCATCGGTGACCAGACGAGGTTCATCGATCCGTCGAAGGGGGTCTTCTTTCAGCACGGCGAAGCCGAGCTTTTCCTCGCCTACAGGGGCGCCGAGCCCGTCGGGCGCATCTCCGCGCACATCAACCGCCGCTACGATGAGGTCTTCGGGGGCAACAAGGGATTCGTGGGCTTTTTCGAGTGCGAGAATGATCCTTCAACCGCGGCCGCTCTCTTTACCTGCGCCTGCAACTGGCTGCGGGCGAAAGGAAGACACGAGGCGGAAGGTCCGTTGAGCTTCGGCGTCTACGACGAGCTGGGAATCCTGATCGAGGGCTTCGACACGGACCCCTACATCCTCACGTCCCACAATCCGGCGTACTACCAGCAGCTTTTCGAGTCATCCGGCTGGGAAAAATCCATCGACTGGTACGCGTTTCGCGGAAAAGCGGCCACGTTCCAGAAGGAGCTCGACCCCCGCTACTTCAGCCTTACCCAGAGAGTGCTCAAGCGGGATGGAATCTCAGTCCGGGAAATTGACATTCGGCATCATCTGGAACGTGAAGCGAAGATCGTCCAGAACATTTTTGCCACCGCGTGGAACAGGAACTGGGGACACGTTCCGCTCTCGGACGGCGAGTTCCTGCGCTTGAAGGACGGCGTGAAGCAGACGGTCGTAGAGGAGCTTTCCTTCATAGTCGAGCTGGAAGGAAAACCCATCGGATTCGCGCTTTCCCTTTACGATGCAAACCAGGCAGTCAAGAAGATCAACGGGCGGCTGTTCCCGTTCGGGTTCATCACCCTGCTGGCCACAATGAGGAAGACGCGCAGGGTCAGGCTGATTCTCATGGGCGTGCTGGAAGAGTACCGCCGGCAGGGCATCGAAATCGCGCTCTACACGCACGTGATCGAGGAAGGGCTCCGCAGGGGCGTGGACGAGGTCGAGGCGTCGATGATCGTGGAGAACAATGAGCCGATGATCAGCTCGCTGGTAAGGATGCCCGTGGAGCGCTACCGCACGTGGCGCATCTATCGAAAGGACCTTTCAGAATGAAGGATCTCATCGAGCCAAGGGTCCCCAAGGGCTTCCGCGATTTCCTTCCCGACAGGGAAGCGCGGAGGCTCTCGATCATCCAGCGCCTGTCGCAGGCATTCCGCCTGTTCGGCTACGCCCCCATCGACACACCGGTGCTCGAATTCGCCGAAGTGCTGCTGGGCAAGGGCGGCGGTGAAACGGACAAAGAGGTCTATCGGTTCACGGATCACGGCGGGCGCGAGCTGGCGATGCGGTTCGATCTCACCGTCCCCTTTGCCCGGTTCATCGCGGCCCACCTTTCGGAGCTCGCCCTCCCCTTTCGCAGATGGCATGCGGCAAAGGTCTGGAGAGGCGAGAACACGCAGCGCGGCCGCTACCGGGAGTTCATGCAGGTGGACTTCGACGTGGTCGGCACGGACACTGCGTCGGCGGACCTGGAGATTCTCCTCCTGATGCGGGAGAGCATGAGGATGCTGGGAATCGAAAAGTTCGCCATCCATTACGCGCATCGGGGCGTATTCAACGCCTTCCTCGCGCGTCACGGCCTCGAGGCGCGCTCCACGGACGTGCTGCGCGCAATCGACAAGCGGCGCAAGGTCGGAGAGGAAAAGGCACGGGAGATGCTCGCGGAGATTGCCGGTGAGGAGAACGCCGGGCGCATCCTCGATTTCACGCGGGTCGAGCCAACCTCCGCGCTGACGGTGGCAAAGCTGGGCGCCGCGGTGGGTGAAACGCACGAAGCGGTGCGGCGCCTCACCACGGTCGCTGACTGCCTGGACCAGCTTGGCGTCTCCCGTTCCTATGTCCTTGATCCCTCGATCACCCGGGGGCTCGACTATTACACGGGGATCGTGTTCGAGACTTTCCTCTCCGACCTGCCCGACATCGGCTCAGTGTGCTCGGGCGGACGGTACAACGACCTCGCCGCCCTCTACACCAGGCAGAGCGTGCCGGGTGTGGGCGCATCAATCGGGGTGGACCGGCTCATGACCGCCATGGAGGAATTAGGCCTGCTGACCGGGCCGGGGACCGCCGCGTCCGTGCTCATCCTGAACCTGGAGGAGCGTCTCCTGGGCACCTATCATCGGTTCGCCGAAGCCCTTCGTACCGCCGGCGTGGCCGCCGAAGTCTTTCCGGAGAAAAAGAAGCTTGCGATCCAGTTCGCCTATGCGGAAAAGAAGGGAATCCCGCTCGCTCTGGTGTGCGGAGAGGAAGAGGAAAAGGTCGGCGTGGTCAACCTGAAAGACCTGCGGTCCCGGCAGACCTACGATCGGCTCAGCCTGGCGGCCGCGACAGAAAAAGCCGCAGCGCTGCTTCGATGATCCCGAGGGAATCCGCGGACAGCGCCCCCGGCAGGTCCTCCTGCGTGTGCCACTGAGGGTAGTCGATATCGATGAGAATACAGGAAGCGGTCCCCCGGCGGACAAACGGATAGTGGTCCGAGACGATGTATTTGACGCGCTCCGGCTTGTCCCGGGTGAACGGTTCCCACCCCCGGGCCAGCCCCAGCCGGAACATGTCCCTAGTCAGATTCAGGCTGGCCTGGTGCTCGAGAGAGTACGCGTCGATGTCGAGCACCATGTCCCGTCCGCCCACCATGTCCAGGGCCACCATTTCCATGGGCGCGAAGCCGGCCACCGGATGCGCGGCGCACCACTCCGCTCCAAGGGAAAAGTCTTTCCCGTCGATATTCCCCAGATCCTCCGCGTCGAAGAATGCGATGGCCACATCGCGCGCCAGATCCGCGCGAGAAAGCCACGGCAGCATGTGGAGAAGGACCGCCGTGCCGGATCCACCGTCGTTCGCCCCGGGGATCGGACATTCCCGCCGTGCGGGGTCAGCCTCCCGGTCCGCTCGGATGCGCGTGTCATAGTGCGTGCCTGCAAGGATCGGGGGGCCCCCGCCCGACAGGTGCAGGCGCGCCCTGAAGACTCCCACGATATTCGCGCAGTGCAGGGTGCGTTCCCGAAAACTGACCGCGAACTCCTGCACCGTCACTTCCGCGCCATTCTCCCGCAGGTGCAGCTCCAACCGCCGGGCAAGCTGATCGTGCGGCTCTGTTCCGGGCGCGCGCGGTCCGAGGGCCACCTGATCCTCCACGAGGCTCAGGATCTCGCGGCCCGCCGCCGAGATCCGGGAAATCATCGGCCGCGGAGGGGCCCGGGGGCTCCGTCTCCCGATCAGGAGATGTCGTGGACAATTTCGTTCTCGCGCACGCTCAAGGACACCTTGCGGGCGGCCGGTTCGGAGAACGCTTCGAATGCGGCATCCTCAAGGTAGCGCATGAAGCTCGCCTCCAGGGCGCGCGCGCCCGTCTCCTTCTTCAGGCTTTCCTCCACGATCCGGTCGAGAACAGCGTCGGAAACCTCGAGCTCCTTCCCCTCCAGCAGAAACTCGTTGGTGTACTGCGGCAGAAGGGTCGTGCGGAGGATCAGCGCGAGCTGCTCCCGGGTCAGGGCCTCGAAGGGGACGATCCTGCGAAATCTCCCGATCAGCTCGGGGAGGAAACCGTAGCTCATGAAGTTGCGGGCGAGCATCACGTCCTCTTCCGTGTAGGAAACCGCGATCCTCTCCTGTTCGCCGGAGAGTGGCGCGCGGCCGAAGCCGATGTGCTCGGTCCCCGTCTGCTCGATCATGCCTTTCAGACCGGAAAAAGCGCCGCAGGCGACGAAACCGACATCCTGCGTGGACATCATGGCCTTGGGCGCATAGTCCGAATGTGTGTACTCCAGGGGCACCGGTATCTCGATGGATTCGAGCATTTTCAGGAGCTCGCGCTGCACGCCGAGCCCCGATACGTCCTTTGTCGTGCCTGCCCCTGAGAAGACCGCGCTGTTCTGACCCGAGGCCAGCTTGTCGAACTCGTCCAGGCAGACGATCCCGATTGCCGCGTAGGCGAGGCTCATGTCGGCCGCATACAGGAGACGGGTGAGGATGGAATTGACATCCTGGCCGACATATCCGGTCTCGGAGAATCCGGTCATGTCGATCACGACCGTCGGCAGCCGCAGGATGTCACGAAAGAGTATCTCCACGAGATAGGTCTTGCCGCAGCCCGTCGGACCGACGAACAGCATGGTGGTCTTGGGGGGAAGACTCTCCCTGCGGGCCCCCTCCAGCCAGACTTTGCGCAGGCGGCTCACGTGCCGGTACGCGCCCAGGGCGATCGCGCGGACTGCTTTTCCCTGGCCCACGTACCCGCACGCCGCGACGTGGGATTCGATCTCGCGGGGAAGCATGACGGGAATGGTGCGCACGAAGGATGCGACTTCCTGGTCGAAGCGCTCCGTGCGCGCCCCTTTCTTGCCCGGTGTGAGGATAGCCGTCCTCCTTCCCTCCGTACTATAGTGTACTGTCCCGGCGAACGCGCGGACAAGTGAGGCAACAAGAGAATGGACCCCTACCAGCTGCCGGTCTACCAGCAGAGAGAAAAGATCCTGGCCGCCCTCGAGAGCCACCAGGTCATCGTCGTGGAGAGCCCCACGGGATCCGGCAAGACGACCCAGATTCCCCTGATCCTGCACGAGGCGGGCTACACGCGGCGGGGCATCGTGGGAGTCACGCAGCCGCGGAGGATCGCCGCGGTATCCGTTTCCGAGTTCATCGCGCGCCAGATGGGAAAAACCATTCCGGACACGATCGGCTACACGATGCGATTCGAGGATCGGACGGACCCGCGCACCGAGATCAAGATCATGACGGACGGCATCCTGCTCCAGGAGCTGAAGGGGGACCGGCTCCTCTCACGGTACGGCGTTCTCATGGTCGACGAGGCGCACGAACGCAGCCTCAACATCGATTTCATCCTGGGAATGCTGAAAAGCATCCTCGAGGCCCGGCCGGAGTTCCGCGTCATCGTGTCCTCCGCAACGATCAACGTGGAGGTCTTTTCGGAGTACTTCGACGGGTGCCCCATCGTGGGCATCGATGCCCCCATGTTCCCCGTGGAGCTCCGCTACACGCCCCCCGAGATCGAGGGAGACAACGAAAGCCTGCAGCTCAGGATCCGCGACATCGTGGCCCAGATCATGCGGAAGAAGGAGGCGGGCGACATCCTGATTTTTCTTCCCGGCGAGCTGGCGATCAAGGATTGCGTGCAGATGCTGGCGGACCTGGACACGGGCAATGAGCTGGCCCTTCTCCCCCTGTACGCGCGGCTTTCCCACGAGGACCAGGGACGCGTCTTCCTCGAGTTCCCGGGCAAACGGAAGGTCATCGTGTCCACGAACATCGCGGAAACGAGCATTACGATCGACGGCGTGGTGCACGTCATCGACTCCGGCCTCGGCAAGGTGAACTTCTACAGTCCCCGCACTTTCACGGAGTCACTGATCGAGGTGCCCGTCTCCAAGGCCTCCTGCAATCAGCGCCGCGGAAGGGCGGGCCGCACCGCCCCCGGGGTCTGCCATCGGCTCTATACGCACAAGGACTATGAAGCCCGGCCGATGTACACGATGGAAGAAATCCTGCGCACCGACCTTTCGGAAGTGGTGCTGCGCATGGCGGAGCTGGGCATCCGCGACTTCGAGTCCTTCGATTTCCTTTCCCCGCCGGGGCAGGAGGGCATCCGGGCGGCGGTCGAGACCCTCCGCCTGCTGGATGCCCTGAACGAGGAGCGCGGCCTCACCGAAATCGGCACGATGATGTGCAAGTTCCCCATCCTGCCCAAGCACGCGCGCATGATCGTGGAGGCCATCCGCGCATACCCCTCGGTGACGGCGGAAGTCATCATCGCCGCCACGTTCCTCTCCGTGAACTCCCCGTTCCTGCTCCCGGCAGGCGAGGAGCTGGAGGCGCGGCGCGCGCACCACACCTTCCGCGATCCCCTGGGGGACTTCGTGTCCTATCAGCGGATCTTCGAGGCGTTTCTCCGATCGGGAAACAAGGGCCGGTTCTGCGACAACTACTACCTCGATCTGCGCACGATGAACGAGATCGCAAACATCAGGGGCCAGCTCGAGGAGATCGTGAGCGCAATGGGGGTACCCATCGGATCCGGCGGCTCCTGGGACGATTTCCTGTGCGCGGTGGCACGCGGCCTCATCCAGTTCGTCTGCGAGCGCACCGGCAAGGGGATCTACCGCAGCCTCACGGCGGACCGCATCCAGATCCACCCGGGCTCCCTCATGTTCCGCGAGAACCCGCCCTACATCGTCGCCGGAGAGGTCGTGCGCACCTCCCGGATGTACGCCCGCTCCGTCTCGCCCCTGAAGAAGCAGATGCTGGCGCGGATCTCACCCCTCCTGCACGGTGCCTTTGTCCGCGGCGTGGCCGCGCCGGCGGAGAAGGAGAGAGCGCGGGATTTCACGAACCAGATCAAGATCGGGGAGCGCGTATTCCCGATCCGCACGATCAAGGGCGGCAGGAAGCTGGTGACCATGGAATGGGAGAGCCTGCGGCCGGTGCTGCAGGAGATATCGCCGGCGAACCTCCCGAGCTACAGAAACCTGAGGGGGACCATCGTCTGGTCGGGGCGCGAAATATTCGCGGGCATGAAGCTGGGCACCGTTCTCACGCTCGCGCCGTTTCTGCACACCGAGGAGGGCGTGTGGGAGGAGTGGCCGGAGGGCAGGACCTTCTCTTTCGCCTCGGAGGGGAAGGAGCTCTGCTCCCACCTGCCGCGCCTGCTCTGCCTCTGCCCGCTTCAGAGGAAGTCGAGGCGGCTGGGATTTCTCACGCTGTACACGGATTGGAAGACCAGCTATTGGTTCAAGTCGGAGAAAAGTCTCCTCACTGCGCGCACGGAAACCCTGGCGAGCCTGGAGAATCTTGCCGACGAACCGGGTGACATTCTTTCCCCGGAGGACCGGGAGACGGCGTCCCGCCTCTACCACCTCATTTCTGACATGCTGGAGCAGTAGCGCTTCGCGCCGCTGCGCCTTGCACCGTACCCCGTGCAAGGCGCTGCGGATTGCTGTCAGCTCTCCGGGAAGACCGTGCCTTCCTTGAGCTCGATGAGTATCTCGTCCTTGCCCCGCGCGGAATAGGTCAGCGCCTCGCGCTTGATGAGCTGGGCGAGGAGGGCCTGGACGTCCTTTTCGCTGATCCCCAGGTGCTCGACGGCCCACACGGTGAACTCGGCTGCATTGACCCTGCTCCCCTTGAATGTCGAAACGCCGCGCTCCCGCGCGTACTGCACCAGGCCGGACCAGAGCTGGTTCTGCCTGTTCGTGGTCATGATATTCTGGATGATCGCGTCCGCCCTTCGGATCCGCTCCGAGAGGACGCGGTTCATCTTGCGCGCGAAATCGGGATTGGTGCCGACCATCGATTCATACAGCTTTTCGTTGAGCACGAGGACCTTGGTGGGCTGCACGGCCACCGCGGTTGCCGACCGGGACTGCTTTTCTATCACGGCCATCTCTCCGAACATGTCGCCGTTGTGGAGCGTGGTCAGGATCTTGCTGGAGGAAGTACCCGTGGCCTTGCGGATCTCCACCTCGCCCTGGATGATGATGAACATCTCGTTGCCTTCCTCGTCTTCCTTGAAGATCACCGCTCCCTGGCCGAAGAAGCGCACGTGCCTGTCGAATGTGCTCTTGTCGATTTTCATGAATCCGCCCGCTCCTTTTTCCCTATGCGTGTCCGTCCTTCAGCACCGCGGCAAGATCCTCCTCGACCGCCTCGCGGATCCGCACATCGCCCGCGCCGCACGGGATGACGAGCCTGAGGCCGCCCCCGCGCCGTTTCTTGTCGTGCTGAAGACCGGGGAGAAGCGCTTCGTAGGTCACCGGCGCCTCCAGCCTGAACCCGTACGCCCGCAGGAGCGACTGGACCTGGTGCGCGAACCCGGGATCCGTGATCCCCATGCGCACGCCGGCAGCCAGCGCCCTTCCCATGCCCCACGCAACCGCCTCCCCGTGTGTCCACCCGTTGAACCCGGTGGCCGTCTCGAGGGCATGTCCAAAGGTGTGCCCCAGATTCAGGACGGCACGGATGCCCGATTCTCTCGGGTCCTCTTCCACGATCTTTCCTTTGACGAGCAGGCTCCGGCGGATCATCTCCTCCACGATCTGTCGGCTCCCGCGCCATCACGGCAGGTCGTTCGGCCGCAAGAAGCGCGAAGAGCTCACTGTCCCCTACCAGCGCCGTTTTGATGACCTCCGCCAGACCCGAGAGGTACTCGCGGTCCGGAAGGCTCCGCACCGCGGAGGCGGCAATGATGATTCGCGAAGCCGGATAGTATGTGCCGACGAGATTCTTGAATCCCAGGAAATCGATACCCGTCTTGCCGCCGAGTGCGGCATCCACCATGGCAAGCAGAGTGGTGGGCACCAGGGTGAGCCCGCATCCCCGCATGTAGAGAGAGGCCGCGAAGGCGGTGATATCACACACCACACCGCCGCCCACGCCCGCGATCTCCTCGTCCCGGCCCATGCCGCTCGCGGTGCACCCCTCGAGGACCGCCTGGACGCTCAGCCAGCTCTTCGACGCTTCCCCGGCAGGGAGGGTGACAGGGTTCGCCGTGCCGGCGCCGAACAGCGGGTACGTGTGCGAATCGAAAACCGTCACGGAAGGATTGCCGAACGCGACGCGCGAGCTGAAGACAACCTCCGTCCGTACGCCGCCGATGGTGAAGGAGAGCGTGCTGCTCACGCTTTCTCCCCGCCGAGCGCGGCAAAATCCCGGATGAAGTCCGGATAGGAGACCTGCGCGCACTCGAAGCCCCGGATCCGCACCCCGTCCCTGATACCGATCGATGCGACCGCGGCCGCCATTGCGATGCGATGATCACCGCGGGGATCCACGTGACCCGGGCGGAGCGCCTGCGGGCCTTCGACCGAAAAGCCGTCCTCGAACAGCTCCACTTTTCCCCCCAGGCTTGCCGCCATGCGCCCGATCATGGCAAGACGGTCGCTCTCCTTGAGACGAAGCTCCTCCGCGCCTCTCACCTCGGTCACGCCCTGCGCGAAGAGGCCGAGAACGGCGATGAGGGGCACCTCGTCTATCAAATCAGGGATCTCCGGCGCCGTGACCCGGGTCCCCCGAAGGGTTCCGGGCGCGACGGTGATCGTTCCCACGGGTTCTCCGAGCGAAGTGCGCTCCTCCTGCACGTCGACGGTTGCGCCCATGCGGCGCACGACCTCCAGGAATCCGCAGCGGGTGGGATTGACGCCGCAGTCACGGATGCTGAGATCGCGGCCCGATATGAGGGCCGCCGCGATGAAAAAAGCGGAGGAGGAGATGTCTCCCGGGACCTCCATGTCGAATCCGGGCAGAGACTCCACCGGCTCGATGGACAAGCCTCCGTCGATCTCCTCCACGCGCACTCCAAGCGCCCGGAGCATTCTCTCCGTATGATCCCGTGACCCGATCCGCCCTCCGATCCTGCTGGGGCCCGCCGCGCGGAGCGCGGCGAGCAGCAGACAGCTCTTCACCTGCGCGCTGGCAACGGGGAGGGTCCAGGAGAGGGGCTTCAAGGTGCCTGGGCCGGGCAGGAAACAGAGGGGAGCGAATCTGCCGCCCTCCCTGCCCTCCACTCTCGCGCCCATTGACCGCAAAGGGTCCACCACGCGTATCATCGGTCTGCCCAGCAGCGAGTCATCACCTGTCAGCACGGCGAACACCGGCTGCCCGGCGAGCAGGCCGGAAATGACGCGCGTGGTCGTGCCGGAGTTTTCCGCGTCCAGCGCGCGACGCGGCTCGTGAAGACCGCGGAGGCCGACGCCGTGCGCCTCCCACCTGCCGTCCACCGCGTCGAAGACCGCGCCGAGGGCCTCCAGGCAGCGCCGCGTGGAGATGCAATCACCGGTGGCAAGCGGGTTCCCGATCCGGCTCGCCGTCGAAGCGACGGCCGCAAGCATGAGCGCCCTGTGCGTGATCGATTTATCGGGCGGCGGGATGTACAGCCCGCCCAACCCGCGGGGAGCACGGAAGGTCGGGTCCATGGACCTGAGATTACGCAATGAGTTATATTGATGTCAAATGATAGATCTCCACACGCACTCCACGGCGTCCGACGGCTCCTGCACGCCGGAGCGGCTCGTCGAGCTTGCGCTGTCTCTGGAGCTCAAGGCCCTGGCGCTCACGGATCACGACACGCTGGCGGGCGTGGAAACGGCCCGCCGAGCTGCCGAGGGCACGGGGATGATCTTCATCGCCGGCGTGGAGATCGAGATCGAGAGCGCAGTGGGAGAATTCCACCTGCTCGGCCTCGCACTGGGCGCGCACCGCGAGAATCTGGAAGCGGCACTAACCCGGGTGCAAACCGGCAGGCGCGGGCGGAATGGTCGGATGGTGGAGAAGTTCCAGCGGGCGGGCATTCCGCTGACCATGGAGGAGCTGGCCGAGGTGGCGGGCGGCGACATCGTGAGCAGGGCCCACTTTGCCCGGCTTCTCGTGCGGAAAAAGGTCGTGCACTCGATCGACGCCGCGTTCAAGCGGTTCATCGGCAAAGGCATGGAGTTCTACGAGCCGCGCGAGTGTCTCGGGCTGAGGGAAGCAACCGACCTTATCAGGGCCGCGGGCGGTGTGGCGGTGATCGCCCACCCGATTTCCCTGGGTCTGCGCGGGCCCGCTCTCCGCACGCACCTTGCCGCCTGCAAGGAGCAGGGCGTGTCCGGGATAGAGGCATGGCATCCCAACCAGCCGGTCAGAGAGTGCAGGCGGTTTGACCGTCTGGGCCGCAGCCTCGGCATGATCGTCACCGGCGGGTCGGATTTTCACGGAGAACACATACCGCAGCGGGTGCTCGGCCGCAGCGCGGGGGGCCGCGAGATTCCCGACGCCTTTCTCGAGGCGCTTCCATTGCATCACCCTGCCGCCTGAACTATACTCGCCGGCGATGGTCGCGACGCTCGGCAGGTGGGCCAACAGGAAGACCCGTGACTACGCGTACGCTCTGGGGTTCCTGTTTCAGGTCCTGAAGGAGACGATCCTTTTCGTCCGCCGCAGGCAGGTGGCCTTCAAGGTCCTGGTATTGCAGATTCTCTTCACCGGCGTCGAGGCTCTGAGCATCGTGTCGCTGATCGCGCTGTCCATCGGCGCGGTCATCATCGTGGAAGGCGGGAGCATCCTGCCGCGATTCGGCCAGACGAGCCTTCTCTATTCGATCCTCATCGTCGTGATCACGCGAGAGCTGGGACCGATCCTCACCGCGTTCATCATCATCGCGCGTTCGGGCACCGCCATCGCGACCGAGCTGGGCAACATGGTGGTGTCCCACGAGATCGAGGCCTACATATCGGTGGGCATCAATCCCGTCTCGTACCTCGTCGTGCCCCGGGTCCTCGGGGTGACGATTTCCGTGATGGCGCTCACGATCTACTTCAACTTCTTCGGGCTGTTCGGCTCGTTCCTCGTGTCCCAGCTCATCAAGCCGGTGCCGTTCGTCGAATACTTCCGGGCGCTGCTCGCCACGATCCAGCTCCGCGACATCGTGTCCACGGTGGTCAAGAGCTTCGTTTTCGGGGTCATCATCTCCGTGGTGGCCACCTTCCAGGGTTTCAAGGTGAGCACGTCCGTCACGGAGATACCCCGCGCCGCCATCAAGGCGGTCGGCCAGGGCTTCGTGTTGTGCTTCCTGGCCGACGCCCTGATCACGCTGATCTACTACGTATGAGGACGGCGCGGCATGGATGATGCGATCAGCCTGGTCGACGTGCGGCTCACCCTCGGCACCTATGAAGCCCTGCGCGGCATCAACGTGGCTTTCCCCGAGGGGAGGAGCACGGTGATCATGGGACCGTCGGGCTGCGGAAAGAGCACCCTGCTGAAGGTTGCCGCCGGCCTCATCCCTCCCGACACGGGCAAGGTTCTCCTGCGGGGACAGGACATTTTCCTCCTTTCCGAGCGGGGAGTCCGCGAGCTGCGCAAGTCCAACGGGTTCGTGTTCCAGGACGGCGCGCTCTGGGAGAACAAGACCCTGTTCGAGAATCTTTCCCTTCCCCTCGAAGTTCATTTTCCAGGGCTTTCGCGCACCGATATCACGAAGCGGGTCGCGCGCGCCCTGGAGAGGGTCGGCATGGAGGAATCAGCCGGCCAGCGGCCTGCCGCCCTTTCCGGCGGGGAAAGAAAGATCGCCTCCTTCCTGCGCGCCCTGGTGACCGAGCCCTCCCTCGTGTTCCTGGACGAGCCGACGCTTTCCATCGACTTCAGCATGACCGAAAGAATCATCCGCATGATCCATGACCTCAAGGCGCGCGGCAGCACGATCATCGCCGTGACCCATGACCCGCAGCTCACGGCCACCCTGGCGGACAGGCTCGTGGTCATGGACCAGGGAAATGTCCTCGTGACGGGTGAGTTCGACGAGGTGAAAAGAACGCGGAACGTGCGGGCCCGCGCGATCCTTTCCCAGGTCCTGGGAGAGATCGCTTCCTACGATACCGACCTCCTCGAGCTGCTGGGCGGGGACCAGCAGGACGGCCAGAATTGACAGCGGGCGCACGGGAAGGATAGGATCGAAAAGCGAATGAAGTTCAAGATCCGATTCGCAGACCAGATCGTGGGCATCTTCGTGCTTGTCGCGATTGTCTGTGTCGCGGTGATTCTCATTTCGATCGGGATCAACCAGCGGTGGTTCGCCAAGAACTACTCCTTCACGAGCCGGTTCGCCTCCGGGGACGGCCTGACATCCGGCATGCCGATCATGCTGAAGGGCTTCGAGATCGGCAAGATCTCGCGCATATCGCTCGAATGCGCAGAACCAGGTGGACGTGCGCTTCTACGTGCAGGACACGTACTACGACAGGGTGAAGCCCAACTCGGTCCTGGAGCTGACATCCAGCTCCATCGGGCTGGGCGTGTCGCTCAGGTTCCACCCCGGCAGCAACCAGTCTGCCGCCGCAGCCCGAGGGCGCGTTCATACCCGCCCTGGACAGCGAAGAGGGCCGCCGTCTCGTCGAACAGAACCTTGTGGAGATTCCCAAGGGAGAGGACGTGATCGGATCCGTCATCGCCAAGCTCAATCCCCTGCTGGACGAGGCGCGCCTGACGGTGGGTGAGATCAGGAGGGTGGCGACCTCCGTGGATGACGCAATCGAAGGCAGGAGCGGGCCCCTGGGAACCATGGTGAACAACCTGTCGGTCACCCCCGGAAAGGTGAACCGCGCCGTCGACGACATGAGCGCGAAGATCAACACGCTGCTGGACAGGATCACCGTCATCTCGGACAACATCGCCGACATTTCCGTGAAGACACGAGGGGTCGTCGGTGACCTTTCGACGAATCTGGACGAAATCTCGCAGAACCTGAAGTCAATGACCGCGGATCTGAAGAACACGCAGGGGCTGGCGAAACGACTGCTGGATCCAAAGGGTTCGATCGACACTTTCCTCAACGACTCGAATGAGCTCTACAACCAGGTGGACACGGCGCTCAAGAACGCAAACGCCATCATCGCGCAGCTTCGCGGTTTCGCCGAGTTCATCAACCAGACCCAGCCGCAGGTCTCGAGCATCCTGGAAAAGGGCAGCACGACGCTGGACAATGCAACTGACGTGCTCCAGGCGGCGAAGAACAATCCCCTTCTCAAAGGGGGCGTGCCGCCCCGGCCGCAGCAGACATCGCCGCTGAACAGCTACAGGGACGAAAACTTCTGATGAAAGAGAAGCTTCTCCGGGCGGGCATCGGGCTGTGCCTCTCCCTGATTGTCTCCTGCTCGTCCGCGCCGCCGAAATCGGACACCGTCACGACCGTGAGAGACCAGGCGGCGCAGAACAGCAGCTACGCGGAGGCCTATTTCCGACAGGGACGGTACGACCTTGCCCTGCAGTTCTTCACCCAGTCGCTGAACCAGAACACCTCGATCGACAACGGGGACGGGATCACTCAGTCGTACGTGGCCATCGGGAAAACCTACATGGCCATGGGCTCCCTCGACATGGCGGAAGACATTCTTTTCAAAGCCCGGGAACGCGCCCGGACAGCCAGCCCTTCCCTTTTCTTCCTGGCGTCCGGCAGTCTCGGGGAGCTGTACCTCGCAAAGGGGGATCCGCAGAAGGCGCTGGCAGTTTTCGAGGAGGCGCTCGCAAAGCCGGCGAGCTCCCGCACACCCGCCCAGACGGCCCAGCTCTACCACAACCTGGGCACTGCCCAGAAGACCCTGGGCAACCTCGCCGGGGCCCTCGAGTATTTCAACAAATCGCTGGAAATCAACACGGCCAACAAGCTTGTCGAATCAGCGGCGGCGGATCACTACATGATCGCCTCCGTGTACTCCCTGCAGGCACGGTATGACGAAGCGGTGAAGAGCGCGGAGACTGCGCTGTCGCTCGACAAGAAGATCGAAAGCCCGCCCGGTATCGCGCAGGATCTTTACGCGCTGGGCCTGATTGCCACGCGGCGCAAGGACCAGGCCGCGGCATACGACTATTTCCGGCGCTCATACCTGGTGTTCGTCACCCTCGGATCCAAGCCCGGCATGCGAAAAGCCCTGGTAGAGCTCATTGCAGCCACGGACGCCCTTGGAAGATCCACCGAAGCCGACGGGTACCGCAAATCCCTCGCCGACCTGGGGACGCCGTGAGAGGAGGATTGCAAAAGAGACTCGAGAGCTGGCTCGAGGCCCTCCGCAAGGTCGGGTTCCTGATTCTCCTCCTGGTCGGCAGCGCCGTGTTCGGGTTCGCAATAGCCTGGCCGCTGTGGCTTTTCGCAACTTCACAGCGACAGGCATATACGATCTTCGCTTTCTGCATTGCCCGGCGGGGGCCTGCTCGCGTTGGCAGTCAGGAGACTCATCAGGAGCCGCGCGTCCCCCCGGGACCCGGGCAGGCCGCGGCGCACGGTTCTTTCCGTGATTCTGACGATCCTGCTCACAATCGTCGCGCTTGCGGGCGGATATGTCGCTGCCGTTCTGCTCTACAGGGGAATGTGGATCCTGGCGGTCCCGGCGCTCGCCGTGTGGGCGGGCCTGCTCTGGGCCCTCGGGCTCGCGCGGCGCGCTTCGAAGAGACACAAGGAGGGGCTGAATCCTGCCGAGAATGGAAGTGAGTGAAACGCACGGTCGCCCTCACCACCCTGTTCTGCTGTCTCCAGATCGCGTCCGCAGGCGCCGCCGCGCATGAGTACCCCGAGATTCGCGCGCTGAGCCGGGATGACGCCCTTTTCGTCCAGCAGCAGTCGGCGCTGGAGGAGTTTCGCAGGCTTTCCCAGATCAGGGGCGAGGTGGTTTTCCCTCCGGTGGACATCTTCGAGTATCCCAAGAGAGGCGCGGATGATCTGTTCTCCCTCAATGCCCGGATGGGGATGCGTTATGACACTCTTGCGACCCTGAACGGAACGGCGGGAAAAGCCGCATTCGGGGCAAAATCACGAATTCTGATTCCCAGCCAGGAAGGCCTGTTCCTCAGCAACCCCCCGCGCGGAGACCTCGAGAACATGATGCTCGCCACCCGGATCGCCGACGGGAAAAAGGCCCAGTCGCTGGTCGTCATGCGGGACGGGCGGGCGGATGCCGTGTATTTCTTCCCGGGAGAAGCATTTACTCCCATGGAGCGATCCTATTTCCTAGGTATCCTCTTCCGGCTTCCCATTGACAAGCCGCAGATCACCTCGATGTACGGCTGGCGCAAGGACCCGTTCACGGGGAGCCCGGAGTTTCACAGCGGCATGGATTTCGGAGCTTCCGATGGAACCGGGGTGCATGCGGCGCGCGACGGAACCGTGGATGAGGTGGGCGCAAACGACGTTCTGGGCAATTTCGTGGTCATTACCCATCCCGGCGGCTATCAGACGGTCTATGGACACCTTTCCTCGATTTGTGTTACTATGAAACAGAAGGTCACCACAGGAGCGATCATCGGATCCGTGGGCCGGACGGGGCGCGCAACGGGTCCCCATTTGCACTTCGAAATGCGGACAAAGGCAGGGACGCGGGATCCCTACCAGCTGCTCGCCATGAAAAAGAATTAAAGTTGACGGGAACTTAATGACGATAAGAAAGGTGTTGGTGTCCTAGATGTAGTTCCCCTCCCAGTTTACTATGTCGAAAGGCACCACATCAGGCAGGCCGGCTCCTTCGGGAGTCGGCCTCTTTTTTTGTCGCGCACAAATCACGACCGGCAGCCGCAGGCTGCTCCCGGTGATTTGAGCGGTACCCGCACAAATCACGACCGCGGCCGGAGGCCGCTCCCGGTGATTTGAGCGGTACTCCGCACACAGTGAAGGGCGTGACAGGGCCCTCGCACCATTGACATGCCCCCCCCAAGCTTCTTATTCTTTTTGAGTGCATCTGAACCCGAAAAAGAACACGGTCTTCGAGACATTGTTGATAGTGTCTTTTGCAGTGGCCATTCTTCTGGGAGTGACACTGGGCATCGCCCTGGCGGCCACGCGCAACATTTCCGTGAAAGAGCAGTTCGGCGAGCATCAGCCCGCCCTCCCCACGAAGATACTCGACATCAACGACAGGGAGATTACGCAGTTCTTCGGCGAGCAGAGCCGGGAGCCGATCACGATCGACCAGGTGCCCCAGCACCTCGTTGACGCCCTGCTGACCCGGGAGGACAGGAACTTCTATTCCCACCACGGGTTCAGCCTCCGTGGTCTGACCCGGGCGCTTTTCAACATCATGACGGGCCGATACGTCTCCGGCGCGAGCACCATCACCCAGCAGCTCGCCGGCAGGCTCTATGCGGACAGGACGGACATTTCCATCAAGCGCAAGCTGGTGGAGCTGTGGTGGGCCATCCAGATGGAGCGGCGCTACACCAAGCAAGAGATCATGGAGATGTACCTCAATGAGATGCCCTTCGGGGCCGGGACCCAGGGCGTTCAGGCGGCCAGCAAGTTCTTTTTCAAGCATCCCGTCGAGGAGGACACGGTCGCGGAATCCGCCATGCTCGTCATCCAGCTTGCCAGCCCGTCGGTCAACTCCCCCATCAAGAACCCGCAGCGGGCGCGGCGTCTCCAGCGGGAAATTCTCGACCAGATGGTCAAGCTGGGCTACGTGGCAAAGAAGGAGGCGGACGACTCCTTCGACGAGTATTGGACAAAGTACGACTATACGCGGTCCAACAGCAGCGCGTTTCTCGACAGGGAAGACAAGGCACCGTACTTCAGCGAGTACATCAGGGGCCAGCTGGAGGACCTCCTGGTCGGATCGTACAACTATCTCACCGACGGCCTGGTGGTGCACACCACGCTCAACCTCGACTACCAGAGGGAAGCGGACAAGAGAATGGCGGAAGACATCGACAAGGTGAACTCCCTCTATCTCTCCAGCTCCGGGGCCAAGATCGCGGCTTCCAACGCGTCATACCTTCCGCTCATCGACATGCTCGGGCTTTCCTTCGACATCGATGACCTGATGTACCGCAACCGGAACGCCACCGGGAACGCCAAGCGGGACTATGCCAGGAAGATGGGGCCTGTCGTGGAGATGGTCGCGTCGCTTTTCTCCCTCCAGAAGGCGCAGGCCATCGTGTCCTCGGGAATCGATTCGGGCCTCGCCGTCACGCGCAAGACCCAGGTGCAGGGTGCGCTGGTCTCCATCGACCCCTCCAATGGATACATCCTCGCCATGGTGGGAGGACGGCAGTTCTCCAGCGCGGACCAGTTCAACCGGGCCACGCAGTCGGAGGTCGAGCCGGGATCGGCTTTCAAGCCCCTCTACTATTCGGCGGCCATCGACTCCCGCAAATTCACGCCCGCGACGATGATCATGGATGCTCCCGTGGTGTTCACCAACGCCGACGGGACACTCTACGAGCCCCTCAACTACAAGGGACAATGGCACGGCAGGGTGCTGCTGCGTGACGCCCTGGCGGAATCCATGAATGTGCCCTCCCTCAGGGTCCTGGACGGCATCGGGTTCGACGCGGCAATCCAGAGAGCGAGCCGGATGCTGGGTGTCACGGACCCGGCGGAGATCGATCGCCGGTTTCCGCGGTACTATCCCCTCGGCCTGGGGATCATCACCGTCTCCCCGCTCGAGATGGCGCGCGCGTACTCTGTTTTCGCCACGGGCGGCCGCGAGGTCGTGCCGGTGTCCATCCGGTACATAGAAGACAGGAATGGAAAAATCATCCTGGAGCCGGCAAAGGAGATCCTGGCCAAAGAGAGCAGGAAGGGCGATTCGGCGCAGATCATGAGCAGGCAGACGGCCTACATCATGACGAGCATCCTGCAAAGCACCATCAAGGAAGGGACACTCGGCGGCGTCGGCGGCATGCTCGACATCTGGAACGACAAGGGCCAGCCCTTTGCGGCCAAGACGGGAACCACCCAGAACTGGTCGGACGCCTGGACCGTCGGCTTCTCCCCCTACGTCACCACCGCTGTCTGGTACGGGTTCGACCAGGGAAACCGGTCCCTCGGCACCGCGCTGACGGGAGCCGCCATCGCCGGTCCCACCTGGGCCAGATTCATGAAGGCAATACACAAGGACCTGCCGCCCAAGAGGTTTTCCCGGCCCGAAACGGGGCTCGTGGACATGGTGGTCAGCGCGACCTCCGGGCTCCTGCCGACCGCCTACACCAAGAAAACCATCACCGAGGTCTTCCTCGCCGGCACGGAACCGAAGACCTTTGACGAGCTGGACGAATACAATTCCACCCAGGCGACCTCGACGCTGGAGAATCTGAAGAACTCCCTGCTTGCCAATCCGGACCTCCAGGGGGGAGGCGGCATGGCGGGCCAGCCGCTGGACGGGGGAGGTCCCGGTTCAGAGCCGGGGGGCGCTTCCGGCGGCAATCCTCTGCTCGACTGAGGCAGACACATGCTGTTCTACACGAAAGACCATACCTGGGTGCTCACAGAAGGCAGCCGCGCGAAGGTCGGCATCTCGGATTTCGCTCAGCGGGAGCTGGGCGATATCGCCTATGTCGAGCTCCCCGCGCCGGGCCGGCGCCTCGAGCGTGGAGAGGTGGCCTGCACGGTGGATTCCCTGAAATCCTCGAGCGAGATCTACGCCCCGGTCTCGGGCACCGTTGCCCAGGTGAATGCAGTTCTCGCTTCGGAGGAAAGCTGCGCCCTCATCAACAAGGATCCCCTCGGCGAAGGCTGGCTGATCGTGCTCGAGATGAAAAACCCGGACGAGCTTCAGAACCTGCTGACGGAAAAGGAATACGAGGCCTACGTCCAGGGAGGGTGACGCGTCAGCGGCGGAAGAGGAGCCGCAGCGCGCTTTTCAGCCTTCCCCACATCACGCGGGCCCTTCCCGGGAGACCGGACTTCTGTGAGCTCACCGTGAAATCCTCGGCCGCCTCCTCCAGCGTGAAGAGGGGTCCATAGCGCCTGTTCAGCTCGCTCCAGTGCTTGCCGATGAACACGTACAGGTCCGCCTCCGTGGCCTGCGGGCAGGCGGCGAGGAGCTTCGCCTCGCGCAGGATCGAGATGATCGGGAAGTACACATGGTCGTACCAGGAAACCGCGGCCTGCTCGAAGGGGATCTCTTCGGTCTTCTTGAGATTGATGTACCACTTGTGCTCGCTGATGTGACAGAGCAGCTCATCGTAGCGCCCTACCTCGGTGAACTCCAGGACGCAGTCCGGCCGATGGATGTCGAGCCGGGTGGTCTCGAAGAACCTGCGCTTCTCGAAGTCGATGACGGCGCGCTTGAGCTCCTCCAGCGTCATGTGGGAGGAGAGAGAAATCTCCGATGAAAGGGAGATCACCTCGGCGTCGATGAACTCCGCCCCCTGCGACTTGGCCACGGACACCCGGTGATTGCCGTCGCGCACGAAGTACACGCCGCCAATCTCGAAAAGCTGTATCGGCGGCAGGGGGACATTCTGGTAGTGCGCCAGGTCCACCCTCATCCAGCGGCCCATCAGCTTGTCGTGCCGGGGCAGGAACGCCCTGTCGAAATCCCTGTACCGCCCTTCGCTGCCAATGATCTTCGCGATGGCAACGGTCTGCATTCCCCGGTAGACCTCCGAATCGGGCCGCAGCAGAGAGCGTACGTCCCCCAGGGAGAGCATTTCGTCCTTCTGCGCCTTGAGCAGGGAGAGTATCTTCCTGAAGGACTGCTGCGTCCGCAGCTTGCTGAAGTCATTGCGCGCAAGGGTCTGGTACATTCGGTCGCTCATGTTGTGTTCCCCAGATCGATCATGATGTGGTCATACGCGTTTATAATCGTCGTTGCTCCGTAATGCGCCTCCCGGGCAGCGTTCCTGTCGTACAAATGCACGTGTCCGTGCACGAGGTAGCTCGGCTTGAATGTCCTCATGAACCAGAGAAAGACACGAAACCCCGTGTGACAGGGATCGGGCAGGTCATTTATCCCGTACGGAGGCGAATGGGTGACCAGGATATCCAGAAACTTTCCGTGCATGATCCTGTGCCAGAGAAGGCGGGGCACCATCCGCAGGATGACGAGAAACATGGTGAAGTCGGTGTACTGGTTTTCTCCCCCATTGTACCAGATGCTCCCTCCCAGTCCGGCCAGGATGAGCCCCTTCTTCCGCACGACTTTTCCCTCCAGGCATGTCGCCCCGCATGCCGAGGCTGTCCCCGGCTCGCAGTTTCGGTTCTTGTCGAAGGGATCCGCTGCAATCCCTTCCTCATTCCGCCCTTCCAGGTGATGGTTTCCGTACACGAAGTACAGCGGCTTGTTCAGCGTGCTGACGATGAAGTCATAGTAGTCGAGCGTGAGGTCTCCCGCGCTCAAGACCAGGTCGACATTGCCGTACCGGGTCTTGAGGCCCGTGCTGTAGATCAGCGGGTCCACATGGTCGGCTATGCAGAGGAGTCTCATTGCTTGCTCACGAATATAGTGAATCGGGCACCCTGGTGCAACGCGCCGCGCGGCCTTTGACAAAGATGCGGAACTCGTATATACATGCAGAAGATCAGAGTCGAGGAGTCAGTTTATGGATAAAATTGAGATTCAGGAGAAACTGATCGATATCCTCTCGAAACACACCTCGATGGAGCGGGCATCATTGAGTCCCGACAAGCATCTCAAATTCGACCTTGGCCTGGATTCACTGGACGTTGCCGAGATTGTCTACGAAATCGAGGCAGCATTCGGCATTTCGATCGCGGATGACGCAGGCGAGAAGATCCAGAAGATATCCGACACGGTCGACTTCATCCATGAGCGCATGCAGGCCACAGCGCAGGATCATCTGCGCGCCCAGGAGCAGTAGCAAGCCTGCACCTGGCCCTCCCGGAGCCTGTCCGCCCGTTGAAAACGGTCAAGCTCTCCCACCCCGTACCGACGATAGAAACGAGGGCATTCCGTGCATCATCGCGCGCGACGCGTGCCCTGCGGCGCGGTATACTCTAAGGGGACATGCAGATGACAAAGCGATTGACCCTGGCCGGTTTTCTTCTCTTTTCCTGCGGGGCAGTCTTCGCCGTTTCCGCTTTTTTCGACAAGGGCGAGGCGCTATTCGTCCAGAACAAGCCCCGGGACGCCCAGCCGCTCCTCGAAAGCGCCCTGAATGAAGATCCTTCAAACGAGAAGATCTACCTCTACCTCGGGATCATCTACCAGCAGCTCGGAGACCCGCAGAAGGCAATCGATATCCTCAAGAGGGGATTGAACGTCGCCACCTCCTTCAAGGACCTTTTCTATTACAACATGGGAAATGACTTCTTCAGCCGCAAGGAGTTCGCCTTCGCGGAGGAAATGTACAACAGCGCTCTTGCGGCCAACAAGGATCTGGCAAAAGGCTACCTCAACCGGGCCCAGGCTCGCCTGCAGCTCCAGAATTACAGCGGTGCCGTTGCCGACTACACCCTTTTTCTCCAGCTCCTCCCCCAGGATCCGCAAAGGCCGAGCATCGAGAAGCTGATCGCCCTCCTCCGTCAGGCCCAGGATGATCAGGAGCAGGCCCGGCAGGCCGCCCTTGCCAGGCAGCAGGCGCTGATGAACGAAGTGCTGAACAGCCTGAACAATGCCGGGGAAGATACGAAAAACCTGTCAGTGGATTCAATCAAGGGCCGGACCGATCCGGTGGACGTCGATATCAAGGACTGAGACACATGCAGACACCCTCGCACGACAAAGGCCGGTCCACCGGCCGCTCCCCCGCGCCGCGCGCACCGAGACGGGACACCCAATCCGGCCGAAGACTCTCCACGCCTCTGCTGGTCGGCCTCATCGTGGCAATCTGCCTGCTTGTGGCAGTCGGGACTTACCTGGTCACCCGCCCTCCCGTTTCCGCCCCCGCGGGACCAAACGTGGTTGAGGGCCTGAAGCGTGCCGATTATTACGCCGGAAAGGGCGAGTTCGAGGAAGCGCTCAAGGTCTTGAACGAGCTCAGCATCGATGATCCGAGAGTGAAAGCGGCCCTGGACGATGTCCTGGCACGGAAAAAGGCCGCGGCGGAAGCGGCAAAACAGAACGAGCTTGCCGCGCTGAAAGCGCAGCAGGACCAGCTCAAGGCAGGGCTCGCGCAACTCACTGACACGCTGAAAAACCAGCAGCAGAAGATCGTGGTTCAGCAGACGACCACGCCGCCGCCCGAAGGCGCCTCCACGAAGGAAAAGGAGCTGCAGAAAAAGATCCATGACCTGATGGAAAAGGGCGCCGCCGCCTTCAATGCGGGCCGGTATAACGAGGCGCGGAAGACCTTCGAGCAGGCCGTTGCCCTGGCTCCCGACAACTCGGACGCTCTTGCGTTTGCAGGGCTTTCCTGGTGGAGGGAGAATCCTTCGGATTCGGCAGGCGTGCAGAAAGCGGTCGATCTCTCCAAGAAGGCCATCGACAAGAATCCCGACAATTGGCTCCCGCACAAGACGCTGGGAGAGATCTATGACAGCCGCAAGCTCTCCGAGGACGCCATGCGGGAATACAAGGCCGCCGCGCGCCTCAATCCCAGCGACGCGGACGCCCTGTACGCGCTCGGCAAGCTGCAGTATCGCGCCAGGCTTTTTTCGGACGCCCAGAAATCTTTCGAGGGATGCGTGGCGCTGCGTCCCGATTTCACCCGTGCTCATTTCAACCGCGGCATGAGTCTTGTGCAGCTCGGTGACAAGGCGCGGGCAGTGGACGCTTTCAAATCCGCCATCGCGACGAAAAAAGACGACGCCGACTCCCATTACATGGTCGGCTACCTCCTCCGCGACAAGGGCGACATTGCCGGCGCGCTGGATGAGTTCAAGCTCGCCGCGCAGTACGCGCCGGACAACGCCGGGTACATGCGCGAGCTGGGCGCCACCTACATGGCGCGCGGCGATTTCGCCGGCGCGGAGAGCACATTCACCCGTGCCCTTGCGCAGGAACCTGACAGCACCGTGGCCAACTACAACATGGCATCAGTGAAAATAAAGCTGGGAAAGCCGCGGGAGGCCCTCGCCTTCGCGCAGAAAGCGGTGGACCGCGACCCCAATTCATCATCCGGCAACTACATCCTCGGGCTGGCGAACGAAAAACTGGGCAACGTGGATGACGCGCTGAAATACTACGGCATTGCGGTGGAGAAGGACCCGAGGTTCGCGCCTGCATTGATCAATCTCGGAGGGATGTACGACAGCCGCGGCATGCCGGACAAGGCGCTTCCCCTCCTCCTCACGGCGCAGGAGGTTCTTCCCGAGTCCTACGAAGTGCAGAACAATCTGGGCAATGTCTATCTGCACCAGCAGCAGTACCAGGACAGCATCACGCACCTCTCGAAGGCCTTGTCCATCCAGCCAGATTCGAAGGTCACCGAGTACAATCTCGCCCTCGCATACGCTGAAACCGGCCAGCTCCCGGAGGCGAAAAGGGCGTTTCTGAACGTGCTGTCAAAGGATCCCACCAACCAGGACGTGTACATCAAGCTTGCCCGGATATTCGTGAAAGAGGGCAACAACAGGGACGCAAAGGACCTTCTCACACGGCTGCTCGCCAAGAATCCCAAGCCGGACGTCAAGGACGAGGCGCAGAAACTACTGGATCAGCTCAAGTAGAGGAACCAGCCGGAGAGAGCGGGGCCGGCCGCAGGGTCAGTCTCGAGGCTTCTCCCGCGCCGGCCTGTCGACCAGGCGGAGAAGGGTCTCCTCGGACAGCTCGTGCCATATGGGACGGCCGTGCGGGCAGCGCGGCACGGGCAGCCGCAGGGCCTGCGCGCACAGCTCATGAGCGGTGACCGGATCCACGCGGTCTCCCTCCCTGAGGGCAAGCTTGCAGGCCGCCATGGCGCGGAACGCGTGCTGCCACTGCTCCCCGCCCGCGCCGCGCACGAGCTCTACGAGCCGCTCTTCAGCCAGCGCCTGGAAGTCCGCGGAGAGCGCCGTCAGCTCGAACGCGCGCGCGCCCGCGCGCCTGACCGCGATTCCCATTTCTTCGAGCTCCTGCGCGGCGCCAACAATGCGCGCTTCCTCCTCCTCCGACACGTCAAAGCAGAGGGGGAAGAGCATTTCCTGCATCGCGGGCGCGCGCGCGCTGAGGCGCTCGAAAATGATCCGCTCGTGCGCCGCGTGCTGGTCCAGAACCAGGAGCCGGCCGGGTAGCTCGAAGACCAGAAAGACGCCGAAAACCTGTCCGAGGAACCTGATGCCGTCTTCCTGCGGCATCGGCGCGGGCGCAGCATTACGCGATACAGGCAGCGAAAACCCCTGTGCGGCGCGGATCGGCTGCGCGGCAGGGTACGGGGAACGCGAAGGCGTGCCGCCCGTGGCAGGCATCCCCGGCTCGGGCGCAAGCAGAATGCGGGCCGCTTCGACGACCGCCTTGTGCACCTCAGGAAGATTGCGGAACCTGACTTCTTTCTTGGCCGGGTGGATGTTGAAGTCGATGAGCCCGGGATCCACATCCACGAACACAAACGCCACCGGATGCCAGCCGCCGGGCACGTAGCCCGCGTAGCCGTATTCGGCGGCTTGCAGGAGGGAAAACTCCGACACCCGCCTCCCGTTGACAAAACACTGCAGAAGCCTCCGGTCCCTGCGACGCAGCTCCGGCCGGCCTGCGACGAGCCTCACGCTGAAACCGTCTCCGTCCACGCGCGCATGCCCCAGCATCCGCGAATCGAGGAGCTGTGCGTAGGCGAGCCCGATCCTGTCGACCGTCTCCGCCACGGGAAGGGAAAGCTTCATTTCATTGTCGATGACCAGGCGAAACGCGATTCCCGGGTGGGCCACGGCCCTGTCGATGAACATGGCCCTGCAGAGACCGGACTCGGCCGAAACGCTGCGCAGGAATTTCTTCCGGGCGGGGTAATTGTAGAAGAGCTCGGTCACATCGACCACGGTCCCCTTCCGGCCCTGGCAGGCTTCCATGCGCACCTGTCTGCCGCCTCGGACCTCCAGGCGGTGCGCCGGCTCATCCCCTCCCGGACAGCTCACCACCTCGAGCCGGCTGCAGACCGCGATGCTGGAAAGCGCCTCCCCCCGGAAACCGAGGCTGGACACGCGCAGCAGGTCGTCTTCCGTTTCGATCTTCGAGGTCGCGTGCGGCTGCCAGCAGAGCGCAAGGTCATCCGGAGGCATGCCCGCTCCGTCGTCCACGACACGCACCCGTGAGAGTCCGCCCGCCTCCAGGTGGACGTCGACGGCACGGCTGCCCGCGTCGATTGCATTGTCGAGGAGCTCCCTCACAATGGAAAACGGCCGGTCGATCACCTCGCCGGCCGCTATCTTTCGGGAGACCTCGTCCCGGAGGATCCGGATCCTCCGGGGCTGAGGGGTGTTGACTGGCATGCGCCCGCCTAGAGGTGGACCTGCATCTGGATGGAGAGCGACGTGTCCAGCTTCGGCAGCAGGTCTCCCGCGCTCGCATAGACCAGGTTGCCCGACGAGTCCCGCTGCGCCGTGGTGGTGTACAGCAGCGTCACGTCGAGATTATCCGTCACGGGGTAATTGATCGATGTGCTCACCACCGTGTTTGCATCGAACAGATTCACACCGTGCTGGATCGAACGGACGAAGTTCGTCCTCTCGTACGAGATGGATCCCCAGATGTTGACCACAGGGATGACGCCCTTCTGCAGGATGAACTTCACGGCGAAATCGTCATTCAGGAATGTGAAATCGCCCGCCGAGTTCCTGTCCCAGGGCCAGAAGTAGCTGAGCTTGAGGCTGAAGAGCCGGTCCAGCGAGATGCCGCCTTCGCCGAAGATGCCCATATTCTGGGTATTCCAGACCGGGTCAGCCGGGTCGTGCAGGTAGGCGAGCACATTGTGCACGAGCGTGTTCCGCTGCCGCTCATAGCCGGAGCTGTAGAACTGCGGGACGAATACGCCGGTGTAGTCACGGAACTCCAGCCGCCAGGTCAAGTCGCGGATGATCAGGTTTCCAAACAGCCCCGTGGCGAATCCCCAGTTCTTGAAGGGCATGGCAGCCGACTTGTCATAGACCGCGTCGGAGGCAAACCCCGAATTGATCACCGTGCCGCCCGTGAGGCCGATGCTCGGGGAGGAGCGGAAGTACGGCAGCATGAGCGCTCCGTCTGCAAAAGCCACCAGGCTGAAAGGATCACTCTCCACAAACGGCAGGTCAAGGTCGATGCCCGGACTGATGAAGATGGGACTTCCCGCCGGGACCGGACCGACAGCGCCGGCGGGAATATCGATGAAGTCCCGGGCGGGATTGATGTCCACAAGAGTCGAGAAGCCGAGAGCCGCCCTGACGCCCGGAATCGGACGGATGTACATCCTGCCGCCGAAGACCTCGGGATCTGCCGCGTCGTTGACCATCGCCTCCACTCCGAAGCCGCCGAGGTCCAGGCCGAGATTCACGCCGATGCGGCGCACCGAGGGGAAGTCGGCGTCGTTGGCGAAATCACGCATGATCAGGCCGTGCCCGATGGTGATGTCGTTGAGGTTTCCTACCTTGAAGAAGAAGGGATCTCTCTGCCGTCCCCACTCGATGTACTTGATCTTGAGAAGGACGTCCACGGCAAAGTCCTCGACGCCGGCGATGGTATTCGGTTGATCCGTTCCGAAGCTCCACTCCCTGTTGCCCGCCGGCCTGTAGTAGTCGCTCGGATTGAACATGTCGTCGTGGTAGATGAGGGGCAGATAGAGCGCGGCCTTCAGATTGCCCGTCTTGAATGTCGGCTGCAGCACCACCTTTGCCCACGTGGTGCCGCCAATGGTGACGGAGCCGATCTCGAGGCCCATGATGTCGCGCAGCGCCGTCATGAAGTTGTCCAGGGCCGAGTTGGTCTTCGGCGCCGGGGGCGTGGTCGGGCCCGGTGCCGGCTCCGTTGCCGGGGTCCCGAGCGTTTCCTGGTAAGCCTTGTTGACGGCCATGGTTTCGTTCACATCCAGCCTGTTGAACTTCATCTCGCTGACCAGACCGCCGAGCACGTCCGGAGCGATCTGCACCGCGGTGAATGCGGCGCCCAGCGCGTCCGCGAACAGTCCCTGCGCCACGTCGATCGCGTTTCCCGCGGCGTTCTGGATCCAGCCCGTCCCTTCGAGGGTGAAGAGCCGGGCGAAAGCACCTTCCTGGTACTCGAACACGATGTCGGAACCGCGCACACCGCACACCGCCGACTGGGTCCTGATCTGGTACTGGTCCTTGCCGGACGCCCTGCCGGCAACCGTACGGACTTTTCCGAAGGCCAGGCTGAACACATCCTGGCCTCCCGTCTCTGAGCGCAATTGCGTGAGAGTGAAATTGGTGTTCTGGGCGATCTTGATGATCGTGCCCGTATGGTTCAGTTTCAGCTCGGCCAGGTCTCCCTTGCCGGTGACCACGGTCCAGCCGAGCTGCATGTCGTCCCCGTCCTGCATGGTGACGGATGCGCCCTTCCCGTCCTTGACGTCGAACGTGCCGCTGTTGTCTTCGTGATAGGCGAGGGTCACGGATATGGCCGGCGGCTTTGCCGCCGCAGGTGCCGACTGCGCAAAAAGCAGGCCCGGCAGCGCCAGGAGGGCTGCCAGTACCGCGAGAGTGGCTCTGATCCTCATACTGTCCTCCGTTTCCTAGAAGAGCGCAATCGAGCTCTGCAGCCCGGAAGTGACGCGCCACGGGTGCGGGGATTGGGTCGGGTCGAATACGATCTTGTAGAGGAAGGATATGACCGCGGGGCCCGTCCTGAAGTTGAGCTGCGCCTGAATGGCGGCATCTTCTGCGCTGACCAGGTCAGGGAGCGTCGCGAGGGCTTTCTTGTCGTAGCTGAAATCGAATGAAATCCCCGGCACGACCCCCTCCGCGATTGTGAATATACCACGCAGGTGAGGGTATCTCAGAAGGCGATTGGTGAAGGGGCTCGGGGCGAACGGGCCATCGAGGGTGACTCTGAACACAATCGTGTCCCCAAGGAAGGACGTGCCCACGCTTGCCAGCCACCCCAGCATGGCCGGTGAGAATCCTCCGGTCCGCACGATGAGGTACTGCTGGTCCCGCAGAAGGTCGTACGTGGGACCGAAGTAGTCGGGGATGAAGTCCTCACCGAGCGCGCGCAGCTGGAGACCGTACGTGAAGATGCTGATGATCCTGCCGCTCACCCCTACCATGCCGCCCCAGCTCTTGGTCTGGATGGTGGCGACATCGGTGAACGCGAGCAGAGAGAACGCGTCCTTGATGTCGACGATGGGGACGCGAATATCGCCGCCCATCACGCCGATCGGGGAAGGATTGCCGACAGACATGGTGCCGAAGAAAGGGTCGGTGTCCATCGCTGCGGTGAAACCGACTTCCAGGTTGTTCAGAACCGGCAGGTCCGGTACCGGCAAGGGGCCGCACATACAAGCGCCCGCCCATCACGTCCATCCGGGCGAGATTTCCGATGACAGATTCGAAGCCGAAGAAGGGCGCGTTGAAAAGTCTTCCATCCAGATCCGCCTGCAGACCGAAGTGGCGCTGGTCCGGGCATGAACAGCATGTTATTGTAGTTTCCCATGATGAAACCATCGCCGAGGGTCGCATCCGCGAAAGAGCCGAGCTTCAGGAACAAAGGATCGCCCTTCACGCCGTATCGGATGTACGCGATCTTGGGGAGATACACCTCCAGGAAATTCTGAAAGCTGTTGACGACCCAGTCGGCCCTCCGGATATAGAGCGAGCCGTTTTCCGTGTTGTAGTTGATCGTCAGGTCCAGGCCGATCCCGAATTTACCGAATGAGATATCCGGCGCGAGCCCGATCGATGAAAACGTGCCCGGCTCTACCGGGCCGTGAAAGTTCTGAATACCGATGCCCATGGACATTTTGAACCCGAGGCTGTCGGCGGGAGGCGTTTCCTGGGAGAAGGCCGGTCCGACTGCGAAACCGCAAAGGACCAGAATGACCGCACAACGTCTGAGAACTGCAGGCATGGAGACCTCCTTGAAAACCCGTGAATATTATATCTCCCGCTTCCCCAGAAAGCTATCGCGGCATACCGGGTCCGCGGAGTGCCGCGATGCGCTAAATCCGCGGAATACCGCGGTGCTGGAAATCCGTGGTGTACCACAATGCCCTTAATCCGCGGAATACCGCGGCGCCCTAGAACGTCAATTTGGCCTCCAGCGCCGCGCGGAAGGCGAGGCGCCAGGCGATCCCCGCGCCGCCGAGGTCTTCAACGTCCATGCCGAGATTGAGGCTCGCCTTGATGGACCCGTGCTCGTCGTACACGATCGAGCTCGAGTGTCCGAGCACGAGAGTAAACGGGTGGAAAGCACCTGTGTCGTTGTAGCTGACCGTGGCATCGACGCTTTCACGGTGCGCGAAGTATCCTGTCTTGCCGATGTCCTTCGGAATGAGAGGCAGAATGACTCCTCCCTCCGGACGGGTGGTCCACTCCAGAAGCACCTGCGAGTCGTTGGACAGGGTGATGGTGGTGGCCTGGTCTCTCCGAAAGGTTTCCACGAAGGTGAGGGTTCCGTCTCCGGTGCCCGTCAGGCTGGCAAACACCTCGGCGGAGATGGTGGAGAGACGTGTCGGAAGCCCGGGGCCTCCATCCACTGACCCGCTCATGCTGATGCTGTACTCATCGGTACGCACCATCGGAAGCAGCGGATACACGCCCAGCTGCCCGAAAAGGTTCACTGCCCTCATTCCGATCTTGGGACGCACGTACATGGTCGTCTGGGAGAGGTCCGCTATCTTCTTGAGGTCCTGACCGACCGCGACCTCGGCCGTGGAAGGCACCACCAGGTCGATGAGCCGCGCGCCGAAGCCGCGCTGGAACGAGAGGAGCACGGAGGGGCTGTAGATTCCCTGGGTTGCGCCTGCAGACTCCCAGGCGGCAAGCACCCCGTCGGAGTTGTTGGAGAGGAGCTCCTGGAACGGCGGTGCAGTCAGCAGATATGCCTGCGACGAGAGAACGTCGAAGTACTCATTTGCCTCCGCGGAGAATCGGGGCCCCGGCACAGGAGAGGTCGTCACGGAGACGAACCTCCTGTAGGCAAGGCTCAGACTCATGTCCGATGCCCCGCCCTGGGCAAGGCGCAGCAGGAGGGCCGCGGAGAGGGACAGGTCGTTCTGCTGGCTGAGCCCGGTCAGCGTGCTGTCCTCCTTCCTCGCCGTGTTCGCCTCCGCTTCGAGGCTGAAGCCGAAGGGGGCCGCGGGGATCCCGGTCTTGAATCCGAGCTGCTCGCTGCGCAGAACATCCGAGCCGCCGAACCATGGGACCACAAGCGCCGCCTCCCTCGCCCATCGCTCGCCGTACCATTCGAGCGGGAGCCGGTATCCGGATACCGCCTGGGAGAATGACAGGGTGGAATTGACCGTCAGGGGCGAAAAGGGACTCAGCGCCATGCTCGCCTGCCAGGATTGGTTGAGGAGTCCCGTGCCGACGCTTTCATCCGGGTCTGCGTTGGCGGTCGTACCGAGGGACAATGTGAGGAAGGAACCGGGGGTGAGAACGAGCATATTCTCCCGCGAGAACCCGCCCGCCCAGTTGAGAGAAAAGGCGTCGACCACGGTCACGGGAAAGGAATCAGCCGGGATCTTCACCCGGTGGCCCCCCGATGCGCTGAATGACCCCGCGGCCTCCCTCAGCCGGACGTCCACGCTCGTGCGCACGAAGAGGAGGTCCGCATCCGCCTGAGTACGCGATGAGAGATCTTCCGAAGGAGAAGGAATGCCATAGAGCGGCGCGAATCCCGCTGACACAAGGGATACGTCCTGGCGCAGCGCCACATTCGAGACCAGGGGAACATTCCCGGCAGCGAGCACGGTGCCGGGGAACTTGGCTGAAAGATTGCCGACGAAAGCGACACCGACGCTCCCCTGGGGGTCCGTACAGTAGATCTCGTCAATGTAGAGCAGACCGCTCCCGGGCGGAGGGTCGGTGACAGGGACGCCCGACACCACGACGGTAAGCTGAGCCAGGTTTTCATAGGATGAATCGAACCTGAGAGGGCTCCCAATGACGGTGCCGTCCATGCGGACCGTGCCGTCATTGCGGGAGACCTTGATCTCGTGCCACACATTGTCGGAAACGGCCACGGACCAGGAAACGCCGCGCGGCGTTGACTGGGAATCCAGGAGAGAAAACGTGTACGTCGCGCCCACTGTATTGCTGCGAACATACGAAACGATGGTGTTGTATTGGATTCCGCCCGTGCCCTGCGGAACGAAGCCCTGCACGGTGAACGGCGCTGTCACGGCGGCAGGGGATCCCCAGCTTGTCTCCAGCACCTGGTTCGGCTCTCCGTCGGGATGGAACCGCTTGAGGCTGTCCGGGTACCTGGATTCCAGGTCCGCGGCAGTTCCGACCAAATTCTCAGAAACTTCCTGCACGTGGACATTGGGGCGGTCCACGGCAGCGGTCTGCGGCCAGAACGGCGTTCCCTGGATCGTGATCGAATCGATAAGGATCTGGCCCGTGGCCGTGCCTCCGCCCGATTCCTGGATGATCACTCGCACGCCGCGCGCCTGGAGGAGTTTCTGCCTGTCGGCGTCATTCAATTGCAGCGTGAAGGGTGCCCAGGTTGAGCTCAGTGACCCGGAAGCAATAGGGAACGAAGAAGACGCCGCGGTCAGTACCCGGGTCGCGTCCTCCAGGTCGAGGATGGTGTTCCCGTTTCGGTCCTCAGAGTCCAGCCTGCTGTTGCCTTCCAGCTTGGGGCCTGCGCCGACCTTGAGCGTTATCCCTGCATGGGACTGATCGACAAATGAGAATCCCGTCTGTGTCGAGGATGTCTCAGCCTTGAGCACGCCTGAACCGTCGAGGTCCTCCGAGACACTGCCTATCTGGAGGGAGACGTTCACGCTGCTGCCCGACATGTTCAGCGCCCGCAACCGGATCGTGATTGCCCGGGCACCTGAAAGATCCGCGTCGGACCCCGGCGAGATCGGAAGCTGCGTGCCCACCCACTCGTTACTGGCGAGCCTGTAATCCAGAACGAGGCTCTCTGAATTGAGGTTGCCACTGCTTCCTTTCACGTTGTAGGGACCCATCCGATTGCCGTTCGAATAGGGAATCAACGTCGAGCCTGTGTAGTCGATCGTATTGAGTGTCGAGGAGCCAAACGCTCCATACGAGCGATAATCGCGGTAATAGAGCAAGCCTCGGGCATTCGCCGGCGTGAGTCCGGGTATTTCAGTGACGAGGGAGGTATAGGGCGCGCTCGCGGGGAAAGCATTTTCCTCCGAAAGGTCGATCGAAGTGGAGTTGCCTTCCATGCCGAACAGCCTGAGGATTCCCGTGGTATCAGGGTTTGTGTACGCGATCCCCGCCTCCGCGGAGTACGACAGGTTCTCGCCCTTTCCGTCGATTCCTGCCGTGGCGATGATGGTCCCCGACTTCGAATAGGCCTCCTGGGAGAACGTCCATGGATTGGCGTTCCACCGGATCCCGGTTGAAAAGAAAAGGTTCACCGAATCGGAAAGAGGGATCTTGTCCCGCCACGCGAACAGGATGTCCCCGCCTGCAACTCCCTGCTCGACTTTGCTGTACGTGACGACGATACGGTCCGTGGGAAGAACTTCGGCAAGTATGGTAAGGCGCCCCGAGACCGGATCCACTTCAATACGGGATTCGGACGTTCCGTTGACCTGCACGCTGACGGATCCGGGGACAATGTTTGCCTCGAGGGTCATGTCCGAGACAGGTGACAGGAACTGGTAGAAGATATCGAACGGAAGGCTGCCAGTCAGCGAATCCCTTTTCGGGCCGTACAGGAGACCATCAGGATCCGTGCTTGCGTCCTCGAAGGGGAAGAAATTCCTGAACCTGTTCGTGCCTGTGAGATTGCGGTCCACAAGAACCATGAACCGGACTTCCGTGGGGATGCTTTGAAAAATGAGGCCGGTGGGCAGCGCCGCGCTCGAAGATTTTGCATTGAACCGATATGAAATCTTCGACAGGTCGGAAGGCGGCGCGGAGGCGAACGCGTAGGAGTTGTCGATTTCAAACGGTGAATTGTCGCCGGGCTCCCAGAGAAGCAAACAAGGTGAAGCGCTCACCGCAAGGAGCGTGACCTGCCTCTCGGTCATTGCCTGGCCAAAGTAGGTGATTGCCCAGTTGAACGCCTGCGACTGGGTCGGATCCCGAGAAGGTCCCAGAGCCGGGGGCACGTAGAGCACTTCCTTCGGCAGCGTGCCGACCCCGGTTGTTCCCACTGGCGAGCCCTTCGTGTAATACACCAGGACCCTGCCTTTGAAGGCATTTCTCAGTGATACCAGCCCATTCGTGGAATCCAGCACCACGTCGTCAAGTGTGGCCCGCCGGTATTTCCGGCCATCAGGCGGCGTCGTGCTTGTGAATGTTCCCTCCGGGTCCTCCAGGAAGACCTGAAGGCTCCCGGCGTCGAGCCCGGTGTCGGGCAGAAAGAAGTATCTGCCTCGCACATAGGTATCGATGCCTATCTCTTTCTCAACAAGCTCGTTTTTTCCCACAAAGGTCTTGGTTTTTCGCTGGGCAGGGTCCCAACGCAGCATCAGGTCGTTCGTCGCGTTGCCGGAGATGAACTGGCCCATTGCCCCGAGCGAACCGAACGGCTGGCTGGGTATCTGCACGAGCTGACTGGAGGGAATTGCGATGCCCTGGTTCCCCACAACAACGGATTGAATCGTCTCGCCCGGAGCGCCCTTGTACCCGAGCTGGATAGTGTTGTTCGCGAAGTTTCCCAGCACGGTAACGTTCAGATAGAATCTTTTCAGCAGCCAGAGGGAGATCGTGATGTCAGGTGTCTGGTTGAAGATGAATCCCTGGTCCAGCGCAGGGAATGAATCGAGGGCCTGTGCGGGAAGCCCGGGCACAAAAAGAAGGCCTGCGCCGAATGAGACACCGGCAGTCCAGGATCCAAGGAGGCTGAGGTCGACATCGGCGGAACCCAGCTTTGTGGAAAAGATGGTCGTGGGAGCTTCCTTGGGCGGGACAAATATGTCAGCGGCAAAGAGCCGGCTTCCGCAGAAGAGCGAAGCCAGGCAGCAGGAGAGCAGGAGGAGATTGGCATGGTTTCGCGCCACGTCGCGGCCATTATTCACTGGAACCGCCATTATGTAAATGATTTCCCGGGCCGAAAATAAGAAAAATGGCAGCACGCACCGAATCTCCTTCTACAAGTATATCTCGCGGGCTGGAGAGCGAAGGAAGCACGTATATGCCGGGGTATTACGGGCGCAGCGCCTCGCCCTGCCCCTTGCCGGGCGCGGAGATCTCCCGCGGTGCACGCCCGGGGTCCGCCTTGCCGCCCATCTCTCTATGACTATCGGCGCCGCGGCTCAGGAAGGCATTGTATTCTTCTGGGGGGTTCAGGGTCGAGCATGAATGAAATCAAAAGGCCTTGCCGGCAGGGGATAGAGGACGGATGATCGTCTGCATGATCCAGTTCCGTATCGAGCTTCCCCCCCTCCAATCCATCAAGGACAAGCGGAGGATCGTGTCTTCATTGAAGGAGAAACTCTCGAACAAGTTTCCCCTCTCCGTGGCCGAGGTGGACATGCAGGATTCGATGCGCTACGCGCAGATCGGGGCGGCTCTCGTCACCAACTCAAAGACCTTCGGCGAATCGCTGATGCACAAGGTCCTCGCATTCGTCGAAAACAACTGCGAAGGCGTACTGCAAGAGGCGGAGATTTTCTCGGAAACGTTCTAGAAGCGGACCCAGCCTTAGTCCTTGCCTGTGGGCTCGCTCCCGTCCATCCATGGACGGCGTACGGGCTCGCTTTCGTCCATCCCTGGACTCGCTCGCCCTCGGCATCCATAGGGCGGCAGGCGCGCTTGCGCGCCGGGAGCCCTTGCCTACGCCTCCAGCCCGTCCTTGCCCATCTCCAGGAGATCCATGAGAGCTGCAACGCACTCGCGGAAATCCCGAAGGCTGTCGCGCAGAGAGTAGTAGTTCAATCCCGAGTAGTAGATCTTCGTAAATACCGAGAAGCTGATCTCCGTAGTAGTCTGCTGGAGGCTCACGTAGCAGCCGAACTCGTAGCAGGTCTTCAGCATTTCCTCCAACTTCCCCTTCATGAGCTGCGAGTAGGAAGGGGGAAATGTCAGGGCGTAGGCCAGCTCAAGAAATCTGCTTCCCCTCTCGATGAGAACGCCGGCCTGGAATGCGTCGTCGTCCTCAAATGTGGCAGAGTATGCATTGTGCGAGCGTTCGTCCTCTGTCACGCGGAAGCTGAGCTCGGAAAAGAGCACCGTCACGCGGCGTATCCTTTCCTCCATGAGCTGCGATTTCATTCACTCTCCTCTGCTGGAGCGGGCCGGCACGCCGCCATCTTACCTGCCCTCCGCGAGGCGCCGCGCGAGCTCGGGAGGAAGCCCTGCCTGAAGGACTTTCCTCTGCGTTTCCTGCACGCCGTACGCAACCCGAAGGTTCCTGTAAACCAGCCTGTTGGTATCTAATATACCAAAAGATGCCTGTGCTATACCATCCCTCGGCTGTCCCACTGAACCGGGATTGATCAGGTAGGTTGCCCCCTTTTCCAGCCTTGTTTCTTCCAGCCGGCGGAGGACTTCGGGCTTCGTTCGCTCCCCGCGCCGCACGACCACCTGGGGATAGTGGGTGTGACCGTGCAGGCAGAACCTGGTCTCCGGGTGGCTTTCCTCCAGAAAACGGTAGCTCTCCTCGATGGTGCCGATGTCCATAAGGTAAGCGTCCTCGTCATAGGGCGTGCCGTGGCAGAGGAGGATTCCATCCTCCACCTCGAGCGGCCCGGGCGGAAGCCTTTTCACTTCCTCCAGCGTCTTCGCGCTCGCGCTCCGGCGGGTCCAGAGAACAGCCTCCCTCGCTGTATGGTTGAACCAGTCCAGATTGAGCAACCCGGCCACTGCCTTGTCGTGATTTCCGCGCACAACGGCTTTTGCCCGCGGGAGGATTGCCTCGACGCACGCGTCGGGGTCCGCGTTGTATCCCACCAGATCGCCCAGGCAGTACAGGACATCCACCGGAAGCTTTTCGATCGTCCCGAGAACCGCGGCAAGGGCCTCATGGTTGGAATGAATGTCGCTGACGATGGCACAGAGCATGGCGAGCCGTTGCCGTTAATGTACGTTACAACCAGGCCTCCGGCAAGCGCGGGTCCGGATCCTCCTCTTCCTCTTCGCCGACGGGCCCACCCTCATCGGCGCGGTCTGGCGAGGGAAGGTACTCGGAATTGACCCTCCACGCCGACCCGTACACGTTGGAGACCGCGTGTCTGTCCACGTGGGAAGCCTGCCGCAGGATCTCCTTCATCAGCAGGCGTCGATTCTTATCCGCGCGTGGACACCTGTTGGGGGCTGAGGGAAGCCCCAACCGGGCCGCCAGCCGGGACACCTCAGCCTCCCGGATCTCGCACAAGGGCCGGATGATCGACAGCGTTCCTCCGAAAAAATGCTGCACCGGCATCATGGTCGACAGCTCACCGTGGAAGAACATGTTCATGAGGGTCGTACGGGCGATATCGTCCATGTGGTGGCCCAGCGCGATTTTTCGCGCCCCGAGTCGCGTCGCCTCGTCGAAGAGTATTCGCTTCCGATTGCGCGCGCAGGTGTAGCAGCTGAATTTCTTTCCGAACGTGGGAGGCGCAATCTGTGCCTGTATCCGGCGGAACGGGATTCCGACGCCGTCGAAAAATCCGTCGATTGCCGCCTTTTCTTCGTCCGTCATGGGATACTCGCGCCATTCGACCTGGACCGCGAACAGCTCGTAGGTGACCGGCACCCACTTCCGGCGTTCCTGCAGGGCAAGGCTCAGGGCCAGCGAATCCTTGCCTCCCGACACGCCGATGAGGACGCGATCACCGGGCCCGATCATCTCGAACCTGTTGATTCCGCGGCCTGCGTGACGTGAGAAGCGTTCCAGCAGCAGCGCGTCTGCGCGCGAGCGGTCCTTCATGGCGCGAATCGACGCGCGAGGTCGAGCTTTGCCAGCGCTTCCAGCAGGTCCGGGTCCCGACGCGCGCTTACCGTTATCGTGCGAAGCGACCGGGGAAAGTCCTCGTGCCCCATCCGGTTGAACACGTACGAGGTATCTCCCGCATCCGTCTCCTCCGACTCGGACGCCCGGATCGATTACGGGAATGCTCAGCTCGAAGGAGATGCGCTCGGGAATGTCGACGACGATGCAGTCGGGCATCACCGTTCTGCCCAGCGCCCTCCCCGCCTCCGCCGCTATCTCCTGCTCGAGCGCGAGCCGGGCATTGACATCCTCGAGCCGGCGGTGCGCGGCATTCCCGTCCTTGAAGGGCAGTCTCAGCACCTGCTTGTGAAGGACACGGTTCCGCGTGTCCTCGATGAGCTGCGCGCCGGGGATGCGGCGAGTCGAAAAACGAGCGAAGAACTCCTCATCATCCAGCCCGTACAGATCCTGCCTCCTGATGGCGCCCTCCGCCAGCGCCATGCCGATTGCCTTCTTGATCATGGCGGTCGCGATTCGCACCGTCTTGTGCCAGTAGACGGTCTTGTACATCAGGTACTTCGAAAACAGGATGTTCTCCAGCGCCGTGATCCCCTTGGGGCTTATCGCCACGCCGTTTTCCACGTGCGGGTAGACTTCCTCCAGGATGAAATCCACGTCCTGTATTCCGTAGGGAACTCCGCAGAAAAATGCATCCCGGTTGAGGTAGTCGAGCTTGTCAGGATCCAGCACGCCCGAGAGGAGCTTCCAGTAGAACGCGACGTTCTCCGCGCCGCGGTAGGACGTCCGGTGGTCGATGATGGAAGCGACCGCTTCCGGCTCGATACGCAGGTGCGCGCGGATGGCCGCGGAAAAGTCGGACAGGATCTGGCGCGCAGCAAGCGCCTCGTGCGCTTCCACCTCGAGGTCCTTGAGGGAATGGGCAAAGGGGTAATGGCCGATATCGTGCAGAAGCGCCGCGCAGAGGAACGACTTCACACCTTCCAGGGTGATATCGACGACACGGTTCTTCCGCACGAGCGTGGTGATCATGCGCCGCGCCAGGTGAAAGACGCCCAGGCTGTGAGACCGGCGCGTGTGCGTGGCCCCGGGGTAGACAAGATACGCCGGGCCGAGCTGGCGAATGCGATCCAGCTTCTGGAACTGCTCGAGCTCCAGGATGCGCAGGAGAGGCCGGGACACGTAGATGTGCTTCCAGACCGGGTCCCGGATGGGCTCGGTATAGTCGTTTTCCAGGTGGTCGAGGATGCGCTCTTTTTCACCCATTGAGATTCTCCCTACAGTAAAAGGCGGGACGCGGCAGTGTAAAGGGGCCATGGACGGCGTACCCGCAAGGCCGATCGGCAGCCCCCGGCCCCTGCCTGCACTCCCCGGCTGTTTGACGATTTCTCCCGAGAATGATACAAGGAGTCATGAGAACGCGGCTGCTCTTCCCGGCAATTCTGTTGATCTTTCTCACGGTTCTCGCCTGCCACAAGAGCACGCGGCAGGGCACTCCTCCCGCGCCCGTCCAGCAGCCCGGCCGAGCCGGCCGCGCTCGCGCAAGCGCCCCCTCCGCTGGTCCGGCCGCCCGGCCCCGAGCAGGCGCCGAAAACTGAGCCCGCGCACCCGAAGCCCGCTCCCGGTCCGGCTCGATCGATCACCCTGGCCCCGGACCAGCAGGCAGAACCTCTGCTCGCTCGTACGCGGCCGCTTGCCAACGTGACCACACTCATGGCACTGGGCCGACAGACACGCGCGCTGCCGGAGGATTTCAAGATCGGCCCCCTGGGTGATGACCGCGCGGAGAACCAGGATGAGAACGACGCGGCTTCCACTGCCGAAACCTTCCTTGCGGGTCTCGTGGCCGGGCAAGCCCGACCGCGCGCTCCTGGCCGCAGAATCGGAAAAGACCGTGCTCGACACGCTGACAGACGGGCTGAAGCAGGGCTACGCTCCCCGCTCCTTCCGCCTGGGCACGCCCAAGATGCAGGACGACGGAGAGATCGCGGCCAATGTGCGGCTGTTCGGCGCGGAGGGAAGCGCGGAAGGAGAGATCTACATGGCGCGCGCGGGCAAAAAGTGGCTCGTGTCGGACCTGCAGCTCAGCCTTGCGCAATTGGCGGTGAAACGAGAGAAATCCAAGGAGAAGTACTTCCCTTCTGCGTATCGCTGGCTTCTGGAGGAGTGAGATCGATGGGAACGGAAGTCGGGCGGATCGAAAAGGAGTTCGTGTTCAAAACCCTCGTGGACGAGAACATACCCTGCGATATTCACGGAAGCAGAAAGGAGCTCACGTGCCTTTTCGCGGGAATCAGTGACAAGGGGCTGATCATGTCTCCGCTCGAGGGGAAGTTGGAGGGGTTCGAGCCCGGAGAGGAAATCCGTGTCTTCTTCTATCTGAAGAACAACTATCATACCTTCGTCTCCCGCGTGCAGGAGGTCAGCCGGGGAGAAGATGATCGTGGACCAGCCGCCCGGAGTGTACAAGAACCTGCAGCGCAAGTTCGAGCGGGTCAGGGTCGCGGGCGGCATGGACGTCTCTTTCAGCCTCCACGGCACAAAAGTGGAATTGAATTTTCCAAAGTCCGACCGGTTCAACCCCGTGGAGCCGCCGGAAGAATCGACTGCTTTCGATCCGAAGCGTATCGAAGAAGTCGTCCAGACTTTCCGCACCCGGATGGAATCCCTGGTCTCCGACAGCAAGATCGTGATGATGCGCGACAGAATGCCCCGCACGTGGGAGGAGAAGATCATCGTGCGTCTCGGCAAGTGCTCTCTGGATTCCCTCCACCGCGGAGGACTTTCCCAGCCGGGACCCCTTCCCCGACGAGAGGGTCATCACGAAATCGGACCTGATCAAGCTGGAGGAGGAGGCCGGCGCGCAGGCACACGTCATCACCAGCAAGCTCGGGAACATCCTTTATGAGAAGACCAAGCAGGACATCGTGTCGGAGCTCTGGTGCCCGGTGCTGTACAACGAATACGTGGTGGGCTACGTGCACGTCTGGAACACGGGGGCCCGCAGGGAACGCCTCTCCCGTGACATATTCGAGTACGTGCAGGAGTTCGCCCGGACGCTCTGCTATTCGCTCGTCACGAACGGGTACTTCAAGGTCGAGCGCAGCACCGAGCGCCGCTACGAGGCCCCGATCATCGACATGAGCGCTTCCGGGCTCCTGTTTGCCCACACTTCCCCGGACCTCATCCGGGATCTCATCGTGCATACCGACCTGGAGCTGACCGTGAAGCTGGAGAAAAGGACGATGCTGATCGGGTCGCGGATCATGCGGAAGTTCAAGGACGCGGAGAACGCATACTTCGGGGTGCTTTTCCTGCGGATCGATCAGGAGGACTTCAAGGTGCTCTTCCGGTTCCTCTACGGCAAGCCGTTCGACCCGAGCCTGGAAGGAGTCTGGGAGGGAGGCGCGCCGCCGCCGCCGCTCGACATGGGTTGAGCTGCCCGCGGCAGACGGAGCGTGAATGTCGTTCCCTCGCCCGGCCTGCTCTTCACGCTGATCGACCCGCGATTCCGCTCGGCAAACTCACTGCAGACAATCAGACCGAGCCCGTTCCCGTGCTCATTGGCCGTGCCCTTGCAGGTGAAATGCACGTCAATTCTGAAGAGCTTTTCCAGGTCTTCCGGACCCATCCCCACGCCCGTGTCGGCCACGGAAAGCTCCACGCACTCCCCGACGGCCCCGGCCGAAATCCCGATGCACCCGCCGCGGGCAGTGAACTTGACGGCGTTTGAAAGAAGATTGCGCAGGATCGTGAAGACCATGTTCTCATCCGCGAACGCTTTCACCTCATCCGAGACATCACACAGGAGCCGGATTTCCTTCTGCTGCGCCTGGGCAAAGACGAGCGCCACGCTCTCCCGGCAGAGCGCGGAAAGGCAGAGCAGCCTCGGCTCGCATTCGATCCGCCCGGTCTGCGCACGCGCCCACTGGAGGAGACTCTCCAGGAGCTCGGATCCCTGCCGGGTGCCGTCGTAGATCAACCTGCAGAACTCGCGGACCTTCTGCGGTTCCATGGCATCGAACTTCTTCGCCAGCAGCTCGGAGAGTGTCAGCAGCCCCCCGATGGGATTTCTGAGGTCGTGGGCGATAATCGAAAAAAACTTGTCCTTGGATGCATTCGCCTTCCGGAGCTCCCGCTCCGTCCTTGCCAGCGCTTCGTTCGCCCTCTCGAGCGCCTCGATGACCGCGATTCGCTTGCGCACCTCGGCAGAAAAAAGCGCCTGGTAGGCGAAAACGCAGGCGGCGATCTTGAGATAGTGCCCGATCAGGTTCTGGGTCCCATAGGCACTGGTATACAGCGTGAACGCCATCTCGCTGAGGATGGTGGCAGAGAAGGACAGGACAAGGAGCGTGCGCACCCGCGGGGCGAGAGTTTCGCGCTCCCCTGTCACAAGGGCAATCGCCACTGCAAGGAATGCGCAGAGGACATATTCGCTCGCTACCTTGAATGGCGTGACCCCCCGGCCTTCGACCAGGCAGAGAGGGAACACGTCCCACACGAAAATCGACAGCAACAGGACAGTAGTCATGACGGCAAAAGAACAAAAAAGCATTGCCGAGGGGACCGTGCGCCGCAGCCTCAGCAGAAGGGCGAACGCGACGGTTGCCGCCACCTGCACTGCCCTGCCGGCCACCCACAGCTTCGTGGCATAATCCTGCCCAGTCGGGAGTACCCCCATTCCCCGGTACGAAAGGGTATGGAACAGGTCGATGACGGCGACGAAGAGAAACCCGATTCCGAGGATGACGAACGGCCGCGCCTCGGGATAGGCGCGCGAGTTCCAGGAAATCATGAACACGCTGGCCGCTATCACGATGCTGAATATCTCGGTGATGCTGTGAAAAAGCAGGTAGCTGTGGGTGCTGGCGTACCAGAGGGCGAATCCTACGGCGGCAGCGAGGATCCCTGCAGAGAGCATATTCCGGAACGTGCGAGGCACCGCGGTGATCGATCCTGCCCGCATGCCGCATAGTATCTGAGCGGCGTTCGATCTGTAAAGAGCAGCTGGAGCCGGCCTAGACGAAGCGCTGTCTGATTTCCGAGCTCACGTAGTCCAGCACCGCCACGGTGACCGCGATGAACCACACGGCAATACCGGCAGCCTGGTAATCGAGCAGGCGGATATATTGAATCAGGATGAAGCCGACCCCTCCCCCTCCGACGAGACCGATTACCGTGGACATCCGCACGTTGATGTCCCACCGATAGATCGAGAAGCTCACGAAGGGGGCGATCATCTGGGGCACCACGGCGAACATGATCGTCTGAAACCGGGTGGCGCCGGTGGCCTGGATGGCCTCGATGGGGCCCGAATCGATGCTTTCGATCGCCTCCGAGTACAGCTTGCCCAGCGAGGCCACCGAATGCACCGTCAGGGCGATGATACCGGCAAACGGCCCTAACCCCACCCAGACAACGGCAATGAGGGCCCAGATCAATGGCTCGATGGAACGGATGATGTTCAGAACGGAGCGCGTGAGGTAGTAGATCGCGAGGGTGACCTTCGAGGCGGACATGATATTGCGGGCGGCAAGAAAGCTCACCGGAATGGAGAGGATGATGCCGAAGAATGTGGCCATCATGCCCATGAAGATCGTTTCCACCATCCGCTCGAGGGTGAGCAGAAGCGCCTCGCTTGCCCGCAGCTTTCCCATTGCGGAGATCTGCCTCGCTTCCACCCAGTGCGTCTCCGATCCCGATTCTTTCAGGGGAGACGTCCGGTACGGCATCGAGATCTCCAGGGTGAAGGACCCGTGAGAATCGGTCTTCACGCTCAGGTAGGCGCCGGCCTGGCGGATCTGGAACTCGTTGCGAAGGGGGTCCCTCCACCAGATCTGGGTTTCCGCTCCCGGCAGGAATCCGCGTCCGGTCGAACCGGATGCGGCTGCCGGGAATGATCTGGTTGTTCGCATCCATGCTGGAGAGGTCCCCGTAGTTCGGCTCCGCAGCCAGGTACGGCCTGCCCGGTTCCTCGGGGACGGCCGCCGGGGGAGCGGCACCGCGCGGCACCTGGATCTCAGCCTCTGCCGTGAGGAGGACAGGGTCCCGCGTCACTGCCGCCTGCCACGGCCAGATAACCTTGCCGAATGGCTTGGTGGCCTCGGGGAACTTCTGCACCATTTTCGGAATGTCGATCTCGCTGAGCTGCCATCCCAGGATGAAGAACGCACCGAGCACGAGCGCGAAGATGCCGAACCCGCCTGATTGCCGGCGTGGTCCCGTCCGCCCGGCATCGAAGGCGTTCAGCACCCAGATGACGAGTATCGAGACCAAAACCAGCGCGACGAACCCCGGCCTCCTGCCCAGCGCCTTGCCCAGCATCCCCCACACGGTCGGTTCGAGGGGTGCGAGGAGCTTCACGCGCCAGATCAGCATGCCGACCAGGGAAACCATGGACGCGAAGAGAAGGAGTCCCCTGCGCACGCGCATGGTGAGGACCTGCCCCGCGCCCGGGACGAGGATCGAAGCGGCAACGGCGGCTGCCGGGGGGACGCGGGAGGGTCGATCTTCGCTGCTATCTGAGGCCATGGCTTCTCATCTTCGCGCCGGGCGGCCCGCGTTCACCCGCACCGCCTCTTCTCCGTAGATCTCTTTGAACTGCGCATCGGACATGGTGCGGATGTCTTCTCCGGTCCCCCGGTAGACGACCGTCCCCCCCCGCAAGCCGATCACGTTCGTCGCATACCGCTGCACCAGGTCGAGGTAGTGCAGGCTGCAGAGAACGGTGATGCCGTCCTCCTGGTTCAACTGCTCGAGATAGCCCAGAATGGAATGCGCCAGGACCGGGTCGAGACTCGCAACGGGCTCGTCCGCCAGGAGCATGCGCGGCTGCTGCACGAGCGCCCGGGCGATTCCGACGCGCTGCTGCTGGCCGCCGGAAAGCTCCCTCGCCTGCTTGCGCGCCTGGTCGGTGATCCCGACCCGCTGAAGGGCTTTCCACGCGAGCTCCCGGTCGCGCGCCGGAAAGCGATAGAACAGGCTGGAGCCCGGGCGCACGTAGCCCAGCCTGCCGGTCAGCACGTTGGTAAGAACGCTCGATCGTTTCACGAGATTGAACTGCTGGAAAACCATTCCGATCTGCCGGCGGATCACGCGCAGGTCTTCCGCGGAAGCGGCCGTGATGTCCACGCCGTCCCACAGGATCTGCCCCTCGGTCGGGTCGATGAGACGATTGATGCACCGCAGGAGCGTGGACTTTCCCGATCCGCTCAGACCGATGATGACGAGGAAGTCCCCCGGCTGCACCGTGAAGCTCACGTCACGCAGCGCCACGGTGCCATCCCGGTACACCTTTGTCAGATTCCTGACTTCAAGCATTCATTCCCCCGCGCCGGCAAAGGGGGGACGTTTCCGTCCCCCCGCAACTCCGCAGTATGCCGCGGAAGGGCTACTGCTTGGGCTTGGGGAGCAGGTCCGCCGCCTTGACTCCGGCCGCCTGCAGGAACTGGCGGAACGGATCGTAGAAGGTGTCGTCATGCCGCTCCAGTGCCGTCCACTGATACGCGGTATTGATGGCCTTCTTTCCTTCATCCGTCGCAGCGATTTCAAGGAGCGCATCGACGATCTTGTCCTGCAGATCCTTGGCAACGGAGGGATGAAACTGGACTCCGTCGTTGGGAATGTTGGCGGACTTTTGCAGTACTATGACTTTCTCCATGACATCCGGATGATCCTTCTGGATCAGGGTCCGCGCGTCGACGAAGCACGCTCCGGCGTCCACGTCTCCGCTGTACACCGCGGATACCACACCGGGGTGGCTGCCGGCGTCCACGACCTTGATGTCCCGCTCAGGATCCAGCCCCGCCGCCTTCAGGGTGACCATGGGGATTATCCATCCGCTGGTGGACAGGGCATCCACCCGGGCGAACGACTTCCCCTTCAAGTCGGCGAGCGTCTTGATGCCTGAGTCGGCCTTCGTGATGATCTGTCCATTGTAGAAAGCGCTGCCGTTCCTCACCGAGATCAGCGCGGCCTTGGACACACCCATGTCGGCGGCCATCACGTATGCAAATGTAGCCAGGGAGGTCATCTGCGCGGTGGGCGGATTGCTCCGCAGCGCCTCGATGACGCCCGCGTACTCCGTGGCCACGAGGGTCTTGAAGTACAGTCCGGTCTTGGCATGCAGGAGGTCAGCCACGCTTTGCGCGCCCGCGGACACCTTCGACGTCTCACCTGACGGCACGAACGCCCATACGATGGGGTGTTCTTCCGTGCCGAGAGCGGCTTCCGCCTTGCCACCGGCAAAAACGGCAACCCCGCACACGGCCAAAGAGAGCGCCACCACAGCCATTCTTCTGATCATGTATCTCCCCCTTTCCGGTCAGCTTTCGAGGGTTACAGTAGTTCAGCCCGTCTCCGTCGTCAAGCGTGAGGGGAAGTCAGAACTGGAGAGTCAGGTTGATGACGATCAGATCGCTCGCCGGGATCTCGCTCACGCGCGAATCCAGGTGCACGTTGCAGCGGGAGCACTCGGCGTGCAGGAAGGAAAGGTAGTACAGCCCGAGCTCCGTATCGATGTCCTCCGGCGGTATGCGGCGATAGAACTCGACGAGGCTTTTCTCCTTGAGGTCGAGACCTGCCTTGTTTTCGATCTGTTCCTTTACCTTCTGGTATTCGCGCGCGCGGTTGAAGATGACGATCCGCAGCCGGTTCTCCGTGCCGAACGAAGGCACCTTGCTGCTCACCTGGTAGGTCAGATAGAGGTAGTCCTGCTGTTCGCGCATGGTGCGCACGATGGCCTCGCGGAGCTTGGGGTTGCGCAGGATCCCCGACCGGGAGCGCATTTCCGGAAAGAGATTCCGTGCAATTTCCACCGCGTGGACGGCTTCGGCATAGGTGAGCAGCTCCGTGACCATGAGGGAGAGGTACTCCGCGATCTTGGACTTCTCCAGATAGCCGCGCAGCAGCCCGACCACCTTGGCCACCAGGACGACGTACTCGGGCTCGCCGCGGGACTTCGCCAGCACGCACCACATGATGTTGCGCATGCTGATCACGTATCTGTCGCTGAGGAACCCGAGGACTTCCTTCTCTTCCGCGCTCAGGCGGGGATCCGCCTGCAGCTCCTTCAACAGCCCGCTCTGTATGTCCTCCGACACCATGGGCAGGTCCGGGGCGCAGCTGTTGAAGAGGCTCTCCAGCTGGCTGCGGTTGAAGACGGAGTTCTCATCGATGATCCTGGTGGGGTGGCCGCGATTCCAGCGCTTGATCAGGGGAGAATCGAGAAAGAGCTTGTAGGTCTCCCGCTCGAACGAGCGGTAGAGGATGCGGTAGACGATCAGCTTGTTCAGGTCGATGATCTCCCGCCGCTTGTCGGCGAATTCGGTGCGCGCGATCTCCACGGTAGAAATGTATTCGATGTTCATCATCTTCTGGAGGGAGGCGGCCGAAAACTCTTCCAGAGAAATGCCGTACTCCAGGCGGTTGTCCGCCATGCGCAGCCGCTTGAGCTGCTTGTTGTTGCGGATGAACCACTCCACCCCCTCGGAGGTCAGCGTGATCTTGACGGGGAGCTTGATGATCGGTTTCTTTTCGTTCCTTGCCATCGGCGTCTGCCGCGGCCGCGCGGCCGCTTACCCTTCCTTGAGTGCAATCCCGTGACGGCGCTTGGGGAAGCTCTTGGCGACCGCGATGCAATTGCGGCTCGCGTTGAGCACGACTCCGCCGTCCCAGTATTCCAGCGCGGCGAACAGGGCATTGCCGCTGTCGTGCTCGTCGCTGTCCGGCGTGATGAATGAGACGAATTCGGCCATGCGCTCGAAATCCTGCGTCTGAAAACACGCCGTCCTATGGCGGTTGAACTCGTTCCATTCCTCCATGCGTTTGAATCCCTGCCCCTTCGTCCTGCACGATCAGGCGCGCGCTGTCGTCGCTGAATCGGAACCACACGTCGACGTTCTTGCGCGCGTCGCTCTTGTTGCCGTGCTTCACCGCGTTCTTGATGAGCTCGCTGATCTGCTGCTCCAGGAGATTGATCTCCTTGAACTCCAGCGGGGCCTTCTGCACGATCAGGAGCGTATAGTACCTGATCTGGCGAAAGTCGCTGGCAAAGGTCTTGTGGAACATTCCGTGCTTGTTGAAGAGGGGGCTTTTTCCGTCCAGCTGAATCTGTTTCACTTGATCCATGCGTGTCTCTCCTGGTGCTAATGCGGCGTCATATCGCGGATGCGGATCACCGCCTCGTTCACATCCGCGGCAATGGGCAGGTAGCCGTTGAGCTTGGTCAGCTCGATCACCCGTTTGACGGACCCCTTGACGTTCGCGATGACGAGCGGCATGCCGCGTTTCTTGAGCTCGGCGTGGACCGAAAGGAGCGCGCCGATGCCGCTGGAGTCCAGATACTCCACGTTCTCGAGGTTGATCACGTACTCTTTGATCTGGCGTCCGATCATCTTCATGACAATATCCTTCAGCTTGAAGGCATTGTAGAGGTCCATCTCGCCGGTGATGTCGATCACATAAATCGTTCCCGCGCGTCTGAGCTTTATTTCCATTTCTACACTCACTGTCGCAGCAGTCTCCTATCGGGCTTTCAAGAGCAGCAGCGTCTGGTCATCCTGCTGCCGCGCCGTTCCGACGAAATGCACCAGGTCCTCGCGGATCGCCTCCACCAGCTCCGCGGCGGGAAGCGCCGCGTTCTTCTCCACCATGCGCTTCAGCCCGCCGAGCCCGTACTGCTGCCCGGCAGGGTTCATTGCCTCGAGAATGCCGTCCGTGCACAGGATGATCACGTCGCCCTGTTCCACGGAGAAACGCTTCTGCTCGTAGCGCGTGTCCTTTTCGATCCCGATCGGCAGCCCTTCCGTGTCCAGCTTGAAGGTGGTCCCGCGTGCCGCGTCGATGGACCAGCAGAGGGAGATGCGCGGCGTTGGAGTACAGGATCTCCCGCTTCTTCTGGTCATAGATGAGGAAAGCGATGGTCGCGTAGTGGTCGAGCTCGATCCTGCCGGTGATGCCGCGGTTGATCCAGTTCAGCGTGGTTGCCGCGTCCCGCTGTGTGGAGACGATGAGGTGGAGGATCGAGCGGATCATCACCATCACCAGTGCGGCGGGAATTCCCTTGCCCGCCACGTCGCAGATGGCGATCCCCGAGGTGTCATCGCTCCAGGCGGAACACGTCGTAATAGTCGCCGCTGACGCCCTTGGCCGGCATGTTGTAGACGGCAATCTCGGCGGTTTCCAGCTCGGGAAGGCGGTCCGGCAGCAGCTTGCGCTGGATCTGGGCCGCGATGTCCAGCTCGCGATCGAACTCCCTCTTCTCCAGCACCTCCGTGTAGGTGTAGAGATTGTCGATCGTGATGGAGGCATACTCGGCCAGCGTCGTCAGGTGCTGGAAGTCCCGCTCATCGAAGAACTGGTTCTCCGCCCGCTTGAGCACGGACAGGACCCCGAGGGACGCGGTTCCGCACCACGAGCGGTATGGCGGCAAGAGAGCTGACGAACAGGATGTCGTCCGCCGTGTTGTGACGCATCCTTTCGTCCTGGCGGGTATCGCGTATCAGGTTCGGCCTGCCGCTCCGCACCGTTTCTCCCAGTACCGTCTCTCCGATCGGGATGGGCGTCTCCGCGAAGTACCGCTTCAGGCTCGCGGGGGTCACCCGCACGAGCTCCGGGACGGGGCCCAGCGGCGGGTAGATCCCGTAGGTGGCCCTCACGCGCAGGATGTCCTCGTACTCGTCCACCATGAGGATGGCCCCCGCGTCCGCCCCGATGTTCTTCACGGCGGCGGTGATGATCATCTCCAGGACGCGGGACGAGATCGATCTTGGCCGTGATGGCGTTGCCCAGGTTCTCCATGAAGCCGTAGGTCGCGTCGAGATTGGACGAGTAGAACTGTATCGACTGCGCTCCCTCGCGCGTGCAGGAGGGCGTTGTAGCTCAGCAGAAGCCATCCGGGAACGAGGTAGGAAGCGGGGAGCAGCAGGCTCTGCACGAGTGGATGGTCGTAGCCGTACAGCAGGGTCACGATCGAGGCGATGAAAAGAGCGGCGGAGACGACTGCCCTGCTGCGCAGGATGATTGTCAGCCTTCTCCGTGTCCATTGCCGAGACGAGCCCGGTCAACACCGCGAAGTAGGCGACGTTGACCAGGAGCCAGATGCCGAGGAAAAACTCCCCCTGGGCGAAGGAAGGGAATGAAAATGTTGACCGCTCCCGCCGCGCAGACCAGCGCGTTCAGCGCCAGGTAGACGAAATCGAATCGTGAGCGGCCCGTGTACGCGCGCAGCCAGAACACGTAGAGGGTAATGATGGCCAGGTCGGCCAGCGGAAAATAGGAAATGAGGCCGGTGAAGGCGTGCAGGATGTCCCTCGCCAGCATGAGCGCCACGATGACGGCCACGAAGCGCAGGCCGGGCGACGGGCCTGATGCGGCGGACGGCCGCGAGCATCACGATGCAGAAGAGCGCAGGGACGAGCTTCGGCAGGAAGAGGCCGATGTTCATTTGTTTTTCTTTTCCCTCTGCTCGAGCTCCTTGAGGACCGTGGCGAGGTTGGAAAGCATGCGATTGAACGCCACCGCCAGAACTCCCACCTCATCCCGGCGGCGGATCGGGATCTCCTCCACCTCCAGAAGGCCCTTGCTCGCCTTGTCGACAAGCACCGTCAGATCCTGGATGGGGCGGCTGACCTGATTTCCGAGCCAGACGCCGATGCCGATGGAAAAGAGCACGAATACCGCCATCACCAGGAGCACGAGCTTCCCGCTCTCCCGGACGGGCCGCACGATTTCGCTTCGCGGCACGATGATTCCCGAGGCTCGCCTTGACCGTGGCGATGGGCGCAAACGCGACGTAGTTCTGCTGCCTGTTGTCTCCCGCGAAGGTCCTGATGCCTGCCTTGCCTGCCACCATGTCGGTCACGATGCTCCGGAACCCGGCATTCGTCGCCTCCATGAGATTGTCGGTCTCTATAGGTCTTGTCCCACTGGGTGTTTTCCTGGTCCATGTTCCGCGCGGACGATGACGTGTCCGTCCCTGTTGATCATGAACGGCTCGTTCTCGTAGCCGATCTGGATGCTGAGGATGTCATTTTGCAGGGTCTGCAGGAGCACGTCCAGGCCCGGCGACGCCGAAAAGGCGACCACTGGGGTCGCGGACAGGGGCAGCCGAGGTCACGGTGAGCTTCTTCGTGTTGGCATCCACGTACAGGTCGGTCCAGATGGGAACCGATCCCTGGCCGGGCCTGCAGGTACCACGGCCGCTGGCGGGGATCGAACGCCTTGATCGCTTCGATGACGTCGACAACCTTCTGCTGGTCGAACACGGTCATCGCCGTTTCCGATGCGTAGTAGCCCAGCGTGAGATAGGGGTTCTTCGCGACCACGGGCTCCAGCACCTGCCCGATTCTCTGCATGCGCAGGATCTCATCCCGCAGTTCACGCCTCTGCTCGTTGGTCCCGTAGCCATTCCCCGTCCAGGGCATGAGGAGGCGGTATCCGACATCTTCGCGGGGCGCCGGGATTGCATACATCATCGCCGCATATGCGGCCGACAGCTTCGACCTCCTGCTGGATGCGGCGGAAGATGTTGTCGTAGCCCAGCGTCTTCTCAGCCACGATCCTGCTGAGATTCTGCTCGGCCTGGGAGGCCAGAGAGTTCTGGTTCTGCAGCAGGGCGATGAGGCCCACGAGAAGAAGTGAGACCAGGGGCAGCAGCACGAGGGCAACGATGATCCGTGACTTGATCGAGATTCCCCGAGTGGACATCGCTTCCTCCCTAACCATTCGCTATATTTTCTCTATTCTATACGCGATCTTATGTTCGGGGTCAAGCGAATTGCGACGGGCCGATTTGGCGGCTGCCGGGTGGAATCGCCTCGGGAGAGCCGCGGACGCATTGACTCGAACCCTTCCGCCCGGGCTATGATATGCGCGAGCTGAACGCTACCGGGAGCGAATGGAAGAGGCGCATGGCGGACGGATCAGTCGGACAGAAAGAAGTCGAGGCCGGCGCTCCCCCGGGGCGGCGCATCCGATTTCCGCGCATCCGGATCAATCGACACTGCGGCGCGTCATGGACAAGTCCATCGCCGTGACTTCCGGAAAAGGCGGAGTGGGCAAAACAATCACCGCCTGCAACCTGGCCATCTATTACGCAAGAAAAGGCCTGAACGTCGGGCTGGTTGACATCGACCCGCTGTCCGACGTGGCCTCCCTGCTGGATCTCCAGGCGCCCGAGCAGGCCGTGACCGGCGAAACCGCCGGTCGGATGAGTCCCGCGGATGGCCTGCAGGCGTTCCTGCTGCCGGTGTTCCGCGGCCTGGCCGTCCTGTTTCCCTACCAGAAGCTCGGCCGCGCCGAAGTGAGCGGGGTAATGGAAAAGATCTACGGCCCGTATCTGGCCGAGATCGACAGCCGATTCAATGTGCTGCTCTTCGATATGCCGGCGGGCATGCACTACGAGGACAACCTCGTGTACCTGCCCTACATGAAGCGTATCATCCTGGTGACCAATCCGGAGCCGACCGCCCACGCTTCCGCCGGCGCGTATGCGAAAGAGGTACAGCGGCTGTTCCCCGGCACGCCGATCCGGTTCTGGCACAACCGCTATTCCGTTCGGCCGCAGCAGGGCTTCAATCCCCGCGACGTGGCGGGCAACTACAATCGCTTTGTTTCGGAATCGGAACGACTGACGCCGGCGGAAATACCGTTCCTGCGCGATTTTGCGTTCGTGCCGGAGGACCCTGCGCTTGACCTGCTGCAGGGTGAGCCCAATCCCGTGGTCCACGTGCTGAAGTGCATGCGGGACAGCCTCGACTACGCGCATGGCCGGCTTCTTTTCCAGGCATCCCGGAGGCTGGGCATCCCGCCCCGCATGCAGGATATCGTGACGACGTACATCCATCGGAACACACAGATCGAGGAAACGGATGAGTATCTGGCGCGCCTGGGCGAATACTTGAACTCGGTGCTGCAGAGCGTTCTTCCCGAAGGCTCGCCGCCGGCATCGCAGATGTTCACGCCTGAAGAGCGCAGCGCCCTGGACGGCTTCCTGCGCCGTGTCAAGGCGAGCGCAATGCGCGGGGAGATCCTGCGCGTGCAGGATCTGCTGGCCGAGCAGATTCGCAGGATGGAGGAAGCCCGGGGGGCCTTCGCGAGCCGCCCGCAGGCGGGCCACGACAAGCAGATGGACCGCGAGATCGCCCGGTTCCTGATGACTCTCGGCAAAGCGGCGCGTCACAGCGCCATGGTCCGCAACCAGGGCGTCCTGCTCCTTTTCTATTTCTCCCTGCACAAGCTTTTCCAGTCCCGGACGCTTGTCGGCGTGCTGAAGCAGCTGATCCCGCGCAGGATCAACTCCCGAGGCCGCAAGGTACGGGACCGGTTCCGCCAGATCCAGATCCTCGTGGAACGGGATCCCGACTACCGCGCGCAGTACCTGAAGACAATGCGCACGCTGCACCTCATCGTCAGCCGGCAGATATCCGCCGTGGCAAAGACTTTCGAGCTCGACGTCCTGCTGCTGAAGGACGGCGCCTCCCGGCTCGATTCGCGCGCATACCTCAAGCTCCTTGCCGCGTTCCTGCACGAGACCCTCTACAGCGGGCTGAGCGTCATCGTCGGGTTCGATTACCGATCGGCCGCGCTCGCCTTCCAGGACGGCGCGGAGAGGCTTCTTGCCTCGATCGGCGAAGCCGAGTAGACGGCGCCGCGCGTCGCGGCCGTCTTCCGCGCATCATTTTCGTTGCCACCTCGCCGCGGTATGCGCTACTATGGTCGTATGGCCGTCTCAAGAAAATCCGTCACACGGAAGAGCTCACCTGCGGGCGCAAAAAAAAAGCAGGCGCCGGGACTGCGGGGAGCGACCCTCAGCCCTTCCACGAATGCGTTTCTCGGGATGGACGTCTCTTCACTGAAAGAATCAATCGTCCACAATCTCGAGTTCGCGCTGGCCAAGGACGAGTACAGCGCAACGCCGCGCGACCTCTTCAATTCCCTGGCCCTCACGGTCCGCGACAGGCTGATCGAGCGCTGGATCGCGACCCAGCAGAGCTACTACGCGCGCAAGTCCAAGCGCGTGTACTACCTGTCCCTGGAGTTTCTCATTGGACGCACGCTGGGCAATGCCGTGATCAACCTGGGGCTCGAACAGAACCTGGAGCGCGCGATGAAGGATCTCGGCTATAAGCTTGAAGACCTTGAACAGCGTGAGCACGACGCCGGCCTGGGCAACGGCGGACTTGGGCGTCTTGCCGCCTGCTTTCTGGATTCGATGGCCACCCTCGCTCTGCCCGGCGTATGGATACGGCATCCGCTACGAGTACGGGATTTTCTTCCAGAGAATCCGCGAGGGAGCGCAGGTGGAGACGCCGGACAACTGGCTGCGTCACAGAAATCCGTGGGAAGTGGAGCGGCCCGAGCACCTGTACCCGGTGCATTTCTACGGCCATGTCACACAGACAGAAGACGGGAACGGGCGGCTCGTATTCGATTGGGAAGACACGCAGACAGTCATGGCGATGGCCTACGATACGCCGGTTCCCGGCTATCGGAACAACACGGTCAACAACATGCGCCTCTGGGCGGCAAAGAGCGACCGCGAATTCGACCTCGACTATTTCAATCACGGGGATTACGAGCGCGCGGTGTCGGAAAAGGATCGCTCCGAGACGATTTCCAAAGTCCTTTACCCCAACGACAATGTGTTCGAAGGACGCGAGCTGCGCCTCAAGCAGGAGTATTTCTTCGTTGCCGCAACGCTGCACGACATCATGCGCCGCTACAAGAAGGGCGGCTCCCCCGGATTTGAAGATTTTCACGACCAGGTCGCGGTTCAGCTCAATGACACGCACCCCGCCGTGGCGATCCTCGAGCTGATGCGCCTCCTGGTGGACAAGGAGGGCCTGGACTGGGACGCAGCCTGGCAGACGACGGTGAAGACTTTCGGCTACACCAATCATACGATCCTGCCGGAAGCGCTGGAGCAGTGGCCCGTCAGCCTCTTTGGCAGGGTTCTGCCCCGGCACCTGCAGATCGCCTATGAGATCAACCGCAGGTTCCTCGCGCGGGTGTCGCTTCGGTGGCCGGGAGACACGGAACGTCTCCGGCGCATGTCGCTGTTCGAGGAGGACGGGGAGAAGAAACTGCGCATGTCACATCTGGCGATCGTGGGCAGTCACTCGGTGAACGGCGTTTCGGGTCTGCACACCCAGATCCTCAAAGACCAGCTTTTCAGCGACTTCTTCGCGTTGTGGCCCGAGCGGTTCAACAACAAGACAAACGGGATCACTCCGCGGCGCTGGCTGAAACTCTGCAATCCGGGGCTTGCGGGGCTGATCACGGACCGAATCGGCGATGGCTGGGTCACTGACCTCGACCAGCTCGGCCGGCTCGTTCCCCTGGCGGAGAGCGCGGAGTTTCGACGCGCGTGGCAGGCAGTCAAGCAGGACAACAAGAAGGCGCTGGCGAAAACCATGCACAGCCTCACCGGTGTGACGGTCGACACTGAGTCGCTCTTCGACTGCCAGGTGAAGCGCATCCACGAGTACAAGCGCCAGCTTCTCAACGTGCTGCACGTCCTGTACGCATACCTCGGCCTCAAGACCGGCGCGGAGAAGCTCTTTGTCCCCCGCACGGTCATTTTCGCGGGAAAAGCAGCGCCCGGCTATGCGGTTGCCAAGCTCATCATCAGGCTGATTCACGCCGTGGCGGAGAAGGTCAATGCCGATGCCGGCGTCTCGGATCTCTTGAGAGTGGTGTTCGTGCCCAACTACGGGGTGAGCCTTGCGGAGAAAATCATTCCGGCCGCCGATCTGTCCGAGCAGATCTCCCTGGCGGGCACCGAGGCTTCCGGCACGGGCAACATGAAGTTCTCCCTGAACGGCGCGCTGACCATCGGCACGCTGGATGGGGCGAATGTCGAAATCCGTGAAGAGGTCGGCCCGGAAAACTTTTTCCTGTTCGGGCTCACCGCCTCGCAGGTAGCGGAGAAAAAGAGAAACGGGTACGACCCTCGTGAAATCTACCGATCAAATGCACGACTCAGGGAAGTCCTCGACCTGATTGCCGGCAACGAGCTGTGCCCTGGCCAGCCCGGTACATTCTCCCCTCTTGCGCATGGTCTCCTGGACCAGGGAGATCCGTACATGCTTCTCGCCGACTTCGATGCCTATGCGGAGTGCCAGCAGCGCGTGGGCGCCTCCTACGGGGACGGGGAGGCGTGGACGCGCATGTCGATACTCAACGTGGCGCACATGGGCAGGTTTTCCAGCGACCGCACGATTCGTGAGTACGCCCGTGAGATCTGGGACGCCGCACCGGCGCCCGTCAGGATTGAGGCACCGCAACCGTAGGAGTTTCGGCCTTTTGACGGGAAAGCAGCAGGATCTCCGGCCGATATTCGAAGTGCATCGTGTCGAAAAAGAGCCATTTCCCGCCCCAGACGAAACCCTGGCGCTCGAATGCCTCCACCACCGGCAGAGGAACCATCCAGCGCCTCGCATAAGGGATCGTCCAGAAGTCAGGGGTGCCCGTCATTGCCCACATCCAGTACGCTTTCTTTCCCCCGTAGGTCTTCGGGATGAGATCAACGGCAAGGCCGTAGCTGTGCAGGCTGCGCGAGCGGGTACCCTCCACATACCGATAGCTGTAGCCGTTGATCTCCTGGATTCTTCTGAGGAAGGATTCGATCACTGGATCGGTGAGACGGAGCGAGCGAAGCTCCTTGTCGACGAGGCTGAGTGGCTCCTTGATTCGCTCGTGCACCGTCACGGTGAATCCCGCCACCTCCATCCTGACGAGCCGCGCCTCGGTTTCGGCCCTGTTGGGGGCCTTGAGAAGCGCGGCGAGAAACGCCTCGTTCCTCCGGGGAGGGTTTTCCTGGTTGTCACGCACCCTTTGCCGGACCCGGGAGGCGGCCTGCTGATCGAGCTCCGGCAGCGGCGGCATTTCGAGCGGATAGCGATAGAAGGGCAAAGCAGCGAACTCCTGCCAGCGCCCCTGCTCTTCCTCCGGCAGAAGCCTTCCGTGCGCCCAGGCGAACCAGTCGTCCCCTATGCGCAGCATCCAGTCCGAGCCCCTCTGCGCAGTCTCCACGATCCGATCAGGCCACGCGGCCGCGAGCGATTGCACTTCCTGCTCTCCCGGCCATGACTCGGCCGCCGCGGGCCGCGGTGCCGCGTCCACGAGCCTCCTCGACAACGGGCTGCCGAGCGCCAGAAGGAGCAGCAAAGCGGCGAGCAGAGTCGTTCTGAGCACGGCGAAAACTTAACCCGCCGACCGGAGGGAGTCAATCGCACGGATGTCCCCTCGCGTGGCAAAAAAGTCGTGGAGTATTGAGTGAGGGCGTTTTCATGGGTATTGTTGTGCACATGAGGATTGGACGCGGCCATTGTTCTCGCGCGGTGACCCATGGAAGCTGATGTCGTGGTGATTGGCGGAGGGGCCACCGGATCAGGTGTCGCCTGGGACCTGGCTCTTCGCGGGCTCCGCGTCATGCTGGTGGAAAAGGGAGACTTGTCCAGCGGCACAAGCGGCCGCTACCACGGGCTCCTTCACTCCGGCGCGCGCTACGCGACGTCCGATCTCGAGACAGCGCGGGACTGCATGGCGGAGAACGTGATCGTCAGAAGAATACTCGCCCGCTCCGTTGACGACACCGGAGGCATGTTTGTTCTTCTGCCGGGCGACGATCACGCGTTCGTTGAAAGGTGGATGGCAGGATGCCGGGCCGCCGACATTTCCGTACGCGAGCTGACCCCGGCCCAGGCGAAGGCGAAAGAGCCGGGCATCAATCCGGAGCTGCTCGGCGCGTTCGAGGTCCCCGACGCCGTCTGTCATTCCATGACCCTGTGCGCGTCACTCTCCATGGCGGCCCGTTCGAAAGGGGCCAGGATCCTGCCCTTTCACAGGATTGAGGGAATACTCCGGCACAACGGCAGGGTGGAGGGCGTCCGTGTAAACGATCTGCAGACAGGGGCCGCATGGGAGGTGCAGACCCGATTCCTGGTCAATGCCGCGGGCCCCTGGGCCGGCGAAGTAGCCGCGATGGCAGACATCCCGCTTTCCCTCGACCTTACCCGGGGCGCCCTGGTCGCATACAAGGGCAGACTGGTCAACAGCGCGGTGCAGCGCATGAGACCGCCCGACGACGCCGACGCAATGCTGCCTCGCGGAATGGTCAGCATTGCCGGTACGACCGAGGTGGAGACGCAGGACCCCGGTGACCGCCGGGTCGAGGAATGGGAACCGAGTCTCATCCGAGACCGGCTCAGCGAGCTGGTGCCCGCGCTCGGTGCTGCCCGGGCAGTGCATTCGTGGTCGGCAGTTCGTCCCCTCTACGATCCCAAGGCCCGCGCCGATCACACCGACACGCGCCTGCGCAGCCGCGGCTTCACTATCCTGGACCATGCCCGCACGGACAGCGTCGAGGGCATCGTCAGCATCGTGGGCGGAAAGCTCGCGATTTTCCGACTCATGGCGGAGAAAACCGCTGATCTGGTATGTGAGAGACTCGGAATAGACGAACGCTGCCGGACAGCGGACACACCGATCGACTGATTTCCGCCTTTCGGACGGCGCGGGGCCCGCCGCTCCCGCTCAGGCCGGGCGCGTGTTCCGTTCTACCAGCCGTTTTCCGTGCGCAATCTCTCGATATGGCTGAGGTGATGCCGGGTGTGCCAGTGCAGCGTCTGCAGGGTATAGTCCACGGATATCTCTCCCCGCTCCGGGTGCATCATTGTGCGGGAAAAATCCACCGGCTTCAGCGTACGCAGGACCGCCGCCATCCTGGCATGCACTGATTCCAGAAGGTTCACGGAGACCTCGGGCGGCATGGTCCTGGCGTCCGTCATCTGGCTCCAGGCGTCCTGGTCGAACGGCTTGATGACGGGGTTCTGCTCGGTCAACGCCATCTTCAGTCTGCTGTACCAGTTGAGGGAAGAATCGGCCACGTGATGCGTGAGCTGTCTCACTGTCCATCCCCCCTGGCGGTAGGGGGTGTCAAGGTTCGTGTCCGTGAGGCCGCGCACAAGGGACCGGAGTCTGGCTGCAAATCCGGCAAGCTCGTTGATCATCGCAATCCGCTTTTCAGGAGTGATGTTCCTGTCGAAAGCGAACTCTCCCACCGGGTACTTTGGATCCGTCATGTTGAGCACAAAGATAGCGCAGGGGGCTGCGCCCGGCAACTCGGGCCGGGGTCCCGTCCTGCCTACGCCTCGAGACAGCCGCAGTCGCGTTCACCCATGAGGAGCGCTCCCCAGGACACAAGCATCCTTCCCACGGCCGCTTTCAGGCTGCGCCTGGGCTTTGGTGGTCGTGCCTCGGAAAGGCGTCTGCGGATTTCCGCCTCCCGGCGAACCGTTTCCTGGCGCTCTTCCATCATCCTCTCAATGAGCCAGAAGTTATGGTTCATCGCGACCCTCCCCTGAGCTTGACCTTACACAAACCAGTCATTACATTATTGATGGTTAGAATATAGCATGAGGCAAGTAACCTGTCAAGTTTATTTTGGAGGTTAGCAAGGAAAATGAATTTCGAGAGCCCGAACGCCGATACCATCTCGAAGTTGAGCCTTGTGGGAGGCCGCACGTGTCTCGACTTCACGAATACGGTGAACCTGCGTGAAAGCGACCTGTCCCGCGACCGGCTCGCGAGCTACGGAGATCTCCTCCATTGGGCCGTCCATGCGGGAATCCTCACCGCGGAGCACGCGCGCGGCTTGAACAGCGAGGCCGGCCGAAACCCCGAGGAAGCGGCGCGCATTCTCCGGAGGGCGATAGAGCTGCGCGAGGTGATCTTCCGGATGTTCTCGGCAATGGCGGCAGGACGCGGCCCCTCCGATGAGGACCTGGCGCTTTTCAATCGGCACTTCTCCATGACGATGTCACGTGCATCCATGATCCGGGAGAAAGGCCGCTACGCGGTCGGCTTTGACAAGGACATGACTCTCGACGCCATGCTTCCGCCGATCACCTGGTCGGCTGCCGAGCTGCTCAGGGATCCGGCGTCAGCCAGGATCAAGGAATGCGCCGGGGATACCTGCGGCTGGCTGTTCATCGACACGAGCAAGAACCACAGCCGCAGATGGTGCGAAATGAGAGATTGCGGAAACCGAGCCAAGGCGCAGCGGCACTACCAGAAGCTCAGGCGCGGCGGCAAAGGGGGAAACAGGACCCCTATCCGCCCCCGCCCCCGCGAGGCTTGATCCGATTGTCGTCCCCCTGGTCGTTCCTGTCGCTGCCCTTCCTGTCTCCTTGATCTGACCCGCCCGATTTCATGGCAGCAGAAATCGTCTTTTCCGCGTCGCTTATCTGTTTCTGGACGGTCGTTGCCTTCTGCAATGCGAGGCTCGCATTGCCGCTCGCAAGGTCCTTTTCGGCGCTTGTCAGAGAAGCCCGGGCCGAAGCGAGTTGTCTTGAAACGGCATTGAAATCGAGCCGAACGCCGGCAACCTTTTGAGCCGCGGCGAGATCGCTTTCTGCCTGGGGAAGTGATTGTGTCTTGAGAGTGCTGATGAGCGATGCTGCCCGGCTCTGATTCGGGTCGACCTTCTGATTCCGGTCACTTTGCTGGCCCCGATCGCCCTGCTGGCCCCGGTCACCCGATTGAATCCGCTCACTCTGCTGGCCCCGATCGCCCTGCTGGTTCCGGTCGCCCTGCTGGTTCTGATCGCCCTGCTGGCCTCGGTCGCCAGGCTGGTTCCGGTCCACCCGTTGATTCCTGTCATCCTGCTGGCCTCGATCACCCTGAGGCGGAACCACGGGCGTGATCCTCGAGGGCGGTGCAATCATGGTGCCGCCAGGGGCGGGCGCGGTCCTCGACGGGGGCACGATCCTTGATCCGCCAGGGGCAGGAGCGGTCCTTGGAGGTGGAGCGATCATGGTTCCGCCAGGGGCAGGCACAGTCCGCGGAGGCGGCGCGATCATGGTGCCGCCAGGGGCGGGCGCGGTCCTTGGTGGTGGAGCGATCATGGTGCCACCGGGGGCAGGAGCGGTCCTTGGTGGTGGAGCGATCATGGTGCCACCGGGGGCGGGCGCGGTCCGCGGAGGGGGAACCCTCATAGTCCCACTCGGAGGAGGAGCGATCATCGTCCCGCCCGGGGCAGGTGCGGCCCGCGGAGGGGGCGCGATCATTGTCCCGCCGGGAGCAGGTGCGGCCCGCGGAGGGGGCGCCTGTCGACCGCCTCTGTACGCAGGGGGATTGTCAACCCTGTTGACCGAGCCTGGATTTACCACTGTTACCGGCGGCTGATTGCCCGGACGGTTTCTCTGCAGAGCCGCGAGTTCTTCACGGTCGAGAGGCCTCCCCGGGTTCGCCTGATGCGCCTGCTGACGCGCGTCGAACGGGACCTGGGCCGGCGGAGGAGCACGGCGCGAGTACACCGTTCGGGACGCAACATCTTCGGGCGGGCGGACGATACGGGATTGCGGGGTAAGAGGCTGCGCGATGACGCTCTCCCGCCGGGGCACGACGACGGCGGTCATGCCCATGACAGGGGCCCTGCCCATTTCGGCGTAGGGAACCGCAATGGCGTATCTGGAGGTAGGCCGCGAGTACGCGAAGTCATCGCGGTGCACGACCGTGACCGCCTGCGGGACGCTCCGGTTGACGTAGACGGCGCGTCTCGCGTCATATCGCTGCACGCTCTGAAAGTTCGTCACATGGGTGATATTGATCCGCTGCACGTACGTGGTGCTCACCGTGTAAGGCGGGATATACACCTCGTGCGGGCCGAGAGGGAACCAGCCGATGCCGTTCCCCGCCGCGGGGCTCCAGTTGTCACCCCCTACAAACACGACCAGTGCAGGAGCGTACACCGGGCGCGCAACCATGGTCCCGGGAACCCAGACCCATCCTCTGCTGGCAAAAGCCCAGCGTCCATAATGGAATGGAGCGAATCCCCAGGGCGCGTCATCTATCCAGGTCCATCCCCAGGGCTCGATCCACGCCCAGCGCCCGTAACGGTACGGCGCCCATCCCGGGGGCACCCCCGCGGGCGCCCAGACCTGTCCATAGCCTGCAACGACGAGCCAGGTCCCATGATCGTCAAGATCCTCCATCCCGATCATATCCCGCGAGACATATCGGACCGACGCGACCCGGTCTTCTCTCTGGTCACGGCGTGCGCACCAGCTGTCCCAGTCATCCTGAGCCGGGACATCCTGCAGGTAGTACGCGATCGAGCCCATACCCGAGACTGTCGCGGATTGACCTTCGGGAACGTTGAACGCGTCCTCGCCTGCTGTCACCTGCGATTCCCCCTGCCGAACCATGACAAAGGTGTCTCCCGTATCCTGGACATCGATTCTGTAGCTTCCGGCCGTAAGGAGAGAAATGCTCGAATTCGGCGTGTCGATCTCGAAATCGTCGCCGGCCTCGAGCGTGCGCAGCCTGATATTCAATGAGCCCTGGGAAAGCCTTACCTGCACAGTCTGGTCGTCCAGTTCCAGGAAGGAGAACTCCGTGCCGGAATCCAGCCTGATTGCCGCGCCTCCGACGTGCACTTCGGCGCGCCCCCCTGCATCGGTCCAGAGGTAGTCTCCTGCGGTCAGGGGGTAGTTCAGAGTTGCCGGCACCCATTCATCGATGCTCCCCGGCCGGAACGAGACCTCGCCGCTGATGAGGCTGACTCTGCCCACCTGAATCGGGGGGTCCGCCCAGAGAGCGGCGTGAGCCGACAACGCGCCCAGCAACAGGGCGACGAGGAGGCGACGTGTGGAAGTGACTGTCATACGCTTGCTCCCGATACGAGGCGGCCTTGGTTCAGAGATAACAGGGGCCGAGTCGTGTTTTTTTCATTTTTGCATGTACCCATATACATTGTAACACCAAACCGGGACTTCTGGCCATGCAAATACTGAGCAGGCGTCCGTGCGAGAAGAACAGGGTCAGAATGTATGTGTATTTCGGGCTGGGCGGGTTTGAACCGCCGGCCTTTCGGTCCCGAACCGAACGCGCTACCAACTGCGCTACAGCCCGCTGAAAGCCACACATCGCACGGCGCACCGTGCGCAGAATCACACGGAATACCGTGTGCGCCAAGGCGCGCGCGTGCAATACTCGAAGGAAAAATAGCGGGAGCGACGGGACTTGAACCCGCGGCCTCCGGCTTGACAGGCCAGCGCGATAACCAGCTTCGCCACGCCCCCGTGACGGTGAATGTAGCAGTGAGGGCGGGCGGTGTCAAGCGCCGGCGCGCGCCGGGTCGTTGACATGCCGATCCGGGCCGTGGTATTTTCGACTGGTCGAAATTCATCACTTCACAGGAATAAGCAATGGCATCACGAGAGTTGAGAAGAGCGAAACAGAGAAAGGGAGAGACCGTCTCCGACGCGATCGAGAAGAGGCACGCGACCCATCCTCTGATATACGTTGGCACGGTCGTCGTGCTCGTTATTGTCGTCTTCGCGTTTGTCCTGGCCGGCCCGGGCGGACCGATGACCGGGGGAATCGGCGGGGGCGGCAGCCTTGTCTTCGGCTCGTACATGGGAAAAGAAATCACCTATTATCCGGGCAGCTATTTCGCGCAGCAGGTGGAGAGGATCTCGAACCAGTACAGGAACACCTCTGCCAACCAGAACCAGGCGATGATAACCCAGGCCGTCTGGTACCAGGCGTTCTACAGTACCGCAGATCACATCGCCAAGCTCACGCAGGCAGAGCAGGCCGGCGTCCAGGTTTCCGAAGACGCGGTCGACAAGGCGCTGCTCAACTATCCCGCCTACCTGGACGAGAACGGTGTGTTCAGCGAAAGCCGGTACGCGGCCACTTCGGCCACTGACAAGGCCGAAACGCGCAAGATGGTGCGTGAGAGCATCGAGTCCAACATCTTCGAAACCGACTTGCAGACCGGCGTCAAGACCGGCTCCAAGGAGGCGGAGTTCATCAAGGAAATGGCCAAACGGGAAAGAAGCTTCACTTTCGTATCCTGGCCGTTTGCCAGCTTTCCCGTGGAAGAGGTGCGCAAGTACGGCGAGGCCAACAAGTCCCGGTTCATCAAGATCAAGCTGAGCAGGATTCTCGTCAAGAGCGAGTCCCAGGCCATTGAGATCCGCAAAAAGATTCTCGACAAGACCAGCACCTTCGAGGAGCTCGCCAAAACGTATTCCAAGGACGAGTACGCGGACAAGGGCGGCGACATGGGCTGGCGCTACGCTTATGACGTTCAGGCTGATTTCGAGGCCAAGGATACCGCGGAAAAGGTGTTCGCGCTCAAGGCCGGTGAGCTGAGTGACGTCTTGAAAGTCACCTTCGGCTCGATCATCTACCGCTGTGATTCAGAGGCTCTGGACCCGGATTTCACCAACGCCACGGTCCTGGATGACGTGAAGAACTACATCACCAAGTACGAAAAGGGCAAGGTTGAGGACTACTTCAGCGAGAGAGCAGGTCAGCTCTCCCGACGCGCCGCGGAGACAGGCTTCGACAGGGCGGCCAGGGACATGGGGCTCAAGGTCGTTCCCACCGAGTTCTTCCCGGTGAACCTCTCCAATGTGTTCTCTTTCGCGCCGGTGAGGGCCAATCCCGACGGGGAAACTCCGACCGGCGCATCATACAGCGACGAGTTCTTTCTGCGCGCCTTCTCGCTGGGCAAGGACCAGGTATCACCCCCCGTGCTGCTGGACAACCAGATACTCGTGCTGAAGCTCACCGCCGAGCGTCAGCTTCCTGACACGACCGTGAACCTCCTGGACAGCTATATCTCATATATCGCGGTCCAGTCGATCCAGACCGATCTCTCCCAGGTTCTGATGGCCCCGGACAAGCTGACGGACAACTTTTCAGCGACATTCAGCCGGAACTTCTCCACGAACTTGAGACAGTAGGCTACGAATGCCGGGAGAGGACCCTCTCCTTATTGAGACTGGCAGTGGCCGGACCCTTCTCTGGAAGGGCCTCTCCTTCTACCCATCGGGGAATCCGCTTGAATACGCGCGCCGAAAAGCGCGCGTTTTTTCGCCGCCGCCGCGCAGCCTGGTTTTTGTCCCGTCAGTCGGACTCGGCCACGGTCTTGCAGAGCTCCTGCAACGCCTCCCGGAGGGATGCGCGGTGCTGTGTCTCGAGGTGTTTCAGGAGGTGATGGCGGTCGCTCTGGCGCAGGGGCTGCCCGGCGATCCCCGTCTCTCCATCGTGCGCACGGCCGATCCGGCCGGGGCAGCCGCAGCCCTTGGCACCCTTGGGATTCACCGATTCCGCAGAGTCGTGGAGCTGCCGCTCAGCGCAGGGTACCGGCTCGCACCCGAGCTGTACGCGCAGTGCAGGCAGCGGCTGGAGGAGGAGATCCGGCGCTACTGGCAGAACAGGCTCACGCTCATTGCGCTCGGGAGCCTGCAGGTGAGCAACGTCCTTTCCAATCTTTCCCTGCTTCCCGGCGCGCGTGACCTGTCCGCCTTGTCTACCTCGCGGCCCCTGGTTGTGGCCGGTGCGGGGCCTTCCCTGGAAGAGTGCATGCCCTCTTTCACCCGGCTGAGGGGGCGCTTTGTCCTGGCAGCGGTGGATACCGCCTTTCCCGCTCTGGCTGCCCGAGGCGTCATTCCGGACATCGTGGTGGCGCTGGAAGCCCAGGTAGCGAACATGCAGGATTTCATCCCTTTCCGCAGCGACAGGACCGCTCTCGCCTGCGACCTCTCGTCGCACCCTGCCGTCAACAGACTGTTCAAGGGCAGTCTCTACTATTTCTCCTCGCGCTTCGCGCCTCTCCGCCTGTTCGACCGGCTCGCGCGGGCCCAGCTTCATCCCGCCCTGTTTCCCGCGCTCGGCTCGGTCGGGGTCGCGGCGGTGCACGCGGGCCTGCAGATCGGCCGCGGTGAGGTTTTCCTGACGGGACTTGACCTTTCCTTCCCGGGCTCTCGCACGCACGTGAGGGGCGCCCCGTCTCACCTGGCCATGCTCAATGGATCGAGCCGGCTGCAGGCCGGTTGGTCAGGATGCTTTCCAGGCCCTCGCCGCGAGGTCGCTGCTGCATACCCCTGACAAGCACGGAGACACGGTAACGACCGACAGGGTGCTGAAGTCCTACAGAGACAATGTCGAGAGCGTCGTGAAAAACGCGGCGGCACGGGTAATGGACTTCGGCCCGGAGGGGCTCGATCTGGGCGTGCGGAGAATCAGCCTGCAGGAATGGGAAGACAGGGTTGCCTGCGGGAGCACGACGGAGACGCTTCTGGAGATCGATTCCCGCGGCGCTTTTCCGCGTGACCGCGTGCGGGAGTTCATGCAGAACGAGAAAGACCTGCTGGCGCGCGCAATTGAAGCATTGAGGGAATCCTCGGGCCCGGGCGGGGCGTCGGAGGAGTGCCGTGCGCTGCTGCGGGAGATAGACTACTCGTGGGTTCAATTTCCGGATCCGCCCGGCCTCGAAGCCCCGACCGGAGCTTTCTTTCCCGGGCCAGGGTGGCAGCGGGGCACTACGCCCAGCGACTGGAAAGGATCGCCTCAATCCTCTGAGGTCTTGAGCACCGCGAGGAATGCGGACTGCGGAAGCTCCACTTCGCCTACCATCTTCATGCGTTTCTTGCCTTCCTTCTGTTTCTCCAGAAGCTTCCTCTTGCGCGTGATGTCTCCGCCATAGCACTTGGCCGTGACGTCCTTTCGGAAGGCATTCACCGTTTCGCGCGCGATGATCTGGCTGCCGATTGCCCCCTGGATGGCGATCTTGAACTGCTGCCGGGGGATTTCTTCCCTCAGCCTTTCACACACACGCCGCGCGGTCGCATACGCGTTGTCCCGAAAAACGAGCTGGGAGAGCGCGTCCACCATCTTGCCATTGATGAGGATATCCAGCTTGGCGAGGTGCGTGTCGCGGAACCCGATGAGCTGATAGTCGAATGATGCATAACCGCGGCTGACGGATTTCAGACGATCGTAGAAGTCGAAGACCACCTCTCCCAGCGGCATCTCGAAGACCAGCTCCACCCGCTTTTCGTCGAGATAGTTCATGCTCTTTTGCGTGCCGCGCTTCTCCAGGCACAGGGTGATGATGTTGCCGAGGTATGAGGACGGGGTGATCATCGACGCGGAGATGTAGGGTTCCTCCGCCGACTGGATCTGGGAGGGGTCCGGGAAGTTCGATGGATTGTCCACAAAGATCACCTTGCCGCCCTGGAGCGTCACCCGGTACTGCACGGAAGGCGCCGTGAACACGATGGACATCTCGAACTCGCGCTCCAGGCGTTCCTGCACGATCTCCAGGTGAAGAAGACCGAGGAAGCCGCATCTGAACCCGTAGCCGAGCGCCACGGAGGAGTCCTTCTCGTAGATCAGCGAGGCGTCGTTGAGCTTCAACTTCGCCATGGCCTCGACAAGCTCCTCGTAGTCGTTCGCGTCCACGGGGTAGATCGAGGAAAACACCACGGGCTTCACTTCCCGGAAACCGGCAAGAGGCTGCGCGCATGGTCTTTCATTGTCCGTCACCGTGTCACCGACCCGGGTGTCAGCCACAGTCTTGATTCCCGCAATGAGGTAGCCGACCTCACCCGGGCCCAGCGCTGCCACGGGCACGAGGCCAAGACGGAAGACGCCCGTCTCTTCCACTTTGTACGTGGAGCTGTTCCACCAGAAGCGTATGCTCTGACCCGCCTGGAGCCTGCCCTCGTAGACGCGCACGTGCACGATGACGCCGCGGTAGACGTCATAATGCGAGTCGAAAATGAGCGCCTTGAGCGGCTCGTCCGCGCTTCCCTTCGGCGGAGGCACTCTCTGCACGATGGCCTCGCACAGCTCGTCCACTCCCGTCCCCAGCTTCCCTGACACGAGCAGCGCGCCGTCCGGATCGAGGCCCAGGTCGTGATTGATCTGCTTCTTCACCCCTTCGATGTCGGCGCTGGGCAGATCGATCTTGTTGATCACCGGGATGATCTCGAGATTGTGCTCGATGGCCATGTACATGTTCGCGAGGGTCTGGGCCTCGACGCCCTGGCTGGCATCGATCAGCAGCACGGCCCCCTCACAGGCGGAGATCGACCTGGACACCTCATAGGAAAAGTCGACATGTCCCGGAGTGTCCACCAGGTTCAGCATGTACTCGTTCCCGTCTTTCGACTTGTAGGGAATCGCAACCGCCTGGCTCTTGATGGTGATGCCGCGCTCGCGTTCGATGTCCATGTTGTCGAGGATCTGGTCGTGGAAATCCCGGTCGGATACCAGGCGCGCGCGCTGGATGAAGCGGTCCGCCAGCGTGGACTTGCCATGGTCGATATGGGCGATGATGCAGAAGTTTCTGAGGCGTTGAGTTTCCAATGGCGACTACTACTCGCGCAGTATATCCAATGCACGTTCTTTCATCAATGGACGCCGAGGCCACGGACGGCGTTCGCGCCGAACGGGTACTCCCGTATGGCCGACAGGCCGACCAAAGGCATGGACGGCGAGGTCGGCCCCTGCCAGGGACGGCGTACTCGCCGAACGGGTACTCCCGTATGGCCGACAGGCCGACGCAGCCCTTCCGCGGAGGCCCTGCGGAGAAGCCAGCTCAGCTTGACAATCAGTGGAGCCGGTCGTAGCCTTTCCGCCGTGAGCAGCGGGGCCAGGCCGAGAATTCTTGTGGTGGACGACCAGGAAGCGCTCCGGTCCCTCCTGTCTCACCTCCTGGACAGGGAAGGGTTCGACCCCGTCCAGGCGGGAGACGGCGAGAAGGCCGTCGAGCTCTTCAAATCTCACTCCCCTCTCGTGGTGGTGTCCGACATCATGATGCCGAAGATGGACGGCCTCACCCTTCTGAACGAGATCAAGCTGATCGACCGAAACGCCACGGTCATCCTCATGACCGGCCAAGGCAACGAGGAAATGCTTCTGAAGGCGCTTCGCGGCGGCGCCACAAACTTCTTCAAGAAGCCCTTCAACGTGCGCGAGCTCATCGAGGAGATCCGGAAAGTGGTGAACTTCCGGCTCGAGGCGGCGAGATCAACGCTCTTTTCGCCTTTCCTTCTCGAGGAGACGAAGAAATTCGTCATCCCCCGGTCTGACTCACCCTACTTCCCCGTCATCAACCAGATCACGCTGCAGCTGCCCCGCCTGATGCCCGAAGACGAGATCCTGAATATCAAGGTCGGCATCGAGGAAATGATCACCAACGCGCTGGAGCACGGCAATCTCGGCATCAGCTTCGAGGAGAAAAACGCGGCAATCGAGGAAGGGCGGCTCGCGGAGCTGGTCGAGGAGCGCGGCAGGCTGAGTGATGCTGCGGGTCGGAAGGTGACCGTCACGTCCCGGCTGGCTGCCGACCTGTTCGAGATCACTATTCGAGACGAGGGCGAAGGGTTCGACTGGAGAAAGCTCCCCGCCGTGGCCCCGGAGAACCTTCTGGCCTTCAATGGCAGGGGCATTTTTCTCACCAAGATCTATTTCGACGAAGTGTCGTACAACGAGGCGGGCAACGAAGTCACGCTGCGAAAAAGAAAGCGCTGAGGATGTCGCGCCCGGCGACGCCGCCCTGCAGCCGGCCCGTCGGCCATCCGTAGGGCGGCAGCCGCGCGAGCGCGGCGGGAGCCCATGGCCTCGGCCGGCTTCGACATCCAACGTCGCCAGGAGCGACAGGTCTACAGAAAATTTTCCGTTTCGAGGTAGGTCGCGATCTGGATGGCGCTTTCGATGAATCCGGCTCTCTTCTTCTTGATCACCACCTGCAGGATCGCGTAGCCCTTGTCGGTGTCCACCCGCCAATCCTGGATGGCCAACGGATCGTCCACTGAGATTCCCGACTCATCCGCGACGGAGCCTTTGGTGACGCGCCTCACCACGTAGTTGTCCCGCCAGAAGAAGCTTCCCGTCTTTTCAAGCTGCATGCCGAACAGCGGGTACAGGACCTTGTCCCGCGCGTCTCGCTTGAGAGCGACCTGGATAGGATCGTCGGGCCGCTGGGTGAGGCATACGAGCGCCTGGATTCGGGCCTCGCCCCTGCGGATGGTCACGTGGATGAGCGAAGGCGGAGTATGCCGGAGGATCGCCTCCTGCGCGTCCTGCAGCTTCGTATAGGAAACGCCGTCCACCGCCTCGAGGACATCGCCCGGTCGGAGACCTGCCAATGCGGCCGGTTCGCTCGGCACCGTGTAGACAACCTCGAGGCCCTTGTCGGTTTCCGCCACGGCCATTCCCAGCCAGGAATGAATTGCCTGGCCCCCCCGATACAGCGCGGGAAGCGCTTTTTCGACCCACGTGTACGGGATGGCGAAATTCAGCCCCGCAAATTGCTGGAGTCCGGCGAAGCAGATCCCGATCAGATCCCCCTTTTCGTCGAGCAGCGGGCCGCCGCTGTTCCCCGGGTTCAGGGGCACATCGACCTGCATGCTGTCTCCCACCTGGAGGAGCCGGCGTCCCATGGCGGAGATGATGCCCGCGGTAATGGTTTTTTCCAGTCCCGCGGGAGAGCCGATGGCGAAGATCCTGTCCCCCGGGGCGACGGTCTGATCGAACGAGCCGCTGAACGTGTATTCAGGTGTCACTTCCGCCTTTATCAAGGCAAGGTCGAAGATCTTGTCGTAGCCGACTACCTTCGCGGGGATCCTCTCTCCCGCGGGACTCTCCGAGAGTCGGATGTACAGGCGGGAATAACCCTCGTATTTGGGATCCACTTCGCTTTCAATTACGTGGTGATTTGTCAGGATATACCCGCGCTTGTCGATGAAGAAGCCGCTCCCGATGACCCGATCGGGGTACCCCACCCCGTTCTCCACCTTGATGCCCCTGTTCACGAGAATGGTGACCGTGCCGGTGATCATTTTCGGGAACGAGGGCGCCGTGGCGGCGATCCCGGCGGCCGAATCCGGCAATGCGAGGCCCCGTGTCTTCATGGTTGCAGCGAGGGACCGGATAGCGGCGCGATTGTTCAGCGCTTCAGCGGCGGTCAGCGCCGCCTTGAAATCCGCCTCGGCCGGCTCCGCGGCCGACAGAATGCGGATCCGCGTCAGCAGAGCGAGAACCTGATCACCGGAGGCATCCTGGGAAGCGGCGAGCTTCTCCAGAAGCGACTTCCTGGTCAGGGTCCCGGCTGCCTCGGATTTGCCGAGTGCCTGGACAGAGTCGAACAGGCGTAATGCATCGTCGTAGCTCTTGCTGTCTACCGCTTTCTTGAATGCGGCGGAAAGCGATTCAATGGCCTGCGCCTCCAGGGAGTCGAGCTCGGAACCGGAGATGTCGGCCCGCTCACGACGCAGGGTATCTATTTCGCCGATGCCCTGGAGGTATGACCCTGCCGTGAAAAGGTCCTGGACCTCTTTCAGCTTGGCCGCGGGCAGGGGAACAGGCTCAGGTGATTGCGGCGCGGTGGCGCAGGAAACGACCAGGATCACGGAAAGTGCGGAAAGCGCCAGAAGGCGTCTCATCTCGCTGCCTCGCTGTATCTGAAGCCCACGACCGTCTCCCTCACGAGGTTTCCGGCGCGCCATATCTCTTTGATCGGGAAGACCCCATCCCCGGTAGGGGACCGCTCGCCGCGCGCAGGCAGCCCGTTCAGGTACCATACCCTGTGATCGACCCGACCGTCCCCGTCCGTGTCTTCCTCCACGTACACATTCTGCCCGCGGGAGAGCTCGCTCCGCCGGAGCAGTGTGACGCCGTCCTGCGAATATTCCTCTTTCCGATATGCGCCCTTCTCCAGCTGCTCGAGCGTGGGCGTCTGGATCCTGGCCGCGATTCGCGGGGCAAGCCCCGGCGCGCCGGCCGTTCCGGGCCGGAGAAAGGGGCACTGAAGCGTGTAAGGCACAATGAAGTACGTGCCGCCCGCGCGCAGCATACTCGACGCGGCTTGCGGCGCGCGCACCGTACTCGGTGCGATCTGCGCCGGCTTCGCGGACGCCGATTCGATGAAGGGGTACTGGCTGAAGCTCAAAGTGACCTTCACATTCGATCCCGCGGCATAGGTGAAGGTGACCGGCGTGCCCTTCGCGAACCGGGCCGAGTACTGGGCAACGCCGTCCTGGGCGGGCTCATGTACCCAATCAGTCACGACGCCCTTGTCGAACGTCCACCGGTCCTCCCAGTATCCGTCCCCGTCGGCGTCGAGGTCACGCGTGCCCGTGTACTGGGACAGGGCGCTCTGCAGGGAGCTCGCAAGGTCCTTGCTGCCGCGCACCACTGCCGAAACGCGATCCACCAGGTCCTGGCGGGCGAGCCCTCCCAGGGTCAGGAAAAGATCGAGATACTTCTGACGATCACGGGGCGCGGATTCCAGCGCAAGAACGGGTCCAAGCGGGTCACTGCCGCCCTTGTCCAGATAAAGATCCACAGAGGTTATCCTGGCCCTGCCGGCACGTTCGAGCCGCGCCGCAGCGAGCAGCAGGGGCAGACTCTCCGGATGCACTTTCAGGCCGATGGCGACGATATTGCGGGCCGCCGCGGTCCTTCCCTGCCGTTCGAAAAGTGCGGCTGAGAGCAGCCGAAAATCGTCCTCCAGGGGAAAACGCACCGCGGCATCGGAAAGCACCCTCTGTTCCCGGACCGCGTCTCCGGACTTCGCGAATGTCCGGGCCAGCAGGAGGGTGTTGCGAGGATCTTCCGGATGGACCGAGACAAGACGCTCAAGGAGCGGCCGCGCTTCCGACGGCCTTCCCGCGTGCAAGAGGGCTTCTCCGAGAGTCTGCTCGGCAGCATCGGGATCCGTCGATTTCCATGTTGCCTGCTTCAACGCCGCGCGGAGATCCGCGATGGCGGGTAGAGTCGAGCCGCGATCCGCCAGCTCCAGGCGGGCGCGGAGGTAGAGGGCCTCTGAATAGTCTGGAGCGAGCTCGAGGGCGGAATCGACCAGCGGGCGGGCCTGGGTGGATGATCCGGACCCGAGGGCAAGTGCCGCCTGCACCAGGAATGCGTCCGCCTGGTTCCGGGCGGCTTCTTCCCGCCCGATCATCTGGGCAAAGAGCGGTACCCTGCCAGGAGAGAGGAATGAGAGGGCAGATAAGATAATGAAGAAAATCGAAGGCCTTTTCACTCTTTCCTGAATATCGGCATGGAATGACCGTCAGCTACCGCGGTTCCTTTTCCGAAGTCGCCGCGGAAGCGGCAATGCCGGCCGGCTCGAACTCCCCCCGCTTGCGAGGCGGCAGATCGAGCAGCGTCCGAATCTCGTCGTCGTCGAGATTCTCTCTGGACAGCAGGGTCACGGCAAGGAGCTTCAGCTTCTCTTTCTGCTCTCCGAGAATACGCTCGGCCTCCGCCAGGCAGGCTTCGACGATCTTCTTGATTTCGGTGTCGATGGCGCGTGCCGTCTCCTCCGAGTAATCCTTGTGCCGCGCGATCTCCTTGCCCAGAAAGATCGGCTCGTCCTTCTGCCCATACGCAATGGGTCCCAGGACATCGCTCATGCCCCATTCGCAGACCATTCTTCGCGCCAGCTCCGTCGCCTGCTCCAGGTCGTTCTGCGCGCCCGTGGTCGTCTCATTCAGCATGAGCTTTTCCGCCGCGTATCCGCCCATGGCGATTGTAATCCTGTCCAGAAGCCACCCTTTGTTCCGTGAGTATGCGTCGTCCTCCGGCAGGGAGAAGGCGACTCCGAGCGCACGGCCGTGGGGAATGATCGTGATCTTGTGCAGGGGGTCCGCGTTCTTCAGAAAGTAGTGCAGCAGGCCGTGTCCCGCCTCGTGGTAAGAAACCATCTGCTTCTCTTTGGGGGGAATGACCTTGCTCTTGCGCGCCACCCCCATGAGAGTCTTGTCACGCGCCTCTTCGAAGTCGTCCATGTCCACGCGGTCCTTGCTCTTCCGGCCGGCAAAGAGCGCCGCCTCGTTCACGAGGTTCGCAAGGTCCGCCCCGGAGGAACCGGGTGTCGCACGGGCCAGACGCGCCAGGTCGACGTTTTCCGCAAGGGGCAGTTTCTTCGCGTGGAGGCGAAGAATCAGCTCCCTCTCCCGGATGTCCGGCATGTCCACGACCACCTGCCGGTCAAAGCGCCCCGGGCGCAGAAGCGCGGGGTCAAGGACGTCGGGGCGGTTTGTCGCTGCCAGGATGATGACACCATCCTTTGTGTCGAACCCGTCCATTTCCACGAGCATCTGGTTCAAGGTCTGCTCGCGCTCGTCGTGCCCGCCGCCGTAGCCCGCGCCGCGTGTGCGGCCCACCGCATCCAGCTCATCGATGAAAAGGATACAGGGCGCGTGGCGTCTGCCCTGCTCGAACAAGTCCCGCACCCTGCTGGCTCCCACACCCACGAACATCTCGACAAAGTCCGAGCCGGACATATGGAAGAAAGCAACGTTTGCCTCGCCCGCAATGGCCTTTGCCAGGAGGGTCTTGCCGGTCCCGGGCATTCCGACGAGGAGAACCCCCTTGGGAATCTTGGCGCCGAGCCGTGAGAACTTCTGCGGGCTTTTCAGGAACTCCACCACTTCCTGCAGCTCGTACTTGGCCTCGTCCTGGCCTGCCACGTCGACGAACGAGATGCGCTTGTTGGAATCCAGGTACCGTTTTGCCCGGCTCTTGCCGAAGGAAAAGGCCTTGTTCCCGTTGCCCTGCACCTGACGGAACATGAACCAGATGAAGAAGAAGCCGATGACCCAGGGAAGGAACTGGATGAGCACCGCGAGCGGGGAAACCGCCCGGGCGCCGCCGGAGACCTTCACCCCCCTGTCCCGCAAGGTTTTCATGAGATCGGGATCGGGGTAGGGAATGGTGGTCTTGAAGAAGCTCAGGTCGCCGGACTTCGCCTTGAAAGTCCCCTGGATCTCGTACTGGTCGATGATTTTGACGCTGTCTATCTGGCCTTCGGACATGTAGGTCTGAAAGGCGGAATAGGAGAGCTCCGACGTGCCCGTCCGATCATTGTAGACAAAGAAGAACACGAAGAAAGAGACCAGGATCAGCAGGGATATGAGTGCTATCCGGTTGTTGAAATTGAAGCGCGGGATCCGAGGATCGGGTCCCTTGTTGTCGCCGTTATCGTTGTTGTTGCTCACGTCCCTCTTCCATATGAATGACTGTTCGTACCTCGATGCGGTCCGCGTCCTCGGAGTCTCCCGCGAGAGCGCCCGCCCGTGCCCGGGTGCGATATCCCAGCGCGCCGCCCAGGACCGCCAGCACGCCTTTTCGATCCGCCAGAAGCGGCACCCTGCTCCTGTCCGGTCCAGGAACTTTCCACCCGGCCAGCAATTCTTTCACTGAAGCAGCGCCGCTCTCGAGAAGGATTTCGTCTCCCTTCCTTTTTGACCTGAGAACGATGGGAGGATCCACCTCCCTCAGGAAGATGGGCAATCCTCCATCGCACTTGCCCGCCCCGCGGGGGCCGCGGGCAAACTGCACGCGTATCCCTGTCCCCCGAATAGCGATGTCCTCGACTCCGGAGACAAGGATAAAGTAGCCCTTTTTGCCTTGGCTGGCAATACAGGGTCCCCATGACAGCCTTCCGGAACGGAGGGACAAGCCCGCCCCATGACCTTTCAGGATCCAACCCCGGGCGGGAATTCCCCTTTGTTCCAGGGCGGGAGCAAGAAAACGCCACGGAAGCCGGCGGGGAGAGTCAGGTCCCCGGAAGCGATCGTAGAGCAGCAGCAGGGATGCGGCGCGTGCGGCAATGGGAGCGGCGAAAAAGGTTTCGGCGGCAATCGAAAAGCCGGCCCCTTCGCTGCTCCAGGGCAGAAGTGAGGCCTGTTTTCTTGCGAGATCGCCCGCATGGGCAAGCTTCCTCGAGAGACTCAGCAAACCGGTCACATAGCCCGGAAACTCTTTCCTCAGGACGGGCACCAGGACGTGGCGTACCCGGTTGCGAAAGAATCCCGTGTCAAGGTTCGTCGGATCATCGCGCCAGGCCTGTCCGAGAGACGCCAGGTATTCCACGACCTGCTCCCGCGTGCAGCGCAGAAGGGGCCTGATATAAGGACCTCTTCGCATGGGAATTCCCCTGAGTCCATCAGGATCAGAGCCCTGGAGCACCCTCATCAGGAGCGTTTCCACCACGTCATCCTGCGTGTGGCCCATGGCGATATCGCGTGCGCCCACGGCTGCTGCCGCTTCCCTGAGCAGCCGGTGACGCATTTCACGCGCCATTTCCTCGAGGCTGCGGCCTGCCGCCCTGGCCCGGTCGGCGCACTCCCCCCATGGTATGCGGGCCACGCTCAGCTTGACGGCATGCGCAGCGCAAAGCGTAACAACGAATGCGATATCCGCCTCGTTCTCGCGCTCTGCCCTGATGCCATGGTCAACGATGCAGGCAGCCAGGTTCAATCCGCGTTCCTCCCGCAGGGCGGCGAGCGCACGCAGGAGGGCGGTGGAATCCGGACCGCCGGAGACGGCGATGAGCAGTGTGCTGCCCGGCATGATGGACGTTTCAGAAAGCGCGGCGCCTACTGAATCCTCCAATGCTCTCATGAGGGAGGCTCTTTCCTGTTCACTTCGTTCATGACACGCGCCGGACCCTCCGTGAGCAGCATGAGCGCAGCCCCGGCCGCCTTTTCCACGGCAGAAGCGATGAGCTCCTCTTCATGGCGGCGCGGCGAACCGAGGACGTGGGCGATGACCTCCCCCTTGTGCCCGGGTCTTCCGATGCCGATCGAAAGACGCATGAAGTCCTCCGTGCCGAGGGACTGAATGATGGACTGCAGGCCCTTTTGGCCGCCCGATGAGCCTTTCAGCTTGAGCCGGACCGAGCCGGGGGAAAGATCGAGCGAATCGCATACCACGAGCATCTCCGAAGGGGCGCTGCGTGTCTCCCGCAGGGCCTCCCGCACTGCCCTGCCCGAGTTGTTCATGAAGCTGAGCGGCTTCACGAGGTGCACGCTCCGCCCTTCGTGCGTTCCTTTCCCTGCGGAATATGAACGGAAGATCTTCTTCTTGAATGAGACGCCCAGGCGGCGCGCCAGGGCGTCCACGACCATGTAGCCCACATTGTGCCGGGTGCCGGAGTAGCGCGCCCCCGGATTGCCGAGACCGACGACAACGAGGGCCAGGTACTATTCCTCTTTTTCCTCGGTCTCTTCCGCCTTCTCGGCGCCTTCGGCAGCCTCCTCGCCTTCCGCGGGGACCTCTCCCTCCACGGCTGCGGGAGCCACTTCCTCCTCCGCCTTGCGGTGAGCGACGAGACACACCACCTGGTCCGGCGTCTGCAGAGAGCGCACGCCCTCCGGCAGCGTGAGGTCCCTCACGTGCATGGCGCGGTCAAGTCCGAGCTCATTGACGTCCAGCGTGATCTCTTCCGGCAGGTCCTTCGGCAGACACTCCACGTCGAGAGAGTGCAGCAGGCTTTCCAGGATGCCGCCCTCTTTTACGCCGACCGGGTTGCCGATCAGACGGATGGGAACGCGCGTGCGAAGCGCCTTGCCCTTCTCGAACTCGTAGAAGTCCACGTGCAGGATCTGGCCGGTGAGGTTGTCCCTCTGGTAGTCCTTCACCAGCACTTCGTGCACGGCACCTCCCAGGTGCAGCTCGACGATGGCATTCTCCGTTATTCTCTTGAACGCGTTGCGGAATTCGCGCGCGTCCACGGTGATGGAGGTGGGAACCGTGTGTCCGTATATGACGGCGGGGATCTTGCCGGTGCCCCGCAGACGGCCTGCCACGCTCTTGCCTCCGCTCTGCCGCGATTCGACATTCAGTCTCTTTGCTTCCATACCCAAGAAACTCCTTCGTGTGTGAAATCCATGTACCTTTGCACGGTAGTCCGTGCGGTGTCCGCGGTCACTGTCCCCCGTGACATCCGTGACCGCGGTCAGCTCATCCTGGGACGGCAGGATTCGAACCTGCGAATGCCGGATCCAAATTCCGGTGGCTTACCGCTTGCCGACGTCCCAACGAATGCCGCGGGACCTCACGGGGTGCCGCGATCTCCGTCGAGCGAATCGCCCTCCCCCGGGTCGGCCTGCTGCGTGGACTCGTCATCGTCCTGCCCGGAAATATGCAATTCTCCCGCCCCTTTGTCAAACTCCTCCAGGATGCGGGCCTGTATCTTCCTGCGGAATTCTGAATTGATCGGATGGGCGATATCCTTGAACTCTCCGTCCCTCGTCTTTCTGCTGGGCATCGCCACGAATCTTCCGAACTGACCCAGGATAATCTTCAAGTTGTGAACGACAAAACAGTTGTCGAAGGTTATGGTGACATAGGCCTTCAGCTTGTTGTCAGATTCGACCCTCTTGATGCGAATGTCCGTGATTTCCATGAGTGGCCTCCGCCTGGCGAATCCGCATCTATTTATAGTAGCAGACGGCAGGATTTGTCGCAAGGGGCCTGAATTCACCGCCAGACGATCAGGCGCCGGATTTGACAGCCCTTCCGGGCGTTCCTATACTCGGGAAGTGGAGCAGAAGATCCTCGAGGTGTTCATCGAGGCCATCCGACAGGTCTTCGCGGACACGGGAATCACCATCGACAAGGTAGGCGCCGAGGAGGAGCCCGCCGCAGAGGACCACGTCATTACCAGCGTGGGAATCACGGGGGATCTGAAAGGCATCTTCATGCTGCGCACCGACACGCCCAGCGCCTCGTTCATTCTGCGCGCGATGACAGGCGGTCTCCGCATCGCGGTGACGGACAGATTCAGCGAAATCCACATGGCGGCGCTCGGCGAGCTGACCAACCAGATCACCGGGCGGGCAATCACCCTGCTCTTCGACAGGCAGGTGCGCTGCGACATCACACCGCCGGCGGTCATCGCCGCCCGTCAGCTGCAGAGCCTCGTTCCGGACCTTGCCGTATCGTTCAGCCGCGCCGTCCGGGGCCCTTTTGGAAGGCTCACCGTCTTCCTGGGAATGCAGGAACCGCAGTCCGCGGAACACCCGAAAAAACTAGTTGACAATTCGTAAAATCTGGACGTAGATTCAGCTAGGTTCCATACTTCACGGGCTGAAGCGGAGTGTACCATGATGGAATTCAACGAAAACATCGGCAGGCAGATCTATCCCGCGCTCGGCTACTCCCTTGCAAAAGGCAAGGGAAAGGGCGAGGACGAGAGCGTAGGAGCGGATGACGATCAGGAAAACCTCGACGACGATTTCGACGACTACGAGGACGATCTCGAGGAAGACTACGACGAAGAAGAGATCAGCGAAGAGGAAGAAGAGTTCGACGAGGACCTCGACGAGGAGTTCGAAGAGGACGAGGAAGAAGAGGAGGAAGAAGAGGAAGAAGATCTCGACGAGGAAGAGGACGAAGAAGAAGAGGAGGCAGAAGAAGACTACCTCGACGAGGATGAATACGATATCGACGAGGATCTCGACTACGAAGACTTCGATCAGTAAGTAACCCGCTCGGCCTTGAACCACAGCCGCTCAAGGTCGTAAAAAGCCCGCTGTTCCTTCTCCATCAGATGTATGACAAAGTCCCCGCAATCCAGCAGCAGCCACCCTTTTTCCTCCCTGCCCTTGTGTCTGTTCAATGGGAGAACGTTTCGTTCATGGAAGAACACGGTGAGCTCGCGGAGCAGACCGGTGAGGTGCGCGGCGCTGCGCGCGGTGGAAATGATGAAAAAGTCGGCGATCGTGGAAACGCCGCTGATGTCCAGCACCACCGTGTCTTCGCCCTTGTGATCCTCGATAAGACGGGCGGCGGCCAGCGCCGCATCCCTTCTACTTGACATATCTGCCATCGAAATCCTTGCCGAGAATCACCGTCACGTCCACCGCCTGGTCCATCTGCGGGTCAGGTTTCGAAAAGATCCTCGAGCAGTGGAGTATATCCGCCACCTTGCGCGCGTTGTCCAGGTTGCCCTTCCTGTCCAGCACCACCGTGTTCAGGTACTGGTCGTTGTCGGCGTTGTTGGGCGCCATGACCTCCAGGTCATAGCTTTGAAAGAGGTCTCGCGCCCGGGTGGCCAGCCCGGGGGTTTTCGTCCCGTTGAGCACCTCCACGGTGATGGAGAGCGAGTCGGGCGGGATGAACTCGTTCGACGCGTTGGCCGCGAGGGTCTGCTTCACGGCCTGCTTGAACAGCTCCCCTTCCTGGTGAGGGAACAGCAGATCGCGGCCGTCGACCGAGCGGGTGGTGCCCAGGACTCGCTGCAGCACCATCCGCTCCGAATCGAAGCGGCCCATTTCGGTGACGAATGCGCCGAGCGCGCGCGGGGGAAGGTTGGTGCGCAGGAGCCCGCGCAGCACTCTGAAGGGTGCCCGCTGCATGAGGAACACGTTGTTCTCTCCGAGCCCCTTCAGCAGGGCCTGGAGGAACTTCTGCCTGCGGCCGATCCTTTCCGTGTCGGACTCCAGGGGATCCTGGTAGCTGATGAAATCCAGGGCCTTGTCGCCGTCCAGCGTCACGCTCCCCGAGGGGAGGAGAATGCGCTTTCCCTCCTGCGTGAAATCCACGGGGTTGGGAATGAACACGTCCACGCCCCCGATCAGATCGACCACCTTTCCCACGTCTTCCCTGCTGATGTCGATGACCGTCTGCAGGGAAACGCCCATCAGGCTCTCGATCTTCCGCGCGAGCGGGGCGGGGTTGGATCGGCGGTACAGCACGTCCAGCCCGTCCACCTTGTTGATGTCGGCGATCACGCCGCCGAGATTCGTCGGCACGTAGAAAAGCGATCCTTTGCGCGTATCGGGGTTGTAGAAGAATACCTCGAAAAAGAGGGGCTTGTCCCCGTCGGATATCACGAAGAGCGTAGCGAGAGGGAGCTTTTTCTTGAGCGCCTCGGTAATCTGATCCACCCGCAGCTGAACATAGGCATAGAGTCCGGTGGCCGCGATGATCACGACGATCAGCACGAGAAGGATGATGCTCCTGTCCGCTCTGCGGCTGCGCCTGTCAAGCATGGGACGTGAGCTCCGCATGCAGCGCCTGCGCGTCCGGGGCGATCTCCCGCGACTCGGCGCGCACGTAGTGGATCTTGCGCTCGAGAACCGCGAGCGTCATCTCGTCGAGGCTGAGGCCGAGAGACCGCCGGCGAAACTCCGGGGAGACGAAATCCCGTGTCGGCTCCAGAAAATCGGCGACGAACACGATCTTGGAGATGGGGCCCATGGCCCCGCGTCCTGTCACGTGGTCGCGGATGGCCTGAAGGGTCTCCCGGTCATTGTAGCCTGTATGCTTGCTGAGGATGGCCGCGGCGGCGCGGCCGTGCAGGAGCAGCGGATTTGCCCGCTCCCATTCGCTCAGAGGCAGCCCATCCGTCTCCGCAAGGAGGAAGATTTCGGCCGGGTCCAGCTCACGGGCAAGGTCGTGCGCCATTCCGGCGATGTAGCCTTTCTCTTCATCCGCGTGGAACCTGTCGCACAGCTCGCTCGCCAGACGCGCCACTTCGCGGGAATGGCTGAGCCTCGCCTTCGAGAGACTCGCTTCCACGAGCGCAGAAGCCCTCGATCGCCAGACGTTTCTATCGTCCATACAGCTTGTTGTCCCTGATATAGGCGAGCACCGGGTCGGGAAGGAGGTACTTCACGGTCCTGCCCTCGCCCAGTCTCCGCCGTATCTCCGACGAGGAGATGGGGAGAACCGTGTTCGTGACGATGCGGTGCGGATGCGCGAGCTGCACGGGCCCCGCCAGCGTTCTCCTGGCCACCACGAGATCGACTATCTCCACGAGCCGTTCCACGTTCTTCCAGGTGGGAAAGCCCGCCACGAGATCATCCCCGATGACAAACCCGGGTTTCCCCACGATGCCGTACCGGGGGATGAGATCCGCGACCGTGTCGATCGAATAGGAGGGCCCGCCGCGTTCGATGTCGCCTGCATCCACGATGAACTCGTCGTGGTCCCGGACCGCAAGACGGAGCATGGCAAGCCGGTGCTCCGGCACGAGTATGGGCGCCCGGTCCTTGTGCACGGGCTGGTTGGCCGGAACGAAAATGACCGTGTCATATCCCAGCGCGGTGCGCACTTCTTCCGCGACAAAAAGGTGGCCATAGTGCACGGGATTGAATGTGCCTCCCAGGACAACGGCCTTCATTGTCCCTCTCCTCCCCGTCCGTTGCCCCCGACCGCTGCCCCGGCCGCGCCCACGAGGCCGAGGATTGCCTTCTTCAGCTCGCTGACCCCCTCGCGGGAGAAGGAGGAAATCGCAAGGATGCGGTCTTCCGGAAAGGCGGACTGCAGATCCGCGAGGCCCTGCGGGGCCCGGGGCAGGTCGAGCTTTGTTCCCACGAGAAGGCGCGGCCGGGCCGAGAGAACGGCCGCGTAGGAAGCAAGCTCCTCCTGCAGGACGCGCACCGTTGCCGGGCACTCTTCCCCGGACAAGTCGACGAGGTACAGCAGCGCGGCGCAGCGCTCGATGTGCCGGAGAAAACGGAGGCCGAGCCCCTTGCCCTGCGAAGCCCCCTCCACGATACCGGGGATGTCGGCCAGGATCACGTCCCGCTCCGGCAGTCGCAGCAGGCCGAGATTCGGCGATTTCGTGGTGAAAGGATAGTCGGCGATCAGGGGGTGGGCATTCGTGAGAATCGAGAGAAGGGTCGATTTCCCGGCGTTCGGCTGGCCCACGAGGCCGATGTCCGCTATGAGATGCAGCTCGGCCTTCAGCTCGCGCGTGTTGCCCTCTCCGCCCTTCTGGGCATAGCGGGGCGCCTGGTTCACCGGTGTCGCGTAGTGGGAGTTTCCCTTTCCTCCGCGGCCGCCCCGCAGGAAGACGAACTGCTCGGTCACTCCCGTCAGATCAGCAAGAGAATCCCCTGTCTCGGGATCGCGGAGCACCGTGCCGGGAGGCACGGGGATGAGAGCGTCCTTGCCATCCTTCCCATGCATCTTCTGCCCGGCGCCGCGGCCGCCGTCCGCTGCCTTGAAGATCCGCCTGAGCTTGAGATGGGAAAGGGTTTTCAGGTTGGATTTTACGATAAAGATTACGTCGCCGCCCTTGCCGCCGTCTCCTCCGTCGGGACCGCCGCGCGGCACGTACTTCTCCCTTCGGAAGGACACGGCCCCGTCGCCCCCCTTGCCGGACGAGACGACGATCGTTGTCTCATCCACGAAGCCGTTCACGAGGTCTCAGTTCTGCGTAGGCTGGATGGCGACGAAATTCCTTCCCTTCCTGCTATGGAAGACAACATTTCCGTCCACGAGCGCGAACAGGGTGTCGTCGCGGCCCCTCCCCACGCGTTCGCCCGGGTGGAACTTGGTCCCCCTCTGGCGGACTATGATGGTCCCCGCTCGGACCGCCTGGCCCGCGTACCTCTTGATCCCCAGTCTCTTCGACTGCGAATCACGGCCATTCTTCGCGGCGCCGCCTTTCTTGCGTCCCACTTCATCCCTCCGTCATTTCCACCCGAAGGACGATCTCTTTCGGGAATTCGTCCTTCAGATCATTTACGCCTCTCAAAAGAAAATCCGTCACTCCCCGAAGCCACCCTGTATCGGCATCCGCTCCGGGGGGCACGACCAGTCTCATCTCACCCGGACTCTCCGCTCCGCCCTCCACCGCCAATCCCCGCTGTGCGCAGACGCGACCCGCAGTCCGCAGAAGCATGGAAACGGCCGCGCACGCGATGTTGCCTCCCGCGGCCTTGACGCCTGCGTGTCCCTCCGCCTCGAGGCGGCGCAGGAGACCGTCGGGCGACACGGCAAGGAAGATGCGTACGACAGGAGTATCAGCCGACGCCGTTGATGCCCTCTACCTTGATGAGAGAGTACTGCTGGCGATGACCGTACCGCCGCCGGTAGTTCTTCTTCTTCTTGTACTTGCCGAACACGAGCTTGCGCGCTTTCCCGTGGTCCTCGACCACCGCCCGCACGGTCACGCCGGAGAGGTACGGGTTGCCGATTTTTGCAGTTGCGCCATCGGATACCATGAGGACCGAGGGGAATTCCACCTGGGCGCCCTTCTCCTGCGAAAGGTGGTCCACCTTCAGGACGCTTCCCTGCTCGACCTTGTACTGTTTGCCTAGAATATCAACCAGAACGTACATGCCTGCTCACCCCTGTCGTAAGCCTGTTCGGGCGCTCCCCATCCGGCGCTCTGCGTTGAGCGCACGAGTGACGTGCCTCTGAATTCTGCCCGTACAGTACATAGGATGGGAGAGGAAGGTCAAGTGCCTCCGCGCAGGTGCCCGCGAAGGCGCGCCGCGAGCCCGTGCCTATGGGCTCGCTCTCGTCCATCCCTGGACTCGCTCGCCCTCGGCATCCGTGCCTATGGGCTCGCTCTCGGCATCCGTGCCTACGTTCCCTCGTTCTCTTCCTCGTCAGAGGTCATGAGGAATTTGAGCTCCTCGGTCGACACCATGTGCTCCACCTCAGGAGCGCCCTTTCCCGCCAGAATCGACCTGATTTCCTCGATGTCCCGCAGATGCGAATCCCGTATGCCGCGCAGTTCCCCACTCTTCTCCACGATGTGGACGGCAAAGGGTGCGCGCTTCTCTACCAGGGCATCCAGGGCCCCCGCAAACGCGCGCTTGAGCTTCTGCAGCTCCTTGAGATGCTCCTGGCGCTTGACGAAAAGCGAGCTCTCCTTGAGGCTCTGGTACAGGCGGCTGATCGTGGCATCGATCCACGCGATGTCCCCCAGGAGTCTCTCTTTGAACAGCTCCGGGTCGACCTCGAGCTTCAACGTGTCCTGGAGACAGCGCACCTGAAGCGCAAGCGTGAAGATATCGTCCTCGTAGTTGATTCTGCGGGTCATTGTACACTCCCATGATCGGTGTAATCCGAGGGTCACTTGACAGGGAGCCTCCCGGCCGCTATCGTGGCTTTTACCTCTTTACTCGCGTCATCGGCGCGAGTCGTACGTCCACAGGGAGGAACGACAGATGAAGACCTACGAAGCGGTAGTGATCTTCGCGAGCGAGGAAGCCCAGCACCAGGCGGGGCGGGAGTTCCTGAGGAAGGAATTCGACAGCTCGGGGATCACAATCAAAAAAGAAGAGGACATGGGAGACCGGCTCCTCGCGTACCCGGTACGCAAGAATGACCGGGGTCGCTATGTCCTGTACATCATTGAGAGCGCCCCCGAGCCCCTTCGGGCGCTGAACAAGTCACTCAAGCTCAGGCCAGAGATACTGAAGTACCTGTTCGTCCGCCAGGACAATTAGCTTCCTCCGGGAGGGCGGTATGGCAGACATCAATCACGTGGTGCTCGTGGGCAGGCTGACGCGGAACGCGGAGCTGAAGTACACGAACAATGGCTCCGCGGTCAGCAAGTTCAGCATCGCGATCAACCAGAGAAGGAAGAAAGATGACCAGTGGGTGGACGAGTCCCACTTCTTCGACATCGTCCTCTGGGGAAAGACCGCGGAATCTCTGAACCAGTACCTGGTCAAGGGCAAGCAGGTGGGCATCGAGGGCCAGCTCCGACAGAACCGCTGGGAGCAGGAGGGCCAGGCCAGGAGCAAGGTGGAGATCTTTGCCACCAACGTGATGCTTCTTGGCGGCGGAAGCGGCGGAGGCTCCCGCCAGGGCGGCGGCGGACAGGGAGCGGAAGCAAAGACCACCGCGGGCGGCGGGGACTTCCCCGAGAGCGGAGCGCCTGCCCCGGACAATTTCGAAGACGACATCCCATTCTAGGAAAGAGAGAGGATAAAGAGCATGTCAGATAATCCCCATACACCCGATTCCCCGGCTCGACCCCCTGAGGGGGCCCCGGCAGGTTCAGACCGTCCGCACGGCGATCGTCCACAGGGCGACCGTCCACAGGGCGACCGTCCTCAGGGCGACCGCCCACAGGGTGACAGGCCGGGCGGGTTTCGACGGGAAGGCGGGTTCAGGCGGGAAGGCGGTTTCGGTGCTGATCGGGGAGATCGCGGAGATCGGGGAGATCGCGGAGGCTACCAGGGCAGAGGAGGCCGGCACAAGACTTTCTTCAAGAGAAAGGTGTGCAAGTTCTGCATAAAGAAAGCGACAATCGACTGGAAGGACGGGGGCGCTCTGAAACGATTCACCTCCGAGCGGGGCAAAATCATGCCGCGTCGGATCACGGGAACCTGCGCCAAGCACCAGCGTGAGCTCGCAAGGGCCATCAAGCGCGCGCGCAGCCTCGCGCTCCTCCCCTACGTCGCGAGATAGAGCGCACATAGAGGGGTCGTGAGGATTCACGGCTCACTGTGAGCGCGACGGTGGGCAGATGTACCAGAGATCCACGAGCGGGCTTTGGCTGGAGGCTGTTCTCTTCACCATCTCTTCTCTGTTCCTGTACTTTACGGGGATGATCCCGCTGTTCCTGATCCCCCTGCAGGTGGTGGCATCTCGCAGGGGCATGCAGGGTCTGTTCGCTGCCTCGGGGGTCTTCCTGGTCGTCTTTCTGGGAATCCGCCTCTTCCCGCTCGTGCGGTCAGGGGGAGCCGTCGGGCCGGACATAATGGTCGTGGTGGAGATCGCGTTCGTGCTGGTGCTGTTCCTCGGGATGGTGATGATGAACGTTCCTTTTCAGAGGCGGCCCCGGACCCTGGTGATGCTGTTGTCCGCTGCCGCTGTGGCGGGAATCGCGGCCATCCCCGCCGCGCTTCTGCTGCCCGGCTATGCCCCGTTCCAGCAGTCCATGACGAACCTGTTCGCCGACATGGCCAGGATGTTTTCAGAGGTCTTTTCATCGGCGGACGTCGTGGCAGGTTCGCTGTTCGCCTCCCTCCTGGTCCCTGAAAAGTTGCAGGAGCTCGTGCTGGCGTTTCTCCTGAGGAGCTTTCTGGTGGACGTTGTCATGCTGCTGTCCCTCGCATGGTGGGCGGGACAGGCCTCGGCGGCGCGCACGTCGGCCATCTTCGGCGTGCGCGAGACATTCCGATTCGCCGCGTTCCGCCTGGAGGGGTGGTACCTGTGGCCGCTCATACTCTCGGGGGCCCTCATCCTTCTGGATCTGGCCTTCGGGATCTCGTTCTGGGCATACGCCGCGTGGAATGTGGGGCTCGTGCTGCTCTTCCTGTACGGGCTGCAGGGCATGGCAATCCTGCGCTTTCTCTTCGAGAAGCATGGGATTCCGCGCCTCCTCTGGCTGCTGCTCATCGCGGTGCTGCTGAGCATGGCCGTGTCGCCGCGCACCGGCCTGTTCGTCATTCTGGCAGTCCCCATTCTCGGGGTGTCTGAAAACTGGATTCGGTACCGGGTTCCCCGGAGCGCGGCGCCGACTGAAGAAAGCTGAATCGAAAGGAGCCATTGCAGATGAAGGTGATCCTGAATCAGGACATGATCGGCCTTGGTGAAGAAGGCGACATCAAGGATGTGGCGGACGGCTACGCCCGCAACTATCTCCTCCCCAAGAAAATCGCGGTCCCCCACACCAAGGAGTTCCTCGCGGCGCTTGGACACAAGAGGGCCGCGATAGAGAAACGGAAGGAAGGCAAACGCCTCGAGGCAGCCAGCCTCAAGGAGCGCCTGGAGGCGGAGGAAATCCACTTCAGCGTGCCCGCCGGAGAAAACGGCAAGCTCTTCGGCTCCATCAACAACACGAACGTGGGAGTGGAGCTGGAAAAGAGAGGCTACCAGATCGAGAAGAAGCGCATCGAAATTCCCGAGCACACGATCAGGAGCACGGGAACGTTCAAGGTGCGCATCCGCCTCTATGACAAGGAAGAAGCCATCATCAAGCTCGTCGTGGAAGGCGCCGCGCAGCCTGGATCAGCGGGTCCGGCAAAGCCGCGGCAGCAGCGGGCGAAGCAGGTGAAGGATGCCCCCGCCGCAGAATCCGTGCCTGCCGCGGCGCACAAGGATGCCAAGCCCGGCGAGCAGGAAACCCCGGCCTCTCCTGACGCGACATAGGGGGAATTCCGGCAGGGGAAGGGGGGTGCGGTGAGCAGCGCCATGTCAACCGGCCTGAGGGACGCGGTTCCCTCCCACAATGACGAGGCGGAGGTGGCCACCCTCGGCGCCGTTCTCATCGACACCGAGGCGCTGCCGGCGATCATCCATCTCGTCCGCCCGGAGGACTTCTACAAAGGTGCGCACCAGAGGATCTACGAAGCGGTCATCGAGCTCTCCAATCGAGGGCTCTCGATCGATCTGATCACACTTACGGAAGAGCTGCGCGCGCGGGGCACCCTGGAGCTCTGCGGCGGGCCGGCCTACATCTCCCGCCTCACATCCGCGGTTCCTACAAGCGCGAACGTGGAGTTCTACGCGCGCATCGTGCAGGCGGCGAGCATACGGCGCACCCTTGCCCGGGTCTCCCAGGAGATAATAGCCCAGGCGCACGATGAGGGCTCCCAGATCAGCGTCATCCTGGAGGAGGCGGAAAAGCGGATATTCGAGATTTCCGACCGGCACCAGACGGGCACCTACCTCACCTCCAAGGAGGTCGTCAAACAGACCTTCGAAGCGATAGAGAGGCACTATCATTCGAAGACCGAGTACACCGGCATCCCCTCGGGGTTCAGCGACCTCGACAAGCTCACCATGGGATTTCAAAACTCCGAGTTCATCGTCATTGGCGCCCGGCCTTCAGTGGGGAAGACGGCATTCGCCCTCACCATAGCGGCCAACATGGCCATCAAGCAGAAGATCCCTGTGGGCTTTTTTTCCCTCGAAATGTCGAGCATGGCCATCATGCAGCGCCTGCTTTCCATGGAGGCCCGTCTCGATTCGCAGAGAATGCGCACCGGCATGCTGAGCCCGGCGGATTTCAACAGGATCACGGACGCATGCTCCCGATTCTACGAAGCACCCCTGTTCATCAGCGACTCCCCCGACCTGAAGCTCCTCGATCTGCGCGCCCAGGCCCGCAGGATGAAGAGCAACCAGGGCGTGAAGGTGGTCTTTGTCGACTACATCACTCTCATCGGGTCTGAAAACAGGGACCTGCCCCGGCACGAGCAGATCGCGGAGGTTTCCCGCTCACTGAAGGGTCTTGCCCGGGAGCTCAATATCCCGGTCATTGCTCTCTCCCAGGTGCGCAGGGAAACAGAGGGAAAGAAACCGACCCTTGCCGACCTGCGTGAATCGGGCTCCATCGAGCAGGACGCGGACGTGGTGATCTTCATCCACACGGAAGACCTGAAATCCTCGGTGCGCGAGATATCGGTGGCAAAACAGCGCAACGGGCCTGTCGATGACCTTCAGCTCACGTTCCTCAAGCAATACACGAAATTCGAGCCCCTGGAGCGCGGGCAGCAGTACCAGTGATCCGACACCTTGCTGGACAGCAGACGCGCGACATGAGTATGATATTTCGAGAGCTCTGAGATGGGACTGAAGGACCTCTACGATTTCGACAGCCTCGTGAACGAAGCGGAGCGCACCGTGTTGAGCGAGCTGGAAACGCAGATGGCGGCCGCAGTCGACATTTGCCGGTGCCAGGACTGCGTGCTGGACATGGCCGCGTACGCGCTGAACAACGTGAAGCCGACCTACCGTGTATCTCTGATGGGCAGCGTCTATGCCCGGGCCGTGAATGACCGCGAGTATGCCGCAGAAATAAGCCGCGCAGTGGCCGAGGCGATCAAGAAGATAAAGGCCAACCCCTCACACGACTAATCGCGCCAGCGGTACTCCGCGTCGGCGATTAGAACGGTACTCCGTACTAATCACACCCAGCCGTACTCCGCCACTAGCCCGAGCCGACCTGGCGCTCTCCCTCATCGCCCTGTCCGCAGCCTGAAGTCCTCGGTCGCCTGGACAGGGGATCCGTTCTGAAACACCTTCACGTGCGCGTCACCTCCGAGGGAGGCGGCGTACCGGCCGTCCTCGAGGAGCGCGCACCATTCTCCGTCCGCGAACAAGGAGATTTCCGCCAGGCGCGCTCCGGTCGCGCCATCGAGCACGCTCACGGTCGAATCCCGGTTGAGCGAGAAAAGCTTGCCCGGCCCGGGCGACGAGCCTGCGCGGGGCGGTGTTCTGCAGGGCTATTTCCTTCATCTGCGTCCCATCCCACGCCGAGACGCTGTCATGACCAAGAGTGGCATAGAGCACGTGGGTCGACTGGTCCAGCGCCAGGCTCACATCCAGGTCCTCCTCCGACACCCTTCCCAGCAGCGTCTCCTGCTCGAAGCCCGGACCGCCGTGCCGTATCAGGTTGGTGCCGCCTGAGGCATCGATGCCCACGGAGTAGAGGATCGGCGCTCCGCCGGCGTCGGACGCATCAAGAAGAAGCCCATAAGTAAAGGCATTCCTGTCCTTGATCGCGACAGTCTCCCGCGTGCGGGTGTCCACTCTCAGGAGCGATCCTCCGGGGGCCGCAGCGGAGTTTCTTCCCGCAATCAGCTCTGTCGGCGAGACTGCGACCGCCGCAAAAATCCCCGGTATCCGCTGATCAAATCGCGAAGCGCCGGAAGTGGTTTCGGTCTGCCGGACCGTGCCGTCGCTTTCGACGCCGAGAAGCGAATCCACCGTAACCCGAAGGGCATTCAACGGGGCAAGAAAACCGGTGGGCAGGCCGCTGAAGACTCCCCTGGGTTTCCGGTCTGTCCATGCCTGCGATCCCAAGAAGGGCAAGCGCCGGGGGCTGCCTGTCGGCACGCCAGGCAAGCAACTGCTGTGTCGGCAGGAATGCCAGGCCCGCCGGCGCGTGGAAAGGGTTCTGAGCCAGAAGGGACCTGATGGAGGCGGGGGAATGCGCATCTTCCAGAATGTCGGTGCTGAGAACGCGAATCCAATCCGGCCCGCCGACCGCAACGAGACCGGGCGCGGCATCTATTGCATCGAGCCGCGCAAGCACGTTGGAGGTGAACCGGTTGTCTCGTCTCCCCCGGGGAGATGGAGTGAAGGCCGCCCGCTGAATCCGCAATGAAGAGCGTGTCGGCACCGTAACACAGGAGAGACGGCGCCGCGGGGAGCGGCGGAAGGCCGGGAAGCGGGGCGAGCGCCTCACCGGCAAAGCTCCAGCGGTCGAGCCTGCCCTCCGCGCCCGATAGGCACGCGATCTCATCGCCGTTCGGGGATATGTCAAAGGAAATCGCACCCATGAGACTCGTGCGGCTGCGGACGGCCCCCGTGACCGTGTCTACCAGGACCAGCTCGCTGCCGGTCGACCCGAAGATGTATCGCCGGTCGCGTGAAATGCGGATCCGTGACAGGTAAGGCACCGAAGGGAGGTCAAGAGTCTGCCGTCCCGTTTCGAGGTCCCAATAGTCGATCCGGCCTGAAAGCTGGTATGTCATGATGGTCTTTTCCGACCGCGACATTTCCGCGAATCCCACCATGCCGAATCCCTCGGGGTGAAACGGCACCGCGGAGCCGTCCTCCGCCCGCAGTATTTTCAGACTTTGCCAGGAGGACTCGGCGTATTCGATGAAGCTCCCCATGGACGAGTATCTGACAGAAAAGGGGCTCTTCCTTGAGGGGGACACGGAAGAGCTGACGCTCCTCCTCCCAGTTCCACACGGAGAGGTAATACGAACCCGTGCCGTCCGTCACGACAACGGCAACCTGCGGCACGACCGGGTTGACGGCGAGCAGCTCCGCGCCGAGCTGCGTCACCTGGAGCTTGCGCGCGAGGGATCCGGCCGCAGCGTCCCATATCCGCACCGTCCCGTCGTCTCCCGCGCTGAAAAGCAGGTCGCGTCTTTCGTCGTACTCGAGACCCCGCACCGCGCCCGTATGCCCCGTATTCACGATGCTGCGCAGGTCGGTTTCGCCCGCTCCGGCGGCAAACCCCCGGCACGCGACACCCAGCGCGCCGCAGAGCCCCAGGAGCATGACGAAACGGAGCTTCATCCCACCCCTCCCGCGGCACGTCGCAGAGACACCCAGGGAGGCTCGCAGAAATCGCTGAAAGGCTCTTCCCGGACACGACTTTCCACGTCCGACGCGATCTTCTGGTAGAATTGATCGGCGAGCCGGGCAACCCCGACCTCCCCCGCCTTGATGCCGAGTATGTGGAAGAGGTGCTTGTCCCCTTCCACGCCCCGGTAGGCCAGCGTGACATCCTTGTCCTGCTCCTGGCCGCCTCCCGCGGCGGCTCCCGTCAGGAGGTAGTACTTCATTATCTCGATGACGCGGTCATCAAGCCCGCGGCTGCACATGAGCACTTTCTCCGCGAGCTCGGGGAAACCGACCACCACCCGGCCCGGCTTCCCGACATCGTACTCGAGCTCTGCCGTGAACGAAAGCGGCGCGGTCCGCCTCGGGGATCAGAAAGATCTCGCCGACTTTCATGACGCCGGTGAGGCGGAAAGGGAACTCCGGAGTGAGCCTCTTGCCGCAGGAGGGACAGCTCACGGCCATGAAATCACCGCTGAGAATCAGGTCCTGCACGCCCGGAATCCGCCGCGAGGTCGGCAGACTCCGGTATCTGCGCGTCGAAGGAGTTTTCGCAGAAGCAGGCAATGTGCCGTGAGTGGTACGTCATGGCTATCGTCCCATGAAAAAGAGCACGTCACTGAAGGTGACCATCAGGCTGAGTATGATGAGGATCGAGAACCCAATGAGCTGAAGCCGCCAGATCAGGCGCGATCTCACCGCCTTGCCCCGCACGATCTCCACGATGAACAGAACGATCTGTCCGCCGTCCATCGCCGGTATGGGAAGGAGGTTCATGAGAAAGAGCACCACGCTGAGGAACGCGAGAAAGCGGAAGAAAGACACTACCCCGGCCCCGAATCCGACCTGGAATCCACTGGTGGCCGCTGACCCGATGTAGTAGGTAATCCGCAAAGGGCCCGCGACCGCGTTCCGCAGCTTGATGCCCTGGAAAAGCAGCCCGATTCCCTTGACCGTGAGGGTCACGGTGCTCCACGTCTCCTGCACGCTCTTGCCGAGCGCGCCGCCAAGACCCAGGCGCGGCGAGCGAAAAACAAGGGACGCAAAGCCCAGCCCGAGCCGGGGGGCGCCCTTCTCGTCGTACATGAGAATGAGAGGAACACTCACCTGCCGCCCCGCCCGCTGGTAGGCAAGATCCACTTTCTGCGGTTTCGAGGCGAGCTGCTGGTAGAAATCCATGCTGTTGCGGATGGGCCGCCCGTTGGCGAGCAGCAGAGTGTCACCTTTCTGCAGACCCGCTATGGCCGCCGCGCTGCCCGGCTCGACAGTGTCCAGGACCGGATCCACCCACGCGTAGATCCCGATCCTTCCCGCTCCCGTGTTCTTGTCCAGCTCCGGGGTAATCGGCAGAACAAGAGTCTGCACGGCTCCCTCGGAGGCCCGTTGGATCGTGAAGAGGAATTTGCGGCCGGGCGCAACGGAGACAGTCTCAAGGATGTCCTGAAACTTCTCCACGGGCGCGCCGTCGATCGCGGTGACGCGGTCTCCTGTTTTCAGACCCGCGACGGCGGCGGGCGGCCGCTGAGCCAGCGCGTCCAGGGTGTAGTCCGTTGCCAGAACTACCCTGTTGTCCGGGGAATGCACGGCAAAGCCGACCCACCAGAGCGTTGCGAAGATGAGCATGGCGAAGACGAGGTTGAAAAGCGGTCCGAAAGCGGCGATCACGATTCTCCGCCACGGCGCGGCAGCGAGGAAAGAGCCCTTCTCCAGCGCAGGCTCGACCGCGGGCACGCTTTCCCCGGCGGCGGCAGCGTCAGCGCGTCCGCCGGCGATTCCCGGCACGAGCTCCCCTTTCATCTTGCAGTACCCGCCGATGGGGAACCAGGAGATCTGGTACGACGTCCCGCCGCGCGTGAATCCCGCCAGCCGTGGACCCCAGCCGAGGGAGAACACCTCTACGCCCACGCCGTTCATCTTTGCCGCAACAAAGTGTCCCAGCTCGTGGATGAACACCATGAGGCCGAGCCCGACAATTCCCAGTAATATCGTAAGAATCATTCAGAATCCCTTCAATCAAGATGACACGGCGGGCACCTGCGCCCTACCGGCCGACCAGGGTGAAAAAATAGTAGAAAAGGGGCGCGGTAAGGATCATCGAATCGACTGAATCCAGAATGCCGCCCCGCGCTGGGATGACGATCCCTGAGTCCTTCACCCCGGCCGACCTCTTCAAACCGCTCTCCAGAAGGTCTCCCAGAATCACGGTCACCCCGGTCGAGAGCCCGAGCACGATGTCAAGCGGGAGACCGAAACGCGGAAAGCCCGGAGTCAGCAGAAGAAAAAGACCGACCACGACGAGAGAGCCGAACAGGCCTCCGGCAAATCCCACCGCGCTCTTCTGCGGGCTGACGGGAAGATTGAGCCGGCTGGACGCCCCCCACAGACTGCCTGCAAAGTACGCCGCCATATCGTTCCCGAACACGAGACAGAGAAAGAAGAGAATGGAAAGTGAAGGTTCCGGAAGGCTGGACAATCTCACGATCCAGGTGAGAAAGAAACCGGGATAGAGAAAGGTGAAAAATGACGAAGAGGCGTACGCGAGGACTTCCGTCAGGTTCCTGTCTTTGTGGAGGAGGACGGCCCTGATCAGGATGATGCCCAGCGCGGCGGGGAGCCAGAGGCCCATCCAGCCCGCGGGAAGCACGCCGGCCACTTCCAGAAATACCCCCGCGGGAAGGCTTGCGCCGAGGATCGGCGCAAGGGTATCCGAGGTCGGGATCTTCCGGGCGCGGAAGAGAGCCGCCATTTCCAGCCCGCCCAGCAGGCTGACTCCCACCACCAGAATGTTGACCACCAGGTGGTGCACATGAGGCAGAAGAAGAATAATGACGCCGAGAAGCGGGAATGCAATCCCGACCAGAATCACGCGGGACCGAAAGCTTTTCCAGTTCACAACGCGACTCCGAATGTGCGCGATCTTCGCTTGTATTCCTTCAGGGCTTCCATGAGATCCTCCCCGGTCCAGTCAGGCCACGGCTTGGGGCTGAAGTACAGCTCCGCGTAGGCCGATTCCCAGAGCAGGAAATTGGAAAGCCGCTGCTCGTTCGCGCTCCTTATGATCAGGTCGGGGTCGGGCAGCTCCGGATGATCCAGATACGCGCGAAATGATTCCTCGGTGAGGGGCTCACGCCTCCCGCCCGCGAGAATCTTGTTGAAGGCGCGGATAATCTCGTTCCTTCCGCCGTAATTGATCGAAAGATTCACCGTGAGACCTCTGAATTGCGCGGTATCCTTCGTCACCTCGCGGATCTCCTGGGCGATGTCCGGCGGCAGGCGCTCCATGTCTCCGCTGTGCACGATCCGTATGCCATTCTGGCGATAGAAATCATACTCCTTCCGCAGATAAGAACGCACGAGAAACATGAGGTAGGACACCTCTTCCTCGGCGCGGCTCCAGTTCTCGGTGGAAAAAATGTAGAGACTGAGGTACGCAAGCCCCGCGTCCGCCGCGGCCGCCACCACGCGCTTGGCGGCCTTGGCGCCCTCCAGGTGACCCTCAGTGCGCGGCCTCCCGCGCGCCTTGGCCCACCTGCCATTGCCGTCCATGATGATGCCCACGTGTGGGGGAAGCTCGGGGTGATCGTGTGGCGCTCCGCCGCGGGCGGGCGGCGACGCGGCTTCCCGGGGCCGCGGATCCGCGGGGTACCGCGATGCAGAATCCGCGGAATACCGCGATGCAGAATCCGGCGAGGCGCTCACACTTCCAGGATTTCCTTTTCCTTCGCCTCGAGGAGCTTGTTGATCTCCTCGATGTGCTTGTCGGTGAGCTTCTGGATCTCGTCGGTTGCCTTCTTCGCCTCGTCCTCGCTCAGCTCGGAGTCGGACTTGGCCTTCTTGATCTCCTCGTTCGCCTCACGACGCACGTTGCGCACCGACACGCGTGACTGCTCCGCGGTGGTCTTCGTGAGCTTGACCAGCTCCTTGCGACGGTCCTCCGTGAGGGGCGGGATGTTGATCCGAATGACCTTTCCGTCGTTGTTCGGATTGACCGAAAGCTCCGATTTCTGGATGGCCTTTTCGATCTCCGCCAGCACAGACCTGTCCCAGGGCTGGATAATCACCAGCCGCGCCTCGGGGATGGAGATCGTGGCGACCTGGTTCAAGGGAACCTTGTTTCCGTAGTACTCGACCCGGATCTTCTCGAACAGGGACTGCGACGCCCGGCTCCCGCGCAGTGTCTTGAACTCGTCCAGCAGAGACTGGATGCTTTTCTTCATCCGTTCCTCAGCCTGGCTCCTGATCTTGTCCCGCGTCATACGAGAACCTCCTTCAGGATGGGTTCGAACTGCCGTCTCAAACGCGCTCCTGCACGCTTCCCCTGGGACAGCCTGTTCGGCCCCCCCTCGCGGGGCTTATTCGGCCCCCCCTCGCGGGGCCTATTCGGCCCCCAGCTTCATGTAGGTGTAGTCGACGATGTCGATCTTCGTGCCCACTTCCTTCGACAGGTCCTCCAGAACCTTGGACATCTTGCGCTTGTCGTCCTTCACGAACGGCTGTTCGAGCAGGCAGATCTCCGAGAGCATCTTGTTTACCTTGCCCTTGATGATTCCCTGGAGAACGTTGGGCGGCTTGCCGAGATTTTCGGCCTGCTTGGCAAAGATCTCTTCCTGCTCCTTGAGGAACGCCGGGCTCACCTTGTCCCGGGAGAGGAACAGGGGGGCGAACGCCGCGGCGTGCAGGGCGCAGTCGAACAGTATCTCCTTCACCCTCGGGGAGTCCTTCACCTTGGGGTCTCCGAGAGAGAAGCGCAGCATGACGCCGATCCGGTTGTCGTGGACGTATTCCACCAGAACTTCGCCGGCCGCGACGGGCATGGTCACGATTCGGCGAATCTGCATGTTTTCCTTGATCTTGCCGATGGTCTCCTTGACCATGAGCTGGAGCTCCTCCGTGGGGGCGGTGAGCTTCTGCGCCACCACCTTGTCCAGAAGCGCCTCACCGAGCTCCAGGAACATGCTGTTGCGCGCCACGAAGTCCGTCTCACTGGTGAGCTCGAGGAGGATGCCCTTGTCGGGAAGCATCCGCGAAAAAATCTTGCCGCTGTTGGTGACGCGGTCGCTTTTCTTCACGGCGGCGGCCAGCCCCTGCTCCTTGAGCAGACGCTCCGCCTTGTCGAAGTCTGCCCTCGCACTTGATGAGTGCGTTCTTGCAGTCCATCATTCCCGCCCCGGTCTTTCTCCCGGAGCCTTTTCACCTCTGTTGCTTTGATCTCCATGCCTCTTCCCTCTTATTCCTTGTAGAGCTTTTCTTCGTCGATCTCGGGCTCTTCGGGGGAAGGGGTCTCTTCCTTCTTCACAGCCTCGTCCGGATTGTAGTTGGAGTAGTCCTTGTCGGTGAAGCCGGTGGCGGCCTCCTCCGCTGCGGCGGCGCCCAGCGCGGCGGCCACGGCGACCTTTTCCACTTCTTCCTGATCGTACTTCGACTGCGCGGCGAACTCTCCCTTGTCGATGGCCTCGGCGAACTCCTCTTCTCCCTTCTCCTCCTGGAGCGTCTCCACGACTTCCAGGCCCACTTCATTCTCCGCTTCGATCACCGCGTTGGCAATGATCTGCGCGAAGAGGTTGATGGCACGGATGGCGTCGTCGTTGCCGGGAATGGGGAAGGTGATTCCTTCCGGGTTGCAGTTCGTGTCCACGACCGCGACGATGGGCACATTGACCTTGCGGGCCTCGGTGACGGCGATGGACTCCTTGCGGGTGTCGATGATGAAGACGATCCCGGGCAGCTCCTTCATTTCCTTGATGCCGCCGAGGTTCTTCTCCAGCTTTGTCCGCTCCTTCATCAACCGGGCGATTTCCTTCTTCGTCAGGTTTTCGAAGGTGCCGTCGATCTCCATCTTCTCCAGCTTCTTCAGCCGCAGAAGCGACTTCTTGATGGTGGAAAAATTGGTCAGCATGCCGCCCAGCCAGCGGTTGTTCACGTGGAACATGCCGCAGCGCTTGGCCTCACGCTCCACCGTCTGCTGGGCCTGCTTCTTCGTTCCGACGAAGAGCACGGATTTGCCCGCCAGGACGGTCTTCCTGACCGCCTCGTAGGCATCCTTGATGGCCACGATGGTTTTCTGAAGATCGATGATGTGGATCCCGTTGCGCTCCGCGAAGATGTACTTTTTCATCCGCGGATCCCACCTCTTGGTCTGATGTCCGAAATGGACCCCTGACTCGAGCAGGTTTTTCATGGTCACGACAGCCAAAATAGTCCTCCTTCCCCATTTACCCCACGGCTTATACACCCGCCCAAAACGGGCGGGTGAGATAGAAACAGAAAGGGTCAGAACTGGTATTCGTTCCTGACCAAGATGCCATAAAAAGCCTCTAGTGGCAAGCCTACGACGTTGCTGTAGGAGCCGCGGATCCATTCGACGAAGAATGCTCCGCGCTCCTGGATCCTGTATCCCCCCGCGGCGCCTGTCCATTCCCCGGAATCGACGTAAAAATGGAGCTCCTGGTCGGTCATCTGCCTGAACTTCACCTCCGTGCAGACGACCTGCTCCTCGATGGGCTTTCCCCTCTCCACCAGGAGCGCGATCCCGGAGTAGACATTGTGCACCCTGCCGGAGAGCTGGCGGAGCATGGATTCCGCCTCTGAAGGCCCTGCCGGTTTTCCCAGCACCCTGCCGTCCACCTCCACCACGGTATCCAGACCGAGGACCCACCGAGGTGACTCGGTCTTGAAGAGCGCGAGGATCGCCTCGACCTTGGCGCGGGCGAGGTTCGCGACAAGCTCCGGGACCGAGTCGAATGCTGCGTGGTCTTCCACGATGCCGGGAGGGATGACCTTGGTCGGGCAGCTTGACCTTGCGAGAAGCTCCCGCCTGCGCGGCGACCCTGAGGCAAGGATTATCGTTTCCATTTCCTGCTCACATTTCCCCCATCACTTCGAGAAGAAATCCTTTCACATCCTTGTTGTCAGCCGGAATCGTTGGCAGCTCCCGGGCAAGCGCAGCGGAGCGCGGACTCCAGAGGCCCAGCATGGCCTGGATCCAGGGCGTGGGAGAAAGCGGGGAAAGATGATGGCCGCCGCGGCGTCCGGTGTCCAGCGTCGGCCTTCCCCGCCCGGGATGATTGCCCGTAAAATAGCCGTCCCCGCGCGGAAAGAGGAAGGCGATGTACGGATCGTCGATGCTCCCTTCCCGCATATCGATGTCGATGCCGAACTCCTCGTGCGCCCGTTCCCGTGCGCGTCCTATGGCGGCCAGGATCGCCGCGCGATCCACGTCCTTTCGGGCAACGACCTGCCCGCAATCCGAGGGGTGGTAGAAGGCCGCAGATCGTCGCAGGTCGTACGCTTCGCCGGATCGCTTCACAATTCCCTCGGCGGCGAGCAGCTCGTTGATGTAAAGCAGCTTTCGAGTCGAAGCCGCTCCGTGGTCCGATGAAACCACGACCAGAGTATCCTGATCCGCTGCGCGCATGACGCGCTCGAGGAGCTGATCCACGAGCGTCACGGAAGCGCGGTACAGATCGGAGACGCGGCCGCCCGGCCATTCGGCTTCCAGCAGATCGAAATACGCGTGATTGAGCTCATCGATGAGAGGGAAATATCCTATGACAAGCCGGGAGCGCTCATTCGTGATTGCAGCGCTCATGAGCTCAGTCTTCTGGGCCATGCAAAGCGCGCTGGGCATCATCTCAGCGGCAACCGACAGCGAGGCGTCCGCGGTGCGATGCGCGTTCAATCCGCGCACTACCCGAAACACGTTCGTATCGAGGAACCCGTCCGCCGCAGCCGTGCCTGCGATCGTTCCTCTCTGCACCGCCTCGATAAGCGGATGAAAGATGAGGACCGATCGGTCCAGCAGGTGAGCGAATGCGTGCAATCCGTGCGTGAGCTGGACAACCTTCCCCTCCTCCGCGGCCAGCCGGCCTCGCACACTGCTTCCCTTGAGGATCGTCACTCCCTTTGCGGAAGGTGCAAGCGTGAGCGCAATTCCACGGTATTGGATACGGCGGCCTCGCCGACCGAGCCTGAACACGGCAGGCTTGTGCCACAGCCTGTAGCCGTCAAAGCCAAACTCGAGATGGGAACCGCGTGATGACCAGACCGGATCGTTCCTGTAGGCGACATTCATCAACGCGTATCCCTGGCCGCGCTGTTCAAGTGCATCCCAGAGCGTGCTGACCTTCCGCGGTCTCACGTGAAACCCGCTCACGGAAGCTTCTGGCGTCTTCGGGTCGGGCATGTAGTATCCCCACACACCGCTCTGCGCCGGCTCCTCCCCGGTGAAAAGCGTCATCAAGGCCGGCGGTGTCTGGCAGACGGGGGATGCGGGCCGGGCCGGCCCGAGATGCCCCTGGCTCTGCATCCGGGACAGCGCGGGGAATCTCCCGGTGGAAACGCATCGGCGCGCGAGCTCATACCCCATGCCATCGAGCACCACCCAGAACACGCGCTGGAACGCTTTGGTTGACAAATGAATACCTTCCGAGTATCGTTGAATCCACGAGTGCGGGACGAGGATTGCACGTTCCGTGTTTTTGGGCAATTAGCTCAGTTGGATAGAGCGATGGCCTCCGGAGCCATAGGCCGCGCGTTCGAATCGCGCATTGCCCACTAGTCAAATTACCGAGAGCCCCCTTTGTCCGCGCGATAAATGCTTCTGCTGCAATCGGCAACTCAGACGGCCTGGAACTTCATTTTCACGCGCTTGCCCAGGGAACGAAGGCCGTCCAGTCCCGCAGTCACCCGACCGATCGGAATGACCGGCGAGGCAGCCTTTGGATGCTCGTCCGTGCTCGCGGGAGTGCGGCCAAAGAAGATGCACAGCGCTCTGCCGGGCGGCCAGTATGCAATTTCCCCCACTTCCATGATGTCTCTCTCCGTCCCGTCCGCGGCGAGGTCGATTGCGATGCTCCCGTAGTACTCCTCTCCCCAGCGGGACATGTCCGCGGTAAGCGGCAGTGACGATGAGATCACCCGTCCCGCCGCCGAATCTGCTAGTTCCGCCTTGAGGGTATGCCCGGGGGCTTCAATGACGATTCTGCATGCCATGACCGCATTCTGCGTCGCGTGCTGTGAAATGACAAGCGCCTGGCAAACCTCAGTCGGAGGTTGGCCCCGATACCTGAGGCGTCTCAGGCGAATTGCGTCGCGTCCAGCACTTCTCCATTCGCCTTGCCTTCGACCGCAGCAACATACGCTTTCGCCACGTCCGCAGCCGCCAGAGCATGCGACTCATCCATTTTTCTGGCGCGCAGCGTTTCTTTCACCCACGGCGGGCTGACAACATTGACGCGCACGCCGCGCTGCGTTTCCAGCCCCGCCGCGCGCACAAACCCTTCGAGGCCCGCGTTCACGAGAGACACCGCGGCGCTTCCGAGCATCGGCTTTGTTGCCAGAATGCCGCTCGTTACGGTGATCGACCCGCCGTCCTTCACCTTGTCCTTCGCCACGCGAATCACGTTGACCTGGCCCATCAGCTTGTAGCGGAGCGAGCGCGCAAAGTCGTCATCTGTGAGGCTCGCGAGCGGTCCCCACGCCGCGCCGCCCGCACAGGACACAACTGCGTCGACATCCTTCCTGCCGTCGAAGAGCGCATTCAGCGTTGCTGTATCCTCGATGTCGACCCGCACCGCCGATTTGCGGGACGCGCGTATCACTTCATGTCCACGTTTCTCAAGGGCGTCCGCGACCGCCTTTCCGATTGTCCCCGTTGCGCCAATGACCACTACCTTCATGTGAGATGACCTCCCGAAACGCGCATCAACAGCTTTTTATGGCTGCCCGCCGCGCTCGCCAACGATCTGATCATCGCTTCCGAGTATGCCACACCATTCAGCAGGGCTGGAGAACCCTGTCCGCCGCGGCCATTATCTGCACGGTCATGTCCATCGCGCCCACTTCTCCGATCTTGAGCGAATCGCGCAGTCCCAGGTGATCCAGACACGTCCCGCAGCTCGCAATTCGCGCGCCGCGACCCTCCAGGAGACGCAGGCTCTCCAATGCGGGGCCCTCGCAGGTCGTGAGGAAGACGCCCCCATTCACGCATCCGACCATGTCCACAGCGACCCGGGACGAGACAAGCTCCTCAAGAAAAAGCGAGAGGAGCTTCTGCCCGAGCGTCTTGTCAGGTCCGTTGCCCATGGTGTCGGAATTGAGATAAAGAAACGTCATCCCGCCGACCTCCCTGTCATCAATCCAGGAGCCGCTTCTCCCCGGTAAGCTCCATGATGTCCTGCACGTCCTGCGTGCATTCCATGCAGCCGAGATATGTGCCGGCGGCGTCCCGCAAAGCGTAGAACTCGATCAGGATCCTGTGTTTCCTTTCGTGCCCCTCAACGGCGAGGTTGATCCAGAAACGGGCCTTGTCGCGCGTGCCCTCTCTCATCTCTTTCACGATCTGCTCGACCCTCGCGAGGCTTTCCTGGGGGTGGCACTCCCGGAAATTGAGCCCCATGGACGACATTGGCCGATGGAACAACCTCGTTTCGTGCTTGTTCCAGCCGATCACCTCGTCGTTCGCATCGATGACGGTAGTTTCCACGGGCAGCGCCTCGATCATTGCCCTGACTATCGTCTCACTCATCCTGTCGATCATGCCCGCCTCCTGGGAGTCTTTTTCGCGGCGCCCTTTCGCTCCACGAGCTCCCGTGCACGCACCGCAATATGCTCGGCGGTCAATCCGAACCTGATCATGAGCTCGCGCGGTTTGCCCGATTCTCCGAACCGATCCTCGATCCCCATCATCTCGAACACGTACGGCTCTTCCATCTGCTTCCGCGCGCACAGCGAGCCGGCAATGATATTCCCGAACCCGCCTTTCTGGTGTTCTTCACAGGTCAGGAGGGCCCCGGTTTCCCTGCATGCATGGTCCACCGCGTCCCCGTCCAGGGGTTTCACAGTGTGCATGTTGAGTATCCGGGTCTCGAGCCCGTTTTCTTCCTTGAGTATGAGAGCCGCGCGCATTGCCTCGCAGACAATCGGACCGCAGGCCACAATGGAAATGTCCTCGTGCTCATCCGCATATTCCGAAGAGGGTGTGACATCGAAGCCCTGGAGAAATGCGCCTCGACTGCCGCGGTAGCGGATAATATTGGCCTCCCCGAATCTCAACGGCGTACTCTCCGTGGTGACGACCGGGGTGGCTTCACGCGCATAGCGCATGTACACGGGACCGTTCAGATCGAGGATGGAAATCCGGCAGAGCCTTTCTGTTTCCCGGGCGTCGCAGGGCACCACGACCCGCATGTTGGGAAGAATGCTCATGAGGCTGATCTCCTCCAGAGCCTGATGTGTTGCCCCGTCCTGCCCCACGGATATGCCGCCGTGCGCTCCCGCGATTTTGACATTAAGGTTGTCGTAGCAGATTGTCGTACGGATCTGGTCCCAGGGCCTCCCTGCCGCGAACACCCCGTAGGTTCCCGCCACCGGTATCCTGCCTTCGAGCGCAAGACCCGCCGCGACACTCATCATGTTCTGCTCGGCGATGCCCACGCTGACCACCCGGGACTTCCGTTCAGGATGTCCCTTCTCGAAGTCAGCGATCGAAATCGAGGCGGAGATGTCCGCGTGAACCGTCACGATCCGGGGATCGTCACCGATCTTGGCCAGGCATGCCCCGAATCCTGTCCTGGTCGGAAGCATCTCGACCTGCAGCTCCTCCCGCGCGCCCCACTCGTATGCACGGGAAAACTTCGGCAGCTCCTTCTCCAGCTCCGCATCGACACGCTTCTGGTGATCGTCGGCCGCGTCGAGCAGGTGCCGCACGTGCTCTCTGGTGAATGCGGCGCAGCCGATGTCGGCGAGCGCCTTCTCAAGCTGCTCCTGGCTGGTCGTGGGGACCCCGTGCCAGCCTGCCTGGTTTTCCATGAAGGAAACCCCTTTTCCCTTCACCGTGTCGGCGACGATGACCGTGGGCTTTCCGTGGGAAGCCCTTGCGGAGGCAAAGGCCGCCTGCAGCTTGTCGATGTCGTGCCCATCGACCTCCAGGACATTCCATCCAAAGGAGCGATACTTGTCCGCGAGGGGGTCAACGCTCATTACGGCGCTCACCGGCCCGTCGATCTGGAGCCGGTTCCTGTCCACAATGGCGCAGAGAGTGTCCAGCCCGTAGTGGGCCGCGGCCATGACCGCCTCCCAGACGCTTCCCTCCTGCTGCTCCCCGTCTCCCAGCACGCAGTAGACCCGGTAACCGGCGCCGCTCATCCGGCCGGCAAGAGCGCATCCTACCGCGATGCCCAATCCCTGGCCGAGGGAGCCGCTGGAGACCTCGAGACCCCGAAGATTGGGCGCATGTGGATGGCCCTGGAACGGGCTCCCCAGCTTGCGCAGGGTGACCGCGTCCTCTTCCTTGTAGAGGCCTGCCTGCACCAGCGCGACGTAGATGGCAGGAGCCTTATGCCCGGCAGAGAAGAAAACCCTGTCCCGGCCCTCCCAGTCAGGATCGCGCGGATCATAACGCACCTCGTCCAGGAAAAGAACGGCCGCAATATCCATGACGGAGAGGGTTCCGCCCGGATGTCCCGATCCGGCGGCGTGGATGCTGACGATATCGAGCGCGCGCATGCGGCAGGCCGCCTGTTTCAGCTCGTCCACGGAGAGACGCGATTCATTGCCCGTTTTGCGATCTACCTTACCCATGAGCGTCAGCGTAGCATATAATCAGCCCACCATGGAAACAACAGAATTTCCGAAGGGATTTCTATGGGGCGCGGCCAGCGCCGCCTACCAGATCGAGGGCTCTCCCCTGGCGGACGGGGCAGGCCCCACGAATTGGCACGAGTTCTCCCATCGGCGAGGCACGATCAAAGATGGAACAAATGCCGACTTCGCCTGTGACCACTATCACAGGTACGAGGAGGACATCCGGCATTTGCGTGATCTCGGCGTCCACGCCTATCGTTTTTCCGTCGGGTGGGGCCGGATTTTCCCGGAGCCCGGACGGCTGAACCAGGCAGGGATCGATTTCTACAGCAGGCTCGTCGACCGCGTGCTTGCCGCCGGCATCGATCCCTGGATCACCGTTTTCCACCTCGAGGAGCCGCTGTGGCTGTCGCGCAGGGGAGGCTTCACCGATCGGTCGGCAATCGACCACCTCGTGGAGCTCGGCTCCGCGTTGTTCGGAGCGCTCGGTGACAGGGTGAGGAATTGGATCACGGTCAACGAGCCGACCATCTATGCCTTCCTCGGATTCGGCACCGGCGAGTTTCCCCCGGGCGCAAGCTGGCGCTGCGGGGGATGATGCATGCCTCCCACCATCTGCTTCTTGGCCACGCACGCCTGGTCGAGGCCTGGTCGGCAACCGGCAGGCCGGGGATGATCGGGCTGGCGCACCACGCCGTGTGGGTCTCCCCTGCGGATGAGAACCGCGCCCGCGACGTGGAAGCAGCGGCCTTCATGGACGACGCGGCCAACGGGTCCGTGCTGGATCCCCTGCTTCGCGGCATCTACCCGGAGAGGATGCTCAGGAGGCTGCACCGGTTCCTTCCCCGCACGCTGGACAGCGACCTGCGGGAAATGAAAAAACCAGGCACCTACATCGGAATCAACTACTATACGCGGAACCACTATCGATGGGCGCGCTTCATGCCCTATCTTCATGCGAGTGAGTACGTCAAGCCGGACTCCCTCCGCAGCGCCATGTGGGAGATCTACCCGCAGGGCCTGCATGCAATACTGCTTCGGCTGAAGGAAAAGTACGGCAACCCTCCCTGCGTGATAACCGAGAACGGATTTCCCCTTGTCGAGGTTTCCGGGAAGGACCCCCTGCAAGACGAGGAGCGTATTGCCTACCTTTCGGATCACGTGGCCATGGTCGGACGCGCGATTGCCGAAGGGGTGGACTGCCGGGGCTACTTCCACTGGAGCCTGATGGACAACTTCGAGTGGAACTGGGGCCTCTCGATGCGTTTCGGCCTGCTGCGGATTGACTTCGCCACGCAGGCCCGTCAATGGAAAAAAAGCGCGTTCTGGTACCGTGACTTGATCCGGGCAAATGGGCTACAGTAGGGAAAGGAGGAACACCGCCATGCCGCGCATGCTCCCGCTTTTCGTGCTCATCGTCCTTGCCCTCTCCTCCGCCGTGCCCCTTTCCGCTGACCCATCCGCTACATCAGTAGGGCTCGGGTTCTCTTTCGGAGCCGCGTTTCCGCAGGGCAGCACGACGAACATCCCCAACACCGAGGGGCAGCCGAGCTTCAACTGGGGATTCTATGTGAACATCCCGCTCATTTCCACGTTCCACATCACTCCTTCTTCCGAGCTCTACAAGTTCGACACTCAAAACGCCACCGATGTCGACCTCGCTTTCAAATTCATCGTGCCGCTGGGGGATTTCGATGTGTTTGCCGGGTTGAGCCCCGGCCTCACGACGGTTGCGGACGTCCTGGCGCCGCATGTCGGCCTGCTGGGCGGAGCGGCATTCAGGCTCATCAGCAACCTGGATGCCTTTGTTCAGGCGAAATACAACGTGCTCTTCGAGGGAAGCAGGAACATGGGGGTCTTCCACCTGAACGCCGGCATACTTTTCGCGTTCTGATTCACGTTTCATCGCGCATGTATCTCGTGAAAAAAAGTGCGAAAAAGATATTGCATATTTTGGATATCGTGATATAGTCATATCGCTACAATCAAATAGACAGTGAAGGAGAGCAAATGGGAAGCCTGGCGGATGAACGGCCGCGGGCTGCGCACCTGGCAGATGTGCTCAAGGCGCTGGCGCATCCCGCTCGGCTCGGCATAGTGGCCATTCTGTGTGAAGGGGAGGAAAGCGTCATCGGGCTTGCCGAGAGACTGGATCTCAAGCAGGCTATCGTGTCGCAGCAGCTCCGCATCCTGCGGATGAGCCATCTTGTTGCCGCCACCCGGCAGGCAGGGTTCGCCCGATATGCCCTGGTTGAGCCGCGCCTGCGGGACCTCGTCAAGTGCCTCGAAGGGTGTCACAGGGAAGTGCCGGCAGCGACAATACGGAACAGAGGCGCCACAGGCGCCGTCAAGCAGAAATGACGCCGGGAGCGTCCGGAGAGAAGTGACGCCAGGAGCGTCAGGGAAGGAGCGAGGATATGACTCTGAACGTCGAAAAGGAAATCGCCGAGCTCAAGGCCAAGGTAGGGGACATGCCGGGCGCCGAGAACAAGGTAACCATGATCGTGTTCTCGGGAGACCTGGACAAACAGCTTGCTGCCATGATCATCGCCACCGGGGCCGCTGCGATGGGCATGAAGGTCGTGCTCTTCTTCACCTTCTGGGGGACGGCCGCGCTGCGCGACCCCGCGAAGCACGTGAACGGCAAGAACGTCATGTCGAAGATGTTCGGCATGATGCTCCCGAAGGGCCGCAACAAGCTGAAGCTCTCCCAGATGCACATGGCCGGCATGGGCACCGCCATGCTGAAAGGCCTCATGCAGAAAAAGAACGTCGCGAGCATGGACCAGCTCCTCGAGGTGGCGGGCCAGCTCGCCGTGAAGATCTACATCTGCGAGATGTCCATGGACCTGATGGGATTCAAGAAGGAAGAAATGGTCGATTACCCCGGTCTGGAGGTCTGCGGCGTGGCGACGATGCTCGGGCATGCGAAGGATTCGGCCATCCAGTTCTTCATCTAGGAAACGGAAAGGAAGAGTCATATGGCGGACTACACGATTGCCAAGACACTGGACTACAAGGGGCTCGCATGTCCCATGCCCATTGTCAAGATCAGCCAGGTGATCGGTTCAGTCGCTGTGGGCGACGTAATCGAGGTGCATACCACGGATCCCGGGTCCCTGGCGGACTTCCCCGCCTGGGCCAAGACAACCGGGCAGGCAATTCTTGAATCGCGGCAGGAGCCGGGGGTCATCAAGATCTTCGTGAAGCGCCAGAAATAGGAGAGAAGACCTGGATGGCAGCACAGGCAGTTTCGGACGCTGTGACCGCCGCCTCCGCCGCGGCGGCCGGCTCCCCGGGAGCGATCGATGCCGCCACGTCGGCCTCGATCGCTTCGGCGGCCCCCACCGGGCTCGCCCTCGTGGTGAACTGGATCGACTACGTCATCATGGTGCCGCTGGTGTACCTCTCCGTGCTTGTACTCGTGGTGGGGGTGACCTGGCGCATCGTGACGATCCTGCGCGCCCCCCGGCAGGCATTCTCCCTGCGCCTGTACCCGGCAGCGAAGCGGCCCGGCCTTGCCAGCCTGGTGGACACTTTTGCCATGCCCCAGGTGAGGGCGCACAAACCCCTCTTCTGGATTTTCCTCATGATCTACCACGTCGCCTTCCTGCTTCTGATCCTCGGTCACCTGGACATACTCCCGCAGATCAACATCGTCGGGCCTGAGTCACGCCACATGCTGGGCGCCGGCGCGGTGGGAGCTGCCGTGACGCTGCCTGTTCTCTACTTCATCATGAGGCGATTCAGGAGCCCGGTCAGGGAGATATCCGTGCCTGCCGACTACCTGCTTCTTCTCCTTCTTCTCTTCCTGTTCCTCTTCGGTGACCTCATGAGCTGGGGGAACTCGTGGACAGCGCACGGCTTCGTCATGACCAAGCAGGATTTCTCGAAGTACTTCGACGGGCTCCTCCGCTTCTCCTTTGCCGATCCCCGCGCGGTCCTCCCTGGTTCCCACTACCACTTCGCGGTCATCCACGTGCTCCTCGCGGACCTTTTTTTCATGGTCCTGCCTTTCACCAAGATCATTCACACTTTTTTCAGCGTACCCCTCAACCTGCTGAGGAGGAGGTAGCGGCATGGACCAGACCACCCGCAGCAAGCTCAAGGACCTGTTCAAAACCAGGCTCAATGGCGCGATGCGCCTCTACCTGGACACGTGCGCCCGTTGCGGAGTCTGCGTGGAAGCCTGCCATGCATACGCTTCCATGCCCCAGACCCGGTACACGGCGGTGGGCCGCGCCGAGGTGATCCGCAAGATCTTCAAGCGCTATTTCAAGCTGGAGGGAAAGTTCGCTCCCTGGCTCGGCGAAGTCCTTCCCATGGACGATATCTCCCTGGACCTCGTGTCCGATGCCGCCTGGTCGTGCACGGGCTGCCGGCGCTGCATGACCTTCTGTCCCTTCGGAATCGACACGCAGATGATCATGTCCATCGCCAAGCTCCTCCTCATCGGCGCGGACAAGGAGCCCAAGCTCCTCACCATGCTCGCCGACATGTCCATCGCCAAGGCCGACGGCGTCGAGGAAAGCCGCCCGGGATTCGAGAAGGCCGTGCGCAACCTCGAGCCGGAGATCCGCGCCCTCTGGGCGGGATCGCCCGGTCAGAATGCGGTGAGCGTGGAGGCGGAAGGCGCCGACGTTCTCTACGTGGCCCTGGCGGGCAGCCATTCCATCGTGCCCGCCGCCGCCATCATGAATGCCGCGGGAGAAAAATGGACTCTGAGCGTATTCGAAGCGGTGAACTTCGCCGCGTTTCTCGGAGACCCGAAGAAGACGCAGATAATCGCCCGGCGGATACATGACGAGGCCGTCCGGCTCAAGGTGAAAGAGGTCGCGATAGTCGAATGCGGGACCGCGTTCAGGGTCATGAAGTACATGACCGGCGCGCATCCCTTCAAGGTCGTGGCCTTCGTGGAGCTCATCGCGCGTTATTTGAGAGAGGGAAGAATCCGGCTGGACGGCACGAAGCTCGCGGGCAGGCTCACCTACCACGACCCGTGCCAGATCGCGCGCAACGGAGGCGTGATCGAGGAGCCGCGGTACGTCATCAGCAAACTGACGAATGATTTCGTCGAGCTTCAGCCCAATCGCGACAGGAACTGGTGCTGCGGAGGGGGCGGCGGGCTTGTCGCCATGGGGGAACAGGATTTCCGGATGAAGTCGGCTAAGGTCAAGGCCGACCAGATGAAGGCCTCAGGCGCGGCGATTCTCTGCACGGCCTGTGAGAATTGCCATACCCAGCTCACCGACATCAACGCGCACTACGGCCTCGGCATGCGGGTGGAGTTCCTGTCCAAGCTGGTGGCCGACGCCCTCGTGCAGTAGCCCTGCCCCGCGGCGCTCCACCCGATGCGGCAGCGCTACGCGCCCGGCAGGAATGAGTTCACGATATCGGCCATGTCCGCGATGGCATCCGTGTCCAGGAGCGAAACTCCGCGCGGAGGCCGGGGGAGACCCCGCACGAGCAGCCTGTCCAGGAGGGTGAGCCTGTCATAGCGCAGGTCCCCGCCGAAAAGACTGCACGCAAACGCGTGCGCGGAGAGCCATTCAGGGAAAGCGGCCTGAAGCTGCTCCCGTGCGTGCTCCCCTTGAGAGAGACAGCAGAGAAACAGTCCGGTCCTTCTTTGCAGCAGCAGCTCCCCGCGACGCTCACAGAACGAGGTCACTTCCCGCTGGATCCTGCCCCCGTAGATCGATCCGCCTATCAGCACGACGTCGAATGCGTGCACATCCGGCGTGTGACGGATTCGCAGGTCTGCGAGCGCGGTTTCCGCCTTGATCCGTTCCGCAAGCGCATGGGCGCAGGTCTCCGTGGCACCGTATTTCGATCGATATGCGATGAGCACCTTCATGTCAGTGACCCTCCTTCGATCTGTCGCCGGCCTCGAGGAGACTGCGACGCACATGGTAGAGCCTGTTGCGGAGGTAGAGGAAGATGTCGAATGCCACCATGAGGGCGTTGAGGAGGTACAGGAATATCACCGCGTCGTAGTGATACAGCAGTTTGTGCAGAACGCCTGCGCCATAACCGATCAGAATGATGACCAGGAAGGGCAGGCTCTTTCCGGCCACCTGGCGGGATTTCAGGGACTTGTAGATGGAAACGGGCCATGCGGCGCCGAAGCACACGAGCATGGTGATTTCGAAGACACTCATCCGTTCCCCCCTGCCGCAGTGCTCCGCGGATTCAAGGCATCAACCACGCCCGGCAGACGCGGCGCCCCGAATCCGCGGAATACCGCGGCGCACTGAATCCGCGGAATACCGCGGCGCACTGAATCCGCGGAATACCGCGGCGCACTAGGCAAATCGCATTGCTGCCAGCGCGCGGAGGAGGGCGGCCGCCGCTCCCGTGCGGCCGAGCGCGCCGGGAGCGCCGACAGCGCTCTCGATGCCGGGCTCAAACGGCACCTCACCGGCGAAAGGCACGCCGCAGCGCCGCGCCAGATCGTTCACCGTTTCCGCGCCGTCCCGCACCATGTTGGCGATCACGCCCGGCACGGAAATGCGCATTTCCGCAAGAACCGCCATCAGCCTCTCCACCACTGCCACGGAAACCGGTGACGGCGTGGAGACGACGATCGCCTCCATTCGGGGTATCAACCGGGCGAGATCGAGCACCTCGTCCCCGATGCCCGGCGGCATATCGATGAAGAGATAGTCCAGCGTGCCCCACTGAGTGACGGCCAGGAGCTCACGAAGCGCATCTGACACCTCGGCACCCCGGAGCGCAAGCGGATGCTCTCCGGTAAACGACGTCACACTCATCAGGCACAGGTTCTTCAGGACAGAAAGCGGGAGGATCCCCTTGTCCTCCTTCGGCAATCCCGGTTGCACACCGAGGAAGACGTGCGCGGACGCGCCCTGCAGGTCCAGGTCGAGGAGTCCGACCTTTTTCCCCTGGCCGGCAAGCGCGATGCCTGCCACCGCCGTGCACATTGTTTTTCCGACGCCGCCTTTTGCCGAGCAAAAGCCCGCGATGCGGCCGATGCCGGAGAGCCGCTTTCCGACAACAGCGCCGCGGGGATCCGTCACCCGCACGCGCCCTCCACTGACATCTCCAGGCTGGCGATGCTCACCCCCCTTCCCTTGTGTACCCGAAAATCCGGACTGCCGCAGGAAGGGCATCGGACGAACGCGTGGGCCGCCTCAGGCAGAAAATGAATTGCTTCGCGCGTTTCCGCGGTCAGGCTGTTCGTCTCCGGGAGACCCCATTGCCTGTCGCAGGCCGCGCAAAGAAAGACCGCTGCTTCCGTCTCCAGCTTATAGCGCGCGCCGCGAAACGGTTTTTCCTCCAGCATTGTCGTGAGGGCGAAATCGAAGATCTCGCGGTCGATCGCCTGCAGCTCGCCGATCAGGACATTGACGGCGCGCAGGCACGCCGGATCCCTCCCCGCGAGTGCGGACGCGGTTGCCTCTATCACTGCGTCAGCCAGAGCCCATTCATGCATGCGGGAAAGAGTACCGTTGCGCGCGCCTGATGCACAAGCCGTGCCCGCACGCCATCAAAAGAGGCCGCGGTGCCATACATCCGCGGGGTACCGCGGCGCCATAAATCCGCGGGGTACCGCGGCGCCCGGGTGCGCGCTCTAGGGCAGCCTGCTGATGAGGTCCTTGACCAGCGGATCGGTGACGGAATAGATCCTCCGGTTCCCCTCCACGCGGGAGCTCACGATGCCCTCCCGTTTGAGCACCGCCAGGTGCTGCGATACGACCGGCTGAGATTCCTCCACGCAGTGCCAGAGATCCGACACGCATGGCTCGCTGGCCTCGATTGCGCGCAGCAGCTTCAGCCGCATGGGATGGCCGCATACCTTGAGTATGCGCGCAAACTGCGCGATGCTTCCTCGGGCGCTCTTCCTGTCCACAACCTTGTTTTTTTCCATGGTCTTCTGTATTTTCCAGTCTATTCTACCGAGAGGAGTCGATTGTATCAAGGATGGGCGGACAGGAATTGACCTACCTGGACTGGGCCGCTTCAGCCCCACCGGAACCTGACGCAATCGACGAGGCAAGGGAAGTTTCGCTCCATCTGTTCGCCAATCCTTCATCCCCCCACGCGCCGGGGAGAGAGGCCGGGGAAAAGCTGGAGCAGATGCGTGCTCGCTTTGCAGGCGCGCTCGGAGTCGAGGCGCGGGAGATCGTCTTCACCTCCGGAGGGACGGAGTCGAACGGCGCACTCCTCCTCTCCCTGCTCGACCGTCACAGGCTTGGCGGGGTCCAGAGGCAAAAGACCCGGGTCGTCAGCACTGCCATCGAGCACTCGTCCGTATACGAGCAGCTTCACAGCCTCCAGGGACACGGCATTTCATGCGCATTTGTCGCGCCTCGCGCCAACGGCACCGTGGACCCCCAGGCGCTCGCCGATGCGCTGGACGAGGACACGGTCATGGTCTCCGTCATGATGGTCAACAACGAGACCGGGGCCGTGCAGGACCTGAGGGAGATCGCCCGGGCGGTCAGGGAGTTCTCTGCGCGGCGCGGCCGGAAGATCCTCTTCCACACGGATGCGGTGCAGGCGCTGGGCAAGATACCATTCTCCCTGCGCGAATTGGACGTGGACGCGGCCTCTTTCAGTGCGCACAAGATCGGCGGCCTCCGGGGCGCAGGGGCGCTCTACCTGAGGGAAGGCGCCGCTCCGGGTTTCCTTTCCGTGGGCGGCGGTCAGGAGCGCGGACGAAGACCCGGGCACGGAGAACCTGCCCGGCATCTGCGCAATGACGGTCGCTGCGGAAAAGAGGCTTCTCCGGCTGGAGCAGGACCGCGCAGCCGCGGGTGAGAACGCGCGCCGCCTCGTGCATGGGCTGCGGGAGATCCGTGGCGCCTGGATATTCCCCTCGGCGCGGGAGGAAGATGACGCGGCGGCCTACTCACCGTATATCGTTTCAGCAGGGTTCCCTCCCCTCCCCGCGGAAGTGGTCGTGCGGATGGCGGACAGCCGCGGCTACTGCATCTCGACAGGGTCCGCCTGCTCATCGAAAAAGAAGGACCGCACCCGCGTACCGGAGAGTATGGGGCTGTCTCACGAAACCGCGCTCTCGGCAATCCGGGTGTCCTTCGGCCCTTCCACAACGGCGGTTCAAATCGACGGTCTGCTCGCCGTGCTGCGGCAGGATATCCCTCCTCTGCTTTCCATTGCCCGGGGGCGCGGGGCATGACGGAGGACCTGTTCCTGGTGAAATACGGGGAAATCGCACTGAAGAAGCGCAATCGCGGCGCGTTCGTCAGGAGCCTCAAGGACTCGATACGGGCGAAGCTGCCCGGACTGCAGTTCTCCGTCTACGAGACGTTCCACCGGGTCTTTGTTCGATTCCCGGCCGAGCACGAGGATGCCATCGCGGCGGCGCTCACGCGCACGTTCGGCGTTGTTTCCTTCTGCAAGGCGCTCCAGATCAACGGGGATATCTCGGCGATCGAGTCCGCCGCGGCCGGACTCGCGGAGGGATTCATTGCCGCGGGCATGGGGAAGAGATTCAAGGTGGAAACCCGGCGTGCGGACAAGGGGTTCCCCCTCAGCTCCTACGAGATTTCCTGCCGGATCGGCGAGCTGCTGCTGGAGCGGTTTCCCGGGCTGGTGGTGGACGTGCACGCCCCCGACTGGGTCATGAATGTCGAGATCCGCGAACACGCCTATCTCTATGGACCTTCGATCAACGGTCCCTACGGCCTGCCGAGCGGCAGCTCCGGGCAGGGGCCTGCTCCTCCTGTCGGGAGGCATCGATTCACCGGTGGCCGGCTGGATGATGGCAAAGCGTGGAATGGCAATCGAGGCCGTCTACTTCCACTCTGCTCCGTTCACCTCGGAGAAAGCGCGGGAAAAGGTCGAGACCCTTGCCCGGATACTGTCGGCCTGGGCGCCGGGCATCGTGCTCCACGTGGTGCCGTTCACGCCGGTGCTCGCGCGCATCAAGGAAAAGGCCCTGGACGAGGAGGTGACGCTGCTGCTGCGCGCGTGCATGACGCGATTTGCGACCCTGCTGGCCGAAGACTCGGGGGCAATGTGCCTGATAACGGGAGAAAGCCTCGGCCAGGTCGCGAGCCAGACCGTGGAGAGCATGCACTTCACGGGCTCGTTCACCGACCTGCCCGTATTCCGGCCCCTCGTGGGCATGAACAAGGAAGAGATAATCGCCGTGGCAAGGAGGATCGAGACGTTCGAGACTTCCAATCTCCCCTATGCCGACTGCTGCGTGCTGTTCTCACCCGCGCACCCGCTGATTCATCCCAACGCGCGCAAGATGAAGCTCTCCTTCGCGCACCTGGATGTGGAATCCCTCATTCGCGAGGCCCTGGAGAAGACCGAAAAAGTACAGTTTTAAGGGGCTCAGGAAGCCGGGGTCTTTTCCTTGGAGTTCTTGTCAGAAGAGGACTGCCCGGAAGCGGTTCTTTCCGTCGATGCTTTCTCAGGAGAGCTTTCCTGCGACTTCTCCGAGGATTTGTCCCTGTCCTTGGAGCTGCCGTTTCCGCCGGTCAGGGCGGAGCTTCTCTTGTTGTCAGTGGAGTAGAATCCGCTTCCCTTGAAGATGACGCCGATCCCGCCATTGATGATCCGGCGGACCGCGCTCTTGCACACGGGGCAGCGGGAGAGCGGCTTCTCCGTCATGCTCTGCAGGGCCTCGAATCTATGACCGCACTTGGTGCACACATACTCGTATGTGGGCATGCCTTTAACTCCTGACTCCCGAGAAAAGCAATAGACGCATCTATTTTCTCAAATATAGCTTCAATGCCGTGTTGTGGCAACAGGCCGGGCTGCAGCATGAGCGCACAGGGGCGGGCACGGTATTCTGCATTACTTTGTTTCCGGACTGGAATGCCGTTTTCTTCCAGAAAATCCTTGATGCGGGGGATGCTCCAGGCGCCGGAATGCACGATCGATGCGACCAATGCCGCGTCGGCGGCCGCGTCCCGCAGCACGGAGAGCACGTGCGCCGGCGCTCCCGCGCCACCGGACGCCACGACAGGTATGCCGACCCCTCGGGAAACGAGCCCGGTCACGGTCAGCTCGTAGCCGTCCCGCGTGCCGTCCGCATCTATGGAGTTGAGCACGATCTCGCCGGCGCCCAGCTTCTCCGCCTGACGGGCCCACTGGAGAGCATCCAGGCCGGTCCGGGTCCTGCCGCCGTCTATCACCACCACGTAGCCTGAAGGCATGCGGTCATCCCTGGCCACGTCCATTCCCAGGACGATGCACTGGGTCCCGTACAGCGATGCGCCCTCGGTGATGATGTCGGGGTTGCGCACTGCCGCGGAGTTCACGCTCACCTTCTCCGCGCCCGCCAGAAGCACCTCCCTCATTTCCGCAACGGAGGAAATGCCGCCGCCCACGGAAAAGGGAATGAAGACCTGCTCCGCCACCCTGCGGACCGTGTCGATCCGGATCTTCCTTCTTTCGGCCGACGCGGTGATGTCGTAGAAAACCAGCTCGTCGACACCGTCCTCATAGTATTTCCGCGCCATCTCCACAGGGTCGCCGACGTCGATATTTCCTTTGAATTGCACCCCCTTGGTGGTGCGGCCGTCCTTCACGTCAAGACAGACAATGAGGCGTTTGCTAAGCATGGAGGGTCCCTCGAGATTCCCTTTCATCCAGCCGTCCATTCCAGGAAAGGAAATTGGAGAGAAGCTTCATCCCGAGAGAGCCGGATTTCTCCAGGTGGAATTGAAACGCGACGAGGTTCCGCCAGGCCACGCAGGAGGCGAATGTCATGCCGTATTCCGTCTCCCCCGCAATGAGACCCGGATCCGCAGGCTCGGGATAGTAGGAGTGCACGAAATAGAAGGAAGAGTCCTGCGGTATGCCGTGGAAAACCGGGTGCGGCCGGGTGAAATGGACAGTGTTCCAGCCCATGTGGGGAACTTTGAAGCCACGGCCTCCGCGGGAAGCGGCGAACCGATCCCTTGAAAATGCCGAGACACTCCGTGTCCCGTTCCTCCGAGCGCTCGAAGATCACCTGGCAGCCGATGCAGATCCCCAGGATCTTCCTTCCTGAGCCCAGATAGTCCCTGAGGGCGCGGTCGAGGCCGGTCCTTTTCAGCTCGCTCATTGATGCCGCCGCTTCCCCGACACCCGGGAAAGATGAGGCCCTCGGCGTCCGCAACGTCCTCGGGCCGGGACGTCACCAGATAGGGGGCGCCGAGGTAGCGCAGGCCGTTCTCCACGCTCTTGAGATTGCCGGCCCCGTAGTCGACGACGACCGTGGTCCCCGCGCTCACTGGGTAAGCTCCGCCTGCGGTGCGTCCGCGGGGGGAGACATGCCCTTCAGGAGAGACAAGAAAAAGGGAATGACCTCTTCGTCGGAGAAACGCAGGCCTGCAAGCTTGACCTGGCTGCCGCTGGGCGACACGGAGATCATCTTGAGCCTCTCCGCGGTGTCCGGCAGGTTTTCCGAGCGCATCCAGCCGACAATCCCCAGGCGCAGGACGAGGGTGAGAAGCTCCGCCTCCTGGCCCGAGCCGGTGTTCGCGGTGCCGGAGAAGGTATACCCCCCCTTGAACTTCACCGCGTTCATCCAGATTTCCTTGAGCGGGATATGCACGCCGTTCTGAGCGGCGCTCTGCTGCAAACCCCCTGGCAATTCCGGCATGTAGAGCACGAGGTCGGTCCTCTCCATGTCGCCTGCAACCTCGGGGGGCAGGACGAGGGGAAGCGGCGCTGCCCAGTGCGCGAGAAGCAGAATCGATATCCCCGTTGGAGGCGAGCAGGATGCCGTTGTTGGGGATGCTCATCTGGATGCCCAGCTTTGATCCATTCCCAATGGGAGCCGGCAGGTCCCTTCTTCTGCGTCCATTCCTTGTTTCCGGAAAGGCGCATGCCGATGAGGCCGCCCGGGTATCCTCCCAGGGCCACGACCGCAAACCGGGCAGGCGCACCCCTGGCCAGCGTCACGGAGCAGACGAGCCGCCTGGTCATGTCGACCAGAGTATTGACATCCTGCAGATCGGGCCCTGCTGACTTCAGCGCTTTCCTGATCAGATCCCCGGACCCGCTCACGGACAGTGAGACATACAGCGTGGCGTCGGCGGGAAGCACGCCGAGCCATTCGGACGAGGGCCGTTGAGGAACGGTTGCGCAGGAGGCGAGCATGAGCAGCACGGCGCAGCACGCCGCGGGAAAGGCGGCGAAACGCATCAGCGCGCGGCCTTCTTCAGGGACACGGCGCATGTTTCTCCGCCGCAATCGATCTCGGCGGGTTCCCCGGACTTTTCCCATTTCCACGACACGGCGAGCGTCTCGGAGAGAAGGTGCTCGGCGTAGCTCTCCACTGCCTCCCGCAGCGCCTCCGAGCCGAAGAGGGTGAGCTCGATCCGGTCGGTGACCTCCAGCCCCTTGTCCTTTCGCAGGCTCTGGATTCCGCGCACCAGGTCTCGCACCAGCCCTTCCTGGATGAGCGCGGGCGTGAGCTCGGGATCCAGCGCGACCGTGAGCGAACCGTCGTTTATCACCTTGAGGTTTTCCTTTTCAATGCGCTGGATCTCCACACCCTCGGGGGTGAGTGAAAAGGTGCGCCCTTCCACTTCCAGGGGAACGCTGCGCGAGGCGAGAAGCGAGTGGATATCCGCGAGACTCAGCTTCTCGATGCGCGCGGCCGCCGCCTTCATGTCCTTGCCCAGCAGCTTGCCCAGCGTGCGGAAGTTGGCCTTGGCCCGGTACTCCACGAGCTCGTCCTCGTTCTCGCGGAAGAGCACGCTCTTCACGTTGAGCTCGTCCTTGATGAGCTCCTCCATCGACTGGAGGATCTCTCTCTCCTCGGGGTCCCGCGTGACGACATGGAGCGCCTTGAGAGGCTGGCGGATCTTCAAGGAGTAGTCGGTGCGGAGGCTTCTTCCCATTCCCACGGTCCGCATCGTCACCTTCATCCTGCGTTCCAGCGCGGGGTCCCGCCGCGACTCGTCGAAAACCGGGAAATCGCAGAGATGGATGGACTCCGGCATATCCGGGGTCCTCAAATTGGCGTACATCGCCTCCGTGATGAAGGGAATGAACGGCGCGGCGCACAGAATGAGCTTCATCAGCGCCGTGTGCAGCGCCTGATAGGCCTCCTTCTTGTCCGCGTCATTTCCCGAGCGCCAGAACCTCCGGCGCGAGCGCCGTATGTACCAGTTATTGAGCAGGTCGATGAACTCGATGAAGACGTCGACGGCCTTCTGCAGATCATAGAGCTCGAGGTACCCGGTGATCTCGTGGACCATCCGCTCCGCTTCGGACAGGATCCAGCGATCCAGGATGTTGGACGGCGCGTGCGGCGCCTCCCCTACCGTCACCTGGTCGATGTTCGCGTAAGTGACGAAGAAGCTGTAGGAGTTCCACAGCGGGATCAGGACGTTTTTCACGACCTCTTTGACACCGGCCTCGGAGAAGCGCAGGTCTTCCGCTTTCAGCACGGCGGAATCCAGGAGGAACAACCGCATTGCGTCCGCCCCATAGCGTGGCAATGACGTCCATGGGATCGGCGTAGTTGCGGGCGGACTTCGACATCTTCTTTCCTTCCGTGTCGAGGATCAGCCCGCTCACAATGACATTGCGGAATGTCGGCTTGTCGAACAGCGCGGCGCCCAGCACCACGAGGGTATAGAACCATCCGCGTGTCTGGTCGATGGACTCCGAAATGAAATCCGCGGGGAAATGGGCATCGAAGTGCTTCCGATTCTCGAAGGGATAGTGATTCTGCCCGTAGGGCATGGCTCCGGATTCGAACCAGCAGTCGAGCACCTCGGGGATGCGCCGCATGGTCCCTCCGCAGGAGCAGGGGTAGGTGAATCCGTCGATGAAGTGCTTGTGGAGGTCGGTCGTTTTTTGTCCCGTCTTCTTTTCCAGCTCGGCGCGAGAGCCAATGCACTCCATGGCTTTACAGGAATCACAGCGCCAGACGGGAATAGGGTTGCCCCAATAGCGGCTGCGTGAGATGGCCCAGTCCCGGGCATTCTCCAGCCACTTGCCGAACCTTCCGGTTTTCAGGTGCGCCGGCATCCAGTAGATGGCGTCATTTGCCGCCAGCATGGCGGACTTGATCTTCTCCACGCTCACGAACCACTCGGAAACGGCGCGATAGACGAGCGGGCTCTTGCAGCGCCAGCAATGGGGGTAGGCGTGCGTGATGGAATCGTGCTTCACGAGCTTGCGCTCGTCCTTCAGCCTGCGGATGATGGACTTGTCCGCGTCCTTCACGAACTGTCCCGCCCAGTCGGGAACCTCCGAGGTGAACTTCACTTCCTCGTCGACCGGGCACACCGTCGGGATGCCGGTGCCCTTCAACAGGTTGTAGTCGTCCTCTCCGAATCCCGGGGCGATGTGCACGATGCCGGTGCCCTCCTCGGTCGAGACGAAATCGCCGATCCACGTCTTGAAGGCGCCCTTGGACTTCAGGTGGGCGAAGTAGGGAAACAGGGGGACATAGCTGATTCCCGCCAGCTCTTTGCCGCTGAAGCTGCGGACAACCTCGTAGCCGGCGGGATTCTTGTAGTAGGCCGGCAGCCTGTCCTCCGCCAGGATGAAGTAGTCCTCGCCGTCCTTCACCTTGACGTAGCGGAGATCGGCCCCGAGGGCGAGGCCGAGGTTGGAGGGAAGCGTCCAGGGAGTGGTGGTCCATGCGAGGAAGAATGTGTGCGGCTCCGACTCGAGGGCGAATTTGACGGTGAGGGAGGGGTCCGAGACGTCGACGTAGCCTCCGAGGTTCAGCTCGAAGTTGGAGAGCGCGGTGGAGCAGCGCGGGCAATAGGGGAGTATGTAGGAGCCCTCGTAGAGAAGCCCCTTTTTCCACAGCTCGCTCAGCACCCACCAGATGGACTCCATGTAGTCGAGGTCCATGGTCTTGTAGTCGTGGTCGAAATCGACCCATCGACCGAGACGGGTGATGACTTTTCTCCACTCCTTCGTATAGCGCAGGACGATGGACCGGCAGGCCTCGTTGAACTTCGCGATCCCGTATTCTTCGATCTGCTTCTTTCCCGAAATTCCCAGCTCTTTCTCCATCTCGTATTCCACGGGCAGCCCGTGGCAGTCCCACCCGAAGCGGCGGTCCACCTTGCGGCCCTTCATGGCCTGGTAGCGGGGAATCGCATCCTTCACCGTGCTGGGAATGAAGTGCCCGTAATGCGGCAGTCCGGTGGCGAACGGGGGGCCGTCGTAGAAGACGAACTCCTCCGCGCCCTCCCGCTGCGAGATGGATTTCTCGAATATCTTCTTTTCCTGCCAGAAAGCGAGGACGTCCTCCTCAATCTTGGGGAAGCTCACCTTCGGGTCGACGGGCCTGTACAATGGCTGCTCCTTGCGACTATATATGGAGAAAAACAGGGCTGCGTCAAGGCGAGCCCTTGCGCGCACCGAAGGCCGCCGCCTTGCCACTCACCCGCCTGCTCTGGTTAAATACACGCCACGCTATGAAGAAATACCGAGAACAATGGCGGCAGATCCTCGCGGCTGCCCTTGGCGCCCTTGCCGCCGAGGCGGGGGCGGAGGGTATCGATGCCGACGCGCTGGTGATCGAGACACCGCCGCGGCCCGAGATGGGAGATATCGCTTTTCCCATGTTTCCGTTCGCGCGGCAGCTGAAAAAGGCCCCTCCCCTCATCGCGCGGGAAGTGGCGCGCCGTGTGTCAGAGTCACCTGCCGCGCGGGGCGCGGGCGAGGCCGCCGCGGCGGGGCCGTACGTGAACGTGCGCCTTGCCCCGGCCCCCGTGATCGACGACATACTGTCCGAGGTGGCCGCGCAGGGCGCGGCGTACGGAAGGGGCACGGAGCAGTCCGGCCGCCGCGTCATGCTCGAGTTCTCCTGCCCGAACACGAACAAGCCGCTCCATCTCGGCCACCTGCGGAACGATGCAATCGGAGAAAGCCTGTCACGCATCCTCGCCGCGGCGGGGGCCACGCTGCAGAAAGTCAACCTCATCAACGACAGGGGTGTGCATATCTGCAAGTCCATGCTCGCCTACCAGATGTTCGGCGGATCCGCGACCCCTGAAAGCACAGGGGTCAAGGGCGACCATTTTGTCGGCGATTACTACGTGAAGTACGCCCAATACGCGCAGGACCATCCCGAAGCGGAAGACCAGGTGCGGCAGCTCCTGCGCGCGTGGGAGGAGGGCGAGCCTGCCGTAGTGGCGCTCTGGCGGAAGATGAACGGCTGGGTCATCGGCGGCATCGAGGAGAGCTACCGGCGGACCGGCATCACCTTCGACAAGGTCTACTTCGAGAGCGATCTCTACAAGCTGGGCAGGGGGGAGATCCTCGCCGGCGTCGAAAAGGGATTGTTCCAGAAGGACCCCGACGGATCCGTCTGGGTCGACCTCACGGACAAGGGCATGGAGCGCGAGGTGCTGCTGAGGGGAGACGGCACCTCGCTGTACATCACGCAGGACGTCGGCACCGCCATCCAGCGCATGAAGGACTGGCCCTTTGACACGCTGATCTACGTGGTGGGCTCCGAGCAGAGGCATCACTTCCACGTCCTGTTCAACGTCCTGTCGATCCTGGGCTACGAATGGGCCTCACACCTGCACCACCTCGCGTATGGAATGGTGAATCTTCCCGAGGGCAAGATGAAGTCGCGGGAGGGCACGGTCGTGGACGCGGACGATCTGCTGGATGAGCTGGAGGGGCTCGCCGCTGAGGAAATACGGAACAAGGAGCGGGAGGAGGAGGTGGGCAACCTCGGGAGAACGGCCCGGGAGATCGCGCTGGGCGCCTTGAATTACTGGCTCCTTCAGGTGACCGCGGTCAAAGACATGACTTTCGACCCGAAGGAGTCGATCTCCTTCAACGGAAACACGGGACCTTACCTCCAGTACACCGGTGCGCGCATCTCGAGCATGCTCAGAAAGTTCGAGGAGAGGAAAGAGAGCTTCCGCGCAGGCAGATACACCCCGGAAGCCCTTTCCCTGCCGGAGGAATGGGAGATTGCCAAATCCCTTGCGCTCTTTCCCGAGACAATCCTCGTCGCGGCGCGCGACCTCAACCCTTCGGTCCTCACGGCATACCTCTTCGAGGTATGCAAGAGCTTCAGCCGCTACTACCAGGACCACCCGGTCCTCCGAAACGAGGATGCCGGTCTCGTCCTGTCGCGCATCGCCCTGGTCAGGGGGGTGCTGCAGGTGCTGCGGAACGGCCTGGCTCTTCTGGGGATTCCGTTTCTCGAGGCCATGTGAACGCGTTTGTCAGCCGGTAAGTTCCACCGGGGAGCACATAGCCAAGCCGAAAGTATCCCTCGAGCGGGGCCGGCACCTGAAACGAGAATCGCCGGGAGACTGGATCCCAGGAGAGGGGCTGATGCTGAACCAGTCCCGCATAGAGGAGGGGCGTTCGGCACTTGCCTCGACGAATCTTCCGCTGACGGCAAGTCCCGCCGTCCGCTCGTCGATCCTGAGCTCCTCCACCAGCTTCTGGCAGAACAGGACGACCCAGACCTCCTGGCCACCGGACGGCTGTCGCCCCCACCCCACGTGCGTCCACCCGGGTGTCAGCGCCACTTCACGGTGCTCGTCGCTTTTCCGCCACGCATTTTCCACTTCCCGGAGGCTCGGTCCTGCGCCGAGAATCTCCCCTACGCGTATTTCGGTCCCTCCAAGGGCCCGGTAACGGTCCAAGGCCGAGCTCCCATCGGCGCCTCGATGGCTCAGAACTCCCGTACGGGCAAGCCGCATGGCCCACCTTTCGGCTGTCCGGGAGAGAAGCGCATCCGGGACAAGGTCGGGCGATCCCGCGGCGCGGCGGATCCCATTCACCCAGGAGAGGGGATCGGTCTGGGCGTGGGCGGCGGCGCCCGCCAGGAGAAGGAAGAGCAGGAGGAACAGATGCGCGGAGTATCGCGCCGGGAGTGGCCTTTTCACTGCTGGCAGGATTCTATATAGTGTGCGCGGGCTCTTTCAAGGATTTTTTCCCGGAGTAACGCATGGCAGACCTCCACAATATACGCAACATTGGCATTATCGCGCACATTGACGCGGGGAAAACCACCACGACGGAGCGAATTCTCTTCTTCACGGGAAAGACCCATCGCATGGGAGAGGTGGATGACGGTGAAGCCACGATGGACTGGATGGACCAGGAGCAGGAGAGAGGCATCACCATCACCGCGGCCGCTACCACCTGCTACTGGCGGGACCATCAGGTAAACATCATCGACACGCCGGGGCACGTGGATTTCACCGCCGAGGTTGAAAGATCGCTCAGGGTTCTGGACGGCGCCGTGGCCATATTCTGCGCCGTGGGAGGAGTGGAGCCACAGTCCGAGACTGTGTGGCACCAGGCCGACCGCTACCATGTGCCGCGTATCGCGTACATCAACAAGCTGGACCGGATCGGCGCGAACTTCTTCGGCGTCCTGGAGGAAATGGCGGCGAAGCTGGCCACCCTCCCCATCCCCCTTCAACTGCCCATGGGCGCGGAATCCGATTTTGAGGGGGTGATCGACCTCGTCGAAATGCGCGAGGTCCGCTGGAGCCAGGAAGACCAGGGCGTCACGATCGGTTTCAGCCCCCTCGATGCCTCGCGCCAGGCCGAGGCCCGAAAATGGCGGGAGAAGCTCCTCGACCAGCTGACGCACCTGTCGGACGAGATCACCGAGCTGTACCTCAAGGGAGCTGAAATACCGGTCCCGCTGCTGCGGAAAGTGATCCGGCAGGGAACGCTGTCGCGCGCGTTCACGCCCGTTCTTTGCGGCGCCTCACTGCGAAACGTCGGCGTCCAGCCGCTGCTGGACGCGGTGGTCGAGTTCCTCCCCTCCCCGCTCGACCTCCCGCCGGCAATCGGGCATCACGTCAAGAAAGAGGACGCGGTCGAAGTGCCCTGCAAGCCGGAAGCGTTCGGTCTCGGTCTCGTCTTCAAGCTGCAGGTCAACCGGGAGATGGGAAACCTCTGCTACGTGCGCATGTATTCCGGCAGGATCAAGGAAGGCCAGACCACCTACAACATCAGCAAGAAGAAGCGGGAGCGCGTCCACAAGCTCCTGCGCATGCATTCCAACCACTCCCAGCAGATCGACCAGGTGGAGGCTGGGGACATCGCGGTGATGGTGGGCCTGAAATCCTCCCGGACAGGTGACACGCTCGGCGTCGAGGCTTTCCCCATCCTGCTCGAGAAGATGCATTTCCCCCAGCCGGTCATCTCGGTCGCCATCGAGCCCCGGACTCTTTCCGAGAGAAAGAAGCTCTCGGAAGTGCTGGAGATTCTCGCGGAAGAGGACCCGACATTCTCGGTCAAGGAAAACGAGGAAACGGGCGAGCTGATCATCTCGGGAATGGGCGAATTGCACCTGGACGTCCTGGTGACCCGCATCTTCCGCGACTTCAAGGTCGAGGCGCGGGTGGGCAAGCCCCAGGTCTCCTATCGGGAGACCATCAGCGCGGAGGTCATCCACACGGAGAAGTACCACAGGATGATCGCCGGCAAGGAACACAGCGCCACCATCACGATCCGCGTGAAACCCCTGCCCCGGGGAGAGGGCAACGCGTTCAGCTCCTCGCTCCCGGAAAGCGCGCTGCCGGAGGAGCTCGTGTCGGCGGTCGAGCGCGGCGTGAGCGCGGCGTTCGGATCCGGCGTCGTCTACGGCTACCCGGCGCTGGACATCGGGGTGGAGTTGATCGAGGCAGAGTACCACCAGGCCACCTCGACGCCGATCGCCTTCGAGGCAGCGGGTGCCATGGCGTTCGACGCGGCCTGCCGGAAGGCGAGCCCCATTCTCCTGGAGCCGATCATGGCGGTGGATGTGCTCAGCCCTTCCGATTTCATCGGCGAGGTGATCGGCAACCTGAACGCGCGCCAGGGGCTCATCCTGCACGTGGAGAGCAAGCCGGGCGCGGACCATGTGAAGGCGCAGGCGCCCCTCGTGTCAATGTTCGGCTATTCCACGGCTCTGCGGAGCGCGACGCAGGGCCGCGCCACCTTTACGATGGAGTTCTCGCACTTTGCCGAGAAGGTCGGCGGTTTCGGAGACACGCGATAGATGCCTTTGGACCGCAATGGCACGTCATCAACCTAGGGACGCGCTCCTGGGCTGCCCTTCCGCTCCTGGCGGAGTTGCGCGCCTGCCGCTTTCAGCGGAGTTGCGCGCCTGCTGCCCTACGGATACCGCGCTCCGCGCGGTGTGCCGAAGGTTTGTTGACAAAAGCATGGCGGCGGACTAAAGTAGCCAATCCTCAGACAGCAAGGAGCCACGAATGAGTGTTCCGACGCGCTCGCTGCGCAATCTCGCCTTCGCCGGTCACGGTGGGACGGGCAAGACCACCCTGGCGGAGGAGTTGCTCGCCGCCGGAGGTGTGATCCCCAAGGCTGAGAGGATTGAAACCGGAAAAACGGTCAGCGATTTTACCGATGAAGAGATCGCGCGAAAGATCTCCGTGCACGCCTCCCTCAGCCACCTCCCCTGGAAAGACTGCAAGATCAACATCCTGGACACGCCGGGCTCCGCGGATTTCGTGGGAGAGGTGATCTCGGGTTTCCGCGTGGCAGATTGCGTTGCGCTGCTCGTGGGAGCAGAGGTCGGCGTGCAGATCGAGACCATCAAGCTGTGGAGGTGGCTCACCCGGGACGAAAAGCCGCGCTTCGTCTTCGTGAACAAGATGGAGAAAGACCGCGCGGACTTCGACAAATGCGTCGCCGATCTCACGGATCGGTTCAAAGCCAGCTTCGTCCCCGTGGTGATCCCCCTGGGCGCAGGGCCGGATTTTTCGGGTGTCGTGGACCTCATTGAGCAGAAGGCGTATGTCAACGGCAAGGAAACGGCAATTCCGGATGCGGCAAAGCCGGCGGTAGAGGCCGCGCGGCAGAAGCTCATCGAGAGCGCCGCTGAAGGGGATGACTCCCTCATCGAGAAATTCTTCGCGGAAAGCAACCTCTCGCCGGAAGAGATACGCAAGGGTCTTGCCAGCGGAATGAAGACAGGCAAGCTCGTACCGGTCCTCTGCGGCGCCGCCTTGACTGCTGCCGGCGTGTCCTGCCTGCTGGATTTCATCGTCTACGCGGTGCCTTCCCCTGAAGGGACCGCCAAGGGCACGGCGGGAGGCAAGGAAGTCGAGCGGCGGATCGCGGATTCGGAGCCTGCATCCTGCTTCATCTTCAAGACGGCAATGGACCAGTTCACCGGAAAACTCTCCTACTTCAAGGTCATGTCGGGAAAAGTCGCGGCGGACGCCGACCTGGTGAACGCGCGGGAAAGCAAGAAAGAGAAGATCACGAAAGTCTATACCTGCAATGGCAAGAAGCTTGAAGACGCCGGGGAGCTGGTTGCGGGAGACCTCGGATTGATCACGAAGAGCGCGACTCTCCGGACCAACGACACGCTGCACGCTCCGGACGCGCCCATTGTGTACCCCGAACTGGAGCTTCCCACCCCCGTCCATTCGCTTGCCATCACGGCAAAGGCGAAGAAGGACGAGGACAAGATGAACCAGATGCTGCACAGAATCATGGAGGAAGACCTGACCTTCCAGGTTTCCTATGACAAGGAGACCAAGGAGACAGTCATCTCCGGCATGGGCGAGCTGCACATCGGCATGATCCTGGACAAGATCCGGGAAAACCAGAAGATCGACATGGAGACCAAGGTCCCGCGCGTCGCCTACCGCGAGACGATCCAGGGGGCCGCGGATGCCGAGCACACGCACAAGAAGCAGACGGGCGGGCACGGCCAGTACGCAAAGGTTTCCCTCGAGGTGAATCCCATCCCCCGCGGGGAGAAATACAAGTTTACCAACGCGATATTCGGCGGCGCCATATCCCGGGGCTACATCCCGGGCATAGAGAAGGGAGTCCTCGAGGCCATGGAGGCAGGGGTCCTTGCCGGCTACCCCGTTGTCGACGTGGAGGCGCGGGTCGTGGACGGGAAGGAACACCCCGTTGACTCGTCGGAGCTCGCGTTCAAGCTCGCCGCGCGAGAGGCCTTCAAGGACTGCATGCGCAATGCGAAGCCCGTGCTCCTGGAGCCGGTGTGCAACCTCACCGTTTTCGTGGACGACCAGTACCTGGGCGCGGTGCTTTCGGACCTCAGCTCGAAGCGGGGCAAGGTGCTGGGCCAGAATCTCCTCGGAGGGGGAATCCTGGAAATAAAGGCCCAGGTGCCACAGGCGGAGCTCATGCGGTATGCGCTTGACCTGAAGGCGCTCACAGCCGGCACCGGCTCGTTCGAGCTTTCCTTCGACCACTACAGCCCGATCTCGGGAAGGATAGCGGAGGAAGTGATCAAGGCCGCACAGGCAGCCAAAGCGGAAGAGAAAGAGTAGGAGCCGCTCGCTTACAGCCGGCCTTTCGGGCATCCCTGCCCTCGGCCGGCTTCGACTTCCCTGTCTACAGCCGGCCTTTCGGGCATCCCTTCCGGCTCCTGGCGGAGTTAGGGCGGCAGCCGGCTGCGGAGCAGACGGCGAGAGCCCCTGCCCTCGGCCGGCTTCGACTTCCAACGCCGCGCCCGTCGCGCTTGCGCGACATTTGGCGCGGCAGGTCTACAGCCGGCCTTTCGGGCATCCCTGTCTACAGAAACGGCCTCTCCGGCAGGAAGAAATGCAGGATCGCCGCGGCTATGCCAAGCACACCAAGTGTCGTGCGATAGCCAAGGGGAAGCTTTTCCACCCTTTCCACCTTCTCGCCGCGTTCGGCCGGAAACACCGCATCCTGCTTGAATACCTCGAACAGGAGAGCGATTCCCATCGCCATGCCCATCACAGATGGAAACAGGTCCCCCAGGATAAGGGGCGCCTCCGCGGGCACGAAGAGCGTCCCGAATCCCACGAGGAGCGAAGCGAGACCCAGCACCATCTTTCCCATGCGGCCCGAGAACAGGGACACTGCGGCGGCAAGCCCTGAAAACTTCCGGGCGAACCAGTCGGAGGACAGGGTCAATCCGGCCAGGAAGTTCGCGACGATGGACAGGAAATAGAACTGGAGCATGATCCCCTCCCTCTACGATCATAGGCGAGCAGACCGCGCCGGTCAATAACCGTCACCACCTTTTCACAGGGGCCGGCGGTCCGTGGGGGGGGGCTACGGCGCTTTCCGCGCGGTGAGCGACAGGGTCCGGGTCTCGGTCCCGATGCTCACCGTGGCAGCGACCTTCCTTACTCTTTCCGTATACGGCATCTGGCCGCGCAGCGTTGTCGGGGATTTGACAAGGTCGTCCGACAGGGCGAGCTGTTCTCCGGTATCCGGCAGAAGAAAGCTCACTGTCGCCCGGGGGACCGGTCTGCCGCTCAGATCCGCATCCGGGCGGGCTTTCTCGATGAATGTGACGCTCACGAGGAGCGCTTCCCCGTAGGGCATCGCGCGCAGGACAACGTCCCAGCCCATCAAGGTCGCGCGATTCAGCGGCGCTCTCGGCATGATGCGAAACACGAGAACGAGAGCAATGGCCAGGATCAGGAGCGGCAGGAAAGTGAGTCTGCCGCGGCGACGGGGGGGACGCCGGGCCTTCCCCTGCATGGGCCGGTCCCCGAGTCTCCCATAGCCGGAAGGCCGCGGCTCGCTCCCCGCTGGGGGATCAACGTACTGTCCGACGCCTTTCTTGATGTGGAGAATCGGATTCTTCATCGTGCGAGAGCGCGGGATATGAGCGGGACAAGGTCTTCCGCGAGAAACCACCCGAGGCGTCGAGCCGCCTGACGGCCGACACTCGCATGCAGGGAGACCCCGAACAGCGCTGCGTCAGTCGGGCTCATGCCGCCGGCGATACCCGCCGCGACTATTCCCGCAAGCACGTCCCCCGAGCCTCCCGTGGCCAGCGCGGGGTTTGCGCCGTCAAGTATCCAGTACCTGCCCGCGGGCGTGGCCACGATCGTACAATGACCCTTCAGCACGATGACCGCGTTCAGCCGGGCGCTCGCTTCAACACTGCGCGTCACCGGGTCCGCCAGCACATCTTCCCGCGCAGCTCCTGTCAGCCGGGAAAACTCGCCGGGATGCGGAGTGAGCACCCAGCGGCCTCCCAGGTCCGGTGCGCCGCGTGAGACGATTCGGCCGAGCAGGCTGATACCGTCGGCGTCGACAACACCCTTGACGGGCAGGGCGAGCAGACGCTCCAGCCACTGCTCCTTTGCTTCAGCGAGTCCCCAGCCGGGACCTGCAAGAATGCCTGAGAAGGAAGCGTGGTCCCATGCCGCGGGGGCATCCCACGGCCTGCACATGACGGAGGTGAGCTTCTGCGCGACAATGGGATAGGCATCGCTGTCCACGTAGAGCGTGACGAGACCCAGTCGGGAACGAGCCGCGGCGCTTGCGCACAGCCATGCGGCGCCCGTGGTTCCCCGTGCGCCCGCAAAAACCGCGAGGTGTCCGCGCCGGTTCTTGTAGGTGTCCGGCGCTATGGGCGGCGCCAGATTCCTCCATGCTCGACCGGGGAGGAGCTCTCCGGGAATGTCCGGATCCTCCAGGAGCAGCGGGGGAAACCCGACGTGGATCACCATGATACGTCCGCAGAGCACGCGCGAGTGAGGAAGATAGAGGCAGAGCTTGGGAAGACCCATGGTGAGGGTAAAGTCAGCGCGTATGGCAGGGTGGCCCTGACGGTACTCGTCCCCTACCCCGCTGGGTACATCGATTGCGATCCTCTTCCCGGGGCTCGCATTGGCCGCATCCAGGATGTCCGAGAGCGGCGGGCGGAGCGCGCCGCGGATCCCGGTGCCCGCAATTCCGTCGAACACCCAATCGGCTTCCTCGAGCCGGGCGCGCACGGCGTCCGCCTGGGCGGGCCAGCTCATGCAGGGGACCCCGAGCGCCTCGCATATGGCGAGCATGCGTCCCGGATCCGAATCCTCCGCCGGCCTCCCGTTCGCCAGGACGATCGTCAGCCGCTGCGCGCGCTCCACTGCAGCCTGACGCGCCATGACGAGAGCGTCACCACCGTTGTTGCCTTTGCCGGCGAGGAACACCAGCCGGCCGTGTCGTTTGCCTGACCAGATCACGCGCCGCACGGCAGCCCATGCTTTCACGCCAGCGTCTTCCAGCAGGGTGCTCGAGGGAAATGCGAACTCGGTGCGGGAGCGGCTGTCGATACGCGCCATTGCCTCCGAGCTCACGATCTTCATGGCTACTCCCTGTTCAGCAGCATGTCCGAGCGCCACCATGAGATGTGCGCCCTGGTCCGATCAGCCAGGAGCCCGTAGACGATGCCGGTGGAGGAGAGATGCGTGTCACGGTAGATGAGCTCGGAGTCCTCGATCACCATGCGACGCTGCGCCCTGACCTTCCCGGCAGGATCCAGGATGCTGAGCGTGTAGAGGTTGGTGTCGGTGTAGGCGAGCAGATAGAAGTAGCCGCTGGAGCTCACCCCGACGAGCTCGCTGGGCGGGGACGGGATCTCGGTTGTCTTGAGCCCTGACCTTTCCCTCCGGGGAAGATTCTGCGGAAACTCGACAAAGGAGGAATCATACTGCCCGGTGCGCAGATCGAGCTTGTAAGCGCGCCCGACCACTCCGTCCTGCGCCGGCGTTTCCACGGCGCCCGGATCGGCGGAAACCCTGTAAGAATAGATGACCAGGTACAAAACCGGGTTTTGCAGGTCCGGCAGGATGTTCACCAGCACCGGCGTAACCCCTTTGGCAGGCTGCACGGGCAGGTTCTTGTTGTCGAGCTCCACCTGGTGCAGAAGGACCCCGTCGCGCGAATACCAGAAGACCTCCCATGTCTGGGGGAGCCTGCAGACGACCACGAGCTGGTCTCCGGCAGCCACGTGCAGCGCGGACACGTAGGGAAAGGGCGTGCCGCCGATTCCTTCCTGGCCGATGTACCCCAGCGGCTTTCCTTTGCGGTCGAAGCGCTGAATAACGCGGCTGAGGACCACTCCCCTGTCCGCGTCTTTTACTTCCTTGGCCTCGGCAACCGCGTCCTCGACATACAGCGTCTTGTCACTGGCGACCGCGATCTCACCGATATCGACGAAGGGATATGCAACCGAGCCGCGGGTGCTCACCTCGTTGCCGGAGCCCTGGTCCACGGGACCCAGCACGGTGGGGGCCGGATTTGTCTGCGGATTGTACAGGAGGAAGATCAAGTCCCCGTACGAGGAGAAAACCATGATCTTGCCCGCATTGCCATTCGCGACGTAGAACCAGCCATCCCGCATGCAGACGGTGTTCTTGCGCACGACTTTCGCCGCTTCGAACTGGAAGAGATCGAGCTGGTCTTCCATCTTGCCGAATGTGAGCGAGAAAAGCTCGCTGCTGACGAGCTCCTCGATGCCTTTTTTCTGACAGCCGGAGAGCAGCAGGACGGACATTCCCGCCGCGGCAAGGAATATGACAAGGACTCTGCGGGGGTGAATGGACATTGGCGCCCCATCGTAGCGGCGTTCCCTTGACCTGTCAATCTCTCGAGGGGTACATTGGCCCCATGCTCCAAAAAATCCTCACCTTTCTCCTGGGGTCGAAGCATGATCGCGACCTGAAGGAACTGGTTCCGCTCATGCAGAAGATCAGCGCGCTCGAGCCCGAGGTCATGAGGTATCAGGATGAGGATTTTGCCGCGAAGACCGGAGAGTTCCGGCAAAGGCTGGCGAAAGGAGAGACGCTGGACAACCTGCTTCCCGAGGCCTATGCCCTGGTCCGAGAGGCGGCGCGGAGAAAGCTCGGCGAGCGCATATTCGATGTTCAGCTCATGGGCGCCATCGTCCTGCACAAGGGAAAAATCACCGAAATGAAAACCGGCGAGGGGAAGACCCTCGCGAGCGTTCCCGCCGCCTACCTCAACAGCCTGACCGGCGAAGGCGTCCACGTCATCACGGTGAACGACTATCTCGCGGAGCGCGACGCGGGGTGGATGGGGCCGATTTTCAACATGCTGGGCGTGAGCGTGGGGGTCATCCTCAGCCAGATGGACAACGCGCAGCGCAAGGAGTCCTACGCCCGGGACATCACGTACGGCACCAACAATGAGTTCGGATTCGACTACCTGAGGGACAACATGTGCTGGAGCCCCGCGGAGAAGGTACAGAGGGGCCACGCATATGCCATCGTGGACGAAATTGACAACATCCTCATCGACGAAGCACGCACGCCCCTCATCATCTCGGGCATGGCGGAGGACGATACCTTCAAGTTCGCGGAGGTGAACAAGCTCGTCGATCAGCTCGTGGATTGTGAGAAGGACCCCGCCACCGGCCGCTACCCGGAGGGGGATGCGCAGCCGAAGGGCGACTTCAAGCTGGAGGAAAAAAACAAGCGGGTGACGTTCACCGATCAGGGCATGAACCACATCGAAGAGCTGCTGCAGCGCCGCGGGCTCATCCGCGACTCCCTCTTTACCGAGCAGAACTTCGAGTTCATCCACTATTTCACCCAGGCCCTGCGCGCCCACAAGCTCTACGCCAAGGACGTGGACTACGTGGTACAGGACGGCAAGGTGCAGATCGTGGACGAGTTCACCGGCCGCATCCTCTATGGAAGGCGCTATTCCGAAGGCCTCCACCAGGCCATCGAGGCAAAGGAACGCATCAAGATCGCGCAGAGGAACCGCACACTCGCCACGATCACCTTCCAGAACTATTTCCGCATGTACGGCAAGCTTGCCGGGCATGACCGGCACCGCGGACACGGAGGCTCAGGAGTTCGGCAAGATCTACAACCTCGATGTGGTGGTCATCCCGACCAACCGCCCCGTCGTCCGCGCGGACGCCGACGACGAGATCTACCTGACGGAAGAGGAAAAGCTCACGGCCATCTGTGATTCCATCGGGGAGCTGCACAAGAAGGGGCAGCCTGTGCTCGTCGGGACCATTTCGATCGAGAAGTCGGAAAAGCTCTCCCGCATGCTCATCGGCCGCGGCGTCCGCCACGAGGTGTTGAACGCCAAGAACCATGCCCGGGAGGCAATGATCATCGCGGAGGCGGGCACGAAGGGATCGGTGACCATCGCCACCAACATGGCCGGCCGCGGCACCGACATCAAGCTGGGAGGAAATCCGGAGTTCAGGGCGCGGAAGAAGGCCGGCACCCAGGCCAGCGAGGATGTCTACCGCAAGGCGTTTGCGGACGAGTATCGCTCCTGGCAGTCCGACTACCAGGAGGTGATGTCGCTGGGCGGTCTGCACGTGCTGGGCACGGAACGTCACGAGGCGCGGCGCATCGACAATCAGCTCCGCGGCCGTTCGGGCCGGCAGGGTGATCCCGGCTCCTCGCACTTCTACATTTCCCTCGAGGACGACCTGATGCGCCTGTTCGGCGGGGAGAACATCAAGGGCCTCATGTCGCGGATGGGCATGAAGGATGGCGAACCAATCGTCCACCCCTGGCTGAACAAGTCCATCGAGCGCGCGCAGAAGAAAGTGGAAGAGCGCAACTTCGAGGTCAGAAAGCACCTGCTGGAGTACGACGACGTGCTCAACGAGCAGCGGAAGTTCATTTACTCGCGGAGGGACGAGATCATCTCCGACACCAGTCTGAAGGACAGGGTCATTGCCACCGGGGCGGAGCTCTTTGGAGAGATCTTCGAGCGCTACCGGAAATCCGGCGAAAATCCCCAGGCACGAGTAGCCGCTCTCCTGGCCGAGCTGAAAGAGAGCCTCTTCTACGAGCCCCCGCAGAGCGCCGCGGAGCTCGCCGCGCTTCCCCTGGAGGAACTCAACCGCGCCATCCTTGGTCAGCTCAGCCAGAGCATCAACGAGAAGGCAGCGGAGATCGGTGAAGAGGTGCTGAATCGCTTCATCCAGTTCGAGTATCTGCGCAACATCGACTCCCGGTGGCAGGACCACCTGGAAAACCTCGAGTCGCTGCGCGAGGCGGTCTACCTGCGCGCCTACAGCCAGAAAAACCCGCTGCTCGAGTACAAGCTGGAAGGCTTCCAGATATTCGACGACATGCTCTACGAGATAAAGACGGCCATTGCGCGCAAGATCTTCCGGGTACGGATCCAGCAGGCGCCGGAGAAGCCCCTGGCCGCGCGGGCCGCCGTCGGGGTGCAGGCATCACACAACGCAATGGGTCAGTTCGCGGCGGGAGGAAGCTCGGGGACGACTGCCGCGGGCTCGGCAGTCTTTCATGCGGGCAACGGCGGCGGCGCCGCCCAGCCGCAGCAGGTGCAGGTGAAGCGAACGGTGCCGAAGGTCGGGCGGAACGATCTCTGCCCGTGCGGATCCGGCAAGAAGTACAAGTACTGTCACGGCCAGTAGGGGCGGGAAACCGGCACGCCTCGCGAAAGGCCCTCGTGTCGGCCGGCTTCCCGGCTATCTTGCCGCGCGCGCCCTGACGTGCGCCAGGGAGGCCCCGAACCCGTAGATCAGCCCCACCGCAACGGCCGCGAGGCTCACCAGCTGCAACACCTGCCCCACACGGGCGGCCGGCTCGGACCGGAGCATCGTGAGAATTATACCCACGAGCGCTGGCAGTTTGATCAGGAAGAGCCCCAGCAAACCAGAGGAGAAGAGATAGAGCGAATCTCCCCCGCCCTCCTGGGCCGCCCCTCCGCGCACGAGCCCCCCGAGACGAGCGCACAGCAGGATGAAGCCGTCGAAAGCGGCGAGCATGAGCGCAAGGACCAGCAGGGGCAGAAAAAACACGCCGATCACGGAAACGACAAGGAGGAGCACGAGGATCGGCACGAGCACGGCGGAAAAGGCGAGAGTCAAAAGAGACTGCCGCCAGGACTCTCCCAGGGCCCGGTAGAGCCCCCGCGCGTGAGCGGAAAGATAGTAGCTGGAAAGGAAGAGCGCGAACCCGAGCAGAATGTAGGTCAGCAGGTGCCGGCCGAATGCCAGCGCGTGCACGGAGAACTGGGTGCCGAGCACCCCGAGGTACGGGATCTTCAGCCGCGGCTCCTGGCTGATGCTCCCGCGAACTATCGACCCTCCGGCCGCGATCACCCTGCCGCCGAGCGCAACCACGTCACCGGTGACATCGGCCCGGGGAGTGAGCTGGATGTCCGCGCCCATGGTCCATACGTCACCGTCCACTCGGGCATCCACCGTCACCCTGCCGCCGACGCTGATCACGTCACCGACGCGCGGGCTCGAGATTCTCTGCGGCCTTCCCACGCTTACCCCGCCGCTCAGCAGGAAGGAGAGGCCGTTCAACCCGACGGAAAGGCTCCTGTCGCCGCTGCGGTACACGATGCGCAGGGGCAGAAGGCTCCACTGGCCGGCCTGGCTGTCCGGTCCGTCCATGACGCCGAACGCCACGCCGAGGCTCGCCGCGCCGTCTCCTATCTCCAAAAGCCCGGGATGAAGCTGCACTCCGGCTTCGCCTGCCGGGACGGCTTCGGTGAAAGCCCGCAGCGCGGAGAAGAGAGCGAGGAGCGCAACTATGGCGAGAATCAGCTTTCGCATTCCAGGACCTCTATGGAATTATCGGATTCCCGGGAGATAAAATCTCGGATTTTGCGGGACGCCGAACTTCCTGACCTCGAAATGCAGATGAGGACCGGTGGCATAGCCCGTGTCACCCACCCGCCCGATAACCTGGCCGGTGGAGACCCAGGCCCCTGCCGCGGTCTCGATCCTGCTCATGTGTCCATAGACGTAGCTGTACCCCATCTGACCGCGCACCTCGACGTAGTTGCCCAGCATGTCGTCCCACCCTGCTGCCCTGACCCTCCCACTGCTCGCCGACTTGATGGGAGCGCCCATCGGGGCCGCGATATCGACCCCGCTGTGCCTGCTCGGCAGACCCGTAAAGGGGTCGGCCCGGCGGCCGTATGCGGAAGTCTCCCAGCCGCGAAGCGGAAGGGCGACGCCGACGCCCTGCTGCAGCGCCAGCGCGTACCCGACATGCTGGACACCGGGGAAGAAGAGCTTCACGCCCTGGGCAAGCCCCTCTCGGGTCAACGAGTTGGCCGCGAGGACCTCCTCCGGTGACACCTTGTTCTTTCTGCACAGCTCGTCGAAGTCGCCGCTCAAAGTGAGATAGATTCCATCCTGGCTGGGGATCCTGATCTGCTCCCCGACCGTCACAGTGTGCACTCCGCGCCCTTCGGGCCTGTTGAATGTGGAGATCGTATCCGTGGTCATCCCCAGCTTGGTCGCGATGCCGCTGATCGTGTCTCCCGGTTTCACCGTGTACAGGAGGATCGCCAGGGGAGACTGCAGTGTGGAATAGCCGCCGACCGAAGGGGAGGAAGCGGCGCTCCTCTCCTGCCGTACCGGCTGGCGCGCGGGATTTGCGAACAGGAGGGACCAGTCGCTCGGGTCATAGAGTATGTTCTCGGAAGGAGGAGGGAATGGCAGCCGCGCGTCGAGGGTGAGCAGGACCACGGATGTCACCAGGAGCAGCGCCGCCGCGGTCATGATCTGCGCGCGCAGAGGGATGAGCAGCCTCGCCTTGAGCATCGTGAAGTAGTTCCGCAGACGTTCTCGATGTGTGCTCACCGGCCCTACTCTATTTTAGGAAACGCATTGGGTCAACCGCCTCGCCATTGTGGAAAATCGAGAAGTGCAGGTGAGGTCCCGTGCTGTACCCGGTGGTGCCCAGCTCGCCGATCTCCTGTCCCTGCCTTACCTTCTGTCCTCGAGAGACGAGATACCGCGTCAGGTGTCCATACAAGGTCTGGTAGGAGCCGGAGTGCTTGAGGATCACGTAGTTGCCGTAATTATTGTTGAAGCCGACCCCTGCAACCGTCCCGTCCATCGCCGCCGCGATCGGCGTGAGAGGCTTGTTCACGATGTCGACCCCGTTGTGTACCCTCTCTGTCCCCGTAAAAGGGTCCGCCCGCTCACCGAAATACGAGCTGATCCTCCCCAGCACGGGATAGATGAACAGGTTTCCCAGGATCCTGTTCAGGTCGCTTGTCTTCATGCGCGCGCCCGGGAGGAACAGCTCCTGCCCGACGGAAATCACCGAGCTGGAAAGCCTGTTCCAGTCGAGGATATTGTTCAGCTCGATTCCGGAGGAAAGGGCGATGCCCTGGAGGGTATCGCCGCGGCGCACCGAGTATTTCAGCCCGTTGGCATTGGGGATGGCCAGGGCTGTTCCTGCCGCGATCCTGCGCGCGTCGCGGATGCCGTTCCAGCTCACGATGGTATCGATATTCAGCTTGAATCGTGCAGCAATCGTGGAGATGGAATCACCGGACCTGGTCGTGTAGGGTGTCACTTTCAGGCTCGTGAGAAGCACGGGATTGATATCGCTCTCCTGCCGCGAGACCTGCTCCGGCACGAGAATGCCGTACAGCGCCTGGTCTACTTCAGGGGGTGAAGGAATTTCCGGACGTGTCTGTACAACAGGCAATCGGGCCAGACCAAAGGCGGGGAAGAGAACCAGCGCCAGGGCCACGATGATCAATCCGACAAGAAGCCATGGCCGCCTGGCCACGGCGCGCGCGAGCCCTCGCATCGCGGTATTCCTCGGATTTCGGGTCAGGCCGCCTTCCGTGCGTCCTCTCAAGCGTTGGCCTGATCGTCTCCATGCCGCGCTGCCCCGCCCAATCCGCGGCGTACCGCGATGCCGAATCCGCGGCGTACCGCGATGCGAAATCCGCGAGGTATCGCGATGCGGAATCCGCGAGGTATCGCGATGCGGATCTTGCGCTGCGGAGCCCCACGAATTCTGGGCCGGGGCGCTCCTTGCACGAGCCTCCCGCGCCGCCTTCCGGGCCGCGCGTCTTTTCGTGCCGCGTATGAGCTGACCCTGCAGAAAGCTGTGCTCTCCGGCAGGATGAAAAAACGGTACCCGCGATTTTGCAGGGACCTGCGACGCAAGAACTGCGCGGGAGAGAGGGGCTCGCGGAGCCGCGGACGCGTCGATACCGCTCCAGCTCACACCGTGGGAGGGTGCTCTCATGTGCACGGAAGGAGCCGCGCGCTTGCTCACGTTCTGGCGCTGGAGGACTGTGATCATAGCTGCTCTTACCACCATATCGACATTTGTTGCGGCCCATATTACTATTTAGCGTCCGGGGGAGGGGAACGCTGTCCGTGATCGACCGCAGCGAAAAGGTACGCGCCAGAAGGCGCCTTTTCATTTTCGCCTCCCTGCTCGCTCTCATTACGGCCGCCCTCATCGTGCAGCTCGTCCGGCTCACCGTGGTGCTCCCTGCGCGGGAAGGCGATGAAACGATCGTGCTCCCCGAGGTGCAGCGGGGAAACATCCTGGACCGACGCGGACGGATTCTTGCAATTTCCACCCAGCTCCAGCGCGTGTCCGTGTGGGTTCCCTCGGTGACGAACGCCGACCAGACGGCCGGGCTCCTCTCCCAGGCCCTGGGCATGGAGAAAAGCGCAATCCTGGGCAACATTGCCCGTCACGACGGCTACGCGGTAATCAAGCGCAGAATCACGCCGGCGGAGTCCGCTGAAATCCAGCGGCTGAAGGGCGAAGGCAAGTTGTCGGGAGTCCGCCTGGAAGAGGATTCCGGACGGTTCTACCCCCAGGGAAGGCTTGCCTCGCACGTGGTAGGCTACGTGGGGGCGGACAGTGTCGCGCTGGACGGCATCGAGTACACTTTCAACAACGATCTTGCCCCGCAGCCTGTCGGCAAAGACACCGACACGGTCTACGGCAACCAGGTCTTCCTCACTATCGACCTGGATATGCAGTACCTCGTGGAGAAAGTCGCCCGTGCCGCCCTGACGGGGGACAAGGCGGATTCCATGACGGTCCTCGTCATGGATGCGCATTCGGGAGAGATCCTCGCATATACCGCCCTGCCCGATTTCGACCCCAACGAGTTCCAGAAGGAGTCGCCGCAAATCGATCCCAATTCCCTGGTGAACCGACCACTGACCCTCGCGTATGAACCGGGCTCCGTGTTCAAGATCTTCTCGCTCTCATCCCTTCTGGACCTTGGCGCCATCACGCCGGACAGCCACTTCTTCTGTCCCGGTTACTATGAGAAGAGACTCCCCAGCGGCGAAACGATCCGTATCCGCTGTATCGCGCCGCACGGTGATGTGACGCCCCAGAGAATCATCCAGCTTTCCTGCAACGCGGGCGCGGCGTATGCCTCAGACACGACGGACAACGACAGCTTCTTCCGCATGATCACCCTGTTCGGGTTCGGCAGGCCGACCGGCCTGCCCCTGCAGGCGGAGACGCCCGGACTGGTGCGGAAGGTGGCACAGTGGTCCGCACGCTCCAAGCCGACCATCGCGATGGGACAGGAGATCTCAGTCTCGGCGGTCCAGGTGCTTGCGGCGGCATCCGCAATCGCCAATGGCGGAGTCCTGCTCAAGCCCCTCATCGTCAAGAAAATCGTCTCCCCGCAGGGCAGAGTCGTCAAGGAGTTCGGCCGGGAGCCGCTTTGGGAAGCCGTCTCCCCTGATTCGGCGCGGAAAATGCTCGATTGGATGGAGACTGCCACCGCACCGGCAGGAACCGCCCGCAGGGCGGCGGTCGAGGGCGTGAGGATCTCCGCCAAGACAGGGACCGCCCAGGTGGCCAATCCTCAGACCGGGACCTACTCGGAGAGCGATTTCGTTGCCTCCATGATAGGCATTTTCCCTTCCGACGATCCCCAGCTCATCGTCTATGTAGTGATCCAGAACCCCAAGGGAGAAAGCTACTACGGCTCAACGCTCGCCGCGCCCGTTTTCCACGATATCGCCGTAGGCCTCATAGATCAGCTGGGCATTCCGCGGGCAGGAGCAAAGGCGGTTTCCGCCCCGGGACAGGTCCCCGCCCCTGCCCCGAAGCAGGTCGAGATCGGGCCCGTGATGCCCGACCTCACTGGGACGCCGATGAAGCTGCTCCTCCCTCTGCTCCTGAGAAAGGATATCTCCGTCACGATCAGGGGAAGCGGGTTCGTCGCGAAGCAGGACCCTCCCCCCGGCACGCAGATCGTGAACGGAACGAAGATCGTCCTGGAGCTCCGGTGAGTATCCGAGACCGGAACCTGCGGATCCTCGCCGCGTATCACCCGCAGACGGGCGTTATTCTCGAAAAGTCGGCAGAATCAGCTTCCCGGGTGCACCTGGAGGCCACACCCTCGGGTCATCCTACGGCGACTCTGGACGGCATTTTCCTGCACAGCCGCTACGATCCGCGGCGGGACGCCGCCATTCAGGCAGAGAAGGAGATCGACCCTGCGGCAACTGCCGTCATCATCCTCGGTTTTGGCCTGGGGTACGGCACGGAGGCTGCACGGACCCGATTTCCTGGTCTGCCCCTGCTCGTCGTCGAACCGAACATCGAGGTGTTTCGTGCCGCGCTCTCGGCCAGGGACCTTTCCCCTCTTCTTTCGGACCGGGGCATTCTCCTGCACGTCGGCAGCACGCCGGAAAGTCTTCCGCCGCTCCTGGAGTCTCTTCCCCTGGCAAAGCCCGGCTTCCTTCGACTCCGCCCTTCCCAGGAGAACGACCCTGACGCGTATCGGGCCGCGGAGGAAGTGGTACGCTCCTGGCTTTTGCGGAGAGACATCAACATCAACACGCTCAACAGGTTCGGCAGGCTCTGGGTTCGAAATCTGGCGCGCAACATGCGCTCATTCCTCGCGTACCCCGGTGTCGCGGCTCTCACCGGCCTTTTCCGGGGCATCCCCGCTGTCGTTGTCGCGGGAGGCCCCTCGCTGGACAGCATCAGCCATCGCCTTCGCGAGCTCAGCAGGCACGCTCTCCTCATAGCGGTGAATACGCCTCTGAAGCCCTGCCGGGAAGCGGGGGTGGAGCCGGACTTTACGGTGGTCGTGGACCCGCAGTATTGGGCATCGCGCTACCTGGACTGGACCGCGAGCGCGGAGGGCGCGCTGGTCGTGGAGCCGTCTGCCAATCCGCGGGTCTTCCGAAGGCCGGGCGCTTCGTACTTCCTTTGCAGCTCTCTTTTTCCACTCGGGGAAACTCTCGAGGCGGCAGTGGGGGAGAAGGGCAAGCTGGGGGCAGGCGGCTCCGTGGCTACTTCCGCGTGGGACCTTGCAAGGCTCCTTGGCGCGAATCCGATCTACACGGCGGGGCTCGACCTCGGCTTTCCCGGCATGAGGACCCACTGCAGAGGAGTCTATGCGGAGGAGCTCTGGCGGAGCGGCGCGAGTCGTCTTGCCCCGCTCGAAGGCAATTCCTTCCGCTTCCTGCACGAAATCGGGCTTTTCCCCGTGCGCTCCGCTTCCGGGGGTGTCACGCCCACCGATCGGAGGATGCTTCTCTACAAGTGGTGGTTCGAAAATCAGCTCATGATTCGATCCGATGTCAGATCATTCACCCTCTCCCCCGACAGTGCGGCCATCCAGGGAATGCCCCTGGCCGCGATAGAGGAGGTGTGCGGCCTTCCGGTGGTCAGGCCGGAGATCGCGGAGCGGATGAAGAGTGTGCGGGGGATGCGGCCGGACCCGGCCACCCGGGAGCGGCTGGCGCACAGGCTCTCCACGGCGGTCGAGCATCTCGGATCGCAACTGGAGAGACTCCATTCGACCGCGTTGCGGGGTCTCGAGCTCTCTCGGACGCTGGGACGGATCATCGCGGGCCGCGGTGATCCCGGCCCCTGCCTGCGCGAACTGGACGAGGTCGACAGGGGCATCCTCGAGGTTTCCGCGCGCAACATCGCGGGTTTCCTGATCCAGTCGATCATCCATGGCATTTCCGGCGAAGGAGATCGCGCGTCCAGTCCCGAGGAGATCGTGGCCCGCAGTACCGCCATCTATGAAGGCATTGCGGGGTCCGCGGAATGGCAAAAGAAGCTTCTGGGGAGGGCGATGGCACCGGGAGAGGACACGGCCGGGCTTTTCTCCTAAAGGTTCTCCGCTGCCCGCCGATCTTCTCTGGTGAGGATCATTTCCTCTTTTCATAACACGGTATGCTATTGACGTCCAGGCATACCGTTTTTTTTTCTGCGGGCTTCAGGTGACCTTGAGCGCCTTTTCGATGGCGGAGAGAATCCTTTCCGGCTTGAATGGCTTGACGATGAAGTCCTTGACGCCGGCCTTGATGGCCTCCACGATCAGGTTCTGCTGGCCGAGGGCCGAGCACATGATGACCTTTGCCTTTGGCTCCAGCGCGAAAATCCTGCGCATGGCCTCGAGACCGTTCATGTTGGGCATCGTGATGTCCAGGAGCACGAGATCCGGCGGAGGGTCTTGAATTTGTCCACGGCTTCGCGGCCGTCCGTGGCCTCGCCCACGATCGTGTAGCCGCGCTCGGTGAGTATTTCCTTCTGGATCATGCGCATGAACGAGAGGTCATCCGCAATGAGAATCGTTGCGCCCATGAAGCCTCCTGTCAGACCCTTTCCCTGCGGATGAACGAGGTGTCCAGAATGAATACGAGTCTCCCATCCTCCAGCACCGAAACCCCCGAGAACAGACGCTGCGTGTTGAGAAGGTCATCCACGGGCTTGATGACGATATCGCGCTCCTCGATCAACTCATCGACCACCAGAAAAGCCTTGCTGTCGCCATGCCGCAGCACGGTGGCGAAGTATTCTTCCGTCTTGTGCCGGCCTTTTCCGAAAAGCGCCCCCAGGGAAAAAACGGGGATCGCGTCGTCCATCCAAGAAGAGTACTCTTTGCCCTCCTCCCCACGGATCTCGGTGGCAAGAAGCTTGGCGGTGCTGTCCACATCGGTGAGGGGGATGGCGTACAACTGCGAGTCACCGCGGACGAGCAGCGCATTGACGATGGTGAGCGTCAGCGGGAAGAGCAGCGTCACGCGGGTGCCCCCGCCCGGCTGCGTTCCCAGCACCACGTCGCCCTTGAGCTCGCCCCGTATGCGGTTGGCCACCACGTCCATGCCGACGCCGCGCCCCGAGACATCCGTGACCACATCCTTGGTGCTGAAGCCCGGCAGGAACACCAGCTCCAGGAGCTGAGCCTCGCTGAAGTGCGCGGCGCCGGGGATTCCCATCTCGAGGGCCTTCCGGCGGATCTGCTCGCTGTCCATTCCCCGACCGTCATCGGCGAGCTCGATGACGATGTTGCCCCCCTGCCTGCGTGCCGAAACGTTCACGCGCCCCTTCTCGCTCTTGCCCCGCCGCACTCTCTCCTCGGGAAACTCGATGCCATGGTCCAGCGAGTTGCGAATAATGTGGGTGAGCGGATCGGAAAGCGCCTCGACGATGCTCCTGTCGATTTCCGTCTCTTCACCGGAGAGGACGAGCTCGACCGGCTTCCCGAGCTTTCTGGACAGGTCACGCACCAGCCGGGGAAACTTGCTGAAGATGACCGAGATCGGGATCATGCGCGTGTCCATCATCACCTGCTGCATCCCGCTGGAGATCTTGTCCAGGGAATCGAATGACTCCACCAGCTCCTCGCGGACCGTATGCACGTCGGCGCCATGCCCCAGGTCATCCGAGAGCCGCGCGATATGCGACTTGTGCAGCACCAGCTCCGCGATGAGGCTCCACAGGTCGTCCAGCTTGCGCGTGTCCACGCGGATGGAGGTCTTTTCCACGGCCGCTGCCGCCTGCAGCATTCCCTCGCGCTCCTGGCGCGGTTGGGCAGTTCCCGGTTGCCCGCCTGACGCGGCTCCGGGGACCATTTCCTCGCGCCCATGCGCGATTCCCGCGCCTCCTCCCGCCGCCGAACCGGCGTCCGGGCGCGTGTGCCGCCCCGCGGACGAAATCCCATCCGAAGCGGCGGCCGATCCGCCGCGGCTCGACGCAAGGTACTCCTCGTACCGGCAGCGATCGATGCGCAGGCTCGAGATCTGGTCCACGGCGCCGGCCGCGCGCAGTCCTTCATCGCCTCCCGCCGAGGTCACGAGCAGTGTCGTTGTTGCATAACGGGCGTCCGCGGCCGGCTCCCCTTTCATCGGGGGAACGACCTTGACCACGTTGGATACGAGCTCGAGATTGGAGAACACGAGGTACGCCCGCGGAAACTTCATCGGCTCCGCCGGGTCCACGCTGATGGTGACCCTGTACAACGTCTCTCCGCGGTCACGCGCTTCGGTGAGCTGACGCCTTTCAAACTCGCCCAGCTCGGTTTCGGACGCCGATTCCGTCCCTGGACCGGGCGCAGCGGCGGCTTCCGCAGAGCTTCCCCCGCCTCGACCGGCCGCAAGGGACAGCTCCCGAAGAATCGCTGAAATATCGAAATCAGCGTCACTGCCGCCTTTCGAGATCGCGGCCATCATCTCGGCAATCATGTCGGAACCGGCAAAAATCCCGTCCATGACGGGCTTTTCGAGCGTGAGCCGCCCCTCCCTCGCAGTGCCCAGCACGTCTTCCATCCTGTGCGCGAGCTCGGAGAGTGCCGTAAAGCCCATCAGGGCTGACTCGGATTTCAGCGAATGGGTGAGGCGAAAGACCTCGTTCACCAGCTCGGTATTGCCCTTGTCCGTCTCGAGGGCGAGCAGGGAGTTCCCGAGCTTCTGGCTGAGCTCCTCCGCTTCCTCGAGGAATGCCTTGCGGAGCCTCGCCTCGTCGATGCCCGCGGCCGCTCCGAGCGGCATTCCGGCAACTGCCATCAGGATTGCCCCGCAAGCGTGCCCGGCACGTCCCTGCCGACGGCGAACACGCGCGGCAGGTCGAGCATCAGGTAGAGGCTTTCGTCGCGGCGCGCGATTCCGCGGATGAAATCCGCCCGTGCGCCGAACAGCGAGGTGGCGTCCTGGCTGATGCCGGATTCCTCGATATCCACGATTTCGCGCACCTCGTCGACGTCGAGTCCATAGGAGCGGCTTCCCACCCGGGTGATGATGATCCGCCTCTTGCGCGGATCCGGCTCCCGGTGCTCCCCTCTCTCACCATGCGCGATCTCCAGACGCGCGCGGAGATTGACGACGGGAATGATGTTGCCTCGAAGGTTGATGACGCCCTCCACATACGGAGGGGGCTTCGGGATCTCGATGAGATTCTCGCGACGCAGGATCTGGAGCACCTGGTTCACGGGCACGCAGAAGTGGCCGTTGGCAAGGCTGAATGACACGTAGCGCTCTCCCATGGACGGCTAGGTCCTCCGTTTGATATCGCACGACCATTCGGTCCGCGAAAAGCGCCCCGCGATCATGGCATTCATGCGGCCCTGCGCTCCTGTCGCAGTTTGTAGGTCACGCTCGTCCTTTCCTCTCCTGCAATGCAATGATCAACTCCACCTCCCCGAGTGGAACACCGACTCGGCTTGCGATGAGGGAAGCGGCAAAACCCGCGTTGTGAAGCATCACGACGCGCTGCTGGAGATCGGGCGGTCTGCCGGCCGCCTCGTCGCGCTCCTGGCCCAGATGCGGCGTTTGGTCGCGCTCCTGGCGCGATTCGAGACCGCCGCGCTCCTGGCGCGATTCGAGACCGCCGCGCTCCACGCGACTCTCCGGCCCATCGGACAGCTCCACTGAAAGCTGCGGGGCGCTGCCCGCCGCTACCCCCGCAGCCACTCTTGGCGTCATCCTCGCGGCTGCTCCCGCTGCCACCACGCCTCCGGCCCCTCCTTCGCGCTCCTGGCGCGCCTGCGGTTGCGGCTGAGGCATTTCCTCGCGCTCCTGGCGCGGCTGCCGGCCCGGTGCGGCCGCGGCCTGGGCTCCTGCAGCCCGTGACCTGCCCTCTGCCAGCCTGCTGTAGATCTGGGTCCCTACATCGTGCTTTTCGGTCTCCCGCCGGAGCAGGCCTATCTTCTTATCGGCGCTGGAAAGGAGCTCATTGAGACTGGCAATCCTGTCCTCGATCAGGGCGATGTTTCTGTCCGTGGTCCGGTTGAGCTCCACGAGCAGGCGGCTCACTTCGTCCCGGATTTCCGCGATCTGAGCGTCACTGGAGGCCGCGCGGCGGACCCTGTCGCGCAGGAGCACATAGATCAGCAGGAGCCCGCCGACATCGAGGATAAGCGTGATGAGTACCGTGTACCACATGTCTCAACTGGTGATGTCGACGTTCCGGCCGAGCGCGGGGTCACGCACCACGTCTTTCGCGGAAGGCGGCGCCGCGGGCTTGCGTTTTTCCGCGCTCTGCTTCCGTTTGCGATCCGCTCCCCTGCGGGCCTTGTCCTTTATCTGTTCGGGGCCTTCCTCCTGGTCGTGTGTTTCATTCACGTCGTTGTCGCGCTGCTCGGTCTTCTGCACGAGCTGCGCGCCCTGCAGGGACTGGGCCTGAGGTGCTGCCTCCTTCTGCACCGCCTGCTCCTTGCCGACCTGATTGGCCTGGGTGAAGAGTGTCTGCAGGTCGATGGGCAGCAGGGCCACCTCAGCGTCTCCTCATCAAAGATTCGTCGAAGGCTTCGTATTTCGTCACCTTTACGTCACCGCTCTGAAGGAAGAATGTGACTGACTTGAACTCGATGCGGACGGGAAGCGTGGCGTTCTTGATGGTCAGCTTGACGCCCGGGTAGACGCGCTCGGAGGCCGAGATCTTCCCGATCGTGTTCAAGGCCGCAAGATGCGCATTGATCGACCCGATCTCCCGCGTGACCTCTTCGAGCTGGCGGAGCAGCTCGGAACGCTTTTCACTCTGCTCGGTGAGGTATTGCGCCTTCTCCGGCGGCAGCTTTCTCTGCACCTTCTGGAGGTTTTCCAGTGTCTTGATGTTGAGCTCGACTTCCTCGAGCATCTTTTCCACGGGCCTTTTCGCCTCTTCGAGCCCGACCAGCCGCTCTTTACTGCGGGGATCGTAGCCCACCTCCAGGAGAGTCTCTGTTCCCGCAACGGATCCGAGAATCTTCGAGTTGATTTCTTCCGAGGCGCGCAGGTGCCCTCCCACGATCTGGGCGCGTTTGCCCTGGCAGAGAATCATGCGGTTGGCGTCCACGTGGGAGTGCACGATGCCGTCGGTCACGACGACGTATTCACCGGCATCCACGTGCGCATGCTCGATGAACTTGGAGTACAGGCTCTTTCCGCAGCGGATCTTGCCCTCCGTCTTCGCCGCGATTCCCTGGTGCACGACGATGTCACCCTCCGCGTCGATCAGGCATTTCCCCACGCTGCCGAATACCTCGATGTTCCCCGCCGCCTTGACGGAGAAGCCGTCCTCCACGTTTCCCCGCACGATCACGGTGCCCAGAAAGAGTATGTTGCCGGTGTGGAGATTCACGTCGCCGGGGATGGTGTAGATCGGCTCCACATTGATCTTCCCGGCCAGAAGGAGAACCTGGCCGTTGATCTCGGCAAGCGCGGACAACCCGTCTTCCGAGAGCTTGACGTTCTTGCCGACCAGAAGGTCACAGTCCTTCCCTTTTGCCGCCGGGATCATGCTGCCCGGTCACGGTCTGTCCCGGCTGGCCGGGTTCGGCAGGGACCTTGCGCGCAAGGAGCTGACCGGCCACCACATTCTCCACCTGGGAGATGTCCTTGAAATCGACTCGCCCGTCTTTTTCTTTCAGCGTGACCTCGTCGCGCTCCAGCCTGAAGTTATGGACGATGTGCGCATTCGCGCCATCATGGGCCTTTGTGCCTTCCGCGACCACAATGGGCCGCCCATACCTCGGCGAGGACTCGATCTCCGCCAGCGCGTCCTCCCGCACGCCGTGAACGACGCCGCGGGACTGGAGGAACGAGCGCAGAAAATCGGCGGAGATGTCCGCGCCGCCTCGACCCGGCTCGGTTATCATGAGGACGGCCTTCATCTCGCCGTCGGTGATGTCAATGGAAGCAGTTGCGTCATGCGACGGGATGTACTGGATGTCCGCCACCCGGATGTATTCGCCGTCCGCGTGCTTGACGACGCGCGATACGAGGGAAGGATCGAAGTTGGAGACCCCCCGCAGGGACAACTTCTCCAGCGCCATGATCTCCGTGGCGCGAGGTCCCCTGCCCTGCGGCTTCGTGACCCGCAGAAGCGCCGCCCCTCCCGCGATGCGCACGAATACCTCTCCCGGCCTGTCCTTCGGCTTGTCTTCCGGCCGCGCCGCGGGCTGCGCCTCGCCGTGGGTCTCCTCCGCGACCTCGACGGAGGTCTTCACTTCCTTCGACCGTTCGTAGACGTTGAGCTTCCAGAGCCTGCGTCCTATGCCGAGCGCGCCGGAGGAGCCTTTTTCGAGTATCTCGTACTCGAGCGCCCGCACGGGTATCCCCAGTTCAATGGAGGCTTTTTGAAGAGCTTCCGGCACGCTTTCCGCCTGCACCGCGATTGCGCGGTTCTTCTTGTCCTCTTCGGACTGAAGCCGCATGTATTCCCGGATCTCTTCCAGGGTGACGACGGAGGTGCTGCGCGGGTTGGTGGCGGCAGACATTTTTCGGGCCCCCTACACGATCCCTCTCTTGAAGCTGGTGAGCTTGGCGCGCAGCCGCATGACCGCCTTGGTGTGAAGCTGCGAAACCCGGCTCTCCGTGACCTCGAGGACTTCGCCGATTTCCTTCAGGGTCAGGTCCTCGTAATAATACAGCACCAGCACCTTTTTTTCCTTCTCCGGCAGCTCCTTGATCGCATCAACGATGACGCGCTTGATCTCATCCTTTTCCACGATCGTGTCAGGGTTGAGGCTGCCGGGGCTTTCGATGCTCTCCGCGATGGAGATCTTGTCGTTGTCCTCCCCCGTGTACCAGATGTCGTGCAGGGAAAGCATCGAGGTGCCGCTGATCTTCAGCATCATCTGCTGAAACTCCTTCAGCTCCATCTCCATGCCGGAGGCGATTTCCTCGTCCGAGGCGGCCCGGCCGAGCGAAGACTCCAGGCGGCGCACCGTTTCTTCCACTTCGCGCGCTTTCTGCCGGACAGACCGCGGCACCCAGTCGATGGTGCGCAGCTCGTCGAAGATGGCGCCGCGAATGCGCGTGACGGCATAGGTCTTGAATTTCACGTTCTTGCCGGGATCGAACTTGTCTATTGCGTCAAAAAGGCCGAACACGCCGAAGCCGACGAGGTCATCGAACTCCACGTTCTGCGGCATGCCGAGCGCGACCTTGCCCGCGACGTATTTCACGAGCGGCGCGTACTGTCTCACGAAATAGTCACGCAGTTTCTGCTCTTTCGTGCGACGATAGAGCTTCCAGAGCTCCTCCTCGGATTTTCCATTCCAAAGGCTTTCGGCCATATCCGCTCTATCCTTTATCATCACGCTTCAAGACCGTCCGAATTGCCCGCGCAATGGTGGCAGGGTCCTGCCCGCTCACGGCGCCGCGCAGCGCGTCCTCGGGACGCGCACTGCCGGGCCGGTTGCCCGGGAGCGCTTCCGGCTCATCGCCATTCGTCTCCGTGGCTATTTCCAGGTTGGAAATGTCCGGCAGACCGTCCCGTTCATCCGATATTCGCTTGCCGGGACCCCGGGCGTCGGCGTTGTCCCGCATTTCGTCCGATTCCTCCGCTTCAACCGTGTCTTCCGGGATCTCCTCGGTCTCACCGGCCTGCGCGCCGGCGTGCGAGGTACTCCCGTACGCGGCGGATTGGGGCACCTCCTCGGCCAGCTCCTCCGCGAGCTCCGCCAGTCCTTCCGAATCAGCCTGCTCGCTGGCAAATCCGCCGGGTACGGCGCCTTCTTCCTGACCCAGGCCAGCACCGAGAGGAGAAGGATTCTCATCTTCAAGGCCTGGCGAGCGTGATCCCCGGCCGCCTGTGCCGTAGCTTTCGCTCCCGATCGGGCTTTCTTCCGGCAGAACGATGTCGATCCGCTCCCCCCGGCGATCACTACGCGTGTCACCACCGCCCGCTTGTGCAGAGGCCCCCTCCCTGGCAGTCTCGAGCAGATGCGTCCGGATCAGGTACCTCAACGCCGCCGCCAGGCCGGCGAAGAGCACGGCGAGCAGCAAAGCGCGCAGCAACACCACTCCAAAGGGATTGCGGGTGACGAGGCCGACCAGCAAGGACAGGAGAAATGACCCGGCCGCGCCCGCGGCCGCGGATTTCCAGTATTCCCTGACAAAGTCCTTCACCGGACCGACCCCCCGAGGTAACAGTAGGGGAAAGCAGGCGCAGAGTCAACAATGCCCCCCTTCGACCGCCAATTCTCTGTTTGCGTTACCGAATGAGCGCTTCTCATTTTGCCCCATCGAAAAGGCACAGAGTGCGTGGAGAACTGCCGACCTGGGCGCCTGAAGGTGCAAAATGAGAATCGCTGCCCCCTCGAACGTCCTTCTGGCGCCTGCATGTGCCTACTTGCCTCCAAAGAGCTTCTTGAGAAACGTGGGGATGCCCTTTCCGTCCCGGTAATCGTAGTCTTCCAGCCGGCCCAGGAGATGGCGGATGCACAGGGACGCCCTGGATTTCGGCTCGAGAATGAGAAAAGGCTTCTGCCGGACCACGGCCGCATGCACCACGGGGTCATCGAAAACGAATCCCAGGTAATCAACCTTGAGGTTCAGGAACTGGCCGGCGATATTGATGACCCTTTCCGCGACCCTCTTTCCTTCGACGACCGATTTCACGCGGTTCACGATCAATTTCAGCCCGAGGTCGAGATTCTCGATCTCGGTGGCGATGATCTTGATGATCCCATAGGCATCCGTAATGGCCGTGGGCTCGGGAGTAGTGACGATCAGGGCGTCGTCCGCGGCCGCGATGAATGAAATGACATTGTTGCTCACACCCGCGGCACAGTCGATGATGAGGACGTCGGCGTTCGAGAGCGCGGCCAACTCCGATATGAAGTCCCGCCTTTCGTCCTCGGTGAGGTTGGCGATCTTGGAGAACCCCGAGGCGCCGGCGATTATCTTGATCCCGTAGCTCGTGTCGACGAGGATTTCCGACAGGGATTTCTGCTTGCGGATGAGGTGGTAGAGATTGTACCGGGGAATGACGCCCAGCACAACATTGACATTCGCCAGGCCGAGGTCCGCATCCATCACGATGACTTTCTTGCCCGCCTGGGCATACGCCAGGGCGAGGTTGATGGCGATATTGGTCTTGCCCACCCCGCCCTTGCCGCTGGAAACGGCGATGATGCGCGTGGCCTTGCGGCCTTCCGAGGTCTCCGGCGCCTTCGCAGGGCGCTCCGCTTTCCGAGCGGCATCCGAGGTCCCGGCCGCGCCGGACTCTTTCGCGCTCCGCGCGGCGCTCCCGCCCACCAATTCCCGCAGCTTCTCCGCCTGGTCTGCCATTTTTCAGCTTCCTCTCCCGAAGCGGTTTTCAAGGGCCTCGCGGTCGATCCGGAACCCTTCCATATTCATGAGCATGCGCACCACGGTGGCCTCCTCGAGGTCCTGCGGCACCCCCTGCCCGTCGCAGAGGTATGCCACCGGCTTGCGGTGGCGCGCGAGACAGGAGATCACATTGCCGATCCGCATCGTCTCGTCGAGCTTCGTGAGGATGACGGCCCGGTAGCCGAAGGGCTCGAACTGGCGGAGGATCTCCTCCGTGTCACTGGCCTTGGTAGTGGCCGCGAGGGCGAGATAGACGCAGGCCTGGCTGCCGCAGCTGGCGAGGATTTCCTTCATTTCCGCGAGCTTGGCGAGATCGCGGGGACTTCGGCCGATCGTATCCACGAGGATCAGGTCGGTGTTCTGATACAGCGCAAGGTTCTTCTGGAGGTCCGCGGCGCTCTCCACCAGGCTCACCGGAATGCGCATGATCTCCGCGTATGTCTCGATCTGCTGCCGGGCCGCGATGCGGTAGTTGTCTATGGTGATGATGCGCACGCTTCGCGCAGGCCGATGTCCGTCGCCGATCCCGTAGATTGCGGCAAGCTTGGCGATGGTGGTCGTTTTCCCCACTCCGGTGGGGCCAACGACGATGACGATCTTCGAGCCGGTGCCATTGAAGCGGAGAGGCGGATCGATGTCGATCCGTTCGCCTATCCAGCCGACGACCGCGCTCTGCAGGAGCCCGTAGTTCTCGAGGGTTTCAAGGGAAAACTCCTTGCGCGTTCTTTCATGGAGGGACGCGATGAACTCCGAGGAAAACTCGTTGGCGGCGAGCAGATCATCGATCTGGCGGAGCGCGGGATGCGCATCCGCGGCCGTCGGGGGGGAGGAACCGTGCGGCTCTCCAGGGACTCTCTCAATCCCTGGATCTCCTTCAACAATACCTGAAGGGTCTGCTCCTTTTTCACCTGCTCCAGTATCTTCTTCTTCTCTTCTTCCACGTCCGCCTTCTTCTTCCGGTTGCCGTCCTCCGAGAGGTAGCCGGTCACCTCCACGCCTTCCGCGGAAAACATGCCGAGAAAACCGCCCATCCGGACGCTGCGGTGCGTAAGGATACGCGCATCTTCGCCATAGCTGCTCTTCATCTTCTCTATCGCTTCCCTGTTCGATCGCGCCTGGATGGTAAAGTATTGCATGCCCTGGTTGCTCCTGGTTATCCTTCTATCCTTATCTCACCGAGAGCCTCGACGGTGACGTCCGACGCCACCTCGAGGCTCGAAATGACCGCGAGGTGCGGAATTTCGCGCCCGGTTCCCGACTTCACAAGCGGGCGCGCCGCCTCCGAGCACAGGATGACCTCGTGCAGGCCCTGCTCCTGGACCGCCTTCACCGCGTTGGTGAGCGCGCTGATCCATTTGCGGTGCAGCGCGGGGTCGAGACCCGCCACGATGCCGCGGTTGGTTTCCAGCCGGGAATCGATGATCTTCTTCTCCAATGAGGGCTCTATGGTGAGGACCCGCAGGACCTTGTTCTCGTCGCAGTACTGGAGGCAGATCTGCCTGCCCAGCGCCTGGCGGACCTTCTCGATCAGGAACCCGATGTCCTTCGTGACGGTTCCATAGTCCGCGAGTGTTTCCAGGATCACGACCATGTTGCGCACGGACACCCGCTCCGTCAGCAGACCCTGCAGCACCTTCTGTATCTCCCCGATGCCGAGCGCCTTCCTCACCTCTTCCACCACCGCCGGGTAGTCGGCCTTCAGCGCGTCCAGTATGGATTGCACTTCCTGCCTGCCCAGGATGTCCGCGGCGTAGCGCTTGATGATCTCGGTCAGGTGCGTCGCGATGATGGAAGGAGGATCGACGACCGTATACCCGAGCCGCTCCGCCCGCTCTCTGTCCTCTTCCGTGATCCACACCGCGGGAAGGCCGAAGGCCGGGTCCCGCGTCGGCTCGCCCTGTATCTCCTCCGTCTTTTTCCCCGGCTGGATGGCGAGGTAGTGGCCGATCTTGATCTTTCCCCGCCCCACCTCCACGCCCCGGATCTTGAAGGAGTATTCGGAGGGCTCGAGCCGCATGTTGTCTATGATGCGAATGCGCGGAACGACGAGCCCCAGCTCCAGCGCCGATTCGCGTCGTATCCGCGTGATGCGGTCCAGGAGCTCGGCTCCCTGCTCTTTGTCCACCAGCGGAATCAGCCCGTAGCCGATCTCCAGGGAAAGCGGGTCAAGGGGCACCACGGGAGAGATCTCCGCGGGCGCCGCCTTCTCCCTGTCCGCGACCTCCCTGCTCTTCGTCTTCTCTTCCTCCGCGATCTGCTTGCGGGTGAGGGCAAAGCCCAGAACACCGATCAGGGCCGCCATGGGAAGCAGCACGTACCACGGGAACCCGGGCAGGAAGGAGAGGACCACCAGGAAGGCCGCGGCAATGAGGTACGGCCGGGCCTGGCTGGAAAACTGCTTGGTAATGTCCTTGCCGAAGGAAGAGTCGGAGATGGCGCGGGTGACGATGATGCCGGTGGCGGTGGAGATAAGAAGCGCCGGCAGCTGGGTCACGAGACCGTCTCCTATGGCAAGAGAGATGTACGTGTCAACGGCTACATTCCACGGCTCGCCGTGGAGGGTCATGCCGACGATCAGGCCGCCCACGATCTGCACCACCGTGATGAGAATGCCGACTTTGACGTTGCCCGATATGAACTTCGACGCGCCGTCCATTGAGCCGTAGAAATCCGCCTCGCGCTGCAGGTCGTTCTTCTTTCTCGTCGCCTCTTCCTCGGTCAGGAGGCCGGAATTGTATTCCGCTTCGATTGCCATCTGCTTGCCGGGAAGCGCGTCGAGAGTGAAGCGCGCGGCCACTTCCGCGACACGCGTGGCGCCCTTTGTGATGACGATGAACTGCACGGCGATGATGATGATGAATATGATGAGGCCGATCACGTAGCCTTCAACGCCCTTGGTGCCGACGACGAAGGTCGCGAACGCCCTGATGATGTGGCCCTGGAAGTTGCTTCCCTGCGAGAGGATGAGCCGGGTGGAGGAAACGTTGAGCGCGAGCCCGAATACGGTCGCGATCAGGAGCAGCGAGGGAAACACGGAGAACTCGAGCGCATGCCGCGTGTACAGGACCGTCAGGATCACCAGCAGGGCCAGGACGAGGTTTGCCGCGAGAAGGATGTCCAGCAGGACGGCGGGCAGCGGGATCAGAAGCATCATGATCACCACCACGACGCCGATGGCCACCAGCACATCGCTCCTCTGGGACCAGATGTTTCCCGCAACCGCGCGCGCGTCAGCCATTGTCTATCTCCCGTCCGTTCATACCGCGGCCTCCGCCGTCTTGTTGCTGAGCTTGTACACCTCGGCCAGGATGATGGAAATGGCCTCGTAGAACTTTTCGGGAATGGTGTCGCCGATTTCCACCTCGTGGTAGAGGGCCTGCGCGAGCGGCTTGTTCTCCATTATGGGAACATTGTTCTCGGCGGCCACCTCCTTGATCTTCTGGGCAACGAGGTCCACACCCTTCGCCACCACCGTGGGGGCGATCATCAGCGCCCGGTTGTACTCCAGGGCGACCGCGAAGTGGGTGGGGTTCGTGATCACGACGTCGGCCTTGGGGACCGCCTTCAACATGGTCCGACGCATGATCTCCCTCATGCGCTCCCGCAGCCGGCTGCGCGTGAGGGGGTCTCCCTCGTACATCTTGCGTTCTTCCTTCACTTCCTGCCGCGACATCTTGAGGGACTCGAGGTGCTGGCGTCTCTGGAACCAGTAGTCCACCGCGGAGAAAATGAGCAGCGCGACTGCCGCCTCCAGCAGGATGCGGAACCCGATCTGCGCGATCACGGAAACCGCGGCGAGGAATGCGGACAGGGCGAGGCGGGTGAGACGGGGCAGCTCCGCGCTGATGTTGAGGTACGCGATGGCGCTGATGATCGCGATCTTGACCATCGATTTGGCGAAATTGAAAACCGCTTCCGCGGACGCGAACGACCGCTGCAGCCATCGGTTGACCCGCGGCACGACACGGCTGAAATCCGGCGTGATGGGCTTCACCGTGAAAAGAAATCCCACCTGGATCACGTTGCCCAGGATGGCCACGACGAATACGACGACGAGAACCGGGCAGGGCGATGGCGGCCAGCCAGCTCATGAACGCGCTCAGGAGCCCGCCGTTGAAGGCGTCCGGGTTCCCCGTGCGGGAGAGAAAGAAGGTGAACATCTGCGCGCTCATGCGCATGATGTATTCCCCGAGCAGCCCCAGGGTGGCGACGCCGGCAAGAAGGACGAGTGAGGAGCTCACTTCGCCGGAGCGCGCAACCTTGCCCTCCTCCCGGGCCTTGCGGATTTTGTGTTCCGAGGGCTCTTCGGTGCGCCCCTCGTCCTCCGCCGCGAACCATTGGAGCGTGATGTCGAATCTCGTCTTGAGCGGGGAAACAAGGACGTCGAGCAGCAATCGGTCCTCGCTCATTTTCGGAGTACTCCTGCCCCGGCGATGAACCCGCCTATGGTCTCGAAGCTGCCGTCGATGATGCGCTCCATGCCGGTCATGAGGAACGGCAGAGTGGCGAAAAGCACGAGAAAGGAAACCGCGATGGAAACGGGGAATCCCATCGTGAGCACGTCCATCTGCGGCGCCGCCTTGGCCAGGAGACCCATGACGATGGACACGAGGATCAGGGTGCCGAGGATCGGGAAGGAGATCGTGAGAGCGCTTTGAAAGAGCCCGCCCAGCCCGCCGATCAGAAGCTGGACAATGCCCTCTTTGTGCGTGACAAGGTCGATTGCCCGCAGGTACTGGAACGAGCGCATCACCCCGACCAGGAGAAACTTCCCCGTTCCCGAGATCGCGATGAAGACGAGCATGGCGACGAGGCTCAGAAATTCTCCCATGAGCGGGATTTCTATCTGGGACTGGGGATCGAACACTTCCGATGCGCCAAAACCCATCTGCAGGGAAAAGAACTGGCCGGCGAGCTGAAACGCGGAGAAAATGAGATTCAGGATGAAGCCGATGAGAAGGCCGATGGCAACCTCGCCGAGAACCAGGAGCGCGTAGTCGACGACGTTTTCCGGGATGGGATAGTTCGACGCCAGTACCATCGGAAACACCGCGCCGGCGACAAAGAGCGACATGCCGACCTTGGCCGTCTGCGGGATGGAAGACGAGGACAGGAGGGGAGCAAGCTCCACCATCGCGATGATGCGAAAGAAAACGAGGAGGAATAAACGAATGTGTGTGACCAGGTCCTCTATCATATGTGCGAAATCATCGCGAAGAGCCGCTGGGTGTACCCCACCAGGGAGTCCAGAAGGAACCGTCCGAGGAGGATCAGCCCGATCAGAATAGCGGCGATCTTCGGCACGAACGTCAGGGTCTGTTCCTGTATGGAAGTGGTGGCCTGCAGAATGGCAATGATGAGACCCACGGCCATGGCGATCAGCAGGAGCGGCCCGGCCAGAATCAGTGTCTCCAGAATCCCTTCGCGGACGATCTGGAGAGCGGTTCCGGTGCTCATTTGAAGCTCCTTATCAGCTGCTCCGTGATCAGGCCCCAACCGTTCACCAGCACGAACAGGATCAGCTTGAACGGCGTGGAGATCATCACGGGAGGCAGCATGATCATTCCCATCGACATCAGCGTGGAGGCGACCACCATGTCGATGATGATGAAGGGGATGTACAGAAGAATTCCTATCTTGAACGCGACGGTCATCTCGTGAATCACGAACGCCGGAATGAGCACGAAGGTCGGCACGTCCGCGCGCGTGCTGGGCTTGGGCAGGCCGCGCATGCTCATGAACAGGCGCAGCGAGTCCATGTCATTTCCCATCTGGTTGAACATGAACTGACGCAGCGGCTTTTCCGCGTTGCTGTACATCTCCTGCAGCCCGATCGTGCCGTCGCCGAACGGCTTCAGCGAGCTCTGGTAGATCGTGGTGAAGGTCGGCCACATGATGAACATCGTCAGGAAGAGAGCCAGCCCCATCAGCACCTGGTTCGGAGGTGAAGACTGCAGCGAGAGGGCGCGCCGGATGAAATCGAACACGATGGCGATCCGCAGGAAGCAGGTCGTCAGGATGAGGATGGAAGGGGCGAGCGCGAGGACCGTGAGCAGCAGCAGGAGCTGGACGGAGAGCACCACCTCCTGGTTGTTCCTGGCCGTGCGCACGTTGAAGTCCACGAAAGGCACCGGGAGGGCAGAGGCATTGCCGCCGGCCCGCCCGGGCGCCGTGGCGGCGCTCTGCGCCCACACGCCCAGCGGAAAGACAGAACCGATCGTCAGCAGGATCAGGACCGCGGCGAGTGACTTCTTCATAGCTTCTTCAGCCTGTCCCGCTGTCCCCGCAGAAACCCAATGCCCTCTCCCGGTGAAAAGGGTTTCCGGGCCGGGCGAAAGATCTCGGAAAGGATCTGCGGAAAGCTCCGACCGGCAGACGCACGGCTGCTCCGCCGCTTTCAGCCGGACCGAATCGAGACTTTCCTTTTCCGTGATTTCCGAGATGAGCTGCACTCCCCCGTCGGAGGCGCCGACGAGGTACACGGAGCCGCCCACCTCGATGAGGTGCAGCGCGCGGTTGCCCGCCAGGCTGCGGGAGCCGAGCACGCGAATGAGGTCATTCTCCTGGATCTTTTTTCCCGAGCTCCGACGAAGGATCCAGAACAGGAGATAGATGACGCCCACCACGAGGGCGAGGATGATGAGCATTCTCACGAAGTCCCAGGTGGAGACTCCCGTCACGGCGGGCGGTGCAGCCGCGGACCCCTGCGGCGCGACCGCCGTCCCTGTTGCCGAGCCCGTGCCGCCGGTTCCTGCATCCGGCAGAAGAATCTCGGACTCGTTTCCCGCGGCGCTCACGACGCCCGCGGGTGTTTGTTTCGCCTGAGCGGCCAGCGGCCGCGCGGCGAGCGCGAGCGCCATTGCGGCGCACGCGACGACCAGCGTAAGCTTTTTCAGATTCCCCCTCCCAGTTAAAATCTGAAACCGAAGCTCTATGTCAATTCATTCATTCGGTCGATCTGCGATACGATCTCCGTGACGCGCACCCCGAAGTTCTCATCGATGACGACCACCTCCCCCTTGGCAATGAGCTTGTGGTTCACGAGGATGTCGACGGGCTCGCCGGCGAGCTTGTCCAGCTCGATGATCGTGCCCTCCCCTATCCCCAGGATATCCTTGATGCGTTTTCTCGTCCTGCCCAGCTCGACGGTCATCTCCATGTACACGTCCATGAGCAGTCCGATGTTCCCCTGCTCGCCGCTCATCTGGACGGGCTGCAGGTTGGCGAACTGAACGGGCTGGACATTGGGCGGCGCCATCCCGGGGCCCTGCCCTCCCCCCCCGAATGCCTGGCCGAATGTCTGCTGGTACCCACCGGACCCTCCGAATCCCGCGGCCTGCGGCTGCGCGCGCTGGCCCCCGGCCTGCCGCGGCGCCGCCTGAGGCGCTGCCTGCGCGAAAGCGGCTGCCGACTCCGCGCCGCCGGCAGAAAGTGAAAGAATCTCCTTTGCCAGGGAGAGGGAGAACACCTCGGTGAGAGTCACCGGAGGAAATCCCTCGATGGAGAACGGGTAGTCGACCGTCACGCAGTAATCGCCCTGCGGCACGCGCACCTGCTGCCGCTTGGCCTGGCGAAGATCGGGAGGCGCCGTCTTCACCATCCTGCCGACCTGGCTGCCGATCGTCGTCACCGCCGTGCCGGTGATCTGAGAAAATGCCTCCGCGACGGCGGAAAGGGACGCCTCGTCCAGCTCGCCCCCAGGCTGCCCCATCATGAGCCCCGCGAGGGTCCCGGCGATGCTCGCCGGCACGATGTAGGAGTGCTCGCCCTGCAGACCGTCGGTGAGGTCCACGCGGATATCCACCACGTCTTCCGGCTGCCCGCCGGTGATTTCCGCCGGAGACCGGACTCTCACCGTCGGGTCACCCATGGCAACCGTCTTGCCGGTCAGGATGGAAAGGTTGGATCCCTGGCTCTCCGTGACCCCCCGCAGCATCTCCTGGAACGACTCTCTGTCCGCATCCGAAAGAGGAGAAGAGGCGGGACCGGCTCCCGTGTCCATTTCTATGGTATCCGTTCCCTGCAACAGGGCGTCTATCTCGTCCTGCGAGAGTGATCCGTCACTCATGCTTCTTCTCCCTCATCCATGGCAAGCTCTTCGAATTCCGCGTGCTCGATATCCTCGAGCTTCTTGAGGACCTGAACGGCCACCTTGTTGCCCACGACCCCCGGCCGGCAGTGGAACTTCTTCCTGTCACCGATCTTCAGCACCATCGGATCACCGACGCGCATGTTCTGCAGCCGGATGATATCGCCGTTTCGAAGGGTGAGAACGTCCCGCATCGTGATGTCGATCGACCCCACTTCCGCCACCACATTGATCTCTATTCCGGCAAGCCGTTCCCGCAGCATGCTCAGATTCTCCGTGGTGGTCCCCCTCCGCATGGAGGAATACACGTACTGCGCGGACAGCTTGGGAATGATCGGCTCGATGGTCAGGTAGGGGATGCAGAAGTTCATCATCCCCTCCACTTCGCCCACCTTGGTTTCGAGGGTGACCAGCACCACCATCTCCGAGGGCGGGACGATCTGCGCGAACTGGGGATTGGTCTCGATCTGCCCCAGGCGCGGGCGCAGATCGATGACGGTTGCCCACGCCTCGCGCAGGTTGCCCAGGATGCGCACGATGATCCCCTCGATGACGGACGCCTCGATGTCGGTGAGCTCGCGCGTGAACTTGGCTCCCTCACCCTGGCCGCCGAAGAGGCGGTCGATGATGGAGAAGGTCACCGCGGGGTCTATCTCGAGAATGGCGGACCCTTTCAGCGGGTCCATGTTGATCACGGCGATGGTGGTCGGGTTCGGGATGGAGCGGATGAACTCCTCGTAGGTGAGCTGGTCCACCGACGCCACGTGCACGTGCGCCAGGCTGCGCAGCTGCGAGGAGAGCGCCGTGGTTGTCTGGCGCGCGAAAGTCTCGTGCATGATGGACACGGTGCGGATCTGGTCCTTCGAGAACTTGTCGGGTCTCTTGAAGTCGTAGATCTTGATCTTGCGCTGGTCGGTGGGCGCGCTGACCTCTTCCGTGGCCACCTCTCCGGACGAGATCGCGGTGAGCAGCTGGTCTATCTCATCCTGCGAGAGGACTTCCGTCATCCCTCTGTCCTTACTTCACCACCGAGAACTGGCGGAACATCACGCTCTTCACCTTGCCTGTCTTCATGATCGTGTTGATCAGCTGCATCAGCTCCGCCTGGATCTCGTCGTAGTGGGTCGGCGCCAGCTCGGCGGCGGTCTTCTGCGAGATGTCCTTCAGGATGAGGTCCTGGATCTCGCGATTGCGGTTTCCGATCTCCACGCTCACCTCTTTGTCCGCCGGGTCGTAGCCGAGGCTGACTTGAAGGAGGAACACGGCCGGTGTCTCATCCGCCGTCTGGCCGCGAATCTGCTCGATGTTGTCGTAGGAAGCGAGCGGCGCGGACTTGGCCGCATAGGCGGGGGAAAGAGCCTCGAGTCCCGCCTGCGTGTTGCCTTTATTGATGACGCGGAAGGTGATCACGGTCGTCGTGACGACAATGATGACGGCCCCGATTCCGATGGCAGCCCACTTGAGGATGTTGAGGAGCATCCCGGAGAGGAGGCCGCCTTTGCGCGGTCCGCCGACGTCTTCGGCCCCCGCGCCGACATCTTCGAGATTCAGATCCTGCTGTTCGTCAGACATCCCCTCCCCCTCTTCCGATCATATCACAGGAATACATTTTAGCGCAACCGTACCGCGGAGTACCGCAGCGCCGAATCCGCGGAGTATCCGCATCGCGCCGAATCCGCGGAATACCGCGGCGCGCTACTCCTCATTCTTGAATGCACCGATGAGCCTGCGGTATTCCACGATACGCTTAAAAACAGTCTGGTAGTCCTCGCGGACTACCAGCCTCTTGCCGGACGCCATGATCAGCGTCGTATCGGGATTGCTCTCTATGTACTCGATCTGGTGCGGGTTGACGTAGTAGACCTTCCCGTCCAGTCTCGTCACTTCAACCATTCCCCCCCCTTACGGCGGCTTGCGCCGCGTCTTCGAACTCCGCGCGCCCCGCTCCGCCAAGGTCATTACCTCTTCAGCTGGAGCAGTTCCTGCAGCATCTGATCGCTGGTCGTGATGGTGCGCGAGTTCGCCTGGAATCCACGCTCCGTCACGATCATGTCGGTGAACTGCTCCGCCAGGTCCACATTCGACATCTCCAGGGTGCCGGCTATCACTTTGCCCTTGCCGGCGGTTCCCGAGGCCCCGATGTTCGCCGTTCCCGAGTTGTTGGAGACCACGTACGTGTTCTCACCCGCCTTCTCGAGCCCGCCGGGATTCGTGAACGATCCGAGAGCGATCTGGCCGATCACCCGGTTGGAGCCGTTCGTGTAGACGCCGGTGATCGTGCCCGACTGGTCGATCTTGAATGTCTCCAGGTACCCCATGCCGTACCCGTTCTGCCGGACGGCCTTGGTGGAGCTCGCCTCGGCGAACTGCGTGATTGCGTCCCGGTAGGCGCCGATGCTTCCCAGGTTGAGGTTGAAGGTCTGGCGCACGGTGGCCTGACCCGCAGGGAGGGTCGTATCCGGCACGTCATAGGAAACCGCGGCCTGCAAAGCGCCTGCCGTAATGGCATTCCCGCCCTGGGCGTTACGGACACCGGCCAGCGCTCCGAAGTTGTCGAAATCCAGCAGGAACGTATTCGTGGCATTGGCGGCCGTGCCGATCTGGACCCTCGTATTCGTGCCCGCTGTCGCCCCCGGATCCACCGTGACGGCGGCCTGCCACCTGTTGGCCACACCGGGCACCTTCGTGAAGTTGACCTGCAGCTTGTGAACCCGACCGAAAGAATCGAAGACGTCGAATGTCGTCTGCCAGGTGCCTTCCTGGATTGTCTGGTCGGTCGCGCCCGCGGGTATCTCCGGGGTGCGCTTGTCGAGGTTGCTTGCGAACCAGACGTCCGTCGTGGCCTTTGCCGGATCCTTGCTCCCGACGGGGATGACGAGGTCCTCCACCTCGGCAGCATTGTTGATGAATGCCTGGCCGCCGGCGTTCTGCGCCATCCAGCCCTGCACGCGCAGCCCGTTCGTGGGGTTCACGAGTCTCCCGTCCTGGTCGAGACCGAAGGCGCCGTTGCGGGTGTAGAACCGCTTGTCGCCGGACTTCAGCACGAAGAACCCGTTGCCCTGAATGGCCACGTCCGTCATGACGCCCGTGGATTGCAGGGCGCCCTGGGTGTGGATCGTGTCGATGGTAGCGACCATCATGCCGAGGCCGACCTGCTGCGGGTTGACGCCCCCCACCTCGTCCGTCGGCTTCGCCGCGCCGGCGAGCGTCTGGGAGAGCATGTCCTGGAATGTGACTCTGCCCTTTTTGAACCCATTGGTGTTGACGTTCGAGATGTTGTTGCCCAGCACGTCCATGCGTGTCTGGTGGTTCTGCAGGCCGGAGACCCCGGCCCAGAGCGATCGCATCATGGTTCGTTACTCCTTCAAGTCTCTCTTGACCTTTTGCACATTGGCGAAGTCATAGTACTGGCCGTTGACCATGACCTGGGGAAAGTCGCCGCTCGTCACCGCTTCCACGATCCCCGAAACGGTCGATCCGCCTTCGGAGATCTCGACCGCGTTGCCCAGGAGATTGACCGCCTGGCTTCTCGAAATCAGGTCCGCAACCCTTGCGAGACCCTCGCTCATGTTCGTCATCTGCTCGAGGCTGGAAAACTGCGCCATCTGGGCGACGAACGCCTTGTCGTCCATGGGCTGTGTGGGGTCCTGGTGGCTGAGCTGCGTGATGAGGATTTTCAGGAAGTCATTCTTGTCCAGCGCCGCATTGGCCTTCGCCCCCCGGCCCTCGTTCAGGGTCTTGTTGAAGGCGTCCACCTGCTGGCTCACCCGGGCCTGCTCCTGCGGGGTGAGTGACAATGAAATGTCCATGTTCCCTTCCTCCGTCCTGCTACACGAAAAGATTCACGAGAAGGTCGCCCATGCTGAGGCTTTCCTCTCCCGGAATGTTGCGCTCAAAGCCCTGCGCCGCCACCCTGCGCACCTCTGCGGGCGGCTCCTGCATCCGCCTCCCGTTGTCGGCGTTCTGTCCGCCGACGGAGACCTCGAGAGAGGACGTCTGGAATCCTCCCGCGGTCAGTGCCCGGCTCAGAGCATCGATACTCTGGTCGATCACCTGTTTGACCGCGGAGGTGTCCACGATGATCCTGCCCTCGACCTTATTATCGACAAGATTCATGCGGATCCGCACGCTCCCGAGGGATTCCGGCTTCAAGAGGAGGCGAATCTCCCCGCCTCCATCCCTGAGCACGAGGTTGGAGGCGCGCAGAAGCTCGGAGCCTGCCATCTCCCGCAGCCGTTCCAGACCTGACTGCGACGCAGCGGCAGACGCGGGTGCGACCTTCCGGGGAGCCTCGATATCCTTCAGCGTCCCCGGCTGAAGCATGAACAGCGCGCCCGGCTCCTTTGCTGCAGGGGACGCCTGAGCGATCTTCTGCGAGCTGCCGGTTCCGTCCGGGGACTTGTCTGCCGCGCGTTTGCGAAGGTCCACGACGTGGATGAGCACGGTCCGCGGGTTCTGCGCAGTGCGTGTTCCGCCCACCTGCACGGCAGGCGCATCGCCGCGTTTTTCAGCAACCGCCGCGCTTTCGGCGGTCCTGGACTTGTCGGCGCCTGCGTCTGCAGCTGCGCCCGCGTGAGGAGCGATCAGTCTGGCGATCTTTTTCCTGCCGTCCGACTTTTCTTCTTTTCCGAGTGCCAGTTTTTCACTTTCTTCCAGAGCCTTGAGGAGACCGGAAGGCAGCTTGAGCGCATCCGCCTGCTCACCATGCGCGGCAGGCACTGCGCGCCCGGCGCCCTTGATGCCTGACGCGGCCGCCATAAGCAGAGACGCAAGACTCTTCTCCCCCGTCTTCCCGCCCGCCGCCACGGCAACTTTTGCGCTCATGAGGTGCGCAAAAGTGGCGGCCCCTTTGCGGGAAACGGGAAGGAGCGCCGCCGCGAGGCCTGTCTTGCCCGCGGCTTTCCTGCCCTTGCCCTGTCGGGTGGGAAGCGCTTCCTGCGCCGTGACTTTCGCGTCCGTGGCGGCACTCTGCGCGTTCACGAATCAGCCTCCCGTCTTCCCGGCCATTTTTCGCTGCAGGTCCGCCGCCTTGTCCGCGGACAACATGGACAGCCAGAGGGGAACCACAGAGTCGACTCCCGCCTTCTGGGCCTGCTGCTCCACTGTTCTGAAAATGTCGATGACGTCCTGGTCTCCCATCTTCGCCATGATTGCCACCGCATTGGCGGGCGGCATGCTCGTCAGATAGGTCGCATTCTGAGCGATGTTCACCCTTCTATTGTCGAATGCTTTGACCTGGTCATTAAACGCTTTTTCCCGGGCCGTGAGCGCCGCGTCCCGGTCGTTGAGATCCTGCCCGAGCTGGTTGAGCTCCTTTTCCTTCTGCGCCAGGCTGGCGCTGCGCGTGTCCAGATCCTGCTGACGAAGGGCAAGGGCATCCTGCTCCTTGGCAAGACGTTCCCTGTCCAGGAGATTCGGGTCATCGGCGCTCGCCACGTTGCTGCGTTTTTCGAACCCGAGCAGCCTGTACACCGGGGAGATGATCGCCTTCGCGTCCACAAGCCCGAGGTAGTCGAACCAGATGATCCCGCCGAGGGTGAGAACGATCAGAAGAAGAAAGAGAATGAAGATTCTCACTCCCGGTCGGACTTCGGAAAACTCTGCCACGTCCCCCCTCCCTACCATCGTTCGCGCCCGGCGGCCTCGAGCCGCGTCGCGGCTAGATGTGTTCATGTCGTCGATGCTCTTGTACTCCTCATCGAGCTGATGTGCGTAGTACTCTTCTGATCTGCGATCCTTCAGCTTGTCGAGAACCTTCCGTTCTTTCGCGGCATCGAGGTACTTCGCCCGCACCTTCTCCAGCTCCTTGCGTCCCTCCACGAGCGCGGCCTGGGTGCGCTCCCGCTCGTGCGCGAGTCTCTGCAGGTACAGCTCCCTTCGGGCCATGCCACGGACATCGATCTGGACGCCGGCCACGAACGCGGACAGCATGCTCGCGGAGACCTCCTTTGCGATCTCCTCTATGCGCTTCTCCAGCAGCAGGCATTCGCCGAGCACCTTTGCGAGGGCAATCTCCCACTCACGCTCTTTCCACCTGCGCAGCTCGAGGAAACGCTCAAGCCTGAACTGGAACCGCCGCATCCTTTGCCCGCTCCTCCTCGGGGACTTCCATTCCCGCGATTTGCGCCGCCATTCGGAGCGTTTCCGCCAGCGGGGCTTTCTCTTCCACCCGCTGGATCAGGAATTGCTCGATGGCGGCAAACTTGTCGATGGACTCGTCTATTTCCGGATTGCTGCCCTTGACGTATGCGCCCACGCTGATAAGGTCCTCCGCGCCGTAGTAGGTGGCGAGGAGCCTCCGGATGTAGCCGCAGGCCTCCCGGGTGCGGGGATCCGCCACTATGACGGCAAGCCTCGAGATCGACTGCAGCACGTCCACCGCCGGGTAGTGGTTGCGGCTGGCCAGCTTGCGGGTGAGCACGATATGTCCATCCAGGATGCCCCGTACGTTGTCGGACACCGGATCGTCGATATCATCGCCTTCCACCAGAATCGTGTAGAACCCGGTGATGCTGCCCCGGTCCGATGTGCCGCTCCGCTCCAGGAGCTTGGGAAGCAGGGAAAACACCGAGGGCGTGAAGCCCCTGTTCGCGGGGGGCTCGCCGATGGCAAGCCCGATCTCGCGCTGCGCGCGCGCAAACCGGGTCACGGAATCGAAGAGAAGCATCACGTCCTTGCCCCTGTCTCGGAAATACTCCGCGATGGCGGTGGCCACGTACGCGCCGCGGATCCTGGCAAGGGGCGGCTTGTTGGAGGATGAGACAACGATCACGGACCGGGCGAGGCCTTCCGGCCCGAGGTCGTTCTCGATGAACTCCCGTACCTCACGGCCACGCTCTCCAATGAGAGCGATGACGTTCACGTCGGCCGACGTATTGCGCGCGATCATTCCGAGAAGGGTCGACTTTCCGATGCCGCTCCCTGAAAAAATCCCCATGCGCTGGCCTTTGCCCACCGTGAGGAGGGAATCGATCGAGCGCACGCCGGTGGCGAGAATCTCGCGTATCCGCTTCCGCTTCAGCACGTCAGGAGGGGTATTGAATGCCGAGTACCACTCCTCTGAGCCTATATCGCCTTTTCCGTCGATGGGTTTTCCCATCGAGTCCAGAGTCCGGCCCAGAAGCTTGTCCGACACGGCAACACGGAGGGTTTCCCCCATCCCGATGACGAGATTTCCGATCTCGATTCCTTCCATTTCGTCGTAGGGCATGAGCTGCACGGTCTTGCCGCGCAGCCCCACCACCTCCGCCCACACGGCGCCCCTGCCCTTGGGCACGAGGATCTGGCAGAGCTCCCCCACCTGCGCGGATGGACCATTGCTCTCGATGAGAAGGCCCTGCACGCGCTCGACCGCCCCGGTAAACTTGATGGGATCCAGGTTTTCCAGCACCGCGGTGTACTTGTCGAATACTCCCACTGCCCGGCCTCCCTACTCGCCCTTGGATCGGATGGGCATGAGCTCGAGGATGCGCTCCTCGATCTCGTGCAGCTGCGACGAGATGCGGGCGTCGATCTGGCCGAAGTCTGTCTCGATGATGCACCCCCCCCTGTCCACGGAAGAGTCTTCCAGGACGGTGATCGACTTGACGTTCTCCACCATTTTCATGAAGTCCTTCACGTGCTCTGAAGTGAGCTCCAGGTCGGCCAGATTGACGCGGATCACGACGTCCCCCCGGCTCTTGAGCTTGCGCAGCGCCTGCACCACGTTGTTGATGACGACATTCTTCTGATTCTCGGAGATGACCTTGATGACCTTCTTCACGATGAGGAGCACAAGGTTGATGATCTGGGTCTCGGCTTCCTCGATGATCTCGTTTCTCTTCTCGATGGCCTTGGTGATGATCGCATGCAGGCTCTCCACGAGCCGCTCGACTTCCGCGCGGCCCTCGTCATACCCCTTTGCGTGGCCGTCCGCGTAGCCGCGCTCGTATGCCTCCCGCTCGGTCTGCGTCACACGCTGCTTGATGTCCGATTCCAGGTCCGCGGCCCTCTGCCGGGACTCGGCAAGAATCACCTGCGCCTGGTCCTCCGCTTCCTGGCGGATCTTCTGCGCCTGGTTGTTCTTCCGCTTGACCTCGTCGAATGCCACCTTCTCGGCATCCTTGCGGATCTTGTCCGCCTCTGCCTGGGCCTGGTTCAGGAGGCGCTCTTTCTCTTTTTCCCAGTCCTTGCGGAAGCGTTCCGCTTCCCGCCGGATGTCCTCCACGGTCGGACCGGTGAACTCCCCTCTGGTCTCCTCGACGGCCTCCACCTCTTCGACCGGCTCTTCCGCCACGATTTTGGGAGGCTCGATGAAGACCTTCCGGGAGAGGTACATGATCTCCTGCGGCTTGAATACATTCTTCGCCAAGTCCGATCTCCTCTATCCAGCCCGCCGCGCTACACGACTCTGTTGAGGCCCTTCGGGCCTAAACAACGAGGCTCTCGGTGTCTCGCTTCGCGAGCCACCTGCCGCCTTCGTCGTATGATGACCTGCGGTCCTCATACGACCAGCTCTTCCTCGCCGGCCCGGGCAACCACGATTTCGCCCTGCTCTTCCAGCTTCCTGATGATGGCCACGATCCTCTGCTGCGCCTCTTCCACGTCCTTCAACCGGATGGGGCCCATGTAGTCCATGTCTTCCTTCAGAAGCGTCGATGCGCGCTTCGACATGTTGCGGTAGATCTTGTCCTGCACCTCGGAGTCCACGCTCTTGAGGGCCTTGGCCAGCTCCGCCGTGTCCACCTCGCGCATGACTTTCTGGATGGCGCGGTCGTCGAGGAGCACGATGTCCTCGAACACGAACATACGCTTCTTGATCTCTTCCGCGAGCTCGGGATCGTCTTCTTCGAGAGACTCCACGATGGTCTTTTCCGTCGAGCGGTCCACCATGTTGAGGATCTCCACGATGCTCTCCACGCCGCCCGCGGCGGTGTAGTCTTCTGAAGAGAGGGTGGAGAGCTTCTTCTCCAGAACCCTTTCCACCTCGCGGAGGACCTCGGGCGAGGTCCGGTCCATCGTGGCGATCCGTTTGGCCACGTCCGACTGGATCTCGTGCGGGAGGCTGCCGAGGATCACGGAGGCCTTCTGCGGCTCCAGGTACGCGAGGATCAGCGCAATGGTCTGCGGGTGCTCCTGCTGGATGAAGTTCAGCAGGTGCGACGGATCGGTGCGGCGGATGAAGTCGAAAGGCCTCACCTGCAGGCTGCTGGTGAGCCTGTTGATGATGTCCACCGCCTTCTGAGTGCCCAGGGATTTTTCCAGCAGCTCGCGGGCATAGTCGATGCCGCCCGTGGAGATGAACTCCTGGGCCATCATCAGCTCGTGGAACTCCATCAGCACCAGGTCGCGCTCCTGGGGCTCGATGCTCTCCAGGCGCGCGATCTCGAAGGTGAGCTGCTCTATCTCGTCCTCACGCAGGTGCTTGAATATCTCGGAGGCGACCTCGGATCCCAGCGTGACCAGGAACACGGCCGCTTTCTGCCGACCGGTGAGAGCCTTCTTGTGGGCGCCGGCGCCTTTGCCTTCGCGTTTGCTCGGTGTCATCCCCGCCGCGGGGGCTTTTTCCTCCGCCGCACCGGGTCTCTCCCTTGCGGGAGCAGGAGCCGCCCTCCCCATCTTTGCCATATCTTACTCCTCTACCAGCCAGGTGCGGATGAGCTGGGCAACATCCTCGGGATGCTCGCGCGCCATGTTTGACGCGTTCTCCTGCATCTCCAGTCGCGCCCTGTCCTCCACCGACAGCTCCACATCCACACCCTGCTCCTCCGCGGTTCTGAGTGCCGCCTCGCGCATCGCCTGATGCTGCCGGGCCAGCTCCTCTTCCCGCAGCCTCCTCCGCCGCTCGAGCTCCTTGGCGATCAGCCGGTAGGCGAGCACGAGGACAAGCAGAGCGCCCAGGCCGATGAGGACCGCGTATATCGTACGGCGCACCGCCATCTGCTTGCGGTACACGCCGTCCTCCTTCTCGAACTGGAGGGTGCGGTCGAACTGGAGCGTCTGCACTTCCGCCACGTCGCCTCGATCCCGGTCGAATCCGATGGCGCCCTGGATCAGCGACTTGGCCTTCGCCAGGTCGTCATCGCTTACCGCCGTATAGTCCCTCTGGATGCTGCCGTCCGGGTTCAGCATCACTCTCCCACTCTTATCATACTTCTCTTTCCAGACGCCGTCGATGGCGACACCCGTCGTGATTCTCCTGATCTCCCAGGGCTGCTTTTCCGAGGTGGTCGTCTTCTCGTTGATCTCATTGTTGGTGGTCTGCGAGGTCTTGTCGTACTTGCCGACGAGATTCGACAGGTCCTTGTACGCGGGAGGGGTCTGGCCCTCCACGCCGGCAGGCCCCTCGGGATTGAACCCGGAGCCCTGGAAATGCTCCTCGATATTCTGGGTGGAACGGGCGATGGAGGGCGCGTATTGGGCGGGCGCGTACCGGGTGGCAGGCACCACCGCGATGGGGGAAAACTCCTTGGACGTGGAGTTTTCCTTGCTCATGTCGAGCTTGATGTCGATCTTGAGGATCCGCACCCTGTCCGGGTTGAAGATATCTGCCAGGGCCTTGGTGATTTCCGCGTTGTACTTCTGCTCCAGGTCCTGCTTGACCTTGAGCTCCCGCTTGGCCAGCTCCAGCCGGTCCATCTGGGCGAGGCCCGTGAAGTCATTTATCTGTATGCCCGTCTGGTCCGTGATGACGATATTCTCGTCCTGGAGACCGGCAACGGCCATCTTGATGAGCCTCTGCACGCCCTCGATCTTCTTGCGGTTGGCCGAGATGTCCGAGCCGGGCTTGGGGGTGAGGATGATCGATGCGCTGGTGGGCTTCTGATCGGCCTGGAACAGCTCCGTCTTGGGCACCACCAGGGTGACGCTGACATTGTCCACGTCGTCCAGGGCCATGATGTGCTGCTCGAGCTGTTTCGTCACGGCTCTTTGCAGGTTCACGTCCCGCTCGAAATCGGTGGTCGTCCACCGTTCCATGTCGAAGAGGGCCCACGGATCCGTCCCCTTGGGAATGAGATTCTCCTCGTTCAGGACGACCCTGACACGGCGGGCCGTCTGTTCGTCGGCAACGTAAAAGACGTTATCCGTCCGCAGCTGGTATTTGACCTGCATCTGGTCCAGCTTGGCCGCTATCTGGAGCCGCGCGTCCGTGTCCGTGACCGGATTGGTGATGAGCGGCACCATGGCCGGAGTCGCGCTGAGCGCGAAGAGCAGAATGATCGCGAGAATGCTCGCGCCGATAATCGAGAACAGGATTATCTTCTGCGTCCCGTTCCAGCGTGACCACAGCCCCGCAAGCTGCTCACGGATCCTCTTCAACCACTCGTTCATGTCCCCTCCCCGTCATGCCCGGCCACGGTATTCCGTGGCATTTCCGCCCCTTTGTCCAACTACCTTACGTTGATTATTTCCCTGTAAGCCGCCAAGGCGCGGTCCACGATGGCCTTGGTCATCGAGAGCGCCAGGTTGGCGTCCGCAAGCGCGATGGTCACATCTTCCACGTTCACCGAGTTGGGATCAGTCACCATTGCCTTGGAAAGATCCATGGCCTTCAGCTGGCTGTTGTTCACGCTGCCCAGCGCGCCCATCAGCAGCGTGCCGAACTTCTGCTCGGTATCCCCGCGCGCCGCACCGGCCGCGGCTTCACCGGCGCCCGCGAAATGCAGGGGGTTGGTCCGCGCGAGCTTTACCACGTCTCCCGTTGCCTGAACCGGATCCATGGGTCCCATTCACTACCTCCCGATCTCGAGCGCTTTGAGGAACATGGCCTTTGTTCCGGCGATCACCGCGGAGTTGGCCTCGTACGCTCTGTTCGCTTCGATCATGTCCACCATTTCGTTCACGATGTTGACATTCGGGTACTCGACGTACCCCGCCTTCGGCCCGGTCTTTATGGCGTCCGGGTGCGTCGGATCGTACACGAGCCGGGTCTCGGCCGCATAATCCTTCTGCACGGACTTGACGCGCACCCCCTGGCCCACCGCGTCCTGGAGGTAACGGGGCAGGAAGGGGCTTCGCCAGTAGGGCTGTTCCACCCGGGAGGCGAAGACGACGCGGCTGCGGCGGAACGGTCCGCCCTCCGTCGTGCGCGTGGTGTTGACGTTGGCGATGTTGTCGGCGATGACATCCAGCCGGAGCCTCTCCGCCGTGAGCCCTGATCCTGCTATGTTGATGCTGCTGAACATGCCCATCTGCGTTTACCTTCTATCTCAGCACGAGGTTGACGCGCTGGAATTCGCTGGAAATCACCTGCGCGAGCGTGGTGTACAGGAGCTGGTTGTTCAGGGAATCCATGCCTTCCTGCTCGATGTCCACGTTGTTCCCGTTGTTCTTGGCCTCCGTCAGGTAGTCCAGAACCCTGCGCGGCCTTACCTCCCGCCAGTCCATCGGCTTGTCGAACGCGATGTGCCTCGGGTTCGTGATGAACTGGGGAAAATCCGAGACCCGCCTTTCGGAGTCCAGCGCCCGCTTGAGCTGGCTTTCGAAGTTCACGTCGCTCCGCTTGAAATTCGGCGTGCCGGCGTTGGCGATATTGTTGGCGATCACGTTCCTGCGGAGCGTGCTCACCCCCATTTCGCGTGCGAGAATCTCCAGATTCCGTCCAAAGGCCCCTGAAAATGTCATTCTGCCCGTCCTCTCATTTCCCTTCCATTTTCGGCCTCTTTTCAGCCCTCCTGAACCGCCTGCTTCCTATAATATGTACCGGGTCAGATCCTGGTCCTCGATCACGTTCTTCATCTTCTCATCCACGTATCCCCGGGTGATCACGATGGTCTGGCCCGAGATTTCGGGGGCGTGAAAGGAGACCTCCTCCAGCAGGAGCTCCATGATTGTGTGCAGGCGCCGCGCGCCGATGTTCTCCGAGCGGGAGTTGACCTCCGTGGCGATCTCCGCCAGCCGGTCGATGGCTTCCGGACGGAAATCGAGTGTCACCCCCTCGGTTTTCAGCAGCTCGGTGTACTGGATGATGAGCGCGTTCTTGGGCTGCGTCAGGATCTTCACGAAATCTTCTTTCGTGAGAGCGGAGAGCTCCACGCGCAGGGGAAACCTTCCCTGGAGCTCGGGAATGAGGTCCGATGGCTTGCTCATATGGAACGCGCCCGCGGCAATGAAGAGAATGTGCCGGGTGTCCACCGTACCGTGCCGCGTGGTGACTTTTGAGCCTTCCACGATGGGAAGGATGTCCCGCTGCACCCCTTCGCGGGACACGTCGATGCCGACTTTCTCCCCCGGGAGGCGATCTTGTCGATCTCGTCGATGAAAATGATTCCCATTTCCTCCACGCGCTGCCGCGCGAGCTCCGACACGCGGTCCATGTCCACCAGCTTGTCCATCTCCTCGTTGAGGAGTATTTCCTTCGCCTGCTTCACCGTGACCTTCTTGCGTTTCTTCTTGCCGCCGAAGATCGATCCGAGGTTGCCGAAGTTGAGCTCCATGTCCTCCATGCTGGTGCCGGAGAAGATCTCCATCATGGGCATGGCGGACTTTGTGACGCTCACCTCCACGAGACGCTCATCCATGAGGCCGCGCGCCAGCATGTCCCGCATCTTGTCGCGCGTGCTCCGTCCCGGCTCTGCCGCGGGTTCCGGCTGCGGCGCGGGCGCCTCGATCTGCGCTTCGATGGATTCGACCTCCACCGCTTCCTCCGGGCCCTGCCGCCGGGGGTTCTTGCGCACTCCGGGAAGGAGAAGGTCCAGCAGGGCTTCCTCCGCCCTGCGCTCCGCCTCCACCCTCACCTCTTCGGAGAGCTCCGCCTTGACCATGGAGACGGCGACGGACACCAGGTCCCTGATCATGGACTCGACGTCCCGTCCCACGTATCCGACCTCGGTGTACTTGGTCGCTTCCACTTTGAGAAAAGGCGCCCCGCAAAGCTTGGAGAGCCTGCGCGCAATCTCGGTCTTGCCGACGCCCGTGGGGCCGATCATGATGATGTTCTTGGGCGCCACCTCGTCGCGGAGATCTTCCGGCAGCCTTTGCCGCCGCATCCGGTTTCGCAGGGCGATGGACACGGCTTTCTTTGCCTTGTCCTGTCCAATAATGTACTTGTCCAGTTCCGCCACGATCTGACGCGGCGTGAGATCGGAGCCCTTTGCGGGAAGATTCGCGCCGCTCATGCCAGCTCCTCCACGAGTATCACCGAATTGGTGTAGATGCAGATCTCCGCCGCGATACGCAGCGATTTTTCCGCGATGTCGTGCGCGCTGAGCTCGGAGGCTTCCAGGTACGCGCGCGCCGCTGCGTACGCGTAGCTGCCGCCTGAACCGATGGCAATCACTCCCTCATCCGGCTCGACGACGTCCCCGGTGCCCGAGATGAGGAATGTCGCCCGCCGGTCCGCCACGAGCAGCAGCGCCTCCAGCCGCCGAAGGATCCGGTCCGTGCGCCAGTCCTTGGCAAGCTCCACCGCCGCGCGGGTGATGTCGCCGCCATACTCCTTCACTTTTCCCTCGAACCGCTCGAACAGCGTGAAGGCATCCGCGGTGGCGCCGGCGAAACCGACGAGGATCTTCCCGTCGTAGATCTTCCTGATTTTCCTGGCGTTCGATTTCATGACCGTGTTGCCCATGGTCACCTGTCCGTCGCCGGCCATGGCAACCTTGTCTCCCCTTCGCACGGCGACCACGGTCGTGCCCCGAATCCTCTCACGTTGCATGGGGATGAGCCCTCCTGTAGACCTTTTTCAGCTTCTCCATGCCCACGTGGGTATACACTTGCGTGGTGGAAAGGCTGGCGTGACCGAGCAGCTCCTGCACGGCCCTTATGTCGGCGCCCCTGTCAAGAAGGTGCGTGGCAAAGGAATGTCGGAATGTGTGCGGCGTCACCCTTTTTCCCAGGTTTGCCCTCGAGAGGTATTCGCTGAGAATGAAGCGCACGCCCCTGTCCGTAATCCTTCCGCCTCGCTGGTTGATGAAGAGGGCCCGCAGGGCGTCGGCCTTCTGCGCATGGAACCGACGGCGCGCCATGTAGTCACGGAGCGCGCCGATTGCCGCCGGACCGAGAAACACGTTGCGCTCCTTCGACCCCTTCCCCATCACGCGGGCGGTGTGATTCTTCAGGTCCACGTCGGCGAGGTCCAGGGAGACGAGCTCCGAGATTCGGCAGCCGGTCGAATACAGGGTCTCCAGCACGGCCCTGTCCCGGAGTTTCCAGAACGCGTCCCCGTCCGCGCACGGTTCGCGGCTGGGCATCTCGATCAACCGCGCCATCTCCTCTTCGAAAAGAAACGAGGGCAGTCGTTTCTCGGTGCGAAGACTGCGTATCTCGGCGAAGGGATTCGAGTCGACGATGCTTCTGCGCTCCATGAACCGGTACCACCCGCGCACCCCGGAGACCATCCTGTTGACCGACCGCGGGGAGAGTCCCTCCCGGGTGAGCCAGCTCACAAATCCGCGCGCATCCGCGATCCCAGCCTGCTCAGGGGCGACCTGACGTGCGCTGAGGTACTGCGCGTATTTCTCCAGGTCCTTGCCGTAGGAATCGAGGGTGTGGGGAGAGAGATTGCGCACCGCGCCGAGGTAGACCAGGTAGTCCTCACGCACCGTGGTCGTCCGCTTCACCTTCGGCTCCTGCCCCCGCGGGCACTCTCTCTGCTGATGAGGGGTCTTCCTCCTCGTCGCCGGCCGCCCCCGGCGTGCTGATGCGGCTGGGGCATTTCCCCGGCCGCTCCCAGCGGCATTTCCTTGCTGTGCAGGTAGTCGCACGACGGGTTGATGCAGGTCCTGTACGCCCCGCGCTGCCGGTCTTCCTTCTCCACGAGAAACCAGCCGCACTTGGGGCATTTGGAGTCCGTGGGCTTGAAATACGTCACGAAATCGCACGTCGGGTAGTTGGTGCAGCCGTAGAACTCGCGCCCCCTGCCGCGCTTTCTCTTGCGCGCCACGATCTGCCCGCCGCAGCCCGGCCGGGGACAGGCCGCCAGCGGCACCGGCTTCGTGTTCTTGCATTCTGGAAATCCCGTGCAGGCGATGAAGAAGCCAAAGCGCCCCAGCTTCTTCACCATGGGCCTTCCGCACACGTCGCAGACGACGTCCGTCGGCTCGTCCATCACGCCCTTCACCGATTCGAGAGTCTCCTGGACCGATGCCACCTTGTCCCGGAATGGACCGTAGAAGTCACGGATCATCGCGTGCCATTCGGTCTTGCCTTCTTCCACCTCGTCCAGACGAAGCTCCATGGCCGCGGTGAAGTTGGGGTCCAGAAGCTCGGGAAAAGACTTGCTGAGCATGTCGTTGATGATCTTGCCGAGAATGGTCGGAATGAGCTGGCGTGCCTTGCGCACCACGTAGTAGCGGTCCAGCAGGACCGAGATGATGGGCGCGTACGTGGACGGCCTTCCGATCCCTTTCTCTTCCAGGGTTTTCACGATTGTCGCATCCGTGAAGCGCGGGGGTCCCATGGTGAAGTGCTGCTCCGGAATGAGCTTCACCCGCTCCACCTCCTCACCGGTCTCCAGCGGGGGAAGCGCCTTGGTCTGTTCCTTCGAAGCCAGGAGAGAGAGAGCCTTCTGGAAACCCTTCTCCACCACTTTTGTGCTGGATGAACGGAAGAGGTATTCACCGGCTGAAAAATCCACGCTCGTGGTGCTGGCCTTCGAAGGAGACATCTGCGAGGAAACGAACCTCTCCCAAATGATGGAATACAGACGGAACTCTTCCGAGGTCAGGTGCTTCTTCAACTCGGTGGGCGTGCGTGTCACATAGGTGGGGCGGATGGCCTCGTGGGCGTCCTGCGCGCCTTTGCCCGCCGCGTACAGGACGGGCGATTCGGGAAGGTCCTCCGGGAATTCCTTCCCGATGTATTCCCGCACCTCGGCGAGCGCACTCTCCGCAATACGCGTGGAGTCGGTGCGCATGTAGGTGATGAGGCCCAGCCGCTGGGCGCCGATATTCACCCCTTCGTAGAGACCCTGCGCGATCTGCATGGTCTTGCGCGCCGTGAAGCCGAATCTGTTCGCCGCCGTCTGCTGCAGGGTGGAGGTCGTGAAGGGGGCCCGGGGCCGGGAGATCTTCTCGGAAATCTTCACCTCCGCCACGCGGAACGCCATGTTCTGCAGAGCTTCGATGCACTCCCCGGTGGCTTTTTCCGTCGTCAGCGCGGGCTTTGCCCCGGCGATGCCGACCAGCTGGGCCATGAAGTGGTGCTTGCCTTTACGCAGCTCGGCGTCCAGGCTCCAGTACTCTTCAGGGATGAAGGCCTCGAGCTCAGCTTCGCGCTCACAGATGAGCCGGAGCGCAACGGACTGCACCCTTCCCGCGGAGAGGCCGTTCTTCACTTTCTTCCACAGAAGCGGTGAGAGATAGTACCCCACAAGCCTGTCCAGAACGCGCCGGGCCTTCTGCGCATTGACCTTGGACATATCGATGAGGCCAGGATGTGCCACGGCCTCCCGGATGGCCTTGGGAGTGATCTCATTGAATGTGATGCGCTGGATGCTTTTCTCGGTCGTTCCGTTCTGCAGCGTATTTCTCAGATGGAAGGAGATTGCCTCCCCTTCCCGGTCATTATCCGAGGCAAGGAGGATCGCGTCCGCCTTTTTCGCCTGCTGCTTCAGATCCTTGAGGATCTTCGCCTTGCCGCGGACGGTGATGTACTCGGGCTCGAATGTGTCCTCCACGTCGATAGCGAGACGCGACTTGGGCAGGTCGATGAGATGACCCATGGAGGCCGCCACGGTGTAGCCTTTGCCCAGATACTTCTCGATTGTCTTGCCTTTTGCGGGCGACTCGACGATGAGGAGTGTGTGCCGTGGCTTGCGCGCCGCCGTGCTCCGCGGTTTCTTCGGCGCCGTACCCCGCGGTTTCTTCGCCGGAGTTTTCATGCCGGCGTCGTGCTCGCTGTCTACCGCGGTACGGGGTACTCCCCGAACAGGTACTCCCGTATCCGGCGAACTCGGCATTGCGGTATCCCGCGGATTTTCTGTCTGCATCATGCTCTCCAGTAGGTTTCCCCGCCTCTTGTGGCGCAGGCACCAGCGATTTCTTCCTTTAAAACAGCGGCAAGCCGCTCGCCCTCGGGCAGCTCTTTCGGCAGGAGACAAGCTCGATCCGCGCGCGGTTTCATTCCCCAATCCCTCAAGATCTCGGCACTCCCGCGGATGATTGGTGCTCCTGACTCCGCCAACCGGCGCGTGCCCGCTCCTGCGGTCCCCACGGTCCCGGCAGCGTGCACATAGAGGTCCCTTCCCTGATCCAACGCGTATTCCGCGGTGATAAGCGCTCCGGAACGCTCCGGCGCCTGCACCACCACCACAGACCGACACAAACCGCTTATGATCCGGTTTCTTGCGGGAAAGTGATAACGCAGGGGCGGTATCCCCGGCGGGTATTCGCTGAGAATGGCCCCGCCGCGCTGCAGGATGGCGTGACCTGCGGACGAGCTGGACGCGGGGTAAATCAGGTCGATGCCGTTTCCCAGCACGGCCACCGAGATACCCCCTGCCTCGGTGCACCCCTCATGCGCTTCCCTGTCGATGCCTCGCGCGAGTCCGGAAACGACCCCGATCCCCTCTCTGCCCAGCTCAAAGCCGAGCCGAAACCCCGCCGTACGCGCCGCGCCGGTGGGAAAACGCGTTCCGACGATCCCTGCGAGAAGAAGTCCGTTGTCGGGAAGCGATCCGCGAAGGAAAAGCGTCACGGGCGGATCATAGATCTCGCGAAGCTGCGGTGGGTACGCCGTGTCCGAGTAAAAGATGCTCTCCATCCCGCCCTCGGTCAAGCGCTTTTCAATCTCCTCCCCGGCGCGGAGAATTTGTTCCGGATTCCACGGCGCGGTGCGGAGTTTTCTGCCGGTCAGCCTTCCGAGGTCGCGCAGCGTGAGGTCCAGAAGCTCCAAGGGCCCGCCCCGCATCTCCATGAGCGCAAGCTTTTCGCGCGGCGTGAGGAATTCCACCGTAGAGAGTCCCAGCAGGCATGTTTTTTCATGTTTATTCATGCCTTTCTCTAACGGCAAAATCGGATTTCCGGCTTTCACGGCGCGCCCCGATCGTGTGCGCCAGAATCCGCGGAGTGCCGCGGTGCGGCGTCGTGGGGGGTGCCGCGGGGATGGAACTCTTCATGGGTTTTCTTCAAGACTTCCTGGCTGACGTGCGTGTAGATCTGCGTGGTGCCGATATCCGCGTGGCCGAGGAGCTCCTGGACGGAACGCAGGTCCGCCCCGCCCTGCAGGAGGTGCGTCGCGAATGAGTGACGCAGGGTATGCACTTTTGCGTCCAGTCCCGCGAGAATGGCCAGCCGCTTGAAGCACTTCCAGACCGTCTTGCGAGAAAGTTTCTTTCCGCCCCGTCCGAGAAACAACTCGTTCACGGGAGCCCGGCCAGCGAGCGCAGGGCGCGCAGACGAGAGATACAATTCGAGCTGCTTCCTGGCGCGCTCTCCCAGCGGAACCATCCTCTCCCGGGATCCTTTGCCCATGACGCGCAGTGCCGCCTCGGGCATCGAAATACGATCCACGGTAAGATTCACCGCTTCGCTCACGCGCAGACCGCAGGAGTAGATCAGCTCGAAAAGCGCGCGGTCCCTGATGCCGAGAGGCTGGCCGGGGTCACAGGCATCGAGGAGTCTCTGGATTTCCTCCTCCTGCAGGAAACGGGGGATTCTCATCGTCACCCGCTGGGCATCCACCAGGCGCGCCGGATTGGTTTCGATTTTCCCTTCCAGCACGAGATAGCGATAGAAGGACCGAATCGCAGATGCCGCCTTTGCCAGCGTACGGGAGTCGATGTTGTGCACGCGGCGCTCGGTCATGTATGCCTCGATGTCCCCCACGTCGGCCTGCGCAGCCTCCTTCCCGCAGCGCGCGAGAAAGGCCTCGAACCCGCGTGCCTCCGAGGCGTACGTGGCGACCGTGGTCGGCGAGAGGCCGCGCTCCGCCGACAGGTAGTCGGCAAAGCCATCAGCTGCGGGGGTGCGGGCGTTCGTGTCAGCCATGCCGGCGCCCTCTAGCCCGCGCCGCGCGAAGCGCGGCTGTCCGTAGGGCGGCAGGCGCGCTCTGCGCGCAACTCCGCCAGGAGCGGAAGGGAGCCCACGCGCGGACCTGGCTGCTTTTTGCTTGCCATCACCTTACAGACTCCTAGTCCTTTTGACCGGCGGTCCGCTTCTCACGCAGCACAGTCGGGACGCTCAGATCCGCCTCGCGGGAGTTTCTGCCCAGGAGGAAATCTTCCGCATGCGTGCGGGTGCCGGTTTTTCCCATCGAGGCCCATTCCTCGTACGGGATGATCTCCGCCTCGGCCCGCTCCGGTTCCTGGACCGCCGCGCGCGGCTTCTCCGTCGAAAAGCCTGTGGCGATCACCGTCACGCGCAGCCTGTCGTTCATCGATTCCACGATCGAGGTCCCGGCGATGATCATCGCGTCGTCGTCCGCGTTCGCCGTGATGATCTTCAGGACCTCCTCGTACTCGGAGAGACAGAAATCGAATCCGCCAGTGACGTTGACAAGGATTCCCTTTGCCCCCTCGACGCGCGCGTCCTCCAGGAGCGGGTTGTTGATCGCGTTCGTGGCGGCGTCTGTCGCCCTGTTCTCGCCGCTGCCGATGCCGATCCCCATGAGGGCATCGCCTTTGCCTTTCATGATCGTGCGCACGTCGGCGAAGTCGATGTTGATCTCGCCCGGCTCCGTGATGAGGTCCGAGATGCCCTGCACTCCCTGGCGCAGCACCTCGTCCGCCATGAAAAAGGCCTCCCGGATGGGAGTGCGCTTTTCCGCGATCTTCAGGAGATACTGGTTGGGAATGGTGATGAGGGTGTCGACTTCCTGGCGCAGCTTCTCGATGCCCTCTTCCGCAAGCTGCATCTTGCGCTTTCCCTCGAAGTCAAAGGGCTTCGTCACCACGGCAACGGTCAGCGCGCCCATCTGGCGGGCCACGTGCGCCACCACGGGCGCCGCCCCCGTGCCGGTCCCGCCCCCCATGCCGGCGGTGATGAAGACCATATCGGCGCCCTTCAGAAGGTTCTGGACGCTCTCCTGGTCTTCCAGCGCGGCCTTCTCTCCGATCTCCGGTATCCCTCCCGCGCCGAGGCCCCCCGTGAGTTTCGTCCCGATCGCAAACCTGGTTTGGGCATTGGAGCTGTGCAGCGCCTGCTGGTCGGTGTTGATGGCGACGAACGACACATTTTTCAACCCCATGGCGATCATGCGGTTGACGCCGTTGCTGCCGCCGCCGCCCACGCCGACAACCTTGATCACGGTCGGGCTTGTGCCCTCGTTATTGAAAAGCTCGATGTTCATGTCCCCCTCCCGTAGACATGGATGTCGAGGTCGGCCGAGGCCAGGGATGGCCGAAAGGCCGACCGCGCGTCGGTTATCAGTTTAGAAAAAATCCTTGAACCAGGTCCTCATCCTCTCCCATACGCTCGTGAATGTGCTCTCGCTGGAGCTCGTATCGAAACCCTCACTTCCCTCACGGGAGGCGCCGTACATGACCAGTCCCACGCCGGTGGCGTACATCGGATCGTGGTATTCTTCCACGAGGCCGCCGAGCTTCACCGGGTAGCCCACCCGGGCGGGGAGCCCGAATATCTCGGAGGCCAGCTCGCCGGCCCCCGAAAGAAGGGAACCGCCGCCCGTCAACACCACGCCGCCGCCCAGCAGGTGCAGGTACCCTCTCTTCTCGATCTGCTCCTTCACCATGCCGAGTATCTCCGCCATGCGCGGCTGAATGATCTCCGCCATGCCGCGGCGGCCGATCTTCCGAGGCGCCCTCCCCCGACTCCGGGAATCACCACTTCGACGTCGTCGAGAACGGCGGGAACATAGCAGCAGCCGTGCTCCTTCTTGATCTTTTCCGCCACTTCCAGGGGCGTCTTCAGCATGATCGAGACGTCACTGGTCACCTGTTCCCCGCCGATCGAGAGCACCTCGGTGTGATAAGGGGCGCCTTCGAGGTGCACCAGAACGTCGGTCGTGCCGCCGCCGAGGTCGATGAGCAGCACTCCCAGCTCCTTTTCGTCCGCGGTGAGCACAGCCTTGGAAGATGCCAGCGGCTCGAGCACGATGTCGTTGACCTTGAAGCCCGCACGATTGACGCATTTTACGATGTTCTGGGCGGAGGTCACCGCGCCGGTGATGATGTGCGCCTCCGCCTCGAGCCGGACGCCGACCATTCCCACGGGGTTCTTGATTCCGCCCTGCTGATCGACGATGAACTCCTGCGGGATGACATGCAGGACTTCACGGTCCATCGGGATGACGATTGCCTTGGCCGCGTCGATCACCCGGTCGACGTCTTCCTTCGTGATCTCCCTGTCCTTGCCCGTCACGGCCACGACTCCGCGGGAGTTGATACCTTCGATGTGCCCCCCGGCGACGCCGGTGAAAACCCCGTGCACCTCGCGCCCGGACATCAGCTCCGCGGACTCCACGGCGTTCTGGATCGACTTGACGGTGGACTCGATGTTGATCACGACGCCGCGGCGCAGGCCGCGCGAGGGAGTGGTGCCGACGCCGATGATCTCGAGCTGGCCCGTCTCGCTGAATTCGCCGATGATGGCGCACACTTTCGTCGTGCCGATGTCCAGTCCGACGATCAGTTCTTCTGATGCCGCCACCTGAGCTATCCCCCCTTCAACGCGGCGTCGGTACTCCGCGCATTCGCGGCGTCGGTACTCCGCGCATTCGCGGCGTCGGTACTCCGCGCACTCGCGGCGTCGGTACTCCGCGCACTCATTCTGTAGACCACGTTCCCGCTCCGAAAGTCGAGTTCCTGAATATCCTGCACAATGCCCTGCTTCGACAAGAGGTCCAGGACCATGAGAGTGTACTTCAGCAGGCTTTCGTCGATCGCGCCTCGGGCGCGCACGGGCACCTGGGAATTGGTGAGATAGAGCAGCATGTCGAAGCTCGCAGCGGATGCCGTGTCTCTCGGCGCAGAATCCGCGGAGTACCGCGGCGCAGAATCCGCGGAGTACCGCGGCGCAGAATCCGCGGAGTACCGCGGCGCAATGATGCGCACCTCGGATACCAGCCGGTACAGGGAAGGAGCGCGCTCCCGCAGGGCTTTCAGGTCCGCGAACAGGGATGCGTACGCGTGTGGAAGCCTGTCGCCCAGGCCCGTCTCTCCCACGTCGAGCCCGGTGATGACCGGGAGGTCGACTTCGGCAGCGGTGGTACAGATCTTGAAGACGACCCCGTCCCCGTCGACCAGAACGGGGAGACTGCGCCCGGCCGAGGCGGCCAGAACGAGCGCCGCCGGCTGGCGTCCCCACACGCTCATGTGCACCGTATTGGGGAATATCCTCCGCACTTCCGCCCGGCGGATCAGGGGATTTGCCTCGAGGCGCTTCTGTATGTCCGTCGTGGCAATCGAGTACCAGTGCTCGTCACCATGAATTCCCGATATCGCGAGAACCTGCGCGTCCGTGAGCGGCATGTCGCTCTGCACCACGACGTGGCGGATCTCCATGATCGGCACGGCGGCAAATCGCGCAAACAGCGCGAGGGCGCAGAGCGCGGAGAGGATGACAAGAAAGGGCCGCGCCCATCGAGAGAACGGTCTTTCCTCGCGCCTGCCCGTCCTGTCGCGAAGCGCGAAGACGCTAGACATGCGAAGCCCTCCGCGACACGTTCACCAGCAGCCCGCACATGACGAGGGTCACGAACAGGGACGACCCGCCGGCGGAAAAGAACGGAAGCGTGACTCCGGTCGTCGGAACCAGACCCACGGCCACGGCCATGTTGAGAAGCGCCTGCAGGCCCAGGGAGGCGGTGACACCGAACGCGACGAGGTAGGAAAAATGGTCTTCCGTGTGGAAGGCGATCTGAAAGCCCCGCCAGACGAGCAGCGCGAACAGGGCGAGCACGAAGAGCGCTCCCAGAAGGCCCGTCTCCTCGCCGATGACGGCGTAGATGAAATCCGAATGCGCCATGGGAAGCGAGCCCAGCTTTGCCGTGCTCCTTCCCAGTCCCTTGCCCCACAGGCCGCCGCTCACCAGCGCGGACTTCGCGTTGACGATCTGGTAGCCGGTCCCTGAGCGATACGAGGACAGATCGAGAAACGCCAGGAGACGCTGCACCCGGTGCTCGCGGGTGAAAAGGAGAAGAAACCCCATCGGCACGGTGAAGAGCGTCACCACCAGCAGATGCAGGCCCCGCACCCGGGCGACGTAAAGCATGGCGAGCCCGATCGTCAGGACAAAGATCGACGTCGAGTAGTCGTTCTGCAGAAGGATGATGGCCGAAAACACGCAAATGACTATGAAGGGGGGAATGAGAGAGTTGAGCGACATGGTCGCCGCCCCTTCCCGGTTGGCGAAATAGGAGGCGAGATAGAGGATCAGGGTGACCTTCACGAGCTCGGAAGGCTGAAAGGAAAGGCCGAAGAGGGTGATCCAGCGCCGGGATCCGAGCACCGACGCGCCCAGGACCGGCACGAACGGCAGCACCGCCACGGCCAGCGTGCCGAGCAGGATCAGGGGCATGGAACGGCGAAAGACCTCCAGCGGCGTCAGGGAGAGCACGAATGCCGCCACCGCGCCGAGCCCCGCCCACAGAAGCTGCCGCTTGACGAGATAGAGGGGATCCCTGTACACGCGGCTTGCGAACGGGTAGGAGCTGGAGAACAGGAGCGCGACACCGACGCCCAGAACGGCGACAACGAGCATCACGAGGAGCATATCGCTGCGTTCTTTTTCGACGCGTTCCATTCCCACGCTCCGCCTACTGGATCTTCAACGTGGACAGGCCCAGGATCGCAAAGAGCCCGCCGAGAATCCACAGCCGCGTCACCACCTTGCTCTCGGGCCAGCCGCTGAGCTCGAAGTGGTGGTGCAGCGGGGCCATCTTGAAGACGCGCTTTCCCGTGAGCTTGAACGAAATAACCTGGATCGTGACCGAGAGGATTTCCAGGACGAAAACCCCTCCCAGGATGAGGATCAGGATCTCCTTCTTCAGTATCAGCGCGACGACTCCCAGCACGCCGCCGAGGGGCAGGCTGCCCGTGTCTCCCATCCACACCTCGGCCGGGTGCGAGTTGAACCAGAGGAAGCCCACCGAGGCGCCGACCACCGCGAGGCAGAAGATGGCGACTTCCCCGCTTCCCTTGACGAATGGGATCTGGAGGTATTCCGCGTAGTCCACCCTCCCGGTGAGATAGGCGAGCACGGTGAGCGCCAGCGCGACCATGATGACGAGCCCGATCGCCAGGCCGTCCAGGCCGTCGGTGAGGTTCACCGCATTCGAATATCCGACCATCAGGACGACGGCGAACGGGATGTAGAGCCAGGACAGGTCGAGGACGGCGCGCTTGAAAAACGGGAGGTACAGCAGCGTGGTCGTCTCTCCCCTCTGCAGGTAGAGGGCCATGACGATGAGGGTGGAAACCAGGAACTGCCCGCCGATCTTCACCCCGGCGCTGATGCCCTTCTTGCGTCGCGACATTTTCAACCAGTCATCGACAAAGCCGATCGCCCCGAAGCCCAAAGCGGCGAAGAGGAGCAGCCAGGTGTACATGCTGGCCGGGTCCTGCCAGAGGAGCGTCGAGACGCCGACGGAGAGTATGATCAGGACGCCTCCCATGGTCGGTGTTCCCGCCTTGGCCTTGTGGGTCGTCGGCGTGTCCTCCCGCGCGGTCCACCCTGTCTTGAGGGCACGCAGTCGGGCAATGACCCAGGGCCCGAACAGGAACGCAATGAGGAGGGCCGTGATGGCCGCATACGCGGCGCGGAAAGTGATGTACTGGAATATGTTGAGGACCGAGAAGTACTGCCTGAGCGGGTAGAGAAACTTCAGCACCTTGTTTCCCCCTGGTCGACGGATCCTCGACCGGTGAGACGGGGAAGGAGCCTTTCCAGCTCCAGCCCGCGTGAACCCTTCAGCAATACGAGGTCCCCCGGCGCCACGAGCCGATTCAGCTGGGCGTCCAGCGAAGCAAGATCGACCGTCCAGCGCCCGCGCCGCTCGGCCGGAGAGCCCGCGATGGCCTTCCACGCATGTTCCATCTCTTCACCGAACAGGAAGACCGTATCGAGCCCGGTCTGACGCAGCCGCCAGCCGAGCGCGCTGTGCGCGGCCGTGGACGAGTCTCCGAGCTCCCGCATCCCTCCCAGCACCGCGATTTTCTTCCCTTTCCAGGGCAGCGCTTCGACGAAGGAGAGTGCGCTGGCCATGGAATCGGGGTTTGCATTGTAACAATCGACGATCACGGTGACAGGTCCCGTGACGATCTGGGACCGCCCGAACAGCGGAGTGACGGCCTCGAGCCCGTCACGTATCTCCGCGTTCGGGACGCCCAGCTCGCGCGCGACGGAGACCGCTCCGAGCGCGTTGGCGAGATTGTACGGACCGAAGAGCGGGAAGCGGACCCGGAACCCCTCCCAGTGGATGAGCGTTCCACCCAGTCCCAAGCTTTCGCTTCCCCCGTAGCCCGGTGTGCTCTTCGGTCCGAAGAGGACGATCCTGCCCTTCACGCCCTCGGCAAGGAACTCCCTGTAGCGTTCGTCCTCGGGCAACAGGCCGACCTGGCGGCCGTCGAAATGGGCGAAGATCTTCTTCTTCTCTTTTGCTATCTCGTCCTGCGATCCCAGAATTCCGACGTGCGCGGTGCCGATATTGGTCACCAGCGCGAGGTCGGGACGTGCGATATCGGCGAGCACCCCCATCTCTCCCCGGTGGTTCATGCCCATCTCGAACACGGCGTACCTGTGCTTCTGCTCCACCGTGAAGCATGAAAGCGGCAGGCCGATCTCCGAGTTCAGGTTCCCCTCGTTCTTCGCAGTCGCCGCGGAGCGGGAGAGAATGAGCCCGATGATCTCCTTCGTGGTGGTCTTGCCGTTGGAGCCGGTAATCCCGATTCGTGTCACCGATTGGAGCCGGCGCATGTGGAACCGGGCAAGGTCCTGCAGACCGGCAAGGGTATCCTCGACCGCGATCGCTCCCACGCCATGAGCGGCGTGCAGGGCGGCGAGCTCGTCCCGGCGGCGGGCGGCCTGCTCCGCGGAGACGAGAAGCGCCGCGCCGCCCGCGCGCGCGACCTGCTCGAGAAACTCATGGCCGTCGGTCCTTTCACCGCGCAGGGCGACAAAGAGGGAGCCCTCCCCGCTCGCGCGCGAATCGGTGACCACGGAGGAAATTCCCTCCGGGTCACGGGCCTCGACGACGACCCGCCCGCCGGTGGCGCGGAGGACGTCGGCAAAGGAAAACAGCCTGGTGCCGATTGCCATCACTGCGCCGGTCCTCCCTGTGCAGCCGCATCCGCCCGGAGGCGCGTGATGGCGGACTGGTCCAGGGGTATCAGCCCCTCGATCCGGGCTGCCTTCTGCCCCACCCGTTCCGGGGAGGTCTCATATGCGATCTGGGCGATCGTGTCCCTGTTTTTTTCCAGCAGGTCTTTCTGCTGCTTTTCCAGCGCTCCGACCCGATCCGTGAGGTCATTGTACCGGAAGCCCTGCCATGCGTTCAGAAAGAGGAGCCCGGGGATCGCCAGGCAGAGCAGCGCCCACATGATTCTTCTCATTTGTCCCCCTTCCCGCGTCTCGCGCGTACGGGAGCGGCCGCTCCCTGCAGAAGGGGCTTCTCCGCCACCCTCAGCTTGGCGCTGCGGCTCGCCGGGTTGTGGGAGACCTCCTCCTCGGAGGCGGTGACGGGCTTGCCGGTGACGAGGCGCAGCTCCGCTTTTCCCCCACATTGACAGATCGGCCATTCCGGTGGGCACGTACACTCCTTGCTCTTGTCCCGGAAGAACCGCTTGACGATCCGGTCCTCCAGCGAGTGGAAAGTGATGACGCCGATCCTGCCGCCGGGCTTCAGGACCCTCAACGCTTCCTTGAGACCTGTTTCCAGCTGCTCGAGCTCGCGGTTCACCGCGATCCGCAGGGCCTGGAAAGTGCGGGTGGCAGGATGGATCCGCCTGTGCCGATAGCGGTCAGGCACCGCGGCGGCCACGAGATTCGCCAGACGCCTCGCGCGCGTGATGGGCGCTTCGGCGCGCTCCCTGACGATGCGGGAGGCGATGAGACGGGCGAACTTCTCTTCGCCATAGCGGAACAGGATATCAGCGATCTCCGCTCCGTCCGCCGAGTTGACGATGTCTGCCGCCGTCGTGGTGAGATCGCTGCCCAGCCGCATGTCCAGGTCCTCGTCCCTGTCGAATGAGAAGCCGCGGGCGCTTCCCTCGTAATGGTAGCGGGAAACCCCCAGGTCCATCAGGATGAGGTCCGGACTCTTTTCCTCCGCGTAGCGCGCCAGGAAGTCCGCAAACCAGACGTTGACCAGCCGGATCCGGTCGGTGAACGGTGAAAGCCTGGCCTGCGCCGCCTGCAGGATCGAGCCATCCGCATCAATGCCGATGAGAAACAGGCCGGGATACTTCGACAGGAACGCCTCCGCGTGCCCTCCTTCACCCAGCGTGGCATCGATGATCAGCCCGGCATCGGAGGGCGGCACGAGAAGCGCGAGGACCGACTGCGCAAGCACCGGCTGGTGAAAAATCAAAGGGTGATCCTCCCCCCGAGCTCTTCGGCCGCTTCCTTGAACTTCGCCTCGTTCTCCGACAGGTAGTCCTGGTAGGAGGCCTCGGACCAGATCTCCATGTACTTCTTCAGCCCCAGGATCAGGCATTCCTTCCTGAGGTCCGCGTATTCTCTCAGAGTCTGGGGAATGACGATTCTGCCCGCCTTGTCGATCTCCGTCTCCTGGGCGGGAGCGATCATGCGGCGCTGGATCAGTCTTGCTTTTTCCTGGAAGAGCGACGTTGAACCGATGAGGTTTTCAGAGAATATCTTCCATTCTTCAGGAGGGAAGAGCCAGAGGCAGTTTTCCACGCCCCGGGTGAGGATAACCTCATTTCCGGCGACTTCTGTCCTCATTCTCGCCGGAATGAGCAGTCTGCCCTTCTCATCCAATGAACAACGGAATTCTCCTGTTATCATGGTTCACTTCACCACTTTTTCCTAATCTCCCCCACTTTTTCCCACCTCCTGGTGCAGATAATACCTCTGAAACACGAGATGTCAACAGTGCTCAGTACGGAAAAAGTGCAAAAAAGCAGCATAATTATCGGAACTATGTAACTTATGTGTAGTAGATCCTGAAAATTGACACGCATGCCCTCGCTGCGATATCATCTCCGCCGGAGTACAGCGGCGTGTCCCTTTATCGTGTTCACTTCAAATGGAAAGAAAAGGAAGTGGAGTTGATGGCGAGGAGCCTCGACCTCACCCACCCCTACTTTGTCTCGATAAAGAACCTCGTCTTCTCGACCGAACAGAAGCTCGTGATCAACCCCGGGGAAGAGGAGACTCGAAAGACCTTCGGGAGGGCCGATCACCTGATGATCCCGTTCCAGACCGTCGTCCTGATCGAGGAGCTGCCGGATAATGCTACAGGAAAAGTAATGCCCTTTTCCCTCCTCGAAGATGCCGAATAGCGTTCCCGGCCGCGAGCCGGGATTGATATCTCACCGCAACGTGGATAGAATGCCGGTAGGTGGAGCGAACGATCTTTATCGTCTATCCGGAAGGAGACAGCAGGGAGATCGAGCACGAGCTCCGGGTGAACCAGCTCGTGGACTTGAACGGCAATCCGCTCGCCCTCCCACTGCCGAGTGCGAAAATGATCGTGTATCGCGTGTGGAAGGTTTCAACCCAGGCGGAACGGCATTCCGATCAGGTCAGCTACCACCTGGAGCTTGTCACCCGGCCCGAGCTGGAGAGCGCGATGAGAAGAGGGGAATGAGCCATGTTTGACCAGAAGAGTGTCTCCAAAGACGAGGTGGTCCTTTCGGTAATCGGCTCCTTGACCGGCGAGACCACGAATGAGTTCCAGAAAAAGGTCGAAGAGCTCTCCGCGGGGAACTGGAGCAGGATAACACTCGATCTCTCCAAGACGCCGAGCATAAACTCATCGGCACTTGGCAAAATACTGTTGTTTCGAAAGCAGCTCGCGGAAAGAGAACGGACGCTGCAGATCCGCGGATGCAGCGAAACGCTTTTCAAGACCTTTCAGATGATAAAGTTCGATACACTGATCTCCGTAGAGAAATAAAGGGTCGCAGCTCAACGTTTCGCCGCTAAGAAAAGAACAACATCGCCAAATCCGCACTTCTTTGAAAGCCAGTCAATTGGTTTCTTGACAAAACCCGGCGCTGTTCCCACCGCGAGCCCCCCCCAGGTGACGGTTTGCCGAATTTCGAAGCCAGATTCAGAGTATCATTTTTCCAAGTGTACGCTTGGAAAACAGGGTCAGATGGTCGGCAATTGCGGACCTCCACCCGCTGCCGAAAAGCCGCGCCTGGAAGCCGTCCACGTTGGGAGTGGTGATGATCGCGTACCCCTGCGGCTTCAGTATCCGCCTGACTTCACCCAGGAACGCCCGTGGATCGGGGACGTGCTCTATGAGGTGAGAGAAATGAACGACGGAAAAGGATTCAGCAGGGAATTCCGCCTCCTCGAGGGTGCCGACGAAGATGGTGACTCCCCGATGGGCCATTCCGTACTCGGCCGACTCTCGACACACATCCACCCCGCTCGCGTCCCATCCCTCCCCCTTCATCGATTCGATGAGCATTCCCGTGGCGCAGCCGATATCGAGGAATGAGCGCGGCGCGGGAAGGCTTCGCGCAAGGGTTTCGAACCCGATATCGCCGAGCCCCAGCCGCATCAGGCCGAAAAAGTTGCGTTCATTCTCCAGCTCATAGGCGAAGTACTGCCCTGCGTACCGCTTGCGCACGTCTTCGAAAACCGGTCGCGGGTTCTGGTAGACCAGAGAACAGCCGCCGCAGCGCACGAATGCGAATCCGTCACAGGCCAGCATCCGTGTCGCGCGGGAGCCGCCGCAGCCGGGACACGGAATGGTCTCCTGGCGCTCCGCGCCCGGTGCCGAGGAGTAGGTCTTCGGCATGTGCGCCTCCTTATTCGGCCACGGTGAACGGTATGTCCCGCACCGCTTCGTTGCCGGCGAAATCACGGACGGCAAGGTGCAGCCGAGATTCGCCGGCGCGCAGCTCCACGGTCCCGCAGCGCAGCAGGCCTTCCCCTCGGTACACGTTCTCCCTGGTAAGGCCGGCTGCGCCGACGACCATGCGGCCCGCACGCGCCTGGAGGGAGTCGAAGAGGATCCTCGCCACTTCCTTGCCGTCGAGGCTGAACCTCACGCTGTACGGCGCGAGGGGCCAATGAAATTTCACGTCTTCGCGAAGATCGTACACCTCCGCGAGAATTTCCCCGTGCCCCGGCCGTACCGTCACGCCGTTTGCCAGCGGCTGGATCTGGTCCCCGACAGAAAGCAGGACCCGTTTTATCACCGGCGGCTGGGCATCGGGTATGGGGGGAAGGATCGAGAGGGGGTTGATCCAGGAGCCGGTCTCCTCGTCATACACGGAAAAATGCAGGTGTTTTCCCTCCGAGTGTCCCGAGTCTCCGATAATTCCGATCCTGTCCGAGGGCGAGTAGGCCGTGCGGACGGGACCGAGGCTTCCGTTGGCGAGGTGGAAGTAGAAGGAGAGGATGTCCTGGCTGTGGTGCAGCACCACGAAACTGCCCACACCCCGCGGAACGGAGGTATAGCTGTCTCCCTCGTCGTAGCGGAACAGGAGCTCGCCGCCGAGCACAGGGCGTACTTCCTGCTCACCGCCGCCGATGTCTATCCCGAGGTGGAAATGGTCGCCCCGGTCCTCACCGAAGGTGCCGGTGAGAATCCTGTCCTTCACGGGCCAGTCAAGCGCGCCAAGCGGCAGGATCGGGAGCAGGAGAGCCGCGGAAAGAGCAACCGACGGAGCCGCCTCATCCTCATCAGAGCTCCACCATCCCTATCCTGAGCAGCCGGCCATCCATTCCCAGGAGGAGATCCCCTTCGACGGTCCCGAGAAAGAGCTGCTGCGCGGAGAAGGTCGCGTCGATGATCGGGGAAGTGAAGGGACGAACGACTCGGAGCTGCACGAGCGTGCCGCTGTGCGCAGCCACGGCGGTGAACCGGCCGCCGCCCGGGAAGGCCACCTCCGCAAGGCCCCCCGGCAGGGGCAGCCAGGCGAGCCGCGGGGCAGCGGGATCGAAAACTCCCGCGGCTCGCTCGCCCTCGACGAGCAGGTAGCGCGAGTCGGGGGAAAAACTCACCCGCGCTTCGCGGCGGAAATCCGACGCAAGAACCTCCTTCGCGATCTCCCCGTAGCCCGAGCCCTGCCGGCGCAGCACGGTCAGGAATTGAGGAGCGATGCCGGAGACCGAAGCCATGAGCGAGCCGTCCGTCGAGACCGCGGCACCGAGTATCACGGGGAGACGGCTCCCCCCCATCACCTGTTCGTACACCGGTGATCCCCGGCTCGTCCAAAAGGAGAAGAGTTCCGTTCAGCAGACCGACCAGCAGAGAGTCCCCCGGCACGGACACGCTGGTCAGGAGCGCGGAAAAATCCCTGCTCCACAGCATATCACCTGCCCGGTCGAGCTCGATGATGCCGCTCAGATCGGCTTTGAGGATGAATATCCTTCTGCCGTCCCTGCTCAGAAGGGGATAGCCAAAGCCTGAAAAGCGGAAGACGCGCGCGCCCCGCGTATTCTGGAGAATCCAGTTCGTTCCCAGCCGGGTGTAGTTCACGAATCCCGCCTCGGAAAGCGCCACCCGGAAGAGCGCCTTCTCCGCATGCAGGATACCCCCGTCTGCCGCCGACATAGCCGAAAAGGTCACCGAGCTGAAAGGGCGCGGCAGTCGTCTTTGCGCCGTCAGGCGCCTGCGCCGACGTACTCGGCGGATTCGGCGCCGAAGGATCCGGTAAGGTCACTGACCAGACGGGCTTCGCAACGATCTCGCGTCCCAGGGGATAGGGAAAGAGGACGAAATACAGTACGATGACGATGAGTGCGACGAAGAAGACGCGCGCTGGTCGTTTCTTTTTGACGGAAAATGCCAATATCGTCGTTCCTTCGGCTCGCGCCATGGTAGTCGCCAGGGAGGTGTCTGTCAATGCAGAATCCGCCGGATACATCGGCGCAGAATCCGCCGAGTACGTCAGCGCAGAATCCGCCGAGTACGTCAGCGCAGAATCCCTCTGCAGAGTGAGCTGATCGGCAGGGCGCGTGACGCGGCACGCTTCACCTACTCGCCCTACTCGCGGTTCCCCGTCGGCGCCGCGCTCCTGTGCGCGGATGGAAGCATCGTGACGGGCGCGAACGTGGAGAACAGGTCGTTCGGTCTCAGCAATTGCGCGGAGAGAAGCGCGCTCTTCGCCGCCGTCTCACAGGGCAAGACGAGCTTCCGCGCGGTCGCGGTATTCTGCCCTGCCGCCGACGCGCCGGTCTCTCCCTGCGGCGCATGCCGGCAGGCGCTCAGCGAGTTCTGCCCGCCGGAGACGCCCGTGTACTATGCGGGCAGGGACGGAAAGTACCTGACGACCACGATCGGCGAGCTGATCCCCAGGGATTCTCTGCATGGGCTGAAGGACACGACAGGAGAGAAAGGCCCGGCGCCCACGCACTGACAGGGCAGAATCCGCCGGGCGGCGCGCTATCGCTTTGCCGACTCCTCTGATTTCTTGAGGTCATTCTCCATCTTGGTGCGCCAGATTTCCGCCTTCTTCTTCACCACGTCGGCGTGGTCGGCTTCACCGAGCACGATGTGCAGCCTTCTCACCGCGGTCAGGAAATTGATGCCCACCTTGATGTCGTCGATGCGTAAAGTGGAGAGCTCGTACTTCTCCCGGTACCGGTCCGCCGCCTGCTGGAGAAGCTCCTTGGCAAGGCTGAGGTGCGACATCCGCGCGTCGTATCCTTCCGAGCGGGGGTCCATGCTGCCGACGAACGTCTTCAGGTTCAGCAGGTTCTTCGTCACGGCGGCAAACCTGCCTTCCAGCTCCACGAAAGACCACTTCCACTTGGAGTTCTCGCCGTACCCCTCTTCCAGGGAGTCGATTGTGAATCCGAGCTTGCGCACGAGGTTGTAGCGGTTCTCGTCGGAAAATGTGGAGATGGTCTCCAGCCCCGCCTCGTATTCTGAAAACGGCGCGTCGATCACCGCGGAAACGATCTCCTCGAGGTAGACGAGGGCCTTGTAGATGCACTTGCGGGCTTCGCTGAGGTACAGCTCGTTCTTGACGCCCAGGAACGACGTGGAGAGGGAGCTCATCAGGAGGTAGTTGGCGACGATATTGAGGTTGTCGTCCGCAAGGGCGAGCTTCTGATAATTAGCTCCTTCGGGCGTCTTGGCGATCTGTTCCTTGATCTTCCTTTCCTTCTCCAATACCGATTCGATGTTGTTCTTGTAGTCCTTGATGTATTCGGTATACCGGTGCCTGGCTTCGTCGCTGGGTTTCCTCATCCGCCCTTGTCCTTTTCAGGTCCATATTTCGAAAGGAGCTCACCCGCGTGCTGGAGTGAAAGCTCCCCTTTCCTGTCCCCCGCCAGCATCCGCGCGATCTCTTCCCGCCGCGTGGAGCCCGTGACTCTCTCCACCTTTGTCACCGTGCGCCCCCCCTGCGTCACCTTCTCGATCTTGAGATGATTATCGGCGCGAACGGCGATGGTGGCGAGATGTGTAATGGAAAGCACCTGCTTGTGCCGGGAAATGGCCGAAAGACGCTGCCCGACGGACAGGGCCACCTCGCCGCCGATACCCGCGTCCACCTCGTCGAAGATCAGCGTGCTCACGTGGTCGGATTCCGCAAGGACTCCCTTGATGGCGAGCATGACGCGTGACAGCTCTCCGCCGGATGCGATTGAGCGCAGCCGTTTGAAGGGTTCCCCCAGATTGGGAGAGATGACGAACTCGATCGAGTCCCTTCCCCAGGGAGTCAGCACGGCCACGCCGTCCGCCCGGGCCGCGTCCGCGATCAGCACGCGGAAGCTCACCTTGGGCATGCCCAGCTCGCGAAGCTCCTGCTCTATCTTCTTCTGGAGAACCTGGCTCGCCGCCTTGCGTTTTTCGGAGAGCTCGCGGGCCACCTCCGCAATCTCTTTCTCCGTCCGGGCGATGTCCGTCTCGAGGTTCTTTTTCTCCTGTTCCCAGTTCTCCATGCCGGCCAGCTCCTGTTCACCGGTGCGGCAATACTCGAGGACCGCCTCGATCGTGTCTCCGTACTTCTTCTCCAGCGCGCGGATGGACGAGAGCCGCGACTGCACGTCATCCAGCCGGCCGGGGCTGAAGTCCGCCCTCGACTTGTACTGGCGTATGTTCTCCGAGAAGTCCTCGATCTCGTAGAACGCGTCCTCGAGCTGGTGGGAGAGCTTGGAGAGCGAGCTGTCGATTCCGAGGATCTCGTCCATGGCATGCCGGCTCCTGCGCAGGCTGGCCAGCACTCCTCCGGCGCTCTCCGCAGTCTGGGAGTGCACCTCCTCCAGCAGCGTGAAAAGCTTCTCGTGATGGACGAGGATGGCGAGCTCCTTCTCCAGCTCTTCCTCTTCACCGGGCTTCGGGTCAAGTGCCTTGATCTCGGTGACCGCGTAGGAGAGAAGGTCGATCCGCCGCAGCCGCTCGCGCTCGTCGCTCACGAGCTTGGAAAGGCGCTCGCGCAGTGACGCCAGAGACGCGTAGAGCGCGTGAAAGCGCTCCGCGAGCTGCTCGGTGCCGGACCAGCGGTCCACAAGCCTGCGGTGGTTTTCCAGGTCCAGCAGCGACTGGTGCTCGTGCTGGCCGTGAAGGTCGAACAGAAGCGTGGAGAACTCGTGAAGGTCCGCGCGCGTGACCGGCGTGGACTGAATGAAGAGCGAACCCCTGCCGTTGGACTTCAGCATCCGGCGCAGGATGACGCCGCCCTCCTCCGCCTCGATGCCGTGCGCGGCAAGCCATTGGGCCGCCTCCGTGTTCCCCGACACGGACACGATGCCGGACACGGTGGTCTCCTCCGCGCCTGAGCGGATGATGGACGTGTCGGTCTTGTCCCCCAGCAGAAGACCGAGCGCCCCGACAAGGATGGACTTGCCCGCGCCTGTTTCCCCGCTCAGGATGTTCAGACCATTGGTGAAGCGCACCTGCAGCTTGTCGATGATGGCGTAGTTGTGGACGTGCAGCTCTTCAAGCATTGGGCTCCCCCGTCCAGTTGAGCTTCCTCCGGAGGACCTCGTAGAACGTTCGCTTGTCCGTATGCACGATGCGTGCCTTGTGCGGCGCCCGGCGGACGAGGAGACTGTCCCGGGGCAGGAGGGGCAGTGACTCCTGGCCGTCCATGGTCAGCACCGTCTCCACTTTCTGCGGCTCCTCCACCTCGATGCGGAGGATTTCCGTGGCGGGGACGACCGTAGGCCTGTTGGAGAGCGTGAAGGGGCAGATGGGCGTGAGGATGAAGGCTTCCATCTCCGGGTGCAGGATCGGCCCGCCGGCGGCCATGGAATACGCCGTTGAGCCGGTCGGCGTGGCCACGATGACTCCGTCCGCGCGGTAGCGGCCCATGTAGGTATCCGAGAGGTAGACCTTCAGCCGGATCATGCGGGAGATTCCCTTGATGCCGATCACCGCCTCATTGAGGCCGACAAACGCCGCGACCTCCGCGCCGTCCCTGTACACGGCCACGGAGAGCATCAGCCGCTCGCTCACGCGCAGCCGTCCGTCCAGAAATTTCTCCCAGGTGTCGATCAGCTCGCTCTTCGACACCTCCGTGATGAAGCCGAAGTCTCCCATGTTGACCGCGAGGATGGGAACGTCACGCTCGGCCAGCATGCGCGCGCAGGAAAGGAGCGTACCGTCTCCCCCCAGGGTGATGGCGAGATCCACATCCGCAAAGTTCTTGGCGCTGGCGTGGTTGGCGAAATCCAGGGACACCGTGTCGATGTTCCGCGCCCGCGCGAACTCCTCTATGGAGCGCACGACGCTCTGCACGTCGTCTTTACGCGAGTTGATGACTGTCAGTACCTTACGGATTTCTCGCCGCTTGACGGCCATGTGCGCATACTATAGTTGCGGGGCGTGGCGTTGGCAAGCCTGATCGCGCCCGACGCGCCTTCCGCTCCTGGCGGAGTTGCGCGTCATCTGGCGCGATAGACATCCCACTCCGCGGAGTACCGCGGAAGGGCTACGGGCCTCCTTTCGCAGGCTCTCGGCGTCTGCTCCGCAGCCGCCTGCCGCCCTCCCCACGCCTTCGGCGTGCTGCGCATCCCTGTGCTCGTCGGCCCTCGCCATCCAACTCCGCGGAGTACCGCGGAAGGGCTACGGGCTCGCTCAAGGCCATCCCTGACCTCGCTCGCCCTCGGCATCCCTGCCTACGGCAGGGTGGCCAGGACCTTGCAAACCGCCTCCACGTCGCGCTTTCCCAGCATGGGGTACAGCGGGAAAAGCAGGCAGCGCAGCACGAGTGACCGGGCGTTGGCGCAGTGGGCTGCCGGAGATTCCTCCAGGGCGGCAATGGTGTCCGCGAAGGCGGGCGCCGTGTCGACGTTCTTCTTGAGCGCGTACTGGCGCACTTCCTTCATGCCGTCCGCCAATGCGACGGGAAAGGACGACAGGACGCTCTCCGCGTCGAGCATCGCCGTACCCGGCGAATTCTGTGTCTTCTGGACCAGGGACGCATGCCGCGACCTCAGCAGCGACTGACCGTAGACAAGCGCGATTTCCCGACGGGCGCCGACAAAGCTCTCCAGCGCCGCGAGCTGCGATATTCCCAGGGCCGCGTTCATGTCCATGAGCGGAGAGTGCAGCGGCGATCCCTCCTGCGTCTTCCGCAGCGCCGCTGCCACTGGTTTCTGCCGGGCCAGGACGAGCGCGCCGCCGCCGCAGGTCACGATGTCCTCGGGGTCCAGGGAGATGAGACAGATGTCCGCCGCGCCGCCGCAGGGAAGCTCCCCGATCCTGCCGCCCAGTCCCTGCGACGCATCTTCCAGCAGGGGAATCCCGTGCGCCCGCAGACTCTCGATGTCGGCGATGATGCCGAGGGTGTGGGGCACGAGTATGGCCTTTGCCCCCTTCTGCGCCAGAGCAGCGACTTGCTGAGGATCGATGGTTCCGGATTCGAGCTCGACATCGGCCACGAGCGGCACCATTCCCTTGTCCAGGAGCACGCGCAGCCAGAGGGAGGGAGAAAGGGCGGGCAGGATGACCGGGTCCGACGGGCCCAGCCCAAGGGCTTCAAGCGCCACAGAAAGGGCGAGGTAGGAATTGCGGAGCGTGACACCTCCGGCATGTCCCAGCAGGTGGCACGCGCGTGCAACAAGCTCCCGGGATATTTCGCCGGGGCCGATCTTGTCGGATACGATGCAGGACAGGACGCTGCCCATGTCCTTCCTCTTCACGGTCGGACGGAAAACTGGTAATGCCATGGTTGAGGTATTGGGCGCCGGAGCGCCCCCTTTGTCAACGCCCCACCTGAGCGGTGAGCCGACACAGGCGCTCTCTCCTACTCGGGAAACCCTCCCGCGCCGATCAGGGGCACGAAACGGCACCCGATGCTCCGCTCGACCGTCACCGTGCCCCCTGTCCTGCGTGCCACAAGGATTTCCTGCGTGCGCCGCCAGTCTCCCACGGGGATCACCATGACTCCGTTGTCCGCGAGCTGGTCGCGGAGCTTCTGCGGAATGGAAGGGGCCGCGGCAGCAACGAGGATGCCGTCGAACGGGGCTTGCGCGGGCCAGCCTTCGCTGCCGTCGCCGACGAGAAGCCTGATGTTCCTGTACCCGAGTGCCGTCAGCGCGCTCTCTGCCGCCGCGGCAAGCTCGTGGATGCGCTCGATGGAGAACACCTCGCGACAGATCTCCGCCAGGATGGCGGTCTGGTAGCCGCTTCCGGTGCCGATCTCCAGCACCCGCTCCCCGCCGCGGAGCTCCAGCGCCTGAGTCATGAATGCCACCATGTACGGCTGGGATATGGTCTGGCCTTGTCCGATCGGTATGGGGTGGTCCTCGTAGGCGAGCGACCGGCTTCCGGGAGGGACGAAGAGATGCCGCGGCACCCTGCGCATCGCGTCCAGCACACGTGCGTCCCTGATGTCCCTTTTTTCGAGCTGCAGCTTCACCATCCGCTCGGCCGCGGCGTTCTGCTCATTGGCGGCCGGCACGGCGGCAAGCCCCGCTCTCAGAATGCCACGAGGACCGGCAGCTCGCTGCGGCGGATCAGGTGGGAAGCCGTGGAGCCCAGCAGGTAGTCGCGTATCTTGTGCCGGCCGTGCGCGCCGATAAGGATGAGCTCGGAGCTTTCCCGTTTGGCCACGCGGGGAATCGTATCAACAGGCTTGCCCGCCTCCATCAGCAGCCGGTACGGAATACCGTGCGTGCCCAGGTAGCTCAGCTCCGTGTCGAAGGGAAAGCTCTCTTCCATCTTTTCCGTGACGGTGAGCACCGCCATCTCTTCCCAGATGCTGCCGAACGCGTTGACGAAGAACTGCAGCGCCCCTTCCGCGACGGGGCTGCCGTCGTAGGCAAAGAGCACGCGCGTGGGACTCTGAAACCTGGCCGGGCAGACGAGGACCGGCCGCGGGGTGGAGCGCACCACGTCCTCCGTTGTGGAGCCCACGATCGCCCTTTCGATATGGGCATTCTCCCCCTTCTGGCCGATGACCAGAAGGTCGCCGGACCGGGCTTCTTCCGTGAGAATCCCCGACGGAAGCCCTTCCCGCAGCACGGGGGTCACGTGGACCTGGCCCGCCTCCGCGTCCTTCTTGCAGAGCGAGAGGCAATTATCGCCGAATGCCTTGATGTCCTGTCTGACCCGGTCGTAGAAGCCCTTCAGGCCGGGCTCGGGGGGAATGTAAACGCGCTCGAATCCGTAGTCGAAATGGCTGGCCGTATAGATAATGGGGAGATCGGTCTTGCGGGCATCCACCACGAATACGACTTTGACTTCCGCCTTGACCCGGCGCGCCAGGTCAAGCGCGTACTGGAACGCCGTCAGGGAGTTGAGCGATCCGTCGATGCCCGCGACGATCTGTCCGATCACTCCGTTCGTTTCTCCCCGCCCGCGACAGCCGATTTGCCCAGCAGGGTGGAGTCTTTTGCATGGAGCTTGGACAGCTTGTACTGCTTCAGCAGGAGGCGGATCGCATCATTGATCCCCTCGGTCCGATTGGCGTAGTAGCCTTCCCGGACCATTTCGTCCAGCCCCTCGAGCAGCTCGGTCGAGGTTTCCACGTAGGTTTTCGACACTGCAATCCCTCCCGCCGCGGTACCTTGCACGGTCCTCCGTGCAGTTTCGCGGATTAATTGCTCTCGCGTGCTGGGGCGATACTACCCCGGCCCGCCGGCGAAATCAAGCTTCAGATCGGCCGCTCGACATCCGTGTCTAGCGGCGCCTTCCGACCTCGTGTACTCGGCGCCGCTCGGCATCCAACTCCGCGGAATACCGCGGAGTCTACGGCCTCCTTCCGCACATCCCTGTACTCGCTCGACCTCGACATCCTGTCTACGCGGCGCCTTCCGTAGGCTCTCGGCGTCTGCTACGCAGCCGCCTGCCGCCCTACGCATCCATGTACTCGGCGCCGCTCGGCATCCGTGCCTACGGCAACACCCTCTGGGGCATCTTGTCCACCAGGCCCCGTGGAACAGTTTTCCACTGCTCGTAAAACGCGGCGAACCATCCCGACTCCAACCCGTCCCGAAGGAATCGGTAGAGGTCCTGTGAGCATTTTCGTGCATTGCGGCGGAAGTCGCGCAGCGAATTCTCGTCGCCGAGATCGGACACGACACGGAGGCTGAGCGGGGGAATGCACGCGCGCAGGGAACCTACAAACACGCCCGCCGTCTCCCAGTTGCACGCCGTGGCCCCGCTCAGGGCGAACAGGGACTCCCGGACCTCGGCGGACTGGATGAAGAATTCGCCGCATGCCTGCACGCCGGCCCGCAGGTGCAGCCCCCGATCCTTGCCGAGCTCCGTCAGACTCCGCACGAGCTTCTGCGCCTCGCGGCGGGGGAGAAAATCGAAGGCTGACGGCAGCTTCATTTCCTGAATTATCCGGTGAGGCAGACCATTGCCGGAGATATCGTACTCGAGGCAGGACAGACCGAGAACAACCGCCCTGACAATGAGCTGTCCGTCAATGGCGCCGCAGGTACCGGTGTCGACGACGAGATCCGGCTGGAAGTGATCGATGCCTCCGATGGTCGCGGTGGCGACCCTCGCTTTTGCAGGGCCGGTCTCCATCGCCATGATATCGATGTTTCCCACGGACCCGCGGGCGGTCTTGCAGCCCAGGACTTCCTGCGCGTCGCGCAGGACAAGAGTAGTCCGGCACACGGTGTATTCCAGAGGTATGGGGCAGATCAGCAGAATGCGCAGGAGAGCCTCCGTTTACGTCGCGCGGAAAAATGTGGGGATAGGTAACACCTATCCCCCGGGCGAGACACAGGGACAAGGAAAGGAGGTGAAACTTGCCCCTTACGAATTTGGACTCCGTCTTGTCTCAAAAATGTAAACACCCTTCGGACGATTTGGTTACACGGCATGGGGCAGTTTCTCCGGTGATTCTTTCCCGCGCGATTCTCCGCGCGCGGCGAGAAGGATTCCCGCAAGTATGCAGACGCCGCCGGCAATCCTGAGCGCGGAAGGCACCTGTGAAAGAAAGACAATTGCGAGCAGGGTCGCGCCGATCGGCTCGGCAAGGAGGGTCACCGTGACGAAGGTGGCCGACACGTATCTCAATGCCCAGTTGTACGCGGTATGGCCGAGGAGCTGCGGCCCTGCGGCGAGGAGCGCAACCCAGAGATACCCTTCGCGCGGATAGCCTGCGAGCCCGGTGCCCGTCACGCCGACGACGCCGAGGAGGATGAGCGCGGCGCTCAGATAGGCGATCCCGACGTAAAGCGTGAGGGACATCTTCTTCCTCACGCGTCTGCCGATGAGAAGGTAGCCGGAGGCGGAGACGGCGCCCAGCAGCGCGAACAGATCGCCCCTCAGCAGATGCCTCCCGGGCTGGCCGAGATCCGAGAGACCGACGAACGCCGCGCCGACGATCGCGACCGCTATTCCGATGATCGTCGGCGTCCCCATCCGCTCTCTCAACAGGAATACGGATGCCAGGCCGACGAATATCGGACTGGTGCTGACAAAGACAACCGAGCTCATGACCGACGTATCGTCAAGTGAGCTGATCCAGAACGCGAAGTGAAGCGCAAGGAAGACCCCCGCGGCCGCGGCGGTCAGAGTCTCGACAACCGCGAGGCCGCGGATCTCCTGCCGACAGCGCAGGACGGCGATCGGCCCCATCACGAGCCCGGCGATGCTCATCCTGAGGGCGGCTATTGCGAGTGCGGGAACGCCCTGCGCGCGCGCCAGGGAGATCAGGAGGGCGGCGGAGGAGACGGCGGCCACGCCGATGGCGAGCACGGGATAGGGGGCTGCCTGCCCGCGGACCCCCGCAAGGTGTGCGCGCACGGTCCCTCAGCGGATCCTGCCGAGCAGCCGCAGGAGGCCGTCGAGCAGGGTGAGAGGATGCGGAGGACAGCCGGGCACGAAGAGATCCACTTTCAGTATTCCCGCCACCCCGTCGCTCGCCTCCGGCGCACCGGCATAGGGACCTCCCGATATGGCGCAGGCGCCGGAGGCGATCACTATCTTCGGCTCCGGCACGGCCGCGTACGTCTTCTCCAGGGCGTGGCGCATGTTCAGCGTGACAGGGCCCGTCACCAGGAGACCGTCCGCGTGTCGCGGAGACGCCACGAACTGTATGCCGAATCTCCCCATGTCCCATCCGACGGTCGTGAGAACATTCGCGTCGGCTTCGCAGGCGCTGCAGCCGCCGGCGCTTACCTGGCGCAGTCGGAGAGATCTGCCCAGCAGTCTCCGCAGATCCCTGCCGAGGGCTTCGGCGAGGCGCAGCCGCTTCACGCCGATCACGAGGTCCTCGCGGTTGCGGGCGGCCAGCCGATAGTCGTTGCTGAACGAGATGGCGCCTGTCGGGCAGGCAGCCGTGCAGTCGCCGCAGAACAGGCATTTGCCCAGGTCTATCTTCAGCATGCGGTCGGAGCCCCGTGACAGGGCCCCGGTGGGACACGCATCCATGCAGGCGTCGCAGCCGCCTTTGCACCGCGACTGGTCGATGACGGGAAGCCCGCGGAACCGCGCCGGGAGGGCAGGCGGTTCCCCGCGCGGAAAGCGCATGGTGCGGCGTCCCTGCCGCAGTCTTTCTCGTGAGAATTCGCAGCATGTCACACCCTCACAGATCGTGTCCGCTGTAGGACAGGTTGAAGCTCTTGTTGCACAACGGAAAGTCCGACACCTGCTGGCCGCGCATCGCCAGGCCGAGCCCGAACCAGTTGCGGAATGAAGGGTCCACGACCTTGTAGCGCGCAAACTTTCCACGGCTGTCCGTGAGGACGACGTGGCAGATGCTCCCCCGCCAGCCCTCCACCACGCTCACCGCCACCGCGCCGCGCGCGAGCGGGGGAAGGGAAACCCGTATGTCTCCCGCGGGGAGCGCCCCGAGCTGGTCCTCGATGAACGCGAAGGACCTCTGCGCTTCGAGCCACCGCACATACGCGCGGGCGAAAACGTCGCCCGTGCGCCACGTGGAAACCGGCACCTGCGAAAACCGCCAGATGCCGGAGGGCAGGTCGCGCCGCGCGTCACGGTCCACTCCGCACGCGCGCGCGGCAGGACCGGTGAGGCCGATCTCCCGCGCCGTCCGCTCGGAAAGCATCCCTGTGCCCTCGAACCGGGCAACGACGGACGGGGACCGCCAGAGGAGCTCGCACGCGCCGGCCGCGTCACGCGCACAGGACCGAAGCCGGCGGCGCAGCTCGCCCGCCATCTCTTCGTCAAGGTCGAACACGACGCCGCCGGGCCTCACGAGGCCACGGCCGAACCTGCTCCCGGAGATGAGCGCCGTCATGTTCAGAAGGTCGCCCCTGAGACGGCCGCACCACGACGCCGTGGGGAGAAATCCGATGTCCCCTGCCAGCGCGCCGAGGTCTCCCACGTGGCTGGCGGCACGCTCCAGCTCGAGCGCAATGGCGCGGATTGCCTGCGCCCGGGGGGGCGCCTCGCGCCCCGCAAGGGCCTCCAACGCTTCGCAGTATGCGGTGGCGTGCCCCACCGTCGTATCCCCGGCGAGCGTTTCGGCATAGTGGATCGAGCGTACGTCCGGACCGCCCAGGAGCGCGCGCTCGATGCCGCGGTGCTGGTACCCGAGCGAGATTTCCAGGTGCAGGACCGTTTCCCCGTGGCACTGGAACCGAAAGTGCCCCGGCTCGATCACTCCCGCATGCACCGGGCCCACGGCCACCTCGTGCACTTCCTCCCCCTCCACCCGGAAGAACTGCGCATCCCCTATGGGCGGCGACTCCCTGCCGGGCAGGGCGCCCCGCATGGCCGGCTGGAAGCGGATCGGCTTCAGCCAGGGGTGCCCCTCCGGCACGAGGTTCCACTGCTCCGCGATCTCCCGCTCGAACCAGTGTGCGGCGGGACAATCAATTGTCAGGGAGGGCCACGAGCCCGTCACACGCGTGCGGGCGACGCGAAGCGCGCCGGTTGCGTGCTCGGCGAGCACCGCGTAGAGCAGAAAGCGCGCGCCCCTGCCTGCGCCTGAATGTTCCGGCATGCCGAAAAGCGCCGTGATTTCAGCGCCGTCCTGCACCCGACTCTTCACGAAGTCGCGCCACGCATCGGTGGAGAGCACGGGCACCCGCGCCGCATCGGAGGCGGCGCCGTTGTGAAGCTCGAGATGGCTCTGTTTCGCCATCCTATACCCCCAGCAGAAGAGCGGCCTGCTTCAACACCGTGTCGAGAAACCCCGGAATGAACAGGCCGAGCACGCCGGTGAGGACCAGGAGGACGAGCGGTGCCGCGACGCTGAGCACCGACTCACCGGCGCGCAAGGGCGGCGCGGCGGCGGCGCGCGCGATTCCGAGGCCTCCTGCCGCGGTGTACGGCGCATTCGCCGAACCGGTACGGCCTTCGGGCCGAGCGCGTACTCGCGCACTCCCGTACCGTGGAAGGGCGGCATTCCTCCCCATTCGCAGGAGCATGGTGATCATCCCGACGAACACGGCGGCAAGGAGAAAGGAGTAGACGGCAACGACGGCCCAGGCGCCCGCGTTCACACCGGCCCGCAGGATCGTGAGCTCGCTCGAGAACAGGCCGAATGGCGGTGCACCGGTGATGGCAAAGAGTCCCGCAATCCACAAGGCCGCCGTGACCGGCAGGGTGCGGACCGCCCCGTCGACGTCGGATGACTTCTTGGTTCCGTACGCAGCGAGGAAATTGCCGGCCAGGAGAAAGAGCGCGGCCTTTGTGAGCGAATGATTGACCGCCTGGAAGAGGGCGCCCCAGTCTCCGAGCCCGCCGAGCCCGATTCCCACGCAGAGGATCCCCATGTGCTCCACGCTCGAGTACGCGAGCATCCGCTTGTAGTCCGGTTGGCCGATGATCAGCCCTGCCGCCACCGCCATCGAGACCAGGCCGAGGACCAGGATGGTCTGCCTGCCGAACCCGCCGAGACCGGCCGCCGCGCATACCGACAGGATGCGGAGCACGGCCAGGAAGGCGCAGTTCAGCAGCGCACCGGAGAGCAGTGCGGAAACGACCGAAGGGGCTTCGCTGTGGGCGTCGGGAAGCCACGTGTGCATGGGCGCCAGCCCCATCTTGGTTCCATACCCCACCAGGAGCAGCAGGAACGCTGCCTTCAGCCAGCCTGTGTCCAGGCGCGCGGCATTTCGTGCGAGCCCGGAGAACGTAAGTGAAACGGCGGAACCGCCGACGTATTCGGCGGATTTGGCGCCGATACCCGAAGGCACGGAGGCCGCGAGAAAATAGGTGCCGAGCAGGGCCACGGCAATCCCCACCGAGCAGACCAGGAGGTACTTCCAGGTGGCTTCCAGCGACCTGTGGTGCCGGTGGTAGTGGATGAGGGGAGCGCTGACGAGCGTGGTCGCCTCGATGGAAACCCAGAGGAGCCCGAAGTGCTGGCTCACGGTCACGAGCGTCATGGTGGAGAGAAACCCGAGCAGACAGGCGGTGAAGACCGCCTCGGGGGCGTTGCCGAAAAGAAATCCCTCCTCCGTGTCCGCCCGTGTCGCGCCGCTCTCCTTCTGAAGGAACCCGACGGCGGACACGGAGACCGCCAGAAACAGCAGGCTGGCAATCGCAAGGAAGAGCCTGCCCAGCGCATCCGCGGCAAGCCAGCTCCCCAGCGGCGGAAACCGGGCCGGGTCGATCCACAGCCAGCTGACAAGGCCTGCCTGCAGAACGGCGACCGTCACGAGGAGAGATCGACGCAGGGAATGAGAGCGAATGAAAAATGCGGCAATGGCAGCGAAGCCCGGCAGGGCGATGAGGGCGAGTATCATTGGGGCGAGTCCTTCAGGCTCGAAAGCCGGTCCGCGTCAATGTGGTCGAACTCGCGGCTGATGTGATAAATCGTGATCCCCATCACAAAGATCGCAACGAACGCGTCCAGGAATGTGCCCATCTCTATCAGGAGCGGCTCCTGCTCGGCAAGCGCAAGACCGAAAGCGGCAATGCCGCTTTCCATTGCGAGGTATCCCAGGGCCTGGACAATCGCGGATCTCCTGCTGACGATGATGAAAAGGCCCGTGAGCGCGGTGAACAGGGCCGCAGGCACGAGCAGAAGCGGCGCATTCCAGCCGTGGATGGGCAGACGAAGCCCGATGAAAAGGGAGACGGCGAGAACCACGACCCCGATCAGGAGGGAAGCCGAGTAGCCGACGAAGGGCTCGACCTCTCGTCGCACATCGACGGAGCGCGCGGCGCGCAGAAGCAGGAGCGGGAGGGCGATGCCCTTGAAACCTATGCTGATGGCTGCCTGGAGAATCAGGCGCCACAGCGGGGCGTCGATGCCGATGACCAGGGGAAGCAGGCCCAGGAGAACCCCCTGGACCGACACCGCCGCAATGCAGGAAAGCAGACCGGCTCGACCCGAGGAGCCAGAGATTGGTGAGCATGAGAATGACGAGAAAGCCTTCGACGGAGGTCGTCACAGCTTCACCTCACCAGGGCGAGCGCCATCGCCAGGGCCGCCATGGCGATTGCCGCGACCAGGAGCTGCGGCACCCGCGCGAGACGCAGGCGGGCTGTCACCGATTCCAGAACACCCGTGGCCACCGCGACGCACGCCATCCCCGCAAGGCCGATGCCCGCATCTGCCAGCCAGAAACCGGTCCTCGGCGCAAGCATCGACACCACCACCCCTCCGAGCGCCCACAGCTTTACGGCCGAGCCGTACTGGATGTAGGCAAGATCGACTCCGCAGTGATCGAGAACCATTACCTCGTGGATCATCGTGAGCTCGAGGTGTGTCTCCGGGTCGTCCACCGGTATCCGCGCGTTCTCAGCCAGAAAGACCACCAGGGCGGCCCCCGCGGCGAGCAGCAGCGCGGCCCCCGCCCCTCCGCCCACGCCCGGCCCGCCCAGTATGCCGGAAAGGGAAAGGCTGCCGGAAAGCCGGGCGAGCGCTGCGAGCGCCAGAAGGAGCGCCGGCTCCGTGAGGGCGGAGAACCAAGCCTCCCGGCTCGCGCCCATGCCCTCGAAGGCGGACCCGGTGTCGAGGGCGGCAAGGATCGTGAGAAATCTCGCCAGCCCGAAGAGAGTCGCAAACAGGATCATATCCCCCGCGAATGACACCAGCGCTTCTCCCCCTGCCCAGGGGAGCATGGCAAGTGCAATCACCACGGCGGCGAGCCCCGCGGTCGGCCCGGCACGAAAGATCCAGGTCGTTGTGCGGCTGTACACGGCGGCCTTGGACAGCAGCTTGGCCAGGTCCACATACCCCTGCACGAGAGGCGGCCCCTTGCGGCCCGCGAATTTCGCCTTCGTGCGATTGATCACAGCCGGCAAAAGCGGAGCGAGGAGGAGACCGATGAAAAGCTGCAGTGCGGCGAACCCGGGGCCGGTCATTGTCAGGCAAGCCTCCACACGAGGAGCGCAACGAGGGCAACAGCGATATAGAGCACGTACAGCTGGAGCCTGCCGTGCTGCAGCCAGCGCAGGCTGGAGAGAAGCGCGCCCACGCCCCTGATTCCCGGCCTGAGGAAACGCACGGAAAAAACATCCGGCGTCTCGGTGGAGAAGCTCGATTCCACCGGGAAGAGACGGCCGATCGGGGCTCCCCGCTTGTGCGTCGAGAGAAGACCACGGAACATCTCCGTGAGAGGCTGGGCAAAGGACGAAGAGGTGTACTGCATGCGGGCATCCGGCTTGATGTAGCCGCAGTCCCAGGTCGGTTCGCGCGTCACTTTCCGTCCACGCAGCAGGACCGCGCGCAGGAGCGCCAGCGCGGCGACCAGCCCGGCGAAGACGCCTGCAATCCCGAGCACCGTGCGCAGACCCGCTCTCATCGGCTCGAGCAGTCCCGTGCCGGCGGACGAAGGGAGGCCGGCCAGCTGCGCCGCCAGGGGCGCGATGGCCCAGACCGCAAGGGAGCCGAGGAGACCGACCGCCGCGCAACCGGCGGCAAGGAGAAGCATCGGCACGAGCAGGGAAGGCCCTGGCTCTCTCCCGTCTGCGGCCGCGGCAGACCGCGGCTCACCGAGAAAGACGATTCCAAATGCCTTGGTAAAGCAGGCGGCTGCCAGCCCCCCCACCAGGGCAAGAGCTGCCACCACGACGGCCGCGGCGGCCGCGTGCGGCAGGGACTGCAGGCTCACCGCCTTGAACGCGCCCGTGAATACGAGGAGCTCGCTCACGAACCCGTTGAGAGGCGGCAGGCCGCAGATGGCTGCGGCGCCGATCAGAAACGCCGCGCCCGTCAGCGGCATCTTCTTCAACAGCCCGCCGAGCCTGTCCATCTCGCGCGTACCGGCGGCCTGCGCAACCGCCCCTGCGCCGAGAAAGAGCAGTCCCTTGAACAAGGCGTGGTTGACGACGTGCAGGAGGCCGCCGGCAAAGCCGAGAACGGCGACGAGCGGGGCGCCATAGCTCACGCCGAGAAGTCCGACGCCGAGGCCGAGGCAGATGATGCCGATGTTCTCCACGCTGTGGTAGGCCAGCAGCCGCTTGATATCATGCTGTGCCAGGGCGAAGAGCACGCCGACGATGCCGGACACGGCGCCGACGCACGCGAGCGTCCATCCCCACCACGCGGGAGGCGCGCCGAGAAAGGAGAGCGTACGCAGGATGCCGTAGATTCCGGTCTTGATCATGACGCCGCTCATCAGGGCGCTCACGTGCGACGGCGCCGCCGGGTGCGCCTCCGGGAGCCAGGTGTGCAGCGGCACGATGCCTGCCTTGGTGCCGAAACCCGCCAGCGCGAGCAGAAACACGACGCCCGCTGCAGGCCCCGGCAGCTGCGTGAACCCGGCGAAATCGAGGGCGGCGCCTGCGTACGGGGTATTCCCCGCACCGGTACTCCCGTATCCGGCGGAAGCAGGGGCAGCGCCGAGGACAAGGAACATGACGAGAAGGAAGGCCGTGCCGATCTGCGTGGCCACGAGGTACGTGATGCCCGCCTGCCGCGCTTCCTCCCGTTCGCTTTCGAAGGTGACGAGCAGCCACGAGGACAGGGACATGAGCTCCCAGGCCGTCAGGAAAAGGACCGCGTTCCTTGCCATGACCACCAGGGCCATGCTCGCCACCAGCAGGCCGTAAAAGAGCCACTGGCTCCCCAGGCCGCGGTGGCCGCGGAAATGAGCGAGATATCCGGCGCCGAACAGCGCGCAGATGGCGGAGAGCCCGTAGATCGGAAGGAGAAAGAGCCCCGTGAGCGGATCGAACCCCACGGTGAAGGAAGCGCCGATCGCCGCGTTCCATTGCAGCGCGATAGTGTAGGTCTGCCCCTGGGCCAGGGCGGCGATGGACAGGACCAGGCCCATGATGCTCGCCGCAACCGCGCCCATGGCACCCACCATGTGAGAGACACGTGGCAGCCGGCCGGTGAGGAGGGAGAGGAGGCCGAACGCGACCAGCAGGGCGGGAGGCATCACCACCAGCAGCATCTCGTCTATACCTCTTTCGGCGATGCGGAATCCGCGGGGTACCGCGGCGCGGAATCCGCCTTCGGCGGCGCGGGCCGGGCGGCAATGTCGACGAAACGCGCGCCGGCCAGCAGCGCGTCCCGCGAAGCCTGCTCAGTCACCGGTCCGCGGAACTCGCCGAGACGAAGGCCGTAGGTGAGCCGGGAGAGCAGGTGGAGATGCGCCCTGACCGTGGGGCTCACCATGGTGAACAGGGTGTGCACCGGCTTTCCATCGATGGCGCCAAACTCGACGGGAGTCTCCAGGAAACAAAGGGTGATCATCGGTCTCTGAATGTGCAGCACGATGGGATTGCGCACGTGAGGGATCGCGATTCCTCCGCCGAAGCCGGTGGATCCGAGTGATTCCCTGGCCAGGATGACGCTGAGGAGGAACTTGCGATCCACCTCTTCCGGCAGATGCATGAGGTCCACGATGGCGGCAAGCACTTCTTCCTTGGCTGTGCCCGCCACGCGGTAGTGGATTCCACCGGCCTTTATGGCCTCCTCGAGCCCCGGCAGCGCGTCCGATGCGGAGCCGCCGTCATCGAATATGTCGGGTGATACCCCCACCCGCCGGGCAGTGGCCCATTCGAGGAGCTCCGCGCGATTGAATCGATAGAGGTCATTGATCCTGTAGGTCGGCAGGTCTCCCTGCTTGATCCATCGATAGATGGTCTTTTCAGAAACACCGAGGAGACGGGCTGCTTCCTTGACGTCGATCTGCATAGATGGAGTGTCGCCAGGGTCTCAAACCTGGACAACGCAGCGATCATGTCCAATACTGACAAACAGGTCAAGGGCCGGGCTTCCCTGATTGGAGAGGCTGAGATCCGCATTTGTCAGTATATTAGCGTCGAACAACAGGAGGACGCATGGCTATTTCTCATCGCAGGCTCGGAAAACACGGCGCTCTCGTGAGCAATATCTGCCTTGGCACGATGAATCTCGGCTGGCAGACCAGCGAGAAGGACAGCTTCGCGATCATGGACAGGGCGCTGGAGCTGGGCATCAATTTCTTCGATACGGCGGACACCTACGGGTGGACCGTGCGCAGGGGGCACACCGAGGAAATAATCGGCCGCTGGCTTGCGCAGGGAGGCGCGAGGCGGGAGAGCATCGTTCTTGCCACCAAGGTATTCAATCCGGTCGACAATCCGGGAGCCCCCCCTGAGCCGAACAGGGATGGCCGCAATCTGTCCGCGGTGAAAATCCGGCGGCACTGTGAGGGGAGCCTGAAGAGACTGCAGACAGACTGCCTCGACCTCTACCAGATGCACCACATCGACCGCGAATGCCCGTGGGATGAGATCTGGAGCGCCTTCGACGCGCTGGTGAAGCAGGGGAAAATCGCATACGTGGGCTCCAGCAACTTCGCCGGGTGGGACATCGCGACGGCATGCCAGGAGGCCTCTCGCAGGAACATGCAGGGATTGGCGAGCGAGCAGAGCATCTACAATCTGAGCAACAGGCTGCTCGAGCTTGAAGTCATTCCCGCGTGCCGGCACTATGGTCTGGGCCTCATCCCCTGGAGCCCGCTCGCGGGCGGACTCCTGGGGGGAGCCCTGGAAAAGGCGAAAGCGGGACGCAGGGCGGAAGAGAGCCTGGCAAAGCAGGTGGAGAAGCATCGGAAGGCGCTCACCGCATATGAGGCATTCTGCCGGGAGCTGGGCGCGGCTCCATCCGAGGTGGCTCTTGCCTGGCTTCTTTCAAATCCCGCGGTCACGGCACCCATCATAGGGCCCCGTACAGTGGAACAGCTCGAGAGTGCCGTGCGCGCAACCGACCTCGTCCTCGACGCGCAGGCACGCGCAAAGCTCGACGAGATATGGCCCGGGCCCGGCGGAGAGGCGCCCAAGGCGTACGCGTGGTAGGATGAAGGAAAAGGCAGAGAAGATGGAACTGAAAAGCAGCAAAGTGGCGATCATCGGCGCCGGATCGGTCGGCGCCACGCTGGCCTACAACCTCGCTCTCAAGGGCGCGGTGACCGAGATCGCGCTCATAGACTCCAACCGGGAGAAGGCCGAGGCGGAGATCCTCGACATCAAGCAAGGCGCGTCCCTGGGAAGACCGGTAAAGATCGAGTCCACCGAGTACGCGGCCTGCCGCGACTGCGGCATCACCATCATCACGGCGGGAGCCCGGCAGCGACCGGGGGAGACGCGCGTGGATCTCCTGGAGCGCAACGCGGGGATCGTGAAAAGCATCGTGCATTCGGTGACCGAGGCGGGTTTCCAGGGCATCTTCCTTCTCATCACCAATCCGGTGGACGTCCTCACCTGGGTCACCTTCAAGGAGAGCGGATTCCCCGCCTCGCGCGTGATCGGCAGCGGCACCACGCTGGACTCCGCGCGGCTGAGGGAGTTCGTCGCCCGCCGCTGCCGCGTGAATCCAAAGAATATCCACGGGTACGTGCTGGGCGAGCACGGGGACACCTCGTTTCCCGCGTGGTCGCTTCTCACCATCGGCGGAATCCACCTCGACGAGTTCTGCCCCGTCTGCGGGGCGTGCGAGGACCTGCCCGACTTCAAGCGCAACGCGGCCGAAGAGATCCGCAAGACAGCCTACAAGATCATCGAGGCCAAGGGCTCCACCTGTTATGCAATCGCCCAGGCCGCGTCGCTGATCGTGGAATCCATCGTGCGCGACGAGAGACGCATCCTTCCCGTGTCCACCGTGCACGTCGACTTCAGGGGCATCAAGAAGACCGCGTTCAGCTTCCCCACGATCGTCGGAAGGGACGGAGCGTCCCAGGTGCTGGACTACAGGCTTCCCCCTGGAGAAGAGGAGAGCCTCCTCGCCTCGGCGCGTTTCGTTGCGGAGAACATCGCCAAAGCGGGATATTGAAATGTCGCCGGGAGCGACCGGCGTCCGAAAGGAACAGTGATGTCAAAATTCATTCACGAGAATTTCCTGCTCACCACCCGGACCGCGCGACGTCTGTATCACGACCACGCGGCCCGAATGCCCATCCACGATTTCCACTGCCACCTCCCGGTGAAGGACATCGCGGAAAACAGGCCTTTTCGCAATCTCACCGAGGCATGGCTGGGGGGAGACCACTACAAGTGGCGCGCCCTGCGGGCCAGCGGCGCGGCGGAGAGGCTGATCACGGGAGATGCCCCTGACAGGGAAAAGTTCATGGCATGGGCAGCCATTGTGCCCTCCACGATCGGAAACCCGCTCTATCACTGGACGCATCTGGAGCTGGCGCGCTACTTCGATGTCTCGCGTGAGCTGCTGGGCCCCGACACGGGCCAGGCAATCTACGACAGATGTTCCTCGCTTCTTTCAGGTGAAGCGTATCGTGTGCGCCCCCTGCTCACCATGATGAATGTCAAGATCCTTGCCACGACTGATGATCCCGTCGACTCTCTGGAGCACCACGCGGCCCTCCGAGAGGACCCCTCGTTTCCCGTCACCGTGGTGCCTACGTTCCGGCCCGATCCGGCCATGGCGGTGGACAATCCAGCGGCATTCAATGCGTGGGTGGCGAAGCTCGGCGGGGCAGCGGGCGTGGAAATACGCGGGTGGCGGGATTTTCTGGAGGCGCTGCGGAAACGGCACGAATACTTTCACGCAAACGGCTGCCGGGCGTCCGACCACGCGTGGGAGGAGCCGTACGCGGACGAGTGCTCGGACGAGGAGGCGGATCGGATTTTCCAGTCCGCGCGGGCCGGCAAAGCGGTGGCCGCTCCGGAAGCGCGCGCATTCAAGTCCGCGCTCATGATCGAGCTGGCCCGGATGAATGCAAGACGGAACTGGGTGCAACAGCTTCACATCGGGGCGCTGCGGGACATCAATTCGCGCGCCTTCAGCGCGCAGGGGCCCAACACGGGATACGACACTATCGGGGATCTTCCCATTGCGCGGCCGCTGGCCCGATACCTGGATCGACTGGATTCCGAAGGGCTGCTACCCAAGACGATTCTCTTCTGCCTGAATCCCGCGCACAATCAGGTGCTTGCCGCGATGATCGGCGGATTCCCGAAGGAGAACGTCCGGGGCAGGATGCAGTTCGGCCCCGCGTGGTGGTTCAACGACCAGCGCCACGGGATGGAAGAGCAGATGAAGGTCCTTGCCGACATGGGGCTGCTCGCCCGGTTCGTGGGCATGGTCACTGATTCTCGCAGCTTTCTCTCGTTCCCCCGTCACGAATACTTCCGCCGGATCCTCTGCGAAATGCTGGGTCTTGGCGTGCAGCGGGGCGAGATTCCTTCGGACTTCAGCCTGCTCGGGGGGATGGTGCGGGACATCTGCTTCAACAACGCGGAGGAGTTCTTCGCGCTGCCGCAGAAAGTCTCGTCCGCCGACCCCGTCACGCGCCGGTAAGCCCCTGTCGCATCAGGGCCTTCACGTCTCCGCGTCCGGCCAGGTATTTCGCCGCCTTCATGAACCTGCTCAGGTCACCGCCGCAGCGGAGCGCCCAGTACGCCCGCAGGAGCGGGATGTCGTCCGAATAGAGCCGGTAGAGAGCAAGATAGGCGTTGTTCACGTGCAGGGTCCCGAGGCCCTTGTAGGCCCGGGAGTGAAAACGGGAGGCCAGGTCCTCTGAAAACCGCTTCTTGAAATCTTCAATGATCTCCACCTTGCGCGCGAGCTTTTCCGGCCGCGTGTCCGATCCGCCGTACACACCCTCCAGCTCACGGGCCAGATCTTGTAAAAGGGAAATGAAAACCTGCGAGTCCTCGTCCTCTGCCACCGCCGCCCGATACTCGTCGGAGTCCTCGCCGTACCTGGCCCGCAGCCACTCGAAGGCGCCTTCCTCGCCCACGAAGGTGGCGAGCTCCTCGTTGAACTGCGGCTGGCCGTTGAGAAACAGCGTGGCGTGAGTCTGCTCGTGAATGATCAGGGAAGCGAGCTGGTAGGGCGGGTATTTCTTCATGAAGGAGTACAGCGGGTCTTTCGTGAAACCGAGGGTACTGAAGGCATCCACGGGACGGATGATGACGTCGTACCCTTCTTTCTTCAGGCGCGCCGCTTCCGCCTCCGCGTCGGCCCGCTCGTAGAATCCCTTGTAGGGGAGCTTGCCGAGGAAAGGGTAGCCCCACAGATACGGGGTGAAGGAGAGCGCGTCGCACGCGGACACCACGTCGACAAGATGATCCCGGTCCATCTCCCTGTACCGCGTGTAGTTCTCATTGTTTTTGAGCCCCACCTCCCGGACCGCAAAACTCTTGATCTCGCTCACGCGCAGCAGGAAGTCCCGCGTGTCCGGCGCAGTGGCGGAAGACCGCAGCAGCGCCTGCACGGGCTGCGTGCCGGAGCTGTAGCGCCAGAGGTACTCCCCCTGCTTTGCCAGGTATCCGAGCTGGGTTACGCAGCCGGAAAGAAAGAGAACACTCGCGGCGGCCATGGCAACGAGGGAGGACATGATCCAAGGATACGCCCGGCAGCGCGTGCGCATCTACTCTTTGCCCAGGAATGCCTCGATGATGTCGCGATCAGCCAGCAGGCTCGCGCTGGGCCCTTCCCGGAACAGCCGGCCATGGGAGAGGACGAGGGCGCGGTGGGAGATGCGCAACGCCTGGCGCGCGTTCTGCTCGACGAGCAGAACGGAGGTGCCGGATCTGTTGATTTCCTCGATGATGGCGAAGAGGGAGGCAACCAGGAGGGGAGCCAGGCCCATGCTCGGCTCATCGAGAAGGAGAAGCCGGGGGCCGCTCATGAGCGCGCGGCCTATTGCCAGCATCTGCTGCTCGCCCCCGCTCAGGCTGCCGGCAGCCTGCCGTCGGCGCGCGGCGAGGCTGGGGAAAAGCCCGTACACCCGCTCGAGGTCCGTGCGGATGGAAGGCTCCCCGCGCCGGGTCCATGCGCCCAGCTCGAGGTTTTCCTGCACGCTCAGGGGACCGAGGATCGCTCTCCCTTCAGGCACCTGAACGAGCCCGGCGCGCACGATCCTGTCCGGCCGCCGGCCGAGGAGCTCCTCTCCGCGGAAACGCACGCTTCCCCCCGATGCGCGCACCAGGCCGCTCAGCGCGAGAAGCGTCGAGCTCTTGCCGGCGCCGTTCGCGCCGATGAGCGCAACGATCCGTCCTTCCTCCAGCGTGAAGGAAAAGCCGCGCACCGCCTGGATGCCGCCATAGAGGACCTGCAGGTCCCTTACCTCGAGCAGGGACACGCTCAATCCCTCCCCAGGTACGCTTCGAGCACCAGCGGGTCCCTCATGACCTCGGCGGGAGACCCCTGAGCGATCTTCCTGCCGAAATTGAGCACAACGATCTGATCGCAGACCTCCATGATCAGGTCCATGTGATGCTCGACCACGATCAAGGTGAGCCCCGCGTTTTTCAGCTCGAGAACGAGCCTGCCGAGACCCGCGGTCTCCACCTCGTTCATTCCGGCCGCCGGCTCGTCCAGCAGAAGGAGACGCGGGCGAAGGGCCAGGGCCCGGGCGATCTCGACCCGGCGCTGGTCGCCGTAGGACAATGTGCCCGCTCTCCGTTCGGCCAGATCGGCCAGGCCGAGCCGGTCGAGAAGCTCCATGGACGCTGCGAGCGATGTCCCCTCCTCCCGGGCTTCACGGGGAAGACGGAGCCAGGTGCTCAGAAGGTCGGTGCTGATGTGGGCGTGGCGCCCGACATGGACATTCTCCCGCACGGTCATCTCCGCAAAGAGCTGGATGTTCTGATAGGTGCGCCCGATTGCCGCGCGCGCGATCAGGTGGGCAGGACGCCGCTGGATCTCCCTGCCCTGCCAGACGATGCGGCCCGCGCTGGGTGAGTCCAGCCCCGAAACGAGATTGACGAGCGTCGTCTTTCCTGACCCGTTCGGGCCGATGAGCCCGTAGATCCGCCCTTCCTCGACATCGAAGCTCACGCCGCTGAGGGCTTCCAGGCCCCCGAAAGAGCGGGTGACGCCGTCAAGACTCAGGAGGGGGTTCACCGCCGGCGATCCCTGCGCCGCAAGGCCCGGGAAGGCCCGGCCCCGGGGCTCGGGCAAGGAGACGAAGGCATGCCTCGACCGGCGGCGCCCCGATGCCGGACTGAAAGCAGCGGCCAGCCCGCCGGGCAGGAAAATGATGACCAGGAGAATGGCAACGCCGGACAGGATGTTCGGAAGCTGGGCAAAACCCTTCAGGAAGCCGATGGAGGCCCCCAGGGCGTCGCGGAGGAGAATGGGCAGCGCGGTCAACAACCCCGCCCCGAGCAGGGGCCCGAACCACTGACCGGCGCCGCCCAGAACGGCGAAGCTGAGGATGTCCACCGCGCGCGTGAACCTGAAGTCGCCATTTTCCAGCGATCCCACGCTGTGAGCGTAGAACGCCCCGGCGGCGCCGGCGATCAGGGCGCTCATGAGGAAGGCCAGATTCCGGTAGGCCACGATGTCGATGCCAAGGGAGGACGCTGCCCGCGGGTTCCCGCGCAGGGCGCGGAAGGCCCGGCCCGTCCGTGACGGAGACAGCGACCAGAAGAGATAGCTCAGGAGCGCCAGCAGCAGGAAGATCATCCAGGTCTGCGTCTGGTGCATCACCTCGTAGGGAAAACCCGTGGAGAGGTTCGCCCCCGTGGGGCCGCCCGTGAGATCGGGAAGGAGCACGATGAGGATGCGCACCACCTCGCCGAACCCGAGGGTGCAGATGGCGAGGTACACGTCCGTCAGCCGCAGCACCGGCAGGCCGATGACAAGGGCAACGAGACCGCAGACGAGGACGGCCGCGGGTATCGAGAGGATGAGAGGCAGGCCCGCCTTGACGGCGAGGATGGCCGAGGCGTACGCGCCGATGGCCATGAAGCCGGCGTTCGCAAGGGAGAGAAGCCGCGCGTGCAGGGTGACGAATGCGCTGAACGCGAGGATGGCGTTGATCAGGAGCCGGTCCAGGTCACCCGGGTTGCGCGCGACGAGCACCGCATCCACGCAGACGACTGCGGCACCGATGGACCAGGGCAGGAGAAGACGTGCGAAATCCCTGCGCATCATGCCCGGTCGGACGCGGCGCGGCCCAGGAGGCCGTTGGGCCGCACCAGAAGAATGAGAAAGAGAATGACAAAGGCGATGGCATCCTTGATGTCGCTTCCCCCCGGGAGATAGGCGATGGTGAATGTCTCGATGAGGCCCAGGATCAGGCCGCCGGCCACGGCCCCTTCGATGTTGCCCATGCCGCCCAGGATGACGACGGCAAGCCCGCGAAGCTCGATCTGCGCGCCCATGCCGGGGACGATGTTGTTCGTGAGGAGTCCCACGAGGATGCCCGCCGCTCCGGCAAGCGCCCCTGCGACCAGGAATGTGACCGAAACGACCGCATCCACGTTGATCCCCAGGAGGCGCGACGCCTTCAGGTTGGCCGCGATTGCCCTGATGGCCTTGCCCATGCGCGTCCGCCGGATGAAGAAGCCGAGCGCGGCGGCCAGGACGACCGCGGCGACGACGATGAGGATCTGCGCGCGGCTCACCCGCAGACCGCCGGCTCCGCCGATGAAAAACGGGCGGGGATCGAGAACATGGTCGGGGAACCGGCGGGTGCTCACGCCGAACAGCGCCTCGGCGATGCTCACCATGATGAGGGACGCGCCGATGCTGCTGATCATGCTGGCCAGCCGGTCCGAGCCTGTCCGCCGCAGGGGTCTGAAGGCCAGGAGCTCGAGCAGGAGGGCGATGGCCGCGCCGGCCAGCATCGAGGCGGCGAGCCCGATGGGCAGGGGAAGGCCGAGCTGCGCCATGACGAACCACCCCGCGAAGGCGCACCACATGAAGGTTGCCGCGTGCGCCAGGTTGATGATGTCCAGGACCCCGAAGATCAGCGTGAAACCCATGGCGTACACGGCGTAGAGCGCGCCGCGGGACGCGCCGTCCACGAGATTCTGGGCAAAAAAGACGGGGTCGGCGAGGAGCGTCAGGTCCACGCCGGTGCGGCTCTACTGGAACAGGACGAAATGTCCGTCCTTGACCACGAGCGTGACGCTCGGATGCACCGGGTCACGGTTCTCGTCGAAGGAGAAGGTGCCGAGGGCCCCGTCGAGATTGCGGATCCCTGCCAGCGCGTCCCGAATGGCGGCGCGGTCGGCGGAGCCGGCGCTCTTGATCGCGGTGGCCATGATGTAAAAGCCGTCATAGGCCTGCGCCGCGAACTGGTCCGGGTCCGACCCGTACTTTTCCCGGTACGCCATGACGAATGACCTGCTCTTCGGCGCGGTGCTGTCGATGAACCACGCGGAGCCGACGATCAGCCCCTCCGCCGCCGCGGCAGCGTTCTTGAGCACGTTGGGGCTGTTGAACCCGTTGCCCCCGACGATGGGCTGGGTGATGCCGATCTCCCGCGCCTGCTGGAGGATGGGGATGGCCTCGCCGACCAGGGAGCTCAGGACCAGGATATCGGGCTTGCGCGCATTGAGCTTGCTGAGCTGGGTGCGGAAGTCGGAATCACCCTTACTGTAGCTTTCCGTAGCGACGAGCTGGATGCCGAGCTTGTTCAGCGCGGCCTTGAAAACGTCCGCCTCGCTCTTGCTGAACTCATTAGTGGCTTCGTAGAGCAGGGCCGCCTTCTGAGGATGGAACTTCGCCTTGACGGCTGCCAGGGTGCCCGGGATGACGCCCGATTGCAGCAGGCTGTCCCGGAATACGAAGTTGCCCATGGCCGTGATGCCGGTCGCCGTGTTGCTCGTTCCCAGCACCGGCACACCCGCCTTCTGCGCGACAGGGTCCGCCGCAAAGGCCGTGCTGCTGAGCGTGGGGCCGATGATGGCGGAGACCTTCTCCTCGTTGATCAGCCGCGTGAAGACGCTGATGCCTTCCTGCTTGTCCGCCTTGTCGTCCATCACGACGAGGCTGATCCGTGTCCCTCCGAGGAACCGCGTGCCGTTCACTTCGGCCGCTGCCAGCTCGAGAGCGCTGCGGATCGAGAGCCCATAAGCGGCGTTGTCACCCGTGAGGGTCTCCACCGCGCCGATCTTGATCTCGGACGGAAGGGGCGCCGCGGACAGGACGGTGACGACGGACGCAAACACACCAATCAATGCTGCCAGTAGTGTTCGTTTCATGTGCTGGAATTTCGGTACAGACGCAGCGATAGTCAAGTTGGGAGATGCCCCGGCAGAGCGGAGCCGAACCGGCCGCCGACGATGCCGGATACCCGTGCAGAAAGATGTTGCCTTTGGTCCGTCCCATGCGCTACTTAGACGTACGCAAAATAAGCGATTCGTTTTCACAAAGGAGGACTGAAGGTGACAAAGAAAAACCGATCCACGGGTGTTGCTCTCCTGCCGCTCGCGCTCACGATCGCGGCGCTTCTGCTCGCCGGGTGCTCGACCTTGAACACCCTGACCAATGCGATGGGGAGCGGATCAACGCAGAACACCACCCAGTCGAAGCAGGCGGACAATCCGCCTACGGATCAGGGCAAGGCGCAGGGGTCCGCCGTTCCGGCACAGGTGTATCAGTATCAGTTCAGCGCATTCTACACCGGCTTCTGGAGCATGGGCTGGTTCGGGTATAAGGACGCCAACTACAAGGCCGGACAGGGAACCATCTGGAAGTTCACGACCACGGGCGGAAGCTCAAAGGAGCCCGTCACATTCGAGCGCGCTCTCCTGAAGGTCATGCCCGGCAATTCCCAGTGGTGGCGCTTCAAGATGACCAGCGGCAAGGTGAACATGGTGTACGAGTTCCTCGTCGGCCCCGACACGGTCGTCACCAAGGTGCGCTACCAGGACCCTGACACCGGCGCGATCGGCGAGTTCGTGCCCAGCAAGGATCAGATGAAGCCGCAACCGGGCACGGGGTCCGATTCCGCGCCGAAGAGCCGCGCGGAGATGGCCAAGTATTACACCGGCAAGCAGACCGTGCAGGTGGAAGCGGGGAAATTCACGACCGACCACTATCTCTATACCGATGAATCGAGCAAGGGGACCGCCGAGAGCTGGGTGAACGAGAAGGTGCCCGGCTACATGGTGAAATCGATCTACACGAGCAAGAAGAACAACCAGACGTCGACGGGCGAGCTGACGCAGATCGAGAGCGGCGTCACGACGTCGCTCAATTCCTACTGAAATGACCAGCGCCGCGCACGGCGCGCATCGCGGTACTCCGCGGATTCTGCGCCGTGCACGGCCTTCCGTCGGCCGGGTGCGCACAGCGGCCGGAAGAATTCGACATTTGGATGCGTGCTGACTATTATTGAGTGGTGCCCACGTCAACACGTGTGACAGGCGCGCCCACCAAGGCAGGTGTCCATGCGGCTGAGACACACCCTGAAGATCATCAACTGGTCGGCGGCAGCGATTGTCGTCGCCCTTTTTATTATCGCAAAAGACAAGGATTATGCATGGATCGGGATTGTGCTCCTCGCGGCTGTCTGCCTCCACTTCCTGATCGAAACAGCGGTGCTCTTCAAGAGGACCGGGTACCGCCGTCGTCTCTCCGACCTCAGCGAATACAAGGAGCATCAGCCTTACCAGGTGAAGGACCTCGAATCCGCCCTCGCCTCGGACGAGATGCTGGAGGAAGTCTCGATTTCCGTCATCCTGAACGGCTCCATTACCGGAGGCCCTGAAAAGAAAGCCCCCCTCGCAGGAAGAAAAGCGCTGGCCTACCGCCTGGTTGCCGAGCCGCTGGAAGGGATGGTCAAGGCCGGCGGGCAGGTCCTGCTTGTGGACAGCTACTGGAGCGAGATGTCGCTGCGGGACGCAACGGGCACCGTCGCACTCGCGGGCCCCGGCATCCTGGATGGCTCGAGCCGGAAAGAGAGGATCTTTACGCTGAAGAATCTGCAGGCGGAGCTGCCGGAGGCTGCCGCCCGGGTCTCGGACGGACTGGGGCTCGCGGAAGGAGATGGGACGGCGCGGCGTGGCTCTTCGAGGTCAGGCAGGGCGGGACGCAGCCCGCGGTATCCGGGGCGGGCGCGGGGCCGGGGAAGACCGGCCGGCTCTACGTGCGCAATCTGACAAGCACGCCCGTGACCATACGCATCCTTGACGCAAAGGGGGCGCCGGTCATGGACACCTATTGGAGCTTTGCGGCCTACGAGCATGCCGGCGATCCCCAGGGAAGCTATCTGGAATTGCGGAACAAGGGCCCGCTGCTCGTGAGCCGGGACGCTCGTCTGGAGATCACGGCGTCAAGGGGCTCACTGCGGATACTGCCGCTCGCGGACATTGCCCGGCCGCGGCCTGACGGCTCGTGGCTTCTGGAGCTCGTCCCGGAGCTCAGCGCAGGCAGCGGATGGCTCTATGTCAGGAACTCCGCCGATACCCCCGTTGACGTCTGGCTCCTCGGCTCCGACGACAAGACACTTTACGGCGACTCCCCGTGGAGCTTCGAGCCGAAGGAAGGAGCAGCGGAGAACAAGGGCTTGCACCTTCAATACCAGGAAAAGGATATCTTCATGACAGGGCGGGAGACGCTCAGGGTCGAGCTTCACGATCTGAAGACTCTCCTCTCGGGAACCCTCGGGGATATCGGGTCCTGGAGGAGGGGCGCCTGGACGATCGACCTGGGAAAAATCTCGCGGTAGCGCCGGTATCAGCCCCCGGTCCCCGGGCCGGCGGTGCTCCGGCCGGTCGGGTTCGTTTTTCCCGCAAGCATTTCCACCGCCTTGATGAGCTGAAGATCACTTCCCGAGAGAAAAGCTTCGCGGGTCATGTCCCTGAGAGACGAAGGGGTCATGATTTCCGCGTCGGGTTTCAGCCCGATCAGCATGTCCGGCGTGATGCCTTTGTGCCAGATCGTGCTGCCCTGGGGAGTGAGCCATTCCTCGACTGCCAGCAGAATCTGGGAGCCGTCGGACAGCCGGAACATCTGGAGCACTGTTCCGGTCCCGAAGCTCGTCTCTCCGGCAAGGGACGCGCGCCCGTGGCTCTGCAGGGCGCCGGCAACAATCTCCGCCGCGCTTGCCGTCCCCCCGTCTATCAGCACCACCAGCGGGAGGGAAAGCGCAACCCCGCCCGGCTTCACGTGGTCAGGACGGACAACGCCCTTGGCATCCTTTTCCAGGAGAACTTCCCCCGAATCCAGGAACTGGCTCGCCACCCCGATGGCCTCGCTGAGCTGTCCGCCGGGGTTGTTGCGCAAATCCAGGACGGCGCCGGGCAGCCCCTGCCTCTGGATTTCCTCGAGGGCAGTCCTGACGCCCTCCGTCACCCCCGCGCTGAACGCGGCGACCCGAAGATCCGCGAAACGGGAGCCGGGGATGGGCTGCCAGGAGACATTGGTCACCCTTATCTCCGCGCGCACGAGAAGCACCTCGGAGGTCGCGCCGGACCGGGGGTCGAAGATGGAGAGCGTGACGGTGCTTCCGGCGGGCCCCATGATCCGTCCGGCCAGCTGATCAATGGGAAGCGTGGAGATGTCCCGGCCTTCCACCTTGAGGATCTGCTGCCCGGAGTGAAGACCTGCCGCGAAGGCAGGCGAATTGTCCAGAGGCGCGACGATCGTCGCCCTCCCGTTTCTCATCGCGATCTCCAGGCCGACGCCGACATACGTGCCGCGCAGCAGGGAACGCTCGGCCTGCACCATCCGCGGCGTGAGGAACCTCGAATGGCCGGTGTCGCCGAGGGCGTCGACCATGCCCTGGATGGCCCCATAGGTGAGTGACTCGGTTTGCACGGCGGGGCGGTCCACGTAGTTCTGATCGATCACGTTCCCGGCCTCGCGGATCAGAGAAACATCGAGGGCCAGCAGGGACGAACCCGACGGCGCCTGAGTGTTCAACGAGCGTTCGACGGTAAAGCCCGCCAGAAATGCGATGGCCAGGAGGGAAAGGGCTGCTGCCGGTATGAAAAGCCTGCGTCTGGAACCGATCATGAATGACACACTCCTTCACGGCGCTCCGGGTGGCCGTCCGCGACTCAGTATAGATAATAGCGAGCACGGGCGCCGGAAGGCAAAGCCGGCGTGTCGCCTTGACGCGGCGCGTGCGCGCTCCTACAATGACGAGATGCGCGACCTTCTTCTGATCGCTCCATGTCCCCGTGAGCTGCATAGAGCCTGAATGAAGAGCTACCGGATCGCCCTGATCTTCAATACCTATACGGATTCCGTGCCCGATTCCCGCGCCGACCGCGGCAGCATCAGCGATCTGCGGCTGATGATCCGCCGCATGTCCCGCGCGCTGCGCTCGCTGGGACACACGGTCACCGCGGTGCCGCTGGCCAACGATCTTTACGCATTCCAGAGAAAACTGATGCGCCTGAAACCCGATGTCGTCTTCAATCAGTATGACGACGTGGTGCACGGCGCTCTCTATGAGATGCGGGTGGCCACCCTCGTTCGGATCATGGGATTTCCCATGACGGGCAGTCCCGCGCTGGGCCTGGGCCTGAGCCGCTACAAGTACATGAGCGCGAGCCTTCTGCAGGGGGCGGGCATCCCGATCCCTCCGTACACGCGCCTGCTGGAGAGACTGGGAGACATCGACAAGCACGAATGGCAGTTTCCCCTCATCGTCCAGCCCAGCCAGGAGCACGCGGGCATAGGGACGGACCGCGATTCGGTGGTGGCAGGCAAGAGCGCGCTGCGCGCGAAGGTCCGCGACATCCTTGCCACCTATCGCCAGCCCGCGCTGGCGCAGCAATTCCTGCCGGGGCGCGAATTCAACGTCGGGTTCGTCGGGGGGAAGAAGCTGCGCGTGCTTCCGCTGGCGGAGGTCGACTACTCCCGCCTGCCTCCCGACATCCCCCCGATCATGTCCTATGCGTCCAAATGGATGGAAGATACCATCGAATACCAGAGAACCCGGGTGATCTGTCCGGCCCGGGTGGAAGACGGCCTGGCCGCATCGATCGCGGATACAGCCGTGCGCGCGTTCCGCGCGGTGGGTGGCTGGGGGTACGGCCGCGTGGACATCCGGCTGGACGAGGAGTCCGTGCCGCGCGTGCTGGAGGTAAACTGCAACCCCCTCCTGGACGCGGGGGTGGGGCTGGCCAGGTCCGCGAAAAAAGCAGGCATCCCCTACCCCGAGCTGATGCAGCTGATCATCAAGGCGTCCTTCGAGGGCCCGCCGTTCGATCTCGATCTCCCCATCCATTTCACGCAGGGACGAAAAGCCAGGTCTGCCCAATGGAGTCCGGCCTGAGCTGTACGGGCAGACTCCCTCCCGCCCGCTCACCGGTCAGCCTGCCTGTCGTGGCGTATTCGATGGCCAGAGAGATCAACAGCGCCACCGTGTCCATGGTCTTTTCCGCCCCCTGGCTGCGGGGGTAGAAGAGCTTCAGAGATGACGCGCGGGTCTCCAGTTTCTTGAAAATCGCCTCTACTTCTTCTTCCTCGAGCCCGGACCACCTCACCGTGCGCTTGACCAGCCCCGCTTTGTGGCGGCGGAAGATCTCTGCGGCGGGAATCGGCGCATTGGTGCGCGCCGGGGGAAAGACCTCGCGCAGCTTGTCGTCCACGTAACCCTGGGCAGCGGCGCGCAGGCGTTTGGCTTTCTGGCCGTAGTGCTCCGCCAGGAGAATGCGCATGGAGGCAACGGGGCGCGCCAGCCGTTGGCGATACCGCGGAGGCGGGACCCGGCCGAGCTCTTTTGCCAGGACGTCCACATACTGGAGCTTGCGGATGGCAGGCCAGTTGCGATACAGCCTCCTCCATCCCGACCGTGGCGTCAGCCAGACCGCGAATGTCTCCGCGAAATCCTCATCCGGGTGTTTTTGCGCGTAGGTGCGCCCGAGTCCGTATGCTTCGATGTGCCTGACGAACTGCCTGCTCCAGCGCTCGGGGCGGAAATCTTCGCGATAGGGCTTTGTAAAGACGCCGAAGATCGTGCGCCATTCCTCCCTCTCCCAGAGACGATACGCGTAGTTGAGCGCGTGCCCCGCCTCATGGCGAAGCAGCCTCATGATGTCCGTCTCGTCCTCTATTTCCCCGGTCTGCTCTTTCTCGAGCTGGCGCAATTTCGCGTCCGCAAGGTAGAATGGAATACCGATGACAGGCACCCTGTCCGGGCATCCCCAGCCGTCCGTGAGGTAGAAATCGGGCTTGAAGTCGATCCGCTTTGCGTCGAGCTCCTTGTGCAGCCGGCGGGTAAAGGGCTCAAGGAATGAGCCCTCGATCTGCAGGGGCAGGTCCGAGATCCGCGTGTTGAGCAGCTCGAATCGGACGGTATCCCACCCCTGCACAATTGAGATGATGTGTTCGTCACCCATGGCCGGATCAGGCGCCCTTCCGGCGCCCCCCTCATCCTATCCCGAAACGTGCGGTTGAGGAACAGCCCTCAAAGCTGCCTTTCGCAGGGGAATGATCATGTGCGTTCTGATCATGGAGGGAAATCGGCGGCGAATGAAGGGCAGCCCCGTAGCGATCCAGGCGAGGCCCATGACGAGCCTGCGGACCACCCTGCGCTGGGGGAAATCGTAGTATCCCAGCCGTTTGTACGCCCTGTGGTCTGCGCGAAAAACGACCCGGAGCTGGGCCCAGATGTCGTCCCGGAAGATCTTCATCCCCGCAACGCCGAGGAACGTGCGCGGCTTGATGTAGCCGGAACCGGCGAACTGCACGAGCCGCCCCGCCAGACCCTGCAAAGTGAGGTCAAGAACGTCGCTGTTTTCCCTCTCGTCGGAGACGAAGGACACCAGGTGCGAGCGCTGGAGCTCGACCCAGCCTTCGTAGGTCTCCCGAAGCTCGGGGACCAGGCTCAGGGGCCCTGAAACGACAAACGCCATCTGCTTGCCGACCAGGGACGGCGTGTGGGTATTGAAGAAGCTCCTGTCGAAGAACTCCCGCCATTTCCAGGAGAGCTGGCGGCTCACTATTGCCCCCGCGAACACGATGATATCAGCCGGCCGCAGGACTTCATTGTAAAACCCGATGAAACCGTCTTTTCCCGTATAGGCGCATCGATACGCCGCCCCGCAGCGAAGACAGCCCTGGCAGCCTCCCTTGATGTCCAGGTCATGGAGGTTCACCAGCTTGACGTCCCCGTCCCAGGCATTGCGAAGCCGCGCCACCATGCCATGGAGATTCTCCTGTCCCGGCCGCGCATCGCTCAGGATCACGATCTTCCGGCCACCGGTCCGGACCCGCTGCAGGGGTGTTCCCGGCCGGTAGCGCAAGGCCGGCGTGCGTGGGAGGGCCGTCGAGAGACGCGGAAACTCCATTCTCCCCGCAATTGCGGCGAAGAAATCCTCGGCAAAAAGCTCCAGCCGCCGGCGCTCCTCCGGCTTGAGAAGGTCGTGCATCTGTGCCGAATACGTGCCCACGAATCTCTGTCCCAGGTCCTCGCACACGGAACGCACGTAGGTATGGGCGCTCGAATCGAAATAGTTTATCGAGGTGGAGAGGGTGCATGCATGCTTTCCCACGAAGGCATCCGCTGCGCCGCGCTCATCGATCAGCTCGATGAATCTCTTGTACTGCGAGCAGACCAGCAGGATGTACAATGGAAACGCCCAGATCACGCCGTCCGCTGCGCGCACCTCTTCGACCACCCTTTCGAAGGCCGCGGCATCCCTCTCCAGCTCCCTGATCCTCTGAGCCACGGGCAGGACTTCGAAATGGTGTTCGGGAAATGTCCTCTCGAGATACGCCACATACTGCCGGGTTACGCTGACCTCCCCCTTGGGGCTTCCATTTAGAACCACGATCCTCATTTCGGTTCCTCCTCTGTAACATAGTTATATTAACTATGTTACAATTAAGATAAAATAATTTGCCTGCGCTCAAGCAGGCATTTTCTCAGCCTTCGCCGCTCTCGCCATGCGCGTAAAAGCTCATGAACACTTCGCGCAGCGTCTCTTTGCTCATCCCTTCAGCAGGCGGGAGCACTCCCGACATCATGAGGGAGGAAAATCCGTGAAGCATGATCCAGCCCATCATCGCCCCGTATCTCGGGTCCACGGGGTGCTCCCCCGCTTCCGCCATTTTTCGCAGCGTGTCCCGCGCAGCGCGGTACGTATAGTAAAAGACCGGGTGGTCGGCACCGTTCTCCGCGCTTTCATCCAGGGGTGCCTCGAAAACAAGCCTGTAGAGATTGGGATTTTTTTCGGCAAAATCCAGGTATTCGCGGCCGAGGGCGCTCAGGACCTCGGGGCCGGGCAGATCTTGACCGATCGCCCGTATTCTCCGGTTGAGCAGCTCAACGGCCCTGAGTCTCAATGCGCGCAGAAGCTCGGCCTTGCTCGAAAAGTAGTGATAGATGGCTGTCGCGCTCACACCCACCCTGCCGGCCAGGTCGCGCATGTTGATTCCCTGGTAGCCCGAGGTGACGACGACCTTCTCGGCTTCTTCCAGGATGCGTTTCGGAAGATCGATGTTTGCAGCTCTTGTCATGATCAGTCCTTTTTAACGACGTTATTTTAACATAGTTATAATAATCTGTCAACAACTATCTGCAAAGAAAAACGAGCTCGCAGCGAGCCCGGCAACCGACTTTACCCTTGTCCGGCGCAAGGCCATGCGATAGAACAGGGATGGAATGAGATTCCAGACCCGTCTTCTCTCGACCTATTCCGTTCTCATCATCCTGCTCGTCGTCATCCTGGGCATCAGCTTCTATTCGTACACGGCGCGGGCGTTCGAGAACACCGCCTATTCGAGTCTTTCGGTCATCGCGGAGAAAATGTCCCAGCAGCTGGACAACATGATCAGGCCCATGGACTTCATCACGACCTATCTGCTGTCCAACGGGGATTTCATGTCCTCAATGGCGAGCCTCGCAAATCTGGACAGGAGCGACCCCCGGAACCTGCTCTACATCAACGAGGGCTGGCAGACCATCAATGGGACGCTTCTCAGCTATTCGATCGGCAAGAACTTTTACAGCGTGAACGTATTCAACAGGCAGGGGGATTTTCTTTCCAGCAATTTCAAGAGTCACGCTTCTGTCCGGAATGTCGATCTGCTGATACCGGGCTATCCATGGATCGCGCGCGCGGATGAGGCGCACGGCAGAGCCCTGATTCTTCCCCGTTACGTGGATCCATGGAATCAAGCAGGCGAGATGCAGGTGTTCGGCCTCGTGCGCTCCGTGCAGGGTCCAAAAGGCGGAATGGGATACGTCGAGGTCCAGAACCCCTATGCGGACCTCCAGCGCCTTTTCTCGGTGCCCGTCAAGGAGGATATCTCCGTCCTGGCGATGATGGCCACCGGCGAGGTGTTCTACGAGAATCGTGCAATGGATCCCTCGCTGGTGGCATACTACGCTTCCCTTACCCGGTCCCTGAAGGCCTCCGTGTCTCTCACGCGGAACACGATCACGAATCAGGATGAACTCGTGACCGGAAGCTCATCCGCATACACCGGCATCACGGTCCTCCTGGCCCAGGACAAGAACTCCCTTCTCAGCCCGCTTCGGTTCACGAGGAACATGACATTCCTGATCTCCCTGCTGATCATCGCGGCGTCGCTCCTGTACAACTACCTTTCCTCCCGCCAGCTTACGCGGCCCCTGCGGCAGCTCACCCAGACCATGGAGAAAACTGGATTGGAAAACCTGCCCGAGAGACTGACATTCGAAGAGGCGAACGACGAGATCGAGGCTTTGAACATGTCTTTCCAGCGGCTCCGGGCGAGACTGAATGCGGCGGTGGGGCGGGAGATCCGCTCCCAATCCCTGCAGATGCAGGCCATGCTCGATTCCCTGCAGGCCCAGGTGAATCCTCATTTCATCTACAACGTCCTTACCGTGATCTCCAACAGGGGACTCGAGGCGGGCGACGAGGAAATCTGCGAGATCTGTGACGGCATCGCCGCGATGCTCCGCTATTCGACCGCCACCACCAACCGGACCGCCTCGATCGGAGCGGAGATCGAGCATGTCAACACGTATCTCTCCCTGATGAAAAGACGGTTCGAGCACAGGCTGGAGTTCAGCATCGATGTCGATCCCTCGGTGCGCGAGAAGCCGATGCCCAAGATCGTACTCCAGCAGATCGTGGAGAACTCGATCAACCACGGGTACCAGGACGTGCAGAGGGTCATGCGCATCTCTCTGTGCGGATTCGTGCGGGATGATCGCTGGCAGATCGTCATCACCGACAACGGCCAGGGCTTCGATCCTGCCACGCTCGACGCGCTTCGGGAGAAGATGGCGGCCGTCAGGCGCGAGGCAACGGTGCAGGGGACGCACGCGGGACTGGCAATCGGAGGCATGGGCCTCATCAATACGTGCGCCCGGCTTGCGCTCTTTTATGGCCAGGACTTCACATTCTCCCTGGAGAACGGGGAGGAAGGGGGTGCCCGGATCACGCTTGGCAGCGCGATGGAATGGCGGGCAAGGGAGCAGCAGGATGCCGAGATTGCTGCTGGTTGAAGACGAGCCCTCCGCCGTCCGCTATCTGCGCTCGATCATAGAATCCAGATGTGCGGGCTTCGAAGTGATCGGCACGGCGGAGAACGGCAAGGAGGCGCTTGAAAAGATCCGCCAGGATCTGCCCGACATCGTGATCACGGACATCAAGATGCCCCTCATGAACGGGATAGAGCTCGCGGCGCAGATCGGGCAGGAGCTCCCGTTCATCTACACGGTGATCGTGAGCGGCTACCAGGAGTTCGACTACGCGCGGCGCGCGCTCAACTCGGGCGTGGTCGACTATCTCCTGAAGCCGGTGAACGCGGTCCAGCTCAAGAGACTGCTCGATTCTCTCGGACGGCGCCTCGCGGGAGACTACCATGCGAAACGCACCGACCTGCTGAAGACGGCGATGGCCGGAGCTCCCCTCGTCCCGTGGCAGATTGAAAGATACCTTCCCTTCAATCGCTATTGCGCGGCCCTTCTCCGCAATGGCGGGCTTCCCTCCCGCTCGCTCGCTCCGCTCAGGGAGCATGACGTGACCGAAACGCTCGCCGCGGCAAGGAAGAGCCTCGAGGAAAAAGACATATGGAGTCTCCCGGGCCGCGACCGGGCAGAGGTGCTGTTCATATACACGCCCGAGCACATGAAGGCGGAGATAGTCAGGAAGCAGATCGCGGCGCTTGCCGAAGCGCGCTCCGAAATCTTCCACACGGTTCTTTTTCATCAAGGGGCATTCAGCCTCGATTCCATCCCCGCTCATGTCGCGGCGCTCTACCGGGCCCTCGATTCCGCGCTCGTGATCGGCCTGTCGCAGGTCCTTTCCGTTTCGGCAGACCGCGCCGCCGTACCCGGCGGATTTGGCGCCGCCGTACCCGGCGGATTTGGCGCCGACGTACCCGGCGGATCTGGCCCCCGCGCAGGGCAGGTGAGCCCGGCGGTCCTCGACCCCGAGCTGGGGAGCCGTATCGATTTCCTCGTCTCCAACGCAATGCATGCGGAGCTGGAAGCGGAGCTGAGGAAGCTTCTCCAGGGGTGGGAAAGGGAAAACAAGCCGCAGCTCTGGGTTGAGGCATACCTGCGGCAGGTGCTTCACCTCGTGGTGAAGAAATCCCCCCGGAGCGGCCTCTCCGCGGTAGAAGACGTCGAGCTCATGCTGGACGACGCGCTGCACGCGTCGGCAACCTACTGCGAGCTCGTCGAAAAGACATGGAGCCTCGTGGCAAGAATCACCAGTTCTCCCGGCACTCCCCGGCACGGGACGGATATTCCCGAGCTCCTTCAAGCCATCGAGCGCTACCTCCGCGCCAACTACACCGACCCCATTACGCTGCAGTCGGTCTGCGACGCGTTCGCCATCTCGCAATCATATCTCAGCAAGCTGTTTCGGCGGTACGAGGGTACCTCGTTCAACGACTTTCTCACGACCGTGCGGATCGATGCGGCCAAGCGGCTCATGCAGGAAAATCCCCTCATGCCGCTGAAGGATGTCGCCGCCTTTGTCGGCTACCACGATCAGTTCTATTTCAGCCGCGTGTTCAAGTCCGTCACAGGCGTGCCGCCTTCCGAGCACGCGCGCCGCGAGCCCTCGGGAAGATCCTGAGTGAGTATTGGATTTTGCATCGCGTCGTGCTGGAAAATCCATGTATCTCCTTCTGTGCCGATGCTACGATGCCTTCCAGCAAGGAGGAGAATCATGAGAAAATCTGTTTCCCTGGTCCTCGTCGTCGGTCTGCTCGCGCTGGTGGCGACCACCAGCGTCGGCGCGCAGGCCGCGGGACAGAAGGTGAATTTGTCGTTCCTGGTGGACAATCAGTCTGCCCTGAATGGCATCAAGGCCGTCATTGCCGCTGCCGAGAAGAAGCTCAACATCACGCTCACCATCGATCTTCGCCCGGGGGGCGCGGAAGGCGACAATGTCGTGAAGACACGCCTGGCAACGGGAGACATGGACGACCTGAGCTATTACAACTCCGGCTCCCTGTTCCAGGCGCTGAACCCGCCGCAGAACTTCGTCGATCTGACGGACGAGCCGTACATGGCGACGGTGCTCGATTCGTTCAAGTCGACCGTCAGCGTCGACGGCAGGGTCTATGGAGTCCCCGCCGACACCGCGATGGGCGGAGGATGGCTGTACAACAAAAAGGTCTATGCCCAGCTCGGTCTGAAGGTGCCCACGACATGGGCGCAATTGCTGGCCAACTGCGAAAAGATCAAGGCGGCGGGAAAGACCGCGGTGATCGGCTCGTACAAGGACGACTGGACATCCCAGCTCATCGTGCTGGCCGACTATTTCAATGTCCAGGCAAAGATGCCGAGATTTGCCGCGGACTACACGGCGCACAAAGCCACTTTTGCCGGCACGCCCATCGCATTGCGGAGCTTCGAGAAGCTCCAGGAAATCAATAAGAAAGGCTACATGAACAAGGACCTTCTGGCCACCACCTTCGAGCAGGCGCTGAAGATGCTCGCCGACGGCACCGGCGCGCACTACCCGATGCTCACCTTCGCACTGGCCAATATCAGGACGCTTGCGCCGGACAAGGCGAACGACATCGGGTTCTTCGGGCAACCGGGTGACACGCCGGGCAGCAACGGAGCTCACCGTGTGGATGCCCGCCGGCATCTACGTCTACAAGAACGGAAAAAACGTCGACGCCGCCAAGAAGTGGGTTGCCTACTTCGTCTCCAAGGAAGGAGTCTCCCTGCAAATGGAAGAGCAGAAGCCCGGGGGACCTTTCGCGATCCGGGGCGTCACCCTTCCCAACGACGTCCTGCCCGCGGTGAAGGACATGCTCCCGTACTTCGACTCGGGGCGCACGGCGCCCGCGCTGGAGTTCCTGTCCCCGATCAAGGGGCCGAACCTGCCGCAGATCTGCGTGGAGGTGGGGAGCGGCATCACCGCGCCTCTGGACGCGGCAAAGGACTACGACAAGGACGTGGAGAAGCAGGCAAAGCAGCTCGGGCTGGCCGGCTGGTAGCATCGCCTCCCGTAATGGTCCCGCCGGCCTCGGCGGGACCACGCTTTCAGAGGATCGGAATGACGGCGCAGTCCCGCGGGCACTATTCGTATGCCTTTCTCCTCCCCGCCCTGGTCATCTACGGAGGACTGTTCCTCCTGCCGACCCTCATATCCTTCTTCTTCAGCATGACACGCTGGACTCTCACCAACTGGTACTTCACCGGCCTGGACAACTTCCACATGTTCTTCACGGAGTCCTCGCTCCGCATCGGATTTCGAAACACGATCGTCTATGCAGTGCTGACCTGCGGTCTGAAGGTCATTCTGGGCCTCCTGCTGGGGGTTCTCCTTTGCTCGGATATCGGCACCAAGGGATACCTGCGCGCAATGGTGTTCTTCCCCAACCTGCTGAGCACCATCGCGGTCGGCATCACCTTCGGCAGCCTCATGCATCCCTCCCGGGGAGTGATCAACAAGGCCCTCGCGCTGATCGGGATTCCCGGACCTGACTGGCTGGGCAACGTCCACCTCGCGCTCGTGTCGGTTGCGCTGGTGGACGTGTGGAAGGGCGTGGGCGTGGCCACCGTGATCTACATTGCGGGCATCAATTCCATCCCGCGGCAGTACTATGAGGCGCTCTCCATGGACGGCGGCGGCGGATGGATCAGGTTCCGGTTCATCACCCTCCCCCTGTGCCGGCCCGCCATGAACTCCGTCATCATCCTTGCCTTCATCGGGGGCCTCCGGACATTCGACCTGATCTGGGCGATGACCAAAGGGGGACCAGGGTTCACGACGGACCTCATTGCCTCCATCATCTACAAGCAGTACACGGGAGGATTTTATGGGCTTGCCACGGCGGGAAACGTGATTCTCTTCATCGTGGTGTCCCTCCTGGCCGTCCCGCTCTACCGATACCTCACCCGGCACGAGGTCGACCTGTGAGGAGGCGTACCGCCCCGTTGAGACGGTCCTCCGTCCCGTTGAGACGGTCCTCCGTCCCTTTGAGACGGCGCGCCGTCCGTCTCCTGGCGGAGGGCGTCGGCGTCGTGCTTTCGATTCTCCTGTTCGGGGTCCCTTACTACTTCGTGATACTGAACTCTTTCAAAAGCGCGGCAGACGCGGCGGATATGAGCATCGACCTGCCGCAGACGTTACATATCATCGAGAACTATCTGGCGGTTCTCAGGGCCCAGGACGGGCTCGTCCTCCGCGCCTTCTTCAACAGCACGCTGCTCACCGTCCTATCGATAGCGGTGATGATTCTCGTCTGCTCGATGGCGGGCTTCGTCATGCAGCGCAGAGCGGGCAAGGCGACCTCCCTGATCAACTTCCTGGTTCTCGCCGGGCTCATGATTCCCCCCTCCATTGTTCCCACCATCTGGGTCCTTCGAGGCGTAGGATTGTTCAAGACGCTGCCGGGGCTGGTCCTGGTGGAGGTGGCGCTCGGCTTCCCCTTTTCCACCCTGCTGTATCGCGGATTCGTGGTGACGGTGCCGCGTGAGATCGACGAGGCCGCCATCATCGACGGCTGCGGCGGCTTCCAGCTCTTCGGCCGCATCGTGTTTCCCCTGCTCCAGCCCGTCACCTCGACCATCATCGTCCTCTCCGCGGTCGCCATCTTCAACGATTTCGTCAATCCCGCTCTATTTCCTGCCCGGCGCAAAAAACGCGACCGTGCAGCTCACGCTGTACAATTTCATGAGCAGGTTCGTCAGCCAATGGAATCTGCTCTTTGCAGACGTTGTGCTGATCTCTATTCCCCCTCTCATCCTCTTCATATTCTTCAACAAGAGGATTGTCGCGGGAATCACGGCAGGAGCGGTAAAAGCATGAGCGCGGAGCCGCGGCGCAAAATCCGCGGAGTACGGCGTACTCGCCGAACGGGTACACCCGTACCGCGGCGCAGAATCCGCGGAGTACCGCGGCGCAGAATCCGCGGAGTACCGCGGCGCAGAATCCGCGGAGTACCGCGGCGCGGGCGTAGAGCAATGCTGAAGGCAATTAAGCTGAGATGCGAGTACCAGGAGAACCCTCTGGGAATCGCTGAAGCTCGACCGCGGCTCGGATGGAACCTGGAAACGGACGCCTCGGACGTCGTGCAAACGAGCTACCGTCTCCATGTCAGCCTCCACCACGACTTCCACGAAATACTCTGGGACAGCGGCACAGTGGAATCCCCGGACTCCGTGCTGGTGGAGTATGCGGGCCCCGCTCTTCTTTCCTGCACGCGCTACCATTGGCGGGTCAGGATCACGGACAACCACGGGCAGGAGAGCCCATTGAGCGCTTCCGCGTATTTCGAGACGGCAATTTTCGAGCCTTCGATCTGGAAGGCGGGCTTCATTTCACCCGTGGACGATGCGCCCGATTCCTCGCGCGGTATGCGCCTGAGGACAGAGTTCACGCTCGACGGCGAGATCGCATGGGGGCGGGTATACGCCACTGCCCTCGGCCTGTATGAGCTTTCCCTCAATGGCGAGCGCGTGGGGGACGCGCTCTTCACGCCGGGCTGGACCGCCTACCGGAAGCGCCTTCTCTACCAGACCTACGATGTCACCCGGATGCTGCGCCGCGGCGCAAATGCGGTCGGCGCCACGCTGGGGTGCGGCTGGTACAAAGGGGACCTGGTCGGATGGCTCGGACGCCGCGGCATCTATGGAAGCCGCACCGCCCTGTTTTTCCAGATGATGATCCGCTTTGCCGACGGTCGCGAGCAGGTGGTGACTTCGGATCCACGGTGGAAGACCTCCGACGGGCCCATCACGTACGCGGAGATCTATCACGGGGAGACATACGACGCGCGGAGGGAGTCAGGCGGCTGGGACGAGCCGGGATTCGACGACACCGCGTGGCAGCCGGCCGCTGTTCTCGCGCACGATCATTCGATTCTCACAGCCCAGGACGGCCCTGTCGTCAAGCGGCAGGAGACTGTTCCCGCAGTCTCGCTCTTCACCACCCCCGGCGGGGAGCGGGTCCTCGATTTCGGCCAGAACCTGGCCGGCTGGGTGCGTTTCACGGTCAAGGGCAAAGCCGGCGAGAAGGTCGTGCTCAGACACGCGGAGATCCTGGATGAGGCGGGCAATTTCTACACAGCCAATCTGAGGAGCGCAAAGGCGCGCATCGAGTACGTGCTGAAGGGCGGGGAGCAGGAGACCTTCGAGCCGCACTTCACGTACCAGGGGTTCCGCTACGTCAAGATCGAGGAGTACCCGGGCACGCCGTCCATCGGCGACTTCGCCGCGGTCGTGCTCCATTCCGAGATGGAGCAGACCGGGGATTTTGCCTGCTCGCATCCCCTGCTCAACGCGCTGCACCACAACATCCTCTGGAGCCTGAAGGGCAATTTCGTCGACATCCCCACGGATTGTCCGCAGAGGGACGAGCGGATGGGATGGACAGGAGACGCGCAGGTATTCATCCGCACGGCCTGTTTCCACATGGGGACGGCTTCCTTCTTCACGAAATGGCTGCGTGATCTCGCGGCCGACCAGCTTCCAGACGGCGGCGTGCCATACGTTGTCCCCGACGTACTCTCGGGCGCGCCAGCGGCGGACACGATGATGAAACAGCCGCATTCATCCAGCGGGTGGGCCGATGCCGCGGTAATCTGTCCCTGGACCATCTACCAGTGCTATGGAGACAGGCGGATGCTCGAGCGCCAGTATGGAAGCATGAAGGGGTGGGTGGAATACGTGCGCGCCCGCGCGCAAGACGGCGTGCTGTGGAACAGCGGTTTTCACCTGGGGGACTGGGTTGCCCTCGACGCAAAGGAAGGCAGTTATACCGGCGCCACCCCTCACGATCTCATTGCCACCGCATTCTACTCGTATTCCACGGCGCTTCTGGCTGAATCCGCCGCGGCTCTCGACCTTCGGGATGACGCGGAAAGCTACCGCCGGCTGCACGAGAGGATCGTGGAGGCATTTCGCCGGGAATTCTTTACGCCTTCCGGCCGGCTCGCATCACGCACGCAGACAGCGCACATTCTTGCGCTTGCCTTTGACCTCGTCCCGGATGAGCATCGCGAGCGCACCGTGACCGCCCTTCTCGCCCTGCTGAAGGAGACGGGCGGGCATCTGACCACCGGTTTCCTCGGCACCCCCTATTTCTGCCGCGCCCTCAGCGAGAACGGCAGGCTCGAAGACGCGTACGCCCTTCTTCTGCAAAAGGACTTTCCTTCATGGCTCTATCAGGTTACGCGGGGCGCGACCACGATCTGGGAGCACTGGGACGGCCTCAAGCCGGACGGGACCATGTGGAGCGCAAACATGAACTCGTTCAACCACTATGCCTACGGCGCCGTCGGAGACTGGCTTTACCGGACAGTAGCGGGCCTGGACACGGACCCCGGGGCCCCGGGATTCAAGAGAATCCTCATGAGACCGCGGCCGGGCGGCGGTCTCACATGGGCCAGAGCCGAACTCGTGACCCCTTACGGTCCTGCTTCCCTGGAGTGGAGGCGCGAGGCGGCCGAGATGCGTATTACCGTTGTCGTCCCGCCGAACACCACCGCGCTCGTAGTCTTCCCCGGCGCAGCGCGGGAGAAACTGAAGGGAGAAGCTGATTTCCTGCCGGATGCTGAAGGAGCGCGCGCTATCGTGGGTTCAGGACGGCGGTCCTTTTCCTATGGAATCGGGTCCGGGCGGAAGTGAGGGTTCATCAAGTGACTCGCGGACCGCGGCCAGGAGCTCCTGCGGTCCAAAGGGCTTCTGTAACAGCCGCAGCCTGTCCTCCATGATCCAGCGCCACGTCGCAGGGTCGGAAAGGTAACCGGACGTAATGAGAAGCCTTGTGCCGGGGAATTCCTGGCGCACAATGTTCGTCAATTCCCGGCCCCCCATGTGCGGCATGACCATGTCGGTCACCACGAGGGCTGCGGGGCCCTCACGGAGGGCCAGAATGGCCTCCTTCCCGTCGCCGGCTTCGCGCACCGTGTAGCCCGCACTCGCCAGAACCGAGGAGAGAAACCTGCGCACCGATTTGTCATCTTCCACGAGCAGGATCGTCTCGGCGCCGCCCAGCGGAGCCGGGGCAGCGGTCACTGTCTTCGTCTCCTCGACTTCCTCTGCCACACAGGGCAGCCAGATGCTGAAGGTTGCCCCCTCGCCCGGTCTGCTCGTGCAGTAGATCCATCCCCCACTCTGCTTCACGATCCCATATGCCGTGGAAAGGCCCAGGCCGGTGCCTCTCCCCTTCTCTTTCGTCGTGAAAAAAGGCTCGAAAATTCGCGAAAGGGTATCACCGTCCATGCCTTTGCCGGAATCGGCGATCGAGAGCACCACGTAGCGCCCGGCAGGTATTTCCGCATGAGGGAGGCCGGCGCGCGATTCCACTTCGCGGGTCTCCACCCGCACCGTTCCTCCCTCCGGCATGGCATCACGCGCGTTGATCACGATGTTCATGAGCACCTGCTCGATCTGGGCAGGGTCGGCGCGGATGTTCCCGACTCCCGCCTGCAGCGCGACGGAAAGCTCGACATCCTCGCCGATGAGACGCCGCAGCATCCGCGTCATGTCCACGATCAGGACGTTCAGGTTGAAGACCTTCGGCTGCAGCACCTGCCGGCGGCTGAACGCGAGCATCTGCCCCGTGAGCGTCGCGGCCTTCTGCGCCGACTTGCGAATTTCACTCAGCTCTTCGGGCACGTCCGCCCGATTTGCCACCCGGTCGATGGCGAGACTCGCATAGCCGGTAATGACGGTGAGCAGATTGTTGAAATCGTGCGCAATCCCGCCGGCCAGGCGGCCGATCGCTTCCATCTTGTGAGATTGAACGAGCTTGGCTTCGGACTCCCGCAGCGCCTGTTCCGCCTTCCGGCGCTCGGTGATGTCACGCACAAACTCAGCGGCCCCGATGACCGCGGAGTCGGCGCGGATGGGGTAAAGGGAAACCTCGAAAATCCGGGTCCCTCCGTGCACATGACCGGTGACTTCCCCGCGCTGCGGCTGCCCCTTGAGCGCTCCGGCCACCGAGCCGGTCGAGAGGTTCTCTCATGGAGTCGGGAAGATATTCGCTGCCGGTCATTCCCGGCTGTACCTGGACATCGGCAATCTCCCTGACTGTCCGCGCGAACGACGCGTTGAATGCCACCAGCCTGCCCTGCGCATCCCGGGAGGCGATGAGGTCCTCGGTATTCTCTATCAGCGCAGTCAGGTTCGCCTCGCTGCGTCGCAATCCTCCCTCCGCGCGCCTGCGCCGGAGATTCGCCGAGGCCAGCAGCACGACAAGCAGGATGAGAACGGCGACTGCCCCGGATGTGATGAGGGAAAAGGCCGGGTATTTCCTGAACACCGTTTCCGGCCTGTTGACGACTACGCTTCCGCCGGGCAGAAGCCGCAGGGGCACGTGAAACCTTGCGAGCTGCTTGTAGTCGAACATGGCCAGGGAGGTCCCGGTGAAGTCCACGGGGATCCGGGAGGGGTCCGCGCCTCCCAGGACACGGAGCGCGATGTCCCCCGCCCTCCTGCCGTGCCGGGACCCCTGCAGCAGGCTCCCCCCCACGATCCCGTAGCCGAGCCTGGTCTCATGAGCGCCGAACACGGGAACAGTGGCTCCTTCCACGAAAATTCTCGTGGTCTCTGCCAGCGAGTAGGTCCGGCCGCTGCGGTCCGTCGAGTACGAAAGCAGCAGGACGACGGCATCGGAGGGCAGGTCCGCAATGGCTTTTGCCGCCTCTTCGAAAGTGGAGGGAGGGAGTGAACGGAAACTCACCCTCTTTCGAAACTCGACGGATGCAACCTCCGCTTCGTGCTGGACGGCGCGGCCGCTCACGCTGTAGTCGTTTACGAGGAGCACCTGACGCGCCAGCGGGAAGAGATGCAAAGCCAGCCGGAGAGTTCCTGCCACATCGGAGATCTCCGCGACTCCGGTCGTGCGTGCTCCCGCGGGGAGCATGGCGGGCGAGAAATCGCTCACTCCCGCGAAGACTATCGGCGCGCGGGGGAACAACTCGGAGCGATAGCGCATCAGCATGTCCAGCGCAGGATTATCCAGCGCGACCACCAGGTCCACGGGACTGCCGTCATACTTACGCTTCAACTTGTCCTTCATGAACGCCATGTAGGAGGGCGAAGAGAAACGCTTGGTATCCAGATGTTCGACGGGGGGATCGATTCCCGGGTAGACTTCCCGCAGCCGGGCGAGCAGGCCACGCAGCTCTTCGTCAGACCAGGCGAACCCCTGGTGATAGGAGCTGACAATGATGACTGACGGCATCAGCTCAGGGGCCTCCGCAGCGGCGATGTACCTGGTAAGGAGAAGCGCCCCGATCAGCAGCGGGCGCAGGACCATGCGGAGTTCCTTCATTGCGCAGCCTGGATCAACAATCTTAGCAGAGCGCAGGCAGCGCTGTCAATGAAGGGGCGGCGGCCAAACGCCGCCGCCCCCCGGTCCGATTCTACCTGATCGAGAAACCCATCTTCTCAGCCTGCTCCCGCACCGAGCCGAGGATCGCCACGTCCAGCGTGCTCTTCTCCGCCGTGTTCTTTGTCGCGGCAGCCAGCCAGGCCCGCCTTTTTTCATTCTCCGTGTTGATCTTCGATTGGAGCTCCGTCCTTCGTTTCGTCAGGTCCCGCACGTATTGCTCTTTCTGCGCGAGGGTCATTTTCTTCATTTCCGGAGGCAGCTCTTCGTCCTTCAGCGCTCCGAGGCTGACGTGCCTGCTCGTCACCGCGTCCACGAGGTCCCAGCCGGAGTTCGCGTACGCGCCCTGGGCTTTGGCTACCGATCGCTGCACGGTTGCTTCCTGTCCCATTGAAGCGGCGTTGGCGTCCTGCACCTCCTGCCGGCCTTTCAGCGCTGCACCCCTGCTTCCATAGCCGATGTACGTCCGGTTGAGCTCGTTCCCGAGGTTGACGATGTCCTTGTCGAACGGTGTATCGATCGCGGCCGCCACTTCGTTCTGGTCGATGCTCATGTACCTGCCGTCGGCCCGGTCAGCGCCGTCTTTCCAGAATGTCGCGACCCCTTCGTCGAAGCTGCCGCAGAAGATCGTGTTGACGACAATGCCCTTCTTGATCGCCCGGGCGCAGGATGCCGCATAGGGAACCGGTCCCTGCGTGAATGGCTCGTTGCCGGCGATGTAGATAACTTTCAGGACATCCCTGGCGCGGCTCCACGAAAGCTTCTCCGCCGCCCTGTCGATGACCATCCCGCAGTATTCGCTTCCCCCATCCGTGGTGAGCTGAAACAGCTCCTCGGAAATCCTGTCGAGGTCCGTGGTCAGGTCGGACACCATGCGGAGATACCCTTCAGACCCCGCGAGCCCGTCATTCCCGTATTCGAAGAGCGCCACTTCAAGCACGGGGGCCTTGCCGTTCCTCCTGGCGCGCGCCAGCTCATTCACCACTTTCCAGAGCTGGCTTTTCGCCTGCCCGATGAGGCCGTCCATGGAATTGCTCGTGTCCAGGAGAATCGCGAGCTGGATCCGGTCTTCTCCGACCGCAAGACCGGCGGACGCGAGAAGCAGGGCGAGGGCGACCAGGATCACGCGTCCACGGTATCCCGTGGAATTGCTGCGTCCACAGTATCCCGCGGAATTGTTGCGTCCACGGTACCCCGCGGCATTATCTCGTACGCTGATGTGAAATTCGTTCATGGTAGGCTCCTTTCGCAATGGAGCCTATCCCTGCTCTGCCATCCAGTTGCCATCTGCGGGAAAAAAACGTGTAAAAGAATCGTAAAACTCTGCCGGAGTTCCCACCCGCCGCAAACGATTGTATTTTCATGCCTATGCGCGTGACCCCCCGTGATCCGTCAAAGGGTATCCTCGATTTCTCTTCGGCGCTCACCCGGTTCATCCTGCACCGGCATGCGCCTGCTTCCGACCTGCAGGCGTGGATCGAAGGCTACTGGATCGTCGAGTGGGACCTGCCCGAGGGACAGGAGCACCGACAAACCAACCTGTCCCACGCGAGCGTCAATGTGGCCATAGAGCCGGAAGGCGCTTTCCTGTACGGAGTACCCGCGCGCACTTTCGTGAAAACCATCGCAGGCAGGGGACGAGTCTTCGGAATCAAGTTCCGGCCGGGGGGATTCTTTCCGTACTTCGGCAGGCCGGTCAGCGACCTGACGGGCAGATCAATACCTTTTTCCGAGGTGTTCGGGAGCGACGGACGGCTATGGGCCCAGGCCATGGCCGCTGCTTCCCGCGACGAGGATCGGGCGGCTCTTGCAGACTCGTTCTGGCGCCGTCAACGCCGCGCCTCGGCTTCCCGATTCTCCGAGGTCCCCTCCCTGTCGACACTCGCAGCCGAGCGCATCATGAGCGATCGCTCCATTCTCACCGTGGCGCACGCGGCCATGCGGGCGGGCATCGATGTACGGGCGCTGCAGCGGCTCTTCCGACGGGAGGTGGGCATAGGCCCCAAGGAGGTCATTCGCCGCATCCGCCTCCAGGAGTCCGCTGAACGCCTCGCGCGCGACCCCCGCCTCACCTGCGGCGAGCTCGCACTGGAAATGGGATACTTCGACCAGGCCCACTTCATTCGTGATTTCAAGGCTGTTGTCGGTGTGCCTCCGGATGCATACAGGCAGCGGCAGCCGCGGAGAGATCCCGCCTGACCGTAGACCGAGCGCCACGGTATTCCGTGGATTAAGTGCGCCACGGTAGTCCGTGGATTGAGTGCGCCGCGGTATTCCGCGGATTAACTTCGCCCCATTTCCTGCTTGCTCGATGGTCATTCCGGGGAGTACGTTTCACAATGTGAAACGAATGAAAACAAACTCCCCGAAGACGAAGCGGAAGCCCCGGGCCGTTCTGCGGCTGCCCGCCGGAACGATTCACCGCTCCATCCATCTGCTGCGCACCGCGCTCGAGGAACTGGGCGCCCGCATGCCCCTCCCGGAGGTCGAGCGCACCGGCATCATCATCAACCAGGCGATGACCGCCCAGGCGCGGAGCTTCCACACTCCCGAGCACGTGTTCGATCTGGTCGAAACCGGGAATCCTTACACGACGCTGGCCGCCCTGTTTCATGACCTCGTCTATTACCACGTCGACCATGGATTCATCCCCCAGATCGCCGAAGCGGTGGAGTCGAGCATCGAAATCAGGAATGGCGCGCTGTACCTTCGGCCGGTCACGGAGGCCGGAGATCGGCAGCTTGCCCTCTCCCTCGCGGTGTTCGGTTTTCAGCCGGGTCAGAAACTGGAGCCGTTCGGCGGCATGAACGAGTTCCTGAGCGCGCTGGTCATGAACAGAAAGCTCGGGGCCGCTGTCCGGGAAGAAGACCTCATCCTTTCCACCGCGTGCATCGAGGCAACGATCCCGTTTCGGATGCCCGGCGCGGATGGCGTGACCCCTGCCGAGCATCTCGAGCTGCGCCTCGATGACGCGAACCGTGCAATCGGCCTAGGGCTCACGCGTGAGAGGATCCGGCAAGGGGTACGATGGGCCGTGAGCTTCGCGAACCGCGACGTGGCGAACTTCGGTGAGAAAGAGGTGACCCGGTTCCTCGACAATACCTGGAAACTGCTGCCGGAGTCCAATCCGTCCCTGCGGACACAGGGTGTATATTCCATCAGAAGCTATCGGGTCGCCCTCCAGGGAATGGAAGGCTTCCTGCGGACGCTGGACCCCCGCACGATCTTCGGCCGATATCGGGACACGCCGCCCGCGGAGGAATACAGGCGGATGGAAAAGCGGGGCGAGAGAAACGTGATCACGGCCCGCGGGTACCTCGGAATCAAGCTCTTGACCGCGGCTATTCTCGAGGCGCTCGCGGAGATCAGCGGCGGCGACGCGCCTGTGGCTCTCTTCATGGGGGACCTCGACGCGCGGCAGAAAGGGAGCAAGCTGGACGACTATCTGCCCGCATACCGCCCCTCGGCGGACCTGCCGCTCGACCCGACGCTGCGCGACCTGCTGGCGAACGGCAGGGCAAGCGCCTCCCGCTTCGACCTGCAGAACTCCCCCCTTTCCCTCTTCATCTACCTGCACCTCGGCACGGACGGGGTGCGCGCTCACCTGGACGAGGCCCGCCATGTTTTCGATGGCGCGCTGACGCCGCGAGGCTTCCTGGACGCGTTACCCGGAAGCATGATCGCCGCCGTCGCGGAAGGCTGCGGCCGCATGGCATTCACGCGCAGGGAGGCACTCACCGCCTACGCCGTCTCCCGGCGGCCGCGCACGTAAGAGCGCGGCGCCACGAATCCGCGGAGTACCGCGGCGCCCGCAGCGGACGGAGTCCGCACCAGGCGGCCAGAGCGGTACTCCACGCCGCGGTGCGCTTCCGTTGCGGGCCGGCATGCGCTATAGTGGTGGCCATGGCCAACAGGACGGTGCTCGTCATCGAACATGAGCCGCTGAACACAAAGCTCCTGCGCACACTGCTCACGCTGGGAGGCTATCTGACCGTGGAAGCGGCAGACGCGGAGGACGGCGTTCGTGCCGCGCGCGAGTACGCGCCTGATTGCGTGATCGTGGACGTGCGTCTTCCCGAAATGGGCGGCCTGCGAACGATCCAGGTCATCAAGGAAGACCCCGGCCTGCGCGCGCTGCCGGTGATCGCGGTGACCCCGGATACGAAGGACCTGCGGCAGGAGGCCATCCGGGCCGGGTGCGACGCCTACATCACCCGGCCGATCGCCAGCAGCTCCTTCCTTGAGACGGTGGGCCGCCTGGTCGACACGCCGACCGCGTACGCGCCCGCGGGGACCGCGCGCGTGCTCGTGGTGGACGACGAGCCGATGATCGTCGATTCGCTCGCCCTGGGCCTGCGCAGCAAAGGCTACGAGGTCATCAAGGCGTTCAGCGGCGAAGAGGCCATCAGAAAGGCCGTCGAGGAATACCCGGACCTGGTTCTGCTCGACGTGCGGATGCCGGATCTGGACGGCTACGAGGTGACGCGCCGACTGAAAGGCGACGCCCGTACCCTGCAGATCCCGATAGTCCTGGTGACTGCTCTCTTCGATGCGCACGACAAGGCAGTCGGTCTGGAGGCGGGAGCCGACGAGTTTCTTTCCAAGCCCGTGGATCAGGCGGAGCTTCTTGTCCGCATTTCCTCGATCCTCCGGCTGAAGCAATACAGGGAACAACTCCGGTCCAGATCGATGTCCGGTGACAGGACTGTCCCGGAAGGGGAGACGGGTTTCGCCGCTTCGGGGCAAGCGCCGCGCATCCTGCTTTCTTCGGCGAACGGCGGGCTGGAAGGCCTCCGCGCCCTGCTCGCCGCAAGAGGTTTTGATGTGCGGGCCGCCGGGCGCGTGGAAGACGTGGCCCGCGACGAGAGCCTGGCGGGGGCTTCACTGATCATACTCGACGCGGAGGGCCGCGGCGCGGAGGCCCTCGAAATCTCCCGGCAGCTGAAGCAGCGGGAGGAGACGCGGTTCACTCCGCTCGTGGTCCTGGACCCGGAAAACGATCCCGAAAGCAGGGTCCGCTTCCTGTCCAGCGGAGCGGATGACATCATGATGCCCCCCGTGGACGCGAGGGAGATCCTGGCCCGGGTCGGCCGGCTCCTGAAGCAGAAGGGCGAGCTGGAATCGCTTCGCGCGCGCTACCGCTCGGCGCTCAGCGCTTCCGCCAACGACGCTCTCACCGGGCTTTTCAACCAGGGCTACTTCAAGCGGTTCCTCATCCTCGAGTTGAAACGCTCACTCCGTCAGAGCCACCCCACCTCGCTCGTGCTCATGGATATCGATGATTTCAAGTCCATGAACGATTCGCTCGGACACCTGGCAGGAGACCACATCCTGGGCGAGCTGGCAGGGAGGATCAGGAGCTGCATCCGTGAGATCGACCTCCCCGCCCGATACGGGGGGGAGGAGTTCGTCGTCGTGCTGCCTTACACCGGTCGGGAAGGCGCGGTGGTGGTGGCGGAGCGCATCCGCGCGGCCATTGCCGCCCGTGAGTTCCTTCAAGGCTCGTCGTTTCCCTGCGTCCAGGTGACAGTCAGCATGGGCGTCGCGGTCGGCCCGGAGAACGGCTCACAGCCGGAAGAGCTCATCGGCGCGGCAGACTCCCTGCTGTACGAGGCCAAGCGCGGCGGAAAGAACAGGATCGTGACCGCCGCGACATGAGCGCGCGCCTCGACCTTTGCCCGGCACAAGGCGCGCGTCGCGGTCAAATCAACCGGAGGTGCCCTCCCCGCCTATTCCAGTCCGATCGTGATGGTCCCGTTGCCCGCCACCCACTGGAGCCGATAACTGTTGCCGCTGGCCCACTGGTTGCGCGCCTGCACCCACAGGTAATAGACTCCCGGATCAAGTGTTCTGGCGATCTGTTCCTTTTCCTTGGCTGCCGGGTTCGTGGGGCCGGACAGGACTGAAGTATCGGATTCTTCCAACCTGTTCACATCCGCGCCGACATACCAATACAGTCCCAGTACGAAGTCGCTCACGTCCATGTCGAACTCGAGCACAATCGTGACGTTGGGGTCATCCGCTCCGGTGAGCGTGAACTTGTACCAGTCTCCCCCCCCTCCCGGCCAGGTGTACGTTGGGCTGTCCAGATCGATCCCATTGATCACCGTGGTCTTGGGCACATTCACGGCCGTTCCGATCGTGTCGTTCTCCTCGTAAGGGTCATCCGTCATCGGGAGAGAAGCTGACGTCGACGCTGCTGTTCACCGAAGAGCCAGTGCTCGACAGAGTGACCAGCCCCACGTAGCACGTACTCCCGCCCGTGAGAACGCCGAGTGTGGCCGCCCCGCCATAGTTCCAGTAGGCAGGGCCCATATTGCCCATGGCGCCGCTCAGCGCATGGGCCCGGATCTTGCCCGTCTGGTCCGCAACCGTCATGTACACCGCGCTCGATGCGTCCGGATCGGCGCTCACGCGGATGGCGGAATAGAGGGAGGTATCGATGGCAAACCAGCGCTCGTCGCGCCATCCATACTCCGGTGCCTCCACCGGCCCCGTGACGTAGCAGGACGCCAGTGTCGTGCTGGCAACTCCACCGGCAGGTACCGTGATGGGCGCCAGCGTGATGGGGGGATGGGGCACGGGGCGGATCGTCACATTCGTGGTCCCACCTGCGGACACGTCAAAGGGATCGGAAGTCCCATAGAGCAGGGGAGTGGCGGCGTCCACGCTGGTGTTGAAGATCTTCGCCGTCACCGTGTACCCGGCCGCGGAAGGGACGCTCCATTCGATCGGCTGAATCATGTTCGGCCCGGTGTTCGGGCTGACCTCCAGGGTTTCTATCTCTTCCCCGCTCAGCCAGAGACTCAGCTCCACGCGATTGATGATCAAGAGCGCCTTTGGAGCTGCCGAGACGAGGGAGGGTGAGACGCCAAATGCCTGGGCCAGGTACGATGAGATCCTGGGCAGGGCCAGCGTCACCGTGCCGGTCCGCTCCTTTCCGCCCAGCGTCCCGGGACCCGTGCCCATCTGTGGCGTCGGGCAGCCGAGAAGCACAATCGTGAGCAGGAGCCCGAGAATGAGCAACTTCACTTTCATACACGACCTCCTCGAACAGGTTTCAATTCGGGCCGAAGCCCGACAACGAATCTCCAGAAAAGTGGCCTCTGCCCTGGATCATTCCAGTCCAATGACCGCCGATCCGGCGGCGGGGATGCAGAGCAGCTTCTCGTAGGAGAGGCTGGTGCCGTTCCCCCGCACCCGTCCCACGGCAATCGGAGTCGATGACTGGGCGCCGGCGTGCAGCGGATCCTGCGGTACTGCGGCGCAGTCCAGGACGTCGAAACACATGTGCACGGTCCGGTCACTCATGATCTTCAGGAGCCAGCCCGGCAGCACCGCGGCGGAGTTCCGGGTGACAACCGTGCCCAGTATGTCCCCTGCCGCCGAGCTCGCCCGCATGGTGTATGCGTAGAACCGGGCACCGGCAACGGCGTTGAGAGAAAGAACTCCGTCTGCGTAGGCAAGGCTTTCCGGTTCCCCACACCCTGTCGGACCCAGACCATGATCGGGCGCAGGGAGGACAACGGAACTTGAGAAGTCACCCGGCGCGGAGATGCTGATGAATTCCTTGACGTGGGAGGGCAGGCCGCCAAAGCCGGGATCTTCTTCAATTTGAGTCCACACTGCCTTGTTCCAGGCAAAAGGATTGAACATGCCGACAGAAACAGGAGCAGCCGTGGTGAACCGCCAGCTCATGGTCGGCACAGGAGCGGAAAAAAAAGCCGGGACCAGGCCGTACTTCGTGACAAAAGAGCAGCTGGCCAGGTTGCCCGCGCGGGAGGGAGTGATCAGGACGTCCGTGTACCCCGACTCGGGAGCTGTCACATCCTGCCTCACCGGCGCGAGCCCTGTCAGGTCGACTCCCTGGACCATGGCAACGAAAGCCACGCCTCCCACCGGCTCCACGAGCGCCACGAGAAGGCAGTCCGCGCAGGAAATCGGGGTGGAGAACGCGTATTGACCGTCATACGGCAGGTTTGAGTACGCGTTGAAGGCGCCGCTTGCGCTGAACAGGTACGCGGTGACCTTCGAGCCCAGGGCGATCTCGACGCCGGGAGAGGAATAGACCTTTCCGAACACGGATGCGCGATCACTGTAGGCGGAGCGGTTGCATCGCCGGGTCGGGACACTTATTTCCCAGTCACGGCTTGCGTCAACGGACACTTCCTGGAGATAGCTGAACTGGTAGCCTTCCTTGTGCATGCTCCATGATCCGTTGACCGTGCCCGTGCCTGTGCCCAGGTCCAGTGCGAATCTTCCCGCGGCATCGGTGCCGGCGCGTGCGCCGGCAAATCCCACGGTCACCCCGGCAACAGGCTCGCCGGTCACGGTATCGAACACCGTGCCTTTTATGGAGGCTTTGTGCTCTGACGGCCCGGGACCGGGCGTCCCGTCCGGACTAGGGCAACCCGCGGCCAGGAGAAGAACGAGAACCGCGATTCCGCACGTGAAGATTTTTCTCATGGACCCCACATCCTTGGCTCGCAGCAATCTCGGCGAGTGGGGCGACGCGGAGGGGGTGTCAGAACGGGGTGTACATGTGTCTCTCTTTGCCAGGGCGCGGACCCCGTCCGAGCCTTCAAGATAGGCGCGCCAGCCGCACTTCTATGCAATGTGACCTTCTTTTATAAATACCAAAACAAATCAGCTTAACATTTGTTACACTGGGTCCGTATTTCAAGACCGCGGAGAGGCCTCGGCGATGAGAAGTGAGTATGCGACGTTGACGTCCTTGCAGCGTTCCAGGCCTGCGGGATCCACGTCGGGATGGTGGCGCATCATCAGCTGGCGATAGCGCGCGCGCAGGGCGTCCGGCGTGACGGCCTGACCGGTGAAACCCATCACCTTCCTCGCCCATGCATGCCGGGAGGTGCCCTGTCGAGCCCCCGAATCAGGTTCGTCACCTGCGCGGGCCCGGTCCTCCGCGTCGATGAATCCGAGCTGCGCCGCGGCGAGCCTGAGTCTTTCCTCGAGGCCGGTGAGCAGCGCCCGACGGTCCAGGACATGCCGGGCGAACATTCTCTGAAGGTACCTTCGGGCGGTTGCCCGGCCGGCTGCCGGCATCCCCTGCAGAACCCGGAAAGACTCGGCGCAGCCGTCGAGGAGCGCCTCGAGATCCACATGAGTATCGAGATAGATCTCGATTGCCCCGCGCACGGTCCCCGTGTAGCGCAGCATCGCGGCGAGCTCATCCACGCGCACCTCGTGCGCGGCGCACAGGTGCCGCGCGCGGAACAGGAGCTCTTCCGTCAGCTCGATGCCGCGCGGATGCGGCACGAAAAGGCCGGCCCGGGCCATTGTCTCCTCGGGCCCGGCGCCGAGCAGGCGCTCCAGCACGGTCACCAGATCGCCCACGCTGTCCGCGCTCCAGCCGTCGATCGCATCGGCGAAGGCGATACGGTCCCGGGTCTCGTGGACGGCCCGCCAGAAGGGGACCTGATCGATCCCGAGGATATCCGCGACTTCCTCCGATGAAATGGACCAGTCGCCGCTTTCGTCGGCGCGCGCGGAGAGCAGCTCGATCAGGCCGGTCAGTTTTTCATGCACGAAGGAAAAGCTCGATCAGCTCGGGCACAGCCAGTTCCTCGAGCCGCTTCCTGTCCTCGCACACGCGGAGGATTGCGTCGACTCGATCCGGCGGAAGCTGGCCGGAAAGGTTTTCCCGCAGCTTGGAAAACAGGAGAGGCAGACCTTCGGCCCGTCTCCGGCGATGGCCGATGGGGTACTCCACTGCGACCTCTTCCGTCGCGGTTCCATCATCGAAAAAGACCTGGAGAGAGTTGGCAATCGAGCGCTTCTCGGGATCCAGGTAGTCGGCGCTGTACCGGCGGTCCTCCTCCACTGACGTACGCGCGCGCAGCCGGTCGATTCGTGGATCGCGCGACGCTTCCTCCTCGTAGTGCTCGGCGCGCAGCTCACCGTGGATGAGCGCGACCGCAACCGCGTATTGGAGGCAGTGGTCGCGGTCGGCGGGATTGTGCAGGGGACCCTGCTTGTCGATGATCCGCATTGCCGACTCCTGCGTGCGAATGCGTATCCGGCGGATCCGCTCCAGCCTGTCCTTCACCCGTCCGTGCAGGGCCAGGCCGGCCTCCACCGCCGTCTGGGCGTGGAACTCGGCAGGGAACGAGATCTTGAAAAGGATATTCTCCGCCACGTACGAGCCGAACGGTCTGCCGACGCGCAGGGGCTGGCCTCCGAAGACCGCCTCCTGGAATCCCCAGCGGGGCGCGGAGAGCGCGGTGGCGTAGCCCGGCTCGCCTGCCATGCCCATGAGGGCAAGGCGCACCCCGCGGGCGGTAGCATCACCGGCGGCCCAGGACTTGCGCGCCCCGGTGTTCGGCGCGTGCCGGTACGTGCGCAGCGGACCGACGTCGATCCACGCATTGGAAAGGACATCTACAATCCGCTGACGGTCGCCGCCCATCAGCCACGCCGCCGTGGCCGCGGTCGCCACCTTGACCAGGATGACGTGATCCAGGCCCACACGGTTGAAGGCGTTTTCGAGGGCCAGTATGCCCTGGATCTCGTACGCCTTGATCTGCGCCTCGAGGAGCCGCCGCAGAGTGACCGGCTCCCCTGCCCCGGACCTTCGGCTCCACCAGTCCGCGACGGCAAGCAGGCCGCCGAGGTTGTCGGACGGGTGACCCCACTCCGCCGCAAGCCAGGTGTCGTTGTAGTCCAGCCATCGGATCATGGTGCCGATGTTGAACGCGGCCTGCACAGGGTCCAGCTCGAAGCGGGTGCCCGGCACGCGGCAGCCGGGTGACAGTGTCTGCGCCTTCCACCAGCGGGCCCAGCCTCCGCCGGCATTCGGGGAACTGGAGGGCCAGCATGGCGCAGCCGAGGCTGTCCGCCAGGCTCCAGGAGGCGGCGTCAAGAGCAGGCTCGCTCAGGATGGGAAAATCGACGACGTAGGCGGCGATATCGGCCAGCAGCATGTCTGCGGCCCCGCCTCCCCGCAGCCCGTCGGGGCTGCTCATCCTTTTTCTTCCGCAACCAGTGGGACGTACACCCGGGGATCCGGGCCCGTGTACCTGCTGATCGGCCGGATGAGCTTGTTGTTCGACCTCTGCTCGATGATGTGGGCCATCCAGCCGCTTATGCGCGCGAGCACGAACATCGGCGTATACAGCTCGGTCGGGATACCGCAGAACCGGTAGGCCAGCGCGCTGTAGAAGTCCAGGTTGGGGAACAGCTTCTTCTCTTCCCACATCACCTTTTCGATCCGTTCGGCAACGGCGTAGAGCCTCTTCTGCTCGCTCGCTCCTCGCCAGCCTGAGCGCCCATTTCTTGATGACGATGGAGCGGGGATCCGAGACCGTGTAGATGCGGTGCCCGAAACCCATGATCTTTTCCTTGCGTTCCAGCCGTTCCTGGATTCCACGCTCCGCGTCATCGGGATCGGCGTAGGCCTCGATCAGCTTCATTGCCTCTTCGTTCGCGCCGCCGTGCAGAGGTCCGGCCAGGGCGCCGATGGCGCCGGCCACGGCGGAATGCACGTCGGACAGGGTGCTGGTGATGATGCGCGCGGCGAAGGTCGACGCGTTGAACTCGTGCTCCGCGTAGAGTATCAAAGAGACATCGAGGCACCGGCGCAGGTCATCCGGGGCGGAGCGGCCGTGCAGGCCGCGCAGGAAATAGCCGGCCAGGCTCTCCTCGCCGTCCGGCAGCTCTTTGCCTTCGCGCGCGAGCACGATGGACGGCAGGATGGCCAGCAGCCGGTCGGCGAGCGCCAGGGAATCTCCGTTCCTGCGCTCCGGCTCCACGTTTCCCAACAAGGAGACCGCGGTGCGCAGGATGCCCATCATGCTGTCCCCGGGCGGAATCTGCTCCAGGAGCCGCGCCAGGTCCGGGGGGAGCCGGCGCATTGTCCGCAGCGTGCGGCGGTAGTCCGCAAGCTCGCCCACGGTGGGCAGCTCCCCCCGCAGGAGAAGCCACGCCACCTCTTCGAAGCTGCCGTAAGCGGCAAGGTCTTCGATGGAGTAGCCCCGGTAGCTCAGGCCCCGGCCCTCGATGCCCACGGTGCAGATGGCCGAGTCCGCGGCCACGATGCCGGCCAGCCCGCCCACCTTCTTCACGTCCGCGAATTTGCGATCGTATTCGGTCGCCGGATTCTTGCTGTCCTCAGCCATGTTTTTGCTTCCGTTCGAGCTCTTCGTAGCCGAGGAGCTCATACAACTCTTTGCGGGTCTGCATCTCCGGCACCACCTCTGCCTGAGATCCCTGGTCCCGTATCGCGGTCAGCACCCGAAGCGCGGCCCGGTTCATGGCCCGGCTCGCCGACAGAGGGTACAATGCCATGTCCACACCGGCGGAAGCGAGCTCGACGGTGGTGAACGCGGGTGTGAGACCGAACTCGGTAAGGTTGGCCAGCACGGGCCGGCCGGTCGCCGCCTTGAATGCGCGGTACTGTTCCAGGTCACCGAGCGCTTCCGGGAAAATCATGTCGGCCCCTGCCCGGGCATACGCCACCGCGCGCTCGAGGGCCTGCTCCGTCCCCTCCACCGCGACCGCGTCCGTGCGCGCCATGACGACAAAGCGCGGGTCGCTTCGGGCATCGACGGCAGCCTCGATCCTGTCCACCATCTCCTGCAGACTCACGAGCGCCTTGCCGGGGCGGTGGCCGCAGCGCTTGTCGGCCACCTGGTCTTCCATGTGAATCGCGGCAACCCCGGCCCGGATCATCTCCCGCACGGTCCGGCCGATCATGAGCTCCGCGCCGAAACCGGTGTCCACATCCACGAGCAGCGGCAGGCTCACGGCGCCGGTGAGACGCCGGGCATCCTCCAGCACGTTGTCCAACGTGGTGACCGCGAGGTCCGGCAGCCCGTAGGAAAGGTTTGCCACCCCCGCGCCGGAGAGGTAGATTGCGCGGTAGCCGGTCCGTTCGGCCATGAGCGCCACCAGGGCATTGGGAGCGCCCACAATCTGCAGCGGCCTTTCTTCATCCAGCGCGCGGCGGAATCGCTCGCCGGGACTCCCGCTCTTCAACATGTCTGCATCCTGTTCACTATCCGCTCCTGCCATCAAAATAGTAATTTGCCGGAGCGTTTCCAACAGGAATTGGACACGCGGGAATCGCGAAGCGGAAAGCCCGCCTACTTGATCCTCGCCACCTGCTCTTTCATTTTCTGCCAGCTGAAGCGTTGGGCCATCTGGAGAGCTTCCTCCCGGGAGAGGCCTGCGAACGAGACGGAAAACACGGACTGGAGGTCGGCCTTGCTCTTGGCGTCCTGGAGCAGAACGATTATTCCTCCCGACCCTCCCTCCTGCTCGAAAATGTAGAACACGAGGAAGCCATTGATCTTCTTGACCTCCAACACCCCTTCCGGGGTCTCCATCTTGTAGCCCTCCTGGTAGTTGGGCATCCAGGCCGCGGCCGCCTGCATGCCGATCAGGATCGTGGCCTCGAACGTGCGCTTCCCGCTCGCGTAGCTTCGATATGCCGTGATGGCGCGCACGCCGGAAGCGCTCATGTCCGCACCGTCCGCCTTCTCCGCTTCCCAACCGGGCAGATCGACCATCAGGGGAAGCAGCGCGTCGAAGCTTTCGGCGAAGAGACCGAAAGGTGCGAGCACCAGGACAAGAAGCGCCAACAGGATCGTAAGTTGTTTGTTCATGCATGTGATTGTACACCACTTCGCCCGATCGTCCAGTGTCGCGGCTTCCGCAGGGGCCTCTTGTCACTGGGAAGGCGCCGCAATTACCATGGCCGGATGAAAGAAAAGAAAACGGGAGACTTCGTCGCCGCGGTCATCTTCAACATCATCGCCTGTGTCTTCATGAACACGCTGCTGCTCTGGAGGCAGTGGACGCAGGGGGTCATTCTGGAGAGCTGGGTGGACATCCTCTGGGCTGCCAACATTTCACTCGGTGTGCAGATAGTCGGAAATCTGGTCCTTGCGTTCTCCCACCCGCCGAGGCTGCAGACGCTCATGCGGGCGCTTTTCGCCGCGGCCGGGCTGCTGTCGGCCATCGTGTTCTTCATCGTCTTTCCGATGGACTTCTCTCACCTGGTCGGGGCCTGGCTGAACACGCTGCTGAAGGTGCTGCTCACGATCGGCATTGGCGTGTCCCTGATCGCGTTCGTGGTCGAGTCCGTCCGATTCATCCTGGGAAGGCCGACGGCGCAGGACCGGCCGGGAGCCTGAGCGCCGCGGTATGCCGCGGATTTCCTGGGGCGCGGGGCATTCTCAATCAGCCCGAGGGGGCGCCCCCTGCTGCTGAGACCACCCTGTCTTTCCCGAGGCGTTTTGCCTCATAGAGTGCCGCATCGGCCTCCCGCAGAAGGTCGTCCACGCTTCGGTCCAGGCGGGAGGAGACGCAGCCCGCGCTGAGCGTGCAACGCAGGATGGCGTTTCGATAGGGGACTTCGAGCGCCCGCACGGCCGCAACGAGCTTCCTGACAAGGCTGTCCGCCGCACCCGGGCCTGTTTCCGGCAGCAGGAAGAGGAACTCCTCCCCGCCCCATCGGGCGCACGTGTCCTCCCGGCGGATGGTGGAACGCAGGACATGCCCCAGGGCAGCGAGCAGCCGGTCTCCCGCCTCGTGCCCGTGCGCGTCGTTCACCCTCTTGAAATCGTCGACGTCCGCAATCGCGACCGAGAACACTCCGCCGTGGCGCTCGGCGCGGCTCCTCTCCGCCCCGAGCTTCTCCATGGCGGCGTGGCGGTTGGCGAGCCCGGTGAGGCTGTCCGTGTGCGCGAGCAGGCTCAGGCGGGTGTTCAGGTCCATGAGGCGCGCCTGGTAGCCGTCGCTGATCAGAAGGATCTTTCCCATGCGCCGCAGAAGTCGGCGATAACGGTCCACCAGCTTCCGCAGACCGCCGCGCAGCCGTGCCGGCGAGGCGTCCGCGTACGCAAGGATGTCTTCCGCCGCGCGGACCGTTTCATCCACTTCCGGGACTTTCCCGGGTTCATCGCGCTGCGCGAGGGCGCGTACGTCTCCGGCGATCCGTGCCTTGACCTCCGGGGAGGAGATCAGGGAGCCATACCGTTCCTCCATGCAGTCGGGGCAGATGCCATGGCTGAAGGCAACGTCGAGGTGCGAAACGAAGTAGCCTTCGATCTGCTGCCAGTAGTCATTGTCGACGCGGATCTTCTTGCAGAACATGCAGATGGGCAGGGCGAGGGAACGCAGCTGGTCCAGTTGCGCCATTACCCTCTTCAGCTCGGCGCTGTACCCGTCGCTGATGCTCATCACCTTGTGAAACTTGCCCAGCAGCGCGCGGTACTTTCCCAGCAGCGATTTGTACTCCGGCGCCGGAACCGTGGTGCGGGCGCCGGTGTCCGCGAGCACCCGCTCGGCATGGCGTGTCGCCGCGTCCCGATCCTCCGTCCCGCGAAACCGCCCCGTCATTTCTCTCTCAGCTTTCGATTGCGTTCACCACAAAGGGGATGGTGACCTCGGATCGAAACTCCTCGGCAAGGTCGAGCGCCCGGGGATTGTCTTTTTCGTAGTTCCACACAACAGAAACGCCTTTCCCCTGGGCGTGAGCCGCTTCCAGCGCGTCCAGGATATCGAGCATGCACTTGATGCTGCTGGAGTTCATGTAGGTGACCGATACCTCGAGCCTCAAGCCGCTCATCATGGCGAGGTTGACGGCAAGCCAGTCCAGTACCGGTGCATAGAAATCGAACGAGTTCTCCGGGTAGGACTCGCCGGTCACGGCCAGTGTACCGGTGACAGGATCGAAACGGATTTCAGGCGTCGAGGTCGTGCGTGCGATATTCAGCTCCATCATTCCCCCCTCACACGACCGCCGTCAGGCAGAAGAAGCTGTGGCCTTCATCCACCGCGTGAAACGCATACTGGAGGGGCTCCGTACAGCGGCGCGCAATCTCGATGAGACCCATTCCGGCGCCGCCGTTGCTGTCCCGCGTTTCCGCGCGCAGGCGCGCCTTGAAGAGCTTGCGCAGCCCATCGGAGTCCAGGGCCCTGACCGCCTCGAGCCGTGCCGCAAGCTCCTTCGCGTCTCCCGTCTCCACGATGTTGCCCGAGCTCACGACATACCGGTCGTCCTTGTTGCGCCCGATGACGATGATGGCATTGGTGTGGGAAACGTCGGAGAAACGCTTGCGCGCAAGATAGTTGCGCACGTTCTGGGCCTGCTCGATATACACCGAGAACACGTCCAGCGCGGCTCCCCTTTTCTCCTCTTCCTCCTCGAGGTAGCGCCGCAGGGCGCTTCCAATCTCTTCAATGATGCTGTGCACGAACGCCCCGTTGAAGCAGATCATCACCCCCTCCCGGGTGATCTCCTCTCTGATGCGTGAAAGCTGGTCCGGCGTCATGCAATGCCTCCCTTCCCCGGGCTGAATCCGAGCACGGTGATGTCGTCCCGCTGGCTCTGGGCTCCCCGATAGGCGCCCAATGCCGATCGGAACGCCGCCTCCTGCTCCGCCATCGGCAAGGCGGCGTGCGCGCCGATCATGCCGATGAACCTCTGGCGCCCGAATCCGAACCCCCTGTCGCCGCCCGCCTGATCAAGAAAACCGTCAGTGGTCAGGTAGAGCGCCGTTTTTTCTTCGAGCCCGACCGGATGATTCGTCCAGGCAGCGCCCGGCCGCGCGTTCGCGGACCTGGTGCCGGGAAGCCGGTACCCGACCTTTCGGGTGTCCCCTTTCACCTCCGTCACCTCGCGGCCGTTCCACACGAAAAGAGGGAGGCCCGCGCCGGCGAACGTGGCGGCTCCCCTCTCCGGGGCGCACACGCAGAGCGCGATGTCCAGCCCGCTGTCGAGCCGCGCGTCCGGCTCCTCCCGATGCAGGGTCTCACGGAGAAGCCTGTCCAGCTCGGCAATGATGCGGGCAGGATCGTCATTGCAGACAGCGTCCAGGATGTGGTTGAGCACCGCGTGGACCGTCATGGTCATGAAGGCGCCCGGCACGCCGTGACCCATGCAGTCGAGCACCGCCGCAACGAGACGGCCGGGAAAGCTTCGCACGAGGTAGAAATCCCCGCCCACGACATCCCGCGGCAGGTAGAGCACGAGGCGGTCGGGCAGCGCGCGCGCCAGCGCGTCATTGCCCGGCAGGATGCCGTTCTGGAGGCGCTGCGCATAGGCAAGGCTTTCCATGATGAGACGCTGCGACTCCTCGAGCGCGCGGTGGGACCTCGTGAGCTCCCGCGTGCGTTCCTCGACGCGCGTTTCCAGGCCCGCTGTCGTGTCTTTGACCGTGGCGCTCATTGCATTGAACGCGCGCGTGAGCTGCCCGATCTCGTCCGCCCGCGTGACGGGAAGCTGCACGCCGTAGCGTCCCTCGGAAATCTCGCGCGAGGCGGAGGCCAGCGCGGAGAGCGGGCGCAGTACTGCGCGGCTCAGCATGAGCGCAACCGCCAGGAGTACCAGGAGGAGGGATGCGATGATCGTCAACGCCAGCGGCAGAAGGTCCCTGAAGCGCAGGACCCGCGCCGTGTCGACCAGCACGATGTTGTACCAGTCGATACTCGCAAGAAAAGAGACAGCCGCCAGGTACCGCCTGCCTTCCACGGTCAGGGGGAGCGAGACGACCTCATTGCTTCCCGCCGCGAGATTCCGCAGCGCGGAGCGGAGAGTCTCACCCTCCGCGGCGCTCGCCAGGAGCGCATAGATCGTGAGCTTTTCCGCGTTGTCCTTCGCGTTCGCGTTGCGAAGGACGTACTCCACGTTCGGGTGCGCCGCGATCACCCCCCCGCCATCCACCAGGATGGTAAGGGCGTTGCTGTCCGCCGGCTGGAGCACGCTCTTGAGAAAATCGGTAATGTCGATTCCGGTGCCGCAGAATCCGATCTTCACGCCGCGCGCATCACGGATGACGGCGTTGATCCACACCTTGGCCGCGCGGATCGAGCCGGTTATAGTCGACATTCAAAGCGAACTTTTCCACCGAGCGCATTGCGTCGAAGTACCACCTGTCCGAGGCATTGTCCGGGCTCAGGGTGGTGAGCGCGACCCGGTCCTCCGGGGAGGCGGAATTGTGGATATAGTAGTGCTTCGATCCGTCAAGGGCGATGAAGTAGCTGTGATCGGTGAACGCCCGCCGGTAGCTTTCCAGCTGCTCCATGGCCAGGAACCGCACGCGCGGGTCGTTCTCCGCGGCTGCCCAGCGCATCACGATCGGGTCATCCGCGAGCTTGAGGGCGAGGGCGACTTCCCGGTCGATGCGGGAGAGCACCCTGTTCTTCTCCAGCAGCGCCTGCGTGACGGCGAACCTGCCCGCGAACGCGGAGTCCAGGCCGCGCGCGCTCAGGAGAAAAGCAATCACGGTGAGGGAACCGATGGCCAGGTACGCCAGTGATATGGTCAGGATGAATGTGGCGCGCAGGCGCGCGGGAGCGGGTTCGCCCCGCAGGGGCGAGCGGACTGTCACCGCCTCACGATAGGGCGAACCGCCCGGGCGTGTCAACGTCGGGCACCATTTGCCCGCGTGACAGAGTGAAGGCGAGACGCTATGCTTCCCCTCATGCGTAGAGACGATCCCTCCATACTGAACATGATCCTCGAAAAGCAGGAGAAGCTCCACCACATCAGGGACCTCGCCACCCTGCTGGACAGCCTGCTCTATGAGACACGGTCGCTGACCGAGGCCGACGCCGGGTCCATCTTCCTGGTGGAGAAGAAGAAGCTGCAGTTCAGCTATGTGCAGAACGATTCGCTCTTCAGAAAGGATTTTCTTTCCAACAAGTACATCTATACGAACAACCAGATCGACATCAACGAGAGCTCCATCGCGGGATACGTCGCCTCCACTTCCAAGCCCCTGCTCATCGACGATGCGTATCGTATCGATTCGTCCTTTCCCTTCTCATTCAACCCCTACTTCGACCAGATCTCCTCCTATCGAACGGTCTCCATGCTCATCGTTCCCATCCGGACGAGCAAGAACGACATGGTGGGGGTTCTCGAGCTCATCAACCGTCTCGACGGCCACGGCTCCCCGATCCCGTTCACCGAGGACCAGAAGTTCTACATCACGCAGTTCGCCTTCTATGCCGGCATCGCCATCGAGCGCGCGCTGCTGCTGCGCGACGTCGTCTTCAAAATGGTGAGGACCACCGAGCTCCGGGACCCGGAGGAGACCCAGCCTCATGTGAGCCGCGTCGGGGCGTACGCGGTGGAGCTCTACCAGAAATGGGCTGACGCGCACGCGGTCCACCGGGAGGAAGTGAACAACTTCAAGGACATCCTCAGGATTTCTTCGATGCTGCACGACATCGGAAAGGTGGGCGTTTCCGATGCAATCCTCAAGAAGAGGGAGCAGCTCACCAAGGAAGAGTTCGCCGCCATGAGGTATCACACGCTCTATGGGGCACAGTTCTTCGAGCATCCGACCTCGGAGTGGGATACCCTCGCCTACGAGGTCGCCCTCAACCACCACGAGAAGTGGGACGGCACAGGCTACCCCGGGACCGTGAAAGACATCCACGAGAAGAATCTTCAATTCGGGCCCGGGAAAAAGGGCTCGACGATTCCCCTCTCGGCCCGGATCGTCACCCTGGCGGACGTCTATGACGCGCTTATCTTCAAGAGGGCCTACAAGGATGCCTGGGAAGAGGATCGCGTTCTGTTCTACATCAAGGAGCAGTCCGGCAAGCAGTTCGACCCGGAGCTGGTTTCGCTCTTCTTCGAGATCTACGACGTGATTCGGGCGATCAGGGAAAAATGGACCTGAAAGTGTAGGAAAATCGCGCGGGCGGGGTTTCACCTCCTGTACCTATCAGGAGGACAGAAACATGAAACGCATCCTGCTCTTTGCCGTCATTCTGGCGTCGGCGGCTGTTTTTCTGCTCAGCGGCTGCAAGGGACCCGTCGGTGACGTCTTCATTGCGCTGGATTGGGCGAATGCCCCCGCATCCATTGCCGCCACTGACCCCTCGATTCCCACGCGCGTTTTCCAGGGAGCCTACTACCAGACCCTGCCCGGTTCGTACTATATCGAGTACAGATACGCCGGCTACCCCGTGAACTTCTATCGCTATCTCAATTACACCCTGACCCCCATTCAGGGGAAGCCCGGGTTCCAGCCGGGGGATGACGCAATGTATACCATCCTGCTCAATGAGAACTCGAATCCGACCATGGTGCTGAGCGTGAACCCGAGGGCGGCGGCATCCTCGCGCGCGCAGGACCAGACCGGGGTGGCTCAGTCTCCCCTTTCGAGTGGTGGAAAGCGCGTGCCGCAATTCTCGCACACCGAGACGCTGGGCGGCTACGAGGTCCACCTGGAAGGCGGCGTGATCGAGCCCGCCGGATAGGGGCGGTGCGGCTCGGCTCGTGCTGGACACGTGGCTGGGAGCAGCGGTGGGTGCGGTCCTCTACGTCTCTTCGCGCATATTTGCGAGAAGCGAGGAAAAGATCCTGGCCGCGCTTTTTTCGACCGAGTACCAGGCTTACCGAAAGCGCGTACTCCTGCCCTGGCTGTAGGGCGGACCTCCGTGTGCCGGCGGCCCCGATCGCCGCCGCGGTCGGCAGCTCTCAGCGAGCCAGCCGCCTGACCTCCTGCGCGACAGCCAGCCCGAGAGCATGATGGTCCTTTTCCTCCAGATGAATCCCGTCGATCTCGCTCGAGCTGATGAGAGCCCCCGTATCGAGGAAGGCGCACCCGTGCAGGCGGGCAGCCTCCTTGTAGAGCTTGCCCAGCTCCCGTGATTTTTCCGCGCCGCCCTTGAACATCCCGCCAAATGCCGTCTCGCTCGTCCCTGCCAGCGGCGGGGGAGCAAGGAGAAGGATGTGCGGCGCGTCGCCCGCCTTCCCGGCGCCGCTCGACAGGATGATGTCCAGCAGCACTCCCGCGCCTGCCGCGATGTCGCAGGGAGGTGCCGAGTATCGGTTCTTGAGATCATTGGTCCCCAGAAGAAGGATGACGAGGTCGAGCGGCGCGTGGGACAGCAGGCAGGGCAGCAGATGCCTCTTTCCCACTTTGTCGCCTTCCAGGGGGTCTTCCCAGACCGTCGTGCGGCCGTTGAGCCCTTCCTCTATGACGAGGAAGTCACCTCCCAGGGATGCCTGGAGCACTCCGGTCCAGCGCACCGATCGCGGGTACCTCTCGCCCGTGCGCGGGTCATAGCCCCACGTGTTGGAATCGCCAAAGCACATCAGCTCGTACATGAAGCGCCTCCTGGATCAGGAATTCCTCCCCATGATAGCCGACATGCGCGGTCAAAGTAAGGAGAAATCCCTTTTCCGGATTTCGCCCGCGTCATTATATTCCCCCCATGGCTCTTACACGCACACTCGGCAGATCGGGTATCGAGGTCAGCGCCCTGGGCATGGGCTGCTGGGCAATCGGGGGTCCCTTCTGGAACGGGGATACGCCCCTGGGCTGGGGCCAGGTGGACGACAAGGAATCCATCCGCGCCGTGCATCGCGCCATGGACCTGGGCGTGACCTTCTTTGACACCGCGGACGTCTATGGGGCGGGGCACAGCGAACGGGTGCTCGCCCGGGCCCTGGACGGCCGGCGCAGGAGCGTTGTCATCGCCACGAAGTTCAACTCGGTTTTCGACGAAAAGACGAGGCAGGTGAGCGGCGGGGACGCCTCTCCCGCCCATATCCGCGAGGCATGCGCGGCGTCTCTCCGACGTCTCAACACGGACTACATCGACTTGTACCAGTTCCACGACAATGGCTACCCAGCGGACAAGTCCGGCCCGGTCCGCGACACCCTGGAGGCGCTGGTCAAGGAAGGGAAAATCCGGGCGTACGGCTGGAGCACCGATTTCCCGGATCGCGCCGAAGCTTTTGCCCAGGGGCCGAAATGCACCTCCATCCAGCTCCAGCTCAATGTGCTGGATGACAATCCAGCCGTGCTTGCCGTGTGCGAAAAGAACGACCTTGCCGCCATCAATCGCGGCCCCCTGGCCATGGGACTCCTCACGGGCAAATACAGCGCCCAGACGAGGCCTTCGGCCGACGACGTGCGCGGTGAGAAAAGCCCTGAATGGATGAAGTATTTCAAGGGCGGGGCCCCTGATGCCGAGTGGCTGCAGAAGCGCGATGCAATCCGCCAGATCCTGGAAAGCGGCGGACGGTCCCTTGCGCAGGGCGCCATTGCCTGGCTGTGGGCGCGGAGCGCGCGCACCATTCCCATTCCCGGCTTCCGCACGGTGAAGCAGGTGGAGGAGAACGCCGGGGCCCTCGCGCGCGGTCCTTTGAGTCCGGACCAGATGACCCAGATCGAGAGAGTGCTGGAGAGATGACCTTCCGGGAGGCGGGGCCACCCGCGTCGAAAAGTTGACAACGGCGCCTCCCGGTGCTACCATTGAAAGTGGAGAGAGGGCATGTCCCTCATCTACCAGTTGAATCCGGGATGGAAACCGCCAGTGGCAGACCATCGACCGGATTTCTTAAAAGCCGGCAGCAGCCGGCTTTTTTTTACTCCGCCCTCGGCTTGCCAAATACGGCAAATCTGCTAGAATCGCGCTGTGGCCACGAAGAGAGCCGCGTTCTTCCACCCGGAGTCTCCCCTGCCGTTCATCCTCTACTTCCTGGCCTACCTCTCCGTCCTGATCCGGGTTCTCCTGCGTACCCCCGAGGAAGGCGCGGTGCATGAAATCGTCTATGGCCTCCTGGCAGTCTTTCTCGCGCTGAGCATCCTGCTGCCCGCAATCAGCCGGCGCTGGGCAGGGTGGATTCACGTCCACCTCGCCCTGGCTTCCGCCGTCATCTGCACGCTTCTCCTCACCGAACCGCGGCTCGACTACTACGCGCTTCTTTTCATCAGTCTCAGCATTGTCGCGGTGCAATATCTCCCCCACGGGGCGGACGTGAAATGGCTGGCCGCCATCTGCGTGATGCTGACCGCCGGGTTGATCGCGGCTTTCGGGCTGCGCGCGGCCGCCCCGTTCGCCACCGTCTACATCGCCGGCTCGTTGATAATCGGCCTGTACGGCCGCGCGTCCCGCACCGCGGAAGCCGCGCGGAAGAAGAGCGAAGAGCTCCTGGAGCGCCTCGAGGAAGCCAACCGCCGCCTCCGCGCATACGCGGAGCAGGCCGAAGAGGCGGCGGCGGCGCAGGAGCGCGCGCGCCTGGCGCGGGAGCTCCATGACGCGGCGACGCAGACGGTATTCAGCATGAACCTCACCGCGCAGGCGGCAAAAATGGCGATCGGCCAGGACCCGGCGCGCGTCCCGGGAATGCTCGACCGGCTGCAGGAGCTGGCGCGGGACGCGCTCTCCGAGATGAGGCTGCTGATCGACGAGCTGCGGCCGCAATCGGTGGCCGAGGCCGGGCTTGTGCGCGCCCTGGAGCGCCATGCGGCGCTGCGCGAGCGGAGGGACGGCCTGCGGGTCAAGCTGACCGTGGAAGGCGATGAGCCGGGCAGCCGCGGCCGTCAAGGATGCGTTGTTCCGCAGCGCGCGGGAAGCCCTGAGCAATGTCTTCAAGCATGCCGGAGTCGGGGAGGCAGAAGTGACGCTCGCTTTCAGCCCGCGCGAGGCTGCGCTGCGCGTCCGGGACAGCGGCAGGGGCTTCGACCCCGAAGCCGACCGGCAGCCTGAAAGCTACGGGCTGCAGTCCATTCGCGAGCGGGTCGAAGCGCTCGGAGGCACTGTCTGCGTACGCTCGGCGCCGGCAGAGGGAACCGAGATCGAGGTACGGCTCCCATTGGATCCGGGAGGAGCATGATGCGGAAAAAGTCAGCCGATGCGGTCCGGGTAATGATCGTCGACGATCACGCGGTGGTCAGGGAAGGCCTGCGGAATTTCCTGGGCATGGTGGACGGCATCGAGGTGGCGGGAGAAGCCGCCAGCGGACCCGAGGCGCTCGCCCTTGCCGATAGTGCGCAGCCGCGGGTGGTGCTCATGGACCTGGTGATGCCGGGGATGGACGGCATCGAGACAACGCGCAGGCTGCACGAAGCGCATCCCGAAATCTCGATCATCGTCCTCACGAGCTTCGCGGAGGACGACAAGCTGTTTCCCGCCATCCGCGCGGGCGCTGTCTCCTACCTCCTGAAGGACGTGGGACCCGAGGAGCTGGCGGAGACGATCAAGGCGGCGGCGCGCGGAGAGGTCCGGCTCAACCCGGAGGTCGCGCGGCGGCTGATGAGCGGCATCGCGGGCGGGGCGCAGAATCGGCCCGAGGAGCTGCTGACGTCCCGCGAGCAGGACGTGCTGCGCTGTCTGGGCCGCGGGCTTTCCAACAAGCTGATCGCGAAAGAGCTGTTCATCAGCGAAAAGACAGTGAAGACCCATGTCGGAAATCTCCTTGCCAAGCTCGACCTTGCCGACAGGACGCAGGCGGCGCTGTTCGCGGTGAAGCGCGGCCTGACCTGATCCCGGAGCGCTCCTCCCCTCCTGCGACCAAAGCACGAGAATTGTCTCAGGCCAAAGACCGGTAGAAAACGGTTCCCGGGACCGATGCGCGCACACGGCAGATGCGGCATTCTCCTCATCGTGCACAGCACAGGAGGCAAGGAAATGTACGAAACGATGAAAAAGGAAAGCCTGACCCAGCCGCAGCGCCGCAATGCCGGAACCGGAACCCCCGTCAATCGCAGGCCCCCGCGCAAGCCCTTGGCGACAGGCCGCGGAGATGCGGACCGGCAGATCGATGAAATGGAACGGACCTTCAGCGATCGCTGGGAATGGTAGCGCGGAAAGAGGACCGGGAGATGCCGCTGCAGGGTCTACCGCAGGGCAAAAGCCCCTGACTCGTCGAAGCTGAGCGGAATCGGCTCCTTGCGGATCTCGTCGGGCAGCTTGAGAGAAGCCTTGCCCTGGATGCCAAAAGTGCCCCGCCTGTCGCTGAAGAGCTGCTTCACCCTCTTCGACAGCTTCGAAGAGCTGAACACGTTCGTCACAGTCACCAGGTCACCGTCGGGCTTCTTGACGATGTCCGTTGCATCCCCCGCCACGAGGTGCTCGTCATTCACGATCAGGTCGTAGTGCAGGCTGTTGAATGCGAGCGGTCCCTTTGCCTCGTTCCTGATGGCAATCGTGAATTGGACAGTGAGAGGCACATCGAGGTCAGCGGGATCGATCACGGGCGCGGCCGGTTTCCTGCCGGCAAGAACGTCCTTGAACACTCCGAGCGCCTTGCCGGGATCCGTCTTCTTGCCGGCACGGATGAGGGCGGCCTTGACCTGGTCCGCCGAGGGGGGCATCACGGCGAAGTTGAGAACGTCGACCTTCGGCTTGATCGCCGGAATCTTCTTCGCGAGCTCATACTTGAACGTCACGCTCTTCGGAAGACCCGGCATGCGGGGCAATGGAATGACCAGCGTGCCGTTTATCACCGTGTTGAGCCATTCCTTGGAAATGTAATCCTTCACGAGCTTGATGATGGCGTCGTAGGCGAGAGTCACCGTGAATGTGTTGGTCTTCTGACTTTTCGCGCCGACGGAGAACCCGCCCTTGCTCGCCGTCGTGAACACTTGCGTCCCTTCCACCGTAAAGACGAGAGTGACCCCGTCGAAGGCGATCTTGATCGGATACGGATTCTTCACCGCCAGGTCGAAGAGGAAGGTGACGTCGCGCAGGCTGATCGCTTCGACCTGGAAACGCGTGATCTCCGCGGTCGGCTTGGGAAAGTCAAAGGCCCAGAGCGAGGCAGTGAGGGCGACAAGAAGCGTCGTGATGGCGGCTCGTTTCATGGCGTGTGATCCTCCCAGGTTCATCGTACTCCGGACCTGCTTGACGCCGCAACAGGACGACTGCAGCAGCGTCCGTCAGGACGTGAATGCCGCGGTGACCGCGCCTGCCGCCCGGGCAACGGCTACCTTGACGGGGTTGGCATTGTGCGGAAAGAAGTAGCTGCAATGCCGGGCATCGAGCCAGCCTCTGTCATTCCAATACGCGTAGTCGATTGAGCCGGGAGCCGATTTCTCCCATCCGGACTGCTGGATTCTGAAGACCATCAGCGACAGGAAGGACGGCTTCATGAACGCCTTCCGACGCACGTCCTGAAACAGCCTCCGCGCCGCGCGGCTGATCACGGCGGAATGCCGCCGTTTTATTTCTTCAACCGGCATGGCGGCCCCGGTCGCAAGCCCCAGCGTGCCGGCTGTTCTGAACCCCCACGTCCAGAGTGCCACCTGCATGGTCCGCAGGGCATGTTTCACCGACGTTCCTCCCGTCGTGGTGATCAGCAGGGCGGTCTTTCCCGCGAACTCGGGGCGATGACACACGTGCGCCATACGGTCGATCCAGTTCTTCATCACGCCGTTCACGTCATGCACATAGACCGGCCCCGCGAGGAGGATCCCGTCCGCCGCCTTCATCCGCGCCTTGATCGAGAGCAGATCGTCTTTCAGCGGGCAGGCTGTCTCGCCCTTGTTGAAGCAGGTCCTGCACCCCGCGCATGACCGGATGTCCATCTGCGCGAGGTGAATGGTCTCGAGCTCCAGCGGCTCTCCCGTCGCTGCTGCTTCCGCGCGCAACGCAGCTTCGGCGATAGCCAGGGCGCGGGCCGTATTGCCCGCCGTTCGTCCGCTCGACTGGAGCAAAAGAAGTCGCACCGCCACTCCCTCCTTGCGCAATCGCGATTCTCTCCCGGAAGGGCGGCACATTCAAGAAGGGGAGCTCGGCAGGCAGTCAGCGGCGGCTGGTCACCGCCGCGTTTTGAAGCCCCGCGCCCTATTCGACCTTGAGAACTTCCTTCACCAGCTTCATGATCGCCGCCTTGGGCTGGGCGCCGACGGCCAATCGCGGCGTATCGTTCATCGGTATGAAGAGAAGGCTCGGGATGCTCTGGATGCCGAACGCGGCGGCGACATCGACCTGCTCGTCGACATTGACCTTGTAGACATTCAGCCTGCCCTCGTAGTCACGCGAGATCTCCTCGAGTATCGGGGAAATCATCCTGCAGGGGCCGCACCATTCCGCCCAGAAGTCGACGATTGCGGGCGCGCTGCCGGCGTACTTCCACTCTTCGTTCTTCGCGTAGTCGAATACCTTGGCGGCAAATGTTTCATTCGTCAGATGCTCGGTCATTGGGGGCACTCCATGTATATAGGATTTTCTATACAGCAATATACAAATATACTGCCGCCGCGTCAATCGGGCCGGGCGGCCACGGCGGACGAACAGGAGCCGTCCGCCGCCCATGAGGCTGCGGGCAGCGTACACTCTCTCAGGGCCTGAAGGCTCAGGAGCGCCGACTCGTCACCGTTCTTCCCAGAGCACCGATCCTGAAAGCTCGGCGTAGTCGGCCGCCCGCCTCGATTCGTCGCCCCGAAGGTCCAGGTACGCGAACTGCCGTGCGAGATCCGGATCGATGCCCTTGAGCTTGCCGTAGGCTTCCTGGGCCGTTCCGTAGTTCTCATTCTCGTGATTTGCCTTGGCGTATGCCAGAAGGACATGAGCGTTCGCCGGCGCCAGCTTGTACGCGCGGGCGTAGAAGTCCATTGCTTTGCGGGAGTCTCCTCTCATCAGCGACACATTGCCCATGTTCAGGAGTGTCGGGACATAGTCCTGCGCGCCGAGTATTTTCTTGAACTCCGACTCAGCCTTGTCATACAGCCCGTATTGCGCATAGAGGACGCCGAGCTGATTCGCGGCTTTCGGGTCCTTCGGATTCTTCTTCATGGCGCTCCGGAGCTGCGTCTCCCGCGGGTAGATCTCGCGGTCAACGAAACGCTGCACTTCGGCAGTGAAAGCCTTGATGATCCTGTCATCCGTGGGCAGCGTGATCTGCGACGTCTGGCCGCCGAGCCCCACCGCCGGGTAGAGCTGCCACGCATCCCGCGTCGGATAGAGCCGAGCCTGCTGGCGGGCATTGTTGTCCCACCATTCCTTGGCCCCGGTTGCCCACGCTTTCAGGAATCCGCCTTCGCGCTGGGTCACCTCGATCGGCACCCAACTCTTCTCGTCCTTGTAGATCAGGTCATCCGGCTTGAGAAACCTCTTGCGCGCTTCCGCAGGGCTCATCTCCACGTTGAATGCCATGTAGATGTGCCCCGGCACCGTGATGAACGCGGTTTCGATCCCGACACTCTCCAGCAGCGCGCAGTAGAGGATCGACAAATCGTCGCAGTCACCGGTTCTGTACTCGAGTGTCTGCTGGGGAAACTGCAGGAAGTCGACATCACCCTTGTTCCTGGAGGTCTGTTCGTACGCCGAGGCCGGATCGGTCGAATAGGCGATGCCGTAAAGAGTCAGTGCTTCATGGATGCCGAGGGCGAGTGCGAGATTCTTGTTCAGGGACATTCCCGCTTTGTCCCGGAGAGATGCGCTGACGTTGCGCGCGAACCTCAGCACGGTCTGGTCCTTCGCGTTGACGAAGGCAGCGACCTTGCGGTCATCATCCCAGGTCAGCGCGTTCCTGTCCAGGATCCGGACGTCCTCGAAGATCTCCTGCCGGCCCGGCTTTCCGCCCATGCTGTACTGGAGGATGACATTCGCGGAAACGAGGCTGCCCTGGGAAAGGTCCAGCAGCTTGTTGGTGAACAGCCCGAACAGCTCGACCTGCCTCTCCTGGCCCGGGCTCGATCCTGCCCGGGAGTATCGCCACCTTCGGATTGGTCATGTACTCCTTGACCTGGAAGCTCACGCTGATGTCCTCTGCCGGCGTCTTTTCCCAGTTCTTGAGAACGACGGTTCCCACTGGATTGTCGTTGTAGTAAGAGTAGAAGACGGGGAACACGGGCCCGAGTCTGCCCGCCGTGATTGCCAGCCCTTTGCCGGTCTTCGCCACCAGGCGCTGGGGCGCGGACGGGGAATAGGCGATTTTGAACTGGTCCAGAAGGCCGGGAATGAGGGCCTTTGGATCAGGAAGCCGGGAAAGATCATTGGAGAAGATCCCGAACGAGGTCTCATGCCAGTCGTGATACGTTGCGCTCAGGTCGTTCTCGACGATGAGCGACGCCATGTCGCGTACCCAGTTGATTCCCCCCCGGTCCACTCCCTTCGAGTCTTTCTCGAAGCAGGGGTGATAGAGTCCGAACTCCCCGAGGTAGAGCGGCACCTTGTTCGTCTTTCCCCAGTCGAGGAACGGTTTCATGCGCGCATACAGGTAGTCCTTGTTCCGCGCCAGAGGTTTCGCGCCGGACGGGGATTTTTCGAAATCCATCCGCATGCGGATGCTGGCCTGGGCAGGGACATCGCGGACGCGGTACCAGCCGCGAATGGCATACGAATACCCGTTCGTCACGGCGAAGGTTTGAGCCATGAGATTGAAGGCCGCATCACTCTTCGTTCCCTCGATCTTGAGGGCCGATCCCGAATGACCGCCCGCCAGGTCCAGTGAAGCGACGCCGCTCCCGTCCTTTGACCAGAAGTAGCCCTCCCCGAGCGCGTTGAGGCTGCCCGAGGCAACGGTCCTGACTGCGCCGTTTGGCGCATACTCCCGCACTTCATAGTCGTCGAACCAGCATGCGCCCTTCGGACCCACGGCCGCTACCTCGAATACGGGTCTGCCGAGGATGAAATCCGAATCCCTGACCTTGTATTTGATACCGAAGTCTCCGTTGAACTCTTTCCAGTCCATCGTTCCGGTCTTGAGCTTGGATGAGTTGTCGGAAAATCCTGCCCAGACCGAATCGACAGGAGCCATGACGCGGCTCTCGTCAGGATAGACGCCGCCTTCAACGCCCTTTGTCATGTCATTCCAGGGAGCGTACTGATTCGTGTACTCATTGGGATCGTAGAATTGGAAGCCGTAGGCAACATTCGAGTCTTTGACCGGGAAAAAGTTGAGCGCCCCGTAGCTGGCCCCCTGGTTCCTGATCCCCACTGCACGTTGAACGAAAATGAGGTGGAATGGGTCCACAGTGCGCACCACCCGCACGAGCTCGACGGCAAGATCCCGCCATTGCCCGAGGGAAGCGCTTGGGTGCGGTCCGTTCAGCAGGTCGTATGCGGCAACACGCGTCTTGTCCCGGCAGTGGGCGGCTATTTCCTTCCAGAGCGCCACGAGCCTGCTGCGGCTGTCCGCGTTGTCCCACAGATCGGTGGCCCCCGGATCTCCTCCCGGGGCAATTTCCATGCTCAGGACCAGGTAGATGTCGTTTTTCTCCGCCCAGGCGATGTTCTGGTCCAGCCAGTCGAATCCCGATTTCCTGTAGACAGAAGGCCGTGCATCGTCTTCGAAAAAGGAATGGTTCATGTAGAATCTGACGGTGTTGAAATTGTTCTCTCTCAGGAGCCGGAAATCAGCCTCGCTATGGTCGGTCGTTGTCGGGAGCGGCGAATTCGACCATACTTCGTTGCCGAATCCCACTCCCCTCAGGAAGATCCGACGGTCATCGGGGCCGACAACCAGGCTTGTACCGGATGCGCGCACGTAGTCTGACGGCTGGGGCGCGGCATGTGCCGCACTGGCAACGAGCATCAGGACCATGAATGCTGACAGGGAGGAGAGTCGATACCGAAGCATGTGTTCCCTCCTGGTGCAGGCTCAGGTTGAAACGAGGAGCGTCAATGCAAAAGCGGCGGGCATCGTGACTGCCCGCCGCCCTGGCGTGCCCGCAACAAGAATGTATCACTCGATTTCCATGCCGGGCAAGGTGAGACACTGTCTGCGCGAAGACTGTCGCGGCTGACCGGTAGTTCCGTCGCGCCGCCTTTCAGCCCTTCCCGCCGCCATCTCCCCCCTTGGGATCGCCGGGCTCGGCCGGCGGCAGGGGAGGCGTGGCAGGCGGGGTGAAGCCATGATGCCATCCCCACCCGAAATGGTGCCAGAAGAATCCCCAGCCAAAGCACCACGCATGTCCATTCCCCTGATTCGGTTGAGCAGACACCGACAGAGGGACCGCAAGAACGAAGAAGATCACGACGACAACCAGGAGCGCTTTTTTCATGCCTTCCCTCCTTGCCACAGACGACCACCGTTATCTAGATTGGGCGCACTTCAAGTGTAGCCCCATTTCACGGGATTTCCATTGCGGTCATTTTGTGCATTCGGTATTCTCTGCCACGGAGGACCATCATGAAGGTCGGCATTGACAGCTATTGCTTCCACAGGTACTTCGGCGAGATCCACACGGGGAGGGAGCTTGATCCCGGCACGCGCTGGACCGCCTTCGACCTCATTGCATTTGCCCGGAAGGTCGGCGCTGAAGGGCTCTCACTCGAAACCTGCTACATGCCCGCGCTGGACAAGCCCTTTCTCGTCGAGCTTCGGTCCGCGCTGGACGATGCGGGGCTCGAGCGAGTCCTTGCCTGGGGCCACCCCATCGGCCTGGAGCGAGGCACCAGCCGGGCGGCCCTGGAGGATCTCAAGCGCCACATCCCTTCCGCGCTCGAGCTGAACTGCCGCACGTTGCGCATTACCGCTTCAGGCTCGCGCTACTCCAAGGAGCTCGAGGCGGAGTTCGCCCGGAACCTGGATCCTGTGCTCCGTGAGGCGCTTCGCGCGGCAGAAGATCAGGGCGTCGTGCTGGCAATCGAGAACCATGGAGATTTCAACGCGGACGCCATGCTCCGCCTGCTCGAGCGCATGGACTCTGCGAATCTGAAGGTGACGCTGGACACCGGCAACCTCCTGGCGGTCGGCGATGATCCGGTCGAAGGCGCCCGGAAACTCGCGCCCTTCGTGGCAGCCACCCACATCAAGGACCTCGTGATCGAGCAGAGCGCGCTGACAGCGGGCCCGACCTTCTCCTGCACGCCGACCGGCAAAGGTCTGGTGAACGTGCCGGCGATCCTGGACCACCTGCGCGCGACGGGCTATGCCGGCTTGTTGTGCATCGAGATCCATGATCCCTCGCGCGAGTGGATCCACACCCCTGAGGAAGAGCTTGTGCGTATGAGCGTCGAATACCTGAAACCTCTCGCAGAAAAGCGGAGCTGAGAAAGTCGTCGGCCCTGAGTAACTCAAGTAATTCAATATGATTACTTGACAATCGTGATTCCCCTTTGTAAGCTTATCAAACACTTCAATACAAGGAGGGTCACTTTGAGTGCTGTTCGAGATGAGGTTCTGGCGGCGAACGTCCGCTATGCAGATAGCTTCGGAAACAAAGGCACGCTCGCCATGCCGCCGGCCCGCAAATTCGCGATCCTGACCTGCATGGACGCGAGGCTGGATCCGGCCAGGTACGCGGGGCTTGCCGAGGGGGACGCCCATATCATCCGGAACGCAGGAGGCCGCGCCAGCGATGATGCAATCCGGTCGCTCGTCATCTCCTACAAGCTCCTGGGCACCCGGGAATGGTTCGTCATTCACCACTCGGAGTGCGGTATGGAGACATTCACCGATGAAATCATGCGCGACCTCCTCGCCCGGAGCCTGAAGACCGCGGCGTTCGACGGCAAGGCGTGGACCGACAAGGGTCCTGGCCCTGGATCAGCGGAAGGCCAGTTTGTCGACTGGCTGACGATAAAGGAGCAGTCGCAGAGTGTTCTCTCTGACGTCACGCGTATTCGCAGTCATCCGCTTGTTCCCGCCGACATCCCGATCTACGGATACGTGTACGACGTGAAGACGGGTCGATTGAAGGAAGTACCTGAGGCCACAGCGGCAGGCAAGGCTCGATAGGGCCGAATCAGGACCTGATACTGCCTCATGTGCCGTGGCGTCATGTGCCGTGAGGCGGCGTCTCATTGCCGCATCCCTCGTTATTGAGCGTTCCTCAGGTAGAAGTAGGCTGCGGTGGTTCTCAATTTCACATTCTGGCGGAGATAGTCGAACGCCGTCATGCCGAACTCGTCTTTGTACCTTACATCGGCGCCGGCGGAGATCAGCAGCTTGACGATCTCAGGTCGATTGTTCGTCCCCGCCGCGTAGATGAGCGGCGTGAGCCCGAACTGGTCCCTGTCGTTGACGCACGCACCGGCCTCGATGAGCGCGACAAGGACATCTGGATTGGGGTTCGACGCCGCAGCCCGCATGAGAGAAGTCATGTCATACTGGTCGCGCTCGTCGAGCCTGGCGCCGGCTGCCACGAGCACTCTGATCACATCCGGATCCGGATTGCAGGCGGCGGCGATGAGGAGGGGAGACGCGCCCTGCTCATCGCGATCACAGATGGGGGACCCCTTTGCCAGCGCATTCCTGACCTCATCCGCACCGCCCGCCTTTGCGATGGCGAGTATCGACTGGCCATGAGAATGGACCGGCAACAGGAGCAGGACCGACGCCAGGACGAGCGCATGATGCATTCGAAAGCTGGCACGCATGCCCATTGTCATGCAACTCGCATGCCAATAGCCATGTCAAAGGCTTTTTTCAGAGGAATTGGCCCTATTTCATATAGCATCGATATTTGCTGAAAATCTTCGCGGAGAGTTTCGGCTGGAGGCCGATATGAAGCACACGCAAAGTGTCTCAAAATCGAGCAAAGCGCATGGCTCTGGAACACCCTGGAACAGTTACTGTGCAAAGCATCGTTTCGTGCACAAAAAAGCCGTCCTGTCCAAAGACGCCGCCCTGCGACGCGCTTACGATGCATGCGGCACCAGAAAGACTGTTGATTGAGAAAGGAGCTCTGCTGTGCGCATATCAAAGCAAATCATGCTGGTCATGTTCCTCGCCTGCGGGGTCATGTCGGTTGCCCGGCTGCATGCGGAGCCTGGAACACCCTTTGTGAACCCGCTGCTCCCCCGTCATGCGGACCCATGGATATACCTGCATTCGGATGGCTTCTACTATTTCAGCGCGACGGTTCCTGAATACGACAGGATCGACCTTCGGAAGAGCGCCACCATCGGGGGACTCGCCGCCGCGCAGCCCGTCACAGTCTGGAAAAGGCATTTGCGCGGCGACATGGCCGCCAATATCTGGGCGCCGGAGCTCCACTTCATCGACGGCGTCTGGTACATCTATTTCGCCGCCGGCTCAGCCTCCTCCCCCTATGATGTGCGTCTCTATGTGCTGGAAAACCGATCCGCGGATCCCCTGGAGGGCACCTGGACTGAACGGGGAAAGATCCGGACGGAGTGGGACACGATCTCACTGGATGCCACGACGTTCGCCAGCGACGGGGTCAGGTACCTCGTCTGGGCACAGCGTCGAACCTTGGACATGAACGGCCCTCTCGATCTCTATATCGCGCCTTTGTCGAACCCATGGACCATCGAGGGCCGGCAGGTGATGATATCGACGGCTGACCGGGGATGGGAACTGAGGATGCGCCGCACAAACGAAGGCCCGTCCGTTCTTCAGCGCAACGGAAAGCTCTTTCTGTCCTATTCGGCCAACTATGTCGACGCGACCTACTGCATGGGAATGCTGACCGCATCGGCCGACTCGAACCTCCTCGAGCCTTCCTCCTGGACCAAGAGCCAAAGACCCGTTTTCGACAGCAACCCGGAGGCACACATATGGGGGCCGGGGCACAACAGCTTCACGACCTCGCCGGATGGCAGCGTGGATTACCTCGTCTACCATGCCCGGTCGAGCGAAAGGGTGAGGACCCCCGCCATCCTGGATCCGAATCGGGACACGCGGGTCCAGCGGTTCGGCTGGGACGCGGACGGGAACCCGGTCTTCGGCGCTCCCCAGCCCGACGGAACGGAGGTTCGCTGACGCCCGGTCGTCTATTTCCTCATGGAGATGGCGAGCATCCTCCGGAGCTTCTCCCGGTTGGCCGCGTCGTAGTACTCCACGGGATTGTAGTCATCGGTCAGCACGATCCCGGTGCCGAGATCCGGCTCCAGCGTCCGTGCAAATGCGGAGCGCACGTCGTGGAGGGCGTCAGGATGCACGCGGCCGTAGTCCGGCTCGTGCAGGACGGTGAGCGGGGAACGAAGGGAGGCGACGAACAGCGTGTTGGCACCGCGCGCGCCATGGATGCGCACGCTGGGAAAGACCGCGGAAAGGGTCTTGTACAGCGACGCTCCCATGTAGTCTCCGGGTGAGTCGAAGTCCGCAAATGTGTTGATGACCAGAGCGCCCTCCGGCTTGAGGACGCGGCGCACGGCCTCGAAAGCCTCGCGGCTCATGAGGTGCGACGGGCTTCCGTCTCCCACAAAGGCATCGAGGATCACCGCGTCGTACTTCGAGCGGGTCCTGTTCAGAAACCATCGGCCGTCGCCGATCGTGAGAGTGAACGCGCCGGTGTCCAGGCCGAACCACGCGCGCGCCACGTTCACCACCGCGGGGTTGATCTCCACCACCTCGACGCGTGATCCGCCCGCCGCAAGCTCCCGGGGCACGATGCCGATTCCCATGCCGATGCACAGCACATCGTCCAGCCGCGGCGTGTAGGCACGCGCCAGGTCCTCCAGCATGTAGGTGAACATGACGGTGCTCGTGCCGAGGGTCGCATCGTAGACGTTCTGAATGAGGTAGTCCGTCAGGTAGTAGCGATGCGGGGGCTGCCGGGTCTGCAGGACCTGGATCATGCCGAAGCTCGAATTGCCCCGGTAAAGCTCCTCACCGGCAGGCAGCCGGGGGCCATCCACGCTCAACCCATACCACCCGAGGCCCGCTCCGGCAACGAGGCACAGGACAACGCCCGCCAGGGCACGCCGCGTGCGTCCCCAGATCAGGAAATAGATGCCCGCTACCAGGGCCAGCATCGCGGCAGTGCCGTACATGGTCGAGGAGTTGGGGACGAGCGGGATCAGCAGGTATCCGATTGCCGCGGTTCCGATGAAGCTCCCCAGCGTGCTGATGGATGAAATGCGGCCGACCGTTCCGCCGACAACGGAGAGGGACTGTGCCACGACGCGCACGAGGAACGGCCCCGTCATGGCCAGCAGAAACAGCGGGATGAAAAAAAGGCACACGGCAGCGAGCAGGGATCCCGCGGGAAGGGGCAGAGGGAGAAGCTGGTAAGCCAGCCACTGGCGCACGGCAACGGTCGCCACCAGCGCGACCGCGGCCGTCAGGATGGCAAGGTAGAGCCTGCCCAGCCGGGCGGATCGGTCCACGAGGCGTCCCCCTGCGTAGTAGCCCAGGGCGAGCGCCGCCAGGGTCACGGCGATCTGCGCCGTCCATACGAAGTGGGACGTGCCGAAATACGGGGCAAGCATCCGCGCGCCGAGAATCTCCACGATCATGATCGCGGCGCCCGCGATGCACGCGGTGAACAGGAGGTATCCGCGAAGCCCACGGGAGGGTGCGGCCTGCGCGGAGGGAGCCGGGGGGACGGTGACGGGACGCTTGTTCTTCATGCATTTACCCGCGCGCAGTATACCCGCCGGGAGGGTTTTGGTCGAATGATCAGGCAGGCGGTGGCCGCTCAGCGTGTCCCCTGCCCGTCCAGTGTCGCGCGCACTCTGGCGAGCAGGTCATGGATCGTGAAAGGCTTCAGCAGCAGGGCGACGCCCTCTTCATGAAGCCCGTGCCGGACAATCACCTCGTCGGTATACCCCGACATGAAGATGGCGCGGAGGGAGGGGAATCGCGCGCTCATCTCCGCGTGCAGCTCGCGGCCATTCGTGCCGGGCATGATCAGGTCAGTGAGGAGAAGATGGGGAACCGTGGACGGGTCCCATTCCCTGCTCAGGCGCAGGGCCTCGTCCGCGTTCCCGGCAGCCATCACGACGTAGCCGTTTCTTTCCAGCGCGCCGCACACCAGCTTGCGAACCGCCGGTTCATCCTCCACGATGAGCACGATCTCACTGCCCTTGAGAGAAGGGGCTCGCTCCGGGATCCGCGGGCGAGCGGACTCCGTCTCCGCGCAGAGCGGCAGGTAGACTTTGAAGGTGGTCCCCGCGCCGGGACGGCTGGAGACCTCGATATGCCCCTGGTGCTGCTTGACGATCCCGAAAACGGTTGCCAGGCCCAGCCCCGTGCCTTTTCCCTCCTCCTTTGTCGTGAAGAAAGGCTCGAAGATGTGTGCGAGGGTCTCGGCCGCCATGCCCTCACCGGTATCACGCACGGCCATGACGGCGTACCGCCCCGGCAGCGGCTCGTCGGCGAACTTCCCCCTGGCCGGTTCATCCAGGGCTCCCACAAAGGTCGTGATGGCCAGCACGCCTCCGTCGGGCATCGCGTCTCCCGCATTGACCGCGAGATTCATGAGGACCTGCTCGATCTGCATGCTGTCCGCGCGCACGCAGCCGACCTCCGGCGAGAGCTCCAGACGGACTTCGATGTTCTCCGCCAGGAGCCGGACAATCATCGTCTGGAAATCCTGAATGAGCGCGTTCAAGTCCAGGGGCCTCATGTCCAGGACCTGCTTCCGGCTGAAGGCGAGAATCTGCCTGGCCAGGTTCGCCGCGCGCTGTCCTGCTTTCAGGATCTCCTCCGTCATGCCACGCCGTTCATCACCCTGGTCCAGCGTCTCCCCCAGCATCTCCGCGTAGCTGAGGATGGGAATCAGAAGGTTGTTGAAATCATGGGCCACACCGCCTGCAAGCCGCCCGACGGCCTCCATCTTCTGGGCCTGCCGGTACCGCTCCTCCAGCTCCGACTCCGCGGTGACGTCCGCCGTGAGGGACAACACCACCGTCTCACCGGCGATGCGCAGGGTCCGCGCTGACATGACGCCGATCCCGATCTCCCCGCTCTTGCGCCTGAACTTTGCGCGAAGGTTCTCCACCCTGCCGGATGCGGCGAACTCGCGGACCATCCTTTCGCGGTCGGCTTCATCCACCCAGATGCCGAGATCGAGAGACGACTTTCCGATGACCTCCTCCTGGCTGTACCCCATGAGGCGCGTGAATCCCTCATTGATGTCGATGTAGACGCCGTCGCTGAGCCGGTTGAGATTGATGGCCAGGGGATTGGAATAGAAGGCAAGACGGAACTTCTCCTCGCTCTCCCGCAGGGAGGTCTCCGCATCCTTCTGCGCGGTAATGTCCGTCGAGATGCCCCCCACCGCGACGACCATTCCGGTTTCATCTACTATCGGGAACTTGGTCGACTCATATTCGTGACGCCCGTCCGGAAAGTCGGCGAACTCGGCAAAAGACATGGTTTTCCCGCTGCCGATGACGAGCCGGTCATTGGCCCGGTGCTCTTCGGCTACCTGGCGGGAAAAGATGTCCCCAATGGACTTGCCCAGAATCGACTCCCGGGGCAGACCGGCGACGCGGCAGAACTGGTCGTTCACCAGCACGTAGCGGCCCTGCACATCCTTGACGTATATGGCGTTCGGTGACTTGTTGCCGACTATCTCCAGAATAGCGGAGGACCGGGCTTCCATTATTTCGCCAAGGGTTGCGTGTGCGCGGCCGCTCCGCAACCGGGCGATCTCGCTCTCCAGGGCCGCAATTCGTTGAGTCAGCGCCTCCTCGGAACCTCTGGTCATGCACGTTTTCCTTGGCTCTGCCCCGCTGCCGCGCGGCAGGCGAGAAGACTGCGATAGTATAGCATGCAACCGGGCCGCGGAGAACGTTTTTTATCGGGGAATCAGAGCGCCCCGTACAGGACGTTTCGGAGTCGCGGCATCTGACGCGCTTCGAGATTCGGTATCATCTGCTGCGCATAGACGGCTGACAGCTCTTCCGCGGGGTCCACAAGTGCCCACGTGCCGGCCAATCCGCTCCAGCCGAACTCTCCGGGGGATCCGTTGGACCCTCCACCGGCCCGATCCATCATCACCCGCACGCCGAGCCCGTACCCGTATCCTGCCAGGATGTCCCAGTTGTACTCCGCGAGCTGGTGGGGTTTCAAATGGTTTGTACACATGAGCTGAACCGTTTTGCGCCCCAGTATCTGCTCGCCATTGAAAGAATCCCCCGCATCCCAGCATCTGGGCGAAACGGCTGTGGTCCCCTATCGTAGAGAGCAGCCCGCCCCCGCCGGTCTCCAGGAGTGCATCCGGCCGGTAATGGGTGTCCATGCTGCTGTTCTTCGTCAGAGAGCCATCCGGAGAGAGATCGTACAGGCAGCACAATCTTGCTCTCTTGTCCTCGGGCAACCGGAAGGACGTGTCTTTCATGCCCAGGGGATCGAAGATCTCATCCTGCATGAATCTGCCGAGGGTCTTGCCGGACAGGACCTCGATCAGCGCGCCCAGAACGTCATGACTCGTCCCATACATCCAGCGGGCGCCCGGATCAAAAGCGAGCGGAATGCCCGCCAGCGCACGGGACATGGCCCGGATGTCGAATTTCGAACCGTCTCGTTCCTTCTGTTCCAGGTCCTGCAGGATGTCCCGGGTCCGGCGCGCTGTTTCCGACGAATCCCCCGGGTAGCACAATCCTGACGTCATGGTGAAAAGGTCCACGATTCGGATCGGTCCGTTGGCGGGGGAAACCTGAGAGGGCGTGTCGGGCACGGACCGGTAGACCTGCATGTCCTTGAACTCCGGGAGGTAGTCACTGACCGGATCACTGAGGAGGTAGAGACCCCGCTCGTACAGAATCAATGCCGCTGCGCACGTGACAGGTTTGCTGTTTGAAAAGAGCCGATAGATGGTATCCGGAGAGATTTCCTTTTTTCTCTCCCGGTCCGCATAGCCCATGTACTTTTCGTACACCACGCCCCCACGGCGCACGATGATGCACGCGCAGCCGGGCGGCCCCTTTTCCACGAACTCTTCCAGCAGCGGAGTGAGCCTTTCCAGTCTGTCCACAGCTTCCCTCCGATCACTGACCGGAGCGAGTTTCCATTTTCACTCCGGCCCTCAAACGATGCAGGCGTCGTCGGGATCATAGGCGAAGGCCCGGATCGCGTCCAGGGAGGAGCGCTGACCGGTCAGCACGGAGGAGGCACCAGCCCGACAGCCGCAGGCGCCGGGCGCAGCCGCGCGACCCATGCGAACAGGAAGAGAAGCATCGCGGCCGTTCCCGCAAAGACGAAGCCGAGCGGCAGCCTTTGGGCCAGAATGCCGGCGGCGAAATAGCCGACGCACATCGCCGCGGTGCGCAGGGAGCTCTCCACGCCCCAGAACCGGCCGCGGAACTCATCGAGGCTCCGCGCGTGGAACAGCGCATACACGGGGACGACGAAGAAGGCCGCGGCTGCTCCCGCAATCGCGTTGCCCACGGTGCAGGCGGCGCTCATCCACGCGGCCCCCAACAGGTGGCTCACTCCGAGAAGCCCCGTCATGAGGATGGTATGGGCGCCCAGAGTCCCCAGCCCTGCCGAAATGAGCGCCTCCGGTCGGCGGCGGCGCAGCAGGCGCGCGGCAACGATGCTGCCGGCGATAATACCGGCCCAGGTGGCCGCCTGGGGGACAGCCGCCTGCAGAGGCGACGCTCCGAGCAGCACGTTGAAAAGGTAGGGCAGGTACACCATTGCGATGGGCAGAACCGCAAGGGTGAATGCGGTGTTGACCAGGAGAAGGGAAAAGACGGTCCTGTCCGCACGCACCTGGCGGAGCCCTCCTCGAAGCTCCCCGACGAACCGTTTCAATTCCATTGATGCGCGCACGCCCACTCCCGCTGCGCGGGATACCACCTGCGCGACATGGATGCGCGACTCCATTGCGGCAGCGACAAGGTTGGTGACTGCGTTCAGCATCAGGATGCCCGAGATGCCGACGAGCCTGTAGAGCGCCCCGCCCAGCAGCATGCCGGCAATCGTGCAGAAGTTCGAGGCAGCCTGGCCAGCCGCGACCGCGGCAGGCACGTGCGCGCCGCCGACGATTCCCGGCACGATTGCGCTGGCGGCCGGAGAGAAGACGGCGCTGCACAAGCCCAGCAGCGCGGTTGCCGCGTAGAGCACCCCGATCGACAGGAGATTCCCCTGCTGCAGCAGGAATATCGCCAGCAGGACGACTCCCTGGACGATGTCCGTGCCCACCATCACCCATTTCCGGCTGACCCTGTCCGCGATAAGTCCGCCGAAGGGCGCGACCGCCATCACCGCGAGCGAGTTGACCGCCAGAAGGGCGGCCATGTGGAAGCTTGACTTCGTGATGTCGAGCACAAACCAGCTGATGGCGAAGACGTAGAGCTGGTCGCCGAGCTGGGAGACGATCCGTGCGGCAAAGTAGTTGTGGAAGTTCCGATTGGCGCGGAGTCCGTCATGCCCCGTGGCGTGCCCGTCCATCATTGTCCTCCGCGCCCGGCCCGCAGGCCGTCTATCGTGGTGTCGATCACGCGCTCGACAAGCGCATTCCGATCCGCCCAGGGGAAGTTGGGATTGCTCAAGAGCAGCGAGGTGACGCCGTGATTCATCATCCAGACCACCTGGGCGGCAAGATCGGCCTGCATCGGCGCGAAAAGCCCCTGCCGGATGCAGAGGTCAACCGAGGCGCGCAGTTTCACAAAAAGCACTGTCCCCTTCGAGCCTTCGACCATGTAGGAATCCGCCCTGAACTCCGGCGGGCTCATGAAGGCGAGCTTGTAGTAGGAGGGGTTCGCGAGCCCAAACTCGGTGTATGCGCGCATTCCCTCTTTCACCGTCACAATCGGATCGTTCTCCCGGAGGTATATTTCCTCCATGCGGGACAGGAGTTGTCCGTGGTAGCTTTCCAGCAGGAAAAAGAAGAGCTCACCCTTGTCCTTGAAATAATGGTAGATAGTCGTGGGTGAGTACTCGATCTGCCTCGCGATCTTGCGCATGGATACGGATTCATAGCCCTCTTTGACGAACAACGCCTCCGCGGTTTCGAGGATCTTCTGCCGAAGATCCTCCCTTGCACGTTTCTTCCGTTCAGGAATTCCCATGGGTACTCCATAACACTGCTTTTTTAGTTAACGATGTTATTTCTACCAACTAAATGAGCATATGTCAAGCAGCCCCGGACGGCATGAAGCACAGAGCAAGAACGGTCAATCGTCGACAGCGCGGTCGGCTCCTCGATAAATGACCTGCGTCGTAGAGCTCTCTCCAAGAAAGGATTTGACTTCATGGAAAATACGCAGTAGTTTCCAAAACATGCACACGTGTGCATGTTTTGGAAGATGAGAAAGACGCCTGTCACGGTCAAGGATATCGCGAGAATCGTCGGGGTGAGCCATTCGACTGTCTCGCGAAGTCTGAATGACAGTCCCCTTATCTCCGAGGAGATGAAACAGGTCATCAGAAAGGTTGCGAGAAGGCATCATTTTGACTTCAATGCCAATGCACGTGGCTTGAGTTCACGACGAACGGGAAGCATCGGCATCATCTTCCCCGATTTCTTTGCCGAGTACAGGAACTCTCTCTACCTGGAACTGCTTATGAACGATCTTCGGCGCCGCCTGGAAGCTCGTTCTCTGGACAGCATCGTCACGTTTCCCTTCAATCATTCGACAGGGACAAGCAACATACAAAAGCTCATATGGCAGAAGAAGGTCGACGGTCTTCTCATAGTGCTCCCTGAAATCGAACCAATAGACTGGAGTCACATGAAGCGATCCGGCATTCCATTCGTGCTTCTCCACGTCGTGCCGACCTCAATCGTCGAAAAAGACACCAACTACGTTCTTACCGATCATCATCGGGGAGGATATCTCGCCACCGAGCATCTTCTCAGAGCGGGACATCGAAGGATTCTCGTGCTAACGGAGAGGGCAGCCAAGGACGGCCAGTTTGAGCTCAGGACGGAAGGGTGCCGGTCCGCCCTGTCCGACTTTGGAGTGCCTCTCAAGGAGCTGACTGTTGTCCGCGGAAAGGTCTCGTATGAGTTCGGTTACGATGCCATATGTGAAAAATCGAGCCGGCTTTCGAAAATTGATGCTGTCTTTGCCCATTCCGACCTGACTGCAATCGGCGTGATCGCGGGACTCGCGAAAATGGGTGTACGGGTTCCCGCAGACATACCGGTGATTGGCTATGATGATATTGAGCTCGGGAAGCACTTCCGTCCACGCCTCACGACAATCCATCAACCACATGAAAAACAGGCGGAGCTCGCCTGTGCTCGTCTTCTGGATCTGATTCACGACAAACCGATAGACACGCCTCTTCGCGAGATAATAGAGCCGGAGCTTATCGTTCGCGAAACCTGTGGAGCAGGAAGGGGGAGATAGGTGAATTTCCTGTTTTCCGCGCAGGGACGGGCACGGCTGCGTATGCCGAGATTCATGGAGGCGGGATGAAGCGTACCTGGTGGAAGGAAGGAATCGTTTACCAGATTTATCCCAAGAGCTTTGCGGACAGCAATTCAGACGGCATCGGCGACCTTCGAGGTATTGCGTCGAAGCTGGACTATCTCGTGGACCTCGGCGTCACCATCATATGGCTCAATCCCGTCTATGCCTCGCCGAACGTGGATCAAGGATACGATATCAGCGACTACTACAGCATCATGACCGAGCTTGGCACATTTCAAGACTGGCAGGACCTGCTGAATGCAATTCACTCTCGAGGACTGAAACTCATCATGGACCTGGTCGTGAACCATACCTCCGATCAACATGCATGGTTTATCGAATCCAGGAGCTCGAAGAACAATGCACACCGGGACTACTACATCTGGAGACCGGGAAAGGACGAACAGGAACCAAACAACTGGGCGTCCTTTTTCTCCGAGTCTGCCTGGGAGCTTGATTCTGCGACTGGGGAATACTATCTGCATCTCTTCTCACGCAGCCAGCCTGATCTCAACTGGGAAAATGCAGACGTTCGCGAAGAAGTCTTCAAGATGATGACGTGGTGGCTTCGAAAAGGAATCGACGGCTTTCGCATGGATGTCATCAACGTGCTGTCAAAAGCTCCTGGCCTCCCCGACGTCATGCCGCGCTCTTCGGGCGGATACAAATGGGCGGGCAGATACTTTGTGAACGAACCCGGCTCCATGAGTTTCTCACCGAAATGAAGGCGAGGGTGCTGAACCGGTCTCGACGTCATGACGGTCGGAGAGTGCGTCGAAATATCCACGGGAGACGCAGTGCGTTTCACCAATGAGACGAACGGAGAGCTCAGCATGGTATTGCCGTTCGAGCACGTTGAGCTGGATTGGGGTCCGAATGGGAGATGGGATTACGGCCAATGGTCACCGATCGATCTGAAAAAGATCATCGTAAAATGGCAGGAGGATCTCGAGGGTCAAGGATGGAGCGGTATCTATTTTTCAAACCATGATCAGCCGCGATCCTTGTCCAGGTTTGGAGGCGGGAGCGGCCATGAATTGCAGTCGGCAAAGATGCTGGCGACACTTCTCCTGACATTAAGAGGGACGCCCTATATCTATCAAGGCGAAGAGATAGGGATGACGAACTGCAGTTTCGCCTCGATAGACGACTACAGGGATGTGGATACGCTCAATTACTACGAGAAGAGCATGAAAGACGGAATCGATGAAAATGACGTCATGGAGATCATTCGATACCGCAGCCCGGGACAACGCGAGAACGCCGATGCAATGGGACCCGTCACGAAACGCTGGTTTCACTTCGGGCACGCCCTGGATTGGCGTCAACCCGAATCACACATCGATCAACGTTGAAGCGGCAGAAAAAGATCCGCATTCAGTGCTTTCGTACTACAAGAAACTGATTGCTCTGCGAAAAGGCGCTCGGGCGCTGATGTACGGAACCTTCAGGAACCTGCCCGGAAAAAGATGAAAGAATCTTCGCTTACCTCCGGGAATGCGAGGGAGAGCAATTTCTCATCGCTCTGAACTACTCAAAGGCGAATGTCCATTTCGAGATCCCCCGCGAAATCGATGGCACCCAGGGGAAACTCGTTTTGTCGAACTATGACCTTGACGGTCGCGATTTCTTGCAAAGCACCGACATGGCGCCGTACGAAGCATCTGTCTACAGGCTGAGCAATGAGAAGTGATTTTCGATCGAGTGCGAAAGAAGGAGGTGGTGAAAAGAGGCCTGGCGGATTGCGCCTCACGGAGAACAATGCAGATGTCATTTCTCACTGATGTCATAGATGTCTACAGTAGGAGGCAAGGATGAGAAGACTATTATTCTCTGCATTACTGCTGCTGGGCGGTGTTTCGTTCCTGATCGCGGCCGGGCAGTCGGATACTGCGAAGAGCGGCGGAGTGGTGAATCTTCATATCTTCCACTTCAAGGTTGGCATTCCCTGGAACGAACTCACCGATGCCTATGCGGCTGAGAACAAGGACGTGGTCTTCACCAACGAAATCCGCGGCGGCGGCGCCCAGTGGATGACCATTCTGAAGAGCAAGTTCGCGGCGAATGCCGCACCCGACATTTTCGTCGTCGAAGGCCCCGGTCAGGCCGTGGTCTTCAAGGACTACCTGAGCGACCTCAGCAGCGAGCCCTGGGTGGCCCGCGCGGTCCCCTTCGCGCGCGAAGGTCTTCGCCTGAACGGCAAGATCATGGGCATGCCCGGTCAACCTCGAGGGGTACGGCTACATATATAGCAAGGCAATCTTCCGCAAAGCGGGCGTCACACAGGCGCCTCGAACGTTCAGCGAGCTTCGTGCGGCCGCGAAGGCAATCAAGACGGCGGGCTATACGCCATTCGCCACCGGCTACGGCGAGTGGTGGGTTCTCGGGCTGCACCTAATAAACATCGCATTCGCCGCGCAGGACAATCCGCAGGCGTTTATGGATGGAATGTTCAAAGGCACGGCCAAAATGGCCGGCAATCCGCGCTTCGAAGACATGAAGCGGATCATCGACCTGAACGTCGAGTTCGGTGAGGAAAATCCGCTTACCACGGACAACAACAAGCAGACGCAGCTCTTTGCCAGCGGGCAGGTGGCCATGATCCAGCAGGGCAACTGGAAAGAGATCGAAATCCAGAAGGTCGATCCGAACATGGAGATCGGCGTTTTCCCCATTCCCCTGACGGATGATCCCAAGCAGTCCAATCGTCTCCCCTTGGGAGTTCCGTTCTACTTTGTCGTCAACAAGGCTTCACCCGAAAAGAACCAGGCGGCGGCCCGGAAATTCCTCAATTGGCTTGTCAGCTCCGACACGGGCAAGAAATACCTGACGGAACAGTTCGGATTTATTCCGGCGTACGGAGACATCGCGCCCTCGGGCCTCGGCGGCATCAGCAAGGACCTCCTCACCGCTGGCGCTCAAGATCGAGTGCTCCCCTGGATGTTCGGCCAGTTCCCTGACGGAATGCCACAGGAGTTCTCCAACAATATCCAGGCGTACATAGGCGGAAAGCAGACGTGGGATGACGCCCTGGCCAAGATGGACGCACAATGGGCCCGGCTCAAGAAATGACGCGCGCTGCGTAAATCTATCACCCGCCGCTGCTGATCTCAGCCAGCGGCGGTATTGTTTTTCGAGGGTAGTTCATGGTCAAGAACAGGGGTCGAGAGATCGGCAACGACATTCTCTTCTTGTCGCCTGCGCTCATTTTTTTTATCTCTATCGTCGTGATGTCCTTCTTCCTGGGCATCTATTATGCATTCACTTCCTGGAATGGCGTGAGCCGCCTGGCCGAATGGGTCGGCACCAGAATTTCAGGACGATATTCCAGGAGGACACGCAGGTTGCACAGTCCGCCTGGTTCACGCTGAGGTTCACCTTTACGGCCGCGATCGTCTCCAACGCCCTGGGCCTTGTACTCGCCCTCATCCTGACGGAGCGTATCAGGTTCACGAAGCCGCTCAGAGCCGTTTTTTTCTTGCCCAACATCATCGGTGGCATTATCCTCGGCTTCGTCTGGCGATTCATTTTCACGAGCGGCATTCCGGCATTGGCAAAGTTGATTCCCATCGGGATTCTCCAGTTGCCGTGGCTCGGCACGCCGGAAACCGGGTTCTGGGCGCTCGTGGTAGTCTTCACCTGGAAAACGGCCGGCTACCTGATGGTGGTCTACATCGCTGCCATTGTGAGCATCGATGATCATCTCCTTGAATCGGCGCGCATTGACGGAGCCAATTGGCTGCAGATGTTCAGGCGGATCACCATGCCGCTCATCATGCCGGCATTCACGGTCTGCATTTTCCTGATGCTGTCGTGGTCGATGTCGATTTTCGACGTTCTTTTCTCCTTGACGAAAGGAGGACCCTACAACTCGACGGAATCCCTCGCGCTGAACATCTACTACGAGGCTTTCCAATACAACAACTATGGTCTAGGCGCAGCGAAGGCGATTTTGTTCTTCATTGTTGTCGGGGCGATCACGCTTGTCCAGGTGACACTCACGAAGCGATTGGAGTTCGAAGCGTGATCACAACCGAGCATGTCCACACCTCCCCCCTGTCGACCTCCACTGCGGCGATCCTCACGGTCATCACTTCCCTCCTGGCACTCCTCTTCCTGACGCCATTCTATTTCACGACCGCGAACTCCTTGAAGACCTTCGGAGAGATCATCAAGGATGCGGCTTCACCGCCCCAGCGGTTGATGCTGCTGAACTACGCAGTGGCGTTCAAGACGGTCAACTTCCCGCTGGTATTCTTCAATTCGTTCGTCATCACGACCGCGAGCCTGTTTTTCATGTTGATGTTCGGCGCGATGGCTGCGTGGCGAATGGTGCGTCGACCCCACTGGTTCAGCAAAATGATCTTCATACTTTACGTGACCGCAATGATTGTGCCGTTTCAATCGGTCATGATACCGATGATGAAGGTCACGAGCCTGCTCGGTCTCCTGGACAGCAGGATAGGGCTCATCATCATCTACATAGGCTTCGGCATCCCCTTTCCCATATTCCTGCTGCACGGTTTCGCCAAGACCGTTCCCCGCGAGATCGAGGAGTCGGCATACCTGGACGGGGCCGGAGCACCGACGCTGTTCATCTCCATCGTGCTGCCCCTCATGAAATCCATTCTCGCTACAGTGGCAATCCTGCAGACTTTTTGGATCTGGAACGATTTCCTGCTCCCGATGCTCGTCATCTACAGCGACGGCAACAAGACGATTCCATTGGCCATATTCGGCTTCTTCGGCCAGTATCAGAATCAGTGGGATTATGCCCTGGCCACGCTGACCATGGGAATGCTTCCTATCGTGGTGTTCTTCCTATTTCTACAAAAGTTCATCATTCGTGGAGTGACCTCAGGTTCGCTCAAAGGGTGAGGCTGCCAGTGAATACGAACGAGATCCGTGAGCACCTCCTGTCCCGCGCTCCGTGGGTAGACAGGGAAACCACCGTTGACACGGTCAAGTTCGGGGATCCACTGAAAACCGTGCGGAAAATCGGCGTGGGCTGGATGGCAACGAGCTATGATCTCCTGGCCGCCCACGAGGCCGGCTGTGATCTGTTCATTACCCACGAACCGACCTTCAACGACCATTTGGATCCCGTGGACGGTCAGTGCCGCATCGACGAGCCGGGCAGGACCAAGGGACAGTTCTTGCTGAAAACAGGAATTGTCGTTCTGCGTTGCCACGACATCTGGGACGGCTGGCCCGGCATCGGCATTCGGGATTCCTGGGCGGAAGGGCTCGGGCTCACCGATCTTGTTGCGGACAATGGGGACGCGGAGATCCAGCGCGGCTGGCACGCAGTCTACGCGATCGAACCCACGACCCTTGAAGGATTCGCACGGCAGGTCGCCGCCCGTGTCAGGCCGCTTGGCCAGGATGGGGTGGAGATACTGGGCGATCCTGGAATGAAGGTGAAGAGACCCGCCATCGGAGTCGGCTGCGGAGGACCGGACAAGGACATGATCGACCGTGGGGCGGACGCGCTCGTGGTCTGCTACGACGGGGCCTGGTACTGGCGCGACCGCGAGCGCTTCGTGGAGCTCGGCGTGGGAGTCGTGATGGTAGAGCATGGAACCTCTGAGATGTGGGGCATCGAAAACCTTGCAAAGTACCTCACGAGCGAGTTCCAGGGGGTTGAGGTCCAGTACTTCGCGCGGCATCCACGGGCCCGTCACGTTTCATAGCGCTGCGCGGTCCGTCAGGACTCTACCGGCAGCTTGTCGATCTCCAGCCAGTTCCTCCGCGCGAGGTCCCGATACCAGTAGGCGCTCTTTTTCCACTGCCTCTGAAGGGTGGCGTAATCCGTCCGCAGGAGCCCATTGCGCATCTGCAAGCCCCAGTTCCATTCGAAGTTGTCGAGCAGGCTCCAGATGAAATATCCCCGGCAGTCTACGCCCTGCTCGATTGCCTTGCCGACCATGGCGACGTGGTCCGACAGGTAGGCGATCCGCTCAGGATCATCCAGCGGATCCCTCCCCGTAGTTTCCCGTGCAGGGTAGCCGTTCTCGGTGATGACGCAGGGCAGGTTCCTGTACTCGTCCTTGAGGCGAATGAGCGCCTTGAAGATTCCCGGAGGGTAGATCTCCCATTGTCCGCTGCGGGGCGCGTGAGGGTCGATGTATTCCGTCGCGTGCAGGAACGGCATGAAGAACGAGTAGCGGTAGCGGTTACGCGTGTAGTAGTTGATGCCTATGTAGGTGCCCGGCTTCCCCATCTCCGCGAGATCCCTTTCAAAACCGCGCGGAAGGAATCTGCCGAGCTTTCTGGCAACGCGCGGGGGGTATCGGCCGCGGAACAGGGGGTCGAGAACCATGCTGTTTGCGGCATCATCCATGAACGCGGCTGCTTCAAGGTCCTTCTCCCGCGCGGGGTCTGCCGGCGATACCCAGAGAAAATGATGGGCCAGGCCGATCATGCCGCCGGACACGAGCGAGGAGAATGCGTCGGACAGCCGGGCGTGCGCGAGAAGCAGGTGGTGAATCGAACGGAGCATTCCCCGCAGGTCGTTCTTCCGCCCGGGCGGGAACTCTCCGATGGCAAAGCAGGACCAGGCATAGATCGTGGGCTCGTTGACGGTGATCCAGTTCTTCACCCGGTCACCGAACCGGCGCATCAGGGCAGTGCCGAAATCCACGAGGAAGTCGACGGAAGCGCGGTTCCTCATGCCCCCCGAGCGTGCAATCCACAGCGGTTCTTCGAGATGAAAGATGGTCGCCCATGGCTGGATTCCCGCGTCGAGAATGGCATCGATGAACCGGTCGTAGAAATCGAGGCCTTTCTGGCTGATCGTTCCCGGCTCAGGAACTATCCGGGTCCAGGCTATCGAGAAGCGATATCCCTTCAGCCCCATCTCGGCCATGGTCCTGATATCCTCCGGGTACCGGTGATAGTGGTCACAGGCGATGTCCCCATTCGTGCCATCCATGACCTTTCCGGGCAAATGGGTGAACTCGTGCCAGTTGGAGGGACAGGCTCCATTCTCGAGCGGGTACCCCTCGACCTGGTAAGCGGAGGTGGATACGCCCCAGGTGAACTTTTCAGGAAATGTCACTTTGATCATGCTTGCGCTCCCGCCCAATCACAAACAAGATCCATGCCAAAAGAGGCAGCTGCGCTATTTCTTCCTGATTGAAAGAATTAGTCCCATGGTTGCCGGGCAGTCGGCTTGCATGCCCTGCAATGAAGATTGCTCCATGCAACCGGATCTGCAACGAGTTCGCGCAGCGGGCCTGCCTTCCCAGGGGAGCGTCACTTGAGGAAAGGTCCGCTCGATCCACGGATCACCAGCTCCGGTTCGAGGAGGACGCGCCGCGGTTCGGGATCTTTCGGGTTCATGGCGTGCTGCAGAAGGTCAACCGCGGCATTGCCCAGGCTCTTCAGCTTCAGGTCCACCGAGGACAGCGGCGGATTACAGGCCAGGGAAAGCGCCGTGTTGTCGTGCCCGATCACCGACAACTCCTCCGGGATCCTGATACCGAGGGAATTGGCTGCGGCCATGACTCCCAAAGCCATCAGGTCGTTGCAGGCGAATATCGCGCTCGGCCGTTCGACGGCCGGACGCGAGAGGAGGGTCCTGCAGGCGTCACGTGCCAGAGGGATTGCTTCCTCGCTGTTCCCCTGGGCGATCACTACGAGAAACTCCGGTCGACAGGGGCAGCCGTGTTCGGAGAGGAAATCCCGCCACCGGTTTTCCTTTATGTCGTAGGAATGGCCGACAGCCCCTCGAAGAAAAGCTATCTTTCGGTGACCCATTTCCCAGAAGTGCTGCATCACTCGCACCATGCCCAGCTCCTGGTCGATTGAAACGGCGTTCAAGCCGTTGACCTCCGACCAGGAATGCAGCAGCACCAGGGGCATGCGGCTGGCAGTGCGGCCGAACAGCCCATTGGAGTAGTTCTCTATCGATGGATCTATGACGACGATTCCCTCGACCTGCCGCGCGATCAGGTTTCTGATGTACTCCTGCTCCAGCAGATAGCTGCCGTTGGTCGAGCACAGGAAGAGCATCGAACCTTGATCGCGGAAACGGCGCTCGATCACCTCGGTGATTTCCATGTAGTAGGTGTTGGAGACGCTGGTAATCAGGGTGCCGACCGTCTGCGAACGCCTGCTCATGAGGCCGCGGGCAAAGGCATTCGGAACGAAGTTGAGCTTCTGTATGGCGGCCTCGACCTTGGCACGAGAGGTGTTCCGGACGGACTTGTCGTTGATCACCCTCGAAACCGTGGCGATCGAAACGCCTGCCTCGTTGGCTATGTCATTAATGGTCACTGTCGATCCTTCCCAGCCGGCCAGGAGATGCTGAAAACGCTTACCATCTACTAACCTTTCGTTGCATATGCTGTCAAGTGCCATGTTCTTCCAGATTCTCACTTATGCAGGAAAGAACGGGTTTTCATAACTGTAAACGAGTAGAAAATATACTGAAAGCGCTTGCAGATTCAAGGAAGCTATGATCTACTATGTCTTGAAATCCAGGGATTTGATGAAAGGAGAAAGAGGTATGAAGAAATTCGGCGTCTCCCTTGTTCTGTGCGTCGTGCTCGCTTTCACGCTGTCCGCGGCAGACAAGGTCGTTCTGACCTGGTGGACGTGGTCCCTTCCGACCGTCGAGGACTTCGTCGTGATCAAGAAGGGATTCGAGGCCAGGTATCCCGGCATCGAGCTGCAGTCCAGCGTGAACCAGATGGACGACTACAAAGCCAAGCTGCAGGCCGAGTTCTCGTCAGGGGCCGGCCCGGATATCTTTTCCGTGCAGCCCGGGCCCCTTCTGTCGCAGTACAAGGCTTTTGCGCTTGACCTGACCACGATCGCCAAGCCCACCCTCGACAAGCTCGTTCCGGCGGTCGTCGCGGACGCAAGGGTCCGCTCAGGCGGCAACATGATCGCCATTGCGCCTCTCGGCTCAGCGGCTACCATGTTCATTTACTACAACGCCACCTATTTCCAGAAGGCCGGCATCACCAGGCTGCCGACCGACCTGGCAAGCTTGAAAGACGCCATTGCAAGGCTCAAGAAAGCCTTTCCCGACAAGCTTCCCCTCACGATCGGATTGAAGGATGGCTGGTTCAACGGCGACGTCTTCTCTCTCTTCGCCAACATGGTCGAGAAAGGAATCACCGAGAAGGCAGACCAGGGCAAGGTGAAATGGAACGCCCCGCAGTTCGTCAAGGCCATGACTCTCCTTCGGAGCCTGGTCGACCAGGGCGTCATCGATAAGAACTCCCTTGGCGTCTCCGTGTACGAAGATTCCATCGGGATGTGGGCGGACGGGAAAGCAGCCATGCATATCAACGGCGGCTGGGCCATCGGCATGTTGTCCAATCCAAAGAACGTCAACGCCGAGGGCAAGCCCTATGCCGACCGCCGCGGCGGCCGCGCAACAGACAATGATGTCTTCGGCGCCTTCCCGGTTCCGAATTTTGCCGGAGGCGCGCCAGTGGTCCTTGGCGGTATCGACACCGGGATCGCTCTCAACAAGAACCTGTCCAGGGACCGTGCCAGGCTGGACGCCGCGCTCAAGCTGCTCGACTACATGCTGGTCGGCGACGGCCGCACATACCAGACGGGACGCCCCGGCGCGGGCCTGATTCCCTCGCTCAAGGGAGTTTCCCTGGACAAGAGCATCTACCAGGACAAGGCCTCATCCGACGGCGTGGATGCCATCGTCAACACCACCAACAACAACATGGCCGGGCCGCGCGGCGTTTCCAGCCCCGCGGTCTTCAACCAGATGGGCGTCGCGGTCCAGAACGTTGTTGCCGGCAAGGACATCAAGGCCGAGCTGGACGCCCTGCAGGCTGTGGCCGAAAAAGAATAGGGGAACGAAGCTCGATTCGCACGGCTGGCCGGAGCAAGGCCAGCCGTTTTATTATACGGGAGCTCGACATGGACCGACCAAGACCCGGCTCCTTTCCGCGGATGAGAACAACCGAAACCGTTTCCGGCTACCTCTTTCTCGCTCCGGTTCTTGCCCTCATGGGTCTCTTCGTTTTTTACGGGCTTTCCTACGTTCTCCGGCTCAGCCTCTACAAATGGGACGGCTTCGATCCTGCGACAATGGTTTTCCGCGGCCTGAGGAATTACCGGGTGCTCTTTTCCGATCCCTTGTCCCTGAGGGCTCTGGCCAACGTCATGATCTTCATGTTCTTCACCGTCACTGTCCAGATGTTCGTGGGCCTCTGCGTGGCGCTCCTGCTTCGGCCGCGGCTCTTCGGGAGCCGCTTCTTCAAGGCATTGTTCTACATTCCCGTGGCCCTTTCGACGACGGTCATTGCCCGCACCTTCATGGGACTCTACGAGCCCAATTTCGGGGTGATCAATACGACGCTGAAGTCCCTCGGGCTGTCCAGCCTGGTCCGGGCCTGGCTGGGCGATCCGCGGACCGCCCTTGGCTGCATCGTACTCACCAACATCTTCCAGTGGATGGGCGCCCAGATGGTCTTCTACATCGCCGGCCTCACCACCATCAAGGACGAGATTTACGAGGCCGCGCAGATCGATGGCGCCGGCTTCTGGAGGACCCTGCGCAGCGTCGTGTGGCCCGGCCTCTGGCCTACCCATACAACGGTCATCATCCTCGGCATGGTCGGCGCGATCAAAACATTCGACATCGTGTGGCTTCTCACCGGCGGCGGGCCGGGGAATGCCACCCAGTTCCCCGCCACCTTGTTGTACCAGGCTGTTTCCCAGAATTCCCAGGCAGGCTATGGCGCGTCCATCAGCGTCGTGATGATTTTCCTGAGCGTGGCCCTCTCCGCCATCCAGATCTCCTTCAACAGGCGGAAGCAGGAGGCCTGACATGTTCAGGAAGCTTTCCATCGGCCAAAAGGTCGGGATCGAGCTCCTGCTGTGCCTCCTGGGAGTCCTGTACATCATCCCGCTGGCCAACGTCGGGATCTCCTCTTTCGCCCGAGCGGGGATCGGCAACTACGCTTACCTGTTCACCTCGGGGTTCCCTATCGCGCGCATGATCTTCAACAGCTTCGTGGTATCCATCCTGCAGGTGGCTTTGATAGTTGCCGTCGCCTCCCCCGCCGCATTCGCCTTCTCGAAGATCCGTTTCCCGGGCCGCGGCCTGATCTACATGGTCATCATGCTGACCATGTCCATCTCGATGCTCTGTTTCATCACGCCGCTGTTCCAGACCATGAAGGCGCTGGGGTGGATGAACTCCTACCAGGCCCTGGTGCTGCCCGCGGCGACGTATTGGATGCCGGTGGCGATCCTCATACTCAAGAACTACTTCGATTCTCTGGGAAGGGAACTGCTCGAGGCCACGACCATGGAAGGCGGCGGCTTTTTCACGGCATGGCTCAAGGTCTATGCGCCCATCAGCAAACCGGCGATCATCAACGTCATTGTCCTGGGCTTCATCACCTCGTGGAACGACTACCTCAATCCACTGCTGTTTTCCCGAACCGACAGCATGCGGACGCTGCCAATGGCAGTCGTTTCCCTGACATCCTCGATCTACGGCGCCCGGCCTGAGGTGGTTTTCGCCTGCCTGGTGATCATGGCAGTACCTTCAGTCCTGGTCTATCTTTTCCTGCAGGATCAGCTAGGGGAAGGCATGACAACCGGAGCGGTGAAGGGCTGAGCCCTGCCGCATGCGCCTGTGCCCCGTCCCGTAGACGCCTGAACTTCGATCGTACTATCCTGTTGCGCACACAGCATGACAACCACGATGCACACACCTCAAAACGATGCGCAGGCGAGATCGGAGATCCTCCGCCTGGCAGAGGAGAGCGGCCTCGATGTCACGGGCGGAAGACTGCGGCGCACCTCGTCACGGTTCTGCCTCGGCGTGGAGCACGGCGACTACAATGGAACCGAGCTCTTCGGCGTCGGCACCGACCGATTCATCTGGCTGGGCTGGAAACCGAACCAGACGGACAGGATCCGCCTGTTCAGCGGCAACTTCCCGCGCGATGGGGTGGTGAGCTTTAAAAGCGGCCTCACGCCGGGGCCGCGCTCCCCCGAGATCGCCGACACCTGGGCCCGGTTTCCCTACGGGGTAGACGCCATCCTCCGCCGCGAAGGCATGACACCGGCGAAAGGCTTCGACGCGGTGCTCATCGGCAATATCCCCGGCGGGGGCATGTCGCGGTCCGCCTCGCTGACGCTCAACCTCATGCTCACCGTGCTGGAGGCAAACGGTCTTTCACTCGGCAAGGACCGGATGCGGATTATCGACCTGGCCCAGGCCGTGGAGAACGACTATATCGGGTCCCCCTGCGGGCAGCTCGACCAGATCATGATCTACTTTGCAAAGGCCGGTATGGGAACGCATTACGATCCTTCCCATCGATCGATCAGGTATGTCCCCCTTGGACTGGAGGCAGCGGATTTCCGCATCGTGAGCCTGGACACGGGGACGGTCCGGCCCGGACTGGAGAAGTCCACGTACCGTGTCCGGCGGGCCGAGTGCGAGAAGCTCGTGGAAATGGCGTCGAGCGAGTTCGGAATCCGCGCCCTTGCCGATGTGCGGGACAGGAAGCTCTACCGGGCAATCAAGGACAGGTTTTCCGCATCCCATCCTGATCTCTGTGATCGGCTGAGCTACATCTTCGAAGCCCAGGCCAGGTTCTCCCGGATGCTCAAGGCGTGGCGGGCAGGCGATATCGAGGATGTCGGGGCGATCTTCCGCGCCGACGGTGTGGGCCTCCGTGACCTGTACAAGATCTCCGGCCCTGAGCTGGAGGCCATGTGCGACATCGCGCGCACGGTGCCCGGCGTGCTGGGTGAACGGATGCTGGGAGGCGGAGACAAGGGCGCCTCCGGAGCGCTGGTGAAAGCAGGCTCGGTCGCGGCCCTTCGCAAGGCTGTCCAGACGGCGTATCCCCGCGCCTACCCTGCCCTTGCAGACCGCTTCGCGGTGCACGAGTGCCGGGTCGTGGATGGCGTGGTGGAGATGAAGCTGTAGGTCGGTTCCGTCAGGCCGCGCGCGCTGCTCGGACCGGGCTCTCATGGCATGTGGTACATCTCCAAGCCGCGCGCCGTGCGGTTCACGAAGCCTTTCCAGTAGTTGGTGTCCCAGACGCCGTCGTTGGACTGGGGAGTCACATTGAGGTAGCTCGCGTCGTCCCTCCCCTTCAGGTGCATATCCAAAAACGCGGTGATGAAGTGCTGGTTGATATTGTTGATACGGGGGGAGCTCCACGCGGGCTCGGAGTAGCGCTCGTACTCCGGCCAGAGCTTCCATGAATCCACGGGCGGCGGATTGGGGGCAATGTTGTGCGATGCGTTCTCGTATACCAGCATGTAGCGGTCGGAATTGACCGTCTCCTCGAAGATGCGCCGGACGCCCCAGCCCTGCGCATCGTAGAGGGCGACATCATCCTGGCTGCCGACTATGAACAGCGAAGGGACCTTGATGTTGGCCAGCGCGGAGGAGGTCCAGGTCTGGAGGGCATTTCCGCCCATCGAGCCCTGGCCCCAGGGAGCGAGACACACGACAGCCTTGATGCGCGCATCGATGGAGGCGACATATTCGGGATTGCCCTCGGAACGCGCAGCGAGCTTTCCTCCCGGAACCCATGAATAGATGGCGCCGCCCGGGTTGTAGCCCGCGCCCGCCGCATTGAGCGCACCGAAGCCTCCCATTGAATAGCCTATGATCGCGGTGTTGTCCGCATCCACGAGGCGGTGCAGGAAGCTTTTGGCGTCTTCTGCCTTCAGAGCCATCTGTGCGATGACGAAGAGCTGATCGAGTGAGCGGTTGAGGAGCGTGCTGGCAAAGCCGCCCACGTTCCCGAATGTGGACTCCGTGTGATCTATCGCCACGACCACATACCCCTTGGACGCGAGGTTCTCTGTCAGGTAGCTCATCATGAAGCGAGAACCGGGATAGCCGTGCGAGACGATCAGGAGCGGGTAAGGACCGTCTTTGCCGAATGGCGCCGCATCCCTCAGGGCGCGGCCGGGGAATCTGAACGCCGCGTTGGGGCGTTTCGGATCATTGGAAAGGCCCAGCATGTCGTTGTAGATGACCCTTTCCTGCCTGCCTGATGGAATGATCGCCGGATACCATATCTCGAGTGTGAGAGGACGATCATAGCGTGGATTCTCGTTCTTCCCGGCCTGGAATTTGAGGATGTCGAGCTGATTCGGGTTCACCACTTTCATGGTGCGCACTCCGACGCCGTAAGGGCCGCGGGCCGCCAGCTCAGGGGCGTCGGGAAGCTTGTCTCCGTAGACGAAACCGCCGGGAACCAGCGCCTGGCCTCCTGCGTCAGCGGGTGCGGCGGCAATCCGGGGCAATCCCCCCAGGCCGAAGAGAAGCGCGGCGCATACTGCCACCGGCAGGAGAGAGAGGATCCGTTGCTGCATTTTTTGAACCCTCCATTTTAGCTGCTACTTTACCAGCCTTCTGACGTGCCGTCAATAAAAATGTGCAAAAGATTTCTAATAGCAATAATCATTATGCTATAATTAATTATTATGTAAACATTTAATAAGTGAAAGCGCTTGTGCAATCACTAACTTGACATATGGAACAAGGCGGGAGAACATATGCGCCATGACGATTGAGGACATCGCGCGGGCGGCAGGGGTATCCATCTCCACCGTGTCCCGAGTCTTGAACGGAAAAGCAGTCCGGGCAGGAAACAGGGACCGGGTCGAGAAGACTATCGCCCGCTTTCGCTACGTCCCCAATTTCCACGCCCGCGGCCTCATGCGCAAAGGCTTCAGGGCGGCGGGCCTTCTCATCACGAGCATGACCAACAACTATTACCTGGAGATCGCCGAGGCATTCGAGGGAAAGCTTCGCGATCAAGGCTACACGCTTCTTCTCGGATCCACCTCCGGGTCCTGGGAAATGGAGAGAAGGTACCTGGAGAACTATTCGCTGCGGGGCATGGAAGGCGCCGTGGTCGTGGACTGCTCCCTCGAGAACTGGGAGAACGGCTTTTTTCAGCGGCTTGGACGGAGCATGTCCCTCGTGCTCGTCCATTCAAATCCCGAGATCGTGGACATCAACTCGATCGTCATCGATCAGACCATGGGAATGCGCAAGGTCATGGACCATCTATGGAGCCAGGGTCATCGTGACATCGCCTTTGTTCGGGGGAAGATCGGCTACTCCTACGACATCAAGGAGGAGGCCTGGAGAAAGTATCTCGTCGATCGGGGCGTCGTCCCCGCTCCTCACTCCCTTCTCGTCGTCGAACGGGGAAACACTGAGGAGGCGCTCGGGCTCGCCGAGGAGGCCATGATGGAGCTTATCGGCCGGCGGCGCGTGCCCCAGGCAGTCTTTGCCTGCAACGATCTCATGGCCGTTGGGGTCATGAACGCCGCCCTGCGCAACGGGATCGACGTCCCGGGGAGCCTTTCCGTGGTCGGACACGACAATACCATCCTGGCTCTTTCCGGTCGGGTCCGCCTTACCTCGGTGGACCTGAAGATGCGGGCCGTCGGGGAGGCCGCGGCCGACCTCCTTCTTCAAGGCGTTGAAAAGCGCGACCTCGAGCCGCGCCGGGTGGTCTTTGCCCCGGAGCTTGCGGTAAGAGAATCCACGGGCCGCGCGCGGCCGGCAGAGGAAGACGGCGCGCCCTGACGGGTAGCGTGCGGACTGCTTTCCTGGAGAATCGACGCGCGAAGGATTGCTGCCGCCTCCGTCCGGGCCGGCGCCGCGGCTGGCTCAGAGGATGCACTCGTTCCTCTGGTTCAACTCTTCCGCCAGCGTCTTCAGCTCCTGAAGCGCCGCAATGATCTTTTTCGACAACACAGTCGCCTCATGGCAACCGCTCTCCGCGGACGTCTTGTTGTGCCGCATGACACTCTGAATGACTTCCCCGCCTTTGCGATGAAGCGCCTGATGATGTACTCCCACCGCTTCCCAGATAGCCCGCGCCCTGGTCGAGGTGGGCCGCACAGAATGGTAGAAATGCCCGAACCCGCACTTGTGGTCATCGAGCTGCAGCGGCTTCAATGTCTGGGTATCGACAATGGATCGAAGGTCCGCCAGCCATTTCGTGTGCGCCGAGACCGCCGCATCGACCGCCGTGATGAGATCGTCGTTCGACAAGCGGAAAATCGGGTCGACGACGAGCGCCCCGGCATTCTGCGCAAGCTGGGTGAAGTCGGCCTCGATCTTCTTCATCTGCTCCGCGGTTTCACGGATGGACCCGCCGGCTGCCGCGGTGTGGTGGCCGAGCTCGCTCAAGCCCTTGCTCTCCTGGAAGATGGTGGAGAGGGTGGCGGTCATCTCTTCCAGGGCGGCGTTCAGCTCCTCATTGCGCGCAGATATGGTGGCCAGATCATCGGCGATCCTTGTGACCGCGCTCGAATTCTCGGTGAAAGACCGGGAGACCGACTCGATCACGCTGTTGATTGCGCTCACCGCGCGCACCGTTTCCCCGGCGCTTTCGGTGCTCTTGGTGGAGGCGACGTGCACCCGCTGAAGAGTGTCATTGATGGACTTCACCCGGGTCCTCGTGGATTCCGAAAGCCGCCTGACCTCGTCCGCCACCACGGCGAATCCCCTTCCCGCCTCGCCGGCGCGCGCAGCCTCGATCGACGCGTTGAGGGCGAGCATATTCGTCTGGTCTGAGATGTCGAAGATCCCTTCTATGGTCACCTTGATCCCGTCGAGGAGCGTTACCAGATTCGCGAGATCCGACTGCATGGCGCCGGACGCTCCAAGGAGTTTGGCGTTGTGCGCCTTCATTTCCTCGAGACTGTCCTGACTTCTGCGCGTGTTCTCGCTTACCACGCGAGATTCCTGGGAAATGCCGTTCAAGGCGGTGGACAGGTCATTGTTGGACGCGGCGATCTCCGCTATGGCACTGTTCGTCTCTCCCATGGAATCGCTGATCGACCCGCTTCTGGTCTCCAGCTCTGCCGACGTGCGACTCATCTCGTCGCTCGCAAGTCCGAGCCGGAGATCGAACGCGCTCAGCTTGGTGGCGATGAGGAAAATCTCTTTCACCAGGCTGCTCACGCCTCCCCTCTGCGCGAGCAGGCGGGAGAGGAGCGCTTTCATCCCGATGGCGACGCCGCTCCTGATCCCGTTGACGAGATCATTCGCCAAACCCAGCTCGCCCTCATTCATGAGTCCGAGCGTCTTCTCGATCCTCGTGCCGTTCGTGATCATGGAACGCCTCCCATAGGGGACTGATATCACAGTCCTGAAATCTCAAGACATGTTGGACAACACGGTTATGTTATGCATTTTTCATGCCATCGCCGCTATATACGGTAAAGTAAATAAAACGAGAGGCTTTCAGGCCTGAAACTGCCCCGATCTGCGAACCGGCTGCCAGATTCTCCGCCCGTGGGCGCGGTCAGGGCCCGGTACCGTTCCATGCGCCGTTCCTTTTTGGAGCACAACCGTTCCATGGAACAATTCCCCCGAGCTGAAGCCCACGGGACGAGCAAAAACTCGATTGCCTGCCGTTCGACAGGGAGCTATTCAGCCAAGGACGTCCTCCGCCATCCCCGCCACGAGCTCGGCGATGGCAAGCGAGGCCGTCAGACCGGGAGACTCGATTCCCACAAGATTTATGAATCCTGGCAGGCCCTTCGCGCTCTCCTCTTCAATCACGAAGTCTCTTTCGCTTTCTCCCGGACCGCTGAGCTTCGGTCTCACCCCGGCCATGTCCGGCGCAAACGATTCTGCGTCGAGGCCCGCGATAATCTTCGCCGCAGACTCGAAGAATCTCTTTCTCTTGCCTTTGTCCACCGAATACTCGAGTCCCTCGACATACTCCGTGTCGGGCCCGAATTTCAGCCTTCCCGCCAGGTCCACGGTTGCGTGCACCCCCAGGCCCCTCAAGCTCTCCTCCGGCAGCGGGTAGACAAGGCGTGAGATCGGAGATCGACGCGAGTATGAGAAATAGGAGCCTTTGCAGTACTTCAGGCGATACCTGAAACGTTCGATGTCGATTCCGGCGAGGCCGGCGACGGTGTCGGCCCACAGCCCGGCGGCATTCACCACGACGCGCGATTTGAATTTGAAGTCGTCGCCCTCAACGCCGATCACATAACCGTCCGGCCGCCGGTCGATGAGGTTCACCTTCTGTCCGAACGCGAACATGGCGCCTGCGTTCTGCGCGGTGCCATGAAGGAGCTTCATGAGCTCGTGCGAGTTGACGATTCCCGTGTTCGCGGAATGGATCGCCGCCCGGGCACACACGGTCGGCTCGAGAGATCGCGCCTCCTGGCCGTCGATCAGCCGCAGCCCCTCGACCTCGTTGCCCAGTCCATGAGCATACAGGGCGCGAAGGCCTTCCCGCTCATTGTCTTCCGTGGCGACGATCAGCTTCCCCACCCTCTTGTGGCCGATATCGAACCGCGCGCACAGCTCGTAGAGACGCGGTGCCCCCGTGACGCAGAGCCGGGCCTTCAGCGAGTTTTTCGGGTAGTAAATGCCGCAGTGGATGACCTCGCTGTTCCTGCTGCTGGTCTCCCGGCCGAAGGCGCCGTTCCTTTCCAGGACGATGACGCTTCGGAACTTCCTCGACAGCCTTTCGGCTATGGCGAGCCCCACGACACCGGCCCCGATTACAGAGATTTCCATCTCCTCCATGGGCGCTCCCCTCAGGTGCCTTTCAGAAGCCTGATCGTCTCCTCGATCCCCCGGGCGAGTTCTCCTTCGTAGGTGAAGCCGAGGGCCTTGAACTTATCCGTGCGAACCGTGTAGGAGAGCTGGTTCATGATCTGGGATTCGACATACGTGACCTTGAGATCCGGGACGTGTTTTCGTATCGCCTCCACGATTTCTCCAACCGTCGTGTTGGTCGTGAGAACATTGTAGATCTGCCCGTCGAACCTGTCCGAATCGATGATGAACCATATCGCCCGCACGCAGTCCGTGAGGTCGAGATACGGCCGCCTCTGATTCAGGGCGGTTTTCCACACGGTGATGGGCTGCCCCATGCACGCCTGCCAGCAGAACTTGTTCACCGCCGTGTGGAACCTCATCCCGATCGACGTGCCGAAGATGGTGCCGAAGCGGCAGAGGACAAAACGGAGCCCGCCCACCCGGCCGTATTCCTGGAGGAGCTTCTCGGCCTTGAGCTTGCTGGTGGCGTAGGGGCTTTGCGGCTGGAGACCTTCCTCGGAGCAGTCCTCGTCTACCACCTCTTCCTGCACGCCGTACACGCTGGTGGTGGAAGAGAAGATCATCTTGATGCCGCGCTTCATGCACGCCTCGGCGATCCTCTTTGTCCCCTCGAAGTTGACCCTCTCTACCGCATCTCCCATTGCGAAGCTGTCCGCTGCATTGGTGATTGCCGCCAGGTGGATCACCATTGTGACGCCTGCGAGGAGCTCATTCAGGTTCACATCCAGGATATCGCCCTCCACGAACCGGAAGGGAACCCCCTCCGGGAGATTGAAAAGGGAGCAGTATCTCTGCGTAGAGAGGTTGTCCAGGAGGATCACCTCTTCGAAACGGTCCTTTCCGATCCCGCGTATCAACCGCGATCCGATGTGCCCCAATGCCCCGGTAATGAGAAGCTTCCCCATGCCATTCCTCCGGCTCGCCTGTGTCGTTGCCACGAGACCTGTTTCGCTATCGAAGGTCCAGATACTTGTCCAGACAGCTGCTGTAGAAATCCCTCGTCTTCTTCAATCCCGTCTCGAGGTCGGTAAGGGGCTTCCAACCCAGCATCCTGGATATCTTGGAATTGCTGATCACCGCGTCTCCAATCTCGACCCCTTTTCGATCCGCCGTCCAGGGAACGGTACAGACTTTTCCGCCAATGCTCTCGGAAATCGCAAGGGCGACGTCCTTCACGCTCACGTGATGATCCGAAGCCGCGAAGAATACCTCCCCATCGCTCTGCTCGTCGGCAGCCGCCCCCATCAGCGCGGCAACCGCGTCATCGACGAACAGAACGCTCCTTTTCTGCATTCCGTCCCCGTACACCGGAATATCCCTGCCCTGGAGAGCAAGGCCGATGAAATAGTTCATGAAGCCGAGCGTCGGGCCCTTGATGTACGCGCGTGGACCGTATACATTCGGCAGCCTTACGACTGCGGTCCTGATGCCGTACGCGTGTCCGTACAGGTGCACGTACTTCTCCGCCGCGGTCTTGTTGGCGGAATACATATCAAGAGGGAACTCCACGTGCGTCTCGTCAACCGGCGAATGAAGCATCCGGCCGACCTGCGTGCTGGTTCCCACATGCACCACCTTTGCCCGAACATCCGCCTGTCTCACCGCCTCCAGCAGGCTGAGAGTGCCGTTGCAATTGATATCGGTATTGAGAAAGGGGTTCATCATGGACTGCATGTGCGAGGTATGGGCGGCGCAGTGGAAGATGACATCCTTGGCGCTGACAGCCTCTTTCATCCTTTCACGGTCACGGATATCGGTTGCGAGAATCTCCACATCCCCCCGCAGGTCGGCGATATTGTGCAGATTCGCACCGGAATCCGGTATCATTGCATCGCAGATGGTCACGACGGCGCCTTCGTCGCGGCACCTCCTGGCGAGGTTGCTGCCGATGAAGCCACACCCTCCCGTGATGAGAACGTGTGTTCCTTTCATTCTCGAGACGCTCATGACGGATCGTCACCGAGGTAGTATTCGATCGTCTTCACGATTCCGTCCCTCAGGCCGGTCTCGGCATGCCAGACCGGTGAGTGAGGAGAAAGCCCGGGGATCCGAGACGAAATCCCGCTTCTCGATCTCCTCGAGGCCGGCAGGGGACGGCACGGAATGGAGAGCGACGCTTTTCCCCGTTCGTTTCATTGCTTCCTCGGCGATGTACCGTGCCGCGTCCCCGATGGTGTTCCCCTCTCCCCGGCCGATCACGTATTTTTCCCCTCGGTGGATGCGGTTCGATAGGGCAGCCTGGACGAAAGCCTCGGCCACATCCCGCACGTAGACGTAGTCCCGGATGAAGCGGCCGCCCTCATACAGCGTCAGCGCCTCTCCCCGGAGGGCCCTGCCGACCATCATGTTGATCACCCCTCTCTCCTTGCCCGTGGTCTTGGGGCCGGGACCATAGACGTTGGCAAGGCGAAGGGTGATCCCGCTCACGACGCCCTTCTGCGCATAGTAGCGCAGGTAAGACTCCGCGTGGCACTTGTGGACATCGTACACGGTCAGCGGAGAATCGGGGGCCGACTCGTCCACCGGTAATTTCTGCGGAATTCCCCATTCGGTTGCTGTTCCCGCGAAGACGACGACGGGATGGTGATCGTGTGCCCGGCAGGCCTCGAGCAGGGAGATCATGGGTTGAACGTTGATCCCCCAATCCTGGATCGGGTCATTTTTCGCCGTGTACACGCTTGTCTGGGCGGCAAGGTGGAGAACGATGTCGACACCTCGCAGTACATCGTTCCAGGTGTTTCCCTCGCGAATGTCGGCCGTGATGTCGACTGTTTCCGCCTCTCCCTCAACGCCGGGGAACTTTCCCTCCGCGCGGTCCAGCCGCACCACGGTGCATTTCACGTCCTTGAGCACCGAAACAATGGTCGTCGCGAGATACCCGGCGCCGCCGGTAATGAGAATTCTCCTGCCGCGGAGGCCCTGATGGTCAGTCATGACTATTCGTTTCTCACCGCCCTTCCTCAGCGGATGACCTTTTTCAGCCAGTCGTAGCCAATGGAGGGGTCGTCGTGGCTGAGCCGTACCTCGTCCGACAGGTCATAGACACCCGACGTGAAATAGAGAACATGTGCCGGCCCGTTGAGGCAGACGTAGCCGTGGGCGACGCCCGGGGGGAACTTGTAGACGAGCGGGGGCTGGTTGTCGCCGGTGAGAAACTCCATTGTCTCGCGGAAGGTGGGAGATTGGCGGCGGGTATCGTGCAGCGCGACCTTCAGGAGCCCGCTGATCACGCAGGTCCACTGGCTTTGCACATTGTGCAGGTGCCAGGCCTTCACGACTCCCTGGTACACGAGCGATTGGCTGGCCTGACCAAAACCTTCGGCGAAGAACCCGTCCGTGTGTCGGAGGATTTCCCGGAAGAAACCCCGATCATCCGCGTGCGTCGTCAGTTCCTTGAACAGGACACCGTCGATCATCCGCGCCCTCTTCCAAAAAGCCGGACGCTGTCGATTACCTGCCGGATCTCCTGCGGGTCGAGCTCCGGATACATCGGCAGAGAAAGAACTTCCGCCGCCGCGCGTTCCGTCTCCGGAAGCCGGTCGCTCCCCGCAAGCTTCCCTCGATACGCGGGCTGGAGGTGGATGGGAACGGGGTAGTGGACGAGCGGCAGGCAGGAGCGTTCGCGAAGGTGCGCCTGAAGCTGGTCCCTCCGCGCAGAGCGGACCACGTAGAGATGGTACACGGGTGTCGTGCCCGCTCCCGCAGCGGGCAGAACCAACCCGTTGTCCTGCAGGTCGTTCGCATACTGCGATGCGACCCCTCTCCGCCGTTCATTGTCCTGGTCAAGGTACTGCAGCTTGACCCTCAGGACTCCGGCCTGGACCTCGTCCAGGCGGGAGTTCCTGCCGGGAATCTCGCTCACGTATCTCTGCCGCCAGCCGTATTCGCGCAGCGCGCGCGCCTTCTCCGCGAGCGCGGCATCACTCGTGACGACCATCCCGCCGTCTCCAAGAGCGCCGAGGTTCTTCGTCGGGTAGAAGCTGAAGCAGGAGGCATCGCCGAAAGCGCCGACCCGCCTGCCCTTGTACACGGCCCCGTGGGCCTGCGCGCAATCCTCTATCAGACGGATGCCGTGCCTCCTGGCAAAGGCGACGAGGGCGTCGAGATCCGCCGGTTGCCCGTAGAGATGCACAGGGATCACGGCTTTCGTTCTTGCTGTCACCGCGTCCTCGAGGCGCTCAACGCTCATCGTGAACGAGGAGCGGTCTATGTCGACAAGGACCGGCGTCGCACCCGCCATCTCGATCGCGGCCACTGTTGCCACCGCCGTGTGGGAGACGGTGATCACCTCATCTCCGGGTCCGATGCCGCACGCCGCAATTGCCAGGCACAGGGCGTCGGTCCCGTTTCCACACCCGATCCCGAAGGTGCACCCTATGTCAGCCGGCAAACTCGTTTTCGAAAGCCCTCACTTCCCCCCCATTGATGTAGGAACCCCCGTCGAGGATGGAGAGGATTCGGGAATCGATCTCTTCTTTGTGCGAGAGATACTGGGCCTTCGGGTTGCTGCAGAGAATCATTCCGCGCTACTCCGCAATCTTCACCTTCGGGACGTACACGATGAACTTCCCGCCGGCCTTCTTGAATGCAGCTTCCTTTTCCATGATCTCTTCGCCATGGTTCCAGGCGAAGAGGAGGGCGTAGTCGGGATAGCGCTCCTGGAATCTTTGGTACGGCACCACGGGAATATGCGCTCCCGGGCTCCAGGTCCCCTGTTTTCCCGGCGTCGTGTCGCTGATGAACTCGATGAGGTCGGGGCCGATCCCGCAGAAGTTGGTCACCGTTGTGCTCTTCGAGGTAGCTCCGTATCCCGTCACGCGCCTGCCCGAGCTCTTCAGCCTTTTCAGAAGCGCAACCAGCTCGTCACGGGACCTCATGATGTTCTTCTTCAGATTGTCGTAGGCTTCGGGCTTCTGCATGCCGAGATCCGTTTCACGACGCATCTGGTTCCGCACCGCCTGGCTCACTTCGCGTCTGCCTTTTCGAGCCACGACGTATCTCATCGAGCCGCCGTGGACGTTCTGGTGGGAGATATCGACGATCTCCATTTCGTAGCGGCCGAAAAGGCTCTCCAGCGAAGTCAGCGAGAAGTAGAAGTAGTGCTCGTCATAGATCTGGTCATAGGAGGTCTTTTCGAGGATATCTCCAAGGTACGGCTCCTGGAAGATGAAGACGCCGTCGTCCTTCAGGAAATGCAGGATGCCCCGAATCACGGAATGGATGTCGGGGACATGGCAGATTACGTTCGCGCCCAGAAAGGCGTCCGCCTGGCCGTACTCGCGCGCCAAATCGATGCCCGCCTGCTCGTCGAAAAACCTGACCACAGTCCTGGTCCCCTGGTCGATTGCCGCCTTGGCCACGTTGGCGGACGGCTCGATTCCGACGTGCCTGATCCCGTCCGAAGCGAAATGCTTCAGCATGATCCCATCGTTGCTGCCGATCTCTGCGACCAGGGGGTCGGGGGAGGGAAGATAGCGGGCCTTCACGTCCGCGGCGAAATCCCTGAAATGATTCGCCATGCGGGTGGAGATCGATGAGAAATACGCGTAGTTTTCGTGGAAAAGCTTTGACGGGTCGACGAGCTCCGTGAGCTGCACCATGTGGCACGACGGGCAGTGGCCGACCTTGAGCTCGAAGAAGAACTCCGTGGGGAAATCAGGCTCCTTCAGGAAACCGTTCGCAATCGGCATCCTGCCGAAGGACATGAAAGGATCCATCGGGTTCCTGCATATCAGACAAGTGCTCATTCGGTCATGTTCTCCTTCGAAATCCTCTGGCGCGCGTGCCGGGCGGCTCGGTTTGCCCCACCATACATGGGCAGGGAGTTTCAGTCAACGCACGCGCAACGCGGGAATGACGGAGCTCACGCCACGACGGGCGGACTGCCGAACGCGGGGATTGCCGCCATGCGAATTGCGTGAGCAGGGCAGGCGCTCGCGCAGATGCCGCAGCCCCAGCAGAGCCGAGGATCGAAGGTGACGCGACGTCCGGCTGCCGCTTCGGCAGTGTCTGATGAGAAGCTGAAGGCACCGAAATAGCATCTCTTCACGCACGTGCCGCAGGAAGAGCAGAGAGCGGCGTCATGCGATGCAACGTAGCGCGACCGCGGCCATTTCCCCTTGGCGCCCAGCAGGCGGGAAGCCTTGAAGGGGTAGCAGCAGCACCCGCAGCAGTTGCAGACGACGCTGGGACCGGCCTCCCTCCAGTTCGGCGGCCCACCGGTGTGCATCAAGCCTTCCTTCTCCAGGCTGCTGATGAGCTGCTTTGCCTCATGCCGGCCGAGATCTCTTCCGCCGGTGCGGTCGGAGATGAGCCGTCGGTCGAGGATGAGGCAGATCTCGCGAGAATGGGTGCAGTTGTCCGCCAGCATCTTGCAGTCACAGGGGAGGAGCCGGATTGCCGTGGCCGCGTCGATCATCTCCTCCACTTCGCTCGCGAGGAGCACCCATTCGTTGTGACAGGCGTCGTAATCGGGACGTGTATCGATGACCTTCCTGAAGTTGTCGTTTCGTCCCAGATATTCTGCAAAATCCCAGGCATCGAGCTGCCGCCGCACGGGCTGGGGGATGACATGATAGTTGCCGAAAAGCGCGAAGTGCTTCAAGATATCGTAAAAATCGCCTGCCTTATAGGAGAAGGAGCCGTCGCTCCCTTCCCTGTCCAGCAGATGCCGCTTGTACACCCGATCCAGCAAAGCCTCCTCGACGGTCGAGGGTGCCGAACGCCCCCCCGCCCGCCCTATCCGGACCACGAGCTTCATCTCTTCCTGCGTCGCGAAGAAATGCAGAAATGGCTTGATGAAGTCAGGGGACTCGATTGCTGCTGAAAACTCGTCCAGGAGGGTCATAGGCGGATGCCGGGAGTATAGCATGGTCGTAGCCCGCGCGCCGGGCCATGACTACATTCAAGAGCATGGCTGAAATGGATGATCTCCTCAGTAACAATCGGGAATGGGCAGCCCGGATCACGGCAGAAGACCCTTCCTTCTTTTCGTCTCTTGCCCTTCAGCAGCGCCCGCGCTACCTGTGGATAGGCTGCTCGGACAGCCGTGTCCCTGCAAATGAGATCGTGGGACTGCGGCCGGGAGAGCTTTTCGTCCATCGCAATGTGGCCAACATGGTGATCCACACCGACCTCAACTGCCTGTCCGTGCTCCAGTACGCCGTGGACGAGCTGCGTGTCGAGCACGTGATCATCTGCGGTCACTATGGCTGCGGCGGCGTGGCAGCGGCCCACGCCAACCGCACGCTGGGGTTGATCGACAACTGGCTCAGGCACATCCAGGATGTGGAGAAAAAGCACGGCGCTCTCATGGCTGCTCACAAGGACCCGGAGGAGCGGCTTCGCCGCCTCTGCGAGCTGAACGTGATCGAGCAGGCAATGAACGCGGCGCAGACCACCGTTGTCCAGCAGGCATGGGACCGGGGTCAGGTCCTTTCGGTCCATGCCTGGATCTACGCGATCAGCGATGGACTCCTGCGGGACCTGCGCATGACCGTCACAGGGGCCGCAGGGCTCGCGTCCGCCTGCGGTGAGGCGCTTGCTGGTCTGAAAGGTCTGCCCCGGGAACGGGAGAATGGCCCTACCTGAAATCGTGGCTTGAGGGAGTGATTCTCCGTTCCTCCGAAGCGAAGTCAGGTCTCCAGAAGGACTCCGCGATTATGTGGACCACTCCCTCCGCTGCCTGCAGTCGTCCCGTGACCCCCAGCAGCCAGCTGGTCAGAATCAACGTGCGGTACTCCTTGAAGACCTTCTCCCAGACCACGAGATTGGCGAAACCCGATTCATCCTCCAGCGTCATGAAGAGCACGCCGGCAGCGGTGCCGGGCATCTGCCGGCATATGGCACATCCGGCAAGAGAAACCTTCCTGCCGTGCTTCATCCGGGAAACGGCGGCGGCGTCTGGAAGACCCTGCTTTTCCAGAGACGGGCGGAACTGCTCCATCAAGTGCCCTCGCGGGCTCTGGTCCGATGCAAGGTAGTCCCACGAGACTTCCTCTGCAGCGCTCAGCGAGCGAAATGACGGCATCTGCTCGAAATCTCCCACGAGCAGGCTCGTGGGGTGCTCAGTCCGATCCAGCACCCCCCAGAGCGCTTCACGGCGTTCCCGGTCAAGGCAGTCAAAGGCTCCCACCTCCGCGAGGCGCTCCATGGAATCAACGGGGAGCCTGCACAGGGACGTGAAGTCCGACAAGGTGGAGATGCGCCCGCTGACGCGCCATGCCTGGATGCGCGCCCAGTCTCCCTCTCCGAGCCCTTTGACGTAGCGCAGGCCGATACGAACGGCATACGGGAGTGCGCGAGTACGCGCTCGGCCCGAAGGCCGTACCCGTTCGGCGCGAACGCCGTACTCACGTGCGCAATCGGACATCCCCGGCAGCCGCTCCAGCGTGCAGTCCCATTCGCTTCGAAGAATGTCGATGGGAAGGAATCTTACCTTGTGACGCTTCGAGTCGTCGATCACGGTGGCAGGAGAATAGAACCCGAACGGCCACGCGTTCAGCAGCGCGCATGCGAACACGACGGGAAAGTGGTGCTTGACGTAGGCCGTTGCATAAGCAATCAGGGCGAAGCTCGCGGCGTGCGACTCGGGAAACCCGTACTCGCCGAACCCGAGGATCTGGCTGAAGACCCTTTCGGCGAACTCGGGCTCGATGCCCTTGGCAACCATGCGGGTGACGAGGCGGTCATGATGCTGCTCGATCCTGCCGCGCTGCTTCCATGCCGCCATGTCCCGGCGAAGCTGGTCCGCCTCGCCGGGAGTGTAGTCCGCCGCTACGACTGCGAGCTTCATCACCTGCTCCTGGAACAAGGGGATGCCCAGCGTCTTCTTGAGAACCGGCTCGAGGCTCGGATGCGCGTAGGTGACCGCCTCCTTCCCCGCGCGCCTCCTGAGGTAGGGATGCACCATGCCTCCCGTGATCGGACCGGGACGAACGAGACTGACCTCGATGACGAGGTCGTAGTAGTTGCGCGGCCTCAGGCGAGGAAGCATCGCCATCTGCGCCCTGCTTTCGATCTGGAACACGCCGACCGTGTCGGCGCGGCAGGTCATGTCGAACACGGCGGGGTCATCCGGCGGGATTGTGGCCAGGGAAAGATCCGTGCCGTAGTGGCTCTTCAACAATCGGAAGGCGTAGTCGAGATGGGTCAGCGCGCCGAGGCCGAGAAGATCGACCTTGAAGAGGTTCATGGTCTCGATATCCGTCTTGTCCCACTGAATAACGGTGCGGTCCTGCATGGTGGCGTTCTCTATGGGCACGATGGTATCCACCGGCTCGCTGCCGAGGAGGAAGCCGCCCGGATGGATGGACAGGTGGCGAGGAAAGCCCACGATCTCCTTTGTCAGCGCAACCATGTGTCCAAGAAGGCCCTCGGGAAGGTCCAGCCCCGCTTCCGTGAACACCGCTTCCAGGTTGCCGTCCCAGTGCGGCAGAAGCCTGGCGCAATGGTCAAGCGCGGTCTCGGGAATTCCGAATACTTTTCCCACTTCCCTGACCGCGGACCTCTTGCGATAGCGAACCACGTTCGCCACCATGGCGGCCCGGTCCCTGCCATACTTCCGGTACATGTGCTGGATGACCTCTTCCCGCCGATTGTGCTCGATGTCGAGGTCGATGTCGGGAGGCTCTGCCCTCTCGCGGGACAGAAAACGCTCGAAGAGCAGGTTCATCTGCACGGGGTCAACCGATGTGACCCCCAGGCAGTAGCAGACAACGGAGTTTGCCGCTGATCCTCTCCCCTGGCAGATGATGCCCTTCTCCCGGCAGAATCGGACAAGCTCCCACATCGTGAGGAAGTACCCGCAGTAGCCCAGCTCATCGATGAGCGCGAGCTCCTTTTCCAGCAGGGCCTTTGCGCTCTCCGGAATGCCGCCTCGGTATCGATTCTTCGCGCCCTCCCAGGTGAGGTGCCTGAGCCAGGCTGACGTGGTGAAGCCATCCGGGACGGTTTCATCGGGGTATTTGTAGACCAGCTCTTCAAACGAAAAGCGGCACCGATCAGCCACTTCCAGGGAAGTCTCGACCAGCTCGGGGGATTGGCGGTAAAGGGCTTGGAACGATGGCGCAGACTTGAGGGCATGTTCGTCGTTCGGGCAAAGCTTTGTCCCCGCCTCCCTCAAGGTAGTCCCGGTCCTGATGCACACCAGGACGTCCTGAAGCTTCCGCCGGTCGGGCACGTGGTACAGGACTTCGACGGCCGCAACCAGGGGTATTGAAAACCGGGCCGCGCTGTCCCTCGTGGCGCGCTCTCTGGCTGTGTCATCCACCCATCGGTGCCGCCCTACGACAGCGTAGAGCCTGTCTCCGAATGCTTCCTTCAGAATGCCCAGACCAGACTCCCGCTGTGAGGGAGGAATGCCGCCAGGAGCGGCCGCGTCCACGGGATCGTTGGGCCATAGCGCGACGGTACCGCGGGCACTCTCTGCCACCTCTTTCCATGAGACGGTGCACGTGGGCTTGGGACTCCTGAGGTGGCCGCGGGATATGAGGCGGCACAGGCTGCCATACCCGGCCCGGTCCTGGGCCAGGAGGACTACGGATGAGCCATCATCGATGGAAACCTGCGATCCCGTGATGAGCTTCACTTTGCTCTGCCGGGCTGCTTCGAACGCTCTGACCATCCCATAGACGCCGTTACGATCCGTGATGGCGATGGCGGGAAGTCCGAGCCGGGCGGCCGTTTCCACGAGCTCCTCGGGATGGCTGGCTCCCTCCAGAAAGGAGAAATTGCTCTTGCACCACAGCGGAGCATACATGGGCTTCACCGGATTCAGTCGATGGCGCCCTGCACCCAGAGGGTGTCTGTGAGCCTGTCGACAAACAGCCAGAGAATGCCGGCCGGGGAGCCGCGGAAGTAGTAGTGCCGGAGAAAGGGAGCATCCTTTTCTCCCGTGCCCCACCAGGAACCGGACACGATGAACGGCTCAGCCATGTCACCCGGCCCATGGAGGCCCTTTGCCTGTCTGGGGGCGAAAAGTATCCTTCGAACTGCCGTGGGGCAATCAGAAGCGACGTGCTCTGGCGCGGACATCTCCCTGCCCGGCGCGGGCAGGGCGGGCCGTTGGAGAGGCACCCATCTGAAAGAGCTCTCAGGAAGATGAGAATCGGTGAGTTGTGCGCAGCTCACCGCGTCATTGCCGAAGCGCGCCCTGATTGCGGCAAACGCATGGGCGCCCGCCCGCAGGTCACGGGCCCGAACAGTGAATAGTTCCTCCTGCCCCCGCGACGGCACCGCCCGGTCGGAGCGGAGCTCGATATCCTCCACTCCCGATGAAATCTGCCGCGCGGAGAGCCGAAGCTGGATGAGACGCCGCAGGAGATGGGTCCTAAGCGTGGGCACGGCGGGACGGATAACGTCGGTGCTGATCTCTCCTTCCTCCGTGCGCAGAATGAGGGTGAGACCGGAGATCACAGCCCTCTCTTTCTCCACGCGCCCTGCCTCTATAGTGAGAAGCTCGTCGATGTGCGGCATGAGCAGGTTGAGATCCGATAGAGGAGCATCGAGGTGCCGCTTGCAGGGCGCCGTCTCCTTCATGGCGAGCGGCTGTATGGGGAGCAGGTCATCCGAGAGGATGGCCTGGCGGAGACGCGCCGCTTCCTTCCCGAAGCGCCGCATGGTCTCTCCCTCCGGAAGCGATACGAACTGCTGCACGGTGCGGACCTCGAGCTTGCGGAGCGTGCTCCTTGCCTTGTGCGAGAGAGGAAGGATGTCTATTGAGGACCGGCTCATGAGCGCGTATTCCTCTTTCGGGGATGCGAACGCCATGGAGCGCGACCTTGCGCGGGCAATTGCGTAGGTCCCGAAACGGGTGAACCCGAGCACCACGCTTGCCGGGAAGCCCTCTGCGGCAAGGACGCCGCATACCTTCTCGATCCAGAGGGACTCGGAGGCAAACAGAGATCGAAGCCCATCCACGGACACCCAGAGCGCATCCGTGTCGAAGGGACAAGGCTCGATGTCCGGGGTGAAGGCCGAGAGCAGGCTGACAACACGCTCCCGAGCCTCCACGACCCGGCCTTGAGGAACTGCCCGAGCCCGCAGGTCCGGAACGAGCGAAAGGGCGCTCGCGTATGACATGCCGGCTGCCAGTCCCTTCTCCCGGGCCTGGCGATTCAAGGCGAGAATGGGGCTCTGCGGCCTCTCATCTTTCGTTACGGCGACAGGCGTTCCTTTCCACGCGGGGTTGTCTTTCAGAAGAATCTGCAGGGGCAGGCAGTCTATGCTAATGCATCCCAGAAGGGCCATGGTACCGCCTGCTTTGCCGGGAGCTGAAGTTGGAGCGCTTGTCCTTGGTCGTACGAATGTCGATGACAAAGGGCCCGTTGCCTGTCCGGGTGATGCAGCCCCGCAGTGAGATCCTGGAGCCGAGGGAGGGGTCCTGGCCACGCTTGCGTGTGAGAAAGAGGACCGCGCAAAGGTTCCGCTCAGCAAGCTTCAGGAGCCTTCCCAGGGAGGCATCAGTGATGTTCCCATGCGCATCAAGGTCCACGACCACGAGTCCCATGGCCCCTGACCTTACAAGCCATTCCGCAGCCATCAGGGAGTCGGTTTCTTCTTCCACCCTGATGACGGCGACGGCGGAGAGGTCGATACCCCGGTTGTGAAGGTCAGGGGGAAAAAAGACGGATTCCGTCCCCGTGACCCATGCAACAGGCTCTCTCTGTGTCTGGGCTTGGGCGATAATCTCGGCGGCAAAGCTGACGGCCCCTGACGGCACCTCTTCCGAGACCTCTGCCAGGACCCCGACCAGATTGTCGAATCGCCATGATCCACCGCCGCTGGCCGCCTCCAGGTGTGCTGCCTTCAGGTGCGACGCGCGAACTATCGGAAGGTTCGCAAAGGACGACATCACTCAACAGGGTAACATATGTTAAGCAGTCTGTCAAGGCTTTCCAGGCTCCTCACACAGCCAGCCAGCCTCCGTCGATATCGAGAACGTGGCCGGTTACCATGCGTGCCGCGTCCGAGGCCAGGTAGACCACGGCGGGGACCACTTCCTCCGGAGCAGGCAGCCTTCCCAGGGGAATCTTTCCGAGCACGAAACGCTCGAAGTCCGGATCTGCAAACAAGTGGCGCGTGAGGTCCGTCTGAAGGTAGGTGGGGGCCACTGCATTGACGCGAATGCCATAGCCCGCCCATTCGGCGGCGAGAGCTCGTGTCAGCTGGATCAATCCCCCCTTGCTGCAGCAGTAGGCAACGGCGAGGTCGTGCCGATGCAGGAGCCCACGCTGCCCGACGACCGATGCGATATTGACGATGGCGCCGTGCTTCTGCCGGATCATGACACGGCCCGCGGCCTGTGAGCAGAGGAAGGGCCCCTTCAGGTTCACATCGATGACCCTGTCCCAATCCGCTTCCTCGAGGCTCTCGGCAGGACCGCGGGACGAAATGCCGGCATTGTTGATCAGGATGTCGACGCCTTTAATCGCAGAACGCGTGGGGTTCAGCGACTACAAGAACTTCTCCGCGAACTTCAAAAAGTACCTCGGGGTGCCTCCTCGAGATTACAAGCAGCTTCCGCGCTGACATTGCGCACGGTCGGCCGGCGTCAGTGCAAGAGAAGCGGACGCCGGTGCGTCTCCATGCGTCTATCTCTTCCAGGACGAAAAGTTCTCTTCTTTGCCGCCGATGTAGTCAAGCATGCGCGCCGCTTGCCGTTCGTCTATCTCAATGAAATCGGTATATATAGTGCCGGTATATCTGTCCCTGTCTTCCGCATCGAAAATCGTCATGACTATCTTGATCGGAAAGATGGAGACCTTGCCTTTTTCTAAAACCAGATATTTTTGCGTTTCGATGGGACGAACCGAGGAGCCGGACAAGCCGATGGTCGTGTATTCTTTCAATATATACTTGCCTTCCGGGAGTCCCTGGAAGTACGCGTACCCCACGCCCGTCGAGGACATGATCGTGACGGTCCGGGTTGTCCCGGTGTCTACCTGCTCCATTCTGATATTATAACCGAATGTGCCTTGGAACCCCGCATATTGGGCGTCGATGACGACGACGGGAACCACCAGCAGCGTATCGTCCGCCGAGGCAGGCTTCGGGAATCCGGCGCAGCTGGAAAGCAATACCACCGCGACAATACATGAAAGCGAACAGACTATTCTTTTATTACCCATTATTGTTTCTCCGAATCGGCAACAAGACCGGATTTGCCTATCTCTTTCAGCCAATTGCGGAGCTTATTCGAGTTTGTGGAAAAATATATATTATTGGCTTTCGTGATAGTGCCCACATTCACTCCGACGAGCCTGCCATCCTTGGTGAGCAATGGTCCGCCGGAATTCCCGCTGTTTATGGACGCGGTATGCTGGATGTCCCAATTGTCGGTCCTGAGCGCGGAGACTATCCCGTTTGTAACCGTCGGTTTGAAATCGTCCAGGAACTGGTCCATGATGGATTGCAGCGGATAGCCGATCGTCATCACCGGATCTCCTACTTTGATGCCCGCGCTGTCGCCCAGCGCGATTGGCGCGATCTTCTGGTCCAGGGTGATTTTCAATAGCGCGAGATCCAGGGCATCGCTCTGAGCGATCACCTGCGCCGCGTATACTTTGTTGTTCACGCTGGATTTCATGGTAATCGTGATGTCCGAGGACCCTGCAATGACTCTCTTGAACTCGGTGCAGACGGCGTTCAGCTCCCGCGTGGACAGGTAACCGGGGATTATGTACTTGGAGATGTAGTGAAGGAAGCTGTAAAGCGCCCATTTTCTGCGCGAATCCACCGTCACGTATTTCACCACGTGCAAGGCCGTTACCATATGCCCGTCGGGATTGATAAGGAACGCGGTTCCATAGACGATGGGTATGTATTCGTCCAGTATTTTTCGACCCATGGCCGTTTCAAGCTTCTTGAACAGCTCCTGGTTCGATATTTTTTTTGCGTCGATGAAAACGGATTGGTTGACAAGGAAAACGGAATCTTTCTTTTGAAGATACGCGTTGTCGCCTGACAGTTCCTCGGCGTAGGCGCTGATTGAAGCAAGCAGCAGCACAAGGATCAGCGCGGCTGATCCGAAGGCTCCGCTGAAAATCCTCATGTTGTCATGTATTTTCATAATGAGTCGAAGTATAGGGGCTGCGCCTCCACCTGTCAATGTCGCATGCCATTGTCGGCAGGGCGGCGTGCGCCACAGCAACTTGACACCTCCGCATCTCGCCAATAGGCTCGGCACCATGAAGAAGGATCCTGACGGCTCGGAGGGCGGGATGACCTTCTTTGATCATCTCGCTGAGTTTCGGAAGCATCTGATTCGCATTGTCGTCGCGTTCGTTCTCTGCGGAAGCGCGAGCCTGTTTTTTGCCCCTTCGATATTGAAGTACCTTTTCAGTCCGTACGGCAACCAGCTGATTGTAATCGGTCCCACGGAGGGTTTTTCGGTCTACATGCGAATTGCTTTCACCGTCGGAGCCATACTGGCCATGCCGGTTGTCCTGGTCGAGCTGTGGAGATTCATCTCTCCCGGTCTTCATCCCCAGGAGCGGCGCTACGCCTATGCAGTGATTCCTTCTGCGATTGCCCTCTTCCTCACAGGGACCGCATTCGCCTGGTTTGTGCTGGTTCCCGTTGCCGTCCGGTTCCTCTCAGGTTTCCTTCCGGATGTTTTCAAGACACAATGGACGTCCGAACGTTTCTATCCGTTCGTGACTTCGCTGCTATTCTGGGTTGGGTTGTTCTTCGAGCTTCCCCTCGTGGTCTTCATGCTTGCCAAGCTTCGAATTGTGACCGCGGGAATGCTTCTCAAGGGCTGGCGCATAGCGATCGTCGCAATCACGGGGGTCGCGGCAGTGATCACCCCTACGGTGGACGCTTTCAACATGATGCTGGTGGCGCTTCCGATGGTGGCGCTCTTCTTCTTCAGCATACTCCTGGCCGCGATTGCTCAGAGGAAACCTGGACAGACCTAGGCCTTTCTTTTTTCCTCACGGTCCTTCTTCCCGGGAGTGGATGTGTCTTTTGTTCCCTCTTTCAGCCCCTCTTCGAACTCTTTCCGTGCTCTCCCGAGGGACCGCGCGAACTTGGGAATAGCGGCTGCGCCAAACAGGACCAGCACGACCGCACAGATGATCAGTATCTCCACGGTGCCTATCATACTTTCACCTCACTCTATCGGTCAGGTCCTTGAGCGTGATCTATTCTTGGACCCTTTTTCCCTGGCGTCAAGATCCCGCAAGCTCTCGAGGAAGCTCTCGCGCATCTTTTTCATTTCGTTCACGGCCCTTCCGATCTTTCTGAACATCGATGGCATGTCTTTCGGGTTCATGAAAAGAAGGATCAGAACGCCAATGATGAGCAGCTCAGGCAGTCCAATGCCAAACATGAAAATCGTTCCTTGCTGCTGACCATATCCCAGACTCCATGCCCGCGCAAGCCGCTGAGCTGGCACTGCAGCGCCATCGTACTGTCGGCGGCTACTCAGGGCGAAGGAGATCCGCGTCCGGTTGAGGCTTCAACGCCGCGGCCAGGAACAACGCCGCCGCTCCGCAGGCCCAGATCAGGAGTGCCATTGCGGCCCACGGCCGCCAGTTGACTCGAGCTGCCTGCGGCACCAGGGCCGTTGCCGCGGCCAGGGTTCCTGCTGCGGCTCCCCACAGCCACGCCATGACGTGTTCTCCCCAGCTTGCCGCAAGAAGCCTTCTTCGCGGCCAGCCCAGCGCAGAAAGGATGGCGATGCTTCGGGCCTCTTCGGTGAGCGTCCGAAAACAGAGAAGCGCAAATCCAATGCTGCCCAGCGCCACGCCCAGCCCGCCCAGCACAACGAAGATTGAAAGATACGTGGCTTCCACCGACATGAACCGGGACAACCTCTGCGACGTCGTCTCGGCCGCAAGGCCACGGCTCCGGAGAGCCCTCTCCATGTCGGACATGTCCGTCCGTGTGACGAGCAGCCTGCGGTAGCCGGGCTCGGAGGGATACAGGCGCTTGAAGCTTTTCTCTGAAACCAGGAGCGCGCCTTGAAATATGGAATCCGGCATGCCGGCCACCAGCGTCACGCGCACGGCCCTTCCGCTTTCATCGACGTAGTCCAGCGAGTCCCCCACACGCCTGGCCAGGCCCCACGTGATGACAGACGTATCGGAAACCGCGGGGATTGAGCCGTCCTCAAGCGGTCTGTCCAGGATCGACCAGTCCATGCCGAAACGGCCGAAAAAAGCCCCGGGGTCCACGCCCCAGACCGGTGGCACCTTGGACCTGTTCAGGTTGAGGCAGCTTGCATCCGCCCCCTCCCTGACCCTGATGCCCACGGCATCAGGCAAGGAAGAGACCTCCTGCGCAGTCACGGGAAGCGAAGTCTGCAGGAGCCAGGAAAATCCCCCGGTTCCCGAATGAGGATCTGCGGCATCCGGCACACGCGGAACATACCCGCCGATGCCCAGCACCAGAAAAACTCCCACAGAGAGAAGCGCCGCCTCTCCCACGCAGCGGCCTCTTCTCCGATGCATCCATCGAAGAAGGGGCCTGGGGCGTCTGTAGTCCAGGCGCCCGGCCTTCGACAGGAACCACCAGAACCCGCAGATGCAGCAGGCAAGCGCAAGAAGCCCGACCCCGAACCAGCGAATCGATTGGTCGACGTTTGTCGGCGCGGCTGCACACGCTACCGCGGCCAGGGCGGCCGCAACGGCAAGAGCTGCCGGTACGCCGCTGGACGTGCGGGCCCTGCGCTGCGTCCGGCGTCCGGATGCGTGCGCATGCCAGATCGCAATGACGACAAACAAGGCCAGGGTCGCTGCAACAGCCTCTGCCGCGGAAGCCAGTGAGAAACGCGCCTGAAGCAGAGGACCCGCGGACGCGGATGCCCAGATCTTGTTGAGCCAGTAAATGGCCAGCCTGTCATAGAAAAGCCCGAGCGCCGCGCCTGGAATGGATGCCGGTAGCACAACCGCCAGGACCTCCACAACCACTGCGGCCCTGATCCTGCCGGGCGGCCAGCCCAGGGCCCGCAACGTCTCCCTTTCTCCGGCCCTGCGACGCAATGACAGGCCAAGGGTAAGGGATCCCAACAGGAGCCCGGCCAGGACCACAAGGGAGCTGAGACCGACAAAAAGACCTGAAAAATCCGTGCCTTCTGCCGCGGAGATGAGACCGGTGCGTCTCACCTCGTCAAGGACAAACCCCGAGACCTCTGGCGTGAGCCGCGGCTGTCGCTCTGAGCCCGCAAAGCAAAGGGCGGTCCTGTTTCCAAACGGATTGGCAAAGATTCGGTCCGCATCGCTGAAATTGAGAAACAGGCGCGGGGTTGCCTGGTAGAGCCTCCAGTATGCCTCGTCGCGAGGTGTGATGCGGGAGAGATCAAGGGGCATGCCCGGTCTCCAGTCGCGACATGACACCATGTCCGACAGCCCGGGAAAACGCGGCGTGAGGGCGCGGATAAGAGGGCTTGCCGGAACGGGGATTACTCCGGCCACGGTGAGCTCGGCATGTCTTTGCTCCAGTTGTCCCACATCATTCGGAATGCGAAACCGGAGCTCAATGGTATCCCCGGCACTCGCACGAATATCCCTGGCCAGCCATTCTGTGATAACAGCCCCTCCGGCCGGTGGAACCGGCACGGGATCTTTCTCCCCGGCGGCAACAAACACGTAGGGGGCCTGAATCGCAGCGTCCCGTTTTCTCACCGTGTCCACAAAATAGCCGAAGTAACCTGAGACATCGGGTCCGGATGCAGCGCGTGCAACCGAGGGCTCAATGAAGACACGCTGCGTGTCCAGGATTGCCAGGCCGTGCGGCGCGGACTCAACCTCATAGCCGGCATCGGAAAGATTCCACGCCTGATCCAGAGCCTGGCGCACGGAAGTTTGCCGCGTGACCCCGCTCGTGCTCCCCTGGGTGCCGGTCTCGATGAGCAGGAGGTTGGCCCTGCCCTCCCACCCGACGCGATCGGCCAACGAGTCACGGTCAACAACGGCAAGGAAGGGCAGCTCCTGGTTCGCATTGGGGTCAAAACACAACGGGTACTTATCCGTGATGCGCGCCACCTTCACGCGCAGCGCCACGATGGTCGGCTGCATACCCATGGGCGCTTCCGCGGGAAGGAGACTGGGCTTCTGTGTCTGGATCAGGATCGTGTCACCCAGTGCTGCGCCCAGCAGACCGGCTGTCCATGGATTGAGCCAAACCTCTCCCGCAGCCGGGGATGCAGGCCCGGGAGAAACACCGAGCACATGGGCGGCCGGCGCGCGCTTGTCTCCGTGTGCAAGAACCGCACGGAGATACACCGCGGTACCGGCAGCACGGGCAAACCCTGCCGCGCGAAGTCGATCCCCGAGGTCCGAGCCGAAGCTTCGCTCCGGCTGATAGACGATGCTTTCCACGGGCCCCAGACGCATCCGGGCTCGTGCGGTGAGGCTCTGGCGAACGGCGTCCCCCGTTGCGAGCGCGCCGGAGAGAACAAGGCCGCAGAGCGCGGCGGAGCCGGCAAGGGCGGCGGCAGTCTTGTAGTAGAGCCGCGTGCTTTTCAGCGCCGCACTAAGAAGCCGCATGCAGCCTGCCGTCCACCAGGCGAAGAAGCCTGCCGCCTGATGCGCTGCGCTCCGCCACAGCGCTGTCGTGTGTCACCGTGACCAGCGCGGCCGCAACACGCTCCTGCCACTCCAGGATGAAGTCCACAATCCTGTCGGAAGTATCCCTGTCCAGACTCCCCGTGGGCTCATCCGCAAAAAGCACTGCGGGCTGGTTCACGAGCGCGCGAAGGATGGCAGCCCGCTGGCTTTCCCCCACGGAGACCTCAAACGGGTAAGCGTCTTTGCGGTGTGAAAGCCCCGCGATCTGGAACCAGGAACGCGCGCGCTCCACGGCTTCACGCCACGCCTCTCCCTTTCCCAGCACCGGGAGCAGCACGTTTTCCAGGAGCGTGAACTGCGGCAGAAGATGGTGAAGCTGGAACACAAATCCCACGCGGAGATTGCGGAAGGCGGAAGCCTCGCGCTCGGAGAAGCCTCCAAGGTCGCATCCATCCACAAGGATCCTGCCGGCGCTGGGAGCGGAGATCCCTCCGAGCAGGTTCAGGAGCGTGCTCTTGCCGGCTCCGCTTGGTCCCTGGATTACGATTCTCTCTCCTGCATGTATCAGAAGATCCACGCTGTCCAGCACGCGGCGCACGGGACCGCCCGCCGTACCGAAATCCCTGGAGGCGCCCTGGGCTTCTAATGTCATGAGGAGCTTCCAAGCTGGCGGTAGGCATCAGTCAGCGACTGGGCGTAGCAGGAGAATGAGAATGAGCTCCGCGCCGTGTCGTGCCCTCTCTGGCCCAACTCCGTCGTCAACCCAGGGGAATCCAGCAGACGGCAGAGCGCTCCGGCCAGGCTGGCAGCATCTCCCGGAGGAACCAGGATTCCCGCACCGTCAACCAGCTCGGCATAGCCGCCCGCATCGGGCTGCACCACGGGAACGCCCGCGGCCAGCGCTTCCACGACAAAGGTTCCAAAGGCCTCACCCCCGAAGGAGGGCACGGAGAGAGCCCAGATGCGATTGAAGAACCGGTGACGATCCTTACCGGAAAAGCCGGGCATGAAGGCCACATCCCTGGTGACACCCGCACGCCGGAACCGGGCGCGCAACGCCCTGAGGAAGCGGCGATCTTCTCCCGTGCCTCCGCCGCACAGCAGAAGCTGAACATCCTTGTAGCGTTGATCCTCTTTGAGCAGGCAGAAGGCCTCCGCCAGGAGCCCGAGCCCCATGGGTTTCGACCAGCGGGAGAGAAAACCGATGGCGCGGCGCGGAGGAAGCGGTCTCGGAACCGGATGACGCATTTCAACCCCTGGCCGTACGGTGCGCAGAAGATCCGCGGAAACACCGAGGCGCTGCATCATGAAGCGTCGGTAGTAGTTGCTGACGGGGAGAAAAGCATCCACGGCCCCGGCGCGATTCCTCACCGTTTCCCAGGCAGCCGCACGGGCCGGCTCCGAGAGCGAGTCCAGCCACGTATGCTCATCCTGGAGCGTGACAAAGACCGGCCGGCAGAACCTCTTTTTCAGATCCTGGGCCATTCCGATCAACAGGAGATTCGAAAGGTGGATCACTTCAGGTCTGAAGTTTGCAGAAAGCCAATCCGCCACTCGACCGTTCTCCCTGCGGAAGACGGCGTCGTCGCCGGAGAGCATGGACAACGTCAGTGCCTCCCGGCCGCGCGCCGAGGTGGAGCCCGCAAGACCGGCTGCCAGGCGAAGAGCCGCCCGAGAGTCCGTGAGACGGCGGAGCCACTTCGGAAGGCGCCCCAGAGCCGGCATCGTCTCCTGGAGGAAGAAGGACACGGCGCCGAAAAACACCGGGCTTGCGACGCGAGTGCTTGGGAAGTCGAGCGGCAGGTACAGCGGCACGGCCAGCACCTCGTGCCCGGCGGCACTCAGCGCACGGATCTGGGCCGCGTCCCGCACGCAGTTTTCGCAGTAGAAGGCGGCCCCGTTTCCCGGAACAAGGTAGGCAATCCTCACCGCGCCGGCGTCCTCCACGCACATACCACCCCGTCCGGCGTGCCCAGAAACACCATGCCTGCCACGATGGGCGATGCGACAAGCTCGCCGCCCACCTCATAGCTCCAGAGCTCCTTGCCGCGTGTGAGATCAAGGAGGTACAGCCACCCGTCCGTGGAAGCGCACAGCACCGTCTTGCCAGCGATAACTGCTGATGAATCTACGCGGCCGCCTGTTGCGAACATCCATCGCTGTCTGCCGGTGCGGGAGTCCAGGCAGAGGATCTTCCCGTCCCGGTTTCCAACGACAACCGCATCGGGCCCGACCGCGGGAGCGCTCACAACGCCGTTTTCCGCGGGATACTTGTGCGCCCACAGGCGTCTGCCGGATTGGGTGTCAAAAGCAAGCACTTCACCCGCGTACGTGACCGCGTATGCGGTTTTTCCGCGAATTGCGGGAGACCCCGGCACATAGGAGCCCGCATCGATCTCGAAGAGCAGGCTCCCGGTATCCAGGGAGAGAACGCGCACCTTGCCGTCACAGCCGCCAAACACGACCCTGCCGGAGTCTACCGCCGGAGAGCCGTTGATGTAGTTACCCGCAAGGAAGCTCCAGAGCTTCTTGCCGGTCTCCGCGTCAAGGCAGTAGAGGTTCCGGTCATAGCTTCCGAATACCACGGCAGCCCTTCCCTTGACCGCCGCCAGGGTTGCGCCGCCGGCGATCTTGGCTTCGGCCTCGAATCGCCACACCTCTTGACCCGTGTCGGCGCGCAGGCAGTGAAAGTCACCGCGGGAATCCCCGAAGAAAAGCCTTCCGATGGCGACAAGAGGTGCTGCCTCCACGGCAGTGCCCACGCTCCTGCTCCACAGCCTTGCACCGGTCTGCGCGTTCAAGCACCACACGCTCCCGTTAATGCAGCCTACGTAGAGCCTTCCCCCCACGCAGGCGGGCGCGCCTCCGATGTCGTCTCCCGTGTCAAAGCTCCACGCGAGCGTAAGAGGCAATGCCAGCGCGCCTGGTCTGTACCCGCTCAACAAAGCATCCCCTCGGCCGCAGGGCCAGTCCTGCGCGGCGCACGGAACCCCAGAGACGGACACGGCCAGAACGCACGCGCAGACCCATCTCATTTGATTGCCTCTGGCGCCAGGCACAGGAGCGCCGTGTCGGACCGCACGTACATGCGGCCCTGTCTATAGGCGGGCGTGGCCACGACTGTCCCGTCGATTTTGAAGCTCCATGCGGGCTTCACCGGGGTGCCTGCCGGCCGCTCCGAAAACGCGTGCAGGGTTCCGCTCTTCGCGACGACGATCACAAGATCTCCCAGGAGGATAAGCGATGCGTTGACTTCGCTCTTTATGTCGGACGTCCAGCGCGGCTCCCCGGTTTTCGGATCCAGGCAGGTCAGCTTTCCGCGCGTCATGCAGAGGTACAAACCTTTCGCTGTTGCCAGCGGGCTCGAGATGTCAGGGAGGTAGTCTTGCGATTCCCAGAGGGTCTGGGGAAGGGAAAGCGGGATTGCGGCTGCTGCCGCGTACTGGCTTGCGATGTACACGGTATCACCATAGAACGCCGGACTCGTCACAACGTCCCCGGCCAGGAGCTTCACGCGCCAAAGGCTCTTGCCTGTGCCGGGGTCAAAGCCCTCGACGTCGGGATTCCCGGCAACGACAAGAAGAGGCCCCTTGGACGTCCTGATGAAGATCGGTGAAGACCAGGAGGCGTTTCCCTGCCGTGCCGCGGTCCACGCGTTGCGGCCGGTTGCCGCATCCAGTGCAACCAGGGCAGGATTCTCGGTCTGATCGAATTGCACAAAGAGCATGGAATCGCTCGCACAAAGGGAAGAGGCAAGGCCGTAGGGATTGTCCGGCCGGCCCAGATCACGTTTCCAGAGGATGGCGCCGCCCGGATCCAGGCACACCACGCGGCCCGTGGCAAAAAGCGCATAAGCTCCTTTCGCGTTGCACGCCATCGTGGGTGTGGCAAAGCTCGAGTTGGGCGATATCTCCGGTGCTCCCCCGCCGCCGGAGACCTCCGTGCGCCACCTCATTTTGCCGGTGGCCGCATCAAAGGCCATGACAACCTGGTGCGCTTCATCTGCCGCGCTCAGATAGATCGTGTCTTCCCACACCACCGGAGAGCCGAAGCCCTTGAGCGGCACGGGGGTCTTCCAGAGCACCACCAGTTTTCCCGAGTCCCATGCGGGGTCCGCGTTCTCTGTGGCGATCCCGGCGCGCGGTCCGCGGAATGCCGGCCACTCCGACTCAGGGTCCACCGGCGGCCGGACTGCCGGCGGCGAGACTCCCGGGGCTGCAGCGGCCGTTCCGCCCGGCTCAAACGCGGCCTTGGGGACCAGCGCCAGGCTTGCCACGCAGGCAGCGGCAAGCAACCCGCCCACGGCAACCACCGCGGTTCTGATCCTGCGCTCCGTGTGCGCCTCCTGGTTGGCGGTCACGCGAGGGATCGCGGGAGGTTTTGCTCCGGAAAGCATCTTCAGTGTCTGGAGTGAGCCCACGCTGATTGCCCAGGCACACAGGAAGAGCACCACGCCGGCGGTAAGCCGGTCCTGGCTCGTGAAGTAGGCCTGGCGAGCCAGCAGGTCCAGGTTCCTGATGTCCGCATACAGCGATTCGTCCGCTCCCTGCTCTCCGACGCGCTGCTTCAAGGAGGAGATTGCCTGCGAGGTAAGGGGATCGACCGAGGAAAGCCTGAGGCTTGTGACAAGAACAAAAGCCGCCACCACGATGCCAAACACGCCGGAAACGAGGGCAAGCGCCTTCAGCACGGATTGAAGCACGGGGCTCTTCCTCACATTTCCCCCTTGCGCGCCGCACGAGGGAACGGGCACGCCGTCATGCATCTCCCGCAATGCACGCACCTGTTCGGCATGATCTGATATCGGTTCGATTCCCCGCGGGCAGACCGCATGACGGAGGCATGATGATAGCCGAAGAACACAAGGCCCAGGAACAAGCCCCACATCAGGGCAGCCAGGCGGACTACCGGTGCCCGCAACTGCGCGCCCGCGGAGAGGCCGGCAAAAAAAGGCCCGACCGAAAGACCGGCTGCCGCGCCGGCTGCCAGGAAGCCCGCCGCGCTTGCCGCTGTGCGCCATGGCGGCCGCCGCTCCGCCGCCAGCCTTTTCCCCGGTACCTGTATTGCATCCGCCAGACATACACGCGCGCAGGCGCCGCACTGAGTGCACTTCGCCTCTCCAATGCGCGGCGGCTGCGCCGCCAGAAGCGAAGCGCAGCCCAGGAGCCATCCATAGGGGCAGACATAACGACAATAGGGTCGATAGACCACGAGCCCTGCACCGAACACCAGGACGCCGAGCAGGGCCGGCACCAGCGGCGCGCTCAGCCGGAACACACCGACAAAGGGATCTATCCGGCATATCAGGTATCCGATCCCCGTAGTGGCGGCAAGAACCGCGGTTGCCAGATACACGGCGGGCAGGGGTCTGAGCGCCGCGTCCACGACAGGAGGAACCCGGATTGTGCGCACGTGGACCAGCTCCTGGAGCGCTCCAAAGGGACAGACAGAGCCGCAGAAGGCCCTCCCCTTCCACAGCGCTGCGGCCAAGGGCAGGAGGAAGAAAAGAAGCGCGAGGACCGGCAGGACGAACAAAGGATCCGCAAGGGCCTGCGCGACATTCTGGACGCTTCCCACGGGGCAGATGCAGCCCCTGCGGAAGAAGCCGAAATACGCCACGCTTCCCGCTCCGATCAGGACCTGCGCCCTGCGGCTTTTCCACTTGAAGATCGCAAGGATTGAAAGCCCGAGCGCCGCGGCCAGGACCAGAACGTCCGCAGCGAGCCACCAATCCGAGCGCGGAACCGGGACCTGAACCTGGGGAATCGTGTAGTTTCCCTCAAACTCGGGTCTCGGGAAACGGTTCTGGACTATGTCAGGCACGGTCAACTCCCCGACCCGCAGCCACGGAATGTTGGCGGAGCTTGTATGGCTGGCTTCTGGGCACTCGGGTTATGGCCTTCGCAGGGCAGACGCGCGCAATCGCGCATTCGTTGCAGCCGGTGCATCGGTCATGCTTGATCTGGAGGAACAGGGAGGCATTTCCGAATGCAGCACACCCTACGACGCACTTCGCGCACGCAACGCACAGGTCCTCCACAATCTTGTACTCGAAGTAGGGATCCTCCACAAAAGTTCTCTTGATGGCACCGGTAGGACAGATCTGGTTCTCCGCCCCCGTGGTGCGCTCCTTTGTCTTGGGCTGGAAGTACGCGCCGCAAAGATCGCAGTATCCGCACTGGGAATAGGCCTGGACGCATTTCACCGCGGAAGGCAGAAGAACGCAGGCGGTCCGACATCGGTCACAACCGATGCACAGATCCGGATCGATCTGCCATACCGTGGAGGGCGTCGGTCTGAAGAGATCCGCGCCAAAGGCCCGAAAGCCAATCCAGGCCGCAGCCGCGACAGCCCCCGCCCTCCCTATCAGACCCAGGAAGCGGCGGCGGTTCATGAGGTATCCCCTTTCTGGCGGAAGGACAGGGCGCGCGGAAGGCCGCAGGTTGCGGCAATCTGGCAGGGCGCGCACCAACCCTCGTTGCGGCACGCGGCGCTTGCCGCGGAGTTTCCGGCCTTCCGCGCGACCTTCACTCCGACCGCGGCCAGGGCGCCGGCAGCCGCGATGCGCCCCAGTGTGGCAAAGAACTCGCGGCGGTTCATGCGCCCGTCCCCTGCAGGCGGCTGAAGATCCGAAGCTCCTGCCGGTCCGGGTCCAGCACAAGAACACGTCCGTCAGGCGTGACCGCGATCTCCACACCGTCCACGTCGGGAAGGAAGTCCTCCGGACCTTCAACTACGGATTCGAGCCTGCCGTCCAGCCGGTACGCCTTCACTCGGGGTATTCCCTTTTCTGCAGTGAACAGGAGGTCGGTTAAAGCGCCTCCGGTTCCCCCCCGTAAGAAGGCGATTGACCCGGGATTGCAGCAGCCGGTGAACCCGTCCCAGTCGTCGCTTGTGCGCGTCCACAAAGAGGCAAGAGTGCCGTCAGGTCTGAAATACTCAACGCTGTGCCTGCCGGGGTTTGAGACAATGATGAGTGTGGCGTCCGCAGCGTTCGTAGAGAGAAGATCGAAGTGGATTCCCGGCACCACGAAGGCGGGAATGCCAGCGGCCGCGTTCCTGTCTCCGATACGGCGAACCAGCTGACCTCGCTTTGTGAACTGATAAACGCTTTTCTCCTGGCCGTCGGTTGCATACACGAACCGTGCGTCCACGGCGAGCGCCTGGATGCGCGCGTCCCTTCCCAGCTCCGCCCACTCCTGGATTACGGCGCCTTCTCTGTCCCTGACCTCGATGTGACGGTCCATGCCGAGGTACACGGTCCCATCCGAATCGACCGCAAGGCCCCAGGGCTGGATCGAGGTGGAGACTGACTGCGTCATTGCAGGAGAGGCGCCCGCTGGCGCGGAGAGGCCGTCGAAGGTCCACACCTGATAGCCCTTTGCGCAGGTGACATAGAGCCCCCTCGGCCCGACTGCGATGTCGATTGCCCCGGTGCCATCAGCAAATGCAAAGCCTCCGGTGCGCGCATAGTTTCTCAGTGTCGCGGGAAGCGACGGCGCCCTGGCAACGGGCGGCTGCGCCTTTGCCCGCGCAGTCGGCATGACCAGAAAAATAACCGCAGCGGCAACGCAGAGCATAGCCCCTGCCAGGGCGCCCACGACCGCCCATCCAAGCTTCTGACCCATCTTGCCCACACCTACCCCTTGATATCGATGCAAAGAAGCCTCCGGGAATCCCTGAGCAAGAGCCGGGTCCCGGCAACCGCCATGGGGCCCCAGGCGTCTACCCCCTGAAGCACGCGGTTTCTGGAAAGCTCGCGATATCCGGCCGGTGTCGCCTCCACCACGGTCAGGGTACCCGTTTCACTCAAGAGAAAGAGCTTCCCGTCCGCAAGGAGATACGGACCCAGGCCGAACCTCGCGGCCTTTCCGCTTGCCCATACAATAGCACCGCCGGGCCGCGCGCACACGAGCTGATCGTGCAACTCCCCCGAGTCCGCGGTTTCAACCCCGTACAGGAGTCCGTCCCGGAGAATGGGCGTCTGTTGCTCTGAGGAGAGTCCTTCCCCCGGCGGGTGCTGCGCAATCACTGTTGCCCCTGCCGAAGAGATCTGCACCAGGATGTTGCCAGCTCCAAAACCAGCCGTGAGGTAAATGCGGTTGTCCGGCAGCGCGATCGGAGTCGGCACCTCGACCTGCGGTCTCCAGCCGGGGACTGTGAAAGCGATGGCCCCCTGGCGTGTTCCCGCAACAGGCGGACGGATGCCGAACAGCCCCGTGGAGAAGACACAGAGATAAATGGTCTTGCCGCCGTACAGCATCCGCGCAACCGAGGCATGAGTCAGAAGTGCCTTGTCCGGATTGGGCACGGTCCAGAGCGCTTGTCCCGTTGCCACGTCGATGCAGGCCACAAGGATGCTTCCGCCCACGTTGAGGATCAGCGTGCCGTCTTCTATGAACGGACACTGCCCCGCGTACCAAAGGGGGACCGTGGAGCCGTAGGTTTTTGCCGCATCCAGCGTCCAGATGAGATCTCCCGTAACGCGGTCAACGCACATCACGTCACACAGCGGGCCGATGGTGACCACGTAGCGGTCCCAGATCGCGGGAACCGTGCGCGAATAGCCGTGGTTCCTCTTCATCCGCGCCGGATAGGTCCGCCGCCATAGCTCGCTTCCGTCATCCAGGGACAGGCAGCGCAGCGCCTCTGCCTTGTGTGTCTCATCGTAGTCGAGCAGATACACGCGGCCGTCCGAGACCGCCGCGCCCGCGTGACCCTCTCCCAGCGCGGTGACCGACCAGAGGATGCGCCCAGGACCAAAATCCTGCAGGTCCGAAAGCCTGCTCTCCAAGGGCGCAATATTGTCTTTGTTGGGCCCGCGGAATCCCGGCCAGAATCCGGGAACGGTCGCGCCAAGGGTTCGGAAGAAGCTGAAGTCCCTTCCAATGGATAGGCCTGAGCTCGGTTCGCTCCGTGCGCCCCCGCCGTCAGCCGGGCTTGTCCGCTCCGGGCTCCCGCAGGGCAAGCGTGCGCCGGGGCGCGTCCCAGGAAACGAACACTGTCACGGCCACCGCGCAGAAGAGAGCCAGCCCGGCGGAAAATGCGATGCGAGTCTTCACGTCATGCGGAAGCTTACTCCGGCATCTCCACGCACACGACATCGCCGGAGTTGGACCTCAGATAGAGCCTTCCTCCCGCCAGGGTCGGTGCAGGCCAGAAGAAACCCCGGGAGATCTTCTTGTTCGACGCCAGCTCCCTGTACTTCCTGGGATCCGCACTCACAAGAGTCAGCTGGGCGAATTGATTCAGAGTGAGAAGTCCGTTCTTCACCGCGATGAGACTGCCCACGTTGCTGGTATGGCGCCACATCTCCTTGCCGGTGTCGAAATCCAGGCACACAAAGTCTCCGGTCGCGGCGTTCGCGTCCCCGTCGTTTCCATAGATGAAGCCGTCCAGGTAAACCACGGAGGAGAAGTGGCTCTTGAGCAGCTCGTTTTGCCAGACCTGCTTCAGGTCCTTGCCGTCAAACTCGAACAAGCCAGCGCCTTTTCCGTAGTCCGACGTGACAAAGATGCGGTTTCCAACGACAAGCGGATCTGCAACGTTTACGTTATAGCCCGTGTACCATTCCGTAGAGGCGATTTTGGCACCGGTCTCCAGGTCCGCGACGTACAGCTTGTCGGAGCCGAACACGGCCGCGTAGCTCTTGTCCTTCCAGGTAAAAGGGACGAGCGGCGAGTATCCGGACGCGGTGGGAGGGCTTTTCCACACAAGCTTGCCGTCATCCTTCCGTACCGCGCTTCCCCACTCGCCGACGTTGTACAGGATGAGGTCTCTCCAGAAGACAGCTGAGGCGGCAAATCCCCACCGCGGCATCCTCGCGCCTGCTTCTTTGGCAATGTCGGTCTTCCACAAGAGAGCGCCGTCGATGGCATTGAGGCAGAACGCCTTGCCGTCCCGGGTGATGCAGTAGAGCTTGCCCTCACTGAATACCGGCATGAAACGCGTGCCCGGCATCTCGCCGGAGGTGCTCTCCACACCGGTGCTCCACACCGTGTTGCCGGTCTTCGCATCCAGGCAAACGACGGTGTCGTTCCTGGCCACTCTGCCCGCGGTAAACACGTAATTGCCGGCAACGCACGTCGCGCTGTAACCCTCTCCCACGGATGCGGTCCAGAGAATATTGCCCTTGGTAACCGCCGCGGGAGACGCCGAAAGCGCAACAATGCCGTTGCCGTTTGGCCCCCGCCATGTGGGCCACGACGGGCCCGACATATCGGATGGCGTTGAATCACTCGCGAACAGTGACCAGCAGGAGACAACGGCCAGCAGAACGAGGACGAAGCGGCGCATGACAAGCTCCTTTATGTTATGGAAGGTTTTCGCCTCCGATTATGGCCGATGGACGCCCACGCGTCAACTGAAAGATGCGGCAGCGTACGCCTGCCGAGAGAAATGGCTCCTCCTCGACACAGCCTGAACGCCGACGCGCGGCCCGGAGATATGCTTTTTGACGGAAATCACCCACAAAGGCCGATCCGTTGACCTTCCAGGATCCCAGCCGGATATTGAATGGGAAACCGTCACCGGGTTCGCGTCAGACTGCGCAGTTTCGGGCAGGGCGCCTGCCCCGGTGGGCAATGGAAAGGCGGCGAGCATGAACCGTGCTCAGGGGCTGCTGTCAGTGTCTTGCGTCCTTGCTTTCCTGGCGCTGCCCGGAGCCAGTGCGCTCTTCGCGCAGGGGGCACCGTCTCCGTCAGGCGGAGCGCTCGCCACCTACAGGAATCAAGATTACTCCTTCACCCTCCAGTACCCGGCGGATCTATCCCCGGCGGAGGGCGGCGAGACCTGGAGCGCTGCGGCGTCTGCCAACGGAGGATCCGAGGCGGGGACTGCAATCGTCACCATTCCGGTGGTCAACATCGATCACGACAGCACGAAGCCCTACCCCTATCCCCTCTTCTTCACCGCGTGGGTCTCAGTGGGCGTCTCTCCCGACACCGCCGACTGCTACGAGGACATCCAGGCCGAACCGAACAATTACACCCCAAGGGACGTGACCATTGGAGGCCTTCCGTTCAAGGTGGGGACCACGAGCGACGCCGGGATGATGAAGTACACCGTTGTCACGAGCTACCGCATCATCCACAACGGCGCCTGCTACGCGGTGGAACAGGCCGAGTATGGCTCGAGCTATCGGGACGAGAACACCCTGCCGGGGCTTTCACACGATCAACTGCAGGCCTACTACGACCAAGCGGGAACAATCGCGCGCTCCATCCGTTTCACGGACGCGCCGCCGGAGGCGGCTGTGTCTCAGGCGGTGGTACCCTTCGACGCGGTGACCCTCAAGTTTGCCCGGGGAGCGACCCGCATCCTGGTGAAAGGCAGCCTCGCCGCCGGGGCCAGCGGAAGTTACGTCCTTGGCGCAGAGGCCGGCCAACTGGTCGTGCTCACCGCCCTCGGACAGGCCGGGAACGACCCATCGCTGGTCATCACCTCGCTCCCCGACGGTACAGTGCTTCAACCCGGTTCCCTCGAGAGATCGGTCTGGACCACCGTCCTCTCGAAGTCGCAGGAGCTCCTTGTGCAGGAGAAAAACCGGGGTATGGCTGCGAGCTATGAGCTTTCCGTGATGGTCCCTGCGCTCGTGAGGCCCCGGCCCGGTGGGGGAACCGTAACGCGCAGTGGTTCGACTCCAGCGGGCCTCCCAGTCGATTACATCGTTCGGGCACTGGCAGGTTGGAAGGTCAAGGTATCGCTCGAGTCGACGGGGAACGGCGCAAGTCTCAAGACCATCGGCCTCATCTCCGGGAGCGACGTCGTTGCCGTCAACGACCTTTCCGGCGAGGCGGCCTCTGATCGGCTCGAGCTTGCGCCCTCGAGCAACCGGGACTACCTCGTGTCCGTCCTCCCGAAGGACGGCACCGACGTGAGCTACCAGCTCACCCTGACGGTCAGCGCTGCTCCGTGAGCTGGAATGAGTACCTTGGCAATGTGTCCGAGGCAAATGATCAGCCTCCGGTGACGATGAAGTGTCCCTTCATGCCAAAGCCCTCGTGAAAGGGATGGCTGCAATAGAAGTAGTAGTCACCCGGAGCAGGGAATGTGACCAGCGTCGTGACGATCCCGTTCGGCGGCAAGTCGGCGCTGTCGAGGACCTTTCCACCTGGATCCTTTATGACGATGCTGTGCCCGGTGCTCGTTATGTTTGTGATTGTCAGCGTCAGTGTTCCCGTTCCGGTGATAGACACAATGTTCGGATCAAAATCGAAGTTGCCTGCCTTCATGGCGAGAGTCCCGGACCCGGGCGTCGCCTCCGCCCTGGTTGTCGGAACACTGGCGCAGCCGGCAAAGGCCAGCGGGATTAGAATGAGAAGATACCGAAGGGTCTTCATTTACGTCCTCCTTTACCCTGTATCTACGCAGCGCTATCCCCGGTGGATCGAAAAAGGCCGTCATCACCGGGGTATTGCCCGTATCACGTCGCCGACCATAGTGAGATTTGACAAGAAAAACTCTGTACCATGTCGATTTCCGGGACGACTGTTCGTCGATCGTACGAAGGAGACAAAGACATGCAGTTTCTGATGACCGTGAAGAGTGATCGCAGCCAGACCCCGCCCACCCCCGAGCTGATGGCAGCTATCGGGGCGCTCACGGAGAAGACCATGAAAGCAGGTGTCATGCTGCAGACCGGCGGGATGGAGATGGGTGTGACGGCGCTGTCCCTGGCCAGGGGCAAGGTCCGGGTGATCGACGGACCTTTCGCCGAGTCCAAGGAGCTGGTCGGAGGCTACGCCCTGGTAGAAGTGAAGTCGCGCGAGCAGGCGCTTGAGCTCGCCCGTGAGTTCTTGGAAGTCCACGCGAAGATCATGGGGCCTTCCTACGCCATGGAAACAGAGATCCGAGAAATGTCCCCTTACGCGGGCATTGGTATCAAGGCCGCCGGAGGGCAGCCGCAGTCAGCATGAAGGGTGGCGGTTTGGGCTGAATGGAGCTCGTCCTCCGTGAGGCCGAGCTCCTTGCCCCGTGCACTGGCGGCGTTGCGAGTCTTGTGTGCGGGGCCGTGTCCTGCTCGGCAATCGCCAATCAATCTGCAAGAGAGCATGCGATGCGCACGAGTGGCGCACCGCATGCCCGAACGAACGCTTCCCCTGCTATCGCGGGGTACAGCAGCGGGAGCGTGATGTGCCGGAGTTGCCGCGCGGTGCTCGCGCCATCGATGGCCGATGCGTCGAAGAGCTCCTGCGGGATGCCCTGGAGCGCGGCGGAGAAGACCACCATGCCGAAGCCCGACCATTGCCAGATCGCGGGGACAAAAGCGAAGTACAACGCCGCTTTCGGCGTTCCAAGAAAATCGAGTGGATTGGCCTTGTCAGCGAGGTGCAGGGCGGACAGGAGGTTCGAGAGCAGTCCGAGCATCGGGTTGTAGATCAGCGTCCACAGGAGCCCCACCGAAACGAGGGACATCATCATGGGCATGAAGAGGACGGTGCGGGAAATGCTGGACAGCCACTTCGCCTTCGTCCCGTATTCCACGAGGAACGCCAGCAGAAGGCCGGAAACAGAAAGTACGGTGCCCGACATCACCACCCAGATCAGCGTGTTTTTCAGGGAGTGCCAGAAGACAGGGTCTGCGAACAGGCGGCGGAAGTTGCCGATGCCCGCCCAGGCGAGGACTCCCAGACCTATCCCGAAGGCGATGCACGCGGACACGAGGGAGGCCAGCGTGTCGAACCACTGGAGGCGGATGTAGAGGGCGAAGAGGGGAACGAGGACTATCTGCGCAGAAACTATCTGTCCGCTGACGAAGACGCCGAGGAGGAGTCTCTTCCCCCTGAAGCGCATTCGCGCGAGGGCAAAAGCTGCAAACGATGACGTGAGCACCACGACCGAAACGGCCACGGCAGTCGAGAGAAGGCTGTTGAAGAAGGCCATTCCGAGGTTGGCCGTCTGCCACGTTCGGGCGAAGAGACGCAGATCGATCCTGCTCGGGAGGCTTGTCGGGCTCAGGAAGATCTCCCTCGTCTCCTTGAGCGCGCTCATGCACATCCAGAAGAAGGGATAGACGGAGACGACGGCGAAGATGACGAGGAGCACCCTCGCCGCGGCGGTGAACGTCCTGTTCTCCCCGGACTCCGGCCTCATCAGCGCGGTCCCTCCCTCATGAGAACTCCACGACGATCATCCGATAGATGTCGAATCCGGGCACGTCGATCTCGAGAATCTCTCCGCGCTCATGCCAGGCCGTTGCTGGGCCATTGGGAGAGAAGACACGGTGAGCCTTCCTTCCTTCCGTTCGGATCCTGACCTTTACGCTCGCCACGGGCACAGGCGGAAGTTCCTCCTGCATGTTCACCAGGTGAAGGATGGTGCGGCCCCGGTCGGGCTGCCGGAAGGCGGTTATCTCCACGACGGGCGGCGCGTCCGCCTCGAAGAAGAGCTCCCGTGGGACGAGCTCGCGGATCATCCGCACGAAGCATCGATGGTGGGGCGGCTGGACCGCTTTCTCGATGGGAGCGGAAATCCACACCACGCGACCCTTCCGGTGCGTCCGCCGCACGGCGGCCGGGTGCTTCGTCGGCCGGCCCGGCGGATCTGAATGGATGGAGGCGAACCGTGTCACGTCGAACGGCTCCGTGTAGGGGAGTGTGACCGTTGCGACGGTCTCGGAGGCGTCATGCGCCTCGACACGCGGCTGGGAGCCGAAGATCGCCAGGGGATACCGCGCCTGGATGTCGGGGAAGAGGTGCTCTCCTGCCGGCGTCGGGGCAATGTAGGAGAGCTGCTCGGAGAACGTGCCGACACGCGTCACGCCGAGCAGCTCGGGCAGAAGCCCGCACACCTCCGCGCCGCTGGCGTACAGGCTTCCGCCTGCGGCAACGTAGTCCTCGAGGGCCAGCTTTTCCTCCGGGTCGAGAAAGAGAACATCCGGGAGGATGATGGCCGCGAACCGCCGCGCCTCCCCGAGATTGCTCTTGCTGATGACGCCGAAGGGCACGTGGGCGGATTTGAGGATCCGCGCCGCGCCAAGGGCCGCGTCCAGGTGGGGAATCGGAGATCCCTCGCGAATGATGGCTTCGACGTTCGAGGGAGTGGCGCACACGCCCGGCACAGGCCTGCCGTTGTCCGCGAAGTCCATTTTCGAAGTGAAGCTGAAGTATATCGCGACGTCCTGGACCAGATCCCCGCCCAGATAGGAATCGAATGGCTTCATGGCGGTGAAGACCCGGCCGAGAGTCTCGTAGACGCGCGGGTTCAGCGTGCCGACGGGATCGATCGCATCGATGAAGAGGAACGCCCCATAGTGGGCCATGCAGATGCTCGCGTGCATTTCCAGCATCTGCGGTGTCTTCGTCGTCGTGTGGTCGAAGAGACTGGGGTAGCATCGGGAGGTGTGGTACTCGAAGGGCTTGTTGCGGGACAGGCTGGAGAAGAGCTTGCAGATGAACGATTGCTGGAAAAAGCCGCCGTAGAAGTCTCCGCCGCAGTAGTCGCTCGCTTTCGCGATGGCTTCCGTGCTTCCCCGGACCCAGGAGTGCAGGGACGTGGAGAACTGATGGTTCACCGTCGCCTCGGGCTTCGCTTCCTTGACGCAGGCCGTGGCGAACTGGGCGAACTCGGACAGCCATTCCTCCCGCTTCTCCTGGAACTCGATCCACTGCGGGTCCCGCCATGCGATTGTGCGGGGAATGGGCCGCCCGACTTCACGCGCGTATCGCTCCGTGCAGCTGGTGCAATAGCAGACCATTGGCCAGAATGTCATATCCAGGAAGACACCCTGGAAGTCGTAGCGCGCACCGAGGTCCGCAAGTTGCGCGCGCACGAACTCCCTGTAGCCGGCGGAGTTCGGGCAGCAGATGCCGTATCGTCCGCTCGAGAGCGTGCGATTGCCGCACTCCCGGGAGCTTTTGCCGTCCGCATCGATCTGACGCCATGAGGGGTCGTGGTCGTACGCCCAGTTGTCATAGATCAACGTGTAGTAGGCGACGACGCTCAGTCCGTCGGCCCGGCACAAGCGGACGACCTCGCCGAAGATGTCCCGTCCCTTCAGTCCCCGGTGCATCGTGCCCGAGCGCGTCGGCCAGTAGCAGTACCCGACGTGGGAGTTGGCATAGACCATGGCGGCCTGCACCTGCGCCTTCCTGAGCATGGCAATGTACGTGCCGGGATCGAAGTCGGAGAGGAAGCTCCCGTCCCAGTCCTCGATGTGCATGTCGATCAGGTTGCGCCGCAGGCACTGCTCAAACCACTTCTGGCTCATCATTCCACGCTTTTGGCTACCGAATGAAGCTCAATGGCCCGGGGGTTGCGGCGCTCTGGAACGGATCAAGCGCTTTGAATCCCTGAACGACTGGTCCGTACAGCCTTGCGGCCGCGCGTGTCTGCACTTCGCCCTCTCGGCGTTTCGGTCCTTCGGACCTCCAACGCCTGCCGGGCTCGGGTTTGCTGCGCAAACCCTCGGAACGAAGAAAAACATGGTCAAGCCTAATGATCGAAGAGAATTGTCCTGCGGCTCGTTGTCCCGCTGTCGAATGCCTCGACGTATTTTCCTTTCACGTGGATGTCCATCCCTCTTCGCCTCGGTCAGACTTCCATGCCATAGCGGTGCGCCTTGTGCGTCGGGTAGAGCGCAATCTGCGGGATCGTCACCTCCGGCGCCCGCGTCGCCACGTACAGCGCTATCTCCGCGACGTTGTCGACGTCGATGCAGCTCGCGTAGATGCCCTCTTTGCGCTCTTTTTCGTCAAGCCACCCATCGAGGTACGCGGGAATCGTGCCGTCGTACAGCCCCTTGTCAATGATCTCGGTCATGGGGGTCTTCACGTGCGATGGATTGATGACCGTCACGCCGATCTTCTTATGCATGCCCTCGAGGAGAATGTTCTTGCTGAGACCCATCATTCCGTGCTTGGAGGCCCGGTAGGGGCTGTGCCCGGGGCCGGAGGCAACGCGCGCGGAAGAGGAACCCATGTTGATAATCCTCCCCCCGGTCACCTGCTTTTCCATGACGCGGAAGGCTTCGCGGCAGCAGAGGAAAACCGCCGTCAGGTTGGGGCCGATGGTCTTGTTCCATTCCTCGAGAGTCACCTGGCTGATCGGGGGCGCCAGGGAGTCCCGGCCGGCGCTGTTTACCAGGATGTCGATCTTGCCCCACTCGCGCACCGTTTCGTGAAAGAACGTGATCACCTGGTCTTCCACGGTGACGTCTGCACAGACGCTCCGGCAGATACCCTGGTGGGCCGTGATGTCCTCCGAAACGCTTTTCAGCCGCTCTGCGTTGACATCGACGATGAGGACCCTGCAGGCGTTGGCGGCATATATCTTCGCGACTGCTTCGCCGATTCCCGAAGCGCCACCCGTGATGATGGCGACCTTGCCTTCAAGTCTCGTTCCTTGGTTTTCCAATTGCTGCTCCCTTTCCATCGCCCGCATGATGCAGATCCGGCGGGCAGGCTTTGGGCATTGAAACGAGCTTTACGCGGCTTCCTCGCGTGCCGTTCACTTGGCCCAGTTCAGCGTCCTTTCCACCGCGCGTTTCCAGCGGGCATACAGGTCGTCTCTCTGGCCGCTGCTCATGCGGGGCTCGAATGCCTTCTCCACGCGCCAGTTCTTCTCCAGCTCGTCGGTGCTGCTCCAGAACCCGACGCCCAGGCCGGCGAGATATGCCGCCCCGAGCGCCGCCATCTCAGTGATCATCGGGCGCTGTACCTGGATGCCGAGGATATCGGCCTGGAATTGCATGAGGAACTCGCTCTTCGTCGCGCCGCCGTCCACCCGCAGGGAGGTCGCCTTGCTGCCGGAGTCCGCCTCCATGGCCAGGAGCACGTCCCGTGTCTGGTAAGCGATGGACTCCAGGGCGCTGCGGGCGATGTGCTCGACGCTGGTACCCCGCGTGATTCCGATGATCATTCCCCGAGCATACATGTCCCAGTAGGGAGCACACAATCCCGTGAACGCGGGAACGAGATAGACGCCGCCCGTGTCCGGGACTCTCGAAGCGAGCCTGCTGCATTCACCCGCGTCCTTGATGATTTTCAGGCCGCTGCAAAGCCACTCTATGGCCGCGCCACCGATGAAGTTGACTCCCTCGAATGCATACTCGATCCTGTCGCCGACCTTCCATGCGAGGTCGGTCGTGAGACCGTTCCTGGACAACCGGAAGGTTTCCCCGATGTTCATCATCATCGCAAGTGCGGTTCCATAGGTGTTCTTGGCCATCCCCGGACGAAAGCACGCCTGGCCGAAGGTCGCCGCCTGCTGGTCCCCGGCGTCGCCCGCAATCGGAACCTCCTCGCCAAAGAACACGGCGCGATCCGTTGTACCCATGACGCCGCTGGAGGGCAGCGGTGTCGGAAGGATGCTTTTCGGTATGCCGAGCCATCCCAGGATCTCCTCGTCCCACGCGCAGGTGTGGACGTTGAAAAGGAGGGTCCGCGATGCGTTGGAGAGGTCCGTGACGTGGCGCTTTCCCCGCGTGAGGTTCCAGATGATCCAACTGTCGATGTTGCCCATGAGCACCTTGTCCTGGGCAATGAGGGCATCCACGCCCGGCACGGTGTCTATGATCCATTTTATCTTCGTGCCGGAGAAATAGGCATCCACGACGAGACCGGTTTTCTCACGAATCGCAGGTTCGTGCCCGGCCTGCTTGATCTGATCGCACATTTCCGCGGTTCGGCGGCATTGCCAGCAGATCGCGTTGTAGAGGGGCGCGCCGGTGTCGCTGTTCCAAAGGATCGTGCTTTCTCGCTGGTTTGTGATGCCGATCGCGGCGATCTCGGATGCCGAAGTATTCCCCTTCTTCAGGGCCTCGGCCATGCAGGCGGCCACGGATTCCCATATTTCGACCGGATCGTGCTCCACCCACCCAGGGTGGGGATAGATCTGGCGCAGCTCGCGGTAGGCCATCGAATGGATTTCAGCCTTCCGATCGAACAGAATGACCCGGGTCCCGGTCGTACCTTGATCGATTGCAAGAACGTAGTTCTTTTTCCCCATGCTTCTTCCTCCTGGCTGCGAGCGGTCGTCACGGAGCAACGAGAACCTTGAGAATGCTTTCGCTTTTGAGCGCCTCGAACGCGTGCTCGATCTGCTCCAGGGCATATGTCTTGCTGGCGAACTTCGCGATATCGATCTCTCTTCTCGATACGAGACCGAGAATGTGGCGGTTTTCTTCCACGGTGGACGCATGGGAGCCAAAGACCGAAAGCTCCTTGTAGTGGATCGCATTGCTGTTCAGGAACCCCGTGGCATCACCGGGCAGGCCTCCAAAAAGGCTGATCCGTGCCCTCCGCGCGGTGATTTCCATGGCGGTTCGATGTGTCGCCCCGACTGCGCAGGCCGTGATGACGACGTCCACCCCCCTGCCGCCCGTGATCTCCATGATGTGCGGGACAAAGTCCGTCCGCGAAGAGTCGAGGAGCTCGACTCGCGGAAGGAGGCGCGAGACGGCACTGATCCTCGCCGGGGACACGTCGGCGACGATAATCCGCGCACAGCCTGTTTCCGAGGCGAGAAGGGCATGCATGCACCCGATGAATCCCGCCCCGAAGATGCACACCGTATCCTCAGGCTCGAGACGGAGAAAGCTCTGGCCATTGAGACAGCAGGCCACCGGTTCGATGAGTGACGCCTCCGCGTCGCTGAGCGACGGCGGAACGGCGACCACGTTGCCCATGGCGAAGGCCTGCGGAGGAATCTCCATGTACTGGGCGAACGTTCCGTCGAATTCAAAACCGATCGTCCGCAGATTCTCGCACATGTTTGTATGTCCGCTGCGGCAGCTCCGGCAGGCGCCGCACCCGATTGCCGGCACGACGAACACCCGGTCGCCCTCCTCGAATCCCTGCACGCGCTTGCCTTTTTCACAGATCACGCCGCATGCCTCGTGCCCGATCGTTCGAGGGGAAAGAAGGTTCTCGTTTCCGAACCGGTACGTCCTGACATCCGTCCCGCAGATCGACGAGATGGAGACCTTCAAAACGGCGCTGTCTTCACGGGCAGAGGGGCGGGGGACCTTCGTGACGCGAAGCTCACGTGGCGCGACATACACGTATGCATTCATTGATTCCAGGAGCGCTCCCGCATGTCCATGATGATGATCCACGTTTTCCCTCCTCAAATCATCGAATAGCCGCCGTCGACAATGAGCGTCTGCCCTGTGCAGTAGTCCGAATCCGCGGAGGCGAAGTACAGGACGGCCCCCAGAAGGTCCCGCGTCCTGCCGAGCCGCTTCATGGGGATTCCGGCGGTGATCTGCCGGGTCCACTCAGGATCGGCCATGGCTGCCTTCGCCATTCCCGTATCCGTCGTGCCGGGCAGGATTGCGTTCACCTGGATATTGCTCTCCGCGAGCTCCAGGGCGAAAACGCGCGTCAGGGGCAGCACGGCACCCTTGGTCGAACTGTAGGCGCAAAGGCCCGCCTGACCGCCCACAGCCGCGATGGAGGAGATATTGATGATCTTGCCGCTTTTCTGCTTCTTCATCTCCTTTGCGGCCGCCTGGGCGCAGAAGAAAAGCCCTTTGACGTTCACGGCCAGAAGAGAGTCCCACATCGCTTCGGTGGTGTCCTGCACCGGAGCGGTGAAAAGTATTCCGGCATTGTTGACGAGGATGTCGATCCTGCCGAACGTCTTCACCGTCTCGGCGATCAGCGCCTCCACATCGCCCTTCCTGCTCACATCCGTCCGTACGAAGCGCGCCTTGCCTCCCGTCTTTTCGACCTGCTGGGCGATCTTTTTTCCCGCGGCCTCGTCCAGATCCGCGATCACCACGCGCGCTCCTTCTTCGGCCAAGCCGAGGCTGTACGCCTCCCCGATGCCCTTCGCGCCGCCCGTGACCACCGCAACCTTTCCCTCAAGCCTCATTTTTCTACCCTCCTCCGTTCGATTCCCGCCTCTGCGGTTCATTCAGCCCTTTTCCCGGAAAAACACCAACGCGCCGCCCGTGGCGAGGCCGGCGCACGTCAATCCATGTAGTAGCCGCCGTTGATGTTGACCGTCTCCCCGTTGATGAAGGCGGAATCGTCCGAGGAGAGGAAACAGATGAGGTGGGCGATGTCCTCCACGGTGCCCAGCCTGCGCACGGGGATGGCATCGGCTGCCTTCTGCTTCTTCTCGTCGGTCCAGTACTTCATCATTTCGGTCATCACGGCATGCGGGGCAACCGCGTTGCAGGTGACCCCGAACGGGCCGAGCTGCCGGGCCACGGAGCGCGTGAGGCTGATCACGGCCCCCTTGCTCGCTCCGTAGACGAAGACCGTCGAGTTGTCACCGTTCTTGCCGGTGATGGAAGAGACATTGACGATGCGGCCGTACTTCTGCGCCTTCATGAGCGGCGTCACTTCGCGGATCGCGTAGAGAATCCCCTTCACGTTGATGTTCAGCGTCCTGTCGATGATATCGTCAGTGGTTTCCTCGATCGTGCCCGGGAGGAGTAACCCTGCATTGTTCACGAGGATGTCGACGCGACCCAGCTCCTTATTCGTTCGCTGGATCAATCCATCCACCTGCTTCCGCTCCTGTATGTCACAGGCGATCGTCAGCACCCTTCCCCCCGGGGACCTCACCTGTGCGGCGGCTTCCTCGAGTCCTGCGGCATCGATGTCCGTCATCACAACGGCCGCGCCGTCGCGCGCCATCTCGGCGGCGGTCGCGAGCCCCATCCCCTTGGCAGCGCCTGTAATGATCGCTACCCTGCCTGCAAACCGAGCACTCATCCAGTCTTTCTCCCTTCCGTCCTCTCAATCAGGGGACCCCGTCGCCGTGCGCTGATTATACGGTGATGAGCTCGATGCCCAGATCCAGGATCGAATGTCGGAAGTTATCGGGTATGTCAGAGTTCGTGACGACGGCGTGAAAGCTCTTCAGATCCGCGAAGTACACGCTTTTCGTCTTGCCGAATTTGGACGAATCGACCACGAGGATTCTCTTCTTGGCCGAGCTGAGGATGGTGCGCTTCGTCTGCAGCTCGTAGGGATACACGGTGGTGACACCCAGCTCGGGGTGAACACCCGCAGCAGAGACGAAGACCTTGTCGGCGCGCGTGCGGGAGATGAGCTCGGTGCCTTCCGGGCTCTCAAACATCATTGTCTCGTCGTGAAAGTATCCGCCCGCGAAGATGATCGTGCAATTCTTCTTTCTGTAGAGCTCCACCAGGGCGTTGATCGTGCAGCAAAGCGTTGTCACGGGTATGTCTTCCCGGATGAACTTCGCGATGTATTCGGTCGTCGAACCGATGTCGATGATTATGGTATCGCCGGGCTCAATAAGGAGAGCGGCTCTTTGCCCGACCTTCAGCTTCTCGACGGTGCGGACATTTTCTTCCTGAGAAACAAAATACTTCTCCTCATCCTCGGGTTCGGCCTTGTGAGGGGATTTGAAAATCGCACCGCCCGGAATCAGCTCGATGACGCTGCTCTGCGCCAGCACTGACAGGTCCCTCCGCGCCGTCATCTCGGATATCTGGAACTTGTCTTTGAGCTCCTTGATGCTTACAACGCTTTTTCTTCGCAGCAGGAGGATGATCTCGTTTACTCTTTGCCTCTTCTCCACGAAAGTACCCCCCTAAGAACGCATGATAGTGTATCCAGTATCACGCTTGATTGCTATTCTAACATTCAAGACAGGGTATGTCAAAGGCTAAAGTGGATGATACGTAATTGTATTCTCGAAATACTCAGTAATTCACCATATTGACGGCTAAATAGCAGAAATCTTCAGAGTAGTAGTGAATTTATTCCCGAATAGCTGAAATAAACCTTGACAATCAGTATTCATGATGGTAAAAAAGCATCGTGCATTGATTCAAATAACTCAAGGCAAGTGGAGCAACTATGCCTCGTAAGGGGCATAAAAATATGAGGAGGTAGAAAGATGAGAAAGGGATTGCGTATTCTCGCTGTCCTGCTGATTCTGCTCCTTATTGGCGGAGGCCTTGTCGCAGGGCAAACCACAAGACAACTGGCGCAAAAATACCGAAACGCCAACCCGGGTGAAAGCTTCACGGTCGGCTGCATCACCTGGTGGCTCGGGCAGGAGTACGCCATCATGGTGTACCAGGCCGTCGAGCAGGCCGCGAAGCAGATGGGGTTGAAGTTCCGGGGCGCCGTGGCCAGCACGGAGTCGGACTAGATCGAGCTCACGGAGAGCATGATCGCCGCCGGAGCCAAGGCCATCATCTACAACGTTCCCAACATGGCGGTCATGAAGCAACTCACTGACATCGCGAACGAGAACCACGTCTTCCTCGCCACCTACTTCGGGTACACGGCCGATATCTTCCCCGGCGACTTGGGCCCGTATTGGGTCATCGACAACACGCCCTTCTCCGATGAGCAGACCTACATCCCGCTCACCTTGCTCATGCAAAAGATGAAGGACGCGGGAAAAACCAAGCTGCTGATCCACCAGGCCAGCAAATCCGCCGCGACGGTTTCCACCGTGTACATCAACCTGGGCGTCTACCAGGCCCTGCAGAACTATCCCGAGATGAAGCTGTCCGGGTTCCAGTACGGTGAATGGGGCTTCGAGCCCGGCAGGGCTGCCGCCGAAGCCTCCCTGGCGGTGTCCAAAGATTATCAAGGGATGTGGGGCGCCAACGACGGCCAGACCATGGGCGCGCTCAAGGCACTCAAGGACAGGGGCCTGAACATCGGCGCGTTCTCCGCTTCCCGGGACATGGAGCTGACCACCGCCCAGGAGATCATGAAGGGCAACTTCCTGTGCACCTCCGGGTTCGCGATCCCCTATTTCGGCGGACGGCTGGTCCCGATGCTCTACGACATGTGCGTGGGCGAGTGGTATCCCGCACCGGACGAGATGCTGCAGACCGGCACCCTGGATCTCTACGGGAGGCCCGGCGAGCTGGAAAAACTGGCCAAGGAGGCCGGCATCGACAAGCACCCGAGCTTCCGCCCTGGTCCCCTCAAGGAGAACATGGAGCAGATCCTCGCGCAGATGAAGGCGACTCCGCCCAACTACCCCTACGATTTCAGGCTGCTCTCCCTTTCGAAGTGCAAGGAGCTGGGCCTGAAATACGACCGGCACGCGGGTGGGGGGACCTTCCTCGGCTCCCACGACTACTACTTCATCGCCAAGACGAAGAAGTTCGGCGGCAGCATCGAGGCCGTCCGGAAGCACCTGAAAGTGCTTTACAAGTACTTCCTCGACATCAGCTGGATGACGGATCTGAAAGCGGCGAAGGAGTACGCGAAGCGGTTCCCGCCGGAGTTGAAGGTGGAACCGAACTGGCAGTAGAGTCCGAGCTATTGCTTCGGCTAGCGAGCCGAGCGGATGACAAACAGGAGCGCAACCTTCTCCTCGCGGAGAAAGGCTGCGCTCCTTCTCAAAAAGGGTTGTATAAAGTTTGTCTGCAGGAGATTGGTGTCTGGGGGAGCTGGAGGCGGTTGGACATGGTGAACAAAACGGGCGCCCCGATTCTGCGTGTCAAGAACGTATCGAAGACCTTCGGAGGGGTCGTTTGCGCCCTGGACGATGTAAGCCTGGAGGTCTACCCGAACGAAATCGTCGGCGTCGTCGGGGAGAACGGCGCGGGGAAGACCACCCTCATGAAGATCCTGGTCGGCATTCACGCGCCGGATCGTGGCGAATGGGAGCACAACGGCGTCGTCGTGCCGTTTCCCAGGAATCCGAAGGAAGCCGCCCGGAAGGGCATCTCCATCGTGTACCAGGAGAAGGGCGTCATCCCCAGCATCAAGGTGTACCAGTTCCTGTTTCTCGGCAATGAGGAGAAACACGAGAGGGGATGGGGTCTGCAGATCGGCAAGATGAAACAGCACGCCCGTGAGATCCTCGAAGAGTTCCACGTCCAGTGCGATATCGAGGATTTCATGTACGATCTGCCCCTCTCCACACAGAAGATGGTGGAAATAGCCAAGGCGGTCCTGAGGATACGCCTCGAGCAGAACAGGGACACGACCGATTCGGTCATCATTCTGGACGAACCGACCGCGCCGCTCACGATCGAGGAGCGCCGCGGAATGCTGGGTGAAATCCTGCGGATGAAGAGCAACACCTCCTTCGTGTACGTGACCCACATCATGCAGGAAGTGATGGAATACATGGACGAGGTGGTGGTGCTCCGCGACGGGAAACGGGTGGGCTACTTCGACATGTCCGCGCAGAAAGCCACCGAAGACGACCTCAGCAGGGCCATCGTGGGCAGAGAAATCCTGGCGCAGCCGCACGAAAAAGGGCCGCACGCGGCCGAAGGCGGCGAAGTGGTGCTTTCCGCGAAGGATTTGACGACGCGCGGCTGCTTCTACGACATCTCTTTCGACCTTCACCGCGGCGAGTGCATAGGGTTGTTCGGACCGGCCGGGTCGGGAAAGAGCGAAATCATCAAAACCATCGCCGGGCTGAGAAGCCACGATTCGGGCACGCTGCTGCTGCAGGGCCGGGAAGCCAGGCAGAATGAACCGGCGCACAAAAGGCTCTCGAGGGGAGTCGGATATTTTTCCGGCGATACCGCGAATGAGCTTCTTCACGATTGGCCGATCACGAAAAACATATCGATTCTGAACATCAGCAAGGTGGTGGGGAAATTCCTGCGCTTTCTGCGTTTCAAGGCAGAAAAGGCCCTGGCCGCCAGAATCGTGGAACAGCTTCGCATCACGACCCCGGACGTCAACACGCTCATCAGCTCCTTGAGCGGAGGCAGCAAGCAGAAGGTCACCGTCGGGAAGTGGTTCGAGAAGAACCCGGCAATCCTGCTGCTGGAAGACCCGACCATCGGCATAGACGTCGGCTCGAGGGAGGACATCTATCAGGCCGTCCTGTCGATGAAAAGAGCAGGCATGTCCATGATCCTCGTCAGCGACGACTTGAAGGAGTATTCCACGCTGTGCGACAGGGTCCTGCTCATGAAGCAGGGAAGGGTGGCGGAACGCATCAGCGCAGAACAGCTCAGCGAGGTGCTGAAAACGTGAACCATACAACCAAGCATAAAACAGGCCTTCGCGGCGCGTGGGAAGCGACGAAGAATTACCCGGTGATTTTCATCGTGGTAGGGCTGGTGGTCATCTTCTCGGCCCTGTACACGAAGCGCTTTCTCTCACCCGTCAATTTCACGGCCACGCTGCGGCAGTTTGTCACCCTCATGCTGTTCTCCCTCGGGCCTTCCATCGTGATGCTTCTCGGCTCCATGGACCTGTCCTTCATCGGCGTCTGGATGCTGGGGAGCGTCCTGCTCTGGATACTCACGCCCGTCATCGGTCCCGCGGCCCTGCTGGTTTTTCCGCTCCTGGGGCTGGCGACCGGGCTCATCGTCGGCGTGGTCCACACCAAAGGAAGGATACCGTCCTTCATCCTGACGCTGCGCCATCCTCATCACCTACTGGGGGCTGACCGTGGTGCTTTCGGGAGGGTACCCTCGGCCGGTGAAGGGCTTCGGATGGATAACGGCGTCGATCCTCCCGCGCGTTCCGACCCCTTTCCTGCTGGTCCATCCCCATCATCGTGGCCGCCATCATCGTCGTGCTGCGCACCCGGCTCGGCGCCTATTTCTGCGCCATCGGCTCGAACGAAGAGGGGGCGAGGCTCGCGGGCATCGACGTGGACCGGTACAAGATCATCGCCTTCACGCTGAGCGGGACCTTCACGGGGATCGGGTCCATCATTCTCTTCGGGCACCTGGGGGGCTCGGCGCCGGTCGATTTCAACATGAACAACGTGGTCAGGCCCCTCGTGGCCATCATCCTGGGCGGGACTCCGCTGGTGGGCGGAAGCGGCGGTCCTCACCGGACGATCCTCGGGGTGTTCACCTTCTCCATCCTGTATCGCGGCTTGCACCTCTCGCCGCTCCGACCGGAGGTCATCGATCTGGTCGTGGGAATCGTGCTCATCCTGTCCGTCATAATCAGCTCCAAGGGTACGCGGATGAAGGGGGTGGATATCACATGAGCGAACCGTGCGCCGCGCCGACGCCCGTCCCGTCTTCGCAGGCGGCTGAAGACGACCACGATCATGCCCATCGTGACCACCATCGTGGTCATCGGCATCTTCCAGATACTGAATCCTTCCTTCCTGAGCTACCAGGGCATCGTGACCATCGTGTACGCCATGTCCTACTTCCTCATTGCCGCCTGCGGCCTGACCCTCGTCATCATGATGGGTTCCTTCGATTTCTCGGTCGTGAGCGTCATGAAGCTGTCGGCGCTGCTGTGCGTCCTTTACATCGAGAAGATAGGGCTCCTGGTCATTCCGCTCGCGCTGGCCGTGAGCGCCGCCATCGGGTTCATCAACGGCGTCCTGTTCGCCAAGCTGAAGGTGCCTTCGTTCATGGCCACGCTCGGCATCTCGGTGGTCCTCGATGGGATCTCGCTGCTCTCTTCGAGGGGATTCCTTCACCTGCTGGAGCATGAAAGGTTCCGCAGCCTCTCGGTCACGTTCATCGCAGGCCTGCCGTCGATTTTCTACTGGGCCCTCGGCATCTGGCTCCTGTGCACGGTGCTGTCGGCTGACAACGCCCTTTGGAAGACGGGTCTTCGCGATCGGCGGCAACCCCAGGGCCGCCGCGCTGTCCAGCATCAACGTCGACAGGCATCGGATCATCGTGTTCGTGCTGAGCAGCTTCCTGGCGGGGCTGGCCGGGGTGTTGTACGTATCCCAGCAGGGCGGATGGTCGATGGAGATCGGCGGGCAAATGATGATCCCCCTGTTCGCCAGCGTCGTCGCCGGCGGAACCTCCCTCAGGGGCGGAATCGGCGGCCCGCAGAGAACGCTGCTGGGCGTGATCATCATCACCTGGATCCAATCCGGACTGCTCATGATGGGTCTGGGGCGCGAAATCCAGTTCGTGATCCTGGGCGTCATCGCCATCATCATGGCCGTCGCCACCACCGAGCGCGGGAAGCTGACGCGGCTGATGGTGAAGTGAGCTTGCGGCGCGGCCGGCAGGCGTGCCGCCGGCCGCCCTGGCGTTTACACCACGCTTCGGATCATTCCCCCGTCGACCCTCATGCTCTCACCGTTGACCGCGGACCCCAGAGGGCTGCACAGGAAGGCCACCGCCGCCGCCAGCTCCTCGGGCCTGATGAGCCGGGCGAGGAGGGAGGTCGGCCTGTTTTCCTTCATGAAGCGTTTCTCGGCAGCTTCGTACTCCATGTCGGGGAAAAGGCTCTTGATGAATTTCTCGACCCCTTCGGTCCTGGTCGGACCCGGCAGCACGGAATTGACCGTGACGTTGGTTCCCTTGGTGAGCTCCGCCATGCTGCGGGAGAGGGAGAGCTGCATGAGCTTGGTCGCGTTGTAATGCGCCATCTCGGGCGCCGGATTGACTGCGGATTCGGAAGATATGAACACGATGCGCCCGCTGTTGCGCTTCAGCATGCGCTGTAAATAGTGCCTTCCCAGCCGAAGGCCGCTGAATATGTTCACCTCGAAGAGGTGCTGCCACTGGGAATCGGTGCAGTCGAAAAAATCGACGGATTCGTAGATTCCGAGATTGTTCACGAGAATGTCGACGTCCGGGTAAGTCTTGATGGTCTTTTCGCATCCGGCAGCGGTGCCGTTGTCCGCGACCAATTGCTGCAGCCTGGCGTCCGGATCAGCGCCTTTTGATTCTTTCACAAGCGCGTGATACGGAGTCCGCCGTCCTCCCATTGACGATCACGGTGGCTTTTTCCTGGGCGAGGGTGCGGGCGATCGCCAGTCCGATTCCCCCGGTCGAGGCAGTGACCAATGCAACCTTGTCATGGAGTTTGAAGTCCATTCGCTGTGCTCCTTGTTACCGACCCGGGCGCGCCGTCGCTCGGTCCGGAATGGCTTGTAGATCGGGAATTATAGGTATTCCAAGGCCGGAAGTCAATGAAATGGGGAAGGTCCTGTCGATTCTCAGCCGCACGCGGCGGGCCCTCAGCTGCAGGCACGAGACCCCGCGAAGCAACTTGACAACCCAGCCCATGACAGGTATTCTCAAGGGCAATCTCGATGGCGCCGCAGATCGACACTGAACAAATCAAACGCGCTGCCCACAGCGCCACCCCGCTGACCTTCAAGACCTTCACGCTTCCCCATGAAACCGAGGAGTACCTGGAAGAGGTTCTGACCGCGCTGCTGGCCGAGCTGGGCAACGTGGAGGTCAAGGATCAGCTGGCCTACTGCCTGCGGGAGCTGGCCGTCAACGCCAAGAAGGCCAACACCAAGAGGGCCTACTTCTCGGAGAAGGGCCTGGACCTGAACAACCCCTCGCACTACACGCTGGGGATGAAGACCTTCAAGGAGGACACGCTGGAGAACATCCAGCACTACCTCCAGAGGCAGAAGGAGCAGGGCCTCTACATCAAGGTGGTGTTCCACGCCAAGGAGCGCAACTTCACCATCTCCGTGCGCAACAACGTGGAGATGACCAAGACCGAGCAGATCCGCATCTTCGACCGCATCGCCCGCTCGCGGGCCTTCAGCTCCATGGAGGAGGCTTTCGCCACGGTGCTGGACACCTCGGAGGGCGCAGGCCTGGGGATCGTCATCCTGATCCTGATGCTCAAGAAGATCGGGCTGGACGAGGATGCCTTCCGCATCGAGGTGGAGAACGGCGAGACGGTCGCTTCCCTGGCCATTCCCTTCTCCGAGGTGCAGGATCCAGAAGATGGACCTGCTCACCCAGCAGATCATCCGCGAGGTGGAAAACCTCCCGCAGTTTCCGGACAACATCATGCTACTGCAGAAGTTGATCTCCGACCCCAAATCGGAGCTCAGCGACATCGCCCGCCAGATCTCCACCGACCCCGCCCTCACCGCCGACCTGCTCAGGCTCGTGAACTCGGCGCAGTTCATGCTGCCCAAGCGCGTGGACAACATCGTGCAGGCGGTCCAGTTGGTGGGGATGAAGGGCCTGCGCAACCTGTTGTACACGCACGGGACGCAGAAGATCCTGGGCACCAAGTACACCGAGATGAGCTCCATGTGGCAGCACGCCTACCGCACGGCCTTCTACGCCTACAACCTGGCCAAGAGCTTCCGCAGGCGCAGGGACATCCTGGACGACGTGTACGTCGGCGGCATCCTGCACGACCTGGGCCAGATCATCATCGCCAGCCTGCGGCCCGACCTGCTGGAGAACATCAAGAAGTTCTGCAAGGAAAAGGAGATCCCCAGCAAGATGCTGGAGAGCTTCTCCATGGGCCTGAACCACGCCGAGGTCGGCGCGCTGATCGCCAAGAAATGGAACTTCCCGGAGCAGCTGGTGGCCGCCATCCGCTTCCACCATTCCCCGATGGAGTGCCCCGAGGAGCACCGCGACGTGGTGTTCAGCGTGTACCTGGCCAACAGCATCGCCGACCTGGAGCGCGAACGCATCGTCCACGACCAGGTCGACTCGCGGGTGCTCCTGGATTTCGGCATCACCGACGACGGGCAGCTGGACCGCATCCAGGGCCGCCTGGCCGGCGTTTTCGACCAGCAGACCTCCCGCTTCTGAGGCCGGGCGGCGCGGCCGCCGTGGCGGGCATGAGAGGGATCTTTTCGACCTACTCCGGGTTGAGTCGTCCCGTATACTTCCTGTTCGCCTCCCGGGTGATCAACTCCGCCGGCAGCTTCATCTTCCCCTTCCTGACGCTGTTCCTGACGCAGAAGCTGGGCTTCGGGGAGGCTGCCGCCGGGCGGTTCCTGCTGGTCATCACCACCTTCGGCCTCGCCGCGCTCGGCTCGGCGCTGCTGGAGCGGGTCCACCGGCCGGAGCCTGCGCTGCCTGGGCCTTCGGCCGCCATACACCGCACCCGAGACGGCGATCCGTGCAGCCCGGCCGCAGGGGCTTGACAGGACGAGCTTTATATATTAGTTTTCATATATATCAAACAAGGAGGAGTTGAGATATGTCCGTTACCTTGTACAGCACGCCGAGCTGCGGCTTCTGCACCAAGGCGAAGAACTTTTTCCGCGAGCGCCACATCCCGTTCACCGAGTACAACGTCGCGGCCGATCCGCGGAAAGCCGAGGAGATGGTCCGCAAGTCCCACCAGATGGGCGTACCCGTGATTGATATCCACGGCAAAGTCATTGTAGGTTTCAATCAGCCGGAGATCGAGCGCGCCCTCAAGCGCTGAAAGCGCCGGCCGGAGGAAAACCTTGGCGGCAACGAAGACGACCCTGGAGTGGAGAGGCGACATGAGCTTCACGGTGGACCTGCAGGGCCACCGCTTCACCGTGGACGCGGACCCCAGGTTCGGCGGCAAGAACCAGGGCCCCCGCCCCAAGCCCCTCGTCTTGAGCGCGCTGGGCGGCTGCACGGGCATGGACCTGGTCTCGCTGTTTCAGAAGATGAAGATGCCCTTCGATTCCCTCGCCGTCGAGGTGGAGGGGGAGAGCGTCGAGGAGCACCCCCAGGTCTACAAGCGCATCCTCATCCGCTACATCCTGAAGGGCTCCGAGCTGGACCGGGAGAAGATCGACAAGGCCATCGCCCTTTCGCTGCAGAAATACTGCGCCGTGAACGCCATGCTTTCCAAGAGCGCCGAAGTCACCCACGAGGTCGTGCTGAACCCCGCCTGATGGATCCCGCCTGAACGCCTGACGCCCGACACCCGGACGCCAAGCGGCCCGCCTCCTGCCCCCGTTGTTCCTGTCGGGGGTAAACCATGAAAAACGTGATGGGCAGGGTCGAGGAGGCCCTGCCCGGTTCTAGAGAACGAACGCCTGAAGGCCCGCCTGCGGGTCACCGCGGAGTCCGGCGAGAGCCTGGAGGCCTGGCTGCCGGACCGCGAGCTGGCCGCGCTGCTGCCCCGCTCGATTCTGGCCGGGACGGCGCGGCAGGTTCCTCCGGAGCTCCTGTCCACCATCGAGCCGATGCTCGCCCGCCTGGTGACGGGCAGGCAGGTTCGGGTGTGGCGCTACCGCGACCGCGGCTACGCATCGTTTCTCCCCTGGCGGGCGGTGCGTTTCGCCTGAGGGCTGCCCGCAGGCATCGCGGCGCACCTGACAGTCTATGCTCGCGGCAGACGGGCCACCCAGGCCTGAAGCACGATCCCGAAGGCCACCGCCACGTTCAGGGAGCGCTTGGCGCCGGCCATGGGGATGGAGACCCTGCCCGCATCCGCCAGAGCCAGCGCCTCCGGGCTCAGTCCGAGCTCCTCGGAGCCCACCAGGAGCACGCCCCGATTCGGGAACCGGAAGCGCTCCAGAGGCACTCCGTTCAGCTCCAGGGCGACGATCCCGGCGCGCGCCGACAGGGCCTCCAGGCCGGCCACCTCCCACGGCAGCACCTCCGCGGCGCCGCGGGCCGTCTTGACCGCGCGGGGGTGCAGGGGCGAGGCGGTCTGGGGGGAAAGCAGCAGGCGCTCCACGCCGAAGGCTTCCGCCGTGCGGAACATGGCGCCCACGTTGAAGGGAGAGCGGACCTCCTCCAGGTACACGCTCACGGGCACCACCCGGCGAGCCGACCGTCCAGGCCGCCCTCCGAGGCGAGGAGGTCCCACTCGGCCGGCTCAGCCCCGAGGGAGGAAAGCAGCGCGTGCCGGGTGCGGTTGAGCGCGCGCCGCAGGCTCTGAGTCGGCGAGCCGGGAAGCGCGGCAGCGGCCAGGGCCTCGGCCTGCGCGCGGACCTCCGCGGCCGCCTTGACGTCCGAAGGCCAGCAGGCGCGCCAGGCCGCGCCAGTGCTCCGGGTCGCCCCCGCTCGCCGCGTTCCAGCTCCAGCTCCGCGCGCTGCAGGAGCAGGGCGATCTTGCGCAGGCGGGTTCGCGGCGGGAGGCTGGCCAGCTTTGCGAGGGTGATCACGGCCGGGCGCCGGCGCTCAGTAGGCCGACTTCAGCAGCTCGTACAGGTCCTCGGCCGAGACGGAGCGGGGCAGGTAGTTCATCATGTCCAGGGCGCGAGCCGTGCTTGCCGCCTCCACCATGTCGTCCAGGTTCAGGTCGAAGTCGCGCAGGCGAGCCGGAAGGCCCAGGGAGCCCAGGATGCGGCGCACGGCCTCCACCGCCCGGGCGGCCCCTTCGGCGGGCGACCCCCCGGCGGCCTCCTCGCCCAGGAAGGCGGCGACCGTGGACAGCTTCTCGGCCGCCACCCCGGCGTAGAACTCCAGCACGTGGGGCAGCAGGATCGAGGAAATCCATGACTTCGGCACCATGAAGCGGCTGTTGATGGCGTAGGCCAGCGCCGCGCCCACGCCCGTGCGGCTCACGACCAGGCCCAGCGCGACCAGGAGGCCCGCCGTGGAGGCGTGCATGCGCACGCGCAGGTCGTCGGGCGCGTCGCGCAGCGGGCCCACGGTCCTGCCGATCTGCTCCAGGGCCGGCAGGAAGAAGGTCTCCGAAAGGAAGTTGTTCCGCGAGCTCAGGTAGCCCTCGACCCCCGCCAGAAGGGTGTCCATCAGGGTGGTCGCGGCCGTGAACTTGGGGGGCAGCGTGGCGCTCAGGCGGGGATCGATGATCACCGCGCGGGCGGGCCCGGCCGGGACCCTGCCGAGCTTGGCCATGCGGTCTCGGGAGTCGGTCACCAGGTACTCGTTGGTCAGCAGGAAGGGGTCGCGGCAGGTGGTGGGCAGCGCGACATAGGGCAGGCTCGCGCCCTTGGGCTGCACGCCGGACAGGTAGTCGTCCATCTCGGCCTGCCCTGCGGCGACCATGGCGATGCACTTGCCCACGGACAGGGTGCGCACGCCGCCGAGGCCAACGACCACGTCCGCGTGGGCGCCCCGGGCCAGCTTGACCCCCTCGTCCACCACCGAGCTGGTGGCGTTGGGCACCACCTCGTCGTACACGATGTGCTGGAGGCCCTTCTTCTCCAGAAGAGCCTGCACCCGTTCGATGACCTTGCCCTCGTACAGGATGGCCTCGGTCACCAGCAGGACCCTCTCCCCGTACTCGCTCACCACGGCGGCGATCCGGTTGGCCACGTCCAGCCCGAACCTGATATCCGTGGGAACGCTAAAGCCTATGTCCGGCATGACCTGCTCCTTGGGGGACTCTTCAGAAAGAAAAGGCGGAAGACCCGTCCGGACCCTCCGCCTGCCTGCTTCCGACACGCCGCATGCTATCGCATGTTCAGGTGATCTCGAAGTACTCCATGAGCCGCTGCGCCACGCTGTCGAGCACCTTATCGGAAATATAGTTGGGGTCCTGGAGGCGCTTCTTGACCTCCTCGACCAGCTCCCAGCGGATCGCCGGCGCGCCCTTGGCGAGCTCGGTGGCCTGGTAGACCTCCGCCTTGGAGCGGGCCTCTTCGGACACGTGGATCGAATCCTCCCCCTCGTTCCTGCGGGGTTTCTCGGGACCCTTGGTCTTCTTGA
>CAVTHO010000006.1:0-494526 GCA_963734545.1 uncultured Spirochaetota bacterium | reverse complement strand
CGTGGGCACCCAGACGGTGACCGGAAATGTCAGCGGCTCAGGCACGCTGAACGCATCGGCCATCACGGGGGTCGGCCATGTGCTGGATGTAGGAGGCAATGTAGGAACCTCTGGGACGACGCTTGCAAACCTTTCCGCTCCGGCAGGCACGCTGAACGTGGGCGGTGACTTCGACATAGCAACGAGCTTTACGCACAACAATGGAACCGTGATGTTCGATGGGCCGGGACCCCAGATCGTATATGCGGCAACCTTCTTCAACCTGACCATGAACAAGCCGCCGGCCGCGATCCTTCAGCCGGGGAACCCCGGGGCAAGCAACAATTGGACAATCACGAATGCGCTGACATTGACGTCCGGGACTTTGAACCCTGTGAACGCAACGGGAAACACCATCTTCTTCAACGGCGCATCCTGGGACGACAGCGCCGCGAACGTGACATTCACGCCGACCGGAGGCACAGTTCAATTGGGGCGTGTGGGCGCTGCGACGATTCTTTCAAAAGCGACGAATCATTTCTACAACTTTACGGTAGGTAGTGGAGCGAGCGCGACTGCTGCCAGCCAGAGCTCGAACATATCTGCCTCCAACGACCTGTTCATTCAGTCCCTTGCGACCCTTACGACGGGAGCCAATAGTCTTTCTGTCACTGCCCTCGTTCATGGTGGCGGCACGCTTGATGCCACCAGCGCGACCGGTAGCCCTGCCGTCTCTGCGGGAAGCATGGGCACGACAGGCGGCGGAAACGCATTGGCAACACTGAAGGCACCCGCAGGAGCGAACGCAATCTCCGTGGCGAACGACTGGAACGTGACCAGCTACACGACAAACCTCGACACAGTGACCTTCACGGGCACAGGCACCATCTACTCCTCCACGGCCTTCTACAACCTGACCAAGAGCACGGGGGGCACCACCACCTACAACACGGGTGCCGCCCTGAGCGTGGGCAACAACCTCACGGTGAACACAGGCACCCTGACGCTTGTTAACATCGCGGGCACCCAGACAGTGACGGGCAACGTCAGCGGCTCAGGCACCCTGAACGCATCCGGGGTGCTGGCGGGCAACAGCCTGAGTGTGGGCACCTACGTGGGTACCACCGGCACCCCGCTTGCCACCCTCTCGGCTCCCGCAGGCACCCTGAGCGTGGGCACCAACTGGAACGTGACCACCTTCACCTCCAACAACGGCACCGTGGTCTTCACGGGCACAGGCACCATCTACTCCTCCACGGCCTTCTACAACATGACCAAGAGCACGGGTGGCACCACCACCTACAACACGGGTATTGCCCTGAGCGTGGGCAACAACCTCACGGTGAACACAGGCACCCTGACGCTGGTTGACATCGCGGGCACCCAGACAGTGACGGGCAACGTCAGCGGCTCAGGCACGCTGAACGCATCCGGGGTGCTGGCGGGCAACACCCTGAGCGTGGGCACCTACGTGGGTACCACCGGCACCCCGCTTGCCACCCTCTCGGCTCCCGCAGGCACGCTGAGCGTGGGCACCAACTGGAACGTGACCACCTTCACCTCCAACAACGGCACCGTGGTCTTCACGGGCACAGGCACCATCTACTCCTCCACGGCCTTCTACAACCTGGGCAAGAGCACGGGGGGCACCACCACCTACAACACGGGTATTGCCCTGAGCGTGGGCAACAACCTCACGGTGAACACTGGCACCCTGACGCTTGTTAACATCGCGGGCACCCAGACAGTGACGGGCAACGTCAGCGGCTCAGGCACCCTGAACGCATCCGGGGTGCTGGCGGGCAACACCCTGAGTGTGGGCACCTACGTGGGTACCACCGGCACCCCGCTTGCCACCCTCTCGGCTCCCGCAGGCACCCTGAGCGTGGGCACCAACTGGAACGTGACCACCTTCACCTCCAACAACGGCACCGTGGTCTTCACGGGCACAGGCACCATCTACTCCTCCACGGCCTTCTACAACCTGACCAAGAGCACGGGGGGCACCACCACCTACAACACGGGTGCCGCCCTGAGCGTGGGCAACAACCTCACGGTGAACACTGGCACCCTGACGCTGGCAGACAACGCGGTCACCCAGACAGTGACGGGCAGCGTCAGCGGCTCAGGCACGCTGAACGCCTCGGCCATCACGGGGGCCAACAGCTTGAGTGTGGGCACCTACGTGGGTACCACCGGCACCCCGCTTGCCACCCTCTCGGCTCCCGCAGGCATCCTGAACGTGGGCACCAACTGGAACGTGACCACCTTCACCTCCAACAACGGCACCGTGGTCTTCACGGGCACAGGCACCATCTACTCCTCCACGGCCTTCTACAACCTGGGCAAGAGCACGGGTGGCACCACCACCTACAACACGGGTATTGCCCTGAGCGTGGGCAACAACCTCACGGTGAACACCGGCACCCTGACGCTGGCAGACAACGCGGTCACCCAGACAGTGACGGGCAACGTCAGCGGCTCAGGCACGCTGAACGCATCGGCCATCACGGGGGTCGGGCACGTGCTGGCGGTGGGAGGCTACGTGGGCACCCCCGGCACGACGCTTGCAAACCTCTCGGCCCCCGCGGGCACACTGAATGTCGGCAGTGACATGGACATTGCAGCCACCTTTACGCACAACAATGGATTGGTGGTGTTCACGGGTGCCGCGCCGGCCTCTGTGGGCGTAACTATTTTCTACGATCTCACAATCAACAAGAACGCGCTCGCCAACACGGTGACCTCAACAGGAGGGTGGACTGTCACGAACCTGCTGACCCTGACACGAGGCACCTGGCAGGCGGGCTCCTTCACCCACACAATAGCCGGAAACTGGGATTCCGCGGCGGGTGGGGTCAACTTCGCGTTCTCCGCGAATACCTCTACTGTATTTCTCAGCCCGACCGCCACTCCGACCATCACGACAAAGGGCATCGGGACGGACCCCTTCTACCGACTTACGCTGGGCAACGGCGGAAGCCTGACGACGGCGGTGGAGGCAACGAACAATTTGCTCATCTCGGCGGGCACCCTGACTCTGAACGGGCATGACCTGACCGTGGGAGGGAATCTCACGGCGGTGGGAACGACACTCACACCGACAGCCGCCGAGACGATCAGCGTGGGGGGCAATTTCAACGTCACGACCTTCTCCACCACGTTCACCGGTACGGTCGTCATGAACGGCACGACGACTCCGGTGACGATTGCCGCGCCCACGGTTGATACATTCTACAATCTCACGATCGACAAAGGCACGACCACGGCGTTCGACGTGTCGATTTCGAATGACATCATGATACGCAACAACCTGAGAATCCTGCACGGCACGCTGCACGCGGGAAGCAATGTGATCACCATGAAAGGATCGCTCTGGGACAACGACGGGAACAGGCCTCCGGCGCAGGTGAGCGCCTTTGACCCGGGAACGGGAGAGGTCGTATTTGTCCCTGCCTCCACTTCGATCCTGATCAAAGGTGACAACAGTTGGTACAAATTCACCTGCACGACACCCGCGACGACATTTACGTTCGAGCACTTGCAGACACAGACCATCAATGCCGGCGGCAATTTCAATGTGGTGGGTGCTGCCGGACAGCTCATCATTCTGCAGACTGATCTTTTCAATGCGACCGCCCACGCTTCGCCGCCCCCGGGCCTCGAAGGCCAGTGGATCATCACGAACAACTCCGCGGTTGCGCAGACTATCGACTTCGTGGCAGTCACCTACAGTTATGCGACCGTTACCATCACCCCCGGGCCCGGCTCCGTCGACAACGGGAACAACTTCAACTGGAACTTCTTCATCAAGATCATTGCGAGCTGGACGATGGACACGAACAACAATGGCAGGATCGACAGGATCAGGGTCCAGGTCCAGACCGGCACGCAGCTCAGCAACGACTTCAGCGGATTCTCAGTGGCAGTGGACGGGTATGGGACGATTTCCGGAGCGGGCGGGTTCGCTGCCGTCCTCAACCCGGTGCCCCCGACGCGTACCGACGTCTTCGATATCCTGCTGCCTGAAGGAACGCAGGAGGATACGAGCGCGACACCGACATGGCACGTGGCGGGCAATACAGGCACGCTGTTCGGCGTGGTGGGCGGCGCCCTTGTCGACCCCAGTCCGACAAAGATGTACAAATCGGCTGATGGCGCCCGACCGGTCATTACCTACACGCTGGCAGCGCTCGGCTCGACCAGGGCATATGTGCATTTCTCCGAGCTCGTCTACGGAGACCCCGCGGGTACCACCGCGATAGGCTCCGCGAGCCTCTCGTACTCGGGCGGTGCAATCACGGTGCAGCCCGTGGAGATGACGGGCAATGGCGCGCGTGCCGCGGTTGTGACACTGCCCGCGGCGCTTACCGCTGCCGACATCTTCCCCGCCCCGCAGACTATACGGGCTGTCGTCAACCAGGTCTGGGACCAGCGGTATCCCAACTCGTTCGCCTATCCGTCCTCCGGCGCTCCTGTTGCCACGAACTTCCCTGGTGATCCCGGAGCTCCGGTCTACCTCCATGCAACCACCCACGATACATTCCTTCCCGCAAGTGCGCTGGCAGGCCCGCCGTACAGCGGAAAGGCGATGCTCACCGTCGGCTCCACTCCCGCCGCTCCGGCGCACAATATCACCGATGTGGGGCTGGGCTTCGTCACGCCGGTCTTCGCGCTGAACCGCAACGTGCAGCGCGATCCCGCGCGGGGCGGGGTCGGCATGGTCACCAGCTTCGACGGCACGCATTGGCTCCTGCCGCAGGACGTCCTCCTGGAGGCGCGGATCCTGCCGGCGGCGACCGGTCTCGACAACGCCACCACGTCCCTCGAGCTGTTCTGGGACGTGAACCCGCCCGCCGATCACGATTTCAACAACCTGTGGGTCCCGACCACGGCAACCACGCTCTGGCCCGCCAACACCGGCGGAGACCGCGCGCATGGAGACCTCGTTCGCGCCGGCAATCCCCAGGCGCGCACGTCAGGACTCGGGACAGTAAACGGTGCTCTCCGTGACTACGTCATTCCCAGCAGCGACTCAGAGGTCAAGGACGGGGCCCTCCTGCAGTTCATGTTCGTTCTTACAAGCGGCGCCAACCGCCTGCCCCTGGCGTTCCCGGCTGATCCCAACAACCCCGGCAATGTCAGGCCATTCGAGTACTCCTACCACTCGATCATCGAGCAGCGCGGCCAGGTGACGATCTCGAACAACGTGATCCGTCCGGCCAACGGCGAGGTCGCGTACCTGCACTACGTGATGCCCAGCAAGGGCAAGATCTCGATTACAGTCTTCAACCTGAGCGGCGATATCGTGAACGTGCTTGCAAGCGGGACCCAGAATGCGGGCGAATACACCACTGGCTGGGACGGGAAGAACCGCGGCGGCAGGATCGTGGCCCGGGGCATCTACTTCATTCGCGTGGTGGGCCCGGGATTCGACGAGATGCGGAAGGTGCTCGTGGTCAGGTAGGCGCGGGGCGGGCCGGGCCCGCCTGGTCCAGGGCGGCGCGCACCATGGCGAGCACGGTCTCGCTGCCGTATGGCTTCTTGAGGAACCCCCTCGCGCCGCGGGCGAGGATTTCCGCAGCGCGGCCCTCTTCGCTGTAGCCGCTGGATATGAGAATGCGTATCGCCGGATCGATCTCCATGAATCGGTCGTATGCCTCTGCTCCGCTCATGCGCGGCATGGCCATGTCGAGCACGACGAGGTCGATCCTCCCGGCGCGCTCGCGGAACATCTCGACGCCGCGCAGCCCGTCCTCCGCCTGGATCACGGAGTAGCCGGCCCGCTCCAGTATCCGTGTCAGGACGTCACGCACGCCGTCCTCGTCGTCCACGATCAGGATCGTCTCGTGTCCTCCGGGAGCACGATCGGTGGGAACAGTCTGCTCCTCTGTCGATCCGATGCAGGCAGGGAAACTGAGCACAAAGCTCGCCCCTTTCCCCGGCGCGCTTTGCACGTGGATGTCCCCCCCGTGCCCGCGCACGATACCGTACACCATGGCCAGCCCCAGACCGCGCCCCTGCTCCTTTGTGGTGAAAAACGGCTCGAATATCCGCTCCTGCACGGACACATCCATTCCCACGCCCGAGTCCCGCACGGTGATGAACACGCGCGTCTCGTCGTCCACGCAGGCGCGGTCGGCCGGATCCGCGTTCCGCGTCTCGATGACGATTTCGCCCCCGCGCGGCATGGCGTCGCGGGCGTTGAGACAGAGATTCAGGAGGGCCTGGTGGAGCTGTCCCGCATTGCCGTTCACGGAGTTCACGTTCTCCGCAAGGGACGTGCGGATGCTGACGGACTTGTCGATCGTGCGCTCGAGCAGCCGAACGACCTCGGTCACGACGCTGTTCGGGTCGATGGGCGCGAGGGGCACGCGGGGGTTCTTGCGCGAAAGGGTGAGGAGCTGCTGCGTGAGCTCGGCGGCGCGGCGGGCCGAGGTTTCGATTGCCTGCACGTCTTCCGCCAGAGGGCTGGCCGCGGGGAGCTCCTCGCGCAGGAGCGTGGAATACCCGAGGATGCCGGTCAGGATGTTGTTGAAATCATGAGCGATGCCGCCTGCCAGCGTCCCGATCGCCTCCATTTTCTGCGCCTGGCGCAGCCTTTCCTCCAGCCGGATGTGCTCGGTAATGTCGTGCGCCAGGACGAACACGAGCGGCATGCCGGCCACCCGAAGGGACGCCATGCTCACCTCGACGGGCACCAGGGAGCCGTCCCTGCGGATGTATTCGCCCTCCACGCGCACGGTTCCTTCCGCCGCCTGCATGTGGTTGGCCAGGAGAAGGGGTGAACGGGCCGACACGATGCCGCTCACCGGCATGCCGATGAGGCTCTCCCGCGCATGGCCGAGGAGCTGGCAGGCACGCTCGTTCACGTCGAGGATCCCGCCGTCCAGGTCCTGCAGGATGACGGCATCGTTCGCCTGCTCGAACAGCGTGCGGTACCTCTGCTCCGACTCATGGAGGCTCTGGTAGAGCCGGGCCCGCTCGATGGCCGCGGCAACCTGCTCGGAGATCGTGGACAGGAGCTCGGCGTCGTCCTCGCGGTATGCCTCCCGCCGGTGGGAGAGGAGGGAAATCACGCCGGTCACGCGATTCCCGATGAGGATGGGCGCGCCGAGCCACGCGTGCGGCCGGCCCCCGCCGTCCGTGTCTCGCACGATGATGGTTTTTCTCTCCTCGAGCACGCGCCCGATCAGCTCCGGCCCGGCCGCAAAGCGTGTGGAGGACAACCGGCGTCCCTCCTCGACGCCGACAAGCTGCTCGCGCTCGGCGGGCGGGTCGTCCGTGAGCACAATGGAAAACAAGTCGTGCGCGAAGAGCGTGGCCAGCTCCCGGTAAACGGTCTCCCGCAGCTCGTCCATGCGCAGGGTCGCGCCGACGGTCTTGGCAATCCGGTTGACCACGGACAATCGGTCCGTCTGCCGGCGCGTGGCCTCGAACAATCGCGCGTTGCGCAGAGCAACCGCCGCCTGCGAGGCGAAGAGCTCCAGCAGCTCCCCCTCCGCCGGCTCGAAGCCCGCGGACGGGTCCCGCAGCATGCAGAGCACGCCGAAGAACTCGTTCCCCCAGTGCATGGGCGAGCCGACCGTGGAAAAATCTGGAAGATACGCGTACTCGGGATGCATGCCCCGCCATTCTTTGTAGTGATTGACTATGAGCGTCGTGTTCTGTTCCCACACCCTGCCCGAGAGCCCCTCGCCTCGGCGGAGAAAGCTCCCCGGCGGGGGATTGACCGGACCCACCGAATACCGCCACTCGATCACGTCGCGCTCGGGTATATAGATGTAGATCCCTCCCGTCGTCGCCTTGAGCAGCTCCATGGCGCGGGAAACAACCGAATTCAACAATGACGTGAGGTCGAGCTCCGCGGTGATTTCCATCTCGAGCTGGCGGAGAGACTCCAACTGCTTGGCGTGCCGGCGGAGCGTTTCCTGGCTCGCCACGAGAGCCTCCCTCATGTTGCCGGCTTCGACGACCGTCGAAGTGACCGAACCGGTGACAAGAAGGACCATGCTCATGTAGGCGTATTCCATGGTGTAGGGCAGGTGATAGAGCCCGATCGACACCGCCGTGTCATTGATGATGCTGGCGAAGAAGATGGCCATGGCGATGAGAAGCGCTTTCGCCTCGCCGGCGCGGCTGCTTCTGTACGTGCGGTATGCAAGGGAAAACAGGAAAAGAAAGGCGGCCACCTCCAGCACGCTCTGCGCGGATGCCAGGGGCCCGAGTGCGACTTCGTTGTAGACGACCCTGAGCCCGAAGGGCAGCTCCATGACCTTGACAAAAGGAGCGTCCGGCAAAACGTACAAGCCGCTGGGAAAGACGGTGCCCGCGACTGCCATGAGGAGGAAGCAGAGAGAGACCCCCCTGACCACGGACTTCGTGCGCCGGCTCACAAAGGGCCCCGAAGAAAGGAAATGCAGGACGAACCAGGAAAAGGCGATGCCGACCAGGGCGAGGGACGCCATCTGCAGCCGCTGCCAGGCCGCCCCGTCCGCAGGAGAGCCCGCGCCGTAGAGCCCGGCACAGAAGACGTCGTACAAGCCCATGCAGATGCATGCCGCGGCAAAGCTCGCGTGGGAGGCGCGCCGGGGCTGCTTGACGTAGAGCTGGATGCTGTAGGCCCCCACGTAGAAGGTGAGGCTCGCCATGACGATAAGCGGGATCGATTGGGCGCTCACTGCGCACAAGAGTATCACTGCGTACCCGCACCCGCAACTGAATGGGCGCCGTACGCAGCGTCCCTCGCGGCTCTCGCTGTCCGCTGCGCGGCCAGCTGCCGCCCTCCGCACGCCTTCGGCGTGCTACGCATCCATGGCTACGGGGCTCGCTTTCGTCCATCAGAATCACGCCCACGGCTAATCCGCTCCCGGTGATTAGAGCGGTACTCCGCACATCCCGCTGTTGACGGCGAGGTGATTTGTTCGGATAATTTGCGTCACAGGGGGAACAAGCGGTGGAGTTGACCCGTGCCGAGATAGAGAGAGAGGCGGACGACCACATCGCGCTCGGGCTGCTCCTGCGCAAGGAGCGCGAAGAGCCGAAGAAGAGCGCCGTTCAGAAAGTTCTTGCCAACCCTCTCACGATCCCCCAGAAAATCGAAAAGATCAAGGAGATCGACGAAAAGGAAGATGCGCTCGCCATCCTGCATGTCGTGCGGCAGGCGTCGGCCCAGGTGGCGCGCAGCCAGGTCAGCCGCATCAGCCGGATGATCAAGAAGACGATCCAGAGCTGCTCCTACTTTTCATTCCTGTTCACGGAATACCGCCGCGTCCGGCAGTTCGGCCGGCGCAGCTACGTGCTGGAAACGCGCCTCCTGCCGCCGGGGATCCGGATAGACCCGCAGCTCCCCGCGTTCCTGGCAAGGGAAATCCTCACCACGGCGGCGGAGCTCTCCCTGCGGCTCGACCCCGTGGTGGAACACGGCTGGCTGCACCTGACCCCCAAGCAGTACAACCTGCTCGTCCTTCTGAAACGCCTCGCGGACCGGCTCCGCACCGTCGAGTTCGCCCGGTTGAACCTGCGCGACATGAGCGTGATCGATCGGCTCCGGCGCGTGGAAAGCCTCTTCATGATGCTCCACTACGAGCCGGAAACCCAGGGGATAATCTTCGGAGCGCTTCGCGCCTTCTACGAAAAGCAGCATGAGCCGGAGGAGGAAAACGAGAAGACCAACCGCCTGGTCCTTCGGATCCTGGCGGAGGACTGCACCCTCCCCTCCCTGTACAACTGTCTCCTCGGGTTGAACATCTTCAAGCACCGGCGGCTGCTCACGCTCGCGGACCTCATGCGCGAAGGCCTGGGTGAGATGGTCGACTCCCTCGCGTTCGATTGCGACCCCGCGGTCCGCGCGCGCATGGACGGATACATCGACGGCGGGTTCGAATCAATCGGGAAGCTCCACGAGCAGCTCGTGGAGGCCCGCCGGGTCAACAGCTATATCGTCCTCGACGAGCAGGGACGGCCGGACACCGAGATCCTCGCGGGCTTGTACCAGTCCATCGATCCGCGCGAATCATTCGACTTCGCGGGGGACCACGACAACCTCGTACTCCTTGTCCCCCGGCTGGTGCGCAGCTTCGACAGGGTTTTCGCCCCCCTGCTCAATGGTCAATGCGTTCTTGAAGAGACGGGCAAGGTCGCGATCTTCTCACGCACTTTCTTCGAGCTGGACTTCACGAAGCTCCGCATGATGGTAGAGAGGCTGGAGCAGGGCCCGTTCCATTTCAGCAGCTTCCCGCTTTCCCGCTACCTCATGATCAAGGGAGCCCGGCTCGGGGCCATCGGCAATGAGATGGAAGTACATGAGCTCATCAGCCAGGGCGTGGGGGGCCTCGTCGACCTCGGCAAGACCCTCATGAAGGTACTGGTTCTTCGCGCGTCGGGGAGCGCCGCGGGAAAATCGGAGCCCCTGGAGCCGATCATCCTCCAGGGTAAATCGTTCACGCTGCCCCATGAGAGCGGGCGCCTCCAGACCCGCTCCCTTCTGAAGGGCAAGACCGTCCTGGAAGCCCTCTCCATCGCCGTGACCATGTGCTTCACCGCGGGCCTGCTTCTGCAGGATGATTTCCTTTCCCTGTTTCTCGGCAGGGAAAAAAGACTCGCGGCAGAGCTGCGCGCGCGCATGAAACTCATGGAAAACCTTCTCGACGCGGACAGCTACCGGGAGCTCTCCGCTTTGTACGTCTGAGCATCCCGCTTGATGCCCAGGAGCTCTCGCACGCTTTCTTCGAGCTTTTCGATGTTCAGGGGCTTCGGCAGGGAGCGGGTGGCTGCGCGGAAGGCGGGACTGCCTTCCAGGGATTGAGTCGGGCGTCCCAGGAAGATGATTCTGATCCCCGGCTCGATCGCCCTGCAGATTTCGAAATACCGCGCATACTCCTCCTCCGCGGGAAAGCTCTCATTGACGATGATCAGCCGTGAGCGCAGGCTCCGGATGACGTGAATCGCGTCGAAGCGCTCGCCGATACGGGAGAAGGAGAGCTCCCGCTTGAGGGAACACTTCTTCAGCAGGCCGGTGAGCTCCGGGCGGACATCGACAATGAGCACTCCTTTGCGCTTTTTCATGGGCAGCGCCTTGTCGAGAACCCGGCCGGGCGCCTGGTTGTCTTCCAGGTGACTCTCGGGCAGCTCAAGGACATGGGCCCGGGTGACTTTCAGGATCGCCTCGATCTTCGCCACCAGCTCCATCGAGCTGCGCACGATGGAGAGCACCCGGCGCTCCTGGGCCCTGCTCCGTTTCTTCTTCAGCAGAAGCCCATAAATGAGGTGTTTATCCGCTTCGGGAAGCTCGTGGAGACCCATATGGCTGTATGAAAGTGTACCATCCACGGCGCGGGAATCATAGACTTTTTAGAGACTTTTGGTGGAAAAGATAGGCGCAGAGGTGTATGAATACTAGTTGAGTATTTCTATAGATAGCTTTCACCGATAACTATCACATACGAGGAAAGTTCTCACGCTCTGCCCGCGAGGGCGCGCAGGGTGGAAGAGGAGGTTCGTGTCGATGAGAAACCTGAAGATGGCGGCGAAAATCGGGGTGGGGTTCGGCCTCGTTATCGCCATCGCGATAGCAATCGGGGCGGTTGCGATCATGAACATGCTGGGGGTGCAGGGCGACGCGAGACGGCTGGACCAGGAAACGGTCCCCCAGGTGGAACTTGCCAACAGCATCGAGCGCAGTGCCCAGTTCGCAATGTACAACATGCGCGGGTACGCTTTCACCACGCAGAATCCCTATCTCCTGCAGGCGAATGGCTTCCTGGATCAGACCAGGTCGCATCTCAACGAGGCGCAGGATCTTGCGGCAAAGTACCCGCGGCTGATTGTGCTGCGGAAGAACACGGCTGAAGCGACGACCCGGCTGGAGGAATTCAGGAAACTGGCCGCAGACGTGGTGACCGCCACCAACGACATCGTGTCCGTGCGCACGGCTCTGGACTTCGCGTCATCCTCCTTCCTGGATAAGGCGCTCAGGTTCCTCGACATGCAGAATCAGCAGATGGCCGCCGCGGTGAGGGGCGGGTCAGGATCCGCGGGCATCGAGCGCTGGATGGCGCGGGTCAACGGAATCAGCGGGATCATCCTCCTGGGCAGCAACCTGAATGCGGCGGCCTACAAGGCGCAGGCTGTGGGCGATGCGTCGATACTGAGAAAGGCGATCGACGAATTCTCCGCCTTCGAGGCCAGGGTGAAATCGCTCACGGCGGTCACCCTGTCCGCCGACAGGGTCGAGCTGGAGAAGATACAGCGTGATGCGGAGGCTCTCCTGGCTGCCTGCAACTCGGTCCTCACGAGCATGACAAAGGTGGGAGAATTGAACAGCATGAGCGCCGGCGCCACCGATGTGCTCCTGGCCACGGCCAGCCAGACCTCCGTGGAAGGCTTCAAGGACGCGCGCGCAATCACCGCGCTCGCCGTGACGCGCATTGTGACAGCGGTTTTCAGCCTTCTCGGGGGTCTCGCCGCCGCCGCATTCATCGGCATCGGTATCGCGATTGCCATCTCCCGCGCAATCACCCGGCCGCTGGCAAAGGCCGTTGCCTTTGCCCAGCGCGTTGCCGCGGGTGACTTCACCCAGCAGCTCCCCATCCACCAGCGCGACGAGGTGGGGCTGCTTGCCGAGGCACTCAACGGCATGGCGCAGAGGCTGAGAGAGGCGGTGACTTCCGTCCAGCTCAGTGCCGCCCAGGTTGCCGCTTCGAGCGAGCAGATTTCCGCCAGCGCCCAGAAGCTGTCCGACGGGGCGCAGAGCCAGGCGTCCACCCTGGAAGAGACCAGCGCCTCGATGGAGCAGCTCACCGCGTCGGTGGACCAGATCTCCCAGCATGCGCTGTCCCAGTCCGGCGCGGTCGAGCGCGGCGCCGGCTCCATGGCACAGGTGCAGAGCTCCATCGAGGCGGTGTCGGGAAGTCTCACCGAGATCTCCGATCTGACGCGGAGATCGGTGGAAAACGCGCTGGAAGGAGCGAAGGCGGTGGACTCGGTCGTCACCGGCATCACGCGGATTGCCGAGAGCTCCGAAAAGATCGGCGGAATAGTTGACGTCATCTCCGATATCGCAGACCAGACGAACCTCCTGGCGCTGAACGCCGCCATCGAGGCGGCGCGCGCAGGCGAGCACGGCCGCGGCTTCGCCGTCGTGGCGGATGAAGTGAGCAAGCTCGCCGACCGCAGCGCCTCTTCCACCAAGGAGATCGGGGCGTTGATCAAGGAGAGCGTGAAAAACGTGACCGAGGGGGTGAAGATCGCCAAGGGGTCGCAATTCGCGATGGAGCAGATTCGGGCGGCGTCCCAGAGGGTGAACGAGATGATCGGCGGGCTCGCGAAGGCCATCGAGCAGCAGGTGGCGGCTGTCAAGGAGCTGGCCACATCACTTTCCAGCGTGAGCGAGATGAGCCAGAACATTTCGGCGGCCACCGAGGAGCAGACCTCCACGGCGCGGCAGGTCTCCAAGGCGATGGAGGATGTGAACGAGCTGGCGCAGTCCGCCGCGGCTTCGGCTGAAGAGATGTCCGCTGCGACGGTCGAGCTTACGACAATGGCGCAGGAGCTGCACAAGGTCGTGGGCAGCTTCAAGATCGCGGAAGAACAGCAGGCCGCCGCCCGCCGCCGTGGACACAGGCGCTGTCGAGCCCCCGGGAATCCCCGTTCTGCCCTGAGGAAGGCAACCTGCGCTGAGCAGGTGATCGGCGCGCGAAGCCGCTCGCGCACTGGACAATCGCGAGCCCGGCGTGATTGAATTGCGGACCATGCCGTGGACACCGGCACTCGCTCCCCTGGGGAGCATTGGTCTTTCCGCGATGGCGGCAGTCATTCCGCTGGCCGTTCTGTTCGGCCTGCTCGCTTCCGGCAGGGTTCCCGGATGGGCACCGGCCCTTGCCGCGGCCGTTGCCGCCTTCATCGTCGCCATTGCCGCATGGGGCATGCCCGCTGTTTCCGCGCTCTCCTCCGGTCTGCAGGGCGCCGCCACGGCGCTTTTTCCCATCATGTGGATCGTGGTATCCGCGCTCTTCGTCCATTCCCTCAGCGTGGAGTCGGGTCAGTTCGACGTCATCAGGGCGACCCTCGCCTCCATCACCGCGGACAGACGCCTGCAAGCCCTTTTCATCGCGTTCGCGTTCGGGGCATTCCTGGAGGGTGCGGCCGGATTCGGCACTCCCGTCGCCATTTCACTGGCCATGCTGGTGAGCCTCGGATTTGAGGCCCGCGCAGCCGCCGTTCTCTGCCTGATTGCCAACAGCTCGCCCGTCGCGTTCGCCGCGGCGGGAATCCCCGTGGCCGTTGCAGCCGGGGTAAGCGGGCTCGACGTGGTCACGCTCGGCCGGATCATCGGCCGCCAGGTGCCGCTCCTTTCGATGTTCGTGCCGCTCTGGCTCACCGTCGTGCTGTGCGGCTGGCGGCGGAGCATGGAGGTTCTGCCGGCGCTGATCGTTGCCGGCATCCTGATGGCCGTGTCCCAGTTCCTGATCGCCAACTTCAGCGGGCCATGGACCGCCGGCATCCTGTCCGGCATCATTACCCTGGCGGGGCTCTGGCTTTTCCTCCGGTTCTGGAAGCCGCGTACGGCCTGGGATTTCCCGGGTGCCCCTGCCGCAGGAGGGCTTTCCGACGGGACCACGCGCAGACCTCCCGTGAAGACCTCCGCGGCTGCCGCGCTTCGCGCCTGGGGTCCGTACCTGCTCATGTCGGTCATGGTCCTTCTGTGGAGTCTCGGGCCGTTGAAGCCCGTGCTTCAGCGGGGGGACCTCAAGATGCCCTGGCCGGGGCTTCCCGGATCTTCTTTCACGCTTCCCCTGCTCTCGACCCCCGGCACGGCGATCTTTCTGGCCGCCGTGATCTCGGCGTTCTTTCTCCCGAACCTCGGCGCGCGCAAGGTAATTACATGCCTGGGACGGACCATAAGGGACCTCGGGGGGACGATCCTTACCGTGTGCCTCATACTCGCCACCGCCTTCATCATGAACTCCTCCGGGATGAGCTCGACGCTGGGCCGCGCGCTTGCCGCCACCGGGGTCCTCTTTCCCTTGTTCTCTCCCCTTCTGGGATGGCTTGGCGTCCTGGTCACAGGCTCTGACACGTCTTCCAACGCGCTCTTCGGATCGCTGCAGCGAACGACAGCGGAGCGCCTCGGCCTCGATCCCGCCCTGATGGTCGCCGCAAACGCATCGGGAGGCGTGGCGGGAAAGATGATCTCTCCGCAGAGCATCGCCGTGGCCACCGCTTCCGGGCACCTCGAGGGGCAGGAAGGCGCGCTCTTCCGTTCCACGGTCCTGCACAGCCTGGCCATGGCGCTGTTGATCGGTCTGATCGCGCTCGTGCAGGCCTATCTCCTGCCGGGCATGATCAAATAGCGCGCCGCGGTACTCCGCGGATTCGTGCGCATACGGCGCGCAAAACCGCGCCAAGCTTGACTTTTACGTTGCCGGGCCTTATCGTGGGGCTTCGCAATTTCCCGCATGCAAAAGGAGAATCCAATGACCACACTCGGTGTGCTGATAGGCAACCGGGGCTTCTTTCCTGCGGAGCTGTGCGAGCAGGGGCGCAAGACGATACTGGCCGTGCTCAAGGAAGAGGGTTTCGAGGCCGTCGCCCTTTCTCCGAAGGACACAAAGTACGGCTCCGTGGAGAGCCTCGCGGACTCGAAAAAGTGCGCCGCGCTCTTCAAGGCAAATCGGGAGAAGATCGACGGGATCCTCGTCACCCTGCCGAACTTCGGTGACGAGCGGGGAATCGCCGACACGCTGCGGCTCGCGGGACTGCAGGTGCCGGTGCTCGTGCACGCGTTCCCCGACGAGCCGGGGAGGATGAGCATCGAGCATCGGCGGGACAGCTTCTGCGGAAAGATGTCGGCCTGCAACAACCTTTCCCAGTACGGCATCCGCTACTCTCTCACCTCCCAGCACACGATGGACCCCGAGTCCGCCGCGTTCCGGGAGGAGCTGCACGACTTCGGCGGGGTCTGCCGGGTGGTGAGATCCCTGAAGAAAGCCCGGTTCGGCCAGATCGGCGCTCGACCGGCCGCGTTCCTCACGGTTCGCTACAGCGAGAAGCTCCTGGAGCTCACCGGCATCTCCGTGGAAAGCCTGGACCTGTCCGAGCTGTTTGGAAGGGCGTGGAACCTCAAGGACAAGGACTCCACGGTGCTCTCGAAGCTGGACGAGATAGATGACTACATCAAAACGACGAAGATCCCCCGGGAGGCGCTCACGCGCATGGCAAAGTTCGGCGTGGTGCTCGACCAGTACGTGAAAGAGCATGATCTGGACGGCACGGCAATCCAGTGCTGGTCCTCCATGGAAGAAAACTTCGGCGTGATGCCCTGCACCGCCATGAGCATGCTGAGCAATGCGCTGTGCCCGAGCGCCTGTGAGACCGACGTGACCGGATTGATCGGCATGTACGCCATGGTCCAGGCGTCAGGCAAGCCCAGCGGGCTGGTGGACTGGAACAACAACTATGCGGATGACCCGGACAGGTGCGTGTTGTTCCACTGCAGCAACTTCCCGCAGGATCTCTTCGGGCGGAAAGCCGTCATGGACTACAACGAGATACTTGCCGGAACGATCGGCAGGGAGAACACGTACGGCACGCTTGCCGGCAAGCTGAAGCCCACGGACTTCACGTACTGCCGCGTCTCCACCGACGACCGGGCGGGCAGGATACGCTCCTATGTGGGGGAAGGGGAGATCACCAAGGACCCCCTCACGACATTCGGCGGGTATGGCGTGGCGCGGATCCCGCAACTGCAGGGGCTGCTGCGTCACATCTGCGCCAACGGTTTTGAGCATCATGTGGCAATCAACCCCGCGCGCGTGGCCGCGGTGGTGGAAGAGGCATTCACCCGGTACCTCGGCTGGGACGTCTACAATCACGACCGCGAGCTTGCGATAAACGACCGTGAGCGCGCCGTCGGAGATCGTGAACGCGCGGTACGGGACCACGACCGGGGAGTGCGAAACAGGGAGCGGGCCAGCGCCGCGGGCCCGCGGGCATAGGAGGTAGAAATGGCCAGGGACACGCAGAATGTCGCCAGGAGCGACCGGCTGATCATCGGGATGGATTTCGGCACCGACTCCGTTCGCTCGGTGGTGATCGACGCCCAGACGGGGAAGGAGCTGGCGAACGAGGTTGCGTGGTACCGCCGCTGGGCTGCGGGCAAGTACTGCGACCCCGCGAAGAACATGTTCCGCCAGCATCCCCTGGATTATATCGAGGGGATGGAGGCGTCCGTGAAGGGCGCGCTTCGGAAAATCGGCAAGAAGGCGGGCAAGAGCGTTGCGGCAATCGGCATCGACACGACCGGCTCCACCCCGTGCGCGGTCGACCGGGCCGGGACTCCGCTGGCGCTCGTCAAGGGCTTCGAGGAGAACCCGAACGCAATGTTCGTGCTCTGGAAGGACCACACGGGCGTCAGGGAAGCGGAGCTCATCAACAAGACGGCCCGCGGGTGGGGAGGGACGGACTTCACGAAATACGAGGGGGGCGTCTATTCCTCCGAGTGGTTCTGGTCGAAGATCCTGCACGTCATCAGGGAGGACGGCAAGGTCCGGGCCGCGGCATACTCCTGGGTGGAGCATTGCGACTGGATGCCGGCGCTCCTTACCGGCGCGGTGGATCCTCTCACCATGAAGAGGAGCAGGTGCGCAGCCGGGCACAAGGCGATGTGGCATCCCGACTGGGAGGGCCTTCCGCCCGAGGCGTTTCTCCTCAAGATCGACCCTCTCCTGAGGGGTCTGCGCCAGCGTCTGTTCAAAGAGACGCATACGTCGGATCTCAGCGCCGGAGGGCTCACCGATGAATGGGCCAGGCGGCTGGGCCTGGAACCCGGGACCACCGTGGCCGTAGGTGCTTTCGACGCCCACATGGGCGCCGTGGGCGGCGGAATCACGGACAGGACCCTGGTGAAGATCATGGGCACCTCCACCTGCGACGTCCTGGTGGCGCCGCGGAGAGCGGTCGGCAGCAAGTGCATCGCGGGGATCTGCGGCCAGGTAGACGGCTCCGTCATTCCCGGGATGGTCGGTCTGGAAGCGGGCCAGTCCGCGTTCGGTGATGTCTACGCATGGTTCAAGGACATTCTCTCCTGGCCGCTGCACGACGCGGCGGGCGGGCGCGGCCCGGCCAGGGCTGCCGCGCTCGCGCAGGCCCGAAAGGAGATCGAAGAGAGCATCCTGGACAGGCTTGCCGACGAGGCGGCCAAGGTCGACCCGGGTGAATCGACGGTTGCAGCGCTTGACTGGCTGAACGGCCGGCGCACGCCGTTTGCCGACCAGACATTGAAAGGCGCCATCGTGGGCCTGACCCTGGGCACGACCGCGCCGAAGATCTTCCGGGCCCTGGTGGAGGCCACCGCTTTCGGCTCCCGGGCAATAGTCGAACAATTCAGGAAGGAAGGGGTGCCGATCAACGCGGTCATTGCGCAGGGCGGGATTGCCCGCAAGAGCCCCTTTGTCATGCAGGTAACGGCCGACATCCTGGGCATGCCGATCCGCGTTGTCACATCCGACCAGGCCTGCGCGCTCGGCGCAGGAATGCTCGCCGCCGTTGCGGCCGGAGTGCACCCGACGGTCGCAGCGGCGCAGAAGAAGATGGGGAGCGGATTCGACAAGATCTTCAAGCCGGACAGGAAACGCGCCGCCGTATACGAGAAGTTGTACGGCACCTACACGTCACTGGGCGGGAGCCTGACGGGGCTCCTGCGCGCGCTATGAGCGCCGCCAGGAAACCGCGGAGTACCGCGGCGGGGAAGCGCAGCCTTCAGCGGCTGCGGGAAGAGGTGTACCAGGCCAACATGCGCCTGGTGGAACACGGCCTCGTGGTTGCTACGTTCGGAAACGTCTCCGGCATCGATCGCACGCTGGGGTTGATCGCGATCAAGCCCAGCGGCGTGGACTATGCGGAGCTTTCCCCGAAGAACATGGTGATCATGGATCAGGATGGAAACAAGGTGGAGGGCGACCTGAACCCCTCTTCGGATACCCGGACGCACGTGAGGCTCTACCGGGAGTTCCCCGAGATCGGGGGCGTCGTGCATACGCATTCGCGGAACGCCACGGCGTGGGCGCAGGCATGCCGGCCCCTGCCCTGCCTGGGCACGACGCACGCGGACTACTTCCACGGCCCGGTCCCCTGCACGGCGGTTATCTCGGACGCGCAGATCGCCCTTGACTATGAGGAGCAGACGGCCGTACAGATCGTGGACGCCTTCCGCAACATCGACTATCGCGCGGTTCCTGCCGTTCTCGTCGCGTCACACGGGCCATTCACCTGGGGCAAGGACGCGGCGGAGGCCGTCTACCACGCCTTCATCCTCGATTACGTTGCGGAAATGACGGCGCTCGCCGTGCAGATCAACCCCCGGGTCAAGGGCATGAGGCGGAGCCTTCTGGACAAGCACTTCCTGCGAAAACATGGAAAAGACGCGTACTACGGTCAGGGCCCGCGGCACGCATGAAAGCAACCGAGAGCAATCGGGCGCGCGTCGGCGTGATCGGATGCGGAACCATCAGCGAGATCTATCTCAAGAACCTGACAACCCGGTTCGACAACGTCGAGGTTGCAGCCGTCGCAGACCTTGTGGATGAACGGGCAGCGGCCAAGGCCGCCGCGCACGGCATCCCGCGGGCATGCACGGTGGAAGAGCTCCTCGCCGATCCGTCCGTGGAGGTCGTGCTCAACCTGACGGTCCCCTCGGCGCACGCGGAGGTGTCCATGGCCGCCCTCGCGGCGGGCAAGCACGTGCACTCGGAAAAGCCGTTCGCGATATCCATGAAAGATGCGGATCGCACGCTGGCCCTGGCCCGAAAAAAGGGCCTGCGGGTCGGCACGGCGCCGGACACCTTCCTGGGCGCGGGAATACAGACCTGCGTGCGGCTCATCGACGAAGGGGCCATCGGCGTCCCGGTGGCCGCCGTCGCCTTCATGGCGAATCACGGGCCTGAAGCCTGGCATCCGGATCCGGGCTTTTATTACGCTCAGGGGGGTGGTCCGGTCTTCGACATGGGCCCCTACTATTTCACCGCCCTCCTCGCCCTGCTGGGGCCGGCGCGCCGGGTCTCGGGATCGGTCCGCAGGACATTTCGAAACCGGGTCATCGGCTCGGGACCGAACGAGGGCCAGCGCATCGACGTGGAAATCCCCACGCACGCGGCGGGGACCATCGACTTCGAGTGCGGCGTCATCGCCACCTTCGTCATGTCCTTCGACGTCTGGAGCTCGCAGCTCCCGCGCATAGAGATCTACGGCAGCGAAGGCTCCCTGAGCGTCCCGGATCCCAACACCTTCGGCGGCCCGGTCCTCATCCGGGGGAAGGATGACACGGAGTGGCGCGAGGTGCCCCTGGAGCTGCCCTGGGCGGAGAACTCGCGCGGGCTGGGGCTCTCGGAGATGATACAGGCAATCGTGACGGGCCGGCCTCACCGGGCATCGGGCGCGCTCGGTATGCATGCCCTGGAGATCATGCACGCGGTGCACGATGCGTCGGGAAGCGGGAGAGCAGTCGAGCTCCGTTATCCCGCGCCCCGGCCGCAGCCACTCGGGGAGCTCTGAGACCTTCCTCATATATCCCGAAAAACCCTGCGCCGTCGATGCTGGTTGCCTCGACAAGTGAATCCCAGGCAAATGAGAATCGCTGGATTGACGGATGCCCGATGGCAGACTATCGTACATGCCATGCAATGGTTGCGGAGGGCCCCGGAAGAGGATCCTGCCGAGTTCTGGCGGCAGACCGCTGAAAAGCGGGGCGGCGAGGTAGGTTTCTTCACGTTCGCCACCCTGGTGGGAAGGACCGGGGGAAATATCCTCAATTTCCCCGGGTTGCTCTACCGGGTCGGAGATCTCTTCTGGTTCGAGGACTTCGAGCGGGACAACTGGCTCTCGAAGATCTTTGCCGGCAGGTCGAAATGGGAAAAAACGGAGCTCTCCTTCTCCAAATCCGAGGTGGAGTTCATCCGTGTCGTGTCCCGCGTGGGTGCTGCCCGGTGCGTGGCGGGCGGGGCCGTTCCCCGCAAGGTTCCCCCGGCGTCGATTTTTACCAAGATGTTCTCTGCACCTGTGACCGAGGTGGCGTTCAAGGACGGATCGGCGATTTTCTTCGAGGTCATGCTCAGAAAAGAGTTTCTCGCGCATTTCCCGCCAGGGTAAGGCGGGCCCGAGTACGGGCAAAAGCGGCGGCCCGAATACGGGCAAGAGCGGCGGCCCGAGTACGGGCAAAAGCGGCGGTCCGAATACGGGCAAGAGCGGGCGGGCCCGGCGTACCGAGCCCGCCCCTCACCCCCTACCGGGTCCGGGCAGCCTGCGCGGAAATGATTTCAGCCACCCGCACGTCGAACGCGTCGCCTCCTGTTGTTGCGGCAATTCTCTTCTGCTCCTGGGCAAGCCAGGTGGCGCGCTTCTGTGACAGCTCCGTGAGCCTGAGGTTGAGCACTTCCCTTCGTTCCTTCTGCTTCGTGATGTACGCGGTACGCTGCGCGGGGGTCATCTTCTGCAGCTCCGGCGGAAGCTCGTCGTTCTTCAGCCTGCCCACGTCCACCTTTCCCTCCGCAGAATCAGCCACGAGGTCCCCCAACCCCTGGATGGCCTTGCCGCCCGTCGCGAGATTGAATGCAGCCCTGTCCGCCGCCACGGCGGCCGGCGCCTCGGCCGCCTTCGCCACCTTGCCGCGCGCCGCTTCCTGCCTGTCCTTTTCGCCGTACGCCACCACGGTCGTCCCGATCTCCCCGCTCGTTCGGGCGATTTCCGTGTCGAAGGGTGTCGTCATGACGGTCATGTTGCCCGACTGGGCCAATGCCACGTAGGATCCCTCGGACAGTCGCGCGATATCACGCCACACGGCGGTCGTATCGCTCACCGCGCCGCACTGCACGGTGTCGATGATCAGGCCGCGCTTCACCGCGTCCCTGCACGTGGCAGGGTATTTCACGTCGTCGGGATAGTCCATGTGGGGCGGATAGTCGCCCACGAGGAAGATGATCTTCAGCGCCGTCGTGCCCGCGCTCCAGCTCATGCCCGTGACCGCCTCGCGGAGAGCCTGGTTCACGCTCTCCGGATCGTCCCCGCCCCCGTCAGCGGTTATCGATTGGAGGTTCTTGAATACCGTATCGATATCGTCGGTGAGATCGAATTTCCTGGTCACATACTCGTCGCCTCGATCCCGGTAGGTGAGGAGCCCGATCCTCACTTCCGGCGCCGGCTTCTGGGAGACGATGCTGTTCGCGATCGACCAGATCTTCTGCTTGGCGCCCTCTATCAGGCCTCCCATGGAGCCGGTGGAATCGAGCACGAAGGTCACTTCCACGCGGGGCTTCGCCGCCGCAAAACCCGTGGACACCGCGAGGATCATCCCCGCTGCCATGCACATGAATGCCCGCCTCATATCAGGTTCCTCCTCACATCTATTCCCGGATGCTGATAAGCGTGTCGTCGACGACGACATCCACGTTGCTGCCCAGGGCAAGCCACGGGGCCGCTGCCGGCCGCGCGCGGAGCAGCCTGAAGTACTCCTCGCTTCCGAATTTCACGGACTTCTGCCGGAGCGCGCCCTTCGCCTGCGCGGTCGAGTCGGTCCAGACGTTCCCGTTCTGGTAGAAGGCCCGACCGTTCACAAGCTGGACCTGCTGCGCATAGTTGCGCGTGACCGATGCGCGGTAGCCGGTGTTCCCCGGTGCGGCAGGGGCAGATGACTTTGCGAGGCCGGCTGCCTGTGCCGCCTGCTGCTCGTTCAGCGAGGATTTCATGGCCTGCACCGCTTTCGAGTTCTGAACGGCGCCGGCTCCCGATCGGCTGGCCTCCGAGCGCGCCTCCCTGCTCACCGAATCGAACTTCTCCCTCGCCTTGTCGACGACACCCCGATCCCCTTCCATCTCCTGGAACGTGCGGAGGTTGACCGGGATGGATCGCGACGCCTCGTCCTCGAGTATGAGATAGGCGGTATAGGGAGTGACGATCCCGAACTCGCGCGCGAGGCTGATCACCTCGTCCTTGAGCTCGCGGGACTCCCCGCGCATGCGTATCTCGTCCAGCAGCCAGCCGACACGCCGCGTTGCCCACAATCGCGGGATGAACCCGTTGTCCGCGTTCTGCGCGGGGAAATCGACGTCCGCCGTGAACTGGTGCGGCTTTCCGTTGAACGTGCCGGTGATCCGCGCGGCGGAAGCGCCGGAGCCGGTGTACCGTCCGAACACGACGAGCATGTCGCCGTTGAACAGGTCCGGCAGAACGGCCGGCTGCAGCTGTGTGACGCGCAATGACGGGTTCGTGAAGGAGAGAGACACGTCGGAAAGGACCGGATCCTTTATCTTCGAATAGAACCCCCCCACTTTCAGCTCGATGTCCTCTTCCGGCAGCACGTACTGGCTGACTGCCCGGGTCTCCGAGGCGATCCTGTCCAGAAGGTGCGTGTTCACGTCGTTTCCAATGCCGAAGGAGAAGATCCGTACGCTCTTCGCCGCTCCCCTGAGTGAATCGACCAGGGGGTCCTCGCGGGTCTCGCCGACGGTCGGCTGTCCGTCGGTGAGGAAGATCACAAGATAGGGCCTGCTTCCGCCCGTGACCGCTGTTCCCGCCCGGGGCCGCCCGCCGGAGCCGTCTCCGCTGCGGAGCGCCAGCGCCTGGCCCAGCGCGTCGCCGATGGCGGTCCCGCCAATGGGCCTCAGGCTGTCCAGGAATTCTTCCGCCTGCGCAAGATGCGCCCGATCCGCGGGCACGAGACCGCCGAAGAAGGGTTCCGCTTCAGTGGAGAAACGCACGATCTCGAACCTGTCGTCCGCGCCGAGGTTGGCAAGGCAGAACTGCAGCGCTTTCTTTGCCTGCGTGAGCTTGGGACCGGCCATGGAGCCGGATGTGTCCAGCACGAAGCAGATATCCTTGGGCTGCACGCCGGTTTTCGCCGTGCGCGCGCCCGGCGAAGCGAGGAGCATGAAATACCCGTCCGCGCCGGGCGCGCGGCTGGCAAGAAAGTCGATCCCGAGCGGGTTCGGACTCCTGCTGAAGATCACCTTGAAATCGGTGTCGGGCCAGACGTCCCGCGCCTCCCAGCCGACCACGGCGCGCGTGTCTCCCTCGCGGCGGATCTCCGCGGGATGGCTCGGGCAATAGATGCTCTTCAGGCTTTCCTTTCCGTCCAGCGTCACCTTCACGGAAACATCCTTTACCGCGGCGGCGCTGAACTTCTCGGTGTTGAGCGGATAGAGGTATTCGACAAGGCCCCCGTCGTTTTTCAGGAGCTGGCTGTAGGTGAGCCTGATGCGTTTGGACGCCCGGGGCTCGATGGGATAGACCCGCATGCGGAATGCCCCGCGGCCCGCGTACTCCAGCAGGGCGGGATCCTTCATCTTGCGCACGATCTCCTCGTACAAAGCGCGCGCCTTGTCCGCGGGAAGGAGCTCCGCATCCGTCATTTTGCCGCCGATGTCCATGGACAGCTTGTCGATGTGCGCGCCCTCCGGTATCGGGAACACGTACGTTCCCTCCAGCCGGGCGCCGTTGGGATTGTAGAACTCCTGGTCCACCACTGTTTCCGCCACGAGATCGCTGATGGTCACGCTCACGTGGTGGTAGCTCACCTCGAGCGGAGCGAAGCGGAAGTGTCCGGCAACCACGTGCACAGGATTCTCGATGATGATGAGACCGTCCGCCCCGCACATACCGGGGAACAGGAGCGCCGCGAGAAAGATGACGCCCCCGAGCAGTCGGGGCCTGCGCACACCCCTTGTGTGCGCGCTGCTTGTCCGCACGCCCCTTGTGTGCGCGCCGCGTGTCCGCGTGGCCGTCGACCGCGCGCCTCTCTTCCAAAGTGTCGTGTGCATATGCACCTCCTTTTCCCGCGTATGAGGAAAGTGTGGCGCAGGGAGGCGAAGGCGTTGTCAGGGCGCGGAAAAAGAAGTGTAAAAAGTGTGTAAAGGCAGGGGGTGCCGCCGGGAGACCGGAATCAGTGCGTCACGCCGCGCGCGGCACGGACTTCAGGGCCCGGTTCCTACATGACGCCGTGCTGCTTCTCGAGCTTCTCGTAGTAGTCAATGACGTTCCGCACCCACTTCCGCTTCATGGGGTACGGATGGTAGTAGAACGAGCGTTTGAAGCCGTAGATGATGATGTCCTTGAGCTGGTCAGGGGGAATCGTGAAGTTCTCCAGCGCGAGGCTGAGCTCCCGCGTCACGCGAGGTGTGGGAGACGAGGCGGTTGTCCGTGCAGAATGTGAGGGAGAGCTTGTGGCTGAGCATCTGCCGCAGCGAATGCTCGTCGATGGCCTTGAGCGCGGGGGAGGTCTGCATGTTGCTCGTCAGGCACACCTCGATGGTGGTGCGGTTCTCCGCGATGTAGTTCACCAGGTTCTCGATGTAGGCGCGCTTGTCCTGCACGCTGCCCGAGAAGATCATGTCCTCGTCGAAGAGGTGCAGGCCGTGGCCGATCCTGTCCGCGTGCAGCTTGGCGATGGCCTGGAAGATGGACTCGGGGCCGTACGCCTCCCCCGCGTGCACCGTCTTCCGCATGAAGTTCCTGTGCACGAAGTCGTAGGATTCCTCGTGCGCGCTTGCCGGGTACCCGTACTCGCTGCCGGCAAGGTCGAACCCGACGATCTGGATGTCGGTTTCCCTGCGCAGGCGCACGCCCGCCCGGGCCAGCTCCAGGCTCGCGGTGCGTATCACCTCCTGCGGGCTCGAGAAGGAAAGCACCCGGCAGAGGTTCCTGTAGTACTGGGAGAAGCTCTCATCGAAGAAGCGCAGGGCGCAGACGATGATCCCGTAGTCGAAGGGCGGCTCGTCGGGGCCGAGGGTCGCGTTGACCGCTTCCCGCGCCCGCCGCAGGCCGGTGTCCACGGAGCGCACGACCGCCTCGAATCCGAAGGTCGGGGACATGTGGAGCTGCGGCGCGAATCGGACCTCGAGGTACCGCACGCCTTCCGCCCAGCTGTCCAGGGCCAGCTCGTAGGAGGTGCGCTCCAGTCCCTCGGTGTCCTGCAGGACGAGGAGCGTCCAGGAAAAGCCGGTGAGGTATTCGTTGAGGTCCTTGTAGGAATCCTTGAATACGAGCTCGTTCAGCCCTTCCTCGGTGAAGGAGGGAAGCTCGATGCTTCGCTCCCGGGCCAGCTCGATGAGCGTGGGCAGGCGCAGCGAGCCGTCGAGGTGGACGTGGAGGTCGGTCTTGGGGATTGCGCGGATGAAATCCTGGCTGTACTTCTGCATGTGGGCTGCACTGACGATACTGCGCGCGCGCGCGGCGGTCAAGGACGCCTGCCGCCCTGCGCATCCGTAGGGCGGCAGGCGCGCATGCGCGCCGGGAGCCCCTGTCCACGCCGGGCCGCTCCCTCCCACGCTTGCGTCGTCTTTCCGCAATCGCTACGATGCCGCATGAATAAAATGTCGCCAGGAGCGACCGGTAAAATGTCGCCAGGAGCGACCGGTAAAATGTCGCCAGGAGCGACCGCCAAAAGGGAGGACGTCGATTGCATCGTGCCCGCGGCAGGCAAATCGGAGCGCATGGGCCGCTGGAAGCCGATACTTCCCTTCGGAGAGCGCACAATCATCGAAACCGTCGTGGCGTCTGCTCTGCAGGTGTGCACCCGCGTGATCCTGGTGACCGGCTATCGCGCCGCCGAGCTTGCCCTCCTCTTTCGGGACGTGCGGCAGGTGCAGCCTGTAGAAAATCCCGACTGGCCGCTGGGAATGTTCTCCTCGATCCGGCGGGGAATGGAGCACGTGCGCACCGGCAGGTTCTTCATCATGCTGGGTGACATGCCGTGGGCAGGACCTGATGTCTATCTCGCTCTCCTTCGGTGCGCGCCGGCCGACTTCGTCTATCCCGTGTTCGAGGGAAGGCGGGGACACCCCGTGCTGTGCGGCGCGCGGGTGAAGGACGAGGTGCTGCGCGCCGACCCTGCCACCGGGACTATGAGGGAGATCGCCGCGCGGCTCGCGGTGGAAGAGCTACCCTGGAAAGACGATTCGATCCATCGTGACATCGATACAATGGAGGACTTGCCGTGATACGAAGGACCCTGTTCATCGCTTCGCTCATCGCCGGCATCTGGATTCATCCGACATTCGCCGCGCCCGGCCCCTATACCCTCACCGATACCCTGGGCCGGAGCGTGAGCTTTCAGAAAATACCCTCGCGGATCGTGATTGCGGGAAGGGCGACCCTGCTTCTCGTGGACGCCGTCTACCTCTTTCCGGGTGTTGCCCAGCGGGTCGTGGGGATCGGCGGTACCGACCAGGGATTGGGTGATTTCCTGCCGCTGATCGATCGGGGGGCCGCTGAAAAACCCCGGTTCTCCAACAGCGTGGGACCCGAGCAGCTCGCCGCCGTTCGTCCCGATCTCGTCATTCTGAAGTCGTACCTGAAAGCGCAGCTCGGGGACTCGCTGGAGAAGATCGGGATCCCCGTTCTCTACCTGGACCTGGAGTCCCCGGAGAAGTTCTACCTGGACGTGCAGACCCTGGGCAGGCTGCTCCAGCAGCCCGAGCGGGCGCGTTTCATACAGGACTGGTACCGTTCCCGCGTGGAGGCGGTGGCCCGCGCAACGGCGGCCGCGGAAAAGCCCTCCGTGCTCGTGGTCCAATACAATTCGCGGGACGGAACGAACGCGTTCACCGTGCCGCCGGCGGGCTGGATCCAGACAGTGACGACGGAAACCGCGGGCGGCGCGGCGGTCTGGAAAGAGGCCGGCCCGGGGGACGGCTGGAAGAAAGTCGGCCTCGAGCAGCTCTCCGCATGGAACCCGCGGTATGTATTCGTCATCTCCTACGGAAAGCCCTCCGGCCCGATTGCGGAGGACATCCGAAACTCGGGCTCGCTCTCTGGCGCCATCGCCGGCTTTCCGTCGGATTTCTATTCCTGGGACCAGGCCGATACGCGCTGGATCCTGGGCCTGGAATGGATGGCCGTGACGCTCCATCCCGAGCTTTTCCCCGGCCTGGACATGCGCGCGGAAGTGCGCGAGTTCTTCACCCGCCTCTACGGCATCGACGAGGCCACCCTGAGCCGGGAGATCCTGCCGCGGCTGGAAGACGCGCTTGCGCGGCGCTAGCGCCTCGGCGCTGCTTCTGCTGCTCCTCCTCCTCGTGCTGGTGGCCGCGGGATCGGTGTTTCTCGGCAGGTATCCGGCTCCGGGATTCGTGTCGGCAGGGACCCTGGCCCACGACCAGGTCGCGCAGCGCCTCGTGCTGAGCATCCGGCTCCCTCGGATCGTCATGGGAATCCTCCTTGGATTCTCCCTGGCCGCCGCGGGCACCGTCTTCCAGATGATTTTCGCCAACCCGCTCGTCGAACCCGGTTTTCTCGGGGTTTCGCAGGGCGCGGCGTTCGGCGCCGCGCTGACCATCGTTGCCCTCGCCCCCAGTCCCGGCGGTCGTGGAGGCCGGGGCGCTCGCCTTTGCGCTGGCCGGGCTCGCCCTCTCGTGGCTCCTCGCAAGGCTGATCCGATACGGCGGATGGATCCTGCGTCTCGTCCTGGCCGGTATTGCAGTCTCGGCGCTTTTCTCCGCGGGCATCGGCCTGGTCAAGCTCGCCGCCGATCCGAGGAATCAGCTTCCCGAAATCACCTTCTGGCTTCTTGGAGGGCTTTGGGGAGTGACCTGGCGTGACGCGCTGTTCGTTGCCCCGCCGGTGATCGTCGGTCTTGCCCTTGTGCTGCTCCTGCGCTGGAGGCTCAACGTGCTTTCCCTCGACGATCGGGTGGCGCATTCGCTGGGGAGCGCGCCGGGCCGGGAGCGCGCGCTTCTTCTCTTTGCCGCCACGATGGCCACTGCGGCGGCGATTTCCGTGAGCGGTCTGATCGGCTGGGCCGGTCTCATGATCCCCCATGCTGCCCGCAGGGTGTTCGGGACCGACGCCTCGAGATCCCTGCCTGCTTCCCTGCTCATGGGGGCAATCTACATCCTGCTCTGCGACGATTTTGCGCGTACGGTCCTCCCCGCCGAGATTCCGCTCGGGATCCTCACCGCGGTGATCGGCGCGGGCGCTTTCGTTGCGCTCATGATCGCGCGAAGGACGGAGCGCGGCGGATGAGCATTCTCGAGGTGCGGCAGGCAGTTTTTGCCTATCCCGGTGCGCGGCCTGTTCTCAACGACCTGACGTTCTCGATGGAGGAAGGCACGATCGCGGCCATCCTCGGTCCAAATGGAGCGGGAAAATCCACGCTGCTGGATATCTGCCTCGGCTGGAAACAGCCTGACCGGGGAGACGTCTTCATGGCAGGAAAACCCCTCGGCGACTGGAGCCGCGGAGAGCGGGGCAGGATGGTGAGCCTCGTGCCGCAGCGGGAGAACGTGCGGTTCGATTTCACGGTGACTGAATACGTGCTCCTGGGCAGGGCGCCCCATCTGCGTCCCCTGGAAGCGCCCGGTGCGCGGGACCGCGCCATCGCGCGGGAGGCGCTGATCGCGGCGGGGGTCGCCGGGCTGGCGGACCGATCGGTGACCACGTTGAGCGGGGGAGAGTATCAGCTCATGCTCATCGCGCGAAGCCTCGCCCAGCAGCCCTCACTCCTTCTGCTGGACGAGCCCGCCAGCCAGCTCGACCCCGGCCACCAGCTGCGCGTCATGCGCCTCCTGAAAAAGCTCTCCCGGCAGGGCATCACGGTCCTGTTCACCAGCCACAGCCCGCACACGGCGGCATTTGTCGCGGACACCGTTCACCTGCTCAAAGCAGGTCGGTTCCGTTTCTCGGGCAGCCCGAGGAAGGCCCTCACGGAGAAGAATCTGCGGGCAGTGTACGGCGTCCCGTTCAAGGTCGGCTGGAATCGGGGCATCTTCTCCTGCACCTGGGACGGCGTGCTATAGTGCCGCGATGCGCATGAAACTTGATGCGGCGCGTCTCAGCGAGCGGTTTCCCGCTGCCGCCGAGTACCTGAGCGGGATCTACCTCATCCAGAGGGACTACCGCAAAGTGAGCAACACGCGCCTGGCAGCATGGACCGGGGTCAGCGGCTCCGCCGTCACCCAGGCCCTCGGGCGCCTGAAACGGCTGGGGCTGGCACGCCAGGTCCGCTACGAGAGCATCGAGCTGACGGAGGAGGGGCACGCCCTCGCAATAAAGGTCCTTCGCCGTCATTACCTCCTGGAGCACCTGATGGTCCGGATCCTGGACTATCCCTGGGAGAAAGCGGACGACGAAGCCAAGAGGCTGCAGAGCCAGATCTCGGACGACCTGACCGAGCACCTCTTTCAAAGACTCGGCTCCCCGCAGACCTGCCCCCACGGGAACCCGCTGCCCGGTTCTCCCATCGAGGCCAGGCTGCTCGCCGCCCCGCGGCTCACCGAGGCGGGCGTGGGTGAAGTGGTTCAGATAGTCAGGGTGACCGAGGAAGGGGAGCAGGTGCCCGGCATGCTGGCGCTTTGCCACGGGCAGGGCATCCAGCCGGGCGCGGTTTTCCGGGTGGCGGGCAAGGACCTCGATTTCGTGCACCTTGTCCGGCAGGGCAAGCCCGCGTCATCTCCCGCGCCGATCAAAGTCGCTTTCCCGCTGGACAGCTCCGTGCACGTCCGTTGCGAGCCTGCCCCGGGGATAGTCAGCCGCTCACCGCAGTCATCCGCACCGGATTGATGGGCCGCAGGCCCGCCTCGATCCTGGCGCGCTGAGGCTCCAGGAAGGGCGGCAGCGCCAGGTTCTCGCCCAGACGGTCGGCAGGCTCATCCGCCGCGAATCCCGGCCCGTCGGTGGCAATCTCGAACAGGACGCCGCCGGGCTCCCGAAAGTAGATCGACTTGAAGTAGAAGCGGTCGACGACCGGCGTGACTCCCACGCCCGCGTCCCGCAGCTTTGCCTGCCACTCGACCTGCTCGTCACCGTCCGGAGTGCGGAAGGCGACATGGTGCACGCCGCCGATGCCGACGCGTCCGGGAGCCGCGAGGGGACGCTCTTCGAGGTGCACCTCGGTCCCTGGACCGCCCGATCCGACCTCGTACACGAGGACCCTCGTGTCGTCGGGCAGCCGGTATTCCCTCTCCTGGCGGAAGCCCAGGACCTCGCTCAGTATCCAGGCTGTCGCGTCGGGCTTCCGGACCGGGATATGCACGGCATGGAGCCCCCGGATTCCCATTTCGACGGGAACGGGGCTCCTGGCCCACGGCGTGCCGCCGCCCGCGCCTCCGTCGTCGACGAGCTCCAGGCGTTGTCCTTCGGGATCGGCAAACGCAATCGCACCCCTGCCGCTGTGCGTGAGAATCCCTTCGTGTTGTATGCCGAAATCGGTCAGCCGGCGCGCCCAGGCCTCGAGAGCGGCACGGCCGGAGACCCTCAGAGAGGTCAGCGTGATGGTGCCGATACCCCTCGACGTCTTTCCGGCATGGGGCCAGTCGAAAAACGTCACGTCCGTGCCGGGGTGGCCGGCCTCATCGGCGTAGAACAAATGATAGGCGCCGACATCGTCCTGGTTCACCGTCTTTTTCACGAGACGCATGCCCAGGACCTCTGTATAGAAACCGACGTTGAGGGACGGATTACCCGTCACCGCCGTCAGGTGATGCAATCCTTCGAGCTGCACGCACGACCTCCTTGATCAGGCTTTTCCGGCTCGATTGGCTTCTACTTCCTGAATCCACGCGCGCGCCGACTCCAGTTCGCCCGCAGTCAGCCCGTGCCCGCCAGGCTGCCAGGCGAGTGTCACGCGCGCGCCCGCGGATTCCAGGAGCTTCGCCAGGCGCTCGGTCTCAGGCGGGGGAATCATGGTGTCCTGTCTTCCCGCGCTGAGAAACACGGGTCTGCCCTGCAGATCGGGCAGCGGATCCGGCACCAGGGGGACCATGGCGTGCAGCAGGACGGCCGCTGACAGGACCGATGGCTTCAGAAGAAGGATGCTCGCTGCGATGTTCGCGCCATTCGAGTATCCCACTGATACCAGACGGGACCGGTCCAGACCGTACGCTGCAGCGGCCGCGTCGACAAATGCGGCCAGCTCCTCCGTTCGACGGCGCAGGTCATCGAGGTCGAACACCCCTTCGGCGAGCCTGCGGAAAAAACGTGCCATTCCGTTTTCCAGGACCTTGCCGCGCGGGCTCACCAGCGCCGCCCCGGGCATGAGACGCGACCCCAGGTCCAGGAGATCTTCCTCGTTGCCCCCGGTCCCGTGAAGCAGGAGCAGGGTGGGCAATCCCCCTGCAGTGGCCGGAATGAAGCGATGTATGAAATCAAGATCCGCGGCGGATCCCGGTGCAGCCATGAATAGAGTGTAGTAAAAAACTCACGCGGAGGGAAACGTCAGCCCTTGTAGACACGCCTGCGTGCGATCTGGACGAGAACGCCCAGGATGATGAGGCTGATGCCGACAATCGTTGTCAGCACGACCGCGCCGGCGGGCGTTCCGACGTCTGCGATTCTCTTCAGGAGAATCCCTGCAAGCGCCCAGCCTGTCACAAGGGCGTAGAAGATATCGTTCCGACGGAAGAGCATGAGGCCGGCCAGGACAATTCCCGCCGCGATCATGACCACGGCCCAGAATTGCTCGCTCATGCCGAAGCGCGTCCACTTCCAGGCGACCAGAAGCGCCGTCACGTTTGCGATGGTCGCGATGCTGATCCAGCCGAGGTAAACGCTCATGGGCAGGTGAACCAGGTACTTCTCCGACGAAGACGCCTGCGAATTGCCCACGCTCAGTCTCACGTAGATCATGATCAGCGCGCCGAGGAGCACGATCATCAGGGCGAGCGACAGCGGAAGGACCTGGTAGTGCCAGGCAAGGATCCATCCCAGGTTCGCCAGGCACGTGATGAAAAAGAGCACGCCGACATTCTCCATGAAGGAATCGTCCTGCGCGGGCTTCCGCGCGGAAAAGACGAAGCAATAAACCACAAATATCGCCAGCAGGATATAGATCAGTCCCCAGATGGCAAAAGTCAGCCCGGCAGGCACGAAAAGATTCGGGTACTGGTCCGAAAGCTCGCCGGTTGTCCTGCCGCCCAGCGGTATGGTCGTTGCAAGGGCGTTGACGACGATTACGGCGACGAAACCGAGAAGGTTGGCAACGGACAGGATCATGCGGGAAAGCGATCTGGTCATGGCCCCTCCCCGTTCATGCGCTACGAGATATCCGGCACGTGCTCCGGGCAGTAGGTATGCGAAAACCGCATGCCTGTCTTCCTCTCGACGTATTTGCTCAGGGGCAGCCACTCTTCCGTCGTGCCCGTGGTCACTCGAATCTTGCCGCACACTGCGCAGATGGGAAGGATGAACCCGACCTGCCGTGAGAAGTCCTGCAGGAGCACGAGCTCTGTCACGTCGCGCGCGACCCCCTGGGTGCCGAGCCTCTCCTCGACGACCGGCATTCCGGGCTCCCGGCGTTCGGCCCCCAGCCCGACGGAGTTCAGCGAGATGTAGACGATTTCCAGGTCGTACCGGCGGTGCGAGCCGACCTTTGTGAGGAGCCTGATTTGCAGGTCTTTCGTGGCCCGGGCCGCCTTCCGTCTTTCCCGCAGCGGCCAGTAGGCCATTGACCGGTCGTCCGGGTGCACGATTTCTATGAGGTCCTTGCCGATCAGGTCTTTCTTCGCATATCCGAGGAGAGTTTCGACCGTATCGTTGATGAAGAGCACCCGGGCGGCGGCGTCGAGAACGTAGATGATCTCAGAGGAATGCTCCACGAGCCCTCGGTACAGGACGTCCATCCGGTCGAGCTGCTCCTGGAGCTGGACCTTGAGGGTCGTGTCCCGGAATATGAGGAGCCAGCCGGTGAGCGTGCCGCCTTCATGCTGCGGGACCGAGGTCACCTCCACGGGGACTTCCATGCCGTAGCTGGTCTGCAGCTTCATCGGCATGCCCGGGAGCACGGTGCCGGTGCGCTGTATGCCGAGAATATCCTTCAGTTCCGCGCGCGACCCGGGAGCGACGATCGAGTCGATGTGGTACCCCATCACGTCTTCTCTCGAGAAACCGGTGATTTCCTCCCCCGCCCTGTTCCACCAGAGGAGAATCCCGTCCTGGTCGCAGAGGACCACCACCTCCTGGAGCTCGTCCGCGTCCAACTTGAAATCCATCACCCCCCCATGCGAGCCGTTCTGCTTCGGATGGATTATTATATCATGGGAAGGCGTTCGTTGCCACGCCGTGACATTTGTGACCGCGGTACGCCGTGACATTTTCCCGTCATCCGGAGATAGTATCGCATCATGCGCGTTCTCCATGCCGGCCTCCTGGACCGCTCTCTTCTCCTTTGGACCGAGCCGTCAGCGGATGCCGTGAGGGATGCCGATTCCATTCTCGCTCCCCTGCGCAGGGAAAGCACGCGGGTTTCGGCGTTCGCGTGGATTCCTTCTCTCAGCGGAGTGCCCGTCGCATCGAGTCCCATGCTCAACGCCGCGCCGGGCACGCCTCCCTCACACGCAAAGGCGCGTCTCGAGCCACACCGCATCGATTGCCTCCGCCTTTCCTGGAACGCCGCGGTGGACCTGCTGTGCTCATGCATGGGAAAAAAGATGCTCGCGCCCGGCATGCTCATCGGCAATGATCTTCGGTTCTGGACGAATGCGCTGAGGTTCGCCGGGCTTCTCGTCCACAAGAAAGCGTACCTCCCCGGCATCGAGGAGAGAGAGGGTGAGCAAGCCTCCGGAAGGGCCGCGGGCTCATTCGCCGCAGTGTGGGAGCCGGTCATCGATGGAGAGGACCGACAGACCATGGCGCGCCTTGCCGCCTTGATGCCGCCTGCTGCCCGTGCGCTTTCGACCGGGCCGGGGGAGCCGCCCGCCACAGCCCCTTCTCGTGCTCTCGACCGGTTCCTCGCGGGCGCGGTGGACGCGATCGTGCGGAGCACGGCCCGGGCCCCGGGCGCCGTGACCGCGGGGCGCCCGGCCCACGCGGCACGCGCCGGCCTCGCGCAGGGACCCGACCTGCGGGTCCACGACAGCCTGCACGACCAGTGGATGCACGTATTGAGCGCTCGGAGCGCGATGCTCGATGCATCTCCCGGGGAGATACAGGAGCTGCAGGGCCAGATCGCCGAATGGCGAAAGCCCCTTTCCCACACTGTTCGATCACCCTACCGTCTCTGCTTCCGTCTCGAAGAACCGCCGGAAAACCAGGACGGGGACCCCGACGGGGCCTGGTATGTGCGCTACCTCGTGCACCCGGTGGACGACATGAGCCTCCTCATGACCCTTCCCGAGGCCTTCGGCGCCGGAGGGAAGCGCGCCTTTTTGCGCGGAATCGAGGCGGGGGGCGCGGCAGGATCCGCCCGTCTGCGGGAGGCGGTGCTGTCCGCCCTGGGCCGCGCGTCCGTGCTGAGCGCCGGTGTCGAGCGCAGTCTCAGCAGGACACTGCCCGGCGGCTATTCACTCGATGAGCGGGGCGCCTATGACTTCCTCTCCTCGGAATCGGCCCTGCTGGACCGGGCAGGCTTCGGGGTCCTGCTTCCTTCCTGGTGGACGCGCAAGGGAGGACGGGCCCGGCTCAGCGTCCGCGCGCGGGTGGACAGCCCGGAGGCACTGCACGGAACGGCAGGCATGACGCTGGAAAAAATGCTCGACGTGCGCTGGGAGGTTGCCCTCGGGGACCAGCTGCTCACCCGCAAGGAGCTGGAGACCTTTGCCGCGCTGAAGGCGCCCCTGGTGAAGGTGCGCGGGCAGTGGGTGGCAATGAACGCGGAGGAGATCACGACAGCGCTCGCATTCTGGAAAGGAAAAGCCGGCGGCCGCATGAAGGCGCGCGATCTTCTCTCGCTCTCCCTGGGCACGTCGGCCGCTGTGGCGGGCATGGAGTTCAGGGGCGTTCAGGCAACCGGGTGGATCGGCGGGCTGCTGGAACGCCTGCGGGGAGACCGACAATTCGAGGAGCTTCCCGCGCCGGCCGGGTTCCAGGGAACCCTCCGTCCGTACCAGTCCAGGGGATACTCGTGGCTCTCTTTCCTCGGAGACTGGGGCCTGGGCGCCTGTCTCGCGGATGACATGGGCCTGGGAAAGACCGTGCAGGCGCTCGCATTCATCCAGGCCCGGCGCGAGCGGGGGGAGAAGAGCCCCTTCCTCCTCGTGTGCCCGACCTCGGTTGTGGCAAACTGGAAGAAGGAAGCGGCGCGATTCACTCCCGCTCTGCCGGTGATCGTGCATCATGGCGTCGACAGGAAGAAAGGCGAGTCCCTCCGGGAGGAAGCGGCGCGCCAGGCCCTCGTCGTTTCCACCTACAGCCTGGTGCACAGGGACCGGGAGCACCTCGCCGGGATTCAGTGGGCGGGGGTGATCCTCGACGAGGCTCAGAACATCAAGAATCCCGAGACACGGCAGGCGCGGGCAGTGCGCTCCCTCTCGGCGGGCAATCGCATGGTCCTCACCGGCACGCCCGTGGAAAATCACGTGGGGGACCTGTGGTCGATCATGGAGTTCCTGAATCCCGGCCTCCTGGGAACGCCGGCGGAGTTCAAGCGCCGGTTCTTCATCCCCATCCAGGCCAGCAGGGACCAGGAAGCCGCGGCCACGCTGAAGCGGCTCACGGGGCCGTTCATTCTGCGCCGCGTGAAGACGGACCCGACGGTCATCTCCGATCTGCCGGAAAAACTGGAAATGAAGGTCTGGTGCACGATCACCCGGGAACAGGCCACTCTCTACAAGGCCGTGGTGGACGAGGCGGAAAATGCCTTGAAGGATGCCGAGAAGATCGCGCGCAAGGCGGTGATCCTGTCCACCCTCACCAAGCTGAAGCAGGTCCTCAATCATCCCGCCCATTTCCTCAAGGACAACTCCCCGATCGCCGGCCGTTCCGGCAAGCTGCAGCGACTGACGGAGATGCTGGAGGAGGTGATGGAGGGCGACGAGCGGGCGCTCATCTTCAGCCAGTACGCGGAGATGGGTGAGATCCTGCGGACCCACCTCGAGGAGACCTTCGGGGAAGAGGTGCCATTCCTCCACGGCGGGGTGCCGCGGACCCGGCGGGACGGCATGGTCGAACGCTTCCAGACCGACGAGAAGGCGCCGCACTTCTTCATCCTTTCTCTCAAGGCGGGGGGCACGGGCCTGAATCTGACCCGCGCCAATCATGTCTTCCATTTCGACCGCTGGTGGAACCCCGCCGTGGAGAGCCAGGCCACCGACCGCGTGTATCGCATCGGCCAGACGAAGAACGTCGAGGTGCACGCATTCATCTGCTCCGGCACCATCGAGGAGCACATCGATGAGCTGATCGAGCGTAAGAAGGAAGTGGCGGGTTCGGTGATCGGCGCCGGGGAGAAGTGGCTGACGGAGCTCTCCAACGCCGAGATCCGCGGTATTTTCCGGCTCCGGGCCGAAGTGCAGGGGGGATGAGATGAAGTACCGCGGCTACTGGTACGAGGCGGAGAGCCCGCGCAGGGTCAGGGGAGGAATCAAGGCACAGTCCAAGGTGGGAAGCTTTGCCAAGAGCTGGTGGGCCAGAAGATGGGTCGACGTCCTCGAAAGCTTCGACCGGGAATCCCGGCTCTCCCGGGGGAAGCACTACGCGCGGCGCGGCCAGGTGATCTCCATTGATATTCAGAAGGGGAAGGCCGCCGCCCTCGTGCAGGGATCCCGCTCGCATCCGTACAAGGTGAGTCTCGGCGTGAAGCGGATCCCCGCCGCGGCGTGGAAGAGAGCCGTCGCCGCCATGGCTTCCGAGGCGGGGTTCACCGCCCGGCTCCTCAACGGAGAGATGCCCCGGGATATCGAGAGAGCGTTCGACAGCGTGAAGCTCTCCCTTTTTCCCGCCAGCCTGAAGGAGCTGGAAACGCATTGCACCTGCCCGGACTGGTCCAACCCCTGCAAGCACATCGCGGCGGTGTACTACCTCCTGGGGGAGGAGTTCGACCGGGACCCTTTCCTCCTCTTCCGTCTGCGGGGCATGGGGCGGGAGGAGCTCCTGGAGGCGCTGGGGAAGTCCGCCGGTGCGGGAGGCCCCCGCCGACGAAGAACGCGCGTGACACCTGGTGCCGGGACGGCGGATGCCGGCGGGCCCGCTGCAGGGTCACCCGGGGCCGTGTCGACGGCTCCGTCCGCCGACGCACCCGCCCCGCTCCCCGCCCACCCCGACATTTTCTGGGGCACGAACGAAGAGTTCGCATTTTCCCGCACCGATGAAGCGCCTTCCGCCTCTCCCCTGCTCGCCCGGCTGGGAAGCTTTCCATTCTGGCGCGGACATGAAAGCTTTCTGGAGTCGATGGAGGCGGTGTATCAGGGGGCATCCCCCGCGGGAATGGACGTCTTCCTCGGCCAGCGCGGCGACGCGCTGCTGGACGCGGCCGCGGAGCGCGCACCGCGGCGGCTTCTGCGGATGCAGACTCAGCGCTGAGCTGCTTCGAATCCGCGGGATACGGCGGCGGGCTCTTCCGCGAGCATGGCGCCGAGCCTGCGGATGGCGCGCTCGGTGCGGAGGTTCCAGCTGCCCGCGTTGATGCGCAGGGAGTTGCCGAATCCCCCGGTGCGGGTAAAGAGGCATCCGGGAGCGAAAAGGATGTTTTCCGACAGCGCCCGGAAGTAGAGGTCCATTGTGTCGTAGTCGGATGGAAGGGTGACCCAGAGAAATGATCCCCCCTGCGGGTCGGTCACGATCGTTCCGGGCGGAAAATATTCCTGCACGGCGCGCCGCGCGGCCTCGACTGATTCCTTCACCGCTTGACGGATTCGTCGCAGGTGCCGCTCGTACCCTCCCTGCTGCAGGAATATCGAGAGGGCGATCTGGTCCACGGATGCGCTTCCTATATTGATCACGGTCTTCAGTCTCATTACCTCGTCGTAGTATTTCCCCGGTGCGGTCCACCCGATGCGAACTCCCGGTGAGATGGTCTTCGAGAACGAAGAGCAGAGAATCACCCTGCCGTCCGTGTCGTATCCCTTGCAGGTATCCGGCCTGCCCCGGAATGCCAGGTCCCCGTAGATGTCGTCTTCGATCAGCGGGATGTCGAACTTCTGCATCATATCGAGCAATCTTTTCTTTTTTGCCGTGGGAAGCACCGCCCCGGTGGGGTTGGTGAAATTGCTGATGACGAAGACGGCCTTGATCGGATTGCGTTCCAGCACGAACTGGAGGACATCCAGATTGATTCCTTCATCCGCGGTGCCCGGTATCTCCACCGGCGTGATGCCGAGCCGGTCCAGGAGGGAGAGGAAGTTGAAATAGAAGGGGCTCTCCACCGCCACCAGATCCCCCGGCTTGCACGTGGCCATCAGGCTGAGACAGACCGCCTCCTGGCACCCATTCGTGATGATCAGGTCATCGGGGGAAACCTGCAGGCCCGCGTGCACACCGAGCAGGGCGATCTGTTCCCTCAGGGGGAGGTACCCGGGTGCCATGATGTAGTCGAATGCCTCGGCGGGAAACCGCTGAATGGCCTGCTGGTAGGAGCGGGCGATCTTTTTCTCCGGCAGAGCTCCCGGTCAAGGACGCCGGCACCGAGCTGAACCAGCTCGGAGGAGCCTTCGGCGCACTTCATTGCATCGTACACCTGGCAGAAGCCCACTTCTCGTGGATCGAGCTCCTGAGGACGAAGGTCCTTTTTCTTTGAGGACGAGGGGCTGACAGACCGCACGTAGTAGCCTGACTGGGGGACAGCCTCGATGTAGTGCCTGTTCTCCAGCCTCTCGTACGCCTCGCGGACCGTGTTGACGCTCACCTTGAGCTGCTCGCTCAACATGCGCAGCGACGGGATCTTCTCCCCGTTGCGCAGCACGCCGCTGTCGATGAGAGCCATGATTCGATGCTCGACCTGCTGGTAGATCGTCATGCGCGAATTTGCACATAACACGCATGCACGGGCAAGACACAGATGCGGCGCCGGAAAACGGACACAGTATGGCGCTTCGCAGTCGTGTGCGCGGCATTTTCGTTCCCGCTATTCCTACCCGATTCGCGTTCCGCGGTCGACATTGTGCGCGTCAGGAGGACACACGAATGGAAAAGAAGCTGATCTGGAGGAGAAAGATCAAGTACGCGAAGGTGAGCTGTTCACGAGGAAGCTGCTGGATCACCTGGCAGGGAAGCGGCGACATGATCCTCCAGGCAGGCGAATGCCTGGAGGTGCGCAAGGTCCGGGGGCTCTGCGTCGAGTTCCTGCGCGGCGGAGAAGGAGGGCTGAAGACAACCGAACGGACGGAGGCGCGCGGCTCGCTCTTCCGCCTGCCGGCGTCGGCCGAGGCCATGCGGTCGAGCGCGCGTGCCTGCTGGTGAGAAGCAGGCGGCCTGAAAATTAATGCCTATTAACTCTTGACAATTCCTGACCAAAATAGTCAGATTTATTGAAACGAGACCCATGTGAAGCACGCTGAAAAAAAGATCTTACCTCGAACCATCACATCGATTCTAATGACCACGCTGTTTCTGGTTCTGGCCGCGAGGGCAGGCGCATCGGACCGGGAACTGCTCGACGGCATAAGCCGGATCGCGGCGGAATCCCTGCAATCTCTCCAGGCGAAAGACCCTGCCGGCGCGGCAGAAACTCTCAGGCAATTCGAGCCTGTCTGGTCGAAAGTGGAGGATGGAGTACGCGCGGCCGATCCTGATGTCTACGCGCAAATCGAGGTCGAATCCAGCCGCGCGGCAGCCGCGCTGGAAGCGGAGCCCCCCGACATCGCGCGCGCGGAGGGAGCCCTCGAGGGACTCGCACGAGCGGTTCGCGACTATGGGAGCGGAGCCGGCTCACCCGCGGCGTCTTCCGGAAAACAGGGCGTTTCAGCTCTCCTGAGGCTCCTCCAGCAGGCAGGGGCAGCTCTTTCAGCGGGTGACGAGGACCAGGCATCGGACCTGATTCAAAGCTTCATCGGCTTGTGGCCCCAGGTGGAAGGAGAGGTGAAGAGCCGCTCGACGATAGTGTACACCGAGGTGGAAGCCGAGATGACCCGAGCGGCGGCGCTCCTGCTCTCCGGCCCCTCCGCCCGCGGTCATGCCGCTGACCTCATCGCCACCATGACCGGACAGCTCGAGGACGTCCGGCAGAAGGCAGGGTACACGGTGTGGGATGCGGGCCTCATCCTGCTCCGCGAAGGCATGGAGGCGCTCCTCCTTCTGGCCGCGCTCCTGGCCATGCTCAGAAAGACGGAAACCAGGGGCGGCGCCAGATGGGTATGGGCCGGCGCCGGCGCCGGGCTTCTTTCCAGCGCCGTTCTGGCGGTGGTCCTGGGGCTCGTGATCACGGCGGCCGCGGGCGCGACGCGTGAGGGTACCGAAGGGTTCGTCGGGCTGGCCTCGGTGGCGCTGATGGTGACGGTGGGCGCCTGGCTGCACCGGCGCTCGGGCCTGCAGGCCTGGAACACGTTCATGAAGAACAAGGTCGGCGGCGCGATAGCGGCGGGGAGCATGTGGTCGCTCTTCCTTCTTTCATTCCTCGCCGTGTTGAGGGAAGGAGCCGAAACCGTTGTCTTCTATATCGGGATAGCGCCTGCCATCCCCCTGCTGTCACTCCTGGCAGGGATCCTCGGCGCCTTTGCGCTGCTCGTGATCATCGGGTTCCTCATCATTCGATTCAGCGTGCGCCTTCCCCTGCACTACTTCTTTCTCGTCGCCACCGTGCTGATCTACTACCTGGCGTTCAAGATCGCGGGCCAGAGCATCCACTCCCTGCAGCTGGTGGGCATTCTCCCCACCCATATCGCCTCCGGGCTTCCTGCCGTGAACATCCTGGGCATGACCTCGACCTGGGAGACATTCGTGCCGCAGATGGCGATCCTCATCGTCATCCTCGTGGAGGTCGTCATCACCGAGACGCAGCGCGTGCTGAAGAACATGAAGCGCGCCACGGCAACGCGGGAGAACACGCTGTAGAACACCGGCGCGCCTTGAGGTACCCTCGGCAAATGAAGCCCCGCGAGGAAGAGCGAAAAACCGTCCGGCTCATGATCCAGATCTACTGCCGCGCGGCCCACGGGCACCTGCAGCAGGGCTTCCTCTGCGAGGATTGCGCCCGGCTGGCCGAGTACTCCGAGGCGCGCCTGGAGCGCTGCCCATGGGGGGAGGAGAAGCCCACGTGCGCGCGCTGCCCCACCCACTGCTACAAGCCTGACATGCGGGAAGCTGTCCGAAAGGTCATGCGATACTCCGGGCCGCGCATGCTCCTCTCGCACCCGGTGCGCGGGGCGCGGCACCTTCTCAAGGGGCTTCGCGCAGCGCCGAAGAGGAGAGATAACCCATGAAGGTGCTTTTCATCGGCGGCACAGGGCTCATCAGCTCGGCCGTCTCTCCGCTCGTGACGGAGAAGGGCATGGAGCTGTATCTGCTCAATCGCGGACAGCGCCGTGAGTTCGTGCCCGGGGGCGCGAGAGAGATCGTCGCCGATGTGAAGGACGCCCGGGCAATGGCTGCCGCGCTCGAGGGTCACGCGTTCGACGTGGTCGTGGACTGGATTGCGTACACACCGGACCAGGTCGAGGCCGACATCACACTCTTCAGCGGCAGGACCCGGCAGTACATCTTCATCAGCTCGGCAAGCGCATACCAGAAGCCGCCGGCTCACTCTCTCATCACCGAGTCCACTCCGCTGGCCAATCCTTACTGGCAGTACAGCAGGGACAAGATCGCCTGCGAGGATCGTCTCATGCGGGAATACCGGGAAAACGCTTTTCCCGTCACCATTGTCCGGCCCAATTTCACCTACGGCGTCACCACAATTCCCGCGGGATTCATGAGCTGGAACCATCCCTGGACGCTCGTGGATCGCATGCGCAGGGGCAGACAGGTCATCGTACCGGGAGATGGAACGGCGCTGTTTACCCTGACCCACAACACGGATTTCGCAAAGGGCTTTGTCGGGCTGATGGGCAACATTCACGCGGTGGGCCACGCGTTTCATATCACGTCAGACGAGGCCTTGAGCTGGAACCAGGTCACGAATGCGATCGGGCACGCGGCGGGCGCCGCGCCGGATATCGTCCACATCGCCTCTGATTTCATCGCCGCGGCGAGCCCTCCTGACCGGGGCAGCCTCGTCGGGGATAAGGCGAATTGCGCCCTGTTCGACACGACCAAGATCAAGACCTTCGTGCCCGGCTTCACGGCAACCGTGCCTTTTGCGGAGGGGATCGTGGAGTCTGTGCGCTGGTTCGAAAAGCACCCTGAAAGATGCACCGTGGATGACGCTTTCAACGCCCTTTCCGAAAGGATCATCGGCGCCAATCGGGCCGGGCTCGCTCTCGCCACAATAAAGACATAATTCCCCGCAAAGAATTTACACTATCGAGAAGTACCGGCACATTCGTCGCGCTACAGTCCGTGGCAACATGCATCTCGATATGAAAGGAGAGACGAATGAAATCGACCGGTACACTCGCGCGGGCCGCGCGCACGCACTCCGTCATTGTCAGGCTGGTGGTGATCGGCATCCTGCTGCTCGTGCTTCTTCTGCCCCTGCTCGTGGTCCAGGGCCTCGTGCGCGAGCGGGAGCAGAGAAGGGCGGAGACCGAATCCGAAATCATGCAATCCTGGGGCGGAGAACAGACCATCGCGGGGCCGATCCTCACGGTGCCCTATGTCGTGCATACCCTCGATGTGAGAGGCAAGAGGGTGGAGACGGTGGAAGCCGCCCATTTCCTTCCTGACTCACTCCTCATCGAAGGGAAAGTGAATCCGGAAACGAGACGGCGCGGCATGTACGAGGTCACCCTCTACGGGACCACCCTCGCAATAAGCGGCTCCTTCCGCGCGCCCGACTTCTCCGGCTGGCGGGTGAGCCCCGCAGCAATTCTCTGGGACGAGGCCGTCCTGTCCGTGGAGATCCCCGACATGAGGGCGCTGCAGGAGCGTGTGACCCTGAAATGGCAGGGGAGCAAGAGGGAGTTTCAGTCTGGAAAAGGGAGCGTGGGCATGTTCGCAGGAGAGATCAGGGTCGCCCTCCCCGACATCCGCACGGCACGGGGAGAGAGCGCGCGCGACATCCCCTTCTCGTTCGATCTGGCATTGCACGGCGGGGGCTCGCTCGGGTTCCTCCCCCTGGGAGACCAGACAGTCGTACGGATTTCTTCCCCGTGGAAGAGCCCGAACTTCAACGGCGCGTATCTGCCGGCCTCCCGCTCCCTCACCGACCAGGGGTTCGACGCGGAGTGGAGGGTGATCTCCATGGCCCGCGCATATCCCCAGCGATGGATGGGCGGCGAGATCGAGCCTCAAACAGTGCGGAGCTCCGGGTTCGGCGTGAGCCTCATGACCCCGGTGGACACCTATCTCAAGGTAACGCGGGCGCTCAAGTACGGCCTTCTGTTCCTCTTCCTCCCGTTCTTCACCCTTTTCCTGTTCGAGGTGTTTTCCACCGGGCGGATCCACCCGCTGCAGTACCTCTTCGTTGGATTCGCCAACTGCATCTTCTACTTCCTGCTCCTGTCGCTGTCCGAGCACATTGCTTTCGGGCTGGCCTACGGCATTGCCGGCGTCTGCGCGACCGGCCTGATCACGGCGTATACGGCAGCGATCGTGCGGAGCTGGAGGAAAGGCATGGTCATGCTTCCCGTGCTCGGGGCAGCGTACGGCTTCCTGGCCGTGGTTCTCAACTCGGAGGACTACGCGCTCCTCTTCGGCTCCATCGGCCTGTTCCTCATCCTGGCTCTCGTCATGCTTCTCACGCGCAGGGTGGACTGGTACCGGCCGGGGTTCCAGGGACCGGCGGGCGGGGTCGCCAGCCAGGCAGAGGCACCGAAAGGCGAGTGACTATGACCGGGGCCGGGTGAGCTCTTTGGAGAGATAGATCATCTGGCCGACGTGATGATGCGCGTGGGCAACCATGCGAAAGAAAGCCGTGAATCGGTCCTTCGCTTCCGGCTCGCGCTCGGCGGAGTACGGGGCGCTCCAGTCCTGTGCGGACTGCGCCCCGATCGTCGACACGACCATTGCGATTGCGCGGTCGAAGTCCGCCAACACTTCTGCCTTGGGCCTCTTCGCGGTTTCGTTGAACTCGCGGTCCCGGTCACGCACGTAGCCGGTGCCCGCCACGCGTGTGCCGATGTAGTAGTTGAGGTTGCCCGTGAGGTGGAGGAGGAGATGGCCGATGCTGTTGCCGTAGGGATACGGGCGCCTCCAGAGCTGCTCGGTCGTAACAGGATCCACCCACTTGTGCGCCTTCTCGCGCACCTCTTCGTAGTACCCGGCGAGGGTAGCAGAAACGATCGACGCAAGGTCCGGCATGGCAATCTCCTCCGTGCAACCGCAGACTACACGTCTGGAACATCGTGTCAAGACGACGTGTCACGAACCAGCGGACGGGGCTTTCGGAACCGACGGACGGACTTTCAACACGATCTCCTTGCGGATCTGGACCGTGCCCGACCTGGCGCCCCGGGGTTTTGTCACATTGCGCGGCCCGGGTGCAGGACACGGCCACGACCCCCGCGTTCCGTGCCTTGCTGTGCCAGGCCGCGATCGAGGCCGCACGCTTCAGCGTTTCCCTGTCCGGCTCGGCCCCCGGGGGACCGCGGAGTATCACGTGGCTGCCCGGCATGCCCCGCACGTGGAACCACCAGTCGTCCTGGGAAGCGATCCCCAGGCTGAGCTCGTCGTTGTCCCTGTCGCTGCGGCCCGCCAGCACAATCCACTGCCCGGGCAGCTCGTACTCCGTGATGCGCGCCATTGTGTCCGGCCCATGGTAGCATGGAAACTATCTTGCCGCCTGCTGCACCATCAACTATACTGGCGGCCATCAAAACGCCCGATGGGGAGTGTAAGAATGTCGCTGACACCGGAACAACTGAAAGCACAGGCCCTGGCCGACTTCGCATCGCATATCAACCCGATGAAGGTAAGGACCCTGAAGAGCGCCGGCATCGACATCGTGGAAGAGAAGCGCGAGGGCGCCTGCACCTGGGACATCACGGGGCAGCGCTACATCGACTGCCAGACCGGCTCCGGCATCATGAACGTCGGGAGGCGCAATCCGGAGATCGTGCAGGCCCTCAAGGACGCGCTGGACACCTGTGATATCGGCGTGTTCCTCCTGGCGTCGCGTCAGAAGGCGGACCTCGCAAAACGCCTTTCCGAGATCGCCCCCCCGGGGCTTCAGTGCTGCGTGTTCGGATCCGGTGGCGGGGAGGCCATTGACACGGCGATCAAGATCGCCCGTGGCTACACGATGAAGCCCGGTATCATCTACGCAGAGAAGGCATACCACGGTCACACCGGTTTCGCCCTTTCCGCCATAGGCCGTGACGCGTACAAGGAGCCCTTCGAGCCGCTCATGCCGGGCTTTTTCCAGGTTCCTTTCGGGGACATTCGGGCGCTCCAGGCGGCTGTCACGTCGGAGACGGCCGCCGTCATTCTCGAGCCCATACAGGGGGAGGGGGGAATCAACATCCCCCCTGACGACTATCTTCCCGCCGTTCGGAAGCTCTGCGATGAGAAGGGCGTGCTCCTCATCCTCGACGAGATACAGACCGGCTTCGGCCGCACGGGAAGGATGTTCGCCTGCGAGCACTGGGCAGTCGCTCCCGACATCATGGCGGTCGCAAAATCCCTCGGCGGAGGTCTGTATCCGATTTCCGCCACGCTCTTCACGCGGGAGGTCAGCGACTTCTTCGTCCCCCACCCGTTCATCCACCTCTCCACCTTCGGCGGCTCGGACCTCGGCTGTCTCGTCGGCCTTGCCACGATCGACTTCATCACCGCCCATGACCTGGCGGGCAACGCCCGCTCCATGGGGGACCGGTTTCGCGCGGGCTTCGAGCGGCTACTAGAGAGGTATCCCTCGCTGCTGCTCGAGGTCCGGCAGAAGGGCCTGATGATGGGTCTGCAGTACACGAACGAGTCGATCGGGCCGCGGATGACGCGAAAGCTCGCGGCACGGGGGGTGCTCGCCGTCTATACGGGCAACGACCCCAGCATTTGCCGCCTCATGCCGCCGCTGGTCATCACGGCGGAAGAAGTGGATGAAGTGCTCGCTGCCCTCGGGGGCGCGATGCAGGAGCTTTCCACCGAGAAGGGAATCGGAAAGGACGAGGGGTGAACGGAAAGGGGGATACCCTCATGGCAACGAGCCAGGAAATCCTGGATGCACTGGCCGACTATCAGGTCCAGTGCAACGACAATGTGCGGCTGCGCCGCATGCAGCGCGACTGGTCGAAGCTTCTCCATTTCAATGCCGAGGACAGCGGTGACGCGTTTACGATGCGCGTTGTCAATGGGGAAATCGTCTCCTTCGAAGCCGGCGCCTCCGGTACCCCGGACATCGTGGTGACGGCGCGGAGCGAGCATCTCTGCGACATGTTCTGGGGAGACCTGAATCCTTCCCAGAAGTATCTCCAGGGTGAAATCCGTGTGAAGGCGAGCCAGGAGGACATCGTGCGGCTGGACGCCATCACCATGATCATCTGGCCGGATGCCTGACACGATGACCACGCTGAAAAAGGTGCTCACCCTGCGGACCGTCACGTCGACCTCCGCGGGCATGGCGCTCGCCACCTCGTGCTACCTGGCCGGTCTGCAGGTGGCCTTGATCCTCGTGGGTGAGCTTGCATGGATCTCCATTCTGGTGGCGGGCGTCTTCTGCCTCCTTGCCTCGTTGTGCTTCTCGGAGCTCATCTCCCAATACCCGACGGCTGCCGGTATCAAGCTCTTCATCCAGAATGCATTCAACGAAAAGGCCGCCGTCGTCATCGGCACATTCTATGTCATCCTCGGCGTCTCGATGGTGGGCGCGGAAAGCTATCTGCTCTCCAGCGTCCTGGTCGGGACGATCCCGCTTGTCAGCCCGACGATTGACCGGGTGTTCTGGATGACGCTTTTCATCCTCCTTGTGGCATTCATCAACTATCGCGGCGTGAAGCTCACCGGGCTCGTCCAGGACATCATGACCTATGTCATGATCGGCTTTCTCGTGCTCGTGTCGGTCTATTCCCTGGCGCGGACCGGCATCGACCTCCGCCCGGCCCTCGCCAGCCCGCGATTCACCTTCAGCAACGTCCTGCAGGCGGCCGCGGTGGGAGTCTTCCTGTACGTGGGATTCGAGTGGGTGACTCCCCTGGCGGAGGAAACCACCGATTATCGCCTCATCGGAAAAGGAATGCTCATCGCGATAGGGATCCTGTCCGTCACGTACTCCCTGTTCACGGTTGCCATGTGGACGGGTCTCACTCCCCTGCAGCGTGCCAGTGGGACGCCCATCCCTCACATCCTTTTCGGGAGGAATCTTCTCGGCATACCGGGCATGCTCCTGTTCGTTCTCATGAGCATCCTCGCCTCGGCTACCTCATTCAACTCCGGGCTGCTCAACACTTCACGGTTCGCCTATGCAATGGCCCGGGACAATGTTCTCCCGCGATCGTTTTCAAAGCTGCATCCCGACCGTGCCACGCCGTGGTTCTCCATACTCGCGCTGACGATCTTTGCCCTGGCAATCAGCTTCCTCATCCTGGCGACGCAAAAATACCTCTTCATCATCGTCATGGCGGCCGGCCTGGAGTGCTTCATCTATGTCGTGATGGCGCTCTGCGTGCTCAGGCTTCGAAAGAGGCGGCCTGACAATCCTCGGGACTTCAAGATTCCCCTGGGCCCTGTCATCCCGGTCGCCGTCGTGGTTGTCTTCACGGCATTGCTGGTCGGAATTTTCCTGGACGCCAGCAGGGATTCCACCGGGGCAGTGCTCTTCCAGAACTACTGGGTGGCGGTGGCCATGGCGGGATTCTTCCTTGTGTGCCTGCTGTACACTCTGCTTGTGACGCCGGTGTTGAAGAGGAAGGCGCGCGAGCGGGCTTCCGCGCGCGTGAAGAGGCGTCCGGGCAGACAGCCTGAATAGGATCGCCCGCCGATGCCCGGACAATCAGCGGACGAGCGCGAACCCTATCCCGGCTCCCAACCCCTTGTTGATCACGTATCCGAGCTGGATGTTGAGGAATCCGAGTGATTCCAGCCACCGGGAATTGGCCAGGGGTCCGGCGTCTATCGCATCGAACCCGATGGCGTTCGCCATTTCCAGCACATCGGCTTTTGCCTTCTCATCATCCGCCGCTGCCAGGCAGGCCAGCCGCGAGTCCCTCACCTTTCCCGTGCTCATGTTCTGCGCGAATATGGTGTTGAAGGCCTTCACTACTTTAGCCGAGGGTGCCTTCCTCTGGAGCTGCTCGGCTCCGCTCGTGGTAAAGCCGAGCGCCAGCTTTCCATCCGCGCCCAGCACGTTTGACACGTCCACGAGTGTCTTTCCGTCTATCGCCTTCCCCATTGCCCCCAGGGCGGCATCGAGAGCTGTGTAGGGGACTGCAAGGATGATGATCTCCCCCCAGGCCGCCGTGGCGCGCACGGCATCGCCTTTACCGGTCATCTTCACCTCGTACCCGGCACGCTCCAGACCCTTTTGAAGCGCGCTGCCCACGTGTCCTTTTCCGATGATCCCGATTTTTTTCTTCATACGCAAATATAAGAAAAACCGCTATGTTCAACAAATGAGAACTCTGCACGCGCGGCACCTCGACCCCGCGGGAACGCCATGACGAATCGGGATCTCGCGTCTGTACGGCTTCATCACCAGCACATCTCGGGGGACGGCGTGAAGAATCCGGCCGATGTGGTGAGACTCATGGGAGCAGTCCAGGCGCAGGACTATGCCGGATCGCTCTGGGCAATCGGCATGAGGATGCGCCGCGCGACGGATGAGGGGGTGGAAAAGGGGATTGCAGACAAGGCCATCATCCGCACCTGGGCCCTGCGCGGCACGCTCCATTTCGTCACCGCGGAGGACATACGGTGGATTCTGACTCTTGCGGCTCCCGAGATCATCAGGGGCAATGCACGGCGCTACCGGGAGCTCGAGCTGGACGAACCGACAATGGCCGCGGCAGAGACCATATTCGTCCGGTCCCTGCGCGACGGCAGGCAGCTCATCCGCGGGGAATTGGCTGCCTCCCTCCAGCGGGCCGGCATCTCTACGGCCGGACAGCGCATGGTGTACATGCTGCAGAGAGCAAGCCTGGACCGGCTGATCTGCTTCGGTGAGCGGCGCGGCAGGGAGTTCACGCACACCCTGCTGGATGAGTGGGCGCCCGCGGCCGGCAGCCGGGAGCCTGATCAGGCGCTCGCCGAGCTGGCGGAGAGATACTTCGCGAGTCACGGACCGGCCACCCTGCAGGACTACACCTGGTGGTCGGGCCTGCCGGCAGCGGATGCGCGGAGGGGGCTCGAATCGGTGAGAGGGAAGCTGCAGCCGAGCGTCGTTGACGGAGAAACATTCTGGCAGGCGCCGCGCGGGCGGACGGGGCCGGGCGGACGCGAGCAGGCGCCGCCCGCGGCGCGGCGCGGCCGGGCGGAGCAGGGAAACCCTGCCGGTGCCTGGCTCCTCCCGTGTTTTGACGAATATGTCGTCGGCTACAAGGATCGAAGCGCCATACTGGACGCCCGGCACATGGCCAGATCGGGCAACGGCCTCCTGCATCCCACGATCGCAGTGAACGGCCGGATAGCTGGCACATGGAAGCGCACAATCAGGCGAACCGAGGTCGTGGTCTCGGCGAGCCCGTTCAGCCCGCTCAGCAGGACCGAAGCGCGCGGTGTCGCGGCCGCTGTCACGCGCTATGGGGACTTCCTCGGGATGCCCGCTGTGCTCTCATGACTTCCGCACGCTGGTGTTCGCGAACCTGCCCAGAACGACGTAGACCAGCGCGTCGAAGAGGAGCAGCAGGTAATAGGTCGAGATCCTCCAGACGAAGACGGCGATGACGGTGGCGCCCAGGTCGGAGGTCATGCCGGAGTACACGAGGGCGAAGGCCCCTTCCACGCTTCCGCTGGCCCCCGGCGTGGGGACGTAGAAGACGATCTGCCACAGGATCACATAACTGATGGCAACGGCGAGGAAGGAAAGTCTCGTGCCCACGACCCCTTCCAGCACGTACAGGAGGGAATACGCATGCAGGAGGATGTTCCCCAGCCCCAGCAGGATGTCGACGATCATGACCGGCGTCTTCGTGGACCACAGGATGCGCACGTTCTCCCGCAGGCGATGCGAGTAGCGGTGCAGGCTGGGGGCCCAGTTGTGCTTGCCGCTGATCCGGCCGATGAGCCGGCCCAGGAGGGTGCGCTCGAGCATGATGGCCAGCCGGCCGATGAAGTGAGGCCAGATCAGCAGCGCGAGCAGGAGCAGAGTCACGGTGAGGGAGATGCCCAGGGCGATATAGATCAGGTTCCGTCCGAAGCCGAGCGTGGAAGCGATCCACGATATCTGCGTCAGGAACACGATCGAGATGAGCAGGGAGGTCATTGCCTGTTCCACGAAACGGGACATGATCACGTTCGTGGCGATTTCCGGAGGCACGCCCCGGGCGTTCAGGTGATAGATCTGGAACGGCTGCCCTCCCGCGGTCAGAGGAGTGATATTGGTGAAGAAATTCCCCACGCAGCTGTTGTAGAACGCCTGGACGAAGTTCACCCTGATCTTGAACTGCGACACCACGAGCATCAGGCGCACCGTGTCCACGACGTGGGAGGCGACGAAGAGCAGAAGCGGCACCACGAAATAGATCACCCGGACGCGGCGCAGGGAGCCGAGGATCTGGGCCCTGTCCATGAGCAGGGAAAGAACGATGTTCACCCCGAATCCAATGATCACCGCAAGGAGGACGAACTTGAGGACGCGGCGGACGCTGGAGCGGTCGTGAAGATCGTAGCTCTCCTTCATGCGAGGGCTTCCACTATGGCGGCGGCGATGGTCTCCGCGCCGTTCCGCCGGTCCACGCGCGCCAGCCGCGTGCGCACGTCCTCCCAGCTCCCGGGGTCCCGAGCCATCAGGGACAGGCGCTGGACGAACTGGCGCGGACGCGGGCAGAACCATCCGTATCCGTTTTCCACGATGTAGCGCATGTTCTCCCCCTCGTTCGGCGCCCCGACGTGCGTGACAAGCAGCGGGATGCCTTTCTTGACCGCCAGCATCGCGTAGCTGGTGCCGCACTTCCCGGCCAGGACGTCCGCGGCGGAAAGGATGCCGCTGATGTCTTCCTGGAAGCCGACGGGGATCACCGCCTCCGATTTGAATCTGCCCCCCAGCTCGCCCAGGAGCTGCGTGTTGCGGCCCGTGAGCACGATCAGGCTCGCTCTTTCAACACCGCGGACGAAGCCCTCGATGAACCGCATCGAAAGGCCGATCCCCTCCCCCCCCAGACTGAGAACGACGCACAGGCGGTCTGCCGCGATACCGAGCCTGCGTTTGTGCTCCTCCCGCGGGATGGTGTTCTCCATGAGGCGCGGCTCCACGAGGAAGGGGACCGGCCTGATGCAGTCCGGTTTCACGCCGATCCTCCTGAGCCCCTCCTCGATGCGCGGCGTGGGAGCGAAGTAGACGTCCGCCCCGCTGTTGATCACGCTGTAGGTGGCGCCGAGCTCCCCATAGATCAGGTAGAGCGGAATCGACTGCTCTCCGCGGGCCATGGAGAACAGGTGCGCGCACGCCCAGTGCGTCGCCATGATCAGGTCAGGCCTGTACGAGGCAAGAAAAGCGGCTGCCTTCGGCACCGCGGTGCGGAACGAGCTCCGGTTCACGGCGACGAACAATGCGGGGACCAGGCGCTCGAGGGCGAAGAAGAACCGCGAGAGGAACGCCGGCATACGGAGCAGCGTCCTCCACAAATCCTCGAATGTCTTCTTCAACCGGGCGTCATCCAGCTCACGCGCGGCGTCCATGATGCGTATGTCCCACCCGGGGCGCATCCGGCTCACATAGTGCGCAATGGATTGCGCGTTGATCAGGTGACCGAGCCCCGCGGACAGATAGGGAAAGAGGATCCTCTTGCTCATCAATTCGTCTCCGAACGTTTGATCAGGCAGCTATCTTGCGAGCCGCCGCGCGCGCCGAGACCGTCCGTACATGACGCTGTCGTTCACAATGCCGGCCAAAGCGTGAAGAACGAGCGCATACAGGAAAGAGCCCGCGGCCGCCGTGACCAGGCCGGCAAGAAGGCCGAAAATGAGCGCCCCCGTTATTTCTGAATCCGGATGCCCTATATGAAAGACGGTCGACACGATGGTCTGGATCAGAATGGCAATCAGGACGCCGGGGAGGGTCGGAGGGAGCAGGGCGAGAAGCCCGAACAGCATCACCCCCCGGAAAGTGAACTCCCAGGCGAGGTAGTAGAGGACCAGATACGCGGTTTCGTAGAAGACGAAGCGCCCCGGGCTTGCCAATGCTTCCTTGGAGAAGGGGTAGTATTCCTGCATGGCAGGATCCCGCCATCCCGTGAAAAGGCCCGCCAGCGTGGGCAGGAGCCCGGCGAGGCCGAGGATGATCCCCAGCCTCCAGTCGCCGATTCCCATCCCGAAGCGCGAGGGTGCCATCCCGTGGAGCAGGATGATGGCCAGAGGGAGCGCCAGAAGAAGAAGGAAAAAGCTGACGAAGTAGAGCATGACCGCGCTGAAATCGCTCGGGAAGCGCCGCTTCCAGCTTCGGATGCCCAGGGCGGATGACAACAATGTGAATGACACGCACAGGGCAGCGAACAGGGAAGCAGAGGGATTGCTCACGAGGACAGAAAGCGGCTTGAACGGCGAAAGGAGCCACTCCATCCCTTCGCTACCTTTCGATCCGCCGCTTCACGAAAGAATCCCGCCAGGAGCGACTGTGAAGAACGTCGTCCACGTACCCGGAGGCTTTTTCCCTGAGGTACCAGGCGACGATGGACCGTGCCTGCGCTTCGATATCGACATCCGGTTGATACCCCAGCTCGTTGACGGTCCTCGTGATGTCGTAGCTGGAGTTGTTGGCGACCCGGCTGATCCGGTAGAAAGTGAGCAGCGCGTCGAATGAAGGGATGACCGCGTGCAGGAGCTGCATGCACAGCGCGATGGCGTACGCCACGACGACGGGGACGTAAATGCGCTGTTTCTTGTCCAGCGCAACCTGGAACATCCCGAGGAACTCCCGCCACGTGACGTCCTGGCCATTGGTGACCGTGTACGCGCTGCCGTCGGTGCCCCGCATCTGGCACACGAGGTGGCACACCGAGGCGAGATTGGCGACATAGCAGTATCCGAAGATCCGGTTCCCGGTCCCCGCGATGGCGGGCCAGCCCCTTTCAATGGCGTCCAGCACGCGCAGGCTTGAGGTCCGGTCATTCGGCCCGAACACGTCGGCAGGCCGGAGAATAACGACCGGGAACCCGGTCTTCCGATGATGGTCCCGCAGGAACTCCTCGGTCATCTCCTTTGCCCGGGCATAGGGCAGGTGCCGGGCGGATCTTCCCGGCCTCTCCTCGGAGATGTTGAGGGCCTTGTAGCCGAGCACGAGAGAGGTGGAGATCTGGACGAACCGCTTGAGCCGGATTCCCCTCTCCTCGAGGGCATTGACCAGGTTCCGCGTGGTGTCGAAGATGTTCCGCTCGATCACGTCGCTGGGAAGAGTGTCCGACACGAGAGACGCCGCGTGAATGATGAAATCGAGACCGGCGGGAAAGGGGATGGAGGCCGCGCGCGTCAGGTCACCGCGGATCAGTTTCACGGGGAGACCTTCGAGAAAGTGCAGGTCGGATGTCTCCCGCACGAGCCCGTAGACCTCGTAGGAGCGCTCGAGGAAGTACGCGCAGACATTCGAACCGATAAATCCGTTTGCACCGGTAACCAGGACGCGTTCCATTTTCTCTTGCCTAGACTATTCTTTCCCTGTCCATAGATTTTGGCCGCCCTCCCGTTCGCCACCCAGAGGATATTAAAACGCAAGGAAAACATCCAGAGGCGCATGCCGCCGGGCGAACGGTTTATCCGTTCGAAAAGTTCTGAATTTCCCGCAGGACCGGCAGCAGCCTCCCCCCCCGCGCGCTCAGCTTGTACGTGACGGACTGCCTGTTCAAGGTCGCCTCGGCGCGTTCGACAATCTTCATCGCCTCGAGCCGCTTCAGGCGGCTGGTAAGAGTGACAGGATTGACGTCGCCGATGGCCCGCTGGAGCTCCGTGAAGCGCATCTCGCCGAACCGCAGGAAATCGATGATGCGCAGGGTCGTGTAGTCCCCCAGCAGCCGGAGCACGGCCGCCTGGCAGTGACCGTCATGCGGCTCCCTTGCGCCTGATTCTCTCATCCTCTCATTGTATCGGCAGAAGACTTGCTTAATCAAATTGATCGATATATCCTTTTAAGTGGATGCGGCGCACCGCGCCGTCAAGGAGGCACCTCTCTTGCAGTTCTCTACCCTCGCCACGGCCGACCAGATCCGGAAAACCATGGACGCCCTTCTGGCGCACGGGATCACCGCTCTGCTCGTCGATACGAAAGAGCAGGCGCTCGCCCGGGTGCAGAACCTCATTCCGGCGGGCTCCTCGGTCATGACCGGAGCATCCCTCTCGCTCAAAGAAATCGGATTCGAGGAACTGCTTGTCTCGAACAATCACCCGTGGCGAAATCTGAAAGCCGCGATCGTAGCGGAAAAGGATCCCGTGAAGCAGGCCCTTTTGCGCAAGCAGGGGGTCCTGGCGGACTATTTCCTGGGAAGCGTCCACGCCGTGTCTCAGACAGGGGAGCTGGTCATTGCAAGCCTGACCGGCAGCCAATTGGGCCCCTATGCGTTCACAAGCTCCCACGTCATATGGATCGTGGGGGCCCAGAAAATCACCCCCACCCTGGAAGACGGCATCCGGCGCGTGCGGGAATACGTGCTGCCGCACGAGGACAAGCGGATGAGAGAGTCGACCGGGGGCCGCATGGGCAGCGGCATCGGCAAGCTTCTCATCATTCAGCAGGAAGCGGCTTTCCTGAACCGCACGCTCACCCTGATCTTCATCAATCAGTCCGTCGGCGACTGATCCGCTTCAGGCCTCCACGCGCACGCGGATCTCGGCGCCCGGTACTTCCCGGCGGGACCACCCGAGTCGGAATTTCCACCCCGTCCACGCTGACCTTCTGGTCCGCCCGCGCGCGTCCCCTGTTGTGGATGCTGATCCGGTAGCGGCAGCCCCGGAACAGCCGGGTGATCTCGATTTTCTGCAGCGCCTTCGGCAGGCTGGGCTCGAACCGAAGACCGTCGAACTCGGCACGGACGCCGAGGATCCACTGCGTGACGGCAATGAAACTCCAGGCCGCGGTCCCCGTCAGCCACGAGTTCTTCGCCTCCCCCGGACGCTGCGCCGCCTTTCCCGCTATCATCTGGGAATAGACGTACGGTTCCATGCGGTGCAGCTCCTGGATGTCGTCCAGGTAGGCGGGACTGATCTTCCGATAGTATTCGAAAGCCCGCTCGGGTCTCCCCGCAATGCATTCGGCGATCATGATCCAGGGGTTGTTGTGGCAGAACACGCCCCCGTTCTCCTTGTACCCCGGCGGATACGAGGAGACTTCTCCCAGCTCGACGTGATAGCCGCGATACGGGGGATCATGAATGACGATGCCGTACCGGGTGTCCAGGTGTTTCCTGACTGAATCGAGCGCCTGGATGGGGTAACCGGTTTCGCTTCCGATCTCCGCCATAGAGCAGAACGCATTAGATTCGATGAAGATGCGCCCGTCCTCGCACGCGCGGGAGCCGACCTTGCCGCCGCCGTCGTCATACGCGCGGAGGAACCACTCGCCGTCCCATGCGTGCGTGAGGATCGTCCGGCGCATGCGCGCGATCTGCTCCTCCGCGGCCCGGGCCTCCGCCTCCCGGCCCGTGCGTCGGCAGATCTCCACGAAATCCCGCCCGATCAGCACGAACATGCCCGCAATCATTGTCGACTCGGCGGTGCGTCCGTCCCGCGAGGTGGCAGTCTGAAACGACTCATTGGGGTCCGTAGAGAAGGAATTGAGGTTGAGACAGTCATTCCAGTCGGCGTGCCCGATGAGCGGCAGGCCATGGGGCCCCAGGTTGTTCAGCACATGCGAGAATGACCTGGCCAGATGCTCGAACAGGGATCCCATGCAGGACGGGTTGTTGTCGAAGGGAACCTGCTCGTCCAGAAATGCCCAGTCACCGGTTTCCTTGAGGTATCCCGCCACGCCGAGGATCAGCCATAGCGGGTCGTCGTTGAAGCCGTCTCCGACATCGGCGTTTCCGCGCTTGGTGAGCGGCTGGTACTGGTGCCAGGCGCCGCCATCCTCGCGCTGAGTGGAGGCAACGTCGAAGAGACGCTGACGCGCCCGCGCAGGCACCTGGTGCATGCAGCCCAGAAGGTCCTGGCTCGTATCGCGGAATCCGATGCCTCTTCCAATGCCGCTTTCGAAATAGCTCGCGCTGCGCGCCATGTTGCACGTGGTCATGCACTGGTACTGGTTCCAGATGTTCACCATCCGGTCGAGCCGCTCATCACCGGAGGCAACGGAGAAGCGGGACAGCAGATCGGTCCAATAGTCCCGCAGCGCGCCGAGCTCGCTGTCCACCTTCGCATCCGTATCGAAACGGGCCGCAAGCGCGCGGGCCCGGCTCTTGTTGACGACCCCCGGACCGGCCCATTTCTCCTCGTCAGGATTTTCAATGTACCCCAGGACGAACACGAAGCTTCGTTCCTCACCGGGCGCGAGGTCGACATCCAGATGAAACGCGGCGACGGGAGACCATCCGGCCGCCTTCGTATTGGAGAGGCGGCCGCGCGCAACGGCGGCGGGATTCTCGAATCCGTCGTAGCGCCCCGTGAAGCTTTCTCTGTCGGTATCGAATCCTGCCACGGGAGCGTTCACCGCATAGAACGCGTAGTGGTTGCGCCTCTCGCGGTATTCCGTGATGTGATAGATCGCGCTCCCCTCCACCTCAACCTCGCCCGTGGAGAGGTTGCGCTGGAAGTTGGTCATGTCGTCGAGCGCGTTCCAGAGGCAGAACTCGGTGAGAGCGAAGACCGCCATCTTCCGCCTGGTCTTCGACACGTTCTTCAGCACGAGGCGTTGTACCTCGCAGTCCGCGCCCCGGGGCACAAAAAAGAGAAGCCCGGCCTCTATGCCCTCCCGTCGGGACTGGATCCGCGTGTATCCCATGCCGTGCCGGCACTCGTAGGATTCCAGGTCCGTGCGCGTGGGGCGCCATCCGGGGTTCCAGGCGGTCGCGCCGTCCTTGATGTAGAACAGCCGGCCGTTCGCGTCCAGCGGCACGTCATTGTAGCGGTAGCGCGTGAGCCTGCGCAGGCGCGCATCTTTATGGAACGAATACCCGCCTCCGGCATTGGAGATGAGGGAGAAGAAATCCTCGCTTCCCAGATAGTTGATCCACGGCCAGGGAGTGTCCGGCCGCGTGATGACGTATTCTCGCACCGCGTCATCGAAATGCCCATAGCTCATCACAGCCTCCAAAGAATCGGCGGGGGGATAAGGATCCCGCGCCCCCTGCGGGGGCGCGGGTCTGGCGCGTTCCCGAGGGAACGCGTCTCGAGTCACTCGTTACTTTTTCTTTGCGAGCCAGGCGTCGTACTGCTTCTGGACTTCGGCCATGATCCTGTCGATTCCGACCGCCTTGTACTTGGCGATTGCATCTACCATGCCCTTGTCCGGATCCACGGTGCCGGTCTCCAGGGCAGGCATGTACTCTGTCCACACGCCCTTGGCGGTGGCGACTTCGGTCTTCACAGGGGTGGGATCGAAGGAGAAGCCGAGGCTCTTCAGGGGAATAGCCGCCTTGTTGTAGGCAACGAACTTCTCCCACTTCTTGGGATCCTCGTTGGAGTTGAGGTAGTTCAGGAACTGGTTCCCGAACATCCAGCCCATGCCGAGGTTGTACTGGTCGATTGACGGTCCCGCCTTGATCATGTTGTCGCTCACCTTCACGTAGTGGGTGCCCTCGATACCGTAGTTGATCAGGTTGTTGAGGTACTTGTCCGTGTTGAAGAGCTCGAGGAAGGCCATTGCTGCCGCGGGGTTCTTCGACGTATGGGAGATCGCCTGCAGCGAGCCGACCGTCTCGCGGTTGGACATGACGGGGGGAGTGATGTCGATCTGCATCCACTGCTGGCCGGTGGAGCTGGCCATCTCGGCGTCCTTGCCCGGCTTCAGGGACTTGGTGGCGGCGAAGATGAGGCCCGCCTTCTCGTCGGCCAGGTAGTCCGTGATTGCCGCTGCGTCCTTGCGGATGAAGCCGGCGTTGTAGAACTTGTTGATTGTCTTGAACAGGGCCTTGGTCTCGGGCGCCTCCAGCTCGAAGACGACCTTGGTGGACCTGTTGTCCGGGTACAGGGAGACGGGGATGTCGTCATCCACCATCTTGTCCCAGTCCAGGAGGAACCGGGGGGATTCGCCCACGATGGCCTCGAGGGGATACATGCCCGGCTCTTTGTCCTTGATGACCTTCAGCAGGGGCTCGAGGTCCTCAAGCTTCTTGATCTTGCTCGTGTCCATGTTGTACTTGGCCACAAGGTCCTTGCGAAGGAGGAAGCCCCAGTTGTGGGCCTTTTCCTTGTTCGCCGGGATGGCGTAGTTCACCCCTTCGATCGCGGAGCCCGCGAGGAAGGAATCTCCCAGCAGTGCCTTTGTCTTGGGGGCGTACTTGGCAAGCAGATCATTCAAGGGCAGGAATGCGCCGCGGGCCACGTTGTTCCTGTAGTTGTTGATCCAGGTCGCCGTGAAGCAGATGTCGAACTCTTCCTGCCCGGCGATGATCGTCTGCAGCTTCTGGTTGTAGGTGCCCCAGTCGAAGCACACGAGCTTGATGTTCGCATTCAGGCCCTTGCTCTGGACGTACTTGGTTGCTGCAGCCTCGACCAGCGCGTTGTCCTTCTGCGGTCCACCGCCGACGTAGTACCAGGTGAGCGTAATGGGCGTTTTGCCCGTCACGGCGCCCTGTTCACCCCCGCCTGACCCGAAGGCAAGGCCCGCTGCTGCGATGGCGAAAAGCGCCACGAGCAGGTATCGGATCCCTTTGTTCATCTCAAGACCTCCTCTTGTGATATATGGCATCCGGCCCGCCGACCGGGCCGGCTTTGCCTACTCCTTTAAAGAACCGATCGTGATGCCCTTGACGAAATACTTCTGGAAGAACGGATACGCCAGGATGATGGGGCCGATGGACAGGATGCACATGGCCATCTGGGCGGAGCGCGACGGGAGCCTCTTGAGGATGTCCGCCGATACTCCGCTGATGTTTCCCGCCATGCTCGAGAGGTACTGGATATTGCTCTGGACCCTGTACATGAGGAACTGCAGGTTGAACCACTTCGGGTCGTTCACCAGCATGAGCGGGAGCCACCAGTCGTTCCAGAACACGATCGTGTTGAACAGGGCTATCGTGGCCAGCCCGGGCTTTGCCAGGTGCACCACGATTCTGAAGAAGATCGTGTACTCGCCGGCGCCGTCCATCTTGGCGGACTCGACGATCGAGTCGGGAACATTCGTCTTGTAGAATGTCCGCATGATGAGCACGTACCAGGCGTTCATCAGGTACGGAAGGAACAGCGCCCAGATATTGTTTCTCAAATGGAGGACGTTCACGCACAGCACGTACCAGGGCACGAGGCCGCCGGAAAACAGGAGAGTGAAGAATGCCAGGAAGGAGAAGAATTTCCGGCCGCGGAAGTCCTTGCGGGACAATGCGTAGGCATACAGGGCGATCACGAGCGTACTCGCCACGGTGCCCATGAGCGTCACGAGGAGGGTCACACCGTAGGCCCTGAGGATTGCGTCGCTTTCCTTCAGCACAAAGGTGTACGCGTTGAGGCTCGTCTTCAGCGGCACGAGCTTGAATCCGTTGATGGCGAGGGAGGTCTCGTCGGAGAACGATATCCCGATGACCAGAGCGAGCGGGTAGAGGCAGAGCACGACTATGAAGATGAAGAGAAGGTGAGTGACGATCTGCCCTGTCGAGCCGAACTTCATCAATTTGCGGGTCAGCGTCATGCGCTCCATGCTGTTCATATCCTCGCTAAAAGAGACTCTTCTCCGGATCGATCCTGCGGACCACGAGGTTCGACGCCAGGACCAGGACAAAGCCGACCGCGGACTGGTAGAGACCCGCGGCCGCCGACATGCCTATGTCGCCCACATTGACGAGCGTGCGGTACACGTACGTGTCGATGACGTTCGTTGCCGGGAACAGGGGCCCCATGTTCTGCGGCACCTGGTAGAAAAGCCCGAAATCCGAGTAGAACAGGCGGCCGATCTGGAGCATGACCTGTATGATGATGAGGTAGGAGATCAGGGGGATCATCACATGACGGACGGTCTGCCAGCGGCTCGCCCCGTCCAGCGCAGCGGCCTCGAAGCAGTTTTGATCTATGCCCGCAATGGCGGCAAGGTATACCACGCTGCCGTAGCCCGTATACTTCCACAGGTTGGTAAAGACGATGATGAAAGGCCAGTACACCGGCTCGATGTACCAGTTGACCGTGGGGATGCCGAGCGCGGGAAAAAGCACCTTGTTGAAGAATCCAAGGTCCGTGGAGAGGAAGGAGAATACCAGGGTGCTGATGACGATCCAGGAAAAGAAGTACGGGAGAAACATGACCCCCTGGTAGAACCGGGACGTCTTCTTGGTCCGGAGCCCGTCCAGGAGCACCGCCACCCCCACCGCTGCGATTGTGCCCAGGACAATAAACGCCGCATTGTAGAGAATGGCATTCCGCGTAATCAGCCATGCATCCGGGGTCTTCATGAAGAACTCGAAGTTCTTGAAGCCGATCCAGGGGCTTCCGAGAATGCCCTTTACGTAGTTGATGTCCTTGAATGCAATTACGATTCCGGCCATGGGCACGTAGCTGAACAGCAGCAGCGCCAGCGTTCCCGGCAGGAGCATGCTAAGGAGAGGGAGATTGATGCGGCGCCTTATTTTACCTGGCCTGCCGAGGATCCTGGCCCCCGTAAGGGCATCTGCCATTTTCCACCCCTGACCGAATAAAGTTGATTGATTCTCTAAACCAACGTATTAAACCACGTGAAGTAAGATTTGTCAAGAAAAATATTGCTTTTTTATGGATTGCTATTATCTCAGGCATCGTATAGATTGGTTGATAGAAGAAATCTACTATGAGTAATATCGACTTCCTTTTGAATAAAGATCAGGATCCTGTCAATCTGCATCGAGTGTTGAGGGCTGTCTGGTCCAATCCCGGGGCGAGCAGAAGCGGCATTTCCAGCGCCCTTGGCCTGGACAAATCAACCGTGACAAAGATCGTTGCCGAGCTCATTCAACGCGGCATCATCGAGGAGTCCGCGGAGGGGGACGCCGGCCAGAAAGGAGGCCGGAAACCCGTCTTCCTGACCGTGAATCGAGCCTACGGGTGCGTTCTCGGGCTGGAAATCCAGACTGAGCGCTATACCGCGGTGGCAATCGATCTGGACGGGACGATCGTCTACTCGCGCTCGGCGCCGCTTTCATCGGCAGGGAAGCTGGTCCCCTCGGTGTTCCTGGATGTCGTGAGCGAGGTCACGCGCGACCTCGAGGCGCGGGGCCTGGAGCTGCTCTGCGTGGGGGTGGGACTGTCAGGGATCATCGACTCCGCGCGCGGCATCATCCGCCAGTCCCTGCCGCTCGGCGTTATTTCGCCTGTTGACTTCTATTCATCCAGCGCAAGGCTTCTCGGGGTTCCTCTGCGGATAGACAATGACGCAAACTGCTGCTGCTGGGCGGAGCTCATCCGCAATCGCAAGGCGCGGCCGCGGGATTTTCTGTTCCTCCTCGGGGAGTTCCGCAAGGAACGCGTGGATGACATCAACGGCGGCGGCGTTTCGGTAGGCATGGGGCTCGTCATCAGCGGGCGGGTCCACCTCGGGGCAAGCAGCTCCGCGGGGGAATTCCGCAGCGTGTTTCGCACGGCGGAGACCAGGAGCCAGTTCTCCCTCCCCTCCGACACGATGGGCAGGGCAGCCGACGACGAAGCGGCGTTCAGGGAAGTGGCGACCGAGCTCGGACGAAACGTGGCGCTGCTGGTCAATACGCTCGATCTCTCCCACGTGTTCATCGGCGGCAGCATAGAGAAGTACCGGGGACTCCTGATTCCGATCCTCGAGCGGGAGATACAAAAAAACTGGCCGTACGGAGAAAAAAACCTCACCATCGAGCTCTCCGAGCTGGGCGAGCTCGTGGTCGCGTACGGCGCGGCGGCCATGTTCCTTGACCGCCTGTTTGCGCTTCCCGAGATCGGGGAAGCGACCATTGCCGAGGACTGACGGCATGCGCCTCAGGTCCGCCGCGGCCCGCGCCGTGTTCGCGCTCGCCGCGATCAGCGCCGCCGCGTTTCTCGGTTCCTGTGTCACCGCGAAAAGTCTCTCCCTCGACTCCCGGCTGCAGGTGGAAGCCCGGGTCGAGGACCTCCTGGCGCGGATGACCCTGGAGGAGAAAATCGGCCAGATGACGCAGGCCAATGCGGGCAGTCTCGTGGATTCCGCGGACGTCGCAACGCTCGCCCTCGGTTCTCTCCTCAGCGGGGGGGACGATCTGCCCTCACCGAACACCCCCGAGGGGTGGGCGGACGCGTTCGACAGATATCAGCGGATCGCTCTCACCACGCGCCTGGCAATTCCCCTGCTCTATGGCGTGGACTCCGTACACGGCTTCAGCCACTCCACCGGCACAACGATCTTCCCGCACAATATCGGCCTCGGCGCCACGCGTGACCCGGCCCTGGTTCGGGAAATCGGCAGGGCCACGGCGCTCGAAATGGCGGGAACCGGGATCCGCTGGACTTTCTCTCCCTGCCTGGCCGTGGTCCAGGACGAGAGGTGGGGAAGGACCTACGAGTCATTCGGGGAGAACACGGAGCTTGTCAGCAGCATGGCCTCCCTCATCGCGGGATACCAGGGCGACGCGTCCGGCCTGCCGACATCACTGCTCGCCACTGCCAAGCATTTCCTGGGGGACGGCGGCACAGAGGGCGGACGGGACCAGGGAGACACGGCGGGCAGTGAAGAGACGCTCCTGGCCGTCCATCTCCCCCCGTTCAAGGCGGCGCTGGATCAGGGCGTCGGGTCCGTCATGATCTCCTTCTCGTCCTGGAACGGACAGAAGATGCACGGGAACCGGAGGCTCGTCACCACCCTGTTGAAGGAGAAGATGGGATTCGACGGCATCGTGGTCTCGGACTGGAAGGGGATCAACCAGTTGAACGGCGCGTACGCGGAGCAGGTACGCGCGGGTGTCAACGCGGGCATCGACGTGTTCATGGCCGCCGACGACTACCGCGCGTTCGCCGCAACGCTTCTCAGCGAGGCGCGGGCAGGGTCCGTCCCCATGGAGCGCATCGACGATGCGGTACGCCGCATCCTGCGCACAAAGCTCCGCATGGGCCTGTTCGAGCATCCCTTTGCCGCGCGCCGGTACCTTGCGCAGGCAGGATCACCGCAGAACCGCGGGCTTGCCCGTCGGGCTGTCCGCGAATCGGTCGTCCTGCTGAAGAACGAGGGAGGCATCCTCCCGCTGCCGAAGACCCTGAAAAGAGTTCTCGTGGTGGGAAAGAACGCGGACAACCTCGGCTCGCAGCTCGGCGGCTGGTCCATCACCTGGCAGGGGGTGAGCGGGAAGATCACTGCCGGCACGACGATCCTGGCTGCAATAAGGAACGCGGTCTCACCGGACACGGTGGTAGTGTTCGACAGGCAGGCAAGGGCCGCAGATGTGTCGCCGCGGACTCCGATTCGCGCGCGCGAATCCGCGCCACAGCCGCGGCCCTTCTTCGACGTGGCCATCGCCGTGATCGGGGAGAAGCCTTACGCCGAGGGCCGCGGGGATCGGTCGGAGAATCCCGGCCTGGACGATGAGGACCTCAGGGTGCTGGACCGTGTGGCCGCCGCAGGCATTCCCACTGTCGCCGTCCTCATCTCCGGACGGCCGCTGGTTGTCACGGACCGGCTGCCAGGATGGAAGGCCCTTCTCGCAGCCTGGCTTCCGGGCACGGAGGGCGCGGGCGTTGCCGATGTCCTTTTCGGAGACTTCGAGCCTGTCGGAAAGCTTCCCCTCACCTGGCCGCGCACCGGAACTGCCGCAGCCCGCGCCGACCCCCTCTTCCCTTATGGTTTCGGCCTGACGTACTAGCCTTTTTTCCTGAACCTCACCGGCGTGTAGGACGGGCACTTCCTGTCGATGAATCTGATGTCGAAGCGCGCGAATCTCTGCAGGCCGGCTTCCATGGGAATCGGCGGGCAGCCGTTGCCGATGAGCGGGGCGGCATACCGGATGAAATCGTCCGTGACGTCCAGGCCGTCCTTCGTGATCCAGGCCCGGGGCATGAACCGGGAGGAGTTGGCCACTTTCTCCAGCGGCACCTTGTCGTAGGCAGCGCGATAGTCGGCGCCCGGGCTTCCGGAGGATCGTGGCCATCCAGCCGGTGCCGTCGCGGACCGCGATGCGCACGGCCTCGCCGGCCACCTCACGCGCCTCGGCGATGTCCACCGTCGAGGCCTCCATCGAGACCGACCTCTGGATGACTCCCGGGCAGCTGGCCGGTGGCCTGGCCCCGCACCGCCAGCCCTTTTTCGTTGAGGTAGTTGACCACCTCCTGCGCCGCGGTGGTGCGGCTGGCGCCGTACTCGATGTGGCCGAAGCCGTCGTGTCTTTCCCCGACCCCGCCCACGTCGAAGCCCTCGTTCACGACCACGATGCACCTGCCGCTGCGCCGCAGCTCGCGGTTCACGTTCTCGTGCAGGCTCTCCAGCGTGTGGTGGGTCTCGGCCATGTAGAGCTGGAGCGGCATCTCACGGTGCGGGTCCCCGAGCCGGGAGGCGGCCGTGATGAAACCCGACTTTCTGCCCATGGCCTGGAGCACCGCCACGGGCTCGGACACGCACATGCCGCGGTTCTCCTCGTTGACGTTCTGGATGAGCGAGGCCCAGTACCGGGCCGCGCTGCCGTATCCCGGGGTGTGGTCGATGATGCGGAAGGACTCGTCTCCGATGTCGTTGTCGATGGTCTTCGGCACGCCCGTCACGACCAGCTCCACGCCGCGCTCGCGCGCGAGCTTCGAAACCTTTGCCGCGGTGTCCATGGAGTCGTTGCCGCCGATGTAGAAGAAGTACCCGATGTCGTGGGCGCGGATCACTTCGACGATCCGCTCGAAGTCCTCGTGCTGTTCCTCGGTCAGCTTGTACCGGCAGGTCCCGATCGGCCCCGGCGGCCGGTGTCGTGGCCAGGAGGGAGACTCTCCTCCCGCGGCTGGCGTGTCAGGTCGACGAGCTCCTCCAGGAGCACACCCTCGATGCCGTGCCACGCGGCATAGAGCGTGCCGATCCGGTCCGGGAACGCACGACAGCCTTCGATCACTCCCTGGAGGGACGAGTTGATGACCGGCGACGGCCCGCCGGACTGCGCCACGAGCGCGTTCCTTTTCATGTGGAGAACTCCCGAAGGCTTTCGTCTATTCCCTTGCGCATCTCGAACCACCAGTCCAGCGCGGCTTCCTTCTTGTCCTTCTCGAACCGCGCGATCCAGTCCGGGAGCTGCGGGTCTTTTTCCCCCTCCACGTCACGGGCGCGCTTCAGGAACGTCAGCACGAAGTCGATGTCGCGCTCGGACTCCCAGTACACCGAGGCGTTGCGCGAATTGATGCGGCTGGCGGTGACGGCGGTGGCGGCAAGGAGCTGGTCCTTCATGCCGTAGAGGCTGCCGAAGATATCCGGCACCGTCTCCTCCGCCCACCCGCGGTGAAACCGGCAGAATCCCGCCGTGTCCATCACGAGCTCCTTCTGGAAGCGCTCGGCGCAGAGCCTGCCCAGGGTGCGCGGAGGCGCAAAGGCGTTCCCGTAGTACATGTAGTACTTGCCCATGATCGCCATGGGCGCGATCGATCCCGGCGTCCAGTACTGGTTGGGCACCATCCATCCCTGCCGGCCGAACGCCACGTACACGAACCGGTCCAGGAGCCGGACCCCTTTCTCCCGGGAAAGTCCCCGACCCCACTTCCGCGCGCCCGTCGGAAAGGTCCACCGGCCCCGCTTCTGCACGATGGAGTCGAGAAGCTCGACGCCGAGCTCCGCGTTGTGGGCCGAATCTGCCACCGGGTCGAACCCTTCGACCGTCCAATGGGGCATGGCAGTGACTCCCAGCTCCTCCCTCGTGAGGAGCCCCTCAGAGAGAACGTCCATCATCCAGGCCAGCACCCCGCCGACCGAGATGGCGTCGAACCCGAGCATGTCGGCGTGGTGACACAGCCGCTCGGCCGCGCGCTGGTCGAAGATGCCGCACAACGGTCCCAGCGCCTGGTAGGGCTCGTAGTCCTTCTTGAACTCGGCCTTCATCTTCTTGCACACCGCCGCGCACGGCTCGCCGCAGGTGTGCTGCCGGCGCGGCACGATGGTTTCCTCGTTGAACTGCTTCAGGTAGTGGTTGGCGACCAGGCGCTCGCGCAGATCCTGCCTGCCCTGCTCGGTGTCGAAGATCGTGCGATAGTTGAAGGCCATGATCCGGCCGCCGATCCCCGCGTAGTTCACGCCGAAGGTGCCGCCGGTGTTGAACTTGGGATCGAACCGGTACTTGGTTGTCGCCTCCATGTCCTTGGCGAGGAGCCTCTGCTTGTACTTGGTTTCGAACCACTCGTCCGCCACCTTCCGGTCCCGGAAATCCTCGTCCACATAGGTGCCGCCGTAGATGACCGCCGCGATGCCGTGCTCCTTCAGCATCTTGCTCCCCATGCCGCCGCGCCCGGCCCACGTATCCACGTCGCTGAGCCTGCCCTGGGAGATCGGCACGGACAGGATGCCCCCCATGTCGGTGGCCAGGGCGGCGGGGCCGACGGCGAGCACGCGCGGGTCCGTGGCGTAGCGGCCGGCAAAGAGCTGGTAGACATGGTCCATGAGCGCGTACGCGCCGCCCCTGCCCTGCTCCCAGATGCGCGCCAGGTCCACGGGGACCACCTCGACCTCCACCTCCTCCCCGTGTGACCTGTTGAGATAGAGAATCGAGGGCACGGGCGCCTTGCCGAGAATGCTCACCATGTTCAGGCCGAGGTTGTCGAAGACCAGCCCTGCCCCGCCCATGGAAGAGATGTAGAAGCCGCGCCAGCAGGGGGAAAACCCGGTGACGAACAACCTGTTGGAGCCGGGGAAAATCGAACCGGCCAGGAGGCCGACACCGATATTGATGGACTGGCTCTTCGAGGAGAGGTGGAGACCCAGGTCCACCGGACCGAAGAAGCGTCCCACCTCGTAGCGGCGGACCTTGTAGAAACCGGTCTGCGCGTCCAGAAAAAGCACCTTCTGGTGCATATCTCCGGATCCTAGATGATCCGGCTCTGCGCCCGGTCGAGAAGCGCGGAGAGCGTCTTGCGGGGATCAGCCATCCGGGAAACAAATATCATGGCGGCAATGATGTACGGTTTCCAGCCGGCCTGCCGATAGAGCGGGGTCCTGAATCGATCGAAAACGCCGGCCGCCACTTCCCCGTGGTCACAGCTCACGCCGGTGATGTCCGCGGGCAGGCAGTGCAGGTAGAGGGCGTCACTGGTCCGCTCCATCAGCTTCTCCGTGCACTCCCAGTCCTGGAACTGCGCGTTGTTCTGCAGGCATCGCTTTTCCAGCTCTTCCAGCTTCCGCTTGTCCCCTGTCCCCACGATGGCCGTGCGCTCTTCCATCACCGAAAAGGGCGCCCAGCTCTTGGGGTAGACCACGTGCGCTCCTTCGAATGCCTCGGCCATGGAACCACAGATGCGGAATCCTCCCCCCGACTCCCGGGCAAAGGCGTGCGCCTTTTCCACGACCTCGGGCATGAGAGTGTATCCCTCGGGATACGCGAGGCTCACATCCATGCCGAACCGGGTGAACAGCCCGATCACTCCCTGCGGGACCGAGAGGGGTTTTCCGTAGGAGGGCGAGTAGGCCCAGGTCATGGCAACCTTTTTCCCCTTGAGCTTCTCCACGCCGCCGAGCTCAGTGACGAGGTGAAGCAGGTCGGACATGCTCTGCGTGGGGTGGTCGATGTCGCACTGCAGGTTGACAACGGTGGGACGCTGTTCCAGGACTCCGTCCCGGAAGCCCTGGTCAACCGCCTCCGCAACCGCCTTCATGTACGTGTGGCCCTTGCCGATGTACATGTCGTCCCTGATCCCGATGACGTCCGCCATGAAGGAGATCATGTTCGAGGTCTCACGGACCGTTTCTCCGTGCGCCACCTGGGACTTGCCCTCGTCCAGGTCGGAGACGGTAAGACCCAGCAGGTTGCACGCGGAGGCGAAGCTGAACCGGGTGCGGGTGGAATTGTCCCGGAACTGGGACACGGCCAGCCCCGAGTCCCAGACCCGGGCTGATATGCCCGCGGTGCGCAGCGCTTTCAGTATTTCGGCGCACCGGAGAACAGCCTCCAGCTCGTCCCTGCCCTTGTCCCACGTGAGCAGGAAGTCCCTGTCCCGCAGGGCGGCGAGCGCCTTGGGGGCCAGACCGTCGATCATCCGCTGGATGTCGTGCGCTGTGATCACCGGCATCAGAACCTCCCGAGCTGCTTCAATATCTTTTCCGGCGTCAGGGGCCAGTCGCGCACCCAGACGCCCACGGCATCGTGGATGGCGATTGCCAGAACGGGTGCCGCGCCGTTGACGCTGATCTCCGCGACGCTTTTCCCTCCGAAGGGGCCGAAGGGATCGTCGGTCTGGACGAGCCGGACCCTCAGGTCGCGCGGAAGCTCCTGTATCATGGGGGCGCCGTAGGCGGCAAGCCCCGTAGTGAGGCAGCGCCCTTCGGCGTCGAAGATCATCTCCTCGTAGAGCGCGTGGCCGATGGATTTGAGAATGCCGCCGTAGACCTGGCCGACGGCGAGCTCGGGGTTGATCGGCGTCCCGCAGTCGTGCACGGCATGGTAGCTCCGCACCTCGATCGCGCCGGTCCGGGTGTTGACCCCCACCCTGCAGAAATGCGCCGCGTAGGGGAACGCCGCGTCATCCGTGGTGAACGTGGCGCTTCCCATGAGCTCGCCCCCGCCCTCCCCTGTCTGGCGCTCACGCGCGATGGCCGCGTAGTCCACGCTGCCGCGCCTGCCCGCAACCTTGCCTGGATGCGCGAGCGCCAGGTCTTCCCGCGGTTCCTTCAATATTCCGGCAGCAGCGTCCAGCAGCTTCGCGGAAAGCGCCTCGGCCGCTTTGAGCGCCGCATTGCCTGTGAAGTACGTGCCGCTGGATGCATAGGCACCCTTGTCGAACGGCGTGATATCCGTGTCCCCGGTAATGACCGCCACGCTGCCCATGTCGCAGCAGAGCGTTTCCGCAACGATCTTGGCGAGCGCGGTATCCAGTCCCGTGCCCAGGTCCGCGCCGCCGGAGTGCACCATGAATGTACCGTCGGACAGAAGCTTCACATTGACAACGGACTGGTCCAGCCCGGGAAGGCCGGAGCCCTGCTGGATGATCACGGCCCCCTTGCCGAGCTTCACGTCACTGCCGCGGTACTCCGCGGATTCCGGATCGGGATGCTCTGCAGGCCGCCCCCACTCGATGCTCGCGCGGCCTTCGGCAATCGCCTTTTCCAGCCCGCAGCTTCGCACTTTTGTGGCGGCGCCGGGACGGCCTTCCCCGAGGCTCTTCAGGATCTCCGGCGCGTCCCCTTCCCTCACCATGTTCTTTTCCAGGAACTCGAGCTGATCCATCCCGAGCTCTGCTGCCAGCTCGGCTGCGGCCATCTGCACGGCAAAGGATCCCTGCGGCGCCCCGTAGCCCTGATACGCGCCCGACTGCACGTGGTTGGTGTACCAGGCCCTGACCTCGAATGAGACATTGTCGCATCGAAACAGGGGCAGCGACTTGGAGCAGGCGTTCATGGGCACGGTGAGCGCGTGATTTCCGAAGGCGCCCGTATCGGCGTCCCCGGTCATGCGGATGGCCGTCAGCCTCCCGTCCTTCTTTGCTCCCATCTTCACGGTGAACCGCATGGGATGGCGGTTGGTCGAGGCGATGAACTCCTCTTCACGCGAGAACTTGTAGAACACGGCCCGACCGGTCTGAAGGGTTGCCCATGCGCAGACGTCCTCCAGGAGAACGTCCTGCTTGGTTCCGTACCCTCCCCCCATCCGCTCCTTGATCACGCGGATCCGGTTCTCTTTCATGCCCAGCACCCGGGCAACGATCCTGCGCACGTGCCAGGGGACCTGCGTCGAGGCGTGGATGACCAGCCGATCTCCGTCCATCTTCGTGTACACGACGTGCGGCTCGAGCGGAGTGCACTGCACCCTGCTCGTGGTGTACGTACGCTCCACCACTGCATCCGCCTCCGCGAATCCACGATCAACGTCTCCGATGGAGCCTGACGCGCTCGCTGCCAGGTTTCTCCGCGCGTCAGCCCCGATGGGGAACTGGTAGACGATCCGCTCGAGCTGGTCGCCGTGCACGGCCGGAGCGTTCGCCGCTGCCGCCTCGTCCAGTGAAAGCACGGCGGGCAGCACGTCGTAGCGCACCACGATGCGCTTCACCGCCTCCGCGGCGGTCCGCGCGTCCTCTGCCACGACCGCGGCGACCCTGTCCCCCACGTGCCGCACCACCTTGCCGAACATCCTGAAGTCGTACGGTGAGGGCTCGGGGAATCCCTGGCCGGCCTGGGTGTAGAGAAAATCAGGGCAGTTCTCATGGGTAATGATGGCAACCACCCCCGGCATCGCCGCGGCCGCGGAGATGTCGATGTGCGCGATGCGCGCGTGCGCGTGGGGACTGCGCAGCATGGCCAGCACGCAGCTCCCCGGCTCGACCCTGTCTTCCACGTAGGCCTTCATCCCCGCAACGAGCTTCACGCCGTCCACGCGCCTGTGCGACTTGCCGATGACCCGAAGGTCGTCCCGGAATTGCTCGGCAACGGGCAGGGTGAAGGAAGGATCGTTCCTCCGCCCGCGGGCGAGCTCCACGGCGAGAAAGAACTGCTGGTAGCCGGTCGCGCGGCTGAACAGACCCGAGAGAGCGTCCCGCACGTCGTCCGCGGTGGGCGCGGGCGTCCTTCTGAGCAGCTCCTCGATGAGGAGCGCTGCCGCCGGGCTGTTGAACGCGGATTGCACCACGCCGGCGTCCAGCATCGCCCCCTGCAGCGCGGAGAGACGGCCGTTCTGCATGAGGCTCTCGATGGTTTCGATCGAGCGGCCCTCGGCCTGGCAGGGATGCATGAGACCGGCCAGGACCGCCCTGCCATCGAGCAGGACCGTATCGCTGCCGGCAAAACCTTCGCGGTCGTCCGCCCTTCGCACAGAGTGGATACCGAGACGCTGGAGAAGCTCCTGCAGAGTCTCGCCGGGCTCCGCAGTCACCTCGCGCGGCACGCCGTTCAGGACAAAGGAGACCCTCATGGCGCGTCCTTTCCGGATGCGATGGCGTGGAGCGCGTCCGCAACCAGGATGCCGGCCATGTAGCGCTTGTACGCGGAGGAGGCGTGGATATCGGCCGCCGGCGCAAAGGCCGTGCCGACCCATTCCTCGACCCGGCTCTTCGCGGGCAGCGCGCTTCCCTCCAGCGCGCGCTCCACCTCCTGAAGCCGCACGCGCTGCCCGCGGCAGTCGCTCACGACGACACGGACTCCAGTGAACGCGGGCGCGCAATCCCGGAAGCTCACCGCCACGACGAGCGACCTGGGGCTGTGAGAGGTCCGGGAGACAGCCTTGACTGCGCACGGGAGCAGGGGCATCGAAACGGAGAGAATCAGGTCTGCGGGGCGCTCCTTGCAGTACTGCTCGATCGGATATGGCTTCCTCTTCCCGGCCAGGGCGACCTCGGCGCTCAGTGCTATCAGAACAGGGACAAGGGCGGAATCCGGCGCACACTGTCCGAGCTCTCCGCCGATCGTCCGCATATTCCGAACCGGGCGCGAGCTGGTCAGGGCAGCTGCCGCGCGCACGGCCGGCGGCACAGCCGCCGCATCGACAATCTCCTGCAGGCTCGCCGTCGCGCCGATGGTACAGCGATCCCGCGCGGTCTCGATGGCGCCCAGTCCGAGGTTCTCGAGTGAAATCAGCGTGGCAGGCTCGTCGGATTGGATCGCATTGAGCCATGTCCCCCCGCCCAGATAGGCGGCGCCCGCTCTTGATTTGGCCCGAACCGCCTCCTGGACGGTACGGGGGCGCAGGATTTCCTGGATCATTGGCTGATTGTACGGGCTCTCCAAACGAGAGGACAAGTGGGTTGACAGCGCCGCAGGCATGAACCGGCCGCGGCGTGTGCGAATCATGTGAGCGCGAACCCGTGGTATTGTACGTTTTCAGAGGTTCGCGTGAGTCGTTCCGCCCCTCCCTCGCGCAAGTGCGCGGCAGTTTCCGGCTGTACCTTGTCATATGGCAGCCCAGCTCGGTGACTTTATCCGTCCCAGTACTCCACCCGTCGTGAGCACAGAGGAGCTTCGCCGCGGCCTCTCGCAGATTGTCAATCGCGCGGCATTCGGAAGCAATCCGGTGCTGATTACGCGCCGAGGCAGAAAGATCGCGGCAATCGTTTCGATTGACGACCTGATCCTGCTGGAGCGGATACGGCGCCGCAGAGACGAGATACGGTCGGAGCAGGTGCCGTCTGATCCATCGAAGGTCGGCCTGGCCATGGCCAGAAGCCTGGAATGGGAGCAATTCTTTGGCTGAAAAATCGATTCCGATTTTCAGAGAACCCGTGTATACTGAGGCACCCTATGCTGAAGAAATCACGCCCCGATGGAACGTACCTGGGAAACCTGTCGCATTTTACCCGCATCCTGCCCTACCTGATGCCTGTCCGAACCGATGCAAGCATCTATTTCGAGCAGGATTTCGACGTGACACGTGCCCTGGAGTACGTGAGGAAGCATAACGGAGAAAACGGCCGCAGCGGCGGAAGGATCAGTTTCTTCCACCTGTTTCTCTGCGCGGCAGTCAGGACCGTGGCGCTCCGGCCGAAGATGAACCGCTTCATCTCCGGGTTGAACTATTACCAGCGGAACCAGATCGTGTTCAATTTCGTTGCCAAGAAGCAGCTCACCGATGAGGGCGGGGAGATCAACATCACCATCCCGTTCGCCCCGAACGAAACCCTGGAGACGCTTTCCGCAAAGGTGACGGCGCATGTCAGCCGAGGCAAAAGTGACGAGGGGAACGAGGGAGACGACATCAATGCCCTCCTGATGAAGCTGCCGCGATGGATGATCCGCCTGGTGATCTGGGGCATCCGGTTCCTGGACTACCACAACATGCTCTCCGGCTCTTTCATCAAGTCATTGCCGTTCTATGCCACCATTTTCTTTACCAACGTGGGAAGCGTCGGCATCGACGCGCCTCTTCACCACAACTTCAACATCGGTACCTGCGGCCTCTTCATTGCCCTGGGAAAGATCCGCAGGGAATACGTTCCTGCGGAGGACGGGTCCGTACAGAAGCGGGACCGTGTGAAAGTGACCTTCACATACGACGATCGCATGGCAGACGGGATCTACTGCGGCCGGGCAATCGACCTGTTCCGCGGTTTCGTGGAGAACCCCGAGCAGCTGGAGAGAATGCCGGAGATCAGCCCCGCGCTCCTCGGGGAATTGATGTTGAAGGAATAGCGCATGTACGAGACAAAACCCTGGCTCCGGTTCTATGGGGACATCCCGGCCACCCTCAGCTATCCGGAGCTCTCGATGTACGGCGCCTGCCGCCGCATGGCCTCCACCGTCCCCACGGTGACCGCCCTGGTGTTCATGGGCCGGCGCATGACCTATGCCGAGCTGGATCGCCATATCTGCCGGATCAGCCGCGGGCTCGGCGCGGAAGGACTTCGCCCGGGAGACCATGTCCTTGTGTGCATGCCGAATATTCCCCAGGCGGTGATCGTGTTCTACGCGCTGAATCGTCTGGGGGCTGTCCCGGCAATGATCCACCCGCTTTCCGCCCCCGCGGAGATCCGCGCCCACGCCCGGCAGACTTCGTGCACCTGGGCGGTCACACTGGATTCGTTCTACCCCCGTTTTGCCGAGGTGAAGGGACAGAGCCCGATCAGGCGGACCGTTCTGTGCAGGGCCAATGAATTCATGGGACCGCTGCTCTCGTTCGGCTATTCACTGACTGAAGGCCGCAAGACCGCGAAGATCGCGCCGGACCCCGGCCTCCTGACCTGGAAGGACCTCGAGAAAAAAGCCGCCGCGGCGCCCGAGCTCGATCGTCCGGACCCGTTGTCACAGACGGAGCTGGCCCTTTTCCTTTTCAGCGGAGGCACCACGGGCGCTTCCAAAGCCATCATGCTGACCAGCCGCAACTGCAACGCCCTGGCCATCCAGACCAACGCGGCAGGGGGACCCATCCTCCCCGGTGATTCGATGCTTTCCATCCTGCCGATGTTTCATGGATTCGGCCTGGCGGTCGGCATCCACGCCATGCTGATCCACGGGGGGACCTGCATCCTGGTCCCGCGTTTCAATGCGAACGCACTTGCAGGGCTGGTGAACAAGTTCAAACCCGCGTACCTGGCGGGCGTCCCGACCCTGTTCGATGCCCTTTCGGCAAACCGGGCATTCAATCGCACACGCCTGGCAAGCTTCAAGGGTCTGTTCTGCGGCGGGGACACCCTCAGCCGGCAGACAAAGGATCGATTCGAAGCGGTGGTGCGGAAGAACGGGGGAACGACACCGCTGCGGGAAGGATACGGGCTCACCGAGTCCGTTACTGCCAATATCCTGATGCCGCGTGACCACTATCGGGAGGGGAGTATGGGGGTCCCCTACCCGGACATGCTGGGAAAAGTGGTGCGCCTTGACACCACCGTGGAGGCGGACCCGAACCAGGAAGGGGAGATCTGCGTGAGCGGCCCCACGCTGATGCTGGGCTACCTCGACGATCCGCAGGAGACGGCGGCGTCCCTCCGCCTGCACGAGGATGGTCGTCTCTGGCTGCACACCGGGGACCTGGGATACATGGACCCGGATGGATTCTTCTATTTCAAGCTGCGCATGAAGAGGATCATCAAGTCATCCGGTATCAGCGTGTACCCCACCCAGATCGAAGACGTCCTGAACAAGCATCCCGCGGTGCGTCTCTCCTGCGTCGTCGGCGTTTCCCACCCCACCAAGGTCCAGGTGCCCAAGGGGTTCGTGACGCTGAATGAGGGATGGCAGGCCGGCCCGGATCTGGAAAAGGAGCTGATCGAGCTCTGCCGGAAAGAGCTGATGCCCCACTCCTGCCCGCGCTGCATCGAGTTCCGCGAGCGTTTGCCCCTGACCCTGGTGGGAAAAGTAGCCTATCGCTCCCTGGAAGAGCAGGAACCGCCCGCCCCGGCGGAGACGTGACGGAAGTGCTCGACTATACCCTGGTCACGCCCAAGGCGACCTATCGTGCAATCACCCCTCCCGATGTCCCCGGTTTCCTTCACCTCGCGGCGCGCCGCCACCGGGAGGAGCTGCCGGGAATGGAAATCAGCCCCGCGCAGCTCCTGTCCACGGTGCGGGAGCTCCAGCATCACAAGGACAAGGGCACCATCCTCGTCTTCGAGAGGGAAGAATGCCTGGTCGGGTACTGCATTCTGATCCCGCGCTGGAGCAACACGTACGGCGGCGTGCTGGTCGTGATCGACGAGCTGTACGTTTCCCCTGATCATCGGGAGCAGGGCATTGCGGAAGATTTCATCACGCTCCTGAAAAAGGTGGCGCCCCAGGAGTGCGTCGCCCTTCGACTGGAGGTGAGTCACGCCGGCCGGAAGGCCATGGGGTCCTGGCGCAAGCTGGGTTTCGTCGAATCGGAGCGGGCGACCCTGACGTTGAAGGTGGACAGGTCCTGAAGTCCGGCCGGTTCAGCGCACGAGACCGAAAATCTTCCTTTCTCCCTGCCCTCGCACCACGACGGATTTCACGAGCTCGAACGACCCGGACAGACTGTCGTCGCTTTCCAGGGCATCGTAGGCTTCTTCCGAGATGAGCAGGGCCCTGCGGAGCTCCTTGGTGAGATGCTCGATGCGCGATGCGCCGTTTATGCAGTCCCCGATGATGTCGAACTGACTCTTGGTTCTTCCCCCCACTTCGGCGAACACCACTACTCCCGTGTCGATGCCGATGCCGATCCGCTCTATGCTGGGCAGACCCCGCTCCTTCCATGAGACGACGAGCCGGGAAAGATCGTCCTGCATGGCGATGGCGGCTTGTGCCGCCCGCTGGACGCACTGCTCCGCCGCAAGCGGGAACCCGAACACCGCGATTATTTCGTCCCCCACGTACTTGTTGATGTACCCGCCGCGCGCCGTGATGCAACGCTCCATCGCTTCCATGTATTCCGCCATGACATGGGACACAGCCACGGGATCCGTGCCCGAGACATAGCGCGTATAGTCGCGGACATCGGCAATCAGGATTGCCACCTCCTTGCGGACAGGCCCGCCCGCGCGGGCGCTCTCCCTGCGGAAAGCGTCCATCAGGCGCGCGTCGAATCCCATGGCCCGGCTCAGGCTGGAAACGAGGGAGATGCGGAGCAGCGCCCAGTGCAGGAGAAGAACCGACCAGAAGGCGGCAAAGATCGGAGCATAACCGGGCCAGAGGTTGAGCCCGGAGAGCAGCACGACGTAGAGAAGAAACACGGCGAGCGGCAGGATGATGAGAAGGAACGCCCGCGTTTTTCTCGCGCGCATCTCGAGCAGAAAGAGCAGGACAACGAGGAAACCGAGAGTGATGCCGGCATCGACCCAGGGCGACGCTCTCAGCACGGGTCTGTCACGCAGGATCGTGTCCGTTGCATACGCGTGGGCCAGCACGCCCGGGTAGTCACGGCCCCACGTATTCGGGAACCTGAAACGGTCGCTCTTGCTCGTCGTGTCGTCCAGCCCGATGAAAACGATCCTGCCTGTCAGGACCGAGAGCGGAGTCTGCGCGGCGTCCGCGAGCCTTCCCCCCTGCGCATTCATGACATCGACAAAGGAGAAGGAGGGAAAATACCCGGGCGGCTCCCGGTAGTTGATCCAGAAACCTGCCCCGCTCTGTCCGACCTCCTCGAACGCGGCGCCGGTGCGTTTCACGTATTCCTCCGCGGCGAGCACGGAGAGGGGCGCCAGCGCCCCCGGCAGCGCCGGCGCGGACGAACCGCGGCTTGCCGCCCAGCGGCTTGATATTGAGATTGCCGAGGGCGAGGAATGAGCCGCGGAGGGCCTCCTGCGTGGGCCGGGAGCCGTCCTCTCCCGCAATGGCATTGCCCGCGCGGGCGAGCGCGGCCGCGAGCGGCGGGTCCCACCGGGGCTCACTGTCGAGGAACATCGAATCGAAAACGACGAGGGAAGCCCCCGCCTCGTTCACCTTCTGGAGGAACGCGGGATACTGTGAGCGCCACTTCGGGCCGAACGGAAGCGCGAGCGCGCTCTCAGAGCGGAGGTCGATCCTGATGACGGCGATCTGGTTCGAAGCCGTCTCCTGCACGTTGAGCGACGAGACGATGAAAAAGCGCAGATCGATGAAGAAGCGCTCCAGGAAATTCTCCCCGCCGAAGACAAGAGCGCCCAGTCCCAGTCCGGCAAGGAGCAGAAGAGCGTACCTGCCGATGCGGCGCGGACTCATTTCTGAAGGGAAGCGAACTCGCTCTCGAGATCGGTTCCCTTGTACTTCTTTGCCGCGGCGCTCGCCAGGGACCGGGCGCGGCTTCCGTCTCCGGAGGCGGCCAGTGACTGGGCGAGCAGGAGTGTCGCGTACGGGGCAAGCGGCGCGTCGGCATTGTCCGCCAGGTACTCGGACAGGACGGGAACAGCCTCCTTTTCCTTTCCAAGGAAGAAGTACGAGGAACCAAGCTGAAAGAGGAGGAAGCTCCGCTGGTCCGGGCTCACCGCACTGCGCGAGGCGCCCATGCGCGCGTAGGCGTCGGAAAAGCACGCTGTCGCGTCGGGGTAATCCTCGAGCTGGAAGTAGCAGAATCCCTTCCAGTACAGGAGCTCGAAAGCGAGCGCGGGATCAGACGGCGCCTCCGCCTTGCCGAGCTTCTGAAGGGCTGCATTGAAGTCCCCGGCATCGATGGTCTTCCGGACGTCCGGAAGGATCGACGACGCATCGGTGTCTCCCTCCCATTCCATGCCTGTCTCTCTGTCTTTGGGGGCTGCCTCCGCGGCCCTGCTGCCCATGACAAGGTCCTCTTCCTTTGCCTGCGATGCTTCGGAGAAGGACTTGATCAGCTTTCCGACAGCGGCGAACCACGCCAGCCCGCCCTTCTTCGCGCTCGCTGAGAGGAGGTCCGAGATTCGCACCCGGGCGCCCGGCGGGATCTCTTTCCTCGTGCCCTGCACCTCGAGGGTGGCACGTCCATCGGGCCCTGACTTGAGCACGGTGGATGCGTAGAGCGCATCGCCCACGATGACCCTGATGAACGTGCCCTTGCCGAACGCGTCGATCGTGACATCGCCGGAAAAGGACTTCACGGAGCCGAGCTTCGCTTCAGCAAAGAGAGGCACGGAACAGAGAAGGCACGCGAGGACAACAGGAATGATTCGCTTTTTCATGCTCTCGATTGTAGCACAACCCGCGCATCAGGCGCGAGCCAGACGCGCGGCGATCCGATTGGCCTCCCTGATCAATGTCTCTTCCTGGATACCGGTGAGCCTTCCCTTGTCCACCACGACCCTGCCGTTGCAGATCGTGTACTCGGTGCCGTGGTCGAAGCCGGCGAAGATGAGCGCGGCAAACGGGTCTGAGAGGCTCCCGCAGTACTCCAGCCTGTCCACGTTGAACAGGGCGATGTCGGCCGCGTATCCCTCCTGGATCCTGCCGATGCCCTCGAATCCGAGAACAGCGGCGCCGGTCTCCGTGGCCATCTGCAGGACCTCCCGCGCGTGCAGGGCGCCGCTTCCCCGGGACACGCGCTGGAGAAGTAGGGCGTGACGCATCTCGCCGAGGAAGTCCGAGGAATCGTTGGACGCCGAGCCGTCCACGGCAAGGGACACCGGGATGCCGGCGTCCAGCATGTCGCGCACCCGGCAGATGCCGGATCCGAGCCGCATGTTGGAGGAGGGGCAGTGGGCCACCTGGGCGCCGCGCGCGCGCAGGCTTTCCAGCTCTCTATCATTGAAGAAGATGCCGTGCGCGTAGAAAACGTCCGGGCCGATGAACTCGCACCGCTCCATCAGCTCGACAGGCCTGACCCCGTAGGTGGCCAGGCAGTACGCGTCCTCGTCGGCCGTCTCGGCGAGGTGCGTGTGCAGCCTCACCCCGTGCCTGCGGGCAAGCCGGGCGGTCTCCCGCATCAGGCTCTCGCTCACCGAGAACGGGCTGCAGGGAGCGAGGACCACTTTCCGCATTGCGCGGGGAGCCGGGTCGTGGAACCTGCCGATCACGCGTTCGCTGTCGGCGAGTATCTCGTCCTCGTCCTGCACGACGGTGTCCGGCGGCAGTCCGCCGTCCTTCCTGCTGAGCGACATCGAGCCCCGGGACGGCGAGAAGCGCATGCCCAGCGTATCCGCGGCCTCGAACTGCCGCGCCATGAAGCTGCCGCCGACACCCCGCGGATAGAGGTACAGGTGGTCCGTCGAGCAGGTGCAGCCGGTCTTCAGGAGCTCTCCCATGGCCAGGAGGGATGAATAGTATATCGCCTCCTCGTCGATGTTCTTCCAGATCTCGTAGAGGTAGACCAGCCAGTCGAAGAGCTTCGCGTTCTGGGCGCCCGGGAGGTTGCGCGTGAGTGTCTGGAAGAAGTGATGATGAGTGTTCACGAAGCCCGGGACCACGACGTGATGGGAGCAGTCGATCACGCGGGGCCCGCCGGGCGCGGTGAGGCCGCGGCCGATCCTGCTGATCGTTTCCCCCTCGATGAGGATATCCGCGCCGCTCACGCCCTCCTCCGCGGCGGACGGCTGGATGTGGAAGCAATTCTTCAAAAGGAGACTGCTCATTTTGCCTTCTCCCGATACATGGCCCGTGTGCTGCGCCCCAGCAACCGCACGGTTGTCCGGCGGGGCATGAGTCTTCCCATCATGAAATGCGCCAGCTTGCTGATGGCGCTGGGTATGACGATGGTCTTCCTGCCCAGCTCCCTGATCGTTGCCCGGGCCACGTACGCCGGTTCGAGGGACAGGGGCGTGGGTCCGTCCGCCGCATGGCCGTCGGTAAGGAAATTGGGGGTGAGCACGACCGCCGGACAGCACGCGCACACGTCCACGCCGTCGGGCTTGAGCTCATCGGAAAGAGCTTCGGCCAATGTGACCAGGAATGCTTTTGTCGCGCCGTAGACTGCCACCATGGGCGAGCCCTGGAACGCGGCCAGGCTGGACATCACGACGATCCCGCCCCTGTGGCGCGCCGCCATGATCCTTCCCTGCGCGTGGATCAGCCCGAGGGTGCACCGGCAATTGACGTCCAGGATGCGCTGGTACTCGTCGAACTCCGGCCGGAGGAACGGGCCCGTGTAGGCGATGGCCGCATTGCAGACAAGAAGGCCGATCTCGTACCCGGCCGTTTCCCGTTCCACGGCGGCGAGCGTCCCCGGATCCGCCATGTCGAGACTCAGCGTGCGGACCTGCACGCCGTGCGCCGCGCGCAGCCGGGCCGCGGTTTCCTCCAACGGTCCGGGCCGCCGCGACAGGATGAAGAGGTTCAGGCCCCGTCCGGCAAGCTCCTCCGAAAAAGCCGCTCCCAGACCCTCGGAGCCGCCTGCCACCAGGGCCCAGGGGCCGTACTTTCGAAGGAACTCATTCCTGCCTTCCATGCGCTTTTCCTCCTCATTGACGTCCTGAAATCAAAGTACTATCACAAGACTTACATATGATCGATACAAAATCCGCCGGGTACGTCGGCGCGGAATCCCCGGCACCATGACCGATCAGAATCTTTCCTGGATCCGCCGGCACATGCCCCTCACCCGCGCGCAGTGCGACGCTCTGCCCCGGCTGGACGGCGTGCGGCTGGCCTGCTCCATCCACCTGGAGCCGAAAGTGGTCTCCGCGCTGGAGGCCATTCTCCAGCACGGCGCGGCCGTCTTCCTCACCACCTGCAATCCCTCCACGGTCCGGGACGAGGTGGTCGAATGGCTCGGCGCCAGGGGCGCCGTGTGCCCCGCGTGGAGGGGCATGTCCGGGACGGACATGGCAGAGGCAGAGCGGAGAGCCCTGGCCTGGGCGCCGACCCACCTGTTCGAGATGGGCGCGAGCCTGTCCGCGGCCGCGATGACCGGCAGGGCCGACGTCCAGGTAGCTGCGGGGATGGAATCCACCGGCTCGGGGATTTCCCGGCTGGCCGGGCTGGCCGCGGCCGGGCAGGTGCCGCGCTATCCGATCTTCAACTGCGACGATGTGCCCATCAAGGAAGGGCTCCACAACAGGTACCTCGTGGGTCAAAGCGCCTGGCAGGCATTCACCCAGTGCACCCAGCTCAGCCTGCACAGGAAAAACGTCCTCGTCGTCGGGTACGGGCCGGTCGGCCAGGGAGTGGCGCTCACCGCACGCGGGTTGGGCGGCACGGTGAGGGTCACGGAAAGGGATCCTGCCCGGGCCCTGAGCGCGCGCTATGACGGTTTTCCCACCGGGCCGCTGGAGGAGCTGGTGCCGGGAGCGGACGTGATCGTCACCGCCACGGGCGCCCGTCACGTGCTGAACGCGCGGCATTTCGAACGGCTCGCGGACGGCTGCATTCTCATGAACGTGGGGCATACGGCGGATGAGATCGAGACGGCTGCCCTGGGCAGCCTGCGGGAAGTGATTCCCTTTGTGGAGGAAGCGCAGCGGGGAGGGAAGACCGTGTACCTTTTCGCCGGCGGCTCCATGGCCAACCTCACGGCCGGGCAGGGTGACACATTGAACTCGTTCGACATCACCATGGCGGCCATGCTGGCAGGTCTGCGGTATGTGTTCTCGGATGAGGCGCGCGCGCAGAAGCCCGGGCTGCACCCGCTTCCCCGGGCAGTCTGGGAGGACGTGGCGCGCCAGGCCGCCCGATAGACGGTCCCGGGGCGCGCAGGCGCAGAGCTTTCAGGCCTTCTCTTTTTTCTCCAGCGCCAGAGGAAGCATCGCGTAAAAAGCACTGCAGGTCACGAGGTCCTCGATCCTCGTGTGCTCATTGGGCGCGTGCGCCTTGTCCTCGTCGCCGGGACCGAAGCCGATGCACGGGATGCCATGCGCGCCGCAGATGGCCACGCAGTTCGTGCTGAATGTCCATTTCCCGGTTTCGGGAAGCCGGCCGAAAAGCGCCTGGCAGGCCTCCTTGCCGCCTTTGAAGAGGGGGTGGTCCTCCGGAATCTTCCATGTGGGAAAGTACAGGTCCTGCGTGTACCGGGCTCCATTCCACCCCTTGCCCTCATACTGCGGCATTGTCACCTTCTCCGCGTCTTTTCCCATGGCCTGGCGTACCTGTTCGAGCGCGCTTTCCGCAGTCTCGCCCCACGTCAGCCGTCGGTCCAGATAGAGTGAGCCCTGGTCGGGGACGGCGCATTGGCTGGGGCCCTGCACGGTGATTCTCGACACGACGACCGTGCCCTTGCCGAGGAAATCATCGCTGGCAAGCCGGGTGTTCATTTTCTCCACGGCCAGCGCCGCGCGGGCCGCCTTGTACGCCGCGCTCACCCCGCGCTCGGGGGCGCTGCCGTGCGCCGAGACGCCGCGCACGGTGGCTTCGATCTCCATTCTGCCCCTGTGGCCTCGATACAGCCGGCAGCTCGTGGGCTCGGTGGACACCGCGAACTCGGGAACCAGGCCCTCTTTCTCGATAAGGTACATCCAGCAGAGACCGTCGCAGTCCTCCTCCAGCACGGTGAAGGTGAAGTACACGCTGAACTCGCCGTCGTAGTGCAGCTGCTTCAGTATCGCGCCGGCCGTTATCATGGCGGCGGCGCCGCCCTTCTGGTCGGCGGTTCCCCGGCCCCGCACCAGGCCGTCCCCGATCAGGCCGGAGAACGGGTCGGTCTCCCAGCCCGCCGGGTCCCCCACTCCTACCGTGTCCACGTGCGCGTCGATGGCCAGCTTGCGGGGGCCCCGGCCCACGCGCGCAATCACGCTCCCCAGGCCGTCGAATTTCACCTCGTCGAAGCCCGCCTCGGTGCACAGGGCGGCGATCTTCCGGCACACGGATTCCTCCTTCCCGCTGAAAGAGGGAATCCTGACGATGGTGGAAAGGGTTTCCGCTGCGTGGTCGCGGAGCTTCCGGGCGGAATCGAGGACCTTCTCGCTGGTGTGCGTCATAGGCGTCCAGTATACAGGACGAGTCTGCGCCGCGGTAGTCCGCGGCGGCGCTTGTGCGGCGGCTTACGTCGCCGAGACGGCCGCGCTATACTGGCCTCATGGCGAATCTCATCGACACGCTGAAGGCGCGGGGAGTGGCGCAGGCCTTCCCTCTCCTGCAGCTCGATTTCTCCGAGCTGTTCGAGAAGCGTTTCACGCGCGGCAATGCCCGCGTGTATGATCACCATGAGTGGATCGTGCGCGATGCCCCCCCGCTCGGCCGCATTGTCCATGCGGTGCCGAGAAAGTCCCTGCTGGAGGAGCTGATCTGGGAGGAGTGGTTCAGAAAGGACGGAAAGACCTACCATCACGTGCTGACGTTGAAGCGTCCTCCCCGGTACGACGACGTCTTTATCGCCCCCGAGCACGACGAGATCCATCCCGAGGTCACGCTGGGCCGCACGTGGTACGTTGTCAACGATCTCGACATGAGCCCTGTCCTCCTTCGCGGACGCTGGCGGGGAGAGTGAGACGGGGCGTGGGCGCCGACGTACGGGGTATTCCCCGAACGGGTATTCCCGTACCCGGCGGATTCGTGGAAGTCCTCCCGCTCGGAGAGCCGCTGGCGCAGGCGCTGGCGCGTCCGCTGGCTGAGCCTTCGACCGTGGCGCTGCACTGGCTGGGCCAGGCAGGGTTCGCCCTGAGGTGGAACCAACGGCTCTTCATCATCGATCCCTACCTCTCCGACTCGCTGGCAAAAAAGTACGAGGGAAAAGAGTTTCCGCATACGCGCATGATGTCCCCGCCGATCCTGCCGGAAGAGCTTCGAGGCGTTGACGCGGTTTTCTGTACCCACCGGCACGGAGATCACATGGACCCGGGTACGCTTCCCCCGATTGCGGCCGCCTGCCCGGACTGCCGCATGATAGTGCCGCGTGCCGAGCTGAAGCACGCGATGAGCCTGGGCATCCGGAAGGAGAGGCTGGAGGGACTCGCCGCGGGGCAATCGCTGCCTCTTCCCGGCGGCGCTGAAGTGGAAGCGCTTGCCTCCGCGCATGAAACGCTGGCAGTGAATGAGAGCGGAGACCATCTTCACCTCGGCTACATCCTGACCCTGGGCGGAGTGCGCCTGTATCACTCGGGAGACTGCATTCCCTACGACGGGCTGGAGGAGGCGCTTCGAAAGCGCGCCATCGACCTGGCCCTTCTGCCGATCAACGGGCGCAGCGCGTTCTTGAGCGAGCGCGGTATTGCCGGCAATTTCACGCTGGAGGAAGCAGCGGGGCTTTGCCGGGGCGCGGGGATACCGCTCCTCATGTGCCATCACTTCGGAATGTTCGCCTTCAACACGGTTGACCGCGAAGATGCCGTTCGAAGAATCGCCGGTTTGGACGTGAAATGCGTGCTGCCGGAAATCGACAAGGTTTATCTTCTGCGGAGGGCTACGGCGCGCTTCCCCCGTCCCTCAGCCACGCAAGGCTGCGCCTGAAAGCCTCCTCGCGGGACACGATGGGCCGATAGCCCAGGTCCCGCTCTGCTTTTGCGTGCACGAACGTGTGGTCGATGCAGGTCTGGATCACGGCAAACCTGTTGAAGCGGGAGCGCGGCGCCACGATCTCGGCCACCGCGGCAAGCGCATATGCCAGCCGATACGGGATGGCGCGCCGGGGTACCGGCAGGCCCAGCTCGCGCAGGAAGGGCTCCATGAAATCGAAGAGGTTGTCCGCGGGAAAATGGTCGCAGATGAAGTAGCTCTGCCCCGCCGATACCGACCCCGGTCGCAGGCTCGCCGCGGCAAGCAGGTGCGCGTGCGCCACGTTTTCCGAGTATGCGTGGCTGAACCGCGCCGATCCATCGCCGAGCCTGAGCGAGACTCCCTTCCTCGCCATGCCGATGATGTTGCCCAGGTGGTACTTGTCCCGGGGGCCGTACATGCCCACGGGTCGCAGGGCGCACGTGGCAAGGCCCGGGCTGTTCGCCTCGAGCACCATCCGCTCAGCAAGAATCTTGGTCCGGCTGTAGGGGTCACGTGGCATGCGCGCGGGGTACGGCAGTGACTCGTCCCCATCGACGATCGGTTTCCTCCCGTCGACCACGACGTCCATCGAGCTCGTGTAGATGAGCCGGGGCACGCCCAGCCGCCGGCAGGTCTCGATGACCAGGCGATTGCCCCCGACATTGACCTCCTCGTACAAACGCGGCGGTGTCCGCACGTCCCAGACCGCGGCAGCAGTCTGGAACACGACATCCATCCCGGCGCATGCTTCCTCGACGTCGCGGAGGCTGCGGATGTCCCCGATGCGCGTCTCCAGGAAGCCCTCGCAGCGAGGCTCGGGGATTGGCGCCAGGTCCAGGACGCGCACGTGCCTGCCCGCGGCGCAGAGCTGGCGCACGATCTCGTAGCCCAGCATGCCGGCTCCGCCCATGACGAGGCAATTCACGGAAGGCACATTAGCCTGATTGAGCGTGCTTGACAACCATTTCGATGCATGTAGAATCAATTCTATGCACATAGAATCATCTCCCCTGCTTGCGCAGGAAGGAAGCGCCGGGGAGCTTCTCGGCTTCTTCCGCGCGCTCGCCGATCCGAGCAGGCTGAAGATCGTCGGCCTTCTTGCCCAGCAGGCCTACCCGGTGGAACAGCTTTCCGCGCTCCTCAGTCTCGGGGAGTCCACGGTCTCCCACCACCTGTCCCGGCTCGCCGACGCGGGCCTGGTCAGCGCCCGGGCAGAAGGTCACTACAGCGTGTATTCGCTGAAGCCGGACGCGCTTTCCGACATGGCCCGCCGTCTGCTGAAGACGGAGCGGCTGCCTGAGCTCGCGGAGGGCATCGACCGGAGCACCTTCGACAGGAAGGTCCTGGCCGCTTTTACCGGGCCTGACGGCAGGTTTACCGCGTTTCCCTCGCAGGAGAAGAAACTCCTCGTGCTCCTGCGGCACGTGCTGCGGGACTTCAAACCCGGTATCCGTTACAGCGAGAAAAAAGTGAATGAGATACTTTCGCGCTACAGCGACGACACTGCCACGCTGCGCCGCTGCCTCGTGGAGCTCCGGCTCATGAACCGGGAAGGCGGGGGCAGGGATTACTGGCGTCGGGAGGCTGTCGAATCGTGACACGCTCCGCCGGGGCGCTGCGCGCCGGCATCGATGTCGGCTCGACCACCGTGAAGCTCGCGATCCTGGACGCGGATCGACCGGCTCCTCTATGGCAGCTACGAGCGCCACAAGGCCGATATCCGGGGCACGCTCTTTGCGGTGATCGAGGCGGCGCATGATGCTCTTGCCGCCCCCGGCCAGGACCTCGACGTGAGAGTGGCGGTAACAGGCTCAGGCGGGCTTTCCGTTTCGCAGTGGCTGGAGCTGCCGTTCGTTCAGGAGGTCATCGCGGGCTCCCGGGCCGTGCGCCGGTTTCTCCCCGACACGGATGTTGCCATAGAGCTCGGCGGGGAGGACGCAAAGATCACGTATTTTGCCGGCGGCCTGGAGCAGCGCATGAACGGGACCTGCGCGGGAGGCACGGGAGCCTTCATCGACCAGATGGCGACCCTCCTTTCCACCGACGCGGCAGGCCTGAACGAGCTCGCGCGCGGCCACGAAACGATCTACCCGATCGCGGCGCGCTGCGGAGTGTTCGCAAAGACCGACGTGCAGCCTCTCATCAACGAGGGGGCGCGGCGGGAGGATATCGCGGCAAGCATCCTGCAGGCGGTCGTCAACCAGACCATTTCCGGCCTGGCCTGCGGCAAGCCCATCCGGGGCACGGTTGCCTTCCTCGGCGGCCCGCTTCACTTCCTGCCGGAAACGCGGAGGCTGTTCATGGCCACCCTCGGCCTGAAGCCGAGCGAGGTGCGCGTGCCTGAGCAGGCGCAGCTCTTCGTCGCAATGGGAGCGGCCATCGCCTCGCACGGTCACGCGGCCCTGTCCCTGCGGGAACTGCGGGACAGGGCGCAGAGCCTGTGCCGCGCGGAGACGCGTGACGTCGGCCGGCTGCGCGCCCTCTTCCTCGGCAGCGCGGAGATTGCCGACTTCCGGGAAAGACACGGCCGGGCGCGCGCCCGCAGGATCGAGCTTTCCCGCGCGCGGGGGCCCTGCTTTCTCGGCATCGACGCGGGGTCCACCACGACAAAGGCCGTGCTCGTGGACTCCGCGGGCGCAATCGCGTGGTCCGCGTACGAGGGAAATGGCGGCAGCCCTCTCTCCGTGGCGGTCCGGATGGTGACGGAGCTGCGCCGCGCCCTGCCGGCAGGCGCGTGGATCGCGCGCTCCTGCTCCACCGGCTATGGAGAAGCGCTGGTCAAGGAGGCCCTGGCCCTGGACGAGGGAGAGGTGGAGACCATCGCCCATTACACCGCGGCTTCACAGTTTCTGCCCGGAGTGGATGCCATCCTCGACATCGGCGGACAGGACATGAAATTCCTCCGCCTGCGCGACGGGGCAATCTCCTCCGTGCTCCTCAACGAGGCCTGCTCCTCCGGCTGCGGCTCCTTCCTGGAGACCTTTGCCCGCTCCCTCGGGCTGACGATCGAGGAGTTCTCCCGGGAGGCGCTCGGCGCAAAGGCGCCCGTGGACCTTGGATCGCGCTGCACGGTGTTCATGAACTCTCGCGTGAAGCAGGCCCAGAAGGAGGGCGCATCGATCGGGGACATCTCCGCGGGGCTCTCCTACTCGGTGATCAGGAACGCCCTGCAGAAGGTGATTCGTCTGCATGATCCCGGGCAGCTCGGAGAGCGCGTGATCGTCCAGGGGGGCACGTTCGCGAACGACGCGGTGCTGCGCGCCTTCGAGCTGGTTTCAGGACGCGAGGCGGTCCGCCCGGACATCGCCGGTCTCATGGGCGCGTTCGGCGCCGCGCTGATTGCCCGGGACAGGGCGGCCCGGGGCGCGCACGGCGCATGCAGCACGCTGCTCGAGCTGAATGAGCTGGAAGGGCTGCGGACCGCCACGCTCCTGGAGCGCTGCGGCAGATGCGCGAACAACTGCCTCGTCACGATCACGCGCTTTTCAGACACGCGCGCCTACGCGTCCGGCAACCGGTGCGAGCGCGGCGCGGCGTCTGTACCCCGCGGCACGGCCCCGTCCCAGGCCGCCGCGCCGCTTCCGCTGCCCAACCTGTTCGCATGGAAGTACGACCGCGTGTTCCGCTATTCCTCCCTGGACCCCGGAAAAGCGCCCCGCGGCATAGTCGGAATTCCCCGGGTGCTCAACCTCTACGAGGACTACCCGTTCTGGTTCACCGTTTTCACGTCGCTGGGGTTCTCGGTGAAGCTCTCCCCCCGGTCCAGCAAGTCCGTCTATGAGGCGGGCATCGAGACCATACCCTCCGAATCGGTGTGCTACCCGGGGAAGCTCGTGCACGGCCACGTCATGCGCTTGTTGAAGGAGGGCGTTCCGTTCCTGTTCTATCCCTGCGTGCCGCACGGCACCAAGGAAGACCCCGGGGCGCGCAATCATTTCAACTGCCCGATCGTGGCCTCCTACCCCGAGGTGGTGCTCAACAACATCGACGGCGTCAGGCACGGGACGGTCCGTTATGCCAATCCCTTTCTCCCGCTCCAGGACCCCGGGCGGCTGAAGAAGCGGCTCGTGGAAGAGCTTGCCTGGGCCGGCGTGACGAAGGCGGAGATCGGGTCTGCGGTGGACAAGGGCCGGGCCGAACAGGCGCGGTTCAAGGCGGAGGTGCGCGCAAAGGGAGAGGAGACGCTGCGCGAGATCCGCCGCCGCGGCCTCCGGGGCGTCATCCTGGCGGGCCGGCCCTACCACCTTGACCCTGAGATCAATCACGGAATCGCGGAGCTTGCCGTTTCCCTGGGCATGGCGGTGCTGACAGAGGACTCCGTTGCGCACCTGGGCAGGATCGAGAGGCCGCTTCGCGTCGTGGACCAGTGGGTCTACCACACGCGGCTGTACGCCGCGGCCAGCCTCGCGGCGGAGCGGGACGACCTTGCCCTGGTGCAGATCAACTCCTTCGGCTGCGGGCTGGACGCGGTCACCGCGGACCAGGTCCAGGAGATCCTCGAGAGGCGCGGGAAGATCCACACGGTCATCAAGGTGGACGAGCAGTCCAACCTGGGCGCCGTGCGCATACGCCTGCGCTCGCTCAGGGCCGCGCTGGATGCGCGGAAAAGCAGCCGCGCGTTCCCCCGGGAAAGCCCCGCGCCGAAGCCGCGGCCCGTGTTCACCAGGGAAATGCGGAAGAGCTACACGATCCTCGCCCCCCAGATGTCCCCGATACACTTCCGGATCCTGGAAGAGGCCTTTCGGCTGTCGGGCTATCGACTGGAAATCCTGCCGGACGTGGATCGGGACGCGATCAACGAGGGCCTCACGTCCGTCAACAATGACGCGTGCTTCCCCTCGATTCTCGTGGTCGGACAGATGATGGCCGCGCTCCGCTCGGGCCGCTACGACCTGTCGCGCACGGCGCTGCTCATGTCGCAGACAGGCGGGGGATGCCGTGCCACCAATTACATCGCCTTCATACGCAAGGCGCTGGCCGATGCCGGCATGGGGCATGTGCCGGTGATCTCCATGAACGCCATGGGCCTGGAGCGCAATCCCGGCTTCCGATTGTCCTGGGGACTTCTTTGCCGAGGGCTCATGGCCGTGATCTACGGCGATCTCCTGATGAGGATGCTCTACAGGGTGCGGCCGTACGAGACCACGCCGGGCGCTGCCCGGAAGCTGTGCCATGAGTGGACCGCGCGGTGTCGGGAGGCCCTTGCGCGTCCCGGATTCCGACGCTACGGCCGCACGATACGGGACATGGTCCGGGATTTCGATGCGCTCCCCCTGAGCGGCGAGCGAAAACCTCGGGTCGGAGTGGTCGGTGAGATCCTGGTGAAATTCCATCCCACGGCAAACAACGGGATAGTGGAGATGATCGAGTCCGAAGGCAGCGGAAGCCGTCGTGCCCGACCTCGCGGATTTTCTTCTCTACGCTTCGCATGGCGGCCAGTTCCGGCACCGAAAGCTGGCCGGAAGCCTGGGCGGCGCGCTTCTGTCACGGGCAGCCATCGCCGGGCTGGAGCTCCTCCGCGTGCCGCAGAAGCGCGCGCTGGCCCGGTCCCGGCGCTTCAATCCGCCGCACTCGATCTACAAGCTCGCGCGCGGGGTGGACGGCATCGTGCAGCTGGGTAACGTCACCGGGGAGGGCTGGTTTCTTACCGCGGAGATGGTGGAGCTGATGGAAGAAGGGGTGACCGCAATCGCCTGCATCCAGCCATTCGCCTGCCTCCCCAACCACGTGACGGGCAAAGGCATGATCCGGGAGCTGCGCAAGCGCCACCCGGAAGCCACCATCGCGGCGATCGACTACGACCCGGGTGCGAGCGAGGTGAATCAGCTCAACCGGCTCAAGCTCCTGCTCGCCTCCGCCCGCGAGGGGAGATCATGAAGCCCATTTCCATTGCCCTGGCGGACACGATCCTCACGCGGTATCCCGACCCCTGGACAATTCCCTACAAGAGGTGGTGCTACGTCCATGGGTATGTCCTGGCCGGTTTCGAGAAGCTGCACGCATGTACCGGCGACCCCCGGTACCTCGCCTACATCAGGAAGTACGTGGACGGGCAGGTGGCCGTGGACGGGAGCATTCCCGCTTTCACGGGGGAAAGCCTCGACGACATGATGAGCGGCACGATCATCGTCGCGCTGTACCAGAAGACGGGGGACGCCCGGTATCTGCGCGCGGCGCGAAAGATCCGCGAGCGCTTCGACGACTACCCGCGCAATTCCGACGGCGGATTCTGGCATGCGCGCGACCTCCCCCACGAGATGTGGATCGACGGCGTCTTCATGGGGCAGATGTTCCTCACGCGCTACGGCGCCGCGGTCGGTGACGCCGCCTATTGCTTCGACGAGGCGGTCCGGCAGATCACCTCGCTGGACACTCACTGCCGGAAGGGAAAGACGGGATTGTTCCTCCACGGCTGGGACGAGGCCAGGCATGCCGCGTGGGCGGACAGGAAGACCGGACTTTCACCCGAGGTGTGGTCAGAGGGACTGGGCTGGTATGCCCTGATACTCGCGGAAACCCTGTCCCTTCTCCCGGCCGGGCACGCGGGAAGGGAGAAGGTGCGCACAATCCTGCGTGACCTCGTGGAGGGACTGGCGCGCGTGCAGGACCTTGAAACAGGTCTCTGGTACCAGGTCGTGGACAAGGGAGACAGGCCGGACAACTGGCACGACACGTCCGGCAGCGCCATGTTCGTCTACGCGATTCAGCGCGCAATCGAGCTGGGATGCGCGGGCGCGGAACAGTACGGACCGGTGGTGAAGAAGGGATACGAGGGGATTCGCACAAAAGCCGCGCTGGCAAAGGACGGCCTGGTCGACATTCACGACGCATGCGACGGCCTGGGCGTCCAGCGCAGCTACGCGGATTACATCAACTATCCGAAAACGCTGAACGCAAAGGAAGCGGTCGGATCGGTCCTGTGGGCCGCCACGATCGTGGAAAAGCCTGGCGGCAAGTAGGGAAGGCGAGGGCCGGGTCGTATTTCACGCCGCGCGCGCTCGCCACGTGGACCATTTCACGTCCATATTAACGACAAAGTGTTCCAACCATTAATAAGAATGGAACAAACGCTATACCGGCTGCCAGGTATCCTTCAAATGACGCATGCTGGCGCCGCGTTGCCGGGTTACCAGGGATCCAGCTCCGACAGTGTGGCCGGCATCTCGTGCTTCGTGTTCACCTGCTGCGGCCCTGTCACCAGGTCGAAGCAGGTGAGGATCAGCTTGCCTCTCCAGATGATCGGCTCTCCGGGCTGGTCCAGCTCCCCGTGCAGGCCGTCCGTGTCAGGGCTCTGGGCGATGCGGGTCACCTTTCCGTCGGGCGCAACCTTTGCCACCGCGTTTGCGCAGAAATCGGCGATGAATATGTTCCCCTCTGAGTCGATGATCATGCCGTCCGTGGACTTGAGCTGCGTCTGATCCTGGGCCCAGACCCTGCTTTCCTTGACGCATCCATCGTTCCTGAACGTGACCTTGTAGACCGCCCCGTCCCCGAAGTTTCCCACGTAGAGATTGCCGGCCTTGTCGAACTCAATGCCGTCCATGCCGTACTGGATGTCCTTGTTGTGCGTCAGGAACGTGGCGAGGATCGACTCGTCCTCCCGCGTGTTGGTGATCCTGATGTTTTCCTCATCCAGCCCGAATCGATACACGCAGCTCACCAGGAGCCCGGAAGGGTCCTTGACCCGGGAGAGCATGCTGTGCGTGACATACACGTGGTCCCTGTTGATGCGCATCCCATTGGGATGCTCCATGCCGCTGGCAACCACCGTGGTCTTGACGACCCGGTCGTCCCTGATGCGCAGCCGGAGTATGCGGCCCTTGAAGACGAGCTCGGGAGCCCCTGACCAGCCCTGGTTGTCGCATATATACAGGTCTCCGTCAGGCCCGAATGCGATCCCCATGGGGAACGCATGTCCGGTTTCCTCCGACACGGGAACATCGACCCATTTCCGGATCTTTTTCTGGGGGTCGATTTTCAGGATGCACCCGGGCATCGAAGGGTCCGCGTAGTTCGGGCAGGCAAGGATGAGATTGCCCTCCCGATCGATCGCCATGCCGTCAGGCGTGCTCACGTAGTCGGGAAGCGTTGCGAAGAGCCTGGGCTGCTGCATGGAGATCTCCCTTGCGCTTATCGTGTCCTCTTCCCGTATCTCGGAAAGAGGGGGGCGAGTGCATCGTAGCTGTCATTCAGCAGGTCTTTTGTTGCCTGGTAGACGGACTGCAGGCCGGCGTCCGGGCGCGTCCGGTCGGTGATCGTGATGAATCTGTCTGCCACGTCGAAGTCCTTGAAAACCCCGCATCCGACACCGCCGATGATCGCGGCGCCCATGGAGGTGGCTTCCTCGAGGTAGTTGGGCCGCAGGATATCCGCCTGGTAGACATCCGCCATGATCCTTCGCCACACGTCACCCTTGGCTCCGCCGCCGATCACGGTGATCTCTCTGATGGGGATCTGTTCCCGGAAAATGTCCAGGATGATGCTCAGGTTCACCGTCACGCCTTCCATGACGGCCCGCAGGACGTCCGCCCGCGTATGTTCCAGGGTGAGGCCCATCAGGGCGCCCTTGGCATCCGGATTCCATCGCGGCGTGCGCTCCCCCAGCAGGTACGGAAGGAAAATGATGCCGTTGGCTCCTGGTGGAGATTTCTCTATCTCCCTGTTGATGAGCTCGTAGGGATTTCCGCCGCTCTCCGACGCGGCTGCCTTTTCCATCGTGCAGATCTCGTTCTTCAGCCACGCGTACGCGCCCCCCGCCGTCTGCATGGTGCCGCAGGGATGCACGTACCCCGGAACGGCATGCGCCCAGACAAAGGTGCGCATCTTGCTCGTCGTAAATCGGCTGTTTTGTCGTGGTCGCGATCCACGATGAGGAACCCAGGTAGTTGTACGTGATCCCCGGTTTCACCGATCCGACGCCCACCCCCGCGCAGACCCCGTCCCCTCCTCCGGCGACCACGGGAATTCCGGCGGGCAGCCCCAGCGCCCTGGCGGCGGCCGACGTGAGCGTGCCGACCACGTCGGTGGATGCCTTGAGCGGGGGCAGCTTCTCGCCGTCGATGCCGGTGATGCGCACGATTTTTTCCGACCAGCGCAGGCTGTTCAGGTCGAGCACGTTCGTGCCTGACGCGTCGGAATACTCCGTGGCCATGACCCCGGTGAGGCGGAAGTTCAGGTAGTCCTTGGCGTGGAGCATCTTGAATGTCTTTGCATATACCTGCGGCTCGTGGTCCTTCACCCACATGAGCTTCTCCACCGAGTAGGAGGCGCTGGCGCGATGGCCGGTCGTCTTGTAGAACTCTTGTGCGTCGATCTGCCGGAGGATCGAATCGCATTCCTTCACCGCGCGCTGGTCGCTGTACAGGATGGCGGGCCGCAGGGCCCGTCCGTCCCTGTCCACGCAGAGGCAGCCCATCATCTGGCCGCTGAATGCAATGACGGCGATCTCGCGCGCATCCACGTCCCGCACGAGGGATTGCGTGGAGGAGCACACGGCTTTCCACCAATCCTCGGGCTCCTGCTCGGCCCAGTTGGTGTTGAAGTAGTGCGTGTCATACGGAACAGTGACGCTTCCCACCAGCTTCCCCTCGGTCGTGAAAAGGGTCGCCTTGTTCCCCGATGTCCCCAGATCGTGCGCGAGTATGTAGCGGTTCATGTCACTACGGCTCCTCAGAAACGAAGCAGGGTCTTGATCGCGTCCGGCTCTTCGGTTGCATGCAGGGCCTTCGCAGCCTCCCGCACCGGGTACTCCGCTGTCAGGAAATCCTTGTGGGAGAGCTTGCCCGCCCTGATCCACTCGATCAGCGGCTCCTGTGCCGCCGCCTCCGCCGGCCGTGTCGGCCACTGGTGCATGAACAGGTTGAAGTTGTAGGGCCCCGTGTCCTTGGCAACGGTGATCTGCGCGCTCCCCACCACCCCGTACACGCACAGCGAGCCGGCCATCCTGATGAGCGGCAGGCCGGCGTTGATGATGCGTTCGCTTCCCACCGCGTCGATGACCGCGTCCAGCGGAGCGCCCCGGCGACGGGTCAGGTCCGCCAGCTCGGCCGAATCAGGAGCGAATGTCTCATCCGCCCCGATTGCCTTTGCCCGATCCCGCTTCTGGGGAAGGGGGTCCACCACTCCGACCCATCCCAGGCCGAGGAGCTTCGCCATGCGGCAGAAGCTGAGCCCGACCGGCCCGGCGCCGAAAATGAGTATGTCGTCGCCCTTCTTCAACTGGAAGTCGCTGAAGCCCGCGTACACCTCGCGCCACGTGCACAGGAGCGCGGCTGCCTCCAGCGGGATGTCATCGGGAAGCTTTTTCATGATCTGGAAGATTTCGTCCCAGCCGTGCGCCTTGTCCGCCACGCCGTCGGCGAGCATGGCCGCGTGATCCGTGGCAATCACGTACTCGCAATTCCCGCCCCAGCCGGAAGAAAAGCGCGGGCTGGTCGGCGAAAGGAGAAGCCCTCCGATCACCCGGTCACCGGGCTTGAAGCTCTTCACCCGGGAGCCCACCTCTTCCACGACGCCGACGCTCTCATGACCGAGCAGGAGGGGATACTTCTCGATTCCGATGCCGGGAAAATGACCAGCCACGAGCTTCCTGTCGGTGGCGTTGCAGATGTAGGCTGCCTTGTTTTTTATCAAAGCTTCGTACGGCGCAGGCTTGGGTTTCGGGATATCGACCGGTTCGACGTGTCCGGGCGCAATAACTGCAATTGCAATCATGTGCCTACTCCCTTCCTATCAATCGGCCTTGAATTATATACGCGTTATCTTGATTTGTCCACATGTTAGAATAGATTATTAGAAAATAACGTTATAAAACAACTCGCAAAGATGTTTGGGCGACCAGAATTCGCCCATTATCACGAGAACGCATCTATGATAAGCTACTGCCCTATGCCAATGGGAGGTCTGCAAATGTCCAGCACCGTGTATTTCGGCTCCCCCCGTCAGGCCCGGCTCGAGGCCAGGGAAACCCTGCCGGCCAAGCTCGATCTGATCCTCGAGCGCCTCAAGCTGCGCGAGCGCGTCAAGGACGAGACTGTGGTGATCAAGATGCACACGGGAAACAAGATCGGCTATTCGACCGTGCACCCGGTCTTCGTGCGCAAGGTCGTGCAGGCCATCAAGGACGGCGGCGGCCGGCCGTACATCGCCGATGTGACCTGGGACGCCAAGGGCGCCGAGGAGCGCGGCTACTCATCTGAGACCCTGGGCTGCCCCGTGTACGCCGCGGCCGGGCCGGATGACAAGTATTTCTACGAGCATGAGCGCCCCTTCAAGAACATCAAGAAGTGGCAGGTCGCCGGACTGATCCAGGACGCAACATTCCTGGTCAACCTGGCGCATGCAAAGGGGCATCCGAGCTGCGGCTACGGCGGGGTGTTCAAGAACCTGGCCCTGGGCTGCATGGCCGGTCCTACGCGCAGCGCCATGCACGACGCAATGCAGTTCGATCGCTACTGGTTCGCCGACAAGTGCCCCGACGAGGCCGCCAGAAAAAGCGTCCTCGCCTCCTGTCCGCACGCGGCGCTCGTGGAGGACAAGGACAACCCCCGGGAGCTTCACCTGCACCCCGAGGAGTGCAACCAGTGCGGGCGCTGCCTGAAAGTGGCGCCCCCCGGCAGCCTGAAGATCGACAAGGTGAACTTCCATGCCTTCCAGGAGGCCTGGCAATCAGCACGAGCCTCTCTCTGGGCACCTTTGCGCCGGGCAAGGCCGTGCACATCATCCTTGCCAACCAGATGACGCCGGTCTGCGACTGCTTCGGGTTCACCAGCATGCCCATCCTGCCGGACGCGGGAATCTTCGGCTCGGACGATATCGTTGCCGTGGAGCAGGCCGTGCTGGACGCAATCGGCGAACTGCGCCTGATCGAGGAGAACATCCCCACCTCGATGGAAGTCCACACGCGCGAGGGGCACCCGTTCCGCTGGCTGCACGGCCCCTACAAGGACCCCTACCTGGTGGTGGAGTACGGGGAGAAGCTGGGACTGGGCACGCGGAAGTACGAGCTGGTGGACGTGCTGCCGGTGGAGAAGATCGAGCGGGCTCCGATAAGCTACATTTCAGCGCGGTAGCGCCGGCTCGACTCGCGCGCGGTAGACCGCCCCCGCCGAACATCCATCGTTCGCTTGCCCGATTCGACTCTGCCATGAGTATATTCGTCCTCGATGAGAACTCAGAGTCAGCTCCTGCACAGCCGGACGCGCGTGAAACCCCGCTATGCCCTTCTTCCCCTCGAGGGGATCCCCTACTCGCGGCTGCCCGAGTGGCCGCAGGCGCAGGTACGCGTGCTCGCCGGGCCGGCGCTGGGGGCGGGGTTCGCGGAATACCTGCTGGACCTGGCGCCTGGCCAGGCCGGAGCGCATCCTGCGGACGGACAGATCGAGTTCTTCATTTACGTGCTCTCCGGTGCCCTGGGCCTCACCATCGACGGGAAGAGCCATGCCCTGGTGAGCGGCGGCTACGCGCTCATTCCACCGGACAAAAGTTTCAGCGCCGCTGCCAGCGCGCAGACTTCTCTGCTGATGCTGCGCAAGCGTTACGAGCCGGCAACGGGCGTTCCCCATGTTCTCCGCGGTGGTGGGAAACGAGAAGAATGCCAAAGGCCAGGTGTACTACGAAGACCCAGGCGCGCTCCTGCAGGTACTTATCCCGGATGACAACGCATTCGACATGGCCATGAATATCTTCACATTCGACGTGGGACACAGCCTGCCAATCACGGAGACGCACGTCATGGAGCACGGGTTGTACGTGCTGCAAGGCAAAGGCACGTACTTCCTCGATGACACCTGGATGGAGGTCGAAGCCACCGACTTCATCTGGATGGGCCCCTTCTGTCCGCAGAGCTACTATGCCACGGGCCCTGTTCGCGTCCAGATACATCTATTATAAGAACGTCAATCGAGAGATCGCCCTGTGAGGTAAACGAATGGAAAACACCGAGAAGATCTACCGCGATGCCGACGTGGACATGTCGATTCTCAAGGGCCGGACAATCGCCGTCATCGGGTACGGCATCCAGGGCAAAGCGCAGGCCGCGAACGCCCGGGACAGCGGCTGCACCGTGATCGTCGGGTCCCGGCCGGCGGAGGAGAGTCCTTCCCGCGGCCAGGCGCAGGCGGACGGGTTTCCCGTGATGAGCGTCTCGGAGGCGACAAAAAAAGGGGACATTCTCCTGATCGAGCTGGCCGATCCCGCGCAGCCGTCCGTCTACAGGAAAGAGATCGCCCCGCACCTGCGGCCGGGCCAGACGCTCTGCTTCTGTCACGGCTTCAACGTGCTCTACGGCGCCATCCGTCCGCCGGAGACCGTCAACACGGTGTTGTTCGTCCCCAATGCCCCCGGCGCGCTCGTGCGGGAAAAGTACAAGAAGGGGGAAGGGGTCTACGGCTGCGTGAGCGTCGAGCACGACGCCACCGGGCAGCGCCAGAGAGATCGCTCTTGCCATTGCCAAGGCAGTGGGCTCCACGAGGGCAGGCGTGGTGGAGCTTTCCTTCCAGCACGAAACAGAGGGGGACAACTTCGAGGAGCAGATCCTCTACGGCGGGGCAATCCAGCTCATGCGGCTCTGCTTCCAGGTGATGGTGGACAACGGCTATCCGCCGAGCTTTGCATATGCAAAAGCAGTGCGCTCCATCAGAAGCGTGCTGGACGTGATGGACGAAAACGGAGTCGAGAACTACCTCACTACCCGCTGCAGCCGTACCTGCGAGTTCGCCGTGCGCACGCGCGGGCCGCGCGTGATCAATGAGGATGCTGTCCGCCAGATTTTCAAGGAAACGGAGCAGGGGGCCTTTGCGCGCGACTGGATGCAGGAGTGGGAGCTGGGCACCCCCCAGCTTCACCGGCTGCGGCGCACGGCCGCCGAGAGCGCGTTCGAAAAGACAGGGGCGGCGTGGCGGAAGGATTTCGGAAAGTGAAGCCCTCCCGGGTGAGCGGCATCCAGGTGGCGGGCCATCGGCTGGCCCGGGACATCGAGCAGATCGCCGCATTCTCCGAGGCAGACCCGCAGGTCGGTTTCAGCCGTCCGACATTCTCGCCCTCGTGGCGCCGGGCCCGGGACTACGTCGCGGAGGAAGCGCAGAAAGCCGGATGCGTCGTGCGCATCGACGCGGCAGGCAACCTGCATGCGCGGCCCGCGGGGCTCGGATGGCAGGAGAAGGCATGGCTGTGCGGGTCTCACGTGGACTCGGTGCCCACCGGCGGCAGGTTCGACGGAGTGACGGGAGTGGTGGTGGCGCTGGAGATCCTCCGCGCCGCGCCGGACGCGCCGATGGAGCTGATCGTTTTTGCAGAGGAAGAAGGGACCACGTTCGATCTCGGCATGCTGGGCAGCCGCGCGTGGGCCGGCCTGACCAATGCCGATCAGCTCCGCACGCTTCGCAACCGCGAGGGCAGGGACTACCTCACGGCAGGCGCGGCGCACGGCGTGGACCCGAAGAGGCTGGACGCGGAGCGTCTCGATCCGGCTGCCTACCACGGGCTGATCGAGACTCACGTGGAGCAGGGGCCCGCGCTCTGGAACGCCGGAATACCGGTGGCAGTGGTGACGGCCATCGCCGGGCGCCGCCAGTACTCGTGCGCGCTCACCGGGGAGGCGAATCACGCGGGTGCCACCGCCATGGTGGACAGGCGTGACGCGCTGGCAGGGGCCGCGCAAGTGGTGACTGCCCTGGAAGGCCTGGGCCGGGCCCAGGACAAGACCGAAGGGCACACGGTTGTCACCGTGGGCCGGCTGGACGTGCAGCCCAACGCGGTGAACGTGATCCCCGGCCGGGTCGCCTTCACCATCGACTTTCGCGCAAGATCGAACGAGGGACTGGCACACGGCGACCTGCAGGTGCGGAAGCTCGTGCAGGAAATCGCGCGCTCACGGGGGCTCACGCTCGAGCTCTCGTGCACGGAAGACCTGCCGGCTGTCCCGCTCGACCCCGGAGTGTGCGAGCGCCTGCAGGAGGCTGCCTGGCGTCTCGAGCTGGAGCTGCCGGAAACAGCGAGCGGCGCCCTTCACGATACCGCGATACTGGCTCCCCTGCTCCCTGCCGCCATGCTCTTCGTGGCCAGCCGCGGCGGCATAAGCCATAACCCGGGCGAGTTCAGCCGGATCGACGACATTGCGTGCGCGGCGCGCATCGTCGCGGAGGCGGTATGCAGGTGAAAGCGTCCCTGGCGGACCTCAATGCCCGGGACGAGGCCGGTTTCGTGGCTGTCTGCGGGCCGCTGTTCGAGCACTCGCCCTGGATCGCCGCGCGGACGTGGCCGCGCCGGCCCTTTCCGACGCTGGCGGCCCTCCACGAGGAGCTTGTGGCCACCGTGCGGAAGGCGACACGGGAGGAGCAGCTTGCGCTCATCTCCGCGCACCCGGACCTGGTGGGCCGGCTGGCCCGGGAGGGAAAACTCTCCCGGGATTCCGCAGCGGAGCAGGCAGCCGCCGGCCTGGGCAGCCTCTCCGACATCGACATCGATCTGTTCGATCGCTACAACCGGGAGTACAGGGAGAAGTTCGAAATGCCGTTTGTCATCTGCGCGCGGGAAAACAGGAAAGAGGCGATCCTCGCGGCATTCCCCGCCCGCCTGGCTCACACGCGGGAGCAGGAAATCGCCACGGCCCTTGCAGAGATCGGGAAGATTGCCCGGCTGCGGCTGCGGGATGCGGTAGCGGAGACCTGAGCGGTGGCGCGGCTCACGGAGAACAGCTACGGCAAGAGCAGGGTGAGGTTGACCAAGGTGGTCCGCGAGGGGGAGACGCACAGCCTCTTCGAGCTCACGGTCCAGATCACGCTGGGCGGCGCCTTCGAACGAATTTACACCGACGGCGACAATTCTTCGTGCATTCCGACGGACACCATGAAGAACACGGTGTATGCGCTGGCAAAGGCCACGGATTTCGATTCCGCGGAGGAGTTCGGCCGGATCCTCGCGTCCCACTTCCTGGAAAGCTTCGGCCACGTGGACTGGGTCGAGATCTCCATGGAGCAGACCCTGTGGTCGCGCATCGAGGTGGACGGCACGCCGCACGCGCACGCGTTCCAGAAAGAAGGATCCGCAGTCCGCACGGCCTTTGTGCGCGGAAAGCGCGGAAGCGCCACGCTCATCCGGGCCGGGCTTGCCGGACTGGATGTGATCAAGACGACGAGATCGCGATTCGCCGGGTTCCTGAAGGACAGGTACACGACGCTGCCGGAGACCACCGACCGGATCTTCGCCACCATCGTCGACGCCACGTGGGACTATGGCGCGCGCCCGGCAGACTTCAACGCGGTTTTCGAAACGGCGCGAGAGACGATCCTGGAGGCATTCGCCACGCATGACAGCCTGAGCGTCCAGCAGACCCTGTACGCAATGGGGGAAGCGCTGCTCGCGCGTATTCCCGAGATAAGCTCCGTCAGCTTCACGATGCCCAACCAGCATCGGCTCCTGGTCAACCTCCAGCCATTCGGGATGACGAACGAGAACGAGATCTTCACGGCCACGAGCGAGCCTTATGGCCTCATCAAAGGGACCGTCGCAAGGGAGTGAGCAATGGGCAGACTCAGCACGCATGTCCTGGACACGGCGAGCGGCATACCGGCGGCCGGCATGCGCATCGACCTGGAGCGCGTCACCGCGGAGGCCGCGGTCCTGCTCAAGACGCTGGTCGCGAACGCGGACGGACGCACGGACGCCCCGCTGCTGGAAGGGCCCGCGCTGTCCCCGGGGACCTACCAGCTCGTGTTCCACGTGGGGGCCTATTTCATGCGCCGCGGTCACCCTGACGCGGGAAGGTTCCTGGATCTCGTGCCGGTTGTCTTCATCGTCAGCGAGCCGGGAGGGAAATACCACGTCCCCCTGCTGGTCTCTCCCTGGTCGTACGCGACCTATAGAGGAAGCTGAAGCAGTGGCGCTCGACCTCGTGATCCGCGATGCGCTCGTCGTGGGCGCCTCGGGCCCGGTTCCTCTCTGGATCGGCATACGGGAGGGAAGAATCGCCGCCCTCGCCCCCGAGATCTCAGAAGGCGCGAAGGAGACGATGGACGCGCGCGGTCTGCACGCTTTCCCCGGCGTGATCGACGCCCATGTCCATTTCAATGAGCCCGGCCGCACGGACTGGGAGGGCATCGCGACAGGGTCCGCGGCGCTCGCGGCAGGCGGCGGCACCTGCTTCATCGACATGCCGCTCAACTCCTCGCCGCCCACCCTCGATGCTCCCTCCTTCGAGCTGAAGCTCGCCGCCTGCCGGGCCGCGTCACGAACGGATTTTGCCCTGTGGGGAGGGCTGACCCCCGACAACCTCGACCAGCTCGAAGCCCTGGCGGAGTGCGGTGTGGTCGGGTTCAAGGCGTTCATGTCCTCCAGCGGCATCCAGGATTTCCGCGCCTGTGACGACGAGTCTCTTTACCGGGGCATGCGGATCGCGGCGCGCCTGGGACTGCCGGTGGCGGTGCACGCGGAGAACGAGGGAATGACACGCGCGCGCGCCGGGATCGCGCGGTCGGAAGGCCGCACGTCCGTGCGGGACTATCTCGACTCCCGACCGGTCATCGCTGAAGCCGAGGCCATATCCCGGGCCCTTCTCTTCGCGGAGGAGACGGGGTGCGCGCTGCACGTCGTGCACACCAGCTCGTCGCGCGGAGTGGAGCTCGTGAGGCAGGCCGCGGACACGGGACAGTGCGATGCGACCTGTGAGACCTGCCCCCACTACCTGCTCCTGTCAGAGGAAGACGTCGAGCGGCTGGGCGCGGCGGCGAAATGCTCTCCTCCGCTTCGCAGCAGCGACGAGCGCGAAAAACTCCTTGCCGAAGTGGCCGCGGGCAGGGTGGATACGATCGGCTCGGATCATTCCCCCTCGTCGCCGGAGCTGAAAAACAAATCCACCGCGAACGGCGGCGCGTCCCCGGACTTTTTCGCAGCCTGGGGCGGGATCAGCGGGATCCAGACGACGCTCCGGGTCCTGCTGACACTCGGCCTGCCTCCGTCCCTGATCGCCGGGCTGCTCTCCTCGAACGTGGCGGACCGGTTCAGGCTGCCAGGCAAGGGCGGAATCCGTGTCGGCGCCGACGCCGACCTCGCGCTCGTGGATCTGTCACGCGCGTCCGTTCTGCAGGACAGCGAGCTCCTGTACCGGCACGCCCTGAGCCCGTATATCGGCCGCACGCTGAAGGGGGCGGTCCGGCGCACGCTGGTACGCGGACGCACGGTTGCCCGGGACGGATCAGTGGTGGGGGAGCCGTCGGGAAGATTTCTGCGGCCGGATTCATCCCGCTGATATTTGCGCGATTTTGCCCCCGTGCTACAATGGATCCATGGTGAAAATCCCGATTGCCACGTGCCTCTTTTTTCTGGCCGCGGTCTGCCTCGGCGCCCAGGAACCGGCGGACGCCCTCTGGAGCAAGGGATTGTTCCAGGTGAATGCGGCGGAAGTCATTGCGGCCGCAAAGAACAGCAGCTACCCGGGTGAAAACGATGTCGTCATCCTCTACAGGCAGGGGCGATTCCGCTTCAGGGAGAACGGCACCCTCGAGCAGACCACCCAGCTCGTGTACCAGATCCTCACCGAGGACGGGCTGAAAGGCTGGGGGGGCGTCCAGGTTTCCTGGAGCCCCTGGCATCAGGACAGGCCGGACATCCGTGTGCGGGTGATAAACGCCGACGGCAGGGATTGGTACCTGGATCCAAAAACCCTGGCGGAAGGGAAATCCACCGGAGACAGCGACAATATCTATTCCGACAGAAAGACCCTCGAGGCCCCCTTTCCCCAGGTGCACATCGGCTCCGTCGTCGAGGAAGAGGTACGGAACATCTCACGGCCGATACTGGAGGGCGGCGGATTCATCCGGAGCTGGAACTTCTATTCCAGTATCCCGACGCTCGTCAACCGGCTGGTCATCGAGACCCCCGGCTCCGTCAAGGTGAAGATGAAAAGCCTGGGGCAGGACGTTCCCTCTTTCCAGATCAGCGTTGCGGCGGGAACCACACGGTGGGAATACCTGCGTACCCGGCAATTCCCGGCCGACAAGACCGAGAAGTGGTTCCCCCGGGACGTTCCCTCCGGGCCGTACGTGTGCTTCACGACTGCCCCTTCATGGAACGCGCTTGCCGCCGGATACTCGCGGCTGGTCGACCAGAAAATCAGCGCGCAGAGAGTGGATGTCCCGAAAGAAGCGGTCGTTGCCGGTAATCCGGTGAAGACCTCCATCGGGCTCATGCGCTGGATCAACACGCGCGTCCGCTACGTGGGTCTCGAGCTGGGCTCGAATTCCATCGTGCCCTACACGCCCCGGGAAATACTGGATCGCGGCTATGGAGACTGCAAGGACAAGGCGACCCTGCTCGTCTCTTTTCTCCGCCAGGCCGGGTACAGGGCCAGTATCGCCCTGCTCTGGAACGACTCGGAAGAGGACATCCTCCCGGACATGCCCGGCATGGACATCTTCAATCATGCCATCGTGTACGTGGACGGCCCGCAGCCGCTCTGGCTGGATCCCACGTCGGATTTCAGCAGGGATGAAAGGCTGCCCTACTGGGACCAGGAACGCTGGGCGCTGCCGGCCCGGCCGGAAGCCACCGGCCTCATAAAGACACCGGTCTACCCTGCCGCATATCAGGACACGACGCAGGTCAACGACTACTTTCTACAAGATAGCGGCAACTGCAGCGTCACGGAGACGACCACGTACGGCGGCGGCCTGGATCTCTATCAACGCAGCACCCACGCCTTTGGCGACCCGGCAGAGATCAAGAAGGACCTCGAATCCTATGCCGAGCGCTACTACGGTCAGAAGAAGCTGGAATCCTTCGAATACTCGGACGCGCACGACCTGGATACGCCGTTCGCGCTGACGCTTCGCGTGAATGACACGCCCATCGGCGCGACCTATGCCGAATACGCCGAGGTCGCGATCAAGACCGATGAGCTGTTCAGCTGGCTGCCCAACGTGCTCCTGGACAAGAAGGCCCAGCCGCGCCGGCAGGATTACCGGATGAACATGACGTTCATCGTGCACTGGGAAAACCGCATCCATCCCCCGTCGGGATTCATCCCGCGCGGCCTGCCGGACCCGGTGCAGAAGGACCTCGGCGCCGTCTCCTACCGATCCCGGGCCGAGAGGCTCCCGGATGGAACGGTCGTCGTGCGCATGACCATCGAAACCACCAAGGCGCGCCTCGGCCCTTCGGAGTTCGACGCCACGCGCAAAGCCCTCATCGACTATCGGGATGCGCTGGGCACCGTCAAGATCATCCTCGACCACGAGGCGGAGCAGCTCTACGCGGCCGGCGATTATCTGAACGCATTCAAGAAGTTCCGCGAGCTGATAGCCCGGGAACCGGCAAAGCCCATGCACGAGATCAGGCTTTCCCGGGCGCTCCTGAAGTCCGGGCTGGGTGACGAGGCCGCCTTCGCGGCGCGCCGCGCGGTGGATCTCGCGCCCGCCGACAGCGAAGCCTGGACCAATCTTGCCTGGACCCTGCAGCATGACGGGATCGGCCAGCGCTTCGGGCTGGGGTATGACCGTGAGGCCGCCCTTGCCGCGTACCGTAAATCGCTGGAGCTAGCGCCCGACGTCTGGTACGCCCGCGCCGACTACGCGATTCTTCTCGAATACGACAAGAACGGAATACGCTATGGAAACAAGGCCGACCTCGCGGTTTCCGCTGCTCAATATGACCTCGTCAAGGACTCTCTCAAGGACCACAATCTCGACCTGAATCCCGTGGTCGATCTCTGGTACCTGGGCAGGTTCAGCGATGTGCAGAGCATGGCAGCCGGTCTCGCGAATGCGGATGACAGGGAAACATACCAGCTTGCCGCGCGCAGCGCGGCAGGAGGAACCGGCGCCGGAGTCAAGGCCATGAATCCGCAGCTCTCCCGGGAAAAGCGCCAGGACTACCTGGCGCGCGCGGCGGCGCTGCTTGCCACCATCGGCAAATACGCGGAATCCTCGGAGCTGTACCGGATGGCGGCGCGCGGATCCGCCAACGCGGTGAACCTCGACTATCAGGCCGACCTCATGGCATCGACACGGCACTTCGAGCTGGATAACGGCGCGCCAAAAGATCCGACGGCGCTCGCCAACTTCTACTATCGAGGCCTGGTCGCCGCGGACGGCGCGGACTTCTCCCTGCTGAAACCAGGGCTCACTGCGGGTCTCTATGAGATTCTCATGCAGAAGAGCCAGGGTCTCAATCTGAAATCCGAATGGGCCTCCCTGGCAAATGTGGTCCGCAACCAGGCCACCACCATGGAAAGCCTCATCGACATCATCCTGAGCCACTGCGTGTACGACATCAAGGGAACGGACAGCACGGGGTACCACCTGGTGATGAGGAGCACACTTGCGCAGAACGCGACGCTCAATACCTTCTTCATCGTCAGGGAGGGCGGCGCACTGAAGGTAGCGGCCCTGTTCGGCGTGCCGGCATCGGTGCCGGTTGCCCTTCGCGGCCTGTGTGCGCGGCAGGACTGGGCATCCGCGGCAACGTGGCTGGACTGGATACGGTCCGACGTGGAGAACGCGCACGACAAGGACCTGGATGGCTTCAAGGATTTCTGGCCGGGCGCCGGGACGCGCGGTCCTGCCGACATCCAGCCCGCGGTGGACTTTCTCTCTGCCATGTTTGCCCGGCAGAACGGGGACATCGAGCCGGCCTGGAAACGAGTGAGCGCCACGAAAGGAGCTGCCCGGACCGATCTCCTGACGGCGATCATCGGGGGCTCGCGAAACACCCTGGACTGGGCGGGCATGCTGAGCGCTGCCGGAGAGCTGGTGGAGCTGGATCCCGGCAAGGACGAGAACTTCGCGGTGTACATCGACGCCCTGTACAAGACGCACAACTGGGACCGCATGGAGATGCTCCTGAACGAACGGATCAAAGCCTCGGCCCAGCGTGACGTCGTCATGAGCATGCTGTTGAGCCTCTCCATCGCCAAACGTGATTCTGCAAAGATCCAGAGCCTGCTGCAGACTCCCGGGCTCCGTCTCTCCGCTTATGACTACAACAGCCTTGCCTGGCTGGACCTTTTCCAGCCCGCATTGAGCGATCAGGCCCTCGAATACGCGCGAAGAGCCGTCACCATGTCCAACTCCCAGGACCGGGCCATTCTCCAGACAATGGCAACGCTGTACGCGCAGAACGGCCGCTACGAGGACGCGCGGAAGCTCATGCAGAAATGCCTGGAGCTGAGCGGGGAATCCACGCCGAGAAACGAGGACTGGTATGTGTTCGGCCGGATCGCCGAGGGGTATGGCTTCATCCAGTCGGCCCGGCAGGCATATGCGAAGGTGGAGAAGCCCGGAAACAGGGAGCCCAACAGCACCTGGGAGCTTGCCCAGCGGCGCCTGACCGCGCTCGGCAATTAACGGGCGCGGGCACCCTGTACCAGGCCGGGCCGAAAGGATACATTCGAGGACATGGAGCAGAACAGCGGAGACGCACAGGAGTCCGGGCAGCGCGTCGAGATCCGCCTTCCCGTCAGGCACAATCCGACACTGCAGAAGGTCATCGAGCGGGTCAACGCGGATGAAGAGCTCTATGCTCTCTGGACCGCCATGAACGTCAACGCGGTGACCCGGCTGGGAATGACGGATCACGGTCCCATCCATTTCCAGATCGTGTCGAACATCGCGCTGAAAATGCTCCGGCAGCTCATGGAGCGCGGCATCGTGCCCAGCATCGTGAAGGACTACAGCATGGCGAATGACGACGCCGAGGTCGTGGTGGTGCTGGGCTCGCTCCTGCACGACCTGGGCATGTCCATCCAGCGTGCGGATCACGAGCTGTACAGCCTCTTCGTGGCGCAGCCCATCATTGACCGGCTCCTCGACGGCCTGTACGAGGTCGGACCGCGCACGATCGTCCGGTCCGAGACCCTGCACGCCATCATCTCCCACCGCAGCGAGGGAAGGCCCATGACCGTGGAGGCGGGAATCGTGCGGGTTGCGGACGCCCTGGACATGACCAAGGGCAGATCGCGCATCCCCTTCGAGGCAGGGGCAGTCAACATACATTCTCTCTCCGCGGCCTCGATCGAGAAGATCGAGATCCTGAGCGGAGACGAGAAGCCCATCCACATCAATGTGGAAATGAATAATTCCGCAGGCGTCTTCCAGCTCGACGAGCTTCTCAAGGAGAAGCTCAACGGCTCCGGCCTGGAGCAGTACGTCGAGGTGGAGGCCACGATAGAAGGAGAGACGGAGAAAAAACTCCTCCAGATATTCCGGCTCTGACGATGATGAAAAGGGAACCTCACGTGAAACCGCACCCGGCCGCCGGCAGCTTCACAATGATCATCAACGGACTGCCCGTTCTCGTGCAGGACGCGGCGCCGACGACCACCCTGCTGGACTACCTGCGCACACACGGCTACACCGGCACCAAGTGCGGCTGCGCGGAGGGGGACTGCGGCGCCTGCACCGTGGCGCTCGTGGACCGGAACGCCGCGGGCGCGCCGACCTATCGTGCCTTCAACAGCTGCATCGCCCTGCTTCCCATGTTCGCAGGCCGGGAGATCGTGACGGTGGAAGGTCTTGCTGCCGGGCAGACGCTGCACCCCGTGCAGGCGCACATGGTGGAGCAGTACGGCTCCCAGTGCGGGTACTGCACGCCGGGCTTTGTCGTATCACTGTTCGAGGCATACTACCGGGACGACTGTCGGGACCCGTGGCAGCTCAGTGATCAGCTCAGCGGCAACCTCTGCCGCTGCACGGGCTACCGGCCCATACGGGACGCCGCGCTGGGAGCGCTCGCGCAGAGGGACAATTCCGTCGGCGTGGAGGATCCATTCAGACGCCGGCTCGACGCGCCGGTGGAGCCGGCGCGGGCGCTCTCCTATGCGGCGCAAGGGGAACAGTTCTTCCGCCCCACCTCGCTGCCCGAGCTTTTCTCCCTGCTGGAAAAGCATCCGAAGGCGCGTCTCGTTGCAGGCGCCACGGAGATCGGCGTCGACATCAACAAAAAGCTCGCTTCCTTTCCGCTCCTCATCTCCACCGAGGGCGTGCCGGAGCTCACGCGCATCACGCGCACCAACTCCGCGTGGCGCATCGGCAGCGCGGCCACGCTCACCGCGGTGGAAGAGACGGTTGCGGCCGAATACCCGTCACTGGCAAAGATGCTGCGTGTGTTCGCCTCCCGCGGCATCCGCAATCGCGCGACCATGGGCGGCAATATCGCCACGGCATCTCCAATCGGAGACAGCGCGCCGGTGCTCCTCACGCTGGATGCCACGCTGGTGCTCGGAACCTCCAGGGCCCGGCGCACGCTGCCCCTTGCGGACTTCTTCCTGGGGTATCGCAAGACGGCGCTGCGGCCCGGTGAAATAATCCTGGCAATCGTGGTTCCGCGCGCCGGTCCTGCCTCGGGGCTCACGCGGAAGGTGGACTTCCTCAAGGTGTCGAAGCGCCGCGAGCTGGACATCAGCATCGTGGCAGGCGCATTCAGGGCCGACGTGGACGCAGGCGGCATAGTGCGCGCGGCGCGTATTGCCTACGGCGGAGTGGCGCTCACGCCGCACCGTGCCCGCCGGGCAGAGGCCGCGGCGGAAGGCCGGCGCCTCGAGGACGCGCGGGAGGCGGTGAGCAAGGCGCTCCAGGCCGAGTTTCAGCCCATCGATGACGCCCGGGGAAGCGCCGCGTATCGGAAAGGGCTCATCGTCAGCCTGTGGGAAAAGTTCGTGAGCGGCGAGCAGAGCTCGGCACAGGACGGCGCGCTGGACTTTGCGCTCGGGGAAAAGTTTCCCGTGACGGACGCTTCACGCGCGCTCGCGCACGAGAGCGCCCGGGGGCACGTGACGGGCGGCGCCCTGTACGTGGACGATACGTCCCAGCGCCGGCCCATGCTCGAAGCCTGGCCGGTCTGCGCGTCCCGGACCCGGGCGCGCATCACGCGGCGCGACGCGGACAAGGCGCGGGGCGCTCCCGGTGTCGTCGCGGTCCTGCTCGCTGAAGACATCCCCGGGCACAACAACGTGGGCACCGCGCGGCACGACGAGCCGCTCCTCGCCTCCCAGGAGGTGCTGTATCACGGCCAGCTCATCGCGCTCGTGGTCGGCAATTCCGTCAAGGAGTGCCGCGCGGCAGCGGCGCTCGTGGAAGTGGACTACGAGCCGCTGCCCCCGATCCTCGGCATCAAGGAGGCGGTCTCCCAGAACAGCTACCACACGGATCCCCATGTATTGAAGCGGGGAGACTGCGACAAGGCCCTGGCCGAATCTCCGCATCGGCTCGAAGGGGAGTTCTTCTCCGGCAGCCAGGAGCATTTCTACCTGGAGACGCACGCGGCCATGGCGGAGATGGGCGAGTCCGGCACTATATTCATCAACTCCTCCACGCAGCACCCCTCTGAGATTCAGATTATCGTGGCGGAGCTGCTCGACCTGCCGCGGAACAAGGTGGTGGTCCAGTCCCCGCGCATGGGCGGAGCGTTCGGCGGCAAGGAGGTGCAGGGCAACACGTTTGCCTCGCTCGTGGCTCTTGCCGCTCACAAGACACGCCAGCCGGTCCGGATCCAGCTCGACCGGGACCTCGACATGATGATCACCGGCAAGCGCCACCCGTTCCACTCGAAGTTCGCGGTGGGCTACGACGCAGAAGGCAGGCTCCTGGCCGCGCGCGTGGAGCTGGTCTCCGACGGAGGCTGGTCCCTCGATCTCTCGCAGCCCATCCTGGACCGCGGTCTCTTCCACCTGGACAACGCCTACTACATCCCCGCCGTCCATTTCACCGGACGTGTGGCGAAAACGAACACCACGTCGCACACTGCCTTCCGCGGATTCGGCGGGCCGCAGGCAATGCTCGTCATGGAGGAGATCATGGACCGGGTGGCGCGCAGGCTCGGCCTTGCCCCCGAGGCGGTGCGCGCCCGCAATCTCTACCACGGCAGCGGAGAGACGAACACCACGCACTTCGGCCAGGAGATCGGCGACAACCGGCTCCCGGACATGTGGCGCCGGGTCCAGGCACAGGCGGGATTCGAGGCGCGCCGGCGCGAGATCGACGCCTGGAACGCGCGGCACACAGGGATAAAACGCGGTCTTGCCGTGACGTCGGAGAAGTTCGGCATTTCATTCACGCTCGCAACGTTCAACCAGGCCGGCGCGCTCGTCCTGATCTACCGGGACGGCTCCGTGCAGGTGAATCACGGCGGCACGGAGATGGGACAGGGGCTGCACACCAAGGTGCTCGGCGTGGCTGTCCGGGAGCTCGGAGTGCGGGCAGAGAGCGTGCGCATGATGCCGACCAGCACGGACAAGGTGCCCAACACCTCGGCAACCGCTGCCTCATCCGGCGCTGACATGAACGGATGGGCGGTGAAGAACGCCTGCGTCACGCTCCGCGAACGGCTGGCGCCCGTCGCGGCCGGCCTGCTGTCGAAGAAGATCGGCGCGGCCGTCAATGCTTCCGAGGTGACCTTTGCGGACGGGTTCGCGCGGCAGGCCGCCGGCGCCGCGAACGCGCCGGCGCGCATTCCGTTCGTGGACGTCTGCCAGGAGGCCTACCTCCAGCGGATCAGCCTTTCCTCGACCGGCTTCTACGCCACTCCGGGCATCGGCTGGAACTGGGAAAAGTCGGAAGGGCGTCCCTTCTATTATTTCGCATGCGGCGCGGCCGTGAGCGAGGTGGAAGTGGACGGCTACACCGGCATGCACCGGGTGCTGCGGGTGGACATCGTGCACGACGTGGGAGACTCGCTGAATCCCGGGGTGGATCGGGGCCAGATCGAGGGCGGCTTCGTGCAGGGCATGGGCTGGCTCACCAGGGAGGAGCTGCTCTGGGACAGGGACGGCCGGCTGCAGACGCACAGCGCAAGCACGTACCAGATCCCGGCCATCAGCGATGCGCCCCTGGAGTTTCATGTCACCCTTTTGCCCGAGGCAGCGCAGGCAGGAACGATTCACGGCAGCAAGGCGGTAGGAGAGCCGCCCCTCATGCTCGCGATCTCGGTCCGGGAAGCCATTCGCGATGCGGTCAGCGCCTTTGGTCCCCCGGGCGGCGAGGTGCCTCTCCCCTCCCCTGCCACCTGCGAGGCCATCTTCGCGGCCATCCAGGCACGGCGTGCGCGGGGCACAGCGGGCGCCCGCTGATTCATGACCTACGATACTTTTCTCAAGCTGATCGAGGTCCTCGGCGTGCTGGCATTCAGCCTGACAGGCATATTCGAGGCCCGGCGCCTGAAGATGGATGTCGTCGGCGTCTACTCTCTTGCCATGATCACCGCGTTCGGCGGAGGAACTGTTCGTGATCTCTTTCTGCAGCGCCATCCGCTTTTCTGGATTCAGAACTGGCCTTACGGCGTCGCAATCCTCGTCCTGTCAATCATATCCGTGGCCATTCTGAGGCAGATCAGGGATCGCAAGAGCAAGACGCTCGTTCTTGTCGTCACGATCTTCGACGCGCTCGGTCTCGGCCTTTTCAGCGTTCTGGGATCAATCTACTCGCTGCAGGTATATCCGAACCTCTATTTCATCGCGATCCTCATGGGAGTCATCACAGGCTGTTTTGGCGGGGTCATCCGCGACATCGTGGGCAACAAGATCCCGACCGTTTTCAGCAAGTCCCAGCTCTACGCCACCTGCAGTCTTGCCGGCTGCACCCTGTACATGCTCTTCAGCTGGCTCGGAATGCCGTCTGCGATCTCCATTCCCCTGGGTGTGGCCGCGACATTTGTCGTCCGCATGCTCGCCGTGCGGTTCAATATCTCGCTGCCGTTGTGAGCCGCTCTCGCATCCCCGCCCTCTTCGGGGCAGCCGTCCTGTTCTTCGTCGCCCTCTACTCGTACGTGCCGAGCCTGCCCGAGTATCTCGCGGCGCGTACCTCCAGCCTCACGGCGGTCGGAGTCGTGCTCTCGATGTATGGCCTGTGGATGGCTGCGCTTCGGCTCCCGCTGGGCGTCGTGGCGGACGCAACAGGCCGCAACAAGCCGTACATAGTTGGCGGCGTTCTCCTGGCGGGAATCGGCGCCCTGGTGATGGCGCTCGGGAAGTCCATCGGCATGCTGGCTTTTGGCCGTGCGCTTACTGGTGCGGCAGCCGCGGCGTGGGTGCCCATGATGGTCGTATTTGCCGGCTACTTCCCGCCCGAGCAGACGATCTTCGCCACTTCCCTGCTCTCATTTGCCGGTTCTCTCGGCATGATGATCGGAACCAGCATTACGGGCTTCCTTCAGACACTGGGCGGTCACGGCCTCACCTTCTTCGCGGCCGCGGGTCTTTCGCTCGCCGCAACTGTCATCATCGCCTGTGTGAAGATCCCCCGGAGGGACGCCGCGCACCGCGGCACGGTCAGCGCGCGATCAGTCCTCGCGATCTTTCGGAGGCGGGACGTCCTGGTTCCCTCCTTCACGAACGCGCTCTGCCAGTTCGGCGTCTGGGCCGTGACCTTCGGTTTCATGCCCCTGCTGGCCCGGCAGATGGGGGCAAGCGCGGTGGCCACCAGCCTGCTCATGAGCCTCAACATCGCCGCAAACACCGCGGCGAACCTCTTCGCCACTTTCATCGCCAATCGGGGAGGCAGGCGCCTGCTCCTGCATGGAAGCTTCGCCGCCTTTGCGGGGGGAGCGATACTTGCCGCGCTCAGCCATTCGGTCCCTCTTCTTTTCGTTTCCACCGTTGTCATGGGCCTGGCAAACGGCATGTTCTTCCCGATCCTTCTCGGGCTCTCGATACAGAGGGTGGACGCCGCGCACCGCAGCACGGCCATGGGCATTCACCAGGCTGTCTACGCGGTCGGGATGTTCACCGGTCCGTGGATCGGCGGGATCCTTGCGGATGCGGTAGGCATCCGCGGGATGTTCGCAATCGTCGCGGCCTTTTCCCTGGCAGCGCCCAGCGCGTTCATGATGCTCCACCGCGGCTTTGCGCCTGCCGCCCGAGCGTCAGGCGAATGAGTTAACGGCACTCGGAACTTGTCCGCAGAACCCGCTCGCGGTACGATAGATACATGTCGAAGCACACACTCCACAACGAGTTCACGGCAATCATCGAACGTGATGGCAAGTGGTACATCGGCTATTGTCCTGAGATCCCCGGGGCTAACGGTCAGGGTGCGACAGTCGACGAATGCAAAAAGAATCTCGCAGACGCGATTGCATTCATCCTCAAGGAAAGGAGGGAGGACGCTCAACGCGGTCTGTCTGCTGAGGCGCTGCAGGACGTAGTCAGTCTCTCGTGAAAAGGACAACTCTCCTGAGACACCTCCGCTATCACGGCTGTGTCCTCAAACGTGAGGGTCGTCCCCATTCGCTCTGGGCGAATCCGCCGGTCCCTTTCAATCCCGGAGATCGGATAGCTCCGGCCCCAACAATGGCAAGCCCATCGCCCTTCTTACCCCGCTGAGTGACTCCGATATAGAAGACACGGCAGCGGCGGTGAGACGCGCGCGCGCAGCCACCGCTTTGAAGAAGATCAACGTGCTCATTTCAGGGATGATAAATGTCGAAGGTACGCCGGCTCAAATAGTCAATCTCTTGATAAACGGTCGGATCACTCTCCTCTATAGCAGCCGGATCCTAAAGGAATATGAAGAAGTGATGAGCCGAGAGAAAACCCTGGCACTACTCTCTGGACAGATACATGTCAACAAACTCCTTGGGCGTTCTCACCATATCCTCACTTGGAAAATGCTTCTTGTTGCCGGTGACAAGGAATTGAGCCTTTCCGCTCTTTGCAACTTCGTAGAACATCTTGTCATCTTCTCTGACAGAAGGGACTCGCAGCGGTTCGACGGCAATAAACTCGCCCTCGTGCCTGACGTAGTCAAGAAGTTGAAGGATCAGGTTCTTTTTGAAGTGGAACTTCTGCCTGGATAGCACTTCCCTGTATTCCTCCAGGATACGGTTGTCGTAGAGTACGGTGAGCTTTCCGTTCAGAAGCAGACCTAGGATTGTTGCCGGGACTCCTGCGGGATTGATCAGGGCAGAGACGAGCATATTTGTATCCAGTACGACTGTCATTTCTTTCTGTTTTTTCGATAGGCCTGGATCTCCTGATCAATGTCCTCCATGGTCATGCCAGAAATTCCTTCCGCTACGGCAGCAGCTTGCATCTTCTTGACCGCGTTGATCGCGCGCGCTCGTCGCACGGATGCGAGCGTGTCCTCTAGATCAGCGTCAGTCAGTGGCGTGAGTAGGGCGATGGGCTTCCCATTGTTAGTAATGACGATCTCCTGTTCTTCGGGAAGCAGTTTCCACACCTGCGCCGGAGTCGTGCGCAGATCCCGCACTGTAATGAACCTCATGGGTCACCTCTTCAAGAACGAAGGTACCACCTTGTCACCCAATTGTCAACAGGAATCGGGTTTCCGTAGATCCTGAAGCAACATAACGCCTACCGGCAGGGACGACGTCAGCAGGAGCTTGCTTTCGAGCTTGCCCGTGACCTGACCCGTGACTGCCTGGCGCAGGGCGGCCCGCATCCTCCCGCCCATGTGCTTTTCCCCCAGGTGGCCGCGGTCGTGCAGCGATATCTCAAGGAGAAGGTGATTGCCACGCCACCCGCGGACGTACTGGACATCTTCCTTTCGCCGTACTACTGCTGGGTGATCGAACGCCTGGTGGAAGCCATCAAGCCGGATTCCAGCAAGGGAGAAGAACCGGAAGTCCCTGTGCTAATGGCCAGCCCCACGAATATGTCCCGGACTTCATCATCAGGCTCGCCGGCGAGCCCGACCGATACCTGGTACTGGAGACCAAAGGATTCGACGAGCTTGCCGACATCAAGGCGCAGGCGGCAGACCGCTGGGTAAAGGCAGTGAACGCTGACGGCCGGTTCGGGACTTGGCGCTATTGCATGGTCAGAAAACCCGGTGAGATTGCCGAGGCTATCCGGAAAGCGGCTGACACAAGCCTTGAATCAGGGAGGCACTCTCAATGAAATTCCTTTGGACAACTTTGAATGTTTCAGACTTCGAGAAATCTCTGAAATTCTACAAGGAGGTTGCAGGGCTTCCCTTGAAGCGCCAGATGGATGCTCCCGGTCTGAAGATTGCCTTTCTTGGCGAGGGAGAGACGCTGGTAGAGTTGATCTGCGACAGCAAGAATCCCGTTGTTGACCTGAGAGCACCGGTAGGGCTGGGATTCCTGGTCAGCAACCTGGCTGCCACGCTCGAGGATTTCAGATCCAGGGGAATCCAGATTGACAGCGGACCATTCCAGCCCAACCCGGGCATCCGGTTTTTTTTCGTCCGGGACCCTGACGGCATGAGTGTTCAGTTCGTCGAGCAAACTCACGGGTGAGCGGCGGCGCGGAGGACGTTTCTTTCACTTTTCCAGCGGATGATGCCAGCGAAGGCCGGGGAAGCGCGCAAAATCCCGGTCCGTGCTGATCCATTCGCTTCCCGATTCAATGGCGAGCGCGGCGAGGTATGCATCTGATACAAGGTTGCCCCGCGCATCGCACGTCTCGCAAAGCTCCTGGAAGATGCTCCAATGCCGGCGTCCTGGGGAGATCACCACCGCGTGCGTGTCCTCTCGAAGCTGGCGGACGAACGCCATGGCCGTTCGCGCAGGGCTCGGCGGATCGAAAATGCGTGGATGGGTAAGGATACGAAGACAACCGCTGAGCACCAGATCCGAAACGCCGTATGCCGACCCGCTCCGCATCAGCGTTTCCATCCACGCCTTGTACTCATCGTGTCGATCACATTCTTCTCTATGGGCATAGATGAGAACGTTGACGTCGCAGAGAATCATCCACGGCCCTCCATGAGGTCGAGAAGCTCGCTCGTACTGTCCAGGTTCACTCCTCTCTGGACGCCTTTTCCCCGGAAAGTGATGAGAGCCTGGCGTGTTGCGCCGGTCACCTCCGATCGACGCAGCGCGAGCGCGGCCCGGATGGCGTCTTCCACCAGATCCTTGAGAGTTCGGTTGCTTTCCGCTGCTAGCCGTTTCAGCTCGACCAGTAAGTCATCCTGGATGTCAATTGTCGTTCTCATGCATAAAAGCATATTGGATGGTCATAAATATGTCAATGAATCGGACGGAAGCTCGTTTGCTTTTCGGACGCCCTCGGACGCAAATCCCCTCGCGACGCTTCCCAACCGCAATTATTATTTAGTATTAATCGTCATTTTTGACGAATAACTTGACATTTATATTTTAATTCGCCATATTTGACGTATTATGAAAATAACAAAGCTGGCTTCCGATAATGCAGTCATGAGAGAGCTTGGAGCACGAATGGCCAGGATCCGTCTCGATCTGAATCTCACTCAGGCCCAACTGGCAGAGCAGGCCGGTGTCTCAAAGCGCACGGTTGAGAGGCTGGAATCCGGTGGCGTGGGCACACAACTCTCGGGTTTCATCCGCGTGTGCCGGGTGCTCGATCTGCTGGAGAGGTTCGAAGCGCTGATACCGGAGCCGCTGCCAAGCCCGGTGGCGCAGCTAAAGCTCAGAGGACGAACACGCAAGCGCGCCTCGGCCCCCCGCATCGCCAATCCATCCCCTGAAAAGTGGAAATGGGCCGATGCTGACAGGGCTGACGCCAACGGGGCCGACGCTGACAGGGCTGACGCGCACGGGGGTGACGCGCACGGGGGCGACGAACAGTGACCCTCGCGAAGGTGAGGCTCTGGGGACGAACCATCGGGGCGGTTTCATTGGAGGACGATGCAAGGATCGCAGCCTTCCAGTACGATCCTGCATTTGCGCGAAGTGGAATCCAGGTGTCGCCCATCACCCTTCCACTCTCAGACCGGGTCCATGTTTTTCCGGACCTGCCGCAGCGGACCTTTCACGGTCTGCCCGGCCTCCTGGCGGATTCGCTGCCCGACAGGTTTGGAGATGCGCTGATCAACGCATGGCTTGCCACGCAGGGGAGAACGCCTGAGAGTTTCAACGCGGTGGAAAGGCTCTGCTATACCGGAACGAGAGGCATGGGTGCGCTGGAGTACCTGCCTGCAACCGGCCCCAGACCGCAGCGCGCCCGCATGATCCAGATTGACGCGCTGGTGGAGCTGGCTTCGGAGGTGCTCAATCAACGCGGGAACATCAAAGGCGCTTTCTCCAGCGACAGGAGAAAGAAGGCCCTCCAGGACATTCTCCGTGTCGGCACCTCTGCGGGCGGCGCGCGGGCCAAGGCAGTCATCGCCTGGAACCCTGATACAGATGAAGTCCGCTCAGGCCAGATTGCGGCCGGAGCGGGATTCGAATACTGGCTGTTGAAGTTCGATGGCGTCTCGGGAAACAAGGACAAGGAGCTCGAGGATCCAAAGGGCTACGGCGCCATCGAGTACGCCTATTCTCTCATGGCAAAGACAGCAGGCGTGCAGATGAGCGACTGCAGGCTGCTCGAAGAAAACGGCCGGCGTCATTTCATGAGCCGTCGGTTTGACAGGCGGAAGGGTGGAGAGAAGATCCACATGCAGTCGTTGTGCGCCCTTGCCCACTTCGACTTCAACCAGCCGGGCGCATACGGGTACGAGCAGGCGCTGCTCATCATCCGCCGGTTGAACCTGTCCATGGAGACGGTGGAGGAGCAGTTCCGCCGCATGGCATTCAACATCGTGGCACGCAACCAGGACGATCACGCCAAGAACATCGCGTTCCTCATGGACAAGGATGGGCGATGGTCTCTCGCGCCCGCCTTCGATGTGACCTACAGCTTCAATCCTGCCGGAGACTGGACCGCAACCCACCAGATGACCATGAACGGCAAGCGGGACGGATTCACGCGGGAGGATTTTCGCGCCTGCGCAAAGAGCACCTCCATGAAACGGGGACGCGCCGAATCCATCGTGGAAGAGGTTCGCGCCGCGGTGAAGAGGTGGCCGGAGTACGCGGAGCAGGCGCGGGTTGCGGACGACGCGCGCGAGGCCATAGAGCGCACGCACAGGCTGGAGTTTCCGGCCCGGTAGACTGCCCTGCACTCTCTCCCTCCCCATCCGGCCAGGTGGCCCGCCGAACAGCGCCTCAGTACCTTATGCTCATGAATGCACCGGTACTGGTCGTGGGGGCAACAGGCTATCTCGGGCAGCGGGTGGTCCGCGCCCTTGTTGCGCGCGGCAAGCCCGTACGGGCGCTTGTCCGCGACGGTACCGATCCCGGTCCGCTGGCCGGCCCGGGAGTGGAAATCGTTCGAGGGAACATGCTCGACCCTCCGTCCCTGGACCGCGCGCTGGCCGGTGCGGCATCCCTAGTCACGACCGCAATAGGCTACAGCGCGCGCAAGCCGGGCGACACTCTCGAGAGCGTCGATGGTCTTGGCAACAGGAACCTCATCGACGCGGCGCGCCGCGCGAAGCTCGGACGTTTCGTTCTGACCAGCATCCTCACCTGCGAGCTGGCCCGCGACGTACCGCACTTCTGGCAGAAGAAACTGACGGAAGACTACCTGGAGGCCAGCGGAGTTCCGTTCGTGTCGTTGCGGCCGGGCGCGTTCCTCAACGCCTGGTGGTGGGCGAAAAACCTGAAGAAAGGCACCATGCAGGCGATGGGGTCTCCCACGACGCGTTCCACGTCGATTCATCCGGATGACGTGGCGCGGTGCCTGGCCATGGCGGTCGACGAGCCCCGCGCCCTCGGCAGGCGCATCGATCTCGGCATGGACAGGCCGGTTTCAGCAGCCGACCTTGCCGCAGAATGCGCCCGGCTCCTTGGCCGACCGATCAAGGTTCAGACCATGCCGGTCGGCATGCTCCGCGTGATCGGGCTTTTCAATCCGCGGATGCGGGATTTCGGCGCGATGCTCAGGTACTTCCTGAAGGGCACCTACATCGCCGATACCGCCGTGCAGGCGGAGCTGTTCGGCCCCGTGCCGACATTCGAGGATTCCCTGCGGCGCGCGCTGAAAGAAGTGGGGCTGCTGAAGGACTGAGACGCGGCAGGGCGGCGGCAGGGCGGCGGCACGCCGCCCTGCTGAGCTGCTTGTTGGGCGAGTCAACCGTCTGGATTTCCGACCAAACATTTCCGGCACGGAGTGGTATACTGAAGATGCCGGTGTCGGCCAGAGATACGGCAATACACACAAGAGGTTGATGAGCTATGCCGCAGTTCCAGGAAACCATGAGTCTCTCCCAGCTTGTGCCGCCGCTCATCTGCTTCGGCCTGCTTTTCATGGGTCTGTTCATTTTCTCCGTCATCTACCTCTCTGTGCGGGATCGTCTGTACCTGGCCATGTCGATTCTGGCCTTTGCGGGGGCCGTTTTTGTCTTCGGAGAATCGATGGTCCTGCCGATCGGAGGCTTGCTTGGCAACCCGATGCTGGCCATGCAGTTCAACCGCCTCGAGCAGGCGGCAGGGCCCATCTTTCTCTTCGCAATTCCCTACATGCTGGGAAGCCTGCTCGTCATCGGCCCTCGCTGGCAAAAGGCCAACAGGGTGGTGATGTTTGGCGGTCTTGTGCTGGCCGTCGGGTTCATCCTGGTCGCCTTCCTGTTGCCGGACCTGTACATCTCCGTGACCAACCATCGCGAGGACTGGATGACCAGGCCGGGCGAGTACGGTCGGGGCCTGCAGGGACCCGTGTATGACGCAAGGGATGCTTTCCTGGGTTTGTTGATCCTGTACGCAGTCTGCTGCTTCCTCGTGGACATGATTCGCGGTCGCCGGCTGCGGTATCTTCTGCCCTCCTTCATCGGTCTGCTCCTGGCCATCTACGGCGCCGCGGTAGATATCGTCGGTACCCATTCCGTCGGGAGCCGGGTGGTTTTTGACATCTTGCCGGACGTCAAGTATTCCCGATTCACCATCGGGATCACCCTTTTCATCCTGTTCTCCATGGGCGGATCCCTGCGGCGCTTCCTGGACCTGGCGCGCAACACGGAGCGGGCGAATGAACGCGCACAACGGGAGGCGGAGAAGAACCTGACCCAGAACCTTTTCATCCGGGGCGTGCTCAAATCGAGCGCGGAGACCCTCCTGAGCAACACCCAGTCTCTCTCCCGGAGCATCGCCGAGTTCACGGACAATTCCCATGAACAGGCGGCTGCGACCGAGGAGATCAGCGCCTCCATCGCGGGAACCTCCGATTCGGCGCTCAGCGTGAAGGAGAGTGCCGAAAAGCAGCTTTCGGGCGTGGAGAACCTGACACAGACCATGACCAGGCTCACCGGGTCAACGGACGCCCTCTCCCGCACCGTGTCGCACGCCTTGAACGTCATCAACGAAGTGTCGGTCAACGCGAGGTCGGGCGAGGAATCGCTCAAGATCATGAACGAGAGCATGCAGACCATCCAGGGAAGCTCCACCGAGATCACCGGCATCATCGAGATCATCAATGACATCTCCGACCGCATCAACTTGCTGGCGCTCAACGCCACCATCGAGGCGGCCCGGGCAGGAGAGTACGGGCGCAGCTTCGCCGTTGTTGCAGATGAGATAGGAAAACTGGCTGACGCGACGGCCGCGAGCATCAAGAACATCAATGGCCTGATCCGGCGCAACGAGAAGGAAATCGGCAGCGGAATGCAGAACACCGCGGTGGCGGTGTCGCGCATCAACGCCATTATCAAGGACATTGGCGGCATCGTCGCCGCGTTCTCCGAGCTCTCCACGCGCGCGCAGGATCAGGCGCAGGCCAACCAGGTGGTGGAAGAAAGCGCACAGCTTGTCAAAGGAAGAGCGGAGCACATCACGCAGGCCATGAACGAGCAGAGCTCGTCCATAGCGGGTGTTTCCAGGTCGATAGAGTCCATCAACGAGCTCACGCAAACCAACGCGCAGCGGATTCAGACTATTACGGAATCCTCACGCTCGCTCGTGGACATGGTGAACGCTTTGAGCCGCGAGATCGAGGAGTTCAATCGCAAGAACAGCGCCATCCCCGACAAGGCTGCACTATCCCCGGTTCGGTGAGCTCTAAACATGGGTGAGATCCGCGAGGGAGGCGAATGCGGACGGGCGGCTCCCCGCCCCTGTCACGCTGCCGAACCCCGGGCCCCCTGCCTCACCCAACGCGCCACAAACACGAACGGCGCCACCGCGAGCACGGCTCCCGCCAGCCCGACGCCGGCGTAGCCGAATCTCGCCGAGACGAGGCCGCTGCCCAGGCTGCCCACGGCAGCCGCCAGCCCCACCAGCAGATCGTTGAAGCCTTGCGTGCGCCCTCGCTCCGCCGGGCTCAAGTGGTCTGCGAGCAGAGTGGATCCTCCCACGAAGCAGAAGTTCCAGCCCAGGCCAAGCAGGAGGAGGGAGATGGAAAGCGGAATCGTATCTCCTGTCAGGGGCGCGGTGAGGCACGCCACCAGGAGTATAGAGGCGCCCAGGAGAATCACCTGGCGCCTGCCCCACCGGTCGATGAGCCTGCCCGGAGATCAGGGAGAATGCATACATCCCGATGGTGTGCGCGGAGAACACGACGGAGATGTCCCCCAGGCCGTGGTGCATGTCCTTCATATAGAGGGAAGTGATCACCATGAGGCCCACCATCACCACCTGGCTGAACACCATGGCGGCAACGGCGGCGGCGGCACCCGGAAGACGGAAGATCTCGGAAATGGCGCGCCGCTGGACGGACTGGGCGCGTTCGCCGGCCGCCCCCGCCTGTTTCACGCCGCCCGCTGCAAGTGTCAGCGGCTCGGGACGGAGCGCCGCGGCTATCACCGCGCCTGCCACCAGGAGCAGAATCACCGCGGCACCGAAGGCGCCGGCAAGATCGCCTGTGCCGGCCTGCATGGCGATGTGGCCAGCGGGCGTCACCAGAAGGGGACCTCCGATGGCCCCCACTGTGCCACCCAGCACGACGGTGGACACGGCCCGGCCTCGTCGCTCGGGCATGTTCACTTCCGCTGCCACGAATCGACTCAAGGCGACTGCCGCGTTCGCCACTCCTATGAGCATCATGCCGCCGACAAGTACCAGGAAGGAGCCTGCCGTGATCCCCCAGATGCACACCGCAGATCCCACTGCGCCGCAGAGCAGGCCCAGCGCAAGGGCCGGCCGCCTGCCCATTCGATCCATGAGCAGACCCCAGAGGAAGGCAGCGCCCGATCCCGCAAGAGTGGACGCCGCGGCAGGCACCCCTGCCAGGCTCCTCTGGCCGCTCAGCGCCATTCCCGCGATGGCGGATACAGTTGATGTGGCGATGAAAGCAGCCGAGGCCAGGCATTGAGCCGCAAAGAGGACCCGGGTGATGCGTCTGGCTGCCAGAGGCGTGACGAGGCGCCCACCCTCTGCAAGTTCAGCGCGCTGTGCTGCGGGGGGATTTTCCATTCGGGGATACTACACGGGGGAGCGGGGACGCTCAAGAGAGGCGTCGCGGCGATGGAACCCGGCTGACGTCTGTTCCGCCAGCTCCCGGCAGTACGTGAGCGTATCCGCATCCGCGTCGACAGGAAGCCCGATCTCGGCGCCGTATCCGATATCCTGCAGCGCGCGCAGGAATGGACGATAGTCGAAGCCGTCCGACCGACGCGGGCAGGCGCGGGCTCCCTCCCGAGACAGGGGGTTTTCCATCTGCACGTACCGGATCAGGTGTCGGAACTCGCCGAGCCGGGAGATCGGCAGGCCGATGGCATCCAGCTCCCTCAGGCTGATCATGGACGCCAGGTTCTCCTTTCCCACCCGGTGGAGGAACTCGCCGATTTCCTTCATGGAGTTCAGGAAGTTCGTGCGCCGCGGATCCAGCGGCTCGACGAGAACGGAGATCCCGGCGTTCGCGGCCACATCGCAGAGCAGGAACAGGAACTGGGCCACCTGCTGCCTTCAGGCCGGCCACATTGCCCTCCTCGGGGAGGACTCGTGCCCGGCCGTTGCTCCAGAGCAGCTTCCTGCAGCCCAGCTCGGCCATCCGGGGCACCGCCTTTTTCAGATGCTCGGTCCACGCATACAGGTTGAAGCCGCGCTCCGTCACACGCACCTCCGCAGGAAGAGGAACTGCGAAGACGGCAAGGGGGATGCCGCTGTCAGCGATCCGGGCCTTCTCCGCGCGGAACTCCTGGTCGCTCATGTCAGCCACGAGGGTTCCCAGCGGCTGCACGAAATCGAAGCCCTGCGCGCGCGCCTGTGCCGCGCCGGACAGCTCCGAGACCTGCTTGCCCCACAGTATGCTCATGCCCGCTGCCTCACCTCAGGCTTCACTCAGGTTTGCCAATGCTTCCAGGGCCAGCAGGTAGCTCTTCTTGCCGAATCCCCCGATGACCCCCACGCAGACCGGCGCGATCACGGAGGTGTGCCGGAACTCCTCGCGCGCGTGGACGTTGGAGATGAACACCTCCACGCACGGAAGGAGCGTGGACCCGATGGCGCTGCGCAAGCGCGTAGCTGTAGTGCGCGAGGGCCCCGGCGTTGATGATCACCCCGTCGAAATGCCCGGGCGCCTCCTGCAGGGAGTCGATGATCGCCCCCTCGCTGTTGAACTGCCGGCAGTCCACCTGCACGTTCAGCTCCTCGGCGCGCGAGCTTCAGGCCCTTGTGGATGTCCTCCAGCGAGCCCTCACCGTAGATCGAGGTCTTGCGCGTCCCCAGGAGGTTCAGGTTGGGTCCCGATATGACCAGGAAGCTCTTCTTCTTCAATAGTATCTTCCTCACGCCAGCCAGGGGTCGAGCCGGTCCTCGATCAGCGCGCGAAGCCCCAGGATGTAGCTGTACGGGCCGAAACCGCAGATCTGACCGATGCACACCGGCGCGATCACCGACGTGTGGCGGAACTTCTCCCTCTTGTAGATGTTCGAGATGTGCGCCTCCACCGTGGGGACCTGCGCCGCGGAGATGGCGTCCCGCAGGGCCACCGAGTAGTGGGTGTAGGCGCCGGCGTTCAACAGGATCCCGTTCGACCCTGCCCCGGCACTGCTGGATGAAGCTGACCAGCTCACCTTCGCCGTTGTTCTGATAGAACTCCACGGTCACGCCGAGCCTGCCGGCTTCCGCGGCGACATCGGCGTTGATGTCCTCCATCGACTTTCCGCCGTAGATGCCGACTTCGCGTTTGCCCAGCATGTTCAGGTTCGGGCCGTGAATGACCGCGATGTGCTTCGCCACTCCTCTGCCTCTCTGTGCGGTCACAGGATGGCACGAAACCGCCTGTTGGTGTAGGGGGGCCTACCTCGGATTCTGGACGACGACGGTCTTTATGTTTGTGAACTGCCTCACCCCATAGTGCGAGAGCTCCCGCCCGATACCTGAGCTCTTTGTGCCTCCGAAGGGCAGACGGGGATCAGATTTCACCGGTTGATTGATGCCGACGAATCCCGAGTCGATTCTCGCGGCAAGCTGCTCGGCCCTGGCAATGTCCCCGCTCCAGATCGTGGCTCCCAGCCCGAACTTGGTCGAGTTGGCCATGGCGACCATCTCCTCTTCGTCCCTGACGGCGAAAATCGGGGCAATGGGACCGAATGTCTCCTCGCGCGCAACCGCCATGTCCGGGGTCGCGTTCAGGATGACGGCCGGACGGAAGAAGGCCCTGCCGGCAGGCGGGAGGGGACCGAGTATCACGGTTCCCCCTTTTGCGCGCGCATCCTCGACCTGGCGTTCGAGCTCCTCGCGTGATTCGGGCCTCGCGAGCGGCCCGATGTCCGTCGACTCATCCATGGGATCGCCCACCTTCATTGCCTGCAGGTGGTGGACGAAGCGCTCGGAGAACTCCCCGACAACCTTTTCCATGACGATGAAACGCTTGGCCGCAACGCAGCTCTGGCCGGCGTTGACGAACCGCGCCTGGACGGCGGCGGAAGCGACCGCGTCCACATTGACGTCGTCCAGGACAAGGAAGGGATCGGATCCGCCCAGCTCCAGCACCGCCGTCTTGATGCCCGCCCCGGCCGCGGCGCCGACTGCCGAGCCCGCGCTGATGCTTCCGGTGAGCGAGACGCCGTCCACCAGGTCGTCCCGTATGAGGCCCAGCGCGGTGGCGGAGTCCATGAGAAGCGTCTTGAAAGCGCCGCGCGGGAATCCGGCCTCGGCGAACATGCCCTCGATGGCCATCCCACACAGGGGCACATTCGAAGCGGGTTTCAGCGCGACGACATTCCCCGCCGTCATGGTGGGAATGGCAAACCTGAGCGCCTGTATCACCGGGAAGTTCCAGGGCATGATCGCAAGTATCACGCCCAGGGGCTCGAAGGACACGTAGCTTTTCTTGAAAGCCGTGGACACCGTCTCGTCCCGGGTCAGCTCCTCGGCGTTCTTCCCGAAATATGCCGCGATATTCGCGCACCGCTCGATTTCCTGGAGCGACTGCCTGATGGGCTTGCCCATCTCCCGGGTGATCGTTTCCGCGTAGCCTCGCTGTCCCGCCATCAGGACCTCGCCCAGGCGGATTATGCACTTCCCCCGCTCGCGCGCGCTCAGGGCCCGCCAGGCGCGGAACGCCGTCCGCGACGCCTCGATCTCTCTCGCGGCCCGCGGCGCTGACAGTGAATCGAATTCGCCGTTCACTTCCCGGGAGAAGGGATTGATCGACCTGATCTTCTTCATTATTGCTCCGCGCGGTTTGCAGCCGACCTACAACTCGAAGAGGACCTTGATCGTCTCCCCGGCACGGAAGACCTTGAACGCCTCCTCCATCTGGTCCAATGCAAAGCGCTTCGTGATGAGCTTCTCCCCGGAGACCTTCTTCGTCTCCAGCCACTTGATGGCGCGCACGAAGTGCCTGGACAGGAGCGCGACATCCCCGTAGATCGTCGCGCCCTTGCGCAGCAGCGCAAGCGGCTTGATCTTCGCCTCGGGATACAGGCCGAAGGTCGATATCCGTCCACGGGCTGCCACGATGTCGAGAAGGTAATCCCACACCACGGGGTGGTTCGCGGTCTCGATCACGACGTCAGCCCCCAGGCCGCCTGTCGCGTCCATCACCGCCTTCACAGGATCCTCCTTGTCGCTGTACACGACCACGTCCGCGCCGAGGGACTCTGGCAATCTCGAACCTCTGCCTGTCCTTTTCGATCCCGATGACGATGACCTTGTCCACCCCTGAAGCCTTCAGTGCCTGGAGGTGGAGAAGCCCGACCGACCCGGGGCCGATGACCACCGCCGTCTCCCCCGGGACGGGTTGAACGTGCTCCAGCGAGCGCACGACAAGGCTGAGGGGCTCGAGCACCGCGGCATCCGCGAAGGACACGCTGTCAGGCAGCTTGTGCACCATGACGTCGGGGAGCGCGAGGTACTCGGCAAAAGTTCCGTCGCAGGTGATGCCGACATGCGTCCAGTCCGTGCACATGTTCTTGAAGCCGTTCCTGCAGTTGAGGCAGTGGCCGCAGCCGTTCAGCGCCTCGAAGGCCACTCTCTCGCCGGCCCGGTAGCCGCTCACCTCCCGGCCTGTCTCCGCCACGGTCCCGGATCCCTCGTGTCCGAGGATCACCGGGATGGGGACCGGCTTGCGGCCCTTGTACTCGCCCTTGATGATGGACATGTCCGTGTAGCAGATCCCGGTGGCCTTGATGGCAATGAGCACATCACGGGCCCCGACGCGGGGCTTCGGGCGATCCATCACCTTCACGGCGCCGGGCTTGTCCTCGTATTTCACAATCGCTTTCACTGCGGTGCTCCTTCCGGTCGCTGCTACAAGTACCCGAACGCCCTGGGCAGGAACATGGACAGCGGCTCTATGTATGTAATGAGAAACAAGACGATGATCTCCGCGATCAGGAACGGGACGACCGCCCTGACCACTCTCTCCAGGGAGAGCTTCGCCATGCCGCAGACGACGTAGAGGCACAAGCCCACCGGCGGCGTGAGCAGCCCGATCATGAGGTTGAGCACGACGACCACGCCGAGGAACACGGGGTGAATGCCGTAGACGGCGGTGATCTTCAAGAGGATCGGGACCAGGATGATCATTGCCGCGGTGCCTTCCATGAAGGTCCCGACGATGAGCAGCACGATATTGATGGCCAGGAGCAGGAGCGCCTTGTTATGGATGATGCCCCCCACGAAAGCCGCCATGGCCTGCGGGGCCTGCTCCACGACCAGCATCCAGTTGAAGACGTTCGAGCAGGCGATGACCAGAAAGACCACGCCCGTTGTCTTTGCCGTGGTGAGGAGGGCAGCGAGGAACGACTTCATGTCGAGGTTCCTGTACACGATGAAACCGATCACCATGGCGTAGACGACGGCAACTGCAGACGCCTCGGTCGCGGTGAAGATGCCGCCAAGGATGCCGCCGAGGATGATGAGCGGCATCAGGAGAGGCACAATGCCGTTCAGGATGGCCACGGCCGGCCTGCTTGAGCGTAGGCCACTTGGTCGCGCGCGGGTACTTCCTTTTGCCGGAGATGTAGTAGGTGACGATCATGAGCCCGAGCGCGATCATGACGCCCGGGACGATGCCCCCAAGGAAAAGAGCTGCCACCGACGTGCTGCTGAGCAGGGCGAAGACCACGAAGGGGATGCTCGGCGGTATGATGGGGCCCATGACCGAGGCCGAGGCCACCAGGCCCGCGGAGAAATCCTCGTCAAAGCCTTCCTGCTTCATGCCGGGGATCATCATTGCCCCGACCGCGGAGGCATCCGCGATGGCCGAACCGGTGACCCCGCCGAAGAGCATCGAGGTGAGGATGGTCACATGACCGAGCCCGCCCTTCAGCCGGCCGACGAACAGCGAGGCGAAGTTGACCAGTCGCTTGGTGATGCCGGAGCTGTTCATCAGCTCTCCTGCCAGGATGAAGAAGGGAATGGCCATGAAGGCAAAGCTGTCCAGGCCGGTGAACAGGCGCTGCGCAATCAGCCCGAGTGATACTCCCTTCAACACCAGGTAGATGACACTCGCTGTTCCCAGACTGTAGGCGATGGGCACGCCGATGAGCAGGCAGAGGACGAACGCTCCAATCGCGAGCCACAGTGTCATGGTGTTCCTTCCTTGTTGATGAAGAGGCGCAGCAGGTGCACGAGGTCCTCGAGGAGCATCAGGGCCATGCCGAAGGTCACGGCAAAATAAGGAACAACCATGGGAATCTCCATGGCGCTCGACCTCTGGATTCGCAGCGCGCTCAGCTGCTCTCCGCACTTCATGAGGATGACGATGAGGAAGACGGCCACCACGAGCCGGGCGATGATGTGAAAGACGCGCTTGACTGCCGGGCGAAACAGAGCGGTGAACATTTGGACTCCCACGTGGGAGTCTGTACCCATGGCCAGGATGCAGCCGAAGAAGCCGACGTAGATCATCATGTAGCGTCCCAGCTCTTCCGTCCACGGGATGGCGTTGTGAAGAACGTATCGGAAGAACACGCCGCCGGCCGTGTTGATCACCATCAGGACAAGCAGGACGTACGCCGCCCACATGATGACATTCTCCATCCCGCGCATGATCCTGTCGATGAGCTTCATTCCGCCGTTCCTCCCTTCAGGAGGAAGCGGGACCTTGCGGTCCCGCTTCCATTTTCTGTCCTCTCTACTTCAGGTCCCTGTTCTGCTGCGCAACGGTGTCCTTGACCACCTGCAGCATTTCCGCGATGAGCTTCGGGTCGATCTTTGTCTTCAGCCAATCGATGACCGGCTGCTGGGTGGCCTGCTTGAACATCTCAAGCTCCGCCGTGGTTGGTACATAGACTTCCATGCCCGCATCCTGGAGCGCCCGGACTCCCTCCGCGGCCACGAGCTGCTGGACGCCGCGGCCCACCGCAGCGCTGATCCGAGCGCTTGAGAGCACGATGTACTGCAGATCCGGCGGGAGGCTCTGGTAGAACTTCTCGTTGATCACGAAGTAGTCCACGCCGTAGTTGTGGCCGTCCAGGGTGCAGTACTTCTGCACCTCGGCGAACTTCGACATGAGGATCGTCGGCGATCGGGTTCTCTTCACCGTCCACGACCTTTGTCTGCAGCGAGGTGTACAGCTCGGTGAAGGCGATGGGCGTCGGGCTCGCCCCGAGGGCCTTGATCAAGGTGATGTAAAGGGGCGTCTCCTGCACCCGGATCTTCAGGCCCTTCATGTCCGCGGGCGTCCTGATGGGCCTGACATTGTTCGTGAAGTTGCGGAACCCGACCTCGGCGAACGTCAGGCAGCGCATCCCCGTCTCCTTCAGGAACGCGGCGCGCAGCCTGTCTCCGAAGGGACCGTCCAGGACCTTCCAGGCTATCTCGCCGGAGGGGAACAGGAACGGGATGTCGGTGACCATCGCCGAGGGGAAGAAGTTGGCAATGACGCCCGAGGCGATTCCCGCTTCCACCGTGCCCGGCCTTGATGGACTCGACGTACTCGCGTTCGGCGCCGAGGGCCCCGCCGCCGTACACCTTGACGCTGATTCTCCCGCCGCTCCTCGTGTTGACGAGGTCCGCGAAGGCAACGCCTGGGCGTGTTTTCGCGACACGCTGATGTCGGTCGAGTCGGCATGCGCCAGCTTGAGCTCGTACACTTTTGCTGGGCCATTGCCAGGGGCGCCGCCATGAGAGCCACGAGCACGAACAACAGGATCTTTCTCATTTCGTTCTCCTTCCGGAAACTCTTCGAGCTCGGCGCTACGCGCCGATAATCAGAACTGCCTCTCCGGCACGTGGAAAGACTTTCTTCACCTCGCCACCTCCTTCCCGGCTCCCGGGCGCGGCTCAGGACGGCCAGGCGACCGTGTAGATGTGCCTGCCTCCCCGGTCCGGCCCCTTGAGCAGGAGATCGATCTCCTCCTCGCTCCTCTGGGTCATGTACTTGGCCTCCGGAAGCACCCCCGGAGGGAACTTCGCCCGGATGTCGTTGTGCAGCTTCACCACGTAGTTCAGGTAGTTCTCGATGGCCTCGTAGGCCTTCTCGGCCTTGGCGAGCGACGGCTTGCCCAGCACGCCTTCCGGGTACACGGCGAACTCGACACCGCCGCCGCCGACGTGGCTCTGGCCGGGGATGGGGTAGTTGTAGATGTCCCCGCCCTTGTCGATGTGGCCCTCGGGCAGGAAGCCCCATGTCTTGGTGTCGACGCAGTTCTCCATCTGGATGAACTCCGGGAAGAGCGCCAGGCAGATGGAGTTCTCCGCCTCGTCGCCGTGGCGGAAGGGGGTCTCGAAGGGGCCGCCGTGCGCCTTGTCCTTCAGCGCGTCGCCCATGATCTTCATCACGTCCAGGAAGATGATCACGGCGGGCACCTGGTACTTCTTGGCCCACTCCTGGATGGCGGATGGGATGATGTACTCCTGCCCGTGGCTGCTCATCAGGATCTGCTTGCGGAACCCCGCGTTCCAGTAGCCCGAGACGATCGAGCGCACTATCGCGGAGGTCAGGTCGTCGGGGATGGGGACGGTGCCCGACTGCCCGAGGTGGGCGAAGGGGTGCGATGCGTACCAGAGCGGCTCGGCCACGGTGCAGCCGGTCTTCTGCGCGATCATCTCGCACATCCGGGTGACGATGAAGCCGTCCTCGCCGTAGGGCTGCGCGTCGCCGTGGTTCTCGGTGGAGGCGAAGGGGATGAGGAGAATGTCGTTCACCTTCAGGCGCTCCTCGACGTCCTTCTTCGTCATCGTCTGGTAGTAGATCTTCGAAGGCTTCTCCATGTGCCCGCCGCCCGGCGGGAACTTCCACTCGCTCATGACCTCACTCTCCTTTTTCCCGCTGTCACTGCTGCACGCGGTGCGACGGCAGCTGCGGCGCGTAGATCCACACGAACTTCAGCACCTCGGTGCCGGTGTTCACGATCTTGTGCTTCCCCCCGGGAGGGTTGTAGACGCAGATGCCCGGGCCGAGGGGGATCTCCTCGTCCTCGGTGACGAACTTCCCCTTGCCGGAGATGAAGAACATCACCTCCTCCTCGGTGTCGTGCTTGTGCTCCGGCACCATGCTGCCCGGGTCGGTCTCGTTCACGCCCATGGCGAGGTTCTTCGACCCCACCGTCTTCTCCGAGACCAGGATCCAGGAGGTGCGCGGCGGGGGCCCTTCCGCTCCCCGGTCACGTTCTTGATGTCGACCACCTTCACCTTCGCCATGGCTCCTCCGTCCTAGTTGATGTAGATGCCGCCGTTCACGTCGAGGCTGACCCCTGTCACCCAGTCCGCCCTCCGCGAGGAAAGGTAGACCACCGCGTCCGCCACGTCCTCGGGCAGCCCGTCCTTCGGCACCGCGCGTCCCGCGTTCCACGACGCGAACACTTCCTTCGAATACTGCTTCGTCTGCTCGGTGAGGATGGGGCCGGGGCAGATGGCGTTCACGTAGATGTTGCTCCGGCCCAGCTTCGCGCGCCAGGCACTTTGTCATGCCGATCAGCCCCGCCTTCGAGGCCGCATAGTTCACGCCCACGCCCGGGCCGCCCGGTCCTGCCTCGCCGAGTGACGCGATGTTGACGATCTTCCCGCCCTTCTGCTTCTTCATCACGGGCGCCACGGCCTTGCAGCAGATGAAGGGCCCGGTCAGGTTCACCGCGATCACGCTGCTCGAAAAGCTCGACGCTCATCTCCTCGATGGTGCTTGTGCCGGGAGATGCCGGCGTTGTTGACCAGGATGTCGATGCGGCCGAACCGCTCTACCGTCTCGCCGCACGCCGGTCTGAACTTCCGCTTCCACGGTCACGTTCACCTTGAAGGCTGCCGCCTTGTCTCCCTTCGGATCCAGCAGCGCTGCCAGCTTCTGGACTGATTCGAAGTTCATGTCCCACAGCGCCACCCGGGCGCCCTCGGCGAACAGCTTCCGGGCGATTGCCTCTCCAATCCCGTTGCCCGCGCCCGTCACGATCGCCACGTTCCCCTCAAGCTCCATGCCTTCTCCTTCGCGCTCCTAGAACTCGTCCGTGGGCGCGTATCCTTCCCACAGGGCCTGCATCTCCGCCATGGGCACATCGAAGACGACGTCGTTCGGCGGCAACGGCTCGTCCTGCATGAACTCCGGCATCGGGTGGAACTCCTCGGATGCGCCCGCGCGCCGGTTGAACTCACGCTCGGTCATGATCACCTCGTGGGCGAGGGAGAGCACGTCGTGCACCGTCATGTCCCAGCCATACCGGCCGTTGAGCAGGTTGGCGAACATCTCGGGCTTCTTGACGAACGGCGGCCGCACGAAAAGACAGAGCCCGAGGCGTGTCCAGCAAGGCTGCCCGGACCTGAAGTCTCCGGGAGGCCGCCACCTGCCCGGCCGGCTTCAGCGGGTCCAGGGTCTTCAGCGTCTCGAACGCGTTGCCCGCCGTGTGGTCGGCGCCCATGGGGGAGGTGACGTAGGTGACGCCGTTTCCCTTGAGCGCCCGCGGATCGTAGCCGGGAATGGCCTGTCCCTTGATCACGGGAATCCGGCGCACGCCGAGCACGCGGCCGGCGAGCAGCGCGCCGTGCCCGAGAATGCGGCCGAGATACGTGCCGCTGCCGATCTGGCGGATCAGGTCCTTGGCCGCCTCGGCGTCCCCGAACGGGAGGATCCCCGCTTCCATGGCCACGCCGATTGCCGCGCCCGTCTCGATGGCGTCCACACCGACCTGGTTGCAGAGATGGTTCATCTCGGCGATGTCGTCGAGGCTCCCGATGCCGCAGTTGGAGCCGAGCAGGGAGATATTCTCGTACTGGATGGATGCGACGGTCTTCCGTCCGCTCTTGTCGGGAAAGACGTTGCAGCACTGGATCACGCAGCCAGGCACGCACGAGGTGCCTGCCCTGCCCTCCCCGCCGCGCGCCAGGATCTCCGCGCGAAGCCGCTCGCCCGCGATATCGTCCGCCTTTTCGAAGCTCCCGCTGGAGAAGTTCCTCGTCGGCAGCAGGCCAGAGGCGTTTGCCAGGGCGAGGATCGCATCCGTGCCGTAGAGGTGACGGTTCTCGGTTTTCGGATCAGCCTTGAGCGCGTCATTCATCCACCTGGATGTGCGCGTGAGCAGCTCGGGATCGTGCGGCTCCGCCCGATAGGTGGAGTCCGTGTCATCGACGACGATGGCCTTGACCCCTTTGGATCCCATCAACGCGCCCAGGCCGCCGCGGCCGGCGTACCTGATCTGCACGCTGTCACTGTCGGGAGAGGCGATCCCTGCGCCGTACATCATCAGCTCACCGGCAGGGCCGATACAGAGGATGCCGACGGTCCGGCCGTACTTCGCGCGCAGCGCCGCCACCGTCTCGTCGACGAGCTTCCCCTTCAGCTCGGGGAAGGGCTCCAGGTGCGATCCGCGCGCGCTGATCACCACGACGTCCGTGGCCGGTGCCGCCGGGGTATCCTCGATCACCACGGCGCGGATGCCCAGCCGGGCAAGCCGCTTTCCCGCGGCGCCGCCGGTGTTGCACTCTTTTACTCCGCCGGTGAGCGGGCTCTTCCCTCCAATGGAAAGCTGTCCGGTGGTTGTAACGCCGGTGTCCGCGAGCAGCCCTGAAGCCACGATGAGCTTGTTGTGCCGGCCGGTGGGCTCGCAGGTCGGCGGCACCTCGCGCAGGAGCAGGTGCGCGATGAAGGACCTTCCGCCCCACCTCGTCTCCTCGGCGGTGACGGGGTGCGAAGTGACCTTGCCGGCTGCGCGTGTTCACGCGGATGACCGTGTTCATGAGCCGATCCTCGCTCGTGCGCCGAGCTTCGCGAGGATTTCGTTCATGCTCTTCGCGACCGGTTCGGGAACTTCGATCCCCAGGCGCCGGTTCTCCTCTTCCTTGAGGCTCTCCACCTCGCCGGGCACAAGGATCTCTTCGATTCCGGACCGCCTTCTCAGTCCCTTGATGTCCTGCACGTATGCTCCGATCGTCTCCGCAAAGACGCCCGGATCCACGAACCGGCCGATATCGATGGCGATGACGCAGGTCCCCACGCCGGTCGGCCCGTCCAGCTCATGGAAGCTCTTCAGCCCGCGGCCATACGAAGAGCCGGAGAGCACCCCGGAGAGGATGTCGATCATCATGGCGAGACCCGAGCCCTTGGGTCCGCCGAGTGGGAGCAGGGAGCCTTTCAGCGCGCGCTTCGGATCTGTCGTGGGCTCGCCGTTCTCGTCGCAGGCCCACCCCAATGGAATGTTCTCACCGCTGGTGGCGGCGACGCGGATCTTTCCCCGGGCCACGACGCTCGACGACATGTCCAGCACGAGGGGGCGGCCTCCTGCCGAGGGAATGGCGATGGACACAGGGTTGGTCCCGAAAAACGGATCCGCGCTGCCGAAGGGCGCCACGGAGGGGTTCCCGTTTGTCATGAGGATTGCGACGACCCCGTCTCGGGAAGCGGCCTGCGCGGTGTAGTAGCCGAGGGCTCCCAGGTTGTTGGTGTTGCGCACCACCACCATGCCCAGGCCGGCCTGCTTCGCCTTCGCCGCGCTCAGGGCCGATGCCCCGGCATGCCGCAACCTGCCCGAGCCCATTGTTCCCGTCCAGGATCGCGGTGGCGGCATCCTCCTTCAGCGTTTCAATGCGCGTGGGAAGAGCGAGCATGCCCGCCTCCACCCGCTGTGACACCAGGCGCAGCAGGTTCACGCCGTGCGTGGTGACGCCCCGCATATCGGCACCGACGAGGGCCGCGGCAGCGAGCACTGCGTTCGCCTGATCCTCGCCCAGCCGGACGAGTATCTCCTGCGTGGAGTCCAGGAGCGCTTTCTCGCTCACCCTCATGCGGTTCTTACTCCTCGCCGAGCCCGAGAGACTCGAACACCTTGTCGAGGCTGTTCAGCTCGACGCTCGATACGCCGGCCTTCAGCTGCTTCACCTTCGATTCCTCGGCGCTGACCCTCTTCAAGGAGCTCTCCAGCACCTCCTTGCAGTCATCCAGCCGCACGACCACCATGCCGTCATCGTCACCGAGCACGAGATCGCCCGGGAAGATCGTGGCCTGGCTGAAGTTCAGCGGGTAGTTGATCAGTCCCAGGACGGCCTTCGTGGTCCCGCGGATGCAGAACCCCCGGCAGAACAAGGGGAAGCCCATGTCCCGGATCTCGGCCGAGTCGCGCACGCATGCGTCGATGGCCAGGCCGCCGAGCTTCCGCGCGACCGCCGCGGACGCCATCAGGGCTCCCCAATAGCCGAACTCGTACGCCCCGCCGGCGGCCGCGACAAGGACGTCACCCGGCGCGGCGCGCTGCAGGGCCTTGTGCAGCATCAGGTTGTCCCCCGGCGCGCACTGGACCGTGTAGGCCGGGCCGCAGATACGGGTTCCCGGTGCGATCGGCCTGACCGCGTTCCCGATGTAGCCTTTCCGACCGGAAGCCTCATAGACGGTCGCAACAGCCAGCTCGCGGAAAGCCTCGATGATCGCGGCGTCGGGCCGGCGCGTCTCCCTGCGAACGTGGATCATATCTCTCCCCCGCTTCCCAGCATGAGCTGGTTGATGTTCACCAGGGACCGCTTGAGATGGTCGCGCATCGCTGTCTCCGCCTTCTCCGCGTCACCATCGACGATCGCCTTGAGTATCACGCGGTGCTCTTCGACGGTCTCATGCAGGCGCCTCATCCCAAACCGGCGGATGAAAAAGACGCGCACCTGGACGATGTGCGCGAGGATGTTCTCGTAGTAATCCGTGAGGTAACTGTTCTCCGCGGCCTCGACGATGCGGGTGTGAATCTGGTATCCGGACAGGAACTGCTCGCGCAGCTCTGCTCCGTCACTGATCGTGAACGAGGGGTGGCTGTCGAGGATCGAAACGAACTGCTCCCTCGCGGGGAGCTTTGCCGCCAGTCGCGCAGCGGCGCATTCGAGGATCTCCCTGATCTCGAAGACTTCGCGGATCCTGTCGATGCTGACGTTGGCGACGAATGTCCCCTTGTTCGGGATGATGACGACCAGCCGCTCATGCTCCAGTTTCTGGAGCGCCTCCCTGACCGGAGTCTTGCTGACGCCAAGATCCCTGGCGATAACCTGCTCGTTCAGGTATTCCTGGGGCTTCAGCTCATTCTTGACGATGCGCTCCTTCAAAAGCTCGTAGATCCTGCTCTTTTTATTGTTTGCTGGAGCCTCGACCTGAGCAATGCCCTGTTCACTCATCGTCTGGCGAACCCTCCATACGCTCTGATATATTTGCGATATATCGGTAATATTACGGCATTATATGGCCGCTAGAAGAGCGCTGTCAAGAAAAAAAGGAAATAGCGGCTATTTTCGGGGCCTGGTTGGAGTTATGGGTTGCCTGGCAGCGCCCAGTCAGACAATCTGCCACTCCCTGCCGATATCCCCGAGGCCTTCGCAGCCTGATTCGTGGACCACGACGGCATCCTCTATCTTCACGTGCCCGACCTCGGGGTGGAGGAAATCAGTCTCGACCGACAGCACCATGCCCTCTTCCAGCGGCCGCGGATTGTCGGGAGTGAACTCGGGCTGCTCATAGGAAACCATGCCGATCGAATGCACGACGAATCGCGCATACCGGGAGAAGCCGTATGCGCGCGACGCGCGCTCTCCGGCCGCCAGGACGTCCCGACAGGGCACCCCTGCCCGGATCATGCCGCGCACATTCGTTCTGCACGGCGATGCATGCCTCGTACAGCTCGTTCGCCAGCGGCGCGGGTTTCCCGGCGCAGCCCATGCGGCAGATATCGCCGATATAGTCCTGCAGCGAGCCGCCCGCGTCGATGTGCAGGATCTGTCCGGAATCCCACGTGGCAGATGACGGGGCACGCAGGAAGCTCGGGCCGGCGCACACGAACGCGAACAGGAAGGAGAGGTCCCGCGAGGCGATCTCCCGCTCGACGCGCTGCGCGATCTTCCGTGTCGTGTCGCCCGGACCGCTGCTCCGAAAGGCGGCCTGTATCGACTCGGCGACGCCGGCATACGCCTTTCTCATTGTCTCGAGCTCCGCTTCGCTCTTCACGGCCCGCAGCTCGTTCAGGAGGGGAGTGGCATCGACGAGCTCCACCCGAGGGAGCTCGGCGCGCAGGGCGAGCCAGGCGTCCGCGGGAAGGAACGGGGTCTCCACTCCGATCCGGCCAGGGTCAGGCCGAGCTGCCGCAGGCCTTTTACGGCGCCTTCGGCCGCGGTCACCGTGCCTCTGACCGCCTCGATGCGCGTGGGAAACCAGGGAGATTCGGTCTCGAGCTGGCCGCGCTCCTCATCCCGAGCCACATAGAACGCCTCCTGTATCCGTCCCCTCGGGATCCCGACGAATGGGAGGTACTGGCTTCTTCCCATGCGCGTGAAGTTGGCGTGGAAATGGTAGTAGTACCCGCCCGACAGGTACCGCACGTTGTGCCGGGTATGCGCAAGCACCAGGGAGAGGCCGGCTTCCTCCATAAGCCGGTCGAGCTTCCCGGCGTCGAACGGCGGTTTCATGACGCTATCCGCCCCCGATGAGCGGGAACAGGCTCACCGTGTCCCCGGTGGCGAGCGTCGATGCAAGCTGTCCGCGTTTCCCGTTGATGAAAACGATCGCGATCTCGCTTTCCGGGATGCCGTTCTGCCTCACCAGGTCACTCACGGTCATGCTGCCAGCGAGCTCATACGAACCTGAGGGAGCTCGGACGCCACTTCCGGAGGGAAGCGTAGAGACGCACCTCGACGCTGCTGACGGCCATGGTCCCATTCTACCAGACCTTGCGCGGGCCGCGCCAGTGATGCGAGGATGGTGCGTCATGCTGAGCGAATCTGAGAAGGAACGATACGCGCGGCAACTGCGCATGGACGGCTTCGGGGAGCCGCAACAGGAGAGGCTCGCGAGAGCCGCCGTGCTCGTCGCGGGCGCGGGCGGCCTGGGATGCAGCGTGTCCGTGTATCTCGCAGCGGCAGGAGTGGGGCGGTTGCGCATCGTCGATGAGGGAGTGGTCGAGCTCAGCAACCTGAACCGGCAGGTCGTGTATTCCGATCGCGACATCGGCAGCCCCAAGGTCGAGGCAATGGCGCGGAGGATCGGGGAGCTGAACAGGGACGTCAAGGTCGAGCCTCATTTCGTGCGAATGGATGAGGGAAGCCTGCCTGCGCTCATCAAGGGATGCGATGCAATCATCGATGCCCTGGACAATCTTCCGACCCGGTATGCGGTCAACCGGGCGGCAATCGCCCTGGGTGTGCCCATTGTGCACGGCGCGGCCCTCGGCTTCTTTGGCCAGGTGATGACGATCGTGCCCGGTGTGACACCGTGCCTGATGTGCCTGTATCGCGGACGCGTGACTTCCGGGATCACGCCGGTCATCGGCGTGACCCCGGGCGTGATCGGCCTGCTCCAGGCCGTCGAGGCAATCAAGCTGCTCGCCGGCCTCGGGAGGCTGCTCAAGGGGACGCTCCTGGCGTTCGACGGTCTTCAGATGAGCTTCGAAGAGCTGGAGATACCGCGCGACCCGGACTGCCCGGCGTGCGGTCACATGCAGCCGCGCTGAAGCCGCTCCAGGAGTGCGCTCAATTCCCGACCCGCGGAACCAGGCCATTCTGGTGCGCGTACGCCGCGGCTTCCACGCGGTTTCCGCACCCGATCTTCAACAAGATGTTGCCGACGTGATTCCCCGCGGTTCGTTCGGCGATAAAAAGCTCCGCCGCGATTTCCTTGTTGGTCCGGCCTTTTGCAACGAGACGCAGCACATCGGTTTCCCGCTTCGTCAGGGCCACCACCGCGCCGGACCTTCGGTCGGTCGCCTCCAGCATCGCGGCTGAAGAGGCGCCGAGGTGATCCAGGCCGAGGCGACGGGCTGATTCGATCGATTCCTTCAGGAGCCCGGCAGCCTCCTCGCTGCCCCCTGCCCCCCCAATCTCGATGAGGATGCTCGCCAGGTCGTGACGGACCCTCGCCGCTTCCGGCTCGTGCGGCGCGCGGAGTGCATCCGTCAACGCTGACCGGAAGTGCTGGACAGCCTTGTCCTGCAGGCCGGCGGCGCGCGCCATTGTTCCTAGCTGCCACTGGAGAAAGGTCAGGCTGCCGCGGCAGAAGACGAGGATCGGCGCTGACTCGCGGTAGGTGAGGCCCGCCAGCCGCCGATACCACTCACCGGAGGAAGCCGCGTCTTTCCGGGCCGCGGCCGCGAGTCCGGCGCAGCTCACGGCGCGCAGCCTCCACTCGGGAGTCGCGAGGGGGAACGAGAGTACCTGCCGCGCCGCCGCCTCGGCCGTGTCCAGCAGTCTTTCGTCCCCGGACCTCGCGTACACCAGGGGGAGCACCACGGCAAGAGAGGCAAGCTGCAGCTGCTGGCTTCGGAGGAGCCCAGTCGTCTTTCGCTTCAGCCCTTCGAGGAATGTGCGCAGAAGGCTTTCCCATGCGCCCGGTGTCCCCCAATCCAGCTCCAGGCGTATCCGGAGCGCAAGGTGAAATGGATTGGACGGCTCGAGCTGCAGACCCAGATCGCTCAGACGGCGAGCAGCTTCTGCGTTCCCTCGCGCCGCCTGGTAGCGCTGGGAGGAGTCATAGGCGAGCCCGAGCCAGACGCGGTCACGGACCGTCTCCGCCGAGCGAAGGGATTGGTCGGCATGGCGGCGTCCCTCCTCAAACTCCCCCGCGGCGAGCAGGGCTTCCTGCGCAAGGTGGTGGCCAACCGTGATTCGAACGGGATCCGGCACGCGGGCGGCGAGTGAGAGAGCCTTTACGCTCTGGGCGAGGCTGCGCGGAAGGAAAAACTCCTCCCGGTCTATGAACGCGCCAAGCAGGAGTGACTGCATCTCCAGGAGCCTGTCGGCATGACGACGGGCAAGCCGAAGCGCTGCCGCCTGGGCAATCCTCGCCTCCGGATAATTGCGCTCCTCCTGGGCGAGGGCGAGGCCGAGCTGGCCCTGGAGCTTGCCGGGCATTCAGCGATCCGGCAGGAGCCAGGGAGAGTGCGCGGCGGCACAACAGTGCTTCCCCGGGTTTTCGAAATGACACCAGGAAGGGATGCTCCGCTGCCTCTATTGCCCGCTCGACACGGCCCGCGTTTACAAACCGCTCGAACGCCGCGCTCAGAGCCTCCATGGCTTCCTCCGGCTTGTTCAGCGCGGCCCTGGCGCGGCCAAGTCCGAAGAGAAGCTCCGCGCTTTCCTCTTCAGATCGCGAATCCGGAAGAGTCGAAAGTGCCCGGGCGTAGATCTCTTCCGCGGACTCGTACCCGCGCAGCGTCAATGCTTTCTCTCCTGCAATCAGGACGTAACGGACGTATTCGTGCACGCCCCTGATGCTCGCCGCGCGTCGGAGATGACCGGCGAGCTCCAGCGCATGCTCGGCCGCCCCGCCCTTGTAGAACGCCTGCAATCGGTCCGCTGCTCGGGCATGGAGCTCCGCTCGTTCAGACGAGGTCAACCCGGACAGCAGGTTCTCGCGCACAAGGTCGTGCACGAATCTCCAACCCCTGCGGTGTCCCTGCTCTTCGACCAGGAGCCCCATGGCCGCTGCCTCGCTGAGGTCGGCGACAACGAGTCTCTGAGTTGCGTCGAGGCAGGCCCGCAGGGAATCGAGGGCGAACGCCTGGCCCAGGATTGCGGCCACCACAAGCGTGTGCCTGGCGCGCCGCGACAGCCCGTCAATCCACAACCTGATCAGGTCCTGCGCTTTCGGCGGCAGGGGAAGGGCAGCGTCTCCTGCCGGCTTCCCCCGGAGCATCCTCGCGAGCTCTGAAACAAAGAATGGATTGCCCGCCGTCTTTTTCATGAGCGCGGCTACAATGCGTGCTGACGGCGCGCTGCCCGAGGCGGCGCGCAGGTACTTCCCCACCTCCGCGGGCGAGAATCCCCCCAGGACAAGGCGGTGGCAGAACGGCAAGCGGGCGAGCTCACCGAGGGCACGGCGAAGCGGATGCTCCTGCCCGAGCCCGCGCTCGCGGTAGGCCGTCAGGATAAGGATACGCGACTGCCGAAGCTCGCGTGCGAGGAATCGGAGCAGCGCAAGCGACGGCGCATCCGCCCACTGAAGGTCGTCCAGGATGAGCAGCACGGGCCGATGAACAGAGGCGCGCGCGAGCACATCAGCAACCGCCCTGTAGCGCCGGAATTGTGGAGTAGGTGCGCTCGGCGGCGTGGGACTGCTCCGCCGCCCGGCGGTCTTCAGCGAGCCCCCGACCAGCTCGCGGATCGCGGCAGCATCGTCAACAAGGAGTCCATGAAGCTTTCGGGGAGAAAGGCCGGCGAGGAGGGAGCGCACCACTTCCTGCCAGCCGAGGAACGGAGGAGCCTCCTTCTCGTCCATGTAGCCGCCCTTGAGGACCAGCGGTCTCGTTCCGAGCGCTTCGGCCATGAAATCCAGAAGGCGTGTCTTGCCGATTCCAGGCTCACCGCTGACGGCAACGACTCCTCCGTTTCCCGAAACGGTGTGCTTCCATGTGCGGCGGAGAAAGCCTATCTCGGCCGCTCTCCCCACGAACACGCCAGCTGTGGCCGGGCCGCGCGTTCGAGGCATTCCTCAGGCCTCACGATTCCTGGTGGTTTTTGGGTGACGATCCAGACAGCGCCGGTGACCGGAGCTCACGATGTAGGGTACAGCGGTTGGGTAGGCCGGTCAACTTTCAACTCTCAGGCTCCCCAGGAAGCTGTCCACTGACTCAACCTTTCCATGATGCCCCTCGGCAGGGAGCGGAATCGACTCCACAATCCCTGCTTCATCTGCAGGACTGAGCTCGGCGACTCGATTCGAATGGCGTTGTCGAAGGCGGCGAACGCCTGCACCACGTGGATGGCTGCGGCGTCCCCCTCCGGCGCAACGAGTGCGGAGTCCAGGACCGCCCGCGCGAGCACCTTGCTCGGCTCATGTACCCAGAGCTCGATCCTGCACGCGCTTGAGGGAAGATCCTCCAAAGACCGCGCGCCGGGCATTTCATCGAGCACGTAGGTGAGCACCGTGAAGCTCACGTCATCCTGACAATGCGTTTGGACTGTCCGAGGCTCTTCGTGTCTGAGCACCTCTGCGAACCTCTCAACGCTCAAGGCCTGCGTCTCACGAGTCTCCTGTTCCCGAATACTGGGTATGAGTCCAAAGGGCCAGTGCCTTTCGCCGATGGTGACCCATCCATCGTAGTCGTCGTCCGGCAGCGCCCGGCGCGCCACCCGGGCCCGTCCGCCGTGTGCGATCCCTATGCGGTATTCCAGTTTTCCCTCATCACCGGGGCTGGTGATCGCTACCCAGGTGAGGTAAGAGGAAGCAGCCAGAACGTTGCTCGCGCAGACCTCGGCGACCTCGCGGGCAGCAGGGATTCCCAGGAACCTGCCTGCACCCGCGTCCATGGGACAGGCCAACCAGGCAAGATCCCGCGCGCCCAACGTCGCCACCTGGGCGTCAGACGCTCCACGCGCTGCGTCATCGTCGCAATCCCATGCAAAGCTGAGATCGGCGAGGATTTCCTGGAGGCGTCGGCGGGCACGCTCATCGACTGCCGCCTCACCGCAGAGGCGGCGAATCCTCGCATGGCTCTCCGCGTGTGACCGCACTGACCACAGCGCAGCGGTTTTCGCCGCGATGTATTGCAGGTCCGCTGACGCAAGAGGGAACGGAAGCGCCCTGCAAACGGCCGCGAACCGGTCCGGCGATGGCGTCATGCAGAGGGTCGTGGCGCTCAGATCGAGGTCCTCTGAGCTCGGATCGAAATCTCTCTCACGCAGAGCTCTCACGAGTCTGGCCGCCCTCCCGGCGGAATGGGCGCGCTTCCACTCGCCTAGTTTCGCCCCAAGGAGGTCCGGCCAGCCCAGGACGTAGATAATGGGCAGCACGGTACGGGGATCCCCGGTGAGGTAGAACTCACCCCAGGTGCAGTCCATCTCGATCCGAGCAACCACGGGCGGATCTGCCTTTGCAGTCGAGGGCCCCGACAGTTTTGCCAGGGAAGCCTGCAGCGCCCGCGTCTCCTCGCCCACGCTTTCCCGGATCGCGGAGAGCAGCGCCGCCTTTGTTCCTCGACCTTCCAGGAGTCGAAGGACCGCCCGCGTGAACTCCCCGGCCTCGGTGGGTCCTCTCTCCAGCAGCCCGCGAAACCCCTTGAGTATCCCTGGGTTGCTCATTCCCACCCGGGCGAAGAAGTAGACGACACCGACCGCATCCTCCGGCCTGGCAACGGTGCCCACCCACTCCAGCGCATCGACCACGCGTCCCGGCTCGGGATGCTCGTAGTAGTGCTCGACAACGGCTGAGAACTCGGATTGGTCCATGTCTTCTGCCTCGATGTCTCAGAAGTCCAAGTCCTCGAAGTGGGAAAGGAAATCTTCGAGCATGAAGGGCATGTAGGGCATGTAGGGATCGTCGGACGGTGGATATTCCATCACGGACGAGGTCCCCTCAACCTGGCGCGAACGCCGCCCCGTGATGATCTTCCGTACGAAACTGATCCAGCTCAAGAGGATCACTGCGCCCAGGAACACGGAGAAGACCAGCGTTTGAGATCCACACCAGCGAATGACTCATGACAGCCTCCTTGCGTCGAAGTCCAGGCTGTTGCCAGGCGTCGACGTCATGGCCACATAGTCGCCGCCTGGAGGGGGCCGTGATATCGTCAGGAATCCCCGTTTTATTTGAATCGCCGATTTCCCGGCACGGGACAACCTGAGTAGTTCTCCTCACATATCCGCATTGAGACATCACACCACAGCCTCAGGTATTCGAGTATTCCGGTCGATTCCTGACGCGCACCGCACTTCCCCAGTTGCGTACTGCTCGAACATCTGGCGGATGATCGGGGCGCCGTTCCACAGGAAGTCTCCCGTGTAGAAGGGGTTCTTCAGAATCTGGGCTACGGAGCTGCGGGCACCAAGCTCCAGAACCGGATCGACCAAATCTACCTGGACAGGCTGGACGGGGAAATTGAGGAGGCGTTCTACCGCCGAAATGCCTCCCAGTATGGTGGCGTATGCAATCAAAGAGCCGGTTTGTCGCCATTCCGGCTCTTTGCATCTGTGTCTTGTCTTATCAGCGGACCGCGGACTCTACCGCCGGTTTCCACCTTATTGCCAGCCAGACGATGAGCAGGGTGCACGCCATTTCTATGACTGCAAAAAAGACATAGAAAAGACTTACCGGGTCCCCGATCAGCGACCAGAAGACGAACAGAGTATGGAATGCGCCGGAGATAATATTCACCCAGCGATTCGCTCCATACTTCAATACCCGGGACAGGATGACCATGGCAATCGCCGTTTCCATCAGTACCGCTGTCATCAACACGAATCCCTGGGTGATTGGAATGGAGCCGGCGAATCCTTCCGCGAATTTCTGCCACAATTCTTTCTGAAGCACGGGATTGAAGAACAGCGTGTACACATCCGCGTAAAGATAATTGAACATCGCGAATATCCAGAGCGTGGAAAGAAGCACTTTCCTATCCATTGATTTGCTCGTTTGTCATCTCTTTTCCTCCTTGGTTTGTTTTTGAAAGTTTGCTCTACTGATTCTTGCGGGCAGTGGATTCTACTTCATCGCTTCCCTCCTCCGGTCGGGCTCGATGGGGCCGACCGAGATCAATGGCATTCCCAAATCCCGCACCTTTTTCAGCAGCCCGTGCAGCGCGGCCTGATCCTCGACCGGGCCGGTCAACAGGGTGTCGCCGTCTTCCGTCGGAGAGATGGTCATGCCGCCGAACCAGTCCGTCCACTGACGATCCAGAAGGCCCTTGATCCTGATCTGATAGATCATGGTGCGGAGACTATCCGCGGGACCGCATCGCGACATAGAGACTTAAGTATTGTTTGAGGTACTGTTTTATGGGTTATGAAGAAGTTCTAGTGCTTTCGACCGCAGCAGGCCCAGTTCGCGGGCGCGGGCTATGGCTTCGGTGCGCCTTTTTACCTGCAACTTTTCGAAAATCTTCAGATTGTGCCCTTTCACCGTGCTCAAGGCGAGGAAAAGCCGCTCGCTTATCTCGTGGTTCGAGAGCCCTTGCGCGACAAGGCGCAATACTTCCAACTCCCGTCGGCTCAATGGCTCGACGAGGCCCTGGGAATGGTGCGGATCGGATTCGTCCTCGATCTTCCGCTCCTCGGCCTCGAATGCCATCCTGCAACTTTGTCGCATAGTCCGGCATGATCCCGTTCGCGGCCGCTTCGGACAACAGACTGGCCATTCGCGGACCCTCGTCCACGAAGATGCGGATGAAGCCGCCGGGCTGTGCCAGCGCGAGCGCGTCGCCCAGGTGCCGCAGTGCGTCGTCCGTATCGCCTTGCGCATGGAGCGCCAACGCCTGCAGGATCATTATCTTCAGCCGCTCATCGTGCCAGCACTTTGCATCCATCTGTCCGCGTATCGGCTCCAAAAGCGCAAGCGCCGCGGCGGTGTCCCCCCGCGCCAGCATGACCCGGGCCTGGCTCATGGGTATGTCATGGGATTGCGCCACCTGAGCGGCCGCCGCGGGATTGCCCTGGTGAAGCAGCGCATGTACTTGCGCCGCGGCGATGTGAGGGATCTGGTTGACGAAGTTCGACCCGCGGGCGGTCTCGCCGGCCTTGGCCAACAGGGCAGCCGCGCCGGCCGGATCTCCCCGCGCAAGCCTGAGGCGGGCAAGCAGCACCTCGCAGGCAACGGAGTGTGTCGCATTCTATCTGCTGCGCCAGTCGGGCGCACTGCTGCGCGTGCTGCTCGGCGGCATCCAGGTCGTTCCATTCGTAGAATATCCGGGCCAGGCCGTGGTGCGCTTCGCAGGTAGCCATATGCGCAGGATCGCCGACCATCGACAGGAGGCGCCGGTAGGTCTCTGCCGCCTGATGGAGCTGATTTTCCGATTCCTGCACCTGGCCAAGAGAGGACGCGGCCGCCGCGGCGATCATCATGTTCCCGGACGCCTGGCCGATGGCCATGGCTTCGGCAAAAGCCCGGCCGGCCGCGGCGCGGTCTCCCTGGAGCTGATGGGCGATCCCCAGCGTCAGGGACGTGATGGTGCGGACGGACAGGTTTTCGGGATGCAGATACTCCAGCGCGCGGCGCGACTGGGCAATCATGGTTTCCGCCTCGTTCCGGGTGGCGGCCAGCAAGGCCCGCAGGGCGGCGATGTGTCCGACGAGGTTCCGCGTCGTGCCGTCCGGCTCGGCGCTTTGTGAGCGCGGCTTCGGCGGCCTGCAATTTCGGTTCGACGCCGCCCGGTTTGCCCGACATCATCAACGACGAGGCGTACGTCACCCACAGCGAAGGCCTGGCATCCAGGACCGGGGCCGGCAGCGACTCCAGCCAGTGAAGGACCGGGGCCATGGCGCCGCGGAAGTACAGGGGCATCCCCTTTCCTTCGATCAGGCGCTCCGCCCGCTCGATGTCGTTGGCGGCGGCGGCATGGTGGAATGCATCGATTTCCAGGCCATTGTCTTCGTACCACTGGCTGGCGCAGATCGTGCAGCTCGGCCGTCGATTCGGCGTTCCTTTGCTGCCGCTGCCTCAGCAATTCCGCGAAAAGATGGTGATAGCGGTACCAGCGCCGCTCATTGTCGAGGGAAACGATGAACAGGTTGGCGTGTTCGAGGTATTCCAGGGTCGCCTGGCCGGAGGCGGAGGAGCCGGGCAGGACGGCGTCGCACAGGGGACCGCACAGGCGTTCGAGGATCGACGTGCGCAGAAGGAAAGTCTGGACGCTCTCGGGCTGCCGTTCCAGGACTTCTTCCACCAGGTAATCCAGAACGAAACCGTGGCTGCCGGTGAACGATCTGATGAAGCCTGAGGCATCGTCATGTCCCCGCATTGAGATCGCGGCCAGTTGCAGGCCGGCGATCCAACCCTCGGTCCGGGTTTCCAGCGCGGCGATGTCTTCCGCCGCGAGGCCCAACCCCATCATCCGATTGAGGAACTCGGTGGTTTCGGCGGGGGTGAAGCGCAGGTCCGCGGCGCGCAGCTCGGCCATCTGCCCCCGGGCGCGCAGCCGGGCCAGGGGCAGCCGGGGATCCTCGCGGGTGGCGATGACGAGGTGCATCCGCGGCGGCAGGTGCTCGAGCAGGAAGGCGAGGGCATCCTCGACCGGCTTGGCATCGATGACGTGATAGTCGTCGAGGACGATGATGAAGGTTTCCGGGATGGCGGCGATTTCATTGAGCAGGGCCGTCAGGATCGATTCCGTCGGCGGCGATTGAGGGGACTGGAGAACGGCGGATATTCCTTCTCCGATATTTGCCGCGACGGACCGCAACGCAGCGACCAGATAGGCCAGAAAGCGGGTCGGATCGCTGTCCCCTTCGTCCAGCGAAAGCCAGGCGGCCGGCTGCCTGCTGCCGGCGATCCATTCGCTGACCAGCGTGGTCTTGCCGAAACCGGCGGGGGCCGAGATGAGCGTCAGTTTCTGGTGAAGGCCCTCGTTCAACCGCTCGATCAATCGGGGGCGAGGGACCGCTTTCGGCCGGGGCGCGGGGATATGGAGTTTGGTGGCCAATATCGGCTCGGACATCGATCCATTATAGGAGCCGCCATTCTCCGCGGTCAACATAGCCGCGGATGACGCTGTTGTTAGGATCACCCTGGGAAACAAAAAAGGCAGCCCCGGATCCCGGAGCTGCCTGTCCAATCCTGCTCCCCAGGCCGGACTCGAACCGTTAACGGCACACCTCCCTCGTGGAAACAAGGACGGTCGTGTCCCGATCAATCGATTGTCCTCACCTGCTGTACGGCGTTCCCTCCAGAGGAAGGCTGGATCTGAGCTTTCCGTCCCGCGCAAAGTACGCGCCTGCAACAGCGGCAGCCGTGGGGATCGAGCTGATCTCACCGATGCCTTTGATAAGCAGAAAGGGGAGGAGGAGAACGAGGTGGTCCCTGGGTTTCAGAGTGGGCGATGAATGCCTGTCCTGCACGGCGGCGGCGCGCCCCTTTTCCCCTTACCGGTCTGCCGCCTCGAAGCCCTTGCGGTCAATGAAGGACTTCTGCGTCCCGGGCTTCATCGTCGAAAGAGCCGCGTACCGGTTGGCGGTTTCCAGGGCTTTCGCGACGTCCCGGGTCTCGACGAAGTACACGGCAAAACAGCCGATGAACGCGTCACCGGCGCCGGTGGTGTCCATGCTCGCCACGCGGAAGCCCGGCACGAGCGTTTCCCCTTCCGCCGTAAGGAGCAGGCAGCCTTTCTCCCCGAGAGTCACGATGATCTTCGGAAGCCCTTTGGCCAGGAGGGTTCGCGCCGCGGCCTTCACCTCTTCGAGGCTTCCCGTCGGCAGGCCGGTGAGCGTCTGCAGCTCGGTCTCGTTCGGAGCGAAGAAGGAGACGCTTCGAATCTTACCCACGTCGAGCGCCGGGTCCCCGGGCGCGGGATTCAGGATGACGGGGACCTTCCGCGAAGCGCACAGCTCGATGGTGTGGTAGACGGTCTCCAGGCTGATCTCGAGCTGCATGATCACGACGTCGCTTCTTCAGGATCCTGTCTTTCGCCCTGTCCACGTCCTTCGGTGTGAGGTGCGCGTTGGCGCCCTTGATGATGAGGATGCTGTTGTGCGATTTCTCGTCGACGAAGATGGGAGCCACCCCGCTCGAAACTCCGGGCACGATATCGACGTGGCTCGTGTCGATGCCGTAGCGCTCGAAGTTCTTTTTCGTGTTGGGCCCGAACAGGTCGTCTCCGACCTTGGTCACCATGCACACTTCGGCGCCGAGGAGCGCCGCCGCCACCGCCTGGTTGGCGCCCTTGCCGCCGAAGCCCATTTCGAATCGAGGGGCCTCGATGGTCTCCCCCTCCTTCGGCATCCGGCGGATATAGGTGATGAGATCGACCATGTTGCTTCCCACGACGGTAATTCTCGGCCTGGCCATTCTGCTTCCTCCATCGCTACAGGGGACGTCTTACAGTGAACGGATCGCGGATTCCATCCTCCGGGTTTCCCCGGCGTCCAGGTACCCGGCTCTGACGGCGAACGTGACGCTTCCCAGGGCCGGAATGCTGCGCACGTTGCCCTTCTGCTTCTCTGCCGTGTAGCCCTCCGGATCACATGTCGACGGCAGCGCCATGCCCATCACTTTCTGGTCCGCGTGCACGAGGATCCATCGTACCGCGTGATCGAGCACCTTCGGGTCCCAGCCGACGTAGTCCGAAGAGCCGTCCGGGTGCTTCTGGAGCATGTGCGTCATGCCGCCCGGGTCCCGCTTGAGGTTGCGGATGTAGAAGACGATCTCGGGGTTGTACTCGTCCTCGGGCCGCATGATCCGCGTGACGCCGGGATTCTTCGAAAGCGATTCCATGAACGCGAGGAATTGCGGGGTCGGCTTGACGTGGGCGGGGATGCTCGAACGCACGGTCATGTCCCGGGTGTCCCACCCCGCGGCCTGGATGATCTCCCCGTTTTTCGCAGGCAGGAAGTTCACGTGGCACATGTACATGAGGTCCATGGGAAAGTGCGCGAGGTTCTCCACCGTCATGGAGACGTCGAGCACGGTCCCCTTCTCGTGGAGCTTCACTGTCGGGACCGCACGGTACTTGTCGCCGAAAGCCTTCGCGTAGCTGTACGCGCCGGAGACGCCCATCCAGGCTCCGGCCTCGTCCTCACCGAAGGTGAGCCATGCCTCCTGGTAGGGAGCCGTCGGGAGCTCGCCATGAAGAGGATGACTGTCCTGGGGCCCGGGGTTCCCCATGCGCAGAGCGCCGCAGTGGTAGAGGAACGCACCATAGGAGTCCAGCAGGTGGACGGTGGGCACGGGTTCGGGAAAAACGGTCTGCATGGTCAGGCGGCGGCCGTCGAAGACGGCGTCCCAGACTTGCTGACCCTGCCAGGGGAGCACGACGATGTGCCCGCGGGAGTTTTCGAGACGCAATCCGGCGACGCCCGTGGAGAAGAGGAAGGACACGGCTCGCAGGCTGCCCGCCTCGCAGAGGACCCTCTCCCGGTCGGTGAACGCGCTCCTGTCCAGGCTGACCCGTCCTGTCATTGTGTCCTCCCTTCATGCAAGGGACTCCGAGCCCGCTGGGCGGCCCGGAGGCGGCGTATCATGCCGTCGTATTCTACTTCTCTCAGGAAACAAAATCAATTTGCTTGACATTTGACTTTTCCGAACTCTATACTAGCGCGATCTAGAAAGCCATTCTTTACTGACTCGAAAGGATCGCGGCGATGGCTGATTACCTCGAGATCAGGAACCTCATAAAACAGTACAGCAGGGTCAAGGGAATAGATGACGTGAGCTTCTCCTGCGTGGAAGGGAGCTTCACCGTGATCCTGGGGCCTTCCGGTGCAGGCAAGACCACGACACTGAAAATCATCGCCGGCATCCTCCAGGAGACCTCGGGGGATGTCATCAGGAACGGCGCCAGTCTCAGGTCCATCAGCCCGCAGGAGCGCAACATCTCGATGGTCTTCGAGGACTACGCGCTGTACCCGACGTTCTCCGTATACGAAAACATCGCTTCGCCTCTGAGGGTGCGCAAGGTGGCGCGGGAAGAGCTGGATGGCCGGGTGAAGCGGACCGCGAAGCTTCTGGGCATCGATGAGCACCTGGAGAAACTCCCTTCCCAGATCAGCGGAGGCCAGAAACAGAGAACGGCTCTCGCGCGCTGTCTCATCCGGGACGCGGAAATCTACCTCCTGGACGAACCCATCGCGCACCTGGATGCGAAGCTGCGGCACCGGATGCGGGGCGAGTTCAAGCGAATCCACAAGGACCTCGGCAAGACCATGATCTACGTTACCCACGATTACCGCGAGGCGCTGGCGCTTGCGGACTCCGTGGTCATCCTGAACAAGGGAAAGGTGGTGCAGATCGGCCCTCCCGAGGAAGTGTTCTCCCGTCCCCGCAACATATTCGTTGCTACCCTGCTGGGCGAGCCCCCCATGAACCTCGTTCGCTTCGAGGACGCCCGCGCGGAAAACGGCGGGCTGGTCCTGTCCTTTGGGGACCGCAATGTCTCCCTGCGGGGCGTTTCCGCGGGGCCGGCGCGCGGAAAAGTAGTTCTGGGATTCCGTCATTTCACCGCGGCGCTCCAGCAGCGGGAGGAGGAGAACTGCATCGAGGGCTCCGTCTACGTTTCCGAGCAGATTGAGGACACGAGGGTCTATTCCATAATGGTTGGCGACAGTCTCGTAAAGGTCCTCACGCCGCGTGGCACGCGCTTCGACATCAATCAGCGCGTGTTCATCCGACTGGACCCTCGCGCAGTGTACCTTTTCGACGGCGCGAGCGGCGAGCGGATCGGAGCGGGGGCATAGCATGGGAACCGTGGAGCTGAAACAGGTCTGGAAGATCTACGACAACCACTTCGAGGCGGTGAAGGGGATCTCCGCGACGGTGAACGAGGGGGAGTTCATCTCCGTGCTCGGGCCGTCGGGCTGCGGGAAGACGTCCACCCTGCGGATGATCGCGGGGCTGGAGGAGATATCGAGGGGCGATGTCCTGATCGACGGCATCAGGGTGAACGAGCTGGAGCCCGGCGACCGCAATATCGCGATGGCCTTCGAGTCCTACGCGCTGTACCCGCACCTCACCGTATTCGAGAACATCGCCTATCCCCTGAGAATCCGAAAAACCCCGGAGAGCGAGATCGAGCGCCAGGTCAACGCCATGTGCGACTCCCTGGGAATCGCGGCCTACAAGAATCAGCGTCCCTCGTCCCTGAGCGGCGGGGCGCAGCAGCGGACCGGCCTCGCGCGCGCACTGGTGCGGTCCGCCTCCGTTTTTCTCCTGGACGAGGTCCTCTCGCACCTGGATGCGAACGAACGCGTCATGCTCCGCGGGGAGATCCGCAGGGTGCAGAAGCTCATGAAGCTCACGGCCCTGTTCGTCACGCATGACCAGCTTGAAGCGCTTGCCATGTCGGACAGGATCATCGTCATGAACGACGGCGAGCTGCAGCAGATCGGGACTCCGGAGGAGATCTACGATACCCCGGAGAACCTTTTCGTGGCCGGCTTTGTCGGCGAGCCGGCCATGAACACGTTCCCCGTCGAGCGTGTGAGAGACGGCGGACGGGACCTGCTTTCGATCGCGGGACAGAAAGTGGCCCTGAGCGACCTGCGCCTTCCTGCGGTCCCCGACAAGCCGAAGTTCATCATCGGCATCCGTCCCAAGAACCTGCTGGTGGGGACGGCGGGACGCCCGGGGTACATCAACAGCCGCGTGCACACGTTCGAGGTGCTCGGAGATTTCACCCTTGCCTCCCTCACCCTGGGCGCGGGGGACCTGGTGTTCAAAGTCGGCGATGCGGGCCTGCGCCTGGAGCTCGACCAGGCAGTCTCGTTTTCCTTCGAGCCCGAGAAGGTCCTGTTCTATGACGTGGAGACCACGATGCGGATGCGTCCTGGCCATTGACTCGACGTTCGTCGAGTGAGACTCAACATTCTTAGGAGGTGATGAGTATGATCGGCACTAAGAAGTTCTTCCTGATCCTTGTCGCCGCGCTCATGATCGCCGCCCTGCCGGTGTTCTCCCAGGCCAAGGTGACGATCACGGTCTATGGTGACGAGGGCCAGAACCTCAACCCGGTGGAGTGGCTGAAGCCCCTGGCAGCCGCGAGGGGAATCACCATCGATGTTGTGGGCGTTCCGTTCACCTCGGTCTATGAGAAGCTGAAGACCGAGTTCGTCGGCGGCACGGGCGCGTACGACGTGGTCATCTTCTACCCCCCGTACGTCGGCGAGTTCGCCGAGTTCGGCTACCTCCAGCCGCTGGACCCGCTGTTCTCCGTCCATGATCCCATGATGGGTGACGTGATCCCCGCGTACCGCGACCTCTATGACATGTACAACGGCAAGACGTACGCCCTGCCCTACGACGGAGATATCCTGAACCTGTACTACGCGAAGAGCATCTTCTCAAACGCGGCGGAGAAGACGGCGTTCAAGGCGAAGTTCGGCCAGAATCTCGCGGTGCCCAGGACCTGGGATGACCTGGCCAAGGTCGCGCAGTTCTTCACGCGCAAGAAGGGCGAGATGCTGGCGGGCAAGACGCTGGACCAGGACTTCTACGGCTTTGCGTTCCTCGGGGCGCGCGGCTTCGCGTATGCCTGGTGGAGCAACGTCTTCGGGTCTCTCGGCGGCGCCTACTTCGACAGGAACATGAAGCCCCAGATCAACTCCCCGGCGGGAGTCCAGGCCATCAACATCCTGAAAAACCTCATGCCGTACTGCCCTCCCGACGTCATGAGCTTCGGGTACACGGAGCTGATGAACGCATATCTCCAGGGCCGCGTTGCCACGATGATCCAGTGGTCCGACGTCTGGAAGAAGGCCAATGACCCCAAGTTCTCCACGAAGTTCATCCTCCACAACGCGGGCGTTTCCCAGGTACCCGGCGTGAAGCAGGCGGACGGGTCCATCTACTTCCGCGCCGCCGCGCCTGTCGGCCGCGTCCTCGGCATCCCCACGACCACCAAGCATCCCAAGGAGGCCTTCTGGGTGGCATCCATGCTCAGCAATGACGAAAGCATCAAGGCCGTCACGTCGAATGACGCAGGTGAGGATCCTTACCGCATCTCTCATTTCAAGAACATCAAGGCATGGGAGAAGTTCGGATCCGCGGCGGACGCCAAGGAATACCTCGATGCAGTCGGTGACAACCTCAACCACATCTTCCCCGACATCAACATCCCCGGCTCCGCCGATTACCTGGATGCCCTGGATGTAGCGGTGACAAGCGCGCTGTCAGGCACCGCTGACCCGGCCAAGGCGCTCAACACGGCCGCGGCGTCGTGGGACAAGATCACGCAGAACCTCGACGCGGCGAAGCAGAAGAAGATCTACAACTCAATGCTCGAAATGTGGAAGAAGCACGGGTTCTGGAAGGACTAGATTCGAAGGACGGAAAAAAGCCCGCCGCCTCGGCGGCGGGCTCTCTTTCCTAGCCAAGGATGGCGAGGGGCACCGCAGCCAGGGACGGCGTGAGCGGCGCCCTTGCGGGGGGGAGATCGGCTATGGCGAGCTTGGAAAACATCCTCACTCTTGAGAAGAGCCAGAAGCGCTTTGCGCGCCTCGTGGCGCTCCCCGGCATGGTCGTTCTCATCCTCCTTGTCGTCGGTCCCCTGGCCTACATGCTGTTCAACAGCTTTTTCGTGAAAACCCTGGCCACACCCATGCCGCCGCGCTTCGCGTGGTTCGAGAACTACGGGAACCTGTTCACTGACGGCCGGTTCTGGAACGCTTTCCTGAACAGCATGATCATCATGGTGATCGGCATCCCGGTTCAGTCGTTCCTCGCCCTGGTCCTGGCCCTCCTCCTCAACAAGAAGTTCCCCGGCAGCAGGGTCATCGTCGCCCTGTTCCTGATCCCCGTCATGATCACCCCGGTGGTCGCGGGCTTCGAATGGAAGATCATCCTGGACAACCGGTTCGGACCGCTCAACTACCTGCTGAGCTTCTTCGGAGTAACTCCCCCGGCATGGCTGGCCAAGCCGCTTCTCGCAATGGCCTCGATTCTCATCATGGACACCTGGCAGTGGACGCCCTTCGTCATGGTCGTCCTTCTGGCCGGTCTCTCCGCCATTCCCAAGCAGGTCTACGAAGCCTCCAGCGTCGACGGCTCATCCGCCCGCGAGACCCTCTGGCGCGTGACCATGCCGCTCCTGCGGCCCATGTTCACGCTGGTCGTCCTCCTGAGGATCATCTTCATCTTCAAGATTTTCGACCCGGTCCAGATCCTCACCGGCGGCGGCCCCGGAGTATCGACTGAAACTCTCAGCGTTCTCACGTATATCATGGGGTTCAAGAGCTTCAACGTGGGCATGTCGGCCGCCATCGCGGTGGTCCAGCTCATCATCATCACGGTCATCGCCAAGCTCTTCATCGGCATTGTCATGAATCGCAGGGAGGGCAAGGAGTCATGAACACGATCGCCTTGAACAGGGAAGAGCTCGCCCGGCGGAAGCGCATCCGCACGCTCTTCACGGTGCTGCGCTTCCTCCTCATCCTCATCTTCTTCGTCATCTTCCTGTTCCCCGTGTACTGGATCGCGGTCGGCGCGTTCAAGGTGGAAGGGGAGTTCTACCATTATCCGCCGATCTTCTGGCCGAGCCACTTCGATTTCGAAAACTTCGTCAGGGGGTTGACGACCTTTGGCGGCGCAGAGGCTCTGGTTTCCAGCCTGGTCGTCGCGCTCGCCAATACCGTCCTGGTGATAGGCTTCGGCGTCCTCCTGGCCTACAGCATGGGGCGCTTCAAGGTGGGCGGGGACAACATGAGCTTCTTCGTTCTCTCGCTCCTGTTCGCCCCTCCCGTCATCGCCACCATGCCGCTGTTCATGATCTGGAAGACGCTGAAGGTACTCGACACGTACCCTGTTCTCTTCCTTTCCTACATCCTCATCAACATGCCCTTTGCCGTCTGGATCATGAAAGGCTTCTTCGAGGACATTCCCCAGGGAATAGAAAATGCCGCGCTTCTGGACGGATACTCGAGGTTCCATGCGTTCCGCAAATACGTCCTTCCCCTTGCCGTTCCGGGCATTGCGGTCACGGCCCTCTTCGTCTTCATTTTTTCCTGGAACGAGTTCCTGTTCGCGCTCATCTTCACACGCTCACATGCGGTGACCCTTCCCATTACGCTTGCAGGCATGACCGGAGGGCACGAGATCCCCTGGGGGGAGATCTCGGCGTTGTCCCTGATCGCCATCCTCCCGGGAGTCATCCTGACCCTCTTCTTCCAGAAATACCTGGTGCGGGGGCTGACCTTCGGAGCCGTGAAGGGGTAAGCCCGCGGGCGCGTCCCGATTAGTCGTCTGTGCTCACCTGCCGTACGGCGCTCAAGCGTTCCGTGCTCCATCCACAAAGCGCCCCGCCGTCAAACGACGCCACATCTCCTACGCGAAGTGCACGAATCAACCCGTTGATCGATGCTCCGGCGCCCTTCTCAATCCGTTGATCGATGTCTTTCGACACCCGTTTCGGGTTTCTATTGGCACAGATCTCTGTAGGAGATAGACAACAAACTCATCAGAACAAGGAGAGGACAATGAACAAGAGAGGTTTTCTATTGGTACTGCTTCTCGCAGCGGTGGCATCCACAACGGTGATCGCGGAGGACAGCTACGCTGTGGTACCGGTCAATCTTTCCCTGGTTCCCATGATCAGCTTTGGGCAGGCCGCCGGAAACAAGACGATCAACATCGTACAACTGAACGTCGTGGCCGGATACGCCGATGTGCTCAGAGGAGCGGCCCTCGGGGTGGTCAGCATCATCGGAGAAGATGCAGGGGGAGTTCAAGCCGGGGTGGCTAACTGGGTGTCCGGGGATCTCACCGGAGTCCAGGCCGGTGTGGTCAACACAGTCTTAGGCACGGCGAATGGCGCTCAGGCTGGGGTGCTCAACTATGCAAAAAGCACGCCCTTTGCCCAGGCCGGAGTGGTGAATATCAGCAAGAGCGCCAGAGGCGTTCAACTGGGTGTGGTCAATGTCGCGGAAGAAAATGACGGCATACCCATAGGACTGGTCAGTATTGTGCTCAAGAACGGACAGACCCATGCGCAATCCTGGTACGATGAAATGGGATTGACGAATCTGGCCCTGATACACGGGACGAAGACCGTCTACAACATCTACACAGTGGGCGTGGACAGCCAGGGCAAAGATCTGACCGCTGGACTTGGTATGGGAGTTCATATCCCCCTGGACAAGGTGTTTCTCAACGTCGAGGGGATCTACAGCGTGGTCTCCCCCCGGGATGCTATCGCCGTAGAGTATGAGAGCCTTTTTCGAGCCAGGGTCTACCTGGGATACAACTTCTCTTTCTTTTCGCTTATCGGCGGGGTTTCCTTCAACTACATGAGCAATACAAACGCCACCAGCATCACCCTCCACCCCTTCACGGATACGAGTTCGGCTTCAGCAGCAAAGAGCGGCGCTTCTGGCCCGGGGTGTTTGTCGGCATACAGTTCTAAGGCGAAAGAATCAGGCGAGCATTCGCTACCATAGCTGTCTTGAGGTCGCCCGCAGGCTCGTGGGCGACCTCTTTTTTCGATAACCCTCAGCCTGCATTTGCTCATGACGGCTGCAGGCCCGTCTCCGCCGAGCGCCCCGGTGCCCCGCGTTTCCACTTGAACGGAAGCCATCGCGGTGCATAGATTAGTGCAGTGCCCCACGCGATGATCGTCTACTACGTCGTCGTTGCCCTCACCGGGTTCATCGCCGTTGCGGTGTCCCTCCTCGGCACAATCAGGTCCCGGATCGGAGCGTACTGGCTGCTCATCGGCTTCTACGGCACACTGACGGTGAGGATCTCCGTCATCGCCGTCGAACAGTACCTCTACCTGAACGTGCATCCCGTTTCCGTCGATGTCTTCCTTGCAACGCACACGATCGGAAACGTGCTCAACGCGGTGTTCATGTGCATCGGGACGCTGTACTTCCACCGGCTCTTCGTCGAGAAGGGACAAAGGCTGCGCGATCGGATCGTGGTCGGCGCGTATGCGGTCGGCCTGATCCTCAGCCTCCTGCCCGGCTCCAGGATCGTCGATCTTACACGCGCCACCATGCGGTTCACTGCCCTCGGGAGCGCCTCCTTCTTCCTGCTCCTTGCGTTGTTCGCCTACCTGCTCGTCGTCGGGTTGACCGGTCAGAAGAGGGACCGCCCGGTTCGTGAGCTCGTTCTCATCTGGTCTCTGATCCTCTTCGGGCTCGTGGCCTTTCTCTCGGATGTCTGGGGGATGATCCAATACCTCGCGGGGGCGCGCGAGCTTCCGTTGACGCCGGCCGGGAGCTCCTTCATGGTGGCCTCCGTCCCACACCTGCTCTTTGGTGGGATCCTGATGTACTACTTCGGCACCTATGTCCTGGCGGACTGGCAGGCGCCTCCCGCTGTGGGCCCGACCTTTGTCGACCAGTACGGGTTATCTCCCCGGGAACGCGAAGTCATCCCCCTCCTCAACAAGGGGCTCTCCAACCGGGAGATCGCCGAGAAGCTCTTCGTGAGCCTCGCCACGGTAAAGACTCACCTCCACAGCATCTACGAAAAGACCGGAACGAAAAGCCGCTACGAGCTCTTCAACTTGACCCGCTCGTAGGCAGCAACCAGCAGGCCGCGAGGACGGCCCGAAGGGCCGCCGGAGCGGTTCAACCGGTTGATCGATGGCCCCGCGGGCCGAATCCACCCTTCGGTCGATGGTCTTCTCCCCGGAGGCCTCCTATCCTCTCGCCATGGAGGCTCCTATGAACAGCAATCGAGCCGTGGAACAGCCGCAGTACACCCTTCCGAAGATCCTGGGGATCTGGCTCGCCGTGACCGCCCCAATGGGTCTCTTCCGCTACGTGGTGGTGCCCCTCGCCCTGCCCCGGCTGCCGGAGACGCTTCACCCCGGCATCTTCTTCTGGGTCATGATGGTCCTCGGCATGGCCTGGCAGTTCGTCGTCTCGGCGCTCCTGATTCGGCGCGAGGTCCGGCCGCTCACCTGGGAGAACCTCAAGAAACGGCTCTGGCTCAAGGTGCCCACCGACCCGCAGTCGGGGCGGCGCCGGCCCATCCTCTTCCTCTGGGTCATTCCGGTCATCGTCTACGGATTCGCTCTCGGCCAGACCGGCGTCCTGGAACCGCTTCGGGCGGCTGTCCTCAGGCTCGCGCCGGGGCTCGCAACGCCCGCATACGCCGAGATCTCGGGCCTCCTGAGCCCCCAATTCCTCGGAGCGTGGTGGCTGGTCGGTCTCGCGCTGGTGAGCTGCCTCTTCAACTATCTGCTCGGGGAAGAGCTGCTCTTCCGCGGTATCCTGCTTCCGAGGATGAACGGCGTCTTCGGCCGCTTCGACTGGCTCGCAAATGCCTGCCTCTTTGCGGCCTACCACGTGCACAAGGCTTCGTATATCCCGATTATCCTGATCAGCGGCATTCTCATCGCTCTGCCGTCCAGAGTGTTCCGGTCGAACTGGATGTCCGTCATCATCCACGGGGTGGAAGGCGTCATGCTGATGGTCCTGGTCCTCGGCGCTGTGACCGGCCGGCTGGAGTGAGCCGTGAGATCCACGGAGAACTGTACGTGCTCGGCACCCGCATCCGGGCAATGGCACTCCCTGGTCCGAAGTTTGCGGGGCAGCGCAAGAAGGGGCTCGAAGAGAAATAGACGTTCGTCCTCGATGCCATTGGTCAGGCCGAATCCATCCTGAAGCACCGGGAGGATCAGTTCACCCGATACAGCCTTCGGAAAGTGCTCGATCAAACCGGGGAAGCCCTCAAGCTGGGCATCCACGGGCTGATCTCAAGGCTGCTTCTGATGGACGCGGAAATGAAACTGGCTCTCTCAGGTGTTTGCCTGAAAGAGCCAGTTCGCGTACCGTTCGCCGTCGCTCCCCCTATTGGACGAGCTTCGAACCTACTGCTACGAGCACAAGATCGAGGAAATCCCCGCTCTGCTCGCCGTTTGAGAGGCCTGTTCGAGTCGGTCTCGTCTCCCCCGGCCCAACAGAAAGCAAACGGGCACGGTCGCGCTCCCGCGCTGATTGAGGGCCTTATCCCGCTGCCGCCCGTCTGCTCCTTGCGAAGCAAGGGCCTGCCTTGGAGCGGCTCTACACGAGCGAGCACCTATCCGCCCGCGAGATCGAGCGGCTGGTCGGCGTGAGCCACGCGGGGGTGCTGGAGGCTCTGGACCGATTCGGCATCCCGCGGAACGGGAACGGGCGCAAGCGGACCGGCCAACTGCCCTTCGGCTTCGACTACCTGAACCACCAGCTCGTGAAGAACGAGCGCCGAGCAAGCGGCGATCCGAATGATGCGGCAGTACCGCGCCGGCGGGCTGTCTCTGCGGGAGATCGCCGGCAATCTCAACCTGAAGCTCATCCCGACCAAGCAGAACGGCGTCTGGCAAGCCAACACGGTGAGGGGGATACTTGCCCGTGCGTGAGACTGGCGTCTCTTCGACCGATCCGCGACCCGGTGGTCTCTTCCGAGGATCGGTCGGGGCCGACCGCGTGCCGACGCGCCCCAACGTCCGTGTTGGGGCGCTCCTCTGAAGAGGGCCAGAGACACGCGGCAGGGACGCCGCGAGTCTCTGGCCCGGGGGGGGTCATCAAGAAAACAAGCATACTTGGGTGCCAATCCTGTTTCTCTTGCACGATGCCAGTTTTTATGTCGCTAAAGAAAGTGCGAATCAATTTTCATGTAAGCGATTAATGACGCCGATTCTTACCCACTTATATCTGCTCTTGTGCATCCTCATAGACCGTGATAGTTTCTAATATAGGCTTAAGCCGAAAGCCTTACTGGACAGAGCGCTTTTAAAGGAAAGACAATGCAAGAGTTTTGGGTTTCGGTTGACGAAGTCGCGAATCATCTTGGCGTCGCGAAGGATTCTGTCTACCGGTGGATCGAGAGCAAACGATTGCCTGCTCACCGAGTGGGTAGGCTGTGGAAGTTCAAAATATCAGAAGTCGACAAGTGGGTGCATACAGGTAGTGCTGGCCGGAATGACAACAACCGCCGGAAGCAAAACAGCAATGAAGGCGCAGGGTTGCCAGGAACGCCGCAGACCGGGCGCGAAATGGCACATATCAGATAACGTTAGGCTGGGGTGACTGATGCCTGACCACAACTATTTCGCGAACCTCATCTGGCAGATCGCCGACCTGCTACGCGGCCCCTATCGACCGCCCCAATACGAGCGTGTGATGCTCCCGATGACCGTGATTCGCCGCTTCGACTGCGTGCTCGCGCCGACCAAAGCCAAGGTCGTCTCGGAGTACGAGAAGAGAAAGGGCGGCAGGCTCAACAACGATGCGCTCGACAAGCTCCTGAACAAGGCCGCCGGACAGCGCTTACATAACCACTCGCAGCTCGACTTCGAGAAGCTGAAGGGTGACCCCGACAACATCGAGAGACATTTGGTCAGCTATATAAAGGGCTTCTCCGCCAATGTCCGCACTATTTTTGACTATTTTGAGTTCGAGAACGAGATTGAGAGGATGCGAGAGGCGGATATTCTCTACCTAGTGGTTTCAAAGTTCTGCGACGTCGACTTGCATCCGGCCGCGGTGCCGAACGAGCAGATGGGGCTAATTTTCGAAAACCTCATCAGGCGCTTCAACGAACTCGCCAACGAGACCGCCGGCGATCACTTCACGCCGCGCGAAGTCATCCGGTTGATGGTGAACATCCTGTTCATTAACGACGACAAGCTCCTCGCAACGCCCGGTACCGTGCGCAAGCTTCTAGACCCAGCCTGCGGCACGGGTGGCATGCTCGCCGAAGCCCAGAATTACCTCCGCCAACATCACTCGGCAGCCAGACTTTTCGTCTACGGCCAGGATTACAACAAGCGCGCGTTTGCGACCGCAGCCTCAGATATACTCATGAAGCAGGTGGACCACAACGGCAGCGGCGACAACGTGCGTTTCGGCGACAGCTTTACTGACGACCAGTTCGAAGGTGATACCTTCGACTACCTGCTCGCGAACCCGCCCTTCGGCGTGGACTGGAAGAAGCAGCAGAAGGAGATCGAGCAGCAGCACGACAAGCTCGGCTTCGGCGGCCGCTTCGGCGCCGGCCTTCCACGCGTCAACGACGGTGCTCTCCTTTTCCTCCAGCACATGATCAGTAAATTCGAGCCAGTCCTGCCCAACCAGCAAAAGTATGGTTCGCGGCTTGCAATCGTCTTCAGCGGCTCACCCCTCTTCACCGGTGGTGCGGGCTCGGGAGAAAGCGACATCCGCAAGTGGATCATAGAGAGCGACTGGCTCGAAGCCATCATCGCCCTGCCGGAGCAGATGTTCTATAATACCGGCATCGGCACATACATCTGGATCGTCACCAACCGAAAGGAAAAGCGCCGCAAGGGAAGGATTCTGCTCGTCGATACCCGCGCCAAGTGGCAGCCAGGAGGCAGCGAGGATTCCAAGCGGAGCCTCGGCGACAAGCGCCGCCACATGTCTTCCAAGGATATCGCGGAAATCGTGAGGCTTTATGGCCGTTTCTGCGACGGCGACAACTCAAAGATCTTTGACAATGCCGACTTCGGTTACACCCGTGTAACAGTCGAACGGCCTCTGAGGCTGTGCTATCAGATGACCGTCAAGGACAAAACTCGCTTCCTCGACACATACCCGCACCTGCTCGGTGACATTCAGGCCATCGATAAGGCACTTGGCCGCGAGCCGCAATGTGACTGGAACGCGGCGTGGAGCCGCATTGAGGACTTACTTCAGCAAGCGCAAGTCCCGCTGGAAGGCGACCGAGCAGAAGCTCTTCCGTAGCGTCTTCACGCAGAAGGACCCCGAAGCTGAGCCGGTTGCCAAGGGTGGACGCGACGACGGTTACGAGCCCGACCCCGACCTGCGCGACTTCGAGAACGTACCGCTGAAGGACGACATCGACACCTACTTCGAGCGCGAGGTGCTCCCGCACGTGCGCGATGCCTGGATGGATCGAAGCAAAGATAAAGTAGGCTACGAGATCAACTTCAACCGTCACTTCTACAAGTATACCCCGCCGCGCCCGCTGGAGGAGATAGATGCGGAGCTGAAAATAGCGGAGGAAGAGATCATGCGGCTACTGCGGGAGGTGACGGAGTGAGTGAACTTGGCCCGATTACAGACCAAGTATCGCCTGGAGCAACGCGGTGGCCACGAATTCGCCTCAGATATCTCGGACGATTGAAAGGCGGCGCGGGCTTTCCAGATATCGAGCAAGGAACGAAGGGCGAAGAACTGCCTTTCTTTAAAGTGAAGCACCTTGCGGAAGCCAACATAGACGGCTGCCTAATATACAGTGAACATTCCGTATCGCGTGATACCGCTACGCAACTCGGAGCCTTCGTCTTTCCCGCTGGCACAATCGTGTTTGCGAAGGTTGGTGCAGCTCTGTTGCTGAACCGGTTCAGATTTCTTGGACAAGCTTCATGCATCGACAACAATATGATGGGTCTTATTCTCGATAGCAGTCGTGCTGACCAACGGTTCATGCTCCATAACTTGGCGCTTGTAGACTTTGGCCAAGTTGCCAATCCGGGTGCTGTGCCTTCGCTGAACGCGGAGCAGGTAGCAGAGCAAGCGGTGCTGCTTCCTCCTCCACCAACTCAAAGAGCTGTCGCGCTCTACCTCGACCGCGAGACGGCGCATCTGGATGCGCTAGTAGCGGAAAAGGAGCGGGTACTCAGGCTGTTGGCCGAGAAACGTCGGGCGCTCATCACCCGGGCCGTCACCCGCGGCCTCGACTCCAGCGCCCCACTGAGAGATTCTGGCATCCCATGGCTCTACGAGATTCCCACCCACTGGGAGGTCGAGAGATCGCAGTGGCTTTTTCGGGAGCGCGATGTACGCTCGGAGACCGGAGAGGAGGAGCTACTAACCGTTTCACATCTTACGGGAGTGACTACCCGGGCTGAAAAAGATGTCAACATGTTCGAAGCAAAGACAACAGAAGGGTACAAGATCTGCCACGCGAACGACCTCGTTATCAATACACTTTGGGCTTGGATGGGTGCCATGGGCGTGTCGCCTGTGAGTGGCATAGTCAGCCCCGCCTACAATGTGTACCAGCCCGGCCCTCGACTTGATCCCCAGTTCGTAGATGCATTGGTTCGCATCCCCATTTTCGCGCAGGAAGTGACCCGGTACTCAAAGGGTGTATGGTCGTCGCGGCTACGCCTTTATCCCGAGGGCTTCTTCGAAGTTTTCTTCCCGGTACCACCCCTCGATGAACAGCGCACTATCGTAGCCTATATCCGCGCGGAGACAGCCGAGATTGACGCGCTGCAAGCCGCAACTGAACGCACAATCGCCCTACTCAAGGAACGCCGCGCCGCCCTCATCGGCGCGGCTGTGACAGGCCAGATTGACGTCCAAGAGGCTATGGCATGATGTATGTCGAAGTCAGGCCGGAGATGCTGCGCTGGGCGTGCGAGCGTGCGGGGCTTGGACTCGGTGCGCTGGCGCACCGCATTCCGCAGCTTCCGGCCTGGGAGCGTGGCGAAAAACAACCGACGCTCAAGCAGCTCGAGGGTTTCGCCAAGGCCACGCACACGCCGGTTGGCTACCTCTTCCTTCCAGAGCCGCCGGTCGAGCGTGTACCGATTCCGGATTTCCGCACGGTCGCAACCGAGCGCATCGATCGCCCGAGCCCCGACCTGCTCGACACTCTGTACCTCTGCCAGCAGCGCCAGGAGTGGTACCGGGACTTCGCGCGGTCCATGGGAGAGGCGCCGCTTGCCGTTCGTCGGCTCCGTGCGGGTGACGGACGACGTGGTGCGCACGGCGGCGCGCGATCCGCCACGCGCTGGGCTTCGACGTCGAGGAGCGCCGCCGAATGCCGACCTGGACCGACGCGCTGCGCCACTTCATCGAGCAGGCGGACGCGCTGGGCGTGCTCGTGATGGTGAGCGGTGTCGTGGGCAGCAACAACCGGCGCAAGCTCGATCCGCAGGAGTTCCGCGGATTCGCGCTGGCCGATGACCTCGCGCCGCTCGTGTTCATCAACGGCGCAGACACCAAGGCGGCGCAGATGTTCACGCTGGCACATGAGCTTGTGCATATCTGGCTCGGCCAGTCCGCCCTCTCCGATGCGCAGGCCGCCTCGGTGCCCGACCATGAGGTGGAGCGCTGGTGCAACCAGGTCGCCGCCGAGCTGCTCGTGCCGCTGGAGGTTCTCCGCGCCGAGTACGACCGCCGCGCCGAGTTGCGCACCGAGATGGACCGACTGGCGCGGCGCTTCAAGGTGAGCACGCTGGTCATCCTGCGCCGCATCCACGATGCGGGCGGGCTCACGCGCGACGCCTATTGGGCGGCATACGATGCGGAGCTCGATCGGCTGCGCAAGCTTCCGAAGGGAAGCGGCGGCGACTTCTACCTGACGCTCGGCGCAAGGGCGAGCAAACGTTTCGCCCGCGCTCTGGTGGTCAGCACGTTGGAAGGCAGCTCGTCCTTTACGGAGGCTTTCCGGCTGCTGGGCTTCAAGAAGATGGCGACGTTTCGCGATCTAGGACACAGCCTGGGGTTGGGGTTCTGATGGCCTACTTGCTTGATGCCGACGTGTTCATCCGTGCCAAGAACCTGCACTACGGGCTCGACTTCTGCCCGGCGTTCTGGGAGTGGCTCATCGAGAACAACGCGGCCGGCACGGTGTTCAGCGTCGAGAAGGTCGGCGACGAAGTGCAGGCCGTGGCGGACGAACTGTCGGGATGGGCCGACGCACGGGGCGCCGGTTTCTTCCTCCGGCCCGACGCGGCGTCGTTCCCTTCTCTGGCCGCGGTGAGCACCTGGGCGACCGGTCAGAGCTACGAACCTTCCGCCGTCAGTACGTTTCTTCAGGTGGCCGACTACTACCTGGTGGCACAGGCTCATGCGGGCAAGCATACAGTCGTGACGCACGAAGTCCCTTCCGCTTCAACGCGCAAGATCAAGATTCCCGACGCCTGCATCGGTCTTGGAATCAAGTGCATGACGCCATACGAAATGCTCCGACATGAGCGGGCGCGCTTCGTACTGGGACCCAAGCAATGAACCGAACGAACGAAGCGGCCTTCGAGACCGTCATCGAGGCGCACCTCCTCCAGAACGGCTATTTACATGTAGCCCGCTACGGCTTCGATCGCGGCCGCGCAATCTTCCCTGAGGCGGTGCTCGGCTTCATCCGTGAGACCCAGCCTAAGGAGTGGGCTAAGCTGGAGGCGCTGCACGGCGAGAAGACGGGGGAGCAGATCCTCATCGACCTGTGCAAATGGATGGACGCCAATGGATCGATCGCGACCCTTCGTCACGGGTTCAAGTGCTATGGACGGACGCTTCATGTCGCGTTCTTCAAGGCCGCGCACGAGCTGAACCTGGAGTTGGAAGCCCGCTATGCGGCCAACCGCTTGGGCTTGACTCGGCAGCTCCACTACTCGGCAAGGTCGGAGAAATCTCTCGACGTCATGTTAAGTCTTAACGGAATCCCCATCGTTACCTAGAACTGAAAAACCCGCTCACGGGCCAGACTGTAGAGGACGCACGTCGGCAGTATAAGCAGGACCGCGACCCGCGTGAGCCGATCTTCGAGTTCAAGCGTCGAACCCTCATACATTTCGCCGTCGACACCGAAGCGGTGTTGATGACGACACGGCTGGCCGGTTCGGCGACCCACTTCCTCCCATTCAATAAGGGTTGCGACGGTGGTGCAGGGAACCCGCCGGACCCTACAGGCCGCAGCTATCGCACCGCCTATCTTTGGGAGGAAGTCCTACAGCGCGACAGCTTGCTCGACCTGCTGGCGCGGTTCGTGCATATCCAGATCGAGGAGAAGCGCGACGACGAGGGCCGTAAGGTAAAGAAGGAGACCATGATCTTCCCCCGCTACCACCAGCTGCAGGCAGTACGGACGCTGGTGGACGCGGCCAGACGCGAGGGCATTGGGCACAACTACCTTATCGAACATTCCGCAGGCAGCGGAAAGAGTAATACCATCGCCTGGCTTGCGCACCGGCTGGCGTCGCTTCACGACGCGGAGAACAAGCGGGTCTTCGACAGTGTGATTGTAGTGACCGATCGGGTTGTGCTCGACCAGCAGCTTCAGGATACGATCTACCAGTTCGAACACAAGCGGGGTGTGGTTCAGAAGATCGACGAGCGATCAAGACAACTGGCAGAGGCCCTCGAGAGAGCCGTGCCGGTAATCATCACCACACTGCAGAAGTTCCCATTTGTGTCCCGGCAGCTTCTCAAGATGGCCGAGGAGCGAGGGACGACCGGCTCGGGCGTTCTTCCAACGCGGCGTTGCGCCGTGATTATCGACGAAGCACACAGCTCGCAGAGCGGAGAGACCGCTGCCGATCTCAAGGAAGTGCTCGGCGGCGAGGCGCTGCGTGATGAAGCCCAACGCCGTGCTGTCGAGGAAGGCGTCGAAAACATGGAGGAGCTTTTTCGCAGTATGGCCAAACGGGGCAGGCAGGCGAACCTGAGTTTCTTCGCTTTCACCGCCACACCCAAGCACAAGACGTTGGCCGTATTCGGAAGGAACGGACAGCCGACGCACCGCTACACAATGCGGCAGGCAATCGAGGAGGAGTTCATCCTCGACGTATTGAAGCACTACACGACCTACGCCATCTACTTCAAGCTGCTCAAGGCGTGCGAGGACGACCCGAACGTCGAGCGCAAGAAGGCGGCAAAGGCGCTGGCACGCTTCATGAAGCTCCATCCGTACAACATCGCGCAGAAGACCGAGGTGATGGTCGAGCATTTCAATACCTTCACGCGTCACAAGATCGGTGGCCGAGCCAAGGCGATGGTGGTGACAAGTTCCCGCCTGGAGGCGGTGCGCTACAAGCAAAGCTTCGATAGGTACATTCAGGAGAAAGGGTATCCAATAAAGACGTTGGTGGCGTTCTCCGGCATCGTTCAAGACGACAAGCTCGTAAACGTATCCTTCACCGAAGTGGGCATGAACCAGGGGATCGGAGAGAAGGAGCTCCCCGAGAAGTTCGCGACGCAGGAGTACCAGGTCCTCCTCGTCGCGGAGAAATACCAGACCGGGTTTGACCAGCCGCTGCTGCACACCATGTACGTCGACAAGCGGCTCGCGGGCATCCAGGCGGTACAGACGCTCTCGCGCTTGAACCGCATCCATCCGCTCAAGGAAGAAACCTTCGTTCTCGACTTCGTGAACGACCGTGAGGAGATCCGTGAGGCGTTCAAGACCTACTTCGAGGGCGCAGAGATGGGCGAAGAAGTGGATCCCGCACGCCTGTACCAACTCAAGGGCGAGCTCGATTCTTCGGGGGTCTACCTGGCCAAAGAGGTGGAGCTGTTCTGTGCCGTCTATTTCAAGCCGAAGCCGAAGCAGAGCGCCATCGACCATCAGGCGATGAACGCCGCTTTGGACCCGGCGGTCTCCCGATTCGCGGCGCTCCAGGCCGACCACGAGGAGGAAGCGGAACTCTGGCGAGGCAACGTTCAGGGGTTTCGCAACCTGTACGGGTTCCTCAGCCAGGTAATCCCTTACCAAGACTCCGACCTCGAGCGGCTTTACGTATTCCTTCGACATCTGGCCTCGAAGCTGCCGAGACGACACACCGAGCCCGGCTACCAGTTCGATGATGATGTACGCTTGGAGTACTACAGGCTTCAGAAAATCAGCGAGGGTTCGATCAGTCTGCGTGATGGCGACGCACAGCCTCTTGACGGTCCTACAGAGGTGGGCACCGGCATCGCTCGCCCGCAGCCCATTCCTTTGTCCCAGCTCATTGACATAGTAAACGAGCGCTTCGGCACTGACTTCAACCAGGCAGACCAGCTCTTCTTCGATCAGATCGTCGAGGCTGCCATGGCGGACGACGGTTTAAAGCAGGCCGCCGCGGTGAACCCGGGCGACAAGTTCGAGCTGGTGTTCAAGAGTCTGCTTGAGAACCTGTTCGTCGAGCGCATGGACCAGAACGAGGAGATCTTCGTTCGGTACATGAACGATCTGCCCTTCCAGAAGGTCGTTATAGCTTGGATGGCGTCGGAGGCATATAAGAGGCTTCGTAGCGACGCATATGGAAAGAGTGCTTCTATGAAAGCAGGAGCTGGCGCAGAAGAAGTAAGGCCTAAACTCCGAATCGTGCAACCTCATGCGAATGACCGCTACGTGACATGCGTGCCGCTCGTTCCTCTCAAGGCTGCTGCTGGTGCATTCAGCAATCCGCAAAATGTTGAGGACGACGATCGGATGTGGGTAGCTGTCGAGGCGAATCACCGTCTGCGTCCTGGAATGTTCGTTGCACAGGTAGTCGGCAAGTCCATGGAACCGTTGATCCCCGACGGCGCCTGGTGTCTTTTCGCTGGACCCGTCGAAGGTACCCGGCAAGGGCGCATGGTGCTCGTCCAACACCGAGACATCCGCGACCCTGATACCGACGCCGAGTTCACCGTCAAGCGATACGAGAGCGAGAAGGTCGCCTCCGCTGACGGTACCTGGCAACATAGCATAATCCGCTTACTACCCATCAACCCTGCATATACGCCAATTGTGCTTAAGGGCATCGAGGAAGGCGAGCTATCCGTCATCGCCGAGTTTGTGGAGGTGTTGAGCACGGAATCCGCCGAGGCAGATGATCCGATATAATTAGTCAGCCATAGTTTGACAGCAAACTGGCATCGTGCAAGAGAAACAGGATTGCCACCCAAGTATGCTTGTTTTCTTGATGACCCCCCCCGGCCAGAGACGCGCGGCGTCCCTGCCGCGTGTCTCTGGCCCTCTTCAGATGAGCGCCCCAACAGGACGTTGGGGCGCGTCGGCACGCGGTCGGCCCGCGACCGATGCCCGGAAGCGGCCACCCGGAGTCGTGGCGGCGTGCGTAGGAGCGAAGTAGCTTGCACTGGGCCGGGATGGAGTAGCCGTCCCGCTCCTGTTCCTTGGAGGAGACTCTGGCGTAGAGAACGGCTTTGCTGGAAAGAAGCCCTGTCGGCTGCATCCCCTCCCTCATGCGGTCGCCTTCAGCCTCCTCGGTCCCCGCCTACCGTCCATGGTAGGCGGGGCATCTTGGCGCGGCGCACGGACGCGCCGCGGTCCAACTCGTCATACTTCACACTTGGTGACCCAGAAGATTGTCACGCTGGCTGCCCTCTTTCAGCTGCCTCATCACGTTGGGGAAAGAGGTTGCGCATTTCTTGGTTGTGTTGGCGGAGAGCTGGATCAGGCGGGACGACGGTGAGTGGTCACCATACTTCAGCCCCTCAGGATCAAGATGGATTCCAAATCCTTTATGTTATCTCAAGGCTGAAGCGCTCAGTCGCTTCAGCCTTGAAAGGCACGATCGCATGGACGCTTGAACGGGACGTGTGCGCGTAATACTCTGAGGAAGGGATGTGCTATAGAGAAGTGCTGGAGGGGTAGCTTGAGCAGCAACTGGCCGCTAGATCGGCGCTGGTCGATTCGTGAAAAAGGTTCCGAGAGAGAAGTCCGCACCCGCGACTTGGCCGAGCTCAAGGTCGTGTGCGTGCTCGGCGCAGCTGGTCTAGGAAAGACGCACGAACTGTCTGTTCTTGCGGCGGTTGAGCGCGAACAAGGTCGCCTTGTCAGTAGCAAGAGCCTTGGAGAACTGGTAAGCGACGCGGCGGGCCTCAGGGCCGAAATCGAGAGCCTGGCTGCCCAGACCGACGGTAAAGGCGTGCTCGCGCTTGATGCCCTTGACGAGGCAATGGTGCCTGTTCCGCTGGCTGGGAATGTGCTTTCCAACTGGGTCCCTAAGTTTCTTGGACAGAAGCCATCGTTGCGAATCGCGTGCAGATCCACTGTGTGGCCGAGCTTCCTCGTCAGGGCGCTGTCCGAGGTGTACGGTCATGACGAAGTCCATGTCGCTGAACTTCTTCCGCTTGACATAGACGACATCAGGACAGCGGCGGCAGCAGAGGGCGTTGAGGCTGAGGAGTTTGCCCGTTCTGTCCGAGAAATGAAGCTTCTCTCACTAGCCACTCGCCCCATGACGTTGCGGATGTTGATCGACGAGTTTCGGAAGGCCGGCAGGCTGGTAATCAGTAGCCGAATCGAGTTGTTCGACAGAGCGGTTAGGCGTCTGTGCGAAGACCCATTCGATCGACACGAGCGTAGAACAGCACGGGTGACGAATGTCGACGCTTGCGTACGGCTGGCAGGGGAGGTAGCCGCGGCGATGCTGTTGTCCGGGGCTGAGTCGATAGGCTTGTCTCGGTCAGGCACGATTGAGGGAAGCTCAATCGACATCGCAGTGCTCGAGGGTTTGGGATTCGACGCCGACGGGCTACGGACGCTTCGCGAAACTGGTCTCTTCACTAGTGCCGGGTTCCAATGGGCCCGCTTCATACACCGGCAGATTGCGGAGTTCCTTGCCGGAAAGAAAATCTCAACAATGCCGCTCTTTCAGGTTCGCTCGATGCTAAGCAGAGACGGCGGGCACGCATCCGGAATTGCTGGTCCCTTACAAGAGATCGCTGCGTGGGCGGCGAGCTTCAATCCAGAGTTTGCCGGTTGGCTATCGACTTCTGACCCGGAGCTCATCGGCCGTAGCGAAGTTGCTAGCTACGAAATTCGAAAAGTCGCATTCAGAGCCACAATTGAGATGTTCAAGGCAGGGCGTCTTACGGAGGCTCAGGTTCATCAAGATCAAGCCCTTACATCAGGATTTTTCTATGACGGAGTTGAGGACGATATAAGGCGAGTCCTGGCTGAGAGAGCAGGGAATACAGCGGACGTTCACTCCTTTGCCATTAAGGTGGCAGAAAGCAACGGTTTCGTCGGACTTGCCATGGACTTGGCTCGGATGGCATTGGACCAAAGCCTGCCCTTGGCAACACGCGTTCAATGCGGCCACGCGATTTCTGAGATTGGGAATGAATCGAGCAAAGGTGCTCTCAAACCTCTATCTGTTGGCCTCCCAGAAGACGTGCAAGACGACCTGAAGGGCCTCGCCCTTCAACTGAATTGGCCTTGGAATATGAGCGATTCAGAGCTCCTGCAAGTACTTTCGCCGCCAAAGGCCAGCAACTACATGGGGCCCTACAAGTATTTCTTGTGGATGATGACGCAGGGCGCTGTCCCCCTGCCTCAAATTGACCTCGAAGTGCTCAAATGGGCTTCTTCAGTGGGGAAGAGACGTCATCATGATGATCCATTATCGGAAATCGCTGGCCTTATCGCCTACCGAGCTCTCGATTTGGCCGATCAAGACGAGATCTGCATGGAGTTATCAAGCCGGGTGATCCGAGCGGGAAGCGTTGGCGCAGCACCCTTCTTCCTTCATAGAAAGAGTAAGGAACTCCTGACCACGAACGATACTGCGACCATAGCTTCAAGATTCGAAAGGGATACTCAACTTCGGCACTCTATGCTGGAATGCATTGCCAAGCTTGCCCCATCTGAGATGGAGCTATTCCAGGGCCTGAGGTCGGTGCCGGCCCTGGCCGACGTTCAGGATTTCGGATGGCTTCTGCAGAAGGCGATTTCAGGTCGCTCGCCGGCGGCCGATAGCTTCGCCAAGATGGCCGCTTGGCTGCCATGGCAGAACTATGACGCCTGCTTTGATCTGCTCTACCAATCGAGAGCCGAGCCTATTGTTGTGTCCCATTTCCCTCCGCTTGCGGTTCGACTGGATTCAAAGGAAGCTGAGACAGGACGCCGCTTTCTCAGGCTGATGCGAGAGGGAGAAAAGGAGCAAGGGGAAACACACGCCGTTAGGAGGGAAGTGGTCACCAGCTATCTTTCCAGATGCCAATACGATCCTCATTGGTTTGCCGGGCTTTCGCCGGGCCATAGCAATGGACGAACGCGGGCGAGAAAGATTTGCGCGCTTCATTGTGCGAACAGAGGGTTGGGCAGAAGCGGGCCCAGAGGACCGGGCGGAGATCGTTGAGGCCGCGAAGCGACTGGTCACGGACTGTACCGACTTGGCATCTCGCGTAGAGGAAGAGGAGTACTCTACCATACCGATGGACGGCGTCATGGAGGCTTTCTTTCTCCTGGCCGAGGTTGATCTTTCATTCTTGAAGTCACTCAGCAACAGAATCTGGAAAATATGGATTTGGTATGTGGTTAGAGAAACCAGATACCGGCTGGATCAGGAACCGATGGGGCCCAAGAGACTCCTCATGCGACTTGCGTACGACATCCTACCTGAGGCAATTTGGCGGCGGATCAAGGTAGTTGCGTGCGATCCGTCAGGCTTCAGTGTCCTTGGCTCGATTTTTGAGGCACTTGGAGAGGTCAGTGACGAGCGCCTCAATAGCACGATATGCCGACTAATCCATGCCAAGGCGGTAAGAGGCGACAACCTAAGCCTTGTCATGGATGAGTCGCTTAGGAGAGCTCCAGAAACCGCCATGCCCCTTTGCTTCAGCCGGTCTCTTCCCGGAATTCAGCGAGCTCGGATGCCGCCGTGCGCGCGGCGGTGGCTCTCCTAAAGTCGCTCCCCGCCCGGTAGCTGCGAGAAAGTATTCTTCGTACTAAGCCGGCGCGCGGGAGTGCGTAAGGCCACCCTCTCCAGCTTGGCGCATATTCCAGGGACCGAGACCGCGTGGTTGTCGCTAATGAGCGATCCACAGCAAGGCACGTTGCTAGATTTGCTATTTCAGGCCTACCCCCCGAGAGACGATCCGCAGCACGAAGGCGCACACTTTGTTGGTCCCGCGGACTCGGCGGTCTTTTTACGTAGCAGGCTTCTCTCCCTCCTAGCTGGCAAGGGAACACCGGATGCCGTGGACGCCGTCCGTTATATCGAAAGCAAGTACGGTCGTGAATATCCATGGCTCCGCTTTGCGCGTTCTGAGGCTGAACGCAACGAACGAATGCAAAGTTGGTCACCGATTGATCTTCGGGAAGTCGTCTGGGTCTTGCGTGATAGCGGCGCAAAGCTGCTAAGATCCAACGATGACGTTCTCGACCTAGTAGTCGATGCGTTGGACGAGTATCAGAGCTCCCTGCGCGGACCGCCTCCGCTCTCATCGAATCTCTGGAACCTTCCTCGCGGCCAATCTCCAACGCCAAAAAATGAAGAGGCCGTTTCGGACAACTTGGTTCACGTAATCAGCAAGAAGGGGGAAGACTACTTCTTGGTGGCCACACGAGAAACGCAGTTGCGCAGACGGCTGGTGGCACGGAAACTTGGGGGAAAGCCCGGCCAGGAGACTGACATACTGGTCCAGGTCCCGTTACAGCAACCTCGTCAAACGATGCTTAGCGTCGTTGTGGAAGTGAAGAACTCTTACAACAGCACTTGTAGGACCGCGATGCGTGACCAGCTTGTCGACCGCTACCTTCGCGACAATGGGTTGACCCACGGCATTTTCGTTGTTGCATACTTCGATGTTCCAGGGATTCCGCCGGATTATCGCCCTAAGTGGAAGACGCTTCAAAAGGCTAGATCCTACCTCGAGGGGCAGGCGGAGGCGATCACAAGCGAATCTTCGGGCCTCAGAATAGAGTCGTTTGTCTTGGACGCGATAATAGCGTGATCCATCGGAGTGCTCTTGTGCGGGGTCTTCAATTGACAACCGTCTTTGAAGGGATAGTATGGAGCGCGTTTTTGGGATTTGGGGGGCGCGCGGCGCGTCCTTGCGCCGCGCCAAGATGCCCCGCCTACCAGGGACGGTAGGCGGGGACCGTAGGAGGCTGAAGCTGACCGCATGAGGGAGGAGATGCAGCCGAACGGGCTTCTTTCCAGCAAAGCCGTTCTCTACGCCAGAGTCTCCTCCAAGGAGCAGGAGCGGGACGGCTACTCCATCCCCGCCCAGTGCAAGCTGCTTCGCTCCTACGCCCGCCGCCACGACTACCAGGTCGTCCGCGAGTTCATCGACGTTGAGACCGCCAAGCAGTCCGGCCGCACCCACTTCACCGAGATGATCCGCTTTCTGGAGGAGCACCCCCAGGTGCGAATCCTGCTCTGTGAGAAGACCGACCGCCTGTACCGCAACTTCAAGGACTACGTGACCATCGACGAGCTGGACGTGACGCTGATCTTCGTCAAGGAAGGCTCGGTGCTGAACAAGGACTCCCGGTCCCATGAGAAGTTCATCCACGGCATCAAGGTGCTGATGGCCAAGAACTACATCGACAACCTCTCCGAGGAGACCCGAAAGGGCATGCAGGAGAAGGCGGAAGAGGGAGAGTTTCCCGCCTACGCGCCGTTGGGCTACCTGCACGACAAGACCAACAAGACCATCGAGCTGGACCCGCAGCGCGCCCCGATCATCCGCCAGATGTTCGAGCAGTACGCCACGGGCAAGTTCTCCATCCGCAGGCTTGAGGTGCTGGCCGCGCGGCAGGGGCTGACCACCCGCAAAGGCCGCCGCGTGAGTCGCAGCTCGGTGGCCCAGATTCTGAAGAACCCCTTCTACACGGGAGCCTTCCTCTGGAACGGCAAGCGCTACCAGGGCAAGCACCCGCCGCTCATCGACAAGGCGCTGTTTGACCGCGCCCAGGCCGTCGCCGCGCAGAGAAACGACACCCGGGCCACGGCCCACCGCTTCCCCTACACCGGCCTCCTGAAGTGCGCCGCCTGCGGCTGCGCCATCACCGCCGAGATCAAGAAGGACCGCTACATCTACTACCACTGCACCTTCGACAAGGGCACCTGCGGCGGGCTGTACGTGCGGGAGGAGGAGCTGGAGCGGCAGTTTGAGGACATCCTCGGGGAGCTTCAGTTCTCCGAGGCCCTGCTCGACTGGATGCGGGAGGCGCTGCGCCAGAGCCAGAAGGAGAAGGCGGAGTTCCACCGCCGCGCCATCGAGAAGCTGAACGCCCAGTACGCCAAGCTCCAGAACCGCATCGACCAGATCTACCTGGACAAGCTGGACGGGGAGATCGAGGAAGCGTTCTACCGCCGCAACGTCTCCGCGTGGCGTGAGGAGCAAGCCCAGATCCGGGCCCGGATCGAACGCCACGAGAAGGCGGACCAGAACTACATCGAGCAGGGGATCCGGCTCTTGGAGATCGCGCGGAACGCCCAGGAGTTCTTCCGGACCCACGGCCAAGCGGAGCGCGCGGCGCTCCTGGGCTTCATCCTGCCCGGGCTCGACGCTCGACCAGGACCAGGTGGTCCCGGCCTTCAAGCCACCGTTCGACATCATCCACCGGATCGCCCAAGAGGCGCGGCGCACCACCAAGACACAAAAAAACAGGCCGCCTCGTCTGAGACGACCTGTCCAGTTCTGGCTCCCCCTGTCGGACTCGAACCGTTAACGGCACACCTCCCTCGTGGAAACAAGGACGGTCGTGTCCCGATCAATCGATTGTCCTCACCTGCTGTACGGCGTTCCGTCCAGAGGAAGGCTGGTCCTGAGCTTGCCGTCCCGCGCGAAGTACGCACCGGCCACCGCGGCGGCCGTAGGGATCGAGCTGATCTCGCCGATGCCCTTGGCGCCGTATGCGGCGCCGGTTGCCGCAGCCGTTCAGCGCCCACGCCGGCCGCGCCCGCCGCCTGAGCCTTCCTGATGATGATCGTCTCACCGGGCGGCACGTCCGTGGCCCGGAGCAGTCCGAGCTGTCCGAATTTGGCAGTGGGAACGCAGTCGACAAGCGGAAAGCGCTCGGTGAGAGCGAACCCGAGCCCCATGACAACCCCTCCCTCGACCTGGCCTTCGAATGCGAGAGGGTTCACCACCACGCCTGAGTCATGGGCCGCTACGACGCGCTCGATCCGGCCGTCCTCACCGAGGACCACCAACTGGCAGGCATAGCTGTACGCTACATGCCGGATTGGATTGGTCTTGTCTGTCTCGAAAGGATCGGTAATCACCTCATACTCGCCGCGGAACTCCCTGCCGGCCAGCACCGCCAGCGGGAAGGCGCCTGCCCGTTCGCCGCCCGCCCCTACCCCCGCCCCCTCCAGCGCCTCGCGCGCTGCAATGCACGCGCGCCGACAGGCCTCTCCTGTCACCAGCGTCTGGCGGGATGCGGTTGTCGTGCCCGAGTCCGGGGTGTTGAAGGTGTCGGGAAGCGCGACGCGCACCCGCGCGGGATCGAGTGAGAGTACATCGCAGGCGATCTGCGTGAGAACCGTGGCAAGCCCCTGGCCGATGCAGGCCGCGCCGGTGCGGACCTCGACGTGATCGGGCTCGACCTTCAGCACGCAGCGTCCCACGTCCTTGTGTCCCATGCCGAGCCCGGTGTTCTTGAAGCCGCACGCCACTCCCGCGCGGCCGGGCGCTGCGTCGAAATCGAGCTTCACAGCAAGGAGGCATTCTTCCAGGGCAGTGTCCGGACCTGCGATCTGTCCGTTGGGAAGCATGTCTCCCGGACGGACCGCGTTGCGAAATCGTATCTCCCAGGGGGAGAGACCGGCCTTCTCCGCCAGAAGATCGAGGGCGCTCTCGAATGCGAAATTGACCTGGGGCACGCCGAATCCCCTGAAGGCGCCGGCAGGCGGATTGTTCGTGAAAACGGCCATTCCCTCGACGTCGATGTTTCCGTAGGCGTACGGGCCGCCCGCGTGAGCAACCGCGCGGTGAAGGACCGGTCCGCCGAGGGAGGCATATGCGCCGGTGTCCGCCACGATGCGCGCCTGATACCCGACCAGCCTGCCTTCCGCATCGCAGCCCATGCTCAGGTTGATGGACATCGGGTGCCGCTTGACGTGCACGCGCATGCTCTCCGCCCTGCCCAGCGTGCACTTGACCGGCCGGTGGGAAAGCCAGGCAAGGAGAGCGGCGTGGTGCTGAACCGTCTGGTCTTCTTTTCCGCCGAACCCTCCTCCCACGTATGCCGAGATCACGCGCACTTTCTCCGGGGGAAGGCCGAGCGTATCCGCCACGTACCTCCGGCCGTCGTACACGTTCTGCTCCCCCGTGAGAACCAGGACCACTCCGTCCCGGTCAGGGGGATACGCGAGGGCGCTTTCCGGCTCCATGAATGCGTGGTCGGTGAACGGCGTCTCGAAGCTGGCATGCACGACATGCGCGGCAGATGCAATTGCCTTTTCCGCGTCCCCTCGTTTGAGCGCGAGCCGGGTGAGCACATTTCCCTTTGGATGAATTGCCGGGGCCCCGGGTGCAAGCGCGGCTTCGGGTGATCGCATCGGCTCGAGAATCTCGTATTCCGCCCTGATGAGCGATAAGGCCGCCCTGGCAACCTCGGGGGACTCCGCGGCAACAAGGGCCACCGCATCTCCCACGTACCGGGTCAGCTTCTCCCACGGCCACAAGCGTCGGCCAGTCAGCAACAACGTGCCCGGTGAACCGGTTGCCGGGGATCTCTTTCCACGTCGCAACCGCGGCCACACCGGCGAAGCGCGCGCGCCGCGGAGACATCCAGCGAAACCAGGCGGGCGCGCGGATGAGGAGTCCTGAGCGCGGCGCCGAAGAGCATGCCCGGCTCGGAAAAATCGTCCACGTACATTGCGCTTCCGCGCGCCTTGGCCGCGGCGTCCACGCGGCGCACCCGCGCCCCGATGCCGGCGGCCGCGGACGGTGCAGCTGCCGGCGCCGCGGCGCCCGCTGCGGCCGCAGCGTCAACATGCCCCGAGGCAGAAGCCCTGTAGCGCGCCGCAAGAAGCACACCTGCCACGATCTTCCCGTAGCCCGTGCAGCGGCAGAGGTTCCGTCGCAGGCCGGTGCGTACCTGGGCCTCCGTGGGGCTCGGGTTCCTGTCGAGCAGGGCTTTTGCGGCAATCACCATGCCCGGCGTGCAGAACCCGCACTGGACCGCCCCTGCGTCGGCAAAGGCGCGCACGTAGGCGTCCATCTCGGCTTTCTGGATTCCTTCCACAGTGATGATCGATTTGCCGGCCATCTTCTCGACCGGGGAATTGTGCAGGATGTGACCAGGGACCCGTCCACGATAACCGAGCAGGCGCCGCAGGTCCCCTCGCCGCAGGCGTTCTTTGCCCCGGTAAGGAGAGCCACCCCGCGCAGGTAGGAAAGGAGCGTCCCCTCACCTTCCGCCTCGACAATGTCGCCATTCAATGTGAATTGAATCATTCCGGAAATCCTGTTGCGCAGAATACTCTCGTGAGTGTATCGTGTCACGTGCCGCCCGCATCTTCATCCGCAGACCTGCAGCAATCGCGACGGCCCGCGACCGACTGGAGCGGCCTGGCCCTGAAGGTCCTCCTGCCCATGGCAGGGGTGGTCGTGGCGCTGGCCATGGGCGCCATCATGCTGGTGGTCCTCAAGGCGGATCCAATCGCCGCCTATGCGGCCCTTGTCAGGGGCGCGGTCGGCTCCCGGTTCGGCTTGACGCAAACCCTGGTCAAAGCCACCCCTCTCCTGCTTGTCGGCCTGGGAATCTGCATTGCCTTCCGCGCCAACGTGATCAACATCGGCGGTGAAGGACAGATCATTGCCGGCGCGCTGATGGCGGCGTGGTTCCCGCTGACGTTTCCCTCCTGGCCCGGGTGGCTGCTCATACCGTCCACCATGATCGTCGGCTTCCTGGCCGGGTCCATATGGGGATTTGTCCCCGGGTTCCTCAAGGCGCGGCTGCGGGTGAATGAAATCCTCAGCACGATAATGATGAACTCCATCGCGCTGCAGCTCATGAACCTGCTCCTGCAGGGCCCGCTCATGGATCCGGCGGGTGTCAAGGCAAGGACATTCCTGGCGCAGTCGGCGCAATTGCCGGCGCAGGTCTGGCTTCCGCGGCTGGTGCCCCGTACGCTCCTTCACGCGGGCGCGATAGTCGCGGTCGTGCTTGCCGTGGTCGTCTACATTTTTCTCTGGCGAACAACCATCGGGTACAATATCCGTGCAGTAGGCCTGAATCCCCAACGCCTCCCGGTACGCCGGCATCAACGTGCCCACCTACCAGGCGCTCTCCCTGACGCTGGCAGGAGGATTCGCCGGGCTCGCCGGGGTGCTGGAGGTGATCGGTGTGCAGCACCGATTGCTGGAGGGGCTTACCAGCGGCTACGGATTCACCGGGATCGTGGCTGCCCTGCTCGGCAGCCTGCATCCGCTGGGCCTGATCCCGGCCTCGATTCTCTTCGGCGGACTGCTCGTGGGCGCGGACACCATGCAGCGCGCGGTCCAGGTCCCGTCCTCATCTGGTGGTCGCGCTTCTCGGCCTTGTCGTGCTGTTCGTCTCCGGCTCGGCGCTCTGGTCGCGGAAGTGGGCGGCCCGGCAGAGGAAGGTCGAGGACGCATGAAGAACCTCTTCTCCCTCACCGTCGTGTCGGGAATCCTCAATACAATGGTCAGCCTTGCCACTCCTTTTCTGTATGCGGCCCTTGGAGAGACGATTGCGCAGAGCTCCGGCGTGGTGAACCTCGGCGTGGACGGAATCATGCTGCTCAGCGCTTTCGCGGCCTTCTACGTCGCCTTGACCACGGGGAGCCTGTGGCTGGGTCTCCTGGCCGCCGCGATCGTCGGGCTGCTTGATGGGGCTCCTGATGTCATTTGTGAGCGTGACCCTCAAGGCCGAGCAGGGTGTGAGCGGCATCGGGCTCTACATGTTCGGCCTGGGAATGTCGAGCCTGCTCTTCAAGATCCTGATCGGAACGGTGAAGACGGTGCAGGGCTTTCCGCCGGTTGCCATTCCGCTCCTGGGGGACATCCCGATCATCGGACCCATCCTTTTCCGCAACAGCCTGCCCGTCTACGGGGCGTTCCTGCTCGTGCCCCTGGTCTGGTGGATGCTGGAAAAGACAACCCTGGGGCTCCGGATCAAGTCGGTAGGACAGAACCCTGCCGCGGCAGACTCGCTGGGCATCAGCGTGGACCGCATCCGGTACCTCAGCGTCTGCATCGGATCCACCCTGGCGGGGATCGCGGGCGCCTCGCTCTCCATCAGCCTGCTGAATCTCTTCCAGGATGACCTGACCGCCGGCCAGGGCTTCATTGCCGTGGCGCTCGTCTACTTCGGCGGCTGGAACCCGGTGGGCGTGATGGGCGGCGCCCTGCTTTTCAGCGTGGTCAATTCACTGCAGCTCTGGATGCAGGTCCTGGGGGTGAAGATTCCCTCCAGCGTCGCGGTGATGCTGCCCTACCTGCTGACAATCGCGGCACTGACCGTTACGGTCAACCGGATGCGCCAGCCTGCCGCCTTGAACAAGCCCTTTGAGAGAGGGGAGAATTAGGAGCGAAAAGAAAAGCGGCCGTTGGCCGCCCGGGTGTGTGTGCGGATTCTGAAAGGAGAATCGGAATGACGAGGAGAAGCCTTTTCATCGCAGTGGTGCTGGGGGTCCTGATCGCCGCGAGCGTCACCGCCGCGCCGTTTCGCATCGCCGTGGTGATGCCCAGCGCGACCACGGACATGGCGTTCAGCCAGTCCATGTGGAGCGCGCTGCAGTCCATCCAGAAAGAGATGGGGGGCGCCTCCGCCCTCGAGCTCAAGTACTCCGAGAACATGTTCAAGGTGCCGGATGCGGCGGCGGCTGTGCGCGACTATGCAAGCCAGGGCTTTGACATCGTCATTGCCCACGGATCGCAGTACGGCTCGTCCGTGCAGGAGATCGCGAAGGACTTTCCCGATGTGACATTCGCCTGGGGCACTGACGTCAACACGTTCGGGCTTCCGAACGTCTACGCCTACACTGCCGCCGCGGAACAGGGCGGCTATGTGAACGGCGTCATCGCGGCCAGGATGACAAAGAGCAGGAAGATCGGTGTCACTGGTCCGGTCGAGGTCGGTGATGCCAAGACGTACATCGATGGGTTCCTGCAGGGTGTGCAGTCGGTGGACAAGAGCATCACGATTTCCAAGACGTGGACCGGCTCGTTCTCCGATGTCGCGCTCATGACCGCAGCAGCAAAGACCCACATCGCAAGCGGGGCGGACGTGCTGACAGGATCCTCGCAGTCAGTGGTCGGCTCCATCGGCGCTGCCAGGGACAAGGGAAGCGTTCTGTGGTTCGGCACCCAGTCGGATCAGGCTGCGCTTGCCTCCGCGCTGGTCGTGGCAAGCCAGGTGTACGATTGGACGGGAATGCTGCGTGACATGATCACCAAGCACAAGGCAGGCGTCCTGGGCGGCACCCAGTACACGCTCACGCTGGCAAACGGCGGCCTGAAGATCGCGTACAACCCGTCCTACAAGCTCCCGGCAAGCGCCAAGTCGGCTGGTGACGCAAGCATCCAGGGCATCACCAAGGGCACGATCAAGGTACAGCCGTAGACAGGATGCGAGGCGCGCCGAGGGCATGGATGGCGGAGGCGCTCCGTAGCAACGGATAGCAGTTGGGCGCCGATACGGTGCACGACGCCCGTAGGCCGGACCTTCGCTGAAGAGCGGAGCAGGATGCGTCACGCGGAGATGGTCGACATAGTGAAGTGCTTCCCCGGCGTGGTGGCCAATTCACGGGTCTGTTTCGACGTGGAGCCCGGAGAGGTGCACGCCCTCCTCGGTGAGAACGGCGCGGGAAAGAGCACCCTGATGCGGCAGCTCTACGGCCTGTACCAGCCGGATGAAGGTGAGATCTTCATCGACGGCAGGAAGCTCCTGTTTCACTCTCCTGCAGACGCAATCCGCGCGGGCATTGGAATGATCCACCAGCACTTCATGCTCGTGCCGACCATGACCGTGGCGCAGAATGTGGCCCTCGGCCAGCGCTCTTCCCGCGAGCCGCTCCTGGACCTGAAAAAAGTCACTGCCCGGATCCGCGCGCTTTCCGAGGAATACGGGCTTGCCATGGATCCGCACGCGTATGTCTGGCAGCTTTCCGTGGGCGAGCAGCAGCGCGTGGAGATCATGAAGGCTCTGTACCGCGGCGCCCGGCTGATCATCCTGGATGAGCCGACTGCCGTGCTGACCCCCCAGGAGGTCAACGACCTGTTCGCCACCCTGCGGCGCATGGTCGTGGAGGGCCATTCGCTCGTCTTCATCTCCCACAAGCTGCACGAGGTCATGGACATCAGTGACAGGGTGACGGTCCTGCGGGACGGCAAGGTGATCGGCTGCCGGCCCACGAAATCGGTCAGCCGCGCCGAGCTGGTCACCATGATGGTGGGGCGCGAGCTCAAGGAGCTTGCCCCCCGGCCCCGCGAGCCCGGACAGACGCGGCTGCATATCCAGGGACTCCGCGCCCAGGGTGACAGGGGCACCGAGGCGCTGCGCGGCATCGATCTCACCATACGGGGAGGAGAAATCGTGGGGCTCGCGGGGGTGTCCGGCAACGGGCAGCGCGAGCTTGCCGAGTGCCTGGCCGGCATGCGCAGGCCGGCAGCGGGATCAGTCACGATCGATGGCCGCGACATCACCCAGGCCACTCTCAACCAGAGGGTGGATGCCGGCATGGCCTATATCCCCGAGGAGCGCATGCGGGACGGCGCCATCCGGGAGTTCTCCGTGCAGGACAATGTGTTTCTCCACGACCACTCCTCGCCGCCGTACGCCCGCGGCATTTTCCTCAGCCTGGCGCGGATGCGCGCGCACGCCGCCGCGCTGGTGAAGGAATATGCCGTGAAAACCCCCGGCCTCGACACGCCGTTGAAAAACCTCTCCGGGGGAAACATTCAGAAGCTGATCATGGCCCGCGAGCTCTCCCGGCGGCCATCCGTCCTGATCGCCGCGCAGCCGACGCGCGGCGTGGATATCAGCGCGACAGGCTATATCCACGAGCGCCTGCTCGCCCAGCGGGAGTCAGGCATCGGAATCCTTCTCATCTCTGAAGACCTGGACGAGATCCAGGCCCTCTCGGACCGGATCGCGGTCATGTACGAGGGCCGGATCACCGGCGTGCTTGCGCGCGGCCAGGGCAGCGTGGAGCAGATCGGCCTGATGATGGCCGGCATTTCAATGGAAGAAGCCCTGCGATCGTAGGGGGGCCTCCACGGCCCCCCTGTGCATCATTACTCCTTGAGCGGCTGATTCAGCTCCGTGCGCCAGGCAGACGGATCGGAGCTGGCTTCGGGTCCCTTGGTGTAGATTTCATAGAGATCCTCGGCAGGCGTGAGCCCTTCGGACTCGATCCAGCTCGTGAGCTCTCCCCAGGCACCCGCGAGGCCCTCGTAGTCGCCATGGAAGACGGTGCGGACCACCCTGCGGGCCGGCATGCGGCCCGGCCGGACCCGGCCCGTTGCGCTGACCTGCTTTTTCACCGGCAGGCAGATCTCGAAATCGAAGACTTTTGGATCCATCTTCAAATGGTGCGTGAACCAGGGCCCGGTGACGGCAATGCCCTGGGCGGCAACGGCAGCCTGCACCTCGCTGAGGCCCGGCCCCATGACGTTCTGGATCTCGGAGCGTGGAACGGTGAGATGGACCACGGCAGTGAGCTGCTCGGCGCTCTTCACGATCTTCGGCGTGTCGATCATTTGAAGTTCCTCTGCACGAGTGCTTCCAGCCGATCGTATCCGTCCGTCATGCCGGCCTCCATCCCGCCTCCGGAGAGGTGCGCGTCCCGGGCTTCGACGGAGCCATGCCGGGTGTGGGTGGTGATCAGCGTCCCGCCGTCCTTCTCCTCCAGGGTGAGGGTCTCGACGGCCTCGAACTGGGGCATCATCTCGAAGACAGACGTGCACACCATCCGGTGCGGCGCGTCGATCTCCAGGTACGTGCCTCCGAAGCCGTACTCCTGGCCATCGGGAGACCTGTGCACGTAGCGGTACCGGCCGCCGACGCGCAGATCGATCTCGCAGGAGATCATCTCGAGCTCACGGGGCCCGAGCCACTGCTTCAGGTACTCCGGTGTCGTCCACGCCTTGAAGATCAAAGCGGGCGATGCCTTGATGAAACGATGCGTTATGATGACCGGCTCGCTGGCCGGGGCAATCACCTCGAGCTTAGAGGTGGTCATGGGGATCCTCCTTGGCCTGCAATGACTGCAGGTAATTTTCGAGGCGCGTGTAGCTCTCCTCGAGTACTTGGCGATACTTCTCTATCCATTCCGACAGCTGCTTGATCCGCTGGGGCTCGATCTGGCGCGGCCGGCGCTGCGCGTCCCTTCCCTGGGAAATCAGGCCGGCGCGCTCCAGCACCTTCAGGTGCTTGGAGATTGCGGGTTGGCTCAGTTTGAAAGGCTCTGAAAGCTCCATTACGGATGCGCTGCCCCGCGCGAGCCTTTCGACAATGGCTCTGCGGGTAGGGTCAGCCAGGGCAGCGAATACCGCAGTCCAGTGATTTGTCAGGAGCCAATGCCTGTTGCATAACTAAATAGTTATATAGCTAACTGGAAAAGTCAAGAAAAAAATTCCGACAGGGATGGCGGCCCAGCGGGGATGGCGGCCTGATCGACCTGTGAACCGTGAACCGTGAACCGTGCCGCTCAGGTGCTGAGGCCGGTGCTCCTTCCGATGATTCGATCAATGAGGCGCTTGGGAAGAAGTCGAGGAATGATCCAGCCCCGCAGCACGTGAGGAACAACCGCATAGCGGACCCGGGGACGGGCGCGGGAAAGCGCGCGCCACACGACCGCACCGACGCGCTCCGGCGGATAGCCCGCCTTGCCTTCCTTCAGAAAGTAGGCCCCGAACTTTCGAAGCGGGGCGGCATATTCGGTGCCTTCGAATCGAGCTGGTGTCTTCACGCTCGGCCTTGTCCCAGATCGGCGTGGCCACCGCTCCCGGGCCGATCACGATGACGTCTATCCCGAAAAGCATCAGCTCGCGGCGCAGGCTCTCCGACAGGCCCTCCAGGGCGAACTTCGAAGCGGCATATGGTCCGAGAAACGGCGCCGCGATTTTCCCGCCCACCGAACCCATGTTGACGATTCTCCCCGGGGCACCGGCTCAGGGACCGGTCGGCGCCGAGCAGCGGGAGGAACGCCTGGGTCACGGCGAGCACGGACACGAGGTTCACCTCGAGCTGCCGGCGGAACTCATCAAGGGGCACGTACATCAGGGGCCCGAACACGGAGATGCCGGCATTGTTGACCAGGCCCATGAGGGTGGCACCGGAAAGGCTCTTTCGGACGAGGTCGACGGCTGCCGCAATGGCGCGCGTGTCCGTCACGTCGAACAGCAGCGGGGTGAACCCGCTGCCGAGCTCCGCGGAGAGGCGCGCGGCGTCCTCCCGCCTGCGCACGCTTCCGAAGACATGGACGCCCTGCCGGACCAGCACGCGGGTTATTCCATTGCCGATGCCGGTGGAAACCCCCGTGACGACAACGCTTCTTCCCGTGGTATCCACTGCGCGGCCTACCCTACCTGCTCCCAGGTCCCGGATTTCTCCGAGCGGAACAACGCGTCCAGCACCTTCATGTTGTCAATCGCATCCTGCGGCGGCGTGGGCGCGGGACCGCCTTCCCGTACTGCACGGGAGAAAGGCTCGAACATTTCCACGTACTGATCGGACGGGGGAGAGAGGTAGTTCCTCGGGCCGACCCCCGTGGTGACGCTCACCTGCATGGGCACGTCGGGGAAGGCATTGAAGGGGATGATGCACGGAAAGCTCGCCGCCGGAGCCCAGGACATCCACGCGCTGCCAGGGGAAGCTCTGCGTGCCGATCGTGAAGACACAGCGCGCCTTGCCGAAATCCAGGATCCCGGAGGTGAGGATGTCGGTCTTGAGCTTCGGGTCGCGATGCACGAGGCTGACCACCCGGACAGGCTCCCGGCCCACCAGGAAGCGCGCGCTGGAGACGGCATAGCAGCCGATGTCAGGGATGGCTCCGCCGCCCGCGGCAAGGACGTTCCTGATGTTGGACGGATCTGTCAGCATGTAGGAGAAGATCGTGTTCACCGATTGCACTTCCCCGATCTCACCGGCCCGGACGATCTCCCGCGCCCTCTTCCACTGGGGATGGAACCGGTACATGAAAGCCTCCATCACGAGCACTCCCTTGCGCTCGGCGTGCCGGATGGCCTGTTCCGCTTCCTTCGCGTCCATGGCAAAGGGCTTCTCGCAGAGGACGTGCTTGCCCGCGTCCGCCGCCTTTTTCACCCACTCCGCGTGCATGTGGTTGGGAAGCGGGATATAGACGGCCTCGATCTCCCGATCCGCCAGCAGCTCCTCGTAGGACCCATACGCCTTCTGGAGCCCGAGATCGCGTGCCGCCTCGCTTGCCCTTTCCCTCGAGCGTGAGGCGATGCCGCGGATATCCACGAGCGGAGATTTCTTCAGAAACGTGTGCACGCGCAGCCTGTAGTGCGTTGATACGGAAAGTATGCCCCAGACGACCGGCTTCATTTTCGCTCTCCTTCTTCCAGACACTAAAATAACCTTCGCCGTGCGGCGGTCAAGTAGGTCGTCCCGCGGCCCCTGGCTTCGCTCCGTTCATATTGACGAGCACTATAAGGGAACGCCTGTTTGGGAAGGCTGATTCATAATAGAGATATTAAATATTTCTAGTATTGATTCTTTTCGTAGATTTTCCGATCTTTTTGTTGACACCGGGATTCTATGGAGCTAAAGTACCAATAGATTCGTTAGGAATCTGATCCCCGCTGGATCAGCCTTCGGGCCTCCGGTGGGGTTTTTTATTTTCAAAGGTATTGAGAGTGCCAACCGAACCAACAATAAAAAGAGTTGTTGCCTTTTTTGACGGCCAAAACCTTTTCTATCAGGCAAAGGAAGCATTTGGGTACGCTTTCCCAAACTATGACCCAAAGCTGCTAACGGAACTAGTGTGCAAGGCAAAGGGCTGGACGATATCAGGCATCTATTTCTACACCGGGATTCCTGGGTCCGTTGAAAAACCTGATTGGCATAAGTTTTGGTCAAAGAAGCTTGCGGTTATGGGCACTCGGGGCATTCGTTCATTCACTCGCCCACTTAGATACCGTCCAAGGACAATCCTCTTGCCCGATGGCAGTACAACGGTGGCTCGCATTGGCCAAGAGAAGGGCGTAGATGTTCGAATTGCTCTGGACATCGTGCGCTTGGCTCTGGCCAATGCATATGATGTTGCTCTTATATTTAGCCAAGACCAAGATCTGAGCGAAGCTGTCAAAGAAGTGAAAACCATTTCAAAGATGCAAGGCCAATGGATCGGGACAGCTTGCGCATATCCGGTCGGACCGGGGACGCAAAACTCAAGAGGCATCGACGGGACTGACTGGATCAAGATCAGCCGAGCGCAATATGATGATTGCCTGGATCCAATCGACTACAGGAATTCCTGAAGACTTTTCAAGTCAGGACACTACCCCCCATGCCATTTTCTTGACAGCGGGCGGCGCGCGGCCTATACGTAAGGCATGACTTCACGCGCAATTCCCTCCCTTCAGCTCATGGACCGGGCCCAGTGCGACATGATTCACCACGCCTCCCTCGAGATCTTGAGACGGACTGGTGTCCGGGTGCACCACGAGGAAGCACTTGCGCTGCTTCGCGACTCCGGCTGCCCCGTGACCGACGGCAACCTGGTGCGCATTCCACCCGGACTTGCCGAGTGGGCCCTGAAGCAGGCCCCCTCCGAGATCGCCCTCTGTGAGCGCGGCACGGACAGGGCCACCGTGGCGCTGCGCCCCGGTGAGACGAGCTTTGGTCCCGGTTCCGATTGTCCCAACTACCTGGATCCCCGCACCGGGGAGCGGCGGCCGTTCACCCTCGCGGACCTGAAGGCCTGCGCGCGCCTGGTCGACGCTCTTCCCGAGCTTTCATTCCTCATGTCCATGGGCATACCGCGGGATTTCACCGGCCGCACCTACCGCAGGCAGTATGCCACCCTCATAGAGAACAGCGTGAAACCCGTTGTCTTCGTGTGCGACGACGAGTCGGACTGCCGCGCCATTGCGGAGGCCGCGGCCATGGTGGCAGGCGGGATGGAGAAGCTGAGGCTCAACCCCACGCTGCTGCTGTACTCGGAGCCCACCACGCCGCTGCAGCACAGCCGCACCGCCACCGAGAAGCTCCTCTACATGGCGGAGCAGGGCCTGCCCGTCGTGCATTCACCTGCCCCCATGATGGGCAGCACGGCGCCCGTGACGCTCGCGGGAGGGCTCGCCCTGGGAAACGCCGAAGTGCTGAGCAGCCTGGTCATTCAGCAGATGAAACGCGCCGGCGCGCCCTTTCTCTATGGAAGCGGTCTGCACCACCTGGACATGAAAACGTCCATCAGCGTGTACGGGGCTCCCGAGTTCCAGCTTGCGCGGGTCGCGGTGGCGTGCATGGGCCGGTACTACGGCCTGCCGAGCTGGGGCTATGCGGGGCACACGGACGGAATCCTGTTCGACGAGCAGGCCGCGGCGGACGCCGTCTTTTCGGTCCAGACCGCCATGCTGGGCGGAACGAACCTCGTCCATGACGTGGGATACCTGGAGGCGGGGCTCATCACCTCGCCGGAGATGATGGTATTCACGGCGGACATGATCGGCATGATGAGGCATTTCGCCCGCGGGTTCTCCATCGATGAGGAGTCCCTTGCCCTGGATGTCGTGCACGCCGTGGGCCCGGGAGGAAACTTTCTGGGCGAGGATCACACGCTGAATCATTTCCGTGAGTTCTGGCAGCCGACGCTTTTCGACCGGCAGCGTTTTGACGGCTGGCAATCCTCGGGCTCGAAAGACCTTCACGCCAGGGTGAGGGACAAGACGCTGGCCCTCATGGACAGCCACCCGGGCACGCCCCTCCCGGACAAGATGGCCCGGGAAGTGGAAAAGGTGCTCGGGCTCTAGACTGGATTTGCGCACGTCGCAGAGCAGCGCTTTGTAAACCGGGAAACCGGAGAGCGGGTCCCGATTCTCGCTGTCCGTCAGCTCGTTCACATTGGCTTCCCTCCAGGACCGGGGTCCCAGCGGGCCGCCGCCGGATGCGTCCACCTCCACGGCTCCCGGAGCGATATCCTCCGTGACAAAAGCCTCGAATCGGACACGGCCTCTCGGGGTCACCACGTCCACGGCATCGCCGCTCGCAATGCCGCGAGGGCGCGCATCGCGCGGATTCATCCACGCCTGGGGATTGGGTCTCTGCGCGGCGAGGCGCGCGATGTTGTGGTGCTGGGAGTTGAAGAAAGTCTTGTTGCGCGAGCCTGAATTGAACACGAGGGGAAACTCCCGGGAAAGCCCGGGGGCCGCCGAAGGCCCTTCCCGGGGCGGTGCATAGACCGGGCAGGGGGTCGTATCCGTTTTCTTTCAGGATGCTCGAGGCAATCTCGAGCTTGCCGGACGGCGTGTCGAACCCGGGCTTCCCGTCCCGGCGCAGGAGTCCGGATTCCCACTTGCGGTAGCGCATGGGAGAAACCGGGAGCGATACCTCTCCGGTCTTCTCCAGCTCCTCCAGGTCGATCTCTGTTCCCTCGAACGCCCAGCGCAGCATTTCCCGGGACGAGCGCGGGAAGAGGTGACCGTATCCGAGCCTGCCGGCAATCGCCGCGACGATGTCCCAGTCGCTCCGCGATTCCCCCTGCGGCTCGATGACCTTGCGGCGCAGCTCCACGCGGCGGCCCGAGATGAGGTAGGAATCCTCCTCGAAGGACGTGGCAGCGGGCAGGATGATGTCCGCGTAGCGCGAGTCCTCTGTGGGAAAACGGTCCACCACGAGAAGAAAGTCGAGCGCGGAGAAAGCGCGCCGCCACAGGCCGGGGTTGGGATAGCCGGTGATGATCGACGCGCCCCACACCAGCATTGCGCGCACCGGGTACGGGTCATCGTGGAGGATTGCCCGTGGGCAGCTCCATTGCATGGGCTTCTTTTCTGAAAAGATGGTAGAGGGGATACTTGCTCTTCCCGATCGGATCGACGCCGGATGGCGGCTCGAGGCGATGGCCGGTATTCACCTTGAAATCAGTGTCCGGCATCTTGATGAGATTCCCGCCCGGGACATCGAGGTTGCCTGACAGGCTCCAGAGTATCTTGACCGCGCGTATGTTCTGCACGCCGCTGTTCGTGTATTCCAGCCCGGTATAGGAAAGAAGGGCGGCGCCGCCGGAGGCCGCAATGGCCCTTGCCGTCTCGCGGATGGTCTCTGCAGGAATGCCGGTCATCTCTTCGGCCTTTTCAGGCGGAAAGCCGGCGACATAAGCTCGAAGCTCGTCGAAGCCCACGGTCCAGCGCTCCGCGAACTCCCGATCGTGCAGCCCCTCTTCAATGAGCACGTGGATCATGGAAAGCGCCAGCGCGCCGTCCGTGCCGGGCCGGATTGCGAGCCACTGCGCGCCGGTGCGCCGGGCGGTTTCGGTGCGTCGATGATCGATCACCACGACCCTGGCCCCCCGCTGCACGGCCTTTTCGATCCGGCGCATCAGCACGGGAGGGGAGGCATTGGCGGGGTTCGTGCCCCAGACCACGATGAGCCGGGAGTTTTCCAGATCAGGCAGCGTGTCCGCCCACCAGACGCCGAACGTGACGGCAGGGGCGAGGACCGCGTGGCTCACGTAGCAGTTGGAACCGGCCCCGGTCGTGTTGGGCGAGCCGAACGGAAAGAGCAGGCTCCAGGCGCTCGTTTCACGCACACCGGCAGGGGCAAGCATCTCCCAGAGCGACCTCTCGAATGTTCCGCGGCCCGTGTACATGCAGACCGCCTGCGGGCCCTGCCGGCGCGCAACATCCTGAAGCCCGACGGCAATCGTGTCGAGGGCCTCTGCCCAGCTTATCCGCACGAAACGGTTTTCCCCCGGGCGCCCGCCCTTTTCAGCGGATACAGGAGCCGGTCCGGCGCATGCACGATGTCGGCCGCATGGCTGACCCGGGCGCAGCTCACCGCATCCGGGCGGCGCTTCTGCGGCACGACTTTGCCGATCCGGTTGCCTTCCACCGAAATCCGGACGGCGCACCCGGACGGGCAGAGTCCGCAGTGCCCCGATACGATCCTTGCGTCCTCCGGCACGATATCCCCTTTCCTTCATTCTATCACTGCATGGGCGGATGAGTCACTCGGGCCTCCTCGCGGCGCTTTCCCTTGCATTAGGAAAGTGTTCATGGCTACTATTGTGGCAAAGAAGGAGGCGTCTTCATGGCACGGAAGGTATTTCCCGGATTCTTGATCACGGTTCTCCTCTTCTCGGTGACCTCCCTCTGGGCCGCGCCCGCGGTGCCCGGGGGCATCCTGAAGGTGGGAAGCCAGCCCATCGGCAACCTGGACCCGCACTTCGCGACGTCCATCGCCGATATCACGGTCCTGGAGCAGGTGTACCAGCACCTGACATTCATCGATCCGAATAACAGGCCGGTGCCGGACCTCGCCACAAAGTGGCAGTCGGCCGACGGCAAGGTGTGGATCTTCACCCTGCAGAGCGGCGCCCGATTCAACAACGGGAAGCCTGTCACCGTGGATGACGTGATCTTCAGCTTCAACCGTCTGCGGGACCCCAAGGTGGGCAGCCCCGCGGCAAGCCTCTTCAAGGGCATCCAGGATATCAAGGGCCTCGACGCAACACGCGTGCAGTTCACCCTTGCGGACACAAATCCCGAGTTCGCCAGCGACGTGGGGGACTATCATGCGTGCATCATTCCCAGCGGCAGCACGGAGCCCGGCAAAGAGAGGGTGGGAAGCGGGGCGTTCATGATCGCCTCCTATTCTCCCGAAGACAGGCTCGTGCTGAAAAAGAACCCCTACTTCAGGCAGAAGGACGCGAACGGAATCGCCCTGCCCTACCTGGATGAGATCGACATGATCTTCTCCCCTGACCTGGGCGGACAGGTGGAAGCCCTGCGCGGGAACCAGCTCAACTACGTGCCCGGCTTGAGCACGCAGTTCGCGGACGCCGTGAAGGCGGACAGCGGCACGAAGATCATCACCAACAACTCCAATATGCACTGGGTCCTGCACATGCGCTCGGATGCGGGCCACCCCGCGGCGGACAATCGCGTGCGCCAGGCCCTGAAGCTGGCCACGGACCACCAGGCGCTGATCAACGCGGTGCGCCCGGGCCTCGCGTCCGTGGGCAATGGCTTCACGCCGGTCGGGCCGGGGTTCACCGACTACTACCTCAACAAGCCCCCGAAGCTCGACCTCGCAAAGGCGAAGAAGCTTCTTGCCGATGCCGGATACCCGGACGGGCTGAAGATCTCACTGGCCGCGCAGAACGCGCTTGACGTCGTTCCCGTGGCCACGGTGTGGAAGGAACAGATGGCGAAGATCGGCGTGGATGTCGACATCCAGGTCGTTCCCTCCGACGTGTACTACGGGGAAGGGGACCAGAGCTGGCTGAAGGCCGATTTCGGCATCACCGACTGGGGCACCCGGGCCACGCCCGTCACCTACTTCAAGCTCGCCTACACGAGCGAGAGTCAGTGGAACGAAAGCCACTGGTCGGATGCGGAGTTCGACGCGCTCACTGCCAAGGTGGACAAGGAGATGAACAAGGCAAAGCGCGCCGCGCTGTACAAGCAGGCGCAGCAGATCCTGATCGACCGGGGGCCGATCATCGTGACCTATTTTGAGAACGCGGTGGCGGGGCTCAGCGCCAATCTCGAGGGCGTCGTCCTTGCATCGGACTGGGCCAGGACCCGGTTCACGAACGCATACTTCAAGAAATAGCGGTTTGCCGGTCGTGTGGAATCGGAATACCCCCGGTCCGTCGGGGGTATTCCAATGAAAGTCTCTGAAAGCTCCCGCCGGGTCCGCGTGCTCCTCCGCTCCTGGGAGAGGCTCCGACGGAACCCCGCCGCGCTCGCCGGGACAATCGTGTTTCTCTTCTTTCTCCTCATGGCGATTTTCGGGAGCCTGGTGGCCCCGTACCAGTTCCAGGCCCAGGACATCGCCTCCCGGCTCATGCCGCCGGGCGCCGCGCACCTCTTCGGCACGGACCAGTACGGAAGGGATATCTTCAGCCGGGTCCTGGCAGGAAGCCGCACCATTTTCCTTCTGAGCGGCACCGGGACCCTGCTCGCCGCCCTGATCGGCGTGAGCATCGGCCTGCTGTCCGGCTACTACGGGCGGCTCTGGGATGAAGCGCTCATGAGGATCCTGGACGTCCTGCTCTCCTTCCCGCCCCTGCTCTTCGCGCTGCTCCTGCTCGCCACGGTGGGCCCGTCCGTGTTGAACCTGCTCCTCGTGGTGACGGTCCTCTACGTGCCCATGCTCGCGCGCCTGGCGCGCAGCATGGTGCTGGATCTCAAGACAAAGGAGTTCGTGGAGGCGGCCAGGATCCGGGGTGAGCGGGACTCGGTCATACTCTTCCGGGAGATACTCCCCAATGCAATGGCGCCTCTCCTGGTGGAAATGTCGGTGCGTTTCTCCTATTCGATCTTTCTCGTGGCCTCGCTCGGCTTCCTCGGCCTGGGGGTCCAGCCGCCGTCCCCGGACTGGGGCCTGCAGATCAACGAGGCCCGAAGCTACTTCTCCACCGCGCCGTGGATCCTTCTCTTTCCTGCCGGGGCCATATCCCTGCTCGTGGTGGCCACCAACCTGATGACGGACGGGCTGCGCCAGGTCCTGCAGCCGGGAACGGGGAGGTAGCGGTCGTGGCAGATCGCCCGCCTGTTTTTCACACCCAGGGACTCTCGATCGGGTACGAAACGGAATCCGGGCTCCTGGGGGCTGTGCGGGATGCGACCCTGACCATTGCGGAGAAAGAATGCTTCGGGCTCGTCGGTGAATCGGGATCGGGAAAGACCACGCTTGCCATGGGGGCCATCGGCTACCTGAGCGGCAACGGACGGGTCACCGCGGGCTTCTCCCGGCTGCGGGACGAGCAGCTCACCGGATTGTCCCGGCGGCGGATGCGGAGGATCTGGGGAAGCCGCATCGGCATGGTCTACCAGAACCCGTCCACGGCGCTCAATCCTTCGATGAGGATCGGCGCGCAGCTTGCGGAAGTGGCCCGGCGGCACCTCGGGCTGTCACGGGAGGAGGCCGGCAGGAAGGCACGGGACATGCTGGCCCGGGTGGCGATGCCTGATCCCGAGTCTGTCCTCCGCCGCTACCCTCACCAGCTTTCCGGCGGCATGCTGCAGCGCTCCGTCATCGCCATGGCGCTGATCACCGAGCCGGAGCTCCTCATCCTGGACGAGCCGACAACCGCGCTGGACGTGACCACGCAGGCTGTCGTCCTCGACCTCGTTCAGCGTCTCAAGAAGCAGTTCGATTCCTCGATACTGTACATCACCCATGACCTTGCCGTGGTCTCCAAGCTCTGCGACCGGGTGGGTGTCATGTACGCGGGGGAGTTCTGCGAGCAGGCGGAGATGCGCACCCTCTACACGCGCCCCCTTCATCCCTACACGCTGAGCCTGCTGGGCTGCGTCCCGCGCTTCGAGCGCGATGCGGGAAAGCGCCTGCTCACCAGCATACCCGGCATGATCCCGCGGCTGGACGAGCTTCCCCGGGGATGCGTCTTTGCCCCGCGATGCGCCTTTGTCCGCGAGGAATGCACGCTGCGGCGGCCGCCGCTGGTCGAGGTGCAGCCCGGCCATTTCAGCGCGTGTCTCCGCTGGAACGAGCTGCCCACGGCGGCGGAATACGCCCGGGCCGCCCAGGTCATCCCGCCGCATCCTGAAGAACGGCGCGAGGTGCTCCGGATCCACGACCTGAAAAAAAGCTATCCAGCCGCGGAAAGGCTCTTCGGAGTCCCGGGGGGCGCGCAGAAGACGGTGAAAGCCGTGGACGGCGTGACGCTCTGGGTCAGGCAGGGAAACACGCTCGGCGTCGTGGGGGAAAGCGGGTGCGGAAAGACCACGATGCTGCGCGCCGTCATCGGGCTTGCGCCGAAGAGCAGCGGGGAGATCACGCTGGGCGGTGTGAGCCTCGAAGCCGGCGTGGCGCAGCGCCCCAGGGCAATCCTGAAAAAGCTGCAGATGGTCTTTCAGAATCCCGAGGCTTCCCTGAATCCGCGCCACACGGTGGGCCGGGCCATCCGGCGCCCCCTCCTGCTTCTTTCCTCTGTTCCGCGCGGGGAGCTCAAGAGCAGGGTCCTCGCTCTCCTCCGGGCGGTCAACCTGTCAGAGAGCTATTCTCATCGTCTTCCCGAGGAGCTGAGCGGGGGCGAGAAACAAAGGGTGGCTATCGCGCGTGCGTTTGCCGCTGAACCCGAGCTGATACTCCTGGACGAGCCGCTTTCGTCGCTCGACGTGTCCGTCCAGGCTTCCCTCGTCAATCTCCTCACCGAGCTCCAGGAGAAGAACGGCGTCTCCTACCTTTTCATTTCCCACGACCTGGCCGCCGTGCAGCACCTTTCCCATTGGATCGCGGTCATGTATCTCGGCGCCCTGATGGAGTGGGGCGATGCCTCGGACGTCTTCGCGCCGCCCTATCACCCGTACACGGAGGCCCTTCTCTCGGCCATCCCCGTGGCTGACCCTGACGTCGTGCAGCGTCCCCTTCGCCTGGAAGGCAGCGTACCGAGCGCGCTGAACGTGCCCGCGGGCTGCCGGTTCCACACGCGATGCCCGCGCAAGCTGGGCAAAATCTGCGAGACCCAGACCCCGCCCTGGCGCGAGGGAAGGAACAACCACCGGATCTACTGCCACATTCCCCTGGACGAGCTCGCCCGGCTGCAGGCGGAGAAACCAGGATGATCTCCTATATCGCGCGGCGTCTCGGCCTTGTCCTCCTGACGCTGCTGATTTCATCCGTGCTGATATTCATCGTGACGCAGATCCTGCCGGGGGACGTGGCAAAAGCGATACTCGGACGGTTTGCCACCCCGGAGGCGCTCCAGGCATTGCGGGCAAAGCTCGGGCTCGACCGGTCCCTGCCGATGCAATACGGAAGCTGGCTGGTGCACTACGTGCAGGGTGACTGGGGCGTGTCGTTGAGCACGGGCGAGCCGGTCCTGAACCTCGTGGCGGGCCGGCTGCGGAACTCCGGCATGCTCGCCCTTGTCGCGTTCGTCATGTACGTGCCGCTGGGGATCCTGCTCGGCCTGCTCGCCGCGCTGCGCCGGAACAAGGTGGCCGACCAGATCATCTCGATCACGTCCCTCGCGTTCATCGGGCTTCCCGAGTTCGTCACAGGGGTCGTGCTGATCGCGGTTTTCGCCCTCAAGCTGAACTGGCTCCCGGCGAGCTCGGCAATCACCCCGGATGCGGGACTCCTGGAAGCGCTTCCCCGTCTCATCCTGCCGGGCATCACCGTCTCCCTGGTGAGTCTCGCCTATATCACCCGCATGACCCGGTCCGCCACCGCGGAGGTCCTGTCGACGGACTACGTGCGCAGCGCGTACCTGAAGGGACTCCATCCGGCGCGCGTGCTCTTCACGCACGTGCTCCGCAACTCGCTCCTGCCCACCGTGACGGTGATCGCAATCGGGATCGGCTGGCTCATCGGCGGGCTGATCGTGACCGAGTCACTCTTCAGCTACCCCGGCCTGGGCCGGCTCCTGCTGTTCGCCATCCAGCGCAGGGACATCCCCCTGCTGCAGGCAATCACGCTCCTGCTCGTCATCGTGTTCAGCGTCTCCAACCTGCTGGCGGATCTGCTGTACGCGGTGCTGAATCCCCGGATCCGCTACACCTGAATCAGCGCGCGCGGCGCGGCGCCTGCCTCTGCCGGCGGGGGGCAGGCCTCTGCGTCACCGTCGGCTTCGACGTGTAGTCGAAACCTTCCACTTTCTGCCGGGGCAGGCGCCTGCCCAGCGCGCGCTCGATGGCGCCGAAATCCCTCTCCTCCTCGGGAGAAACGAGGGTCAGCGCGTCACCGGTGAGCTGGGCCCGCGCCGTGCGGCCGACCCTGTGGATGTAGTCCTCGGGCTGGTGGGGAACGTCGAAGTTCACCACCGAGCCCAGCGCCTCCACGTCGATGCCGCGCGCGGCGATGTCCGTGGCCACGAGGACCTGGAACTTGCCCTGCTTGAAGCCGGCAAGCGCCGCGGTGCGCTGTGACTGGCTGCGGTTCCCGTGGATCCGCGCGCACCGCACGCCGTTGCTGGTCCAGGAAATCGGCGAGCCTGTTCGCCCGGTGCTTCGTGCGGGTGAACACGAGAACGCTTCCCGTGATCCCCTTGCCCAGCAGCTCGAGGAACAGGTTGGACTTTCGGTCTGAAGGCACGGGAAACACCGAGTGGGTGATGCCGGTGGCAGGCGCCGGCTTCCTGTCGATGTTCAGCCTGGCCGGGTCCTTCGAAGCAGCTCACGGGACAGCGTGACGATGGCCGGGGGGAGCGTGGCGGAGAAGAAGAACGTCTGCCTGTTCCTGGGCACCGCGGCGAGAACGCGCTTGATGTCCGGCAGGAAGCCCATGTCGAGCATCCTGTCAGCCTCGTCGATGACGAGGAACTGGATGCCGGACAGGTCCACGTAGCTGTTGCGCATGTGGTCCAGGAGCCTGCCGGGGCAGGCGACGACCATGTCCACGCCCTTGCGGAACGCGCGCTCCTGCGCGCCCATTGCCACTCCGCCGTGTACGGCGGCGCAGGTCAGGCGGGTGCCGGCGGCAAGCTCGCGGAAGTGATCGGCGATCTGCGCGGCAAGCTCCCGCGTGGGCGCGACAACGAGCGCGCGAGTGGCGCCGCGCTGCATGGGCAGAAGCTTGTGCATGATCGGAAGCAGGAAGGCGGCGGTCTTGCCGCTGCCCGTCTCCGCGCTGGCCAGGACGTCACGTCCCGACAGGCCGGCCGGAATGGCCGTCTCCTGGATGGGCGTGGGCTGTTCGAAGCCCATGCGCCGCGCAGCGGCCTGAAGCTCCTTTGCGAGGGAAAAATCTGAGAAATACATTGAGATCCTTCTACCGGGAATTCTTACGAAGAGGTCCGGTTACATATCCGGCTTGTTTGAGTGTGAAATCGGTGGGATCGCCGGTGAGGCCGCCGCGAGGACTAGTAAGGCCCTGTTCACTCGTTGAATGTCCTCAGGCACCGTGACACGGCGCTCTGATATGAGATGAATGTACACGTATCGGCAGGCAGTGTCAACGGCAGGACCGCCGATCGGCAGGAGCGGCGCCCCTATCCGTTCTGCCGGGACGGCTTTGTCGACAGATCCAGCTTCATCCGGTCCCGCATCTGGCGGAACGCGTCGAGCGTTTTCTGCACGTCTTCCTCGGTATGCGCGGCGGTGGGGATCATGCGGCAGAGAAACACGCCGTGGGGCACGACCGGGTATGTCACACCGGACACGAATATGCCGTAATCCTCGCGCAGCATGGTCATGAGCGCCATGCCCGTCTTCTCGTCGCCCGCCACCACGTACACCGGCGTGATCGGGGACTCGGGTTCCCCGATGTCGAACCCCAGGTCCACCAGCCCTGATTGCAGCATGCGCGCGATGTGCCACATCTTTTTGCGCAGCTCCGGTTCCCCTTCGACGATGGAGAGCGCTTTTTCCACGGTCTTCACGTACACCATGGGCAGGGCCTTGGCAAACACGTTTGTCCGCGCATTGTAGCGCACCCACTCCACCACGTCGGAGTCACCCGCCGTCACCCCGCCGATTGCGGCAAACGCCTTGGCGAACGTGCCGAAGTACAGATCGATCTTGTCCTGCACGCCGAAGTGCTCACCCGTTCCGCGGCCCTCCGCGCCCATGACGCCGAACCCGTGCGCGTCGTCCACGAACAGGCGCGCGCCGTAGCGCTCCTTGAGCGCGCAGATATCGGCGAGCCGGGCGCAGTTGCCCTTCATCCCGAACACGCCCTCGGTCACGACGAGGATCCCGCCCTTGCGGTCCTTTGCCGCGGCCTGCAGGTGCGACTCCAGGTCCTCCATGTTGTTGTGCTTGTACGGCCGAAAGCGCCGGCCGGCCGAGGCGAGCAGCGTGGCGTCGATCATGGAGGCGTGGGAGAGAGAGTCGATGACGATGATGTCCTCGGGGCCCACCAGCGCCGAGACGGTGCCCAGCACGCCGAGGTAGCCGTAGTTGAACACGATCGAGGCAGGCTTGCGGCAGAACGCGGCCAGCTTCCTCTCCAGCTCGATGTGCTCCCGCGTGTTGCCGGTGAGCAGGCGCGAGCCCATGGGGGCGCTGGGCCCGTAGCGCTTTACGGCCTCCGCGGCCGCGGCAGTGAGCTCCGGCCTGCCCGGAGATGCCGAGATAGTTGTTGATGGCCCAGACGATGACGTCCTTGCCCTGGAACTTCATCCGGGGTCCCGGGTCGCCGTCGAGGATCGGCTGGGAGAAGTACATGTCCCCGGCGGCGCGGAAATCGCCGAAGTAGCCGCCGTCGGTCCGGGTCTTCTCGAAAATATCGTTCACGCGAGGGCCTCCCGGAGCAGCCGCAGGCCGCGCGCGGGGCCGTCCGTGCGCAGCTCCTCGATCGTGAATGTGGCGTCTTCCCGCAGCGCCGCCGTTCTGCGCGAGGCAAGGAGCCTGCGCCGCCCGCCCCCCGTGATGTTGAGCAGAACGGCGTCCCGGGGCCGGATGCGTCCCCCGCGCGCGGCCTCCAGCAGCGACGCCACGGCCACTTCCGCGGCAGGATCGATATCGCTGCCTTCGCACTCCTCGAAGAGCAGGCCCGCGTTGCGCGCTTCCTCGTTCGTCACCCGGTACATGCAGCCGTCCGTGTCGCGAAGCGCGTCATAGAGACCGCCCGTCACGGAATACGGCGGGTTCCTGTTGCCCAGGACCTGCGCGCGGATGGCGTGGGACCGGGCCCGCGCCTCGGTGACGGCTCGACGGCAAGCGTGCGGGAGCCTGCCTCCCACGCATCCGTCATCGGGGTGAAGGGCGCGTTCTGCGAAAGGTGCAGCCTCATCTTCCTGCTGCCGAAACGTCCGTCCTCCAGCAGCCTCAGGTTCATCTCCCATGCCGCGATGGCGCCCGTCCCGCTGCCGACCGCCTGGAAGTAGTGATCGGGAATCACTCCGGCAGCTTCCACGGCGGAGAGCACCGTCGTGCCCATGCCGTCCCGCCGCGCCGCATTGCGCGCGCCGCCCTCCGAGTAGTAGCCCTCGGTGCCGGCAATCCCGTTGCCCAGCTCGACGGCGTCGGCGTAGTCGGCGCCCCCGTCGATCACCGCCAGGCGCACATTCCGGGCGGCGCGCGCCGGTGCCCCAGAGCATCGACATGCCGCGGCGGGGAACCACGATCAGCGCCGGCACGTCGTAGCGGCTGCAGGCGTGGTGGAAAGCGCGCGCCGTGTTGCCCGCGGAGGATACGACAAGGGCGGACTCCCAGCCGTCCATGATCCTGCCGCACACCGCCTGGGCCTCCAGCTCCTTGAACGTACAGGTTTCCATCCGGGCGCCCTTCTCGGGCCACCAGCCGTTGAATACGACGAACAGGTTGTTCAGCCCCAGGAGCGGACCCAGACCGGTGCTGCGGTACACGGCCGGGCCCGCGGCACCGGGGAGCCGCCGCCTGATGGGGAGCCAGTCGAAAAACCGGAAGACCCCTGAATGCTCGGGATGCGCCTTGAGCTTCTTTTCCCGGTAGACCGCGCGCAGCAGGGCCGGGGGATGCGGCGCGGGACAGGAGAGAAGAAACTCATCGGGAGAGTCTTCGTACGTCCCGCCGCAGACGGGACACGCCAGCACGTAGTGGGGTTCGGTTGCTTGTCTTTTTTCCAGCGCTTTCATACTCTCCCCACACGAGACTGTTTTCCACGCGGGGTAGTGTCAACGCCCGCGGCGCCGGATGTGCCAAAAACGCGGGTTTCACGAGGCTCCGGCGCGCCGCCGCATGCCGGAGGCCGTCGAAAACGGGAAGAAGCCGGATATTTGACCGCGGCATCCGGTCCGTCACCAGGGGAGATTCATGGAAAGAAACCGCACGGACACCCTGCTCCGGATCGGCGAGCGGCTCTTTGCCCAGCACGGCTACCGCGATGTCAGCATCAGGGACATCACGGATGCGGCGGGGCTCGGCATGGGCAGCTTCTATACCTACTTCCCCAGCAAGGAGGCCTTCTACTCCGCCATCCTGGACACGATCGAGCAGCGCGGAATCCGCGACATGGAAAAGCACGTGAACAGCCTCCACTCCCCCCTCTTCCGGCTGAAAGCGCTCTTTCGCTATGCGACCCTCAGCCTGCGCAGCAACCAGATCCTGCGGGGCATCTACACCGGGGAGAGGCGGTACATCTATCCGGGGCTGGAGGACAGGGTGAGCAGCGGGAGCACGCTCTTCGGGCGCATCGAAGAGCTCATTGAGGAGATCCTGGCAGAGGGTACGCGCAGAGGAGTGTTCCGCACCAGCCTTTTCCGCAATCCGAAAAGGATGCTCATCGCGATCTTCACGACCCTTCCGCTCAACATACCCGGGCCCTACACGGAAGATCTCACCGACGACGTCATGATGCTGATCGAAAGAGGGCTGAAGAGGTGGCTCCGATTCCGCCAGCGCGACGAGAGGCTGGACTCGAGGGCACGCCGCAGGGCACCACCGCCGCAGAACGAATGACGCGAACCGGACAAGTCATTCATTTGTCCGGCGGAAAAAGGCGAGCCCTCCTGTGGGAGGGCCCGCAATGAACAGTTCACGTAGGCAGCCGCAGGCGCTCCAGGGGGAACGCCGGCCGGGCAAGCGGCTTGAGAGCGAGGGACAAGAGGATTACCTCGTTATCGTCTCCCGCAATCCTGTTTGCGCGCAGGGCGCCGCATTCCCTGCAGCGATGCACCACCGCCCACTCGCCATTGTGCTTCACCCACACCGAGATGGGCTCCATGGGGGATCTGCAGGCGGAGCGCCTGTCGCCATTCTGGAAGTCGACGTGCAGGCTCCACAGGCAGTGGGGGCAATGATTTCTCTGGTCCGTCCCGGCGGACGCGATCAGAACGAGCTGGCTGCAATTGATGCAATGGAAAGGCTGGTCGGCCGCCTGGGCGGCCGGGCTCTGGAATCTCGACAAGGATCAATTCCTCCGCGTGAGATATACAAACCGCCGCGGAATACGCGAATACGCGTTCCGCGCGAACGCGGTACCGCGGCTCACTGCGCGAAGGAACCGACCGCTCTCATTCTCTCACTGGAACGGTTCGATTACCTCCGCGAGCTCCGGAAAACGCAGCAGGACCTTTCCACCACAATGCTCGCAAGAGCTGACATTCCGTCCTCCTAATTCTCGAAATAAGCTGCGACAGGATGATCCAGACGCGCGGGTCTGTCAACAGCCCGGCCTGCGCGGACACGGGGTCTGCGTGATCAGGCCTGGTCCATTTTCTGCCAGAGCGATCTCGCGGCTGCCTGGGCCGCCGCATAGACGGGCGCCGTGTCCCATCGGAACGACCTGCTCTCCATGATGATCCTGCCGTTCACGATCACCGTGTCCACGTCCCTGCTTCCCATGCCGAAGATCGCATGACCGGCGACATTCTCGCGCACGAGAGGGGTCGGCGCGTCGTAGTCCAGGATGACGAGGTCCGCCTTGTAGCCCTCCTCCACCCTGCCGAAGCTCTCACCAAAGCAGCGATGCAGGATCTCGTTTCCGCTCTGGAGGAAACGCATGAAGGCGCCCGGCGTGAGAGGGCCTCCCGCGTCACGGTGGCGGAAATAGGCGAACTTGGTCTCCAGGAGCATGTCGGAGCCGATCCCGTCGGTGCCCAGCGCCACGTTCTTCACCCGGGGCAGCTCGGCGTTGTAGCCGACGTGGTTGTTCATGTTCGAGCGGCAGTTGTGGGCGAGAAATGCCCCGCGCACGTTGAGGATCTCCCGGTCCGCGGCGGTGAGGTACAGGCCGTGCGCCACCAGGGACTTGTCGGAGAGAAGGCCGAACTCGTCCAGCCTGCGCAAAGGATCCTTGCCGTACGCGCCGTGGGAAAAGGAAACGTCGAACGCATCCTCCGCGGCGTGCACGTGGAATCCGCGTCCGGTGGCCGACACGACATCCGCAAGCGCCGCAAGACCGTCATTGGAAAGTGTGAAGGGGGCATGTCCGCCGATCATCGCTTCCACCAGCCGCTGCCCGCCCCGGCTTTTCTTCTCCTCCTCCACCAGCCCGGCAAAGCTGCGGTTCTCTTCCACCCCCCGCTTCAAGCCTTCCGGACCGTTCCGGTCCGTGGTCTCGTAACAGAGGACCCCGCGGAGCCCCACCTTCTCGAAGCATCCCTTCAGCATTTCCAGGGAGCCGGTGATGAAGGAAGGGGATGCGTGATGATCGATAACGGCCGTGCAGCCCGCCTTGACCGCGTCCATCGCGCAGACCATGCCGCTGGACTGCAGCGCGTCGGCGTCCAGCGCCTTGTCCAGGCGCCACCAGAGGTTCTGCAGCGTGGAAACAAAGTCGGTGCTCGCCGCGATCCGTGCCATGATGCCGCGGGAAAGACCGGAGTAGAAATGGTCATGACTGCACACGAGGCCCGGCATGACGATGCGGCCCGCCAGGTCGATGGTCCTTTCCGCCTTCAACGCTTCCGAGGCGGCCCGCCCCACCGTCCGTATCTCTGTTCCGTCGATCACGACATCGACGCCGGGAGTCACCTCGGCGGGGTGCAGGTGCACGAGCGTGGCATTTTTCAATACGATCATTGCTGTTCTCCGAGAAGGTAGGGGTAGTCGCGCACAATCGCGCTCACCACCGCTTTTGCGGAGCCCTTGTCCATGCCTTCCGTCACGTTTCCCGCCGCGTCCACCAGCAGGTCCCGGACCCGGCCGTCCATCCGGACCATGCCCCTGCCCCTTCGGAGGAAGAAGCCGGGATTGGTGCTGTCACGGAAGTCCGCTTCATTTTCGAAGACGGTGAGCTTGTCCCTGTATGGCCGTCCCTCCCACGGGCAGAAGGTGGCGCAGTTCCCGCATTCGTTGCAGAACGCATCGAGGTGAACGATCTGCGCCTCGTCGCTGAAGCCCTCCACGCGTATGAACGTGTTGGCCCTGTTCGGACAGACCTCGACGCACTTGAGACACAGCGCCCTGCAGCCGAGACAGCGCCGCGATTCCGTGTCCCTGACCTCGTCATCATCGGCGCCCGCGGCAGACACCGGTATCAGCCGGTCACGCAGGGTGCGCAGCCGGGTGGTATCTTCCGCAGGCACATCCCAGGCAGGCGCCCTGCCGGCGCCCGCGCTCTCCGGCGCGCGAGGGGGTGCCGTGCGCCCGGATTCCTGCGCGCAGACTGCATCCACCGCCCTTCGCGCCGAGGCAATCGCCTTTACGATGGTCTCTGCCCCGGCCGCCGCGTCCCCGATGAGAAACAATCCGGGCACTCCGGTTTCCTGGGTGCGCGCGTCTATCGCGGCCTTGTCGGGAGGCAGCCCGAGACTCTCGAGCCCCCTGCTGTCCACCTCGGCGCCCAGCGCGGTGATGAGGGTGTCGGCCGGCAGGGTCTCGCGCGCTTCCGTGGGCACCGGACGGGAGCGGCCGGTCTGATCTTCAGGGCCCAGCTCCATCACGCGGCAGACGAGGCCGGCCTCCGCCGACCAGCGCTCCGGCGCGCGCAGGAAATGAAACAGGATCCCCTCCTCCCGCGCGGAGGCGTACTCTTCCGCGGAGGCAGGCATTTCGCGCTCCGACCTGCGATAGACGATCCGCACGACCTTCACGCCCTTGCAGCGCTTTGCGGCGCGCGCCGCATCCATTGCGGTGTCTCCCGCCCCGACGACCACGACGGAACGTCCGAGACGCAGGGAGGACGGGTCCTTCCTGAACTGCGCGGAGGAACGCGAACGCCTCGCGCGCCCCCTCGATGCCGATCTCTTGTCCGCTTCCGCGCCGATACCGGCAAGCACGTAACGGAAGCCTTCCGCATTCAGCTGCCCGACGCGCGGCTTTTCCTTCACGCCGAAGTGGAACCGGACCCCCAGGTCCGTCAGCAGGGACACGTCCTTCTCCACAGAGGCGGCGGGCAGGCGGAAACCCGGGCAGGAGCCAGCGCACGATCCCTCCCGGCTCGCTCTCCCGCTCGAACACGTGCGCCTCGAAGCCCTCGCGCGCCAGGAAAGACGCGGCGGCCAGCCCCGCCGGACCGGCGCCGACGACGGCTGCTTTCACTCCCCTCGGCGCCGCCTTCCGCGCGGCCAGCCTGCCGCTGGACCGATAGGCGTCGTAGCCTCTCTCCGCGGCGACCCGTTTGACTTCCCGTATCCGGACAGACCCTTCCCAGTCCATGCGCGTGCAGTTCTGCGTGCACTGATGGTCGCAGAGATAGCCTGTCATGAAGGGGAGCGGGTTGCGCCTGTAGATGACCTCGAATGCTTCCTCGAACCTGCCTGCGCCGGCCAGGTGCACGTACTCGGGAACATCCTGGCAGATCGGGCAGGCATGCATGCACGGCGCGACGAAACAATCGAACAGGGGAAGCGGTCCCTCGACGTGGACCTTCGCCGGCGCCGCGGAAGTCCTTTCTGAGCGTGACGGGGCGCCGCGCACGGCTTCCGCTGCGCGTCCAAGCCCCCGGGCATCCACGCGCCGTGTGCCCCATGCCGCCGCGTGTTTCTCCGCCGTTTCCGCAAGCTCTTTCAGCCTTCCGTATCCGCCGGGCTTCAGCAGGTCCGTGGCAAGCGTGATGGGCCGTATGCCCGCCTCCAGCACCTCGCCGATATTCCAGGCGGACACACCGCCGGAAAACGAGAGCGGCAGCGCTCCCTTGAAATCGGCTGCAAGGCTCGCGGCGAGAGTGATCGTCAGCGGGTAGAGCGCCCTGCCGGACATGTACATCTCGTCTCCCGGCAGCACGCCCCTGCTGTTGGCCGCCGCAAGGGTATTGGAAAGCTTGGCGCCAAAGTGCCTGCCTTCCTGCCTGCCCAGGCCGAGAAGCCGGGTCAGCATCGGGACCGCGTCGGCGTACTGCAGGTCCTTGCGAAAGCCTTCCGGGTTCAGGCTCACGTAGCCGAAGCCCAGGCCGGAGAGTATCTCTTTGGCGCGCTCGTGCCCCAACAGGGTGGGGTTGAGCTTCACGAGCGTGTCCAGCTTCTTCTCCCGAAGCAGGTACGCGCAGATCGATTCGATCTCACCGGGGGGACAGCCATGCATCGTGGAGAGAGTGACCGAGGCGCAGATCCGGGCAGGGATGCGGGAGGGAAGCTCGCGAAGAAAAGGTGCCCGCGCAACCCATGGCGTGCCCTGCAGAAGGCGCGAGTCCGCGGCCAGCGCGGCAAGCTCCTCCCGGTAGCGCGTGAAGAGGGGCTCGGACGAGGAGTCGATCAGCCGGTCGATGATCCGGTTCATCTTCTCCGTCTTGATGCCGTCGAGATCGTAACCGACGCTCATGTTGAAAAGCGTTTCCGGTTCGCGCGGCTCCGCGCCCATGAGCGTATGGAAGGAGTGCACGAGCAGCCATGCCTTGAGGTACTCGTCGTAGGCCTCGTCGAGGCTGAGCTCGGTGGACCACTCGACGTTGTAGCCTTCGTCCGCGGCGTCGATGCAGGGCTTGGCGACGGTGAGCGAATCGAGCTTCTGCACTGTCTTCAGCTCGATGTAGCGCCCCCCTGCCAGCCAGGCAGCGAGGATATTCTGGCTGAGCTGGGTGTGCGGGCCCGCAGCCGGCCCCACGGGATTGGCGGCGTGCGAGGTGAATATCGGGGCGGCCCGGGTGCCGGCGGACTGCCAGAAGTGCGCAAGAGGGAGGTCGAATATCGATCCCTTTGCCCGGAACTCCGCCAGTGCCCTGAGAAAAAGCTCCCGGAAGGGCACGAGGCGCATGCGATCGCTCATGGGGAACGATCTTACCCCTAAAAACTCCTGCTGTCCAATTCCATCGGGAGCGGGATATAATCATGGCCGAGGAGGCAGTATGAGAAATTTACTCCTTTTCGCGGCCGTTGTGCTGCTGGTGAGCTCATGCGCGACCGTCCCTCCGGGCAAGCCTGCTCCTCCGGGCCGGAGCAGCGCCCCTCCGGGCAGGGCCTCCGCCCCTGGGGCGCCGAGGGATTCCGTCCTGCTGGGAGAGCGGTCTGTGGACTTCAAGGCCGATCACGACACAATCGCCGTCGGCAACTATGAGGGATCGTTCCGGTCTCTCTTCTTCAGGGTGGAAAAGAATGACGTGGAGCTCTTCAACCTCGTCATTGCCTACAGCAACGGCGAGAAGCAGCAGCTCCAGACCCGGCTCATATTCAAGGAGGGCTCGCGCTCCCGGCAGATCGATTTCAGCGGGGGAAAGCGCAGAATCAAGACGATCCAGTTCACCTACAAGACAGTGGGCAACTGGCAGGACGGCAAGGCGCGCGTGGTGGTATACGGGGTGAAATAGCCGGCCGCCAGCGCGTGCGCTGGCGCACAGACGGTGAGGCCCGCTTTTCTTATTCTTGTCCCGGAGGACATATGAGAAAAATCCTTTTTCTTGCAGCCGTTGCGCTGTCGGTAGCGGCATGTGCGGGCGCACCCTGGGTCGTTACCGCCTCTTCGGATAGGAGCGGCCATTCGGACAGGCCGCCCCGCTCGGAAAGGCCTGCACCCCCAAGGGATTCTGTCATGCTGGGGGAGCAGGAGGTGGACTACAGAGTCGATCACGACACGATCGCCGTCCGCAACCACGAGGGATCTTTCAGGGCTCTCTACTTCGTCGTAGAGAAGAACGACATCGAGCTCTTCAACCTTGTGATCGACTTCGGGAATGGCGAAAAGCAGGTAGTGAACACGCGGCTTGTATTCAATGAAGGCTCGCGATCCCGGCTGATCGACCTGAACGGACGAGAGCGCAAAATCAGGTCCATCCAGTTCACGTACAAGACCGTGGGCACATGGCAGGAGGGTAAAGCACGCGTGGCAGTGTACGGGGTGAAATAGCCACCGACCGCCGCAGCGAAGCAATGGTCTCCTGGAGTCGTCCCGGGCGGCAATCTTGACATCCGGCTCTGCCCGGGATTCCATCGATACATGATCAGCCTCACCGTCAACAAGGATATCCGGGCGCGCAACATCCAGCGCTGCAGGGAGAGAGGGATCGTGCTGCCCACGTTCGCCGGGATGAAAGAGCCGGGCCGGGTTTCGCGCAGTCTCCAGGAAGCGCTGCGGAAAGTGGGTCTCTGGGATGTGAACCCGCTGAATCTTCAGCGCATCACGTGGCGGAACCAGCCGCAGGCCAGCGGCGGGCTGTTCGGTGAGGTCAACTACCTGGAGATACCCCGTGCGCTGACCGGCATACCGGCCAGGATCGTGGCGCTGGTGGGAAAATGGTTTCCGACCGGCGCCCACAAGGTGGGCGCCACCTATGGATGCCTGGCGCCGGCGCTGGTGACAGGCGCATTTGACTCGACCCGGCAGAAGGCTGCCTGGCCTTCCACGGGCAACTACTGCCGGGGAGGCGCCTTCAATTCAGCCCTGCTGGGCTGCCAATCCATCGCCATACTCCCCGAGGGAATGAGCAGGGAAAGATTCGAATGGCTCTCGAAGATCGCGGGGGAAGTCATCACCACGCCGGGAAGCGAGAGCAACGTGAAGGAGATCTTCGACAAGTGCCACGAGCTTGCCCGGGACCGGGGTGACGATATCGTGATCTTCAACCAGTTCGAAGAGTTCGGAAACTATCTCTGGCACTACGAGGTGACCGGTGCGGCCGTGGACAGGGTGTTCCAGGAGGTGCTGGGCGGCAAGGGCGCGCTCAAGGGCTTTGTGTCTTCCACCGGGTCTGCCGGAACGATCGCGGCCGGGGATTTCCTCAAGAAGAAACACCCCGGGATGAAGATCGCCGCGGCCGAGGCGCTGCAGTGCCCCACGCTGCTCTGCAACGGCTTCGGCGCGCACCGGATCGAAGGAATCGGGGACAAGCACGTGCCCTGGATCCACAACGTCAGAAACACGGACGCGGTGATCGCCGTGGATGACCGGGACTGCATGGGACTCCTGCGGCTGTTCAACGAGAAACCGGGAAAGGCGCTTCTGGCGCGCCAGGGAGCAGAGGACAAGTTCATCGAGAGTCTCCCGCTGCTCGGAATCTCGGGCATCGCGAATGTCCTGGCCTCGATCAAGCTCGCCAAGTGGTATGAGCTCGCGGAGGACGATGTCGTGGTCACCATCCTGACGGATTCCATGGAGCTCTACGGCTCGCGCGTGCAGGAGCTCGCGAAGAAGGACGGGGACCTGGATGCGGCGCAGGCCAACGGCATATATCGGGAGAGCCTTGCCGGGCAGCGCACGGACAACGTCCTGGAGCTCACCCAACCCGAGAAGAGGCGCATCCACAATCTCAAGTACTACACGTGGGTGGAGCAGCAGGGAAAGAAGATAGACGAGCTGAACGCGCAGTGGGCCGATGCCCGCTATTGGACGGCGCTGCAGGAGCAGGCGCCCCGGATCGACGAGCTGATCGAGGACTTCAACCGGGAGGCGGGAACCGCAAGGTGAAGATTCGCTACGCGTGCGTGACGTGCCACCGCACGCTCGAGTCGGAAGAGATCGTCTACGAATGCCCCTGGTGCGCGGCCGCCGCGAAGAAGGATGGCCCGGCCGAGGGGTTCAGCAGGGGATACCTGTCCGTGGTATGGCGCCCGGGAGCCAGGATGGCGCCGGGCAGCCCGGTGGATCCGCTCCAGTTCCTGCCGTTTCCCATCCGTGACCTTCCCAGCTATCCGGCAGGCAATACCCCGCTGGTATACCCGGCAATTCTGCAGAAGAAAACCGGGTTTCCCCGCCTCTCTTTCAAGAACGACACGCTGAATCCGTCCGGATCCCTCAAGGATCGAGCCTCCCTCCTGGTGGCAGCGCAGGCATGGGTGCACGGGGAAAAGCGCGTGGCGCTCGCCTCCACGGGCAATGCCGGCGCTTCCATGGCAGGCGCGGGCGCGGCCTTCGGCCTCGACGTGGTGCTCTTCGTGCCCGGCTCCGCGCCGCGCGCCAAGCTCCTGCAGTCTCTTCTCTACGGCGCCCGGGTCGTGCCCGTGAAAGGCACGTATGACGACGCCTTTTCCCTGTCCATGGCCTATACGAGGGAATACGGCGGCATCAACCGCAATACCGCGTACAACCCATTCACCGTGGAAGGAAAAAAGACCGTCTCCCTCGAGCTGTACAATCAGCTCGGGTGCCGCGTGCCGGATGTGGTGTACGTGCCAACGGGGGACGGAGTCATATTCTCCGGCGCGTGCAAGGGATTCGCAGACCTCGTGGAGGCGGGCTGCACGGATCAGGATGCCTGTCATGGTCGCGGTGCAGGCAGAGGGGAGCAACGCCCTTGCGCAGAGCTGGAGGGATGCCCGCGAGACCGTTCTCCCTCGTACCTCGACCATCGCGGATTCACTTGCCGTGTGCCGGCCGGCCAGCGGGCACATGGCCCTTGCTTTTCTCCGGCAGACGGGGGGCAGGGCGGTGGAGGTGAGTGACGCGGAGATCAGCAGCGCCCAGGCGGAGCTCTGCCGGGAGGCAGGCCTGTTCGTGGAGCCCTCTTCCGCGGCCGCGTGGGCCGGATTCCTCAAGGACCGTCACAAGGTGGATCCGGAATCCCGGGTGGTGGTGCTCCTGACAGGCACGGGATTCAAGGATACAGGGGCCGCGGAAAAGCTCGTGTCGATGCCTTCCGCCTGCGAGGCGAATCTGGAGGCGGCAACGCGGCTGCTGGCAGATGTATACGGGCTGCGGGTCCGGTCCTGACCGCGTGCCGTTGCGCGCCGCGGTAGTCCGCGGATGTGGCGCCGCGCCTACTCGCTGATGGCTGCCTCGATCCCTTCTACCAGCGTCGTTATGTACCCGGGAAAGTCGCCGATCTCGGAGCGCGGGACCCTGAATCCGATTGCTCCCTCGTGGCCTCCCCCGTTCGCAATGGAAAAGCGCTCGAGAAGCTTGCGCAGATCGTAGAGCTTCCAACTGCTGGAGCGGCGCAGTCTGAACTGCACGAGGTCCCCGTGCTCGGGATTGTCGAAATAGGCCACGAGCCCGAGCTTGCCGCTCTCCTCGGCCAGACGGTCGGCAATCACGCGCGCGCTGGACACGATGGTGTCATCGTCGCACTTGGCGAACAGCGGCGCCATGTCTTCCAGCGTCAGCGCCACGACGGCGAGCGAGCCGGAAAGCCGTTTGCGGCTCATCATGTAGCTGAAGCAGTCCTCCTCGCGGTTGGAAAGCTTCTGCAGCTCGGTGAACACCTGGTCCATCGTCGAAAAGTTCGTCTTCTTCGTGGTGCGCCGGGAGAGCATTTCATTGAACATGCCGGAGAAGATCTGGTAGTACCTCTTCTCCCTGCGGGACTTCAGGTACTGGCCCATGTTCGAGTCCCCGATGATGCCGGTGAGGATGGCGAGCACGAGATTGCGGGGAAAAAGCTCCCCCACCTGGTGGCGCTCGAGCAGGTCCGGGCGTCCCTCGAGCTTCAACAGTATGTGCCCGATCAGCTCGCTCGCGGAGGATGCCTCGGTGACGAGGCGGTAGCCCTCGTCGCCGAAATGCTCGCTGTCCGCGCCCAGATGATGATCGATCTCGATTCGCAGCACCCCCGGCGCGTGCAGGATCGCGTTCACGGAGGGACTCGCCTCGATCATCGAGGGCTTGGGCGTGTCGCAGAGCACCACCGTGTCCGTTCCCGCCGCGGGAGCATCTTCGGGAGAGAGAAGCCGGATGGAGTTGTAGCGGCAGATGTCGAGCAGGTACTTGAAACGCTCGTGCACCTGGGGGCCGAGATACAGGGCCACGTCCTTGTAGAACATGTGGAGCAGGAGGGCGAATGAGATCATGGAGGAAATGCAGTCGTCATCGGGGCTCTGGTGCCCGAGCACCAGGAAATGGTGCCGCTCGACGATGGCCTCGATGATCCGGGCGATGATCGTGTTCTTCTCCTTGATGCTCCGGATCGCGGTCTTCGCGGGCCGCCGGGTCCTGCGCCGGGAGGGGCGCGCACACGGCGCGGTTCCTTCCCTCCTCCTTGGCCCTGTAGAGCGCGGCATCGGCCGCCGCGCGCAGCCCGGAGAGATCAGACGCGTGCAGGGGGAACCCCGCCACGCCCATGCTCGAGGTCACCGTGGTGATGGCGCCCTTCATGTCCTTGAGGATCTCCAGCCGTGCCACCTCCGCGCACACCCGGGACATGAGCTCCGTTGCGAGGGCCGGGTCCGTGTGCGGCATGATGATGACGAACTCGTCCCCGCCGTAGCGGGCAATCACGTCCGTTTCCCGCAGGAGGGAGCGGAAAAGCTGGGCCGCGCTGCGGACCGTGGCATCCCCTTTCGGATGGCCGTACAGCTCATTGATCTGGCGGAAGTGGTCCAGGTCGACCATCACGAGGGAGAGCGGCTCCCCCTTCTCCCGCGCCTCCGCCACGTAGTTGCCGAGGGAGTCTTCGAGAAAGCGCCTGTTGTACACCCCTGTCAGCTCGTCGGTCACGGCGCGCTTGCGCGCGCCTTCGCCCCAGAGCACCATCTCGGAGACGAACTCGCTCGTGCCGCGCAGACGCTGCGTGGTCACCTTCAGCATGCGGTACATGAGCTTGAGGGCGAGCTCGGGGTTGTCGGTGATGATGTCGGTGAAGGCGTCCTTGGAGAGGCTGTACAGGACGCTCTTTTCCAGCGCACGGCAGCTCGCCGAACGGGGAGCGTTGTCGAAGATGGACATCTCCCCGAAGAAATCTCCCGGGGCGAACCGCGCGATCTCCTTGTCCCCGCCGTCGGGGAGCCTGATGCTCACTGCCGCCGCGCCGTCCGCAATGATGTACAGATCGTTGCCCTGGTCGCCCTCGTGGAAAAGGGTCTGGCCGGCCGTGAGATTGACAGTGGCGAGGTGCGCCGCAACCTGATCGATCTCCTCCCGGGACAGGAGCGAGAAGACTCCCGACTTTTGCCAGCAGCTCCGGTGACTGCCGCTTCATGCGTCACCCTCCACGCGCACCCGGTCCCCTCCCTCGTTGCGCGCTTCCCACATCCGCTCGAATGCGCGCCCCACGAGGCTCTTTGCATCAGAAGCGGGAGCGGGATGCGCGGAGGCGCCCACGCTCCCCGTGAGGGAGACCGCGTCGCTGCCGGTGACCTGCCGCAGATCGATGGCCCTTACCGCGACGCGCAGCGCTTCGGCGGCGTCCGCCGCGTCCCGGGCGCTCCGACCCGGCAGGATCACGCAGTATTCGTCACCGCGGAAGCGCGCGCCAATGTCCCCGTCCTTCAGCCGGGATTTGACCGCCTCGGCAAGAAGCATCAGCGTCTTGTCCCCCGCCTCGTGACCGAAGGTGTCATTGATGACCTTGAAATTGTCCGGCTTCACCACGAGGAGACTCGTACGGCGATGAGCGGCCACGATCCCCGGAAGCTCCTCTTCGAGAAATGCCCGATTGTAAAGGCCGGTCAGTCGATCCCGAAGAAGCTGTTTTTTCAGCTCCTCGATCCACGGGGTCTTTTCGGATATCAGCTTGTCGATGACGCGTATCCTTCCCGCGATCTCTCCGAGAAGCTTCCTCAGTACCCGGGCAAACACGTCAGGGTGCTTTTCAAGCAGCCCGCTGAACTCGAGGCCGTCCGGAAACACGAGAAGTGTCGCAGGACCCTCCGCGACTGCCGATGCGCTGCGCGGCGCCGTGTCCAGGAGGTCCATCTCGCCGAAAACCTCGCCCCCAACGAACTCCGCGATCTCCTTGTCTTCGCCGTCCTCCGCATGGCGGCGGATGGCCACGGTGCCTTCCTTGATGAGATACAGCTCTTCCCGGTGGCTCCCTTGCTCGAAGATCACCTCTCCCGCGGCGCAGGTCCGATACCCGCTGTATCGCGCAATGGTACCGAGCTCCTCCGGGCTGAGCTGCCTGAAGAGCGAAGCCTTGCCCAGGAGGGCGATCTTCTGCTCCTTTTGCGACGTGCTTTTCGCCTGAGCAGGCCTCCGCCCTTCTTCGCCGCCGGCCCCTTCTTCGCTGCCGACGCCTTCTTCGCCACGGGCTTCTTGACCGTGACGGGCGCCTTCTTCACGGCGGCTTTCTTTACTGCAACTGGCTTTTTCTTCAGGAGCGGCCGTTTCTTCGCTGCAGGCTTTTTCTTCATGGCGGCCTTTTTCACCGTGGCAGGCTTCTTCTTCATGGCTGGCCATTAAAATAGCGCCAATAGGGGGCTCTCTTCAAGGCGTCGACGCGCCGTTCGGGGGGGAAGGGACGGCGCTCCTGGGGGGTCAACAGCTCGGCCGGTACCCCTGGTCTGCCGCAGCCCCCCTACCTGCGCCGCCAGCGGGGCGCCAGGGAAGCCGTGACAAGCGGGATCTGGGATACGAGCATGCCCAGGAACATGATCGCACAGCCGCTCACCCCGCGCGTCCCGAGGCGCTCGCCGAGAACCACGCTGCCGCCGATTGCCGCGAACACGCTTTCGAGGCTGAGCAGGATCGCCGCATGCGCCGGCGGCGCGCTGCGCTGCGCTACGACCTGCAGAGTGTAGGCAATGCCGGCGGACACGACCCCGCCGTAGAGGATCGGCCAGGCGGCGGCACGGATGCCGTCGAGGGCAGGCCGCTCGAAGAGGAGCGCGCCGCCGGCGCACAGCAGCGAGCAGACGGTGAACTGGACGCAGGAGAGGCGAAATGGGTCGACCCGCGGCGACAGCCATCCCAGAACCTGGACATGCGCCGCCCAGAGGAACGCACTGATGAGCACGAGGAGGTCCCCGCGCTCGATCGTGAGACTGTCGGTCACACTGAGAAGGAAGAGCCCGGCAACGCAAAGGAACGCCCCGACCCACGCGCTTGCCCCTGCCCGCTGGCCCCAGAGGAGTCCGGCAAGGGGGACGAGCACGACATACAGCCCTGTAATGAATCCCGCCTTGCCGGCTGTCGTCCACACGATCCCCGACTGCTGCAGGGATGCGCCGAAAAAAAGCACCACGCCGGCGAGCAGCCCCGCAGGGATCGCGCGCCCCGCGCGGGCAGGTACGCTCGCGGGGTGCTGCGGGGGCGCGGCAGGGGCGCCGCGGATCAGGATGATCGGTACGAGTGAAAGAGCGCCGAGCGCGAATCTGAGGGCATTGTAGGTGAAAGGCCCGACGTGCTCCATACCGGCCCTTTGCGCCACGAACGCCAGCCCCCAGATCGCGGCCGTGAGGAGGAGCAGGGAGTCGTTGGCGAAGACCGAAGCCGTGCGGGGCATGTGCGAAACCGTAACGATCGCGGCCGTTCGGGGCAAGGGGGCGCGTCGCAATCGGCGCGTCCTTGTCCCTTGCTCCTGTTCGGACTATCATGACTGCCATATGAATACAGGAAAGCTCGTGCGCCTCAACAGGCTTTTTGCCCACGCAAGCGGCCGGCTCTGCTCCGTGGCGGTCGATCATTTCGTGATCTACCCGGATGGCCTGCCGGCAGGTCTGCGTGACATGGCCACGGCGTTGAAAGCGATCGTAAAAGGGAAACCCGATGCCGTCACCATGCAGATCGGGATGGCAAAAACCCTCTGGCAGAATCACGCGGGGCTTGTGCCGCTGATCCTGCAGAGCTCGCTGGTGAGGTACGATGACTCCGCGATGGGACAGGCAGCTACTCCCGAGGACGCGGTCCGCGTGGGTGCGGACGCCTTCGCCATCGTTTGCTTCGTGCGGGGGCCCACCGAATGGCGCTACATGCAGGCAGTGGCAGAGGCGGTGCGCGAAGCGGATCGTTTCGAGATGCCCGTGATCTGCCATGTCTATCCCCGGACCTTTGCCGGTGGGACCGCGCAGGTCTCCTTCACGCCGGAGGACATTGCCTGGGCGGCGCGATGCGCGGCTGAGCTCGGTGTGGACGTGATCAAGGTTCCCTACTGCGGGGATGTGGCTGCGTACAGGCAGATCGTGGCGGAGAGCCCGGTGCGGCTGGTGGCCGCGGGGGGGCCAAAGGCGCATGATATGCGCGGGGCGCTCGCGATGATGGCTGACGTCGTGCGGAGCGGCGCGGCAGGGGCCACGATCGGACGCAATATCTGGGGCTTCGACAACGTGACGGCCAATGTGAGGGCTTTCAAGGCCGTGATCCACGAAGGTATGAGCGCCGAGGATGCCATCCGAAAAGCGGGACTCTAAAGAGTCTCAACGGGACTCCGCGAGTCTCAACGGGACTCTGCGAGTCTGCCGACGAGCTGACCACGCGCTTCAGGTTCCCTCATGCGAGCAGCAGCGATGAGGACGGCTTCCTGGCCGTGGGGGGCGATCTGAAGCCCGGCACCCTCCTTCTCGCGTACGGCAACGGCATATTCCCCTGGACCACGCATCCCATTACCTGGTGGTCTCCCGATCCCCGGGCCATCATCCCGATGGGAGGCCTGCACATTTCCCGCAGCCTGCGCAAGCTCATCCGCTCGTCCCCTTTTGTCATCAGCTTCGATCAGGCCTTCCGCCGGGTCATGGAAGGCTGCGCCGCGCCGCGCCCCAAGCGCAAGGAGACCTGGATCAGCCGTCAGTTCATCACTGCCTATACCCGGCTGCACGAGCTGGGACACGCCCACTCGGTGGAAGTCTGGAGAGAGGAGCGCCTGGTGGGAGGTCTGTATGGCGTCTCCATCGGAGGTTTTTTTGCCGGGGAGTCGATGTTCTCAGAAGAGGAGAATGCATCGAAGATCGCCCTGTTCGCCATGGAGGAAAAGCTGCGGCAGTGCGGGTACACCCTCTTCGATGTGCAGATGATGACGGAACACCTGCGCTCGATGGGCGCGGTGGAAATATCGCGCAGCGAATACCTTCAGCGGCTGCGGGAAGCGGTGGACACAAAAACGCAATTCGCGCCGCGGTAATCCGCGGATTCATGGCGCCGCGGTAGTCCGCGGATTTATGGCGCCGCGGTAATCCGCGGATTCATGGCGCCGCGGTAGTCCGCGGATTTAGATCTTCTCGTCCAGGGTGATTTTGGAAATACCTTCCATTTCCCCCGCCTCGCGATAGAACCGGTTCCATTCAATGCCCTCAGGCACCTGCACGGTCAGCTTCACGTGAATCGTTTTTGCCTGGTAAGACTGCGAGATACCCACTGACTTGATGTCGATACTGTGCTCTTTCAGGAGCGGGAAAATCCCATCCGTTTTCACTTTCTCTCCCCGCATGACGATCTCCAGCTTGCGGAGAGATCGGGCGGGAAACATCTTCCTCTCGAAACGGACCATGAAGAACAGCGCGAAGAGCACCAGCCCCGTGCCCACGAGGGCCGCCGCGTACATTCCGGCGCCCACCGTCATTCCGATGCCGGCCACGATCCAGATGGAGGCCGCCGTGGTGAGCCCGCGCACGTTCGCCCCGAGCCGGAAGATTGCCCCGCCGCCCAGGAAGCCGATGCCCGTAATCACCTGCGCCGCGATCCTGCCCGGGTCTCCACCCTGAAAATTCCTGTGCGTCTGCGGGATGTAGATCGAGAGCAGTGTCAGCAGTGTCGCGCCGAGGCAGATGAGGATGTGGGTGCGAAGCCCGGCAGATTGCCGATGCCATTCTCTTTCCAGGCCAATGAGCCCTCCGAGGATGAAGCTCATGAAGAGCCGGAAGAGAGTGACCGGCAGGTCAACGGAGGTTTGTCCGAGGAAGCTCGCAATCGTGTCCATCCGTCGGCCTCCCTCGCTACGTGAGAACGCTCAAGGCTACCTCGTCGCCGTCGACGTCGGCCTTTGCCCGGCCTCCGCCGGTGAGCCGTCCGAAGAGGATTTCGTCCACGAAAAAGTCCTTCAGCTTCGTGGACACCAGGCGCGCGATCTCGCGCGCGCCGAACTCCGTCGAGTACCCCTTGCGGGCAAGCCACTCCATGCAGGCGGGGGTGACCTCCAGGGAGACGTTCTTCGCCGCGAGCTCGTCCTGGAACTCGCGAACGGCCTTCCCCACCACCTGGAGCACCACCGCGTGGTCCAGGCCGTTGAACTTGACCACCGCGTCCAGCCGGTTGCTGAACTCGGGGGAGAAGATCCGCTCCACCGCGTCGAACACCGCGTCGTCGCGGACGGACCTGTCGCCGAATCCCACGAGCGGCTTGCCCAGCTCACGCGCGCCGGCGTTGGAGGTCATGATGAGAATCGACGTTGCGGAAGTCGGCCTTCTTTCCATTGTTGTCCGTGAGAGTGGCGTAGTCCATGATCTGCAGGAGCATGTTGTAGATGTCCTGGTGGGCCTTCTCGATCTCGTCCAGGAGCAGGACCGCGTGCGGGGTCTTGCGCACCGCGTCGGTGAGCAGGCCGCCGTCGTCGTAGCCGACGTATCCGGGAGGCGCGCCGATCAGACGCGACACGGTGTGCCTCTCCTGGTACTCGCTCATGTCGAACCGCAGGAGGCCGACACCCAGGAGCTCGGCAAGCTGCCGGGCCAGCTCGGTCTTGCCCACACCGGTGGGCCCGGCGAACAGCAGGGACGCCACCGGCTTGTCCCGCTCGCCGAAGCCGGCCCGCGACTTGCGGATGGCGCGCACCACGAGCTCCACCGCGTGGTCCTGGCCGAAGACCCTGCGCTTCAGCTCGAACTCGAGGTTCTTCAGCTTCTCCCGCTCGTCGGAGGAGACGCTGGCCTCGGGGATCTTGGCGATCCGCGCCACCACCTGCTCCACGACTTTTGCGGAGACCTCCCGTGCGCCGCCGTCCTCGTCGGACGTGGCCTCCGGGCCATAGACCCGCACCCACGCGCCGGCCTCGTCCAGCACGTCGATGGCCTTGTCGGGAAGGTGGCGGTCGTTGATGAACTTCGCGGAAAGCTCCGCGGCCGCCTTCAGCGCTTCCTCGGTGAATCGCACCTCGTGGTAGCTCTCGTATTTCTCCCGCAGGCCCAGGAGGATCCTGTACGGCTCTCGTCCGTCGTGGGCTCGGGTACCTCGATCTTCTGGAACCGTCGCGAGAGCGCCCGGTCCTTGTCGAAGAACTTGCGGTAGTCCTCGTAGGTGGTGGAGCCGATGCAGCGCACCTTCCCCGAGGTGAGAACCGGCTTGAGGATGTTGGACGCGTCCATGGATCCGCCGGACACGGAGCCGGCGCCGACCACGGTGTGGATCTCGTCGATGAAGAGGATGGCCTTTTCCTGCTTCTCCAGCTCCTTGATCACCTTCTTCATCCGCTCCTCGAAGTCCCCGCGGAACTTCGTGCCGGCCAGCAGCGAGCCCATGTCCAGCGCGTAGATGCGGTAGTCGCGGAGCGCCTTCGGCACCTTGGCCGCCACGATCATCTGGGCAAGCCCTTCCGTGATCGCGGTCTTCCCCACGCCCGGCCTCACCCACGTGGAGGGGATTGTTCTTCAGCCTTCGGCACAGCACCTGGATCGTGCGCTGGAGGATATCGTCCCGGCCGATCAGCGGATCGATCCCTCCCGCGCGCGCCTTCTCGGTCAGGTCCACGGCGTACGCCTGCAGCGCGCGGCCTGCCTTCGGCCTTTCCCGCGGCTCTGCGACCTCTTCCCCGACCTCCCCGTCCGCGTCCTCCGCCTCGCGCTGCTCCTCCCCCGATTCCGGGTAGAGCGGTGACGCCGTGCGAGATGTAGGAGAGAAGCGCCAGCCGGTCGATGCCCTGCTGGGTGAGAAAATGAGCCGCGAAGGATTCCTTCTCCTCCAGGATGGAGGCAAGTATGTCGTCGATCTCGACGGATCCCTTTTCCGAGGAAACGGTGTGGAGGATGGCGTTCTCCATGACGGACTGGAAGCCCGCGGACTGGATGGGCTTCGAGTTCTCCGCCACCGGAATGCGGGTGAGAAAGAAGCCCTCGAGATCCTTGGCGAGTGCTCTCCACGTTTCCCCCGCAGGCAAGGATGATCTCCCTTCCCCGGTCGAAGAACAGGGACGCGTACAGAACGTGCTCGGGTGTGAGGTACTCGTGGCCGCGGGACTCCGCCTCCCGGTAGGCCGCCACGATGATCTCGTTCAATTCGGCGGAAATGTCCATTCAGGCCTCTTCACAGCTCGCCCGGAGCGGGAACTCGCTCTGCCGCGCCATCTCGTGCACCTGGGAGACCTTTGTCGCCGCGATATCGTAGCTGAACACGCCCACGATCCCCCTGCCCTTCTTGTGCACGTCCAGCATGATCTTCGTGGCCTCGGCGGCGGGCTTGTGGAAAACGGTGACGATGACCTTCACGACAAAATCCATCGTGGTGTAGTGGTCGTTGTGCAGGATGACCCGGTAGAGCTTCGGCTCCTGAAGACGGGTCTTCTGCTGTACGCCGGCATCCTCCTGGAAGATCCCGGCCGGGTCGCGCGCAGCGGGCATGTATCGATACTCCTTACTCTATAATACCCCGGCCGGGGGTATCCTTTCAACGCGGCATCCGCACAGAACGTGGCAATAGCGGTTCATTACGATTATACTCTCACCAAGAGTATGCCATGGCCCTGCTTGCCCGCTACCTTTCGCCGACCCGCATCGTGACCTTGAGAGCCCGCTCCAAGGAGGCGGCAATCCGTGAGCTGACGGGAACGCTTCCGCTGGCGGACAGGCAGGTGGATGCCGAGATCGTCATCAAGGCGATCCAGGACAGGGAAAGAATCGTCAGCTCCTGGATCGGCCCCGGTATCGCCATCCCGCACGCGCGCCTCCCCGAATGGGAGGGAATCGAAGTGGCGGTGGGCAGGAGCCGCAGGGGCGTGGGCTGGGATTCCAGCGACGGAAACCCCGTCAACCTCGTCTTCCTCATCGTGAGCGGCGTCGACGACCCTGACCAGCACGTGCTTCTCCTCGCGGAAATCGCGCGCACGCTGCGCGATCGCGCCCTCGTGCCGCTCATCCTGACCGCGCGCACGGCGGCGGAGACCTGGCGGCTGCTGATCACGCGCGGCTACGGGGACCAGGAGGGCAAGCCCGCCACGTCCGCGAAGGTGAGGCTTTCCCGCATGCTGTTCGCGCACGCGCTCTCGGTGGCAGAGGAGGTCAAGGCCAGCGCCGTGGTGCTGCACGGCGACGCGGTGGGCAGTCTCCGCTTCATTGAAGACATACCCTCGCAGATCCAGCTCATCCTCATCACCTCCGCGAAAGCGGACATTGTCACGGATCACGCCCCGGTCTCCCACGTCGTGCAGGTGCCCTTTCCCACGCTGAACAGGTCGGACCAGGTGGAGCTCGGCCTGCTCTTCGCGGTCTCCCGTGGCCTGCTCGCGCGCGGGGACATGGTGGTCAGCCTGTCCGGTGTTCCCTCCTCGGGCTTCCTGGACACCCTGCTGGTCATTGACGTGGGCCGGGAGTTCCCCACCGTCTTCTCGAAGGCCGGCGCAACCCCGCTCGGCGACATCGAGCCCCAGGTGCTGGAGAAGATCCTGCAGCTCGCGACGGATATCGCCCGGGAGGGCCGCGAGGGCCGGCCGGTGGGGACCACTTTCGTGGTCGGAGACTACGACCGGGTCGTGCAGTACTGCCGGCAGATGGTCATCAATCCCTTCCGAGGCTACCGGGAGGAGGAGAAGAGCATCCTTGACCCGAGCCTGGAAGAGACGGTCAAGGAGTTCTCCACGATCGACGGCGCCTTCATCATACGCGGGGACGGGGTGATCATGTCCGCCGGTACATTCCTGCGGCCCGAGAAGGCGGCGGTGAACCTCGCGTCGGGTCTCGGCTCCCGGCACGCGGCGGCCGCGGCGCTTTCCCAGATCACGGCGAGCATCGCGGTAGTGGTGTCCCAGTCCACCGGCAGCGTGTCTCTCTTCAAGGGCGGCGGTCTGGTCATGGACCTGGAGAAGCCGAGCCCCGCCGCGAAATGACATGTCGATGCTCGTTGTTTTCAGGGGCCTGCCGGGCACGGGTAAATCGCATCTGGTCTCCGCCCTCGTCAGGGAAAGACCGGGGCTCCTCGTCCTGAGCCGCGACATTCTCCGCGCAAGCATATTCCCTCAGCCCACGTTCGAGGCGGACGAAAAGAACCTCGTCGACGACCTGATCGTGTCCATGGCGGAGCTGCTCCTGCGGCGGCAGCGTGACGTGGTGATCGACGGCATGGCGCTCTCCTCCGCCCGCCGCGTGGAGCAGTTCGTGCGTGCCGCGGAATCCGGCGGCGCGGAGATCCGCATCATCGAGTGCGTCTGCGCCGAGAAGACGGCGCTGGACCGCATTGCGCGGGACCGCGGGGCGCACCCGGCGGGAGATCGGGGGGAGAGGCTGTACCACGAGACGCGTGTGCGCTTCGAGCCCATCGCCCATCCCTTCCTGACCGTCGATACGGACCAGGACCCGGCCCGGTGCCTTGCCCTGATACTCGGCTGCCTGTCTCCTCCATGATAGAGTCGAATCGTGGATAAAGGCTTCATTCTCCAATCGACAGAGCGCACGCGCGCCGGGCGCACCGAGATCCACCTCGTGGGCCGGCTGGAGTGCGGGGAGACCTTCGCGATAATGGAGAGGAGGATGACGCCCTTCTTCTACGTGCGGGACGGAGACTTTTCCCTTGCCCAGTCGGTTGCCGCGGGGAGCCCGGGCACGGCCACCTTCATTCCTTCGGATCACACGACCATGGACGGGGCCGCGGTGCGCCGCGTGGAGACTCCCACGACCGCGGCGAGCCAGAGGCTGCGGGATGCGCTTCATCAGGCCGGGGTCAGGACGTACGAGGCGGATGTGAAGCTGTCCACCCAGTTCCTGATGGACCGCCACGTGCACGGCAGCGTCGCGGTCGAGGGCGAGTGGCGGAAAGGGAGACGGGTCGGCCGGATCTACGAGAACCCGAAAGTCGAGCCCATACGGACAGAGCCGCGTCTTTCCGTGCTCTCCCTCGACATAGAGACGGACGCGCGCGCGGCGGTGGTCTACGCGGTGGGTCTCGCCTTTTTCGATCCCGCGAGCGGCACGACGAGCGGCGAGGTCCTGTTGAACGGGCCCGGCGCCGCGTCCGCCCGATGCTTCCCCACGGAAGAGGCCATGCTGGGCGCGCTCCGCGCCCGGATCGTCGAGATGGACCCGGACATCATCACCGGCTGGAACGTGGTCGATTTCGACTTCCGCGTGCTTGCCCGGCGATTTGCCGCGTGCGGGGTACCTTTCGACATCGGCCGCTCGGATTCGGCCGCGAGCTTTCTCGACCGTGTGGACACCGACGGGATCACGCGCTGGAACCGCAGCAAGGCGATCGTGCCCGGGCCGGCAGGTGCTCGACGGGCTGTGGCTCGTGCGCATGGCGGGGATGGGGCTGGAGGACTATCGCCTGGAGACCGTCGCGCAGAGCGTCCTGGGCCGCGGCAAGAGGATCGACGAGCTTCCCGGAGAGACGCGCACGGCCGCGGTGGAGCGGCTGTACCGGCAGGAGCCGGACAACCTCTGCGCGTACTGCCTGGAGGACACGCGGCTCGCGTTCGAGATACTGCAGAAGGAAGGTCTGCTCGAGCTCGCCCTCCACAAGTCGCTTCTCATCGGGACCTCCCTGGAACAGACCTCGATGAGCGTGGCCTCGTTCGAGTTCCTTTACACGGAGCACCTGCACGAGCGGGGAATAGTCGCTCCCACGCTCGGCGTCGATCAGGACACTCTCGACCGCGCGCCCGGCGGCGGCATCATCACGCCCCGGGCCGGGCTCTGCCGCAACGTCCTTGCGTTCGATTTCAAGAGCCTCTACCCCTCGATCATGCGCACGTTCAATATCGATCCTCTGACACGGGTGCGCGCGGCGGCGGGGAAGACCGACCCCGCGGAGCTCATCACCGCGCCCAACGGCGCATCCTTCCGGCGGGAGCCGGGCATCCTCCCCGGCATCCTGGACAGGTTTTTCGAGAGCCGCGAGGCGGCGCGGCAGCGGGGAGATCGGCGCGCCGTCTACGCCTACAAGATCGTGATGAACTCGTTCTATGGGGTCCTCGGCACTCCGGGATGCAGGTTTGCCGCCTCCGCGCTGGCAGGAGCCATCACGACCATGGGCCAGCATATCCTCTACTGGGCCCGGGACCAGGTGGCGGCCAGGGGCTTCGAGGTCATCTACGGTGACACGGACTCGCTGTTCGTGCTGAGCGGCGCGGACAAGGATGCGCCGGTGGAGGAAATGACCCGTGTCGGCGCGGAGCTGGCTCTCTCTATAAACGCCCGACTCGCGGACTACCTGCAATCCACCTATGCCGTCTCCTCGCGCCTGGAGCTGGAGTTCGAGGCCATCTACCGGCAGTTCTTCCTGCCGCCCATGAGGAACGCCGGCCCGGCCGGCGACGATACGGAGGAGGATTTCGAAGGCAGGGGCAGGGCAAAGGGGTATGCGGGCCTGCGGGTCGCCGCCGGCGCAGGGGGGGCTGAAACGCAGGTGCTGGAGATTGTCGGCCTCGAGGCGGTGCGGCATGACTGGACCACGCTCGCGCAGGAGTTGCAGCGCGAGCTTCTCGACCGCGTGTTTCATGATGCAGGTGCGGAGGAGATCGAAGAGCGGCTGCGCGCCCTTCTGCGGGACCTGCGCGCGGGCAAGTTGGACGGGAAGCTCGCCTACCGCAAGTCTCTGCGAAAGCCGGTGGAGGCGTATACCAAATCATCCCCGCCGCACGCGCGCGCGGCGGCGCTTCTCCCCCCTGAAGAGCGGTCCGGGCATCATCCGGTACGTGTGGACAACCGAGGGTCCCCAGCCGGAGAGCAGGCTCACCGCACGCCCCGACTATGAGCACTACGTGCAGAAGCAGATCAGGCCGATTGTCGAATCGCTCGCTCCCTATATCGGGCTGCGCACGGAAAGCATATTTGCCCCCGGCGGACAGCTCGGGCTGTTCTGAGCCGACCCGCCCTCGGCGCGCTCGGCTTTTCCGGATCATAGTCCTCAACCCTCATGAAATCGATGAATTTTGAACCTTAAGTGCAAATTCCGTCGAAAACGCAATGTCCACGAAGTTGCCCCGTCCAAGTCGCCCCGCCGCCCGGACCAACTGGGCGCGGTTGCCACCCTATGCATAATCTGGTACAGTACATAGGACACCTATGCTGTACTCTATCGCCATTCTTGTTATTTTCGCATCAGCGCCGTTCGTTTTTGCGACGCTCTTCTTTTTCACGGCGCCCTATGGCAGGCACTACCGCCAGGGGTGGGGGCCTTCAGTCTCGCCGCGCGCGGGCTGGATCCTCATGGAGCTGCCTGCGCTCCTGGTCATCGGGGCCACGGTGCTTTTCAGCGGGCAGAACGTCAGCCCGATCGCGCTTCTGCTCCTGGGACTCTGGGAGATCCACTACCTGTACCGCGCGTGCCTTTTTCCCTTCCTCATGAGGCAGAACGGCAAGCGTTTCCCCATCGTGCTCATTGCTTTCGCCGCCATCTTCAACAGCCTGAACGGATATGCGAACGGCACGTTCCTCGCCCATGCGTCGCCCTTCCCCGCCGACGGCCTCTTCCCGCGCGTCAGGCTGTGTATCGGGATCGGGCTCTTCGCGGCGGGTTTCCTCATCCACGTGTGGGCGGACCACAACCTGCGCAATCTGCGCGCGCCGGGAGAGGGAGGCTACAAGGTCCCTCGCGGCGGGCTCTTCGAATACGTGTCCAACCCGAACTATTTCGGCGAGATCATCGAGTGGGTCGGCTGGGCGCTCGCCGCGTGGTCGATCCCCGGGCTGGGTTTCGCCCTGTTCACCGTGGCCAATCTCGTTCCGAGGGCGTATGCCAACCGGGCCTGGTACATTGAGAAGTTCCCCGACTACCCGAAGGCACGTAAGCGGGTGATCCCTCTCCTGTTCTGAGCCGGGGGCACGTACAGGCGCCGGTGGGTCCTCATCGATCCGCTTCGTCTTTCATCCTGACCAGCTCCCGAGTGGAGAGCATGCCGCAGGCCGCGGAGATGTCCTGACCCCGTGAATGCCGGATGGTGGTCATGATTCCGTGCTCCCGGAGATGCGCCTCGAACTGGACCATGGTGTCCCGGGAGCTCGGAGCCAGCGGCGTGCCGGGGATCGGATGGAAGGCGATGAGGTTGACCCGGCAGCGGATCCCGTTGAGGATCCGGGCAAGCTCCCGCGCGTGCCGCGGCGTGTCATTGAGCCGGTCGAACAGGATGTATTCGAAAGAGACCCGTCGCTGTCCGTGGACCGCGCTCCGGCGGAGCTCGGAAAGCACTTCCTTCAGCGGGTACACGTTTTCCACCGGCATGAGCCGCCGCCGCTCTTCTTCGAACGGCGTGTGCAGGCTCACCGCGAGGTGGCAGCGGGTCCGCTCCAGGAACGTGCGCATGGCGGGAACGAGGCCGACCGTCGACACGGTGATTCGTGTCGGGCTGAGCCCGAAACCGTAGTCGGCGCAGAGGACCTCCAGGCTGTCCAGCACGTTGGGCAGGTTGTCCAGCGGCTCGCCCATGCCCATGTAGACGATGTTCGTCACCGTGTCGCGCTCCGGGAGGCTCTGGTACTGGTTGAGAATCTCAGCCGAGGAGAGCTGACCCTGAAAACCCTGCTTCCCTGTCATGCAGAAAAGGCACCCCATCTTGCACCCCACCTGCACGGACAGGCAGAGGGTGCTGCGACGAGCCTCGGGAATCCACGCGGCCTCCACGAATCCGCCCTTTTCAGCGGCAAACAGATACTTGCGGGTGCCGTCGGTGGATTCGGTCACCTTGACCGGAGGCGTCAGGTCGATGGCGTAGCGGGCGGCAAGGCTCTCCCTCGCGGTGCGCGGCAGGTTGGACATCGCGGAGAAGGTCCCCGCGTTCTTTCGGTAGAGCCAGTCGCTGATCTGTCGGGCGCCGTATGCGGGAATCCCCGCCGCTTCCGCCACCTTCCCGAGCTGCGCAATGGTCATGCCGAACAGGTTTTCCTTCATCGCGGACATCAGAAGTATATCTCTCCTATCACGCTCTCGAAGGGAACCCCTTTTGCAATGATGATGTCACGGCAGTCCACGACCATTCGGCTGCCGCCGCACAGGAGATAGCGCGACGCGGCGGGAAGCCGCTGCAATGTCAGCCATTCGGTCGGGCGTCCGTGGAAGACGCCCGCGGCCGCCTCTCGCGAGCAGCACGGCATGTACCGGTCTCCGAGAGCGTCGGTGAAAAGCCCGCGATGCAGCAGTCCGGCAATCGTCCGGCTGCCATGGATCAGCGTCTTCTCGGCCACGAGCCCTGACCGGATCATCGATGCGAACGGCGCTACCCCGGTGCCTGCCGCGACCCAGCACGAGGAGCCTTCCTCGTCCCTGAAGGGGCCGAAGGCGGATGAGACGAGAAGCGTGTGGCCTTCGCGCAGCCCGGCCAGCCGCGGTGTCAGCAGGCCGTCGGGCACCAGGTCGTACAGGATCTCCACAAGCGGCTCGCCGGTGCCGCTGGCGATGCTGTAGAGACGCGGTGGAACCTCCTTGTCCGTCGTGAGCCAGACCGACTGCCCGGGAACGAAGTGGAACTCACGGGGGAAGGAGAGCATGAAGATCCCCGGCGCGATCTCCTGATTCGCCGTGACACGCGTCGACGTGAGCTTTTCCGGGCCGGCGGCTGGCACCCGCCCAATATACACAAAGAATCACTTGCCGCCAGCCCGCCATTCTGATATGTTCCCTTCACGATGTCGGGTGAGGACAAGAGCGCGGGGAAAAAAAACGGGACCAATGGTCCCTCCGCCGGCTCCCCACCCCCTGCCGCGCCGGAATCGCCGCCTGACTCTCCCGAGGTGCCACCAGGCCCTCAGCCCCCCGGTCTCGAAGCGCAGCCGCTCACAGCCAGCACATTGGTTCAGATTCCCCCCCTCCCAGGTCCGAGGCCTCAACGGTTCCTCTTCATCTCCAAGTGGGGCCTCATCCATGACCTGGCCTGGGAAGTCAGGAAAGAGGGCCATGAAGTCCGCTACCACATCATGATGAAATCGGAGCGTGACGTTGCCGAGGGTTTCGTGGAAAAAGTGGATCGCTGGGAGGAGAGCAAGGATTGGGCCGACGTCATCGTATTCGACGACTGCGAGTTCGGCGCGCTTGCGGACAGGCTTCGGGCCGAGGGCAAGGCCGTGGTGGGGGGCACCCCCTATACGGACCGGCTGGAGATGGACCGCGAGTTCGGCCAGGAAGAGATGCGGGCGGCCGGCCTGACCATCCTGCCGCGGTGGGAGTTCGACTCCTTCGACGCCGCCATCGCGTTCATCAAGGCCACGCCGGGGCGCTACGTGGTCAAGCCGAGCGGCGGCCGCGCAGAACGAGAAGGTCCTTTCCTTTGTCGGCCAGGAAGAGGACGGCCTGGACGTCCTGACGATGCTGGAGCACTACAAGACGGGCTGGGGCAAGAAGATCAAGCGCTTCCAGCTTCAGAAATACGCGTCGGGGGTCGAGGTGGCCGTCGGGGGGTTTTTCGACGGCAGGGATTTCCTGCATCCGGTATTCGTCAATTTCGAGCACAAGCGCATGTTCAATGAGGACATCGGCCCCCAGACAGGGGAGATGGGGACCTCCGGCTTCTGGCACGGAAACAGCACGCTGTTCCAGCAGACCCTCCTCAGGATGAAGGACCGGCTGGCCGCCGTTCACTACACCGGGTACATCGACATCAACTGCATCGCCAATTCGCGGGGCATCTACCCGCTGGAGTTCACCTGCAGGTTCGGCTACCCGACCATCAACCTGCAGATCGAGGGGGTGCTCTCCCGGTGGTCGGATCTCCTGGGCGCCATGGCGCGCGGGCAGCCCGTGACCATGCGGGCCAAGAAAGGCTTCCAGATCTGCGTCGTGATTGCCGTTCCGCCGTTCCCCTTCCTGGATTCGGACGCATTCCGAAAGTTCAGCGAGGACGCGGTGGTCATCTTCCGCAAGCCGATGAACGAGGGTATCCACCCCTGCGACATCCGCCTGGTGGACGGTGACTGGCGCCTGACGGGGAACTCGGGCTATGTCATGGTGGTCACGGGATCGGGATCCACCATGGACGATGCGCGCCGCGAGGCCTACAACCGCGTGAAGAACATCATCATCCCCAACATGTTCTACCGCACGGACATCGGCGAGCGCTGGCACCGTGACGGAGACCTCCTCCAGACCTGGGGCTACCTGTTGTAGTTGCCCGGGCCCCGCTTTGTGCATACTTTTGCAGGATGCGGATTTCAATACTGACGTGCGTCTTTCTGGCCTGTGTTCTGCCCGCCGCGCTTTTCGCGCTGAGCGGCCAGGTAGCCTACACGGAAGGCGATGTCTCGATCCGCAGCGGGTCCCAGGCGCATGACGCGGTCCTGGGCGAGCCGCTCAACCCGGGGGACGTCATCTCCACCGGGGCGGAGTCTCTTGCCGTGATCGACCTGGCCAATTCAACCACCCTGAAGCTCAGGGAAAAGACCTCGCTGGCAATCGACTCCATCGGGGAATCGACATCGGTGACCCTGAATGCCGGGGGGGTGTTCACCCACGTGCTGAAAAAGCTCACGGGCCGGTTCTCCGTGCGCACCGCCACCACGGTGGCGGGAGTCCGCGGGACCGAGTTCTTCATCGCATACGGCCGGACAATCGATGCGCTGCCGGATGTGTGGCTCTGCGTCAACTCCGGCGCCGTGGATGTATCCCTCCCCCAGACCGGCCAGACTGTCGTGGTCAAACAGGGGTTCGGCATCAACATAGTGGCGGGCACCAAGCTCACCACGCCGCGCAATTACCCCTGGACGCGCAGGCTCAACTGGAACATGGACGCGGCGGGCGGCAAGGTCGTCGACACGACGAACCTGGATGAGGCATACAGCGATCTGCTCAATCAGGACTATCACTGATAGAAGGAGAGCCCCATGAAGAGGGTGGCGGTGTTCGCCGTTTTCGCGCTCGCCTCCACGGGAGTCTTTGCCCAGGCGTATGTTCCCGTCGCTCCGAAGGGCCTGGTCGAGTTTCAGGGCCGCACCCAGGTCATCGCCAACTTCGGCGCCGTGGATCTTCTGCTGGAGGGACTGGGGAGGACCGAGTACGTGGACCCGACGCTCCAATCCTTCGAATCATTGACCCTTGGCGGGTACTACCGGGTCTTGAAGAACCTGAAAGTGGGGGCGTTTTACCGGCTGCAGGCAGGAGCGCACCATGACAATGACTGGACGCATCAGACCGTCGCGGCCCCGCCCGGGTGGATATGGGGCTGGAACGACACCAATACCCGGCTGGAGCACCTTCTCATGCTGGATGCGAGCCCCCGGTTCCTGCTGGATTTCCTGCCGGGCAGGAACTGGGTGCTCATGCTCAAGGGCCGCTACATCTACAACACGTTCCAGAACCAGATGTCGATCCTTGCGGAGCCTGCGCTCACCTGGTTCTGGATCCAGGACAGGGTCCCCATCCTGAATGTGTCCCTGAGCTATGAGATGTACTTCCCCCTGAACTTCGGGGACACCACGATCTACCAGAGCTATCCCTACCTGACCGTGCTGTGGCATGCGACCCCTGACCTCGGCATCGAGCTGAGCGGGGCGTACAAGACCATTGCGTGGAGCACTTCCAAGGACCCGGGGTTCGCGGCCAACGGCGGCCTGCCGTATGACCCGGTCTATTTCTCCACCTGGGTGGTCTCAGTCGGAGTGGTGTACAACCTGAGCTTCTGAGAGTCAGGGTCTCCGTTCGAATGAAGTGAGGAGCAGGCCCAGCCCCCCGAGGATCAGGATCAGCGGCCACACCTTGCCCCAGTCCAGGTTGAAGAGAAAAACGGCGGATACCGCCAGAAGCACGAGACCGCCGATCAGGGGCCCGCGGGACGCGGAGGTGAACCGACGGCCGTTGCGCTCGTACATTCTGAAAGCGGTCATCAGCGATCCCAGCGCGGGTATCAGGATGAACAACGCCCACCAGTTGCCCAGGGAGAGACCGGCAACGTTCCGTATTATGAAAATGACGCCCAGAAGGATCAGGATGCTTCCGGCAATCCACGCAGCACGTGGAGAGTGCGGATCTTCATTTCGCGGTTCAGGGGTCTGTTCCTGGCTCATGCAAATCAGTATGGGAACCGGCAGTCTACAGGTCAAGGGAAGGCGCTGAGATCTTTCGGCGTGTCCCGCGAGCGCCCCCCCGCACGGCGGCCCCGTCCTCCCGGCGCCCCGCGCGCATGCACGCGCGTGCACGGCTTGATCGGAAACCTTTCTCGTAGGATAATATGCCCACTCTGCACACCCCAAGGAGGTTCCGTATGGCATCGGGAAAGAAGGTGAAGGTCGCCGTCGTGGGGCTCGGCTTCGGCGCCGAGTTCGTGCCGCTGTACCAGAAGCATCCTGACGCGGAATGCTACGCCATCTGCCAGAGGGACGAGAAGAAGCTCAACCAGGTCGGAGACATGTTCAAGGTCGAGCGCAGGTTCACCAGGTTCGAGGACCTCCTGAAAGTCAAAGAGATCGACGCCATACACGTGGTGACACCCATTGCCGCGCATGCCCCGATGTGCGTCGCGGCCCTGCAGGCGGGCAAGCACGCGTGCAGCACGGTCCCGATGGCAACGACGGTCAAGGAATGCCTGCAGGTGGCCGAGGCGCGGCGGAAATCCGGCAAGGTCTACATGATGATGGAGACAGCCGTCTACACCCGGGAGTTTCTCTACGTCAAGGAAATGGCGGACAAGGGGGAGCTGGGCAGGATCCAGTTCCTGCGCGGATCCCATCAGCAGAACATGAGCCTGCCCGGGTGGCCCGACTACTGGTACGGATTCCCCCCCATGCACTACGCCACCCATGCGGTCAGCCCGCTGCTCTGGCTTGCCGGCAAGGACGTGGAGTCCGTGGTGGCATTCGGCTCCGGCACCATCCGGGAAGAGTACGCGAAGAAGTACGGCTCGCCCTTCGCCATCGAGACGGCGCTCATGAGGCTGCGGGACTCGGACCTCGCCTGCGAGGTGACCCGCTCGCTGTTCGACACCATACGCCAGTACCGCGAGAGCTTCGACGTGTACGGCACGAAGCTTTCTTTCGAGTGGGAGCAGCTCGCCGGGGAGAAGCCCGTGCTGTACTCGGGTTTCGAGGACGCAAAGAGGGTGGACGTGCCGGACTTCGGGCATCGACTGCCCAAGGAGATCGCCCCGTACACCATTCACGGCGTCTATGACGAGCAGCACGAGCACACGTCCTTCATCCAGGGCGCCGGCCACGGCGGGTCGCACCCGCACCTCGCGCACGAGTTCATCAGGGCCATCGTGGAGGAGAGGGAGTCAGCGGTGGACGCGCGCCGGGCGGCAAACTGGACCATGGCCGGAATTTGCGCGCACGAATCCGCGATGAAGGGCGGCAAGAGAGTCGAATTGCCCGTTGTGAAATAACCCCGGGTGATCAGACACAAGGGCGTTCTCACCGGCTCATCGTATGCGTCAATGTTCTTCCTCGGTGTCGGCACCGTCATCATCGGGGCCGCGGCGGGCAGCATTGGACTGAGCCCGTACCAGACCGGGCTGCTCGTCTCCGCGCAGAACGTCGGGTTCATGTGCGCGGTCCTGGTCGCCGGCGCGCTCGCGGACAGCACGGACAAGGCGCGTCTCATGTCCGCGGGCAGCCTCATCCTCGCCGTCTCTTTTTTCTTCTATTATCTCTGGCCGGCCTATGCCCTGAACCTGGCGATCATGGCTTTCATCGGGGTGGGCATCGGCACCTATGAAGGGACCGCGGACGCCATGCTCCTGGGCCTTCACCGCAGGCGCCAGGGGCTGCACGTCAGCGTGAACCATTTTTTTGTCACGTTCGGATGCCTGGCAACCACGCTGTACCTGATCTTTCTGCGAATGGACTGGCGCCGCTCCATGGTGCAGTCAGCCGTCGTGGTGCTCGCCCTGGCCGTTCTTTTCCTCTTCTCCCGGGCCGGCAGGGGGGCGGCGGATACGACCACGCTGCGCGACCGGATTGCTTTTCTGAAAACGCAGGGCGTGCTCGCCGTGCTTCTCGCGCTGGCCGTATTCGCGTGCGGCATCGAGCTCGGGCTCACCGGGCTGCTCACCGGGTTCCTGATGGAGCTGCGCGGCTACGACCAGGTCGCCTCGAAGGTCGGGCTCGTGCTGTTCCTGGCAGGAGTGGCGGCGGGGCGCGTGGTCCTCGGTTTCGTCTCCGGCAGGGCGTCTCTCCAGGCAATGGTGACCGCGCTTTTCGCCGCGGCGGCGGCCTGCTCGTCGGTCCTGCTTTTCGTGAGGCTGCCCTTCGCGGCAACCGCCTTCATGCTCGTGCTCATGGGCATGGCGGTCTCCTCGCTGTTCCCGCTCCTGATCACCATGGCGCGGCAGGCTTTACAGGGATATGTCGGGAACGGCGCTCGGCATCGTCAAGCTGGGCGTCCCGATCGGCGGGATCGTCATCCCCTTCGCGCTCTCCATGGCGACCCGCGCGTGGTCTTTCCAGCTGTCGTTGGGAATTTTCCCGGTTCTGGGCGTCACCGGCCTTGTCATCCTCCTGCTGAGCGGCAGGATGATCAGGGGACGCCTTGGCGAGGAAAGAGCTGCGGGGGCGGCAGCATCCACTCCCGCAGGGAAGTGACTAGGCGCGTGTCGGGCAATGGCAAGCGAAGGACAGCCGCGCCCACGCGTGGATACCGCCCTTCGGGCGGTGCGCTATGGCCGAAGGTACGTGTCGAAGACCCGCACCTGCTTCCATCCGGCCTTGTTCCGTGCCGCAAACTCCTTGTGACGCGGCGCCGTGGTCTGGTAGGCGTCGTGAGCGGCCTTGTCCACGAACACGGAATGCATCGAGACGTGCCATCCGGTGTCGTTGACGTCCCGGCGCATCTCCTCGGCCCGGACCCCCGCTGCAAACGACTCCATGCCCGGGTGCCCCTTGAGGTACGTGAACCCCTCCCGTATGAGGGATTCGATGTTTTCGGGCACGGGATCGTTCAATGTGAAATACACGTCGTGCAGTACCTTCATGTTCTCTTCGCTTTCAAGGCGCCTTCCGCATCCCTGATGGCTTTGAGCGCCTTGTTGTACTCCTTGTCATGTGTCGTGCATCCCACCGGTTTCTGCCGGATCAGGAGCTCGATGCAATTATCGCACGCATTGCACCACCTGATCTCGGATTCCCTGCCTTCGGCGAACTTCCTCGGAAGCTGGCCGTCGGCAAGGGACTGTCTGCCGATTGCCACCATGTCGGTCACATGGTCCTTGATGTTCTTGTTGGCCCAGAACCAGAGCGTATTCTCTTCCTTCTTACGCGCCTGCAGCTCGTTCTTGCCGTTGTTCAGGACGGAGTAAGCGGAGCCGATCACGACGGTCTCGGGCTTCAGCGCATCACGGACGGCTTTCTGGAAGGTGAAGTGGAGGTAGCAGTCATCCGGCACTTTTTTGTCCGGCTGCGAGAGGGCGAGCGTGATGGAAGGGCTGCCCGCAGACACGATGATGAACTTGGCCCCGCGCGCCTCCATGCCCTTCACGAGGTCCAGCGACTCGCGCAGGTCCATGATGGGGGAATCCGGTCCAGCGGTTCCCTGGCCGCCGGGGAATCCTTCCCAGATTGAAACCTTCGACCCCATGATGAACTTCGGGTCGTTGATCTCTTTCTGGATCCGCTCATAGATCGTGTAGGTGAACCGGGTCCTGTTCTCCCACGGCCCGCCGTATTTCCATTTCCTGTCGTTGTAGGGACGCAGGATCTGGGAGTCCAGGTAGCCGTGGCAGTTCTTGAAGTCGATCCCATCCGCCCCGCAGTCATGCGCGATCTTCGCCGCGGTGACGAACTGCTCGATGGCATTCTCGATATACGCCTCGTCGATCACGTCGCCGCCAAAGCCGGCAAGGGGCTTCACGCAGACCCGACGCGCAAAGTCGGGATGGCTCAGCTCTCCGGAATGGGTGAGCTGCACGACCAGGAGCGGCTTGTCGTTGACCTTGCGCAGCTCGGCCACGAACTTGGTGAGCGCCTTCAGGTTGCGGGGCATGACGGAGAGCTGGAACTGCCTGCCCCTCGACTCGTACTGCACGGTGATAGCCTCGAGATCGATCAGCCCTGCGCCGCCCTGGAAGAGGTTTTTGTACCTCCGAAGAGTCCGGTCCGTGGGGTTGCCCTCCTCATCCGAGTCGCAGCATTCCATGGCATTGATCACGAACCTGTTCTGAGCGGTCAGATTGCCGATCTTGATCGGCTGGAAAACCGGGTCATTCGCACTCATGGTTCACACTCCTTTGAGGGATTTTCAACGGTAGTATCCACCAGAATCCTGCACAGATAAATACCAGAAATAGTAGCAGAATACCCTAGTCTCTTCCTAGGGTACGCACAGCGATGTGGCAGCGGAGCTTGCCTGCGCCAAGGCCGGGAGATCCGTGACATCTTTATTGTGCCGCCGTTTGCGTGGAGTCGACGGTCTGGGGGTATGCGCTCCGTCCGGCGAGACGATGTCAGAACAGAAACTTGCCCCGGGCAAAAATCATGGTTAGAAAAAGACGTTAGAAAACAATTGACAAATACAAAAAATATGGTAGCCTGTTAGGGATTCTGGCATATCGGCCGGAAACGTAAGTTCCAAAATGGAGGTGAAGGATGAAAAAGCTTCCCCTGTTCCTCTGTATTGCTGCGCTCCTGACCCTGGTCGCGGTTGGGTCTGCCTTCGGGCAGAGCGGGGTCTTCATGGGCACAGCGATCCGGTCCCTGGAGAACCCGTACCACCTGGTGTGGGCGCGTGGCGGGCAGGCATTCGCGGATTCGGTCGCGGGAGTTCACGTTGTCCAGACGTGCGAAGGCTCCAGCGAAAAGCAGGTCAATGACATCAAGGCCCTCATCGCGAAGGCAGGCAAGAACGCGGTGTTCTGCATCGACCCGAACGAATCGCCCAACGTCATTCCCATCGCCAAGGCGCTCGAGGCTGCCGGCATCTACTACGTGACATGGTGGAACAAGCCGGACAACATCAAGGCATGGAACTATCCCCACTGGGTGGCTCACATCGCCTTTGACGGCATCTCCACCGGCGAGTTCACGGCCAAAGCGCTGATCAAGAGCATGGGCGGCAAAGGCAAGATCGTCGCCATCCAGGGCATGCTGGCGAACACCACGGCAATAGACCGCTACAAGGGACTTGCAGAACGTGCTGGCAAAGAACCCTGACGTCGAGCTGGTTGCCCAGGATACCGGCGAATGGGACCGCACGAAGGCATTCGACAAGATGAAGAGCTTCCTTGTGGCCAATCCGGATGTCGGCGGAGTCTGGTGCGCCAATGACAACATGGCCCTGGGTGCCCTGGAAGCCATCCGCGCTGCCGGGCTTGCCGGAAAGGTGCTGGTCACCGGAGCCGACGGTATCACCGAGATGCTGTACGCGATCGACAAGGGAGAGGCGGCGGCCACGGTGCTGAACGATTCCTTCTGGCAGGGCGGGATCGGGCTGTCACTTGCCTTTGCGGCCAAAACCGGCAAGATCAACCTGAAGACAACTCCCAAGGAGAAACGGCAGTACTTTACGGAGGCCATCTACATTGACCAGGACAACATCAAGAAGGTCATCGCCGAGCACGTCACCGGAACTCCCAAGTACGACTGGAATGATCTGTACGCGAACTATCTCCGACCAATGCCCTAAAGCGTAAGAGTATCTGTTCGATCTTTCTGCACGCCCGTCACGCAGGCTCTTCCCTCGCGTGACGGGCAGTCTTAGAATAGCCTCACGGAGATTCACCAGATGAGCGGACAAGCGGCGGCGCCGGGGAAAGAAGGCTTTTCGATACAGGGAGCGGGGAGAAGGGCTCTTGCTTTCATCTCCCGGGGTGTCGTCGGACAGATCGTCGCCCTTGCGATCGTGCTGGTCATCTTCGCCGCCGGGACAGGGGGGTTCTCCCTCTCTCTGAAGAACATCCTGACCATCCTGAGCCTGGCCGGTATCCCCATGATCATCTGCCTCGCCATGCACCAGGTGGTGCTGATCGGCGCCATGGACCTCTCCACGGAGGGGGTCATTTCCCTCTGTGCCGTCATTTCCGGCTTCCTCATCAAGAATAATTTCACGCACTACGACATCGGGTTCTGGGTGGTGCCGATCGCCTTTGTCATCGGCGGCGTCACCGGGTTCCTGAGCGGCATCCTCAACACGAAGGTGAAGATGCCGTCCTTCATCGCCACACTCGGCATGTGGTGGGCTGCCCAGGGTCTCTCGGTCATCATCGGCAGAGGGAACGCGGTGAAAATGCTCGACCAGCGCTTCCAGAACTTTGCCAACGGGGACATCCTGGGCATTCCGAACACGATTCTCCTGGCCCTGGTCGTCTTCGCCATCCTGCTGGTGGTCCAGAGAATGACCAAGCTGGGCAAGTACATGTACGCCATCGGCGGGGACGAGCAGCTTGCCCGCCAGGCGGGGATCAAGGTGGACAGGATCAAGATCATCGTGTTCACCATCACCGGCTGTCTGTACGCCATCGCCGCCATTCTCCTCCTCGCGCGCGTGGCCAGCTCCAACCCTCGCACCGGGCAATGGCCTCCTGTTCCCCGCAATGACCGCGGTCGCCGTGGGCGGCGTCTCCCTCTCGGGAGGGGTGGGAGGGGTGCTCAACGCCCTGTTCGGGACTTTGATCGTCACCGCGCTGAACAATGGGATGGTCCTGATGAAGATCAGCCCTTACATCCAAAGTGCAGTAAATGGAATCGTCCTCATCGGCGCGGTCACCCTCACGATCGACCGCAAAAAGATCGGCATCATCAAGTAGGAGGGGGGCACCGCACGATGAATACCACCGTGCTCGAGATGAAGGGCATCACGAAGCTGTTTCCCGGCGTTGTCGCGCTGAAAAAGGTCGACCTCTCGCTGCGCGCCAATGAGATCCTCGGGATCGTGGGGGAGAACGGTGCCGGCAAATCCACCCTGATGAAGATCATGATCGGCCTGCAGAAGCCCGACGAGGGAGAGATCCTCCTGAAGGGAGAGACCGCACGGATCGACGGTCCCGACAGCGCGATCAGGAACGGGATCGGAATGGTGTTCCAGGACGGCAGCATGATCCCGAACCTTTCCGTCATGGAGAACATGTTCCTCTGCCACGAGGAAGGGTTCCGGAAGTTCGGCCTCATCTGGGCAAAGGCCATGGTCCGCACGGCCCGCCGTGAGCTGGAAGCGGTGGGACTGCGCGCGCTCAACCCGAAGACCATCATGGCGGACCTTTCCGCCGCGCAGAAGCAGATGACCGAGATCGCAAGGCTTCTGTGGCTTTCCGAGCTGTACGGGGTGACAAACCCCATCCTGATCCTCGATGAGCCGACCACCGTGCTGCAAGAACAGGAGGCGAAGATCCTTTTCGACATCCTGGAGAAGCTCAAGCTGCGGGCGTCGATCATCTTCATCTCTCACCGCCTGGAGGAGGTCGTCATGCTCTCCGACAGGATCGTGGTGCTCAAGGACGGCGAACGGATGGCCGAGATGGACCGCGGCGAGGCGGAGGTCAGGAAAATAGAGAAGCTCATGGTCGGCCACGAGCTCGCGGAAGAACACTACCGGGAGTCCTTCCAGACCCCGGCCGATCCACACGTCGTGCTGAAGGTCGAGGGGCTGGAACAGAAGGGTCGGTTCGAGAGCTTCAACCTCGAGCTGCACAAGGGAGAGATCGTCAGCCTGGTCGGCCTCCTGGGCTCGGGGAAGGAGGAGATCTGTCGATGCCTCGGCGGTTCGGGGCAGCCCGACGCAGGGTCGATCGAGGTGGAAGGGAGACGGGTTCGATTCTCTTCCCCCAAGGACGCGATTGCCGTCGGGATCGGCTGCGTGCCCATCGATCGGCGGAACGAGGGCCTTGCGACGACCCTCGACGTGGCGAGCAACATCAACCTTCTCGTGCTGAAGGACATGATGACGGGTGTCTTCCTCAATCCTCGCCGCGAGAAGGAAAGCGCGGAGCGCTGGGTGAAGGAATGCATGGTCAAGACACCCTCTCTGCAGACTTCCTGCGCCAACCTGAGCGGAGGCAACCAGCAGAAGGTGGTCATCGCCAAGTGGCTCGCCGCCAGCGCGCGGATCCTCATCCTGGACCACCCTACGCGGGGGATCGACGTCGGCGCCAAAGACGAGATCTACAGGAGGATCCGCGAGCTGGCCGCTTCAGGCGTGAGCCTCATCATGATGTGCGACACGCTCGAGGAGGACATCGGGCTCTGCAACCGGATGCTCGTCATGAAAGACGGGAAGGTCGTCAAGGAGCTTCCGTGCCCGAAAGGAAAAAAGCCGACGCCGCTGGACATCATCGGCTACATCGTCTAGAGAGAGCAGAGGTACACTTCATGACGCGATCCATCACGATAAAACCCTTATACATATCCCTCGGCCTCTTTGTCGCGATCGTCGCGCTCTTCACGATCGTGAACCCCAGCTTTCTCTCCGTCTACAATGCGGGCACGATCCTCAACGCGGCCGCCATACTGCTCGCGGTCGGCCTGGGCCAGGCCTGCGTCATCCTGACGGGCGGAATCGACCTTTCGGTGGGCAGCATCATGTCTCTCGTCTCGGTGGTCTTCATGCTGACCCTCGGACCGATCGGCCCGTGGGCGTATCCGCTGGTCATTCTCATCGGGACCGCGTCCGGCTTCGTCAACGGAGTGATCGTCTCCAAGCTGAAGATCCCGTCGTTCATCGCCACCCTCGGCACCCAGGGCATCCTCCTGAGCATCGCGTACCTTCTTTCCGCCGAACCGCTCGCGGCACCGGACAATGCCTATGGCCTGCTCGACCTCATCGTCGGCGCCATCGGGCCCGTGCAGGCAGTCTGGATCAGCGGGCTGGTGATCTACCTTGTCTTCTATTACATGCAGCGCTTCACGCAGCTGGGCCGCAGCATCATGTACATCGGGGCAAACGAGAGAATGTCCTATCTCTCTGGTCTCAAGATCGACAGGGCGCGCACCCTGGCATTCACGTTTTCAGGCTTCGGAGCCGCAATGGCGGGCATCATCCTCTCCGCCACCCTGTATTCCGGATATCCGACCATGGGTGGCGTCTACGTTCTGAACTCCATTGCCACCGTGGTCGTCGGGGGAACCGCGATGACGGGGGGTGCGGGGGGCGTGGTGAACACGCTCGTCGGCGCCCTCATCATGGGAGTCCTCAACAACGGGTTGACCGTCATCGGCGTCGATGTCTACGCCCAGCAGGTCTTCCTGGGAGTCCTCATCATCATCGCGGTCGCGGTCACGTTCGACAGGAAGAAAGTCTCGATCATCAAATAGCAGGGCCGACCGCCGCGACTAGGGCTGCCGCGACTAGGGCTGCCGCGACTAGGGCTGCCGCGACTAGGGCTGCCGCGACTAGGGCTGCCGCGGCTAGGGTTGTTCCAGCTCGGACAGCCGTGCCTGGAGGCTCTGGCCGGAATTGGACATACGGAGTTTCTTTCTCAGGTTCATCCGATGGAAGTCCACGGCCTTTATCGTCAGGCAGAGGTGTTCGGCAATCTCCTTGCTCGTCTTTCCCTCGATGATGAGGGCGGCGATCTCCCGCTCCCGCGCGGTGAACTGCCGATGCCCGGTGGACAGCCTGCTCATGAGGGGGGAAGTGATCCGGGCGAGCCGGTTTTCGAGCAGCTCGATATCCGCCAGCGAATCGGTGCCCGCGAGCTTTTCCTTCAACCGGCCGATCAGGGGGGCGATGAAGAGGTTGATGTTGCTCACAAGCTCATTGGCCACGCGCCGCGCGGCCTTGTCGCCTCTGCGCAGGACCACCTCCAGCGCCACCTCCTGCTCGTGGAGCGTCTGGTCCTGGAACTGGATCCTCCTCTTGAGGTTCTCCACGATCCGCTCCTCCTCGTTGAGGTCGGTGATCTCGCGGACGTATTCGATGAGGCCGAACAGCCGTCCTTCATCGTCGAACAGGGGAAAGACGGAGAGCTCCTGGCTGCCGCGAACCCGATCGGGGCCCTCGTAGGGGACGATTCCGGTCTGGGGCTTCCCGGATCTGAGTGAGACGTTGGTGGGGCAGTTGTCACACGGGGCCGAGCGGCCGTGATAGACCTCGTAGCATTTCCTTCCCACGATCGGAGAGGCATGCTCGTACCACCGCTCCATCGCGGTATTCACCCCGAGGATGGTGAAATCCAGGCCCAGGATGCTGATGCCGTCGGGGGAGTTGTTGAAGATGTAGGTGAAGAACTGTTCGAACTCCCGGACCATCTCGTGCCGGCCGTCGCTCCCCGTGCGGGGACTCGCGTGAGAATGGATCCAGTTGCCCAGAAATGACAGGTCACTCATTGTGCAAGGCAGCCGCTGCAGGGACGGGCCGCGGGCGGCGGCGGAACCATGCCGGCGCCGCCGCGGCAGCCCGCCCTGTCAGTACGTGATGTCGACCTGTCTCCGCGTGGCGGCTGATTCGAGGATTGCGTCGCAGATGACCGCGTTCCGATAGCCGTCCTCGAAGGTCGCCGCGAGAGGCGCCACATCCTTGTTGTTGACGATGCAGTCCAGGAAGTGGGTGAGCTCGTGCACGAAGGTGTGCTCCCAGCCGATGATGTGGCCGTGCGGCCACCAGTTCGACCAGAAGGGGTGGTAGCCCTCGGTGACCAGGACGTTGTGGAAGCCCTGCGTCTCCTTCGGCTCCTCGCCCACCCAGAACACCTCCATCTCGTTCATCCGCTCCAGGTTGAAGCGGATGCTGCCCTTCTCGCCGTTGATCTCCATGACCTGGTAGTTCTTGCGCCCGGCGGCGAAGCGGGTGGCTTCCAGGGTGCCGATGGCGCCGTTCTCGAACTCCACCGCGGCAACGAAGGCATCGTCCACGTCCACCTTGGCCATGCCCTTGCCGCCGTCCAGGGGCCGCTCGGTGATGAAGGTGCGCGTCATGGCGCTGACGCTCTTCATCTCGCCGACCAGGAAGCGGCCCAGGTCGATGATGTGCGCGCCCAGGTCGCCCAGCGCGCCGCTGCCGGCCACTCTTCTTGTCCAGGCGCCAGATCATCGGGGTGCCGTAGTGCGGCATGATCCATTCCTGCAGGTAGACCGCGCGGAAGTGGTAGATCTGGCCCAGCTTCGCCGCTCTGGATCAGGTCGTACGCCTGGCGGATGGCCGGCACGAAGCGGTAGTTGAAGGCAACCTGGTGCTTGACGCCGGCCTTGGTGACCGCGTCCAGCATGCTTTTTGCCTCAGCCGCCGTTGCGGGCCAGCGGCTTCTCGCAGAGGATGTGCTTGCCCGCCTTCGCGGCGGCGATGCACGGCTCGGCGTGCGCGTTGTTGGGGCCGCCGTTGTCGAAGAGCTGGATCCGATCGTTCTCCAGCATCTTGCGCCAGTCGGTGTAGTAGCCCTCGTAGCCGTAGCGCCGCGCGGCCTCGGCCGTGGCCGCCTCGTTGCGCCCGCAGATGGCGACCAGCTTCGGAATGGCCGGGGGCGGGTACATCATGTAGGGGATCTTCTTGTAGGCGTTGGTGTGCGCCTTGCCCATGAAGGCATAGCCGAGCATGCCGACGCCGACCTCGGGCGCCGCCTTGCCGGCCTGGGGCCCGGCCATCGTGGTGAACCCGCTCGTGGTGCTCATGCGGTCCTCACTTCGCCGCGAAGGCGGCATCGAAGGCCACGGAGGAAGCCGCGAAGTCCTGCTTGCGGATCATCGCCAGCGCTTCGGGCGCGCCCCATTCCCGGTCCATGCCGCTGTCTTCCCACTCGATGGAGAGCGGTCCCTTGTAGCCGATGCGGTTGAATGCCCGCACAATCGGGTCCCACTTCACGTCGCCGCGGCCCGGGGACACGAAGTCCCAGCCGCGCCGCGAGTCGCCGAAGTCCAGGTGGGAGCCAAGGATGCTGTTGCGGCCGTTGAGCTGCAGACGGGAATCCTTCACGTGGCAGTGGAAGATGTGCTTCGGGAACTCTTCGATGAAAGCCACCGGGTTGATGAACTGGTGGATGAAGTGGCTCGGGTCGAAGTTGAAGCCGAATGAGGGGTGGTTCTTGAGCGCGTCCAGGGTGCGCCGCGCCGTGACGATGTCGTACGCGATTTCCGTGGGGTGCACTTCGAGGGCGAACCTCACTCCTTCCTTCTTGAACGCATCCAGGATCGGGATCCAGCGCGCCGCGAAATCCTTGTAGCCCGCGTCGATGTCCTCCTGGTTCGTCGGGGGAAAGAAGTACAGCTTTGCCCACACGGGGCTGCCGGTGAATCCGTTCACCACGTCGACGCCGAGGAGCTTTGCCGCCTTTGCGGTGTGCTTCACTTCCTCCGCGCAGCGCTGGCGCACGCCCTCCGGCTTGCCGTCTCCCCAGAGCCGCGCCGACAGGATGCGCTTGTGCCGTGTCGTCGATAGGATCGGCACACGCACTGCCCGATCAGGTGCGTGCTGATGGCAAAGCACTTCAGGTGGTTCTTTTCCAGCAGCGCCCGCTTCTCCTTCACGTACGAATCCTTTTCCAGTGCCGTGGTGGCGTCGAAATGATCGCCCCAGCAGGCGAGCTCCAGCCCGTCGAATCCCCATGCGCTGGCCTTTTTTGCCAGCGTCTCCAGGGGCAGATCCGCCCACTGGCCCGTGAATAGCGTTACCGGTCTCGGCATGATTCTCTCCTTTTTTGCGGCCCGGGGCCGATCCCTATTGGCGGCCGCGGGGCCGCCCCCCCTCTTGCTGGCCGAAGGCCAGCCCCGTCTTGGCGGCCCTTCAGGCCGCCCCTATTTCATCAGCTTCTTCAGGAATGCCAACCCGTCCCTGGCAAGCCCGTCCGCGGTGGGCGCCAGGGGACGCCAGACCGCCGCGGCGCGCGCGATCTCCTTCACCTCGGTGGAGAAGGATTCGATGACCAGCGAGCCGTCGAACTTCACCTTCTTCAGGGCCGCCGCCACCTCCTTCCACGCCACGTGCCCGGTGCCGGGGGTGCCCCTGTCGTTTTCATTGGCGTGCATGTGCACGGTGAGCGCGCCCGCGGCCTCGAGGGCCTTGCCGAGGCTCTTCTCCTCGATGTTCGCGTGGAAGGTGTCCATCATGAGCTTGACCCGGGGACTGCCGATCATCTTGATCAGCTCCAGCGCCTGCTCGGTGAGATTGATGAAGCTCGTCTCGAACCTGTTCAGCGGCTCGATCGCGAGGGTGACTCCCTTGTCCTCAGCGTAGCGCGCCACGATCTGCAGGTTCCGCGCGCAGCGGTCCAGGTCGCGCTTGCGCTGGTCCGGGGTGGCCTGCCAGGTGCGGCCCACGGCCGCGTACAGCGGCCCCACGAGGGCAGTTGCGTTGAGGGTGACAGCCGCGTCGATGCAGTGCTTCAGGTATGCAATGCCGCCTTTCTGGATTGCCTCGTCCTCGTGCGAGGGGTCACGGCCTGCGCCCATGACGGCGCAGAGGGAGCACTTCAGGCCGGATCTCTTGTACGCTTCCGCCGCTTTGGCGTAGTCGATGTCCCCTTCCGCCTCGATGGGGATTTCCATCAGGTCGAAGCCAAGCGATTTCGCCTTGTCCAGGAAGGAAAGGTGCTGGGTCTTGAAGGGCGATGCCCACAGGAACGTGTTGATGCCGTATGTGATCATGGAGTTACCTGTACTTTCACCGGGTCGCCTTCCCGGGCCTTGAGGTCACGCAGGGCGGTGCCTGCCTTGGCCAGGGGGTAGGTTTTCGTTACGAAGGAGTCGAGCGTGACCAGACCTTCGGATATCGCTCGGATCGCGGTAGGCCATACCATCGGCGCCAGCCAGGAGAACCGTATTTCCTTGTCCATCGTATGCGTGGAAAGCACCGGCACCTTGATCACGTCGGAGGCGCTCGGCAGTCCGAAATGGACGAGGATCGCGGCGTTTCCCGTGATGTCGATGGCCTGCTCGAAAGCATCATTGGAGCTCGTCGGGGTGATGGCCCTGTCGGCGAGCATGCCGTGGTTGACGTCGGCGATGGCCTTCTTGAGGTCTTTGACGTAGTACTTCGACTTTGTGTCCTTGGTGTTGAAGAGGTAGTCCGCCCCCCATTTCTTGCCGGTCTCCAGGAGGTAGTCGCGCGTTCCGATGAGCGCGACCTTGCCCGCCCCCACGGACTTGCACATCTGCAGCATCATCAGCCCCACGGTGCCGGGCCCGAAGATGGCGACGAATTGCCCGGGCTCGACGGCGAGCTTCTTGACGCCGTACACGGCGCAGGCGAAGGGTTCTGTCACTGCACCGGAGGCGTAGCTGACATTGTCCGGCAGCTTGAACATGCCCGTGTACCGTGAGACGCAGTACTCGGCCAGACCACCGTCGTGGTCCACGCCGAGGACCAGGAGGTTCGTACACAGGTTCGTGTGGCCCGATGCGCAGGCATAACAGGCGTTGCAGTGCTGCACCGGATTCAGCACGACGCGGTCCCCTGGCTTGAACAGCTTCATGCTCTTCGGCACGGCCCCGACCTCGACGACCTCTCCGGTGAACTCGTGGCCCAGCACGAGGGGGCCCTTCCCACTCGGAGTGCCCAACGGGCTGTTTCCGAAAAAGTAAGCAGTATCTGATCCGCACACCCCGCAGTTCTTGACGCGCACGAGCACGTCGATGTCGGACACGTGCGGGACTGGTCTTTCCTCCAGATCCATTTTCTCCTTTTCGTAGAATACCTGGGCTTTCATCTTTTCAGCCATGGACGCGCCTCCTTTTGATGAATTTGCCTGGTCGTCCTTCCCGGACGGCCAGGCCCTGATCAGCACGGCACGGTACTCCGTGCATTCGGGCGGCACGGTACTCCGTGCATTCGAGCGGCACGGTACTCCGTGCATTTCAGTTTCTATGTCTGGCCGTACTTCTTGACCAGCTTGTCCATGAATGCCTTGGTCGGAGCGGTTTCCTCGAGGGCGTTGGACCAGAAGCAAAGGTCGATCGGCCACCATTCGTCGTTGTAGCCTGCATCGAGGAAAGCCTTGGTAATGGCATCGAAGTCGAGGACTCCCTTGCCGAACGGCGCGTGGGTGCTGGTCTCGTTGTCGTGCAGCGTGCCGTCCGAGTCGATGAAATGCACGGCCCCGATCTTTCCGGTGAGCATGTGGATGAACTGGACCACGCCGCCCGGCAGCGTCTCTTTCCTGCCCATCTGCCGCGCGCCCACCACGGCGCACATGTGGCCATGGCAGGAGTCGAACATGACGGTGAAGTTCGGGTGGTCGACCTTGTACACCATCCGCACCACCTCGCTCGGCTTGTTGAAGATGAAGCCCGGCTCGAACTCCCAGACGAGCTTTATCTTGCTCCGCGCGCAGAGCTCGGCGGATTCACGCCAGATCCCCGCGACCGTGGAAAAGCACGCCTCGTAATCCATGCCTCCCGGCACGGCCGTCGGCGGATCCACCGCGTCGACCCGGAGCTTGGGAATGCCCATCTCGAGGCACATGTCGATGTGGCCCTTCACCGCATCCAGATATTTCTGCTTTCCCGATGTTGCCGGGGAGGGGAAGGGAGCGGCAACGCCCGAGATACCGAGACCGGCGTCATCCAGCATCTTCTTGATCTCGGCCCTTTTCTCCCTGGTGTTCGGCTCCAGGTGCGGTGCAAAGGCGCCGAACTCGATGCCGTCGAACTTCAGCTCCTTGAGCTTCTTCACCACCGCAGGGAACGGGATGGGCTTGTCCGCGTAGCCGCCCCAGATGTATGCCCAGGTGCCAACGGAAATCTTCTTCTTACCCATGATCGCCTCCTCCAGGAAAGCTTTATTTGCCCGGCCCCGGCCAGTTTCCATACCGGGGAATCATCGGCACATCGCGATTGACGTCAGGCCCGAAGAACTTGATGATCACCAGGTCTTCGCGGCCCGTGTTTTCGACCGTGCACGGCACGGCTAGCCCGCGCGTGGGACACGAGCAGCTCGTCCTCGCTTGAAATCTCCCGCCGCAATGTCGTGGCCGTCGAAGCGCCCGGCCCCGCGCCACACCAGGATGTTGTAGACGCCGTTGTCCCTGCTCGTGAACTTCGCGCCCGGCTTCACCACGAGCTTCTTTCCGCTGAACTTGCGCGTGTTGTAATAGATCCAGTACTCCTCTGCGCCCGGCTGTTTCGCGCCCGGGACAGGCTGGGGCGAGGTATGGTGGTTCTCGTAGAAGAAGGGGTCGCCGCTCAGCTCCCAGTCGACCTGGTTGAGCACGGCCCGCTCCCCGATCCGCTTGCGGTCATCCGGGTGCACGTCCTTGAACAGCAGGTCCTTGGAGATGATCTTCCCGGCGTTCAGCGCCTGGAGCATTGCGAATACATCCGAGTCCTCCTGCAGCTCGATGGTGAGCGCGGTGCCCGGCGCGTGAAGGCCTCCCGAGGGCAGGTGGAACCCCTCGTCAGGGCACTGCAGGTACGCCCGCGCATAGCGGAGGATCAGGTCGTCTTTCCACTCCACCAGGTAGGGCAGGAGCACGTCGAACTGTTTGCGCTCCACGATCGAAGGATGCACGCCGAAGAAGGTCTCCGGGTGGGGTCCCATGTCGACGCCGTCCGGAAAGTAGTAGGCTTCCTCCTTGGCGGTGCGGCCCAGCTTCTCCAAATCCTTCTGACGCTGATGGAGGTGATAGGGAATACGCGCTTCAAAATCGAAGATCTTGGCCAGCCGTCCCAGCCCCTTGTGGGTTTTCGCGTACTCGCCGCCCATGACAAGGTCACCGGCAGCCTCCACCGCATCCCGCAGCGTCACCCGCGCGTTTTCCAGGGCGAGATAGCTCAATCCCTCGTCCGGGGGACTGATCCTGTTGTCCGCCTTTGTCGTGGAGCCCAGCCAGCGCTCGCAGATCCACCCGCGCTCGCCCACGTTGTATTCGCTCTCTTTGAGACCGAGCCGGCGCCCCGGGGGCAGGAAGTCCCGCGCAACCCATGCCGGCTCCAGGCGGAGCACTCCCCCCCCGTCTGCCAGCGCCTTTTCCACAATCGAACGGGTGCTCATCGGAGTTGGGCCTCTCCGCTATTGGCGCTTTCGCGTGTCGTCCTCCTTGCCATCACGTGGCTCCAGAGAATGAAACCCAGCGTGCTGAACAGGAGGAGAATGAAGCTGATCTTGAAGAGCGCGAACACCCACGGCTGGAACATGCCGATGATGCCCAGAAAGATGCCCGCAATGAAAACATACTCGATGACGCGATGGACCGTCTCGGGGACCCTCCCGCCGATGAGCTTGCCGATGAACACGATGAGGGACATGTAGGCAAGGATGATCGGGACAAAGACGAGGAGGAAGGGAATCGCGATCAGGAGGACATTATTGTTCGCCTGTTCCGGCGAGGCCAGGGCGACGATCAGGGGGCGCGCCGCGAAGCTCAGGCCCAGCAGCACCACGGCCGCGATCAGCATCTTCAGGGGGATAAGGGATCGTATTCTCGTCATATTCGCTCCTGGACCTCTTACCCGGAAATCCTTTTCCGGTCATTCCCGAAGTAGTGCAGCTTTTCCTGCACGATGTCGAACCTGATCTCTTCCCCGGTCCGCTGGGAGGCCATGCCCGGAACGAGACAGAGCAGATTCAGCTCCCCTGTCCGGACGTGGAGAATCGTTTCGACGCCGAGAGGCTCGGTCAGGGTCACTGCGCCGCCGAACCTGCCCCTGGGATCCGGCCGGATATCCTCAGGTCGAATCCCCAGAAGGAAGGAATCCGGCAGGGCGCGGCGCGGCGCGGGCAGGGAGAGCCCGGCGTCGGGCACATGGACGGTGCCGTCGCGCCGCGCGGCGCTCATGAGGTTGATCTTGGGCGTCCCGACCATCTGCGCGACGAATGTGGTGGCGGGCCGGTCGTAGATATCGTCCGGCGTGCCCTGTTGCACGATCCTGCCTTCGCTGAGAACGCCGATACGGTCCGCCATGGTCAGGGCCTCGATCTGGTCGTGGGTGACGAACAGCGTCGTGCTTCCCTGGGTCTTCTGCAGATGCTTCAGCTCCACGCGCAGCGCTTCCCGCAGCTTCGCGTCGAGGTTGGACAGCGGCTCGTCCATGAGAAAGAGGCGGGGTTCGCGCACGATGGCGCGGCCGATGGCAACGCGCTGCATCTCGCCGCCGGAGAGCTGCGCCGTCTTGCGATTGAGCAGGCGCGTGATGCGGAGCTTCTCCGCCGTCTCCTCCACCTTGATCTTGATCTCGGCTTCAGGAACATTGCGCATCGGCGAGCGCAGCGGAAAAGCCAGGTTGTCGAACACGCTCATCGTGGGGTACAGGGAGTACTGCTGGAACACGAACGCCACGTCGCGTTCGGCCGGTGTGCGGGTATCGATGGGCTGGCCGTCGAGGAGGATGGAACCTTCATCCTGGCGTTCCAGGCCCGCGATGACGCGCAGGGTCGTCGTCTTTCCCGCGCCGGTCGGGCCGAGCAGGACAAAGAACTCTCCGTGCTCGAAGCTGAAGGAGACGTCGCTGAGCGCGGTCACCCTCGGGAACCGTTTCGTGATGTGCTGCAATTCCACGCGGCTCATTTCGCCCCCTCTCGGCGCACCGCCGCTTCCGTCCGCGGATTGAAGAAGCGCACCATCTCCGGATCGATGTCGATCTTGACCAGCGTGCCGATGGGATAGCTCGTCTGCCGGTTGCTCCGTATGTGGACTATCTCCCCTTCGCAGATGTTCACGTGCAGCACCGTGTACCCGCCGTGCATTTCAGTGGCGTACACCTCGCCGGCCAGCTTTCCCTCCGGGGTCACGCGCGCCGCTTCCGGCCGGAATCCGATGATCACCTCTTCCTGCCCGCCCAGCGCCTGTGCGAGCGGTCCGTGCCATGCTGCCGGCACCGGGTACGTGTCGCACCCGGCCATGTGCACGGCGTGTTCGGAGTAGGTGCCCTTGACGAGGTTCATGCCGGGGCTGCCGATGAATCTCGCCACGAACAGATTGGCGGGATTGTAGTAGACGTCCACGGGCGTCCCTACCTGCTGCACCTCGGCGGCGGACATCACGACGACCCGGTCTCCCATTGCCATGGCCTCGACCTGGTCGTGCGTGACGTACACCGTCGTGGCATGCTGAGCGATGTGGAGGTTCTTGATCTCGGCGCGCATGGACTCGCGCATCTCCGCGTCCAGCGCGCCCAACGGCTCGTCCATCAGGAACGCCGACGGGTGCCGGACAAGGGCTCGCGCGAGCGCCACCCGCTGCTGGTCGCCGCCGCTCAGCTTGCCGGGCCGGGAGCGCAGGAGGTGCCCGATGCGGAGGATGTCGACGACCTCCTTCAGCCGCTTGTCGACGACGTCCTTCTTCTGGCCCTGGGCCTGAAGCGGGAAAGCGATGTTCTGCCGGACGGAGAGGTGGGAATACAGGGCGTAGAACTGGAACACGAAAGCCATGTCGCGCTCGCTGGGGTGCTTCCAGGTCACGTCCTTCCCGTTGAGAAGGATCTTCCCCCCGGTCACGGCTTCCAGGCCCGAGATCATGCGCAGCGTCGTGGTCTTCCCGCACCCGGAGGGGCCCAGGAGGACCACGAACTCGCCGTCATTGATCGTCAGGTCGAGCGGCTTGACGGCGTGCATATCGCCGAACTTCTTCTCCACCTTCTGAAGCTCTATGGTTGCCATGGATGGTTACCCGCGAATCGCGCCGAAGGTGATGCCGCGCAGGAGGTACTTGCGCAGGGCAAAGGTGACGATCACGACAGGGATCAGGAACCCCAGGGAACCCGCGGCAATGGCCGTCCACTCGATGCCCCCGCGCCCGAGAATTGTCGCGATGCTGGGAGGAGCCGTGCGCGCCCGTTGACTGGTCAGCATGAGCGCAGAATGCGTACTCGTTCCACGCGAAGATCAGGCAGAACACGGTGGTGGCGGCGATGCCGGTGACCGCCTGCGGCAGCACGATCTTGAAGAACGCCTGCATGCGCGTATACCCGTCCACGAGCGCCGCCTCCTCGTACTCCTTCGGTATCTCGTCGATGAATCCCTTCAAAAGCCAGACGGAGAATGAGAGATTGAAGACCGTGTACAGTATGATCATGCCGAGGTGACTGTCGTGAAGACCGAGCTGCCGGTACATGAGGAAGAGGGGAATAGTCACGACCACCGCGGGCAGCATGCGCGTGCTGAGGATGAAGAACATCAGGTCGTCCTTGCCGGGGACCTTGAAACGGCTGAAGGCATATGCGGCCAGGAGCCCGAGGATCACCGAGAAGACCGTGGAGCTCCCCGCGATGATCACCGAGTTGAGCAGCCTGCGCACATACGGGCTGGGACCCGTGATCTCCTGCCCGCCCTCCAGGGCAATACGGCCGGCGAAGCTGAGCTTCCCTGCCTTTGCATCCTTGTCCAGCTCGTCGAGCCGCGCCGCGTTTGCAATGGCGCGGTCGGTCAGGAGATAGACGAATCCCTCGAGCGTGGGCTTGAAAATGACTTTCGGCGGGCTTGTCACCACGTCCGAGCGCGTCTTGAACGCGGTAATACCCATGATGAAGACCGGCAGCAGCATGATCACCGCAACGACGAGCGCGATGAGCGCCACGAGGCGGCGCACAGTACGGGCCTGGGGGCTGACCTTGTCGACCCGCACCGGCTGCGTGACGGGCAGCCGGGGTCCGCGTTCCTCGAATCTCGACATGGCTCAGGCCTCCCCTTTGATCTGGTTGAGGTATTTGATGTACATGTTGCTGGCCGCGATGATGATGATGAGAATGATATAGGCCAGAGCGCTGGAGTAGCCGGTCTTGAATGTTCCCAGGAAGGCCTGCCGGTAAAGGTTGATGGCAATCAGCTCTGTCTGGTCTCCCGGCCCGCCTCCCGTCATACCCATGACGAGGTCAAAGGACTTGAATGCCTCGATGGTCCGGAAGAGCACGGCGATCAGGAGCAGGGGAGCCACCTGGGGCAGCGTAATCCGCCAGAACTGGAACCAGGGACTGGCCCGGTCGATGGCCGCGGCCTCGTAGAGATACTCGGGAATCGCGTTGAGCCCGGAGAGCACCAGGAGCATCACGAAGGGGCTCCACATCCACACGTCCACGATGACCACGGCGGACAGCGCAACCCCCGGCACGGATTGTCCGTAGAACTTGCTGGCCAGCATGTCCACGCCGGCGGCCGGGTTGCCCGCGCCGATCACGAAATTGAAGAAGCCGAAGGTGGGGTTGTAGATCAGTTTCCAGAAGAGCCCCACCACGACGGGGGAAATCATCATGGGCACGAGGATGAGGGTCGTGATCAGCCCGCTTCCGAAAAACTTGCGCCGCACGAGCATGGCCATGCCAAAGCCGAGGAAAGTCTGAAGGCCGACGGACATGAGGGCGTATCGGCCCGAGGTGCCGAAGTAGTGCCACGTCTCAGGATCGTTCAGGATGGTGCGGAAGTTGCCGAGCGCAACCCAGACAGGCGGCTTGCCGGAGATGGCCGAATAGTTCGTGAATCCGAGGTAGAGGCTGTACAGCAGCGGAAAAAGGTTCACGGCGATCAGCAGGAGCAGCGTCGGCCAGATGAAGAGATTCTGGATGGCCCGGTCGCTCAGGTGCCGCCGGGACTGGTTGACGAGGCTCGTGCCGGGCTGCAATGCCTGGCCTTTCAATGAGGACATACGCCTACCTCTTTCGATCCGTTCTCTGCTTCCAGAGACGGCTGAGGCCGCCTCCGCGTCACCAAATCCGCCGAGTACGGGAGTACCCGTTCGGGGAATACCCCGTACGTCGGCGCACCAAATCCGCCGAGCACGTCGGCGCACTTTTTGTTCAGGCCAGAGAGCGGGGAGGCGGCTGCCCACCTCCCCCATTCACAGGTTCTTCTCTATTTGATGTAGCCGTTTTCCCGCAGGACCGCGTCCTGCTCCTTTGCCATGGAATCCAGGGCTTCCTTGGCAGTGCCGACGTTTTCCACGACATAGCGGTGCAGGTATTTCTGGGCCGACTGGAGGAGCGGTCCGTAGACCGGGATGTTCCAGAAGTCCTTCACGAAGGTCATGGTCTCCGCAAATGCGGGGTTGTAGGGCTGTCCCTTCAGGAACGCATCGCTCTTCAGGGTCTTGATGTTGCAGGAGTAGCCGCCCAGCTCCGCCCACCTCTGCTGCGTCTTGTCCTGGGCAAACCACTTGATGAAATCAAGGGACGCCTTCTGGCGATCCGCGTCGATGTAGCTGATGACGCTCATGCCCTGGCCTCCCAGAGCAGCGTAGCGGTCACCGTAAGGGCCGGCAGGGTTCACGAAGTATCCGACCTTGTTGTAGTAGTTCGGGTTCGTGCCCTTGTTCAACAGGGACGGAAGGAATGCGAAGTAGTTCATCGCCATGGCCGCCTTGCCGCTGATGAACGCATCGTTGGTTTCATTGAAGAAGGCATTGGAAAGGCCAGGAGGCGAGAACTTCTGGTACAGGTCGTGATAGAACTGGATCGCATCGATGGCCTTCTTCGAGTTCACCACTCCCAGGACGTTGTTGTTCTTGTCCTGCCAGTCCACGCCCCAGGAGAACAGCGCGGTTTCCACTCCCATGGTAAGGGCGTCATAGTCCTTCTGCGTGTAGATAGCAGCGCCCCAGATGCCCTTGTCGGGCCGGGTGAAGAACTCTGCAATGTCACGGAACTGTGCCCACGTCTTCGGTGCGGCAAGCGCATAGCCGTACTTCTTCTGGAAGGCTGCCTTCTCAGCGGGGGCATTGAAGAGGTCCGTACGATAGGCGAACCCGCAGGCATCACCCTCGGTCGGATACGCCCAGTACTTGCCGGAGTTCATGGGGTATTCACCGTAGAACTTCAACGTGGCAGGGGTCACCGTTTTTGTCAGGTTGTTGCTGTTCATGAAATTGGTCAGATCGATGTACTGCCCGCTGGTGGCGCCGGTTCCGAGCCACTGGCTGTCTCCGATGACCATATCCCATTCGGTTCCCTTTGCCGCCATGGCGGTCTGGAACCGATCCTGGAATGATCCCCAGGGCTCCTGGATGATCTTCACGCTGATGCCGGTGGCCTTCTGGTATTCGTTGCCCAGCTGCTGAAGGTAATCAGCGGGATCCCACTGTGCCCACAAGATGGTCAGGTTCTTGACGGGCGCCGCGAACACCGTGGTCGCAGCCAAGAGCAGAACGAGCGTGGACAGAACGATGCTCAAACGCTTCATGGTCCATCCTCCTTCGGATGCGGAAATTATGAAGACATCGGTTTTCAACCGATGTCCCACGACGTGTTTATGCACGCGCGTGCATAAACACCGTGGCATCGTACACCGGCCTTGGTGAAAATGCAAGGTTTTTTTGTTTGTTCGTAATTCCTTTCGAAATGAGAACTTATTTGAAACCGGGGACTACGGGGATTTTCCTAGGGCCAGTTCTCTGCACGCTTTCAGGTGCCGCATGCCCTGGACCTGGCCCTCGATTTCACGCTCATCCCTGAACACGGGGTCATTCCAGCCTTCGATGTCTATTGCGCCTTCGTAGCCGGCCTTCGCCAGGGCGGCAATGATGGTCGTCCAATCCGAGTCTCCAAAGCCCGCCGTCCTTTGCACTGCCCATTTTGCTTTTCCAAACACGCCGTGCGCGCGAATGACCTCCCAGTCGATGTGGGCATCCTTGCCGTGTACGTGAAACACTTTCGGCGCCCAGCGCTGAAGCTGGGCCACCGGGTCAGCCAGGCACAGGAGCTGATGGCACGGCTCCCACTCCAGGCCGAGGGCGGCAGACGGTATCTCGTTGAAAAGCGCTTCCCAGGCGTCCGGCCCGATTGCCAGGTTCCAACGCCCTGTCTTCCAGGTGCCGCCCATGCGGCAGTTCTCCATGGCAAGACGCACGCCCTTGTCTTCCGCGCGCGCCAGGAGCCTTTGGAATACGGATTTCCAGGGCCCGATCGATTCTTCAATCGGGCGGTCCGGGATCCTCCCCGTGAAGCCGCTGACTATGTCGGTCCCAAACGCAGGGGCAGAGTCGATGAGAGCCTCGTAGCCGTGGAGCGTCTCCTCCGCGGAAGGGTCGCCGCGCAGGATGTCGCCGTAGATGCTGACCGAGCTGATTACCGTGCCGGTCTCCCCTGCCGCGGCGCGCACCTCGCGTGCCAGCTCGGTCGGATCGACCGCGCCGAGAGACTGCCAGAAGGTGATGGAAAAGCTTTCGAAGCCAAGGGGGGCGAGCTCGCGGATTGCGCGCGCCGGGTCCTTGTCTCCTTTCACGAGGGTGCCGATTCGTGGGTGAATCATCCGTCACCCCCGCGCGGAATCCGCCGGGTACGTCGATGCGGAATCCGCCGGGTACGTCGATGCGGAATCCGCCGGGTACGCGAGTACGCGTTCCGCGCCGACGCGGTGCGTCGATCGTGAGCAGGCGTCGATGACGCGCTGGACGGCGACTCCCTCCTCGAAGCACGGGCCCGCGCGTTCCCCGCCCCGGACCGCGGCAATGAACTGCTCGTAGGTGGACGGGCATGGCTCCGCGTGAATCTCGGTCCAGTCGCCGCCGGCCTTTTCCCGCAGCTTCACCGTGTCACGGGATGCGGCAAGGTCGGCGGTGAGGCTTCCCTTGTCTCCCTCGAGATCGAACGCGAGAGCGTCCAGGTACCCTGCCGCGCGCCAGCTTGCGCGGGCCGAGATCAACGCCTGCGACTGCAGCCGGAATTGCGCCGCGCAGGAGTCCGCGGCTCCCGGGCTGGCCGGGGAGTCCGGGTCAGGTGTCAGAAAGGTCGCGGCGCAGGTGGCGGATTCGATCTCTCCCAGCACGAATCTCACCATGTCGATGAGATGGCTCAACAGGTCACCGATGACGCCGTCCGTGCTCGTCTCCGGAGACAGACGCCAGCGCCAGCGGGAGGTGGCGTCCCACTTGCCCCACGAGTCTTGTAGAAGCCAGCTCTGCAGGTAGGTGAAGCACCCGCCCGTCACCCTGCCGATCCGCCCATCTGCCACGAGGCGCCGCGCCAGCGCAACGGCCGGAGCGTTCCGCTTGGAGAAGTTGACGAGGGCGGGGACGCCTGCCGCGCGGGAAGCGGCCAGGAGCTGTTCAGCCTCCGGCACGGTGCGCGCGAGAGGTTTTTCCGCGAACACGGGGATGCCGCCTTGCAGAATGGCGAGCGCGGCGGCTGCATGGCCCGAGTCCACAACGGCGATCGAGGCGCAATCGACATCGCCCGAGCCTGCCAGCTCCCGGGCAGACGCATACCAGCGCGGTATGCGCAGACGATGCGCGAAATCGCGCGCATGCGACGCATTCCTGTCCGAGCAGGCGGAAACGAGCACGCCGGGGAGCGCTGCGAACTTCTTGACGTGGTACTCCGCCATGCTTCCCGAGCCGACGATCCCGATCCTCACCGGAGCGGGTACCGTGCTCACCGCGCGCTCCCCGATGGCGCCGCCGCGGTGGACCCGCGGGCCACAAAATCCGTGTTCAGCCAGTGCTGGACGGGCTCGGTCACGTAGCCGTTGATGATGCCGATGAGGAGCTGGGCCGCGTCCCAACCGGTGCGGCTGACGGGGTTGTCCACCGTGGAGAGCGCCGGGGTGACGTCCTGGGCCGGGTGCAGGTTGTCGTACCCGATCACGCTCAGGTCACGGGGCACGCGCAGCCCGCGTTCGCTGCAATACTGCAGCACGCCGAGAGCCTCCCGGTCAGAGCTCGTCATGATGAGCGTGGGGGGGTCCTTTGCTTCCATGAGCCTGCCCGTTTCGCGATACCCGGAGGTCTTGGAGAAGTCTCCCTGGGCGATATCCGTCCGCATTCCGAACTCGCACGCGAGGCGCTTGAAGACATCCAGCCTGTCGATTGCGTTCCTGTACACCATGTCGCCGGTGACATAGCCGATGTGTGAATGGCCCATGGAGGCGGCATGGGCAAATGCCTTGCGCATTCCCGGCTCGGGCCGCGCGTCCACGGAATCGAGCCCCGGGCAGTAGTTGTTGACCAGGACGAACGGGATCTTGTTTTTCTTCAGCCTGTGAAAAGGGGTGTAGTCCGCCTTGGTCACGGCGAACAGAAGACCGTCGAAGGTCCTGCTGCGGATAAGGGCGCTGTAGTCCCGTGTCTCTACGTCCACCTGGTCCAGCACGATGGCGATCGTGAACCCGAGCTGCTTTGCGCCGAGCACGGCCCCGTCCAGCAGGGCCGGGAAATACGCGCGGGAAAAGGGCGGGAACGAGGCGTACGAGGGAACGACGAACCCGAGAGTAAAGGTGCGGTTCCAGGCGAACAGGGCAGCCTGCCGCGAGGGGATGTAGCCGAGCGTCTTTGCCGCATCCCGCACCTTCTTCTTGCTCACGGAAGAGATGTGGGGCGAATCATTCAGCGAGCGTGAAACGGTCGATTCCGAGACGCCCGCAAGTCGGGCAACCTCCGCGCGCTTCGGGTTCTTCGTCATGGTCTGCCTTTTTGCGCCATGGTACACGCGCCGGCAGCGAAAGTCCAGAGTAATCCGCGCCACGGTATTCCGTGGATTTGGCGCCGCGATACCTTGCACGGTACACCGCGCAGTTCCGCGTTCGCGCGGAACGCGTACTCGCGTACCCCGCGGATTCGGGCCTTGTGGCTTGACAACTTGCTGCCGGGGAAGTGGTATAGGCGAATGAGTCTCCTCGGCATAGACGTCGGGACAACGGGCTGCAAGGCGGCCGTATTCTCCGAGACGGGACACCCGCTCTCATTCGCGTACGACGAGTACGACATCCGGCGTCCGCGGCCGGGCTGGTCGGAGCTGGATCCGACAGAGGTGTGGGACCGGGTGAGAAAATCGATCCGCAGCGCGGTGAGCGGCGCGGCGGGGGACCCGGTCAAGGCCCTCTCCGTTTCCTCGATGGGTGAGGCCATGGTCCCGGTCTCCCGGGACCGGCGCATCCTCGGCCCCTCGCTCCTCATGATCGACAGCCGGGGGGAGGAGTATCTTCCCCGGCTGGAAACCGGCATCGGAGCCGAGAAGCTCTACCGGATCAACGGGAACGTCCTCGGGATCCAGTTCAGTCTTCCGAAGCTGATGTGGATCAGGGACCATACCCCGCGAGATCTACGCGGGAGCGTGGAAGTTCCTCCTGTGGAGCGGCTTTGTCTCCTTCATGCTCGGCGCCGAGCCCGCCGTCGACTATTCCCTCGCCAACCGCACCCTCCTTTTCGACGTGGACGCCTGTGCGTGGTCAAGGGAGATCGGCGGGCATCGGCGGGCATCGATCTTTCGAAGCTTCCCGATCCCGTCCCCGCGGGAACACGGATCGGCAGCGTTTCCGGTCCGATTGCGGAGGAGCTGGGCCTCGCCGACGAGCACCGCGATCGTGGCGGGCTCGCACGACCAGTGCGCCAACGCGCTCGGCTGCGGCGTCACGGATGCCGGGTTCGGCATGAGCGGCATGGGGACCTACCTGACAATCGTGCCGGTCTTCACGGGGCGCAAGACACCGGAAATCATGATGCGGTGGGGCCTGAACACGGAACACCACGCGGTGCCCGGACGGTTCGTCAGCTTTATCTACAACCAGGGAGGGCTGCTCCTGAAGTGGTACCGGGACACATTTGCCCGGGCCGACAAGGAGGCCGCGGAGAAATCGGGCAGGGACGTGTACGCGGACCTGATCAGCGAGATACCGGCCGGCCCTTCGCAGCGTATTCGTGCTCCCGCACTTCACGGTCACGGGCCCCCCGGAGTTCGTCACTGATTCTTCCGGCGTGATCGTCGGGCTGAAGCTGGATACCACCCGGGGAGACATTCTGAAAGGAATCATGGAAGGGGTCGTCTTCTATCACAAGGAGCTCGTGGATTCGATCGCGGAGACCGGAATCGCCATGAAGGAGCTGCGCGCCGTGGGCGGGGGCAGCAAGTCGGATGCGTGGCTGCAGATCACGCGCCGACATCCTCGGCAAGCCCGATGGTGCGCGCCCGGGTCGCTGAAGCCGGCTGTCTCGGGGCCGCCATCCTGGCAGGCGCAGGAATCGGAGTGTTTGCATCCATAGCGGAAGGCGTGCGCGCCATGGTGAGCCTGGGAGAGAGATTCGAGCCGGAACCGGTCAGCCAGCGCCTCTACCGGGAGAGGCACGGGCGCTACCGGGAGCTCTGGCCGCTCATGAAGGACTATCTGCGCGCCGTGTGACGCGGCTCAGTCGAGGATCCGGGCCCGGATGCCGGTCAGGCTGAACCAGTCCTTGATCAGGGAAACGGTGCGCGCATAGACCGCGTCCTGCGCTGCCGTCACGCTGCCCCGGTCCTTCAGCGCCTGCTCGTATGCCTGGCGGATCTCCGTGCCCACGTTGACCTTCGCAATGCCCTTCTTCATCGACGCGAGCATGTCCGCCTGCTTGATCCCGCTGCCGCCGTGCAGCACCAGCGGGATGCCCGTTACGCCGGCGAGGATCTCGAGATGGGACAGAGAAAGCCTCGCTTCGGGCTTCTTCTGATCCTTTGTCGCTTCCCCGACCGCGCCATGTATGTTGCCGATGGCCACCGAGAGCCAGTCACAACCCGATTCGCGCACGAATCGCGCCGCCTCTTCCTTGCGCGTAAAGCCCTTGCCGGACTTGAAAAGCTCCTCGTAGGGAGGCAGCGGCCCTTCCTCGTGGCCCAGCACGGCACCAAGCTCCGCCTCGACGGGAATGCCGGACGCGTGGGCAAGCTCCGCGATCTCGCGCGTGGTGCTGATATTCTCCTCCAGGGAGAGACGCGAGGCGTCGATCATGACGGACTGGTAGCCGACGGAGAGCGCCTCCTCGATGATTGCGCGGTAGTCCACCTTCTCATGGTCCTCGTCGATCACCGGAACGTGGTCGAGGTGGATGCGCACGTGCCGGGGGTCGTCCCACTTGCGGTACTCCTCCATGACAGCGGCGAGGCTCTTTGCGCCGAACTTGACCCAGTCGATCCGTGACACCTCCACGAGGGCAAAGGAATCCTGGTCCCGCACCGCCCGGATGACCGGCTCCGTCATGGGCAGATGGGCGATATTGAACGCCGGCAGGCCCACACCGAGCTCGCGCGCCCTGCCTATGATCTCGCTTGGTGCTTTTCATTGATGGCCTGAACGTACCCGGCAGCCCGCCGGCTGTCAACAGCAGGCCTAGACCGCCTCCTCTTCCAGTGTCGCCCCGGTGAACTGGCTGTTGTAGAGCTCCGCGTAGAAGCCGCCGCGGGCCAGGAGCTCCTTGTGCGTGCCGGTCTCGATGATCGCGCCGTGGTTCATCACGAGGATCAGCTTCGCGTCCCGGATCGTGGAGAGCCGGTGCGCGATGACGAAGCTCGTCCGCCCTTTCATCAGGGTGGCCATCGCCTTCTGGATCAGCACCTCGGTCCTCGTGTCCACGGAGCTCGTCGCCTCGTCCAGTATGAGAATGGCCGGATCGATGAGCACGGCGCGGGCAATGGTCAGGAGCTGCCTCTGGCCCTGGGAGATGTTGGATGCCTCCTCGTTGAGCAGCGTGTGGTAGCCGTCCGGGAGGGTGCGGATGAAGTGGTCCGCATGAGCCGTGACGGCCGCCTGCCTGACCTCCTCGTCGCTGACCTCGTCCCGCCCGTACGCGATGTTGTCCCGGATGGTGCCGTTGAACAGCCAGGTGTCCTGCAGCACCATGCCGAACGTGCAGCGCAGGTTCCCGCGCCGTATCTCGCGAATATCCCGGCCGTCAATGGTGATCCTGCCCCCCTGGATATCGTAGAAGCGCATGAGGAGGTTCACCAGGGTGGTCTTTCCCGCCCCGGTGGGCCCCACGATGGCCACCGTCTCACCCTGCCTGACATCGAGATTCATTCCCTCGATGAGGGGCACATCCTCCTTGTAGCTGAAGCGCACATTCTCGAACCGGACATCCCCCCGGACAGAGGAGAGGACGCGGGCGTCCGCAGCGTCAGGCACCTCCTCCTGCTCGTCGAGCAGCTCGAAGACGCGCTCGGCGGAGGCGACCGTGCTCTGAAGGACATTGGCGATATTGGCCACCTGCGCGATCGGCATGCTGAACTGCCGCGAGTACTGGATGAACGCCTGTATGTCCCCGATGGCGATCGCCCTGCCGGTGACCATGATCCCGCCGGCCACCGCCACCGCCACGTAGCCGATGTTGTTGATGAAGGTCATGAGGGGGAACAGGAGACCGGAGACGAACTGCGCACGCCAGCTTGCCTGGTAGAGCTTCTCGTTCGTGTCATTGAACTTCTCTATGGATTTTCGCTCGCGGCCGAATGCCTTCACGATACTGTGTCCCGTGTACATCTCCTCCACGTGGCCGTTGAGCTGTCCCAGGTGCTTCCACTGCTCCTTGAAATGCCTCTGGGATCGCGGCGCGATGAACCGTGTCATGATGAAGCTCAGGGGGAGAACCACGATCGTGATGAGCGTCAGCAGGGGGCTGATCGTGAGCATCATGACGATGACCCCGACGATCGTCACGGCCGAGGTGATGAGCTGCGTGAGGCTCTGCTGCAGGGTGGCGGCGATATTGTCCATGTCGTTCGTGAAACGACTCATGATCTCCCCATGCGTGCGGCCGTCGTGGAACTTCAGCGGCAGCCGGCTGAGCTTCTCGTTCACGTCCCGCCGCATGTCGTACACTGTTTTTTGCGCAATCCCCGCCATGATGAATTGCTGAATGTAGCTGAAGACCGCGCTCACGGTGTACAGGCCGATCAGGAGCACGACGGTCCTTCCGATGAATCCGAAATCGATGCCGGCACCGGGTACGTGCGTCATTCTGCCGAGCATTCCTTCGAAGATCCGGGTCGTGGCGTTCCCCATTACTTTCGGCGCGAAGATGGCGAACACGGTGCTCAGGATGGCCAGCAGGAACACGGCGATGAGCGGCGCCGTGCGGGGCTTGAGATAGCGAACAAGCCTCCGCAGAGAGCCCCCGAAGTTCCTGGGCTTCTCCACCGGAACCCCGAATCCCGCCATGGGTCCGCCCCCCATCGGGCCTCCCCTTCCATGACCTCCCGGCCCAGGCGGCCGTGTGCCGGGCGCGCCTGCACCGGCCGGCTGTCTCTGCCCGATTCCGCGGCCGTCGCTCATGCCAGCTCCTCCTCGGAAAGCTGCGAGGAGACGATTTCACGGTAGACCTCGCATGTGCCGATCAGCTCCCGGTGCGTGCCCATGCCCACCACGCGCCCATCGTCCACCACGATGATCCTGTCCGCGTCCATGACCGTGTTGACCCGCTGCGCAACGATGATCACCGTCGAATCCCCGGTCTCCCTCCGGAGCGCGGCGCGCAGCTTCGCGTCCGTCTTGAAATCCAGCGCCGAGAAGGTGTCGTCGAAGATGTAAATCTCCGGTCTCCTCACCAGGGCACGGGCGATTGCCAGCCGCTGCCTCTGTCCGCCGGACACGTTCGTCCCTCCCTGCGCGATGACAGACTGGAAGCCGTCCGGCATTGCGAGGATGAAGTCCAGCGCCTGGGCGGTTTCCGCGGCGTGCGCCACTTCCGCGTCAGTGGCATCCTCCCTGCCGTAGCGTATGTTGCTGGCGATCGTGTCGTTGAACAGCACCGCTTTCTGCGGAACGAAACCGAGCCTCTGTCGGAGATCGTCCTGCGCCATCTCGCGGATGTCCACGTCGTCCACGAGGATGCTCCCCGACGCCACGTCGTAGAACCGTGGAATGAGGTTCACGAGGGTCGACTTGCCGGCGCCGGTTCCCCCGATGATCGCGGTCACTTCGCCCGGTGTGGCGCTGAAGGAGACATCCCGTATGGCGGGTTCCTCCGCCCCCGGATAGCTGAAGGTGACGTTCCTGAACTCGATGTATCCATGCTCCCTGTCCGCTTTCCGGGGGGTATCGACATCCTTGATCCCCGGCGTCATGGCAAGGACCTCGTTGATCCTGCCCGCCGAGGCGGAGGCGCGGGGCAGCATGATGAAGAGCAGGGAGACCATGAGGAGGGAAAAGAGGATCTGCATGGCGTACTGGATGAACGCCATGAGACTGCCGATCTGCATTTCCCCGATCTCGATCCTCTTTGCGCCGAACCAGATGATGGCAATCGCCGTGAGGTTCATGAGCAGCATCATGGCCGGCATCATGAACGCCATCAGCTTGTTGACCTTGATCGAGGTGTCGGTAAGGTCGAGATTCGCAGCGTCGAAGCGCCTCTTTTCATGGTCCACGCGGTTGAAGGCCCGGATGACACGCACGCCGGTGAGGCCTTCGCGCAGCACCTGATTGATCCTGTCGATCTTTGCCTGGATGGCCTTGAACATCGGCATTGCCCTGCCCGCAATGAGGAGGATCAGGGCGGCGAGGATGGGGATCACCACGACGAGCACCCATGTCAGCTTCGCATCCTTTTGCAGCGCCATGATGACGCCGCCGACCGCCATGAGGGGGGCCATGATCATCATCCGCATCAGCATCATGGTGAACATCTGCACCTGGGTGATGTCGTTCGTGGTCCGGGTGATCAGGGAAGGCGTGCCGATGATGTCGAACTCGTGCAGGGAGAACTGCTCCACCCGGGCAAAGATCTTTTTCCGAAGATCCCGGCCGAACCCCATGCTTGCCTGCGCGGAGAACAGCGCGGCAACGAGCGCGCACACCATTCCCCCCATGGCCACCAGCAGCATGAGGCCCCCTGTTCTCAGGATATACGGGGTGTCCCCTTTCACGATGCCCATGTCCACGATGTCCGCCATCAGGGTGGGCAGGTACAGCTCGGTGATCGTCTGGGTGGCGACAAGGAGCGCCACGAGCGCAACGGGAAAAGTATAGGGTTTGAGATTCCTGAAAAGCTTCAGCATGCAGACTCCCCAGTCACGGTTCTCCGTGACATTCGCGGTCACGGTACGGCGTACTCGCCGAACGGGTACTCCCGTACTCCGTGACATTATCTGTTATTCCTCAGGGACGTTCTCGAAGCGCCGTTATTTCATCGCCCAGGTCACGCTGTATTCGACGAGCGGACCCGGCAGCTCGATGCGCGGCGCGCGGACCGCCCAGGCCCCGGGAAGACCGAGCTCCCGCGCGGCAAGCTCGAAGTGACACATCGCAATGCCCATATCCACGCGCTGGATGTCCTCCAGCCTGAGGAGTCTGCCGGCCAGACCCCCGGTATATCCCGGAGTCCGCTGGAGAAAGAAATGCCAGTCGTTCGCCTCCCGGACGATCCGCCACGGCTGCTTGTTGGATGCCGACGGGGCAAGGCGCACCATCTCCAGTGTCGGGGCAAATGGGCCCGCGGCCTCCGGTGTCAAAGGTAATCCGAATTTTCCGTCGAAGAAAATGCTCTCCCACGGAAGCCGCCGGGCCCCGCCCACCCGGCGGCGCACAATGCCATTACGGGCGGCATCCAGATCCGGCATCACGCCGAGCGCCGCCACTGCGGGCACGCGCTCCGGGTCCCTGGCTTCAATGGCGCGGGAGAAGGAGCTGCGGGTGAACGAGCCGCCGAGCCAGCAGGTGCCGAGGCCGAGATCTGTTGCGAGCAGGACGAGCATTTCCAAGGCGTGGCCGTAGTCCTCGAGCCAGGCGTCACCCGCGGCCGCTGCCCCGACGATGAACCCGCTCGCGCCCCTGACGAATCCGTAGGTCCCCAGGCCTCGGAGCGCCTCGGCGTCTTCCCCGGTCGAAGCGATCAGTCGAAAACGCACCGGCGTGCCCCGCGGGCCTTCGCGCATGGCTTCCGCCGCATCAGCGAGCGTCCTGCGCTGCGCCTCCTCGAGGGGAGCCTCGCGGTACGTCCGGCAGGAAAAGCGCCGCGGGATGATTTCCGTGACTGGTTTCGACAGGTTCACGCGTCCCTCACGCGCCGGAAGGGCCGGCTCAGATCTCGGCGATGACGTGTCCATGGTAGTAGCTGTCGCGAAGCGCGGAGATCTTCTTGTCCTCCAGGTAGTCGTCGAAACTCATGCGCCGATCGATGACGCCGCCCGGGCAGATCTCGATGATCCGGTTCGCGATCGACGTGACGAACTGATGGTCATGACTGGTGAAGAGCATCACGCCGGTGAAGTCGACCAGACCGTCGTTGAGCGCCTCGATGGCTTCCAGGTCGAGATGGTTCGTCGGCTCGTCGAGAATCAGGCAGTTTGCCCCGGAAAGCATGAGCCGGGCCAGCACGCACCGCACCCGCTCGCCGCCGGAGAGAACCCGCACGGGCTTCAGCGCCTCGTCGCCGGAGAAAAGCATGCGGCCGAGGAACGAGCGGAGGAATGTCGCGTCGTCACTGTTGCTGTACTGCGCGAGCCAGTTCAGGAGCGAGAGATCCGAGTCGAACAGTGCCGCGTTTTCCCGGGGAAAATACGACCAGGCGATGGTCTGGCCCCAGGCAAAGGTGCCCGCGTCGGGTTTTTCCTCCCCGGCGATGATCCGGAAAAGCGCCGTCTTGGCAAGGTGCTCGTGGCCGACAAAGGCGATCTTGTCCCCTTTGTTGACTGTAAGGTCCAGGGCGGCCAGCACCGGCTTGCCCTCGAGTGTCTTCGAAAGACCGGCAACCGCCAGGACATTGTTGCCCACATCGCGGGCGGGCTTGAAGGCCACATAGGGAAAACGCCGGCTGGAGGGCACATAGTCATCCACTTCGAGCTTTTCAAGGATCTTCTTGCGCGAGGTGGCCTGCCTGCTCTTGGAGACATTCGCCGCAAAGCGCATGATGAACTCCTTGAGATCCTTGACCTTTTCCTCCCGCCTCTTCCTTTCGTCCTTCTGCTGCAGGGCGAGGATCTGGTTGATGCGGAACCAGAAGTCGTAGTTGCCGGCATACATGCGCACCTGCCCGAAGTCTATGTCGCAGATGTGGGTGCAGACCGCGTTGAGGAAATGCCGGTCATGCGAGACGACAATGACGATGTTGGGGAACTCGATGAGGAACTCTTCCAGCCAGGAGATCGAGGCGAGGTCCAGACCGTTGGTGGGCTCGTCCAGGAGTAGGATGTCGGGGTTCCCGAAAAGCGCCTGGGCAAGGAGCACACGCACCTTGACCCCTTCGTCCACCTCCTGCATGAGCTTTTGGTGAAAAGCTTCCGGCACGCCCAGCCCTGCCATGAGGGTCGCGGCCTGGGCCTCCGCCTCCCAGCCGCCCAGCTCGCCGAACTCCGCTTCCAGCTCGCTCGCGCGCATGCCGTCCGCGTCGGTGAAATCCGCTTTCGCGTACAGCGCCTCCCTCTCCTGCCCGACGGCATGGAGCCGCGGGGACCCCATGATGACGGTGTCCCGTACCTTGTATTCCTCGAAGGCGAAATGGTCCTGGCTCAGGACGGACATCCGCTTGCCCGCTCCCACGCTGATTTCGCCCTTGTCCGGTTCGAGCTCGCCGGAAAGGATCTTGAGAAACGAGGATTTGCCGGACCCGTTCGCCCCTATGATCCCGTAACAGTTGCCCGGAGTGAACTTGAGATTGACGTCCTTGAAAAGGAAGCGGCTGCCGAAGGAGAGAACGAGATTGCTGACGGTAATCACGGTCCACACGTTCTGGCAGAATATCGACGGATATGCAAGGGCCCCGCCACCGCAGCCGATGGATTTGCCGGCCTATCCTCATGGTGCGCGAGCATATATAGTCCCCCTCGCAGGGAGGCAGAGATGGTCGCGGGCTCGTTCGAGTCGCTTTCCCCCGGTGCCGTGGTGCGCGCGGTGGAAGACGCGTATGCCCTCCCACTGGACGGCACCCTGGAGGCATATCCCAGCTATGTCAACCGCGTGTACGGAATACGCGGGGAGGACGGCGCTCGTTACGTGGCAAAGTTCTATCGTCCCGGGCGCTGGAGCCGGGATGGCGTTCTCGACGAGCACCGGTTCCTGCTCGACTGCGCGGAGGCAGAGGTCCCTGTCATCGCGCCTCTGCCTGCCGCCGACGGCGGCACTCTCCGGGAAACGAAGCCGGACCAGCCGGACGGGCAGTCGTTCCTCTTCGCGCTGTTTCCGAGAACCGGCGGCCGCACCTACGAGCCGGAGTCCGACGAGGACCTGCGCCGGCTCGGGGCGCTCCTGGGAAGGTGCCATGTCGCCGCGGCCCGCAGGCCCGCCTCGCAGCGCGCGGTCTGCACGCCGCAGGGACTCACGGCAGGCTTCGTGGAGGAGCTCCTTGCCGACGAGCTGGTGCATCCGGAATGCCGGGACGAGTTCAAGGCCGTCTGCGATGCCACGCTCCAGGCCGCCGCTCCCCTGTTCGACGGCCTGGCCCTGCGCAGGATTCACGGCGACTGCCACCGCGGCAACATCATCGACCGGGCCGGACAGGGCCTCGTGCTCATCGATTTCGACGACATGATGATGGGACCGCCGGTGCAGGACATCTGGCTCGTGCTGCCCGGCTACGCCTCGGAAAGCAGGCGGGAGCTCGCGCTGCTGCTGGAGGGCTACGAACAGTTCGCCCCCTTCGATCGGGAGACGCTGACGCTGATCGAGCCTCTTCGATTCATGCGCATGATCTACTTCCTGGCCTGGCGGGCGCGCCAGCGGGCGGATTACTGGTTCCGTGAGAGCTTTCCCGAATGGGGAAGCGAGGCGTTCTGGACCAAGGAGACAGAGGACCTCCGCGTGCAGGCGCAGGTCATCCATGCCGCCCTGAAAGGCTGACCCCCGGTGCCGCGCGCTCAGACCACGTGCAGCGCGACGCCCAGCGTGCGGAAGATCTCCACGTATTCGAGGGTGATGCCCGTGTCCGTGATGACCGCGTCGAAATCCTTCAGGTTCGCGAACCACGAGGGGCTCACCCTGCCGAGCTTGCGGGAATCCGCCAGAAGGATGCGCGACTGGGAGGAGGCCATGGCGGCCTTCTTCAGCTCCGCCTCGGCTCCGTCCGCGCAGGTCACGCCGAGAGAGAGGTTCGCGCCGTCGGCGGAGAGAAAAGCCTTGTGGGCCCGATAGCGGCGGACAAGGTCGACCCCCTCCGGGCTCGTAAAGACCAGCCTGTCCTGCTGCATGACTCCCCCTGCCAGCACAATCGCACGCTCCCTGCCCCTGCCGGCCCCCAGCAGGATGTTCAGCGCAAAACACAGTATCGTCACGGGCAGGTCCGGTGGAAGGCTCCGTGCAAGCCATTCCGTGGTGGACCCCGAGTCGATGATCACGACATCGTTCTTTTCCACAAGAGATGCCGCCTTCCTGCCTATTCGCATCTTCTCCGACGCCCCGGCGGCCCGTGGATCTGACAGGGCATAGCCGGCGTGCGTCGCGGGAATTGCGCCGGCGCGCACCAATGTTGCCTTGTTGTCGCTCGTGAGCAGCTCGAGGTCACGCCTGATCGTCATCTCGGACACGCCGAGCCTTTCGGAAAGATCCCCGATGGTGGCGCCGCGCGTCTGCTCGAGCATCCCGAGTATCTGGGAAAGCCGCTCCCGTCTTTTGCTCGTAGGCATTTGCCGTTGTTTCCTGGGCCCGGGTAGAATATCTCAATAGATGAGAAAAATCAACATTTTCATACAAATAGTGATAATAAAATTGCAATAATAACTTGACAAATGTAATTTTATGGTCAACTATCTCTACTAATTGATAATTAAGTAACAATCTTTCGGCCCGTGATCTACTCCACTACTGGGAGGGGCTGCCAGGCGCAACCGCCTGACGCCGCCGGAGGATCGCGGGCCACTTTTCTGGTACAATGCCCGGCATGCAGGAAGAGGAAGCCAGACGTCAGATCGTGGAGGCCGGCAGGCGGCTCTGCGAAAGGTTCTTCGTTGCCTCGAATGACGGCAACATAAGCGTGCGGCTCTCCAGGGACGAGCTGCTCATCACTCCGACAAGTATGAACAAAGGCGATGTCACCCCCGCGCAGATCCTGAAGGTGGACATGCAGGGGCGTGTCATCAGCGGGGACCGCAAGCCCAGCTCGGAAACCAGGATGCACCTCGCCGTGTACGGGGCAAGACCGGACGTGCTGGCCATCGTGCACGCCCACCCTCCGGCAGCCACCGGATTTGCCGCGTGCCGCATCCGGCTCGACCAGGACGTGATACTCCCCGAGGTGGTCTTCGGGCTCGGGAAGATAGGATTCGCCGAATACGGCACCCCCACCACGCAGGAGATACCGGACGCCGTGGTCAAGGAGATTCCCGACTGCGAGGCGCTGCTCCTGTCCAATCACGGGGCGCTCACCGTCGGCGCGGACGTGATGCAGGCCTACTACCGCATGGAAGTGCTCGAGATGTACGCCCGGGTGCGGCTCGTCACGCGCATCCTCGGGGAGCCCAAGCCCCTGAGCACGAGCGAAGTCTCCGAGCTGTACAAGGTCCGTGAGCAGCAGGGATGGGGCAGGTCAAGGCCCGTCCTGGAGGACGTGGACCCGGCCCTCATAGACGTCATTGCGCAGGTCGTCGTGGAGATACTGAAAAAGAGTAACGCGCCGGGCTGACGTCCCGTCTGCCGGGGCCCGGCCTCTTACTCCTTCTTTTCGATGATCCGGATGTGCAGCTCCTCGAGCTGTTTCGGGTCCACTGCCGAGGGTGAGTCATCCATGGGGCACTGGCCGAGGGTGTTCTTCGGGAACGGGATGACCTCGCGGATCGTGGACTCACCCGCCATCATGGCAACGAGACGATCGAACCCGGGCGCGATGCCCCCGTGCGGGGGCGGCCCGTAGCGGAAGGCCTCCAGCAGAAAGCCGAAGCGCTGCTCGCGCCTGCTCGTCGGAGATGCCGAGGAACCTGAAGATGCGCTTCTGCAGCTCGGGGTCGTGGATCCTGATGGAGCCCGACGCGAGCTCCACCCCGTTGCACACCAGGTCGTACAGGTCGCCCTTTACTTCCGCGGGCCTCTTCTCGAAGTCCGCCAGGAACCTCTCCTGGGGCATCGTAAACATGTGGTGCGCCGGGTCCCACTTCCTGCCCTCCTCGTTCCACTCGAACAAGGGGAAGTCGATGATCCAGCAGAACTTGAAGTCGCCGGATTCGGCGAGCTTCAGGTCCTTGCCGAGCTGTACGCGCACCGCGCCGAGGGAGAGGCAGGCCTTGCGGAAGTCCGCCCCCACCATGAGGACCAAGTCTCCCGGCCGGGCCCCGAGCGCCGTGCGGATTGCCGCGGCCTGTTCCCCATAGAACTTGGAAATGCCGCCTTCCAGCCCCGCATCCGTCACCTTCATCCACGCAAGACCGGCGGCCCCGTACACCTTGGCCACCGCCTCCAGGTCCGTGATCTGCTTGCGCGAGTACTCCCCGCAGCCGGGGGCAACGAGCGCCTTCACGACACCGCCGCCTTCCATGACCTTCTTGAAGACCTCGAATCCGCCCTGCTTGGCAAAGGCCCCGAAATCCTGCATCTTCAGATCGAATCGAAGATCGGGCTTGTCCGATCCGTAGAGATTCATCGCGTCGTCGTACGAAATGCGCGGGAAGGGAACGGTGATTTCCCGGCCGATGGATTTCGTGAAAATGTTCAGGAAGAGCCCCTCGACCAGCTCGAACACGTCTTCGCGCGACACGAAGCTCATCTCGATGTCGATCTGGGTGAACTCGGGCTGCCGGTCCCCGCGCGCGTCCTCGTCCCGGAAGCAGCGCGCAATCTGGAAGTACCTGTCGAAGCCCGAGACCATGAGGATCTGCTTGTAGAGCTGGGGAGACTGCGGGAGAGCGTAGAACTTTCCCGGGTTCAGACGGGAAGGAACCAGGTAGTCCCGGGCGCCTTCGGGTGTGGACTTGATGAACATCGGCGTCTCGATCTCGAAGAAGCCGCGGGCGGAAAGGTACTCGCGGGTGGCGAGCGCCGCCCTGTGGCGAAGCGCGATATTGCGCTGCATGGCACCGGTGCGGAGGTCCAGGTAGCGGTACTTGAATCGTGTGTCCTCGCGCGCGTCCGCCTTTTCATCGATCATGAAGGGAAGCACGTCGCAGCGGCTGAGGATAACGATCCTTGACGCGTGCACCTCGATCTCGCCGGTCGGCATGTGCGGATTGGCCATGGCGGGAGGCCGCGCATGCACCGTGCCCTCCACCGCGACACAGTACTCGAACTTCAGCTCCTCGCTGGCCGCGCGCAGCTCGGCGGGCGCGTCGGCATTCACCACCACCTGGGTAAGGCCGTAACGGTCGCGGATGTCGAAAAACCTGATGCCGCCATGGTCGCGGTGCCGGTGCACCCAGCCGTTGAGGGTGATCGTCCTGCCTTCGTCGGATGCGCGCAGTGCGCCGCACGTGACGGATCTTTTCATGCTCTCCATCCGGCGACTATAGCCGGTAAGCGTGCGGGAGTGCAAGGAACGCGTACGCGCGTATTCCGCGGATCGGCGTGCCCGCGCAGAGACCGCTTTCCGCGCGTGCGCTATTCTTCTATCATGCACGCCAGGGAGATATCCAACATGCTCGATCCCGCTGTCGTACGTCCTCATTTTCCCGCGCTGGACCCGCTCAATCACGGCGGAGCCGCGCCGATCTTCTTCGACAATCCTGCCGGGACCCAGATCGCCGGAGAAGCGATGTCCCGCATGCAGGACTACCTCGTGCATCGAAACGCCAATCACGGCGGCGCGCACCGGGCGAGCCGGGAATCCGACGCGATGGTACACGAGACGCGCGCGGCCCTCGCGGACTTCCTCGGCGCGGCGCGGCCCGAGGAGATCTCCTTCGGCCAGAACATGACGTCCCTCACCCTCCATATCTCGCGCTGTCTCTCCTCCGAGCTCTCCCCGGGCGACGAGATCGTGGTGACCCGGCTGGACCACGATGCCAATGTCTCGCCGTGGGTCCTGATGGCCCGGGACCGGGGATGCACGGTGCGGTGGGTGGATTTCGACCCCGCGGACTGCACGTGGTCCGCGGAAGAGCTCGGCCGCCAGGTCACGAAGCGCACGAAGCTCGTTGCCGTGGGAATGGCGTCCAACGCCACTGGCACCATCAATCCCGTCGCCGCGGCAGCGCGAATCGCGCACGATGCCGGCGCGCTGTTCTTCGTGGATGCGGTGCATTACGCCCCGCACGGACCGATCGATGCCGCGGCAATCGGCTGTGATCTCCTTGCCTGCTCCGCCTACAAATTCTTCGGCCCCCACGTCGGCGTCCTCTGGGGACGGCACGCGCTCATGGAGCGTCTTTCCGCGTACAAGGTGAGACCAGCCGGCAACTCTCCGCCGGACAAATGGGAGACCGGCACGCAGAGCTTCGAGTCGATTGCCGGCGTCGGCGGCGCAATGGAATACCTGGAATGGCTGGGCAGGCGCTTCGGCACCGTGCCCGGGTCCGCGGGCAGGAAGGCGGCCCTCCGGGCCGGGATGGACGCCATCCGGGAGTACGAAGCAGGGCTCAGCAGGGCGATGAAGGAAGGGCTCTCCTCGATCAAGGGTCTGCGGATCCACGGGATCACCGATTCGCGGCGCATGGACAGCCGCGCGCCGACGTACTCCTTCACCCTCGACGGCTGGCAGCCGCGCCGGATCTGCGAGGAGCTGGACAAGGCGGGGATCTACGCGGCAGATGGGAACTACTATGCGCTCGAAGTCACCACGCGCCTTGGCCTCGAGGGCATCGGCGGCATGGTGCGCGTGGGCGCCGCGCACTACAACACCTACTCCGAGATCGAAAAGCTCGTTGAGGGCGTCCGGGCGATTGCAATGCGGAGTGCATAGGGTCATGGGGGAAGGCGCGGACCGGGTCCGCTGGGACGCGGAGGAGTACGCGAAGAGCTCCGCTGCGCAGCATGGCTGGGCCCGGGAACTGTTCAGAAAGCTCGACATCGAGGGCCGCGAATCTATTCTGGACATCGGGTGCGGGGACGGCAAGGTGAGCGCGGAGCTGGCGCGCATGGTCCCCCGGGGCGCGGTAGTCGGCATCGACAGCTCGGAAGACATGATACGGAAGGCCCGCTCCGCGTTTCCCCCCGCGGCGCAGGGCAACCTTTCCTTTCTTCTCCGTGACGCGCGGGAGCTCGGGTTCCAGGACGAGTTCGATATCGCCTTCTCCAACGCAACCCTGCACTGGGTGAAGGACCATCGGGCAGTGCTGCAAAGCGTGGCACGCAGCTTGAAGCCGCGCGGCCGTCTTCTCTTCCAGCTGGGGGGGAGAGGAAACGGAGAAGAGATATTCGCCGTTGCGCGCACCATGATCGAGTCCGCCCCCTGGCGCGAGTTTTTCCGGGATTTTGAGTTCCCGTGGAGCTTCTATGGTCCGGAGCTCTACGACGCATGGTGCCGCGAGGCGGGGCTCAGTCTATGGCGCGCCGAGCTTCTGCCGAAAGACATGGTGCAGAGAGGGACCGAGGGACTCGCCGGCTGGATCCGCACCACGTGGATGCCGTATACCTCGAGACTCCCCGCGGAGAGGCGCGAAGAGTTCATCCGCGAGGCAGCGGGCCGGTACGCCCTTCTGCACCCCGGCGACGCGCAGGGCGACATTGTCGTCCGTATGGTGAGGCTGGAGATCGAGGCAGCGAAGGACTAAGCGGGCGCTGAAGGGATGCAGGGCCTCGGCAGCCTGTCAGGGACTGTCCGGCGTCTTTTTCGTCAGCCTTCGCACGAGCGAATAGACCCCCTGTCCGATGAGAAGAGCAATCACGACGTAAACCCACCAGGGCAGGTTTCGGCCGAAGAAAAGCACGTAGAGGAACGGCGCGGCGGTGGCGGCAAGGAAGACCGTGCTCCAGACCATGATCTCCCTCCGGAGCCCCTTGGCGAGCGCGCGCACCATGCGAAAAATCGAGAAATAGAAGAACGGCGCCGACACGAGGTAGATGACGAGGAACGCGACGGGGTCGACGCCATAGTTTTCGCGCGCCGCCCGCATCAGGTCCCGTATCGCCCCCAGGACCACCGAATCGAACCAGCGCATCTAGGCGGCCTTCCGCAGCGAGGGAACCGCGCGGGCCACGAGGAGCGCGCAGGCGAGCGTGCACGCCGCGCTGGCGGTCACGGTGAGGTGGACGCCTGCCGCGCTGGCCACGGTCCCGGCGAGCAGCGCCCCGATCGGCATGAAACCGAGGAACGAGAGCATGTAGATTGCCATGACCCGGCCGCGCACCGCGTCCGGGACCATGGTCTGCACGAGGGCATTGGCGAGGATGTTGATCGTGATGTTGACGGCGCCGACCACCACGAGTATGAGGAGGGAGAGCACGAGGGAGCGCACGAAGGAGAAGACCGCGAGGGCGATCGGAAATGCAATGCTCGCCGCCGTCATGAGCCGGCCCTTGAATCTGCGATGCGCCAGTGTCGCGATCATGAGGGCGGCGGCAAGCGCCCCCACGCCTCGCGCCGAAAGAAGAAAGCCGTTCGTGGTGGCGTCGCCGCCGAGGACCTGCACGGCCCACGCGGGGATCAGGGTCACGAAGGACATGCCGAAAAGGCTCACCGAGCAGAGGAGGCAGATGATGGCCAGTATCCTCCTGTCGGTCACGACGGCGCGAAAACCCTCCCGCATCTCGGCGAAGGCGGAGGCCCGTGCCGGGGGCGGGACCCAGCGCGCCAGCCTCATGGAGGCGAGCGCCACGATCACCGCGACGAAAGACAGGCCGTTGATGGCAAAACACCAACCGGGCCCGAAAAGCGCATAGGTGATGCCGCCGATGGCAGGGCCGAAAGCCATGGCCGCATTGAACATCGTCGAGTTCAGGGCGATGGCATTCGTCAGCACCGGCCGGTCGACCATTTCCAGGACGAATGACTGGCGCGCCGGCGCGTCGAATGCGTTCACCACCCCGAGGCTGAAAGCGAGAACAATGATGTGCCAGGGCATCACGAGACGCGTGAATGTGAGCGCGGAGAGCACGAATGCGAGCAGCATGCTGAAGGCCTGGGTGACGACGAGCAGCCCGCGCCGCGGCACCCTGTCCGCGAGGACCCCGCCGTACAGCGTGAACACCCAGGTCGCGATGCCGGATGCGAACCCCACGTAGCCGAGGTACACCGTCGAGCGCGTGAGCTGGTAGACGAGGTAGCCCTGGGCGGTGGACTGCATCCAGGTGCCGGCGAGCGACGTCATTTGGCCGAAAAACCACAGCCGGTAATTGGGATAAGCCAGGGCCGCGAATGTTCTGCGCGGGCGGCCTGCCTCGACGAGGTGATCCTCCATGCCCGGCCACTATAGTATGGATCACTGACTTGGAAAAGCGTCACGGCCGCCGTATATTTGCAGGGGGAAAGCCCCGGCCATGAGCACCTCCCTTCAAGATCTACTGTCCATCGAGACTCGCGCCCTGCTCGAGGAGGAATCACGTCTCGCCAATGCGGTGCGGGGGATGGAGGAGAGCCTCTCGGGGCTGCACGACATCGACCTGGTGCTCTCGCTTGCCGGGACCCGGCTTTCCCTGTGCCTGCAGCTCCTGAAGCGCATCACGGGCAGGGCAGACCCGGCGGCGCGGCAGAGCCTGGCAGAGATGATCACGGAGAAATCCCTTTCCGCGCTGCGGCTCGTGGAGGGCCTCCTCGCGGAAAACATCTCCGAGGACCAGAAGGGGATCGTCCAGGCCAACCCGCTGTACGCAAACGTCAGGAACCTGCTCGAGCAGTTTCTCCTTGCCGGCGGCGGGGGCTTCATGGAATCACGGCAGACGGACGCGAGAAAGAGCCGCGTTCTTTCCCGGAGCATCGTGGCGGCGATCCGCAAATACACGGGGGAGGACGACCGCTACCCGCCCCTCGAGCTGGAGCGCTATCCGCCCGTCGTGCGGAAGCTGCTTCTCTTTCTCTTCCCCGTGATGGTCCGTGAGAATCCTGAAAAACCGCCCTACGGGATCGAGGAAGGCGAGGAGGTGACCTACGCGGCGCAGAACATGAAGCTGCCGCTCTCGCAGGCGATCTTCTACATGGAGAACGAGCTCCTGCCCGATCTGAAAATGAGGCTGGCGCAGAGTCCCGGCGCCCGCGCGCTCCAGGAGGAGATCCGCCGGGTCCAGGAGCGCGTGGAGGACTACAGGAAGCTTCGATTCTTTCCCCGCTCGACACCGGTGCTCCTGGAAAAGGGCTACTACACGGAAGGGATGACCGGCTACACGGCGGACGGGGAGATGCTCGTCCCCATCCCCGTCGCCGTCTCCTTCAAGAGCGGAACGAACCTCGACCGCAAGATGGAGCTGGTGCGCATGGACGTGGTGCGGCGCATTGCGGGGCGGAAAGTGAGCCGCGCCATCGACAGGGAGTACCGGCGCCTGCGCAGCCTCTCGAGCGGCATCCGCGGCAACTCGCGCACGACGAGCATGAAGCTCGACGCCGTCTGGGGCTATCGCGTGCTGAGGCAGGATTTTCCTTTTCTGCGCAGGTTGACGGACAAGGCGATGTTCGCGGAGCTCGTGAACATGGTGCACGGGGCCGGCGCAGGGTCCTCCGAGGGCCGCATTGCGGCGCTCATAGAAAAGGACCAGGGGGCCGCGGAGATTCTCTCTCCTTCATTGGAGCGGGATCCCCCTCACGGCGGACCCCCGTCATAAGAATCTTTCGAAACGTTCCTTCCTGGCCCTGCAGATCGGGCACACCTCGGGCGGTCCGTCCCGCGCACAGAGATAGCCGCAGACTCTGCATCTCCACACGGGGTACCGCAGCTCCGCGGAGCGGGACGGCGCCGTGCCCGCCGGACTTTCCGAGCCGGCGGGACCTTCCGCGGGCGTCGTGTCCCGCGCGCCTTGTTTTCCCCCGGCAGGCCCCGGGCCCGAGCTTTCCGCGGGCGGCTCGGCCGCGGCGCTCATCTTTTCAGCAGGCCGCCTTTCGGGGATTCGCCGCACTTTGCGCGTGCCGTCCACGACTTCCTGGGAAACGTACAGCGCGCAGAAACAGGCCCCGTACTCCGACAGGTCGGCGTCTCGATAGTCGCAGGGGCAGATGATATCGAGGTCCTCGGATTTCTTCCCGGAGGCGAGCCGGCACGGGCAGGCCCAGTAGCCGTACCTGCGCTCGTTGACCAGCATCCCCTCGATCAGCCCGAGGGTGAACTTCTTGTCGGGATTCAGGTGATATCCCGCGCTCTCCGCTTCCTGGTCGAGCTTCTGGAACACGCGCTCGACCTCTTCCGGCGTCACTTCGGAGGGTCGGTCCGTCGCGCCGCTCACTTGATCTTCTCCCTGATCTCGGCCTCGTCGAAGCCGGAAACGCATTCCTTGTCATTGATGACGATCGTGGGATAGGACCCGTCGGGGTTCCATTTCTTGATTTCCTTCTTCACCGCGTCTTTTTCCTCGGCCTGGAGGGAGTCCACGTCGATGTACTCGTAGCCAATGCCCAGGTCGTGCAGCAGATTCTTCGCCATGCGGCACCACATGCAGGTGCTCAGGGAATAGAGCACGATCCGCCCCTTGTCGGTTCCTTCCACGCGCTGAAACGTCACCTCGGTCTCCTTGCGTTCAAGAATACCCCCTCACCGGGGAGTATTCAATCCAGGGAGGTTCTGCCCGGACGCGCGCGGGACCCCGCCTCGCGGCCGCAAGGTACTTCTTCCTGAGCGCGGGCCAGCTGGCGAGGTCGGCCTTGCCGTGGGCGGAGAGATCGTACACGGCATGCGCCACCCGTTCGAACCAGCCGTATGCATTGAAGTGCAGTATCGAGAGTGTCTTGGGTCCCGTCCCCCGGGCGCGGAGCTCGGCCGGGGTGGATTTGCCGTGCACGAGAAGACAGCAGGCGATATGGATGGCATTCTCCCGGTAGGCGGTGGCGAGCTTCGTGCGCGTGCTTCCCGCCCGGTTGTAGTCCGCGGTCCTGTGCGCGATCTCCTCCAGGACGGCCCGGCGTGACGTGCCGCGCTTCTTCCGCGCAAAAGGCAGCGGATGAAAAACGATTTCCACGGGAGGCTTGCCGGCGTCCAGTGAAACCAGGATGAGGCCCAGCTCCAGCCTGCGCAGGAGGTGCTGGGCGCCGCGGCTCTCCTTCCACCACTTCCACTTGTTGGAAGGCCGCGGGATCGCCACGTAGACAGAATCGGTCATTCGCTGCCGGCGGACCGCCTGGACGAGGAGCGGCAGGTTCAGCGTCTTCTTCAGCTCGATGATGAGGAGATCCTCGCCCTTGACGGCGGCGATGTCGCAGTCTTTGACTTCGCTGCGGACCGTGTACCCGAGGTCCGCCAGGTGCGCATAGAGAGGACCGGCAAGATCGCTCTCCTGGAGGACCCTACGCATATGTGGCGGGGCGACGATCATCGAGGAGTGGCAGGCGCGCGCGGAATGTCTTCACCGCCTCGTCATCGTACTCGGCGGCGATCAGGTCGTCATGGTCCGCGCGGGCGCGGGCAAGGACCCGTCCATGCGGGTCGATGATGAGGCTCGCCCCATGAAACGGCAGAGCGCCTGAGGAGCCCTGCACGGCCGCGCCGGCCACGAATATCCCGTTATCCATGGCGCGTGCACGGAGCGCGAGCTCCCACTCGTCCGCGGGCCCGAACCAGGCGGAACCCACGAGGCAGAGAGTGGCCCCGGAGAGGGCCAGGCGGCGCGCCCCCTCGGGAAACCGGGTGTCGTAGCAGATCCACATCCCCAGGCGCAGGGGGCCGAGGTCGAAGCTCGGGAAGCTTTCCCCGGGAACAGCCCACGCCCTTTCCGTTGTCCACAGGTGTACTTTGCGGTACACGGTGCGCGGACCGTCCTGGCCGCCCACAAAGGCCATGCTGTTGCAGAGCCGTCCGTCAGGGGATCGTTCGACGAACCCGAAGCACAGCGCGACTCCCGTCTCCCGGGCATGCGCCGCGACGCGGCTGATCTCGGGACCGTCCGCCGGAACAGCCCGCGCCGCTGCCTCACCGGGCTCCGGGTAGCCGCAGAGGCAGAGCTCGGGAAGCACGAGCACGCGGGCGCCCAGCCGCGCGGCATCGCGGGCCAGTCCGCCCATGCGCGCGATATTCCCGCTGATGTCCCCCGGCAGGGGCGCGAATTGTCCGCAGGCAATGAGGGTTTTCATTCGAGGGCCAGGCCTCCGGCTCTCCGCTGACGCCAGGTCTCGGTCCCGATGGATCCATCCGGCAGGACGCGGCACACTTCGAACCGCACCCTGCCCGCCTGGATCGCCGCCGCAATGGCTTTCTGAAATCCCGACAGCGCTGATCCGCCCTGCTTGACTTCCAGCAGGACGATTTCCAGCGAGTCGACCCGGGCGCGTTCGTCGCGCACACCGGTGTATCCGTTGAATACCACGTAGTCTATCGGATCGCCGAGGAAGCGCGCGTCCGCCGGCAGGTACCGGAATCCGGGCAGGAGCGGGGCCATCTGCTCCGCGATCTGTCCCTTCAGGGAGCTCCTGCTCTTCTCCACGCTCTCTTTGCGGGCATCGGCGAGCCCCTGCTCCTGCTCCTGAATCAGGCGCTCGATCCTCACGTGGCTGCGCCGCCGGTCCATCAGCCATGCCGCCAGCACCAGGATCAACGCCGTCACCGCGGCCGCGGTGAGCAGCGCAAGGACCAGAATCGTCTGAGAATATTCCTGCATCAGCCGCTCCCCTCCCCGCGGCAGCCCGGCCTCGCCAGTGTCCCTCGATCTTTTCCAGCTTCTGTCGGAGGTCCTCGTAGGCCCTGGCCATCGTGCGGTCGCTGGTGGCATTGATCTCGGAAGCCAGGCCGTTCAACAGACCCTCCATGTCCTTGGGGGTGAACTCGATGTGAAACCTGTTGCCCGTGATGCGCGAGGAAATGATCTTCTTTTCGACTTCCGGTGCGATGTGAAGGATGTTCAGGAGGAGCTCGCGCTCGCTGCGCGTCAACTCGACTGTCTGGGGCGTATCCATGGGGCAGATACTATCCTGATTCTCCCCGGCTGTGCAATCCTTGCACGGTACTCCGTGCAGCTGCACGGTCGCCCGCGCAGTTTCGCGAGGGTCAGAGTGCCAGTACTCTCTTCATGATGTAGTAGCAGCGCGGACCATCGGAGGGAGCTGCCGACGGTGCAAGCCGGTCGAACCACGCGAAATCGTAGCCGTGGAGGAACAACGCGTGGAATACCTGGTAGAGGGTGGGGAGGAACGAGGGATCACGCGTGTCTGCCTCGACGAGTGAGTCGCGCGTGAGCTCGGGGAGAAGCACGGAGAGCGGGCCGGAGTAGACGACTTTCTTTCGCGGCAGGGGCCGTGTCCCCTCCCAGTCAATGACGCTCCGCGGGACCACCTCGTCCGTGCGCAGGTCGAGGGGGCGCGCAACCGGGTCGTCGAAGTCGCACTCGCACGACACGTAAGGCCACGGCCTTCCCTCGGGCGTCCGGGTCCCTTCTCTCCACTTGTAGCGCGTGCCGAACCGGGTGATGTACAGGGCGGCGTTGCCGGTGAGAAGCGGGCTGGTGCCGAATGTCAGCCGCGACACCCTGTGCTTCCGCATGAACCTGCCTGCCTCCTGCATGAGCGCGGCATCGATTCCCTCCTCCCGATGCACGGGGAGCACATCGATATCGGCGAGGTGAAACAGGTGACCGCCTTCGTCCCGGTCCGGGTAGACGCCGATCCAGCCGAGCAGGGCGGAGCTCGCCGCGTCGACGGCCGCGATCATTTCGCCGCGTCGTTCCCTGAGGGTGTGCAGCTCGTGGAGAGAGATCGTGCGGCCCTTGAGAAGGTCTTCCCGCGAGTCACTGATGAGGCGGACGAAGCGGAAGTTCATGCGCGCACCCGTTTGCTACAAGTATCGGCAGGAATGCTTTTTTGATCATCGGCCCGCGGCGGCGGTTGTCTTCTTGTGGACCAGAGCCGAGTCGGGATACACTGGCGCGGATGCATCGCCGGCAGGTCCTGTCGCCCCGCGAACGTGTGAGACTCGCATTGGACCACCAGCAGACCGACAGGATCCCGATCGGCCTGGTCTGCGCCGGCATCAACCCGCCCGCCTGGCGCGCCCTTGATGACTGGCTCTCGAAAGAGAGAGGCGTCGGCGCAGCGCAGTACCTGTCCCCGATCGTGGACATCGTGGAGGTGAGCCCGCGCTACATCGGCCCGCCGCTTCCCCCGGACACCGACATCTGGGGGGTGACGCGCCGGGACGTGAGCTACGGGTCGGGAAGCTACAACGAGATCTCCCGTTATCCGCTCGCCGGCGAGTGGACGCCGGCGAATCTCGACCGGCACCGGTGGCCGGACCCCGCGTGGTTCGACTACGAAGGCCTTCCGGCGGCAATCGCGGCTGCCCGGGCCCGGGCGGACAGCTGCATCATGGTGAGCAACGGCAACATCTTCGAGACGTCGTGGTACATGCGCGGCTTCGAGCAGATGCTCATGGACCTGATGACGGAGGAGGAGCTCGTGCACGCGATCATGCGCCGCGTGACCGACTTCTACGTGGCCTTCTTCACGCGGATGCTCGAAGCGGCGCCCGGCCAGATCGACCTCGTATTCACCGCGGACGACATCGGCGACCAGCGCGGGCTTCTCATGCCGTACGACAGGTGGGAGCGCCTGCTCAAGCCCTACCACCGCAGGCTGAACGACGCGATCCATGAGCGGGGCGCGAAAATCATCTATCACACGGACGGCTCCATCATGGACGCGGTGGGAGGGCTCGTCGACATGGGGATCGACGTGCTGCAGGCCCTCCAGTTCAGCGCGGACAACATGGACCCGGTCCGGCTGAAGGACGAATACGGGAACAGGCTGTGCTTCGAGGGCGGGGTGAGCGTGCAGACCACGCTTCCCTTCGGCAGCCCGGAGGAGGTGCGCCGCGAAGTGGAGGAGAGGATCACCGTGCTGGGGCGCGGCGGGGGCTACATCCTCGGCCCGTCGCACTGGATCCAGGCAGGTACCCCGCCGGAGAACGTCGCCGCCCTGTTCGACACGGCCCTCTCGTTCTATCCCTTCTGAAGGGGAAACGGATGGACATCGGATGCAGAAGCAGCGTGTGACGAACGGCGTCTACTGGGTGGAAATCCCGGAGGCGGACCTCTTCGTCCTCTGCGGGTGTCCGGCCGACATCGTCAAGCATCTGACGAAGGCGGGGCTCATCGTGGACCGGGAGAAGAACGGCGTCATGGCCCAGACGGGACCCAATGCGATCCTCCTCTCGGACACCACGATCCAGAAGAGCAGCTTCTCCAACCTCGCCGAGTTTCCGGTGCTCCAGATGCTGTACCTGCAGGGCATGATCCTCCCCGACCATCCGAACAACACGGGGCGCAAGCCCATGCTGATCGGGCTCGAAGACCAGGTGAAGAGCCAGAGCAGCTACATCTACCGCGGCACCTACGGCCTCGCGTCCCTCGCGGAGATCATGGAGTCGGGTGTCCCGGAGGCGCTGGCCCGGGACATGCTGCGGATCAAGAGATGGTTCGCCTTCGACAACATCCGCCGCACGGAGGACCTCCTGGACCTCCGCGTCGTGGACACCCCGGCCGTGGAGCTGCGTGACGGGGTGTTCGTGCGCGGCGCAAGGGCTTCAACCAAGTACGAGTTCATCTATGGCGGTGACTCGGTCGCGGTGGACCTCAACCTCGGGGACACGGAGGAATACTCGCCCACCTACCAGCTTGCGTTCCAGGACGTGCGCCGGGAAGTACTTCTCCGTCGTGCACGTCGGCGAAGGCGACGGGTGGGACGTCACGCGTCCCTGCATGGGGAGCATCCTCTGCTTCCAGGGCCGGGTCTACCTCGTCGACGCGGGTCCGGGCATCCAGTACACGCTCACCGCGCTGGGCATCAGCATCAACGAGATGGCCGGCATCTTCCACACCCACGCGCACGACGATCATTTTGCCGGGCTCACCTCCCTCGTGCGCACGGACCATCGCATTGCCTACTATCGCCACGGCGCCGGTGCGGGCCAGCGTGGTGAAGAAGTACGCCGCGCTCACCGGGAGGAACGAGGCCACGTTCTACCAGTACTTCGAGCCGCATGACCTGGCGCTGGACGCATGGACCGCGCTGGAGGGGCTGGAGGTCATGCCCGTATTCTCCCCGCACCCCGTGGAGACGACCGTCTTCTTCTTCCGCGCCGCTCTGGGAGAAGCGGGTACCGGACCTACGCGCACCTGGCGGACATCAGCTCCTTCGAGGTGCTGAAGAAGATGGTCACCGACGGATCCGCGAAGAACGGAATCTCGCGGGCCTTCTACGAGGCGTTCACGCGGAAAATGCTCACAGCCGGTGAACGTGAAGAAGATCGACATCGGCGGCGGGCTGATCCACGGCAAGGCGGAGGATTTCATCGGCGACGCCATCGCGGAAGATCTTCCTCAGCCACACCTCCGCTCCCCTGACCGATGCGCAGAAAAAGATCGGCGTCCTGCGCCGCGTTCGGCCAGCAGGACGTCCTTGCACAGCTCGGGCATGCGACTACCTGCTGCAGGGCGGGCAGCAGTGTGCTGCGCGCGTATTTCCCCGGGCGCATCCGCGCGGGAGATCGGGCATGCTGGTCAACTGCCCGCGTGTCAGCTTCTCTCCCCGATGACCTCATCCATGCGGGCCGACGCGCCCGTGCGAGGACCTCTACCTCATCCTGAGCGGTCTGGTGGAGCTCGACGACTCCCGTACCGGACGTGCGCACCGTGATGTCCGCAGGCGGCCTGATCGGAGAGCTGGAAGGGTCTTCCGGATCGCAGGTCCCTGCCGAACCTGCCGGGCCCTGAGCAATGTCACCGCCCTGCGCATCCCGCACGACGCTCTCATGCGGAGTTCCTGGCCCGCGCGGGGCTTGACGGACTCCCTGCGGCAGGTCCATGCCAACAGGCAGATTCCTCCAGGGCACCTGGCTGTTCGGGGAGATGGTCTCGCTCCCCGTCCAGACCCGGATCGCGCGCGCCATGGAGAAGCGCGTGGTCAAGGAGGACGATGTGCTCGCGCCCCGGGGCCGCGGCGGAGATCATCCTCCTGGCCGAGGGGCTCGTGACCGTTTTCCTGGGCGCGCACTCCATCGAGAACCTGAAGCCGGGCGGCTTCTTCGGGGAAGAGACGATGATGCGCGGCGCGCAGGGAGCTGCCCGGCGGACTGGCAGCAGCGGTTCCGCCGTCCCCCGAGGCCGGGCCGGGAGGAAGGGTACATCACCTCTTCGAGGCCCGCGCGCTGCTGGACTCCGTCACGTACGCGATCCCCGCGGAAGTCCTGGAGGACATTCCCGTCGTGCAGTGGAAGCTGATGGAGACGTACGAACGGAGGCTGAAGAGCTTCCGCGCCGAGGTCAGGTTCGAATGGAACGACTCCTACGTGGTGGGCATTCCCGACATCGACGAGCAGCACCGCGTGCTCTTCGAGCTGATCGACAGCCTCGCGGCGGTGGCCGAGGGCCGCGAACCCGCGGGGGACGTGACGGGACACGGTGGACAGCCTTGTCGACCTGGCGCGCACGCACCTGCAGTATGAAGAGACCCTCTCCGCGCGGCGACCCGGCGCGGGGCTACGACGCGGCCCTGCGCGAGCACGCGGAGTTCCTGAGAAAGGTGGAAGGCTTCCACAAGTACGCTGGAGAACGCGCCGGTGGACGCCCTGCAGACAATCGTGGAGTTCCTGAAGGACTGGGTCGATCGACCACACGCTCCTGGAAAACCGGCGGTTCAGCGGCTCCCTGCGGCCCTGAGAGACGCATGAACGGGATCGTCGGTATCGCCCGGGCCCTGGATTTCGCCGCGCGCCGGCACGCGGGGCAGCGGCGCAAGGGCCTGAAGGCGGAGCCCTACGTCAATCATCTCACCGAGGTGGCGCTGCTCCTTGCCGAGGCCACCGACGGCGCCGACCCTGCCCTGGTCATGGCCGGACTCCTGCATGACACGATAGAAGACACGGACACGACACCGCGAGGAGCTGGCCGAGGCTTTCGGGGATGATGTCGCGTCGCTCGTCGTCGAGGTCACGGACGACACCCGCCTGGACCGGGAGATCGCGCAAGAGACAGCAGGTGGAGAGCGCCCCGAAGAAATCGCGCCGTGCGCGGATGATCAAGATCGCGGACAAGATCGCCAATCTTCGCTCCATCGCCGAGAGCCCTCCCGTGGGGTGGAGCGCGCGGAGAAAGCGGGAATACGTCGCGTGGGCGCGGGAAGTGGTCGCGGCGTGCGGTGACCAACGAACGAAGCGCTGGAGAAGCTTTTCGAGCAGGCGGCGCGGTCTCAGCCGTAGCTGTGCAGCCCGGAGAGCAGGAAGTTCACGCCGAAAAAAGTGAACAGCGTGGCGAGGAACCCCACGATGACGAGCACGGCCGAGACCCTGCCGCGCATCTTCCGCACGAGGCGCGTATGCAGGTAGGCGGTATAGATCAGCCACGTGATCAGCGCCCAGATCTCCTTGGGATCCCAGCTCCACCAGCTTCCCCACGCCGTCTCCGCCCAGATGGCTCCGAAGACGAGCGCTCCCGCCGTGAAGATCGGGTACCCGATGCCGATGGAGGTGGCCATCAGCCGGTCCATGTCGGCGCGCCGGTCCTCGTTCCGCGCGGCCAGGAAGGCCGATGGCAGCGACGAAGCTCACGACGAAGAAAGCCTCTCCGATGAAGGAGAACGTGACGTGCAGGACGAGCCAGAAGGACTGGAGGGCGGGGATGGGCGGCTGGATGTCCCGGGGCGCCAGGGGTGAAGAGGAAAGCATCAGGAGCGCGAGACACACGAATGTGGCGCCGAACATCACGAACGGCGACATGCCCCTGCGTTCTGAGGCGCAAGACGCAGACCGAAGAGCACCACGCAGATTGCCGCGGAGAAAAACACCAGCGACTCGTAGGTGTTCGTGACGGCGACGAAGCTTATCCGGAAGCTCCTCTGCGCGAGGGTGGCAAAGAGCAGGAGCGCGGCGGCAAGGAGCAGCCAGTGAGAGACCGGGTCGCGGCGGTTTTCACGCCTCAGGAGGAAGCCCGCCTGCAGGACCGCGGCAAGGGCAATGCAGAGGAGACCGAGGGTTGCGGTCATGTCGCGGCCTCACCCGACTCCGCGGGGTCCCGCGGCGCAGAATCCGCGGGGTACGGCGTACTCGCCGAACGGGTACTCCCGTACCGCGATTGGATAAATGTCAGGCAGAGCCCGAGAACAATAATCCCCAGCGCGGCCAGAAACGGCGCAAAACCCGGATCACTTACCGCCTTCAGCCCGGTGATCTCCCGGGCCGTTATGCCCGTCACAGTGTAGGGACCGAGCACGTCTCCCGCCCGCAGCTCGCGCGTGGAGACAGGCCTCATCTCCCTGCCCTTGTATTCCACGGCAACGATGCTCCATGCGTCCCGGGTCTTCTGCGCTTCCGCGAAGTACCAGAACGAGTCGCCAAGGGGGAAGCCCTGCCCGGTGGTTGCGGTCACCGCCTCTCCCCCGGCCTCCCGCAGGTCCAGGGTGCCCTGCAGCTCCCACGCCGCCTGGTAGACGCTGAGACCCTTGAGGCGCAGCGGCTGGTTCACCCGGATGGGAAAAGAGGGGATTTCAACATTTCCGTCGCGGGTGACACGCACGGTCGAGGTCCATTCCTTCGGGGCTCCGTTGTCGTATTTCAGAAACTGCAGGGACAGCAGGTGCAGCGCGTAGGTAGAGCTGAGAGCGGCATCCTCCCCCACGGCGAGGGACCACGTGGTCTCCTGCCGTCCGAGTGCCGTTACCAGTCCCCCCGCAATGAGGACGAGAAGCCCGAGGTGAACGAGGTCGGGTCCGTAGCGCGGTTTCGCCTTGTTCTTCACCCGGCGGATCATCCTGTCAACGGCGCACACTGCCAGGTTCAACGTGAGAAGAAAGGCAGGAGCGAGAAAACCGACTGAGCTGAAAAACCGGGGAAGACCCGCGAACCGGATAAGGTCGGAGAGGGCCGGGGGGTAGTGCGACCCATACCACGCATCGGGTCTGCCCTGGGGAACGAGGGAGGCGACCAGGGAAAGCGCCGCAATCACGAGGACGAGCACGATCGTCAGCCGGACCGACTTGAGAAAACCGTACACTGCTTTCACGTCAGGGCGCTCCCCGCTCCGCGGATGAAGGTCCCGTAGAAGCGTATCATGCGGCCGTAGTTTTCCAGCGATATCCGTTCGTCGAATGCGTGGATCCTGGCCAGCTCCTCGGAACCGAGAACAATCGGAAGCAGGCGCACGATGCACGCGGTCAGGTCGACAAACTTTCGCGAGTCAGTGTACACGACCACGAGGAACGGCGCCACTATTGCGGGCGGGCAGACTTCGTGTATGGATTCGTCGATGACTTTCCAGAGGGACGGGTCCGGCCGGGTCTCGGGAACCGGCTCGCTCCTCGTCGTGCCTTCGAGGAATGCCGCCCGCAGGGTGAAACCCCGTGGAAGGCTGCGGCGGGCGATCTTTTCTATGCGCGCCAGCGCGGACTGCGAGGAGTCACCCGGAAGCAGCCGCAGATTGATCACGGCCCGGGACTCGTGCGGGATGACATTCTCCTTTTCACCGGCACGCAGGATCGTCACCGCCTGCGTGGTACGGACCAGCGCATCCATCGACCGTTCGGCGGAGAGCCTGCGGCGGAGGAGCGGCCAGAGGGGGCGCAGGAACCTCAGGCCAAGACCCGGAAGACCGCCCGCGTGGGGCGCGAGGGCGCGGAAGAACCGCAGGACAGTGGGCGTGAGCCGCGCGGGAAAACGCCGGCGCTCGATCGCCGCCACAACGGCCGCGAGCGCCCCGGCCGAGGTCCCCCTGCCCGGCATGGAGGCGTGGCCGGCCCTGCCTTCCACGACGATCTCGACGTTCGCGAATCCCTTTTCCGCCACTCCGACCATGGCCACGGGCCGGCCGAATGAAAGGCATGACGCGCTCGCTGATGACCGAGCCTTCGTCCAGGACGCAGGAGAGACGCACCCCGCGCGCGGCAAGGGCACCGGCGATTGCCGCCGCCCCGAGCCGGCCGCTCGTCTCCTCGTCACCGCCGAATGCAAGAAGGATTGTCCGGCGCGGACGAAAGCCCTCCGCGAGCAGCCCTTCGGTCGCCTCCAGGATCCCGAGCAGGGTGCCCTTGTCATCCAGGGTTCCCCGGCCCCAGACGAAACCGTCGGCCAGGTCACCGGAAAACGGAGGGTGCGACCAGCCGGCGTCGATGCCGGCGGGAACCACGTCATAATGCGCGTACAGGAGGACGGCGGGCTGCGTCTTCTCCGAATCAGCCGGCTCCCAGGTGAGGAGCAATGCAAGGGGACTGGGGGCTTCCCATCGCAGCGCCTGGGACGCGCGGGGAAACTCCCGGCGGAGAAACTCCTCGAAGCCGCGAAACTCGCCGTAGCCGGGCTGGGAAAGGGGGTCCCCCGAAGCGAGGGTCACGGTACGAAAGCGCACCGCGCGGCCGAGCCGCTCGCCCTGTTCACGGCTGCAGGTGATCAAAGGAATGACGCGATCCGCCGCCCCGCCCTCCGGCACGCATCGCCCAGCAGGGCGATGTCCTCCTCGGTGTGCGCGGCGGAGACGGAACCGAGCCCATGCATGACGAACACGTCCTCCAGCAGCAGCGCGAGCTGCAGCACGGTGTCGGAGAGCTCCACGTCGCAGACTTCGGGATTGCGTGTCTGCTCGGGAGCGTTGCACGCTGTCTTCGCGTCATAAGGGAAATGCACGGCGGCCAGGGAGCTGTCCGGCAGGGCGTCGTTCCCGTCTCCCGTGCAGGTCGCGTGAATCCCTTCCGCGCGGAACGCCTCCTCGACCGTGCGCCGGGCCTTCTCCCCCTGCCGGGCGATCAGCGGGTACACCTGCCGCTCCTCTGCCACGAGGTGCTCCATCATTACGCGCGAAGCGAGCAGGGAGGCGGGGTGGCAGGAGTAGGTGCCGCCCGAGAACTTCACTCCTCCTCCCCGTCCGGCAAGCTGCATGACATCCGCCCTGCCCGCGACCGCGGCAACGGGCATCCCGCCGCCCATGATCTTCGCGAAAGTGGCGAGGTCGGGCTGCACGCCGAAAAGCCGCGAGGAGCTGCCCGCGCAGAACCGGAAGCCCGATATCACCTCGTCGAAGATGAGAAGCGCGCCGTGCTTCCGGGTCAGCGCGCGCGCGGCGGCGAGAAACTCCCGGCTCGGCCGGCAGACAGCCGCCCGAGCCCATGAACGGCTCGAATATGAAGCAGGCCACCCGTCCGCCGTGCTTCTTGAACTGCTCCTCCAGCATGGCCGTGTCGTTGAATCCGGTCACGATCACCTGGTCCGCCACCGCGCTGGGAAGTCCCCTGCTCTCCGTCTGCTCGAAGCTGTGGCGGTTCTCCGCGTGGTAGTCCACGCCGACGAGCCCCCACGGCTGGGCGCCGTGCCAGCCGCCGCCGACCTTCATCACCCTTTCTCTTCCGGTGAACGCGCGGGAAAGGAGGATCGCGTACATGGTGGCCAGTGAACCGCTGGAGGTGAAGCGGACCTTCTCAGCGCCCGTTCTGGCACAGAGTATCTCCGCGGTCTGCACCTGCAGCGGCGTCCGTGAAGCCGGTCTGCAGGCCGCAGCCCGAAGCGAACGCGCGCGCGAGCTCCTCCGTGATCACGGGCGGATTGTGGCCGAGGATGTTCGCGTGGTGGCCCTGCCAGAAATCCAGGATCCGGTGCCCGTCCTCGTCCGTCACGTAGGCGCCCTTTGCCGAGACGATGCGCGGCGGAAAAGGCTTCACGAGACGTATGGAGTGGCTCCCGCCGTCCACGAGGTGCTTCAGCGCCTCCTGATTGAGAGCTGACGAGCGTGGCGAGCGGCGGCTGTACTCCTCCGCCAGCGCGGCGAGCAATTTCGCGTGGTTTCTCGGTTTCATAGGCAGGAGGAGAATACAAGGAAGGTGCGGGCTCTGGCAAGAATGGAGGCGCGCTGCGCCTCGAAGACGGGGAGGCCGAAGCCTCCCCCCATCAGGTCACACGCTCGCTCCGGTGAGCAGCCCGCCGATGTTCACGCGCGCGAAAACGGCGTACGCGACGATCAGCGCAACGACGATCCCGATGGCAACGAGCAGAACGGTCATGCTTTTTTTCATCACTTTGCCTCCATTTCGTACAGCCTCCGCAGTTCGTCGATATCGATGTCCAGCAGCTTCATGGTCCTGAAGACCCGCGGAAGCTCGCTGCCGAGAAACCGCTTCCTTTCCAGGTCCCGTGTGATCTCGCGGGCATTCTCTGCGACAAAGTATCCGATTCCGCGCTGGTTGTGGATGATGCCGTGCTCTTGCAGAAAAGAATACGCGCGCACGACAGTGTTGGGGTTGACCTCGATGCTCTCCGCGAGCTCCCGAATGGCAGGCACACGGTCACCCGGCTTCCAGGAGCCGCTCAACACGTTTTCGCACACCATATCCGCGATCTGCAGATAGATGGCCTGGCTCTCGCGGAACTCCATCCTAGACCTCGGTTTCCTGAAGCCGGAAGTACGCTGCCACCCAGCAGACCGGCGCGAGCGCCGCCCAGAAGAGCACGCGCACGATCGTGAGGAATACCTGCGAGCCGCGGTTGAGAGCTTCGGCCGCCTTGCCGTTCACCGTGAAGCTCCCGAATCCCTGGGAGAATATCTGGATCACCTCCGGCCTCAGGTGGCCGCCCGTGAAGAGACCCCAGAACGCAATGCGGAAGGTGACGGCGGCGATGATCGCCAGGCCCACGAACACGATACTCTCGGCAAGCAGGATCTTCAGAAAGACCACCTTGCGGAACCACACCGATCCGAGCAGGAAGACGCTCTGGCAGACCAGATAGACCGCTGCGCTCTTGAGGTTCGGCAGGCTGAGAGGGTTGAACCATGCGTGGCCGGCGCCGAAGACCGCCCTGTTGATCAGCTCGCTCACCGCCGAAGCCCCTGTCATGAAGACGAGGATTGCCGCGGCATAGCCCACGGAAGTGACGAAGAGCTTGCTCACCAGCTTCTCCAGGGACGTACCGGGCAGGGTCAGGTAGAAGGGACCTGACCCCTGCTGATGCATTTCCTTGAACACGCTGCTCGAGAACAGGAACCCACCGAGGAACAGGAGACCGACGTAGAACGGCGTGTAGAAGTCCTGCCCGGGCCTGCCCAGCATCGACAGGAAAGAGAAAACGATGAGGACCCCCCCGACCGCGGCCATGGCGATCAGAACGGCCCGGTACCCATGGGCAAGGTCCCGGCGCAGGAGCAGGTAGAGTCTCCGCGGGTTGAAGGTTCCTTCGAGTCTGATGGTTTTATGCACGGGGCACCTCCGTCACCCCCGCGGCCTGCGCGCGGAAAATCGCGTCCACCCGATCGGGATTTCCGATCACCGTGTTGAACAGGGTCTCCAGGTCCAGGCGCGTCTCTTCGCCTCCGGTATTGACGGTGACCACGACCCAGCCGCCTATGGTGCGGTCCGAGTAGAGAATGCCGTCGCCGGCAGGCTCGGCGGCTTGCAGGTGCGCGGTGAGTCTCCGTGTGACCTCGCTCATCGGCTGCTGGAAGATGATCCTGCCCTGGTCGAGCACGATGAGCGGGTCGATCAGGTTTTCCATGTCCCGCACCTGGTGCGTGGAGATCAGTATGATCCGATCCTCCCGGGTTGCCCGGGTGAGCAGCTTGCGGAACTGGCCCTTGGAAGGTATGTCCAGCCCATTGGTCGGCTCGTCCAGGAGGAGCACCTTGCAGCCCGACGCGAGCCCGAATGCAAGCACGAACTTCTTCTTCTGGCCGTAGGAGAGGGAGGACAGCTTCTTACCCTGCTCCAGCTCGAACTCTTTCATCAGGTGCGCGAGCTCCGCATGATCGAACCGGGGATAGAACGGCGCATAGAGGCTCACGTATGTCGAGGGCAGCAGGGGCGGGATGAAGAGCTCCTCGGGAACGGAGAATATTTCATCCAGCAGGTGCACGGGACGGGTTCCTGGATCGTACCCGAGAACCCGGATGGTTCCGCTCTGCGCGTAACGAAGCCCGGAGATCAGCTTCAGGAGCGTTGTTTTTCCGGCACCGTTTTTCCCAAGGAGACCGTAGATGTTGCCGGGTTCCAGAGTCAGATCGAGGTGGGAGAAAAGCTTCTCTCTCGAATAGCTGAAGCTCATGTCTCTAACTTGGATCACAGTAATCCTCCTATTTAGTGTACTAATTGACTAATACTCTAATATTGTAACACCCTCAAAACAAGATGTCAAGACAAATATTTGGCCTATTCTGACGGGTTGCGAAGATTCTCGCTCCAGACGGATGACGCCGGGACCCGGTCACCGGAGCCGTCGAAATCCTGCTTTACGCACTCGAAGTCTTCGATCCGCGGCGCAATCTCCGCTTTCCAGACCCGCTCGACATCCTCGAAGGTGCGAAAAGTATGTCGCGGGGACAGGCGTTTGTAATCGGCAAGCAGCTTGCGCGCCAAAGTGCCGAGATAGGAAACCTCGTCCGCGACCATGCGGTCGCCGGTGCGCCGGTCCGACAGGGCCGCATCAGGACCCATTGCCCAGGGGGTACCGGCGGGTTTTGCGCCGTCGTCGAAGGATGTCGCGGGCGGCAGCCGGCTGAGGTCGCTGCACGAGGGCTCCAGCGCCATGAGCAGGGAGGTCTCGACCTTGCCGGCGTGGTCAGCCTTGCTCATCCCGTCGCGGTCGAAGCCCGGATCATTCGCCTCGAAATCTGGCAGCCCGAAGAGCCGGGTGCCCACGTGCGGCTGGAGCAGCTCGATCACGGTCTTCAAGTCGCGCCAGTTCGGCCCGTAGTGGCCGGTGAGGAGGATTGCCGCATGGAAACCGAGAGCGTCAGCCGCGCGGACGTGGTAGCAGAGGTTCCGGAAATGTACGGCGGGCGGAACCGAGCTCAGCCATTTTCTCTCCACCTCGCCGATCATCCGCGATGCCCACAGACCATAGCCGCCGATTTCGTGGATGTGCCAGTAGTCGGGCGGCGCGACGATGCCGCCGTGCTCCTGCGCGGCCCGGCAGGCAATCGCGTGCGCTTTCAGCCCGTCCAGGCCGAGGGCATTCTGCGGTCCGTGGGGCTCGATCATCCCGTAGGGGAAGTACACGACGGGGCATTCGGCGAACGCGGCCTCCAGCGTGTCGGGAAACATCCGCTCCCATCGCACCTCTTTCATGTCCGTCCCCCGCCGACTCCTGCGCGCACGCGCGCCGTCTCTGACGGCGCGTTCTCTTCGGCCTCTTCCACCGGCTCCCTGCCGAACTTTGAAGCTTCCCATGCAAGGATCAGCCGCTTCCTGGCGATGCCCCAGTGATAGCCCCCGAGCTCCCCTGTCTTCCGTATCACGCGGTGGCAGGGAATGATGTACGCAATGGGATTGCGCCCCACGGCGCTCCCCACCGCCCTCGTGGCAGACGGGTCGCCGATCCTTCGCGCCACATCCTCGTAGGTAGCGAGCCGGCCCGGAGGAATCGAAAGAAGGGCTTCCCACACCTTGACCTGGAAGTTCGTCCCGCGCAGGTACAGGGTGAGCGGGGCCCCGGCCCTGGCCGCGCCGGCGAAGATCCGCCCGATGATCCGCGCCGTGCCGTCCTGATCGGGCGCAACCCGGGCGTTTCCCCATTCTTCCCGAAGCCGGGCAAGGACCTCCTCCCGGCTGTCCTCTGCCGTGAAAGAGAGCGCGCAGATGCCCTTGTCGGTGGAAGCAAGCATCGCCTCTCCGAACGGCGTGGGATGGAAGCCGTATCCGATCGTGAGACCCTCCCCCCGGCTCTTGAACTCCCCGGGAGTCACGGCCTCGCAGGAAACAAAGAGATCGTGCAGCCTTCCCGGACCGGAGAGCCCGACGTCGTACGCGGCGTCCAGCAGGCTCTCGGATCCGGCAAGCAGCTTCTTCGCCGCCTCTTTTGTGAGGAACTGCTCGTACCTCTTCGGGCTGATCCCCACCATCCTGCTGAAAAGACGCTGAAAATGGAAATCGCTCAAGCCGGCCACGCGGGCCACCGCGGCAAGGTCGGGCCGGGTGTCGATGTTCTCTTCAATGAAGTTGATCGCCCGCTCGATGCGCCGATAATCCCGTGACCACTCCGTCATGGCGCCGCCGTACGCGGCGGATTTGTTCGTTCTCATGGAGAAAGGATACACGAGGGCGCGCGCGCGCGCCACCCGGAAGTTGCGGTCCGCAGCCGGACTTCCCACCGCCCGCCGAAGCAGAATGCGGCTGCCGCGGCGCTTGACTTGCCCTTCAGGGGTATCGAAATTCTCTTTCGCCATGAATGCAAAGCTCAACCCCCTGACCCCTGAAGAGGAAAGAATCATCGTGCACAAGGGAACCGAGATGCCGTACAGCGGAGAGTACGTCACTTCGAAGGGCAATGGGACCTACATATGCCGGCGCTGCGAGGCGCCGCTGTACAAGTCCGAGGACAAGTTCGATTCCCACTGCGGCTGGCCCAGCTTCGATGACGAGATCCCCGGCGCGGTCCGGCGCACGCCGGATGCGGACGGCTCCCGCACGGAGATCACCTGTGTGAGCTGCGGCGCCCACCTGGGCCACGTGTTTCTCGGGGAAGGATTCACGAAAAAGGACACGCGCCACTGCGTGAACTCGCTGTCGTTGAAGTTCGTCAAGAGTGACTGACGGCCGCTGTCAGAAATCGAACGTGATCGACCAGCGCGCCTCGTCCTCCACGATCAGGTTCCTCTCGTAGTAGGGCTCGAAGGAAAACGTGCGCGGGTTGCCCCAGACGGGAAGACGCGTCGGAACGTAGTCGCAGCTCACGCTCACCAGGCTGGTGACCGGATGCTTCTGCAGGAATGAGACCGGCCTGTCTCCCCGATGGCCCAGGAGCTGGAAATGGTTCTCGTTCCCCGTCCAGGGCAGGTTCTTCATCCTGAGAAATCCGTTCTCCGCAAGCTCGTAGCCGGGATTATCCGGCAGGGTGATGGGAATGCCCACCCGGCAGCACTCGCCCGTCGGAAACAGGGGAAAGAACGGGTGCGGATACCACTGGAAGGGAACGTGCCGGGAGCCCGTGTTGAGGAGCGCGGTCTCGCTTCGCAGCGTGCGCCCGCTCAGGATGAGCCTGCGCTCCAGCTTGAAGCTCCAGGGCCCTGCCTTCTGCGTGGCGCGGAAGATCAGCATGCCCGCTCCCCCGCCGATATCCCACGTGCAGCGATCCCGCGTCTCGTTGGCTTTCGGATCGATGAGGCCGATGCCGATCCCGAGCACCAGCGCGGGCACTCCCGAAGGGTCCTGCTCCACCACCAGGTGGGGCTGGAACGCGTCCGGTGCTCCCTGTCCGTCGAATAGATTGTACGAATCAGGGAACGTGGGGCCCGACAGCAGGATGCCCCGGGCAGTATCCTCGATCTGAAATATGGACCCGCCCGTGCAGTACCGGGTGCCGAGACGGTCGCCGTCGGCGACAGGATCGAGCACGGACACGCGCAGAGACTCGTTCTTCAACGTCAGCATCTGGACCCCCGTGACCGCGATACTGACCTTTTTCTCGAAAACGGGCTATACCGACACCAGGAAATCCCGATGGACCCGCCCCTGCTCCAGGTTCTCTACGAGGACAACCATATCATCGCCGTGAACAAGAAGCCTTCCGACATCGTCCAGGGGGACAAGACAGGGGACGTCACCCTCGCCGATCAGGTGCGCGACTACATTCGACTGAAATACGGCAAGACCGGAAACGTGTACATCGGCATCCCCCACAGGCTGGACAGGCCGACCAGCGGAGTGGTCCTGTTCGCGCGCACGGAGAAGGCGCTGCAGCGTTTGAGCGAGCTATTCCGCCTGGGGGGTGTGGCGAAGACCTACTGGGCCATTGTCGCGGAAAAGCCTCCCCGGGACGCTGACACCCTCGTGCACTGGCTGAGGCGCGACCCGGTGAAAAACAAATCGTTCGTGGTTGCCGGTCCCCGGGCCGACGCGCGGGAGGCGAGTCTTTCCTATCGGCTGCTTTTCAGCCTGGAGCGGTATCACCTGCTCGCCATCGAGCTGCATACCGGGCGGCACCATCAGATAAGAGCGCAGCTGCATGCCATAGGGTGTCACGTCAAGGGAGACCTGAAATACGGGGCGCCCCGATCCAATCCCGGGGGCGGCATCCACCTGCATGCCCGGCAGGTTTCATTCATCCACCCGGTGCAGAAAAAGCCGCTGACGATTGTTGCAGATCCACCGGCGGACGTGCTCTGGAACGCCGCACGGGCGAGATGGAATCAGGAATCGGGTCCGCCCGGCTCCTGAGCGCCTCGGACCTTCGACCACCGCTGCGCCCACGACTCGATTCCCTGCATGACGGGAATCAGGGCCCGGCCCTTCTCCGTGAGAGCATAGGTGACGCGCACCGGCGCGGCCGTGTGCACGGTTCGGCTGACAATGCCTTCCGCTTCCAGCTCCTTGATGCGCTCCGTCAGCATGCGCGCGCTCACCGAGGGAATACCCTTCTCCAGCTCGCAAAAGTGCCGGGACCCGGCCGAGAGCTCGCGCACGATCAGTCCTGCCCATTTCCTGCCCAGGACTTCGAATGCCCTTTCCACGACAGGGCAGAGAGCGGGGAGCGCGCGTCCCGTCTTTTCCATGTGGTGAATATATCTTTTTACTTGACGATATGCAATTTTCTCAGTAACTTACTTATAGTAACCTGGTTACGTAAAATAGATTTTTCAAGGAGATCCCAGATGAAAGCATGGAATGCGGCGGCGAGCAGGAGCGCGATCGACAAGACGCTCAAAGCGCTGAACGAGAACAGCATCGAGACCCTGTACGCGGCAAACGCGGAAGAGGCGAAGAAAATGGTCCTCTCGATGATACCGGAGGGCTCCGAGGTGCTCACGATGACCTCCATTACCCTCGATACCATCGGATTGGCAAAAGAGCTGAACGAATCGGGCAGGTTCAACTCGCTCCGCGGCACTTTCGCGAAAATGAATCCCCAGACCAACGGCAAGGAAATGCGGAAGCTCGGCGCGGGCCCGGACTTCACAGTCGGCAGCGCGCACGCGGTGACCGAGACGGGCACGGTGATCGTCGCCTCGAACACGGGAAGCCAGCTTCCCGCCTACACCTATGGCGGGGGGACCGTGATCCTGGTCGTGGGGGCCCAGAAAATCGTTCCCGACGTGGAACAGGGAATGAAGAGGATCGACGAGTACCTCATCACCAAGGAAAGCGAGCGGGCGCGCAAGGCGTACGGGCTGCCTGAAAGCTGGAAAACCTCCGCGAACAAGATCCTCCTGCTGAACAGGGAATCGCAGCCGGGACGGCTGAAGCTCATCATCGTGGACGAGGTCCTGGGAAACTGAGGGCCCCGCGGAAGAGCGTCAAGAAACGCGATGCCTCACGGCATCGCGTTCTTCATTTATCCAGAACGATCATGACCTTCATGGCGCGCTCGCGGTGCGCGTCTATGTATTCGTACGCCTTCTTGTAGTCGGCAAAGTCGAAATGGTCGGTGATGAGCGGCTGAAGCTTGATCCTGCCCTTTTCCACGAGCTCGATCGCCTTCTTCCAATCCGGCTCCTGGTACATCAGGGTGCCGATCAGGCGCAGCTCCCTGTCCTGCACGGTCCCCATGTCGAGTGTCGGCTTGTCCCCGAACACACCCACGACGATGATGTCGGTGCCCTTGCGCGCGACCGCCACTGCCTGCTGGATGGTCTGCGGGCTGCCCACGCATTCGAGTATCACGTCGGCCTTCGATTCTCCGAAGTGCTCCCGTATGGCCGAGGCGAGGTCGACTCTTGAAGTGTCCACGCAGAAGTCCACGCCGCATTCCCTCGCCTTTTCCAGCCGGAACGCGCTCACATCGGTGACCATGACCTTTGCCGCGCCCATGCCCCTGGCCGCCTGGGCCACGAGGTTCCCGATGGGCCCTGCCCCGAGCACGAGCACATTCTTCCCTTTCACCTCTCCCGCGCGGCCCAGCGCGTGGACCGCCACGGCGACCGGCTCGATCATTGCCCCGTGCTCCGCGTTCATGCGGGCAGGCAGCTTCAGCACCTTGCTCGCCTCCACCGCGAAGAGCTCGGACCCCGCGCCGGTCGTCTGGAAGCCCATGACCTTCAGGTTGTCGCAGATATGGTACGCCCCGTGCGTGCAGGGATAGCATTGTCCGCATGTCACCTGGGGCTGGATCGTGACGAGGTCTCCCGGCGCGATGCCGCGCACCTTCCCGCCCGCTTTCTCCACGATGCCGGAGACCTCGTGCCCCTGCACGACAGGGTAGGGAGTGAGCGCGTGCTTTCCATGATAGACGTGGATGTCGGAGCCGCAGACTCCGATCCTTTTCATGCGGATAAGGACCTCTGTCGGGCCCGGCACGGGAACAGGGATGTCCCTGAACTCGATCTGCCCCGGCGAAGTCATGACTGCCTGTTTCATGGTCGTTCTCCTCACCGCCCCGATCTTCCCGTCACCAGCTCGACCGCCATGCGGCCGTACCGGGCCTCCTGCTCCTCGTCCAGCCCGCTGATGCCGATGGCACCCACCACTTTTCCCTCGTGCAGGACTGGGAATCCACCGGCCCAGCCGGTATAGCGAAGGTCACCGTAGTTGGTCATCGGAAACGGGTAGGTGCGGGAAGCCTGGCCGACTTCGCCGGACTCCCTGCGCTCACGCGCAGCCGTGAACGCCTTGTTGATCGCAATGGTGAGCGGCGGAAGGTGGCAGCCGTCCATGCGCAGAAACGCAATCAGCTCACCGTGGGAATCCGTCACGGCAATGGCCGCGGCCTTGTGCTCCGCTTCGACCTTCTTCTGCACTGCGGCAATCATCTCCTGCGCTTCCGCATGGGAAAGATTCATCGTCTGGTACATCGCGCGTTCCTCCTGTGGGCATGGGTCATTGTGTGAAAAACCGAATCCGCATTTTCTCGAGCGATTTCTGTCCCGGCCGGAGGACCACGCTGGGAAATCCCGCCTGGTTGATCGCGTCCGGGAACCCTTCCGTCTCCAGGGCAAAGGCGCCGTACGGCTCGTAGCGCCTGCCGGCCCGGCCGGTCATGGGCGCAAGCATGTGCCCCGAGTAGAGCTGCACGCCGGGCTGCGTGGTGAACATTTCCATTGCCCTTCCGGTCGTGGGCTCCACCACCCGGGCCACGGGCCGCAGTCCGTTCACCGGGCCGCCCAGCACGAAGCACTCGTCATAGCCGCCGCCGGCTTTCTCCAGATCCTGGCCGATGGGCTTTTCCCGCCGGAAATCGTGGGGGGTGCCTTTTACCGGGCGGATTTCCCCCGTGGGGATGAGCTCTGCATCCACGGGCAGGTATGACTCCGCGAAGAGAGTCAGGCGGTGGTCCTTGATGTCCCCCGTTCCATCGCCTCTCAGGTTCCAGTAGGCATGGTTGCAGAGATTGGCGGGTGTGGCCTTGTCGGTCCGGCCTTCGAAAACGACTTCCAGCACTCCACTCTCATCCAGCGTATAGGTGACCCGGGCATCGAGGTTGCCCGGATATCCCTCTTCCCCGTCAGGGCTCGCGTAGGAGAAGCTCACCCCCGCCCTGTCGTCGCGAAGGAACGACGCGGATGACCAGACGGCCCTGTCAAATCCCTTCTTTCCACCGTGGAGATGGTTCCTCCCGTCATTGCAGAAGAGCGGATATTCGCGGCCGTCGAGGCTGAACCTGCCCCTGCCGATTCGATTCGCCACCCTGCCGATCGTGCTGCCGAAATAGGGATGAGGGTTGAGGTAGCCCTCCAGCGCATCGAACCCGAGTGTCACCTCCCCGACGCGCCCCTGCCTGTCGGGAAACTGCACGGAGGAGAGAGTGGCGCCGTAGCTGATGAGCTGGACCGTGACCCGGCTCCTGCTCGTCATGGTGTAACGGGTGATCTCGTCTCCCTCCCGGGTCCTGCCCCACGCGCCCTGCGTGATATCCATGTTTTCTCCTCCGCGCTATTTCTGATCCCGTATCGCCGCCAGCCTGTCCCCGATGCTGTTCATCGTGCGCACGTCTTCAGGCGCAAGCCGCAGATGACCGCCGCCCGCATTCTCCTTTGCCTGGGCCGCATCCCGCGCGCCCACCAGCACGTGCGTGATGCCGGTCTGCTGAGCCGTGAGGGCAATCAGCACCTGGGCAACGGTAGCCTTATACGTGTCGGCAAACGGCCGCAGCTCGGCAACGATCGCATTCACGCGGCGGATGCTCTCGGGGCTGAACAGCGGGTTGGTCTTCCGCGTATCGCCGTCAAGGAAGCTCCGCTCGGGAGACATCGCGCCGGTGAGGAGCCCCTGCTCCATGGTGAAATAGCTCAGGATGGCGATTCCTGCGCGCACGCAGTAATCCACGAGCCCTTTCTTCACGATGCCCCTGTCCAGCAGGCTGAACTTCTCCTGCGCAGAGGCCACGGCGCCGTAGCGTTTCAGCTGATCCACGGTGACGTTCGAAACGCCGATGGCGCGGATCTTGCCTTCCTGCCGGAGCTTCACCAGGGCTTCCATCGTGACTTCGATCGGCGTGGTGGATTCCTGCCAGTGCGTCTGATAGAGATCGATATGGTCGGTCCCCAGCCGCCTCAGGCTCTGCTCGACCTCGTACCTGATCGACTCCGCTCCCAGGTATCTTTGGATCTTGTACTTTGCAGGCGTTTTGCTTGGGGACTTCTCGTCGGCATATCCGTCGAAATCGCCTTTATCGGTGTCCCACCGCAGCCCGCATTTCGTGGCGATGACGGCCTTGCCGCGCTTTCCCTTCAAGGCCTTGCCGACGATCTCCTCCGCCGTGCCAAACCCGTAGATGGGCGCTGTGTCGATGAGATTCACGCCCTGATCCAGGCTTGCATGGATCGCCTGGATCGATTTCTTCTCATCCGTGCCGCCCCAGAACCATCCGCCGATGGCGAACGTTCCCAGACCGACAACCGACGCCTTGATCCCCGAGCTCCCCAGCTCGCGGTAAAGCATTTCCGTGCTCATGTCCGTGAACCCCCTTTACTTGATCATCGAGACCTGCTCCGGTCGAATCAGGAAGACGCAGGCGATGAGCAGAGCGCCGAGGACGCTCTGCTTTTCCAGGAGCTAGATATTCTTGAATACAAGGCGCTTGGAAAAGAAATTTCCGATTGCAAAAGCCGCCCCGCCCACCACGCCGCGTTCCTCGCCCAGAGTCGAATACTCGATGCTGACCCTCTTTTCGACGTCCGGCAGACCGATATGCTTGATGCCTTCCCGAAGCCTGCCCAGGAAGCTCATGCCCGCTTTCACATACAGCCCCTGAATGACGATGAGCTCCGGATCGTTCACCATGATGATGTTCCCCAGACCGATGATGAACCACCGCGCCACATCGTCGATGAGCTCCGTGCAGAAAGCGTCACCGCGGTCCGCCAGCTCGCAGACCGCATCGATCGGGACATCGTCGGACATGCCGTTCGAGAAGAGCAGGGATGTCACGCCGCGGGCGCGCGCCTCCCCTATCAGGGCCCGGAGCCTCTTGGCGGATACCATCGCCTCGAAACAGCCCCGGTTGCCGCAGATGCAGAGGGGACCGTCTATCGGATTGACCGTCATGTGCCCGATTTCCCCGGACAGGCTCTGTGAACCGGGCATGAGCTCGCCGTGGGTGACGATGCCCGAGCCCAGACCCTCGTTCAGCGCGTCGATAATGATGAAATTTGTCCGCCCGGCCGCCACGCCCTTTTCACGCTCCGCGATGGCCTGGTAGCGGTTGACGCAGTCGATGAAGACGGGAACGTCGTAGCCCGGCTCCCAGCTTCTCGCGAAGAAGACTCGTGAAGGGCACGTCCCTTCCCCACGAAGGGTAATGGGGCGAGTAGATCGATATGCCCTTCGTGGAGTCGGCCAGCCCAGGGAGCGCAATCACTATGCCGATGAGCTTTTCGCTGCCGCCCGCCTTCATGGCCGTGAAGCCCCTGATGATTTCGACGAGCAGGTCCAGGACAGAGCCCAGCTCCCGCTCGCGTGTGACCTCGGTCTTCTGGTAATGGGTGATGTTCGCGCAGAGATCGGCCGTCATTGCGATGATGGCGTCCGGCGTGACATGGAGGCTGATCACGTATCCGAAATTGCGGTTGAAGCGGTACAGCTCGGGTTTCTTCCCGCCCTCTTCCGTGGATTCGCCCTTGCCCGCCGACACGACGAGCTTCATCGCGGTGAGCAGGTCGATTGTCTTTTTCACCGTGGTCTTGCTCAACTTTATCTGATGAGATATTTCGGCCACCGAAAAGGTATCGTGGCTCCGTATCAGGGCCAGCACGCCTCGTATATTGTTCTGCTTGTGCGCTTTGATGGCAACCTCCGCCACACCCATCGGCTCGGCCGCAGCCCGGTGTCAGTGACCGACCAGGATCACCCTTTTACAGGCCTCACGCGTAGCTGTTTCATTCATACCCGTTCCGTTGTTTTTTATCAAGAACACATGCTATATTCACGCCTTATCCTGGCTCAGATTATAATCTGAGAAGGTGAATTGTCAATATCTTTTATAACGATATTTTAAAACAGCATTAGCTAATTGACATACGAGTGTACGCGAAATACCGTTGTCCAGGAGGAAAACAATGAACCTCGAGCTGAAGGGAAAGCGAGCCGTCATTACGGGCGGCAGCGTGGGTATCGGTCTTGCGGTTGCCAGGTCACTCGCATCGGAAGGAGTGGACACCGTCCTCATTGCGCGTGACAGGGCCCGAGTGGAACGCGAGGCGTCGGAGATCGCAAGAGCATTCGGCGCGAGGAGCCTCGGCATCTCCGCCGATGTCTCACGAAAAGAAGACGTCGATGCCGCGGCAGCCAGGATCGGGGAATTCTTCGATGGCGTCGATATCCTCATCAACAACGCCGGCACGGGGACGTCTGAAACGATCATGGAAGCCCCGGATGAAAAGTGGAACCATTTCTGGGATCTCCACGTCATGGCGGCGATCCGCCTCTCCCGCGCCATGGTCCCGGGCATGCGGAAGAGGGGCGGCGGCGTCATCCTCAACACGGCCTCGATCTGCGCGAAGCAGCCTCTCGGGTACGAGCCCATCTACAACACGACAAAGGCTGCGCTCGTGATGATGTCGAAATGCCTCGCGAACGAGCTGATCAAGGACAATATCCGCGTCAACGTGGTCAACCCCGGGCTCATTCTCACGCCGGACTGGAAAAAAACCGCGGGAATCCTGACACAGGGCACGGGAACCACGGTGGACCAGTACCTGGAGAAGATCGCGAAAGACAATGCGCCCATCGGCAGATTCGCGACACCGGAGGAGCTGGCCTGGTTCTACGTGTTCCTCTGCTCGCCCCGTTCCAGCTATTGCGTGGGCTCCAGCTACTACGTGGACGGCGGCTGGCTGAAAACGGTAGAGTAAGGCGAGAGGCGGTGTCCATGCACACTCACGATGAGCTCGTTGCCCTGAAAATGGCGCGCATCCAGGAAACGCACCGCATGGATGCCGGGCGCACCGCGCTCCTGGTCATCGACATGCAGCGGAGCTTCATGGACCCGCGCTCGTCGCTGTACGTGCCGACCGCCGGCTGAGATTCTGCCCGTCGTCAAGGGACTCGTCGAGTTCTGCCGCGGCGCGCGCGTCCCCGTCGTATTCACGGAGTTCGTGTCCGATGCCGGAGATCCCCAATCTCCGCAAAGACCCCTTTGGCCCCGAGCACCTGTGCCGCGAAACCGGGACAGCCGACCGGGTGGGGCATGCCGTCGAGCAACAGCATACCGGGGACCAAAGGCGCCGAATCCCCTGACACGGTGGAAGAGCTGCGGCCCCTCCCGGGAGAAGTGGTGATTCGCGCTCCCGGGCTGGACAAGTTCTATGGCACGCCGCTGGACCTTGTGCTGCGCGCGGCGGATATCCGGTACCTGATGGTGACGGGCATGCTGGCGGATCTGTGCGTGGCAGCCACCATCTACGCGGCAAGCACGAGAGAGTACCGCGTGACGGCGATCACGGATGGCATCACCACGATCTGGCCGGACATTCTGAAGGCCGTGTACGATATTTTCGGGCGGAAGCTGGCACGGTTGATGACGGCGGCGGATGCGCAGGCCGAGCTGCGCGGCCAATTGCATTCCTGAACATTCTGAAAGAAGCGCGGGAGAAGGGCAGGTGCCCCTCTCCCGCCGCGTCGGATTCGACGTTATTGCTTAGTATCCCTCGTCCATGTACTTGCTGACATTGTCCGCCGTAACGACAATCGTCGGCTCAATGTTGTCCTTCGGGAACTTTTTGCCCTGCAGGATCTGCTTCGCCATCGCAAGCGCGCGTCCTCCCATGGTGGGGAGATACGACATAGATGCGCCGTAGAGGGGATCTTTGGCAGTCATCCGGGCAAAGGCCGATTTCGAGCCGCCCATGCCCGTCACGAACTGGATGTCGGTGCGCTTTGCGTTCTTGATCGCAGTCAGGGCGCCGACTGCGGACTCGTCGTCCTGGGAGTAGATCGCGTCGATCTTGGGGTAGGCGGGCAGGATGTTGGACATTGCCTTCAGGCCCGCCTCCTGGTTGAACTCACCGTCGCCCTCGACCAGCGACCTTGATGCCCGGGTAGTCCTTCTTCAGCACCTCCATGAAGCCATTGTAGCGCTGGAGGTCGATGGGGATCCCCACGTAGCTCCTGAGGATGGCAATCTGTCCCGTGCCCTTCAGACGGTCGCCGATGTACTTTGCCGCGTTGCGGCCGCACTGGGCGTTGTCACCGCCGTAGAAGGTGGTGTACTGGTCGCCCTCGATGGGGCGGTCAATGATCAGCAGCTTGGTGCCGGACTTGAAGATGTCCTGGCAGATCGGGGTCATGAGCGTCCCGTTGCCCGGGAGGCACAGGATCATGTCGTAGCCGCCGGCCTTGAACGTCGTCATCTGGTTGAGCTGGTCGGCGTCGTCGACGGCGTTCTTCACGGTGATCTCGAAGTTCGTCGTGTCCTTCGCCACTTCGGCGTTGACCGAGTCGAGCATCTTCGCCTGCCAGGCGTTGTTCGCCGGCGGCAGCGACACCGCGATGCGGAAGGCCTTTCCGCCCGCCTTGCCTTCTCCTGTCCCGCTCGCAAAGACCACGAGGGCCGGCAGCAGCACGAGTGCCACCACCAGCATCAGAACACGTCTTTTCATTACGCTCCTCCTTGAAAAAGATTTGTTCTCATTACCGCTCCCGTCTCTGCATGAGCACCGCGAAGAGAATAACCGCACCCTTCACGGCCCCGGAGAGATAGGGCGATATATTGAGCATGATCATCATATTGTTGACTATCCCCAGGATGATGAAGCCAACAATACTTCCGATGAGCCGTCCCTTGCCGCCGCTGAGGGACGTCCCGCCGACGATAACGGCGGTAATGGCCTCGAACTCGTACTGGCTGCCGGAAGTGGCCGCCGCCACGGCCGCCATACGCGACATCTCGATTGTCGCCGCCATGCCCGTGCACAACCCCACGATCATGTAGGTGGCAATCCGTATCCGGTCCACCTTGATTCCCGAGTAGCGCGCCGCGTTCTCATTGCCGCCCACCGCAAAGACATAGGTGCCGAACTTCGTCCGTGTGAGAAGGATATGGAAGATGATAGCCACCCCCACGCACAAGGATGAAGGGAATGGGGATGGAGAACACCGAGCCGTTGCCGATGCCGGTGAACTGGGGAATGTTGTTCCCCATGACGGTGGCTCCGCGCATGAAATACATGACCAGGGAACGGGCCATGATGCCGACCGCCAGGGTGACGATGAAGGGCGGGAGCTTCGCCTTGGTGATGATGATCCCGTTCAGGAAGCCGAACGATGTCGCCACCGCGAGGCATGCAAGGACAGGCACAAACAGCGGCATGGCCGGCGAGCCGTCGGCGCTCACCATCCTCTGCAGAAGGATGAGCACGGCGCCGGCGGTCGCCATGACCGGACCGCTGGACAGGTCTATTCCGCCCGCGATGATGACGAATGTCATGCCCAGGGCAATGGCGCCGACTGTCGAGGTGTTGCGCAGGATGTTCAGGAGGTTGTCCGGATTCAGGAATCGCGGGGCGACAATCCCGCAGATGCCGATGATGGCGACAAACACCACCAGGACGCTGTAGTTGCGCCAGATGCTCTTGAGAAGGTCCAGTGCGCGGTTGTCCGATCGTATTTCCAAGGCTTGCATGATCTTCTCCCGCTTACACGTCTGTCGCGTAGTACATGACCTTGGCTTCGTTCAGCTCTGAGGCCAGGAGGGTTCCCGTGATTCTCCCCTCGTGCATGACGATGACCCGCTCGCAGATGCTAAGGATCTCCGGCAGGTCGGAGGAAACGATGATGATGGCCACGCCTTCCGCCGCCAGCTCCCTGATGATCTGGTAGATTTCCTGCCGCGCGCCCACGTCGACACCGCGCGTGGGCTCGTCCAGAACGAGCACCTGGGCACCGGACAAGAGCCACTTTGACAGCGCCACTTTCTGCTGGTTGCCGCCGGAAAGGTTGCTCACATTCTGCGCAGGGCTGCTGCAGCGTATCCCCAGCCGGTCGATCATCTTCCGGGCACTGGCCGCCGATGCCTTCCCGCCCTTGAACAGCCCGCTCGTCTTCAGCCAGGTGACATAATTCGCGTTGTCGGTGATGTCACGGCACAGGACGAGCCCCGTCTCCTTTCGGTCTTCCGTCACGAATCCGAGGTCGGCCTTGATTGCGTCTATCGCGCTCCTGATGGTGACAGGTTTTCCTTCGATGAACACGAACCCCGTGCGCGGCTTGCGAATACCGAAGATGACCTCCATCAGCTCGCTTCTGCCCGCCCCGATCAGCCCGCTGAATCCAAGGATCTCGCCCCTGCGCACCTTGAAGTCGACGCCCTTCAGCAGGTCGTCCGAGACGTCCTTCACTTCCAGCACGACCGCGTCCGGGTCCCCGGCGAAATTGGACGCTTGTGATTCCTGCACGTCCCGTCCCACCATCAGGGTGGCGATCTGCTTTGTCGTCACCTCGGAGACATTCTTGGTGGCCACGAAATAGCCGTCCCGCAGCACGGTCACCTTGTGGCACACGTCGGATATCTCCTTCAGTCGATGCGAGATGAAGACGACGGCGATCCCCTGCGCGCTCAAATTGGAGATGAGGTCGAAAAGGATCTTCGTTTCCCTGCCGGTCAGGGCGGAGGTCGGCTCGTCCATGACGAGAAGCTCGACATTGAAGGAAATTGCCTTGGCGATCTCCACCATCTGCTTCTGCGCGATCTTCAGCTCGCGTACCTTGCGCTTCGGATCTATCTTCTCACCGAGCTTTGCCAGGATCCGGGCAGCGTCCTCGTTCATCTTGCCGAAGTTGATCAGTCCCGAGGCGTCCCGGGGTTCCCGGCACAGGAAGATGTTCTGGGCCACGGTGAGCTCGTTGAGAAGATTCAGCTCCTGGTGGATCATGGAAACGCCCATGCGCTGCATCTCCAGGGGGGTGGCATTGCGCCGGATGACGTTGCCCTTGAAGACGATGTCTCCCGCGTCCTGCGGCGTATATTCCGGACAGGATCTTCATCAGCGTCGACTTGCCCGCCCCGTTCTCCCCGCAGAGACCCATGATCTCGCCCTTGTCCACGGAGAAATCGACCTTGTGCAGGACCTCGACGCCGTAGAAGCTCTTGCTGATTCCCGTCATGCTGAGGATAGTCATAGGCAAAGCCCTCGCAGAATATCGCGCACGCGTGTCGTTGTCAAACAAAATCGCGGACGAATACGTCGGTGCGGCATCACAGCACATCCACCCCCACGTTCATCACGCGCGCGACGTTCTCGATGTCCACCGCCTGTTGTCCCGTCATGAGGCAATAGTGATGCGAATAGAAGGCCTTCATGAGCGCGTGGCCGTCCCTCACCTTCAGCAGCGCGCCGTTGCGGCAGTCCGAGCCCGGATACTGCGACGTAGCCCTCCAGCTCCCCCTCGATCACCTGCATGCTCGAAAGCTCGGGGTGCAGCTTGGCCAGCGTCATCGGGCCCGTCCGCCATGCGCGCGTCCATGGCGTGCGCGTTTTCGTCCACGATGGCGAGCACCTTGGGCGCGAGCGTCCACGAGTCGCAGAAGGGCCGCGGCACCACGCCGAAGAAGCCGCAGTGCACCATCAGCAGGTGGTTCTCCGGCTCCGGCACGTCGGGGAACTTGTCGATCTTCTCGTGCTTGAGCGCCGCGCCCCCCATGAGGAACGGGTAGAGGTTGCTCATCATGATCGGCGCGCGGAGCGAGCGCTCCAGGAGGAACATCGTGAGCAGGGAAAGGGTGTCCGCCTCGCAGGCCCAGATGAGCCTGCGGTCCTGGTAGAGCAGGTCCCATGCGAGGCAGGGCGTGGTGTCGGAGAACGCGGATTCGTTGAGGCAGTTGATGCCGGCGCCCTGGATCGAGGGGTCCTCTTCGACCTCGCGCTTCACCGCGAGGTACAGCTTGAGCGCCGAGCTGAGCGGCCGCTCCCCCAACCCCTGCAACGGCACAGGCCTGTCTTTCAGGATTGCCTGCGCCTGCGCGTTGTCGATCTTCTTCGCCTGCTCGGCGAGAGTCTTGAAGCTCTTCTTCACGATCCGGATGCCGAACTTCTCCCTGATCAGCTCCGCGCTCCTGTCCTCCCACCACCAGAACCGCTGGAAGATCTCCGGCTGCTCGCCGCCGATCCCGGGCCTGTCCTGGAAGACGAGGAACTTCACCTCGTTCATCTCGCGCTTCAGGGCCAGCGCGCGGCAGATCCTGCGCGTCTGCTCCAGGTCGTACGGCGTGAACGCTTTCATGCCCAGGGACTGCATGAAGGTCACGATCTCCCAGTCCCACATGTTGACCGTTCCGAAATCGGAGGTGAGCACGAGCACGGGACAGGTGATCTTCTTCAGCGCGGCGAGCTGGGAAAAGGCATCCCCGATGAGCTGGGGGAACACGACGGCGTCCGCCGCGGGCAGCCGCGCCCCCAACGCGACGGGGGAAAGGACCTCCGCGTCCTCGGAAAGGAGGTCCTTCACGATGGCGAGGTGCTTCTTGAACTCCTCATCCATCCCCGATCTGAAATGCACGGGAACGAGTGTCGCCTTCATGGGAGCTCCACGACCTTCCCCGTCTCCGCGGAGCGCAGACCCGCCTCCAGTACTTCCATCCCCTTCATGCCGTCGTAGAAGTTCGGCTCGATCTTCGTCTTCGTGTCCACCGCGGTGAGGAAGTCCGCGACCGCGTGCACGAACTCGTGCTCGTAGCCGATGATATGTCCGGGCGGCCACCAGTTGGAGATATAGTCGTGCACGCCCTCGGTGACCAGGATGGTGCGGAAGCCCTGCGCGTTGGCCGGGTCCTCGTTCGAATAGAATTGCAGCTCGTTCATCCGCTCCAGGTCGAAGATGATGCTTCCCTTGCTGCCGTAGATCTCGAAGTAGTTGTAGTTCTTGCGGCCGGGAGCGAACCGGGTGGCCTCGAATGATCCCAGCGCGCCGTTGGCGAACTCCACGGTCATGAACGCGGCGTCCTCGACGGTCACCTTGCCCTTCTCTGCGCCCTTCACCTTTCCGCTGAACGTGCCGGAGGCTGCTTCGTCGGGCAGAGGCCTCTCCGTGATGAAATGCGCCGTCATGCCGCTCACCTTCTTGATGTCCCCCACCAGGTAGCGCGCCAGGTCCACGCTGTGCGAGTTCAGGTCCCCCATCGGCCCCGAACCGGCGAACTGTTTCTGCAGGTGCCATGTGAGGGGGAAGCTCGGGTCGAGGATCCAGGATTGCAGGTAGCAGCCGCGCCAGTGATAGATCCGGCCGATTCTGCCCTCGTCGATGAGCTTTTTCGCGAGGCGCACCGCCGGACAGCGCCGGTAGTTGTGATTGATGTAGTGCGTGACACCCTTCTTTTCGGCCAGCTCGTACATCTCTTTTGCCTGCGCGAGGTTCATTGCCAGGGGCTTCTCGCAGAAGATATGCTTCCCCGCTCGCGCCGCCTCCATTGCGATATCGTAGTGGAGGTACTGGGGCGCGCTGATGTCCACGATGTCCACGTCGTCGCGGTGCACCATCTTCTTCCAGTCGCTCTCTGTCTGCTCCCAGCCCCACCGGTCGGCGAACGCCTTCAACGAATCGGCGTGCCGGCCGCAGGCCACCTTCAGCACGGGCTGCACCTTCAAGTCGAAGAACAGCGGGGCCTTCTTCCACGCGTTCGAGTGGGCCTTGCCCATGAACTTGTATCCGACGATGCCGACATTCAGCTTCTTCATTGCCGTTCCTCCTATTTCAGGCTGTTGGCGATGCGGCGCAGCTCCCTGATGCTGGCGGCCACTGCCTTGTCCTCCTCCAGCTTGTAGTCGGGATGGAGGAAGTCGATCTCCACCGCCAGGAATCCCTGGTAGTTCGCGTCCTTGAGAAGCTGCGCGAGCTTCTGGTTGTCCACCAGCCCGTCCCCGACCGGCGTGGAGGAGAAGAAGAACCAGTCATCCACCGAGGCCTGCTTGTTGGGTTTCAGGTCCTTCACGTGGGTGGAGAAGGTGTACTTCGCCAGCTTCTGCATGCCCTTGATCGGGTCGTCGAGCACCCTCATGAAGTTGCCCGTGTCGAAGTTTATCCCGAAATAGGGTGAGTTCACGGCCTTGATGAGCGCGAGCATTTCATCCGAGTTGAAGTCGATATGGTTCTCGTCCGCGATACGGATGTCGCGCTTCGCCGCTTCCTTCACCGCCTCGGAGAACTGCCGCGCGAGCTTCTCCAGCATCGGGCCGTGCGGCTCGTTGCGGAACATGAGGCTGGCGCCGCAGACGCGCATGACCTTGGCGCCGATCGCGGCCGCGTAGTCCAGGCTCTTCATCATGTCCGCGAAAGCCTTTTCGGAGCGTCCTCCCTCCAGGCCGTCGGGGTGCCCCCATGCATAGACCCGGTCCAGCTTGTACTCGTCCAGCATGCCCCTGACTTCGCTCAGGTAGCTGGCGTCCAGCCGGGAAATGAGGGGCGGCTCGACCGCAACTCCGTCCACCTTCAGATCCTTCGCGCGCTTGAGGAACCATTCCAGGCTCAGCTGCGCGGGCGGCTGTTTCTGCTGCGGGTACACGTCCCCGAAAAACCGATGGTAGCAATAGCTGTCGATCCCGATCTTCATGCAATCCTCCCCTCATCCATGGCTACGGCCCTCCTTTCGTACATCCTTGTACTCGTCGGGCCTCGTCATCCATGACTACGTGTGCTTTTCTGATTCAGCCAGGGCGCCTTGCGCGCGGCGAATCTCTTTCAATTCCAGAGTGTACTCCCGCTCGTGCGTCGAGCATCCCACCGGCCTCTGCCGGATCAGGAACTCGATGCAATTGTCGCAGCCGGTGCACCACTTGACCTCTTTCGCCTTGCCCTGCTCCAGCTTCGAAGGCAGCAGAGGGTCCGCGAGGGACTGGCGGCCCAGGGCCACCATGTCGCAGACGCCGTCGCGGATGTTCTTGTTGCCCCAGTACTCCAGCGAAGACTCCTCCCGCTTCACGCCGCGGAAGCTGTTCTTTCCGTCGCGGAACAGGGAGTACGCGGAGCCGATCAGCACGGTCTCCTTCTTCATGGCCTTCCTGAACTCCTTCTGGAACCAGAAGTGCAGGTAGGAATAGTCGGGGATCTTCTTGTCCGGCTGCGTCAGGGCGAGCGTCAGCGAAGGATTGCCGGCTGACTGGATGATGTACTTCGCGCCGCGCGCCTCCAGGCCCTTCACGAGGTCCAGCACCTCGGTCAGGTCGATGATCGGTGTGTCCGGTCCCGCCGATCCCATGCCGCCCGGCAGACCTTCCCACGCGGAGATCTTCGAGCCGAGGATGAAGTCCTTGTTCTTCACTTCCTTCGAGACGCGCTCATAGAACTCGTAGGCGAATCGCGTGCGGTTGGCCCACGATCCGCCGTACTTCCACTTCCTGTCATTGAAGGGCCGCACGAGCTGGGAACCGAGATAGCCGTGGCAGAGCTTGAAGTCGACCCCGTCGGCGCCGCAGTCACTCGCCATCTTCGCGGCGAATACGAACCTCTCGAGTATCTCGTCAACCTCCTCCTCCGTGAGGAGCCGTCCTTCATACCCGGGAAAGGGCTTCACGCAGACCCGCTCGGAGAACTCGGGGCTGGACAGCTCGCCGGAATGCGTGAGCTGCCAGAGGATGAGGGGCCTGGGATTGGCCTTCCTCATTGCTGACACGAGGTCGGTAAGCCCCTTCTGGTTCTGGGGCAGTGCGGTGAGCTGGTGGAGTCTCCCGCGGTTCTCGTCCACCACGGAGAGGGCTTCCACGATGATGACTCCCGCGTTCCCGCGGGCGAGCCGGTCGTAGCGCCGGAACGCCGTGTCGGTCGGGTTGCCGTTGGTGTCCGCGTCGCAGCATTCCATCGCATTGATGGCGATCCTGTTGGACGCCGTCTTGTTCCCCACCTTGATGCTCGTCAGAAGCAGGTTGTCAGTTGCCATGGTCTTCTCCTTCATCACGCTCTCTTGATGGCAAGCGCGCCCGCGAGCGTCGCCGCAACGAGGACCACGCCCTTGGCGATGTACTGGTAGGCGATGTCCAGTCCGAACAGCAGGACCGCGTTGAGGATCAGCGTGGTCACCAGGACCCCGCCCACCGCGCCGAGCATGGAGCCCCGACCGCCTCCGAGATAGTTGCCGCCGATGACCGCCGCGACCAGGCAGCTGAACTCGAACCCCGAGCCCAGCCACATATCCGCGTACCCGGTATAGCCCGACAGAAGCATCGACGACAGCACAGCGAGTACTCCGCTGGCGCAGTAGCTCTTGATCACCGTCCGGTCGGCGTCGATGCCCGAGAATATCGCTGCGCGCTTGTTCGTGCCCACGGCGACCAGCTGCCTTCCGAACACGGTCCTGTTGAAGATGACAAGGCAGACGACCGTGACGATGAGGAAAACGAGCACCGCATTGGGGACGAGCGCCGTCGTGTCCCTGCCGAGGAACCTGATGGGATCAGGAATCACGCCAGCCGAGCTGATCCCGGTGACGATCTGCCGGATTCCGGTGAGGATGCTTCCCGTAAAAAGGGTCGCCAGGAAGGGCTGCACGCGGAACCTGGTCACGATCACGCCATTGACGATGCCCATCGCGGCGCCGACGACCAGTGCGAGCCCGATGCCGCCCGCGAGCCCCCACGCCCCGTAGAGGTTGAAGCCTCGGGTGTAGATCACGATGGCCATCTGCATCGTCGCCGCGACGGAGAGGTCGACACCACCGGCGATGATGACGAAGAGCTGGCCCGCGGTGAGCACGCCGAGGGCGGACGCCTGGCGGAGCATGCTCAGGATGTTGGTCGAGCTCAGGAAAGCGGGCTTGTAGAGCCAGGTCGCCAGGCACACCACGAACATGATGAGATAGACGCTGTTGTGCTGGTTGACCCTGAGCCTGCCGGAGGCGAGCGCGCGTACCTGCATCACGCCGCCGCCATCCTGTGCACCCGCCGCTCGTAGGAGATGATGATCCCGAGCAGCAGGACGCCCCTGACCACTTCCTGGTACCAGAGGTTCACATCCATCAGGCTGAAAATATTGGAGAGAATCGTCAGCACGAGCACGCCGCACACGGCTCCCGCGAGACTGCCTTTTCCTCCTGCCAGTGTGGCTCCCCCAATGAGCGCGCAGGCGATGGAATCCAGCTCCAGCCCCGGGCCCAGTACGGGATCGCCCGCGCCGGTGCGTCCGAGCATGAAGAGCGCGGTGAGCACCGCCATGAACGAGCAGATGATGAAGGATATGAACTTCGTGCTGACCACGGGCAGTCCCGCCCAGAAGGAGCCCGTGGCGTTTTCACCCACCGCGAAGAATCGCCTTCCCAGGGCAGTGTACTTCAGCAGTATCGCGAACAGCACGATGACGACCACGATGATGATCAGCGTGTAGGGGATGCCCAGCACATCCGTGTGCGCAATGGTGCGGAGGATCCTCGGCGCAGGGGCGATGGGTTTCGGCGTGATGACCAGAGCGAGGCCTTCCAGCACGATCGACATGCCGAGCGTCGCGACGAAGGAGTCGATGTTCGCCTTGACCACGAGCAGCCCATTGATCGCGCCCACCAGCGAGGGCCAGCCCGACCATCGCGGCTACGCCGAGCCAGGACGTTGTCCGGGTTCTGCAGCATGATCGTCATGCCGAGGACGCTCGACGAGGCGACCAGGGCGCCGACGGAAAGGTCGAGGCCGCCGGCGATGATCACGACGAGCTGGCCGAGGGTGAGCAGGAAGAACGGCATGGCCTGGCTCATCAGGTTGCGCGTGTTGATCCAGGTCCGGAAGGACGGGTGCAGGGAGAGCCCGATCACCACGAACGCGAGGAGAATGAGGGCGAGCATGGTCGTGTTGCTGCCCCGCGAGTACGCCCCGAGCCTGCCGACGAGGTTCCACCTGCCGGTGGCCTTCGCGGGGCTCTGGGGCGCCGCCCGCGCGCCTCGGAAAATCCGGTGGAGCCTCTCCCGCAGGGAGGCGGCGCCGCCTCCGCCCGCATTCGCCTGGGTGACGTGGGCGATGCTGGAGAGGTGCATGATCCTCTCCTGCGTGATCTCCGCGCCGGAGAGCTCGCCCGTGATCCTGCCTTCCGCCATGACCAGCATCCTGTCGCAGAGCGCGATCAGCTCGTCCCAGTCGGAGGAGACCAGGACGATGGTTTTTCCCTTCTCCGCGAGCTTCCTGATGACCTGGTAGATCTCTTCCCGCGCGCCGATGTCGACGCCGCGCGTCGGCTCGTCCAGGAGCATCAGGTCCGCGTCGACGAGGAGAGCCTTCGCGATGATCGCCTTCTGCTGGTTGCCGCCGCTCAGCAGCTTCACCTGGTGCTCGAGGCGGCCGGCGTCGAGGAGCACGTCTTCCGCGCCCTTCAGGACCGCCCGCTTCTCCGCGCGGGCGTCGATCAGCCCGGCCTTCACGCGGGAGTCCATCGTCGAGGCCGCGATGTTGAAGCGCACGTTCTCCCCGAGGAAAAGCCCTTCGCTGCTTCCTGTCCTCGGGGACGAGCACGATGCCGTGCGCGATCGCGGTCCGCGGGCTCCGCCGCGTGAGCTCCCTGCCGTTGAGGCTCACCGTGCCGCCGGACGACTCGTCGATGCCGAAGATGGCGCGGAGGAGCTCGGTCCGCCCGGCGCCGACCAGGCCCGCGATCCCCAGGATCTCGCCCCTGCGGACGCTGAAGCTGACATCCCTCACCTTCGGCGGTGCCTGCAGGTTCCGGCATTCGAAGACGATGTCGCCCTTCGAGCTGTCTCCCGGACGCGGTGCCCAGCTCGACGCTGTGCCCGATCATGTGGCGGACGATCGTGGCGATGTCGAAGGATCCTGCCAGCTCCTGCGCGAGTGATCCGTCGCGGAGAATGACGCAGCGGTCGCACAGGTTGGTCACCTCTTCCAGGCGATGCGACACATACAGGACCGTCGTGCCCTTTCCCACCAGATGCCCTGACCCGGGAGAACAGCCACTGGATTTCGGTGTCGGAGAGTGACGCGGTCGGCTCGTCCAGGAGCAGCAGCTTCGGCTCCGCATGCAGCGCGCGGGCGATCTCGACCAGGTGCTGCTGGGCCACGCTGAGCGAAGAGACCACCGCATCGGCCCTGATGTCGAGGCCCAGATCCGCGAGTATCTGCTGCTGCCTGGCGGCGGTTGCGCTGCCAGCTGATCGTGCCGGCCCGGTGTCTTGTGCTCCTTTCCGATGACGAGGTTTTCGGCCACGGTCATGTGGGAGAACAGGTTGAGCTCCTGGTAGACGCTGATGATGCCCTTCTGCTGGGCGCGTGTGGGGGTTGATCCCGGAGAGCTCCGTGCCCTCGAGGAGCACGCTTCCCTCGTCGTTCCTGAGGATCCCGCCGACGATCTTCAGCAGGGTGCTCTTTCCCGCGCCGTTCGCCCCGAGCAGCCCGACGATCTCGCCCTTGAAGACGTCGAACGAGACGTCCTTGAGCGCCTTGACGCCGTAGAAGGACTTCGAGACGTGTTCGATCTTCAGCAAGGCATCTGTCTGCATCATCTCCCTCGGACGCACGGGGGAGCCTTTGCGGCCCCCCGTGCGAATCTTCGTCCCGGTCTACTTGAAGTAGTTCTTCACGAACTCGGCCGGGATCTTGTTCAGGGCCCAGTATCCGTCTGACATCCCCGTCGGGGATCAGCTTCGCCATCTCGTCGGCCGTGTAAAGCTTCACGGGCGAAAGAGTGGTCTTCTTGACCGGCTCGCCATTGAGCACCTTCATGGCCACTTCGCAGGCGTCGGCTGAGACTTCGCTGCCGCCGCTCACCACGACGAAATTGGTGAACTTCATCTTCGCCGCGGCATTCATGAAGAGGTTGATGTCGTCCACCGTGATCGCGGGGAGGGGCTTCTTCTTGTCCGCGTACGCCTCGAGGACGCCCAGGGCCATGTGGCCGCCCTGGCACAGCACGCCGGTGATGTCGGGGTTGGTGTTCAGCAGGGTTTCCATAGCCTGCTTCGCCGTTGCCGTGGAATAGTAGGCATAGATCCGGTTGGCCAGCGCGATGTCCGGGTACTTCTTGAGCGCCGCCGTGCATCCCCTGATGTAGTCCTCGGTGTAGCCGCTGCCCGGCTCGCCGACCATCTGCAGGATCGTGCCTTTTCCGCCCATCTGCTTCACGACCCAGTCGGTCTCCGCGACGCCGATGCCGTAGTTGTCGATGTTGCAGTACGAGACGTAGGTGTCGGTCAGGAGGCCCGCCCCGAACACGATGACGGGGATGCCCATGCCCATCGCCTTCTCGATGACGGCAACGCCGGCGGATTCGCTGATCGGCTGGTAAAGCAGCAGGTCGATCTTCTTGGTGAGCATGTCCTCCACCGTGTTGATCTGCTTGTTCTTGTCGCCGTCAGCGGGAGCGTAGATCACCTTTGCCACGCGGTCCTTGTACTTCTGTTCCAGGGTGTACTGGACGTTGTACATGATCGCCTTCGAGTAGTCATTGAGCGGCCCTTCCCAGGAAAGGCCGATCGTGACCTTGCCGCTCTTCTTGTACTTCGACGTGTTCACCGTCACGTCCGCGGCGGTCCCGCCGCCCGCGCTCACCGTGGGCGCGGCTGCCTTTCCGCCTCCCTTCGAGCATCCGGCGAGTGCGACTACCATCGCCAGAGACACCATGAGAAGGATCACAATCGTCTTCTTCATCCGCGCACCTCCCGCAATTTTTCTAGGTCCCTGACAGGGACCGGAAGACCACATTACCGTGCCGCCGGTACTCTCAGCTCCTTCCTGATGCCGGAACGAGCTTTTCGCAGAACTCCAGGGTCACGCCGTTGGGATCGAGGAACAGAAGAACCCGGGCGCCCAACGACGGAATGTCCGTCGTGGGCAGCACGATCGTCACGCCCTTCTCCCGCAGCGTCTTTTCGGCGACAGCCACGTCGTCGACTGTGAAGGCGAGATGCCGCAGCCCTGCGTCGCTCTCCTCCCGCGGAACATCGCGATTCTTCCCGCCGTAGTCGAACAGCTCGAGCCGGCCCCCGCCGGGGATCTCGAAGTAGGTGATGGCAAAACCCCCGTCCATGGGCACGGTCTGGAGCCTGCGCAGGCCAAGAACGCCTCCGTAGAATGCCGCGGAGACGCCCATGTCCTTCACGTTGATCGACACGTGATCGATGCCCTTGAGCCGCATGGCCGTCCTTACTTCGAGAGGATTTCCCGCTTGGAAATCTCGGTGGACACGAACACCTTGAACAGGTTCGGGTCGGTGCGCAGCTGCTTCAGCGCGGCCTCGAGCTCTTCCAGGGGAACGACCATGGAGAACATGCTCTCCGGCTTGATGTGGCCGTTGGCAATGAGAGCCATCGCGTCCGTCCAGTCTGTTCCCACGCCGGCGCAGGAGCCCACGACGGTCTTCTCCCCCAGCACGAGGTCGAACGGCCTCACCTTGATCGTGTCGTCACCGGCGCAGATGCCGAACGCGGCAATCGTGCCGCCGGGGCGCACCATCTCGAATGCCTGCTCGTAGGTCTTCGGCGTGCCGACCGCTTCCACGACGAAATCCGCGCCGCGTCCGTCGGTGAGCTTCTTCACTTCCGCAACGGGGTCTTTTCCGTCCTTGATGTTGATCGTGACGTCGACCCCGAACTCCTTCGCGATGGCAAGCCGCTTCGCGTTGTCCCCGATCACGATGACCGGCGCGGCGCCGCGAAGCCGGGCGAGCAGGCCGTGCAGCACCCCGAGGCCGCTGCCGATGACCGCCACGGAGCTGCCGTGCGTGACCTTTGCCGCCTTGGACGAGTGGATGACGCAGGAGACGGGCTCGATGAACGCGCCTGCCATGAAGCTCAGGGAGTCGGGCAGCTTGTGCACCTGGTCGAATGGCGCCTTCACGTACTCGGCGTAGGTGCCGTCCACGTGGATGCCGAGCTGGTGGAAATCCCGGCACATGAGCTTCTGGCCCTGCCGGCAGTAGAAGCAGGTGCCGCAGGACATGTTGATGTCCGCCGTGACCCGGTCCCCTTCCTTGATGCCCCGTGTCTTTTTGCCCACCTTGGCCACCACGCCCGAGAACTCGTGTCCCGGGATCAGGGGCAGCTTGTCCGCCGAATACTTGCCGGTGAAGATGCTCCAGTCCGTGCCGCAGATGCCGGTGTACTTCACCTTGATCAGCACTTCATTCTCGTCGATCGTGGGAACAGGCACCTGCTTGATCACCAGGGTGCCGGGTTTCTCCACGACCGCTGCTTTCATTGTCTCCGCCATAGTGCGCCTGCCTTCCTTTCGCCGTCTCAGTTGAACAGCACGTCGTGCCGGCCCTCGTAGGGCTTGTCGATGAGCAGCGGCTTCAGGTAGGCGATCGTCTTGGTGATGCCGTCCTGCCGGCTCATGGTCACGTCCTCGTGCTCGTAGCTCATCACGTAGTCGTACCCGATCAGGGACAGCTCCGTGATGACCTTCTTCCAGGGCACCGAGCCCCAGCCGGGGATGCGGAAGCGGAACCCCCGTCCCAGCCTCTGCCAGTCTCCCTGCGGAATGCGTCCCGAGCGCTTCACGTTGTGCTCCACCACCTCGCCGTCCTTCGCGTGCACGTGCAGGATGTGTCCCTTGAGCTGGTCGATGAAGTTCTCCACGTTGATGTCCAGGTAGATGAGGTTGGCCGGATCGAAGTTGAAGCCGAACTCCTTCCTGTTCGCCCAGGAGCTCCACGGCGCGCAGCGCCGTGTCCACGTCGTAGACCAGCTCGTTGGGGTGCGGCTCGTGCGCGAACTTCACTCCGTACTCGCGCGAACTTGTCCAGGATCTTTCCCCATCGCTCCACGAGCTCCTGCTCCATGTCGGCCCAGCCCCTTGGAATACGGCCAGGGGAAGAAGCGGCCGAAGTTCTCGCACCCGAGGAACCCCGTCACCACGGGGACGCCGAGGGCATTTGCCGCCTGCGCGGTCTTGATCATCCGCTCGGTGCCGAACTTGATCTTCTCTTCCTTCGTCCCCTTGCAGATGGCGTCGGTGTCCTTGCCGTACGGCCCCAGGACGATCTGCCCCTCGGGGTGGTTGGCGAGCGCGGAAATGACGAGGCCGTGTCCGTTCACCATCTTCAGCGAGGCTTTTCGCGTTGCTTCCCTTCAGCGTCTCATCCAGATCCAGGTGCGGGTTTCCCGTGAACGCGGGCAGCTCCACGGCCTGGTAGCCCAGGTCCGCCGCCATGGTGCACACCTCGTCGAGCTTCGTGTCCAGGAAGGTTGCCGTGAACAGTCCGATCTTCATGCCCTGTCCTCCTTCAGATGTCGATGCCGTGCAGCAGGTCTCCCAGCTCCGCCTGGTGCCTGCGCACCATCTCGAACGCCGGCATGAGCCTGCGGTACGTCTCCGCGTTGCGCGGGGTCGGGCTTCTGCCACGCTCTCCACCTGTGCACCTCGTCGATCTTCTCGAAGCCCTCCAGAGCCCGGCCCCGACCGCGGCCACCGCGGCCGCCCCGAGTGAGCCCGCCTCCTGGTCGACGTTGGTCTTCACGCAGTCCATGCTGGTAGACGTCCGCGAAGATCTGCCGCCAGAGCGCGCTCTTGCTGCCGCCGCCCACCATCAGCATCTCGGGGGAAAGGGGCACGAAGCGGCGCAGCACCTCGAGCACTGCCGCGAGGTTCAGGGCAATTCCCTCCATGCCCGCGCGGACGAGGTCCCCGCGCGTGTGCCGAAGGTCGATGCCCGAGAAGCCGCCGCGGATGTGCGGGCTGGGCTCCTGCGAGCTGCCCCCCGCAAGGCTGGGATTGAACATGAGCTTGTTGGCGCCGACGGGCGAGGAGGCTGCCAGCTCGTTCATCACGTCGTACGCGTCCCGGCCGTGCGCCGGCGCCCGGCCCATACAGGGCGTCACGGATCCAGCGGAAGGAGCTGCCGCCCGCGAAGATGCTCACGGCGGAGGTGAAGAGGCCCGGGATCACGTGCGTGAACACGTACGGCTTCGCCTTCGGGTCCAGCACCGGCTTTGCGGAGGAGACGGCGATCCAGGAGGAGGAGCCCAGGGAGGTGTACACCCTGCCTTCACCCGGTGTTGCGCGCGCCCAGCGCCATGCACGAGTTGTCCACGCCGCCGCAGGCCACTTTCACGCCTTCGCGGAAGTCCCAGCGCGGCGGCTGCCTCCGCGGTCAGCGTGCCGATGATCGTCGTGGAGGCAACGATCTCGGGAAAGAGCGACTCCGGCAGCGCCGCTCGCCCGGATGAACTTCCGGGTTGTACTTCCAGCCGAGCAGGTCGTAGACGCCGCTGCCGGAGGCGTAGGAGATAGTCGGTCAGGCATTCCGCCGGTCAGACGGAGGTTGACCCAGTCCTTGGAGCCGAGCACCGTGTGCGATGCGGGAGAACATCGCGGGCTCGTTGTCCCGGTACCACATGATCTTGAACACCGAGTAGCACTCGGCGGGAAAGCCGTTGCCCGTGGTCATGTACCAGCGGTCCCGGTCCACTTTCTGGAAGAACGCCGCCGTCTGCCGCGCGGCCCGCGTGTCGGACCAGATGGGCATCGCAGTCCCGCAGCGGCGCGCCCCTGCGCGTCCACGGGGATCACGGCGAGGCTCTGGCCCGAAATGGCGAGGCACTCGATGTCGGCCGCGGGGACCAGCTTCCTGGCCAGCAGGGCGCGCGTGCTTTCCACGACCGCGTTCCACCAGTCCGAGGGCCGCTGCTCGTGCCACCCGGTGTCCGGGTAGAGGGTCTCGTAGGAGACGAAGGTGCTCGCCAGGCAGGTCCCGTCCACCTGGTACAGCGAGGCCTTTGCGCCTCCCGTTCCCAGGTCGTAGGCGATGATCGTGCGACCGACTGCGCGCGCGCTCATACCTCGACCGCTCCGCCCGGCAGCGCCGCCACCGACCGGACGATCTCCATCGAGGAATTGAGGTTGATGCCGAACCGCGACACCCCCATCCTGTACATCTTCACGAGCGTGTCGAGGTTGCGGATGCTGCCCGCCGCCTTCACCTTGATGGCCGTCGCCGACGAACGACGTGATGAACTGCACCACCTCGAGGGTGGCGCCGCTCGCGGCCCAGCCGGTGGCCGTCTTGACGAAGGCAGCGCCCGCCGTTGATGCACACCTCGCAGGCCTTCTTGAGCTGGTCGCGGCTCAGGTAGTGCACCTCGAGGATCACCTTGACCGGCACCTCGCCGGCTGCCCGGACCACGGCGCGGATGTCCTCCTCGCAGTAGCGGTATTCGCCCGAGCGGAGCTTGCCGACGTTCAGCATCATGTCCATTTCCTGCACGCCGTCCTGGAGAAGAAGCCGTCGCCTCGGCGACCTTGATCTCCGTGCGGTGCGCCCCCGAAGGGAAGCCGACCGGCGCGCCGATCAGAATATCGGGGCTGTCGGCGAGAAGCTCCTTCAGGAATGTGACCCAGCAGGGCAGGACGTGGACCGCCATGAAATGAAACTCCTTCGCGTTGCCCACGAGGTTGCGGATCTCCGCGGCGCCGTGGGGAGCCTGGACAGCGCTGATGTCGATCAGCTTTGCGACGTCACGTGCCGTCAGCTTCATGGGTGCCCGCTCCCCGTGCCCGCCGGATTTCGCGCGGTGCGCGGAGGCCTCTCCTTGGTGTGCACGCAGTACTCGTACTTGTCGGCCACGATCAGCAGGATCGCCACCTCGATGGGCCTGCCGCCGCTGTGGGAATCGCGGCGGACAACCAGGAGCGGCGAGCCCTCCGCTATCTGGAGCTTCTCCGCTTCCTCCGGCAGGGCCTGCCGCGCGGAAATGAAATCCGTTGCTGCCTCGATCATGAGGTTGTACTCGGACTCCAGAAACGAGTACAGGGAGCTCATCCCGCTGATCCGTTTTTCGATGCCCGGGCACGAGCTCGGGCAGCAGGTAGTTGGTCATCAGGGCGATCGGGGTGCCGTTGGCCAGGGTGACACGATCGATTCTCACGAGACGCGCGTCCGGGCTCCACTCCGAGATCCGCGGCGATCCGCCGCGGCGCAGAGACGTAGTCGACACGGATATCGGCCTGCGTGACGGTAAATCCCTGCTCGCGGAGCGTCTCGGAAAAAGATGTGACGAACCCGAGCCTTCTGCGTGGCCTTGAAGTCGAGGATCTGGGTGCCTTTGCCCTGCCGGATATAGACGAAGCCTTGCTGGGCGAGCATTTCCACTGCCTTGCGCACAGTTGTCCGACTGACCTGGAAAGTCCTCTGCAGCTCAGGCTCGGGGGGCAGAAAGTCTCCGACTTTGAAGTCTTCGGCCTCGATCTGGGCTTTGAGAGAATTGTGGACCCACAGGTATCGTGAAATCGCCCGTTCCATCAGTTGCAGCTCCGCTTTTCTTGCCTTGGTAACGACGTCACGACGTTTAGAGCTTAGCGATCGTAACATCATGATGTCCTATTTGTCAAGGTTTTATTTGAAATGATATAATAGCAAAAGGTAATACTTGACAGAAAACAAAAAACTGGCACACTCATACTGATAAAATGTAGTATCCACACGGGCGCAAGAGGACAGGAGAGTATCTTCTAATGCCAAGAGACGAGAGGAAGATCGGCGTATGCGTGATCGGGGCCGGGCAGGGCCGGTATGATCCACGCTCGGAACTTCGCCCGCGGGGTGAGCCGCGGCAGGCTCTCAGCCCTCGTGGATGCCCACGCCCCGACACTGGAGGAGGCGCGGAAGGAGCTGGAGGTGGAAACAGCCTACGCGGACTATCGGGAGGCACTGGCAGACCCGAAAGTCCACGCGGTTGTGGTCGTGACCCCGACGGCCCTTCATCGTGACGTCGTGATACAGGCGGCACGCGCCGGCAAGCACGTACTCTGCGAAAAACCCATGGCCATGGATGTGGCCGAATGTGATGCAATGATCCAGGCATGCGACAAGGCCGGTGTCAGGCTCCAGGTCGCCTTCATGCGCCGCTACGACGAAAGCTTCTGCGCGGCCAAGGAGCGCATCGACGCAGGGGAAATCGGTGACGTGGTGCTCGTGAAATCCCTCACCCACGGGCCGAGCGTGCCCCAGGAATGGATGTACGACATCCGCACGAGCAACGGCCCCCTGGCCGAGGTCAACAGCCACGACATCGACGCGGCGCGCTGGTTCGTCGGAAGCGAGATCGAGGAAGTCTACGCGCTGGGCGGGAACTTTCGCTGCCCGCAGGCGGCGCAGAAATACCCCGACTTCTACGACAACGTGTCCATGGTCTGCCGGTTCGCGGACGGCAGGCAGGGGTTCATCGACGGGGCCGTCTCCGTGGGCTACGGGTACGACGCGCGCATGGAGATCGTGGGCACGCGCGGCGTGATGTTCGTCGGCAGGACGGAGCAGGATTCGGTCGTAGGCTGCTCCACGGCAAAGGGAACCGTCCGATCCTTCGTGAAGAGCTGGCGCACCCTGTTCACCGAAGCGTACTACCGCGGAGGACCAGGACTTCGTGGACTGCATCCTCGACGGAAGGGAGCCGCGCGTGCGCGGCATCGACGGCAGGATGGCGGTTGCCGTGGTGAACGCGGGGAACCGCTCGATCGTCGAGCGCGCGCCGATGCGGGTGGAAGGGAGAAAGGCGTGAAGAGCATCGACGTACCCGGCGGATTCACTATGCGGGCGGCGCTGCTGTACGGGAAGGAAGACCTCAGGATGGAGGACATACCGGTTCCCGTGATCGGGACAGGGGAAGTACTTCTCAAAGTGAAGGCGGCGGCGATCTGCGGCACCGACATCCGCATGTTCCGAAACGGCGCGCGCGGCGCCACGCCCGGCAGCCCGCTCGTGCTCGGGCACGAGGTGAGCGGCGTCGTCGAGTCAGTGGGCCCCGACGTGAACGGGTACCGCCCGGGCATGGCCGTGGCCGTGGCCCCCAACATGGGCTGCGGCGTCTGCGACCAGTGCGTGAGCGGCAACACCCAGATGTGCGCCACCTACAAGGCCTTTGGCATCAACATCCCGGGCGGGTTTGCCCCCTTCATGAAGATCCCCCGGGAGGCGGTGTCCCAGGGCAATCTCGCTCCTGATCCCCGAAGGGGGGGACTTCGTGTCCGCCGCCCTGGTCGAGCCGCTGGCCTGCGTCTACAACGCGTTCCAGAGAATCGCCATTGTCCCCGGTGACACGGTGCTGGTCATCGGCGCAGGGCCTATCGGTCTCATGCATGCGAAGGTTGCCCTCATGGCCGGCGCCGCAAAGGTCTTCATGAACGACCTGAGCGCCGAGCGCCTCTCCCTCTGCCGGAAGGTGGAGCCGGCCATCATCACCCTGGAAAGCGAAGGGCTGAAGGAACGCCTTTCCGCGCTCACCGCGGGCAAAGGCGTGAGCGTCTGCATCACCGCGGCGCCGTCCGCAGATGCGCAGGTTCTCGCCCTGGAGGTGGTCGGCGTGAACGGCCGTGTCATGTTCTTCGGCGGGCTGCCGGAGGGAAAGAGCAAGGTGCCGCTGGACACGAACCTCGTGCACTACAAACAGATCACGATCACGGGCACCTCGCGCCAGAGCCTCATCCAGTACCGGCAGACCCTCGCGCTGGTGGCCTCGGGACGGCTGGTCGTGAAGGACCTCGTCACCATGAGCACGCCCCTGGACGGGATCCGCGCCTCCTTCGAGCAGGTCATGTCGGGCAGGGGCCTGAAGAACGTCATCGAGTTCGCATGAGCAGCAAGCTTTTCGTCGGCGTCGATATCGGGACCCAGGGGGTCAAGGCGGCCGTCTACGACGCGGAGGGCCGCTGCCGGGGAGAGGCCTTCCGCAAGTCCGACCTGCACCGGCCCGCGCCGGGCGTGGTGGAGGAGGATCCCGAGCAGCAGCTCCGCTCCACGTGCGAGGTCATTGCCGAGTGCGCGGCAAAGGCATCCGGTGCGGGGTCGGTCTGTGCCCTCTCCATCGACGGCCAGATGGCGGGGATCATCGGGGTGGGTGAAGACGGGAGAAACGTCACGCCCTACGACTCGTGGCTGGACACGCGCTGCGCCCCGTGGATCGAGCGCATGCAGAAGGACGCGGGCCGGAGAATCGTGCGCAAGGCCGGCGGCCCGCCCAGCTTCAACCACGGGCCCAAGATCCTCTGGTGGAAGAACGAACGGCCCGAGACGTACCGCAAGATACGCTCCTTCGTGCACCCGGCGGCTACGCCGTCATGCGTCTGTGCGGCATGGACGGCTCGCGCGCGTTCATCGACAGGAGCTACCTGCATTTCTCCGGCTTCGCCGACAGCAGGGCGGGAGCGTGGGACCCGACGCTCTGCAGGCGACTTCGGAGTCGATCCTGCCGTGCTGCCGCGTATCGTGGCGTCCCGGGAGGTGGTCGGTGAGCTGACCGCGGAAATGGCCGCGCGCTGCGGCGTTCCGGCAGGAACGCCCGTCGTGGCCGGCTGCGGGGACACGGCCGCGAGCTTCCTCTCCTGCGGGGCCACCCGGCCCGGCATCTGCGTGGACGTTGCCGGCACCGCGTCGGTCTTTGCCGCGACCACGGCGGACTTCCGCGCCGACGAGGAGGACATGATCCTGAGCTGCGGCCGCTCGGCGATCCCCGGGCTCTGGCACCCCTACGCGTACATCAACGGCGGCGGCATGAACCTGGAGTGGTTCCGCGAGCAGCTTGCCGGCGCCTTCGCGGCGGCCGGACAGGCGGCGGACTTCCCGCGGCTGAACGAGATGGCGGAAGCGGTGACGCCCGCCGAGGACGATCCCTTCTTCATCCCGCATCTCGGCGGCCGGGTCAGTCCCAGCCAGCCTCACCTTCGAGGCGCATGGGTGGGTCTCACGTGGAGTCACGGCCCCGGGCACCTCTATCGCGCCGTGCTGGAAGGGGTGGCGCTGGAATACGGCATCTACCTGCGCACGCTGGAGAAGCTCTTCGGCGCGGGCACTGTCGCCGAGGTGCGCGTCACCGGCGGCGGAGAGAAGAGCGCGGTCTGGAACCGGATAAAGGCTGACACGCTGGGCGTCCCGATCGTGCAGGTCATGGGCGCGGGAGGCGCGCCCCTCGGCTCCGCGCTCCTGGCGGGCAGCGGGGTGGGTGTGCTCGAGGACATCGAGGCTGCCGCCGCAAAGTGGATTCGCACCGGAGCGGTCACCGAGCCGGATCCGCGGCGCGCGCCGATGTGCCGGCGCAGGACCGAGCGCTACATGTCGCTGCTGGCATCGATGAATCGCTGGGCGGAAGAGGAGAAAGGAAGAACAATGAAAGAAAACACCGACACGCTCAACAGGCTGGTCATGCCGTTCGGCGTGGATTTCGACCTCGTGCACGGGATCATGAAGAATCCCGCAGGTCCACACGTCCGGCTCGCGTCGAGCATGCGGGGCCACTACAAGGACGCGAAGGCGCTGGAGGCGCTCGTGGCCCAGGGAGACCCGGTGCACTACGAGGTCTTCGAGATGAAGATCCCCGAGGAGACCGGGCAGCTGCAGTTCTGCCTCAGCAAGACCTACCCCGGCACCGTCGGCGGGGAATGCTTCATGACAAAGGGCCACTACCACCAGGTGGCGGGAACCGCGGAGATCTACCTGTGCCTGCGCGGCGAAGGGCTACATGCTGATGAAGCTCGCCACGGGGGAAAGCGCGTAGAGCGGTTCCTGCCCGGGCGCATGGTGCTACGTCCCCCCGCTCTGGGCCCATCGCACGGTGAACACCGGGCGACGAGCCCCTGATCTCGCTTCTGCGTCTACCCGGGGGAGGCGGGCCACAACTACGGCGACATCGAAAAGGAAGGCTTTCCCGTGCGCGTGTTCAAGCGCGCGGGCAAGGTAGAGATCGTCAGCTCGAAAGGGGCGTGAGTCCGATGGCGAAGATCCTCGTCACGCCGCGCTCCCTCACGAAAGAGGGGGACCCGGCGCTCGACCTCCTGCGGAATGCGGGCTACGAGGTCGTGTTCTGCACGCCGGGCAAGTCCCCCGACGAGGAGGAGCTGATCCGCCTGCTGCCCGGCTGCGTCGGGTGGCTGGCAGGCGTGGAGAAGATAACGGACGCGGTGCTGGCAAGGGCCACGGACCTGAAGGCCATCAGCCGGAATGGCACGGGCGTGGATTCGATCGACCTGGCCGCCTGCGAGCGGCGCGGGATCCTGGTGCTCCGCGCCGAAGGCGCCAACGCGCGCGGGGTGGCGGAGCTCACGCTCGCGCTCATGCTGTCCCTCCTGCGCTCCATCCCCTGGAGCGACGCGCGAATGAAGGCAGGGGGCTGGGAGCGGCAGCAGGGCGCCGAGCTGGAGGGCAGGACCCTCGGCGTGATCGGCACGGGCAGGATCGGCAGGCTCGTGACGCGCTTCGCGCCTGGCCATGGACATGAAGGTCATCGGGCTACGACGCGTATCCCGGATGTCGATTATGCGCCCTCCCCGGGCTTCCGCTACGCCGGCGCGGGCGATCTGCTGGCCGCCTCCGACATCGTGACCCTGCACTGCCCGCACGCACCCGGGGAAAAGCCGCTCATCGACGCGGCGGCGCTCGCCCTCATGAAGAAGGGCGCGCGGCCTGATCAACACGGCGCGCGCGGGGCTGGTGGACGACGCGGCGCGTCGCTCGAAGCCGCTCGAGGACGGAAGGCTGGCGGGCTACGCGGTGGACGCCTACGACAAGGAGCCGCCGGATGCCGAGCCCGCTCCTTGCGCACGAGCGCGTCATCAGCACGCCGCACATCGGGGCCTACACGGCGGAAAGCGTTTCCAGGGCAACCCGCGCGGCGGTGGACAATCTGCTCGCCGCGCTTGCGGCACGGACATAATCACGGGAGAAGGGGCAAGGCGGCCCCACGAGAGAGGACAAGGCATGCTGAAGGGATATTGCGGCAAGGTGATGCGCGTGAACCTGACCACGCGCACGACGTCGGTGGAGCCGCTCAAGGAAAACGAGGTCAGGCTGCTCCTGGGCGGCCGCGGCATCGCGGCCAAGTACTACTACGACGAGATCGGCCCCGGCGTGGACGCGCTGGCGGCGGAGAACAAGATCTTCTTCATGACCGGCCCCCTCACCGGCACGCCGCTGGTGTCCACGACGAAGTTCCAGCTCGCCACCAAGTCACCCGAGACCCGGATGTACCTCTGCTCGAACTGCGGCGGGGACTTCGGACCGCAGCTGAAGCAGGCCGGCTTCGACGGGCTGATCGTGGAAGGCAAGGCGACGGAGCTGACCTGGCTCTCCCTCAAGGACGGGACGCTGGAGTTCCACGACGCGCGGCCCTGGAAGGGATTCGCCTCGGGGAAGACCCTCGAGGAGATGCGGAAGGCCTTCGGCGGAGACCAAGGCCGGGCGCGATGGCCATCGGCCCCGCGGGAGAGCGCCTTGTGCGCATCTCCTACATCAACGTGGACGAGCGCGCATTCGGCCGCGGCGGACCCGGCGCGGTCATGGGCTCGAAGAACCTCAAGGGCATCATCGTGAAGGGCACGGGAGACATCACCCTGGCGGACCCGGACAAAGTGGCGGACATCCGGAAGGCGGCGGTGGCCGACCTGAAGACCTCGCGGGCCAATCACACCAAGTTCGGCACGCCGCAGTACATCGAGCCGCTCAACACCCTCGGCTGCATGCCCACCCGCAACTTCCAGACCGCGCTTCTTCGAGGAGTGCGACAAGATCGACGCCCACGCGATGGTGGAGCACTACTTGCAGAAGAACTACGCCTGCTACCGGTGCACCGTGGCGTGCGGCAAGATGTGCGTGGTGAAGGAGGGTCCCTACGCCGGCGCGCGGGCGCGCACCGAGTTCGAGACGGTGGGCCTCCTCGGTCCCAACTGCGGCATCTCGGATTTCGCCGCCATCGTGAAGGCCAACCAGCTCTGCGACGAGCTGGGGCTGGACACCATGTCCGCGGGCAACGCGGTGGCGCTCACCATGGAGCTCTACGAGAAGGGCCTGATCACGAAGAAGGACACGATGGGCATCGATGCGCGGTTCGGAAACCCCGACGCTCTCCTCGGGATCATCGAGCTCATCGCGGCGCGCAGCGGCATCGGAGACCTCCTGGCCGAGGGCATGTACGGGGTGAAGCGCGCGAAGCCGGAATGGAAGCGCTTCATCCTCGACGTGAAGGGCATGCCGTTCGCCGCCTACGATCCGCGGGGTTTCACCGGCAACGGTCTCACCAACGGCACCTCCAATCGCGGGGCCTGCCACAACGTGGGCGGATGGACCATCCGCGCGGAGCTGCAGAGCGGCAAGTACGACCGGTACGCGCTCGAGGGCAAGGGCGCGCTGGTGAAGAGCGCCCAGGACAGCCGCGCCTACGTGGACAGCATCGGCATGTGCACGGTGGTGCGCGGGGCCTTCGGGTTCTCCGAGACTCCCACGGGCGAGGTGCTGGAAGCGGTGACGGGCTACCCGTTCACCCCGCGGCTCATGGAGATCGCGCAGAGGATCTACAGCATGGAGCGCGTCATCCTCAACCGGGAAGGCATCCGGCGCAAGGACGATCTTCTGCCCGAGCGGATCACGAAGGAGGCCCTCCCGAGCGGCCCGACCAAGGGCAGGATCCTCACCGAGGAGATGTACGACGTGATGCTGGACGAGTACTATGCCCTTCGCGGCTGGGACTCCGACGGCGTGGTCACGGAGGACACAAAGGAGAAATGGGGACTGAAGGAGCTGCTGGCATGAACGGCGGCGCAAAATCCGCCGGTACGGGAGTACCCGTTCGGGGAGTACCCGTACGGCGGCGCGGCCGCGGAGGTGACTGTCCGGGTCCGCTACCTCTCCGCGGTGCGCGAGAAGACCGGCACGCGCGCGGACGATCTGCGCCTGCCCGCGGGGAGCACGCTGGCCGCCGTGGCGAGCTGGCTGAAGCTCACCTACGGCATCGTCGTGCCCGATCCCTCGCTCATGAGCACGTTGAACGGCTACGGGTGGAACCAGGTGCCGCAGGGGCTGGCCGCCGAGCTGCATGACGGCGACGAGATCGCCCTTTTTCCCCTGCTTTCAGGAGGATGAGCTCTTGCATCGGGAGGTGAAGCAATGATGGGTGATGAGATCTTCGGCGCGCTTGCGAAGTACGTGGTCGTGCCCGTGATCGCGATCGACTCGGTGGACGCGGCTCTGCCGCTGGCAGACGCGCTGATCGAAGGCGGGCTGCCCGTTGCGGAGATCACCTTCCGTACAGCGGCCGCGGCAGCGGTCATCACGAAGATCGCGCGGGAGCGGCCTGCGCTCATCCTGGGCGCGGGTACCGTGCTGACGGCGGAGAACCTCCGCAAGGCACAGGACGCGGGCGCGCGCTTCGGCGTGGCGCCCGGGCTGAACCCGGATGTCCTTGCGGAAGCCATGCGGCTCGGCTTCCCGTTCGTGCCGGGCGTCATCACCCCTTCCGAGATCGAGCAGGCACTTGCCTCCGGGGTGAAGCTCGTGAAATACTTCCCGGCGGAAGCCTTTGGCGGCCTGAAGGTCATCAAGGCCCTTTCCGCTCCGTACGCGCATACGGGGATGCGGTTCATGCCGACCGGCGGCGTCACCGCGGCGAATCTCCCCGACTATCTTGCCTCTGATGCCGTGGCGTGCGTGGGAGGGACCTGGATCGCATCCCGGGAGGCGATCGCGGAGAAGAAATGGGACCAGATCAGAGCGAACTGTCGGACAGCAGTAGAGATCGTGCGCAAGGCCCGGGGGGCTCAGGCATAGAGCCGCCGCGAATGACAAACGGCGTTTTGTTCGTCGAAGAGCGCAAGCAGAAAATCCTCGAGCACATCGCCGCGCATCGCAAAGCCACCGTCGTGGAGCTGTGCGATCTTTTCCGCGTGTCCAGCGCCACGATCAGGAACGACCTTCGGGACCTGGAGGCCACCGGCCTCCTCGTGCGCACGCACGGCGGGGCAATGATCAAGAGCAAGACGGGTCACGAGCAGGACATGGTGGCGCGCGGCGTCCAGAACCTTGCCGCCAAGCGCGCCATCGCGGAGGCGGCCCTTGCCCTGATCGAGGACGGCGACATGATCGTTCTGGATACCGGCTCCACGATCCTGCAGCTCGCCCGGCTCCTCGACAGGAGACAGGACATCACGGTAGTCACGAATGACCTGGCAATTGCCTCGCTCCTGGAGGATCTGGATTCGGTCAAGATCGTCTTCCTCGGCGGGATCGTCAGGAAGCGTTTTCATTGCACGGTCTTCAACGATCTGTCCAGCAGGGATATGCTGGCCGGCCTCACCGTGGACAAGGCCTTCATGGGTCTGAACAGCTTCTCCCTGGAAAAAGGAGCCAGTACCCCTGACATCGGCCACGCGGAAACAAAGAAGCTCATGATGTCCATTGCGGCAAAGGTGGTGCTGCTCTTCGACGCCACCAAGCTGGGGCGAAACTCCTTTGCCCAGTTTGCCTCACCGGATGACGTGGACACCATCATCACCGACCACATTTCCGAGTCGGACCGCAAGACTCTCGAGGACACGGGCATCGAGGTGATCGCCGCGGACAATCCGCGGAATACCGCGGCGCCATAATCCGCGGAATACCGCGGCGCCATAATCCGCGGAATACCGCGGCGCCATAATCCGCGGAATACCGCGGCGCCAAATCCGCGGAATGCCGCGGCGCAGATATGCACATGGGAGCCTCATTCGTAACAGCCGAGGTGGATGGGGAGGGACGGCTCGTTCTTCCCCCGCAGGTCGCACAGCGGGCCGGTATCCGTCCGGGCTCCCGGGTTCGCATCACCGAGGATGAAGCCGGCCTGCAGATCGGGCGGTCCGTCAATACCCTTGCGCGGGTATACCTGGAACCAACGAGCGAATGCAATCTCAGGTGCCCGGCGTGCGTCCACAGCACGTGGGGCGAGCCGGCAGGCCGCATGGATCGCGGCACCTGGGAAAAGATACTCTCGGCGCTCTGCATTCTCGATCCCCTGCCCTCCCTCTTCCTGGGCGGCTTTGGGGAACCACTCCTGCACCCCGAGATCATGGACATGGTTGGCGATGCGAAGCGCCGCGGCATGGTGGTGGAGCTCATCACCAACGGAACGCTCCTCGACGAGCGCACGGCGGACAGCATGGTCTCTGTCGGTCTCGACCGTCTCTGGATCTCCCTCGACAGCGCGGAGGATTCACAGTTTGCCGCGGCACGCAAAGGCGGCACGCTGGAAACGGTTGTCGACAACGTGCAGCGCCTGAACGCGTTGCGCGAGCGATCTCTCTCGGAAAGCCCGCGGATTGGGCGCCGCGGTACGGGAATACCCGTTCGGGGAGTACCCCGTACCCCGAGGATTGGCATCTCGTTTGTGGCCACCCGCGACACCATTTCATCGCTGCCGGGAGTGCTTCGCCTCGGACTGCGGCTGACGGCAGACAGGTTCAGCGTCAGCAATGTCGTGCCCCACACCCTCGAGATGAAAGAGCTGGCCCTCTATCGACGATCCTTCCACGAGCCCGACCTTCCTCCCTCCGAGCGGACGCCGATAGTGGAGCTCCCCCGGATGGAGCTGAACCCGGCCACGGAGGCCCCGCTGGCCCAGGTCCTGAAAGGCCCCTTCAGCGTAAGTGTTGCGGGTCAGCGACTCGTGCAGGGGAGCTGCACGTGCCCGTTTGTAGAGAGAGGGAGCATGGCGATCCGCTGGGATGGCGCCGTGAGTCCTTGTCTGCCGCTCCTTCACGCACACACGAGTTACCTCCAGGACAGAGAGAGAGCCAACGAGGCTTTCTTCGTCGGCCGCGTGAAGGATCGCGATCTGCTCGGGATCTGGAACGATCCAGCTTACATCGCGCTTCGCGAGCGGCTCCTCGACTTCGATTATGCGCCTTGCACCATCTGCAACAGCTGCGAGGAGGCTGAAAGCAACCGCTCGGATTGCTTCGGAAACGGTCTTCCTGCATGCGGCGGGTGTCTCTGGGCCCAGGGATTCATCCGCTGTCCATGAATCGTCAGGAATAGCTTGACACTCCATTTGTTGTAGTATACAATTGTTGTAATTTACATTTATTGTATTCGACATCAATCGGGAGAGGTATATGGTCGAACCGCAGCTTTCGATCAGGGAGTTCAGAAAGAACCTGCGCGTGCTCGAGAGGGAAGTAGGGATCTCGATGGCGTCAGAGACCGGCTATTGCGGCGTGACACTCGCGCAATGCCATCTTCTGCTGGAGGCTGAACAGCGCATCAATACGAGCGTCACCGAGCTGGCCTCCCTCCTCGAGCTGGACAAGAGCACGCTGAGCCGCACCGTTGATGGCATGTGCCGCGCGGGGCTCCTCAACCGGGAGACCGACCCGTCCAGCCGCCGCCAGCAGGTCATCAGCCTCACGGAAATCGGGAAGGAAAAGGCCGCCTCGATCAACCGGCTGTGCGACGCATCCTACACGCGTCTTTTCGACTTCATTCCGGTCGAAAAGAGGCAGATGGTGGTGGAGTCGGCGGCCGTGCTCGCGGATGCGATGAGACAGATGCGAAAGAATCCCGAATCCCCCTGTTGTTCCGGGGGAGGAAATCAAGAGGAGAGTTGAAATGGAAAAATCCTCTGCGTGCGGATGCGGGAAGACACCGGTCATTTCGCTGCAGGCCGTTTCCCGGCAGCGCCGGCAATATGTCACCGGCTTTGTGACCTCCCGTGATCGGAAAGTGCCGGTCGTCTCGACACGGCTGACCTGGCGTGACGTCATGGGCGGCTGGAAGGTGCGGTGGGACATCGGCAGGTCCCGCTATGCCGTTCTCCCCGGCCTGTACGCGGTGGGATCGCCGACAGGCGAGTCTCCCGTCCTGGTCACGGCCAACTACAAGCTCACATTCGACAAGCTTCGCAAGGAGCTCGACGGCATCGATGCGTGGATTCTCGTGCTCGACACAAAGGGCGTCAACGTGTGGTGCGCCGCGGGAAAGGGCACATTCGGGACACGGGAGCTCGAGCAGCGGATAATGGCGGTCAAGCTCCCGGACGTCGTGTCGCACAGGACGCTTATCCTCCCCCAGCTCGGTGCGACCGGGGTCTCGGCACACGAGGTGAAGCGGGACACCGGCTGGCAGGTGAAGTTCGGCCCGGTGCGCGCCCGCGACATCCGCCCATTCCTGTCAAACGGATTGAAAAAAAGCGACGCGATGAGAAGGGTCCTGTTCCCTCTGACCGAACGGATGGCCATTGCGCCGACCGAGCTGGTCCACTCATGGCCCCTTCTGCTTGGCATCGTGGCAGCGTCCGCGCTGCTCGGCCTGCCTTTTGATGCCGGCTACGGGGGGAGGCTGCTCGCCGCGTGTCTCCCGCTCCTTGGCGCGGTCGGGGTGGGGACCCTCCTCTTCCCCGCTCTCCTCCCCTTTCTTCCGTTTCGGGCTTTCTCACTCAAGGGCGCGTTCCTCGGCGCGCTTTGGGGAATCGCGATCTCGCTAGCCGCGCGGACGTCCCTCCCCGGGGCAGTAGCGCTCACGCTGGTGGCAATGCCCATCGTGGCGTTCCTTTCCATGAACTTTACGGGCGCCTCCACATTCACATCGCAGCCGGGAGCGGCCCTGGAGGTGAAGAGGGGACTCATTCCCATGATTTCTTCACTGGCAGCCGGTCTCGGGCTGACCGTGGTGACCCGGATCCTGCCGCTGTAGGAGGCGCGCTGTGCGGATGACATACCTGAAGAACGGAGAGACTCTCTCCCTGGACCGCGCGTTGTGCACCGGCTGCAGGGAATGCATCGAAGTATGCCCTCACGCGGTATTCGACATGGAGGGGGGCAAGGCGACGATCGCGGACCGGCTCTCCTGCATGGAGTGCGGTGCGTGCATGAAAAACTGCGCGGCAGGTGCGATCAAGGTAAAGGCGGGCGTGGGATGCGCCGCCGCGGTGATCCAGGGGATGCTGCGGGGAACTGAGCCTACCTGCTCATGCGGGCGGGCGGAGACAGAAGGCGCCGCCACGGGCTCGAAGGCAGGCTGCTGCTAGGCTCGGCCTTTCGGCTTCCGTAGGGCGGCAGGCGCGCTTGCGCGCCGAGAGCCCCCTGCCTCGGCCGAGCTCGCCGTCCCTGGCCAGGCTGCGGTGCTCCGCTCGCCCGGACTGCGGCACACTGCTAGCGGCCGCGCACCTCGGCGACGAATTCCCGCACTTTTTCACGAATTGCGTCCCGCACTTCGCGCACCTGCGCCATCACCGTTTCGTCATCCCCCCTGAATGTCGAAGGATCAGGGAAAGGCCAGTGCAGCTTGTGCGATCTCCCGGGAAAAACGGGGCATCTTTCCGCGGCTTCTTTTGAGCAGACAGTAATCACGTACTGGTACGTGCGCCCTTCCTTGTAGAGCGCGAAGACGTCCTGTGTCTTCTTGCCGGAGATGTCGATGCCTTCCTCCCTCAACGCCCTGATCACGTAAGGGTTGAGCATCCCCGGCTCCAGGCCGGCGCTTTCAGCGTGGAAAAGATCCGGTCCGAACTTGCTGAAATACGCTTCCGCCATCTGGCTCCGGGCGGAGTTGTGCACGCAGAGACACAAAACGTCGATCATCCCATGCCCCCGGCGTAAAGACTAATTGCAGATTGTTAAGATTGAAAGAACTCCAGGGGCGTGATGCCTCTTCCGCCGGCTGCGGCGCCGGCGCCCCAATCCGCGGCATACCGCGGTCACGGTACCCCGTGACATTCGCGGCGCCCCAATCCGCGGCATACCGCGGCGCCCTATGCGGTGGGCGGCGTCAGAGGGAGCGTAAAGGTGATTGTGCTTCCCTTGCCCTCCCCCTCGCTCTCCGCCCAGATCCTGCCTCCGTGCAGCTCCACGATCTGCCTGGCCAGGGAAAGCCCCAGGCCCGAGCCGCTCGCTTTCGAGGAAGAGGCCCGGCCCTTTATCTGATAGAAAGCCTCGAATATCCTGTCCAGCTCTCCCGGGGGGATCCCGATGCCCGTGTCGGAGACGCTGATGGCGAGCGCGCCGTTCTGCGTGCTCATCCCCACCTCGATGCGTCCCCCCGTGGGTGTGAACTTCAGGGCGTTCGAGAGCAGGTTGAAGAGCACCTGCTTGACCCTGCGCTCGTCCGCGGTGAGCTCCAGGGACGCGAGCTCGTGCGGGACCCGGGTATCGATTCTGATCTTCTGCCCGGACGCGTTCTCCTTGAGAAGCACGAGTGTGTGCGTGAGCAATTCGACGATGCGCACCCTCCCCAGCTCCAGCTCCGTCTTCCCGGATTCGATCTTCGAGATGTCGAGGATGTCGTTGATGAGATCCAGAAGATGCCGGGAGCACTCCAGCACGACATCGAGCTGCTGCCGCTGCCTGTCGTTCACCGCGCCGAAGTACTCGTAGAGGAGGATTTCCGTGTAGCCGATGATGGCCGTGAGCGGCGTGCGCAGCTCGTGCGACATCCCCGCCAGGAGGTCGGTCTTCGCCCGGCTGTGCGTATCCGCGGCGAGCGTGGCCAGGCGGAGCTGGTCCTCGGTCTGCTTGCGCGCCGTGATGTCCCGCGCCACGATGGTGACGCCCGCGAAGCCTCCCCGCACGTCCTTGAGCGGCGACACCTTCGCATTGAACCAGACCTCGTCTCCCGAGGGAGGCAGGCAGTAGTCGAACTGCTCCACCCTGTCGGTGGCCTGCACGGCGGCGAATGCCTCCTCGAAATGCTCGGCCACGCCCGGCGGGAACACGTCGCGGAAAGTGGCGCCGATGACCTCTGACAGCGCCGCGGCGGTGTCGCCGCGCATGCCCGGTCCCCGGGCGGCAACGAACAGACCCGCCTTGTCGGTCACCATCACCGCGTCGTCGATCGAGGCCAGGATCGAGCGAAGCCGTTCCTCGCTCTCGCGCAGCTCTGCTTCCGCGCGCTGTTTCTGGCGCTCCAGCTCGTGCTGGCGGAGCGCCTTTTCGATCACCGACGGCAGCATGTGGAAGAACTTGTCGTAGCTTTCCTTGTTGATGTAGTCGGCGGCGCCCAGCTTCATGGCACGCACCGCAATCTCCTCGCTGCCCGCGCCGGTCGCGATGATGACGGGGACTCCGGTGCCGCGGCCGACGAGCGCCTCGAGGACCTGCAGGCCGTTTCCGTCCGGAAGCTGATAGTCGACGACCACCATGTCGTGCATGGCCTCGTCGAACAGCGCGAGCCCTTCCCGGCTCGTGGAGCAGACCTCCACCCCGTAGCCTTCGGCCTCGAGCTTCATCCGCACCAGGCGCGCAACCCCCGGGTCATCCTCGATATAGAGGATTCTCGCGCCTTTGCTCATGTACCGTCCACCCGGCCGGGGAGCGCCGACCGGCTCGGCTCGAGGGCCTCGCGCACGGTGCGCAGCAGCTCGCGCGGCTGCCAGGGCTTGGGGAGGATGTCGATGAAGTCACCGTGCTCCCGTGCCTTGCCGTCGAGGCTCCACGTGTAGCCGGTGCAGAGGATGGCCGGAAGACCGGGAAGGATCCGGTGCATGCGCGCGAGCGCGGCGCGCCCGCCCATGCGCGGCATCACGTCGTCGATCAGCGCCAGGCGGATGGCCTCCTTGTTCTGCTCGAAGAGCTCGACCGCCTCCTGACCGTCGCGCGCCACGAGCACCTCGTAGCCTTCGCGGGCGAGAGTCTTCGAGGCCAGCGTGCGCAGCCCCTCGTCGTCCTCGGCCAGAAGGATGATCTGCCCCGGCTCCACCGGCGGGACTCGACGCGCGCGGAGCGCCGTCGAGCATTTCCATTGAAGGCCGCATCGGGGCGCCGAGCTCCTCCGCGACATCGTTGCCGGCAGGGAGGGAAATGACGAATATCGTGCCGCCCTGCGGGGGGCTCTCCACTTCGATGGTCCCGCCCAGGCGGTGCACAATGCTGTAGGCAACCGAGAGCTCCAGGCCGAGTCCCTTGCTGTCCGCCTTCAAAGGCAGGAAGGGTTCGAAGAGCTGCGCGCGGAGCTCCGCCGGCACGGGCACGCCGGTGTCGGCAAAGGTCAGAAGGACGCGCCGCTGCTTCGCGGGGTCCGGTCCCGCGGCCTGCGTGCCAATGGTGAGCCTGCCCCCGGCCGGCATGACCGTCCATGCGCGTGCGCAGAATGCCGCGACCAGCCGGGCCATCTGCCCGTCATCTGAGAGAATCGGGGGAAGGTCCGGCGCCAGGGAAAGCGTGACCTCTACGCCGTCGGCGGCTTCGGCCCTGACGGACGGAAGAACCCGGGAGATGGATTCATTGAGCTCGAGCATGCGCGGAATGACGTGCCCGCGCTGGCCCATGGTGAGGAGATCCTCGGCAAGCGAGACGGCCCGGATCGACGCGTCCCTCACCTCCGCCAGGTGCGCACGCGTGTGCGGACCGGCGTCCTTCTCGCCGAGTGCCATCTCGGTATACCCCTGCACCACCAGCAGAAGATTGTTGAGGTCGTGCGCCACGCCGGCGGCGAGCCGCCTGACGGCCTCCATGACGTGCGCCTGCTCCTGCAGCGGGTCGCGGCCCTGCCCTTCGCCGGCGTTCAGGTTGAGCTCCTGCGTCATGGCTGTGGCTCCGCGCTCCGCGCAACGCCCGGAAGCCGGGCCTTGATCCGGCCCCAGCGCGCGAGCACCTGCCCGCTGAGCGCGGACACGGCGATCTGCCCGCTGTCGGCCTTGCGGCACACATCGGCGAGCGCGGAAAAACACGCGATGATCTCCCTGTACGTCTCCCGGTCCAGGGTCACGGCCGCGGCAGCGGGACCCTCGCGCGCGGCGGCCGAAGGAGCGGCCGGCGCCGCACCGGCAGGGGCAGGCACGGCGGAGGGCCGCGTCTTCTTGAGCGGGTCGAGCTCCGGGGACAGGTCAAGGGCGATCTCGTAGGGCTCGAATACGCGGATGGGCTCGCTGATGTTCTTGACGGTGATGTGACCGATCTCCCGCGAATGCACCGCGTCCTTCACGCTTTCCTGCACCTGGTCGGAGATGAGGACCGAGCCCGGCCGGGCGGAGGACTCGAGCCGCGCCGCGATATTGACCGCGTTGCCCAGCACGTCCCCCTGCGCCTTGCGCACCACCTTCCCCGAATGTATGCCGATGCGGATCACCACCCGCGAGCTCTCGTCGCGGTAGCGGTTGAAGCGGAGCAGGGACTTCTGCAGGCGGATGGCGGCGAGCACGGCGTCCAGCGGGCGCTGGAAAACCATCATGTGGCCGTCCCCCATGCGCTTCACCAGCTCTCCCCGGTGCGCCTCCACGTGCGCCAGAAGGATCTTCTCGTAGTCCTGTATCAGGGTCGAGAGCTGCATGTGCGTGAGCACCTCGGCCTTCTTCGAGTATCCCTGGATGTCGGAAAAGAACATGACCAGCTCCTGGATGTTCTCCCGCTCGAATTGGAACGACGAGCGCTCGGTGCGCAGCTCGACCGCGGGTGCGGTCAGGTCTCCGAGGGGAAGGTCCCCCGCCTCGTCCGGGGAGCCGCCTCTCACCTGCAGGGCGAGGGCGAGTGCCTTTTCGCGCATCGCCTCGTCCTCGGTGTGGAGAAGCAGGTCGCGCAGCGCCGCCTGGAGAGGGGCGCTGCCGCGGGAGAGCAGGGGCGCGAGCGACGCCGGAAGCGGCTCGCGAACCGCGCCCTCCAGCCCGCGAAGGATCTCGATCGTCGCGTCCTCGGACCCCGACGAGAGGAAGTCACGCAGCACCTCGGAGGCATAGTCGTCACCCAGCTTCCACAGCATGAGCGCCGCCGATCTCCGGCTGGGCTCGTGGTCCCCGCGCAGCACCCGGTAGAGGAACTCGACCGTGCCGTCGCGATTGGTCACGAGCCCCCCGACGATCCTGCGGTGCATGACTGCCAGCGCGGAGGCCCTCAGGGAGTCGTCCCCATTGAGAGCCGGCTCCTTGAGGCTCTCCATGATGTCGAGTGTCATCTTTTCCCCGAGATACCGGGCCACCGAGTCGCGCACCTCGGTGCTGGTGGCGCGGGAGAGCCGGGTGAGAAGCGCGTTCGCAAGCTCGCCGCTGGAAGAGGGAGGCCCGACGGAGATCGCCTCGATGGCGTTCAGGGTGACGTAGGGGTCGTCCAGATTGGCAAGGAGCTGAATGGCGGAGGGCTCGAGCTGCTCCGGGCTGAGATCACGAAGGACATGCAGCGAGGCGATCGCCAGCACCTTGCTCGCCAGGGGCAGGGCAAGGCACTCCTTGCAGGCCGAGACGGCGTGCGCGGCGTCGACCCTGGCCAGGGCCATCAGGGCAGCCTCCGCGAGACGAAACAGCTTCTCCTGTTTCGACCAGGCGTAGATCGTGCGGATCAGGGCCGCCTCCGGTCCGCGCGCGACCGGGGTGAGGAAGAGAGCGGACAATCGCAGAACACGGATGAGATGCCAGAAGATGCGGCTCTTGCCCATTTTGACGAGCACCAGCTCCCTTCCCACGAGCGCAATGCCGGTCCGGCGCGGGTTCTTGATCAGGTCGCTGAGCGCGGAGTATCCATCGAAGTGCCGCACTTCAACCCGGGAAGAGGTGGCCTTGAGCATGCGGAGCATGGTGTCCGTGGTGTCCTGGCTGGCGCCTTTGAACCAGCGAAGAAGAGCCGCCTTGAAATCCTCGTTTCCGTAGTACTCCAGGTATTCCTTGGACCGCATGATCAACCACCCCAGCTCGTGGGTGTCGCTGGAGACGTGCCGGCCTTCGGCGCTGAGCTGTCTGTAGAGATCGCCGATCCGGGCGATGACCTTTGCGCGCACCGCGTGCGGAATCACTTCCGGCGCGAACCCACCGGGTACGGTGGCGCCCAATCCACCGGATACGATGGCGCCGGCCCCGATCTTCGCCAGGCGCGCCAGTGCCTGTTGCACCTCGTCTTCGATGCTGGGCGTTTCCTCCACGGACCCTGCCAGGTGGTCCACGATGTCCGGGATCAGCGCCGCATGATGGGGCTCCGTGCCGATGCACGCATAGGCGGCGCGTCTCACCTCCACGTGCGGATCGGCGAGGGCGCGTGTAATCACCGCCGCCGACTCGGGAAGGGCCTGGCGGGCGGCCAGACCGGCGAGCAGCGCCCTGTCCGCGACGGGCAGGTTGGCGAACAGCGGCGCGCAGTAGGCGACGGTGCGCGGAATCAGGCGCCACGTACCGCGGCAGTATTCCGCGGCCGAGCGGAGAATCTGGGCAGAGTGTCTCCGCCTGCGAGCCGGGGAGCAGCTCTTCGAGCGCGCTCTCTCCACCGATCTTCAGGAGAAGCCCCGCCGCATGCGCGCGCGCGGGGGCGCTCGCCATGGGCGCGCGGGCCACCTGACGGAGAATGCTCCGCCACGTCCTTGTCCTGCGGCGCGGCGGTTGCCAGCGCCCCCAGGATCTCGCGGCGCAGCTTTTCGCTGCGCGTGGTTTTGAGAAGCCTGATGAGAAGCGCGAGGCCCGCCGGGAGAGCAGAGCATCCCGATGGCGCGCGCGGCGCCGCACTGCACCGCTTCCGGTGCGCTGCCGAGGAGCCGCGCAAGGTGGGGGAAGCTTCGGGCGTCCCCGATTGCGCCCACCGCCTCCAGGGCGGAGAGGGCCACCGGGCAGACCGGGAATCGAAGAGGTCGCCGTGCAGCCACTCCAGCCCCTTCTTCTTCCCGTCGAATGCTTCGAAGTATCCGGTGGGTCGTGAGCAGGGGCTCGATCTCCAGACGCGGCGCTCCCGTCTCGGGAGCAGGCGAGGAGCGGGGCGTCTCGGTGGATGCGTGCGCCATGCGGGTGCCGTCAGGCCCTTTCCTGCGGCCTCGCTAGGCGGACGGCGCGTCCGCCGTCGTCTTGTCTATCGTGTTGAGGGCGTTCATCTCTTCCATCGTCAGGATCGCGTCCGTGTTCAGGAGGATGATGAGCTTGTCGTCGAGCTTGCCCACCCCGGTGATGAACTCCTGGGAAAACCCTCCCAGCATGGGCGGCGGGGGATCGATCTGGTCCGCCGGAATGCGCACCACCTGGCTGGCGGAATCCACCACCATGCCGATCATCCTGCCCTCCACCTCCACCACGATGACGCGCGTCATCGCCGTGGCCTCCTTGGCCTCGAGACCGAACTTGTCCCGCAGGTCGATGATGGGGATCACGTCACCCCGGAGGTTGATGATGCCCTTGACGAACGAAGGCGCCTTCGGGAGCCAGGTGATCTCGCGGATGCGGATGACCTCCTTCACGCGGAGGAGCTCCAGTCCGTACTCCTCTTCCCCGATCGAGAAGCTGATGAACTGCTTCAGATCACCCGTGCCCTTCCGATCTTTCATCGAATCCATAATGACTCTCCTTACAGGTCAGGTTTGTGCTGCAACCGGTCCCTGGACGAGCCACGTCGTCACGGGGGCGGCAAGAAATATCTGCACGATCTCGGGATCAAACTGCTTTCCCGCGCAGCGCGTCAGCTCGGTCTGCACCGTGGAGAACTGAAGCGCCGCCCGGTAAGGCCGATCGGACGTCATCGCGTCCAGCGTATCCACCACGGCGAATATGCGCGCGTGCAGGGGGATGCGGGAAGCGCTCAGCCCCTGGGGATAGCCGCTGCCGTCGTACCTCTCGTGATGGCCGAGCACCACATCCGTCGCGTAGGCGAGAAACTGGATGTTGCGCACCATGTTGTAGCCCATGAGGGGGTGCTTCTCCACGATGCGCCGCTCATCAGCCTCCAGGTCCCCGGCCTTCAGCAATATGTGCTCCGGAATGCCGATCTTGCCGACATCGTGGAGATAGGCGCTCCATTTCAGGTTTTTCAGCTCGAGCTCGGAAAGGCTCATCAGCGATCCCAGGGCGACGCTGTTCCGCGAAACGCGCGAGCAATGATCGGCCGTTTCGTGGTCCTTGAGATTGAGCGCGGCGCCGAGCGCCAGCACCGTCATGTCACGCACCTCGTCGATCTGCCGGGACGTGCGGGTGAGCTCGTCCGTCTTGAGCTGCACGAGGGTCTCCAGCGCACGCGCGTAGTACTGGACGCTCCTGCGCGTCTTCCACTCGTCCATCGCCTTGTCGAGACGCTGCAGGAAGTGGCCGACGGAAAACGGCTTCGTGATGAAGTCGATGGCGCCGTCGCGAATGGCGCGGATGGCTGTCTGGATGTCGCTCCTGCCGGTCATGACGATCGCCAGCGGGGCGTCCGTCCTCTCCTCCTCGATCAGGGAGAGCCCGAAGCCGTCGGGAAGGTTCATGTCGAGGAAGAGGATATCGTAGCGGCGGCGGCCCATGAGCGTGCGCGCCTCCGCGAGGCTCGCCGCCAGGTCACACTCGAAACCTCGTATCTTCAGCATGGCGGTCACCAGGGACTGGATTTCCCCCTGGTCCTCCACCACGAGTATGGCGGGAGGCTGCGTGGGAGCCGGGATCTCGAGACCGGTTCCTTCCTCCACGGGCCCCCTCCTGCCCTTTGCCAGCATAGTCGTCAATGCCCCCTCGTCTCACCCGTGATGGCGATGCTGGGCGAGCTTCTTCAGCCCGGCAGCGAGCGCCAGCTCGATTTCCACGCGCATCTTGTTTTCCCGGACCGGGTCGGGGCTCAGCGGCGCCAGCAGCGAGGTATAGTAGCGGGGGGTCGCATGGTTGAGCGTCCATGCGGCGAGGTCCGTGACGCATTCCTCGCAGGTGCACATGTCGGCGCCCTCCTCGATCATGCGTTCGATGGCCTCGAACACCAGCTCCTGCGTCCTGTTGCCCAGCGTCTCCAGGCCGTATCGATCCTTCAAGTTCATGTTGCCTTCCTTGCCGGCGATCTGCCGCGCAGCCTTTCCTGGATCCTCGCCGCGATGTCGTTCACGGGCACCACCTCGTGCGCGTCCCCGTTCTGGACGACCTCCTTGTTCATTCCATAGATGACCGAGCTCTCCTTGTCCTGGGCGATCACGTGCCCGCCTCTCCGATTCAGCGCGCGCAGCCCGTCCGCCCCGTCCTTCCCCATGCCGGTCATGATCACTCCGAGGGCCCGGCTGCCGAACTCGAGGGCCACCGAGTGCATGAGCACGTCCACCGAGGGTCGGTGGCCGTTCACGCTCTCGCCCTGGTTGAGAAGCACGCGCGCTTCACCGCCGAACCGGGACACCGTCATGTGCCAGTTCCCCGGTGCCAGGAGCACCTGGCCGGGCGCGATCAGGTCGCCGTTCTCCGCTTCCTTGACCGAGACCCGGCAGCAGGCGTTCAGCCGGTCCGCGAACGCCTTGGTGAACACCGGCGGCATGTGCTGCACGACCACGACGCCGACCGGCAGCTCGCGGGGCAGCATCGTGAGCACGGTCTTCAACGCCACGGGGCCCCCGGTGGACGTGCCGATGGCCACCAGATCGAATCCGCCGCCATCGCCGTCCGCGGAAAGAGCGGCGGGCGGCGGGCCGGCCGGGGCTTCGGGCAGGGGCGCGCGGGGGGCGGGCGGCGGCTCGTGGAAGACTATCCGCGCGGCGCTCTTCACCTTCTCGACGAGCTCGATGGATATCGCCGCGATTCCGCCGGACAGTGAGCTCGACGGCTTTTCGACGAAATCCACGGCCCCGAGGTCCAGGGCCTGCAGGGTGAGCTCGGCGCCCCTCTGCGCGTGAGCGCTCAGGACGATAATGGGCGTGGGCCGGACAGCCATGATCCGCCGGATCGCCTCCAGACCGCCCATGCCGGGCATCTCGATGTCCAGCGTGATGACGTCCGGGCGCTCCTTTTCGAGCTTCAGCAGGGCGAACTCCGCGTTCGCGGCGGTGGCAGCAACGGATATTTCGCGGTCCGCGCTGAGGATATCGGTGGCGATCCTCCGCACGAGGGGGGAATCGTCGACTACCATGACCCGGATCACGGCGTTCCCTCCCCCTTGGGACGATAGATCGGCGCCTTGAGGATGGCGGCATAGCGGAAGCGCTTGCTGAACCCGCTGATCGACTCCGAATGCCCGATGAAGAGGTACCCGTCGGGATGGATCGCCCGGGCAAAAACACCGTCCACCAGGGTCGCCTGCGTCTGCTTGTCGAAATAGATCATGACGTTGCGGCAGAAGATGACATTGATGCGGTCCGCCGGCGGGGGATCCTGGAAGAGATTGTGCACCGTGAAATCGACCCGGGCGCGGATCTCGGGGCGCACCTGGTAGGCGCCCTCACCCGCGGGAACGAAACACCGCGCGAGCAGCGCGGCGGGAACGAGGCGGAGGGCCCGTTCGTGATAGATCCCTTCCCGCGCGCGGGCGATCACCGTCGTGCTGATGTCCGTCCCCACGATCTGTACGTCGGCGGCGCCCGCCGCCTCCGCGGCTTCATCCGCCACGATGCGGAGCGTGTAGACCTCTTCTCCCGTGGAGCAGCCGGCGCTCCAGATCCGCACCCGCTTTTCCGTCCGGAAAAGCTCCGGGAGAATGATGCGGGAAAGCGCCGTGAAATGTTTTTCCTCGCGGAAGAAATAGGTCTCGTTGGTGCTCACCGCGTCGATGAAATGCGGCATCTCTTTCTCGGCCTGCTTTCCCGAGGTGAGCAGCGCGTAGTACTCCTCGTAGCTGGCGAGGTGCAGCAGGGAGACGCGCTTGCGCAGCCGGTTGGAAACCAGGATCTGCTTGCCTTCCCGCATGTGGATGCCGGTTTTTTCGTAGATCAACGCGCGGAACTTGTCGAATGTCTCCTGGGTCGAGCGTGGGCAGCGCAACAGCGGGCGCGGGTGTCATTTCGTGGATTCTCCTCTGCCCTCGATGGCCTGCAGGGTCCGCACGGACACCTGGCCGGTCGCGTTGTCGAACAGCACGGTACGGCCCGCTTTTCCTCCCGTATCCTGGAACACAATGGGGATCTTGCTCTCCGTGAGGATCCTGCGCGCGGCCTCCACGTTCTGGTCTCCAATCGAGGCGATCCTGATGTTTCCCATGGGGAACATCTGCGCGCCGCCGATCAGGAATGCCTGCAGGGAGCCCCGGCGCCCGCCGCTCTCGGTGAGCCGGGAGAGAAGCGCGGGGATCGCCGTGTCGGCGTACTTGCCGGTGGAGGCGTCTCCGCTGTGCCTGTTGGGCAGCATCACGTGCGCCAGCCCGCTCACGCGCCGGACGGGATCGCAGAGAATGACCCCGACGCACGAGCCGAGGATGGTCTTCAGACTGCGCCCGTCGGTCACCACGTCCATCTCGGCCATCTTCACGTTGACGGTGTTGGCTGCCATCTCACAGGGCCTCTGAGCCCTGCGGCGGCAGGTGAGGGACCGCACTCTTTCCCGAGAGCGTATCCATGAGCCGACGCAGTGAATCCGGCTCCATGAACAGGAGCTGGTGGCACACCACGTCGTCCATGCCTCCGCCGTAGATCGACGGCCTCCGTGAGGAGGAGGCTGTCGCCGGGCTGATTGAACCGTGCCAGCACCGAGTCGATGACCGGCAGGCACATGTCGATGCTCATCTCGGGCACCTCGGCGTTCGCCCCGATGTTGTCCGAATCGGCGATGGCATTGATGAAGCAGCAGGCAAGGATGTTTCCCAGCTCGGACATCGCCGAGACGTCGACCTCCGCCACCTGTCGGGCGGTCCCGACCGGGCGGCCGTGCAGCATGTCGTCGATCTTCAGCAGGTTCTTCTCCGGGATGACCAGCAGGATGCCCCCGATCAGCTCGCCGCTGACCCCGACGTAGATACCCCCCACGGTGGATTCCTCGCCCCCCAGGAGCTCGGCCACGTCCTTGATGGCCACCATGCGTGACTCGGGGAAACTCACCCGGATTTCCTTGCCCGTGAACTGGGAGAGGGAAATGGAGGCCTGGATGGCCCCCGCGTTGTGCACTTCTTCCAGGAGCTTTCCCTTTTCCCCGGCCACGATGCGGGCAAGCTCCTGCAATGGATTGTTCCGTCTGCTGGATCTTCGGCCGGCTCGACCGGCGGGACGCTCTTCGGAAGCGGGGCGGGTCTCGTTCGACGCGGGGGCCTCGCCGCTGCGGCCATCGCATGCGGCGCGGGCGGCACGTATGCCGCGGCAGCCTCCTCGAATATGCCCGCTGCCCTGCCGGCCGCTATTCCGCTGGCCGTCGTGGTGATGAAGGCCGATGAGCGTCTCCACGTCCACGATCAGCGCGATTTTTCCGTTGCCGAGGATGGAGGCGCCGATGAGGCCCTCCACCTCGCGGTAAGTGGCGGCTCAGACTCTTGATGACGACCTCCCGGGTGCCGTGGATCTTCTCCACCTCCAGGCCGATCTTCTTGCCCTCGAAGTCCACCACCACGATCGGGTATCCCGCCTGGAGCTCCTCGGACCGTTCGGCCCGCTCATCCTCGAGCGCGCTGCCGAGGTTGACGAGAGCGAGGACTTCGTTGCGCAGGAGCATGACCCGGCGCGTTCCCGACGGTCTTCAGTATCGAGTCGTTGGTTTTCACGATCTCGCGCACCGCGGAGAGCGGAATGGCATAGGTGGAGCCCGCCACCTCGACGAGCACCGCCGTGACGATGGCCATTGTGAGGGGAAGGGTGATGGTCACCGTGGTGCCCGCGCCCGGCGTGGAGCGTACCCGAAGGCTGCCGCTCATCTCGTCCACCGCGCGCTTCACCGCGTCCATGCCGACCCCGCGGCCCGAGATGTCGGAGACGATGCGCGCCGTGCTGAACCCCGGCAGGAAAATGAAGCCGAGAATGCGCTCCGCGCTCGCCGAGGGCGCTTCCTCCCGGCTGATCAGGCCCTTCTCCAGGGCCTTCCTGAGTATCGCCTCCTTGTCCAGGCCGCGGCCGTCGTCCGCCACCTCGATGCAGATGTGATCTCCCTCCTGGTAGGCGCCCAGGCGGATCGTCCCCTCGGCGCTCTTGCCCAGCGGCCACGCGCTGCGCGGCAGTCTCCGAGCCCGTGATCGACGGCATTGCGCACGAGGTGCACGAGCGGCTCGCCGATCCGGTCGATCACCTTCTTGTCGATCTCCGTCTCTTCACCGACCACGTCCAGGAAGACCGCCTTGCCGCTCCTCTTTGCCAGGTCCCGCACGACCCGGCGGAAGCGGTTGAAGACGTTGGCGATGGGGAGCATCCGCGCCTTCATGATGCCGTCCTGCAGCTCGCGGGTGATCGCGGAGAGGGCTTCTGTCTTTTCCTCCAGGTCGAAGATGAAGCGGGTCTTTCCGTACTGCTCGCGAAGCTGCTGGGTGGTGGCGACGAATCCCGAGTTGTAGATGACCAGCTCGCCGACGAGGTTCAGAAGAGTGTCCAGCTTCTGCACGGACACGCGCACCACCTCGTCGGGTCTCGCGCTCTGCAGGAACTGCTCGTGCGCATCCTTGACGGCGGAGGCAGGAGGCGGCGCACCGCCGAGCCATTTGCGTCCGGCGCTTCATCTTCCGGCCCGACAAGCGCGACGGATACCTGGTCGAAACAGATCGCGGCAGGCAGGGAGTCAGGCGCCTCGCGGGTATCCAGAGTCACGACATAGACAAAGGGGCTGTCCGCGTCCTTGAGGGTCTCCGGCGACGGATCGGTGCCCTGGATCGTGCCCATGCGCTCCAGCCGCGCTTTGACGAGGAATGACCGCAGGTACGCTTCACGGGAATCGCCCGTCGATGCGCACCTCGATGCGGCAGGTCGTGAGCGGCCCCGCGCCGCGGCACGGGGGCCGGCGCAGGCTCTTCGGAAGCGGGAGAATCAGAGGGCGGGGAGGCGGACGCCTTCCGCTTTGCGGCGGCCTTCCCGCCGTGTTTGCCGCCACGGCGGGGAGCAGGCGCGGCGTCGCGCGGCGGCGCGGGTACGCTCGCTTCATCGAGGCGGCTGAGCCCGCTCAGGAATCCCTCGACATCCACGTCCGGCTCTCTGCCGTTCGTGAAGGCATTGATGATGGACTTGCAGAGGTCGAGCCCCCGGAAGAGAATGTCGCCCAGCGAGGGATCGTACTCCCGCCGTCCTTCCCGCACCTCGGACAGCGAGGATTCGAGGGCGTGGCCCACCTTCTGCAAGACATCGAATCCGATGAACCCCGCGGAACCCTTCAGGGTGTGGATGGCGCGGAACATGCCGTTCAGCTGCTCCGTGTCCTCGTGGTTCTTCTCGAGGGCCAGGAGGCATTCCTCCCACTCCCGAGCTGGTCGCTCGCTTCTTCACTGAAAATCGCCAGATACTCGGGCTTGACTTCCATGCAGATGTCTCCGTCCTGTCTCTACGCGGCCTGCCGCATCATGTCTCGGAGAGCGTGCCTTCCACCGAGCTGGTCTCCTGGAGCGTCTCTTTTTCCTCCACGGCGATGCTGATCTCGATCGGCCCGTACTGCGTGATCAGGCCGAGGACCAGCGCGGGCTTGGGGATGAGATGAATGCTCAGGTTGGTGCCGGCCGCGATGGCAGGCGTGGTGATGTTCAGGATCTGGTCGCGTCTCTGGTTCAGCAGCGCGGTGGCGTTGCCCGTGATCATGTTGGCCACTTCTCCCAGCGCATCCAGGAACATGATCTTCTTTTCCTGGGGAGACTTCCCCTCCAGCATCTTGTCCACCAGGCGCTCCGCCAGCGTGCCGTCAAGGCTGTAGACGATCTGCCCGGTGAGAAAGCCGTAGATCCCGATGATGATGGACACGCCGAAGGAGGGCTCCACCTTCAGCTTGTAGGACAGGTGTCCGCGCCGGACCTCGATGCCGGCAACCTGGGTCACCACGCGCATGGCGGCTTCGACGAACGGGTTGACGTGCTTGGCGTTGATCTTTGTCATGATGGTTCCTTTCTATGATCGATCTAGCGAAGCGCTTTTTCAACGGCAGAGATGATACGCTCCTTGGTGAACGGTTTCACGACGAAATCCCTCACGCCAAGGGCAGATCGAGTCCAGAAGCATCTTCTCCTGCCCCAGCGCCGTCACCATGATGATCCGCGCGTTCGGATCCGCGGCGAGGATCTCGCGCGCGGCCTGGAGCCCGTCCTTCACCTTCATGGTGATATCCATGGTCACCAGATCGGGCTTGAGCTGCTTGTACTTGGCCACTGCCTCGGCCCCGTTCGTCGCCTCGCCCGCGATCTCGAATCCGTTGGGTGTCAGCGTGTCTCTGACGATCATGCGCATGAAGTTCGCATCATCGACCACCAAGACTCTTTTTCCCATGTCGAGCTCTCCTCCCGTAATTGTAGAAATGTGCCGCTATTGAGTAGCAAGCGCCGTGCCAATGTACGGGCAGTGGCAAATTGGCCGTCTTCATGGAGAAAGCCGAGCAAAAGCATGGTTTTTGACGTCTCATGCAGACTGTGCGCCGCAATCCGACCCCGCAGAACGTCTCAGAACGGAACAGGTGTTCCCATGGTGGAACAGTGTTGGAACATCACCCTCGGCTGTCGATGCCGTACTTCTTCATCTTCCGCCAGAGGGTGTTCCTCCCCATGTCGAGCGCCTGCGCAGCCTTTGTCTGGTTCCCATCCGCGGCCTGCAGGGCCCGGAGGATCATCTCCTTTTCCGCGCTCTGCATGGTGCGGCCCGCCGTATCACCTGTCCGATCTGCCGAAGGGGCGCCGTTGGAGGCATGAAGGCCAGAGGCCCGCGCGCCGCCCAGCGAGTATATCTTGCGAAACTCGTCGGCGGAAATCTCGGGTGACGCGGTCAAAGTGACGGCGCGCACCATCACATTTTCCAGCTCCCGCACATTGCCCGGCCAGTCGTGCTGGGTGATGATCTCCACGGCCTCGGGAGAGAGCGTCTGCGGCGCTCTTCCCAGCTTCTCCGCGTAGACCGTCATGAAATGCCGGCACAGCGGAACGATGTCCTCGCGGCGCTCGCGCAATGGCGGAATGATCAGCGGGATCACGTTCAAACGGTAGAAGAGGTCCTCGCGGAACTTCCCCTCCCCGATGAGCGCCTGCAGGTCCCTGTTCGACGAGGCGAGGATGCGCACGTCCACCCGGCCCACCGACGCGCTCCCCACGCGCCTGATCTCCCCTTCCTGCAGAACGCGGAGAAGCTTCCCCTGGAGGAGCAGCGGCATGTCGCCGATCTCGTCCAGCAGAAGGGTGCCCCCGTCCGCCTCTTCGAAGAGGCCTTTTCTTTCGGTGGCTGCGCCGGTAAACGCTCCCTTGGCATAGCCGAAGAGCTCGCTCTCCAGGAGCGCCTCGGGGAGCGCCGCGCAGTTGATGGCGATGAATGGCCGCGCCGCGCGCGCGCCGCGGAAATGGATGGCCCGCGCGATGACCTCCTTGCCGGTGCCGCTCTCTCCCTGGATCAGGATGCCCGAGTCCGCGGCGGCCACAACGTCCACCAGGTCCAGGACCCGGCGCATGGCGGGGCTGACCGCCACCAGGCTCTGCGGGGAGTAGCGTTCCCCGACCGCGCGGCGCAGGTTGCTCACCTCGTCCTTCAGCGTGCGCCGTTCGATGGCCCTGTCCACCGTCAGCAGGAGCTTCTGTGTCGCGATGGGCTTGGTCAGATAGTCGAAGGCGCCTCCGCGGACCGCTTCGACCGCGGAATCTATGGTCCCGTAGGCGGTGATGACGAGGACCTCGGGGTTGTAAGGTCTGGCGCGCGCGGCGCGCAGCACCTCCAGGCCGTCGCCGTCCGGAAGCATCAGGTCGGTGAGAACGAGAACGTATTCGCGGCCCTTGAGCATCTGCGTGGCGGAACGGGTGTCCGCCGCCTCGTCCACCTCGTGATTGTTCGCCTCCAGGAGGTCCCGGAGAAACTTGCGGATTGTCGGGTCGTCATCAACGACCAGGATGCGGTGACTGCGCGGCATCGCCTTTCACCCGTTCTCCGGCCGCCTTCCCTCCGCGAGGAAACGGGCGACCTGTTCCAGGAAGCCGACGGTGGAGATCGGCTTCACGATGAAGCCGTTGCATCCGGCGCGATACGCGTTGTCGATGTCTTCTTTCATTGCCTGGGCGGTGAGGGCGATCACGGGTATGCCCCGCGTGCCATCCTCGCTCTTCAGAAGCCGGGTGGCTTCCAGGCCGTCCAGGCCGGGCAGCGCAACGTCCATGAGGATGAGGTCGGGTCTGCGGCTCTTTGCCAGAGCAATGCCCTCTTCCGCCGAGGCCGCCTGAATGACCTCATAGCCTGCCCGTTCGAGAAGAATGACGATCAGGTTCATGATGATCGTGTCGTCCTCGACCGCCAGGATCTTTTTCACCACCGGAAAGTATGCACCATGAAGGCAAAAAAGGCCAGAGGATGACTTTACGCTCGGCGTCCCTGCCTACGGGGACGTCCGGCAAAGGGAGGACAGCGACAAAAAAGGGACCCGGGTCGCGGGGGAACCCGGGTCCCTGAAAAACCTGCTATGCGATTGCCTTCACCTCGGCCGTCAGGTTCGGCGGCGTCTCTTCCCTGTCCGCCTCGTCTGCACCCTGATGATCGAGCTTGAATCTCTGCACGAGAACCTGGAGCTGCTGCGCCATGGCCGCAAGCTCCTCCGTCGAGGAGGCCATCTGCTGCGCGGATGAGGCCGCCTGCTGCGTGATGTCGTTCACGCTCTCGATGGCCTTGCCCACCTGCCGGGAATTGGTGTTCTGCTCCTCGGTGGCCGCGCTGATTCCCTGGCTCATTTCATTGAGATTCCTGACCGACTGGCCGATCTCCTTGACCGCGCCTGCCTGCTGCTCCATGGATTTTTTCAGCTCCGTGACCATCCGGGACGCGGTCAGGGTCCCCGTGATGATTTCTGCCATCGATACGCCGGAGCCTTCCGCGAGCTCGACACCCTGCTTCACCTGGGCGAGGGTCGCCTTTATCAACGAATCGATCTCCCGGGTGGAGTGCGCGCTGCGCTCGGCAAGCTTGCTCACCTCGTCGGCCACGACCGCGAATCCACGGCCGTGCTCGCCCGCCCGTGCCGCCTCGATCGCGGCGTTCAAGGCGAGAAGGTTGGTCTGATCCGCGATGTCGGAGATCACGTCCACGATCCCGGCGATCTTTTCGGAGCTCTCGGCGATATCCTTGATGGCCTCGACAGCCTGCTTCACAGAGGCGGCGCCCTGCTGCGCCCTGTCCACCGAGCCTCCTGCGCTGGCTGCGACCTTTTCCAATGTCAGGGAGAATTCGCCGAACGAGCTGAGCATCTGCTCCATCCGGCCTGATGTCTCTGTCGCCGTGGCGGACTGGGACTGAGCGTGCTGCGCCACCTGCTCCACCGAGGAGGCGAGCTCTTCGACGGCAGCGGAGGTCTCTTCGAGCGTGGAGGCCTGGCTCTGCGCGCCTTCAGACAGGTGCTGGGCATTAGCGGACAGCTCCTCGGCGCTCGAGGCAAGCTGGCTGGCGCCGTCCTGGATCTGGCGGGTCATGTCTTTCAGATTGGCGCTCATCTCATTGAGCGCTGCGGCAAGCTCCCCGATCTCGTCTCCGCGGTTCACATCCAGGGTGCTCGTCAAGTTGCCCTCCGCGATCTGCCGGGCAAAGCCGACCCCCTTGATGAGGGGGTTCGAGATCGATCGGGAGATCAGCAGCACCACGATGATGACGAGAGCGATCCCCCCCAGGCCGACCAGGCCGATGAGGACTATGATCAGAGTGACCGGTCCGAGCACTTCTGCCATGGGGATGTCGGCAACGACGGTCCAACGGGTCTTTGTGGCGCCGATTTCAAATGGCACTCCGATCGTCAGCAGCGGGCGCCCGCCGGTCCCTGCCCTTTCAAAGACAAATGAGTTGATTGATCCCAGCTTTTCCAGCAGGATCTTGTTCGCGCCGGTCTCAGCCGCGGTCTTGCCGACAAGGGCCGCGTCTTTTGCGGCCGCCACGTTCCCGTTCGCCGAATAGAGGGTAAGAAAGCCCGTCTTGTAGAGAACCGTCTCCGCGACGAGCTTGTGGATCCGATCCAGCGTGATATCTATGCCGGTAATCCCCAGGAACGCCTTTTTCGCGTTGAACATCGGCACGACGAGGGACACAAGGTGCGTATCCGGGCGGGGATCGATTATGGCTTCCCGCTGGACCTTCTTCGGCATCATGTAGTAGTCCCCGACTCCCTCCGTGTCATAGCCGCTGAGCGGCACAACGGAGCCCGCCCCTTTGTCATCACGTGTCCAGTAGGGAATGAATCGACCCGTCGCGTCGTGACCCCACTCGTCCACGAAGTTCTCATCCTTTCCGTCGTACGCATTGGGCTCGTATGCCACGTACGCGGCGAAGAACTCCGGGCTCTTCTCCACGAAGTACTGCAGGAGGGAGTTGGCCTGGCGCCGCGAGATGCCCGCGTTCGCCACAACCGAGGCCCCTTCGAAAACCTTCGCGAGGCTCCTCGCCTCGCCGAGGGCGTTCTCGAGGTTGTTTTTCACCTCGGTCCCCCGGGCGCTGGCGGTCTGTGTGGCGATCTCGATCGCGTTCTGCCGGGCAAAGCTGCCCACCCGCAGGGCGATCCCGGTCACCATCGCGCCAACTGCCACGATGGTGACCCCGGTGATCAGCAGGGAAAGCCGCGTGCCAATACGCATCCTTTTCAGATTCAACATGTTCAGCTCCTTGGCGCGCCGATCAGCGCTTTTCCCACTCGTCCACGTTGATCGTGAAACAGATGGCTCCTATCGCCTTTCCGCCCTTCATCACGGGCACTGAAATCTGGACCCCGTTCGTCTTTGTGCTTTCGTCATAGTCGAGCTTGCCGAACCAGACCGCTCCGGTCCCGCCATTGTAGGCGGCCGTGAACTTCTCCTGCTCGCCCTTCCAGTACGTGGAGGTCTGGTTGGTCTCCCCGATGATCGTTCCCTGCGCGTTCATGATGAACGCCTCGGGTATGTACTTGTGGGCCGCGATCTGCTTTTGCAGCCGGGCAGAGACCGGGTTTCCCAGGAGCGCTTTCATGAAGTCTTCCATGTTATCGTTTGCCTGCCATCTCTTATCCAGCGCCCTGAGCTTTTCCACGTTGACGGGATTTGCGTTGTCCTTGGACACGAATGACACGAGTTGTGCATCCTTGCCTATGCTGGTCAGTGTTTCATTTGCAAACTTGACCAGGCTCTTCGGCACGGTCTTGTCCTGGGCCGCCGCGAGCCCTGCAGCCATGAAAACAAAAAAGATGGCTACAGCAATCATGTTACGATACGCTTTCATGTTCTTCCCCCTGCAAAAATGATGCGCCTGCTCACGGCAAGCGCGAACAGCACTACTTTCTGCATGATTTAAGCAAGTCGCGTGCCAACGCCTTTACGAGGATGGGAAAACCCGAAAGAATATGATGAAAATGGAGGAAATGAAACTAAATGATAAAACCTGCTCTCCCTGCGCCGGGCAAATGACCGCTGCTGTTCAAAAATGGAACATACCGTCGTGCAACTTTGGAACACAGGCTGGACCAGCTTGCCCGTCGACGAGCAAGCCTCACGGGAGCTACCTTCAAGCAGGGGTGAAAAGAGATGAAACGAATTGCCGCGGTTGTGGACGATATCTACGAGGATCTGGAGCTATGGTACCCGCGCATCCGCATGGAGGAAGAGGGGTGGAAGGTCGTCGTGGCCGGACCTGAATCGGGAAAGGTCTACGCGGGCAAGCACGGCTACCCCTGCAGGACCGATGCGGCCTTCGCCGATCTTCACGGGCCGGAGTTTGACGCGCTCCTCGTGCCGGGTGGATTCGCGCCGGACAAGATGCGGCGCGACCCGCGGCTGCTGGCCCTCGTGCGTGACATGCACGCGGCGGGCAAGCTCATCGGCTTCATCTGCCACGCCGGTTGGGTCCTGATATCCGCCGGGATCCTGCGCGGAAAGCGCGCCACGAGCACGGTGGGCATCCGCGACGATATGGTGAACGCGGGTGCCCTCTGGGTGGATGAGCCGCTGGTCGTGGACGGCAACCTCGTCAGCTCGAGAACGCCGGCCGACCTGCCCTTCTTTGCAAAGGGCATGGTCGACTGGCTCGCATCGGAGAAGCCCCGGCGATAGGAGCGTGTAGGGCGATGGTCCGTCTGATCCGGATAGACGTATCTGCCGGATATCGCGCTTCGCGCGATTTGCCCTAGTTCAGCTTGAGGCTCAGCGCTCCGCGCGAGGAGTGCCGGGGGATGAAGGATTTCTCCTCACCCACGGCGTAGATGATATCCAGGGCGGCCTGACCATTTTTGATGTAGGCAGCGGGGGTGAGGGAGAGCTCCAGGGTGGTCTTGCCGTCCGCCTCTTTGATGGCATATGCGCTCACCGAGTCCGCGACGCTCTTCGGTGCGTCCGCGTGGCGGTGTCCCGTGCCCGCCTGCGTCTTGAACTGCGCCTTTCCGTCATTGCCCATGAACCCCATGAATATCGTGGCGCCGTCCATCTTCAGGGATCCCAGACCCACGGATACCCAGCCGGTCGTGTCGCCCACGATTGCCAGTGACAACATGTCCTTCGTTCGATTTGCATAGAGGGTCAGCGAGTCGAACTGCTTTGAGAAGCTGTACTCGTCGGCTTTCACCGCCCCGTCGATCACGGTCTTGTTCGTGGTGACGGCCAGGCTTTGCGCGAAACCCGTGGCGCCGACAAGAGTCAGAAGCAGAATGACCGCGCATGAGAACATACTTGAGCGTTTCATTTTAATAGGTCTCCTTGACGCTAAAGATAAGGCGCGAGAAAAGCGGCGGCAACAGGAAGGAGCCGTTTTTCGTGCGGGCAGGTGAGCTGCCCGCCAAGAACTATGCCATGTTGCCACCACCTTTTTGTGATATAATATGGATGTAGATTGTGGGACTTCTTGGCTTGAGAGGAGTTACCCAGAATGAGAAAGGTTTATTCGGGGCTTGTCCTCGCGGCGCTGATCCTCCTCCTCGTGAGCTGCCCGAACCCGGGCGGGAAAGACACCACGCTGCCGAAAAGCAGCGGCGGGTCGCTGGTTATCGTATCTTTCGCAGGACATGCAGGCCATCGAGCCCCAAGGACCCAACGACCGTCGCCTCTTACGATGTCCTGGGCTCAGGGCCCGGCAGCGCAAGCTTTCAGGAATTGGGCATCACCGCCGCTACCGTCACGATTGACTCCCTTGAGCCTGGGGATTGGGGCGTTACGGTGAACGGAAACAATTTCAATGGCCTGCAGGTCGAGTCCGCGAGCGTCCTGGTCACGGTCGTTGAGGGGGAAACCGCGTCGACGAAAGTCGCCATGAGCTCGTCTGCGGAGAATGGCACGCTGGACGCGTATGCGGAATGGCCCACGAGCAAAACCGTTTCCGGGCTGAAAGCAGCGCTGACGCCCCAGGGCGGCGTGCCGCAGGAGATCAGTCTGCCGGCGGTCGCCATCGCAATTGACATTTCTTCCGTCCATGCAACCGCCCAGTTCCCGGCAGGCTACTACACGCTGTCAGTCTCATACCAGGATGCCGACGGGTTCACATGGGGAGGAGCGAAGGCTGTTCACATCTCCGCAGGCGGCACAACGAAGCTCGTTTTCACGCCATTTGATGCCGTAAAGAAAATGACGGTCGACCCCGACGTATCGAACAGCGAAACATTTACTTTTAACGGGTACAAGGACAATCTCGGCGTGACCGGGGAGATGACGATCACCTGGACCTCCACGCAGATGTTCCCGGTGAAAGGCACCTTCTATTCATGGTACATGAATGGCGTGCCCATAAACGGGGCTGCTGCCTCCACGATCACCATCAAGGCGAGCGATTATGGCAAGGGCAACTACCGTCTCGATGTCGTTGTGTCGGCAAACGGTGTCCTCAGCTCGGGCAAGGTTGTGTTCACAATAGCGGGAGGTTAACTGATCCCGTAAGCCTGTCCCCAATCGGGGCAGGTCCCCGCCTCTGGCAGATGATCCCCTTCTCAGTGATACTATTCTGAGGGGGTGGATCGTTGAGCAGCGAGCAGACGGGCGGCCGGCCCTCCGGCGCTCCCCTTCCCTTGGGATTCCGCAAGCACGATCTGTCGGCCCGGCAGCGCGAAGTGAAGGCCGCATTTGCCATTGGAGATGAGGACTGGGAAGGGCTGTCCGCATCGACAACGGCGCTGTCGATCGCCGATGTCATGGTGGAGTCCGCGGTTGGCTGTGTTCCGGTTCCCCTCGGGATCGCGGATGGCTTCCTCATCGACGGAGAAGAAATCGCAGTCCCCATGGCCGTGGAGGAGCCCTCCGTCATCGCGGCCGCGTCATTTGCCGCCTGGCTCGTCCGCCCGGACGGCGGGTTCACCACTTGGGCGTCACCGCCGCTCATGACCGCGCAGGTTTTCCTCGAGGAAGTGACGGAAGAGGGGGAGAGAAAACTCGCGGCGTGCACTGCGCGCGTGCGTTCCACATTGGCGCCCGTGCTCTCCTCCCTGGAGAGGCGCGGCGGGGGATTCAGGGAGCTGCGTGTCACCCGGCTTGCCGGTTCAGGGACCGTGAGGGCAGACCTGGTCATCGACGTAAGGGACGCCATGGGCGCGAACAGACTGAACACCGCGGCGGAACGCGCGCGGCCTGTACTCGAAAGCGAGAGCGGCGGCCGAACGCTCATGGCAATCCTCACCAACGCGGCGCAGGAACGGCTTGCCGGTGCGCGGTTCAGCATCCGCGCGGAGCGCCTGGGATTCAGGCTGCCCGAGGGCATGGAGGGGGCCGAGGCTGCGAAGCGGGTGGCCAGGGCATCCGCGCTTGCGCAGGAGGATCCTTCCCGGGCCGTCACGCACAACAAGGGAATCATGAACGGCATCAGCAGCCTCGCCCTTGCCACGATGAACGACACCCGGGCAGTGGAGGCTGCCGCCCACGCATGGGCGGCGCGCGGAGGACAGTACCGCGGCCTGAGCACTTTTACGGTGGAGGGAGACACGCTTTCGGGAGAGCTGGAGCTCCCGCTGGCTCTTGCTACAGTCGGGGGGTCGGTGGATTTCCACCCGGCAGGCCGGGCAAGCCTTGCAGTGCTGGGCGCGCCGGACGCCCCGCGCCTTTCGAGGATCGCCGCCGCGCTGGGGCTTGCCCAGAACTTCGCCGCGCTCCTGGCCCTGGTGACGACGGGTATCCAGCAGGGCCACATGCGCTTCCATGCTGCCCGGATCGCGTACCGCGCGGGCGCCCGGGGCCAGGAAGCGCGGCGGGTTGCCGCGTCGCTCGCTGACGCGGAGTCCGCGGATATCGATGCTGCGCGCGCCCTGCTCGCGCGGCTTCGGGGAGGCGCCGGGTGAGAGGGGAAGCCGTCTGCCGCGCCGGACCGAGCCTGGCCCTGATCAAGTACTGGGGCAAAGCGGTGAAGGGAGACAACCTTCCCGCCACCCCGAGCCTCGCGGTGACCCTCGGAGGCGTGTATTCGGAGACACGGGCACGCCTCGCGGATGACGACTCGATCACGGTGGACGGGGTCCGGCAGGACGCGGCCCGGTTCGCGCCTTTCTTCGACGCGCTTCGGAACAGCCTCGGGATCCCGGCGCACTTCCAGGCGGAAAGCGTCAATACCTTTCCCACCTCCGCGGGGATGGCCAGCTCCTCCTCGGGGTTCGCAGCGCTTGCCGGCGCCTGCGCGCGGGCGGTCGGCAGCGAACCGTCCCTGTCGGACCTCTCGAGCATTGCGCGCGTGGGGTCCGCGTCAGCGGCCCGGGCCGTCTACGGCGGCTTCGTGCTGTTTCCCGCAGGCGCCCGGCGCGCGCGCCCCCTTTTCGGTCCCGAGTTCTGGCCCGAGCTGCGGATCGTTGTTGCGGTCACCCGGCGCGGCCCGAAGCCGGTGTCTTCCCGGCGCGCAATGGAGGAGACCCGGGCAGGCTCGCCGTACTATTTTTCCTGGATCAAGGAATCCGCGGCGCTCCTCCCCGACGCCCTGCGCGCGCTGGAGAGCCGGGACCTGGAGCTCCTGGGTGAGACGGCGCGCAGGAGCTACAGCCTGATGCACGCGGCCATTCTCGGTGCCCGTCCCCCCATTCTCTACTGGCTGCCGGCCACCGTCGCGGTGATCCACGGCTGCGCGGCGCTGCGGGCGGAAGGGGTCGGCGCCTGGGAAACCATCGACGCCGGGCCTCAGGTGAAGATCCTGTGCCTCGCCGCGGAAGCGGAGAAAGTCATGCGCCGCATCGAAGAGCTCGTTCCCGGCATCCAGACCATCCTGTGCCACGCGGGACCCGGCCTCACCTGGCGCGAGCCGGGGGGAGATGTCTGACTGCGCGTCTCCATACCCGGTTCAATCCTTCTGTTCGGCGAATACGCGGTACTGGAAAAGGGCGGGCTGGGCCTGGCCCTGGCCGTCGAACGACGTGTGCGTATCGACATTCTCCCCTCGGAAGAGCTTTCCATCGAAGGCGTGTGGCCGGGCGGCGCCCTGTCCTGGACGTCTCGACGTCCCTCTGCCAGCCCGCTGATCTCCGCGGTGGTCGACGAGGTGGGGAGCTGGCTGCGGGGGAAAGGCGGCGGGAAAGCACTGCGGGGCGCGCGCATCCTCGTGGACTCCTCGGCTCTTTTCAGCTCGGAAGGCAGAAAGTCCGGTCTCGGGTCGAGCGCCGCGGTCACGGCAGGTCTGGTCTGCGCCCTGCTGGACGCGGCAGGCTGCCGTCCCGACCCGCAGGACCCCGCGGTCCTGGCGCTCGCCATTGGAGCCCATCGACGTGCGCAGGGCGGTGCCGGAAGCGGGTATGACGTGAGCTGTTCTTATTACGGCGGCATGGGGATCTTTCACGGCGGTCCCGTGCCTGTCTGGGAACCCTGCCGTCTCCGGGAGGAGCTTGTTGTCTGCCTGTTTCCGGGGCCTTCGCCGGTGTCCACCTCCGACGCTATCCGCCGCTACGCGCTCTGGAAGGAATCCCATCCGGGTGATGCGCGGCTGTTTCTCGAGCAGTCGAACCGCTGCGTGCTCGAGTTTGTCCGCGCGCGCACCGCTGCGGAGGCGGAGCGGCATCTGCGCGCCTGCACGGAGCTGGGCATGAGCCTGGGCAGGGCCATCGGAGTCTCCGCGGAGATCGAGACTCCCCGCGGGCTGGACGCCGCGCGGTGCAAGGCTCTGGGCGCGGGAAACGAGCTGGGAGCCTGCCTTCTGCCGGCCGGGTCAGCCGTTCCTGAAGACAGCAAGCTTCAGCGCGTGCACGCCTCGCAAAAGGGAATCCTGTGGGAGGAATAGGCAGGGCATCCGGCAAGCTGATCCTGTTCGGAGAGCACGCGGCCGTGTACGGTCACACGGCGGTTGGAGTGTCGCTCCAGGAGAAAACCACCGTGCGTCTCTGGGCTGACGTGCAGGGCGGCTGGGAACTCGATGCCCTGGCCTCTGAGGACCGGGAACCGGTCCGCCGGATTCTCGCACGCCTGGAAGCGCTCCTTCCCGAGCTTTCCTCCCGGTCGCGCTGCCGGGTCGCAGTCGAATCAGAGGTGCCGCGCGGCGTCGGGTTCGGCAGCTCGGCGGCGCTCTGCGCGGCTCTTGCCCGGGCTGCGCTCGCGCATTCAGGGGAGCTTTTGCAGCCGGGCGCGCCTGGCGCTCTCCTGCGTGAATGGGGCCTTGCCCACGATGCGGAAAGTCTGTTCCACGGCACCCCTTCCGGTATCGACACGGGCCTCTCCATCCTGGACGGCCTCTTCGCGTTCCAGCCCCGGCCGCCCGCACTTCCCGAATACGAGCCGCTTTCCGGCTCTCCCCTGCACCTGGTGGTGGCCGCGGTGCCGCGCGCGGAAACCTGCGGAGCGCTCGTGGCATCGCTCGGCGAACGGATGAGGGCAGGCCACCGGGAAACGCGCGAAGCGATCCAGGAGCTCGGCCGAGTGGCCGGCGCGGCGAGGAAGGCGCTTGCTGTTCCCGCTGCCGGGAGGGCTCAGGACATTGCCCGTCTGGCCGATCAGGCCATGGAGCGTCTTCGGGGGCTGGGGTTGAGCAGCGAGTGGCTGGACCGGCTGCTGGAGGCAGGGAAAAGGGCCGGCGCCCTCGGCGGCAAGCTGAGCGGAGCAGGCGGAGGGGGCGCGTTCTTCCTGGTCACGGGAGATGCGGAAAGCGCCCGCCTGGTTTCCGTCTCGGTCGAGGAAGCGGCAGCGCGCGCGGGGATCTCGCTCGCCGCCCCGGTGCGGGTGCGGGAAGCCGGGGGATTGACCGGGGCGCCTGCATGACTAGGGCACATCGCGCGAAGCGCGATATCCGGCAGATACGTCTATCCGGATCAGACGGACCATCGCCCTACAGGCTCCTAGGCCTCTGCCGACCTTCTGAAGGAGTCCACGGCAGCCGCGAAGCCCGGCTCGCACCACGTCCTCCCTTTCCGCAGGTCCCTGACCGTCCGTGATCCTGTCAGCAGCATCACCGTCCTGAGCGTCTCTTCCATGCGTCGGAAAAGCCTGACCACAGCCTCGGAGCCGCCGCCCGCTGCCTCGCGTATCACGGGGAGGGCAAACCCGGCCAGCTCCGCGCCCATGGCGAGCGCCTTCGCCGCGTCCATGCCGGTCCGTATGCCGCCCGAAGCCAGGAGATGCTCGACCGAGCCGCCGAAGGAAGCGAGCAGGAGGGCGGTTGGAATCCCCCAATCGGCGAACTCGAGGGCAACGGCCCGCTCCTCCTCGGGGAGCCGATAAGATTCCACGGAAATCCAGTTGGTGCCGCCCCCCCCTGCCAGGTCGATGTACGCGGCGCCTGTATCGAGCAGCTCACGCACGTGACGGGGCATGATGCCGAAGCCTGTCTCCTTGACGATGAGCGGCAGCCGGCAGCGCTCGCGCAGGCGGGCGATTGCCTCCTTCACGCCGCGGAAATCGCGGTCCCCGCCGGGCTGGAAGAGCTCCTGCCCCGGGTTCAGATGAACGGCAAGCGCCTGCACTTCCAGTCTCTCCAGCAGGGTCAGAAGCTCGCCGATGTCGCCGTCCCGCACCTGCACCGCGCCGATGTTCGCTATCACGGGGACGTCGGGGGCAAGGGGCTTCAGGTGAAAGTGCGCGAAGAGCTCGGGCTTGCGCGCGAGGATCCGGATGGACCCCAGGCCAACGGGAATCCCGAGCTCCTGGGCCGCGGCAACGAGCGCCTTGTTCGCCCTGAACCCGCCGTCAGAGCCGCCGGTCATGCACGAAATGAAGAAGGGAAGCGCGATCTTCTGACCGAGAAACCCGACCGAAGTATCCAGCTCTTCATCCGCGATCTCGGGCAGCGCATCGTGGATGAATCTCACCCCTTCGAAGCCGGCTCCCCCGCCCTCAACCTGATATCGCGACGGATCGGTGCATATCGTCAGGTGCTCCTCTTTGCGCGACTCCGTCTCCGATCTCCCGGGCTTTCCTGAACTCGTATTCACGGTAACCATCCTTGCGTATGCCGGACAGCATGAAGGCATTCGGCGGCAGTTTTGCGTTTTCCATCAGCCGTGCCTGCAGCTCCGGTTGCACGGGACCCGTTGTCCAGGCCTCGTATTCCTCGAATGAGGCGATCCGGGCGGAAGTGAAGACCCTGTCGATGTTCCAACGGGAGACGACGCTCGCGGCATCCCGGGTAATCCGGGCGGCCATCACCACCATGGTGTTCCCTGAACCGTAGGAAGCGAGGAGAATCCGCTTGCCGACGATCCCCTGTCCGATTGCGCGAAATCTCTCCGAGAGCAGGAACGCGAGGGCCGCGGTGAGCGAGCCGGTGTACAGGTTCCCGATCCGGGCGAACGGATCCAGGGCCGCGGCAAAGTTCTTCTCCGCGAGGAATGTCCGGGCAGCCTCGGAATCGAGACCGAGAACGCGCTCGAGGAGCCGCAGCATCGCGCTTTCGGGCATGTTGCGGAAAGGAGTATGCAGGACAAAGTAGTCCGTCTCCCGAAGTATCCGATCCGGCCTGCCGCTCCTGCGGGCGCAGTGATCGAGGAACGCCGCTTCGAGGCTTTCACCGTAGCAGCGCATCGAGTAGGTGCCGTTCACGCGCGCGGTCTCCGAGCCGAAGGGTCGGAAGAAGTCGTCCACGTCCATGGAATGGAACCCGAGCGTGGACAGGTCGAGCTCGATCAGCCTCGGTGATGTCTCCACGTGCACCGCCACGGCGCCCGCGCCCTGCGTGATTTCAGCGGTGGACTCGGTCTCGTACCGGGCAATGTCGGTGCTCACGACGAGCGCGGAATCCCGCGGCCTGCCGCCGGCCGCGAGCAGCCCGGCCGTGCTCAGCAGCGCCATGGTCCCCCCGGCGCACGCATGCTTGACTTCGAAGCTGGAAAGAGATCCGGGAAGGCTGATGCCGGCCTTTTGCAGCATGCCCTGGAGGGAAGCGGAGAGGGGTTTCGCATGGTCACCGCCCGTCTCCGTGCCCACGGCCATGTGCCGCAGCGTCTTCGTATCTATTGAAGGATTCTCGTGCAGCAGGTCGTATGCGGCCGTGGCGGCCAATGTCGCGCTGTCCTCCCAGATTTCCGGGAACCGGATCGCTTTCTGTCCGGTCACCCTGCAGGCCCGTTCCAGATGCCGGTCCAGACTGGGATTGGCCAGCACGCGTTTCGCCACCAGCTCTCGGAGCTCAATGGAAGGGGGGGGAACGTAGAGCCTGATGTCGCTGATCCCGACGGTCCTGTCTTCCCCCGATTTCACCTCAAGCCTCCCTGCACATGGGCAGAATATTCAGCATGCGTCACGCATTGGAAGGTAGCACGATCCGCCGCACGAGTCCATTTCCCGGACCCCCGTTTGTGTGCGTATCTTTGATCCGGGCATCGCGGTATTCCGCGGATTCGGCATCGCGCCTTCAGGAGGTTTTCAATGCATCTTTACGCACGAGTCGGGATGGTGGCGGTTCTCGCCGCGCTCGCAATCCCGCTTTCGGCACAGAACACGGGACAAATGCTGGACCTGGCCAGCGGCGGCAGGATGTACGCGTCCTACCTGTCCGCCGGCCCCGGTCCGGGGAGAAAGCCCGGGATCGTGCTCATCCACTCGTTCAACGGCCTCGAGCAGGGCTACAAGGACATGGCGGACAGGTTCGCCGCGGATGGGTTCGTCGTCCTTGCGGCAGGCTGGCAGACATTCGAGAAGAGTCCCTCGGACGCGGTGGTCGGCCAGCTCGTCCGGGACTCGATAGCGGTTCTCAAAGCGCGCAGCGACGTGGACCCGAACAGGATCGGGCTCACCGGGTTCTGCGCCGGCGGGAGATACACGATGCTCTTCCTGCCTGTCATCAACGAGTTCGCCGCGGGAGTGGCGTGGTACGGCTTCCCCAACAGTGGCGGCTCGGCCGCACAGCCGGTGAAGCCGATCGACGAGATCGACCAGCTCCAGCATCCCCTGCTCATGATCCATGGCAGCGCGGACCAGGCCAGCCCCATCGCGGGGATATTCCAATACGCGGCCGCCCTCCAGAAGGCGGGCAAGTACTTCGAGCTCAAGGTGTACCAGGGTCTGCCCCATGGTTTCATGGTCCAGAACGGCCAGCTCTGGAAAACAGACCAGGCCAATGACGCCTACCAGCAGATGGTGACGTTCTTCAAGAGAAAGCTGGGGTAACAGATGGCCGTTGAATCAACAATGCTCACGCTGGGCACAAAGGCCCCTGATTTCAGGCTGCCCGAGCCCGGCACAGGTCGGATGGTGTCCCGGGATGACTTCGGTTCAGCGCGCGCCTTCCTCGTCGCCTTCCTCTGCAATCACTGCCCCTACGTGAAGCACGTCCAGAAAGAGCTCACCGGGCTCATCAAGGAGTACCAGGAAAAGGGCCTGTCCGCTGTCGGGATCAGCGCGAATGACATCGCCTCGCATCCCCAGGACGGCCCGGAGATGATGGCAAAGGAAGCGGCGGCAGCAGGCTATACATTCCCGTACCTGTATGACGAGAGCCAGGAGGTCGCGAAAGCGTATCACGCCGCCTGCACTCCGGACTTCTTCCTCTTCAACAAGGATCGCGAGCTGGTCTACCGGGGGCAGATGGACGGGAGCAGGCCGGGAAACGGCGTGCCCCTCACGGGGAGCGATCTCAGGGGCGCCCTCGACGCGCTGCTGGCGGGAAAACCCGTCGGCGCCGACCAGAAGGCAAGCATGGGCTGCGGCATCAAGTGGAAGACGGGAAATGAGCCGGCGTATCAGCTGAAATCGTGAAAGATTCGGCTCCGCGGAACCCCTCGGGATTTGCATCGCGGTATCCCGCGGATTCTGCATCGCGGTATCCCGCGGATTCTGCATCGCGGTATCCCGCGGATTTTGCATCGCGGATCTGGGACTGCGTGAGCCGCGCCGACAAGACGACGCTGCAGAACGTCCTGATGCGGATGCCGGACAAGGTGTGCGCGGTTGCTTTTGCCACCCTCACGGAGGAGAAGCGGCGGTCGCTGTGTGCCCTGATCGCGGGTCCCAAGGCCGCGCGGATCGTGGAAGAGATCAGGCTGGAGTCACGTCGTCGGACGAGCGCGCTCGTGCGCGGGCGTATCCTCCGCACCTTTCTCTCGTATTTCGGCCGCGCGGGAAAGGCAGGCAGGCACGATCTACATCAGGCCGCGCCGCGGTACCCCGCGGATTTAGCGGCGCCGCGGTACCGCGTTCGCGCGGAACGCGTACCCGCGTACTCCGCGCAGTCAGCGGACTCGGCGCCGCACGGGCTGGGCGCGAGGCGCGGGGCCGGGCGAGCGGGCGGGGCCGAGCCCGGCGCCCTCAACCGCCGTACTTTTCCTCGTACTCCTCGCGCAGCGCCGCCACGACGGCGGGATCGGCAAGGGTCGTCACATCACCCAGCGCCCGGCCCTCCGCGATGTCGCGCAGCAGGCGTCTCATGATCTTCCCCGATCTGGTCTTGGGCAGATCGCGCGTGAAGAGGATCTCTTCGGGGCGGGCCAGGGCGCCGATCTTTTTCACCACGTGCTGTTTCAGGTCCTCGCCCATGGAGGTGCTCGGTGTGTGGCCGTTCTTCAGGCTGACGAATGCCACGATTGCCTGGCCCTTGATGTCGTGATTCCTTCCGACCACCGCCGCCTCCGCCACGGCGGGATGGTCCACCAGAGCGGACTCGATCTCCATGGTGCCGATCCGATGGGCCGAGACATTGAGCACGTCGTCCACGCGCCCGAGGATCATGAAGTTCCCCGCGTGATCACGTTTTGCCCCGTCACCGGGGAAATAGGTCTTCGCGTCCCAGCGGGAAAAATACGTCTTCACGTAGCGCTCATCGTCACCCCAGAGAGTGCGCAGCATCGAGGGCCACGGCCGGGTGATGGCCAGGAGGCCGCTTCCCTCCTTCACCTCCTTGCCCGACTCATCCAGCACCGTTGCCGAAATGCCGGGAAGGGGGGTGCCGGCAAAGCCCGGTTTCATCGTGGATACCCCGGGCAGCCCGCTGATCATGATCGCGCCGGTCTCCGTCTGCCACCACGTGTCCACTATGGGGCAGTGTGCGCGGCCGATGTGCGCGTGATACCACATCCACGCCTCGGGGTTGATCGGCTCCCCCACGGTGCCGAGGAGCCGGAGGCTCGACAGGTCATGCCGCGCGGGCAGCTCATCGCCCCATTTCATGAAGGAGCGGATGGCGGTGGGCGCGGTATAGAAGACCGACACCCGATGGCGCGCAATCATCTCCCAGTACCGGTCCTTCTCCGGAAAATCAGGCGCCCCCTCGTAGAGGAGCACCGTTGCCCCGGCCAGGAGCGGCCCGTACACCACGTAGCTGTGGCCGGTGACCCAGCCCACGTCCGCCGTGCACCAGAAAGTGTCCTCGTCCCGGAGGTCGAATACGGTGCGGGCGGTGGCATGAACGCCCACGGCGTATCCGCCGGCCGCGTGCACGATCCCCTTCGGCTTTCCCGTGGTGCCGGACGTGTAAAGGATGAACAGCGTGTCCTCCGAGTCCACCGGCACCGCGGGGCAGTCCGCCTTCTGATGATCCATCATGCGATGGTACCAGCGGTCCCTCCCTTCCGTTATGTGAAGGAGGTGCGGCTCCCCGGGGAGCTGCTTGACGATGATCACGTGCTCCACGGTCGGGCAGGTTTCCAGGGCCCTGTCGGCGTTGTGCTTCAGCGGCACGACGGTGCCGCGCCGCCAGCCGCCGTCCGCCGTGATGAGCACCTTGCAGCCCGAGTCATTGATCCGGTCTGCCAGCGCGTCGGGAGAGAACCCGCCGAAGACCACATTGTGGATGGCGCCTATCCGCGCGCACGCCAGCATGGACACCGCCGTCTCCAGGAGCAGGGGCATGTAGATCGCCACCCTGTCGCCTTTCGTGACGCCGAGCTCCTTCAGGCAGTTGGCCATCTTGCAGACCTCGCGGTGGAGCTGCAGGTACGTGAGGGTGCGGATGTCGCCGTTCTCTCCCTCCCAGATGAGGGCCGCCTTGTTCCGCCGCGGCCCCTGGAGGTGCCGGTCCAGGCAGTTGTAGCTGATGTTGGTCGTGCCCCCGACGAACCACCGCGCGTGGGGAGGGGTCCACTCCAGCACCTTCGTCCAGGGCTGGAACCAGTGCAGCAGCTTCGCCTCGCTCTCCCAGAACGCCTCCGCGTCCATTGCGGAAGAGTCGTAGATCCCACGGTCGCGGACCACCGCGCGCTCGCGAAACGCGGGAGACGGAGGAAACTCGCGCTCCTCGCGAAGCAGATCGTCGAACACTGAAGGATTGTCCCGGGCCATGGCGTACCCCCTCTACGGAATCAATTTATCTAGAGGGGGAACGCAGGGTCAAAGAGATTCCTTCCTCGTCTTTATGAATGTGCCGTTTGAATACTCCTCGAACGCGATCCGCAGCTCCTCTCTCGTGTTCATGACGATCGGTCCGTACCAGGCCACCGGCTCCCGTATCGGCTTCCCGGCCACCAGCAGGAAACGCACCGGCTCGTCTTCCGTGGAGACAACGAGGTGATCGCCGTCGTCGAAGAGCGCAAGGTTCGTATTCTGCACCCAGGGGCTTATCCGCAGGTCGGACCATCCCGCCCCCTCCGCGTCGTAGCTGAACGGGACCTTCTGCTCGCAGAAACACGCCCGTCCCTGGATGACGTACGCGAACACGGTGTGGCCGGCGCGCGTGGGGTGCGTGTAGTCGGTATGCGCGGGAATGGTGATATCGAGATATTCCGGGTCGATGACGACATCCTGCACCGGTCCTGTCCGGCCTTCTACCTGACCGCAGATGATCCTTGTACGGACGCCGGAAGCGCTCATGACCTCGGGGACCTGCCCGGTTTTCACGTCCCGGTAGCGGGGATCCATCATCTTGTGAGAGGCGGGGAGATTGGCCCAGAGCTGGAAGCCCCCCATGATCCCTCCCGGATCCCCCCGTGGCATCTCCTGGTGGATGATTCCACTGCCGGCGGTCATCCACTGCGTGTCACCCGGCCCGATGGTACCCTTGTTTCCCATGCTGTCCCCGTGCTCGACATTCCCATTGAGCATGTAGGTGATGGTCTCGATGCCCCGGTGGGGATGCCAGGGGAACCCCTTGATGTATTGCTGCGGTTCGTCCCCGCGGAAGTCGTCCAGCAGCAGGAATGGATCGAAGAGAGGGGTTTCGGCAAACCCGAATGCCCGGCGCAGGTGGACACCCGCACCCTCGATCGTTGGTTTGCTCGTGAAGACCTTCCGGATTTTCCTGGGATTTTTCATGCACGTCCTCCTGCGCCGATCACGCAAGTATAGCATGAGCGTAAACGGGTTCCTGGCAGTGTCCATTCGCGGCGGTTCGTGGTACTCTGTCCGGCATGACCGACATCAAGTCTCTCCTTCCCCATAGGGATCCCTTCCTGTTCGTCGACAGGATCGAGAAGGCGGATGCCGAGGAAGTGGTGGCATATCGCCGCTTCACGAGCGCGGAGCCTTTCTTCGCGGGACATTTCCCGCAATACCCGGTGGTTCCCGGAGTGATCCTCATCGAGACTCTCGCGCAGTGCGGCGGCGCGGGGCTGAGGATGGCGACGGGCGGCTCGGGACTATTCTTCCTCGCGGCCGTGGAAAAGGCGAAGTTCAGGCGGCAGGTGAAGCCCGGCGACGAGGTGCGCTGCGTGGTGCGAAACCTGCGTGTCAGCAAGTCGATGCTCCGACAGGCGGGAAAGGCATACGTGGGAGACGAGCTTGCGGCGGAAGCCGAATGGCTCTGCCTGATCGGGGACGCGCCCTCGCTGTAGTCCTCGCTCGCGGCCGGCGGCGGCTCTCGACGCGGCGGGAAACAAAAACTTGACAGCTGGTAGTTTTCTTCTGATTCTTGCGCTGAGCCGTCTCGGGCATGCTGTCGGAAGCCGCGCCCGTCGCGCGAGGTGAATTTTCTTGCAGAAAAAGAACCCAGGGGGATTTACATGGGAAGCTTCAAGAACGGACTCGTGATCACCGGCGGCGCGAGCGGCATCGGCGCGGCCTCCGTCAAAGCGGCGCTTGCCAGGGGATGGCCGGTCGCCTTCTGCGATGTCATCGCGCCGGACAAGGTCGATCCATCCCTCCTGGCGGAGAAATCGCTCTATGTCCAGGCCAACGTCACGAAGCCGGACCAGATGGCCGACTTCCGCGCGCGCACTGTCCGGTCCTTCACGGAGAAGGGCCTGACGCCGGACAGGCTGAACGTCGTTGCCTGCGCCGGTATCAGCCGCCGGGGAGATCCCGTCCAGGTCCAATTGATGAAGGACATCAACGAAGGCGGAACCTTCAACCTTCTGCGCGCCTTTGCGAGCGATATCCCGGCCGGCCGCGGCCTCTTTGTCGGCCTGAGCTCGATCGTGGCGGCGGAGGGAATCGCGGTCAAGGGAGACGAGGAGTACAAGTCCACCAAGGCCGAGGCGAGGAGGATCGCCACCGTCGAGGCCCGCGCGCTCGGCGTCGAAGGCTTCGCGGTCGCCCCGGGCGCCATCGATACCCCGATGACGCGGCACGAGGCGGTCTTCGGGATGCTCCTCCTGGGCGCCGCAAGGACCTTCGGTGGAGACGCGAAACATCCCCTGCACAAGGAAGTCCTCAGCCTGGCCGGCGTTCCCGCCGGCTCGACCCCGGCGGCAGTCCTGAAGGGACTCCTGGGCGCTCCGCTTACCGGAACGGAGGATTTCAAGATCGTGGCGCAGACCTTCGAAAAGGACCCGCAGCTGGCCATGGGCGGCGTCATGCGTTTCGTAGGCTTCCTCAATCCCAAGGGAGCTGACGGCCAGCGCCACGTCAGGCCCGAAGCCATCGCGCGGGCCGCCGAAATACTGACGAAGCTCGATGTGGTCATCGGCCCCGAGGTCGTTGCCCGCCTCATGCTCGACCAGCTCGAGAAAGGCAAAGCTCCCGAGGGCGGGCTGCTCAGGGCCTACAGCGCCAACGGCGAAAACCGGGTCACCCAGCTCATGAGCGCCTTCGCCGGATAAGCACAGGTCCGCGGGAATCGCGGCGCTCTCTTTTCATAATTGCGCGCGCGGCGGGTGCACTTTTCACTCGTCGCTCACGCGCGTTCATCAGTATGTTCCAGTATGCGCATTCAACGTAGAATCCGCGGGGCCGTGTGCCTCAGCGTGCATCCTCAGGGGTGCGAGCAATACGTGCAGGAACAGATAACGTATATCACTTCACAGCCGGCCGCCCCGCGCGGACCTCGCAAGGCTCTCATCCTCGGTGCTTCGACCGGCTACGGACTTGCCTCGCGGATCACCGCGGCGTTCGGCAGCCGTGCCGACACCGTGGGAGTCTTTTACGAGCGGCCGGCCGACGAGGATCGGACCGCCTCTGCAGGGTGGTACAACAGCGCCTTCTTCGAGGAGCAGGCGCATGCGGCGGGCCTGAATGCGTGGAGCCTGAACGGGGACGCATTCTCCGAGGAGATCAAGCGGCAGACACTGGATCTCGTGCGCACCCGCACCGGGCCCGTGGACCTCGTGGTGTACAGTCTCGCGGCTCCCCGCCGCGGACAGTACAGCTCGGCGCTCCGCCCTATCGGCCGGTCCTACACGAACAAGACGGTCAATGTGCAGACCGGCGAGGTCTACGAGACGACGATCCCCCCGGCGACGGAGGAAGACATCAGGGGGACCATCGCGGTCATGGGCGGGGAAGATTGGCGCCTGTGGATCGAGGCGCTTCGCCGTGACGGCCTCCTGGCTCCGGGCGCGATCACGGTGGCATACTCCTACATCGGTCCCGCGCTCACCTCCTCGATCTATCGCGAAGGCACGATCGGCCGGGCCAAGGAGGACCTGGAAGCCACGGCCCTTTCTCTGGACGCAGAGCTCGGCTCAATCGGGGGCAGGGCGCTGATAGCCGTGAACAAGGCAGTGGTGACCCTGGCCAGCGCGGCGATCCCCTCCGTGCCTCTGTACATCGCCCTCCTGTACAAGGTCATGAGGGAACGCGGCACTCATGAGGGGTGCATTCAGCAGATGAACCGCCTCTTCCGCGACCGGCTGTACGCAGGAGGGACGATCCCCGTGGACGAGGCGGGCCGGATCAGGCTCGACGAGCTCGAGCTCGACCCCGCGGTCCAGGGGCGCGTCCAGGAGCTCTGGGACCTGGCGAACACGGAAAACCTGGCGGAAATCGCCGACTTCGCGAGCTACCGCACCGAGCTTTCCCGGATCTGCGGCTTCGAATCTCCCGGTGTGGACTACGCCGCTGACGTCAACCAGCACGTGAGCATACCGTCTCTCTAGGGAAGCGCTCCCCGCAGCCTGCTGCCCGCAGCCTGTCTAGTGGAAAATCTCCGTGAGCACCAGGGAGCCGGGGAATCGTTCGTCCACTAGAAGCGTGACGTCACGGATCATTTCGCGGCTTCCGCACAGGTAGAAGTCATATGCCTGCGGAGCCAGGCGCTCCCGCGCCCAGGCGCTGACACGGCCGGTGAAGCACCCGGGGACCGTTCCCTCCGTGAGGCAAGGCACGTATTGTGCCGACGCCGCGCGGAGATGTTTCTCATAGTAGAGCTCGTTCGCATTGCGCGCGCCGTGGAGCATCGTAAAGCCGCTGACGCCCGCGCCTGCCATCGAAAGAAAGGGAGCCACGCCCGTCCCGGTTGCCACAAAGACTGCGGGACGAGGCGACTGGCGAAAGAGAAAATAGCCGTGGGGGCCGGTGAATGTGAGGGATGTTCCCAGAGGGGCAGCGGCGAGCAATGACGAAAGAAGCCCATGAGGAACCCGGCGTACGCAAAGCGTCAGGCGGGCCGAATCCGGCGCGCACGCAACGGAGTAGTCCCTTTCCACGGACCCGCTCGCCAGCGTGATGCTCTGACCGGGCAGGAATCGAAAGCCGCTGGGACGATCCAGCTCGATCTGGAAAGCCCTCTCCGAGAGCCATGTGCGGCCCCGCAGGCTCGTCGTGAAGAGGTCGGCGCGCCCCGTGTTCATCCCTTCCACGTCGCGTCAGGCACACCCTGTACCTTGTTGCACCAGCGCGCAAGGGCAAAGAGATACGTGGAGAGTCTGTTCAAATAGGGGAGGATCCCTCCCGGTGGCTCGCCCGCGGTTTCCCCGGCATCGGCGGCAAGAGACTGGACGCGCCGCTCGGCCCGGCGGCAGACGGTCCGGGCAATGTGCGCCCAGGCCGCGCTGATGTGTCCCCCCGGCAGCACAAAGCTTTGAAGTGGGGGAAGCTCCGCTTCCAGCCTGTCGATTGCGTCCTCCATCTCCCGTATCCGGTCGGGAGCTGCCGTGCGCAGCATCGCGCGGGTCGGCGAGCCGGGGCTCGTGGCGAGCCACGCGCCGATGTGCAGGAGATCGCCCTGGACGCCCTGGATCTCCCGCTGGAGCGCGGCGTGCGCGGGGAAAAGCGCCGCCGCGCACGCGCCGAGCACTGACGCAAGCTCGTCCAGCTCGCCGCACGCCTCGATCCGCGCGTGGCTCTTCGGCACCCGCTCACCGCTCAGGAGGCTCGTCATCCCGCGGTCTCCGCTTCCGACGTTCGTCTTCACATCCGCTCTCCTCTGGGTGCCATGATAGGGACGCGCCGCAATGCGTCAAGGGCTGGCCGTTTTTGCGCGCCGGATGCATACTCTTGTCCATGGGGATGAGCGCGCTGAGCACGCACGACAAGGCGCTGGGCATCAACATCGACGCCGCCCGGTACGGAACCTTTGCGGAGATCGGCGCGGGCCAGGAAGTGGCGCGCTGGTTCTTTCACGTCGGAGGCGCCGCCGCCACGGTTGCCAAGACCATCTCCGCCTACGACATGGCCGTGTCGGACGCCGTGTACGGTTCCGGGCAAGCGCTACGTGAGCCGGCAGCGCCTCCAATCGATGCTGGACCACGAATGGGGCCTGCTCCTGGAGCGGCTGGAAGCGACACGCGGCTCCACGACGAAGTTTTTCGTGTTCGCGGACACGGTGACGGCCCGGAGCTATTCCCGCCAGGAGGAGGGACAGGGCTGGCTGGGTATCCGCTTCCAGGCGGAGCCGCGCGCGCGGCCGTCGGAGATCATCATCCATGCCCGCATGTGGGACCAGGAAAATGCGCGCCAGCAGGAGGCGCTGGGCGTGCTGGGCGTCAACCTGATCCACGGCGCATTCAACGAGCACGCGCGGCCGGAGGTCCTCATCGGCTCCCTCATGGACGGGCTGACCCGGGACAGGATGGAAGTGGACATGATCCGGTTCTCCGGACCGGCGTTCGAGGGAGTGGACAACCGGCTCATGAGCCTGCAGCTTGTCCAGCAGCGTCTGACCAATGCGGCCCTGTTCGCGCCGGACGGAGAGGTGGTGGAGCCCGCGGAGCTTCTCTACCACGCGCCCGTCCTGATAGAGCGCGGCAGCTTCCGCCCCATCACCCGGGTCACCCTCGACATGCTGGAGCGCTCTCTCCAGCGCATGCGGAGCGAGCCGGACATGCAGGGCCGCGAGCCGGTCGTGCTCATGGAGATGACCCTCCGCAACCTCCTGGCGCTGGGCGAGCAGGTGGAGCATGCCGACTTTCTTGCCCGGATGGACACGCTGCGCGCCCTGGGCAGGACCGTGATGATCTCGAACTATTCGCGATTCCACAGCGTCACCACGTACCTTCGGCGCTACACGAACGAGCGCATCGGGATGGTGCTGGGCGTGCCCACAATGGCGCAGATCCTCGAGGAGAAGCACTACGGGGACCTCGCGGGGGGAATCCTGGAAGCCCTGGGTCAGCTGCTCGGGGGACCTGTCCGGCTCTACATCTACCCGTGGAAGAACAACACCGGAGAGACGGTCACGGCAGTCACCTTCAAGGTGCCTGCCCCCCTGCGCCACCTCTATGAATACCTTCTCGAGAACCGTTACCTGGAGGACATCCCCGCTCCCGCGGATGCGGACCTGTCGGTTCTGCCGCATGCGGTCCTTGCGCGGATACAGCAGGGGGATCCTGCATGGGAGGCGCTGGTTCCCGACAAGGTGGTTGCGGTCATCAAGGAGAGGAAGCTGTTCGGCTACGGCGGAACGCGCTGAGCCAGGGCCCTAGGGCCCTGCGCTATCGCCGCTTGCGGCCCTATCTTGCCGCTTGCGGCCCTATCTTGCCGCCCGCGGCCCTACTTGTCGTTCTTGAGTATCTTCGCCACCTTCGGGGCCCGGATGCGGTGGACATTGGGGAACCCCGAGCCGAGCAGCGGCCGGCCGTAGTTGTAGAAATCCCATGTCGTGTCGTTTCCCTCTGCCGTGAGGAACTCCTTCGGCATGGTCTTCGTCTTTGCCGCAATTTCCTCCAGCGGGACGATGCGGTAATCGACCGAGTAGTTGCCCGTCCGCTGGATCGTGATGGACCCGTCCACGTCGTGCCAGATCGCGAACTGCGCCGCCTTCTCCCCGACCTCGCGCGCCTCGTGCGCGTCGACATCGGAGACCACGCCGAGGTACGAGCGCTGCGCGTAGCCGAGGGTGTCGGCCCGCACGCGCTTGATCTTCAGCTTCTCTTTCACGAGGTCGGACAGCATGTCCCCCAGGGCGCCGGAGCCCGAGAGCTGCAGGTTGCCGTGCGCGTCGGCTTCCTTGGACCCTGTCAGCCTGGTCATGAACGGCTTGCCGTCCTTGTCCAGGATCCCCTCGCTCACTGCCACGACGCACCGGCCGTGCAGGTCCATGGTGGTCTTCACGTCGCGAAGGAACTGCTCCTCCGAAAAGGGCCGCTCCGGGACGTACACGTGGTGCGGCCCGTCGTCAGGGTACTTGCGTCCCAGTGTCGATGAGGCGGTGAGGAAACCGGCGTTGCGGCCCATCACCACGCCGATGAACACGCCCGGGCAGCGCCCGGTTGTCCAGGTTGTAGCCCATGAATGCCTGCGCCACGTAGCGCGCGGCAGACCCGAATCCGGGCGTGTGGTCGTTCACCACCAGGTCATTGTCCACGGTCTTGGGGATGTGGATGCAGCGCATGTCGTAGCCCGCGCTTTCCGCATTTATGTTGACGATGCGCACCGTATCCGCGCTGTCGTTTCCGCCGATGTAGCAGAAGTAGCGCACGTCGTGCGCCTGGCAGACCTTGAAGATTTCCCGGCAGTACGCGTCATCCGGCTTGTCCCGGGTGGACAGGAGCGCGCTGGAAGGGGTCATCGCAACCTGTTCGAGGTTGTGCGTGGTCTCCTGCGAAAGATCGAGAAAATCCTCGTTCACGATGCCGCGGACGCCATTGGTGGCTCCGTATACTCGCGTGACTTCGGGGAACTTCCGTGACTCGAGCACGGCGCCCACGAGAGACTGGTTGATGACCGCGGTGGGGCCCCCGCCCTGCGCAATAAGCACTTTTCCTGTCAGTTTGGCCATAGGACGTTCTTCTCCGTCTGGGGGTGGAATATCGGTATCGGTCCATCTGGACCCGCTGTCCGAATTGGCCCGAGTCTAGTTAGTTCCGCCGCGTGCGTCAAGAAGCCAGCTGTCGGCGCTTCGGGTCAGCAGGGACCTCGAGGCATGGTTCGGGCCATCAATTGTGATGTTTATCAAAATCGCTGAAAATAAGCCTGAAAAAGGTCGTTTCTTCCATGTCTTGGGTTGAATAAATCACAAAAAATGATATTATAATCGGCGATATTAATTCGGACATGCTGATGAGGTGAGCATTTGTGAGTCACGAAAAGAATAACGGAAGAATAATGATCATCCAGCTTCCCCAGGATTTCAAGGCGCTGAAAGGACTGGCTTCCGACGTGCGTCTCAAGATCCTCGAGATCCTGCGCAAGGGTGACAAGAACGTGAACGAGATAACGCAGGAGATGGGTCTTCCCCAGTCGACAATCGCCACGAATATCATGCTTCTCGAAGATGCGCGGCTCATCGAGACCAGGAGCCTGAAGGCGTTCAAGGGCACGCAGAAGGTCTGTTCCGCCCTCTACGACGAGTTCATCATCGAGTTCACGGAGCCGAAAGCAGTCAATGACGCCATCGAGGTCGAGATGCCGATCGGTCTCTTCATCGAGTACAAGGTGTCGCCCCCCTGCGGCATGTGCTCGACGGAAAAGATAATCGGCTACCTGGACACGCCCGCCTCTTTCCTGGAGCCCGAACGCGTAAAAGCGGGGCTCCTGTGGTTCGAGAAGGGGTTTGTCGTCTACCAGTTCCCCAACAATGCGCTCTACCAGGAGAAGCCCGTGCGGAGGCTGGAGGTCACTGCGGAGCTCTCTTCCGAGACGCCCGGCACCAACCCCCACTGGCGCTCCGATATCACGTTGTGGGTGAACGGGGTGGAGATCGGCACATGGATCTCTCCCGGGGACTACGGGGACAAGAGGGGAACATATACTCCCGAGTGGTGGAAGCTGGAGGGGTCGCAGTACGGCTTGAACAAGGTCTGGAGCATAAGCGACGACGGCTCCTACATCGACGGGGTGCAGGTCTCACAGGTGACGGTGGCGGATTTGAAGCTCTCCGAGCACCACTCGATCAAGGTGAGGCTCGGCATCAAGGAAGATGCGCAGAACGTCGGGGGCATGAACATATTCGGACGCGGTTTCGGCAATTACGACCAGGACATCGTCCTGAGGTTGTACCTCTAGGGAGCGCCGCGCGAAGCGCGGCTGTCCACGCGTGGGCCCGACGGTCCTTTGCTTGCCATGCCCGACACGCTCGCGGCTCAGGGTTTCTTCCCCGCCTCCAGTCGGATGACGTTCCACGAAAGCCGGGCCAGAACGGCCCGCAGCGCGCCCTTCTCCATGCTCGTGGTGGTGATGTTCCGCGGTGTCACGTTCGCGGGATTCTCTTTCGTGTTCGCCGCCTTGGGATCCGCGTGCGCGAGCACGATGTGCTCCCGCACCCTGTAGCCGTCGAACCCCGCGAGCTTTCCTTCGATCACCATCTCTTCCGCGGCGTTCCGATTGACGGCGAACAGGGTGACCTCCCCCGCCTCCCTGTTGAATGTGGCGATGGACTCGAGGTAGGGAATCTCGCCGTGCGTCGAGTTCTCGTACACCGGCGAACGGATGAAAGTCTCCAGCACCTCGCCCCTGCCGAACAGGGACGCATGGAGGAAGGGATAGAAGATGGTCTGCCGCCAGGCCGGCCCGTTGTTCTCCGTCATCACCGGAGCAATGGTGTTGACCAGCTGCGCGAGGCAGGCAATCCGCACCCTGTCCGCGTGGCGGAGGAGCGTGATCAGGCAGCACCCCACGACCAGGGCGTCCTCGAATGTATAGACGTCCTCCAGCAGGGGAGGGCCGACGGTCCATGGCTCGACCACTTCATCGGCCTGCCGTGAGTGGAACCAGACATTCCATTCGTCGAACGAGAGGTTGATGCTCTTTTTGCTGCGCTTTTTCGCTTTGACGAAATCAGCGGTGGAGATGATTGTCCGGATGAAATTGTCCATGTCGACGGATTCGCCGAGGAACGTCGGCAGGTCGTCGTTCACGTTCTTGAAGTAGTTGTGCAGGGAGATGTAGTTCACCGTCTCATAGCAGTGATCGAGGACCGTCGCCTCCCACTGGGGGAAAGTGGGCATGCGCGTGTTCGAGCTGCCGCAGGCAACGAGCTCCAGTGAAGGATCGAAAAGCTTGAGCGCCTTGCCCGCCTCGGAGGCGAGCCTTCCGTACTCATCGGCCGTCTTGTAGCCCACCTGCCAGGGGCCGTCCATTTCATTGCCCAGGCACCACACCTTGAACCCGTGGGGCTCCGCCACCCCATGTGACTTGCGGAGATCACTCCAGTAGGACCCCCCGGGGTGATTGCAGTACTCGACGAGATTACGTGCCGCGTCGATGCCCCGGGTGCCCAGGTTGAGCGCGATCATCAGCTCGGCGCCCGCCTTCTTCGACCAGCGGGCGAACTCGTTCAGCCCGACGGTGTTCGGCTCGACGGACCGCCAGGCGAGGTCCAGCCTTCGCGGACGGCCTTCCACGGGGCCGACGCTGTCCTCCCAGTTGAACGCGGAGACGTAGTTGCCGCCAGGGTACCGGATGAGGGGCACACGCAGCTCCCGCACCATGTCGAGCACGTCGGTGCGGAACCCCTCCTTGTCGCTTTTTGGATGACCCGGCTCGATAGATCCCGCCGTAGATGGCCCGGCCCAGGTGCTCGATGAAAGACCCGAACAACCGCTCGTCAATGGCGGCCTTGATGAGCTCCCTGTCGAAGGAAACCCGCGCCTGCATCATGAGTGTGTGCTCCTTCCGTGCCAGAATATCGTTCCTGCCGGGCCATGAATCCGGGCCGCTTCTCCCGCGGCGTTTCCCGGGCTCATTGCGGGCTTCCAAAACAGGGAGTCCCGTCCGTGTTCCAGTCCAGCACCTGGGCGCGCGTATCCCGATTCGGGTCGTACAGCGGATCGCCCTGTATGTCACGATAGGACCGGGCATGGTAAATGAGCACGTCGTGGGGCCCGTCCACCGTAAAGCTGTTGTGCCCGGGACCGTAGACGCCCGCCGCCGCGTCCGTCTGGAAGACCGGTGCCGCGCTCTTGCTCCACGAGCCGGGATCGAGCAGATCCGCGTCTTCGGAGGCGGTGAGCATCCCCATGCAGTAGTTGGCGTCCGTCGCACTGGCCGAATAGGTGATGAACACCCGGCCGTTCCTGACGAGGACTGCCGGACCCTCGTTCACCCGGAAGCCGATCTTCTCCCACGCGTACTGCGGCTGCGATATGCGGGACTGCATGCCGCTGATGGTCCATGGGTTGCTCATGGCGGCGATATAGAGGCTGCTGTTGCCCGGGATGCGGGGACCTCTCTGCGCCCAGACAAGGTAGTGAACGCCGCGGTGCGCGAACTCGGTGGCATCCAGGGAGAAGGAGCTCCAGTTCGTGACGATCTGCCCCTTTTCCCGCCACTCACCGAGCAGGGGATTTGCCGAGGTGTTCTCCAGTACGTAGATCCTGTGGTCGAACGGCGCCCCCGTCCGCGCAGCGGCAAAATAGATGTACCACGCGCCGTCGATGAAGTGGATTTCCGGCGCCCAGACGTTGGCGCTCATGACCCCGGTCTCGTGTCTTCTCCAGATGACCGTCGGTGATGTGGATCCGAGCTCCCGAATCGTGCCGGCGCGGCGGAGCTCGATCCGATCGTATTCGGGGACCGAAGCGGTGAAATAGTAAGACTCGTCCGTGTGCCGGTAGATCCACGGATCGGCGCGCTGCCGGACAATCGGATTCACGTAGCGCAGGGGATCCGCGTTCGCTTCTGCGCCCAGGGCGAGGACAACGAGGAGCACGGAAAAGGACGCGAGGGAGCGCGCCATGATCCGCTACCCTTTTATTCCGCCGGTAGTGAGCCCCGCGATGAAATACCGCTGGAAGATGAAGAAGATGATGATGATGGGGATGGTGGCCATGACCGATCCGGAAATGAGCATGTCATAGTTGTTCCCGTATGGCGTCAGCAGGGTGGCCAGCCCGACGGGAATCGTGAACATGTTGCCGGTGCGCATGACGATCAGCGGCCAGAGGAAATTGTTCCAGCTCTGCAGGGCGCCGAGGATCGCCATTGCGCCAAATGCGGGCGCCATGAGCGGCGCCATGATGCGGAAATAGATACCGCCCTCGGACAGTCCGTCAATCCGGCCGGCATCGACAAAATCCATCGGGACTCCGAGCACGTACTGCCGGAAAAAGAAAATTGCGAATGGAGAGACGATGAAGGGGAACATGATGCCTTGAAATGTGTTCATTGCCTTTATGGTGATCATGAGCCGGTACAGCGGCAGGATGAGGATCTGCAGCGGGACCATCATGACCAGCAGCATGAGGACAAGGATGATCTTCTTCCCCTTGAACTCGTAGATGCCCAACCCGTAGCCGACCATCGAGCAGAAGAGCAGGCTCAGACATGTCTGGAGGACCACGATGATCATGCTGTTGCGGAACCAGACCAGATAGATGCCGTTCTTGCTCGTGAATAGATTCACCAGGAACGAAAGCGTCAGATCTCGCGGGACGAGCGTCTTCCACGTGATCCCGAACCGGATGAGATCTCTTCCGGGCCGGAAAGAGGCCAGGATCAGCGAGTAGATGGGGAAAAGGAACCCGAGGCAGATGACGATGAAAAAGATTGATATCAGGATCTGCGTCCGCAGCGTTGTTCTGTGCAGGGAGCTCATCACTCTTCCCTCTTGAAAAATCCGAACAGGTTCAATTGCAGTATGCTGACGGCGAGCACGATGAGGAGAAGGATCAGCCCGATTGCGGAGCCCAGCCCCATAGCCCCGCCCTGGAAGCCCTTGAGATAGATGTAGCCGACCATGGTCAGGCCGACGTTGTTGGGGGAGCCGCCGCCCGCGTTGCCGGACCAGAGGATGTAGCTTTCTTCGAACATGGCGAACCCCCCGAACACGCTGATGGTGGTGACAAAGATGACCGTCGGCTTCAGCAGGGGGATCGTGACGTGGAACAGCCTGTACCAGGCGGATGCCCCGTCAATGCTCGCCGCTTCATAGAGCTCCCGGGGGATGTTCTGCAGACCTGAGAGAAAATAAATGATATTCACGCCCGTCCACCGCCAGGTGGCCATCATGACAAGCAGGAACATTGCCTGCTGAGCGTTGCCCACGAGCCAGTCCATCGGTTTCACTCCGAAGGGGCTGAGAAGCGTGTTCACGATGGCCGCGGGGCTCCCCGCAAAAAGGAGGCGGATGATGGTGCCGGCCACGACAACGGACACGAGGGCCGGAATGAAGAGGGCAGCGCGGAACACGTTGCTGGCGGGATTTCCCGGAGAGTTCAGCAGGACGGCGAAAAGAATCGGAATGGGGACAAGCACGGCAATCGTGAGGACCGTGTAGCGAAAACTGTTCCAGATTGCCTTGTACATGATCGGATTCCTGAGCCGCTGGTAGTTCTGCAGCCCTATGAAATGGGTTTGCCCCGGAATGATTTCCTGGAAGCTCATAATGATCGTGCTCACGAGAGGGTAGAAATAAAATGCCAGGAAGGAGACGATGAACGGGAGCACGAACAGGTACGGCGCAAACCTGCCTAGAGCCGATGCTTCTCCTCACGGGGTCCCCCAGCGAATTCCAGAATAAAAGGGCTCGGCCGTGCGGCCGAGCCCTCTCCGCGTCATGGACGCTATTGCCTCAGCTGGTCCGCCGCCTCCTTCAAAGCCGCGGCGGGTGTCTTGCTCCTGTCCTTCAGCACCTGGACCATGATGGTGTTCCGAACCATATCGGTAAGGTCGGATGTTTTCTCCGTCAAGGTCACGGGGGAAATCTCGTCCTTCACAGCCAGCAGCATCTTGAAGACGCTGTCGTTCTGGAAGTACTCGGTAAACTTGTTCGGCGCGCTCATTGCCGGGTCGCCCCACACATCCCAGCGGGGCGGGTCGAACCCGAGGACCTGCCAGATCATGATGTTGCCCTGCTTGGAGCCCTTGGCAAAGAAGAGGAAGCGCTTGGCCAGGTCGATATTCTGGGACTGATTGAGCACGGCGGTTCCGGTCCCGCCCATTCCTGCCGAACGGTATCCACCCTTTGTCCACCGGGGGAGCGGTCGGATGGCGATCTTTCCGGCAAGGTCCGGCATGTAGTCTGTGAACCTGCCCATGTACCACATCGGCATCCAGATGGAGCCGAACCCGCCCGCGTTCATGGCGCCGTAGTACTGCTCGGCATGGTGGAAGCCGCCGGGGGCGGCGACCGCGATCTTGGATTTATAGAGCATGTCCTGCATGAACTGGAGGGTCTTGATATTGGTGGCATTGTCCAGCCAGACGTCGCCCTTCGGTGAGAAGTAGTCGGATTTCTGCTGGGCGATCAGCGGCCAGAAGGACCACTGGTCGGTGGTCTCCAGAGTGGTCATGGGTTTGCCTGTCCTTGCCACGACCTGCTGGCCTGCCTTCACATAGTCGTCCCACATGAGGATCTTGTCGATGTTCACGCCCGCCTTTTTCATGATGTCCATGTTGTAATACATGACCGTCGCTCCGACGTGGAAGGGCAGGCCGTAGTTCTTCCCGTCCTTGGCGTAGATGGCAAGCCGTGCCTGGACAAACTTGTCGCGGAAGGGATCGATCACGTCATTGAGGGGAGCAAGCCCAATGTCGCCCTTGAGGAAGTTGGGGAATTTGCTGATCTCAATATCCGCGATATCAGGCGCGCCCACACCCGACTGGACCGCGACGAGAAGCTTGTTGTGCATGTCCGCGTACGGGAATGCCTCGCCCTGGAGGTCGATTGCCTTGCCGGGGTTCTGCGCATTCCACGTCTTGGCTGCCGCATCATAGAAGGCGAGGTGCAGCTCCTGGAAGGTCCACAAGGTGATCGGCGTCGCTGCGAATGCGTTGAATCCGACGGCAATCGTGAGGAGAAGAATCAGTACAAGGAATCTGCGCATCCTTTCACTCCTTTTGATCTGTTCCGGGTGAACAGCTCGGTGATCGGCAGCGCCCGGATTGGCGCCGCCGCACCTTGCACGGTACTCCGTGCAGTGCGGCGGATAAACCTCTCCAGGCGCTTGGGGCAACGCCCCACGCGGCCGATTCTAAGACTGCACTCGTTCTATTGTCAAGGAATATATGATAAGTAACAACTTTTTTGTTGACTTATTTGATATTGGTTGCCAGAATTGGTTTTAAAGAGGTTTGTTATATAAATTTTCTCCAATACTGACTTATCCTATCAATAAATGTGATACACTATCCTGCATCTGTTGGAGGAAAATGAAATGATCAGTTGTTCGAGCTATGGTCACGCGCTGATCCTTGCCTGCATGCTTCTTGGCGCGGTGCCGATGACCCTTCATGCAGCTCCTGCCTATGCTCATGACCCGGTCATGATCAGGGAGGGAGAATATCTCTACCTTTTTGCCACCGGACAGGGCATCACTGTCCAGCGAACGAGGGACCTGAAGACCTGGGAATACCTGTCCTCCGTATTCAGCGCTCTCCCCGGGTGGATGGCAAAAGAGGTGCCCGGGTTTGACGGCAGTCTGTGGGCACCGGACATATCTCTCCACGGAGGCATCTACTACATCTACTACAGCATTTCGACATTCGGGAACAATCGGTCCTGCATCGGTCTTGCCACGAATACGACGCTTGACCCGCAGAGCCCGGCGTTCAAGTGGGTGGACACGGGCAAGGTAATCGATTCGACTCCGGGAAGAGACAACTGGAACGCCATCGACCCTGCATTGGCCGTCGACGCGGAGGGGCGCTGGTACCTCGCCTTCGGGTCATTCTGGGACGGCATCAAGATGATCGGTATCGAGCCCGGGCGTGGAAAGGCGCTCCGCGATCCGCCGGAGATCATCTCACTTGCGCGCCGCCCCGGGGTGAAGGATGACCCGATCGAGGCCTCCTACATCTATCGTCACAACGACTTCTACTACCTCTTCGTTTCATTCGATTTCTGCTGCAGGGGCACGCGGAGCACCTACAAGGTCGCCGTCGGCCGGTCGCGCCTGATCACGGGTCCCTACATGGATGAGAAAGGCATCCCGATGAACGAGGGCGGGGGATCGATCGTCCTGGCGGGCTATGACGACGTGCACGGCCCCGGCCACTGCTCGGTGCTGCGGGAGGGAGATCGGGACCTGCTCGTTCACCATATGTATGACGGGAAACGCGGGGGAATAGCGGTGCTGCAATTGCGGCCGATCACCTGGAGCGCGGATGGCTGGCCGGAGATCGGACAGCCGCTTGGCGCCCCGTGAGATCAGCCGGCAACCTGCTTGAGGAATGGTATGAGCGCTTCCATTGCGCGATCGTTGAAGCCGCCTTCCGGAATGACCAGGTCCGCGTACGCCTTGGTGGGCTCGACGAACTCGTAGTGCCCCTTGCGGACCACGTTCAAGTACTGCTCGATGACGGAGTCCACCGTGCGGCCCCGCTCGCTGATGTCGCGCCGCAGTCGACGGATGAAGCGGATGTCGTCCGGGGTGTCCACGTAGAGCTTCAGGTCGATCAGGTCGCGGATGCGCTTGTCGAAGAAGATCATGATCCCTTCCAGGATCACCAGGCGGCGGGGCTCCACGAGAACCGTGTCGTTCCTTCGCCGATTGTGCACGAAGTCGTACTGCGGCATCCGGATGGGGGTGTGCGCCTTGAGCGCCTGCAGGTGCTCCCCCAGCAGATCGCTGTCGAAGGCGTCCGGATGGTCGAAATTGAATCCAGCGTTGGGCTCGCTGGCCGCGCCGGCCGCCGTACTCGGTGGCATCTGCAGGGCCATCGTATTCTGCGGCATTTCCTCGGCGGACCGGTAGTAGTTGTCCTGCGGGACAAGGGCGTAGTCGCGAACGATCTCCGTGATGCGTGAAACGATAGTTGTCTTGCCCGATCCCGATCCGCCCGCGATACCGACGATCCGCACTGCATTCATGGGAGTACCCCCAGCCACTTGTACATCCAGATGACGATTGCCCGGGTGACCCTTCCAATCGGCAGAATGTCGATGCGCGTGAACTGCTCGACGATGATCAGAGCGAGCAGCGCAAAGGACCCATACCTGAAATAGGTGGCTGCCAGGGTCGTGTTTGCCTTTGCGAGAAATGTCGATATGAGGTGCGATCCGTCGAGTGGAGGGATCGGAAGGAGGTTGAAGAGGGCCAGGGCGATATTGATCATTGCAGCCTGTGTGATGAAGCCGGCAAGGCTGTTGAAACGGACAGGCGAGCGGATGACGAACGCCACCAGGATGATCTTCAGCGCGACGGCCAGAAGGAGCGCGAACAATCCGTTGGAAAAAGGCCCGGCGATCGAGATGAGGATCTCGTCACGCCGTGGCTTCTTCAGCCTGGCCGCGTCGATCCGCACCGGCTTGGCCCAGCCGAAACCCGCCACGACGAGCATGATGAATCCCACGAGGTCGATATGCTTGAGAGGATTCAAAGTCAACCTGCCATCCTCCCGAGGAGTCGTGTCTCCAAGGGAGATTGCCACCCGGGCGTGCGCGAACTCGTGTATGGTCAGGCTGACCACGATGATGAGGATGCTCTGCAGAAGCTCGGGCAGTGAGAGGTTCAGCACGCGTCACTCATTTCCTGAGGACATCCCGATTCTTCTGGATCAACCGCAGCCTGTCCTCCACGCTCGTGCGGCTTCTGCCCCGGTCTTCCGGCGTATGCAGGCAGTAGTCGAGCAGGCGTTCGATCGTCGATTCGGCGACATGCAGGCGGGTGTCGGAGCTCGCGTAGTAGATGAGCACCCTGCCGTCGGGATCCGCAATCGCGCCATTCGAAAAGCAGACGTTGGACACGTCTCCGATCCTCTCCTCACCCTCAGGCGCAAGCAGATAGCCGCCCGGCGATGCGATGATCTTTCCTGGATCTGCCGGATCGGTGAGGAACGCGTACAGAACATAGCGGAGCCCGGCAGCGGTGCCGCGCACGCCGTGGGCGATATGGAGCCAGCCTTTCGGCGTCCGTATCGGAGGGGCCCCTGCCCCGTTCTTCACTTCCTTGATGGTGTGATAGGCCTTGGCGTCAAGAAGCGTTTCTTTCATGACGCGCGCGTGTGTCATATCCCGGACGAGCCCCCAGCAGATCCCTCCGCCCGACCCCGTTTCGATGAATCCGTCCTGGGGCCGCGTATAAAGAAGGTACTCTCCCTTCACGAGCTCGGGGTGCAGCACCACGTTGCGCTGCTGCGGCGAGGAGGTCACCAGGTCGGGCAGCCGATCCCAGGAAACCAGGTCCCGGGTGCGGACGATGCCGGCCGATGCCACGGCGCGGGACGTGTCCCCGGGCGGCGCCTCGGGGTCCTTGCGCTCCGTGCAGAAGATGCCGTAGATCCACCCGTCTTCGTGCTGCGTCAGCCGCATGTCATACACGTTCACGTCCGGATCAAGCGTCTCGGCAAGGAGAATGGGCTGCGGGTCGAAATGAAAGCCATCCACCCCCGAGGCGCTGCGCGCAACGGCAAAGAAGCTCTTGCGGTCGGCGCCCTCCACCCTGCAGACCAGGCAGTATTCGTCATTCAGCCTGATCGCGCCGGCGTTGAACACCGCGTTCACCGGCAGCCTTTCGAGGAGCAGCGGGTTCGCCACCGGGTCGAAATCGTAGCGCCAGTCCAGGGGCACGTGCGCAGCCGTGAGGACCGGAAAACGGTAGCGCGTGAAGATGCCGTTCCCCGGCAGGACAGGCTCGTTCTTTCTTCTCGCCAGGGCGCCGTTTGCCTTTTCCAGCGCGGCCCTGCGCCCCTCGTAGATTCGGCGTCGTCACCGGTGCGCGCCTCCCTCTCTCCCCTGCGCGAGCCGGCTCATGATCTGCATGCACGCCCGCCCGTTGTGATAGCTGGCCTTCCAGGCGCCTCCCTTGTACCGGCCCGGGCAGGAGCGCGCCCCCCGGGTGCCGGACGCCCCAGAACCATTCGCCGTGCGCGCGGTCAATAAGGAAGGCTTTCACGAAACCCCAGAGCGCAGACGCGCGCCGCAGGTAAGCGGAATCTCCCGAGAGCTCCGCCGCATTGACCATGCCGACGATCCCTTCGGCCTGTACCCACCAGATCCGATCCGTATCGAGCCGCCCCTCCTTCAGCTCGTTGGGAAGGCTGCCCTGGTGCGCATCGAGGACCTGCGCGATGCCGGCGGCCACTGCCAGCGCGCTCTTGCGGACACGTGTCCCCAGCTGCTCGTCTCCCGTGCGCTCCGCGGCCTCCGTGAGCAGCCAGCTCGCCTCTATGTCGTGGCCGTAGGAGACCGCGGCATCCAGTCGCGACCAGTCATTGTCGAAAAAGAGCCCCAGGTGCGCAGAGGGCGTGAGAATCTTCGACAGGAACACCTCGATCAGCCCGCGGAGCGCACGGGCCACAGCGGCGTCCCCCGTGGCCTCATGCAGGGCGGTGAAGGCCTCCAGGACGTGGAGATTCGTGTTCATGCTCTTGGCGCAGGCGATGTCCCCGTCCCCCAGCGCGGAGACGGCGCTTTTCGACCAGTCCGGCGCAGCCGCCTCCGAGTAGCCGCCGTGGCGTTCGTCGCAGGCGGTGCGCTGGAGAAGGCGGAAAGTTTCCATGGCAAGATCCAGGGCCCGGCCCGGCCCTCCCGCGCGCGCGTACTCGGCAAGGGCGTATACCGCGAAGGCCTGGCCGTAGATGATCTTGAGCCCCGGCCGCGGATTGCCCTGGAAGTCACAGGCAAAGAAGAAGCCCTTCTGGTTCTCATCATGGAGACTCTCGACGAGGAAGCGGTATGCGGCATCAGCAGTGGCAAGAAGCCCGGGATCATTCGAGGAGTCTTGCCGCTGCGGAGTACGTCCAGAGCAGCCGCGCGTGCATCACGAGCCCTTTGTCAGCGCGCGGATCGGCCCGGCCGTCGTTCTCCACCTGACCGTGGAATCCCCCGTTCTCCCGATCGATGAATCGGGGCCAGAAAGGGAGAATGTCGCTGCGAAGCTCCTCTTCCATCTCGGCGGCAAGCATGCCCCGCTCGTCCTGGCTCAAGGCCGGGCCTCCTCGTGCGGTTTCTGAATGTGACGCTCTATGATAAGAGGTTTTTCGAGCTCTCGCCAGCCGCCCGCAGCCCTTGTCTAGGGGGCGCCTCCCGTAGGCTCTCGCCGTCCGCTTCGCGGCCGGCTGCCGCCCTACGCATCCCTGTACGCGGCGCCCCCCCTACGGGGTCAGGGAAATGTACTGTTCGAGCTGGTCGATCTTGTATGCCTGCTGGGAAATCACCATCTCCTGTTCGGTGAGCATCGACTTCACCACGTCACCGATGGAGACGACCCCCACGATCTTCTCCCCGTCCAGGACCGGCAGGTGGCGGATTCTCTTTTCCGTCATCAGGGCCATGCATTCGTGGATACGCGTGTCCGGATTCACGGAGACGATGAGAGTGGTCATGATTTCCTTGACCTTGGTCGTATTCGCGTTTCTGCCCTTGATGATCATCTTGCGCGCAAAATCGCGCTCAGAGAAGATCCCGTGGAGCTTCCCCTCTTCGTCCGTCACGATGACCGCGCCGATGTTCTTCTCCGCCATCAGCTCCAGTGCTCCATACACGGTTGCGTTCGGGCGCACGCTGTAGATTTCAGCCCCTTTGTTCTTCAGATATTCTGCAACGGTTTCCATGGCCTACCCTCCGTTTTCAGTCCTTCCCGCGTTTTTGAAAAAGATGGCAACCCCGGGCGGAATAGTCAACCATAAATGCGCCCTCTTGATTTTCGTGCGCTCCCTGCTACCCTGTGCCCATGGGTAAGTTGCAGGTTCAAAACAGGTGTACTCTGATCCTGGTCCTCCTCGGCGCGCTCCTGGTTATTCCCCCGGTCGCGTCCGCGGAAGCCGCCGCACCGGCACCCCTGGCGAACAAGGGGTTCGCCACGATCAAGGAGATCCTCGACACGAGCTGTTCAGCCTGTCACGACTGGACCGGCTCGTGGGAATCGATCACGGCAGGGGGGAGGATCGTTCCGGGCTTCCCTGAGAAGAGCGTCCTGTACCAGAGGATCTCCACGGACGAGATGCCCGCGGAGGGAGACAAGCTCACACCGGAGCAGAAGGCCTTCATCCGCGGCTGGATTGCCGCAGGCGCGCCTTCAACGGATCTTCCCATTGCCGTCTCCGCGGCGGACGCGCAGGCAACCGCCACACCGGCCAGTTCCGGGAGATTCCTTTTCTTCCCCAGCAAGGTCGCGTTTCACGAGGTCGCCGGCTTCACCTCCACGGCCATGTTTCTGGCAGCGGGAATAATCGGCGGGATACATATCATCGACATGATGAACGAGAGCCACAAGTACCGCGACGCCATCGGCTGGGATGAGGACACGGGGAACCCGGCGGTGCGTTCGGCGGAGATCAGAAAAGTCTGGGGTGAACAATCCTCCCTCAGATGGTGGCACGTGGGTCTTCTGGTCGCGGGGGAAACGCTCTACCTCGGTGACGCTCTCACGGGAATCTCCATGTTCACCGACTCGACGCCGGGAAAGCTTACCAAGCACGACATCCACCGCTACGCATTCTTCGTGCACGGGACGCTCATGGTCGGCGCAGATGGTGCTGGGATTCCTGACCAGCGACGCCCTGAGCAGGGGAGACCACGACATGGTCATCGGCCTCGGCGTCGCGCATGGCGCGGTCGGCATCGCCATCCCGCTGGTCATGCTGGGCGCCGGTCTGGAGAACCTGCTGCTGCCCGAGTAGCGATTCATTCGCGTGCGGGAAATTGCCCCCGGCGGGCAAATAGGATACCCTCTGCCCAGACCTGAAAACGCTCGGAGGATGCCATGAATTACCGACTTCTTGGAAAGACCGGGATGAAGGTCTCGGAAGTGAGCTTCGGCGCATGGGCCATCGGCTCCGCATGGGGCCTGGTGGACGACCGCGAGTCCCTGGCCGCGCTGCACAAGGCGGTCGACCTCGGGGTCAATTTCATCGACACGGCCGACGTGTATGGCAACGGCAGAAGCGAAAGGCTGATCGGGAAGCTCCTCCGTGAGCGCTCGGAGACCATCTACGTGGCCACCAAGGCGGGCAGAAAAATCACCCCCCACGTGGCGGAGAAGTACACGGCCACCGCCATCAGGAAGTTCGTGGAAGGGAGCCTTCGAAACCTCCGGGTCGAGGCCCTCGACCTGCTCCAGCTTCACTGCCCTCCCCCGCAGATCTACTACACGCCGGAGATGTTCAAAGAGCTGGATGACATGGTGAAGGCCGGGAAGCTGAAAAACTACGGGGTCAGCGTGGAAAAGGTGGAGGAAGCGCTCAAGGCCATCGAGTACCCGGGCGTGAAGACGGTGCAGATCATCTTCAACATGTTCCGGCAGAGGCCCGCCGAGCTCTTCTTCCGCGAGGCGAAATCGCGGTGGATCGGGATACTCGCGCGCGTGCCGCTTGCCAGCGGCCTGCTCACGGGAAGGATGACACGCGCCACCCGTTTCCGCGCGGACGACCATCGGCTTTCAACCGCAAGGGCCAGGCCTTCGACAGGGGGGAGACATTCGCGGGCGTGGATTACGTGCGGGGTCTCCAGGCCGTGGAAGAGCTGAAACAGATCCTGCCCCACGGGATGACCATGACGCAGTTCGCGCTGAAATGGATCCTCATGCATGACGCGGTGAGCTGCGCGATCCCCGGCGCCAAGAAACCCGAGCAGGTGGAGGACAACTGCCGCGCGTCGAATGCTCCGCGGCTCTCGCGCGGGACAATGAGAAAGGTGAAGGAGATATACGACAGGCTGGTCCGCGACGACGTGCACCACCGCTGGTAGACGCCGGCCCGGGCCGATCCTTGAAAACGGCTCCGCAAAGCAATACCCTTTAAGAATGCGCTCTCACGGTAGAAGGCTTGCCGGGGCGGCTTCCGTGGCCGTGTTGCTCCTCCTGGCTTCGTGCGCTTCCCTGCAGCGCTCGTGGGACCAGGGGAATGTGGAGACGGTCGCCCGGCTCATCAATGAGGGTCAGGCTGACAAGCTCGCGGCCATGAGCGCCGCGCCGTTCCTCGTGGACGGAGAAATCGTCACGCTGAAGCCGGACATTGCTTCATTCTGGACCGGCATCGTGAAAGCGGGCTTCAGGGTGGAAGGCGCCACGCTGCTGCAGGCATCTCCGTTCGCCGCGGACAGCTACAGGCAATTCGCGGATACCATGGAAGTGAAATCATTCTTTACGCAGTACGTGAAGAAGGAGGCCCGTCTCCTGGAGCTGGGGACCTCCCGATCCGGAAAGAAGATTCTGCTCCTGTTCGGCGACAGCTGGTTCAAGAAGACGATCTACGGGTTCAAGGGACCGTATTGACATGAAGAAGGCACTCACGCGCGCGGCGTTCATGCTCATCGGGGCCATTGCCCTTTCCGCGGCCCCCGCGGACGTGACGTATGCGGAAGGGGACGCGAGCATCAAGCTGAAGACCGGAAAGGTGCAGGACGCGCAGATCGGTGACAGGATCAATACCGGTGACGCCCTGCGGACGGGCAAGGACGGCCTTGCGGAGCTGGACCAGAAGGGCGTCACGATCAAGATAGCAAAGAATACCGTCTTCACCCTCATGGAGAGGGAGCAGGGAGGAAAGACTTCCTCCGTCCTTTCGGTGACGCTCGGCTCCATCAAGTTCCGCTATGACAAGCTCACCGGCCAGGAGCCCCTCGTGCGCACCAACGGTGCGATTGCCGGCGTCCGAGGCACCGAGTTCAGCGTGTTCTCCGGTGCCGACGGCTCGACCCTGATCGCGGTGGACTCGGGACAGGTGACGGTTGAATCGGAGGGCAGATCGGTGGATCTCGTGGCCACCGAAGGTGTCGAGGTGCCGCTCGGGAAGCCGCCCGGGGACAAATTCACCGTGCCGAAAGAGCTGATGGACTACAGCAAGTGGAACGAGGACAAGCTCACCGCAATGCTGGCGGATCCGCTGGCAGCCATGACGAGCATCGAGAGCTCCCTGGCGGAGTACGAAAAGAACGTTGCGGATTACTACGCGACATATCTGGAGTACAAGGCACGCCTCGATGCGGAGCGGCAGAACCGCGAGCAGATTCTCAAAGAAAAGGGAGTCGATGAAGCCAGCAAATTCCAGCAACAGGTGATCACGCCGCTTGCGCTTGATGCAGGACACGTCTTTCTCAATGTCCGCTATTTCTCCCTGGCGGCGCTTTCCATGCGCAGGTTCGTGGCAGGCCGTCTGTATCTTCTCCTGAAGTCGCGCTATATCACGAATCCCGACGATCCCACGTGGAGGGAATTCCTGTCCCGGTTCGGCAATTTCCTATCGTCGTTCGAACAGTCTATCGCCCCGCAACTCGTCGATGCGGATATCTGAGGAGGATGGCAGTGAAGACCAGAATAAGGATCACATTGCTCATAATCGCCGCAATAACGATGACGTTTCTATTCAGTTGTTCTCTCGCGCCGGTCAGCATAGAGGACCGCATCAAGGATTTCGTCGACAGCCTGAACGGTGACAGGTCGGATACGTACAAGAACCTGGACCCCAGCACAGCGGCCTACTCCACGACCAAGCCCGCCTCCTTCTGGGAGACTCAATTCCCTGATGCCCAAAAGCCATATACCTACAGCCCGAACCCGCCAAATACCTCAACCCCAACAGATGTTGAGGTCCACATCTATGACAAATCGGCAGTGGACATGGGTTTATTTCAGTTCGTCATGGTCGACGTCGGCACCGTTTCAGAAAACTGGGTCATCAACGATCTACAGACACCTCCCGGGGGTGCGCACGTCTCTAGGTGCTCGTAGTCCGGCGAGAGGCGCGCGGGCTCCCCCCACCCCCCTCCACTCCCCCCTGCTCCGCCGTCACCCGCAGATCCCGCGCCGCCTTCACCTCGTCCATCCTGCGGACGGGTGATGCGTGCGGCGCGTCGTGGAGAAGGTCGGGCGTCGAGACCGCTTCCCGCGCAATCGCGCGCATCGCATCCAGGAACCTGTCCAGGGTCTCCAGGCTTTCCGTCTCGGTGGGCTCGATCATGAGGGCCTCGGGCACGATGAGCGGGAAATAGTTGGTCGGCGGGTGGAATCCGTAATCGATCAATCGTTTCGAGATGTCCAGGGCGCGGATATCAGGCGCGGCGGCCAGCTTTCCCTGCGCCACGAACTCGTGCATGCAGGTGCGGTCGCCGTGCGGCACGGGGTAGACATCCTTCAGCCGGGCCTGCAGGTAGTTGGCATTGAGCACTGCATTCTCCGCTATGGCGCGAAGTCCCTCGGGACCGTGCATGCGGATATAGGTGTACGCGCGCACGAGAACGCCGAAATTTCCCTGGAAGCTCTTTACCCGCCCGATGGATCGGCGGGGAGTCCGCCATTGATAGCGGGCGGTTCCCCGCGCCTCGCCCGGTCTTTGCCACAACGGGCCCGGGAAGATACTCCGCCAGGCGCTCCGCCACTCCCACCGCCCCGGATCCCGGTCCTCCGCCGCCGTGCGGCGTGGAAAATGTCTTGTGCAGGTTGAAATGCATGACGTCGATGCCCATTCTGCCCGGCTTCGCGACCCCCAGGATCGCATTGAAGTTCGCGCCGTCTCCGTACACGAGGCCGCCTGCCTCGTGCACGAGGCGCGTGACCTCGAGCAGGTTCTCCTCGAAAAGGCCGAGAGTATTGGGGTTCGTGAGCATGAGACCCGCGACCCGATCGTCCAGGCTTGCCCGCAGGTGCAGCAGATCGATGTTTCCGCGGGCATCCGAGGGCACCTCCACCACTTCGAGTCCCCCCATGGTCGTGGAGGCAGGGTTCGTGCCATGCGCGGAATCAGGCACCAGTATGCGGTTTCTTCCGGGCTGGCCGTTCTCCGCGTGATATTTGCGCATGATCAGGATGCCGGTGAGCTCACCCTGGGCTCCCGCAGAGGGCTGGAGGCTCACCGCGTGGAAACCCGCCGATCTCGGCCAGCATCTCCTGCAGCGCGTACATCAGGGACATGGCACCCTGCGCGGTGGCAGTGTCCTGCAGGGGATGCAGGAGCGCGAAGCCCGGCAGCCGGGCAGCCACCTCGTTGACCTTGGGATTGTACTTCATGGTGCAGGAGCCCAAGCGGATAGAGACCCGTGTCCACGGAGTAGTTCATCTGGGAGAGATGCACGTAGTGGCGCACGACATCCACCTCTGCGACCTCCGGCAGTCCGAGCGTCCGCGCGCCGAAGCTCTGCCGGGATCGCCGTCTCGGGCACGTCGCAGCCGGGCAGGGACACCCCTTCACGCCCCGGGCGCGAGACTTCGAAGATGAGCGGCTCAGCCATTGCCCGCCTCCTTCAGCGCGGACACGAACGCGTCGATCTCGTCGCGGCTGTTCATCTCCGTGCAGCAGACGAGCATGCAGTCCTTCCTTTCGGGATAGCTGCGCGGCCAGGTCGAATCCGCCCAGCATCCCGTGCCTCTCGTACAGCCGGCGGTTGGTCTCCTGCGACGGGGCCGCGGGCAACGCACGACGAACTCGTGGAAAAACTCCCCTCCCTCCACCGCGTACCCCGGTAGGCGCGCGATACTCGCCGCCGCATAGTGCGCCTTGTGCCAGCACAGCTCCGCCACGCGGCGCAGCCCTCGCGGCCCGAGAGAGGTGAGATACACCGCGGCGGCGAGCGCGTTCAGGGACTGGTTGGTGCAGATGTTCGACGTCGCCTTGTCGCGCCGGATGTGCTGCTCGCGCGTGCTCAGCGTGAATACGTAGCCCCGCGACCCCTCCCGGTCGGTGCTCTCTCCCGCGATCCGGCCGCTGGACCGGCGGATCTGATCCTTGCGGAAGGCAAAGAAACCGAGCGACGGTCCGCCGAACGCCATTGCGTTGCCCAGCGCCTGTCCTTCTCCCGCCACCACGTCCGCGCCGAGCTCCCCCGGGGGAACGAGCAGGCCGAGAGAGATCGGGTTGACCACGACCACCAGGAGGGCGCCGCATCGCATGCACCTTTTCCGCAAGGGCCTTGAGGGCCGCCGGAGCGAATGATCCTTCCGAAGAAGTCCGGGCTCTGGACCACGACGCACGCCGTGGAAGAGTCGCACAGGCCGGCGAGCAGGTCAGCGCTGATGCCTCGGTTTCTCGTCCCCGTCGAACTGCAGCCCCATTCCCTGGGTGTAGGTGCGCACGACCTCGCGGTACTGGGGATGCACACCGGAGGAGACCACGACCCGCTTCCTCTGGTGCTGGCCCACGTTCAGCGCCATGATGACGGCCTCTGCGGTGGAGGTGGCCCCGTCATAGTGTGAGGCATTGGAGACCTCCATGCCTGTCAGCCGCGCGATCATGCTCTGGTACTCGAAGATCGCCTGCAGGGTCCCCTGGCTGATTTCGGGCTGGTAGGGTGTGTACGCGGTGTAGAACTCCGACCGGGACACCACGAAATCCACGACGCTGGGAATGAAGTGGTGATACGCGCCCGCGCCCAGGAAGCACGGGGTATGCCCGCAGTCGGCGTTCCGCCGCGAAAGGCCGTCCAGCTCCTTCAGGATCTCCTGCTCGGACACCGCCGGAAGCAGATCGAGCCGGGGGAAGCGGTGCTCCCGGGGAACGTCGTGGAACAGATCGCCGACCGCGCCGACGCCGATGGCGTCGAGCATCCTGACCCGGTCGGCGTCGGTGTTGGGGATGAAGCTCATAGGGTCTCCACGAGCTTTCGATAGGCGGCCGCGTCCATAAGGGAATCAACCTCCCGCGGGATCGGAGAGCGTCACCTTCACGAGCCACCCGTCGCCGAAGGGGTCCTTGTTCACCAGCTCGGGTGCCTTTTCCAGTTTCTCGTTGCGCGCGACAACCGCGCCCGACACGGGGGCAAACACCTCCTCCGCGGCCTTCACGGACTCGATGACCATGCAGGACTGCCCCGCGCGCAATTCCTTGCCCGCGGCGGGAAGCTCCACGAAGACGACGTCGGAGAGCTTGTTCTGCGCGTAGTCGCTGATGCCGATCACCGCCTCTCCTCCCTCGACCCGCACCCACTCGTGGGTCTTCGAGTAGCGCACCTTGTCGTCGAACCGGTATTCCATGCTTCACCTCCAGTGTGGCGATGTGTAGAAGGGCCGTGCGACGATCCGCGCCGCCTTCACGGCCTCCCTGATGACGACGCCTACCTGCTCACCGACGCCCGCCCGGAGCACCTCCACGTACCCCATGCCAAGGTACTTTCCGGTGCTCGGGCTGAAAAGTCCGGTGGTCACCCGTCCCGCGGTCCTGCCGTCCACCGCGATCGGGTAGCCGTGCCGCGGGACCCCCGGGTCCACCATTTCGAAACCGATCATCACCTGCTTTGGCTTTTTCAGGGCGAGCGCCGCCAGCGCCTTCCTGCCGATGAAGTCATGGCCCTCGAGGCTGACGGCTGCCCGCGCCAGACCCGCGCTGAGCGGGTCGGTTGTTTCGTCGATCTCATTTCCATAGAGGGGAAGACACGCCTCGGCGCGAAGTGAATCCCTGGCCGCAAGCCCGCAGGGGATCAGCCGGTGCGAAGCGCCGGCATCGAGAAGAGCGGACCACAGGGCTTCGCAATTCTCGGCAGGAAGAAGCATCTCGTACCCCGGCTCGCCCGTGTATCCCGATGTGCACAGAATGCTCGGGGCCCCTGCCAGCGTGCACTCCACGATGTGATGAAAACCGACCCTGGCAAGATCGATTGCGGGGCACACGCGCTGCAGGACCTCCCGGGCAGCAGGACCCTGCAGGGCGACCAGGCAGGTGTCGGCGCTGCGGTCGCGGATAGTCACGTCAAAGCCGCGAGTATGCGATTCGAGCCAGGCCCTGTCCTTCGGCGCGTTGGAGGCGTTCACCACCAGCAGCCACGATCCAGGCCTGTGGTAGACGAAGATGTCGTCGAGTATTCCGCCCGTCTCGTTGAGAAGCATGCTGTAGTGGGCCCTGCCCGACCGCAAGACGGGACACGTCCCAGGTCTGCACGTGCTGCAGGAAATCCTGCGCACCCGGCCCCGCGACCTCCAGCCTGCCCATGTGGTCGATGTCGAACAGCCCGGCCGCTTCGCGCACGCGGACGTGCTCCTCCCGCGGCCCGGTCCCGTACTGGATGGGCATGTCCCATCCGCCGAAATCGACCATCCGGGCGCCCGCGCGCAGGTGCCAGCCGTGCAGCTTGGTGATCATGCTTCCTCCCTTGCCGCAAAAAAAAGGGAACGGGCGTGTACCCGTTCCCTCTGTCATGGGCCTGAGAGATTGCTCCCGAGCCGCACTTTCGCTCCTGGCGAAGTTTTCCTTTCGCTCCCGGCGATGGTGCGCGAGTGTCGGGAATGCCCCTTCGGCGGCCGCACGCAGCCGCGTTCGAGGCGGCCCATGCGGCGACTTTCCAGAGTGCCGTCCCAGCGCGATCCTTCTGCCTGAGAGTTTCAGCGGCCCGAGCGTCGGTCCGCTGTTTGCACCTTCGGCGATCCCCGGGACCCCATCCCCCGCGGGGGACTCTGTCCGCTTGCAAGGATTCTCTCGCGCGCTGTTCTTCCGGCAGGACGCCGTCATGTTTGCACGCGCGGAGAGGTCCGTCAAGACCGACAGCGAGCGGCCGGCGGCCGTGGCTTGACCGACGGTGCGACCCGGCGCGATGATCCGGCGAGGTGGAAGACCTGCTCTTCGATGCATTCCCGATCCTCAAGAGGGCGCCGCAGCGCTCGAAAGATCTGCTGGCCGCCCAGGGGATTCACAAGACCCTGGCGCACAAGCAGGTGCTCGTGCGGGACGGGAATGAGTGCGCGTTCCTTCCCCTCGTGCTGAAAGGAACCCTCCGCATCTACAAGACGAGCGAAACCGGAAAGGAGCTCACCCTCTACCGGATCGAGCAGGGGGAGAGCTGCATCCTCACGGCCACGTGCATCCTGAACGGCGGGAGCTTTCCGGCCGTCGCCGAGGCCGAGGGCGCCACCGAGGTCCTGCTCCTTCCTTCCCGGCTTCTCATGAATCTCGTGGAGGAGCATGCCGAGTGGCGGAAGTTCGTGTTCGGCCTCTATTCCAGGAGGCTCGAAGACGTTCTCGCCCTCGTGGAAGAGGTGGCATTTCATCACGTGGATGCGCGGATCGCCGCGTATCTCGTCAAGTCTGCCCGCGGCAGGCAGAACGTGGTGGGAAGGACGCACGCCGAGATCGCCTCCGAGCTCGGCACCTCGCGCGAAGTGGTGACGAGAATTCTGAAGGATTTTGAATCGGACGGCCTGATCACGACTCTTCGGGGGAGGATACGGGTCCTGCGGCCGGCAGATCTCAAGGACAAGGGCACCGATCCCCTCCCTGTGTGACAGAAGTCACTGAAGAGCATGCTCCCTTCCTCTATACTTGGTGAAGGGAATGTCGGCAAGGAGAACCAGCGAACATGAAGATCCTCATCGTGGGAGGAGTGGCCGGAGGCGCGACCGCCGCTGCCCGCGCGCGGCGGATAAGTGAGACCGCGGACATCACCATTGTCGAGCGCGGACCGTATGTCTCCTACGCCAACTGCGGCCTGCCCTACTACATTTCGCGGGACATCCAGAAGCGCTCGAAGCTTCTCCTGCAGACACCGGAAGGCTTCGACAGCCGCTACGGGGTGAAGGTCCTCGTGGACACGGAGGCAATCGAGATCGATCGGGCGGCAAAGCGCGTGCGGGTGAGGGGGCCCGAGGGTGAATCCTGGCTGGAGTACGACTCCCTGATTCTCGCCCAGGGCGGAAATCCCGTGATGCCCGCTCTTCCCGGGCTGGATGCGGCGAATGTTTTCCGACTCTGGACCGTGCCTGACATGGACGCCATCCATGAGTTCGTGGAGACCCGGAAACCCGCAACGGCGGTGATCGCCGGCGGCGGGATTCATCGGCCTCGAGATGGCGGAGGCTTTTGCGAAACGGGGGATCGCGACGACCGTGGTGGAGCTGCTGCCCCGCCTCATGTCCGTCATGGATCCCGAGTTCGGAGGCATGATCGCTGCAAGCCTCGAATCCAACGGGGTGCGCGTGCGGACGGGTGTCGGGCTCGGGGCTGTGCATGCCGCGGGAGAGGTGGAGCTCTCGGATGGCTCCCGGCTTCCGGGCGCGCTGGTTCTGGTCTCCGTGGGGGTAAGGCCGGAGCTCGGTCTTGCCCGAAAAGCGGGTCTGGCGATTGGAGAGACGGGCGGTCTCCTCGTGGATGACCACATGCGCACCTCGGATCCCCACATCTGGGCGGCCGGAGACATGGTCGAGGTGCTGCAGTCGGTGTCCGGGCCGCAAAGTGCGCATACCGCTGGCAGGCCCGGCGAACCGGCAGGGAAGGATCGCGGCGTCCAATGCGCTCGGCATCGCCATGAAATATTCGGGCGCGCTCGGGTCGAGCGTCGTGAAGGTTTTCGACTCCACCGCCGCATCCACCGGCCTCACTGAAGCCGCCGCTCGTGCGGCGGGATTCGATGTCGGCGCGGCAATCGTGGCCAAGGATCATCATGCCGGCTACTATCCCGGTGGAAAAGAGCTGGTGCTCAAGATCCTGTACGACCGAAAAACCGCGCGGCTGCTCGGCGCGCAGGCATTCGGCAAGGAAGGCGTGGAGAAGAGGATCGACTCACTCGCCGTGGCCCTGCACGGGAAGATGACCCTGCACGATCTTGCGGAGATCGACCTGGCCTACGCGCCTCCGTATTCATCCGCGAACGATCCAATCAACATGGCGGCGTTCGTCGGCTTGAACGACATCAGCGGATTCAGCCCGCTTGTCACGGTTCCCGACGTGCAGCGCCTGCTGAGCGGAGCGGGCACGGTCGATTCTCCGCTCCTTCTGGACGTGCGCAACCTCAACGAGTACGATGCCTCTCACATCAGGAACGCTCTGCACATACCGGTGGACGAGCTGCGTTTTCGACTGGCCGAGGTTCCAAAAGGCAGGCCGATCATCGTGCATTGCCGCTCGGGGTTCCGCGCCCACCTGGCCCTTCGCATCCTGAAACAGAATGGCTGGGATGATGTGAGAAACATGACCGGCGGGTTCATCATCGCGCTCGCTCACGGCGGGTTTGACATCGAGGAATCTTAAGCGGCGCATGCAGGCCGTTTTCAAGGAGTAAATGACATGGCGGGAAACACGGTAAGAGAGAAGATTGCTGCCGGAGCGCGGATCGTGGACGTAAGGTCGCCGGCCGAGTTCAAGGACGGAGCGTATCAGGGAGCGATCAACATACCGCTCTCCTCGCTTCTGGCGCGCATGAATGAGCTGGAGCCCAGGGACGCGCCCGTCGTACTGTACTGCGCCTCGGGTGCCCGCAGCGGGCAGGGAGCGCGCCTCCTGAGACAGGCCGGCTTCACGGATGTGATCAACGCGGGCGGCCTGGACGACATGCCGGAATGAGCGCCGACGCACGGGGTACTCCCCGAACGGGTCGTCCCGTACCCGACGGATTCGGCCCTTCCGATCCGCATAAGCACGAACGACGGTTTCCCCTGGGAGCCGAGAAGCTGCGGACGCCGGAAAGGCTGGCTTTGTTGGAGGTAGAGCGCGTCCTTCGGTTGTGCAGGGAAGGCGTGCCGATCGAGAGCGCGCTGGACATCGGCACGGGAACCGGCGTGTTTGCCCAGGCCTTTGCCGGCGCGTCGCTTCGAGTCGCGGGCATCGACCCCAATGCCGGCTTCCTCGATGTCGCACGGCATCTCGTGCCGGACGCGGAGTTCGCGGAAGGCGTGGCAGAGCAGCTGCCGTTCGAAAACGGCTCTTTCGACCTGGTCTTCCTCGGACAGGTCCTGCATGAAACGGATGATCCCGCGGCGGCCCTTCAGGAGGCGCGGCGTGTCGCGCGGCACCGGGTCGCGCTCCTCGAGTGGCCGTACCGGTCCGAGGAGATCGGCCCGCCGCTGGCGCATCGGATGAGGCCCTCGAAAATACTCGCGCTCGCAAAGGGCGCGGGATTTCAATCGATAGAGAAGATCAAGCTGGCGCGTCTGGACTTCTACCGGATGGCACCCGCGTAAGCCTACGCCCCGAGAATCGTGATTTTCCTCTCGACGGGACCTGCGAAACGCAGGGTAGCCATGACGGAGCAGTACTTGGTCTCGCTGAGCTCCACGGCCCGCTCCACTGCGGCGGGATCGATCCCCTCGCCTCTCACCACGTATTCCACCAGGAAGCTGGTGAAGCGCTTCGGATCCTGCGGCGCGCGCTCGCCGTGAGCCTTCACCTCGAAACCGGTGACATTCTGCCGCTTCTTCGAAAGAATGGAGATGACGTCCATTGCCGTACAGCCGGCAAGCCCCACCAGGAGGAGCTCGGTCGGACGGAACCCGTCGTTGTCACCGCCCCCGGATGGATCTGCCCCCAGCGGAAGGGTGAAGCCGCTCGTGTGACCCGTGCCGTCGAAGCTGAGGCCCTTTTTCCAGACCACGGTTGCGTCCATGTGCATCCCTCCTGCTATGCTTCGGCGCTTTCCGCCAGGAAATCTCCCACCGTGCCGCCGGTAATCGCCACCAGGCGGTCGAATGTCATCGGCACACCGGAAGAATCGGTCCCTGCTGCGGGATAGATCGTGGCGTACTCCGAGAGGCTCCTGTCGATGAAGATCGCTTATGCCGGCGTCGATGCCGAACGGGCAGACGCCGCCGGGACCGAATCCCGTCGCGCCAAGAGCCTCTTCCGCCGTCGCCATCCGCGACTTGACGCCCGTGACCGCTTTCACCTTCGCAGTGGAGAGCCTGCGGTCCCCGGGACACACCACCATGAAGAACTTCCCGTCCTTGCCGTTGAACAACAGGGACTTGGCGATCTGCCCCACCGCGACACCCAGTTGCTGCGCGGCGAGCACGGAGGTGGCGGTGCTCCCCGGCGCGAACTCGATGGCGGCCAGGCCATTCGCTTCGAGAATCCTGCTCACCTTTTCCGGTATCATGGCGTCGGAGTCTATGAAAGAAGCAGGGAAGCGTCAACCGCGAATCTTCTCGCGAATTTGACGGAGCACCCGTGGAGCACTAACTTAGAATCGGGCCGAAGTCTGCCGGAAAGGAATTGCAAAATGGCCGGAGCCATAGACACGAGTTCCAAACGTACCATTTCAAAAGAAGAGCTCACAGCAAAAATGACCGGAAAGCCGAACTTTGTCCTCGAGGAATGCTATTGCAAGGGCGTGGGAGAATACTGCATCGACAACGCGCTCTGCGTGCAGCTCGCGGCAAAGGCCAGCCTTCCCACCCGGTTCGGGACATTCACCCTGTATGGATTCTACGACAACCGGGAAGGCAAGGAGCACACGGCCATGGTCAAGGGGAACGTGGAGGACTGCGACAGCGTTCCTCTGCGGGTGCACTCGGAATGCCACACGGGCGACGTCTGGGGATCGCTGCGCTGCGATTGCCGTGACCAGCTCGAAGCAGCCATGCGCTACGTGTCCGCCCAGGAGTGCGGGGTGGTGATCTACCTCAAGCAGGAAGGGCGGGGCATCGGGCTTCTCAACAAGATCAGGGCGTACGAGCTGCAGGAGCTCGGGCTGGACACCGTGGAGGCCAATCAGTACCTGGACCTGCCGGTGGACGCGCGGGACTACAAGGTGGCGGCCAAGATGATCAAGCTGCTGAAGATCCGCTCCGTGGCGCTTCTCACCAACAATCCCGACAAGATCGAGCAATTGACCGCGGAGGGAATCAACGTGGTGGACAGGATCCCCATCGTTATCCCCGCCAACCATCATGACCGGGGCTACCTGGACGTGAAAAAGCAGAAGATGAGACACATGCTGTAGGAGGCGCTATGCCAGGTTTTTCAGCTCGCCCGCCACGGCAGCCATCTGCCGCATGGCTTGCTCCACCTTGTCCTTCTTGTTGAACGCGCTGATGCGGACATAGCCGTCGCCGCACTGGCCGAACCCGCTGCCCGGCGTGACCACCACGCCCGCCTTTTCCAGGAGAACGTCGAAGAACTTCCACGAATCCGTGCCGACTTTCGCCCAGATATACGGGGAGTTTTCCCCGCCGGTGCAGGCGAACCCCATGCCGGCAAGCTTCTCCCGGATGATCTTCGCGTTGCCCAGGTAGTAGTCGGAGAGGCCGCGGGTCTCCTTCTGTCCCGTCGGGCGTGTAGACGGCCGCGGCAGCCCGCTGCACGGGGTAGGAAACGCCGTTGAACTTCGTGGCCTGCCGCCGGCTCCAGAGAGCATGCAGGGAATGCGCGGTGCCCGACGAATCCCAGGCCATGCACGTCCTGGGCACCACCGTGTACGCGCAGCGCGTGCCGGTGAATCCCGCGGTCTTGGAAAAGCTCCTGAACTCGATTGCGCACTCGCGCGCCCCGGGGATCTCGTAGATCGATCGGGGAAGCGTCTCATCGCGGATGAACGACACGTACGCCGCATCGTACAGGATCAGCGCCTTGCTCTTCCGCGCGTATTCCACCCAGGCCTCGAGCTGCGCGCGGGTGATCGTTGCCCCCGTGGGGTTGTTGGGGAAGCAGAGGTACACGAGGTCCACCCGTGACTTCGGCGGATCGGGAACAAACCCGTTGTCCTCCGTGCAGTCCAGATAGATCAGCGCGCCGTATCGCCCGTCCCGGAACGGCACCGGTGCGTCCCGCCATGACGTTCGTATCGACATACACGGGATAGACCGGATCCGGGATGGCGATGTGAAGGTCGTGCGCGAAAAGCTCCTGGATGTTGGCCGTATCGCACTTGGAGCCGTCGCTGATGACGATCTCCTCGGGGCTGATGTCCGCCCCGCGCGCCCGGTAGTCGATCTCCGCTATCGGCGCGCGCAGGAAATCGTAGCCGAGGTCCGGGCCGTAGCCGTGGAAGGTGGATTCGCTGCCCATCTCGTCCACGGCCTTGTGGAAACGCGGCGAGCACGGCCGGGGTGAGGGGAAGGGTCACGTCCCCGATGCCGAGCCGGATCACCGGGGTCTCGGGATGCGCCTTCTGGAAAGCCGCCACGCGCCGCCCCACCTCGCTGAACAGGTACGAGGAGGAGAGCTTTTCGATAGTTCTCGTTGATCCGGATCATGTTTCTGTATATACGCCCTGCCGGGGCGGTGTCAACGATGCCGGCATTTGAGTTTCCGAACCGCGCTTTTCGAACCGCGCGCAATCAGATACATTCACGGCATGGAAAACCTTCAATATCCGATCGGACGGTTCCATTTCGACAAGGACGTGACGCCTGAAAAGAGGAGCGACTTGCATCCGGGAGATCGCCGCAGCTCCCCCACAAGGCGCGGCGTGCAGTGGACGGGCTCTCCCCCGCGCAGCTGGACACCCCCTACCGGGACGGCGGCTGGACCGTACGCCAGGTGGTGCATCACCTGGCCGACAGCCACATGAACTCCTTCGCGCGTTTCAAGCTTGCCCTCACGGAAGACAATCCGCTGATCAAGCCCTACGACCAGGATGCGTGGGCGGCGACCGCGGATGCCGCGGCCGCCGACATCGCACTTTCCCTCGCTCTCCTGGAGGGGCTTCACGGGCGATGGACGGCGCTGCTCTCCTCCCTGACGCCGGGAGACTTTGCGCGCACCTTCCGGCACCCCGAGTCCGGTCTCCAGTCGCTGGACCGCACGCTCCAGAATTATGCGTGGCACTGCCGTCACCACATCGCGCACATCGCCGGCCTGCGGGAAAGAAACGGGTGGAAATAGAGGGGCTGCCCCGGACGCGGGGACGCGGGGACACGGCTCCCGACCGCGTCATGGGGGGAGCGCCTGTGGCGGAGACCGCGCGCACCCGGGGCGGCGCCATCGTCGCGGTGGCCCTCTGCGCTTTGCTGTGGAGCACGGGCGGGCTGTTCATCAAGATCGTTTCGTGGAACCCCTTTGCCCTGGCCGGGGTGCGCAGCCTTGTCGGCGGAATCGTCATCCTGGTGTACATCCGCCGCCCGCGATTCACGTGGTCATTCGCCCAGATCGCCGGAGCCTTGTGCTACGCGGGGTGCATGATCGGATTTGTCTCGGCAAACAAGCTCACCACCGCTGCCAACGCGATCCTTCTGCAGTACACGGCGCCTCTCTATGCCGCGGTGTTCGGGTGGATATTCCTGAAGGAAAAAGCCTCGTTCCTCGACTGGGTGACGATTGCAGTGGTGGTCGGGGGCATGGTCCTTTTTTTCATGGACAAGCTCTCTCTCGGCGGCATGCAGGGCAACCTTCTGGCCATCGCGAGCGGGGTGTTTTTTGCCGGCGCCATCGTCGCGTTCCGCGCGCAGAAGGACGGATCGTCCCTGGAGTCGATCCTGCTCAGCCATGCCGTCACCTTCGTCGTGTCCATCCCGTTCCTGTGGACGAGCTGGCCGAGTCTCGCCGGCTGGGGAGGTCTCGCCTTCCTCGGGATTTTCCAGATCGGGATCTCCTCGATCCTGCTCTCGTACGGCATGAAGCATGTGACCGCGCTGCAGTCCCTTCTCACCGCGGTGATCGAACCGATCTTCAATCCCCTGTGGGTCTTCCTGGTCATCGGCGAGCGGCCGGGACCACGCGCGCTTGCCGGAGGCGCCATCATCCTGGTCGCCGTGACCGCGCGCTCGCTGCTCAGCCTTCGATCGGCGGTCCGGCCGGTTGCTGCCGGCTTACCATCAGAACGCCTGCCAGGATGACGACCCCGCCGAGGACCTGGCTCCACCCGATTGCCTCCCCCAGGAGGACCACGCCGCCCAGGACTCCCACGACGGGAATGAGATTGACAAACGGACTGACGGCGATCGGCCCGAGCCGCGACAGCGCGTATACATAGAGGAAGTTCGAGAGCGCCGAGCAGAACACGGCAAGATAGGCGAGGTTGAGCCCTGCGGAGAGAGTGAGGGGCACCCACTGCCGCATCTCCAGGAGAGCGAGGGGGACCAGGAAGAGGGTCCCGAACAACGACTGATAGGCGGTAATGGCGATCTCGGAGAGCCGCTTGTGCAGGTTCTTGCTGAGGATGATGTAGACGACCCACGACACGCAGGCGCCGAACATGAACAAGTCCCCTGCCAGAGAGACAGCGGCCCCGGCGCCCGTCCCGGGCCGCTGCACGACGAACACGACACCCACCACGGAGAGCGCGACTCCTGCGGCAGAGAGCCACGAGATGCGTGTGCGGAAAAAGAGAGCCTCGGCCAGCACGGTGACCACGGGAATGACGGCGATGATGAGGGACGCATGAGAAGCGGAGGTGAGCTTGATGCCGCGTGACTCGAAAAAGAAGTAGATCGTCACTCCGACGAGTCCGCTGGCAGCGAGCGCGGGAATGTCCTTCGCGCGCAGGCGCGCCGCGGGATCGAATTTGCGCAGGAACAGGTTCAGGATAACGGTGGCAATCACGAAACGGATGCACACCATGGTCATCGGCGGCACGCCGGTGTTCAGAATCGTCTTCGAGCTCACGAACGAAAGACCCCAGAAGAGAACCGTCCCCCAGACGGCAAGCAGCGGCAGTGTGCGGGGTGACGCGCGCATCGTGGCGTGGGGGTTCATGGTGGCCCACGCTACCAGAAACCCTCCGGTTCCACAATGCCTGCCGGGGTGGGGACGGCTCAGTCCAGGTGCAGCTTTTTCAGCTTCGGAGAGATGACCATCCTGCAGTACCCTTCGAACTTGTGGCCATTGTAGTAGTTCTGATGGTAGCCCTCAGCGTCCCAGAATTTCTCGAGCGGCTTGATCTCGGTGACGATGGGATCGCGATACTTCGATTGCGCGCGTTTCTTCGACTTCTCCGCCGCCGCCTTCTGCCCCTCGTCCGCATAGAGAATGATGGAACGGTACTGCGTGCCGGTGTCCGCCCCCTGCCGATTGAGCGTGGTCGGGTCGTGGGCCTGCCAGAATATGTCGAGGATCTCGTCAAAGGTGATCTTGCCGGGATCATATGCCACCTGGATCACCTCCGCGTGGCCGGTTTCCCCCGTGCACACCTCTTCATAGGTGGGATCTGATTTCGTTCCTCCCGCATACCCCGAACGCACGGACAGCACGCCGTCGATCCGCTGGAGCACCGCCTCCGTGCACCAGAAGCACCCGCCGCCGAATGTCGCCCGCTCCTGCCGGCCAGGGGTGGTTTCGTTCATCTGAGCCTCCGAAGGGAATGTACCCATTCAGCGGGCAGTCGCACAGGGGCGCGTCGGGTGCGGAGGACGGGGCGCGTGCACGCGCGACCCGTCCGTCAGGGCAGGATCATCAGCCTCCCGAATACCGCCGTTGCATGGACTTCCAGGGCAGGGGCGCCGTCCTTGTACGAGGGGGTCGTGTACACGGAATCTCCGAAGGCGATCGAGCGGCCTCCGGGCGCCTCGACCGTGCCGAACGCGGAAGACATGTTCACCCTGACCGGCATCGCCGGGTTCAAGCGGAGGGTCCCGCTTCCGAATATGACGTTCACCTGCGTGCGGATCGTCTCCCCGGCAAGGGCGACCCCGGAAAGGTCGACCGTCCCGCTGCTGAAGATCACGTTGTAGTCGCGGCCATGCGCCGGTGACCACTGGAGGGAGGACTCGGAGAACACCATTGTGTTCCTGTCCTGGATGACGGGGCCTCGGACGAGAACTCGAATTCCGATGTACACGAAGATCACCGCGATGATGACGCGGATGAGAGGTATGTGGAATGGGACGTACCGGCGCACGAGGAACCACACTCCCACGACGATGAGCAGCACTCCCCAGAAGATGCCGTCGACGAGTGACACCATTTTCATCTCTTCTCCTTTGTTTCCTGCATGATTGCGGGTGTATTTCGGCCTGTCAAGGCACAGCCCTTCCGCGGTATCCCGCGGAGCTGGACGGCGCCCGTGATCTCATACAATACATATAGAACACCGGCGCATGCGTGAAGCGTCCTCTCGAGCCCCGCGTTCCGCCCGCGCCCGCCGGCGCAGAGCACTCCGCGCGCGCCCGTCAGACCGGTCTCCGCGCGTTACCCAGCGCCTCATTGATCGATTCGCGCACCCACTCGCGTTCACGGGAGGAAAGGCTCTCTCCAAAACGCAGCGTGCGGACGCCGACATCGAGACTCAGCCTGCGTGACGATCCCATCATGTCACGATCGTGGAAGCGCGCACGGGGCCCGAAGCCGTATCCGCGGCCCCAGTCGCTGCGGGCGCGGGCGCCGCCGAATCCGCCGCGTACGTCGGCGCCGAGCCGGCCTTCCTCGAGCCTGCATTCACCCACGTCCGAGAGCGGAACGCTTCTCCGCACGGAGAAGAAGAACAGCCGGCGCGTGTACGTCACTGCCTCCTTGCCGATTTCGATCCGCAGCCTGCCGAACACCTTGTTGAACGTCCAGAAGAGCATGCTGAGTCCCACGGCCAGGAGCGGCAGCGACATGAGGGTGACGATGAGCGGGCGTCCCAGAGTGACCCGCGAGGAGGTCCAGAATCCCCCGAACATCAGCACGAAGAACCAGAGAGAACCGAACATGGGCGTCCCTCGCCCTCTTCCCCCCGCCGGCATGAGGAACGTGACAACTCCGTCAATGACCTCCCTGGATATCCGGGATCCGTACGGCGGTCGATCGGGGACGCTTCCCGGCGGCCGGGCCCCGGGCCCCTCCTGGGTAGCGGCGGCGCTCCCGAATCCGCCGGGTACGGCGGCGCCCCCAAATCCGCCGGGTACGGCGGCGCGATACCCCGTTCCTTCCAGCAGCGCCATCGCATCCTGCTCGCTGAGAGAGCGCTTGTTCTCGTCGGGCTCGAGCCAGTTGGAAAGCACACGTGAGAGTCCGGGGGAGGAGATCTGGATGACCGAGGAAAAGTCGACCTTCATGTCCTTGAGGGGGAGATCGGCGGGATTTCTGTGCGTGAGGACAAAGAGCAGCGTGGCGGCCGCGGCATACAGGTCTGACCGGACACTGGCGCGGCCGACGAACTGCTCCATGGGGGTATAGCCGGGAGTGCCGACCATAGTCGAGGTCGCTCCAGCGGACAACCGGATGGCGTCCTGCACGCCGCCGAAGTCCACGAGGAATACCTCGGAGTCTTCGCGCACGATGATGTTGCGGGGATTGATGTCGCGGTGGATGACCGGCGGACGGACCGAATGGATATGGGCGATGATCCTCACGAGCCGGACGCCGAGGTCGCAGATCTCCGCCTCTGTCCCGCGCCACCCGCCGTCCACCCGTCCCTGGAGGCTCACGCCCTCCACGTACTCGCGCACAAGGACGAACCGGGGCACTCCCTCCTCGTCGGTCGAGAAGAAATCCACGTAGGCGGGGATCCGTTCGTGATGCAGCCCCTTGAAAACCGAGGCTTCTCTCTCGAAGAGCTCGACCGCCTTCCAGTCCTCCAGGAGCCCGAAATGAAGGAGCTTTACCACGACTTCACGCCCCAGGAGAGTGTCTCGCGCCAGGTAGGTGACCCCTGCCCCTCCGCGGCCGAGCTCGCGAAGGATTTCGTACCTGTCGGGAAGCTTCTCCCCCTGGTTCACGCCGCTACGCCTCCCCGATCCTTGCGTGCACCCATTGCCAGGCGTCCAGGAAGCTCCCGAAGCGCATGTCCGCAAGCTTCGCGTTGTCGCGGGAGGCCAGTTCCGCGACGAATGCGACCGCGATGCCGGCGCGCTGCGCCGCCTCGATGCCCGCGGGCGAGTCTTCGAATGCCAGGGCCTCGGCCGCCGGGACCCCGAGACGGGCAACGGCGCGAAGGAAGCCTTCCGGGTCCGGTTTTCCCGCGTCGGTGTCCTCGTCGCAGAGAATGAAGCTCACCGAGTCCGCGGGCAAGTGAATATTGTCCATCATCATCCGGACCTCTTCACGGGTGGCCCCGCTCACGATGGCCTGGGGAACGGGGAGCGCGAGCATCTGGGGGAACCCGGTGGCCACCCGCAGATTCGTACCGCGGAGGAACTCCCGCTTGATTTCGAGAAATCGATGCCAGACTTCCTCCCGGGCAGGACGCAGCCCCCGATGCTCCCTCAGCCACGCAAATACCCCGCTCCAGGAAAAGCCGTACAAGTAGTCCAGCTCCTCCCGGCTGAGATCTATGCCGTGCTCGCTGCGCAGGAATTCGGAGAAGAGCCGGTCATTGATTCGCTCACTCTCCACGATGGTATCGTCGAAGTCGTAGATCAGGGCACGAATTCGGGAAGGTGCGCGCGCTTCCATTGTGTGGCGAAGTATACGCCGGGGAACGGCCGGCGGGCAACACGGAGGGCCCTGGACGCAAAGATCCAGAATCTGCAAAAAGATCTGTACACGATTGGGGAACGTGATACAATGTACGTGGAAGGACACAAGGGATCGCAATGCGCCTGAAGAACTACAATGAGGACCTTGTCCTCGACACGGTGAAGATCGTCCTTAAAGACAGGAAGGATATTCACCTCACACGGTCATTCATCCTCGATGTCGCCGCCTATGCGCTGAACAGAATCCCGCCGAAGTACATCACGAGCGAGCGCGGATTCACCCGTGAGGTAGTGCAGCCGGGCAACGGCAACGGCGATGACGGGGAAAAGCTTATCAACGTCATCGAGTTGATCACCCTGGTCAACCGGGCGGTAGAGGTGGTGGCAAAGAGACGCCATGACATCGCGCCGATACGGGCGGGCCGCGCGGCGCCGTCCCTGTCCCCGGAAGATGGCACGCCCCGTCTGACGTATTACTACAACATGCCGCACATCTTCGGGCGGGTGGTGGATGCCGGTGACGGCAAGCCCGTCATAGCCGCCGAGGCCACTCTGTGGGTCAATGACAAGGTATCGGTTCCCGCGGAGCCGGGCTGGCGCAATCCCTACATGACCAACGAGCAGACACGGGGCTACTTCAGCTTCTGGCCGCAGGTCGAAATGGGAGAATCGGACAGCTTCCGCGCGGAGATGCGCATCGGATTCGCGCACGGCCGTTACCGGCCCTATACGTTCAAGAAGACCATGAAGGTTCCGGGAGAGTTTTTCGTCCACGACTACATCCGCGGCGACAAACTCCTCGACATCGGAACCCTGACCCTGGAGCCCGCATAGGGCGCCGCGGTACCCCGCGGATTCGCGCCGCGGTACCCCGCGGATTCTGACCGCTGTCAGGCGCCCGCCGCCGCACACCGCATTTGCTTGCTTTCTCCCGGGACCGGGACTATTATTTTTTCATACACAAAAGTCACAGGGAGGGCACACCATGGAACCGAGGAAAATCGCGCCAGAGGCGCTGAAACGCGTTTTTTCGGACCTGAAGACCGGCAACGAGAAGGCGATCGGAACCTGGCTGTACAAGGGCTACAGGGTGCAGGTCAGTCGCTACAAATCTTCGGGCACGGAAAGATCGGCGCTCTTGTACAGGAAGAGACGGGACGAAGGTCTCTGCGTCCGCTGTGGGGCAAAGGTCACCCGGAAGAACCCGCTCACCGGCGCCCTCTACAGGCTGTGTGACACGCACAGGAAAGAAATCGACAGAAAATAGCGCATCGCGGTAGTCCGCGGATTCGCATCGCGGTAGTCCGCGGATTCGCATCGCGGTAGTCCGCGGATTCGCATCGCGGTAGTCCGCGGATTCGCATCGCGGTAGTCCGCGGATTCGCATCGCGGTAGTCCGCGGATTCGCATCGCCGTGTTCGGCGGACCTGGCGCCGCATTCTGCCATCAATCCCGTCAAACAGTGCGCCGCGTGCGGGCAGGAGCTGGGGCTAAGGGGGAGCGGGCAGAGGCGGGGGAGAGGCCTCGATCTCGGGCGCGTCAGGTATCTTCGCAACCGGTTCGAACTCCGATGGCTCGGCGGAAGAATCCGCCGGGTACGTCGATGCGGGATCGGGAAACCGGCTGACCAGGTACGCGTACCGGGCCGCCATCTGGCGGCTCTTCTCGAAAGTCGTCACGTTGTAGCGCAGGGGATTGGTGATGATGGTAACGAGACGACGCAATTCGTCGAGTCCGAGGTTGCCCACGCCGGAGTCGTAATGGTAGGCGGCGGCGGCGCCGATGCCGAAAATCCCCCTGCCCCACTCGATGCAGTTCAGATACAGCTCGAGAATCCTGTCCTTGGGAAGAATGAGATCCATCTCGAGGGCGATGACTGCCTCGAGGTATTTCCGGAAGTAGGTCTTGCGAGGCGTGAGGAAGAGGTTTCTCGCCAGCTGCATCGGGATGGTGCTGCCGCCCACCGCGGTCCTTTTGATGGACCGGTTGATGACCCACGCGTCACGGATGGCGCCCAGGTCGACTCCCGCGTGACGGTAGAACTTGTAGTCCTCGAGCCGGATCACCATGGTGCGCACCACGCGCGGGATGCTGCGCAGCGGCACGAATCGGATCGGCTGCGTCTTCTGGTGGGCGGTGGCGCCGCGGTAGAGCATGAGCGCCGTCACCGGCGGATTCCAGCGCAGGAGCGCCAGGCTGGCAACGAGGACGAATAGTATGAGCGCTGCATGGCAGAGGAGGACCAGGAGGAGGAGCGCCCGCGCGAGCTTTCCGGCAATCCGGGCCGGCTTCGCGACGTCCCTCAGCCAGGCCGTCCAAAGCGCAGCGTGCGCGGAAATGCGGGCAAGCATGGGGAAATACCGGGAGAAAAATAGCTGACACCGGGAGGGAAAGTCAAGGCCCTCCATGTTACAGTGACGGCGTGGCGCATCGGGCATCAGTGGGGGAGGCGCGGCGGCGTCTTCCCGGCGAGTTCCTCGAAATACTTGACGCGACCTTTCCCCAGCCCGTGACGGAAGCAATCCTCCGGGGCATGGGAGGCAGGCGCTGCACGACGCTCCGGGCGAACACTCTGCGCGGCTCGGCAGAGGCGCTCATGCGGTTCTTCCACGACAACGCGGTCAAGTACCGCCGCGTGCCCTGGTATCACGATGCGTTTGTGCTCGCCGAGCTGCGCGAGCGGGATGCCGAGGCATGGGCCGTGTACGCGGACGGCCGGATCTACCTTCAGAACCTTTCGAGCATGATCCCTGCCCTTGCGCTCGGTCCCCTGCCGGGAGAGCGCGTGCTGGACCTGGCCGCGGCACCGGGGAGCAAGACCACGCAGATGGCGGCGCTCATGGGAAACAGCGGCTCGATCCTGGCCAACGACGCTGACGCAATACGCGTGGAGCGATTGGCCTATAACGTCCGGATGCAGGGATGCAGCATCGTCGAGGTGAGGCAGGGCAGGGGTGAGAAGATCGGGGAGCTCGCACCGGAGAGCTTTGACAGGGTTCTTCTCGACGTTCCCTGCTCGGGTGAAGGCCGATTCATCGTGTTCGAGCCGGCGACATCACGAGGCTGGTCAAGGAAGGTCGTGACAGAGAGTGTGCGGCTGCAGCGCAAGCTCCTGGCAAGCGGAGTACGGGCGTTGAAGCCGGGGGGCGTTCTCGTCTATTCCACCTGCACACTGAACCTGGAGGAGAACGAGCGTCTGGTGCAATGGGCGCTGGAGAGTTTTCCGCTGCAAGTGGAAAAAGTGCCGGTCCGGATACCGGGCGCGTATGCAGGAATGACACGCGGCCTGCTGCCCTGTCTCGCCCTGGCGCTGCGTGTGTTTCCCGACTCGGAGAAAGAGGGATTCTTCGTGTGCCGGATGCGGAAGAAGGAGTGAGGCGCTGCGGCGGGGCGGGGCCTCAGCCACTCGCCGGCGGCAGGTCCTTTGCTCCCGGCAGCGGGCCGAAGTACTGGTAGTACCAGCAGCGCACATTCCCATTGTAAAGCTTGCGGTTGCGGGAAGCGCGCGCGCCGAAGAACTTCTGGAAGTCATCTCGTGCGGAGAGGGCGAACAGGGACCAGGTGGGCAGGCCGCGAAAGAGCGTGCCCATTGCGCGATAGAGCAGCTCCACCTCCCTCTGCTCTCCCAGGCGCAGCCCATAGGGCGGGTTGCACACCATGCAGCCATAGTCGCCTTGCGGAGTGAATCCCTCGAATGGCGCGTGTCGAAACCGGACCATGTCAGCCACACCCGCCGCCCGGGCGTTCTCCGCGGCAATCTCGACGATCCTCCCGTCGCGGTCGGAGGCCGCGATCTCTGTCGGGACGCGCTTCTGTTCTTCCGCGCGCGCCTGCTCCCGCGCATCTCTCCAGACTGCCGAAGAGATGAGGGGCCACGCCTCGGCGGCAAATGACCGCCGGATGCCCGGAGCGATGTGAGCAGCCACGAGGGCAGCCTCGATGGGGATGGTCCCGGATCCGCAGAAAGGATCCGCGAATGGACGCGGGCTTTCCCACCGGGACAACAGCACGAGGGCAGCGGCGAGGTTCTCGCGCAGCGGCGCTTCTCCGGCCGCCGCTCTGTAGCCGCGCTTGTGCAGGCCCGGCCCCGTCGTGTCGAGGCAGACGGAGGCCCGGTCGGAATGAAGGGCAACCTCGACATCATAGTGAATGCCGGTCTCCTCCATGCGCGCCGATGACCGCTCCCTGCCGCGGATGCCGCGAAGAGCGTCGACGATGGCTTTCTTGGCCACGGATTGAATCGTGGGGGTCGCTGTCAGCCTCGATTTTGCGCTTCGCGCAGCCACATCGACCGCGGCTCCTTTGCTCAGAAGGTCCTTCCAGGGGACGGCGCGCACTCCTTCATACAAGGCATCGAAATCCGCAGCGGGATACTCGGCAAGCTGGATGAGCACGCGATCAGCCGTCCGCAATCCGAGATTGCTGCGGGCGATATCCCGCGCGGATCCTTCGAACAGGACGCGCCGGTCAGAGGCGCGCGCGCCCTGTATCCCGAGGTTCTCCAGCTCGACACGGACAATGGATTCGAGGCCGAAGCTCGCAGCCGCGACACAGGCATATCGCGCATCACTCACATCCGCAGTATACTGCGTGAATGCTCTCCGGATAGGGTATCCGGGAGCACGGATATCGCATGGACAAATGGCCCCCGGCAAAGTAGTATACTAGTCATCAGAACTGGTGTTCGAGAGAGAGGAGAGCGAATATGAGAAAGATAGTTCCATGGGCAGCGCTTCTTGCGGCGCTCCTCCTTGCCGTCTCCTGCGCAAGCACGCCTCCTGCCACACCCCCGGAGGCCCCGCAGCCGCCGGAGAAGCCGGCGGTTGCCGCGCCTGACGCAGAGCTGGCGCAGGCGCAGAGCCTGCAGCAAAAGGCGGACAAATACGGGCTCCGTGAATACGATCCCGAGGACTACGCCGCTGCAACAAAGGATCTGAAGGCGGGACAGGATGCGTACGGCAAGGACAACGCAGCTGCAAAGGAGTCCCTGACCAAGGCAATCGACGAGTTCAACTCCGTCATCACCAAGGGCGGAGCTCTCTACCTCGCCAAGGTGCAGGCGCAGACCGAGGCGAAAAAAAAGGCGGCGGATGACCTGAAGGCGTCGGTCGCGGTCAAAGATCAATACGCGGAAGCCAATGACGTGTACCAGCGCGCCTTGAAGGAGAAGGATGCCGGAGACCTCGAAAACGCGGTGACGGATTTCGCAAAGGCCCGCGACTTGTTCGATGCCGTGGCTGCCCAGGCGCTGCTGAAGATGCAGAACGCCACGAAATCCCTGGCGGACACGAAGGATGCGATGACGGCCTCTGAAAAGAAGGCCGCGGACGCACAGAAGGCGCTGAAGGATGAGGGTTTCTAAATGAAGAAAACAATTCTTGTGGCCGTCTCTATCGCCTTGTTCCTCGGCATCTCGACCCTCTCGGCCCAGTCCCTCCTGGACAATGAGTTCTACAACAAGGCCAAGGACCTGGTGGCGCAGTCCGAACAGGCGCTGCAGGCGGGAGACTACGATGAAGCGGCAAGCCTGGCGGCTGAGGCCAAAGACAACCTCGCAAAATCCGACGAATACGTCGAGACGATGCTCATGTTCTACAGGGCCAATGGGTGGCTGGCGCAGGCCAAGGACCGCATTGCGTACGCGAAGTCCATCAAGGCGGACACGAACTACAAGGACGCGTACAACACGGCCGTGACCGCCGCAGGCGGCGCCAAGGAAGCGCTCGATGCGAAAGACTATGAGAAGAGCATCGGGCTTTCCAAGACCGCCCTCGCTGCCCTGGCGAACGTCGCCCCGGTGGTCGCCAAGACCCCTTCGGAGCCGGCGCTGCCGCAGTACTACACGGTGCGGCTCGTCATCTCAAAGAGGGACTGCTTCTGGAGGATCGCCGGATTCCCGTGGGTCTACAACGATCCCTGGAAGTGGAGACTGTTGTACAACGCGAACAAGTCCCTTCTGGAGAATCCGGACAACCCGGACCTGATCGAGCCCGGCCAGCATTTCGTCATTCCCAGCGCCAGCGGGGAAACGAGGGAAGGCGAATACGATCCGGAAGTGAATTACCCGACCTACTCGCCCAAGTAATGACCTGAATGCGGAGGAGGCCCCCGGGGCCTCCTCCTTCCGGAAAAGCCTCGCCCGTCGCGCAGACATGGCCGTTGCGCAGTGTTGACCCCGGCCCACCGCATGATTATCATCCCGCCATGGCCGGATATCCATTCAGTGACATCGAACACAAGTGGCAGTCATATTGGGAGAAGCACAAGACCTTCCGCACAACGGAAGATCCCGCCGTCCCGCGGGAGAAGCGCAAGTACGTCCTCGACATGTTCCCCTACCCGTCCGCCGCGGGACTTCACGTGGGTCACCCGGAGGGCTATTTCGCCACGGATATCTACTGCCGCTATCTCCGCATGAAGGGATACCAGGTTCTCCATCCAATGGGCTTCGACTCATTCGGTCTGCCCGCGGAAAACTACGCCATCAAGACGGGCACTCATCCCCGGGTCTCCACGGAACAGAACATCGCGCGCTTCACCGCGCAGATCAAATCGCTGGGATTCTCCTACGACTGGGACAGGTGCCTCTCTTCCTGCGAGCCCGAATACTACCGGTGGACCCAATGGATATTCCTGAGACTCTGGGAGAAAGGGCTGGCCTATGAGGCCGAGGTTCCCATCAACTGGTGTCCCTCCTGCCTGACAGGTCTGGCCAATGAAGAGGTGAAGGACGGCCTGTGCGACAGGTGCGGCACGCCGGTCACGAGGCGCAACCTGCGTCAGTGGATCCTCAGGATCACCGCGTACGCGGAGCGGCTCCTGGCGGACCTGGACCTGCTGGACTGGTCGGATTCCCTGAAGCTCATGCAGACCAACTGGATCGGCAGGAGCGAGGGCGCGAACGTCCGCTTCGAGCTGGAAAAGGGCGCTGACCCGATCGAGGTGTACACCACGCGGCCGGATACACTGTTCGGCGCCACCTACATGGTGCTCGCGCCCGAGCACGCACTCGTGGGAAAGATCACGACCCCCGCGCAGAAGGATGCTGTTGGCCGCTACGTCGCCGCCGCGGCAATGAAATCGGATCTGGAACGCACCGAGCTTGCCAAGGAGAAAACGGGCGTGTTCACCGGTGCGTACGCGCTCAATCCCGTCAACGGGCAGAGGATCCCGGTCTGGATTTCCGACTACATCCTCATCTCCTACGGCACCGGCGCCATCATGGCGGTGCCCGCGCACGACGAGAGGGACTTCGAGTTCGCAAAGAAGTTCGGGCTGCCCATCGTGCAGGTGGTCTCGAAGGACGGCACCGAGTCCGAGATGTCCGCCGCTGATCCCGAGCCGGGGATCGCGGTCAACTCAGGGGAGTTCAACGGCCTGGCCACCGCCGAGTTCAAGGACAGGATCATCGCCTGGCTGGAGAAAAGGGGCATCGGAAAGCGCGCGGTCAATTACAAGCTGCGCGACTGGATCTTCTCGCGTCAGCGCTACTGGGGAGAGCCGATTCCCCTGGTGCACTGCCCCCGGGACGGCACGGTCGCCGTGCCGTATGAACAGCTTCCCCTGACCCTCCCGGAGGTGAAGACCGTCATCCCTAGCAACACGGGCGAAAGCCCGCTGGCCGCCATCCCGGATTGGGTGAACACGACATGCCCGAAATGCGGAGGCCCGGCGAAGCGGGAAACCAACACCATGCCTCAGTGGGCGGGATCCTGCTGGTACTACCTTCGGTTTCTGGACCCCAGGAACGACAAGGTCTTCGCGGCGCGTGAGAAGATCGACTACTGGATGCCGGTGGATCTGTACGTCGGGGGGGCGGAGCACGCGGTCCTTCATCTCCTCTACGCGCGTTTCTGGCACAAATTCCTTTTCGACGAAGGACTGGTCAACACCTCGGAGCCGTTCATGCGGCTGATCAATCAGGGCATGATACTCGGCGAGGGCGGCGTGAAGATGTCGAAGAGCATGGGAAACGTGATCAATCCCGACGACATCGTGAAGGAATACGGGGCGGACACGATGCGCGTCTACGAGATGTTCATGGGTCCGCTTGAAGTGTCCAAGCCATGGTCCACCCGCGGAATCGCGGGCGCACGCAGATTCCTGGAAAGAATCTGGCGCGCGGGGGAGCTGCCTCTGACGGACGATGCGCCCCCTGAGCCGCTCATGCGCGTGCTGCACAAGACCGTCAAGAAGGTGACCCACGACACGGAGAGGCTGGAGTTCAACACCGCCATTGCCCAGATGATGATATTCCTCAACGAGACCGCGGGACTCGACAGGATGCCGCGGGCGCTCTGGACGCCGTTCGTCCTCCTGCTTTCTCCGTACGCCCCGCACCTGGCCGAAGAGCTCTGGGGCAAACTGGGAAACGCGCCCTCACTCGCCCGGCAGGCGTGGCCGGACTGGAAGGAATCTCTCACGGTCGAGGATCTGGTGGAGATCGTGTTCCAGATCAATGGAAAGAACCGGGCCAAGGAGAGCATGCCGGCCGGTACCGCTGAAGACGGTCTGAGGGAACGGGCCCTCACTCACGAGAGGATCAAGGAACTCCTTGCCGGCAAGGAGATCCGGAAAGTCATCGTGGTTCCCAACAAGCTGGTGAATATCGTTGCAACCCTCTGACCCGGCCGCCGCCATGTTTCGGGAGCGGCAGGCCCGTCTGGCGGCCTGGCTCGCGGAGGCGGGCATCGACGCATGCGTCGTGGACGATTTCGAGAACCAGCGCACGAGCGTGCTGCGCTGGCTTTGCGGTCATCCAATGGACGGCGTGCTCTTCGTCTTCGCCGCCGGCAAGACCGTGCTGGTGCCGTGGGACGAGCACATGGCGAAGGACAGGAGCACGGTGGACCGGGTGGTTCCCTATACGGATTTCAAGCGCTCGTTTCGCCAGGCAGTGATCGGCGTGCTGGAAGCGGAAGGCCTGGGTGCCTCGGCGGCGTCTGCCTCTCCCAGGAAAGTGGAGTTTCTGCAGAGAACCTCCCACCTTCGCCGCCAGGAGCTGGCGTCTGACCTGCCGGGCGTGGAAGTCATTCTCCGGGAGGACGGGTTCGAATCCTCTGTCGGCAGGTGGAGGACGATCAAGGATGCCTCGGAGATCGCGGCTGTCCTGAGGGCAGCTGAGATCACGAACACCGTCATCGGGAAGGTCGAGGCGCTGCTGACGGCGCCCGGCGGCGCCGACGAATTGCGCGAGCTCGATATTGCCCAGTTCGTTGAACGGGAAGCGCTCTCCCTCGGCGCCGAGGGCATGGGATTCGAGACGCTCGCCGCGGGACCCGCGCGCAGCTGGGCCATCCACCCCTTTCCGGCATTCTCGCGCGGGCCATTCGCCGCGCCGGGCCTGTCCATCCTCGATTTCGGCATCAAGGTGGATGGCTACTCGAGCGACGTGACGATCACCGTGGCGCGCGGAAAGCTCGCCGAGGAGCAGGAGCGGATGATCGGGCTCGTGAAGGAGGCGTACGCAACGGCGGTGCGAGCGGCGAAGCCAGGCGCCTCGACACGTGATCCCGCCATGGCTGTCGATGACCTGTTTGCTCCCTCGGGCTGGAGAATGCCTCACGCGCTGGGCCATGGAATCGGCATGGACGTGCACGAAGCCCCCCTGGTGCGAAACCAGGACCAGAACAGGGATCCGACGCTTCTTCCCGGCATGATCTTCACGATCGAGCCGGGACTCTACCACCCTGCACACGGCGGCGTCCGGTGGGAAAACGACGTGCTGATGACGGAAACAGGGGCGCAGGTGCTGACGAAGGCGACGATCATCCGCGTGGACTGAGCGGGCAGACCCTGGGGCCATCGATCGATTTTGCTTCTTCTCCGCAGCCGGTTTTGCTACCTTATTAGGCCAGGAGGACTCAATGCAGTTCGCACAGGTAAACTGGCTTGCGGTCATTGCGGGCACGGTGTTCAACATGGTCCTTGGTTTCCTGTGGTATGGTCCCATCCTGGGAAAGCCCTGGCTGGCGGCCATGGCAAAGATGGGGAAAAAGCAGTCGGACATGAAGATGTCGGCGGTGACGTTCCTTCTGCCGCTCGTCAGCGCCTTTGTTTCCTGTCTGGTCCTGGATCTCATCATCATCGCCTTCGGCACCACCACCTGGTGGATGGGGCTGATCGCGGGAGCCGTGGTCTGGGTAGGCGTGGGAGCGTCGGCCATGCTCACGGCGGGTGTGTTCGAGGCAAGACCGACGGCCCTCTGGGTCATCGGGTTCTTCTATTTCCTGGTCGTTTACATTGCCGAAGGGTTTCTCTTCACCGTGTGGAAGTAGTCCCCCCCACGGGAAGGCGGCCTCGGAGGCGTGACGTCGGCGGAGCCGCCGACGTCCTTTTTTGTCCGGGCCCGTCCCCGCGCTGCATGCGCGCTCTTCGGAACGGCGGCGCTCCCAAATCCGCCGGGTACGGGAGTACCCCGTACTGCCGCGCTTCAGCGAACCGGCATCACGACGACTTCGGTCCCGCTCACATTGATCAGCGTCAAGTGCCCATCCACCGAGAACAACCCGTGCATACCAAGGCTTACACCTGTCAAGCCGAGATTCCCTTCCCTGGTCAGCGTGGTAACACTGGAAAAGGGACTTTCCATGAACCATTCGCCTGGGCCTGCGTTCACGTATACGTCCCGGCAGGGCAGCTCATCCATGTCATAAGCGGTAAACTCTCCTCTTGCGAGCGCCTCCTCGATCCTCGGCAAATCGAGCTTCCATGGGTCTTCTCTTTCCCGAAAGTACCGGGCAAGACGCGCCGCATTGACCAGAGAGGTGTCCCGCCCGAGCGAGATGAGCCGGGACAGCACCGTGGCAACCGCCCCGTCCCGCCAGTCCAGCACGAGGGCCGGCTCCAGGCGCGAGTCATCCAGCGAGTCCGGATACATCCCGCCGGCGGGGCGGAGCATACCCTCTCGGCCGATCCCCCCTTCTTCGTCCATGGAGCTGAAGGGGTAGGCAAGAACGGGGGTGTTCCCGGTCTTTGGGCAGTCTATCGTGACCGGATTCACCGGGTCAGAAACCCTCACCACCTGCTCGCGCCCCGCGGCATCCGGAAAAACCAGGAGAAAAGCAAGGTCGGGAAATGCCCGTGTCCAGTGCACGGGCGGGGCCGGAATGAGCACCTCGATATGCGCCTGGGGTCCAAAGGCCCCGCAAGACAGGAGACTGTGGGTACCGGCAATGAGAGCCAGGGCTTTGAAGGGCGTCACTCTACTAGATACGCGTCCCGGGTTCTCCGTGCTTGCAGGAGGATTCCGCCAGGAAAGCTCTCTCTATCGCCTTGGCTGCTTCTTGTATTGTGCGCGGATCCTGTTGAGGATCGAGAGGGTGGGCTCCGATCGGAAATCGGGGTAGGTCCACGGAAGCGGTCGGTAGCTGCCCTTTCCGTACAGGAGCGTTATCTCCGCGTAGATGCCTTCCGCCAGGGGGATGCGGTGAGCGTTCTCCTTGGTCGTAGCAAGGACGAACCGTGGAAGGGACAGAAGACCGGGATCCAGGTTGACCTTCCGGCTCCCCTTCTCGCGAAACAGGTCCTCAATACCGTTTGTCTCCTGCTTGGTCCTCGCGAGACAGGTGGGATCGACCAGGCGCTCGAAGGAGATGAAGAGCCGGTCGATCGGCGTACCCATCTCGGCGTCATAATAGTGCGTGAATGCGAAAGGGAAAGGTTCGGAGGCATAGTCGACGGGACCCCAGCGGTCGGCAAGACATGCCACCAGCTCGTCCCTCCTGCCGAGAGCGGAGATGAGAATCGCGATGACAAGCTTCTCCCTGCTGAAAACCCCGGCGGTTCCCATCGTGCATGCCTGTAATGCCACGGAAGGGCGCGGTGTACCGCGAAAGGCGCCGTGGCCGCCCTTTCCTGCGTTGCGTCCGCCTCGACTTTACCCTATAATCTATTGTGATGGAAGGATCTGCGGACTACCTCGGGCAGCTCGAAGCGGCGCTGGAGAAGCGTTCAAAATGGCTGACAGAAACGCAGATCCCGCGTCTGAAGGACGCCCTCCTTTCCTATCAGGCGCTTTTCGACGGCGCCATGGCCATGCTCATCCGCAAGGGCCTGCTCCGTGAGGATCCGTACAACTACGAGCAGGTCTTCACGGAAATCGTCATTCCCAAGGACGAGCCGCTCCCCGATTTTGAAAACACGGACGAGGTGAGCTACCGGCTGGCCGCGTTCAGGCGCCAGCTCAAGTTCCTGACCACGGAAGCCGCCTTCGACCTCCACGCGCTCACCCTGGTCCGGCTCAAGAAAATCTCGGCCCTCGTGACATTCATCAACTGGCTGGAGTTCGGCGAAGGCTCCACGAGCCCCACCACGCGCGCGTTCGCCCGGGTATTCATGAAGGTGCGCATGGGCACGGACTCGATGGCCTCCCAGATCCTCAAGGACTGCGATATCCAGGCCGTAAAGACCATTCACCAGATTCGCGGGATGGTCGCGGAACTGATCGCATACCACCGCGAATCATGGAAGGCGGAGCTGCGGAGCAAAGTGCTGCAGCAGGTCCCGCTCGGCGCGCCGGAGGCGCGCATGCGGAAAGAGGAGGCGCTGCGCGCTGTCCGCAGGGGTTTCGGGCAGTGGATGCCGGGCAGACCGTGGTATCCCGCTCTCGCGGAAGAAGTCCTGGAGGAAGAGCTCGCGGGTGACGGCGCTGCCATGAAGGAGAAGGTCCTCGCGTCGCTGGCTGTTGTCGAGGCGGAACCGGTGAAGACAACGGTGCTCCCGGAGGGAAAGCCGATCCTGTTGGAGGCTGTACGGATACTTTCCCGTCCGCACGAGGAGCTTGCGACAGCTCTCGCCATCCTCGAGGAAAACGAGCGTCTCCTTCTCCTCGAGAATCGCGGATCAGGCGGCGGCTGGTTGAGGCGCCTCCTGCGCAGGAGAGCGACCCCGCGCACCGTGGATCGCGCGTACAAGGTGCAATACGCGGAGCCCGGCGTCCCGGCTCCCAAGACAGAGGTCGTGGATTTCCCCAAGCTGCTGGAAGAAGCGCGAAAAAAATCGAGCCTCATGGCGACACTCGCCTCGGGCACCGGCCCCGCGCTCCGAAGGCTGGAGAGCACCGGTGAGCGGCAGCTGGCGGCCTTCGTGGACAAGCAGCTGAACGAGCTGCTCCTCATCCATCGCCGCCTCGGGAGCCTCAACACGTACTTCCATGACAAGGCGGCGCAGGAGAAGAAAACCTCGCGAGGGATCAAGATCGAGCTTCTCGCGATCAAGAACAGCATCGTGAAGGGCAACCAGCGTCGACACGAGTACAGGGAGAACGGCGAGGGCTGAGCCCTGCAGGGGTTCCATGGCCTTTTCTATGAGTGAGCAGCATTTCAGGGACATTCTGGGCGTCACGGGAAACGCCACGCAGGACCAGATCAAACAGGCATACCGCAGGCTCGTGATGGAGAACCATCCGGACAGGTTCCCAAGCGAGAAAAAGGCGCTGCAGGAGCTCACGACGATCACTCTCACGGAGGCCTATACCGCGCTCATGAGCTCCCTTACCATGCGGGAGGATCATGCTCCCCCGCATCCGACTGCCCGACGGGAAAGCCGTTCCCCGCAAGCGTCAGGGCCGGGCCTTGCCGCGCATCGCGATCCTTCCTACGCGTACTACAAGCAGGGGTTTATCAACTTTTCTCTCGCGATCCACGGGATTGCGGAGATCAACAGGAAAATCGCCGCCGGACGGGTGCCCCATTTCACGCGGCGCTACACAGCGGCGGAAGACATCGCCGGCAGCCTGGGCTTCCTGCAGGCTGCATACGGATACTTCTCGCGGGTAGTGGAAGATCATCCGGACAGCGTCTGGAGTGCGGATTCGCGCGCAAAGCTGCGCCGCATCGACCGGTTCACGCTCATCTATCGCAGGATTCTCGAGAATTTGAAAAGAAGGTAAAGGATCTGGCCGGGACTATTCCGCGGTGGTCAGCCTGTTGATCCGCGCAAAATAGCCTTTCTCCCAGAACGCGACGTAGCAGGTCTTCTCGGCGCGATACGCCAGGGCAATCTCGGTGCGCTCCGAGCGCCAGACGGCAAGGCTGTCCGTCTGGAGCGCCGGCTTTCCGAATTGACGCGTCAGACTTTCCTTCATGTGGCTGTAGACCTGCCGGGTGTCGTCCTTCTTGTAGTTGTAGCTTGCCGCGAGCAGCTTGTCGTTTTCCAGCACGTACGTGACGGAGCCCTCGTATCCTTCGAACCGCGCACGATAGACCACTTCCTGCTGGCCGGCGACATTCCTCTCCGTGACGAGCGTGCCATCCTCCGAGGCGAGAACCTGTTCCTTGCTCATCAACCACGAGGTCTTGCGGAAGTCCGATGCGAATGAACCGTAAGCAAGAAAGACGAAGATAACTGCTGCAATGGCTCTCCTCAAGGCGGAACATCCTCCATGCTGCAATGTCATATCCCGGCCGGTAAATGTCAAGAATAGCGGACACGCCGGCCAAAGGTCCCGTGTGTCGCGCCGGATCCCCCTCCTATTCAATCACCCTGTAGCCGAAGACGGGCAACTCTTCATCGCTCCGGGAGATCGCCTCCCGTGCCTTGTGAGTGAAGAAATACGAGCCGGAGGGCGCGTGCGTGCTGATCGTGATTTCAGGCGCGGAATGGGGGTCGAGACGTGAATCCGCCTTGCCTGCGTAGAATGGCGTGTACGTGGAATAGTCGCTCGTGTAGTACGCGATCAACAGATCAGACTGAAGGTTCTGGTAGAAGATCTTGTACGTCTGCCCTTTGGAGAGATGGGTGATATCAATGGCATCGAAAGGATTGTCCGCCGCTTTCGTGTACAGGATGAGATCTCGTGCGGCGATCTCGAGCTCTTTTTCTATGACGATCTCATTGCCGGCAGACACCGTGAGACGCCAACTGGTGATCCGGCTCCAGGGTTTGTTCTCGAATGGAACGTTGAAATAGAATCCGAAAATCGTATCGTCGTGACCGGCCACCGATATGGCATCTCTTTCGACCTCCACGGAATACTCAACCTGGTTTCCCCGGGCGATGATTCTTACCCCCTGGTCGATCTGTGTCTCTCTGGTGAGCCTGACCTCCAGCGACTGCTGCAAGGGGCCCAGCGTCAGCATGTTTGCGGATATGGGTGCGTTCGGGATGTCCCCTTCCAACCCCATGATCTGGTTATGAATCGATCCGATGCGGACGTCCTTGAGCTGCTGCATTGACGTGAATACCATGGACCCGGACACTGCGGATACCGACGTCTCTGGCGAGGACGTCTCGGGCCCGGAAGCGGCCGATCCCTGGCCCCTGGCCGGTCTTTCACGACAGGAAATGAGCAACGCCACCAGCAGGAGTATGGCTACTCGTTTCATGATTGTCCTCCATCCAATTCACGGTTGCCGTGAGCACGGTCGGCGCGGGTCCCCTCAGTGGGTCTCGTACCCTGAATGACGCCGGCTGTCAATCCAGACCCGGTGGGCCTCGGGACGCGGGGAACAGGCAGGCTAATCGACCAGCCCTCCGTGAAAGTAGAGACGATATACTTCTTCCGCCTCGTACTCTATCCTTTCGACTCCGTGGAAGAAACCGATCCCGCCTTCGACTGCGCAGAAGTACTCATACCGGCCCCTCTTGTGGTGCCTGCACCCCCTGTATGGTTCCTCAGTACCGATCTTCAGCAATGCCTCTCTCAGCGTTTCGATGAAACCTTCAGGAACATTGTCGCGCAGCATTTTTCCATAGTAATTCATGCTCCAGACCGGTTTTTCTTCCCGATACACTATCTCTTCCCCTGAAAAATCCTTCTCGCCAAGGTAGCTGTCGAGATAGAAGTAGCTGCCATTCCGGTAGGCGAGATCGTGGGACCCTTTCCTGGACGAATCGACCTTGCCCTTTTGGGCCGCGTAGGTATTTACCTTGGCCTCAACCAGAAAATCAGCCAATTCTGCGAGGTTCATCCTGTGTTCCCTCCCGCATGCAATATACTAATCAGGTCCGAGCTTGACATGCAAGTTTTTTCTTGCATATATTCGCCTGCGTGGATATTGATAATGTGTTCAAAGCCCTTGCTGATCCCACGAGGAGGCGTCTGCTCGATACCCTGCGTGCGCACAGCGGCCAGACGTTGGGAGAGCTCTGTGCACAGCTCGACATGACGCGTCAGGCGGTCACGCAGCACCTCAAGCGGCTGGAAGACGCAAACCTGATTGTGACAATTCGCAGAGGCCGTGAAAAACTGCATTATCTCAATCCCGTCCCCATTCACGAAATATACGGACGCTGGATCGAAAAATACGAGCGTCAGCACCTGGACGCCTTGCATGACCTCAAGAAAAGGTCGGAAGGAGACCATCATGGATAAGCCCCAGTTCGTCTATGTCACGTACATTTCAACGACGCCGGAAAAACTCTGGAATGCGCTTATTGACGCCGAGATGACCACGAAGTATTGGCAGCACGTCAACGTCTCCGACTGGCGGCCCGGCTCCCGATGGGAGCATCGCCGCGCCGGCAAGGACGGAGCGGTTCTCCTGGTCGGGAAGGTTATCGAGAGCTCTCCACCCCGTCGTCTCGTCCTGACGTGGGCTTTTCCGGCCGATGAGACACAGGAGAAAAGGCATACGCGGGTCACATTCGAGCTCGAGCCGATCGGCGATGTCGTGCGCCTGACGGTGACTCATGACCGGCTCGAGCCTGGCTCCGACATGCTTCAAGGCATCATGCAGGGCTGGCCGAAAGTCCTTTCGAGCTTGAAATCATTGATGGAGTCAGGTCGGGCGCTTCCCGAGTTGTGGTGAGAAGCGTGTCCCCGGAGAGACCGCGTCGGCTCCTCACGGCGGTCACGCGGCTCTCATTTGCAGCCCCTAGTTGTACGCTCCCGCGAAATCCATGACGCACATGTACCGATACAACGGGTGGGATCCGACAGAAAGTCCTATGAGCCTGAATGTTCTGTCCAGCAGGTTCCGCCGGTGTCCGCGGGAGGGCACACCGTCGTCGACAAGCAGGGAAACCACGATCATTCTTGGACTGCCGTTCCCATAGTCGATGTTCTCCCCCGCGGCGATGTCCCATTTGCCGTATCGATTGATTCTCTCCGAGGCGGTCGAACCGTCTTTTCCGGTGTGACCGGTGGCCCCTGTTCTGCTCTGGTCCTTTGCATGGTCGCGTGCGGCCTGACTCATGCCTTTCCTGGGGGAGAGCACCTGCCGCGGCCTTGTCTGCTGCAGCTCCTTGATGCATTCATCAAGAGCCGCGGTCCCTTCATTCGTGGAGATGGCGGTTTCCCCGGGTACGCGGAAAAGCTTTCCATTGTAAAACTGTCGCAGAGGCGCAAGGTACCTTTTCGCATATTCAGCGGGATCTGCGCGCACCTTGTTGATCTCAAGCACTACCTGCCTTTCTGTTTCCGTCAGGTACTCTGCGGAGGCTCCCGTATCGACTGTTTCTCTCCTCCATTTCGAGGACATGGATTCGAGGGGCGGAACCTTTTCAAGGGATGGCTGATTGCGGCTCCCGGCGGGCGTGCCCGTGCGGGAATTCCCGTTCGTGGTGTTTTTATCGGCCGGCCCCGCCGAATGCGCGCCGGGGTCGGTCTGTGCGATGCCCAGAGAGCCGCATGAAACAAGGACGACAAAGAAAAATGCCGGCATGAAGCGGCGAACGCCCACGGAATTCCTCCGTTCTCGCAGGGCGCCTACCTGAATAGTCTCTTCAGGAATCCCTGCGTGTCTCGATCTTCCTCGAGTGCCGTAATATAGGTGTCGATGACATGATTCTTCTCCAGATCCTCGTTTTGAATGGTAAAATCGATCGGCGTTTCGACATGAGTAAAGAAGCCCCCGATAAATCTCAAGAACGGGACAGGCGGGGGAATGGAGACGACGAGATCTGCTGTATTTGCGATCCGGAACGATCTCTTGCCGCATTGGCGATCATAGAATTGGGCAAATTCCTTATCACCCACGCGGGGCGAGGCATACGTATAGACAAAAGGCGACTTGAAGCCAGTGGAGGCCGCAAGATCCGGAACAGCCAGAGTCGCCAGTGCAGCCCCGAGGCTGTGGCCTGCTATGAAAAAGCGTTTCCTGGCGTCGAGGCGGGCCAGAGTGTCTGTGATTTCCGAGCGGAACACGTTGTAGGTCTGAAGAAATCCTTCATGCACCCTGCAGGAATCGAGGTGCGGGTAGGAGGTCAGGCGGATATTGAGGTCGCGAAGCCATTCGCCCGCAGTCATGGTTCCTCGAAAAATCAGAAACACATCCCCCGGGTCTTGCGCGATGAAACCTATCGGAAGACCTTTCCCTCTCTGCAGCTTGGACCTTGCGAACTCTCTCAATTCCTTGTCGAACTGATTGACCGTCTTGCCTGGAGACGCCTGCGTCCCCTGGTATTTCAGCTCGCTGACGAGAGAGTAGTTCCCCTTGAGGTTCCACTCTACATCGTCTTGAAAGCTTTTCAACTGAGAGTACGCCTGTTTGACCAGCCCACCCAGCTCGATCGCGCGGCCTCGATCGAAGTTTCTTGGATAGTACATCCCCTGCTCTCTCTCAGGCGTCCTTTTCTTTCACCATTTGGAAGACCAGTGAGCCCGAGCCATAGTTGCCATTCTGATCTTCTTTTCCGAACGCGAAGCCGGTGGCGACCATTTGAAACAATTGCCTGTGCTCCTGCCCGGAGATGTCCAGATAGACGATTTGAATGAAGACGTCGCGATTCGCGATGTCGATGCGATGGGGGAACTCCAGGGTCAAGAGCTTGAGATACGGAAAGAAGGTCAGGATGTGTCTGACGGTATCCGGCAGCGTAAACCTGATGATGTTCCCGGCTTTCAAGAAAGGTATCTCGCTGTTGATTTCTGCAGGACGGGCAATTCTGAACCGGTAGCCATGTTCCGCGTCGTTGACATTGAACATGTACTGAAAATGCCCGTTGCTGATATTGTGGAGTCGACCGGACTGTCGGCCAAGCTCCGACAGCTCTTTGATGATCTTGGCTTTGTCGTACTTCCAGCTCAGCCTGATTGCGTGGGCCGCGCCCAATCCGATGTTGGCGAGCTCCAGCTCGTAAGGCTTCGCGTGCAGGTCATGCAGCTTCTTGTTGTCGTTCTTCAGGAAACACGGCGTTCCATTCGGATTCTTCTGCACGGAGTACAGCTGTTTCCCGACAAACAGCCGCGGCCGGTATGTTTCCCTCCTTTGCCGGGAGACTTCTCGCAGCGTGAGATAGACAAGGAGAATGAGAGCCAGGGAGATGACAGGAATGAGCTTCTCCACCAGGGAGAGAATCGTCATGACCGTCTCCAGGATCATTTGCATTGGTTTATGCTGTCGAAGCCCTCATGACTTCGCGGGCAAGAGCATTCCTCCCCAGTCAGACTGCCTCTCTCCCTCAACTATATTCATAGGTTTTCGCAATGCAAGTTTTTTGAGACAGGCCGCGCCGTCGCACCACCATGCAGACAAACTTCCCGCGTCCCACCGATCATGTGGGCGCGAGAATTCATGTCGCCCTCATCCGCATCAGTGTGGTGAGGAACTTCGTGACTGATCTGCACTCCCCAGGGCTCTCTATTCCGAATCGGAGGGCATACCCGTCCGAATACTTGGTCGCGGCCTCGAGCTGGGGGAAGAGGATTTCCTGCTCGCCGTTCTGCAAGAGGCTCGCCCTTTCGCCGTCGCGGACCGTCAGGCTGACCTCGATTCCGCCGTCAAATGGCACAAGATAGAAAAGCGCCCTACGCATATCATCAACCTTGAGGATCCAGCCATTGCCACGGCTGAATTGCCACTGCTTGCGATAGTCGCCGGATTTCGACAGAATGCTCGTATAGTAGCCCATGGCAGCGCCCAGTTGCTTTCGAAGAAGGGCTTCGGTCGGCGTGACATTCGAGTCAGTAAAGAGGCGTTTTTTCATTCCTCTTCTCCATCAGCTTTGATTCGATTCTTCGGTCGGGAATCAGCCATAAGAGCGCCACGAACACGTAAATCGCCTCAGATATCCACTGCAGGACAAACGCCATTGGAATTGCCACGAGATACAGCACGGGCGACAGTTTTCCCTTGAAATCGGCACCCAACGCGAGGGAAATCCGCGAACCCGGCCCTTCTTCCGACTTGATGAGAGTCTGCAATACATAGTACGCAATTGCCGCGAAAAGCAGAACAACTCCATAGGCCGCGGTGGGAGCTGAGGCAAAGTGATTCTCTCCCATCCAACCGGTTACGAAGGGAATCAGTGAAAGCCAAAAAAGAAGATGCATGTTGGCCCAGAGTATTTTTCCATTGATCCTGGTTGCCGCATGCAGCAAATGATGATGATTGTTCCAATAAATCGCAAGAAAAACGAAACTCAGGACATATGTCAGGAAGTGCGGCAACAACCCGGCAAGGTCCGCAATTCCCGTACCATGAGGGATTTTCAGCTCGAGCACCATTATTGTGATCAGTATGGCGATTACGCCATCGCTGAACGCTTCCAGCCTGCCCTTACGCATAACCTGCGCCTTCCTCCTTTGTACCGGATAGCCCTGCGTCTGGAACCTGGCCCGTCTTGCGGGAATACCCCCGGCAGCCGCTCAGGTGTCCTGCATATGAAGTCCATTCGTCAGCTCAAGCCATCCTGCAATGGCGCCCACCGCATTCGTGACATTGTTCTCGGAGACATCGACAGTGAGCGCGGGGAGCTTCGATTCCGCAACCAGCTGATGCATCAGCTTCTGCTCTTCAATAAACGGCCGCAGATCATCGTATTGCGAGGGATTGCCGGATACCTTGAGCCGCTCATCCCGAGCCCTGGCAAAGGAGTCATCACTTCTTGCACAGAATATCAGACGGAATCCAAGCGGCAGCAGGCGATCCTCGAGCCAGGTAAAGTCATACTTCTTGCCATGTGCCCTCAGTTGATACATCATGGTTGACAGGTGGAACCGATCGATAATCCAGGAGTAGTATCGTTGCAGCTCGAACAGTCGCGCCCACGTGTGATACGTTTCGATCGCCTGGTCTTCCTCTTCGGGCAAAAAGTTGATGAGTCCTCGCCCCCAGGGGAAGTTCGTGAAGGAGCACCATTCAGCTGATATCAGCGGGGAATGGTATCGATACTTTCGCGGGCCGACTATGCGTGCATCTTCATTGAGGGCAAAAGCGATTTCGGTCTTCAGAGTGAGCCGAGTGCCTTCCAGGATGAGTTTTGGACACAGCTTTGTTGCCACTATGCAGGCAGCGCGTCTGCGCGGCGGCACATGCCAGGCAAGCTGCCGGAAGCGACGTACATCCCCTTCTCGATCACAGCACCACGCCTTTCTTGAGTATGATGTCCGCATAAAGCCGGGGGTCCGACGTTTGTATCGTGGCGTATGCATTCCTGGTTCTCAGATAGAATTCCTGCCGCGAGATCTTGTTGAGCTGCAGCTTCCTTGAATCATACGTACGGGCGAGAACATTCTGGTAATCGTTCCAGATCTGTGGCTCGTGGATGTATCCATGGTCGGGGGTCATAACGTTGATGGGAAACTCTTCATCGTCGTCCAGCGGAAAGTATTTCAGGATTTCAGCCAATAGTGCATGGTTCTCCTGCGCATAGCAGAATACCACCTTGCCGCTCAACGCAGACGCGCAGTAGTTCGCGTCTGCTATTACCAGTTCGTCCATATGCCCCATTCGGTATATCACTTCATAGACTTCAGGAGTGATGAGACTGGAGATTTCCATCAGCATTTCTCGCTTCTCCTCGAATAGAAGTATATCCGACGCTTCGCGCAATGCAACTCTCACTCATCGTCATACTCCGCAATTCACGCCGACTTCGATGTCTACTATATTAAATTTCACTTCGCACATGTCCGTGCGGGAATTCATATAAGCACCTGATCTCTACCCCCACATCATTGCGGGAGCAGCCGATGAGAGGAACTATGTCAAGAAGGCGGTGAGCGGGGCCTTGCGGAACATCGGCAAGAGGAGCGCCGGGCTCAACACATCGGCGATCCGCGTGGCGGAGCAGCTCTTGAACAAAACTGCAAGAGAACGAATTAGGATCGCTGAGCGAAAAAGAGAGCGGCCTCGTAGGCCTTCATGTCGATAATCCCTAGCGCGCCAGTACCGCATCCGTCAGGTCACGCACAAGACTCGCCCAGGTGTCCACTCCAATCCCGAAGCCAATAACCGTCGCGGTGTCTTCGAAGCTTCCGGTCCCTGAGAATAGCCGGGAAAGGAGTTGGATGCAGCCGATCAGGACCTTAGCTTGCTGCCCCATTCACTTGCGCGAGCCAATTCTCCGTCAGCCAGCGGACCGCTGCGACCTTTCACGAAAAATCCTTCCGTCGATCTCAGCGTACATCCCTTGTCTTTCAGTTGATCTGCCATCCGTACTGCGGCGTATCCAAATATCTTTGCGAATCTCATCATCAGCCGGGTGTCGAAGGTCGCAACGCGCAATTTCTTGGCAGCCGCCTCGGGAATGGAATTGATATATCCCTGAATGGCAGGAGAAGGCCGCCCCCCGAGTATTGGTGATCCCACCACGAGAAGATCTATGGCCTCAAATCGCTTTGCATCGATGGCGCCGACCCGATGCGCTTTCGTGCCTCCCCCAATTCCTGATGCAACAGCGTGCGCTATTTTCTCTGTGTTGCCCCAGGTTGAGTCAAAAACCACCAAGGCTTTCATTGCCCCCCCTTTGCGATGTGATCCTACTTCTTTCCGGATCCTGACACTGCAGCAGCTACTCCGAGAGAAATGTAAATCCCGCCGGTGACATACTTCTGGATTCGCTGGAAGCCCGCTCTTTGAGTGATCATTCTGCCGACACCCGAGGAGATGAGCGCATACGTACTGTCCGTAATAGTTGCCAAAACAACAAACAGCGCCCCCAGCAGCAGTATCTGTAGAATCGACGAACCACGGGCCGGGTCAACGAATTGCGGAAGGAATGCGTAAAAGAATAGCGCCGTCTTTGGGTTCAACAGGTTGACAAGGAACCCCTTCTGGAACATCTGCGAAAGACTCGGAGTTGACGAATCGTCCTTCGCCGGGGAAACGGACCTCGAGAAAATCGTTCTGATGCCCAGGTATATCAGGTAGCCTGCACCGAGATATTTGACCAGGCTGAATGCCAGAGAAGAGGCGAGAAGGATCGCTGACAGCCCGAAAGCTGCGGCCATTGAATGGCAAAGGGTCGCAAGTTCAATTCCTAAAACCGAGGCGAGTCCGGCTTTTCTGCCGTGAGCGACGCTTCGCGTCACAATATAGAGAACCGCCGGGCCCGGAATCAGGAGCAGGCCGAGCGCGGCGAGAAGGAATACGGAAATGGAAGACAATTCCGGCAATGTTCAGCCCTCGGCAAATTCTATACCGTTTCGATGCGCGAGGTCAAAGGGACGTCGCCAACCCTAGCGGTTACGCGCCTTGAGTTTCTTTTGGATCAATTTCCTGATCCTGTCATAGGTAGGAGGGGGTCCTGTTCGTACCTGCTTGCCATCAACAAACAGCGCATCGGAGATTCCCCATTCAGCAGCAACCTCTCTATTGAAGGTATCGATTTCCCTGAATACTACATTGTTCCCAAGCTCATTTGCGGCACGCTTTGCGCGTTCATAGCTGAGGTTCTGTGCCGGGCACCACCCATTCTTCAAACATGTAACAACCACCTTCACTGGTTCTGCCGACGGTTTCTTCCTTTGCCGGATCCATCTTGGCGGAGCAGCATCCTCGTCAAATCGCTTCCAGAGCAACTCTTGAATCCCGTCTCGATCAACCCGTTGATATCCTTGTCTCCTGAACCAGGCGGCTCTCATAAAAAATGGAAGAGACAGGCCCCACACGACGAAACCCTTGCCTCCAAGCTGCTTCACATCGTCCTCGGCAGCTTGAAGGAGTGCCTTCCCCAAGCCCTTCTTCTGGTGATTGCCCCGGCCTTTGCTGTGTCCATGTACCCAGATGCAATACATATAGTAGAGGCCTTTTCCGTCAACGAGCACTTTCTCTATTGGAATGTATTGTATCATGCCCCCCACTGTCCCTTGTTCGTCTACGGCAACCTTTACGCGAAGCCCTTGACCTTTCATCTTTTCGAACCATTGTTTCTTATGGTCACCGGCCTCACGTATTTCGTCTGACCATTCCTCAAGGCATTGGAAGTATGATTTTTCGTGTTCTGCAGGCAGATCAATGACCTTCATTTTTCGCCTCCCATCGAACGGACTCAAAGCAGATATGCTTGATTCAGCTTTTGCCGATTCCCGCAAGGACCGTGGCTGCAAATTCCTTTGCCGCACCTGGTCCGTTCCCGGTCACGATCCTTCCAGATACCACAACCTCCCTGTCCAGGTACGCCGCTCCGTTCATTTTTAAAGCACCAATTATCGTCTTATCGGCATAGCAGGTCGCTTCCCTGTTTCGCAATACCCCCGCGCGCGCAAGGACTGCCGGCGCGATGCAGATGGCCGACACAACCTTGTTTGATTTACTGGCTGCAACGAGAAGATTTCGCAGGCTTTCGTCATTCATGAGGTAGGTTGCAGCCCCCATCCCCCCGACTACTACTATCGCATCCACCTGGTCAAGTCTGATGTCGGAAATTGCCTGGTCAACCCTGACTTTTGCCAGGTTGTGGCTCACCGCTGGCCGGGTCGTGGTACTCGCCACCCTTACACGCGCTCCCGCATTTTCGAAGACCTTCCGTGGATCAAAATACTCTTGATCGGTAAAGTCCTTTGGAGCGACTATCATGACAATGCATGCTGTGCTCTGGTTTTCGTTTGAGCCAGCAGATACCTGAACCGATGATGCGATCATCGCCGCTGTCAAGAAGGTCGTAATGAGCAACTTACCCATTTGTCTCCTCGCCAACTCTACATTTCCTGCAAATACGGCCTGGATTGCCCGCAATGCTTTCGTCAATGAATACCTACAATATGCATGGTAAGGTTGTTCCATCACACATTTCAAGGGAAGCGCGAGCAATAGGGGGTTGAGCCGCGCCCCCGATCAGTGTGCTAGACCCCCGTGCGCTCCATCCATTTTGCGGGTTCTTTGAGACTTTCAAATCCACCATACCGCTTGTAGAGCGCATGCGCATCCCTCGTTGCGAGCATGATCCTCTTGAGTTGCTTCAGCTCTGGACAGTCTACTATGGTTCGTATCAACCACTTGCCCAAGCCCCTGCCTTTTCCTTCGTCTAGAACGAACACGTCACACAGCCAGCCGAAAGTTGCATAGTCGGTCACGACGCGGGCGAAGCCGATCTGCCCACCGGATAAGCGGTACAGGCCGAAACAAAGTGAGTTCTCGACAGACCGTTTGACAATGTCGATCGGCCTGCCTTGTGCCCAATATGATTGGCCAGATAGATACTCGTGGATCACCCTCAGGTCCAACTTCTCACGATTTGTGCTTATGAGGTAATCACCCAGACAATATTCATTGTGCGGCATATCACTTCCTCGTTTGCTTTCCTCATGCTGACGGTCTTGACCTCTTTGCTTGCAGGCACTTCCTGTGGACCGATGCCGAGGACATAAGGTTTGCCTAGTCTTCTGAGACCTTCGATATCCATCTGTTTTTCCCGCGGATCGGCATTGGGGAGCTCGCCACTCCGTGATAGTCCATGCCCTTCAGTCTCCGGTTGGCTTGACCGTCGCTGCCTCCATCATAAGTATCGAAGTCGGCACAGGCGCGCTTGTCTTGTGAAGCACACCCTTCGGAACTGTAAAGCCTTGGTGTTTGAGAAGAGTGATTGTCTCGCCTTCCAATTCGATCACAAATCGGCCTTCAAGGACAAAGAAGAATTCGTCTTCCTTGTCATGCTTATGCCAATGAAACTCTCCCTTCTTGAATACCCCCAGGCGCACAACGCAATCGTTTACTTCACAGAGCGTCTGATTCGACCAGTCATCAGTTACCTTTGAGATGATCGCCGGCACATCAATCAACCGAAGATATCCGAGCTTTATTTCCAGATCGATTGAGTATTTCTTGGATTCTGCCATGATCAGCCCTCCCCTCACCTGGATGCAAGGATACGTGAGACGCAGGAAATTCTCAATTTGCCGCTGGTGCGGCGAGAGACCTTTCGCTCCCATTCATCAGGTTTGGATCCCGGTTCACACTGGTCGTTCGGGCACATATTCCGGTCGTGTTGGGGCAAAACACTCAATCGCTTCGGAATCCTCAAGTGCCTCCGCACCATGCCGAACATTTGAGTCGAAGCACCAGCCGCTCCCGGGTTCTGCGATGAACTCCCGACCCGTCTCCCAGAGCATTCGCAGCTTCCCGCTTATCAGATAACCATTCTGCGCGGCAGGGTGCTCATGAAAAGGTATGCGGACACCCTTTTTGAGAAAGAAGTGACAAAGCATGAGTTGCTCATTGTACGCAATCGTGGTGCGAAAGATCCCCACCGGGCTTTCAACAGCTGCTGTTTCGGACTTCCGTGCTGTTTCCCTTATCATCGCTCACCCCCATGGATGCGATTCTCACGGACCAAGGACTACCTTCAGCCAACTGCAGTTGTCTATGGCGCATCACCGTCAGTCAAAATTTCCTGATGCAACCATTTGAACAGCGCCTGACACCTCGATTTGGCCTGATTCTACCACCTTCGCCACCATTTCACTCGGTCGACCCGCATATCCGCCTTGTTTGATGCTCAGGGCTTGTCCAATTTCAAGAAGGCCATGCCTGCAAAGATACGCTGCGATCGGTCCTGCAGCACTTCCCGTTGCGATATCCTCCACCCATCCTTTGTTGTCCCAATTTCGACCTTCGGATTTTCCTACATCGTATATGTACACGAATCTTGCGCCAATCTTGGCGAGCATCTCTTCCATATTGTCTATCACTATCCCCGCCTTCTGTAGGTTCCTTATTATGGGCACAATAAGGTATGCGAGGCCTGTAGACCCCACTTCCAAAGGCAAAGTCGGATGCTTGTCATCCACACTCAGGTTGACGGAGTGCATGACTGTCTCAATCTCAGAGGGCAGCCGGATTGCCGGATAGAACTGGGCCGCAGGCTGAAGCATGGCAGCAAAAAAAGCTTTCCCATTCCGCCGCGTGGTGACCTCAATTGTGCGGGTGTTCAGAACGACTCGCCAAGTCTCAACCTCATTTTGTCCATACCTCTCATGCAGCACTGCCGCAGCGCCCAATACTGGATGACCTGCGAAGTCCAGCTGCTCCTCCATCGTGAACACTTTCGCCCGAAACTCTCCCGCCACGCTCGTGGCGCGAAGGAAGATGGCCTCGAATTGACGAAGCTCCCGGGTGAGCTCCTGCATGGTCTCTATCGCCAGATCGTCGCAGTTCCAGAATACGGCGACGCCATTACCACTCAGCACCTTGTCGGCAAATACATCTACCTGCCTGTAGTGAAGTCCCTGCCAGGGCGATTGGGGCATCTTCTTCCTCCTTTCCACTATATTCTCCCATGCCAGATTGCGGTAGCTTCCGGAACAATGGGTTCTCCAATCTGTTGTATTTCAGCTCCAATTTCGTCACCAAAGAAGAACGTCGAAAGATCGACCGCTTCTTCCACACTGGAAAATCTATAGTCTGTCCTGATTATGGTCTTTCGAAGGCCCAGTTCCTTTTCAAAATAGTCATATAGCACAACTGTTCGATCAGGTATTTCACTCCAGATATGCAGGGAACCCATTGTCTCAATCAAGATAACAGCTCCCCTGGGCCTTAGTATCCTTTTCATCTCTGGCACAATAGCCTCAAATTCAGAACGCCATTCTGGATATGTGCTATGGAAAGCCTTCAGAAACGCCCACCCCTCTATTATCAGATCGATGCTGTTGTCGGGAAGCGGTATGTCCTTGTGTTCTCCCGGCAAGAAGTCAACATTCTTGACACCAAGCTTGAGCTTTTTCGACTCTGCGACAAGTCGCATCCCTCCCACAGGCTCTATTCCGTACACATGTCGCACAATCGGAGCCACAAGGAACGCGATTCTACCCGTGCCGGTACCCTAGATCTGCAACTGCCTGTTCCCTGTTGAGGTGGCCGAATTGTTTCAAAGCTTTCAGCAGATGGCCTTGAGAGTCTTCTGCGGCGATGAAGCGATCATATTCTTCGGCATGATCCGCGAACAATCTGTCATAGTCAGGCAGCATCACTCCTCCTTTCTATAGGCACTTTCCGAACACGCGCATCACTCGAAGAAGGACAAATGAAACCAGCGCAACCCAGATTGCGATAACGACGCCTCCGGCCAGCCAATTGACTGGTTTCTTGCTGTCAACCCGGTCTTGGGCGAGCTGCCTGCTTTCCATTAGTATGTCTCTCGGAATCAGCTTTCTTGCTATCACTACGCCAAGGGGAATCAAAACAAGGTCATCTATGAAGCCGAGGACCGGAATGAAATCAGGAATAAGATCAACAGGACTGAATGCGTAAGCAACGACAATTGCGCCCCAGAGCCTGGCGTACCACGGTGTTCTTGGATTTCTAAATGCATAATAGAGGGTGTATGTCTCCAGCGTAAGGGCGCGAGCCCACTGCCTCCATAGCGCGAGGATCTTCATAATTGCGTCCAAGTGTTGCCTGCCGGCAGAGAGCCGTCAAGTACGATGTTGCTGAACATGCCAATGGGGAGCTCGGTTTTTCTGCCACATTCGTTGTCAGTGCTCTGCCAGCTTTTTGGTCAAGAGAGCGGATAAATTCGATTTGATGGTCGGCATACTTTCAACTTCAAATCCAGCCAGCCTTGCAGAGTCGAGCGATTTTGCAAATTCTGATCTTTCGATATGGTGAGCAGGTTCTGAGAACAATAGTTTTCCTCCTGGCCGGAGCACTCCATACGATTCCCTAAAGAAGAGTCCTGAGTCTGGCAGCTCGTGAACCACGGCAAAGGCCAGGACAAAATCCACACATTCATTCAAATCGCTGGTCCTCAAACTGAAGGAATCCGCCAGCCTGAGCTCAATGAGACCGCGCACGCCTTTCCTTTGTGCTCTGCGGCTCAGGCCGCGAAGCATCTTGGGCTGAATGTCTATAGCGATTATCCGTCCGTTTTTGCCTACCATGCGGGCCATTTCAAGGGTAAAGAAGCCCATCCCTGGCCCTGGTTCGAGAACAGTCATTCCTTCATGCACGAAAGGCGCGAGAATCGAGACGGGGTTGTGACGTAACTTCCTTATGGGACTCGCAAGCCAGTATCCTATCCACCAAGGACAGACGCCATGCGCCATGTTTTGCCTCCTGCACATTTGTAGACGATTGCCGGGAAATGTTATTGCCTAAATCGCTCTTCCCCGCGGGATGCTTCTGTGTATGCGAGCCAAGGGTAGCAGGGACATGGATCAAAGACTGGGCTTTATCACAATAACCGCGAAGGACTTTGCGGTCGAGCTTGCCTGTTACAGAACCTGCCTTGGCTCTCACAAAATGTGCCAAACGAAAGCCTGGTGGACGCAGCATTCTCCAAGGCCAGGGAGGCAGGGGGCAAAGTAGTCAAGGCGCCACAGCGAGCGGCTTGGGGCCGCTGCAGCGGATACTTTGCCGATCCAGAAGGGCATTTATGGGAAGTCGCCTGCAATCTGCAGTTCGAGTTCGACGATCGCGGTAATATGATAGTCCCAGGATAGCCGGCAGCGCGCAGCAACCGTTATGTCGCTGCCTCCGTTCCTTCAGAGGCAACTACAGCGATCCGTCGCCTGACGGCTTCCACTGGAGTCTCGCTCTGCAAAGTTCTTGATTGTCGTTGATTCTCCTGACGCTGCACAAATCCTGATTGGAACTGGTTTCCATGGATACCGAAACCCGATCGTCCAGCACCGCTTCTGCAATAAAGCTGATTTCCGCTGACTGCACTTCCTTTTCAGTCAGGACTGCCGGGGGAAAACTATCCAGTATCCAATGCAGGTATCTCGCCGCCGTAACGTGGCTATTGACATCGATATCGCTGAATGTGACGCGAAACTCACCGCAACCTTTTTCATTGGCTAATTCCTGTACTTTCTTCAAGCTGGTTTCAATCTCGCTTCGGTCATTCCTCCATGGAAAGTCCTTCATCAATTCCTCTATTCTTTGAGGTCGATACGAGCTCTTGTTCAGGATCATCCACGCGGACGTCGCAGATGCCAGTCGTTCTCCGTCGTCGGTCGACACGACAAAATCTCTTAGTGCATAAAATCTCTCTATTCTTTTTCCCCACGTTTCGATGACTATTCGATCGCCCCATTTGGGGAGCCTCACAACGGCGAGCTGCAACTTCGACATTACCCACATCAAGTTGCGCGCCGACAACGTCTGATAGTCGAACAAGTGCTGCTTTGCGTGATTCCAGGCACTATTGAGAAGAAAGGCGAAAAGTATGTGCGCTCTGAGCTTTCCGTTCACGTCAATTTCATGGGATTCGATTGTACGTTGGTCCTTCCAAATTGATACGTGGGAGCTCATTGCCCGATTGCCTCTGTACCCCATAGTGTCGAAACGCGATGCCTCCGTCAACGCGGCTTTTTTCCGACCAGTATGACAAATTGACCTGTTTTCAAAATCCAGCAAAAGCCGTATCATCGCTGCATTGTTTTTGTGCGCGATTGACGATCCCGATTGATCCTTGGCAGTCTAGGAGGCATCGCTCATGTCATTGCGAAGGTATGCTCTTGGCGCCGCGCTGATCTTCTTCGTCACGCTGAGTTGTCATGCTCAGTCCCCGGTCCCAACTGGCTCTGTTACTGTTTCCTATACGCTATCCCGTTTGACAAGAATAGCGAGCAATCAATATGCCATTTGGATTGAGGATGAAAAAGGCTCCTTTGTACGGACTCTTTTCGCCACGAACTTTGTGGCGAAGAAAGCAGGTTGGAAAAAACGCCCCCAGACTGTTCCCACTTGGATCAGGGCTGCGGGTGTGGGCAATCTTCCCCAGAAAGAACTCGACGCCATTAGCGGCGCGACCCCTGGAAGCGGACCTCATAAGGTGGACTGGGATTTGCGGGATTCGAAGGGACAGTTGGTAGCTTCTGGCAGGTATCGATACCTAATAGAAGGAAACATTTATTGGGAAAAGAGGGTAGTATGGTCCGGCATTATAGCGGTTGGGAACCAGGCCCAGTTGTCCCGGGCTGCTCCAGCCTATAGCCCGAATGAATCACAACTATCGGGAATGCTCATTTCTGATGTAACCGCGGCCTACACCCCCGGCAACTAAAGAACAGTTTTGCTGCGCGCAATGCCGCAGATGCCGTAACAAAGTGGGAACTCGGATTGTATGTCGTTCGTATTCGCTGTCTTTGCCCGCGTCGACTCAGTGAATTGCCTATTCGACTCCACTATTCTGCCAACTTTTTGCCGTGCTCGTTTATGCTCGTCAATCAGTTCATTCATGACAACAAGATCATCTCCGCTGATTTGTCTCTGCGACAGCGTTCGGAAAAGTATGTCCTCTTCCTTTCCATGATGCGTTCGGTCTGCATAGGTCTTGATGAAATCGACGATTGTATCAATCAGGTCAGGGTCATATCGACCTTCCTTCATGTCCTTCGTCGATTCCGCGGCAGATGCCAGGCACTTCTCGATGAGTCGGTGTTCAATCATCAACTGCCCTCTCGGTTTCATACAATTCCTCCTGACGTCAGTTCACCCTGGACGGGGCTATCTGCCAGCACGATTCAATAGCCTGAGCAATTCGATTGACCTTTTCGCGTCTGCTATTTCATTCGTTTCACTCGACCTAAAAAGTCTATGTATGAGTAGATACTCTACGCCGCGATCAAGTGCTATGCCGACCTCAGCGAATCGATGGTTCGCCTGCATTTGTCAAATCTTTCCAATACTCCCGTCATTTTCCCGCACGACTGGTTCGTAGAACTGATTGCCAGTGCCCGTCGAGATTCTTCATGCCTTCCCGCCCTCATCTAGGAGGGCGAACGGTTTGACGCCCCCAACTGCAGCAGCTCCGTGATCCTTGCGAGATGATGATCGTCATGCTCCGCGGTGAAGAACGCTATGTCGATCAGACGCATATGCGTCCCTAGCCGCGGATGGCGCGCAGTACGTTCGAGCGCCAACCCGTTCGCACTATCCAGAATTATGATCAACTGAAGCCGTAGGTCGCGAAAGCGCTTCAGCAGATCATCGAGCGGAGTAGCGTTATGGTTCGCTTCGTCCGTGCCCCTATTTGTCAAGTCGGCGACGGCGAGTTCGCCATGCCCCTCCAGCAGCTGCTCGGCACGACGAATCCAGAGGGGCTCCAAGTCACAGAGGTGGCCGACGTTTTCCTGAATCGACCACCCGTCGCGGAAGCGGGCGACGAGAGTAGCGGGCGAAAGAGACCGAACGCGTTCTTCAACGCGAGCCGGGCTCCCACGGAGTCTCTCTATGATATTCGGAAAGCGCGACGAGGGGAGATCGAACGTGAATTGTCGTTCAAACCATGGCTGCAGCGGGGTCACTTGCTACAAGATAGGAAGTGACAGTATTCTCGTCAAGCGAGGAAAGCTCTGGCAGCAATTGCTGGGGGAACGACTGCAACAATCTGTTATGTCTTCCTCCGATATGACAGTTCGACATCAATTCTATTGGCGATTGCCAGGAACGCCTCCTTGAGCCGCTTCGCTACCTGCGTTCTGTCGTTTGATTTTTCTTCGGGGTCTCCGATCTCTGCAATTGCCTTTTTAAGTTCGTCAATCGGAAGCAATGCTGCCGACAGGCAGTAGAAGCTTTTCGACCGACCGTCATCATAGTCTCTAAGTAAATCGTACAGCAATTTCAGTCGCTGCTCCTTCTGCCTGATGACTACGGCCAATCCATTTTCCTTTATGTTTTCAAGATTGGAGATGCAGGTGCGGTGCGTGACAAAAGAATCAGCACTGTCCCAATTCTTGATTCTCTCACAGATGAATCTTTCACAGTTGCCACATGTCTCCAATTTCCTGGTTATGAAGCAGCAAGTGACAATAGAACACGAGGGGTGCTTTTCAAAGAAGTCCTTGCCAGCGCAACCAGGGCACCTTGACTTTCCTTCGGTGTGATATCTTGGACAGAGTCCACAATCTATTCCACAACATCCGACAGTAGAATATGCCTTTGTCAGTCTGTTTCGCATGTTTTCATGCGCCTCCGTCGCCAACAACCACGAATGGCCGCTATCTTGCGTGATTCCACCGAGAAGCACCTCCCCACCGATGCGTTATCCCGTCGTGGCAAGCCGGAGCAGTTTCTGCGCAACAAGGACATCCCACGCGATCATCATGAGTCCTCCCGGCACCGCGAACGCCATGAGAAAGCCGGCCGACGTAGGAGCGAACGTGCTCCCGACAACGTAGACCAGCAAGAGAAGCGCTCCCGTGATGCCAATCCACGCGGTGAGGCGTCCAAAGACCTTTCCCTCCAGCATCGCGAAAGCCATCAGCAAGGTAGCAACGCTCGAGAGAAAGAAGCCTGCGAAGGCTCCCGCACTGCCATGAGCCCCGGTGGCGAGAAGGGCTTGAGCGGCGCCCTGCAACACTAGTCGTTGCGAATCGGTAGTCGCGAGCGATAATTGCCGGCTGAGCTCGAACATCGAAAGAGCCGCGTTTCGCGCCACGAAGACAGTTGTTCCCATTACAGCCATAACCAAGGCGAGCGTGGCGAGCCCCTGGCTATCCCGACGGTGCGCACCGTACAGGGCTACGTACATGGGGATCCCGACAACCGAAAGAGTGATGTTTAGAAGATCGAGATTGCGAAGACCGAGCAGCGGATTTTCCGAGAACTGTGCGAACCATTGCGCGACGGATGTCGGCACGGTCGACGTCTGCCAGCCCGGAATCGAAATGATGACGATGTCGCCGAGTGTTCCCAGAAGAACAAGGATCGCGGCGACCCCTCCGATGACATAGAGAGTGCGCCAGGTTCCGTTTGCGGACGTCCCGCCATTTCTGTCGGACATTGTGTCACCTCCGTGTTGTGCTCAATCTAGTGTCTCGACGTGCCAGAGGTTGCTTCCTTGAACACAATAACACCGGGACAGTTTTCCGATCAACGCCTATGCTTTCACAGTGGCCTCCCGAGCCTCATTAGCTCGTAGAGTACGTGCACCTGCCTCAAGGAAGCTAGCAAAAGACATATTTCCCAAATGCTCTACTTCTCTATGCAAATGCATTGAGAGCAGGACCTCCACAGTAGCCTAAAAAGGCCAGGTATGAAGATATCTCTTCTCAAAAGCCGATATGAATAGACCAGAAAATAGTCGACGGATAGTACATTCTGACATGATCCTCATCCATTCTGATTGACTTCGATTGTCAAATGCGCAAGTTCCTGAAGCTCCCTAAGTCTCTCACGGTAGTCTGCGGCACGCAGTCCATTCGAACAAACAACTGCCAAAGCACAGGCAAACTTCATTTTGCCGATTCTCCATAAGTGCATATCACAAATTCTTGAGTCACCATCTGCTTCGATCAGCGTTTTGATTCTGGCAACAATCTCATGGTTCATTTCGCGATCCAAGAGAACCTGACTCGAATCTCTGATTAATCCGATTGCCCAAGCCGTAATGAGGCATCCGCCAACGAAGCCCATTAGTGGGTCAAGTATCCTGATCTGAAAGTACATGCCTGCCAGCAAGGCAATAATAGCGAGGACTGAAGTCAATGCATCTGCCATCACATGCAGATACGCTGCTTTGGTGTTCAAGTCTACTGGACCATGGGCATGACCTGCGGAGTGGACATGACTTTCATGCCCTCGAAGTATAAATGCACATACAACATTGATTGCAAGGCCGACTATGGCGATTATGAGCGCTTGCCCATATTGTATTTGCAGTGGCTGGTAGAGTCGTTGAATCGACTGCCATGCCATGTACAAAGCCACTCCCACAAGTAGCAGGGCGCTCGTGTATCCGCCGAGAGCTTCGATCTTCCAAGGTCCAAATGCAAATCGCGTGTCTTTTGCCGCACGTCTAGAATATGCAAAGGCTATTCCTGCCAAACCCAAGGCCGCCGCATGCGTGCTCATGTGCCAGCCGTCTGCAACAACCGCCATTGAGCCAAAAAGCCATCCACCAACAAGCTCGACGAGCATCATTGATGTCGTGATCGTGACAACTACCCAAGTTCGCCTTTCGGCAGCAGGAGAGTCGGTGCCAAAGTCGTGCGAATGCTGCCATCGGCTGATGTCATTTGTTTGCATCGTTTCAATACCCACCTAGCTCAGAGTCATGTCAGCCTGGAGTCGAACTGCGCCGCCGTTCATTTCGTTGTACTTCTTAAGGACGCGCAGTGCTCTGTATGTTATCCATTTGCTCGGCTTGCCCTTCACCTCGATGTCCACCTGGAATCTGCCGTTGAATGTTCCTTCCAGGTTCCACTTTCCATCGCTATTCTGCTTCGAACTGATCTTGTCAATTGCTTCCTGCATGCGCGTGTCCTTAATTCCCAAGTCGAGAAGGACCAAGGCATTTTCCAGAATGTCCGTTTGATACATCAGCGGGAACTGTAATCTGAGCCAGCCGGGCTTTGCTGTCTTCGACAAGTTATGGCTTTGCTTGTAGATGCGATGCGCCAGGAGATAGTCGCAACCTCGTTCGATGGCTGCACTGACGTTCCTGCTTCTTTGTTCTTTCGGGACCACAGAAAGAGCTTTAAGCGCCTTTACTACACCCATATGACAACTGTGGTTTCCCCAGCACATTTCATACCTGTCGTACGGCCAGCCTTCTGGATGAGTGTCGGCCCCATCATCGAACCGCTGATACTTGGCGATCCACTCTATTCCTTTGCTTACACGTTCGTCATTTAGGTAGCCCAATTTGATCAAACTCCAGATCATGTTTCCCGTGAGGCAGGGAACTACTTCACCATGTCGACCGCCGTCATTACCGCCTCTTTGATGATAGGCAAATCCGTAGCTATCCGGATCCTGCGAGCAGCGCAATATGTATTCGCAGGCATCCCTTACTTGTCTGCTGTTACCATCTGCCTCATGTTCTGCAAGTATGATTAGTTGCCAGACTGTCCCCTTGTACTTGTCCACATAGAATCGACCAGGACTATTCCAGCTTCCCGCTTCTTGCCTTTTGAGTATCTTCGGTACGACACCCGACAGCATGATCTCTTCTTTTGCACGCTTCGCTTCAGGGTTCGTTTTCTCCCTGTCCAGGAGATTGGTCAATGTGAGGTACCGAACTGATGGATTGCTCTTTTCCAGTAGCCAGGCGGTTGCGTCTGCTTTAAGGCAGACCCTCCAGTTTGTCATTTCCATTTCCTTTTTCATCTACCAGACCTGCATGGAGAAAGCTAGATTGGGCAAGCCCTGTCGATCCGCGATTGCGTCTCATACCACCAGAAGTTGACTGGAATACTTGGATCCAGCGTTCGGAGGCCTCTCGTTTGGTCTAGGGCAACCGGGAATCCAAGCTCAGCCAGCTTCCCTTCGAAGTGGGAAAGCACTTGATACTTTTCCAGAAGGCCAGGTGTTGAATCACGTTTGGACGCTGCCTCGAATAGGGTTGACGCATATCCCATATTTCGCTTCCAAGAGCGATAGTCGTTGAATCTTTCTCTAGAGAATGCCCCCATTCCAGCGAATAGGTCCGCGAGCTGTGTCAAACACATTTCCTGCGCGGGACAGTCTACGATCTCAGCCACCTTGAAAAGTCGCCTGATTGCGGCGCCGAAGCTCTCCGTGGCAGGCAAAATGGTGCAAGATGATGGCTCGTCCGTGCTCCGGAAATCTTTTGGGGACAGGCAGCTTTCGAGTGTATCCCAGTTCATACCAATACGTTCGTCTGGAATATGACGCCAAATGCGGTCAAAAGGCCATCTGTGTGACATGACGTTTCCAAAGAGATGAGAGTACATGATCTGGAGATTTGCCTTCAAGTCAGGATTGCGTGCTCCTTGCCGGTCCTCTTGACTGTCCCAGATCAGAACGTCGATTCTTAGGCTGGTGTCGGACAGTGCCTTCGCGCATGAATCAATGACCTTCGTGGCTGCAAGTCGGTGCTTTGCGGTCCGAATCTTGTTCCATCTTAGTTCTTTTACCCGGCTTTCAGAGAGCAGTCTGCTGGTCTCGTGGTGGAGTGAGCGAGCATCACTCCGTGAAGCTGACAGCATTCCAATCGAACGATAGCGACCGCTGGTCCAGTTTGATTCGTCACTGAAGGAGACATGCGTGTACTGCATTGCCTGACACCAAAGGATATCAGGAAGGAACCTACTTGGGAAAGCCCTGATGATTCATGTCAAGAGGTTCAGTCGCCGTACCGCGCAACATAGTGTCGACCGATTCTCTGCTCTTGCAGAATCCGGCAAATAACTCTGCCGCCATGCCCTCGAGGCGATCCACGGCGAGAAGCAATCGGCGAAGATGGCTGAAGAGTACCACGTGCACGCGCAGCAGGTGACGCAATGGAAACTAGAGCTCCTAGAGAAGGGGCCCCGCGCTATTCGCCGCCCAAGTTGAGCGCGACGGAAAGCGCCTTGATGCCGAGCGAGAGGAATTGTACAAGACCTTCGGGCATCGGCAGGTGGTCATGTCCTGGTTAAGAAAAACTCAGGTCTCGGATCTGCCCAACGAAAGGCCATGATCGTGGCCGATACTGAACTTCCCGCATGTGAACAGTGTCAGCTGGCGGGCGTGGCGCGCTCTTCATAATACCATCACGGCGGGAGTGAGAATGAGAAGAGGGTCTCAGTTCACCTATCCGGGATTCGTCGAGCCGCTTCTTGCCGCTGGGGTACACATGAGTACCGACGGCAAAGGGCGGGCGCTGGACAACGTCGCCATAGAGCGTTTCTGGGCGGAGTCTGAAATACGAGGAGTTCTACCTGAAGGAGTACGCCAATCTGAACGAGGCGCGGCTGGAGATCGGTCGCTATATTGAGCACTACAATTCATTCCGTCGTCATCAGTCACTTGGTGGGCGAACACCGGGTACTGTCTACCCAAAAGGTCGCATAGAGGCTGCTGCTTGAGCAATCAACGGATCGCCAGGACGTTGTCTTGGCTTTAAGGTCCACCTCAGCTACATCCTTTTTCATCGAAGAATTTCGCTCTTGCAGTCGGAGACTTCTGCTGCCTAGATTGGTCATACATAGAACTCGAGATATTGAAAACTACACCCGGCGGGCTATTGCTTAAGAAAAGGATAAGACAACGGTCAACCGGCCGGTTCTGTAAGGCAATGATTGCTTCCCAGCTCGATGATGTGGTACCGTTCGTCTTGAGAGAGTTGAGTGTAGCTACGCAAGTATGAATCCCCTTTCTTGGCGGAAAATGGAGGCGTACCGTAATAGCATCGCAACTCTCTCATTTATTGACCAGAGGAGTGTTGCACTTACTTCTTGAATCCGCGAGCCATAACAGATCGTTGCAGTTGTCCCTTATGCGGCCGCTTGGATCGGCAGGTGCAGCCCGGCAATTCCACGCAATTCTGGCCTGATATGGCGGGGCAACTGAACCTCTCATAAGAAATCTGAAATTTTGCCGCGTGACGTAGCGTGAGTTTTCCATGGCGGGAGGGCGAGACGGGGATCCTGGCCTGCATACTCCATAGATGCACGGCATAGAGAGTCTTGCAACTCTTTGCCCGAATTACGTGCGGATCGACTCATGTATGCAAGTGAACCGTTTATGGTTACATTAGTTGCATCAAGAAGGAATTGAATGAAGCAAAATAGAACTCAGTCACGAACTCTGCAGTTCAGAGTTTCAGTGAAGGACGTAAAGCCCGAGATCTGGAGAAAACTGCTGGTGTCATCAGACATTACACTTGAAAGGTTGCACGCGATCCTCCAAGTACTAATGGGATGGAGAGACAATCATCTTTATGCGTTTGTGATTGACAAAAAGCGGTATTTTCCTCCTAGTGAACATGATGCGGACATAGGAAGGCAAAGTTCGATTCGCACAAAACTCTCCAACATATTTGCAGAAGACGTAGCAGTTATTACGTATGAATATGATTTTGGTGACCGTTGGGAGATCGAGCTCTGCAACGAACCAAAGAATGATGGTTTTCAGCAAAAACAATCGACGGAATGCATTGAAGGTTTTCGGCATGGTCCAGTTGAAGATAGTGGCGGCTCGCGAGAGTACATGGAGAAAGTAAAGATCTACGACAACCCTAGACACAAACGATATCAAGAAATACGGGAATTCATTGGTCCGAAGTTTGATTCAGAAACCTTCGACCTGAGAAAAACGAATGAATTGCTAAAGGAATTTAGTTGAAGAAATGGAAGGTTGCTGAGAAAAAGCAATATCGCGAAGTGATGAGACATCTATGTTGGGCCGACTTCCTCGGAGTCTTGCCCTATGCTGTGGTCCACTTCAAGCGGTTTCCCCGAATAGCTCTTTCTGAGGTTCGGTGTCCTCATTCGGGCGCAGCTCAAGTATGTCGATTGGCGACGTAATGTTCAGTTTCTCCAGGTCCTGCATGTGAAGGTACACCATCGTGGTGTAGATACTTGCGTGACCAAGCAGGTGCATAATGTAAAATATGCTGGTGCCGTTTTCCATTAGGTGCGTAGCAAAGCAGTGTCTCAACGTGTGCAGATGCACCTCATGGGCATCTATTCCGTTCTTGACTAAAAGCTTCTTCAGTTCTCTTCTGATTGCATCTTTGCCAACTCTGGTGGTACCGTCCTCCCGATTGTAGAAAAGAAAGGAGTGCGGCCTGTACACATTCATATAGGTATGTAGTAGTTGCATGATCCTGTTCCCGAGGATTGAGTATCGGTTGCGTCCACACTTTCCGTTTCTGACGTATACCTGCTTCCTGTCAAAGTCGATGTCGCGCACAGTTAGGTCTCGTAGTTCCGAGGTCCGCAGTCCGGAAGCATAAGCCAAAGAGAAGAGCGTTCTAAATTTGAGGCTTTTACAGCTACTTAGTATTGTCACCACTTTCTCTTGACTCAAGATCATGGGAACTTTATTCTGTATTCTCCTAAAGGCAAACCTCGGTAGCCGGTCGCTGATATTGTTAATGTGGTAGAAGAGCCTTAATGAAAAGTAGTAGAGATGGATCGTCGAATCGCTCTTATGCTGTTGACGGAGGAAGTGGAAAAAGGACTCTACCTCCTTCGCGGAGATCAGCAAAGGAGACCGTTTAAAGTGATTCGCAAAGACCCGTACACAGGACAGGTAGATTTCCACGGTCCTTTTGGAATAACCTCGTATTTCCATTGCAGTTCGCATTGAGTCCCGCAAAGTTCCCATGGCTGTGTCCCCCTAAGTGTCAATGGTGATGGTACAAGATAACATAAAGAAACAAAGGGAAAGAGCAGCCCGACAAATCGTTGCAGTTGTCCCCTAAGAGGTCGCCTGGAACGATCGGTGCAGTCTGGGAATTCGATGCAGTTCTGTGCTGATGCGGGGCAACTTAACTCTATGCTAGAGCGTTTGGGGAATTGTCAGGGGAGCACAGCAACCTCATCGTGCGCCGCTATGGCCCATTGGGCCTATTCGGGAGTGGGTTTGCTCCCTGTCCATAGGAATGACAAGAGGTTAGGCGGCTGCTGTCTCTACGGCAAAGAGAGAGGAGTGCGTGAAAATGCGTGGGCTTGGCAGAAGTCGATGGTACTCTTATCTAGGCACATAGTTGATGCTGGCCCCTGGGTACCGCTCCGGGCGTAGAAAGTCTCCTTCGAGAAGGACATTGTCTATTACAGCTGAAACGGGCTAAATCTGAGGCTTGACGTAGCCAGGCTAGCCGACCAGCATGAGAAACAGCCGGCAGTGATCTCCCAAGGCAACATATGTGGCAAGTTGTGGGGACCACAGCTTGATCGCCGCCAATTCTCCTGCGCAATCAAGGACACTGCCGAAAGCGGATACGTTGCGATCTCAATAGACTACAGTCCCAATAGGCATCAAGGATGGAAATAGGACCAAGTTCCAATTTCCTGCGCAGATCTATGACGTGAAGAACGCAACACGATGGGTACGGGCTTGCGCAGACCGGTATGGCATTGATCCACAGAAGATAGGCCTAATTGGCCGGTCATCGGGAGGCCGGTTGGCTCTTTTAGCTGGACTTGCAAAGCAACAGGACAACTCGGACGGGGACGTCAAGAACGGAGAATATCGCTGCGACGTGCAGGCGGTCGTCGCTATTGGAGCAGCCGCAGACATAGAGAAAGCGTATGACGAGCTAGAAGAAGTACACGAAGTGCTTGAAGGACTCCTTGGAGGCTCTCCTTCTGCAGTGCCAGAGAAGTACCGCATCGTGAGCGCAGTCACGTATGTTCGTCGCGGTAGCCCACCTGTGCTTGGCATCATGGGGGAGAACGGTTATCCGTCGCAGGCAGAGCTGCTTGACAAGAAGATGAAGGAAGTTGGTGCGAACCACACGTCGATCATGGTGCCGTCGATGGGGCACCTGAATGCCCGAGTCACCCTCAGGTAGTGCCCTTTTTCGACAAGTACCTGAAGAAAAAAGCTCAGTGAAACGCATGGTGGGAACGCTCTAGCAAAATCGTTGGAACTGTCGCCGTGGGTGCAGTTTGGTTTGAAGGGGCTTATCCGCTACGCTACTACAAGTCTTATTCGGCGGCACAGCTCAACTCTATGATAGATGGCCCGCTATATGCTGGTGCATTGCATCAGGAAATGTATTATACTGCTCGCTCCTTTAGTGAAAGGAGCGAGCGCCTTGAAACTGCGACTAGTTCTGTTGGTGGCCGCTGGGTTGGCGTTGTTGCCGGTGCTTTCATGGGCGGGGTCGTTCTATGCGAACATAACCATTGTGGGCACAAATCCCGACGCTGTCGTTGACGCAGCCAAGGACATGGGTCTCACAGCGATTGTTGTCCTAGGGAAGCCTGACGCGGCTGTCATCTGCGAAAAGACAATGGACAGCCAGGACGATGTTTATGGTAGGAACCTGGCAAAGAGGCTTTCAAAAAGCTTAGAATCCATTGCTGTTTATGTGCTCAACCATGATAGCAAAGAGCTGTCGATAGCAGCCTACGCATATGGAGAGAAGGTATTTGAATATGATTCGTCCCCTGGGGCAGGAAAGTCTTCTTCGATCCAGGGGCTGGAAGACATTGAAAGCACGTTTCCGAGCGCAGATGTTTCAAAACTAAGGACCGTCCTAGAGGGAAAGTATGCATCGGCGGATGATAGACAGGCAGAGATTTGGAACTTGTTTGCGCTACCGTACAACGTACCAGGCCTGGGGTACCGCAATCTAATGGATACGAAGTCTAGAAGCGAAATTGGACAACGATTTGGATTTCAATTTGTTAAAGTAGATTAGCGTATTTGAAACACAAACAATGGTGATTGCGACGCTCGCCAAAGGATACCTTTAAAGGCCATTTGGAATCCGTTGCGCGATGATAGGCGGTAAAGGAGTGGCCATCTAGTGTGCTGTCCCAGAAATTTGCTGACTTAAGCGCTCGACTTTTGCTGGATCGATTCAGCGGTAGCGACCCAGGTGAACGCCTTTGCCTTTTTGTTGTAGGTCGACACGAACTGGTCGATCTTGGCAGTCAGTTCCTTCACACTTCGGAATGAGCCGCGGCAAAAGCGTAACGACCGTAGGGCTGGGACGAGAAAAAGAGATGGCGTTACATGCGATACCAGGAAGAAAAGGAGCGGTTCGAAGAGAAAGAGCGCAAAGAGCCAGGCCTCTTCTAGAGGCCTGGCTCAAGTCCACCTCCTCTGGCGGTGGATTCTTTAAGCTCTTGTCGGCGGCGAAACTGAACTCTATGTTATGCAGGGTCTAGATTCAATTTCGGTGGGATAAGCTTCCTTCGATCAGAAGTGCGGCGATCCGCGCAATGTACAGCACCCTCAGAAGATCTGGTCGGCATGCAACTCACGGCGTTTTTGGCATTCAATCCCAGACCCAGAAGTCTCTGTCCATGGCCCAGCCCGGCCGGACTCCATTATTTGCCTATTGACCCTTTGGAGTTGCGTCAGCAGATTTATGATATGATGCTGCAAGAAATTTTCGCCTTGTTCGAGTACGATGCATGGGCAATCGATCGGATTCTAGAAACGGTTTCTTCTGTTCCGGAGCGGAAGTACCTTGCGGACTTGACATCCAGCCATGGCGGAATCCATGGAACTCTCGTGCACATTTACGGATCAAACATGATCTGGCTTCAACGATGGAATGGCAGCTCCCCATCGGCGTCCGTCACTGCGAATGAGATACCCAACCTTGAATCTTTGAAAAGTCAGTGGAAGAAGTACCAAGCCGACCTGGATAGCTATCTAGGAAACCTCGATGAACGCAAGCTCAACGACTCCTTCTCTTACGGCGATCTCAAAGGGAACCGACAATCAGAGCCTCTATTCCAACAGATGCAACATTTGGTCAATCATTCCTCCTATCATCGGGGACAGATCATCACGTTATTGCGTCAGATTGGATCGAAGCCGATTGGGACAGACTTGATCACGTTCTATAGAACTAGGCCAAAGCTGAGTTCGAAATAGTGTAGTAGACCCGTGAATCTAAGGGTTGCTGTCCACTAGTTTGGGGTTCCGAACGTGCAATACCAGGAAGAAAAGGAGCGGTTCTAAGAGAAGGAGCGCGAAAAACCAGGCCTCTTCTGGCCTGGCTCAAATCAGCCGCCTCCGGCGGTGGATTCGTTAAGGTCCGCCTCAAGGGAATCCGCGCACCCGCTGAGTCTCATGTCTCTTTCCATATTATCCAATTCTCTTCCGTTGATTTCGGATCAGTCGAATTCCGATAGCCCCTAGCTCGATACTCGGTTGGTAGTGCAATGTTGAGTTCTCTAATGATGCTTCTATCCGGGCTCAAGGGCGTCCAAGTCGAAGGTGCATCGATATTGTTTAGCAATTTTTCGAAGTATTTGGCATCAATGCAAATATCAATTCGAGATTGGGAAAGAAATGGGAGCGAAAGAAACAACAATGTTTTGTACTTTCCTTTGATGCTGCTATCAAGTTCAAATAGCTTATCAGCCAATAGTTGAAGAAACCTTTTGCGTAATTTACGAGAACTATTGGTGGAATCGATCAATTTGGCAGGATTAGGCAAGTGGTAGCGCCAGAACTTGTCATGAGGCAAGCTTTCATCAGGAATATTAAGAAGTATTGAATCAAGTCGACGCTCAATCGAATGTAGCTTTCTTTTTGAACCCCGTGCCTTCTTTCGAATACTATGATTCCTGGGAATGAGTAAACTATGCTGCATACAATCTTCGCCCTTTCCTGTTTCGCACGTCAGCTAAGGCGCACTCCGTCGCTATGGTGGATCGCAGTCTTGGACCCAATTCCTTGTATCCGACACAAAGGGTAGCCCATTGGCTGGATAATTTCTACCGTGCTAAATAGGGAACAGAATGTCGAGTCTAGTTGCAGAGGCGAATTTGCAGCCTTCATCGTTCCGGATAGGCATTCTTGCCGGATCGCCTTTCTGATTGGCCCTCAGGGCGTCCGCGTTGCGCTTCCGTTGTCCTGATGCAGGTTTGGGCACCACCATTGCCATGTAGCACGTGAGAAGGACGAGATATGCAAAGAAGTTGAAGGAGACCATGGGTTTTCTTCGAATGATTGAACCCTCAGAAACTCTCGATCCTCAAGGCGACAACTCCAACGACCGTTATGCATAGTGGCATCCTGGCTATTTCCACACAAAAAAATACCACATTGCGACCAGGGAGATTCCAGCCTCCCCTTCGACTATTTTCCGTACTTCTTCGAGAGTCGCTATTTTCTTTCCTTTGTCATCCTTAATGTTTTTTCCATCAAATTCCAGAACTTTCTTGCCCTGAGAATCCTTAACGTTCTTGCCTTCAATTTCACCCACTTTCTCACCGTTCCAGGCCTTAACCTGATTCCCGTCAAGTTCTCCTTCCTTTTGTCCAGAGCGCTTCTTCAGTTTCTTTCCATCGAAAAGGTATTCTGGCATATTGCCTCCTTGTATTCGTCAACATTTCGCCTATCTGCAGACTGCTTCAATGTATTAATATTCATCGCGGAGATCTACTGCCGAATCCCGCGAGGGCTTAAAGCCGCGGCTATCCCCCTCTGATGTGGCGGCAAAGGTCAAAGTGTATTCCATCTGCCGGGGGGAACGCGAAACAAATGAATCCGATATCGACGCTCGAGCATGCAGGTGCAGACGAAGCATTAGGGGGAATCGCCTAATTCAGGCAGAAGGCTTCAAGGTGAGGCCGTAAAGCAATCCAAGTACAAGCGTTTCGCCCAATCCGCAGACCAAGGCATATATTAGTGTGCCTATAGGGATGTTGAACATCACCCACTGCGTGGCCACCTGCATTGCCACCCGGAAAAACCATACTAACAATCCAAAAACCAATCCCTTTAGTACCCCAGATTCGAATGGCAAGCTTGAGCGAAGCAGAAGAAAGATCCCCGCCATGGCGAAACCGTAGACGATGTCAATAGCGAATCCTGCCGGTATGTTTATTGACTTCCTGGCGATGGGTTCAAAGACCCTGTATAACCTTTGAGCAAGTGAATTGGCGTTTATAAAGCCGTCCATAAAGCCAAATAGAATGCCGCTCCCCATGCCCACAATAGAATACCTGATCATTTCGTCACCCCTCCTTTGGTATGGCTGTGAAGAGAACCCTGCCATCTTCACGAGACGGAACAAAGATTGCTTATGACAAGCAGAGGGTGCCGGACCGGCGGTCATCTTGGTGACCGGCGCGCTCCGCGCGAGGCTATCCTAATCCGGACCAGGCCTATCGAACGGCTTGCGCCGTTGTTTACTGTATTCAACTACGACCGACGTGGCTGCGGCGACAGCAGCCATACCCTTCCTTGCGCGGTTGAGCGGGAGATTGATGATATCGAGGCACTGATTGATGAAGCCGGTGGGGCAGCATTCATGTATGGCCACTCCTCTGGCGCGGTCCCTGATCCTTAAAGCGTCCATATACCGAGCGCGACAAATTCCCGGTGCCCGCACCGATGTCAAGAACTACGCTGTCCTTCTGGCTGTGCGATCTGATCAATTGAGGAATCAAGGCAAGCATATGGTCGGGAAGCCATACTGGATCCCGTTGGCTGCAGAGAGAGGCCACTCCTTGGTCAAATCTACCCTTAATCTCTGCGCGACTCATCTTGTCCGTTCGGGAATATGTGTCAGGCCCGGTGCACTCTATTGCTCCATCGAATCCTATGTAAAGTCTCTTGGGCGAGCCAGGGATGGCGAGGGCGCGCGGGTCTTGGACTCAAGAGCACACGTCCGTCATTCGGCACTCAAGCCCAACCGAGCTACCAGAGTCGGAGTCTATTTACCTTGGGTCCGCAGCGTAAGTCGTACGCTTCCTACCTTACGCCCCATGTGAACTGCAGTCCTGATGGCATCTGTCATCACCACCAGGTCAGCGAAGATTTGGGTGCTGCGCAGAAGTACATACCGTTCAAGGGTCACAACTCTATCGGAGGAACGATCTATTACATTTCGGACATGTCCACACTGCCAACATGCGCTTCATGCTCACCGCGCGAGTCTTTCCCCAAACAACCCACTTAACTTCTCGACCGCGTTGTGAAGGTCTTCCAAAGAAGCCGCGTCATGGATCCTTTCATGTTGCTCGGCCGCCTTCCACAGGTCGCGCAACGCATCTCTATTGGAGAACAGTAGTAGACCGATGTCTGCTCTCACCGTGGAGCGTCTCGTTGCGCGAGACTGCGCCTTCAGCTTCTCGGAAAGTTCGTCATAGAGGCTGTCCATGTCATGTCCGCCTTAAGAAAAGATAGCATCTCCAGTCCCAGATGGAAACGTGTTCAGCTGGCGACCAGCAAGCTCCTTTCTTACTTTCAGCAGACTCAGCGCACATCGGAACAGTAGTCCAGGCAGGACGCCTGGACTACTGTTCCGACTTCCATTGCCAGCCACTATAACCCTAAGTAGTCATAACATAGAGTTCAGTTGCCCCGCCGCATTAATGATCATTGCTTGAACAGGAACTTGTTGGGTATATATTGCACATCGGTCTTTCCATCCGAATATCTGGTGTAGCAACCGACTTCCCACAGAAACCTTGTTGGATCAGACAGGGCTCTGTCGAAAAAAACATCGAGGCCATATCCCCACTGCTCATCATCCGCGGAATCATGGCTACTATAGTAAACATAGCCTCCGTACATTACGAAATAGTTCCCACTATGGCAGATCTCTCCGAAAGCAAACCCCTCTCTCTGATAGTCATACAATTCCCTTCTAGGCGAGTGACGAAACCAATCCTTCCAGTCCTTATTGAGTTGTTTGAGATTCCTTATAGATGTGATGATCAAGCCAATAGTTTTCTTATTGATTTGAAGCTGAAGCCCATTATAAGTCCTGTAAAGTTCTGCAAGGTGTTTTGATTCCCTGCGGGCTATCCTATCTAGCAGCCGCAATTCATCCAGGGTTGCAGGTTCCCCAACAATATTTTGCAGATCAACGATTAGTTCTCTGGTTTCGGTGTTGTCCTTGCAATAGAAGCGCTGATCCCTTTGTTGCAGGTAAAGATCTATACTTTTCATACGCTCCCCCATGCCTCACGTTCCCAAATAGCTACTCAAAATGCATGCAAAAGAATCACTATCGTCAGGCAAATGTACTACCGAACACATCCTTTACAGTTCTCTAAGCACATCCTTTACACTTTTTCATTTCTCTTCAGCCGTCCCTGCCCGTCCATGATACGCATCTGTTTCTCGTCCAGGTAGCCCAACAGGATATTTCGATAGTACACAAGCCACTTGCCCTCTTCAATTTGTTCCAATCCAATGTATTTGCCAATCAGCGTCGTGGATACCATGACCCACTTGCCCGCCCCCCAACGCATAGCCCCATTCCTGCATACATACTTCACCACGATTCCATCTAGATAGTGCCACAGCTCTGATTTGCCGTCATATGTTCGTGCAGAGCGATAGTAGAGCTCCTGCGGTGTGCTTTGGTCCAGAACGTCCCTCGGGTATGCCTCGTTATTGCGTCGACGAAACGCATCAAACTTCCGCTGCTGAGCCTTCAGGCTACTTGCAGGCGGAATAGTGGCCTCCTGCTTGAGGGCTCTGTGCATCCGCTCATGGATCCCATTCTGTTGGGGTTTGCCAGGCTCAATCAGTTCCGGGTAGACACCGTACTTGATGTACACTACCTGCAGAGCCGACAACCGCCCCAACGCGCACGAAGCAAACGGCACCCCGTTATCCGTGCGGATCCGATTGGGCAGCCCATATTCGCGGAAAAGCCGCAGGAAAAACGCAATTGTCTGCTCCATCGAGACCACTGGGTGTGCCTCACAGCCCAGCAGGAAGCGCGAATACAGGTCGCTCACCGTCAACGGAAAGCAGTACTGCCCATTCTTCAGGCGGAACTGTCCTTTGTAGTCAGCCGCCCAGATGTCGTTGGGAGCGGTGGCCGCACGCTTGGGACAGCCAGAATGCGCCCGATGATGCCGCCACTTGACTTTCACCAATCCCTGACGATCCAGGATGTGCGCTACTGTCGACTCCGCAGGCAATTCAACAAAGCGGTGTAGCTTGCGTAGTTTCCCCAGGAGCTTCTTCGGACCCTTCGACGGGGATGCTTTGCGCAGCGCCACCAGATCCTCAACTATCCGCTTGTCCGTCTGCCAGGGGCGGCTGCGCGGTCGCCGACTGAGCTCCTCCAGGCCCTTCAGCCCTTCCGCCTTGGAGCGCTTGACCCACTTATGGGCGGTTTTGCGCGAGATTCCGAAACGTTCAGCAGCTCCGTTCTGCTGTAGTGGCCGTCGGCGTAATCCCGAATGAAGTTCTGACGCTGCTCGCTCACGGTAACACCCTCCCATGGCATGGCTGGCACCCTCCTCTGAGAGGAAAGTGCTACACATGTCCGTAGAATAAGTGCTACCTATGTCTTTAGTATGTTCTGTAACCTATGTCCTTGGCTCATTCACTTTTTCGACAAGACTAGTTCCCTTCGCCATTCCTTATTGACCTACTGGTTCCTTTTTCCGTGTTGGCGACTTTTATCTCAATCAACAGTTTATGCATGTAAAAAAATATCTTTAGAGCATTCATGCGAAACGTATCATAGATACGTCATCTGCAATGAAGCATCTTCCCCTCATTGAGTCACGACAAAGTAAAAGCTCTATGGTAGTTTTCTATTCTCTGCAGAGTTGCGTCTTTGCCAATTCGACAGTGCCTAGGAAGAATGCCTTATTACTAAGGCCGCTCTCCTCAACTAGCGCCGTAAAGTCCTTACCCTTATCCTGACCTATCTTTCCTACGAAAGCTACATCAATAGCCTTGCTTGCGAATTCTTGCAGGATCAATTCGGCGAGACCGCTGGAGAGCTGCCAGAACTCTGGAGACATATTCCTTTCGTGCAGAATCAATTTGGTAATTCCGCTGATCAATAGTTCACCTGTAATGTCCGCTGCGTCTCGAGCGCTCCGTACTACTATGCCTTCAGACTGCATCTCTGCTACTTGAGTTCCATTTATGTTGTGAACAAAGACATTCATTTCCTTTGACCTTTCCGCTTCGAGTCAAGGATCTAGTTCAAAGTTCCTGTCGATAGCCAAACAATATGCTACTTGCTCGCAGTAATGCAATACCCTAAGGAACGCATAATATAGAGTTCAGTTCCCCCGCCGCATCGACCCAGCACTGCATGGAATGCCAAGCTGCATTCACCGCTACAGGCGGCCTCATAGGGGACAACTGCAACGATTTGTTAGATGGATGCTTTGTACAATCAAGGGACATGGGTAACACTTTATTCTGGAGACATAGGTGACACCCTCGATGGCCCCTCTGCCTTACTGACGCTCACCGCCACCTTGCTAATAATGTCATGAATCGTATTGGTGCGCAATTCATAGCGCCCGATCAAGTAGAAGCAAAAGTAGATGTCATAGACGCCGTCATCCACTTCCTCCAGGCCCACGAAGTCCTCGTTCAGTGTCTGACTGACAAACGCTTGATTTCCAAAGACTCGAATCGTTCCGCAACGGCTGACGCGCCTCACCAGGAACTGATTGGGGTAGTCATAGGTTTCGATTCGCTCAGGCAGTTCCCGCGATGAGGGTTGGTACACCTCCGCTGGCCTCTTCATTTGCAGCGCCTCGTGAGGGCGGTCCTCGTTGTATTCCTTCCGAAAGGTCTCGAACTTCTCCTGTTGGCTTTTCAGACTGCTGCCAGGCGGATGAGTGGTGCCTTGCTTCAGCGTTCGATGCATTCGCTCATGGATCCCGTTCTGTTGCGGCCGACCTGGCTCGATGAGCTCAGGATATATGCCCAGCTTGATGTACCACACCGACAAGTCTGACAACCGACCCAGCGCGTTGGACGCGAATGGAACACCGTTGTCGGTGCGAATCCGTCGGGGAAGCCCAAAGGTGCGAAAAAGCCCTGTAAAATGCACCTTGGTCAGCTCCGCGGATACCTGCGGATGGCCGTCGCACCCCAGAAGGAAGCGCGTATGCAGGTCGCTGACGGTCTGGGGGAAGCAGTACTGCCCGTTGCCCATTCGGAACTGACCCTTGTAGTCGGATCCCCAGATATCATTCGGTCCCTCGGCAACGCTCTTCGGACATCCGGGGTGAGCCCGCCGATGCCGGCGCCTCTCACGTACCAGACCTTTTTCGGCCAGAATATGTGCCGCGGTGGCCACCGAAGGAAGCTGCCACCTGCGGTGCCTGCGCTCCATGATATCCAGCAGCTTCTTCGGTCCCCAGTACGGATGCTTCTCCCGCACCTTCACCAGTTCCTCGGCAATGTACCCTGGTGTCTGCCAAGGACAACTATGAGGACGTCGCGACAGGTCCTCCAGACCGCTGCGTCCTAATTCCTCGTGGCGATCGATCCACTTGTAGGCGGTCTTTCGGGAAATACTGTACATCTCCCCCAACTCAGTCACGCTGTAGTACTTCAGCGCGTAGTCTCGGAGGAAGTTTGCTCTCTGTTCGCTCACGGTAACCCCTTTCCACGGCATGGCCACCACCTCCTCTTGCGAGAAGAGTGTTACCCATGTCCCCAGAATAAGTGTTACCTATGTCTCCAGAAGACTTTGTTACCTATGTCCCCGAACGGTTCAGTTCGATGTCGTTTCTACCTAGTTTTTAGCGCTTTATCGAAGAAAGGGAAAATAGCCTCGTGATAATAAGCATTAAGATGTCCAAATCCCTTTAGTACGACCATGCTGACCGGAGCACCTAAGTTCTTCATTGCCTCTACAAAGAGGGTTGCTTGATCATAGGGGACCTCGGTATCATTATCGCCTTGGATTATTAGGATAGGCGGAGCGTTGCGTGTCACATAGTACAGCGGACTTGCCTTTCTATAGTTTGCAGGAACTTGCTCTGGTGTTCCTCCCATAAGATCCGATAAGGCATCGGAGATGCCCGGGTAAGAAGCCTCATGATACATGCGAGAAAGTTCTGTAGGTCCCGCCAGACTTACAACAGCTTGGACTTGACTGGAAAAAGAAGCATTGTCGGTCTCCTTTTGGTCCGGTTCAGGGCCAGCGAGTCCAAGCATAAGTGACAAATGGCCTCCTGACGACCATCCAATCGCTCCTATGTGATTGGCATCAACGTGATACTTTGCTGCATTTGCCCGTAGCCATCGAATGGCGCTTCGAACGTCCGCAAGTTGGGCCGGATGCGGGTATTTCGCTTTGCCATTTTCCTTGATTGAAGTGGGCCGATAGTCTACAGTCGCCGCGACATATCCGTGTTCAGCCGCAGTGACGATAGCGCTGTTAAATTGGTGTCTATCCATTCCATATCCCCACCAATTACCCCATCCACTCCCAGAGATGAATATCAAAGCGGGGTATGTACCTTGTAGTTCGCTTGGGAATGCGATATCCGCTCTGAGGTCGGTTCCGTCGTGGTTGCAGAAGACCACATCAAGTTGCCTCGAGACTTCTTGAGCAGACGTATTGGCCGGCAACAAAAGTAGCAGACAAAGAGCCGCAAGCACTGACAAATGTGCAAAAGGCGTTCTTATCCTAAGACTAGCAAGATATGACATATTGTACCTCCATAGGTCTGGATTGTCTAGTTTCTGCGGCGCGCACCGCTTTCAAAGCATCTAACATAGAGTTCAGTTGCCCCGCCGCATCAACCCAACACTCTATGGAATGCCAAGCTGCATTCACCGCTACAGGCGGCCTCATAGGGGACAACTGCAACGATTTGTTATGGCTCGCGGATTCAAGAAGTAAGTGCAAGGGTCTGGAAACCAAATGAGAGAGTCGAGATGCTACTTGGGTACGTGTCACTTTTCCGCCAAGAAAGGGGATCCATACTTGCGTAGATATCATCAACTCTCTCAAGATGAACGCTACACCATTACCGAGTTCCGCAATAGGCACTCTACCATTTCCGCCATTGCCAGAGCTCTTCAGCGCTCCCCCAGCACAATCAGTCGCGAGATTGCTCGTAACAAGAAGATCGTTGATGGTTGGTACCGTGCGGATCTTGCCCACAGTTATGCTACCACCAGGCGAAAACGGTCCCGCCGTGGCTTTCACATGGCTCCCCGCTACTGGCAAGAGGTGATCGCTTTGCTCGAGCAGGACTTCAGCCCCGAACAGATTTCTGGGTCCTTACGTCGCAACGGATCGTTCACCGTTAGCCACGAAACCATCTACCAGTTCATCTACGATGACGAAAAGCATGGAGGCACGCTTTTCAAGCACCTGCGAATCGTTACCAAGACCCACAGAAAACGCTACAGATCAAGGGATTCGCGAGGAATCCTGGCCGGCAAGCGCCACATCTCGGAGCGTCCGCCCGAGGTTGAAACCAGGATGCAGCTGGGCCACTGGGAGGGTGACACTGTAATAGGAACGGACCTTCACAATTGCATCCTAACCCTTGTGGAACGAAAATCAGGATTCGCTATCATCCGGAAGCTGAGCTCTCGCACGGCGGCTTCCGTGAATCAAGCCGCCATAGAGGCAATCTCAGCGCACAGAGCCAAGTTCAAGACAATCACGTTCGACAACGGAACTGAGTTCCATGACTACAAGGTTCTCGAGCAACACTTTCCTTTGCAATGCTATTTCGCTACCCCCTATCACTCCTGGGAACGAGGCAGCAACGAGAACCTTAACGGGTTAATCCGCCAATACATTCCCAAAGGGGTCTCGATGTCCGGGGTCACCCAAGCCTATTGCGAGGCAATCTCCAACAGACTCAACGCCAGACCAAGAAAGCGCCATGGCTTCAGACCACCACAGGAGGTATACTATGAACGCTCCTGATTATTGCACTTCGATCTTGAACTCAGGGCTCCCTTCTGTACAATCCAAGGACATAGGTAACACTTTATTCTAAAGACATAGGTAACACTCTCGGAGTCAGCTCCGCACGGGTCTGACTCGTTGGCACCCTCGAGATAATATCCACGATCCTGTTGGTCTGCAATTCGTAACGGCCAATCTGGTAGAAGCAGAAGTACAAGTCATAGACTCCGTCGTCTACTTCCTCCAGGCCCACGTATTCTTCGTTCAGCGTCTGTGTCACGAAGACTTGGTTGTGGAAGACGCGGATCGTACCACAGCGGCTCACGCGCCGAACCAGGTAGTGTCCCGGATAGTCGTAGGTGCCAACGTGCTCGGGCATTTCCCGGGGCGACGACTGATACACGCTGACCGGATCAACCATCCCAAGTGCTTCATGGGGACGATCGGTGTTGAACTCCTCCCGAAACGAATCGAACTTCCGCTGCTGAGCTCTCAGGCTGCTGGCGGGCGGAATAGTGGCCTCTTGCTTGAGAGTCCGATGCATGCGCTCATGGATCCCATTCTGTTGGGGCTTGCCAGGCTCAATCAGTTCCGGGCAGACCCCGTACTTGATGTACACCACCTGCAGCGCCGACAACCGTCCCAACGCGCACGAGGCAAATGGCACTCCGTTGTCCGTGCGGATCCGATTGGGCAGCCCATAGATGCGGAAAAGCCGCAGAAAGAAGGCAATTGTCTGCTCCATCGAGATCGCTGGGTGTGCCTCGCAGCCCAGCAGAAAGCGCGAATACAGATCACTCACGGTCAGCGGGAAGCAATACTGCCCGTTCTTCAGTCGGAACTGCCCTTTATAGTCAGCCGCCCAGATGTCGTTGGGAGCCGTGGCCGCATGCTTGGGACAGCCTGGATGCGCGCGGCGGTGCCGTCGTTTGGCTTTCACCAGTCCGTGGCGATCCAAAATGTGCGCCACGGTGGACTCCGCAGGCAATTCAACAAAGCGGTGTAGCTTACGCAGTTTCCCCAGGAGCTTCTTCGGCCCCCTCGACGGAGATGCTTTGCGCAGCGCAACCAGGTCCTCAACAATCCGTTTGTCAGTCTGCCAGGGGCAGCTACGTGGCCGCCGACTGAGCTCCTCTATCCCCTTCAGCCCTTCGGCCTTGAAGCGGTTGATCCACTTATGTACGGTCTTACGCGAAACTCCGAAACGTTCGGCCAGCTCGGTTTTGCTGTAGTAACCGTCGGCGTAGTCCCGAATCAAGTTCTCACGCTGCTCGCTCACAGTAACACCCTCCCACGGCATGGCTGGCACCCTCCTTTGGCAGGAAAGTGTTACCCATGTCCTTAGAATAAGTGTTACCTATGTCTTTAGAATGTTTTGTAACCTATGTCCTTGGCTCATTCACCGCCTTTCTGAGTTCATTGCGGAAGTGCGTGCCTATCTTTTTCGTTTCTTATTGTTCTTGGGCACTCTTTCGTAGCTACCTTGGCTGCATGCCTTTGGGGTCAATAAGCCTTGAGTCATGAGTCCATTTCAGAGTGTTCTACAAAGTCCCTTCGCGCAATTCCTTCGGCAGGAAACAGTCTGCTTGTCTGCGTCTACTCCAATGTAGGAGTGTAGGAATAGATGGTCTTCTTCTTGGCATCAATCCCAATTGATATAACGCTCTCGGTTTCCCACACGTCGTTGCCGTCCTGCAAAACAAGGCATGGGAGAAACGGCGTTTCCACAATGTCTCCAGAAATCCCAATTATCTGCCCGGCGATAGTATCTGCGAATACCTCAATTGGTTTTCCTTTCGAATCGAAAGCTCCATCTTTGGTTACTTTGCCAAGGATCAAGACCCTGCCGCCCAGTTCTGCGCAATAGATTACCTCGGCAACAAGAGTTTTAGTCTCCCCAAAAAGCGCGACATATTGCGTATCAAGCTTCATATACGCTGCAAATACCCGCCCTATCTTAGCGAATTCTTCGGGATGATCCGATGGCAGCGCTCTATAGGCGATATCAATACGAGTAAAGCCTTCAAGGGCATTTGAGGAAGGTCGTTGGCTGTAGGCACAACTTGCCACGATCGATGCCAATAAGACTATGAAAAGAGAGCTGAGTTTCATTCCGGGTCTCCTTTGTTTTTGCAGCGCCGTCCACTCAATCCACGCTTACGTCATTGAACATAGCGAAGTCTACCTACAATGAATGATGTCGCATATGCGAAATCTGGGGACCTATCGATGGCCCACTTGCCTTACCGCGCGCCGTCTAGTTGGACATAACATAGAGTTCAGTAGCGCCGCCGCATCAACCCGGCTCCTTTTGGAATTCCGAACTGCACCTTCTGTTCCAGACGGCCCTCAAGGCGACTACTGCAACGATTTGTTATGACCCGCGGATTCAAGAAGTAAGTGCAAGGGTCTGGAAACCAAATGAGAGAGTCGAGATGCTACTTGGGTACGTGTCACTTTTCCGCCAAGAAAGGGGATCCATACTTGCGTAGATATCATCAACTCTCTCAAGATGAACGCTACACCATTACCGAGTTCCGCAATAGGCACTCTACCATTTCCGCCATTGCCAGAGCTCTTCAGCGCTCCCCCAGCACAATCAGTCGCGAGATTGCTCGTAACAAGAAGATCGTTGATGGTTGGTACCGTGCGGATCTTGCCCACAGTTATGCTACCACCAGGCGAAAACGGTCCCGCCGTGGCTTTCACATGGCTCCCCGCTACTGGCAAGAGGTGATCGCTTTGCTCGAGCAGGACTTCAGCCCCGAACAGATTTCTGGGTCCTTACGTCGCAACGGATCGTTCACCGTTAGCCACGAAACCATCTACCAGTTCATCTACGATGACGAAAAGCATGGAGGCACGCTTTTCAAGCACCTGCGAATCGTTACCAAGACCCACAGAAAACGCTACAGATCAAGGGATTCGCGAGGAATCCTGGCCGGCAAGCGCCACATCTCGGAGCGTCCGCCCGAGGTTGAAACCAGGATGCAGCTGGGCCACTGGGAGGGTGACACTGTAATAGGAACGGACCTTCACAATTGCATCCTAACCCTTGTGGAACGAAAATCAGGATTCGCTATCATCCGGAAGCTGAGCTCTCGCACGGCGGCTTCCGTGAATCAAGCCGCCATAGAGGCAATCTCAGCGCACAGAGCCAAGTTCAAGACAATCACGTTCGACAACGGAACTGAGTTCCATGACTACAAGGTTCTCGAGCAACACTTTCCTTTGCAATGCTATTTCGCTACCCCCTATCACTCCTGGGAACGAGGCAGCAACGAGAACCTTAACGGGTTAATCCGCCAATACATTCCCAAAGGGGTCTCGATGTCCGGGGTCACCCAAGCCTATTGCGAGGCAATCTCCAACAGACTCAACGCCAGACCAAGAAAGCGCCATGGCTTCAGACCACCACAGGAGGTATACTATGAACGCTCCTGATTATTGCACTTCGATCTTGAACTCAGGTTGTTCTATTTTGCCTTTTGAACAGCGATCTTAGTCAACGTACGCAGAATAGAGTTCACTTCTTTTGAATTCTTAAATACTTTTGCTACATCTGGATCAAGAACGATAATGTTAGTTCCTTTGGCAAAAAGTTTTGCGTACTTGCCACGTACTCCTTTTGAAAAGTCGTACTCAGCTCTCATTTGATCACCCTTTGGATTTCGCTTTGCCGGTTTCATATGATCTCCGTTCTTGCCTTGTAGCGAGCCTTGCACTGATGATTCGTATTTCCCCATTCCTGTCGGTATGAGCCACAATTACAAGATCATGCTCCAAGGTTTCCCCAAGGAGAATATACCTATTTTCACCATATGAGTGGTCAACATCCTCAATGGTAATTGAGAGTGGGTCCCCAAATGCGGAAGAAGCCTCTTCAAATGAAATGCCATGTTTTGATAGGTTTGCTTTGGCTTTCCGTTGATCCCAGCGAAAGATTAGCGCCACTACTCAATCCTTTGCGGCAGTACCAATCTCTTACAATGAATTCCTATGGATGTAGTCATTGATGCTACTGGGTATACCAAAACAGAGCCTTTTCATCAATTGCCGCACTCCCCGTTGGGTAGCGATATCAGTATCTGCAAGAGCTTTTTCAAACCGGCTCCAAGTTTGGGCAAACAAGCGCAGCTCTATTTGGTGATCGCGTTGTGCTTCTCTCCTCGCGGAAGTCGATTCAGCTCAGTCGGAATGTACCCGTACAGACTGTACGTCATGCTTGGCCATCAGGCCTCCCCGAATCAGAACAAAGCATAGAACAACCTAACATAGAGTTCAGTTGCCCCGCCGCATCAACCTGCACTGCATGGAATTGCCAGGCTGCATTCACCGTTCCAGGCGGCCTCTTAGGGGACAACTGCAACGATTTGTTATGCGCGCGTGGATTCAACTAGTAAGTGCAACGCTATTTCGAAGAAATGAGAGAGCTGAGATGTTGTATGCTTCGATTCCTACCACAGAAAGGATGCATACATGAGTACCTATCACCAACTCTCTCAAGAAGAACGATACATCATTACGGGCCTCAGGGTAAGTCGCCACTCGAAGGCCGACATCGCCCGGGTGCTTGGTCGATCTCCTAGTACCATCAGCAGGGAACTGATCCGCAATAAGAAGCTTTGCGATGGCAAGTATCGTGCTGATGAGGCTTATTACAAGAGCATTGCCAGGCGGCGACGCGTGCGCCGTGGTTTTCACCATACTGTGCAACAATGGGATCAAGTCGTTCTTCTACTAAAGGAGAAGTGGAGTCCCGAGCAGATCTCCAACTGCTTGAAACTCCATGGATCTTTCACTATTAGCCACGAGACGATCTACAAGTACATCCTCCACGACAAAAAGAACGGAGGTACGCTGTTCACATATCTGCGAATCATCCCCAAAGTCCGCAAAAAGCGCTACAACTCCAAGGATTCACGCGGAATTCTCCCTGGAAAGCGTCATATTTCAACTCGTCCCTATGAAGTAGAGACACGCAAGGTGCTCGGCCACTGGGAGGGTGATACCGTGATGGGCAGTGATCTCCACCACTGCATTCTCACCCTCGTAGAAAGAAAGTCAGGCCTTGTCATCATCAAGAAGATGAACTCACGAACAGCTGCTGAGGTCATTCGGGCAGCCGTTATGGCCATCAAAGAACACGAGGCCCACTTCAAAACACTCACCTTGGACAACGGAACGGAGTTCCACGAATACAAGATTCTAGAAGATCAGTTCCCTCTGAAATGCTACTTCGCAACGCCTTTTCATTCTTGGGAACGTGGTAGCAACGAAAACCTAAACGGCCTTATCCGCCAATACCTCCCCAAGGGAATGTGCATGAGCGGCATCACCCAAGCCCACTGCAACTACATTGCCTTCAAATTGAACTCAAGACCCCGAAAACGCCACGGCTACAGAACACCCCAGGAGGTATATAATGCAGACTCTCGATAATTGCACTTCAACCTTGAACCTAAGTCTCTCCAGTTGTCTACTTGAGCAAGATGTTGTCGATCGGCTTCTTGTCTGCCCTTCGATAGATCTCAAAGTCCCTGTCAATAGAAATGATCTGCTTTATGCCAAGAACCTCAGATGTGACGACTAGACTGGCATCGGCAAGGTCCATTGGTCGATCACGGTACTTTCTTATAAGGGAGATCATCCTTTCCAGATCAGGTTTGCCCAGCTCGTGGATACGCAAGCCGCCGCGATATGTCCATTCCAGGAAGTCCAGTTGGGCCTCGGCACTGAAATCCAACATGTGGCAGGTCTCAGTAATGACCGGCCAGGTCGTAATGAGCGCGGTATCACCGTGGGAGAGAAACCCCCTGACCTTGCGATGATATTTGTCGTCCTTGTCGAAAAGTGCAATGAGCGGCCCGGCATCAATGAGAGTGCTTTTCACGAATCCGTTCCTTCACTTTGCTCTTGTAGATGATCGACAGGTCACGGCGGCCTGACCCATGACGACCGAAGAGGTCCTTACCGATATCGTAGGAGGAGGCGGTCTGGTCCTTTAACTTGACGTATGCTTCGAGTGCGACGCGGATTATCTCTGTCTTCGTGCGCCCCTCGACAGTAGCAAGTTGCTTAACCTTCCTCTCGAGCTCCCCTGGCAAGCGTACTGACAACACACGCGACCTCCTTGTATTACGGACTGTAATACATAGAACAAGATCTCGTCAAGTGCTGGCATAGATAGTTCTCCCACGCCTACGGTTGAAATGACACTCGTTTCAGGCTGACACTTTCAAACGCTATCAAACGCCAAATAGGAGAGACATAACATAGAGTTCAGTTGCCCCGCCGCATCAACCCAAGACTGAATGCAATTGACAGGCTGCATTCACAGTTCAAAACAGCCTCTAAGGGGACAACTGCAACGATTTGTTATCTCCACCCTGCATTGGCCACTTCCAAAGGAAAGTGACATCCATTGATCAGCACGCGGCGCCTATCTGTTTTGTGCTCTATTTCGATGGGCGCAGCCCAAGCATTGAGGCAATTCTGGACAACTGCTTGTCTAAAGTCATCAACTTGCTTTTTGACCGCAAAGCAGACGCCACGAGGTGAGCGTCTATCCATCCAATTCCGGTTCCATGCAGTCTATTGTTCTCGACAAAGGTCAGAACCTCGTCGTGATTCGCAACTGTCGCTTCTGGCAATTCGGATAGCAAGTTCAGGACTTCATTTCTGTTTCGCATCGAGCCGCAAGCAAGTTCACCAATAACAAACGGATGTACGATCACTTCGTTGTCATTTAGCCAAGCTTTCAGTTGAGCACTCCCATTTCTGAAATGATCAACCCAAACAGAGGTGTCTACGAGAATCATGCGACCCTCGTCGGTCGTCTCCTAGGGATTGGGGACAGTTTCTTCTCGGTTCCCCCAAGATCGGCCAACCGTCTCGCACTTTCCTTCGCGATAAGCGCTTCCAGGCCCATTCTGACGAGCGCAGTCTTTTCGGAGATGCCAGTCAGTTTGCCTGCTTCCTTCAAAAGGCCACTGTCGATATTGAGTGTAGTTCTCATATGCATCAATATGTATCGCGGATGCAACGCTATCAAGTCTCTTGGGGGAGATAACATAGAGTTCAGTTGCCCCGCCGCATCAGACAAGGGCTTCATTGAATTGCCGGGCCGCATTCACTGTTCCGAGCGGCCTCTAAGGGGACAACTGCAACGATTTGTTACATGCCCCACCGTCTCTTTTCAAGCCATTCTATTGCGTGGGCGGAATGCAAACTGCACAAATCCTTTTGTCCCAACACATCACCAAGCAATGGTAGACCGTGAATACAACGTCAATTCCGACTGAACGGCCGCCGATCTTCTGCGCCAGCGGATAAGATAAATGCAGCCCACGCTTGTGCGTGATTGGTTTTCTTTTGCGCAACACACCGCCCTAGGAGCGTAATTTCCTAGGCATACAGCACATCAATGCCTACAATCATCCGGCTTACCGTTGTCTCATCCTTTCGTTGGGCAACAGCCTGCCATGTGTTGTTTTCAATATCTCGAGTGCTACGTATGCCCAATCTAGGCAGCAGAAATCTCTCACGGCAAAAGCGGGATTCTTCTATTCCATGAATATGGATGTAGCCAACCGTTCTCGATAGGTGCGCGTTTTGTCATTTTGGGGCATGTAACATAGAGTTCAGTTGCCCCGCCGCATCAACCCAACACTACATGGAATTGCCAGACTGCATGCACCGATCCAAACGGCCTTCAAGGGGACAACTGCAACGATTTGTTCTGCGCCTTCCGTTTATGACGCTATTTCAGCTCCGCTAGAATATTGCTTACTGAGCTACGGAGAATTGGCAAATCATTCTTGATGATCTGCCAAACCTCTTCCGCGTCAACTCCAAGATAGTCGTGCGCGACGAGGTTCCTGAAATCCTTCACTCTCTGCCAGTCAACATCAACATGCCGATCCCTTAGTGGTTTTGATAGTCGATCAGCCATTTCTCCTATGTTGATGAAGTTCATAAGGGTTGCATCAAATACAACAGACGATTTGTAGAATTCCTGAGGAGAGCCGACAGCCTTCGTGTATTCGTTGATACGAGCGATAGCGTCCAATATTGCGAGCAGATTCGCCCTGTCTTTGCTAGACATAGATAGCTTCTTGAAGAATCTGCTTTTTGTAATATGGCTTTAGATATCGTTCCGACGCAAGTTCGACCGGACGGCCGAATTGCCGCTCCAACTCGTCCTTTAGGTTGCGCTTCAATTGATAAATGCTCGCGGTTCCCTCTTCAAGATCCAGCAAAAGGTCCACGTCGCTTTCAGGAGTCTGTTCGTCACGAGCGAAAGAACCAATCAATGCAATCTTACGGACATGAAACCTGGTGCGGAGCTGTTCACGATGTGAGTCTATATATGCTATTATTTCCTGACGATTGCTAACCATGTTCCGTGCTGCGGCCATTTTTCACCTCTACCGCAAATCTGCAAGAATAGTATCACGAGCTTGGTGACCTGTGGAAGTCGGTTTCCATGCCGACCAATGGATCATTCCGACCTAGTGTCGCGTCGCTATTAGTCAAGCAACCGAGCCAATAGGCCTACAAAGGCGCAGAACATAGAGTTCAGTTGCCCCGCCGCATCAAACCAACGCTGCACGGAATTGCCAGGCTGCATTCACAGTTCCAGACGGCCCTTAAGGCGACTACTGCAACGATTTGTTAGAACGCCCTATAATCTGTCGGCCTTTTCGGGAGCGCGCAATGAGATCTTCTTAAGTGCTCTGCGGAACTTGGCTTTGCTTGCTCTGCCAGCTCTCTTCTCGAGATAGTCTTCCGTTTCAAGTGCGGAAAGCTTTTCTGCGACTGCCAAAGTAATCATCTGGTTGATCGATACGTTGTCTCTTTGAGCCACTTCCTTCACCTTTCGGTGCAGTGAATCTGGAAGCCGTATGCTAATGGCGCTCATGGGAATACTCCTATTTGGGTCAAGAGGTCTTTGGGAGTGATCACTTTGATGCCGAAGTGATCAGCTCCTTTGAAATCAGCCCTGTTGTAAGTAACTATCAAATTGGCATTCGATGTAACAGCCAACTCCAGTACCATGTCATCCTTCTGGTCTCTAAGGAATGGACGCCAAAGGTAATAGATCTTGTAGTGTTGGCCCACCAAGCATAGGTAGTCGATGATGGCATCAATGTCAGTTGTCCTCAGCCCTGTTGTACGGGCTTGTTTCTTGGCAGCGGCCTCGTATTCCAGCACCATAGGGACCGACAGGCAAAGAGTGAACTTTCCGCTGTCGATCAGAGACAGCATTCGAAATGATGCGCCTTTCTGCGACCGCAAACCTGCCACCAGGACGTTAGTATCCATTACGACTTTGGGAACCATTATCTTGGTATCATATATGATACCACTGATTGTGTCAACGGTCAAATGCAGGATAGTACATTCTTAAAATTGGCCATAGCCATTCTGGCGGTAAGGGAGCTGCAAATGTCGGTTTCCAAAATTCTTGGGCGTTCTAACATAGAGTTCAGTTGCCCCGCCGCATCAACCTGCACTGCCTGTAGTTGCCAGGCTGCACCCACCGTTCCGAGCAGCCTCTAAGGGGACAACTGCAACGATTTGTTATGTTCAACCAGATTCTGCAGGACCTTGAGATCCCAGATACTCAACTGGACTTGTGACGCGAAGTCGGCCCTTGGGGTAGTGCTTTGCGTTACGCGTTATCAACGTTCCAATTCCGCTTCCACTCGCACAATGAAATTGGAGACTATCTTCAAAGTCGCGATGTGGCGCCGCCAGTGCAGCATCTACCATCGCTTCGTCGATGGGGGCGACACCAACCATCCTCCGCAAGGAACGCAACTTGTTGACTGAGTACTCTCTGCCCTTTGCCTTGGCGAGTATGTAGTTCATGTTTGCCAGCACGACCGCTGAGGTAAGGCAGCTTGTCCCATTTCGTCGTAGGTCCGTAAGAAGACGCAAGGCTATCGAATGATGCGGCTCTCTTTCTAGGAAGACGTCCAGCAGTACATCCGTGTCAATAAAGACCTTAGTCATGGATGTACTTTTCTTTCAAATACCGGTACTTGGAGTCTTTGAGATCAGGCAAGTCCTTAAGCTTTATTCGATCGGACAACTCCATCACTTCCGGATCGATATCTTCCGCGCCGGCCATCTGCCGCGAGATGTGATCAAGATAAGTGTTTACAATCTGCGAAAGGCTCTGTTTTTGTTTTCGAGCGAAGACCTTGGCTCTTTGAACTACCCGCTTGTCGACGCTCAGCGTTAATTTCGTGGTCATTGTGATTCTCCACGTATAAAGTATCACCATGCATACGTATAGTCAATCACCTACCAGAGCCGACCTTGTCGACGCTCGATATAGACCTTTCCGCGCCGATGCTCTCGGTGCCAAGCGACAGCTGGCATTCCGCTGTGCTGATCGCGGCTTTGTTGAACATAACATAGAGTTCAGTTGCCCCGCCGCCCGAAGCCAAAAGCCCAAGGCTTCTCGGGCTGCACCGCCACTTCCAGACGGCCCTTAAGGCGACTACTGCAACGATTTGTTATGTTCATCCCGCTGTAGCGCCGACCCATGGAAATCAGCCATTCCAAAACGGACGGATCGTATGCTCCACCCGGCAGGGCGTCAATAGTGACGTCTTAGGAGTTCTTAGGCCTTTCTTTTTACGACACGGAGATGGGCCACCGACTTGGAGGGGGTGAATTCAGCGACTTCATACCGCTCTTCCACGCCTTCTAGGCCCTCAAACAGCCTCTCGCCCTGGCAAAGCATGATTGGGACTTGGACTAGATGCAACTCGTCAATCAAACCTGCTTTCCAATACTGCCTCACGATTGACGGACCACCGGCTAAGCGCGCATCCTTACCCTTGGCTGCGGCAAAGGCCTGCTTCAGGGCAGACTCGATGCCGTCGTTCACAAAGGTAAAGCTGGTGCCACCCAGCATGTCAAAGGCGGCGCGCTTATGATGGCTCACGACGAACACTGGGTGATGGTAAGGAGGGGTTTCACCCCACCAGCCCTTCCAATCCTCGTTGGCCCAGGCGCCACGCAAGGGGCCGAACATATTGCGGCCCATGATGCTGGCGCCAATGTTGTCGTCGGCATGGGAGGCAAAGTCGTTGTCGACGCCTTCCGCCCCGCCCTCTTTTCCGAACATCGTACTGAAGAACTTGGTGGCAAAGGCCCAGTTCATCAACCTCAGGCCGCCCTTGCCAAAGGGCGCCTCGAGGGTCTGATCGGGGGCGGCACAATAACCATCAAGTGAGACCGTAAAACTGCGAACGACTAGCTTAGGCATGGACTTAAGATATGTTTGGCTTCGAAAAATCGTCAAGTGAAGACTTGTTGTAGTGCACGGTGATGCGTTCTCCAATGAGAATGGAAGGCACCTCGAAGAGTGCTCCATCATTTTTAGATGAACATAACATAGAGTTCAGTTGCCGCCCCGAATCAAATAGCTATGCGACGGTTCGACAGACTGCATTAACACTTAACACACTGCACCCAGGCGGACAACTGCAACGATTTGTTAGGCATCGCGGATTCAAGAAGTAAGTGCAAGGGTCTGGAAACCAAATGAGAGAGTCGAGATGCTACTTGGGTACGTGTCACTTTTCCGCCAAGAAAGGGGATCCATACTTGCGTAGATATCATCAACTCTCTCAAGATGAACGCTACACCATTACCGAGTTCCGCAATAGGCACTCTACCATTTCCGCCATTGCCAGAGCTCTTCAGCGCTCCCCCAGCACAATCAGTCGCGAGATTGCTCGTAACAAGAAGATCGTTGATGGTTGGTACCGTGCGGATCTTGCCCACAGTTATGCTACCACCAGGCGAAAACGGTCCCGCCGTGGCTTTCACATGGCTCCCCGCTACTGGCAAGAGGTGATCGCTTTGCTCGAGCAGGACTTCAGCCCCGAACAGATTTCTGGGTCCTTACGTCGCAACGGATCGTTCACCGTTAGCCACGAAACCATCTACCAGTTCATCTACGATGACGAAAAGCATGGAGGCACGCTTTTCAAGCACCTGCGAATCGTTACCAAGACCCACAGAAAACGCTACAGATCAAGGGATTCGCGAGGAATCCTGGCCGGCAAGCGCCACATCTCGGAGCGTCCGCCCGAGGTTGAAACCAGGATGCAGCTGGGCCACTGGGAGGGTGACACTGTAATAGGAACGGACCTTCACAATTGCATCCTAACCCTTGTGGAACGAAAATCAGGATTCGCTATCATCCGGAAGCTGAGCTCTCGCACGGCGGCTTCCGTGAATCAAGCCGCCATAGAGGCAATCTCAGCGCACAGAGCCAAGTTCAAGACAATCACGTTCGACAACGGAACTGAGTTCCATGACTACAAGGTTCTCGAGCAACACTTTCCTTTGCAATGCTATTTCGCTACCCCCTATCACTCCTGGGAACGAGGCAGCAACGAGAACCTTAACGGGTTAATCCGCCAATACATTCCCAAAGGGGTCTCGATGTCCGGGGTCACCCAAGCCTATTGCGAGGCAATCTCCAACAGACTCAACGCCAGACCAAGAAAGCGCCATGGCTTCAGACCACCACAGGAGGTATACTATGAACGCTCCTGATTATTGCACTTCGATCTTGAACTCAGGCATTATTCTGTTGATCGGAGCCCTGCCTAAGCGTCTCTATACTTTTTGCTGGGCGTCTGCAGTGGGTTCTTGCCCGTGGAACGGTACGGACCATGCGGCTAGAGTTGAATGACCCTGGTGCCCTATTCAAAACAGTGAAAGGCATGCTCTTGCTTTGAAAATGCCTGCCACACTGAGCAAATCAAGCGGCGGCCGCAGCGCTTTTTTAAGCTTCCTCGCCGATAGACCATTTGGAGGCATATACTACGACCAGTGAAGTACAGGCAATTTCTATTGCGGTGAAATAGACGTAATACATTGCCGGCACTGCGACGAACAACGTGCCGATCAACGCAACTGTCATAATGGAGCCCGTAATTATGTTTGCCAGTCGGTTTGCTCGATGATTTAGAATGCGGGAGAAGAGAACCATCGCAATAGGAATTGTCATAAATATAGAGGCTCCCAATAAGAATCCTTGCGTCAGCTGCATCGAGCCATGCTTGACCGGGTCCATCAAGGTTACAACGTCGCCGTATGTGTATGTGAGCATTGCAACCAGCCAGAGCATTGAGAGTTTCACTTTCGTTTCTATATTCTTTGTGATCTTCTTAACTGTATTCAATGTATTTACACCTCTTGGTAAATCTTATGCACCCATTTTTCAATAGTCAAGAAATATCCCACACACAGTGAGGTCGCAAGTTTGAGATTTTAGCTTCTTGTCGATGCGACTGAAGTCAGTTCTTCATCGTAAAGACGACTCTTTCAGTCGCGATAGCCTAGCTGGCGCAAGCTGCAACCGGAACCAATGGCATATATTGCGGTTCCATGGCGCTTTCACGCGTTTTCTTATCATTAGGCCCGCTAACAAGGCCAAGTAATGCCTAACATAGAGTTGAGCCGCCCCGCCGACCACAGCACAGCGGCGGCGGTTCATTCAGACATAGCCCATGGTTCCAGGCAGCCTCTTAGGGGACGGCTCCAACGATTTGTTATGTTCATCCCGTTGTACAATCAAGGGACATGGGTAACACTTTATTCTGGAGACATAGGTGACACCCTCGATGGCCCCTCTGCCTTCCTGACGCTCACCGCGACTTTGGTAATGATGTCATGTATCGTATTGGTGCGCAATTCATAGCGCCCGATCAAGTAGAAGCAAAAGTAGATGTCATAGACGCCGTCATCCACTTCCTCCAGGCCCACGAAGTCCTCGTTCAGTGTCTGACTGACAAACGCTTGATTTCCAAAGACTCGAATCGTTCCGCAACGGCTGACGCGCCTCACCAGGAACTGATTGGGGTAGTCATAGGTTTCGATTCGCTCAGGCAGTTCCCGCGATGAGGGTTGGTACACCTCCGCTGGCCTCTTCATTTGCAGCGCCTCGTGAGGGCGGTCCTCGTTGTATTCCTTCCGAAAGGTCTCGAACTTCTCCTGTTGGCTTTTCAGACTGCTGCCAGGCGGATGAGTGGTGCCTTGCTTCAGCGTTCGATGCATTCGCTCATGGATCCCGTTCTGTTGCGGCCGACCTGGCTCGATGAGCTCAGGATATATGCCCAGCTTGATGTACCACACCGACAAGTCTGACAACCGACCCAGCGCGTTGGACGCGAATGGAACACCGTTGTCGGTGCGAATCCGTCGGGGAAGCCCAAAGGTGCGAAAAAGCCCTGTAAAATGCACCTTGGTCAGCTCCGCGGATACCTGCGGATGGCCGTCGCACCCCAGAAGGAAGCGCGTATGCAGGTCGCTGACGGTCTGGGGGAAGCAGTACTGCCCGTTGCCCATTCGGAACTGACCCTTGTAGTCGGATCCCCAGATATCATTCGGTCCCTCGGCAACGCTCTTCGGACATCCGGGGTGAGCCCGCCGATGCCGGCGCCTCTCACGTACCAGACCTTTTTCGGCCAGAATATGTGCCGCGGTGGCCACCGAAGGAAGCTGCCACCTGCGGTGCCTGCGCTCCATGATATCCAGCAGCTTCTTCGGTCCCCAGTACGGATGCTTCTCCCGCACCTTCACCAGTTCCTCGGCAATGTACCCTGGTGTCTGCCAAGGACAACTATGAGGACGTCGCGACAGGTCCTCCAGACCGCTGCGTCCTAATTCCTCGTGGCGATCGATCCACTTGTAGGCGGTCTTTCGGGAAATACTGTACATCTCCCCCAACTCAGTCACGCTGTAGTACTTCAGCGCGTAGTCTCGGAGGAAGTTTGCTCTCTGTTCGCTCACGGTAACCCCTTTCCACGGCATGGCCACCACCTCCTCTTGCGAGAAGAGTGTTACCCATGTCCCCAGAATAAGTGTTACCTATGTCTCCAGAAGACTTTGTTACCTATGTCCCCGAACGGTTCATTGTCGTCTCCGCAGTTTCCACCTCATTTATTGCGTTTTGGCGGCGCAGGCTCGTCACGCATTTCGTCCGGAATCTCAATTGAGGGCAGTTTTTCTCTGTTAACTGTCGGCATGACAGTAACCAGGCCCAGCCGCTTCGCCTCGTTGGACAGGATCTTGACCATGATGTTCTCCTGGAAGACCAGAAGCACTGCGAGTGCGGCGCGCAGCTGGTACGCATCGGAGAGGAAACCAGCGAGAAGCTGGACGTGATCCCTCCACAAGTCCGCGTGATCCGCACGGTGCGTCCCAGGTACGCCTGCCACGACTGCGAAGGATCTGGCGATGAGAGTCATCCGGCTGTACGCATCGCGCCGATGCCTCCTGCAATCATCGATAAGGAGATCGCCACGGCGGGACTCCTGGCCCACATCGTGGCCAGCAAGTTCTGCGACTCCCTGCCACTGTACCGCCAGAAGAAGCAGTTCGCTCGAATTGGAGTGGAACTGTCCCGTCGCACGATGGGCGACTGGATGATCGCGGCCAGCATTGCCTGCGCGCCGTTGATGAAAGCGCTGGAGCGGCGCCTTCGGTCAGGACCGTTTCTGCAACTGGATGAGACCACCGTGCAGGTCATGGATGAGCCGGGCCGAGACAACACCTCGTTGAGCTACATGTGGGTGGCGCGCGGCGGTGCGCCCGAGGCGCCTGTGATTCTGTATCACTACGCTCCCAGTCGCGGGCTGGAGGTGGCTCGGCAGATGCTGGGCGACTTCGAAGGCTTCCTTCAGACCGACGGATATGAGGTCTATGACCGCTTGTGTGAGGGCAGTCCGAACGTGATCCACACAGGGCGCTGGTCTCGGCAGCGCGGAGGTGGCCCTCTGCTCGATCGGCAAGCTATACGTCGCTAAAGGCCAGGGCGAGCGATACCAGGATCCTGCAGCCTTTGCCGCCGAACGGCGTCGGCTGGTCGAGCCGGTTCTGAAGGATTTCCATGCCTGGCAACAACGTCGGGCCTCTCAAGTTCCGCCGGAGACGCTCCTGGGCAAAGCGGTGAACTACGCCCTGGTACAGTGGCCGAAACTGCTTCGCTATCTGGAGCACCCGGCGATGACTCCGGACACCAACGCCTGCGAGAATGCCATTCGGCCTTTCGTGGTGGGGCGCAAGAACTGGCTGTTCTCCGGCAGCCCCTGCGGGGCTGGGGCCAGTGCGAGCTTCTACAGCATCATCGAGACCGCAAAGGCCAACCGGCGGGAGCCGTACTGGTACCTGCGGGAGCTCTTCGAGAAGCTTCCCCAGGCGCGCACAGAGGCCGACATCCTGGACCTGACGTCCTTCCGCATCACCACCGTCTGATTCGCTCGGGTGGGGTTCAGCGGATGCTTACATTGGCGGCAGTGGAGCCACGAAGATCGACGGCTGGCACCAGGTAGGCGTTGCCTCCGGGCAAGAAGGAGGTGTACACTCCTCACCATGTCGCCGCCCGTCATCATGACTGCTATCGGATTGGCTGTCATTTCGGCCCCCTCGGCGTTTCTCTTCCTCTGGCTGATGTACAAGAGGACCGGCGAGCTTTCCTTTCGTTCACTTGCTTTCTGTTTGCTTGGACTCTTTTTCGTCCTGAGCGGCAACGCGGTGAATTATGTGCTTTTTGACTTCCTTCACCACTGGGACTCTCGCATACAGTTCCTGATCTTAAACGAGGTCTTCCTTGGGGAGGTCATCACCAGCGGCTTCGTACTGCGCTTTGCCTACGAAAGCGTGCGAACCAAGATCACTTCATCGAAGCGGGTGGTCTTTTGGGCTTTTTCAATCCTGTTCTTCTTTCTCGTACTCTCACTTCCAATACTCTTGATGCCGAACGCGATAGACATTGCACATGGATACCTTGCAGCCACTCTCTATGCGGCGGTCTGCCAGTTCTACGCGACGTTTATCATCATCAAATACCGCGCCAAGCTCCCACAATTCTTCGGTTTTCTGCCCGTCTTCAGCCTTGCCTTCGCGGTAATGAATGTCCTCGCCATCTTGAACGATACGTTTCGTTTCGGGGCGCTCCTGGGGGTCCCGCAGTTCCCTTTCTCACCCTTCTGCTTGTTCCTGGCTGACTTGTTCATCGTCTTCGGCTGCATCAGGGAACTCCTCAAGAAGAAAGAAGGCACCCTTGCTCTCCCCGGAGGTCTGGACCTCGATCTGACCGACAGAGAATCTGAGATCGTCCCGCTGATCGTTGAAGGGCTTTCCAACGAGGCTATCGCTTCGAAGCTCTTCATCTCTCCTCATACGGTCAAGAATCACGTCACAAGCATCTTCCGAAAATCCGGAGCGACAAATCGCTTCGAGCTTCTCAAAAGGATTTCAGCAGGAAAGGCTTCCTAGGAACGTATTCCCTGTTCAGTCCTGGCAATTCAGGAACAGAATGAGAATGGCGGGTGATTGAGGCTGCCTTTTCCCGGGCCGTACTGTGAGGCCATGGAGGAGAAAGGCATGCTTCACACGTTACCGCTCGCAGACACTGCGACAAAGCGCCTCGGATACCTGGACAACCTGAGGTCGTTCGTCATCTTCCTTGTGGTCGTCATGCATTCGAACGTGACCTACAGCGGAATCGGCAGCTGGTACTATACGGAAGGCAACCCAGCAAGCTTGGACACGGCGTCGCTGATACTTTTCGCCTTGTACGGGTCTTTCACGCAGGCATGGTTCATGGGAATCCTGTTTTTCCTGGCCGCTTTTTTTGCAGCCAGGTCGCTTGCAAAGCGCGGACCGGCTGCTTTCGCGAAAGAGAGGCTTTTCCGCCTCGGGGTTCCGCTGCTCATCTACATGTTCGTCATCGACCCCTTCATTGGGTACTTCATCATGAACTATGGAAACATCCGGGAACACTCCAACGTCTTGCGGTTCTACCTTGACTACCTCGGCTCCTTCCGCTGGATTGGGTCTACCGGGCCTCTCTGGTTCGTCGAAGCGCTTCTGCTTTTCAGCCTTCCCTACGCCGCGTGGAGAGCTGTCCGACGGCCCGTAAAGACCCCTGGTGAGCCGCCACGGGTCATGACAGCGATCCTCATCATTGTGGCAACGGGACTGGGGGCATTTTCCATCAGAATGTTCCAGCCCATCGGAACCAGTGTCGCAAATCTGCAGCTGTGCTTTTTCGCCTCCTACATCGCGCTCTTCCTCCTTGGCCTCCATGCCGGAGAAAGGCGATGGCTGGAGAATTTCCCCGAGAAACAGGGGCTCACTTGGTTCACGGTTGTCCTTGGCGCCGGGTTGGTCCTTTGGAATGTGATCATGATTGGAGGTGGAGCGGCTCGAGGAAAGATCCTTTTCACCGGCGGCCTCAACTGGCAGAGCTTTGTCTATGCGTTCTGGGAGGCCTTTGTGGCCATCGGCTTCTCCCTGGGCATGATTGCCTTCTTCCGCAAGTACCTGAACGTCGACAATCGATTCACGAGGCTCCTGGGGGCAAACTCGTTCGCGATCTATATGTTCCACGCTCCCATCCTCATCACGATCTCTCTGCTCGTGAGGCCCTGGCATGGCGCTCCTCTGCTCAAGCACGTGGCGGTTGCACCTCTTGCCTTTGCAATCACACTGGCCTTTTCATTCCTGATCCTGTGCCGCATTCCGGGACTTCGGGCAGTGCTGAAGTAATCAAACAAAAAGGATTCGCTTGAAGTCGTTCAAGAGAAATATGGAGATATCGAAATGAATACCGTTGAAGAGAAAAAGATCGAGCGTTGCGTGAAGGCCAAGAGGCGGGGGGCAGTAGCTGGCGGGGCAAGCTCGAAGCAAGATATCAAGCCTTCAGTGGAGGAACAGCAGGTCGCCGAGCTAGAGCGAACTTTCACCGATCGCTGGGAATGGTAGGATGGCATTGGAGTCCTATGTCGCTTTTCATGGCCTTCCCGGTTCCCAGCCGGAGATCTCACTGGGGGAGTGCCTTTGGCGATCTGGATCGTTGGCTTGGCGGAGCATGGACGGCAGGCTGACGGCGCCTTTGGCATTGATACAGACACCAGTGTCGCAGTTCATTCTGTGTCATGGCTCCTGATACGAACGACAACATCCCATCGAATCCCGTGCCGCCAAGCCTGATTCCCGTCGGGTGGGGTTCAGCGGACGCTTACGCTGAAAGAACGAGCTTCTGTTCAGGCGTCATACGCTCTCTTCCGATTTTGGAGAATCATAGATGGACCTAACATAGAGTTCAGTTGCCGCCCCGAATCATACCGCTATGCGCTAGTTCGACGGACTGCATTCTTCGTCAGCAGGCCGCACTCAGGCGGACAACTTCAACCTTGAACCTAAGGCCCCTCATTTGCAACCATGCACAAAGGAGAACAGCTCTTTTCCTCTTGGGCAATTTCACTCAATTATTAAATTGTCCAGAAACCATCGAAATTCAACTGAAGCGCCTTCAAAGATGTCGTTGCAGGTATCAAGAATGATCTTGTAGTAGATTCTGCCTCGGAATCGGTCATAGAAATCTACAAGTGAAAAGTATTGCACCTTGTTTTCCTGCGTCGGCTTTGCCTCATTAGGAATCCGTTCAAGATCAAGGCCACTTATTGGCGGCTCCGCCCTCTCTAGGAAAAAGACGTATCCGTGCCCGCCGCCGACCGATGAGTATAGTTGTGGATCCACCCACTCGTAAGCCACGAAAGGTAGCTTTGCGGATATGTTGGTAACCGCCGCCGTATTCTTAAACGATGCCTTCTCTTTCGCTACGAAACTATCAAAGCTACCGCTATTGCTTGCATAACATTGAATACCTATTCTGTATGTGATTGTTGTGCCCCGCTCGCTCTTCAGTGCGGTCGGTTTGAGTGCTACGAATGTACTGCCATTCTCGCAGTCTCCAAGCTGAGCCTGCCAATCAAATTTCAGCGGTATCCAGAGTCCAAAGGGACGCGAAACTAGGGCAACATAGTCTTCCAGCCGTGTAGCATGGTACAGCGTCTTCGAGAGTATTCTCTCATTGGTGCTAGGTACTTTTCTCTTTGCCTCTATGAACTTGTAGAGTTCATCCCTTTGGAGGAGTGCTTTTCGTTGTGCACCATAGGCATTCGATAGCGCCCATGTAGCACGCGAAGGCATCGCCGCAAGATATGCTGCTTCAGCACAATCATACCAAAGGCTGCCGTCAAGGTCTTCTGCCGCTGCACCATGTACTATCTTTTCGAACTCGTTTACCGCTTCTATGGATCTATTTGCCTGCATATAGTGTACGCCCAGCAGCCATCCCGGTCTGTTGTCCTTTGGAAATTCCTTCTTGAGGGCCTCCAAGTCGTTCACTATATCCTTTTCACTATGCAGTGCCTCGAGGTTATATAGATAGTGTTTCAGCAGTGCCCGGAAGAGTCTTATCTCTAGCCCTGATCCGCCACTCCTGATGAACGAGTCGGTAGTTGACAGCAACTCCTCTACTTCTTTGACAACCTGCTCTTTCGGAATTGAATAGTTCCATTCCGAATGCCAGGTATCAACTAGTTCGATTTCATTGCCGAGATGTTCAACCGCTTTTCGGAACGCTAGATCTTTAGGCAGCTTCGATTCCAAGACCCGTAGCGGAAATGCGCCACATAGGTTCGCACCCAGAAGGAAAGCTGCTGCAGCACAGCATAGCGCTCGACGGAAGGTCATGTAGGTCTCCTTTTTTACGCGATCAATTCCGATGAACAACTCACCAACTATTCTTAGGGGCTATAACATAGAGTTCAGTAGCGCCGCCGCATCAACCCAACGCTACTTTGAATTGCCAAGCTGCATCCGCCGTTCCACACGGCCCCTAAGGCGACTACTGCAACGATTTGTTATGACGCCGTGGCGTACAATCGGGATCACACTCGATGGCCAATGACCATGCCGCGGCCGCCCGAGCCATGGATGGCGAGGGCGGTGTGCTGGAGATCGTGGCTCCAATAGGGACATCAGCCAATACGTACCGTCTCACGGCCTTATGTGTTGGATTTGGCCTCGTTCACCAGTATCTGTACGAATTCCTGCGGGTTAACAATTCTCACCTTCCCACACGCGCCCAAGTGCAGTAGATGACCGTCTCCGCTGACCAAATAGTCTGCTTCTGCTGTAACCGCGCAATCCAGCACGAGATTGTCCGTTGGATCTTCCTTTATCAGGTCAAAATGCGTCTCAGGGGTAACCCACCGGGAAAGTGATGCCAACTCCGCCACAGTATTGTGTACGAATTGTGCGCTCAAACCAAACTGTGGTCGCCCCAACACCGCCTGGACCTCCCCAATGATTGCCTCGGAGATGCACAACTCTATGCTACCAGCCAGCGCGGCCTCCAGTATGATCCGCGGGTTTCCTCCATATACAATTGCGGAGATCAGAACATTCGTATCCAAGACAACTTTGGTCACCTACTTGCGCTTTTCTCGGCGATAGACAGAGATCTCCCTCTCGATTACCTCTGGGGTGATGCTCCGGGCGCGTCCAGCCTTCAGGCCTGTGTCGAAAATACGGCCCCAGCGTCGCTTTCGTTCGATATAGCTGCGCGCCGCTTCTCGAAGCAACTCGGAACGCGACCGAGACTCCTCCTGTGCGACCTTGTCGATCTCCTTAAGGAGTTTAGGACTGAAAGAGATGTTCACCGTGCTCATGATGGTTTCCTTGAATCTAGAATACATACAATCTTTGTATGCTGTCAAGGTCGCCCTCTCCGGGAGATTGATGAACTCGTCCGGGCCCAAGGGGAAGGGCGGGCATGGACGCCCGCCCTTCCTCTCCAGCCCACATGGTGCCGCCCGATCTTCCCGATCCCTGAGGCGTCATAACATAGAGTTCAGTTGCCCCGCCGCATCAACACTGCACTGAATCGGATTGCCAAGCTGCATTCACCAATCCCAGGCGGCCTCTTAGGGGACAACTGCAACGATTTGTTACATGCCCCACCGCTCTTTTCAAGCCATTCTATTGCGTGGGCGGAATGCAAACTGCACAATTCCTTTTGTTCTAATACATCACCGATCAAGATAGACCGTGAATACAACGTCAATTCCGATAGAACGGCCTCCAATCTTCCGCGCCAGCGGATAAGATTAATGCAGCCCACGCTTGTGCGTGATTAGTTTTCTTTTGCGCAATACACCGCCCTGGGAGCGCAATTTCCTAGGCATACAGCACATCAATGCTTACAATCATCCGGCTTACCGTTGTCTCATCCTTTTGTTAGGCAACAGCCTGCCATGTGTTGTTTTCAATATCTCGGGTGCTACTTATGTCCAATCTAGGCAGCAGAAATTTCCCACTGCAAAAGCGGGATTCTTCTATTCAATGAATATGGATGTAGCCAACCGTTCTCGATAGGTGCGCGTTTTGTCATTTTGGGGCATGTAACATAGAGTTCAGTAGCGCCGCCGCATCAACCCAGCACTGCATGGAATTCGGAACTGCACCGTCCGATTTAGACGGCCTTTAAGGCGACTACTGCAACGATTTGTTAGGTCCCCCTGCTGCTGTTTTGCGCTCATTGTCCTGAAACCTACTCATCAGTTTCTGATCTGATAGGTTTTACCCAATACTCAAGCAGGTCACGAAGCGCCCTGGCCTTCAACAAGACGTCATCCCCTTCCAAATCGGCTACTGTCGGGATTCTTAGCAGTTCGTCATACAAATCAGGCAGCTCCAGCCATTCAACAACTTGTTCGTAAATCCATTTGTTGTAAGCGATCGGGTATGTTTGTCTTGAGATAAATACCCCTTGCAGAAACTCTTGGTAGGCTTTATACAGCTGATCAAACGCATGGAAGTGTAAGCTCCTAAGGTGCAAAAGCTTAATGTACTCCAGGTGATAGTTGCACGCCTGACGAACCATATCGATTCTACTAGCCCGCAGTTCGCTGCCATAATACGGAAGCCATTGCCGCCTTAGCTCCTCGAAATAAGGTCCGGGTTGCTGTAAAGCAGCTGAATGTGCGATTCTGTTTCCTATTTCTATTTCGAATGAATCCGGACCGCCACCTTCATCCCAGACCGCGGGAACAAATGCTCCATTGAAGAAGTCTACATGCAATTTGCAGTATGGTCCCATGTCCATAAACTGTGCGACAAGCGCGCTTCTCGAAGCAAATCTGGCCCAGGACGCTTCCAATTCCAATAGTTCCGAATCAGATGTGCTCACTTTCACAAGCGCAGCCATATCGAGATCACTTTGGGGAGTAGCAACGCCCCTAGCACATGAATTGACCACCAGAACGGTGTCGACCACTTTTCTGTTTCTGCAAAATCCAGCGAATAGCTCAGCTACCCTTTCATGGGTTTGAGTAGGAAATCTCATTGATAGGACAATACTCAGCGTCTTTCAGTCCAGGCAACCATAATACGAATCCTGGATAAGCAACCAGTTTTCTGCGTATATTGGGGGACCTAACATAGAGTTCAGTTGCCCCGCCGCATCAGGCCAAAACTCCATGGAATTGCCAAGTTGCATACACCGTTCCAGTCAGCACCTAAGGGGACAACTGCAACGATTTGTTATAACGCCCGGCTGTACAATCCAAGGACATAGGTAACACTTTATTCTAAAGACATAGGTAACACTCTCGGAGTCAGCTCCGCACGGGTCTGACTCGTTGGCACCCTCGAGATAATATCCACGATCCTGTTGGTCTGCAATTCGTAACGGCCAATCTGGTAGAAGCAGAAGTACAAGTCATAGACTCCGTCGTCTACTTCCTCCAGGCCCACGTATTCTTCGTTCAGCGTCTGTGTCACGAAGACTTGGTTGTGGAAGACGCGGATCGTACCACAGCGGCTCACGCGCCGAACCAGGTAGTGTCCCGGATAGTCGTAGGTGCCAACGTGCTCGGGCATTTCCCGGGGCGACGACTGATACACGCTGACCGGATCAACCATCCCAAGTGCTTCATGGGGACGATCGGTGTTGAACTCCTCCCGAAACGAATCGAACTTCCGCTGCTGAGCTCTCAGGCTGCTGGCGGGCGGAATAGTGGCCTCTTGCTTGAGAGTCCGATGCATGCGCTCATGGATCCCATTCTGTTGGGGCTTGCCAGGCTCAATCAGTTCCGGGCAGACCCCGTACTTGATGTACACCACCTGCAGCGCCGACAACCGTCCCAACGCGCACGAGGCAAATGGCACTCCGTTGTCCGTGCGGATCCGATTGGGCAGCCCATAGATGCGGAAAAGCCGCAGAAAGAAGGCAATTGTCTGCTCCATCGAGATCGCTGGGTGTGCCTCGCAGCCCAGCAGAAAGCGCGAATACAGATCACTCACGGTCAGCGGGAAGCAATACTGCCCGTTCTTCAGTCGGAACTGCCCTTTATAGTCAGCCGCCCAGATGTCGTTGGGAGCCGTGGCCGCATGCTTGGGACAGCCTGGATGCGCGCGGCGGTGCCGTCGTTTGGCTTTCACCAGTCCGTGGCGATCCAAAATGTGCGCCACGGTGGACTCCGCAGGCAATTCAACAAAGCGGTGTAGCTTACGCAGTTTCCCCAGGAGCTTCTTCGGCCCCCTCGACGGAGATGCTTTGCGCAGCGCAACCAGGTCCTCAACAATCCGTTTGTCAGTCTGCCAGGGGCAGCTACGTGGCCGCCGACTGAGCTCCTCTATCCCCTTCAGCCCTTCGGCCTTGAAGCGGTTGATCCACTTATGTACGGTCTTACGCGAAACTCCGAAACGTTCGGCCAGCTCGGTTTTGCTGTAGTAACCGTCGGCGTAGTCCCGAATCAAGTTCTCACGCTGCTCGCTCACAGTAACACCCTCCCACGGCATGGCTGGCACCCTCCTTTGGCAGGAAAGTGTTACCCATGTCCTTAGAATAAGTGTTACCTATGTCTTTAGAATGTTTTGTAACCTATGTCCTTGGCTCATTCAGCCCGTTAGGAAGGACGGCAATTGCTTTGGACGGTATTCCATTATGTATTGAAGCATACCTGTCTCAAATTCCTTCGAGGCGCTACGTTGCAGCTCCGGACATGAAATAGCAAAATCGCAATCGCGCAGTAGCTTCCGCCAATGTGGCTTCTGTCCTTGCGCCAATCCCCTCACCACTTGAGGCAACAGCTTGTATGCTATTTGCATTGCCGCGGGATCAGGAATGAAGTAGTCCTGGTCAAGGAATTTATCGCCGTCTACAGTTCTGGTTTCGTGATCATAGTCTAGAAACATCGGGAAGAGCCAGTTTGCCAATTTCGCTCGCACCTCCCCTTTCGAGTTGTAGAAGTAGGCCTCTCTGACAATCATTCTATAAGTGCGGGTATCCGGTTCTTCCGAAGGCGCTTCGGAGATTTTTTCGAACTTTAGGTGAAGTCCTACTCTCGGCTGAAATGTATAATAGAAATTGCCAGCAAGGATGCCCAACAAATCATTTTGCACGGCATCTGCAAATTGAAGCTTCTTCGTTGCTTCTGATGCATCGAAGCAATCCAAATCAACTAGTGACCAAAGGCCGGCCTCGGTCCATTTGCAGGCGACTAGAATTGGGAGTTGGACTGCCCCGGCGTACCGCTTCAGTTTGTCCCAATACTGAACTTTCCAAGACAGGCGCTTCTTTTTCGACGTCTTCACTTCTATCAATACAGGCAATTCCTTGCCTTCAAAGTCAAAGATCGCCAGCAGGTCTGGTACCTGGTAGTTCGACCGTGATTCTGGAGGTGATTGCTGTTGGTCTAGTCTGTGCACAAGCCTACATTTGCCCAGCCACGCAAGCATGAGGGCAAATTCATCCTCAGCAGGAAGGCCCATCTCTAGCCGCTTAAATCGGGCTATCACTTCCTTTGAATCGGCCCTTGGCCCTTGACCTTCTGTTGCCTCAAACAACAGTCTTGCGAGTTCATCTGCACTCGACGGTTCCATACCTGCCTCTTAAAGGGGCGTCTAACATAGAGTTCACTTGCCGCCCCGACCACGCTACGCACTCTCGGTTCTGCGGACCATGCCAGCGGTTCCAACCGGTGCTCAGGCGGACAAGTGCAACGATTTGTTAGGTAGGCGCCGTTCCTCTAGGAACCTTAGGAACTCGGATCTGAATAGTCCGTCTCTATTCCTGTAGTTCCGGATGGAATCAAGCCTGATATTCATCAATCTTTTAAGTAGGTTCTCGTAGCGCAACGGTTTCTTTTCAAGTTCATAGCTGTAATACACAGCTCGATCGGATGCTGGAACGTACTTCCCATTCATGTTGCAAAGACAGCCAATCGCGAGATCAATCGCTGCATTAAGGTTGAAATGCAATTGTCCGCGTTCCTTCCGCCTTTGCCATCGGTCCACCTTGTAGTCCGAGAGGAGGTACCCTATTCCGCCAAGTCGTGCCTTGAAGCCGGTCTGCCGTTTCCTCCGATGCAATCCTCCTGAACTCGCTATCTACGTCTGAGTATGCTCCGTCGGCTTGCCACAGCACACTGGACTCAGCCAAAGCGTATTTCCTAGCCTCCGGCAGTAGTCTATAGCTTTCAGCGTTAGGTATCTCGCTGAACCATATCTGGTACCAGTCACCTTCCCGATTCACGCAGTGATATGGGATTTCTGGATCTTCGTTCTTTCCAAATAGCTCCTCTGCAGTTATGAAGCTGTTTGGCTTCTTGAATACCGTAAGGTCGATCATTCCACCTAGTCTGCCTGGAAAGAAGTCACCTCGCGCTACGCTTCCCGACAGCAACACCGCTGAAAGTGCTTCCTTGGCGATGCCATCTACGTACGCGGCGGCTTTTTCGCGGAGACGATCAATATCAGTTTTGCGTAGTTTGGCGACCTCTGATTGTTTCATGTGGAGTCACTCTTCCCAGTTTCGCAGGCAGAATCCAACGGTGCGCCGCAGCCCATCATGCGTTTCGCCTACCTAACATAGAGTTCAGTTGCCCCGCCGCATCAACACAGCACTTACGTGGAATTGCCAGGCTGCATTCGCCGTTCCAGACGGCCTCTTAGGGGACAACTGCAACGATTTGTTATCCCGCTCTCTTTGTTCTGCACAATACGCTATTCGTTTCTCAAAACCATTTCAATTATTGACTTTGGAAGACATTGGTGGTACCCTTGTGGTATGAAGGTAAAGACATCAGTTACGCTTTCCAGAGACATTGTTGCTCTGATTGATCAACATGCTGAAGGAGAGTCCAACCGATCTGCATTCATAGAGTTGGCCGTGAGGACATATCTTGAAATCCTGAAGCGGAAAAAAAGAGATTCTTCCGACCTTAGGACAATCAACAGGCTATCAGAAAAGCTTAATAAGGAAGCAGAAGACGTCCTTGGGTACCAGGTGGAGCTTCGAGGTTGAAAAGAGCAGAGCTCTTTCGCGTTTACAAGGGGAATCGTAATGATCCCCGCAGATCTCGTGTGTTCGTAATTGTCAGTCGTCAAGTTTTGATTGATTCCCAGTTTTCTTCTGTCACGTGCGCTCCCATCTACACAGCCTATGATGGCTTGTCCACACAAGTGGCAGTCGGAGTTGAAGTTGGTCTCAAACATGCAAGTTCCATCCACTGTGATGAATTGGTCAGCATACCTAAGTCCGCCCTTAGCGATTTTGTAGGTCGACTCGGATCGGCCAAGGTTTCGGAATTAGATAAGGCCCTTTCTATCGCTCTTGAGCTGGAGTAAGGCACGCTCCGCATCATTAATTGGCTTTGAGGGCAGCTGGCCTACCCTTTTATGAGAAGTTCACGGTGCGCTGCAAAAGGCTCTCTTGGAGCGGGATAACATAGAGTTGAGCAGCGCCGCCGACCACGCCCTCGGGCCGAGGTTCCTTACGGGGCTGCACTCAAGGTTCAGAACAGCCCTTAAGGCGACTGCTCCAACGATTTGTTAGGACGCAAGGCGCCGAAATCGCTGCCCTTGGGACTACCTATCCTATGAATCTTGCCGACCGACGTCTTGAAGATTGCAGCGAGCTTGATTGCCATGTTCTTGCTTATGGATCGAATATCATTTTCCATGTTCGAAACATACTGCTTCGGTAGAGCCAATGAGCTTGCCCAGTTGCGCCTGAGTCATCTTCGAGTTTTGCCGGTAAATCCTCAGGTTCTTGCCAGGAGTAAGCCTTCCCTTGGTCCGCTTGTACCAGTCGGTCTGGAACACGTCAACCAGCTCGTCATTCGTCTCGGTGTCGTCTACCAGCCGTACCCCTTTGCCGTACTCCTTCTTGAGTACCGTGATGAGCCGGGACGGAATCTTACCTTCGATGCGGATCCTAATATGGGGCGTCTTCACGACTGCCAGCATAGTACACCTCGATTCGGATGGTACCCTTTTCGTGATACCAGCAGGCCACCCATTTGTAGGATAGATGGCAGTGATACCGGCCCGGGCCAAGCGTTCCATAATTTGGCCAACCGGGTTGAAGTGGGCCGGCCTCTTTCAGGTCGCGTAGAAGGTCGGCCATTCGGTCCTGTATCGATTCTGGCATCCTTTCGATGCGCTTCAGCACCTTCCTCGGCACCAGAACCTCGTACATGACTCAATGTAAACTAAATAGGGTTACCTGTCAAGGCATCGCCTCGTAGCTGGCCGAACGAGAGTACTCATGCGTAAGAGCGGTCTCCAATGCGTGCGAAGCGGACCCTCTTGCGTCCTAACATAGAGTTCAGTTGCCCCGCCGTATCAACACAGCGCTAACGTGGAATTGCGAGGCTGCATTCACTGTTCCAGGCAGCATCTTAGGGGACAACTGCAACGACAGGTTATGATGCGCCAACCCCTCTACCCGAAAACTGCGCCCGAGCCACGGATGGCGAGGGCGTGGGAACTTACACTAACTTCTTGCTGCCAACTCTTGGAGGTGGGCCTGCTAAATCGCTGTTTGTGTCTAATCATGCAATGTGTGTTGATTCATAGTTAAGGAGATTATATGATTTTCAATGTCAGACAAATTGAATACGCCAACATCGTGGTTGAATATCGAGTTAGTGATGCTTCTAAACTACTCTCTACACTTGCAAGTAGTGGAATAGACTTTCTTGCGTATAAAGCCATTACTATAGAAGGGAAACAAGCATTAATCACACTTTTTTCTGATAATGCGCAAAAAATGGCCGAGGTAGCAGACAAACGCGGATTCAAAGTAGATGGACCATATTCTGCAATATTGGTCAAAGGTGATGAAGAAATAGGAGCTTTAGCCGCAATATACGAAAAATTATCTCAAGCCAACATTAATGTTGATGAATCTAGTGGGATCGCTCACATAAATGGAGGCTACGGGGTCATTCTCTACATCAAGCAAGAAGATTGCAGAGAGGCCCTTATGGCTTTACGAAGTAAATCATCGTAGAAGCCCGGTTTCCGGAGCATTCGTAGGTCGCTATCTATATCTTCTCCGAAAAGAGGGCGTGCTTTTCACAAATCACAAACCTTTTGCACTAGCAGATGATGCGGCGCCTTTGTGAGTGGCCCGACTCGATGTCCGCCGCAAGGCGCTTGTCAAGCTTTTCCGGCCCCGATAGTGGAAGTAGTTCATGCAAAAAGTGACACCTTACCACGATTGCTAAAGGTGCAGAAGGTCAGGCAGGGAGGCCTGACCTTCTGCACCGAGGTAGCCCAGCCATCCACCAATGAGTTCATAACTTGGCGCATCATAACATAGAGTTCAGTTGCCGCCCCGAATCAGACCGCTATGCGCCCGTTCCACGGACCGCATTCTTCCTGAGCAGGCCGCACCCAGGCGGACAACTGCAACGATTTGTTATGGCTCCCTTCTGTACAATCCAAGGACATAGGTAACACTTTATTCTAAAGACATAGGTAACACTCTCGGAGTCAGCTCCGCACGGGTCTGACTCGTTGGCACCCTCGAGATAATATCCACGATCCTGTTGGTCTGCAATTCGTAACGGCCAATCTGGTAGAAGCAGAAGTACAAGTCATAGACTCCGTCGTCTACTTCCTCCAGGCCCACGTATTCTTCGTTCAGCGTCTGTGTCACGAAGACTTGGTTGTGGAAGACGCGGATCGTACCACAGCGGCTCACGCGCCGAACCAGGTAGTGTCCCGGATAGTCGTAGGTGCCAACGTGCTCGGGCATTTCCCGGGGCGACGACTGATACACGCTGACCGGATCAACCATCCCAAGTGCTTCATGGGGACGATCGGTGTTGAACTCCTCCCGAAACGAATCGAACTTCCGCTGCTGAGCTCTCAGGCTGCTGGCGGGCGGAATAGTGGCCTCTTGCTTGAGAGTCCGATGCATGCGCTCATGGATCCCATTCTGTTGGGGCTTGCCAGGCTCAATCAGTTCCGGGCAGACCCCGTACTTGATGTACACCACCTGCAGCGCCGACAACCGTCCCAACGCGCACGAGGCAAATGGCACTCCGTTGTCCGTGCGGATCCGATTGGGCAGCCCATAGATGCGGAAAAGCCGCAGAAAGAAGGCAATTGTCTGCTCCATCGAGATCGCTGGGTGTGCCTCGCAGCCCAGCAGAAAGCGCGAATACAGATCACTCACGGTCAGCGGGAAGCAATACTGCCCGTTCTTCAGTCGGAACTGCCCTTTATAGTCAGCCGCCCAGATGTCGTTGGGAGCCGTGGCCGCATGCTTGGGACAGCCTGGATGCGCGCGGCGGTGCCGTCGTTTGGCTTTCACCAGTCCGTGGCGATCCAAAATGTGCGCCACGGTGGACTCCGCAGGCAATTCAACAAAGCGGTGTAGCTTACGCAGTTTCCCCAGGAGCTTCTTCGGCCCCCTCGACGGAGATGCTTTGCGCAGCGCAACCAGGTCCTCAACAATCCGTTTGTCAGTCTGCCAGGGGCAGCTACGTGGCCGCCGACTGAGCTCCTCTATCCCCTTCAGCCCTTCGGCCTTGAAGCGGTTGATCCACTTATGTACGGTCTTACGCGAAACTCCGAAACGTTCGGCCAGCTCGGTTTTGCTGTAGTAACCGTCGGCGTAGTCCCGAATCAAGTTCTCACGCTGCTCGCTCACAGTAACACCCTCCCACGGCATGGCTGGCACCCTCCTTTGGCAGGAAAGTGTTACCCATGTCCTTAGAATAAGTGTTACCTATGTCTTTAGAATGTTTTGTAACCTATGTCCTTGGCTCATTCAATCTCACATCTCCTCGTCATTCACCATTCTCCCGTCTGAGAGATTAAGAATTTCAGTATTATTCTCCATATTTAGATCGTATAGCCACTGAAAAGTATGTGGAGCGTAATGAAGGAATGGCTTTGCGAGTTCTGAGGCGCGCTTCCAAGAGGAGCAAGTGAGCTCGCATTCGAAAGTATTCGCTGCGGAGGTCTTCTTGATTCCGTTGTCATTTCTGCCACTTCTTAGAACCAGCATGCAACCAGTCTAGTGGCTGGATAAAGGGTAAGGAGCTCAAGATTATTGAATAATCAGAGTCACTTGAAAGCCTGTCCAATACTTGAATAAATAAAGAGACGTCGTCGGATGTGAAGTCGTAGAGTCGAATGATGGAATCCGAAGGCCAGCCTGTATTAACCTCCGCCAAATAGTCCAACTTCATCATTCTTGTTCCCCCTGCGGACTACATTGGTTCACTTTGGGTTGTTCGTCTCTATGCACGAAAGCATACCCACAAGCTACCGGATTGTCCAGGCGTCCATGAAAGAACTTTCGCTTCCTTCTACGATAGGACCAGACCGCTCAAAAGCAGATGACAGGTTTGACAGGTTCCAGAGTTGTGCGATTGATCTGTTGACGGAAGATTTGGGGTTCCCGTTTGTTCGCCGGGCGGTATCTAACCTTTTGGACATAGCAGCACCATTCTCCGCCCGTCACAAACCAACCGACCTGCGCCACCGCAGGCAATGGCCACCGCAGAATCGCCACATAACATAGAGTTCAGTTGCCCCGCCGCATCAGACAAGGGCTTCATTGCATTGCTGGGTCGCATTCACTGTTCCGAGCGGCCTCTAAGGGGACAACTGCAACGATTTGTTACATGCCCCACC
>CAVTHO010000005.1:0-750632 GCA_963734545.1 uncultured Spirochaetota bacterium | reverse complement strand
CTGATCCTGGTTTCCCCGTTCATGATGATCTCGATGCCGTCCACCTTCGGCGCGCTGACACCCGGCAGGACAGGGCGGCCCGATGCCCTTGCCTGAACCTGGTCCGGCGAGAAGAGGATCCCGAGCACGAGCAGCGGGGCCAGGCCGGCAGGAGCGCGCCGCAGAGGCGTCGCAACCAGCGGCGGCCGGTGAAACCTCGGCGCACCCGTCTCCTGGTCGGCTCGCCGCATCCATCCACAGAGGCCGAGAGCACGACGGCAAGGACAACGAGCAACAGAGCGTCACAGCTCGCTCCAGCATCAGCCGTGAGCGCCTCACCGGTTCCTGGATACGGTCGAGCTTCCCCTCCAGTCGTCGCCCGCGCTGCTTGATGGACAGCAGGTCGGAGACCGGAGAGCCACAGGACCGCGTTCTCGACGAAAAGCACATTCGACAGGCTGTCCGAACTGCATGAGGTCGGTGAGAAAATCATCATCACCGACGACAATCACCCGTGTGCGGGACACTCTGCCGCGCGGCGGCAAAATGGGAAGGGAAGGTTCCGCTCAACGCAAAGGCGAGCGGGAACTGCCCGTGCGTGACGCCGCCTGGGGAACCTTGGAGGGATTCACGATGAAGGGCTCCCTCTGGACCCATGCCGAGGGGGTCTGCACAGAGCGGCTCCGCGACGGACCGCGGCAGGGGAGCAGCGCCACCGGCCACAGCAGGTCGAGGCCCGTAAAGCGCGCCGTGATCGGGTTCTCGGCGGAAACGTAGGGGCCCTGGATCGAAACCCATGGGGGATACTTTCCGATCGTCTCCGAGCCGACTGTTCGTCGGGCTTCTGTGGGGGAGCTGTAGTTACCGTGCCGCGGTATCCATGACCGATGCCTCCATGCCGAACTGCACACCGTAGGGACTCGATGAGATATCCAGAAGGGGAAGAGGGTCCGAACCGACCGCGCGCTGAATGTGCTGCGCTGCATGTGCAGCTCCTTTATGGTGAAAGGAAACCTTTCCCCCGTCTCAGATGATGAAGGTTCGAGGGGATGGAAGCTGGTGTGTGCCCGATTGCATCCTGCGACGAGCAGTATGTCGACCTCGGGGGGGATCGGGTGCGCTGGGTAGGTACTCGTGGAGCGACAGTCGTGTGAAAGCTGGTTCGGGAGGGTGTCGAAGTCATAGACGAAGGGAGTTGTTGAGCTCTCTGACAATCATGCGACGACGGAGCCGCTGTGAGGTTAGCCTTCCTCAATGGCTCAAGCTGCCATCCCCCAGACCGTTGGGTGTGAAGACCGTGGAGCGAGCGCGGTGCCAGGAGTCGATGGTGATGCCCGAGTAGACATCGGCCGGTGTGCTGCTGTTCCGCTGGACGACCTGGATCTGCTGGGGCAGGATCCCGAAGCGCCGCGCGCTTTGCCCGTGGCCGTTTGCCCGGGTCAGGACCGTCATGCTGACCTTGCCCCGTGACTCGGCGGCGTACTCGTGCAGCAGATCGATCACCCTGCGGTGACGGAGACAGCGAACGAAGTGTGTCCTGAGGAAGTAGGTCAGGTGGACCTGCCCCGGGATCCCGCGCAGGATTTCCTGGGACACCGGGGAAATCGAGCACGCCTTGCCGCGCGTGAGGTCCAGGCGCACGAACCAGCGCGCTCCGTCGCCAGCACGAGCCAAGGCACAGGGCCACGAGCAGCATCACCGCTATTTCGCGCGTTCTCCGACCATGCCGCTCCTATCGGAAACGCCGCATGAAAAGCACCTTGGTGGTGAAATAGAGGAACCCCGCGGTGAGCACCACGAAGCACAGGATGTCCCGCGTGTCCAGAACCCCCTTGCTGAAGCTGTCGAAGTGAAAATCGAAGGAGACCCATGAAAAGGCCGACGGCGAGCCAGCCGGGAAGTACGGCCACGGCGGGGATCTGCCCGATCATCGTGATGACGAGCATGAAGGCCACACCGAAGAGGAACGCCGAGATCTGGTTCGCCGAGAGGGCGGAGACGAACTGCCCCGCGGCGATGCCGGCGCACCCCAGGAGAAGGACGCCCAGGTACTCCATCGCGACCTGAGCCGGCTCGAACGCGCCGAACGGCAGCAGGGACAGGGGCAGGGGGAGGGTGAGGACGACGAGCACGAGAAGGAGGATGACCGCGGCGGCGAATTTGCCCGCAACGAGCTCCCGCTCGCGCACCGGAAGCGTGAGGAGGATCTCCGCCGTTCCCTGCCGGCGCTCTTCGGCCCAGCTCCGCATGGTGAGGGCCGGCAGGAGCATGATGAACACGATGGGCCAGAGGGAGAAGTAGCCGCGAAGCGATGCGGTGTCCTGCGCGAAAAACTGCTGGGCGTAGAAGAACCACGCTGACGTCACCACGAGGAAGAAGACCACCACGATGAAAGCGACGGGCGTGGTGAAATAGGCACGCAGCTCGCGCCGCGCGATCGCGGCGACCCTATGCATCGCGGCCTCCACCGGTGAGCCGGGCAAAAAGGTCCTCGAGCCGGGCCTTTTCGGTCCTCATGCCGAGGATCTTGCACCCGTGTGCCACGGCCCAGTCATACACCGCCTCGGAGGGATCCGCACCGGGGGCCACGTCCAGGTCCACCTCCACCCTGTCCTCGGGCATTGTCCGCACGGCCGTGACGGCACGGACTCCCTCCAGGGTCTCAAGCGTCCTGGCCGTGGACTCCGCGAGCCGTCCCTTGAATGAGACGCTGAGCACCTTGCCTTCCTGCATGCCGCGCGCGATCTCCTCCGGGGTTCCCTGCGCGATGAGCCTTCCCGCGTTCATGATGAGCACGCGACGGCACAAGGCCTCCACTTCCTGCAGGATGTGCGTGGAGAGGATGACGGTCTTTTCCCTTCCCAGGTTCCTGATCAGCGCCCTGATCTCCACGATCTGGTTGGGGTCCAGGCCGGACGTCGGCTCGTCCAGGACCAGGACGGCCGGGTCGTGGAGAATGGCCTGCGCGAGGCCCACTCTCTGCCGATACCCCTTCGAGAGCCGCCGTATCAGGCGCGGAAAAACCTCCGACAGGCCGCAGGCCTCGACGACGAGCTCCCGCCGCTGGGCCCGCCAGGCGCCCGAGAGACCCCGCGCATCCGCGATGAACGAGAGGTACTCGCTCACCTTCATGTCGTCATACAGGGGGGCATTCTCCGGCAGGTACCCGACGGCCTGTCGGACGAGATGGGGCTGGGTGAGCACGTCGTGCCCATCCACGCGCGCCGCGCCCCTCCGTGGGGAAGTGGTAGCAGGTAAGGATGCGCATGATGGAGGTCTTGCCCGCCCCGTTGGGGCCGAGCAGGCCGATGACCTGGCCCTTCTCGACGCGGAACGAGACTCCCTTCACCGCCTCGAAGGGGCCGTACCGCTTTACCAGGCTGTCCGCTTCGATCATGCCGGGCCGGAGATGTGGTCGGCGAATCCCTGGAGGATGTAGATGCAGGCCACCGCGCCGGGATCTTCACGGCCCTTCGACTGCTCCTGGTAGTACGCAAGCCGGCCGTGCTGGGCGATCATCTCCTTTGCCTGCTCGCGGCCCTGCGCGGCGGCGGCCTTGAGCTTGCGGAATGCCTCCGGCAGATCGGCACCGGAAGAGACCGCCGCGGTAAGCGCCTGGGAGGCGGGAAGGAGCACGTCCACGATGGTCTTTTCACCCGGTCTTCGACTTCCCGCGCTGCATGATCCCGGCAGTGAAGGCGTCGAAGAACGCCGCCATCTCGGCGCCGCCCAAAGCGGTGTTGCCCATCACGGCCTTGCCCCCGGACATGAAGCCGGTGGCCACCAGCGTGCCCATCGTGGAGGGTGCGGCCCGGGCGATGGTCATCCCGATCTTCATCAGGAGCTTGCCCGGGTCCGTCTCGTCCGTCTTGCCGGCCTCATCCCGCGCCGCGGAGAACCCCTTCTCCATTGTGAGGCCCAGGTCACCGTCCCCCATCGCGCCATCCAGCCGGATGAGCTCCTCTTTCTTCTCCTCCATCAGGGCGGCAATGGCCGACACGATGGCCCTGATATCCTGGACTCCGAGAGAGCTCATGTCGACAGCTGTACCTGCTCGAAGAACGGCGTGCGCGCCGGCCGGGCGAGGAGCTTCTTCAGCTCGTCGTCCAGCTTCAGCAGCGAGATGGACGCTCCGGCCATCTCCAGGGACGTGGCGAACTCACCGACGTAGACGTGGAACACCGAGATCTTCTTCTCCTTCAGGATGAGACCGACCTTGCGATAGATGAGGTAGAGCTCTTCCTTCGGCGTGGCGCCCAACCCGTTGATGAGGACCGCCACCTCGGAGCCCGCTGCAAAGGGAAGGTCGCTGAGCACGGGCCCCATCATCTCTTCCACGATGGCGTCCACCTTCTTCAGCGCGCCGCGGCGGATGCCCGGCTCCCCGTGGATGCCCATCCCGATCTCCATCTCGTTCTCCCCCAGGGAGAACTGCGGCGTGCCGACCTCCGGCACGATGTTCGGGGAAAGCGCGACCCCCATGGTCCGCACGTTGGCCCCCGCCTTCTCCGCGACGCGCTTCACTTCGGCAAGCGGGGCGAGGGTGTCCGCCATGGCCCCGGCGCACTTGTACAGGAAGAAGATCCCCGCCACGCCCCTGCGCTTGCCCTCCTGGCCCTTCGGAGCGGAGGCCACGTCCTCGGCACCCACGACCTGCTCGACCGTGATATCGTCCATGGCCGCCATGTCCCTGGCCATGTCGAAGTTCATGATGTCCCCGCCGTAGTTGCCGTAGATGTACAGCACGCCGGCCCCGCCGTTGATGGCCCGGGTGACGTTGTGCATCTGTTCGGCGCTGGGAGACTGGAACACCCCGCCCACCGAACAGCCGTCCAGCATGCCCTGGCCCACGTAGCCCAGGAACAGGGGCAGGTGGCCCGAGCCGCCCCCGGTGGCGATCCCCACCTTGCCCTTCTTCGGCGCGCCGGCGCGGATGATGCAGCGGCGGTCCCCTGCCGTGAAGGCGAGCTGGTCGGGGTGCGCAAGCAGAATGCCTTCCAGCATCTCGTCGACAAAGTGCTTCGGCTCGTTCAGGAACTTCTTCATGGAGGCCTCCTTGTTCAGCCTGCGACGCGGGAATTGTACCGCCGCGGATTGAAATGTCAACGAGGAATGTCGCCAGGAGCTGCCGCGCGAATGCCGCCGGAGCGACCGTGCGAATGCCGCCGGGAACGCCCGTGCCGCGATGTTCGGCGGCCCGTTCAAGGTTCTGCCGGACGCTCTGCCGGTCCACCAGCTCTCCTGCGATCATCACCTTGGAGCCGGGCTTCTGGGGGTTTTCTATCCTCTCCTTCAACAGGAGAACGGCAGTCGACCCGATCTCCTTGTTCGACACGCGGATCGTGGTGAGCGGAGGATCGTGGTGAGCGGATGCGGGAAGGTTGTCGAAGCCGATCAGTGAAATGTCCCCGGGCACCCGGCAGCCCGCCTCGCGGAGCGCGCGGGCAACTCCCAGGCAGACGATGTCGTTGCAGCAGAACAGCCCTTCGGGAAGTCGTCTCCCCGAGGAGAGCAGGGATGAAAAATCCCGGTATGCGCCTTCGTATGTCGAGTCGACGGGGAAAATGAGCTCTTCGTCGACGCTCCGTCCCAGCGCAGCCAGGGACTTCCTGAATCCCTCCTCCCGGATGCGAAAGTTGACCACGTTGACGGGAGAGGACACCATCCCGATGGTCCTGTGCCCCGTCTGCACGAGCCGGGAAACGGCGAGGTAGACGGAGTCGAGATTGTTCATGTCCACGAAATCGTAGGGCAGGAAATCGTGGAACGTGTCGAGAAACACGACCGGCCTCTGCGTGGAAGCGATTGTGTGAATGTCATCCGCTGAAAGCTCCGTGCCCAGGACCAGGAAACCCGCGACATCCTGCTGGTCCATCTGGTAGGTGATGTCATTGATGGTCGTGCCTGCCGAGGCGGAAGAGAACTCGACCCGGAGCTGCACGTCCTTGGCCTTGTGCGTGATCCCGTCGATGTAGTCGGCAATGAATACGTTGTGATTTTCGTTCAGCGTGTGCCCGTGCCTGATCAGCTTGAGGAGCTGCACCGTGCCGCGCATCAGCGCGCGCGACGGTCGCTTCTTGTATCCCACTTCCCGTACTATCCCCAGGATCCGTTCCCGCGTTCGCTTGCTCACGCCTTGGCGATTGTTGAGCGCGAGAGACACGGTGGCGGTGGACACCCCGGCCTGCTTCGCAATACTTACTATGTTCATGCCTCGGTTATACCACACCTTTTTAATTAAAGACAAATCATATTTTAGTTCTTCTGGACAATCACCCCTATTCTCCTATCATCTTGTGCAGTAAATAATTAATCGATCAGGCGTGGCGTCAGTTTCGAATTTGCCTGCTTTTTTTTGCCAAAATGTCCGTTATTAACAAACCGCTGCACGCCGCTCTTTAGCTAATATTAATCTTGACAACAACAGGAAACGGCCTGATAATTCTGCCCGAATGATGGGCAACGACTCGCCCGGGAGGGAGGCTCGTTTCCCTCGAAATCCCTGAGTAAGGAGGCTTTTGTATGAGGAGATTCCTTGTCATTCTCGCATCGCTCCTCTTCATTTCAACCCTGGCATTTGCCTCGGGTGGAGGTGAAAAGGGCGCGGCGGCCGGCGGCAAGCAAAAGAGCATTGTGATGGTGGTGAAGCTTGAAGGCGTCGCCTGGTTCGACAACATGCGGACCGGGATCACGGCCTTCGGCAAGGACTATCCCGACATCACCGCCTCCCAGACCGGCGGCGCCACGGCGGACCCCGCTGTCCAGGCCAAGATCATCGAAGACCTGACGGCCAAGGGCGTCAACGCCATCCTCGCGGTTCCCAATTACCGGCATCGCTCGTCTCGGTTTTCAAGAGGGCGAACGACGCAGGCATCTTCACTCTCACCCATGAAGCGTCCGTTCAGCAGCAGGTCAGCTACGATGTCGAAGCCTTCGACAACACGGCCTACGGCAAGCACATGATGGACGTCATGGCGAAGTGGATGGGAAACAAGGGCATGTGGCAGCCGTTCGTCGGGCACCTCACCTCCACGACGCACAACCAGTGGGTGGACGGAGAAGTGGCGCAGGCCACTGCCGTGTACCCCGGCCTGAAGACGGCAACTGACCGCATCGAGGAGCAGGAGAACCAGCAGATCTCGCACGACAAGACCCTCGAGCTGCTGAAGACATACCCCGACCTGAGGACGGTCATGGGAAGCGCCATGAGCACCGTGCCCGGTGCCGCCCAGGCAATCACGGAGAAGGGCCTCATCGGCAAGGTGGCCGCGTTCGGCACCTGCCTCCCGTCCGTCGCCGGTGACTACATCAAGAGCGGCGCGGTCATCTCCATCCATTTCTGGGTCCCCGCGGACGCCGGTGACGTCACGGCGCGCGCGGCCTATGAGCTGCTGAAGGGAAACAAGGTCACCGAAGGCATGAACATGGGCAAGCCCGGTGATGAGAAGGTCACGCTCAAGAACAACGACTCCGGCTGTGCCGGTCATCTACGGCGCGGCGTGGGTGGACGTGAACAAGGACAACCTGAAGGACTGGGTCAATCCCGACGGGAAGTACAAGCTGTAACCCGACCTTTCGTTAGAATCGCGGGTTGATCGGTGCCGCATTCTCGTGCGACTATCCGGTCAACCCGTTTTTTTTCTGGGGGAAGCATGGCAGACGTGTTCCTCGAGGTGCGCCGCATTTCCAAGGCGTACGTCGGCGTGCAGGCACTCAACGAGGTGAGCCTTTCCATCGGGACCGGCGAGGTGCACTGCCTCGTCGGGAGAGAACGGCTCGGGCAAGTCGACGCTCATCAAGTGCATCGGCGGCGTGGTGACGCCGGATTCCGGGCAGATCGTCATCAACGGCCGGGCGCACGAGCACCTCGAGGCCATCGATGCGATCCGCGAGGGGATCCAGATCATCTACCAGGACCTCTCCCTGTATCCCAACGTGACCGTGGCAGAGAATATTTCCCTGAACCAGTTCGTCGAGCGCCGCGCGAGCTTCGTGAACTGGGCGGAGGTGCGCGCCATCGCGGCCCGGGGCCTCGCGGAGATCGAGGAAGAGATCGACCTGGACGCCCTCGTGCAGAACCTGCCGGTGGCGAAGCGCCAGGTCGTGGCCATCACCCGCAGCCTCACCCAGGGCGCGAAGCTGATCATCATGGACGAGCCGACCTCGGCCATCACCCGCCAGGACGTGGACCACCTCTTCTCCGTCATCGCGCGGCTGAAGCAGAAGGGCATCTCCACGCTGTTCATCAGCCACAAGCTGAGCGAGGTCTTCGAGATCGCGGACCTCGTCACCATCCTCCGGGACGGGAAGAAGGTCGGAGACTACCCTGCCGGAGAGCTGGACGACCAGAAGCTCACCTTCCTCATGACGGGGCGGAACATCCAGTACACCCCCTACCGTTTTTCGAAGGAGAGGCAGGAACAGGCCCCCCTGCTCGAGGTGCGATCCTTGAGCCGCCGGGGGCACTTCCAGGATGTGAGCTTCTCCCTGCGGGCCGGGAGATACTCGGCCTCACGGGTCTCATCGGATCGGGCCGCACCGAGCTTGCCCTTGCCCTGTTCGGGCTGAACCGCCCGGACTCGGGAGAAGTCCTTCTGCACGGGAAGCCGGTGCACATCGGATCCCCCGAGGACGCGGTGAGGCTGGGCATCGGTTATCTGCCCGAGGACCGGCTCACGCAGGGGCTGTTCATCAGCCAGTCCATCGGGGACAACATCGTCATCACCGTGCTGAAGAAGCTGCTCGCGTTCCTCGGGCTGCTCGACCCCGCCCGGGTAAAGAAAACACAGGAGGGGTGGATCTCGGAACTGAAGATCAAGGCCCCGTCGGTGCGGGTACGCGCGTGGAGCCTCTCGGGGGGCAACCAGCAGAGGGTGGTCTTGGCGAAGTGGCTGGCCACCGAGCCGAAGGTGTTCATCCTGGACGGGCCGACCATCGGAATAGACATCGCCTCGAAGAGCAACATCCACGAGATCATCCGCTCCCTCGCGGAGAAGGGGATCGCCATCATCGTGATCTCCGATGAGATCCCGGAGATCCTGCACAGCTGCAACCGTGTCCTCGTGATGCGCGAGGGGCGGCTGGAAAAGGAGGTCCCTGACGTCGCCGCCGTCGGGGAGGCGGAGCTGCTCTCTGTCGTCAGCGGAAAGCTCTCCAACGGGATGGCGCGCCCATGAGATTGTCACCTGCGGTGGCCGCGGGTCTCCTGCGGCGCAACGAGTTCTACCTGTTCCTGGTGATCGTGGTTTTCTCCGCGGCCATCACGATCGTGAACCCCGCGTTCCTCACCGTGGAGAACATGTTCGACCTGATCCGCTCCAGCGCCGGCATGGCCATTCTCGCGGTGGGGTTCTTCGTCGTCCTCCTCTCCGGCGGGATCGACGTCTCCTTCCCCTCCGTGGCAATCGTGGCGCAGTACATCACGGTGAACGCCATCATCTCCCTGGGCGTCGACAACCTCTGGCTCGCCTTCGCCATCTCCAGCGCCATCGGGATTGCATTCGGCGCGGTGAATGCCTTCTTCATCTCGGTCTTCCGTATCCCCACCTTCATCGTGACGCTGGCCACGATGAACATCTTCCACGGCGCAGTGCTCGAGTTCGTCGGCACCAAGGCGGTCAACGCGGGCCAGCTTCCCAACTGCTTCAAGGGCTTCGGGCTCGCCGACATCCTCTCCCTCCGCGTGCCGACGGGACAACGTACGGGCTGTCCGTGTTCTTCCTCGTGCTCGTCGGTGTGATCCTCGTCACCTGGGTGATCCTGAAATACACCGTGCTGGGGAAGGGCCATCTACGCCATGGGCGGCAACATGGAGGCGGTCAAACGCTCGGGGTACAACATCCGCCGCACCCAGTTCTTCATCTACTGCTACGTCGGGCTGCTCGCCTCGATCATGGGGATCATCCACGTGTCTCTCATCCGCTACAGCAACGCGACGTACATCATCGATTCGGAGCTCCTCCACGTCATCGCCGCGGTCGTCCTGGGCGGGGCGGAGCATCCTCTCGGGGTCGGGGACCCTCACGGGGACGCTCCTCGGGGTCGTGATGATCTCCATACGGAGGGTCTCGTGCTCCTCGGGCTGTCCTCCTACTGGCAGCAGTTCTTCGTCGGCCTGATCATCGTGCTTGGAGTGAGCATCACCCACATCCAGAAGCGGATATAGGGGCGTGTCTCCCTCGCCCTGGCGCGGGAGTGAGCATGGCGCCCGGGATCCTGGTGGGAGGTGCGCGCCAACACGAAACCGTCGAAAAAAGACCGTCTCCTCCCACCTCCATCGCGGGGACAGGATCATGTCCGTCCTCCCTGCCCTCGCAGTTCATGACCCTGCGCAACTTCACTTCCATGGGCCTGCAGTTCCCCGAGTACGGCCTGCTCGCCCTGGCGAACATGCTGGCCATGATCACCGGCGGCATCGACCTGTCGGTCGTCTCTATTGCGAGCCTCTCCGGAGCTTCTTCTCCCGCCTCGCTGCTCTCCCAGCACGCCACCCTCGGCATGCCGGTGGGGGACGGTGATCGTCCTGGCATCCTCATCGCCCTCGTCGTGTCCGTCCTCTGCGGGCTGCTGAAAATCGGTGATCATCGCCTACATCAGGGTGCCGGCCATCTCATCGCCACCCTGGGAACTCCGTCGGCCTTTTCCTCGGCATCTCGATCATCGTCACAAAGGGTCACGGCATCGGCGGTTTCCGCCGGGATTCCTGCTCCATCGGGGACGCCTCCCTGCTGGGATGCCGACGCAGTTCGTCATCTTCGTCGTGATCGCACTCCTTTCGGTCTCGTGCTCACCCGCACACCGCAGGGCTTCTCCATGGTCATGTACGCCCCAGTCCCCAGGCCCTCGGGATCAACAACGAGATGGTCCTCATCAAGACCTATGCGCTCACCGGCAGGGTGGCCTCCCTCATCATCATATCAGGGGTCAACTCCATCCCTGCCCTGGTGCTGACGGCTCGGACTACCTCCTGCTCTCCATTCTCATCGCTATTCTCGGCGTGCACGGACCCTGTTGGTGGATCGGCACGGTGCTCGGTCTCACCCTGGCCATCTTCATCATGCAGGCCCTGCAGAGCGGTCTCAACATCCTGAGCTTTTCCCCGTTCATGAAGAAGTTCGATCCGGGGACTCCTCCTTCTCCTGGTGATGGTTTTCCACTACTACCTGTACGCGCAACGGCCGCACCGTGCGCAGTCGCGGCGCAAAATGCCCTGTACGTCGATGCAGAATCCGCCGAGTACGTCGCCGCCGAAGCAGGCTCTCAACGGGCAGTCAACGGCCTGAGGCTGATGCAATTCTGAAACGATACGTCCTGGGTATCGATGCAGGCACAGAGAGCTTCCGGGGAGGTGTTCGACGCGTTGGGGAAAATGCCTCGGCTTCGGCGTGAGCCCCAACAAAACCGTCGATCGCCACCCCGCTCTGGGCCGAGGAGAGCCCCCGTGACCGGACCGCCCTGGTCTGCATCCGCAGGGCTTTGCAGGAATCGCGCGTCAGGGTCGGATATCGGCATCGGCGTGGACGGCACGAGCTGTACCGTGGTGTTCCTTGACGCCGCGGGGGAGCCCCTGCGCGACGCCATCATGTGGATGGACATCCGTGCGGTGAAGGAGGCGGCGGATGCCGCGGCGACCGGGGATCCTGCCCTGCGCTACGTGGGCGGGGAAAACGCCTCCGCGGTACGGTTCCCCTGCAAACACCGGCGGCGAAACGGGAGCCGAGGTCTACGCGAAGGCGGCAACCGTCTTCGAGCAGACCGTGGCTGGCCGCCGCCAGCGGTCAACGACCGCGAATATCGATACAACGACAATCAGGCGGTCTACAACATCAACGAGGCCGTCTCCCTGTACCGGCTATGAACGAGGACCTGCGGCGAAAAGGTGCCGTCACGACGCGTGACGGCACCTTTTTCAGCAGGTCCTCGAGACCCATGGCCCGGTACAGGGAGACAGGGAGCCCGCCCTCGTTGATGTTGTAGAACCACCGGATTGTCGTTGTATCGATATTCGCGGTCGTCTCACCGGTGAGCCGCAGCGCCAGCCAGTCGGTCTGCTCGAAGACGGTTGCCGCCTTCGCATAGACCTCGGGCTCATTGCGTTTCACCCAGGCTGTCTTGCAGGGGAACCATTCCGCGGAGACATTTCCCCCGCCCACGTAGCGCAGAGCCGGATCCCCGGTCGCCGCGGCATCCGCCGCCTCCTTCACCGCACGGATATCCATCCACATGATGGCGTCGCGCAGGGGCTCCCCCGCGCCGTCCAGGAACACCACGGTACAGCTCGTGCCGTCCACGCCGATGCCCCCGATATCCGACCCTGAGACGCGCGATTCCTGCAAAGCCCTGCGGATGCAGTCAACCAGGGCGGAATCCCAGTCACGAGGGCTCTGCTCGGCCCAGCCGGGGTGGCGATGGACGGTTTTGTTGGGGCTCACGCCGAAGCCGAGGCATTTTCCCGACGCGTCAAATACACCTGCCCGGAAGCTCTCTGTGCCTGCATCGATACCCAGGACGTATCGTTTCACTGCATCAGCCTCAGGCCGTTGACTGCCCGTTGAGAGCCTGCTTCGGCGGCGACGTACCCGGCGGATTTTGCGCCGCGGACTTGCGCACGGTGCGCCGTTGCGCGTACAGGCGCCGGTAGTAGTGGAAAACCATCACCAGGAGAAGGAGGAGTCCCCAGATGAACTTCTTCATGAACGGGGAAAAGCTCAGGATGTTGAGACCGCTCTGCAGGGCCTGCATGATGAAGATGGCCAGGGTGAGACCGAGCACCGTGCCGAATCCGCCGACCGGGTCCGTGCCGCCGAGAATAGCGATGAGAATGGAGAGCAGGAGGTAGTCCGAGCCGTAGCCGGGCCGGATGGAGTTGACCCCTGATATGATGATGAGGGAGGCCACCCCTGCCAGAAGGCCGGTGAGCGCATAGGTCTTGATGAGGACCATCTCGTTGTTGATGCCGGAGAAGCGCGCCACCTGGGGACTGGAGCCGTACATGAGCATGGAGAAGCCCTGCGGTGTGCGGGTGAGCACGAGACCGACAAGGAGCGCGATCACGACAAAGATGACGAACTGCGTCGGCATCCCGAGCAGGGAGCCGTTGCCGATGAACAGGAATGCCGGCGGGAAACCGCCGATGCCGTGACCCTTTGTGATGATGATCGAGATGCCGAGGAAAAGGCCCTGGGTTCCCAGGGTGGCGATGATCGCCGGCACCCTGATGTAGGCGATGATCACCCCGTTCAGCAGCCCGCAGAGGACGGACACGACGAGGGCGATGAGGATGCCCAGGACGATCACCGTCCCCACCGGCATGCCGAGGGTGGCGTGCTGGGAGAGCAACGAGGCGGAGAGGACTCCGGAGAGGCTCGCAATAGAGACGACCGACAGGTCGATGCCGCCGGTGATCATGGCCAGCATGTTCGCCAGGGCGAGCAGGCCGTACTCGGGGAACTGCAGGCCCATGGAAGTGAAGTTGCGCAGGGTCATGAACTGCGCGGGCAGGAAGACGGACATGATCCCTGTCACCACGATGAAGATGCAGAAGAGGGTCAGGTTGTTCGACAGCTTCGTGTTCACGCGCGCCTCCGCCGGATCCCGGGCGCCATGCTCACTCCCGCGCCAGGGCGAGGGAGCGGCGGCTCTGGATCCGCTTCTGGATGTGGGTGATGCTCACTCCGAGCACGATGATCAGGCCGACGAAGAACTGCTGCCAGTAGGAGGACAGCCCGAGGAGCACGAGGTTCTTCTCCAGTATGGAGATCATCACGACCCCGAGGAGCGTCCCCGTGAGGGTCCCCGACCCCCCGAGGATGCTCGCCCCGCCCAGGACGACCGCGGCGATGACGTGGAGGAGCTCCGAATCGATGATGTACGTCGCGTTGCTGTAGCGGATGAGAGACACGTGGATGATCCCCATGATCGAGGCGAGCAGCCCGACGTAGCAGTAGATGAAGAACTGGGTGCGGCGGATGTTGTACCCCGAGCGTTTGACCGCCTCCATGTTGCCGCCCATGGCGTAGATGGCCCTTCCCAGCACGGTGTATTTCAGGATCACCCAGGTGACGAGGATCACACCGACGAGCACGAGGAAGAACACGGACAGCCCGTACGTTGTCCCGTCGGCACGCGGGAGGGAGAGGATGTCGGCGAGCCCGAAGCCCTTGAAGCAGTTGGGAAGCTGGCCCGCGTTGACCGCCTTGGTGCCGACGAACTCGAGCATTGCGCCGTGGAAGATGTTCATCGTGGCCAGCGTCACGATGAAGGTGGGGATCCGGAAGACCGAGATGAAGAAGGCATTCACCGCGCCGAATGCAATCCCGATGGCGCTGGAGATGGCGAAGGCGAGCCAGAGGTTGTCGACGCCCAGGGAGATGATGGCATTCACCGTGATGTACTGCGCCACGATTGCCACGGAGGGGAAGGAGACGTCGATCCCGCCGGAGAGGAGGACGACGAAGAACCCCACCGCGAGAATGGCCATGCCGGCGCTGGAGCGGATCAGGTCGAACATGTTCTCCACGGTGAGGAACGCGGGGTTCACGATCGTGATGGCCGCGGAGAACACCACGATCACCAGGAGCAGGTAGAACTCGTTGCGCCGCAGGAGACCCGCGGCCACCGCAGGTGACAATCTCATGGGCGCGCCATCCCGTTGGAGAGCTTTCCGCTGACGACAGAGAGCAGCTCCGCCTCCCCGACGGCGGCGACGTCAGGGACCTCCTTTTCCAGCCGCCCCTCGCGCATCACGAGGACACGGTTGCAGCTGTGCAGGATCTCCGGGATCTCGTCGGAGATCACGATGATGGCGATCCCCTTCTCCGCGAGGGAGCGGATGATCTCGTGGATGTTGCTCTTCGAGGCGATGTCTATTCCGATGGTCGGCCCGTCCAGGATGAACACCTTCGGCTCGGTGGCCAGCCACTTCGCCAGGACCACCCTCTGCTGGTTGCCCCCCGAGAGGCTCCACGCGCGTACCCGCACCGACGGGGCCTTGATCTTCAGTTCCGAGATCCACCCCTCCTGTGTTTTCCTTACCCGGGCGGGGTCGAGCAGCCCGAGGAACGCGAGCAGCTTCTTCAGCACGGTGATGACGATGTTGTCTCCGATGGACTGGCTGATGAACAGCCCCTGCGTGAGCCGGTCCTCGGGCAGATAACCGATGCCCAGCCTCACCGCGTCCTCGGGGGATCCGATGTGCACCGGCTTCCCGTGCAGAAGGACTTCTCCCGAGTCCGGGCGGTTCAGCCCGAACAGGGCAAGGGCAAGCTCGGTGCGGCCCGATCCGATGAGACCCGTGAGGCCGAGTATCTCCCCGGCCCGCAGGGAGAAGCTCACATCCTGGAAGTGCCCCCGCCGGCTCAAGGATCGCACCTCGAGCAGGGGGGCCTGTTCCTGCCTCTCCTTCGAAAAACGGTAGGGGGTGTACTGGATGTTCCGCCCCGTCATGAGGAAGGTGAGCTTCTGGTCGTCCAGCTCTCCGGCAGGGTAGTCTCCTACCTTTTTCCCGTCCCGGAGGATGGTGACGAGGTCCGCGATCTCGAAGACCTCGCTCAGCTTGTGGCTGATGAACAGCGTGGAGATCCCCTTCTGCTTCAGCCGCGCGATGACGGAGAAGAGATGGTCCACGTCCTGGCGGGTGATGGCCGAGGTCGGCTCGTCCATGATGATCAGCTTTGCGCCCTGGGTGAGGCTGCGGGTGATGGCCACGACCTGGCGCTTCGCCACCGGCAGGTTCTGCACGAGGGCGTCCAGGTCGATCTCTTCCTCGATCTCCGCGAGCCCCCGGGCCGCGATGGCGCGCACCTCCGCCCAGTTCACGAAGCTCGCGCGGCGCTCGACGAACTGGTTCAGGGAAATATTCTCCGCCACCGTCACGTTGGGATACAGGGAGAGGTCCTGGTAGATGATCTGGATCCCCTCGCGGATCGCATCGATGGCCTCGAGGTGCTCGTGCGCCCGGCCGTTGATGACGATCTGCCCGGAATCCGGCGTCACCACGCCGCCGATGCACTTGATGAGCGTCGACTTGCCCGAGCCGTTCTCTCCCACGAGGCAGTGCACCTCGCCGGTCCCGATGGAAAGGCTCACCTCGTTGAGTGCCTGCACGCCGACGTACGCCTTGGAAATGCGGCGCACCTCGAGAAACACGTCTGCCATGCTTCCCCCAGAAAAAAAACGGGTTGACCGGATAGTCGCACGAGAATGCGGCACCGATCAACCCGCGATTCTAACGAAAGGTCGGGTTACAGCTTGTACTTCCCGTCGGGATTGACCCAGTCCTTCAGGTTGTCCTTGTTCACGTCCACCCACGCCGCGCCGTAGATGACCGGCACGCCGGAGTCGTTGTTCTTGAGCGTGACCTTCTCATAGCCGGGCTTGCCCATGTTCATGCCTTCGGTAACCTTGTTTCCCTTCAGCAGCTCATAGGCCGCGCGCGCCGTCACGTAGCCGGCGTCCGCGGGGACCCAGAAATGGATGGAGATGACCGCGCCGCTCTTGATGTAGTCACCGGCGACCGAGGGGAGACAGGTGCCGAACGCGGCCACCTTGCCGATGAGGCCTTTCTCCGTGATTGCCTGGGCGGCGCCGGGCACGGTGCTCATGGCGCTCCCCATGACCGTCCTCAGGTCAGGGTAGGTCTTCAGCAGCTCGAGGGTCTTGTCGTGCGAGATCTGCTGGTTCTCCTGCTCCTCGATGCGGTCAGTTGCCGTCTTCAGGCCGGGATACATCGCATTGGCCTGCGCCACTTCTCCGTCCACCCACTGGTTGTGCGTCGTGGAGGTGAGGTGCCCGACGAACGGCTGCCACATGCCCTTGTTTCCCATCCACTTCGCCATGACGTCCATCATGTGCTTGCCGTAGGCCGTGTTGTCGAAGGCTTCGACATCGTAGCTGACCTGCTGCTGAACGGACGCTTCATGGGTGAGAGTGAAGATGCCTGCGTCGTTCGCCCTCTTGAAAACCGAGACGAGCGATGCCGGATCATTGGGAACCGCGAGGATGGCGTTGACGCCCTTGGCCGTCAGGTCTTCGATGATCTTGGCCTGGACAGCGGGGTCCGCCGTGGCGCCGCCGGTCTGGGAGGCGGTGATGTCGGGATAGTCCTTGCCGAAGGCCGTGATGCCGGTCCGCATATTGTCGAACCAGGCGACGCCTTCAAGCTTCACCACCATCACAATGCTCTTTTGCTTGCCGCCGGCCGCCGCGCCCTTTTCACCTCCACCCGAGGCAAATGCCAGGGTTGAAATGAAGAGGAGCGATGCGAGAATGACAAGGAATCTCCTCATACAAAAGCCTCCTTACTCAGGGATTTCGAGGGAAACGAGCCTCCCTGCCGGGCGAGTCGTTGCCCATCATTCGGGCAGAATTATCAGGCCGTTTCCTGTTGTTGTCAAGATTAATATTAGCTAAAGAGCGGCGTGCAGCGGTTTGTTAATAACGGACATTTTGGCAAAAAAAACCAGGCAAATTCGAAACTGGCGCCGGGTTGATCGAGTAATTATTTATTATGCAAGATGATAGGAGAATAGGCGTGATTGTCCAGAAGAACTAAAATATGGTTTGTTTTTAATTAAAAAGGTGTGGTATAACCGAGGCATGAACATAGTAAGTATTGCGAAGCAGGCCGGGGTGTCCGCCGCCACCGTGTCTCTCGCGCTCAACAATCGCCAAGGCGTGAGCAAGAGAACGCGGGAAAGAATCCTGGGGATAGTGCGGGAAGTGGGATACAAGAAGCGACCGTCGCGCGCGCTGATGCGCGGCACGGTGCAGCTCCTCAAGCTGATCAGGCACGGGCACACGCTGAACGAAAACCACAACGTATTCATTGCCGACTACATCGACGGGATCACGCACAAGGCCAAGGACGTGCAGCTCCGGGTCGAGTTCTCTTCCGCCTCGGCAGGCACGACCATCAATGACATCACCTACCAGATGGACCAGCAGGATGTCGCGGGTTTCCTGGTCCTGGGCACGGAGCTTTCAGCGGATGACATTCACACAATAGCTTCCACGCAGAGGCCGGTCGTGTTTCTCGACACGTTCCACGATTTCCTGCCCTACGATTTCGTGGACATGAACAATCTCGACTCCGTCTACCTCGCCGTTTCCCGGCTCGTGCAGACGGGGCACAGGACCGTCGGGATGGTGTCCTCTCCCGTCAACGTGGTCAACTTTCGCATCCGGGAGGAGGGATTCAGGAAGTCCCTGGCTGCGCTGGGACGGAGCGTCGACGAAGAGCTCATTTTCCCCGTCGACTCGACATACGAAGGCGCATACCGGGATTTTTCATCCCTGCTCTCCTCGGGGAGACGACTTCCCGAAGGGCTGTTCTGCTGCAACGACATAGTCTGCCTGGGAGTTGCCCGCGCGCTCCGCGAGGCGGGCTGCCGGGTGCCCGGGGACATCTCGCTGATCGGCTTCGACAACCTTCCCGCATCCGCTCACCACGATCCTCCGCTCACCACGATCCGCGTGTCGAACAAGGAGATCGGGTCGACTGCCGTACTCCTGTTGAAGGAGAGGATAGAAAACCCCCAGAAGCCCGGCTCCAAGGTGATGATCGCAGGAGAGCTGGTGGACCGGCAGAGCGTCCGGCGGAACCTTGAACGGGCCGCCGAACATCGCGGCACGGGCGTTCCCGGCGGCATTCGCACGGTCGCTCCTGGCGACATTCGCACGGCAGCTCCTGGCGACATTCCTCGTTGACATTTCAATCCGCGGCGGTACAATTCCCGCGTCGCAGGCTGAACAAAGGAGGCCTCCATGAAGAAGTTCCTCAATGAGCCGAAGCACTTTGTCGACGAGATGCTGGAAGGCATTCTGCTTGCGCACCCCGACCAGCTCGCCTTCACGGCAGGGGACCGCCGCTGCATCGTGCGCGCCGGCGCGCCGAAGAAGGGCAAGGTGGGGATCGCCACCGGGGGCGGCTCGGGCCACCTGCCCCTGTTCCTGGGCTACGTGGGCCAGGGCATGCTGGACGGCTGTTCGGTGGGCGGGGTGTTCCAGTCTCCCAGCGCCGAACAGATGCACAACGTCACCCGGGCCATCAACGGCGGGGCCGGCGTGCTGTACATCTACGGCAACTACGGCGGGGACATCATGAACTTCGACATGGCCCGGGACATGGCGGGCATGGAGGATATCACGGTCGAGCAGGTCGTGGGTGCCGAGGACGTGGCCTCTGCTCCGAAGGGCCAGGAGGGCAAGCGCAGGGGCGTGGCGGGGATCTTCTTCCTGTACAAGTGCGCCGGGGCCATGGCGGACACCCTCGCGCCGCTTGCCGAAGTGAAGCGCGTCGCGGAGAAGGCAGGGGCCAACGTACGGACCATGGGGGTCGCGCTTTCCCCGAACATCGTGCCGGAGGTCGGCACGCCGCAGTTCTCCCTGGGGGAGAACGAGATGGAGATCGGGATGGGCATCCACGGGGAGCCGGGCATCCGCCGGGGGGCGCTGAAGAAGGTAGACGCCATTGTGGAAGAGATGATGGGGCCCGTGCTCAGCGACCTTCCCTTTGCAGCGGGCTCCGAGGTGGCGGTCCTCATCAATGGGTTGGGCGCCACGCCGAAGGAAGAGCTCTACCTCATCTATCGCAAGGTCGGTCTCATCCTGAAGGAGAAGAAGATCTCGGTGTTCCACGTCTACGTCGGTGAGTTCGCCACGTCCCTGGAGATGGCCGGGGCGTCCATCTCGCTGCTGAAGCTGGATGACGAGCTGAAGAAGCTCCTGGCCCGGCCGGCGCGCACGCCGTTCTTCGAGCAGGTACAGCTGTCGACATGAGCTCTCTCGGAACCCAGGATATCAAGACCATCGTGTCGGCCATTGCCGCCCTGATGGAGGAGAAGAAAGAGGAGCTCATCCGGCTGGATAGCGCGATGGGGGACGGTGACCTGGGCCTCACAATGGAGAAGGGGTTCTCCGCGGCGCGGGATGAGGCCGGCAAGACGGACGAGACGGACCTGGGCAAGCTCCTGATGAAGATCGGGATGGCAATCGCCCGGGCCGCACCCTCCACGATGGGCACCCTGGTGGCCACCGGCTTCATGTCCGGGGGCAAGGCCGTGATGGGCAAAACCGGTTTGGGCGGCGCCGAGATGGCGGCTTTCTTCGAAGCCTTCACTTCCGGGATCATGCAGCGCGGGAAGTCGAAACCGGGTGAAAAGACCATCGTGGACGTGCTCCTTCCCGCCTCCCAGGCGCTTACTGCGGCGGTCTCTTCCGGTGCCGATCTGCCCGAGGCATTCCGCAAGCTCAAGGCCGCCGCCGCGCAGGGCCGCGAGCAGGCAAAGGAGATGATCGCCCAGCACGGCAGGCTTGCGTACTACCAGGAGCAGTCGAAGGGCCGTGAAGATCCCGGCGCAGTGGCCTGCATCTACATCCTCCAGGGATTCGCCGACCACATCTCCGGCCCGGCATGATCGAAGCGGACAACCTGGTAAAGCGGTACGGCCCCTTCGAGGCGGTGAAGGGAGTCTCGTTCCGTGTCGAGAAGGGCCAGGTCATCGGCCTGCTCGGCCCCAACGGGGCGGGCAAGACCTCCATCATGCGCATCCTTACCTGCTACCACTTCCCCACCGAGGGGGCGGCGCGCGTGGATGGGCACGACGTGCTCACCCAGCCCCATCTCGTCCGACAGGCCGTGGGATACCTGCCGGAGAATGCCCCCCTGTATGAGGACATGAAGGTGAGCGAGTACCTCTCGTTCATCGCGGATGCGCGGGGTCTCTCGGGCGCCTGGCGGGCCCAGCGGCGGGAGCTCGTCGTCGAGGCCTGCGGCCTGTCGGAGGTTTTTCCGCGCCTGATACGGCGGCTCTCGAAGGGGTATCGGCAGAGAGTGGGTCTCGCGCAGGCCATTCTCCACGACCCGGCCGTCCTGGTCCTGGACGAACCGACGTCCGGCCTGGACCCCAACCAGATCGTGGAGATCAGGGCGCTGATCAGGAACCTGGGAAGGGAAAAGACCGTCATCCTCTCCACGCACATCCTGCAGGAAGTGGAGGCCCTGTGCCGTCGCGTGCTCATCATGAACGCGGGAAGGCTCATCGCGCAGGGAACCCCGGAGGAGATCGCGCGCGGCATGCAGGAAGGCAAGGTGCTCAGCGTCTCATTCAAGGGACGGCTCGCGGAGTCCACGGCCAGGACGCTTGAGACCCTGGAGGGAGTCCGTGCCGTCACGGCCGTGCGGACAATGCCCGAGGACAGGGTGGAGGTGGACCTGGACGTGGCCCCCGGTGCGGATCCCTCCGAGGCGGTGTATGACTGGGCCGTGGCACACGGGTGCAAGATCCTCGGCATGAGGACCGAAAAGGCCCGGCTCGAGGACCTTTTTGCCCGGCTCACCGGTGGAGGCCGCGATGTATAGGGTCGCCGCGATCGCGCGGCGCGAGCTGCGTGCCTATTTCACCACGCCTGTCGCTTTCATCGTGGTGGTCTTCTTCCTCGTGGTGACGTCAGCGTGGTTCTTCTACGCCCAGCAGTTTTTCGCGCAGGACACCGCATCGCTTCGCGGCTACTTCTCCCTCTGGCCCATCGTGTTCATCATGCTCCTGCCGGCCCTCACCATGCGGAGCTGGGCCGAAGAGCGCCGGCAGGGAACGGCGGAGATCCTCCTCACGCTTCCGGTGCGCGAGCGGGAGCTCGTTGCGGGCAAATTCGCCGCCGCGGTCATCCTCCTTCTCGTGCTCGTCGTCCTCACCCTTCCCCTGCCCCTGTCCCTGCTGCCGTTCGGCGCCTTCGAGCCGGCTCAGGTCGCGATGGAATACCTGGGCGTCCTGCTCCTGGGTTGTGCCGGCATCGCCGCCGGGCAGTTCGTCTCCGCCCTCTCGGCGAACCAGATCTCGGCGTTCCTTTTCGGCGTGGCCTTCATGCTCGTCATCACGATGATCGGGCAGATCCCCGCCGTGGCGGTGCTTCCCGGCTGGCTCGCGTCGGTCTTTTCATGGGTCTCCTTCGATTTTCACTTCGACAGCTTCAGCAAGGGGGTTCTGGACACGCGGGACGTCCTGTATTTCGTGGTGCTCGCGGCGGGGTTCCTCTATTTCACCACCAAGGTGCTTCTCATGCGGCGTTTCCGGTAGGAGCCGGCATGCGTCGGAGAACACGCGAAATAGCGGTGATGCTGCTCGTGGCCCTGTGCCTTGTGCTCGTGCTGGCGGATGGAGCGCGCTGGTTCGTGCGCCTGGACCTCACGCGCAGCAAGGCATACTCGATTTCCCCGGTCTCCCGGGAGATCCTTCGCGGGATCCCCGAGCAGGTTCACCTGACCTATTTCCTCAGTGACACGCTCCGTTCGCTGTCTCCGTCCCCGGGCCGGGTCATTGATCTGCTGCAGGAGTACGCCGCCGAGTCGCGGGGCAAGGTCAGCGTGACCGTCCTGGACCCGGGCAAAACGGGGCACGGGGAAAGCGCGCGGCGCTTCGGGATCCTCCCCCAGCAGATCCAGGTCATCCAGCAGAACGAGCAGCGCACGGCGGACGTCTACTCGGGCATCGCCATCGACTACCTGGACCGCTACACGTCGCTCCCCGCCGTCTTCTCGCCGGACGGGCTGGAGTATTCCCTGAGCTTCGCCGTACGGAAAGTGCTCGCCGGACGCCGGCTCGTCGTGGGGGTGATCGTCGGGGAGCCGGATAAGTCGCTTCACAATGACTTCGACACCCTGCAGACCGGGCTCTCGCGCGACTATTCGCTGCATGAGTACCTCCCCGGCGACCCGATCCCTCCCGAGGTGGACGTGCTGCTCGTGGCAGGAGGGACGCAGTGGGGCGCGCAGGAGCTTCGCCCCCTCGAGACCTACATCATGAACGGCGGAAAAGTCCTTTTCGCCGTGAAAGGGCTGCGCGTGCAGACTGCCACCTCGTTCACCGCGCGCTCGGTGGGGACCTCTTCCCTCCTCGACATGATCGAGTCCTACGGGCTGCAGGTGGGCCGTGACATGATCATGGATACCGCTGCCCGGGACTACCGGCTTCCCCAGCAGAAACCCAACGGGCAGATAGGCTGGGAGACGATCGGAAAGTATCCCCCATGGGTTTCGATCCAGGGCCCCTACGTTTCCGCCGAGAACCCGATCACGGCGCGCTTTACGGGCCTCGACCTGCTGTGGCCGGTGGCGCTGTCTCCCCTGCCGCGGTCCGGCGTGCGCGCGGAGCCGCTCGTCAGGACGACCCCCTCGGCATGGGTCCAGAGGGAGCCCTTCATCGTGAATCCCTACAAGGTTCCCCAGGGCGGCGTCACGCACGGGCAGTTCCCGCTCGCCTTTGCGTTGAGCGGAACCTTCCCTTCCCATTTTGCCGCCGCGCGGCAGAGTGTCCCGACACGAATGATCGTCGTCGGCGACGACGATTTTCTCACCGACCTCATGCAGTTTTCGGACAGCCTGTCGAATGTGCTTTTCGTCGAGAACGCGGTCCTGTGGCTCTCCGGTAACTCCGACCTGCTGTCCATCAAGACGCGGGCGACGACGGAGGGGAAGCTCGACCGTATCCAGGAACCGGTGAGGCGCTCACGGCTCATGCTCGGAGCGGAGCTGCTGAACGTCGTTGTCGTTCCCCTTGCCGTCGTGCTCTTCGGCCTCTTGTGGAGGATGCGGCGGAAGGAGAAGAACGCGCCATGAGCTTTCACGCGCGCCTGGTTGCGCTCTGCGGCGTCCTGGCCGGCCTCCTTGCCCTGCTCGTGCTCGGGATCCTCTTCTCGCCGGACCAGGTTCAGGCAAGGACATCGGGCCGCCCTGTCCTGCCGGGTGTCAGCGCGCCGAAGGTGGACGGCATCGAGATCATCATGAACGGGGAAACCAGGATCAGCCTCCGGAAAGGGGCAAACGGCTGGGAGGCCCGGTCCGGCGCACGCGCGTATCCTGCGTCGGCGGACAGGATTGCGACTTTCCTCCGCGCCGTTGCGGGTCTCCGGCGGACGAACCTCGTGAGCAGCGATGCGCGGCATCTCTCCGAGCTGGGCTTTTCTCCTGACGCGGTGCGGCTGCTGGTTCTCCACCAGGCGGGTGCGCCGGACGCCGCGCTGCTCGTGGGCAAGCGCGGCCCCAGCGGGGATGCCGACTATGTGCAGGTGCGCGGACAGGCGCCGGTGTTCCTTGCGCGGGGGTCCCTCGCGTTCTTCCTGGCCCAGGAGCGCTCCTACTGGTTCGAGCTCCACGTTCTGCCCGAAGACGTGCAGGGCACGACAGTGGCGGCAGTCACGGTGAGCGGAAATCTCGCGCTGCACGAGGCCGGAGTGCTGCGCGGCGGCTATACGCTGAAGAGACCCTCGGCGGAAAAGCAGGACCAATGGGTCGTGGGAAGCCCGGAGAAGCCCGCGGACCGGATCACTGCCGGCGCCATGTCGAACGCCCTGGCCATGCTGGAGGGGATGGATTTCGCGGAGAATCCAGGAGGCCCGCCCCTTTCGGGAGAAGCCGGGCGGCTCGACATTTCCGTGGCCACATTCGAGGGGAAGAAGTATTCGCTCACCGTGAGCCAGGGCCCGGAGGCCGGCAGGGTCCGGGTCACCACGAGCTGGTCGCCCTGGACCTACCTCGTCAACTCGCGCCTGCTCCAGCGGGCGGTTCTTCCCGAAGAGAAACTGGCAGCGGCCCGCTGACGCCTGGGCCGCTGTCTCTCCCCGCGCCGTTTGCTTCCCGGCCCGGGCTACCCTGACCACTTCGTGCCGCGCAGGTCCTTCCAGGGGCCTCCATCCGCGTAGCGCTCGGGATGCAGCACCTTCGGCCGCGGATCCTCCGCCGCGTCGAGCTGGAGCATCATCCATTTCGGGTAGGGCGTTCCGGGATCGGAGACGGAGTCCAGGAGCTTCGTGTCTTCATCAGAGAGGCGAAGGTCCACTGCCTTGATGTTGTCCTCGAGGTTCTCCGGCTTCCTCGCGGCAATGATCACGCTGGAGACCGCGGGACGCGCCAGCACCCAGGCAAGGGCGGCCCGGGCAGGGCTCACCCCGTTCCGGTCGGCCACTTTCTTCAGGGCATCCACGACCCGGTAGCCGATTTCCTTGTCAAAGGGCACGAACTGGCCTGCCTCCGCGAATCGGGTCCCGGAAGGCGGAGGATTCGTGCGCCCGTACTTGCCCGCGAGGAACCCGCCGGCAAGCGGGCTCCAGACGAGGATCCCGAGGCCCGCGTACTGCGCATAGGACTGGAACTCGTGCTCGAGACCCCGGCCCACGAGGCTGTAGTACATCTGCGCGGTGGCATACTTCTCCAGCCCCATGCGTTCCTGCATATCGACCGCAACCGCCGCCTGCCACGAGAGGTGGTTGCTCAACCCTATGTAGCGCGACTTCCCCTGGCGCACCACGTCGTCCAGGCTCCGCAGGGTCTCCTCCAGCGGCGTGTTGCTGTCCCACCCGTGCACCTGGTAGAGGTCGACGTGGTCGGTCTGCAGGCGCTTCAGGCTCGACTCGATCCCCCGCATGATGTTCACGCGCGTGGCGCCGCTCCTGTTGAAGTTCTCGCTCATGGGGAGGCGTACCTTCGTGGCCAGGACGATCTCCTCCCGCACGCCCTTCAGGGCATTGCCCAGGAGGGTTTCGCTCTCACCGAGGCTGTACACGTCCGCCGTGTCGATGAAATTGATCCCGCGGTCGAGGGCCAGCTTGACCATCTTCGTCGTGGCCTCCTGGCCGAGGTTTCCCATGTTCATGCGGCCGCCGAACTGCATCGAGCCCAGCGCCACCTCGCTCACGATGACTCCCGTGTTTCCCAGTCTTCGGTATTTCATGCGCGGTCTCCTCTTCCGGCAACTATAGTTCTCCCGACTATTCTTGACTACTTCGACGCGGGGAGACTACTGTGGGGCATACCGGAGGAATCACCATGAGCTGGTTGAAGGACATGTTCGGCGTGCAGAAGCCGATCATCGCAATGTGCCACCTGGAACCCCTGCCCGGGGACCCGGGGTACAAGCACGAAAAGGGCGTGGACTGGATCGTCGAGTGCGCGCGCAAGAACCTCAACGCGCTGCAGGACGGCGGGGTCGACGCGGTCATGTTCTCGAACGAGCAGAGCCTGCCCTACCTGACGAAAGTGGAGCCCATCACGTACGTGACGATGGCACGGATCATCGGCGAGCTCCGCCGCGAGATAAAGGTCCCCTACGGGGTGAACGTGCTCTGGGACCCCACGGCATCCATCGACCTCGCCGTGGCCGTCGGAGGGCTTTTCGTGCGCGAGATTTTCAGCGGAGTGTATGCGAGCGATTTCGGCCTGTGGAACACCAATACCGGCGAGATCATCCGTCACCAGCACCACATCCACGGTGAAAAGGTGAAGCTGCTGTTCAACATCGTTCCCGAGGCCGCCTCCTACCTGGGCAACCGCACCCCCGCCGACATCGCCCGCTCCACCGTGTTCAATCATCGGCCGGACGCGCTGTGTGTCTCCGGCCTGGTGGCCGGCGTCGCCACCTCCACAGACACCCTGAAGCAGGTGAAGGAGACCGTCCCTGAAACCCCTGTGTTCGCAAACACGGGAGTGCGCCTGGAGAATATCGCGCAGCAGCTCGCAATGGCGGACGGCGCCGTCGTGGGCACCACGTTCAAGCGGGACGGCTACATCTGGAACGACGTGGACGCGTCGCGCGTGAAGGAGTTCATGAAGAAGGTGAAGGAAATCCGGGGGGGGCGCTGAAAACATGGACGCGCGCTGGCGCCGGCTGGGCGAGCTCCTGGTGAACTGGTCCGTGGAAGTGAAGCCGGGAGAGAAGGTCATGATCGCCATGGGGGAGGTGGAGTCGTATCCCCTTGTCCGCGGAGTCTACGAGGCGGCGATCAAGGCAGGCGCATACCCCCAGGTGCTTTTCCTGAGCGAAGGCCTCCGGCACCAGCTCTTGAAGCACGGCAGCACCGAGCAGCTCGCCTGGGTTCCCGAGATGGAGGCGCACGGCATGGAGTGGGCCGACGTGTACATCGGCCTGCGGGGCGCCTCCAACCTCCACGAGCACGACGATATTTCCGCGGACAGGCTTTCCCTCAACCAGAAGGCCATGGGGAAAATCTCCAGCATGCGCTGGGAGAAGACCAGGTGGTGCCTCGTGCGGGTTCCCAACGCGTCCTTCGCCCAGCAGGCGGAGTGCGACGAGGAAACCATCACCGAGATGTTCTTCAACGCCTCCCTCCTGGACTGGAAGGCCGAGGCGGAGAAATGGCGCCGCTGGGCGCGGCAGCTCGACAAGGGAAGCCGGGTCCGGGTCACCGGGAAGGAAACCGACCTGCGTTTCTCCACGGCCGGGAGGACCTGGCAGGCCGCGGACGGAAGGATCAACATGCCGGACGGGGAGATCATGACCGCGCCGGTGGAAGACAGCATGGACGGGGAGATCTACTTCGAGTTCCCCGGCGTTCTCAGCGGACGACTGGTGCACGACATACGCCTTCGCTTCGAGAAGGGGCGGCTCGTGGATGCCACTTCCTCCACGAACCAGGACTTCCTGAAGCGCGTCCTGGCCACTGATCCAGGCGCCAGCGTGGTCGGAGAGTTCGCAATGGGAACAAACATGGCGGTGGACCGGTTCTGCAAGGACATCCTCATCGACGAGAAGATCGGCGGCACCATGCACATGGCAATGGGCAGGTCCTATCCCGAATGCGGCGGGAAGAATACCTCCGCGATTCACTGGGACATCGTGAAGGATATCCGCAGGGACGGGACGGTATTCGTGGACGACCGCCCCGTGCTGCGCAACGGAGAGTTCCTGCTGGCATGAGCGGCCGCTTCCTCCTGGGCGTCGACATCGGCACGTTCTCTTCCAAGGGAGTGCTGGTGAGGGAAGACGGGGAGGTTGCCGCGGAATGCATGGTCGAGCATTCCCTCGACATCCCGTCTCCCGGCCGCGCCGAGCACGACCCTGAAAAGGTCTGGTGGCGTGATTTCCTGCTCATCTGCGGAGACCTCCTGAAAAAAACCGGCATCGAGCCCGGCGCGATCGAGGGCATCGGCGTGAGCACGATCTCTCCCGCCATTGTCGTCGTTGATGGAGAGGGCCGTGCGCTGCGGCCGGCCATCCTGTACGGGATCGACACCCGGGCAACGGAAGAGATAGCCGAGCTGGAGCGCGCCACCGGGACACAGCTCTCCTCCCAGTCCGCATCGCCCAAGGTGATGTGGATCCGGCGCCACGAACCCGAGGTGTGGGCGCGCACGCGCTGGATCCTGAACGGAAGCGGGTACCTGAACCTTCGACTCACCGGGGCCCGTACCATCGACATCTATGACGCGGCGATTTTCGCTCCCTTCTTCGATACCATAAAAGGAGCATGGTCGAAGAGCATCGCGCCGCTCGTTGCGCCGGTGGACATGATGCCGGATCCCACCTGGACGAGCAGCGTGATGGGGCGCGTGACGCGCGAGGCAGCGCGGGAGACCGGGCTTGCCGCGGGGACGCCCGTCATCACGGGGACGGCTGATGCCGCGGCGGAAGCGGTGGGCGCGGGGCTGGCAAAGCCGGGCGACATGATGCTCATGTACGGCAGCAGCACATTTTTCATTCTCCGGACGGAAGGCCTCATGGCGCCCAGGGGATTCTGGGCATCGCGGTTCCTCGAGAAGGACACATTCGTCGTTGCCGGGGGAACGGCGACCGCGGGAAGCCTGACCCGGTGGTTCCGGGACAATTTCGCCGGCGGGGAGCTTGCCGCCGAGCGCAGCGGCGGCGGGAACGCGTATGCGGCCCTTTCCCGGCTCACTGCCTCGTCGCCGCCCGGTTCGCGCGGAGTGGTCGTCCTTCCCTACTTCTCGGGAGAGCGTACGCCGCTGAACGACCCGGACGCGCGGGGCATGATCTTCGGCCTCACCCTGGGTCACACCCGGGCGGACATCTACCGGGCGGTCCTCGAATCGGTCGGCTTCAGCATCCGCCACAACATCGAGGCCCTGGAGGCCGAGGGGTGCCGGGCCTCCCGGATCCTCGCCGTGGGAGGCGGCACCAGGAATCCCGCGTGGCTGCGGATCGTGAGCGACATTGCCGGGATCGAGCAGGTCGTCCCTGCCCGCCAGATCGGGGCGAGCTACGGTGACGCATTCCTGGCCGGCATCGGTGTGGGAATGTTCAGCGGAACCTCGGAGGCACGGCGGTGGCTGCGTGAGGGGGAAACGGTGCAACCGGACCCGGCGCACCGTCCGCTGTACGACGCGACCTACGGCCTGTACCGGGAGCTCTACGCGCGCAACGCGGAGCTGATGCGGAGGTCCGGCACGCTGGCCCGCGGATAGGGCCCCGGCCCGGCGAGGCGCGGGGGCCGGTGTCCGTTATGCGCGCAGCGCGGCAACGAGCTCCGCGTGGATGCGGCCGTTCGACGCAGCCACCCCGCCCGAACCGAGATCGAACGCGCCGCCTGCAGGCGAGGAGACGGTCCCGCCCGCCTCGACGACGATGAGGGCCCCGGCCGCCATGTCCCACGGCTTGAGCTCCCGCTCCCAGTACCCGTCGCAGGCCCCTTCAGCAACAAGGCAGAACCCGAGACTCGCGCAGCCGAGGGCGCGAAGCTCCTGGGACTCCACGTAGAGCCTGTCCATTTCGGCGAAGAGCCGGGCCCGGTTGACCCGGTCGTAGGGCCAGCCCGTGGCGATGAGAGCATCCTTCAGGAAGGGGGCCCCGGACACCCTGATCGGTTTTCCATTCTTGTACGCGCCTGCCCCGCGCACGGCGGTGTACACGTCACCGCTCCGCGGGTTGAGCACGACCCCCGCGGCCCCTGCGCCGTCGATCCAGCAGCCGATCGATATGGCGAAGAAGGGGACCCCGTGAACGAAGTTCAGCGTCCCATCCACGGGGTCCACGTAGAAAGCCGCTCCCGACTCATGGGAGCCGCCGCTTTCCTCGGCCACCAGGGACGCGTCCGGAAACGCGCGGCGAAGGATCGAGAGTATTTCCGCTTCTGCTTCAAGGTCCGCGGCGGACACCAGGTCTCCCTGGCCGGACTTCTTGCGCACATCCAGGGTCTCTGAAAGGTAGTGGCGTCTCACGATCGCGCCGGCCCGGCGCGCGGCGGAGAGCATGGTCTTCAGGTATCGGGGTGATATTTCGCCTGTCATTTGTTCTCCTGCGCACGGCCCGTGGTGCTGAGGATCCTCGCCCACCGGGCAGGAACGCTTTCTATCCGGATCTTTCCGCGGGAAACCATGAACGACCTCCCCGGCTCCAGAAGGTCGAAGACCGGACCGTCGGCGAGCCGGGGCACCTCGCAATCCAGGGACACGGGCTGCGGGCCCGCATTCACCGCGACAAGGACCGACTCCCGGGGACTGCAGCGGAGGAACGCGATCTGGCGTGCCGCAACGTGAAGCTGCGAATAGTCGCCCTCCTGCAGCGCGGGACTCTCGTGACGGACTCCGGCGAGCCGCTTCACGACCTCCGCCAGCCACCGGTGCGGGCTCTCCCGGGCGACGACAGGGAGCTCCAGGGCGGGCCGGAGCGGCCGATCCGAGCCGTCCTTCACGCCGGCAATTCCCCACTCGCTTCCATAGTAGATCGAGGGCACGCCGGGCATGGTGAAGAGAAGACAATACAGCGTGCCCAGGTCGGCAGGATCCTTCAGCGAGCTGGCCACCCTGTTCACGTCATGGTTGTCGGCAAAGCTGTAGAGGGGAAGACCGCGATAGAGCCCGGTCGGTCCGAACTGCCGGTTCAGCGAATAAGCGATCTCGAAGAAGTTGTCGTCCACGTGGCTGGAATACAGACCCTTGTAGCATTCGTAGTTGGTGACGGAGTCGAGGGTCGCGGGATTTGCCCACCGCCGGTAGTCGCCGTGAATGATTTCACCAAGGAGCCAGAACCCGGGCCACGCGCGATGGGTGAACGAGGCGAGCTCCTGGAGAAATCCCATGTCGATGCAGTCGGCGGCATCCAGCCGCAGCCCGTCGATCTGAAACTCCTCCACCCACCGCGCCACCGCGGCAAAGAGATGCTCCTTCACTTCAGGATTGCGCACATCGAGCTTCACGAGGCCGTAATGCCCGTTCCACCCCTCGTAGGCGAATGGATCGCCGTGCGGGCTGCGCCGGCCGAAATCCACGCCCTGAAACCACGCCGTGTACGCGGAGTTCTTCCCCTTCTGCAGAAGGTCCGCGAAGGCCCAGAACGCCCGCCCGACATGATTGAACACGGCGTCGAAGATGACGCGCATGCCCGCCTCATGCGCCGCGCGGCAGAAGCGGCTGAGGTCCTCGTTGCGTCCCAGCCGCCGATCGACGCGGAAATAGTCCGCCGTGTCATAGCCGTGCGTGGATGACTCGAACAGCGGCCCCAGGTACAGCGCGTTTGCGCCCAGCTGCCGCGCATGCACGAGCCAGGCATGGAGCGTCTCGATTCTCGGCTGCGGGGATGAGATGAAATCGTTGCGCTCAGGTGCCGCGCACTGGCCAAGAGGATAGATGTGGTAGAAGACCGAGCCCTGCGCCCAGTGTGCCGCGGACATGACGAGGGAGCTCTAGAGGCGCCCCAGGGCCCACTGGATTCCCCGGGCAAGAAAACGGAGGTACGCGGGATCCGCCAGCACTTCGCTGTAGTGCCCCGGCGTGAAGCAGAAGACCCTGCCCTTTCCGTATGCATGCGCCCAGGCAGCAGTGGAGCTCCCGTAGTCCGGAGCAGCGACCTCGAGCAGCCGCGTTGTCTGGGTGGAATCCACGCGGATGAAGTACATCTCGTCCCGTACGGCGAACTCCTGGAAGCCGTCCAGCAGGACGTGTCCCGCGTCGAGCGGGCGGACCCGGAACACGGGGTGCTCTTCGGGATGGTAGGCGAAGCTCCCGTGCAGCGTCTGGCCATAGATCCCCTTGTGGGGATAGGCCAGACCCGCGTGCAGCCCCACGAGGCCTCCGCCTGCCGCAACGAACCCGGCAATGGCACGCTCGTGGCGCTCCGTATTCCACACCGCATTGGACTCGCGGGGAGCGATCCGGCCTTCCCGCGCCATGACGAGCAGTGAGTACTGCGAGAGCCTGTCCCACGGTCCGGCAGCCGGATCGGCGAAAAAATCGATGGTGCAGCCCTGTCCCTTCGCTGCCGCTTCAAGGGCGGTGCGCAGGGGACCCGCTTCATGATAGAAATCGCCGACCAGCGCGGCAATGCGGACTTCCGTCATAACGCGAGATGATGCACGCCTTTGCGATTCGTGTCGAGGCTCATCCCGCCGCCGCGTCGAAAGAGACCTTCTGCCTGATTGCCCCCAGGTGGTAGGCCACGTGGGCCAGGGCGCCGATCACTCCGCCCATCGACTCCTTGCTGGAGCTCGCGTACAGCTCGATGTCCCTCCGCATGTCCTGGTAGCTTGCCCTGAGCTTCTCGCGCATGCGCGCCCATTCCTCGTCATCCACGCTGCCGGTGCTCCAGCTCTCTTTCCAGTTGCGTGTCGTTCGATCCCCCGCGATCCACCGGGACGAGGCGTTCAGTCCGAAAATGACGTGGTGCACGTGGGCGGCGATGCTGGTCTTCCCCCGGATGCGGGACGCATCCGCCGCGGCAAGCCGCCCCAGGGTGCCGAACAGGCCCGCATCGCTGCGGTTGTCCGTGAAATAGCTCCATCGCTCCTTCGGACCCTCGAACGCCTCCCCGAGCACGTCGAGGATCAGTCCGACAATCTCATGCACATCGACCGCAGCCATGCAAACCTCCCCGTCGGCCGTTGGAACCGTGTCAGCCTATTTTTGATGCAGTTTCTTCTCGTACTCGTTGATCAGCTGCACTTTCGGGGCCGAGCCGCCGCCCTCGAACTCCGACTCGAGCCAGGCATCGACAACCTTCTTTGCCAGCTCGGGCCCGATCACGCGCGCGCCCATGGTCAGGATCTGGGCGTTGTTGCTCTTGCGGGCGCGCTCGGCGGAATAGGTATCGTGGCACGTTGCCGCCCTGATGCCGGGAACCTTGTTCGCCGTAATGGCCATGCCCAGGCCCGTCCCGCACATGAGGATGCCGCGCTCATGCTTTCCCTCGGAGATCGCAACCGCCACCTTCACGGCGATATCCGGATACAGCGAGGGACGGGTGTCGAATACCCCGTAGTCCGTCACGTCGACATGGAGCGTTTCGAGGTAGCTCTTGATGATCTCTTTCAGTCCATAGGCGGCATCATCCGCGCCCAGGGCAATGGTCATGCATCGCCTCCTCTGTCCCGCCAGAGCTCGATTATGGCCGGCTGCGCGGAGCGGCCCTTCCCGGCCGCCTGGCCGGCGACAAAGATCTCATGCGCCGCCGCCGTCATGGGAATGGGGACACGGCCCTCGGTGGCGAGAACTCTCGCATAGCCGAGGTCTTTTTCCATCATGTCGATCGTGCCGCCCGGCGTGTAGTCGCGCGCGACTATCGCGGCCGCGCTGACGTCGAGCACCTTCGATCCTGCCCATCCCTCGCGGATCGAGTCGTACAGAACCTGCGGATCGACGCCGTTCCGCGCCGCCAGGGCGAACCCCTCGGCGATCACGGCGAATGTCGACGCGACGATCATGTTGTTCACCAGCTTGGCCACTCCGCCTGCGCCGACCTCGCCGACGCGCACGACGGATTTCCCGATTGACGAGAGAAGCGGCACGCAGCGCGCAAAGGTCCCGGCCGATGCGCCTACCATGATGGCCAGGGCCCCGGTTCTTGCGCCGGCTTCCCCCCCGCTGACCGGGGCGTCCGCGAACTCGATGCCTTTTTCGGCGAGACGCGCCGCGATGCGCCGGGAAACCGAGGGCAGGCTCGTGCTGAGGTCGATCACGAGCGATCCCGCTGACAGGTTTTCGGCCAGCCCGCGGCTGCCGATCGTCACTTCCTCGACCACTGCCGCGCTCGGGAGGGACAGACAGACCGCCCTGCATTGCCGGGCAAGCTCGGCGAGGGTGGCTGCCCGCGTGACTCCTGCCATGCCCCGGAATCGGGATTCGTCCACGTCGTAGCCGATGACCGGGAAGCTCTTCGCGAGGTTCGTCGCCATCGGACGTCCCATGATGCCGAGCCCCACGAATCCGGTACCTGCTGCCATTGTGACCTCCAAAGACGCTTGCCATAACATACAATCGCGTGGAGGATGTGTCCAAGCCCGGCACGGTCCTGCCCGGGCCGAGAGGGAGGTCGTCCCTGGTGGAGTTCAGGAAGCACTCGCTTGCGAAGCTGCATATGCCGTACCCGCTCGGAATCGTGGTCCGCAACGGGAAACGGTGCGTGGTGGCTGCCACGGAGGATCACGGCCCGATCCTGCTCGCGTGCCCGCCGTTTCAGGAGGCGGTGGAGATGGTGCCCGGTCCGGGCGGATGCATGGCGCTCGTCGCGGACAATGAACGGCCCGATACCCTGTTCGCCATCATGGGGTGCTTTCTCGGCTACAAGTTCCAGACAGGAGGCATCTACCGGATCGGCCCCGGGCCGGAGAACGCGGCGGAAAAAATAATCGAGCTTCCCTTCGCGCATCGAATCGACTTCGTCGAACGCGGCGGGTCCCGGTTCCTGATCGCGGCAACTCTCGCCGCCGACAAGAGCGACCCTGCCGACTGGTCCAGGCCGGGGAGCCTCTACGCCTCCCGCGTGCCCCGGACCGGCGGGGAGAGCTGGGAGCTCGCTCCCGTTCTCGAAGGCCTTCATCGTAATCACGGCCTCCTTGTCGCGCGCTTCATGGGCAGACCCTCGGTGCTGGTTTCCGGCACGGAGGGCCTCTTCGCGGCGGATCTCGACTCCGGCGGAGACGATTGGCATTTCCAGCAGGTCCTGGGCCGGGAAGTCAGCGAGATTGCCGTTGCGGATATCGACGGCGACGGCACCGAGGAGCTGATCACTATCGAGCCCTTCCACGGCAGTTCCGCCCGTCTCTACAAGCGGGTCCGCAGCCGATGGCAGCTGGCATGGGAAACGGAGCTCGAATTCGGACATTGCCTGCTGGCCGGAATGCTCAACGGGGTGCGCACAATCCTGGTCAGCAACCGGGCGGGGAGCCGTGATCTCCTCCTGTTCGAATTCGATGCACCCCTGTCGGGCCGCTCCAAAGGCGTTGCCAGTCCCCGACGGCATGTGATCGACCCCGGCGCCGGCGCAGCGAACATGCTGATCGCGCGTCATGAGGGCATCGACCGTATCTTCGCGACAAACCAGGCCGCAGGGGAGATCGTTTCCTATACCCCCTCGTGACGGGGGAGGGATCAGGGCTGGCGGTCCACCTTTGTCCAGTCGATCTTCTCGCCGATTCGTGCGGCGATCGCCTCGACATCTCCGTCGGAATGGTAGAGCATCGGGGCGGCGCCGACGGAAAGACCGGTCGGGGCGCGCGTCACGCGCACCTCCTGGTGATGGGGCGATGTAAGGTTCTGCGAGAACGCTCCCCCGTCACCCTCCAGGCGGATGGCGCCATTGCAGCAGCAGATGAAAGTGTTGTCGGGGTCCTCGACTTTCACGAAAAAGCACGTCCCTCTCACCCCCGCGACCGTGGTCGAGGTCTTGATGCTGAATCGAACCTCGCTGCCCCTTACCGCAGAGAGATTGCGGAGCACCATGGCGATTGCCCCCTTCTCGAGGGTTGCTCCGCGGGAAAGCTGATTCGGATCGAACCGGAGAACAGTGTCGCCGGTCATGTGGACGATGTTCCGCGTATTGAAGACGACCTGGCAGAGCGAGCCAGGGGAGGTCCGGAGCGTTGCCCCCGCCGCAACGGCATCACCCACGGAGGCGGGCGCGCCGTTCAGCGTGACATCTCCCTCGATATAGATGATGGACGCATTGTCGGCAGAGAATGCGACACCGCAGGCAATGAGCAGGAGCAGCCCCACGACGCCGGCAATCTTACCCATACCCCCTCCTTCTCGTGAGCGTGCGCGATTAGTAAGGTCGGCATTCCGCACGATCCGGTCAAGCAGGGCGGGCGTGCCGTCGGTGAGAAACCCGGCCTGTCCACCGGGGAGACTTTCCGCTACTCTCATGAGTCACATGACATCCATGACCCCGCGTGAGCGCGTCATTGCGTCCCTGGAGCACCGGCAGCCCGACGTCACCCCCTACCACGTTACCTTCACGGCACCGGCCCGGCGGAAGATGATCGAGTACTATGGAGATCCCGATTTCGAGTCCCGGCTGCAGAACTGCCTGGTCCTCGTCGACACCGCGCCTCCGCAGCGCGGCGTGCCCGGCCGGCCCGGAGTGGAGGTGGACGAGTTCGGCGTACAGTGGGACAAGTCGATCGATACGGACATCGGCAGCGTCTGCAACATCCGCATCACCCCGGAGACGTTCCGGCAGTACGTGTTTCCGGATCCGGAGGACCCTGCGCGCTTTGCCGGACTGCCCTCGGCGATCCGGCAGCGGGGGAAAAATTTGTGCTTGCCTCCCTGGGATTCTCGCTGTTCGAGCGCGCGTGGACCCTTGCCGGGATGGAGAACGTCCTGGTTGCCATGATGGATGACAAGGCGTTCATCAACGACCTGCTGGACGCCATCCTGGAGCACGCGCTCGCCGTGACCCGCACGGCGCTCAGCTTCGACATTGACGGCATGCGGTTCGGCGACGACTGGGGGCACCAACGGGGTGTGATCATGGGTCCGGCGCTGTGGCGCGAGTTCATCAAGCCGCGGATCAGGAAACTGTACGGACTGGTGAAGTCCCGGGGCAAAAAGGTATTCATCCACAGCTGCGGGAAGGTCGACGAGCTCTTCCCTGACCTCATCGAGTGCGGCGTCGACGCGTTCAACCCTTTTCAGCCCGAGGTGCTGGATGTCGAGGGGATCAAGCAGCGGCACGGCGCGCGGATGACTTTCTTCGGGGGGATCAGCACGCAGAAGACTCTTCCCTATGGTTCAGTGACGCAGGTGAAGGATGAGGTCACCCGCCTCATCCAGCGTATTGGCAAAGGCGGCGGCTATATTGCCGCGCCCGCGCACGACATACCGAGAGACGCCCGGCCGGAGAACATTGCGGCAATGCTGGAATTGCTGCAGGGACAGTAGGGAATCGAAAACCAGAGAAAACTTTTCCAAAAACCGCCAGCAGGAAAGTACCCCGCTTTTACAATCGAAATACTTTTTGCCTTTTGATCCACTTTTAATTTGACTTTTTAAAATACCTTCCTGCTGGCGCTCTTACTTTATGCCTTTATTATGCATGGACCCACGCGAAGCGCAATAGTCCAAAAGTCTCATTTTGACGAGTTTATCAAGTTGACGAGCCGGATTTTGTTCGTGGCACCGGTTTTTTGATAAATGTGATGGACATGATTTTTCACGGTCAGCGCTGAAATGAATAGCGTCTCACCGATCTTCCTGTTGCCAAAGCCCTGGACCATCATTGAGACGATCTCGCATTCCCGGGGCGATATGCCGTACTTTTGAACGAAATTTTCCGGTAGATCGCAGGCCAGCTTGACTTCCGTCTTGAACAGATATCTCAGACCAAATAGAAGCAGCAGCGTTTCAGCGCCGAGGTACCAGGCAGCCTCGATCAATCCATAGTCGCGCAGGATGGGAGGGTCGACCCGGAGCGAGCGTACAAAGTATTGAGCCAGCGCAAGCACAATCATCACGCAATTGAATATGAGGCCGGTACGCACGAATGATCGAACAACCGGATTTTCGATTCGGCTGAAATCCCGGAAAAGTATCGCCATTCCGTACACCTGGATGCAGGCGATCGCTGCGGAATTCAATGGGTGAATGAAGGAGTCGGGAAACAGGCTGTCAAAGGCACCCAGTACGGAAAGCGCCAGCGTCGCGAACACATGGACCCCGAAACGTGATTGCGAGATTTCGCGGTTGGTGATGCTGAACGCGATGACGGGGATCATGTACGCCATGAGGCCGTTGCCCGCCGCGGAGAAGATCATCCCGATGAACGGCAGCGCGCTCCCAAAAACTCCGGCAAACGCCCTTTCGTAAAGCCCGAGTATGTCGCGGAGGTTGAAGAGGAGCACCGCGCAGAAAAAGAAGGCAAATTGCCGGAATGGGAGACGGCCCGACCTCAGGAAGGAAAGAATGCTGAGGATGAGGACAGCGATCCCGAGAGAGAAAGAGGCAATCAAGAGTGCAAGCAGGATAGGCAGCACCCACCCCTCCTAGGTCACTTTGGGAGGATTTATATCACAAGCAGAGTATTCATGAAATATCCAAAATGTCAAGTACAAAGAGTCAGACGGGAAACACACGAATTCTGGGATCGAGGTCTGCCTTGAGAAAACCCTCTATATAGTCCAGCGTCCCCACGGACGCGCTCGGACATCCCTGGCAGGCGCCAAGATACTTGACGTACACCTCGGTGAACCCGTCGGCATCCTTCATGTCGATGACCTCGAGGTTTCCGCCATCCTTGAGGAGATTGGGCCGGACCTTCTCGTCAAGTACCTTCTCGACCGCCCTGTGCTTTTGAAGCAGCCCCAGGTCGGCAAAGCTCTTCGGCTGTGCGCGCACAGCAGCCGTCCTTTCCATCTCCGCGCGGGTTTCCGCAAGTATGTCCACGAGGTAGAACTTGCGCGCCTCGTGGCCGCCGGGCCGGATGCACGACTTGCAGAAGGCGCCCGCCTTGGTATAGCGGGTGATGTCTTCCACGGACCGCAGGTCGTTGACGCGGATCACCTCCTTCACGGTGCGCAGGCTCACCCGGGCGCACTGGCAGACGATCTGCTCTTCTTCCAGGGAGTCCATGTCCACTCCCTTGTATTCGGAAACCGCCTTCCGGATGACGTCGTACGCCATGACGCTGCAGTGCATTTTCTGGGGCGGGATCGAGGCGGTGTCCTCGACGTCGCGCAAGGCCCGCTCGACGTCGATGTTGGTGATCTTCATTGCCTCGTCCACGGTCCTGCCGATGATCATCTCGCACATCATGTCGCTGGACGCGATGGCCGTGCCGCACCCGAATGTCTTGAATTTCGCGTCCAGGATTCTCCCGTCCGAGACGCGAACCGCCCAGAAGGCGCGAATGGCGTCTCCGCAGACCTCGGCGCCCCAATCCGCGACCACGAGCCGCGCGTTGAGCTTCTCCGCCTCCGCGGCCGTGATCTCTCCGAGATGGCGGGGATGCAGCATACGGTCATTTACCTTGCCCGAATAGCTTTCCCACAATGTGCCGCCGATAAGGTCAGACTTCGCCATTCTCTGTTCCTCTTTCAGCTCACCGCGGTCGGTGAGATGGTCCGCAGACGCGCCACGCTGGAGCGGACAGCCGAGATGGCCGCGTCTATCTCCGCCTCTGTCGTGAACCGGGACAGGGACAGGCGTACACCGGTATGCGCGAGCTCGCTGTCGAGGCACATTGCAACGAAGGTGGGGTTGGGTTCCAGGGACTCCGACGCGCAGGCGCTGCCGGTGGAGGCCGCCACGCCCTGCCGGTTGAGGTCCCAGATCATGGCCTCGCCTTCCACGCCCTTCACGCTGGCCAGAATGGTGTTGGGGGTGCGGATCTCCCGGCTTCCGATCACGGCCACGCCCTCTACCGAAAGCAGGGCATCCTCCAGCCGATCGCGCAGCCGTCGCACCTCCGTCTGCTCGTGCGGCAGACTCTGCACGGCCAGCTCCATTGCGAGGCCCATGCCGACCAGGAATGCGACGTTGACCGTGCCCCCGCGTCTTCCCCCCATCTGTTCGCCCCCGTGCAGAAGGGGGGTGAGCTTCAGGCCCTCCCGCACGAAAAGCCCTCCGACTCCTTTGGGTCCGTGGAACTTGTGCCCGCTGAAGCTGAGGAAGTCGATCGGCGCGTCCTGCACGTCGACGGGGAGCTTCCCGACTGCCTGCACGGCATCCGTGTGGAACAGGATGCCGTTCTCCCGGCACAGCGCGGCCAGTTCCTTCACGGGAAAGACCAGGCCGGTCTCGTTGTTGGCCCACATGATGGAGACCAGCGCCGTGCGGTCGCGGTGGATGTGCTTCTCGAGTATCTTTGCGTCGACGATCCCCGCCGCATTCACCGGCAGGTAGATCACCTTGGCGCCCAGGCTCTCCAGGAACCTGCACGTGTTGCTCACGGCGGGGTGCTCGACCTGCGTGGTGACAATTTCCGATCGTTTTCCGGTGCGGATCAGGTCATACCAGACGGAATGGAGCACGGTATTGTTCGACTCGGTGGCACAGCTCGTGATGAGGATGTCGTCGGCGTCACGGGCGTGAATCCCGGCGTACAACCTGTCGAAGGCGAGGCGCATGTACGGATGCACTTCGGTGCCGAAAGAATGAAGCGAGTTCGGATTGCCGTAAAGCTGGCACCAGAACGGCTCCATCGCCTCCTTCACGCGCGGGTCGAGTATGGTCGTGGCGTTGTTGTCGAGGTAGATTTGATCCATTCCCCATCAATATAGCGAACGGTGCAGGGCTGAGCAATCCATCCGCGAGCTCGCGCGCGAACTTGCGCGCCTGCGGGTTTCCATCCGCGCGCACGCGCGCGAGCGCGCCTGCGGGCTTCCTACTTCAGTTTCTTGCGGAGCTTTCGCCCCGTGGGATGAGGCGCGTCCGGGATCTGCGCCTGCCGCTGCGCGCGGGCCCGGAACACCACCATGGCGATGAGGGCCCCCACGATCATCAGCACATTCAGGATCTGCCCCGTCGTGAAGTTGAAGGGACTGAACTGGGCGTAGTAGTTGTCCAGCGGCACGAGGACGATGGGGTAGCCGAAACCGCCGGGACCGATGCCTTTGTCCGGCTGTCTCGCGTACTCGATGAAAAACCTGATGATGCCGTAGCCCATGATGTAGCAGGCGGTGGTGAACCCCTTGTAGGGGCTGCGTCTGCGCACGATGAACCAGAGCACGAGCCACAGCACGAGGCCCTCGAACAGCGCTTCATACAGCTGCGAGGGATGCCGGGGCAGATTCATCAAGCCCGTCGAAGGCACGGGCAGACCGACACTCGAGGCAAAGTCTTTCACCCATGGCTGGCTGACAGGAAAGCTCTCCGCGTGAGGGAAAACCATGCCCCAGGGAGCCGTCGTGATCCTGCCGTAGAGCTCCCCGTTGATGAAATTGCCCAGACGGCCGAAGGTGTATCCCAGCGGGATGCCCGCCACCAGCATGTCCGCCCACTCCAGCACGTCCAGCTTCTTCACCTTCAGATACGTGATGACCGCGATTGTCACGCCCACCACGCCGCCGTGATAGGACATGCCGGCGATGCCGGTGAGCCTGATCTTCCCGTCCTCGACGGAGAACGGCAGGATGATCTGCAGGGGATGCTGCAGGTAGTAACCGGTCGAATCATAGATGGTCACGGCAAACGCGCGCGCGCCCACCAGCAGGCCGACGATGGCCCAGAAGAACATGTCCAGGACAGAGTCCCTGCTGACCGCGATTTTCCGATCCTTCAGCTGCCAGGTGAACAGCAGGTAGGCCACCACGAACGCGCAGAGGTACATGAGACCGTACCAGCGGATGGGAAGGAAAGGGATGATTTCAGGTCGAATCCACGAGGGAAAATTGATATAGGAAAGCATTGCCCCTCCTTGGCTCATATCTTTTCCACGATCCGTCCCTGCGCCGGATCGAATCGCAGGGTGATCATCTTCTTTTCTGTTTTCGCCTCGTACCGCCGGCCGTGGCACTCCAGCATCGCGCCGGGATAGAGGGTGCCGCGCACCACGACCTCCGAGGGCACGTGCTCGTCGAACTTGTCGCGAAGCCCGATCAGGCGGAGCTTGCGCTGCTCCATCACCTTCATGCACGTCAGCTTCTGGGACCGCGCCCGTGCCAGCGCTTCGGCATCCTGCTGCTGCGGGCGTGCGGCATTCGGATGCGCGCCGCTCCGCGTCTGAGTACCGGCGATTGCCCCGGCGGTCTGGCGCGCCCGCTTCTGCAATATAAGCATGGCCGCGTCCAGGTCGGTGATTTTTTTCGCCAGGAGGGCGACCTGCTGCTCCTCGCGTTCGATCTGGTCCCGCACGAGGAAGTCCTGTCCGAAAGAGATGACGGTGCGGGTGCCGCCGGGGGAGCCGATATTCTGTGCCACGACCCCGCGGCTCGCCCGGACTTCTCCCCCCACGAGACTGCCCTTTTCCGAGTCCAGGAGAAGCCTTCCATTGCACTTGACCTGGCAGCGCACGCACGCGCCCCGGAGGTGGACGTCACCAACGGCGAGCAGCACCGCCTGCTCGGCAAAGCCGCTCTCGATGTCCTTCCCGGCACGCAGGATTGCTTTCCCCTCGCCCTTGATGCCTTCAGCCACGGTGATCGTGCTTGCTGAGGAGAGCAGGGCTCCTCCCACCCCCTCGCCGACCTCCAGGACGCCTCCCGCAATAACCGTGAAACCGGAGGTGATCGAGCCGGTGACGTGGACGATTCCGGGAAAGTTCACGTTGCCCGTGGACATGTCGACGTCGCCACGAATGGTGTGTGCATCCATCACGGATATGAGACTGCCGTCCCGGATCAGCTCGCCGTCACTCTCTGCGACGAACCGGACGCTGCCATCCGTCTGCACCTCTGCCCGCACCCTGCGTCCCGCCTTGAGGGTCTCCTCCGGGGGCGGGGCGATCGGCGCGCCCGTCACATCCCATCCATCCTCGGAGGCGGCATCGCGAAGCCTCACAGTCGCAAGAAGCTCTCCCTTGCTGACCCGGGTGATCCGATCCTGGGCCCGGAAATCCGCCCTGCCGTCCGCCCGCAGAGCGACGGCCTGCCCAGTCGCAATATGGACGTGAAAAACGATGCGCTTCTGCGCATCCTGCATCGGCTTCTTTCCCTCCGCAATCAGGACCTCCTTGAGGGTCTCGGACCGGGCAATGCTTTCCAGCACAGAAAGCAGTCGTTCCTCGTTGATCCCCTTGCGGACACCCGCCTGGCCGATCCTTGCTCTCACCTCTTGCGTGGAAATCCGCACTCCATCGCCCTGCGGAGGGAAATAGGACAACGTGGCTTTCATGCGGTCTGCGGAGATGGAGACATTCAACTCCGCGTCGCCGTGGGGGCGCACCCGGAGAAGAATCGCCATACCGTCACTCCCTTTTTCGAGAATGCCGGACTCGGTGGCCACCACCATGTCCCTGCGCAGAGCGAGCCCCTCGTAAAGGCGGACGTCCGGCATGGTGCCCTTGGGCGGAGATATCGTGGCGCCGAACACATCGACGCCGGGCTCGCCCCCGACGGACGGCGCGATCTTCAGCACTTCCGTCTCGGGCTTCACCCGCGCCACGGCCTCCACCCTCTCCAGGGGAAACGCGGAAAGGGATTCGAGACCCGTGAGGTGTGCAGCATTCACGAGGGCCTGGGCCCTGATCTTGTTGGCCTCCCCCGTGGAAAGGAACAGCGCACGCCATTCGAGCCTGGGTTCCGCACCCGGTTTCGGAGGCCGGCCCTGCACGAGAGGGTAGTCGGCGAGCTCGATCGTCGCCCCGTCGAAAAAGGCGCGGAGATCCTTTTGCACCGTCTCCAGGTTGAATCCCTTCACGACACTCTTCCGGATAGCGGCGCTCGCGTCTGCCGGGCTGAGCGGCCTGCCGCCTCCCATGCCCTTGCGCAGGTGAAGTACGGCCTTGAGCTTGTCCGGAGACACGGTGACGGTCGCCAGCCCGTCTGCCGTCGGTGTGATCGGCTTTCGTACGAGCGGGCTCTTGCGCGCAAGCGCATCCCGTATGATGCCTTCGATCTGGAGCTTCGGAATCAGGGTTTCCGGAGAAAAGCCAAGCTTCTGCGCGCGATCGAGAATCTCCGTGACGTCGGGCGCGGGAACGGACGGATCTCCCGGAACGAGCGAAAGCAGGCACGTCAGGTGATCAGGCGAAGCGACAAGCTCGATGGCATGATCTCGAAATGCCACCACATCGCACCAGTTCGCGCCTTTGCGCAGAAAGCCGGTGACGGTCGCCCGCGCCTCGGAGCCCGTGCGCATAAGCCCGTCACAGAACAGCCAGCCCTGCATATCAGGACGGGGGGCAGGAACGAGCCTCCCGAACACGCTCCTGCCCTCTCTGCCGGGCTTGCTCGGCTGCACCCGCGCAACGAGATCACCCTGACCGACGAAACCTGTTTCCGTCACGGTGGGGTCGATCTCGACCTCTTCGCGGACGGTTTTCTTCTCTACAACGACCTCGACCTGCTCCCTGCCCCGAAGGAACGGCAGGGCCCCCTTCTTGAGTACTTTCTTCTCCGTCCTGATCTTCGCTTCATGGACGCGAAAGCCGCGCGGCTGCGGCGCGGCCGCCAGAACGCTCCGCGCGATCAGCGCAAGCCGCGGCGGGATGGACGAAATCTCGAACTGGACACTTTCGGGTGTCGGGAGCTGGGGCGGTGTGCCCGCGGCGGCAATGAAGCTTACCGGGTCGTTTTTCTTCCGCAGAAGTGTACGAAACGCTTTGTCGATTGCCTCGGAGTCGATGCCGGAGCGCACCTTCTTCTCCGCAAGCAATGCCTGAAGGCTTTCCGGTGAGATCTCCGCGCCATTCTCATCTGGAACGATCGTGATGCGGACCTCGATGCCCTGCTCGTCGATCTCCAGACTCAGATCGCCTCTTATCGTCATGAGAGAGCTCTCGCCTGACCGGGGGAATCGGCCCCCGTCCGGGACCCGGCGTCTACCCCCTCTTTCAGCATATTCAAAGGGTTCTCATCCGACAAGAGTGAAGACCGCCAGTCCCGCGAACACTGCCGCCAGGCCGAGCTTCACTTTCCCCATGTGCGCCTGGAAAAAAGCGGTGATGCGGGCGGAGCTCACGCCGCAGTAGGTGCCTCCAAAGACGAGCAGGAGCGGCGCGATGAAGCAGAGATTGTACAGCACCAGCAGGCCGACGGCGTCGAGCTGCCGGTGCACGCGTGCCAGGTATGCCAGCGTGGGAAGGTACACCTGGCCGGTGCACGCAAACTCGAAAATGGAAACAAGAAAGCCGAGCACGAGGGAGCTCCCCACCAGCGCGGCTGTGCGCACCCTCGTGCGGATGGAGGAATGGATCTGTCTTTTCAGCGCGGTGGGAAGCTGCAGCAGCATCTCGGCAGGGCGGCCGCGGCGGATCAGGGTATAGTCGTAGATGCTGAGCCCGGGAAAGACGAACAGCGCGATCACCAGCACCCATCGAAGGAGAACCGAAACAATAGCCACGGCGCTCGCGGCGCGCAGGGCTGCGAACAAGCCAAGACCGATGCCCAGATACGTGAGGAAAACCGCCAGAGAAAACATCATGCCGATGACCAGCACTTCCCGCCTTCCCCTCCCGGCAAGCGCAAGCGACGCCAGGAGGAAAATAAGGGTCGTGAACGCGCAGGGGTTGATTCCGTCGAGGAGCCCGGCCGCCATGACGGGAAAGACCGCCAGTCGGTCGGCGAGCGGCGTAGAAGCTGCAGGGGCGGGGGCCGGCGCCGGCAGGGTGGATGTCAGGACCTCTGCCAGCTTTGCGCGGATCTCCTGGTCTCCCTGCAGGAGCGTCATGCCGACGCGAAGAGCGGGAATTGCCCGTACGCTCTGCCCCTGGGAAGCAGCGAATGAGGAAAGCTCCTCGTACGCCGCGGAGTCCAGAATGTCCTTCCTCTGGATATCGATGTGGAGGCCCAGCTCCTTCTCCAGCCGGGGCACCTCCGTGGAGAGGAACTCTTCGCAGCTGCGGCATCCCGGCGTGTAGTAGTACTGCAGCGTCGTGCTCCCCGGCGGGGGATTGGCAATGGCCCCTGAGCCTTGCCGGGTCCTGGATCCGTCGGGAGCAGGTGCGGGGCGCTCTGCCCGCACCGTGCCGCGGAGAATGTAAGGAAGCCGCTCCATGCCGGGCACATCTGTCTGGACGATGAATGCCTTGGCCGTGTTTCCCGTGTCGTCCGTGGAATCGTAGCCGAGGCGGAAGCTCGCTTCGCCGCCGGCGGCGATGAGCCGGCTGTTCGGCTCGACGGTGAGACAGGAGCAGGTGGACACAAAGGTCACTGTTGCGGGCGCGCGGGAATGGTTGGCCACCACGACCGTGGACTCGATTCGCGCCCCTTGCGCGATCATCCCGAATTTCCACACCTCGGGAGAAAAGGTGAGGGAGGGCACGTCGGCGGCATGCAGAGGACCTGAAGACAGCAGGAGAGCGATGAGGACTGCGGGAACTGAGGCGCGATACTGCCGCATGTCAGGCCCGGGCGCCTTCCCGAACCGCGCGCAGAAGCCGTGCGCGCAGGATGGCGTTCTCCCTGCGGAGGGTCGCGAGCTCGAGCTGCTGGGTACGCACCGCCTCGACCAGGTCCCCCGTCGTGAGGGCGCCGGAGTGGAGCAGGTCCTCCAGATCGCGCCGCATGGCCTGGAAATCCGATTCCGCCTCGGACTCGGCTGCCTGGAATCCCGCGTCGTCGGATTCCGCGGCCTCCGAGGGCGCGGGCCATCCTTCATTCGCGGCTTCGACAGGAAGCGCCGACACGATCTTGTCCGAAATGCGATACACGGCCCGGGAAAGGACCGAGCCGGGCTTGTAGCGGACAATCGGAATGCGGGATCCCAGCGCGACACCCTGCAGCTCATCCCTGTAAATGACCCCCAGGTGCACGAGCTCGATGCCGAGGTATTCACGAGCCGAACGGCGCAGCTTGTCCATTTTGTCCGCGTCCGCCGGGTCCTCCAGCATGTTGAGCACGAGCCGGGGCTTGAGCCGGTCGAGAACTCCGGAAAGCTTCGCATGGCTGACCGGATCCACCGCCCCGATCTTCTCCATTATGCGTGGAACGTACGCCTTCTGCAGACCGCCCGGGTCCCTGCGCATTTCCTCCAGCACGCCGAACGCCCCGGAGGACCCCTTGTCCACGGTCGCATACATGAGTCTGAACACCACGTTCTTCAGAAAAAGGTACGCGTTGAGAATGGCGGTCAAGGCAGGGGTGGTCACAACGATGCCGAAGGCACTGAGAAGGAAGAAATCGAGCGCGTTTGCGCCGGCGCCCGGCCCGAGGTCGAGGACAAGGTAATCAGCCGGGAGCGCCTCCAGGCAGCGGATGAGACGCCTCTTCTGCGCCGACTTGAGATTCGCGATGCCCGGTATGTCCGCGTCACCGGCGATGAATGACAACCCATCGTATTCGGTGGGCAGAACGATCTCTTCGAATTTCATGCGGGGAAGCGAGAGGAACGTGCCGATGCCCCGGCTCACCGAGCGGATGCCGAGCATCGTATGGGCGTTGGAGGCGCCCAGGTCGAGATCGGCAAGCACGACCTTCCGCCCCGCTTCCGCGAGCGCGACGGCGAGGTTGGTGGCCAGGAGTGACTTCCCGACCCCGCCCTTTCCACTCGCGATCGGGAGGATCACCATTGCGTGTGCGTCCTGCGGCTAATGAAAATCTTGCGCCTCCGTCTCCGTGTACTCGGCAAGATCGGCGCTGCCGGCGGGAAGCTCCCGCCGCGCTTCCCCTGCCCGCCAGGCGAGGAGAACCGCCAGGAAGAGCAGATCCAGTACGAATACGATGAAGAGCACGGCGGCGAGCGTCACGGCGAATTCCCCAATGGCGAGGACCTGCAGGCCTATGGCCATGCGCATGGCTCCCGAAACCAGGATGAGCGCGTAGGAAAAGAGGGAAAGGATCTTGCCGAGGCGAAGCAGCCCGACCACGCCGCCGTTCTTTTCCGGAAAGAGAGAGAGCATGATCCCGCCGACGCCCACGAGCAGATTGCCCGAGCCGCACAGGAGGAGCCAGGGGAGCACCCATCGCCCCGTACCGCTGACGGCGTGAAGCAGGAACGCAAGAAGGGAGATCAGGAGGAAGAATCGCACGATCTCCCACAGGGAGCCGACGAAGAGCAGTACCCTTCGAGCCTTCATGTTCAGCGGAAGTGTAGCCATGCGGGGAAATCGAGGTCAAGGGAGGCACGCGGAGAGCCTGCGCGCGTACGAGAGATTTGAGTACATTGACAATCAGGGGCAGGCGCATAGAATGATGCCCCTGGGGAGAAGTGAATGAAATTCTTCGGATCACGTGAACGCCTCGTCTGGACCGTCGTGACCGCGGTCCTCCTCGCCGGGCTGGCCTTTTTCGCGGTTTCACCACGGCTCCTCGCGGGAAGCACCGAGGACGAGACGCAGGCGTACATCAGCACGATAGGCGACATGATGCGCTATGTCCGCGACACGTATGTGGATGCGGACAAGGCGCAAGCCAAGGCCCTGTACGAAGGGGCGATGAAGGGCATGTTCGAGGCGCTCGGGGATCCCAACTCCGCGTATCACAATGCAATGGAATGGCGCAAGATCTCGGACACCACGACCGGCGTATTCGGGGGCGTGGGTCTCGTCATCTCGAAGGTGGAGAAGGTGGGCGCGCAGGTCGAATCCGCCATCGAAGGGACACCCGCCTACAGGGCCGGCGTCTCCGCGGGAGATATCATCATCAAGGTGAACGGGGATCCGGTGGGGACGATGGCTCTCGAGGCCATCGTCGACAAGCTGCGCGGGGCTCCCAAGACCAACGTCACGGTCACCCTCAAGCGGGGCGATGCAATCGAGTTCGACGCCACGATCACCCGCGACATCATCGAGGTGCCGACGGTGAAGTCCACCATGATGCCCGGGAACATCGGCTACCTGCGCATCGCCGAGTTCACCCCCCAGACGGCCGAGCGGTGCCGCGCCGCCATCAGGTCCTTTGTCGAAGCCGGCTACACGGGAATGATACTCGACCTCCGTGGAGATCCGGGCGGGCTTCTGACGGCGGCGGTGGACGTGGCGAACCTGTTCATCGACCAGGGGCTCATCGTACAGAGAAAGAGCGAGCGGGTGGCCAGCGAAAACCTGATGTACAACGCGCGCAAGAACCGGATGATGGTGGACACGAAGATCCCCGTCGTCGTGCTCGTGGACAAGTGGTCGGCCTCCGCATCCGAGATCGTCTCCGGCGCGCTGCGCGACTATCACCGGGCGACCCTCTTTGGAGAGAAGACCTATGGGAAGGGTTCCGTGCAGACGGTGGAAGCGCTGGGTGACGGGGGATTCCGCCTCACCACGTCACGCTACTATCTCCCCTCGGGTGTGACCATCGACAAGGTGGGCATCGAGCCCGACCGCAAGTTCCAGGAGCCCGAGCTCACGGAAGCCGAGCAGAAGGCATTGAATGACCTCTTGAACGGCACCAGCCTCAAGGACTTCGCGAAGGCGAACCCGAAGCCCACCGACGATCAGGTGACACAGTTCATCGGCAGCCTGCACGCCAAGGGCATCACGCTGAACGACCGCTATCTGCGGCGCCTCATCCGCAACCAGGTGAACCTGACCAACAACAACCCTCCGATGTACGACCTGGACTTCGATATCGTGCTGCAGGCCGCGGTAAAAGCGCTGGAGAATCACCAGATCGGGGTGAAGATTTAGGGATTGAAACAGTTTCTTCTCCCAGGCTGGTACAGGGGTGAAAGTCTCATCTCCCTTACCGGCCAAGATTTCCGCTACCTTGCGCGCGTGCTGCGAAAGCGGGCGGGGGACGAGCTGACAGCGGTGGACGCACACGGCGCCGCTTTCGTGATGCGGATCGTGCGGGTGGGACGAACGGCGTGTGACGCGGAGCTCGCTCCGGCGGCTGCCGCCCTCCCGTCCCCTCCGGGCATCCGGATCACGCTGATGCAGTGCTTGCCAAAGGGACGGAAAATAGATCTCATTGTCCGCCAGGCCACGGAGGCCGGAGTCGCGCGGATCGTGCTTGTCCTGAGCGAGCACTCGCAGGTGCGGCCGGACGAGAGGGACGCCCGGGTGCCGCGGCTGCGCAAGATCGCCCGCGAGGCGCTCCAGCAGAGCGGTGCGTCGTGGCTGCCCCTGATCGAGGAGCCGCGAAGCCTCGTGTCGATCGCGAAGAGCGCGGAAGAGTGGGGCACGGCATTGTTCTTCCACGAGCGGCCTCTTGGCGGCGCGACGCTGCACCAGCTCCTTGCCAGATCGCCCCGGTCGGTCGCAATTCTGATCGGCCCCGAGGGCGGTCTTTCTGCGGACGAGGCGGCACTCCTTCAGGGCGCCGGCTTCCACCCCGCGTATCTCGGCGGCAGCGTGCTGCGGGTGGAGACCGCTGCCCTGTACGCTCTCGGTGCTGTCAAAACGATACTTCAGGAGAGGGACGCGTGGATACCGGCGCAACAAGAGTGAAGAGGGTAAAAGTTCTCGATGTGCCCGTGGACAGCATCGACCCGGAGATCTCGGGCAAGGTGATCGAGGAGCTGCTGGACAACGGGCAGCACAACCAGGTCGTCTTCCTCTCCCTGCGGGGACTGCTGCGGGCGCGTCATGACGCCGAGCTCATGCGCTGCCTGCGTGACGCGGCGCTCGTGCTTCCCGTGTCGCTTCCCATCGTGCAGGGGGCCCGATTCCTCAGGACCGGGCCGGTGAGCCTCTTCAACTCGTTCGAGCACATCATCCGGATTCTCAGCGTCATCGAGAAGGCCAAGGGCTCCGTGTACATGCTCGGCTCGCGCAAAGAGGTGCTGGAGGTGGCGGAGCAGAACCTGCTCGGCTCATTCCACGGGATCCGCGTGGTCGGCAGGTTCTACGGATTCTTCCCGAAGCTGGTGGAAGGAGACATCGTCACCGCGATCAAGAAATCCTCACCCTCCATGCTCATGGTCGGCACGGGCGTGCCCGGCAAGGACAAATGGATCCTCCGGCACAAGAAGGAGCTGAACCCCGGGATCTCGCTCTGGTCGGGCAACTGTTTCGAGGTGTTCGCCGGCCGGGAGAAGCAGACGTCGAAGCGCCTGCACGCAGCGGGGCTCGGCGTGTTGTCCGGCATCGGGCGCAAGCCGTGGCGCGTCGCGGCCGTGTTCCCGTACCTGTACTATCTCGTCCTGCTGCTGGGATACAAAATCTTCAGGCTGTAGCGGCCGGGAACCGCCTCGTTTACAATGACGACAACCTCAGATACGCGTAGATTTCCCTGAAGCTCTTCTCGAGCTTGACCTTCAGAATATCGCGAAGGCCGTTACGCAGGGCGGGGATCATCAGGAGGTAGCCGCAAAGGTCCGTGATGAAACCCGGCGTGACGAGGAGGACCCCGGCCACGATGATGCCCGCCAGGTCCGCGAATTCCCGGCCCGGGTATCTGCCGGCGCGGAGCTGCGCCCTGAGCCGTTCCGTCACGCCCTGCGCCTGGCCGAACGCGATCAGCGCTCCCGCCATGCCTGCCACTGCTGCAATGATGAGCACGAGATAGTTGCCCATGAGCTCACCCAGATAGATGAAGAGGAAGATTTCCGCGAGCGGCACGAGGGAATAGAGAAGAAGGATCAGGATCAGCTTGAAGAAAAAGTCCCTGCCCACGGCATGAATGAAATTGTGTGTCTCTCTCATGGGCCGATCCTTCGTGAAGGGGGGTGAATACCTTTCAGGCAGAAACGTCGATACGCGCGCCGACCGCTGAGTCCTGAATGCTCTGCGCAACGTCGACCTTGAGCAGTTTTTCAGCCATCTGCATTGTCTGCTCGTTGGAGCTCTTGAGCAAAGCGGCCAGAGCTTCCAGGGAGCGTGAAAAGTCCGCGGCGCCTCGAGAGATTCCTGGTATCATACTCTTGTATCGTCCCCCATGAGCGCGATCTTGACCCCCCGACAGCGGCAGACTATATTAGCATAGGCTGTCTATGCATTGGCCGTCGATGTAGAGGAGAGTTGCCCATGATCGCCCTCATCGTACTGCTGGATCATACGGTACGACTCTTGTTTTTCCTCGGCGCCGCGTATTTCCTGCTGCTTTCCATTTCCAACATCGTCTGGCTGCGTCTCAGCTCCCACAGGCCGCGCATCACCCGCGGGAGGATGGTTTCCGTGCTCATCCCCGCGCGAGATGAGGAAAAGAATATCGGGCCGTGCCTGGATTCTCTCCTGGAGCAGACGTATTCCAACTACGAGATAGTCGTGCTGAACGACCAGTCCACCGATCGAACGTGGGAAGTCCTTTGCCGACTACGCGCGCCGAAACCCCGGGCAGGATACGCGCGATAAGAGGCGAGCCCCTGCCGGGCAGGGGCTGGAGCGGGAAACCGCACGCCATGCAGCAGCTCTCCCGGCACGCGCGCGGTGACTATCTGCTCTTCACCGATGCGGACACGGTGCACGGGCGGGAGAGCATCGCCTGGGCGGTCACGAACATGGAATGGCACAGGGCGGACTGCCTCTCCGGCTACGTTTTCCAGGAGCTGAACACCATCGGCGAGCAGTTCATCGTCCCGGCCACCTACATCATGTCCGCCATGGTCCTCCCGCTCTGGCTCATCGCCGCCCTGCCGGCCCCCGGTCTCTCCTTTGCCATCGGTCAGTTGATCCTCTTCAGGAGGAGCGCCTTCGAGGCAATTGGCGGGTACGCGCGCGTGGCGGAAAAGATAAGCGATGACCTGGCCGTTGCCCGTGAGCTGAAAAGGGCCGGCTACCGGGAGGTGTTCCTGGACATCCGCCGGCACGTCCGCTGCCGGATGTACGACGGCTATCGCGCCTCCTTCAATGGCATCTCCAAGAACATCTACGACCTGGCGCGGAACCGGACCATGTTCTTCGCCGCCGCGGTGACGCTCCTCGTGACATTCGTCGTGCTTCCCCTCGCGCTGCTCCCCATTCAGATCCTCACGGGAAGCCCCGCCGCGCAGCTGACCTTCCTCTGCGTGCTGCTCTTCCTCGCCGCCTGGGCGCTCGTTCTCTACGATCGCGGCCTGCGGTGGTGGACACCGTTTCTCTACCCCGTGCTCTTCGCTCACCTCCTCTACATGGCGTGGTGGAGCTTCGGCCGGGCGAGCTCGGGCCAGGGCATCATCTGGAAGGGCCGGACCCTCCAATAGGGAGCAGGGATTGGCGTACCGCAAAGGCGCGAACATCATCGGATTCACCCCGCCGTTTCCGCCGTTCATCATCCTCTATCACCTGGTGGTCGCGATGGTCAGGATCGTCGATTGGCTTGCATACCGGGTGAGGATCAAGGGAAGAGAAAACCTGCCCCGGACCGGCGGCGCGGTCCTCGTGAGCAACCACACGCTCCTCCTGGATCCCGGCATCCTCGCCCACGCCATCCGCCCCCACAGAACCTACTTCACGATGCTGGAGGAAACCGCGCTCATCCCGTTCCTGGGCACCTTCGTACGGCTGCTCGGCGGAGTGCCCATTCCCGAGCGTCCCGGCGCCCTGCGCCTCCTGGACACGGCAGCCCGCACGGCCTTGCGCGAGCTCGGATTCATACACTTCTTCCCCGAAGGGGAATGCTATCGCGAGAACCAGGAGATCCAGGCGTTTCACCCGGGGGCGTTCCTGCTCGCGTGCAGGCTCAACGTCCCGCTTGTGCCGATCACCACCGTGCTGCACGAAACCCGCTGGCGCGGCAGGCGCTCCTTTCCGCGTCGCCGGGCGCGACATCCTTCTTCCGCCCCGGGTCACCATCGTGATCGGCGCGCCGGTGCCGGTTCCCCTGACGCTCCTCCCTGCCGCCGGCCAGGGTGAAGACGGCGTGTCATTGAAGAGAGCCGCGAAGAGCCTCGCCGGGCAGGTGCGCGCGAGCATGCAGGCAACGATCGACCGGGAGAGGGGATGCAAGACGATGTACCGCGGCATCATGCCCCGTCTGGTGAAACACCCTCCGCGCGGGCAGGCGGAGGGGGAGCGCCCCCTCCCCGACGAGCGGGCGGTCAAAGCCATCTGAGCGGCGCGCCGCTCAGTTGTGCCCTTGGTCAATTTGATATATAGTTCTCCGCATACCTGTATCGAGCCGGAGAATACACCACATGATGACATACCGCGCAATGGGCACAACGGGAGTGCAGCTCTCCACCCTTGGATTCGGCTGCATGCGCCTTCCCATGAAGGACGAACGGACCGTGGATCGCGACAAGGCCATTCCCATGCTGCTGCGCGGATATCAGCTCGGTGTCACCTACTTCGACACCGGCAAGTGGTACTGTGCCCAGGACTCGGAGAGGACGCTCGGGGAAGCCCTCAAGGCAATGGACAGGGGAAAAGTCTTCGTTTCCACGAAGTACGCCCAGGAGAAGCCGACCGCGGCGGATCTTCGGCAGAAATTCGAAACGAGCCTTGCCCTGCTCGGCGTGGAGTACGTGGACTTCTACCATCTCTGGGGCATTTCGTGGGAGTTTTTCCAGACCAGGATCGATATCAAGGGAGGGCCCCTGAAAGCGTTCCTCGCCTTGAAGGAAGAAGGCCTTGCCCGGCATCTCTCCTTTTCCTTCCACTCGGATGCCGCCGAAATTCGCAAGCTCGTGGACACGGGGTATTTCGAGAGCATGCTCTGCCAGTACAACCTCCTTGACCGAAGGTGCGAAGAGGGCATCGCCTACGCGGCTTCCCGCGGGCTCGGTGTGGTCATCATGGGCCCCGTCGGCGGGGGCAGACTCGACAGTCCGAGTGACGTGATTACGCGCATGCTTCCGGGAGGCGACAAGATCAGCACTCCGGAGCTCGCCCTGCGCTTCGTGCTTTCCAACCCCTCGGTCACCGTTGCCCTGAGCGGGATGTCCACGATGGAGCAGGTGGAACAGAACGTGGCCACCGCCTCGCGCGGATCCTGGCTCGACGCGGGCGAGGAGGAGAGGATTCGGGTGACCGCGGAACAGAACCAGAAGTTCATGGACCTGTACTGCACCGGCTGCAAGTACTGCATGCCCTGCCCGCAGGAAGTGAACATTCCCCGCATATTCGAAGCGATGAATCACTCCCGCGTGTGGGGACTGGAAGACACGGCAAGGAAGATGTATCGGGAGATCGGCACCAACCAGTGGGTCACGGGAAAGAAGGCGGACGCCTGCATCGAATGCGGCGAGTGCGAGAAAAAATGCCCGCAGAACCTCCCCATCATCGAACAGCTCAAGGAATCCCGGCGGGCGCTCGAGTAGGCCTCCTCGGGCGATTCATCGAGAAAACGCGACAACGGCCGCACTCAGCATCAGCAGCAGGAAGCCGGCGATCCCCATCACCGTCGATGCTGTTCGAGGACGGGGGGCGTCTCCGCTCGCGTAGCGAATGATCCCCGCAAGGCAAAAGCCCAAGGCAACCAGGTACGCGGGGGCCATCTGCCATCGCGCTCTCTCGAGCGCCAGGTGCGCGGCAAGCGGCGCCAGGAGAATGAGCGGAAGGAGATTTGCCCACTTCGGGCGGCGTCCGCCCATGACCGCAACGGCCAGCGCGAGTTGTCCGGCAAGCACGATGAGGATGGCTTCGAAAAGGCGCATCAAGGCTCCCTGAGGGATGCATATCACAACAGGGCGCGGCTTGACAGTAGGCGGTGCCGGGCATAGAATGAGAGTGAAAATCAGTCACACAATGGACCAGGCGGAGCACTTTCGCAGCTATCTGAAGGAGAATGGTCTCACCTTCACCTCCGCGAGGAACGCGATCCTCATGGGGATCATCGCGGCCGAGGGCCACTTCGACGCCGACGAGCTGCTCGATTCGTTGAAGAAAAAAGGGGAGAAGCTCTCCACGGCCACGATCTACCGGACACTCCCCTTGTTCGTAAAGAGCGGAATCATCAAGGAGACGCTGCGCTCGCGGGGGCGCGCCCGCTATGAGCACGTGTGGGGGCACGAGCACCACGACCACCTCGAGTGCATAGTCTGCGGCACGATCATCGAGTTCAAGGACGACGAGCTGGAGACGCTTCAAAACAAGGTGTGCGGAAAGCACGGTTTCCAGCCCATCGAGCATCGACTGGGGATACGGGGCATCTGCGCTTCGTGCAGGATGAAGTAGCGAATGGCAAGCAGGGATAGGCGTGCTCATGATTTGAGAATGAATCTCATTCGTAAAACTGCAGGCGCGGGAACAGGCTCACAGGAAGCGGCAAGCCTCCGGCCCAAGCGCATCGACATTGTCGGGCTGCCGAACAGCGGCAAGAGCCAGCTTTTCAACAGCCTCACCGGCGCGTACAAGCTGGTTTCCAATTATCCGTCGACCACCGTGGAAGTGGCGAAACAGGTCTGTTTCGAGCAGGACGAATGCTGGGAGGTGGCGGACACACCGGGACTGCACGGTCTTTACATACAATCGGAAGAGGAGCTGGTGGTGCGCTCCCTGATTTTCGAGGAGGCCCCGGACGTCCTCGTCCAATGCGTGGATGCCAATCGGTTCAAGGAATCGCTGCTCCTGACCGCGGACCTGATGGGTCTCGGCATTCCCCTCGTCCTGGTCCTTACCGCCGTGGGGGAGAGCGCGCAGAGGGGCCTGTCTCTCGATGCGGAGAAGCTGTCCCGCCTGCTGGGGGTGCCCGTGGTGCAGTCTCCCGCGCCCGGCAGAGGTATCCCCGAGCTCGCCCGGATCCTCCTGGCGCCCGTCTCCGCGCCGCTTCCGCTGCGCTATGGCAGCTCCCTCGATGCGGCAATCGCCAGGGTTGCCGGCCTGCTCTCGCCGCGCTGTCCCCACCCCCATGAGACCGCGGTCCTTCTCCTGGAAAACGATCCCTCATTCCGTGACTTCCTCTCGAGCTCGTTCGGGAACCCGGTGCGCGAAGGCCGGGAAGCAGAGCTGGAGGGGATCAGGTCGGGCTTTGCCGGCAAGGCGGGAATAAGCTTGAGCGCGCGCAGGAACCGCTGGGTGGACGAGGTGGCGGCGGCCGTTTCGACCTCCACCAGGGCGCCGCAGCCGCGCTTTTCCGAGACCTTCGCGCGCATGTGCCGCCACCCACTGTATGGATTGCCCATCCTCGGGTTCTTCCTCGTTGTCGTTTACCTCATGGTCGTCGGGGTCGCGGGCGCGCTCTCGCTGTTCCTTACAACGGCGCTTTCTGACCCCGTGGTGAGAGAGGTGGGTACTCTTCTTCCCGCCGGCGTGTGGAAGGACCTGCTCATCGGGCCCCACGGGCTTCTCACACTCGGTCTCTTCAACTCACTCACCACGGTGCTCCCGATTCTTTCCGTCTTCTTTTTCGTGTTCGGGCTCCTGGAGGACATCGGGTACCTGCCCAATCTGGCCATCCTCACCCGGCGGTTGTCAGAAAAGATCGGGATCACCGGCAACGCGGTCGTCCCTCTCGTGCTCGGGTTCGGCTGCAAGACCATGGCCACGATGACGGCGCGCAACCTGCAGTCCCGCAAGGAAAAGATCATCGTCATCGCCCTCATCGCCTTCGCGATCCCCTGCTCCGCCCAGATGGGTCTGGCCATTGCCATCCTCGGCCAGCACGGGCTTTCGTATTTCGCCGTTGCCTTCGCGTTCCTCGTGCTGGCGGAGGTCGGTGTCGGCCTCGTGCTCAACAGGATCCTGCCCGGCAGAAAAGGGGAGCCAGTTCATCCAGGAGCTTCCCCCCATCCGGATGCCGCGCATATCCGCGGTCGCCAGAAAAACAGGATACCGGCTGCTCTGGTTCCTGCGGGAAGCGATCCCCATCTTTCTGGTCGCGGCGCTTGCCATGTTCGTCATCGACAAGCTCGGGATCCTGGCGCTCCTGAAGCAGGCCCTGAAGCCGCTCATGACCGGCTGGCTGGGGCTTCCCCTGGACATGGTGGATGCCCTGCTTCTCACCCTGGCGCGCAGCGAGGCCGCGGCCGGCCTGATCCTCCGGATGTCACGGGATGGGATCCTCAACGGCGTGCAGAGCGTCGTGGCGGTGGTGCTCCTCGTCACGTTTGCGCAGTGCTTCGCCAACATCGCGGCCGTGTTCAAGGAGCTGGGCGCGCGGGTCGCCGTCCTCATCGTGATCGGCATCTACCTGATGTCCTTTGTCCTCACCGGCGCGGTGCACGGGTTCCTGGTTCTTGCGGCGGGAGCGCTCGGCCTGTGAACGGCGCGAACGATCGGGACGAGATGCTCGAGCGCCTCTGGCAGCTTCGGGAGCGGGGCTGCTCCACCGTGCCGGCCCTGCGCGGAGAGCTTGCGGACCGGTATCGGGATGCGGACCTTGCCGGGCTCGCGCGGGACAGTCTCGTGGTCCGGGCAGGTGACGAGATCTCACTCACCGAGGCAGGCTCCGCGCACGCCGAGCGGCTCATCCGCGCCCACAGAATAGGCGAGCGGCTCATCCATGACGTGCTGGGCAGGGAGTTCGAGCCGGGCGCGTGCGAGTTCGAGCACATTCTCAACACGGAAATCGTGGAAGGGATCTGCACGCTCCTCGGGCATCCCCGTGAGTGCCCGCATGGGTTCCCCATCCCCGAGGGGGAATGCTGCCGGGTTTCGGCGCGCTACGTGCAGAAGCTGATCGTGCCCCTGACAGAGCTGAAGATCGGGCAGTCGGCCCGGGTCGCATACGTGTACACAAAAAGCGACCAGCAGCTTCATCGGCTCACCTCGCTGCAGATACGCCCGGGCGGGGTCGTCAAGCTCCACCAGGAGTACCCGTCGTACGTGATTGAATGCGAGGGGGCGAGCATCGCCCTTGACGACGAGGTGGCGCGCAGCATCAACGTCTGGATCGAGGGGGGAACCGCAGTCGCGGCTGCCCCCGCGCGGGCGGATGGTCCCGGCAGACCGAACTTCACCCGGCCTCTCTGGCGATGGCGGTGGGGACCACGCGATCGACACTGAGGGAGATCGGGAAACTCCGCCGCCGCGGAATACATGGCGATCCTAAAACGCGTGACTCGTGCGCACGATGATGGTGAACCCCTCCGACGAGAGCGGCTCGCCGTTGAACCCCGCGTCCACGCACAGGATCGAGCGCTCGGAGAATGTGAACCGAAGCCCGGCGCCGCCGCACAGGTGGAAGCCCGCAAGTGTGAAGCGTTGATAATCATCCCGGACCTGACCCGCGTCCAGGAAGAGGTCCCCGCCGATGAGGGACCATATGGGGAAGCGATACTCCAGCTGACCGTAGGCGCCGAGCTTGCCGATGAAACGGTCCGGTTGGAAACCCCGACCGAGTGAAAAGCCGCCGAAGTCGGGCCGGGCGTAAAAGGGAGCATCTCCCAAGCATTGCTTGAAGAGCAGCCGGGCAGCGATGACGTGATGGGGGAAGATGCTGAAAAAAAACCGGAGGTCGAGATCAACGGTAGAGAAAGTATAGGCGCTTCCGAGAAAGGGCGCCGAAAGACCCCCGGCAACGGCCTCGTAGTCCCCGTACCATGGCGCGGCCGCGAGATCCCTTGCGTCGTGAGCGATCTCCACCCGCGCGAGCGTCATGATTCCTGCGGAGCTTCCCGTCATGCTCGGCAGGACCTGTCCCTTGTAATCGCCGATCGTTGCGGCATCCAGGGAGAATGCCGTATTCAGCTTGAGTGCAGGCAGAAGGGTCGTGGCTGACGCGACAGCCGCCTGGAAATCCGACCATGCATAGGTGACCGCGGCCCCGCGCGTCGTGGAATTGTCCATGCCGAAAAAGCGTTTCGGGTAGCCGTCATAGCCCAGCCGGAAGTCGAGGGACGTCTGCGGTATCGGGCTCGGCGTGGATGCGGTGATCTCCGCTGCGAATGCGTTGGAAAAGCTGTACGTGGCGGTGAGGCCGAGGGCGACACCCGAGCCCAGCACGTCGAAGTCGAGGAGACTGCCGCCCATGGAAAAACCGGAGACCGTTTCGTAGAACCCGAACGGGAACACCATGAGGGGCTGCCGGGTCAGGCCTTTGCGGCTTTCCACCGTCAGGGTCCCCTCCTCGATCATCATTTTCCCTCGGAGCATCACTGCCTGAACGCGTTCCCTGCTGATCGCGCCCTCCCGAAGGTCCCCGCGGAAGAAAACAAGGTTGGCCAACCGGCCCGCTGCGATGCTGCCCGTCTCGGCCGTCTTTCCGATCTTGCGCGCGCCGTTCACGGTGGCCGCTTCGAGCACCTCGACCCGCGACAAGCCGGCCTCCTCGAGGAGCGCAAGCTCCCGGTAGAATCCCGGCCCGGCCGTTGTAAAGCGGGAAGAGGGGAAATCGGTTCCCGCCGCTATCGGTACTCCGTTCTCCCGGGCCTTTGCCACGCTCTCCCGCATCCGGGGCATCGTCTGCTTCGCGTAGATTTCGTAGATCGACAGGGTGGGCGTGAAGACAACGCCGCGCGCCGCCATGTCGTGCAGCACCGTGTCCGATCCGCTGTACGCGAAGCAGTGCTCCACGCCGTTCACTCCGCACTCCAGCATGTCGGCGAACTCCGATTCGCGGCCGCCCACGTGAGCGATCACCGGCAGTCCGCGTGAATGCGCCTGGTCCGCGATCCCGCGCGCGATGCTGCGGTCAAGACGGGGGACTCTGCCCGCGTAGAAGGTCCCGTCGTCATAGACGAGCTTGATGAAATCCACGCCCCGGTCCGCCAACTCGACAACCTTCTTCGCTGCCGGGTCGGACGCCGCAACCTGCACGGTTGCGTTATCTATCAGGTCGTGCTGGCCGCGGTAGATCGTGCCTGCCGGGTGGCCGTTCGGCGCTGTGAAGAGAGGCCCGCTGAAATAGAGATCAGGGCCGACCAGGCTCCCGGTTTCAAGTCCTTCCTCCAGGCGCAGCATGCCGGCGAGCGTGGAGCCCATGTCGATCACCGAAGTGATCCCGCTTTGGAGATACCCTTCGCGGTTGCCCGGGACCTGGGAGATCGCTTCCTCCGCCACCCTGCCCCATCCGTATTGCGCGATATTCCTGAGCACCTCGAGGGGCTGGCCGAGGATGTGCACGTGTGAATCGATGAAGCCGGGAACGACCGTCATTCCTGCCGCGTCCAGGACCTGGCTGCCCTCGACCGGTGTGAACTCTGCAGTCGGCACCACCTCCCTGATCAGACCGCCCTCGATGAGGATTGTCACATCTTCGATAAACTCGTGGCCGGTGAAAACTCTTTCAGCGCGGATGACAGTGGGGCCAGCCGGTCCACACGTCACTCCGCACACACTCACGAGCGTCAGCGCAAGCCATCGTTTGATATTCAAGGGCAGCCTTCCCGCAATACAACACCACCATGACGCCCGCGCACACCTCGATCACGAGCGTGTGAACCTGATCTTGCAGATTCCCTCCTGCTCCTGTACATTGCCGCCAGCGAGAAAGTTGATCTGAAATGGTAAAAGTCCTCTTCATCGACGATGATCCCCAGGCGCACCGGACGCTCGACATGGTGCTCCCCGAGCCCTATGTGCTGATCTCGGCATACACGGCCCGGCAGGGAATCGAGGCCGCCGCGCATGAATCAGCGGATGTCGTTCTCCTTGATATCAACCTCCCCGATCTGGACGGCATCGCGGCGCTCAAGGCAATCGTGGCCCGGCCCCTGCCGCCGCCCGTCGTGATGCTGACCGCGCTGACAGACCCCCGGCTGGTGAAGGAGGCGATACTGGCGGGCGCATGCGACTACATCGTCAAGCCCTACGAGCTGAAGGAGCTCCTGGGCACGCTCCGCACCGTCGTGAGCGGGGCGGATGCGCGCCGGGCAGCGGCGTCCGCCGCCGGCCAGGCGCTTCTGGAGTCGCTCATCGGGGAGAGCGCGTGCATACGCGAGGTGAAGCAGCTCATCCTTCGCTATGCGCCGTCGGATTCTCCGGTTCTCATCCTGGGTGAAAGCGGCACGGGCAAGGAGCTCGTGGCCAGGTCCATCCACGAGACCTCTCGCAGACGGGGCGGACCCTGCGTCGCCCTCAACTGCGGCGCGCTTCCCGAAACGCTCCTGGAGACCGAGCTGTTCGGCGCGGAGAAGGGCGCATTCACCGATGCGGTATGCCGCCCGGGCAGCTTCGAGCAGGCCAACGGCGGCACGCTTTTTCTCGACGAGATCGGAGAGATGTCCCCGGCCGCGCAGACCCGGCTTCTCCGGATCATCGAACAGAAGGAGCTGACACGGGTAGGCGGCAGCCGCGCAATCCCCCTGGACGTGCGTGTCGTGTCGGCGACGAACAGGGAGCTCAAGGGGCACGCGGGAGAGGGCGGGTTCCGCGCCGACCTTTTTTACCGGCTCGGCGTCCTGCCCATCAGGGTCCCCCCGCTGCGGGAGCGAAGGGAGGACATCCCGATCCTCGCGGCGCACTTTCTTTCGCTGCTGAAGAGACCGGGTGCCATTGCCGTGGAAGCGCGGGAGAAACTCTGCGCGCATGACTGGCCGGGCAATATACGCGAGCTTCGCAACGTGATGGAAAGGGCGGCGCTGTCAGCGGACACGGGAACAATCGGCGCGCGCGACGTGACGTTCGACTGAACGGCAGGGGCGGCCCCGGGGCCGCGGGGCGGTCTACTCGATGGCCCTGATGTAGGCGCCCGCGGCGCGCACGTGCTTCTCCCCCTGGGGGGTATTCACGATATCCAGCGCGCTGCAGACGACGACGACCCGCGAGTTGAGTGTGATCACATCCGGAGTGGCCGTGCGCGGCGCCCGCGCGGGGAAGACCTTGAAGAACTCGCGGCCGCTGAACTCGACATAGCACGCATACGCCTTCACGTCTTCGAGACCGATCCACTCGCCGGTGATCAGCTCGATCCTGACTTTGAAGCCCTGTTCGTCCTTGTTGAGAATGTTGACGTCGGAGACGGTGCCGGAGAGCAGCAGCATCCTGCCGGTGGGGAGGGGCGCCTTCCCGTCCGCGGCCGCGGCGAGCGTCTTCAAAGTGACGGAGAAGTCCACGACCCTGTCGAAGTCCCCTCGTGAAAGGGCGGGGAGAACGACGGCGCCCAGAAGGAGGATCACGCACGCCAGGAGCGGAACAGATCTGCGCATCGAACGACTCCTTGCGCCCATACTATGGAGGATCCGCTCCCGGGTCAATTCCCCTCGCCGGCGCGCGCGGGGCGTGCTGCTTCTTCGTCGCGAGCCCGGCGATCTTGCGGAAGACGACTCCCAGCCGTCGTGCCTCGCTCACGGAGAGACTCGCCCGTCCCAGGATGTCCTTGAAGAAGATACCCATCTGTTCCGGTCCCACAATCGTGAAAAATCCGATCTTCGAGAGAGACCCGGTGACCACCGACACCAGATCGTCCACTGCCTGGGCGCTTATCGGGGAAAACGGCGTCAGGTGGTCGGCGCTCTGCGCGCGGAAGATCTCGTAGCAGATCACCTGCACGGCATGGGAGAGATTGAGCGAGGGAAAGTCCGGAGAGGCGGGAATGGTGACCGCCACGTGGCACAGGGCGAGCTCGTCATCGGTCAGTCCCGTTTCCTCGTTTCCGAACAGCACGGCCACGGTTCCCTTCCCTATAGAGGCGACACGCCGGCCCAGCTGTTCAGGAAAGAGGGTGAAATACTTCCTGCTCCTTCCCCGCCGGCGCGTCGTCCCGGCCACGAGCACCGCGTCCTGGATGACGTCCCGGGGGTCGGTGCAGATCAGGGCGCCCTCCAGCACGTCCGAGGCGTAATGCGACACGGTCCGCGCCTGCCTCGGATCGATCGGCTCATCCATGACGATTGCCAGGGAGGTGAATCCCATGCACTTCATTGCCCGGCACGCCGCCCCGACATTCCGGGGATCCCGCGGTCTCACCAGCACGATCCTCACATCCATGGCGGCCGTGGTATTCCACGGCATTCGCTGCTCGCTCATATGCTCCCCAGAGTAGCTCCGCGACTAGAATCCGCCGACTACGGCGGCGCCCGAATCCGCCGACTACGGCGGCGCCCTGAATCCGCCGACTACGGCGGCGCCCTGAATCCGCCGACTACGGCGGCGCGCTTTCTTTCTTGACACCGGGCTTGCCGCGCGAATATAACGATCTATCATCTCAGCGAAAGTCTCAAAGAGGAGGAAACGAATGAAGCGAATGGCACTCGTGTCGATTCTTCTCATCCTGATGAGCGCCCTGGCGGGGTTCGCCGCTGACAAGGGCCCGATCCTGATCGGCCTGCAGGGCCCCATCACGGGACCCTGGGCCTATGAGGGGCAGATGGCCAAGCAGTCCTGCGAGATCGCGGCCGCGCTGATCAACCAGAAAGGCGGGATCCTGGGCGGGCGGCAGATCCAGATCGTCGTGGAAGACGACGCCGGCCAGCCCCGGACGGGCGCCCTGGCCGCCACGAAGATCGTGGGCCGCAAGGGCGTCGTGGCCTCGGTTTCCACGTACGGCTCCTCCATCAGCGAGCCGGCTTCGAACATCTACGAGAAGGGCAAGATGGTGAACATCGCCTACGGCTCCACGGCGGTGCGGCTCACCGAGCATGGCCTGAAGTACTTCTTCCGCACGTGCGGTCGGGACGACAACCAGGGGCAAGTTCTTTGCCCAGGCTTCGTCCCGCAGAAGTTCGGCGCCAAGCGGATCGCGATCATGCACGACAACACCGCGTTCGGAAAAGGTCTGGCGGAAAACGCGCGCGACGCGCTGAAGCCGATGGTGGACGCGGGCAAGGTGCAGATCGTGTACTACGATGCCATCACCCCCGGGGAGAAAGATTTCCACGTTCCCCTCACCAAGATGCGGGAAGCCAAGCCCGATGTGTGGTACTACACCGGCTACTATGCCGAGGCGGCGCTCCTTGTCACGCAGGCGCGGGAGATCGGGATCACCTGCCCGTTCGTGGGCGGAAATGCTGCGATCAACGACGAGTTCGTCAAGATTGCGGGTCTCGACATGGCCAAGGGCTGCTACATGACGAACGAGCCCCTGCCCGGCAGACCTTCCCACCAGCGAGGCGGCCGAGTTCCTCAAGGCCTACAAGGACAAGTTCGGAGAGATCCCCTCCAGCCCGTGGCCTGTCTACGCGGCAGACGCTGTCAACATCATCGCGTATGCCCTGAACGCGTCCGGCGCCTCGGACGGGACCGTGCTTGCCGACTACCTGCGCAACAAGGTGAACGGAGTCCCGGGGATCACCGGCAAGATCGGATTCACCGACAAGGGTGATCGCGAAGGGGTGCCTTTCTTCCTCTACGTGGTGGACGACCAGGGGAATATCGTCATCTCCAAGTAGCCGGACACGATGCGGGTGTTTCTCGAGCAGTTGATCAACGGTCTCACCATCGGCTCGTTCTACGGGCTGATCGCGCTGGGCTACTCCATGGTCTACGGCGTGCTGAAGCTGATCAACTTCGCCCACGGGGACTTCTTCACCCTGGGCTCGTACCTCGGCTACACCCTGCTGGTGCTCGGGGCGGCTTTCGTGACGACCCACCTGGGCTTGTGGGGCGGGCTGGCGGTCGCCATGATCGCCGCCGCCCTCTGTCTCGCCCTGGTGGGCGTCCTGGTCGAGCGGGTGGCCTACCGGCCCATCTATCCGGCGGGCCGGCTGCCCGCCGTGGTCTCCGCGCTCGGTGCGTCTCTTGTCTTGCAGAACCTCATCATGATCGTATGGGGACCGCGCTACCAGGCGTATCCTGCGAAGCTGATACCCAACATGCACATCGTGATCGGAGGCATCAGCCTGACCGCGCTGCAGATCCTGATCCTCGCGGTCTCCTTCCTTCTCATGACCGTGCTGTACTTCGTGATCCAGAAAACCACGTGGGGGGCCGCGATCCGCGCGACGGCCCTGGACCGCGACACGGCAGCCTTGATGGGCATCAACTTCAACAAGGTGATCCGGTTCATCTTCATCCTGGGTCCCGCCCTCGGCGCGCTGACCGGCGTGATGGTCGGCGTGTACTACCGTCAGATCAGCTTCACCATGGGCTGGAACTACGGTTTGAAGGCCTTCACCGCCACGATCCTGGGCGGGATCGGAAATCTTCCCGGGGCGATGTTCGGCGGCCTGATCCTCGGGGTGCTGGAAATGTTCGGCAGCGCCTATATCTCCACGGCCTGGAAGGACGTGTTCGTCTTTCTCATCCTGATCCTCGTTCTGATCTTCCGCCCCAACGGCCTTTTCGGTGAGAAGATAGCGGAAAAGGTCTGAGAATGGCCGGCACGCTCACCCCCGTCCTCCGCCGCGCGGCGATTCCGCTCGTGATCGCCGCCTTCGCCGCCTACCCGCTCATGACGGCGGGCTATCTCATCGACGTGGGTTTCTTCTTCGGCATCTATGTTCTTCTCGGCCTGAGCCTGAACATCGTCCTGGGGGAGGCGGGCCTGTACGACCTCGGGCATGCCGGCTTCTATGCCATCGGCGCCTACACCACGGCCATCCTCAACACCCATTTCGGCATCCCGATACTCGTCCTGCTTCCCATCAGCGCCGTGGCCGCCGGCCTCTTCGCCTACCTGGTGACATTCCCCATCATCCACCTGCGGGGAGACTACCTCTGCATCGTCACCATCGGCATGGGGGAGATCGTGCGTCTCGCCCTGATCAACAACCCCTTCGGGCTGACCGGGGGTCCCAACGGTGTGAGCGGGATCCAATCCCCTTCACTCGGATTTCTGACCATCGACAGCTCCCTCGGCTACTATTTCCTGGTCTGGATCGTGGTCGGCGTGAGCGTCTTCGGCCTGCTTCGGCTGCAGCGCTCGCGAATCGGCAGGGCGTGGAACTGCATCCGGGAGGACGAGGTGGCCGCGCAGGCCGCCGGAATCAACGTACGCGCGTACAAGCTCCTCGCCTTTGTGCTGGGCGCGGCCCTGGCCGGGATCGCGGGAAACCTCTACGCGAGCAAGCTCCTCATCGTGTCCCCGGAGAGCTTCAGCTTCTGGGAGTCGTGCCTGATGTTCAGCATCGTGCTGATCGGCGGCATGGGATCGGTGCCGGGCGTGATCATCGGCGCGGCGGCGGTCAGCCTCTTCCCGGAAATCTTTCGCTCGTTCGCCAACTATCGCATGGTCGTCTTCGGAGTCGCCATGATCCTCATGATGATGGTGAGGCCCGGCGGCCTCTGGCCCCGCCGCCGCGGCGGAATGGAAGGTCGCGAGCTGCTGCGGAAGCTGTGGAGGCGGGATGGGTAGCCGGCAGGCCCGCGATCCAGCGGCGAAGGGCACATTCTCGAGGGACGGCGCGATCGTGCTCGAGACGGCGGGGCTGACAAAGAGCTTCGGCGGGCTTGCCGCGGTGGAGTCCCTGGACATGCGCGTGCACAGGGGAGAGATCGCGAGCCTGATCGGGCCCAACGGCGCGGGCAAGACCACCGTGTTCAACGTGGTGACGGGCATCTATCGGCCGGAGCGCGGGACCGTCTATTTCGAAGGAAAGGAGATCACCGGCCGGCCGCCCCACCTGATCGTGGAGAAGGGGATCGCCCGCACGTTCCAGAACCTCCGCCTGTTCTCGAACATGTCCTGCCTGGAAAACGTCATGGCCGGGCAGCACTGCCGCACCTTCTCGGGAGTGGCCGCGTCCCTGTTCCGCACAAGAGCGCAGCGCAAGGAGGAGCGTGAAATCCAGGAGCACGCGGAGGAAAGGCTGCGGCTGGTGGGGCTCTGGGAATCCCGCAACGAGCTTGCGCGCAACATCCCCTATGGCCGGCAGCGGATGCTGGAAATCGCGCGCGCCCTTGCAACCTCCCCGCGTCTCCTGGTTCTGGACGAGCCCTCCAGCGGTCTCAATCCACGGGAGACGGAAGACCTCATGGAGTTCATTCGCGCCATCATACGCAGCGAGCAGCTCACCGTTCTCCTGATCGAGCACGACATGAATGTCGTCATGGGCATTTCCGACTGGGTCACCGTCATGGACGGGGGGGAGAAGATCTCAGAGGGCCCTCCCGCGCATATCTATCATGACCCGAAAGTCATTGAAGCCTACCTGGGCGGGAGATCATGAGCGTGCCGCTGCTGCAGGTGAGGGACCTCCGCATCCGCTACGGGGCGCGGGTTGCTCTCAAGGACGTGAGCCTCTCGATGGAGGAAGGCGAGATCGTCACGGTCCTGGGGGCCAACGGCGCCGGCAAGAGCACGCTCCTGCGCGCCATCTCCGGGCTTCTCCCGGCACAGAGCGGAGAGGTGCGTTTTCAGGGCGCCCCGCTGCACCGCGTCCCCGCCTATGACATCGTGCGAAGGGGCATCTCCCACGCCCCGGAAGGGCGACGGGTGTTCGCAACCCTCACCGTCGAGGAGAACCTGACCCTCGGCGCTTTCGTACGGCGCAATGAGAGGCGGGAGGTCGTGAAAGCGCGCGAGCGGGTGTTCGCGTTGTTCCCGATTCTCAAGGAGCGCCGGCGGCAGCTTGCCGGCACTTTGTCCGGCGGAGAGCAGCAGATGCTCGCCATCGGGAGGTCGCTCATGAGCACTCCCCGGATCCTTCTCCTGGACGAGCCCTCCCTGGGTCTCGCTCCCATTCTCGTGCACCTTATCTTCGATATCATCCTGGAAATCAACCGCCAGGGCGTGGCGATTCTCCTGGTGGAGCAGAATGCACGGCAGGCGCTGGAGCTGGCCAGCAGGGGGTACGTTCTGGAAATCGGCAGGATCGCGGTCGAAGGATCTTCAGAGATGCTGAAATCCGATCCGCGCATCCAGGAAGCATACCTCGGTCGTTCCGCCGGAAAATAAGCGCAGCTTGTCCCGCCGCGGAAGACATCCGATAATGAACTGCGTCCAAGGTCGCACGTATGAAAAAAAGTATGTTCCTCCTGCTGCTGCTCTCCTGCCTGCCTGCCTGGGCCCTGGATTGGAAGCTTCCCGTCTTCACCCTGAGGTACGAGGCGGCGGAGGGCGCGATCGAGGACCCTGACGACGAGACCCTCCAGCCATCTTCCCTCCGCAATACCGTGAGCCTGCGCGTGAAGGAGGATGTCGAGTCGGCGTCTTTCGGCCTCACGCTTCGCGGCTCAATGAAGGACTACTACCAGCAGGCGGGAGACTATTCGTATCTCGCCCTCGAGCAGGACGGGACTTTTCGCCTTGGAGAGGAATGGAAGCTGGGCTATCTCCTGGGGCTGAAGGGCAAGAGCTTTCCCGAGCTCGATTCGCAGGGCCTGCCGAAGGATACCCTCTCCCTGAAGGCCGGCACATCAGCCGCGTTTTCCGTTGTGAAGGGCACGACCCTGGAAGCGGGGACCTCCGGCCGCTGGGAGCTGGCCGACAATACGCAGGACTCCCTGCAGGCGTATGTCGTGACGGCAGGGTTCACCAGCCGGCTCGGGGAATGGCTCCTGGGCGCGCACTATCGGGGGGAGTTCCGTCTCCCCCTGGGCCCTTCGAGCGGGGTGGGGACCTCCTCCTACAATACGGGAAGCGTGTCCGTGCAATGGGACCCGAACAGATAGGCGGCGATACGGGGAGACGCGCCGGTGCCGGTCATATTTGACAAAAAAAACGAAAACCCGTACAATAACTCATTATCACCAGGGGATTTCGTCCGTTGGAGCCCTTGCGGCGTATGCCCGTGAGGACTATACTATAATGGGCCAAATGGAATTATTGCAGGCAAAGGGGCGCCATGAGTAACAACGAGATTGTACCAGGGTTCGACGACGAAAAGGACGACAGCCTCAAAATACGCCTCCAGAAGATCGAGGACACGGACGGGTGCCTCGTGCTCTATCTCACCGGGTACATAGATACCTACAATTCCAACTACTTTCAGAAGCGCGTGGCCAAGGCGATAGAGGCCTCCTTCATCAAGTTGATCTTCCACTGCAGCGGCCTGAACTATGTCTCCAGTACGGGCATCGGCTCCTTTACCGCGTTTCTCAAGGCCGTCAAACCCCGCGGAGGCGACCTGGTGCTTCTCGAGATCCAGCCCAAGGTCTACGAAGTCTTCCAGCTCCTCGGGTTCTCCCAGTTCTTCAACATCAAGGAGAACCTCGACGAGGCGGTCTCCTTCTTCGCCGCGCGCGGGGAAGAAGGAAAGGGCGCCACTTTCCCCCGCATATTCAAATGCCCCATCTGCAGCAAGAAGCTGAAAGCCTCCAAGCCGGGACGGTTCCGCTGTTCGGAGTGCAAGACGATCCTCGCCATCGACAACGCGGGACAGGTATTCCTCGGATGAGGGACGCCGGATGAGCCTGCAGGAGAAGATCGAAAGCTACCTCGTCAAGCTCACCCTCTCTTTCCAGGCCGCCGGCTCCCAACACATGGGTGATCCGGGACACGCAGAAGGGCCTGGAAAACCTCCTGATCGTCCTTACCGAGCCGCTGGTCATCATGCGGATCCACGTCATGGAGATCCCCGCCAAGGGCAAGGAAAAACTCTTCGAGGAGCTGCTGCGGCTCAACGCCACGGACATGGTGCACGGGGCGTACGCCGTGGACGGAAAGAATATCGTCATCATCGACACGCTGGAAGCAGAGTCCATGGACCTGGAAGAGTTCGAGGCATCGATCGACGCCATCGGGCTCGCCCTTGCCCAGCACTATCGGCCCCTCTCGAAGTACCGAGTCAAGGCATAGCAGGAGGAACCCATGGGGATCCTTGATCGAATACGCACGGTCCTCAAAGCAAACATCAACGCCCTCATCAGCAAGGCCGAAGATCCCGAGAAGATGCTCAACCAGCTCATCATGGACATGAACGAGCAGCTTCTCGAGGCCAAGAAACAGGTGGCCATGGCCATTGCGGACGAGAAAAAGCTCGAGCGGCAGGCGCTGGAGAACAAGACGCAGGGAGAGGATTGGGAAAAGAAGGCCATGCTCGCCGTGAAGGCGGGCAAGGATGACCTTGCAAAGGAAGCGCTCGTCCGCAAGCAGGAATATGACGGCTACGCGGCGTCTTTCCAGAAGGAGTTCGACAGTCAGCACGCCGCCGTCGAACAGCTGAAGGACGCCCTGCGGCAGCTCCAGGCCAAGATCGAGGAGGCCAGCCGGAAGAAGAACCTTCTCGTCGCCCGCGCCAAGAGGGCGGAGGCGCAGAAGCAGATCCAGCAGACCATGGGGTCGCTGTCCGCCAATTCCTCCTTCGATACGTTCGACCGCATGGCGCAGAAAGTGGACCAGGTCGAAGCGGAAGCGGAGGCCTTGAAAGAGATAGGCGCAGTGACCGCTGATCAGAAGCTGGAAGACAAGTTCAAGGAGCTGGAGTCGTCCGATCAGAGCTCCGACAAGCTCCTGGAGGATCTCAAGGCCAAGATGGGCCAGATTGAAGACAAAGACAAGAAGTGAGAAAGAGCGGACGATCAATATCGTCGGCTGCGATCCCGTCGTGTGCGAGCGTATCCGGGCTTCTCTGCGGAGAGGCCCGTTTCATTTCCTGACCACAGATGAGCCGATACCGGCGGACGAGGCCGAGCTCTACGTCGTGCCTGCCGCGGAAGCGCAGGGGCTGCCCGGCCGCGGCGTTCCGGTGATCGCGTGGGGACCCGCGGAGCTCATGCGGACCGCGTTTCTTGCCGGCTGTGACGATTTCCTGAAGGAGCCGTGGTCACCCGAGGAGCTGGGTCTTCGCGCGCACGCCGCGCTTGCACGCGCGGAGAGACGCTACCGCTTTCCCTGGGGCGAGGTTTCCTTTGAAGGCAAGGACCTGCGCACTCCCGGCGGGCTCGCGGCCCTCACTCTCCATGAATCGCGCATTCTCCGGGCGCTTTTGCGCAACCGGGGGCGCCCGGTGCCCCGCGAGGCCCTGGCATATTCCATTGCCGACGCGCCCCCGTCAACCACCAGCCGGGCCGTGGACGTGCACATCGTCGCGCTTCGGAAGAAGATGCGCTGCGCGGTGCGCGAGGCGGGCCGGTTCATCGTGTGCGTGCGCGGCCAGGGGTACATGGTTCCGTGATGGGCCATGAGTGACCATGCTTTTCAAGCCCTGCGTCCCGTGGTACGATCAGCGCCAGTGAAAGAGCCCCTGAAAGCGCCGTTCATTTTCCTGTTCATGCTCCTGTGCGCCACCCTCATCCTCTCCGCCTTGAACGTCCTGTACACCTGGGGCATGTATGACTCGGCAACCCGCGCCTTCAGCTTCGCCTACGTCGTGCAGGGATTCCCCCGCAGCATCTCCGAAACGCTCATACCTTCCGTCGTTCTCTCCATCGTGCTCCTGGGTCTGCGCATGGCCAGAAAGCCTTTCTCCCGTTTTCTCGGGCTGGTGATCGTGCTCGTCGTGAGCTACGCCGCGCTCGTGAACGGCATGATCTGGATTCGCACGCTGAGCGCGAAATCCCAGAGCCCGGTGGAGGTGCCGCGCCAGTACATCCAGCCTTCCACCTTCATCAGGATGGGAGACTCCGTGCTTTCCGCGCGCGCGCTCACCGACGGCACTCTCCAGGGGATACTGGTGTACGATCCGGCACGGGCGGAGAATCGGCTGTCCGTCTATCCCGCGGGCAGCGCTTCCACCCGGGCAGGCGTGCTGACCGTGGCCACTCGCGGGCCGCAGATCACGCTTTCCGGCAGCCCTGCCCTTTCGTGGACCGGCGTCTTTGCCGCTGACAGGTTCACGGACCTGTTCCTCCGGGACATCCACACGCTCACGGCGGACTTCGAGAAGCTGCGTGACGGCGCGCTGGGCGAGTTCTTCGCCGCCTGCCTGGCTCTTCTCTTCCTCTGCGCCGCGTCCCTTGCGCTTCTCCGGCTCACCCGCTGGCCGCTGGCGAACATCATGCTTCTTGTCATCGCCGTGCGCGGCTACTTCTCCCTCTATCACCTGCTGGCCACCACCATCGCGCCGCAGGTGGCGGCAGCGGTCACGGATGCGTTCCTCGTGCGGTTGTTCCCCTCAGCCGCGCTGGCCACATTGGGCGTCATCCTGGTCCTCGTGGACATCCTCTTCATCCCCCCGGACCGCTGGACAAAGAGGGAAGCAGTATGAACAGGTCGCTCCTCGGCCGCATCGCTTCCTTTCTGTTTGCCTTCTACGCCCTGAGCCTCCTCGCCTTCTTCTCGTATGCGCTTCTCACGTTCTCCGCAACCCAGTTCCTGCCCTCGATGCGCTGGGAGTTCGCGCTGAAGCGGGGATTCGTGCTCTTCATGGACTACCTGATCCCCGTGCACGCGGCGGCTGTTGCCGTGGGCGCCTCCCTGGCCGGCGTCACGCAGGCCCGTCGCGCGCCCGGCGCCGCCCCCGAGCCGTTCAACAAGCTGGTTTCCTCCACGCTGGTGACGTTCCTGGTGCTCACCGCCGGATATACCGTGCTCTACGAAGGGCTGTATCCGGGCGCGCGACGGGGACTCTCCGACATGCAGTACCGCAGCAGCCTCGCCCGGCAATACATGGGTCAGGCCGACGCCGAGGTGAAAAAGGGGGACTTCCGGGCCGGCCTCGACGCGGTGGACCGCTACCTGGCAATCGATCCGTCCAACAAGGAGGCCGCAGATCAGCGGCTCGAGCTGGTGGCCCGGGCGGTGCGGCAGTCCCCCTCGGTCCCGGGTCCGAAGGTGGCGGGCCTTGCCGCGACGTCGCCGGATACGAGCGCCCAGGCGCTCGTGGAAAAGGCCAGGTTCTATTTCGAGCGCCGGGACTGGTTCTCCGCCCACTACTATGCGCAGGCAGCCTCGGCCCTGGACCCCCGCCGCGCGGACGCAATCCGCCTCGCCGCGCAGGCCTCGGAAAAACTGGACCTCGTCCTCGAGGCTGAAAAGGACGCGAAGAACGCGGAGCTTTTCCGGCAGAAGAAAGCGGCATACACGATGCTGCTCGGCGGCAACGTCGTTCCCGCCTACTACCGCTTTCTCCAGCTCAGCAAGGAGAATCCCCGGGACTCGGACATCGCCACGTACCTCGCGATTGCCAGCGAGAAGGTGGCGCAGACCACCTTCTTCCTCGACGACGCGCGCAAGATGGAAACCCTGCCGGGAACGCAGAACATCCTCTTCCTCAACGTGAAGGAAAAGGACGCCACGGAGGCCGTCTATATCGGCAAGATGGTGGAGCAGTCGCTGGGGGACGCGTACTTCTTCGACATCGAAGCTGTTCGTTATGACGCAGCGGGCGCGGTGATGTGGCACTTCGGCGCCCCGTACGGCAGAAGGGAGGGGGACTCGATCCTGATGAACTGCGTGGACAGGACGGACAGCCGGCTTCGGTTCCTTCCCCGCTATGCGCAGGGAACCCGCGCGCCTGCCGAGATGAACGTGCTCGCCCTGCGGCCCACGGTGGAGCAGCTTCGCTCCCTGTCCCTTGGGCGTGACGCGCTCGCCGTGCTGGGTCTTGCGGAGCTGTGGCGGATGCGCGCTGATCTGGCCTCTTTCGGGTTGTCCCGGGAGGCGCTGAGCGTGGACATGGGAATGAAGATGCTGATGCCGTGCGTCTTCCTCATCCTGTCCATCTTCGCCCTTTCCCTGGGCTGGGCGTTCCGGGCGCGCTATTTCGGAAGGCTGTCGATATTCGCCGTCATCCTGATGCCTCTGGTGCCCCTCGTGCTTTCCGTCCTTTCGCTCCTGTACGTGCACGCGCATCGGGTCATCATCGGTTTCACCGTCCTTGCATTCGGCTTCTCTGCCGCGCTGGCCGTTCTCGCTGCGCTTCAGGTCATTCTGCTCGCGATCGCGCTCATCATGCTCGCCGGGCAATCGACGCGGTAGGAGCGTGTCGGGCATGGCAGGCAAAGAACTATCGTCTTCGCGCGTGGGACTCCCGGCGCGCAAGCGCGCCTGCCGCCCTACGGACAGCCGCGCTTCGCGCGGCGCGGGTTAGCGGTCGTGGCGATAGCCGGGAAAGCTCATCGGGGCCCTGATTGGCTCCATTGCGGGGCCGTTCGGCACCCTCTTCGGGGGCCTCATCGGGCACCTTTTCGACCGGGCGGCGGAAGACCGGCAATTCCTCGGAGCTGCCTCCCGTTCGCGGATCCCGCGCGGTGATCCGGTGTCCAGCGCCCAGGTCAACTTCCTCACCTGTCTCATCGGGCTTTCCATCTCCGTCGCAGACGCGGACGGAAACGTGAAGGTCTCCCACATCGAAGCGATGAAGGAATTCTTCCGGCGGAACTTCAGCTTCCCCGCCGTGGACCAGGAGGTCATCCAGCGGCTCATTGACGAGATGTACCGCAACAGGGCGCGGATCGATATCCAGGGTCTCTGCGCCTACTACGCGGCGGTGTCCACGCTTCGAGGGCAGGGTGCTGCTCCTTCGGCTGTTGTTCCAGATCGCGCGCGCGGACGCGCGGGGCATCTCGGGGACCGAAGAGGCCCTCATCCGCCGGATCACCTCGCTCCTGGGGCTGGGAGAACAGATCTTCCACCAGGTGCGCGCCGAGTTCCTGCGGGAATCCGGAAGGGCCTGGAAGATACTCGGCCTGAGCCCCGAGGCGGACGTGGAGCAGATCAAGAGCGCGTACCGGCAGCTCTCCCTTCAGAATCACCCGGACAAGGTGGCGAACCTGGGCCCGGAGTTTGTGAAGGTGGCGGAGGAGAAATTCAAGGCAATCCAGGAAGCCTACGAAGAGATAAGGCGGGAGCGGGGATTCTGAGACCTGAAGCCGGCCCGAGGGCCGGCTTCAGGTCCGGTGCGGCAATGCCCAGTTAAAAACGATGAGGAACTTGGCCTGGATATAGCCGGCAAACGCGAACCCGCTGAGATACCCGCCGAGCGCATTGTCGAACGGGGCAAAGACAAACACGCCGGCGCCGAACCGGAACCAGTCATTGACTTTGTAGGCGATATTGAAATCGGGGAGAATCACGCTGTGGAATCCCGACAGGGTAGCGATGTTGTTCGACGCCAATGCGGAGCTCAGGAGCCCGAACTCCAGGAACATGAGGCCGCCGACATTGAGGCTCAGCACAACCGGATCGATCGAGTACTCGATGAACGCCGCGGGATACAGGATGTTCTCGATGATGAATGTGAAAGTCCGAACCCCCACTCCGCCGTGAAGCGCGCCCTCGCCGAACTGGTATGCGAGCTGGACCTCGGGAAACGGAATGAAGTAGCTGTTGAATCCGCTTGACGTATACCCGCTTGCATATGCCCCATAGAAAAGCGGGAAATTCAGGTTCATGTCCAGCCTGAGCTGCGCGCCTACGCTCAGGGCGCCGGCGCAGAGCAGCAGAACAACCATCACCGCGAACAATGTCTTCTTTTTCATGATACCCTCCGCTTTACTAGTTGTTCATACACTTCGTTACAATGGTATCACGAGATCGGGACATCCGCAATTCAGGCGGGTTTACACATGAATCTCTCCCGCAAGGTAGAGGACGGCACGGCCGCCGATCTTCACCCGGTCTCCCGCGTCCTCACAGAAGAGCTCGCCGCCGCGCGCGGAGACCTGGCGCGCGCGCAGGACCTGCTTCCCGAGCCTGCGCGCCCAGTACGGAATGAGGGTGCTGTGCGATGAACCCGTGACAGGGTCCTCGGGAATGCCGACCTTCGGGGCGAAGAACCGGGAGACGAAATCCGCGTCCCGGGGATCGCGCGCCGGCGCCGTGGCAATGACCCCCATGCGGTCGATGCGCCCGAGAAGGGTCATATCGGGCGCGAGAGCGCGCACGTCCTCCTCCGCGGCGTACACGGCAAGGTAGTCCCGTGCGCCGCGCACCTCGACCGGCTCTTTTCCCAGCCCGCGCAGCAGGACGGTGGGCGGCTCGCAGGGAAGCGCGGGGCGGGAAGGAAAGTCCATGACCAGCAGGTCACCGCTTCGCGCGACCACCAGCGGCCCGCTCTGCGTGTTGAACCGGATCGAAGCGCCGGGCCAGCCGCGGAAGGAGAAGAGCACATACGCGGCGGCAAGGGTCGCGTGGCCGCAAAGGTCCATCTCAACGGCCGGGGTGAACCACCGCAGGTCGCAGACCTCGCCGCGGCACGCGGCGAAAGCCGTCTCGGCGAAGTTGTTCTCCGCGGCGATCTTCTGCAGAACGCCCGTGGGCGGCCACTCGTCGAGGATGCATACGCCGGCGGGGTTGCCGCCGAACAAGGCGTCGGTGAACGCGTCCACGTGCCAGAAGGGGATCTTCACGGGCAATCCCCCGTCCGCGTGATCCGGGCGCCGAGTGACTGCAGGCGCGGGACGAGGTTCTCATAGCCCCTCTCGATCTGGTAGACATTCTGGATCGTGCTCCGCCCCTGCGCGCACATGGCCGCGATGAGCATGGCCATTCCCGCGCGCACGTCGGGGGAAACGAGCTCCGAGCCGCCCAGGCGGGACGGTCCGCTCACCACGGCGCGGTGCGGGTCACAGAGGATGATCTTCGCACCCATGCCGATGAGCTTGTCCACGTAGAACATGCGCGACTCGAACATCTTCTCGTGGATCAGCACGGTGCCCTCCGCCTGCGTGGCCACCACGAGGGCGATGCTGATGAGGTCCGCCGGAAAGCCGGGCCAGGGAGCGTCGTCGATCTTGGGGATCTGGCCGCCCATGGTCGGCACCACCTTCAGGCTCTGGGGCGCGGGAACGCGGATCGTGGTTCCGGACGTCTCCCACGAGATGCCCAGCTTGGCCAGCCCGAGCCTCATCATGCGCAGGTTCTGCGGCGCCGCGTCCTCGATCTCGACTTCCCCCCGGGTGGCCGCCGCCAGCCCGATCAGGGAGCCCACCTCCATGAAGTCGCTGCCGATCCTGAAGGCGGCGCCCGACAGCTTCGTCACGCCCTGGATCGTGAGGATGTTCGAACCGATGCCCTCGATCCGCGCACCCATCGAGACCAGCATCCGGCAGAGGTCCTGCACATGCGGCTCCGAGGCCGCGTTTTCGATGACGGTGGTTCCCTCCGCCCGCACAGCGGCCATGAGGGTGTTCTCCGTCGCGGTGACGGACGTCTCATCCAGGAAAATCGCCGCGCCTTTCAGCTTGTTTGCGGTAAGTGCGAAGAATGTCCCCGACTCCACCCGGGTCCCCAGCTCCGTGAGCGCGAGAAAGTGCGTGTCCAGGGGCCTGCGTCCGATCACGTCGCCGCCGGGGGGCGGCAGAAGCACGCGGCCTTTGCGGGCCAGCATCGGCCCGGCAAAGAGGACCGAAGCCCGGATCTTCTGGGACAGATGCGGCGGGATCTCCTCCCTCTTGATGTCCAGTGTCTGCAGGCGGTACTCGTTGTGGCCGATTTTTTCCACGGAAGAGCCCAGCACCTTGAGAATCTCGATCATCACGTGCACGTCCTCGATCTCGGGAAGATTGGAGAGGACGACGGGCTGGTCGGTGAGGAGCGTGGCGGCAAGACAGGGGAGCGCGGCGTTCTTGTTCCCGCTCGCCCTTGTCTTTCCTTTCAGGGGAAAGCCGCCCTCTATTGCGTACTCATACATGCGGTGATTATAGTGTCCGGAGACGGGAGATCAAGTGAGCAGCTGCTCAGCATCGGAGACCGCCGATGTGTCCCCCGCGCGGTGGCTGGGCGTCGACCCGCGCCGCCCGGGCTTGGACCCGGGTAGTCCTGGGCTTGGACCCGGGTTTTCCCGGGTCCGCTTTACTTCGCGCGCCTTTTTCGCTACTTTGATATCGCGCCTGCAGGCGCGAAAATCCCCACGCCGCGGCGCCCGATCCGGAAAGGAGCTCAAAAATGTTGAAAGAACAGGTGCAGATCGCGCTGGATGAGATCAAGCCGGCGCTCGAGGCAGACGGGGGTGACGTGGAGCTGGTCGACGTGTCTGACGACGGAGTCGTGAAGGTCAGGCTCACCGGCGCGTGCAGGGGCTGCCCCATGGGCATGCAGACGTTGAAGCTGGGCATCGAGAAGCATCTGAAGCAGAAGGTGCCCGAGGTGAGCGAGGTCGTCGGGGTCATCGAGTAGATTGAGAATCGGGAGGCAAAAATCATGTCCGGAATGAAGGATCTTTACCAGGCTGCGGATTGGAAAAAGGAAAAGCATGTACCGGTGATCGAGGCGCCGGCAATGACGAAAAAAGGGGAGCTGGTCCAGATCGCGGTGAGTGTCGGCAAGGAGATTGCGCACCCCAATACCACCCCGCACCATATCCGGTGGATCGAGGTGTATTTCCAGCCCGAGGGAGCGAAGTTCCCGTTCCAGGTGGCACGCTGCGACTTCACCGCCCATGGAGAGTCGCCCGACGGTCCGGACACGAGCACAGTCTATGCCCACCCCAGCGTCGTGTGCTCGTTCAGGACGGACAGGCCGGGCACGATCATGGCATCTTCGTACTGCAATATTCACGGTTTATGGGAAAGCTCCCAGACACTGACGCTCGCCTAGCAGAGCAAAAGGAGATCACACATGGACAAACAGCTCGAGAAGCTTATCCAGGACCAGATAAAAAACGAATGGTATTCCGCGTATCTCTACACGTCGATGGCGGCGTGGTTCGAGTCGGAGAACCTCGAGGGTTTTGCCCACTGGATGTACAAACAGGCGGCGGAAGAGACCGAGCACGGCAAGAAGATGTTCGAATTCCTCATCGACCGGGGCGTGAAGATCGTCCTGCAGGCAATCCCCCAGCCGCCTTCGGATTTCCCCTCACCCCAGGCGATATTCGAGCAGAGCCTCGAGCACGAAAAGAAGGTCACCGCTCTGATCAATGGCATCGCTGACCAGGCGGACAAGGTGAACGACCATCCCACCAAGGTGTTCATCCAGTGGTTTATCACGGAGCAGGTCGAGGAAGAGAAGAACGCTTCGCAGATCCTCGATCTTCTCAAGAAGATCCCGCCCAACTCGGCAGGGATCTTCCAGCTCGACCACCGGCTCACGAAGAGGGAATAGCCTTCCGCATGCAGCGCAGGGCCGGTTCTCCGGTCCTGCGCAGCGGCCCCGGCTTGTCGCGCAGCGGCCCCGGCTTGCCGCGGAGCGGCCTTTCCCCGTCCTGAGAATCGCCAACCGCCCCTTTTCTCCTGCGAACGCTTGACAGCTATTCGTGGGCTCCGTATGCTTTTTCAAATTCACGCACGAAAGGAGAGTACTATGAGGAAGCTGCTCGTATTGCTCGTCGTGGTTGGTTTGGCTTTCATTGCGTGCGCCCCTCAGGCACCGACCACGCTGGTCTACGGCACCACGGACAAAGTCACGGACATGGATCCGGCAAGCGCATACGATTTCCATACCTGGGAAATCTTTCAGAACGTGAGCTCAGGGCTTCTAGCCTACGCTCCGGGTACGACGAATATCGTGCCGGCGCTGGCAACGGGCTACACGGTCAACGACGCGGGAACCGAGTACACATTCAACCTCCGGAAGGGAGTAAAGTTTTCCAACGGCACACCCTTCACGGCCAAAGCGGTCAAATGGAGCATCGACAGGGTCGCTGCTCTCAACGGAGACCCGGCAGCGCTGGTGACCCAATACGTCAAGTCCGTCGAAGCGGTGGACGATTCCACGGTGAAATTCATCCTGAAGGGTCCGGTGGCGTATTTCCCGGCCCTTGTCGCCACTCCCACCTATTTCCCGATGGATCCGAGCGTGTACCCGGTGGACAAGATCGCCAAGGATGTGGGGGAGCTGACTGGGGGAGAGATCGTCGCCCTCGGGCCTTACCGCCTCACTTCTTTCAAGAGGGATGAGGAAGCGGTGTTCGAAGCAAACTCCAAGTACTGGGGCAAGGAACCCGGCATCAAGAAGATAATCATTCGCTACTTCGCGGATGCCACAACGATGAGGCTGGCATTCGAAAAGGGCGAGATCGACCTCGCATTCAAGTCCATGAACCCTTCGGACGTCAGTGACCTGATGAAGAACACCAAGTACAACTCATTCACGGTTCCCGGCCCGCAGATCCGCTACCTCTGCTTCGAGACCTCGGAAAGTGTCTTCAAGGAGAAGAAGCTGCGCCAGGTTGTCGCGGCACTGATCAATCGTCCCGAGATCAACCAGAAGGTCTACCTCGGGCAGAACGCGCCTTTGTACTCCATGATTCCCATCGGCATGAGCTATCACACCGAGGATTTCCAGACCACATGGGGGGATGGAAACGTCGCGGCTGCAGAGCAACTCCTCAAGGGTCTCGGCTACACACGGCCAAGCCCTTCAAGTTCGATCTCTGGTACACCCCGAGCCACTACGGCGACCCCGAAGTGAACATGGCCGAGGTACTGAAGGCCCAGTTCGAGAAAACGCCGCTCGTCAAGGTCACCATCAAGTCAGCGCGAATGGGCCACCTACAAGCAGCAGTGGAACAAGAAGCAGATGCCGGTCTTCCTCCTCGGCTGGTATCCCGACTACATCGATCCAGACGACTACACCTCGCCCTTTGCCCAGACGGAAGGCTCCAAGGGAATGGGTATCTTCTTCAGCAACAAGGTCTGGGATGACCTGTTCGTGCAGGAGCAGACCACCAGCAAGGACGCTGAGCGCAACGCGACATTCGCGAAGATACAGAAGATGTGGACGGACGAGGTCCCCACCGCGCCGATCTTCCAGGGCAACTTGTACGTGTTCACGAAGAAGAACGTGACGGGCGTGAAAATCGGCCCCACGCTGATTTTCAACTACGATCAGCTCAAGCTGGCGAAATAAGGAGTCACGGGACTGTTTTCCGGGTCCCCCTGAGGGGGCCCGGTTTTTTCCCTTTCAGATGAGACATCTCCTCAGCTATTTCATCAGCCGCGTCTTCATGGCCATTCCGATGGTCTTCATCATGCTGACCATCGTATTCGTCGTGCTGCGCGTCATGCCCGGCGATCCGGTCTCCGCCATGCTCGGCGATCACGCGCCGCAAAGGGTGATCGACGAGAAGAAAGAGGAGCTGGGGCTGAACAAGCCCATTGCCGTGCAGTACGTGGAGTACCTCGGCAAGCTCGCGCGGCTGGACCTCGGCGACTCGATGATCTTCAAGCAGAAGGTGAGCCAGCCCATCATCGAGAAGCTTCCCGGCCACCATCGAGCTCACGCTGTTCGGCATGCTGACGAGCCTGGGGATCGGCATCCCCCTGGGTGTGTACGCCGCCCGCAGACGCCGGACCGGCGGGGACTTCGCCGTCCGCCTGTACGCGCAACATCGTCTACTGCATCCCCGTGTTCTGGATGGGCCTCATGCTGCAGCTCATATTCGGCGTCTGGCTGGGATGGTTCCCCATCGCCGGGCGCACGAGCGCGCGCCTGGAAGTGTCCAGTTTCTCCAGGACCGGATTCTACATCGTCGACACCCTGCGCCTGGGAAACTTCGCGGCATTCGGCGACGTGATGTGGCACCTCGTGCTCCCCGCGCTGACCCTCGGCGTCGTGCTGTCGGGCATCTTCGTCCGCCTCACCCGGGCCAACATGCTCGACGTCCTGAAGAGCGACTACATCCTGGCCGCCCGGGCCCGCGGCATCCCGGAGCGGAAGGTCGTCTACAATCACGGGCTGCGCAACGCCCTCATCCCCATCGTGACCATGCTCGGCCTGCAGTTCAGCCTCCTCCTGGCCGGGGCCATCCTCACGGAGAGCACCTTCTCCTGGCCGGGCATGGGGCGCCTGCTCCTGGAGCGGATCTACCTCCGCGACTATCCGACGATTCAGGGGGTGATCGTGGTCTACACGCTCTTCGTGAGCGCCGTGTCGCTCCTCGTGGACCTCCTCTACGCGGCCATCGACCCGCGGGTGAAATACTGATGGGCAATCAGCCGGCACGCCCCCACGTCGACGCGGCTCGTTTCTCCCCTGCCGCGGGGATCGCCTCCCTGTTCCGCTGGTTTTCCCGGGCCCGCAGAAAGTATCGGACCGAGTGGTGGATCCTGATCGCCGGGGTGCTCGTGATCGGGTTCATCGTCGTCCATGACCATCTTCGCCGCACCTCTTCACGCGCTACAGCCCGACGGACCAGGAGGCAGGCGGTCAGATGACCGCCGCCCAGCCGCGCGCACATCATGGGCACGGACAACCTCAGTCGTGACATACTGGGCGCGGATGGTCTACGGCGCGCAGACCATCCTCGGGGTGGCCATCGCGGCCGCGCTCCTTTCCGCCATCATCGGCATCCCCCTGGGCCTGCTGTCGGGGTTCGTGGGCGGCGTGTTCGACCGCGTCCTTTCGCTGGTGATGGACTCCGTCTACTCCTTCCCCGGCCTGATCCTGGCCATCGCGTTTGCCGCCATGCTCGGTCCCGGGGTCATCAACATCACCCTCGCGGTGGCGGTGGTCTACATCCCCACCCACTTCCGCCTGGTCCGCGGCCAGACCCTCTCCATCAAGGAGGAGGTGTACGTGGAGGCGGCGCGGGCCATCGGCGCGCGCCGCGGCACGATCCTCGGCCGCTACATATTCCCCAACGTGATCGCCACCGTGGTCGTGATACTTTCCCTGAACATCGCGGACGCCATCATGACCGAGGCCGCCCTCTCCTACATCGGGCTGGGTCTTCCCGCGGGCATCCCGGACTGGGGGATGGACCTTTCCATGGGGAAGAAGTTCCTGCCCTCCGGAACCTGGTGGATGATCACCTTCCCCGGCCTCATGATCGTGCTTCTCGCCCTGGGCTTCACCATGCTGGGCGAAGGTCTGGCGGAAATCCTCAACCCGCGGCTGCTGGAAAGATGAGTGCCCGGCGGAAAAGACCATCCTCGAGGTCCAGCACCTTTCCATCACCTACCCGATCTCCATCGGCGTGGTGCGCGCCGTGGAGGACGTCTCCTTCACGCTCGCGGACGGCGAGGCGCTGGGCCTGGTGGGAGAATCGGGCTGCGGGAAGTCCACTCTCGGCCTCTCCATTCTCAAGCTCCTTCGTCCCCCCGGGAAAGTGACGGAGGGAAGGATCCTGTATCGGGACACCGACATCCTCACCCTGAACGATCGCTCCCTCCTGAAGCTGCGCGGCCAGAATATCTCCATGATCTTTCAGAATCCGCTCACTTCGCTGAACCCGCTCATCACCGTCGAGGGGCATTTTCTGGAGACCATCCACTACCACGATCCCGCAATGGAGAAACACGCGGCGCTGGCGGCCGTGGCGAAGATGCTGCAGACGCTGGGCATCGAGGAAAAGAGGCTGAAGGAATACCCCCACCAGCTCTCCGGGGGAATGCGGCAGAGAATCATGATCGGCCTGGCGCTGATCATGAACCCCGACATCCTCATTGCGGACGAGCCCACCACCTCCCTCGACGTGATCGTGGAGGCAGGATTCACCGAGCTGCTCGCCGCCCTGCGCAAGCTCTACAAGCTCTCCATCATCCTCATCACCCACAACCTGGGCCTCGTTGCGGAAATCGCCGACAGGATCGCCGTGATGTACGCCGGCCGGTTGATGGAGGTCGCCTCCAGCACGGATATTTTTGCGCGGCCGCTCCACCCCTACACGCAGGGCCTCATCGACTGCGTGCCGAACATCCTGCTCGACCAGAAAGAGCTGGTGACCATGCAGGGCAGCCCGCCCGACCTGGTGGACCCTCCGAAGGGCTGCAGATTCGCCCCCCGGTGCCCGAAGGTCATGTCCATCTGCACGGAGAAGACGCCCCCGCTCCTGGAGCACGCGCCCGCGCACGCCGCCGCCTGCTGGCTCTACGGCAGGGAGGACGCAGTAGCGTCTCAAGGGGACGCGGTAGCGTCTCAAGGGGACGCAGTAGCGTCTCAAGGGGATGCCGCACCCTCTCAAGCGGCCGGGGCGTCTCGGGGGAAGGACTGACCATGGCGATCCTCGTGAGGGCAAATGAATCTGGTCAAGGAGTTCCCGCTCCGCCGAAGCCTCTTCGACCTTCTCTCCCCCACGCGGCACAGCGTCCACGCCGTGGACAAGGTGAGCTTCTCCATCGAAGAAGGGGAAGTGCTCGGTCTTGCGGGAGAAAGCGGCTCCGGCAAATCGACCACGGGGAGGCTGCTCCTCCGTCTGATCGAACCCACCTCGGGGCACGTGGAGTACCGCGGAAGGGAAATCACGAGCTATTCGCGGCGCGAGCTGGAACAGCTTCGGGCCAAGGCCCAGATCGTGTTTCAGGACCCCAACTCCTCCCTGAGCCCGCGCATGAGCGTCGGCCAGGCCATCACGCATCCCCTGCAGATCCACGGCATCGGCACCCCTTCTGAACGAAAGGAGAAGGTGCTCGACCTCATGGAAAAAGTGGGGCTGTCCCCGGCCGCCTTCCTCTACCGCAAGTACCCCCACCAGCTCTCTGGCGGCCAGAGCCAGAGGGTCGTGCTGGCCCGGGCGCTCGTCACCCGGCCGGATTTTCTCGTGGCCGATGAACCCATCGCCATGGCGGATGTCTCGGTGCGCGCGTTGATCCTCCAGCTCATGCGCCAGCTCAAGCGGGACATGGGCCTCACCTACCTGTTCATCACTCATGACCTGGCAACCGCGAAATACCTCTGCGACAGGATCGCGGTCATGTACCTCGGAAGGATCGTGGAGCTGGCGTCCCGCGACGAGCTCTTCGGCAGCCCGCACCACCCCTACACCAAGGCGCTCCTGGCCGCGGTGCCGGTTCCCGACCCCACGGCGCGCCGCGACAAGCACCTGCCGAAGGGAGAGATCCCCAGCGCCATCAATCCGCCTGCCGGCTGCCACTTCCACCCCCGATGCCCTTACGCAATGCCGAAGTGCCGCGAAGCGCGGCCGCCGCTGCGCGAGATTTCTCCCGGACATCTCTCCGCGTGTATATTGGATTGAGAGGAGACCTCATGCAGAAGCGAAGGCTCGGCAGGACCGACATCGAGATCACCCCGATCGGTCTGGGGTGCTGGCAGTTCTCCCAGGGCGCCAACTGGATGTCCCGGGTCTGGGACACCGTTCCCCAGGAAACGATCACGGCCATCATCGACACGGCACTCAAGGGCGGAGTGAACTGGTTCGACACGGCGGAGGCGTATGGCAGCGGCAGGTCCGAGAAGATGCTTTCCGCCGCCCTTTCAAAGCTCGCGGTGAAGCCGGGGAGCGTCGTGGTCGCCACCAAGTGGTTCCCGATGTTCCGCACAGCGCGCTCCATCCCCGCCACGATAGAGACACGGATTGCCTGCCTCGACTCCTATCCAATCGACCTCTACCAGATCCACCAGCCATGGAGCTATTCCCCCATCCCCGCGCAGATGAAGGAAATGGCAGAGCTGCTGAGGGCCGGAAAGATCCGCTCGGTCGGCGTGAGCAATTTCTCGGCCCGACAGATGGAACGCGCCCACACGGCGCTGGCCTCGGAAGGGATCGTGCTTGCGTCCAACCAGATCCGGTTCAACCTCCTGGACAGGGGCATCGAGCGGAACGGCCTTCTGGAAGCCGCGAAGCGGCTCGGAATCACTCTTATCGCCTGGTCACCGCTTGCCCAGGGCGTGCTCACCGGAAGGTTCCACGAGGATCCGTCCCTCGTGCAGAAGCTGTCACCCATGCGGAAGATGATGGGACGGCTCGGCCCGTCAGGTCTGGCCCGCTCGCGTCCGCTCATCGACGAGCTGCGATTGATCGCCCGCGCCCACGGGATCAGTCCTGCCCAGGTTGCGCTCGCCTGGACGGTGGGCTTTCATGGAGAGACGGTTGTGGCGATTCCCGGTGCCACGAAGACCGCGCAGGCAGAACAGAGCGCGGGTTCGATGGCCGTCCGTCTTGCGGAGAAGGAGCTCGCGCGGATAGACGAGCTGTCCCGGGCAGCAGGCGGGCGGTAGACCATTTTCCAGATTTGATAAACGCCCTCAAGACGGCTATCATTGCGGTTGAAGGAGCTGAAAATGAAAAGAGCATTCCTTGTCATAATTGTTCTCCTCGCAGCAACAAGCGTATTCGCTGTCGACTACACCACCTTCCAGAGCGGGTTCAACGAGTTTGCGCAGGACCTCGCCAACGGTACGCCCTTCAGTTCGTCTACCGGTCTCGGGTGGTCGCAGGCATATATCGGTCAATTCCCCCACTTCGGCCTGGGGATTACTGCAGGCGTGACCACGATTTCAGCCGGGGCCGTGCAAACCCTTGCGGACGCAATGGGCGTAACGCTTCCCTCTGACTTCAGCTACGCCAGCAAGTACGGCTTGCCTCTTCCCGGGCTACACCATCGACGCGCGTATCGGCGGCTTCGTTTTGCCGTTCGACATCGGACTGAAGCTGGGCTATATCCCGCCGGGCACTTTTCCGACCGTCGACGTCGACTACATCCTGTTTGGAATAGACGTCCGCTACGGTCTGCTCAAGGACGAAGGATTCACGCCCGCCTTGTCCGTTGGTCTTGGCTACAATCACATGAAGGCAAGCGTCGGAGTGCCCGGATTCCTGGGAAGCGACATCACGATTGCGCAGGTCAACGATGGAGGTGGCCCTCATACGCTTACTCTTGCAAATCCCGACTTCGGCCTTGACTGGAGCACGAACGTCATCGAGCTGAAGGCGCAGATAAGCAAGAAGCTCCTGTTCATCACGCCGTATCTCGGTGTTGGCGCGGCCCTCTCCTTTGGCACATCCGCGAGCGGCAGCGTCACATCGCAGCTCAAGTTCGATGGCACTCCGATCACGGCGCAGCAGATCGCCGATATCAAGGCATACTACGAGGGTTTGGGACAAACGCCTCCCGACTTCTCGACCACCGGTATCACCGCGAACGCGGCCAACGGGACCGGATTCGACTTCCGCGCATTCGGAGGAGTCTCGTTCAACCTTTTCATTCTTTATCTCGATCTTGGCGGCGGATATGATTTCTCAACCGGCGCATTCGGCGGCGCAGTCAACCTCCGAATAGTATTCTAATGCGTGTGGTCCGGCCCCGGCACTGCCTGGGGCCGGCCGTTCTCCCCGGCCCACTCGACCCGGCGGGGGCGTTCTGCTACAGTGTGCGCTCCATGCCGTCCCGTCCGGTCCGCGTTTCATTCCTGGCGAACTACTTCTTCCTCTTCGTCTGCTACGGGATACTCGCGCCCTATCTCCAGCTCTACCTGAAGGCGCGCGGCATGTCTGCCTCGCGCATCGGGCTGCTTCTCGGCTGTCTCGAGATTGCGGGTCTTGCCGGGCCCATCCTCCTGGGCCGGGTGGCTGACAGGAGCTCTTCGTACAAGGCGCTGTTGGCGGCCTGTATCCTGATTCCCATCGTCGCTTTCATCCCCATGGAGATCTCCACGCGCTTCGTTCTGTACGTCGCTTGCGTCATCGTGATGGGATTCACCTTCCGTGCCACGATTCCGCTGCTGGATTCCCTTGTGAGCAGGACCCTCCCTGATCCGGCGCGGCAATACGGCAAGTTTCGAGTGGCGGGGAGCGTGGGCTTTATCGCGGTGTCCCTGCTCTTCCAGCTTACCGGCCTCGTCACGGGGGAGTCTTCCCTGCCCATCCTGCTCGCGTTCGTCGTCACGGCGCTCTGCGCGGCGCTGGTCGTCGGAACGCTCCCCTCCAGCCCGAGAACGGATCCAGGGAAGGCACGAGACGCTCCGACAGGGGAGCATGCGCGGCCGCACGTCTATGACGGGTTCGACGGAAAGTTCTGGGCAATCATGGCCGTCATCTTTCTGGGCAGGTTCGGGATCGGTGCCTACTATTCCTTCTTTTCCCTGTACCTCCAGCAGGCCTTCCCCGGGACGGGTGTGAGCATCTTCTGGGCCATCGGCTCGGTCGCCGAGATCGCCACGATGTGGTTCTCCGGAGCGCTCATCCGGCGGTGGGGACTGCGCGTTCTGCTCGCGGTCTCCCTTGCCGCCATCAGCACGCGTCTCGGGCTGTTCGTCATTGCCCCGTCACTCCTTGTCGTGTGCCTCGCCCAGGTCCTCCACGCGTTCACATTCGGCACGTTCCACACCTCCGCGGTCGCGTACGTGAACCTCAAGATCCGACATGACCGGAGAGGAACGGGCATGGCGATCTACAACGCCGTGGGTATCGGCCTGCCCTCGTTTCTCGGAAGCGTTGCCGGGGGATACATTCTCGAGTCGCACGGGTTCGTCGTGCTTTTCCTTGCATACGCCGCGGTCCCGATTGCAGGCATTGGCATCCTGGCCGCATTCGGGAAACGGCTGCTGCCCTCCTCCGCTCCGATTGAAGCCTGATCCCGCGGGGAGAAAGCGTCAGTTCTTTACCAAGCCACGCACCCCTGCTATCCTTCTGCCATGGAAGCCGCCAGCCTGGTGAGAGAGCTTACAGAAGCCCGCGGTCCTTCGGGATACGAGGCCGAGGTGCGCGCGCTCGTCAGGAAGCGTTTCGAGCAGCATGCGGACGAGGTACGGGTGGACCCGGTGGGCAACCTCATTGCCCTGCGCAGGGGAACCGGACGGACGGACACAGGGGACGCGCGCGTTTCCCTGATGCTTGCGGGTCACATGGATGAGATCGCCCTCATGGTTGCCAAGGTGGAGAAGGGGTTCCTGAGGGTCGTGCAGATCGGCGGGTTCGACGCCCGTGTCCTCTTCGGCCAGGAGGTGGTCGTGCACGGAACGCGCGAGCTTCCCGGCCTCGTCGTGAGCGTGCCGCCGCATTTTACCGATCCCGCCGAAAGGGAGAAGACCGGTTCCGCTGGAGAAGCTCTTCGTCGACGTGGGTCTTCCGCCGGAGGAAGTGGAAGCTGCCGTGCGCGTCGGGGACGTCGTGACGCTGCGCGGCCGCTGGATGCCGCTTGCCGGCGGATACGCGGCCTGCAAATCAATGGACGACCGGGCGGCGGTGGCAGTGCTCATACTGTGCCTGGAGGAGCTCTCCCGGCGCAGGCACGACTGGGACGTGTACGCAGTGGCCACCGTCCAGGAAGAGGTGGGCGGCGTCGGGGCGGTCGCGGGGGCATTCAGCATACAACCCACGCTCGCCATTGCCATAGATGTCACGTTCGGCATGCAGCCGGGGCTTTCGACCGCCGAAGCGGTGAAGATGGATGCCGGTCCCAGCATCGCATTGGGTCCCAACTTCCATCCCGTGATACACGAACGCCTCGCGGCAACGGCACGGGCCATGGAGCTTCCCTGCCAGGTGGAAGCCATCTCCGGGGCGAGCGGCACGGACGCATGGGCCATCCAGGTCGAGCCGGGAAGGGGTGCCCTGCGGCCTTCTCAGCATCCCGGTGCGCTCCATGCACACGCCGGTGGAGACGGTGTGCCTGAGGGACGTGGAGCGCGACCGCGAAGCTCCTTGCGGAGTTCATCTGCCGGCTCGAGCCGGGCTTTGCGGACACCCTGGTGACCCGTGACGCGCTGTCCGCGGCGCGCCGCTCCTGCGCCGGGGGGCCCGGCCGCATGATCCTGCAGCGGCTCTCGGAGGCGCACGGCGTGTCGGGCCACGAGGAGGAAGTCCGCGCGATCATTCTCGAGGAGATTCGCGGCCGTGTGGAGGAGTGCCGCGTCGATGCGGTGGGCAATCTCATTGCGCGCAAGAAGGGCTCGGGCAGATCAAAGCTCCGGGTGCTGGCCGCCGCGCACATGGACGAGGTCGGTCTCATGATCACCCAGGTCGAGGACAACGGGCTTCTGCGCTTTGCCAAGGTCGGCGGCATCGACGACCGCGTGCTTCCCGCGCGCGCCGTACTGGTCGGGCCAAAACGCGTTCCCGGGGTGATCGGCATCAAGCCGGTCCACCTGACGGAGAAGGGAGAGCGGGACAAGGTGATCGAGTGGAAGCAGCTCGCCATCGACATCGGCGCCACGGGCAGAGCGGAGGCGGAGAAGCTCGTGCAGCGGGGGGACTGCGCCGTGTTCGCCACGGAGTTCCGCGTGCTCGCCGGGCCCGGCTCGGGCTGGCGCACCGTGCAGGGGAAGGCGTTCGACGATCGGGCCGGCTGCGCAATACTGGCCGAGCTGCTGAAGGAGAGCTTCCCGTTCGACCTCTCCGCGGCATTCACCGTGCAGGAAGAAGTGGGCCTCCGGGGGGCCCGTGTGGCCGCCTTTGCGGAAAGCCCCGAGGTCGCGGTGGTGCTGGAATGCACCGGCGCGAACGAGGTGCCCGCCAAGCAGGACATCAGTCCTTCGACGAGGCTGGGGCGGGGCCCGGCCATCACGATCAGGGACAACAGCTTCATCGCCGATCCGCGGCTGGTGGAGCACTTCGGCGCCGTTGCGCGCTCCCTGGGCATCCCGCACCAGTACAAGCAGCCGAATATCGGCGGCACGGATGCGGGAGCCATCCAGCGGGTGCGGGAGGGCGTGGCGTCGATCACCCTCTCGGTGCCGGCGCGCTATATCCATTCCCCCGCGGCCATCATGGAGCTCGGGGATTTCGACAACGCGGTCACGCTCGCGCGGGAGGCGCTCCTGCGTCTGCCCGAGGCGCTGAGGGCGTAAGGAGGGACACGTGCACGACCTCATCAGGAAGCTGGCGGAATGCTTCGGCCCCTCCGGCTACGAGTCCGGCGTGCGCGAGCTGGTGCGGGCGGAAATCCCGAAGGGAATCGAGACGCGCGTGGATGCCATGGGCAGCCTGATCGCGCACAGGAAAGGTACGGGCGGCGGACGCCGCGTCATGCTGGCCGCCCACATGGACGAGATCGGCGTGGTGGTCACGCACGTCGACCAGAGGGGCTTCCTGCGTTTCGGGAACGTCGGGGGCGTGCGCCTGCTTCCCCTCATGGGCGGCAGGGTGCGGTTTGCCGATGGCACCATCGGCGTCATCGGCCTGGAGAAGGTCGAGGACGCGTCCCGGATTCCGCCCATGGAGAAGTTCTACATCGACGTGGGCGCGCGCGGTCCCGCGGACTGCCCGGTGAAGGTGGGCGACGTCGCGTGCTTCCAGCGGACCTGCGAGACTGCCGGCACACGGATCGTGTCCAAGGCCATGGACGACAGGATCGGGTGCGCGGTGCTCCTGCAGCTCCTGAAGGAGCTGGACAAATCGCCCCACGACCTGTTCTTCGTTTTCACCGTGCAGGAGGAGGTGGGACTGCGCGGCGCCACGACGTCGGGATACGGCGTCGAGCCCGAGATCGCGCTCGCCGTGGACGTCACCCTTACCGGAGACACCCCCGAGTGCGCGCCCATGGCCGTCGAGCTCGGGGCGGGCCCGGCAATCAAGATCAAGGACGGCGGCATGCTCGCCCACGCGGGCGTGAAGGACTGGCTGATCCGCACGGCGGAAGCGGCGGACATCCCCTACCAGCGCGAAGTGCTCGCCGCCGGGACCACCGACGCGTGCGCCGTCCAGACCACCCGCGGGGGCGTTCCGGCCGGGTGCGTCTCCATCCCCGCGCGCTACGTGCACATGCCTTCCGAGATGGTCGACTACGGGGACGTCCTCGGCGCCGTGAAGCTCCTCAAGAGCGCGCTCACGGAGCCCATCGACGTCGGGTAGCGCGATGGACGAGCACGCCGAGGCGCGGCGCGGACTTGACCCGCGCATATTCGTCGCCATCGTGGAGGAAAGCCCCACATCCGTCATGATCACCGATCCGCAGGGAAGCATCGAGTACGTGAACCGCAAGTTCTCTATGCTCACCGGCTTCTCCCGGGAGGAGGTCATCGGCAGGAATCCCCGGCTGCTCAAGTCGGGGGTGCAGCAGCCGGAGGTGTACACGAATCTCTGGCGGACGATCGCGGGGGGCAGCGAATGGCGCGGGGAATTGTGCAATCGGAAGAAGAATGGCGAGCTGTACTGGGAGCTGGCGGCAATCTCCGCGATTCATGATGCCGACGGCGCCATCACCCACTACCTGGCGATCAAGGAGGATATCACCGAAAGGAAGAACATGGAGGGGCTGCTCTGGCAGGCCAAGGCGACCGCCGAAGCGGCAAACAGGGCCAAGAGCCGGTTCCTGGCGGACATGAGTCACGAGCTGCGTACTCCGCTGAACTCGATTCTCGGTTTCAGCCAGCTCCTGGAGCTGCAGGGCGGCGAAAGCCTCACGGCGAAGCAGCGCGAGTATCTGCGGTGGATCCGTGACGGCGGCGAGCACCTCCTGAACATGGTGAACGACGTCCTGGATCTCTCCAAGGTGGAGGCCGGCAAGGTGGACCTGGAAAAGTCGCCGTTCGATCCGTCCGCGCTCATCCGCCGGGTGCTGACCACGGTGCGTTCCCTCGCCGCGAAAAAGCACCTGCGCGTGGAAATCTCCCTGCCGGAGGAGCGCAGCCTGCTGGACGCCGACGAGGTGCGGATCAAGCAGGTCCTCTACAACCTGCTGTCGAATGCCATCAAGTTCACCGAGCGGGAGAAACGCATCGGGGTGGACGCGAAGGCGGAGGACGGAGAATTGTCGATCACCGTCTGGGACGAGGGGATCGGCATTCCGGCCGGGGACCTCGCCCGGATCTTCGATCCCTACGTCCAGTCGCGCCTGGCGCGGCGCGGGGAGGGCACGGGGCTGGGGCTGGCCATCGTCAAGAGTCTCGTGGAGCTGCACGGCGGCTCGGTTTCGGTCACGAGCGAGGTGGGAAAGGGGAGCCGGTTCACGGTTCGCCTGCCGGGGCTCCGGGCGCCGGCAATCTCGGAGCCCGTCCTCGCGCCGGCATCCGATCAAAGGCTCCCGGTGTCCGATGAAATCCCCGATCTGGCGGGAAAAACGGCGCTCGTGGTGGACGACAGCCCGGCCAACCGCGCCCTGATGGAGAAGATACTCACGGCGTTCGGCTGCACGGTCGTGCTGGCCGGGCAGCGGAGAAGAGGCGCTCCGGGCCGCGGAGCGCCCCTCGTATGACCTCGTCTTCATGGACATCCAGCTCCCCGGCATGAACGGCATCGACGCCATGCGCGCGCTGCGGGAAAAGGGGGCGCGCGGGCCCATGGTCGCCCTCACCGCCTATGCAATGCAGGGCGACGCGGAACGGTTCCTCGCGGAGGGATTCGACGGGTTCATCGCGAAGCCGGTGCGGATCTCCGAGGTCATCTCCTACCTGGAGGGCGTATAGATGACGGCGCTGGGTGTGGGCATCATCGGCTACGGCTTCATCGGCAAGGTCCACGCGTTCGCCTATCGCAGCATCCCGTTCTTCTACGATCCGGCGCCCGTGACGGCGCGCCTCGTGTGCGTGGCAACCTCGCGGGCGGAAAGCGCGGAGGCGGCACGGCAGCATGGCGGGTTTGCATCAGCCACCGCGGACTGGCGGGAGCTCATCGCGCGCCCGGACGTCCAGATCGTCAACATCTGCTCCCCGAACACGCTGCACGCGGACCAGCTCTGCGCCGCCCTGCGCGCCGGCAAGCATATCTACTGCGACAAGCCCCTGACGGCGACCCTGCAGGAAGCCGCGGCGGTGAAACGCGCCATGGACGGCTGGACGGGCATCGGCCAGATGACGTTTCAGAACAGGTTCTTCTCCGGCATCCAGCGGGCCCGGCAGCTCATCGATGAGGGCTACCTCGGCACGGTGCTCGGCTTCCGCGGGGTCTACCTCCACGCGGGGAGCGTGGACCCCGACGCGCAGGTGAAGTGGAAGCTGCGGAAGGCGGAAGGCGGCGGCGTCCTGCGGGACCTCGGCTCCCACCTGATCGACCTCGTGGATTGGCTGGCAGGTCCCTTCACCGAGATTCGCGCAGAGAAGCGCATCCTCTATCCGCGCAGGCCGGATGGCCGGGGCGGCACGGAGAGCGTGGAGGCCGAGGACCAGGTGGTGATGACCGTGCGGACCGCTGCCGGCGCCGTCGGCACCCTCGAGGCGTCCAAGATAGCGACCGGCGCGGAAGACGACCTTCGCGTGGAGATCCACGGGAGCCGGGGCGCGCTGAGATTCGATCTGATGCAGCCCGACTTCCTGGAGGCCTATTCCCTCTCTGATCCCCCGGCGCCCCTCGGCGGCACGCGCGGCTGGAAGAGGATCGCGACCGTCCAGCGCTATCCTCACCCCGCCGTCTTCCCCTCTCCCCGCGCCACCTCCGGCTGGCTGCGCGGCCACACCCACTGCCTCTACAATTTCCTGCGCGGCATCGCGCAGGGCGCGCAGCCCGAGCCTTCCCTCACCCGGGGCATCGAGATCCAGCTCATGATGGATTGCGCCGAGTTGTCGTGCGAGACGGGGACGTGGCAGAAGATCCGCTCGAACGCCTGAGGCTCGCTCAGCGTCCGTCCGCTTCCTCCCCTATGGTCTTCATCTCCGCCGCGGAGAGCTTCTCTTTCTTCGCGAGGCTTTTCAGGACGTCCCTCTCGCTGTAGAGAAAGAACACCGCCATACCGGCCAGGCAGATGAAGACGGAGACGATTGCGCTCATCCTGATGCCGACAGGGTGCTGCACGGACATGCCCAGGGTCAGGAGCGAGGGAAAGAGGATGTTCGCGATGGAAATTCCGAGGTTGCTCTCGAAGGACCTCACGCCGAAGAACATCCCCGCCTTGAAATTCCCCGTCTCGATTCCGTCCGCCTCCGCAATGTCCGCCACGACGGCGTTCGGGACGATGGTGAAGATAGCGATCGGGACAGCGGCCACCACGACCGCCACGATGGCGAATACCAGCCCGGGCAGGGGGAGGATGCCCATCAGGGAGAACGCGACGAACAGCACGGCAAGGAGCGCAAATCCGAAGATGAGCACGCGCTTCTTTTCCCACCTGACCGCCGCCATCGTGATGAAGGGGTAGAAGACAAAGGAAAAGACGAACATGAGAATCATGAGAAAGGAGGTGAGCTCCTTCTCCAGCCCCAGGAGGGTCACCACGTAGTAGACGATGCCCATCTGGATGATCGTCTGGCACACATTGTAGAGCAGCTCGCTCACGAGGAAGCGCGTGAAGTTCCTGTTGGAAAGCGACGACTTGAGCGCCTGCCAGGTCCCCTCCTTCGAAACGGAATAGGCGGCATACCGGCGCTCGTTCAGGAAGAAGACCGGCAGCAGCATGAGCACGAGGGCGAGTCCGGCGAAGATGATCTCCACGATCTGAAACGCGCTGATGGAATCCATTCCGGCGTGCTCGAAAGCTCCCTGGAATTCGTAGACGAAATTCCCTACCGCGAACCCCAGAGACCAGGTGACCCCGATCACCGTGCTGATGACCAGGCGCTCCTTCGGATTGTGGCCCAGCTCGCTGATGAGCGCATTGTACGGCGCCGTGTACATCACGAAAAAGAAGTAGAAGAGGAGGATCGTGACGGCGAGCCACGCGATATTCATCCAGCTTGCCGAGGGGCTCGGGTTCTGCTGGAAATGCCTGAGCGGAATGAAGACGAGCACGGAAAACACGGCAAAGGGAGCGGCGCTCAACGCCATGTAGAACCGCCGCCGCCCCAGACGGGAGCGGGACCGGTCCGACCAGGAGGCGAGGATGGGATTGGTGACCGCGTCGAAGAAGCGCGCGCCGAAATTGATGATGCCGATGATCGTGAGGACGCCGAGAATGGCCCCCTCGAAGATGAAGGGAGGGAAGATCCTCGTGGCGGCCGCCGTCTCGGGAGGCATGTAGAAGTACATGATGAGGTTGCTCACGCCGTAGGAGGCGAGGGACCAGCCGAGCTGGCCCAGGGCGAAGATGATGAGCTTCCACAGGGGGAGTTTTTCGGGAACATGCTCGGTGGAAACAGCCGCACGCATGCCGTCAGAAGTGTAGCGTATAGTGACGGAAAACGCTACTCTTCCTCCGCCGGCTTCAAATCCCCGGCGTCGATGGCCGCCTTGAAATCCTTGCCCTTCGCCGGATCAATCGCCAGATCGAATACGTATTCATCGTTGTTCTCATCGGCGGCCATGAGATTGTAGGTGACCTTGTCCTTCCCGATGGGAATCACGACGCTGTGCGTGTCTCCCGCGGCGAGCGTCGTCTCCTCGTCCAGGAGGTCCACTCCCCACGCGTCCGAATCATCAGGAGAGATGAAGAGGTATTGCATCTCGTGGTCGGTATTGTTGGTGATTTTCAGGGTGGCGAAGGTGAACTCCGGCGCCTTGCTGTTCAGGTTCTTCTGCGTCAGGGTGATCGTTGCTTCCTTGCCGTCCGTTACCACGAAATCGTAGACCTCGAACATGTGCCCGGCCTCGTCGGTTGCCATGATGTCGAAATTGAATGTCTTTTCGGGGTAGTGAATGTAATAACCGAGCGACCCTCCGTCCTTCACCACGAAATCGGCCCCCATGATGTCAGGTCCCCAGTACTCGCTGTCGGAGGGGGAGAGAAAGATCGTCTCGATTTTCGTTCCCGTTGAATTCTGGAATGTGATCCTGTTCAGCTCGCCGGGATCAAAGGCAAACGCGGCTGCCGCGGCCAGCGCCGCGAGCAAAGCCGTCATGAACATGACTTTGCGCATGCTCGCTCCCCGCCTTCCTGTACCATACGGTACCTTTTCCGTCGAATGTGAGAATATAGCGCCGATGCAGAAGGATTTCAATTTCACCTCGGAGTCAGTGAACGAGGGGCACCCCGACAAGCTCTGCGATCAGATCGCGGACGCGCTGCTGGATTGCCTGATCGCGCAGGATCCTGATTCCCGCGTTGCCGTGGAGTGCATGGTGACGACCGGCAGCGTCCACGTGGCGGGGGAGGTCACCACCACCGGGTTCGCCGATGTGCAGGGCATCGCGCGACAGATACTGAAAGAGGTCGGCTACACGAACCCCGAGTTCGGTATCGACTGCCAGGACGCCGGCGTGTGGGTTTCCCTCCACGCGCAGAGCCGGGAGATCGCGGAGGGCGTGGATGGCGCGCGGGGAAAGCCGCAGGGAGCCGGAGACCAGGGCATGATGTTCGGCTTCGCGTGCGACGAGACCCCCGAGCTGATGCCGCTCCCCATCATGATTGCGCACCGGCTCTGCATGCGCCTGGCCGTTGTGCGACGGGAGAAGCTCATCCCGGACCTGGGGCCTGACGGCAAGAGCCAGGCAACTCTCACGTACAGGGACGGAAAGCCCGTTCGCCTGGCCGCCGTAGTGATCGCCCAGCAGCACGGCAGGAGCATCGTGGAGAGCCGGCTGCGCCAGGAAATCCTCGACAAGGTGATCAAGCCGGTCTGCGGGGCGCTGTACGATTCGGACACGCGCACATACGTCAATGCGGCAGGCACCTTCACGGTGGGCGGCCCCGAGGCGGATACCGGGGTGACGGGAAGAAAGCTCATCGTGGACACCTACGGAGGCATGGCCCGCAACGGCGGCGGGGCCATTTCGGGAAAGGACCCCTCCAAGGTGGACCGATCGGGCGCCTACGCCGCGCGCTGGATCGCCAAGAATCTCGTGGCGGCCGGCCTCGCGCGGCGGTGCGAAATCCAGCTCTCCTACGTCATAGGAGAGCCCAGCCCGACAAACATATTCATCGACACGTTCGGCACCGGCGTGCGTGACGAGCGTGAGCTCGAGGCGCTCGTGCGAAGACATTTTCCCCTCACGCCGAAGGAGATCATCGCTTCACTTGACCTCCGGCGGCCGATCTACCGGAAGACCGCCGTGTTCGGCCATTTCGGCAGGCAGGATCCCGACTTCACCTGGGAAAGGACGGACAAAGCCGAGGCGCTCAGGCGGGAAGTCTCCACGGAGACCAGACCGTGATCCGCGCCGTCCTGTTCGATTTCGACGGCACCCTTACCCGGCCCGAGGCTATCGACTTCGGCGAGCTGCGGCGGCTCCTGGGCTGTCCTCCGCAGTCGTTCATCCTCGAGTTCATCCAGTCCCTTCCGACCGAGGATGCGCGGCGTGATGCGCAGCGGACCCTGGACGAGTTCGAGCTGGCCGCGGCGCGTGCCTCGGTACCCAACGACGGCGCGGAGGAGCTGATCGGGCTGCTGTCACGCAGAGGCGTCCCCCGGGGAATACTCAGCAGGAACAGCCGGAGCTCGATCCGGGAAGCAATGAAGAACTTTCCGACCTGCCGGGAAACTGATTTTGACCTCATCCTCACCCGCGAGAGCCCGGGCAGGCACAAACCTCACCCGGACGGCGTCCTGCACGCGGCGCAGCTCTTCGGCGTGGCACCGGGGGAAGTGCTGATGGTCGGCGACTACGTATTCGACATGGAGGCGGGAAGGGCGGCGGGCGCCCGCACCGCGTTTCTGACCAACGGGCGCGCCGCGCCGCCGATGCAGCCGGCCCCCGACTTCACGGTGGCGACTCTCCGGGAGCTCCCTCTCCTGCTCGGGCTCTGAGCCCTGGCTGCTCGGGAACCGAGCCCTGGTTGCTCGGGCACCGAGCCCTTATTCCCCCATGATGGTGACGACAAGGGTCCTGCGGCGCGGCTTCACGTCGCATTCCAGGAGAAAGAGCTGCTGCCACTGGCCGAGGGAGAGCCTGCCGTCGGAGACGGGCACCGTGATGGACGGACCCAGCCACGTGGCCTGCAGGTGCGAGTGGCCATTGCCGTCATGCCAGGCCTGCTCGTGGCCGTAGGAGCGGCTGGGGGGAACCAGGCGGTCGAGCAGCTCGGGCAGATCTCCGGCCAGTCCCGGCTCCAGCTCGATGGCCCCCACCGCTGCCGTGCTGCCCACGACAAAGACGTGCGCCGTTCCCGTGGCAATGCCCGAGCCTGCCACGAGCCGTTCCACTTCCGCGCCGATGTCCTTCATGTCCCGATGTCCCGCGGTCTGCATCGCGAATTCCCTCTGGTAGATCATGTTCCCCTCCCCCAGCGGCCTATGCACGCAAGCATCAAGCAGTAGCCCTCGGGCCCCTGGCGCCGGAAAGAGCCGAGGGCCTCCGAGCAGCTCGTGCAGTCGTCCACGACTGTCATCGTCTCCACTCCGGCATCACGGAGCAATGCGATGTTCGCCTCTCGCAAGTCCAGGCGCGGCGTGCCGTCCCGGCCGCGCACAACCGTCGCCGCGCCGAACTGCCGGGCAAAGAGCGCGGCCCTTTCCTCCGGGACCCGGTAACAGCAGGGTCCGATGCCGGGGCCGATCGTCGCCGCGACGTCGGGCGGGTGCGTCCCGTATCTGTCGCCCATTGCCCGCAGCGCTTTGACCACGATGCCGGTGCCCTTCCAGCCTGAATGCACGAGGCCGAAAGCGCCGCTGCCCTTGTCGAGGAGGAAAATGGGCAGGCAGTCGGCGACGGTGGCGGAGAGCACGGCATCCGGGCGGTCCGTGATCATGCCGTCGGCCTCTGTGCCGGCAAAGGCCTCCGGCTGCTGCTCGTGCACGACGACAACTTCCTGTGAATGCACCTGCCGCAGGCCGAAGACGCGCTCTTCCGCGAGCCCCAGCGACGAGAAGAGGCGGGTCCTCCACGGCAGGTCCCGACGGCGCAAGATCGACATGTCGCCCGCGCGGGCGAGTGAAATGATGGCGTGCCGGCCGGGTGCCGTGCCGGATTCGTCTCCCAGAGGGATCTCGCAGTGCGTGTCCGTCGCCCGGTACTGCAGGCGGATGCGGCGAATCTCCTTCACGCCCGCTGCCTCGGCGTGCGGCGCGCGCTCTCAGGCGTTGTATTGCCCCGATGCGACATCCATCCCCTCTCCCGTCCAGTTCGTGTGGAAGAATTTTCCCCGCGGCGTGTCGACCCTCTCGTAGGTGTGCGCGCCGAAGAAGTCACGCTGCGCCTGAAGCAGGTTGGCCGGGAGCCGGCCGCACCTGTAGCCGTCGTAGAAGCTGAGCGCGGTGGAAAACGCGGGAATCGGAATTCCCCCTTCGATCGCTCGCGCAGCGGTCCGGCGCCACGATTCCTGGCAGTCCTCGATTGCCTTCCGGAAATAGGGGTCGAGGAGAAGGTTCGTGAGGTTCGGGTTGCGATCGAACGCCTCCTTTATCTTTCCCAGAAAGGCGCTCCGGATGATGCACCCCCCCCGCCACATGAGCGCGATCCCTCCGTAGTTCAGGTTCCAGTGATATTCCTTCGCCGCTTCCCGCATCAGCATGTAGCCCTGCGCGTACGAGACGATCTTCGATGCATAGAGCGCCTTGCGGATGTCCTCGACGGCTTCTTTCCGCGCGCCGGGGAATCTCCCCGACGGCCCCGGCAGGGACCTGGACGCGATGACGCGTTCGTCTTTCATCGCGGAGAGACAGCGGGCAAAAACGGCCTCACCGATCAGGGTCACCGGGATGCCCAGGTCGAGCGCATTGACGCTCGTCCATTTTCCGGTGCCTTTCTGTCCGGCGGTGTCGAGGATCTTCTCCACAAGCGGCTCGCCGCGCTCATCCCGGAAGGCAAGGATCCTGCTCGTGATCTCGATGAGGTAACTGTCCAGCTCCCCCTTGTTCCAGTCGGCGAAGACCTCGTGCATCTCGTCATGTCCCATGCCCAGCCCGTCCTTCATGCATTGGTAGGCCTCGCAGATGAGCTGCATGTCGCCGTACTCGATCCCATTGTGGACCATTTTCACGTAGTGGCCCGCGCCGTCCTCTCCCACCCAGTCACAACAGGGAATGCCGTCCACCCGGGCAGCGACAGCCTGGAGGATCTCCTTCACCAGGGGCCACGCCTTCGGGTTGCCCCCGGGCATGATCGAAGGTCCCCTGCGCGCTCCCTCCTCCCCCCGGACACGCCGGTGCCGATGAAAAGAAGTCCCTTGTCCGCCAGGTACCTTGTTCGCCGGATGGTGTCCGGAAAGTGGGAGTTGCCGGCGTCGATGATGAGATCCCCCGGCTCCAGGTGGGGAAGAATCTGCTCGATGGTCTGGTCCACCGCCTCGCCTGCCTTGACGAGAAGCATGATCTTTCTCGGCCGCTGCAGGCCGGCGATAAACTCCTCCATCGTGTGTGCGCCATGGATGGTCTTCCGTCCTCGCGCGGCCTGCTGCAGGAACTCGTCGACCCTGGACACGGTCCTGTTGAACACGATGACCGAATATCCGTGGTCATTGATGTTGAGCACGAGGTTCGCTCCCATGACGGCGAGCCCTATCAGTCCGAAATCGGCCTTCTTTTCCATGGTCTCTCCTTGTCTGACTCGCTGCCGCATCTAGCCGGCGAACCGGCCCCGGGAAGCCCAGAGCCCGACGGCGGGGTTTGAAACATAGTAGATGCGCTCTCCACCGGGAAGGTCGTTCCACCCGTCGCGAAGAATGGCGGGATCGTAGCGCTGCATCATTTCCTGGAGGGGAGCATAGCGAAAACCTGCTTTCTCGACCTCCTCCTTCGTGAGCCCTGCCGGGCAATACGTGACGGTGAAGCGCTCCTCCGAGGACCCGTGAATGAGATGAGCCGCCACGCCCAGGCTCTCTCTCAGGTCCTCGTTCTCCTTCACCAGCTCCAGGACTCGCGGGGTCGTGAAGTATCCGTATTTCCGAATGAGCGCGTCGATTCCCGGGTCCTCCCCGAACTGGCGAACCCCCGGCGCAAGGACCACGATCTCACCGTTGTCGGCAATGGCCATGCGGGTGCGGTAGATCGCCTTGTTCCCCAGCCAGGTGCTCTTGAACTCATTGGGATCGAGGTACACGACGACCTTTTCCAGGGGCTCTTCCACCAGCGTGAGGTTCACCCTGATGGATAACGCGGCCGCCCGGCGGTAGACCTCGATGTCGTCTCCCACGTACAGCCCCTTCAGCGCAAGACTGCCGTCCTCTTCCCGGCCGACCACTGTCTGCACGTACACGATGGGCAGGCTGTTCGTGAAGTGGTCCGCCGCATAGTCGAGCACCGCGCGGACAGGAGTATCCGTGCGGCCCATCATCCGCTCCATGCCGTAGACGGCGCCGAGGTAGTGGCTCTTGTGAATCGCCTCGACGCCGCCCGTGCCGATCAGGATGTTCTTGTTGTAACCGGCCATGCCGATGACCTCGTGCGGCACGACCTGGCCTATGGAAAGGATGAGGTCGTGTCCTCCCCGGGCCAGGAGAGTGTCCACCTGGGCCGGCCAGTCGAAGGAAAGCATTCCTTCGGAAACCCTGCGGATGAGGTCAGCGGGCACGCGGCCGAGAGTGACGAGATTCTCCTTCCACCGGTGGACCCGAAACAGATGCGGGGGCACCCGGTCGAACATCCTGTGTCTTTCCTCCTCGGTAAGGGCGAAATGCGTTCCGGTTGCCGGCAGCACGTCGCAGAGCGCATCGCCGTAGTAATCACTCACCATTTCGGTGATGCGCCCGGCGCGCGAATGAAACCGGGTGATGTCGGGAGGCACGGCAAGGACGCGCACTCTCTTCCCCAGCTTGCCCAGCGCCTCTGAAAGCCCGGCGCGCAGCATGTCGTCGGTCATCACCTCGCGCTCCGAGCCGCGCGCGTAGTAGATCATGTTCCGCTCCCTATGTCAGAATACTACCAGAGGAGTCCCATGGAGAATATCGCGGACTTGATCATCGCGTCAGGGCTCGACAAAATCGACCCGGCACGACTCGATGCGCTGAAAGCTGCCGGCGCGCCATGGATCGGGAGCAGAGACATGCGCATCTACCGGCGCTCGCTGTATCTGCGCGATTCGACACTCTATTTTGTCGCCGCCGCGGGAGTGGAAAAGAACCTGTACCTCGCATCTCCGCGACCTCTCACGACGATGTTCCGGGGCGCACGCGCGCAGAGCGCCGGCCTGCACATGGTGAAGGCGGACCTTTCGCCGGAGAACGCGGAGCGCCTGCACGAGATCTTTCCGTTCACCGCGCCTGTGTCGCTTCGAGACAGGAAAACGACGATCGGGTGCGGCGACCGCCTGGGACTCGCGACCCCCGGCCACGTGCGCGCGGCGGTGAAGTACGACGTGTATCCCGTGCTCGCCCAGCAGTCGATCCGCGAGCTCACGCTTACCCGGCGCGACTACCCGGGCGTTGTAGCGGACGCGACATTCCTCGTGTTCCAGGAGGGCTATGAACGGGGGTACGGCGCCGATGGGGACCATCTGAAGACGATCAGGGACATCGACGTCGCGTTGGCGGCGCGCATGCCCATGATCACGCTCGATCTCACGGAAGTGATGTCTCCCGAGCCCGCGTCATGGAGCGAGGACAGGATCGCCGTCGAGTTCGGGAAGCTCGAAAAAGGGACCCGGCGGCACGTGCAGGATGAATACGCCGGCAGGTCCTTCGCGCTTTCAGGGTCCACGGTCACATTCGCGCCGTCGGAGGCCGAACGCTGCGCCCTGATGTACGGACGCGCGCTGGACTTTGCCCGGGACGTGGACCGGCATCTGAAGGAAAAACGCGGCGACAGCTACGACCTGGAGATCAGTATCGATGAGACGACCGCTCCGACGCTTCCCGCCCACCATTTCTTCATTGCGAGCGAGCTGGGCCGGCGTGGTGTTGCCGTCAGCTCTCTTGCCCCTCGTTTCATCGGGGAGTTCCAGAAGGGAATCGACTACATCGGCGACACAGCGGAGTTCGAGAGGCAGTTCGAGGTGCATTGCGCGATTGCCAGGCGCTACGGCGGCTACAAGATCTCCATCCACTCGGGAAGCGACAAGTTCAGCGTCTACCCCGCCATCGGCCGGCACACGGGAATGCGGCTGCATCTGAAAACGGCCGGCACGAGCTGGCTCGAGGCCGTGCGGGTCATTGCGCGGACGAACCCGGCACTCTTCCGCGCGATGCTCGGCAAGGCTTTCGCGAGCTTCGAGGAAGCGACAAAGCTCTATCATGTCACGACAAACCTCGGTGCAATCCCGGATGCGCGGACCTGCGCGGATTCCGACCTGGAGCGATACATGGAGGCGAACGACTCGCGCCAGCTTCTCCACATTACCTACGGCGGGCTGTTGAATGATCCGGAAATCCGCGGAGGTTTCTTCGCGACCCTTGCGCGTAATGAAGAGACCCATTACGCCGCGGTTGAAGCGCACATGGACAAGCATCTTCGGCTTCTTGGAGTGCCGGCGAGAACCGGCTGATATCGGATCCCTTGCCTCGGGCGCCTGGCCGGATACTCTGTCGCGTCTGTCACAGGTAAACCATGCACGGAATATATGCTCTGACAGCAGGAAAATGGGTTCTTGCCTGCGTCACATCGCTCATGGTGGGGATCTCGAAGACGGGAATACCCGCGCTCAGCATCCTCCTGGCGCCGCTCTTTGCGGAGGTCCTTCCCGCGCGCGCCTCTACCGGCGCGCTCCTTCCCCTGTTGATCGTGGCCGACGCTTTTGCCGTGATTTTCTGGCGCCGCCACGGTTCCTGGAAGCATCTTGTGCGTCTGCTTCCCTGGGCAGTGGCGGGGATCGTGGCAGGCTACTTTGCCATGGGCAGGATCAACGACCAGCAGATGCGTTACGTCATGGGAGCCATCGTCATTGTCATGCTGGGCGTCAACGTGTACAGGGAATACGTCCTGGGCAGAGACGCGCCGATCCCCACCTCGTGGTGGTTTGCCGCGATCGCGGGCTTCCTGGCAGGCGCCACTACGATGGTGGCAAACGCTGCCGGCCCGGTCACCATGATCTACCTGCTTTCCATGCGCCTGCCGAAAAAGGAGTTTATCGGCACCGCCGCATGGTATTTCTTCATCCTCAACTGGCTGAAGGTGCCTTTCAGCATGAGCCTTGGCCTGATTACGGCACCTTCCCTCGCATTTGACGCGGTCCTGGCGCCGGCGGTAGTGGCGGGCGCTTTCGGCGGTCTGCTTCTCGCCAGGGGCATCCCGGAAAAAGCATTCATGATCGCTGTCCAGTCACTGACTTTCCTGTCCGCCGTAAGGATGTTCGTCTAGGCTGTCTGCAATCGTTACGATCGTGCAACAGGATCCGAAGCATCCGCGAGCGCGGGAATGCTCACCGTGAACTCGCTCCCCACTCCAAGGGTCGAGGTGACGGTGACCGTTCCCTCGTGCAGCTCGGTCAGGCGCTTCACGAGGCTCAGGCCGAGCCCCGTGCCCGGGATGCTGGCCGTGTGCTCGTTGCGCGCGCGGTAGAACTCGTCGAACACCTTCGCGCAATCTTCGGGGGACATGCCGATGCCGTCGTCCCTCACCGCCACGGTCACGTACATGCCTGCCGCGCGAATGCTCACCCGGATGTGGCCGCCTTCTCCCGAATACTTGATCGCGTTCTCCACGAGGTTCGCGTAGACCATGGAGAGAGTGTCACGGTCGGCAAGGACGGGAAGAGCTTCGCTTCGATCTCCGCCGGACAGGGAAATGGTGATCTTCTTTTCCGCCGCTTTCTCCCGATTGGCCTCCACGACTTCCGCCACGAGCGCCGCCACTTCCACCGGTGCCCTCTTGAGGGAAAAATTGCCCGTCTGGATGGCGGTGAGGCTGAGAAGCTCGTTCACCATGGTGCGCAGCGTGCGGACGCGCAGAAGGGCGCGCTGCAGCATCCGGTGCTCCTCCGCCGCATCCTGCTTGAGCATGCCGCTCAGGATCAGGTTCAGCCACCCTTCGGTGGCGGCCAGCGGGCTCTTCACCTCGTGCGCAACCAGGGAGACGAACATCGACTTGGCCGTGTCGAGCTTCTTCATCTCGGTGACGTCACTGAACACGGCCACCGCGCCGGATGTCTCGCCGCCCGGCTCGATGACCGGACTGACATTCACCATGTAGGTGGACTGCCCGAGTGGAATCTGGCGGGAGAGAATCATGAACCCGCCCGGCGAGTCGATGACGACGCTCACGATTTCCCTCACGTCAGGGCTCGTGATGGCGTGCAGCGGGAAGGGGATCTCGCGGCTCGCGCAGTCGGGGAGGATGCGGGCAGCGGCGTTGTTCCGCAGAACGACGAGCTTGTCCGTGTTGATGACCAGGATCCCGTCTGTCATGGCCGCAATGATGGTGTTGCTCTTCGAGCGCTCGGATGCGAGCTCCAGCAGGCGCTTCTCCCGCTCCTCCCGGAGGCGCCGCGCCTCGAGCGTGAGCGTCCGCCTCTCCAGGCCGTTCTTGATCGCCAGCAGGAGCTCATCCGGTGTGAAAGGCTTAGGGATGTAGCTGTACGCGCCCTGCCGCGTGCCCTCCACCGCGGTGTCGATGGTGGCATGCGCCGTGATGATGATGGGAACGATGTCAGGGTCCCGGCTTCTCACCTCCCGCATCAGCTCCAGGCCCGACATCCGGGGCATTTGCAGGTCCACCAGGAGCGCGGCAAACGGGCCCCGCTCCAGGAACTGCTCGAGACCCGCCTTGCCGTCGCCCGCCGTCACCGCCTCGTAGCCCTCCGCGGCAAGGATCTTCCGGCAGCCTTCACGGACTCCCAGCTCGTCGTCGACCACGAGAATGCGCGCGGACTGCGGAGCTCGGACGGGAGGCACCGATCCCGGCTCACTCACCCCAGGAGCTCCTTCACCTTGTCCAGAAGCGCCTCGGGGGCGACAGGCTTGTCGAAGAACGCGTCCGCGCCCATGGCCGCGAGGTCAGCAGCGGTCCGGGGCCGAAAGTCGAAGCCCTTCTGGCTGGATACCGCGGAAACGATGATCACGGGGAGCATTGCGGTGCGCGGATCCGCCTTGAGCGCGCGCGCAAACGTGAAACCGGAATCCAGGGCCTTCATCATGAGGTCGGTCACGACGAGCGCCGGCGTGACGGCCTGCGGGCCCGCGTGCAGGGCGGCCAGGGCCGCCTGCGCGTCCGAGAAGCAGACAATCCGGTAGCCGCGGCTCTCCAGTATCCGCCGCTCCAGCTCCAGGAAATCCTTGTCGTCGTCGACGAGCAGAATCGTCGCGGCATCGCCCATCAGGAGCCCCCGACGGGACGGCTGCGGTCCCCGGCCGGTTTCAAGGCCTTGTCCACGACGGCAAGGAGGAGCTGCGGGTCTACCGGCTTTTCCAGGAGGGCGTCCACCGGCAGCCATGTCTTGTCCGGCTCGATGCGGAACGGGATCGAGTCGTTTACCGATGTGATCATTACGAGCGGGATGCCCTTGGTATACTCGGAGTTTCGCAGCTCCCGGGACACGTCGAAGCCGTCGCTGGGATTCTCCATCACCATATCGAGGATGATGAGATCCGGCCTGCGGGCAGCCACTTCCTCCAGGCACTGCCTGCCGCTGAATGCGACACGCACCGTGTACCCGTTCTCCTCCAGCAGGACACGGTTCATCTCCACGAAATCCGCGTCGTCATCAACCAGCAGCACTGTTTTTGCCGAGCTCATGCGTTTCCTCCCTGGCTTTTTCGCCTATGGGGATCCGTACAAGGAAGGATGTGCCCTTCCCCACCTCGCTGTCCACAGATATGTCCCCGGCATGCATCTTCACCACGCCATACACGATCGAGAGACCCATGCCGGTGCCCTTGCCGAGCTGCTTCGTCGTATAGAAGGGCGTGAAGATCTCCTTGAGGACATCCGGCGGCATGCCGCAGCCGGTGTCCTTTACGCGAAGCACCGCCAGGTCCCGGCTCTCGGAGAGACCCGCGCTGATGGTGACTTCGCCGCCGCAGGCCGCGGCGTGGGACTCGATCGCATCAATTCCATTCTGCACGAGATTGACCAGCATCTGCCGGACCTGCTCCGCGTCCAGGTACACTTTCGGCATGCCTTCTTCGACCGTGCCCTTCACCCGGACCGGGCCATTGCCCAGCTTCATGTTCATGGAGTCCACGAGGTCCTGGACCAGGAGGCCCAGGTCCGTGGCGGTCTTGACCACGCGGGACTGTCGCGCGAAATCCAGCAGGCCCCGCATGATGGAGCGGCACCGTATGGCCTCGTTCACGATCATCTGGATGTCTTCGGATTCGGAGTCTCCCTCACGGTGCGCCTTGAGAAGGAGATGGGAGTACAGGAGGATCGTGGACAACGGGTTGTTGATCTCGTGCGCCACCCCCGCGGAAATCTGGCCCATGGATGCAAGGCGCTCGGTCTGCACGAGCCTGTCCTTCGTGGCCTGGTGGGAGGCCTGCAGGGTGGAAAGCGTGCTCTCCAGCTCCTCCACCAGGTAGGGAAGGCACATGCCCACCTCGGCAAAACCCTGGCAGACGGCAACCGCTTTCTCCCGGCAGCTCGGGTACCCGCAGGAGCCGCAGTTGAGCTGGTCCTCGGGGCCGAACTTGCGCATCCTGCGCAGCGCCTCGGCGATCTCCTCCTCCGAGGGCTGGGGCAGGGCAACCGCCTGCTCGGAGAAGTCCCGGGACAGGTCGACAGGCAGGAACTCCGCGAGGGTCTCCGCCATGTCGCGTCCGGCCATCGAGAGGGTGTGCTCGTTGATGTGATCGATGAGCATCTCCTTGCGCGCGAAGACGCTCATCGAGTTGGTCATCTTCGGCCCGTTGATGCAGCCCTCGCAGAAGAGCACGTCGAGCACCCGGGCCTTGCTCTTGCCTTCCGCAAGCTCCTTCAGCGCGGGCAGGACCCTGTCCTTGCCCTCCGTCACGAGCACGCTGTTCTGCAGAATGTCGGCATCGAAACCCGCGGCGCGCAGCAGGCCGCCCGAGATGGGGAGAGACCGGCCGAGGTTCGCCGCGGGACCGTCGAATGCGCCGGGCGGCTCTGCCGCGGGGTCGATGCCCGCCGCGTCGAACATGGCGAGCAGCTCCTCGTAGGTCAGCGCCGCGTCGACGGTTCCCTGCACGAACGGGTCCTTGATCTCCGCTTTTTTCGCGATGCAGGGGCCGATGAATACGACCCTCACCCCCGCCCCGTACCTGTGTCGGATTGCCCGCGCCACGGCGATCATGGGCGACACGACGTTCACCAGGGCGCCATGCAGCGCCGGCATGTACTTCTGCACATAGGACACGATGGCAGGACACGGTGTGCTCACCACGGCCTGCCCGTTCTTCATTGCGTACCGGGCCCTCTGGGCATATTCCCTGCTGATGAGCTCCGCGCCGAAAGCGACTTCCCACACCTCGGAGAATCCGAGACGGCGCAGGGAAGAGACGATCCTTTCAGGGCTCACCTGGGCGAAGGCGACCGGGAACGAGGGGGCGATGCAGGCGAACGTTTTCTCGCCCCCTTCCAGCAGACGCGCAACGAGCATGGTCGCATCCTCGATGCGCTTGGCCTTCTGCGTGCAGACCTTCACGCAATTGCCGCAGGCAATACATTGCTCGGCGATGACGGTGGCCTGGCCCGCGATGACCTTGATGGCCTTCACGGGGCACTCGCGCACGCAGGCGTAGCATCGCCTGCATTTCTCGGGAATCGTCGAGACTATCCCCATGCCGACCCCCGCGCCTTCCCGTCCTCCCTACACGCGCGCCCGGCCCGTGTATCTGGTGTGCAGGAGGTGGTGCGATTTCTCCCCGAGCGGCTTCTTGAGGTACTGCTCGTATATTGCCGCCACCTCGGGGTTGTTGTGGGACTTGCGGATGGGCTTGCCTTCGTCCTCCTTGTAGATGGCGCGTATGCGCGCCATGCGCAGCTCATCCGTTGTGAGCCGCGGTTGTCCGCCGCCGCCGATGCAGCCGCCGGGACAGGTCATCACTTCCACGAAATGGTACAGGGGTCCCTGCGCGGCGCCCACGCCGTGCTGCTCCGCTGCCTTGATCCTCTCGATGAGCAGCCGCGCATTGCCCAGGCCATGGGCAACAGCGACCTTCACGGTCACCCCTTCCAGGAATGACCAGTCCGGCACGGTGCCCTCGATCTTCACCGCGGCTTCCTTCACTCCCTGGAGGCCGGTGATCGGCGTCACGTGCAGGTTCGCGAACGGAAGCTCGCGGCCCGTCACGATCTCGTACACGGTCCGCAGCGCGGCCTCCATGACCCCGCCGGTATTGGCGAAGATGTCGGCCGCACCCGATGAGGCGCCCAGGATGCTGTCCATGTTCCCATCGGGGAGACCGGCAAAGCTGATGCCCGCCTGCTGGATCATCCGGGCCAGCTCGCGCGTGGTAAGGACCACGTCCACGTCCCGTACGCCGCTGGCCGTCATCTCGGGCCGCTGCGATTCGTACTTCTTGGCCGTGCAGGGCATGACCGAGACCACGAAGATCTCCTCCGGCTTCTTCCCGATTTTCTCCGCGTAGTAGGTCTTGGCCACGGCGCCGAACATCTGCTGCGGTGACTTGCAGGTGGAAATCTTCTGGAAGGATTTCCGGATAGAAGTGCTCCGCGTACTTGATCCACCCGGGCGAACAGCTCGTGAAGAGCGGCAGAGGCACCGGCTGCCCGTCCACCAGGGCCTTCTTCAGCCGGGTCAGGAGCTCGGTGCCCTCCTCCATGATTGTCAGGTCAGCGGTGAAGTTCGTATCGAACACCCTGTCGAACCCCATCTGGCGCAGCGCGGTGACCATCTTTCCGGTCACGAGCGTTCCCGCCGGCATGCCGAAGCACTCGCCGAGCGCGGCGCGGATGGCGGGAGCGGTCTGCACGAGCACGGTCTTCTTCGGATCGTCTATCGCGGCCCAGACCTTGTCGATCTCATCCGCCTCGCTGATTGCGCCCACCGGGCAGACCGCCGCGCACTGTCCGCACTGCACGCACACCACGTCCGACAGGTTCGAAGCGAATGCCGGGCCGATGACGGACTGGAAACCGCGCTTCTGCGGGAATATGGCCGCCACCCCCTGCGTCTGGCCGCATACCGTGACGCAGCGCCGGCAGAGGATGCACTTGCCCGTGTCGCGCACGAGCGCCGGTGTGCTCGCGTCCACGGTTCGCGCGCTCTTGGCCCCGGCGTAGGCGATCTCCCGGATCCCGAGGTCCCGCGCAACCGCCTGCAGCTCGCAATCGCCGTTCCTGTCGCAGGTCTGGCAGTCCCCTTCGTGGTCCGACAGGATCAGCTCCACCACGCTCCTCCGGGCGGCCCTCACCCGGGCCGAGTTGGTGCGCACCTTCATGCCCGGGGCTGCCGGTGTCACGCAGGAGGCCATGAGCGTCTTGGCTCCCTCCACTTCCACCAGGCAGACCCTGCAGGACCCGATGGCCTGCACGTTTTTCAGGTAGCAGAGACTGGGCACCTGCACGCCGGCCTGCCGGGCCGCTTCCAGCAGGCTCGTTCCCTCGGGGACGTCGATCTTTCTGTCGTCTATGCTCAGTGTTGGCATCGTCATTCTCCTTCTTGCTCAGCGGCTCTTGGCGGCGGCCACGGTAACCTGTTGCGAGGGGACAGCTTCTTCACGGTAGTCGCAGCGCAGGCAGCGCTTTGTTTCTGCAAGGGCCACGCCGGCCGACCAGGTGGTCTCCACTTCCACGAACCCCGTGCGTTTCTTCACCGGTATCAGCTTCAGACCGGGGCGCTTGCCCATCACGGGATCGGCGTCCGGGTCGAAGAATGTGTCCACTGTCCGCGGCAGCCTCCAGGGCACCCCGTTCCTGCCGGTGAGAAATGCGTGCATTCCCACCGCTGCCTTCTCTCCCGCTGCTATGGCCTCGATCACGGAGGCCGGTCCGCTCACCGCATCACCGCCGGCAAACACCCAGTCCTCGGAGGCCTGACCAGTCACAGGATTCACCGCAATGAGCTCCCGCTCGTTGAGCTTCAAAGACACGCGCTGCCCGGCCGAAGCGCCCGGAGGGCAGTCGAACAATTCCACGGTGTTGAGCTTCTGGCCAACGGCGGCGATCAGCTGATCGGCATCCAGCACGAAGACGCTTTCGGAGCCTCCGTTTCCCCGCGCATCCGGTCCGTGGCCGGTCTCCCGCTTCGCCACAGGCTTCCTGCGGCCCGTCTGGTCGAACTCCCCGAGCTCCATGCGGCGCATTTTCACCGCGGCGAGCTTCCCACCCTTCTGCACCAGCTCGAGGGGCGCCACGAGGAACTCGAACTTCACCCCCTCGCGCTCGGCCTCCTCCACCTCCTCCTGGTACGCCGGCATCTCCGGGCGGGTGCGGCGGTACGCAACGGTGACCGACTTCGCGCCCAGGCGCAGGGCCGTGCGCGCGGCGTCCACCGCGGCATTGCCTCCGCCTACGACCACCACCTTTTCTCCCACCGGCGCCTTGCCCGAGAGGTTGTACTGCCTGAGGAAATCGATGGCCTCGGTCACGCCCGCTGCCTCGTCGCCCTTCATTCCCAGGCCCGTGCCGCGCGGCGCGCCCACGGCCAGGAACACCGACTCGAACCCTGCCTCCCGCAGGCTCTGCAGGCTGAAATCCTTTCCCATCTTCTTCTTCGTCCTGATCTGCACGCCCAGCTTCTCGATCATGCCGATTTCCCGGCGCAGGATGTCGCGCGGCAACCGGTAGGCGGGAATGGCCTGCAGGAGCATGCCGCCGGGCTCGGAGGCTGCCTCGAAGACCGTCGGCCGGTAGCCCAGCCGGGCCAGGAAGTATGCGCAGGAAAGGCCCGCGGGACCCGCGCCCACGATGGCCACCTTCCGCTTCGCGTTTTCGCCGTCCTGCACGAGAGCGGGAAGGTTGAATCCCTTTTCCTGGTCCACCATGTAGCGCTTCAGCGCCCGGATCGACAGGGGGTCGTCCAGCGTGGAGCGCCGGCATTTGCTCTCACAGGGATGGAAGCACACGCGGGAGCAGATGGCTGCCAGCGGGTTTCTCTCCCGGTGCAGCGCCAGCGCCTCGTCGAAGCGCTTCTCGCCGATCAGGCTCACGAATCCCGGCACGTCCACGCCGGCGGGACACGCGTTCTGGCACGGCGCGCGCACCAGCTCGGGACAGACGCCTGCCCGGCATTTCCTGTCGCGGATGTGCTCGACGAACTCATCCCGGAAATGGCGGATGGCCGACAGCACGGGGTTGGGCGCGGTCTGGCCGAGACCGCACAGCGCCGTGTCCTTGATCGTATTGCCAAGGTCGATCAGGCGCTCGATGTCGCCCTCCTGCCCCTTGCCCTCGCAGATGCGGTCCAGTATCTCCAGCATGCGCTTGGTGCCGATCCTGCAGGGAGTGCACTTGCCGCACGATTCGTCCTGCACGAACTCGAGGAAGAATCGGGACATGTCCACCATGCAGGTGTCCTCGTCCATCACGATGAGGCCGCCTGATCCCATGATGGCGCCCAGCTCCGTGAGAGATTCATAGTCGACGGGCACGTTGAGGTGATGACGCGGGATGCAGCCTCCCGAAGGCCCTCCGATCTGCGCGGCCTTGAAGCTCTTGCCCTCCCGCATTCCGCCGCCGATGTCGAATACGAGCTCTCCCAGCGACATGCCGATGGGAATTTCCACGAGGCCGGTGTTCTTCACTGCCCCCGCAAGAGCGAACACCTTTGTGCCCTTGCTCTTCGCGGTGCCCATCGATGCGTACCATGCCGAGCCCTTCAGGATGATCATGGGAACAGCGGCGTATGTTTCCACGTTGTTCAGGAGGCTGGGTTTCGCCCACAGCCCCCTGCTGGCGGGAAACGGCGGCCGGGGCCGCGGCTCGCCGCGGTTGCCCTCGATGGAGTTCATGAGTGCCGTCTCCTCGCCGCAGACGAACGCCCCGGAACCCATGCGGATGTCGAGGTCGAAGCTGTGGCGCGTGCCCATGATGTTCCTGCCCAGCAGGCCGCGCTCGCGCGCGTGCTCGATCGCCTTGCCCAGGCGTGCCACGGCCAGGGGGTATTCGGCGCGCACGTAGACGTATCCCTGCGCTGCCCCGATGGCGTATCCGGCAATGGCCATGGCCTCGATGAGGCTGTGCGGGTCCCCTTCCAGCACGCTCCTGTCCATGAACGCGCCCGGGTCCCCTTCATCTGCGTTGCAGAGGACGTACTTTTCCGTTCCCTCCGCCTTCCGACAGAGGTCCCATTTCATGCCCGTGGAGAACCCCGCGCCGCCGCGGCCCCGCAGGCCTGATTTCTTCACCTCGTCGACGACCTGCTCGGGAGTCATCTCGGTGAGCGCCTTGGCGAGCGCCATGTAGCCGTCGCGCGCGACATACTCTTCGATCTTCAGCGGATCGATGAGCCCGCAGTTGCGCAGCACCACTTTCACCTGCTTGCGGAAGAAGGGGATCTCCTGAAGGCCCGGCGCTTCCATGCCGGCCGGTCTCCGCTCGTATGTCAGGTCTTCGACGATCCTGCCCTTCAGCAGGTGCTCGGTGGCGATACGCTCCGCGTCGGCGGGTTTCAGATTCTGGTAGAGGATACCGTCCGGGTAGACGACCGCGACGGGTCCCGCCGCGCAGGGGCCGAGACAGCCGGTCTCGAAGACCTGCACCTCGCCCTCCAGGCCGTGCTTCTCGATGGCCGCGCGCATGGACGCGCTGAGCTCGAGGGCGCCGGATGCGACGCAGCCGCCGCCGGTGCAGATCAGGACGTTGCATCTCGATCGGCTCATTTCGCGTCTCCTTCCATGATGTACTTCTCGACGGGCTTCCCGTCGATGATGTGACGCAGGACGAACTCCCGTACCTTTTCGCGGGTGAGGTTGACGTACAGGAAATTGCGGCCCGTCTTGTCCGTGTAGGTGAGCATGGGCTCCTGGTCGCAGAGACCGATGCAGCCGGACTGCCTCACCGTGACGGTCTGCACGGATTTTGCGTCCAGGGCAGAGACGAGCTCCGTGACGACGTCGCGCGCGCCCGCCGCGATGCCGCACGTGCCCATGTGCACCACCACCTGGGTCTCCTTGTGTCCTCCGCGCAGCTCGACCTGGCCCCTGGCCTGATCGCGCAGCTTCAGGAGGTCCTGTGGGCTCGTGATCTTTTCGCTCATCTTGCCGCCACCCTTTCTTTCCTGCTCGTCGCGTGCTTCTTCGCTGGCTTCTTTTTCGGAGTCGCTTTCGGAGATGCCTTGGGACGTGCCCTGCTCTTCGAGGCCGCACGCGCCGGCTCCCGTTCCTTCCCTGCGCTTCCCTCCCGGTACCCCGAGAAGATCGCGCGCAGTTTCTGCGGTTTCACCCGCTGATGCACGTCGTCGTCGATCATCATCGTGGGCGCCAGGCCGCAGGCGCCGAAGCAGCGCGCCACTTCCAGCGTGAAGAGCCCGTCAGCGGTCGTCCCGCCCACATCTATCCCGAGCTCCTGCCGGCAGCTTTCGAGAACCTGCTTCCCCCCGCGCACGTAGCAGGCAGTTCCCAGGCACACGCGCACCAGGTGGCGGCCCCGGGGGATCGTGGAGAAATACGAGTAGAATCCCACGACGCCCGCCACCTCGCTGTAGGACTTGCCGAGCTGAAGCGCAATCCGCTTGAGCACGGCCTCCGGCAGATAGCCGAATATGCCCTGCGCGATCTGCAGCACGGGGATCAGGGCCCCCGGTTTCTCCCTGTACTCCGCCAGTGTCGCGTCCAGGCGCTCCATGAGCTCCTTTTCGCTCGCCGTCTCGGGGCACGCTGCCTTACTGTGAAGCTCGTTCATGCCGTTCTCCTTCCCTCGCACGGTTCCCGTGCAGTTTGTTATTCCGACACATGAAGGGCCGCGAGACCCTCCGTTATTCTCTCTCTCATGCGCCGGGCAACCGCGATCTCGCTCCTGTTCCCGGCAGGCAGGCTCCGGGAAATCTCGGCAGAGCTGACGCGCCATTCCCTGATGCCGACGCGCAGCCGGGCGCGCAGCTCGATGCCCGGATTGGTGCACACCACGGAGGCGAACGTGGCAGCGAGGTCACCCAGCGGGCTCCTGTCCACGTTCGACAGGGGCATGCGCGCCCGTACGGCGCACCCGCCCAGCAGGGATCGTTCCAGGCGGAAGCTCCCCCGCCTGCTCGGCGCGAAACTTCAGCATGGCGAGCCCGAGTCCCGTCTTCTTCCCTTCCTTGGTGGTGAAGAACGGGTCGGCGGCCGTCTCTTCCGGCACGCCGAGTCCGGGGCCGTTGTCCTCCACGGATATGCAGAGCAGATCGCGATCGGGCTCCTCCTCCACGTCGACGGCAATGACGGTGGCACCGGCCCGGATCGCATTCTCGAGCAGGTCGAGGATGTGCAGCGCTATCTCACGCAATCGCGCACCCCCTCCCTTCGACACCCCGCAGCGCTTTGCACAGCTCGGAGAAAACCGGCGCCTCCACGTCGAGCACCGTGAGGCCGCTGCCTATCTCCTCGAGGAAGTGACTGTCGGAAGAGCTGAGCAGAGGGAGCCCGTGTGAAACGAAATCCGCGGTGCGTCCTCGTGCCGCGCCGGCCGCCGAGATTTCCAGGCCGTCGAACGGCACCTCCGGCGGAATGAAGCCGAGCTGCCCGGGAACGCTGAAGCTTCTGCGGTCCACGTGGGCCGCCACGGCAAGACCGCCGTACCGGTGAATGAGGTCCACTGCCGCGGAGAGCGTGAACCCGCTCGCCGCCGCAAGCATCCGGGTCTCGATCCCCGTCCGGTTCCCGTCCGCGTCCACGAGCTCCTGCTCGGGCTCGCGAGCTGCCGCCTGCCGCCGGCGAGGCCGAGGTGCGGGCAGCGAGCGGGCGCCAGGGCGGGAGCCCCGCGGCCACCTCCGCGGCAGCGGAGCAGGCGGCGGACGGAGTGGGAAAGAAGCCGAGGACATGCGCTTCCTCCCCGGTCGTGATCTCGATCCCGGCAATGACCGCGGGGCCGTCCGGCAGGGCGGCCGCGGCTGCGGCAACGGCACTCACGTTTCCCGCGCTGTTGTGGTCACAGACCGCGATCAATGCAATCCCCTTTCGCGCCGCTTCCCGCGCAATGGCGGGGGGCGTCATCTCTCTCGAAGCGCAGGGAGACAGCACCGTGTGGATATGCATGTCCGCAGCCAGGCGCACCATTCACGGCCTTCCCCGCAGCCCCATGGCGTACAGCTTTCCGGCCGTATCAAATGTCGATTCGGGGGTGCTCAGCAGCGGCAGCCCCTCCTTCGTGGCGCGCACCCGCACACCTTCCTCGGGCTGCACGCCCGAGGTGAATACGACCGCTGCGAGGCCCGCGTGCAGCGCCACCGCGATCACGTTCATGTGCACCTGGATCGTCAGGAGCAGCCCGCCGGAAGGCGCGTTCGCAAGCACCTCGCTGAGCAGATCCGAGGCGTGTGCCCTCGTGATCTCCTCTCCGCCGTTCACCGAAAGCGCCGGCGTCAGGATCTCCATGTCCATCGCCCTCGCGATATCGCCCAGGGTCATTGTGTCTCCTCTCTGTGTCCCGGGAGGTGCGGGCAGCCGTCTGCGTGCGCCCTTCCCATGACCACGTCTTCCGCAATGCCGCGCATGAGGGGGCGCCGCACGCGCCGCAATCCCGGCCGGGCAGCGTCCGCGCCAGCTCGTCGATACGCGCGAGCCTCCGTATCGCCTCACCCATGTCCGCGTCGAGCCTCACCCCGTGGCGCTGCGCGTAGGGTCTCTGCCTCGGCACGGCCGCCGCGTCGCTGTGCGCGGTGCCGATCGGCGCGCGCTGCCAGCGGTGCAGGGAAAGAAAGGGGTCGGCGCAGAGAAGGGGCGAGCCCGCGCACCCTCCCTCGCAGAGCGAGAGCTCGAGAAGCGTCGCGCCGCCCAGGGCGCCCGCCTCGACCTCCGAAAGCACCCGCATCACGTGACGCACGCCCGTGACTGCGAGCTCTCCGGGCCGGCGCCGCCGGACGTGCGCGGGCATCGCCCCCGGCGCACCCGCGGCTGACCGTCCGCCGACGCAGGGGCGGGCTTGCGCGTAAGGCCGGGGAGCAGAGCCGCGGCCAGGCGCGCGGGGGTCAGAACCGTGAGCCGGTCCGTCAGGCTCGTCCTCCCCGCCGCGGCAAATTGCGCGCCGCAGGCCGCCACCAGGAACACCGGTCGGAGGGGAAACTCCTCCCCGGCCGCTTCCAGGGGAGAAAGCCACGGGCCCAGATGGGGAATCAGCGAAGGAAACCTGCTTTCCACCAGGGCCACGACTGCCGGACAGAAAGGCGGGATGAGGGGCAGGGGCCCTTTGCCTGAAGCGGCGCGCGCTCGCGCCTCACGGCGCAGCGCCTGTTCCCATTCCTCCGCCAGGCGTATATCGGTGAAACCCGCCTCCCCGAGCGCCTCCAGGACGCGCGCGGGGGAACCCTCCACCGGGAACCCGGCAAGAAAGCCGCGCGGCAGCACGAGGGCCGCGTCCGGGGGAACCGGCGGCAGCGCCGCGCCGGATCCGCGGGATGCGGCGCTGCCGGCGTCAGGGCTGCCGATCCCGAACACCCCATCGGCGCACTCCGCAGCGCAGGCAGTGCAGCCGACACACAGCTCGTTCAGCAGGGCGGGCCGGGACCCGTGCACACGAAGCGCGGCCGTGGGACAGGCGAAAATGCAGCGCAGGCATGCGCGGCATCGCTCGTGGTCCAGCGACAGGAAGGCGGGAACAGGCAGCGGAGAGACACCGCCGTCATCCCGCGCGCCGAGCAGTATGGTGGACCGAATCCTGGTTCCCCTGCCCACCCGTGTCTCGATATCGAAAAGATCGCTGTTCTTTCGGATATTCGGCAGGCCCAGCCCTGCGCCGAAACCCATCTGCCGGGCCTGCGAGGAGGCCGTGGACCAGCCTTCCCGCAGGGCAAGCTGCACGTCGGGAATTCCCGGGACCCTCGTCCGCTACCTCCAGGTCGAGCTTCACCTCATCCAGCCGGGCCCAGAGCGTGCCGGTCCGGGCATGGATGACCACGTTCATCTCCGCCTCGTAGGAGGCGATCATTGCGCGCCGCATGACGCACGCGCCGACGCCGATTTTTGCGAGCTGCTCCTTCAGTTTTCTGGTCGCGAGGCCGGCAGAATCGAAGTCGCCGCCCTGGATCCGGTAGCTGAGGGTGATCATGTCCTGGTCACCTTCAGGCTGTCGGAACGGGATTCCAGGAGCCGGCAGGTCTCTTCCAGGCCGGCCGGTGAGACCAGGATCGCCGTTCCTGCCGCGTGCGCGCGCGCCAGGAGCTCGGGCAGGGGATCCGCTCCGCACACCAGGCAAATGCCCGGGCACGTCCATCAGCTCGGCGACACGGATCAGTTGATTGTTGTTGAGCGTGGTGAGAAGGAGAGTGTCCGCGGCAGCGTGCTCGATGAGGTCGCTCATCGTGTCGGAGGCGTGAACCCGGGAAACCTCCGAGTCTTCAGAGCATGTGCCGAGATGCAGTTGCGCATCGATGAGCTCTGCGAGCTCTTTCACCTTCATGAGCGCCTCGCCGAATATATCAGTTAGCAAATGGCATGCCAATCGTGAAGGAATTCTCGATTAATCGAAAACCTATCGAGAATTGAGCTCAGATATTACTGCTACTTCCTAAATGTTTCCCTGACAAAAGGTTGAACGACCGCTGCGGGATTTCTGTTCCGGCTCAAGCAGATTCGCCGATACCTGTGGCGCAATGGACCAGTATTTGTCTCCCATTGGCTGTGCATAATTCTCCCATGAGGGAAAAGCGCACTGAAAGCGAGGCTTGCGGCTATACTACGCAGCCCCGGCCGTGCTCAGCCAGGCCACCTGGTCTGCAGTCAGCTTGATTTCATCCGCGGCAAGATCCTCTCGAAGCTGTTCGACCGTGCTGCCTGCTGCCAAAGGGATGGCTGAAGGATTGCACTGCATCAGCCATGCCAGGACAATCTGGTTTTCCGTTTTTCCGAGGTCCCGTGCCAGGCTCTTCAGCCGGGACAACCGCGCTTCCGTGTCCGCCCCCCGGTACTGCTCCGGAACGCTTCGATCCGCCCGGCTGTACACCCCTCCCAGCAAAGGAGAGTAGGCAAGGAGGCTCGTTCCCTGCGCCTGACAATAGTCGAACAGGTCGTCGTTGGCCGCGATCTGCGCTCCGAATGTCGTTCCCGGCTGGGGACGCAGGTATGAATAACGCTGCTGCACGCAGCAGTAGCCTGCCCAGGAGCGTGCCCTGCAGATCCCTTCCGCCTCGGCAAGCCGCCACGCCAGGAAGTTGCTGGCGCCGAGGTACCGCACTTTTCCCTCGTCGACCAGGCGGTGCAGCGCTTCGAGCGTTTCCTCCTGCGGCGTCTTCCTGTCGTCCACGTGGGCAAAGTAGAGATCGATGGTCTCCACGCCGAGCCGCCTGAGGCTCTTCTCGCATTCGGACTTTATCAGCGAGGCGGTGAGCCCTCCCTTGACGCTTCCGTAGCCGAAGCCGACCTTGGAAGCCAGAAAGAGCCGGGAGCGGTTTTTCCGCTGCCGCATCCACTCCCCCAGGACGGTCTCACTCTCCCCGCCGGTGAACCCGGGGACCCACCAGGCGTAGATGTTCGCCGTGTCGATGAAAGAGCCCCCGGCATCGATGTAGCAATCCAGCAGGCTGTGGGACATCGACCGGTCCGTCTTGCTCCCGAAAAACATTGCCCCAAGACAGATGCGGCTGACCGATGCGCCGCTGTTTCCCAGGGGAACTGCTTTCATTCCCGCCTCCATTCGAATCATATAGTACGGATGAGGGAGCGGAAGAGTCTACTCGATTGATGTGTACGGCGTGCCGATCACCGCATCCACGAGCGCCTGGACGTTCTCCACCGGCGTGTCCAGCTGGACATGGTGCGTCGGCCCAATGATCAGGCCGCCGCCCCTGCCGAGTGTCCTGAGCCGGGTGATGACCTCGTTCCTCACGTCTTCGGGTCCGCCGAACGGCAGAGTCTGCTGTTCGTCGATCGATCCCCAGAAGCACAGGCGGTCCCCGTACTGCTTTTTCAGCTGCAGGGGGTCCATGCTTCTCGGCTGCACGGGATTGAGAACGTCGACGCCGATTTCGATCAGCTCGGGGATGACGGGTGAGATGCAGCCGTCCGAATGATACGCCACCTTGAGGGCAGGATTGATCCGCTTGAGCGCCGCGATGAGCCGGGCCATGCGGGGCTTGAGAAACCGCCGCCACGTCTCCGGCGCGATGAGCATGGCATTCTGGGCGCCGATGTCGTCTCCCGTCCAGATCATGTCGACGCCCATGCGGGCGAGCTTCTCCGCGGCTCTCAAGTGGTAGCGGAACGGAATGTCGAGAATCGCGTCCGCGCGCTCGGGATCCGTCAGAAAATCCATCAGCAATGTCTCGTAGCCGCGGAGGGCCCACGCCGTCTCGAAGATGGTGGTGACCGTGACCCCGACGATCCAGTACTCGTGCTTGAAACGTGCGCAGCACCCAGTCGGACTCGGAATACAGCTCGGGCCGGTCGGGATCGGGCGCGTGATACCCGGCAATGGCCGAGTCGCCGGAAAGGGGGTGTTCGACGATTTCGGTATAGACCCCGTCTCCGAACCTCGTGGAGTAGCGCGTGTTTTTCCAGCGGATGCCCCACTCGTCGAGATACGTGTCCATTCCCGGGTTGTACGTGTCGTTCGCGTAGTAGCTGTTTGCCCACCCCACCGAGGTGAGAAGCATGTCCTCTCCCAGCGCGCGCTCCAGCTCGTAGGTGTTCCCGCCGCCGTGGGGGTTATGATGCGCTCCTGGCGGAATATCAATGCGCCTGCGAAGCGCAGCGGCAAACTCCGGAGTGAAGCTGATCTGCATCGGGCAGCGGTCGGGCGTTTCATGGCGCAGGGACATGGCGACGCGCTCCCTGTGTGTCATCCTGGCCTCCCTTATTTGTAGCTTTCCCTGTCCAGACCGTACTTCTTCATCCGCTCGTACAGCGCGCGACGGGAAATGCCCAGCGCCTGCCAGGTCGCGTTGATCTCCCCGTGACACTCCCTGAGCGCCGCTTCCAGGACAGCCTTCTCCACTTTTTCCATCTCGTCGCGGAGCCGTCCGGGGCCCGCGGGCAGCGACAGGAGCCTCTCCGTGTCGAACCGCATGTCCGGGGAGAAGCCGCCTGCCGTCCCGGCCCGGGAGGTGATGACAAGCCGCTCGACGGCGTTCTTCAGCTCGCGCACATTGCCCGGCCAATGATGGCGCATCATCTGCGCAAGCGTGTCTTCCGCGACCGCCGGCACGGGCACGCCGTTCCTGTCTGCCGCCAGCTTGAGGAAATGCGAGACCAGGAGCGGAACATCCTCCGCGCGCTCCCGCAGCGGGGGCACGTGGATGCTGAGCACCATGACCCGGTGGTAGAAGTCCTCGCGTATCACTCCGCGCCGCACCTCCGCCTCGAGGTCCACGTTCGACGCGCAGAGGAGACGGATGTCCACCTTGCGCGGCCTGTCGCTGCCCAGCGCCTCCATGACGCCGTCATCCAGCACGCGCAGGAGCTGCACCTGGGCGCGCGGAGAAATCGTCTCGATCTCATCGAGAAGCAGCGTGCCGCCCGAGGCGGCCACCAGCTTGCCTTCCCTTTCCCCCATCGCGCCGGTGAATGCCCCCTTCGTGTGGCCGAACAGCTCGCTTTCCAGCATCGTCTCCGGCAGGGCGCCGGCGTTCACGGGCACGAACGGGCCGTGCGCCCGCGGGCTTTGCGCGTGGATGGCCCTGGCCACCAGCTCTTTTCCCACGCCCGTCTCCCCCGAAATGAGAACGGGGGCATCCGCGCGCGCCGCGGCTTCCACCTGGGCGTACACGTCCTGCATGGCGCGGCTCCTCCCGATCATGCCGAACCTGCCGTCTTCCCCGGGGAGAACAGGGTCAGCCTGCGGCGCAGGTCCGTGGCCTCCCGCACCAGGCGCGTCTGTTCCACCGCCTTGCCCACGTAGGCAAGGAGCACGTCGTCGTCAAAGGGTTTTTCGGCAAAGTCGAACGCACCGGCCTTGAGACAGCGCACGGCCATGGCGATATCGCCGTGACCGGTCATCATCACCACGGGCGGCGCGCCGGGCAGGGCCGTGACATGGGCCAGGAGCTCCTCCCCGTCCATCCCCGGCATCTTGACGTCGGTGACGATGCACATGGCGTCGCGGAGGCCGGGCCAGGCCAGGGCCGCTTCGGCCGAGGAGAACACCTCCACCGCCCACCCGCGCAGGCCCAGCATCTGGCCGATGGAGTGCCGGGCAGCTTCGTCGTCGTCGATGACGACGATTGTTGCCTTTCCCCGTCCTGTCTCTTCCGCTGTCACGTTTCTCTCCCCGGCTGTCCCGGCGCGCGCGGGGCCGTGGGCAGCCGTATCGTGAAGGTCGCGCCCGTGCCGGGGGCGCCTGACACCTCTATCGCTCCCCTGTGGTCCTGGATGATCGCGCGGGAGATGGAAAGACCGAGGCCATGACCTCCCTTGCGGGTGGTATAGAAGGGCTGGAAGAACCTGCGCCCCTGGTCCTCGGTGAAGCCCTTGCCCGTGTCGCTCACCTGCACGACCACAGGAAAGGCGGCCTCCGCTTCATACCGGCTCGTGAGGGTGAGGCGCCGCACCGCGGCGCCTTCCATGGCCTGGCGCGCATTGGAAAGCAGGTTGAGGAAGACCTGGGCCAGACGGACCCTGTCTCCCCAGAGGGGAGGCAGGTTGTCCGCAAGCTGGATGCTCACCGTCACCTCCGAAAGCCGCATCTGCGGGAGCATGAACTCCACGGACTCACGGATCACGCTGTTCAGCTCCAGGAGAACGAACGTGCTGTCCGATCTGCGCGTGAGCTCGCGCATCTGGTTGATGATCTTCGCGGCCCGGTCAACCTGTTCCGAGATCAGGCGCAGGTTGGTCTTCACTTCCTCCTCGCCTCCCGCCTTCTGATCGATCATGTAGAACGCATTGCGCGCGTAGTTCCTGATACCGGTGAGCGGCTGGTTGAGCTCATGGGAAATTGCCGCGGCCATCTCCCCCAGCTCCGCCAGGCGCGTGGAATGCTCGAGCTGCTCTTCCTGCCGGCGCGACAGGTCCACCAGCTCCCGCCGCTTCTCCTCCGCCTCCCTGCGGGCGGTCAGATCCGTGACGCTGATCATCACCGCCTCGACCCCCGCGAAGTCCACGCGGGAACCCGCTGCCTCCACCCAGACCTGTGAGCCGTCCCGGCGCACGAGCGGCATCTCGCGCGGGAGCTCGGAGCCCTCCAGAGGGGCGCGCAGGGGCCGGCTCTCCTCGCGGCCCAGGAACGCTTCGAGGGGCGCGCCGACCATGGACCCGGGCTCCCTGCCGAGGAGCCGGGCGAGCCGCTCGTTGGCAAAGACCACGAGACCGTCCCGGTGGATGAGCACACCCGTTGTCGTGCTCTCGAGAATCGAGCGACTGGCGCCCTCGGACCTGGCGAGGGCTTCCCTGCCGGTGCTGATCATGTCCCGCAGGCGTCCGACGACGTAGGCCACCATGAGAAAAAAAACGCTTCGCACGACGTCATTCCAGATGCTCTCGGGAGCGATGCCGAAGGCGTGCATCGAGAGAATCACGCAGGCAAGCCCGACGGCAACACCCATGCCGCGCACTCCCCACCACATGCAGGCGACCGCGATGGGGAGGTACATGAAATGCGTGTAGAGCGCGCCGCTGTGCACCACCAGTCGAAACAGGAGCGTGGCAGCGACCGAGACGGCGATCAGGAGTGCAAGGATTGCGGTCTTTACGGGTGTTCCGATTGCACGATTATAGTGGCGCCGCCGGCGTGCTTCAACCCATGCACTGTACCCAGTGCGTTTCGCGCGCTGTCATCAGAGGCTTTTCAGCTCGGGGGACCGAGCACCGCGAGGATCGTGGTCTTCAGCTGTTCCAGGCCGTACGGCTTCTGGATGAAGCCTGCCGCTCCTTCGGCCGAAAAGCGTTCCGCCGCATCATGCTCGCCGAAGCCGCTGCACAGTATCACGCGCGCGTCCGGCCTCCGGCGCTTCATCTCCCGCAGCGCCGTGATCCCGTCCATCCGGGGCATGGTCATGTCGAGCAGCACGAAGGCCAGCTCCTCGCCATGAGCCTCGAACAATTGCAGCGCTTCCTCTCCATCGGCCGCGCCGATGGGCTTGAAACCGAGATAGGAGACGAGGGCGATCCCGACGTCCCGCACCGCCTTCTCGTCATCCACGACGAGCACCATCCCGGAGAGGGAAACGCCGACCGGCTCGTCCGGGCGGTCGGACGGCGCGGCCGGTTGCGCTGCCGCAGCGCCGACGGCGGGAAACAGGACATGGACAGTCGTCCCCCTGCCCTGGACGCTGTCCACCATGATCGCGCCCTTGTGTCCCCGGACGATCCCGAGCACGGCCGACATTCCCAGGCCCCGGCCGGTGAACTTTGTGGTGAAGAAGGGATCGAACAGGCGCTGAAGCGTGGCCTCGTCCATCCCCCGGCCCGTGTCCGTCACCTCGAGGCACGCGTAGAGTCCGGGAAGCGGTTTCTCGATGGTCCGGCTGCGGCCCAGGAAATCCGTGTCCCGTTCCATCAGGGCGGTGGTGATCCTGATCTCCCCCGGGGCATCGCCGATCGCTTCCGACGCATTCGTGATGAGATTCATGATGACCTGCTGCACCTGTCCCGTGTCGGCCTCGATCGTTGCGGGCATATCGGTCAGGGAGAGGCTCAACGTCACGTTCCGCGCCACGGCGGAGCGGAAGAGATCCGCGTTTTCCCGCACGAGATCGTTCAGGTCCACCCGCGAGACCTCGAACCGTCCCCTCCCCGAGTATGCGAGCATTGCGCGCGTCAGATCGGCGGCCCGGCGCGCGGCATGGATGGCCCGCTCCAGGCTGGCGCGCCCCGCTGAAGGGGCAGGCAGGTCCGCGCGCGCGAGCTCGAGGTTTCCGTGCACCGCCATGAGGAGATTGTTGAAATCGTGCGCGATGCCCCCCGCAAGAACGCCGAGGCTTTCCAGCTTCTGCGTATGCAGGAGCTGCCTTTGCAGATCCACGCGCTCGGTCTCCAGCCGCTTGCGCTCGGTGATGTCACGGCAGCAGACGAAGCGCATCTCCCCTCCCCGCGCGAGATAGGATCGCGGTTCCACTTCGAGGGGGAACGAGGTGCCGTCCTTGCGCAGCCCTGTCGCCTCCATGGCCGCCGCGGCGTCGCCGGCGAGACCGCGGGCCAGAGCTTCGCGCGACTCTTCGGCCACGAGCAGCAGCGGGTTCATCCCGACCAGCTCCTCGGGCTGGTAGCCGAACATCCGGGCGAGCGCGGTGTTGGTGTCGTTGATCACCCCGTGGCTGTGGAGGATGATGCCTTCGGTTGAAATCTCCGAGAATTGCCGAAATCGCATCTCGCTCTCCCGCAGCCGTTCCTGCGCCAGCCTGCGCGCGGCAACCTCCTTTTCCCCTCTCAGGAGCTGCGCGCGCACCAGGACGTACAGCAAGAGCGCGGTGACGGCGACAAACCCCCATCCTTTGTAGGTTTGCGCCTCCATGAGCATTTCGCGATTCGATACGAGTGCCGTGAGAAGGCGGTCGGAGAGCAGTATCCACAGACCCGCAATAAGCGCGTACAGGAGACTTGTCCGCAACGCGAACCGCCCGAACCTATTTTTCATGCGAGGACTCCCTCTGCTCCCCATTCAAGCACGAAAGGGAACACGGCCGCCAGAGCCGGGCGTCCCTTGCCGCATGGCCGCTAGAACAGGTAGTCCGTGTTCACGAAATTGGAGGTCCGCTCTCTCACGATGTCCCGCAGCAGCCCCGTGTTGGCCTCGGTTCCCGGCGCCGCGACCATGGAGCGGATGGAGAAGCAGCGCAGGGCGTCGGAAACCGAGAGGGTTCCCTCCGCGCTGTCCTTGCGTCCGGCAAAGGGGTAGACATCCGGCCCGCGCTGGCATTGCGCGTTGAGATTCACCCGGCAGACCTGGTTGGCCAGCGCGTCGATGAGAGGGCCTATCCGCCGGGGATCGGTGCCGAAGACGCTTGCCTGCTGCCCGTAGCTGGACGCCACGATCGCCGTGAAAACCTCCTGGATGTCGTCGAAGACAGCGACAGGCACAACCGGACCGAACTGCTCAACGGAATACAATTCCATTGCGGTCGTGACGGGATACACGACAGAGGGAAAATGGAAGGTGGCGTTTGTGAGCCCTCCGCGGCGGTTGACGACTTGTGCGCCTCTTGATTGCGCGTCTGCCACGAGGCTCTGCATTTTCGCCACCCGGTCCCGGGCAGGCAGGGGCGTGATCCGCACCCCCTTTTCCCATGGCATCCCGAAAGGGAGAGCGTCCACCGCGTCGGCGAGCTTTGCCACGAATCTCTCGGACACGGCGCGATGCACGAACAGGAGCTTCAGCGCCGTGCAGCGCTGCCCGTTGAAGGAGAGCGCGCCGGTCACGCACTCCGCGACGGCCAGGTCCAGGTCCGCGTCTTCGAGCACGATGGCGGGATTCTTCGCATCCAGGCCGAGGATGCAGCGAAGACGATTGGGCATCGGATGACGGCGCTTGAGGTCGTTCGCCGTGTGCGAGCTGCCGATAAAGGCGAGGGACGCGATCTCCCCGGTCTCGACGATCGGTCCCGCCACCTCCCTCCCTTCCCCGTTGACGATGTTCACGACACCGGCGGGAAAGCTCTCCGCGAAGCAGGCCAGGAGCGGAGCCTGACAGAGTGCGCCATAGCGAGGCAGTTTCACGACTACCGTGTTTCCCATCGCAAGCGCCGGGATGAGGGTCGTGAAGGTCTCGTTCAGCGGATAGTTGAATGGGCCCATGCAGAGCACCACGCCGAGCGGCGCGCGCCGGATGTGGGCAAGGACGCCATCGTTCGTGGAGAACCGGGCTCCTGCCCGATCGGTCTCCTTGAGCGCCTCGATCGTGTCCACGATGTACTGGACGGTCCGGTCGAACTCCTTCTCGCTGTCGGCGCGGCTCTTGCCGATCTCCCACATGAGGAGACGGACCGTCTCCTCCCGCACCGCCCTCATGCGGGACACAAAAAGCTGCAGCGCCTCCACCCGGGCGCCGACGCGCATGGTGGGCCAGCGGCCGCGGCCGTGGTCCCACGCGCTGCGGGCCGCCTCCAGCGCTCCGAGGGCGGCCGTCCTGTCCAGCCGGGCCTCCGGCCCGAGCGGGCGCGGGGAGACACGGCCGGCTCCATCCCTGGTGCAGACCGCGGAGAGGGCTTCGGCGCTCCTCCCCTCCCAACTCCGCACCCTGCCGTCCACCAGGTAGAGGATGCCCTTGTCGTAACGGCCCTGCCCGGGCGCGAAATCGGCGTCAGCGGGCACGTCTTCCGACCGTGGAAAGAGATCGGCGATTCTTTTCCTTACGTCGTCTGCCATGGATCCAAGGTCGCAACGTCCCCCGGCAGAGTCAAGGACAGCGCCCTGCGGCGCGCTGTACTACCCTTTCACCGCGCCTTCGGTGAGACCGCGAATCAGGAAGCGCTGGAACACGAGGGCCAGAAGGACAGGAGGGGCGCTCGCCACGACCCCGGCTGCCGCCATCTTGAGATAGTCGGTTCCCACCTTTGTCGTGAACTCCCCGATCAGCACCGGAAGGGTCCTGGCCTGCATGGACGTGTAGAGAAACGCGTAGAGGTATTCGTTCCAGGATGCGATGAAGCAGAACACGCCCGCGCTGACCAGGCCGGGAACGGAAAGGGGCAGGATGATCCTGAAGAGGGCGCCCATCCGGGACGATCCGTCGATTCGGGCAGCCTCCTCCAGCTCCAGCGGAATGCTCAGGAAGAATCCCCTCATGATCCAGACCACGAGCGGGAGGATGAACGTGACATTCACCAGTACCAGCCCGAACTGCGTGTCCAGCAGGCCGAGACTCTTCAATATGATGTAGCCCGGGATGACGATGGCAATGGGCGGCATCATGTAGCTGCCCATGAGCAGGATGAGGGAGAGTCTCCTGCCGGGGAACACGAGACGGGCCACCGCGTATGCGGTCAGCACGCCCAGGATCATGCAGGCGCCCATGGAAGAGAAGGTGATTGCCAGGGAATTGAGCATGGATCGGGAGAAGAAGCTCATGCCCTGGCTGAGCGCGCTGTCCGAGCCGGCAAAGAGACTCCTGTAGTTTTCAAGGGTCGGGCGCGGAGGAAGCCATTTCAGGGGAACACCGAGAAGGTCGATCTTTGTCGAAATCGAAGAGATGATCAGCCATGCGTAGGGAGCCAGGACCCAGACCGCAATGAGGAGAACCACCACGTAGAGCAGCACGCGCCGAGGGATCCTGTGAATCTTCCGGTTCATCCTTCCGTTTGCCTCATTCCACCGTGGCCTTGTACGCAAAGCGGATGTAGAAGATGCCCGGCACCAGCAGGGCAAGCGCGGCAAGGTATGCCATGGACGCGCCGTATCCGAACCGCAGCGCCTTGAAGGTCTGCCAGTAGATTCTCATGGGGATGATGTCCGTTGAATTGAAGGGGCCGCCGCGGGTCACCACGTAGACCAGCTCGAATGTATGCAGAAGGCTCCAGATGATCTGCAGCAGCGCGCAGATCATGACGATCTGCAGGATCAGGGGCAGGGTGACGTTGATGAATCTCCGGATTGCCCCCGCGCCGTCCACCACGGCAGCTTCCATCAGGTGGGGAGGCACTCCCTGCAGCGCGGCCAGGACGAGGATGATGGTGAAGGGCGTCTCCTTCCAGACATTGGCGAGCACGATCATCACCATGGCCCATCCCGGGTCGGCGATCCACGGCCGGTAAGCATGGATCAGTCCCAGCTGGGAGAGGAGCGCGTTCAAGGCGCCGTAGTTGGCGTTCAGGATCCAGCTCCACATGGACGCATTGACGATGGACGGAAGCGCCCAGGGAATGATGATGAGCGCGCGGAGCAGGCCCCTGCCCCGGAACTTCTGGTTCATCACGAGCGCAATCGCCACGCCGAGCACGATCTCCAGCGCGACGGAAGCGAAGCTGAACACGAGAGTGACGAGCACCGAGTTGACGAAGTACTTGTCCTGCGTGAGGCGAAAGTAGTTCGAGAGACCGGCGAAGCCGTTGCCCTGCGGCCGCGCAAGATCGTAATTCATGAGACTCAGGACAAGTGAATAGGCAAAGGGGAACAGCAGGAAGCCGAAGACAATGAGGAGGGAGGGCGCCACCAGAACGACGCCCAGCCTCCGAGGTTCATCCATCGTCAACGGGTTGAACACTCCTCACCGCACCCTATGGCTTGCCCTGATAGTCCTTCAGAAGATCCGCCATCTCGGCGAGCGCCTGTCGGGGCTCCAGCTTGCCGGCCAGCATCTTCTGCGTCTCGGCGATGCACACGTCGACAAAGTTGTTGTACCAGGTGATGACGGACAGTCCCTGGGCGCTTGCCATCTGCTTGGAGAAGTCCGCCCAGTAGGGATAGAGCTTCACCAGGTCCCTGTCCGTGTACAGGTCCGTCCAGATGGGCAGAATGCCGATGGCCTGGGCGAGCTTCTTGTTCGACTCCCTGCTGGTCATGTACGCGATGAACTTCCACGCAGCGGCCTTGTTCCGCGAGCCCCTGGGAATGGCATACGCCTCCGGCAGGGTCAGTGCGGCGGACACTCCGATCTTCCCGCCCGGCACGAGACCCACTTTGATCTGGTCCACGACCTTCGAACGGGCCGGGTCCTGGGCATACGCCATGATCCCCGGGATTCCCTGACTGAGGAAGGCGACGTCTCCCTTGAGGAAGACGTTGTTGACCGCCTCCTGGTCATAGGTGAGAGAGGCGGGATCGACGATCCCCTCCTTGAGCATCCGCACCATGAGCTGGACAGCCGCCAGGGTGTTCGGATCGTTCTTGAAAAGGAAAGCTCCGGATTTGTCCACGACCTTTCCGCCGAACGCATAGGCGTAGAAATGGAAATCGTTCGCCAGCGCCCACTCGGCCTTCCAGAACCCGGCCATGCCGTACCTGGCAATGCCCTTGCTCTGGAGAATCCTGCTCTGGGCAATCAGCTCGTCCCACGTCCGCGGCGGATTGGCGATTCCCGCTTTCTTCAGCATGGCCGCATTGTAGAAGAAGAAGCGCGTGTCATTGTTCCACACGATTCCGTACAGCTTCCCGTCCGCCCCGGAGAAGAGATCCACGAGACCGGGAATCATGCCCCTGGTGAAGCTCTTCGGCATGTACGCATCCAGAGGCTCCACCCAGTTGGCGCCCAGCCAGGCAGCCACGTTGCCGTTGTCGAACTCGACGACGTCGTATGCACTGCCTCCGCTGGCCATCTCCGCGGTCAGCTTGTTGTTCACGTCGTCCCACCCCATCTGGATCAGGTTGACGGTGACCTTGGAAGCCGCCTCGAAATCCTTTACCCGGGCGGCAAATGCCCCGCTGAGGTCCGCCTCGTGTTTGGGAAAGATGACCGTGATGGTCTCCTGGGCACACACCGATGCGCCGATCAAGAGGAACGCAAGGAAAACCAAACCCTGTCTCTTCATACACACCTCCTTCGCACCATGGTTTTTCCGCAGCGCCGTGCCCCTGGCAGGCCGCTGCGTTGGATCGCCTCAACTCATGAGCCGCATGACCCGCTCTGCGCGCAATTCCGGGCTGACGCCGCCCGTGAAGGTGCAGCAGAGCGCGGCGGCGGCGCAGCCGAATCGGACGGCGTCGTCAAACGGCATCGATTTTTCCTTCGTCGCGAAAAGGAACCCTGCGGCAAACGTGTCTCCTGCGCCCGTGGTGTCGCGCACCTCGACTGCGAACGAGGGAAAATGCCGGCCGCGCGCATGGACACCGGATGCACCCCGCGTGATGAGCGGACACGCCGTGCGGGACGCGAGCTCGCGGTAGGCAGAATCGACATCCGCCTTTTTCGTGATGGAGAGGGATTCTTCTTCGTTGACAAAGAGATACGTCAGCAAAGGAAGCCAGTCAGGAAGATGGACCCACTTCTCCTCGTGATCCCACTGGGTGTCCAGGGACGAGGTGACCCCGGCGTCACGCGCGCCGCGCAGCACGGTCCCGATCCGCGGCAGGAAACGGGCCAGAGGATAGACCCCTGAGAGATGGATATGGGAAAAGCCTCCCATCGCCTGAAGAATGACCTCCGTCTCGTCCACGGTCGTGAGCGTCCCCGGGTAGGTGATCTGGGTCCGTGTGGAGCCGATGGACCAGGTTCACGGTGACTCCGGTGGAATGTTCCTGCGTGAACCGAAGGAGGTCCAGCCCGACCCCTGCGTCTCGGAGCATTTTTTCCATGAGACGCCCGTTCTGGTCGTCTCCCAGCAGTCCGCAAAAGGACGCGTTCCCCCCCAGGTTGGCGTACGCAGCGGCACAGATGGTTGTTGAGCCCCCGATGGCCGCTGCGAACCCGGTGCAAAGTATCTCCTTGTCCACCCGGGGAAGGGAGCTCAGCCCCGTCATCTGGAAATCGATGTTCGCGTCTCCGGCAAAGAGTATCTTCATCACCGCTCACCGTAAGGGTGAATGCGGACACCCTGGACGACCCTGCTGATGACGCCGGAAGGGGAAGGATTGTCGGGACGCAGCCCTGCGCTCAAGGAGAAAAACAGGCCGAGGAGCTGCCCCGTTACTGCGAGGAGAGGCGTGCGCACCTCGTCCGTGACTCCCGGAGCCGGACCATAGTCGATGACCTCGGTGCCGGGACCGGTGGACGAACTCTGTTCCAGGCCGTCGGTGCCGTCACAGACGACGATTGTCTTTTTTCCCAGGCGCTTGTCGTGCAGCTCTCGGAGCAGATCCAGCTCATATCGGCGCCTGTACGAGCTGCGGGAAAGGAAAAGCACAACAAGGCTGTGCGCGTCCACCGCGGCCAGGGGGCCGTGGCGGAAACCGAGGGTATCCTCTGCCTTGGCCACGACCGCGCCGCCACTGAGCTCCTGGACTTTCAAGTGCGCTTCGAGCGCTCCGCCGAAAAATGGCCGCGTGCCCAGAAAGAACGCGCGCGTGTAGCCATTGTGGGATTCCGCGGAGGCCAGGTTGGATCCGGTTGTCAGCAGCGGACCAGCGGCCCTGCAGAGCCCGTCCACGACTGCCGCGTATTCTGAAGACGCCGCGAGGAACCCGAGAGAGAAGCCGGCAATCGACAGGGAGGTGAACGATGCAGTCATCGCCAGACCCTTGTCGTTGGATTCCTCCGGGAGGAGCAGCGTGAACGCCCGGCTGCCGCAGTGCTGCCCCATGCGCAGCAGCTCTCCGTCCGGGTTGCAGGTGATCACGAGATGCTTCACCTTCCGGGGCCGAAGCTGTTCGGCAAGCGCGAACACGGCCTTGCTTTCCGGGCTGTCGCCGGATCGGGCAATCGAGACCAGGATAAACCCCTCACGAGGAAAGCATGACTCTGGATCCATGAGGATCTCGGTCGAGGGGATTGCCTCCACTGACGGGAAAGCCCGCGTGAGCAGGGGCATCATGCCGACGGCCGCGATAGTATGAGCTGCCGGCCCCTGTGAGAATCAGACGATTCGCCCCTGCGCAGAATCCCGAAAGGGCCGGGAACAGGCCCTGCACGACTTTGAGCGTATTCTGCCAGACAACCGGTTGGCTCGCTATTTCAGCGGCGGTTTGAGAGTAGCCTGCGGCCTGTTGATCCGCGATCGGACGATTGAGGAGATCCTGAAGCGCACTTGTCTGCATGCTCATCAACCTCAATATGGACTCGGTCCAATGTAAATGATTTCGATCAAATGTCAACATAAAAATGATTGATTTTGATCGATTTGTATGGCATACTATGACAACAATGATCAAGGAAAAGAGGTACGAACGCATAAGAAGCGAGCTCGCCAGAAAAGGAAGCGTAGCCGTCGAAGAGCTGGCGGAAATGCTCCAGATTTCACCCCCCACGGTCCGGCGCGATCTCTATGCCATGCAGGAGAAGGGATACCTCCATAGGACGCATGGCGGCGCGACGGTCATTGACAACCCGGACGAGCTGCCTTTCCAGTCAAAGGTCTCGGCATATCTCCTGGAAAAGAGGGCCATTGGCGCAGCTGCGGCGTCCCTGATTGCGGGCGGCAGCGTGATCGGCTGTACGGGCGGCACGACGGTCATGCAGGTGGTGAAAGCCGTCAAGGACAAGAGACTCACCATTGTCACGAATGCGATCAACATTGCCATGGAGCTGGCGCCGTTCGAGTCGCAGCAGGTCATCGTGACGGGAGGAACCCTGCGCACGCGCTCATACGAGCTGGTGGGTCATATTGCGGAGGGCACTATCCGTGGCTTTCACCTGGACATCGCGCTGATAGGCGTTGACGGACTTGATGTCCATCATGGCATTTCGACATTCACGGACGTCGAGGCGCACGCGGCGGCACTCTATATCGAGCATGCGCGGGAAGTCTGGGTGGTTGCGGATCACAGCAAGATAGGAAAAACGGCCCCTGCGCTGATTGCCCCGCTTTCCCGTGTGACCCGGCTCATCACGGACTCCCGCCTTGCCCCTGATCAGGCGCGAGCCATCGGGGAGTCCGGAATCACGATCACCCTCGCCGAGCCCTGATTCACGGGCTCACGCGTGCGCCCTGCGTCACTTGCACAGGGGGGTTCGGCGCGCTACCGTCGCTGCATGGAGTCGCCTTCACACGGACCCACGATAGAGGATATCCGGCAGGCCGCCGCGCGCATCCTGCCCTACGCGCATCGGACTCCCCTGATCACGAGCAGGACGATCGACGAGATGACCGGCGCCTCGGTCTTTTTCAAGTGCGAAAACCTGCAGAGGGTGGGCGCGTTCAAGTTCCGGGGCGCGGCGAACGCCGTGTTCTCCCTGGACGAAGAGGCCGCGCGCCGCGGCGTGGCCACCCACTCTTCGGGAAACCACGCGCAGGCGCTGGCGCTCGCCGCGCGGCTGCGCGGAATCGAGGCATGCATCGTCATGCCGCGGGACGCGCCGCGTGTGAAGGTCGAAGCGGTCCGCGGATACGGGGCGCGAATCGTTTTCTCGGGTAACGCGCCCGATGACAGGGAACGAGTGCTCCAGGACGTCGTGAAGGAAACCGGGGCGGAATTCGTGCACCCTTCGGATGACCTGCGCGTGATCGCCGGGCAGGGGACCTGCGCCCTGGAAATACTGGAGGAGATCGCCGACCTGGACATGATCGTCACGCCCGTGGGCGGGGGCGGTCTCCTCAGCGGCACCGCGCTTGCAGCGGGCGCCGTCTCTCCCCGCACGCGCGTGATCGGCGCCGAGCCGGCGGCAGCGGATGATGCGCGCCGGTCTTTCAAGACCGGGACCCTTCATCCATCGGGCAACCCGCGCACCGTTGCCGACGGCCTGCGGACGTCGCTGGGACCGAACACCTTCCGCATCGTGCGGGCCGGCGTGACCGACATCGTGACCGCCAGCGAAGATGCCATCGTGCAGGCAACACGGTTCACCTGGGAGCGCATGAAAACGGTGATCGAGCCCTCGGCTGCCGTGCCGCTGGCCGCGATCCTCGAAGGCGCGCTCGCCGTCCGCGGTCTGCGGGTGGCAATTGTTCTCTCCGGCGGCAATGTGGACCTCGATAACCTCCCCTGGGTAGTGCAGAATCCGCGGAATACCGCGGCGCACAATCCGCGGAATACCGCGGCGCACTGAGCGGACTGCTGCCCTTGTTCCGCCGTAGTCGCAGGGGAGCACCGGCTGTCGCCGGAAAGCTTTTAAATGTCGACAATTGTGATAGACTGTATTTGCAAACCAGGAGCCCGATGAAAAAACGGATCATTCTGCTCTCCCTGATCATCCTCGCGCTGGGCGGACCCCTGCAGCTATTTGCATGGGACGGGGCTTTCTTTGACCTCTTCCAGGTTCCTTTTTCCGCCCGTGAAGCCGCGCTGGGCGGCAACCACGCGGCGCAGGCGGATGACATCTCCACGCTCCAGAGCAATCCCGCCGGCTTCCGTTCCGTGGAGCCGAACCTTTCGATCGGGACCGTCAATGTGAGCCTTTACAACGGGCCGAATGACCCGGGGGTCGAAAAATCGACGTATGACCTCTTCGGCCCTCTTTCCATTGCATATGTGGGCAACGGACTCGGCTTTGGCCTTTTTTCAAACACCAACATCCTGTCCCGGGTCATGGGTCCCCCTCCCAATGGCAACGCCGCCGTCACGCAAAACCTGATCATGATCACCGGATATGCATTTCGCATCCCTCTGCCTGACGACTGGCAGAGCACTCTGGATGTGGGCTTCTCGATTCCCATTTTCCTGGCGGCACGCAGTGAAACCAGACAGGACCTGCGCGAGCTGGTCGCATCCACTATTTCCGCCTGGGATTTCATCATCGACGAGCGCTTCACCATGGCGGCAGGGGTGAGCGCAGAGTTCGGTGTCCTGTACAACTGGAACAACACGCTTTCCGTCGGGATTGCGGGGCGCAATCTCGCCATCAGGTCACTGAAGACGTACAGCACGCTCCGCGACTATCAGAATGATGCGGCGCCCATCCAGACCAGCGCGTCGCCGCTCCCCATGGACATCTCGATCGGCATGCGGTGGAACCCGCCGATCAAGTCGTTCACCTCGTACGTCGACGGTTTCACCATCCTGGCCGACTACAACGATATCTTCGATTTCGTCATCTACCCGGCCCAGGCCCGCAATCCCCTGCTCCACATCGGACTGGGCATGGAGATTACGCTGCTGAAGGTCGTGAAGCTTCGGGCGGGCTTCTACCAGCTCCTTCCCAGCGGCGGGCTTTCGATCGATCTCTCTTTCTTCACGATCGATGTAGCGGTATTCGGCCGGGAGCTGTCGACACAGCCATGGACGACCCCTGTCTACGGATACATGGCAGGCGTCAGATTCCACACCTGAAGCGCCCGCCGCGGCCCGGAGTGAAACCATGATGCGGAATCGCAGAGCCAGGAAAGCACGAACAGCAACGGCGCTCGTGCGGTGCGCGGCGCACACCGGGAGCAAGAGGGTACCGTGAGAAGCGAGCGGGGCATGGGAGAAACGGCCAGGGACGGCCGGAGACTCGAGGAATACTGGAAGGTCGTCTGGCACCGGAAATGGGTGGTCGGACTGACCGTGGTCGCGGCCCTGCTTGCAGTGTTCTTCTTCAACCATTTTTCCCCGCGGGTCTATGAAGCCTCCGCCACCCTGTATATCAAGGAACAGATCCCCTCGCTCCTGGGAGGCAACCCCTCCGTAACGGGTTTCTCCGACCTGACGCCTCTGGAGGAAATCAACACGCAGATGGAGATCCTCAAGAGCCGCAGCCTCCTGGAGGAGATCAGCGGCCAGCTCGGTCTGGAAGATGTCCTGGTCACGGAGAAAGGTCTCTCGGAAGGCGAGAGGCTCGAGCTGACGATCGAAAGACTGCGGAAGCAGCTCGCCGTCTCGAATGTCCCCAACACGCTCCTCATCAAGGTCTCCGTCCGCTCTCCGGACCCTGTGATGGCGATGAGAACCGCCAGTGCGATCTCGAGGGCTTTCATCGACCGGAACGTGGGGTCAAAGAGGAGCGAAGCCAACGCCGTGCTCGCCTTCGTTTCCGATCAGGTGAACCAGGTCAACGCCAGGCTGGACAAGGCTGAGGAAGACCTGCTGCGCTACAAGCAGTCCCACCGCATCGCTGACATCTCGGAGGAGGCACGGCTCAAGCTGAACCGGCTGTCCGATCTGGAGAGCCGTTACGAGCAGGCAAAACTGGAGAGGCAGATCCTCGCCACCCGCACGGCCGCCGCAATGCGTCTTGCCCCCCCCGACGCCGCCCAGGCGGGAACGCCTCTCAGCGCCGCGGTGACAGCCCTGCGGGGCCGGCTGACCGAGGCGGAGAGACGACTGGCGCAGCTCGTCCCCGGGGACCCGGCGGAGGCCGGACTCCGCGCAAGCGCGGAGTCATTGAAGAGGGAGATCCAGTCGGAGATGGAGAAAACGGTCGGGCAGGCGGCGCCCCGGTCGGTCAACTCCGTTGTTCAGCTGCAGATCGCGGACTATCGGTACCAGGACATCATACTGGCGGCCCAGGAGGAGGCATTCCGGGGGCTGATCGATGCCAACGAGTCGGACGTCAACACGCTCTCTGCGCAGGACATCAGCCTCGCGCGGCTCGAGCGCACGCGCAGGATCAATGATGACCTGTATTCCGAGCTGGTGAAGTCCAAGAACGAGGCGCAGATAGAGGCGATCAGCCAGCTCGGCAACATCGAGGTGATCGATCCTGCCGTCACGCCGGTGCGCCCGGTGAGCCCGAGAAAGGAGGAGAATTTCGTCATCGGGTTCCTGCTGAGCGTTGTCCTGGGGCTCTGCTTCGCGTTCCTCCTGGAACGCTTCGACACGATTGTGACCAGCGAGGAGGAGATCAAGAAGCTGCTGGCGGTCCCGCTTCTCGGATACATCCCCCGATTCCACCAGAACGGCCGCGTCATCACGAAGAAGACGCGGGAGCTTCTTCCCCCGCATCCGCTGTTCAACCGGGACGAGCCGCGGTCTCCCATATCGGAGGCGTTCCGTCTGCTGCGCACCAATCTCTTTTTCATCGAGCTTGACAAGGGGTTGAAGACCATTGCCGTGACGAGCGCCGTCCCGGGAGAAGGAAAGACGGTTGTCGCCGTGAATCTCGCGGCGGCCCTCGCCATGCAGGAAGAACGGGTCCTGATCATCGACGCCGACTTTCGCGCGCCGGCGGTGCACCGTGTCCTCCTCCTCCCCCAGACCCCCGGCTTCACCGATATCCTCGTGGACCACCTGAGCGTCCGCTCCGTCGTTCGAGAGGTGGAAGGGCTTCCGAACCTGAGCGTGATCACCGCGGGACGCATCCCGCCGAACCCGGCGGAGGTCACCGGCTCCGCCCGCATGCGGCAGCTGGTCGAGGAGCTGCGGGGAAGCTTTGACCGTATCATCTTCGACGGCCCACCCGTCCTGGGCGCCACGGACGCCGTGCTCCTGGCGTCCTATGTCGACGGGGCGCTTGTGGTTCTCCGAAAGGGGAAGATCGACCGGCGCGCGGTCAGGAGAATGTCAGAAATCCTCGATCATACGCGGGTCACGATCCTCGGCGGAGTGCTCAACGGGATTGAAAAGAGCGACTCGGGATACGGCTATGGCTACTACTATCGGGGCCATGAACCTCAGAAATGACGAACCGGACGACCTGCAATGGTTCACCAGAAAGGATCCCGCGTCGCCAGGTTGGTAGGTAGTCCGAGGGGGATCAGCCGGCGTTTCACCTCGGCGCGCCGCTGGCTCATCAAAGGGGGATCGAGCATCGCCGACCAGGCAATGCTCGCCGGGGCCAACTTCGTCGTCAACCTCCTCCTGGCCCGCTGGCTGCCTCCCGTCCAGTACGGGGCCTTTGCCGTGGCCTATTCGGTATTCCTGCTCTTCGGAACCTTTCATACAGCCGTATTCAGCGAGCCCATGCTGGTCTTCGGGGCCGGCAGGTATGCAACGCGGTTCAAGAGGTACATCGGCCTTCTCACCCTCGGGCATTTCGCGGTCATGGCGCCGATCTGCCTCCTGCTGCTGGGCGCTTCTGTTCTTCTCGGCCGCGCCTACTCGGCGGAGGTACAATTCGCCCTGGCGGCGCTGGCGTTCTCCGGCCCTTTCATGCTCCTGTTGTGGCTGCTCAAGCGGGCTTTCTACGTGAGCCTGAAGCCGGAATGGGCCGTGCTGGGGGGGGCCTCCTACATTGTCCTGCTGCTCGGAAGCCTGTTTTTCCTGCGCATGGCAAACAGGATTTCTCCCGCTATGGCCTTTCTGGCCATGGGCTGGAGCGGCCTGCCTGCGACCCTGCTTCTCTCGAGGCTTCTTCGGCCGCAGTGGCGGGCTGCCGGCGGCCCCCGTGCCGCCGAAGTGATCGGGGAACACTGGAAGTATTCCCGTTGGGCGGTCGGGTCTGCGGTCCTGATCTGGATCCCGGGGAACATCTACTTCACCCTGCTCCCTGTCTGGGCCGGCCTGGAAGGAGTAGCCGATCTGCGCGCGCTCACCAACCTTGTCCTGCCTGTCGGCAATTCGATCAGCGCGCTTTCCCTTCTGCTGGTGCCCCTTCTCTCGCGCGGCCTCAATGAGGGAAGACGGCGAATGACGCGCACCATCGAGGTCTTTCTGGTGCTGTTCCTGGCAGGCGCCGGCCTGTACTACCTGGGCCTCGTTGCGTTTCGAAGCGACATAGTGAGAATCCTGTATGGAGGCAGGTACCTTGATGTCGTGCCTCTGGTACCACTGGTCGGCCTGCTGGCATTCATTGCCAGCTTCACGGCGGTGTGGGGGGCCGCGCTGCGAGTCCTGGAGCGTCCGGACAAGGTATTCTGGAGCTATCTTGTGTCCAGCGGGGTCACTATCGGGGCAGGGATCTTCCTTGCGAGGAAGCTCGGGACGGCCGGGGCTCTGTGGGGATTGCTGTTGTCATCAATGGCTGCCGCTGCGATGATGTTATTTCTCTTCCGGAGCCTCGTGGCGCGGAGGGAGAAGCCATGATGCGGACAGGCAACCGCCGGCCATCCCCTGTTCGCTCCCACCCTGTGCAGATGGGCTCGCTCGAGTGGCTGAACTCCGTTTTCAGCGTGGGAGACCGCATTTCCCCGGGTGACGGCTTTTCCCGGACCGACGCGCCGGGACCGCTCCCGCTCCTCGGCTGGCTTGCCCTCAGGGACGGCAGGATCCTGCTGATTCCACTGGACTCCGCGGCCGCAGGCATCGGCTCCCTGTGCCTGTATAACCCCCAGAAAATCGGTCCCCGGATCTCGCGCGAGCTGCTGATCCTTGGCCTGCGGGTGGGAGTGGCGCGACGCGTTCTGCAGGGGGCCGGCGCCCTGGTCCACACCCGCTCGCCGAAAAATGACGGCGGCCCCGGGTTCCTTCTGGACTACCTGCGCGAGGTGTTCGGTCAGGACGATGTTGTGTTTGGCATCCATTTTGGCGCGCCGGGTCCGGTCAGAAAACCTGTCATTGCCATCCTGTCGCGGCAGGGCCAGCCGCTCGGGTTCGCCAAGATAGGCTGGAATGGGCGGACCGTGTCGCTGGTCGAGAATGAGAAGCGCAGCCTGGAGGCCCTTGCCGCTCGTCCCCTGAAGTTCGGCCGGTTTCCCGGGGCCAGGCACTTTGCCAGATGGAACGACCGATGTGTCCTGGTAACGGATCCTCTCCCGCTCCAGGGGGGGCGGAGGAAGGACCGGCAGTTGACGCCTTTACACATCCAATTCCTGATCGAAGTTGCCGGCATCAGCCAGGTGAGGGGACGTTTCAAGGAAAGTGCCTTCTTTTCGAGGTTGCGTGTGAGGGCGAGCGGCCTGAGAGGTGTCATCCCCTCAGCTCACTCTCTCATACTCGAAAAGGCCCTCGACTTCCTGACTTCCGCTCTGGACTCGATCGACATCCCCTGGGTATGGCGCCTGGGGGATTTTACCCCGTGGAACACGGGCATCGAAAAGGAGGCGCGTCGCATCACCTGCATCGATGTCGAGTACGCCGACAGGGACAGTATCCCCGGATGGGACATATTCCATTTCCTGAGCCAGGCCGCTGGACAGGGCATTCGCCGGGTGGATGTCGCCTCTACGGCGCAGCGGGAATGCCGTGCCTACTTCGAGGCTCTGGGCATCTCCCCGCGGTTGATCCCCGCCCTCTATGCCGCCTATCTGTGCGATCACTACAGTCTCTGGGCTCAGCTGTGGGCGCAGGACAATCAACCCCTCACGGCACATGCGGCGGAAGCGCTCGCCCGACTGACGGGTTTGATGGACGAATCGGTGCGGAAGCAGGAAGAACGGGCGCGCTCGCAATGAGACCAGGGGACGTCTCCTCCAGAAAGGCGGCCAGGCGAATCCTCATGTCCGCCTACGCCTGTGAGCCCGGCAAGGGATCCGAACCGGGAGTGGGATGGAATCAGGCCAGACAGATGTCGCGGTTCCATGAAATCTGGCTGGTCACGCGAAGCAACAACAGGGATCGAATCACGGAGGCGCTGCGCACGACTCCCCTCGCCAACGTGCATTGGATCTACTTTGACCTGCCCCGGTGGGCACGGTTCTGGAAGAAAGGGAAACGGGGCGTCCATCTGTACTACCTCCTCTGGCAGGTGGGTGTGTACATCCTGGGAAGGCGCCTGCACAGGAGGGTGAGGTTCGACCTGGTGCATCACGTCTCGTTCGTGAACTACTGGATGCCCAGCCTGCTCTCCCTGCTTCCCGTGCCGTTTGTCTGGGGCCCGGTCGGCGGAGGGGAAAGCTTCCCGAAGTCTCTCACCCGGCTCTTCAGCCTGCGCGGGCGGCTGCATGAATCGCTTCGCAACGCGGTGCGCCGGCTCGGAGAATGCAATCCGCTGGTTCGTCTGACCGCCCGCCGGGCGAGTATCGCCCTGGCGGCCACTCCCGAAACACGCGCCCGACTCAGGCTGCTGGGGTGCCGCAGGGTAGAGCTCTTCTCCCAGATCGGCATGACCCGTGAGGAAATCCAGGCCGTGAAACCGGCGGCCCCCCGCATGGATGGCAGGTTTCGTCTGCTGAGCGTCGGAGAGCTGCTGCATCTAAAGGGCTTCGATTTCGGCCTGCGCGCGTATTCCCGGTTTCAGAGGATGCATCCGGACAGTGAGTATTGCCTTATCGGCGAGGGACCGGAAAGAAGCCGCCTCGAAGAGCTGTCCCGGGTTCTCGGCATATCCGGCAAGGTGCGCTTCGAAGGGGCGCTGAGCCGGGACCAGGTCCTGAAAAGGCTTCCCTCCTTTAACGTGCTGGTCCACCCCGGCTTTCACGACTCGGGGAGCCTGGTCTGCCTGGAGGCGATGACGGCGGCCGTGCCGGTCATCTGTCTGGATCTCGGCGGACCGGGCCTGAACGTCACCGCGGAGACAGGCATCAAGGTCCCGGCAATCAGCGGAGAACAGATTGTGGAAGAAATGACCGAAGCGTTAGAATACCTGGCTTTGCACACCGGGATCGCCAGACGGAAAGGACAGGCCGGCAGAAGACGAGTGAGGACACATTTCTGCTGGGAAGAAAAGGCCGCACGCATGGCAAGGATTTACGAAAGCCTGGGGAAATGAGATGGCGCAGCGCGGAGTCCTTCTCCTTCTGCCGTTGGTGCTCTTTGCCATCCTGACCGGCCTTGGAATCATTGCCGCTCCGGCCCTTACGTCCCTGGTTGCCCTTGCCGCCTGCGTGATCATCGCCATTCTCATCAGCGATTCCACCGCGGTTGACCAGCTTGTCTTCATGGCCCTGCTGAGCGGCCCGCCTCGCATTCGGGCCCGGGATCCGCTCGCTTCCCTCCAGGGTGAAATCGATTGGGTCGTCGTGCTTCACATTTTCGTCTGGATAATAGGTGCCGCGTGGGTGTTTCGGGAAGCGTTCAGGAATCGAAACACCGGCAGGAGAGGGTCTCGGATCTTCCGCTGGCCTCACTATGCCGGTCTGGTGCTCGTCGTCCTTCTGGGGCTCTCGATGGCGGTTTCACCCGGCCCCCTGCTGACGGGTTTCCGAGTGTTCCAGATCCTGATCATGGTTTTATTCGGGTTCTTCTGGGTCGAGCGGTACGGCATTGAAAAGACCCTGCACACCCTGTTCTGGGGGTACGTGATTCTGGGCGTCGTCCTGGCGGTGGCCGCGGTGGTGTCCCCGGAGCTCGTCCTGGCAGGAAAACGCATGCGGGGGGATCTGATCGCCGACACCGGGGCCGTTGGTGCAGCGGGGTTGATCGCGCTCCTGAGCTGCGCGCCTCCCCTGCGCCGATGGGTGTTCGCACTGGCACTGCTGTTGTTTTCCGCCCTGCTGGTATTCTCGATGACCCGTTCCGCCTACGCCTCCGTGCTGCTGTTTCTGCTGCTCGCGCTCATGCGACGACCCCGAATATCCGCGGTGCGGGGCTTTCTCGTCTTCGTAGGGGTCCTGCTGCTCGTGCTCATTGTGTCCCGGGTTCTGCCGCTGGTCGTGAATTGGATTGTGCGGGACCCGAGGTCTCTGGCCACTTTGAGCGAGCGGGTCCCATGGTGGAAATTCCTGGTTCCCATCATGCTGAAACAATCCCCCCTCATCGGGCTCGGCTTTTACGCGGCTCCCCGCGTCTATGGCCTGAACTATGCCATCAGCATCGGCACCGCACACAACGCTTTCATCGAGGTTCTTGCCGGGGGAGGGGTCCCCAGCGGACTGCTTTTCCTGCTCATCGTGCTCGGAACCTTCCTGACATGTTTCAGAATGTTTCTTCAGACCGGAAAATCACCGGAGATTTTTGCCACCTTCATGCTCTTGCTTGCCGTCCTGAGTGTCGGCATAGTGTCGGAAGAAATGATCATTGCCAGCCCCACCGCGGTGACATTCTGGCTCGTGGTATCGGCCGTCCAGAAGCTGCGGATGCAGGCAGTGACGCCCGGCGCGGCCGTGAGAGTGCTGCCGCATGCGTGAGCTCCCGAAGATTTCCATTGTCACCTGCTCCCTGAACCAGTGCCGCTTCATCGATGCCGCGATACGTTCCGTGCTGGCCCAGGACTATCCCGCGCTGGAGTACATAGTCGTCGACGGAGGCTCGACGGACGGAACACGGGAGATCATCCGGCGCTACCAGGAACATCTGGCATGGTGGGTCAGCGAGCCTGACGCGGGCCAGACGGATGCGTTGATCAAGGGGTTTCGCCGGTCCACCGGAGAGATCATGGGTTGGCTCTGTTCCGACGACCTCATGCTTCCGGGGACGCTGCGCGCGGTGGCTGAATGGTTTCTCCTGAAAAAAGACGTCGCTGCGCTGTATGGTGACGCAGTCTGGATCGACGAAGACGACAGGGTCCTGGGATACAAGAAGGAGATCGGATTCCACAGGTTCATCTGGCTCTGGTCCTACAACTACATACCTCAGCCATCCACATTCTGGCGCCGGAGCATCTATGAACAGGCGGGAGGACTGGATCGTAACTATCGGTTGGCCATGGACGGCGAGCTCTGGGAGAGGTTCTCTCGCTGCGGCAGCATCGCGCACATTCCCCGGGTCCTGTCTCTGGCACGCAGGTATCCGGATCAGATGAACGTGCGCTACAGAATGCAGAGCAACGGTGAAGACAACCGCTACAGATTGAGAGCCCTCGGACGGCCGCCGTTTTTCATGGAAGTCCCCCTGAGGCGCGTGGCAGCGAGGGCCGCCCGGGTGGGTTTGAGAATCCTGCACGGCTGCTACGGACGGCGCCCCCCGGGACACGTTTTAGAGTTTCTTTCAGACGCGAGGAAATTGGCATGACCGACGACCGCAGGTGGATTTTTGAGCGATACTTGAGCTCCTACTACGGAATGGAGCAGGACAAGGATGTCACGCGCTCCTACGATCTTCTCCTCAAGCGGTATCTGCCCCCGGATAAGGACATCTCCCTCCTCGACATAGGCCCCGGACGGGGAGAGCTGGTGAGCCTGCTGCGCAGGAAGGGATATCAGAAGGTGGAGGCCGTGGATATCAGCCACGAAGTCGCCCGGGTAGTTTCCTCTCTGGGCGTGACCACTCACCAGACCGATGACCTGTCCCTCTTCCTGAGCAGACAAATGGATCGCTATGACTTCATCACCATGTTCTACGTGCTGGAGCACATTCAGCCCCCGGACACCCTTGCGGTCATGGCGGCGCTGAGGACGAGTCTCCGTCCGGGCGGCATTCTGCTGCTGCTGGTCAACAACGCCGCGAATCCCTTCGACCCCCAGTATCGCTACATCGACATTTCCCATACCACGAGCTATACGGAGTACAGTCTCGGTCAGCTGCTCAGCGCCGCGGGTTGGAAGCGGTATTCCCTGCTGCCCTTCGAGCGATCTCCCCATCGGGCCGTGCGGGCTGCCCGGGCAGTTTTCCGCGGGGCCTTCTATCCCCTCTTGAAAGTCCTCGCCAGGGCCGAAGGGATTCCCCCGCACAGGGTGATGACGCCGCTGCTGCTGGTCGCGGCGTGGAGGGAATAGTATCTTCGAAGACTATCCCGCCGAGTTTGCCCGAAACGCGATTCCCTGCTTTGAGAAGGTTTTTCGCGAAATCGAAAGCAGCGAAATACCCTTTCCGGGCCCGTACGTCGTCACCCAGCTTCATCGTTTCGTCATGGACACGTACCTTGTCTCGCTGGCTGCCCTGAATCCCGCCGACGCCATTCTCGATGCAGGCTGCGGAAGCGGCATGACGGCCATGGTGCTCAGAGCAATGGGGCACTCTTCGGTCCGTGCTGTCGACATCCCCGATTATAATGTGACGGATTTCACGGGCAGGGACGCGTACCTGGCGTTGTTCGGTCTGCGGATAGAGAAGTGCGACCTGATGGAAGATCCCCTGCCTGCCGCCGACGAGTCGATAAATGTCATAAGCTGCAATGACACCGTCGAGCATCTGCACGGCTCGCCGAAATCCTTTCTCAGGGAAGCCATGCGGGTATTGAAGCCGGGCGGAAGGATCATCATCTCCACCCCGAATGCCGTCAGTCTCCGGCATCGGATGGCCCTGGTGCGGGGCATCACCAACTATCCAAAAATCGAAAGCTACTACGAATCCGGAAATCCCTACCGGGGCCACGTCAGAGAGTACACCATGTCGGACCTGCGGTTTGTCCTGCAGGCGGCCGGATTTGATGTGCTGAGGTGTATTTTCTACAACACCTTCTTCAAGGACCTGTATGCGCGGAGCCGGGAGGGCATTCGAAAGCGGGGGATCGGCAGCCAATTGCATCCGAAACGTGCCCTCCGCACGCTGCTCTGGAGCGCCACAAAAGTGCTGCCGTCGATGCGGGATTCCCTGGCCATAATCGGACGCAAGCCCGGGGGACCGCATGTCGATTGACAAGGCCATCCGGCAGGCAATCCAGAAAGCTCTCCGCCGCTTTGGTTATCAGCTGATCAGGATGCCCCCCTCACTCACCCGCGCCTTTGCCGTGCAGAGAGAATTGGTAAAGATGAAGGAGCCGGTCATTTTCGACATTGGCGCGCACACCGGGAGAGTCACTGAAGCATACAGGAGGCTTTTTCCTCTCGCCACGATTCATTGTTTCGAGCCATTCCCGGAATCATTTCATGCGCTTGCCAGGAGCGTACAGCGGGACCCTCGTACTTCCTGCCACAACGTTGCCCTATCCGAAAAAGAAGGCACCGCGATTCTCAACGTGAATCCGAGCCCTGCCACAAATTCTCTTCTGCCGACAGATGAGAGGGCAGCGCTGCTCTGGGGAGAAGGGCTGCTGGAAACAAGATCACAGATCGAGGTGAAAACGACGACAGTCGACCTGTTCTGTCTCGAAGCGGGAATTACCCGCATCGACATTCTGAAGATGGATGTGCAGGGCTCGGAGTTCTCCGTTCTCGAGGGCGCCACACGCATGCTGGCGCGCCGGGCGATATCCCTCATCTACACCGAATTGATCACCGGCCCCGCGTATGAGGGACAATACAAGCTGCACGAGTATCTGTCGTTTCTTGATTCCGCGGGCTACGACCTTCTCGACTTCTTCAACCCGGTGAGGAGCCATGACCGGCTGATGGCGGTAGATGCGGTGTTCCTGAGCCGGGAGATGAAGTCGGCACCGATTGATGCCGCACGCGGCGTGACGGCAGGGGGCCCTCGGACCAAGTGTTGAATCCGGTGTCGCAGGCGTGGTAGACGTATGCCAGTCATGTCCGGTCCGAAAATCTCGGTCGTCACGCCCTCGTACAATCAGGCAGCATATCTCGAGCAGGCAATAGACAGCGTGCTTTCCCAGGGTATGAGAGACCTCGAGTACATCGTCATGGATGGCGGCTCAACCGACGGATCCGTGGAGGTGATCAGGCGATATGCGAAGCACCTCACCTACTGGCAGAGCGAGCCGGACGGCGGTCAGGTCAAGGCGCTCAGCGCGGCCTTCCGTCGATGCACGGGAGATATCTGCTGCTGGCTGAACTCGGATGATTTGTTCATGCCCGGGACACTGAAAAAGGTGCGCGACCGTTTCCGGGAAGACGGGGGCCTGGAGCTGATCTACGGGGACTACTTCCTGCTGCAGCCGGACGGAAGGCTCATTGCCAAGCCGAAAATCGCCTTCGATTTCGAGATCTGCCTGGCCGTCTTTCTGATGATCCCCCAGCCGTCGGCTTTCTGGACGCGCAGAATCTACGACGCGGTGGGGGGATTGAGCTCAGACTATCAGTTTGCCTTCGACTATGACCTGTTCCTGAAAATCGGACGGGCATTGAAGGACAGACCGGACGCGATACGGCATGTGCACGACTACTGGTCCGTGTTCCGGGTCCATGATGCCAGCAAGTCGGTCAGGGAGGTTCAAGGGTTCCATGACGAGCAGAAGAGAATCCGGTCGAGCTTTGGATTGCCCCGGTTCCGGCTCTCCAGGAAGTGCGTGCAGTACTATCATTTCGTGAGAACGCTCATTGCCTTCCACCGGGAGAGGGGGTTCGTACCCACGAGAAAGGAAAAAGGCAAGGCCTGAATGCAGCGGCTCTTCAAGAGGTTGTACACTCTCTACCACGAGTGCCTGACGGTCGTGTACCGCGCCTACCTGAAGGCCGCAGGCGTTCCCTGCGGAAAGAACCTGCGGGTGTACGGATATCCTCTCATCCTGCCTTTTCGGCGCGGCCAGATCGTCCTCGGCTCGGATGTGGTGTTGCGTTCCGCGAAGATGTCGAATCCTGTCGGTCTGAATCATCGCTGCATGATCCGCACCATCACTCCCGAAGCCCGTGTCACCGTGGGCAACGAGGTCAGCATGAGCGGGACCACGCTTCTCGCCCGGAAGGGCATTGTAATCGGCCGCGGGGTGATGATCGGGGCCAACTGCACCATCGTCGATTCTGACCTGCATCCGCTCGATGCGGCGCAGAGAGCGGCCCGGGAAACCGGAGAGATCCGGAGTGCACCGGTCGTCATAGAGGACGGGGTGTTTCTGGGCATGGGCGTCATGGTCCTGAAGGGGGTGCGGATCGGGCGAAACACGGTGGTCGGCGCGGGGGCGGTGGTCTCCGGCAGCCTGCCGCCCGACACTGTCGCGGCGGGTAATCCGGCGCGGGTCATCAGGAAGGCATAGGGCACCGCGTGGCGGTCGATGCATCCGAGGCAGTGCGCGTCATCCTGCTCACCCGGGCAGCAGGAATCCCCTTTGCGTTCCTGGGTGACGCCCGGGGCAACCTGGAGAGAGGTTTCTTTCACGACATTGACCTGCTGATAGCGGAAGAGAACCTCGGGAAGGCCTGGCGCTTCCTGACGGAAACGCTGGGCGCCGAGGGCTATGTCCTTTTCAATACCATTGCGAACGAGTATTCCCATCAACTCTACTGGCGCCATCCTGGCTCCGGCAGGGTCCTCCATGTCGACCTGCTTCCCCGTCTTTCCTACAGGGGCGTGCCGTATCTGCACATCCCGCTGGAAGGTGCATCGATTGACGACTCTTGCGGGTTTCCTGCGGTCGCCGATGCAGACCTGGCCCTCTACATGATCCTGCGCCAGACGCTGTGGATGGGTGATGTGACACGTCACGGACAGTTCGTGTCGGACGCCATCCGGCGGCACCACGCCCGCATGTTGCGCAGGCTTCGCCCGGTGGTCGGCACCCGGTTGGCAGGCGGGGTGCTGGACAGCGTGGCCAGCGGCACGAAGGTCCCTCATCGAAGAGTCCGGCGCAGTTTCCTTCTTCGCGCTTTTGCTCGTCGTCCATTGTCTTCCCTCGCCAATGTGACAAGGCATTTCTGGATGCTGGCCAAAAGGTTCCGGGAGCATCCCGGATTCGTGGTCGTGCTGCTGGGACCTGACGGCAGCGGCAAGACGAGCATCATCCGCCGGTTCTCGGAATGCGCCGACGCCCCGATGAGCGTCGTGCGGTGTCACCTCTTCCCGGGATGGCTGCCCTTGGGCGGGCGGGGGGCGGCCGGCCGGGAAACGGTGGACAACCCGCACGAGACAACGAGCAGGACGATGCTGTCCTCCGTCCTCAAGCTGGTTGTCTGGTATTTCGAGTTCACCCTGGGACGCGCGATGAAACTCTGGAGGCCCCTGGAGCGCGGTTCGCTGATTCTTTTCGACCGCTATGCCTACGATATCCTGGTCGATCCCCGGCGGTATCGCTACGGCGGCCCCTCCTGGCTGGCCAGGGCGTTCGCCCGGGCAGTGCCGAAGCCGGATCTGTGCATCGCTCTGGACGCGCCGGCGCAGACCCTGATCGGCCGGAAAACAGAGATCAGCCTCGACGAGCTGGAGCGGCAGCGTCACGCGTACGCCGCGCTGGTCGGTTCGATGGAGAATGGCAGGGTCGTGGATGCGGCCCAGCCCCTGGAAAAAGTGACGGCGGGCATTGGGGACATCATTCTGGAGCTGCTTGCAAAGCGAGCGGAAAAGAGACGGGCCATCCTCCACCGCGCATTCCTGCGCTCTTCCTGAGCGCCTGCCCGGAGGCCGCCCGGCGCCTCAGCTGTGCCGGGACGATTCGGCGGGCGCCCGATAGTAGTGGCGGCTGTACCGCCGGTCGGTCTTCTCCACCCGGTTGAGGACGCCGCCGACCATGGTGACCCTGGTGGTGCCGAAGATCTCGCAGGTCCTCCTGATTGCCCTCCGATCCATTTTCCCCATGCCCAGCACCAGGAGGCTGCCATCCATCAACGACCCAAGCACCACGGTTTCCGTGGCCCCCAGCACGGGCGGCGCGTCAAAGATCACCCGGTCGAAGCTCTCCCGGAACTCACCGATCAAACTCTTCATCCGCATGGACCCGACGACCTCCGCAGGATTGGGCGGCAGGGGGCCGCTCGTGATCACCCGCACCAGGGGAGCTCCGGGGATCTCCCGCAGGAGACCCCGGTAGTCCGCGCGCTCCGCCAGGATGCTGGTGAATCCAGGACTCTGGGGGAGGCCGAATATCCTGTGGACCGCAGGCGCGCGCAGATCCGCGTCCACGATGAGCACTCTCTCCCCCTGGGAGGCGAGGGCGATTGCGAGGTTGGCCGCGATGGTCGTCTTGCCCTCCCCGGGAATCGAGCTCGTCACCGCGATGGTCTTCAGCCCTCTTTCCATCTCGACGAAGAGCAGATTGGTCCGAAGCATGCGGAACGCCTCCGACACGGGGGAGTGGGGCGCGTCGCGGGTCAGGAGGGAGGTGACCCCCGGCTTCAGGAACTTCGGAATGAAGCCGAGGAGCGGCACATTCAGCAGCTTTTTCACTTCCTCCTCCGTCGTGACGGAGTGGTCGAAGTATTCGAACAGAAACGAGAAGCAGACCCCGAGGAGCAGGCCCAGCAGGATCCCGACAAGGAGGTTCTCCTGCTTCTTCGGGCGCACCGGAACCACGGGAAGCACCGCGGGGTCGATGACGTCGATGTTGCCGATCTGGCTCGCCGCCTCGATCTGCGCTTCATTCGTTGACTTCACGAGCGCCGCATACAGCTCGTCGTTTATCCTCCGGGCCCGCTCCAGCTGGACCAACCGCTTCTCCCGGGGGGGGAGCCTGTTGATTTCCGCTTCGTGCACGCTGATGAGCGACCGCAGTGCCTCTTCCTGCGCCGCACGCACCGTGTCCTGAGACCTGTAGTCCATGATCTGCATCCGGAGGACCGGGTTGAGGGAGCCCGCCGCTTGGGGGCCGGGAGCGCCGGCAGACGCCGCCCTCTGGAGAGCGGCGATTCGTGTGGCGAGGATCTGCCTGTCCAGCCGGGCCTGCTGGAAGTCGACCTCCAGCCGGGAGAGACGATCCAGCTTCAACGTCGTCTCCTCGTCCAGCACGGCTATCTTCTCGGTCTGCTTGTACGTGAGAAGGTCCTCCTCAGCGGCGTTCAGCCTCTGGCTCACCGTGTATGCCTGGCTGGAGACGAAGCTGAGGACGGCATTCGCCTCGCCCCGGCGGGATTCGACGTTCCTCTCGATGAAGGCCTGGGAGATCGCGTTGGTGATCCGCATGGCCAGCTCCGGGTCCGGTGAGCGCAGCGACACCCTGATGAGACGCGTGTCGGTGATGGCGCCGACCGACAGCGACTTCCGCAGCCTGTCGATGGCGAGCTGCATCCTCTGGTTCTCCCCGCCTCCCGTCTTCGCCGCGAAGCGGTTCACCAGGTCGAGCCGCCCGATCACGTCCGCCAGCACGCTCCTGCTCTTGAGGATCTCCATCTGGGTGCTGATCTCCCCTGCCGGCGTCAGGTCAGAAGGGTCGTTGCTCGGGTAGCCGGTGCCGAGAAACGCGGGCACCTGTTCCTTGACGTACAGCATGGCAGAGGCCTCGTAGAGGGGCGTGACCAGGAAATTGCCAACGAAGACCGTCGATAATGTTGCCGCGACAGTGACGGCGGCGATCCATTTCCGCCGCCAGAGGAGTTTCCTAGATTCCGCGAACCTCCTGCGGTCCTTCGCGTGCTCTCTCATGGCCGCGCTTCTCCGCGCTCTCAGAGGCCCTGCGCCACCAGTTGCCGGAGGAGAGCGAGGAGCTCCTCCCATGCATCGCCTCCCAGGCTCATTGCCGTCTCCAGCATCAGGGACTGGATCTGGCCGTCCGCGGCCTGGAGATCGGTATCCAGGTTCGCCAGCCGCTCCTTCAGGTCCCAGAGCTTCTCCGGTCCCATGGTCTGGGCGAGGCTCTGGGTCTCCGCGGCGCTGCTGAAATCCTCCAGATACTTCTTGAGGGCGAGATTGCTTTTCATTCGGCTCTGCAGCGTGCCGATCTCCCGTATCTTGGAGAACAGCAGGGAGAGCGCAGCGACTCGGGAGGTTTCCCAATCCTGTTTCGCCTTCTCCTTGGCCTCCTGGATCCTGAAGACATTCATGGTCCGGGTCGGGTCACTGAAGGAGAAGGTCAGGCCAAGGGACAGGTTGGGAACATACACGTAGGTGTTGGTCTGCGGGTTCCACGTGCCGAAGCCTGCCCCCACGCTCACCCCGGGGATGAGGAAAGAGAGGTCCTGCCGGGGAAGCCTTTCGCTCTCCTTTTCCAGGCGCGCGGCCGAGGTGAGGACCGGGTTGTGCGTCAGCACGATCTCCATGATCTTCTGGACGATCGCGGCGCCCTGACCTTCGGCCTGGAGAACGGGAAGCGCGCCAATCAGGAGTGCCAGGGAGGCCAGAAAAGGCTTCACGACAGGGACTCCCCATAAGTATCCATGGAGACAAGGGTAGCACCTGAAGGGCGGTTCTTGAAAGGGGCGCGTTCCGGTGTAGTATTCCTCGATGATCCTTCTCGTTCACAACCGCTACCTCCACAGCGGCGGCGAGGACGCCGTGTTCCTGCAGGAGTCATCCCTTCTGCGGCGTCACGGTCACGACGTGGTGGAGTATGTGGAGGACAATCGCCGCATCGATGAAATCGGCCGGCCCGCGGCCGCCGTGCGAACCGTCTGGTCATCCGGTACGCGGATGAGGCTGCGGGACCTCATTCGCCGCGAGCGGCCCGATGTTGCGCATTTTCACAATACATTCCCGCTCATCTCCCCTTCCGCGTACTGGGCCTGCCGCGAGACCGGCACCCCCGTGGTCCAGACCCTGCACAACTACCGGCTGCTCTGCGCGGCGGCCACGTTCTTTCCGCTCCGGCCGGCCCTGTGAGGATTGCATGGGCACGCGCCTCTTGTGGCCCGGAGTGTTTCACGGCTGCTATCGCGGCTCCCGACTGCAGACCGCCGCCGTGACGATGATGCTGCACACGCACCGCATGCTCGGGACCTGGCGGAACAAGGTGGATCTCTTCATCGCGCCCTCGGAGTTCTCACGGAGGAAACTCATCGAGGGGGGCATCGCGGAAGGGCTGATCGCGGTGAAGCCGAACTTCGTGCATCCGGATCCGGGCGCGGGAGGCGCAGAGGGGGATTTCGCCCTGTTCGCGGGAAGACTCACCACGGAGAAGGGGATCCGGGTGCTGCTCGATGCCTGGCAGGGCCTGCCGCGAGTGCCGCTTGCAGTCTGCGGAGAGGGACCGATGCGGGACCTGGTCGACAGGTTCGCGCGGTCGCGGCCGCGGGGAATGGTTCGGGTCTACGGCGCGCTTGCACGGCAGGAAGTCTTCGACCTGATGAAGCGGGCCCGATTCCTGGTATTTCCATCGACGTGGTACGAAACATTCGCCCTTGTCATAGCGGAAGCCTTCGCCTGCGGCCTCCCGGTCATTTCAACCGACATCGGGGCGGCGGCGGAGATCGTCCATCACGGGCGCACCGGCCTCCACTTCAAATCGGGAGATCCGCATGGCCTTGCCGCAGCGGTGCAGCGTCTGTGGGACCGGCCGCGGGAGACCCGGACGATGGGCGCGGAAGCGCGGGCCGAGTTCCTCTCGAAGTTCACGGCAGAGGCGAACTATGCTCTCCTGATGAATCTCTATTCGCGGGCACGCGAAAGGCCGGGCGTGCCGGGATGAGAAGGAGAGACCGGCAGGGCCGCGTGGAAATTCTCGGATGCACCGTGGACCGCGTCTCTCTTGGGAGTGCCATCTCGAGGCTGGAGGAATTGATCGGAGCGGGAGGCGCCCACCAGGCGATCGTCCTTCCCGTGGCCTCGCTCATGTATGCGCGCCGCAACCGGCTTTTCCTCGACGTCTGCAATGCGGCTTCCCTCGTGCTGCCGGACGGGGTCCCGCTCCTGTGGGCATCACGCATCCTCGGTGCACGGATTCCCGGCCGGGTGGCCGGTGCGGACCTGCTGGGGGAGCTCTCCCGGGTGGCGGAGATCAGGGGATATACATGTTTCCTTCTCGGCTCGACTCCCGAGGTCGTCAGGAGGCTCGAAAGGGTGCTCCTTCGGCGATTTCCCCGTCTTCGCCTGGTCGGCTCCTTTGCCCCTCCCGTCTCCCCCGTGTTTTCCACCCCTGCCAACGACGAAATCATCCGGCGCGTCAACGCGGCACGACCGGATATTCTGTGGGTCGGACTGGGCGCGCCCCGGCAGGAGCTGTGGATCCGCGCCAATCTGGAGAAGCTCGAAGTACGACTGGCCATCGGAGTGGGCGCCGCGTTCGACATCTGGAGCGGTTCCGTCGGGCGCGCCCCCCACTGGATGCAGAAGGCAGGGCTGGAGTGGTTTTACCGGTTCCTGCGGGAACCGAAACGGCTTTTTCGCCGGTACTTCATCGACTCGGCGCCCTTTCTGCCCCTCGTGCTGTGGCAGCGTGTCCGCCGGCCCGCCGGCTACCGCTGAACGGGAGTTCGTGCTATGCTGGCCCCGGTAACGCGGCTGTGCACATGACAAAAACCTTTGCCTTGTCCGTCCTCATCACGGTTCTCCTCTGCGGTGCCGCGTCCTCCGCGAGCGGGCTCGAGATCGAGGGAAGCTTTCCGCTCGGCAACCTCGGTTTCGCGCAGTCACGGGACCCCGCGGACGCCGACTACAACGGAGGGAGCTACTTCTGGGGCGGGCTCCTGTCTCTGCGCCAGGACGTTTCCCGCAACATCCGTCTCGACGCGGTTCTGAGCAGGGACCTGATCCTTGGAAACTCTCTCTCCGCGCTGCTCCAGTACAAGTCGGACTATTTCCGCGTGGGGGTGGGTCCCTACCTCGGCCTGCTGAACTCCCGTTCGACCATCCTGAAGCCGGGCATTTCCACCCTGGTCGGCGCGGAGCTTCCGGGGATTGCGTTCCTGACCCTGCGGACGGACAACGCGCTGGGCGGACTGGCAAGCACCGGAGATAACTCCGCCCTGGGCAACGAGGTCATGCTCGGGTTCTACATTCGCAATTCCGCCATCTGCTCCCTGGCCATGTCGTACAAGGAGTTCAGCTACTTCAAGGGCTCCAATTTCCTGATCGACAGTCTCACCGCCTATACCTTCGACGTGAAGGTCTTCGAAAAGAATGTTCCCTACCGTCTCGATTTCAATTTCGCCTACCAGTCGCTTCTCCGGCAGTACAATGCCGGCCTCGGTCCTTCTCACGGCCTGAGCTCCTTCATCGTGGGTGCGGGAATCGACCTGATCATCGTCCCCGCGTTCGCCCTGACTCTCGGTTTGCGCACCAGCGTCTGGAGCTTCGGGACAGACTTTCTCTCGGGCTTTTCGGACATCGGGTTCACGCCCTTCCTCTTCCAGGGTTCGATTGGATTCCGCATCGTCCTGCCGGATTCTGACGCCGCGGCATCGGAGTCCTGACGGCCCGGATCCCGCCTACTCTCCACCGGACCAGGTCGCAGCCTGGAACCTCACGCCGATGCCGACGAGATTCTTCAGCGCGTTTTTTCCCGGGATGTTCTTGTAGTCTGAAGCAGACACAAGGGCATATTCCGCCCACACGGAGGCATGGAGGGCCGGGAACGAATAGGCGAGGCCGAGGCGGGCAATGTGAATCCACTCGTAAATGCCGTCGTTGAGGAAATCCTTCGACGGATACGTGGTGGGGGGGTCGTAGACGATCGGGATGCTGATATCCCCCTCGATCTGGCCCAGCAGGTGGTTGCCCGGTCCCGTGACGGATGAGCTGGTATTGCGCCGTCACCGACAGCCGCGGGGCAGGATAGGCGGAGAGACGGACGAGGAACTCGTCGGAGTTGGGAGGGAGATGGTAGCCGATGTTCTCGCCGTCGTTGGAATAGCTGGTGTCGATCAACTGCGTGCCGTACTGCGGGACCGCCTGGAGATAGTGCGTGTATGTGTACGGTTCGATCTTCGTATACTGGAAGGTGAAAAGCGCCCAGGCGGGCCACGGCAGCGGCACCTTCACGCCGATCTGCCAGGCATACTGGTTGCCCGGCCGGCTGAAGAATGTGGAAAGAGGCACAAAAGAAATCTCGTCCACGAAAAGGGAGAAGTACACGCGCGCGAATGGCGCGATCGTCACTGCCACGTCCCCCCCCATCGCGATATTGTCATAGTCCCCGCTCAACTGCTGGCCGAAGAAGAAAGGCATCAGCGGGTTCAGGTAGGAAAGCTCCAGCCGCTTGGCGTAGACCACGCTCTCCCAGGGCGAGATGTAGAGCCAGTCCAGGGGGAAGAACTCGATGCGATGGAGAGAAAACATCTTCTGTTCCGCGGCAGGGCTCCACCAGTCCCCGAGGGACCCGGCGAGGAAGTGGAAGGACGCCCAGGAGGCGGGACGGGCGCTCGCACTGAAGGCTTCGATCGGACGGGCGGTCCCCGAAAGGCTGAGACTTCCCTCCCCGACGCCCCAGTCGCGCCGCGTTCTGGTGAACTGCAGGTTGAGGGCGTGGTCGAAGAAGTCGAAGGAGAGGGCCGAAGACGCGGCGGATGCAAAGTTCAAATGACCGTTGATGCCGTTGGATGTCTGCACCTTGCTGCCTTCGGTCCACACCTGGAATCCATCCCACTGCTTCGTAAAATCGTAGGGGGCGAAGGCCTCGGGGTCCGCCATGTCCAGCATCCCCTCGAGCCGAAGCCGGTAGGAGGCGATGGACCAGAGACTGCCGAGGATCCCCACCTCCCCGCTGAGGGAGAAATCGAGGACGCCCGCGCGGGAAAGGTCGGCGCGGAGGCCCGATTGCCCCGCTGCCTCCAGGTACGCCACCGGTGCGTCCCCTTTCGGGAAGCGCCTCGCCATCTCATCCAGCACGCTGCGCTCATCCTGGCTGAGCGGCCGCTCACCCCCGCGGGCCGCATCCAGGCGGCTGCGGATCTCTCTCTCGCTGTAGGGCTTCACCATGGACCCGGGAGCAACGAGACCCCTGATGGCGGAGATCTCGAGGAGGGGGTACACCGGATCATCGATGTCCACGGGCAGCTGTTCCTGCGCGGCCAGAACGCACGCGCACCCGATCACGAGCAGCGTCGACAGGCCCCCTCGTCGGCTCATGGCCTTCCGCTCAGTAGTGGCCGGAACCGTGGCGCGAGAAGAGCGCACGGAAAAACAGGCTGACCGTCTTTTTTATGATGCCCATGTCGAGGGAAAGCGACCAGCTCCGCCGGTAGGAGAGGTCGAGCTCCACCCACTCACGGAAGCCCATGGTGACGTTCCTCTTCGACACCTGGGGAATTCCGACGATACCGGGCATGCATTCCAACCGCAGGTAGTCGCCCTCCCGATACTCCGCCACCTCACGCGGGAGGTGCGGTCTCGGCCCTACGAGGCTCATGGTGCCCAGGAGGACGTTCAGGAACTGGGGAAACTCGTCGAGACTGTACCTCCGGAGCAGCCTTCCGATCGCGGTGACCCTCGGATCGTTCTTCATCTTGAACAGTGGTCCGTCGCTCCGGGCGTTGAAGGAGAGAAGCTTCTCCTTCTGCTCCTCTGCGTTGCGGATCATCGTCCGGAACTTGAAGAAGCGCATGGGTTTTCCATTCTTGCCTATCCGCTCGGACACGTAGAACACGGGGGGGCCGTCCCGGACGAGGATCGCCAGCGCGATGAGCAGCCCTGCGGGAAGGAAGAGGGTGAGGCAGAGCAGCGATACCGCGATATCCAGAAGCCTTTTCGCGGAAACCGCCGTGAGAGAATCGCGGGGCCCCGCGAATCTCTCGGACACGGAAATGTTCGGAAAGAGGAGGCTTGCGATTCCATTCTGCTGCATCCCCGCCTTCTCCGGCACGAGGGAGTAGCTGATGGGCAGGGACTGGCAGTAGTCGACGAGCTCCCTCTCGAAGTACCGATCGGCGGATCCGTCGACGAACAGGAGAACGTCCCCGATGTTTTCCTTCAGGATGATCGTCTTGACCTGCGAGAACTCCCTCAATACTTTCGGAGCCCCACCCCCTGCAGGCCTCCAGACCCAGGCACCGTTCAATCGGTCGATCTCGCCGGCGTAGATTTTCGTGGAGCCGAAGTCATGCACGCCGAGGCGGGTCGAGAGGGGTATGCCGGGGGCGGCCACCACGAGGACCTTCCTCCGGAAATACCCGAGGCGGCTCAGATAACGGATCCAGAGGTACTGACTGCCGTCGGCAATGGCGAAGCTCACGAATCCCGCGGCGAGAAAGACGAGCATCAGCGGAACAGGCACGGTCCGCCAGGTCCCCAGGGCCAGGAAGCCAAGGCAGGCGAGGGCCATGGGCAGCAGACCATTTTTCAGGACGGTTCTGTGGGCGCGTCGAAGGTAGTAGTGGTAGTCCCGCGAGTAGATGTTCCTCCAGTTGAGGAGGAAGTAGGACAGGAAGAAGAGCGCGAGCGGCAGAACGAGCCGGTGGGACAGGATGTTCGCCCATGGATCCATCCTCAGGGCCACGCTTCGCGCCGCAAACCAGAGGCCGGTGAAGAATGCGAGTTGAACAAGAAGCAGGATGAGGATCTTGTGCTTTCTCGCGCTCATCCGGCCGCGAGCGGCCGGAACGGAGCGGGGCAGAAGGACGTCCGCCTCGCTCCGCGCGGGCGTCGAACCGTCCAATCCTGCCCTGCCCAGCGCATGTCGCATCCGGGCAGCGTGTCTTCTCTCAGCCGGGATCACTGCCGCTCTCCCCCCGGACCGAAGGTACCATCACCCACAGCCGATTTCAGCAGCCGCTATGACAGTATTTCCGCGCGCCGGGCGGGCCCAGGGGGGAACGCCGGCAATCTGCGGAAAGGGGCCGGTGCAGGGATCCGTCTTTTCATCAAAACTCCATTCCGATCGCAAATATAGTCCTCCCGCGCTCCTTGTCAACGCTATCCGCCATTGTTATCATCGACATCCATGCCTGACCTTGAACCGGACGCCCTGATTCGATTTCCGAGCGTCACGGTCCTCAAGGCCTCTGCCGGCTCAGGGAAGACGTTTGCGCTGACGGAGCGCTTTGCGCAGTTCCTCCTGTCGCACAGGGTGCCGAAGAACGACCTCCGGAATATCCTTGCCATCACCTTCTCCAACAATGCCTCGCGAGAGATGAGGGAGAGCGTCCTCGGCTGGCTGAAAATGACGCACCTCCGGCATCCGGAAAGGCTGGCGGAGCTGGCGGCGGTCACCGAGGGCGGCGAGGAGCGCACGGCCCGCCGGGCAGGAGAGCTCATCGAGGAAATCCTGACCCGGTATTCCGACTTCCAGGTGAGCACCATCGACAGCTTCATGTCCACGGTGTTTCGCGCATCGGCGCTGGATTTCGGCTACAGCCCCGATTTCGAGATCGTCATGGACCCCGCTCCGCTCATCGACTATGCGTTCACTCTCTTCCTGCGCGAGGCGCGGGAAGGCAGCCCCGCGGCCGCGCTCCTCGACGAGACCATCCACGCCGTGCTCGGGTTCAGGGGAGCGGAGGACCCTTATCAGTGGGACCCGGCGTCGCCCCTGCTCGACGAGGTCAAGAAGATCGAATCGAGGCTGTCCGCGCGGGAGGAGCAGGTGTCATCCCTGGAGTTGCGTCCGCGCCTGCGGCACCTGGAGACGCGGATCCGCGAGAGTCTCGAGCATGTGGCCGGCATGGTGGACGCCTCGGGGCTCGAAGAAAGCCCCCGGTCGGCCTTCCGCGAGGCCCTGGCGAATGCCCGGAAAGGCAGGTTCGGCGACATTGCCGGGCGCAGCATGAAGCGCGGTCCGGTGAAGAAGCCGGGCCGGCGTGATACGGGCGCGCAGACCCGGCAGGGGGAGATCCAGGCTGCCTGGGAGCAGACTGCCCTGCTGGTGGGAGAGTACGCCGGGTGCCGTGCCCGCGCGTACTATCAGCCCTACCTCCGGCTGCACGCGGCGCTCTCCGCGACGGTGGAAAAGGTAAAGCGCGGACAAGGCAGGGTGTTCATCGGCGACATCAACCGCATCCTCGGCGCGTACCTCACCCAGGACATCATCCCCGAGATCTACTTCAGAATCGGGGACCGGGTCTGGCACTTCCTGGTGGACGAGTTCCAGGACACATCGCCGCTGCAGTGGCGCAATCTCTATCCCCTGGTGGAGAACTCCCTGGCCATGGGCGGGAGTCTCTTCGTGGTCGGCGACACCAAGCAGGCAATCTACGGGTTCCGGCACGCGGACTACACGATCATGAAATCCCTCGAAACGACCACTCCATTCCCGTCGGCCGGGCTCTCGGTACGCGAGCTGCCGATCAACTGGCGCAGCCGACCGCGGGTGGTCGAGTTTGTTTCCGAGGTCTTCCGCACGAACGCGCATGCGTCGCCGGAGTACCGGGATGCGGCGCGCAGGAGCGGGCTGGATGCCTGGACGCAGAAGCCGCGCGCGGGCAGCGATCAAGGCTACGTGGAGATGCACATCCTCGAGAGGGAGGACGAGGACCCGCCGGAGCGCGTGAAGCTCCGGCACATCATGGAAGACCTGAGGCGCCGCGGATACCGGTGGGGCGACATCGCCCTCCTGGCTTCCCGGAACGACCAGATCGTCACCGCGACCTCCTGGCTGAACGAAATGAGAATCCCGTTCATCTCCTTCAGCAGCCTGGACGTGCGTTGCAGAAAGATCGCCGGGGAGATGCTGGCGCTGCTCGGATTCCTCGACTCACCTCCGGACGACCTGGCCTTTGCGACGTTCCTCCTGAGCGACATCTTCACGCGCAGCCTGGCGCAGCGCCACGGGTGGACCGACATGGCCCGTCTTCACGAGTTTCTGTTCCGGAGCCGCAACGAGAGGCCCCTGTACAAGGCATTTCAGCGTGAATATTCCGCTTTGTGGAAGGATTGCTTTGCCGGTCTCTTCAGGTCAGCCGGATACCTGCCCCTCTATGACCTGGTGAGCGAAGCGTACGCCGTCTTCGACGTCTTTGCGCGGGCCGGCGAGGAGGAAGCCACGCTCGCCAAGCTCCTGGAAACGGTCAAGGATTTCGAAGGCCTGGGGAAGAACAGCCTGCGCGAGTTCCTGGGACAGGCCGGTGGCGACGGCGGGGAGTGGGCCATTGACGTTCCGCGCGGTGCCGAGTCCGTGCGCGCCATGACCGTGCACAAGGCGAAAGGCCTCGGGTTTCCTGTGGTCATCGTTCTCCTCTACGGAGAATCCAGCCGCGGATTCGAGCACACGCTCGTGCGGCAGGGCGGCGAGGTGAGCCTTGTTCGGCTTACCCGGTCGGTGGCGGACAAGGACCCCACGCTGCGCGCCCTTTACGAAGAGGAGGCTGCCAAAGAGAAAGTCAACCGGCTGAACGGGCTGTACGTTGCTCTCACCCGCGCAAAGCGCGAATTGTACGTGATCGGCGTGAAGCGGGAGCGGGACACATTCCCCTTCGACCTCCTGCCTGCCGACGGGTTTCAGGCTTCAGCGGAGAAAGGCGTTCCTGTCTTCGAGACCGCCCCACCGGAGTCCGGCCCCCCCCTCTCCCATGAGACCCGGCCGGTCCCTGCCCCGTTTGCCAGCGGCCGGCTGGGCCGGCTCGAGCGCCGACGGGGCGAACGGGTGCACAGGATGCTGGAGCTCGTGGAGTACATCGGCGCCGACGCACGAGAGACCCTGCGGGCAGCGGCCGCGCGGACCGCGCGCGAGGTCCGGGAAGATCCGGCAGGGCTCGCGGACGCCGCAGAGGCCCTTGCGCGCGTTCTGCGCGGCACGGAGCTCGGGAGACTGTTCACCCCGCGCGCCCGGACGCCTCGTGCTTCGCGAGCAGGAGTTCTGCGATGAGGCAGGCAGGCTTTTCCGGATGGACAGGGTCGTCGTGGACGGAGATCGCGTGACCGTTGTGGACTTCAAGACGGGCGCGGAAGAGACCGGCCGCTACGAGGAGGACGTGCGCGCGTACGCGCGAATCCTGCGCCAGGTGTATCCGGGCAGGACCGTCGAAGCCCTCCTCGCCTTTGTCGATGCGGGAAGCGTCCGGAGGGTCGTTTGAACGCCACGATCCTCCCCGCGGCAGCGAGCCTCATCGATGAGATAGCCCGGCGGCTGACGGACGCCGGGAAAGACGTGCGGGAATCTCTCGTGGTTTTCCCCGGCAAGCGGCCTGCCCATTTTCTCCGCCGGCGCCTTGCGGAGGAATTGAAAAAGAGCTTCGTGCCGCCGCGGGTTCTCTCGATGGACGAGCTCATCGACCTGGTTTTCGAGACACGAGATGAGCGCGCGGGGCTCACCCGGCCGAAACTCGAGCCCATAGACGCGGTGGCCGTCCTGCACGATATCCAGCTTGCCGCGGCCCGGCCGCTCGGCGGCAAGGCGTTCATGACACTGGACAGCTTTTTCCCCATCGGGCTGAAGATCCACCGCGATCTCGAGGAGCTCCTGATCGAGAATGTATCCTCACGGAAGGCGGCGGAGGTGCAGACTCTCGTCGAGCAGGAAGTGCCGCCGCGTTCCCGGGAGCGGCTCCAGTCTCTCGCCTATTTCTACGATGCTTTTTATCCCGCCGTGCGGGAGCAGGGTCTCTCCACCAGGTCCTCCCGTTACCGCCTGGTTGCGGAGGCAATCGAGCCGGGCGACCTTCCCGTGCGCGGCCTGATCATCCTTGCCGGGTTCTACGCCCTTACCGAGTCGGAGGCGGCCCTGTTCCGGAAGCTCAAGGAATGGCCTTCCGTCCAGCTCGTGTTTCAGGACGGCCCGGGACTGCGGAAAAGGATCAAAGGGCTCGCCGTCGCCGGCGCGGAAAAGACGGGAGAGGAATCGACACCCCGGAGGCCCGAGGTCCATTTCTACAGCAGCCCGGACACCCATGGGCAGGTCTTTGCGCTGAACGCGGCATTGAAATCCCCTGACAGCGGCACGCTCATCGTGCTCCCCACGCCGGACACCCTCTTCCCCCTCGTGCGGCAATGCCTTTCCCGGTTCGACGAGGAAAGCTACAACGTCTCCCTCGGCTACCCGCTTCCGCGCACGCCGCTCTACGGCTTTCTCAACACGCTCATGGAGCTCGTCGGCTCCATGGACGAGGAACGCGTCTATCTGCCGGACTATGTCTCTTTCGTGCTGCACCCGTACGTGAAGAACATCCGGCTCGGCGCATCGGCGGAGGCCACGCGGGTCCTCTTCCACGCCCTGGAAGAACGCCTCGCGCATACCCGGACGCGCAGGTTCGCCACGCTGGAGGAGATCGAGAATGACCTCGCCTTGTTCGACGAGGCGGCGCGAAGGATAACGCAGGAAAACAGGGATGCAATGGCAGCGGCGCTTCGCGCGCACCTCGTCGACATCCATGAACGCACCATCACGAAGTTCCGGTCCTTCCGGAGCGTGCGGGACTTCGCCGAGCGCTGCATCCAGCTCATCGCCTGGGTGCACGACGAGAGCACGGCCCGCGACCATCCCTATTTCACGCCTTTCTCCGAGTCGTTTGTCCGGTCCCTGGAGACCATCTCCCGGTCCCTCATGTCGGTGAAATCCTTCAACGACACGGCCAGCTACTTCGTGCTGCTCCGCCGCTACCTGCAGACCTGCTATCTCCCCTTCGAAGGAACCCCCCTGCACGGGCTCCAGGTCCTGGGCGCCCTCGAGACGCGCAGCCTGCGATTCGAGAGGGTGTTCGTGCTGGATGCCGACGAGGGAGCGCTTCCTGAAACAGGCTCGGAGAACACCCTCCTCCCCTTCCCCGTCCGCGCGGCGCTCGGCCTCTCCACCTATCGTGACGTGGAGGACATCGCCGCATACCACTTCGAGACGCTGACGGCGGGCGCCCGCGAGCTCCACCTGTTCTCCGTGCAAAGCGGCGGGAAGGAAAGGTCCCGATTCGTGGAACGCTTTCTCTGGGAGCGCCAGAAGGCCCAGGGCACCCTGGATGAGCAGCGCCTGGTCCACCCGATCCAGTACAGGGTCGATCTCTCGAACAGCCCCCCGGCGCCCGTCAACAAGACCCCTGACATGGTGGATTGGCTCCGATTGCGCGAATACAGCGCAACCGGGCTCGATGCATACCTGAAATGCCCTCTGAAATTCTACTATAGATTCGTTCTCAAGCTGGGTCAGCGCGAGGAAACCACCGGAGAGATCGGCGCGGCAGAGATCGGCACTTTCGTCCACAAGGTGCTTTTCGAGTACTTCTCCGGGCGGACAGGCCGGCCCGCTCTCCGCGGAGGATGCCGATCCCGCCGCGATGGTCCGACTCGTGGACGCGCTCTTTGCAGAATCGTTTGGACCCGCGGAGACCGGGGCGAACAGGCTCCTGCGCGACCAGATCAGACGTCACCTGCGGGATTTCGTCGACCGCTACATTCGGGCATTGGCGACGGAGCATCGGGTGATCCTCCAGGCCCTGGAGCACGACGCGACCGCGGTCAGGGAAGGATTCAGCCTTCGGGGGCGCATGGACGTGGTGCAGGAGCGCGACGGCACGCCGCGCCTGATCGACTACAAGACCTCCGCCCACCGCGCCGCCTACGCATTGAGGCTCAAGAAGCTCGTCATCGAGGACCGCGCCACCTGGAGCGCGGCCATCGGCACGCTCCAGCTTCCCTTCTATGTCCTGCTGTATGCCGCGGAAACCGGCCGCGCTCCAGTCGGACATCCAGGCCATGTTCCTTCTCCTTGGACGCACCGAAATGGACGCGCGCATCGAATTGCCCCTGTTCACGGACGCGAAGGAGGCGGAGGCAGCCTGGCCGAAGCTGGAATCCGTGATCGTCGGCCTGCTCAGGGAGATCGTTTCACCCGACGTTCCCTTCGCCCCTGCGCGGGACTTGAAGTCGGTATGCCCCTGGTGCGATTTCAAGAACATCTGTGGAACGGCGTGGCTGGCCAGAGGCTGACCGCATCGGCGGAAAGCTTCGATGGACACACCTGCCCACCCCGCACTCTTGACAAAAAAACGCAAATGAAAATAACTGGATCCTGAATGAATGCAAACGTTTGCAAGGAGACGACACTTCGCGATGTGGCAAGAGCTGCCGGAGTCAGCATGGCAACCGTGTCGCGGAGCCTGAATGATGTGACTCTGATTCCCGAAAAGACGCGCAAGCGCATCCGCGGCATTGCAGACGCGCTCGGCTTCGAGTTCAATTCCCACGCGCGAAGCCTCATCACCCGCCGCGTGGGCACGATCGGCATCATCCTCCCGCCCGAGTACGACCGCTTCGGCGTGAATCTCTACCACGGCACGCTGCACAGCTCTCTGCGCAGCGTGCTCGAGTGCAACGACATAGATCTGCTCGTGGCGTTTCTCAACAACCACTTCACCGGCGGAAACAATATCACGAAGCTCGTCGCGCGCAAGAAGGTGGACGGGCTCATCATCGTGCAGCCCGTGTTCGAGCAGGAGTTGATCGACTACCTGCATGCGAAGGAAGTGCCGTTCGTGTTCTCCCACTACCCGCCGACGGATCAGTGCCCGGCGGACGTCGACGTCATCTACCCGGACAACGAGTACGGCGGCTACCTCGCGGGGAAGCACTTCGGCGCCCTTGGCAGGAAGCGCGTCCTGTGCCTGACAACCGAAAGTGTGAAGGAGACCGAACGGGAATACCGGCTCCGTCTGGCAGGGCTGCGCCGCGGTCTTTCGGAATCGGAGATCGCGCTGCGCCCGGAGGACCTCCTGCAGGGGGACCAGACCATGGAGTCCGGCTACGAGGCGGTGATGCGTCTCGGCCGGAACGTACAGGGTTACGATGCCCTGTTCGCTGCAAACGACCTCATGGCCATCGGATCTCTGCTTGCCGTCAAGGAGCTCGGTCTGCGCGTGCCGCAGGACGTCTCCGTGATCGGATACGACGACACGGACCTCGCCGCCAGCATGCGCCCCTCCCTCACCACCATCCACCAGCCCCGCGAAGAGCTCTCCCTGGTCACCTGCGAGCGGTTGATCGAGCTGATCCGCACGCGCCGGGCGGGCGGCGCGCCGCGCGGCGCGCGGCGGACTCTTCTCTCCCCGAAGCTCGTGATCCGTCAATCAAGCGAGGCGTAGGAGCGTGAAGGGCGATGGCAAGCAAAAGACAGTAGGGCCCGCGCGTGGAAACCGCCCTTCGGGCGGTGCGGGATAGACCGCGCAAGGAGGAGCGGCGTTGCAGAAGGTGCGCATCGGTGTGGTCGGCCTGGGAAGACTCGGGATGCGGCATGCGGAGAACATCGCTTTCCGCGTCAACGGTGCGGAGCTGAGTGCCGTGTGCGCGCTCGAGACGGAGCGCGTGGAGAGAGCCCGGCGCGAGTGGGCGGTGCCGCGCGGGTATGCGGATTTCGCGCGCATGCGGGAGGACGAGGAGCTGGACGCGGTTCTTATCGCTTCGAGCTCCGCGGTCCACTGCCGGGCAGATCGAGCAGGCGCTGGAGGCGGGTCTTCACGTCTTCTGCGAAAAGCCTCTTGGCGTGACCCTGGAAGAGTGCGTCCAGGCGGAAAGCGCGGTTGCGCGTCACCCGGACAGGACCTTCATGCTCGGCTTCATGCGCCGGTTCGATCCTTCCTACCGCCGCGCGAAGAAACTGATCGACGAGGGATACATCGGCCGGCCGATCCTCTTTCGCGGCTACTCGGTCGATCCGGAGTCCGCCATCGAGGGCGCCATACGATTCGCGCCGTCCTCGGGCGGACAATTCCTCGACATGTCCGTGCACGACATCGACCTGGCGCGCTGGATGCTCGGCGGAGAGGCGCAAACCGTCTACGCCACGGGCGGCTGCTATGCGCACCCGGAGTTCGCCGCGTACGGCGACGGTGACAACCTCGCCGCCCTGGTGCGCTTTGACAACGGTGCCATGGCCTTCTTCCTGGCCGGGAGGACGGCGGCGCACGGATACGCGGTGGAGACGGAGATCATCGGCACAAAGGCCTCGCTCAGGATCGCCAGCGTGCCGCAGAGGGACTTTGTCGAGCTGCTGGACGCGCGCGGCGTGGTCCGCGAGTGCTCGCAGAGCTTCCTGGAACGCTTCGAGTCCGCTTACCTCGCCGAGGTCCAGGAGTTCGTCGACTGTATTCGGGAAACCCGCGCGCCGCAGGCGGGCGTGCATGACGGCACCATGGCCACGAAGCTCGCGTTCGCCGCGACCCGGTCATTCCGGGAAGAACAGATCATCCGGTTGTAGGAGGGACGTATGAAGGTGGGGCTGATCGGAGCGGGGAGAATCGGAAGGATCCACGCGGAAAACATCGCGCACAGTATTCCACGGGTCACCATCGCGCGGATCGCCGATGTCGCGGCGGACAAGGTGCGTGACTGGGCCTCGGGACTGGGTATAAGGCAGGTGAGCGCGGATTTCCGCGACGTGCTCGCGGATCCCGAGATCGGCGCGGTGCTCATCTGCAGCTCGACCGACACGCACGCCGACATCGTGATGGCCGCGGCGGAAAAGGGGAAGCACATCTTCTGCGAGAAGCCGGTGGACCTCACCGTGGCCAAGGTGAAGAAGGCCCTGGCCGCCGCCCAAAAGGCGCACGTGACGCTGCAGGTGGGCTTCAATCGCAGGTTCGATCACAATTTCAGGCGGATCAGGGACCAGGTCCGGCAGGGGGTCGTCGGCGATCCGCACATTGTCCGCATCACCTCGCGCGATCCCGCCCCTCCGCCTCCCGAGTACGTGAAGGTCTCCGGCGGCATCTTCCTGGACATGACCATCCACGATTTCGACATGGCCCGCTATCTCTCGGGCTCCGACGCCGTCGAGGTGTACGCCCGGGGGGCCGTGCTCGTGGACCCGGCCATCGGAAAGGCGGGAGACGTCGACACGGCCGTCGTGACCCTCGCTTTCCAGAACGGCTGCATCGGCGTCATCGACAACTCCCGCAGGGCCACCTACGGCTACGATCAGCGGGTCGAAGTATTCGGCTCCAAGGGGGCCCTGGCCTGCGGGAACGACACCCCTTCCTCCGTCACTCTCTCCAACGAGGCGGGCGTGGCGTCCGACAAGCCGCTGTACTTCTTCCTCGAGCGCTACCGCCAGGCCTTTGTCGACGAGATGAACGCGTTCTTCGACACCGTGATCGACGGGAAACCGAGCCCTGTCGGCGACATCGACGGCTTGAAGCCGCTCCTGATGGGATTTGCCGCGAAGAAGTCGCTCGCGGAAGGCCGCGCGGTCAAAATCGCGGAGGTGGACGTATGAAGACAGTCCGGCTGACAATGGCGCAGGCTCTCCTGCAGTTCCTGGACGCGCAGTACGCAGAGTTCGACGGCGTGGAGATCAAGTTCGTGCGGGGCGTGTGCGGCATCTTCGGCCACGGAAACGTGGTCGGGCTCGGCGAGGCGCTTGCCGAGGGAAAGCACGGCCTCACGTACTTCCAGGGCCACAACGAACAGGGCGCGGCCCACATGGCGGTGGGCTACGCGAAGCAGCTCAACCGGAGGCAGATCCTTGCCGTGACGAGCTCGATAGGCCCGGGCGCACTGAACATGGTCACGGCGGCAGGCGTGGCCTCGGTGAACCGCATCCCCGTCCTTCTGCTTCCGGGAGACGTTTTTGCCTGCCGGCAGCCCGATCCCGTGCTGCAGCAGGTGGAGCGCTGGGACGACTACACGGCGACGGCAAACGACGCATTCCGCGCGGTCAGCCGCTACTGGGACAGGATCAACCGTCCCGAGCAGCTCATGGCCGCCTGCATCAATGCCATGCGCGTGCTGACGGACCCGGCGGAGACGGGCGCGGTGACCCTTGCCCTTCCTCAAGACGTGCAGGGAGAGCCATACGAGTATCCGGAAGAGTTCCTCGAAAAGCGGGTGCATCACGTGGAGAGACGCGCGCCGACCGCGGGGGAGATCGAACGGGCCGTTGCTTTGATACGGTCCCGCGCGCGTCCGATCCTGATCTGCGGCGGCGGCGCCCGCTACTCGGAGGCGGCACAGGCGCTGGCGGAGTTCTGCGCGGCATTCGGGATCCCCGTCGGCGAAACACAGGCGGGCAAGGGCGTTCTTCCCTGGGATGATCCGCTCAACCTTGGCGGCATCGGGGTCACCGGCGGCCTGGCTGCCAACAGGATTGCCCATGACGCTGACCTCGTCATCGCGGTGGGCACGCGGCTGGGGGACTTCACTTCCGGCTCGCGCAACCTCTTCCGCAATCCTCGCGCCGCGGTCCTCGGCATCAACGTGAACTCCTTCGATGCGGCAAAGATGAACGCCCTCGCGGTGCGTGCGGACGCGCGTGAGACGTTGAAGGCGCTCACCGCCGCGCTTCGTGGGGCGGGCTGGAAATCCGGCTGGGCTGATGAAATAAGGCTGGCGCGCGCCGAGTGGAGGAAAGAGGAAGACCGCCTGTACACGGAAGAGGACCCCGCAGGACTCTCCCAGGTCCGTCTCCTGGGCGAGCTCAATGAGAAGCTCCTGCCCCGTGATGCCATTGTCGTCGGCGCCTCGGGAAGCATCCCCGGAGACCTGCAGCGGGTGTGGCGCGCGCGGGTCCCGGGCTCCTACCACATGGAATACGGGTTCTCCTGCATGGGCTACGAGATCGCGGCGGCAGTCGGCGCCAAAATGGCGGAGCCCCACCGCGAGGTCTTTGCGCTCGTGGGGGACGGCTCTTACGTGATGCTGCACTCGGAGCTGCTCACTGCAATCCAGGAGGGCATCAAGATCACCATCGTGGTCTTCGACAACGCGGGCTACCAATGCATCGACAACCTGCAGACCAGCCAGGGAATCACGAAGTTCGGCAACGACCTTCGCCGGCGCGACCCCGGCACGGGCAGATTGACCGGCCCCCTGATCAGCCTGGACTTCGCCAAGAACGGCGAGAGCTACGGGGCGCGCGGGCATTCCGTCACGACCATGGACCAGTTCCGCGCCGCGGTGAAGAGCGCGCTTGCCGGCACCCTCTCCACGGTGATCGACGCGAAGGTGACCCCGAAATCCATGACGCATGACTACGAATCCTGGTGGCGCGTGGGGACCGCGCAGGTTTCGGAAAACCCGAAGGTGGAGGCGGCGGCCAGGAAGATCACCCGGGAAGTCGAATCGGCGCGGAAGTTCTAGGAGGAAGGAATGAAAGAGAAAAGGGTGCGCCTGGGCATCGCGCCGATTGCCTGGACCAACGACGACCTCCCGGAGCTCGGGGGGGGCAATACCTTCGAACAGTGCATTTCCGAGATGGCTCTGGCGGGCTACGAGGGCAGCGAGGTGGGAAACAAGTACCCCCGTGACCCGCAGGTGCTGAAAAGATACCTGGACCTTCGCGGCCTCACGATCTGCAATGCGTGGTTCAGCTCGTTCCTCACGACCCGGCCCTACGAGGAAGTGGAGAAGGCTTTTGTCGCGCACCGCGATTTCCTCTTCGCCGTGGGCGCGCGGATCATCGGGGCAGCGGAACAGGGACACTCGATTCAGGGCAAGCAGGATGCTCCCATCTTCGAGGAGAAGCCGCAATTCACCGACGAGGAATGGAAACGCCTCGCCGAAGGGCTGAACGCCCTGGGCGCACGGGCCCGGGAGAAGGGCATCACGCTCACCTACCATCATCACATGGGGACGGGCGTGCAGACCGCCGCGGAGATCGACCGCCTGATGGACATGACGGATCCCGCCCGGCTGTCCCTGTTGTACGACACGGGTCACCTCGCCTTTTCCGGTGAAGACTGCACGGCTGTCCTGAATCGGCACGCGGCACGCATCCGCCACGTGCACCTCAAGGACGTCCGCCCGGAGGTGCTGGCGCGCGTGAAAAGCGAGCGCATGAGCTTCCTTCAGGCCGTGCAGGCAGGGGTCTTCACCGTGCCCGGAGACGGAGGGATCAGGTTCGAGCCGGTATTCCGCGGCCTGGAGGCGAGCGGCTACAGCGGTTGGTACGTGGTGGAGGCCGAGCAGGATCCCGCGCGGGCCAACCCTTTCGAGTATGCGCTGAAAGCGCGCAGCTTCATTCGGGAAAAGACGGGATTGTGAGGGGATGACATGAAAGCTGAAAAGACGGAGAGCCGGCTGCGCGAAATGACCCGGACCACCCCGAGCGTGCTGTGGAATGACTCCTGCTCACTGCAGGAGCTCGGGACGTCCATCGAGGTGAACGGGGCGGCGGGGGCCACCTGCAACCCGGTGATCGTGCTCACCGTGTTGAAGAAGGAGTGGGGCCTCTGGAAGGACCGGATCGCCCAGATCATTCGGGAAATGCCCGCCGCGGCGGACGACCAGGTGGCCTGGCGCGTGGTGGAGGAGATGTCGGTCAAGGCCGCCGAGCTCCTGAAGCCGGTCTCCGACAGGGAAAACGGGAAGAACGGCCGGCTGTCCATCCAGACCGACCCCTGTCTCTACCGCGACGCGCGCGGCATCGTGGAGCAGGCAGTCCGTTTCGACGCCCTGGCGCCCAACATGATCGTGAAGATCCCTGCCACGCGCGCGGGCATGGAGGCCATCGAGGAGGCCACGCGCCGCGGCATCAGCATCAACGCGACGGTGAGCTTCACCCTCCCCCAGGCAATCGCCGTGGCGGAAGCGGTTGAACGCGGCCTGTCCCAGCGGGAGAAAGAGAAGAAGGACATCAGCAGGATGGGGCCGGTCTGCACGCTCATGGTGGGGCGCCTCGATGACTGGCTGAGGGTGACGGCGGAAAAGCAGGGCATCATCGCGGACCCGCGTGTATTCGACTGGGCAGGAGTCGCGGTGATGAAGAAGGCGTATCAGCTCTACAGGAAACGAGGCTACCGGCTGCGCCTCCTGTCCGCCGCATTCCGCAATCACCTGCACTGGAGTGAGTTCATAGGCGGTGACGTCGTGATTTCCCCCCCGTTCGAATGGCAGAACAGGTTCAATGCTTCCGACGTGACGGTGGAATCACGAATGGACACCCCGGTGGACGGGCGGATCCTGGAAGAGCTGGAGCGGAAGTTCGAGGATTTTCGACGCGCATACTCGGAGACAGGCATGACGACGGAGGAGTTCGACGGATTCGGGGCAACACGCAGGACGTTGCGGCAGTTCAGCAAGGCTGTCGACGATCTCGTGGCGCTCATCCGGGACCAGATGATCCCGGATCCTGACAAGTGAGGAGAATCCACTTGACAACCGTTTGATGGGGAGCGAAATTCGGAGGTTGGAATGAGGGTTTTTCTATTTTTTTCCCTTCGTATGCAAGCGTTTGCATTGCAAGCGCCTAATATCTCTCAGAGGAGGTCCGTATGAGGAAGTTTCTTCTCATTGCCATGGTCGCGCTCATGATCGCGCCGACGGTGTTCTCCGCCGGCAAGCTCAAGATGGGTGTGACCATCGAGGATTTCAACGACGTGTTCATGCGCTACGCGCTCGACCAGCTCACCGACGAGGCGAAGAAGAGCAACATCGACATCATCGCCGCGGACGGCAAACGTGATCCGAACGAGCAGATCAAGCAGGTCGAGAACTTCATCACGCAGGGCGTGGATGCGATTCTCATCCACGTCATCGACCAGACCATCGCCCCACGGATCACGAAGCTCTGCCTCGATGCCAAGATCCCGCTCGTCTATTTCAACCGCAAGCCTGAGGACGCCGCGCTTTCCGCGGGCAAGGTCGTCGCCGTCGCATCTCCCGAAGTGGTGGCAGGGAACCTCGAAGCCGAATTCGTGGCAAAGAAGCTCGGCGGAAAGGGCAACGTCGCCATCCTGATGGGTTCGATGGGATCCGCCCCGCAGATCGGGCGGACCCAGGGCAGCAAGGATGTCATCGCCAAGTACCCAGGCATGAAGGTCGTCCGCGAGCAGACGGCGGACTTCGGCAGAGCTCAGGCGGTCACGGTGGTCGAGAACTGGCTGGCCAGCGGCGAAAAAATCGATGCGATCATCGCCAACAACGACGAGATGGCCATCGGCGCCGTGATCGTGCTGGAAGAGAAAAAGATGAAGAACAAGGTGATCGTGACCGGGGTTGACGCAACCTCGGATGCCTTGAAGTACATTGCCGACAAGAGGCTGGACATGACCGTGTTCCAGAACGGCGGGGCCCAGGGCAGGGGCGCCGTGCAGACCGCTCTCAAGCTGCTCAACAAGCAGAGCGTGCCGGTATTCACGGCAATTCCGTTCGAGCCGGTCAGCTTCGACAACTACAAGAAGTACATGAAGTAAGCTATGATCGCCGCAGGGCCGGGCAAGCCGCCCGGCCCCGCACTTCCCCCGCGTGGGGCCACCAGGGAGCGGATGGGACCGTGAGTGAGTTTATCCTGGAAATGCAGGGCATCCACAAGAGCTTTCCCGGCGTCCATGCCTTGAGGGGTGTCGGGCTCTCCGTGCGCCCGGGGACCGTGCATGGGGTCATGGGTGAGAACGGCGCCGGGAAGTCCACCCTCATGAAAATCGCAATCGGGCTGTACCGGCCCGATGCGGGATCCATCACCCTCAGGGGCAACAAGGTCAGTTTCGAAAACGTGCACGAAGCGCTCACACAGGGCATCTCCATGATCCATCAGGAGATGAGCCCGCTTCCCTACATGACCGTGGCGCAGAACATCTTTCTCGGCCGGGAAATGAAGAACAGGCTGGGCCTCATCGACCACCGGGCCATCGACACGGCGGCAGCGGAGATGCTCAAGGAGCTTCGCATCAACCTCACGCCGCGCCAGATCATGGGCAAGCTGAGCGTGGCCCAGATGCAGCTCGTGGAAATCGCGGAGGCGGTCTCGCGCAAGGCAGATCTGATCATCATGGACGAACCCACCTCTGCGCTCACGGAGCAGGAGGTAGCGCACCTGTTCTCCATCATCAAGAGCCTGAAGGAACGCGGGGTCGCCGTGATCTACATCACCCACAAGATGGATGAAGTCTTTGCGATCACTGACGAGGTGAGCGTGTACCGGGACGGCGAGTTCGTCGGCCGCGAGGACAGCGTCAACCTGACCCGTGAGAAGCTGATCAAGATGATGGTGGGCCGCACGATCGACCAGTTCTTCCAGAAGGAGAATGCGACCTTTGGTGCGCCTGTTCTCGAGGTGGAGGGTCTGACGCGCCACGGCTATTTCAGGGATATCAGCTTCTCCGTCCGGGAAGGGGAGATCTTCGGCGTTGCGGGTCTTATCGGGGCCGGAAGAACCGAGGTGATGGAGGCGCTCTTCGGCGTCACGCCGAAGCAGGCGGGCGTGGTAAAAGTCCGCGGAAAGAGCGTGAAGATCGAAAGCCCCTACGACGCCATCAGGCACGGGATCGCCTTCCTTACGGAAGACAGGAAAAGGAGCGGTCTGTACCTGAACCTGTCGGTGCGGGACAACATCATCATGCCGAGCCTGCGCAACAACCTGAACGCGCTCTTCATCAACCACCGCGCGCTGCGCAAGCTCTGCAACGACGCGGTGGGCTCCCTGCGGATCAAGACTCCCAACCTCGAGCAGCTCGTCATGTTCCTCAGCGGAGGCAACCAGCAGAAGGTCCTCGTCTCGCGGTGGCTCGCCACGGTCCCCGCCCTGCTGATCATGGACGAGCCCACGCGCGGGATCGACGTGGCCACGAAGAGCGAGATCTACAAGATCATGTCCAGCCTTGCGAAGGAAGGCAAGGCGATCATCCTGATCTCCTCCGAGATGCCGGAGATTCTCGCCATGTCGGACCGGATCATGGTGATGCACGAGGGACGGAAAGTCGGGGAGATCGGCCGCGCCGAGGCGACGCAGGAGAAGATCCTGCACATGGCCACGGGCGAGCCGCTCAGCACGTTCAAGGAAGTTCACTACTACTAACGCGTGCCCTGGAGGACAGCCGTGATTGAAGCCGAAAAGGTCTCGACCAGAAGGGAATCCCCGGTCCTGGCGTTCATGAGCAAGTACAGCATCCTGCTGATCCTTGTCGGGCTCATCATCATCATCGCCATCCTCTCCGGCGGGGTGTCCCTGCGGATCAACAACCTGCTGAATGTCCTGCGGCAGATCAGCGTGATCGGGATCATCGCCCTGGGCGTTACGATGTGCATCATCACGGCCGGGATCGATCTCTCCTCGGGCGCCATTGTTGCCATCGTATCGGTGGCGGTGGCAAGCCTGCTTCAGAGCGCGGACGCCATGGACCGTCTCTTCAAGGGCGGGAGCCCCTGGCCGGTCGGCATTGTACTGTTGATCGGGCTCGGGCTCGGGCTCGCAATCGGATTCCTCAATGGCGCCATGATTTCCAAGCTCAAGATCCCGCCCTTCATTGCAACGCTGGGCATGATGACGTTCGCCCGGGGATGGGCTTTTATCTATTCCCAGGGACGGCCGCGCGGCAGCCTGATCGATGCCTTCCAGGTCATCGGACAGGGCTCGATCCTCGGCATACCGAATCCGGCGATCATCCTCCTGGTCTGCGTGGCAATTACGTACGTCATCCTCCAGCACACATTGTGGGGGAGGTACACCTATGCCCTGGGAAGCAACCTCCAGGCCGCGGTGGTGTCGGGAATAAAGACCGACCGCTACCTCATCCTGGTCTATACGTTCGCGGGATTCCTCGCGGCGGTGGCTGCCATCGTTCTCACCGCGCGCATCGGTTCGGGCCAGCCGGGCCTGGGCCTGGGTTACGAGCTGGATGCCATCGCCGCATCCGTCATCGGGGGCACCAGCCTTGCAGGAGGGTTGGGAAGCGCCGGGGGAACGCTCATCGGCGCGCTCATAATCGGCGTCATGAAAAACGGCCTGGATATCCTGAACGTTTCAGCGGATTTCCAGCAGGTCGCGCGCGCCATCATTATCGTGGTCGCGGTCACCATAGACGTGCGGAAAAACGTCCGAAGGACCTGAGCACGGCTGAAAGCCGTGCAGAAGCGGCGCCCGGGTCGTGCTAGCTCCGCAGGTACTCCACGCTCCGTTTCACTGCAGCAGCCAGCTCCTTCGGCGGCAGAGACTGCACGGCCGGCGAGAAGGGCTCCAGCGAGATGTCACCTTGGTACCCCAGGGCCACATGCCGCTCGATCTGCTCCCTGCTGGCTGTCCGATCCGCCGCTGACGGAAGGACGCGGTGCTCATCCCGGTACATTTCCTTCGCGATCCCGGATTCGACGCCTGAAACATGGATGAGCCCGGTGCGGGCCACATCGTAGAGTGAGCCGATGTCCGTTTCCGTGTCAGGTCCCAGGAAATGGTGAAAGGTATCGTAGAGGGCGCGATAGCAGGAGAATCCCGAGCTCTTCGCCGCTTCAACCGCCACGAGGATTGATGAAAGGGAAGACTCCGGAAACCCGAGCGGCTCCACGTATCCCTGCATGCCCCGTTTCGTGAACAAGGGGCCGAAAGCCCGCAGCGCCTCGATCGTTTCCGCCACGCGCGTGGCCGCTTCCCTTCCGTCTTTGGTGTCGTTGTTGGGGCAGAGCACAATGGCCGGGCATCGGATGGCAGCGGCCAGGTCGAGAAGCTGTCCAAGCTCTTCCATCGCCCGGGCCCGGACCGCTTTCAGGTTGAACTTTTGCAGCGCGTTGATGCTGATGATCCGGATGCCGTGGCGTTCCGCCAGAGCGGCTGCCTGGGAGGGGGGAAGGCCGTCAATGACATCCCGGCCGGCCAGGTCGTTTCGCAGCTCGACTTTTTTCAGGCCGAGGTCCGCCGAAAACCGGAAGAAATCCTCCAATCCCAGTGACGGACAGGTAATCCTGTTGAGAGCAAAGCGTCCCTGCTCGATCATGACCGACCCCCTCGTGTAGTGCTCATCATATATTCCCGCGCCGATTTGAGCCAGCGAGCCGCCGCGAGGGCTCGCTTTCGTCCGTCCATGGACTCGCTCGCCCTCTGCGCGCCTTCGGCGTGCTACGGCCAGATCTTTGCCGCGGGATCCGTGACCCAGGAGTGCTCGGGAACAAAAGTCGGCACGCCGTAGCGGTCCCCGTCCAGGTGGCGAATCACCCAGATGTAGAACATCGCGTAGCCGGGCGCGGCTGCCTGGGGATGCACCGCATGGGGAGGGATAAGCACGGTATCCCGGTTGCGCACCACGCAGCCCTCGTCGCCGATGGCGGCAAACCCGAATCCCCCGGGAGGCATGAATCGGTAGTGATATATCTCAGGCTGCGGGTGATGATGCGGCGGGTAGCTGGACCATTTCCCGGGGTAGGTGATTACTTCACCCAGGACGAGATTGGACCAGGGGGCCCGGGGATCCTCGATGATCGTGCGCACGATCCGGGTCGAGGTCTCCCGCATGGTACCCTTGCCCCGCTCTTCGCTCCTGCACTCTTCAGGGCTGTAGAGCTTCACCGGAAAGCCGCGCGGGTTTTCCGTTGCGTGCACGGAGATCTCCGCCTCCCTCCCGGTTGCGGTCACGGTGGCCTCCGCGTCAGCGGAAAGATGCAGGCACCAGGGCGCCTGGTCGAAAAGTGATTCCCGCACGATCCTCTTCTTCACCTGCCCCGCGACTACGTCCAGACTTCCCTGAAGGAGAAGCAGTGCTCTCTCTTTCCCGGCGGCAAAATGGTGCGCGGCGCCTTCGGGCAGCCTGAGGATACCAAAATCCATGAGTGTCTTGGCGTGGCGCCCTTGTGATTCAGTGATGGGAGTGTAGCCGAAGGGGAACTCCTTCTCGTTTCGGATCAGCATGATGCCCCTTTTGCGCGCGTAATCTGGGCGATGTGTCTTCTTTCGTGCTTGCCCACGTAGAGTATCCATTGATACATGTCGATCCGGCCGAACACGGGATGCGGGAATTGCATCTGGCTGAGATCGATGCCCTCCGCCTCTTTGATCGCCTCCCGGAGCTTCGCGCGGGACGCGGCGAGCAGGGCAAGCAGCTCGCTCCTGCTCACGCCCTGCGCGGGAACGACCGATTGCGGCGCCTTGATCTTGTCAGGCGCCGTTTCTATCGAGAAACGATCGAGACTGTGGATCAGCGACTCGGTGCCCGGGTCGGCACCGATGCCCCGATCCTTTGCCCGCCTGATCTGCCTTTCCAGCAGGGTCGTCACCTGACTCTCGATGAGAAACAGGTGGTGGAGGATTTCGCCGATCGACCACTGGCCGGGATCGGCGCGCCTGGCTGTCGCCGCCTCGTCCAGATCAGACATGATGCGGACAATCTCCGACCGGGCAGCTTCGATCTCGTCGACGATCTCTTTCAGCCGGGGATTCATCGTGATTCCACTATACACCATCGCGCGGTCCCGTGCCGGCCGCGGGAGAAGACGGACTTTCCCCGTGCAGGGCGTTCGCCTATAGTTGCGGAAGGGGGAGTCGAACAAGCCGGCACGCCACCGGCAATGGGCGGATCAACCGCCCGCCATTATATTCTGGGGGAGAATCGAGGAATCATGGTCGTCAGAAAACGTATTGCGCTCGTTGCGCACGACAACTGCAAGAAGGACATGGTGGAATGGGTAAGCTGGAACTGGAACGTGCTCCTGGACCACCAGCTGGTCTGCACGGGAACCACGGGGAGGCTCGTGGAAGAGGCCCTGGCAAAGCAGATTGATGCGGAGCATCAGCCGCGGTACGAGATGGTCAAGCTGAAGTCCGGGCCATTCGGCGGTGACCAGCAGCTCGGCGCGATGATCGCCGACGGCAAGATCGACATTCTTATATTCTTCTGGGATCCGATGCAGCCGCATCCGCACGACGTGGATGTCCGGGCGCTCCTGAGGATCTCGGTCCTGTACAACATTCCCACCGCATGCAACAGGTCGACGGCTGATTTCGTCATCTCCTCCCACATGCTGGGGGAGGAATACACCCCCGCTGCGCGGGACTACTCGGAATACCTGGGACGAAATGTCGATCTCTCCTGACAGGGACACCTTCCACGGCCTCGCCGCCCGCCATGAGCGGGAGCTGCTGGTGCACTGCTACCGGATGCTCGGTTCCATCGAGGACGCGGAAGACATGGTGCAGGAAACATTCCTGCGCGCCTGGCGCAGTCTCGACACTTTCGAGGGCAGATCCACGCTCCGTGCCTGGCTCTACAGGATCGCCACCAATGTATCCCTGGACGCGCTGGCAAAGCGGCGGAGGCGGTCCCTGCCCACGGCAACCCATGCGCCGGGCAGCCCTCTGGACCCTTTCCCGCAGCCGGCGCAGGAATCACCCTGGCTCGAGCCGCTGCCGGACGCGCTCGTCGACGAACGGCCCGGACTGAGCCCGGAAACGCGCTACGAAATCCGGGAGAGCGTGACCCTGGCGTTCCTCACCGCGCTCCAGCTCCTGCCCGGCCGACAGCGCGCGGTCCTGCTCCTGTGCGACGTCCTCGGATGGAGCGCACGGGAGACCGCGGACATCCTCGAGACGAGCGCGGCCTCGGTGACCAGCTCTCTCCAGCGTGCCCGCGCCGCCATGAAAAAGCTGGGCGCGCAGCCGGGGTCAGGCCGTAAGGTGCCCGCGGATGCGGCGCGCGCCTCCCTGTTGACCCGCTACGTGCAGGCGTGGGAGGCGGCGGATGCCGACTCGCTCGTGGCGCTCCTGCAGGAGGACGCGTCCATGACCATGCCGCCGATGCCGCTCTGGTTCCGCGGGCGGAGCGCGATTCGTCAGTTCTTGGGGGAAAGGCTCTTCTCCGGTGACGCGCGGGGCAGTTTCCGCCTGGCGGCAACGAGCGCCAACGGCTGCCCGGCCTTCGGTCTGTACCGGCGCGGCGACGGAGGCCTCTTCCGTCCCGCCTCGCTGCACGTGCTCGTGCTCGCCGAAGACCTGATCGCGGAAGTGCACAGCTTTCTCGTTTCCGACGACCGCCTTTTCCGCAGGTTCGGCCTCCCTCCCGGCGCGTGAGGAGCCGATTCGTTGACACAGGACGGTCATGACGGCTACTATGGCTTCGCGCGCGGATCGGGGTCACTGCACCTGCCGCGCAAAGACGACATGGAAGAGCCGACGGAAAAGCTGATCTATCAGGAAATGTCGCAGGAAGAAAGCAGCCTCGACTGGCAGATCACGACCGCCGTGATGTCCGACAAGATCCTCATGAAAACCCTGGAGGAAAGCCAGTCACTCGGAGAAAAACACGCGGTGATCGCGCGGGTGGAAAACGGGGTGATGAGGGAAACCTATGTCAGCCCGGAATCGGCAGTGAAACGCAGCTTTCCATTCAACGCCGTGCAGCAGGCGTTCGAATACTACGACGCGAGGGATGGTGTGTGCCTGGTCATCGTCAGGGACCACAAAGTGGCGATATCGGTAAACGGCCTGCGGTAAGGTCGAACGGCATGGGTGTGCGCATCCGCAGGTGCGAGCTTGCCGACCTGGACGCGCTGCGGAACATCGCCTTCCAGACATTTGACGATACCTTTCGTCGTCTCAATGATGCGTCCAGCTTCAATGAGTATCTTGACGCCTCCTTCAGCAGGGCAAGGCTCGAGACAGAGCTGAAGAACCCGCACTCCACGTTCTTTTTCCTCTACAACGATGACGTGCTCGCCGGATACATGAAGATCAACCAGGGCGACGCCCAGACAGACCTGCGGGACCCCGAGGCGCTCGAGATCGAGCGGATCTACGTCATCAGGGATTTCCAGGGCCTGGGGCTCGGCAAGGCTCTGATCGACAAAGCCATGGAAGTCGCGAGGCTCTCAAAGAAGAAAGCCGTCTGGCTGGGAGTGTGGAAGAAGAACGGGAACGCCATCGCCTTCTACACGAGGATGGGATTTGCCAAGGCCGGCACACACGACTTTTACATGGGCAAGAAGCGTCAGACGGATTTCATCATGAGGAGGAACACGGCGTCGCCGTAGTCGGCGGATTGGGCATCGCCGTAGTCGGCGGATTCGGCATCGCCGTGACCACGACATGGATACTCTGCCCCGTTGGGATTTGAGCACCATCTATCCGGATCTCGCCTCCCCGGAGCTCGCCGCCGACCTGGCCGCGCTCGCAACGATTCTGGAAGAAATCGAACGGCATCATGCGGGGAGCCTGGCTCCCGTGTCGAAGACTGCCCTGCCGGAAAAACTCGCCGCGGCCCTGGACCGCGCGGTCGAGCTCTTCAACCGCGCGTACCTGCTCTCCACGACCCTCGAGGTCTATGTCGATTCTTTCGTGGCGACCGACTCGTATGACCGGACAGCGGCAAAGAAGCAGTCCGAGCTGGAGATCATGCTGGTCCGGCTGAAGCAGAACTGGACCCGTTTCCAGGGCTGGATCCGCGGCGTCGCGGAGGCGCTTCCCCGGGCGCTGGAGCACGCAGGCCCGGCCCGGGACCACGCGTTCATTCTGAACGAGGCGGCCGCGCAGGGCGCGTATCTCATGAGCGATCCGGAAGAGATGCTCGCCGCGGAGCTTTCCCTCGCGGGCGCGCAGGCGTGGAGCAAGCTCCAGCGCACCGTGACGTCCCAGATCAACGTGGAGATCGATCTGGACGGCGCCGTGCGAAAGCTTCCCATGCCGGCGCTCATCAACCTGCGCTCCCACCCCGAAGAGTCCGTGCGCCGGCGCGCGTATGAGGCGGAGATGCGGGAATGGGAAAAGGTGCAGGAGCCGCTCGCCGCGTGCATGAACGGCGTCAAGGGCACGGCGGTTTCCCTGCAGAAGCGGCGCGGCCGCACCGATTGCCTCCACGCGCCCATCGACCTGGCGCGCATCGATCGCCCTACCCTGCAGGCGCTCCTGGACTCCATGAAGGATTCCCTTCCCCAGTTCCGCCGCTACTTCAGGGCAAAGGCGGCGCGGCTGGGCAAGAAGAGCCTGGCCTGGTGGGACATCTGCGCCCCCACCGGCAGGCAGGGAAGCGCCTTCACCTGGCAGCAGGCCCGGGAGTTCATCCTGGAGAACTTCGCGGGCTTCTCCTCCGACCTGCGCTCTTTTGCCCAGCGCGCGTTCGACGCCAGGTGGATCGACGCCCAGCCGCGCGACGGCAAGCGGGGAGGCGCGTTCTGCTCGGCCGTACCCCGGGTGAAGGAATCGCGGATCCTCTGCAACTTCGATGGTTCCCTTGACCAGGTTTCCACGGTGGCGCACGAGCTGGGCCACGGCTTCCACAACGAATGCGCCTATCGAGCCGGCAAGACGGAGCTGCAGCAGGTGACGCCCATGACCCTCGCGGAGACCGCCTCGATCATGTGCGAAAACATCGTGCATAACGCGGTCCTTGCCCGGGCGCGCGGGCCCCAGGAGGAGCTCGCCGTGCTGGAAAACTCCCTCATCGGCGAGGGGCAGGTGATCGTGGATATCTACTCGCGGTTCCTGTTCGAGAGGGAAGTCATGGAACGCCGGGAACGATCGGAGCTTTCGGCGGACGACCTGTGCGAGATCATGGACCGGGCGCAGGAAGCCGCCTATGGCGACGGTCTCGATGCGCGCTTCCGGCACAGGTACATGTGGACCTGGAAGCCCCACTACTACTTCGCGGACCTCAATTTCTACAATTTCCCCTATGCATTCGGGCTGCTGTTCGGCACCGGGCTGTACGCCGTATACAAAAAGAGGGGCCAGGAGTTCGTCCCGGCCTATCAGCAGCTGCTCGCCTCCACCGGCGAGGCGAACGCGGCGGACCTGGCCGCGCGGTTCGGCATCGACATCCGCGGCCGCACGTTCTGGGATGACTCGATCCAGATCATCCGCGGGCGGATCGATCGCTACTGCGCGCTCTGAAGTCGACCCACACCACCTCGTCGATGCCGCAGCGTTCCCGCAGGGAGTGCGGGGTCTCCGGCATGCGGGGCCCCGGGATCCCCTCGATGACCGTCGGGCTCACCGTGATCACCGCCTGAGACGCGAGGCCCTGGGAAATGAACGAATCGAGAACGCGCGCCCCTCCTTCCACCATGAGAGAGCGGATGCGCTCGGAAAGAAGCGCGGCGAGCACGCTTCGAAGATCGAGACCGCCCTTGCCGCGGGGCACGGGGAAGAGCCGGGCCCCCCCGCGCACCAGCCCCGGGCCGCGGGCCCCTGTTTCGGCACCTTCCAGATGAAAGATCCAGGGTTTCCTGTCCGTACGGGAAAGCAGCCTCGCATCCGGAGGGAAACGGAGCCTCGAATCGAGAACCACCGGCTGCGGCTGGGCGCCTTCGACAAGACGCACCGAGAGAAGCGGATCGTCGGAGAGCACCGTCTGAATCCCGACCAGGATGGCGTCGTGCATCGCCCGCAGGCGGTGGGTAAGGCGGAGCGACTCGGGACCGCTCAGCGGTGTCCGCGCGCCGTCGGCTGCCGCGATTGCGCCGGTGACCGACCGGGCCCAGCTCACGGTGACGACAGGCAGCGAGCCGCTCGGCGCCGCGCGGAGAACATGGAGCGTCTCCCGCGCGATCCGCTCCTGCCCATCCGTTTCGCCGCCGGCCCGCGCGGCCTTCATTTCTTCCTGCAGACTGTCAGCCCGTCCCTGATGGGAACAATGAGCGACTCGAGGTCGCCGCGGGAGAATACGGCCTTGTTGAAGGCTCTGATCGCGTTCGTGTCGGCGTCGGAGACGCTCTCGTCCGCCACCTTTCCGCTCCAGAGCGTGTTGTCCGTTATGAAAAGCCCGCCGGACCTCAGGAGCGGCACGGCCACCTCCACGCTGGCAGGATAGGATTCCTTGTCGATATCGTTGAGGATGATGTCGAAAGGACCCCGCTGGCCCCCGGGCAAAGGCGAGCGCGTCACCCACGTGGAACGAGATCTTTTTCTCGACCCCGGCGGTGCGGAAGAAGTTCATCGCAAGGTCCCGGTTGTCCCGGGAGAGATCGGTGCACGCCACCGTGCCGTCCTCCGGCAGCGCGCGCGCGAACCACAGCGCGGAGTAGCCGTAGCCCGACCCGAGCTCGAGCACGCGGCGCGCGCCCATGCACCGCGCGAGAAGCGCCAGCAGCGACCCCGCGTGCCGCCCGATGATGGGAAAGCTCTTTCTTGCTGCCAGGGTTTCCATGGCGGCAAAGACCGGGTCCGCCTGGCCGTCAAGCGAGGCGATGTAGGATTCGACATGCAGGTCGACGATCATGGAAAGAAGATACGAATCCCCGCAGTCATCGCCTACCATTGCGCAGGCGGCGCATCCCGCCTTCTGCGCGTAGCGCATCCCCTCTTGTGCGCCCGCGCACCTTCTTATGCGCGAAGCGCATCCCTTTTCCCGCGAGCGGCACCCGTTTGCTTGAACGCTGCCGGGAATTTATGTACCATTTTCCGAACAGGAGGAGCTCATGAGAAAGATCGTGTGCGGGGTGCTTATCGCGTTTCTCGCCGTTTCCGCGTTCGGACAGGCAAAGAAACTCCCCGACCTGAAGGGCCGCGTGATCCGCGCGGTTACCGAAAATGCATTTACGCCGCTGAACTTCGTGGATCCCAAGACCGGCAAGGCAGGGGGCTGGGAATATGACGCTGTCAACGAGATCGGCAAGCGGCTGAACGCGAAGATCGTGTGGAACATCTGCTCGTGGGACACGATGATCCAGGCGGTCCGGGACGGGCAGTATGACGTGGGCATGGACGGGATTTCCATCACCGACGAACGCAAGAAACAGGTCGACTTCTCCGATTCCTACATGGTGAGCCAGCAGTTCATGCTGGTGCGAAGGGACGAGACGAGGTTCAAGAACGCGGCGGAGTTCGCCGCCAATCCGAAGCTCCTCATCGGATCCCAGGCCGGCACGACCAACTTCTACGTGGCGGTCTACAACGTCCTTGACGGCAAAGAGGACAATCCCCGCATCAAGCTGCTGGAGACCTTTGGCGCGACGGTGCAGGCGCTCCTCGCCGGCGACGTGGACTGTGTCCTGATGGACGCGGCCTCCAGCAGGGGCTACGTCGGCGCCAATCCCGACAAGCTCAAGATCGTGGGTGATCCCCTGGGCACGGACAACTATGGATTCATCTTCAAGACAGGGTCGGACCTCGCGGCGCCGTTCAATGCCGCCATACAGGCCCTGAAGGACGACGGCACCCTGGACAAGCTCACGACAAAGTGGTTCTTCGAGTATAATCAGAAGTAGCCCTCCGCGCGGTGCGCAGGGGGACATCGGCCAGCTTGCGGGTTTTCCGTCCGCGATCCTGCCGGTTGTCTCCCCCCTGCGCTCCCCCGGGTCTCCTTTCATGAGCGAACCTTTCCGCGGCGGCAACATAGGCGGTACCCATCTCCTTCCCTTTGCCGACAGGCTGAAAAAGCTTCCCTTCTGGCTGCTCGGGGTGATCCTCCTCGGGATCCTGATCCTCTGGAACATCGCCAGCAGGAACGACTACCGCATCATCTTCCGCGCCACGGCGACCGGGCTTCTCACGACACTGTGGATCTCGATCGTCGCGTTCGCTTTCTCCATCCTGGTCGGCCTGTTCCTCGGCCTGTGCCGGGTGTCCCCTTCGCGAGTCGTGCGGGAGGCGGCCACATTCTGGGTGGAGATCGTGCGGGGCGTGCCGATGCTCGTGATCCTTTACTACATCGCATTCATCGGCGCCCCGGGGCTCGTGGAAGCGGCGAATTTCCTGCTCGCGCCGTTGGTGCGGAAGGGCATCCTGCAGCCGCTCAGCGTCCGCAGCATCGACTTCTCCTGGAGGGCGATCATCGCGCTCACCCTCGGCTACGGCGCCTTCATCTCGGAGATCTTCCGCGCGGGCATCCAGTCCATCGACGCCGGCCAGTGGGAGGCGGCGTATGCGCTCGGCCTGGGCAGGGGCCACGTGATGATCCGCATCGTCCTGCCGCAGGCCGTGCGGAACGTGCTTCCGCCGCTCGGCAACGAGTTCGTCGCGATGATAAAGGATTCCGCCCTGGTGAGCGCGCTGGGCGTCCAGGACATCACGCAGATGGGAAAGGTCTATGCGGCGAGCACCTTCAGGTTCTTCGAGACGTACAACGTGGTCGCTTTCCTCTATCTCTTCCTGACCATCACTCTCTCGATGCTCGTCCGGCTTCTTGAAAAGAGACTGCAGAGAGGAAGATCCGGCACCTCGATGAAATGAGCAGGACTTCCTAGGCCGTCGGAGCGGCATCCGGCGCCGGGAGGACGCGCTCATCGCCGGGAAGAGGCTCGTGCAGCGGTGCCCCTGCCTCCCCCATCTTGAACAAGGCAACCAGCCGATTCAGACCCTGCGCCATCCTGGTGAGCTTCTCCGTGGAGGAGGACATCTCCGCCGCCGAGGCCGCTGCCGCCTGCGTGAGCTCGTTGACGGTCTCCACCGCCTTCGATACCTGCTTCGCGTTGGAGGTCTGCTCCTCCGTGGCCGCCGAGATGCCCTGGCTCATCTCGCTTATGTTCCCGAGCGCCCCGGCCAGCTCCTTGATTGCCGCGACCTGCTGCTCCATGGATTCGGAGAGGGTCGTGATGGTGTCGTTGACCTGCTGGGAAGCCGCGCGGATCTGTTCCATCGCGAGCTGGGACCCTCGGGCGGTTTTCACCCCCTCGCTGATGTTCCTGACGCTCTCCTTGATCAGGCCTTCGATCTCCTTTGTCGACGATGCACTCCGCTCCGCCAGCTTGCTCACTTCATCCGCCACGACGGCAAATCCCCGACCATGCTCCCCTGCCCGTGCGGCCTCGATTGCCGCGTTGAGCGCGAGGAGATTGGTCTGGTCCGCGATGTCGGAAATCACGCCCACGATCCCGCCGATCTTCTCGGAGCCTCCTGAAATGAGATTGATCACGTCCACGACGGACTGCACCGCCTTGTCGCCCTCCACCGCGTTTTCCGCCGATCTCCGGGCAAGACCGGAGATCTCTCCGAGGCTCCGGGTGACCGATTCGACGGCGGTTTGCACCAGCGACATCGAGCTTGAACCTTCCTCCACCGCGGCAGCCTGTGACTGCGCGTGCGCGGAGACCTGATCCACCGAAGCGGCCAGCTCCTCGACCGCGGCGCTCGTCTGCTCGAGCGTGGTTGCCTGGTTCTGCGCTCCTTCGGCGAGCTTCTGGGCGTTTCCCGAGATCTCCTCGCTGGAATGGGCAACCTGTGACGCGCTCTCCTGGACCGAGAGCACGACATCGCGGAGCTTGATCGCCATCTCGTTCAGGGCATTGGCGAGCGCTCCGACCTCGTCACGCTGCCGTATGTCGAGCAGCGTGCTGAAATCCCCATTGGCAATCTGCTGGGCGAACGCGACCCCCTTGAAGAGCGGCCGGGTGATCGTGCGGGTAATCGCAATGGCCACCGCGATTCCCATGACCGTTGCCGCTCCTATCCCCATCACGAGAACGATGATCGCCGTCATCAGGCGCGCCACCGTCAACGTGGTGATCGACGCGGCGTCCTTGAATCCTTCCAGCGAGATCTGGACGGCGGCTTCCAGCACCGCCTCGGCCGTCTTGCGCTGCGCCGCGTTCACCTCCGCCCTTTTCACCACGTCGTTCAGAACCGTCTGGGAGGCCTGGAGGTAGGTGTCCCCGCTCGCGGTGATTGCCTCGAGCTGGATCAGGTCGTTCCTGTTCACGGTCGGCAGGGCCCGCCAGGAGGCGATTCGGTTCCGCACGTCCGCAAAGCTCTGCATGGCATCCTTCAGGAAGCTCGGATCGGCAGTGGCCTGCGTCTCGAAGTTCCCGATCCGGAGAACGCTGCCGAGGTCCCGTATCTCATTCGCAATGGTGATTTCCTGCAGCGTGCTTTTCAACGCTGCCGGGGACGCATTCCGGCTGATCAAGGCGTCCAGGTCAGCCGTCTTCTTCAGTATGTAGTTCTGAAGGTTGGTGTTGAACGTGGATCCGGAGGAAGCCTGGCTCATCCTTTCCACCGTGATGCTTGCGTTGACCGAGACCGTATCCTGCACGAGCGTGTCGTATTCCTCCACCCGGGACCTGGCCACGGCGGCGTTCTTCCTCAGAACGAGAAGGCGCGGATACTTCGTCGCAAGGGCGTCCGCATCCGCGAGGTACTTCTGCATGTCGGCCAGGAACTGCTTTGCCAGGTCGAGAGAGTCGGTATCCATGGACTGCAGGTAGGCCTGCATGCTGTACATGGTCCGATGGGCGCTTCGCTCGATGTCGTTCGCCACCGCGACCTGGGGAACGATTTCCTTGTCCAGGCGGTTCGCCTCTCCCTGCACACCCACCATGTTCCAGAGCTGGATCGCGCCGAGACCTGCCGCTATCGCGATCACCAAACCGAATCCAGTCCCGATCTTTGCCGCGACTTTCAGGTTTTTCATTCTGAGCCCTCCCTCCGGGCTGAACGGAGCGACTGACGAGCATCAAGGAAGTCCGCTGCGGCTTTACTTGAACCTCTTCCCCAGCACGGTCTGCAGCGCAACTGACACGACGATGATCAGGCCGTAGATCAACTGTGTCCAATACCCGGTCAGGTTTGCCGCAACGATGCCCGCATTGATGGATCCGATGATGAAGGAGGCGACGAATGTGCCGAAGATGGTACCCATGCCGCCGAACACAGACGTCCCTCCGAGAAACACCGAGGCCAGGGTATTGAGCATATACCCGCCGCCCAGGGTGGGCCAGAAGTAGAGCACCTCCTCGCTGACCACAAAGCCGGCAAATGCCGCGGCAAAGCCGACGATCGCGAAGGTGATGATCTTGGTGAGGTCCACGTTCACACCCATCAGCCGGGCGCTTTCCACGTTATCGCCCGTGAGATACACATGCGCGCCGAATCTGTGCCGGTTCAGGAAGAACCACACCACTGCGGCGAACACGATGGTCCAGACGAACTGCGCAGGGATGACGCCGCCGATCCGGCCCACCAGGGCGGGATAGAGGATCGTGTCTCTGACAGGCGTCATGCCCATCCCCGCTCCGTTGGTGACCACCAGCACGACGCCCGCCCAGAAGAATTGCGTCCCGATGGTTGTGACCAGCGACGGTATTCCGATTTTTACGACGATGATGCCGTTCAGGATTCCCGCGCCGAGGCCTGCCAGCAGGCAGGCAAAGAACCCGAGCCAGACGCTCTGGGTAGCGGTGAATACGACGCTGAATGCCGTCATGCCGAACGCCATGATGGAGCCGAAGGACAGGTCGATCTCTCCCGTGATGACAACGAGCGTCAGCGGGATGGCCATCAAAGCAAAGAATGGCGTCGTCGACATGAACGCGATATAAATGTCGCCCGCCAGAAACGTCCGGGGGGAACCGATGAGGAACAACACCCAGATGAAGAGGGCGACGAATACGATGCCGATCTGGAGGGAATAGGTGCGCGCCAACTGGGAGATCGTGCCGCGTCCCGCAGCGGGGGACTTGAGCCTTGCCATCCCGTCCGAAGTTTTCATTTGCCTTTCCTCTTTCCCCGTCGCGTGCCCCGGGCCTTGGTATCCAGGCTGCCCGTTTGGGCCACGTTGTACAGCCGATCTATCAGCTCCTGGAGGGTGAGCTCGTTCTTCATGAATTGTCCTGCCACCGTGCCCCGGTCCAGCACGACGATTCTGTCGGCCACCGGATAGACGTGGAAAATATTGTGGTCGATGAATATGGCCGCCTTGCCCGCCGCTTTTATCCCCGCCACGAACTCGAGACACTTCTTCGTCTCGGACAGGGACAGACCCATGGTCGGCTCGTCGAGGATGATCATCTCCGCCTTGAAGTACAGCGCCCGGGTTATGGCCACTCCCTGGCGCTCGCCGCCGGAGAAGTTCTTGACCACCGATTCCGGGTTCACCGCGGAGGAAGTGAAGCCCATCAGCGTGTGCATAAGCTTGCGCGTCTCCTGCCGCATCTCGCGCAGGTCGAGACGCCCCCACGAATTGGAGAGCTCGCGCCCCATGAATATGTTGCGCCACAGCGACTGTTTGTCCGCGAGCGCCCGCTCCTGGTAGACAACCTCAATGCCCATGCCGCGGGCTCGCGCTACCGAGAGGTGATCGACTTTCTTCCCCTTCAGGACAAACTCGCCCCCTGGGTCGGGCTGGTGATAGCCGGTCATGATCTTCACCAGGGTGGATTTGCCGGCTCCATTGTCTCCAAGCAGTCCCACGATCTCATTCGTGCCGACCTCGAAGTTCACGTGGTGGAGCGCCGCCACCTCGCCAAAGGTCTTGGACACGTTCTTCATCTGGAGGAAGTAGTCCATCGGGTCACCTCTTCACAGCGAGGGCGGCGGAAGGCAACCTGCCTCCCGCCGCCCGAATTGAGCGTCGAATATCAGCGGATGTTCTTCTCAGCCAGCGGGGCAACGATGTCCACGTTGCTCTTGTCCACAAAGCCCGCGCCGGTATTGATGTGCAGACCGGAGAAACCATAGACCTTCGACAGGGCGATCTGCAAGATGGGCAGGTATCCCTGGAGCCACTCCTGCTGATCGATCACCAGGCCGGTCCAGCCGCCCTTGATGGCCGCAATAGTTGCGGGGGACAGGTCGAATCCGGCGATGTTGATCTGGCCGGCCTTCTTGCCCGCGGCCTTGAGATAGGTTTCGGCCGTTGCGGTAAGGCCGCCGTGATCGGTCACGACGACTTTGACAGTCGGATGGGAGGAAACGTAGCCGGCAAATGTCGGGGCGCCGGCAACGGGATCTTTGTTGGTCGCGGCATCGATCTCGATGTAGTCGACGACCAGGCCGGCCGATTTGAAGGCGTCTATGACGCCCTTGGTGCGCTCACCGCGGGCGGGCTGGGAGAGCAGGCCCCACACCATGGCGCGGTCGCCGCTCTTCAGCTTGAACCTCTTGATGGCCTCGACGCCCAGGGCATGCCCTGCCGGGTAGTTCTCCGCCCCGACGTACCCGAAGCCGCTGGCCGCGTACTTGGCCTCGGCCTTGTCCAGCGTCGTATTCTGGCTGGTGACGATGATTCCCTTGCTCCGCGCGTCATCAATAAGCGCGTCGAAGGCAGCGTCCCCCGGGTGACCCATGATCGCGATTCCGTCAGGCCTCGTGGCGACCGCTTCGCGGAACTGCTGGATCATTTTCTGCGGATCCCAGTCGGACCACACGTAGTTGACCTTGCACCCCAGGTCGAACTCCGCCTGCTTGGCGCCGTTGTAGACGTTCACGGCGAACACGCCTCCCTGGGGACCGCCCGGGAAGAAGACGATGCGAACGTTCGAGGCCCACTTAGTCTGCGCAGGGGCCACTGCCACCACGACGGCCAGCAGAACGACCGCAATCAAAAGCATTCTGGACTTCATACGCCAGACCTCCTTAAGAAAAATCATTCGAGCCCCAACGGGGCCGCTCCAAAAGCCAGGATCACGAGCCGCGCACCTACAGCTTCCCCGAGTTGTCGGCCTCCATCATTGCCTTGTAGGTCTCGATGTTTCTCCGATCGACGAATACGGCCCCTGTATCGATGATCCGGGGCAGCGGACGGCCGCCCACGGCGTCCAGCAGCCGCTCTACGGACAGCCACCCCATCTTGTACGTGTTCTGCACCACGCAGAAGACGACCGAACCGTCCCTTATGCCCTGGAGCGTGTCGCCCAGATCGTCGAAGCCCGCCACCAGGACCCGGCCCGCCTTTCCCTGTCGTTTCACGACCGCGGCAGCGGCTGGCGCACCCTCCGCCGAGACGCTGAAGATGGCGGAGAGAGCGGGATGTTCGGCCAGGAGCTCTTCCGTCCTGTTCACGGACTCGGCGAAATCGCCCCCTTCATCCACCACGGACACCACGGTGATCCGGGGAGACACTTCTGCCAGCGCGCGTTTGAAACCCTGGGTCCGCAGATTGAGGTTCGTGGCGTCCAGACCGCCCTGGAGGATGGCAATCGAGCCCCTGCCTTCCATGGCGCTCGCCATCCGCTTCCCCGCAGCGTACCCGGCAGCCTCATTGTCCGTGCCGATGTACGTGAGCGCTTCGGTGGAGGGCGCCGGGGCGTCGAAGGTGATCACCTTGATGCCCGCCTGAACGGCCTCGTGGATCACCGAGACCAGCCCCTCGTCGTCGTTGGCGGAGATCGCGATGCCGCTCACCCCGCGCGCGATCAGGTCTTCGATGACCTTCACCTGGAGAGCGACATCGAATCGCGGCGGCGCATTCACCTCGGCAACGACCCCGTACCGGGCGGCGGCTTCCTGAAAGCCCCGATAGACGGGCTCGAAATAGGGATGGATGCCCTTGGGCACCATGACGAAGGAGAGTTGTCGATGAGCGGCCGGCGGGGAAGAACCAGGATACGTCGCATCCGCGGGTTCCGGGACTGCCCGGCAGAAGAGAGGCGCGCCGCCGACGAGGAGAGTCATCACGACTGACGCGCAGACTTTCAGCGGATTTCGCATTGCACTTTCACGCTCTGTCATGCATGAATCGAGCCAACATCAGGCACAAGGGAGTGAGGGTGATAATTGCTTGGCCTGCGAAAAGATAGGGGCTCTGCCATGCCCTCGTCCGGATCTGCCGTGCCGACGACAAGGACCGCTTTTCTCGAATTGGGTAAGAGTGGGAAATCGTGTGTACGCTACTTTATCGCGTAGCGCTTCATCTTGTTGTACAGGGTCTTGCGGCTCATGCCCAATTCCCGAGACGCGACGGATCGGTTGTAGCCGGTGCGCTTCAGCACTTCAATAATGGCTTCCCGCTCCTGCTGCCACAGCTCGGGCAGGCTCGCGTCCCCTGCCCCCTCGAGCAGGAAATCCTGGGGAAGGAGCGGCCGGGTCTGCTCGGAAAGGAGGACCGCGGACTCCACGGCATTCTTGAGCTCGCGCACGTTGCCCAGCCACCGGTAAGAGCGGAGGAAGCGCACCGCTTCGCGTGAGATCTCGACCTCGGGCTTGTTGTAGCGGTGCCGATAGGCGTCCAGGAAGAATGAGAGGAGCGGCTCGATGTCCTCGCGCCTCTCCCGCAACGGAGGAATGGTGACGGCAAATCCCTTCAGCCGGTAATAGAGGTCCAGGCGGAATGTCTTCTCCCGGATCATGGCGGCAAGGTCGTTGTTGGTGGAGGCGATGATCCGGGCCAGAAGCGGCAGGCTGCGCGTGGAGCCCACCGGCTCGAAGGAGCGCTCTTCAAGGGCGCGCAGGAGCTTTGTCTGCAGCGGCGCGCCCATTTCCCCGATCTCGTCCAGAAAGATCGTGCCCGCGCCGGCCGCTTCGAACTTGCCCGCGGTCGAGGAGTGGGCCCCTGTGAAGGCGCCCTTCTCGTGGCCGAAGAGCTCGCTCTCCAGCAGCTCGGGCGGGATGGCCGCGCAGTTGATCGCGACGAACGGTCGTCCGGTCCGCGCGCTCTTCTCGTGCACGAACCGGGCCAGCATCTCCTTGCCGGTCCCGCTCTCTCCCTGGAGCAGGATCGGGATCTCCGTATCCATCACCTTGCGCAGCGTGGCGACGATCTGTTTCATGGCCGGGCTCTCCGCGACAAGGCCTTCCTCCATGGTTTCCCCGCGCCCTTCACGGGCGGCGTCCCGGCCCCCCATGCACAATCGATCTGCCAGGGTCACGATGTCGTGGTTGTCGAACGGCTTCTGCAGATAGTCCACCGCCCCCAGCTTCATGGCGCGCACCGCCGTGTCCACCGTGGCGTAGGCGGTGATGATGACCACGGCGGCGCCGGACTGCTTCAGGTCAGCCAGGAGCTCGGTGCCGCTCAGGTCGGGAAGCTTGAGGTCCACGAACGCGCAGTCGAACCTCTCCGCCTTTGCCCGGCGCCGCGCTTCCGCGCCGGTCGCCGCGGTGGTCACGCGGTAGCCTTCCAGCGAAAGGGTCTTCTGCAGACCCAGGCGCATTCCTTCCTCGTCGTCCACGATGAGGAGGGAAAAATCGCGCCGACTCATGCCTCCTCCTTCCTGGGAAACCAGAGCGTGACCGTCGTGCCGACATCGGGCTCCCCCGAGGCGTCGATGGAGCCGCCATGCTGCTTCATGATGGTCTGGCTGAGCGCGAGACCCAGCCCGGTGCCATAGCCCTGCTTGCGCGTCACGAAAGGCTGGAAGATCGAGGCGCGCGTGGTCTCATCCATTCCCTCGCCATTGTCCGCCACGCGCACGCAGAAGCCCGCCGCGGCCTCCTCTGCGTCGATGCGCACGAGACCCCGGTCGTGGTGAATGGCCTGGATGGCATTGTACAGAAGATTGAAGAAGACCTGCTTGATGGCGTCCGCGTCGCCTTCCACGACAGCGCTGGCGGGGAACGGCGTCACCTCCACGCGCACGCCTTTCACGCGAAGCTTCGGGGTAAAGAGCTGCACCACCTCGGAGACCAGGGGCTCGAGGGGAAGATCGCTGAAGGAGAGCTCCTCGTCGGTTGCATGCTGCAGGAGGCTCCGCAGCAGCCGATTCACGCGCTTGATTTCCGTCTCCATGCGCGCGAGGAACTCTTCCCTCTCCCGCTCCTCCAGTCTCCCCGAGCGCAGGAGCTGCACGTGGTTGAGCACGATGCCGAGCGGGTTGTTGATCTCGTGCGCGACCCCGGCGGAAAACCTCCCCAGCGCCGCCATCTTCTCGCTGGTGACGAGCATGCGCTTGCTCTCCTCCAGCCGGGCGAGGTTTTCCTCGAGCTGCTCGGCCATGCGCGAGAAACCCCGGTACAGCTCCCCGAACTCGTCGCGGCGCTCCACGGGCAGCCGCAGCCGGTAGTCGCCCCGGCCGACGGTGATGGATGCCGCAAGGAGGATCCTGATGGCGGAGATCACCCGGCTTCCCCAGAGCAGGAACAGCACAATGGCCACGGCGACGCAGATCAGGGGAATGATGGAGAGTCCCAGGAAGCTCTGCCACCACACCGCCTGCGTGATCGACGAGGGGCCGCCGACGAAGAGAAATCCCTTGGCGGAGGGCCCCATCTCGAAGTAGGAACCCACGTACTTGTACACCCTTCCCTGGAATTGATACGTGCCGGAAAAGGGGCTGCCCGTCATGGGATGCGCGCGCGTCCACAGGAGTCCCGCGGCATCGATCCCGGGCAGCGAGGAGTAGCGATACAGTCCCTGCGCGTACAGGGCAATCCCGATGTTCGAGCGGAGCGAAAGGGTCTCCAGGTAGCCCCTGTTGAACGCCTTCTGCAGCGTGATCAGCCCGATTTCCGCGCCGTCCCGAAAGACAGGCATGTAAAAGGTGGCGTAGATCCCGTCCGAGGTCTGTGCGTACTCGGGCTGGCCTGCCAGGCGCGACGGCGTTTCACGCGGGACACTGTCGCGGATGTAGGTCGAGTTTCCCACCACGACAACGGACGAGTAGCGGTCACCCTCCATCCGGTAGACGGCAATCGTATCGATGGAGTCGTTGAGAAGGTGATTCTCCAGCTCGTCGCGAAGCACCGCGATGTCTCCGTCCAGTGTATCCTTGCTGAAGTAGCCCCAGTACTTGTTGTAGACGTAGAGCTTCCCCTGGAGGGTCCGGGAAAGGGCCAGCCGGGCGATGATCGTCCGATAGCGCTGCTCGGTGTCGGTGATGTCCTTCTGGATGAGATACAGGGCGGAGCGGAAGCGCGTCTCCTGCGACCGCCCGCTGCTTTCCACCACCACTGCCGCCGCGACCGCAATGGCGACGAGCACCGGCACGAGGAGCGCGGAGAGCGTGATGAATAGGAGTCTCGCGCGAAGCTTCACCCTTGGGCGATCATATCGGAAAATGACGGGGCGCGCATAGGGAATGAGAAATGTGTGGCAGCGGGACGTCGATCGGTGTTGAATAAGGAGAAAAAGGAGCATCACGTGAATACGAAACAGGACGTACAGGAATTCCTGTCGCAGAAGACGCTCGCCCTGGCAGGACTTTCGCGGGACGACAAGGCGTTCAGCGCAACCGTGAACCGGGAGCTCAAGGCCAGAGGATACCGCGTGCTGCCGGTCAATCCTCATGCGGAGACGATCGCCGGAGAGCAATGCTACCCCAGCATGACCGCGCTTCCCGAGAAGGTGGGAGGCGTCCTGGTCTTCACCCCACCGGCGGAGTCGGAGAAAGTGGTGCGGGACGCTTCCGCGCGCGGCATCACGCGCGTCTGGCTGCAGCAGGGCTCGGAGAGCCCGACCGCAATTTCGTTCTGCCTGGAGAAGGGCATGCAGGTGGTCTCCGGCAAGTGCATCCTGATGTTCGCCGAGCCGGTCGGCCCCCTTCATGGCGTGCACCGCTGGTTTGCGAAGGTATTCGGTCAGCTGCCATAGCCATGGATGCGTCGCACGCGGAACGCGTGCGGAGGGCGGCAGGCGGCTGCGGAGCAGACGCCGAGAGCCGCGAGGGCCGACGAGTGCGGAGTACCGCTCTGGTCGCCGAGCGGACTTCGTCCGCCGTCGGCGCCCAGTCCATGGACGGCGTTCGCGCCGAACGGGTACTCCCGTATGGACGAAAGGAGGCCCGAAGTTCCTTATTGCGAAGGCCGCGCGGCTGCCTCGATGGCCTTCAAGAGCACATTGCTGGACGCGGTTGCTCCGCTCACCGCGTCCACGGCCACGGACCCCGCCGCCATGACTTCGTCGAAGATCCTCGCCGCGAGCTCTTCATCCACGTTCTTCCCGGCTTTCAGGCGAAGCGTGCTGATGCGGCCGTTCAACGATGTGAGCTCGACGGTTGCGGATACATCCCCTTCGCTGAAGGTCGCGCTGCGTGTGCCGTCCGGTAGTGAAGTGAGCGGCGCGGCCTCGATTTCCGTCTTCATGATCACCGATTCGAACCGCGACTGCGCAGCGCCGAATCTTGCGCCGAACACAACCGCAATGATGACGAGCAGTATCCCCAGGCCGATGGGCAGAATGAGCGGCCTGTAGCGGGCGCTCGAAGCATTCCTCGACAGGCGGCGATTCCGGATGGTGCAGGTCACTCCCGCCAGCAGGCCGCAGAGCGCGCTCGCCGCCGGAGCGAAGCTGCAGACGGACTTGTAGCCGAGGACGTTCGGCTTGGAGGCGGCGGGGCTGGGAAGCAGGGTCACGATCGCGAGGATCGAAAGTGCGATTGTCACGCCGAGCGTGGCGTAGTAGGCCGGGGACTCACGGCCGTTCCTGTCCATGTTATCTCACGTTAGCGGATTGCCGGGGTCCATACAAGACTCCGATCTTGTTCGACGTCCGGAGCTCGGCGCTTTCCACTACGTCGGGGATGGAGAAGAAACGCTCGAGAAACATCCCCGCCGCGCCGTATGCGACAGCCCTGTCGCCCAGGGTCGCGAACTCGATCGAGCAGTCGACCTTGTTCTCGTATGACCAGTTCTTCTGGATCTCGGCCTGGAGCATCTCCGTAAGAGCATCCTTGTAGGTGGCGATCTCGCCCCCGATCACCACGCTGGTCAGGTTCAACGCGTTGACGTGAAACGCGATGTGCGCGGAAAGCTCCCGGAGGACCCGGTCCAGTATTTTCGCGTCTTCCTTGATCCGCTTCGATTCTTCGTCGCTCAGGGAAAACTGGCCCTGGTTGGGAGGCTCCCACAGGATGCTCTGGAACTCGCCGGCGGAAAAGCCTTCCCCGTAGTGGACCTTTCCATTCAGGACGAAACCGAAGCCGATGGCGATGCCCCAATAGTCCGAGTTTGCCGTCCTGCCCTTTCTGAACTCGCCGAGCACGAACGTGAAATTCGCGTGTCGTTCGGTTTTCTTGAAGGCGAGCTCTCCCCAGCAGCAGCATTTCGCGTCATTTTCTATGAGGACGGGAACGGTGTGGTGGGGCGCGATCTCCCGGTAGAAATCCACCGGCCGGCTGATGCTCAGCGGATTGGACTGGAGGATGATGCCCTTGTGCGGGTCGATGATTCCGGGCATTCCGACGCCAATGCCGATCAAAGGGAGCCGGATATTCCGTGTCCTCTCTTCCAGGGCGCTCACCACGCCGAGACAGGTGTCGACGATGCTTGGACCGAACGCCAATCGCTCCGAATGGGAAAAGATCACCTCCCCGAGCAGATCCGTGGCCACGGCGGTGTAGAAATCCGGCTGTATTTCCAGGCCGAGAATGTATCCATACTGGCTGTTGATCATGAGGTGGGTCGGCCGGCGCCCTCCGCTGGGCCCCGAGCGTCCCCTGGTCACGCGCTTCACGAGGTTGCGCTCCAGAAGCTTGGCCACGATCTTTGTCACCGTTGATTTTCCAAGCCCGAGCTCACGCGCGATGTCGACCCTGCTTATCCCTTTGTTGAACCAGAGCTTCTGCAGGACGCGTGAGGTGTTGATTTCATTTATCTTATTCGCCATGGCGCTTTCACCCGCAAGTATCAAACGGACCGTGGAACGATTGCAAGCCGCAGCCCTTCCGCGGTACGGCGTATTCGCCGAACGAGTACCCTCGTATTCCGGGGAGCTGGACGGCGTACTCGCCGAACGGGTACGGCCTTCGGGCCGAGCGCGTACTCGCGCACTCCCGTACGCACGAAAGGAGGCCCCTACAGGTCACAGTACGCGTCCAGTCGGCGCACCACGCCCGTCCGCTCGAACAGAGCCGCGCTCGTGGCGGCGTCCAGGACAAGCCCCGGCACGGTGAGCGTCCCTCCATCCGCCATGACGAGCTCGATCCGCGCCGGTCCCGCTCGATGCACGATCATCGGCACCTGGCAGAGCGTGAATGCCAGGCTGTCCGCCGCTGTCGGAACCGTGCATGCGCTTCCTTCCACATCGTAGTATCGGAAAGTGCGCGGGGCCTCCAGGAACTCGGCGCTCGTCAGCAGGCGGGGGACGAACCGCAGCCGCCCCTCCCGCACATAGACGCCCAGCTCACCAAGGCGCGTGATGAGGTCCTCCTTGACCTGGCCGGTCATCCCGGGCTGCTGCGCTCCGGTAAAGCCGGGCGTATGCGAGTACGGGTCCGTGGGTATCGCGCCGTAGAGCTCGGGCAGCTTGTGCACCCCGATGCCCTCCCGAATGTCCCCATAGTGCTTCTTCAGCCGGTCGACGAGGGCGGCTTTCTCGCCGTCCTCCACGGCCCGGCAGAGGACCTCCTGCACGGCAAGGAGAAGCTTGGAAACCATGTGCCAGTAGATGCAGCCCAGCCCCTCGTACTTGTAAAACGTGCCGGACCGGCCGGTGAAGGACTGGTGATCGAAGACCTGCTCATAGAGCCCCAGGAGATGCGCCTCCTCTCTTTCCACCAGGGCGCGATATTCACCCGCTTTCAGCTCCGTGAGCGCCTGGCGGAGGGCTTCCCCGTTGCGGAATGCCGCGTTGAAATGCCCGCCCCCCTGCACATCACGGACCACGATGCGCCGGTCGCCGGACTTCAGGAGCACCGTCAGGAGCTTCGAGTCCCTGAGCGCATCCGCCGGGATATTGTTCTTCTCCAGAAACCGGGGCGGCCGCCTGTCAGGATAGAGAATGTAGCTGTTCTGGTCGGCGCGATAGAGACTGCTCGCGCGCAGCGCGTCGAGAAGTGCCGTCGATTCCGCGCCGGACAGCGCGCCCGAGCTCAGGACAGCCACCTGCCCCTCGAGCATCTCATCCAGGCGCCGGATCACGATGCGATCGGCCCCCGCCACGCGCATGAGGTTGTAGGAATGATACAGGCCGTCCTCCCGGCGGTTGGCGCGGATGGAATGCTCGATGTGGCGCAGCGCCAGGTCGCAGAAAGCCACGATATCCTCTCCCGTGAGGCTCACGAGACTGCCGGAGAGACCCTGATCGTAAAGCGTGCGCCTGAAATCGCTCCCCGCGGAGCCGAGCGCGTCAAGAACGGACTTGCGGTCCTGATCAGAGAGCGCGAATCCCGCCCGGCGCGGCGGGGCGCCCGTCAAGCAGGGGGGCGTGCTCCCGGAGGGCAGCAGCGATCCGATGGAACAGGGCAGCTACCTCGGCCGAAATCTCGAGCTCCTTGTCGTGGACCCGGTCAAAGAGATTCCGAGAGAAGGCCAGGAAGCGGCGCAGGTAGCAAAGGGTGACCATGGATACGCCGTAGCCGACGAGCGCGTTATTGGCATCGTTCCACTCCGGCCGCTGCGTATTCATCCAGATGCCGGCTTCGGGGATGTAGTTCGAGAGCTTGGAGAGCACCAGGACGAGCAGTTTCTCCGTCAAGCTCGCCCGGCAGGGGACGCCGGCGCGATCCAGCAGGAGCTTCCCGTCGGCGCCGATTGCCGCGACGCGCTTCTGGATCTGGCTCTGAAGCGCGCCGTCGAGGTCTATCGTGCGGCGCGGGTTCTTGAGGAGCGCCTCATAGGGCTTGATGCGGTAGGGCACATTCGCGTAGGTGAACACGGGACGCGCCAGGAGGTCCTGCAGGGCGCCCGGATGATACCGATCCGACTCCTCCAGGAGCTTCAGCAGGTAGATCACCTGGTGATCTCCCCAGTACCCGATGTGCGACCAGGGATCGTGCGCCTTGATGGTTTCCCAGTCGAACCCGTCCCTCGTGATCTGGTAGGGATTGTAGCCGTCGGCCGTCGAGGCGTCGAGGAACTTGAAGATCATGCTCTCGATATAGCCGGGGAACGAGAGCGCCAGCGCCTCCCAGTTCTGAAAGATGTCCCGCCAGTTGCCCTGGTAGGAGAGGATCCGCTCCCCGTGCTCGTTTTTCAGGTCAATGGTGAAAGTGTTCCACGGTCGGCTGGGGTCCCCGTGCCGGCGGCTGAACGTGAGCGGCAGGTACTCGCGCGCAAGCCTCTCCAGGTCGGGATCCTCGCGGCCGCGGGCCTGCGCAATGAGGGCCGTGTGGGAAATCGTCTCCGGCAGCGACTCCAGGAATCCCGCCTGCCGCTGTGAAACCGAGCGGTTCGCGTTCTGGATGAATGAGACAAAGTCAGCGCGCGAGATCAGGTAGCCCCGATCCGGCACGCCCCCGCGCATCGCATTGAAAAGGGCGTTCGAGAAATGCCGCCACGTGCTCAGCTGGTCCGCGGTGAGCTGAAGACCATCCGCGCTGGCCACAATGCGCACCAGGTTTGTCGTCCCCCGCGCCACGTCCTCCTTGATCTCGGCCACAAGATTCTTTCCCGCCTCGAGCCGCCCGAGCGTCGCTCTCACGTCCGCGGCATCCTGGTTGACATCCGCAGACGAGGAGCCATTCCTTGCGGTCTCCCGGCGCCAGGTCGAGCCGGGCGTTGAGAAGATACGCCCCCCGTCTTCCGCGGATGTTCGTCTCCTCGCGGAGCGCATCTCCCTTGCGGAACCGTTCCAGGGAAGAAGGAGAAAGCAGTACCTTCGGGTTCTCCAGGCCCTGGCTCCAGACCGTGGTCACCCGGAGCGCCTCGCTCGGCTCTGCCTTGTCCGTGGGGATCGAGCTGAGCCTGAACAGGCCCAGGCCTGTGCGCGCCTCGAGCTCGCTTTCCCGGTAGCCGTCCGCCAGGGTGCTGAACTCCACCTGGAATCGGCGTGTCAATCCGTACGGCATGATGTTCTGAATCCCGTCCAGGAGCTCGATCTGCGCCGGCGCGCCGCCCTGGTTCTTCACAGCGGCGCGCCGTATGAAGCCGAACCGCTCGCTCGTCATCCAGGCATAGGAGAAAACCAGCGCGAGATCCTCGTTCACCTCTTCGAATATGATCGTGTTGCCGTATGCGCTCTTATACAGGCTGCGGGAGCCCCGATACAGGCCTTCCATGCGCTGCGAGAATGGCTCCCATAGATATGTCCGGCCCTCGCGCGCGACGCGAAGGAGCGTTGCGCTGCCCGTCTGATCCTGGCTGTCATGGATCCGGTCATCCGTATAGTAAGGAAAGAGGGCATGATCGGCATCCCTGCGGCCCGCGGTGAGGGCGCCATTGCTGGAGATGAAGAGCCAGTGGTCCGAATCGCTGACAAGGCTCATCAGGAAAGGCGGCATCCTGCTGTAGTTGGCGATGCGATAGAACGGCTCGCCATCGAGCTCGACGCATGCCCCTGCCACGGGTCCGGGGCAGGGCTTGAGCGGGGTGTCGGCAATGAAGAGAGCGGTCTCCGCCATTTTCATTGCCGCAGGGAGCCCTGCAGAACACCGGCATAGATCCAGCGCTGCAGAACCATGAACAGGACCACCATGGGGAGCATCAACATCAGGATGGCGGCGGACAGCGTGGTCCAATCGTTGCCGTACTGGCCGTAGAATACCATCAGGCCGCGCGTGATGGGCATGTACGCCTTTTTCGTCAGGTAGATCAGGGGAGTGACGTATTCGTTCCAGATGCCGATTGCATGCAGCACAATAACGCTGGCGAGCGCCGGCTTGATCAATGGGAAGATGATCCGCAGCACGAACCGCACGTAGCTGCTCCCATCCATGGCCGCGGCCTCGTCCAGGTCCCTGGGTATGGACCTGAGGTAGTTCACCAGGATGACGATGCCGATGGGGTTCACGAGGAAGAGCAGGATGTAGCCTGCCTGGGTGTTGTACAGGCGCAGGTGGAGCATCAATTGAAACTGGGGAATCAACGCATAGGGCAGGAACAAGGCGATCACGAAAAGGCTGAAAAGAAACCCGCTGCCCCTCACGTACCGTCGTGAGATTGGAAAGGCGACGAATACGGCGGTCAGCACGTAGAGCCCGGTCGCCACCACGGCATACAGGACCGTATTGCGGAGATAGAGCGGGAAGTTGGCCTTTTTCCAGGCGGTCGCGAAATTCTCGAAATGCAATTCCTTTGCCGGCGAAGTCGGATCGAGTGTGAACTCCTGTCGTGACTTCAGGGAAACGTTGACCACGGTGAGCATCGGCCCGATGTAGATGAGGGCAACGAGCGCCAGGGCCGCATATACTCCCCACCGCACCCTCGGCTGCCGACGGACGGGGGCTGTCGGGAAGACCGGGGGCACGGGGGAACCGAGGGGTTTCGACTCGGGCACGTTCATCCGAGTATCCGCCTCTCTCTGCGCCGCATGAGGTACTGCGCCGTCATTCCGATGATGAGCACGAGGATGAACAGGACCACTGAGGCGGCTGCGCCATAGCCCTGGCGCATGGCGACCGCGGTCGGATTGTTCGTCGTGCGCCCGAAGGCGATGGCATATATGGTCAGGCCCAGCACCTGGGTGCCGTTCGTCACGCCCTTCATGATCAGGAGGAGCTGCCACGCCTGCAGCGATCCGATGATCGCCAGGGTCAGGTTCGTGTTCATGCTGGGCATGAGCAGCGGATAGGTGATGTGCCGAAAGGTCTGCCACCCGGTGGCGCCGTCAATGCGAGACGACTCGACAAGCTCAGCCGGAATCGTCTGCAGCCCGGCCAGGAAAATGATCATCGTGATGCCCATGTTCGCCCAGATCTGGACCCAGATCACCCACAGGAACGCCTGGAACGGCGGCCCCCCCAGCAGCTCGTTGTGCGTGCCGAAAAGCCCCAGAATCCTGTCGACCGGCCCGCCCAGCGGGTAGAGGAACAGGGTCCACATGAGGCCGATGATGGTCACGCCAAGGATCACGGGGAGGAAGAAGAGAGTGCGAAACGCGTTCGTGGCCTTCAGGCGCTGGTTCAGCAGCACCGCGATCAGCAGGCCGAAGCTCGTCTGGATCACGGTGACGAGGAAAGAGAACTCCAGCGTGCGGACCAGCACCTCCAGGTTGTCACGGACATTCTGGCCCATGAAAAGAAACTCCCTGTAATTGCTGAGCCCCAGCCACTTCATGGGAGTCCCGATGAGCCCCGAGGCATCCGTGAACGAATAGAATACCGTGGCGAGCGAGGGGCCCAGCAAAAGGAGAAAATAGAGCAGCATCCCGGGCAGCAGGAGAAGCGTGGGGATCAGCCGGGACCGTCTGCTCCCGAAGTGATAAGCGGCATTCATCGCGGCACTCCTCCACGCTGAAACAGGAGGCAGGCCCTCCCCCTGCGGAGGAGGGACACCTGCCTCTCTCATTCTCTCAGAGGCACTCTCCGTGTATTACTGGTTCGCCTTCAGTCCCGCGTCAAGATCCGCCTGGGCCTGGTCTGCCAGCTTCTTGGCGTCATCCCACTGGTTGAACGGCTTGAAGAACGAGGCATTGGGCTGTGCCCACTGTCCCATGCCCTTCGGGTTCACCCAGAGCAGCTCGTAACCGAGCCTGAAATTGGCGAGGTAGGGAGCCACTTCCTTGCCCAGGGTCGTGTTGAGCCTGGCCGTCGGCTGGGTGGGCATGATCCCGGTGGCGTTGACGTAGGCCTGGTAGTTATCCGGCTGGGAGAAGAATGCCAGCCACTTCAGGGCCGCATCCTTGTTGGCGGTCTTTGCCGCGACCACCCAGCCCACATCGTACTTGCCGGCCAGGAACTTGTTGTCGCTCGCGTTGTCGCTGCCGGGCATCGGGAAAAAGCCGAAGTTCAGCTTCGGATTGGCGCTTTCTATCGCAGGCGCATCCCAGGACCCTGCCGGGAGCATGGCCGCAAGCCCTGCGGCGAACCTTCCCGGAGCAGCATCAAAGGCAATACCGCTGGCGCCCGGCTCGATCATGTCTCGTGCCATGATCTGCATCTTCTTCCACATCGCCACGCCTTTTGCGTCATTCCACTTGGCCGTTCCGCTCCAGAGACCTTTTACAAGGGCTGCCTGGTCGGGGTAAGCGCTGAGCAGGATGCCGTAGCCGGCCACGAGCACCGGCCATCCGTCCTTGCCGCCCGCGGTCATGGGGGAGATCTTGTTCTTTTTGAAGGTATCGCAGGCCGCCACGAGCTGGCCCCATGTCGTGGGCACCTTCACGCCGTACTTGCTGAAGAGATCCTTGTTATAGAACACTCCGGTGAACGCGTAACGCCCGGTGTTCACCTCGTAGACCCTGCCGTTGAAAGAACCCGCGTCCTTGATGGCTGACGCGTCATAATTCTTCAGGAACGGCTGACCGGTCAGATCCATCAGCAGCCCGGCCTCGATCAGCGCCTGCCAGTTCGGCTTGTCGGCGTTCTTCATGAAGGGCTGGATTCCCTGCGCAAAACCGAACATGTCGATGACGTCCACGTCATTCGCAGTCAGCCTGGTCTGGGTGGACGTGGCAAGCTCGTCCGCCTTCACCACGGAGACATTCACCGTGATATTCGGGTATTTGTCCTGGAACTTCTCGTTGAAAGCGTTGATGTAGTCCACCAGGGGCGCGTTTTGATGGATAAGCAGCTCGACAGTCGCGCTCGCTTGTCCGAATGACAATGCAGGCAGGATCAAGAGCAGAACAAGAACGATAATGACCGATCTTCTCTTCATCACTCTTCCCTCCTTAAAAATTAGATAAAATACTTAGTTCGGTTCCGACCCGAACTAACCGACAGGGTATCAGAAGTTTGGATTTTGTCAACCATTATTTTCGCGCTTGTGCGGGCCTCCCGGCAGTGCGTATATTGAGCAAGTGGGATCGCCGCCTGCCATCCGGATCCGCGATCTGCGCAAGACCTACAGGGTAGCCGAGCGTGCCGCAGGGATGCGCGCGGCGCTGAAAAGCCTCGTGCACCGCCACGTGCAGGAAATCCCTGCCGTGGACGGAATCTCTTTCGACCTCGCCCCGGGAGAGATCGTGGGTTTTCTCGGACCCAACGGCGCGGGAAAGACCACGACACTCAAGATGCTCTCGGGCCTCCTTTACCCGACGAGCGGGGAAGTGACCGTGCTGGGCCACACTCCCTCGGCGCGGGAAAAGGAGTTCCTGCGGCAGATCACGCTCGTGATGGGTCAGCGCAACCAGCTGGTCTGGGACATACCCGCCGCTGACTCCTTCGAGCTCAACCGGGCCGTCTACCGCATCCCCGCAGCCGACTATCGGCGCACCCTCGATGAGCTGGTGGCGCTGCTCGATCTGGAGCCGCTCCTGCGGAAGCCCGTCCGCAATCTCTCCCTGGGAGAACGGATGAAGTGCGAGGTTGCGGCGGCACTGCTGCACAGGCCCCGCGTGGTGTTCCTGGACGAGCCGACCATTGGGCTGGACGTGACGATGCAGCGCCGCATACGGGCGTTCCTCGCGGAGTACAATACGCGGTACGGCGCCACCGTTCTTCTGACCAGCCACTACATGGCCGATGTGGAAGCCCTCTGCCGCCGCGTGGTCGTCATCCACCACGGAAAGCTGCTCTTCGACGGCGAGCTCTCCGCGCTCCTCGAGCGCTTCACCGCGCACAAGACCATCGTCGTGCGGCTGGCAGACTGCCAGACCGACCTGCGCGCTTATGGCGATGTGCTCTCCTGCGAAGACGGCGTTGCCACGCTGCGCGTTCCCCGGACGCGAACGGCCCGGGTCACAGAGCGGCTCCTTGCCGACCTGCCGGTGATCGACCTGACCGTGGAGGACCCGCCGATAGAAGAGGTGATCGACCTGGTTTTTTCCCAGGAGGCGCCGTGAGGGGCCTGGCGGACCTCTACCTCCAGCAGTTCAAGACCTCGCTTGCCTCCATGCTGCAGTACAGGGCGGCGCTCGTCATCTGGCTGATCGGGCACGTGCTGGATCCGCTCATCTATCTCGTCGTGTGGTCGGCCGTGTCGCGTTCCCGGGGCGGCAGCGTGGGGGGGTACGGCACGGAGGAGTTCGCCGCGTACTTCATCCTGCTCATGCTCGTCAACCACGCCACCTACACCTGGATCATGTACGAGTACGAATACCGGGTGCGCCACGGGATGCTCTCATTCGCGCTTCTCCGCCCCGTCCATCCCATTCACGCGGATCTGGCCGACAATATCTCTTCCAAGGTTGTCACCCTGCCGTTGATACTGGCCGCCGCGGCGGTCCTGACGCTCATCTTCCGGCCCGCCTTTCATCCGGTGCCCTGGGCCGCCGTCGCGTTCGCTCCCGCGCTGCTGCTCGCATTTGTTCTGCGGTTCCTCATGGAATGGATTCTCGCGCTCGCCGCGTTCTGGACCACGAGGGTGAGCGCCATCAACCAGACCTACTTCATCCTGATGCTCTTTCTCTCCGGCCAGATGGCCCCGCTTGCGCTGCTTCCCCGGCCCCTCCCGCTCATCGCCGCCGCCCTTCCCTTCCGCTGGACAACGAGCTTTCCCGTCGAGCTCCTGCTGGGCAGGGTCGACTTCCCGCTGGCTTTGGCGGGGATCGGAGTGCAGATCGCGTGGCTCCTCCTCTTCCTGGCGCTGCTCAGGTTCGTCTGGCGGGCAGGGGTGCGGGTCTACTCGGCGGTGGGCGCATGAGGTACCTCAGGCTTCTGTGGACCTTTTTCCGCGTCGGCATGATGGGAGAGCTGGCGTATCGCGCCAACTTCTTTGTCCAGCTCCTCGAATCGCTCCTGGAGCTCGGGACAGCAATCGCCGGGCTCGCCGTCATATTCTCCTACACGGAAAACCTGGGCGGCTGGAAGCCGGACGAGGTCCTCGCCCTCCTGGGTGTCTTCTTCCTCGTCGGCGGGGCCATCAGGCTCGTGATCCAGCCGAGCATGGAGCAGCTCATCGAGTCGGTCCGGGACGGCACTCTTGATTTCACCCTTGCCAAGCCGGAGAACGCGCAGCTGCTGGTCAGCATCCAGAGGGTCGATATCTGGAAGCTGATCGATGTCGTGCTGGGCATGGGAGTGCTGGCGGCCGCCCTGACGCGGCTGGGCGCTCATGTGGGTGTTGTCCCGGCAGTCACGTTCGCCGCCGCGCTTCTTGCCGGCGGCGCGATTGCATACAGCTTCTGGATGATCCTCGCGACCTCGGCGTTCTGGTTCGTGCGCGTGGAGAACATCCTCATGATCTTCCAGAGCATGTACGAGGCGGGTCGATGGCCCGTGAGCATCTACCCGGGGTGGCTGAGGGTCACGCTCACTTTCGTCGTGCCTGTCGCGTTCGCCGTGACAGTGCCTGCCGAGGCCCTGGCGGGCAAGCTCACGTGGCGGACCCTGATCGGCGCGTGGGCGTTCGCCGCGGGACTCTTCATCCTGGCGCACCTCTTCTGGCGCGCGGGCATAAAGCGCTACTCGGGCGCATCGGCGTAGCGCGGATATCCGCGCGCCGCCGCCGGACCGGCCGGCTGCCGCGTGATCGGCCGGCCGCGGCGGCCCGGCTACTCGATGATCGCGGTCGCCTCGATCTCCACGAGGTATTCGCTCGAGATGAGCGCCTTCACCTCGACCATCGTGGTCACAGGCCGAATTGTCACCGAAGACCTCGCCGTGAGCCCTGCCGATCTCTTTCCACCTCGAGATGTCGGTGACGAACATCCGGGTGCGCACCACGTCCTCGGGCCTGCCGCCTGCCCTGGCCACATAGGCGAGAATCTTGGACAGGATGAAGCGCGTCTGCTGGTAGGGATCGCCCGCTGCCACGGCCTTTCCGTTTTCGTCGGTCGCGACCGTGCCCGCAATCTCGATGACGCTCCCGGCCCGCACGGCCCTGCTGTATCCCACCACGGGCTCGAAAGGTGATCCTGACGATATTCGCTCCATGCTGCCGCCCTCCGTGCTGTAAGCTAATAACGGCGCCCCCTCGCGGCCACCCCCGTCGCGGCCTCCTGCACCGGCTCTTTCCTTGTTCGAGACCCGGTGTATCCTGTACAATGACTCCTGCATGGACATCCCCTCGGCCGCATGGCAGCGTCGACTGGATCGGATGCCGGAACAGCCCGGGAGGCCGGCCTTCTGGGCGCTCCGCTCGCTCGTCCGGCTCGTGCCCTCCTTTTTTCGACTGCGCGCGGCATTGGCGCGGGATCGGAAGATGGGGCGGCAATCGATGCTTGTCTCATTCGACCCCCGGCAGGCAGGACCGCTGCAGGGGGTTCCGCTGGGCGGCATCGGGGGCGGCACCGTGACGCGCGGCTGGCGGGGAGACTTCGCGCGCTGGCAGATGCAGCCGGGCTGCTACAGCTACGGCGCCGTGCCGGCAGACCAGTTCTCCGTCGCGGTGGTGCGCGAAGGCCGGCCCGCCCAGGCGCGTGTCCTGTATCCCGGCCGGCCGGGGCCCGCCGTCCTGCGGAGCTGGGAATGGGGCATGGACGGCGCCTGCGCCACCTACCACGCGCTCTTTCCCCGGGCGTGGACAACCTACGAGAATCCCGTGCCGGGTCTTCGGCTGACGTGCCGCCAGGTGTCGCCGGTCATTCCGCACGACTACCGCGTGAGCACCGTACCGGCCGGAGTTTTCGCATGGACCATTGAGAACATGGGCGCGGAACCAGCGCAGGTCAGCCTGATGCTGACCTTCCAGAACGGAATCGGTGCGCCCAACGATCTTGCCGGGGGCCATGTCAACCACCGCTTCCGCCTCGAGGCGGACGGGGGGGCCATTGCCGGCATCAGGCTGGCTCATGCTCACCGCCAGAACGGCCTGCGCGCGCCGGGGCAGCAGCAGGCGCCGGCGACCTACCGGGACCCGCTCACCTTCGCAATCGCCGTTCAAGAGCGGCCGGGCGTCCTTGTCAGCTCCCGTGCCTGCTTTGCGGCCAACGGTGAGGGCTCAGACGTGTGGACGGGTTTCTCTCGAGCCGGACGGCTGGACGAGGACGCCGACGGCGCGCCCTCGCTTCCCGGGATCGCGGTCGGCGCCGCGCTTGCCGCAACAGTCACCGTGCCTCCGGGGGAGAAGCGCGAGCTCGCGTTTGCGCTGTGCTGGGACATGCCGCTGGCGCGATTCGGTGAAGGGCGGGCGTGGTATCGCCGCTACACCCGGTACTACGGCCGGGAAGGCGAGGCAGCGCCCCGGCTGGCGCGCGATGCCCTGCGGGACTATCCGGACTGGGAGAAGCGGATTGAGGCCTGGCAGCAGCCGATTCTTGACGATACGAGCATTCCCGACTGGTACAAGAGCGCGCTTTTCAACGAGCTGTACTACGTCGTGGACGGAGGAACCATCTGGACGGACGGGGAGGAAGGGCACCCTCTGCCGCCGGAGGAGGATGTCGGGCATTTCGCCTACCTGGAGGGCCACGAGTACCGGATGTTCAACACGTACGACGTCCATTTCTACGCGTCCTTTGCCCTGGCCATGCTGTGGCCGTCGCTCGAGCTGGCCGTCCAGCGCGACTTCGCCGCTGCGCTTCGGGTCGAGCACCCGGAGCTTCGCGCGCTCTGGTTCTCGGGCGCCAGAGTTCCCCGCAAGCTGCGCGGCGCCATCCCGCATGACCTGGGCATGCCCGGCGAAGACCCGTGGCGGAAGGTCAATGCGTACCTGATGCAGGACACCGGCCGTTGGAAAGACCTCAATCCCAAGTTCGTTCTCCAGATCTGCCGGGACTGGGCGGCAACCGGTGATCGCGGCTTCGTGGAAGAGGTGTGGCCTGCCGTCCAGGAAGCCATGCTTTTCATGGAGCAGTTCGACCACGACGGGGACGGCCTGATCGAGAACGAGGGGATTCCCGATCAGACCTACGATACCTGGTCGGTGAAGGGAGCGAGCGCCTATTCGGCCGGGTTGTGGCTGGCGAGCCTGAGCGCCGCCGCAGTCCTGGGCGATGCCGCGGGAGACGCCGAGGCGGCGCGCGCATTCCGCGCCCGGCTTGCCCGGGGCATGACGGCCTACGAGGCTAAGCTCTGGAACGGCGCCTACTACAACTACGACGGCAGCGAAAGCCGGCACCATGACAGCATCATGGCGGATCAGCTTGCCGGCCATTGGTACGCCCGTGCGTGCGGCCTTCCTTCGATCGTGCCGGATGAGCACGCCCGGAGCGCGCTCGCGACGATCTTCGATTTCAACGTGATGAAGCACAGGGCGGGCCGGATGGGCGCGGTGAACGGGATGAGGCCCCACGGGATCGTGGACACCTCGGACCAGCAGTCCCGGGAAGTCTGGACAGGCACGACATACGCTCTGGCCGCGTCCATGCTGCAGGAAGGCATGCGCGATGAGGCTTTCCGCACGGCGCACGGCATCTATCGGATGGGCTGGGAGGAACTGGGGTACTGGTTCCAGACCCCGGAGGCGTGGAACGGGGACGGCAGCTACCGCGCGCTTGCCTACATGCGCCCGCTCGCCATCTGGGCAATGGAATGGGCGCGCACGAGAGTCCGTCCCGCCGGCCGCTGAAACGGCGCGTGGTTTTCATTCCCTTCTCCACGATCGTTTTACAAGAAGGCGTCCCTGACATATAGTGCCGGCACGCGGAGGGAGGACGTGCGCATGAAAGCGGTGCGGCTGGTGAAGGTGGGATCGCCGTTGGCCCTGCAGGAGATCCCGGTTCCGGAGATCGGAGAGAGGGACGTCCTTGTCCGCGTGCGTGCCGCCGGCATCTGCCATTCCGACGCGCACTACCGGGCCGGCAGGTCCCCCGTGCGCCCTCTTCCCATGACGCTCGGGCACGAGGTGGCAGGTATCGTGGAACGCGCGGGAGCCAGGGTCAGGAACCTGAAGCCGGGCGACAGCGTGTGCCTGCACTACAACATCACCTGCGGAGAATGCGGCTTCTGCCGCACGGGGAACGAGCAGTTCTGCCCCCGCGTGCTCATGATAGGGCATTTCACGAGCGGCGGTTACGCGGAGTACATCGCTGTTCCCGCGCGTCAATGCCCTCCTGCTTCCACGCGAGATTCCCTTTGCGCAAGGCGCCACCCTGATGTGCGCATCGGCAACAGCGTTTCACTCGCTTCGCAAGTCCCGGCTGCGGGCGGGAGAGACCGCCGCGATCATCGGTGTGGGCGGGCTCGGAATATCCGCAGTCCAGCTTGCCCGGGCATTCGGCGCCCTCGAGGTGTTCGCGGTGGACATCCGCGAGGAAAGCCTCGATCTCGCCGCCCGGTACGGCGCGCTCCCCGTGCACGCGCGGAAAGTCGACCCGGTGGCGGAGATCCGGCGGCTCACGGCGGGCCGGGGCGTCGACGTGGCAATCGAGATGCTCGGCAGCCCCCTGACCATGCAGCAGGCGGTGCGCTGTCTCACGCCCATGGGCCGGGCCGTCCTGGTCGGCATCAGCGACGAGCCTGTCACGATCGACACGTATCGTGAGGTGCTGGGGAACGAGGCGGAGATCATCGGCTGCAGCGACCATCTTCTGTCGGAATTGCCCACGGTGATCGAGATGGCCAGGCGCGGCGTGCTGGACACCACGCACGTGGTCACCCGCTCCCTCCCCCTCGATGCAGACGCGATCAACAAGACGCTGGACGAGCTTGAGAGGGGCGGGGCAGGCATCCGCAGCGTGATAGTTCCCTAGGGCGCGCACGCCGCGATCAGTCCGCCGGGGGGGCCTCCCCGCGGGCGATGCGTTCCATCCATTCGATCGATTCGGCGAAACCCGCCTGCCGGATGCCTTTGTGCGGCACGCCGGGGAACACCCTGTAGCGGACGGCACTGCCGGCCGCACGGAGCGCATCCACAAAGAGCTTCTGCGTTGCAGAGGTGACGATGAAGTCGGTCCCTCCCTGGATGACGAGGGCAGGGAGCATGTGGCCGTCGAGGCCGCTCAAATTCTCTTCCAGTCGGGCGCCCAGTGAGTGATACGTCTCGAAGAGATAGTGTCCATAGAGCGCGGCATGAAACGCCGGTCGATACACCCGGGCGCCGTCGAAGGAGTAGTAGGTCTGGAACTGGTCGACACACAGGCTGGTCGCGTCGGTATCGAGAGTGCGGGCAAAGCGTTCCACGAGATAGTCCGCGGGGTTTATCGCAGCGCCGTACATGCGCGAATAGGTGTAGAGGATGAGCGGCGCATAAGCGGGCCCTTCCCGCAGCAGCGCCTCCACATTGTTCGTCGAACCGAACCCGATCACGCCGGCCAGCGGAACATCCGGGGCATAGGTCCCGCGAAGGTCGGCGGCAGCGAAGGCGGCATGTCCCCCCTGAGAGTATCCTGCCACGAATACGGCGCGCTGCAATCGCACGACATGGGAGGAGGACTGGAAGTAGAGAAGGACCGCGCGCGCCGCGTCCAGCATCACGTGCGCCTCGGCGACCTTGCTGAAATACCGCTGCGGCCGCGCAGGATCGTCAAAACCGATATAGTCGGGAAGGACCGCGATGAAACCCAGCCCGGCATAGACGAGCATGTTCTCCCGATAGGCGCCGAGATAGCGGTGCTCAGCCTGCTCCAGGGAGGGAGCGCATGCATCGCCAATGCCTGTAGTTCCCGCGCCGTAGACGAGGAGCGGGCGCTCCGTGGGAGCAGGCAGGCGCGGCACGAAAAGCTGCGCGGTGACTTCCGCGGGGGACCCGTCGAAGTCGGTGCTCATGTAGCGGATCAGGTAGCTGTCCACCGCGTAGCGCATGGGCGGCAGGGGGTACCCCTTGAACAGCTCCCTCTCATGCTGCTCGATCTGCGAGGGCCGAACCGTGCCGGCCGGGCTCACGGAGATGACGCTGCCGGGGAGCATCGACGGGTCGGCGCGCAGCGGCGCGCGCGCGAACAGGAGAAGGCAGGAGCCGGCAAGCAGGGCGCACGCGCGCCTCACTTGAAGCTCCCGCAGCTGGTCTCGGGGCGCTCGCCGCGCGCGCGCCGCTCCATCCACGCGCGCGCCTCCTTGAACCCGATCTGGCGGGTGTCATGCCGGCGCCCCTTGTACAGCGAGTACGTGACGGGGCATCCCGTCCTGCACAATGCCCGGACGAACGCCTCCTGCGACTTCACGGACACCACGACGTCGTCCGATCCCTCCAGAATGAGGGCGGGAACCTTGTGGCCGGACAGACCGGGGCTGTTCTCCCGCAGGATCTTTTCGATCATCGGGTACTTCTCCTTCAAGGTGCCGTTCAGCAGGCTTTCAGCAAACTCGGGGCGAAACAGATCACGGGCAGCAGCGGGGTAGTATGACTGCATGCCGCCCACGCATTGACGGGTGACATCTTTCTCCAGCGTAGCTGCCCACCTGGGCGCAAGAATGCGGTCAGGGTCGAACCTGTCCCTGCCGTAGATCCTCGAAAAAGTATAGATCGCCATGGGGGCAACCACGGGAAACTCCCGGAAGAGCGCCTCGATGTCCGTGGAGGGACCGTAGCCGATGATCCCGTCTATCCGTACCTTCGGCGCGTAGCGCGCGCGCAGGTCGGCGGCGGCAAAAGCCGCGTGGCCGCCCTGGGAGAAGCCCGCCACGAAAACCGCGGTCCCCGAGACATTCTGGGAGTATTTCCGGGAGAGGAACTCCTGGACCGCCCGGATGGCGTCCAGCATGACCCGTCCCTCGGCCACCACGCTCATGTAGGGCTGCCTGTGGGACGGATCCGGGTCCCCGAAACCCATGTAGTCGGGGAGGACGCCGATGGTCCCCTGCCCGGCATGGGAAAGCACGTGGGTTCGGTACAACCCCCAATGGATGCCGGCGATATGCTCGCGCGAGGGACGGCATGCATCGCGCAGGCCGGTGGTGCCCGGAGCGAACACGTAGATGATCCTTTTTTCTCGCCCCGAGAAACGCGGCACGAAAACCTGGACAGTCACCGGAGTAGGTTTCCCGTCCAGGTAGGTGCTCTCCAGGCGCATGAGGTAGCTATCCACCGTGTAGCGCGCTGCCGGCGCCGGAATATCGGTGAACAATTCCGGCATGAGCGTGTCGATGCTGGACGGGGAAAGGGTCTCCACCAGGGAGACCTCGAGGATTTCCCCGGTTTTTCCGAACAGGGCGGCCGCGCAGAAGAGTGCGGCACATGTCAGGAGCCCGATGCGAGGCCGGTATGTCATGTGGTGGTGTCCTTTCGGCATTTAATCCCGGCTTCCTTGCCGCGTCAACCCGCAGGTGCTATGATCCTGCAGGGCACATGCCATGAAAACTGCCTCATTGTTCGCGATTCTCGTCGCGCTCTGCGCCAGTACGCCTGCAAGCGGCGAGACCCGTTCCGTATACGGTCCCGAGGTGCCGGGGGATGCCGCGTTCGTCCGGCTCGTCAATGCGATTCCCGGCAAGGTCCCGCTCGAGATCGAGCTCGGCGCAACGCGCTACAAGCCGCTCGGATGGGCAAAGGCGAGTCCCTATCGACCGGTGACCCCGGACATCTACCAGCTCGAGGCCTCGGGCCATGAAGGGGAAATCATCGCGAAATCCGGGCGCTACTACACCATCGTGTGCGCGCCGACAGGCATCAGCATCTTTGAGGACCCCGCGCACACCGATCCGGCACGCGCGCAGCTCTTTCTGTACAACCTTTCCCCCCTTGCGAAAATCGATCTGCGTACGGCGGACGGGAAGACCGGCGTCATTTCCGGGGTGGGCCCGCGTTCCTCGGGACTCGCCGTGGTGAACGCTGTTCGGGTCCCGCTTGCCGTATTCAGCAACGGAACGTCCATTGTCGGGCTGGGTGACCTCGGTCTGACCAGGGGCTCTTCCTTCAGCGTCTTCGTGCTGGCAGGAGATCCGTCACCGCTCGTGTTCTCTGTCAAGGCCCGCGTCGCGGTGGAGTAGCACGGGGATGGTCTTCACCTCCTCCCTGTTCCTGTTCCTGTTCCTGCCCCTGTTCCTTGCTGCCTACCACCTGCTGCCGTTCCGCCTGCGCCGCTACTGGCTTCTCGGGGCGAGCTGGGTCTTCTACGGATGGTGGCGCCTCGATTTCCTCGCGCTCTTCCTCGGCATGTCGACGGCGGCCTGGCTCATCGGGCACGGAATCGCGTCCTCCCGGGCGAAGGGCGCGCGCGCCCGGGCGTTTCTCGCCCTGGGGGTCACGCTTTTCATCGGGACCCTCGCATATTTCAAGTACGTCAACTTCGGAATCGAGAGCGCGAACGCGCTGCTGGGCGCACTGGGCGCAGGCGCCATTCCCCTGCTGGACGTGCTGCTGCCCGTGGGGATCTCCTTCAGCACGTTCAAGGCGGTCTCGTACCTGATGGACCTGTATCGCGGATCGCTTGCTCCCGGCGGATGGCGGGAGGTGGCGCTGTATATCACGATCTTCCCGCAGATCATCTCGGGCCCCATCGACCGATACGGTGATCTCGCGCCCCAACTCCTGCGCGACGGGAGGTCCCTCGAGGATTTCGGCACGGGCGCGCTGCGCTTCATGCTGGGGTTCTGCAAGAAGGTGCTCATCGCGGATGCCGTGGCGCCGCTGGCCAACGCCGTCTTCGCGCTGTCGCGGCCGTCCCTTGCAGATTCCTGGCTCGGCGCAGGCGCCTACACGATACAGCTCTACTTCGACTTCTCAGGATACACGGACATGGCAATCGGTCTCGGCCTGATGATGGGGCTCAGGTTCATGGAGAACTTCCGCAGCCCTTATCTGTCGGAGAGCATCACCGAGTTCTGGCGCCGCTGGCATATCAGCCTCTCCTCCTGGCTGCGTGACTATCTCTATTTTCCCCTCGGGGGCAGTCGACGCGGCAAAGGACGCACCCTTCTCAACCTGTTGATCGTGATGGTCCTGGGCGGGCTCTGGCACGGCGCCGCGGTGACTTTCGTGCTCTGGGGAGCCTGGCACGGCCTGCTCCTTGCCATCGAGCGCCTCCGCCGAACTACGTCGCCGGTCCGCAAGGTCCCGCGTCCCCTCGCCATCGCCTTCACCATGGTCCTCGTGATCATCGGCTGGGTGCTTTTCAGGGCGCCGAATCTGGACGCGGCCGCCCGCATGTATGCGGGCATGACCGGCCTGTTCGGGGCCGGTTTCAGCGCCGCGCTCCGATGGCAGATCGACGCCATGGCCGTTGCAGCCATGGCGGTTGCCTGCGCCGGGTTATACTGCGGGCCTCTGCTCGCCCGTGGTCTTGCGCGCCTCCCGGCGCAATGGCGGCGCGCGACGGAACGCCTCGCGCTTGCCGTGGTCCCGCTGTTTCTCCTGGGCGTCATCAAGCTCGTGGCGGCGAGCTCCCCATTGTTCCTGTACGGAAAATTCTGACCATGAACCCGAAGGCCGCACGCACGCCGGTTGTCCGATTGCTCCCCGGGTTCATCCTGGCAGCCGTGTCGGCCGCGGGACTGGTCTTTTCCCTCATGGACCGGGCAACCTTCTCTTCCCCCTCGAATGCGGATGTCGTGCGCGGCGAGTGGGCGGCCGGTTACCAGAAGGGATACGAACAAGGACTGCCCGTCCGGAAGCCCGCGCTCGCGCTCTGGGCGGCGCTGCGCTACGCGCTTTTTGCGGAAGGGGAGCCGGGGGTCCTCGTGGGCGAGGACGGATGGCTGTATTCCAGTGAAGAGTTCATCGAAATGGATCCCTCCGGAGGCACGCTCGGCGAAGCGATAGAATACGTGAGCGCGGTCCGAGATCAGCTCCTGGCAAAGGGCATCGCGCTCGTGGTCGCCCTCGTGCCTACCAAGGCCGGAATCTACGCGGATCATCTCGGCCGCTATCACCTGCCGCCCGCGCTCACGCGCCGCTACGAAACGGCACGATCCGCGCTCGCCTCGCGGGGAATTGACACGCCCGACCTCGCAAAGGCGCTCCGGGAAGCGCGGACCCGCGGTGAGGTATTCCTTCGCACGGACACGCATTGGACGGCCTTCGGCGCCTCCGCTGCCGCCGCGGCGCTCGCTCCCGGCCTGCGGCGCGAGCTGGACGCGCGGGGCTCCCCGCGGCAGGAGTACGCGCTGGAACGCGGCTCCTGGAGCGAGCGCGCGGGGGACCTGCTGAGTTTCATCCCCCTTGGACCATTTCAGAGGGCAATGGGGCCGCGGCCGGACATCGTGGAAACGCCATCCACCACCGCGCGCGCGGAAAGCGCCGCGGAGCTCTTCAGTGAGCTGCAAATACCCGTTGCCCTGGTCGGCACGAGCTACAGCGCCGCCGGAGCCTGGAACTTCGACGGCGCGCTGAAGGTCGCGGTTCAGGCCGACGTTCTGAAGGTCGCGGTGGAGGGACAGGGGCCGTTCGTCCCCATGCAGCGCTACCTCGGGAGCAGCGCCGTCGATGACCCTCGGCCGGAAGTGGTCATCTGGGAGATACCGGAGCGCTACCTCGGGGTCAGGGTTCCCCTCGGGATATCTTCTCTCCTCACCGCGCAGCACTGAGCCCGGATCGGCACGCCCCCAATGGCCGGGAAAGGAGATCGCAATGAAAAACTTGAATCTCGGAGCCAAGCTCATCCTTGTCGGGATCGCCATCATGGTGCTGCCTCTTTTCCTTGTGGCGTTCGCGGCCATTTCCAACTCGACGCAAGGGCTCCGGGCCGTGGAGAATGAGCAGCTCGCGGAACGGTCCAAGGACATCGCCCAGATGATCGACAAGGTCTTCGAGCAGGAAAAGAAGATCGCGCTGAATCTCTCCATAGATCCGGACATCGTGGCTGCCGCGGCCGCTGTTGCTGAAAAGCCGGACTCTTCGGCGGACCTGGTGCGCCGCGTGAATGAAAGGCTGGAGCGGTTCATACACACGAAAGGGCTCGGTGAGGGCTACCAGGTCATTTTTCTGATCGGTCCTGACGGCGTGAGCGTCGCCGCGTCGGACCTGAATTACGTCGGCGTGAATGTGGCCGAAAGCCAGTATTTCAAGGACGCGATGGCGGGCGAGGTCAATGCCGGCGCCGCGGCCCTGAACCAGGTGACGAAGAAGCCCTTCACGCCGTTCGCGGCGCCCATCCGATCCGGCGACAAGGTGGTGGGAGTGTGTGCGGCCCTTCTCGATATCGGCTTTCTCAATGATCTCATCGCGAGCAACAAGATCGGCAAGAGCGGCTACGCATTCATCACCGACAGGACCGGTCTCGTTCTCGCGCACCCGCAGGCGGCAAATGTCTTCCTGATGAATACCTCGGAAATGGCCGGCATGACAAAGCTGGCGCGCGCCATGATGGCGGGGGAGAGCGGCGTTCAGAACTACGTCTTCCAGCGTGTGCCGAGGACCGCGGGCTATGCGCCCGTGAAGACCACCGGGTGGAGCGTCGGACTCACCCTCCCCGACTCCGAATACCTGGCCCCGGCGGACGAAGTGAGGAACCTTACCCTGCTCGTGGCAGCGGCGGCCCTTGTCATCGCCTTTCTCATATTCTTTCTCTTCTCCCGCACCATCACCAACCCCCTGGCAAGGGGGGTGGCTTTTGCGGAGCTGGTGGCATCAGGCGACTTCACGCAGCAACTTCCCATCCACCGCCGCGACGAGGTGGGCAAGCTCGCGGAGGCGCTGAACTCCATGTCCGCCCGGCTGAAAGACATGGTGGCGACCATCCAGAGGAGCTCCGAGCAGGTGGCCTCCTCGAGCGAGCAGATCACCTCGAGCGCGCAGAAGCTTGCGGAGGGCGCCCAGAGCCAGGCGTCCACGCTGGAGGAGACGAGCGCTTCAGTGGAGGAGCTTACTGCATCCGTGGACCAGGTGGCCGCGCATGCCCAGTCACAGGCGCGGGCCGTGGCGCAGGGAACCAGCTCCATGGAACAGGTGAACCAGACAATCGAAAATGTATCGAAGAACCTCGCCGAGATCGCGGGGCTGGCCGGCAGGTCGGTCGACAACGCCCTGCAGGGAGCCAGGGCGGTCAGCGAGGTGGTGGAAGGGATCAACCTGATCGCGGAAGGCTCGGAGAAGATCGGAGGAATCATCAGCGTCATCTCCGACATCGCCGACCAGACCAATCTGCTGGCCCTCAACGCCGCCATCGAGGCGGCGCGCGCGGGGGAACACGGGCGGGGCTTTGCCGTGGTGGCGGACGAGGTGAGCAAGCTCGCCGATCGCAGCTCCACCTCGACCAAGGAGATCGAAAGCCTCATCAGGGAAAGCACGAAGAATGTCACCCGCGGAGTGGAGACGGCAAAGGGGTCGCAGGCGGCCATGGAGCAGATCCGTACCGCTTCGCAGATGGTGCAGGCGATGATCGCGGACTTGTCGGACTCGATGTCGCAGCAGGTCGGCGCGGTGAAGGAGCTGACAAGGGCCCTGGAGAGCGTGAGCGACATGAGCCAGAGCATCTCAGCGGCCGCCGAGGAGCAGACGACCAATGCCCGGCAGGTCTCCCACGCGGTGGAGAACGTGAACGAGGTGACGCAGACCGCCGCCTCAGCGGCGGAGGAAATGTCCGCCGCCACGGCGGAGCTGGCCGGCCTCGCGCAGGAACTGCAGCAGATGACCGCGCAGTTCAAGATCGGGGAGGCGGCTATTTCTTTTCCGCCGCCAGGTCCATGAATCGTTTCAGGATGGCCTGCGCCGGGTCCTGCGCGAGGTCGATGGCCTTCACGTTCGCGGGGATATGCACGGCCGGCTTCGGCGTCACCTTCTTTCCCTTGAACTGGGGCAGCCACCGCCGCTCGGCCTCGAGCATCTCCGCGGTCATGTCCCGGATCTCCTTCAGCGTGCACACCGCCGCGGTCAGCGGGTCCATGGCGATTGCCTGCACGAGCGCCTCGGTGTCGCCGTTGATCGCCGGCCTCGGCGGCCAGGAGCTGGACGTTCACGTTCGTCATGCACAGCGCGGCGCACTGGGTCGGCAGCCTCCCGATCCTCATCGGGTGCAGGCCGGTTTCATCCGCAAACGTGGGGACCTCCACGCAGCAGTCCGAGGGGAGGTTGGTCGATGTAGCCGTCGTTGCGCACGTTGCCCATGAACTTGAACGGGATTCCCGGTGGCCACCGCCTCGATGATGTACGAGCAGTACTCCACGCTCCGCGGCTCCGAGCTTCGTCGACTCCCAGTCCAGCTGGTTCTTTCCCTCGTAGCTTCTTCGCCACCGTGTCGCACCAGTTGAAGTATGCGCCGCTCTGGCCGCCGAACCCCGGCTCGTCGCAGTACATGTCCAGCGCGGCCTTGCTCTTGCGGAACCAGGGAACGTACTCGGCCAGGTGACCGGTCGTTTCGGTCATGAAATAGCCGAAGTGCCGGAACACCTCGCCCCTGACCTTCTCGCTCTTGTAGATGGCGGGCTTCTCGATGGCCTTGGCCAGCTTCGGGTACAGGTCCTCTCCGTTTCGCGTGAGGGTGAGAAACCAGTCCATGTGGTTGATGCCGCCGCAGGTGTAGACTGGATCTCGTCCTTGGGCACGTCGATGAACTGGGCAATCTGCTCGATGGTGGTCTGCACGCCGTGGCAGAGCCCGACGAAGGACACTGTCGCTCGCCTTTCCCAGGGCAAGGCAGTTGCCCGCCATCGGGTTGGCGTACTGCAGCATGATCGCTCCCGGCCTGGACACCTCCTTCATGTCGCGCGCAATCTCCAGGAGCACCGGGATGCGACCGCATGGCCCGGAAGACACCGCCCGGCCCCATCGTGTCTCCCACGCACTGGTCCACCTTGTACTTCAGGGGGATCTTCCAGTCGATCTCGAAGGCTTCCACGCCGCCCACCTGGATCATGACGACGACGAAGTCGGCGTCCTTCAGCGCTTCCCTCCTGTCCAGGGTGGCCCACACCTTGCCTTTCACGCCGTTGTCCTTGAGCATCCGGCTTCCCGAACTCCTCCATTGCGCGCAGCTTCGGCTCCGTGCGGCTCATCAGGCGAACTCGCTGCCTTCCAGCGCGGGGGTGGCCATGATGTCCGCCATCAGGGTCTTGCAGAACACGACGCTTCCCGCGCCGATCATCGCGATTTTCTTACCCATGTATTGCTCCTTGTCTGTTCACCGTCAGGCAGCAGCGTCCCACTGCTGCCTGATGAATTTGATCCCCTCCGTGTACAGCGCCTCGGGGCTCTCGAAGATGTCCCGCCAGATCCGCGTGGCCGCGGCGAACGCGGGCAGCACCCTGCCGAACGCCTCGATCGTCAGCCAGTTGTCATAGCCGGTGGAGCGAAGCGTCCTGAATATGCCCTTCCAGTCGTTGTGGCCCCGACCCGGCACGCCCCTGTTGTTCTCCGAGATGTGCATGTGCGTGATGATGCCCCGGTGCGCGCGGATGCTCGCCACGGGATCGTTTTCCTCGATGTTGGCGTGGAACGTGTCGAACATGGCCTTGAAGTTGGGCATGCCCACGCTCTTCACGTGCTCCGCCACTCCGTCCATGGTGGTGAGAACGTACGCCTCGAACCTGTTCAGAAACTCCACGGCGAGGGTGATGCCGGCCGGCGCGGCATATTCGGCGGACTGCGCGCGCGTGCTCCGCGGCGCGCCGCTTCTCTTCGTCCGTCGGCCCGGTACCCGTGAACAGGCCCACCGGCTGGTAGAAAGGCCCGCACAGGAGGTCAGTTTCCAGCGCATGCGTGCAGTCGATGACCCTCTTCATGAAATCCAGCGCATTGTCCCGCTGGCTTCTTCTCGGGGCTCACGGGATTGTGCGCCGCATCGGGCATGTTGGTCACCACGGCGCACGCCAGACCGTTGTCGCGAACGGCCTTCAGGACCTTCGCGTAGTGCGACGGCGTGCCCTCCAGGATGGGGATCTCCACTCCGTCGTAGCCCGCTTTCTTCAGCTTCTGCAGAAGCGGGAAATGCTGCTCGGTCACGTGAGACGTCCAGAGCAAGAGATTGAAGCCCGCTTTCATGGATTCCCCCTGAGCTGATGTGGTGTAGGGACATTGTATAGGACCGGGGAATCTGAAAGTCAAGTGCACGCGCGTGCATGACGAATCGAGCGCTCTGTGCGTGCGGGTCTCGGGATGCTATGATTGAGCAGGCGGAAATCACAGAATGATCCCGTACGATTTCATACAATCCGACGGCGAGCTGGAGGGACTCGTTGCCCGCCTCGCGCGCGCCGGATACCCACGGCTCGCGGTCGACGTCGAGGGGGAGAACAACCTCCACAGCTATGGCATCCACGTCGCGTTGATCCAGCTCTTCGACGGGGACCACGGCTGGGTGGTGGATGCGCGGTCAATCCGGAACACCAGGCTGTTGAAGGCACTCCTCGAAGAGTCGGCCTGGTTGAAGGTGTGGTTCGACGCGGCGAACGATCTTCTGTCGTTCCAGCACGCTTTGGACATCCGTCCGGGCCCCCTGCTCGATGTGGCAATCGCGGCGAGGCTGCTCCAGAAGCCCGGAGGGCTGCACGCTCTCACGCGGCAGGGAGGTTCGGCGTCGGCCAAGGACAAGTTCCAGAAATCCAATTGGCTCCGCCGTCCGCTCTCCCGCGCGATGCTCGACTATGCGATATCCGACGTGGTGCACCTGCTTGATCTGGCCGACGAGCTGATGGCGGAAGTCGCGCGGAAGGGGCTCATGGCGGAATTCCAGGCGCGCAACCTCGCGCTGCAGACTGCCGAACGCGCGTGGGACCCGCTGGCCAACTTCACCCGCATCCCCGGATTCAACTCATTGCGCGGTCACCAGCGGAGGCTGGCGAAAATCCTGTGGTATGCCCGCGAGTACTATGGGCGTCAGCACGACGTTCCTCCCGGAAACGTGGCGTCCCGGCAGGAGCTGCGGGCGCTGGTGGACCGGGGCGCGCACGACGCGTCCGGGCATCTCGAGGTACCTCAATGAGAACAGAAAGAAGAACCGGGTCGATCCATTGGACTTTGCGCGGCACCTGGAAGCGGCCGAGAAGGCCGTGGAGGCGGAAGACAGGGAGAGTCGGACCGGGCGCGGCTCGGGCCGGCTCACAGTCGGATCAAGTTTCCGCCCAACACCTCCGCCGTTGACGGGTGACAGGTGAAGAGGATGAGCTGCCGGGCCGAACCGAAAGAGGCAAGGCATCGGGCCGCGGCTCTTCGCCGCGTGGGGTCCATGTCCACCAGGGGATCGTCCATCATCATGAAGCCGTCGGAACCCTGCAGGAAATATGCCGCCATGGCCAGCCGCAGGGCAAGAGCCAGCGTGTCCCTGGTGCCCCCGGAAAGCAGCTCCCAGCCGATGCGGGCGCCCTTGCCGTCCGCAAGCGCCCGCGGCAGGGAGCCGTCCATCTCGACCCAGAGGTGGCGGCCACCGGTCATGGCGGCGATCAGCTTCTCCAGCTCGGCGCGCATGCCGTCGTATATCGAAGAGGCGTTTTCTCCGAGCAGGCTGCGGGCAACCGCATCGATGCGCTCCAGCGCCGCGCCGCGCCGAAGCTCGATCTGAAAGGCCTCTTCCGCGTCCCTCGCCTGGCCGGCAAGCTCCTCCGCCGATTGATCCGGCGCCTTGTCCACGAGTGCATTCTTCTGCCCCTCGAGTCCTTTCAGCTCCACCCTGAGGTCCGCAAGCCTTTTCTGCGCCGATTCGAAATCCCGCAGGAAAGACTCGGCGTCTGAAAACCCTGCCGGCATCGGCGATGATCGGGAAAGCCGGCCGACAAGACCGGATTCGCGGCTTTTCGCACCCGCGAGCCTGTCGAGGAGCTCTTCCGGCGTGCCGAAATCCGATGCCCAGTCCCCCATCCTCCTGCGGATCTCGGCAAGCTCGCTGGACCGCGCTCCACTTTGCGCCTGGAGCGTGGCAAGCGCGGAGGCGATCGCCGCAAGGGGCCGGGTGACAGCCGCCTGACCGAGCGCCTCGACACGCATCTTGATCTCCGCAAGGGATTCCCCTGCAAGCTCCTCCTCAAGGTTCTTCGCCGCGGATTCGACCTCGACGGCGCCTGCTTCATATGCACGGCTGCGCTTTTCCGCCTCGGCGGTGTCGGGCACCCCGTGACGCGCGAGCAGTGCCTCCAGCGCGCGCCGGGCAGCGCCCGCTTTCTCAGCCCGGGCAAGGGAGTCCACGTCCCCCGACCTCACTTCGATCTCCATGTCGGGATGCACGATCCGCACACGTCCGCCGGCCTGCAGCCGGGCGGTCTCGCCGGGGCCGAGCATTTTCCTGGTCTCCGGATCGAAATCTTCCTGCACGACGAGCTCGACACCCGCCCTGCCGACCACGGTCACGGCGAGCCTGCCCGCCTCCACGCCGGCCTGCAGCTTTTCGAGCAGCGTCGAAGCTCCGCGGATTTCCTCCAGCGCGGTCTTGTCGAGCCGGGGCAGAGCGGCGAGCCTCCCGCGCGCCTGTTCGAGCTGCGCCTCCTTCTTCAGCACGCGCGCGAGCTTGTCCCTCAGGCCCCGCGTGTCTTCCGCCTTTTGCGCGGCCAGGAGCTCCTCCCCGAGCGGCCCGCGCGCGGCTTCCCCCTCAGCCAGGGCCTTCTCCAGCTCCCGGGCCTTGTGGGCGGCAACGGGCCATTCCAGCGATACCTTGCGCAGAGCCTCCATCTCCTGCCGGACCGACTTCAGCTCCGCGTCGAGGATGCGCCGCTCCCGCGCATCCCGGGCCGCGGTCTCGTTCCCGGAAACAAAGGCCTCACGCAGCGCAAGCTCGGCAGCCGTTGCCCGGAGCCGGCCGTTGACGGCATCAAGCCCGGACTCGTATGCCTCGGCGCTCTTCCCGCTCCTCTTGACCGTCTCCGTCTCGTACCAGGCCTGAAGGATCGTTCCGATCCTGTTCTTCCAGGGATTCTCGATGCCGTGATTGCCTTCGGGACCGGCACGCGCCCGGTCCCAGCGTGAGAAGGCCTCGTCGCGCCGTTCCCCCAGGAGGTCGAGGAACCTGTCCACCGGTACGCCTCCAGTGGCCAGCACCGCGCGCCGCAGCATGTCGGTCAGATCCGCAAGCGCCTCCCTGCCCTCCTTCCGCAGCGAATCCAGGGTCGCGGCGAGCTCGCTCTGCCCTGTCATGAGCACTTTCCAGAAGGTCCCCTGCTTTGCCGGAAGCAGCGCTTCGAGCTTTTCTGCGATGGCGTCGTCGTCCCCGATCGTGCCTCTTCCCTGCCCCGTCAACTCCGAGGCAGGCGCGTGACCCCATCTGCGCCTGAGAACCCACGTGACGTCCGCCGCCGTGAACTCGACCTCCAGGCGGACGATGTCTCCACCGCCGGCGGGCAGAAACCTTTCGATGAACTGGGCGAACTTCGGCTTTGTGAGTCTCGTCCGCAGAAAGGAGCTCTTCACCGCGTTGAAGAGCGTCGATTTGCCCGCTTCGTTGGGCCCGAGGATCACGTTCAATCCCGGAGCAAAGACTATTTCCTTGTCATCGAAACAGCCGAAGGGAAAGACCCGCAGGCGGCGCACGATCACGGAAGCAGCTCCTGCAGCAGCTCGTGCGCAATCTGCAGAGCCTCCGCTTCGCCTTCCTCGGCGAGCTGAGACAACAGCGCATGGGGGAAGGATCCCACGGGGTACTCCCTGTCGATTGCCTCACGGGTGATCGCTTCGCGGAGATCCTCCGTGCGGAGCTCCAGGTGCATCAGCCGCTCCGCCATGCGCGCGCGAAAAGGACCGATACTCGAGAGGATCTCCCTCGTGACGCGACCTTTCAGCCGCAGCCTGAGCAGGGTTTTATCCGCCGCGCCGCCGTACCCGGCGGATTGAATGGCGCCGCCGTACCCGGCGGATTGAATGGCGCCGCCGTACGGGGTATTCCCCGAACGGGTACTCCCGTATCCGGCGGATTGAGCGGCGCCTGCAGGGCCGCCGGCCTCCTCCAGCGCGGCCAGGTCCTCGGCGCCCTTCACCTCCAGGGTGCGATCCTCGAATCGGATAGCGCCCGTGCTGAGCGGCTGCGCGGAAACCTCCCTGTTGTCGCCCAGCTCGATCAGCCAGGCGGAGCCTGCGTGCGTGCAATCGAATCCGTCGGGCGCCGGGGTGCCGGGGTAGTAGATCCTGTCCTGACGCGAGGGCAGCGCGGGATAGCGCACGTGCGTGTGTCCGAGCAGCCACGCGTCCATGCCGGAAGAGAGAAGGTCCGCGACCTTCATGGGAAAGTAGCTCTCGGTGAAATCCGGTGAGACCCCTTCGAGGCTTCCATGCGCAATTCCGATGTGGTGGCGGAAGGCGGCCTCCCGGGCGGCACCGCGAACCCACCCAACGGCGCTCGCCGCGGAGTGAATGGAAAGACACGGCCCCGGGTACACGCACGCATCGATTTCGTAATCACGGAGCGGGTAGGGTCGCTGCTGGTCGAGGAAAAGAACAGAATCCCCGCTTGCATCGCGGAACCGGGGCCAGAGCTCGTCGTCTGATGAGTAGTAGTCGTGATTGCCGGGGAGCACCGCAACGCACTTCCCGGGAAAGGCACGAAGCGCCCGGGCGGCTCTCTCCGTGTCCCGTTTCGTCATGGACACTCGGTGAAAGAGATCCCCCGCAATGACAAAGAGATCGCAGCGGCTCTCGCCTGCCGCCGCGACCATGCGCTCAAGACAAAGAAAGCGCTCTTCCTCGAGCGCCGCGTGCGCCGCGGGGTACTGCGCGAATTTCATCCCGAGGTGAAGATCGGCGGTGAGAAAAACGCGCAGAGACATCGCCCGGCAGTATAGGGAATAGCCGGGCGCGAGTAAAGTTCGGCCCTACTTGGAGCCCTGCGGGGCCGATGGCCCTGCCGCGGGGCGTTCCAGGGCAGGGAAGGCCTCGGCGAGCTCCGCCTTCGTGGCATCACGTATCTTTATGATCTCGACATCGAACGTGAGATCCTTGCCGGCGAGGGGATGGTTGAAGTCCACGGAGATTGTCTTGTCCTTGACCGCGATAATCGTCACCGTGAGCGGTCCCTGTGGTGTCTGGACCCTGTACAGCTGACCCACTGTGAGCGGGAGCTCTTTCGGGAACTGCTCCTTGGGAACTTCCTGGACCGCGCTCGCGTCATACTCCCCGTATGCATCCGCTGCCTTGACCTCTATCTTCTTCTTGGCCCCGACCTTCAGGCCCATGATCCCCTTCTCCAGCGCGGGAATCATTTTCCCGGCGCCGATCATGAACTCGATGGGTTTGTCCGGCTCCGACTTTCCGAAGACGGTCCCGTCGGGGAGTGTTCCCGTGTAGGTCATCTGCACCATCTTCTTGTCCACGACGGCTGCCGGACCGCAGCCGAGAATTGCCAGAATCATGAGCAGAGGCGCAAGGCGCGAGAGAACCCTTTTCATCGCGTCTCCTTCTTGTTGCGAAAAGATCACCGAGCATAGTCCTGTTTGATGCATCGCGCAAGCTCCCCTTCCATCGGCCGGAGGTTCCGGGCTACAGTAAGGAGCCTGCATGCCTCTGTACAATGAGTACTTCCGCCAATCACTTCACCGCGTGAGGGACTTTCGCCTCTATCTGGCCAATCCCACATTCGGCAACCTGCCCTGGGAAGAAAGCAGCTTTCATGCGCTCGTCCTGCGCCTCTCACGCTTCGCCGATGTCGAGCGATCCACGCCCCACGCGTTTCTGGCGCGCGAGGTCCGTGCGGCTCTGCCCGATGCATTCATCGACATGGCGTTCCTCCCGCGCGCCGAAGACGCGCGCCTCTTCGAGGAGGCGGGTCTTCCCCTTCTCATCGGAACCCAGTCTCATCGGTCCGTCGAAGACTTCGACCTGGTGCTGGTGTCCAACGCGTGGCTTCTCGAACAGGTGAACCTGCCGTTCCTTCTGGCGCACTCGGGAATCCCGTTGTGGGCCGGGGCCCGCGGCGAGCAGTGGCCGCCCCTCATCCTCGGCGGATCCAACGGCACCGCCGCCCATGCGCTCGTCTCCGAGAGCGGGGACTGCATGGCGGACGCGGTCTTCTTTGGAGAGGGTGAGGGAAGCGTGAGCAGGATCGCGCGCATGAGCCGCGCACTGGCCGGTCTGCGGAAGCGGGAGCGCATGAACCGTATCGCCGCCGAGGTGCCGGGGCTGTGGCCCGCCGGGAGCTTCGCGGTCCGGGTGGGAAAGACCGCCTGCGCTGATTCCGATACCGGCCAGGAGGGCCTTGCCGCGCCGATCCTGCCGGGAGCTGAAGCCGCGACCGCCCGGCTTTCGATCACCCGGGGATGCCCGTGCTTCTGCTCCTTCTGCTACGAAGGCCACGACAGAAAGCCATTCCGCGAGGTCCCCGGCTCCGTCATACTCCGCGCGGCGCGTGAGCTGAAGCTGCGCACCGGGGCGGACACCCTCGAGATCGAAAGCTTCAACTTCAATACGCATTCCGAGATTGCCGCTCTCCTGCACGATCTCAACATTCTTTTCCACCGGGTGAACCTGATGAGCCAGCGCGTGGACATTCTTGCGCGCACGCCGGGACTCCTGGATCTGGAGCTTGCCGCAGACAAGACGAGCTTTACCCTCGGCATCGAAGGGATCAGCGGAAGCGTCCGGCGGTTTCTGCAGAAGAGCCTCGACGACGCGGATATCCGCGGCGTGCTGGAAGCCCTTCACGCACGGAGGACGCGCGAGCTGAAGCTCTTCTACCTGCTCACCGGGCGCGAAAGCAACCGGGACTTCGAAGAGTTCGCTGATTTCATGAAATGGATGAAGCAGCTCCGCATGAAATCCGATTCGCCGCCGCGCATTCTTTTCAGCTTCGGCCTGCTCGTCCGCATGCCGTTCACCCCCCTGCGATACGATCCGCCCGTTCTGGATGAGCGGGCGTGGCGGCAGGCGGCCGGACGGGCGAAATCGATCTGTGAGACCAATGGGTTCGAATTCAGGCTCGCAATGCCCTGGGCCGAATACGAAGCGACCCAGGCATTCGCGCTGGGCGGGCACTCGCTGCACGCCCTTCTCGAAAGGATTGCGGAGGCAGGATGCATCGCGGAGAGAGGGTTGCCGCGGGAGGCCGGCCCCCAGGTCAGCGCATGGCGTGTCACCCACAGCGTCGAGATTGAGGGGGAGAAGCCGCGGAGCCGTCTCTTCGCCTTCCCCTTCCTGGAAGACGAGCAGACAACGGCATCACTCCATGCCCAGTACGAAGAGGCAAAAGCAGGGCGGGACGCCGGCTACTGCCGCAGGGGGGTGGAAGGATCGCACGAATGCGCAATGTGTCCCGGCTGCACGCGCAGCCCGCGCAGGGCCGGGGCCGGCGCGGGAATAACGCGGACGTACGCGGCGGATTCTGCAAAGGCGGTCGGCGGCCTCGCGTCGCTCATGAGCAGGAAGCATCACCTGCGGCCTGTATTCATGAGGGTGAGCATCCCCCGGGAGGCCGCAGGTCTGGGCACTCGATGGGCCGAGGCCTGGCTCATGAGAAAGCTGCTCGAAAGAAAACCGGCCCAGCTCGCGAACGTCCTCGAGGTCAGGGAGGTCCTTGTTGATGCCTCGGGAATACTCGGTGAAGAGACACCCTGGTACGGGCACACCGTCGCGGCTGTCACCGCGTGGGATACGGACGAGCTGGCGGGAATACAGGAGCCTGAAGGCGGCACGTTCGGCCCTATCGTCCAGGACTGGGAGCCGGGGGCCTTTCGAGGCTTGAGGATGCGCGTGGAGCTTCCCTCATCGCTTTTCCCTCACGCGCCGGAGAATCTCGCGGCGTTTCTCCGGGACGCGCATGCGCCCGTCACCCTTTTCCGCGCGGGCGGCGCGCAGAGACTGGTGCCGGCCGAAAAGTCGCTGAAGAAGAGAATGCTGATGGAAGGGACGTGCGCGGAGACCCGCGACGGGTGGACGCTGGATCTGCTCGTCGGGCCGAAGTTTCCGCTGGGGCGATGGCTGCAATCCTCTGCCGGAAAAGCCGCGGCCCGGGCCGCGCTCGTGGAGATCAGGGGAATCACCTGAAGCGTCTCAGGAGCCCGGGCCCGCCTCCTGGGGCCAGTTCTCCTGTATGTTCTGCAGTATGGCCTCGTAGGGATATGCCCCGGTGAGTCTCATGTGGCACTCTCCCCTCCAGAAGAGCATGATGGTGGGGATACCCTCGACCCCGTAGGCCGTCGCGACATTCGGCTTGTGGTCAATGTTCACCTTCACGGTGAGCACCCGACCGGCGTATTCCCGGGCAATTCGCTCGATTGCGGGCGACACCGTCCGGCAGGGGCCGCACCATTCGGCCCAGAAATCGACCAGCACGGGCATGTCCGAAACGCGGATAAGCTCGAAAAAAGAGCCGGGAAGATGATTCTCGCCCCCCGCGTGCGTGCCCACGATGTGCCTCTCCGATTCCTAAGATACTCACCCGCGCCCTGCTAAGCAATCGAGCGCCGAAATCCGCTGACCTGCACGGAGTATCATGCAGGGTGCGGCAGCCGCGGTACGCCGTGGCATTCGTGCAAGGCACCGCAGCACGCGCTCTTGCCCGGGCCGCGCCGGACCGCTACAATTCCCGCCATGCCTTCCGAGACACACAGGCCGACCCGTGCCGAAGCCCTTGCGCTCTTCCTGCAATACAATGCCACGGCGAGCCTTCTCGCCCACGCGCTGTCGGTAGAAGCCGTCATGCGGCACATGGCGCGCACGTACGGAGAGGAAGAGGAGAAGTGGGGTATCATCGGCCTGGTGCATGACATCGACTATGAGCGATTTCCCGAGCTGCACTGCCGCAAGAGCCCCGAGATCCTGGCCGAGGCGGGATGGCCCGAGGACTACATCCGCGCCGTGGTGAGCCACGGCTGGGGGATCTGCTCCGATGTCGAGCCGCGGGAGCGCATGGAGAAGGTACTGTACGCGGTGGACGAGCTGACGGGTCTGGTCAAGGCCTCGGCGCTCATGCGGCCCTCGCGCAGCGTCCTGGACATGGAGGCATCCTCGGTAAAGAAGAAGTGGAAGGACGCGCGCTTCGCTGCCGGGGTGAACAGGTCGGTGATAGAAAAAGGCGCCGCGATGATGGGCGTCGAGCTCGGCGCGCTCATCACCGAGACGATCATGGGCATGCGCGCAGTGGCAAAAGAGATCGGCCTGGCGGGCAGCGGCCCGCAGGCATGACAACGGGCCGGGAACACAGGGAGGAAACGATCACCGCGCCGCTCGTACGTGTTTCTCCCGGCAAGCCCCTGCCGTTCGGGGCCACGCCGAACGGCAGGGGGACGCTGTTCTCCGTTTTCAGCAGGCACGCCACCGCGGTGTCGCTGCTGCTTTTTACCAATCCTCGTGACTCCGCCCCGGCGCATGAAATCGCCCTGGACCCGCGGCTCAACAGGACAGGCGACGTCTGGCACGCGCAGGTGGACGGCGTGGGCCCCGGTACCTGCTACCTCTACCGCGTCGACGGCCCCTACCAGCCGGAAAAGGGACACCGGTACAATCGCAACAAGCTCCTTCTCGATCCGTACGTGAAGGCAGTCACGGGCAACTTCACGTGGAACCTGGCCGATGCCCGCGGTGACGAGCCTGCCGCGAAGGACAGGGGCCCGCGCATGTCCACCACTTCCGACAGTCGAAGGCATGCCCAAGGGCATCGTGATCTCGGATGAGTTCGACTGGAAGGGCGACAAGCCTCTGAACCGGCCCCTGCGCTTCAGCGTGATCTATGAAACCCACGTGCGCGGCCTCACGCTGCACCCCAGCTCGGGAGTCGCCCACCCCGGCACCTTCCGGGGAGTGACGGAGAAGATACCCTACTTCACCGAGCTGGGGATCACCTCGCTGGAGCTCCTGCCCGTGCAGGAGTTCGACGAGCTGGAAAACACGCGCGTGAATCCCGTCACGGGCGAGCGGCTGCAGAACTACTGGGGCTACAACACCATCACCTTCTTCGCTCCCAAGGGGCGCTACTCGAGCGCCGGCGCGCTGGGTCAGCAGGTGACCGAGTTCAAGGAGATGGTGCGGGAGCTGCACGCGGCGGGCATCGAGGTCATTCTCGACATGGTGTTCAATCACTCGGCGGAGGGCGACGAGTCCGGCCCGACGCTGTGCTTCCGCGGGTGGGACAACTCCATCTACTACATGCTGGACGAGAAGGACCCGCGCCGCTACCGCAACTTCACCGGGTGCGGAAATACCATGAACTGCAATCACCCCATCGTGCGCTCGCTCATCGCTGGACTGCCTGCGCTACTGGGTGATGGAGATGCACGTGGACGGCTTCCGCTTCGATCTCGGCTCGGTGCTGGGCCGGGACCCGGACGGCAACCTGATGGAAAACCCGCCCGTCCTGGAGCGCATCGCGGAGGACCCGGTTCTGCGGCACACGAAGATCATTGCCGAGGCGTGGGACGCGGCCGGCGCATACCAGGTGGGATGGTTCCCCGGCGGCAGGTGGGCGGAGTGGAACGACAAGTTCCGCGACGACGTGCGCAGGTTCTGGCGCGGGGATGGGGAGATGGTCGGCCGCCTGGCGACACGCGTCGCGGGCAGCTCGGACCTGTACCTGCGTGACGGCAGGAAGCCGTTTCACAGCATCAACTTCATCGATTCCCACGACGGATTCACGCTCAACGACCTGGTCAGCTACGAGAAGAAGCACAACGAGGAGAATGGAGAAGAAAACAAGGACGGCGCCACGCCGGATCAGAGCGCAAACTACGGAGTCGAAGGCCCCACCGAGGACCCTGCTGATCGAGGCGGTCAGGAACAGGCAGGTGAAGAACTTCCTCGCCACCCTCCTCCTTTCCCTCGGCACGCCGATGATCCTGGGAGGCGACGAGCTCCGCCGCACACAGCGAGGCAACAACAACCCGTGGTGCCAGAACAATGAAATCTCCTGGTACGATTGGCGATTCCTGCGTCGACATGCGGATATCCATCGCTTCTGCAGGGAGCTCATCAGATTCCGCCTGCGCCATCCCGCATTCCTGCGGCCCGAGTTCTACGATGGAAAGAACTCGGCGCACACGACCATTCCCGACATTACGTGGCTGACCGAGGAGGCGGAGCCGGCGGACTGGGCCGCCGGCGCGTCGGACCCTCGCGCTGGTGATCGATGGAAACAAGTCCGAGATCGACGCGGATCGGGACGACAACGACATCCTCATCATGTTCAATGCGTCGAAGGAGGAGGTCCTCTTCACCCTCGCGCCGATCCCGCAGGGCAAAGAGGGATGGTACAAGGCCATCGACACCGGCTCTGCCGTCGCCGCGCGACATTGTCGCGCCGGGCGAGGAGGAGCGGCTGAATCGGGAGACGTGCCGGCTCGAGGCACGATCCACCGTGGTGCTCCTCTCGCGTTAGCCCGGCCACGGTACCCCGTGGCATTTTACGCCGGCTTTTCAGGGCTTCCCACCCCGCGTCAGGGCCGGAGACTCAGCCTCAAGGAGATCCCGCCCGCGGTCGGCTCGAGCGCGACGCTCGATACTGCCGCATTCGATTGCGTCTTTGCCGCGTGCAATCGTTCGTGGAGAAACGGGACCAGGAACCCGCTCGCCGCCCCGATAGCGCCGCCCGCCACCACGTCACTCGCAAAATGATCGCCCGACGCAACACGGAGGACCGACACGACAGTCGCAACGCCGAGCCCTGCCGTCCAGACCCATGCCTTCATATTCGAATCGGGATTGAGCTCGCCAAAAATATATCCGGTGAACACCGCTGCGGAAAAGGCGAGGGTGGAGTGGCTCGAAGGGAAGGAGGCGGTGATCTCGCTGTTCGAGAAGTCCGCAGGCGTCGACGAGGAGTAGGCGTAAGGACGATAGCGCACGACAACCGATTTCAGCAGGGAATCGAGGCCATACCCGAGCCCAAGAGTCTCGATGTACATGACACCCAGCGTGAGGATTTCATCTCCGCTTCTTCCGAAGAGAAGCACGACAGGCAGGGCGGCCGAGGCAATGGCAAGGCCATCGCCCACGCTGCTCAGAGTGGACGACGGATTCGATGGGTAGATGCGATCGAAGAAGGGAATTGTCGAAGAGTCCACTGCCGCGCTGTCCGGCTTCGGTTTTCTCGGCTCCAGGAGGAGGCTCCCGCCGAAAAGTGCGAGACTTCCGCCGATCAAGGCCGCGTCAGCGAGTGGATCGAGCGCAAATCGAAATCCCGGCGAAGGCTGCGGGACGCGCGACGGATCAGCCGGAGCACCCTGGGCAACGGTTGAGGCAATGATGACGAGCAGAACGATGATGCCCTTCCGGGCGAGCTTCTTGTTGTACTTCACAACTCTAATGTAGCGTGCAGTCAGCCTGCGACCAATGGGAAAAAGGCCCTCCATGGGGCGACCGGCGGGGGGCCGGGAACTCCCTGGCTACGGGTCGGCCTTTCGGCCATCCGTAGGGCGGCAGGCGCGCGTGCGCGCCGGGAGCCCCTGGCCTCGGCCGACCTCGCCCTCCAACTCCGCGGGGTACCGCGGAAGGGCTACGCTTGACCGCTGCAATGGTCGGGTATAGGCTGATCGGCACGCCATGCGCAGAATCATCCTCCTCGTGATCGGCGGGACACTGCTGGTGATGATGATCATCATCGTCGCCGTTACCCGCAGTCTGCTTTCGGACAGCTTTGCCCGCCTGGAGAGGCGGTACGTCGAACGGGACGTGGAGAGGGTCACCAACGCCATTGTCGAGGAGATGTCTTCCCTCAGCAGGACCGCAAACGATTGGGCGATGTGGGACGACACGTATGCGTTCGTCGCGGACAGGAGCCCGCGCTACATCGAGGAGAACATCGACGAGGTGTTCTTCCAGAATCTGCGGCTCAGCGTCGTGCTCTTCATTGATACGCACGGGCGCATGGTTTTCGGACGCTCGTTCGAGCCCTCACGCCGCGTGCTGGCGGACGTTCCGCGCGGGCTCGTCTCGTGGCTTGCGCCCCGCCCGGACTTCTGGCGCTTCACGGATACTGATGGTTCGGCGCAAGGCATCATTTCGCTTCCCGAAGGGCCCCTCCTGGCAGTCTCGAGGCCCATCCGGACCAGTCTCGGCCTGGGACCGGTGAGGGGAGCGCTGCTCATGGGGCGTTTCCTCGATGACCGGGAAGCGGCCGAGTTGGCGGTGCGGCTGCGCATCTCCCTCGATGTCCTGCCATTTGCCAGCCCGCGGCTCGAACGGAAGACGGCGGACGCGGTGCGCGCCCTCGCGCCCGGTGCGCCGCCCTTCCTGGACCGGAGAAGAGAAGACCTGGTCTCGGCCTACACGGCCATCCGTGATGTGGATGGTCTGCCGATCGTCGCGCTGCGCGTGACCGCGCCGCGGGACATCCATATGCAGGCCGAAAGAACAATGCAGTACTTCTATATGTGGGTGCTCGTCATCGTCGTCGTGTTCGGGGCTGTCGTCCTGATCTTCATCGAGACGAGAATCCTCTCACGGCTCCTGCGCCTGAGCAGGGGGGTGCTTGCCGTCGGTACGGGCGGAGACCCCGGCCGGCGCGTCCCGGCAGAGGGCAAGGATCAGATCGCGTATCTGGGGGCGGCGATCAACGGAATGCTGGATGCCCTGGAACGCTCCACTGAAGAGCTGCGCGTCAGCGAACGCAGGAACGTCGCCTTCCTCGATGCGGTTCCGGACGTGATATTCAGGGTCACGCGCGACGGAACGATCCTGGATGCGCGCTCTTCCGCCAAGCTTCCGCTCATGGAGACCGCGGGGGATCTCGTGGGCAAGGACGCCGAGCAGATACTTTCCCTCTACTCCTTCATTTCCCCCGAGTACTTTGACAGGTCCATCGCCGCCACGGAGGCCGCGCTCGACACGGGGATTCCGCAGGTGCTGTCGTATCACGTCGAAGCGGAGGGGGGAAGGCGGCACTTCGAAGAGAGATTCGTAGCGAGCGGGGAGAACGAGGCTATTGTCCTGGTCCGCGATGTGACGGCCCAGAAGAAGGCGGAGGAGATCCGGGGCCAGGAGGTGCTCCTGAAGGAAATCCATCACAGGGTAAAGAACAACCTGCAGGTCATTTCCAGCCTCCTCGCGCTGCAGGCAGGATCGACGGACGACGAAAAGACCCGGGCCCTGCTTTCGGAGAGCCGTGACAGGGTCAGATCCATGGCGCTCATCCACGAGAAGCTCTACCCCTCGGGGGATGAACGGGGAATCAGCTTCGCCGGGTATGTCCGTGACCTGGCCGCGCACCTTCGCCATTCCTATGCGGGCAACTCGGGATCCGTCGAGCTGAAAACAGACGTGGAGGAAATGGCTTTGAGCATGGACGTCTCCGTGCCCTGCGGCCTGATCATCAACGAGCTCCTCTCGAACTCCCTGAAGTACGCCTTCCCCGGCGGAAGGCAGGGCATAATCTCCGTCTCATTGCATCGCGGGGAGGCAGGCAGAGTACTGCTCACGATCAGGGATGACGGGGTCGGCTTTCCGCGGGAAATCGACATCCGCAATCCTGCCACGCTGGGTCTTCGCATCGTGAACATTCTCGTGGAGCAGCTCAGGGGATCTCTCACGATGAATCCAGGCCCCGGCGCCTCTTTTTCGATCAGCTTCCCGTCGGGCTGAAATCCGGTCTCATTCCCTTTCCAGGGCGAGCAGGGACACGTCGTCGGAGAAGGGACTCGACCCTCGCCATGTCACCACCTGCTGGCGCAGCGACTCCACGAGCTCGGTCAGCGGCAGACGCGCGCCGGCCTTCACGAGATCCATGAGCCGCGTTTCGGTGAAGCGGGCGCCCTTTGCGTTCGTGCAGTCCACCAGCCCGTCGGAGTACAGGATCAGGCGGTCCCCCTTCTGCAGGGTCAGCTCCTCTGCCTCCACCTCGGATCCCGCGAAGAGACCGACTGCGAATCCTTCAGGCTTCAGCAGATGCACGGCACCGCCGGCTTTTTGCAGCAGGGGGAAGGGATGACCGGCCCGGACCAGACCGACCGCTCCGGTGCGCGGATCGAGCACCCCGTAGGCGATCGTAAAGTACGGTCGGGCGTCCTCTTGTATGAAAAACCGCTTGTTCAGCCCCTGGATCACCTCGGAAGGACTCAGAACGCGCTGCCGGGGATCCGGCCATTTCTTCTCGACAAGGACCCCGCCCTTGTCGAAGTGGGGCGTCAGAAGAGTCTGCAGGAGCAGAGAAAAAAGTGACGAGAGGTTTCCCTGGCCGATCACGTCCAGCGCGTAGAACGCCACGTGCTGCTCGTCCAGTGAGAAACAGCCCAGCGCGTCCCCGCCGCTCATCGAGGTGGGCAGGGAGAGCGAGTCATATCGAATGCCGGGAATGCGCGTGTCGCGCGCGTGCAGCGACTTCTTCTGTACCCGGGCTAGCTCCTCCATCTCATGCATCACGAGCGCATGAATCCGTTCGCGCTCGGCGGTCTCGCGGAACACAAAGAGTATCCCGAAGAGGGTGCCCTCGGGGCTTCGGAGCGGCGACGCGCTGAACTCCACCGGGAGCTCCCTGCCCTCTCCGGTCACCAGCCGGCAATTGCCGCGCATGGTGCTCTTTCCCTCCAGAAGAGGCTCGGTGACCGGAAAGGGGAGAGGCGCCCGGGTCTCCGCGTCAATGAGCTGGACGAGATCGGAGAGCCTTTTCTCGAGCACGTCCGGCTGGCGCCTGCCGAGCAGGACTTCCGTCGAGGGATTAACGAATTTGACATACCCTTTGGGATCGCAGATGAGCACCGCTTCCACCATGCTTGCGGCCACCGCGGACATCCACCACCCGCTCTCCCGAAAGCTGTGCGCGCGGCTGTGCTTCAAAAGGGACATCTGGATGATCGCGTGCAGGCCCTTCTCTTCGAAAGGTTTCAGTATGTAGCCGTAAGGTTCCGTGAGCTGCGCCTGGACGAGGGTTTCCGCGTCGGAGAAGGCGGTGAGATAGACGATAGGCACGTCGAGCCGCTTGCGGATGCGCTGCGCCGTGTCGATTCCGCTGAGCGCGCCCTTGAGCTGGATATCCATCAGGATGAGGTCTGGTTCGGTTTCCAGCAGCCTGGCCACGGCCTCTTCGCCGGTCAGGGCGACAAGGGGCACCTCGTATCCGAGGCTCTGCAGCGACTCCCTGATCTGAAGGGCGACGACCCCCTCGTCTTCCACGACCATGATCCGGCCCTTGGCCATGACGCTCTCCCTCACCCTCAGTGTAACACGAGAAAGGATTCACGTCATGCTTGCGCGCGGATCGATGGGGACGAAGCCCGGTTGACCGAAAATCCTTGACACCGGTTCCAAAATGGCGTAGTCTGGAACCGGTTGCAGGGCGCTATGGCAAAAGAGAAATTGCGATCTATTTCGGATATCGCCAGGATTGCCGGTGTCTCGAAATCGACAGTCTCAAGGGCACTCAATGACAGCCCGTTCGCCAGAGCTGAGACCAAGGAGCGAATCCGGGCCATTGCCCTGGAGCATGATTTCAGGCCAAGTGCAGCAGCCCGCAATCTTTCGCTCCGCTCCAGCCATACAATCGCTTTTGTCAACCACGCCTACGGCAAAACCGGCTGCGCGATCTCGGACCCCTTCTGCCTGGAGATCATGGGCGGAATTGCAGTTGGCCTCCACGACCTGGGCTACGGTCTCCTTGTGGTCCATGTCGATCCCAATGACGAAGACTGGGTTGCGCAGTTCATGGATACCGGACGAGTGGATGGTTTCATCCTGATGACGTCGACCAAGAAAAGGAACCATATCGATCTCCTCCTCAAGAAAGGCGCCCCTTTTGTCGCCTGGGGTCCGGGCCGCGGCGGCTACTGCTCCGTGTGTGGCGACGATTTTCTGGGCGGAAAGCTTGCAACAGAACGGCTTCTCTCGCTCGGACGCAGACGAATCGCGTTCATCGGGGGAACACAGACGGAAGGAGAGGTGCGGGCGCGTCACAGCGGCTACGCGGCGGCGCTCGAGGCCGCGGGCCGGGCCGTCGAACCGGTTCTCGTTGCTTACGGCGACTACACGGAAAGGTCCGCCGCCCGGGTCATGGAAGAGCTCATCAAACGCGACCAGGGGATAGACGGGGTCTTCTGCAACAGCGACCTGATGGCAATCGCCGCAATGCGGACGCTCCAGGCCGCGGGTCGGAGAATTCCTGAGGATGTCGCAGTCGTGGGATATGACGACCTCTCGATCGCGTCCTATGTGACGCCCGCCCTTACAACGATCAGTCAGCAGATACCTCTGGCAGGAAAGCTCCTCGCGCGCGACCTTGTGACATATCTCGAGAAGGGAATCATCACGACAACGACTGTCCCTGTCGAGCTCGTTGCGCGTGCCTCTGCATGATCTTTTTCGCATCGGATTGGAACCGGTGCCAATTGCTGAAGGAGGATAGCATGAGTGAGGATTCAAAATCCAGCTGGCAGCTCATGAGGGAAACACTCGAGGAAGTGTGGGCCGTGGAGTACAGCCAGTACGAGGCGGACAGGGAGTTCCGCCGCGCGCGCCGCAGAGCGATTGTACGCTTGCTGCGCGGCGTCTTTCTGGGCCGGCACCGGCCGTCCAATGCCGTGGAGGGCGCCACGCCCACGAAAGACGGCGTCATGATTTCCATTGAAGCGATTGTCGGCATGATCGACGCGAGGGGCAGGAAAGTATCTCACCTGCCTCCATTGCATCGCAGGCTTGCCGGGGCGTGGCGTCGCGCTTTTTGCAGGGGCGACCTCGAGACATACCCGGCTCTTGCGGTTTGTTCAGGACCGGGGGGGTGGTATCTCATGGGCGATCCCGTCTCTCTGCTTTATCTGGAAATCATGAGGGCAAAGGCATGGCGTCAGATACGTGTGAGGGAACTGCCGGAGCAGAGGAAGAACGCTTCCAGGAACATGGTAGAGCGCTGCTCCGAGTGCCGCTGCACACAGGAGCAACGGCAGCTCGCGAGCTGAGCAGGAGGGAGAGCGCACCCGGAAGAGGACACGCCGTCGTCACCGGGCCCTGCAGGATGCTGTCGGCTTCACGTCACGTGCGCGTCGGCATTCTCAATCATCCGCGGCAAGGGCGAGAACGGGCGATGAATCCCCAACCAGCGGTTCTCCCTTTTCTTCGTCTTCCCGCGCTATCTTGAATTGTCCGACGAGCTTCTGCAGCTCCTGTGCCATGAGGGAAAGCTGCACGGTGGAGGCTGTCATTTCCTCGGACGCACTGGCCGCCGCCTGCGTGATTTCGTTCACGTTTTCAACTGCCTTGGAAACCTGCCGGGAGTTCGTCGACTGCTCCTCCGTGGCCGCGGTAATGCTCATGCTCATTTCCCTGACGCTGGTCAGGGACCGGGAAAGCGCAAGGATCGCCGCTACCTGCTGGGCCATCGACTCTGCAACACCGGAAATCATCTCATTCACCCGCTGAGAAGCCGCGCGGATCTGCTCCATCGCAAGCTGCGAGCCCATGGCTGTCTTCACGCCTTCCTGCACGTTTTTCACGCTCTCCTTGATGAGGCCCTCGATCTCCTTGGTGGAGGAGGCGCTCCTCTCGGCGAGCTTGCTCACCTCATCCGCCACCACCGCGAAGCCTCTGCCGTGCTCGCCCGCCCGGGCCGCCTCGATGGCCGCGTTGAGGGCCAGGAGGTTGGTCTGGTCGGCGATGTCGGAGATCACATTCACGATCCCGCTGATCTTCTCCGAGCTCTCGGCAATCATGTTGATGCCCTGCACGACTGAGTCGACGGCCTTCGCCCCGTCCACGGCGTTGTCCACGGAGGTCCGCGCGAGCCCGGAGATCTCGCTGAGATTGGCGGACACCGCCTCGATGGACTGCCTGACTTCCGACATCGAACGCGCCCCCTCCTCTGCCGCCGTGGACTGCGACTGCGCATGGGCGCTCACCTGGTCGATGGAGGATGTCAGCTCTTCCACGGACGCACTGGTCTCTTCGAGAGTCGAGGCCTGATTCTGCGCGCCTTCCGACAGCTTCTGGGCGCTGGTGGATATCTGCTCGCTGGAGGACGCCACCAGCGCGGCGCTCTCCTGTACGGAGCCCAGCATGGCCTTGAGCTTCTGCGCCATGATATTCAGGGACTCCACAAGAGCGCCCACTTCGTCATGCTGCCGGATCTCGAGCTGCTGCGTGAGGTCCCCCCCTGCCACGACCTGGGCGAATGCGACACCCTTTGACAGGGGACGGGTGATTGCGCGGGTAATTGCGATTGCCACGGCAATGCCGATGAGGAGCGCCGCTCCGACGCCGATCACGAGCATGAGCGCGGCGGTGACCAGGCGGGATACGGTGACCGCGGTGATGGCTGCTGCATCCTTCAGTCCTTCCTGCGATGACTGTTTCGCGGTCTCCAGAACGGCCTGTGAGGTATCGTTCCGGTTGTTGTTCAGCTCCTCCAGCGCGGAGGTGCCGGTGAGCAGGACGTTGCTGGAATCCAGGAAGTCCGTCGCGGCCTTCCGTACTGCCTGCAGCTTTTCCTTCTCCACGGTCTGCATCGCGGTTTCTTCGATGCTTTTCAGCTTCACGTCATAGAGCTGGAAGATCTGTATTCCGTCCCGCATCACTGCGGCGCTGTTTTCCGCCTGGGACCTGAACCTTGCGGCCCGCAGGTCCTTCCCCATGGCGACAACGTCATGGACCGCGTTGATTCGAGCTGCTTTCTGGACGATTGCGGCGCCGCCGGCCCGTCTCTGCGCATCTGCCGCCAGACCCTCGTTCTCGAGCTGAAGGAAGTCGGCGCACGCATTGTTGAAGGCCGTGGCTGCCGCTTCGTGAGCCTTCCGGGCATCGATCAGTGCCGCATTGGCGGCGGTCGTCTGGTCGGCCAGATTGCTGTACTCTTCCAGCTTTCCCTTGGCCTCGCTTACGTTCTTGCGCAGCACGACCAGGCGGGGATACCGGGCTGCCAGAGCGGTCGCATCCTCGAGGTCCTGCCGGGCGTTTTTCAGATAGATGTTCGCAAGGTCGAGATATTTCGGCTGGAGAGAGAGCGTATAGCCGCGGATATTGTACATGGTCAGCAGGGCGTCGCGCTCGATGTTGTTCGATGTCGCGACCTGGGGAACCGTCTCGTTGGCAATACGTTTCGCGTCACCGAGCACGCCGACCATGTTGAGGATCGCGACAGCCCCCAATGCGATCACGATCGCAATCACGAGCCCGAAACCCAAGCCGATTTTCTCCGCCAGCTTGAGATTTTGCATCTGCACATCCTTCCTGGATTGAGCCGCAGTTCTTCCCATTCCATTCATGCAATTGATGTGCCAAGAGCTTACGATTCGCGAATACCCGCTATTTACTGCAAAAGCAGCGCAAACCCCTCAGGATTGGCCCGGGAAGCGTTTCGTACTGTTCCAAAGTCGGAACACGGCTGGAACGCTGACTGGAACACTGGGAACAGGCTGCAAGTTTTCAGCACACCGCTTTTCCCGGCTTGTATAAGGAAAAAAGGAGGGCGCCCGGACTGAAGGGCGCCCTGTTTGGAAAATGAGGATGCGGTAGAAACCCTTGTTACATTTTGTTCGGGGGAAATTTCGCGGGATCGATGACGTACCATACCTTGCCGACGTTCTGGCCCGTCACGTCCCCGCGCTGCTTGTCCTTGACCCAGTAGTAAAGCGGCCAGCCCTTGTAGGCCACCTGCATGCTCCCGTCGGCCCGCTTGATCGTGGAAAAATCTGCCGCCTTCAGCACGGAAGGCACCACGATGGATGACGCCGTGAAAGCGGGCCAGGCCTTGATGCAGTCTCCGCTGCAGGCGCTCTGTCCCACCGAGTCCTTGGTGAAGTAGTACAGGGAGGCGCCATTGCCGTCCACGAGGTAGTTGCCGACCGCCTTGTTCGTGCCGATCATGACCGTGTATGCCGGCACCTTCAGGATGTACCACACGTCGTGGACGCCCTCGCCGGACATGTCACCGGGCTTCTTGTCCTGCACCCAGTAGTACAGCGGCCAGCCCATGTATGTCGTTTCCTTTGTGCCGTCCGTGCGCGTGACGGTGCCGAAATCCGAAGCATTCAGGGAATCGGGAACGGAGATCGTCTCCGTGTAGAAGATGGGCCAGGCCTTTGCACACCCTCCGTAGCACGCACTCTGGCCGTTGGTGTCCAGGGTGTAGTAGTACAGGGTCATGCCGTCGGCGTCAGTCAGATAGTTGACCCCATCCGGAGTGGTCTTCACCTGAATGGTATTCGCAGACTGCGCCCAGATAATCCCGGTTGTGACGCCGAGAATGAGCATCGAAAAAAGAAGTCTCAAGGCAGCTCTTCTCATTCATCTCTCCTTTCAAAAAAATCCTTGAATGAAATTAATGAATCGCTTTTGGAATTGGCTACTTATTTGGTCAGGTTTAAGGCGGAAATTAAGAAATCTTAATGTGCAGCCGTGCCGCCAGAGGCGGATTTCATTGCGCCGCCGGAGGCGGATTTCATTGCGCCGCCGGAGGCGGATTCATTTCACCGCCGAACCGATCCTCGGCGCCGAACAGTCGTCGGTCGAGCGAAAGGCGGCGTGCGGGGAGCGCCAGCATCAGGAAGGTAGGTATCCCGAGCCCCACGTCTCTCAGTAATGTCAAAGGGCCGACTGTCGTCTGGACAGCGGTGCCAAAACATCCGCAGTCCAGCGTGATGCCACGCGCCCACGCCTGCGCCTGCGCGGCCAGGAAGACCACCAAGAGAAGTGATCCTACGAGCGCGCTGCCGCGGACAAAAAGTCCCGCGGCAAGGTAAAGACCAAGCCCGATCTCGAAAAAGGGCAGCACATATGCGAACGGTGCTGCCAATGCGGGAGGCAGAATACCGTAACGACCTACCAGCTCGCGAAAGCTTTCGATCTGTGGGATCTTGGCAACTCCCGCACCAATCCATACGGCTGCGGCGGCAATCCGGATTGCCAGTCCCAGCAGGGGGAGCGCGCTATGTTCCCGAGGCATGCATCAATTCTCTGAGGAGAAGAGCGTCGGGCTTTTCCCGATCACCCCGCCACGCGATGCGCCCCTTCGCATCGATGATGTAAAAAGTAGGATAGAGGGCCACCCCGAACGCCTCCGTCACCGGTCCGGCGCTGCCGGCCTTCGAGAAATTGCCCGCGCGCGTACCGGGATCCAGGAGCGTCTGCCAGGGGATGCCGAACCAGCGGTGGAACGCGTAGACGCTTGCCGCATCCTCGCTGTCCGCGTTCACGGACACGAAGGCAAAGCGGTCCTGCGGTAGCGCGGAGTGGAGCTTCATGAGGTGAGGCACCTCCGCCTGACAATGAGGACACCAGGTGGCGAAGAACTCCAGGAGAACGGTCCGCCCCCTGAAGTCGGAAAGCCGCACGCGCTGGCCTGCAGGCGTCTGGAGGGAGAAATCGGGCGCCAGCGCCCCGACCGAAAGCAGGCTCGGGCTTCCCGGCAGGAGCGTTGTGTCAACGGGCAGGTTTTCGACCACCCCGACGCTGGGACCGGTGGTCTGTTGGAAGCCGACCGCATCCGCGGCCCTGGCGAGCTCGGAAAGGCTCGGGTCTGTCTCCTTCAGCCTGTCCGCGGGGGGGCCGGCCGATGCAGGGGCGCCGCTCCCGCCCGGGCGGAGGGTGACGATGATCCCCGCGGCAATTCCGACGGCCACCACGGCCGCCGTTGCCAGGAGCGCTGTTCTGCGGAGTGCGCGGCGGGAAGCGGCGCCCCGCGGCCCCTGCGGCGCGGAAGACCTGCCCATTCTGGTTGAGATACTTTCCTTGTGCGGCTTTGCGGTGCCCATGGAACAAAAATAGCGTCAAACGGTGCGGGGGACAACGAGCCGCACAATGGCGAAGTAGATCCGCGGAGTACGGGAGTACCCGTTCGGGGAGTACCCCGTACCGCGGCGCTAAGAATCCTCGGAGTACCGCGGCGCCCTATTTTCGCAGATCGCCGTTTCCGCGCAGTACCCACTTGTAGGTGGTGAGCTCCTTCAGCCCCATGGGCCCGCGGGCGTGCAGCTTGTCCGTGCTGATACCGATCTCTGCGCCGAGACCGAAAATGCCCCCATCGTTCAGCCGGGTGGACGCATTGACGGTGAGCACCGAGGAGTCCACCATGCCGAGAAAGCGCTCGATATTCTGCGCGTCGCGGGACACGATACCGTCCGTATGGCGCGAGCCGTAGGTCTCGATGTGGGCCACTGCCTCTTCAAGCCCGCTCACCACCTTCACGGCGAGCACCAGGTCGAGGTATTCCGCGTACCAGTCGTCTTCCGTCGCGCTCTTTGTGCCCGGCAGAATGGCGCGCGTGCGCTCGTCACCGCGCAGCTCCACGTTCATCATCTTCTCCCGCATCATGGGCAGAAACCGCGGGGCGACAGCCTCGTGCACGAGAACCTTCTCCAGGGCATTGCAGGTGCCGGGCCGCTGCACCTTGGAGTTCGTCACGATTTCCGCGGCCATTGCCAGGTCCGCGCTTTCGTCGACATAGATATGGCAGACTCCCTTGTAGTGCTTGATCACCGGTACCGTGGCCTTTTCCACCACCCTGTGGATGAGCGCTTCTCCGCCGCGCGGGATCACCAGGTCCACCGTGCCCGCCTGCGTCACCAGCAGGTCGATAGCCTCGTACTCGGTCCGCTCCACGTATTGCACGGCATCCCCGTCCACCCCGGCCGAAGCGAGACCGAGGCGGATGCACTCCACCAGCGCCTTGCTCGTTTCGAGGGCTTCGCTTCCTCCGCGCAGGATGGACGCGTTGCCCGATTTCAGGCACAGCGCGGCCGCATCCAGCGTGACATTCGGCCGGGACTCGTAGATGATCGCAACGACTCCGATGGGGGTGCGCACCTTCTCCAGGGTGAAGCCTGCGGGCCTGCGCACTCCGATGACTTCGCCGACCGGGTCCTCGAAGGCGGCAATTTCCTTCAGAGAAACGATCATGTCGTCGATGCGCGCGTCGCTGATGGTGAGCCTGTCGAGCATGGCACGGGACAGGCCGGCGTTCCTTCCGCGCTCCAGGTCGCGCGCGTTCGCGGCACGCAGCGGCTCCCGGCGGGTGTCCAGGGATTGCGCCATTGCCATGAGGGCGGCATTCTTCGTGGATGCGGTGAGGGTCCGAAGCCCGACGGACGCCTTCTTCGCCGCCGCGGCCAGTGTCTCTACGTAATGCTGCACGTCGGCCATTTCAGTCTCCTTTTGCCACCACGACCAGGTTGTCCCTGTGGACCACCTCGTCGAAGTGCTCCTCCGCCCCCAGCACCTCGTGGATCCTGTTCGTGTTCATGCCGCGGATCTTTTCCAGCTCGACGCTGGAGAAGTTGCTCAAACCCCGGGCCACCTCGCGGCCCTCCTCGTCCAGGATGGAGATCACGCTGCCCATGGCGAAAGCGCCCTTGACGCCCCTCACCCCCGCGGGAAGAAGCGAGCGTCCCTGCTCCAGGATCGCCTTCTCGGCGCCCCGGTCCACGACTATCGAGCCTTCGGTCTGGGGGTTGAACGCCATCCACTTCTTGCGGCCTTTCATTCTCCGCAGCACGGGCACGAACCAGGTCCCGATCTCCCTGCCGGCAAGGATGCCGGGAAGGTCACAGCCGTCCCCGCGCGCAATGACCACTCCGACCCCGCTCCGTGTCGCAAGGTCCGCGGCCCTGATCTTCGATTCCATGCCGCCCGTGGAGAAGGCGGAGCCCTTGCCCTCCGCGCCGGCCAGCACGCTGTCAGTCACCTTTGCGACGGTGCGCAGCACCCGCGCATCCCCGTATACCTTGGGGTCCTTGTCGTAGACGCCGTCCGTGTCTGTGAGAATGACGAGCAGATCCGCGTCGAGCATGTTCGCCAGGTGCGCGGAGATGATGTCGTTGTCCCCGAAGCGCAGTATCTCGGCGAATGACACCGTGTCATTCTCATTGACGATCGGCACCACTCCGAATGACCAGAGAGTGAAGATCGTGTTCCTGATGTTGAGATATCGCGTCCTGCTCCTGATATCCTCGTAGGTGAGAAGGATCTGGGCGGTTTCCGTGTGCACCGCCTCGAACTCCTGCTCGTACGCGTGCATGAGCCTGCTCTGGCCCATCGCTGCCGCGGCCTGGAGGAGGTTGATCTCCTTGGGACGGGCGGAAAGCTTCATGCGGTTGAGCCCCAGGGCAATGGCGCCCGAGCTCACGATGATGAAGGAGCGCGCGTGAGCCCCCTCGGTCCCCCCCGAAACGGCTCTCAAGGCGGCGATCTGCCTCACGAGGGTGCCGATCACTTCGGCGGAGAACGCATTGTCTCCCTCTGTGGCCACGCGAGTGCCCACCTTGATGACGATGCGGCGTGCATGGAGGAGAGGCTCGCGCATTTCTGCCATGGGTTTTGGGGGGGAAGTATAGCACATTCCCGCGGGAGGCGGGAACGCGCGCTTCCGCGGAGGCGATGCCTACTTCTTTGCGGGGGGAGGCGGGCTCACCACCGGCGGCGGGGCGGGAACCGCCGCGTTCCTGTCTTCTGACGCGCCCTGCAGCACGCGCGATGCGCCGGTGATCTTGAAGGGAATATCGAAGACCGCCTTCTTCCCTTCCACTTCCGCCAGAAGATAGAGCCGGAGAGTCTCCCCGGCATGGCTCTTCAGGAACGTCCTGTCCTCCGCGCGAATGCCGCCGCCCGGCAATGGATATTTTTCCTCGCTTTCTGCATTGAACCGGCCGAATATGTCCGTTCCGAATACGGCGCCCTGCTCAGAGGCGACAATGATGTACGCGCGGGGCGGGATGACGACGACTTCCTTCCTGCCGGCTGCCAGCAGGTAACGGGCCTCCCCGTCCACGGAAACGACCGCCGAGTTGGCGAGATCGAGGTCGAAAGAGGCATCTGTCAGATTCGAGATCTTCAGCCTGAAGAAGTTGGAGCCGATGGCCCATTCGACGCGGAGGGTCTTGTTTTCGAACCGGGCCGGATCGAGCGTCACCTGCGCGGGATAGGTGGTGCATCCCGTTATCGCGCACGCCGCGAGCCCTATGCCGACGATCAGCCGCAGCCACTTTTGCATTCCCTGCCCCCTTCCGCGGTAACTCGGAGAGAGTGACGCAACGGGAAGCCCGCTGTCAAGCGCGGGACGCCTGTCGTGCATGCGGTCCATAGCCTCCCCTGCCGCCAAATCTGTATACTCACCACCATGTCAGCCGCACTTCGTGACGTCCTGGGAATCGTCGTCTCATACGCGTTCGTGTTCGGCTTTATCGGCATCGCGACGATTCTCATGCGCCGCGGGATTCTCGCGCCGGTCATCACGCGCAAGGTGATCCACATCGGGGTCGCTCACTGGTGGCTCATCGCCATGGCATTGATGGACGATCCGTGGGTGGCCTCTGTCGGCCCCGCGAGCTTCATCGTCATCAATGCGCTGGCAATCAGGCTGCATCTTCTGCCCGCCATGGACGAGGGGGCGGACGCCCGCAACTGGGGAACCGTCTACTTTCCCATATCCCTCCTGATTCTCGTCAACCTCTGCTGGAGAGCTGTCATACCTGTGTGGGTCGGCGGGCTCGCGGTCCTCGTGCTGGGATGGGGCGACGGGTTGGCCGCCATCTTCGGGGACCGCAGCGGCGGCGAAGGCCCGCGCATCCGGGGCGAAATCCGCCTCTGGCGGCACGGCAGAAAGACCGTCGCCGGGACCGTAGCCATGTTCATCGCCTCGTTCGCAGTCACCCTGGGCTTTACGCTGGTCTTCAGCCCGCGTTTCGGCGCGTCGGCTGCCGCCCTCGGCGTCTCTGCCCTCACGGCATTCGCCGCCACGGTCGTGGAGGCGGTGACGCCGCTGGGAATAGACAATATCACCGTTCCCCTCGCCACCGCTTTTTTCTACGCGGGGCTCTTTACGTGAGCCTGGTCATTCTGCTGGCGATCGGGCTCGCCCTCAACGCGGCTGCTTCAGTGCTGGCACTCTGGCGCGGCTCGGTGGACCCCGGAGGAGCGGTTGTCGGCACCATTCTCGGGACCATTATCTTCGCGGTGGGGAGCCCTTTCTTCTGGCTCATTCTCATGGCGTTTTTCGTCTCCTCCACGGCGCTCGGCTGGGTGCGCTCCGTGGAGAAAGAGGCGCTGAAAAGCATGCATCAGAAAGGCGACAGGCGGGACCTGTTTCAGGTCCTTGCCAATGGGGGAATGGGAGCGCTCATGGCCATTCTCTTCGGCCTCACCCGTGATCCCGCGTGGGCGGCCGGGCTTGCCGTGTCATTCGCCTCGTCGAACGCGGACACGTGGGCGAGCGAGCTGGGCGTGCTGTCGCGCAAGGACCCGGTCTCTCTTCCCCGCCTGCGTCCCGTGCCGCGCGGGATCTCGGGAGGGGTGAGCGCGGCCGGATTCGGTGCGTCTCTCGCCGGCGCCATTTTCATCGCGCTGATCTTTGCCGCGGAGAACCTTTCACTCGGCCTTCTTTCGGGAGGATTCTTCCGGGTCGCGGCATTCGTGGCGGCCGGCGGCTTTCTCGGCTCGCTGCTCGACAGCCTGCTGGGGGGGACTCTTCAGGCGCAGTACGTGTCCACGGCAGGCAGCGCGAACCCCGCGCGGCCCGCGCTCCTCGTGACGGAGCGCGCCTTCACCGATGAGGGCGTGCCCAACCGTCTGGCCCGCGGCCTGGCATTCGTGAATAACGATGTGGTGAACTTCGCCAGCTGCGCGGCGGTGACTCTTGCCGCGGTTCTGCTGTCCCGGCTGGTCCGGTGACCCGCGCGCAGGGGCAGCACGGCGGACCTCGCCGACACACGGGCGGAAGTCAGCTTGAGACCGTGAATCTCAGCATGTTCCAGGACAACGGCGGAAGCTGGACACGGGCGGTTTCCTTTTCCATGCGGACGCCCTTCACCGTGCGCGGCACCACCGCATCGGGGGAGCTCTTCGTGTTGCACGCCCCCGGCTCTTTGCTGTCCAGCACGACCTGTTCGACCATGTTCGCCTTCTGGAATCCGGCCAGGGTGGTCTCCAACTCGACGCTCTCCCCGCGGCTGCGGTTCACCACGAAAAGCGCGACCTCTCCCCGCTCTTCGCTGTACACCGCGCTCACGTCGACAAACGGAACGTGACCGTAAACTCTATTCGCATAGCTCGGGCTGTCGAGACGCACCTCGAGCGAATCCCCCCGGCCATAGCGCGACGCGTAGCTGAACGGGTAGAAAATGGTCTGCTTCCAGAGGGCCCCTCCATTTTCGGTCATGAGGGGTCCGAAGACATTCACGAGCATCGACAGGCAGGCAATCTTCACCCGGTCGGCATGCCGGAAGAGCACATTGAGCATGCAGCCAAAGGCAGCCGCATCCTCCATGGTATAGGTCTCCTCGAGAAGCGGCGGGGCGATCCTCCAGGGGTCGATGAACCGGTCGTCTTCCCTGGCCCGGGGCCACACATTCCATTCGTCGAACGAGATGTCGATGGTGCGGGCGCTCTTTTTCCTGCCCTTGACGCAGTCGCACATCTTGACTGCCAGGTCGATCATCTCATCCATTTCCATGGATTCCGCCAGATAGGTATCGGGGTCCTTTTCCGCATTGCGGAGGTAGGAATGCAGCGAAAGGAAGTCGATCGTGTCGTAGCAGAGGTCGAGCACTGTCTGGTCCCATTCCAGGAATGTCGGCATCCGGCGGAAGGAGCTCCCGCACGCGCATACCTTGATCGAACCGTCGAGGAGCTTCATCGCTTTCGCCGTCTCGTTGGCGAGCCGGCCGTATTCCGCCGCGGTCTTCTGACCCACCTGCCAGACGCCGTCGAGCTCGTTGCTCAGGCACCAGTGCCTGACATTGAACGGCTCCTCTCTTCCGTTTTTCCGCCTCAGGTCGCTCCAGTACGAACCGCGTGGATGGTTGCAGTACTCGAGGAGATTGAGAGCCTCCCGAACACCCCTGGTCCCGAGGTTCACGGTCATCAGGATCTCGGCGGAAACCTCCTCCGCCCACCGGGCAAACTCGTGGAGCCCCACCCTGTTGGTCTCCACCGCCTTCCACGCGAGGTCCAGCCGGGCCGGTCTGTCCTCCACGGGGCCGATGCCATCCTCCCAATTGTAGGTCGAAACGAAATTGCCCCCCGGGTAACGGATGATCGGGATGCGAAGCTCTCTGGTGATATCCATCACGTCGCGTCGGAAGCCCTCCGCGTTCGCCGTGGGATGGCCGGGGTCGTATATGCCGCCGTAGATCGACCGCCCGAGGTACTCGACGAACGAACCGAAGAACCTGTCGTCGACCTTTCCCCTGCGGAATTGCTCATGGACCGTGACCTTCGCCTTCATTGAAACCTCCGCGTGTCTTATGCGCCGGCCTTCGGGCGTTCCCACCGCAGCGCGCGTTTCACCGCCTCCTGCCATCCCGCGTACAGACCCTCCCGCCTATCTTCGCTGATCGCGGGCTCGAATGTCCGTTCGAGCTTCCATTGCCGTGAAAGCTCCTCCTCGTCGCGCCAGAATCCGGTCCCCAGGCCGGCGAGGTAGGCGGCTCCGCGGGACGCCATCTCCTGGACCCGGGGTCGTTCAACGGGGATGCCCAGGATATCCGCCTGGAACTGCATGAGGAAATCGCTCTTCGTGGCCCCGCCGTCGACCCGCAGCGATGTGGGCTTCAGCCGGGAGTCTTTTTCCATGGCCACCAGGCAGTCGCGCGCCTGATAGGCAATGGACTCGAGCGCGCTGCGGCAGATCTGCTCCCGGCTGCTGCCCCGTGTGAGGCCGATGATCATCCCGCGCGCGTACTGGTCCCAGTAGGGAGCGCACAGCCCGGTGAAGGCGGGCACCATGTACACCCCGCCTGTATCCGGCACTGTCGCGGCAAGCGTGCTGCACTCCTCTGCCCGGGAGATGATCTTCAGACCGTCGCGCAGCCATTGGACAACGGCGCCGCCGATGAACACGACCCCTTCCAGGGCGTAGCTCGTTCTTCCGTGGACGTGCCACAGGAGATCAGTGGTAAGACCGTTGGTGGACAGCACGCTTGTCTCGCCGAGGTTCATCATCAGCGCGAGGGCGGTGCCGTACGAGTTCTTGGCCATGCCCGGCCGGAAGCAGGTCTGTCCGAAGGTGGCGGCGCTCTGGTCTCCCGCCACGCCGGCAATCGGCACCCGCGCCCCGAGAAAAACGCCGGGGGCGGTTTCGGCAAGAATGCCGCTGGAAGGCCGGGGCTCGGGCAGGATCGATCGGGGAACGCCGAACGCGGCGAGCAGCTCATCGTCCCACTGCAGGGTGTGCGTGTTCAGCAGCATCGTGCGCGCCGCATTGCTGTAGTCGGTGACGTGGGAGCTCCCTGCCGTAAGGTTCCAGATGATCCACGAATCGACGGTACCCATGCACACGTCGCCGTCCTTCACTTTCTCCTTCACGCCCGGCACGTTTTCGATGATCCACTTGATCTTTGTGCCCGAGAAGTATGCGTCGATGAACAGTCCCGTTCGCTCGCGGACGAGAGCCTCGTGGCCGGCCGCCTTCAGCGCATCGCACATCTCCGAGGTCCTGCGGCACTGCCAGACAATGGCGTTGTACAGCGGCGCCCCTGTCCTTCGGTCCCACAGGATCGTCGTTTCCCTCTGGCAGGTGATGCCAATGGCGGCGATCTCCTCGGGCCGGGCGCGGCCCTCCGCCAGGGCCTCCCTCGTGCAGACCATCACGGTGTCCCAGTGCTCCCGCGGGTCGTGCTCCACCCATCCGGGCTTCGGATAGTATTGGCGGATTTCCCGATAGGAGCTGGAATGCACCTCTCCCTCGTGGTCGAACAGGATCACGCGGGTGCCGGTGGTCCCCTGGTCGATCGCCATGACATATCGCTTTTCCACCGCTTCCGCCCTCCCGCCATCCTGCCTCTGAACGGGGCCGCTGCTACACCGTGACGCAGTCGACTTTCAGAATCTCGCAGAGCATTTTCCAGCGGCGCAGGTGGCGTCCCCGCACGAGCGCCTGGTGGTGGGTGCCGCCGGCCAGAATCCAGCTATCCATGGACCGCCGTATGCCGGTGTCCGGCTTGAAGTGGAAATACGGCATCGGGACGGCCTTGTACTCGGGCGTATCGAGGATCTCCCCCTCGCAGACCACCAGTCGGTACACGACCCCCTCGAGGGGCGCGAGGGAAACGAGCGTGGCCGGCCCGGGCTGCGCGCTGAAGACGACCGTCGGCGGATTGGAGAGACCGCCGATCTCCAGCTCCCGGTCGATGAGGCGGACAGGCCGGTCCTTCCGCGCGATCTTCCAGTTTCCCTCCCCCATGTGACTCATGAGCGCGGAGTCCTTTTCAAAGTCCAGGGAGTACATCTCGGTAAAGTGGCCGTCGCCCGCCAGGACGTGCCCGGCCCCCACCATGGCAGCAGTGTGCACATCGCCCTCATTGGAGTACGCGTATCCCTTTGCCATGAGGTTGGACGCCGCGAGCATCGGAATCTGGGTGAACCGTCCATCCTCCTCGAACACGCCGAAGTTCGCGCTGTAGCCGTCGTAGGCGAACTCCTTCAGAAACTGCTCTATTCCGAGCTGAAGCCGCGCGGCGTAGCGGTGATTTTCACGGGGCAATCGAGGATCGACGGTGAAGTTGCGGGAATCCTCCGCCACCTGTGCGTCGATCTCCTTCTCCGTGACGCGATCCATGCGCTTGCGGACATCTCCGATGCCTTCGAAGTTCACCTCCGGGCCGAGGACCCTCAGCATGACCTCGTCGTTGCCGACGATGTCGCCCATGCCCTTCATACGGCCGAAAGAGGCGATGCGCATGCGCCGGAGCTCCCCGGCCGTCTTGGCAGCACGCGCCCAGTCTCCGACAAATGATTTGAACTCTTCACTCTGCCAGTCCTCGGTGACCACGGCAGGCCGCACGCCGGCATGAAAGAGCATATTGCCGGTGTCCTGCGCGCCGTGGATCCCCTGGTTGGTCGTCAGCCGGGCCCAGTCCCAATCAGCAGTGACGCTCGCAATCGGCTGGATGTTGGCAAGCATGACCGGCAGACGGTTGTCCCGCAGCGCTCCGATGAGCCGGAAGCCCGGGCTGTACAGCAGCATGATGATCATTATCCCGTCGTAGCCCTGCGTATTGAAATCGCGCACCACCTGCTCTATCTGCTGACGGCTCTTTGCCGCGTGGGAGAACCCGACATCGGCGACATCGGCGAGCCGCGCGGCGACCTGCCGGGCAAACGCCTCCTGCTGCGTCGTGATCTGCGGCTGCTTCTCGTCATAGAGGCCGTGCATGATTCCAAGAATCCCGATTTTCGGCTTCCGCTTCGAATCCAGCATATGGTGCCCCCTTGTCCGTTTACGTACACGAATGCTATAATTGGCAATGCCCTTTGTCAAGCCGAAATACAGGGTGCTTTCGTCGCTTTATGGAGCAAAGGACTGGTAACGTACACGATCTTCAGAAACTGGACCGTACTGCTGGCTCGAGCCTCCTGGAGGCGGGAAGGCGGAGATTGTGAGAAGCATTTTCATCTCAGGAGCAAACAGGGGCCTCGGCCTCTCCCTCGTGAGGGTCTGCCTCGACGCAGGTGACCGCGTTTTTGCCGGAACGCGCTCCCCCTCAGAGCCGCTCGCGCTGCTCGAGGAGCAGCACCACGGCGCCCTGCATGTGACGGTCATCGACGTTTCCAGCGAAGAATCGGTCAGGGCCGCGGCGGAAGCGGTGAGCAGGCAGGTCGATCGCCTCGATCTGCTCATCAACAATGCCGCTCTCCTGTACCGGGAAAGTGCCGTCAATCCCATAGAGCGCATTGACATCGAAGCCGCGGCGGAAACGCTCGACGTGAACGCCCTGGGACCGCTGCGGGTATTGAAGCATTTCCTTCCCCTGCTCCCTGCCGGACAACGCGCGATGGTGGTGAATCTCTCATCCGAGGCAGCAAGCATCGCCGACTGTCAGCGTGACGCCTGGTACGCGTACTGCATGTCCAAGGCGGCCCTCAACATGGCATCCGTGATCCTCCAGAACTACCTGCGAGATAAGGGAATCAAGGTCCTTGCGGTCCATCCGGGCTGGATGCGCACCCGCATGGGCGGAGAGGATGCGAAGTACGACACGCAGGAGTCCGCGCGCGCCATACTCGCGCTCGCCGTAAGGGAATGGCGCATGGACGGACCGGTGTTCGTGGACCACACCGGTTCGCCGATGCGATGGTAGGGGATATTCAGACCTCTGCCGAAGAACGCGGCCCGACCTGGGCCCACAAGGACTTGAACCTTGGACCAACGGATTATGAGTCCGTCGCTCTAACCAACTGAGCTATGGGCCCCGGACCCTACCGTACCGAAATACAGCGCGATGTCAAGCGCGGTCGCTTTCCTCAACTCTGCTCCGCTCTCTTGTGCGCCCTTCCGCTCCCTTGTGCTCGCTTCCTCCCTTCCGCTCCCTTCCGCTCCTGGCGGAGTGGGCGGAGTTGGCGGACTGGGCGGAGTTGGCGGAGCGGGTTCTTCGTTGACAGCATGAGGGCCCGATGGTTATGCTCGCGGCAACGCCGGCGTGATGAAATGGCAGACATGCCAGACTCAAAATCTGGTGGGTGGCAACGCCCGTGTCGGTTCAAGTCCGACCGCCGGCAAAGTGGACGGAGTTCATTTCACGGCTGGCGGCGATCATGTGGCTGATCCGAAAATGACAAGGAAGGCGATGAGAACGTCACCCTACAAAAGCGCCGGTGGTCGAAAATCGAAGCCCGAGAAGCGCGCGGTACGCCGCCCGAAAAGAGGTCTCCCGCGGGCATGGGTGGTGACCGCCGACATGGGTCTCGGTCACCAGCGCGCCGCGTGGCCCCTTCGGGACATGGCGGAAGGCGGAATCATGACTCTCGGCCGGGAGTCCAACACGGACCCTGCCGAGCACAAGCAGTGGCAGCGGCTGCGCAGGAGCTACGAGTTCCTCTCGCGCACCAAGAGCTGGCCGATCATCGGCAACACGATCTTCGGGCTGCTGGATCGGCTGCAGTACATTCCCGCTTTCTACCCGATACGGGACATGTCCAGTCCCTCCTTCCAGGTGGCATGGCTGAAGGGCCTGATCGCCAAGGGCATGTGCCGCGGGATGCTCGAGGCAATCGGCGCCGCGCCCCTGCCGCTGGTGACGTCATTCTACGCGCCGGCAATCGCCGCGGACATGGCGGGATATTCACGGATCTACTGTGTCATCTGCGACGTGGAGGTCAACCGTGCGTGGGTTGCGGAAAACCCTAAAAAGAGCCGCATCGTCTACTTCGTGCCCTCGGGACGGACGGTGGGCCGGCTGAAACAGTACGGGGTGCCGGACGAACGCATCTGGGTAACCGGCTTTCCCCTGCCGATCGAGGCCCTCGGCGATCATACGCTCTCCGTCCTCAGGCACGACATGGGACAGCGCCTGCACCGCCTGGACCTGGGCAAACGATTCTGGCCCCTGCATCGGCACGAGGCCGAGCACTACCTGGGCGCCGCCAATTGCCGGCCGCCCCGTGACAAGGCCCTCCACATCACCTTTGCCATCGGCGGCGCCGGCGCGCAGACGGACATTGCCCATGCAATGGCGCACAGCCTGCGGCAACGGATCGTGAAAGGCGAGGTGCAGCTGACGATCCTGGCAGGGATCAGGCCCGAGGTGGCGCGGTTCGTCGACCAGCTGAAGAAGGAGCTCGCCTTGCCCCAGATTGGCGTCGTCTTCGGGGTCGGCCTGGAGGAATACTTCCATTCATTCGCCACTTGCATGCGGACAACGGACGTACTCTGGACCAAGCCCAGTGAGCTCTCCTTCTATTGCGGCCTCGGCATCCCCATCATCATGGCACCGCCCATTGGCAGCCAGGAGCTCTTCAACCAGAACTGGCTCGTGGAAATCCAGGCAGGCTATCCCCAGGGGGATCCCCACTACACGGACCAGTGGCTGTTCCATCTCCTGGAAGGCGGGCGTCTGGCGGACGCCGCGTGGGACGGGTTTCTCAAGGCACGCAAGTACGGGACCTACAAGATCCGGGAGATCATTGCACACGGCACGATGGAACGGGAGAGCTCGGTGCTCCGGCGGTAACCTGCGACTCCCCGACCTGTCCACGTGTGGTTCGGCGGGAGGCTTCAGGATTGCTTTTGAGGGATGACCGCATTCCGCTCTTTCGTCAGCCAATGGTGCGGGTTGGGCGCTGAGGGAGGGACTATCGCTCATCGCCGTCACCCGCATTCCTACTTGGGTACTGTACTCTTGAATCCTTACCGACAGTAAGTTGGCATGGAATCCGGCACATTTCCGTGCGGTAGCGCACGTACCGGTGGTTTCCGCGGGAATTCCCATTCGAGCTGAGTCGAGTCTAGATTCGCAGGGCAAATGGATGCCTTGACAGGTTATTATTGATGGCAATAAATTTCTGTTAATTCAATCGTATAAAAAATACTGGAGGCTGATCATGTCTGCTGTGCCCAGCCCCCCGAAGCCGCAGCACAACCATCTGCTGGCCGCTCTTCCGAAAACGGAATCCGAGCGTTTGTTTCCCCATCTTGAGCTGGTTCCCCTGCCGCTCGGTGAAGCGCTTTACGAGTCGGGGGACACCTTGAATCACGTCTATTTCCCCACTACCGCCATCGTGTCCCTGCTGTACGAGCTTGAAAACGGCTCCTCCGCAGAAATTGCCGTGGTTGGCTACGAAGGCATTGTCGGCATTGCGCTGTTCATGGGTGGCGATACGATGCCGAATCGAGCCGTGGTGCAGAGTGCGGGCAATGCCTATCGGTTGAGGGGACAGCTGCTCAAGGAGGAATTCAACCGCGCCGGAGCGCTGCAGCATCTGCTGCTTCGCTACACGCTTGCCATGCTGACCCAGATGGCGCAGACAGCTGTCTGCAATCGGCACCACTCAGTGGACAAGCAGCTTTGCCGCTGGCTGCTGCTCAGTCTGGACCGCCTGCCGGCCAATGAATTGAGCATGACCCAGGAGCTGATCGCCAACATGCTGGGGGTGCGGCGGGAGGGCGTGACCGAGGCAGCAGGCAAACTGCAAAATGATGGATTGATTCACTACAGCCGTGGCCGGATCACGGTCCTGGATAGACCGGGCCTGGAGAAGCGGGTGTGTGAATGCTATGAAGTCGTCAGACAGGAGTTCCGACGCCTGCTCCCCGACGCGGGGCGGGGTGAGCCATTCGACCCCCACATCCGTCCCAAGCGTTGAAAGCTGACAATAGGGCTGATGTCGAGCGGAGCCGTATACCGCGTTCCAATGCCCTTCTACTGAAAGCGGGGACTGCGGGGCTGCCTGCCGAAATTGCCCTTCCCGTCCGCCTCGACCGGAGATTGAATGGCGCTGCGCAGACTGCTGAGCACTGTTATTTTCAGCACAACATTCTCGAAGCAGGGATCGCAAATTCCATGACTCACCGGAGTGCCCCTGTCAGGTTCGTTATTCAGCGGCCTCTGGCACCACGCACACACTCTTTTCATTCCCACATCTTCTCCTCGCCCATGTCATGCGATACAACCTTTTTCCTGTCTCGGGATTGCCTCCGTTCAGCCCCTTGGAAATCATGAGAAAGAACCGACAACGGGCGCAGCCGCGTGCCGGCCGAATGGCGCTCCCTGCGGTCCTTTCGTGTCACTCATGCGCCCTCTGAAGAATATGAAAACAGAAAAGCCGATGTCATTCTGTACGGTAGCGCACATTGATCACGCGCGCGCATTTCCCGAGACGTGCCGTGTCGTGAGGCGCTACGTCTTTCCTCCGTGATATACTTGCACCGGGGGGTCGTCATGAACACCTTTGCGCAGATCATCGAAGCGGCGCGCGCCGCGGGACCAGCCCGATTCGTCGTCGCCCAGGCGGCGGATTCGACCATCCTGGAGGCATTGACGGGAGCGCGAGATGCCGGGTTCGCCCGGCCCGTTCTCGTGGGTCCGCAAGCGGAGATCGAGCGGTCCGCGCGTGAGAGGTCCCTTTCCCTGCAGGGCTGCGAGCTCATCGACGCGGGCACAAATGGAGAGGCTGCAACCGTCGCGGTCAAAGTCGTGGCCGATGGCAAGGGAGACATCCTGGTAAAGGGGCTGCTGCCGAGCGCCGATCTTCTGCGCGCCGTGCTCTCCAAGGCAAACGGCCTCACCATGGGGCGCACGCTGTCGCACGTCGGTGTGTTCAAGTTCGAGGAAGTCGGAGCGCTTCTACTTCGTCACCGACGCCGCCCTCACGATCGCCCCTGACTACCAGCAGAAGCTCGACATCGTGCAGAACGCGGTGGACCTCGCCCACAAGCTCGGTCTTCCGCAGCCCGTCGTGGCGATCCTCTGCGCAATCGAGACAGTGAACCCGGACATGCCGGCCACTGTGGATGCGGCATGCGTGGCAAAAATGGCGGAGAGGGGAGCGATCAAGGGCGCGCGCGTGGAAGGCCCTCTTGCCCTGGACAACGCGGTGAGCGTGGAGGCGGCCCGTCACAAGGGCATTACGAGCGAGCTGGCGGGCAGGGCGGACATCCTGGTCGCCCCGAACATCGAGGCAGCCAACATCCTCTATAAGGCCCTCATTTTTTTCGCCAAGGCGGAAGAGGCGGGCATCGTCATGGGCGCGCGGGTGCCCATCGTGCTGGCGTCCCGCAGCGACTCTGTGCGCAACAAACTGTACTCGCTCGCGCTCGGAGCGCTGGCGCGATAATCCACGGGGTACCGTGGCGCGATAATCCACGGGCGGTGGCGCGATAAATGTCACGGGTACGGTGACCGCGCTATGTCGTGAACTCCTTGAACACCACGATCGAGTTGTGCCCGCCAAAGCCCAGCGCATTGGAGATTGCCGCCCGGATCCTGCCTGAATAGCCCTTGTGCGGCACATAGTCCAGGTCGCACTCCGGGTCGGGCGTGTCGAGGTTCCGCGTGGGCGGGAAGAACTGGTCCGTGATTGCCATGATCGAGACGATTGCCTCTATGCCGCCTGCCGCGCCGAGCAGGTGCCCTGTCATGGACTTGGAAGAGGAGACCTTCAGCTTCTTTGCATGCTCGCCGAACACCGCCTTGATGGCCTTTGTCTCGATCGGGTCGTTTATCGGGGTGGATGTCCCGTGCGCATTGACATAATCGATGTCGCTCGGCGCAAGCCCGGCCGAAGCGATTGCCTGGCAGATAGCCTTGATGGCTCCCCGTCCCTGGGGGTGGGGCGCCGTGAGGTGGTTCGCGTCGCAGGTGGCCGAGTAGCCGGCCATCTCGGCGATGATGTGAGCGCCCCTCTTCCTGGCGTGCTCGAGCTCCTCCAGCAGGAGCAGGCCCGCGCCCTCCGCCATGACGAATCCGTCCCTGTCCTTGTCAAAAGGCCTGCTCGCGTGCGCCGGGTCGTCGTTTCTCGTGCTCGCCGCCTGCAGCTTGATGAATCCCGCCAACCCGAGGGGCGTGAGGGGCGCTTCCGTGCCTCCCGCAATCATCACGTCGGCGGTGCCGTCACGGATGAAGCGCCAGGCGTCGCCTATGGCGTCGTTGGAGGAGGCGCAGGCGGTCACCACGCAGAAACACGGGCCGTACGCCTGCAGCTTGATGGCAATGTTGGCGGGCGCCTCGTTCGCGATCATCATGGGAATAGTAAGGGGATGGAGTCCCTGCGGCCCCTTCTGGGCAATCTTGCCGAAAGCTGCCTCGAGGGTTTCGATTCCCCCGATCCCGTTGCCCAGGATGACGCCGAATCGCTCAGGGTCTGCGTCTCCCGGTTTGAGTCCCGCCTGCGCCATGGCCTCGAGCGCGGACACCATTGCGAACTGCGTGAACCTGTCCATGCGCCGGGCTTCCTTGGTCTCGAGGATGTTCTCCGGGACGAAGTTCTTCACCTGACCGCCGATCTTCGAGTCGAACATCTTCATGTCAAAACGATCGATCATGCCGATACCATTTTCCCCGGCTTTGATCGCCTTCCAGGAGTCCTTCACATTGTTGCCGAGCGGGTTCACGGTCCCCATGCCTGTCACAACGACTCTTCGCGCCATGTAATCTCCTTGCATCACATCGAAAGCCCGGCATCGGCCTGGATGACCTGGCCTGTGATGGAGGCCGACGCATCCGAGGCGAGGAAGACGGCAAGGGCGGCCACGTCCGCGGCTGTTCCCGTGCGTCCGAGGGGAATCTGCGAAAGAAGCGCGTCACGCCCCTTTTCCGCGAGTGCTTTCGTCATATCTGTTTCAATCAGTGTCACTTCGTGGTCTCCGCCGCTTTCGAGATGCTCACAAGCGTTCCCGCCTGCTCACAGCGTGCATCGGCACGCAGGGCGCGCATCAGGCCCGTCAGCACGGTGCCGGGCCCGGCCTCCAGGAACCGGTCGAAGCCATCGGCGAACAAGGCTTCCTCCACCGCCACCCAGCGCACCGTGGAGACGAGCTGAGCGCCGCAGAGTTCCTTCGCCTCCGATCCCGCGCGAATCGCCTTGCCTGTCACGTTCGAATAGACGGGTATCGAGGGATCGGAAAACGCGAATGCAGCGAGAGCTTCATCGAACTCCCTGCGCGCGTCGGACATGAGCGGCGAGTGAAAAGGGCCAGAAACAGGCAGCCGGACAAAACGCCTCGCGCCCGCGGCCCGTAAAGCCTCTTCCGCCTTCTCCAGGCCTGCCGCGGTCCCCGACACGACCACCTGGGTCGGACTGTTATGGTTGGAGAGGTAGACTGACAAACCGGCAAGACCTTCCACGGTGGCCGCCACTTTCTCGGCGGAGATGCCCAGAACCGCCGCCATTCCCGGCTCGCCTGTCTGGGAATCGAGGGATCGCGCTGCCTTTTCCATCAGGGCGCCTCGGATTTTCACGACTGGAAATACATCCTCCAGCCGAATGACACCCGCCTCGCACAGGGCCGCGTACTCGCCAAGGCTGAAACCCGCGCATCCCAGCGGAAGTATTCCTTTCTCTTTGAGGAAAGCACTCGAGCATAGGCTGGCGAGGGTAATAGCTATCTGCGTTTTGTCGGTAGCTTTCAACTCGTCCTCGGAGGACTCGAAAAGGAGCTTTTCTGCGTCCATTCCAGATGCTTGCGTGGCCTTCTTGAACAGTTCCTTGACTTTATGACTTTCCTCCCAGAGATCTTTCGCCATGCCGGGATATTGGGCGCCCTGTCCGGGGAAAAGAAAGCAGGTTTTCATGTTGGCCCAAAATACCACGGGCAGCAAATCGTGGTCAAGGGCGGACGGTTTGTTATAATTGTATATATTGATTAGATATCTGAAAACATGACTAAAATATTCGTATTCCACCCTCCCGCGAGGCCTGTTGACCATCCATTTTGATCGCATTAGTATGCTTGCCATGCGAGCAGTGATCGATGCGGTTGATTTCTCGGTACCGGGCAAGAGAATGGGCAACGACGAGTTCCCGGCCTCCCTGGATACCTCCGACGAGTGGATCCGTTCACACACGGGAATCGGCTACCGGCACATCGCGGACCCCTCGGTTGCCTCCTCCGACCTTGCGTATGAAGCCTGCCGTAAGGTTTTGGAGAAAACGGCCACGGCAGCCGAGGACATAGATCTCGTCCTCGTGGCAACGGCAACGCCGGATTTCATAGGGTTTCCGTCAGTTTCCTGCATTGTGCAAGACAGGCTCGGAGCGAAAAATGCGGGTGCAATGGACCTCGTCGCAGGCTGCACCGGCTTCATCTATGCGCTGGAGACAGCCCGTGGTTTCGTGGTCTCGGGCGGCGCGAAAAAGGTTCTGGTCGCGGGCGCAGACGTCCTCAGCAGGATCGTCAACTGGCAGGACAGGAATACCTGTGTTCTGTTCGGCGATGGGGCAGGCGCGGCGCTGGTCACGGCTGATGCATCACCGGGGGAGCGTGGAATCATCCGGTCAGTGCTGCGGGCCGATGGGTCGGGTTCAGCGCTGCTCACGCATCCCATAGGCGGCACCCGTACTCCCTACGGTGAAGGCAAGACCGATCACCTGAACAACTTCCTTCAGATGGACGGCAGAAAGGTGTACAACTTCGCCGTCAAAGTGGTTTCCGAAGGCATCGTGGAAATGATGGAGAGCAACCATATCTGCGCCAAAGACATCGCGTGGATCGTGCCCCATCAGGCAAACGTGAGAATTATTGAAGCAGCGGCGAAACGTTCAAAGATTCCCATGGAAAAATTCTTCATGAATATCGAGGAGTATGCGAACACCTCTGCCGCGTCCATCCCCATCGCCCTGTCTGAAATGTGCTCAAAGAACATGTTGAAAAAAGGTGACCTCCTCCTCACCTTCGGGTTCGGGGCCGGACTAACGTACGGGGGGAATCTCATCAGGTGGTAGGGTGCGGGTAAAAAGAACCCGTACCCCGTGAAAATCGTCCATCAGAACATCTCCCTGTCGAATGGGAAGGTTCGCGGTTTGCGCGTACAAGGTCTGCAAAAGCTGCGGGATCAATTCGCGCGCAAGGGGCTTGTCCGTTCTGACCGGAGCGCAGGGGAACGAGGCGGATCCCGTCGGCACGGTGGCCGTGACGATCCGTCTGGGGGCTAGGATTTCTTCCCTGCCGTATGTATCCCCTCGCGGGCATCGATTACCGGAGACCTCCACATCCTCGGCGGTTCGCGAGGTCACGGTCAACCTGCACCCGATGGGACACGCGATGCACACGAGCTCCACGCGTCCCGCGTGGAAGGCCAGTTCGCTCACCGGATCGACACCTCCATCACGCCGCCGGCGACTCGCGTCCCCGGCGGGAACCGCGTCCTTCTCCAGGCTGAGCCTGATCATCTCGGATGGCTGTACATGGGCCAGGCGGCGGGTCTTGATCTCCTGCCCGCCTACGCGCACCTCCAGCCGCGCGTCGTTTTTCACAACGAGGGGCCTGAGAAACAGCACGTTCTGTCGGCCCGGCACGAACGTATTGGGCACCACGTATCGCACGTTCGCTCCCGAGGCGACCGTGAGCATGCCCTGTCTCCGCTCTCCTCCGAGGTATGCGACGACACGTTCCCCGCACCGCCGCGCCTCTTCGGTGACGAAATCCACCAGGTCGTGCACGTGCAGCACATTTCCGCAGGCGAATATGCCTTCGACGCGGGTCATCAGGTCGGCATCCACCCAGGGACCTCCCGTGCCTGCCTCGATGGAGACACCGGCGGTACGGGACAAGCTCGTTCTCGGGGATCAGGCCCACGGAAAGAAGAACCGTGTCACAGGCAATGCGGAAGCTCTTTGCAGAGACGGGATGCCCGTCATCGAGGGGCGCCACTTCCACCTCTTCAACCCTGTTTCTGCCTTCTATTCTCACCACCACGTGTCCCAGGTACAGCGGAATGGAAAAGTCGTTGAGGCATTGCACGATGTTGCGCACGCTCCCGGAGGGATACGGCTGGATCTCCACCACCGCAAGCACCTTGCAGCCGATCAGGGTGAGACGACGCGCCATGATGAGCCCGATATCACCGGAGCCGATGATCACCGCGCGCCTGCCCGGGAATGCACCCCTCGACATTCACGAGGCGCTGGGCCAGCCCCGCCGTGAAGACACCGGATGGGCGCGTGCCCGCAATGGCGACGTTTCCCCGGTTGCGCTCCCGGCAGCCCATTGCAAGAACAATGGCCCGCGAGGAAAAACGGACGATGCCGAGCCTCCGGGAGAATGCGGTCAGCACCTTTCCCGCGCGGCGCTTCCTCCCCTATCTCCATGACCGTGGCATCCAGCAGGATGTCGATCCCCGCCGCGAGCACGGGACCGATGAATCGCTCCGCGTACTCCGGGCCTGTGAGGTCCTGGCCGAACTCGTGCAGGCCGAACCCGCTGTGGATGCACTGCAGCAGAATGCCGCCCAGGAACGGATCACGCTCGACGATTGCCACCGCCAGCCCCGCCTGACGCATGGCGAGCGCGGCTGCCATGCCGGCGCTTCCGCCTCCCACCACGACCGCGTCGACGCTGCGGTTGATCACGACCCGGCCCCGCGCTCGGCCGCGCCGATGCGGTCTACCACGAGCTCGCTGCCCGGGCCGTGCTTGGAGATCTGCTCCAGCGGCAGCCCCGTCTCCCGTGAAATGAGCCGCATGATCCGATAGGTGCAGAAGCCCCCCTGGCACCTGCCCATGCCGGCCCGCGTGTAGTACTTGATGCCGTCCAGGGTCGTGTGTCCCTTGCGGATCGCTTCCACGACCTCTGCTTCTGAAACAGCCTCGCAGCGGCAGACGATGTGCGCGTAGGCAGGGTCCTTTGCCACCAGCCGATCCAGATCGGAGATGGCCCGGTCCCGGGTGCGCTCCATGTGCGCGATCCCCGGACGCCAGTCCTGCTTCCCCGGGAGCGCCAGCCCCGCTTCACTCAGGAGGTCACGGACACGCTCGGCGATCGCGGGTGACGCGGTGAGGCCCGGCGATTGTATGCCGGCCACCTGCACAAACGCCGGCGCCTCGCGCGAGAGGTCGATGTAGAAATCGTCGCCCGGAAGCGTGGGGCGCAGCCCGGAGAACGCCGTGATGATGTCCCGCTTGGAAATCCGGGGCACCATGCGGGTGGCGAGGTCAAAGACCCGATCCAGGTTCTCCGGAGTCGTGGAGGTGTCCTCCTTGTCCTCACCCTCCTCCGCGGTGGGGCCCAGCATCACGGTCCCCTCGACCGTGGGGATGACCAGCACGCCCTTGGAAGAACGCGCCGGCACCGGAAAGATGACCCTGCTCGGGGGTCCGGCAGATCCCTTTTCCAGTATGAACTCCTCCCCTTTGCGGGGGATGATGGAGAAATGCTCCGCGCCGAAGATCGCCGAGACGGTGTCGGCATGGAGGCCCGCGGCATTCACCACCCACTTTGCTTCGAGGGCGTCCCCTTCGGCGGAGGTGATGTGCCACGCGTCTCCGGCCCGCTGTGCCTTGCTGACCTCCCAGCCGGTGAGAAAGCGCACACCGTTGGCAACGGCAGATTCCACCAGCGCGAAAACGAATCGATAGGGCTCGATGATGCCGCCCTCCGGCGCGAAGAGACCGCCGGCCACGTCACTGCTCAGCGCCGGCTCCAGGGCGAGGATCCTGTCACGACCGACGATTTCGATGCCGCGGGCGCCGTTGGCCAGTCCCTGCGCGTACAGCCCATCCACGACCTTCATCTCTTCCCATGAGAACGCGGCGACGATAATGCCGTTGCGGCGGAAAGGGAAACCAAGCTCCGCCTGCAGAGCGTCGAAAGCGCGGTTGCCGGCCACCTCGAGACGCGCCTTGAGGGAGGAGGGCGCATGATGAAAGCCTGCATGGATGATGCCGGAATTGGCTTTTGAGACGCCGAAAGAGGCGTCCACGCAGCGTTCGATGAGCGCCACGCTGATGCGATAGGAGGAAAGACGACGCGCGATTGCCGCTCCCGACACGCCGGCGCCTATGATCGCAACGTCGTACACGGCCCGCTCAGGTGTCCTTGCAGACACCGATGGCCGAATCGATGGGCAGCGTGAAGGCAATGCCCCTGCCCTTGTCCTGGGAGCAGCCCAGGATCTTGTCGAGGACTTCCATTGCCTCCGCGGCCTGGTTGTCGCTGATCACGGAAAAAATCATGTTGTTGTGGGGCTTGGAGGAGCGGAAAACATTGCGCATGCCGGCGAACAAGGGCACATCCTCGATGATATGCCCCATGCCGACGGAGTCCACGACCGTCGCGCCCGTCACACCGACTTCCAGCAGCCCCTCGAGGACCTCCTCGAGCTTGTCCGTCGAGTTCAGAACGATGAACAGGAGCTTCATCAGATCTTCCCCTCCTCCTGCTCGAACGCCCTGACCATGTCCTCCACGGTGGAGGATGCGACGATCCTCTCGATGAAGGAGGTGCTCTTGATGAGCCGGGCGATCCGGGCAAGGGCCTTCAGGTGCAGGCCGTGCTCCTTGCGGTTTCCCATGAGAAGGAACACGACCTGCGTGGGCTTCCCGTCGAAAGAATCGAATTCGAGCCCCGCGCGCGATCGTGCAAGCGTGATGATCAGGTCGGGGACCTCGTCGGTGAAACAGTGCGGGATGGCGATGCCGTTTCCCACCGCGGTGCTCTGGATATTCTCACGCTCCATGAGCTTGGCAAAAACGGCCTTCTCGTCCTTGATGTAGCCTTTCTCCGCAACCGCGTGCACGATCCTCCGCAGCGCGTCCTCCCGGGTTTGTTCGGGGAGCTCGACGAGAAAGCACTCAGGACGTATGTATTGGATGAGTTTCATCGACATTCATCGGTACGCGTACGCCAGTCAAGTTAATACCGCCTCACCTGCCGATGTCAACGGGAACGGTAGGCGTCCTGGATCAGCAGGCAGTCCGCCAGGACGAGCGCGGTCATGGCCTCCAGCACGGGCACGGCGCGCGGCACAATGCACGGGTCGTGCCTGCCCCCGATTTCCACGGTGACAGGGGCGCCCGCGTCGTCGACGGTCTTCTGCGGACGTGAGATCGAAGCCGGCGGGCGAAGCGCGGCGCGCACGACGATGTCCATCCCGTTGGAGATTCCGCCCGCGATCCCCCCGGCATTGTTCGTCCGCGTCCGCATCCGTCCCGACTCGCTGTATGGTTCGTCATTGTAGGCCGAGCCCCGCATGCGGGCCGCCTCGAAGCCCGCGCCGACCTCCACGCCCCGTACAGCGCCCACTGACATCAGCGCGTGCGCGAGCAGGGCTTCCAGCTTGTCGAACACCGGATCCCCGAGACCCGCCGGGCAGCCCGAAGCCACGACTTCCACAATGCCGCCCACGGAATCGCCGGCCGCGCGCGCCTCCTCGATACGGGCGATCATGAGCGGCGCTGCCTCGGCATCCGGAGAGCGGACCATGTTCTTCTCTATTTCGGACGGATCGACGCGCCGGGCACGCACCCCGCCGATCTCCAGGCTGTACCCCAGGAGGGAAACGCCGCGGGCGGCGAGGATCTTCTTCGCGATGGCACCCGCGGCAACGCGCGCGGCGGTCTCCCGGCCCGAGGCGCGGCCGCTTCCGCGCCAGTCCCGCACGCCATATTTGGCGCCGTAGGTCCAGTCAGCGTGCCCGGGGCGTATGAGCCGCTTCAACGGCTCATAGTCTTCGCTCTTCTTGTCCTCGTTCCTGATCAGCAGGGCGATGGGCGTGCCGGTCGTGAGACCGTCGAAAACTCCGGAGAGCACCTCGACCCTGTCCTTTTCGGCACGGGGGGTCGTGATGGCGCTCTGGCCGGGCTTTCGCCTGTTCAGCTCTTTCTGGATGTCCTCGGTGGTGATGATCACCCCCGGAGGGCAGCCGTCCACGACCACCCCGATGCCCGGGCCGTGGCTCTCCCCGAATGTGGTGATGCCCAGGATGCGTCCGAATGAGCTGCCCGGCACGTGTCCCCCTTTGCTCAGCCTGCCCGCGTGATCAGGTGGGTCTTGATTGCCGCCACCCACTGCGCGGGATACAGGAGACGGATCGCAATGCCGTCCTCCTTGCCCGCTGCGTTCAGAAAGCGAACGACGATACGGTGGCGCTCCCCTCGCAGTGCGTCACGCGTCTCCGATACACCGATCCACGATATGGAAGGTCCCGGCACGAAAACCTCGCGGCTGCCGAGCCATGCGTGGAAGTACAACCCGCTGGAGAGGAGCATGAGAATGCCGCTGGACAATGATGACCCGCCGTTCTCTCCATTGCCGCTTTCCCCGACGCGCGCGCCGGCAGCCATGAGGAGGGCGTCCTTTCCCAGCTCCTCCTCCACGCGGCGCAGGATGCGCCGGCGCATGAAAAGGAATGTCGCCACGAACGCGGCGAGGGCGACGCTGAGGAAAAGCCCCATCCACGCGAACAGTCTCCAGAGGTATCCCATGGCACCTGCGGCCGCTCCCTTGCGCTCCAGGCGCAGTTGGCGGCATTCCGGCGGCCACTCCCTCGCGCTCCTGGCGCGGTTGGTGGCACTACCAGCTCAAAGTATAGAAAACGGGGGTAGGCTGCAAGCCACGAGTGAGTTGCAGCGCGCTCAGAGTCCGAGGACATTCAAGGCGTTCTGGACCTTGCCCAGAGGTGCCGAAAGCTGCACCCCCGCGATGACTCCCCTCAACACTTCGAGAAGCTCCCGCGCAATCGCGGTCCCTTCCTCCAGCGCTGCTTCCTTCGTGTCACACCGGGCCATGCGCGCTATAACGGAGTCGGGAACAAATACTCCGGGCACCTCGTTCTTCATGAACTCGGCGTTGCGCAGGCTGACGAGGGGCCAGATCCCCGCAATGATAGGTATGCCGGGCGCTCCGCGCAGGCGGTCGACGAAGCGCAGGAGGGGTTGGGCATCGAACACCGGCTGCGTGATAGCGAACTCCGCTCCCGCCTCGAGCTTCCAACGGAACCTCTCCAGCTCCCGGTCGGGGTTCACCGCGCTGGGATTCAGGGCCACGCCGAAGCAGTACTCGGTCGGCCGTCCGACCGGATTGTGTCCCAGATCGTAGCCGTGGTTGAGCATGTTCGCCAGATTGCACAGCCCGATGGAGTCGACATTGAAAACCGCCGTGGCGTCGGGATACGTGCCCATGTTGGGCGGGTCACCCGTGACAAGGAGAATATTGCGGATGCCCAGCGCGTGTGCCCCCAGGAGATCCGCCTGGAGGGCCAGGAGGTTCTTGTCCTTGCAGGTGTAGTGGGGGATTGCCTCGATGCCGGTGCCCTGCTGCAGGAGGATCGATGCCGAGACCGCGCCCATCTTGACCTGCGCGCGAGGGCTGTCCGGTACGTTCACCGCGTCAATCCCCTTTTCTTTCAGGATGCGCGCGTTCTCCAGAATCCTCTCGACGTCGATTCCCTTGGGCGGAACCAGCTCGACGCAGGTGACCCACTCGCCGTGCGCCAGCTTGGATGCCCAGCGGCTCTTTTTCTCCAGCGCGACGGGCGTGAGGCCCAGCTCCGGAACCACGAGACGGATCCGCTCGCGCGGGATGCTCGGCGCAAGGGCCCTTATCTCCTGGCGGATCTCCCTGATGTGGGCCGGTGTTGTCCCGCAGCAGCCGCCGACGATGAGCACGCCGGACTGGATCATGCGTTTCGCGTACTTGGCCATGTATTTCGGCGTGGTCTGGTAGATGTTGCGGCCGTCGACGTTGGCGGGCATCCCCGCGTTGGGCTGGATACAGAGGGGCCGCTGCGCCACTTTGACCATCCTCTCCGCCGTGTCGAGCATGATCTTCGGTCCCTCGGAACAGTTCACCCCGATGACATCCGGCGCGAGCGCGTCGATCTCCGTCGCGAAGATTTCGGGCTCGGTCCCGTACAGGGACGTCCCCTCGCTGTTGATCGTGAGGGAGGCGATCAGCGGAAGCCCGCATCCCTTCCTCACCCCGCGGACCGCGGCAGCGAGCTCCCGCACGTCGACGAAGGTCTCGAGGATGATGAGGTCGGCTCCGGCGTCCGCCAGGATCGAGGCGTGACGCGTGAAGAGCCCCTCCGCCTCCGCGGCGCTCATGGCGCCCAGCGGCTCGATCTTGACGCCGAGAGGGCCGATCGATCCGGCCACGTAAACGGAGTCGGCGAGTCCTGCTTCCTCGATGGCCCTGCGGGCAAGGGAGACCGCTCCGCGGTTGATGCTCTCGAATTTGTCCGCGAGACCCGCGCTGCGGAGCTTGGGGAGCCCGGCGCCCCAGCTGTTCGTTGTCAGGACATCGGCGCCCGCGTCCAGGTACTCCCGATGGATCGTGAGAAGAAGCTGCGGGTCCGAGAGGCACACTTCCTCGAAGGAGCGATTGAGGAACACGCCCCGCTCGTAGAGCATGGTTCCCATTGCCCCGTCGAAGAGAATCGGAGTCTTCTGCTCAAGTTTCGAACGGAAATCTGGTCTCGTAGCCTTACTTCTTCTGTCGAAGCCGCCGCGCCGCCTCGACCATCGCGGTCAGAGCCGGCTTCACCTCGTTCCATTGCCGGGTCTTCAGGCCGCAGTCCGGGTTGACCCAGAGCTGCTCCGGTTTCAGCACTTCCCGCGCCTTCTCCAGCAGCGCCGTGATCTCATCCGCGGAGGGCACGCGCGGTGAATGGATGTCATACACGCCGGGGCCGATTTCATTGGGGTAGCGGTAGTCATGGAACGCGCCCAGCAGCTCCATGCGGGACCGCGCGGATTCGACCGAGATCACGTCCGCATCCATGGCCCCGATGGAAGGCACGATGTCATTGAACTCCGAGTAGCACATATGGGTGTGAATCTGCGTTGCGTCCTTCACCCCGCTCGAGGCGAGACGGAACGCCTCGACCGCCCAGGACAGGTACCCGTTCCAGTCGGATCGGCGCAGGGGCAGTCCCTCGCGGAGTGCCGGCTCGTCGATCTGGACGAGCTTGATGCCGGAGGCTTCGAGATCGCACACCTCGTCGCGGATGGCAAGGGCGATCTGCCGGCAGGTGACCTCCCGGGGCTGATCGTCACGCACGAATGACCACTGGAGAATAGTCACCGGCCCGGTGAGCATGCCTTTCATCAGCCGCTTGGTGAGCGACTGGGCAAGGGATGACCAGCGGACGGTCATCGGGTTCGGGCGCTCCACGTCCCCGTAAATGAGGGGAGGCTTCACGCAGCGGGATCCGTAGCTCTGCACCCAGCCGTTCCGGGTGAATGCGAAGCCTGAGAGCATCTCGCCGAAATACTCGACCATGTCGTTCCGCTCGAACTCGCCGTGGACCAGCACGTCGAGGCCCAGCTCTTCCTGCAGCCTGATGGTCCTCTCCATCTCTTCCTTGAGGAACTGCTCGTACTGCGCCGTCGTGAGCGCCCCCTTGCGGAACTCGGCGCGCGCGGCGCGCACCTTCTGCGTCTGCGGGAACGACCCGATGGTGGTCGTCGGATACAGGGGGATGCGCAGAGCCGCTGCCTGGGTCTTGCGGCGCTCGGCGTAGGGGCTCTTTCTGCGTGCCATTGCAGGGGTCAACCCGGCGAGCCGCTCACGCACTTTTCTGTTCGTCGTGCGCGGCGAGCCGTGACGAGTCTGCTGCGCGCGGCGGCTCTCCTCCAGCTCGGCGCTGACGCTCTGCCGCCCGTTGTTCAAGGCCCGTGCAATCACGGTCAGTTCCGTTGCCTTCTGCCGGGCGAATGCCATCCAGCTCAGAAGCTCTGGGTCGAGCTCCGTCTCCAGGGACAGGTCTTCCGGGCAGTGAAGGAGAGAGCAGGAAGGCGCCACGATCACCCGCTCGGCGCCGAATGCGCTCACAAAGCGCTCGGCGCTGCGGATTGCCTGCTCGAGATCCGCTTTCCAGATATTGCGGCCGTCCACGAGGCCGAGCGAGAGCACGAGCTCTTTCGGCTTCCTGGACAGTATCTCCTCGCCCTGCTTCGGCCCCCTCACGAGATCGACGTGCAGGCCTGCAAGGGGCGATCCCAGCACCAGGTCGAGGTTCTCACGCAGATCACCGAAGTAGGTGGCGAGCATGATCGAAAGCCCGGCGATATTCCCGAGGCGTGCGTACGCGCGCTGAAACGCCTGGCGGGCCGGCTCACCCAGATCGGTCACAAGGATCGGCTCATCCATCTGCACCCAGCCGGCGCCCAGACCGGCCAGGCGCGCAAGCGCCTGCTCGTAGACCGGAAGCACTCCCTCCAGAAGCGAAAGGGGGTCTGTCTTTCCGTCTGCCGGCTTGGCGAGCGACAGGAAGGTGACAGGGCCCAGAAGGACGGGCCGGGTGCGCACGCCCATTGCCCGGGCTTCCTCGAAATGGTCGATCGTCTGGGTGAAAGACAGACGGAAGCGCTGCCGGGCGTCGATCTCGGGAACTATGTAATGATAGTTGGTGTCGAACCACTTGGTCATTTCCAGTGCCGGAAGATCCCGGCCTGCCGCCTGGCTCCCCCGGGCCATGGCGAAATATGAGGAGAGCGACACCGCCTCGCCCGATGAACCGTACCGCTCGGGAAACGCGCCGAGCATGGCGGCGGTATCCAGCACGTGGTCGTAGAGGGAGAAATCTCCCGATGGGATGAAGTCGATGCCGGCGGCCGCCTGCGCTTTCCAGTGCAGCCCGCGGACGCGCGCCGCTTCGTTCAAAAGCGCGCGCTCGTCGCTCTGTGACGACCAGTACTTCTCGAGGGCCTTTTTGAGTTCTCGGGCCGGCCCCATGCGCGGATAGCCCAGGATCGATGTGCGTACCATAGTGTGGTGCCTTGAAAGTACGTCCCGGCGGCCCGGGGGTCAAGATGAATTGACCCGCCGGCAAAAATCCGATATACCCCTGTGAACGCCCAGAGATCGCCGCAATGAGAGCCCGCCTGATCTATCCCATCGCCCTCGGCATCCTCGTCATCGCGGTGCTCCCTGCCGCGCCGCTTCAACAAACGCGCTATCCGCTCACGGTCGTCGACGACGCGGGAAACACCGTTGTCCTCGCCGCGCCGCCGGTCCGGATCGTTTCCCAGACACTGGCAACCGACGAAATCCTGCTCTCCCTCGTGGACACGTCGCGCCTCATCGCCGTCACCACGTTCGCCGCGGACAGCCAGATCTCGAACGTGGCAGACCTGGCGGCCGACATCCCCCACAGGCTCACCCAGAACGTGGAGACCATCATTTCGCTCAGGCCCGACCTCGTCCTTGTGGCCAACTGGAGCGACCCGGCCCCCGTGAGACAGATGAGGGACGCCGGCGTGGCGGTCTACCTGATGGCCAGCGGGGTCTCGGTTTCTTCCATCGAAGAGAAGATCGAGAAACTGGCGATGATGACGGGTGCGCAGGAGAAGGGGCGGCGGATCATTGCGCGGATGGAGGAGCAGCTTCGGGTCGTGTCAGAGAGGGTGTCCCGGCTCGCCACCGGAAAGACGCGCACGGGTGATGGACTACGCCACGTGGGGTTCCGCGCAGGGCGGGGGCAGCTCGTGGGACGAGATCATCAGGCGCGCGGGACTCGTGAACGCCGTGGCGGGGCTCGCGCCGGACCAATGGGGACAGGTCCCCCTTTCGAAAGAGAAGATCCTCCAGATCGACCCCGACATCCTCGTTCTTCCCGGCTGGGTGTACGGAGATCCCGACGGGGCGTCCGCGTTCCTTTCCCAGCTCACCCGGGATCCGGCGTTTCGCGGTCTCGCTGCTGTGAGGAACGGCAGGGTATTCATGATGCCTGAAAAGCTCAAGAGCACCACGTCGCAGTACGTTGCCTCGGCAGTCGAATGGCTGGCGCAGAAGGCGTATCCGGAGCTTTTTCCCTGAGCGGCGTCGAAAGGAATCCGAAGTGCTGATTCTTGTCACAGGGGGGAGCAGGAGCGGCAAGTCGGGATTCGCCCTGGAGCTGGCACGGCGATTCGAAGGGCCGCGGATCTTCCTGGCAACCGCGCAGCCGTTGGACGACGAGATGGCGCGGCGCATCGCCGCGCACCAGCGGGACCGGCCGGCGGGGTGGGAATTGCGGGAAGAGCCCATTCACGTGCCGGACGCGCTGGCCGACGCGCTGCGGAGCGCGCGCACGGTCATCGTGGACTGCGTAACGGTCTGGATGGCCAACATGCTCCTGGGGGACGACAGCTTCGACGAGGGATCGGCCGCCGTCCATGCCGGCGTGCTGGTCTCCGGGGTGCGCGCCGCTGAATCCGCAGGCGGCGCCAACGGCGCGGTTATCGTGGTGACAAATGAGGTGGGCTCCGGCATCGTGCCGGACAACGCTCTCTCGCGTCGGTTCCGCGACTGTGCCGGAAGGGCCAACCAGGTGATTGCGCGCGAGGCCGACGAGGTCTATTCCATGGTCGCGGGCATACCGATCCGCATAAAGCCGCAGGAAGGACGGGCATGAATGGGTGAGACTGCAGACGTCCGGATCGCGGACATCGACGCGGAGAGCAGGGCGAGAGCGGCGGCGCGCGCCGACAACCTCCTGATGCCCCGGCGCGCTCTCGGTGGGCTCCTGACGCTGGGTGAAAAGGTCGCGGGGATCACTGGTTTTGATTCCATGGATCTCGGGCGGAAGATGATTGTCGTCATGGCGGGAGATCACGGAGTCACCGCGGAGGGAGTGAGCGCCTACCCTTCCGAGGTCACGGGCCAGATGGTGCGCGGCTTCGCTGCCGGTATAGCCGGCATCAACGTGCTGGGTCGGCATGCGGGCATCGAAGTGCGGATCGTCGACATGGGCTGCCGCGCCGATCTTTCCGACCTCGTCGCCGCAGGCGCGCTGATCGACGCAAAGCTCGCGCCGGGGACGGCCAACATGCGCCGGGGCCTGCAATGACCAGGGAGCAGGCGCTGCAGTGCATCGCACGCGGAGCAGGCATCGCGCGCAGCCTTGCGGCGGAGGGCGTCCGCATGCTGGGCACCGGCGACATGGGCATAGGCAACACCACTCCCTCCACCGCAATCGCCGCGCTGGCCACAGGTCTTCCCGTGGCCGCGCTCACGGGGCGAGGAACCGGAATCGACGACGCCGGACTCGCGCACAAGATCCAGGTCATCGTGGAGAGCATCGCAACGAACCATCCTGATCCGAATGATCCGGTTGACATCCTCTCCAAGGTCGGCGGTTTCGAGATAGGCGGGATCGCGGGCCTCGTGCTGGGCGCTGCCGAAAGTCGAATTCCCGTCGTCATCGACGGGGTAATCTCCGCGGCAGGCGCCATGATCGCCTGGCTGATCGAACCGAGGCTCACGGGATACATCTTCGCGGCTCACCGGTCGGTGGAGCAGGCACAGGCCGCCATGCTCGCCCGCATGGGTCTCGACCCGATCCTCGACCTCGGCATGCGCCTGGGAGAAGGGACGGGGTGCGCTCTGGCAATGCCCATCATCGAGGCGGGCGCGAAGGTGATCAGGGAGATGGCCACGTTCGCTGAGGCGGGCGTGAGCGCAGGATGATGCGCCGACGCACACGACGGATTCTGCCCCGCCGTACGGGAGTGCGGGAGTACCCGCTCGGCCCGAAGGCCGTACCCGTTCGGCGAGTACGCCGTACCCGACGGATTCTGCGCCGACATACACGGCGGATTCTGCCCCGCCTTTTTTCAGCGCTCGCATTTCTCACCATCATCCCCATACCGGAATCGCTGCAGAGCAGGCGGGAAGGCGGGATGTTCGCCGCATACCCCGCCGCGGGTCTCCTGATCGGGGCGCTTCTCTCATTCACCTACCTCGCGGCGGCGCTGATCTTTTCCGCTTCCCTGTCGGCCGTGGTCCTGATCGCTGCCTCTTTGCTCCTCACCGGAGCACTCCACCTGGACGGGCTGGCAGACTGCGCCGACGCCTTCTACGGGAAGAGATCCCGGACAGTGACCCTGCGCATACTTAAGGACCCGCGGATCGGCACCATGGGTGGGGCAGCCATCGGCCTCTCTCTCCTGGCCCGCTATGCGGCCCTGAGCTCGCTTCCTGGTCTCTTCATCCTTGCCGGGCTCCCCGTGATTTCCATGTTCTCCCGCACGGCGGCAGTCCTTGCGATGAGAATGCTCCCTTATGTCAGAACCGGGACGGGCATCCTTCCCGCGCGTCCGTCGCTGTCGCCCGGACTGATCGGGCTTGCCGTGTGCGTGGCTGCGGCCTCGGCAATTCTGCTTCCCATTCCCATCCTGGCCGCGTTTCTCGTGCTGGCTGTCTTCTGGAGGATTTCGTGGAACAGGATCGGGGGATGCACGGGGGATGTCCTGGGCGCGTCAATAGAAATTGCGGAGATCGCGGCCCTGGTGGCGCTTGCCGCTGCTCCGCAAGCCGCGCGGATTGCCCTGGAAGGGGGCGCGCAGTGGAGCGACTTGTTCCCGATCCTGCGGCTGGTCCTTGCCCGGTAGCCTGTACCGTTCCTACGCGGCAGCGCGCGCAGTATTCTATTCTTCCTCGTATCCGCTCTTCGTGGTCTTGCCCCGGAACACCCAGTACTGGAAGAAATTGTAGGCAAGCAGGATGGGCAGCGCGATGCCCACGGCAACAAGCATGGCACGCAGCGTCAGGGGCTGCGCCGCAGCTTCGTACACGGTGACAGACGGCGGCACGATGATCGGGAAATAGTTCACCGAAAGAGCGACATAGCCGAAAAAAGCGAATGCAAGCGCGCAGAAAAAGGGAAGCCGCTCGCGCCTGGTCGCTATTGCACGGAGCATGGCAAGGAATGCGGCCACTCCGAGGGCGAACGGCACAACGGTCAGGAGAAATCCCGGGAATACGAGCCACTTGTCCCTGAGCGACGGGTATTTCGACACGGCGAGCAGCGTGTCGGCAATGGCGCACGCGGCGGCAACCGCCGCGCCCGCAATCGCGCTGCGCCGGGCAAATGCGGCAATGGCGCCGCTGGTCTTCATGATGAGGAAGGTGGAGCCGAACATGACGTAGCCCCCCAGCACCGCTATCGCCGTGAGACAGGAGAAAGGCGACAGCCAGTCCATCACCCCGCCGAGATATCTGCCGTCCGTGATCTCGATGCCCCAGAGCAGGCCGCCGAAGGCGAGGCCCTGGCTTGCAGCCGCGGCAAGGCTCCCCCAGCCGAACGCGAGGCTCCACGGCCTCTTGCGTGTGGCGTGTGCGCGGAACTCGAATGAAACCGCACGGAATATCAGCCCCAGGAGCATGAGGACGAGCGGCAGGTAGAGCGCCGACATGACCATGCCGTAGACCGTGGGAAACGCGCCGAATATGATCCCGCCGAAAAGAACGAGCCATGTCTCGTTGGCGTCCCAGATGCTGCCGAGACTGCCCATGAGAATGCCGCGGCTGTGCTCGTCCCTCATGAAGATCGAGATGATGCCGACACCAAGATCGAAGCCGTCCAGCATCGTGTACAGCACGAGGATGAATCCGAGGATCGCGAACCAGATTGCCGGAAGATACGCCTGCTCCATTTCACGCGCCCTTCGGGAAGGAGGAAGGCAGGAGGGAAAGGTCAGGCCCCTTTCGGAGCAGCCGCCTCACGTAGATGAGGAAGAAAACGCTCAGCAGCGCGTATACGGCAAGCAGTCCGAAAAAGGAAACGATCACCGCCCAGGAGGGGAGGCTGCTCGCGGCGTCCTCGGTGCGCAGCACGTGATAGATGATCCAGGGCTGCCTTCCGATCTCCCGGGTGAGCCACCCCGTTTCCACCGCGACGTAGCCCAGCGGCAGTGACCACGTCCAGGCCCTCAGGAGCCAGGGATGCGATCGGACGTTCCCGGCCGCGAGCCCTCCCCGCAGCCAGACCACGACTGTCCAGATCATCACGGCGAAAAGGATGAACCCGATCAGCACCATGATTCGAAATGAATAGAACGGGACCACGATGGGCGGGCGATTCTCCGGGGGGAACTCTCTCAAGCCTCTCACCTGGCCCGTGAGGGACCGTGTCTCCAGCAGGCTGAGAAGATACGGGACCTTTATCTCCACGAGGTTGCGCTCCCCGCTCCTGTCCGGCCAGGCCAGGATGTTGAACGAGGCCGAAACTCCCGGCGGATTCGTCTCCCAATGGGACTCCACCGCGGCGAGCTTCTCCGGCTGCGTGCGGCCGATGTGTATGCCCTGCGCATCGCCGAGAAAGATCTGCAACGGCGTCACCACAATCGCCATCACAACGGCGAGCTTGAGCGTCTTGATGAAGAACTCAGCTTCCCTTTTTCTCAGGATGTACGCGGCGCTGATCCCGCCCACGACGAATGCGGTGGTCTCGATACATGCCGCCCACATGTGCATGGTGGAGCTCACCATGTCTGAGTTGAAGAGGGCGCCGGCAAAATCGTCCACCACGAAGCGCCCATTCTCGAAGTGGCCCCCCGCGGGCGTCTGCATCCACGAGTTGGCCACCAGGATCCAGAAAGCGGACAGGGAAGCGCCGAAGGCCACCAGGATCGTGGAGAGCAGGTGCAGCCCGCGAGGCACTTTTTCCCAGCCGAACATCATGATTCCCAGGAAACCCGCCTCGAGCATGAAAGCGAGGGTCCCCTCGAGTCCCAGGATGTTGCCGAAGAAGCCTCCGGTGGCCGCGCTGAAGCGCTCCCAGTTCGTCCCGAACTGGAACTCCATGACGAGCCCTGTCGCTACTCCAATGGCGAAATTGAGAAGAAAAAGCCTGCTCCAGAACCGAAGATGCCGATAGTACGCGACGTCTTTTGTGCGGAGCCACGCGACCTCCAGGATGACGAGCACCAGGCTCAGGCCGACGGAGAGAGTGGGCCAGATCATGTGGTAGAGAGTCGTCATGCCGAATTGCAGCCGGGAGAGAAGCACCGTTTCGGGAAAAGCACCCATGGAGTATCCCGTCACCAATCTACTGACTCTTTTCGCCCTTGTGCAGCGGAAATGTCAGGATCGCGCCATAGGAAGCGACGACCACTATCATGGGCAGGAGGAGGAGAATCATGATCACGTAGAGAAGATTCAGGCCGGTGACATGGGTCACCACGGTCGAGTCGAGGAGGCGCCAGATCAGCGCCCCCAGCCCATCCAGGAACATCGCGAGAGACACAACGATCTTGACCGTGACGGGCCGGAGGGGACGCGCCATGTAATTGACCCACCAGGTGAAGAAGCCCGTCGGAATCACCACGAGGCAGAAGAGAAGACCCCCTGCCAGGCAGGTCACCGCGGTGAACTCGAACCCCTGCAGACCGGTCACGAAGTACAGGAGCGTGAAGAGCGGCGCGAACATCATGAAGACTATCGGAAAATGGACCGTCATCGGATGGGGATGGCGCTGAAAGAACGGATGGCGCGCGAGAAACCTCTCCAGCGCGGGCGGCAGGGCGCCCGGCACCATTTCCGTCTTCGCCTGCTCCTGCACGTCGCGCATGAGTATCCCCACCTGGGGATATCGATCCAGCACATCGATGCCGTGCGGCGCCTGCGCGATTTCCGCGGTCAGGTCGGCGCCGGCGGTGTGCCTCTTCATGTGCGAGCCGCCGCGCCACATCTTGCTTCCCGTCACGTCGATCACCCGCTCTCTGTAGGCGATGTAGATCGGCTTCCCGTTCTCACCGTTGAACTCCTTCAGCTGCTCAGCGGTGAACTTCCTCAGCTCCTCGGCCACGACGAACCTCCCTGACTCTACAAGGGGAGGGATATTATCACTTCGAGCGGGCGCGTGCCAACTTAGGGGCGCTGCCCCTGTCGTCCGAGCGCGAAGGCGGCGAACAGTATGGCGGAAATGACGCAGACGACCCCTGCGGTGAGAAAGCCGCCCGCCATGGTCGTGGCCGTGATGACCACACCCGCAACGAACGGCCCGGAAGAATGGCCGATGTCCATGATGGAGCTGAGCGCGCCGAGCGAGGCGCCGAGATTCTCCTGCTTCGCCACGTCGGCCACGTAGGTGCTGGTCGCGACCGTGCTCACCGACATGGCGAGTCCGAAGAGGACGCCGATGACCGCGATCTCGATTGTCCCCCTGAAGAGCGGGAGCGGCGGCGATGAACAGCGGCCAGGAAGACAATGCCGAACAGGATCTGGATCCTTCGGTCCACCGTGTCCGCGAGCCTTCCGAACAGGGGCTTTGTCAGCGCGATGGCGAGAATCTGCAGGGAGAAGATCAGTCCGATCTGGTAGGCAGGCACGCCCCGGCTGGACAGGAGGACGGGAAGATAGGTCTCCAGACAGCCGAATGCAAAGTAGGTTGCCATCTCCACGAGCGAGGTGCTGAACAGCCGTCTGTTTCTCGCAAAATCGGCAAGGCTCCTCCCGAAATCGGCGAGCGTCGGCCTTTTCACGTCGCTGCTTCACCGCCTCGCGTTCGCTGCCTTTCAGCGTGAGGGTGAGCACGAGCACCGGGATGCCGAGAAGGAACGCCGCCGCGTAGACCGCGCGATAACTCAGGTTGCCGCCCAGGAACAGGAAGGCGCTGATGATGGCGCCGCCGAGCAGCGGGGCGAGGGTACGGCCGATGAGCGTGGCGGAGGAGTAGAGTCCCAGCTTTTCGCCTTTGCTCTCGGGGTACGCGCCCACGATGAAGGCTGAGGCAACGGGACCGAGAATCGCCGTGGCAATCCCGTGAAAAAATCGGATAGGGATGAGCCAGTAGGGATTCGAGACGAGCAGGTACAGGAGCGGCGCAAGCAGGAACACGAATGCCGCTGTCAGCAGCAGCCGCTTCTTTCCCCAACGGTCGGCGAGCATGCCGACGGGAAAGCTGAACAGGATGCCCGCCAGCGGCGAGATGGCCGCAATGAGGCCGATGACTGTGTCGTTCCCTGACAGGGATTTTACGAACAGGGGCAGCACGGGGTTCTTCGACATCGTGGTGGAGAAGATGCCCAGAAACCCGATGAGGGAGACAGCCGCGATGCCGGAGGTCCCTGCCCCGGACTGCCCGGTGCAGCCGTATCGGGCGGCGTTTTGTCAGCCACCTTCACTCCTTGGGAAAGACGACGGTGAAAGTGGAACCCGCGTCCGGCTTTGTCTGGACGAGGACTTTTCCATTGTATTCGCCCAGGACCCGCTTTACCGTGGCCAGGCCCAGACCGGTTCCCGCGATACCAGATGTCTTGTGGCTTTTCACCCGGTAGAACTCCTGGAAGAGACTTGCTTTCTCCGCGTCGCTCATCCCGATGCCCGTGTCGGTGACAGCGACCTCCCACGCGGCGCCGGCGTCCTTGATGCAGACGGTGAGGCGTCCCTTGTCCCGGTTGTACTTGATCGCGTTGGAGATGAGATTCATGAAGATCCTGTCCAGGTCACCGCGGTCCGCCTTGACCGGGTACGCGGCCAGCGGCGCTTCGAACGCCGTGACTGATCCTGCGCTTGTCCGCCTGCACGTGGAAGAACTCCAGCTGCGCGGCAATGACCGCCTTCAGGTCGAGGCTCTCCAGGGAGCGCTCCACCTTGCCCACCTCGCGGCTGTTGATGTACAGCAGGTCCCGCACGAGGTCCAGCAGGGCCTCCCCCCGTACCTTGCAGCGCTCCAGCATCTCGTGGACCTTCGGCGCGTTGTCGTCGAACATTCCGGTGAGGATGACGTTGATGTAGTTGATGATGGCGGACAGGGGGCTCTTCAGCTCGTGGGCCACCATGGAGACGAAGCGGTTCTTGTCCTGCTCCGCCTTCCAGCTCTCGGTGATGTCGGACAGGATGACGATGGCGCCGCCGGCCTCCGCGTCGCGCAGGAGCGGCGAGATGCTCACCTGCAGCCTGCCGTCCCCGGTGGCGAGCTGCACCACCCTGCACTCGGGCCGGGCGGGCGCCGAGTCGATGACTGCCTCGATGGCCGCGGCCGCATCGAGGTCGGGAAACAGCTCGGGCAGCGTCATGCCGTCCCGGAAGCGTTTGCCCAGGAAGTGCTCCGCGCGGGGGTTCATCAGCACCGGCTCGCGGCGGATGTTGAGCACGACCACCCCCTCGTGCATCGAGGAGATCATCTGGTGGGAGAGGTTGCGCTCGCCGGCCAGCTCGGAGAGGTACCTCTCGCGCTCCCGCAGAAGACGCGACTGCTGCACGGCCCGGTTGACCACCTGCAGGAGGTCCTCGGGGGTGAACGGCTTGACCAGGAAATCGAACGCGCCGTGCTGCGTCACCTCCACGGCCGCCTCCACGGTGGCCAGGGCGGAGACGATCACCACCACGGTGCGCCCGCGCGAAGCGGCGCGTGATGTGCTCGGTGACCTTGAAGCCGTCGATGCCGGGCATCTTCAGGTCCACCAGGGCGACGTCGGAGGGGCCTCCTCCAGCAGCCGCAGGGCGGTCTCCCCGTCCCTGCGCCGTCCGCACGAGAAAGCCCCGCCGCTCGAGCACCCGCCGCATCCCTTCCCGCATGCCTTCCTCGTCGTCGATGACGATCACGCGGATCGGCTTCGCGATCCCCGCCTGCCGGGCGCCGGGATCGGAGCGCCTGCGGGGCGGCGCGGGGCAGCGGGCTCCCGGTCAGGCATGCGCGCGCCTTGCCGGACAGGTACTGCTCGATCTTGCCCAGGAGGTGCTCCAGCGGCACCGGCTTGGTGAGGACCTCGTCCACCTTCATCCATTCCCGCCCGGGGGCGGCGCCGGTCTCGAAGGTGAAGCCCGACCTTGCGGGGCGCTGCGGTCTGCATGATGATGGGCACCTTCTGCAGCCCGGGCAGCTCCCGCACCTTCTTGCAGAACACGAACCCCGAATCGTAATGCTCCATCATGAGGTCGGCAATGATCATGTCGGGCGGCGGCCTCCTGCGCCTTTTCCAGGCCCTCTTCGATGGTGAGCGCGGTCTCGATCGTGTATCCGTTCTTCTCCAGGAACAGCCTCTGTCCCTCGAGGAGATCCGTGTCGTCGTCAACGATAAGTATGCGAGCCAAAGCCTTCCTCCTTAGACCTGCCGACGCTGACCCGACAGCGGCGCGGCAGCGGATGCGAGTGCCGTGATGCGCACGGTGAAGCATGCACCACCGCCCGGCACGTTCGCCGCCTGGATGGTTCCCCCGTGCATTTTCACGATGCCGTAGCAGACCGAGAGCCCGAGCCCCGTCCCCTTGCCGACCTTCTTCGTCGTGAAAAAGGGCGTGAACATCTTCGGCAGGTTCTCCTCGGGGATCCCGGCGCCCGTGTCGGAAACCGTCACGGTGAACTCTCCCTCCCCGTCCTCCGTGGCCACGCGGATCGCCCCGCCGTCCGGCATGGCCTCCACCGCGTTCTTCAGCAGATTGTCGAAGACCTGGCGGAGCTGGCCGCCGTCCACCATGCTGGGGGCCAAGGGAGGCGTCAAGAGGGAACTCTACACGGAATTTCCCCTCTGGTGAAGTTGCCACGATCCCTTCCGCCGAGTTCCTCAACAGCGCGTTGATGTCGGTGGGCGCGCGGTCCACCTTCTCCTCACGGGCGAAGTTCAGGATGCCGCGCACGATGCCGCGCGTGCGCTCCGCCTCCGCGATGATCCGCTCCACGTCCTCCTGCGGCCGGGAGGCATCCGCCAGCTCGTCCTTCAGCAGGTGGGAGTACATGAGCACGACGCCCAGCGGATTGTTGATCTCGTGGGCGATACCCGCCGCCATCTGACCCATGGAGGCGAGCTTCTCCGCCTGGATCAGCCGCGCCTGGTTGTCCGTGAGGTCATTCATCGCCTTCTCCACCCGCGCGATCAGGTAGGGAAGGCACATCTCCACCTCGGCCTTTCCGCGGAAAACCGCCAGGGCCTTGTCCCGACAGGAGGCGTATCCGCAGGCGCCGCAGTTCAGCTCATCCGAAGGGGAGTTCTTGCCCGTCAGGGCGAGGATCCTGCGGATTTCCTCCTCGGGCGCGGCCACCTCCTCGCGGATCACCGGGTGGAATGCCGTCGGAGAGGTCCACCGCGAGGTAGTCGCGATGTCTGCTCCGCCCATTCCTCCACGTCCCGCACGATCGGGCGGTCTTCCATGTAGCGCACCACGTACTTCTTGCGCTCGAAGAATGTGAGATCGTTCACCATCACGGGGCCGCCGATGCACCCTTCGCAGAACAGGAGATCGAACAGGCGGTAGTTCACCCGCTGCCCGGTCCTGACCCTCTGGGAGAGGACCTGAAGGATCTCCATGACCCGCTCGGCTCCCTCCACGACGTAGACGGGGCTTTCCAGGATGTCCGCGTCGATGGCCGCTGCCTTCAGGAGCCCGCCGGTCACCGGGTAGATCCGGCCGAGGTTGGCGTGGGGAGGGCGGAAATCCGCGGGACGCGCCGACGGGGGATCGATGCCGGCATCTGCGAAGAGCTCCGCGAGCTCGGAAAACGTGAGGACGGCATCCACTTCACCTGAACGCCAGGCCTCGACCTTCTTCGCCACGCACGGGCCTATGAACACCAGCCGGGCCTCCCGCGATTCCCCCCGCCCGCACAGCTTCTGCCGCACGACCCGCGCCGTGGCTTCCATGGGCGAGACGATGCCGGCGAGGTGCGGCGCAAGCTCCGGCAGCACCTTTTCCACGTACTGCACCACGGCGGGGCACGGCGTGGAGATCAGGAAATCCTCCGAGCTGCGCTCCTGAAGCTCGTGAAAACGACGGGCGTACTCCTGCGCCACGAGGTCGGCGCCGAAGGCCACCTCGTACACGCCGTCGAAGCCCGCCGCCTGCAGGGCGCCGACGAGCCTCTCCGGGGGAAGGTCGAGGAAGGCCGCGGGAAACGAGGGCGCCAGGAGCGCGTACTTGGCTCCCGGCCCCGCCAGGATCTCCCGCACGGCGGGAAGCGAGGAGACGACGCGCTTCGCGCCCTGCGAGCAGACGTTGACGCAATAGCCGCAGGAGATGCAGAAGTCCTCGATGATGTCGGCCTGCCCGCCGCGCACGAGCAGGGCCTTGGTCGGGCAGGACCGCACGCAGGAGTAGCACTTCTTGCAGATCTCTCCGACCGTGTAGACGGATACCATTACCGCGACCTCGGGCACTCTCCTGCGCGCTACCGATGCGCCACCCGTGGCGCATATTCGGTGTGCAGCAACTCGTGTGCTTTGTGCGATCCCGGACCCTCGAAAAACTCCTTGTAGACGGCCATGATGGCAGGGTTCTTGTAGGACATGCGGACCGTCCGGCTCCTGTCCAGAGCGTAGATTGACCTGATGCGCTGTTCAACCCTCTCGGGGTCGTAGCCGAACAACTGCCCGCCGCCCCCCGCGCAGCCCCCGGGGCAGGCCATGATCTCGATGAAGTCCCAGGGCGAGTCGCCCGCCTTTACCCTCTCCGCTATCTGGCGGGCATTGGAGAGACGGTTGGCCACCGCGATCTTGAGCGTCCGCTCCCCGATCGTGAGCCGGGCTTCCTTCACGCCGCTCATGCCGCGTACGTCCTCGAACTCGACTTTTGCCAGATCCTTTCCCGTGAGAAGGTGATAGGCGGTGCGCAGGGCCGACTCCATGACTCCGCCCGAGGCGGCAAAGATGTCCCCGGATCCCGTAGGCGCGCCGAACGGCCTGTCGAACTCCTCCTCGGGGAGGCTGGCGAAGTCGATGCCGAAAATCTGCATCATCCTGTTGAGCTGCCGCGTCGTGATCACCGCGTCGACGTCCGCAACGCCCGTTTCGGAGGAGAGCTCGGGCCGCAGCGCCTCGAACTTCTTGGCGGTGCAGGGCATGACCGAGACCACGAAGATATCCTTGGGGTCGATGTTCTGCTTCTTCGCCAGGTAGCTCTTGATGGTGGCGCCCATCATCTCCTGCGGGGACTTGCACGTGGAGATGTTTTTCAGGAGCTCGGGATAGTAGATTTCCGCGTATTTGATCCACGCCGGACAGCAGGACGTGAAGAGGGGCAGATTCTCCCCCTTCGTGATCCTCTCCACGAGCTCGGTCCCTTCCTCCATGATGGTAAGGTCGGCGGCAAAATCGGTGTCGAACACCTGGCGGAAGCCGATTCTCCGCAGCGCGGCCGCCACCTTGCCCGTGACGTTCGCACCCGGCGGGAGCCCGAAGAAGTCGCCGAGAGAGACGCGAATGGCGGGCGCCGCCTGCACCACCAGGTACTTCTTTCCTTCCTGCAGGGTCTGCATGACCTTCTCCAGGGCACGCACCTCGTGCAGCGCGCCCGTCGGGCAGGCAAGCGTGCACTGGCCGCAGTTCACGCACGTAGTCTCGCTCAGGTCCATCTCGAACGGAGGAAGAACCATCGTGTCGAAGCCCCGGCGCGTGAAGTCGATGGCGGCAACGCCCTGTATCTCTTCGCAGATCCTGACGCAGCGGCCGCAGAGTATGCACTTGTCCGGTTCCCTGATGATCGAGGGGGAGGAGAAGTCGGTATAGTGATGCCGCGTCTTTCCCTGAAAGGGCACCCTGTCGATGCCGTATTCCGAGGCCAGTGACTGAAGCTCGCAATAGCCGTTCTTCGGACAGGTGAGGCAGTCGAACGGATGGCTGGCCAGGAGGAGCTGGATGATGGTCCGGCGCGCGTTGATGACCCGGGGGCTCCGTGTCTGGATTTCCATGCCCTCTTCCACGGGAAACGCGCACGAGGGCGTGAGATTGGGCTTGCCCTTGACCTCCACGACGCACATCCTGCAGGCGCCGCTGGGGAACAGGCCCTTGATATGGCAGAGCGTGGGGATCTTCTCCCCGGCGTGCTGAGCGGCCTCGAGGATCGTGGTGCCGGGCCTGGACTGCAGCTTCCTGTTGTTGATCGTGAGATTGACCATTCGTTCCTTCCTTCTCTCAGTTCACCGTCACCGCGCTGAAGCGGCAGACATCAAGACAGGTCCCGCAGCGGATGCATTTCTCGTCCACGATGTAGTGGGCCTTCTTCCTCTCTCCCACGATGGAGGCGGTCGGACACTTCTTCGCGCACAGGGTGCAGCCCGTGCAGGCGTTGGTGTCGATCGAATACGTCAGGAGGCCCTTGCACTGGTGCGCGGGGCATTTTCGATCGTAAATGTGCGCCTCGTATTCCTTGCGGAAGAAGCGCAGCGTCGAGAGCACCGGGTTGGGCGCGCTCTGGCCCAGACCGCAGAGGGACGTGTCCCTGATCACCTGGGCCAGGCCTTCCATGTTGAGGACACGGTTGAACCGCAGAAGGTTCTCCGTTTCATTCTTCATGCTTGAATAGGGGGACACGATGGAATCGAGAATCTCGAACAGCCTCTGCGTGCCTTCGCGGCAGGGGATGCATTTCCCGCACGACTCGGAGGTGATGAACGAGAGGAAGTAGCGCGCCATGTCCACCATGCAGGTGTCCTCGTCCATCACGACCAGTCCGCCCGAGCCCATGATCGTGCCCAGCGACTTGAGTGACTCGTAGTCGATCTGGATGTCCAGGTGCTCGGCCGGGATGCACCCGCCCGAGGGTCCGCCGATCTGCACCGCCTTGAAGGCCTTGCCCCCGGGGATGCCGCCGCCGATGTCGAAGACGATCTCGCGCAGGGTGATGCCCATGGGGACTTCGACGAGCCCCGCGTTTACGATTTTTCCCGTGAGGGCGAACACCTTTGTGCCCTTGGAGTTCTGCGTGCCCATGCAGGAGAAGCTCTCGGCGCCTTCCCGCATGATGTGGGAGACATTGGCCATGGTCTCCACGTTGTTCACGATCGTGGGCTTCTGGAAAAGACCTTCCACCGAGGGAAACGGCGGCCGCGGCCGCGGCATGCCGCGCCTTCCTTCGACGGATGCCATGAGCGCCGTCTCCTCGCCGCAGACGAATGCGCCGGCGCCCATCTTGATGCGGAGCTTGAACTGGAAACCGGATGGCGCCGACCGGCTTTTCCAGCAGCCCTTCCGCCTTCAGGACTTCGATGGCCTTCCTGATCCGTCCGATCGCGAGCGGGTACTCGGCACGGCAGTAGATGATGCCCTCGTCGGCGCCGATGGCGTAGCCGGCAATCATCATGCCTTCGAGCACCGCGTAGGTGTCCCCTTCCAGGATCGAGCGGTCCATGAATGCGCCGGGGTCCCCTTCGTCGGCATTGCAGATCACGTACTTTTTTTCGTTCTTGGAGACCAGGGCGAGCTCCCACTTCTTGCCCGCCAGGAACCCGCTTCCCCCGCGGCCGCGAAGCCCTGACCGGGTGATCTCCTGGATCACCTGCTCCCGGGTCATGCCGAGTGCCTTGTCGAAACCCTGAAAGCCGCCGTGCGCGCGATAATCCCCGATGGACTCCGGGTCGATCACCCCGCAGTTGCGCAGCACGTACTTCACCTGCTTCCTGAAATAGGGGTGCTCGTCGAGCAGGGGGATGCCGGGGAGCGGAGACTTGCCATTGCGGAACTGCCCCAGGAGCCCGTCCAGACTGTAGTTTTTTCTGACAAGGACCTCGTCAAGGATGAAACCTGCGACTTCGGGGGTGACATTGCTGTAGGACACCCGGTGCCCGGAATCCGTGACCACGTCCATGATGGGCTCCGCCTTGCAGTACCCGATGCACCCCGTGGCGGTTATCTCCACGTTGACCGCGCGGGCCGCAGCCCACTTTTCCACCGCGGTTTTCACCTGTCCCGCGCCCGTCGCCAGGCCGCAGGTCCCCATGCCGATGAATACCTTGCTCATTCCTCGACCCTCCCCGCGGCGCGCCACTTCTCGATCAGCTCCTCCAGCGTCTTCTTGTCCAGGCGGCCGAAGAACCTGCCGTTGACCATGATGGCGGGGGCGATCGAGCAGCACCCGAGACAGGCCACGGTCTCCAGGGAGAAGAGCCCGTCCTTCGATGTCTGGCCCACCTCGATTCCGAGGAGCTGGCGGCAGTTGTCCAGAAGGTTGAGGGAGCCTTTCACGTGGCACGCCGTTCCACGGCAGATTGCCACCTGGATCCTCCCGGGCGCGCTGAGCCTGAACTGGTTGTAGAAGGTTGCCACGCCGAAGATCTTCGAAGAAGGCAGACCCAGGTAGTCCGAGATTCTGTTGATGCTCTCCTTCGACAGGTATCCGTACTCTGCCTGGACCTCTTGCAGAATGGAGATGAGATGCTCCCTGCCCCTGGGATACTTGGCGACTACCTCTTCGATGGGTCTCGCGCTCTGTGTCATTTCCATAGATTCCCCCTGAAAAGAATCCCTTGAAATCATGTATGAAGTCTTGTTGATATTGTGAACTAATTCACAATATAACCAATACCATTTCGTGATGAAAATGTCAATATAAGTTGAGAAAAACGCACGTGCCCATCACGATTCGGCCATGCTGCTATTTATATATTCAGAAACAATATAGATCAGAGCTTAGTTGTGCGCGTCGACTTCCTGCACGCCCTGCCAGTCATCAGGCACCCCGAGATTCACAAGGAGCTCGCAGCGCTTTCGATAGATTCGAAGGACCTCGTCTTCAGGGTTGCGTTCAAAAAGCTCGCGAATGATGTCGAATGCTGCCGTGAAATCCTTCCCATAGTAGAGCCGGAGCGCCCGTGCGAGATCGGACATGTAGGACAGCTTCCGCTCCCGCTGCTGCTGCGGCTCGGCGTCCAGGACCTCGAAGAGCAGGATCGGCGTTTTCCGTCCCCGGACTCTCACCCTGTCGATGAAGCGGCAGCGAAAGCGCGTGGGGTCCTGCATGATCTTCAACGTCCTGCCGGTCGTCAGGACTGCGGACTTGTAGACCCGGGTAAGGCCCTGCAGCCGGGAACAGAGGTTGACCGTGTCCGAAATGACCGATCCGTCCATGCGCTCCTGTTCCCCGAGGGTGCCGAACATCAGGTTTCCTGCATGCACACCGACGCCGACCTCGATGGGCCTGGTATCCGCTCTTGTGCCGATGCACGTTGTACTCCCGCAGCCTCGCGTGCATGCTGACGGCGGCCGCCAGGGCGTCGTCCGGGGTCTCGGGGAACAGCGCCATGATCGCGTCCCCTATGTACTTGTCAATGAAGCCCCGGTGGGCGCGGATTTCAGGGCCCATCCTGCCGAGGTAGGAATTGAGGAAGTTGAAGTTTTCAAGCGGCGACATGGTCTCGGAAAGGCTGGTGAAGCCGACTATGTCGGAGAACAGGACAGTCATGTGTCTTCTGGCTCTGGTCTCCCAGCTTCACGTCGAGGATGCTGCCCTTGCCGATCAGGCGCAGGAGCTCGTGGGGCACGAACCGGCCGTACGCACCCAGGAGATTCTGCATGCGCACGCTGTACTGCTGGATGGTGTCCGCCATCGCATTGAAGCTGACTCCCAGCCTCCCGACCTCGTCGCGGGAACGCACGTCGGCGCGCTCATGTCGAGGTTCTTTCCGTCGAATCTCCGCATGACCAGGTCCAGGGAGATGATTCCGCGCGTGAAAAGGGTTCCCAGGATGATCGAGCTCGCGATCGTCAGGACGAGGGCGCCGATGATGACGTACAGCGCAACCCTGGTCGCGTTGGAGAGGATGAGACGGACGTCTCTGTCGACCATATCAATGCCCAGCGCGGCAAGCATCTCGCCGTGACGGCCGAAAATCGGGGCGTATCCGGAGATCGAGTTCACTTTGAACTCCGGATCATACGACCACTGCTCTTCCACGAGGGAACGCTTTTCCGCGAAGACGCGACGAGGCACGGGGAAGGTACTGAGATCGAAGGGGGAGCTGAAGTGGGAAATGTCCTCTGCTGCAGGCGTGCCCTCTTTCCGGCTCTCCCTGTCGGGAAGGACGTCGCCGTCGACGACGTAGAGCGCGGTGTGGGGGTCCGCTGTCGGGACGAAGAGATAGATGTAGTGCACGAGCCCGCGCTCTATGCCGCGCACCCCGTTCAGCTCGTCTGAGATGACGCGGAAATCCGCCGAGCCTTCCACCGTGTCCACCTGCTCGGGAGAGAGGTCAGGACCCATTTTGCCCACCAGCCGTGCAAGCGCATCCGTATCGACGAGCCGGCTGCCCAGCTCGGCCAGGTCAAGGACCCGTGTCTGGACCTGGTTCAGCAGCCCCGTGTTGAGTATCCGGAACATCGCCACGGCCAGGACCCCGCTCACCAGAGCGCCGACGATCAGAAAGGTGAGAGTGATCTTCACACGCAGGCCGAAGCTCAGCCGCGGCTTCCCATTCCGACTGGCGCCCTCACTCATCCGCGTCCCCCTCGAGAACCGTTCCTGAGGCTGCTCACGGGCAGTCCCCATCGAAGCTCCAGCTCGGCTGCTTCCGCTGCTGCGGAGCGAAAGTGAAGCGCGTGGATGCCCAGGGTTCGGGCAGCCTCTACATTCAGCAGCACGTCGTCCAGGAACATGCAGCTCTCGGGACCAACGGCCAGCTTCTCCAGGCACAGCCGGTAGATCGCAGGCTCGGGCTTCACCAACCGGTATTCGCAGGAAAAGAGGGCGGGCTGGAAGTCGTTGATCCAGTCGAAAGAGCTGCTGGCGCGCATGAAGGAGAGCTTCGCGGCAGGCATGTTCGAAAGAATTGCGGTCTGATATCCCGCCGCGCGCAGCTCGGCGGCCCAGTCGGACCACAGCCTGGTTGATCCCTGTCCAGCCCAGGGAGTCCTCGCGCTCGATGCGCGCAATCAGGTCCGGATGTGCCGCGATTCCCGCGGAGTCCAGGATCCGGCTCCAGTACTCTTCAGCGGACAGCGTGCCCCTGTCCAGCTCGCGCCTGTCGCGGCCATAGACGGATTTGAACTTGTCAATGGAAAGCGCGCAGAGCGAGGCCATGGTCGCGACCCGCGCAGGGTCCTGCGGCAGGCCCAGCACGCCTCCGAAATCGAAAATGACCGCGCGGATGGCGGTTGGCATGACGCTATGTATACACGTTTACGGGCATGGATTTCAATTGAACCAATGGGGCGGTCCGATACCCACCCTGCGCCGCAATATTTAGCGCATTCTTAATGAGGTCTCGCCAAACCTTAGCGCGCTCGAAATTCCCTGCGCGTTACAGCCTCCCTATGATTCTACGCATGAGTATCGAATTGACTTATCGCGGGCATCCTTGGAGTTTTCCTCCTTTTCTACCTGGTGTACTCCATCGTCCGACCGGACAAGTTCTAGGGTCGGCCTTTCGGCCATCCAACTCCGCGGGGTACCGCGGAAGGGCCTCGGCCGACCTCGTCATCCATGACTACGGAGGCATTCATGACCACAGCAAACTGGGTGCAACTCGTCGTGTCCCTGGGCGTCGTCTTTGCGCTCGCCCCGTTCCTTGCGAAGTTCATGACGCGGGTCTTCGAAGGTGAGCGGCACATGCTCTCCTTCCTTGGTTCTGTTGAGCGCGGGATCTATCGCATCAGCGGCATCCACACTGAGCGCGAGATGGACTGGAAGCAGTACCTCGCCGCGCTCCTCATCTTCAACGCGTTCGGATTCCTCAGCCTCATGGCGCTGCTCATGACTCAGCAGTGGCTGCCGCTGAATCCCGCCCACGTTCCCAACATGTCGTGGCATCTCGCTCTGAACACGGCCGTCAGTTTCATGACCAACACGAACTGGCAGTCGTACAACGGAGAGGTGAGCGCGAGCTACCTTTCCCAGATGGCAGGCCTCGCGGTGCACAACTTCCTGAGCGCTGCAACGGGCATGGCCGCGGCGCTGGCGCTCATTCGGGGGATCAGGAACAGGCCTTCCGCCCAGAACATCGGCAGGGCTCCCGCACACCTCGGCAACTTCTGGGTGGATCTGACCCGCACCACGCTTTTCGTGCTCATTCCCCTGTCCTTGATCCTCACGGTCCTCCTCATGTCGCAGGGGGTGGTACAGAACTTCTCGGCGTACGTGCACGGGGTCACTCTTGAAGGAAAAGATCAGATCCTGCCGATGGGTCCCGCCGCCTCCCAGATCGCCATCAAGGAGCTGGGGAGCAACGGCGGAGGATTCTTCGGCGTGAACTCCGCTCATCCTTTCGAGAATCCCACGCCTTTCAGCAACATGCTTGAATTGATTGCGATCCTCCTCATCCCCGTTGCCATACCGTTCGTGTTTGGGCGCATGGTCAAGGACAAGAGCCAAGGACGCGCCCTTTTTGCCGCCAAGACGGCGGTCTTCGCAATAGGAATGGTTGTGGTCCTGGTCGCCGAGCTCGGATTCAATTCCATGACGGGCGGCCACGGTACCATGGAGGGGAAGGAGGTTCGCCTCGGCATCCCTGCAAGCGCGATGTGGGCGGAGGCCACCACGGTGGTGTCCAACGGCTCAGTCAATGCGATGCACGACAGCTTCTCCCCGCTCGGAGGCATGGTACCTCTGATCAACATCATGCTCGGCGAGATCATCTACGGCGGCGTGGGTGCCGGGATGTACGGCATGCTCGTCTTCGTCTTCATCACCGTGTTCTTCGCGGGATTGATGGTGGGACGGACACCCGAGTACATCGGCAAGAAAATCGAATCACGGGAAGTGCAGCTCTCCGTTCTCGCCATCATTGGCCAGACGGTGACGATCCTTTTCCTCGCCGCCGCGGCGGTTGTCACGAAGGTAGGACTCGCGACTCTCAATAATGCAGGGCCTCACGGGCTTTCGGAGATCCTCTACGCGTACTCGTCGGGTGTCGGCAACAACGGGAGCGCCTTCGCGGGTCTTGGTGCAAACAACGTCTTCTACAATGTCACTCTCGCGTTCGCGATGCTCGTGGGCCGATTCGTCGTTATCGTGCCGGTGCTGGCCATCGCAGGGAGCCTGGGCGCCAAGACGCCCATCCCGCCAAGCGTGGGAACGTTTGCCACGAACAACACGACGTTCGTCGTCCTGCTCATCATCACGATCATCATCCTGGCGGGGCTGAACTTCTTTCCCGCCCTGACCCTGGGTCCGATCCTGGAGCATTTCCTGATGCTCAAGGGCATGGTGTTCTAGGGTGTTGCTGTCTTGAAAGGAGACATGGATGCGCAAAGAAATACAATTGTGGAGCTTCCCCATCCTGAGCCGCGCGGTGGGAATGGCCTTTCTCAAGCTCGATCCGCGGAAAGAGATCAGGAATCCGGTCATGTTCATGGTCTGGGTCGGCTCCGTGTTCATCTCGGTGGTGTTCATCGCCGGACTGGTGCGCGGGGTCTTCGACGGATTCAACCTGCAGATCGCAATCTGGCTATGGTTCACGGTCCTCTTTGCCAACTTCTCCGAGTCCATGGCCGAGATCCAGGGCAAAGCCAGGGCTGATGCCCTGCGCGCGATGCGCACAAAGACTGTCGCTCGCCGGCTCGCCTCTCAAAATGGAAGAGAAGAGAGGGTCGCCTCAGCAGAGCTGCGGGTAGGTGATCGGGTCGTCTGCGAAGCCGGAGACGTAATCCCGGGAGACGGCGAAGTCATCGAAGGGATCGCGAGCGTTGACGAGTCCGCAATTACCGGGGAATCTGCTCCCGTGATCCGCGAGTCCGGGGGCGACAGGAGCGCAGTGACGGGCGGAACCAAGGTCATCAGCGACAGAATCATCGTCCGTATCACCGCGGAGCAGGGAAAAACCTTCGTAGACCGACTGATAGCCCTGGTGGAGAATGCCACCCGGCAGAAGACCCCGGGTGAAATCGCCCTTCTCATACTCCTCTCCGCCTTCTCCATCATCTTCCTCGCGGCAGTGGGCACGCTGTGGTTCTTCTCCGACTACAGCGTCAAGCAGTCCGGAACGAGCGCCTTCGTCACAACGGCGGTCCTTTTCGCCCTGCTCGTCTGCCTTATCCCGACGACGATCGGAGGACTTCTTTCGGCCATCGGGATCAGCAGCGTGAGCAGGCTTATTAAAAAAAACGTGCTCGCACTCAGCGGCCGCGCAGTGGATGCTGCCGGGGACATCGACGTGATGCTGTTGGACAAGACGGGCACCGTCACAATGGGCAACAGGATGGCATCGGCCTTCTACCCTGCAATGGGGGTGCAGGAGAACAGCCTTGCAGAGGCGGCTCTGCTCGCCTCCCTTGCGGATGAGACCCCCGAAGGCAGATCGATCGTCAACTTTGCCCGGAGGAACTATCCAGTCAAGGCCGGGAGCATGATTGAGATCGGGGGCAAGTTCGTGCCCTTCTCCGCCAAGACACGCATGAGCGGCGTGGATTTCACGGATTCGCGGAAGAGCATCAGGAAAGGCGCCGCGGAAGCGGTCAAGGAATGGGTCGTGTCCGCGGGCGGGACCTTCCCGGCAGAAGTGAGCGGCCGGGTCAGCCAGATCTCTGCCGAAGGCGGGACACCTCTGGCAGTGGCACGCAACAAAGAGGTTCTCGGTGTCGTGTACCTGAAAGATGTCGTAAAGGGAGGCATCAAGGATCGCCTTTTCCACCTCCGCAAGATGGGAATTCGCTCGATCATGATCACGGGCGACAATCCCCTCACGGCCGCAACGATTGCCGCAGAGGCAGGAGTCGACGACTACATCGCGGAGGCCACACCGCAGGCAAAGCTCGAGCGCATCCGCGCCGAGCAGAAGAGCGGCCATCTGGTGGCGATGATTGGGGACGGCACGAACGACGCGCCGGCCCTGGCACAGGCCGACGTGGGAGTAGCGATGAGCTCGGGCACCCAGGTGGCGCGCGAAGCGGGAAACATGGTGGACCTGGATTCGAATCCCACCAAGCTGATTGACATTGTCGAAGTGGGCAAAGAGCAGCTCATGACGCGCGGGGCGCTCACCACGTTCAGCATTGCAAACGACGTGGCCAAGTTCTTCGCGATCCTGCCCGCCATGTTCCTCGGACTATACGCTGCAGCAGGGGGCGTGGGGCCGCTTGGGGCGTTGAATGTAATGCAGTTGGCCTCACCGCAGAGCGCGGTGCTTTCGGCGGTCATTTTCAACGCGCTCATCATCGTAGCCCTGATCCCGTTGGCGCTCCGGGGGGTGCGCTACCGCGCCGTCGGGTCCATCCGGATCCTGAGAAGAAATCTGCTTATCTACGGCGTGGGAGGGATCATCGCTCCCTTCATCGGCATCAAGGCGATCGACCTTCTGGTCCACGTGATCGGCCTGGCGTGAGAGGAGAAATCGTATGAAACCAGTACGAACGGCAATTATCGTCACGATCTTCTGGACAATCGTCGTGGGCGGCATGTACCCGCTGCTCATGTATGGGGTCGGCATCGTATTCTTCCCCGGGCAGGCGCAGGGCAGCCTCGTCGAGAAGAATGGGAAGGTGGTCGGTTCGACGTTGATCGGACAGGACTTCTCCAACGACACGTACTTTCATTCCCGGCCCTCGGTTATCGGCTACGACCCGTCCTCTTCAGGTGCGAGCAACAAGGGGTGGACGAGCGCGGACTTGAAAAAGGCATACACGCAGAACAAGGCGGATTGGCAGAAATCCTATGGAGCCGGGGAGCCGCCCATGGACATGCTCTTCGCTTCCGGCAGCGGCCTGGACCCGCACATCAGCCCCGGGGCAGCGGAGCTCCAGGTGCCGCGGGTAGCGGCTGCGCGCCACCTGTCCTCGGACTCTGCGGCAGGGCTTCTCGCGCTGGTGAAGCGCTCCGAGGAGGGCCCTCAGCTCGGATTCCTTGGCGAGCGGCGCGTCAACGTCCTCCTGCTGAATCTCGCCCTCGATGCGGCGTTCCCCGCGCAGAAATGAAAAGAACCACGGCGTGCGCGGTGCTGCTGCTGCTCGGTTCTTTGGCGGGCGCACAGACGAGCTTTTACGACATCGCCGCCTTTGGGACGTCGAAGCAGGTGCTCGCAGCGATCATGGAGGGTGCGAGCGCAGGACAAAGTGACAGGCTCGGGGTCACGCCGCTTATGGCAGCGGCAGGCAGCAATCAGGATCCCGACGTGGTGTCCATGCTTCTTGCCGCCGGCGCGCACGTCTGGGAGAAAGACTCCTTGGACGATACCCCGCTCATGTACGCGGCACGCTCCAACAAGAGCACAAGAACCCTGCAGGCGCTCCTCGACGCAGGCGCCCGGGTCCAGGACAGGGATTTCTTCGGGTCTACCGCCCTGATGCTGGCCGCACGATACAATCCAAACGAGAAAGTGCTCGGCGCCCTTCTGGCGGCTGGGGCGGAGATGAACGCCAGCGATGAGTCGGGCATGACGCCCCTCATGTTCGCCGCGGAGTTCAATGTGAACCCCCTCGTGCTCGGCCGTCTGCTCGATGCGGGTGCCGCAACGGAGCTGAAGAACCGCGGGGGGAAAACTGCGCTCGATCTGGCTGCCGGCAATGAAAACGTGAATGGCTCTGCCGCGTATCTTGCCCTGCAGCGCGCGTCCCGTTGAACACGGGCCTTTTCTAGAAGCCCGGGCCGCTGTACCCTTCACGGCAAAAGGACGAGCCTCTGTGAGTGACGAAGGACGACCGGATCCTGATGCTCTTCTCCGTATCGCAGAAAGGGAGCAGAGCGGAAAAGGGAAGCTCAAGGTATTCTTCGGCATGGCCGCAGGTGTGGGCAAGACTTTCTCCATGCTCAAGGAGGGAATACAGAAGAAGGAAGAAGGCGTCGATGTGGTCATCGGCTACCTGGAAAGCCATCAGAGAAAAGAAACGGATGAGCTTGCCGCCGGAATCGAGCTCGTTCCCCGGATGAGCCTGGAGTATCGGGGGAAGACGCTTCAGGAGATGGACCTCGACGCGGTTCTTGCCCGGAGACCCGGCCTGGTGCTCGTGGACGAGCTGGCGCATACCAATGCCCCCGGCGCACGCAACAGGAAGAGATACCAGGATGTCCTGGAGCTCATCGATCGCGGCATCGACGTATTCACTACGGTCAATGTGCAGCACCTGGAAGGGTTCGCCGACACGGTGGAAGAGATCACCGGCATCACGATCATGGAGCGGATACCGGATTCGGTGTTCGACACGGCGGACCAGGTGGTCTTGATCGATATTTCCCCTGAAGAACTCCTGAAGCGCCTTGCAGAAGGAAAGGTCTACCTCGGGGAAAGAGCGCAGGCGGCAGCGGACAACTTCTTCAAGAAAAGCACGCTGACCGCCCTGCGCGAGATGGCGCTGCGCCACACGGCACTCCTCGTCACACACCAGCTCGCAGACTACGCCCAGGAACAAAGTCAGCCAACCTCGGCATTGTCGGGTGAACGCCTCCTGGTGGCCATCAGCGCGAGCCCGAACTCTGCTCACCTCATCCGCTGGACCCGGCAAAGGGCATTCAACCTGAAAGCGGAATGGACCGTCCTCTACGTCGAGATCGGGACGCCGCTCGGTGAGGCGGCTCAGGAGACGCTGAGGAAAAACATGAATCTCGCGCGCTCGCTCGGAGCCGCGGTGGTGACCATCCCTTCGGATAATGTGCCCCTTGCCGTCATTCGCTTCGCACGGGCCAACGCCATCACCGAAATAGTAGTGGGCAAATCCGGCCTGGTCGGCCGGGTCCGGCCTTTCCGCGGGCGGAGCATCGCGGAGAATCTCCTGCGTATGAGCGGTGACATCGACATTGCAGTGGTCCAGGAGACGGGCACCGCCCTCTCTCGGCCCCGGGTGCCGCTTTCCTCCTACCTGCGGCCCGAGCGGGCCTCGATCGCCAAGATGCTCCTCGCCATCGCCGTTGTGACGGTCATCAGCCTCGCTGCGCTTCCCGTGGTCGGCTACCGTTCCGTCTCGATCCTCTATCTCCTCGCCGTGATCGGAGTTGCTTTTTTCGCCAATAGAGTTTCGGTGCTCATTTCCGCGGGCCTGAGCGCCCTGTTGTGGGACTACTTCTTCATCCCCCCGCGCTTCACGTTCTCGATCAGCAAGCTCGAAGATATTCTGATGTTCTTCCTTTTCTTCGTGACCGCCGCTGCCCTGGCCTTCCTCATGTCTCGCATCCGGACCAACCAGGTCATGCTTTCGGTGCGTGCACGACGATTGTCTCTGCTCCTGGACTTTTCCCAGGCGCTCTCCCTCCCCCGCACGCTGTCTGACATCGTGCTCACAGGACTGGAATACATCTCCCGGTACATCGAAGCGGACATGATCGTGTTCCTCAGGGACGACACGGGGGGGCTGGAGAGAAACGCGCGCGCACTGAAGACGGCCGAAATCGACGAGAAGGAGTTCGGCGTGGCGCGCTGGTGCTTCGACAGCCGCACCCCCTGCGGCAGGTACACGGACACCCTGCACATGGCGCGGTTCCATTATATTCCCCTGCTGACCCCCGACTCTGCGGTCGGGGTTCTGGGCATCAGCCTGGCGGAGGGCAAGAGCTGGTTGCAGGACCACGAGGATTCCCTCCAGATGCTCGGCAGGTCCCTGGCCGTCTCCATAGAGAGAGAGCTCCTGTCTGAGGAGAACCGCAGGAACCTCATGGCGCGCGAATCCGAGCGCCTGGGCCGGGTCCTCCTCAACACCGTTTCCCATGAGCTGCGTACACCGCTCACCGCGATCAAGGGTTCGATCACGGCGCTGATGGACGCCTCCACGGCTGAAGACCCCGAGACCAGGGACCTGCTCCTGGCGGAAACGCTCACCGCGACAGACAGGCTGAACGCGATCGTGGAGAACCTGCTCAGCATGAGCCGGCTCGAATCGGGAATGCTCAAGCTCAAGAGGTCGGAAACCGATATTTTCGACCTTGTGTCCGTGGTGGCCGACGCCCTGCGCCGGCAGTCGAAAGATCACCCGTTGTCGATCAGCATCGACGAATCGGTTCCCGCCGTATCGATGGATTTCATCCTCATGGTGCAGGTGCTCACCAACATCCTCACCAACTCGGCGAAGCACACGCCGGCCGGCACGCCGATCCAGCTCGGCGTCGAAAGAATCGAAAACGGTATCGGGATCACGGTGGCGGACGAGGGGCCCGGGGTGGCTCCCGAGGAATTGCCGCATCTTTTCGACACTTTTTTCCGGGGCAAAAGGGCGGCAACAGGGGGGGTCGGGCTCGGACTTTCGATCTGCAAGGGCATCGTCGAGGCCCATGGGGGACGCATCACCGCCTACGTCAACCGCAAGGGCGGTCTTTCGATCAGCATCATCCTGCCGGACAGCATCGTCACGGTTGCCGATCCGGCGCGACCGGAGTCAACGTGACCAGCGTCCTGGTGATCGACGACGAGGTGCAGATCCGCAGACTCCTGCGCGTCACGCTGGAAAAGCTGGGATACGCGGTGCATGAGGCGGCCACCGGCGGGGACGGTCTGCAGATGGTGCTGGGCAAGAAGCCCGACCTCGTGCTGCTGGACCTGGGGCTTCCTGACAGGGACGGAGCCGCGATCCTGGCGGAGCTCCGGTCATGGTCAACGGTCCCCGTGATCATCCTCTCGGTGAGGAACGCGGAGGAGGACATCGTGCATCTCCTGGACGCCGGAGCGGATGACTACGTCATCAAACCGTTCAACACCGGCGAGCTGATTGCCCGCATGAAGGTGGCGATCCGCCACCGCGCACCCCAGGAAGCGCAGGAGGTCTTCGCCACCGGCCGACTCTCCGTGGACCTGCTGGACAGGCAGGTGAAGGTGGCAGGGGACCCCGTGAAGCTGACTCCGACGGAGTACGGGCTCCTGCGCCTGTTCGTGCAGCACGCGGGCCGGATCCTCACCCACCGGCAGCTCCTCAGGGAGGTGTGGGGCCCGAACATGGACGAAGAAACCAATTACCTGCGTGTGTACATCACGGGCCTCAGGAAGAAGATCGAATCCAACCCGCAGATGCCCGAGCTGATCATCACCGAACCGGGCGTCGGCTACCGGCTCAGGGTGCTGCCGTCTTGAAGTTCCCCGCATCCGCGGGTACCTTCACGATGATGCGGAAAGTGTCTTTGCGCAGGGCCGTCCACGCGGCGGAAAACGCCTTCACGCCGGCCCTGCTCATCCTCATCACGCTGATTCTCGCGATCACGATCGTCGCGCGCGTGCTCGGGTTTCCGACGCTGCGCGCCTCGAACGACTACATCCGCTACCTTGTCCTGTGGATCTCATTCGCCGGCGCCATGATCACCACGCGCGAGAAAAGTCACCTTTCATTGAGCATCGGGATCGACAGAATACCGGAGAAAGCGCGCCTGTGGGTGACGACCGGCACCTCGTTCGTGTCGACGGCCATCTGCACGGTGCAGGCCGGCTCCGCCCTCTCCTTCGTGCTGTCCGGCTTTCGACCCGTCGCAGAGCGTCGGATTCATCCCCATCCGGATCGCGGCGCTCATCATGCCCATCGGCTTCGGCTTCATGACGCTCAGGTTCGTGCTGACACCTGCCCGGGGAAGCGGCCGAAGGTGGATTGCCCTGCTGGGCGTGCCTGTCGGCCTGGTCATCGGGTGGACACCCCTGGTGAATGCCGTACAGGCGCTTCTGCCCGGCGCGTCGCCTGCCGCGGAATGGCTTTCCACGGCCGGACCGGCATTCGCGGCCGCGGTCGGCCCGGTCCTCTCCGCCCTGTACCTGCCCCTCATCATCGTGCTGATCGTGAGCGTCTTCCTGGGCGGACCCATCTTTGTCCTGGTCGGCGGCCTGGCGCTGCTGTTCTTCTTCCACGCGGACGGCGCCCTGGAAACCGCGGCCAACCAGGCCTTCACGATGATCACGGGGGACGTCATTCCCTCGATCCCCCTGTTCACCCTGGCCGGCTATATCATCTCGGAGAGCAAATCCGGTGAACGGCTGGTGAGGCTCTTCCGCACGCTCTTCGGCTGGCTGCCCGGGGGCCTCGCCCTCATGAGCATCCTCATCTGTGCATTCCTCACCACGTTCACGGGAGCTTCAGGGGTCACGATCATCGCGGTCGGGACGCCTGCTGCTGTTCATCCTCAAAGGCGGCGGATACAACGAGCGGTTCGGACGAGGCCTGCTGACTGCATCCGGAAGCATCGGCCTGCTCTTTCCGCCGAGCCTGCCCGTGATCCTCTACGGGGTGGTATCGCTCACGAACATCAAGCAGATGTTCGTCGGAGGCATCCTCCCGGGCGACCTTCCTCGTGCTCAGCCTTGCCGCCATGGGCATCTGGAGGGCGCGCAGGGACAAGGTGGCGCGCACTGCCCTTGATCTCCGGCAGGCCCTCGAGGCGCTCTGGAAATCCCTCGGAGAGATCATCCTGCCCTTCCTCATCCTTGTGCTGTTCCTGCGCGGCGTCACGACTCTCGTGGAGACGGGCGCGGTGGCGGTGATCTACGCCCTGTTCCTGGAGGTCGTGATCCACCGGGACCTGAAGATCCGTCAGCTTCCGGCCGTGTTCCTGAAGAGCGTGGTCATCCTCGGGGGGATCCTCATCATCCTCGCGTGCGCAAGCGGGCTGTCCTACTACATCGTGGATGCCCAGATCCCCCAGGAGCTCACGCAATGGCTGCGCGCCTACGTGCACTCGCCCTACGTGTTCCTCATACTGTTGAACCTGGTTCTCCTGATCAAGGGATTCTTCATCGACATCTTTTCCGCCATCACCATCGTGGTGCCGCTCATCACCCCGCTGGCCGTGGCGTACGGAATCAACCCCGTGCACCTGGGGATCATCTTCCTGGCCAATCTCGAGCTGGGGTATGTGACCCCGCCTCTGGGCCTCAACCTGTTCCTCGCCTCCTACAGGTTCGAGAAACCGGTGATCCAGATCTACCGGGACGTGATCCCCTTCCAGCTCGTCATGCTCGCCGCTGTCCTGGTCATCACCTACGTGCCATGGATGACCACCGCCCTGCTGGAGGTATTCAAGTTCTAGGGTCGGCCGCCCTCTCGGCTCTCGGTGTCCGCTTCGCGGACACCTGACGCCCTCCGCACGCCCTTGGCGTGCTACGCATCCAACTCCGCGGAGTACCGCGGAAGGTCTACGGGCTCGCTCTCGTCCATCCCTGGACTCGCTCGCCCTCGACATCCTTGTCTACGGCGCGTAGACCACCGCCACGACACGCGCCTCGGAGCCCGCGGCGCTGTGCACGTGATGCGGCACGATGCTGTCGTAGTACATGCAGTCCCCTGCCTTCAGCCGGTACATGTCTTTGCCGTACACGACCTCCACCTCGCCCGAAAGCACGTAGAGGAATTCCTCCCCCTCGTGCGTGGAAGGCCGGACACCCTGCGCGGAGCCCGGATGGATGTCGATGAGGAACGGTTCCATGTGGCGTCCGGCCTTGTTCGCGGCGAGGGAGAAGAAATCCAGGTCGCTGCGCGCGGGGCTCTCCCTGCCGGAAAAGCGCACGACCGTCTCATGCTCGCCCACGCGCGAAATAACGGGGCCCACGTGCGCCTGCTCGTCAAGGAACGTACCCAGCCGCACGCCCAGTGATCGGGCGATCCGGATCAGGGGGCTCAGCGAAGGCACGAGCGCGCCCGACTCGATCTGCGCCACCAGCTCCGGGGCCAGGTCCGCCCGTTCCGCGAGCTGCTCCACGCTCATGCTCCGGGATTCGCGGATCGTGCGCACCTTCTCACCAAGGGGATTCCTGTCAGCCATGGCTCACCTCCTGCACGGTGTCGCACAGAACGGTGCGAATATCAAGGATTCGCGCGTTCAACCGAGCAGGGGTGCGACGAGAAGCCCGATTCCGTAGGTGATGGCCGCCTCGCCCAGGCCGATCACCATCATCTCCATGCCGCTCTTCCACCAGGAGCGCCCCGTGACCACGACCTTGGCCGCGCCCACGGCGAAGTGGGCGAGGGTGCTGATGACGAACGAGGTGACCAGCGCGGCCATGCCGCCGAAGAAAAGGTAGGGGAGCACGGGGACCGCGGCCCCGACGGCCGTCGCCACAGTGGCGCTGGCGGCAGATCGCCACGGGTTCTGAAACGCCTGCTCGGAAAGACCCAGCTCCTCGTGCGCCAGTGTCTTCAGCATCTCCTCGGGGTTCTCCGCCATGCGCGCCGCCATGGCATTGGCTTCCTCTTCCGAGAAGCCCTTGAGCTGGTAGAAGAGGGAAAGCTCCTCCCGCTCTTCGTCGGGATTCTCCTTTATCTCGTGGCGCTCACGGGAGAGCTCCGCCTCGTGGACTTCCTTTTCCGACTTCACGGCCAGGTAGGCGCCGCTTCCCATGGAAAGGGCGGAGGCCACCATGGAGGCGAACCCGCTCAGGAGCACGAAGGAGTTGTTCACGTGCGTGGCGCCGGCCACGCCGCTCACCACTCCGAACGCCGCGCCCAGACCGTCGTTGATGCCGTAGATGGCCTGGCCGATCCACCCGCCGCCGCGCACGTGCCGCTCCCGGCCCAGGATCATGTCCAGCCTGCTTCGCGGGTGCTCCGTCCGCGCCGCCATGTCCTTGAGGACCCGATCGTGGGCACGTTCCGCCCGGCCCGCGTCGGCAAACGCCTTGCGGTCCTGTTCCGTGGGCGCCAGTGACGCCAGTGACTCGTATGCCCCGTCCGCGCTTCCTTCCGCGGCCGCCATTGTCGTCGCGATTACCTCGGGGTCCTGCACGACAAGGTCACGCCTGCGCTGGACCTCCGCGGGGGTCTCCGTGTATGCACCCGGCTCTGCGCCCAGCTCGCGCAGCCTCTTCTCCCAGCGCTCGGCATGCTTCGCCTCTTCGGCCGCCATGCGGAGAAAGATGTCGCGGCGCCGGCTGTCTTTTTCCCTCTCCGCTGCCGCGGCATAGGTGAGGGCTGCGGACTTCTCGTCCCTCCACGCGCTTCGAAGCTCCTCGATGAACCGGTTCGTGTCGCCCATGACGTGATAACCTCCGCTGCACCCAGTCTCTTGTTCCGGTGATTATACCCAAAGCAGGGGCTTGCCACACTGTCACGGCGCTGATATTGTTAATTGAACGTTCAGTCAACATAAGGATGGAACGGCATGGCGAGGAAAAAAGACGGAAAAAAGCCCGCCCAGATCATCGAAGCCGCATTCTCCGTATTCGGGGAGATCGGCTATGATGCGACCGTCATCAAGGACATCGCGCTCCGCGCCGGCATCTCCTCAGGCACTATTTACACGTATTTCAATGACAAGAAGGACCTGTTTCGCGCAACTGTAGATGAGGGGTGGAACAGGTTCCTGGCCCAGATCCGGGAGCTGGCGGAGTCGAAAGAGCCTACCGAGGGTCGGATGAAAAGGTTCATCGAAATCGGGTTCGGCTCCCTCAAGCACTACCTGCCCCTCCTCCGCGGGATGCTTTTCGAATCCAGCCAGATGAACATGCTGCAGGGAAAGCTCGAGCAGTTCTGCGGCCTTGTCGAAAGGCTCGTTTCGAGGCCGAGGAGAGGATTGGTGTCCCACCGCACGGACAGCGAATACTGGCGGTCCCTGATCAGGGTGACCGTGTTCGGCGTGCTCTTTTCGGCGGCTCTTGCCGAGCCGTCACGCGTGGACGCCGAAATCGCCAGTCTCCGGCGCATGATCGCCCTCAGGCTTTCCGGAGAGTGAGATGCCCCTGAAGCTCCCCCGCAGCCTCTTCCTGCTGCCCCTGCTCTGCGCGGCGCTGCCCGGCGCATCACAGTCCGCTACGCTCACCCTCGAGGATGCGTACACCCTCACGCGCACGGGCTCTGAAGCGGTGCGCGTGAAACAGCTCGCCGTGCAGAAATCCCGTCTTGCGCTGGAGGAGGCGGGCAGCAGGGCCTGGCCACGCATCGACCTGCAGGCCTCCGCCTCATACCTCGCCCACCCGCCGCAGGGCTACACGGTGGCAGCGGGCACATTGGGCACCATCTCGCCCGCCATCCCGACCGGCGCGCTGGGCAACCCGGCGCCGATCCCCCTGGGCGACTTCGCGATTCCTCCCCGGGATTTCACCATCGGCGCCCAGCAGCACAACTACTTCACCGCCAGCGCCTCCCTTTCACAGCCGATCTTCACGTGGGGAAAGATCAGGAACGCAATCGATCTTGCCGCGCTCGAGGTCGATGCGGCAGGGACCGATCTCCTGACCCAGCAGAGAGACATCGACCGGGAGGTTCACCGGGCATACTTCGGCGCCCTGCTCGCCAGGGATTCCGAGACGGTGCTGAAAGGGCTCAGGGACACGGCAGCCGAAATCGCCGCAGACCGGCGGAAGGCCTTCGACCAGGGGACCACGAACAGGGAGACCGCGCTGGAGGCGCAGGCAAATCTCGCTTCGATCGAATCGAGACTCTCGGAGGCGGGACAGAGCAAGGCAACGGCGCTGGAGGGCCTGGCCATGCTCACCGGCCGGGAACTGAGAGCGGAGGATCTTGCGACGGGCTTCAGGACGCAGCTTCCGGTGCTGGACGAGCAATCTCTCCGTGAGAAAGCGCACGCCTCCTCTCCCGCACTGGCCGCGTCGCGCACGCGCATGAGCCAGGCGCGGAAGAAGCTCGCCGTGGAAGAGGGAGGCTCGCTCCTTCGTCCCGACGTCTCGCTTGGTCTCCGGCTCGATCTTTCGGGGCAGGAAGACCTTCCCTTCTCGACCTGGAAGTGGAACAACAGCACCTGGGACTGGGACCTGGTGGTCAGCATCGGAATGAAAATGAACGTGTTCGACGGGCTCGCTTCCCTTCAACGCGTCCGCCAGGCGGAAAAAGATCTGGAGATGGCAGGGATGGGCCTCAGCCTGGACGAGAAGCGGGTGCGCCTTGACGTGCGCAAGGCGGTCGATGCGGCCGTGAAAGCCGACGGTGACGTCAGGGAGAAGAAGGCCCGGGCGGACTACGCGGAGGAGCGCCTCCGCAATGCGCAGGCATCACTCGAGAACGGCATGGCAAGCAGGGACGACGTGCACGGGGCTGACATCCTCGCCGGCTCGGCGGAGCTCGACCTGCTCTATGCCCGCTACACCCGGGAGGAAGCGCTGGCGGACATCGCCCGCATCACCGGGGAGCGGATCTGAGGGGACCGCATGAATATCACCGAGCTGGCCGTCCGACGACCGACCGCGATCATCATGGGAATGGCCCTGGTCCTGGGACTGGGACTCGTCGGGTACGTCAATCTCGGCGCCGACCTTTTCCCCGAGGTGAATACGCCGGTGATCACCATCCACTCCACCTACATCGGCGCGGGTGCGGAGGAAGTGGACAAGGAAGTGATCAAGCCCATCGAGGATGCGGTGTCGGGCGCGAACGGCATCGACACGATCCGCTCGACCTCCGGTACCGGTTTCGGCTACACGATCCTGATGTTCACGTTGTCCACCGACATGAACGCGGCGGTCATCGATGTGCAGAGCGCGCTCGCCGGCATTGCGGACAAGCTTCCCAAGGACGCCTCAAAGCCCGTGATGTCCAAGTACGACCTGAACAGCCAGCCCATTCTCATCATCTCCGTTTCCGGGACCGGGTCCCCCGAAGAGCTGTACAACGAGGCTGACCGGATCCAGCGCCGCATCGAGAGCCTGCCCGGGGTGGGAAATGTGAGCATCGCGGGTGGCTTCAAGAAGCAGCTTCTCGTCACCGTGGACAAGGCGGCGATGGAGTACTTCGGCATCAGCGCCACGACGCTCCTTGGCGTGCTTCGGGCGGAGAACCTCAATCTCCCCGCGGGCGAGATCGCGCAGCGCACGCGCAACGTCGCCGTGCGGCTGGTCGGCGAGTTCCGGGACGTGCAGGACGTGAAGGACATGCGCGTGCCGACGATCGCGGGCGGAAGCGTGCGTCTTTCCGAAATCGCGGACGTCGTCATCGACTACCCCGCTCCCCGCAAAGCGGTACGGCTGAACACGCAGGCCTCTATCGGGATCATGGTGCGCAAGCAAAGCGACGCGAACGTCGTGGACACGGCCCGACGGGTCAAGGATGAGCTGGCGGAGCTGCAGCCCAGCCTTCTCCCCGGCACCGCGCTCGCCGTTGCCAGTGACGCCACGAAGTTCATCAACGCGTCCCTGGATGAGACACGGTTGAACCTGGTGGAAAGCATCATCACCACCGCGCTGGTGCTTTTCCTGTTCCTCCGTCGATGGCGCTCCTCCCTGATCGTTCTCGTTGCCATCCCTGTCTGTCTTGTGGGCACATTCTTCGCCATGTGGCTCTTCCACTTTACGCTCAACATCATTTCCCTGATGGCGCTCGGGCTGTGCATCGGCATCCTCGTGGATGACTCCATCGTCATCCTGGAAAACGTGGACAGGCACATCACCCTCGGTGAGGACCCGCGTACCGCGGCCGTGCGCGGGAGGATGGAGATCGGGCTCGCCGCCGTGGCGATCACGCTGTGCGACGTGGTGGTGTTCGCTCCCATTGCATTCCTGACGGACATCGTCGGTCAGTTCTTCAAGCAGTTCGGGCTCACCGTCGTGTTCGCGACCCTTCTCTCCCTGCTCGTGTCCTTCACGATCACGCCCATGATGGCGTCACGGATGCTCGTGAAGGGTGCAGAGAAACGCGGCCGCGAAAGGACAGAGGGGGGACGATTCTTCGAAAGCACGGTCAAGGTCGCCTATCGGAGGTTCCTCGAGTGGGCGCTGGGCAACAGGGGCGTGGTCATTCTTTCCATCGCAGTGCTCGTCGCCGCCAGCCTCGCGCTCATCCCCATGAAGGCCATCGAGACCGAGTTCCTGCCGACCTTCGACCAGAGCAGGTTCGTGGTGGACATCAACCTCGGCCCGGGGCCGGCTTCGCGCAGACCGACGCCAAGACGAAGCTGGCCGAGCAGCACATCCTGTCGCTCCCCGAGGTGCAGGACTGTTTCGCAACGGTCGGCAGCGACACCACGGTGTCCACATCGGAAATCATCGTGCGATTGAAGGACAAGGGCCAGCGGCGCAAGAGCCAGTCCGCGGTGGCGCGCGAGCTGCGTGAATGGGGGGCCCGTCTGGCCGGAACGGAATTCTCCGTCACCGAGCCCGGCATCATCTCACGCACGTCGATCGAAGGTACGAAGCCGCTCATCGTGAACGTCAGCGGGCCCAATCGCGACGTTCTGCGCCAGGTCTCCCGGCAGGTGGAGGACGCCGTGCACTCCGTACCGGGAGCCGCGGACGTGGACAACACCATGCGCGCCGCGCAGACCGAGGTGAGCGTGCGCATCGACCGGCTGGCCGCTGCCACGCACGGCCTCACCACCTACGATCTTGCCACCGTGCTCCGCACTGCGCTGGCCGGCACCAACGTGGGGGTCTACCGGCATGCGGGAGACGAGTTCGACATGATGGTGCGCTACCGCGAGGACCAGATGAAGACGCCCTACGCTCTTGGCACCATCAAGGTGACAAACCCGCTGGGCCAGCAGATCTCCCTGTCCCAGGTGGCAACGTTCCTCCGCACGGAAAGCCCGCAGGAGGTTCTCCGGCGCGACAGGCAGAACGTCGCCACCATCTCCGCCAACACGCAGGGCAGGCCGCTGGGAGCCATCACGGCCGAGGTCAAGGAAAAGCTGGGCGCGCTGCGCATGCCGTTCGGCTACGAGGTCAGCTACGGCGGAGACACGCAGAACATGGCGAGCGCTTTCGGGTCCCTGGCATGGGCGCTGGTGGCGTCGATCCTCCTCGTGTACATGGTGCTCGTCGTGCTGTACGAGTCGTTCCTCACGCCGATCATCCGCATGCTCTCCATCCCCTGCGGCGTGATCGGCGCTTTTGCCGCGCTGGCCCTGACGGGAAAGGCGATCAATATCATCACCTTCATCGGGCTCATCATGCTGGACGGGCTCATTTCGAAGAACGGGACGCTCCTCATCGACTACACGAACACGCTCGTGAAGCGCGGCATGCCGCTGAGGGAGGCTCTGCTGGAAGCGGGCGTGACGCGCCTGCGCCCGATCATCATGACCTCGGTGACGATGATCGTCGGCATGATGCCCCTCGCGCTGTCCCTCGGCGCATCCAGCGAGATACGGTCCGGCATGGCGGTGGTGCTCATCGGGGGCCTGATCACCTCGACCCTTCTGACGCCGATTCTCCTGCCTGTCGTATACACCCTGATCGACGACATGAAAGGGAAGCCGCGATGACATCACCCTCGACTCGCTCGGGCAGAAATCGATACCGCGCAGGGCTCGTGCTCGCCGCCCTCGCCGCCCTGGCAGCGGCAGGCTGCGGCCCGTCCAAGCAGGCCGCGCCGCAGAGCGTGAAAAGCGTCACCGTGGCCGCCGCGACGCGCTCCACCATCGCCATCTCGCTGGAATATCCCGCGCGCATCCGCCCGCGCCAGGAGATCATCGTGTCCCCCAAGATCGCGGGCCGTGTGGCATCCGTGAAGGCGGATGTAAGCCAGCGGGTGCGCCGGGGGGAGGTCCTTTTCACGCTCGAGTCGAACGACAATGAGGCCCAGGTGCGGCAGGCGCGGGCGGCCCTCGAAAGCGCGAAGGCCAACCTCACCCGTACCAGCGACTCCGGCCTCTCCTCCCAGGTCATCCAGGCCCAGGCCGCGGTGAAACAGGCGCAGGTGCAGTACGATGACACGAAAGACATCTACGAGAGAACGGAGAAGCTGTTTGCCGACGGCACCGTCTCGCGGCAGCAGCTCGACAGCACGAAGGCAAAGCTGGAGAGCGCGGGAATCGCGCTGGACACGGCCCGGCAGAGCCTCAGCCTCATCCAGGACAAGGGAGGGCCGCAATCCACGGGCCTCGCCTCCACCCAGGTGGACCAGGCCCGGGCAACGGCGGACCTTGCCGAGTCCCAGCTTCGAAACACGATCGTCACCTCCCCCCTCACCGGAGTCGTGGCCGCGCGGAACGTGGACCCCGGCGAGCTGGTCTCCAGCGCGGTCCCCGCATTCGTGGTCATCGACATGAGCAGCGTGACGGCGGAGACGAGCGTGGAGGAAAGCATGGTGGAGAAAATCCACAAGGGCCAGACAGTGCCGATCAGCATCGATGCGGCAGGCAGCGAAAGCATGCGGGGCATCGTCGATACGGTCAGCCCGGCCGCGGATCCCCGCACGCAGGGCTATCTGGTGAAGGTGAGGATCGTGGATCCGGGCGCCGCCCTCCGGCCCGGCATGTTCGCGCGCGTGAGCTTTCCCGTGGAAAACCGGGAGAACGTGGTCGTCGTGCCGAACAGCGCGGTAGTGACGGAAACGGGCGTCGACTATGTCTACGCGGTTGTCCAGTCGGACGCGGGTACCGTGGTGAAAAAGACCGCGGTCCGCACGGGAATCAGCGACGAGTCGGTCACGGAGATTGCGACCGGGCTGGAGAAGGGGACGCTCGTTGTCACCGAGGGCCAGAGCTTCCTGAACGACGGAGAGGTGGTGGCAATCGCCCGGTAGGCCGGACCGCTGCGCCGGGACATCCACTGCTGTCACCTGGCCGACCGGTCAGGGCCGGCTCGCCGTCCAAGGCCGGCATAGCTGTCCCCCCGCACCGCCGGGTGGTATCTTTGCGTATGAAGTTACTCCTTTCGTACCTCAGGCCGCACAAGGGGATGGTTGTCCTTGCCATCATCCTCGCGGTCATCAACCAGGTGTTTTCCCTCCTTGACCCGCAGATTTTCCGGATCATCGTGGACAAGTATGCATCGCATATCGCCACCATCCCCCGGGCGGAGTTCATATCCGGGGTGGGCGTGCTGATTCTCGCGTTCGTCGGCGTGGCGATGGTGAGCAGGCTTGCCAAGAATTTCCAGGACTACTACGTGAATGTCGTTTCCCAGTCCGTGGGCGCCAGCATGTACGCGGACGGCATCGCGCATTCCCTGCGCCTTCCTTTCCGCGCATTCGAGGACCAGCAGAGCGGCGCCGTGCTGCAGCAACTGCAGAAAGCGCGCACGGACAGCAGGGACATGATCGGGCAGTCCATCAACACCGTTTTCATTTCCTCGCTGACCCTCCTGCTCGTGCTGGGGTATTCGTTCTCCGTGCATTGGAGCATCGGCGTGGCGCTCCTCATCCTGGCCCCCATCCTGACCGTTCTCGTTTCCTCGCTGGGGCGGAGGATCAAGCAGGTGCAGGGAAAGATATTCGGGGAAACGAACGCCCTTGCCGGATCCACAACGGAAAGCCTTCGCAACATCGAGCTCATCAAGAGCCTCGGGCTGGAAACCCAGGAGATCGACAGGCTGAACGCCACCAACCAGAAGATCCTCGACCTCGAGCTGGCCAAGGTGAAGACGGTACGCGTGCTGATGTTCTTCCAGGGTACCGCAATCAACTTCTTCCGGGCCCTGTTCCTGCTCCAGATGCTGGTACTCGTGTACTTCAGGCTCGTGACGCTGGGAGAGTTCTTCAGCCTTCTTTTCTACTCGTTTGCCATCTTCTCTCCGCTGGGGGAAATCGGGGCCGTGATCACCAAGTACCAGGAAACGCGCGCCAGCCTGGAGAACGTGGCGCGCATCCTCGCCCAGGAGCCCGCCCCCTCCAATCCCGGCGGAGCGGTTCCCGACGGCGTCGAGTCACTGGAGTTCTCCGGCGTCACCTACCGCCACCCCGGCGCGCGCGAATACGCCCTTTCGGACGTGTCCTTCGCCGCCCGGTCGGGAGAGAGCGTCGCCTTTGTCGGGCCCTCGGGCGCGGGAAAGAGCACACTCATCAAGCTTCTCCTCGGACTGTACCAGCCGAACGCCGGCAGGATCCTTTTCAACGGCGTCGATTCCCGTGACGTGAACTACGACCTCCTGCGTACCCACGTGGGGTTCGTTCCGCAGGCAATCGAGCTTTTTGCCGGCACCATACGGGACAACCTGAGGTTCGTGCGGCAGGAGGCCACGGACGAGGAGTGCATGGCGAGCCTGGAGGCGGCCCAGCTCCGGGGACTCCTGGAGCGCACACGCGACGGCCTGGACACCCGGATCGGGGAAGGGGGGTTGAAGCTCTCCGGAGGGGAGAGACAGCGCCTGGCAATTGCGCGGGCGCTGCTCCGCAAGCCCCACCTGCTGATCTTCGACGAGGCCACGAGCTCCCTGGATACGGAAACCGAAAAGGAGATCACCCGGACCATTGACGGGATCATCGCCACGAGGCCGAGCTTTGTCACGCTCCTCATCGCACACCGGCTTTCCACGGTGGCCAGCGCGGACAGGATCGTGGTGCTCGCAAAGGGCAGGGTCGTCGAGCAGGGCTCTCACCTGGAGCTTCTCCGCACGCAGGGCCTTTACTACACGCTGTGGAAGCAGCAGGGCCTGGAGAGTGACGAGCAGCTCCCCGAAGCTGCCGTGCAGGGAGGGTGACATGCAGAAGCGCGCGCTCGGACAGACGGGTCTCGAGGTCTCGATTCTGGGCTTCGGAGGCTTCCACCTGGTGGAGATCATCACAGCCGAGGCAGCGCGCCTGCTGGGCGCCTACCTGGACCAGGGCGGCAGCTACATCGAGACCGCCGCGGGCTATGGGGACGGCATCTCGGAGACGAAAATCGGCCGGGGCGTCAGCCATCGCCGCGACGAATACGTTCTTGCGACGAAATCCACGGAGCGGACGCGCGCGGGGTTTCTCGCGCAGCTCGATACGAGCCTGCGCAACCTGAAGACCGATCACGTGGATGTCATGTTCATGCATGCCGTCCAGAAAAAGGCGGAGGTGGACGCGATCCTCGGTCCGGGGGGTTCCATGGAAGGGGCCTTGGAAGCGCGCAAGGCGGGCAAGATCCGGTTCGTCGCCATCAGCGGCCACGGCAGACCCGACGCCATGCAGGAGGCCGTGCGCCGGCACAGGTTCGACGTGCTCATGACCGGGTTCAACTACTACGACCGGTTCAATTACCCCGGAATCGAGGGAGAGCTTCTGCCCCTGTGCGCGGAGCGCGGGGTCGGCGTCATCGCCATGAAGGCGCTGGGCGATGGATATCTCTACCGCTCGCCGGCTGCCGCGCTGCGGTACGCCCTCGGCCTGCCGGTTGCCACGGTAGTGGCGGGAATCAACTCTGCCGAGATGCTCGCGACGGACCTGGAGATCGTCTCACGATTCACGCCGATGACGAATGCGGAGAAGGACGAGCTTTACAGGTCGGCACCTGAGCTGGGTGACTATGTCTGCCGGCTGTGCGACAAATGCCGCGGCGCTGATTTCGATCCGCAGAAGGTCTTTCTCCTGGAAGGGCTTTTCGACCGGCAGATGGACGACATGCGCGTGACCGATGCGGCGCGGTATGCGCTGCGGGAGAGGCTCCGGCAGTGGTTCCAGCAGGCGGACCTCGCGCGCGCGGAGTACCAGGCGCTGGACACAAGAGTGGACCCGTCAAAGGACTACAGCGCCCTCTCCGCGGTGTGTCCCTACCGGATCGACATCGACAGGAAGCTGAAGATCGCGCACGGGAAGCTGTCCCGGACGCAGTACATCGCCTGAAGACGGCCATCGGAGGGTTGAAGTGAGTCGTTTCGCTCGCGCGGCAGTTCTTTGCGGGGCGCTGCTCCTGGCAGCGGCAAGCGGCTTTGCCCTGGGAGCCCGGGAACGCGCGATCAGCGGCTCGGGAATCGTTCGGACGGAAAGTCGAACCGTCGCCGCATTTACCGCCATCGTCATAGAGGGGTTCGGCAATGTCACGCTGAGCCAGGGAAACACGCAGGGGCTGTCTGTGGAAACAGACGACAATCTCCTTCCGCTCGTGAAGACCGAAGTGCGCGCAGGCGTTCTCTACCTCGGAGTCAAGGAAGGCGTGAAGCCCGTGCACGTCTCCCAGCTCGAGTTTCTCATAAGCGCCGTGGAGCTCACCGCGGTGAAGATCTCCGGCTCGGGCAATCTGCACGCAACAACTCTCGTTCGCTCTGACGCCCTCACCCTGGAAATCTCCGGCTCGGGCGGCATCTACTCAGAGCTGGACGCCGGCCGGCTCGACGTCACGATAAGCGGGTCAGGCGGCATCACCGTGGAGGGAAAGGCCGATCAGCTTTCCGTCACGATCAGTGGCTCCGGCAGCATGCAGGGACGCGATCTTGCGAGCGGGGCTGCTGAGGTGACCGTGAATGGCTCGGGAGAAGCGGTGATCAATGCGAAGAGGACCATTTCCATCATCGTCTCCGGATCCGGCCGGGTGGCGTACGGGGGCGGGGCAAAGGCCACGATCAAGTCATCTGGATCGGGCGTCATCCAGCGGTTCTGAACGGGCTAATGGACTATGGTTTTGTAGTCGCTCCAGCCGGGCGCAGCCTGATACGCGGCCGGACAGCCTGCAGGGACGAGGATCTGGAACCCCGCCGCGCAGCCGTCAAAGGCATGTGAGCCCGCAGCCAGAACCGGGGGCGTCGTCGAGCTCACGTAGACGCTGTGAAGACTCGCACAGCCTTTGAATGCATTCTGGCCGATGCGGGTGACGCTGGAGGGGATGTTGATGGGATCGAGGAATGTGCAGCCGAGAAATGCGTTGTCCCCGATGCCGGTGACTCCGCCTGGAATCGCAAGGGAGTGAAAATACGATGCATTGTTTCCAGTAATCACGATGCCCGTTCCGGAGCTCGCGAAGGCGAGCTCGTCGACAATCCACACAACGTACAACGTGACATCTGCGCTGCCCAACGAGAGGGTGGCACCCTCAGCATAGGTAGCGCCGCTCCCATCGGCCTTCGTGTTCCAGCCTGCGAAAGAGTAGTTGAGGGGGTTTCCGGTTTTTGTCATGTTGCCCGTGTTGCCAAGCACAGCGACCGCTGCTCCCTGCAGGTAAGTATGGGGGTCTGCGGGGACGCTCCCACTGCCGCCGTTTGCATTGTAGGTGACCTTGCAGGTGGCAGGACCGGGGGTTCCGGGATTGGGACACGCGATTGTGAGCAGCGCAAGTGATGCGACTGCCCAGAAGAGCCTTTTCTCAGGCGCGTGCGATTTCTCCACGTGATGCTCCTCAGACCGGGTACTCTGTATTCGGGACACCTCTATCATATCACTTCGATCAAGGGCTGCTGTTCTCACCAACTTAACGGCGCCCTTCACTTGTGGAGGGCACGGTCCTGCTCTATCATGGCTGCGGGGACACACATGACATCGCGAGAGAGACTCCGCAAGGCAATTCACCACCAGCAGCCGGACCGGCCGCCGCTGGACCTGGGCAGCACCCTGGTCACCGGGATCCAGGCCGGCGCCTATGCGAAGCTGAAGAAGGCGCTGGGCATTGCAGGCGGCGCAATCCGGGTCTACGACCCGTTCCAGATGCTGGCCGAGGTGGAAGAGTCCGTAAAAACGGCTCTCGGCATCGATACGGTGGGCATCCAGCTCCCCACAACGATGTTCGGGTACAAGAACGAAAACTGGAAGCCGTTCCGGATGTTCGATGGCACCGAAGTGGAGATCTCCGGCCACCTCGAGTACGACGTGCTCCCCAATGGGGACATCGTCCAGTACCCCAAGGGCGATCGATCCGCTCCCCCATCGGGCAGGCTGCCGAAAGACGGGTACTATTTCGACGTCATCGTCCGGCAGGAGCCTATCGACGAGGCGAAGCTCGATCCTGAAGAGTGGGTTGCCGAGACCTATTCCCTGTATACCGAGGAGGAGCTGCGTTTCATCGAGGACACCACCCGGGCGTGGCACGAGGGCTCGGAGTACGGGATCGTGGGCAACTTCTGGGGCGCGGGATTTGGAGACATCGCCAACGTGCCCGGCCCCGCTGTCCTGCATCCCAAGGGAATCCGTGACCCCGAGGAATGGTACGTCTCGACCCTCACCCGCAAGGAATACATCAAGGCGATCTTTCACCATCAGTTCGAGCTGCAGATGAAGAACCTGGCGATGTACCGCCAGGCGGTGGGAGACAGGATCGACGTCGTGGTGATGAGCGGCACTGATTTCGGCTCCCAGAACGGCCCGTTCATCTCCCCGGATGCCTACCGGGAGATTTTCAAACCGCTGCACAAGGCCATGAACGACTGGGTGCACAGGAACACCGGCTGGAAAACCTTCTATCACTCGTGCGGCTCGATCGTGGCCTACCTCGACGATTTTGCGGAAGCGGGAATCGATATCCTCAACCCTGTCCAGATCTCCGCCGCGGGCATGTCACCGGAGATGCTCAAGGGCACGTACGGGGACACGTTCGTGTTCTGGGGAGGGGCCGTGGATACGCAGCACACTCTGGCCTTCGGCACGGCGGAGCAGGTGAGCGCCGAGGCCCGGCGCAACATCGAAATATTCTCGAAGGGCGGGGGGTTCGTGTTCAACAACATTCACAACATCCAGGCCACCGTGGCCACGGAAAACATCGTTGCCCTGCTGAAAAGCGTCACCGAATAGGAGAACCGGCATGACCAATCAATACACCCAGGCAAACTCGGCGGAACGCGACCATCTGAAGGAGGTGATTGCGCGTCTCTCCCTCTCGGACTACGACCGGCCCGCCGGCGGACCCGGCTGGACCATCGGCGGCCTGCTGGCCCATCTCGCGTTCTGGGACAACAGGGCGCTCGTGCTGCTTGCCAAATGGAAGAAGGAAGGCATCGGACCTTCCCTGATCGACACCGACCTGTTCAATGAATCGATGCGGCCCCTCTGCAACGCGGTGCCCGCGGCTGTGATTGCGCGTATGGCCGTCGAAACAACGACAGCGATAGACGACGCAATAGACTCCCTGCAGCCGGAGTTCCTTGCGCGGGTGGAACGCGACGGAACACCGGTCCGGCTGAACCGGGGGCTCCACAGGAATCACCACCTGGCCCAGGTTGAAAAAGCCGTCAAATAAACGGCCTACTCTTTCCGCGTTCCCGGTTTTATATTCGAGGTGACACACGCGAAGGAGGAATGCGATATGGCCATCAATCTCGCCATGTGGAGGAGAGCCTCGTGGCAGCTCGTCCGCATGGACGACAAGAAGGAATGGGACGCGCTCGACGTCGTATCGAAGTGGCTGATTGCCACCCGATCCGGTGTCGCCACGGTGACGATATATTCCTGCGTCATCGGCGGCTTGTTCGCCGTGCAGGCCGGCCGCTTCCCCTGGCTGACGTGGCTGATCGTCACCCTCGGGCTTTTCCTCGCGCACGGCGCGAACAATCTGCTCAACGACTATACTGATTTCAGCCGGGGAATCGACAAGGACAACTACTACCGCATCCAGTACGGCGTGCACCCCCTCGTGCAGGGCTTCTGGACCAAGCCCCAGCAGATGCGCTGGTTCGTGGTGAGCGGGGTGCTGGCGCTGCTCGCGGGGTTCTACGCGCTCCTCTACACGGGGTTCGACCCGATCGTGGTCGGTCTGTTCGCTTACGGCGTGGTCATGCTGCTCCTCTATACGTACCCGTTGAAGTACATCGCCCTCGGGGAGCTGACGATATTCCTCATCTGGGGACCGATCATGATCGCGGGTGTGTACCTCGTCCTGGTGCGGGAGTGGAACTGGAACGTCGTGCTTGCCGGCATTCCCTTCGGTCTGAGCACGGCAAGCATCAACGTGGGCAAGCATATCGACAAGTCTGCCGAAGACAGGCAGAAGGGCGTGGGCACTCTCCCGGTGCGGATAGGAGAGACAGCGGCGCGCTATTTGAACATGGCTGCCATCGTCCTCGCCTATGCAATCACCGTGTACATGATCGTGGTCCCGCGCTTCCTGACCCCGATCCTCGTGATCGTGTTCGTGGCATCACGCGAAGCCTGGGCGGCCATCACGCGCCTTTCGAAGCCCCGGCCTGCGGCGGCACCTCCCGGCTACCCCATCTGGCCGCTCTGGTTCTCCACGGTTTCGTTCGCTCACAACAGGAAGTTCGGAAACCTGTTCGTCCTGGGTGTTGCCCTGGATACCGTGGTGCGCCTCGTGTTTCCCGCTTTCTGGCGCTGAGGATCCATGAAGAGCACAGGGCGGCTTCGTCCGCAATGAGTGTCCTGGATCAGCTCTCGTCGCGGGTGCGTGACCGGAAGGCCGGGCCGAATCTCAAGGTGGCGGCACGCTGTCTCAAGGAACCGGCGCTGCTGGAAGAGATTGCCGAAGGCCTCAAAGGGCAGGACGCGGCGCTTGTCGGCGACTGCGCCGAGGTGCTCACCGAGGTGGCCGGGCAAAAACCGGAGCTTGCGGCCCGGTACGCAACCGACCTCGCTCCTCTGGTGAACCATGCCACGACCCGAGTGCGGTGGGAAGCGATGCACGCGCTCGCCCTGGTGGCGACCCGGGACCCCCGGGTCATCGCCTGCCTTCTTCCCCGGCTGGACGAGATCATCCGCCTCGACGGAAGCGTGATTGCCCGTGACTACGCGGTGGACGCGGTGGGCAACTATGCGGGGACGAACAGTTCGGCCGCCCGGGCCGCCTACCCCCTCCTGGTGGACGCACTCACCGTCTACAACGGCAGGCAGGCCGGGCACGCATTGATGGGTCTGGCCAGGGCCGTTGCCGCTGACCCCGGTCTCCGTGATGAGCTGGCCCCTATCGGCGAACGCTTTGCGGACAGCGGTAACGGCGGCGTGCGCAGGGCTGCCCGGGCATTGATAAAGGCGATGCAGACAGACGAGAAGCAGGCGGCGCCGCGCCGCGAATTCGATTGATCACACGGCCTCGTTGAGGAGGGCACGATGCGTCGACTCCTGGAAGAAAGCGCGCGCCGGGCAATCGCATACCTGGAAGGCCTTGAAACCCGGCAGGTTGCGCCGTTTGCCGCTGATGAAGCTGTCCTGTCCGCGCTCGATGAACCGCTGGCCGAGGAGTCTGTCCGGCCCGACACGGTGCTGCAGACGCTCGACGAGGTGTGCTCACCGGCGACCATGGCCATGGCCGGGCCCCGGTTTTTCGGTTTCGTCATCGGCGGCTCGCTTCCCGTGACAGTGGCCGCGAACTGGCTGGCCGCGGCGTGGGATCAGAACGCCGCGTTCTCCAGCGTGACCCCGGGCGCAGCGATCCTGGAGCGGATCGCCCTGAAATGGCTGATCGATATCCTCGGATTGCCGCAGGGATGCGGGGCCGGCTTCGTTACCGGTGCCACCATGGCGAACTTCACGGCGCTTGCGGCAGCGCGGCACGTCGAGCTTCAGCAGGCCGGCTGGAGTGTCGAGGCGGACGGGCTTTTCGGCGCCCCTCCCCTTACGGTCGTCGTCGGTGAAGAGGCCCACTCGACCCTCTTCAAGTCACTGGGGCTCCTCGGGCTGGGACGAAAGCGCGTGCTGCGCGTGCCCGTGGATGGCCAGGGAAGAATGCGCGCCGACAAGCTGCCCCGACTGTCCGGACCGACCATTGTCTGCGCGCAGGCAGGCAATGTGAACACCGGCGCGTTCGATCCGATCCAGGAGGTGTGCCGGAAAGCCCACGCGGCAGGCGCATGGGTGCACGTGGACGGCGCATTTGGTCTCTGGGCGGCCGCGGCCCCCGGGCGGAAGCATCTTGCCGCGGGGATTGCGGAGGCGGATTCGTGGGCCACCGACGCGCACAAGTGGCTGAATGTGCCCTACGATTGCGGGCTCGCCTTTGTGCGGGATCCCGAGGCGCTGCGGGCAGCCATGGCAATCACGGCCGACTACCTGCCCCCTGCGGGCGCGCAGCGCAATCCCTCGGACTACACGCCGGAGCTTTCCCGCCGGGCCAGAGGGGTGGAGGTGTGGGCTGCGCTGAAGTCCCTCGGGAGGAACGGCGTCGCGGACCTGGTGGAGCGGACCTGCCGGTATGCCGCGCGGTTCGCGGAAGGACTACGCGCAGCGGGATTCGAGGTGCTGAACGACGTGGTCCTGAACCAGGTTCTCGTCTCGTTCGGAAACGCGGAAGATACCCGCAAGGTCATCGCCGGCATTCAGGCAGAGGGCACGTGCTGGTGCGGGGGCACAATCTGGCAGGGGAAAAATGCCATGAGAATCAGCGTCTCCAGCTGGGCAACGACTGAAGCGGACGTGGAGCGGAGCCTGGAGGCCATGATCCGCGTTGCCCGGGCCTAGGAAGCCGAGGTTTCGGCGGCGCCCTCTCTGTTATCTGCTTTCGTCGAAGAGCATCTGTTCCACGATGGAAACCGCGTCTCGCACGCATTTCACGCAGACAGTTTCCTGCAGGCCGTGTTCTTTGAAGTACTTCTTCCCTTCATCGCTCTGCAGGTCACAGCCAAGCAGGGTCTTGCAGGAGATGCTCTTGTTCTTTTCGATGAACCGATCGGCGAACTGTCGTACGCATACGTAGGTCTTTTCCTTTGCCGCAGCATCGTCTTTGGCAATCATGCCGTGTCGGCACCCTATCAGCATGAATGCGCCCGTCACCGCTCCGCATGTCTCCTGCAATCGGCCCATCCCGCCGCCGAATCCGCATGCAATCCGCAACGCGTCATCTTCCGGGATGCCAAAGCCGGCTGCATGGGCAGAGAACACGGCCTGCGCGCAATTGAAGCCTGACCTGAAGACATCGGCTGCCGAATCGCTTTTTCCTGTCATCTTTTTCCTCCGTCTGCCAGTGCGCGCGCGAGCGCGCGTATGTGATCCGGCGTCGTTCCACAACAACCGCCCAGGATTCGGGCGCCGGCCAGCCTGCATTCCCGCATTCCGAGCGCGAATGTGGCAGGATCCATGTCGAATTCCGTTCTCCCGTCGATCAGCCGGGGTTTGCCGGCATTCGCCTCGGCGACAATCGGCAGCGTGGTAGCCCGGGAGAGTGCGCGTACGATTTCCGCCATTTGAACCGGATCAACGCCTCCACAATTGGCGCCCAGCGCATCCGCGCCTTCTTCGGTCAGGCAGGAAGCGCAGTCAATCGCGGAGTTCCCCATCATGGTCCTTCCGCCGTTCTGTTCGGTGCTGAATGACATCGATACAATGACGGGCAGGGAAGATGCTTCCCTGCAGGCGCGGAGCGCACAGACAGCCTCGCGCAGATCGAATATCGTCTCGATGATGAACCCATCCACGCCGCCCTCCTGCAGATATCCGGCCTGTTCCTTGAATGCGGCAATGAAGTCTGCCTCTGCGTAGGTCCCATACGGCTCCAGCATCTGCCCTGTCGAGCTCAGGTTCCCCCATACGGAACCCCTGCCCTTCGCACACGAGCGCGCAATCGCTGCGCCGGCGACATTGACGCCTTTGACGTCAATGCCGATTCCATGCGATTCGATGAAGATGCGATTCATTGTCAGCGTGTTTGTTATCGCCGCGGTGCTTCCCGCCTTGAAATATTCGTCGTGGATTTTAAAGACCGTGTCCGGGTGCGACAGGTTCGCATGAGCGACTGATTCCACGCCCCGCCGAACGAGCTCGGTTCCCATCGCCCCGTCAAGGACAATGAGGTCCCCTCTTTCCATCATGGATCTGAGGCTGTTCATCGCTCTCTCACTTCAGAAGAAGCTGCAGGCCAAACGATACTCTGCTCACTGGACCCTCCTCACTGTTTCATGTGATTGTGCACCGGTTTTGAGAGATCCGACAACCGAGCCGCCCACGATGAGCACGATCGCAATCCCGGCCTGGAATGTAAACCGCCCGCTTCCACTCACGATCAGGACCAGCGTGGAGAGCAGGGGTGTCAGATACGCGATCGAGCCGATGACCCGGGGGTCGCCGTTTCGCAGCGCAGCGTTCCAGAGGAAGAAGGCCGCTCCCATCGGCCCGATGCCGAGCAGGATCAGGAGCGGGACCTCCTTCAGCGCGAAGTCATGCCTCGGCTCGAGCAGGAAATGCATCAGGAGCGAGAGCAGGCCGGAGCAGAGACAGAACAGCCCGATCGCGGCGTTCGGGAACGACTTGATCCTCCTGGTCATGAGCGAGTAGCTCGACCAGATGAAGGCGGCAAGCGCTGCGAGGAGGTAGCCCGGCATGTAGCGGCTGTCAAAGCTCAGCCTGCCTCCCGTGACAATGAGCGCCGCGCCTGCCAGACCCAGGAGCGCGGCGGCTATGTGGCGCGCTTTCAGGGAAAACCCGGCCAGGAAGACCGGTGACAGTACCACGATGAGGAGAGGCCACAGGTAGTTGATGAGATTCGCTTCCACGGGCGGGGCGAGCCTCAACGCCGTGAACAGGCAGAAATGGTATCCAAAAAGCCCGTACATGCCGAGGAGCAGCACTTTTGCCGGGACCCGCCATTGCGAGAGTCGGTGCGCGCCGCACAGGGCGCCGATGATCAGGGCAAGGCCGATGAGCAGGAACGGCGGGATGCCGGACAACTGCACGCTCAGGAAGGCAAGCATGCTCCAGAGGAGCATGGCGGACAGCGCCTGGATTGTCGCCTTTGACTGCATACCTCGGCGCAGTATTGCATCGGCCCCGGGCCCATGTCAAACTCCCGGCGTGGTTCCTGCCCGCACACGACTCCTGAAAGCGCTCCTTATCCTCGTCATTGTTCTCGCGAGCATCGGCTGCGACCAGGCGACAAAGCAGATCGCGCGCGCCCGGCTGATGAACGGCGGCACGGCTTTCCTGGTGGACAGCATCCTCGTTCTGCACTACGTGGAGAACGAAGGCGGATTCCTCGGCCTGGGGGCCCGGCTGCCACGCCCTGTCCGGACAGTGACATTTGTCGCGTTTCCTCTCCTCATCCTTTTCTGGATCATCTTCTCTCTCGCGCGGAACAAGGAAACCGGCTGGACTTTCATCGTGGGGTTCTCCTTCATCGCGGGCGGCGGCTTCGGCAATCTCATCGACAGATTGTTCCGCGACGGGAGGGTGAGCGATTTCCTCATCCTGGGAATCGGGTCCGTGCGGACAGGCGTCTTCAATCTCGCCGACTTGTGGGTGCTCATCGGATGCCTGCTGCTGGTGGTAAGCCCGTGGAAGAGGAAGGCCTGATGCAGAAGGCGCTCCCCGACATTCCCTCGCGAATAGAAACCGAGCGCCTGTACCTGCGCCCCTACGCGGAAGGCGATGGCCGCTGGTACTACCCCATGTGCCAGAAGAATCTGGCGCATCTCTCACGCTATGAATCGGAAAATCCGGTGATGGCGATCCGAAGCGAACGGGAAGCGGAAAACCTGGTGCGGAGCCTGGCCGTGCAGTGGGCGGAGCGCAGGAGCTTCTTTCTGGGGGCTTTCGACAGGTCGAGTGACGAGTTTGTGGCCCAGGTGTTTGTCGGTCCCGTCTCGTGGGAGCTGCCGGAGTTCCAGATCGGCTACTTCGTCGACAAGGCGCACGAAGGACGCGGCTACGTCTCGGAGGCCGTGCGAGCGGCATTGGGATTCGTCTTCCAGCATCTGCATGCCGGCCGGGTGCGCCTGGAATGCGATGACACCAATGCGCGCAGTATGCGGGTGGCGGAGCGCTGCGGTATGGTGAGGGAAGGACATCTGCGCCAGAACAAGAAGAACAGGGACGGAACCCTCAGCGGGACCATGATCTACGGGTTATTGAAATCCGAGTTCGCGCCGTAGCCAGGGACGGCGAGGTCGGCCGAGGCCATGGATGGCCGAAAGGCCGACCGTAGCCCTTCCGCGGTATTCAGCCGGAAGACTTCTGAAACAGCTTCAGGTACTGGCCGTAGCCTTCCTTCTGCATGTCCGCGACCGGAATGAACCGCAGGGAGGCGGAGTCCATGCAATAGCGCAGCCCTGTCGGCGCGGGACCGTCGTCGAAAAGATGGCCGAGATGGGAGCTCGCATACCGGCTTTTCACCTCGATCCGCACCATGCCGAATGTCCGGTCCTCATGCAGCACGATGTTGCTCGGCGCGAGGGGCCGGGTAAAGCTGGGCCATCCCGTGCCGGAATCGTATTTGTCGGTGGAGCTGAACAGGGGCTCGCCCGAGACGATGTCGACGTAGATCCCTTCCCGCTCGTTGTGGAAGTACTCGTTCTGGAAGGGCGGCTCGGTCCCCTCCCTCTGGGTCACGTCGAATTGCATCGGATTGAGCATTTTCCTGAGCTGGTCCTCCGAGGGCTTGCGCCAGGTGCCCTTCGCTGCCGATGGTGGTGCGGCAGGGTCCATGACAGCCGCGGCACCCCAGACCCTTGCAAAGAGCTTCGTGCGGCCCGAACCGTCGAAGTACGCCTGGTAGGCAGAGGGATTCTTGCGGGCGTAGTCCTGGTGGTAGTCCTCCGCCGCATAAAAAGGCTCCGCTTTGCGGATTTCTGTCACGATGGGAGCAGAGAATTTCCCGGACTTGCCCAGCGCCGCCTTTGACGCTTCCGCCGCTGCGCGCTGCGAATCGTCCTGCCAGAACACGACGGGCCGGTACTGGGGCCCCCTGTCCACGAATTGCCCGCGGGCGTCAGTGGGGTCCGTGTGGCGCCAATACGCATCCAGCAGCTCGGCATAGCTGACCCGGCCGGGGTCCCACGTGACCTGCACCGCCTCCACGTGGCCGCCCGCCGCATAGTTGCCGTAGTTCGGCTTGCGGGTATTTCCACCCGTATAGCCGGAGACAGCCGTGATGACCCCGTACACCTTCTCGAAAGCTGACTGCATGCTCCAGAAGCAGCCGCCCGCGAATATCGCGACCTGCGGCCTGGCGAGGTCGGGAGACTGGGGTGCCGCCATTATCGCCGCGGCAGTCAGGGCGAAAAACGAAATCAACAAAGTCATCCTCTTCATAGAGGCAACCTCCTCATCATGCGTGTCATCCGAACGTGAAGGCAAAGAGACGGATCTTCCCCTTCACTTCAAGACGCAATGTGTGCGGGCCGGGCGCGTTCAGCCCGACCAGCTGGTACATTCTGCTTTCCCGGGGCTCCAGCATGCCCTTCTTGAGGTCTGCCGTGTCCCCGGCGCGTGAGCCGTCCACAAAAACCGAAATGCTTCCTCCCGGTGCCTGCGGCTCCACCACGAGAAACACGTTCTTGGCGTCGAAGCCGAGCTGCAGGGTCCCCGAGGACTCCGGGACCACGTACTGCGGAGAGATTGTCCACGTGCCTGTCAGGTTCCATTCGCCGTTGCGCGGGACCCGGGCCGGCAGGTAGTCCGCGGGTTTGTCTGCCACGGGATTCACGGCAGATGCAAAGCCCTGCGCCCGGTCGTACCCGAGATAGGTCTCCGGGGTCTGCGACTCCAGTTGCGGCGCGGGCCGGGACACGATGCCGCCCACGTTCGCCCCCGCCTCTTTCAGCAGGGCCTGAATGACCTTTTCAGAGACGTCGTACTCGCCTTCACCAAAGTGGAAGTACCGCACCCTGCCCTTCGCATCGATGAAATAGTGGGCCGGCCAGTACAAGTTGGCGTACGCGTTCCACTGCACATAGTCATTGTCCTGCACCACCGGCCAGTTCACGCCGAGCTCACGGATCGCTTTGGCCACGTTCGCAGGGTTCTTCTCGAACTCGAACTCGGGAGTATGCACACCCACGATCACCAGCCCCTTGTCCCGGTAGGTATCGTACCAGGCCCGGAGATAGGGAATCGTGCGCACGCAGTTGATGCAGCTGTAGGTCCAGAAGTCCACCACGACAACCTTGCCGCGCAGCGCTTCCAGGGTGAGGGGCATTGAAGCTCCCTGGGCCATCTGGCCGGCAGTGGGGGAAAGCCCTTCCGTATTGAACCAGTTCCCCTGGGTCAGGAATGCCGGGGCAGCCCCGTAGTCGCCCAGAACTCCGTTCTCTGGTGCAACCTCAGGAGCGCTGAATACGTCGGCGCCGCCGGTGGGAGCACGTGCCGCCATGGCAGGCGCGCGCGCCTTCAGGGCGGACTGCACGGGTGCCGTCTTTTCAATCGCGGTCAGGCCCGTGCCATAGTTGGGAAACAGCCGAAGGATCGTGGCCTGGAACTGCCGGTCCCAGCCGAGACCGATCGCCACGCCTACAAGGATCATGAGGACGCCGAAGCCCTTCTGGATATTCGCCGCATTGCGCGTGAGCGCAGGCACCTTCTTGAGGAGCGCCCGGCCTCCGAGCATGATCGCAAGCATAGGGATGGACGTTCCCAGGGTGTACGCAAGAGTGATGGAAACCGATCCGCCGTCCACATGCTGCGTGAGAGCCAGGCTGATCACCGAGGCCATGATCGGCCCGACGCACGGGGTCCAGATCAGGCCGAGGCTCAGGCCGACCACCAGCCCGCTCCAGAATCCGGCCCATCGGCCCTGCGGCGCGCCGGCGGCACCCGCCGCGGGGGACCCGGCCTTGCTGCCCCGGCTGGCAATCCTCGAGGTGAGGATCTCGAACCTGTCGCGCAGCCACGGCACCAGCATCACGAGGCCGAACAGGATGATGAGCACCACTGCCACGACTCGCAGCGCGTCCACAGGTATGCCGATTGCCTGCACGATGGCGGAGAGCGACAGGGTGAACGCCGTGAAGCTCACGACAAAACCCGCCAGCACGCCGAAGGGACGCGCCTTGCCTCCCCCCACGCTTCCCGAAAGCACGATGGGAAGCACGGGCAGAATGCAGGGGGAGAGAATCGTAATGACCCCTGACAGGAAGGCGAACGCCAGAATGACCGTCATGTAGCATTCCTTTCATGCATGTGCATCAAGATACTGTCGGGGCATCACGGAAGTATCACGGGCCCGAAACAAGATCGTCACACAGGGACCGGGACGGGACGCGCCGAAAGGCTGAAGGAAAACCGCGCGCCCTCGCCCGGCTTGCTTTCGACGGCCAGCACGCTCCCGTGAAGCTCGACCATCTGCCGTGCAATGGCAAGCCCCAGGCCCGCCCCGGCGCCAAATCCACCGGGTACGCCGTACCCGGCGGACTCGCGGCCGCCGCGAGCGGCATCTGGACTCCCGGCCGTGGACCTGTCCCGGCTCTTGTCGGCACGGTAGAACCGGTCGAAGATGTGGGGAAGGTCTTCGGGCGCGATCCCCGCCCCCGTGTCCGCCACGGTCACCCGGACCGAGTCGTCACAGCGCATGAGCTCTACCCGCACCGAACCGGCGAGCCGGAGTGAATCGAAGGGCGTTCTCGATGAGGTTGGTGAGCACCCTCTCGATCATCGCGATGTCACAGGACACCAGGGGGAGCTCGGACACGCGGTCCACCGACAGGGTCACCTGTGCCTTCTCGGCCTGCGGGGCGAGCTTCAGGGCGACATCCTGCGCGAGCTCGGCGATCTGCGCGGGCTCCGGCGCGAGCTGCACCTGGCGCGCGTCGAGCTTGGCCAGCTCAAAGAGCTCCTCGACGAGCTTCTGCAGGCGGGAGGTGTTCCTCAGGCTGATATCCAGAAACTGCCGCCGTTCCTCCGGCGTGAGCTGCGGGTCCTTCAGCGCCATGGTTTCCAGGTAGCCCTGGATGGAAGCCAGCGGGCTTCGCAGGTCATGGGAGATATTGCCGATCAGGTCTCTCCGCATGCGCTCCGCCAGCCTGAGCTTTTCCACGTCCGCCTCGATCGTCGTGGCCATCTCGTTGAAGCTGCGGCCCAGCGCGCCCAGCTCATCCCTGCCCCGCGCATCCACCCTGCGGCCCAGCTCCCCTCGCTCGAAGCCCTGCACCGTGTCGCTCAGGGATTTCAGCCGCCGTGTGAGGAGGAAGAAGAGAGAGAGACCGACGATCAGCGTGGAGAGCACCGCAAGGAGGAACGCGACGAGCCCGGCTCTCAGGTAGTAGCTGTCACGGATCATGCGCACGGAGGCGTCATAGCGTTCCCCGCCGAGTATGATGTACACGTAGCCGCGCGCGGCGCCCATCTGCAGCTCCGCCGCGGAGAAGGGCTTGATCCTGGTGGGACTGCGCGGATCCTCGCCCCGGATCTGGCTGCCGCCCTCCGTGGCGACGAACGCCTTCACCGGAGCGAGGTCGACCGAGTCGCGCGCGATCTTCTCCGCGGGATTGAGGAAGTAGGCCAGGATCCTTCCGTTGTCGTCCAGGAGGTAGATCTCCACCATGGGATTGAGCACCATCATGTAGTGGATGGCGCTCCGCACGCGCTCCTCGGAGAAGCCCCGCGCCACGAGCGGGCCGAGCTCGCTGGCGATGCTGCGGGCGTACTCCCGGTTGAGGAGCTGCTCGACGTCGTTGAAAAGGTGTCCCGCGGAGTTGAACGCGATTGCCACGCAGCCGCCGCCGAGCGCGAGGATGAGAAGGAGAAAGATGGTCGACAGGCGCGCGTAGAATGAATCGAAGAGCCGGCTCATCCCCCGCGCTCCGCGATCTCGGAGAACCGGTATCCCACGCCCCACACGGTCCGGAGATAGAGCGGGTGACCGGGGTCCTGCTCGATCTTGGCGCGCAGCCTGTTGATGTGCGAGTTCACCGTGTGCTCGTAGCCCTCGAACTGGTACCCCCACACGAGATTCAGGAGGTCCGTGCGGCTGTATGTCCTGCCCGGGGTTGCGGGCGAACAGGGCCAGGAGGTCGAACTCCTTCACGGTGAGGTCCACAGTCGCTCCCGCCAGGGTCACTTTCCTCTTTTCGAAGTCCATGACGAGATCACCGCTTTCCACCCTGCCCTTCTGCGCGCGGCCCGCCGCGGCGTCCCTGTCCGTCCGCACCCTGCGCAGCAGCGCCTTTACCCGCGCAACCAGCTCACGGACGCTGAATGGCTTGGTGATGTACTCGTCGGCCCCGATCTCCAGACCCAGGACCCGGTCCATCTCCTCGGACTTTGCGGTGAGCATGAGGATGGGGGTGACGAGGTTCCTTTCCCTGATGCGCGCGCACACGGTCAGGCCGTCCATCTTCGGCAGCATCAGATCGAGGATCACCAGAGCGTATTCCCCCTCCAGGGCCTTCTGCAGACCTGCCCTTCCGTCCTCGGCCCGCTCGGCGTGCAGGCCAAGGTCCCTGAGATTCATTGCCACCACCTCGGCGATATCCCTGTCGTCCTCGATGATGAGCACTTTTTCCTGACCTGTCGTCACATCGGTCTCCCCGCAAGAATATACGAAAGGGAGATGGACGATGGAAACGACGGCCGTTCACGACCAGTCGTACGGCAGGGCGAAATGCGCGGAGTACCGCGCTGCGGACGACGCAGGGAATCAGCCCCCGCGCGCGGCAATCTCGAGCTCGTCGACTTCCCCCTCTGACAGGCGCCACCCGAGCGCGCCGGCGTTCTGCAGGGCCTGGCCCAGGTCTTTCACGCCGGGAATGGGAAGCGCTCCCTTGCACATGACCCAGTTGATCGCCACCTGTGAGGGGGTCTTGCCGCCGTGATTCTCTCCGATGCGCGTCAATGCGGATATGAGCGGTTGGAGCCCGGCAAGGTATCGACGGCTGAACAGGGCGGCGCGCGCGCCTTTCGGCGGATTCTCTGTCGAATACTTGCCGGTGAGCACGCCCATGGCCAGCGGCCGGTATGCAATGAGGGTGACGTCGAGCTCGCGGCAGAGTGAGAGCAGGCCGCTGCTCTGCGGATCGCGCTTCAGAAGGCTGAACTCGACCTCGTTGCAGGCGAGAGAGACCCCTCGCGCCGCAAGGGCCGCGTGCGCGCGCCTGGTCTGCTCCGCATTGCAGTTGCTGATCCCCACCGCGCGCGCAAGTCCCGCGTGCGCCGCATCCGCGAGCGCGTCCGCCCAGACTTCGAGAGCCACCGGCGGCCAGGGGAAATGCAGCAGGTAGACGTCCACTTTCGACAGGCCGAGACGCGCGAGACTGGCGTGCAGGGCCCCGGGCAGGTCTTCCTTGCGCCAGCGCCACGGGAGGGGGAAGAATTTGGTCAGGACAATCGGGGTCCGGTTGCTCGACTGTATGCAGTGACCCAGGGTGCGCTCGGAGGCTCCCAGAGTGTATATCTCCGCCGTGTCGAACAGGTTGACGCCCGCATCCATCAGCGCTTTGAAGGCGGGGAGCTTGCCGGGATCAGCGGCGCGGCGCGCACCCCAGGAGTTGGTGCCGACACCCATGGGGCTCACGCGCACCTGCGTGGGGCCGAGCGCGATCATGTTTTCTTTTTGTATATTCATGAGGATATGATACTCCTAACCGGATCACGAATGCCACGGAGTCCCCGTGGCCGGCCCTCTTGCCCAAACCCGCCCGACGCTGAATAATCCCCCCCTGCACATGAGCGCCGCCCGCAAGCCTCCGACATCGAAAAGCCATGGCCGCTATCCCCACGACTTCATCCTCATTGAAGGCGCGCGCCAGAACAATCTGAAGAATCTCAGCCTGAAGCTGCCCCTGCGGAAGCTCATCGTGATCACCGGAGTGAGCGGATCGGGAAAGTCATCCCTGGCGTTCGACACCCTCTACTCAGAGGGTCAGCGCCGCTACGTGGAGACTTTCTCCTCCTATACACGGCAGTTCCTGGACAGGATGGACAAGCCCCGGGTGGATCGAATCGAGGGAATCCCGCCCGCCATTGCCATCGACCAGACCAACCCCGTCCGCACGTCGCGTTCCACGGTGGGAACCATGACGGAGCTCAACGACCACCTGAAGCTGCTCTTCGCGCGCGCCACACGCCTGTTCTGCGGGAACTGCGGCCGGGAAGTGCGCCGGGACACACCGGAGAGCATCGCCGGTCACCTTCCGAAGGGACGACGGCTGATCATCACGTTCCCGATCACGGTCCCCGAGAATTTTTCGGAAGACGAGGTGAAGGAGCTCCTGGCCAAACAGGGCTACACCCGCATTCACAGGAAGGAGGGAAGCAGGCTGGAGGTGATCCAGGACCGGATCACGAGCAACCCGGAGAACAGGGCAAGGATCGTGGAGGACGTCGAGGCTGCGCTGAAGTACGGCCAGGGACGGGTTTCGGCGCACTGTCTGGACGCCGCGGGAGAGCCGGGGGAGGAGCTGCGGTTCTCGTCCGACCTGCACTGCGCGTTCTGCGACATCCACTACGACGATCCCTCAGCCAACCTGTTCTCCTTCAACTCACCGCTGGGCGCGTGCGAGACGTGCCGCGGTTTCGGACGGACCATCGGCATCGACTGGGGCCTCGTCATTCCTGACGACACAAAGAGCCTGGCAGGGGGCGCCGTCCGGCCGTGGCAGACCGAAAGCTTCAAGGAGGTGCAGGAGGAGCTCATCTCCCGCGCCCGGAAGCGGGGAGTCCCGACGCAGATACCCTGGCGGGATCTGAGCGCCGCGCAGCGCTCCTGGGTCATCGAAGGGGAAGGAGACTGGGACGACGGGGTCTGGTTCGGCGCAAGGCGTTTTTTCGGCTGGCTGGAATCCAAGAGCTACCGCATGCACATACGGGTGCTTCTCTCCAAGTATCGCGCCTACACGCCGTGCCCTGCCTGCGGAGGGGCGCGCCTGAAGCCCCAGGCGCTTCTCTGGAGAATCGGGGAAGAGAAGCTCTCGGTGCACGACGTGATGCTCCTCCCCATCGACAGGTGCCTCGCGCTGTTCGAAGGAATCGTGCTTCCCGCCCCGCTGGACGAGGCGACCGGCATGCTGCTCGCCGAGATCAGGACCCGCCTGCGCTACCTGGTGGACGTGGGGCTGGGGTACCTGACCCTGGACAGGCAGTCGCGCACGCTGAGCGGCGGTGAGGTGCAGAGGATCAATCTCACGACAGCCCTGGGCACTTCCCTGGTCAACGCCCTGTTTGTCCTGGATGAGCCGAGCATCGGGCTGCACCCGCGCGACATCGGCAAGCTGATCCATGTGCTCTGCCGCCTGCGTGACGCAGGAAACACCATCGTCGTGGTGGAGCATGACCCGGATGTGATCCGCGCCGCTGACGTGGTGCTGGACATGGGCCCGGGCGCGGGAGAGCACGGCGGCCAGGTGGTGTTTTTCGGCGAGCTGTCCGCGCTCCTGCGGAGCACGCGTTCCCTTACCGCGCAGTACCTGACAGGGAAGAAGAAAGTCCAGGCGCGCACGGCTCAGCCGGCGCATACCCACCGGGGGAAGGCGAAGCAGATCCTGAAGCCGGCAGCGGGAAAAAAGCCCGGCAGCGCAGACACTCCTGCCGAGGGCCAGGTCATCCGGATCCTCGGCGCGGCCGAGCACAACCTCAAGACCATCGACGTCGACCTCCCGCTGGGCAGGCTCGTGGGTATCACCGGCGTGAGCGGCTCGGGAAAGTCCACCCTGATGCAGGACGTGCTGTACAACGCGCTGCGCGCGCTCAAGCACAAGCCTGCGGACCCGCCGGGCAGGCACAGGGAGATCACGGGGTACGACCTCGTGCAGAACGTCGTCATGGTCGACCAGTCGCCCGTCGGCAGGACCGCGCGATCCAATCCCGTCAGCTACGTGGGCGCCTTCGATGTCATCAGGAAGCTCTTTGCCGCCGAGCCGCTTTCCCACGAGCGCGGCTACACGGCAGGCACGTTCAGCTTCAATGCGGGAAACGGCAGGTGCCCCACCTGCAGCGGCAGCGGGTTCGAGCACATCGAGATGCAGTTCCTGAGCGACGTGTACCTTCGCTGCCCGGACTGCGACGGCCGGCGCTTCCGCCGGGAGATACTGGACGTGCGCCTGTTCCCGCCGGGCGCCTCGGCTTTCGCCCCCGGTGCGGCGGCAAAGTCCGTCGCGGATGTCCTCGACATGACCGTCTCCGAGGCATGCGAGTTCTTTTCCGAGGCGCCCGAGGTGATCGCCGCCCTCGCCCCCCTTGCCGCCGTGGGCCTGGGATACGTCAGCCTGGGCCAGCCGGTGCCGACCCTGAGCGGCGGTGAGGCGCAGAGGTTGAAGCTGGCCGGATACCTGGGTGAGCGCGCGGCAGGGAGCGCAGGCAGGGGAAGCCTCTTCCTGTTCGACGAGCCCACCACCGGACTGCACTTCGATGACATCGCCACACTGCTCGGGGCGTTCCGTCAACTGGTCGACGCCGGTCATTCCGTGGCAGTCATCGAGCACAATCTCGATGTGATCCGCGCCTGCGACTGGGTCATCGACCTGGGGCCTGACGGCGGTGAGGCGGGCGGGAGAATCGTGTGCGTGGGAACTCCGCGCCAGGTGGCTGACTGCGCGGAGAGCCGCACCGGAGCAGCGCTGCGCCCTCGGGGCTGGCGGCATTCAGGTCGCTCGTCGGCGGGAAAAAGGGTTCGACGCGCTCCGCCCGGGCGGCCCCGAAGGGCGCCCTGCTTCCCGGCGTGAGCGACAATGCCATCGTCATCCGGCACGCGCGGGAGCACAACCTCAAGAACATCGACCTGTCCATTCCCCGCGACGTGTTCAGCGTCATCACCGGTGTCAGCGGCAGCGGCAAGAGCACGGTCGCTTTCGACATTCTCTTCGCCGAGGGGCAGCGCCGCTACCTCGAGTCGTTGAATGCGTACGCGCGCCAGTTCGTGCAGCCGGCGCGCAGGCCCGACGTGGACGGCGTGTACGGCCTGCCGCCCACGGTCGCAATCGAACAGCGCACGAGCAGGGGCGGCAGAAAGAGCACGGTGGCCACTCTCACCGAAATCTCCCCGTTCCTGCGCCTGCTGTACGTGAAGCTCGGCGTCCAGCACTGCCCGGAGTGCGGCGTGCCCATCCAGCCGCAAACCCCTGATGCCATTGTGGCGCGCGTGCTCGCCGACTACCGGGGCAGGAAGGTCACCGTTCTCTCCCCGCTCGTTACTGCGCGCAAGGGCTACTACACGGACCTGGCCGCATGGGCAGCGGGTAAGGGGTTCGCGCAGCTGCGGGTGGACGGCATGCTCCTTCCCACGGCGGCGTGGCCGCGGCTGGAAAGGTTCAAGGAGCACTCCATCGAGCTTCCCGTGGGCTCGGAGATCGTCTCGGCGGAAAGGGAGAAGACCCTTCGCGAGCTGATCGCGCGCGGCCTTGATTTCGGAAAGGGCGTCATCCGGGTTGTCGCTGCCTCTCGGGGAAGCGGCACCGGCAAGGAGACCGTCTTTTCCACGAAACGCGCATGCCCCCGGTGCGGTCGAAGCTTCGAGGAGCTCGACCCCCGGCTCTTCTCCTACAACTCGAAGCACGGGTGGTGCCCTTCCTGCTATGGCACGGGGCTCCAGCTCTCGGGGTTCGACGCCGAGCAGACAGGGGAAGAGATCTGGTGGAACGACTGGTGGGGCGGCCCGGAAAAAACCTGTCCCTCCTGCAACGGGAAGCGCCTCAGGCCCGAGGCACTTGCCGTAAGATTCCGCGGGAAGAGCATTGCGGAATACCTGGACCTCCCCGTGGCAGGCATGGAGCGGGAGATGAAGGCGCTCCGCCTCTCGCGGCGCGAGCAGGAGATTGCGCGGGACATCATTGCAGAGATACTCTCGCGCCTCGAATTCCTGCGGAGCGTCGGTCTCACTTACCTGTCCCTGGACCGGTCGGCCCCCACGCTGAGCGGAGGGGAGGCACAGCGCATCCGGCTCGCCTCCCAGCTCGGCTCCAATCTTCGCGGGGTCTGCTACATCCTGGACGAGCCGACCATCGGTCTCCACGCCCGTGACAACGGCGTACTGCTGGACACTCTGGAGTCCCTGCGGAAAAAGGGCAACACCGTCGTCGTGGTGGAGCACGACGAGGAAACCATCCGAAGGGCCGAACATGTGGTGGACCTCGGCCCCGGAGGCGGCCCGAACGGAGGCCGCGTGGTTGCCAGCGGCACCGTGTCCGCCATCATCCGAAGCCGCGCGTCGCTCACCGGCAGGTTCCTGAAGGCCCCACTCCGCCATCCCCTGCTCGGGAGAGCCCTCCGCCCTGAATTCGATCCGGAAGATGCAGGCGCGGTCCTGCGCATCAGGAACGCGCGGCTGCACAACCTGCAGGGGCTGGAGGTCGCGATCCCCCTGGCACGGCTGACCTGCGTTTCCGGTGTGAGCGGCAGCGGCAAGAGCACCCTCGTGCGCGAGGTGCTGTACGGCAATCTCCGGCACCTGCTGTCAAAGTCGCGGGGCAGGCGGACAGGCCCGGCCCCGGCGGGAGCCCTCCACGGCTGCGACGTCATCGAGGGGTGGCAGGCGATCGACAGGGTACTCGAAGTGGACCAGACGCCCATCGGGAAGACCCCGCGGTCCTGCCCTGCCACCTACGTCGGCATCTGGGACGACATCCGGCGCCTGTTCGCCGCTTCCAACGAAGCGCGGATGCGCGGCTACACGGCCAGCAGGTTCTCCTTCAATGTGTCCGGCGGCAGGTGCGACGAGTGTGAAGGCCAGGGGATGAAGAAGATCGAGATGAGCTTCCTGCCCGACGTGAGCGTGCTCTGCGACGTGTGCGAGGGTGCCCGCTTCAACTCGGAGACACTCAGCGTGCGCTTCAGGGACAAGAGCATCGCCGAGGTGCTCGCCATGAGCGTGGACGAGGCGGCTCTCTACTTCGACTTCCACCCCGGCATCCGCCACGCGCTGCAACTCCTGCAGCAGGTGGGTCTCGGCTACCTTTCCCTCGGCCAGCAGAGTCCCTCCCTGAGCGGCGGTGAGGCGCAGCGCATCAAGCTCGTCACGGAGCTGGCAAAGGCGCGGGTCCCTGCCGAAGGTGCGCCGCCTCGTCATGGCATGTCCGGCGCGGCGGCGCGCACCCTGTACGTGCTGGACGAGCCCACGATCGGGCTGCACATGGCGGACGTAGAAAAGCTGGTGCGGGTCCTTCACCGCCTGGTGGACGCGGGCAATACCGTGGTGATCGTCGAGCACAACCTGGACATCATTGCGGAGGCGGACTGGATCATCGACCTCGGGCCGGAGGGCGGCGACGGCGGCGGCAGGATCGCGGCCCAGGGCACTCCCGCGCAGGTGGCCCGGGTGCAGGCCGGCTCCCACACGGCGCGGTATCTCGGGAGCTTTCTCGCGGAGCGTCGCGCCGGCTGAATACCAGCGCGCCGCCGTCAGGCGGATCAGCGTGCCGTGAGGACGCCCAGCTTCAACAGGCCGTCGTAGACGAACTGCACGGAGAGCCCGGTGAGCACGATTCCCATTATCCGCTCGATCACCGAGACACCGGTCCTGCCAAGGACGCGCAGGAAGAAAGAGCTGAGAAACATCGTCACCCCCGCGAATGCCAGGGCCAGTGCCACGGAGCCGACCAGCACGGGCAGGATGAAGCCGGGGATCTTCTCCTCGCTCGCGTAGAGCAGGATAGTGGTGATCGTGCCGGGCCCGGCCAGCATGGGAATGGCGAGCGGGAAGATCGAAACGTCGTCACGCTGCTCGCCCTTCTCCTCGCCGGAGGTCTTGGTCCTTCCCGGCTTACCGAGGAGCAGGTCCATGGACACGATGAACATGAGGATCCCGCCCGCGATGAAGAACGATCCCGGCTGGATGCCGAGAAAACGCAGTATTGCGCCGCCCGTGAATATGAACACGCACAGGACGACGAAGGCCACGCTGATCGCCTTGAGTATGGTGATGTGCTTGCGTCCCGGCGGAAGAGAGGAAGTGAGGGAAATGAAAACCGGGACTATTCCGAAAGGGTCGACCACGATGAACACGGCAAGGAATATCGTGAAAATCTCGCTGGCCATGGCGGATGACTCTATCATGGGGAGGAGAGGCGGAAAAGCATGGCCCCGCTGCCCGGCACGCTGTCTCCGCCCCTCATGTCAGAGGGCGCTGTAGACGAGCTTTCCTCCGACCACGGTGGCACTGACCCTGGTATTTCGAATCTCGTGCGGATCGATTGAAAAGATGTCGCGGTCCAGCACGGTCAGATCGGCCAGCTTGCCCGGCGCGATGGACCCCAGCTCCTTTTCCCGACCGGCGGCGAACGCCGCGCCCACGGTGTAGGCGCGCACGGCCTGTTCCACGCTCAGTCTCTGCTCAGGCCGCCACCCCCCGGGCCCGGGGCTCCCGTCCGCACGACGGCGCGTGACGGCCGCGTGGATGCCGGCAAGAGGGTCAGGGATCTCCACGGGGCAATCAGAGCCAAAGGCAAGCGTGGTGCCCGCATCCAGGAGCGACCTCCACGCGTAGGCCCCCGCGCAGCGCGCGCCCCAGTGGCGTTCCGCAATCAACATGTCGGAGGTGGCATGCAGCGGCTGCATGGAGGCGACGATCCCCAGCCGGGCAAGCCGGGCGAGGTCCTCGGGGTGCAGGAGCTGGACGTGCTCGATTCGATTCCGCAGCCCGCGCGGCACCCCGCCGGCCCCGGAGGCCGCGTGCGCCTTTTCGAACGCGTTCAGGACCATGTGACAGGCCGCATCTCCAATGGCGTGCACGGCGCAGGCGATTCCCGCCTCGTTTGCCCGGCGGATGTCGGCAAAAAGCTGTTCCTCGCTCAAGGTCGGGATCCCGGTTGCCCAGCTTCCCTCGTAAGGGGCGAGCATCCATGCCGTCTGCGGCCCCAGCGCCCCGTCGGCGAACATCTTGACCTGACCGAGCCTGAGGAGCTCCCCGCCAAATCCCGTGCGCATGCCCAGCGCAATGGCGGCGGACAAGTGCTCGTGCGGTATGCCCTTCACGCACCCGCAGGGCAAGCTCTCCCGTGCTCTCCAGCTCGACGAACCGCCTGCAGCGCGAGTGAGCTGTCGAAGTCGTGCACGCCGGTCAGTCCGAGCCTGTGGGCCGCAGCCTGGGCCTTTTGCATCAGACGCGCGAGATCGGCCGGAGAGGGCTTCGGGATGACGGCGTGCACGAGGTCGGTCGCGTTTTCCAGAAGAACTCCTGAAGGCATGCCGTCCTTTCCGTGCGCGATCTTTCCGCCTTCCGGGTCAGGAGTCTCCAGCCGGATACCCGCCTTCTGCAGCGCCAGGGTAGTTCACCCAGAGGGCGTGTCCGCTCTTGGCCTGGAGGGCAACGGGATTGCGCGGCGCCGCCCTGTCCAGCGGCCCGAGGTTCGGCAGCGCACCTGTTCCCCATACATTGTGGTTCCATCCGCTGCCGGTGATCCACGCGCCGGGCCCCGCCTCTTCGGCGCGCGCGCGTACCCGGGCAACTGCCTCATCCAGCGTCGCGGTCTCCACGTCCACCGCGGCAAGCGATTCCGCGAACCACTTGAAATGCAGGTGGGAGTCGGTGAGCCCGGGCAGGACGCATCTGCCCTGGAGATCCAGGGACCGGGTCCCTCGCGCGCCGCCCACCGCGGCGCGCACTCCCGCATGGTCCCCCACGCTGTGGATGCGCCCGTCGCGGACTGCAATGGCAGAGGCCCGTGGTGCCGCGGCCTCCATTGTATGAAAGCTGCCGTTGAAAAGAATGAAGTCGCCGTCCATCTATTGTATGAGCTTCCTTTTCAGCCGCCGAATGGCGAAATAGCCCGCGATACCAGTGAAACCGAGAATACAGGCGAGGTCGATGGCGAGCTGGCTCGACACAACGCCCAGGTCGAGCGCGCGCGCCATGCGCACGGAGTGCGTGAGGGGAAAGATCTCGGCCACCGGCCGAAGAACGGCCGGCAGGTTGTCGATGGGGAAGACCACGCCCGAGAAAAAGAACATGGGCGAAAGGAAACCGGTGAAGAAGAAATTGAACTGGTTGATGGTGGAGACGAAGGACGTGACAAGGAGGGCAATCGTGGCGAACATCAGTCCGGTGAGAAAACCGACGATGCCCGAGAGAAGGCTGAGCGGCATCGGAACGATCCCGAAGATCGCTTCGACGCTGATGACCGCCAGGGCGAAGAAAAGGCCCTTTGTCCCCGCCCAGAGTATTTCCCCGATCAGGAGGTCGTTGGCGGAAATGGGCGCGGCCAGCATCCCGTCGTATACCTTGTCGAACTCCAGCCTGATGAAAGTCCCGAACGTGCACTCGAACGCAGCCGTGAACATCGCGGCCGTGATGGGAAGCCCCGTTGCCAGGAATACGATGTAGGGCAGGTTCTCCATGCGGGTCACGTACTTTCCCATTCCCAGGCCGATTCCTGCCAGGAAAATGAGCGGCTCGAGGAACGGCGGGAGACCGTTGCTGATGAGATTCTTTGTATAGACCCGGTAGTGTCGGTACCAGACGGCGAGGACCCGGCCGGCGAACGGAGGGTGCGTCCTACTGCTGATCACCGAGCGCGCTCCCCGTTGCCTGGAGAAAAAGGTCTTCGAGATTGGTCTCCCTGAACTGGTATTCACCCGGGCCCAGCCGCGCAGCCAGCTCGCGAAGCGCGCCATCCTGTGGGGAGTAGAAACGCAGGGAATCCATCGCGGCATCCATCCGCACCGGCAGGCCGGAGAGAAACTCCGCGACGCGGGGAAAAGAGTCCCGATGACGCGCCTCCATCACGTAGCGCTCGATCCGGGTCCGCACGAGCTGCGCCGGTGCCCCCTCCATCACCTTGACCCCCTTGTGCATGATGAGCACCGAGTCGCAGATCTGGGCAGCCTCTTCCATGTAGTGAGTGGTCAGGAGGATCGTCAGGCCCTCCCGCTTGAGCTGGCGCAGCTTGTCCCAAATCAGGTGCCGCACCTGGGGGTCAAGACCGGTGGTCGGCTCATCGAGAATGAGAAGGCGCGGACTGTTGAGCAGCGCCCGGGCAATGATGAGCCTCCGCTTCATTCCTCCTGACAGCTCCTTGATCTTCACAGCCCGTTTCTCTCCCAGCTCCATGAACTCCAGCAGCTCGCCGATCCGCAGCCCGGCGGCGCGCTTCTGCATGCCATAGAGACGCGCGTACACGAAGAGGTTCTGCCGGACATCGAGCTCCTCGTCGAGGTTGTCCTCCTGGGGAACCACACCGGAGAGGAACTTGATATCAAGCTCGTTGCGCGCGGGGTCGTGACCGAAAACAAGGATAGAAGAGCCCGTCCCCCGATCGCGGAGGCACTTGGCATAGATCATTTTCATCATGGTCGTCTTCCCCGCCCCGTTCGGCCCCAGGAGCCCCACGCAGGTGGAACGCCCCACCGTAAAGCTCAGGCAGTTCACCGCCCGGAGCGGACCGTAGCTCTTCGAGACATCGCGGACTTCGATGACGGCATCGGTCGAGACGGGCATGCGGTTCTCCGTACGAAGATCGTCTTACAGGGCGTGCTCGTAGACCCGGTACTTCCGGTACGGTTTGCCCCCGAGCTTGAGCGCAGTGTTCGTCATGGCCGCGTTGTCCTCTTCCACCCAGGACATCTCGGCGGCGACGTAGCCCTTGGGCACGCCGTTCTTGTAGCTGTAATAGTAGAACGCGAGATCGATTCCCCTGTTCCTGAAGTCTTTCAGCACACCCATGCTGATGGTGCGGACAAGGTGCGTCTTCTTTTTGGCAGTGAGAAGATGGAAAATGCCGAAAGGAAACAGGCGTCCCCTGGCCGCCTTGAACGCCACATTGAAGTCCGGCATGGTCAGCGAAACGCCGACCGGCTGGCCGTCCACCTCAGCAAAGAATATGAGATCGGGATCCAGCGCGATCTTCAGGTCATTTGCCATGAGCTCGATCTCCGCCAGCGTCATCGGTGTGAACACCGCGTTGACCTTTTCGAACTGGTTGTACAGCGCGTTGAACCTGTTGATCTCCTCTTTGTACTGCTTCATGTTCAGCGTGCGGATCGTGAACCCGCCCTTGGCCTGCACGCGGGGCATGATCTTTGCAAGCCGCTCAGGAATGTCCGGATTGTCCATGAGCCATGCAACGAGGTCCTTCCATTTCCTGTTGCCATAACCCTGGATGAGCTTGTCGTAGTAGGGGGGATTGTAGGGCATCAGGATGACCGGGCGAGCCTTCGAAGCCTTCCACCTGGGTCCCGATCAGATCGTTTGCGTTGGGGCTCATGGGGCCGATGATGCGGCCGCACCCGCGCTTCCTGGCCCAGTCGAAGGCGGCAGTGAAAAGCGCCCTGGCGACCTCCGCATCGTCAATGCATTCGAACCAGCCCCAGTACGCGCTCTTGTCGCCGTGAGTCTCCTCCCAGATCCTGTCATGAATGGAGGCGATGCGGCCCACGGCCGCGCCGTCGCGCCGCGCAATGAAAAACTCGGCTTCCGCGTGCTGAAAGAAGGGGTTCTTCTTCCTGTTCAGCTTCTTGTAGTCATCCATGAGGAGCTGCGGCACCCAGTTCTTGTCGTTGCGGTAAAGCCGGTACGGGAGCATCACGAACTCCTTGAGCTGCTTTTTCGACGCGACCTGCTCGACGCTGACCGGCATGGTGCCCCCTTGTGCTTCCCGGATCTCGCCATAAGGTATGAAGTGCCCGGTCCGATGTCAAGATCGGCATGCGTCGGGCGCGACATGTGTGCAGCCGGGCCGTGAATTCCCGTGATTTTTTTCCCTTTCTTTCTCATTGCAGAATTCCCGATGTGGCGTACAATGGAGAAAAGCAATGGCGGAGCAGGCGACAGTCGCGACGGATCGGTCGGCACGCGGAAAACATCCTGCGCGCGGTACGGATGTGAGGGATCGCCCTGTGCCCATGCGGAAAAAAACGATTCACGCGCTCAGCCGATTGTCCCCCCGGGTTTTCTTCTGGCTCCTGATCATTGGCGCCCTGGCCCTGGCCGAGCTCCTTACCCTTGCGGCGAGCCTGGTCGTCTTCCACACCGCGCGGCCCGAACTGCTCCTCACCGCAATTCCCGTGGGAGCCATCACGGCAGGGGTCCTGAGCTTCACCGTCATGCGCGTCATCGATCACCTGAGGATGCATCAGCTGAGCCTGGAGCGTTATGCGACTGTGGACGAGCTTACCGGATCTCCCAACAGGCGCGTGTTTCTCGAGCGGCTCGAGTCGGAAGTGGACCGCTGCGCACGGATGGGTACCCGCCTGAGCGTGGTGTTCGTCGACATAGACCACTTCAAGAGAATTAATGACGACCACGGACACCTGGTGGGAGACGAGGTATTGAAAGAGATATTCGCGCGCTTGGAGGAAAGCCTCCGCGCCTACGATTTTGTCGGCCGCTACGGAGGGGATGAGTTCGTGATGGCGCTCCCCGGCAACGACGCAGAGGGGGGCGCGGCGGTGGCCGAGCGGCTGCGCGAATCTGTTCAGGAAAACGCGGTGGGAAAGATCTCCGAGGTGACGATCAGCCTCGGGGTTGCCCAGCTCGAGCAGGGAATGAACGCGGAAGAGCTCCTGAGGAACGCGGACATGGCGCTCTACCGTGCCAAGAACGGGGGTAGAAACAGGACTGTCATGCATCCGCCCGGCACATAGGCACACCGCAGCTCCCGCGGTCAATCGATACGATAGAGGTAGCCGTTCTTTTCGAGGTATTCGAATATAAGAGAAACGATTTTCTCCCTCCGCCCGGACGGGATCAGGATGTCTTTTCCCCGCAGTGTCTCGAGCGCGCTCACGCAGTCATAGAAGTCGATCTCACTCTCGGACGCATTCCAGATGTCGCTGATGATCGTATCGATCTCCCGTGAGATGAACTCCGGGAGCGGGAAATCGAGCCGCGGGAGCACGTACTCCCAGATCTTCTCGGCATCTATGCGGCCCGGACCGTCCTGGCGATCGCGGCTGAACTTCAGGATGCGCCCCATTTCGGAAACCTTCCCCATTCTCGCGCAGGGGACGCGGGGATGCAAGCGGCAGGCTAGTTCATCGACGGCTTGAAGCCAGTCTGGAGAATGATCTGGTAGAGCGGCCCCTTCTTGACGAATGCATCCGCCCATGCGCCCGCCGGATTGGGATGAAAGATGATATCGGAGTTCGCTTTCACGACCACCCATGCCTCCGCCTTCAATTCCCCCTCGACCTGCCCGGGGCCCCAGCCGGAGTAGCCGGCATAGAGGCGCACCGCCGGGCGCTGCTGTTCCGGCAGGGCGCTCCAATCGTTCTTCAGATACTCCACGATGTACGGGGTGGCGGGCTCGAAGATCACCCCTTCGACGGGACGTTCCCCGTAGTCTTCCCGCTCATCACCGGAAAACTCCGTGTGCAGAATGAACAGGAGCTCCTGCTGGACGGGCCCCCCCACATAGACGGGAATCGAGGAGGCGGGGGATTCTTCCAGTCCCTCGACGAGCTCTCCCAGCGTGAGCTTGAATGGCCGGTTGACGATGAGGCCGAAGGCCCCGCTGTCATCATGGGTGATCATCAGGATGACCGATCGCACGAAGTTGGGGTCCCTCAGTCCGATCTCGGACACGAGGAAATAGCCGCCGAGATTTCTCGGGTCCTGCTCGGGATTCAGGGAGCTGTCCTGTTCGTTCCGTTCTTCCATATGAGGTTAGGAAGAACATACCTCTTCGCGCCGCATGAGGGAAAGATGTCTCCCGCCCCGTCACCCCATCGATGACTCCGGTCAGGGCATGCTCGGCTCGTAGATCCTTACCTCCGCCCTTTGATTCCCATCATGGGGAACGGCGACAAACAATCGATCCCGCTCAGGCACCCACAGCGACGTTCTGGCTCCTCGTGCGGTGGGGATCCTGACCGGCGCTGCGTAGCGATCAGGCGTGAGCTGTACCACGACGTCGAGGTACCCGGCGCCGCACGAGACATATGCTTTGCGGCGCTTCGCATCATAGAAGATGTCGTCAGAATCCCCGTCTATCCCGATATCAGCGACAACCTTCCCGCTCACCGCATTCAGTACTTTCAAGCGCGCCGGCACCCTCGTGCCGACGAAAAGACGCTGATTGTCTTCATCGAGCGAAATGGGAAAGTTCGAGAAGAGGTTTTTGAAAAGCCCCCCCACCTGCCACTCTGCGGCGAGAATGCCGCGGTCTCGATCCACGACGAAGACCCGCCCGCCCGGCTGCGGGACATTCACGAACACGCGCGGCCCGTTCTGCTCGAGCGCAAAGCCTTCGGGATGACCGGGCAGTTCAAGCCGTCCGGCCCGGGCGTCAGCAGTGGTATCGATAAAGGTGAGGCTGTTCCCCGCCGACACCAGCAGCCTGTGGGAAGCCGCGTCCGGGTGCAGGTTGTCTGCATCGCCGCCTACATCGATTTGCCTCAGCAGCGCATAGGTCCTGCCGTCGTAAACGTCGCACTCCCCGGTTCCCGCGTTCGCAACATACAGCTTGTGCGAATCCTCGATGTATGCCACCCCTTGAGGCTCGGACAGACCGTGGATCCTGTGAACCACTGAATCGGAAGAGAGATCGATGGTTTCCAGGGAATTGTTCCCCAGCGCCGCGACAAACAAGCGGTTGCCGGGCAGGTCAATCGCCATGTGGTCGATCCTGCCCTCAACGCCCGGCAGGGGGATTGATCGCGCGAGCGAAAAATCGCCCTGCGATTGAAGGGGCGCCACGGGCATGGCGCCGAGGAGAATGACGACCTGCAGAACGCGGGAGACCCTCCCCGCCCGAAGGGCAGTGATCACCCCTGACCCCGTGCCGCTTCCAGGCGGCACCACGCGAACAAGGCATCATACATCTCGAATTGCCGGGAGAGATTCTCTTCGTCACGCGGAAAGCGCAGGCTGTAGCCGACCGCGATGGCCTCCAGCCCGCGTGCGAGGGGGTCGGAATCCATGTCGGCCGCGACATCCGCCGCATGGATGACCCGCGCCATCCTGAGAAGCGCGGGGTCCTGCAGATCGTACTTTGCGAGAATGGACTCGAATGAGCAACGGCCATCTTGATGGCCCAGCTCGACGTCGGGCACGTCGAATGGAATGGCCCCCTGCTCGGCGGCGGTCTTCTTCACCTGATTCTTCGGCACGAACAGGAACTCCGCATGACTGTCAACGAACCGCGAGATCAGCCACGGGCATGCGACACGGTCGACATGGACGTGAGAACGTGTGACCCATTTCATGCAGGCCCTCCGTGGCGCTTCAAGCGCTTTCCTTCATGCACGGAATATACGCGTGCCGGCTCCCGCGGGAAAGAACGCCGTCCGGTCGTGCCGGGCCACCTATCGCAAGCACGGCTCTGCCTGTCGATTTCCTGCCGCGCAGTTCGTCGTATATTGTGAGAGGAGAGATGCAATGAGATTCATGATGCTGATGATCCCGAAAGGGTACGAGAAGGCGCCTGCCGGCACTCTGCCGGATGCCGGGGCCGTTTCCGCCATGATGAAATACAACGAGGCCCTTCAGAGGGCGGGGGTGCTGCTCGCGCTCGATGGACTTCACCCTCCCTCCATGGGAGTGCGCGTATCGTTTCCCGGAGGCAAGCCGAAGGTGCAGGACGGCCCTTTTGCCGAGGCAAAGGAAGTGATCGGCGGCTACTGGATGATCCAGGTGAAGTCGAAGGAAGAGGCAATCGAATGGGCCAAGCGGTGCCCTGCTTCAGGCGACGAGGTGATCGAGATACGCCAGGTGCAGGAGATGACCGATTTCCCTGAAGATGTCAGGGAGGCGGCCGCCGGGTTTGCCGAGATGAGGCAGCAGGCGGACAACCGGAAGAAGCCGTAGAGCAGCCACGGAGCTGTCAGAACTTCCAGTCCAGGCTCAGCAGGTTCTCCACGCCGTAGTTGGTGGTAGGCTGGGGCTGGATCTGATACTCCACCATATTGGAGAGGAAACTTGCCTTGTACTTGAGGGAGACGTCTTTCGCAAGAGCAACAGTGATCCCGGCAATAATCGAGTATCCCAGGTCTCGCGAAAAGCTCACCGTGAATCCTCCGAGGATCGTCACGACCGGGCCGAGCTTGTAGTCGGCCTCCCCCCAGAATGCGCCGGTGACCTGTCCTGTGCTGTTCCAGCTCATGAAGAACCCCGGGGCGGTCGGCGTCATCGACGAGAAGACCATTACAGTGGACCTGACGAGTCTCCCACTTTTTTCCAGGGTCGACTCCCTCGTCGCGACCTTCAAGACAGACGGGAAAGCCGTCCGGGTTGGCCCCAAAGTCCAGGTGAGTGGCAAAACAGCGAACGATTTTACAAAGCCGGTGCTGTATACCGTCACCGCGGCTGACGGCTCGACGGGAAGCTACACGGTTCGGGCGCTGGTCTCGAAAATCGTTTCCATCTCGGGCTACAGCGACACCATGGTCGTCGGGAGCGACGGCAGTCTCTGGGGGACCGGGCGCAACGGCGACGGTCAGCTTGGACTCGGCAACACCAATAGCGTCACCGCGCCGAAGCTGATTCTGGCAAACGGGGTCGCCTCCGTTTCGGCAGGGTACTACCACAGCCTGATCCTCAAGACGGACGGCAGCCTCTGGGCGACCGGCTACAACAAGAGCGGGCAGCTCGGGAACGGCACCACCACGAGCGTCTCCTCTCCGGTACAGATCTTCGCTGACGGAGTTGCCTCGGCTGCGGCGGGGGTCAATTTCAGCCTGATTGTCAAGACCGACGGAAGCCTTTGGGTGACCGGTGCGAATGCCTCCGGACAGCTGGGCACCGGCACGACAGCCAATGTCCTGACGCCGGTACGAATCATCGAGAGCGGTGTTGCGTCCGTATCGGGAGGAGAAGACCACACCCTCATCGTCAAGACGGACGGCAGCCTCTGGGCCATGGGAGCCAATACTCACGGTCAGCTTGGCACCGGCACGACAACGGCTTCCCCGACCCCCGTACAGATCGTCGCAAGCGGCGTGGCCTCTGCCTCAGCGGGTCGGAGCCACAGCGTATTCGTGAAGACAGACGGCAGCCTCTGGGGAATGGGCTACAACAAGTTCGGTCAGATGGGTACTGGTGCCACAACAGATGTTCTCAGTCCGGTACAAATCTTCGCGAGCGGCGTGGCGTCGGCCTCTGCCGGGGGCGATCATACTCTGATCCTCAAGACCGACGGCAGCCTCTGGGCGACGGGGTACAACAAGAGCGGCCAGATCGGCAGCGGCAGCAAAGACGATGCTGTCCTGGTCCCGACACAAATCTTTGCCAAGGGCGTGGCGGCGGTCGCGGGGGGATTGGTCCACTCGGTGATCCTCAAGACCGATCACAGTCTCTGGACAACGGGCTACAACAACAACGGCGAGCTCGGCATCGGGAACGGATCGGGTGTTCTGTCGCCTGTTCAAATAAGGCGCCCGAGCCTTTCAAAAGACGACTAGCAGCGCCATTTCCAATCTGACCGACAAGTTACGTTGCCCGGAAGAGGACTTGAACCTCCACACCGTTGCCGGCACTAGGCCCTGAATCTATCGGGCGCCCAAATCGCTGTATGTCAGACTGCGGCTCTTCGCAGACTCAATCTCAGAGTTGCACTGGCAATCCCGTTGAGGGTTGGGCGGCGCGACGAAAGAGCCCTGCAGTTCTTGTGTACGGGGGCATTCCGCCGGCAGGCACGGCCCCGCCCCGCGACTCTTGACCTTCGATCTGGAGGGTGTACTCTAAAAGAGAGTCATCGGCTGCTCTTCTTGTCGCGCCGCGCAGCCTGTCCCACAACCCCCGTCAACAAGAGAGCCGGAAGAAGGTGTCAGGCCAAATCGCCGCATCCTTTGGGGGATCGGCGCCGCTCGTGTGAGCATCATCAACTCTGATCCATGGAAGGTGAGAGCAATGAAGCGGATTGCAGACGTGGTGGACCGCGGCCCGAAGGGCGTTACGTTTCTCGTCGACGACGTCGAACCGGCCGCAGCGCTCCTTCCCGAGGCGCCGACTGTCGAGGCGTTCCAACAGGCTCTCGGCGGGAAGCCGCTCTTGGAGTTCAGCCACGTGGCCGAAGCGCGTGTCGTCGATACCGAACCGGTTCACGCGCTCGTGCAGGCCGTATCCCTCGCATTCGCCCAACACAGACCCCTCGTGCTCGGTCCCGACGAGATCTGGATCACGATCGCCCAGGGCTTCGCGCAGCACGTGAACAACAACGCGGAGGCGCTGCGTGGTCGATTCGTCGATTTCGAGGGAAAGAGGAAGCTAGAGATCGTAGGCGCTGACCCCCTGCCGACATGGCTGGCCACCGAAGCATGGACGCAGATGGTCCGCGACCATGTCGGCAAGAGCGTGTACGATCTCCTGGTCTGCGACTTCTCGACGACCACGTCGATCGCACGGACGGCCAGCCTGGTCGTGATGATGGACGCATTCAAAAAGTACTTCGACTATGAGATGGTAGCAATCTGCGGAATCCCTCGAGTAACGCTTCTCGGCACCCCGGAGGACTGGAAGGAGATCCGCGGGCGCGTCGCGGTGATGAGCAAGTACGGGCTGGAGTGGTGGACCACGAGGCTCGAGCCGATCTGCGATGGCCTGGTCGCAACGGCAGAGGGCAGGCCGGACCTGGACTTCTGGAAGCAGATCTACAGCCCGCGCGAGAACTATGGCGGCGAGCTGATCACCGGCTGGATCGCGAACCTTTTCCCCTATCTTGGCGGGCCCGTGGCGCACCAGTTCACGGTGCGGAACCAGTTCGTGCAGTGGCCGCGTCCAGCGGGAGCTCCTCCCTCTGAGACGCATCCGCTTTCGTTCAAAAGGCTGCCCACGGGTATCAGTATGGCGCCGTTTCGCCTGGAGGACCTGAGAGGGAGCCCCGCCAAGAAAGATGCCCGGGAGCTCGTGGCGGGCTTTATCGGGATCACTCAGGACCATGCCACCCAGGCCCTGCGGCCCGAAATCGGTTGGGGAATGCGAGAAGGAGACCGATTCGCGATGATCCTTTCCGACCTGGCGGCTGGCAAGGGGATGAATGGACCTGTCGATTGGAGGAAGGAGCGCCCAAGCAGGATAGACATTCACGGTGTGCCGGCCGACTTGATCCAGGTCCTCGACATCTTCGACGGAGGGCTTCTCTTCCCCCAGGCTCGTCGGCGTCTGCGAATGCTCCGCCTTGCCTCGTGGAAGGAGGCAGCTTCCAGCGCAGGCGACCGCGAGGACGTGATTCTCTTCGCTTCGCTGTCCGACGGACGCCACCTGGGATACCGGCGGGGCTGGGACCCAAACGACTGGCACTCTGGTGCCTGGAACGAGCAAGCTTGGGACCCTGAGGCCTGGGACGTGGTGATCACACCTAGGAATTGGAACGCCGAAACCGACAAGGAGGAGCCGGCCGGCGGGGTCCGGGTCATCGCCCGGAGCATCCGGGAGCTCTTTGAGAGACTGTACGACGCGGAAGGTGAATGCTACTTCGACGAGCCGGATTTCACGGTGGCGCCGCGGCAGTCCCGTACTGCGCCGAGGAGATAGGCACGTGTCGAGCGCCGATTCCTTCGACCTTGAGCGGTTTGTGAGTGCGCAGTCCGGGGCGTACGCCAGCGCCTTGGACGAGATACGCGCCGGCCGCAAGCGCTCCCACTGGATCTGGTTCATCTTCCCCCAGGTCCGCGGCCTGGGGCTGTCCCCCACCTCCCAGCACTATGGCATCAGCGGCATCGACGAAGCCCGCGCCTATCTGAGTCATCCCATCCTGGGTTCGCGCCTGAGGGAGTGTGCGGAGGCGCTTCTCGCTCTCGAAGGCAGGACGGCGTCCGCTATCATGCCGTACCCGGATGACCTCAAGCTGCGGTCCTCAATGACGCTTTTCGAGCGCGTTGCGGGGCCGGACTCGGTCTTCTCCCGTGTGGTGGAGAAGTACTATCAGGGACATCGGGACGAGCGAACCCTCGAGCTGCTCGGGGGCCCGTAGGGCGGAGCGATCCGACAGGTCCGGAGAGCGCCCATTTCAGTGCGTAGAGATACCCGAAGGGATTTTTCGGGGAAGCTTTTCATTGCGTTGCCCGGAAGAGGACTTGAACCTCCACACCGTTGCCGGCACTAGACCCTGAATCTAGCGTGTCTACCAAATTTCACCATCCGGGCCAGTGAACAACGGTAACAAGAAGGCGTCGAACTTGTCAAGATTGCTCTCTGCCGGTATCCTCTCCTGATGGCACCTGTGCGAATCCTCTTTGTCGGCGAGATCGTCGGCAAGTCCGGCGTCTGGGTCGCGAAGGAGCTCCTCGCAAAGATACGCCAGGAGCACGCGATCGATTTCGTCATCGCCAACGGAGAGGGTGCCACCGGCGGTTTCGGCATCGGCAAGAATCACGCCGTGTATCTGCACAAGCTCGGAATCGACGTTCTCACCACCGGCGAATGCAGCTACTACAAGAAGGACATCGTCGAGCACTTCAACAAAGCGCCCTACATGGTGAGGCCCGCCAACTACCCGCCTCGGAATCCCGGAAGGGGCTGGATGATTTTCGAAAAAAACGGGAGAAAAATAGGCGTGCTGTGCCTGCTCGGTGTCGCGGGATTCAAGAGGGTCCATCTGAAGAATCCCTTCAGCCTCCTGCCGAAGCTCCTCGAGTCCATGGCGCCGGAGACGAACACGATCCTGCTGGATTTCCACGCGGTCACGACGGCGGAGAAAGCCACGATGTTCGCCATGGCTGACGGAAAGCTGTCCGCGGTGATCGGCACGCATACCAAGGGGCTGACCGCGGACGAGCGTGTGCTTCCCGGCGGCACGGCCGTGATCACGGATGCGGGCAGAACAGGGAGTCTTGAATCCGTGGCCGGGCTGGATCCCGAGATCGAGATACGGAAACTCACCACGCTGGTGCACGAATACTCGAAGGAGGCGTGGGCGATGCTTGAGCTCCAGGGAGTGATCATCGAGATCGGCGACGACGGGAAAGCGACATCCATCGAGAGGATACGCGAGCCCTGCAAGGCTCCGCCCCCCGCGGCCAAGGATGACGACGTTCCGCAGACCGAGTGAGCTGCGCGGGCGCGGGCCCGCGGCGCGCACTGCCCGGGCGAATCTGGGGTTGATCCCGGCGCCAGCACCGGGTACAATCGTGTCGAAACGATGAAGTGGCAGGACTTTCTGCGCAATACGGTCAAAGGTGAGAGCATCACGGCAAGCAATCTTCGGAAGATCCCGCACCTGAAGACCTGCCCGTACTGGGACAGGGCCGTCTTCATGGGAAGAGTCTCCCACCATCTCCCGTTTGCCAATTACGACGGCGGTCTGGTGAAGTACGATGGCAGGATCTACTACGTCAACAGGTCCCAGATCGAAGCGCTCTCGAGCTATATCCGCTGGGACCTGAAAAAGAACATCACCGTCATCGAGGGGTGATCTGCGAAAGAACGACCTGATCCCGGCCGCCCTCTTTTGCCTTGTAGAGCGCTCCGTCCGCGGCAGCGAGGATTTCAGCGCGTGTGCGCCCATGCGCGGGATGAATTGCCACTCCCAGGGACACGGTGAGCGGGCCCAACGGCGCGTCGAGGTGGCGCACCTCGAGGGACTTCACGCGCTGCCGGATATCCTCGGCGCGCTGCGTGGCGGCGTCTTTGGAGGCCTCTGTCAGAATCAGCACGAACTCTTCCCCCCCGTAGCGGCAGGCGATGTCGCCCGCGCGCAGGTGCGTGCGCATCAGAGTGCCCAGCGCGCGGAGCACCTCGTCTCCCGCCGCGTGCCCGAACCTGTCATTGAACGTCTTGAAATGATCGATATCGAGCATGATCACGCCGATGGGGTGCTCCGTACGCTCCGCGCGCCGGATCTCGATCTCCAGCGTCTCTTCCATGTAGCGGCGATTGAACAATCCCGTGAGAGGGTCATGGATCGAAAGCTGCCGCAGGTCGCTCCTCAGCATGAGATTCGAAAGCGCAAGGCCGATATGCTCGGCAACGGAGACGGCAAATGCGTGATTGTCGTCCCTGCCGCCGGTCAGATGAAAGAGACCGATCGACTTCCCGGTGGCCGTCATCGGTATGCACAGCGAATGCAGGTCCTCGCCGGCGGCGTGGCGGCACGACAGGGTAGGCGTGGAACCAGTCAGGGCATGGACCTTCCCCCTCCGGAGAGCCCAGCAGTCTTCCGCCTTGAACGCGGTGACACTCGGGCGCCTGTCTCCCCATTCCGCCATGGCGCTGTACAGGTCCTGGGAAGGGTCATGCGCGTACAAGGCCCCGGAGCTTCCGGGCAGAAGTCTCGGGGCATGGAGCGAGATGAGCGGGTAGGCTTCCTCTGTCGAGACGCATGACTGAAGCATGTCACCCACCTCGTTGAGAAGCTGGACTTCCTGGTTTTGGAGGTTGAGCCGCTCCACCTGGCTGGCAAGGGTCGAACGGGATTCTGCGAGCGCCTTCTCCAGCTGTTCGTGCTTGGCGACCTCGCGGGCCAGCTCGCCGGTGCGCTCGGAAACGAGCGATTCCACCCGGGCCGCGCGCCGCAGCCCCCCGGCAAAATAGAGACTGATCAGGGCAGTGAGCAGGAGGCCTCCCGCAAGCAGCGTCCACGGCTGCCATGTGCGATGACGGAGCATGAACTCAGGGGTCGGATAGGCCTTGAAGAGCCAGACGCGCTCTCCCGCCTCCAGGGTTGTGCTCCAGGACAGACCGGATTTCAGCGGGGCCGTGGCTTCGTAGCCCGGCACACGTGCCTTGCGGTAATACAATGACTGCCGGCCCGGGGGAGCCTGGGGATCCACGAGCTCGATATCGATGGCCGCGGGGCTCAGGTCCTTCAAGGAAAGGTCCACCATCTGGTCGATCCTGAAGGCGATAGCGACGATGCCCAGGAGCTCGCCCCGGCCCTGCGCGGTCCCCCGAGGCGGCTGGGAAACGGTCCGAAAAAACCACACCACGGGCCGATTGGTCGTGGAAGCCGGAAGCATCGTGGCGGCGCTCGCCGTGGTCTTTCCGCTCGCAAGGGCGTGTTCCAGCGCCGGTTTGAGAGCAGGAATCGAGTACAGATCGAGTCCGAGCATCGTCGTGGTGTATTCGAAGGGCTCGATCACAGTGATGGGGTAATACAGTGCGCGATTTCCCGCGGGCCGGATCTCTCCCCGGATCCCTGCTCGGCGATCTGGAAGCCGGCGGCGAGCTCCCGTGCTCCGGTACGCTCAAAGCCCGCGCGTGCGGCGGAGGGAACCCGGGCAACAAACGCGACAGCCTGCGTGTCAGGTTCCTGTGACGGGATACGACGGACGAAATTGGCGAATTCCGAAGCAAAGGAGCCGAGCAGGTCCTCGGCGAGCTCCCGGGACGCGGTCACGTAGCCGGCCAGAAGGTCCAGCTCCACGAAATCCTCGGACAACCCCGCGCGGATCGCCTGCGCACGGTCGGCCGCCATGTTCTGGAAGTCTGTTTTCAACCTTGCCGCTTCGGATCCTCGAAATGCGGCGAACACGACCAGAGTGATCACGACACCCGCAATCACGGTGAGCAGGAAAGGGATGTACCAGCGCCAGGCCATGGGCGGCCGCCCGCGGCCCACTCTTCCTTGCGGGACGCCGGGGACCTTGCCGGTCTCCTGTGCTACTTTTCCCATGCCATGAATCATACCACGGGCCGGCCTGACGCGCGAGGGTACGGCGGCGCCGCCTAACTGCGCGGAATACCGCGCAAGGTACCTCGGCGCGCTGTTGAGGCAACCCTCTTTTTCTTCTATAATCCAATCCCCATGAGCAAATACATTTTCGTCACCGGCGGCGTCTGCTCTGGGCTTGGAAAAGGCGTCGCCTCAGCGTCCATCGGCAGCCTGCTGGAAAACAGGGGCTTCAACATACGGATGATCAAGATCGACCCTTACATCAACGTGGACGCCGGCACGATGAATCCTTACCAGCATGGGGAGGTGTATGTCACGGATGACGGGGCCGAGACCGATCTCGACCTCGGAAACTACAGCCGGTTCACCACCGCGCCCATCGGGAAGGACAATTCGATCACGACGGGCCAGGTGTACCAGGCCGTCATCACCAAGGAGCGCGAAGGCCGTTTTCTGGGAAGGACCGTGCAGGTGATCCCCCACATCACGGACGAGATCAAAGCGCGCGTATTCCGGGTGGGCGAGCAGCCGGGCGTGGACGTGACACTGGTGGAGGTCGGCGGCACGGTGGGAGACATCGAGAGCGTGCCCTTCCTCGAAGCGGCCCGTCAATTCATCCACGACCTCGGCAAGGAGAACGTTCTCTTCATCCACCTTACCCTGGTGCCGCAAGTCTACTGGGGCGAGCCAAAGAGCAAGCCCACGCAGCACTCCGTGCGTGAGCTGCGCGAGATCGGAATTCAGCCGGACATCCTTCTCTGTCGATCCTCCAGCCCGCTGGACGAGGACCTGAGACGCAAGATCTCTCTTTTTACAAATGTGGAAAAAGAGGCGGTGATCTCCGCCTACGACGTCCGCACGACGATCTACGAAATCCCCCTCACGTTCGTCGAACAGAAGGTGGACGCGATCATCATCAAAAAGCTCGGCCTTGCGGAGAAGATGCCCGCCAAGGACGGCTGGAAAAAGGTCGTGGACCACTTCACGGAAGCGAAGCGCACCGCCCGCATTGCAATCGTGGGAAAATACACGGGATTGCATGATTCTTACATCTCGATCTTCGAATCCCTCTTTCACGGGGGGATCGACAACGGAGCCCGGGTCCAGCTCGTGAAGTTCGAGAGCGAGGAGCTGGAGGATGACCGCGATCTGTCGTCCGCTTTTGCCGACTGCGACGGCATCCTGGTCCCCGGCGGCTTCGGCCTGCGGGGCATCGAAGGCATGGTCCGCGCGGCCCACTATGCGCGGGAAAACAAGATCCCCTACCTTGGCATCTGCCTGGGCATGCAGATCATGGTGATCGAGTATTCCCGGTCACTGTTGAACCTGAAAGAAGCAAACTCGACCGAGTTCGCCCCCGAGACAAAAATCCCGGTTGTGAGCCTCCTGGAGGAGCAGGTGGACATCAAGGCCTACGGCGGAACGATGCGTCTCGGGAAGAGCGACACGCACCTGAAACCGGGCACGCGCATCCACGCGGCCTACTGCGCCGAGGTCATCGCCGAGCGCCACCGGCACCGCTACGAGGTTTCAAACCAGTACCGCAAGGCATTGGAAGACGCGGGGCTGCTCGTGAGCGGGCTCACCCCTGACTCCTCTCTGGTCGAGTCGGTCGAGTGGCCCGACCATCCCTGGGGAGTGGGCGTGCAGTTCCACCCTGAGTTCAAGTCCAAACCCCTCGCTCCCAGCCCGCTGTTTTCCCGGTTTATCGCCGCATGCTTGAAATCGCAAGAAAAGACAGCACCCGCACGGGCCCGATAGGCACGGCCGTCACGGCCGTCGCATTCGCGGCCGCGTTGCTGGTTGCCGGCTGCAGTCTGGACTACCAGGAAGCGGCCGGAGAAGAAAAAGCGGCGGAAGGAATTCCGGACACCGTTGCGCGCGGGCTCGTGCACAAGATCCACAGAAACGGTCGGCTTTCCATGGAGCTGGAAGCGGCACGCGCAGAGACCTACAGCGCCGCCGCGAAGACGATCCTGACCGACGCGCATTTCATCGAATACGACGACAAGGGAGAGAAGGCAACGGAGGGCCGCGCCCGCAGGGTCGTGTACCACACCGACACGGAAAACGCCGAGATTTCGGGCGCGGTGCGTGTGCATTCCGCCTCCGAGAAGGGAGACGTCTCCGCGGAATCCCTCGCGTGGGCAAACAAGGAGAAGCGGCTGACCGCCCCTCCCGACGAACGGGTGACCATTCGAAAGGATGACGGCACTTCCATCTCCGGACGCGGCTTCGTCGGCGACTTCAGAACCCGCCAGGTCACGTTCTCGGGTCCCGTGCAGGGCACATATGTCTGGCAAGAAGAGAAAAAATAGCGGCGCGGGGAGAACAATCCCGGCGGTCTGCGCGCTCATTCTCCTCCTGTGCAGCCCCCTTCACGCCGACACCTTCACCTATTCGGGTGACAGCGCGTCAACGGTCCTTGCGGAGGGCAACCAGCATGCGCTCCTGACGGGCAATGCCCGCGTGGATACGCAGGATCTGCGCATCACGGCGGACAGCATCGAGCTTTTCGGCAAGGATTTTGTTTATGCGCAATGCCACGGAAACGTCCGCGTGGTTGACGCGAAGCGCGGACTGGATCTCACCAGCCAGGAGCTCTTTTACGACAGGAACCAGAAGATCGCGCGCATCAAGGGGAACGCGGTCATGGCGGATCTGAAAAACGAGATGGTGGTCAAGGGAGGATTCATCGAGGACAGGGACCTGGAGAAGATCACCATCGTCCAGATCGGGGTGCGTATTTTCAAAAAAGACATCATCTGCAAGGCGGAATTCGCGAGGTACTGGCGGGACAAGAAAACGCTCGAGCTCTCGGGGCTGCCCTGGGTTTCCAAGGGGAGCGACGTCTACCAGGCTGCGCGGATCACGATCAATCTCGACACGGAGGACATCAGTCTCGAGGGGGACGTGCAGGGCACGATAAAAACCGGCTCGCCCGAGCCGGCCAAGGAAGGCGCCCCGCCCGACTCAACTGTCCCGGTCGCCCCCGGCCCCGGCTCCGTGGCGCCCGCTGTCCCGGTGGCGCCCGCTGTCCCGGTGGCGCCCGCTGTCCCGGTGCCCGATTCGCCGCCGCCTGCCCCCCTGCGCCGGGTGTGCCGCCTGCCATGAAGAAAGGGCCTCCCGATGGACAATAACGGGACCCTTTTTCTGGAAGGGCTGGCAAAGAGCTACGGCCGCACGCAGGCGGTGCGTGACGTCACGTTCTCCATGGAGAGCGGCGAGGTCGTCGGCCTCCTCGGTCCCAACGGGGCGGGCAAGACCACGGTGTTCTACATGGTGGTGGGCTTCATCAAGCCCACATCGGGACGGATCTGGCTGAACGGCAAGGACGTCTCGGGTCTCCCCATGTACAAGCGTGCCCGCATGGGGGTCTCCTACCTTCCACAAGAGCCGTCGGTTTTCCGCAAGCTTTCCGTGGAGGACAACATCAACGCGATCATCGAGACGCGCAAGGGACTCACCGCCAAGGAGAAGCAGAAGGTGCTCGACCGGCTCCTGGATGACCTGGGCATCTCGCATTTGAGGAAGCAGAAGGCATATACCCTTTCCGGCGGGGAAAGACGGCGCACGGAAATCGCCCGCTCCCTTGCCATCGAGCCCAAGTTCCTGCTCCTGGACGAGCCATTCGCGGGAATCGACCCCATCACGGTCTCCGAGCTCAAGGGCATCGTCCAGGGATTGTCCACCCGGGGCATTGGCGTGCTCATTACGGACCACAACGTGCGCGACACCCTCCAGATCACCCATCGCTCCCATATCATCAACCTGGGAGAGATCCTGGTGAGCGGCTCGCGAGAGGAGCTCCTCGCAAGCGAGCTTGCGCGAAAGATCTACCTCGGCCACGAGTTCCAGATCTAAGCGCGACCTTCGGCCGCGCAGATCAAAGTTGACAAACCCCTCGACCCCGGCTCACAATCAGCCCCGGAGGTCCCGTGCAGTCCCAGAGACCCGTCCTGAGACAGGTCCAGAAGCTCAAAATGACCCCGCAGCTTTACCAGGCGGTAAGGCTCATGGCGCTGCCCCTGCAGGACCTGAAGACCACCATAGAAGAGGAGCTGGAGAAGAACCCCGCCCTCCAGGTGGAAGAGGACAGGTCCACCGTGTCCCTTGATTCCCTGCCGGCCCGGGAGATCGGTGAAGGGGAGGGAGACTGGTTCGACCATTCCTCTGATTCGGGCTATTCGCGGGCGGATGCCGAGGCCGCGAGTGATGCGCGACGGCAGTTCATCGAGGGCGCCCTTTCCCAGCCGGAGAGCCTTCAGGAGCACCTGTTGGCGCAGCTCGTCCTGCAGCCCATCCCCGAGGAATGGCTGCGCATCGGCGAGCTTCTCATCCACAATCTCGACGAGAACGGCTTTCACCAGGAACCCCCCGAGATCCTGGTGTCCGAAGATGGCGACCGGGAGCTGCTTCCGAAGATCCTGGCTCTCGTGCAGGGCTTCGACCCGGTGGGCGTGTGCGTGAAGGACGTGCGCGAAAGCCTCCTCGTGCAGATCCGTATTCACCCCGCCCCGCATCCGCGCGCGGCGGAAGTGGTGCAGCGGTGGTTCGAGCAGCTGGAGAACCAGAAGCTGCGGGAAATCGAGAAAGGAATGCGGATCTCCGAGTCGAAGCTCCGGGAGGTCATCGCGTTCCTGCGCACCCTCGATCCCCTGCCCGGCCGCAACTTCTCCCGGGACGTGACCCGCTATGTCCTCCCCGACGTCCAGGTCACCCTTCACGAAGGGGAGTTCGTGATCATCTTGAACGACGAGATGATCCCTGTCCTCGGCATCAATCCCCTTTTCGAAGAGATGACGCGCAAGAAGGGGAAAGACATGAAGACGCGCCAGTTCGTCACCCAGAATCTGCAGGACGCGCGGTGGTTCATCCGCACGATCGGCCAGCGCAACGAAACGCTCCTGAAAGTCTGCCGGGCCATCGTGGATTACCAGAGGGAGTTCTTCCTCAAGGGGCCGAAGTACATGAAACCCCTGACATTGAAGGATATCGCCGGGGAGATCGGCGTACACGAGGCAACCGTGTCGCGGATCACCTCATCGAAGTACATGCAGACCGAATGGGGTATCTTCAGGCTGAAGCATTTCTTTTCCAACTCGGTCCCGAACACCATCAATGGCCGCTTTTCAAAGGAGGGTGTGAAAGAGATCATCAGGGAGATCATCGGGCAGGAGGGCGCGGACGCTCCCGGCGCGACTGCGTCGCCTGCGGCGCGCGCGGGAGGCCTTTCGGACCAGAGGATTGTCGAGATCCTGGCCGCACGGGGCATCTCGCTTGCCCGCAGGACAGTCGCCAAATACCGCGGCGAGCTGGCCATCGAATCGTCATACTCGAGGAGGCGCACATGAACGTCGAAATCAAGGGAATCCATCTGGAAGTCACCAAGAACGTACAGGAATACCTCGATGCAAAAATGCCGCGCCTGGATTTCGCCCGGGATCTCATCGTGGACTTCATGCTGAACCTCACCCGGGAGAAAAATCTCTACAAGGTGGAGGCGACCGTCAATTTTCGATGGGGAGCATCCACACACCTCGGGGTGGAAAGTTTCGATCTCAACCAGGGCATCGACGAGTTCTTCGACAAGCTGGAAGCCAAGATCGAGAAAGAAAAATCCAAGATCAAGGACCATCACAAGAAGAAAGAAATCGTGAAGGAAGAAGAGTAGGCGGGAACATGGCCCCCAATTCGGCGAAGGAAAAATTCCGGGTCCTGGACTTGCTGCAGCTCGATTTGCGGGAGAACGATGCGCTGGATCTCACGTGCATCGGCGGGAGACCCGGCCTCATCAGGGAGATTGCCGTCACGGACATCAACCGCCCCGGCCTCGAGCTCGGCGGCTTCTACGAAAACTTCGCCTTTCAGCGCATCCAGATATTCGGCAGGGGCGAGAACGCGTATCTCCAGAAGCTGGCAAAGGAAAAACAGCGCAAGGAGCTGGAGAAGCTGTTCACCTATCCGATCCCGTGCTGCGTGTTCACCCACTCGCTGGAGCCCACCGCGGACTTTGCCGAATGCGCGGAGGCGGCCGAGTGCCCAAGCCTGCAGACGGATCTCTCGACCTCGGAGTTCACGATGCGGATCCTGCGCGTGCTTTCGACCATCTACGCGCCCAAGAAGACGGTCCACGGGGTCCTCGTGGAGGTTTTCGGCATCGGCGTTCTGATCCAAGGGGAGAGCGGGGTCGGCAAGAGCGAATCGGCGTTGTCACTCATCGAGCGCGGGCATCGCCTGGTCGCAGACGATTCAGTGGAGATCCGCCGGGTGAGCGGCAACATCCTGATGGGAACCGGGGCGCAGGTGGTCAGCCACCACATGGAGATCCGGGGCCTGGGGATCATCAATATCACCCACCTCTTCGGTGTCGGGGCAATCAGGGACAAGAAGCGCATCCAGCTCGTGGTGAATCTGGAGTTGTGGAACCCCGACAAGAACTATGACAGGATCGGCGCGGAGGAAGCCACGGAGGACATCCTCGGCGTGCACGTGCCGTGCGTCACCGTCCCCATCAAACCGGGTCGCAATGTGCCCGTCATAATCGAAACGGCGGCCCGAAACGAGCGGCTGAAGAAAATGGGCTACTATTCGGCGCGCGAGTTCAACCGCAATGTCATGAACTGGCTGGAAGGCGAGAGCACCCGGGAAATCTTCCTGAACGAGAAATGAGGCGACATGGTCGAGCGCATCGTCACGATCCGCAACCGGGCAGGCATGCACGCCCGCCCCGCGGCGCTGCTGGTGAAAACTGCCAGCGGGTTCAGCTCCCAGATCTATATCGAGAAAGACAGCGAGAGGGTCAATGGAAAATCCATCATGGGAGTCATCACCCTCGGCGCCACTTACAACACGCCGCTGAAGATAATCGCCGATGGGCCCGACGAGGCGCAGGCCGTTGACGCGATCGAGAAATTGTTCGCGAACCGTTTCGAAGAGGAATAGGGTGCCGCGCGGCCGTGCGGCCGTCCTGGTCCTGTGCGTCGCCCTGCTGCCGGCGGCGGCAGTGCACGGCCAGGGCGTGGAGGTGTCCTTGTCCTCACCCGCCGGAGTCCTTTCGGCGGACGTGACGTTCCGGTGGGATCGCATGGAGGAGCTGGTCTCTTCCCTCCGCCAGGGCCTCGAATCCAGGATCACATTCACGGCGCGCGTGTACGAAAAGCGGCAGGGAATTTTCCCCTTCCCCGGGGACCGCATGCTCGCCGAGCGCAGGTTCTCGCGCAGCGCGTTCTGGGATTTCCTTGATGAACGGTTCGTTGTGGAGACCGACACGGGCGAGCGTGTGTCCTTCGCGAGCGTGAACGAGCTCCTCGAGGGTTTCTTCAGCCTTTCCGAGATGCCCCTGTACGTCCGTCCCCCTGCCTCGGCCGCCCTGTACGTGATGGCGCGGGCGCAGTTCGAGCCCGTCCGCCTCATGCCTCCGCTGACCCTGGTCAGCATCGTGGGCCGAGCCGCCACGTACACCAGCCCCTGGGTGAGGAGGGAGGCGCCATGAAGCGCGCGGCGGACCGGGCAGCCATGGCGGAGAACACGTCGCGCGGCCTGCTCGCCCTGGTGCTCCTGTTCGTCATTCTCATCGGCGTGATCATCGCCTTCTCCCGGACATTCATCACCACCATCGCAAGCGCTGATCCCGGAACAACGACCATCGCGCTCCTCGTGGCCCTGGCGCTGCCCCTGGTGCTCCTGGGGATCACGGTCTTCCAGATCACGCGCCTGCTGCGCCAGCGGGCGCTGCGGCAGTCCGGAGCAGGCCTGCGCCTGCGGCTCCTTCTTTTTTTCACCCTGGTCAGTGTTCTCTCGGCCGGACCCCAGGCCATGCTCGGCATCACATTCGTCAACTCCGCAATGGGAACGTGGTTCAGCTCCTCGATAGGCGACGCTTTGCGGGGCGCGCGCGACATGGCGATTGCCTACCAGAAGGAAAGGCTCCAAGTGCTTCGCTCCTTCATGGATGGTCCTCTCGCCCCGGGCCTCGTGGGCGACTTCGCTTCCGCGCCCGACAGGACATGGACGGAGATCCAGGCGGTCAACTCGAGTCTCGGCGCGCTGCAGCTCTTCTCCCGGGAGGGGAAGGACCTCGCGTTCCGCGGCGACCCCCGCGCGCGTCTGTCCAGCGCGGAAGGGGCGGGCGGCCAGGAAGTGCGGGAGGACGTGACGATCCTGCGCGATGTGAGAAGCTTCACGGTGGGCGGGACACGGCTGACGGCCGTGGCCAGCGCGCTTCTGTCCGCCGATCTCCGGAAAAACGCGCGCAAGCTCACCGAGAGCCTGACCCTCTTCACGGCGCTCGACCAGTTTCGCGTGCTTTTCAGGCTCGTGCTGGTGGGCTTTTTCTTCCTGTTCTCCCTGCCCATCTTCTTCATCACGATACTGGTCAGCCTCCTTCTCACCGAGAGGATCATCGGGCCCATCGTGCACCTGGAGGACGCCACCCGGCGGGTGGCGGAAGGGGATTTCAGCTTCCGCATCCTCACCCGGCCGCGGGACGAGCTGGCCAACCTGGTGGACTCCTTCAATGGCATGATCTCCGAGCTCGAGCGGTCGCGGCGCAAGCTGCTGCAGGCGGAAAGGATCACCGCCTGGCAGGAAATCGCCCAGCGCCTCGCGCACGAGATCCGCAACCCGCTCACCCCGATCAAGCTCTCCGCCCAGCGGATGCTGAAGAAGTACCAGGAGGGCGGCGAGGACTTCACAAAAGTCCTGCATCCTGCCGTCTCGTCGATCATCACCGAGGTGGAGAACCTGGAGAGGATGCTGCGCGAATTCGGGGAGTTCGCGAAGCTGCCGGTTCCCCGGCCGGCGGAGGTCATTCTCAAGGAGATGCTCGGGGAGGTTGCCTCCGTCTATGCGCACCTTTCTTCACGGGTGAAAATCGACGTCAAGGAGGTGCCTGACTCCATTGTGCTGGCCGTGGACAGGAACCAGATGAAGCGCGTCTTCGCCAATCTCTTCACCAACGCCATCCAGGCCATGCCGGAAGGCGGCCTTCTCTCCGTGCGCGCAGACGTGGTCAAGAAGGCCCACACCAGCTTCTGTCGAATCGCCGTGAGCGACACGGGGACGGGCATCAGCGAGTCGAACATGGACAGCATCTTCGATCCCTACTTCACCACGAAAAAAGACGGCACGGGACTGGGCCTCGCCATCGTGCAGCGCATCGTGTTCGACCACAAGGGCAACGTGTGGGCAGAGAGCGATGGAAGCACCGGCACCACGTTCTTCATCGACCTGCCGACCGGGGCCGCGGGAGGGCCGCAGGCATGAGCAGCATCCTTATCATCGACGACGAGCCGGGCATCCGCACGGTGCTCCGCGACATCCTGGAGGACGAGGGTTACACGGTGCTCGCCGCCGAGGATGGCGCGCAGGGCCTGGCCGAGCTCGCCGCCTCCACCGTCGACCTCGTGTTTCTCGACGTGTGGCTTCCCAACATGGGGGGCATCGAGGTGCTGAAGCGGATCCGGGAGCAGTTTCCCGACGTGGAAGTCATCATGATCTCGGGCCACGCGAACATCTCCCTCGCCGTGCAGGCCACCAAGATGGGCGCCTTCGACTTCCTGGAAAAGCCCCTCTCGCTGGACAGGACCATGACGGTGGTGCGCAACGCAATCGCGATCGAGGACCTGCGCCGGGAGAACAGGACTCTGAAGAACAGCATCTTCATTGACGACAGGATGGTGGGCTCGAGCCCGGGAATGAAAGCGGTGCGCGGGCTCATCGAGCAGGCGGCCGGCAGCGACTCGCGGATCCTCATCCTGGGGGAAAACGGAACCGGCAAGGAGCTGGTGGCCCGCGAGATCCACGCGCGCAGCGCCCGGGCGGGCCGGCCGTTCGTGGAGCTCAACTGTGCGGCAATTCCCGAGAGCCTGATCGAAAGCGAGCTTTTCGGACACGAGAAAGGCGCCTTCACCAGCGCCCTGCAGCGCAGACGGGGCAAGGTCGAAATGGCCCATCACGGCACGCTCTTCCTCGACGAGATCGCGGACATGTCCCTTGTCACCCAGGCAAAGGTTCTCCGCGTGCTGCAGGAGATGCGTTTCGAGCGTGTCGGGGGGGAGGAATCGCTCTCGGTGGACGTGCGCGTGATCTCCGCCACCAACAAGGACATCCACGAGCAGATCCGCGCCGGGCGATTCCGCGAGGATCTCTTCTTCCGCATCAACGTGGTGCCCATCACGGTCCCCCCCCTGCGCGAGCGGATCGAGGACATGCCGGAGCTGGTCGCCTACTTCATGGAGAAGTTCAAGCGGCCCTCGGCCATGGAGCCCAAGACCGTCTCCCCCGAGGGCATGCGGCTCCTCTGCGCGTATCATTGGCCGGGCAATATAAGGGAATTGAAAAACTTCGTGGAGAGGATTAATATCATGGCGGAGGAGCTTGTGATCTCCGCCTCGTCGGTCAAGTCCTTCCTCGGTGCGACCCCCCGCCAGGAGGCGGACAGCACGCTTTCCGCGTATGACACGATGACGCTCGCCGAAGCACGTGACAGCTTCGAGCGCGACCTGATCGCGGCAAAGCTCAGGGAGAACGGAGGCAACATCTCCCGGGCGGCGGACGCCCTGGGGGTGTACGCGAGCAATCTCCACAGCAAGATGAAGAAGTTGAAGATCACGGCGGAGAAGTAGAAGAAAATGAAGGGTCTGACCCAGCGCCAGCGGGAAGTGTTCAATTTCATCCGCGAATTCATCCGCCTCAACCGCTATCCTCCCACCATACGGGAAATCGCCACGAATTTCCGCTTCTCCGTGAAGGGGAGCTACGACCACGTGAAGGCCCTGGAGAAGAAGGCATACCTGCGCTGTCACGAGAACAGGTCGCGCGCCATCGAGATCCTGCGTGACGTCGAGGCGGTCGGGGAGGAAGTGGCATCCGTTCCCCTGCTGGGCAATGTGGCCGCCGGGAAGCCGCTCTTCGCGGAGGAAAACCTCCAGGGCTACGTCCATGTCCCTGCTGCCTCCCTGGGCAAGTCCACGCACTTCGCCCTGCAGGTGAAGGGAGACAGCATGAAGGACGCCGGTATCATGGACGGAGATGTCGTGGTGGTGACCCAGCAGAGCACCGCGGACAATGGCGACATCGTGGTGGCCATGGTGGACGAGGCCGTCACCCTCAAACGGTTCTACATCGAGAAGAACCGTGTCCGTCTCAAGGCCGAGAACCCCAAGTATCCTCCCCTCTACACGCAGAACGTGCGCATCCTCGGAAGGCTTGCCTTCCTCATGAGAACCTATCCGTGAGCCCCGCGGCGGCGCCGCGCGACCTTCCGGCGCACCTTCTGCTCGGTCCCGAAGAAGGCGAAAAGACGGCATTCATCGAAAAGATCACGCAGGGCCTGGCGGCAAAGCGGGGAGAGAAACCCGAGATCACCAGATTCTACGCGGGTGAGAGCCGCATGGCGGATGTGATCCTGTGCCTGCGCAATCAGACGCTCTTCAGCGCGCAGCGGCTCGTGATCCTCGCGAACGCGGAAGAGATCAAGCGCGCAGAGGAGGTGGCGGCGCTGGTGGAGTACCTGGGCTCACCGGCCAAAGATGCCACTCTCCTCCTGGTGAGCCCGGGCTTCGCGGGGGAAATCGACAGGAAGATCTCGGCAGCCATTCCCAAAGAGAATCAGAAGATTTTCTGGGAGATGTTCGACAACCAGAAACAGGGCTGGGTCACGGGATACTTCCGGCAGAAGAAGATCTCCATCGATCCGCTGGCGGTGGAGTATATCCTCGACATGGTGGAAAACAACACGCGCGACATGCGGGTGGAGTGTGATCGGCTTGCCCAGTTCTTCGGCCCTGACACCACGATCCATCTGGACAGCGTGGAACAGTACATCTACCACTCAAAGGAAGAAAACGTCTTCACGCTGTTCGACAAGATCTGTGAACGAGAGCTGACGGACGCTGAAGAAGTGCTGGACAAGATCCTGCTCTCCCGCGAGGCGGAAGCAACGCAGCTCGCGAGCGGCCTTCTCGTGCAGTTTCGCCGGCTGGCCGCTTTCAAACGCATGCTCGCCGACAACTACGAGGCCGCGGAGGCCTTCCCGAAGCTGAAGATATTCAGCAAGAAGAACCAGAAGACCTACGGTACGGGAAACAGGAAGTTCTCCGCCGCGGAGATCGAGGACATCGTGCAGCTTCTGGCCGTTTTCGACGAGCGCTTCCGCTCCGTCAGGAGTGACCTGCACGCGCTTCTTCTGCACCTGCTGGTCTACTATATCGCTGCGAAAGCCGGGCAAGGAGCATGGCGGCAGTTTCTCTAGGGATACCCGCCTTCTTCTGGATTTCCTCCACCGTGGCCCCCATGATCGCTTCCATCGAGCCGAATGTCGTCATCAGCCGCTTGCTGCGCGCCTGACCGATCCCCGGCACCGCTTCCAGCAGTGTGAGCGCCACGCGCTTCGCGCGCTTCTTCTTGTTCAGAGTCGTGGCGAACCTGTGAGATTCGTTTCGCACCTGCTCGAGGATGCGCAGGGAAGGAGAAGCCTCGTCCAGAACAAGGGGGTCCTCCCGGCCGGGGATGAAGATCTCCTCCTGCTTCTTGGCCAGCCCGATCACCGGCATCGCGTCCAGGCCCAGCGCAGACAGGACACCTCGCGCCGCGCCGAGCTGGCCCTTCCCCCCGTCAATGAGGATCAGATCGGGCCGGTCCAGCTCCTCGTTCACCACCCGGGTGTAACGGCGTGCCACCGCCTCGCGTATCGATTCAAAGTCATCCACTTTTCCGTTCAGGCTCCTGATCGTGAATGCGCGGTACAGCTTCCTGTCCGGCCTGCCGTCCGTGAACCGCACCATGGACGCAACGGTGTCCGTGCCTTCGAGGTGCGCGATATCGAACCCCTCGATCCTGCGCGGGAGGGTCGACAAGCCAAGGTCCTGCCTGAGCCCCTCGAGCGCCATGGTCATCTCCGCCCCGCGCGCCGCCTTGGCAGCCTCCTCCCGGGCGTTCGACTCGGCCATGGACATGAGCTGCGTGTGTTTGCCGCGCTGGGGAATCTTCACCGCAATCTGCCTGCCGGCGAGCTCGCGGAGAAAGAGGGAGAGGTTCTCCACATCAAGCTCGCGGCCGACATAGACTGCCTCGGGGACCGTCTTTCGTTCCGCGTAGTAGCGCGCAACGAAATGAGACAGGGCTTCCTCGTCAGGCGCGTATTCCGCCACTTCGAAAACCTCTTTGCCCAGGAGCTTGCCCTCGCGGACCTGCAGCACGACGACGACCTGCGCTTCCCCGCAGGGCGCGAGCGCGATGTAGTCCCGGTCTTCCTCCGTAAACTCCATCACCCTCTGCTCGACTGATACTTCCTCGATTGCCGCGATCTGGTCGCGCAGCTTCGCCGCCCTCTCGAACTCCTGAGTCTCTGAGGCAGCCTTCATTTTCTCCTTCAAGTCGCGCAGGAGCTCCGCGCTGCGGCCCGAGAGGAGCTTGCGCACGCCGTCCACGATCTTCAGGTATTCCTCCCGGGTGATTTTTCCACAGCAGGCCCCGGCGCACCTCCCCATGTGATAGTTGAGACAGGGATACGCGCGCTTCTTCTGCGAGCCGCGATACTTGCAGAGCGGGAAGTGGCGCTCGATCAGCCGCAGGTACAGGTCGATCTGGTGAGGCTTGGGAAACGGTCCGAAGTATTCCGAGCCGTCGAAGATCATGCGGCGGGTCCTGTAGACCCGGGGGAACTCCTCCGCGGTGAGCCTGATCACCGGATAGGTCTTGCCGTCCTTGAGGTTGATATTGTACTGCGGCGTCCACTGCTTGATGAGGTTGTTCTCGAGAATCAGCGCCTCGTATTCGGTGTGGGTGATAATGACCTCGATATCCGTCATGTGCGCCAGAAGGAACCGGGTCTTGATGTCTTTCTCACCGGCAAAGTAGCTGCGGATCCTGTTTTTCAGGCTTCGCGCCTTTCCCACGTAGATAGGCGTTCCCTCGAGGTTTTTCATGATGTAGACACCGGGCCGGTCGGGATACTCGCGGTCCCGCGGGTCGTGGAAAGCCTTCAATAGATACACCCCTCGATACCGATTATAATACTAATGTACAGAATCATGGTCCGGAAACAATCGCGCTCCGGGACGGTCTTTCTCTGTCTGCTGCTCCTCGCGGGTCCACTCTCCGCGCTCGAGAAGTCCATCGAGCTGGGAAAAGGGAACCTGTGGGGCCAGATGCAGACGTGGGAGGGTGTCTCTGCCGTCCCCGGGAGATGGGGGTTTCAGGATCTTGTGCTCACGAGCGGAGAGTACGCCCCCGACAGCTCAACCGAGCTGCTTCTCCACTTCGACGCCCCCGGCGCGGCGGATGCAACCGGCAGCTACACTCTGGACGGCAGCCCTCCCCTCATCACGGACGCGGTGACGGCGCTGGGGGGAGGGAGCGCAGCCTTTACGGGAGACGCGCGGGAGGTGGGCTTCCAGGCTCCGCGTGACGCCATGTTCTCTCCCGGCGCGGCATGGGGCGACTTCACGATAGAGTTCTGGCTCTATCCGGCCACGCTTTCCAATGGAGAATCGATCATCGCCTGGACCGGGGTATCACGGGAAAGCGCAGGCCAGGACGCGAGGCTGCTCTCCCAGAGCCTGCAGTGCGTTATCCGTGACAGGAGACTGGTCTGGGAATTTCAGAATCTCTTCACGCTCCCGACTGGGGAGCGGCTTCCTGTCACGCTTGCCGGGACGCGGCAGCTCCTGCCCCGCACGTGGCACCACCACCTGCTGCGCTTCGATGCCCGCGAAGGGCTCCTGGAATACAGGCTGGATGGGCTCCCCGAGGCCATCCTCCATACGACTGACACGGGAACCGAGTCGGGATCCATCGCCGTGCCGAAGGTGGGGCTGGCGCTTGCGGCGCCTGTGACGCTCGGCGCGGGTTTCACCGGTTTCCTCGATGAGCTGCGGGTCTCCCGCCGCGCCGTCGATGACCCGGTCATCTCGCGCTTTCTGGGGAAGACGGGGTCGGCCACTTCACGGATCATCGACCTCGGCTTTTCCTCCACGCGCATTGCGCGCATCGAGGCGGTTGCTTCAACGCCCTCGGATACTTCCGTGGAGTACTACTACAAGACGGCGGATACGTGGAACGGCAAACCGCTTCTCGGCGGCCCGACCGACTGGGTGCCCTTTACTCCCGGCGCGGATTTGAAGGACACCCTCAAAGCCCGCTACATCCAGCTCAGGGTGGAGCTGTACCCGGACGGCCGCCGCGCGCAGTCGCCGCGCGTGTCTGCTCTCAGCGTGGTCTACGAGCCCAACCCGCCCCCTGCTCCGCCCGCGGGGCTCACGGCGACCCCGGGCAACGGGAAGGTGACTCTCGCCTGGCGCGCAGTGAACGATCTCGGCGTAAAAGGCTATCTCGTCTACTACGGGGGCGAGCCGCACAACTTCCTCGGCCGCGGCGCGGCGCAGGGCGATTCTCCCATCGACGCAGGGACCGCCACGACCATCGTAGTCGACGGCCTGGAAAACGGGAGCCTGTACTACTTTGCCGTGACCGCGTACGACTCCTCGGAGCCGAAGCAGCAAAGCGAGTTTGGTCCCGAGGTGAGCGCCCGTCCGTCGAGGATCTATAGATGAAGCCCATGACCACGGCGGAGATCCTCACCCGGGCGCGCAATGCGTTCAAAATGGGTGAATTCACGCTCGTGGAGAAGCTGGCCATGCGTATCCTGGAGGTCCTGCCCGAATCACCGGTGGCGTACAATCTCCTGGGAAGCGTGTGCGAAAAGACCGGCAGGTTCCGCAAGGCGATCGAGCTGTTCCAGAAAGCGGTGGATCTCAAACCCGACTACACCGAGGCGCACAACAATCTGGGTGTGATCTTCAAGAGAATCCAGTCGTTCGGTGAGGCCATCCCGCATTTCGAGAAAGCCATCAATCTCTCGCCCCGACGCGGCGACGTGTACTACAACCTGGGCAACGTCTACAAATCGCTCGCCAACAACGCGCTGGCCGAGGAGAATTTCCAGAAGGCCATTGCGGTGGATCCCACTTTCGTCGCTTCGTATATCAATCTCGGCACTGTGCTGGAGGCGGCGGGCAGATACGGTGACGCCATCCGCACCTATCAGAAAGGGCTTCAGGCAGACAGCAACCAGCCGCGCCTGCATTACAACCTCGGCGTCGTGTACGAGCGGATCGGCAAGATCAAGGAAGCGCGCGAGGAATACGATGCCGCCGTGCGGGCCAAGCCGGGCTGGACTGATGCCCTCAACAATCTCGGCGTCACGCTGCACGGCCTGGGAGATGAGCGCGCAGCCGAGAAGACGCTCCGCGAGGCGCTGCGCACGGATCCCCGAAACGCACGGGCGCTGAACAACCTCGGCGTCGTGATGGCGGCACAGGGCAGGCGGGAAGAGGCGGCCGAGGCGTATCGCCATTCCATGAAGGCCGACCCTCACTACGCGCAGGCGGTGGAGAACCTCGCTTCGCTTCTGGAGCGCGACGGCAGGCTGACCGAAGCGATGGAGGAGCTGAACCGACTGCTGTCCATGGAGCCGGGCAACGGAGAGGCGCGCCTGCGTCTCGCCGGCATCCTTCGCGGACTGGAGAATTTCCCCGAGGCAATCAAACAATACACGGCGCTCCTCGGCGCGCAGCCGGCGCACACGGGAAGCTCTCAAAGGGCTCGCCGTGACGTACGAAAGGGCGGGAGAAAAGAGAAAAGCGCTGGAGTGCTTCGAAAAGCTCGAGGCGCTCGGCGGCGAGGACCACGACTTCCGGCTGGACCGCGCGTTCCTCTGGAAGGAATCTGGTGATACTGCCCGGGCACACGAAGAGGTGAAGCGCTATCTCTCCGCGAAGCCGGACGACCCGCGGGCAAGGATCCTCCTCGCGGACATCTATACCAAGCAGGGCCATCTTCGGCAGGCGGCGCAGACCCTGAGCGAGGTGCGGGAGGCGTTTCCGGAGGACAAGGATGCCAGCTCCCGTCTGGCCAAACTCTATCGCGAGCTGGGCGAGCCGCAGAAGGCCATCGACACCATGGAAGGTCTGATCAACAGGCTCGAGCAGAGCGCGGATCCCCAGGACATGGAAGCGCTCAGCCGGGCGATGGATGAATACGAGCAGGCCATCTCCGAACACGAGAAGGATTTCCGCGACGAACGTGAGAAAACCATCCGCAAGCTCAGGGAGCTCACCGTGGAATCCGCTCCGCCCGAAAGGGTGAAGCCGGAAGATGATGCGATCATGATCGAGGACATCGAGCCTCTGGAGGAAGAGGCGGTCCCGATCATCAACGTGGGAGGAATGGAGCCCGTCTTCGCCGTGCGGGAAACGGACGAAGAGCTGCAGCTGGAGGAGGTCGACGAATCGATCCCGGAGGAATCGGTCTCCATCGAGGACGAGCGGCCGCCCAACCTGGTGAACCTCCTGAAGGACCAGGAGCTCTATGAAGAGAATCCTGCCCTGCAGATGTTCGAGCCGCAGCCGCAGCTTCCCTCGCAGCAGGCCTGGGGGCAGCAGGGACCCGCGCTCATGGGCGCGCCCCCGGCGTTCTCGCCGCAGCCCTATCAGATGCAGCCCCCCTTGCCGGCGCCCCGGCCCCGGCCGCGCCGTCCCCTCCGCCTGCCCCGTCCCCGCAGGCTGTGCAGCCCCCGCAGCAGTCTCAGCTTACCCTGTCCCCCCAGACCGAGTCCCTGATTGCCAATTCGCTGAAGGAATCAGCAGCGGCACAGTCGAAAATCGTCGACAAGCTGCTCGACGAAATGAAGTCCCTCTCCCGCAAGGTCGATGAGAAGAGCCAGTACCCTCCACAGGCGCCCCCCATTATCGTGAACATGCCGCGGCCCGAGGCCATGCAGGCCGGCCCCGCTCCCCTGAGGCCGATCGTTGTGGATGCGCCGGCAGCGACGCCGCAATCCGAAGGCCTCCCCCGGTACGCGGCGGCGGACCTGGCGGAGGAGGAGCCGGAGCGGCCCCCGAGACGCAGGCGCAGCGATTTCGTGCAGAGCGAAATGCCCGCGAAGCGCGAGTCTTCACAGGCGGGCGGGCTCGTCCTGGAGCCCTTTTCCGTGTCCGAGCCGGAGCCCGAGGTCGAATGGGACCCGGAGCCGTTGTCACTGGAGACGGAGCCGCTGCCCATGGAGACAGAGCCGCTGCCCATGGAGACAGAGCCGTTGTCACTAGAGCCGGAGCCGCCGTCTCTGGAGCCGAAGCCACTATCCCTGGAGCCGGAGCCGCTATCCCTGGAGCCGGAGCCGCTGTCCCTGGAGCCGGAGCCGCTGTCCCTGGAGCCGGAGACCGAACCGACGTCGGACAGGCCTCCCGAACCGCAACCGACTACGCAACGGCAGGCACAACGTCGCGCGACCGGGACCGCGGCGCTCCAGCCCTCACCGGCAGCAGGGAGGCGGCCTGGGCCTGCCAGTCCCGCGCCGAGGCCGCCCGCGCAGGCGGCTCAACCACCCGCGGCTCGGCGCCCCGCCTCCAGACCGCCCGCGCGAGCAGCTCGCACACCTGCGCCTTCTGCCCCGGCTGCGCCGCGGCCGGCGCCGCAACCGGCAGCACCCCGGCGCGCTCAATCCCCGGTATCTCCCGCGCCCCGGGCGCCGGTTGCGCGGGAGGAACCGGAAGAAGAGCCGCTCCTGCCGACGGAGCCTGTTCCGACGCGCGAACCCGGAAAATCCCCCCGCACCGGCGAGGATGTGCGCCAGGAGCTTCGCGACTACCTGGATGGCGTGCGGGACAAGCTGGACAAGGGCGGGGCAGCGCGTTCACACCCCGGCGATCTCCTTGACTATCTGGAAAAACTGTCAGATTATCTTCCCGAACGCGACAAGAAACGGTTTCGGGGGAGCAATGAGCGCCTTGCCATGGAGTCCCTCAAGGCGCAGCTGGCGGGGAAAAAAGGGTTGCGACAAAAGATCGCAGAAGACTTCCTGCCGGTTGTCCCTCACAGGAAAGAGCCCATGACGCGCTCCCTGATCGTCGACACGTTTTCTTACCTCAAGGACCTTTCAGCGTGGCACCCGGACAAGGCGGTGGCCGCGGCAATGAGAGAGCGGATCGAGTCTGTCGTCGCCCAGATGGGGAGTCTGAAATAGGGTATGCAGGATAAAGATCGGGTCCTCGCCATCATTCAGACCTACATCGCCAAGATGCCCAGCCTGCCCATCACGGTGTCCAAGATCCTCCAGATCGCCAATGACCCCAAGACCTCCCCTTCAGATCTCAACCAGGTCATCAGCCTGGACCCGGTGCTCATGGGCCGCGTGATGAAGCTCATCAACTCCGCCTACTACAGCCTGAACACCCAGATCACCAGCCTGGTGCGCGCTATCATCATGCTGGGGATCAACACGGTGAAGAATCTCGCCCTGTCCACCGCGGTCCTCGGTCAGCTCGCCAAGAAGGGCAGTTTCCAGGCGCTGAACATCGACGGATTCTGGCGTCATTCCCTCTGCGTGGGGGTGACCGCCAAGCTCATTGCCGTCAAACGCAGGAAGGACCCCAAGCAGCTCGAGGAGTACTTCGTGGCCGGGCTCCTGCACGACATCGGCAAGATCCCGCTGAACAACAAGCTGTCGGCTGAGTACGTGACTGCCCTTTCCCTTACAGACAAGGAGCACGCTCCCCTGTACCTCCTGGAGGAGCGCACCATGGAGGTCAATCACTGCGAGGTGGGCAGGCTCATCATCAAGAACTGGAACCTTGGCCCCGTCATGGAGGACGTCGTTTTCTTCCATCACTTCCTCGATGCCTACCCGGGCACGCACCGGGAAGTGCTTCTCACCGTGGCGGCGGCGAACTTCTTCGCCAACACCTACCAGATCGGGTTCTCGGGTGACCGCTACCCGGAGAAGCTTTCCCCGAGCGTATTCGAAGAGCTCGGCATCACCCTGGATGATCTGGAGGCTGTCGAGGAGAAAGCCAACAGCGAGATCGACAAGGCCAAGATCTTTCTGAGCGTGTCCCAGTAGGAGCACCGGCGTGGCCATCCGCTTGACCTTCTGGGGGGTGCGCGGCTCGATCCCGGTGCCCGGCCCCACCACGGTGAAGTACGGCGGCAACACCTCATGCCTCGAGCTGCGCTTCGGGGAAGAGGACAGGCTGATCGTCCTCGACCTGGGCTCGGGTGTGCGGGAGCTGGCCGGGCACATCATGAAGAAGGACTTCCCCCGGGGCCCCATCAAGACCAAGGTATTCCTGACGCATACCCACTTCGACCACATCATGGGCTTCCCCTTCTTCACGCCCATCTTCATCCCGACAACGGAGCTGGACATCTACGGTCCCGTCTCTTACGAAGATGACACGCTGGAGAAGATAGTGGGAGAACAGCTTCGCTACCGCTATTTTCCCGTGCGGCTGGAGGAGCTGAGCGCGAAAATCGAATACATCTCGCTCAAGGAAGGAAGCCTCGATCTCGGAGGCGGCCTGACGGTCACCACCAAGTACCTGAATCACCCCATCCTCGTGCTCGGATACAGGTTCGAGTTCCAGGGGAAAGTCTTCTGCACGGCGTACGATCACGAGCCGTACCGCAACTTCTTCGACATCAGCCCCGAGGATCCGAGCTACGACGCGGCCGCGGTCAAGGAGGGTGAGCTTGCCGCCCGGGAGGAGAACGAGAAGGTTCAGAAGTTCTTCGAGGGGGCTGATCTGCTCGTCCATGACACCCAGTACACGAGAAAGGAATACTTTGCGGGGAAGATCGGGTGGGGCCACAGCTATTTCGGATGGGCCATAGGCGCCGCGCACAAGGCGGGCGTCAAGCATCTCGTGCTCTTCCATCATGAGCCCCTGCGCACCGATCGGGAGCTGGCGGGCCTGCATCGCGCATATGTCGCGACGCTCAAGGGGAAAACAAGCATGAAGGTCACCGTTGCCCAGGAGGGCACGACGATCGAAGTGTAAGCCGCTCACCCGTAAGGAGGAGCAATGCCGCTCCGCTCATCATGGTGGGAGAAAGCACGGGAGATTGCGGGAGACCGTGTGCTCACGGACGCTGACGCAGTCGAGCCGTATGGACACGACGAGTTCATGCGCGACCCCTCCGGCGCGCTGCCCGAGGCGGTCGTGAAGCCCGCCGATGAGCGGGAGGTTGCCGCTCTCGTCAGGCTCTGCCGCAGCGAGAAGGTCCCGCTCACGGTACGCGGAGGCGGCACGGGTCTCGTCGGGGGGTGCATCGCTTCTCCCGGGGGAATCGTCCTTTCCATGGAGCTCCTCGATCGCGTAATCGACGCCGACCCGCGCGAACCTCACGATCACCGTGCAGGCAGGGGTGAGCCTGAAAAGGCTCTATGAGGAAGTGCAGAACATGTCCCTTTATTTCCCCCCGCACCCCGGAGACGAGGGGGCTTTTGTCGGCGGAGCGGTGGCCGCCAATGCCGGAGGAGCGCGCGCGGTAAAGTACGGCACCGTGCGGCGTTTCGTGCTCGGCCTTCAGGTCGTGCTTGCCAGCGGGGAGGTCCTCGACCTGGGCGGCAAGTACATCAAGTCCAGCTCAGGCTACCACCTCATGGACCTCATGATCGGGTCCGAAGGTACCCTGGGAGTGATCACCCGGATCACCCTCGGGCTCCTCCCGCCGGTGGGGTCCATCCAGACGATCGTCGCACCTTTTCCCACCAGCCGGCAGGCAATCGAAGCAGTTCCCGCCATTCTGGCCAGGGGGATTCTGCCGTGCGCCGTCGAGTTCGTGGAGAACTCCGTCATGCGGGCCGCAGAACGTCTTTTGAACAAGACGTGGCCGGCACGTGAGGGCGACGCATCGCTCATGATCATCGTCGACGGCCGCGACGAGGCGGACACGCTCGCCCAGGCCGAATCCATCGGCGCTGTGCTGGAGACCGCCGGCGCCCTTGATGTGCTCCTCACGGACCAGAAGAGCAGGCAGGCGGAGATCCTCGAACTGCGCAGCATGCTCTACGAAGGAGTCAGGGCGGCGACTGCTGAGTTGTTCGATGTCTGCGTGCCGAGGTCGGAGATCGCCGCGCACGTTGGCCTCGTGCACGATCTGGAAGTCCGGCTCGGCGTCTCGCTGCCGACATTCGGCCACGCGGCTGACGGAAACGTGCACACGCATTTTCTCCGCGGCCTGCTCGTGGACGGGATCGTCGGCCCGGACCTGCCGGACTGGCGGGAGAGACTCGACAGGACAAGGGAGGCGATCTACAGCGACGTGGTCGGCCGCGGGGGCGTCATCTCGGGCGAGCATGGAATCGGCCTCTCCCGGCGCGCGTATTTCCTCCGGAATCTCAGCCCCGCGCACCTGTCCACCCTCCGGGCCATCAAGAACGCGCTGGATCCCGACGGGGTTCTTAATCCGGGAAAGATGTTCGAGATGTGAGGGACAGAAGGAGAGGGGAGAACCAGGGGTGAAAAAAGTCCGCGAGTGGTCGGAGTTGATCAGGAAGTCCACGGAAAGAGCCTTCTACGGCAAGGGCGACGTGGTGGAAAAGCTGCTCGTTGCCCTCCTCTGCAGGGGACACGTGCTCATCGAGGACGTGCCGGGCGTGGGAAAAACAATCGCGGCGCGCGCCATCGGCCAGAGCCTCGGCGGGACCTTCAAACGCGTTCAGTGCACTCCCGACCTTCTGCCGGCGGACATTCTGGGAGTGTCGGTCTATAATCCCAAGACAGGCGAGTTCTCCTTCCGTGAAGGCCCCATCCTCTCAAACGTCGTTCTGGTCGACGAGATCAACCGCGCCACGCCCCGCACGCAGTCAGCGCTCCTGGAGGCGATGGCCGAAAACCAGATCAGCATTGACGGAAACCGCATCCCGCTGCCCGATCCGTTCTTTCTCATGGCAACGGAAAATCCCGTGGAGTTCGAGGGCACGTTCCCCCTGCCCGAGGCGCAGAAAGACCGGTTCCTGCTGGCGCTGAGGATCGGCTACCCCGATCGACGCGCGGAGGCGGAGATCCTGGAGAGCCAGCGCCGGACCACGCACCCGGTCTTCGACGTCGAGGCGGTCACGCATCTCCCGGCTGTGCGGGAGATGCAGGAAGCGGTCGTCCAGGTCCACGTGAGCCCTGCCGTACGCGACTACATTCTCGACCTGTCCACCGTGACCCGCCGCGAGCCGCGGCTGAGGCTCGGGATTTCCCCGCGGGGCTCCCTTGCCCTCTACAAGAGCGCCCAGGCCCTTGCCGCCATTCGGGGCCGTGACTACGTTATTCCGGAGGACGTCAAGGAGATGCTGCTGCCGGCCTGCATCAAGAGGGTGATCCTGAGGCCCGAGTCCATGGTGAAGGGAATCACCGCCGAGGAAATTCTCCGGGACGTGAGCGAGTCGGTCGAAGTGCCGGTGGTCAAAGTCGAGAAGTGAAGACGATTCGGCTGCCGCTCTCGCTCTTTCTCCTCTCGGTCCTCCTGTTCTTCCCCTTCCGGATTCTCCAGATCATTTCTCTTCTCTATCTCGCCGTGCTCGGTCTCTCGTTTGCGCATTCCCGTCTCCTGGCCGGGGCCCTGGTTGTGCGGCGTCACGATCTCCTTCTCCGCGCGCATCGATTCGATCCGATCCAGATCGTGCTGACCGTCGAGAACAGGAGCCCGTTCCCCGTGCCGGGAGTCAGCCTGATCGACACGATCGGCCCCCTGTTCTCGCGTGAACCGGGCAAGTTCGTCATTCGACTCCGCCCCTGGGAGAAGCGAAGGATCTCCTACACGATCGAAAGCCAGCACAGGGGCGAATACTCCGTCGGACCGGCGGCTCTCCTCGGCTCCGATCCCCTGGGCTTTTTCCCGTGGAGGCGGTCCTACGGCGAGATCGAGCGGCTGATCATCTATCCCGAGGTGCTTCCCCTCCGACTGCCGCTGTCGTCCGGCCTGCCGGCAGGAAACGTGCGCAGCCAGGATCGGCTGTACGAGGACCTCACGCGCTACCGCTCGCTTCGCGAGTACGTGCCGGGCGACGATGCGCGCAAGATAAGCTGGAAGGTTTCCGCCCGACTGGGGAGCCTGCACACCATGGAGTATGTCCCCTTCCTTTTCGCTCCCGTGCTGATCCTGATGAACATGAACAGTGAGGACTATCCCTTTCGGTTCCGCTCTCTCTGGGTGGAGCGGGCCGCGGTCATGGCTGCTTCCCTGGTCATGCACTTCTTCTCCCTTGGTCAGGAGATCGGACTGATCGCCTCCGGCTCCATGAAGGGAGAAGGGGGAATGCCGATTGCGCGCATCAGCGGAGCGGCGGGCCACGCGGCGGCAATATTGGAGATGCTCGCGCGCATGGATGTTTCCCGCGCCACCGGTGATTTCACGCGCCTTCTGTACGCGTCCGGCGTGGACATCCCCGTCCGCACGCAGATAAAGGTGATCACCCCTCTGCTGACGGACGTGCAGCATGCATTCCTGCGGGAGGTGAAACAGAAAGGGAATACGGTCGAACTGTTCCTCATGGGTGGGGACTCCCCGGCCAGACGGGAGCTCCCGACGAGCGAGTTTCCCCTCTTTGTCGTTTCAGAATATGGCAATGAGCTCATCGATCACTGACGGCTACCTGCGCCTCCATCGTTCCACGGTCCACCCGCTGATCGCGATCTCCATTCCCTCTCTCTTCCTCCTTTGTCTGGATTCGATTGCCCGCAGCATCCTCCCCACGCTGGCATTTCCCTCGCCGCTGTTCTTCCTGGTTCTCCTTGCCGTCGGCGCCGAAGAGGCCGTCACGGCGAACGTCCTGTTCGTGGAACGCGCGGGGATCCTGGCGCGTCTCAGGGAGCTTCTGGCTGTCATGGTCGTCGTATGGCTCGCCCTTGCCGCGCTGCGGGGCATCCAGACCCAAAGGGTGGTGCTCGCGCACGTCGATTTCGTCTACCCGCTCGGCCTCACCCTTGCGCAGTGGATGTGCGTGTGGGCCCTGCACCGATGCCTGCGGGAAAGGGAGATCCTCCTCAGCGCCGATTGCCGGCAGGAAGGGCGAGGAGATGCTCCACGCCCTTCGGGACGCCTCCCTGCAGGCGGAGATCTCCGCCCGTTCCCTCCGCGCGGTCAAGCTCGTCGAGGCTCTCTTCCAGGCCGTGATTTTCATTCTGCTGCTCTTCGCAGCCGCATTGAAAGTCCCCATGCGATTGGCGGCGCCGGTCCTCGCCGCCTCCCACGCGTTCTTCGGCTTCCTGGTCACGGGAACCATGAACATGTACGTGCAGGATCAGCTTCTCCTGGGCGAGGGGATCGTTGTGCCGGCCCGGTTCCAATGGTCCCGGCTGGGAACCATCGTCGCAATGCCGCTGGTGAGTATTCCGCTCGTCCTGCTTCTCTCGCGCAACGATGCCCCCCTTCCCCTTGCGGCGCTTCTGGCTCTTCTGGAAAGACTCTTCCGCTCATTCCCTGCAATACCGATCTGGAGTCTCCTCGATCCCGTGCGCACCATCCTCGAACAGCAGCAGCGGTATGCGGAAATGACCCGCACGATCTCCGGCGCTTCGCCCACCCCGCTTTTCCTTCTCTTTCTCTTCATCCTGGGCCGGCTGATACGCATCACGCTCATCCTGGGGCTCTACTTCTTTCTGGTCTCCCCGCTGCTCTCTGAGGACTTCCTGGCCAGCGTGCGCAAACGCAGCCTGGTCGACTTCATCCGCCGCAAGCTGGACGATTTTGTCCGCGCCTGCCGCCGGCTCGCGCGCCGCATTCGCACCTGGCTGGCCTCCGTGGGCCGCGACGGCCCGAAAAGGAGAAGCGATGACGCGGAGAATGACGCGCGAACCGCGGCGTACGGCCTTGCTTCCCACGCCCTGCCGCGGAGAAAGAGGCTTCAGACGAGCAGGGTCCTCAGGGCCTGGGTGCAGCTGCTCGAGTGGGGGGAGAGCCGAGGCGTACCGTGCCGCGGATTCGATGCCCCGCGTGAATACAGTTCCCGGCTCGCCGCTCTCTTCCCGGACAAGAGCGGTGAGCTCACCCTTGTCACCGAGGTCCTGGAGGAATCCCTTTTCTCCACGCATCTCCTGTCCGGCCAGAGGATCGCCGCTTACTTCTCCACGGTCCGCGCAATAAGGCGCGCCGGGGAGCCGCACTAGCCGCCTGTCACCCGTTATCGTTCTGTTATGGGCGGATTAAGGTAACTTAACTGGCCTCTCCGGTCCCTGTCCGTTATGATTGAGCACGAGGAGTCCGCTATGTGGTATGGTCTGGGAAGGTTCGGCTACGGTCACATGCAGCCCTGGATGTCCTGGGTCGGGCCAATCGTCATGATAGTGTTCTGGGCGCTGGTCGTGACGGCCATCGTTTTTCTCATCCGCTACCTGGCGCACCAATCGCGCTCGTCCGCCAATGACAGCTCGGCGCTCGCGATCCTCAAAGAGCGCTATGCCAAAGGTGAGATCGACAAGGAGGAGTTCGACCAGAAACGCAAAGACATCCTCTGAGCGGCACGCCCCGGCGCGTGGCGGCTTCCCCGACTCAGCCTGCCCTCTCCGTCTTGAGCGCGGCCTTCCGGCGGGGGGCCGTGACAAGAAAAGTTCCGGCCAGGATGATCAGCGCCCCCGCCACCATGCTCACGGTGATCCGCTCTCCGATCAACAGGACCCCCCAGAACATCCCGAAGACAGGAATCAGGAACGTCACCGTCAGCGCCCGGGTCGGACCCACATCGGCAATCAGCTTGTAGTAGATCACGTATGCCAGGGCGCTGCACAGCAGGGCGAACACCGCGATCAGGAGGACGACCCGGGCGCTGAGGGCGGACACGGTGACGGGGGAAACCAGCAGGAAAGGCATCAGCGCGAGACCGCCCAGGAGCTGGCTTCCCCCGGCGATTGCCAGGGGCTTCACGCCGGCCGCCCGCTTCTTGATGTAGACGCCGGCCAGGCCATAGCACATCGGCGCCAGGAGGCAGGCCAGGATCGCAAGGGTCGTTTCAAGATTCGCGGGCAGGTTGCCGAGGCTGCTCATCACCGCCACTCCCGCAATGCCGAGGATGAGCCCGACGATTTTTCGCGGCGTCAGCTTTTCCCCGAGCCACAGGGCCGCGAAAAGCGCGCCGAACATCGGGGACATGGAGTTGAATATCGCCTCCATGGCGGCCGGCAGGTACAAGGCGGCAATGGAGTAGAGGACAAAGGGTATGGCAGAGTTCACGAGCCCGATCACGAGAAAGTGCCGCCAGTTTTTCCTCCAGTCCGACTTGAATCGGAGCGCAAGGAAGAACAGGGCCAGGACGACCCCTGCCAGGAGCATTCTCATGTCCGCGGTTGCCACGGGGCCGATGAGGGGAGCGAGGTACCTCATGAAGATGAACGAGCTCCCCCAGATGGCGGAAAGCCCCAGGAGAAGAAGTATGTCGGTCATGCCCATGCGGCGAATGTAGCGGCAGGAAAGGGGGACTGCAACCCGGATCTTGCTGCGGGGCGATTTTGTGAATTCGGAATGTGCTAGTATCTTCTCCCCAGCGAAAGGACGAGTGAACATCATGGCAAGTTTCTTGAGACCGAAAAACAGCGAGCAATCGGTGAGCATCCCGAAGGAGCTCCCGATCCTGCCGCTGCGTGATACCGTTGCATTTCCCTTTTCCGTCATCCCGCTTGCGGTGGGCATTGCCCGATCCGTGAAGCTCGTGGAGGACGCCATGCAGGCGGACAACCTGGTCGGCCTGGTCGCGTCGAAGGACGCGACGATCGAAGAACCGCTCCCCGGCCAGGTGCACGAGATCGGCACCGTGGCGAGGATACTGCGCGTGGTGCGCGGGCAGGACGGCACCATGCAAGTCGTGGTCCAGGGGTTGGAGCGTTTCCGCGTCCTGCACTGGATTCCCTCCGAGCAGTATCTGCGGGCCCGCATCACGCCCGCTCCCGAGACGGTAGAATCCGACCTCGAGATCGAAGCGCTCATGGCGAGCCTGCGCGAGCTGGGACGCGAGGTGGTGGAGCTCTCCCCGAATATCCCCAATGAAGCGGCCCGATTCCTCGCCACGATCACCGATCCTCGATACCTCGCGTACCTGGTGGCAGCCAATGGCCAGCTCGAGCCTGCCGAGGCACAGAGGGTACTGGAGATGGACTCGGTGAAGGAAAAGCTCCGCGCCCTCATCGCCCAGCTGGGCCATCAGAAAGAGGTGTTGAGCCTCGGCCAGAAGATCAGGACGGAAGCGAAGGAGGAAATGGAAAAGGACCAGCGGGAATACTTCCTCCGCCAGCAGATGAAAGCGATCCAGAAGGAATTGGGAGAGATGGACGATTCCTCGTCCATCGTGGCCGAGTACACGGAAAAGATCGCCAAGGCCAACCTGCCCGAAGAAGCGCGCAAGGAGGCCGAGCGTGAGCTGAAGCGGGTCTCCGGCATGCCTCCCCAGGCGGCCGAGCACTCCATGATCAAGACGTATCTCGATTGGATGGTGGAGCTGCCCTGGAGCGTCTCCAGCGACGATCAGCTGGACGTGGTCAACGCGCGCAAGGTGCTCGACGAGGACCACTACGATCTGCAGGAGGTGAAGGACCGCATCATCGAGTTCCTCGCCGTGCGCAAGCTCTTCAAGGAACGCGGCATTCAGAAAGACCGAGCGGAGGACGGGAAAACGGGAAAGGCGATGGGCGCCATCCTCTGTTTCGTGGGACCTCCCGGTGTCGGCAAAACCTCCCTCGGGCAGAGCATTGCCCGGGCGCTGGGCCGCAAGTTCACGCGGATGAGCCTGGGCGGCATGCGCGACGAGGCGGAAATCCGCGGCCACCGCCGTACCTACATCGGCTCCATGCCCGGCCGGGTCATGCAGGCCATCAAGCGCGCCGGCACGCGCAATCCCGTGTTCATGCTGGACGAGATCGACAAGGTGGGAAGCGACTGGCGCGGCGACCCTTCCAGCGCGCTGCTGGAAGTGCTGGATCCGGCGCAGAACGGGACGTTCCGCGACCACTACCTCAACGTGGACTTTGACCTGAGCGACGTGATGTTCGTCACCACGGCCAACCAGCTCGAGCCCATCCCCGCGCCGCTGCGCGACAGGATGGAGATAATCCACCTGGACGGCTACACGGAGCACGAGAAGGTAAAGATAGCGCAGGAGCATCTGGTGAAGCGGCAGCTCGCGGCCAACGGGCTGCGCGAGGGCGAGGTCGTGTTCACCGAGGAGGCGCTGCGCAAGATCGTCCAGGACTACACGCGTGAGGCGGGCGTGCGCAACCTCGAGCGCCAGGTGGGCGCCATCTGCCGAAAGAGCGTGGCAAAGATCGCCGCGGGAAGCGGGACGGAAAGCGGTGTGGCCGTGGAGATTACACCCGATGTCGTGCGTGAGCTCCTTCGCAAGGAGAAATTCGAATCGGAAACCTCCGAATCTATCGAGATCCCCGGCATCGCCACCGGTCTTGCCGTGACCCCGGTCGGAGGGGACATCCTCTTCATCGAGGCAACCCGGATGAAGGGCAAAGGCGATTTCACCCTCACCGGGCAGCTGGGTGACGTGATGCGGGAGAGCGCACGCATTGCGCTGAGCTACGTGCGCTCCAAGGCCGTGGAGCTCGGCGTGGATCCTGACACATTCGCCCAGACGGATCTGCATATACACGTGCCGGCAGGGGCCACGCCCAAGGACGGCCCTTCAGCCGGCGTGGCCATGACCATGGCCATTGCCAGCCTGTTCTCGGGCCGGCCGGTCCGCGGAGATGTCGGCATGACGGGCGAGGTGACCCTGCGCGGGCGCGTCCTGCCAATCGGCGGAGTGAAGATGAAAGTCCTCGCGGCCCATCGAGCGGGACTGACCACCGTCATCCTTCCAAAGCGGAATGAGCGGGACCTCGAGGATCTGCCTCAGGATGTGAGGAGCAAGATGAGCTTCGTCCTGGTGGACAAGATCGACGATGCGCTCAAGGCGGCGCTCACCGACAAGGTGAAGCAGGAGGCGCCCCAGGTGCTTATCGCGTAGCCAGGGATGGCGAGGTGCGCCGCGTGCAGGGATGCACGGAAGGCGCACCGTAGCCCTTCCGCGGTACTCAGCGGAGTTGGACGGCGAGGGCCGACGAGCACAGGGATGCCCAGGGCGGCAGGCGTTTGCAGCGCAAACGCCGAGAGCCTGCGCAAGGAGGCCCGTAGACCTTCCGCGGTATCCCGCGGAGTTGGATGGCGAGGGCCGACGAGCAAGCGCGTCAGGCGCGGCGCTGGAGGGCCTCGCGCTAGAACGCGAAACCGAACCTCAGTCCAATCTGGAACTGCGTGCTGGTGACAACATGCCCGACGCCGGTATACCTCGTTCCCTGGGGGGCGCCGTTGGCCGCATCAAGGTTGCCGTACCAATACTGGGTCTGGGTGGTGGATACCGAATAATAGATGAGCTCGCCATCCAGGGCGATATAGGAAGAAAAGCCCTTGTAGTATTTGGGAAACTGGTAGACCGCCCTGAGGTTGGCGTACAGGCCTGCACCCCAACCCGATGCGGTAGACAGTTTTGTCCGCAGCTTGTGATCGTCGACGTCGGAAATATAGACCGGCGTAAAAGCCGCGCGGAGCTCGAGGCTCAGCCCCGGCAGAGCCTCCATGTCAGCCAAGAGCCCCAGCCCGGGCTCATGGGCGGTGAGCGTGTATTCAATGCCAGCAGGCGCCGGGTCCACAAACCATGGGACGAGGGTAAAGTCAGTCCCGGCGACCTGGTCATACTGCCAGCCGGTGAATGTGTCTTCAACGTGAAAGGCATACTGGTAACGATAGGTTGCATAGAGGGAAAGCGAGAGCGGCCCGAGAGTGCTGAACGTCCAGGCCGCGTCCGCCGAGGCACGCCAGCTCGTCGTCGTATCGATGGAATAGGTATAGCTCCAGGGAATGCTCGGATAGCCTGACAGACCAAACCAGTCGTAGTCATGCATCCGGGCCTGCCAGGCGAGGGTGGAGTGGGCAATCGATGCCTCGAAGAGCCACGCCTTCTTCCCGTTCTTCTCGATCGAGAGACCCGCGGTGATGCCCGCTTCCAGTGAAGCCATCGGAAACTCCAGGCGGCTGAGGTCTGATTGTCCGCCTCCTTTGTCGTAGTACAGATCGTACGCGGTTCCCCCGAGGCCTTTCTGCAGAAGCGGCTCGACAAAGAAGCTCAGCCGGTTGTCATCCGCGGCCGCATTCGGCGCCGCGCTCACGCACAGCGCAGCCAGGACAATCAGAAAGCATGCACCGACCGTCTTTTGCATCCGCGCACTATAGCATGAACGGGCGCTGCCCCTGCAATCGTCTCTTGACAGCTCGTGATATAATCCGTCTCAAAACTCGAGCGAGGAGATTCGCGATGTCGTCACCGTTGTCCCTTTTGCTCCTCTGAAGAATCGTGGCTTCTCCCTGTAGACTTGCTCCCCAGTCTCTGGAAAAATGGACGGTCAAAGGTGAAGTCCTGCTCATAGGTGACGCGCCTCCAGACGTGAAGCTGGGGTGCTTCTACACGAATTGCCACGATTTCTATTACGCCTCCCAGCTCAGACCGAAATGCCCCCCCGCGCGCCGGGTCAGCAGCGTCGCTTCTTTCGGCACAGCAGGGGGAAGCTTCTCCCTGAGGGTCGACGTCTCCTCGCTCACCCCGTCGGCCGGGCATTACCTCTACCTGATCCTGTGGGATGACCGGAACGGAAACGACGAATACGATCCCACGGAAGACTGGAGATACGTGATCCCCCTGTACGACGATGCGGTTTTTCAGGGTGCCACTGACTGTGTGTATTTCTATGACGACCGCTCCCACGAGTCCACCGGGACCGCGGCGGGCTGGAATCAGAGCATCGGTCTGGACCTGTTCATCCCTGTTCAGCGTATCGAGTGGGAAGGGGCGCGCCTTGCGAATGAAGTGGCCTGGGGCGCCGGAGCTGCGGCGGCCAGGGCGGCGGCCGGATTTCCGCACACGGCCTCCCCGCACGCCAACATGCTTTGAGGGAGCGACAACTCGCAATGAAGATGTTATATTGAAAGGTGTTACAATGAGTATGAGCGATACAGAAGCAAGAAGAGTCTTCGACAACTCCGTTGCCTTGTGCAAGATCCTCGGCGGCAACCTGAAAGCGCGCTGTCTTGGGTTGGGCATGACGGAGCTGCAATTTGACGAATTGTTCACACAGCATCAGCGCATGTCGGATTTTATCGATAAGCATGACTCGGAAGGCAATCTCAAGCAGCTCGAGCGTGGTTCCTGAGTCGACATGAGGGACAGCTTCCCGCGCCCTCACCCTCCGGGGTCTTGACCTCAATCCGTTACGTTGCTTATAGTTGCGCCGGGAGGGGGCGCCACGTCTCCTCTGAGGGGGATTAGCTCAGTTGGTAGAGCGGCAGGTTCGCAATCTGTAGGTCGGGGGTTCGAATCCCCCATCCTCCATACTCCCCATGAACGTCACTCTCCTGACTGATTTCTACGAGCTCTCGATGATGCAGGGGTACTTTCTCCACAAGGAGAATCCCCGTGTCGTTTTCGACATGTTCTTCCGCAGACAGCCCTTTGGCGGGGGGTTCTCGGTGTTCGCCGGGCTGGAGACCGCCCTCGATCTGGTCGGGTCCCTCACCTTTTCCCCGGATGACCTCGCCTACCTCGACTCCCTCGGCGTGTTTCGCAAGACGTTCCTGGACTACCTGGCGGATTTCCGCTTTCGCGGGGATATCTGGTCCATGGAAGAGGGCACGCTGGCATTCCCCGGGGAACCACTCGTGCGCGTGCACGCGTCCCTCATGGAAGCGCAGCTCATCGAAAGCGTTCTCCTGGCTGTTCTCAACTTCCAGACTCTTATTGCCACGAAGGCGGCGCGGATCCGGCTTGCGGCGAATGGCGGGGCGATAATCGAGTTCGGCCTGCGCCGCGCCCAGGGGATCGACGGCGCGCTTTCCGCGTCCCGCGCGGCGTTCATCGGCGGCGCGACAGCCAGCTCCAATACCCTTGCCGGCAAACGCTTCGGCATCCCGGTGCGGGGGACAATGGCGCACTCATGGATCATGGCATTCGCAAACGAGCGGGAGGCGTTCGAGAAGTACGGGGAAGTCTACCCCGACGGTGCCATCCTCCTGATCGACACCTACGATACGCTGGGCAGCGGAATCGAGAACGCCATTGCCGTGGGACAGAAGCTGAAGAAAGCGGGCCATTCGCACTTCGGCGTCAGGCTGGACAGCGGGGACCTCGAGTACCTGAGCAAGGTGGTGCGTGCGCGTCTCGACCAGGCGGGTCTTGTCGACGCAGACATCGTCGCCTCCAACGAGCTGGACGAACACATCATCCATCAGCTCATTACGCAGGGAGCGCCGATCGACAGCTGGGGCGTCGGCACGAACCTCGTGACCGGCGGGGGGGACTCCGCTCTCACGGGGGTGTACAAAATCGCCGCCAAGCGGGTCGGGAGCGTCTGGCTCCCGACCATCAAGGTGTCGAACAATCCCGAGAAAGTGACCAACCCCGGCATCAAGCAGATCTGGCGATTCTCGAACGGCGGGGGCAGCCCGATTGCGGATCTCATCTGCCTGGAGGAAGAGCCGGTGGTGCCCGGCAGGGCATACACGTTCCACCACCCCATGGGAGACTACAGGTCCTTCACCCTGGCGAACTATGCGCACATGGCGCCCCTGCTCGGCCTGCGCATGAAGGAAGGGCGCATTGTCGGAGAGCTGCCGAAAATCGCGGCCATTCAGACCCGCGCGCGCAGCGAGCTGGATCGGCTGGATGACACGTACAAGCGTCTGATCAACCCGCACGTGTACAAGGTCTCCCTTTCCGACGGCATGAGCGAGCTGAAATCCCGGTTGATCCGGGAGAGCCTGTCCCGGGGAGCGCACGATTGATCCTCTCGGACGAGACGCTCCGAAAGATGATCGCGGAACGAAGCATCGTCGTGGAGCCGATTGAACCCTACCAGGTGCAGCCTGCCTCCATCGACCTGCGGCTGGGCCGGCATTTTCTCAAGATCGATGAAAACACCCTGGAGAGTCTCAGCCTGGACGCAGAGCTCCCTTACGTGCAGATAGAGAAAGACGAGATCATCATCCCGCCGCATTCCTTTCTGCTCGCCACCACGGTCGAGGTGGTCAGGATACCGTCGAATGTCACGGCGTTCGTGGAGGGCAGGAGCTCGATCGGGAGAATGGGCCTCTTCATCCAGAATGCGGGGTGGGTCGATCCCGGCTTCGAAGGCACCATCACCCTGGAGCTGTTCAACGCGAACAGGCTTCCCCTGCGCCTGAGCGCGGGCAGGCGGATCTGCCAGATCGTATTCGCATTCATGGACAGGGCGACCCGCACTCCCTACACCGGCAAGTATCAGGGCCAGCGCGGCACGGTGGGCAGCAGGATATTCAAGGACCTCGACCGTAAAGACAGGGATTGAGTTTCCGGCGCTCACGCACCGATCCTAGTAGCAATGGTGAGATTTGCACACAGGGACGTCGGCGCGGGAAAGCCGTGCCTCGTCATCGCCGAGATCGGGACGTCGCACCAGGGGGACGCCGGCAGGGCGCGCCTGCTCATCGAAGCGGCGGCCCGCGCCGGGGCGGACTGCATCAAGTTCCAGCTCGTGCACGCGGAGGAAATCCTCCATCCGCGGTCGGGCAGCGTCGATCTTCCGACGGGCAAGGTCGCCCTCTATGAGCAGTTCAGGACCCTGGAGAGAGACAGCTCATTCTATGCCGGGCTCAAGGCTGCCACCGAGGAGCGCGGGGCGCTTTTCCTGTGCTCGCCCTTTGGCATCCGGAGCGCGCGCGAGCTCAAGTCCATGGACGTGCACGCGCTGAAGATCGCCTCCCCCGAGCTGAACCACCTGCCCCTCCTGCAGGAAGTGGCATCCTACGGGCTGCCTCTCTTCCTGTCATCCGGAGTCTCCAGCCTCGGCGATATCGAGCGCGCACTCCGGGTTGTCGGAAAGCGGAATACCGTTCTCATGCACTGCCTCACGTCCTACCCGGCGCCCGAGGAACAGTACAATGTATCCGTTCTCGCCAGTCTGAAAGCTGTTCTGGGAGTCGAGGTCGGACTTTCGGATCATTCGCTGGATCCCGTTCTGGTGCCCGCCCTGGCCGTTCTGAACGGCGCCTGCGTCGTGGAAAAGCACTTCACGCTGTCGAGGGATGGATCGGGCCTGGACGATCCGATCGCTCTCGAGCCGGACCAGTTCAGACGCATGGTGCGGGCAATACGCGCCGCCGAGACCGAGACGGAGAGGGTGGTGCGCGCGCGGCTGGAGAATGAATACGGGCATGACCGGGTGTCTGCCGTGCTCGGCACCGGCGTGAAGGAATTGGCCGGCGCGGAGCTTCACAACTACGGGCTCACCAACCGGTCGCTCCACGCCCTGCGCGAGATTTCACCCGGAGAGACGATTGCGGAGAACGACGTGGCCGTCCTGCGCACGGAAAAGGTCCTCCGCCCGGGTCTGGGCCCGGAGTTCCTCGGCATCGTCGTGGGCGCGCGCGCGAAGAGACGCATTCCGGACGGCGAGGGCATCGTCTGGGCCGACCTGGTCTGAGCGGCCGCGGCCTTGCACCACTCGCCATAATTCGATAAATTGAAGGGCGAGATGATCAATTTAAAAGACTATATCGCGCGGGATCGTATCGCGTTCCTCGAGGCGCGCGACAAGCAGGATGCCCTGGCAAAGCTCATTGCACTTTCGGACGATCCGCGGCACGTCATCGACTTCGAGCAATTCCAGAACGCGGTTCTCGACAGGGAGTACATCGTCACGACGGGCATCGGCCAGAACGTGGCCATCCCGCACATCAAGAGCAAATGGGTCAAGGACTTCTTCATCACCATAGGCGTTTTCAGAGACGGCGTGGAGTGGCAATCCCTTGATGAGAAGCCCGTCCATCTGGCATTCCTGATTGCGGGTCCCGAGGAGCACGAGAACTACCTGCGCATCCTGGCGAAGCTCACGCTCATCATCAGGAACAAGGAAAAGCGAAAAGCAATCATCCATGCACAGGCCACCGATACGGTGTTCAAGCTGCTGGAAGATTCCTGAAGCGCATAAGCGCCGCGGCGCCTTGCACGGTACTCCGTTGCGGTTTCGCGGCTTTTTGCACACATTCCCGGAAGGAGACAGGAAATGGCGGTAAAGGTCGGAATCAACGGGTTCGGCAGGATCGGTCGACAGATGTTCCTCGCCATGGTGGACAAGGGACTCCTGGGCAAGGAGATCGATGTCGTGGCGGTGGTGGACATCAGCACCGAGGCGAAGTATTTCGCTTATCAGCTCAAGTACGATTCCATCCACGGCAGGTTCAAGGGCACGCTCGCGACGGAGAAGTCGCCGGGTGCGGCGGAAGATGACGTGCTGATCGTCAACGGCAACAAGACGAAATGCATCATGGCGACCAAGGAGCCAGCGCAGCTTCCCTGGAAGGACCTGGGGGTCGAGTTCGTCATAGAGTCCACCGGCTTGTTCACGGATTCGGAGAAGGCAAAAGGCCATATCGCCGCGGGTGCGAAGAAGGTCATCATCTCCGCCCCGGGCAAAGGGGACGTCAAGACCCTTCTCATCGGCGTCAATGACAACGAATACGACGCAAAGACGCACGACATCGTATCGAACGCGTCCTGCACGACAAACTGTCTCGCACCGCTCGTGCACGTCCTCCTCAAGGAGGGAATCGGGATCGAGACGGGGCTCATGACCACGATCCACTCCTACACCGCCACCCAGAAGACAGTGGATGGACCCTCCAAGAAGGACTGGCGAGGCGGACGGGCCGCGGCCATCAACATCATCCCCTCCACGACCGGCGCGGCAAAGGCAGTGGGAGAGGTTCTCCCCGCTGTCAAAGGCAAGCTGACCGGCATGTCCTTCCGCGTCCCCACGCCGGACGTTTCCGTCGTGGACCTGACGTTCCGCGCCGCACGTGACACCTCGATCGAGGAGATCGACGGACTCTTGAAGAAGGCATCCGAATCCTACCTGAAGGGAATCCTCGGCTATTGCAAGGACGAGGTGGTCTCCACGGATTTCATCCACGACGACCGTTCCTCCATCTATGACAGCCTGGCAACCCTGCAGAACAATCTGAAGGGTGAGAAGAGGTTCTTCAAGATCGTCTCCTGGTACGACAACGAGTGGGGGTACTCCTGCCGCACTGTCGACCTGCTGATGAAAATGGCCAAGTCGAAGTAGCCCCGCAGCGGACGAAAACGCCCCGGCGAGAGCCGGGGTTTTTTGTGCCCGCTCGCCCGCACGTGCGCAAGTTCGCGCAAGTGCTCGCGGATGAAACCCGCAACTGCGCAAGTTCGCGCAAGAGCTCGCGGATGGATTGACAGCGCGGAAAGATCACCGTACCGTGACGCGAAAGAAAGTTTCCCCGGAGGTGACCATGAGACGCGCACTCGTCCCCGCCGCGCTCCTCGCTCTCCTTCCCCTCCTCGGCTGTCAGCCAAAACCTGCGCGCCCGGTCCCCCCATCGGTCGTGGCGGACGCGAAAAGCGCCTTTGTCATCATGGCGGATCTGCCCCTGTTCAGCATGGAGCAGGGGGCGCTCATTCCCCGAGGAACCCTGCCGATCGGGGAGAAGCTCGCGCTCCTTGGCCAGGCGACCAAGGCCGTTCAAGCCGGAAAGGAACGTGATTTCATGCCGGTCAAGCGGGACACGGGCAGCGAGGGATGGGTACGGGCGGATCTCGTGATATCGAAATCCATCCTCGCCGTCGTCACCACGGACACCGCCGCCATCTACGAGGCCCCGAACAACACGGCTGCCACTACTTCCACGATCCCCCGGTTGAGCATCGTCGCCATCGCCTCGGAGACCGGCGGCATGTCTTTCATCAGGGTCACCGGCTTCGACGCAACGGCGAAGATACTCCTTCGAAACGTCTATCTGCGAAACGAGGGGGTTTCATCGAATCCGGACGACGTCCAGGCTGCCATCCTTCTCCAGCTCGCCGCGGCCTCGAAAAACCTTACGCAGCAGACCGCTTTCCTCACCTCGGCAATAAAGGACCACCCGGGCTCCCTTTTCATTCCGGAGCTGAATGCGGCCCTTGCCGCGCTCACGGCTCCGCGTCCTGCGCTGCCGACACCGCCTCCTCCTGAACCGTCTCCCTCGCCGCCGCCGTCTCCGCCTGCTGAACCGACTCCGGCCCCGCCGACTCCGGCCCCGCCTCAGTAGGTACCTGCCTTTGCACGCGCCGCTCATTCCTGTACCATGAGGCCTCGCGCGGGAAGGGGGGCATGATGCCGGTCATTGCGGTTGTGGGGGCCAATTGGGGTGACGAGGGAAAAGGCAAAATCACCGATTACCTGGCACGTGAAGTGGATTTCGTCGTCCGCTACCAGGGCGGGAACAACGCGGGGCACACGATCATCAACGAGTTCGGCAAGTTCGCGCTGCACCTCCTGCCTTCCGGGGTCTTCTATCCCGGGGTGATCAACATACTGGGTCCGGGCGTCGCGGTGAATGTCGGCGCATTTCTTTCCGAGATCGAGAAGCTTCTTGCACGGGACGTGCCCCGGCCGGACGTCCGGGTGTCCGAGCGCGCCCAGGTGCTCCTGCCCCATCACATCCTCTTTGATTCACTGGAAGAGGAGAGGCTGGGAAAAGAGAGCTTCGGTTCGACCAAATCCGGCATCGCCCCGTTTTATGCGGACAAGGCGTTGAAGCTCGGGCTGCAGGTGAACGAGATGTTCGACGAGCCTCTCATGCGGGCGCGTCTCGCCAAGACCCTTGTGCAGAAAAACGTGGTGCTGGAAAAGCTCTACGGCAAGCCGCCGCTCTCCGTGGAGGAGATCATGGCGCAGGTGGCGGCCGTGCGTGACAGGATGGCCCCCTATGTTGCCGACACGACCACTCTCCTCACGGACGCCGTGGAGGCGGGAAAAACGATCCTCCTCGAGGGTCAGCTCGGAACGCTCCGCGACCCCGATCACGGGATCTATCCCTACCCGACATCCTCCTCGCCGCTGGCAGGCTTCGGTGCGGTAGGGGCCGGGCTGCCTCCATGGGCCATCACGCGGGTGGTGGCCGTGACAAAGGCATACTCGAGCTGCGTGGGGGCCGGACCGTTCGTCACCGAGCTGCACGGCGAGGAAGAAGAGACACTGAGAAGGCGCGGCGGGGACGCGGGAGAGTATGGCGCCACGACCGGAAGACCCCGCAGGGTGGGCTGGTTCGACTGCGTGGCGACCTCTTACGGCTGCCGGGTCCAGGGGGCGACCGAGGCAGCTCTCACCAATCTCGACGTCCTGGGCTACAAGGACACGATCCCCGTGTGCACGGACTATACAATCGACGGAAAAACGACGGGCGCTTTCCCTGTCTCCCGGCTCCTGGACAAGGCTTCGGCCGTTTACGCGGAGCTGCCGGGATGGAAGACGGACATCATGGGCGTGCGCAGGTTCGAGGACCTTCCGCCGCGCGCGCGTGAATACGTTCTCTTCATCGAAAAAAGAATCCGTACCCCGATCAAGTGGATCTCCGTCGGCCCGCGGCGCGAGCAGATCATCAAGAGGTAGCGGCGGATCCCTCCACGATTTGCACCAGACGGTTGGGGTGCGCGAATCTGACCCCCTCGGCGGCGAATATGGAGGGAAGATCCTTCATGATCGAGTTCTTCAGGTCCATGAAATCGCTCTTGGCAAACCAGAGCCCGAGCTGCACCTCGATCCCCGATTCCTTGAAATCCGAGAAGAGGATGACGGGAACCGGTTCGTCCAGGCTCCAGGGGTTGTCGCGCGCGATCCTCGCAAGAAGCTCGTGCACCTTGTAGAGATCCTGGTCATACGCCACCTGGAACACGATGTCCATCCTCCGAATGGGAAATCGCGTGATGTTCGTCACTTCGGAGCTGAGAATCTTTTCATTCGGGATGCGCACGAACATGTTGTCGAATGTGCGGATCTTGATGGAGAGAAGGTCGATCGACTGTATGATCCCGGTGGTGCTCCCTATCCTGATCACATCACCCACGCCGAAAGGCTTTTCAGAGATGAGGAAGAGACCGCTGATGATGTTGGACACGCTCGTCTGGGAGGCGAACCCGACCGCGATCCCCACGATCCCTGCCGCGCCCAGGAGGGCGGTGAGCTTGAGACCCAGCTCGCTGAGCACTCCCATCAGCACCAGGAAAAAGCCCGTGTAGCTGATGACCTTGCGCGCGATCATCTGCCTCTGGGCAGTCGACTTGCGCATGATGAAGCGCTGCGTCACCACGGCCAGCACCCTGACCACGAACAGCCCGAGCAGGATCGTCAGGGTGACCCGCAGCGCCTTTGTCAGGACCTCGGGAGAAATCGACTGCAGCCATGTCGCGATTTGCTGAATCATCCCTGTGGTGTCCTCAGAAGTCCGTGAAATACTTCAGCATGCCGAAGGTCTTCCGTATGTTCCAGCCCGCCGCCGGTTGTCGGGCAGCGCTGGCCAGCGCAAGCCCGGGCTCGAAGGCCGGCGGCGCGTGCACGATCTCGATCTGTGTGGCCTGGTCGGGACCCTTGAAAATCACATTCAGACTGTTGGACCAGAGGCGCAACGTCCCCCGGAAAATGCTGAGGTTCTCCACGTGGAGGCAGATCTTCTCGAAATCGAGGTCGGTGTCCGAATCGTTTTCGATCATGAGCGGGCACACGGCATTCCAGGCGGAAGGCTCCACCGAGTCGATGGAATGATGCAGGCGGGCCGCGAGGCCCCAGCAGAGCTCGCCCGTCACCGGGTCGCCGAACCACGTGCGCGTGAGCACGCAGAGAGGTTCCTCGAATATCCGCGCGGCCCGGGGTCCGATCGTGGAGAGCCTGAACCAGACAGGGATCTCGAGAAAGAATATCGTGTTCTGCCCCGGCAGGAGGGTGAGTGCCCGGTCGGGACGCACCACCATGGGCCTGTCCGGGAGCACCGGGGTCGGCTGGACGAGATCACCTTCCCGGTGAAGGTAGTGCCGCCATTGGGAGGACGTCGGCTTCTGCGTGCGCGGGATGAACATGCTGCGCGCTTCCGCCCTGTCTCCCGGCTCCGGCAGCGACAGCGCATGCCACTCCATCTCGATGCGCTCCACCCAGATGCTCCGCAGGGGGAAGCGCCACGCCGCGCATATTCTTTGTGCTATCTCGACCTGGTCCCAGACCGCGATACCGGTCTTCTGCATGTTCTCTTACCTGCTGTTATTTTCGGCTTCTTTGCAGCAGGAGGATACCAAGAACCAGCAGGATCACCGGAATGACCAGCCCGGTGAGGGGGAAGGGCAAGGCGAGCACGGTCCGGGTCCACAGATTGAGAGGCTCGGAGAACAGGTGCAGGATGCCGACGATTCCGGCCATGAGCAGGACCCAGCCGCCGGTGCGCCGGTTCATGAGAACCTTCTCCCAGACCGCATTCATGGTATCGTCATCGGTCGCGGGCAGCTCCCTCCCGCTCCTCCGCGCGTCGGAAATGGCCATGGCATCAAAGACCGCATAGGACAGAAAGAGCACGGAAAGGGTCGGGATCAGGTAGGCGGTCAGCCAGTACATGCCGGTGGCGTCGGAGTAGAGGATGATGAGAAAGACCGAAACAAAGAGAAGGCCCATGAGAGTGAAGCCCTTGCCTATGAGGCCCAGGAACATGTGTCCCGCCCCCGGCACGATGCTGAGAAGCGCCGCAACAAGTTTCCGCCACCCCGGATGCACGCGCGCGCCGGCCCCGGTCCTGCTCACGATTCTGGCAAGGCAATCCCGGCACCAGCTCCTCTGGTCGAGCTCAACGATGCAGGCGGCGCAGAAAGACCTTCCGCACTCTGCGCAGTTCGCCACGGCCTCGGTCTTCAAATGATTCATGCACGTCATCGTACGCTTCCTCCATCTGCCTGCTCGCGCAGGATGCCCCGCACGGCGGAATCGGCCCCGTTCAGCGCGTCCCGCACCGCGACGCTGCTTTCCCGGGAGAGCACTGCGGCCACGGATCCTGTCCCGAGCAGGCCGGGGTAGGCCGCGCGGGGGATGAAGAGGCTCGCGGCAAGAACGCCCGCGGTCAGCACGAAGCTCAGACCCAGCCTGCGATAGATCAGGGCAGGCATGCGAGACGGGAATGCCCTCGGGCTTTCCGAGACGGCCCGCCGGGGTCCGCCTGCAAGGGCCTCTCGGTACACCGCATCCATCACACGCGCGGCAAACCCCGGCGGTGCGCGGTCCGGGGGCGCCCTGAATCCCTTCAGCAGCGCGCGCGCCGCATCAATCCGGGCGGCACATCGCGTGCAGGACCGGACATGCGCCTCGATCCGCTCCGCCAGCGAGGTGACCAACGCCCCATCAACGAAACGCTCCACGTGCCGGTCCACCTGTGCGCATCTCATGCAACGCCTCCCTCTTCGCCGCGCTCCAGACTCTCCCGCAGCATCTTTCGAGCCCTGTACAGGCGTGTCTCCACGGTCTTCACAGGCAGCGCGAGGACCGCGGCAATCTGCTCATAGGACATCTTCTGATAGTAGAGAAGCACGACGACGCTGCGGTACCTCTCGTCAAGACGATCCAGCGCTCTCCTGACCTTGTCCCGCTTCTCCGTCTCCAGCATCCCTTCCTCCAGGTTCACCCGGCCGTCCGCCACCTCGCCGGCTTCTTCTATCGTCACGGCTCTCCGGTCAGCCCTCCTGTTCCTTCGCAGCCAGTCGGCGCAGAGGTTGAAGGTAATGCGATAGATCCAGGTAGAGAACTTCGCCTCTCCCTTGAAGCCGTCCAGGCCCCGGTATGCGCGCAGGAAGACCTCCTGGGCAACATCCTCAGCGTCCCCGCGGCCGCCGACGAAGCGCAGCGCCATGCCGAACACCGGGTCCTGATAGCGCTGGACGAGCTCGCCGAACATTCGGGTTTCGCCGCCTCGCACACGGCCGATGATCTGCTCATCCGTCATCTGCTGGATCGTTTCTCCAATGGCGCGGCAATCCCGCGGTCAATCACCTTCCCACGATACTCGGGGCATACTGAGGTGTCAAATCTTTCGACGTGCGTCAGGAGGGAAACACTTCAGAAGCAACTGGAATGGCGGAACAGGAGCGGAGGCGGCCCGCCGGGCGGACGTGCCTCCCGCGCGGCCTTGCGGGAAGCTGCCGATTCAACAGGGCTTTGCGATCAGTCCACGCCGCAGAAGCCGGAGCCGCACCTGCCAAGGTCGCACCCGCGGCCGCCGGTGTGGCAGCTCGGCAGGGCGCCCTCCGCCCTTTTTACGTGCGCGGCAAACAGGCTCAGCTTCTTCACGACGCGCGCGCTCTCGCAGGTCGGGCACGCGATGGTCGTGTCCGATCGCACAAGGAGCTCGAAGGAGCTCCGACATTCCCGGCATTCGTATTCGAAGATCGGCATTGTCTACTCCCGGCGGCCATCCCGCTCATTGCGCCAGATCACCCTGATGCGCTTGTACAGGCCATCCCCTTCGCTCACCGTCTCGATGTCCCCGTAGCGCGCAAGGGATGTATGGATGAGCCTTCGCTCGAAGGGATTCAAAGGCTCAAGAAGCTGCGATCCTTTGCTTCTCCGCACCTGCTCGGCAACCTGGTTTGCCATGCGAATCAGGCTTCGCTCCCGGCGGCTCCGGTAGTCCTGCGTGTCCAATACGATTCTGGTCGGCTCTGTATCCATGCGGCCGGCGGCGAGATTGACGATGAACTGCAGGGCCTCGAGGGTCTTGCCCTGTTTGCCGATGAGGATGCCCGAGCCGTCGCTCTCGATGTCGAGCCCGACCCGGCCTTCCTCCCGGAAATTCACCTTGACCGCGGCGGGGAAGCCCATCCGGTCAAGAAGACCGACCGTGAAGTCGATGACTTTCCCTTCGAACTCGCCGTTTATCGCGGCAGGGGCCGGCCGGGGAGAAGGCTTTCGGCCGCCGAGCTCATTGCCCGGCTCCGCGGCGTCGCCCTCCTCATCCATCTCGTCCGGTTCCTCGGTGAGATGTACCCTGATCTTCACCTTGCCGCCGCGGAAGAGGATTCCGGGCCGCTTTGTTTCCACGATCTCGAAATCGATCTCATTCCTGTCGAGACCCAGCTCTTCGATGGCCCTGTCGATGGCTTCCTTCTCGTTTTTCCCCTCGAACTCTTTCACTATCATGTCAGTCTCCTTGGACCTGGAATGCTCCGTGCTGGCTGTACTCAGCCCCTTCTTGGCTGTACCCAGCCCCTTCTTGGCTGTACCCAGCCCCTATTTCCCCGTCCTGATACCGGACTTCTCACCCGTCTTGACGCTCGCCTTCACCACGACCGGAGTCTGACCCGACTCCTCCTCCTTCCTCTTGCGCAGCCGGTTGATGTACACCTGCTGGGCCGTGGAAAGGATGTTCTGGACGGTCCAGTACAGCACCAGACCTGAAGGCATATCGTAGAGGATGAAGAGAAACACGATGGGCAGCGCGTAAGCGAAAAGCTTTGCCTGGGCGCCGCCCTGCTGCGGCGCGCCCGATGGCTGCGTGAACTTGCTTGACAGGATCTGGCTCGCCACCATCAGCAGCGGCAGCAATCGAAGCGCTGTCCAGCCCACGAGGGGGATGGCAAAGGGAAAGGTCAGGATGAATTCGGGTGCGGAGAGATCGGGAATCCAGCCCGGAATGAACATCGCGCCGCGCAGCTCGAAATGGCTCTGCAGCAGGTTGTACAGTGCAAAGAAGACAGGCATCTGGAGGAGAAGCGGCAGACAGCCGGAAAGCGGGTTGATCTTCTCCCGCTTGTACAGCTCTGCAATCTCCTGGTTCATCTTGTCCGGCTTGCCCTTCAGCCGGGTCCGGATCTCCGTCATCTTGGGATTCAGGGTGGCCATCTTGGCCATTGACTCTGAGCTCTTGAAGGTCAGCGGGAGAAAGACGACCTTCGTGAGAATCGTGAGAAGGATGATGGCGATTCCATAGTTGGGGATGAGGAGATAAAAGAAGTCCAGGATATACTTCATCAGTGTGGCCAGCCACCCGATGAGTATCGACGAGGTGACCACCTCGTCCGCATGCAGACCGGAGATGCCGAACGCATTCTTGGCGGAGTCGTTGTAGTTCGCCAGGATCTCCTTCTTCATCGGCCCCATGTAGAAACGGAACGTGTCCGTTGTCTTCGCGCTCTTCAACACGGGCCGCTGGAAAGAGATGGCGGAGTGGTCGAACCCGTCCGCGATCTTGCGCGAATCGTACACGAGCTTGTAGTCGGTGGCATCCAGGACCGCGATGGCGGTAAAGTACTTGCCCACGATACCGGCCCAGGTCACCTTCTTGTCCAGCTCCTTCACCTGCCCCATGCCCACTTTGGGGTCCTGCCGCTTGCCGTCTGCGTAGAACGCGTAATTGCGTGAGTCGTGCGTATTGTCCAGCTTCACGTAGTGAGGCCCGATCTGGGGTCCCAAGGTCAGCGTGTAGGCGAACCCGTTGAAATCCAGCGCGGGGAAATCGTTCACCGAGTTTTCGATCGTGACGCGCAGCTCGAAGAGATACTCGTCCTTGTCGAACAGGTATGTCTTGTGCAGGGTGAACGGCACTCCGGTCGGGGAAAGGAATGTCCGGGAAAAATCGAATGTGGACTGCTTCGCATCGCTCCGCTCGGTCAGCACAAAGGGGACATTGAGCTGTTCCGCCTTGTAGTCACCGAATGCAATGGCGAACGGAAGAGTGCCCGCCGTCTCGGTCTTCGGCAGCAACTCCATCTCCACCGGTGTCCCGTCCAGGTTCTTGTACTTCTTCAGCTTTACGGAAGAAAGCGTGGCGCCGCTGCTGGAAAAGGTCAGCGTGTAGAGATCGGTATCTCTCTCTATGGACCTCGGCTGAGAGGAGGGTGGGGCCGACTCCGGCAGCGGGACCACCTTCCCCGTCACGGCAGCTGTGAGCGCGCTCGTGGCGGCGGGCGCCTGCTGCGCGGCCTGCGCCTGGGCGGGCTGCGGCGCGGGAGCCTGGGTCACCTGTGCTCCCTGACCACCTTCCGTCGCGGCGGGTTTAGGAGCGCTGCTTTGCGTCGTCTCGGGTACCGTGGGCTTCGGCGGAAAGAGCACCGGCGTGAGCACCATGCTCGCGACGATGATGACCACCGAGATCACGACGGCTAGAATTGTCTTACTGTCCATAATTCCTTCTTCTCAGGGAACCGGGTCGTACCCGCCCGCATGAAATGGATGACACCGGAGAAGTCTCCGGACGGCGAGGTACGATCCCTTCAAAAAACCGTGCTTGACGATTGCTTCCTTTGCGTACTGGGAGCAAGTGGGAACATAGCGGCAGGAAGGGGGGAACGCGGGAGATATGATTTTCTGGTAGATCGTAATGAGGAGAACCGCGAAGAACCTCACTGCCTTCTCAATCCGCTCTGCTTCGCAGGCCCGCGCGGCCGAGCAGCTGCTCCATGAGGGAGCGCCTTTCGGCAAACTGCGCGCCGAACCGGGTGATCAGGAAAAGCAGGTCAGTGCCGGGGACCACGAACTCCTTGAGAGACCGATAAGCCTCCCGGGTGATCCGCTTCTCCCGGTTTCTCCTGACTGCTCCGCCGCATCCCCGTGCCACCACGACCGCAAACCGTGTGGCAGGACCGCCGTTGTTCTTGTACAGGAGCTTCAGCCCGCGCGACTCGATCCGCTTCGCCGCGGTGAACAACCCTTTGATATCCCTGCTTCTGCGGAGTCTTTCCTGTCTAGTAAGGCTTCTTCTCATCCGAGGCCGTGAGCTTGACACGTCCCTTTGCGCGCCTGCGCTTCAGAACGAGCCGTCCGCCCTTGGTGGCCATGCGCGCCCGAAAACCGAACTTTCTCGTCCTTTTGGTTTTGCTGGGCTGGTAGGTTCGTTTCATCTGGAAAATGCTCCTTGGTTATCCTGACGAGCAGGTGTTCTTATCAAAGGGATATCCCCGAGAATATAGGGTGATTGACGCCTCTCTGTCAATGGTCGCCCCCGCCAAGGCGCACCCTGATGCCCTCCACGCTTGCCAGGGGAGCCGTGCGTCTGGCTGCAGCCAGGATGGAGGCCTTGCGAAGCTGCAGCATCTGCAGCCACCCCGGGTGGTCCACCTCCACCAGGAGTATGCCGTTTTGCACATCCACCAGGCGCGAATGTCCCGCCAGGGCCTCACCGGCAATCAGCTTCCACTCCGCGAAGAGCGGCTCGTACGGATTTCCCGCCAGCCAGCCCTTCTCCCGGAGGAAGTCTTTGAGTATTTCGCCGACTTTCTTCACGGCAGAAAATCTCCATTTGCGACCGTGAGCACCAGGGTATCGGGTGTCCTGAAAGACTGCCAGCTTTCGTCGGGCAGGAAAGTGAAGAAGGCTTGTTCATAGGGGGGGAACCGGGCAATGAACTCCCTTTTCCGGACGGGATCGAGCTCGAGGAGCACATCGTCCAGCAGCAGGATCGGCTTGCGGCCGGTCCTGTCTGCCAGGAATCGGGCCTGGGCAACACGGAGCACCAGGGCACAGAGCCGAAGCTGCCCCGTGGAGGCGAGATGCGTGTAGTCCTTTCCCGCCTGAATATAGGAGCAGGCATCCCGGTGAGGACCCGAAGTTGTGGCCGCCAGCAGACGATCACGGGTCCTTTGGGCGGCAAGGTGGGCCATGACGTCATCCACATTGCCGAGCCCGCCCCAGGAAGGCCGATAGCGGATTTGCAGGCCCTCTTCGCTGCCCGTTATCTCGCGGAAGAGGGGCGAAAACACGCCATTGAACTCCGCGACGAGCCCGGCCCGCCTGGCCTGCAGGGAAAGGCCCAGGCCGGAGAGCTGCGCATCATAGACGTCAAGGAGATCCTCCCTGTCTTCCTTGAGGCAGAGGTTCCGCGCTCTGAGCACGCGCCGGTAGTCGCGGAGGGAGTCCAGGAACGAGAGGTCAGAAAGCACCAGTGTCTGGTCGAAAAACCTCCGCCTGTCTTCGGGAGCCCCCGTCACGAAATCCATATCCTGCTGGACAAACGCAATGCAAAGGACCTCCGAAAGGAGGTCCCGGCGCTCGGCGAGCGCTTTGTCGTTGACCCTGAACTCTTTCTTGTGCCCGGGAGACAAGCGAAGCGACAGGGTCTTTTCTCCCCGCTCGGGGCTCGTCACCCGGCCATGCAGACCAGTGGCTGACGAAGGGTCACGCACAAATGCGGACTCCCGTTTCTCCCGAAATGACGAGCCAAGCGAAAGCAGGTGTACCGCTTCCAGCAAGTTGGTCTTGCCCTGGCCGTTTTCCCCGACGAGGAAGATCTCCCGCGACCGGCAGTCGAGCTCTCGATCTCTCAGATTGCGAAAATTATAGAACCTCAGCCTCTCAAAGCCCATCAATCCAGCTGCATGGGCATGATGACGTTCGTATAACCGTCCTCCGGAACGGGCTTGAGGGTGATGGCCTTGTTCACGTCGCTGAACTCCAGGAGAACCTTCTCCACTGCCAGCTCGCGCAGCGGCTCGCTCATGTACAGGCAGTTCACGGCGAAGGACATCTCGGGCCCCTCGTACTCGCAGGGAAGCTCTTCCGTCGCAACGCCCAGCTCGCTCTCCTTGGAAAAGACAGTGAGAGCCCCGTCCGCAAGGGAGAACACAACCTTGCGTGACTTCTGCTCCACGAGCAGGGACACGCGGCGCAGGGCGTCTTCGAGCGCCTTCTTTTCCACGAATGCCCTGTACTTCTGGGCGTCGGGAATGACCCTTCGGTAGTCGGGGAACTGACCGTCGATGAGATTCGAGGAGAGATGTGTGGCTCCCATGCGGACAAAAACGTTCTTATCCGTCAGGGCGAGTGAAAGCGAACCCTCTCCCGAGGAGAGCTTTCTCACGATCGTGAGGATCTTCGGGGGCAGGATGACACCTTTCAGATTCTCCATGCGCACCGGAATGCGACGGGAGATATAGGAGAGGCGCCGGCCATCCGTGGCAACCATGATCAGGTTGTCATCCCGTTTTTCCAGGAATATCCCGTTCATGAAATATCGGGTCTCGTCATCCGAGACCGCAAACAGGGTCTTGGACACCATTTCGATGAAGTCTTTCTGGGGAAAGTCGAAATACATATTCTCGGAAGCGCGCGCAAGCTCGGGGTACTTGTCTGAAGGAATGCAGCGAAGCTGGAAATCGACTTTCTTCGAAAGCGGTCGAATACGGAGCATGGTCGGATCAGCCTGCTCCAGTTCCACCTCTCCTTCCGGGAGAGACCTCAGGATATTCAACAACTTGTCACAGAAGGCCGTCGTCGTTCCCTCCTGCACGACATCCACGGGAAGGCTCGTTTCGAATCCGACCTTGAGGTCCGTGGCCTGGAGCTTCACGGCACCCTTTCCGGCTGTCAGCAGGACGTTGGAGAGAACTGAAAGGGAGTTCTTGGAGGATATGACCTCCTGTGCTATCGAAATCTCCTTGAGAAGGTCGTCACGCGAGCAGGTGAATTTCATATTCGTCTCCTTCTTATCCTAGCTTTTAATGAATTCTAGAATACCGGTAGTACCGGTAGGCACCGGTGACTTGTGGATAAGCAGCCCAATTCCTGTCTGGTGAACGAGATGTCTTCCGGCACAACCGCGTCCGCTTTTCCCCAGGTTGCCCACATGCGCCATTCTTTTCTTTCCCTCATCGCGATTTCGCACAATGACAGCCTTCCTGTCAACAGAGCAGTCCTCAGACAAAGGGGTCATTTGGTGTCGGCTATGCACAGGGTGTCCCCAGGCATTATGCATTGTTTTCCTTGATTCTCTTGACCAGCCCCTGGAGCGTGGGTTCGAGATTCGGGTCCAGCTTCATTCTGTCCTCTATCTTCTGCCGGGCGTGCATGACCGTCGTATGGTCCCTGCCCCCGAACTCCGCGCCGACCTCTGTGGTCGAATACTCGGTGAGCTCCCGGGAGAGGTACATTGCCACCTGCCGCGGGAATGCCACTGCCTTGGTCCTGCGTTTTCCGCGCAGGTCTTTGTAGGACAGTCCGAAATAGTCGGAAACGATCTTCTGGATCAGCTCGATGGTGATGCTCTTCTGGCTGGGCTGCGCGAAAAAGTCCTTGAGCTGTTGCCGCGCGATATCCAGCGTGATGTGTTTGTTGACCAGCTCCGCGTAGGCTATGAGCTTGGTGAGAGCTTTCTCGAGGTCTCTTACGTTCGTGTTGATATTGCGGCAGATCAACTCGACGACCTCGTCGAGTATCTTCACCTTCTTCTCCTCGACCTTCCGGTTGAGGATGGCGATACGTGTCTCGTAGTTGGGCGGCTGCAGGTCGACGTTCAGGCCTCTTTCGAACCGGCTGCGCAGCCTGTCGGAGAGGCTGCGGATTTCTGATACCGGCCGATCCGACGTGAAGACCATCTGCTTGTTGGCGTCGTAGAGCGCGTTGAAGGTGTGGAACAGCTCCTCCTGGGTCCCTTCCTTGCCTTCAAGAAACTGGATGTCGTCGATCAGAAGGACGTCCACCAGCCGGTACTTGTTCTTGAACTGGTGCCCGGTCTTCTTTTGGATCGAAAGGATGAACTCGTTGGCAAAGGTCTCCACGGTCACATAGGCCACTTTCAGATCCGGAAACTCGCGGTAGACCGAATTGCCGATGGCCTGAACGAGGTGTGTCTTTCCAAGGCCGACCCCGCCGTAAATGAGGCAGGGATTGTAGCCGGTTCCGGGGTTCCTGGAGATGGCGAGCGCGGCATTTGCCGCAAAAGAGTTGGATTCCCCGATTATGAATCTCTCGAATGTGTACTCCTTGTTAAGCTGAGGGTGCTGGCGTTTGCGGGTTCCCGCGTCCTCTGCTTTCTGGCCTTTCGAGATTTCTTCGTGGCCTGCGCGGCCCGTGGTCTTTTTCTGTATGGAAAACTTCACAGTGAGCTCGTGACCAGCAAGTTCTGCCAGCTTCTCCTCCACCTGCGTGAGATATCTCTGCGAAAACTGGTCTTTCACAAATGACGAGGGGACGGAAAGGGTGATTTGGGAGTCCCCGCTGCCCGCGTACTCGATCCCGCGGAACCAGGTGGCGAACTCCTGCTCGGAAATGTTCTGAGCAACCTCTTTTGCGGCCTGTTTCCAGAAGGCCTCGTAGCTACGCTTGCCCGTCTCCATGGGATTTTCCCCTTCTTATCGCCAGTTTATGCACAGGTTGTTAACATTCCCGGCTTCTCCGTCATGGAGCCAAAAAGCCGGGAATCTCGCGGGAAGGCCTCGGGGAAGATCGACGGGTGAAAGTCGCCTAACGCAAGTACTTTTAAGGAAAGAAATTAAATTGCGAGATTCCAAAAGCATATAACATTTTGTATCACTGAGAGCGTTACACTCTACCCCAGTTTGCTCGATAGAAATCCTCATGGTCTATCCACAGTTTATACACACAGGCTTTGGTGAGGCCATTGTAGCCCATCCGGAAGAATCAGGCAAGCAAAAAATGACCAGCTTGAACCTGCGGACCGGCGAGCGAATGAGGTTGGTGTGTATGCGGAGTAAACGCGCAGGCATGCGAATGAACCCCGCAAATTCGCGGACTAACTACGCAAGTTCGCGCAAGCAAACCCGCAAACTCGCGGATGAACTGCGTAAACTCACGCAAGTAAACCCGCAAACTCGCGGATGGGTTGATTTTTTCCCCAATTCTTCGTACCGTCAAGTGGGGCCATACTCCCATCCCATGCACGAAAGCTACAGCGCACACAATATTCAGGTTCTCAAAGGTCTGGAGCACGTTCGAAAGCGCCCCAGCATGTACATTGGCTCCACCAGCCTGGATGGTCTGCACCAGCTCGTTTTCGAAATCGTCGACAATTCCATCGACGAGGCTCTGGTCGGAGCCTGCACGTCGATCTACGTTCTGCTCTCGAAGGGCAATGTGGTCACCGTGGAGGACGATGGTCGCGGAATACCCGTGGACATTCATCCCACGGAAAAGGTGAGTGCCCTCGAAGTCGTAATGACCAAGCTGAACGCCGGCGGCAAGTTCGACAAAAACACGTACAAGGTCTCCGGAGGCCTGCACGGCGTCGGAGCCTCGGTGGTCAACGCCCTTTCCGAGTGGTGCGAGGTCGATGTCCACAGGGACGGCAAGCTGCATCACCAGCGGTACCTTCGCGGCGTTCCCGAGGGCCCGGTTGCAGTCACATCGGACACGGCCAAGCAGGGAACGGTGACTCGCTTCAAGCCCGACAAGCAAATTTTCGAGGACATCGAGTTCAGCTTCGACCTTCTTTCGAACCGTCTGCGCGAGCTGGCCTTTCTCACCAAAGGGATCCACATCACCGTGGCGGACGAGCGCACGCTTCCGAAAAAAAGCCACATCTTTCACTTCGACGGAGGGGTGAAGTCTTTCATCGAGTACCTGAACAAGAACAAGGAGCTGATACACCAGGAGCCCGTCTATTTCGACAGCGAGCGGGATCATACCAGGGTGGAGATCGGCCTTCAGTACAACGACGGATTCAACGAAACCATCTTCACTTATGCTAATAACATCAACACACGGGAAGGCGGCACCCATCTCATCGGGTTCAAGAGCGCCCTTACGCGCTGTCTGAATGACTATCTCAAGAAGCTGAATCTCTCAAAGAAGCTCGAAGAGAACCTGAGCGGGGAAGACGTACGGGAGGGAATGACCGCCGTCATCTCCGTGAAGGTCCCGGAGCCCCAATTCGAAGGACAGACTAAGGCGCGCCTCGGCAATTCAGAAGTGAAAGGCATAGTAGAGAGTCTCACCTACGACCGCCTCACGCTTTTTTTCGACGAGAATCCCGAGGTAGTGAAGAGGATCCTGGACAAATCGATCATGGCCGCGAAGGCCCGGGAGGCGGCGAGGAAAGCCAGGGAGCTCACTCGGAAGAAGGGACTTCTTGAAAACTCCGGGCTGCCCGGCAAGCTGGCCGACTGCTCCGAGGATGATCCGGCCAAGTGCGAGCTCTACATCGTCGAGGGAGACTCCGCGGGAGGAAGTGCCAAGCAGGGACGGGACCGGGTATTCCAGGCCATCCTGCCGCTCTGGGGCAAAATGCTGAACGTGGAGAAGACGCGGATCGACAAGGTGCTCACGAATGACAAGTTGTTTCCCATCATCTCCGCACTGGGTGCCGGTGTCGGGGCCCAGTTCGACCTTTCCAAGCTCCGCTACGGCAAGATCATCATCATGGCCGACGCGGACGTGGATGGTTCCCACATCCGGACGCTTCTGCTGACATTCTTCTTCCGCTACATGAGGGAGCTGCTCGAGCGCGGCCACGTATTCATTGCCATGCCGCCTCTGTACAAGATCGAGTTCAACAAGCAGGTGCAGTACGCGTACGACGACAAGGAAAAGGATGAGATTCTCGCCCGGCACGGCAAGACAGAGGGCGAGGCGAACATCCAGCGCTACAAGGGGCTTGGTGAAATGAATCCCGAGCAGCTGTGGGAAACCACAATGAACCCTGAAAAGCGCAGCATCATGCACGTGATGCTGGAAGACGGCGTCGAGGCGGAAGAGATCTTCACGACTCTCATGGGAGAAAACGTGGAGCCCAGAAGAAAGTTCATCGAGGACAATGCGCTCGCCGTGACAAACCTCGACGTGTAGTCCTGAGAGGGAGACCGAATCGTGTCTGACGTGAAATCCCGCACCATTTCAATGGCGATCGAAGATGAGGTCAAGACCTCTTATCTCAACTATGCGATGTCGGTCATCGTGTCGCGCGCCCTTCCGGACGTCCGTGACGGATTGAAGCCCGTTCATCGGCGGATCCTCTTCGGCATGAACGAGATGGGGCTGCACGCCGACAGGCCCTACAAGAAGTGCGCGAGGATTACCGGGGACGTCCTTGGAAAATACCATCCCCATGGCGACATGGCCATCTACGATTCCCTGGTCCGCCTGGCCCAGGATTTCAACATGCGCTACCCGGTGGTCGACGGCCAGGGCAACTTCGGCTCCATTGACGGCGATCCGCCCGCTGCCGTGCGATACACCGAGGCGCGGATGAACCGCATCGCGGAGGAGATGCTGCGGGACATCAACAAGGAAACGGTGGATTTCGGGCCCAACTACGATGGATCCCAGGAAGAGCCCCTCGTCCTGCCCGCGGCTTTTCCGTTTCTTCTTGCCAATGGATCCAGCGGAATCGCCGTCGGCATGGCCACCAACATTCCGCCACAAAACCTGACGGAGATCTGCTCCGCCGTCGCAATTCTGATCGACAATCCCCAGGCAGCTCCCGAAGAGCTCATGAAGGCGGTGCGAGGGCCTGACTTTCCCACGGGAGGGATCATCCTGGGCAGAAAAGGAATCCGGGATGCCTATCTGACCGGCAGGGGCAAGATCATTGTCAGAGCAAGGGTATCGGTGGAAAGCGGGAGCTCGGGGAAGGACTCGATCATCGTCACCGAGATACCCTACCAGGTGAACAAATCAGCCTTGATCGTGCGTATCGCCGATCTGGTGAAAGAGAAGAAGATCGACGGGATCGTCGACCTGAACGACGAATCGGACAGGCGCGGCATGCGGATCGTCATCGATCTGAGAAAAGGCGTCGCACCCAAGGTCATCCTGAACCAGCTCTTTGCGCATACGCAGCTTCAGACCGCCTTTGGTGTCATCAGCCTGGCGCTCGTCAACGGGCTTCCGCAGACGCTCTCCCTGAAGCAAATGCTCGAGCACTTCATCGCGCACCGCAAGGAAGTGGTCACCCGCAGAACCAGGTTCGACCTCACGAAGGCGGAGGAGCGCGCCCACATACTGGAAGGGCTGAAGATCGCCCTCGAAAACATCGACGAAGTGATCGCCATCATCAAGAAGTCGGAAAACGTCGAGTCCGCGCGGGTGAATCTCATGGCGCGATTCGCCTTTTCGGAGAAGCAGGCGCAGGCCATTCTGGACATGCGTCTGCAGCGCCTGACCAGCCTGGAAGTGCAGAAGATCGTCGAGGAGCTGAACGAGGTGCTCGCCCTCATCGAGCATTTGAAAGACCTCCTGTCCAGTGAATCGAAGATTCTTGGCGTCGTGAAAGAGGAGACTGCCGAGATTTCGAAGAAGTTCGGGGACGAGAGACGGACGGAGATCGTGGAAGAAGAGGCCGAGCAGATCAATGTCGAGGACCTGATCACCGAAGAGGACATGGTCATCCTCATTTCCAACCGCGGCTACATCAAGCGTATTCCCGTCACTGCCTACAGGCGGCAGGGGAGGGGCGGCAAAGGCTCGTCGTCCGCCGTACTGAAAGAGGACGATTTCGTCGAGCAGTTCTTCATCGCTTCCACGCACGACTACGTGCTGTTCATCACGAACCAGGGCAAAGCGTACTGGGTCAAAGTGCACGAAATCCCTGAAAGCAGCAGACAGGCGAAGGGCCAGAGCATCAAGGTGCTGCTCTCCCTTGGCAGCGAGGAAGAGATCACCGCCGTTGTCAGCCAGCGCAATTTTACCGACGACAAGTTCGTGCTCATGGCTACCCGGCAGGGCGTCGTGAAGAAGGTGAAGATTTCCGATTTCGCCAACGCGAAGACCCGGGGAATCGTGGCCATCAAGCTGGACCCGGGAGACAGCCTGGTCACCGCTCTGCTCACCACGGGGCGGGTGGAAGTCGTGCTGGTCACCCGGAAGGGCATTGCGCTTCGTTTCCACGAGAAGGCGGTGCGCGCCATGGGAAGATCTTCACACGGCGTTCAGGGGATCAGGCTTTCCGACAAGGACGAATTGGCGGGTGTGACGTCGATTCAAAAGGGTGAACAACTGCTCCTGGTGAGCGAGTTCGGATTCGGCAAACGAACCGAGTATGACAATTTCTCGGCTCACGGCAGAGGAACACGCGGCCAGATCTGCTACAAGACCTCTGAGAAGACCGGCGAGGTCGTCGGCGTTCTCTCCGTGAGCGACAAGGACGATCTGGTGTGCATCACTTCGCAGGGGAACACGCTGAAGCTCAGGCTTGCCGAGGTCGCAACACTCGGAAAGGCCGCGATGGGCGTGCACATCGTGAATATCACGAAGCCCGATGTCGTGGTGGGTGTCGCGCGGGTGGTGAAGGATGAGCAGCCCGCGGCAGGACAGCCAGCAGAGACGGAGGAGGCCGGGTTGGGGCAGGAATCCAACGGCCCGTGGAAGAAGAATAAGCCCTACTCTTTGAGTTTGTACCTGTCTATCATGATCATTATCCGCTCTCGGACATGTGCGTCTACTTCATTCATGTGACGCGTGAGGAGCGGCAGTAACTCCTCGCGCAGCGCCTTGCCTCGGACCATCCACTGATAGTAGTCCCTGCCTCCGTGATGGTACGGGCCGTACAGCTTTGAGCCGGGTACGCTTGCAGCAAGCCAGTGGAAGAGCTCTTCGTGTCGTACGTGCATGCGCAGGGTCACCTGGGGCTGGCGGCCATCGCCGCCGAAGTGGCCTTCGCCGACCAGAACGCCCAGAAGAAAGCCTTCTTCGAAGTCATTCATGGTGCTTTCGCCAGTCTACAAGCGAGTTGTTTCACCGTCAAGTTCCACGTGAAACCATCGGTAAGCCTTCCCTGTACGCTCGCCATTTGCTCGGCGCGATAGGCCGGGAAAACCGAGCAGTTGTTTCACCGTCAAGTTCCACGTGAAACTCGGGCGTGGGCCTGCGTCTGAGGTGTGGCGGCTCTTGCTCGTGTTCTCTGACCCAGACAAGCTGTTGACCATGGCGCAGGAAAACCGCCAGTCTATCCTGCGATGCTTCCCTGGCCCCATTCACAACCTGCGCGCTGCGATCTACTCTGGTGATCAGGAGGTCTCCCGGCTGATCCAATGATGGCGCTCTATCTCCTGCTCGCCTTGTTGCTCATTCTTCTCAATGCGTTCTTCGTGCTTGCCGAGTTCGCAGCCGTCAAGGCAAGGCCAACCCAGATCGAGGCTCTCGCCTCAGCGGGCAACCGGAAAGCGCAAAACGATGGAGCGGATCCAGGCCCACCTGGATGAGTACCTTTCCGTGTGCCAGGTGGGTATCACGCTGGCGAGCATCGGATTGGGCTTTGTGGGTGAGCCCGCTTTTGCCGAGCTCCTGTTCCCTGTCGTAAAACGGATCGGCATTACTGGAATAGCTACGACAGTCACGGCCCACGGAATCGCCGTTGCGGTCGCCTACCTGCTCGTGTCGTTCCTGCATATCGTGATTGGAGAGCTCGTACCGAAATCTGTCGCAATTCGAAGGACCGAGAAGGCCGCCCTGTTCACAGCGTTTCCGATGGTGGTTTTCCGATACATCTTCATTGCTCCCATCTGGCTGCTCAACAGCACTGTCAATGGAATTCTCCGCATTTTCCGCCTGCCGCCGGTCACCGGGCACGGCATCCACTCCGAGCAGGAGATCAGGATCATACTCGACGAGTCCCAGTCGAGCGGCATGCTCTCGTTTCGGCGCCTCCTTCACATAGAAAACGTTCTCGACATGGGGACCTTGAGCGTGCGAAATGCGATGCGGGCACGACGACTGGTCAGATGCCTCCGCCTGGGGGCGTCCAGATCGGAGAATGACAGCGTGGTTGCGGAATATCGGTTCTCTCGCTACCCGCTGATAGGCGAGGATCCCGAGAAGCCGCTCGGGTATGTGCATATCAAGGACCTCTTTCTCGCCGAGCGCGCGGGAAAGGACAGCAGCGAGCTGCGGGCTTTTCTCCGACCCTGTCTCCAATTCAAGGAACAAGACCCGCTGGAACAGCGGCTTTCCGAGATGCAGCGAAAGGCGTGTCACATGGCGCTCGTGTTTGCCGAAGACGGACGCTGGACCGGCATTATCACCCTGGAAGATGCGGTGGAAGAGGTGATCGGCACGATAGAGGAGGAGTATCCCACGGAGCCGCCGGTCCGTCTCTCGGACTTGTTGAGCCCTGAGCATACGCTTCTGAATATCGAAGGAACCAGCATCCTTTCCGCGACCCGCAATGCCCTTCAGCGCATCAAGGTTTCGGACCTTCCCGTGTCGAGGGACGCGATCATCATGTCTGTCGCTGAACGCGAGAGGCTCGGCAGCAGCTACGTGGGCAGGCGCCTTGCGATCCCTCATGCCCGTCTTTCCCGCCTCGTGAGCCCCATGGTGATCGTGGCGCGCATGAAGACCCCGCTCCCGTCGCCGGTTCCTGGAGAGGACATCAATCTCCTGTTCATTCTCCTCACACCGGCAGACACGCCCCGGATCCACCAGATTCTTCTCTCTCACATCGCCGGGATTTTCGAAAGCGATTTTCTGGAGGGCCGGCTGGAGGACGCGGCAACCGCGGCAGATCTCTACAACGTGATCTGTACCGCGGAGCAGGTCGTCCTTGGTTGAAGGGGCTGCGTCATCCTACCTGACGAGCACAGAGAGCCCGGCTCGTCTCCATGAGCTTGCGGATCTCCTGGAGGCTTGCGCGGTCGGGCCTGGCACGGGCGCGCATGGCCGGGTCGAGAGTCCTGGACGGGCGGAAGCCCTGCACGACATAGTGGGCGCACCCCTGCACCAGCTCGGCGATGGCCCCCATGTCCTCGGTCGAGAGCAGGGATCTCTCGTAAGTCGTGCGGAACTCGTGAGGGAGCCCTGACCCGATCACCAGGCGCACGCTCCGTTCAATGTTTTCCAGGTTTACCGCGACCCCCGCGACACGCGGATAGGCATCAAGGGGCGCCTTGATGTCCATGGCCACATAGTCGACAAGAGAATCCCGGACGATTCGCTGCAGCAGCTCCGGATTGCTGCCGTTGGTGTCGAGCTTGACGGCGAATCCGAGCCGTCGAATCTTCTCGAGGAACGACGGAAGGTCATCGTGCAGAGTAGGCTCTCCACCCGTAAGAACTACCCCCTGAAGCTGGCGGGTGCGTGAGCCGAGAAAGCGCAGGACTTCTTCCTGCGGTATTTCTGCGGCGTAGCGCGCTGGATCCACGAGCTCGGGATTGTGACAATACGGGCACCTGAAATTGCAGCCCCGGGTGAAGACGATTGCGGAGATCTTTCCCGGGAAATCAGCCAGGGAGAATTTCTGAAATCCGCCGATCACCACGTGAATGCCTCTGCGAGCAGGCTCAGGCCAGCTTGAAGGTCTTCCGTTCCTTGAACTCTTCCACTTTGCCCTCGTTCCATTGATTCACCGGGCGCAGGTAGCCGACCACGCGCGAGTAGACCTCCGATGCGGCGCCGCAGTGGGGGCACGTTTCCTGTTTCCCCGAGAGGTACCCGTGGGTGGAGCAGATGCTGAAAGTGGGTGTCACGGTGAAATAGGGAAGATGGTAGCGTTCGCAGATCAGCTTGACGAGCTTCTTCACGTTCTGAGGATTCGTGATCTCCTCTCCCACGAACAAGTGCACCACGGTACCACCGGTGTACTTGGTCTGCAGCTCGTCCTGGAGGTCGAGCACCTCGAAAATGTCGTCTGAATACTGCACGGGGAGCTGAGATGAGTTGGTGTAGAAAGGAAATCGCGCGGGCTCTCCCTCCGTTCCCGGTTCCCACGGGGCGCTGCCGGACTGGATACCCGGGAACTTTTCCGCGTCGATCCTCGCAAGACGATACGCCGTTCCCTCGGCAGGAGTGGCCTCGAGGTTGTAGTTGTTTCCTGTCTGCTCCTGGAATGCGATCAGCTTCTCGCGCATGAAATCCAGAACGCGCAGCGCGAAGAGCTGCCCTGTCTCGGTTCCGACATTCGTTCCCAGAAGGTTCACACATGCCTCGTTCAAGCCGACAAGCCCGATCGTCGAGAAGTGGTTTTTCCAATACTGACCGAAGCGCTCGCGCACCCCTCGCAGATAGTGCTTGGTATAAGGATAGAGGTTCTTCTCGATGAACATCTCCAGCATCTTTCGTTTGATCTCAAGCGCGGACCGGGCCAGGTCCATCAACTCTTCCAGCCTCTGGAGAAACTCGCCTTCGTCGGCCGAAACATAGCCGAGCCGCGGCATGTTGATCGTCACCACGCCGATTGATCCAGTGAGGGGGTTGGCTCCGAACAGACCGCCTCCCCGCTTTTCCAGTCCCCTGTGACCCTCCAGGCCGCGCAGGTCCAGCCGCAGCCTGCAGCACATCGAGCGGGTGTCCTCTGGGGACATGTCGGAGTTCACGAAATTCGAAAAATAGGGGATTCCGTAGCGGGAGGTGACGCGCCAGAGCACGTCGAGGGTGGGATCGTCCCAATCGAAGTCTTTCGTGATGTTGTACGTGGGGATCGGGAAGGTGAATACCCGCCCCTTTGCATCACCCTCCGCCAGCACCTCGAGAAAGGCGTGGTTGAAGACCGCCATCTCCGCCTGGAACTCGCCGTAGGTTTCGTCCCTGTATTCCCCGCCGGCGATCACCGGCCTGTCGCGGAACATGGCGGGCACCCTGAGGTCCATGGTGATGTTGGTGAACGGCGTCTGGAACCCCACGCGGGTCGGGACGTTGATGTTGAAGACGAACTCCTGAAGCGCCTGCTTCACCTCGTCGAAATCCAGGCCGTCGAAGCGGACGAAAGGGGCGAGCAGCGTGTCGAAATGGGAGAATGCCTGGGCTCCGGCCGCCTCGCCCTGAAGGGTATAGAAAAAGTTCACAACCTGGCCGAGCGCGCTTCGCAGGTGCCGGGCAGGCTTGCTCTCCACCTTGCCCGCAGCCCCTTTGAATCCCTGCATGAGCAGATCTTCGAGATCCCAGCCCACGCAGTACACGGAGAGGATCCCCAGATCGTGAATATGGAAGTCCCCTTCCGAGTGAGCGAGACGGATCTCGGGCGGGTAGATCTTGTTCAGCCAGTAGACCTTGCTGATCTCGGATGACACGTAGTTGTTCAGACCCTGGAGCGAGTAGGCCATGTTGGAGTTTTCGTTGACCTGCCAGTCGGACCGCTCGAGATACCTGTCGATGAGGTCCACGTCCGCCCGGGAAACGATCTCCCTGATCCGGGCATGCTGGTCCCGATAGATGATGTAGGCCTTGGCCGTGCGCTTGTACTGGGAGGAGATGAGGACCTCTTCCACGATGTCCTGGATCTGCTCGACTGACGGAACCTCTCCCGGAAGGGCCTGTTGCGCGAGGTTGAGAACCCTGAGCATGAGCTTCTGGGCGACGGCCTCATCGAATTCAGCTGTTGCCTCGCCTGCCCTCGTGATTGCCCGTGTGATCTTGTCCGGGTTGAAAAGGACAACAGTACCATTACGCTTTTTGATGGATACGAACACGAGATTCCCCTCCCAAGGATGCCTTTGCCCTGATGTCGAACGGCAATTGGTATACTGTATGTCCGCCGTGCGCGCAAGCACTTTCCGGATTATTTCGACGGACAGCATGAAAAGGCATCACAAATGTTTCGTATACGTCGGTCACCTTCTATTGTCAGCAGGGGGGAAATACGGTATTCCTCTTTGGATGGGGAAGATCATCGTATTCGCGAATCAGAAGGGAGGGGTCGGCAAGACGACGACGGCGGTCAACCTCGGAGCCTATCTCGCTGAAGCAGGCAAACGGGTGCTCCTGGTGGATTTCGATCCTCAGAGCAATACCACCAGCGCGGTGGGCGCGAAGAAGGACCAGCAGGGAATCTACGAGGTCATCATGGGCAGGATCCCCTCGGATGCCGCCATCCAGCAATGCTCGGTTGCCAATCTCTCGATCATCCCCTCGAGCATAGATCTCACGGGCGCCACGGTGGAGCTGGTAAACGAAAAGGACAGGGAGTATTTCCTCAAGCGCTCCCTTGCCCCCCTGACGGAGAGGTTCGACTATATCTTCATCGATTGCCCGCCTTCTCTCGGTCTGCTCACCCTCAACGGCCTTGTCGCGGCGGATTTCGTCATCATTCCCCTGCAGTGCGAGTACTTCGCCCTCGAGGGTCTCAGCCTTCTCCTCAAGACCGTGAACCGCGTGCAGAAGGCACTGAATACTGAGTTGAAGATAGGCGGCATCCTTTTCACGATGTACGATGTGCGGACACGTCTTGCGCACGATATCGTCCAGGAAGTCACCGGCTACTTCAAGGAAAAAGTGTTCCGCACGATCATCCCCCGCAATGTGCGTCTCAGCGAAGCCCCGTCTTTCGCCAAACCGATCAATCAGTATGATCCCGAATGCATCGGTGCCCGCAGCTACCAGAAGCTGGCGGAGGAGGTCCTTCTCAATGTCTAAGAAAGCCCTGGGCAAGGGCATCGATGCCTTGTTGGGCGATGAAGGGAAGACGGATCTTTCCTCGGTGGCCGAGGTGCATCTTTCCCTGCTCAAGCCCAATCCCCAGCAGCCGCGTCAGGAGTTCGACGACGCATCGCTGCGCGAGCTCGCCGACTCGATCCTGGAAAAGGGCGTGCTGCAGCCCATCCTTGCCGAGGCGGACGAGGAAGGCGGGTACCTCATCATCGCCGGGGAAAGGCGCGTGCGGGCCGCGAAGCTCGCCGGGCTGGAAAAAATCCCCGTGATCGTGCGGCAGTTCAGCGCACAGGAAAAGCTCGAGATCGCGCTCATCGAGAACGTGCAGCGGGAAGACCTGACTCCGATCGAGCAGGCTCTTGCCTTTCGGCGGCTGATGGAAATGGCCAATCTGAGTCAGGAACAGATTGCGCAGAAGGTCGGCAAGGATCGATCGACGGTCACGAACACGCTGCGCCTCCTCAAGCTGCCCGCCGAAGCGCAGGATGCCCTCACGCGCGGGAGCATCACCGCCGGTCATGCACGGGCCCTCCTGATGCTGGTGAATCCCTCTGACCAGCAGATCCTCCTGCGGCGCGTCGTGGAGTCGGGGATCTCCGTGCGGGAGGCGGAGGACATGGCTGCCTCACTGAACAAAGGCAAGAGAGGAGCGGTGAAAACCGGACGCGCGGGAACGTCCGCGGCCGCGCGCAAGGTACCGGAGCTGCACGAAATCGAACAGAAGCTCATCGAGAAGCTCGGCACCAAGGTGGAAGTCCGCGGTACCACGGCAAAAGGCCGGATCGAGATATCCTATTTCTCTGCGGAAGATCTGGAAAGGCTGCTGGAAACGCTCGCCTGACCGCCCGGCGCCGCGGCCAACGGCCCCGTTTTGTTGACAAAGCACAGGCCAGTCAGTATAGTGAAGAATGCCGGAAGAGCGTGAGTTCTGCGCGGTCGCGTGCGAGCCTGCACGATTTCGGCCGGCGCATTTCCTTATGCTCGGGAGAGGTGTCCGAGTGGTCGAAGGAGGCGGTCTTGAAAACCGTTGAGCCGCTTCGCGGTTCCGGGGGTTCGAATCCCTCCCTCTCCGGTCACGTTTCCCGCGCCCCATGGTCACACTCGCAAGCGGAAAGGTGAGGAAGATACTTTCAAGGCGAGAAAGTGCGTGAAGCGGATGCTGGAAATGGAGAGGTGCGAGAGTGGCCGAATCGGGCGCCCTGCTAAGGCGTTGTACCCCTAAAGGGTACCGGGGGTTCGAATCCCCCCCTCTCCGTAAACCTTCCGCGGTACCCGCGGAGTTGGATGTTGAGAGCGAGCGAGGGCAAGGATGCCCGAAAGCGAGCTCGTAGTCATGGATGACGAGTCGCGCCGAGTGCAGGGAGGCACGGAAGGGGCGACGTAGACATGGATGTCGAGCCCGCAGACAAGGGTGCTGCGGGAAGCGGCAGGGGAAATCGCGAGAAAGCGCGACGGCTCGTGTGCCCATAGCTCAGCTGGATAGAGCATTGGATTGCGGATCCAAAGGCCGGAGGTTCGAATCCTCTTGGGCACGAAAAAGACCCGGTGATGTGCGGCCGCTCCTTGTTGCTCCTTGGTCGCTTCCGGCGACCCGGGGCGGCGGCATTTTCCTGGTCGACTTCTGGGAGAGATGCGAGAGCGGTCGAATCGGGCGGTCTCGAAAACCGTTGAGCCGCTTGCGGCTCCGTGGGTTCGAATCCCACTCTCTCCGCGAGTTCTTTCATACTGATTCTGCAGTGGGCCGGGGTTGATGGCGGGTGCGCAGGGAGAGATGACCGAGTGGCCGAAGGTGCACGCTTGGAAGGCGTGTGTACTCGTAAGGGTACCGTGGGTTCGAATCCCACTCTCTCCGTACAACCCCTTTGGCGTTGATGTTCAGGTCATACGCTATGAGCTGCTGCCCAACCCCGTCAGACCCGGAAGGGAGCAGCGGTAAGCAGCGTGTTCATGAGCCGTAATCGGCTTGAACGGAGCCGAGGGGGTTGCTTATTCGGGAACCGGGCGGCGTCGCGCCGGCCCCGGTCCCCGTCCTCCCTGCGGCCCGGAGGCTGCCGCGTATGTCATACGAAGTAACTGCCACGAGAAAACGTCCTCAAAGCTTCGCGGAGCTGGTCGGCCAGGAGTTTGTCGCTGCAACTCTCTCCAGCTCGCTCCGGCAGGGACGCATCGCGCACGCGTACCTGTTCGCGGGCCCGCGCGGCGTGGGCAAGACCTCGGTGGCCCGCATCCTGGCCCGCGCGCTCAATTGCGAAAAGGGGCCGACCGACGTTCCCTGCGGCGTCTGCGCGAGCTGCCGTGAAATCGCGCGCGGATCCTCGCTGGACGTCATCGAGATAGACGGCGCTTCCAATACGAGTGTGAACGACGTCCGGGAGATCCGTGACGAAGTGCTCTTCGCCCCCAATGCGGGCCGTTTCAAGGTGTACATCATCGATGAAGTCCACATGCTTTCCAACAGCGCATTCAACGCGCTGCTGAAGACGATCGAGGAGCCGCCTCCGTACATCGTGTTCATCTTTGCCACGACCGAGGTGCACAAGGTACCGGCCACGATCCGCTCCCGCTGCCAGCAGTACAACTTCAGGCTGATCTCCACGGGCGAAATCAAGGAGAAGCTGCGCGAGGCTTCGAAGGAGCTGGGCGTTGATGCGGAGGAGCGCGCGCTGATATGGATTGCCAAGGAAGCCACCGGCTCGCTGCGCGACGCTTATACGCTCCTGGACCAGGTCGTGTCCTTCTCGGAGGGCGCGATCACCTTCGAGCGGATCCGTGAAAAGCTGGGGGTCCTGGGCATCGACGAGCTGAATGAGTTTGCCCGGCTCCTGCGGACGGGGGGTGCGGGCAAGGTGCTGGAGCGCATGGACTCCATCCTGGCGAGCGGAGTCTCCATCGAGCAGTTCGTCGCCAATCTGGCCGAATACTTCCGCAATCTCCTGTTCCTGAAAAGCGGGATCACGAGGGACACCCTGCTGGGCTACGCGGCGGAGGATTTCGATGGGGAAGTGCGGGAGTCCCTGAGCGCGGAGCAGATCGAGAAGACCATCGAGCTCCTGCTTGCCCTGTACAGGAACATACGATTCTCCCTGAACCAGCGTTTCGAGCTCGAGCTGCTGCTCTCTCGGCTCGCGCAGCTTGACCGGATGATCGGCCCTGACGAGGTACGGGCCGCGCTGCGCGAAATGCGGGGAGAGCTCCTCGCGGTTTCCGGGGGCAAGACCGCGGCGCCGAGCGTTCAGGCCCGGACGGGCAGCGAGGAGACCGCGGTTGATCCCGGGCAGGCGTTGAAAAAGATCGTCGAGACGCTGCGCAGGGAAAAACCCGCCCTCGCGTCGGCCCTCGACAAGGTGAGTGACGCCGCGCTCGAGGGGGAGGAGCTTGTGCTGAGCTTCTCCGCCAAGGAAAGATTCCAGGGGGAAGTAGTTCTGAAAGACAAGGACATGCTCGCCGCCCGGTTTGCAGCCCTTCTCTCCCGGCCGGCCCGGATCAGGCTTGCCTTCCATGAGATCAAGACAGAACCGGTCGAGGTGGATCAGAGGGTGGAGCTGCTCCGCAAGGTGTTCCGCGGCGAGGTTGTGAAAGGTGAAGGCCATGGCGACCAGTCCGTTTGACATGTTCAAACAGCTCCAGGGGCTGCAGTCCCGGGTGGGCGAGATCCAGGAGAAGCTGAAGAGCGTCCATGTCACCGGCTCCGCCGGCGGCGGCATGGTGACCGTGGACATGAACGGCCAGATGCAGGTGGAGAAGATCACAATTGCGCCGGAGGCGGTGGACCCGCGCGACATTCCGATGCTGCAGGACCTTGTGCTGGCAGCGGTCACCGATGCAATGGACCGGCTGAAGGAAAAGATACGCGACGAGGTGTCCCAGGCAACGGGAATGCTCGGCCTTCCACCTGGATTCCTCGGATTCTAGGCATGAATGTACTGGAGAGGTTGATAGGCAACCTCGCACGGCTGCCGGGTCTCGGCAAGAAGAGCGCATCCCGGATCGCCTACTTTCTCCTGCGCGCCGACGAGACCCTCGCGCGCACCCTGGCGAGAGGATCTTGCGCAGCTTCGCCGGACAATCCGCAATTGCAGCGTGTGCGGAACGTACACGGATATTGACCCGTGCAGCATGTGCACCGATCCCCAGCGCGATCCCTCCTGCATTTGCGTCGTGGAGGAGCCGCGGGACGTCCTGACCATCGAATCCATCCATGAGCATCGGGGGCTGTACCACGTTCTCATGGGTGCCATCTCTCCCATCGACGGGATAGGTCCGGAGAACCTGCGCATCTCTTCTCTCCTGGAACGGGTCCACAGGGGGGGTGTGCGCGAGGTGATTCTCGCCACAAACCCGACCGTGGAGGGAGAGACCACGGCGTTGTATCTGCTCAAGGCTCTGAAGGACGCGGAGGTGAAAGTGTCGCGCATCGCGTTCGGTCTGCCTGTGGGAGGGGACCTGGAGTTTGCCGACAAGCAGACGCTTGCCCGCTCCTTCAAGGGTAGAAGCGTGTATTAGGACCTCGGCCGCCTTCGCGGCTCTCGGCGTCTGCTACGCAGCCGCCTGCCGCCCTCCGCGCGCCTTTGGCGCGCCACGCATCCAACTCCGCGGGGTACCGCGGAAGGGCTACAGTCGGCCTTTCGGCCATCCCTGGCCTCGGCCGACCTCGCCATCCAACTCTGCGGAGTACCGCAGAAGGGCTACAGCTTGTCCACCAGGATGGAGCATTTTCCCGAGGGGATGGGCAGGGTCTTGCTCCGTGCGCCGAACAGGTCGATGGTCAGGTAGTAGAGTTTTTCGCTTTCCAGGTGGACCTCCCAGCCCCGACTGCTCTTTGCACTGAGGATAGAGATAAGGTTTCGCTTCAGGGCGAGGTCCCCGATGCCCATGGCCTCAAGGGTCGGTATGGTCCAATCGACCGTTTTTCGAGGCAGGGAGATGTTCAAGCCAATGATGTTTTCCAGCATCAGCGAGACGGTGGTGAGCGCCGTATACGGCACGAACATTGTCCGCGGAAAGCCTTTCTTGCCCGGCCATTTTGCCGGGCCTTCCGTGTGAGGCGCATACGCCTCGTACAGGGAGCCCTTCTTGCCGTTGCTCGTATACAACCCGTCCAGCACGTGATAGAGATGCCGGATGGCGAACTCGCGGGCGAGGTCGTGGCGCTTGTACTTTTCCAATCCCTTGATCACCATGTAATTGAACGGGGGGTACACCGAGCCTCGATAGCCGGAGCCCTGGGCATCGAAGCGCTTGTCCTTGACTGCCAGCGTGGGGAAGGGGTTCTCAATGCCGAACTCATGCGGGTCCACCAGGTGCTCGATCAACCATTCCCCCCTGGCTTCGTTGGGGATCTCAGCGATGAGGGGCCAGAACGAGGCGATGGTCTTCACCTTGAGGCGCTTCTCCGACGCGTCCAGGTCGTAGTAGAACGCGTCTCTTTCGTCCCACATGAGGGAATTGATCTTGGTTTTCAGGGAGAAGTACGCCTTCTTGTAGGCGTAGTTGGTTTCCTTGTCGTTGATGATGTCGGCCAGCTCCGACATGTAGAACGCGGCGAGCGCCATCTGCGAATTGAAGTCGATGGGGTACCGCATGTCTTCACGAGGCGAGTTTTCCATCATGGTTGCCGCAAGCGGCACCGAGTAGAGCCCGTTTTCAGCCTTGAAGGTCGTCTCGATCCACCGGAAGTACTTCTCCAGCACCGGCAGGACTTCACGGATACGCTTTTTGACGCCGAGCTTGTGGTAGATGTTGAACTCCGCCCATGCAAAGAGCGGGGGGAGAACACCCTTGGGATTCTCCCGGGGATGAATGGGTTTGCCGTCCGAGGCGCGGTACTCGCCGCGGATTGCCCCTGATTCCTCCTGCTTGGAGTAGAAATTGTCGAGCGCGGACATCACGGGATAGATGCGGTTCGAATAGACGAGGAAAAACGAGGAAAAACACGCGTCGAACTGATTGATGCGCGTGCTGTCAGGGTGGCTGAAGAACCTGCTGTGGAATCCGTTGGCCGATGTTCCCTTTTTCCAAAAGTCCTTGATGAGGTTCCATGTTTCATCGTAGAGGGATACAAGATCCTGATCGTAAAAATGTATTTTTGGAAAGTCCTTCTTAACCACTCACGTTCCTCGCTATTTTGCACCGTATTGTAACATGCCCTCGCGTGCCGTCAAACGCAATTTTCAAATTCGGACGTGAAAGAGTATCTCCGGCGCGGCTCGGGAGGTCTCGATTCGACATTTTCACTGTTCGGAAGCGCAAATCTCCAAACTCAAATGTACGGACTCCGTGCGGCATTCGTCAAGCAAATTGGCTCAGGAGATGGTCCGGCTCCCTCCGCTGCCCTGCTTTTGGTCACCAGAGCCCGCCGCTCTCCTTGACACGGCAGGGGGGGCCGGGTTAACTACCGACATGGACGCTGGTGAGCTCACCGAGACAGCCCGCATGGCCCGCCTGAACCTTTCCGAGGAGGAGCGGGAGCGGCTGCGCGTGGCCGTGGAGCAGATGCTGGCGTACTTCTCACACATGAAGGAGATCGATGTGGCGGGCCTGGCGCCTACCACGCACGCCCTGCTGAGGGAAAACAGGCTCCGTCAGGATGTGGGCATCGATCCCTCGAACTCGGATACGCTCCTCGGGAACGCTCCCGAACGCGAAGAGCGCTTCATCGTCATCCCGAACGTACTGTAGGAAAACTCGAGAAATCGCCCTTCAGACGGGCGGAGGTGCAATGGACTGGCATGGCACAGCGACATCCGAAGGGCCCCGGGAAAGGTGGATGGCCTTTGCCAACGCCCGCCAGAGAGACCTCGGCTGTTTTCTTCAGATCGACCCCGCGCTCGGCGCGGTCGAAACGTCGCCGAATGGACCCCTCGCGGGCGTTCCATTCGCCGTAAAGGACAACATTGCCGTCCGCTCCTTCCGCCTCACGTGCGGCTTCCCGCATGCTCAAAGATTTCGTCTCCCCCTACACCGCCACGGCGGTACGGCGGCTCCAGCAGGCAGGTGCCGTCGTAGCGGGCAAGACAAACCTGGACGAGTTCGGCATGGGCTCCTCGACCGAGAATTCGGCTTTGATGGAAACAAGGAATCCCTGGGACCCCACGCGCGTTCCCGGCGGGTCCAGTGGAGGCACTGCGGCAGCGGTTGCCGGCGGCATGGTGGCATTCGGCCTCGGGAGCGATACCGGTGGATCGGTACGCCAGCCAGCCTCCTTCTGCGGCGTCTACGGGCTGAAACCGACCTGGGGATCTGTCTCGCGGTTCGGTCTGGTGGCCTACGCGTCCTCCCTCGAGGTGATCGGCGTGATGGCCAAGACCGTCGACATGACGGAGGCGGTCTTTGAGATCATGCGCGGACAGGATCCCATGGATCATTCTTCCCTGCCGTGGCAACCGGCCGCAGAGAAGACCGGCCGCCTGCGTATCGGTGTGCCGCGTGAAGTAGCCGACGTCCCCCTGCACCCTGACGTGAAAAAGACCTTTGCGCGTACCCGAGGTATGCTCAGGGACCTCGGGCACGACCTCGAAGAAGTGTCGTTCCCGACTCTGGATCACGTGGTTTCCTCCTACTACGTCATCGCTACGGCCGAGGCGAGCGCCAACCTGGCGCGGTTCGACGGCGTGCGGTACGGCCACCGCACGGCGCGCGCCGACAACCCCGAGGCCATGAGCATCGCTTCACGGACAGAGGGCTTCGGGGACGAGGTGAAGCTCCGCATTCTGCTCGGCACCTATGTCCTGCGTTCGGGCTTCCAGGAGGAATACTACCTGCGCGCCCAGAAGATCCGCACCGCTATCAGGGGCGACTTCGAGAAGGCATTCGCCGGTGTCGACCTCGTGTTGATGCCCGTCTATCCGGTGCCCCCCTTCACGCGCGGGAGCGCCGAGGCCGACCCGTTCTCGCAGAAGCTCGCCGACATATTCACCTGCGCGGCGAATCTTGCCGGGCTTCCCGCGCTTTCATTTCCCGCGGGCCTCGAAAACGGGCTCCCCATCGGCATGCAGTTCCTCGCGCCTGCCTTTGCCGAAGGCCGCCTGTTCGCCGCGTGCCGCAAACTCGAAAAAGTGTTCCCCTCGCCAGATGCGCCTGGGTTCCCGGCGGACTGGAGGTAGCGGTGTACGCATCGTTCCTCGGCCTCGAGGTCCATACGCAGCTTCTGACACGCACCAAGGTCTTCTGCGGGTGCAAGGCGGCTTTCGGTGACGAGCCCAACAGCAATGTGTGCCCCGTCTGCCTGGGCTACCCCGGGGTGCTCCCCGCGCTGAACGCGAACGCCATCGGCATGGGGTATCTCGTGGCGCGGGCGCTGAACTGCACGCTCAGTGCGTCCACCATGTTCGAGCGAAAGAACTACTTCTATCCCGATCTTCCCAAGAACTACCAGATCTCGCAATTCCGCTCGCCTCTGGGCACCGACGGCTGGGTGGAGATCGAGCTGCGCAAGCGGAAGAAGCGCGTCCGCATCCGCGAGGTCCATCTCGAGGAGGACGCGGGGAAGATGATCCACGCAGGTGAGATCACGCTGCTCGATTTCAACAGGGCGGGCACGCCGCTCCTTGAAATCGTCACGCAGCCGGACCTGGAGGTCGGCGAAGAGGCAGAGGTATTTCTTCAGCACCTGCGCCGGCTGGTGCGGTACCTGGGGGTGTGCGACGGAAACATGGAGGAAGGCTCGCTGCGCTGTGACGCCAATGTCTCCGTGAACCTCGAGGGCCGCGGCCTGGGGAGCAAGGTCGAGGTCAAGAACCTCAACTCGTTCAAATTCGTGCGCAAGGCCATCTCGTACGAGATCGAACGCCAGACCGAGATCCTCGAACGGGGCGGCAGCGTGACCACCGAAACGCGGCTGTGGAACGAGAACCGGGACGTCACCGAGAGCATGCGCACCAAGGAGAGCTCTTCGGACTACCGCTATTTTCCCGAGCCTGACCTGCCTCCCTTTGCGCCGGACCAGGAGTTCCTCCGTCACGTCGAGGAATCCCTGGTGGAGCTTCCCGAGGCCCGCACGCGCAGGTTCATCGATTCCTTCGGCCTGAGCGAAGAGCAGGCGGACTTCCTTTGCGACGAGAAGTCCACAGCCGACTATTTCGAGGAAACCGTGCGTCTCGGCGCGGACGCGAAGAGCGCCGCTCTCTGGCTGGCCTCCGACGTGAAGAAGCATCTCAATCGCGCTTCCGTGACGCTGGCGGCGAGCCCGCTGACGCCGGGCAGGTTCGCCGAGCTGCTCTCTCTCCTCGCGGCAAAGCGCATACACGGAAAGATTGCCAAGTCCGTTCTGGAGATGGTCTTTGCGGAGAACAAGGACCCTCGCACGATCATCAAGGAAAAAGGCTGGGAGCAGATCACTGACCCGGCGGAGCTGGGCGCATACCTCGAGAAGGTCCTGCAGGCCAACACGGCGGCCGTTGCCGCCATCAAGGCGGGCGATCATCGGCCCACGACGTACCTGATCGGTGAGATGATGCGCGAGACTTCCGGCAGGGCCGATCCGGCCCTTGTCCAGGCGCTCGTGAAGCAGAAACTCGCTGTTTCCGTCATCCAGATCCTCTCTCTCGGCGGCGCCATCGCGGCCAGGGAAACCGAGCAGGGCGACGTGGTGGCGGGCGATCCTTCCGAGATCATGCGCCTCGTGGAGGCGGAGGGCGGATTCAGCCGCACGATCGCTTTCGAGGAGGGAGAGGTCGGAAGGATCCTGAGCGAGGAGATCACGCCGGAAGACTGGGCCCGCCTGGCCGCGGGAATCGACGAGCGCCTCCGCGGGGGAAGGGCATCGGGAATCGTAGTGACCCATGGAACCGACACCCTGGCATACACCGCATCACTCGTGTTCTGGCTCTTCCCCCGCCCGCTGGTCCCGATCGTTCTTGCCGCCTCCCTCCAGCCGGCGGGAAGCCGGGCAGCGACGCCATTGCGACGCTGCGCATGGCTATTCGCACCGCCGCGGAGAGGGAGCCGGGCGTGTACGTGGTTTTCGGCGGAAAGGTTCTTTCCCCGGTCAATCTCAAGTTCGAGCGCATGGCGGCCGACGGATTCAGGAATTGGAACATGACCAAGCCCTGCCACGCCGGCACACCGCTGTTCGACGATCTGCCCCTCTCCGGTGACAGGGAGAAGCTGAAGGCCCGTTTCGAGACGGCCATCAACTCCACGTTGATGCTGCGCGTCTACCCGGGAATGCGGGGCGACCATCTCATCGAGCTCATGGACCGGGGAGTGAAGAACTTCGTGCTGGAGCTCTATGACACAGGGACCGCCAATCTTCGCGATTCCCCCTATTCGCTGCGCAAGGCGCTCCTCGCCGCCCGGGAGAAGGGGGTTCACTTTTTCTGCACGTCCCAGCAGGAAGGAATCGTCGATTTCTCCCGCTATGTGACCTCCCACGAGTTGTGGCGCGAGGGGGCAATCCCGATGGGCTCGCTCACGACCGAGTCCGCCTGGACCCGGCTCGTGATGTGCTCTGCATTTTCCGAGACCGAGGAAGAGCTGCTTGCAGGAATGGAGGTGGGCAATGCGGACGCTTGTCTCTGAGCTCGCCTCAAAGGTCGGCGCGGAAGTCACCCTGTACGGGTGGGTGCACAGGATCAGGGACCTGGGCGGGGTATCGTTCGTGCTGCTGCGTGATCGAAGCGGGAGCGCACAACTGGTGTTCGACGCCCGGCCCGAAGTGACCCTCGAGTCGGTCATCCGTGTCGAGGGCAGCGCCGCGGCCAATGAGAAAGCCCCCGGTGGCTTCGAGGTTCGGGTGAGGACACTGGAGGTCATCTCCGCTGCCGCCGCCGACCTTCCCTTTCCCGTGAACCAGGACCCCGGCAAGACGAACCTCGAGGCCATTCTGGACAACAGGATGATCTCGGTGCGCAACCCGGCCATCCTTTCGATCTTCCGGATCCAGTCGACCCTGCTGCGCTGCTTCGCCGCGCACCTGCGCAGCGAGGGGTTCAGCGAGATAAAGACCTCCAAGCTGATAGGAACGGGTACCGAAGGGGGCACGGGCCTGTTTTCAGTGGAATACTTCGATACGAAGGTCTACCTGACGCAGTCGCCGCAGCTGTACAAGCAGGTCATGATCGCTTCGGGCATGGAGCGCGTATTCGAAATCGGTCCTGCCTACAGGGCGGAAAAGCACGACACACCGCGGCACATCAACGAGTTCGTTTCCCTGGACGTGGAAATGGCTTTCATCGAGAGCGAGCAGGAGCTCATGGACCTTGAAACCAGGATCCTTGCCGCCATTTTCCGCGGCATCAGGGAATCAAACCAGCGGGACCTGGATGCATGGCATGCCGCGGTTCCGGATCCCGCGCTGTGCGCCGCAATCCCGCGTGTCTCCCATGACGAGGCTCGTGAGATCGTCTCCCGGGAGATGGGAAAAAAGGTCTATGAGATAACGCCAGAGGCCGAACGCTCTCTCTGCGAATGGGCCCTGAAAGAAAAAGGAATCGAGGCGGCCTTTGTGTACGCCTATCCGCGCAAGTCCCGGCCTTTCTATACATACCCGGCGGAGAACAACAAGACCCGCGCATTCGACCTGCTCTTTCGCGGCCTGGAGGTCACGTCCGGGGGCATGCGGATCAACCAATACGAGATGCTCGTGGAAAGCGCAAAAGCGTTCGGGCTGGATCCGGTCGGACTCTCCGACTACCTCTCCATATTCAAGTACGGTTGTCCGCCGCATGGGGGCTTTGCCATCGGAATGGAGCGGCTGACGCAGAAGATCCTGGGCCTGGCAAGCGTCAAGGAGGCCACGCTCTTCCCGCGTGACAGGAAGAGGGTCCGTCCCTAGGAGGTTCCTGTCCCGGCAGCGAGCTTGCGGGGGCCTGTACCCGTATTGTATACTCTCGTTCGATCCCATACATATGCCGTGCTTCATAGAGAGCACGACCCGGCAAAGGAGAAGGAAAATGCGTAAGTTTTGCAGGCTCTTCCTGCTGTTGGCAGCCATTGCCGTTGCCGCGACAGCCTACGGGCAAAGCGCGCCACCGGCTGCGGGCAGCAGCCTCACCATCGGCCTCCTGCTCGTCGGTCCCTACAATGACCACGGCTGGAGTCAGGCCCACTATGACGGGATCCAGTACGTCGTGGCCAAGGTCCCCGGTACGCAGATGATCTACCTGGACAAGGTCAATCCCGCGGACCGCCCGGGCACGACCGCTTCACAGCTTGCCGAGAGCCTCGTGGCCAAAGGCGCGAAGCTCGTCATCTTCAGCTCTGACGACATGAGCGACGAAGCGGTGAAGTTCGCCCAGGCTCACGGGGACATATTCGTCATCATGAGCTCGGGCAGCCAGGTGTGGAAGGACGGCAAGGACTACCAGGCCCTTCCCAACATGGTCAATATCATGGGGAGGATGGAGTTTACCAAGATGATCGCGGGCGTGGCCGCCGCCATGACGACCCAGACCGGCAAGATCGGCTACCTGGGGCCGCTCATCAATGCGGAGACCCGGCGCCTCGCTTCCTCGGTGTACCTGGGAGCGCGCTACGCCTGGGTGAACTACCTGAAGAAAGACGCGTCGAAGCTGAGCTTCAAAGTCACCTGGATCGGGTTCTGGTTCAACATTCCCGGCGTGACGTCCGACCCGTCGCAGGTCGCGGATGACTTCTTCAATAGCGGCTACGACGTGGTGGTCTCCGGTATCGACACAACCGAAGCCACAACCGAGGCCGTCAAGCTTGCCGGGCAGGGCAAGAAGGTATGGGCGATTCCGTACGACTACGCCAACGCAATCGACGAAGGCCCCGGCGTGGCCCTGGGCGTGCCCTACTTCAACTGGGGCCCCGCGTATGCCAAGACCGTCAAGGCTGCCATGACAGGCACCTATCGCTCCCACTTTGAATGGAACGGCCCGGATTGGTCGAACATCAACAGCGCCGACACGTCGGCCGTCGGTTTCAACAAGGGCGCCGCGTTGTCCCGGCCGGCCGCGGCCGCGGTGGACAAGTTCACCGCCGAGCTCGCCAGGGGCCTGAACCTCTGGAAGGGCCCGCTGAACCTGCAGGACGGCACCGCGTACCTGAAAAACGGCCAGACGGCAACGGATCAGCAGATCTGGTACCTGCCCCAGCTCCTCGAGGGCATGGTGGGACAGAGCGTCTCCAAGTAGTTTCAGACTCCGTATCAACTTTGAGGGGCGAGGCTTCGGTCTCGCCCCTCCGTTATAGAACCCATCATGCAAGTCGAGCTGCGAAGTATCCACAAGTCCTTCGGCCCGGTTCATGCCAATGCGGGTATAACCATGACCATCCCCCCGGCCACGATCCAGGGAATCCTGGGTGAAAACGGGGCCGGTAAGAGCACTCTCATGAAGGTTCTTTCCGGTTTCATCCTTCCCGACAGCGGCACTATCGCTCTCGATGGCGCACCTGTCGTGATTCATTCACCGGCGGACGCGATCAGCCTGGGCATCGGAATGCTGCATCAGGATCCGCTGGACTTTCCTCCGATGAAGCTGCTGGACAATTTCATCCTCGGCCGCAAGGGGGGGCTGTTCCCGGATCGGCGGACGGCGGCGCGCCAGTTTCTCGATCTGGCGGCCCAGTTCGAGTTCGGACTTTCCCCCGACGCCTACGTCGACACGCTGACCGTGGGCGAGCGTCAACAGCTCGAGATCCTCCGGCTGCTCTGGTGCGGGGCCCGTGTCCTGATCCTGGATGAGCCGACGACCGGCATCAGCCAGCCGCAGAAGGAGAAGCTCTTTGCGACGCTGAAAAAGCTCGCGTCGCAGGGAATGACGATCATCTTCGTTTCCCACAAGCTGGAGGACATCGAGTTCCTCTGCAGCCGGGTTGCCGTGCTGCGCCAGGGCTCGTTGACCGGCATTTCCGAACCCCCCTACGTGACGAAAAGGCTCGTGCAGATGATGTTCGGCAGGGAGATCGCGTTTTCGGCGCGGCCCTCGACCGCGCCGGGCGCCGCCGTTCTTTCTGTGACCGGGTTGTCCCTCGAAGGGGCGCGCCTGCAGATCAAGGATGTGACGCTCCAGGCCCGCAGCGGAGAAATCATCGGTCTGGCGGGCATGGAAGGTTCAGGTCAATCGATCCTCTTGTCCGCGTGCGCCGGCTTGAGCCGTCCCGTGTCCGGGTGCATTTCCCTTGCCGGGCGCGAAGCGACCGGCCGGTCACACCACTATTTCAAGAGACAGGGCGTGGCCTACCTGCCGGCTGCCCGTCTGGAGCAGGGGCTGGTTCCCAGCCTGAGCTTGAGCGATCACTTCATGCTGTCCGAAGGCATTCGCGGCCTTTTCATAGACCGGCGCAGGGCCGCGGAGCTGGCAGAGGACCGTATCCGCTCATTCAACATCAAGGGCGCGCCCTCCCACACGGTGGAATCCCTCTCCGGCGGCAACCAGCAGCGCATGCTGCTTGCCCTGCTGCGCGATCCCCTTTCCCTCATACTTCTGGAGCACCCGACCCGCGGCCTGGACATCGAATCCACGATCTACATCTGGGGCAAGCTCAGGGAACGCTGCGCGCAGGGTGCCGCGATCCTCTTCATCTCCGCCGATCTCGACGAGGTCCTGCAGTACAGCGATCGGGTGATCGTATTCTTTGCCGGACATGTCTCCCCGCCCCTGCCGGCGGAGAGCCTGTCCGTGGAAAGTCTCGGCGAGCTCATCGGTGGAAAAGGCTGGGAAAACCTCGGAAAAGAGGCGGCCGGTGCCTGAAGCGCGCGTCTCTCATGCCCTCATCCAGATCGGCGCCATCCTCCTGGCGCTCCTCCTCACGACCCTGGTCCTGCTCGCCTCGAAGGCCCCGCCGTTTGCCGCCTACGTGAACATCGTTCTCGGCGCCGTGGGTTCCTGGGAGGTGATCGCGAATGTGCTCGTCTCCTGGGTACCCCTGCTCCTGGCCACGGCCGGCCTGCTTCTCACATTCACCGTCGGGCTCTGGAACATCGGCATCGAAGGGCAGATCACCGTGGGGGCAATATTCGCGACATGGGCGCTGCGCGTTCTTCAGGCGAGCGGGATGAATCCGGCCGTGATCATCGCGGCAAGCTTTCTTGCCGGGATCATGGGGGGAGCGCTCTGGGCGATGCTTGCCGGAGCGCTGAAGACATTCGGCGGCGTGAACGAGATCTTCGGAGGGCTGGGACTGAACTTCGTGGCCACGGCTTTGAACCTGTGGTTGATCTTCGGGCCGTGGAAGCGGCCCGGCGTCGCGTCCATGTCAGGCACCGTGCCGTTCGACCATTCTCTCTGGCTGCCCACCTTGACGGCGCAGTCCCGGCTGAGCCCGTCCGCCCTTCTTGTCGCGATTCTCTCCATCATCGTTGTCTACTCCCTCATCCAGGGAACATACTTCGGCCTGCGGCTGAAAGCAGTCGGAAAAAACCCCCGCGCGGCATTTCTTCTCGGCGTTCCCACGTGGCAGTACATGATGGTTTCTTTCGCTCTCTGCGGCGTGTTCGCGGGGCTGGCCGGCGCGGTGCAGGTGACGTCGGTCTACCACCGGCTGATTCCCTCGATCTCGAGCGGCTACGGGTACCTCGGCCTCATGGTGGCGATGCTGGTCAACTTCAGGGCATCGCTGGCCGCTCCTGTCGCCCTGTTCTTTGCCGCGCTGAATGTCGGCAGCATCCAGCTTCCCATTGTGCTCAAGCTGGACTCCTCACTGGCCGGCGTCCTGCAGGGGACCCTTGTCCTGTTCGTGTTGCTCGCGCAGGGAGCGCGGCAGCGCTTGTTGAAAAAGGCGCAATGAGATGAACGGCGAGCTCATTCTTGTCGGTCTTGCCGGAGTCCTGACAGCAGCAGCGCCCCTTCTTTTCGGCGTCATCGGAGAGACCTTCTCGGAGCGCGCCGGCATCATCAACCTGTCGATGAACGGCACGATACTGTTGAGCGCGATGGGCGGCTTTGCCGTGGCGCTCGCCACGCGGAGTGTCGTTCTCGGCTTCCTGGCCGGGGCGGCAATCGGCGGTCTCGTGGCGCTCGTCGTGGCGTTTGCGAGCATCACCCTCCGACAGTCGCAGGTGGCCGTCGGGTTCGTGCTCACCCTGCTCTGCCGGGATCTCTCCTACTTCCTCGGCAATCCCATCATGGGCGAAACCGGCCCGCGCCTCAGCACGATTCCCGTGCCTCTGCTGCGTGACCTGCCTTTCGTCGGAACGCTTTTCTTCCGGCACGACGTCATGACCTACCTCAGCTTTCTCCTGATACTCGTTGCCTGGATATTCATCTTCCGCACGCGCCCGGGTCTCAAGCTGCGCGGCATCGGTGAAAGGCCGGCCGCGGCATACGTGCGGGGAGCGAATGTCAACCTTCTTCGCTACCTGTATACCGTGCTGGGGGGAAGCATTGCGGGACTGGCGGGCCCGATCTACTCCTTGTCGGTGAAAGCGGGATGGAAGGGGACCATTTCAGGGCTGGATGGCATCGGCTGGATCGTTCTGGCGATCACCATCTTCGGTGGATGGAGCCCCTTTCGAGTCGCTCTCGGCGCCTACCTTTTCTCCCTCCTTCAGTGGCTGGGTCTGGTCCTGCAGCCCGCCCTGCCGGGGATTCCGTCGCAGGTTCTGCAGGTGGCGCCATTTCCCCTGATGATCCTGACGCTCCTCCTGGTCAATATCGGAAATGCCGAGTGGGTGGAGCGCTCACTGGCCCGATTGCCCGCTCCGGCCCGGCGAGCGGCAGCCCGGGCGCTTCGCGCGCTGAACGTCACCCCGCCTGCCGCGCTGGGGATCCCCTTCGAGAAGGAATAGGGCGCCGACGTACCCGGCGGATTCGGGCATCGACGGACACGCCTGATTTTTGTAGCTTTGCAGTGTCCCAGGAGGCACGAATTGGAGTATGTACGGCTCGGCAGAACAGGGCTTAAGGTTTCACGAATATGTCTGGGCACAATGACGTACGGCGCGTCCAAGTGGCGCGACTGGGTCCTTGACGAACAGGATGCGCGGCCGTTCTTCAAACGCGCGATCGAGCTGGGCATAAACTTCTTTGATACCGCAGACATATACTCGCTGGGGATGAGCGAGGAGGTCACGGGCCGCGCATTGAAGGATTTCGCCAAACGCGACGAAGTCATCATCGCCACCAAGGTGTTCAATCCCATGGGACCGGGTCCCAATGCGCGCGGGCTTTCGCGGAAGCACATCATGGACGCCATCGATGCTTCTCTCCGGAGGCTCGGGGTGGAGTATGTGGACCTCTACCAGATTCATCGCTGGGACGCCGACACCCCTCTCGAAGAGACGCTGCAGGCGCTGAACGATGTCGTGCGCGCCGGCAAGGCCCGCTACATCGGGGCATCGAGCATGTATGCGTGGCAGTTCATGAAGGCCCTCCTGCTCGCAGAGGCGCACGGCTGGACCCGGTTCGTGTCCATGCAGAATCACTACAACCTTGTCTACCGGGAAGAAGAGCGGGAGATGATACCCCTGTGCGTCGACCAGGGCATAGGAGTCATTCCCTGGAGCCCGCTGGCGCGTGGATTCCTGGCCGGCAACCGGACACAGGAAAAAAGCGGCGTCACCACCCGCAGCAAGTCGGATGAGTTCGCGCATCGCCTGTACTACCAGCCGGAGGACTTTACGATTGTGGATCGCGTGAAGGGGGTGTCGCAGGCAATCGGCAAGACCATGCCCCAGGTGGCGCTCGCCTGGATGCTCTCCAAGCCGTACATCACGGCGCCGATCGTGGGTGCAAGCAAGCTCCCCCACCTCGAGCAGGCAGTGGATGCCCTTTCCATCAACCTGACCGCCGAGCAACTGAAGACTCTAGAGGAGCCTTACAGGCCTCACACCGTCCTGGGCCTCTAAGCCCGGCGGGAGCTCCCCCTGGATGGACGCCTGGTGTGATGCACTTCCTATTGCGTGCTCTGCTCGTTCAGCAATACCAAAAGGATGCGTGACTGATAGGGTTCCAGCGTCATGGAAAAAGACCGAGGGTTGGTGATCGCGAATCGAGCGTTGTCGAGCAGGTCGAGCAGGTCGAGCCCGCCAGATATCCCTGCCGCTCCCTGAGAGAGATCCAGACGTGTATCAAGCGTCGAGTCCGAGAAATTGATGACCGTCAGGATCGTTTGCTCGCCGGGCAGCACCCGGGCAAAGGCGGCAACCCTGTCGTCGGAGCTGGAAAGAGCAACCAGCGATCCTTCCCGAAGAGCTGCATAGCGCGCGCGCATGTGAGTCAGCGTGGTGTACATCTCCCTGTAGCGTGCAGCGTCAGGGTTCCCGTTCCAGTCTATCGGCGGCTTCCACCAATCGGTCTGAGGCTCCCGGTTTCCCACCTCCTGTCCATTGTAGATCATGGGGATCCCGTCAATCGTGAAAAGAAGAGTCGCGAATGCTTGCGAGCCGGCCAACCCGAATTTCGATGAAATAGTGTAGGTGAGGTCGTGACTTTCCAGGTACCTCAGGTGAAGGGCGCCGGGAGGATACCAATCTCTTTTCGCCTCCAGCCACCGAACGGTTTTGTCGGCGTCATGAGGATCGGACAGCAAGGACGATATCCGACTCAGGAAGGGAAAATCATATGTGGCGTCAAAGGCCGTCTCGTTGTCGATAGGGGCGGTATCTTCGGCGATCAGGATCGCTTCAGGCTTGATCTGCTGGATTGCGTGCCTTATTCTCTCGTACATTTCGTACGGGGACACCATGGGCATGTCGCAACGATACCCATCGATGTCGAAGCGTTCGACGTTGTATTTCGCGAACTCGATGAAATACTGCTGTACATCGGGGTGATTCGTATCCAGCCCGTAGAGCTCCATCCAGCTGCGGTAGCGAGTGTTGTCGCCGCCGAGAATGAACCACTCGGGATGCTCACGTATGAGCCTCGATTCCAGCGGGACGCCGACAGTCCCCGCGAGGTCGAATATCACTTTCATCCCGCTTCGATGAGCTTCGTCGACCAGGGCTCTGAGCTCCTGCTCCGTGCCATACTTTCGGAACAACGTAAAATGATCCGTGATCCTGTACCAGCCCGAGTCTTCCCAGAGGGGCAGGAGATACAACAGGTTCACGCCAAGGGTTTCCAGCTCCGGCAGCTTGCGTGTGATCCCGGCGTAGGCCTTGCTGCCGCTAAATGACGAAAACTCCCACGGGCCCAATTCATAGATGATCGCATCACGCAGCCAATGGGGCGAAGGGATTTGCCGGAAGGATGAAACGCCCAACGAGACAGAATCGAAGTAGACCGTACCGACCGCGTTCCCGAGAGCCAGGCCGATCCTGACGAATGCGGTTTCATTCGGCGTGACAAAGCTGATTTCGAATTTCTGCCAGTCGTGCGTCATGAAAACGCGGGCAGATCCTGGGAATGCCGGTTCCGACGAGAGCTCCTTTCGGTTCGAATCGAGGAATCCGACTGTCCCGCCCGACGAAGGGAAAACCTCGTTGTACGGAGTCAACGGCCGGACATCGTCGGTCTTGATCCAGAAACTGTACCTGTATGTCGTGCGGGCCTTGGCCGGAACTTCCTGCCCCCATACCGCGTAGTTGCGCTGATCGACGTTGCTCTGCTCTATCGCAACGCATTTCGTTCCGGTGTGCGCGAGGCTCTGGTCATCGACCACCCGAAAAGCGGACCCGTCGAGCTTCTGCCACGTATACCACGCGACCGGCCCTTGGCCGGGGACCGTGGACTCGAAGTCCGGGTTGACAACCAGGTTTCGGCCGTCTGCGTCCGTGGCAAGGCTCTTGCATCCAAGAACAAGCAGGGGAACAAGAATGACGAAAAACACACAAGGAAGGTTCTTTTGAGTTTTCACTGCACCCCCCTTCTGCGATACAATGCCAAGCCTAGTCAGCAGCAGAGGAGACGTCAAGAAGTCCGGCAGTGGTACTCGGCTATCCCAGCTACTCTGCCTGGTGCAGAAGCACCTCGGCTCCGGTCGCGGTCTGAAACAGATCGATAGCTCTGCCGTCGTTCACACCGACCTCGAGGAGCCCACTGCTTCCCACGTACGCAAGGGGCGATCCCCTTGGCACATCGCTGTACGTCCGTACAAAGGGAATGTCCGTGCTGGTCCCCAGGCGCACGGCCAGCCTGGCCAGCGGGAGGCGAGTCCCGGGGCATTCTGGAATCCATGGCTCCAGTCTCACCGCGTCCCGGGTGTATCGGAGGACGCCGATGCTCGTGATGAGGTTCCCGAAGTGGTCAGAGAGAAGGATTTCCCCGCGGACACTCGGTGGGTCTGCACCTTTTCCGGGCAGCTCCAGCCGGGGATAGGCAAGCCGCTTCAGCTCTCCTACAGCCGGCCCCAGCTCGGTGAGCGGGGTTCCAGCCGCAAGGCGTGCCGCGGCAGGCGCGAATATGTCCCTGCCGTGAAAGGTGCTGCTGCCGCGCTCTGCCTGAGCGGCGTCCGATCTGATTTCTACGGCGCGGGCCCTGCCTGCCTGAGAGAGCAGGAAAGTGAACAAACCGTTGTCAGGGCCCACACATGTGAAACGATCCGTGGAGACGGCCACTGCTGCGCGCTCGGATCCAACCCCCTGGTCCACCACGGCAAGAAATATCGTGCCCCGGGGCATGAACGGACCTGCCTGCCACAACCTGAGTGCCGCCGCGCGCACATCGCCGGGCGGAATTTCGTGGGTCAGGTCGATCAGCCGGGCATGGGGCGCAATCTGCGTGATGACGCCTTTCATCACTCCTACAAAGACGTCACGAGTGCCGAAATCGCTCAGGAGGGCGATGGTCAATCAAGGACCCGAATGATGTTGAATCCGTGCACGTCGATCAATCCCAGATCGGAAAGCCGAAGCTCGGGGATGACAACGAGTCCCAGGAGGCTGAGCTGCATGTTGGGATTGTTCAGCGTGCACCCGCATTCCCTGAATCCTGCGAGCACGGTGCCGGCAGCCTGCGCAACGCCCGGTGCCGGCAGATTGGACATCAGCCCCGCGATGGGGAGGGAAACCTTCCCGATCACTTCACCATCCTTCACGACGATCTGGCCTCCGTCACACGCGGCAAGCTCATTGACGGCCCGCGCCATCATCTCCTCGTCCGTACCCGCGACGATTATCTGGTGGCAATCGTGGGCGACCGTGCTGGCAACCGCGCACCGGGCGCGGAAGCCGAATCCCTGCACGAGTCCCACGCGCACGCTGCCCGATGCGTGGTGCCTGTCGAGCACAGCAATCTTTGCGATGTCCCGCTCGATGTCCGCCGGCACATGGCCGTCCCGCGTGCGCATCTTCAGCACGAGGTGGCGCGTCGGGGCCTGGTTTTCTATCACGCCGATCACGTGCGCCGTGACTTCCTCTCCGCGCATCCGCGCATCCAGCCTGAAATCCGCCGCCGCCGCGGGACGCAGAAGGTGGATCGTATGCATCGCCCATTCCGGGTAGGTCGTCGAGGGCAGGTCTGTCAACAGCTTTCCGTCTTCCGCGGCGACCTTTCCGCGGACCATGACCGTCTGCGGCCGGAAATCGCGCAGGTCACTCACCAGGAGAATGTCGGCGTAGCGCCCCGGGGCAAGCTGTCCCATGTCCCGGCTGACACCGAAGTGCTCCGCCGTGTTGAGCGTGGCCATCTGGACGGCAGCCAGGGGGTCGAGCCCCTCCCCGATGGCGTGACGCAGGACCCGGTCCATGTGACCTTCGCGCACAAGGGTCTCGGAATGCGAGTCATCCGTGCAGAGAATGAAGTGGCGCGTGTCGAGACCAAGACCGTTGATGGCCGGCAATTGGGCCGCCACATCGTGCCACGCGGACCCGTACCGCAGCATCACGCGCATCCCCTGTCGGATGCGGGCAACCGCGTCCTCCACCCGCGTCCCCTCATGGTCGTCCTGCGCCCCTCCCGCCGCATACCCATGGAAAGGCAGACCCAGGTCCGGGGACGCGTAGTGGCCGCCGATCACCTTTTCCGCCTGACGGGTCGCCGCCATCTCCGCGTGGACCTTGTCGTTGCCGGCGCACACTCCGGGAAAGTTCATCATCTCTCCGAGGCCGATGATCCCCGGCCAGGTGAGCGCTTCCTCGATTTCCGCCGGCCCGATGACCGCCCCGGGGGTTTCCAATCCGGGCGCGGAAGGAACACAGCTGGGCACCTGGACAAAGACATGGATCGGCTGCTGGGCTGCCTCGTCCACCATGAGGCGCACGCCGCGAAGGCCCAGGACGTTGGCGATCTCGTGGGGATCCACGAACATGCCCGTCGTGCCATGGGGGATGACGGCGCGGACGAACTCGGTCACCGTCAGCATGCCGGACTCCACGTGCATGTGGCCGTCCAGCAGTCCGGGGACCATGTAGCGGCCTTTCGCCTCGATCACTTCGGTCTGCGGGCCGACCGCGTGCCGGGCGTCGGGTCCCACGTAAGCGATGCGGTGACCGGCAATCGCGATGTCCGTGTGCGGCACGATCTCACCGGACTGCACACACACCCACGCCCCATCACGCACGACAAGGTCGGCCGGCTTGCGGCCTACTGCCACGTCGACCAGTTTTCGCGAGTCCTTCAGCCAGAATGTTTCCATACCCATGGGCGGCTCTCAGTACGCGGCCATGCCCGAGTTGGAAATTTTTTCATGCGCGGTGATGTCCAGCGCATCCCAGGGGTAGCAGATCCACTTGTCGTCGAGCTCTTCGCCTGCAAAATAGCGGCGGACCTCCGGAGGGATCTTTCCCCGTTTTTCCTTCTTCTTGTTGTGGAGAACGGCCACCGCGATCTCTGCCGGCCGGTGCCGCAGCAACTCCCGCAGGCAGTACTCCAGCGTGACGCGGGAATCGTCCACCTCGTCCACCAGCAGGACTCTCTTCCCCGAGAGTTTCTGTTCCACCTCATCGATCCATTGGATCGTGTGGGGACTCGTTGCAGGCTTGTTGTCCGGTCCGTAGTAGGAGATGCCGACCGTGAGGATCGGCTTCTTTATGAATGTCTTGAGGATGCGGGCAGGGATGAACCCGCCGGTCCCTATGGCAACGATCAGGTCCGGCTCGAACCCTGATGCGATTATCTGTCCCGCCAGGGCCCGCACGCTCAGGTGGATGTGCGCGTAAGAGAGGAAGTATCTTCCTTCGATGTCCGGATGCGCCACGACGTTTTTCAGAATAGAAGGATTCGAGACCCGTTGCAAGCGTAGACAAGGATGACGAGTTCGGCCGAGCACATGGATGCATAGGGCGGAGCGTTTGCGCGCAAACGCCGAGAGCCTGCGGAAGGCCGTACGTCAGGGACGCGTTCGCGCGGGTCGGACGGCGCTACGCGTCCTTCAGACGGTAGGTGTTCCGCACCGTGGTGAACAGAGCGACGAGCAGAGGATTGTCGGGATTGCCGATCATTGCGTCTGCCAGAATATCCTTCCGCTCCCGGGCCAGAACCGTGAAAAGCTGGCGCAGCGCCTCGCTTTTCGTCTCCGCCGCGTAGCAGATTCGGACGATCTGACGCATCTCCGCCGGCGCCAGCACTTTTCGCGCCTTTCCCAGCGTGAGGAAAATGCTCTTGCCGTCGTCTGATTCCTCGATGGAGACTCCGAGCGGCGCTTCCCGCGCTTCTTTGACTGGCTGCGGTTTCCCCGCTTTCAACCGGGTGGCTTCCTGGTTGATCCGGTCAACCCGTGGCGTTGTAGATCAGGACCTGCGCCTGGCGAAGAAGGAAGAGCAGGCCTTCCTCGTCGATTTCACTCAGTGCCTCTCGAAGCTCCTTTTCGAGCTTCGCGCGACCGGCATCCGTCTTTTTCTTGCCTTTCACAGTCCGGAGTATACACCCGTAGCCCTGCCGCGCCAAAATGACGCGCGAGCGCGTCGGGCGCGGCGTTGGATGGCGAAGGGCGCCGGGTACAGGGAAGTACGGAAGGCGCCCATGGGCAGGGAATGCCGCCAGGAGCGGCCGCGATGGCGAAGGGCGCCGCGTTTATGGTGTCTTGACACCAAAGTTTGCCCGTCATTACCATGAAGCAAGTCTAGGAAGTGGATCATGAAAGGATGGAAAGGGTAGTTATATGGCGGACGGGTCCCGAGAATACAATCCAGATCTCCTTCGCGGCAACACGGATTCCCTTCTCCTTTTCCTTATCAACGAGCGGGGCCAGACCTACGGCTATCGGTTGATCAAGGAAATCGCGGAGAGAAGCAAGGGTTACTTCCGCTTCAAGGAAGGGACGGTGTACCCTGCCCTTCGCAAGCTGGAGAACGACGGCCTGATCCAGGGTGAATGGAAGAAGCTGCCCAACGGGCAGGAGCGGCGCTACTACTCCATGACGGAAGCGGGGCGCGAGCTCCTCAGGCAGAAGCTGGTCATGTGGCAGAGCTTTGCGAGCGCCATGGCGCTCGTGATGAAACCAATGGAGCTGTAGGGAGCACTCGATGCAGACCGAGGTCCGTCACTATCTCGACCAAGTACGGACGCATCTCCACCTCGATCCCCGAACGGAGCGGCGGGTGATCTCCGAGCTGCATACCCACTTCCAGGAAAAGCTGAGCGAGCTGGAGGACCAGGGCGTCTCCCAGGTCGAGGCGACGCGCGAGGCTCTCCTGTCATTCGGCGATGCGCGTTCCATCGCCCGTATGATGTACGAAGCGTACAGCGGGGGCAGCTGGACAGAGGCGCTGATCGGCTGTCAACCGCACCTGATCGTGGCAGCGCTGTTTGCCACCCACGTCTGGCGGTACCCGTTGCTCCTGGGCGCGGCATTCGCCGCCATTTCCATCATCGCGCTGCTCGGCTGGCGAAGCGGCTCGCCGAACTGGCTGTACTCCTGGGTCGGCTATGCCGTGGTCCCGCTCCTGATCACCAGCTACATGTCCGTGGATCCCATGACCCGAACGGTTTCCTTCCTCATGCAGGGAGTCGGCACGCCCGCTCCCCTCTGGCAGCTTGCCGCGCTCGCCGTGCTTTTTACGGTCACGATCTGGGTGCTCGCCTCGACGGCGGTCACCGTTGCCAGACGAGACTGGATCCTCGTCTCTCTCATGCTCCTTCCCCTTCCCGTCCTGGGCATATGGATCATCACCGTCACCCAGGCCTCGGGGTACTTCCTGAATGCGCTCCAGAGCCTGGAAGCAGGATTCAGCCGATGGGACTCCGCGATGGCGTATTTCTGCGTGGTGCTGGGCGTGACCACCGCCCTGTTCGTACGCATCCGTCAGAGGGCATTCAAGGCAGTCGGACTTATCGCCGTGGGAATCGTGGGCGGCGCTGTCGCGGCAGGCAACATCTGGGGGGACATGGGCCTCTTCAAGCTCATCGCGATCTCTCTCGGCCTTCTCCTTTTCTTTACGATCCCCTTGTTTCTTCACGCCCTGGTGGACCGGGACCCGCGGTCCGAAACACCTCTCCCGTCATGAGCTCCCTCTCTCACATCGCTTGACGCTCAGCAGGACGGAGACTACTGTTTGCATAGGTTGTCTATGTAGACCCAGATGGTGGCAAGGTGTTTCTACAAGGTAGTACGCCTTCTCCTGTTCAATTCCCGGCTGCGGGGAAGCAGTAAACTGCTGAGGGACGAACCTGTCATCATGGTCGCCAACCACGTCGGCTCATTCGGGCCGGTTTCGGTCATCACCTCCCTGCCGATAGAGCTGTACCCCTGGGTGGCGCACGAGGTGACTGACATAAGGACAGCTGCTCCCCGGATCCAGACCGAGTTTCTCGAGCAGGAGCTGCACCTGCGGCCCCCGCTCAGCAGGTATCTCGCAAAGGTCATCGGAAGAGTATGCGTGGCGATCATGCGGGACATCGGCGCGATACCCGTGTACGCAAGAAGCAGGAAGATAAGGAGCACGATGCGCGCCAGCCTCGCACTGCTGGAGCAGGGGAAGAATATCCTCGTATTCGCAGAGGATACCTCGAAGAAATTCAACGATGTCCTCGGCGAGCTCCGCACCGGATTCATCCATGTGGCCAGGCTCTATTACGAGAAGACGAGGAAAGCCATCCAGTTTCTTCCTGTTGCCGTCAATCGAAAGGTCCGCGGTATCAGGGTCGGCGCACCCATCCGATTCGACGCGAGCCTGCCTTTCCCCCGGGAACGGCAAAGGCTGAAGAGCGAGCTGCAGAGCACCATTTATGACTTGTACCGGGAGCTGGAAAGCGAGCTGGGCCGAAACTCCTCCCGGATCAGAATCGGATAGTGATCTCTTCCTGGGCGGTCCGACCCGTCAGCTTGAGGTAGAGCGTTTCGGACCCGGTATCGTATGCCCAGCCGTCCGAGTATTTCATATAGGAAGGATCGCTGTGCCAGGGAATGGAATGCAGGCGGATCTGCGTGAATGGCCCGAGTCCCTGGATTGCCATGTAGTGGGCGACACCGCGGGGATAGGCGACCACCAGCGAGGCTTCCACGTCCGAGCGCACGGCGGATACGATCCGGGCCGATGTCCAGATCCAGGCGCCCGGGCCGAGCTGCAGGGTGAGGGGAATCTCCCTCGGCAGGTAACGATCCAGCGGGAGCAGCTCGTACACTGATTCGGCTGCCAGGACGCCTGCGCGCGCGGCAACTCGTCCGGCTGACAGGGTGAGCGTGCCCGGAAGGGATCCCGTCTCATCGGCAAGACCGAGAGACGCCGCAAGAAGGGCACGGCCGAAGGCCGCGGCGCGCGAATAGTCCAGCGCGGTCCCTGCCCGCAGGAGAAGGGATCCGCAGCGGATGCTGTCTCTCACGTCGGTCTGGCCAGTCGTGCCGGACTCAAGAAAAAGACCGGCATCAGCGACGCGCACCGAAGGGAGGATCCTCCGGTCAATAAGCTCGCGCGCGGCCCTGGCCGCGTCGGTGTCCGTCACAGTTGCTCCCGCGCCCGCCTCCTGCGCGTACGTGAGGAGCCCGTCCAGGAGACCGAGCGCCGCGCCTGTGTCGAGCTGCGCGGCGCTCACGGCCGTCATGAAGGTGCGCGCCGCCCGGAGCTGGCCGGGGGTTCCGTGATCCGCAAGCAGCGTGGAGAGCCCGTTCATCGCGAAGAGCGAGGCATCCGATCTCGCCAGCAGTCCGCGCGCGCGCTCGACATCGGCCGCGGCCCGTGACTGGAGCGCCCGCACGTAGTCGCGCACGTTTCCGGCGTACGGGCTCGTGCGCAGGCTGAGCCTCTGGCCCGGGGCGCGATCCTGCTCGCGTGCTATCGCCTCCGACCAGACAGGCAGGAGCCGGTCCCAGGTCCCGCGGTAGATGGACTCCGCAAGGAGTCCCACCCCGATGTCATCCGAGAACCTCGCGCTCCCATCAGGCATCTTCCAGAGCCCGTCCTCCGGGGAAAAGCGCGTCCCGGCCCACCCGCCGTACGCCGCATCGACATATCGCCCGACAGCCGCCTGCACCTGGTCAAGTGACGGCAGCGACTGCTCGTCGGGGAGCTGCGATGTCCGCGCAACTGCTCTCCCCGGCCCCGCGCGCGCCGACGCGGCAAGGACCGGTGCCCCGGCCACACGCAGGCTTATCTCCTTTGAGTCGAGAGGCAGCGTCAGAATATGCGATTCGGCGTCGACGCGCGCGCCCGGCGGCAGGGACAGAAGGTAGGTGCGGCCGCCGCGCTCCCACGAAAGGGCAGATCCTGCCGGCGGCTCCTGTGCGGGAACGGACAGTGTGAACGGTATGACGAGCGGCCCCGCGCCGGCCCCTGCGGAGGAAGCCACGGGCGAAATCGTGAGTGATCCGCTGAGGTCATGACCCGGGATCACGCGCAGGCGGACATTCTGCGCAAGGATAATGTCGACTCCCGCATCTCCGGTTTCGAAGCCTTCCAGTGCAGGGGTGGTCGATCGGGAGAATCGCAGCGCCATTCCGTTCCAGGAGAGGGTGAGACTCTGGAGGGCGCGGGGGCGAAAAAGGGGGAAGAGAACATAGCGGCCGGCAACACGGGCATCTCCGACGCCTTGAGAAAAGCTGGGCGCGAAAAGCGCCAGGAGGAGAAGGAGGAGCACGACTCCCCCGTAGACTGCGGGAATGCGCAGCTGCGCTGTCAGGATTTTCCGCATCGCGGGCGGATTCTACCAAGGGGACTTGAAAGATTCAACGAGGTCGGCTATGACGGCCTGGATCTCATGATCCGCAGCACCTGCCCGCCCACCATGCGCAGCATCCGGCCCCTGCGCGCAGTCATCCTGATTCTCAGTGTGTGCCTGTCTGCATGTCTTGCTCCCGCACGCGAGCCTGCAGAGACGGTTGAAAAGGCGCCTGCGGCCGGCGAGGAGCTCCCTTTCGAGAGCATGAGCACGGCAATCGCCCTCGGCCGGCCGGAGGAGGCGCTGGAAAGCTACGAGCACGCGCGGGCAGCAAAGCCGCAGAGCCCGGCAACCCGCATCCTGCATGCACGTCTCCTCATGATCTCCGGCAGGCTGGAGGATGCCCGTTCCGAGCTCGAGCTCGTGCTCGCCGTGGAGCCGGGGAACACGGACGCGCTCTACAACCTTTCCGTGCTTGACGGCCTGGCGGGCCGCCTGAAAGAGCAGGAAACTCTTCTGCGGAAAGTGGTGGCGATCGACGATGGACACCCGGACGCGCTGGCAGCCCTCGGGGAGCAGGCCCTGGAAAATGGTGAAGATGCAGAGGCAGGCGGGCTTTTCGAGCGCGCGCTCGCGCGTGAGCCTTCCCACCTTGCCGCGTTGCTCGGCAAGGGCGCGGTCTTCTCCCGCGCAAAGGACTGGAAGTCCGCCGAGGCCCTGTACGACAAGGCCGTGCACGTGCAGCCCGACTACCCTTTCGCCTACATCGACAGGGCCAGGGCGCGGCAGGCCCTGGACGATGCGCCAGGTGCGCTGCAGGACCTGTCTCGCGCAATCGAGATCGCCCCGGACTACCCCTGGTCGTACATCGACCGGGCAAAGCTCTACCTGCGCCGGGCGCAGCGCCCGGAGGCGATTGCCGATCTTTCGACGGCCATCACGCTCGAACCCGGCCAGTTCGAAGCGTACGCGCTGCGCGCGGGCGCGCTCTCGAATGGAGGCGACGCGGACAGGGCTATCGCCGACTGGGAGCGCGTGGTCAGCCTCAAGCCGGGCTACTGGTATGCGTATGCTCCACTCGCCGTGCTGTATTGGACCAGGGGGGAATGGGCAAAGGCGCGCACAGCGTTGCTGCGTGCCTATGAGTTCCAGGAGGAAGAATACTCCCTGGCGTTGTGTGCCGCTCTCTGCTGGATCCGGCAGGGAAACCGGAGGGAAGCGGCCGGCATCCTCCAACAGGTGCTGGACCGGGTCCCCGGCGAATCGTGGCAGCGCGACGTGGCGCGATTCCTCCTGGATACGAATTCGGGAACGGCACTGCTTGCCCGTATCGACCGAGAGCGCAATTCGGCATTGAAGGCCCGCATGCTCTTCTACGTGGCGATCGCCTGGTTGAATGGCGGAATGGAAAGGGCAGGCCGCACGTACCTGGTGCAGATTGCAGGTCGCGGCTTGCCGCAGGCAATCGAGACCCGGCTTGCCGACGTCGAGCTGCAGCGGTCCGGTCTTGCATCTCCCCGGGAAAGTCAATAGCATGGCCGCGCGGAGGACGCGATGGCCATCAACAAAGTGGAGACGATCGACGACCGGGTGAGGGTGAAAACCGTCCTGGTAAGCGTCTTCGACAAGACGGGTCTCGATATCCTCCTCCGCGGGCTGCTCGCCGCAAATCCCGACCTCCGCATTCTTTCCACCGGCGGCTCGCACGCAGCCATAGGGAAGCTGCTGGGGGATTCCGCATCACGCTCGCTGCAGCAGGTTTCCGACTATACGGGACAGCCCGAGATGCAGGGCGGGCTCGTGAAAACACTCGATTTCAAGATCTATCTCGGGCTTCTCTCAGAGACGCACAATCCCGCGCACCAGGCTGACCTTACCCGGGCTGGGGCAGTTCCCATCGACATGGTGGTTGCGAACCTCTACCCTTTCACCGAGACAGTCGCGCGGAGCGGCGCGACTCTGGAAGATGCCCGGGGCAACATCGACATCGGCGGGCCCTGCATGGTCAGGGCGGCGGCCAAGAACTTCCATCGTGTGGCTGCTCTCACAGATCCCGCCGACTACCCGGGAGTCGTCAAGGAGCTGAGCGAATCAGGCGGCACGCTGGGCCTCGCCACGCGGTTCAGCCTGGCGCGGAAGGCCTTCCTATTGACCGCCCACTATGATGCGGCGATCGCCGAATATCTGTCCTGCATACCGCCGGAAGAAGTCTCCGCTCCGTACCACGTCAGGGCAGGGGGGTGAGCGTGCCGGGGCCGGATTTCAAGAGCGCCTACAAGCGCATGATGGAAGATCACTTTCCTGACAGGATGGAAATCAGCTTCATCGATGAGAGCGGGCGGCAGACCCTCTTCTATGAAAAGGCAACGTGGGTCATCTCCGGCGAGGAAAAGGGACTGCGCTACGGGGAGAACCCGGGCCAGGAAGCGGCGCTGTACAGGCTGGTGAACGGCAACCTCGCACTTGCCAACGTGATGACTGTGCAGCCGGGCCGGCACCTTGCGTCGGACGTGGAATTGCTGCAGTCGGGAAAGCATCCGGGGAAGATCAACATCACGGACGTGGACAATGCGCTGAACATCCTGCGCTACTTCGACGATACCCCTTTTGCCGTCATCGTGAAGCACAACAATCCCTGCGGTGCCGCAAAGGGCGGAACACCCGCCGAGGCCTACCACAAGGCGCACATGGCTGACCGGTTGGCCGCCTTTGGAGGGGCAATTGCCCTGAATCGAGAAGTGGATCGGGAGACGGCCGAGCTCGTCGCGGAGACTTATGCCGAGGTGATTGTGGCGCCCGAGTTTGCGCCCGGCGTCGCGGAGCTCTTTGCGAAGTGGAAGAACCTCCGGGTCATGCGCATAGGGGCAATGGCGCGGCTGGGATCGTTTGTAGGCGCTCCCTATGTCGATTTCAAGAGCCTCATCGACGGCGGCGTCATTCTGCAGACCCCATTCGTGCCGAAGACCCTTCGCACGGCGGATTTCCTTCCTGCGCAGGCCTCGTACAAGGGGAAAGAGTACCGGATTGCGCGTCTTCCCACCGAAGCAGAGCTCGAAGACCTGCTTTTCGGCTGGCTGGTGGAAACCGGCATCACGAGCAACTCGGTGATCTACGTCAAGGACGGGGCCACGGTGGGGATCGGCACCGGAGAGCAGGACAGGGTCGGGGTTGCGGAAATCGCCCGGGACAAGGCCTATCGAAAGCTGGCGGACCGGATATCATTCGAGACCTTCCATGTCCCGTACACCGGTCTTGAGAAAGCCGAAGCGCGGCAGGAGGTTGATCGGGAAGTTGCACGCCAGAAGGGGGGCATCGAAGGCTCGTGCATGGTGTCCGACGGGTTTTTTCCTTTTCGCGACGGCGTGGATACCGGAATTCGTGAGGGGGTGACCGCCATAGTCCAGCCCGGCGGGTCGGAGAGGGACTTCGAGTCCATCGAAGCCTGCAACGAGAGCGGTGTCGCCATGGTCTACACGGGGCAGAGATGCTTCAAGCATTGATGCACGAATGAGAGGGGCTATCCGTGCCGCTCATTGACATGCCTCTTCACGAGTTGAAGCAGTACACGGGGAGAAATCCCCGACCGGCCGATCACGATTCGTACTGGGACCGGGCTCTTGCGGAAATGCACGCCACCGACCCCATGGTCGAGCTCGTTCCCCACGCCATGAACGCCCCTTACGCCGAATGCTTCGACATGTATTTCACCGGCGTGCGCGGCGCGCGCATTCACGCAAAGTACGTACGGCCCGCCCGGCCCAGGGGAAAACATCCCGCTGTGCTCCAGTTCCACGGCTATTCGGTGAACAGCGGAGAGTGGTCGGAAAAGCTGAAATGGGCGGCCCTGGGCTTTTCCGTGGCCGCACTGGACTGCCGCGGCCAAGGCGGCCTCTCGGAGGACACCGGCGGGGTGAAGGGCACAACGCTTCGCGGGCACATCATCCGCGGGCTTGACGATACACCGGACAACCTGCTCTTCCGCCACGTCTTTCTGGATACCGCGGAGCTCGCCCGAATCGTCATGGACATGCCTGACGTGGACCCGGACAGGGTCGGCGCAACGGGCGGCTCGCAGGGGGGTGGGCTGACAATCGCATGTGCCGCACTCGAGCCGCGCGTGCGCCGCGCGTTTCCCGTCTTTCCCTTCCTTTCGGACTACCTCAGGGTCTGGGAGATGGATCTCGCCGTACGCGGCATACGAGGAGCTTGCGTGGTACTTCCGGGCATTCGATCCGCTGCACGAGCGGGAGAAAGAGGTGTTCACGACCCTGGGCTATGTCGACGTGCAGCACCTCGCCTCCCGGGTCACCGCGGACACGTGCATGGCGGTCGGTCTCATGGACGAGGTCTGCCCTCCCTCTTCCCAGTTTGCCGCATATAATAGAATGACGTGCAGGAAGAATCTGGTGATCTACCCTGATTTCGCGCATGAATCGCTTCCGGGCGTCGACGACAGGATCTACGAATATCTGGCTGCGCTGTGAGTAGTGCAGGATGAGACCCGCAGGTGCGCAAGGTCGCGGATGAAACCCGCAGGTCGCGGATGGATCGAAAGGAACGGCAATGAACGAGAGGAACGCGTCTCACATCGAGGCGCTGGTAAGAGACCAGAACAGCTGGCGGGAGACATGCCTCAACCTGATTGCCAGTGAGAATGTGACCAGCCGCCGCGTGCGGGGGCTCATGGGCTCGGACTTCGCCCACCGCTACGCCGAAGGTCATCCCGGTGAGCGCTACTACCAGGGCACGGAAATCATCGACGAAATCGAGAGCCTGCTCAAGCAGCAGATGAAGGGCCTCTTTCGCTGCCGGCACACCGACGTGCGCCCCATCAGCGGGACAATCGCCAACGACGCGGTGTTCAGCCGCTACATACGCCCGGGGGATGTGGTCATGGTCAACTCCACGCCGGGGGGCGGCCACATCAGCCACCACCGGGCGGGCTCCGTGGGAAAATACACGAAGAACATAGTGAACTTTCCCCTCACGGCGGACGGCTGGCACATTGACGTGGAGCACACACTGGATCTCATGAAGGCACTGGAGCCCAAAATCATGATCATGGGCAAGAGCCTTTTCCTGTTTCCCGAACCGGTGAAGGAGATCGCTCCTTTCTGCAAGAGGAGGGGAATCCACCTCATCTATGACGCGGCCCACGTGCTGGGGCTCATCGCGGGTCACCAGTTCCAGGACCCTCTCGCGGAGGGCGCGCCCCTCGTGACGGCAAGCACGCACAAGACTTTTTTCGGTTCTCAACGGGGGGTGATCCTCTCCAACCTGGACGACGATGAATGGCGCAAGATCGACAAGGGAGCTTTCCCGGGTTCGTCCTCCAATCACCACCTGGAAACACTCGTGGCGCTCACGTTCGCCACGTACGAGATGATGGAGTTCGGCGAGGAGTACGCGCGGCAGACCGTGGCGAATGCGAAACACTTCGCCCGCAAGCTGTTCGACCTCGGCTTCAAGGTCGCGGCAGAACAGTTCGGATTCACCGAGAGTCACCAGGTGGCGATCGACATGTCCGATTTCGGCGGCGGGGCCTCGGCCGCACTGACGCTGAAGGACAACCGGATCATCGCGAACATGAATCTTCTCCCCCACGAGCCCCTGGACCGGGTGACCAACCCTGCCGGGATCCGTCTCGGCGTGCAGGAGATGACCCGGGTCGGCATGAAGGAGCCGGAGATGGAGCGCATTGCCGAGCTTTTCAGGCGATGCCTCATGGAGAAGAAGTTCGTCGGTGACGAAGTGACCGAGTTTCGCGCGAAGTTCCAGGAGATCGGATACTCGTTCGACGGCCGGCGCTGACCCCCCCCTCGCTTCCCCCGCTCAACCTCCTCCGGTCAGCACCAGGCTGAGCTGCGGGAAGTACGTGATCACCAGCAGCACGACCAGGAGCAGGGCGAAGAATGGCAGCACTGTCCGGTATACCTCGGAAAGCGGTTTGTTGAAGCGGATGCTCGAAAGGAAAAGATTCAAACCGAGCGGCGGGGTCATGTAGCCGATCTCGAGATTCAGCAGGAATATGACGCCAAGGTGGACCGGGTCCACGCCGAAGCGAAGCGCCACCGGGACGATGATCGGAACCACGATGATGATCGCGGAGAATATCTCCACCATGTTCATCACCAGGATGAAGAGGTTCAGAACGATGAGGAAGACGAGCTTGCTGCTCACGTAGTGGCTGATGAACGCGAACAGCTTCATCGGGATCTGCTGATCGATGATATAGCTGGTCAGGCCCATGGCCGCCCCGAGCATGATGAGGATGGCGCCGACCAGGATCATGCTCTCCTTGATCACCTTCGGAAGCCCGCCGAAGAACGAGATGTCGCGGCGGATGAAAACCTCCACCACCAGAACATAAACCGCGGTCACGGCTGCCGCCTCGGTGGCGGTGAAGAGGCCGCCGTAGATCCCGCCGATCACTATCAGCGGCAGGGGGGCTTCCCACACCGCTTCCTTCAGCGCGCGCCACACCCCTTTCATGACCAGGGGCGTCCGCGGCACATTTGCCACGATCCCCATGCGGATGCTGTATGCCGAGAGGATGACCACGAGAAGGATACCGGGGACGAGACCGGCGACGAACAGCTTGTCGATGCTGATACCGGCCACGATGCTGTACAGGATGATGGGCAGCGAGGGGGGGAAGAGCAGGCCAAGGCTCCCCGAGGTGGTCATGAGCCCGAGAGAAAACCGCTTGGGATAGCCCTGCTGGATCAGGGCCGGGTAAAGCAGCCCGCCAAGCGCGATGATCGTGACTCCGGACGCGCCGGTAAAGGCGGTGAAAACGGCCGTGGCGAATACCGCCACCACGCCCAGACCGCCCGGCACCCAGCCGAACACTGCCTGCGCAAGGGCGATGAGCCGCCGCGGCGCCTGGCTTTCCGCGAGCACAAAACCGGCAAAGGTGAACAGGGGGATAGCGATCAATGCGGGGAAGTCGACGAGACGGTAGAGCTCGGCGATGAGCGCGGCCGGGTCTATGCCCACCGCGCTGAAGGCGAGGAGGCCGATGGCGGCAATGATCGCAAAAAGGGGGGCGCCCGCGAGGGCCAGCAGGACGAGGGCAGCGACCAGGAGCCACGTCGTCATCAGCCGGCCTTCCCGGGCGGCACGCCCCGGATCGCCGTCGCCAGACCCTCCAGCGTTCTCAGCAGGAACTGGACCGCGATGAGTCCGAAGCCTGCCGGCACGATTGCGGCCGCCGCTGTCTGGGGAATACCGAGGAACAGGGTGGCGCTCGCATCCAGCCCGACGGCGACAAAGGTCCGGCTCGCAATCACCAGAAAGAAGCAGATGAGCGCGGAGAAGAGATCCGAGAATGCGTCGAACCAGAGGCGAAGACGCGGACCGAGGAAACGGGTCAGGACATCGATGTGAAAATGCCTGCGGGAACGAGCGGCGAGATACGCCCCGAAAAAACCGACCCAGATCACGAGCTGCCGGGCCGCGACGTCACCCCAGACGATCCCCGTATGAAGCGTGCCCCGGAGGAACAACTGGAGAAAGGCGAGCCCGAGCATGACAGAGAAGGCGCAGATGAGGATGACCGTCACGATCGCCGTCAAAACGCGATCTGTCTGGCGAATGATTTTCACCGGGCGGATGCGTGGTCCTGTCGGAAGCTCCCGAGCGCCCCTTCCACTTCTTCGAGGAACTCCTTTGTGAACAGTTTCCCCACGAGAAGTCTTCGTGCTTCCGCGCCCAGCGCCTCCGATCTCGCCGCGAGGTCCTTCGTCGGCTGGGTGAATACCATGCCTCTCCCCTTGAGCGTCTGGATCGCTTTTGCATTGTCCTGGCGGCTGGAGGGGGTCAGCTGACCGATGTACTTCCGCGCATCGGCCAGAAGCAGTGTCTTCAGGTCGTCAGGCAGGGAATCGAACAGCTTCTTCGAGACGATTGCGGCTCCCAGCGCGTCCGCGAGAGGCTGGGTAGAAGCAAAGCCTACCCGGGTGAACCACTGCAGCGCGATGAGAGCGTAGGGGGAGCTGTAGACCGCATTGATCATTCCCGTCTGCAGGGAGCTCATGACGTCAGTGACGGAGAGAGGCACGGGGGAAACCCCGATGGCGTGATATGCGGCCTGCGCAATGGGATCCCCCTCCCACATCCAGGCCTTGGCGTTTTTCAGATCCTCGAGCGAAGAGAGGAGCCTGTCGGAGTAGACATAGACAAAACCGACTTCCGCCCAGCCGAGAAGGACGAACCCCCCCTCCTCCAGGGCCTGCTCAAAATCCTTTTGATATTTCTGGATGATGTAGTCCACCTCATCGTAGCTTCGGAATAGAAGCGGTGCGTCCAGGATGCGGACTTTCTTCGCTATCTCTCCGATTCCGATACCGGTAAATCCCCCTCCATTGTACTGGCCCAGACGGATTTTCCGAATGACGTCTTTCTCGTCTCCGGCCACGCCGCCGGGGTACAACTTGAACCCGAGGCGTCCGCCGCTGTCCTGCCGGACGGCCTTGTCGAAGTCTCTCATGACCTTCAACCAGGTACTGCCTTCGGGTGCCAGCGTGGCGAACTTGATCGTGTACTGCTGGGCGGGAACGTGCAGAACGAAGACGAGCGAGAGGCTGATGAGAAGGAAAAAGCGTTTCAAAGGCATCTCCTGTCGGGCTTCTTCATCAGAAGTAGTCGCCCTTGCGGGCCAGCGCTTCCTGCGCCCGCTTCTTTGCCACGGTATTCGCCAGGCGCTGCTCGGGAAGCACATCTGCGGAAGCGTCGATAACATGCTTGAGAAGGTCCTCGAACAGGCGCTCATCCTGCGTTTCCACTGCGTAGGTTTTTGCATAGAAAACGTAGGTCATCAGGAACCTGCCGCCGCCCGCGGTAATGGCACGCTCGAAGTTCTCCTTTGCCAGGTCAGGCCTGCCGCCCAGCAGGGGAGGGAAACTGCCGTAGTACATGCCGAAGTACAGGTAGGGACCGCCGTAATAGTAGGTCGGGTCTTTCTCTTTCACCCATTCCATCATCGCGTTGATGCTCGGGAGGCCGGCGATGGCGTCCGGATCCGCCAGTTGCAGTATCACGGCGCTCCCCCATGCACTGGCTGTCCAGAAAACGAGCGGCACATCGCTCCGATCCAGCCTTGCGAGCGCCTGGCGCATGGCCGGTCCGTCGGATGTGAAGACCTTCTGCGGAACGCCGAGGATTTCCAGCCCGCGGGCGCCATACGCCCGTGCGCGCGTGTAGAACGCGAGCGCGCGTTCGGGGCTGTTCTCGGCAAACGCCAGCGCATAGGAGGCATATCCCTGGCACGCCAGAAGCAGGAACTTGTCGTTTTCCGGATCGCTCTTCACGACGCCATCCAGCAGCTTCAGGTTGCCGGCAATTCCCTGCTCGGCCAGGCCGAAGATCCCCTTCCTCCATGAACGATGCGACCGTGTTGTCGAAAAGGTTATCCAGTGAACGAAGGGCGAATGTCTGGATCGTACACGCCTGCAGGAGCAGAAGACCGAACAGGGCAGGGCCCAGGGCTCGCATTTTCATTTGATTCCACGCGCCGACACGATCGATGCAGGCTCGCCCTAGAGAGCGAGCCGGTAGATCGAGACCACGTCCCGGGCGCCCAGCTTGATGAAATTGCCCAGAGGACCCCTCTCCGTCGCCTTCCTGGCCATTTCTTCCATTCTGTCGTCCTTGACGCCCAGCTCCGAGAGGGTCGTGGGAAGGCCGATGTCACGGAAGAAAGACTTCGTCCTGCCGATGCCCTCCAGTGCAGTCCGCTCCGGCCAGTCAAACCGCGGCTCCACGCCCCACACGCGGGAGGCGAATCGGGCAAAGCGGTTTACGTCGTTCTTGTAGACGTGTTTCATCCACGCCGGGAACACAACGGCCAGTCCCGCGCCGTGCGCGACATCGTAGATGCCGCTCAGCTCGTGCTCGATCATGTGCGAGCCCCAGTCCCCGACCCGGCCGGTGCTCAACAGGTCATTGTGCGCGATGGTGCTGGCCCACATGATCTCGGCCCGGGCGTCGTAGTCATCCGGCTGCGCAAGGGCTACCGGCACGTTCTCGATGATCGTCCTGAGGGTCGCCTCGCAGAGCCTGTCCGTGAAATCCACCGCTGAAACCCTGGTAAAATACCTCTCCATGACGTGGGCCATGATGTCCGCCGCGCCGCAGGCGGTCTGGTAGGCCGGCAACGTGAAGGTGAGCTCGGGATTCATGACGGCGAACTTCGGCCGCATGCACTCCGCGCCCGCGTCCTTCTTGAACATGCCCTGTTCGTTCGTGATGACCGAGCCGTTGCTCGATTCGCTTCCCGCCGCCGGAATGGTGAGCACCACCCCGACGGGAAGCATCTCCTTCACGGGGACTTTCTTTGTGTAGAAATCCCACACGTCGCCCGTGTAGGGAACGCCGATGGCAATCGCCTTGGCCGAATCGATGACGCTTCCTCCGCCCACAGCGAGAATAAGCTCGATCTTGCCCTCCCGGCAGATACGGATCCCTTCCTGTACGAGGCTGAGCCGGGGATTGGGCTTGACGCCTCCCAGCTCGACGTATGCGACCCCGGCCTCCTTGAGTGATTTGCAGACGCGGTCGTACAGGCCCGACTTCTTGATGCTGCCGCCGCCGTAGTGGAGGAGGACCTTCTTCCCGAATCGGGCGCATTCCCTGCCCGTTTCGACCTCTGTTCCCCTGCCAAAGATGATCTTTGTCGCGTTCTGAAAGACGAAGTTTTCCACAGCGAGACCCCCCGAAAACCTCACAGTTGTCCGTGAGATCTTATGACGTGATTATGCCTGCTCAGTGTAGGAGAAGATCGAGGAGTGGTCAATGGGACACACCGCCGGCCATCGGCGCGCTATGCCCTCGTTGACCATCTCCGGGTTCCCGCCTATCATGCCGCCAGTCCCAGGCAGAACTCCCTCAGAGTCAGAGAGGTGCCCCGTGCTCATCATCGGAGAGCTCATCAACTCCACCCGGAAACAGATCCGCAAAGCCATCGAGGAAAAGGACGCCGCCTATATCCAGGGGTTGGCGAAAAAGCAGGTCGAGGCCGGCGCCAACTGGATCGACGTGAACGCGGGGGCATTCCCTCACGACGAGGTGGAAAAGCTCCTCTGGTCGATTTCAGTGATCCGGGAGGTCACCGACGCCCCCCTGTCCATCGATTCCCCCCGTCCTGCTGCCGTGGAGGCCGGGCTCTCGAGCGCCGGCAGGGAGCCCCTGCTCAATTCGATCTCCGCCGAATCCGAGCGCTACGCCACACTCATTCCTCTCGTGAAGAGATTCCACACCCGGGTGATTGCCTTGAGCATGGACGACAATGGCATGACGGACGACATGGGCAAGGTCTGGGAAGTGGCGGACCGGCTCATCAAACGCCTGGAAGATGACGGAGTGGTTCCCGACCACATATTCGTCGATCCCCTGATCCGACCGGTGAGCACGAATGGCGAATATGGATCGGGAGCGTTGTGGCTGATGGAAAAGATCTCCCTTGCGCACCCTGATGTGCACAGGACCTGCGGCCTTTCGAATGTCTCTTACGGTCTCCCCCGACGCAGGCTCGTGAATCAGGTCTTCATGGCCATGGCCATCGCCCGGGGGCTCGACTCCGCCATCATCGATCCGCTGGACCAGCACCTCATGGCCCACATCTTCGCCGCAGAGGCACTTGCGGGAAAAGACCAGTTCTGCATGAACTACATCGCGGCCGAGCGTGCGGGAAAGCTCGAAGGCACGTCGTAGCGGCGGCACATTGACGCTGCGTGCAGGGCGCGCATTTTAGCTTGTCGGCTCTGCTTCTTCACGATATACTCAATTACAATAGGGGCCCATTATGAAGCGATTGTTTCTCCTATCCTGCCTTCTGCCGGTCATAATCGCCGGTTGCGCCTCCGTTTCCCCGGGGGATTCCTTTCTCGTTCAGAAACTCGACGATCACAGCAAATCCCAGGCCCTCACGATGGCGGGGATCCAGGAGTATGATCTGCATGTCGTGCGCCGGCAGGAGTTCGACCAGATCCCGAGGATCAAGGACTACTTCAACATTGCCCTGAGTTTCGATCCCACAAACGTGCAGGCGCAGCAGTACCTCACGCTGATCGACAACTACAAGAAGAAGCTGCTGCAGGCCAACCTGAAGGATGCCAACCGCAGCCTTGCCAAGCCCCGGCGCTCGGATGACGACAACTACGCCCTCTTCGTCTCCCTGCAGACCGCGGCGCGTCTGGATCCCACGGATCCGACGGTGCGCAAGCTGCTCGGAGATACGTCCAAGGATCGGTCGAAACTGGTGGACATCTATCTTGCCCGGGCCAAGGCCGCGCTGGCCAAGGTGGATGACAAGAGCACCGACACGGTGCGGGAAAAGCAATACACCGAGGCTTTCCAGAACGCAAACAAGGCCCTGGATGTGGATCCGCAGAGCTCTGCCGCCCAGGGCGTGCTCACCGGCACGAAGGATGAGCTCGGGAAGTCGGTCACCCGACGCGCCGCTTCCATCCAGAAGCTCATCGCTGCCGGCACCTACGCGGACGGGCGCACACAGCTTGCCGCCCTGAACGACCTGAATCGAAAGCTGGACAACAGCTACGACACGATCGTGAAGAAGGTCGCCTATGATCTGAACTTCACCTGGGCAAAGTCGCTCTATGCCAAGAAAGACTATGCCACCGCGGAAGCGAGGACCGATTCGGCCCTGGCGGTCTCCCGGACGGAGGAGGCCTCCACCCTCAAGCGGAAGCTCTCGGACCTTCGCGCGAAAGCAGATTCAGGGGCGTCATTCGACACGAACCTGCAGGACATCGACCGGCTGATCGACGCGGGGGAGCTGGTGGCAGCCCATCGCAAGATAGACGCGCTCTGGAAGGTGACGAACGATCAGTCGAAACAGCAGATGCTCGACGACAGGAACCAGAAGATCGTGTCGGGTCTCAAGGACCTGTATGACCGCGGTGTACAGGCATATCGCGACGAAGACTTCAAGACCGCAATCGAGCTCCTGCAGACCGTCGTCGGCGTACAGGTCGACTACGAGCAGGCGGGAGACTATCTGGACAGGGCGCGCGCCAAGCAGAAGCTCGTGGAACAATACTAATCCCCACGCGAAGGAGCACGCGATGAATATGAACCCGAGGCCGAAACTCGCTTTTCATATCACCGAGGCGGCCTACTCCGTCATCATCATCCTCTGGTATGTGCTTCCCTTCATCAGCAAAGACATCGGCAGTTTCGACCCCCTTCAGCTTGCCGGAACACTCTATGGCTCGCCGCCCTCGCAATTGGGCGCGTGGATACTCGTCACCGTCTTCTCGTACCTCGTACCGTTGATCTGCATCTGGAAAATCGCCGCGATCTTCCTGACAAAACAGATCCCGTTTCTGGCTGATCCCGAGAAGCCGCTGCCGATCCTGCTGAATATTCTCTCCTCGGGGTTCGTCATCACGCTGGTCATCATGCACCTGGTGGTCCGCGCCGCCAGCGGCAGCTATTTTGCCGCGTTCCCGCCGGCCACCTACGCTGTCGCGGGCCTTTCGATAGGCTACAATGGCTATTTCATCGTCATGCTCATCATGTGGCTGAGTACGCGGGACTCCACGTACCTGGAATACCTCGAGTTCCGCAGAACGGACGAGGAGGCCGGCGGGCGGGGTGTGCTCTCCGCCCTGCAGAGGCGGGGTATTCAGCGGAAAATGCTCCTTACTTTCGTGCCGCTCATCATCGCGATCATTTTCATTCTCGCGTTCTCCCTCCTGCGTGACTTCAGCCGCACGATTCTCTCCGCGGTCTATGCGAACGGCGAAGGGCTCGCGGACAGGACGGCGAGCGTCGTCAAGGCGAATCCGACGGACAGGATTTCACTGGACGACTATTTCGGCGCAGAGGAGAAGAAGAACACGGGTGCCCTGGGACTGAACTCCTCCTTCCGGTTCAACACGCTCTCCTACTACCGCCGCGACGTCAAGGGAGGCGGTTTCCAGATCTGGTCGAGCACGGATAGAAAGAAGATCGATGAGCGCGTGGCGCAGCCGGAATCCGCTCTAACGGGAATCACCAGCCGCTATAATCCTTCCACGGAGACCTACGAGTTCCTCGCACCCGTCATGCTGAGCAACGTCTCGATCGGCTATATCATGGTCGACTATGCGCGCGACGTCATATACGAGCCGTATTTCCGCACCCAGGTGAAGGTCTTCGTCATTGCCGGCATCTTCATGTACCTGTCCATCTTTCTCATCTACCTGTTCGGCAGGGCCATCGTTTTCCCGATCTTGTTCCTGAGGATGAGCGTCAACGGCATCGCCACGACTCTTTCCAGCATGATCAAGGGAAAGCTGCGGATTTCTTCCGACCTCTTGCAGTACAAGGACAGGGTGAACACACGGGACGAGATCAAGCTTCTCTCCAATGAGGTGGGGAACATGGCCACGGTAATCCGGGGTGTCATTCCCTACATATCCGCCTCCACTCTGAAGCACGCCGAGAGAGAGACTCCGATGACCGAGCGGAGGAATCTCACTTTCCTGTTCACCGACATACGCGGATTCACCACGATCAGCGAGAGCATGACCCCCGACAAGGTCGTGGAAATGCTCAACCACTACCTCGAGCTGCAGTCATCCGTCATTCATGATTGCGGCGGCGAGGTGGACAAGTTCGTGGGGGACGAGATCATGGCGATGTTCGAAGGCCCCAAGAAGGAATTGAACGCCTGCAAGGCGAGCCTGGAGATCAGAAAGACCATGGCCCAGGAAAAGGAGCTGGCCGAGCTTGCAAAGAAGAATATCATTTCCATCGGGATCGGCATCAATTCAGGGCCCGTGGTCTTCGGCAGCGTGGGCGCCAAGGACAGGATGGACTTCACGAGCATCGGGGACACGGTCAACCTCGCCGCGCGACTGGAAGGCACGAACAAGGAATACGGCACCAAGACCCTGATCACCGAGTCGGTGTATGACAAGGTGAAAGACAACTACGTCTGTCGAGAGATCGACCTCCTGACGGTCAAGGGAAAGAACGAGCCCGTGCGGATCTACGAGCTCCTTCAGGAGACCAAGACCGCCGCGGAAAAGCTTGTCGCCATCAAGAAGCTCTTCGAGGCATCCCTGGCACTCTATCGCAAGCAGAAATGGGATGCCGCAGAGAAGGGATTCGCCGCACTCGTCAAGGACTACAAGGACGAGCCGAGCGAGACTTTTCTCGACGGGTGGCGGCATTCAAGAAGGACCCCCCGCCCAAGGACTGGGACGGCGTGTTCCACCGGACGTCCAAGTAGCCCCCGGGCCTGACCGGGGCGTCGGGTTGCGACCGGTCTCTCACGGATCGATATCGGCCACTGACTCGACAATCCTGTTCGGCTGGTAGGGGAAGCGGCTGACATCTTCCCTCCGCGTAACCCCGCTCAAGACCAGCACGGTCTCCATTCCGCTTTCCACCCCTGCCACCATGTCCGTATCCATCCGGTCGCCGATCATGACCGTGCTTTCCGAATGGACGCCAAGGTAGTTGAGCGCGGTGCGCATCATGAGCGGATTCGGCTTGCCGATGAAGAACGGGCTCAGCCCCGTGGCCTTCTCGATGAGCGCCGCCATCGCGCCGCAGGCCGGCACGATCCCTCCGTCCCCCGGCCCGGACGGATCCGGATTGGTGGCGATGAACCTCGCGCCTTTCCCGATCAGGCGGATGGCAGTGGTGATCTGCTGGATGTTGTACGCGTGCGTTTCACCGAGCACGACGTAGTAAGGCTCGTTGTCGGTGATGATAAATCCCGCGTCGTGCAGAGGCTCTGTGAGCCCGCTCTCTCCGACCACGAAGACCGTCCGGGTGCTTTTCTGTGATTTCAGGAAGCTCACCGTGGCCATCGCGGAGGTGAATATCCGACGCGGCTCTACCTGTAGCCCGATACCGGCGAGACGGTAGGAAAGATCTTTCTGCGTGTATTGCGGATTGTTGGTCAGCACGAGAAACTCGCAATGGCTCTCCTTCAGCCGCCCGATGAACGCATCCGCACCGGGAATGATACGGGTCCCGCGCACGAGAACTCCGTCCATATCGATGAGATAGTTTTTTTTCTGTCCTTCCATGCCAGATCGATCATAGCGGCAGGGCGGACACGCGGCAAGCGCAGGTGACCGGGGTCCGGTGCATGGATATACTAAGAGTGAGTCAAGTCCGGAGGAGGGAGAAATGAGTGCGCATGCGGCGGCCTGAGGCTGTTCTTTTCGACCTGTGGGGAACCCTTATCAGCTCCGAAGGCTTTGATCCGAGCCTCGGAAACGCCGCCGTGCTGAAGACTTGCGACAACCCTCACCGCGTCACCCTGGAACAGGTGCAGGAGCTGGGAAACCACGTGATGACCGCCCTGGAAACCCGTGAAGATCAGTCAGCGCTCGAGTTCACCCAGGCAGCGCTCCTGCGCATCATCGGGGATTCACTGGACCTCCGATTCCGCGGCACAATGGAGGAGACCGAATGGGAGTTCTGGGGCGCCGCTCTGCACGTGCGCCTGATCGACGGGGTGCGGGAGATTCTTCTCCTGCTTCAGTCCCGGGGGATCCGCATGGGCGTGATAAGCAATTCCTCGTTCGCGGGCTGTACGCTGGAAAGAGAGCTGGAGAGGCACGGGATACGCCGGTACTTCGAGTTCGTGATCTCCAGCGCCGACTACGGCATCCGCAAGCCTGATCCGATCATCTTTGAAGTCGCGCTGCGCAGGCTTAGGCTGGAGGCGGTGTCTGCGTGGTTTGCAGGCGATAATGTGGGTTACGATATCGTGGGGGCGCGGAGCGCGGGGATCTTTCCTGTCGCGTTCAATCCGCGCGCCGCAATCCCCGACAGCATCGGCGAGCACGCGGTCATTCTGAGGTGGGACCAGCTCGCTGCGCTGATACCGTGAGGGCGCAAATGCCGCCTGACTGCACGGCGTCCCGTGCAAGGTACGGTGACCGGGGGTTGCCAAGCGCCGGTTCCGGTGGTAGATTGAGAGCAGCCCTTCGGGGGGCAACGTCTTCTTATGCTGACAGGAGCGAGCATGGAACACAACGACGATCCTGGGAGTAGGTTGGTTTTACTGGCATAGGAGATGTCTCTTCCATCTCCTGTGCGGGATATTCCCGTCTGAAGGGAGGTGGAAAATGAAAAAAACACCAGCGTTTCTGGACTTGTTTGTTCTCAGCGGCTTTATCGCCAGCTTTTTCTACGGTTTTCTCAATCCTTTGTACATCAGCGTCATACTTTCGCGCCTGGACGGCAGAATCATCGCGCTGGGCTCATTCATGTCATCCGCGTTCCCCGTGCTCATAGGGGCCGTCCTGGGCAACAGGAAGATATTCGACAAGCTCTACGCGGTGCTCCCCATGGTGATGCTGGTCGAGTTGGTGGCGGCAATCGGCTCGGCGCTGGTGGCGGCCGTTGACCTCATGGCGTACTACCTCTTGTCCATGTTCGTCCTCGGAGTCTTTTCATCGTCGGTCGTCTATCTCCTGCAGAAGATCAAGGAAGTGCGCTACCGGACGAACAGGGCGGCATTCGACCGGCGCTGCGAGATGGCGGATGCCATGGGCCTCCTGACGGGCTCCGCGCTCAGCATCGCGGGATTTTCACTGCTGCGGGATTCGCTCAGCATCGCGATCCTCGGCTCCCTGCAGACCGTGGTCGTCTACGGGATATTCATCCTCCTGTATCGCAAGGTGCCCACGCGAAGAAAACGGCGGGCGGACGAGGACCCGCACCCATGGGGCGTCCCTCTAGCCCCTGAGCCCCTTGGCGCTGCGGCGGGCTGACCTGATCCAGGCGAGCACCGCCCGAAGGGCGGTCTCCGCGCGCGGGCCCGATTGTCTTTTGCTTTACATCGCCCTACACGCACCTATGACGCGTTCTTGATGGGGGCCCGGACCTCTGCTACACTTGCGACGCTTTTGACAGAGGGAGGTCGTTCATGTTCAAGGGAAAGCTGCCTGACGCCGTGCTTGCATCGCTGCTGGAGACGCTGCCCGTGGAGTTCTCCATTGTCGACGCAAACGACAAGGTGCTCGCGTGGAACCGGCATGAGACGCGCGTCTTCCGCCGAACGGACAATGTGCTGGGGCGCGACGTGCGCGCCTGTCATCCGGGCAAGAGCCTCGCCAAGGTGGAAGCCATCCTTTCCGAGATGAAGAAAGGGACACGCGACTCCGCCGAGTTCTGGATCGACATGAAGCTGGGAGACGCACCGGAGCCCGAGAAAATCCTCATCCAGTATTTTGCCCTTCGCGATCCATCAGGCGCGTACCTCGGCTGTCTCGAATGCTCCCAGAAAATCAGCCGCATCCAGTCCCTGAAGGGACAGCAGCGGCTGATGGACTGAGCGCGCATGTGAACTCTTGACACCCTTCCGTCCGCTGGATCACAGTGGCCGTATCGCGCCTCTGAAGCGCGGTGAGAAGGAGCATCAAGTGACAGACCCGACGTCTCGCGTCCCGACCCCTCGAAAGGCTTCCACTGCATCAGGGGCCGAGGGAGGCGCGGGGGATACCGGCCTCGGCGCGCCCCCGTCCGACTTCATACGCGAGGCCGTTGCGAAAGACCTGGAGACCGGGCGCTTCTCGTACGTGCGGACGCGCTGGCCGCCCGAGCCCAACGGATACCTGCACATCGGACATGCCAAGGCAATCTGCACGGACTTCGGGATCGCGGCGGAGTTCAACGGCGCGTGCAATTTCAGGTTCGACGATACCAACCCCATAAAGGAAGAGCAGGAGTACGTGGACGCCATCAAGGCCGACACGAGGTGGCTCGGCTTTGACTGGGGGGATCGTGAGTTTTTCGCCTCCGACTATTTCGAGCAGCTCTACGTGTGGGCCGAAAAGCTCATCACCGCGGGCAAGGCCTACGTCTGCGACCTGAGCGAGCAGGAAATCCGCGAGTTTCGTGGAACGGACGTGGCGGACAAGGGCCCTGTCACCGTCACGCCGCCGGGGAGGAACAGCCCGTACCGTGACCGGGCCGTTGACGAGAACCTGGACCTGTTCCGCCGCATGCGGAGAGGAGAGTTTGCCGACAGCGCGCGCACCCTGCGGGCCAAGATCGACATGGCGCATCCCAATCTCCACATGCGCGACCCGGTCATGTACCGCATCCGCCATGCCACGCACCATCGCACCGGTGATACGTGGTGCATCTACCCCATGTACGACTATCAGCATCCCCTCTCCGATTCCATTGAAGGGGTCACCCACTCCCTCTGCAGCCAGGAGTACGAGATCCACAGGCCGCTGTACGACTGGTTCCTGGAGAATATCGGGATCTTCCACAGCCGGCAGATCGAGTTCGCCCGACTGAACATCACCCATACCGTCCTGAGCAAGCGGTGGCTCCTGGAGCTGGTGAAGGAGGGCCGTGTGCGCGGGTGGGATGATCCCCGCATGCCGACCCTCCGGGGGCTCCGCAGGAGGGGCTATACGCCCGAGGCCATTCGGGACTTCGTATCCCGGGTCGGCATGGCCAAGACGAACAGCACCGCCGAGATAGAATTGCTCGAGCATTGCCTGCGGGAGGATCTCAACCGGCGCTGCCGCAGGGCAATGGCCGTCCTGCATCCCGTGAAGCTCATCATCGAGAATTGGCCCGAGGGCAGTGTCGAGGAGATGGAAGCGGTCAACAATCCCGAGGATCCGGCGGCGGGGACTCGAAAAGTCCCCTTCTCCGGCGTTCTCTACATCGAACAGGACGATTTTCGCGAGGTCCCGCCGCCAAAGTACTACCGGCTCTCCCCGGGCCAGCAGGTGCGGCTGCGCTACGCGTACATCATCACGTGCACCGGGGTCAGGAAGGACCCTTCCACCGGCGCGGTGCAGGAAATACTCGCCACGTACGATCCGTTGACGCGCGGAGGCAATGCGCCGGACAACCGCAAGGTGAAAGCCACGATCCACTGGGTATCGGCCCGGCACGCGCTTGCGGCGGAGGCGCGCCTGTACGATCACCTGTTTTCCGCCGAATATCCGCAGGAAGTGCCGGAGGGGGTTGACTGGAAGGACACTATCAATCCCGGCTCACTCGAGGTCGTGCCGGACGCGCGCGTGGAACCCGGGCTCGCAACTGCCGTGCCGGGGGACCGGTTTCAATTCGAGAGGCTGGGGTATTTCTACGTAGACCCGGACTCGAGCCCAGGGAAGCCGGTATTCAACCGCACTGTCTCCCTGAAGGATACCTGGGCGAGGATCGAGCGGAAAAGCGCCGGCGGGGCGTGACGAGGCGCGGTGACACTCGTCACCTCTGCGTCAGGACGAGGTACCGTTTCCCTTCTCTCCCTCCGGAGCTTCGGTCACCGCGTGCTCGACAGACGGGGAATCCTCTTGTGCGCTTTCAGCGGGGTGATCGACGGCCTCCATCCCGCCATCTGCGGCCGTTCCCTCGGCCTGGCCTTCAGGAGATTCACCCTCATGCTTCTTGTTGAACCGGCGCTGCCTTTTTTCTTCCTGTTTCTTCAGCCGCGCGAGCTCCTTGCGCCGTTTCTCGCTCTGATATGGCGATCTGCCCACGAGGTCCTCCTCTATAAATACCGCGGCCGACCCGAAGGGCCGTGCGCGGGCGAAATCAATTGAGAGAGGGGCGGAATCGAAAAGGGAGGCCCGTCCCGGGCAGATGGCCGGGCCGGCGCCTCCCCTCGACTGCAGTGTCGCCTAGTAGTAGCGGCTCTTGCTGCCGCCGCCACCGCCGCGGTTGCTGTCGCGCGGCTTGTCATTGGCCTCGTTCACTTTGAGCTGCCGGCCGTCGACTTCTCTTCCGTTCAGAGCTCCCATTGCCGCCCGGGCGGCGTCGTCGGATGCCATCTCGACAAAGCCGAAGCCCTTCGCGCGCCCCGTGTAGCGATCGGTGATCACGTTGACGGACACCACTTCGCCGTACTGGGCGAAGAGCTGCCTCAGCGTGTCTTCGCTCGTGTTATAGCTCATGTTGCCGACATAGATTTTCTTCGCCATGTCAGTCCCCCCTTTTGCGCGGGTCTCACCCCGCTATCCAGATGTGATCAGAGCCTGCCGACGACAGGCTCACGACGCTCCCATCGTAGCGGAGTGCGGGGAGTCTGGGCCAATTTTCCAACCTGTCGATTCGGGGGAAAGAGAATGGATTCGAAGGGAAAGGATTACTTTATGGGGCAGTAATTCAACCACTCGAGCTTCTTCCAGATTCACCCCTGGGCGGTATCCATCGTGACGGATGCAATCCCGCGTGTGCCAGATCTTCTCTCCGCGCGCCAGTCCTCGGGAACGCGATATTCCTGCGCCTGTCAGTCCTGTTTCAACGAAACCATCCCAAGTGCGACCGGAATACAACGAGAATCATATATGAATACGGAAAGCGAGTCAAGACAAATATGGGTCGGACAGGCCCTTTCTTGACATCCCGGAAGGCGCCGGATAGCATGTACCGGGAAATACAAGTGCGTGAAATGGGCTTCCTTCTGGCTGTTTTCGCGATTATCGAGCACGTGAACAAGTCCGAGCTTCCCCCCACCAGCAAAAAGCTGATCGTCATATACGTGAATGAAGCCTCCGAGCTGTCCATGGTGGAAAAGGCGCGCGCCGCCGTGTGGCGCTACGCGCACATCGCGCTTCCCACGCTGGAGAGCATCAGGGAAAAAGCAAAGACGAAGAAGCTGGACGCATTGGACCACCTCGTTTTGAAGCTGGAATACGAGGCATCCCGGCTCAGCAGATAGGCCGCGCGTACAAATCCGCGATACACAAATGTCCTTGAAAACGATCGAAGAGGGCTGTATCGTTTCCTCGGCGCTCCGATAATGAGGGGGAATGAACAGATATTTGCTTGACGCGTATGCGACCCTTCTGGGAGCGCAGCCCCGCCGGGGAGGACAGATTCCGCTTCACCAGCTGGATGTTTCCGTCATCAGGCGGGCCTATCGTCGGCTCGCAGTCATGACTCACCCGGACGCGGCTTCGCGGGCGGGGTCAAAGCCCGGAACCGTCGACGGGAAGCGTTTCATCGAGGCGTCGCGCGCATACGAGCTTCTCATGGGTTACCTGCTCGCTCAGGGTGCGGGCATCCGGACAGCCCCTGCCGGCACGCACACCGCAAGGCCGCGTCCGGCGCCCCCGACGCCACGTTCCACGGGGGAAAAGGCAGCCAAAGGCTCCGGACACGCGAGCGCGGGAGGATCTGCCCGGACCCAGAGCAGTCCCCTCCATTATCATGGATCTCTCCCGCGCCGACGGCTGCGCCTGGCCGAGTTTCTCTACTATTCGGGCCGCGTTTCCTGGCAAAGCCTCATCAGCGCGATTGTGTGGCAGCGCGCAGCCCGACCCAAATTCGGGGAGCTTGCCAAGGAGCTGCGCGCCATCACGCGGCAGGACCTCACAAAGATTCTTGGATCCAAGCGGCGCCATGAACAGACCGGCGAGACGGCTCGCCGGCTGCGGCTCCTGACCACGGAAGAGGTGACGCAGATCCTCCGCCTGCAGCGCGCACGCCACAAGCCCATCGGGCGATACTTCGTCGAGAAAGAACGGATGCCGAGGGTCGAGCTCACGGTCATCCTGCGCGAGCTTTTCCGGCACAACGCGCGCTACAGCCGCGAGACTTCGTGAACGCACGCCTGAGACATTGAAAGCCATCCTCCTCCTCTGATATACAGAGCGGAGTCTTCCGTCCCAAGGAGAAGTCGATGGCCAAGTATCCTTTTCAAGATCCCGGGTTGGCCCTGGAAGAGCGCGTAAAGGACCTCCTGGCACGGCTCAGTCTCGAGGAAAAAGTCTCCCAGATGGCGCACGAATCCAAAGCCATTCCCCGGCTGGAGATCCCGGCTTACAACTGGTGGAACGAGGGCCTGCACGGGGTGGGACGCGCGGGGGTGGCCACCGTATTCCCGCAGGCAATAGGGCTTGCCGCCACCTTCGACCCCGACCTGGTGCACAGGATCGCCGTGGCGACCTCTGATGAGGCCCGCGCAAAGCATCACGAGTTTGCCCGGCAGGGCTATCGCCGCCAGTACCAGGGGCTCACATTCTGGAGTCCGAATATCAATATTTTCCGCGACCCGCGCTGGGGCAGGGGTCAGGAAACCTACGGGGAGGACCCCTGCCTGACCGGCCGCCTGGGCGTGGCATTCGTGAAAGGCCTGCAGGGAGAGGATCCGAAATACCTCAAGCTGGTGGCAACCCCGAAGCACTTCGCGGTGCACAGCGGCCCCGAGGCGCTGAGGCATCATTTTGACGCGCGGGTGAGCGTCAAGGATCTGCGGGAGACGTATCTGCCGGCATTCCGTGACTGCGTGGTGGAGGGCGCGGCGGAGTCCGTGATGGCTGCATACAACCGCACGAACGGCGAGCCCTGCAGCGGCAGCAAGACCCTGCTCTCCCGGATCCTGCGCGAGGAGTGGGGATTCCCGGGCTACGTCGTGTCCGATTGCGGCGCAATCGAGGACTTCCACGCCCACCATTCGATTACGCAGACACCGGAGCAATCCGCGGCCATGGCGGTGCGGGGCGGCTGTGATCTGGAATGCGGGCGCGTTTTCTCCACGCTCGTGGAGGCGTGCCGGCAGGGGTTGATCGCCGAAGCGGAAATAGACCGCGCGGTGGCCCGTCTCCTGCGCGCCAGATTCAGACTCGGCATGTTCGATCCCCCGGAGAGCGTCTCCTACACGAAGATTCCCTATGGCATCGTTGATTCCCCCCCGCACAGGGAGCTCGCCCTCGAGGCGGCGCGCGCGTCGATCGTTCTATTGAAGAACCAGGATGCTTTCCTGCCTCTCGGAAAGGACCTGGGCTGCATCGCCGTGATCGGCCCCAATGCGGATGACCGCGAGGTCCTGCTGGGCAACTACAACGGCTTCCCCTCGCTCTCGGTGACGCTTCTGGAGGGAATCCGCAGGGCCGTCTCGTCAAAGACCCGGATCCTCTACGCGCGGGGCTCGGACATCACCAAGGGCGCGGACTCTCCGTGGGGCGACAAGGCAGACGATGGATTCGGTGAGGCCCTCGCCGCGGCGGAGAGTGCGGACGTCGTCGTGATGGCCCTGGGTCTGAACAATCGCGTGGAGGGCGAGGAGGGTTCCGCGGCGCGCTCCGAATGGATGGGCGACAGGATCAGCATCGAGCTTCCGGCAATCCAGAAGCAGCTCTTCGAGGCGGTTGCCGCGAAAGGAAAACCGATTGTGCTCGTGCTTCTCGGCGGCAGCGCACTGGCGATTCCGCGGGAAGATGCGCTGGCCCGGGCGGTCCTCCTGGCATGGTACCCGGGCGAGGAAGGGGGGACCGCAATCGCCGAGGCTCTGTTCGGCGACTACAGCCCCGCGGGAAGGCTTCCCGTGACATTCGTCGCGTCCATCGACCAGCTTCCCCCCTTCACCGACTATTCCATGGCGGGACGAACCTATCGATTCATGGAGGCTGAACCGCTGTACCCGTTCGGGTTCGGGCTCAGCTATACCTCCTTTCGGTACGCGGGGCTGAAGCTGGAGAAGCAAACGGTGCCCGCGGGCGAGGCGGTTCGCCTGTCCCTGGACGTGCGCAACGAAGGCGAGCGAGGCGGGCACGAGATCGTGCAGGTGTACCTCACCGACCTCGAAGCATCGGTCCGTGTGCCGCTGCGTCAGCTTGTCGGGTTCGCGCGCGTGTACCTCGCGCCCGGGCAGACGAGGAACGTGTCGTTTGCGATCCAGGCAAAGCAGATGTCCCTGATAGACGAAGAAGGACGCCGGATCCTCGAGCCCGGCCGGTTTCGGGTGTGCGTCGGCGGACGCCAGCCGGATGCGCGGAGCGAGCAGCTCGCGGGCACCGCCGTGCTGTGCGCCGAGTTCGAGGTCACCGGGAAGAGCCGGGAGCTCCCCTACTGAGCGAGCCTTCATCGGGCATTTGACCTATGGAGGCACGGTGCCGAGGCCGAACTGGTGAACCGACCTTCCGCCGGTTCCCCCGCGCGCGGAAAAGAGGTACCCTCGAAACATCCATGAGCAGCGCGCGCGCGTTCCGCATAACGCCTGCCGTATCCCTGTTACCGGCCGTCCGGCCATTGGCGCGATCGTGAGCCCGACCAGCGCGGCCCTTTCCCACAGGGTGATCGGCGTCTTTACCGCCCAGCTCGATGACGCCTACCAGATCGCGGTATGGCGCGGCATCGAATCCCGCGCCCGGCAGCGCGGGGTCGGCGTGGTGTGCTTCGTGGGGCATCGCATCGACTCGCCCATCGCTTCGGAAGCCGCGGCGAATGTCGCCTACCGCATCGCCGACCCGCGGAACGTGGATGGACTGGTCGTGGTCTCCTCGGCGATTTTCACCTTTATCGACCAGGAGGGACTGGGCAGGCTGTTCGCTTCGCATCCGGATTTGCCGCAGGTATCGATCGGCCTCGGGGTCAGCGGAGTGCCCAGCGTGACCGCGGACGGATCCAACGGCGTGAGTGTCATCGTCAGGCACCTCGCGCAGGAGCACGGCCGTTCGCGTTTCGCGCTGATCGGCGGGCCCTCCGGTCACCCCGAGGCGGAGGAGCGGGAACGCGCCTTTCGCGCGACGCTGCGCGAGCTTGCCATTCCGTTCGACGAGCGGCTCGCCGTCAGGGGGTCATTCCTGCGGGATTCAGGCAGCGAGGCCGCCCTCCGTCTCCTGCGGCTCGCCCTGCCATTCGATGCGCTGGTGTGCATGAACGATCGGATGGCCCTCGCCGCAATGGAGGTGCTGCGTCAGACCGGTGTCGCCGTGCCCGGCGACATCGCGGTGGTCGGTTTTGACGGCATCGAGGAAGGGAAGTATGTCACGCCTCCTCTCACCACGGTGATGCAGCCCCTGAATGAGCTCGGCTCCTCCGCGGTGGATGCCCTGCTGGAGCGCATGGAGGGCGGCAGACCGCTGGGCCGTGTCCTGACATGCACTCCCGTGATTCGCCAGTCCTGCGGCTGCGCGCCGAAGCGGAACTACGATCCCGATCTCACCGAGCCTCCCTCCACGGCTACCGCGGAAGAGCGGCGCGCTATCGGGGAGATGGTGGAGCGCGCACGAAGCGCCGACGGGGACGGTTTCATCGCGCAGTTCAACAGCGCGCTGGCCGCCACCACCCTTGCCGGCGGGGAGCCCGGGAAATGGAACGGCTATCTTTCGGTCGATTCAGCACCTGGCCGAGACTCCGGGACAGGCGGGAGCCGGCAGCCCCCCCGGTCTCTTCGAGTTCGCGCGCGTGCTCATCGGGGAATCCGAAAGCCGGCTCCAGGCGGCCCGAAGGGTGGCGGCCGAGGAAAGGCTGGCCACCTTGCGGGCCATCAGCGCGTCGCTGGCCGGCGCTTTCGAGATGCCGGTGATGCTGGCGCGGCTGGAGGCCGGGCTTGCGCAGCTGGGTATCGGCGGCGGCTACATTGCGCTTTTCGAACAACGGGATTCGAGCTCCGAGTGGTCACGTCTCGTGATGGCACCGCGCAGCGCCCGGGCCGCGGAGCTTCCGGCGGCCGGGATCCGTTTTCGCACCATCCGGCTCCTGCCGCCCCGGGTTGCGCAGTCATGGAGAGACGGGCTCTGGGTGCTGGAACCCCTCGTGTTCCAGAACGAGCCCCTCGGCTACATCCTGCTCCCGGGAGGAGCGGCCGAGCCCGCCGTCTACGACACGCTGAAGGAGCAGGTTGCCAGCGCACTCAAAGGGGCCCTGCTTCTCGAGCAGGTGCTCACGCACGAACGGCGCCTGCAGGTGGAGGTGGCGCGTCGGACCGCGGAGCTCACCCGGACCAACAAGGAGCTCACCCAGGAGATCGAACGGCGCATGCGTCTCGAGCAGGAAGTCATTCGAGATCTCCAACCGCACGATGCAGCGCATCGGCCAGGATCTCCACGACGACCTGTGCCAGCACCTGGCGGGGATTGCGATGCTCGCCTCCGTGCTGCGCGGCGTGCTCGCGAATTCCGAACCCGCCGCCGTGGCATCCATCGAGCAGATCGGCATCCTGCTCGCCGATTCGATCACGCGCGCCAAGCAGATCGCGCGGGGGCTGTATCCCGCGGGGCTGGAGGAGCACGGGATCGTCGCGGCCGTGGAGGAGCTCGTGGAGGCTGCTCGGCGCAACTATCCGGCAGTCATAGATTTCCGCGCGTCACCGGACTTCCGCCTCCCCGGCACCAATCGGGCTCTCCACGTGTACCGCATCATACAGGAAGCCCTGTCCAACGCGCTCAAGCACTCACGGTCGGCGCGGATCGAGGTGCAGTTGTATCGCGAAGAGGCGTCCACCGAGTACGGGAGTGCGGGAGTACCCGCTCGGCCCGAAGGCCGTACCCGTTCGGGGAGTACCCCGTACGTCGGCGCCAGATCTGCTGAGCACGGAGGCGCGGCCAGAAACGGAGCCGGAACAGACGGGAGACGCGGAGAAGGGGAGCGCGCGGCAGCGCTCATTGCCGAGGTGACCGACTACGGCGACGGCCTGCCGCGGTCGATTTCCGGGGAGGGCATGGGGCTGCGCATCATGCGCTACCGCGCGGAAACCGCCGGCGCGGAGCTTCTCATCGAAAGGCTCAATCCGGGGACCCGTGTCACCTGCAGGATCGACGGCGGGCAGAGAGAGCAGCAATGACGAAGCCCCTCACATTCCTCGTCGTGGACGATCACCCGTTTTCCGGCAAGGGCTCGTGGCGCTCATCAGGAGCGATGACCGCTACGAGGTGTGCGCCGAGGCAGGCACGGCGGCGGAAACTCTCGCGGCGCTCGAGCAGGCGGTGCCGGATATCGCGCTGATCGACATCTCGCTGGTCGGCCAGAACGGCCTGGACCTGGTGAAGACCCTGAAGGCAGCCCACCCCGAGATACTCGTGCTCATCATCTCGATGCACGACGAGGTGATCTACGCGGAGAGGGCCCTGAAGGCCGGCGCCCGCGGCTACGTGATGAAGCAGGAGGCGGCCTCCGTCATGCTGGATGCAATCAAGACCGTCCTTTCGGGGAAAATCTACGTGTCCGCCACCATGCGGGACCGGCTCCTGGAGACCATGTTCAGCGCCCGCGACGAGACCGAGTCTCCCTCGGTGGAGCGGCTCAGCGACCGGGAGCTGGAGGTACTGGACCTTATGGGGCAGGGCTACGGGGCAGCGGAAATCGCGAAGATGCTCAATCTCTCCGTGAAGACCGTGAACGCATACAGAGACCATATAAAGGAGAAGCTGCACATCGACGGCGCGGGGGACCTGCGAAGATTCGCCGTCAAGTGGGTCCAGAGCCGGGATAGGTAATAGTTCCTATCCCGGAATTCGAACTTTGTCCGATTTTGGACCCGCTTCCCATGAGGTAGGCTTGCGGAACTGGTGCGCCAATGGCAGGCTGCCCGGCGCTCCACATTCGAACGAGGAACAGGAGGGAGAGGTATGAGGAAACGCGTTTTCATTGCCCTGATCGCCGTCATCTGCTGCATAGCGGTCACGGTTCCCGCGATGGCGCAGAAGCTGACCATCTGGGGCAGGGACCTTCCGGATGACGATGCCGCCCATGCCTATGTGAAAGCGCTCCTGGAGAACTTCCAGGCGGGCAATCCCGACATCCAGCTCGACTATATCGCGCTGGGCGACCCCGGGCTTGCGGACAAGACGAAGATCGCCATGGCGGCCGGAAGCGGCCTCCCCGATATCTTCCAGACCTGGGGCGGATCCACCATGGGAGGCTACGCGGATGCGGGAAGGCTTCTGGATCTCACCAGGGAGCTGAAGTCGATCCCCGGCAGCGCTGCGGCCAGCGGCGCCATGACCTGGAAAGGCAAGCTCTACGGCGTTGCCCCCTTCTTTGCAATCGCCGGAGTTTTCGTCAATGAAGAGATCTTCAAGGCCAACGGTCTCTCCGTGCCGACGACGGTCGATCAGTTCGAAAAAGTGGCGGACACACTGAAGGCCGAGGGCATACAGCCCTTCGCCTGCGGAGAAGCGGACAAGTGGCCCGGTCTTGCCCTGTACATGTACCTGACCAACCGCTACGGCGGGGACATCTTCACGCGGGCCGCCGCGCGCAAGGCCCGGTTCGACAACGACGCGTTCGTCAAGGCCGCGCAGCTCTACCAGAACTGGGTGAAGAAGGGCTATTTCGGGGACAAGCCGCTGGGAGAAAAGTACGGCGACGCGCAGCAGCTCATGGCCACCGGGAAGGCCGCCATGCACATCACCGGCTCGTGGATGTGCGCCCAGTATTCGAGCAAGGACTTCACCGACCAGACGCTCGGATTCTACGCATTCCCCGAGCTGAAGGGCGGGACGGGCAAAGTGACCGATGTCATGGGAATGACCGACATCGGGTTTGCCGCCACCAAGGCAGGGGAAAGCAAGAAGGCGGCGATCGTGCGCTTCATGAAGTACGCCATGAGCCAGGATGCCGCTGCCGCCGAGCCCGGCCGCATCAGCGCCGTTCCCGGCGTCAAGGCGCCCTCGCCTCTGACGACCATGGCCTCGGGCGTGTTCAGCAAGGCCAAGACGGTCCAGTTCTGGTGGGACCAGAATCTGCCGCCCGCGGTGACCACGCCGCTGAACGACACGATCCAGACCTTCTTCCTGGCCGACACGGACGTGAAGGCCTCCCTCACGAAGTTCGAGAATCTCGCGACCCAGAACATGGGCGCCGTGAAGTAGAGAAACCGCGCGGTGAGGGTTTCAGGGGCGGAGGCCGCGAATCGGTTTTCGCCCCTTTCTTATTCCATCAAGGAATGATCAAATGAGACAGCGGAGGTGAGGGCGATGGCGGACCTTGTCAGGGCCGGGATCGTGGTGCCGCAGGCGAGGCGCAGACAGAAGCGCGACGTCGGGCGCGTCGTGTTCATCGCCCTCATGCTCCTGCCGGCAATCGCCGCGCTCGTCGTCTACATGTATTACCCCATCGAGGAGACTTTTCACCTTTCATTCATGCGCTCCGCCGGTCTCGGGGATGCCACGTTCAACGGCTTGGAGAACTACAAGTTCCTCTTCAGCAATGACGAGTTTCGGGCCGGACTTCTGCATGTGTTCCAGTGGGCTTTCTGGAGCGTCATGATCCAGCTTCCGCTGTCCTTCTTCGTGGCGTTTTCACTCATTGCATACAGGAACAAGGTCACGCAACCCCTGCGCGCCATCTACTTCCTGGCAAACATCATGCCGTCCGCAATCACGGCCATGCTCGGCCTTTTCATCTTCTCCAACACCAACGGGGTCCTGGCGAGCTTTGCGCGAGGGATCCACTGGACGTGGCTGGCCAAGATCGACTTCATCGGCGACCCTTCCATTGCCTTCTGGGCGATATTCATTGTGGCAACATGGACCTACACGGGATTTCCCATCGTCTATCTCATGGCGCGCATGGAACAGATCCCCATGGAGATCCGTGAGGCTGCCGAGCTGGAGGGCGCGCGGGGCTGGCGCTATGCCTGGCACATCATCCTTCCCATGGTGGCCTACCCGCTGCGCATCCTCGCGGTCCTCATGACCATTGGAAGCCTGAAGCTTTTCGATCTGCCCTTCCTCATGACCCGTGGAGGTCCGGGAGATGCCACAAAGACGCTGGGAATCATCCTGTACAACCAGGGATTCGTGAACTGGCAGTACGGGAGCGCCGCGGCGGTCGGCGTGGTGATATTCCTCTGCTCCCTGGTTTTCGCCATCGCCCAGTTTTCGTGGCAGGGCAAAGGGGACGTGGAATGAGCGGCCGGCTCGCTGCGCGTATCACGCGTGGACATTGGCGGTATCATCATCACGATAGTCCTGGTCGGCTTCGCGCTCGCCGTCATCGTGCCGCTCGTCCTGCCGTTCTTCTTCGTCTTCAAGACGCGCCTGGAGTACTCGTACAATCCCTGGGCCCTCCCAAAAGCTATCCGCTGGGACAATTTCATACAGGCGTGGAAAACGGTGCAGATCGGACGCGGCATGGTCAACACGTTCATCGTCTGCCTGGGCGCCATCGCGTGCACGGTGCCCCCTTCGGCAATGGCGGGCTACATTTTCGCCCGGTACAAGAGCAAGGTCACGGAAGTCTTTTTCTACGTCATACTCGCCGGCTACTTCGTGCCCATCCAGATGGTCCTGCTCCCGCTCTACAAGATGAGCGTCTCATTTCACATGGCGAATACCCTGCCCGGGCTCTTCCTGCCCATGGCCGCTTTCGGCATCTCCTTCTGGACAATGATCTACCGCTCGTTCTTCCGAAGCCTCCCCAGCGAGCTCGCGGAGGCTTCGCGGATCGACGGCGCCGGGCATTCCGGCACCTTCTTCAGCATCATGCTGCCCCTTGCCGGCCCTGCCACCGTGCTGGCCGTCATGCTCGTGTTCATCGGCGCGTGGAGCGACTACATGCTGAGCCTGATCATGATCAACAGCCAATCCCTTTTCACCATGCAGCTTCGCGTTGCCCAGTTCCTCAATGCATACGGCGTGGATCACATGCCGAAGTACTCGGCCGCGGCGATCATCTCCGCAGCGCCGACCGTCATCCTCTATGCCATAGGTCATCGGTGGGTGCTGAAGGGCACACTGGCGGGCGCGTTGAAGGGTTGACCGCGAGCTGAAACAGCCGACCGCACGTTCGAAGGTTCGCGCTCGAGCTGGCGGATGCGCGAGCTTGCATGCCCGCGCGGGATCCACTACACTGAAAGGCGCATTATGCTCGCCCAGGAACTTCTCGTGCTCCTGAGGACTTTTGCGTTGCGGAACAGGAGCGCAACGGTCGATCTCCACCAATTCCTTGCCGCAATGCCCAAGGGCCAGCTGCAGCCTGCCGAGGTCGACGCAGCGGTGGCCGAGCTCGCTGAGAAGTCCGCGCTGGTCGTGTCCACGGAAGGCGGGAAACCCCGGTCCGTATCCCTGTCGGATTTCCATGTCACGGCGCTGGTGGACACGTATCGGCAGCTTTCCATGGATGCCGCCCGTCCGTTCCCGAAAGAGGAGACGGCGCCCGTACCCGTGCCACCGGGCACGCTCATCAGGGCGGACGTGAAGAGCCAGCTCGGCGCCCTGCTGGATACGAGCGGCCCCGGCATGAAGGGCATCGTCAAGATCGAGTTCCCCGAGGGGGTGGATCCACTCATCGTGCCCCAGGAGTGCGTGGGCGCCGAACTCATCGATGTTGCCGTGGCAAAGATCAGCCGCCACCTCCAGGAAGGGAAGAACGCCTCCTATTCGGAGTCGAAGCTTGCCGGGCTGATGCGGGGAAACGCGCCGCTGGTGCACCAGTCCATGGAGGACCTCGTTGCCCGGCCAAAAAAAGCGGCAAACTCGGTTCTCTCTCCTTCCGATTTCAGCTTCCGGTTCTGGACGCATCTCTCCAACCTCATTCTTCAGGATATCCGAGCCAAGTCGGAGAAGACGGACCTGGACCATGGGGCGTGCCAGTCTGCATACCTGCTCGGGTACGCCGTTTTTCATAAAAAGGGCACGGTCCAGCGCGAACAGGAGTGGGCGGCCGACAGGAAGAACCTGGATCAGCAGGTGCGCAAGCCGCCTTTTGTCTTCGGCTTCCAGGACCTCTACGAGCTGAAAGATGAAAAGGGCGTCACGTACGTCAAGAAGCACAGTCAGGAGTTCATCCATTCCTTCCTGAAGGAGAAGATGAAGCGGGTCGGGGAGGAGCCCCTTCCCTATCTGGTGCGCGTGCACGCGGCTGCGCAGAAGAAGGACTATTTCCTCCAGAGAGACTTCGTCGTCCCGGTTTTCCTGAAGAAACTGGGGGAGGCGGCGGAAGAGCTTCGAAGCGCATACGTGCAGGAATGGACCGACGAGCTGCGCCAGGACCGGACTCCTGCCGTCTCAAAAGGCGACGCCCCGTTCCGCAGGGACACCGAGATACGGGTGAAGCAGGGGTACCCGCTCCTTGCCGCGCTTTCCAACGGCAACCTGCTTTTTGCCGCGAGAGAGGCGACGAAGCTCTCGGAGGCGGCGAAGGAGGAGCTCGGCAAATGTTTCTCGGTGGAGAACATCCTGCGCCCGTTCGACGAGATGCTGGGCCTGTCCCGCGCGCTCCTGCTGAAGAATGCCCGCATGTACCTTCCATTCTGGATGACGGTGCCCGTTCTGAGCGGGGTGCTCAGGATTTTCCGCAGGCTGTCCCGCGGAGGAAAGGAGCGCAAAGTGGAACCCGAGAAGAAGCCCGCAGCCGCTCGACCCGCCCAGACGGAAACGGCAAAGGTCGTGCAGTCCGCGCAGGCCGTGCCGGTCGAGGCCGCGAAGAGCACCCATACGAAAGGGGACCTCCTCCGCTACCGCAGAAGCATCCAGTCCCTCCTGGCTCAGTACGTTCCCAGGGGAAAGAGCGTCGAGGCCACGCTGACGGAGCTCGCGGAGAAGTGGAACCCTCTCTACGCTGCGGAGCAGAAGCAGAATCTCGTCGAAGACGTCAACTCGCTCGTGCGCGACTTTCTTCGCCCCGTCCGGCGCAGCTTTCTCTCCCGGCCGCCCGACCTGAAGCGGATCCACGCCCTTGCGGAACAGCTCTCGACGAGCCAGAGCCTTGCAAAAATAAAGAAGAGGGACATCCTGATGCGCTATATCGAGCTCTATATGGTCAGGTGCCTCCAGGTGAAGTCCTAGGAGCCGCTCCCTCAGCTCATCGGGCGGATGCGCACCTCGATGTCTTTTGCCGCGGCCAGCAGCTCTTGAATCCGCCCGGTATCCGTATCCCCGAAATGATACGGGTAAAGCACCTTCGGCCGGAATGCCAGGGCAGCATCGGCAACCATCTCCGGCGTCATTGTGTAGGGCAGGTTCATGGGAAGGAACGCCACGTCGATCCTCTTCAGGGATTTCATCTCGCGCGTATTCTCCGTATCGCCCGCTACATAGAGCTTCCGTGTTCCGAGGGAGAGCACGTAGCCGTTGCCTTCCCCCTTGGGGTGAAACGGTGCCCCGGGCGCGCGCATGTGCACGATATTGTAGGCAGGCACGGCCTCGATGCGTATTCCCTTGACTGCACGAGAGTCGCCGTTCTGCAGCACGATCGCGCCGGGCACCTTGCCCGCGCACTTTGCCGCAACGATGACGACAGTATCAGGCGTGCGTGCTTTGGCAATCGCCGCGGCATCGAGGTGATCGGAGTGCTCATGGGTGACCAGCACGATACCCGCCTTGGGAAGCCTGGTGTAGTCCGCCTTCTCTCCGACAGGGTCGACGTGGATCACGGTGTCCCCGTATGTCACGACGAGCGTTGCGTGCCCGATGAAAGTCACCTTGAGTCCGAGCGGAGCGGGGGAGAACGTGTCTTCGACGAACATGTTTCACCTCCTGTTGCGAAACGCCGGGCTTATTATACACTTCCTGCGCATTTTTCGCGAATGGAGGGAGGATCCGTGTGAATGGGAACCCGACGGCCTATGACTTTGACCGGGTGATCGATCGGCGGGGCACGAGCTCCCTGAAGTGGGATTTCGGGGAGAAGTTTGCCGGCATGTCCGGTCTGCTTCCCCTGTGGGTGGCGGACATGGATTTCGAGGCTCCTCCGGAGATCGTCCAGGCGCTCCAGGCCCGGGCGGCGCACGGCATCTTCGGGTACACGCTGGAGCCCGACTCGTACTTCGATGCCGCGGCCGGCTGGCTCCGGCGCCGCCACGGCTGGGAGGTGCAGCGCGAGTGGATGCTGCCTTCCCCGGGCGTCATACCCGCCATGGTGTTCGCCATCCTGGGGCTCACCGAGCCCGGCGAGGGGATCGTGATTCAGCCCCCCGTCTACTACCCTTTTTCCCTGCGTGTCATTGCGAATGCGAGGCGCGTGGTGGAGAACCCGTTGAAGCTGAGCGGCACCCGGTGGGAGATGGATCTGGACGGCCTGGCAAGGGTCGTTGACGCGCGGACGAGGATGCTGATCCTCTGCAGCCCGCACAATCCGGCAGGCCGGGTGTGGGACAGGGCGACCCTGCACCGGCTTGCGGATTTCTGCATTCGCAGGGACATCGTCGTCGTCAGTGACGAAATCCACAATGACCTCGTGATGCCGGGCTCCCGCCACATTCCCCTTGCCTCGATTTCGAACGAAGCCGCCGCACGCACGGCGACTCTCGTCTCCGCGACCAAGACCTTCAACCTGGCGGGGCTGGGGGGCTCCCTCACCGTCATACCGGATGCCGGCCTTCGCGCGCGTTTTGACGCGGTTCAACACGCCCTCATGGGCGGCCCGGCAAACGCGTTTGCGGTTGCCGCAGCCGAGGCGGCCTGGAGGCACGGGGAGCGATGGTTGCAGGAGCTTCTTGCCTACGTGCAGGCCAACTATCAGTTCCTGGCCTGCCGGCTTGCGGAGAACCTTCCCCGGGTCACATTGGCTCCCCTGGAGGGGACCTATCTCGCATGGATGGACATGCGGGCGCTCGCGCTGTCCGACGACCAGATCAGGGCGAGGCTGCGCGAAGCGGGGCTCTGGCTCGACGAGGGGCGCAAGTTCGGCCAGGGAGGGGAAGGATTCCAGCGCCTCAACCTTGCGTGCCCCCGCGCGATCCTTTCCGATGCCGCGGAGCGGCTCGTACGCGCTTTCCATGTGAGCTGATGTCCGCGCGTCTTCGGGCAGAGAAGGGACCGGCCGGCTCCCCGCCGCGAGCGAGGAACATCGGGGGGATCAACGTCCATATTGCCAGCGCCACCGCCCCATGCCATGGCTCGTAGTAGGGCGGCCTGACGAACCGAAATGGCCCGACACCCATTGCATAGACCCAGACTACCAGCGAAAGCGTGGAGATCACGAGCTGCGGCCGCGAGCGGACCCCCCCTGCCCAGTAGAGGTAGACCGGTGTAATGCAGACCAGGAGCAGCGCGATCACGAGGTGCGGCAGGAGCACGCGCGGCATGACGCCCTGGATGAAGATGAAAACCGCGATCACCTCGCTGGGGATGAGCTTCAGAAGCACCTGCAGGAAGGAGTTCTCCTGTTCGATTGCGCGGCCCATACTTTTTTCCTTTCTCCCCTCAGCGGGGGTCTTTTCAGCCATTCTGAGCCCGGGGCTCGGAGAAGTCAACATTTCCCGCCGGCCCGCAGCTTTCAGAGTGACCGGCCCTGCTTTATCTTCCACCAGATACCGGTGCATTCGGGCACGACGACCTGACCGGAGGCGAGCACCTCGTGCTCCACCATCTGTCCGAAGAAAAACTCCACCAGCTCCCGCGCCTTTGCCAGGGACTCGAACAGATAGTCCGTGCGGATCCATTTCAGCGCAAAGCCGCATTCGTCCTGGAGCCAGGAGAAGAAGAGGGGGAGGTGAGGGCCGGGCGGATGCGGCACGTGGTGTCCGGTGCCCAGCGTTTCAATGAGGATGATGGCGCCGCCGGGCTTCACGAGACGCATGCATTCTGCAAGGATTTCCACGGCGGCCTTCCGCCACTCGTTGCCTTCCCGTGACACGCTGTGGCCGAAGCTCCACCCTTCTACGAGGATTTCCGCCGATGCATCGGGCAATGGCACGGCGCGGTTATCCGCTTCCGCCAGGCGCACATTGCGCGTGAGCTCTTCCGACAGATACGCGCCGGCCCGTTCCAGCATGTGACGGGACCGGTCGAATGCCAGGATGCGTCCGGCCAGGGGCGCAAGGATCCTGGTGACTCTTCCGGTTCCCGCACCCAGCTCGATCACGGTCTTTCCCCGGAACTCGACGACCTCCTGCAGGGTGCGGGAAAGATTCCCTTCCCTGTCTTCCCGGCTGACCAGCTCGTGATACTCCCGAGCGCGCGTGTCGTAGATCAGGTCGAAATGGGCGTCAGCCGCGTTCTTTTCCGGGCTCATGTCCGCACTGCCGCTATCCGTGCCGGCTTTCCCTCCAGCACGTAAAGGCTGCAGGAGGCGAGGGACGATATCTCCTGCGGGTAATGGGTGACGATGAGCGCGGGGACCGGGTGCAGGGCGAGAAGGCGCAGGAACATTTCCCAGAGCAGCCCGCGCGCCTCTGCGTGCAGGCCGCTGAAAGGCTCGTCCAGGAATACCGCGTCCGGCAGACGAGCGAAACACCGGGCCAGCGCCGCGCGCTTTTTCATGCCGCCGGAAAGCTCGTCCGGCCTCTTCTCCTCCTCTCCGGCAAGGCCCGCCTCCGAAAGAAGATAGTGCGCAAGGCTCAGCGCGTCGTTCTTCTTGAACCCCTGGTAGAGGAGGGGAAGGGCCGTGTTCTGCGCGATCGACCGCCATGGCAGGAGCCTGTCGTCCTGGAATACGAAACCGACCCGCGGCGGACAGGAAACGCTGCCTGCGGCGGGCTTCAGCAGGGAGGCGGCGACTTTCAGGAGGGTCGTCTTTCCTATTCCGGACTCCCCGGTGACGACGGCGATTTCATTGGGGCCGACCTCCAGATCCACGCCGCGGAGTATCTCGTTCTGCTTCCGGTAGGCGAAGCTCACCCCGCGCAGCGCGATGCGTGATGCGCCGGCCCGGGAAATGAAGGTCCGTTCCCGCTCGGCGATATCCGCATGGTCGCGGCGTGCCCGGCCCGGGCGCACGATCAGGGCCTTGAAGACCGGTCCGGCAAGACGGATCCTCGGCAGCAGGTGATTGAGCACGAGGATGATGAGGATGAGCACGGCCGCCCAGGAAAACAGCGACCGTATCCGCATCGACATATACGCCGACTGGATCTGAAATCCGATGCCGTCGTTCGCTCCGAAATATTCGGCCGTCACGGATGCCTTGACCGCCAGCACAAGGCCCGCCTTCAGCGACGCGGCGAGAAACGGGGCGAGGTGCGGCAGGACGAGCTCCCGTGTGCGGGGAACGAAGCCCGGCGCGAAGATGGCGAGCATTTCTCCATACGCGCGGGGGAGCGTCGACATGCCCTCCCTGATCGTCACCGCCACGAGCGGGAAGGTGATGAGGCCGATCACGACGATCGTGGGCACGTGGCCGATGCCCATCAGGGCCACCAGGGGAATCGCCCACAACAGGGGAGGCATGCCCTGGAAGAAGAGAACGAGCGGCTTGAAAAGGGCGTCCAGGTCCCGGCGCGCTCCCATCGCCATCCCTGCGGCGGCCCCGGTCACAAAGCCTGCCAGGAAACCGGCACACACGCGGAGGAGGGTGATCAGGATCTGCGTCCAGGTGAACCTGCGCGCGAGAAGGAGGGCAGTGTCCGCGATCGTGGTCCAGGGCGCGGGCACGAAATACGTGCCTGCCGCCAGGCTGGCAACCGCCCAGCCCGCGAGGATTATCGCTACCCCTGCGGCGCCGAGGAGCCTGAGCCGCAGAGACATCGCGCCGGGTGACGAGGTCCTTGGGGGCATTGCTCAGGGCGCGAGGAAGAACTGCTCGTCCAGCGGACGCGCCGCGGCCGGAAAGTATTTTGCGACGATCCGGTAATAGGCCAGCACCCGTGTCCGGTTCTCTGCCGATCGAGGGAACCGAGAGAAGCGTGTTCCGCGTTGCCTCTTCGAGAATGGAGGGGTCGGTGTTGAGGGACGCGGCGAACCGCGAGGCGGCGTCCGTTGGATTTGCCGTCACGCTTCTGCTCGCCTCTGCCCAGGCGGATACAATGGCGCCGAGAGTCTGGCCGTGGTCCCGCGCAAAGCCCTCCGTGGAGAAAAGACTCACCTGCGGCGACGCGCCGTCCCCCCCGGTCAGCCGGGCCCACGCCCGGGAGTACTGGATGAGCCGCGCGAGGCCGTTCTTTTTCACGACCTCGGTTGCGAGGGGTTCGGGCAGCGCCACGGCGTCGAGCCGGCCGGCGAGCAGCCTCTGCACGCTCTGCGGGAAAGGACCGTAGCTGATCGTGAGGTCCCGGTCAGGATCGATCTTGTCGAATGCCAGAAGCGCGCGGCTTTGAAAGTCCAGCGGGGAACCGGGGAATGGCAGGGCAAGCCGCTTTCCCTTCAGAAGGGCAAAACTCCCGAGGGCCGCGTCCCTGCCCACCAGGGAGGAGACCCCCCACACGCCGGTATCGATCATCACGATGGGACTGCCGTCCAGGCGGTTCTCCCATCCCTGGCTCGTGCCGCTGAGAAGAAGATCGGTTTCCCCGCGGAGCAGAAGAGCGAGGGCCTGTGCGTGATTGAGGAAGAAGTCCACCTGCAGGTCGACGCCCGGGATCGTGTGGTCCCGGGCCATCAGCAGGAAGGGCAGGGACGAGGTGGACTGGGGCACGAGGACGCGCACACGGGTGCTGACAAGCTCGTCTGAGTGGCTGATGGTGACCGAGAGCAGGAGCGCAACGGACACCACGACGATCGCGAGCACGCCCGGGGCGCGCAGTGGGTGGGGGGACCCGGATTCTTTCATGGTTCACTCAACAGTATTCGTTTTCATCGGGAGGAGCAAGAAGGCCTTCCGAGAAAACGCGAGGGCCTTCAGAGAAGGCAACAACGGAGCGGCTGCGCGCTTCTCATGGGACCGGCGCCGTCGGCCGCGCGGACCGGCATCGGGGTTTCTCTCACCGCCTCTGCTCTGGTATAGTAGGAAACAGAGGACTTCCGTGAAGGCAGCGATCATCGGCACCAGCGGTCACATCGACCTCGCACTCGAAGTGCGTGACCGCCTTCCGCAGTTGAGCTTTGTCGGGATCGCGCCGGGGTCAGCAGACGAGGACGCGCGGGAGTTCTATGTCGATCAGCTGGAGCCCTCGCTCATTCCCTTTTATGAAGACTACCACCGCATGCTGGACAGGGAGAAGCCGCAAGTGGTCGTGGTGGCTCCATTCTTTTTCCTGCAATCGCGTATTGCCTGCGAGTGCCTGGAGAGGGGGATCCATGTATTCGTCGAAAAGCCCATGGCCGTATCCTTGGATCAGCTGGAGCGGCTTCGCCGTGCCCACGCCCTGGGAAAAGCGGACCTCTGCCCCATGCTTTTCTACCGCTACCACCCCGCGTTCCATGCCGCGTGGCGTGCGCTGAAGGAGGGCCAGATCGGGGAGCCGATCCTCATCACCGCGCAGAAGTCATACAAGCTGGGCACGCGTCATGCCATGTACACGCACCGCGCCACCTACGGCGGCACCATCCCCTGGGTTGCCGTGCACGGCATCGACTGGATCCACTGGTTCACCGACGGGGGGATCACGCAGGTCGCTGCATCGCATACGCCTGCGGGAAACCACGGTCATGGCGAAATGGAGAGCTCGGGTGCGTGCCTTTTCCGTCTGGCAAACTCCGGCTGCGCCACCCTCACGTTTGACTACTTCCGGCCCGGTTCCGCGCCGACGCATGGAGATGACAAGGTGCGGATTGCGGGGGAAAAGGGAGTCCTCGAGGTGGCCGGGGGAGAGGCGACCCTGTTCACCCACGATGCGGCTCCACGAAAGCTGGAAAAGGAGGACCAGCTTTCTCTCTTCCAGGAGTTCATACGTCACATACAGGATGGTGCGGGAATGCGGATCACGGCGGAGGACGCATTCGCCGTGAGCGAGCTCGCCCTGCGCACCAGGGAGGCCGCGGATACGCGGTCCACCATAATCGTCAGGAGCGGATAATGAGAACCAGGGTGCTGGGCAGGAGCGGGCTCGCGTTGACGCGGATCGGGCTGGGAACCTGGGCCATCGGCGGGGCAGACTGGCAGTTCGGCTGGGGAAGCCAGGATGATCGGGACTCCATTGCGACAATCCACGAAGCCCTCGATCTGGGCATCAACTGGATCGACACCGCGGCAGTCTACGGTATCGGACATTCCGAGGAAGTAGTCGGGAAGGCCGTCGCGGGCCGGCGTGACACGCTCATCATCGCGACGAAGTGCGGACGCTTGACGGACCCAGGGAGCACCACCATCGTGAGCCGGCTCAAGGCCGCGAGCGTGCGGAAAGAGCTCGAGGGAAGTCTCCGCAGGCTGAAGACCGACTACATCGATCTCTACCAGATCCATTGGCCCGATCCGGAATCCGACATCGAGGAAGGCTGGGCGGAAATCGCGAAGGCCGTCAGCGAAGGAAAGGTCCGGTATGCCGGGGTCTCCAACTTCAATCCCGAGCAGATGAGGCGCATCCAGAAGATCCACCCCATCGCCTCCCTGCAGCCCCCGTACAGCATGCTGCGCAGAGACGTGGAGACGGACGTGCTTCCCTTCTGCGCGGCCAACGGAATCGGCGTGATCTGCTACAGTCCCATGCAGATGGGGCTTTTGACCGGCGCATTCACGCGGGAAAGGGCGGCATCCCTTCCCCGGGACGACGTGCGCGCGCGCAACGCGCTTTTCACCGAGCCGGCGCTCAGCCGCAACCTCGCCCTCGTGGAGGAGCTCCGTCCCCTGGCGAAGAAAAACGGCAGGAGCGTGGCGGAGCTCGCCGTGGCATGGGTGCTGCGCAGGTCCGAAGTGACAGCCGCCATAGTGGGCGGTCGAAGACCCGGGCAGGTGGCGGAAATATCGGCTGCTGCCGACTGGGATATGTCCCCCGCCGATGCGGCGGAGGTCGAAGCCCTGCTCGCCCGGCACTGATACGTGGAGGTGTCAGGTGAAGGGATTCGCGCGCTCTCTTCTTCCCTTCTTCTGCATTCTCCTGGCCGCGTGCCTTGTCTCCTGCGTGGCCGGGCCGCGCGCGGCCTTCCAGGAACCGGGGATCTGGTCCGGATCTCCCTTGGTCACCACGCGCTTCGGCGTGGTGGGGGCGCGGGACGATTCCGAGCAGACCTGGGTCTGGAAAGCCATTCCTTTTGCGCGGCCGCCCATCGGTGACCTGCGGTGGCGCGCGCCGCAAGAACCGCTGCCGTGGACCGGCGTGCGCAATCCCGGCTCGTTCAGCACTGCCTGCACGCAGTACAGCGTTGTTCTACCCGGAGTTGTTTTCGGCACAGAGGATTGCCTCTATCTGAATGTCTGGAGACCGAAAGGACCTGACATCGGGCTTCCTGTCTACGTCTGGATCCACGGTGGAGGGAACTCCATCGGGTCCGCCACAACGACGAGCGGTTACTACGGAAGCAGCGTCGCCTCCCGGTCCCACATGGTATTCGTGTCGATCAACTACCGTCTGGGGCCTTTCGGGTGGTTTTCAAATCCCGCGCTGCGAGAAGGCGTCTCATCGGAGGACGCATCTGGCAACTACGGCACCCTCGACATCATACAGTCCCTGAAATGGGTACAGCAGAATATAGCGGCATTCGGCGGGGATCCGGCGAATGTCACAATTGCGGGAGAATCGGCCGGCGGTTTCAACGTGCTCTCCCTCCTGATCTCCCCGCCGGCCAAAGGCCTCTTCCAGCGGGGGATATCAGAAAGCGGCGCGGCGATTACGCACGGCATGGACGAGGCGGACGAAAAGTCGCATGAGCTGCTCGCCGAGCTCCTGGCCCGCGACGGGAAGTGGCGCACGCGCGCGGACGGTGAAGTCCTAGCCGCTGCCATGAGCCGGGAGGCCATCCGTGCGTACCTCAGGTCGAAAAACGACCGCGAGATACTGACCTGCTACGCCACATGGGCTTTTGGGATGATCGACAATCCAGCGATTCTGCGTGACGGCGCCGTGATCCCGGAGGCGGGATTCGATGTCCTCGCCACCGGAGACTATCCCGGCAAGGTTCCCCTGATCATCGGGTCGAACAAGGAAGAGGTGAAGCTCTTCCTGCTCTTCTCCGGCGCGATCCCCTGGCGAAGTGAATTGTACGAAGCGGCGGCAAAGTATGGGAGCGAGCGGTGGAAGGCATCCGGCGTGGACGAGGTGGCCCGCAGGCTTTCCGCGTGTGCGGATCAGCCTCCCGTGTACGCCTACCGGTTCGACTGGGGGGCCTCCGACGCGAACGGGGCCGGCCCGTTGCCCGACAACTGGGGGCGGAAGCTCGGGGCGTTCCACTCTCTGGACATCCCCTTTTTTCTCGGGCGTGATACGTTGAATGGCGTCATGCATCTGGCCCTCTTCACGCCGCAGAACGCGCCCGGCCGAAAGGCGCTCTCGGCGGCCATGATGGAGTATGTGGCACAGTTCGCGCGCACCGGCAACCCCAATCGGCGGGCAACAGGGTCCGGCACGGGCGGGGCGGAATGGGTGCCGTGGACCAACGCGCCCGGCGCGCCGAAATGCATGCTCCTCGACGCGCGGGCAGATTCACCGGCAATCGCCATGTCGGATGTCGAGCTCACCGACGAGGCGGTGATGGCCGAGGCAGCAGGTCTGCCCGAGCCTCTGCGCAGCCGGACGCTGGATTTCCTCTCCCGCTCAATCCTTCCCTCGCGCGTGCATTGAGCTTCCGGTGCCCCGCCGGGCGCGGATCGCATTCCGTTGACACCCTGCGGGATCATCTGTTTCAATAAAACGGTGAAGGCTCATGGAGCAACGACCCGTGGTACGCGCTATGCACCCTTCACGGTCCGGGCCATAGAGATCATGCGCTCCATCCCGCGTGGCAAGGTTGCCACCTATGCGCAGGTAGCCGCCGTTGCGGGAAGCCCTCTTGCCGCCCGTCAGGTGGTCCGGGTTCTGCACAGCCTTTCACGCGCCGAGCGCCTGCCCTGGCAGCGCGTCATCAACAGCCGCGGATCGATCTCCCTGCCAAGAGGAGCCGGATTCGAGGAGCAGAAGGCCCTGCTGGAAGCGGAGGGTGTTCCGGTCAAGGAGGATGGCAGGATCGACATGAAGAAGCACCTCTGGGTGCCGCGCATTTCCTTCACATGAGCCCGAGCCGGGGCGCCTCCGAGAAGCTTGCCGAGCGCCTGCGCTACGAGGAGGGGCTCGCCTCCTGCTCCCGCAGCCTGATCGCGGGCGGCCCTCAGGCAATCGACGGCGCTCTGGAGCACCTGCGCGCGGCCGCCGGCGCCAGCCGCGTGTATCTGTTCGAGAACTTCGACGACCCGCGGGACGGCCTGTGCATACGTCAGACCCACGAGGCGTGCGCTCCCGGTGTCGAACCGCAGATCGACAATGCCCTGCTCCAGCACCTGCCTTACGCCTCCTCGTACGAACCGGCCCGGCGCGTGCTGTCCCAGGGGAAGCCTTTCTGGGGAATCGTCGACGAGCTGGACGAGATGTCCCGGGGGATCCTTGCGCCCCAGGGCATCCTTTCCATCCTCAATATCCCCGTGTCCGTCGCAGGAGCCTGGTACGGATTCATCGGATTCGACGACACGGTGAGCCCTCGTACGTGGTCGGGGGAGGATGTGCGCCTCCTGCAGACCGCGGCCGAGATGGTCGGGGCGCATATCGGACGGGAAAGGGCGGTGGAGGAGCTGGCGCGCCGACAGGCCAAGATGGACGGCATCTTCCGCACCGCGCCGAGCGGCATCGGTACCGTGGTGGATCGCGTGTTCACGGAAGTGAACGAGCGGCTGTGCCGGATCACCGGGTATGCGGCGGATGAGATGCTGGGACGCGGGGCGCGTATTCTCTATGCGGATCAGGAAGAGTACGAAAGGGTCGGCAGGGAGCAAAGCGAAAGCATCGAACGGGAAGGAACCGGCACCATCGAGACGCGCTGGATGCGCAAGGACGGCACTCTTGTCGACATTCTCCTCAGCTCCTCTCCGATCGTGCGGGGCAACCTGCAGGCCGGCGTGATTTTCACCGCGCTGGACATTTCGGATCGTGTGCGCGGCGAGAAACAGCGGCGGGCAATGGAGAGCCAGGTCCAGCACGTGCAGAGGCTCGAGAGCCTCGGAGTCCTGGCAGGGGGAATCGCGCACGATTTCAACAATCTCCTCATGGTTGTCCTGGGCAACCTCGACCTTGCGCTCACCGACCGCTCCCTGCCCGCCCCGTTGCGCGAGACCCTGCAGAACATCGGGAAAGCGGCGCGCCAGGGGGCGGAGCTCACACGCCAGCTTCTTGTCTACTCGGGAAGAGAGCCATTGCGGGTGACAAAGCAGGACCTGTCCACGGTCGTCCGGGAAATGAGCTCGATCATCGAGGTTTCCCTGCGCGGCAAAGGGCGGCTGGCATACGAGCTCGCCGAAACGACCCCCGCCATCGACATGGACCCGGCACTGGTTCGACAGGTGATCATGAACCTGCTCACCAATGCATCCGAGTCACTGGGCGCAGAGGGGGGTACGATCATCCTCCGCACGGGATCGGAAGATCTCGACGCCGCGGCGCTGGAGCGGAGTATCCTGGGCCGGGGGCTTGCCCCGGGCGCCTACGCGTACCTGGAAGTCGAGGACACGGGCTGCGGTATGGAGGTCGCAACCAGGGAGAGAATATTCGATCCGTTCTTCAGCACGAAGTTCGTCGGGCGTGGTCTCGGTCTGGCAGCGGTACATGGGATCGTCCTGGGTCATCATGGCTGTATGAGAGTCACCAGCGAACCTGGCAAGGGAACGATATTCAGGGTCATGTTTCCCGCGACCCGCCGCGCCTAGTACCGCGGCGCCAGGAATCCTCGGAATACCGCGGCGCCCATCCGGGCTCACCAGATGATTGTCGTAATCGTCGATCCGCCGTTCTCCGGCAGCCGGGAGAAAAGAAGGGCGGAGTCCGAGGGCCTGTACCAGAAGTCCGCGCCCCAGAAGGGGGCAAGCGCTCCCGCAGGGGAGAAATGGATCTTGAAGGTATCGACCTGCTCGCCGGCGATTTCCCGGCGCTCCCGGCCCGCCTGCCGGGCGAGCATCTTGTGTGTCGCCAGGTCGTCTGGATTGAGGACCCAGAACTCCATCTGCCCGTTGTCGGCGGAGATCAGATCGGCAACTCCGGGACCGAATATCTGGTACCAGGGCGCCGCGTCGATCTTGAGCTCGCGGGTGACTTCCCTGCCTCTCGACTTCCCTGTCACCCGTATGAAGTCCCCTGTCCGTTCGCCCTGCAGATCAGATCCCGCTGCAGGGTCGGCCAGCCGCCAGGAGAGGACTCCCCTGCCCGGGCACCCAGATCGATTCTTCCGATCTTCCGCCTCCCTCCGATTTCACCCTTATCTCCCCGGCGCTGCGGGAGACTTCGATCTCCACGGTTACCGAACTCGTTTCGTGCACCCGGACATAACGCAGGACCCCCTCTTCAGCGGGCAGAGGGGCGGTCGACAGCGCGGCCGCCAGAAGGACAGCCATGGCAATGCGCGTCATCGACTGGTCTCCCTCGTCTCGATTGCGATATGCTCGACGAGGTGATGGGCGGGACCGTGTCCGGTCTGTCGGGGCAGCGTCAGCATAGCGGGCGCTCACCATGCTGGTGATTCGACAGCCCCATGTCAAGGAGGGACGGGTATGGAAATGGCGAAAATCACCTTTCTGGGCGCGGGGAGCACGGTCTTTGCGAAAAACGTGCTCGGGGACTGCATGCTCACCCCGTCGCTGGCAGAGGCCGAGTTCGCCCTCTTCGATATCGATCCGGCGCGTTTGAAGGATTCTGCGATGATGCTGGAGACGCTCAACCGCAACGTGAACCAGTCCCGGGCACGGGTGATCGCGTACGATGATCGCCGCAAAGCCCTTGCCGGCTCCGCCTACGTGGTGAACGCCATCCAGGTCGGAGGATTCGAGCCCTGCACCGTCACTGATTTCGAGATCCCGAAGAAGTACGGCCTGCGCCAGACAATCGGCGACACGCTGGGGATCGGAGGAATATTCCGGGCCCTGCGCACGATTCCCGTCGTGCTTGAGTTTGCGCGCGACATGGAGGCGGTGTGTCCCGATGCATGGTTTCTCAACTATGTGAACCCGATGGCAATGGTCACCGGTGCGCTGCTCCGCCACTCGGGCGTGAAGACGGTGGGGCTCTGCCATTCCGTGCAGGTCTGCGTTCCCCACCTTCTCGAGGGCCTGGGCATGGACCCTGTCGGCGTGCGGGGGAGGATCGCCGGCATCAATCACATGGCATGGCTGCTGGAAGTGGAAAGGGCAGGCGTCGATCTGTACCCGGAGATAAAAAAGAGGGCGCGCGAGCGACCCGCGCCGCACGCTGACATGGTGCGGTACGAGATCATGCGGCGGTTCGGATACTACGTGACTGAATCCAGCGAGCACAACGCCGAGTACAATCCCTGGTTCATCAAGTCCCGATATCCCGATCTCATTCAGCGCTTCAACATTCCCCTTGATGAGTACCCTCGGCGCTGCGTCAAGCAGATCGAGGACTGGGCGGCCATGCGCGCGACCCTGACCCGCAATCGCGAGCTGGGCCACACGCGGACGGAGGAGTACGCCTCGTACCTCATGGATGCCCGGGAGACGGACAGGCCATTCAGGATAGCCGGCAACGTGCTGAATACGGGACTGATCGACAACGTTCCCGAAGAAGCGTGCGTCGAGGTACCCTGCATGGTGGATGCCGCCGGAGTGACCCCCTGCCATGTCGGGGCGCTGCCGGTGCAGCTCGCGGCGCTCAACATGACCAATATCAATGTGCAGCTTCTCGCCGTGGAAGCCGCGGTGACCCGGCGGAAGGACACCGTGTACCAGGCCGCGATGCTCGATCCCCATACCGCCGCGGAGCTTTCCCTCGACGACATCGTCTCCCTGTGCGACGACCTCATCGAGGCGCACGGAAGCTGGCTGCCTGCTTTGCGCTGACACGGGAAAACGCGGGCGCAGAGCTCCGCGGGCTGCGGATCCCGTGGAGACCTAGAAGTAGACCTCGGCGAAGATGCGGGAGTGGGAAACACCGCGCTTCTTCAGCAGCGCGTAGGCTTCATAGATCATGTCGCTGTTGCCACACAGGTAGCAGTACCGCGAAGTCTCCACCGGCTGCTCGGCCAGGTAGGTGGTGACACGGCCGGCATAGGCATTACGCGCGCCGCGGTACTCCGCGGATTTGGCGCCGCGGTACGGGAGCACCCGTTCGGCGGGTACGCCGTGTCCCGCGGATTCGGCACCGTGTCCCCGGCTGATGCAGGGGATGAATCGGTCCGGAGCGAAGGTCCCGCTGTCGTACAGCTCGGAAGCGTCCCTGACCCCGTGCAGCAGGAGATAGTCCAGTCCGGGATTGTTCCGGGCAAAGCAGTGAAAGGGCGAGACGCCGGTGCCGGTGGCGATGAACAGGAATTGAGCGGATGCGCGCGTGCCCTCGACCAGGGTGAAGGAGCCGTGAGGCCCGTCCACCTCCAACGCATCTCCCGGACGGCAGCGGCGGAGAGCGCGGGACACCGTTCCTTCAGGGATCTCCTTGACGAGGACCTCGAGGAAGGAATCCCCGGGTGAGGAATAAAGCGAGTACTCGCGCTGGTCCCTGCTTCGCGGCAGCCCGAGATTCACCCACTGCCCGGCACGGAAGACAAGGCCTTCCCGGGAGAACCGCAGCACAAAGGCGCTCTCGGTGAGGTCGCGGACGTGCAGGACGCGATGGACTCGCGCACCTCGCCGGGCGGCAGCGGGCCGGTGCGAGGAAACGTCGATCATGTAGGCAGGTCTGGATTTTGCGCCGCCCGGGATCCGCCTGCGGCGGCGCCCAATCCGCCGGGTACAGCGGCGCCCAATCCGCCGGGTACGGCGGCGCGGATGCGGGCGAGGTGCTCGCGAAACCCCTCGTACTGCTCTCCGGCGTGATAGGAGGACCGGACCAGCGGCCCTGCCTCGCAGTAGAGGAAGCCCTTCTCCATGGCGACTTCCTTGAGCTCCGCGAACTCACCGGGGTGCCAGTACCTGTCCACCGGGATGTTGTTGCGCGTGGGCTGGAGGTACTGCCCGATGTTGACAATGTCCACACGCGCCGCGCGAAGGTCCTCCAGTGTGGAGATCACCTCCTCGCGCGATTCGCCCAGCCCGAGCATGATGCTCGACTTGGTGACGCCTTCCGGGTCGAGCTCTTTTGCGATACGGAGGAACTCCAGCGACCTGTCATAGCTGGAGCGCGAGCGCACGAGGGGCGTCAGCCTGCGTACTGTTTCCACGTTGTGGCTCACCACGTCGGCCGCGCTCTCCACCACGGCGTGGATGGCCTCCCGGGAGCCCATGAAGTCAGAGGTGAGGACCTCGATCGAGCAGTCCGGCACGCGCGCGTGGATGGCGCGGACAGTTGAGGCCATCATGAATGCGCCGCCGTCCGCCAGGTCATCCCTGTTGACCATCGTGACATGAGCGTGCTTCAACCCCATGCGCATGACGGCCGCTGCCACGCGCAGGGGCTCCAGGCGGTCCACCTCGCCGGGCAGACCGGTGCCCACGGCGCAGAAACGGCAGCGCCGCGTGCAGGTGTCTCCCAGGATCATGAAGCTCGCCGTACGGTGCGTGCCCCAGCACTCGTGCAGATTGGGACAGCGCGCCTCCTCGCAGACGGTGTGCAGCTCCCCCGCGCGCACGAGATTCTTGACGGCGACGTAGCTCTCCGTCGTATTGAGCCGGATCTTCAGCCACTCCGGCTTTCGCTGTGAAGCCCGCGCGTCCGACACTCCTAGGCGCCCTTCTCCGACGAACCGTGAACGTTCTCCCCGCGCTTTTCCCGCTCCTGCGTCACGCGCCGCTTCATGAGATTGATCAGCTTCGTCACCTTGATCTCCCGCGGACAGACCCGCGTGCATTCGAAGTGATTCTCGCACCCCCAGACCCCGTCCGGAGTGTCCAGGGCGTCCAGCCGCGGCGCCAGGCCCCAGTCGCGGCTGTCCTCAACGAACCGGGCGGCATGCACGATGGCCGCGGGTCCGAGGAACCGCGGGTTCTTTTCCAGCACGGGACACGCGGAAAAACAGGCCGCGCAGTTGATGCATTTCGTCGCATCCTCGAATTGCTGCTGCTGCTGCGGCGCCTGGAGCATTTCCCTGTCCACGGCGGTTCCCGCGGGCAGGAGAAACGGAGTGACCGTCAGGCTGCGGCGGAAGAACTCCGCCTGGTCCACGATCAGGTCACGCAGCACCGGCAAGTGGCGCAGCGGCTCGATCTGCACCCGTACCGCCTCCTGCCCATTCGCCTCACCGGTGCCCGCGACATCGCGCACCAGGGTCTTGCACGCCAGGCGTTCCTTGCCGTTGATGCGCATGGCGTCGGAGCCGCACACGCCGTGCGCGCAGCTGTAGCGGAAGGAGAGGGAGGCATCCTGAAGGCTCTTGATGCGGAGGAGCACGTCGAGCAGCCGGTCCGTGGGCTCCGCTTCCACCTCATATCCCTGTTCAAAGGAGGGCGCTCCCGACCGGGGGTCGAAGCGCCTGATATCGACATGTAGTTTCATCGCCCCTTCCCGTTCTCCTGGAACTGGTGCACGCTGATCGCGGCAGCGACGCTGCGGGCAAGCTCGCGGAATGCCACCTTCGATTCGAGGGCCTCCTCGACGGTGACGGCGGGCCGGCCTTCGTCTCCCAGCCGGGAGACGCGGGGGTCCAGCGGAATGCGGGCAAGAAATGGCACGCCCATCTCGGCCGCGGCGCGCTCGCCGCCGCCGCTGCCGAAGACATCGCCGCTCATGTTCTCCACGACGCCCAGGACAGGGACCCCCAGCTTTCGGAACGCGGTGACCCCCCGACGGGCGTCGCTCACGGAGAGAAGCTGCGGGGTGGTGACCACAATGCCCCCCGTGAGAGGCACAAGCTGGGCGATGCTGAGCTGCGCGTCCCCGGTGCCCGGCGGCAGGTCCACCACGAGGTAATCGAGCTCGCCCCACACCACTTCCGTGAGGAGCTGGCGGAGCGCGCTGTGGATCATCGGGCCCCGCCAGACCAGGGCTTCCTCCGCTCCGACGAGAAACCCCATGCTCATGACCCGCACACCGTGGGCAAGCACCGGCACCATTTTTTCTCCGTCCGGCGGAGGAAGGTCCTGCACTCCCATCAGGGTGGGGATATTGGGTCCATAGATGTCCGCGTCCAGCAATCCCACCTTGGCGCCCCATTGCGCGAGCCCCACCGCGAGATTGACGCTGATGGTGGACTTGCCCACACCGCCTTTCCCGCTGCCCACCGCGACAATGGTCTTGATTGGGAGATTGATCTTGTCCTGTATTCGTTTGTCCGCACGGACCCGGGCGTCGAAGGTGATGTCGATACGCTGCACACCCGGAACGAGCTCCCGGATGGCTTTTTCACTCTCCTCCCTGATCTGGTCCTTCAACGGGCAGGCGGGGGTAGTGAGAGTCACTGAAAACGCGACATCCGCGCCGTTGATGCGGATATCGCGAATGAAGTCCAGCGACACGAGGTCCCGATGCAACTCCGGTTCCTGCACGGTGCGAAGAGCGTCCAGAACCTGTTTTTCCGAAACCGCGTGACCTGGCATCGGATAAATAGTACTAAAATAGTCGTACATGAGGAAACGCCTGGGCCTGCACACGCGCGTGTCGGCGAGCGGGTGCGATCAGCGGAGCGGGCAGCTTCAGCCCCCGATCCTGGCGAGCTCCCGCAGCCGGGAGCCTACTTCCCGCTGAGCGAGCCCTCCGTGATAGCAGAGCACCATGTCGATACGGTAGGGTTGGAGGTTCTTCAGGGAGCTCACTGCCCGCCGCATGTCCGGCGTTCCCAGGGGGCTTGGACCGATCAGGCTGCCCTCCTCGACGCGCAGCGCGTCTCCCGCCATCAGCAGCATCTGCGTCTTGACGTAGTAGCACACATGCCCCGGCGTGTGGCCCGGCGTGGGGATGACCACGATCCCACCGTGGAAAGACAACTCCTCTCCGCCATTCAAGACGCGATCCACCCTGACCCGCGGTGGTGAAGAGAGGAACGCGCGTACCCGGTCCTGCTGCTTCTTGGGTAGAGCGAGGAGCCGGGACTCGTACCTGCTCATGTCCAGCTTGAGAAGAGGTTTTTCTCCCTGGATATAGGGAACGTCCGCCTCGTGCGCGTACACCTCGGCCCCTGATGCGCGCGCGATGTCGGCGGCCGAGCCGATGTGGTCGATGTCCTGATGGGTCAGGAGTATCCTGCGGATGTCGGTGAGCTTCAGCCCCAGGTCGTGGAGCTTCCCTTCAATGTCGGGCAGATGCCCGGGCATGCCCGCATCCACCAGGGTCGCGCCGTCCGCGTCATCCCAGAAGAGCGTGGGATAAATGACTCCCCGGTTGCCGAGGAAGCTCATCGTGAGCTCAAGAGCCTCGGCATTTTCACCGATTCTCATCGCGTAGAATGTATCGTCGTGCCCGCGCCGGGGCAACGGTCGCGTAAGGCGCCGGAATGGCTTTCCTTCAAATGGATTTCTGACGAGGGAGTGCCGCAGCTTGACTCTCCGTGCGCGTTATTCGTACCATTGTTTCGTAGCGCATGTATGGCGAGCCGCACGATTGAAAGCTCTCTCTTTACATAAGCCGGAAAGCACGCAATAATCGTGGCAATCAATATGGGCCGGCAAATCCTCTCCATGCAGAGAATCGACAAACGCTTCACTGGTGTGCATGCCCTGCGGCAGGTGGACTTCGATCTCGACGAGGCTGAGATCCACGCGCTGGTCGGGGAGAACGGCGCCGGCAAGTCGACGCTCATGAAGGTCCTCATCGGCATCAATGCGAAAGATTCCGGGGAAATCCACTACCTCGGCCACTTGTTCAATCCGCGCAGCCCCAAGCATGCCCTCGAGATGGGCATCGGGATCATCCACCAGGAATTGAACATGATGTATCACCTCACGGTGGCCCAGAACATCTTCATCGGAAGGGAATCCACCCGTCTCAATGGCATCTTTCTGGACAAGCGCGAGCAGACCCGGCGGGCGGAGGAGTTGTTCAAGCGGCTGAAGATGAACATCGATCCCAACGAGCCGCTCGGGCGGCTGTCAGTCGGCAAGCAGCAGATGGTGGAGATCGCGAAGGCGGTGTCGCACCGACTGCGAATTCTGATCCTGGACGAGCCGACAGCCGCGCTGACGGACGCCGAGATCGACGAGCTTTTCGCCATCATGCGCGACCTGGCGAGCCGGGGCGTGGCGATGATCCACATTTCCCACCGCCTCGACGAGATCCACCGCATTGCCCATCGGGTGACGGTTCTGCGCGACGGCGAGCGCGTCGATACGAAGCCGACCGCCGAGGTGACCAAGCAGCAGATCATCAACATGATGGTGGGCCGGGTCATCTACGAGCAGCCGAAGACGCGCGGCAGCGTTCCACCGAACGCGCCGGTCGTTCTGCGGGTGAACCGGCTGAACGCCGGGAGGCTCGTGCGGGACGTCAGCTTCGACCTGCGGCAGGGGGAAATCCTCGGCATCGCCGGGCTGATGGGATCCGGCCGGACCGAAACGGCGCGGGCCATCTTCGGCGCGGACGAGGTCCAGAGCGGCACGATCGAGGTGCGGGGACGCCGCGTGTCCATCCAGTCGCCGGAGGATGCCGTGGCGAACGGGATCGGCTACCTCTCAGAAGACCGCAAGCGCTTCGGCCTCGCGGTCAACCTGAGCGTGCGGGACAACCTGGCATTGGCCACGTACAACCGCTTCCAGCGCGGCCTGTTCATCAATGCAAAAAAGGTGCGGCAGGCGACTGAAGAGTACGTGCGCCGGCTGAACATCAAGACGCCCTCCCTTGAACAGCTCCTGAGAAATCTCTCCGGGGGGAACCAGCAGAAGGTCGTTATCGCCAAGTGGCTCATCCGCAACTGCGACATCCTGATCTTCGACGAGCCGACCCGCGGGATCGACGTGGGGGCGAAAAGTGAAATCTATACGCTGATGAACGAGCTGACCCGAGAGGGCAAGTCGGTCATCATGATCTCGTCGGAGCTGCCTGAGATCCTCCGCATGAGCGACCGCATCATCGTAATGTCAGAGGGAAGGCTCACCGGGGAGCTTCCCATTGAAGAGGCCAGCCAGGAAGCCATCATGGGGTACGCGACCATTGGCCACCAAGCGGTCCTCAGCAGGAGCTGAAGCATGGCGGATATGACGCTCGAGATGAGTCGAATGCAGTGGTTCCGGGAACGGGGGCTGAAGTGGGTGCTTGCCCCGGGGGCCCTTGTCATTCTCTACGTCCTGTTCGGCCTGTTCGGGCGCAACTACTTCTCCTACCCCACCCTGGTGAACATCATCAGCGCCGCCTACTACATTGGCTTCATCTCGATGGGCGTGACTTTTGTCATCATCAGCGGCGGGATCGACCTTTCCATCGGGACGGTCATGATGTGCGCCGCCATCATCGGCGGCACCGCGCTCAAGCATGGATTCCCGATGGTCCCCTCCCTTCTCCTTATCATCGTGGTGGGCATCGCGTTCGGCTACATCAATGGCCTGTTCGTCTCCCGGCTGAAGATGCCCCCGTTCATCGTGACACTGGGCACAATGATGATCTCGATGGGCGTCGGCTCCATTGTTGCCAACGTGCAGAGCGCCACCTTCCCCATCCGCGGCACGGAGGGCGGATGGTTCAAGAGCATCTTCCTCTACATCGGTAAGTCCGGAGGGGCCATACCGACGGGCGCGCTCCTGCTCGCCGCCGTTGCCGTGCTCTGCCATCTGCTCCTCTCCAGCACGAAGCTGGGCCGCTACACGTATGCCATCGGCAGCAACAAGGAAGCGGCCCGTCTCTCCGGCGTCGACGTGAAGAAGTGGGAGCTGCTGGTCTATGTCATCGCCGGTGCCACGGCGGGCATCGGCGGAATCGCCTATGCCGCGATCTACACCACGGTCCTGCCCGCGCAGGGGCAGGGATTCGAGCTGTATGCCATCGCGGCAGCAGTCATCGGAGGGACCTCGCTTGCGGGAGGCATCGGCACGATCTGGGGAACCATCATCGGCGTGTTCATCATGTCGGTGCTGGCCACCGGGCTGCCGGCCCTGAACCTCGAGGCTCACTACCAGACTTTCTTCACGGGAATCATCGTCATTGGAGCCGTGCTCCTGGACATGTACCGCAACAAGAAGGCGGCGGAAGTGCGGATCGAGACGCCGGCGGATGCGTACAAGGCGTCGATGCTGGAGAAGATCGCCGCCATGAAGCAGGACGCCTCGTCGCGCAGGGCGGCCGGTGAGACCTCGCAGGCCGCTGCGATTCGGGTGCAGATCGCAAAGGCGAAAAGCGAGCTGAAGGCCGCCTTCGCGAAGATGAGAGTGGAGGAGAAGGCGGAGCAGGCCCGAATCCGGGCGGAAGAGAAGGCGGCGGATCACGAGTTTGCCGAAATGGTCAAGCACAAGGATCTTCCGCAGCAGAAGGAAATCGAGCGGCAGCCATAGACAGGACGTCGAGGCCGAGCCATAGGGCGGAAGCTGGCCGCGCAGCGGACAGCGAGCCCGAGCACAGGGATGTGAAAAAGCGAGGCCTGACGCCCGCGCCGGCTGCAGGACTCATGAACCAGCCCCGAACGCATGTTCGAGGCAGACACGCAGAGGAGGTACCAGTATGTCCCTACGAAAAGGCGTGCTGCTCATGGCAGCGGCCGCGCTCTTTGTTGCTCTCGCCCTTCCGGCGTTTGCCAGCGGTGGCGGAGAGCAGGCAGCGCAGGGCGGGAAGATGTACATTCCCGTCATTTCCAAGGGGTTCCAGCATCAGTTCTGGCAGACGGTGAAGAAGGGTGCGGAGGATGCGGCAGCGAAGTACGGCGTCGATATCACCTTCGAAGGGCCGCCCAGTGAAGCCGACATCCAGCCCCAGGTGCAGATGCTGCAGAACGCAATGGCAAAGAACCCTGCGGCCATCGCGCTTGCGGCGCTCGACACGAACTCCGTTATGGATCAGCTGAACGAGGCTGTGCGGCGGAAGATCCCCATCATCGGATTCGACTCCGGCGTTCCGAATGCGCCGAAAGGCTCGATTTACGCGACCGCGGCCACCAACAGCTATGCCGCGGCGGGAGTCGCCGCCGACAAGATGTTCGCCGCGCTCAAAGACAAGATCGCAGCGGCGAGCAACGCGAGCCCGGTCATGATCATAGACTTCAACCAGGACGCAACGAGCCAGTCGGTGACAGATCGCGGAAAGGGATTCCGGGACAGGATGATCCAGCTCATCACCACCCAGACCAGCCACTCCAAGGCCGACATCAGCGTGACGGGGAACCCGGCGTATATCGCCCCGGACAGCCCGACCAGCGGAAAGGCCATCATCATCAACGTGGTAGTTCCTGCTTCGCCGAAGGATACGGACGCCACCAATTCCGCCGCGGCCCTGCTGAACCGTGTCCAGTCGGACAATGTCCTCGGCATCTTCTGCTCGAATGAGGGGACCGCACGGGCGGTTCTTTCGGCCACCAACGACGGCAGCGCGCTGCCTACCCAGTATCCCGGCCTGGTGGTCATCGGGTTCGATGCCGGCAAAGCCCAGAAGGCGGCCATCCGGAACAAGTACTTCTTCGGCGCGATCACGCAGGACCCGTACCAGATCGGCTACAAGGCTGTTGAGCTTGCCGTTCAGGCGAAGAAGGGACAAGCGGTCGCGAACGTCGACACCGGTGCCAAGTTCTACGACTCCACCAACATGGACCAGCCCGACATCGCGCAGCTGGTCTACGATTGAGCGCGCGTCGGCCGGCAGGCTGAACAGATCGCTCTCATAGAAGAAGTCAAGGCAAGGGCCCGCCGTAATGGCGGGCCTTTTTCAGCCGGCGGGGCTCGCGGGCGTTTCCGAAATAATCTCTATCCCGATATTCCACGGGTCCCGCACGCTCAACCGTCCATTCTCGAAGACGCCGGGTACACCCGCCTGCCTGAGGCGCGCTGCGATGCGCCCCTGCTCGTCTGCGGAGGGCACCCGGATCGTGAATGACTCCAGCCCGGAGGAGCCGGGCGGGGCGGCGGGCGCTCCGCGCGAGTTCCAGCTGTTCAGTCCGAGATGGTGATGATAGCCGCCCGCACTGAGGAACGCCGCTCCTTGAAATGAGGCGGTGATGTCGAATCCGAGCACGCCGTGGTAGAACTCCACAGCCTTCTGTACGTCCGACACCTGGAGGTGGAGATGCCCGATGGTGGTACCTGCCGGCGCGGCGCCGAATCCGCGGGGTGCGGAGGCGCCATCAAATCCGCGGAGTACCGCGGCGCCATCAAATCCGCGGGGTACCGCGGCGCGAATCTCCCCGGCGCGCGGTGAGCCCTCGATTGTTCCCGCGTCTTTCAGCAGGCTGTCGAGGTCCAGCGGATCGACCGTCATCTCGACTTTCCCGGCGCGCCAGGTCCATTCCGTGCGCGGTCGATCCCGATAAATCTCCATGCCATTTCCGTCCGGGTCCGAAAGGTACAGGGCCTCGCTCACGAGGTGATCCGCCTGGCCAAAGCGGATATCGGAGTCGATCAGCCGCTGCAGGGCACGGCCAAGGTCGGCCCGGGTGGGGAGCAATATCGCGAAGTGGTAGAGCCCGGAGCTCCTCGGCGCATGCCGCGCGCCGGGCGTTTCCTGCAGGAAAATCAGGGGCGGCTCATCTTTCACGCCGAGAGCAGTGTGCCCTCCGGCCTGGCGAGCGGACGCAAGGCCGATCGCCTTTTCATAGAACTGGACCGAACGCTCGAGGTCCCCGACCCGTATCGTGATCGGACCCAGGAGGGTTGCGGGGTGCAGAGTGGGCACATCAGCTTTGAACGGCCTTGGATTCATCGACAAACCTCCGCTTGAATATACTCAGGAAATGACGCGGCGGCGGGGACCGACCCCGCGATGGATTGACCGGTGGGCAGCACGAGAGTACTTTTTGACGAGTCAGAAAAGCGCCATGCGCATCCAATTCGAGACACTCGGCGGGTTCGCCTACTTTCCCGGCCTTCGGAGGCCGCTCCGCATCGATACTGAGCGACTGACCACGCTTCAGGCAGGTGAAATCGAATCCATGGTGCGCGCCGCGCATTTCTTCGATCAATCAGATTCAATCCGCCCCGTCGGGGCAGCAGACTACCGCTCCTACCGTATTACCGTCGAAGACGGAGGAAAATCCCACACCGTGAAGGTGGTGGAGTCCGCCGCAGACCGTTCTCTCCTTGCCCTGCTGGCCTACCTTCGTACGCTTGGAGCGGAGAATCCGTCGTAAAAGGAGACACGCATGGGCTGCGAATCGCCTCACCGCCATTCCATATTCTGCATTCTTCCTCCTCACCTCCTGGAGGCGATAATGAGGAACGGATCGGATGCCCAGCGCGCCATGGCCGCGCAGACGCTCCGGCGGGCGGCGGAAATGCGAACAGCACGCGCCGCCGTGTACATCCGGCAGAGGGCAATCCCTCCTGTGGCCGCGCCCGGCGAGCCGCACAAGCGGCGAGCTGTCTTTGACGCCGCCCACACGGAGAGGATCCCCGGGAACAGGGTACGCGCGGAGGGACAAGGGCCGACAGGGGATGCCGCTGTTGATGAGGCATACGACGGCCTGGGCGCGACCTTTGACCTGTACTGGGACACCTGCCGACGCAACTCGGTGGATGGGGCCGGTATGGAGCTGGACGCGACGGTGCACTACGGCACGGACTATGACAACGCCTACTGGAACGGTGAACGGATGATCTTCGGCGACGGCGATGGACGGCTCTTCAATCGGTTTACCATTGCCGTTGACGTCATTGGCCATGAGTTGACGCACGGGGTGACCGGGCACACGGCCAACCTCGACTACAACGGGCAGTCGGGAGCGTTGAACGAGTCCGTCTCAGACGTGTTCGGTTCCATGGTCAAGCAGTACACCGCGGCACCCCGCCAGTCTGCCGTGCAGGCGGACTGGCTCATCGGGGCAGGCCTCCTGCGGCCGGGTGTCAAAGGGGTTGCCCTGAGATCCATGAAGGCGCCCGGAACCGCCTATGACGATCCCGTCCTGGGCAAGGACCCGCAGCCGGCGCACATGAGAGACTACGTGGCGACAACCTCGGACGACGGCGGGGTGCACATCAATTCCGGCATTCCCAACAAGGCATTCGCCAGCCTCGCCATTTCCCTAGGCGGATACTCCTGGGAAAAGGCCGGGCAGATATGGTACCGGACGCTGACTGATGCGCGCCTCGCCCCGACGGCGCAGTTCATGGATTTTGCGCGGTTGACTGTCCTGAATGCGCTTCAGCTCTACGGCAACGAGGGGGAACAGGCCGCTACCGGCGCCTGGAGCCAGGTGGGGATAGAGGTTCCCTGAATCTCATTCTGACGATCACGACAAGCTCGGCAAGGGACGCGAGCAGACACGCCGACAACGCGATGTAGGCAATGTAGCCGCCGTACCACAGCTCATAGAGGAACGTACGGATGTACAGGACATAGATCGATCCCGCGAACAGGAGAACCTGGGCTGCCCGCAGCCAGATCGACCCGGGGCGACGGGAGATCACCTCGTACAGAACGAGCGCTGCAGGCCACGCGAAAATCGCCAGGACCAGCCAGCTCGCCGGAGAAAGGGGATCGAAGTCACTCCACGCGTAGTAGTAGGTGTAGGCACGCGGTCCCTGTTCCGGATCCGCCGGCTCTCCGCTCGCCTGCCCGCTGCATCGCGCGAGAGGCAGCACGAGCGCAACGAGCAGGAGCACGGTCGCTCCCTGTCGGACAAGACGCAGGATGCGAAGAATCCTCATCAGGGACAGCATACAGTCATTTGGCCAATGCTGCATCCATCAGAAATGGGGCGCCCGGAAAATCCACGGACCCGCGGTCTGCGTATGTAAGTGTGAACGAAGGTTATTCATACGGGCGCAACGGTGCCCGAGGAGGTTTATTGACATGAGAAAGATCGTGGTTTTTCTTCTTTCCCTTTTCCTGGCGGGTACGGTCTTCGCCGCGGGATCCGGAGGCGGAGGTGGTGGCGGCGGCACGGGCGCGAGCGGCAGCTCCAGCGGGACATCGGCCGCTTCACCCAGCCCGGTTGACTTGTACAATTCAGGGTATGCGGCATCCCAGGCGGGAAAATACGCGGAGGCCGCCAACTTTTTTCAGAGGGCCATCGACCTGAAGCGCGACTATGCGGAAGCCTACAACATGCTCGGCTTCAGCACGCGGAAGATGGGCAATGTCGCCAAGGCATTCACCTACTATGAAACTGCCTTGAAGCTGAAGCCGAACTTCCCGGAGGCGCGTGAGTACTACGGCGAGGCCTACCTGCAGCAGGGCAATCTTGCGAAGGCCGTCCAGCAGTACATCATCCTCGAAAAGGCCGGCAGCAAGAACGCGGGCGAGCTCCTGGAGAAGATCGAGGAATTCGTCAGTCAGAAATCCTGAGGCCGCGGGTCCAGGATCGGATTTCAGTGCCCCGCCGGGCCAACCCGGCGGGGTTTCAGGAGAGCGAATGCAAGCGCGCAAGATTCTTACCCTGGTCCTCATCACCGCCACAATCGCATCGTGCAGCATGGGCATGGGCTATGGTTCGGGCCCGGGCTCAGGCATGGGCAGTTCAGGAGGGTCACACAGCGGACCGGGCATTTCCGGGTACACGTTCTTTCCCGCGACGATCACTACCTCGAGCGGCGTGACCGTGACATGGACCAACTACGACGGCGTTTCCCATACGGTGACAGATGCGGCAGGCTCACCGGCCTTTGACAGCGGACCTATTGCACCGGGGGCATCGTACAGCCTGATGCTGACGCTCCCCGGCACGTACACGTACAAGTGCACGATCCATCCGACCATGACGCACGCGACCATCAAAGTTCAGTAGCGCCGGCTACGCGCGCGGGGGCGGGTTCTGATTCAGGATCCCCTCCACCGCGCGGATGCCGCTGGCCCAGGCGGCGGTGATCCCCCGGCTCGTGCCGGCGCCATCGCCGATCATCCAGATGCCCGGCCGCGCCTGGAAGCTCTCATCGATGAAGCGCGGCTTGTTGCCGTAGAGCTTTATCTCGGGATAGTACATGACCGTGGAAGGATGCAGGACGCCGGGAATGATCGTGTCCAGAAGCTTCATCGATCTCCAGATCGCGCGCAGGATTTTTGCGGGCATGGCAAGGGCGATGTCCCCGGGGGTGCAGGAGGGAAGCGTGGGCGCGAAGTCGTACAGGTCACCGGTGAAGCTCTCCGCCTTGGAGCGCTTGCCCAGCCGGAAGTCCCCGACCCTCTGCATGAGAGGCTGACCGCCTCCCATGAGCATGGCCTGCTGGCCGAGCATGGCGGCGAACTCCTGTCCGCTCGCCAGCGGCTCCGTGAACCGGACCGTCTTCAGCAGGGCGAAATTCACCAGTCCGCTGGCCTTTCCCCGCTGGGAGAAGGCGTGGCCGTTGATGCTGAAATAGTCGCGATTCTCGCGGCCCTCGTACTTCTCCTTCACCACGTAGGCCTTTCCGCTGTTGGTGCAGAAGGTCCGCACCTTCTGGGGGAAGAGGAATTTCGGATCGTAGTAGTCCTTGACGATGGGATAGTTCTCGGCCCGCATCTCCAGCCGCAGCCCGATGTCCACCACGTTGTCCACATAGGGCACTCCCAGCCTGTCCATGAGCTGCTGCAGGAATGCGAATCCCCTTCTGCCCGGGGCCACGACAAGGCTTCCATACTCGATTTCCCGCCGATCGGTGACCACCACGCGTTCGTTCTCCCTGACGTCGCGCACCGTTTCACCGAGTGAGAACGATACCCCCCGGGAAGACAGATCCTGCACGAGCTCGCGCACCAGATTCACGCCGCCGTCCGTGCCCAGGTGGGACTGGCGGACCTCCAGCACCTGCACGCCCAGCTTCTCCGCCCTTCGGCTGTAAACCCCGATATTCTTCTTCTCGAGGATGGCCGGCCGCAGCCGCGCGATGACGGCAGAGAGGTAGCGCTCCGCCGCCGGGGGTGTCCAATACTCCAGCGGAAACCCAATGGGAAACGTGAAGTTCATCTTGCAGTCATTGCACAGGCCGCCGGTGCTGATGGAGGAGGAATCGATCATCAGCACGGAAGCGCCCGGCCGCGCTTCCGAGAACGCGAACCCGGCGCCCAGGCCGGCAGGGCCCGTGCCCGCGATCACCAGGTCATACCTCTCCCGCGGAGCAGTCGGCCGCTGATTCTCATCACGAGGCATTCCCGGCTTCCTTCTTCCTCTTCTTCTCCGCGTAGAGGAGCTCATCCGCGCTGCCCAGGAGCGCCTCGAGGCTGACAGGAGCGCGCGGGTCGAACGCGACGGCGCCGATGCTCATTGAAATACGGTACCCCTTCCCCGCATCGTTATTATAGGCGGCAAGATTCTCGTCCAACCTCTTCCGGACAGTGTCGAGAAAACCGGAGGTCGTGTTGACCGCAAGAATGGCGAATTCGTCACCACCGAGCCGGGCAATGATGTCCATTCGGCGGAAAGTATCCAGAAGGGTCTTCGCCGCCTGCCTGATCACCAGGTCACCCTCCTGGTGGCCGTACGTGTCATTGATCAGCTTCAAATCGTCCAGATCGACGAAGAAAAGGTTCCCTTCCCTGCTCATGCGGCGCGCGATACCGAGACTCTGCTTTCCGAAGTTCAGGAATCCCCGCCTGTTGTACAGGCCGGTCAGCTCATCGGTCTGGGAGAGGCCGGAGAGCCTCTGGTTGTATTCCTCGAGATCCGCAAGGACCTCCCGCAGCCTCTCTTCCACCCTTTGCCGGGCAGTGAACAGGAGGGAGCCCTTGAGCATGTTGCTCAACTGCACGGAGAACGCTTCGTAGACCGCGTTGTCGCGGTCTCCCGGCTCGAACACGAGGTAGCCGATCTGGTCCTCCCGGAAATACATCGAGGTGGCGATGAGCGTGTACCGCCGGTCTTCCGGGAGCAGCCCCGCCGGCACGAGGCTTTCCGCCGGCGCAAAATAGCGCTCCGTCTCACGCAACACTTTCCGGTGCCCGTCGATGCAGGCGAGCATCACCTCGGCGCGGGCGGGGATCACCCACGTGTCCGCGCGTCCGTGTCGTATCTCGCCGGAGTATCCGGCAATGAAGCAGGTGCTGATGGCAACGCGCGGGAGCTCATCGGCAAGATCGCCCATCAGCTCGTCGATGGAGGCGACCGAGATGAGCCGCTCCATGAGGGAGCGAAGCGAGTGCAGATGACTCTGGAGATCAGTCCAGCCTTTTCCCTGCTCGAGGCGGAGCATTTCCGCGAGGAGCACCCGCGCCTTCTGCAGCATCACCCCGACCCGCGCCACTTCTGCCTCGGTGTCCGCCAGGGAGACGAGCTCCTCCTGCAGGCCGTTCAGGAGGACCTGCCAGTACGAGGTATCGGCTCCGTGCGCGATCTCTTCCCGCAGCAGGTCCTGCAGGACGCGGAAGAACTCCTCCGTGCCGGCGTGTTGCGATGAGCGGAATCAGCGCGTCCCGCGAGATTCGCGCACCCGCGACGAATCCCTTTTCCGCCAACCGGGCCCCGCAGCGATCGCTGATGGCGCGCGGGTCCGAGGAGGCGCCGGACCTGCCGGGGCGGGCGGGGAGAGCGCCGAGCTCCACGACCGAGCGCGGCAGGCAGCCGCACGAGGTGCGGAGAACCAGCCGGGTGGGAAGGACGACTTCGAGGGGAACCTGCTCGGCGCGAAGGAGCCGCACCGCGCAATCCACCGCCGCGCGCCCCTGCTCGTAGACGGACTGATCGACAGTCGTGACGGGCGGGAGAGCGAACTGGGACGTGGTGATATTGTCGAAGCCGACGATTGCCACGTCGCGCGGGACGGAGAATCCCCATTCGCCGAGAAGCTGCGCGGCCGCAATGGCCATCGCGTCATTGGCGGCAACGAGCGCCTGGAACCCGGGCGCGCGATGACGTCTCAGATAGACGTCCAGCGCGAGTCGTGCCCCTGACGCGGTGAAGTCTCCCGCCAGGCAGAGTTCCGGATCATCGGCAAGGCCCCACGTTCGCACCGACTCGCGATAGGCGGCAAATCGGGCGTCCGCTTCGGGATTCCGCGTGGGGCCCTGGAGGAAAGCGATGCGACGGCACCCATGCTCATTGACAAGATGCGCCATGGCCTCGAGGACGCCCTTCTGATTGTCGACGAGGATGCTCGGCACGTCTTCGATCCGAATGCCGACGCTGACGAGCGGCATTGCCCCGAAACGCCGCGTGTAGTCACGGAACTCGGCGGTGGACTGGTACGTGCACTGCGTTCCCGTGGCCATGACAAGGGCATCCACCGTGCCCGGCCTGATGTAGTCGAATATGACGTTGTTCTGATACTGGTGCCCCTCGGGAGAGTGGAGAACTCTCCCGGAGAAGACGATCAGATTGACGTCATGTTCCCTGCTCCCGGCCATGACTCCTGCAAGGAGCAGGCGCGCGTAACCTGAAACGAGCTGGTCGATCTGCAGGCCAAGGGTGATTCGCTTTTTCATGCGGGCAGGCCCCTGCCGCCCTTCCCTTCATTCGCCAAACTGCTTCATGAACTGGACCCGCTCGTAAGCGGCCGGATCCTCGCTCTCTGCCTGGCTCATCTTCCCACGGAAATCGGCGATTGCCCTGTATCCGTGCCGGTCCATCCAGTTTCCCAGCTCCTCCAGCATCCTGGCCGCGTAGCCCGGGCCATTGCGATAAAGGGCGGACACGGCCTGCGCCGCTTTTGCTCCGGCCAGGAGCTGCTTGATCAGTCCGACCCCGTCGTGCATGCCGGTGGATGCCGCAAGATCGCAGCCCACGCGCCGGGACATGAGCGCCACCCATCGAAGGGGCGCGGCAAGCTCTGCCTCGGTGCTCAGCGTGTGGGAGGCGGTGACGGCCATCTTTTCGATGTCGAAGTCGATCGAGTAGAAGCGGTTGAAGAGGACGAGCGCCGCGACGCCTGTGCGCGACAGCCTGTTGATCATCTGCGCCAGAGTGGAGAAGTACGGGCTGATCTTCAAGGCGACGGGCACGCGCACTTCCTTGAGGACCCGCTCGATGATGAGGAAGTACTCTTTTTCCCGCTCTTCGCTGGAGCGCTTCAGGTCGGAGGGAAGGAAGAACATGTTCAGCTCCAGGCCGTCCGCGCCTGCGGCCTCGAGGTCACGGGCAAATGAGACCCATTCATGCGAGTAGGTGCAGTTGACGCTGGCGATAACGGGTATGGACAGATCCTTCTTGGCCCGCCGGACCAGCTCCACGTATGACGTGACCCGTTCGCTGCGGATCTGGTAGTCGTAGTAGTCGTAGGACTCCAGGCTCATGCCCTTCTGCCTGGCCTTCGTGAGAACCTCGGTGTATTCGGACGCGATCTCCTCTTCGAAGATCGACTTGAGAACCACGGCGGCCACGCCGCCGGCCTGCAGGGCCAGCAGGCTTTCCGGTGTGCCGGTGAGTCCGGAGCTGCCGGCGATGAGCGGATTTTTCAGGCGCAATCCCATGTAGGTGGACGATAAGTCGGGCATTATCTGGTGATAGCAGGTTTGACGACTGTGCGCAAGAGATCACAGGGGAAAGAAGGCGTTCATGTTGCTCCGGATTCGCTCCTGCGCTCGAAGATTCCCAGTTCCCTGTTCTTTCGCACGTCGTCCCACGGAAAGACGCGTCCGTTCATTGCGATGTAGACGCCGCGCGGCAGGACCTGCACGGCGGTGACCGCGCACCCGAGGTTGAACACGGCGTCGGAGTTGTTGAAGATGTACGGCACCATGGCGCCGGTGAGGACGATCGTCTTCTCCAACCCTGCCGCGCCCAGCACACCGGCCGTTTCCACCATCGTGTCCGTGCCGTGGGTGATGACGATGAGTTCTTCCGGTGCCCGCCGGCAGGACTCGAGCACCTGCTGACGGTTGGCAAGTGTGCATGTCGAGGCTGTCGATGAGCTGGTTCAGCTCCACCTCGATCGGGACGGAGCAGCGCACGAACTTGAGGATCTCGGGCAGGTGGGTGTCCTTGAAGGTCAGGTTGCCCCGGATCTCGTCGTAGTGCTTGTCGAAGGTGCCGCCGGTGATGATGATCCGGATGGTCACGGCCCTGCATTGTGGTCCATCGGGAGCGTTCTTTCAAGGCGCGCCGCGGCAAGCGCGCAGTAGCGTTCCTCGATCTCGATGCCGATGGCCTTTCTGCCGCAGCCTGCGGCGGCACACAGCGTCGTGCCGCTGCCCATGAAGGGGTCGAGGACCGTGTCACCGACAAAGCTGAAGAGCTTGACGCAGCGCCGGGGCAGCTCCAGGGGGAACGGAGCCGGGTGGCCCGTCCTTTTCCTGCTTTCCCCGTTGAATGTCCAGAGCCCGTTTGTCCAGTCCATGAACTCGCGTCTCGTGATGTCCGACTCGCCGGTGCCGGAACGCCTTTTCCAGTGCGCGCGATACAGAACAACGATCAACTCCACGGGGGCGATCACGTATGGCGCGGAGGCGCTCATCCACGAGCCCCACGCGGTGCGCCGGGAGATATTCCCTTCGTTCCACACGATCGTCGAGTGGTAGTGGAAGCCGATCTCCTTTGCGATGGATGTAAGGTCGGCACCCACGCTCTGCTGGCCGTCCTTGTTCTTGTCCAGGGGGATGTTCAGGCAGAGCCTTCCGTCCTCCCGGAGCCAGGAAAAGCACCGTGCCAGCCACCTGCGGCTGAACCGGAGATACTGCGGGTAGGAGAGCGCGTCGTCGTGTTTTCCGTAGGCGATATCGACGTTGTAGGGAGGTGACGTGACGATCAGGTTGACGCTGCCGGGGGCGACCGCCCGGGTGGAGAGCACGTTCGCATTGAAAATCGTGAGCTGGCCGGTCGAGAAGAAGGGCCGCACGCTCATGGCCGGTCAGTCCCCATGGCGGTTCCGTACGGGGTATTCCCCGAACGGGTACGGCCTTCGGGCCGAGCGCGTCCCCGCGCACTCCCGTACTCGGGCGCCGCGACGGAGACGACCGGGCCGTCCATGCACACCAGGCGCGCCGCCGTGCTCGCAGGAGCCGCAGATGCCGATGCCGCAGCGCATGTATGCCTCGTAGGACAGCTCCGCGGGCACGCGGGCCGCGCGGCAGAGCATCGGCAAGGCTTTCCAGCATGCCCTCGGGACCGCAGGCGCACAGCCGCGCGAACCTGCCCGATTCCAGGAGCGGCGCCACGACATCCGTCACGCGTCCCCGCGTGCCCGCGGAGCCGTCTTCGGTTGCCACGTGCACCTCCGCGCCAAGGGCCTGAAATCGCTCCACGAACAGGAGGTCAGCCGAGGTCCGGGCCCCCAGCGCGGCCTCGATACCGGCGGCTCCTGCTTCCAGGATCGAGCGCCCCAGGAAGCACAGCGGCGCGGCGCCGTAGCCTCCGCCCACGAGGAGCGTGCGCCCCGCTGCCGCCGAGTATCCCCGTGCCGAAGGGACCGCGCACCCAAAGCGTGTCGCCGACTTCGAGAGCATGCAGGACGTCGCTGAACGGTCCGACCCGGGCGATGGTGAACTGAAGCGGGTCTGCGTCCGAGATGCTGAATGGTTTCTCGTCCATGCCGGGAATCCAGAGCATGGCAAACTGCCCGGGAGCTGCCGTCATCGAGACATCCAGGACGAGCGAAACGGTCTTCGCGTTCTCCACGATCCTCCTGGTGACGCGCGCGGGCCGGTGAAGACTATCGGGCATCGTCTTCCTCCCAGCCGGGCACGGGCGGCGGGATTGCTCCCGCCTCGCGCGTCCAATGGCCGGTGGGTCCTGCCGCGGATCTCCTGCAGACAGGTGTACCCGCGGTCCCGCAGCCATCGGGAGAGCTCGTCCCGGATGAGCGAGAACGCGTTCTCCCCGCGATAGAAGACAGCGGAGCCCACTCCCACGCAGACCGCGCCCGCGGATATCATCTCCACCGCATCCTGGCCCGAGAGCACGCCGCCGGTGCCGATGAGGGGAACGCTCCACGGCCGAGGCGATCTCGTGCACGCATCGAAGCGCAATGGGCTTGAGCGCCGGCCCCGAGATGCCGCCGCTGCGGTTGGCCAGAACCGGCGCGCCTGTCTCCGCATCCACGAGCATGCCCGGCATGGTGTTGATGGCCGTGATGGCGTCCGCGCCCGCGGCCACGACCGCCCGGGCGATCGCCCCGATGTCGGGCACGTTCGGGGAGAGCTTGATGATGCAGGGGATGGACGTGGCGGCTTTCACGCTGCGCGTGACCTGCGCGGCAGCCTCCGCCGAGGCGGCGAACATCTCGCATTGCTCCGACTGCACGTTGGGGCAGGAGATGTTCACCTCGATGAGGGCAGGGCCCGCGCGTGAGACGATCGCGGCGGCCTCGGCCGAAGTCCTCCGCCGTGTCCGCGGAGATGCTCGCAATGAGCGGCACCCCGAGGGGGGCCAGCCTGCGGACGGCTTCCTGAAGGAGCCTGACCTCCTCCTCCGCGCCCGGATTCGGCAGCCCCATGGCGTTGATCAGGCCATGACCCCAGTCGATTGCCGTCGGATTCCTGTGGCCCCTGCGCGGGACGGGGGTGCAGGTCTTTGCGGTGACCGCGCCGGCTCCCGTACGGGCGGCCCGCTCCAGCAGGGAGGGAGAGGTGCCCCAGATACCGGAGGCCAGGACGAGGGGATTGGAAAGGCGAACCCCCGCGATCCGGCAGGAAAGGTCAACCGATCCCGAGGCGAGCGCGCACATCCCTGCGCACCGTTTCGCTGATCCTGCCGCCGCGCACCAGTGAGTCCAGGAGCTCGCTTAGCGTGAGCACGGCATGGAGAGCCAGCCCATGCGCGGCGAGCTCCTGCTCTTCCGCCCTGTTCCCGGTCCACCAGGACGACCACGTCCTTCACCTTCAGGCCCGCGTCCGTGAGCGGCGCCATGGCCTCGAGCTTGCTCCCGCCGGTCGTGATCAGGTCATCCAGGACGACGACCGTCTCTCCGGCCGAGTATGCGCCTTCGATCAGGTTCTTCGTCCCGTGCTCCTTGGCCTCCTTGCGCGGATAGATGAGCGGTCTGTCGCACGCCATTGCCACGGCCTGTCCGATGGGGAGCCCGCCGTAGGGAATGGCCGCGATGCGGTCGAACCGGAGGTCCTGCAGAAGCCGGGCGAGCGAGCGCGCCACGAGCGCCATGAGCTTCGGGTTGCTCACCAGGAGACGGAGATCGACGTACAGGGGGGAAAGCAGTCCGGACTTGAGGGTGAACTCTCCGAAGCGAATGGCGCCCAGCTCGTGCAGGCCCAGGGCGATCTGGTCGGCAAGAGCGCGGGATGTGCCCGGCCGCAGTGTCCTGGCGCGCCGCGCACGCTTCTCCCGGGCGGTGTTCACCCGGTCCCTGTACGCGATTGCCGCTGCGCGCGGGTCGGCGGCGTCCGAGATTGAGCGGGATACATTCACGAGGACCCTGGTTCCCGAGTCGTCCAATGCCGCCTCGAGACTCGCGTCGAGGTCGCCGCCCTGGGCGCCGATGCCGGGAAGCAGCAGCCACATATCCGGTACGATCATGCGCACGCGCTCGAGAACCTCCGGAAACGTTGCTCCCACCACGAGACCCACGTTGCCGCGCGAGTTCCATCCGTCGGCAAGCCGGGCGATGCGCTCGTACAGGGGCATGCCTCCCACATCGAGCTCCTGGAGCTCCTTCGCCCCGGGATTGGAGGTATGACACAGGATAAAGACGCCGCGATCCGTGTACGCGGTGAACGGCTCCACACCATCCCCGCCGAGGAGCGGGTTGACCGTCAGGGCGTCCGCCCGCCACTGGGTGAAGGCCGCATGCCCGTACGCGGCGGCCGTGGAGGAGATGTCGCCCCTCTTGGCGTCGAGGAGCACGAGGAAGCCTGCCTCGTGAATGTAGTCGATCAGCTCCCGCAGCCTTTCCAGACCCTCGATGCCGCGCGCCTCGAAGAATGCGATGTTCGGCTTGTACAGGCATGCCGCTTCGCGCGTAGCGTCCACGATCCTCCGGCCGTATGCGAAGAGCTCCCCGACGGGGACAGCCTCCAGGGGCGGATCGATGCCCACGCAGAGAAGGGAGCTCTCCGTGCGCCGGGCAAGCCGCTGGAAAAAACCGCCCTCATCGTGTGCCGGTGCATCGTGCGTGTGGGAGTCCTGCGGTGAGGTCATTGTACGGGCCGAGGATACAACGGTGAGCGGATCAGTTGCTACCCCCGGGCAGGGGATATACACTACGCACGGTTCATCTCCGCATGATGCGCGCGAGGTTGCAGCCGAGGAGGAGAAGATGAGCAGGCTTGATCCGAAGACGATGAAGGACTGGGAGATTGCGGAGGCCGCGGAAGCCGGACATGAAGCCGGTGAAGCAGCTTGCGCCGGGAGCTGGGCCTCGAGGAAAAGGAGCTCCTGCCCTACGGCCACTATGTGGCCAAGCTCGACTACATGAGCATCCTCGAACAGGCTGACAGGCACGGCCCGACGGGAAATACGTCGAGGTCACGGCCATCACCCCCACCCCCCTGGGCGAGGGCAAGTCCACCACGACCATGGGGCTCGTGGAGGGCCTCGGGAAGATCGGCAAGAAGGTCATCGGCGCCATCCGCCAGCCTTCCGGCGGGACCGACGTTCAACATCAAGGGCTCGGCCGCGGGCGGCGGGCTGGCGCAGTGCATCCCGCTCACCGATTTCTCCCTCGGGCTCACCGGCGACATCGATGCCATCACCAACGCGCACAACCTCTCCATGGTGGCGCTCACCGCGCGGATGCAGCACGAGTTCAACTACGGCGACGCGGGCCTCGCGCAAGCGCGGCCTCACGCGCCTGGACATCGACCCCCGCAACATCGCGCAGGGCTGGTGCATCGACTTCTGCGCGCAGGCGCTGCGGGAGATCATCATCGGCCTGGGCTCCGACATGGACGGGTTCATGATGAAGAGCGGGTTCCAGATCACCGTCTCCTCGGAGATCATGGCCATCCTCGCCGTTGCCTCGGACCTGAAGGACATGCGCGAGCGCATGGGCCGGATCGTCGTGGCCTACAGCAAGTCCGGGCAGCCCGTCACCACGCACGACCTGGGCTGTGACGGGGCCATGACCGCCCTCATGGCCAAGGCCATCAACCCGAACCTCCTGCAGACCATCGAGGGCCAGCCGGTGCTCGTGCACGCGGGGCCCTTTGCCAACATCGCCATCGGCCAGTCGTCGATCATCGCGGACCGCGTGGCGCTGAAGCTGGCCGACTACCACGTGACGGAGAGCGGCTTCGCCGCGGACATCGGGTTCGAGAAGTTCTGGAACCTGAAGTGCCGCTTCAGCGGGCTCACGCCGAACTGCTCCGTGCTCGTGTGCACCGTGCGCGCGCTGAAGATGCACGGCGGCGGGCCGCGGGTGGCGCCCGGGAAGGCGCTGGACAAGGCCTACACGGAAAAGAACGTGCCGCTGGTGGAGAAGGGGCTGGAGAACCTCGTGGCGCACATCGAGACGATCAAGCTCTCCGGGCATCGAGCCCGTGGTCTGCATCAACCACTTCTACACGGACACCGACGAGGAGATCGCCGCTCATGCAGCAAGTGCCGCGGAAGCCGCGGGCGCGCGTGTGGCGCGTCTCGAAGCACTGGGAAAAGGGCGGCGAGGGCGCGCGTGGAGCTGGCGGAGACCGTGGTGGACGCCTGCAACCAGCCGTCGAAGTTCAAGTTCCTCTACGAGCTTTCCACGCCGCTGTCGGAGCGGATCCGGCTCATCGCCACCAAGGTCTACGGCGCGGACGGGGTCTCCTACACGCCGGCTGGCGCAGGAGAAGCTGAAGGCCATAGAGGCGGACGCCGAGCTCTCGAAGCTGGGCACCTGCATGGTGAAGACGCACCTCTCCCTGTCGCACGACCCGACGCATCAAGGGCACGGCCGAAGGGGTGGACGCTTCCCATCCGCGACATCCTGCAGTACCGGGGGGCGGGGTTCATCGTGCCCGTGGCGGGAGACATCAAGCTGATGCCCGGGACCGCGTCGGAGCCGGCGTTCCGCAACATCGACGTGGACGTTGAGACACGGGCAGGGTGAAGGGACTGTTCTAGGTACAGCTTCTCTCACACCCTCGGACGCTTCACTGACCCACCGCGGAAGGGCTACGGGCCTCCTTTCGCACATCCATGTGCTCGTCGGCCCTCGCCGTCCTGGCTACGGGCTCGCTTTCGTCCATCCCTGGACTCGCTCGCCCTCGCCATCCAACTCCGCGGGATACCGCGGAAGGCCTACGGGCTCGCTTTCGTCCATCCCTGGACTCGCTCGCCCTCGGCATCCATGCCTACGCGTCTCCGCGCGGATCCACTTCTACGCCGTAGTCGATGCCGTGCACGCCGAATCCATGATAGTTGAGGTATTCACTGCGGAATCCCTCCACGTCCGCCAGCTGCTGGATGGTATCCGTTGCGGCCTGCTGCCAGCGTCGTGCCACCTCGCCCTGCACGTCCTCCCTCATCTCCAGGTCATCCAGCCGTACCCGGCCCTCACTGTCAACCTGCAGCGGGCGGTCCGCGTACAGGAATTCGCGGAAGAGCCGGTCCATCTGCTGGATGCACGCCTCGTGCAGTCCCTTCTCCTTCATGACCCGGTAGAGTATGGCGATGTAAAGCGGAACCGCAGGTATGACGGCGCTGGCCCGCGTGACCAGGGCCTTGTTCACCGACACCAGTGCCCGGCCGCCGCGCCGTGAAAGGACGCTGTGAAGCTGCCGGGCGGTCTCCTCCAGGTGCTCCTTGGCCCGGCCGATAGTGCCGTCCCGATAGATGGGAGCGGTAAAGGACGGTCCGATGTAGGAGAATGCGACGGTGGTTGCGCGGTCCGCGAGCAGGCCTGCCCGCTGGAGCGCCTCCACCCAGAGCTTCCAGTCCTCACCGCCCATGACCTTGACCGTGTCGTCGATTTCCTGCTGGGAGACCGCGGGATCGGCGCGCGTTTCCGACACTACTCCGGTCAGAAAATCAAGGCTGGCTGATACGTACGGCTTGCCGATCGGCTTGATTACCGAAGAGTGGAGGGTGCCGGTGGCAGGATCCTGCCGCCGAGGGGAGGCGATGCTGTAGATCAGGAGGTCTACAGGGCCGAGGTTGCTGCGGATCAGATCGATTGCCTGATCTTTCACTTCCTGGGAGAAGGCGTCGCCGTTCAGGCTCCACGCACCCAGGCCGTCGGCCGCCGCGCGTTTCAGGAACGCCTGGTCGTTGTACCAGCCGGCCGTGCCGACTTTGTCACGACCCTGGTCGTTGGAGCCGGGCCGCTCGAAGGCGATGCCGACCGTGGCTGCACCGCATCCGTACGCGGCCACGATGCGGGAAGCCAGCCCGTAGCCATTGGAGGAGCCGACAATCAGGGCCCGGGTCGGGAGCCCTGCGGCCGATTTCATTACGCCGTGTTTCCGCACGTATTCGATCTGGTCTGCCACCTGACGGGCGCACCCCGTGGGGTGTGCGGTCAGGCAGACATTATTCCTGATTTTCGGTTCGATGATCACCGGAGCCTCCTTGGCGGCGCTCCGGCTCCCCTGCGGCAGTACGGCAGAGCACGCGCGCCACGTATAAATTAACGAGCGGCTCCTCCGCGGACAACAACCATCAACCGGACTCATGCGCGACACAGCCGAGCGCGTTCGCGATGAAGTGCATGCTTCCCTTGATCACGGTTTGCGGGTCGGACAGGGCTGTGCTGCCTGCGAACAGGGCGAGCCTTTCCCGGTAGTAGCCGCAGCCGAAGGAGTACTGGAGCATGAGGAGAAGGTTGTCGAGACAGAAGGCGGCGACGGATGTGTCCAGCGCAGGATCGATCTCTCCACGCGCTTGAGCTTCGCTGAGGAGGCGGCGGTACGCGTCCGCGGCGATGCTCTCGATGCTGCGTGACAAGCGGGCCGCCAGCGGCGCAAGGCCCTGCGTCGTGCAGTCGATGTAGATCTTCACGAAATCCGGGTCCTGTTCGGAATAGGCGACTGCGGCCTGGAGAAGACGCTCTATCTTGGCCGGCAGGAGATCGGTGCCGCCGACAATTCCCTCCAATACGTTTTGCAGCAGGTCGTGGCCCTGGCCGATGATCGTCAGGAAGAGGTCTTCCTTGGAGCGAAAGTACTTATACAGTGTACCAATGCTGATTCCCGCGGCAGCCGCAATGGCGTTCACGCTCGTTGCGGCAAAACCGCCCTTCGCGAACGCCTGCTTGGCAATCGTGAGGAGACGCTCCTGTTTTTCGAGCGGGAGCCGGCCGAATGTGGCGGTGAAATACTGTTCTTCCATGCGGTGATTCCCCTTGTACAACAGCTCTTGCAATTCTATCGAAACCTGATAAATTGAGATACACTATTGGGAGTGAGCACTCACTCGCCACGAAGCATGAGTCTATCATGCACTTAGGCGAAATCAAGGGGATCGGCGATGGGGTACGGAATCAGCAACTATCATGACGTGACGGCGATCTATGCGCAGCTGGCGGCACTCATGCGGCGCCCGGCCCTTCCTATCCGCCGCGAGGCCATGGATCGCTATCTTCGATGCTTCGACGAGAAGTGCAGCAAGTCGAAAGTTATTATCACGGAAGCCAGGCAGTACATCCCCGGCGGCGTCCAGCACAACCTCGCTTTCAACTATCCGTTCCCCCTCGTGATCGACAGGGCCGAGGGACCCTACCTCTATGACATCGACGGGAACCGCTACATCGATTTCCTGCAGGCAGGCGGGCCGACCATTCTCGGCAGCAACCCTCCCGCTGTGCGCGACCAGGTCATCCGTCTCCTCAATCGCTGCGGCCCTTCGACGGGGCTCTTCCACGAGTTCGAGCTCGCGCTGGCAAAGGAAATCCGCCGCCACATGCCGGCCGTGGAGATGTTCCGCATGCTCGGCAGCGGAACCGAAGCGGTGATGGCCGCGCTGCGCGTTGCCCGGCTGGCAACCGGCAAGGCGAAAATCGTGAAGATCGGAGGCGCATATCACGGGTGGTCGGATCAGATGGTATACAGCCTGAAGATTCCCGGCACGCGGAGGTTCGAGGCGCATGGCATTCCCCGGTCCAGCACACGTCACACAACAGAGGCCAGGCCGAATGACCTTGCTTCTCTGGAAAGGGTCCTGTCGGTGAACCGGCTGCGCGGAGGCACTGCCGCCGTCATCCTCGAGCCTCTTGGACCAGAAAGCGGGACGCGTCCCGTGACAGCGGACTACAACCGCGAAGCCCGACGCCTCTGCGACAGGTACGGTGCGCTCCTGGTCTTCGACGAGGTGGTCAGCGGTTTTCGCGTCGGACTCGGCGGGGCCCAGGGCTATTTCAATGTACGGCCCGACCTCACGATCTTCGGGAAGATCGTGGCAGGAGGCTTCCCCGGGGCAGGCGGCCTCGGCGGACGCAGCGATCTCCTCAGGCTGCTCGCAGCGGGGATAGAGAGCGGAAAAAGGCGCGCGTACTGCGGCGGCACTCTGGCCGCCACCCCGGTGAGCGCGGCAGCCGGATTCTTCACGATTCAGGAGATCGAGAGGACGGGCGCGTGCGAGGCGGCGGGGCGGGCGGGGGACCGGCTCACCGAGGGGTTGAAGATGCTTCTGGCGCGGCGCGGGCTTCCCTACGTGGCGTACAACCAGGGCTCGATCTGCCACCTGGAAACAGCGGCCGGCATGTTCGTCGAGCTGAAACTCCTGCGCATCCTCAGGGTGCTGAAGGAGATCAAGCAGAGAAAGCAGATGATGGAGGAGTTCGGCGCCGCATTCACGGCAGAGGGGATCGTGACGCTGGCAGGAAGCAGGCTGTACACGAGCGCCGCGGACACGGACGAGGTGGTCGACGACGCCCTGGAGCGCTTCGACCGGGTCTTCGCCAATGTCGGGGAGACCGCGCAGAAAGAGGGGGCAGCGTGATGGACATGGCCCTTGCGAAAGAGCAGCTCTGCGCCATGGGGCGGAGGCTGCTCGAAACCGGTCTCGTCGCGGGAACCTGGGGGAACATCAGCATGCGTCTGGATGCCCTTCGCATGGTGATCACGCCGACGGCAGGTGACTACCGGACTCTTGAGCCCTCGGATATCTCCGTCGTGACGCTCGCGGACGGAAGCTTCACCGGGAAGAAGCCCTCGAGCGAATGGCGGCTGCACGTGGCGATCTATGCCGACAGACGCGATGCACAGGCGGTCGTCCATACGCATTCGATGAACGCCTCCACCGTTGCCGCGGCACGGCGCAATGTCCCGCCGATCCTGGACGACCTTGCCCAGATCATCGGACCCGGCGTGCGCTGCGCGGCGTATGCGCTGCCCAGCACCCGGAAGATCGTGCGCGTCACCTTGAAAGCCCTGCGCGGCCGCAACGCGGCCCTGCTCGCCAATCACGGCGCAATCTGCGTGGGGCGCGACCTCGAAGAGGCATTCACCTGCTGCCAGATACTGGAGAAGGGCTGCAAGGCGTTCATCGAGGCTGAGTTTCTCGGCGGCGCCCGGCCCATCAACCGGCTGGAAGCCGGCTTCATGCACCAGTACTATCTGCGCAAGTACGCGAGGAAGGAGCCGGCCGCCCATGATGACTGAGCCGCTCCACGTCCTTGCCTTCGACATCGGAACCACGAGCGCAAAGACCTGCCTTTTCGCGCTGGGCAGCACGCTGCGGCTGCTCGGAAGCGCGACCCAGAAGTATCCCTTGCGCATCTTCCCTTCCGGCGGAGCGGAACAGGACCCCGAGGACTGGTGGAATGCCATGAGGGTCACCACCCGCGACGTGCTGGCCCGGACCGGGGTTCCCTCCGAATCGATCGGCGCGCTCTCCTTCTGCTGCCAGATGCAGGGGTTGGTGCTCGTCGACGCGGAGGGCCGCGCTCTCCGTCCCGCCATGAGCTACATGGACCAGCGTGCCGGTGCGCAGTGGACCCGTGGCATCGGATCCGGGCTTCGTGTGGCAGGGCTGAACGCGCGCAGGCTCCTTCTTTCTCTCATTGTCACCGGCGGTGCCTCGGCGAGCGTCAAGGACCCCGTGTGGAAGTATGCATGGGTCAGGGAGAATGAGCCGGATGTCTTCCGTCGGATCCATGCCTGGCTCGACGTGAAGGAGTATCTGCTCCTGCGCTGCACGGGCAACGCGCTGATGACGGAAGACAGCGCCCACGTCACCTTTCTCTACGACACACGGCCGGGCCGGAGGGGATGGAGCAGGCCTCTGCTTCGCACTTTCGGCGTCGCGCCGCGGCACATGCCGGGTGTCGTCCCCTCCACGGCAACGGTCGGCGCGCTCACCCCGGTTGCCGCGCACGAGCTGGGCCTCAGGGAAGGGACGCCGGTCATCGGTGGAGGCGGGGACGTGACCATGCTGGCCGTCGGGTGCGGCTGTGTCGCGCCCGGTGATACACACGTCTACGTGGGAACCTCTGGATGGGTCTCCCGGGTCGTGCAGCGGCGCATCGTGGATCTGGACCACTTCATTGGCTCCATCCTCGCGGCCCGGCCAGGCTTCTACAATTACATCGGCGAGCAGGAGACTTCAGGGAAGTGCCTCGAGTGGGTACGGGACCATCTGGCCCTGGATGAAATCGGCGTCTACCAGGAAGGACGGCAGGCGCATGACCGGCCGGACAGCGGATACGCGACCCTTCTGGAATACCTCGATCATGTGATCCAGGAAACCGAGGCAGGCAGCGGGGGGGCCATCTTCACACCCTGGCTCCACGGCAACAGGTCTCCCTTCGAGGACCCGAATGCCCGCGGAATGTTTTTCAATATCGGGCTGGAGACCGGCAAACGGAATCTGATTCGCGCAGTGGTGGAGGGGATCGCCTATCACAAGCGCTGGATACTGGAGTGCATGGAGGCAAAGACCTCCCCGGTGGAGAAACTGCGTTTCGCGGGAGGCGGCGCGATTTCGGACAGCACCAGCCAGATCCTCGCCGACGTGACGGGAAAGCGCGTGGAGGCGGTCGCGAGCCCGCAGAATGCGGGTGCTGCAGGCGCGGCCTTGCTGTGCGGCATAGCATTGGGCCGTATCCCCAGCTTCGAGGCTGCCGCGGCCCTCGTTTCTATTCGGAAGGCTTTTGCCCCGGATGCAGGGCGCGCCGGCGTGTACGCGCGCGGATTCGAAGTGTTCAAGAGGCTGTACAGGAGCAACAAGGAAAGCTTCGCCCTGCTCAATGCTCCCGAGGGTTCCCGGGCAGGACGCGCGCAGGCAGGAGATCGCGGGCCCGCGCCAGAATCCGCGGAATACCGCGGCGCGCTGAATCCGAGGAATACCGCGGCGCGCTGAATCGCCGGTCTGCTACTTCTCGAACAGGACTCTGTAGCGGGTTCCCTCCACCTGGGCAACCTCCAGGACCTTGTAACCCTGCTCGGTCGCTGAGCGCGGCACGCTCTGCAGCGGCTCGCCTTCGCTCAGGAAGACCTCCAACTGGTCGCCCGCGGCCAGTTTTTCCAGTGCCAGCCTCGCCTTCACAAATGTCATCGGGCAGTGCTCCTGCGTGATGTCCAGGGATTGCTTTATCATGCTCATATGAACAGGGTTTCTCCGCCCTCCGACAGCTTCAGGAATGTCGGCACGCCGATCACTTCCTTTATTTCAGGGATGAAGTCCGGCTGTTTCATGCCCAGGATATTCATGGACATTTCGCAGGCATACAGCCCCACCCGCAGGTCCTTGGCCGCCTGTACGAGCTGCTCCAGCGTCGCGACATTCCGCTTTTTCATCATGCGCGACATCAAACCGGGGCTGGCGCCCATAAAGTTGAGCCTGCTCATCGGCAGGTTGCCGGATCCGCCGGCGAGGAAATTGAAAACCCGGGCAAGGGGACCCCGGCCGACGAGCCGGCGCCGTCTGCCTGACTTCACGATGTTCAGACCCCAGAAGGTGAAGAACATGTTCACCTCGTAGTTCACCGCTGCGGCCCCTGTTGCCAGGGTGAAGGCCGCGACGCTCTTGTCGAAATCTCCACTGAAACAGATCAGGGAGAGTTTTTTCTTTTCCGTCATGCCACCTCCGTGCAGGTCAATGACAGAATAACATTCTCAAGTGAGATAGTCAAGTATTGGATAGGCAGGGGGGGAGCGCGAGAGGCGCCGTATCAAATGGAGTAGTTGACCAGGCTGTCGGCTTTCTGCATGTCCAGGATCAGGTCTTCAATACTCAAGGCAAGGATTTCCCGAATCCCCTGATCGAGCGAGCTCCAGAAGAATGCCAGGACACCGTCCCGTTTTCGGACGGGAACGACTTCAAGCTCTCCTTCGACGCTCTCCAGGACTTCGAGCACCCTGATCTGTGCGGGACCTCTGGCCAGGCTGTAGCCTCCCTGTGAGCCGCGATGGCTCTTTACCAGTCGGGCTTTCTTCAGCGTGACCAGAATCTGCTCCAGGTAGTGCTGCGGGATGTTGTGGGCCTTCGCGATGTCCCTGATCTGCACGGTGCCCTGCCCGTGGCGACGCCCCAGCTCCACCACCGCGGTCAGGCCGTACACGCCTCTGGATGAAATGGTCAGCATGCACTCACAGGGTACCACGGAACCGTGGCGCTGTTAAGCGCGACGCCGTCACCAGATCTCCTGGGCAGTGAGCGCTTCCTCCACCTGCGCCGCCCAATCCCGATTGGCGCGCGGGCTTGCCGGGCTGGGATGGAGGATGGAGGTGACCCGAACGGCCCGCGCAGGCACGTCGGGCAGCCCGGCGGCGCCGGGTACGGGAGTACCCGTTCGGGGAATACCCCGTACGGCGATGCCAAATCCGCAGGATGCGGCGGCTCGAGCGCGGCGCGCGGCAAATGCTCCTACGCCCACGAGCCATTCAGGGCGCAGCGCGTCGACTACTATGGCCAGGAACCTGTCGCACAGGGAATAGAGCGGCTCACGATCGTCCCGGTGAATCCTGTCCGGGGTGATATTCCTGCCGGCAGCGTCGAGGAACAGGAGAGGGCAGTAGTTGGACACGAAAGCGTCTGTCGAGAACGCCCCCGCGCTCCCGTAGTGCGCCTGCATCAGCCCCCAGAGCCGCATGCCGCTCACTTCACTGCGCGCGCACGCAAATCCCTGAACCGGTACCCGTGCATGCTGCTGACGCGGCCGGGTCACAATTCCGGAGATACCCAGCCAGTCTCGAACGAGCGCAACCTCGCCGAAGGGCACGCCGGTCTGCGCCATGCCCCAGGGGCCCGGATTCATTCCCAGGAGTACCAGGCGCTTGCGAGAGGCTGCATATCTTTCCAGATACTCCTCGTGGGGGTGCCGTGCGTACACGAGCGGATTGTAGACGTAGCGGACCGGCTCTTTGAAGCGAAGCCTGTCAGCCTGCCGCGCGAGCGCCCGGGCGGCCGCGATGATCGTTGCGCTCATCAGGGAGGAGCGCCCTCTTCGGGGAACAGGGTCCCCTGCCTGCCCAGGAGGCGGCTCTGAACCGTGGTGATGATCGCGTGCAGATCCTGCGAATCCCTGACGAAGTCCAGGCGATCCGCGGGCACCACGAGCACGGGGGCGCGGTCGAAACCCGCGATCCAGTCTTCGTAGAGCGCATTCAGCTCCACGAGATACTCGTCGGAGATCCCGGCCTCCATGCCGCGTCCCCGCTGAGCGATCCGCCGCCGCAGCGTGGGCACGGATGCGCGGAGGTACACCACGAGGTCCGGCGGGGCGAGAAGCGCCGTGAGAATGCCGTAGAGCTCGAGGTAGGAGGCCCAGTCACGATCGCTCAGGGAGCCCCGCCTGTGCTGGGCGCGCGCGAACACTTCCGCGTCCTCGTAGAAAGAGCGGTCCTGGACCACCGGGCGAGGATAGTCGAGCAGCGCATGGTGCGACCGTGCCCGATGTGTCAGGAAAAAGACCTGCGAATGAAAGGCCCATCGATTCATGTCACGGTAGAAGTCCTCCAGGTAGGGATTCTCCGCCACCGGCTCGTAATAAGGCTCCCAGCCCAGCCGATCGCACATCATGCGGACCAGCGTCGATTTCCCTGCCCCGATGTTCCCCGCAAGCACGACGTACGTTTTCACGCATTCCCAGATTATCGTCCGACTGACTGTTGCGCAAGCAAGGGGGCTCCGCGGAGGCACCGTGCGGTTTTCGTTGACCGTCGGCCTCGTCCATCGCTACGTTTGACGGATCAGCCTGGTCTGACTCCGCCCGTCGACCCGTGGTATGATGCTCTCCTATCGACAGATGTTCCCAAGGAGGCGCCGAGATGAGGATTGCTGACCGCATTTCACGCCTGGGATCCGAAACGGCCTTCGCCGTCTCCGCGGAGGCCGCAGCCTTTGCGGCGCAAGGCAACAAGGTTTATCCCTTTCACCTCGGTGACCTGAATGTCCCCACCCCGGATGACGTGATGGGCGCCGCCATCGAGGCGATGAGGAACGGGAAGACCGGCTACTGCCCTACGGCCGGCATCCCGCAGCTTCGCGAAGCGCTTGCGGCAAATGTGCGCGCGGCCCGCGGCGTGCCCTACACCATGGAGAACGTGGCCATCCAGCCAGGCGGCAAGCCGGTGATCGGCAAGTTTTTTCAGGCGCTCATGAATCCGGGGGACGAGGTCCTGTATCCCAATCCGGGCTACCCGATCTACGAATCCCAGATCGAGTTCCACGGCGGCAAGGCGGTGCCATACGGATACCGGGAGGGGAGCGATAATTTCCGCCTGGACATGGACAGCATCAAGAGGCAGATCACCCCTCGGACGAGGCTCCTGGTGCTGAACGACCCCCAGAATCCCATGGGGGCGGAGTGCTCTCCGGAAGAGCGCGCCGAGCTCGCGCGCCTGGCGCTGAAGCACGACCTGTACGTGCTCTGCGACGAGGCGTACTTCGACATGCGCTATTCGGGGGAGTCCCTTTCTCTCGCGTCTCTGCCGGGAATGGCGGAGCGCAGCGTGATCCTCTACACCTTCTCCAAGAAGTTCGCCATGTCCGGATGGCGGCTCGGCGCGGCAATCGGGCCGCGGGAGGTCATCGACGTCATTGCGAAGCTCAATGTCAACGACGAATCCTGTTCCAACCATTTCATCCAGTACGGCGCCATTGCGGGGCTCGCGGGGGACCAGCAGGGGCCGAAGAGGATCCTGGATACATTCCGGGAAAGGCGGGACGTGGCGGTGGAGATCCTGAACTCCATCGAAGGGGTCCGCTGTTTCAAGCCGAACGCGACTTTTTATCTCTTTCCCAATGTGACCGGTGCCATGAAGAAGACCGGATTGCACGATTACAACAGCTTTCGCCAGACCGTTCTTCGCGAGACCGGCGTGTCATTCTGCACGCGGCTTCATTTCGGACGTCCGCTTCCCGGTGAGAAGGAGATGTACATCCGGTTCGCCTATTCCGGCATCGACATTCCAATGATAAGGGAAGGTCTGGGCAGGCTGAAAGCGTTCATCGAGCGATAGGATGAGCGGTGCTGTCCGGAAAGCCGCATTCCTGCTGATCGCCGCTCTCCTGCCTGTTGCCGGGACGCGCGCCGGAGGAAAGGCCGAGCCCGCGCAGGCCGATGCGGTCAGCACGTCCCGGTCTGTCGTGCTTGTGCCCGGCCTCTGGGATACCTCCTCGATGTTCAAGCGAATGGCGGCGCGGCTCGACAGGGCGGGGTGGCGCGCGCTCGCATTTGCATTGGAGCCGAACGACGGCTCGGTCACCCTCGAACAGTCGGCCGATGACCTGCGGCGGTTCATTGACGCGAGGCTCGGCCCCCGCCGATCCCTGGACATTGTGGCCTTCAGCATGGGCGGGCTCGTGGCGCGCTACTATGCGCAGCGCCTGGGCGGGCTTGCGCGCATTGCGCATTTTGTGACGATCTCCACGCCGCATCACGGAACCGGCACCGCGTACCTGGAGCCGCTCCCGGGCGTGCGGCAGATGCGGCCGGGCAGCCCGTTCCTGCTGGACCTCAATCGGGATGCCGATCGTCTTGCACAGGTCTCCTTCACGTCGATCTGGTCGCCGCTGGACATCGTCATCTCGCCCGCCGTGAGCTCACGCCTTCCATTTGGGAGCGAGGTGCAGATACCGGTGCTTCTCCACTTTCTGATGCCGGGCGACGAGCGTGTCATTCAGGCAGTCATGCGCGGCCTGCAAGGCTGAGGAAAAGGAGCGAGAGATGTTCTCCCACTGGTCCATCGTATCAACGGACTCTCGATTCGTCGTACAGGTGCACGGCGGCGCGTGGAACATACCGGCAGACCTCAAGGGACCGCACATCGAAGGGGTGCGCCGGGCGTACGGCGCCGCGATGGAGGCGCTGAACAAGGGGGCGCGTCCGCTGGACGTCGTCGTGTCCGCGCTCAGGATTCTGGAAAACGATCCCACATTCGACGCGGGCACGGGGAGCTTCCTCAACGAGGATGGCAAGGTGGAGCTCGACGCGGCGGTGATGGAAGGGAAGAACCTCAGAGCCGGGGCGGTGGCCTCCGTCGGCCGTTTCGGCAATCCATCGGAGATCGCCCTTGCCGTCATGGAACGGACCGAACACGTGCTCCTCATCGCAGAGGGCGCCGAGCGGTTTGCGCTGTCGGCGGGATTCGCGCCGGTGGACCCGGCGAGCCTCGTCAACGCCCGCGAGCGCCAAGGCTTCCAGGCGTGGGTGGCCGCGGGCAGACCCGACGCCCGCACCTTTTTCGACGAGGAGGGCCGCGTCAACCCGGGTACCGGTGAGGCGGCTCACGAAAGCCGGGGGACGGTGGGCGTCGTGATCGGAGTCCGAAACGGATCCGGGCCGGGGTACGCGGTGTGCGCCGGCGCCAGCACCGGGGGCACGCGGGGAAAGAGGGCGGGCCGGGTGGGCGACGTTCCCCTGGTGGGCTGCGGCATCTACGCGGATGACGAGGGCGCGGCAGTCTGCTGCACGGGATGGGGAGAGGCCTTCATTCGCACGGCCGCCGCGAAGTCCGTCTCGGACCGGGCGGCACGCGGCGAGCACCCGCAAGAGGCGGTGGAGGCGGTGCTGCGGTCCATTCACAGGCGGACCGGCGGCCGCGGCGGCATCATTGCGGTGGACGCCCGCGGCCGTCAGGGTGCCGCTTTCACCACTCCCGACATGGGGTATCCCGGACCATCGTGCCGGCAGATAGCGGTGTGAACCGGGCCCCTGTCAGACCCATCGCCTCCGCCTCAGCCACAGGTACATGAGGCAGGGGATGAGGACGACCGCGGCGCAGATCGCTCCGAGCGCGATCCTCCCTGTCATGGCGGGAGGCGGATTGGAGGCGGTGAAGAAGTTCATGCCGAAAAAGCCCGTGATGAAAGAGATGGGCATGAAAAGCGTGGTGATCAGGGTGAACGTCTTCATCACTTCGTTCATCCGGTTGTTGATCACCGACAGGTACGTGTCCAGCGCGCCGGATGCCAGGTCTCGAATCCCCTCCGCAATGTCGTACAGGCGCACGAGGTGGTCGTAGACGTCGCGAAAGTACACGCGCTGGCCGGGCTCGATGACGGCGAGCTCGTCACGCGCGAGCCTGTTCAGCGTCTCCCGCTGCGGGGCCACGATCCGCCGGAGGTGCAGGAGCGACCTCTTGATGCGCAGGACATGCGGGAGGGTTCCGGGTCCGGAGGCGGAGAGAATGAGCTCTTCGATGCGCTCCATCTCCTCGTCGATTGCATCCACCACGGGCATATGACCGGCGATGATCTCGTCCACGAGGTGATAGAGGAGCCGCGCTGCCCCCCTTCCCATCATCCTTTCATCATGCGGGCAGGCGTCCCAGACCCGATCGAGGGGCGGGATGTCCTCCTCCCGGTGAGTCACGAGATAGTGAGGGCCCGCGAAAATGTCCAGCTCGCGCGTGGAGAGCTGCTCCGCCGCCGCGGGGTCGAAAGCGAGCGCGTGGAGCACGATGTAGAGATAGGAGTCCCAGTCGTCCAGCTTGGGCACATGGCTTTCCCGGAGCGCGTCATCGATGGCCAGCGGATGAAAATGGAAAATGTCGCGGAGGATGCGCTCGCAGGACGCGTCAGGCTCGTCGAGGAAATCCACCCAGAGCAGACCGCCCTGCTCAGCCAGCGCAGCGGGGATTTCTTCTATTCCCAGCGAGGTGTCGAGCGAGCCATCGCTCCGTCGAAACAGGATGCGTGTCATTGAAGAGAGGGAAACAGACCCGGCCCTGCCCCGTCAAGCGCACGCGTGGGGCAGGACCGGGCGAAGCTCTATTTCGGTGCCGCCTGCATGACAGTGGGCACCCACTTGGAGAAGTTCGCAAGGTGCGCCCAGTAGGCGAGATAGCCGAGAAAGGCCCAGATGGCGGATGCGCCCACGAGGCCCAGAGAGGCGAGGATGCGCACGACAAGGTTCTTGCGCAGCACATACGCCGGCAGCGCGAGCATGGCAAGGAGGCCGGTAAGGACGAAGCCCGCCATTGACACCAGCGGCTCGCTCGTCATCTTGAGGGAAAAGATCCTGATGCCCAGGACAATGGACGCGGCACCGGCAAACACCGCATATACTCCGAGGCTGAGAAGATCCCAGTCCCTCAGGATCGCGATCCCCGTGGCAAAGAAGAGAACTCCGAAGAACACCGACATCTCGCCGAAGGGGATGTTGTAGCTGCTGACGATCGGCCAGGTGAATATCTCGTGCAGCCCCGTGACGAGCGCGACGAATCCGCTCACCAGCAGGCCCGGCGCCACCTTCTTGCGGTCCCCGTTCAAGAACCAGAATACGAACACCGCCATGATGAAGAGACCCGCGGCAAGATTGATCAGCATCAGGGTCAAATAGTCTATGAACATTTCTGCCTCCTTGCGGCTGCTGTCGAAGCAGCTCTGAATAGATACGTTTCAACAAAAATAACCCTGTCCGGACAGCGAGGCAAGGAACATTGGAGCGCACGACGGCCAATGAGGCGGCTCCCGCCGAACGACAGCTTTGCGAAACCGGCCCCGCGTAGTAGGTTCATCTGGGATGAAACTGAGGCTCGCGCTTCTCGTCCTCGCCGTCTCACTGTGCGCACCCGCCCTGCCAGAGCCTGAAGCGATTCATTCCCCGGCGCTCGGCATTCTGTGGCGATATGCGACGGGTGGGCAGATCCGCAGCAGGCCCGCGGTGGCGGCGCAGGGGACAATCTACGCGGCCTCGGAGGACGGCTTCCTCTACGCGTGGGACCCCGCCGGAATTCTCCAGTGGAAGTGCGATCTCGGGTGGCTCCCGTGGGATTGCCTCGCGCTCGGCGGTGACGGGAGCATCTACGCGGGTCTGAAGAACAGTGATTTCGTGGCAATCAATCCCTCCGGGCGCCCCTTGTGGCGCATTCGTCTGGACGGGCGCCCCGCGGGGGACCCGGCGGTCGCCGCAGATGGAACCGTGTATGTCGGCACAGCCGCGGGAACACTCGTCGCGTTGTCCCACCTCGGACGCCCGCAATGGACAATCACCCTCCCCGGGGCAATCGCGCGCGCACCGGCCGTGGACGGGGCGGGAACGATCTACCTCGTTGCCGCGGACCAGCGGCTCTACGCGCTCACCCCGTGGGGCGACTTCAAATGGTCGCTGCCGCTCGGCGCCGTGCCGACTGCGCTCGCGCTTGCGCCAGGGGGCAGGGTGCTCGTGGGGACTGTCGAGGGATTCGTGATAGCGGTCAATCCGGGCGGAGACATCGCATGGCGGTATTCCATCGGCACGCGCGTTGCAGGGGTGTCGGCGGGTGACGGCCGGATTGTTGCCGCTGCTTCGAATGGTCAGGTAGTCGGGCTGTCGGAAAAAGGCAGGCAGGTGTGGAAGATCACCGCGGGAAAGCGCGTGGAAGCAGCTCCCCTGCTGGGCAGCCCTCCCCTGTACGAGTTCGCCACCGACGGAACCCTCCTCCTGATCGATCCCGCGCGTCCGGGAACCGGCTCGTTTCCCGTCGGGACTTTCGGCTCGATGGTGCGGGGCCGCGATGGCACCCTCTATGTGGGCGGCCGCGATTGGATCCTCTATGCAATCGGCGCCCCGCGTCCCGCCGGCGCAAAATCGGCCGACGATGCGGAAGTCCCCGATTCGGTGGCACGTACCCCGTCACGGTGGCACGCGGGACGACGGCTGCTCGGGACGCCTGGCCGCAGGAGGGACACGACGAAGCCCACTCGGGAAGGACGGACGCAGGACCGCCCGGCGGAAATGAGGCTCTTCTCAGCAGCATTCCCGACTATCTCTTCCTGCAGAGCCTGGCGGCGGTGGACAATCGGGACACCCTCCTGCTGCTCCTTGCGCGAATTCGCGAGCGCATCGACGATCACTCCATCGGCAAGAGCACCTGGTATGTTGCGAGATTGCTGGAGCACTTCAGCGGTGAGGGTCTTCTCAATCCGGTCTATCGCAACATGAAGGTGATCAACAGCTTCCCCGACGTGCGCACCGAGGCTGCGCGGCTCCTCGGCCTGGTCGGGTCGACCCGGTCCCGACAGGCGCTGATCCAGGTCATCGCCAGCGAGTACGACTCCATCGCTCTTTCCGCCGAAATCGAGGCGCTGGGCTCCCTTGCGAGCGACTCCGACGGAGCCTCCTCGCGCGCCATTGCGGCGGCCCTCTCCCGTGCGGGAACGTCCCCGCCGGATGACCGGGTCGCCTCCGCGGCGCTCAATGCGTTCGAGCGCATCGGCGCGTACGAAGGGGAGACGGACGAGCCGGCGGCCATTGCCGCCCTCCTTGCCATCTCTCGAGGGGATTTCCCGCAGCAGATCCGCTCGCGGGCCCTGACCGTACTGCGAAAGGATCACAACTAGGATATACTCGAAAAAGGGAGAGTGACCGATGAAAAAGGGATTCACCGCGCTCCTTTTGCTGCTTGCGGGCATGCTGGCGTACGGGCTGCAGGTCGACAGGGACGAGCTCAACAAGGGCCAGGGCGCCAACATCATTTTCACCAACTATGTCGGGCCGCACAGCAGAATCGACACTCTGGACGAGATATTCGGGATCGGCAGGGCGCTCGGACGGAATGTCGGAGACAAGACGGCTGAGTTCACCTATGCCGGCAAATACCGCGTTATTCACGCCATCGGGGCCGGCGAAGGTACCCGTTTCGATGCCGATATCTTTGTCATCGAAGCAAGCGCCGAAGTGGATGACGTGGTCAACATCATGCGCGCGGTGGGCGGGTACCTGCAGGCTGCTTACGCATATTCGCAGGCGGACGCGATGGTGCTCGCCCGGTTCGTCGTATACTACAACGCCGTGTTCCGCGGGGATATGAAGTACCTCGGCTCGGTCTACAAGAGCGTGGTGATGGGGTATCTTTCTTCCGACAATGCGGGAATCGGCACGAAGTATACCGACTGGCCCGGCAAGACCCGCATGGTGATACCGCTCTCCAGCGGCGCGCAGAAAGGCAGCCTCAGCGCTGTCGGGGCGGGTCAGCTCGCGGCGCCCAAGGTGATCGAAAACCTCCAGACCCAGCCCGGCAAGGCCCTGCCGGAAAGGAAAGACCTCACCGAGCTCCAGCAGAAAGGCATCGAGCAGGGGCAGCAGCAGGTGGCCGGTCAGCAGGAGAAGATCCAGCAGGAAAAGCAGAAGCTGCAGGAGCAGACGCAGGCCCTCGAGCAGAGCAAGCAGGCCGCGGCGCAGGCCCAGGCCGCGGCGTCCGCCCCGGGAGCGACCGCTGAGCAGAAACAGGCTGCCGCTGCCGCGCAGGCGGAAGTTCAGAAGCAGGAGCAGGCGGTGCAGGCTCAGCAGCAGAAGATCCAGCAGAAGGAGCAGACCGCGGCCGCCCAGCAGCAGCAGCTTGATGCGAGCCAGAAGGCGGTGCAGGACCAGCGGGCCAAGATCGCCGCGGACGAGCAGGCCCTGATCCAGCAGAAGCAGCAGGAGGCAGCCCAGCCGGCTGCCGCCGTGCAGCCCGCCGCGCCGGGGCAGGTGCTGTTCATCTATGCCGTTGCAGAATCCCCCGAGCACTTCGGCAAGCTCGTTCTGATCGACCGGGTATCAGGAAAGCTCCTCACCCAGTCGGACCTCAATTCGGTGCGCGGCCGCTTGTACGTCACCGTCGGGGGCTCGCTCGTCGTTGCCGCCGGACGCCCGGACCGCAATGGTGCCGTCCGGCTGGTCACGCTCGACCCGACGACGCTCGCCGTCCGCCAGGAAGGCAAGGACAATCTCGTTCCGACCACCTATCTGGCCGCATCGGAACCCTCGGTGTATGCCGTCATCGACTCGGGTCAGGGCGCCTACCTCGGAAGGTTTGACGCAACCGCCGTGCTCCAGGCGCAGTCGGAGCGAAAAGTGGATGCCTCCACCTACATCGTGGTGTCGGGTACCGAGGTGTACGTGCAGGACGACGCGGGCAATATCCTCATCCTGAACAAGGACGACCTCAAGGAGAAGAAGAGAACAGGCTGAGCGGACCGCTACCGCCCCGCGTTCATGTTCTTGAATATCTGGTCGAAATTGGCCCGTGATCCTGCCACGAGGTTTGCGGCCATTCCCACCGCAATTTCCAGCTGGTCCTCCTTCATGCCTTTCATGACCGCGTCCGCCACGTCCTGTGCCGGTATGCCCCGGTCTGTCTGTCCCCGCCTCGCCCGCGCTCCCCTGTCGAGCTCGGTATCCACGGTGGGCGGTATGACCTCGAAGACATTGACGCCTTTGCCCGCGAGCTGGTGGCGCAGGGAAACGGTGAACGAGTGAAGGGCCGCCTTGGTGGCGCAATAGACCGGGCATGCGGGCGATGGGGATGAACCCCAATCCGGAAGAAACGTTGACGATCGCCGCATTCTGCCGGCTCTGCAGGTGAGGCAGAAGAAGAGCGGTCAGATACAGCGGGCCCTCCAGGTTGCACCGGATCTCGTTGTCCCCCTCGTCAAGGGACGGCAGCCCGCGCGTGAAATCCACTTCACGCTGCATGCCCGCGTTGTTGATCAGAATGTTCACGTTGTGAGAGATCGCCCAGTCACCCAGCGTCCGGCGATCCTCTTCCCGGGTGATATCGCTCACCCGGGTGTGCAGGGCCGGGTGGCGTTTCTTGGCCTCCGCCAGCCTGTCCTCTCTGCGGCCGCACACGAGCACGATGCTGCCTTCCTTCAGAAAGGCCTCTGCCAGGACGAATCCGATGCCGGTGGCCCCGCCGGTGATCAGGACGGTGTTTCCCGCCAGTTTCATCACTCGCTCCTTTCAGAACCCGAGGATCCGCTTCTTTGCGTCCAGATAATAATGATAATTCTCGAAGGTGACGTCGGGCGGGCAGCGGTGATCGACGTGGGGGATGAACCCACCCTGGGCGACGAGAGGCGCCAGGCGCTCCATTTCCCTGTCGATCGCGTCTTTCCCGGCAATCAGGGCGCGCTTGTTCACTCCGCCGATCAGGAGCACGCGCTCGCCGAAGCGCGCGCGAAGGGCCAGGGGATCGGTGCCTGCCGCGACCTCGATGGGGAACTGGCAGGTGAAGCCGGCTTCGATCCAGATGTCGACGATCGGGGTGATATCACCGTCGCAATCGGTAAAGATCACGTTGACGCCGCGGCTGCGCAGGTATGCAGGCGATCCTCCTGTAGCCCGGCTGCAGGAACTGGCGGAACATGTCCGGCCCGATGATCGGCCCGTTCCTGAAGGCGATGTCTTCCCAGCCGTTGGCGTAGTCGAAATCGATGTCGGGAACGAGCTTCGACAGAACGGCGATGTTGAAATCGACCATGTAGTCGATCATCTCCGTCATGAGGTCGGGCATGTCATAGAAGGCGATGGCGATGTTTTCGAACCCCATCAGGTCGCGGAGAAAACCGAGGAGGCTGCCCGCATGCACGCCAAGGGGGTAGTCCCGGTTGTGATAGCCCGCCTTCAGCTCCTCCCAGTTCTGAGGGAACCTGCCCGGGCTGCCGGGGTCGAGCCTTTCCCTCATCCGGTTCCAGCTTTCCCTGTCTTTCAGGGGGTAGTCGAGCACGTGCGGGAATCGACGACGAGCCGTCCTTGTTCACGACGCACGTCACGCCGTCCTTGTCGATGATCGTGCGGTGCCGGTCATCCTCCTCGATCACCTTCTCCTCGAACGGGGGACAGAGCCAGTTCCAGTCGTTCACCGGACAGAGCTCGAACCGGTCGAACCCGAAGTAGCGGTTGGCCTTCTGCTCGGTGTCCACCTCGCGGGGCAGGCCCTGTTCGTGCCACGCTTTGTAAGTCTCGTTCCAGTAGCCGAATTCGAAATGCGGCACCCGGTCCACGCTCTGGAACTGCATTGTCCGCCGGAACCTGTTGCGTCCCGAGAGGGGCGCGCGGAAGAGCTCCCGCCTGATTATTCCGCCCACGATTGCTCCTTCAGCCCCTCATGAGAAGAGATGGCACGGGCCATCGGGTACTATAAGTCATTCATCCGCGCCCGTCGACGGAAGGACGCTATCCCGTTTCCATGATCTCATCCGGAATGGGGTTGATCAGCTTCACCAGCTCATCGAAGCGAAAATCGATATCCATGACCGCGTACATGCCGCCCTCGATGTCGAGGATGGGCATGGCGGCGGTCATGATGAGCTTTCCCGTGTACTTCGAGAAGAAGAGGTCGGAGTAGTACGGCTCGGCGGACCTGAGCACCGCGACGAACCAGTCGTGCTTCCGGAAGTCCTTGTTCATCAGATTGCGGAACATGCCTTTCTCCCCGCGCTGCGTGTAGGCCTGGGAGATCCGCCTGCCCTCCCGGTTGGTGACGGCCAGGAGCTGAATGGACGCCTCACGGCTCACTACCTCGTGCAGGAAGCTCTCCATCCGGGCGGGATCCAGGGAACGCACGTCCGGCGAGGCGGAGATATGCTCCGCGATGTGCCGCGCCTTCTCGATTGCCGCCTCCTTTGCCTTCTGGAAGTCGGATACGAAAAGCGAGGGCAGGAAATGTTTGGCGTGCGCCACCAGCTCATCCGAAGAGATGCTCGTGGTGCGGCCCTGCATGTACTGCTCCGCAACCCACGCGGCGATGTGGCGGACGCCCGGGTGCCGCTTTCCCACCTGCTCGAAAGCGCGGCCCGTGATCGAGGGAATGTTCTCATTGATCCATTGGGCGATTCCCGCCATGCCGGACTTGTCCGTGACCATGACCCGAAGCGGCCGCCGCAGGATCTTCTCCGTATCGAAGATGTTGTAGATCTCGGGATTCTTGAGCATGCCGTCGGCGTGGATGCCCGCCCGGGTCACATTGAACTCGCTTCCCACGAACGGGTAGTTCGACGGAATGGGAGCCCGGATCTCGTTTCTGAAATAATCCGCCATCTCGGTGATGACGCGCGGGTCCATGCCGTCATTCGTGCCCCTCAGTCCGATGTACTCCACCACGGCCGCTTCCAGGGGAGGGTTGCCGGTGCGCTCTCCGAACCCCAGCACCGTCGAGTTGAGAGCCGAGCAGCCGTACAGCCACGCGGTGACTGCATTGACGTGCACCTTGTGGAAATCGTTGTGGCCGTGCCACTCCAGAAGCGTTCCGGGGTAGCCCAGCTCCGTGGTGAACGAATGGACCAGGCGGGGCACGCTCCGGGGCAGCGCTGCCCCGGGGTATGTCACGCCGAAACCCATGGTGTCGCAGAGGCGTATCTTGATGCGGGTCTTCGCCTCCTGCATCAACGCGAGGAGCTTTTCCGCGAAAGGCAGGCAGAATCCGTGGATGTCGGCCCGGGTGATATCCTCGAAATGACAGCGCGGCGTGATGCCGGCATCCAGGGCCGACTTCACGATTCCCAGGTATTCGTCCAGTATCTTCGCCCGCGTGGACTTGAGCTTGAGAAAGATGTGGTAGTCGGAAACCGAGGTGAGAATGCCCGTCTCTTTCAGTCCGAAGTTCTTTACAATGGCAAGGTCCCTGGCGTCTGCGCGTATCCATCCGGTGATCTCGGGAAACTCGTGCCGCAGGGCGAGACAGGCATCCACCGCCTGCGCGTCGCGCCGCGAGTAGAGGAAGAACTCGCTCTGCCTGATGACACCCTTCGGCCCGCCCAGCCTGTGCAGGAAATGGAAGATGGCGGCAATCTGGTCCGGCGTGTAGGGCGGCCGGGCCTGCTGGCCGTCTCGAAAAGTGGTGTCCGTTATCCAGATCTCTTTTGCGGGGTGGGGATGCACGTCGGTCCCGTCGAAGAGGATTCGAGGGATCTCCGTGTAGGGGAACTGGTCCCTGAAGAGCTCCGGCTCCCTCACGTCGTCAAGTGCGAAAGGCTTCTTCGCCGATAGAGGTGAGAATGTGGACTGCATCGTCTTAAATCTCATTAAAACGTCATTTTGTCAATAATAAGGACATAAAAATAGCAAAAAATGGTCAATCGTGATGGTTATCTGACCAACGACAGCGCCCGCGAAGCTGTCCCGGCCTATTGCTTGTAGCGCGAGTAGGAGTCGAACCCCACCACGGTCAGGATGATGACTCCCTTTACGAGGTACTGGATGTAGACCTGGATCCCGAGCAGGTTGAACATGTTGTTGACGATATTCAGCAGGAGCACGCCGATCAGGATTCCCACGATGCTCCCTTCGCCGCCTGAGACGCTCGTGCCGCCGATGACGCAGGAGGCAATGGCGTCGAGCTCGTAGCCCTGCCCTGCAAGGGGAGTCGCCGCGTTCAGGCGCGCCGCATAGATGATGCCCGGACATTGCGGCCATGATCCCGCCGATGACAAAGGTCATGATGTGGTAGAAGTCCACGGGAACGCCTGAGAGTCGGGTCGCCTCCTTGTTGCCGCCCACCGCGCAGGCATATCTGCCGAGGGTGGTCTTCTTGAGGATGAACTGCCAGAGGATCACCATGGCGAGGAAGATGATGATCGGGAAGGGGATGGGCCCGATGTATCCCGAGCCGATGAACTGGAACTCCGTGGAGGATCCGGTGATCGGATAACCGCCCGTGTACAGGTAGGTGAGGCCGCGCAGGATCGTCATGGTCCCGAGGGTCGTGATGATGGCCACGATGTGGACCTTTGCGGTCAGCACGCCGTTCAGCAGTCCTGCCAGGCCGCCGACGGCGAGCACGACGACGATGACGATGTACCACGGCATGGACTGCTGGAGCTTGAGGCTCATCGCGGCGGCAAGGGCCAGCAGGGAGCCGACCGAAATGTCGAAGCCGCCGCCAATGATGACGAACGCCGTGCCGATCGCCATGACGCCCACGATCGAGCTCTGACGCAAAATGTTCAGGAGGTTGGTGGGAGTGAGGAAGTTGGGGGTGATGATCGAAATGACTATCCCCATGAAGATGAATCCGATCATCAGGCCGTATTTCTTCATGGAGAAGCCGCCGCGCCGCGCCGCCACCCACTGTCGGAGACCCGCCATCTCTTTCATTGACCGTTTCCTTTCAGCATCATGTGGACCACCTGCTCCTGGGTCGCCCCCCGTTCCAGCTCGGCGACGATTCCGCCTCCCTGCATGACGAGGATCCTGTCCGACACCCGCACGATCTCGGGAACCTCCGCGGAGATGAATATGATGCAGGCTCCCGCATCGGCCAGAGCTCTCATGATCCGGTGGATCTCGATCTTGGAGCCCACGTCGATTCCCCGGGTGGGTTCGTCCATGATCAGTACTTTCTTGTCAGCCACGAGCCATTTTGCGATCACCACCTTCTGCTGGTTGCCCCCGCTCAGGTATTTGACGGCCTGCGCAGGACCCCTGATCCGGATCGAAAGCTTCTTCACTACCCTGTCCACCGCCGCCAGCTCTTCCGATTTGCGTATGAATATCCCGCGGGAAAACCTCGACACGGCGGCGATGGTGATGTTCTTGTACACTTCGTGTCCCAGCAGAAGACCGAGGCGCTTCCTGTCCTCGGGCACCATCCCGATACCCTGTGCTGCCGCCTCCGTTGGTGAGCCGATTCTCCGTACGCGCCCGTCGACGAAGATTGCCCCGGCATCGGGCCTGTCGGCGCCGAAGAGCAGCCGGGCAAGCTCCGTCTTTCCCGAGCCCAGCACGCCGGCAATGCCCAGTATCTCTCCCTGGTAGGCGGTGAAGGAAATACCGTTCACCACGCGCCCCCGGACGAGGTTTTCCGCGCGGAGGGCCTCTGCCCCGCGCGCCGCGCGGGGCCGGGACTCTCCTCCCTCCTCGATCTCCTGGCCGATCATCATTCTGACGATGGCATTCCTGTCAAGCTCCGCCGCGTTCCGTGTGCCCACCTTCCTGCCGTCCCGCAGCACGGTGATCCGGTCCGCGACGCGGAACACCTCGTCCAGGTAGTGCGTGATGTAGAGCACGGTGACCCGGTCCCTCTTCAGGTCCTGGATGATGCGGAAGAGGTGCGCGATCTCGGCATCCGAAAGGGCGTCGGTAGGCTCGTCCATGATGAGAAAGGACGCATTGCGGAGCATCGCCTTCAGGATCTCCGTCATCTTCTGCTCGGCCACGCTCAATTCGCGGGCCAGCCGCGCCGGGGGCAGCTTGAACGAGAGTCTTTCGCAGGCAGCCAGGAATTCACGTCGGGTGCGCCGATCGTCGATCACATTGAGGAACGACCTCCGCTCGATGCCGAGGAACGCGTTCTGCATGACCGTCAGCGTGGGGATGAGGCTCGTCTCCTGATGGATCATGGCGATGCCGGCCGCGGAGGCCTCACCAGGGGATGCGAAATGCCGCTCGCGACCCTCGAAGACCAGCGTTCCCCCGTCACTGGGATGGACCCCTGCGATGACCTTTACCAGGGTCGACTTCCCCGCGCCGTTTTCCCCGAGAAGGGCATGCACCTCACCCCTGCCGATCTCCAGGTCGATGGCGTCCAGCGCCTGCACACCGGGAAAACTCTTGCTGATGCCGGAAAGACGAAGGAGCGTTTCCATGCTCGCGCTCACCCTTTCAGCTCACCGATGAGCCTGAGGTTCTCTTCCGGGACATGAAGCAGGTTCCAGGAGGCCACAATCCCGTCGGCGGGCGGACGTACCTGCTGCAGGCTGCGCGCCAGCATGCCGGAGGTGACATCGATTCCGAACTCGGGCATTCTCACCGCCTCGATGCCCGCGTAGATTTTTGTCCGGGAGGCGAGACTCATTCGTCCGATCATCTCCAGCTCTGAGGAGATGACCTCCGTGGAAAGACCGCTGCGGAGCAGGTCCTCCGCCGCACCGGGAAGCTGCCAGGAAAAGACATTGCGCAGGAGGTCCCCGACCGACGATTCATCGGCGCCGGAATGCAGAGCACGCAGCGCCTTCCACAGGCTTGCGATCTCCAGGGGCAAACCTGCCGGGCCCACGGCGTTGCAGTAGGTCATCGGCTTGATCCAGTCACAAAGGCTGCTCAGGGCCTCGTAGTCCTGGCCGACCAGCGGCGCAAGCGAAGGGCTGAATAGATCGAGCCCGACGGCCAGGCCGCGTGCGCGCGCAAGGGAGCTGAAGCGCCCGACCACTGATGTGATCGACCGGCTGCGGAATGCGGCCAGCTTTTCCAGTCCGGCCGCCGTCCATAGCGCGCCGGGTGCCGTCCAGACGGCGTGCAGCTCCGAGAGGCCCTGTTCCCGAATATGGGTCATGAAGGCCTGGGCGCGTTGACGCATCGAATCGAGGGAGAGACCAGCGAACTCCTGAAAGCCGTCGCGGCAAGACTCGCAGAAGCAGCAGAAGAGGGATTCCCAGCCCGCGGCGGGTGAGGGGAAACGGATCCTGTCCAGCATGACCCCTCCCACGTCGAGAGAGGACAGGAGCGACTCGTATGTCCGGAATACGGAGCCCAGATTTCCTGCGGCATTGGGGCAGGAAAAAAGGAAGTTCTCTTCACCGCCGGCCAGACCCTCCCATGCGCCGATTGAGCCGTTCCCTCTCGAGCCGTCGCTGTTCCGGGTGAGGGAATCGAGGGGCACGGGCGCGCCCGGGACGTCCGCCAGGATCGGAAACCAGAGAAAGGGCGAAATGCCGCAATTCCGTGCGGCACGCACCAGCTCCTCGGTGAGCCCGGGCGCGGCTGAAGGCCAGATCATGACCGCGTCGACACGTGCCAGCTCGCGCACCCGGGCAATGGCATCCCCGACGCGCGCGCGGGTGGCGGCCGACGTTTCGTTCTTTCCGACGAACAGTTGCGTGGCGATCCAGGGTCCCATTATGTCCCTCATTTTTTGAAAAAATGCGGCCCCTGCCCGTGCGGGCAGGGACCGCGCCCCGCGTGCAGACTGTCGAAGCGCCGGCCTACATCTCCGGTACGACCGAGTCCACGTTTTCCTTTGAGACAATGTAGGGCACCACCTCGGTGAACGAGGGGATCTTTTCGCCCTTCAGATACTTAGCAGCAGCCTGGACCGCCTTGTATCCCGTATCCTCGATGGAGTAGTTGGCAGTCATGTCCACCGTTCCGTCCTTGATGAACGGGGCAAGCTCCTTGGAAAACTCGTAGCCTGTAATGGTCACCTTGTTCTGGCTGTACCCTTTCTCCTTCAGCGCCTGAGCGGCCGCGGTGGCGCCGCCGTACCACTGGCAGGCAACCAGGTCCACCCTCTGCCCGGACTGCAGGAAAGCCTCCATTGCTGCCAGCGCGCCTTCCTTGGTCCAGCCGGTAATGGCCTGTGAATACACGATCTTCCAGTTGGGGTGCTTGTCCACGATTTCCTTGAATCCCTGGGTCCGCATTCTCTGCGGGGGAGTACCCGGGGTCCCTTCTATGAGAACGATGTTTGCCGGGTTTCCGTCCAGGGCCTTTTCCGCCATCTGGCCAATCAGGCGTCCGATGGTCACTTCGTTTGTGCCGATAAACGAGAGAACCCCGTCAAGCTTTCCGTCCGGGTTGGGCCCGATCACGTTGGTAAAGGTAATGAGGGGGATCTTGGCATCCTTGCATACTTTCACCGCTGGCAGGAGCGCCTGATTATCGGCCGCGCACAAGAGGATCAGGTCGACCTTCTTTGCGGCGAAATTTTCCACCTGGGAGAGCTGCTTGCCCGCGTCCCATTCGGCGTCAGAGTAGGTGAGCTTGATGCCGAACTCCGCAGCAGCCTTGTCCATCCCTCTTCGCTCGACGCTGAAGAACTCGACGGAACCGGGCAGCGACACGGCCACCTCGAAGGTTTTGGCCTCCTTGGCACCGCCCGCAAAGCCCAGCGCGAGCCCGAACATCAGCAAGGCGCATACGATCAGAACCAGTCTCTTCATATGGACTCCTTTCATAGTGGCCGTCATGCGGCCGGATGCGGGTACCAAGCAAGAAGCGTGCCGCGACGGCTCCGTGCGCCTCTTCCAACTTATTGCGGGGCAAGAACTTGCAATCACCGCGATGTGTCATACCCGCCGCCCCGGATCCATGGGAAATATGCTTTCCGCCGGGCCTGTTTCATGGGTAACGGCTTACACACGGGACGCGCCGGGAACGATTCGAGGGAACCTCACCAGGAAGCTTGTGGATCTGCCGGGCACGCTTGTGCAGGTGATCATCCCGTTGTGCAGCTCCACGATCCTCTGACAGATGGAAAGCCCGAGTCCCGCGTTCTTCCTGCTTTTCTTCGTGCTGAAGAAAGGATCGTAGATCCGACCGGCGATCTCGGCAGGAATCCCGCACCCGTTGTCCGTAATCAGGAACTCCACGGTCCCCCGCGCCTCTTCCACGGCCAGATCCACGTGGATTGCTCCGCCATCCGCAACGGCCTCGATGCTGTTGGAGAAGAGGTTGAGGAAAAGCTGCTTCAGCTTGTTCTCGTCACCCAGGATGAGCGCCGAATCCGGCGGCATCTTCCTGTCCACCGCTATGCCCTTCTCCGTGAATCGATGCGCGAGGAGAAGCATCACCTCATCGAGAACCTCTGCGACGTCGATCTCGTGAAAACTCACGTCGCTGAACTTCGAGAACGAAAGAAGGCTTCCGACGATCTTCTCGATCCGGTTCACCTCGTTTTCGATCTTCTCCAGCTTCACCCGGGAGTCGGCGTCGAGGTCCCGCAGCTTCAGCAGCTCAACGTAGTTCTGCACGATGCCCAGGGGGTTGTTGATCTCGTGCGCCACTCCTGCCGCCAGCTCCGCCGTGGACGCAAGCTTTTCCGTGCGCAGGAGGTATTCCTCGATGGAACGCTCCCGGGATATGTCCTCCACCAGGATGATGGTTCCCAGGAAGTCGTAGTCCTCGTCGCGGAAAGGGAAAACCGAGACCTTCAGAATCTTCTCTCCACGGTAAGGGGCTTCTTTCAGGAACAGCTCCTGTCGTGACCCGATCATTTCCATGACATCAGCCATGTCCGGAAACTCATCCGGGCGCACCACCTCCGCGAACTGCCGGCCGACCACCCCTGCCTCGAGCCCCAGTATCTTCGTGGCCGCGTAATTGATGAGGTAGATTCCCTGCTCCGCGTTGAGGATGATCACGCCGACGGGAATGTTCTTGATGATGTTTTCATTGTACAGCTTCAGGCTGTAGAGCTCGAGGTTCTGTCTGCCCAGCTCCTCGCGGCTGAGCACGAACGAGTAGGTGAGCTTGATGAGCTTGACGCGATCCAGGTCCTCGATGCGCTCCGTGTCCATCCTGCGGCCGTCCTTGAGGATGGTCACGCGGTCGGCGAACTGGAAGATCTCATCCATGTTGTGCGAGATGTACACCACGCTCTTGCCGTCGGCCTTGAACTGCAGCAGCATCGGATAGATGCGCTCCATCTCCTCAGGGGTGAGCTTGTTGGACACCTCGTCCAGGATCAGGATGCGCGGATTGAAGGAGAGTACCCGCGCCAGCTCCACCATGTGCTGCGCCGCAACGGTGAGCCGGTGCACCGGAACATCCACGTCCAGGGGGAACGAGAGCCGGGCAAAGAGAGCGGCGGCCTCGTCGCGCATCCGATGATGGTTGAGTCTGAGCATCCCGGCCTTCAGGAGCCGCCCGGCGAAGATGTTCTCCGCGGCGCTCAGAGAGGGGATGATGTTGAGGTGCTGGTAGACGATCCCGATGCCGTTCCTGATCGCGGTGCGCGGGGTGAACGATTCCATCCGCCGGCCGTCGAAGATTATTTCACCCGCGTCCTTGCGCACCGCCCCGCTCAGCAGCTTCACCAACGAGGACTTGCCCGGCCCGATGGGCTCCCACCAGCGCATGTATTTCCCCGCGGTACAGGTCGAAGTCCGCGTCCCGCAGGGCGGGAATGTTCCCATAGGAGACCCTGATGCCGCGCATCTGCAGGAGGGGCGTCGCGTCCGCGTCTTTCATTCCATCCCGAGCTTCTTCATCCTGTTGTACAGCGTTTTCCTGCTGATATTGAGGAGCTTTGCCGCCTTCTGCTTCTCCCCGCTGGTCCTTGCGAGCGCCTCGGAGATCCTCTGCCGGGAGAGTTTCTCATAGATGGACTCCAGGCTGTCCGGGAAGCCCTGGTCTCTCAGCTTCACGTACTGGGCGGGCAGATGCTCCTCCCGGAGCTCGTGAGAATCGCAGAAAATCACCGCGCGCTCGACACAGTTGCGCAGCTCCCGGACGTTGCCCGGCCATTCGTGCCGGAAAAGGATGTCCCGCACCGATTCGGACACGGACGCGATGTCCCTCGAGTATTTCCTGCTGAAAAGCCCCAGGAAATGGCTGAGAAGCCTCTCGATGTCGTCCTTTCTCTCGCGCAGAGCAGGCAGGTGGATCGTCACCACCGAAAGCCGGTAGAAGAGGTCTTCACGGAACCCCTTTTCTCCCATGAGCTCACCGATGTCGTTGTTGGTTGCGGCGATGATCCGCGCGCTGGATCGGAAGGTTTCCACCCCTCCCAGCCTCTGGAACTCGCCGTCCTGCAGGACCCGGAGCAGCTTGGGCTGGGTGGAGAGCGTCATATCTCCGATCTCGTCGAGAAAGAGCGTGCCGCGATCGGCGAGCTCCAGTTTTCCGATATGGCGGCGGACCGCATCGGTGAATGCGCCCTGCTCGTGGCCGAACATCTCGCTCTCCAGCAGGGTGTCCGGTATGGAGGCGCAATTCACCTTGATGAATGGCCCGTCCCGCCGCGTGCTCCGGCGGTGGATGGCGCCTGCCACCAGCTCCTTTCCCGTGCCGCTTTCGCCCGTGATAAGGACCGGGGCGTCCGTGGGGGCCACGCGGTCGATCTCTGTCAGGATGCGGAGCATCTCCGGGTTCCCCGTCACCAGGGCGGCTTCTCCGGAGTCGGCTCCTGCGCGCGCCCGGGAATCCCGGATCTGCTCGATCTCCTTCACGAGCTCGCGGATCTTGAGCGGCTTGACGAATACGTTGTGCGCGCCATAGCGCATGGACTCCACCGCATTCTCGATGGAAGGGTAGCCGGTGATCATGATGATCGGCAGGGAACGGTCCCGGCTCTTGATGAGCTTCAGCAGATCGATGCCGCTCTGCTGGGGCATGTGAATGTCCAGGAGGATGAGCCCCACCCCGTGCTTCTCGATGAGGGCGGGTACCGCATGGGGATCGGTCGCCGTGACCGAGGAGAAACCGTGGGAGGAAAAGATCTCCGAAAGGGAGAGGCACATCTCCCTTTCGTCGTCCACAATCAGGACCGTGAAGGCCATCGAGGGAATGATAGCGCGGGGATCGGCGCGACCGCAAGGGAACGCGGAGTCCCGGGGCTTGTTCCTCCCCTACCGTCGACCTTTCCGGGTTGCCACGTCCAGATAGACGGCGAGGATGAGCACCAGGCCGCGGACGATGTACTGCCAGAACGGTGCGACGTTCATGACGCTCATGCCGTTGGCAAGGCTTGCGATGATGAGGGAGCCGAGCATGGCGCCGATGATCGTTCCACTGCCGCCCAGGGGGGAGGTGCCGCCGAGGATGCACGAGGCGATGGCATCCAGCTCGTAGTTGGTGCCTGCCCCGATTGTCCCCGCCGCCACGTAGCCGGTGAGCACGATGCCGGCCACGGCGCAAAGGGCGCCCATGAGCACGAATATGAGGAAGAGGTTCTTTTTTATGTTTACCCCTGAGAGCCGCGTGGCCTCGGGGTTGCCTCCGATGGCGTAGGAATACCTGCCGAACCGGGTGGAATTGGCCAGGTAGGACATGATGACAACGACGATCGCCAGGAGGAGCACAGGGGTCTGCACGCCGCGGTAGATGTTCATGATCACGACATAGACAAAGAGGCCAAACGAAGCGGCCATGGCCTTGGCAAGGTCCTTCCAGAACGGGGCGAGCGCGAACCCGAACTGCTGCTGCCGCGCACGGGTGCTGAATGTCATGATAAAGATGACGACGGCGGCTGCCGCCGCAAAGATCAGGCCAAGCCAGTCGGAGAGGTATCCCTGGGCTATCAGGCGCAGGGAGTTCTCGATGGGCATGACCGATTCGCCACGGGTCACGCCAAGGACGCCGCCGCGGAACATGAGCATGCCGCCCAGTGTGACCATGAATGCAGGCACCCCGAGGTAGGCGATGATGGAGCCCTGGAACATGCCGACCAGGATGCCAACGCTCATTGCAATGACGATGGTCGCAATAGTGGAGATGACTCCTATCCACGGGGTTCCCGCGAGGGCGGGAAACAGCTTCGGCAGGAAGTCGGGGAAGGTCCGGGCCTGGAGCACGGCGGCGATGGCGGAGATGAACCCTGTCACCGATCCCACCGAGAGGTCGATTCTTCCCGTGACGATCACGAATACCATGCCGCAGGCCAGAAACGAGATGATCGTCATCTGCCGGAACAGGTTGGAGAGGTTCCGGGGCGAGAGGAATGTGAAGTTCGTGAGCGCTCCGAACAGGAGCCAGATGATCAGCAGGGCCGCGATCATCGTGACGGTCTGGGTGCTGGACGCGAAGAGACTCTTCCGTTGTGCGGGCAGGCTGACTGAGCTCATGCTTTACCTCGTTCCATTTGTGGTGATGCCTGTAGCGAGCGTCATCACGCGCTCCTGTGTGGCTTCGCTCCGCGCGAGCACGCCGTTCGACCGGCCCTCGCACATGACGACGACCCTGTCGCTCATGCCGATCACCTCCTCCAGCTCGGAGGAGATCATGATGATGGCCATGCCCTGAGCCGCGAGCTCGTTCATGAGCTTGTAGACCTCGAACTTGGCTCCCACGTCTATGCCGCGGGTGGGGTCATCCAGGATGAGAACCTTGGGCGCGGACATGAGCCACTTTGCGATGACAACCTTCTGCTGGTTGCCGCCGCTCAGGTTGTCCACGGCGACGCTCAGGGACGGGGTCTTGATGGCAAGGCTCTTGGCGTACTTTTCCGTTTCGTGCAGCTCTGCCTGCTTGTCGATGCGCAGCAGAGCGGCAAACCTGTTCAGGTTCGGCAGGGCAATGTTTTTCAGCACTGACTGGATGAGCACCAGTCCGAGCTGCTTGCGGTCTTCCGGCACGAGGCTGATCCCGTGATCCATGGCAGCCCGGGCCGAGCCGATGTGCACCTGCTGTCCTTCCAGGACGATGCTGCCCGCGGTGATCGTGGCGTATTCGCCGAAGATCGTGGTCACGAGCTCCGTTCTGCCGGAGCCCATGAGGCCGGCGATGCCGAGGATCTCCCCCCTGCGGAGGTCGAAGTCCACCCCTTTCAGGATTTCCCTGCCGGGAACCTGGGGATCTTCCGCGTGCAGCCCGCGCACGGAGAGGATCACCTCCCCGGGAGTGCGCTGGCTCGGCGGGAACCGGTCCGTCATCTCCCGGCCGACCATCAACTTGACGAGCGTCTCCGTGCTCGCGTCCTTTGTTTCCATGGTGGAGATGAGCTTTCCATCGCGCAGCACCGTCACACGGTCCGTAATGCCGAAAAATTCCTCCAGCTTATGGGAAATGTAGATGCAGGTGACGCCATGCGCCTTCAGGCCCCGCAGGATTTCCATGAGCTTGAGGACCTCTGTTTGCGTGAGGGCGGAAGTCGGCTCGTCCAGGATGAGGAGCTTCGCGTCCTCCGAAAGAGCCTTGGCGATCTCCGCCATCTGCTGCTTGCCCACGCCGAGGTCCAGGACCCGGGCTTGCGGGAGGATGTCCAGGCCGTACTTGGCCAGGATGTCCCTGCTCTGCGCGTACAGGCGCGAGCGGTTGATGCGGCGGCCCTCCACGGGTTCCTTGCCAAGGAAAATGTTCTCCCCGACGGTCATCTTCGGGATGAGGGTCAGCTCCTGGTACACGATGGCGATACCCGCCTCGATTGCAGCCCTGATGGATTTCTGCTCGAAACGCAGCTCCTTGCCCTGGAAGGTAATGGCGCCCTCGTAGGTGCCATACGGGTAGACGCCGGAGAGTATCTTCACAAGCGTGGACTTGCCCGCGCCGTTCTCCCCGCACAAACCGTGGATCTCGCCGCGGCGGATCTGCAGGGAGACGTCGTTCAAAGCGGTGACGCCCGGAAATGTCTTGGTCACGTGTGAAATATCCAGTATGACGTCGCTCTCCACGTGCTCCTCCTAAAAAAACGGGGAAGCGGCGCTTCCCCGTTTTCAATTCAGCGTCGTGCGGTCAGGGCCTCGCCGGGCGCTTGCTTTCGGGAATGTCCCTGTAGACGTCGTCGTATTTCTGGAATCCGCTCTTTATCACTACATCGTACACGTTGTTCTTGTCTACCTGGACGACCGGCAGCTGGTAGAACGGCACCTGTCCGGTGAGCTTGTTGTTCAGCGTGAGGTCAGCGAGGTTGTACATCTTGAGCTGTCCCACGGGACCCGTCTTCACGCCGGTCACGAGGTCGATGGCAAGGTCGATGGCAAGAGGAGAGAGCCTGCGCACGTCCTTGAACACGGTCACGGTCAGCCCGCCCTCGACGATGGACTTGCAGCCGGGCGCGGTGGCGTCCTGGCCAGAGATGGGCACTTTGCCGGCAAGACCCTGGGCCTGCATGGCCTGCAGAGCGCCGAGCGCCGTGCCGTCATTGGAGGCGACAACCGCGTCGACCTTGTTGTTGATGGCCGTGAGGATGTTCTCCATTGTCTTGGTTGCGTTGGACGGCTCCCAGTTCTCCACCCACTGATCAGCCACGATTTTGATCTGCCCTTTGTCGATGAGGGGCTTCAGGATCTCCATCTGGCCGTTCCTGAACAGGATGGCGTTGTTGTCCGTGGGGCTTCCGCCGAGAAGGACGAAGTTGCCGCTGTTCTTGACCTTCAGAACCCCCGAGGCCTGCTGGCGACCGACTTCCGTGTTGTCGAAGGAGATGTACGCGTCGATCTTCGGAGTCTTGATCAGGCGGTCATAGGCAATGACCTTGACGCCTGCGTCGTGCGCCGCTGCCGCCGCGGTTGCCGCCGAATCGCCGTTTTCCGCCACGATGATCAGTGCATTGACCCCCTGGAGAACCATGTTCTCGATCTGGTCGTTCTGCAGCTTCTCGTCATGGTTGGCGACCTGTGATATGACCTGGGCGCCCTTGTCGTAGCCGAGCTTGGTGAGCAGTGCCTGCTCTACCGGCCAGCGCTCTGTCGCGAAATCGGAGAATGACAGTCCGATCTTTATCTTCGCGCCCTTGGCCACGGGCTTGCCTCCCTCGGCTCCTCCGCTCGCGAAAGCGAGGGCACAAACCGACAGGGACAGCACGAGGACGATGAGAGTGAGAAATGCTCTTTTCACCTTACACCTCCTTGGTGTAGCAAGAAATATGCAATAAGAATGCCAAAGTTGCATATTCATGCGGATGTCTCGAATGGTCACGAAAAGGGGCTGCCTTGCAGGCTAAGTAGTATGATTCAAAACCAAAACGTAAGTAAGGGACATTGTGCGCTAGGAAAAATCGGTAAAACATCTTTTTCGTAAATCATGAAGTGGCTCAAAATAACCACCTATGGTGAAATTCGGCCACCATCAAGATCGTACTTCTGGATGCGATAACGGATGGTGTTTCGGGTAATGCCGAGCTTTCGTGCCGCCTCAGACGCATTCCACCCGCTTTTTTCGAGGGCTTCGACCAGCAGCCGGCGCTCCAGGTTTGCCAGCTTGTTGCCATCCGCTTCGAAACTGGCATGGTATTCTTCCCGCAGCTCCGCGGGAAGGTCCTTCTGCTCGATCGTGACACCGGTGCAGAGCACAACAGCGCGCTCAATGACATTTTTCAGCTCGCGGACATTCCCTGGCCAGGCATAGCGGCAGAGTTTCTCCAGCGCTCCCTTTCCGAAGCCGCTGATTCTCTTGCCCAGCTCGTGGGAGAATTGCTCCAGGAACAGCCCGGCCAGAAGAGGAATGTCCGTCGCGCGCTCCCGCAGCGGGGGGAGGGCGATCGTGATCGTATTGATCCGGTAGAAGAGATCCTCCCGAAATCCGCCTTCATGCACCAGTTTTTTCAATTCCTTGTTCGTTGCGCAGAGCACGCGGATATCCACCTTGCGCGGGGCACCGGTGCCCAGCGGCTCGTATGTCTTGTTCTCCAGCAGCCTCAGGAGCTTGGGTTGAAGACCCAGCGGGAGGTCCCCGATCTCGTCGAAGAAGAGCGTCCCGCCATCGGCTATTCCCACCTTCCCCTTGTAGTCGCTCGTTGCGCCCGTGAACGCTCCCTTTCGGTAGCCGAAAAGCTCGCTCTCCAACAGCGTCTCAGGCACGGCAGGACAATTCACGGACACGAATGGCTTGCGCTCGAACTCTCCCGCGTAGCGCTCGTGCAGCAGCCGGGCCACGATCTCCTTCCCCGTCCCGCTTTCCCCCGTGATGAGCACCGGCGTCGGAACGGGTCCCACCTTGTCGATCACCGACTGGATCTCTCTCATGACCTCGGAGTCATACATGAATGAGTCGAGCCGCAGCGCCTCTTTCAGAAGCTTGTTCTCCTCCTTGAGCGATTCGATGCGGCAGATACGGGAAATCAGCGCCAGGAGCACCTCCTTGTTGAAGGGCTTGGTGACGACGTCGACGGCACCAAGCTTCATGGCTTCCACTGCATTCTCAATCGTCCCGTACGCCGTGATCAGGACGAACGGAGTGGTGATGGCCTCCTCGTGAAGTGCCCGGAGCAGGTCGGTCCCGCCCATGTCGGGCATCCGCATGTCTGAAAGTATGACGTCGAACCGCTCGCCCCCGCGAACGATTTCGAGGGCTTCGCCGCCGTGCTTCGCCGTTGTCGTTTCGTACCCTTCGCCCTGGAAGAGCATTTCCATCGCGGCCACCATGTTCTGCTCGTCGTCCACAATGAGAATCCGTTTCATTGAACCCGTTCCTCCTGCAGGAACACGCGGAATGTCGTCCCCCTGCCGGGCGCGGATTCCATCTCGATCCGCCCGCCGTGGCTTTCCACGATCCGGTGCACGATGGACAACCCCAGGCCGGTCCCATCGCTCTTGGTGGTGAAGAACGGGTTGAAGATCCGTCTCTGGGTCGCCTCGTCCATCCCATTGCCCGAATCACGTATCTCCACCGCGACCCGGCCGTCATCCTTCCACGCGCTCACGCACACCGGCTGCCCGACCGGGGAGGCCTCCAGCGCGTTGATCAGGAGGTTCCGGAACGCCTGCTCGATGAGGCTCTTGTCCAGCGCCACCCGGGGCAGGTCGGAGGCGAAGCGGCATGTGACAGTCGTGCCCGGGAAGCTCGCCAGGGGGAGCACGTCTATGACGCGGCGCAGGATCTCGTCCACGGATGCGGGTTCCTTTTTGACCGCGTGCGGCCGGGCGAAATCAAGGAAGTTGGATACCACTGCGCCGAGGGTGTCCGCCTCGTTCACGATCATGGAGGCCAGCCGGTGGGGCTGGGCGCCGCCCGCGGAGGCTTCGATGTGGTCGCGCAGGAGCTCGGCGGAAACCTTCATGATGGCCAGCGGGTTGCGTATCTGGTGGGCAACGCCTGCCACCATCTCTCCCATGGCCGCCATGCGGGAGGAGAGCTCGAGCTTCTGCTCCAGCTCCTTCTCATGGGTGACGTCGGCGATGATCACGATGATACCGAGCTTGGTATTGTGCTGCGAAAGGAACGGTGAGGTGGAGACGGACAGCACGCGCGCCGAGCCTTCGATCTCGGACTTGATCTCCCGCACGGCGACCGGGGATTCCGCGTGAAGGCTTTCGTCGATGAGGCGCGTGAGCTCCCGTGGAATCGACATATCCCTCAGGGCCCGTCCCGTCCCGCTGTCCGATTCGTCCAGACCCAGCAGCGCGCAGGCGGCCGGATTGATGGCCGTGATGATGCCGTCGAAGGCGATCGTGAGAATGCCCGAGCTGACATTGGAGAGAACCAGGGCATTGTACTTGCCCAGCTCGGCCAGCTCCTTCTCTCTTGCCCGCAGGCTCTTCGTCATGTCCTCGAAGGACCGGGCCAGGTCGCCGAACTCGTCTTCCCCCATTTTCGCAATCGGGTAGCCGAGGTCTCCCGCGGAAATGCTGCGGATGGCGTCATTGAAAAGCCGGAAGGGAGTGAGGAACGTGAACCGGTACAGCAGGAGGGAGGTCAGGAAGCCGAGCACGATGACCACGAAGAGAAATCCGAGTGAGAAGGCGCGGTAGCTGGCCAGGAGCCTGCTCGAGTCCCCCGTATCCAGGAAGCAGTGCACGAGGAGCCCCCTGAGGCTCGGTGCCGTCGAAGTGGAAACAACGTAGCGCCCTCCGGCCCGCTGCGCGGTGGCCTGCTCCCCCGGGTCCGTGACCCGGGCTATCTTCACGAACCCTTCGAAGAAGGTCTCGGGAAGCGTGCCGCTGACGAATATTTTTCTCTGCCAGGAAAGCAGGATCGCCGCGTTGTTGATCGACTCGATCCTGTTGATGAAATTGGAATCCATGTTGAGCCCGACACCGAGCACGCCGATGACCTTTTTTGCCTGGACGATGGGGCTGAGCGCCCAGAGGTGGATCTGGTCTTCGTAGGGGGCGATGAACAGCGGGTTCCCTTCCCACCAGTTTATCACGAGCGACTGGCGGGTGAACGACTCGCGAAGGGACCGCTCCCCGATCGCTGCGACAGGCTCACGATTGGCATTCACGATGCACAACGCGTCCACCTTCAGGGGCAGTCGCATGATGGAGAGCTCCTGCAGGAGGAGATTGCGCAGGTCGTAGTCCGTGTAATCGATGATATTCTGCTGCCCCGCCAGCAGGTTGGCCTTGACGGCGAGATCGCTCTTGGTGGAGTCGATGAAAGACTCCACCGAGTGCGCCGTGCGTTCCAGCTGAGCGTGAAACGTGGCCAGGTTGGTCTGGGTGATGAGCACGCTCACCCCGACCATGGAGAGAATGCCCTGGAAGAGCACGATGACGATCGACACCGCGCTGACCTTTGCCGAGATCTTGAGTCTGCCCAGACGACGCAGAAGGGTCTTGCCCGGGTTCATTCCAGTGCCTCGATCCGCTGCTGCGCATGCCGGAGCGCATGCGCAGGAGAGTCTTTCTTCGTCAAGGCGTCGTAGAGAGCGTCCTGCAGGATGAGACTGATCATCCGGTACTGGGGGTGTCCGATCCTGTCGTGTGCCCCCTCGAGCTGTATCATCTTGAGCCCTATCTCGGTGTCGATCTGCCGGGTACGCGGCTCGTTCCAGACCGCCGTCCAGACGGACATTTCCGAAAGGTGCTGCCTCTGGAACTCGGGGGAGGCCAGGAATTCGATGAACCGCCAGGCTTCCCTCTTCAGAACGGAGTTCCGCATCACGGCAAGCCCCTGGTAGCCCGAGACCGTGGAGGTGCGGACCCGGGGCCTCACCGAGCGCGCCACGGGAATGAGGGCAGCGGTCAGGTTGGTGCCGTTGCCGTACAGGTTGTCCCGCATCCTGCCGGTCACGAACGTCCAGTTTGTCTCGAAGAGAACGTCTCCCATCAGGAAGGCCTCACCCGCGAATACCTCGTCGCTTCTCAGGGAATAGGGACTGACGAGTCCCGCATCCAGCAGGGAAACCATGAACTGCAGGGCCTGCACGCACGGCGGGGAATCGACCCGGGGAAGCGCCTTCTCGTCCACGAGGTTCCCACCGAACGCGCCCACGAGAAGCGTGAAATCGCAGACGAGCGATTCCTCTTTGTTCCAGGAGGCGAAAATCGGGTACGTGATGACGCCGGACCGTTTTGCCGCCCGCGCCATGGCCACCATGTCCTCGAGGGTGGAGGGCGGACGCGAAAATCCAGCTTTCTTCAACAGTGCCGTGTCGACATAGAAGAGCTTGTGATTGGCCAGGAACGGAAAAGCCCAGAATTTCCCGTCTTTCTCGAACGGCCGGTAGATGGCGCTGACGATCCCTTCCGCTATCTTGGCGCTCAGCTTCTCGGGCACCTGTTCAAGGATCCCCCGGGACACGTAGTCATCCATCCAGATCAGGTCCGCAAGCACCACATCGAAACCGGGCATCTGGTGGGCAGCCGATGCCCCGATGAGCCCGTAGACCTCCTCGTATTGCGCGAAGGTCAGCTTGACCTCTTTCCCGAATGTGCGCCTGTACTCCTCTGCACGGGCCTGGATGTCCCGCGGCTGATAGCCGGCCTGGGCAATGTAAAGCATGCGCAGGTTCGCACCGGCAGCGTTCCCTGAAAAAACGGCAAGAAAAACGGCAATGATCGCTGCGGCTTTCACGGAAGCGAGATTATAACACAGCCCCGGTGCTTTTCCACCAGAGGCCTTCGCGGGCCGCCCGGCCATCGAGGGCTGCGAAGGGCGAGACCTCAGCTGTTCTTGATCATGGTCTGGACGCGAGCCAGAAGCTCGGCCGGCTGGAAAGGCTTTCCCAGGAACGGCAGTCTCTCGGAAGCGGTCTTGCCATGAATTCGCGCGTCGTCGGTGTAGCCGGACATGTACAGCACGGGAAGCGTCGGGCGCGTGCGGGCCAACCGTTCCCCCATCTCCACCCCGCTCATCCCTCCGGGCATGACCACGTCCGTCACGACGACATCGATGACCGCCGAGCCCTCCGCAATCAGGAGCGCTTCCCGCGCCGAGGCGACCGGTATCACGTGGTAGCCGCCTTTTTCCAGGACGCGGCGCGCGAGCTCGCGCACATCGGACTCATCCTCCACGAGCAGAACGGTGCCGCTTCCGCTTCCCGGGGAAGGCGGGGTGTCATCCGCCGCGGTGTGCTCGTCGGCCGCCGGGACCCGGGGGAGACAGACGGTGAATGTCGTGCCCCTGCTCAGCGCGGTTTCGACCCGTACCCGGCCTCCGGACTGCGTGATGATGCCATACACGGTGGAGAGCCCGAGTCCGGAACCCTTGCCTTCATCCTTCGTGGTGAAGAACGGCTCGAAGAGGCGCTCCCGGGTCTCCTCCGACATGCCCACGCCGTTGTCCTGCACCCTGAGCACGACATATGGCCCCGGCGCCAATCCTGCCGGCAGGATGGTGTGGAATCCGGGCTCGGATTCCTCGAACGAGGCCTCGCCGTCGACTCCCACTTCGAGGCCGGCGGTCTCCAGAAGGAGCTTTCCGCCGCCGGGCATCGCGTCGCGCGCGTTCACCGCGAGATTCATGAGGATCTGCTCCATCTGGTAATGGTCCGCGCGTACGCACAGGGAGACGGGGGCAAGACGCACCACGAGCTCGATATCCTCACCGATCAGGGGGCGCAGGAGCGTCACGGAATTGGCGACCACTTTGTTCATGTCCAGGACGGCGGGCTGGAGGATCTGTTTGCGGCTGAAGGCAAGAAGCCTGCTGGTGAGGGCAGAGGCCCTTTTGATCGTGTTCCTGATCTGCCCCAGGTCGGAGAGCGCCGGGGCATTGCCCTCCATGGTATCCACCAGGAGGCTCGTGTAGCCGGAAATGACGGTGAGGATGTTGTTGAAATCGTGCGCAATGCCGCCGGCCAGCCGTCCGATGGCCTCCATCTTCTGGGCGTGCAGGAGCTGGTCCTGGGTCTGGCGCAGCTGCTGGAGGCTCCCCTCCAGGTCCCGCATGAGCCGGGTCTTGCGCCACGCCGCGGCGGCCTGATGCGCGAACGCCGTGAACACCTGCACATCATCCGAGCCCAGGTCCTCTCCGGAGACGATCAGGAGCCCGAACAGGTCTTCCCCCACGCTGAGGGGAGCGAGGATCGCGACACGCGGTCCCGCGGGACGGCCCGGCCACAACGTCTGTCCCCCGCCGGCGCCCAGCCTGCCGAGCGCCTCGGGGCTGAGCGCGGTGAAGACGGTCCTGCGTCCGTCCATGGCTTCCGCCGCGGCCGGCACGTCGTCCAGACCCAGCTCGAGGCCGGCAGGATCGGTCGGGCGGCTCACGCGCACCTCGCCGCTCGTCCCGCTGCCCCAGCAGTGGGGCAGGAGCCGACGCGGCGTGTCCCCGTCCGTGAGGAACACGGCGCTGTCGAGATCCAGGGTGGAGAGCACGCGCACCGCCACGGGGAAGATCTCCGCCGGCGTGAGCGCCTGCTCCATTGCCAGCGCGGCCGCGTTCATCGATTGCAGGAGCTGCTCGGTGCGCTTGCGCGCCGTGATGTCGGTGATGATGCCGAGAATGGCCGGCACGCCGTCATAGCGCATGAGCTTGGTGGTGAGGATCGCGTCGATCCTCCTGCCTCCACTGGCGATGAGCGAGTACTCGTAGGGTTCGACCTCTTCTCCCGCGGCGTGCCGGCGGAAGTTCTCCTCCACCATCGATTCGTAGCCGGGCGCCGTCAGGGTCCTGAAATCGAATCCCGGCGCGTAGAACTCCTCCCGGGAGTACCCCGTGGAGAGCTCGCACTGCCGGTTGGCATACATGACCCTGTCCTTCCCGAAGATGAAGATCATGTTGGGAGACTGCTCCGCCAGGTTGCGGAACTTCTCTTCCGATTCCTTCAGCCCCTTCTGGGTGCGCTCGCGCTCGTCGAGCTCCCGCCGCACCTCCTCGTACAGCCGCGCGTTCTCCAGCGCCACGGCGACGCGGTCCGCGATGGTGGCGGCAAGCTGGAGGTCCTCTTCATCGTAGGGGCGCGTGCGGTACGTGTGCACGCTCAACACGCCGATGATGCGCTCGGCCAGCAGCATCGGTACGCCGATCCAGGAGGCGGGGGTCTTGCCGCTGCCCCATGCGCGGGAACCCTGCGCTTCTTCGCGGGTCACGTGGTTGATGAGGAGCGGTTTTCTCTCCCTCACCACGCGGGAGGCGAGCCCGCTCCCCAGCGGCTCGCGTTCCTGCGGCTCCCGCACGCCCTCATCCACCTGGATGCGGTAGTCAAGAGCATTCGCCCTCGCGTCGTACAAGGCGATGAAGAACGCGTCCGCCTCGAATATGGGGGTCACTTCGCGGTAGACCGTTTCCAGCAGCTCGCCGAGATCCAGGACGGAGCCGGCCGCCACCGAGATGCGGTTCACCAGCGCGAGCCTCTCCGCCCGGCGGCGCGTCTCTTCGTAGAGCCGCGCATTCTCGATGGCGCTGGAAAGCTGGTCGGCGATCGTCTGCTGCGTGACCACGTCCTTCTCCGTGAACGCGTCCCGCTGGGCGCTCTGCATGTCGAGCACCCCGATCACCCTGTCTCCCCGACGGATCGGCACCGCCAGCTCCGAGCGCGTGCGGGCGTCCTTGACCAGCTCCACGTAGCGCGGCTCCCGGCTGACGTCCCCCACCAGGAGGGGCTTACCTGCCGCCGCCACCCACCCGCAGATGCCCTCCGTGCCCACCTTCAGCCGGAACAGCTTCGAGTACGCGTGCACGGAGGCGAGAGTCGAGCTGCGCAGGACGAGCTCGTCACCGTCGATCAGAAGGATCCCGACGGTGAAATAGTCGAATGCCTCCTGGATCAGCGTGACCGCCTGGATGAGGAGCTCGTCCAGCTCCAGGAGGGTCGCTGTCCTCCGGCTGATCTGCGAGATGAGCTCCTGGCGATGCGCGCGCTCGCGCAGGTCCGCGGCAAGCTCGCGCAGCGGGTTGAAGAGCTGTCGACGCACGACGCCCCAGCCCAGGATGGCCACACTGACCGTGTTCGTGAACGACATGATCGGCACGTGCACCTGCAGGAGGCCCCCCGTGAGGAACCCGGCGAGCAGGAACACGATGCTCACGACGAGGAAGGGCTCGCTCACGTGACGGCGGCGGACCCAGAACAGCGCCAGGGAAGAAAGAATGCAGAGCATGGGGACTGCGCTGGCCGCGATGCCCCACGGGGTGATGCCGTAGAACACGACGCCGGCGGGATCGAGCTGGGGATCGCCGAGCAGTCTGCCCTGGGCCAGCGGCACGGCATGAGCGAGGATTGCCGCCAGGACGGCGATGATCGTTCCCGTCGTCCATCGTCCGCGCATCCCCACGTAGCGGTAGGCGAACATCAGAAGAAACAACCCCATGAAGGCGAAGCAGACGGTGGCCAGCTCCAGCATGGCCGTCGGATTTCCCAGTCGAAGCCACAGGGCCAGCCGCAGCAGGAGCGAGCCTGCGGCCCAGCCGGTCTGCATGAAGGCGAAGAGCACGAAGTCCCGGTTGACCCGCCTGCGAAGACCGGCGCCGCCGACAATCATCACCAGCGCGGTAGATATCGCGAGAGAGAGAGCAAGGCCGGCGATGTCGAGGACAAGCATCACGGGCATCACACGAGATTGTTTCCCTGATAACTCATCGGCGGGATTCGATGTAAATCTTACGGAGTACCCTCCGAACGAGTACTCTCGTACCGCGTACCCTCCGAACGAGTACGGCCTTCGGGCCGAGCGCGTACCCGCGCACTCCCGTACCGAGTCCCCGTTCAGCGGGTACGCTGGCCCAGCTGCCTGCCCCGGAGGGATTCGATGGCGATGGCGATGACACAGGTCCGGGAGAGAGGGCCGGTCCCATACGGGGTTACCCGTTCGTCGGGTGCGCCGTAGTGGCGCATGATGAGATCAAGACCCCGCGTGCGCTCCTCGGCGTCGACCAGTATGCGCGCACGGCCCGTCCCCGCGACGCTCCGCGCCTGCAGGCTGCAGGTGCACGCGGTCGCGCCCGGTATGAGGATCATGTCCGTGCACGCGGAAAACCCCACGGCAGGGTCGGCCCGGATAAGGTCGATCTTGGTTCCCTCGAGGGCGCTGTGCACGTACAGGGTATCTTTCTCCCAGCCGAAGCAGACGGGCACGACATACGGCGCGCGCGCATCCCTCAGGGAGAGGAAGAGGACTTTTGCGGCCCGGAGTATCTCGTCGAGCTCAGCGCGCGCGGTGATTTCGCTTTTCGCCCGGCGCATTACGCGCGGGGGTTCAGGAGGGCCCATCCAGAGCGCCCCGATCAGGCGAAGGCCTGCTCGTCTTCCGGGAGGTCATCGCAGAGCAGGCTGTCCAGCCTGCGGCCGGTGGAGAAGAAATCCCTGTCCTCGAAGATGCCGCCGAACCGGAAGATCGATGCGATTCTCTGGGGCAGCGCATCATAGACAGAGCGGGAGATCGAGACCATGCCCGGCCGGGTGGACTTCTTTTCGAGGTGCGCCGCGGTGTTGATGACATCCGAGAGGATCTTACCCGTTTCAATGGAGAATTTCACCTTGCCGGTGTCGATCCCCAGCCTCAGGGCGATATCAGCGGCCGACGTCCAGGAGGCGGTGAGATTGAAGACGGGGACCGTGCTCTGCACCTCCACCGCGAACCGCACGGCGCGCGCCACGTGGTCCCGAAGGGCAAACGCAATGATCCCGCCGTCACCGGCCCAGGACCAGATGCGTCCGTCCACCGGTGTGAGCTTTTCCTTCAGGAAGCTCCAGAGGTTGAAGTACAGCTTCTCCATGCGCCGTGATCCCATCTTCCTTACCAGGTGGGAGTTGCCGGCAATGTCGAGGCTGATCACGGTGATGTCATACTCCCTGCCGTCCTTGAGGCAGCCCCAATTGGCGAGATCCTGCGGATTACGCGTGGCAGCCACTACCTTGCGGGTCTTGAAATCATAGTGGATGCCCGTCCGTATCAGCTTGCCCAGGAACTCCTCCAGCCCTTCCACCCGGACCGGCCTTCCGTGAACCGTGCCATTGTCCACTTCCACGACGAGCTTGATCAGGGCCGATGTCTCGTTGCTTTGCTCACACTGCTCCACGAGCAGTCCCGCGCTCTTGCGGGAGGAGAGTGATATGTGATTGCGCTGCCCCGCTGCCTCGTTCGAATCGTAGCACCGCAGGATGAGCCTTCCCAGCTCGTTGACTTGCTCCGTTTTGAAGTTCGCAGCGATCAGCTCTATCAGGTCGTTGCGAATGGCCGGCTCCAGCTGCATTCCCTGTGTCCCTTCTTGTCTTGGATTGCGACATTTTGGAATAATTGGAGATAATTCATTACACCATGAGCTGGTCGATTTGTCAACACGGTATGATATCCTCGCCGGATGAGTCAGGAGCCTTCAGAGATCAATGCGGTCCTGAGCGGTTGATTGAGGCTGCATGAGAATTTCGATCATCTGCGGCGCGAGAGATTCGGGAAAAACAAGGGCCGCGCAGGCTCTTGCCGCGCTCTTTCTGGCCCGGGGGCTTCGCCTGGGCGGTGTCCTTTCCGAGGCGGCGCTTTTGGAAGGGACGAAAGTCAGCTACTCGTTCAGGGATCTCTCGACAGGCAGGCAGGGCCTGTACGCCCGGCGCAGACAGGGAGCTCTTGCACCCGGATCACTGGCCTACGAGTTCCTGGCGGAGGGCATGGAGTTCGGACGCTCGGCGATACGCCGCGCGGCGGCGGACCGCGTCGATGTGCTGTTCGTCGACGAGATAGGTCCTCTGGAGGCGGGCGGAGGCGGGCTCTGGGACCCGTGCCGGGAAATAATTGCAGGCTTCCCCGGACGGATCGTGCTCACCGTGCGCCCCGGGCTGCGGGACTGGCTGCTGGGGGAGGCGGGCGTGAACCGCGAAAAGGTGGCGGTTCTCACGCCGGAGAATGCGGTGTTGATTTCCGAGGTCCAGGAGACGCCATAGGCAGGACGCCCGACAGGCAGCCTCTAGGCCTTTACCTTGACCGGTCTTCTCTCGTGGTCCGAGACTACGCTCGCGTCCAGGTACGCCTGGACCCGGGCGCCGTTGGCGAAATCGCAGACGTCGCTCTTTCCGGAGCGGATGGCGCGGACGAATCTCTCGTATTGGCTGGGCACGGCCCTGCCGCGCGCCTCTTTCCACTGAGCCTTGCGGATGCCGTCGGCGCCGCTGCAGCGGCGATAGTGCTCCGGGGACCGGTCGAGGTCCACTTCAACGGCTCCCTTGTCCCCGTACACGCGCACCCGCAGGCTGTTCAAATGGCCCGTCGCCCAGCGCGAGGCGTGTATCGTGCCGATTCCGCCGCCCGCAAAAGTCACGCTCGAAACGAAGCTGTCATTGGCGTCCAGGACGTACGGACCGAGCCGGTTGCCCTTCACGCCCTTGTCGAATGTCTTCAACGTGCAGGATATCTCGGAAATGTCCCCGCAGAGGAGCGACGTCAGGTCATAGATATGGCAGCCGACGTCACCGAGAACGCCCGCGCTGCCGTGCGCGCGCGACAACCGCCAGGTGAAGCTCGGATTGGTGCGCCAGTCTCCCCAGGCGTCCTGCACGAGCCAGCTCTGGAGGTAGCTTGCCTCCACGTGCAAAACCCGGCCTATGCCGCCCCCCTGGACGAGACGGGCCGCCGCCTGCGCGCCGCTGGAGTTGCGGTAGGAGAAGTTGACGTGCGTGACCACCCCGCGCCGAGCGGCGGCGTCCCTCATCCGCCGGGCATCCGCCAGTGTCGTGGCCAGGGGTTTCTCACAGAGCACCGCCAGCCCCCGGGCGATCGCCGCCAGCGAGATGGGCGCGTGCATGATATCCACCGCAACGTTGGACACCGCATCGAGCTTTTCGGACCCGAGCATGTCGTCGTAGTCCACGTACCAGCGGGGGATTCTCCACGCGCGCGCGAACTCACGCGCCTTCTTCTCGTCCACGTCGCAGCAGGCCGTGAGGGCAACGCCTTTCATGGGTGCAAAGCTCTGGGCATGCGTTGCGGCCATGCCCCCGGTGCCGATAATCGCAAGACGTATCATGCGGGATACTGTACAGGAGCTCGCTCAGACCTGCCAGTCCAGCACGTACTTCCCGTCGATATCGGTGAACCCGCCCACGATAATCATGATGAAATCGATCAGGACCCAGATCCCCAGTCCGCCGGCAGTGAATATCATGGCCACGCCCGTCCCGATCTTGCCCACGTAAAAACGGTGCACGCCGAACACACCGAGAAAGAAGCACAGCAGCAGCGCCGCCAGCCGGGATCTTTGACTGACGTTCTTGTCGTTTCGGAACCCCGGCCCCAGGCCCGGGGAGCGCTGCGGATGACCGCAGTGGGGACAGAACGAGGCCTGGTCGGACAGCTCTTTACCGCAATTCTGGCAGAACATCTCACTCACCTCCGCCCGATTTCAATGCTTTCCCGCGTCTCAGTAACTGTACTTCTTCACGATGGCGTTCAGAAGGTCTCCCATTTTCAGAAAGATGCCCACGAGCTCGGGGTCGAATTTCTTCCCCGCCTGGTAGCGAATGTAGCGGAGCGCGTGCTCCTGCCGCCAGCCCTTCTTGTAGGCGCGCTGCGAGATGAGGGCGTCGTAGACGTCGCAGATGGAGACGACCCGTGCCGAGAGGGGGATCTCCGTGCCCTGCTTTCCTCTCCCCATGTAGATCTTTTCCGCATAGATGTCGTCGATCTTGCCCGGGTAGCCGCTTCCGTCCCAGTTCTCATGGTGATTCAGCGCGACCTCCGCCGACATGTAGTCCCAGAAGGAAGTGGTCCTCTTGAAGAGCCGGGCCCCGTGGATCGTGTGCTTGCGCATGAGCATCTTTTCGTCGTAGGTGAGCTGGCCGGCTTTCTTGAGTATCACGTCGCTGACCGCGACTTTCCCCACGTCGTGAAGGATCGCCGCGGTGCGCAGCACGTCACGCACCTTCTTGATCTCCCGTATGGAGACGCTGCGCCGGGTGGCCCATTTCTCGTAGAGCTCGACCGCGTAGGCTCCCACACGCTTGGCATGCTCGCTGGTTTCATACGGGTCGCGCAGCTCCGCGAGCTCCACCATGCGCAGGACCATCTCCCGGGACAACCGCGCCCGTTCGATGGCGTCCGCCGCGTTCAAGGCGAAATTGGAGATGAACAGCTTGTCCTGCATGGAGAAGGCCACCACTTCTCCCGCTTCGTTCTTCGCATTGATGAGCTGCAGCACGCCGACTATTTCGTCCTCCCGGGTCTTCAGGGGGACGCCAAGGATCGAGGTCGTGCGGTAGTTGGTTTTCTGGTCAAAGACGGGGTTGAACGTGATGGAGAGATCATTCTGGATGTGATAGACGTCATCGATGAGGATCGTCTCTCCCGTCTTGGCCACGTAGCCCGCGAGCGAGGTCTTGTCCACGGGTATGAAGGCGCCGCTGGGGATGTACTTGTCCTTTGTCTCTCCCCGGAAGAGGGTGTCATTCTGCACGAAGCTGAAATACAGGAAGCCGCGAGCCGCCAGATAGATGGTCCCGGCGTCAGCGTTCAGGAAATGGCGCGCTTCGGTGAGGACATTCTCCAGCAGGGAGTCCAAATCCTTGATATTGGCGAGAGTTTCGTTGGTGCGGAGCAACTTCAGGGTATCGCGCTTCATGGCTTCATGGATCGTAGATAAGTATAGTCGGATTCCGGGCAGTCCTCAAGGCGACGTGCCGTCAAGGAGAAGGGAGCGCAGGTCCTCTACCCGCCGGCAGTAGGCCACGCTGTGCGCGCGCATGTATCTCTCGATTTCCGCGACCCGGTGACTCCAGCCCGCCGCGGCAAAAGGGACACCCGTGGCACGGGACATCAGGACGCCCGGCTTCAGGTCATCAACGATGAGGGCATCCGAGGGGGAGCAGCCGAACTCCCGCAGCGCTTCCCGCACCGGCCACGGGCTGGGCTTGCGCTTTTCCTCGGCGTGATCCCAGCCGAAGATCAGGTCCGGCAGAAAGGGCGGATCCTGCGCCGCGCGGTAATGCCTCTCGATGATGTCTTTCTCCGAATGTGATATCACCGCCACACGACCGCCCTCCCTGCGGTAGTCGGCCAGCAGCTCGAGGAAGCCGGGAAAGAACGGCGGCACCCTGCTGGTGGTCCAACTGCGCCAGATCTCGAATTCGGCCCGAAGCTCCGCTTCTGTCAGGTGGAGCTCGCCCACGAGGTATTCCATGATGCCGTGGAAGTTCCGCACCAGCCACTGCTCGATGGAAGGAGGAGGGTACCCGGGGCGAAGCGTGCGCAGCGCGTCCAGGTGCGCGGGGTAGTGGATGACCGCGGTGCTGTCGACCGCCGTGTCGTCGTGATCAATGAGGATGCAGCGGTAGCGGACTGGCATGACCAGCCTGAATCTATGGACGTTTGCCGCCCCGCGTCAATCCCGGCCCGGCGACGGGAGTGCCGGCAGAGCATAGGCAGACCCGCCCGCATCCGTATATTATGCGGGTGAGGATGTAGATCATGTTTCGGCGTCTTCTCTCCCCCGCTCTCCTTGCCGCCCTGCTGCTCCTGTCCTCCTGCTCGACGCTGGCAGTTCGAGCCGTTGCCGGATTCCTTTCCCAAAGCGGGGAAAGCACCACCTTTTCCGGGGACGACGATCCTGAGCTCGTGCGGGACGCGCTTCCCTTTGCCATGAAGACGTACGAGGCGCTCCTGGAGGCGGATCCGAACAACGCGGCGCTGGCGCTGGCCACCGGACGGAGCTTCGTCAGCTACGCGTTCGCGTTCGTCCAGGCGCCGGCGGACCAGATGCCCGTCGAAAACGTGGACGAGCAGAAGGCGATGCGCCTCAGAGCCAAGAAACTCTACCTCCGTGCGCGCGAATACGTCCTGCGCGGGCTTGAGCTCCGGCGTCCGGGCTTTCGCGCCGCCCTGGAGAATGACGGGCCGGCCGCAGCGCTGCGTCTCACACGTCGGGAGGACGTGGACTACCTGTACTGGGCGAGCGCCGCCTGGATGGCGGCGTTCAGCGCCGATCCATTCGATTTTGCGCAGATCGTGACCCTGCCCCGGGCCATCGCTCTGCTGCAGCAGGTGCAGGACTGGGACGACGCGTACGGCGCGGGCGCCGTGCACGAAATCTTCATCACGTATTACGGATCAGCCCCCGCCGACCTTGGCGGAAGCGAAAGCAGGGCGCGCGAGCATTTTGCGCGCGCCCTGTCTTTGTCCCGGGGCCTGCGCGTCGGACCCTACCTCGCGCTCGCCACCTCGGTGTGCGTGAAGAATCAGAATGCCGACGAGTATCGGGACCTGCTGGGCAAGGCGCTCGCCGTGGACGTGAACGCCGACGTGCCGGACCGGCTGGTCAATATCATCAACCAGCGGAGGGCGCGCTGGATGCTGGATCATATCGACGACTACTTTATCGAAGGGGCCGGCACATGAGACGAGGATTTATCCGCATCGCGACTGTCTTCCTGATGGTCTTTGTTGCGGGCGCGCTTTCCGGGCTCACGATCAAGCTCGGCAGCCTTGCGCCCGTCGCTTCGCCCTGGGACATCGGCCTCAAGCGCATGGCGGGGGAGTGGGAGAAGCTTTCCGGCGGCAGGATCACGGTGAAGATCTACTCGGGAGGCATCGCCGGTGACGAATCCGACATGGTGCGCAAGATGCGGATCGGCGCGCTGAACGCGGCGGCAATCACGGTGAGCGGTCTGCAGGGCATCTTCAAGGGCGCCAAGACGCTCTCGTATCCGCTGCTCCTTCGCAGTGACGATGAGCTTTCCTACGTGCTGGACAGGATGAAGCCGCTCTTCGACGCTGAGCTGCAGAAGCGAGGGTTCAAATCGGTCGGCTGGTCCATGGGCGGCTGGGTCTACATATTCTCCCGGCATCCGGTTCTGCGCCCGGATGACCTGCGCAAGCAGAAACTCTGGGTGTGGAGCGGGGACCCGGATGAAATCCAGGCCTATCAGAGCGCCGGCTTCCAGACCGTGACAATCGCCTCGACGGACCTGATGACCTCGCTGCAGGGCGGGATGGTGGACGCCTTTGCCACGAGCCCGCTCGTGGCAGCCTCCAGCCAGTGGTTTGGCATCGCCACGAACATGTACACGCTGAAGCTCGGGCCGCTCTGGGGAGCGACCATCGTCAGCGCGAAAACATGGGCCGAGGTTCCCGGATGAGCTGAAGCCGAAGTTGATGGATGCGGCGCAGAAGATATTCGACTCCCTTGCGCCGGATCTCGTAAAGGCGGACAGCCAGGCGATCGACGTCATGAAAAAGTACGGCCTGAAAATCAACCAGGTCACTCCCGAGGCGGAACTGCAATGGGACGATCTGCTGAACAAGACCTTTTCCGGTCTGGTGGGCAAGATGTACGACAGGAACTCATTCGAGCTGGTCTCGAAATACCTCGACCAGTACCTCGTCGATCATCCCCGCCGCTGAGTGGAACCCGGTTCCGAGGACCGCAAAAGCGAGCCGCTATGCGAAACGAGGGTCAGCGGGCCTGCGCTCCCCGCGGGAAAGCAGGGTGGCGAGCTGGTCCGGGGAAAGGGGCTCTGTGGCGCCCCTCTGTCCCGTTACCAGGGCGCCCAGGGCGTTTCCGAGCCTGCATGCATCAGACAGGGGCCGGTCCGCGAGCAGCGCGTGGATGAAACCAGCGGTGAAAGCGTCTCCTGATCCGATCGTGTCCACGGGCGCCACGACGTACGCCGGCTCATAGACCGCTTCCCCGTCGCGCGACACGGCGCACGCGCCCCCCTCGCCGAGCGTGACCACCGTGCAGCGCAGGTTGGTCATCTTCACCAGGGCAAGGGCCTTCTCCGTGATCGTGCCGCCCGGCAGGCTGAAAATACGATCGACGGTCAGGAGCTCCTGGTCGTTCAGCTTCAGCACGTCGGCGCTTGCGATGGAAGAGATCACTTCCGCGTCGGTCCAGCAGTCCTTGCGGAGATTGAGGTCAAGGAGGGCGAGCCTCCCCTCGAAAGCCTCCAGGAGCATGTCCAGCGCGGCGCGGGAGGTCGGGCTCCGCCGGGCAAGCGTGCCGAAGCAGAGACAGTCTGCCCGGGCCCCGAGTCGGAGCAGCTTCTCAGAGGCGGCAATGTGATCATAGGCCACGTCCGCAATGATCGTGAAATCGTGGTTTCCCTTCTCGTCGAACCGGACGGTTACGGTGCCTGTGGGGGCAGTGTCGTCCCACTGGATCCACCCTGTTTCCATGCCGAGCGCGGCGATCCGCGCAAACGCCTCCTGCCCCCTGTCGTCACGTCCCAGTCTGCTCGCGATGACGGCACGATGCCCGAGGGTGGATGCCCGAAACGCGAAATTGAACGGCGCCCCGCCGAGGAGCGGGCCGGTGGGCAGCAGGTCCCAGAGGACCTCTCCAAAGCTGACGATGGTCGCGGCCCCGCGCCGGGAGCGCGGGTTGCCCGGGGGAGAGCTCATGCCGGCGGCTAGATCATGTCGATGCCGGAGCGCCGCGGGTTGCGCGGATCCGGCCTGTTGTTCAGGTAGTAGAAGGCGGACCGGATCTTTGTCCCGTTTGCCGGCGTGATGCGGCCTTCCTTCAGCCATGCCGTAACGGTGCGTGCATTCCTCTGGAACATGCGCGCCAGCGCAGACGGGGACATGTCATAGGTCTTGCCGATCCATTTCAACATCGACTGCGGGCTCTTTTCGCTCATGCGTGCTCCTCCGTGACTGCTTCCTTTGCCTATGGGCTCGCTTTTGCCCGTCCCTGGGCTCGCTCGCCCTCGGCCTCCCTGCCTTAGAGTATCGGAGGGAATCCGGGACGGCATGACGCGTCCGATGCGCGTGCGCGAAATGCACTGAGTACAGTGCGCGGGCTGGATTCAGGGAATGATTCGGGATATACTCGCCGCAAGGTCCACGAATCCCATGAAGTGCCGCTCCCTCCCGATTGCCCTCTTCCTTGCCGCCGTGTCGCTCCTGGCGACCGGCGCGGCTGGATTTGCGCAGAATCGGGTCGTGACGGTCCTCACCCTCTCGGGGCCCATTGATCCGATCTCGGCCCGCTATGTGCAGCGGGGGCTGGACAGGGCGCGGCAGGAAGGGGCGCAGCTTGCCGTGATCGAGCTGGACACCCCCGGCGGTCTCAGTGTGTCCATGGACCAGATCGTGGACAGGATCCTTTCGTCCCCCGTTCCCGTGGCGGTGTACGTGTGGCCGCCGGGGGCGCGCGCAGCCTCAGCGGGTGTCTTCATCGCCATGGCGGCGCACGTGGCGGCCATGGCGCCGGGCACGCACATCGGGGCCGCTCACCCGGTGGATGCCGGCGGCGGAGACATCAGCGGCGCCATGGGGGAGAAGGTCCTCAATGACGCCGCGGCAAAGCTCAAGGCGCTCGCCGAGCTCCGAGGCAGGGACCGGGCGTGGGCGGACCAGGCGGTGCGCCGCAGCATTTCCCTCACGGAAAGCCAGGCCGTGTCGCAGCGTGTCGTGGACTTTTCCGCGCGTGACCTTGGAGACCTGCTTTCCGCGGTGGAGGGCCGCACCGTGACGACGCAGGCAGGGCCGCTCGTCATTCACAGCGCCGCCGCAGAGGTCAGGCGCTTCCGCACGAATTTCATAGACCGGTTTCTCGGCTTTCTCGTCAATCCCGACATCGCCTACATTCTTCTCGTGCTGGGCATCTTCGGCGTCATCTTCGAGATCTCTTCTCCCGGCGCGATAGCGCCCGGCGTCGCGGGGGCCATCGCGCTTCTCATGGCTTTCATCTCTTTCGGCAACCTGCCGACCAGCGTCGGGGGGATCGTTTTCATCCTCCTGGCGATCGTGCTCTTCATCGTGGATCTCAAGACCCCGACGCACGGGCTTCTCACCGCGGGGGGCGTCGTGGCGTTCGTGCTCGGTTCGTTCCTGTTGTTTCCGCCGGGACGGGCCCAGGCCCGGGCCGCGGCAGTGCCGGGAATGCCGCCGCTGGCGGGGGTGCATGTCTCGGTCGTGACAATCGTGATCATGACCGTTCTCGTGGTGGCATTCTTCGTATTTGTCCTTGGCAAGGGAATCCTTGCCCAGGCCAGGCGGATCTCGTTCGGCGTCGAGGCCCTTGCCGGCAGCAGGGGGGTGGCGGTCACCGACATCGCGCCGGAGGGGCTGGTCCAGTCTTCGGGAGAGCAGTGGAGCGCGCGTTCCGACGAGGGCCCGATACGCGCCGGGGAAAGAGTGGAGATCGTCGGCCGCGAGGGGCTGTGCCTGCTCGTCCGCCGGGCAAAAGAGGGAGGTATCTCATGAACTATATCTGGATCGCGGTGATTGTCGTCATGGTGATCATCATCCTGTCGGCATCGATCAAGGTTGTCAGGGAGTATCAGCGCCTTGTCGTGTTCCGGCTGGGCCGCTCCATCGGCGCCAAGGGACCCGGGCCTGGTTTTCCTGATTCCCATCGTGGACAAGCCGGTGTGGACGGACCTCCGGGAGCTCTACCTGGAGATCCCCAGCCAGACCTGCATCACCAAGGACAATGCGCCCATCGACATCGACTTCCTCATCTACTGGCGCGTCATGGACCCCGCCTTGTCGGTGATCCAGGTCGCGAACTATGCGGGCGCCAGCCAGAAGATCGCCACCACCACGCTGCGCGCCGTGATCGGTGACATCCCGCTCGACGACGTGCTGGCCAAGCGGGAGGACATCAACCGGGTCCTGCGCACCAAGCTGGACGAGGTGACCGAGCGCTGGGGCGTCAAGGTGACCAGCGTGGAGATCAGGGAGATCGTTCCCCCCAAGGACATCCAGGACGCCATGAACCGGCAGATGTCCGCGGAAAGGAACCGTCGGGCGATGGTCATCGAGAGCGAGGGCAAGCGCGCCTCGGCCATCCTGGTGGCGGAAGGGGAGAAGCAGTCGGCCATCCTCAAGGCGGAAGGTGACCGGCAGGCGGCCGTCCTGCGCGCGGAGGGCTTTGCCCTTGCGCTGGAAAAGATCTTCGGCACGGCGAAGACGATCGACTCAAAGACCATGATGCTCCAGTACTTCGAGACGTTGAAAACGATGGGGACAGGCGCGGCCACCAAGTTCATCTTCCCGATGGAGTTCATGGGCATGCTCAAGCCGCTCGTGAACCTTGCAGAGGAAGCGGTGAAGAAGTCAGGGGCATAGGGCTGCCTATCGGACGTCGTGCCCTCGGCAGCCCTCGGCGTCCAACTCTGCGGGTACCGCGGAAGGCCTACGGGCTGCCATTCGGGCGTCGTGCCCTCGGCGTACGCGGGAGAGATCCCGAAGGGAGGGTGTCATGGCTGAGCTTTTGAGATGCAAATCCTGTGGCTACGTCACGGAAGCAGGCCAGGTGGGGGAGGTGTGTCCCGCGTGCGGGGTGCCGCGCAAGATGATGGAGCCGTGGAAGGATCCTGTTTCCGAGAAGCGCCGGCTTCTCCTGTCCTTCGACATCCACCCCATCGTCGTCCACTTTTCCATTTCCTTCGCCGCATCCGCGTTTGTGCTCGCCCTGTTCGTGCTGGTGTTTCCCGGGCTCTTTCGCGAAACCGTGACGGGAATCCTGAGTGCGCTGGAGGGGGTGCTCCCCCTGGCGGTCATCGCATCGTTCCTGACCGGTCTTTTCGACGGCACCATCCGGTTCCGGCGGACGACCACTCCGCTCCTGAAGAGAAAAAAGCTTTTCGGCCTCGTCTTCTTCGTGACCACGACAGCGGCGGCCATCCTCACATTTGTCGTGGGACCATATGAAACGTGGGTGAGGATCGTGGATGCCGTGCTCCTTGCCGGCGGGGTCGCCAGCGCCGTGGGACTCGGCAGGATCGGCAGCCGGCTTCTGCCGGCCCTGTTCCCCGGATAGGCACCGGACCCGTTCGATCGGAACGCGCGCATGTCGGCGTGCTCGAGCGGCGATACAAAAAGGCCTCCCTTTGGGAGGCCTTCTCTTAGTTCAGTTCTCGCGAGGTGAAAGGCTACTTTTTCCTGGCCGCTGCGGCCTGCACGGCATCTGAAACGGCCTTTTCCCCGTCATTCAGCTGCGTCTGCACCGCGATGGCTTTTCGGAGCGCCGTGGCATAGTTGCCCGCCGCCAGGTCCCTGTCTGCGTCCGCTACTGCCGCCTTGGCGTCCGCGAGCTGCTTTGCCAGGGCGCCGAAATCGAGCTTGATTCCTCTCACGTTTCTCGCCGCCGCCGCTTTCTTCTCAGCCGCGGGAAGGGCCTTCTTCAGGGCGTCGATGAGAGTGCGGGCGTCCGCCTGCGCCTTTTCCTTGTTCCGGGCCGCGTCATTCACTGCCGCTTCGGCGGTCGTCTTGGCGTCGAGGGCGAGGGTCTTCACCTTGTCGTAGTGCTTTGCGCCGAGCTCGGTTTCCATCTGGGCCAGCTTGTCCTGGGCGGACTTCAGCGTATCCGGCGCATATGCCACTATGTCCGGGTTCTTCGCCGCCGCGGCCACCGCAGCCCGGGCAGCGTCGATATCTGCCTGAGGCGGCTTCGCACACGCGAAGAGCGCAAGCACCAGAAGCACGGGGACCATCATTTTCAGTAAGCTCATGTGGATAGAGCCTCCTCGCGTCCAGTGTAGCACAAAGTCGGGGCTCACGCACTCACTCCCCCCGGGAGCCGCCGGCCCGCCTGCATTCCTCCGGGCGCTGTCTCGTGCTATCCTGACCTCATGGCAGCAGTCATACTGGACGGGAAAGTGCTTGCCCAGCAGATCGAGGCGGAGCTGGCCGTCAGAGTGCGGAAGCTTGCCGAGAGGTCGGGAGGCAGAGCTCCTATCCTTGCCACCATCCTGGTGGGTGACGACCCCGCATCCGCGACCTATGTGAAAATGAAGGGAAACGCCTGCCGGCGTGTCGGCATGGAGTCCCTCAAGGTCGTGCTTCCCCCGACCACCACGACGGATGAGCTGCTTGCCCGGATCGACGAGCTGAACGCGAATCCCGGGGTGCGGGGGATCCTCCTGCAGCACCCCGTGCCGTCCCCCATCGACGAGAGACGCTGCTTCGAACGGATAGACATCGCGAAGGATGTGGACGGGGTCACTCTACTCGGCTTCGGCAGGATGGCGATGAATGAACCCGCCTTCGGCTCGGCCACGCCGGCAGGGATCATGCGGCTGCTCACGCACTACCGGATCCCGCTGGAAGGGAAACACGCGGTGGTTGTCGGGCGAAGCCCGATCCTGGGCAAGCCCGTGGCCATGATGCTCCTCAACGCAAACGCCACGGTGACGATCTGCCATTCACGGACGCAGGAGCTGGCGGAGATCGTCAGAAGCGCAGATCTCGTCGTCGGAGCGGTCGGCAGGCCCGAGTTCATCAAAGGCGCGTGGATACGGGACGGCGCAGTGGTTGTCGATGCGGGCTATCATCCCGGGCAATGTGGGCGATATCGAGCTCTCCGCCGTGATCGGTCGGTGTGCCGCATATACGCCGGTTCCCGGAGGGGTCGGACCGATGACGATCGTCACCCTCATTGCCCAGACAGTAGCCGCTGCCGAACGCGGCGCGCAGGAGGCAGCACGGTGAGCGCGGGACTTCTCCGCGGTAGGGGGAGCTAGCCCTTGGCCCGCAGGTACTGATTCGGCCAGGGAGTCTCCGCGCGGAGCTCCGCCGCGGCGTGCAGGGGCCAGTAGGGATCGCGCAGAAGCTGCCGCGCGAGCACCACGAGGTCAGCCTGGCCGTTCCGCAGGATGTGTTCTGCCTGCTGCGCAGAGGTGATGAACCCGACCGTGCTGGTGGAGATGCCCGCCTCCCGGCGGATTCTCTCCGCGTAGGGAGTGAGATAGCCCGGGCCCGAGGGGGCCGCTGCGCCATGGATGTTGCCGCCGGCGGAGCAGTCCACCAGATCGACGCCGTCCGTCTTCAGAACACGCGCCAGCTCCACCGATTCCTCGATATCCCATCCTCCTTCCGCCCACTCGGTGCAGGAGACGCGGGCGAACAAGGGAAGGCGCTCGGGCCAGACGGCCCGGACTGCCCGCACGATCTCGCGCGCAATACGCGCGCGATTGTCGAGCGAGCCTCCGTACGCGTCCGTGCGGATGTTGGAAAGCGGGGAGAGGAACTCGTGCACGAGGTATCCGTGCGCGAAGTGCAGCTCGACGACCTTGAAGCCGGCGGACAGGGCTCGCTGCGCCGCTGCCCCGAAGGACGCGGCCACTTCGGCAATCTCCTGCGCGGAGAGCGGGTCGGGAATCGGGGAGCCGGGAGCGTAAGGGAGCGCGCTCGGCCCCACCGGCGTCCAGCCGCCGTCAGCCTCCGCGACGGGATGGCCGCCCTCCCAGGGAACGGACACCGATGCCTTGCGCCCCGCATGGGCGATCTGGATGCCGGGCGCGGCGCCCTGAAGGGCGATGAAGCGTGCCACGCGCTCGAGCGCGCCGACATGCTCGTCCTTCCAGATGCCGAGATCGTGCGGGCTGATCCTTCCACGCGGCTGGGCCGCGGTTGCCTCCGCAATGACGAGACCCGCTCCTCCGACGGCGCGGCTGCCCAGATGGACCAGGTGCCAGTCGGTGGCAAAGCCGTCCACGCAGGAGTATTGGCACATGGGCGATACGACTATGCGGTTGCGGAGCACGAGGTCGCGAATCGTCAGGGGGGTGAAGAGCATCCGTCCCTCCTCCGCGCCGATCATAGCAGGGGACGCGGCTCCCCGGGAAGGTTCGGCATTTCAGCGGGGCGCAGTTCGTGGTATAAACCGGTTGTGAAGAGCGATTGTGTCGAGCTCCTGGCCGGCCTCGTTTCCATCGACTCGGTCAATCCCGACCTGGTGCCGGGCGCGAAGGGCGAGGGGGAGATTGCCGCCTACGTGGCTGACTGGCTGGGCAGGCGGGGACTCGAAGTGCACGTCGAGGATTCCGGCCGAAAGGATCGGCCGAATATTGTCGCGGTTGCCCGGGGCACCGGCGGCGGCAGATCGTTGATGCTGAATGCGCACATGGACACGGTGGGTGTCGCCGGGATGCAGAGCCCGTTCCAGCCCGAGATCCGCGACGGGCGGCTCTTTGGCAGAGGCGCGATGGATACCAAGGCTGCCCTCGCCGCGTTCATGGTTGCCCTCGATGACGCGAAGGAGCTGCCGCTTCGCGGCGATGCAATCCTCACCGCAGTCGTGGACGAGGAGTATGCAAGCGCCGGGACCGAGGCGGTCGTGAAGAAGTGGAAAGCGGATGCCGCCATCGTGGGCGAGCCGACAGGACTGCAGATCGTGACCGCGCACAAGGGATTCGTCTGGTTCGAGATCGAGACGCACGGGGTGGCGGCGCACGGGTCCCGGCCCGATATCGGCCGGGACGCGATTGCGAAGATGGGCAGGGTTCTCGTGGCGATCGGCGAGATTGCGAACAGGCTCTCGAAATCCCGCGGCCACGCGATTCTGGGCCCCGGCTCGATCCACGCCTCGTTGATCCAGGGCGGCCAGGAACTGTCCAGCTATCCGGCCTCCTGCAGGCTGGGCATCGAGCGCAGGACGATTCCGGACGAAAGCATCGACGCAATCGAGAATGAGCTTCGCCTGAGGCTCGACCGGATCGGGCGGGAAGATCCCGGCTTCAAGGCGACTCTGCGGAGGCTGTTTGCGCGTGAACCCTATGAAGCTCGGAGGGATGCGCCCATAGTGGAGCTGGCGAAACGCCATGTGGAAGCTGTCACGAAGGAGGCGCCGATGCTCTCGGGCATGGGCGCCTGGATGGATTCAGCCTTGATCGCCGCGGCGGGAATTCCCGCGGTGATACTGGGCCCGCGCGGAATGGGCCTGCACGGCGAAACCGAATGGGTCGATCTGGAATCCGTGCGGGCCTGCAGCGCAGTGGCCCTGGGCATGATCGAAGACTTCTGCCGCTGAAGGCGGATTGATTCTCCCGGCTTGGCGGCTATTTGCCGCCCTTCCCTTCGTCGTCGAAAACGATCGAGGCCCCGCCGATGTCGAGCACGTCCCCCGACTCCAGCGTGCGCGTTTTCACGGGCTGATTGTTGACCATGATGTCCCCCGTGCCGACCACCGTGTAGCTCTTGTTCTTCGGGTCGAAAAGGATGGTCGCGTGCTGCTCCTTGATCCGCGGGGCACCCACGATTGTCATGTCCGCCTTCGGGCTGCCGCCGATCACGGTCTTTGCCGTCGTGAGCGGCACAATCCGTGTGACGGGGCGGCCCACCTGGGTCTGGAGCACTTCCAGCCGGGCGGGCCCGCTCTTCCTTTCCAGCCGCAGGAGCGTCAGGCCCCAGAGAAGGAGGCAGGCCAGGACAAAGGGGATCACCAGGAGCAGGGTGAGCCTGCCCAGGGGGAGCCCGAAGACGGTGCTGGCAAAGTAGAACCGGGTGACGGACGCCTCTCCCTCGGGCGCGGCGATGCGCGCCCGCACATATTTCTTCTCTGCCGGGGTGAGGGTGGCCCGATAGGTGAGGAGGTACTCCCCTGCCACCTGCCGGTGGATCGTGTCGTAGACGCTTGCCAGCTCGTCCCTGTTCCTCGCGTCGAAGATCTTGCCTCCGGTCTGGAGCGCAATGTCCCTCAGGTTCCGGTCAGGAGCATTCCCCGTTCCGAAATTGACGGCATAGACCGTGTTCCCTTCCTCCTGGTTGGCGGTGATGGGCTCCCCATACGCGAAGATCCGGCTGCCGAAAACAGGATGCGCTTTGCCTGCGTGCACGGCATACGGATAGTTCTCTCCATCCGAGAGGACGATGATCGCCTTGCGGCCGGGGATGCCGGCGAACTCGTGCGCCGCCTGGGTCAGGCAGGCGTAGAGCTCGGTGTAGGCCTGTTCAGCGGTCGGGCGCTGGATTTCGTCCAGCAGGGCTGCAATCTTCTCCCTGTCGGTCGTGGGCCGGGAAAGAAGATGGTACCCCGTGTTGAAATAGGCCAGGCCCACCCGGTCGCCCGGATTCGTCATGCCGGAGAGCAGGGTGCGCACGGCGTCCTTGGCATGGGCAATGCGCATGAGCAGGGGGTTTGTGGTGGCCCTGCTGTCCAGCGTGTCGTACATGCTGCCCGAGTCATCGATCAGAAGCAGGAATGTCATACCGGTGACCGCGCCCGCGTTCGGGGTGAATGCGGAAATCTCCGGTATCTGCTGAAAGGTCACCCCGTCGGAGGACTCTGCGATGCTGAAGGCGTCCCTCTCGAGTCCCTCGACAGGCAGCCCCTGGTTATCGGTCACGCTGACGTACACCTGCACGTTCTGGGTGAAAAGCAGCCGGGAGGCATCGATCTGTGCCAGGCTGATATTGAGGGCGAAGGCGACGCCCGGGAGAAGGAGCAGGAATGCAGGCAACAGTGCACGCGGATGTTTCAGGGTCATGCGAAGCCCCCTTTATTCGTATTTGTAGTAGATCCGGGCCGAGCCCATCCGGATCACGTCACCGAGCTTGAGCCTCTTCTCCACGCCGCGGCCCTCCGCGGATTCCTCGATCTTCTGCTCGTTGACCAGGATCGGAAGTCGAGGCTCGAGGTTGACCAGCACGACCTCCCCTTTGCGAATACGGACCTGGGCCTGGCGGTCCGCGAGGTCCTCATAGGAGGGGAAAGCGATCTCGTTCCGCGGCGAGCGGCCAAGGCGCATCCGCCGCTGGTTGAGGAGAAACTCCTTTCCCTTCAGGCCGCCGGTCAGGACGCGGAAGATACCGAAGGACATGCCCCGCTCGATCAGGCCGTAGAAACCGCCGATGGCGAGCCCGAGCACCGCGAAGCCGATCAGCCGGGAAAAGCCAACCCGCGGAAAGAGCAGCCGCCCGTATTCCAGGACAAAACCCCCCAGAAGCCCGCCGATGAGGCCGCCGAGGATCCCGATTCCGATTTTCTTCCAGGAGCCGGCGCGCACGCCTTCTCCCGCCCCGACGAACACGCCGAGGACGGCCCAGCCGATTGCATGCGACAGCGGAAGGACCACGCGCTGGAAACTGGCGTAGGATTGCATGACGAGGGTGCCGATCAGCCAGAGGGCGGCCTGGCCTGCCAGGAGGCCGATGCCTCCTCCCACGCATCCCACGAGCGCTCCCAGCAGGACCCCGGCCGGAATGCGGGATTTGACGCGCGAGGTGATGCCCTCGGCAGTGCCGAAGAATGCGCCCATCAGGGCACCCGTGACTGCTCCCAGGAAGGCCGAAAAGACGAGGTAGGAGGGGAATCCCGCCTGGGAAAAAAGAATCAGCTCTGCCACCGGCCATGCGCACATGCCTGCCAGCAATCCGATGGCCAGGAGAATGAGTCTGCGAGCGAGTGCGGTCATGCGTACCCCCTATTTGTTCAGCTCGACGTTCAGGACTCCCTGCTGCGCGTCGAATCCGACGCTCAGGGAGACCGTCCCCTTGGGACCCAGGTGGAAGCTCACGCTTTTCTCCTGGGCCGGCGGACGGCGCACCGTCAGGCGGTAGTCGCCCGGGGCGAGCTGTATCTGGCGATTGCCGGTTTCCAGGGGCGCGAGCTTTTCGAATCGACCGTCCTTGCCGCCTCTCAGGTAGTACTCTGAGCCGTTCAGGAGCAGATCCGCCCCGGGAGCGCGGGAGAGCAGGTTGAGCGTTCCGGGCTGCGGCACCAGCCGCACATCGAGGCTCAGCACCGTCTGGTAAGGCTTGACGACAAGGCTGTAGACCTGGGGATAGTAGCCTTCCATCTCGAACCGGAACCGGTAGCTCCCTCCCGAGGTGAAGTCCTGGGGCCGGGTTGCGCTCCACGGCATCCAGCGATTGTAGAGGAATACGGACAGCACGGCGGAGCTGGTCAGGTCCTCTCCGGTCGCCGAATCCGTCACCGTGGAGCTCACCTCCAGGAGCCGTTGTCCGCTCCCCTGCCGGACGGTAATCTGCAATCCGCCCGCCGTGGAAACGAGCGTCTTCTGCACCACGCGGGGCGCAAGGGTGAAGGAGCTCCAGGAGAGCTCACCTTCCAGGCTGACCTTCATCCGGTACCTTCCGGCCGGCAGATACACCTTCCTCGACACGAGGGCAAAGCTGTCCGACGATGTGCGCGCGGCATCCGGATGGAGCTGGAAGTCGATTCCGGTAATCCGGGTGAGCTGATTATCCTCTTCCCGGTACAGCACCGGCTGGAAGAAGATCTCGTCGGGCTCCTTGTACGAGGCGTCCACCACGGCGGAGACGACAATAAGCCCGTAGCGCCCGGGCTCGAATGTCTCGAACCACCAGCCCTGCTGGTACAGGTACCAGCCGCCGGCGGCGAGCAGGCAGGCCAGCACGGCAAGGGGCAGGAGCCAGGCGAGCCAGGTGCGCCTTCTCCTGAACAGGCTGCCGATCTCCTTTCCCTCGACCACGTTCCTTACCGCGCGCTGGAGAGAAGCGGGGTCGCGCCTCCTGATGCGTTTTTCCAGCAGCCGGATGATCTCCTTCAGGTCCTGGTAGCGCCGCCGGGGCTTCACCCTCATGCACGTGCGCGCTATTTGTCGCAGCAGGCGCGTCGTGCCGGGATTCAGCTTGTGTGGTGGCGTGTATTTTCCTTTGTGGATCAGGTGGATAGTCTCGGCCGTGAAGGAGCCGGGGTACGGAGTTCTTCCCGTGAGCATCTCGTACACCACGACCCCCAGCGAATAGATGTCCGCGCGCCGGTCGACGTTCTTCGCATCGTCGATCTGTTCCGGGGGGATATAGGAGGGCGTTCCCAGCACCATCCCGTCCCGTGTGAGCCCGTCCTCGGTGTCTTCCAGGGAGGTGGCAATGCCGAAGTCCACCAGCTTCACCTCGCCCTGCCGCGAGAGCAGGATGTTGCCCGGCTTGATGTCCCGATGGATGACCTGCTTGTCGTGCGCGTACTTCAGCGCCTTGCACACCTCGTAGAGGATCAGCAGGGCCGCGTCATTGGAGAGGTAGCGCTCCCTGCGGATCAGCGCGTCCAGTGAGATGCCGTCCACGTACTCTTCGACGATGTAGTAGTGTTGGCCTTCCTTGAAGTGATCGTGCACCTGCACGATATGGTCGTTCTTGAAGTCCATCATCATGCGGGCTTCGCGCTTGAATCTCTCTATGAACTGGCTCCCGCCTCGCAGGGTGAGCTTCTTCAACAGCACGGTGCGGTCCAGGGTGGGATGTCGCGCCTTGTAGAGGGCCCCCATCCCGCCCTCCGCGACCTTCGAGATGATCTCGTATTTCCCTATCCTGCGTACCGGTGTTTTTTCCATTTCACATTACCTCGTCCGCGAGATACTCGATTTCGCGGACGTTCCTTTCCGGCTCGATCTCCGAGGAGACAGGCAAATGGGCGATCATGAATCTCTCGGGGTCATGGATCTGGACGAGCCTGCCGTCGGCCCGGAGCCGGTAGCGCCCCGAGACGGGGCGATGCCCGGTGAAATACCAGCCGCGGGACCCTTCTTCCTCTCCGAGGTAGTGGGTCAGCATGCGCTGGACGCTCCCCCCCTCAGCCTCGTCATTGTCCGTCCAGGTGAGCCCGCTCACCACCTCGGGATGCCGCCTGTACCCGATGAGGCTTTGCCGGTCGTAGAACGTGCCGGGCTCCGCATGGGAAATGAGGAAGCCCCGGCCGGCGGCGAGGAGAGGCAGCTCCTTTTCGAAAAAAGCATATGCCTTCACCATCTCTTCTCCGTAAAAGCGCTCCATGTAGTCCAGCGTCATGATGCCTTCGAGGGCGAACTTGCGGAACGGAAGATTGCCGTTGCCCATCTCATTGGTGATGTTTTCGTGGTTTCCCTTCAGGAAATGGAAACGCAGCGGAAAGCTGCGCTTCACCTCCATGACCATGCTCATCACCCCGAGGCTTTCCCGCATCTCCTGGTCCATGCTTGCATGGACCCGATACTCCTCCTGGAACTCGTCCATTGCCGTCCGCCAGCGTCTGGCCGCCCGACCCTCGGAGTGCACGCCGTCACCGACGCAGACCACCTGGAGACGATCCTCCGCAAGCAGGTCCAGCGTTTTTCTGCCTTCCTCCGCCTCGTAGGCCATGACGCTGAGGAAGAAATCCATCCGGGCGTGCAGATCAGGCACCACGATCGTCGGCAGCTCCCGGTCCAGAAGCACGAGCCCGCCCGGCTTCCAGTCCGGGTCCGCGGGCCGGACGGCGTCGGGCTCCGTGCCCAGCACTTCCAGCACCGCCCAGAGAGTCTCCAGGTATGCCTCGCGATCCGGAGGCTCCCTGCGGTGGTAAATCTCCTGGAGCTTTTCAGAAAGCGCCCGCATCAGCGGAAGCCTACTCCGTTTCCAGCTCCTTGTTCACCTCCACGAACTGCTTCGTGAGTATCTGCGTCGCCTTCGTGATCTGCTGCTCCTGCGCTTCCAGGTCCATGTCTTCGCTGGTCACGACGATCTTGAAGACAGGGGACGAGCTCCTGATGGGTCCCTGCGTGAATGTGACCGGCGTGCCTTCCACCACATCGGCCCCGAGCTCCGAGCCTGCCTGCGTGGCAATCTCCGGCACGTCCTGGCGCAGGCCGATGCTCGCATACTGGACGGTTCTCCCTCCCTCGCGCAGGGGGCCGATGTTGATGAGGGAGCCGGAGTATGTCATGGCCAGGCAGCCGCGCGGGTCCGTCTTCTCGAGGAGGTCGACCTCCTCGAGGCTCATGCGGGCCAGGAGCTTTTCGAAACGGTCCTTCTTCTCCAGCCATCCCTGGGCGATCATGTCCACCGACTCCTCCGTGTCGGGAAGTCCGGAGGTCTTGGTGATCTGGCGGATATGGCTCTGGATCTCGACGGGGATCAGGTCAAGGTGTTCGCTCATGCGTTCCTCCTGTGCCGAGTATAGCCCATTTCCGGCCTGCTTACCGACCAGGGCCGCGGGTTGAGATTGCGGGCAAAGCACACTACCTTTTCAGCAGGGGGATGCCATGACGGAGAACGCGCGCGGTTTGAGTTCTGCAATCAGGGCCCATCTGCAGGGGCTCATCAGGAGCTCGGGCCTCCCGGAAACGGAAGACTCTTTGGCGGAAATGGCGCGGGTGTGGTTCGAGAAGAAAGACATGTTCGAAGCGCAGATCAGGGCGCTGGACATGCGCGAGCTGGACCGGTTTTCCGCCGATGATCCCCGGGGCGCCCTGCTTCTGACCTGGTCAGGCTCTCTGCTCAGCCTGGGGCCGTCAGGGGAAGCCGGCGCAGGGCGGAGGACCGAGTACGCGAGCATCGAGCTTCGCACCGACGTCCCGCACCTCGCAATGTCCGAGGAGGGACAACTCGAATCCGACCTGGCCCTCGGAGAGGCTGCGAGGCTGCGCGCCGGACCTGTGGCGAGCACCTCCGCGCTGCTCAAGATTGCCGCCTGTGACCCGGCGGTCCCTGCGGATGAGCAGGAGAAGAGGATCCGGGAGGCGACGATATTCCTCACCAACGGTTTTGTCAGGATCAATCGCACGGTGACCAGGCCCGGCCGTGATTTCCCCGAGCAGCTCACGATGAAATCCATTGTCACCTACCTGGCGCGCAAGAATGAGCTGAGCCAGAAGCAGACCCGGCAGCTCATCGATGACTACCTCATGATGCTCGAATCGGGTCTTCTCCTCGGTCTGCGGGTGCCGTTGGGAAAGATGGGCCGGCTGTCCCTGCGGCTCAGGCCGGCGCGGAAAGCGCGGGTCGGGATCAACCCTGCCACGGGTGAAAAGATCACGCTCAAGGCCAGGCCGGAAGAGCAGGCGCCCAGGATGGCTTTCAGCCGTGTGTTGAAGGATCGTGTCCGGCAGACGCCCGTTACCGGAAGCGCGGGAGATTCCTGAGCGCGCGGGCCGCAACGGGCCCGGAATGGCACGCTACTTCTTTTCCGCTCGTGATGGTTTCTCTTTGCCCGGCAGGAGCTGCACGCTTTGCACCGGCTTTGCAGAGAGTCTCAGGCCCCGGGCGGCAAGGCCGCAGGCGGGGATCTTGCCCAGGTCCACGGTGACCGCCTTCACCTTCTGACGCTTGAAAGGTACCATGTTGAGCTGCAGCACGCCCGGATTCTTTTTTTCCGACAGAAAGTCGATGCCGACCGATCCTTCCTTGACCAGCGAATAGGTTTTGTTCGTGATGAACCGCTCGATGTGCACCCGCTTGCCCCACGCCACTTTGGCCGCGTCCCGATAGACAAGAACGAAGTGTTCTCCCTTCCCCGGATCCCAGACCGCCGCGTACAGGAGAGCGCCGGGCATCCAGGCCTTGTCCGGGGGGGCCATGATGCGATAGGTGCCGTCTGATGTGACGGTGAGGATGCGGTCGTACTCCGTGACGTTCATCACGAACTCCGAGCCGCGCATCGATGAACCGAAGTAGCCGGCCTCCCGGTCATAGCTCAGGCGGATGTTCGCCTTGGCCACCGCCACCTTGTCCACGGTGTGGAAGGTCTCCACGACCGTTCTCCGCGGGAAAAGGTCCTTGTACTTCTCCACAAGACCCGACAGCCAGCCGATGGTGGTCTTGGTGAGGTTCTTCAACCGGGCGTTGCAGAGCTTGATGGCTGCCACGATGTCGGTGATCTCGCCCCGATTTTTCCTGATGTCATAGGCGGAGATCCGGCGGATCCTCAGGTCGAGCAGGCGCGTCACGTCGTCCTCCGTCATGGGCCTGACGAAGAGCTTCTTGAACGGCTTCATGCCCTCAAAGACCTGTTTCTTGACCGCTTCTTCCGTGGCGGCTTTCTCTATGGCCTTGTACACCCTGTTCTCAATGAATATCTGTTCCAGCGTGAGCCAGTGCCGGCGGTTCTCGAGGTTCGAAAGCTCGTGCTCGAGCTCCGCCTTGATCTGCTTCTTGAGAATGCCGGTGAACTCCTTCAGGTACTCGGAAACGGTGACCTCGACGGGACGGTCGTTCCGGATGACGACCATGTTCGAGCTGATCGACACCTCGCAGTCGGTGTGCGCGTACAGCTGATCCATGACCGCTTCCGCCGAAGCGCCGCGGGAGAGATGCAGCTCGATCTCCACCTTGTCAGTGGTAAAGTCATTGATCGTGCTGACGCTCACCTTTCCCTTCTGCACGGCCGTTTCTATGGATGCGATCAGGCCGGTCGTGGTCGTGGACCAGGCCACATCGCGGATGACCAGCTTCTGGGCGCTTGATATCTTCTCGATCCTCGCCCGCACCCGGATCTTTCCGCGGCCGTCGTCGTATTCGCTCACATCGATCAGGCCGCCCTGGATGAAGTCCGGGGCAAGAGAGTAGTCATTCCCGCGCAGGATGCTGATCTGGGCTTCCAGCAGCTCGATGAAATTGTGCGGGAGGATCGTGGTCGACATCCCCACCGCGATGCCCTCCGCGCCCAGCATGAGGAGCACCGGCACCTTTGCGGGAAGCTCGCGCGGCTCCTGGCGCCTTCCGTCATAGCTGGGGATGTTCTCCGTGAGCGCTTTGTTGAACAGCGTCTCCACCGCCAGCGGCGTCAGGCGGCACTCCGTGTAGCGGGGGGCGGCGGCGGCATGACCGGTGAGGACATTGCCGAAGTTGCCCTGCTTCTCGATGAAGTAATCCTTGTTGGCCAGGACCACCAGGGCGTCCCCTATGGAGGCGTCGCCGTGGGGGTGCAGCTTCATGCACTCCCCGATGACATTGGCCACCTTGTGGAACTTCCCGTCGTGCATTTCGAAAAGGGTGTGGAGGATGCGCCGCTGCACCGGCTTGCAGCCGTCCCGCAGATCGGGGATGGCCCGGTCCATGATCACGTAGCTGGCATATTCGAGGAAGTTCTTCTCCATCAGGGGCTTGAGCAGGCTCACGGTGTCTTCCTTCTATCGATGCTATGCGCCCTGCAGCACATCGGCCACGAGATTGTTCACGATGAATTTTTTCCTCTCCGGCGTGTTCTTTCCCATGAGAAACTCCAGGGTCTTGTGCACGCCGCCCATGGACTGGATCTGCACTTCCAGGAGGCGGATGTCGTTTCCCATGAACTGCTTGAACTCCCCGGGGCTTATTTCCCCCAGGCCCTTGAAACGAGTGACCTCGTTTCCCTTCAAGCGCTTCATTGCGACGTCCCGCTCCGATTCGCTGTAGCAGTAGACGGTTTCATTCTTCGTGCGCACCCTGAAGAGCGGGGTCTCCAGGATATAGACATGGCCCTTCAGGACCAGCTCCTCGAAGTAGTGCAGGAAGTAGGTGAGCAGGAGGTTCCTGATGTGCATGCCGTCCACGTCCGCGTCCGTGGCGATGATCACCTTGTTGTAGCGCAGGCCCTCCAGGTCTTCCTCGATGCCCAGGGCGCGCATGATGTTGTACAGCTCCTCGTTCTTGTACACGGTGTCCCGCTTCATGCCGTACACGTTCAGCGGCTTTCCCCTGAGGGAGAAGATGGCCTGGGTATACACGTCCCGCGATTGGATCATGGGACCGCCGGCCGAATCCCCCTCCGTGAGAAAGATGCTGGTCTCCTCCCGCCGTTTGTCCTTCAAGTCATCGTAGTGCACCTTGCAGTCGGTGAGCTTGGGGATGTGGATCTCCACCTTGCGGGCCATCTCCCGCGCCTGCTTCTTGATCGTGGAGAGCTCTTTCCTGATCCGCTCGTTCGACTTTATCTTCTCGACGAGCTTCTTCGCCTCCGATTCGTTCTTGTGCAGCCATGTGAGTGTCTGCTGCTTGACCTCCTCCGCCACCCAGCCGCGTATCTCGTTGTTGCCCAGCTTGTGCTTTGTCTGGCTTTCGAAGACGGGGTCCTTGAGCTTGATGGCCACTGCGCCGATCATCCCCTCCCGCACGTCCTCCGCGGAGAAGTTGATCCCCGCGTAGTCGTCGATGGCTTTCAACACCCCCAGGCGGAAGGCGGTCTGGTGAGTCCCGCCGTCGATGGTGAACTGGCCGTTTACGAAGCTGAAGTAGTTTTCTCCATAGTTGGCCGTGTGCGTAAAGGCGAACTCCAGGTGGGGACCCTTGAAGTGGGCGATCTCGTAGTGCATGGACTCGTCGCCTATCTCTTCCACGAGAAGGTCCTGCAGCCCGCCCTGGCTCACGACCGTTTCACCGTTGTACAGGAAGCGCAGGCCCCTGTTCAGGTAGGCGTAGTAGCGCAGCCTCTTGAGGATGAAATCGTCGTTCCATGCATACGAGCCGAAGATCTTCGGGTCAGGGGTGAACCGGACCAGTGTGCCTGTTCTGGCCTTTGGCTCCCTGCCTTCCTTCTGGCTGACGAGCTTGCCGGTCTTGAAGAGCCCCTGCATGAACTTCCCTTCGCGGAAGCTGGCAACCTCGAAATCAGCAGACAGCGCATTGACCGCCTTGGTGCCGATGCCGTTCAGACCCACGGAGAACTGGAACACCTCGTCGTTGAACTTGCCGCCCGTATTGACCTTGCTCACGCAGTCGATCACTTTGCCCAGCGGGATGCCGCGGCCGTAGTCACGGACCGCCATCGACTCCTTTTTCCGGACGATCTCGATGACCTTTCCCTCCCCCATGATGAACTCGTCCACGCTGTTGTCGATGATCTCTTTCAGGAGAATGTAGATACCGTCCGTGGGGTTGGAGCCATCACCGAGCCGCCCGATATACATCCCTGTGCGCAGGCGGATGTGCTCCAGGGAATCGAGGGTCTGGATTGCTTTCTCGTCGTACCTGACGGCAGTTTTCGGCATATGCGTCCTTACATGAATGAACGGGGAATGGGTCCCACCGCTTTCGCTCCACGGGCGGGCATGGTCCGTATTTCTTTCCATAGTAAGGAGAATGGGTCGAATACGTCAAGTGCGGCAAAAATGAATTAACCGAAAACAAAGACTGCCTTCATGGAAGACTAACACGCGCGGCCGAATGTCGTCCCGCGCGGCACGCGGCTGCCTGCCGCGCAATTACCGACCAGGGAGGTTTTGCATGAAGAAGCATCTTTTCATCGGCGCGCTTGTGCTCGTCGCGGCATCGGCGTTCGCCCAGACCGCACCCGTGACGAACTACGAGATCTACGGGTCGACGTTCTTCGACTATCAGATGTCGGGCACAGAATGGGGCCTGAACCAGCCCGCGCTCGGCAACTTCACCATCAGCAAGCTCCGGCTCGGCTTCAGGGCTCAGCTTGCGGACGGCTTGAAATCCACTCTCGAGCTGGACCCCCGCAACGGCGAGTTCCGCCACGCGTACATCGACTGGGTTCCGATGGACAACCTCACCCTGACTCTCGGCAAGACCTACACGAACTTCGAGCAGATAGTCGCCATTTACGGCGGGGCGCGCATGCTCCTGGCAGGGGTCAAGTATGCGATTCCCGGCCTCGGCTGGGCGGGTCTGCAGGTCGGAAACAAATCCGACATCAGCTTCATCTCCGGCAACTACATGATCTTCCCGCCCCTGGCAGCGGGCGCCAGCCAGACACAAACCCTGAAGTACCAGCAGGATCCCTGGCTCTATTTCATCCCCGCCATTGTGGTCAAACCGGATCTCGGGCCGGATATCAAGCTTGAAGTCGGCGCGGAAAGCCAGATGATTCCCCAGCAGGTTGGCATGACCAAACCCACAGGAATCAGTGTTGACGGGTACTTCACCGTGTCGGCATATGGGTTCACGTTTACAAATGAATTCGCTGCCTTGAACATCAACGATGTGGCGGCAAAGCACGAGCTTACCTACTATGCGCAGCTCACGTACAGTGCGGGCGTCGTTGCGCCGACGATCTACCTCGTGACCGACACCCTCGTCGATTTCTCAAACAACCCCAACACCGCCATCGGCGTCGAGCTCCCCATCCAGGTGGCCAGGAATTTCAAGATCAATCCGATGTTCAGCTACGCGATCGCCAACTTCAATGCGTTCGAGGGCAACAACGCGGTCTCGGCCGGCTTCTACGACAAAAATGACTGGACTTTTGGAGTCCGTTTCGACTACTCCTTCAGCGCCAGGTTCTAGTCCCATTTCGGTTCCCCTCCTCGCCGACGTGTTCGGCGGATTTCGTCCCGCCCGCTCCCGGTTTCTGCCGAGGGGCGAGCTTTCCTATTCGAGCGGGGTATGGAACTTCTCGCGGGACCCGATTCTCAGGCGAGGAGCCTGATCCGTGTGAATACGTACTGAAGCCGGTCCTGCTTGAGAACGGCGCGATAGTAGTTTGTCGCACCCAGCCGTTCCGCAGGCCTTCCGTTCTCCCGCATATACCGCTCGCCGCGGGTGCGGTCGAACCAGTGCACCAGGGCGATGTCCCCGCCGGCGATCTCGATGGCCGTCACGCCCCGCTTGCCGATTCCGCAGCCCGAGTTGAAGAGGCAGGGGATGCTGATCTGCTCGTTGTAGAGGCTGCTTCGCAGGCCGTCTTCACGGTCCCTTTCCCACAGCCGCGTCAGCTCCTTGCGGTAGGCAACAATCGCGGTTTCGATGGCCTTTCGCGCTCGGGGAGAAACGGCAGGGTAGTCACGACAGAGCTGTTCGATCATGAATCGCAGGGTATCGATCTTGGAAAGCGATTCAAAAAGCGGTCGATGCGTGTGTCCGATGATCGAGACGACCTTGCGGCTGCTGGAGAATGCGTACACCCGGTCCTCGGTCAGGTACTTCTTACGGCTTTCGTACTGGACGGGAACATTCGGGATGCGCAGCGTGTTGGCCACATATCGAAGGAAGAACTCCGAAACTCCGTTGAAGCGCTCGAAGAAGATGGTTGCCTGATGCCCGTGAAAGAGAAAAATCGTATCCGCATCGAAGGTGAAGCAGATGGCGTCGAGAAAGGAGTCCGCGGAGCGTTTCTGCGCAAGGACGCGCAGCCCCTGGTCGTGGTTGCCCAGGATTTTGTACAACGCCGTCCGCCGTCGGAACTCTTCAAAGAGCGCCAGGACCGGTCCCCAGCGTGCCCGGATCGACGCGTAGCGGAAACGCTGCAGCTCCTCGATGTCGCCGTTGAGCACCAGCGAGTATCCGGCCTCGAGGTAGTAGTCTCGAAGGACATCCTGCACCAGCGCCGCATTGTGGCGAAAATCGTCCCGCGGCCCTCCATCGCCGAGGTGGAGATCGCTCAGGATCACGATACGGTCGGTCGCGCCCAGCACAACACGGGGCGCCTCCTCGAAGAGCTTCTGGAGGGTTCCCTGGATTGACGTTGCATACAGGGGCGCGGAGCGCTTCGCGATCATTTCCTGCTCACCGCGCGGCCACGGCGCGCCAGGCTGCCGGTGATCTCAAGCGCCGTTTCGAACTTCGAGGCAGCCGCGGGACGGAGCCTGAGAGCTTTCCGCAGCCAGGTGGAGATCGCCGCCAGATCCTCCTCCGTCCCTGTCGGCGCAAGCTCCACTTCCAGCTCGCGCCACTGACGCACGGCACCACGCGCGCTGACGCTCACCTCGTCGAGGCTGGCGCTCGCAACGAGCCGATCTCCTTCGACCACGGGTCTCACGAACCTGGCCTGGCTCAGGCGAAACAGCTCCTCCAGGGGATGCCCGCCGATCAGTCCGAGAACCCTCTCCCGGGCGGCCGAATCAGGCCATGCGGCGGGAGCGGCGTGGCGCGGGATCGTCACTTCCAGCTCCTCCCGGCGATGCACGTCGCTGCGCGGAAGGGCTACGGACTTCACCGTGATGAGGAACGGGCCTTCCCGACTGCGGCACCTGCAGGCATACCCGGCCGTGAGAAGCGTGCGTTCCGCAGTGTCCCTGTACACATCGAGAACGTTCTCCATTCGTCCCTCGAGAAGAGAATACCCGCCGATCCGGGTGAGGGCGCGGATCCGGTTGTACGTGGCGCGCCGGGGGATGCGGAATTTCGCTTCGATCTCGACGCTCACAGGGCAAGCGCGCGGGGCGGAAGCAGCCACACCAGGACACCTGAAAGGGCGGCCGGGTCATCCATGTCCACCCGGATGAGGCTCCCTTTCCTGCACTCGACGCTCCCCCCGCCAATGCAGGCGGAAATGACCCTGCTGAAGTCCGGCTCGTGTCCCACCAGCAGCAGCCCGCGGGAGCCGCGGCGCTCCTTCAGGATTCGTTTGAGCTCTGCTGCGGCAAACCCGGGCGCAAGGCGTTCCTCCACGACCAGGGCCTGCGCGAGGCGCAGCTTCTTTGCCACGATCCGCGCTGTCTGTTGCGCACGCACCAGCGGGCTCGTGAGGATCGCATCCAGTGCCGGGCGCAGTCTCGCGATGGCCGCGGCCTCTTTTTCCATCTGTGCCGTCCCCTCTTTGCTCAAAGGCCGCTCGGCGTCGCTGCCCTTCCACCCTTCCGCAGCGCCCGCATCCCCATGTCGAAGAAAGTAGATTTCCATGTCTTACTTTACATCTTCCTGGTGGTGTTTGATCACCCGGCCTTCGGTCATGTAGATCACGTCTTCTCCAATATTAGTCGACAGGTCGGCTATTCGCTCGAGGTTTCCCGCGATTTTCAGAAGGGCAAGGTTTTCCGGCACAGTGGAAGGCGCGCGGGTCATGGATGCGCTCAGCCCGTCCAGGATCCGGGTGGCCAGCGCGTCTACCGTGGCGTCCGACTCGCAGACCTTCTGGCCGAGGGCCGGGTCCTCGTCGATGAATGCGCGGATTGCTCCGTCCACCATGTGGATCGTTTCCTCGAACATTCGGAGGACCGTATCATCGGGCCGCAGCAGAGTGCCGTTGATGTGGTCCCCCACGGCCCCGGCGATGTTCACCGAGTGGTCGGCAATGCGCTCGAGGTCATTCGTGATCCCCAGAACCATGAGGATGGTGCGGAGATCTTTGGCCATGGGCTGGTGCCGCGCGATGAGGGACGTGCACTCGGCCTCCAGGTCGATCTCCGTCCGATTGGCCCGGGGCTCATCCGTTTCGATGATGTCCCGGGGCAGCGCAGCCTGGCGGGCCACGAGCGCCCGGCGGCTTTTTTCGATCATTTCCTGGACGAATTGTCCGTAGGCAACCAGGCGTGCCTTCAGCGCGTCCATCTCCGGTATGGGCATGGCCCCTCCTATCCGAACTTTCCCGAGAGGTACTCCTCGGTTCTCTTGTCCCGGGGCACCGTGAAAAGCGTCCTGGTCGGGCCGAACTCGACCAGCTCGCCGAGGTGGATGAACGCCGTGTAGTCGGAGATCCGCGCAGCCTGCGGGATGTTGTGCGTGACCTGCACGATGGTGACCACGCCCTTCAAGGAGACGATGAGCTCCTCGATGGCAGCCGTGGCCTTCGGGTCCAGCGCGGAGGTCGGCTCGTCCAGGAGGAGGATCTCGGGTTTCATGGCAAGGGCCCGGGCGATGCACAGCCTCTGCTGCTGGCCGCCGGAGAGGAAGGTGCCGCGCCGGTACAGGGAGTCCTTGACCTCGTCCCAGAGGGTCACGCGCCGCAGGGTCTCTTCCACGATGCGGTCCCGGTCCACCCGCGGCAGGCGCGCGCCGTTCAGGTTGTAGCCGGCCACCACGTTGTCGTAGATGCTCATGGTCGGGAAGGGGTTCGGTCTCTGGAACACCATGCCGATGCGCCGGCGCAGGAGGATGGGGTTGAGCTGGTACACGTCCTCCCCGTCCAGGAGGACCTGCCCGGTCACCTGCGCGTTCGCCGCCAGCTCGTGCATCCGGTTGATGCACCGCATGAAGGTCGTCTTGCCGCAGCCCGACGGCCCCATGATTGCCGTGATCCTGCCGGCGGGAACGGCAATGGAGATGTCCTTCACCACGTCCTTCCCGTCGAAACCGGCCACGAGGTGCCGCGTTTCCAGGATTGTCGTTTCGGCGCTCAGAATTGGGTCTTCCATCTCGATGTCACCAGCTTTGTCACGATATTCAGCGTGAGAACGATTGCCAGCAGGACGAATGCGGCACCCCATGCGAGGGAATGCCACTCGGGGTAGGGGCTCGTGGCGTAGTAGAAGATCGTCTGGGGAAGGGACTCCATCGGCTTCAAGATGTTCGACGTTCATGAACGGATTGCCGAAAGCCGTGAACAGGAGCGGCGCCGTTTCCCCTGCTCCGCGCGCCACGGCGAGGAGGGTGCCGGTGACGATGCCGCTCATGCCTGCGGGAAGAATGACCTTCAGAATCGTCCCCGTATAGGACACGCCGAGGGCGAGCGCCGCCTCGCGCAGCGTCACGGGGATGAGCAGGAGCGTCTCCTCCGTGGACAACGTGATCACGGGAAGCATGATCATTGCGAGGGCGAGCCCCCCCGAGAGCGCGGAGAAGTGCCCCATCGGCCGCACGATCCAGACGTAGGCGACGATTCCGATCACGATCGAAGGGATGCCCATGAGGGTCTCTATGGACAGGCGGGCTACCGCGCCCAGCCGGGTCTTCCCGCTTTCCGAGAGAAAGATGCCGGCAATAACCCCCAACGGGACGGAGATAATGGTGCTCACGACGATGATGATAAAGGTGCCGACAATCGCGTTCGCAATGCCCCCGCCGGTTTCGCCAATAGGCTTCGGCAGCTCGGTGAGAAAGGCCCAGTTGATCGAAGATGCTCCGCGCACGACGATGAACGCCAGGATGAGCACCAGCGGGACCGTTGCCAGGAGGGAAAGGGCCAGCACGACGCCGCGGAAGAGGAGATCCTGCCGGAGCCGTCCGCGGATCACCGCGTCAGGCATCGTGTGCCATCCTGTTCAGAATGATCTTGCCCACGATGTTGATGAGCGTGCTGATCACGAAAAGCAGAAGGGCGACCTCGATGAGACTCGCCAGATAGACTTCCGAGGTCGCCTCGCTGAACTCGTTGGCAATCACGCTCGCCATCGTGTTTCCGGGGCTGAGGAGATTCCAGGTAAGAACATTGGCGTTGCCGATCACCATGGTCACTGCCATTGTCTCCCCCAGCGCCCGGCCGAGGGAGAGCAGGATTCCTCCCATGATGCCCGATCGGGCATAGGGCAGGGTCACCTTCCAGATCGTCTCGGACGGGGTTGCGCCCAGGGAAAGGGCCGCCTCCTTGAGATCACTCGGCACCAGGCGGATCATCTCTCTCCCGATCGACGCGGCATAGGGAAGTATCATGAAGGCGAGGAGCACCGCCGCGGTGAGGATCCCCACCCCTATGGGAGGCATGCCGAGCGCCATTTGAAGGGCCCGCATGAGAGGCACGAGGAAAAACAGCCCGATGAAGCCGTAGACCACCGATGGGATTCCGGCAAGGAGCTCGACCGACGTCCGCATGATCGACGCGAAAGGGCCGGTCTTGAAATATTCACCCAGAAGGACGGCCAGGGCAATGGAGAGGATTGTGGCGATGAGGAGCGCGACCAGTGACGTGACGAGAGTCCCGAAGAGAACGGGAAGCGCGTTAAATCGGTTTGTGACGGGGTCCCAGTCGGTTCCCGTGAGGAATCGGAAGCCGTTCGCAACAAGCGCCGGCCGGGAGGCAAGCAGGAGAGAAAGGAAGATCGCGACGAGCAGAATGCTCACCGCGATCCCCCCGATGCTGAGCGTCATTCGAAACGCCTGATCGGAAGCCCGCTCTCCTCTCATTCCTGCCTTCCACGGCCGCCGCCATTTTATCATTCCTCGATTTCTATTTCAAAACAGGTGAGCCGTTGAAGGTGACCGACTTCAGCACCGCCTCCGCCTTGGCCACGGCAGCGGGGGGAAGGGCGGCGTACTGGAGCGCTTCGGCATACTTCTGGCCCTCGTGGATCATCCACCATAGAAGCTTCAAAGTGGCATCCACCTTTGCCCGGGGCCGATTACCGTAGCTCTGCTCCTTGTAAAGCAGGATCCACGTGAAGGTGGCGATGGGGTAGCCGTCCGGCGCGGCCGTGTCCGTCACGCTGACCCTCGTGTCGTCGGGGATTGCGACCTTGAATGCCGCGCTCGTGGTGGCGAGAGAGGGCTTGATGAACGTGCCTGCCTTGTTCCTTATCGACGCATAGGGCATGGCGTTCTGCAGGGCATAGATGAGCTCGACGTATCCGATGCTCCCCGGAAGCTGCTTCACCAGACCCGCGACACCCGCGTTGCCTTTTCCGCCCACGCCCGCCGGCCACTGGACCGAGGTGCCCATGCCGACCTTTGTCTTCCACTCCTCTGACACCTTGGAGAGATAATCGGTGAACGCGAATGTGGTTCCGCTGCCGTCTGAGCGGTGGACCACGGTGATCGGCGAGCCGGGAAGCTTGACGCCGGCGTTCGCCGCGGCGATGCGCGCGTCATTCCATCGGGTGATCTTGCCGAGGAAGATGTCCGCCAGAACATCCGGGGCGAACTTCAGCTCGGGGTTTCCGGGAAGGTTGTAGGTCGCGACGACCGAGCCCGCGACCATGGGCACGTGGAGAATGGGCGCCGGGGCTGCCTTGAGGTCAGCATCGCTCATGGTCCCGTCGGAGGCGCCGAAGTCGACGGTCCTGCTCTTCAGCTGGGCCTGCCCGCCGCCGGACCCGATGGCCTGGTAGTTGACCTTGACGCCGAACTGCTTGTTGTACTCGTCGAAGAGCTTCGTGTAGAAGGGGGCGGGAAAGGTGGCTCCCGCGCCGACGAGCTCGACGGACTGGCTGAAGCCCAGCGCGGCTGACGCGCAGAGCAGCAGGGCTGCAACTGCGATCCTGGATGGTTTCATCGTCTCCTCCTTATGTGCATGACGTGCGTATCCAGGTTCGCCGGACTCGGTTAAGCCGATGTGAAGGTTGTGTGAGTTTTGTGTTAGTTCAGCGGGAGCCGGACGATGAAGCGAGTTCCTTTTCCCACCGTGCTCTCCACCTCGATCGTGCCTCCGTGGCTCTGCACGATGTGCTTCACGATGGCCAGCCCCAGTCCGGTCCCGCCCAGCTTTCGGGAGCGGGATTTGTCCACGACGTAGAACCGCTCGAATATCCGGGAGAGGCTTTCTTCGGGAATGCCGATCCCCGTATCGACAACATCGATGCGGATCCCCGCCGCGGACCCGCGGATTCTGGTCCGCGCCTTCCGCCGCGCAGAGCACGCGCACCTCGCCCTCCTCGGTGTATTTCAGGGCATTGTCGATCAGGTTCACCAGGACCTGCTCCAGCAGGTACGCGTCCGCCTTGATCCGGGGAAGCTCGGCGGGGACGCTCAGCACGAGCGCGATCTTCTGCGCATCGGCGCGATGAGCAAACATGCCCGTCACGTCCCGGATCAGACGGGCGAGGTCCACCCTGTCCGCGGAGAGCTCCGCCCCCCGCTCCAGGCCCGAAAGCATGAGGAGGTCCTGCACGATCGCTGTCATGCGTTCCGCATTGCGGCGGATCGTCTCCACCCAGCGGGCCGATTCCCCTTGAGGCGTCCCTTCCAGCATCTCGAGGGAGCCCATGATGGAGGTCAGCGGCGTGCGCAGCTCGTGCGACGCGTTGACCACAAAGTCGCGCTTGACCGTCTCCAGGCGCCGCAGGTCGGTCGTATCGTTGAGCACAACGATCAGTTCTTCCCGCTCTCCCATTCGCTCCACCGTGCAGAGGACGTACCTGTCGCCGATCTCCACCTCCTCGGATTGGCGTTGCCCCGTCATACGCGCTTCCTGGACGAGCTCGGTGAGCCGCGGCGCCCGGACGACCTCCCAGAGGGTTCGTCCTTCGACGGGCAGGACAGCCGCCAGCTTCTCGAATCCCTTGTTATGGCGCACGATCTTTCCATCCCGGTCCAGCACGAGCATTCCCTGCTGCACGGAGGAGAAGATGCCGTCCAGCTCCTGCATCCGCTGCGCCCTCTCCTCGAACAGCGACTGCACGCGCTCGCCCATGGCGTTGAAGCTGTCGGCAAGCGCTTTCACCTCGTCACGCCGGCGCAGATGAAGCCGGGCCCCGAAATCCCCTGCCGCGAACCGGCCGACAACCTGGGCCAGATCTCTGAGCGGGGAGGAGATGGTGCGTGACAGGAGGAGGGCTGACAGCAGGCACGCGCCAAGAAGCAGGCAGGAGAAGAGGACGAGACTTCCCCGTTCCCGGCGTGACAATGCTTCAAGCTCCTCTGCGTAGGTGGAGGCGCGGACGACCCCCGCGAGGCGCCCGTCCCTGTCTTTGGCCGGGACCGCGACGTAGATCATCCATCGACGGATCGTGCCGCTGAAGCGCGAAGACATACCCACCTGGCCATTGAAAGCAGCGGCAACCTCGGGTCGATTGGAGTGATTCTCCATGCTGCCGGGGTCCTGCTGCGAATCGGCCAGCACGATTCCCCGTGGATCGATGACCGTGAGCCGTACGCGGCCTTCCGCGCCCACCGCGGCCGCGAGCGCGTCCAGGGCGGCGCTCCGCCCCTGTCTCATGAGGGGCAGAACAGAAACCAATGCCGTGCGCGCCGCGCTTTCCAGCCCTCGTGTCAGTGAATCGTAGGAGATCCCGCGTGCGACCCGCAGGAAATAAACGGCAAAGACCAGAACGGCGAGCAGGCTCAACACGACGTATCCGGCAAATACCCGCAGGAAGATGCGTCTGTTCATTTTCGTTCCGCCGCGCGCTGCCCCGATCCCGGAGCGGCAAGCTTGTATCCCACCCCCCGTATGTTGACGATCATCTTTCCCGCTGGACCGAGCTTGTCGCGCAGGTGCTTCACGTGCACGTCCACCGACCGGTCGGTCACGTTCTTCTCATTCCCCCAGAGGTGATCGAGTATCTTTTCCCGGGAGAAGACCCAGCCGATGCGCGCTGCAAGGAGATGGAGAATGCGGAACTCAGCCTGCGTGAGCTCGAGCTTTCGTGCCATGGAGGGTGACTTCCATGGTGTCCGTGTCGATGAGAAGGCCGTCCGCCACCTCGATCCGGGACGTGCCCGTCTCCGGGGACGCGCGGCGAAGGACAGCCTTGACCCGTGCTGCCAGCTCCTTCGGAGAGAATGGCTTCACGACGTAGTCATCCGCGCCGAGCTCCAGGCCCAGCACCCGGTCCGCTTCCTCCGCCCGGGCGGTGAGCATGATCACCGGGTATTGCCGCCAGTGATCTGTCGGCGCGCATGCCGCGGCAGATCGCAAAGCCGTCCGTGTCGGGAAGCATCACGTCCAGGACAACGAGGTCCGGCTTTTCCGCGCGCAGCGAGGAGAGGAAGCCCTTGCCGTCCGCATACTCCCGCACCCGGAAGCGCTCCTTCTTCAATCCTGCGCTGACCAGGGCGCGGATATCGTCCTCATCCTCCACGATCGTGATCAGCTCGTTCATGCCAACGGCAATGTAACCCCATAATCGACACGATTGAAAGACACATGATGCGAATTTCGAGCTTTCCCGGTATCGAATTAACCGAATACTAACACTGCGTGCGCGCCTGTCACGCGGCAGGAAAGGTGGACGGCCCGGCAGTCATCAGGTAGGATTTGCGGGGAAGGAGACCACCGTGAAAAAGCTTCTGGCAGTCATCATTCTTGCGACCGTTGCCCTTTCGGGCTGCGCGACCTCGGGCTTCCTTGGATTTCTCGCCACGACCCAGTACGTGGACCTCAAAGCCAAGGCGATCCAGGACCAGCAGGCAGCCGAGATCGCGGCACTGAAGGCGCAGCTCGCCGATTACCAGTCCATCAAGGACCAGGCAAAGGCCGCCGTCGAGCAGGTAAACGAATCGCGCAAGACCATCGAAGACCTCCAGGCGCTGGCCAGAAGGGCGGAGGCGCGCATCGGCTCGATTCCCAAGGAGGTGATCAGGCAGATCGCTGATATCCTCCAGGGATCATTGGGTCAGTAGGCGCGGGCCCGGGGCGGCACGCGTCCGCCCGGAATCCGCAGGGTACCGCGATGCGCTATGCCATTGGCCGGCTCTGCCTCATCTGCAGAGCCATCTCCCGGAAGCTGAGCAGGAGCTTCCGCTTCTCGTCCCACAGCTTGAGCCGCACGGATTTCAGGCTGCTCCCCAGCGTGAGCGGATTCGGCAGCTGCAGCTCGGGGATTTGGTTCAGGCAGCGCTGCAGGTTGTAGTTGGGAATCCGCGGCCGCAGGTGGTGGACGTGGTGCAGGCCGATGCTGGCGGAGATCCACTGAAACACCCTGGGAAGCTTGTAGTAGGAAGATCCCTGCATGGCGGACTCCATGGATTCCCAATCCTCGGTCCGTTCCCAGTAGGAGGGATCGAACTGGTGCTGCACGTAGAACAACCAGACCCCGGCTGCGCCGCCGAACAGCAGGATGGGCAGCTGGATCATCAGATAGGCCTTGATGCCGATGGTGAAGCCGGCCGCCACGACGATGGCCGCGATTGCGAGGTCCGTCAAGAGCACGCTCAATACCTGGTTCGGCTTTGAATGCCGGGAAGGAAAGCGATGCATGATGAGGAACGTATAGATGGGCCCCAGCCCGAACATGATGAACGGGTTGCGGAAGAGCCTGTACCGCAGGCGCCTGAACCGCGTGCTGGCCGCGTATTCTTCCGCGGTCATCGTCCAGACGTCGCCCACGCCGCGCCGGTCCAGGTTGCCCGCCGTGGTGTGATGCACCCCGTGCGAGTGGCGCCAGTTCGCATACGGGGTGAATACGATGACGCCCAGAATGTTGCCGATGATCTGCATGCCGAGCGGGGAGCCGAGATACGATCCGTGGCAGCAATCGTGGAAGAAGATGAACAACCGCAGCATCAACGCGCCTGCCGGCACGGCGACCAGGAGCGTGGCCCAGTAGGGCACACCCCATGTCATGGTCAGGTACATGAGGACGCACAGGGCGGCGTAGGGGACGAACGTGTCGATGAGCTGCAGAGCGACCTTCAGCGTATCCGGTTTTTCGAATTGCTTGAGCGAGGAAACCCACGCGGGCTTCTCCGCGCGGGGCTTCAGGCGGGGGACGGGCGGCACAGAGGGCTCGGCCCGGGCCGCATTCAGATCGGAAATGCTCATGGGGGGTCTCCTGGGAAAGCGCAGTGACGATTCGATGCATATAAAGTACCGCCGTTCCGGGGCGCGAGGGGAAAATATTGGACGGCATGCATAGAAATGCGAGGCACGACGCCATCATCCGCAAAACTGGCGGCTGACCCTGAATTGCATCTTCTCAAGGTGCTACACTCTCTCAATATGGTCAAATATGTCAAAAAGAGTTCAGCCTACTATCAAGGCGTCGGTACCAGGGAGGCAGGAGTGAGCTACAGGGCGATGGTATGGGGCGTCATCAACTGGGTGCTGCTCGCCGGCGTTCTGGCGGTGAATGTCGTTTCGGTTGTGCTTCCCCTGAACGGCCGCACACCGGGTGAGATTGCCGACAGCTTCCACGTCCTGTTCGAGCCTGCCGCGTATGCCTTCTCGATCTGGGGCCTGATCTATCTCGCCCTGCTCGCTTTCGCCGTGTACCAGCTTCTTCCCTCGCAGTGGAACAATCCGCGCATCCGCGCCACGGACGGTTTGTTTGCCGCGACATGCCTGGCGAACGCGGGCTGGCTTTTCGCCTGGCATTTCGGCACCTATTTTCTCAGCATGGTGGCGATCCTCGTGCTGCTCTTCGCCCTCAGCGCCATCTACCTTTTCCAGCGCGGCGAGGAGTGCCGGAGAACCACCCCGCGATGGACAGAGCGCCTGTTCGTGCTCGTGCCGTTCAGCCTGTATCTCGCCTGGATCTGCGTCTCAACGATCGCAAACGCGGCGGCGCTGCTCCCCTGGGCCGGATTCAAGGGCATGGGTGTATCGCCCATCGGCTGGGCCGTGATCTTCTCCTTCCTGACGGCCGCCCTGTCCGTGTTCATGTCGCTCCATCAACGGGAGCTCGTTTTCCCCGCAGTCGTCGTCTGGGCGCTTGCCGGGGAGATCATCCGCCAGGCTCGGCTCCAGGAGATCGTTGTCGGCTGCATCGTCGCCATAGGCGTCACCGTTGCGGGCGCGATTGCGGGTCAGGCATTCGGCAGGCAGCTGTACACCCCGGCGCGCGGGCCGCGGCGCGCCATTACGTCGGACAGCTCCCGGTAGGCAGCGGGACACTGGCCGCGGCCCCGTCCTCCGCAGCCTGTTTTTTTCACTTGACATATAACCTTTGTTATGATAACATTAGTTTTAATAACAGTTGTTACAAGGGAAGGGATGCATGACGCAGAGGGTTTCCTTCACGCAGGAGATGATCGTCGAGGCGGCGTTCGCGCTCACACGGGAAGAGGGCTGGAACAGCGTGACGGCCCGGCGCATCGCAGGGAGGCTGGGATCATCCACAATGCCCATCTATTCCCGCCTCACGTCCATGCGGGAGATCGAGGCGGCGGTGAGAAAGAGGGCGGAGGCGCTCATGCGCGAGTTCCAGGGGCGCGTCTATGCGAATGAACAGCCCCTGGATATCGCGGTGGGCTACGTGAGCTTTGCCCGGGGCGAGCCGAATCTTTTCCGCTTTCTGTACGTGGAGAGACCGCGGCCGGACGCGCGCAGGGTCCGGCGCCGCCGCGCGGCATATCCGCTGGGGAAAGTGAGGTCCGGGAGGACCGTGGTCCCCGTTTCCGATCAGGTCCCCGTGTCGATGCAGGATGCCCGCATACTGAAAAGCTGGATCTTCACGCACGGTCTTGCCTCGATGATCTCGAGCGGCGTGCTGGATCTTCCGGACGAGAGGATACGAAGCCTGCTCAGCGAGGCCGGGGGGGCCTTTTTCCGGAAGGAAAGAAAGAAGAAGGGAGAGAGAAGTGCGTGACGCAATGGTGACGGTCCGGGGATTCGTCAAGCGCTACGCGGACACGATCGCGGTCAAGGGGATCAGCTTCGAGGTGAACAAGGGGGAGATATTCGCCCTTCTGGGTCCGAACGGATCCGGCAAGACCAGCACGCTGGAAAGCCTGGAAGGCCTGCGCCACCCGGACGGCGGCAGCCTCTCGATCGCGGGGATCGATCCGCACAGGCAGCCGCGCAAGCTCCGCAACATCATCGGCGTGCAGCTGCAGACCTCCGCGCTCCCCGCGGCGATGACCGTCGACGAAGCGATGAGCTTCTTTTCGAGCTATCACGGCGTGCCCGTCAGGCAGGACCTGGTCGAGAGGCTCGGTCTCTCGGAAAAGCGGCGCGCCCAATACGTGAAGCTTTCCGTCGGGCAGCAGCGACGGCTCGCCCTGGCCATCGCGATTGCCCACGATCCCGCGGTGCTCTTTCTCGATGAGCCCACGGCGGGCCTGGACGTGCAGTCCCGCGCGGACCTGCACGTCCTCATCGGCGAGCTTCGCGCCCAGGGGCACCACGGTGATCCTCGCCACGCACGACATGGCGGAGGCCGAAAAGCTCGCCGACCGCGCCGCCATCCTGCTGCGGGGTGACATCGCGGCCATGGGCAGCCCCCGGCAGCTCACGGCGGCGGGGAACCGCATGACCCGTATTTCGGTTTCCACCGAGGGCCGCAGTCTCCAGTCGGGGCGCGTCGACTTTCCTGATGCCGTCTACAAGGGTCAGACCGACGAATACACGCTGTACGCTTCCGAGAAGCCGGGAAAGGCGGTGAGCGCAATCATTGCATGGCTCGAACAGGCGGGCGACCCCCTGGTCGACCTGCGCGTGGAACGACCGACCTGGAAGAACGGTTCCTCGAGCTCACCTCGGCACAGGGCACGAAAGGAGCAGCGCGATGAAGGCATTCCTCCATCACTTCGCGTACGATTTCAAGACCGGCGTCAGGGACAGGTCCAAGCTGCTGATGTTCTACCTTTTCCCGCTGGTGTTCTTCGTCCTGGTCGGCGGGTTGATGGCATCCGTCAACCCCGGCTTCACGCAGACGATGATACCCGCCATGGTGCTCTTTGCCTTCATGTGCGCGGCGCTCCTGAGCCTGCCCAGCCTGCTGGTGACCGCGCGGGAGGCAGGCGTGTTCAGGAGCTACCGGATCAACGGAGTGCCGTCCGCGTCGATTCTCGCCATCCCCGTGATGGGAACGGCGGTCCACATGGCAGTGATCACCCTCATCATCACGCTTGCCGGCGCGCGCTTCTTTGGCGGGGTCCTCCCGACGTCCCTCCCCGGCTTCATTGCGGCGGCGGTCCTTTCCTACGCGGCATATGCGGGCATCGGTGTGCTTGTCGGCGTGGCCGCCGGGAACACGACCGTGTCGATTCTGGTCGGTCAGTTCGTCTACATTCCCTCGATCATTCTCGGCGGCCTCATGGTGCCGTCCTCCCTGCTGCCCTCGGGTCTGCAGCGGATCTCGCTCCTTCTGCCCGCCACCCATGGCATGAAGGTGTTTGCCGCGCTCGGAACGGGAGGCGCCGCCCAGCCGATTCCCGTGCTCTCGATCTGCGTTCTGGCCGCAGGCGCCCTGCTCAGCTTCGCGCTGGCCGCTCTCCTGTTCGAGTGGGATTCGCGGGCCAGCCAGCCCAGCCGCAAGGCCTTTGCGGCGATTCTGGGGATTGCCCCTTACGTGGCTGCAGCTCTTATCGGGCTGTGAGAGGTCTGTGCCCTCAGGCCTTTGGCAGGGAGAGGAGCGTCCTCTTCACCAGGTCGTACAGGTCGCGCACGTCCGCGTCCGTGGTGGCATAGCCGGTGCCCGAGGTCTCCTGACGCACGACGATGTACCCGTACTCCTTGTCTCCTCCCGGCTCGTGCACATAGTCGCCGAAGCGCGCGGCGGCGAGCGCCTGGTAGGTCGTGCCCTTTCCCTTGCAGAGGAAGACGGCGTACATGTAGGGCACATTGCCGTTCGGGCCCTTGTTCACTGCAACCTGGAGCTGCACACCGAGGAAGTCGGCGGGCTTCCGGCGCGGCTCCACCATCAGACGAATGTCTTCAGGGATCTGCTGTCCCGTGCTGTTCTTGTCCAGCTTCAGGTAAGGAGTGATGATGATCTCGCCGCCCTCCGCGGGTTCCGCTGAAAGGATGGGCTCGAATACGCGCATGCGGAATGCGAGCTCCTGCGGGGTCCACAGCGAGACGTTGCCGGTGAACAGGAAGGGGATGAGGAGGACCAGGGCATCCACGCACACCAGGGTGCCGAGACGGAAGCCGCTCGTCCCCAAGACGAGCGCGGCCGCGGCGAGCACCACGGCGATGAACCACCCGAACCCGGTGCGGTAGATCACCGAGTAGCGCTTCTCCCGAGTGAGCTGCAGGTTGCTCTTGATCCGGTCGAACTCGCGCACGGAAGCGGGCTGCCAATCTTCCTGGCCGACATCCATCGGCTTGTTCCTGAAATTCCTGGCGCCCATGAAGACCAGCCCGGGCACCATGAGCAGCACACCGGGGAGAAAGCCGAACCCGCCGGGAAACAGGACCTGCAGGGCAAGCCCGCCCGCCGCGAATCCTGCAAACACGACCATGCGCGCGGGGAACGCGAGCCGGGTGACGCTGAATTTCATTTCCATGCGACATTCTCCTGGACAATCGGCACCCGATTGCGAATCTCCGATGTCCCCGCGTAGCGCCAGTACAGGGGGCAGGCCGCCTGACAGGCCGTGAAGCTCGGGCACCCTTCGCATTCGGCGGGCGCGTAGCGCTTGTTCTTGAAGTATCCTGCCCGGGGAGAGAACCAGATCTCGCGAAAGCCCTGCGAGAGCAGGTTGCCCATCGGCTCAGGGAAGGACGAGCAGGGAAGAACGTCTCCGGTCGGGGACACGGACAGGAGGCCGTCCATTGCGGCGCAGGACTTGTTTCCAAGGCCGCGGGCAATCGTGTTGTAGTGGCAGTGCGGGATGGGGGAGTACCAGTAGAACGTCATCTTCTGTGCCCGCGCGGCCATGCGCACGCTCTCGATGATGGCCCCGGCGCGCGTGTACGGAATGAACAGCGCATCGACCCGGGGATGGCCGGGGTCCCCGCACCCGGTGCGCGGCGCGCACACCGGCAGATAGAGATTCATGGCAAACCTGGTCACTCCCAGGCTTTTCAGGAATGCCGGCATGCGCGGGGCGTCGGGCGAATTGACCGCGGTCATTGTGGTGTTCGTCTGCACCGAGATGCCCGCCGCCTGCAGACAGCGAATGCCCTCCAGCGTCTTCGGAAAGGACCCCGGCCTCGCCGTGAGAAGGTCGTGGGTTTCCGGGTCGAGGCTTTCCACGCTCACCTGCGCCGTGCGAAGCCCTGCCTTGAAAAGGCTGCGCGCCCTGCGGCGGTCCGCCCGCGTGCCGTTGGTAATGAGATTCACCTGCAGCCCCGCGCGTCGTGCAAGCCGGATCATGTCCTCGAGGTCCTCGCGCAGGAGCGGCTCCCCGCCCGTGAATGAGAAGAAGGGGATCTTCGCATCGTCCTTGAATACGTGGATGACCTTCTCGATCTCCGCAAGGCTCATTTCCCGCGCGTCGCCACCGGTCACCGCTCGAACCGTGCCCGCGCACCCGACGCCGTGGACGGTATTCGGGGTCCCGCAGCCCGGGTCCTGCGTCCCGCAGCCCGGTGTCCTGCGTCCCGCAGCCCGCGTAGCAGAAGACACAGGCATTGTTGCATCGATAGGTCACGGCGATCTCGCCGAGGATCGGCAGTCTCGTGTACTGGAAAGTGTAGGGCACATCTTCATACGGCGCGCGGCCGCCTTCGGCGGGCTGGCCGAGGTAGAGCGCGCGAATGTCGGAAACGAAGGCCGCGACCTGCCGCGCGCGGTCTTCCTGCGCGATCCCCGGGATCGAAGCCGCCTTCCCCCCGGCGCACATGTGCGTGACAATGGCGATGCCGGTGGAGTTTGCCTTGTACACCTGGTTGGGAGGCAGGATGACGACCCCGTCCTCCTCGCGGGCAAAGATATGGTCCCTGGCTTCCCGGAAAAACTCGTCGATCCATCCCAGCGAGCGGACCGCGGAATGTCGGAGACGATGCCCGGGCCCGGCGACCGTATCTGCCCTGCCGATCTTTTCAATGCGCGCCCCCCGACACGCACGCCGAGTGGCATGCCGAGTGGCAGGCGGAATGGCATGCCGAGTGGCAGGCCTGGTGACATGCCGAATGGCAGGCGTTGTGGCACGCGGAGTAGCAGGCGTTGACGCCGCCCGTCGTGGCCTGCGCCGGGGCGAAAGCATCCCTTGAAGCAGGACGCGGAGGCCATGAAGTGCCTGGTAGCCCGCGGAGAAATCCGGCGGCAGGTGCACCTGCGAGTAGACCGCCGTGTTCCAGTAGATCCATCGGTACGACGACCAGTACCAGTAGTAGGGTTGGACCCGGTCCTGCTCGGTCTCCACCCTCTGTTCGAGCTTCTTTCTGTAGTATTCCCTGGTGGCGTCGCTGTCGCAGTCCCAGATCTTCTCCTGGAGCTTTGCGAGCACCTTTTCGAAGAAATCGGCAAGAACGCCCGAGAGCACCAGACCCCGCGTGTCGAATGACTGGAGGAACAGCTCCTCGTACTCGCTTTCCGCCTTTCGCTGCGGTGAGAATCCTTATCTCGAGCGGATCCTCCTTCACCACTTCGATGATGCCCTGGCGCTTGAGACCTTCCAGCATGATGGCCACCACTTTCTGCAGCGGCATTTCCAGAAGGAGCGCGACCTCCACCGGGTGCAGGTCTTCGGCGATCTTGCCCTTGACCTGATAGGTGCCCGCGAAGAGCCTGGGCGGGATCCAGTTGTCCCCGGCCCAGCGGATGCCTTCCACTTTTTCCAGTGTGCGGCCGTATCCCCTGGCCTTGAGCCAGTACAGGAGGATGACCAGGGCAAGGAGCACGCCGAGCGTCACGGCCGTTGCGACAGGGCCGGCCTGCATCCGCGGGGCCGCGGGGACGGGTTCGGTCGTGGTCGGTTCCGCCAGAGGCTGCGTTCCGGTCGTCGAGACGGTGCCTCCCGACGTGGTGCTTTCCGTGAGAACCCCCTCCTGCATGGGTACGGCGGACCGCTTGAGGTAAAACTGGAGTCTCTGCGCCTGCTTCGCGCGCACGTTCTGCTGATTGAACCTCAGGGTGAGGTAGTACCTGCCGTCCGCGCCTTTCGAGCCGAAAGCGTCAATGCTGTTCTGCTGATTCACGTACGGCTCGGTCCGGAATCCTGCCTGCGTGAGCACGTCCTGCCCGACTGTCTGACCGCTCACGGGAATGGGGAGCTCGATCCTGATCGTGCGGTGATCCAGGGGCTGGTCCCACTGCTCGGGCGCCCAGTCGAAATAGAAAAGCTCCCCGAAGTCGGCGGATTTGGTCAGGCCGATGAGCTTCGGTCCGGCCAGGTCCCCGCCATAGGCGAGAAAGTACATTGCGGCGCCCGTGAACCCGCGGCCGCCTGCCAGAACCACGTCGTACCTGCCGCCGCCCAGGTCCCGGATAGCCAGGCCGACGCGCACATTGCCGGCAAGGTCGGCATAGCACTGGTCGAGGTTGAACACGGGCCGCACGGCAGCGCCCTCAAAATAGAAACCGTGCATCTGCCCGCCCGTGGCCTGCCATGCCAGGCTTTCAAAGAAATCAGCCTTGCCGTCCGGCCGGACCACCACGTCCGTCTCCACGCTCTCCAGCACGACGCTGAGACCGGATGCCGCCCAGGAGGCCGCGCAGAAAATGAGAACGCCGATCAGAGCTCTTCTTTTCATTTGTTGTTTTCCAGTTCTTTCATGATTGCGAGGCGGGCTTCTCCGCTCAGGCCGAGCAGGTCCTCGGTCATACGTTCCCTGATGACCCCGGCGCAGTCCGTGATGTCCCTGGCGAGCTGTTCCCCTGGGTCCGCTGCCGCCCCGCCTGGTTCAGCGGGCATGTCGCGCGCGGGAAGACCGCTCTCGGCGGACACGTCGTATCTCCTGGCAGTGGCGGCCTCGTCACGCTCGCCCAGAAAAACCTGGCAGATTTCCAGGACACGCTCGATGCGCTCGTTGGCAAGAGGCGAGTAGCGGGAGAGCTCCCGGCACTTCTCCAGGTAGGAGCCCGACTCCTGGAGGAAGTACTCGATCGCTTTGGCCATGCGGTGGTCTCCGATCCTGAGGACCGCAACACGCTCCCGGGTTTCTGCAAGAGCGTCTATCTTCTGCCGGATCTTCTTCAGCCTGTCCTCTTCACTCTCGGCAACAACCTCCCGGGCCCCTCTGCGGGAAAAGAAGAGAGCGAAGGTGAGAGCGACGTACGCCAGAAGGATCACGGAAATGGGAACCAGCGCATGGGGCCTCAGGAAGAGAAGTGACAGCAGCACCAGGGACGCGGCCGAGATGGAGAGGACGGAGTTCAGCCGTGAGCGCAGGTAGAGGAGGAACGGATTTTTGACGGGCATCAGATCCCTTTTTATACCATGGCAGGGATTTGTCAACCTTTATCGGCTTCGCGGATTCGGCGCGCGAAAAACGCGCCGCTCCAGCCCGACACACGGGCGCGGCAGCCGGATGACTATCGGTAGTCGCCTTTGAAAACCGGACCGGTGGACCGGGTGAGAAGCGAGAAGGTGCTTCCCGGGCCGAACGTGAGGGGCTTGTCCTGGGCCCCCTGCAGCGACGCGGTGCCCGCCTTCACGCTGAGCACGCCGTCGGTCAGGGTGACATTGCCCTGTTCCATCCGCACCATCAGCCCGCGGAACTCTATCTCGCACGCCGGCGTAGAGGACTCCACCGTGACGGTTCCTGCCTCCAGGGACAGCCTCACGAGGTCTTTCCCCACGGACAGAATCCGAAGATGGCTGAGCGGCCCGAGGGTGACCACGCTCCCGCCATAAGTGAGCCGGGCGCTGGCACCGAGCCAGGATGTCACTACTGCGTCGGGGGGCAGCTGCCGCCCGAGGACCGCCTGGCGCCAACCGAGGTCCGGAAGAAGCGTTTCGACGAATCCGCTCGACTGCTGCACCTCGAGGGCCTGGCCCTCCACCAAGGACGTGGCGCCCGCCAGGAGCGCGAGGACCAGCATCCAGCCCGGATGCCGCAGCCTGAAACACGTGCTCATAGGCTCACCCTGCCTTCCAGGCGCACGGAGACAAACGGGCCGGAGAGGGTGATGAGCGTGCCGGCCCGCGCGTCGAAGCGCAGTCCCTGGATCGGCTCGTACCGGGCGGTGAGCCCAAGCTCCGTGCCCATAAAGGAGCCTGCCGTCCTGAACGAGAATCCCGGCGGCACCTGCCCGCTCGGCTTGAGAAGAAGCTGGCTCGTGAACGCCAGGCCGAGCGGCGTGACGGCCGGAGGAACTGCAAAGGTGGTGTCGATGCCCAGCTCGAGGCGAACAATGTCGCTCAGAGGGACGGGAAAGCCTGTGCTCACCGCGGGACCGGCAAGCGCGGGGAATTCGGCAAGCCCTCCCCCGTCGCTGCTCGCCCAGAGCAGGGAGAACCAGGCTTCATGAAGAATATTCCCCGGCAGCCGGTAGGCCACCTGAGAGGACAGGAGAAGCCCTGCACCCGGCGTGCCGGGAGAAGGCACCACTATCGCCAGGACCATGCTCGTGGTATGGCGGAAACCGAGGGCGATCGGTCCGCGCACCGCCGTTCCCGCGTACCAGCTGTCGAGCTTCGACCCAGTATCGCGAAAGTCCTTCTGGCCGATGCCGAACAGCCCGAAGCTCTGACCGGCGAACAGATCTTCAGCTTCGAGCCGAAGCACCGCCAGGCCCCGGGGCGGAGCGAAGTACTGCGATGCGTCGTCCAGCTCGATGAAGTCCTGCGGCGTGAATCGGACCCTGTTCAGCCGCCTGTCGAGCAGGCCGAGATATCCGGCGCCCAGGGACCCGTAGAACCAGTGATACCGGAACTCGAGGAGAAGACCATCCACAAGCTGGCTCTCGTGCACGGCGGCAGGGTCGTCGAGGAGCAGGCCCGTGGGCTCCTCCAGGTCCAGACGCCCGAGCCCGGCACGAAACCACAGCCCGAGGAGGTTCAGCGGCGGAAGCTCGTAGCTCAGCCCTGATTCCAGCGGATAGCCCGTGAGGGCGGAAACCGCAGGCGCGCCTGCCGCTATCCTCTGGGGCGCATACTGGATCTGGCCGCCCAGCCGATAGCTCATGATGCCGCGGCCGAGTCCATGATCCAGCTCAAAGCCCAGGGAGGCCGAATCCAGCATGTCCACGGCCGGCCCGTCACCCAAATCGCTCAGCGTGTTTGCCGTCGCCAGGTCCGCCTTCCATGAAAAGGTCACCGGCGACTGCGCGTGCGCGCCGAACAAAGGAATGACGAAGAGCACCAGAATGAGGAATCTCGATTGCAGCCGCGGGACCTTCCGGAGCGCCATCACTGGCTTTCTCCACGGGGCTGAATGAAACGGCGCAGCACGAGCAGGGCGTCCGGCCCGCTGATCGGGGCACCCGGCCGGGCATGTGCCGGCAGCAGGCCCCGGACCACAAGCTCATTGAAAGCGGCGCGGGGCCCCGGGAACAACCCGTACATCACGCCGCCCCGAAGGTCGAAGAGCTGGCAGAGCAGAAAGGCGAAGTTGCCGAAGGTGATGGGACTGTCATCGGAATCCCTGGGCAGCTTGATGCCAAGCCGCGTGAGAGTTGCCCGCGCTTCTTCCGCGCCGATTTCCGGCCGCAGGCTGCCGGCTGCAACGCCGAGCAGGCGGATCGACGCTCCCACGCTCAGGCGGTCTTCGCTCACCGCGGTGTGGAGGACGAGACCATACTGGGCCTGAAGGTTCACGGCGCCAAGACACAGCAGTGCAATGATAGCGAGCCAGACGCGCCTCATGTCAGGCGAGAGTTTACCCTTTCCGGGCGTATTTCACAACCGCGCAAAGTCGATTTGACTCTCCCGACAGATTGGGGTACAAAGGAGAGGAGGGGGATGGGACGCGGGATGGCCGAAAACGAGCAGGACTTTCCGACCCTGGAAAATGAAGCGGGCATCAGCGCCCCCGAACGCGAAGAGATCCGTTCGCACATCGAGAAGGTGGCCACGGAGAACCGGATCCCCGTGGAAGCGGCGCAATTCTCCCTCGAGTCCGCCCGACGGGGCGTGCTCCTTCCCTCTATCGTCAACGCGGCAGCCCTGGTGGCCGTCGCGGCCGCCATACTCATCTTGAGCGTCGTCTTCCGGCGTGACGAGCGTCACGTGCAGAACCAGGTCACCCAGTATGCGAGCATCGAAGGAAAGCTCATTCGTGAGCTCCGCCAGGAATCCCGGCAGCTCCTCACCTCCAAGGAGAAGGAGATCGAGGAGATCAAGACCAAGGTCCGCGAGCTCGAGGGAGAGCAGAGAACCCTTGAGGAGAATTTCACCCGGAAGCTGAAGCAGAGGGAAGACGAGCTGCGCCAGCAGCTGAAGCAGGATGTCGACGTCGAACGGGCCCGCCTCACCTCCGAGGGGATCCGCAAGGACGACATCGAAGCGCGCATGGCCAAGTTCGAGGCCGAGCGCAAGGCGTACTACGAGCGCCAGCTCGCGCAATACCGCAAGCAGCTCGAAGCGGAGCGCGCGCAGCTCCAGGCGGACATCACCCGTCTGCGCACGGAATATGGGACCCGGCTGCAGCAGCTCGAGCAGGAGCGGAAGCAGATCGTCTCGGACTACCAGAAACGCGAAGTGACGCTGCAGGTCCAGCTCCAGCAGAAGACCCAGGTGCTCGACCGTCTGCGGGCGCAGACCTCGGTCAACCTCGAGGCGGCGCAGCGCGAGCTGGCCGGGCTGACCAGCAAGCAGGAGCAGGTGCAGGCCGTCGAGAACCAGATCGAAGGCCAGGTCGCGCGGATCCGTGACGCATTGGGAACGGCGGACCTGGAAGCGGCCCTCTCGCAGGTCCGTTCACTCCAGGCCTATCTCCAGCAGGGAAGCGTCCGCGCGGTGCCCCAGCTCGCCGACCGGGTGCGCACGGAGGTGTTTCTGCTCAACCAGCTCGGGACGATGCTCGAAGACCGCCTGAAGGCGCAGGCCGCTGCAGGTGAAAAAACGCTCACCGCGGACCTGGAGCTTCTCAGCAGGATGAGAAGCCTTTCCCAGCAGGCATCCGCAGGCCAGGCGGGGCCCGCGCGGCTCGACCTGTACCGTGAGCTCGTTGGCGCCATGCCGGAGGTGCAGACAGCATCGGCCGCGCTCGTTGATGCCGCGGTGGCGGATCTCCAGAAGCAGCTCCGCGATCAAACCGAGGAAAACACGAAGGCCGCGGTCGCGCTGGTAAAGGCCGGCGACTACGCGGGTGCCCTTGCCCGCTACAAGGCTGCCTTGAATGTCTCCCCATCGATCCAGCCGGACACGGCGCGGCTGCTCTCCGATCTGCTCGTCCTCGGCTACAGCATGTCGGAATACACGCGCACGGGACGGAAGAGCGCGGGGACGGATGCGCTGGCTGCGCAGGCAGGACTCAACCTCGCCGCCGAGCGCCAGGCGTTCCTGCGGGGTGCCGCCGGCCCCGCGGCCGACCAGCAGGTGACGGACGCCATCACAAGCCAGGGAGATGAGCTGAAGAAGCAGCTTGCCGATGCCGAGTCGCAGATCACGCAGCTGCAGGCGGAAAAGGCCCAGGCCGGCACGCAGCGCGTGGCCGAGCTGGACGCGCTGGCGGCCCGGGTGAACACGACCCGCCAGGACCTCAACAAGCGCCTCGACGCGCTCCTCGTCTTCGAGGGGCAGGTCAACCAGGCACGCGCCACCTATGCCCGATACGTGGAGCAGGAAAAGACCGCCCGGCAGTCGAACCCCCAGGACCCCACCACCGCTTCCCGGCAGGAGCTGAACAAGTTCCTGCGGGACGACTCGGTGAGGCGGCTCTTCTCCGACGTCGCCGAGCGGGTCAATGCTCTCTATGCCGCGACACAGACCGCGGGTTCTTCCGCCGCCCTCGCCGATGCGCAGCAGATCCTGGAGAGTGTTGCCAAGCAGCCCTCCCCAAAGGCGGCCCGGCAGCTTCTGCAATTCGAGATGGAAAATGCGGGGAGCAACGAGCGGCTCAAGGCCATCCTGACGGCGATCGACGGCGTTCTTGCCCGGGCGGAGGCCGCCCCGCAATAACCGCAGGCGGGTGCCCCGCCGGCGCTTCTAGAAATCGATCCGCAAGCCGAGGTAGAAATTCCGAAAGTCGAACAGACCCCAGGGAAGGACGACGTAGCCGGGGACTTTGCCGCTGGGAAAACTGTTCGCGACAAATGTCAGATTGATGAACTGCTGCGGATTCGAGGCAAGGATGAAAGCCGGCTCGTATTCGAAAACGAACCGGAGCCGCCTCGAGGGGGAGTATTCACCGCCGAGGCTCAGGGTGATCGCTCCCGGAGCAGCCTCGCTGTCGATATGGAAGCCCGGCGCGGGCGGATGGGAGAATCGGAGGTAGCCCCCCGCCCCGACGAAGAACCTCAACAGATTCTCCGCGGGGGATATGAACAAACCGGCGTCGAGCTCGAGAAAGCTGAGAGGGGCGCCGACGACCAGGACATTCGCCGCATTGTCGATGGGGTAGAGACCGAAGAGCTGCGTGGTGAGGCCGAGCCGGACGAACACTTCCGCGGGGAGAATGAAAACCCAGAACCGGACCCCGGGGAACTGGAAGCTGCTCAGCCGCACCTCCGCGCCGAACCGGGGCTTTTTTACCTGTCCCAGGTCCACCTCGAGGGGATCGATCCCGAGGGAGAGCGGCCGCTGGACGTCATAGTAGCCGGGCACCCGCGCGCGCATCTGGAAGGACGACGGGTAGGGAATCTTCTGCACCAGGGTGCCCGTCTTGTCGATGTGGTACGGGCCGCCGGGGACACCGGCCAGCTCGGAGCCCGGCTGTCCGTGCACCGTCAGCGTGGAAAGGTCCACGACGCGGCTGTACGAGGTGCGGATGGCCGTGACGATCCCGTTCCAGAAACCACGCGAGATCGTTCTGAAATCCACGACGAATCCCGGCCGGATGATCTCCTGGCCGAAGGTTTCCTGGCGCAGGATGTCGAATGTCTCGGCTTGTATCGTGAGGTTGCCGTAGCCGCCGCTGGCCACGACGGAAAGCCAGCTGTCGGCTTTCACCCGCTGCGCCAGCTCCTCCTTGCCCTCCTTTGTCCGCGGAACGCTCTGGTCGGGGGACTCGAGGATGACCACGTCCGGGTTGGCTTCGGCGGCCGCGGCGAGAATCGAGTTGTACAGGATGAACTGCTCCTCGGCCGAGAGCGTGTCCTGTTCCGCCTCGAACAGATAGACCATGAAGCGCGGCCTGCCGAACGAGCCTGTTGCCTGGGCGGGTGTCGGCGCGGCCTCCGGGGCCGCAGGGGCCTGCGTGCCATCCTGCGCGGGAGGTGTCGGCGCAGCCTCCGGGGCAGCACCAGGGGCCTGCGTGCCCTCCGGCGCAGCGGGAGGCTGTGCCGCATCCTGGGCGCCGGCCGCCGCAGCGCCGAGAATGAGCAGAGCGAGGGCCAGGATCTGCCACGCGGCACGCACTACCACCACCTCCGGTACCGGGTCAGGACCCGCGAGCTGGGATCGAAGCGGTACATGTAGGAAGGTCCACCCGTTTGCGGAACCAGGAAAGCGTACCGGCGGCTCAAGGACTTGTCCCCGACGATTTTGACCGGGCTGCCGACCAGCGCGAGGGGAAGGCCCGAAGCGTTCCATGCATAGCGTTCCATCCAGCCATCGCGCCGCACCAGGAAAAAGCCGTCCACATCGGCAAAGAGGGCGGGCCTGTCCACGTCGATGGACACCGGCCAGCTTGATGCCGAAGACACGAGGGACACGCCAAGGCCGTCTGTCGCGGTGGCCCGGTCGCGGCGCGCCGCCACGATGCGGCCCGCAGAAGGTTCAGACAGGACGAACACGATCTCCTGGCTCGCGCTGTTGTATGCCAACCCTATGAGCTGGTAGCCGAGGTTTGCGTAGTTCGGATCCGTGGGGGAAGGCCGTGCCGCAGGAGGCAGGATGGGGAGCGTGCCGGCGCTCAGGACATTTCCCCAACCGGCAAGCTGGTAGCCGATGTACGAGAGGTCGAAGGACGCATATTTGCCCGACGGCGTTGCGAAAATATCGGTTTCAATCCCGTTGGTGAGAACAAACCCCTCCAGGCCCGGAGGCGGTGAGAGGGTCCCGACCGGCGTGGTTCCCCCGTCATTCGTGAGGACCGTATACCCTGCCAGCACATTGCCGTCGTGCGCATACCCGAAGGGCTTGCTGAAGTAGTCGAGCGACGAGCCGGTGCGCGCCCGGCCTCTTACGTTGAGGTCCTGATCCATGAAGATGAGCTGGCCCTTGTAGTTGAAGCCGACGTCCGGGTCGCTCGACGGCGGCTCGACGAGCAGGAGCACCCGGGGCGGCAGCGCGGCGCTGTCCACCACGGTGAGCTGGTAGGAGATATTGGTCTCTCTTCCGACGATTGCGTTGATCTCGTGGCTCAGGTCAATCGATATGTCGGTCTTGCTCACGAAATCGGGAAAGGGCGTGACGGTGAAGATCTCACAGGAGGCAAGACCGAGCGCGGCAATCAGAGCCAGTATCGGGAAGCCGGGCTTTCTCACCATGAATAGCGGACTCCCAGGGTGAGCGGCGGCAATCCGTACGGCGTGCGGATCCAGGCCCTCCCCAGCAGATTGTAGCCCATCCCGAGCGCGTAATGGAGATCCGGCCGGAGGAAAATCTTCACCGGGCCGAGTGTGAGCTCCGCGGTGGGATCGCCGGCCAGGATGTAGAAGTCCGTGTAGTCCCTGCCCTGCAGGTTCGCCACGTCCGTGACAATAACCCCGGCTCCCAGCGCAAGATGGACGCGGATGATCGACGTGTACGGGAAGATAACGTACTCCCCGATCTGGACGTTTGTATCGTAGTGCCGGACCGGCGTGCCCCACAATGTGCCCGGCTGTACTGTCCGGTAGTGTTCGAAGCCGACGAACAGGGCATCCGGCACCAGGTGGACTCTCCCGCCGAAGCCGAAGCCGGTTGCCAGGCCGAAGCTCCAGACCAGCTGCGCATCGAAACGGGTCTCACGGCGCAGTGCGGGGAGCCGCAATTCCACCTGGGGTGTCATGAGCGGGTAGGCCCCCTCGAAGCTGTGATAGCCCTCCTTCTGGACCCTCACGGGTATCGTGGTCCCGATCTCGAACTGGGTGTAGGGGACCACGAGGCTTCCACCGGATACGGTCCCGACCTCACGGTCCACAAAGGTCACGCGACTGCCTTCCGGCGGTCCCGAGACGGTGATCCGTTCCACGATGCCGCTCGGCGGCTCCACACGATACCCGCCCTCCACGTAGCGCTTGATTGCCGGGCCAAAGTCCGCAACCGCAGCCGTGACGCTGGCAAACAGGGTGAGGCCCTTGCGCGCCCGTGTCAGCACGCCGCCCAGCATCGTGTGAACGGCTGGGTCGTACAGGGCGAACTGGATGATCAGCTCCTCCCCCTGGGCCAGATAGAACGCCGCCACTATCACGTCGTTGCCCGGTGGCATCGACACCGCGCAGGAGATAGGAGATGCGCTCTTCCTGGGGCAGCTGCGGCTGATCGGCGCCCTTGGGGACCGCGAGCCGGCCGGAGGACACGGTGAGCCCGGCGTTCTGCAGCACAGTGGTGAGCTCGGAGGCGAGAATGTCCTCTACGAGGGGATCCCGGGCAGCCGCGCTCAGGGGGGCCATGAGAAGGGCGGCCTTGCGGCCGGGCTCGGCCGCAAAGAGCAGCGTGGGAAGGAGGATGAGCAGGAGGAGCAACAATCGGCGCCGCATTGTCCTGCCCTACTTGGTCTCCATGATCTCCACGCCGTCCCAGTCCGGGCCCGGGGGGTCTGCCGCCATCCGCTTGCAGCGTTTCACGAACTCCTGCGCCAGGTAGTCCTCCGGCAGGAGCTTCTCCACCTTGCGGAATCCCTTTGCAGCCTCCTCGAATTGCCGCTGGTAATAGAGCTCCATGGATTCGTTGTGCAGCCGGATGGCCTTCTCCTCCTGTTCGGAGGGATCCTTGCGCACGCCGTAGATGCGGATGCCGCCGTGGCGGCCCTTGACCGCCACCGAGTCCACTGTCCGTGCGAGCACCGCCCCGTCCACCTTCTCCCGCAGCATCTCGGTGATGAGAAGCGGCTGGTGGTAGCGCTTGGTCAGCCCCTCCAGCCGGGAGGCAACGTTCACCATGTCCCCGATCACCGTGTAGTCCATTTTCTTGTCGGTGCCGATGTTGCCGACCGTCACTTCTCCATAGTTGACGCCCACCCCGATGTGGAACTCCGGCTCGCCGAGACTCCTCTGGCCTTCGTTGAAGACCTCCAGGCCATCCAGCATCTCGATGCCGGCAAGCACGGACTGCAGGGCATCATCCTCGTGCTGGACCGGCGCGCCGAAGAACGCCATGATGGCGTCCCCGATATACTTGTCGATGATCCCGCCCCGGTTCATGATGATGTCCACCATGATGCGGAAGTAACGGTTGAGGGCGGCCACGAGGACGTCGGGCTTCATCCCTTCCGATATGGTGGTGAAGCTGCGGATGTCGGAGAAGAGGATGGACAGAACGCGGTTTTCCCCCACGAGCATCGACTCGGGATTGGCAAACAGCTTGTCGATGAGCTCCTGCGGGACATACTTCTGGAAGATGTGGCGGATCTTCGACTCTTTCTTCTGGGAGACGACCGCCTGGAGGGCGAACCCCTTGATGCGCCCGTACGCCTTCTCCAGCTCTCCGATCATGACATTGAATGTCTGGGACATTTCGCCGATCTCGTCCCTGTAGTCAACGAGAACCCGGGCCGTCAGATCGTTCGAGGAGATGATCTGCTTCATCGTTCCCGCCGTGCGGGAGAGGGGGCCGGTCAAGTGCCGCACGAAGAAGAAGAGCAGCACGACCGCGACGAGACAGGCGCCGACTATCAGGATGAGGGTCTGGTAGGTGATGCGGGCTACGTCGCTGTAGAAGACCGAGCGGGATTCGGTCGTGAAAACGGTCCAGCCGAAGGGCTCGAACGCGAAGCGGCTTGCCACCCGCTCCGTCCCCTCGATCTTGACCGTGGCAAGCGTCCTGTCACCCGGCAGGGCGGTGGCCAGGAGGGCTTTCTTCTCCTCTTCCGTCGGGGAAATCTTGCCCGTGGCCATCACCACATTTCCATTGGCGTCGAGCGCGAAGACGAGCTCCGTGTCGCTCAGGAGAAGGCTGCGCGCGTAGGCCTCCACGCCCGCCTGCGCGGCCTGCACCATGTCCTGGCGCGCGCTCATCTGGTTCTCCACGAGAATCCTCCACTGGCTGTCCATGTACTGTGCAAGCTGGTCCGTCTTGAAATTCATGAACCTGACGATGACGCGCGTGATTGAGTTTCTTGCCAGGGAAGACGCCGAGATGCCCCCGATGACGAGGCCGGCCACAAGGAGCGGGAGAACGATAGCGACGATCTTTGTTCGGATTCTCACCCCTGTACTCCTCTGCACATAGTAGCACACACGGACCGGTTCTGTCAGCGGGTTGAAAGGAGGTGATGCGTGAGATAGACTCGATACCAGGAGAAAGTGAATGGATAAAATGCAGTCGACCGCAGGGCAGCCTGCACGAGGTCGGCACCCACGCGCGATGCGCCTGTTGATGGCGGGGCTCGTTGTGGCCCTGGCCGCCGGCTGTCCGCTTCCCTACCAGTATTCGCGCGAAGGGTGGGCGGGCAACGCGGGCGTGGTGGACCCTTCCAGCCCCGGCATGACGGCAGGCCCCACCGTCACCTACTCCTCTTCCGCGGAAAGCGGCACGCTCTCCGACACGGAAGCGGCGACTACGAGCTCCGACACCACGATCACCCTCCAGACGGACACACCGGGCTCCGTGATCTACTACACAACCGACGGCAGCACTCCGGATCCACGAGACCCGCACACCAGCCGCTATGTCCCCGGATCGCCGATCACGCTGGCCATTGCGGCCCCGACGGCTGACAACTGTTCAAAGTCACTGGCCGTAAAAGCCACCGCCATAGGGCCGAACATGAAGCCGAGCGTCGTGATGTGCGCGACGGTGAACGTGCAGTATCCCCAGGCCGCGGCGCCGACCTTTTCGCCTCCTGCCGGCCCCCCTTTCCGGACGGATCAGAGCGTGACGATTTCCACGACGACCTCCAATGCAGCGATCTACTATGTGATAAAGAGCGGCCCCACTCAGCCGGCGCCGAGCGAGCTGAGCACCCCCTACACGGGACCGATCCTGGTGACGGGTCCGTCGACCACCGTGACCATCTGGGCCATGGCCGTGAAGGCCGAGATGTTCCAGAGCAGGATGGTCGGCGTCACCTACACGGTGCAGTACGATGGGCTTGCTGACCCGATATTCAATCCGTCGTCCGGCACTTTCGACAACGACACTTCGGTGAGGATCGACAGCGGATCCGGCTCGACGATCTGGTACACGCTGAACGGAACAACCCCGGTGCCCGGTACGTCGTCCTCAGTGCCCTCCGGTGGAAGCGTGCCGCTTGCCGGCGGTGCGGAAGGCACCGGAACGTTGACCGTGCGGGCCATCGCCGCCCAGACCGGGATGAACAATTCTCCGGAGCGGACTGCATCCTACACTTTCAAGGCAGCCAAACCGTCGCGTTCGGTTGCCGGTGGGACATACGACAATGACCAGACGGTCACGCTGGGTACTGCAACCACCGGCGCGGTCGTCCGCTACACCACGAACGGAACCCCTCCCACTTCCAGCTCGCCCGCCTATGATGGTGTGCCCATCCTGGTTACCACGAGCGCCTCGACAATTCGCTCCATCGCGTTCAGGAGTGGATTCGCAGATTCCGCTGAGCAGGCTGATACGTACATCCTCAAGGTGGCGCCGCCCAGCTTCTCGCCGGGAAGCGGGAACTATCCCGGTTCAAGGCCGGTCTATCTCAGTGACGCAACGACAGGGTCTGTCACGATCTACTACACAACAGACGGCTCGCCGCCTAACACCGGCTCTCCCATATACGGCTCCTACGTCACCGTCCCTCATATCTACATGCCAAGCGGCGGCTCAACAACGATAAGAACTTTTGCCGTGAAGCCGGGCTACCAGAACAGCCAGGAAGTGAGCGCAACGTACGTATTTCCGGCTCTTCCACTCGGCATAGTGGCCAGGGGCACCTGGACCAACTCCATTCTCGTATCCTGGAACGCCGTGCCCGGCGCCATCGGCTATAGAGTGCTTCGCGACTATGCTCCCACATTCCCTGATCCCGCTGTCCTGACCCCCACCACAAACAGCGTGCTGGACACCGGTCTTTCACAAAGCGTGACCTATTACTACAAGGTCATTGCTCAATTCAGCGCAGGCATGGGAGATCCACCAGTCGACTATGCATCGAGCATGACGCTCCCATCGTCTGCGGTGCCGGCTTTCCAGACTGTCTCGGCCGCCGGCCTTGAAGTCCCTCCCGCGCCGCCGATTGCGCCCACACCTCCCGACACCACCGTGAACTACTGGAAATTTGCATTCGGGACCGGGTGGATCGCGTCCGGCCGGACATATGTCGTGTGGCACTTTGACTATCAGAACTCGGCCAACTTCGCCATCGCATCCTACTCGGGCGGCGCGCTTGTCAGCTATTGGACGATCGGCGGCAACCGCTATATCACGGATATTGGGCAGGATACGATCACGGGGGAACTCATTTTCATAGGACAATATGGCACGACCCTGCTTGATTGGTACACGATCATGCCTTGAAGCCGGCCCTTGCCGGCGAGTTTGACAGCCGGCTCTCCCTGCACGCCCGCGCGCAAAGGGCTGCGGACGTCAGCGGCCCGACTCATCTCCTGCAATGAGAGCGGGGTTCGCGGGCGAGCTGCCCGTGAGAGTTCTCCTTTGCGCGCGCTCCTCCACGAGCGCCTTGTACATGACAAGAGGCTCGATGAGCACGGCGAGCAGGATCGCGATAATCACGATCCTTCGGATGGGCCGGTGTCTCCGATTCCCTCTGATCCCCTCGGCGGTGTGCATTGCAGTACCCTTCTCGATCACACATCGTATGCGAGGGAACGCACATCACCATGACGGCATTGTTGTTTTATCAGGTTTGAATTGTTGCGGAATTGTTGCGCGCCTTTCCCCGCCGTATTGCCCGAAATCGGTTCTCATGCGGGCGTGCCTCGTGCTAAACTTGCACGGTGAGCGTTCCCCTTCCGCCGCTCGTGGCCATCGTAGACGACGAGGAACATCTTCGGGAAACCGTCTCCCGCGCTTTGCGGGGAGAGGGCTACAGGACCGCCGCCTACTCGGATGGCGCGGAGGCCTGGCAGTCCTTCGAGGCATCGCTCCCCGACCTGGCGATCCTGGATATCATCATGCCGCGCATGGACGGCCTGGAGCTCTGCCGCCGCATCAGGGGTGTTTCCCAGGAGATCCCGATCATGTTCCTCACCTCGCGCGATGAGGAGTTCGACCGGGTGCTCGGCCTCGAGCTGGGCGCCGACGACTACCTGTGCAAGCCCTTCTCCCTGCGGGAGCTCGCGGCGCGCGTGAAGGTGCTGTTTCGCCGCAGCGGCGCGAGAGCGGGCGAAAAGGAGCGCGCGCCGGAGGGCGGCGACAATGTGGCGGTGGGGTCCCTGACCCTCGATACGGAGAGATTCACCGCCGCGTGGAAGGGGTCGCCGGTGCGGCTCACGGTGACCGAGTTCCGCATCCTGCATGCCCTGGCCCGGCAGCCGGGCTACGTGCGCACCCGGGAGCAGCTCCTGGCCGAGGCCTTCCCCCATGACGCCTACATGAGCGACAGAACGATCGACTGCCATATCAGGCGCATCCGCGGCAAGCTCGAGGAGCTGGACGTCGGCTACGACGGGATAGAGACGCTCTACGGCCTGGGCTATCGGTTGCGCGGAGAATGATGCGCGGCAGGGCCTCGTCCTTTTTCTCGCGAATCTCGATGCGCGTCCTGGCTTTCAATGTGCTCATCGTGTTCCTGCCCATCGCCGGGGTGCTTTCGCTGGGCACGTACGAAAGGCAGCTCCTGAGATCGCTGGAGCGCTCATTGGTACAGCAGGGACGGGTTCTGGCTGCCGGGCTGGAGGACGCGGGCCCCGGCCTGCCGCAGAACGCGGTCCGGCTCCTGCAGCGCCTTCGACAGAGACACGATGCGCGGCTTCGCGTGCTTGACGCCCGTGGCCTTCTGCTCGCGGATTCCAGTCACCTGCCTCCCGAGGGAGGCAGCACCGCGATGCCCGTCGTTTCCGGCGCCGCAGCCACGGCCCCTGCCGGCGATCAGCCCGCCGCGCGAGCCGCGCAGGAAACGTTCCTCTACCGCCTGGCATCGTTTCCCGTCCGGCTCTGGAGGCGCTATCTGCGGCCCCCGCAGCCGCCTCTCGACTCGGATGAATACTACTCGGGCGCGCGCGTGCTCGCGGGGCCTGAAATCATGGATGCCCTTGCCGGGGGCTACGGCGCCCAGACGCGAATCACGGCAGGGCAGCAGTCGGTCACGCTCTACAGCGCGATACCCGTCCTGAGCAGGGGAACGGTTGTGGGCGCCGTCCTGGTCTCCCAATCCACATACCGCATCCTCAGCGATCTGTACGTGCTGCGCCTGGATATTTTCCGGCTGTTTCTCTGGTCGGTCGCGACCGCGGTGGTCCTCAGCCTCCTGGTGTCCGCGACTATCACCATACCGGTACGGAGGCTCCGCGATCGCGCCCAGGCAATTCTCGACCCGCGTGGGAGGCTCCTGGGCGGGTTCTCACCCTCCCGGGCCAAGGACGAAGTGGGCGAGCTCTCCCGCAGCCTCGGCGAGCTCACCATGCGTCTCGAGCGCCACGTGCGTCTGCTGGAGTCATTCGCCGCGGACGTGTCTCACGAGTTCAGGAACCCCCTGGCATCCATCCGGTCCGCCGCGGAGCTCGCCCTGTCGAGCCCCGCGCCCGGGGAGCGCCGGGCGATGCTCTCCATGGTGATGCAGGACGTGAGCCGGATGGAGAAGCTTCTTGCCGGCGTGCGGGAGATTTCCCGCATCGACAGCGGCGCAGCCGAAGAGGGACCACAGAGCCCCGTGGATGTACGGGAGATCGCCGGCCGGGTGGCGGACTCGGTACGCAGGCGCGCAAATGGAAAGACGTTGACCTGTACGATGGAGGGCGGCTCCATTGCCGTCCGGGTCCCTCCGGGACGGCTGCAGCAGGTCCTGGAGAATCTCCTGGACAATGCCGCGGGATTCTCCCCTGACGGAGGACGTGTGCGGGTCCTCCTGGCGCATGAGGGAGACTCGGCCGTCATACGCGTGTGCGACGATGGGCCGGGCATTCCGCAGGAGCATTTGGAGAAGATTTTCGACCGTTTCTTCAGCTTCCGCCCCGGGGAGGAGAAGGGAACGCATTCAGGGCTGGGGCTTTCGATCGTCAAGGCCATCGCCGAAAGCTATGGAGGGTGCGTGCGCGTGTCGAATCTTCCCCAGCGGGGTGCCTGTTTCGAGGTTCGGCTGCCTGCCGTGACCTGGCACATCGCGCGAAGCGCGATATCCGGCAGATACGTCTATCCGGATCAGACGGACCATCGTCCTAAAGGCTCCTAGCACAGCTCTGGTATCGATACGCCTGCCCTCTATTGCAGCAGGTATGCCATTCCCAACGCGCGGTAGAGCTGTCCGGCGAGCCAGTCAGGCGGATGCGGTTTGCCCGCCGCCGCCAGGCGCATCGGGGAGTTGATGACGCGGACGTGGCCGTTTTCGACGCTTTTCCACGTGTCGGGTTTGCGGAGATTCATGTAATCGATCGTGATCCCATTGCGGATGTGATCGTGGATGTACGAGATCGTGCCGTCCCCGTCCACTCTTACCACCATGCCCACATGGGAGAGAGGATCGTCCCAGCGGGCGTCCTCGTTCTCGTCGTAGGTGTTGTCCCAGAAGATGATATCCCCCGGGAGCGGATAGTCGTTTGAATACAGCAGGTTGTCCCGTTCGAGTGTCTTGTAGATCCGCGTGACCCCGTTGCCCTTGAATTTGTTGAAGTCCCGCGCAAGATCGATCCCGGCGTACCAGTAGATGGCGAGCACCACGCCGGTGCAATCCATGTTGAAGCGTCTCCCCCGGATGACGAGCTGCTTCTTCCCAAGGATCGACCGGGCGCCTTCCACAAGCCTGGTCCTGAGGGCAACGGTAGCCGGATCCATGGTCGCCTTTGCCGGCGCCGGTTCAAAGGTGATGTGCCGGGGCACCGTGGCGCATGCGTCGAGGAATGCGAACAGGAGGAGGGGGAGAAGCCGTACCGAAAGCCTGGTCACCTACCTGCTCCTGGCGAAGTATTCCTTCATCGGCTTGAAATAGAAGTCGATCCAGCCCTTCTTGTACTCGGGACCATGGCCCGACGGGATGCGCGAGTGATTCAGGGTCACGCGCGTGCCGCCCTTCGCCTTGACCAGGAGGACCTCCAGCAGCGAATCCGGCTCTTCTTCGGCAAAATCGGTCGTCCGCCACGACTGGAGGATGCGGGAGGGAGGCTTCAGCTCCAGCGTCCTGCCGGAAATATACCCATCCCAGGCGCTGAACTGCGACCCGGCGCGCGCCGTCACATTGGCCGGGCTGCCGGTCATCTCACCGTGACCCTTGCTGCTCATCCATGCCGCGTAGATCGCCTCGGGCGGCGCCGGGATCAGCGCAGAAGCCTTGATCGAATCAGTCTTGCTGCTTTTCATGGGACCTGCTCCTCGCACCCTCAACAATACCGCGCGCGTGCCCGCGGTTCTACAGATCTTATCGGCAGTCACAATGCAAAAAACAGGGGGCCAGGCTCGTTGACAACTCGCCGGGCCGCTTCCATAATCGACCCTGCGTGTGTCGAGATCCCGCCGGAAAAAGGGGGTGAGACGTGGAAAGCAAGCGACTGAGCCTTGGGACAAAGCTGGGCTTCGGGATATGCGACCTTGGCGGGAACCTGTTTTTCACCATGATGGGTTTCTACCTGCTGAACTTCATGACCGATGTGGCGATGCTCGGAGCCGGGCTGGCCGGAATTGCAATGACGATCGGAAAGGTATGTGACGCATTCACGGATCCTGCCGTGGGATACCTCTCCGACCGGACCAAGAGCCGCTGGGGCCGGCGCCGTCCCTGGATGTTCTGGGGAGCGATTTTTCTCTTCTTCACGATGATACTCCAGTACACGAACCCCCGCATCGAGAGCCAGCTCTGGCTCTTCATCTGGATGGCCGTTGCCTACTGCCTGCTCACCACCGCATTCACGATGGTGACCATCCCCTACGGCGCCCTGACGCCCGAGCTCACGCACGACTTCGACGAGCGGACGACGCTGAACGCCTTCCGCATGAGCTTTGCCGTGGTGGGCACCTTCATAGGCGCTCTTCTCGTGCGGCAGATCGTCGGTCTCTTCCCCGAGCAGAACAGCGGATGGTCGGGCATGGCCGGCATCATGGGCGCCGTGATGCTGGTCACGGCCCTGATCACGGTCTTCACGGTGAAGGAGCCGAAGCGTACGGTGGAGGAGGCACGCGATCAGCAGGGGTTCGTCAAGACCTACGCTGCGGCATTCGGCAACAAGCCGTTCATCATGGCACTTGCGTCGTATGCCCTGCACATCTGCGGGACGGTCATTGTCCAGGGCGCCCTGATCTACTACTTCAAGTACATTTACGGCGGGGCCGCTTCGCTCGAGCTTGCCCTTGCCCTGCTCCTGATTCCGGTCATTCCTTCCATCTGGATCTGGACCTTCCTTTCAAAGAGGATCGGAAAGAAGTGGGCGTACAACCTCGGCATGGGTCTTGTCGCGGCAGCGGTCCTCGTCATCTTCCTTTTCGCCCGGCAGGCGGGACCGACATTCTTCTACATCATCATGGCGGTCGCCGGCATCGGCTTCTCCACCAACTACGTGATGCCCTTCGCGATCATCCCCGACACGGTGGAGCTGGACTACGCGCAGAACGGCGTACGCCGGGAAGGTGCCTTCTACGGGGTGTGGAACTTCATGAACAAGGTGGGCGTCGCCGTCGGCAATCTCATCAACGGGCTCGTCCTCGCCGCATTCGGATACGCGGCCAACGTGGAACAGACGGAGACCTCGAAGCTCGGCATCCAGCTCCTCGTGGGGCCGATCGGCGCCCTGTTTTTCATCGGGGGCGTTCTTGTTCTTTCCTTCTATCCGATCAGCCGGACATTCTACGATACCGTGATCATGCCGAAGGTCGAGGAGTGGAACAGGAAGAAGGGGTGAGCTCCGCCCGCCGGGATTGATCCGGTTCTCCTTCAGTTCTGGACACTGAGACGGCGCTCCGCATACTCTGGCGCGATGGCAAAGAAAATCAGAGTCGGCGTCGTGTTCGGCGGCAGGTCCGCCGAGCACGAAGTCTCCCTCCAGTCGGCGAAGAACGTGCTGGAGGCGCTCGACCGGGAGAAATACGAGCCTGTCCTGATCGGCATCGACCGGGAGGGACGCTGGCACCTGGACGAGCAGACGCGCGTTCTCTTCGATTCCGCCCGTCCTTTGCCCAACCTGGTTGCGGATTCACCCCGGGAGGTTGCCCTGATGGCGCGCGGGGAGAAGAGTCGCCTGGTCGACGTTTCGGAAAACCGCGACCTGGGAAAGCTGGACGTTGTTTTCCCCGTTCTCCACGGGCCGTATGGGGAAGATGGTTCCGTGCAGGGGCTCTGCCGGCTTGCCAACCTGCCCTGCGTCGGCGCGGGCGTGCTGGGCTCAGCGGTCGGAATGGACAAGGACGTGATGAAACGCCTCCTGCGGGACGCGGGAATCCCGATCGCGAAGTTCCTGGTCATGACGCGCGGAAGCGCGGTGCCGGAGTTCGAATCGGTGGCCGGCTCCCTGGGCGTGCCTGTCTTCGTGAAGCCCGCGAATCTCGGATCCTCGGTGGGCATCGCGCGCGCGGAAACCGCGGCGCAATACGAGAAAGCAGTGGCGGAAGCGTTCCAGTACGATACGAAGGTCCTCGTGGAAGAGTACATCCGCGGCCGGGAGATCGAGTGCTCCGTGCTGGGCAATCAGGAACCGCTCGCTTCCGTTCCCGGGGAGATCGTCACGGGGGGCGGCCACGACTTTTACGACTATGACGCCAAGTACATCGACGAAAACGGCGCCGTGCTCCATATTCCGGCGGCGCTCACCGGGCCGACCACCGAGCGCGTGCGCGCGCTTGCCGTGCGGGCATTCAAGGTGCTGTGCGGCGAGGGGATGGCCCGGGTGGACATGTTCCTGCGGGACAACGTCGAGGTCCTCGTCAATGAAATCAACACGATTCCTGGCTTCACCCGGATCAGCATGTACCCCAAGCTCTGGGAGGCCAGCGGCGTCTCCTACCGGGAGCTGGTGGACAGGCTTATCGCGCTCGCCATGGAGCGCCATTCGGTCGAGCACGGCTTGAAGACGATCCCCTAGGCCGATCCCGGGCGCTCGCTACAGCCGGGACAGCTTCTTCAGCAGGAACTCGCGATTTTTCGAGAAGTACAGGCGGAACTCATCGAACATCTCCGCCGTTTCCGAGGCGGCGCCCGAGAGCACGAGCACATTGTTTCTCCACCGGTACCACAGGCAATGCAGCGCAAAGGGCTGGCACCCGCGTCTTTCCCGGCACGCCTGGTCCAGCCTTTCTGCGAGCTCGATATGGTTTGCCTCCCCGGTCAGCCAGTACACGTCGTTCTCCGCGAGGCCCAGGACCATCCGCCTGAATCCCTCCGCCATCGAATCGTCATGGCGAAAGCCCTCGAGCGCGATGTCCTTCGAGCCCAGGCGCAGGTCGTGGCCCTGCTCCCGCAGCAGGCGCCGGACAGCCACGATCTCGTCCCGGACCTGGTGCACGGCCAGCTGGTCGTTCCGGGCGCGCGAAAGCCGCTCGCGCCAGGCGCGGAGCTCCGTCTCGTACTTTTCCAGTATCCCGATGCGGCTGAGAAAGTTCGTCGTGTCGGTCAGGAGCCTCCACGTGGAGCTGAAAGATTCAGCGAGGCGATTGAAGATCGTTCTCATGGGGGCTCTTTCAAAAAGTACCCGCCGCCGCGGCGCGGGTCAAGGCAATCCCCCGCGCGTACCGCGCGTTTGCCGAATGCTTGCCTTGACGCAGGCGCGGTGGTAGGGTGGCCCAGGAGCGGTGAGCCATGGCTGCAAATGCGAAAGTGATCGCGGTGGACCTCGGGGCGTCCGGCGGAAAGTGCTTTGCCGGTCTTTTCGACGACAACGGGTTTGTCGCTGAGGGAGATCCACAGGTTCAGCCACGAGCCCGTCGTGCTGCACCTGGCGGACCGTACCGGCCGGGTGGAGGAGCGCTCCGTCTGGAACGACCTTCTCATCTACGCGCAACATTGTGGAAGGACTGCGCGCCTACCGGCGGGAGATCGGCGACTCGCGTTGACTCCGTCGGCATCGACACCTGGGGCGCCGACGGCGTGTTCGTCACCGAGGACGGAGTCGCCCTGGGACCCATGTACTGCTACCGGGACCATCGCCTGGACGGGATGGTCGACCAGGTGAAGGCCCGGATGGACGCGCGGCGCCTCTACGAGATCACCGGCATCCACTTCCAGCCCTTCAACCTCTCCAACCAGCTTCTCTGGTTCATGAGCAACAGGCAGGGCCTGGTGCGCAAGGACGTGCGGTTCCTCCCCGCCCCGACGCTCTTCTCCTACTACCTGGGCGGTGTGACCGCGGTGGATTCCTCCTGGGCGAGCGTCACGCAGCTCATGGACGCGCGCAGGAAGAAGTGGAGCCGGGAGATCCTGCGCGCGCTCGGCATTCCCGCGCGGGTCATGCCCTCGATCGTGGCGCCGGGAACGGTCGTGGGAGCGCTGCGCGCCGGCCTCGCCGAATCGGTCGGCACTGAACCCCGCGAAGATCGTCGCGGTGGGATCTCACGACACGGCAAGCGCGTATGCCGCCGCGCCGGTGGCGCGCCGCCGCGCATGCGCTCATCATCAGCTCGGGCACGTGGTCGCTGGTCGGCAAGCTCCTGCGCCGGCCGATCACGGGTCCCGAGGCCATGGCAGCCAACCTCAGCAACGAGGGCGGCATCGGCAACATCCGCTTCCTCAAGAACTGCATGGGCACCTGGCTGGTGCAGGAGCTGCGCAGGGTCTGGCGCGCGCGCGACGGCCGTGAGATGGAGTGGGAGGAGCTGAACCGGCTCACCGAGCAGGGCGCGCCTTTTGCCGCGTTCATCGACCCGACGACCCGGGCTTCTACAACCCGCACAACATGGAGACGGCGATCGTGGAGTTCTGCCGGCGCACCGGGCAGCAGCCGCCCGCCGACAGGGGTACCATGCTGCGCACCGTCTACGAGAGCCTCGCGCTGAAGTACCGCATGGTGGGCGAGCAGATCGCCGCGGTCAGCGGGAAGCCGAACAAGGTCATCCACATCGTGGGCGGAGGGTCGCGAAACAGTTTCCTCAACCAGCTGACGGCGAACGCGTGCGGCCTGAAGGTCGTTGCGGGGCCCGAGGAGGCCACGGCGGTCGGGCAACGCGATGGTGCAGGCCGTTGGCCCTGGGTGTCATCAAGAAGCTGTCCGACGCCAAGGCCATGATCCGCTCCGCCTTCCCCATCCACGAGTTCACGCCGCGCGACCGGGAGACGTGGGAGCAGGACCTACGAGAAGTATCCGCGCCGTTGTGAAGTAAAAAAGGACCCCGCAAGGGGGGTCCCATGCCCCCAGAGGGGGTCCGCAGAAGAAAGGCCGCTGTAGCGCGCCGCGGTATTCGCGGATAGCGCGCCGCGGTATTGCGAACGGACCTTTAGCTGGACTTTACTTCGATCGTTTTCGGCTTCGCGGCCGGCACCTTGGGGAAGGTCAGGTTCAGGATGCCGTTCTTGAACTCCGCGGCGATCTTCTCCCGGTCGACGCCCTCGGGGAGAACGAAGCTGCGGCTGAACTGCGACGACCTGCGCTCGCGCAAGACGTAGCCGTTCTTCTTCTCTTCCTTCTTCTCGTCCTTGCTGGAGGAGATGGTGAGCAGCGTGTTCTCCAGCTTGACCTCGACGTCCTTCTCGGTCAGGCCGGGGAGCTCCACCTCCATGAGGTACTCGGCGTCGGTCTCCCGCACGTCCACCGCGGGGATCGCGGTTCGGCCGAACAGTCGGGCTCCGTGAAGAAGTCGTCGAACCAGCTGGAAACATTGTCCAGAAGGTCCAGCGAGCTGGGGTTGTAACGGATCAGGTTCATATCGTACCTCCTATTGGTTTCATGAATCACACCCTCATTAAGCATGAATGCGTGCCAAGGTAGGCAATTTCATATAAATACATATGGAGTATACAATTAATGCCGGGGCTGCCAAGCGAATGGCCCATGGGTTTTGGCAAATAACTGTGGTGTTATGACTCATGGCGTAATATTATGGCCCATTGTGGGTATTTTTGATACACTTTTCACTTAGAAGCTATCCTGCTATTTTCCAATCTGTGATAGTTCCCTCATTCGATGAGTTCGCTCCTGGCAATCAGGAGCCGGCCCGTCTTCCCGGCCCCTCACACTGGCTGATTTTTCAGGGCGGGAGGATTCTCATCTCCGCGGGTGAGGGAAACAGCCGGCTCGCCGTTCCTCGAAGACCTGTCCAGCCTCGGTCTCGAAGTGGATCATGCGCACTACCTGGGAGTGGCCGACGGAAATCCCTGCAGGACAGTTGAGATCCCCACCGACGTGCCCGCCCCCGAAGCCTGGACCTTTGAAGGCATCCGATCTCTTTTCGGACGGATCTCGGATGGATTTTTCGCCGTGGCAGCGCGCGCGCTGGAGGTGCTGGAGTGGGACCGCACCCACCGCTTCTGCGGCACGTGCGGCGCGGCAACGACGTTCAAGGAAGGAGAGCGCGCACGGGAATGCCCGTCGTGCGGCCACCTGAGCTATCCACGAATCTCGCCCGCGGTGATCGTGGCGGTCGTGAAGGAAGACAAGCTCCTGCTGGCACGGGCCCGCAGGTTTCCGCCCGGCTTCTACAGCGTGCTGGCCGGATACGTTGAACCGGGGGAGACCCTCGAGGAGTGCGTGGCGCGCGAGGTGCGCGAAGAGACCGGTATCGAGGTGAAGAACCTCCGCTATTTCGCCAGCCAGCCGTGGCCGTTCCCCCATTCACTCATGGTCGCCTTCACCGCGGAGTACGCGGGCGGAGAAATCAGGATCGACGAATCCGAGCTCCTGGATGCCGGATGGTATGCCGCGAACGCGCTTCCCAGCCTGCCTGACCCCATCACGGTTGCGCGCCGGCTCGATTGACTGGTTCACCTCGCGGACAAAGGAAGGGATGCAGGGATGAAGAGGGAAAAGACGCGCTGCCCGTGGGGCGCCGACAACGAGTTTCTGACCCCCTATCATGACGGGGAATGGGGGGCTCCCTGTCACGACGACGTGCGCCACTTCGAGTTCCTCGTCCTGGAGGCGGCGCAGGCGGGGCTGAGCTGGCTCACCGTGCTGAAGAAGCGGGAAGCCTATCGGAAGGCCTACCGCGGTTTCGATCCTTTGCGCGTTGCCCGGTTTTCCGCGCGAGACGTCGAGCGGCTGCTCGGCGATCCGGGCATCGTGCGCAACGGGCTGAAAATCTCATCCTCGATCAACAATGCAAAGCGCTTCCTCGAGGTACAGAAAGAGTTCGGCAGCTTCGATGCCTACCTCTGGCGATGGACGGGGGGAAACCCGTCGTGAACCGCTGGAAAAAGCAGTCAGAGGTGCCCCCGCGCACCGAGCTTTCCGACGCGATCTCGAAAGACCTGAAGGCGCGCGGCTTTTCCTTTGTCGGCTCGACAATCATCTACTCGCATCTGCAGGCAGTGGGCGTGGTGAACGATCACCTGGAGAGCTGCTTCCGGTGGAAGGAAGTCCAGGCGCGCGTTTCCACGCGCGCCCGCGCACGGCCCGGTGCCGGCGCCCGCGCACCCCGGAATTAACTCAGCCTTAAATCGATCTTAACACCGCCCCGCCATGTTCTCTTCGGAGGAAAGCGATGTCAACGAATATCGTTCCTGCGGGAGTGAGGAAGACGGTTGCGTGCGAGATCTGCGCGGAGGAAATCTCGCACGACGTGGTACGCGTGGACGAGGGAAGATTCTATCATCTTCGATGCTTCCGACGACACGTGCACGAAGAAGAGATCGGTCTCTACGAATGTCCCAAGTGCCGCACCCTCGGGTCCTCGTGGGACTGGAGGGGGCACGCGTGGCGCTCGTGCACTCTCTGCGGGGGAAGCGGCTACCTGACGGCAACGGACGAGGCGTGCGGGAACTAAGCGCCTTGCCGCGACGCTAGGACGCACGCGCATGCCGTGCGCGCCGACGTACCCGGCGGAATGCAGCGCCAGTTGACATATGTCGGGCACTTCCTTAATGCATTGGCATGCGGATTCGGAGAAGGCCGCTCGTGCTCGGCCATCGGGGCTTCCGCGCCCTGTATCCCGAGAACACTCTGCTCGCTTTCCACAAGGCTTGGGCCGGCGGGGCCGACGGCGTGGAGTGCGATATTCAGAAGACGGCTGACGGCCGTTATGTCGTCATTCACGACCCCACAACCGACCGGGTGACCGGCGTCAGAAGAGAGATCGCAAGAACGCCCTTTGAGGATTTGCGGCGCCTCGATTTCGGAAACGGCGAGAGAGTCCCTGAGCTCTCCGAGCTTCTGGAAGCCATCCCTTCCGGGCAGCTACCTCGACCTGGAGCTGAAAGCGGAAACCCTCACCTCCAATGATTGCGATCCCCTGGCAGATATTCTGGATGCGCGGATCCAGAGGGGGAATCTCATGGTGTCCTCGTTCGATCCGCAATTGCTCCTGCCCTTCAGGCGACGCGGGTTCACGGTGGGATTCCTTCTGGGCGAAGAGACATTTGACAGGGGCGCCGGCGCCGTGGTGTGCGCTCTCCTTCGGCTGCGGCCGCAGTACCTCAACCTTCCCATTCAGCTCGTGGAAAGGCTTGGCGCGGGCCGCGCCTCTCTTCTGCTGGGTCTGCTCCGGGTCATGGGTTTTTCGCTTCTCTTCTGGACCGTGAACACGGATGAGCAGGCCGCCCGCGTGGTCCATGCGGCGCGCATGATTGTGACCGACCAGGTGGACCGCCTCGTCCGGTTCCGCGATCGGTGGGTGCGCCAGGACTGAAGGAGCGGAAGCTCAGGCGTACTTGCGGTTCACCACCCAGAGACCGATGAGCACGATCAGCGCGACGGCGAGTCCGTTCAGCCAGATGATGAAGGTCGGATCGAAGATACTGTTGAGAAAATAGATCCAGAGGATCTTCACGATCCACACGATCACCATGACCAGGCTCGCGATCCACGCCGCCCTGCCGGTAACCGGCGAGAACAAGGCGAGGGCGATGATGATGCCGGCGACCAGTTCCGCAATGGCAACGATGATGTTGATGGGATTGCTGGGGCTCCCGAAGAACCGGTCGATCGATCTGCCCCATTCGCTGAACCGGGAGTTGTAGTACACGATGCCGATGATACCGAGAGTGATCAGGAAAAGCGCAACGGCGATCTGCATGAGCAGGGTCGCGTCGAAAGACGGTCTGGTTCTGGCCATTCTGCAGCCTCCTCGGGGTATGCCCCCCTGAAATGTATCAAGCGCGGCGACGCATGGCAATCGAGCGCGGGCGCGGGCGCGCTTTTCAGCGGGCTATCGGGACGGCGGCGAGCTCGCCCTGCACGGAAAGGGCCGCGGCTGAAGTTATCGTGACGCTGACAAACCGTCCGACGAGCGTGCGGTCCTCGGACGGGAAGCGCACCGTGATCCGGCCCTCGGTCTTTGCGGAGAGATACCCGTGCTTGCGGTCAGGGCCCTCCACGAGGACCCGATACGTGCCGCCGATCATGCGTCTGTTGTACGCCGAGGAGCTCTTCGCCAGCTCGTCGCTCAGCTCGTGCAGTCTCCTGTTCTTCTCCTCGCGGGGAACATCATCGGGCCAGTGCCAGCTCGCCGCGCCGGGCCGCGGCGAGTACATCGCCACATAGGCCATGTTGTACTGGAACTCCCGCATGGCCGCGCGGGTGTTCTCGAACTGTTCCTCGGTCTCCCCGCTGAAGCCTACTATGATGTCCGTGAAGAGCGTGGCCTCCGGCAGCAGGGCGCGGATCGTGGCGACCCTTTCCCGATACTGGTCGACCATGTAGTTGCGATTCATCCTGATGAGGATCTTGTCATCGCCGGACTGAAGGGGGAGATGGATCTGCTTGGCAAGGCAGGGGCACTCTGCAATGACCTGGACGACCTCCTGGCTCATGTCCCGGGGGTGCGGGGAGGTGAAGTACAGCCAGAAGTCAGCCCCGGAATCTCTTCCCAGGTCGCCGACTCCGCGCAGCAGGTCCGCAAATGAGATCTCGGCGCCGGCCCGATCCTGACCGTAGGAGTTTACGTTCTGGCCCAGGAGGGTGATCGACCTGTATCCGCGTTCCACCAGCCCGGCCACCTCGTGGAGGATCTCCCCCGAGGGCCGGGAAACCTCCCGGCCCCGGGTATAGGGAACCGCGCAGAAAGTGCAGTACTTGTCACAGCCGTTCTGGATCGGCACGTAGGCTTCGAAGGGTGACGTGTAGCGGGGCCGAATTCCCCAATAGCCCACGGAAGGATCGACGAGGCTCTCCCGGGGGATGACGTCGATCGTCCCCACGGGGGTCACCACCCCGTATTGCCTGATCATGTCAGGGAGCTGGGGAAGCTCGGTGATGTCGAAGAGAAGGTCGAAGAGCTTGAGGAACGCCTCCTTGTCCGCCGGGAGGACGCAGCCGGTGACGAACGTGAGCAGGTTTCGCCTGTTCTTCCAGGAGTTCCACGTATGGATCCGCGCGTACACCTTGTCGATGGCTTTCTGGCGCACCGAGCACGCGACGATGCCCAGGAGATCGGCTTCCTCTTCAGACTCCGTGCGCTCGTAGCCCAGCGCCTCGATGACGGTGCGGACGCGTTCCGCGTCGGACTGGTTCATCTGGCACCCCAGATGCAGCAGGCAGTATCTCATTTGTCCGGCTGATCCCCAGCAGAAATATACTTAGGACGAGGGGGTCGTGGAAGCCGGTGCCGGACAGGGAAGAGAAGAGCCGAGGATTTCATTAAGGACGGCCGCGGAGGAATGAGACGTGCCTGACGGCGAGCGAATGATTCCCCCACGGACGCGTGTCCGCTCGGTCCTCGAAGTGTTCGCGGTCTCGCTTCGTCTCGGGCTTACCTCGTTTGGCGGACCCATCGCGCATCTCGGCTACTTCCGCGATGCGTATGTCGTACGGCGCGCCTGGCTGAGTGAGGAAGGATTCGCCGATCTGGTCGCCCTCTGCCAGGTGCTTCCGGGGCCCGCGAGCAGCCAGGTGAACATGTCCATCGGTTTCGCGCGCGCGGGAGCCTGGGGAGCCGTCATGGCCTGGGCCGGGTTCACTCTTCCTTCCGCCGTCGCCCTTGTGGCGTTCGCGTTCCTCGTGGGCGCTTTGGACGTTCTGAGCTCCGGATGGCTGCACGGTATCATGATCACGGCAGTCGCGGTTGTCGCCCAGGCACTCTGGGGCATGGCCGCGCGGCTGGCACCGGATCAGAAGCGCGCCACCATGGCGGTGATCGCCGCCGTCCTCAGCATCCTGCTGCCCACGGCCCTTGCGCAGGTGCTTCTCATCGCGGCGGGCGGTCTTGTCGGGTGGCTGCTTCTTCCTGCGCGGAACGATCTCCGGGGAGACGACTTCCCCTTTCACATACCGAGGGGGGTATCGATACTTCTGTCTCTCCCTCTTTTTCCTTCTTCTTGCCGGTCTCCCTGTCCTGCGGGAACGCTTTCCCGCTCACTGGCTGGCGCTCGTGGAGAGCTTCTACAGGGTGGGGTCGATGGTGTTCGGCGGCGGGCACGTGGTGCTGCCCCTCCTGCACCGCGAGGTCGTTCTTTCCTCCTGGATCAGCGAGGCGCAGTTCATGGCCGGGTATGGAGCAGCGCAGGCCGTGCCCGGGCCGCTGTTCACGTTTGCCGCCTACCTGGGCGCGCTCATGAGCCCGTCACCGAGCGGGGTGCTCGGCGCGCTCATCGCGCTTGGCGCGATCTTCTTCCCGTCCTTCCTGCTTCTGGTGGGAGTGCTTCCGTTCTGGGCAGGGCTGCGCGCGAAACCGGCTTTCCAGTCCGTGCTGGCGGGGATCAACGCGGCGGTCGTGGGTCTGCTGGCCGCCGCGCTCTACACTCCCGGCTGGACGGGCACGATTCGAAGCGTGCCTGATTTCTGCATCGCTCTTTCGGCCTTCATGCTCCTGGTCGTCTGGCGCGCGAGGCCCTGGATGGTTGTCGGACTGGGCGCTGCGGCGGGAGCTGCCGTGCGGCTTCTGAGCTAGCGGAGTACCGCGCCTGAGCTGCGGAATACCGCAGCCGGGCTGGCATGCAGCTCCCGACGAGGCCCTCGTATCAGGACGATGTCACCTGGACGGTGAATGTCCTTCCGTTCGAGACGTAGCGGAGCGTTCCGTCCGCTTCCACAAGGAGGTAATGGGCAGACGCGGCGGTCATGCCGCCTGCATATCGAATCCCCGCTCCCGGCTCGCCCTTCTGTCCGGACAGGCCCCTGTTCACCTCGAGGCCCCGGCTCGCCTCTTGCCCCCTGCGGTCCCATTAGTCCCTGCGGTCCTGTCAGGCCCTGGGGCCCTCTTTCCCCCGGCCGCCCGGCAGCTCCCGGCTCGCCCTTTGGTCCCCGCGCTCCGACCTTCGCAACTGCGGCCTTTACCGGCTTCTTCGCCTTGGCCGCTTTTTTCGCCTTCGGAGCCTTCTTTTTGGCCGGTTTGGCTTTGGGGCTCTTTTTCTTGTTCTTCGGCATACAATCTTCCTCCTTGCTACCGACTGCCGACCGCATGGCACATACGCGGCACACGCGGGCGCGCTAAGAGACTATGATGATGTCCGCGGATTCTCCCATCCACGGACGATTATAATGCACAATTGAGGCGGCTGCCACTTGCAAATTACCGCGTCCGGGGCCAGAGTCATCACGGTGTGTGGCGTTCCCCGCAAAGGCGAGGCGCTGCCGGCGGAGGAGGAACGACATGGCAGGTGAGTGGAATCTTGCTGAGTTCAAGCTGGAGGACCTGTTGCAGATGGCGGTGCTCGTGGAGCAGAAGGGCTACGACTTCTACTCCGCCGTTATCGAGAAGAGCCCCGAACGGAGGGTCAAGAACGAGATCAGGTTCCTCAGGGAGGAGGAGGCTCGGCATAAGGTGCTCTTCCAGGAAATGCTGAAAAAGAAGGGCAAATCGGCCTCTGGCCGGCTGAGCGCAGCCCTGGATGCTCTCCTCCGCCGGGAGTTCACAGACCCGCTCGAGGAGCTGATTTCCTCAAAAAAGATCGAGTCCAATGCGGAAGCGTTGAAGTTCGGGGTCTCGATGGAACAGAAAATCGTCGACTTCTATGCCGTGCTCAAAGACCTTCCGGGCCGCCTCCCCGCTGGCAGCCGACCTGGCAACGGTAACCGCGGAGGACCAGGCCCACGTGAGCAAGCTCAACGCAATGCTTTCGTATTAGCCGGCGGCGCGAGGCGTGCATCCTGTCCTGCGGGGGCAGGAAAAGCAGCACGGGCGTTACCCGTTCGGGAGTGCGCGAGGACGCGCTCGGCCCGAAAGCCGTACCCGTCAGGGTCGTCCTGAGTTTCTCTCCGCGACGATCCTCAGTCCTTCCAGGGTCAGCCATTGCTCGTGGACCACGGGTCCTGCCAGAAGGGGTGCCATGATCTGGGATTGTCCCCCGGTCACAACGACCCCGGCTGAGCCGCCCAGCTCTTTCCGCAATCGGGAGATGAGGCCCTCCACAAGACCAATGTAGCCGAGCACGATGCCTGCCTGGATCGAATGAACCGAGTTCCTGCCGGCCGCCGCAGGCGGAGGCGCAAGGGGGATCCGCGGAAGCTGCGCCGTGTCGTGAGCCAGAGAGTTGACCGCCGAGCTGAGACCGGGAGCGATTGCCACCCCCCGCAGCTCTCCCGGAGCGGCGACCGCGGTGAAAGTGAGGGCCGTGCCGAAGTCGATGACAATGCAGTTGCCATGGAACCTGTCGTACGCCGCCACGGCGTTCGCCACGAGATCCCCGCCTACCTCCGCCGGATTCTCCGTGGTGATCCGAAGGCCCAGATCCAGTGCAGGTCCGAGGAGGAGAGGCTGTCTGCCGGCGAGCTGGAGCACCATTTCCACCATTGTGTTGGTGAGGGGAGGGACGACGCTGGAAAGGATTGCGGAATCGATCCGCGCGGCCCCGAGTCCCGCCGCATCGAAGAGCGTTCGCAGGAGGGCCTGGTACTCGTCCGAGGTCTTGGCAGGCACGGTCTGGATCCTCCAGCGATGGATCCAACCCCCATTCTCGTGAACCCCGAAGATAATATGCGAATTGCCAACGGACACGGCGAGCAGCACGGGGACCTCCTTCCGCCTGTCGGGCTGACGACAGTTTAGGAGAGGCAGCCGGCCTGTCAAGGCTCCGTATGAGCCTGGACCGGGTGGGATTCGTCTGCTAGGAATCACTCTCTTTGCGGAACGCTGCGTTCAGCTTCTCCGCCAGCCAGGATCGCGCGGCGGACACGGTGGCCAGGGGGTCTGCCACCGCTTCGTTCCACATCTCCACAACAAGAGGGCCGCGGTAGCCCATGCGTTTCAAGGTTCTGAATGCCCCCTCGAAATCGACCCGCCCTTCGCCGAGCGGTACCCTGCGGAACTCCCCGAGCCTCGTGTCCTTCAGGTGCAGTCCCACGATGTGCCGCCCGCCTGCCAGGAGCTCGCTCGTCACGTCCTTCTCCCGGGCAGCCAGATTGCCGATGTCAGGGTACATCTGGAACCACGGAGTGTCGGCTGCCTGCACGAAGTGCATGCCTTTCACGATCGAATCCACCGTGGGCCGGTCCACGTTCTCCAGCGCGAGCGTCACGCAGGATTGCCGCGCCCATTCGGCGGACTGCAGGATGCTCTGCATATAGAGCGCGCGCGTGTGCGCGGTGGACTCCTCGTAGAACACGTCATAGCCGGCAACCTGCACGATCCGGATACCGAACTCGGCCGCGAAATCGATTGCCCGGCGCATGATGGCAAGCGCCTCCTGCCGTTGGGGCTTGGACCCGCTTCCCAGCGCGTACTTGCGGTGAGCGCTGAGGCACATGGTGTCGATGGAGGCGGCAGCCGATGCAAGCGCGCGATGGAGGTCCTGCCGGGTCTCGCGCGGCCACGCGAGCCGCGCCAGCCTGTCCTCGCTCTCATCGATCGATATCTCGAGAAACTGGTAACCCGAGGCCGCGGCAGCGGAAAGCCTCTCCGGCCATGAGAGAGTGAGGGGAAGCGCCTTCTCGTAGATCCCCCACCGGAAAGTCGAGGCCGGGGAGTTCCCGTTGTGAACGGTACCTTTCACGGGCCTTACTTCTTCCCCTGGCCGTAGTGCTTGAACGATTCCACCGCCTCCGCGACCTGCTCGGGCGTGAGGAGGCGCGGCGTTCCCATGGCCAGGGCGGCGCAGTAGGAGCGAGATGCGTCCTCGAGGTACACGGCCGCGTACAAGGCGTCCTTCAACGTGGGCCCAACGGTCACCACGCCGTGGTTGCGGAGAATCACGGCCCTCTTGTCTCCGATGTACTCCACGGTCCTCACCCCCATGTCGAGGCTCGCTGCCGAGCTGTACGGAGCAACCGTCACCGCGCCCAGAGTGGCATTGACGAGCGTGGTGCAGAATGCAGGCAGCTCATCCATGACAAGCCCGACGGCGGTCGCGTAGGGCTGGTGCGTGTGGATGATTGCGTTCACGTCCGGCATGTTGTTGAAGATGTGAAGGAGCGCCACGGTGTCCACAGAGGGGCGGCGCTCGCCTTCGATCACCTTGCCCTTGGGATCCATGACCACCACGTCCGCCGGCACGAGCTTCTCATAGGACATGCCTGACGGCGTGACGAGGATATGGCCGCCGATCCTCATGCTCACGTTTCCCCCGGAAAGGCTGATGAGCCTGTAGCGGTCGAGGCTGATCCCGACATCGATGATCTGCTGTCTTTCGCTTTCGTACACGACTGGTCTCCTTGTTTGCCTGCGGTCCCTCTGCAGGGGCGCGTTTGCTTATTTTACTGGTGATTGTATCATGCTAAATAACAAATGTCAATCCAGCTCGTCCGCTCCCTGGCGTTGACGAATGTTATAACATATGTTACCATTTTGGACAAGCATAAAACGATTGAAAGGAGGTGGCCATGGTGAGCACGCGCGCTCGAAAAGCGCTCTCTGTCGAGAACTTGTCCGGAATCTCCGTGGACACGCTTCGACTCCTCTACACCCGGATGGCGCAGACCCGCAGTTTCGAAGAGGCCGCGGCGCGTCTCTTCACGGAAGGCAAAGTCCACGGCACCGCGCATTTCTGCATCGGCGAGGAGGCCACGGGCATCGCGGTCTGTGCGGCCCTCCATCCCGAGGACCGTATGACCGCGACACACCGGGGACACGGGCAGAGCATCGGCAAGGGAATGCGGCTGGACCTGATGATGGCGGAGTTCCTGGGCAAGGAGACCGGCTACTGCAGGGGGCGCGGGGGATGCATGCACATCGCCGACTTCGCTTCGGGCAGCCTGGGAGCGAACGGCATTGTCGGCGGCGGCATCCCGATCGCGGTCGGAGCGGCGCTGAGCCAGCACATGCAGGGGCTGCCGGGAATTACCGCATGCTTCTTCGGGGACGGGGCCACGAGCACCGGCTCGTTCCACGAGTCGGTCAATCTCGCCTCTGTCTGGAAGCTCCCCGTCCTGTTCGTCTGCGTGAACAACCTCTATGCAATGTCCACGCCCCTGCGCAAGCAGGCCAATATCCCCGACCTTGCTTTTCGCGGACAGGCGTACGGCATCAAGAGCGTGTCAATGGACGGCAACGACGCGGTGGGTATCTATTGTGCCGCGCGGGATGCGCGTGAATACGTCAGGGAGAATGGACCCATGCTCCTCGTGCTCAACACGTACCGCCACATGGGCCATTCCAAGAGCGATGCGAACGTGTACCGCACGAAGCAGGAGATCGAGGAGTGGAAGAAACGCTGCCCTATCAAGAGGATGCGTGAGCGGATGGTGTCCGAGGGGGTCTTCACGGCGGAGCAGCTCGATGTCATCGATGCGCAGGCCGCAGTCGACGTCGAGGAAGCGGTGCGTTTTGCCGAGTCCAGCCCGGACCCCCGTATCGATGAGGCTGCGCGGGATGTATATGCGTAGCCCTTGCGCTCCTGGCGCAGTTGGATGGCGAGGTGCGGAGTACCGCTCTGGCCGCCCGGAGCGGACTACGTCCGCATTCCGCGTCCAGTCGGCCGAGGTTCTGAGGGGACTGCAATGAGAGAGATCACCTACGCGGATGCGATCCGCGAGGCTTTGTGCGAGGAGATGCGGGCGGATCCGCGCGTGTTTCTCCTCGGTGAGGACATCGGCATCTATGGCGGCGCTTTCGGCGTGACCAGGGGCATGGTCCAGGAGTTCGGGGAAGAAAGGGTCCGCGACACTCCACTGTCCGAGCACGCGATCACGGGCGCCGCTGCCGGGGCGGCAATGACCGGCATGAGACCGATTGTGGAGATCATGTTCAGCGACTTTCTCACCATCGCCCTCGAGCAGCTCGCCAACCAGGCGGCCAAGGCCCGCTACCAGTTCGGCGGCCAGGTCTCCGTTCCCATGGTGCTGCGCACGGCCGGCGGCTCCGGAACCGGCGCGGCGGAGCAGCATTCGCAGAGCCTGGAAGCCCTCGTCTGCCACGTGCCGGGATTGAAGGTCGTCATCCCCTCGACTCCCTATGATGCGAAGGGCCTGCTGAAAGCCTCCATCAGGGATCCCAACCCGGTGGTGTTCATCGAGCAGAAGCTCCTCTACCGTCAGAAGGGACCCGTGCCCGATCCGTCCGACCTGTATGACGTCCCTCTTGGCGTTGCGGACGTCAAGCGGACAGGCACGGGCATCACGATCGTCACATACGGGCGCATGGTGGCACGCTGTCTCGAGGCCGCAGAGATGCTCTCCGCGGAGGGCATCGACGCGGAGGTCATCGACATCCGCACCCTCGTGCCCCTGGACAGGGCATGCATCATCCAGTCAGTGAAGAAGACGGGGCGCGCCATGATCGTTCACGAGGCGTGCCAGACAGCGGGATACGGCGCGGAAATCGCCGCCGTGATCGCGGACAGCGAAGCCTTCTTCCATCTCGATGCGCCCATCCGGCGGGTGGCAGGCCTCGATGTGCCGATCCCGTACAATCCGGTGCTCGAGGCGAATGTGGTCCCGACGGTTCCGAAGATCATCGCTGCCGCGCATGACCTCGTGCGCTAGCGGGCACTCGAGCCGCTAGCTCCCGAGCTTCTCAGAGACCGCGTGGCTCACCGGCTTCAGGGCCGGATACAGCGACTTGTAGAGGGAAAACCATTCAGCGTACTGCGCGGTAACCCGGAGATCCGGCTGGTACGTCCTGCCCGGCTTCCGCACATGGTCGTATGCGTCTTTCTCATTGCGATAGATGCCGACACCGATTCCGGCGAGCATCGCGGCGCCGAGGGGGCTCGCGTCCTCCACCTCGGGCATCTCGATGGGCTGGCCGGTCATGTCGGCCTTGTTCTGCATCCAGAACTCGTTCCGCACGGCCCCCCCTGCCACCACGAGCGTGCGCATGTCGAACCCGAGGTTCTTCTTCATCTCCTGGATGATGTCCAGGAGCTGGTAGTCCAGCCCTTCGATCACGGCGCGCAGCATGTCGCCGCGCGTGGCCGTGGTGCCCAGGCCGGTGAACCCTCCCCGCGAACGGGAGTCCACCACCGGGCAGCCCGCGCCGCCCATGTGGGGCAGGAACATGACGCCGTGGCTGCCTATCGGTGAGGCAGCGGCCTCTTCCATCAGAGTCTCCCAGTCCACGCAGCCGCGCGCGGCGGCCTTTGCCCGCGCCTCCGCGCCGAACTCGCGCCGGTACCACTCGAGCATCTCCGCGGACACCGCCGCGCCCATGACCGAGTACTGATCCCGGGCAACATGGCATTCCACCGTGGCCCCGATGCTCTGCAGCTCGGGAGTCAGCACCGGTTTTTCCGTTGTGGCCTGCACCACCTCCCATGTCCCGCTCACATCGAGGAAGACTCCCGGGGAAAGCGCACCCACCGGCAGCGCACCGCAGAGATAGTCGTGGCCGCCGAGCACGACGGGGGTGCCTTCCCCGAGTCCCGTGGCCTCGGCGGCTGCGCGGGTGACCTCACCCAGGACAGTGCCGCTGGGAGCAGGATCGCACAGGAGGCTGCCGTCGATGCCGGACAACCCGAGCATTTCCTTCGACCAGCGGCGCGCCTTCTGATCGAAAAGGAGCGTGCAGGAGGCCATGCTGTAATCAGTGGCCTGCCGGCCGCAGAGCATGAAATTGAGAAAGTCTTCGATCAGAAGCCACTTCCGGGTGCGGCGGAGAATATCCGGCTCGTGTTCTGCCATCCACAGAAGGCGGAGAGCCGTGCTGAACGCCCAGAGGTTGTTGCCGCCGATGGAGAATGTCTTCCCGGTCCCGATGTTCTTCTCCCACCACAGCCGCTGGGGCTCGGTCCGGGGACAGAGCCAGCTGATGAACGGGTACAGCCATTTTCCGCTCTCATCGACAGGAACCCCGTCCATGCCCATGCCGGTCACCGCCACGGCGGCGATGCGCGCGGGGTCCACCTTCGCGAGTGCGTCACGGACGGCTGCGGCGGTCCCGCCCCAGATCTGCGCCGGGTCCCACTCGGTCCACTCCGGATGCGCGGGGTGCGGATGGAATCTTTCCGTCGGCCGCGAGCCGCTGGCAAGGACGTTGCCCGACAGGTCGTACACGACGCACTTCAAGCTCGTGGAGCCCAGGTCGATACCCGCCAGGTACGCGTCGTTTCCCGTGGTATGCCGCATGCTCAGTTCTCCCCGCGCGCCGAGAGCGCGCATCCTTCATTCCGACTGGTCGAACAGCCGCGCAATGCTTCGCCCGATCCGGCCCGACTCCTCTTCATGGCGTGCCTCGAGGACCGCCGCCGCCGTCTTTTCGTCCGTCACGAGGATGGTGATGAGACCGGTCTTCAGAGCGCCGAGGAGCGAGTAGGCCTTCTCCGGTCCCCCGACCACGCAGAGGATCTTCGGGATCCGCCGCAGGCTTTCCACCGGGATGCCGATGATCCGGCCGGAGAGCTCGTCTTCCACGAAACGCCCCTTCACGTCGAAATAGCGCGCGCAGATGTCGCCGATGGGGAGCGCCTCGGGTGCCGCGGACTTCCGCGCCGCGAGGACCCGGGAGCCGTCGAACTCCCGGGAGACCGGCGGGGCCCCCACCGAGACCACCGCGATATTGATCGCGCGCCACTTCTCCATGACCCCTTTCATGGACGAGCTTCCCATGTAGAGCGCGAAGTCCTCACGCGAGGACGCAAGCGCCGGTGCATGAATGAAGGACGGGGTGGCCTGCAGCTTCTCCGCGAACAGACGCACCATCTCGTTCAGCTGGTAGCGCTCCAGGTTCCTGTTGCTGCCCCCGATCATCGGGATCACCTGCATTCCCTGCAGGAAGCCGCGCGCCGCATAGCGGGACATGAAGGCGTGACAGGTCCTGCCCCAGGCGATGCCCACCGTGTCCCCGCTCTTTGCCTCTTCATCGAAGATCTCCGCGGCGCGGGAGGCGGTCAGGTCGATGAGGATGTCGGTCTCCCGGAGGGAGGTCGGCACGACGACACAGCGGGCAAGACCGAACTGGGCGCACAGCGCCCGCGAGAGCTCCGCATTGTCCTCCAGGGGGTTACGGATCGTGATCTCGACGATGCCGCTGCGGCGCGCCTCGGCGAGAATGAGGGAGATGGAGGCGCGGGAGACCTTCATGCGTTTCGCGATCTCTTCCTGCTTCAGACCCTGCTGGTAGTACATGCGCGCCACACTCACCATGAGCTGGAGATCATCCATGCATGCTCACCACGCGGTACGCAGCGCCTCGATGTGCCGCATGTAGCGCCCGTACTTGTCGCAGTAGACCTGCCTGTTTTCCTTCTTGGGCTCCACCGTGCGGGACACGCGCACCATGCGCTCCACCGCATCCTCAAAGGTGCCGAACAACCCGACCCCGACCCCCGCGCAGATTGCGGCGCCCATGGCTCCCAGCTCCTCGCAGGCCGTCAGCTCGATGGGAAGCTGCAGGACATCGGCGAACATCTGCACCCAGACTTCCGACTTCGCGGCGCCGCCGGCGATCCGCGCCGCCTGCGGCTTTCCGCGGTGCCGGAGGAGCCGGTCAATGTGGGTCTTGTGTGAGAAAACGACACCCTCGTACACGGCCCGCAGCATGTGCGGCCTTCCGTGCCAGCCGCGCATGCCGAGGAAGCCCGCGGTGGCCTTCGGGCCGGCGCTGCTGCCGAAGAGGAAGGGCAGAAACAGCACATCGGAATCTTCCGGGGCTATGCCGTCCACCATCGCGTTGACCGCTTCGAACACGGAGCCGCCCTTTTCCTGTGCCGCCCTGCGCTCGGCAGGCATCAGCTCCGAAACCACCCACTCGAGGTTGCTCGCCGAGGTGGCGCTCGCCTCGGTGATGAGCCAGTAGCCGGGGATGCAGTATGCGGATGTCATGAACAGGTCCCGATCCTGCACCGGGGCCGGGCTGATGTACTCGTTGATGCTCCAGGAGCCCGCGACGAGGCACAACCTGTCAGGGGTCGTGATGCCCGTGCCGATTGCGCACGCGCTGATGTCGAAGAGCCCGCCCGCCACAGGGGTGCCTTCCCGGAGACCTGTTTCCGCCGCCGCGCTCCTGCTCACCGTGCCGCAGATTTCACCGGACTTTCGGATGGGCGGAAGCTTGTCCTTGATGCCGGTGATCCCGAACGCGGAAAGCACTTCGGGGTCGTAGCGCAGGTCCCGCACGTTCATGAGATTGAGGCCCGAATAGTCGGTGACCTCGGCGCACGCCTCACCGGTGAGGCGATAGCGGACATAGTCCTTGCACATGAAGACCCAGCGCGTCCGCGCCAGGGTCTCGGGCTCGTGGTCCATGAACCAGGCAAGGAGCGCCGCCGGCTGGGCTGCCCAGATCGACTGACACGTGCGGGGAAGAATTCTCTCGTAGGTGCCGTCCTCGTACCACCGGGCCACGTAGGCAGCGGCCCTGCTGTCGGCAGAGTTGATCCCGTCATGCACGGGTCTCCCGTCGGCTCCGACGAGGTACATGCCGTTTCCGTGCCCGGTCACGGCGAGCCCGGCTATTTCCTCCGGCGCGACCCGCGCCTTCCGCATGACCTCTGAGATCACGCCCGCGTTGGCTGCCCAGAGGTCATCGATATTCTTTTCCGTGTGCCCCGGGTGCGGGAAGAGCATCTCCGTCTTCACGCTCGAAACGGCGATCTCTCTGCCTGCCGTGTCGTACAGCGCGGCTTTCGTCACCGTGCCCCCGTTGTCGATTCCCATCAGCCAGGTGCGCGCGTTCATACTTCTCCCCACACTAGCATGTGCCATGACGTTCGTCAAACTTCGGGCCGCGCGGACGGCGGGAGTCGGGGGCGGAGGATCACTCTCCCATCATCGCCCGGGTCATGCGGACCCATCGCGACAGCCGGGACCGGTCGCCGTCGATGGTGTAGATGTCGCGGAAGCAGAACTCGAGGCTGCAGTCTTTCGCGGCACTCAGCGTGTCCCGCACGTCTTTTTTCAGAAGCTCCCAGTTCGGGTGCGCGCCGCTGATGTAGGCGGGCGTCGGCTTGCGCGAGTACACGTACTTCCTGCCCAGCATCTCGCCCATGCAGGCAAGATCGCTCCACCCGGACACCGAGACCGCGCGGAGGTTCGGGATCGCTCTTGCAATGCGCGGGAACCGGTCATGCAGCCCTTCACAGCACCCATAGTAGGTGAGCCCGAACGGCCGGGTGACCTCGGCGATGGCGGGGAGAAAGAACTCCTCGAACATGGTCGGTGATATCGGCGCGCTCTCCTGGGATTCGGTCCAGCACCAGCAGTCCGCCAGCCGCACCTTGCCGTCGTGGTCCGGCTGCGGCAGGTCCGACACGAAGCCGTAGCTGCCGGGGCAGGGCATCCACGTGTCCGTGTTCTGGTAGAGAAGCCCCTCCTTTTCCAGGAACCGGAAGTGCGCTTTGCGATCGTCGCGGATCACCGTCATGATGGCGTGGAGCAGGGCCGGCTTGTCATAGACCCAGGTGAGCAGGTTGTCATTGCCGATCAGCTTGAACAGGTCCATGGTAAGGCCGGCGTAGAGGTTGCCCAGCCAGGGACGATAGCCCGGGTCGGGATCGAAATGATCGTAGCCGCCAAGACGCACCGGCAGGATGTCGCCGAAGATGTCCTCCAGGAGGTCCTTCTGGTGGAGACTCTCCCGCCGGTTCACGCTGCGGGTGCGCACGTGGAGCTTGCGCGCGTCCTTTTCCGACTGCACCCCGAAGTTGAAGGAATAGCCCAGGTCGCTGCCGCTGGAGGTGACGGCATGGTGCGCCTCGATCGGCACACCGTAGTCGGAGATCTCCAGGACCCAGGGGATCCGGAAATACGGGTCCACCACGATGTCGTCCCCGATCTCGTCGGCGTGCCGCACGATTTCGTAGAGGGACTTCTCGATGTTGCGGACATAGGGGTCCTCGCAGATCAGCTCGTTCCTGCCGATGTAGTCCGCCAGCATGCAGGTTTCCACGAGGATCATGGGCCTTTCCGCTTTCAGGTCCTTCACCGCCCGCCACTGCCGGCGCCTTTCGGCCATCACCGGATGGGAGGCATGTTCCATCCAGCGGCCGGCGAGCCTCCGCAGTGACTGGACCTCCTTTTCCCGGATCATGACTATGCGGTCGCCTTTTCCTGCACCAGCACGTGGTTGAGGACGACGGCGAGGAGGAGCACGCTGCCCTTGGCCACCACCTGCCAGAACGCGGGAATGACCGTCATCAGCCCCGTTGTCACGCACATGATGATGAGCGCGCCGACGATAGTTTTCGCAACCGATCCCTCGCCGCCGGAGAAGGCAGTGCCCCCCAGCAGGACGGCGATGATGCAGTCGAGCTCCATGCCGTCCCCCGAAAGGGGGTCCCCGAGGGACATGTAGCTGGCCCGCGCGGTGCCGGCGAACGCAGCAAAGAACCCCACCATGATATACAGAACCCACACCCACTTCACCGCGTTGATGCCGGACAACTCCGCCGCAGTCCGGTTACCGCCGATTGCGGCGGCATACTTGCCGACGATCGTCTTCCTCTGCACGATGACCAGCACGGCGATCACGGCAAGCGCGACGAAGAACGCCCATGGCAGGCCGAGAATCACGTCCTTGCGGCCGTAGTCATTGATCCAGGCCGGCATGACCCTGGCCGCGCTCCCCTTGATGGCCGACAAACCGCCCGGCACGATCAGAAGCGCGATGCCCTTGAAGAGGTTCAGCGTCACCAGCGTGGCGATCACGGGCGTGATGCGCAGCTTCACGACCAGGAAACCATTGAGGTATCCCATCCCGACTCCCACGATCGCCGTGATGATGAAAGCGGGAAGAAACGGGAACCCGTTCAGGATCAGCCAGGCGAACACGACCGCGCTCAAGCTCATCGCGCTGCCCACGGACAGGTCGATGTAGCCGGAGATCATCAACAGCGTGAAAGCGCCTCCGAGGGTGAGTATGGGAGCGGCGGAGCGCAGGAGATTGATGATGCTGTCCGGGCTGAGAAAGTGCCCGCGGCCGAACATCTCCACCTGGCCCAGCTTCACCACGCTGAAGACCACGACGATCAGGACCAGGACGACGTAGATATAGAGGTTCTTGATATTCTTTCTGAGCGACTCCGATCGATCCCGCTCGGCGCGCAGCATTTCCTGCTTCCCGTTGTTCACGTTCATGTCGTCAGCCCTTCCTTCTGTCCAGGGCAAACCGCTGCGCGAGGATCGCGATGAATGTCACGATGCCCTTGAGGGTGAATTGCCAGTCCGGCGACAGCAGCAGGCCGGTGGCGGACGTGGTCATCACGGAGAGAATCACCGCGCCGACGAACATCCCCAGCACGGAGCCGAACCCGCCCGCGATACTCACGCCGCCCAGGAGAGATACCACCAGCGCATCGAACTCGTATCCCGTTGCACGGTTCGACACACCGGCCTTGAACTCGGAGGCAAGAAGGATCCCCGTGATGCCCGCCAGCAGGGCGCTGATCAGGTACAGCGAGGTGAGGTGCCGTCCCACTTTTATTCCCGAAAGCCGGGCAGCGACGGGATTGGCCCCGATGAGATACGTGCGGCGGCCGGACACCGTCATCTTTTCGAAGATGAATGCAGCGACCACGAGGAGAACCATGATCAGGACCGAAACCTTGATGGAGGTGCCGCCGATGGCCATGTTTCCCACGACACCGAATACGTCCGGCAGGCTGGTATTCCTCTGGGCGCCCAGCGTGATGACCTGGGCAATGCCGCGCGCGAGCATCATCGTGCCCAGCGTGATGATGATGGAAGGCACCTTGAGGCGGGCGATGAAGAATGCGTTGATCGCCCCGATTCCCATGGCGCACAAGAGGGCCAGCGCAACCGCCACGCCGTACGGGAATCCCAGCCCGTTGGCCAGCGCGTTCTGGGATACATTCACCCCCTGGCAGAAATAGACGGACAGCACGCCCGTCAACGCGATGACGCCGCCGACCGACATGTCGAAGTTGCCCGTGATCAGCAGGAACGTGACACCGATCCCTATGATGATGACGAACCAGTTGTTCGTCAGGAGGTTGAGCATGTTCTGCGGCAGATAGAAGTTGGGCACGACCGCGCAGGCAATGCCGAAGAGGGCGACAAGGACCCCGATCATGAAAAGGGTATTGAACGACTCGTTGCTCAATCGGCTGCCGATCCGTCTTCTCGACTGGTTCGTTTCCACGTCAGTTTCCCCCTGTGACAACGTGGATGATCTTCTCACTGTCGATGTCGCATCCGTTTCTGATCATGTCCTTCACGCTCCCGTCAAACAGGAGATAGATCGTGTCGCATATGTTGACCACCTCCGGCAGCTCCGAGGAGAAAATCATGATGGATTTTCCTTCCGCGGAGAGCCGGCGGATGATGCCGTAGATCTCGCTCTTTGCGCCTACGTCGATGCCGCGCGTCGGCTCGTCCAGCATGAGGAGATCGGCGTCCGCGAACAGGCACTTGGAAAGAACCACCTTCTGCTGGTTGCCTCCGGAAAGCTTCGATGCCTCCTTTTCCGTGCTGCTGGTGGCGATCCTGAGCTTGTCGATGTATTCGAGAGTGGCCTTTTTTTCCTGCCCCGCATTGATGAAGCCATTGCGGGAGATCTTTCCCATGTTCATCACGGGCACATTGCCGCGGATCGTCAGCACGGTAAAAAGCCCCTGGGACCTTCGTTCCTCCGGCACCAGGGCGATCCCTGCCTCGATCACCTTGTCGGGAGCGGGGGACAGCTTCTTTCCCTTGAAAGTGATCTCGCCGGTGTACGCGTCGGCGCCGTAGATGGCGCGCGCGAGCTCCGTCTTGCCCGCGCCTACCAGGCCGTAGAAGCCGACGATCTCCCCCTCGTGGACGTCGAATGACACATTGTTCAGCTTGTGGTTGGAAAGGTTTTTGACCTGGAGGATGACGTCCTTGCAGGCGCCCTCCTTCGGCGTGTACTGCTCGAAAACCGTCTTCCCGATCATCATCTTGATGAGGTCGGAGCGTTCCTTTATCTCGGACACGGGCTTCGTGTCGATGTGCCTGCCGTCACGCATGACCGTGACGTAGTCTCCGAGCTCGAATATTTCGTCCAGCCGGTGGGATATGTAGATGACGGTCACGTTCTTCTCGCGCAGACCCTTGACGATCTTGAACAGGCGGGCGATCTCGCTTTCGGAGATCGCGGCGGTCGGTTCGTCCATGATGATGATATCGGATTCGGTGGCCACCGCTTTTGCGATCTCCACGATCTGCTTCTTTGCCACGCTCAGGGTGGAGACCAGCTGCCGCGGGTTGATGGAGGGCTCCAGGCTGTTCATCACGCTGACGATCTTGTTGATCTTGTCCGTCTTGCGGAGAAAACCGAACGTCGTGTCCTCCATGCCCAGCGTCAGGTTTTCTTCCACCGTGAGCTGGTCCACCACGTTCAGCTCCTGGAACAGCGTGCTGATCCCTTTCTGCTTTGCTTCCTTGGGACTGTGCGGATTGTATTCCTCACCGTTGAGCAGCATCGTGCCGCCCGATCGCATTGTCGCGCCCGTGAGGATCTTGATCAGGGTGGATTTCCCCGCGCCATTTTCGCCCACCAGGCAGTGGACGGTATTTCTCTTGATGTCGAAGCTGACGTTGTTGACTGCCTGCACGCTGGGGAACTCCTTCAGAAGGTCCCTGATCTCCAAGACGTTGTCTGTCAGTTTCATCGTCGGCTCCCTCACGGCAGCAGGGGGAAGCGTGCGCGCCTTCCCCCTGCCGAAAATCAGGTCAGTCTACTGAACGCTGGTTCCGAACTGGCTGTTGAGCCACTTCACGGCGTCGGCGCGCGGCATCGTCCAATAGGAGATGTTGTACGCCTTGTAGAACTTCTCCACCGCGGGCTGCGAAGTCGGCTTCACTTTGCCGTTCTTGATGTCCATGATGAGGTCGATCCTGCCGCGGCCCGTTTCGATGGGCGGAAGACCCATGGAGAGCTTCAGCGAGCTGTTGGGATCGTACAGGCTCTTCATCTCGACCTCGTCGAAGTCGACGCTGCAGACGATTTCCGTGAGCGGCTTGCCGTTGGCGAACTTGCCCCTGCCGGCCTGGGTCAGGGCGGCCATGGTGCCGACCGTCAGGTTGGACGCTTCGGAGTAGATCAGGTTGACTTCGGGATGCTGGGTCACGAGGTCCAGGACGATCTGCTTGGTCGCGTCGGGTCCCTTGCTTGCATCCTGGCATCCGAGATTCGTGGCCTTCGGATCCACAGAGAGAACGCCCTTCACGAAGGGGTCGGTGCGTCCGGACTTCACTTCCGTGTGGTTCGGCCATCCGAGCTGCACCATCACGATCGGTTTGTTCGGGAATGCCGCTTTCCACTGTTTGGCCATCTCCACGCCCATCGCGAAGGAGATACCTGCCTCATCGCTGCGGGCCGTGGGAATGCCCGTGTCGCCCAGCGGGCTGAAGAACGACGTCATGATGATGCCCTTCTTGAGCGCCGCGTTGACACCGGGCGTCGCTGCTTCAGCGTCCCAGATGTGCAGGGTGGCCGCGTCCATGCCCTGTGCCACGACCTGGTCCACGTTCTGGGTCATGACAGCGCCGTCGGACTTGCCGTCAAAGGCGTACACTTCGGCGTTGTATTTTTCCTTGGCGTACCTCTTTGCCTCGGTGAACTGCCCCTGGTGGAACACGTTGGACAGGTCCGACACGAAAAACGCGATTTTCATGGGCTTCTGCGACTCAGCTGCTCCGCCGGCGAATGCCATCGGGGCCAGGATCGCGAGCGCGACCAGCAACAAAAGTGCTTTCTTCATCTCTCTTCTCCCTTCCTCAATATGTGTGTGAAAAACAAGACCTCGCACATTTTCCATTTCACTTCTTGAATCAAGCCTTCCTTGTGCTCTGCTCGCCCCCCTTCACTTCCTGGCTGATGGTCCCAATATTTTGCGGCACCCGACTCCATTTGTCAAGAAAAATATCATTTCAAATATCAAATCAGGTAATTTATTGCCAGGAAATAAATTATTTGACTATGCCGGTGCACCGCACCGTTCACGCTTTAAAGTTCTCGTCTTCTCTTTCTACCGCACCCCCTCGCCGGAAATGCTCACGTGCCTGTCCGCGGGGAACGCGTAGACCTTGCAGTCGTTCATGTACGTCCGCTCCGGCAGCGCGACCAGGCAATTCACCACGTCCGAGTGAAATGCATAGGGCGCGTGATGCCAGACGCCGGGCCTCAGGCAGCAGAGCGTCCCTCGGGGCACCAGGAACACTTCGGCCTGGTCGAAAGGGAACTCCTTTTCGGGGACTGCCGGCGCTACGTGCATCAGGACGTCTCCGTCCAGAGGAAGGACGACTTCGCAACAGGTATCGTGGTACTCCGACACGTCCATCACAAAGGGGCGCTTCACGACCCGACAGACCCCGAAGGAGGCCACCGGCACACTTCCCAGCTGGGACTGCACCATGTCCCGGAAGAACTCGATCGGCTCCGCTCCCAGCCGGGGACCTACGGGATTGATCATGCGCGCGTAGGTTCCGTACCTGGCGAATCCTTCGGAGCTCAGATTCTTGTACGTGATCTGTTTCATGTCAGAACCCGCTCACGTCCTGGGCCAGGCCGTAGACGAGCATCTCCGACACGCACCCGCCTCTCGAAAGCGCGCAGGTCTGGTAGACCATGTCGGCAAAGTGTTCCGGACGGACCGCAAGGGACTCGTCCCACTCGAACTTGTTCACACCGTGCGCCGCTTTCTGGAAGCCGGTATTCGAGCCGCCGGGCACCAGGAGCGTGACCGCGATGCCCGCGGGACGAAGCTCGGTATAGAGGCACTTGGTGAAGGCGTTGACGCCTGCCTTGGCCGCCGAATATACCGACCACCCCGGCCACGAGCGGCGGTCGCAGGCGCTGGAGACATTGATGATCTTGCCGAAGCCCTGCTTCTTGAACTGGGGCGTGAAGGTGCGGCAGCTCATGATCGTGCTGGTGAGGTTCAGGTCGATGATCGTGCGGTTGACCGCATCGTCCATCTCCTCGATCGGGGCGACCTTCACGGCGCCACCCGCGTAATTAATGAGGAAATCGACATGGCCGAAGTTGTCCAGGCACTCCTTCAGCGCCCGGGTGAATGTCTCCGGCCTGGTCACGTCGCCCTTGAATGCGACCACTTTTGAGCCCGCTGCTTCGCACGCGGCGGCCGTTGCCTTCAAGCCGGTTTCATTGATGTCGAACATGACGAGGCTTACCTGGTCCTCGCGGGCGAAAAGCTCCGCCGTTGCTTTCGCGAAGCCCGAGCCGACGCCGGAAATGACCGCGACTTTTCCTTTTAGCGATTCGCTCATCGAAACACCTCCCTGACTCATCTCATGTGAATGCACGATTCACGGCACTTGACACTATTACATATCAAATGGTATTTGTCAAATAGAATTTTACAAAAAAAATAGAATTTGATAGGGTGCTTTTGACGGGGCGCAGATGCCCGGAGGGAGGTAGATCCGTGAGGGCCGAGTTATCGGGAAAAGAACGAATCCTGCGGGTGCTGGCGCGCGAGGAACCGGACCGGGTGCCGCACTTCGAGTGGAGCATCGACAGGAAGGTGCGCGCCGCGCTTGCGCCCGGGTGCCGGTCCTTGAACGAGTTCGCCGCGAGGATGGGGCTCGACGCCGTGCTTGCGGATCCCGATTTCTCCCGTGCTCAGGCGGCTCCCGGCCAATGGCGAACCGAATGGGGGTACACGATCCAGGAATCCGAAGAGGAGCACGGGGTCGAAGTGGATTCCCCCATCCAGTCCATGGAAGATTTCTCCCGCTATGCGCCGCCGGATCCACATGCGGCGGGCCGGTATGCGGCTATCGAGAAGACCCTGGCGGAATACGGAAAGACCCACGCCGTCATCGTCCACCTCAACGATGTCTTCTCCATTCCCCGATACCTGATGGGCTACGAAAACCTCCTCATGGCCATTGCCGCGGAGCCTGAGCTGGTCATCGCCCTGGTCACGATGTCCGTTGATGTCAACCTGGCGATGGCGAGGGAAGTCGCCGCCCGCGGGGTCCGGATCGTCTACACGGGAGACGACTTTGCAGGGGGCACGGGGCCGCTGATGTCCCCCGCACATTTCCGCCGGCTTTTCTATCCGGGCCTCTGCCGGGTCATGCAGGGGTACAAGGACCTGGGCCTCCGCGTGATCAAGCACACCGACGGCATGATCTGGCCCCTCATCGACATGATCGTGGATTCCGGTATCGACTGCCTGGATCCCATCGACCCGATTGCGGGCATGGACCTCGGCGAGGTGAAGGCAAGGTTCGGGAGCCGTATCGCTCTGAAGGGAAACGTGGACTGCTCCCATCTCATGACTCTCGGGACTCCCGAGCAGGTGGCGGCCGCGACACGGGACGCTCTTCGCGTCGGTGCGCCGGGAGGCGGATTCATCCTTTCTTCGAGCAATTCGATCCATTCCTCGGTGAAGCCCGAGAACTACCTGGCTCTGCTTCACACACTGAAGGAGTACGGGACCTACCCGATCCGTGCCTGATGTATCGGTCGGGCGCCCAGAATCCACCGGATACGATGGCGCCCAGAATCCACCGGATACGGTGGCGCTACAATCCGCCGGCTGCGGCGCTGCGGCGGAGCTGATTGGTGATAGGGTGGCCGATTTTGTCGGCGAAGTAGTCGCCCGAGTATCCGATGTCCTTGGACACCCGGTAGGCGCACTCGAGGACGAGCTGCTCGAAGGTCTCCTGCCGATTGCTGTGGAAAGTGCTGACAAGGCCTGATACGCCGAGGCCGGCCACGACTCTTCCTTCCACGTCGAAGACGGGAGAGCCGATGCAGCGTATTCCCTCGTTGTATTCCTCGTTGTCGTAGCCCAGGCCGGTTTTTCTCACTTCCTCGAGCTGCCTCATCAACTCAGTCCGCAGCAGGATCGTGTGCGGCGTCAATGACGGCAGGCGAGGGGGGATGATCTTCTTGATTGCCTCCTCGGAGATGAAGGCGAGCATGACCTTTCCATACGCATTCGGGTGATAGTAGACCAGGCCGCCCGGAACGATCCGAATGTAGTAGGAGACCTCGGGGCTCACCGTGTCCAGGACCAGCACCCTGTCACCGCGCGGGATCTGCAGCTGGCAGGTCTCCTCCGTTTCACGGCTCAGCCATTCGAGGTGCGGCCGCGCACGCTGGCGAAGCTCGAACCGGGTGTAGAGGCTCATTCCAAGGGAGAAGACCTTCGTGCTGAGCTGATAGCCGTCGGAGAGGGGATCCTGCGCCGTATATTCCCTGTCGGTGAGCCTTTTCAGAATACGGAACACGGAGTTCATCGGGATCTTCAGGCACCGGGAGAGCTCCGTTGCCCCGTAGGGCCGGGGATGGAGCGCCATGAACTCGAGAATATCGAGAGTCCTGTCCACGGCAGGGGCCGAATACGTGCGAACGGGAGTCTTGATGCGGGCACGGTCTTTCATTATCTCTTCCTGTTATTAAACAAATTACATTCTACTGGTAAAAATGTCAAGCAGGGATGGGGGGCGGTGCTATCGAGCGGGGGAATCCTCGTTCAGGTCGGACCAGCTCTCGCACAGGATGAACTTCAGGCTGAGAGTGCCGTCTTCCTTGTAGCTCGCGCGAAGCCCGCCGCTGCCGAGAACGCCGGGCTTGCCGTCCAGCTCCGCGAGCAGCCTGCGGGCTTCAGCTGCGAGCTCTGTCCCGGGTCGGCACCCGGTCGAGGTTGGCCCAGGTCCACGAAAGAGATTCCATCACGCGGTGGACGCGCTCGAAATCGAAGGTCTCGAGCACTTCCTCCACCTGCCGCGCGAACCTCCGTGATTTCTGCACTGCCATGGCCCGAAAATGTATGCGGATACCACCGCGGGAGTCAATTGATGCACGGCGAGCCTGACTCCGCGCCAGCGCGGAAGGGATCCGTCAGACGATCTGTACCCTGTAGCCTGTCGTGAATGCGGCGCGCGGCTCCAGGCTGAGAATGCCTTCCTTGTCCACGATGTTGCCCGAGGTGTCGCTCATGTCGGGAATTCCGTGCCAGGGCTCGATGCACAGGAACGGGGCACCCGGCTTCGACCAGATTCCCACGTAGGGCACGCCGTCGGTTGCCACTGTGAGGGCGTGGGTGTTTCGGCTGTTCGCGATGGTGAACTCGCGTGAAACGGGGTGCTTGAAGATCATGATGCCCTGGTCGAACATCGTGCGGGACAGGCTGAGCGTCCTGCTGTTCTCGAACACCTCCTCGGTCTTTCCGGCCGTTACCATGCCGTCATTGAAAAACCACCGCTCGAGATTCTCCTCCTGCTCGAACAGCACGTAGTAGTTTTCCAGCACTCCGCCGGCGAAAGGAACGACGAAAGCCGGGTGCGAGCCAATGGAGAAATACATGCGCGCGATGCCGGTGTTCGTCACACTGTAGCGGACGGTGATTCCCGCGCGCTCGAGCTGGAAGGAGACCGCAAGGAGGAACTCGAAGGGATATCCCTCGCGGGTCTTCGCGCTGGACAAAAGGGCGAGCTCGGCCGAATCTCCCCCTGTGTGGGTAACGGCGAACTCGCTGCCGCGGGCAAAGCCATGCGAGGGCAGCTTGTACGATTTGCCTTCATGCCGGTACTCCCCGGCCTTCAGTCCTCCGATGACGGGGAAGAGAACGGGAGCGGAGCCGTTCCACCAGGCCGGGTCGCCGTTCCACATGTATTCCTGACCCGTGGAGAGGTTCATCAGGCTTTTCAGCTCCGCGCCCATTTCCGCAATACGTGCGCCCCAGAGTCCATTGGTGAGGGTGATCATGGTGTTCCCATGGACTTTATACCACGTTCCACTTCGCCGCGCAGCCGGGCGAAGGCGGCGGGATAGTCCGTGGTGCCGAACAGCGCCGAGCCGACCACGAACACATCCACCCCGGCCGCGGCGAACTCCGCGATCGTCCGCTCGTTGATGCCGCCGTCGGACTCCACGATCGTGGAGAGCCCCCGTCGCGCGAGCTCCCTGCGAAACGCCCGGATCTTGTCCAGCACAGCGGGCTGGAATTCCTGCCCGCCGAACCCGGGATTCACGGCAAGAAGGAGCACGTAGTCGGCGTAGTCCAGGGACCACTCCAGGAGCGAAAGGGGCGCCGCGGGCCCCAGCGCAATGCCCGGATGCGCGCCGCAGCTCCGCACGAGCTGGAGCGACCGGTTGAGATGCCTGACCGATTCGGCGTGCACGCTGATATGGGTCGCGCCGGCCGCGGCGAACTCTTCGATGAACCCGTCCGGGTTGTCGATCATCAGGTGGACGTCGATGGGCAGCGCCGTGACCGTGCGGACTGCCTGCACGGTCATCGGCCCCATGGTGAGGTTGGGCACGAAATGCCCGTCCATCACATCGACGTGGATCCAGTCCGCTCCGGCGCTCTCAACGGCCCTGAGCTCGTCGCCCAGGCGGGTGAAGTCCGCCGAGAGGATCGATGGGACGATCATCTTCATACGTGCGGCGCCCTATATGAGCATTCCGCCGGTGATGTCGATCACCGTGCCCATGATGTTGAATGACTTCTCCGAAGCGAGAAACGCGACAGTATAGCCGATCTCGACGGGCTGGGCGAACCGGCCGGACGGGATCCGCGCCTCGTACGCCTTCTTCAGCTCGGGATCGGTCCACTTGTCCTCGTTGATCGGGGTGCGGACCATGCCCGGGGCGATCGCGTTCGTGCGGATCCCGTGCGGGAGCAGCTCGCGGGCCAGGGTCTTTGTCATCATGTTGATCGCGGCCTTTGCCGAGGCGTAATGAGCGTGGCCCGCCGTGTTGTACGTGAGACCGGACTTCGAAGAGAGGTTGATGATGCTGCCCTTGATCCCCGCGGACACCATGTGCTGAGCCACACGCTTGCAGAGCATGAAGGGACCGTTGAGGTTGATCCTGATGACCTTTTCCCAGTTGCCGTCCGACATGTCCAGGATGTTCTCGGTAGGCCAGATTCCCGCGTTGTTGACGAGGATGTCGATGTGACCGTATGCCGCGATGACGTCCTTCACCATCGCGTCCAGGTCTTCCGCCTTCGAGATGTCGGCATAGAAAGGCCGGCAGTCGGTCCCGTACTTCTTCGACAGGTCCGCGGCGAACGCCATCGACCTCGTCCTTTCCGACGATCCAGTTGACGGCGACATTCACCCCTTCCTGGGCGAGGGCTTCGCAGATCCCCGCGCCGATCCCCGTTCCCCCGCCTGTCACGATGGCGGTTTTTCCTTTCAAACCCAGATCCATGTTTTGTCACCTCCACCGTATATAGCGCTATATAAAGCATAGGGTCAATCTTGTCAACAGGGAGTTTCTGGTTTTCAAAACTATTTCTCATAAAAATCTTCTGATTTGTAACTATATTTAATATAATTAATTATATCAAAACATCTTTACGCATCAAGAAACATCTCGAGCCGGGACATTATCTGGCGAGTCCTGCCTGTTGACTAACTCGGTGATAATATATATAGCGGATAGAGGAATAACCATGCGGAAAACGCGACCTGGCAAAGGACCTTTGAGACGCCTCGTGAAGCCACCGGCACTGCAGCCCAGGAGGAGCGCTTCTTGAAACGACAGGCGCCGCGCCCTGCAGTTGCGCAAAGCGGCAGGTCCATGGAACCGGTCGACGTCAATCGATACCTGTACGAGAAGATCTACAGCGAGTTGAAGAACGAGATCCTTTCCGGCGCCTACCGAAAGGGTGACTGGTTCCCGCCCGAGCGCGTGTTGAAGGACAGGTTCAGCACCACGCATCTGACCGTCAGAAACGCCCTTGCCAAGCTCGTGCTGGAAGGCTTTATCGAGCGCTACAGCGGCAAGGGGACCCTCGTCATCTACTCCCGGGAGCGAACAGCACCTCCGCGAATGTCGCTCAGGTTCCCGTATGCGCACCTCATGTTTGCCGGCCTGGACGAGGCAAACGCGCATATTCTCGAAACCCTCGAGGAGGAGCTTCGCAAGGTGCCGCTTGCCGTGCGTTTCTCCTGCCATCGGGGCGACGTGCTGCTCGAACAGAGCCTCTACCGCGAGGCGGCGGAGGCCGGTGCCCTCGTCATCATCGAGCCTGCCGGTTCCCAGGATTCCCTCGCGCACTCCGGCGCCCCCCTGCGCAACACGATCGTCATCCGCTCCGCCGATTCTTCCGTTCAATGTCCCCAGGTCGTGGTGGACGACGCAGAGGGTGCGCGGAAGGCGGTGCGCTACCTTCTGGACCTGGGTCATCGACGGATTGCTCTGCTGGCTCCCGCGTTCTCCTCCGCGAGTCCCGGCATGCGGCAGGGTTTCGAGGAGGAACTGGCAGCCCGGGGCGCGCCGCCGGAAACCGGTACGATCGAAAATTGCGCGCCGGGCATCGAGGGAGGGGCCCTTGCGGCCGGGAGAATGCATGACCGGGATCCGAACTGCTCCGCGTTCCTCTGCACCACCGATGAGACAGCGGCGGGTGTTGCCCGCAGCCTGCGTGAATCGGGCCTCATTCCCGGCAGGGATTGCTCGGTGATTGGCTGCGGCAACACCCGTCTTGCCCAGGGAATGGGAATGACCACCATCGATCCCTGCTTCGACAGACTTGCGGAGCGCGTCCTGACCACGGCCATGGAAGCGATGAGCCGAGGAGCCTTTGCAGACGAGGTGTACCGCATCAGTCCTGAGCTTCGCATTCGCGACACCAGCGCGCGGATGAAGCCCGCCGCGCAGGAGTAGGACCATGGCGCACAGCATCATCATGCCGAAAACCGGAATGGCCATGGAAGAGGGGACCGTCATCCGGTGGCTGAAGAAACCGGGAGACAGGATATCCAAGGGTGAGGCGATCGCCGTCATTGAGACGGACAAGGTCACCATGGATCTCGAGTCGGACTACGAGGGCACTCTGCTGGCGGTCGTGCACGGTGATGGCGAGGTGGTCAAGGCAACGCACACCATCGCGTGGATCGGCGTGCCGGGGGAGGAAGTCCCGACCGGTCCGGAAAAAGAGCCGCCGCACCAGATGCCGGCCGCCGGCACTCACGACACCGCGGACGGGGCAGACGCTGTCGCGCCTGCCGTCTCCGCGCCTGCCTCGGCCGGGCCGCCTGCGGATGCAGCCGCCGGGAAGCCGCCGGCAACCCCGGCTGCGCGCGCATATGCAGCCCGGACCGGGATCGCCCTCTCCTCTGTTGCCGGATCAGGCCCCGGCGGGGCAGTTCGCCTGAGGGACTTCTCCCCGGCACAAGGAGACTCCCTGCCGTTGACCGGCATGAGGCGCGCGATAGTCGAGAAGATGCTTCGCAGCCACCAGCAGGTACCATCGGTCACGCTGATTACACGGGCGGATGTCACCGAGCTCGTGTCGCTTCGCGCGCGCATGAACGCAGACGGCGCGGAGTACCGCGGCGCCCAATCCGCGGAGTACCGCGGCGCCCCGAAAATCTCCTACACCGATTTTGTCCTGCGGGCCGTTGCCCTGGCGCTGCGGGAGCACCCTCTCATAAACTCCGTCATCGAGGCAGACAGGATCCTCTTGCTGAAGGAAATCAACATCGGCATCGCGGTCGCGCTGGAGGCAGGGCTCATCGTGCCCGTCGTCCGGCGATGCGGACACGCTCGGCGTCCGACAGATCGCGGCAGCCGCCCGGGAGCTGGCGGACCGCGCGCGGGCAGGAACGCTCGCGCCCGAAGAATACCGGGGAGGTACGTTCACGATTACCAATCTCGGCATGTACGGGATTACGGAGTTCACTCCTCTTATCAACATCCCGGAAAGCGCGATCCTCGGCGTGGGTGCGATCGAGGAGGCCTTCCGGACCTCCGCGAGGGGCGGAGGCATCGAGTCCCGTCAGCTCATGAGCCTCTGCCTCACGCACGACCACCGTCACATCGATGGTGCGCCGGCCGCCGCTTTTCTCGGCAGGATCAAGACGCTGCTCGAAGACTGCTACTCCCTCGTGATCTGAGCTACTGGTACACCCTCACCCAGTCGATCGACATGACCTGGGGGAAAACCGTCGCCGCATCAGGATATCCCGGCCATAAGCCGCCTACGGCCAGATTGAAGAGTATGTAGAAATCGCCATCGTCAAACGGCCAGGTGCCGGGGACCATCCCTTTCGTTACCGTGTGGAAAAGTTGTCCATCGACATACCATTCTATCCTTCCCGTGCTCCATCTGATCTCGAAGACATGGTACGCGTCGCTGAAGTTCCTGCTCGAAAGGCTGCAGCTTCCCTGGATGCCACCGGCGCCGGAGTACCCCGGGCCGTGGAGTGTCCCGTACATCCTGTTGTCGCGGCCCGGGCCGCCGCCGATCAGCTCCATGATGTCGATCTCGCCCGCCCGGGGCCAGGTCCCCTTTTCAGGGAGCATCCAGAAGGCGGGCCAGATCCCCTGGCCGGAGGGGAGCTTCATCCTGGCGGCAATGACACCGTGTTTCCAATGCTTTTTCCCCTTCGTGACCATGCGGGCAGCGGTATATCCGCCGTCGCCGCCATTTGTTTTCATGGCCTTGATGACGAGGCTGCCGGCTTCGATAAAGGCGTTGGGACCGCCGGTGGCGTTGTCCGTGTAGCGTTGCCACTCCTTGTTCCAGGACGGGCTCCATCCTGTCTCGACTGTTTCGTATCCCCAGTCCGAGGTGTTGATCGCCGTGCCGTTGAACGCGTCCTGCCAGACGAGTGTCATCCCTGCCGGCTCTTTCCAGTCGGCCGCGGCAGGAGAGTCCGCCAGGATAATGTTTTCAGTCATACCTGTGCTCGCATTTCCGGCAAGCACTATAACAAGAAAGACCGTCCGCAATAAGAACTGTTTCATGGTGTGCAATCCTTCTGGAGCCTCAGGTTTTCTTGAAACGGGTTTCGCCGTCACTATACTATTCAAGTGGATGTTCGATGCAAGGAAAATTCTCCGCGCAATCCCCGTTTTCCGCTATGACGGCACGGCAAAGGTCGTCTACAACGCGTTCCTCATCTTCTGCCGCCCTTGCCGGCACGATCATCACATCCTATCGCCTCACATTCCGCTATCTTCAGCTCGACACGGTGTACTGGCTGATCACGGCAGTCTACCTTCTCGACATTCCGTACACCTTCAACCAGGCAGTCAAGAAAGGCCTCGTTCTGTACGCGGACAGGCGGAGCATTGCGCGGCAGTACCTGCGCGGCTGGTTCGCGTCGATGTCATTGCCGCCATCCCTTTCACTGCGCTCTTCTCCCTGTCTTTCAGCGCCGTGACAAGCGCGACGACGTCCAGAGCTCTGCCTCCTGGACGTCATCGTGTTCACCAAGGTCTTGAAGATGGCCAAGATCAGCAAGGTGAGCGCCATCTTCCGTGACATCCGCGAGAGCCTGAGCGTGAATCCCGCTCTCATGCGCCTGGTGACCTTTGCCTTCTGGTTCGTCACCGTCATCCACCTCATGGCGTGCGGCTGGGTGCTCATCGGGGCCAGCGAAAGGGCCCGGCCCGCGTTCGACCAGTACCTGCGCGGTGTTGTACTGGTGCGTGACCACCATCGCCACCATCGGCTACGGGGACTACACGCCCAGCCATGACAGCAACGCGCAGATCATCTACACCATCGTCGTGATGATTTTCGGCGTGGGTATGTACGGGTACATCATCGGTAACGTGGCCACCCTCATCGCCAACCTCGACGTCGCGCGCGCCAGCTACCAGGACGAAGATGGAGGAGATCAACGACTTCCTGCGCACCAAGCGAGTGCCCGGCCCGCTGCAGAAGCGGGTGCGCGACTACTACGCGTACCTGTGGGAGACGCGCAAGAGCATCTCGTCGGTATCCATCACGGAGGAGCTTCCCCACACCCTCTCCATGGAGATCCTGCTCTTCATGAACCAGAAGATCCTCCAGAAGGTGTCCCTCTTCAAGAACGCGAACGAGATCTTCATCCGCGAAATCGTGCAGCTCCTTCAGCCCATGGTGTTTCTGCCGGATGACTACATCATCCGCCAGGGCGAATTCGGCGACTGCATGTATTTCCTGTCGAGGGGGACGTGGAGGTGCTCGTGGGAGGCGCCGCGCGTCGCCCAGCTCGGCCAGGGCTCGCCCTTCGGCGAGACAGCCCTCATCCAGGGAGAGAACCGCAATGGCGAGCATCCGCGCCCTCACCTACTGCGACGTGTACAAGCTGTCGAAGTCCGACTTCGACGCCCTGCGCGTCCGTTACCCCGATTTCGACGCGCAGGTGAAGAAGGTCGTCGAGGAGCGGCTCAAGAATACCGAGGAAAAAGCCCACAAGTAGTCTCCCGCCCGTCTGGTGCGGCGGCGGCCGGCGACAGCGGTTTTTCATTGACCGGGAAATCGAGGCTCCAGTACTTTCATATATATGACAGCCGCTATCCGATCGAACCCCGGTCCGTGGGTCCTCGCGTCGACTATTCTTGCCTCCAGCATGGCATTCATCGACGGCACAGCCCTGAACGTGGCGCTTCCCGCGCTGCAGACGGGGCTGCGCGCGAACGGCGTGCAGCTTCTCTGGGTCGTGAATGCCTACCTCCTGATGCTCGCTGCCCTGATCCCGATCGGGGGCTCCCTCGGCGACCTTCTGGGCAGGAAGAGGGTCTTTGCGATCGGCATCGGGTTGTTCATGACAGCCTCCCTCGTGTGCGGCGTCGCACCGAGCGTTCAGTTCCTGATCGGCGCGAGGCTCGCGCAGGGAATCGGGAGCGCGCTCATGATACCGGGCAGTCTCGCCATCATCAGCGCCTTTTTCGATCCTACGAAGCGGGGACGGGCCATCGGAACGTGGTCCGCAGTCACCACGATTGTTGTGGTTGCCGGGCCCGTCCTTGGCGGCGTGCTTTCCGGCGCCGGGCTGTGGCGCGGCGTCTTCCTGATCAACCTTCCCATCGGCGTGGCCGCCCTCGCCGTTGTACTATTGAAGGTCCCGGAAAGCCGCAACGAGCGTTCCGATGGGCGTATCGATTTCGCCGGCGCCGCTCTGCTCGCGGTCGGCCTTGCCGGGCTCACCTACGCGTTCATCTCCGCGCCGGATCTCGGCTTCGGGAGCACGCGCGTGCTTGCGTCACTCGTCGTGGGAGTCGTCGGGATGGCCGTCTTTGTCGTCGTGGAGGCGCGCAGCGCTCACCCGATGATCCCGCTGACGCTCTTCTCTTCGCGCACTTTCAGCGGAACGAACCTTCTCACCTTCGGACTGTACGGCGCGCTGAGCGCCGGCACGTTCTTCCTCTCCCTGGATCTCATCCAGGCGCAGAGCTACAGCATGGCCGCCGCGGGCTTTGCGTTCACCCCGTTTGCGCTGATACTGATGGCGCTTTCGCGCTGGGCAGGGGGACTGGTGGACAAGGCAGGACCCCGCCTGCCCCTCATTGTCGGGCCGGCAATTGCGGGGGCCGCGTTCCTCTTCATGGCGTTCAGCGGCCTTTCCGATGGTCCCTCACACTACTGGGTGACATTCTTCCCCGGTGTGGTCCTGCTGGGAGTCGGCATGGGAATCACGGTCGCGCCGCTCAGCACAGCGGTCATGAGCTCGGTGGCTACCCATTTCGCGGGCACCGCCTCGGGCATCAACAACGCAGTCTCCCGGACTGCGGGAGTGCTGGCGATTGCAGTCGTGGGCGGCGCCGCGCTCTTTCTGTTTTCAAACTCCCTGAGGGCGCGCACGACGCCGATCAACATTGCCGACACGGCCCGCGCAGCGCTTTCCGCTGAGGCACCCCGTCTGGGGGCCGCCGCTGTGCCGGCCGAGGTCTCCCCTGAAAAGGCGGGAGAGGTCCAGATGGCAATACGGCTTGCCTTTGTGGACACCTTCAAGGTGGTCATGCTGATCTGCGCGGCGCTGGCATGGATTGGCGCCGCCCTTGCGGGAGTTTTCGTGGAGCGCAGGCTCGCCGCAGCAGGCTGAGTGCGGGCTCCCCGGCCATTCTCCCTTGACATGAACTGCCGACACGCGGTCCTATATATGGGTCACCTGCTCTTGAAATCTGGAGGAATACAATGAAGCGCATGATGGCTCTTTCACTGATCCTGGCTGTCGCAATGGCCGGCATTGCGTTCGGCCAGGTCAAAGCCGCAAATGGTGTCTACTTTGCCCAGGATCCCGGTTTCGCGCCGCAGGGCGGCTGGAAGGAACAGGTGGTCGTGACCGTGGCCGGGGGCAAGATCACAAAGGTCGTCTGGAACGGGGTCTCCAATCTCGGCGTCGCTGACAGGAAGACAGTTGCCGCTGCCGGCGGGTACGGCATGAAGAAAGCTTCGAAGATAGGGCTTGAATGGGACCAGCAGGCCGCCAATGTGGAAGCCTATCTGCTGAAGTCCCAGAACCCGGCATTCGACAAGTTCAAGCAGGACGGAACAACTGACGCGATATCAGGGGCCTCACTCCACGTCAAGACTTTCTACGACCTGGTCAACAAGGCGCTTGCCGCGGGCCCGGTGGCGAAAGGCATCTACAAGAAGGACGGCTGGTTCTTCAAGGAGCAGGCGGATTTCGACAAGCAGACCGGCTGGAAGGATTCGGTGCTCATCACGGTAGTCAACGGCACCATCGTGGATGTGCTCTGGAACGGCACCAACAAGTCTCCCAAGCTGAAGTCCAAGCTCGTCGAGGCGCAGGAAGGGCGCTATGGGATGGCGAAGGCAGCCAAGAAAGGCGAGTGGAACGTGCAGGCCGCCGCTGTGCAGGCCGCGATCCTGAAGGTCCAGGACCCTGCCAGAATTCCCCTGAAGGCAGACGGAACCACGGACGCCATCTCCGGCGCCTCGATTCACGTCAGCGCCGTGATTCTGGCGGCTGAAGCTCTGAAGGGAGCGCGCTAGGGCCGCCTTTTACACGTAGGCGCCCAGGCGAATGGTGACCGGCGCGTCCCCGTAGTAGCCGAACAGGCTGGTCAATGTCCTTCCGGTGAGCTCACAGAGGCTCACGCTGCCGTGCACCTGCACCTCGCGCCAGTCACGGGTGCCGCCCGGATTGTAGTACGCGGGGAACTTCCCGTTCGGCCTGAGGAAGTCGATGAGCTGCCAGGCAACCTTCTCATCGATCCCGGAAGGGGCGGCCTCGAGGGCATCGAGGATCTCGCGGTTGAGCTCATCGTACCGCCATTGCATGTCGTTCAAGGTGCCGCCGGTAAGGATTGCCGTCCATTCGTTCATGCCGGCGAGCCTCATCTCGGGCGAGATGCAGTGATTCGTTGCCACGAGCACGTCGGACCGGTCTTCACGCTGGGGGGCGAAGTAAAAGGGTCCCGGGCAGTTGCTGTCCGTCCACGTCGCGTTGATGTAGCCGCGCTCCATGAAGTAGGACGGGGAGCAGGCGGCGGAACCCTGGTTGAGCTTTTCTATTTCGCCGCCCAGCATTCTCCAGAGGTTGCCGGTCTTTGGCTTGAAAGCATCCGCAATGCTCTCCATGACAGCGACCGAGGCGTCCGCAAGCTTGAGAAGCCAGCTTCGATCAAAGGCATGCCAGAGCTGCTCGTTCCAGTCCTCGATGTATTCCTGTGGAAACCGGTAGTCACGGCTGCGCGCGAAGAGCCCTCTGTCCGGCAATGGCGTGCCGTACTTGCGCCGCACCATCTCGATATAGTGCCGCCGCGGAAGACGTCCGCGGTAATACCGGGGGACGTAGGTGGCGTATGGAAACTCTTCCCCCGGAGAAAGACGAGGGCCGGCTTCAATGACGTATGCGCCGCCGCGGGCGTCGGCAACCGGATACAGCCAGGGAACACCGCGCGGGGCTTCGGTGACGTGACGAACCACCTCCTCTGCCGAGCTGCACGATTGCAGGCAATCCCGGACAAGAAGAAGGGAATTGAAGCCCGGCCGATCCGGATTGCAGAATCGGATCGGAAGCATGTCCACGCCCATGGCCACGCCTTTCGCGTTCAATCCCGTCATTGACCCCACGATGCCGGGAGCGGTCTGGCTGACAAAAGCCAGCGGCGAGCGTCCCGCGGCCTCGTCGGGCCGATGGATGATCAGGCACGCCGTATCCTGCAGCACGTCCGCGGTGGGGAACATGAAATCCCGGCCGAAAAAATGTTTGCCGCCCGCCGCGGCACCGGACAGGGAAAAAGCGTTGCATCCCAGGGGGGTCTTGAGGAGTCTCGGATTGTATCCTCTTTCCGCAAAAGGCTTTCCCGAGTAGATGTGGGCGAGCAGGTAGTCGAACCCGAGATTGAGAGCCAGGAGGTTCTCGCGGCGCACCAGAGTCCAGGGGTTGACCGACCTGCATCCCTCCACGATGCCGTCAATCTCCTCGATATAGGCAGGCGGAATGTCCGGGAGCATCACCTGGGAAGCCTCGGCGATGAGACGGACCATCAGCTCCTTCAAGGGTGCAAGCACGCCGCCGCGGGAAGCTGCCGCGCTGTCGAAGTACGCGAACGTCACGTTCTGCACGTATTCGTTCGCCATGCGCGAAATATCCCCTTCCGCCATGGCACCGAGCAGCCAGCCCATTACCCGGGGGCTCCCTTCCAGGTAGTAGGCTCTTTTGGGCCTGCCGGCACCTGGGTGTTCGGCGGCCACGCCCATTCGTCCGTCCTTCAGCCAGCACCCGGCCATCTGTCCGCGCCCCTCTGCATGAGGGAGATGCCGCACCGAGAATCCGTCTTTTCTGAAGGCACTCTGGATGCGCGCGAATCTCGCGGCGATGGATCCTCGCGGCTGCACGGGGCATTCTCCTTTTTCTCAGGATTCGATTTTATGAGGGCTGCCGCATCGAAGGCAAGAAGTAAACGCCGACGCGTGCAGTGCCCGTTCGATCATCCAGGCAGTTCAGGACCGGGCGCGGCCGTAGAGCACGGAGAGAGAGCGCAGCCTGGCCGCCGATGCTTCATCGAGGCCGGTCTCGCCGACCCTCCAGGACCAGTTGCGTTCACTGCGTGTGCCCGGCGTGTTCATCCGTGCCTCGGTGCCGAGACCCCGCACGTCTTGAAGCGGGATCACGGCGAAGCGGCACACGGATGCGAGGGCCATCCGGATGAGACGCCATTCCACGTCAGGCTCGCCGAGCGGCGCATACTCATCCAGGTACGCCCGTTCCTGCGGCGTCCGGGTGGCGTACCATCCACGGGTCGTGTCATTGTCATGGGTGCCCGTGTAGACGACGGAGTCCGGCGCGTGGTTGTGGGGAAGGAATGGATTGTCCGCGCTCAAGACCCCTGCCTCCCGGCTGTCGAACGCGAACTGCAGGACGCGCATGCCGGGGAACCCGAATCTTTCCCGAAGCGCGCGCACCTCCGGCGTGATCAGGCCCAGATCCTCCGCGATGATCGGCAGGGCGCCCAGTTCCCGTTCCATGGCCTCGAACAGGCGCGCGCCCGGCACCTTCACCCACCGGCCGTTCTCCGCCGTAGGCGCTCCGGCCGGCACGGACCAGCAGGCATCGAACCCGCGAAAGTGATCGATGCGCACGAAATCGAACAGCCGACGGGCGGCCCGGATCCGCTGGATCCAGAATCGAAAGCCCTGGTTCTCCAGGGCATCCCAGTTGTAGAGGGGGTTACCCCAGAGCTGGCCTGTCACTGCGAAATAGTCCGGTGGCACCCCGGACACGGCGGTCGGTCTTCCGTCGGAATCGAGGAGGAAGAGCGCCCGGTTCGTCCACACGTCCGCACTGTCCGGTGCCGCGAAAATCGGAAGGTCGCCGATGACCCGGATGCCCTTGCCCGCCGCTGCCGCGTGCAGGGAATCCCACTGCGAAAAGAAGAAGTACTGGACGACCGCCTCGACCGCTATGGCATCCACGCGCTCACGTGCGAACCGGGCCAGGGCAGCGGGGACTCGCAGGGCGATCTGCCTTTCCCACGCCTGGTTCCATGCCCCCTCGTGCACCTGCTTGACCGCCATGAAGACGCAATAGTCCTCGAGCCACCAGGATTCTTCCCTGCGAAAGGCTTCGAACTTTTCCCGGTGCGGTCCGTCCGCCGAGCGAAGGAACCGCGACGCGGCCTGACGCAGGAGCGGCATCTTCCACTTGATCACCGCGCCATAGTCCACGCGCGCATCGGAAAATCGGGGAAGAGGGTGAAGGTCCTCCGGCAGGATGAGGCCCCACTCCCGAAGAATATCGATGCTCACGAGCAGCGGGTTGCCGGCGAATGACGAGAAGCAGGCGTAAGGAGAATCCCCGAACCCCGTCGGCCCCAGGGGAAGGACCTGCCAGAGCGATTGTCCGGCGGACGCGAGGGAATCGAGGAACTGGTACGCCGCGGGGCCCAGGTCTCCGATTCCATATGGCCCCGGCAGGCACGTGGGATGCAGGAGGATTCCGCTTGCGCGGGGCGCTTCCGCGCTCACGGGCCCCTCGCTGCCCGGGACGGGCCCCTCGTTGCCCGGAACGGGCCCCTCTTCCCCGGTGGGAGCGGGCAGGCGCCCCGGTAGAGGCTCGGATGACGAGCTCGGGCTGCAGCATGACCCGTTCACCGGTCCGTACCCCGGTGCGAAGCTCTTCCAGCAGGAGGTTGGCCGTGTTGCGGGCAAGCTGGTCGTGGTGCTGCCACATCGTGGTGAGGGAGAGGAACTCGGCAAACGGGATGTTGTCGTACCCGACGACAGAGAGCTCCCGGGGTACCTTGACGCCCAGGTCCCGGGCCGCCATCAGGACGCCGGCCGCCTGGACATCCGACGTGGCGAAGATAGCGGTGGGCGGGGCCCTCTGCGTGAGCAGCTTCCTCGCGCTGGCGCTCGCGTCGGCGCTCGTCCATTCCCCGCTCATGATGTACTCCTCCCGGACGGGGATGCCCGCTGCCGCGAGCGCCATGCGGTATCCCTTGAGCCTCTCCTTGCCGATGGGGGAGTACAGCCGGGTCTCGGGCTTGCCCCCGATGATGGCGAGCTCCCGGTGGCCCAGCTCGATGAGGTGACTGACCGCCTTGAACGCGCCGATCTGGTGGTCATAGTCGACAGAGCTGTAGGCGGGGTGACGCGCCTCCAGCATGACGACCGGGACGCCGAGACTGGAAACGAGCATCTCCTCTTCGAGGAGGATCGGCGTGCTGGCCACGATCAGGGCGCAGAGCTTCTCCTCCGCCACGATCCTGTCGATGACCTCCCGGCGATGGGCAGGGGTCTGCGCATTGTAGAGGATCAGGTCGAAGTCCTTGAGCTGGCGGTGCAGGCTCTCGAAGATCTTCAGGAAGAAGTCCCCGATGAAGAAGGGGGAGAGGATGCCGATCTCCCGCGTGCTCTTTTTCCGGAGACCCGAGGCGGCGGGCGAGGGGAAGTAGCGCTCCCTCTGCATGACGGCGATCACGCGATCCCGCGTCTCGCGCGAGATGCCGTGCTTGCCGTTGATGACCCGGGACACGGTGGCCGTGGTCACCCCGGTCATCCGCGCGATGTCGTAGATGGTCACCCGTTTTTTGCGCTCCATGCCCCCTCCGGAAATCGCGCTTGACAATCGGTTCGGAGTTGTTATACTGGTGCAACCGGTTGCATTATGTTACATCGAATTCGGAGAAAGTGCAACAGGGCGGACGATTCCGGGGGAAAAATCGTGCAGGCGGTGCCTGTTTGACCATCCCGGAAGGCGGCGGTAGTTTCTTATCCGCTGCCTTGTGTTCTTTGGATTTTCTCTCAATCTTTCTTGAGTGGAGGAGGTGTCGAATGAAGAAGCTTCTCTTCGTGTTCCTCATCCTTGCGTCCGTAGCCCCGCTGGTCATGGCGGAGGTCACGGCAAAGGACCTTGCCGCGGTGGGACCCACGAGCATCCTTTTCTGGACAAAGGAAGGAGAGCAGGACGGGGCCCTGCAGTTCGTGAAGCTGGAGACCGATCTCTTCACGAAACTCTACCCGAACATCACCTTCGAGGTGGTCAACAAGGACGTGGAGCTGCTCCGACAGGACTTCCAGACGTCGAGCCTCGCCGGCTCCGCTCCGGACCTCCTTTGGACGGTGAACGATCACGCAGGCCCTTTCACGACCGCTGACATCATCCAGCCGGTGGACCCGCTATTCAATCTGAAGAAGTACGTGGATGCGGCCCTCGCGGCGGTGACTCTCAAAGGAAAAGTCTGGGGAGTCCCCATTGCCAACGGCAATCACCTCATGCTCCTGTACAACAAGTCCCTCATCAAGACGCCGCCTGCCACGACCACGGCGCTCCTCGCGCTGGCGGGCAAGATGCCGGAAGGCGTCTATCCCCTTGTGTACAACCAGACCGAGCCTTTCTGGCTGGTGCCCTGGCTGGGCGGGTTCAAGGGCGCCGTGTTCGCCCGGGACGGCATCACCCCCACGCTCAACACCAAGCAGATGGTGGATACTCTGAAGTTCCTGAAGAGCCTGAAGGACAGGAAGATCGTTCCCTCTGAAAGCGACTACAACGGGGCGGATACCCTCTTCAAGGAGGGCAAGGCCGCCATGATCATCAACGGCGACTGGTCGCTCGGCGCCTACAAGGATGCCCTGAAGGACGACCTCGGCGTTGCCCGGATCCCCCGGGTGGCGGCGACGGGCACGTGGCCCGCTCCCTACACCAGCGGCGCCTTCTTCATGCTGCCCAAGGACCTCTCGGGTGACAAGCTCACTGCGGTTCGCGGCTTCATCCAGTTCGTGACCGGCAGGGAGATGCAGGTCATGATGGTTGCCAAGCTCTCGCGCCTGCCGGGGCTCAAAGACGCGCTGAGTGACGAGCTCATCACGAGCGACCCGATCCTGAAGGGCTCCTCGGATCAGATGGTCGTCGGGACCCCGATGCCGACCGTCCTCGAGATGCGCGCCAACTGGGATGCCATGAAGCCCGAGATGGCTGCTGTGCTCGCCGGCACCAAGAAGGCCGAGGCTGCGGCAGCGGACATGCAGAAAGCCGCGGTGGCCGCGATCAAGTCGCTCCAGTAGCGGGAATCGTTGCATTCACGGGGACAGGGACTGCCGCACGCGCGCCCTGTCCCTTTTTTCTCGTCCGCCGACATGAACGGAGGGACGTATGCATTCCCTGACATCCCAAGTCATCACAAGCAGCCTGGGTCAGGTAGGCGCGACGGTGCTCGCCCTGGTCGTCGGCGTTGTCCTGATCGAGCTTCTCGTCTACCTGGTCGCGGGAAAGCTCTTCCGGGCAAAAAATGCGCTGGTCTACATGCTGCTGGCCCCTGCCATCATCGGGCTTGCCGTCCTGATCGTGTATCCCATCCTGCTCGAGCTGCGCCTGGCCTTCAGCAACATGAGCCTGCGCCGATTCAAGAATCCGGACTACGGGCTGCTGCAAGGCTGGGATAACTTCAAGCTCATCTTCACCGAGCCCGTGCTCAAGCAGGTGATGTTCTTCCCGGTTTTTCTCCGCACCATCCTGTGGACCGGCATCCAGGTCGTCTTTCACGTGACGCTCGGCCTGGGGCTTGCCTTGCTCCTGAATCGCAAACTGCTCCTGAAAGGCCTCTACAAGGTGCTGCTGATCATCCCGTGGGCGATCCCGCAGGTCATCTCGTGCCTCACCTGGCGCGGAGAGTTCCACTTCGAATACGGGTTCGTCAACATCCTGTTGAGGGCTGTCGGCATCCCCGGGGTGCAGTGGAAATCGGATCCCTTCTGGAACTTCGTTGCCATGAATATCACCAACATCTGGCTGGGCGTTCCCTTCATGATGGTGATCTGCCTCGGTGCGCTCCAGAGCATCGCCAAGGAGTACTACGAGGCAGCCTACCTGGACGGGGCCACGGGGTGGCGCAAGCTGCGCTCCATAAGCCTGCCCCTCATGGCGCCCATTCTCACGCCCGCCGTCATCCTGGGAGTGATCTGGACGTTCAACAACTTCAATGTCCCCTACTTCATCAATGAAAACCGTCTGGAGACTTCCGACATCCTCGTGACGGCCCTGTTCCGCGCAGCTTTCGAGTACAACCGCTACGGATTCTCGGCGGCCTTCGCCATTGTCATTTTCCTGATCCTGTTCGTCTTTTCCGCGTTCTACATCCGGTTCACCGGCGCGCTGAAGAGCGTGCGGGGCTGAGGAGGAGAGCATGGAAGACACACTCGTCGTACGAAGGAAAAGAAGCCTTCCGGCGCGGCTCCTCACGGCGCGCATAGAAGGGGAGAGCATCTGGTTTCGACTCCTCGTCAACCTCATTCTGATCGCGGCGTGCGTGATCGCTCTTTTCCCCGCGCTGCGGATCCTGGCGGTGTCGCTGCGGCCGCATGATCGGCTGCTCAGCACCTCGCTCGCCATCATCCCGCCGGACGCCGACCTGGGGAACTATCGTGCGATCCTCTTTGAAAAGGATTTTCCCCTCTGGATCTGGAACAGTCTCCTGATCACCATCTCCACCTCGATCATGGGGCTGCTCCTTTCGGCAACCTCCGCCTACGCCTTCTCCCGATGGAGATTCCACGGCCGCTCAGGCTTCCTCATCTTCCTGCTCACCACGCAGATGATACCGGCCGCCATGATGATGGTTCCCCTGTACATCATCGCGGCGCGTCTGGGACTCATCAACACCTACACCGGTCTTGTCCTCAGCTACTCGGTGAGCTCGATCCCGTTCAGCATCTGGATCATGAAAGGCTATTACGACACGATCCCCAGCTCCCTGGAGGAGGCGGCCATGATCGACGGCGCCTCACGGATGTACACGCTCTACCGGATCGTTCTGCCCCTGGCGGCTCCGGCCCTTGCCGTGGTGTTCCTCTTCAACTTCATGAACTCGTGGAACGACTTTCTCCTGGCGCGCATCATGCTCCAGAGGCCGGCGGTCCTCACGTGGCCCCTGGGCCTGCAGAGCCTCCAGCAGCAGTTCCAGACCCAGTGGGGAGCCTACGCGGCCGCGTCGATCCTGATCTCGATACCGGTGGGCGGGCTGTTCCTCTTCACTTCGAAATGGCTCGTATCCGGCCTCACCCTTGGTTCGGTGAAGGGGGACTGAAAGGCCCCTCATGTCCGCGCGCGCCGCATTCCTCGCCTCACTGGCACTTGCGGGTGCTCTCCTTGCTGCCCCTTCGCTGCTCCCTGCGGAGGGACGCGAGGGAGACGCGCTTTACCTCAGCCTGGTCTGGCACCAGCATCAGCCTCTCTACTATAAGAACGCGTCCGGGGTGTACACGCGGCCATGGGTGCGGGTGCATGCCACCAAGGATTACTACGACATGGCTGCCATGCTCGAGAAGTATCCCGACATCCGTGTCACCTTCGACCTGACGCCGGTCCTGATACGGCAGCTCGACGACCTGGCCTCCGGCGCCCGGGATTCCTACGAGGTGGCGGCCGGGATCCCCGCGGAGAAGCTTGCCGCCGCGGACAAGGTCTTCATCCTCCAGAGGTTCTTCGACACGAACTGGAGCCGCGTGATTGCCCGGTTTCCCCGCTACAAGGAGCTCCTGGACAAGAGGGGAGGGACGACCGAGGAGGCAATCCAATCGGCTCTCCATACGTTTTCCGCTCAGGATTTCCGGGACCTGCAGGTCTGGTTCAACCTCGCCTGGTTCGATCCTGACTTCCTGGCCCAGGAGCCGCTCGCGTCTCTTGTGCGCAAAGGCAGGGACTTCGATGAGCGGGACAAGGCCATCCTCTTCAAGAGCGCGCGTGACATCATCAGAAAAATCATTCCCGAGCACAGAAAGCTCCAGGACGCGGGCCAGATCGAGGTCATCACCACTCCGTACGCCCATCCCATCCTTCCGCTCGTCTACAACTCCGACCTGGCCGCCGGGAGCGATCCCACTGCCCAGATGCCGGCGCGATTCTCCTATCCGCAAGACGCAATTGCGCAGCTTGCGAGGAGCGTCGAGGTCTACGAGAGCCACTACGGAAGGAAGCCCGTCGGCCTGTGGCCCGCGGAAGGCGCCGTTGCGCAGGACATCGTGAAGCTGGTGGCGGAGGCCGGCTATCGGTGGATGGCATCCGGCGAGCAGGTGCTCGCAAAATCGCTGGGCAAACCCGGCTTCAATCGGGATGCGGGCGATGTCGTGACCGACGCAGACGACCTCTACCGGCCCTATTACGTGCAATTCAGGTCCGGGCCCCGGGTTGCGGTCACGTTCCGCGACAACCGGATCTCGGACCTTGTCGCTTTCGAGTACTCCGGGACCCCCGGAGAGGAGGCGGCGCAGGACTTCATGGACAGGCTGGAGGCCATCCGGGAAAGGCTGCGCGCACAGGGCGCGAAAGGCCCGCACCTGGTGAGCGTGATACTCGACGGTGAAAACGCGTGGGAAAATTATCCCAATGACGGCAAGGATTTTCTCAACGCGCTGTACCGAAAGCTCTCCGCAAGCACGACGGTCCTCACCGTGACGCCGTCCAGATATCTGAAACTGTTCCCCGACCAGCGCAGGCTCGACTCTCTCTGGGCCGGCTGCTGGTTTTCCCCGGATTTTTCCACGTGGATAGGAGAGCCGGAGGAAACGACGGCGTGGAACTATCTCGGAAAGGCGCGCAATGCCCTGGCCCAGTACGATTTCTACAAGAAAAAGAAGACCAGCCCGCAGAGGCTGGCCCGGGCGCTCGACGCAATGTATCTTGCCGAGGGATCGGACTGGTTCTGGTGGTTCGGCAAAGACCAGGACTCCGGAAATGACGAATACTTCGACGAGGCATTCCGCGCACTTCTCGGCGAGGTATACGCCGCGCTCGCCCTGCCCGCGCCCGAATTCCTGAAGGTGCCGATCATCGCGCGGAAGCCGGTGGCTCCGACCAGGGCATTCGAGCTCCCCTTCACGCCCACGATAGACGGCGTGGCAGGCCCGGGCGAATGGGACAAGGCGGGTGCGGTCATTTTCCAGGGCGGGGCCATGGCAAAGGGGTCGGACCGGCTGCGCGCTTTCTACTACGGTTTTGACCTGTCCCACGCGTATTTTCGCATTGACCTGGGGCAGGAGATACGCGCCGGCGGACCGGGCTCTTCGCTGCAGGTGTACCTCTCGCGCCCCGGGCAGAAGACCTCGAGCTCATTCACCCTCAGGAGGAGCGTGCTCGGGTTCCAGGCAGGGTTCGCAGTTGAGGTCACGCCGGGGGAGGGCACCGCCTCGGCCCGGTTCCTCACGCAGGGTCCATATGATACGTGGGATCCCGGGAACGCCGAAGTGAAAGCGGCCGTGACAGGGCAGGTTGCCGAGATCGCGCTGCCTCTGTCAGCCATCGGCGAACTATCGATCGGAGACCAGCTCGAGATGCAGGTCGTGCTTTCGACAAGAGACAGGGATCTGGTGGTTTTTCCCGCACCCGGACCCGCGCAGGTGGTGGTTCCCGACCTTGGCACCGGCAGGGTCGTTCTGGATGTCCGGGACCCCTCGGGGGACGACCACGGCCCGGGATCATACACCTATCCGACAGATGCGGTATTCGACAAAGGAGCGTTCGATATCCAAAGCTTTGTTGTCACCGCGAATGACGCCAACCTCGTTTTCCGGTTCCGCATGGGGGCACCGATCGGCAACCCGTGGGGTTCGGGCATCGGTCTGTCGCTGCAGACATTCGACATCTATATCGACAGGGACCCCGGCGCAGGGACCGGCCCCCGCATGCTGCTGGAGGGGCGAAACGCGTCGCTGCCTGAAGGTTTCGGCTGGGAGTATGCCATCTGGGTGGAAGGGTGGAACCAGAAGCTCATCGTGCCCGACGCTTCTGGAAAGCCCGCGGAGGTCCCCGGCAGCCCTGTTCGGGCGGTCGTGAACGCGCCGCGCCGGGAGGTGACGATCATCGTGCCTCGCGCGGCCCTGGGCGGCCTGGACCCCACGACGTGCGCGTACGTGGGGCTCGTGCTGAGCCAGGATGGCTTTCCCGCCCCGGGCGTTCGCCGGGTGCGGGACGTGCTTCCAAGGGCCGAGCAGTGGAGGATCGGCGGCGGCGCCGCTGATACAAATCACACGCGTGTGATGGATGTGGCCTGGCCCGACGGGCGGAGCCCGGGACAGGAGGACTTCCTGCGCGCATACCCTCCCTCCCAGGAGAAAAACATGGACCTCCTGAAGCCCGAAGATTTCGCGCAGGTCCCGATGCAGAAAAAGCCCGATTGACCGGAAAGGCCGCCCCTGTTAGATTCTAGTCCGCGTTGCCTGTTTCAGGGAACACGGAATGCGGTGCAATTCCGCAGCGGTCCCGCCACTGTAACCGGGGATTCCTGCAGCACGGATGGAGACATCCCGGCCATTGCCTCTGAGGGAGGCGAGAAGGCGCTGCGGGGAGATTGACCCGGAAGCCAGGAGACGATTCCTGAAACCTTTACCCTTCGTGGAGAGAGGATGCCTGGCGTGCCGTTTTCCCAACCGCTGATTCCCCGCGCATCAATGCCTGGACCTCATCTCTGCATCCCGTGCGGATGACACGATAAACCCGCGGGTGCGCAAGCACGCGCACGAGCTCGCGGATGAAACCCGCAGGTGCGCAAGTTCGCGCACGAGCACGCGGATGGGGATCGAGAAGGCCGTCGGGAGATTTCCGTGAACAGAAAGATCCTCTTCGCAAGCGCCGCTCTTGCGTGCATCGCTCCTGCGTCCGCGCCCCTCGGGGCGCAAAACACCGCCGAGCTGAACGAGGTGGTCGTGACCGCGACCCGGGTCGATTCGACGATCCTCGAATCACCGAGCTCGGTCAGCGTCATCAGTGCCGCGCAGATCGCAGAATCGGGCGCTACCGATGTCGCGCAGGTGATCAGCGGCCAGCCGGGAGTCGTTGTCAACGACTACGGACCGGTCGGCGCCAGCCAGACGGTGAGCTTGAGAGGCTCCACCTCGAGCCAGGTCCTTGTCCTCCTTGACGGCATACGGCTGAACTCGAGCCGTGACGGCGCCGTGGACCTGTCGTCGATCCCGATGGAGATCATCGACCACATCGAGATCGTGAGGGGCGGGGAGAGCGCGCTGTACGGGACGATGGCCAGCGGCGGGGTGATCAACATCATCACGAAAAAGGCGCGCGCGTCCGAGCTCACATTGAGCATTCTGAACGGCAGCTATATTCCGCATGACGCGCACACCGTTTCCCCCACCCTTGCCGCGACTCCGGTTTCCGCCGACCCACTGGATCTCCTGGACAGCCAGGCAGTCACCCTGTCGCTTGCCGGGAAACTGGGAGATATCGGCCTCAGCGGCGGCGGATCCTTCACCCGGGCCGCGAACGGGTTCACCTGGAACGATCCCACCGGCATCAACGCCTGGAGAAGGAAGACGAATGCAGACTCCCTCTCCGGCAGCGGGTTCGCCGGGCTCGATGCCCCCCTCTTCGGCGGCGAGATCGGTCTGAAAGCGGTGCTCGACACTTCCGACACGGGGACGCCCGGCTCGTTGACTTACGTCAGCACAACGGCGCGACAAACCGACTCGGCGGTCTCCGGGACCCTTTCCTGGAAGACCAACCGGTTCCTGACCGACGCGCTGACCCTCGATCTCAAGGCCTTCTATCGCTATGACGAGCTTGCCTTGCATGATCCCGCCTCTCCTCCGGCCAGCACTCACCGCACCCGGACCGGGAGCGTGGACGTGACACAGAAGCTCACGCTTTCCGACCTTGCCGCGTTGATCTATGGCGGGAGCGTCATCGACGATTTTGCGGACAGCACGAACCTGGCAGGTCTGAAGAACAGGCTCAACGTTGCCGGCTTTCTTTCGGCGCCCGTCACCCCCGTGGATTGGCTGACGATCACTCCGACCGCGCGCTACGACTACTTCTCCGATTTCAACGGCAGTCTTTCGTACTCTCTCAGCGCCGTCGTGCTCCTTTCCGACGAATCCTCGCTGCGCGCCTCGTTCGGGAGCGCCTACCGCGTGCCCACGCTGAACGAGCTCTACTGGATCGACCCGTACGGAGACGTGGGGAATCCGGATCTGAAGCCGGAAACCTCGTTCAGCGGCGAGATCGGCTGGACCCTGCAGAGGCCGGGTCTCGCGCTTGACGCGTCCGTGTTCGCGAGGCTGCTCTACAACAGCATAAGCTGGGACCCGAGCGCCGCAACCTACTTCGCGGTGAACATCGGAGAATCGCTGCAGCCAGGCGTCGAGCTCCATGCCAGGGTTGCGCTCACGGACCGGATATCCATTGAGGCCGGCTACACATTCATATACAGCCTGATCCTGCGGTACCTGGGACAGACGGTTCCGATTGACGAAGGCCGGCGGGTGCCCTTTGTGCCCCTGCACACTCTCAGCCTCGAGACCCGGTACCAGAACAAGACCCACTCCTTCGGAATCGGAGCCCAGTACGTGAGCAAAAAATATACGGACATCGCGAATGTCGAGTCCGGCGCGCTCCCGGGATACTTCGTTGCCAATGCCGACTACAGGCTGACGGCAAGCGAAAACATCGCGTTCACGCTCGCGCTGAACAACATCTTCAATACGCTGTACTATACCCAGGCGGGTTTCCCGATGCCCCCGTTCTCCATCGAGACCGGCGTGCGCCTGCACTGGTAAGGAGGAGGCAGGGGAGCACAATGGGGCCGCGGCTTGTATTCACCCTTTCCCTCGTCGTGGCAGGCAGCCTCCATGCCCTCATCCTGCTCGTCCCACGGTCCCCGGGACAGATTGATACGAGGGTGCCGACAGTCGAGCTTGCCCTTGAGTATGCAGAGACGCCCAATGCCGGCAGCAACGCGGGCCCGGCGCCGGTGAGCCGGGCCGCTGCGGCAGCAGCCGTTCCCTTGCCGACGCAGGCTGCCGCATCCGCTGCTTTCCCCGCTGCTGAGGCCCCGAGCGATCCAAGCGACGCCGCGGCTCTGCCCGTGACGATGCAGCGCGCCGCAGGACCATCCGGCCCGGGCGACCAGGCGACGGTTTCAGGCGCAGGGGCTGGAACTGAAGCGGGCAGGGCAGGCACCGGTGGAACCGACGACCGGGCCCATGGTACTGCCGCGGCACCTGCGCTTTCTCCTCCCCGTCCGAAGGCGGAGATTCTGCCGACCTATCCGCGGAGCGCGCGGAAGGCAGGGCTCGAGGGAGTCGTCCGAATCTCGGCTTTCATCGACGAATCGGGCGTCGTGGTCAGCGCTGAAGTCCTCACCTCTTCGGGCCACAATGCTCTTGACCAGGCAGCGCTCCAGGCGGTCCGGCATGCTTCTTTCGAGCCGGCGCTGCAGGCAGGCAGGTCCGTCCCGTTCCGCCTCATCATACCCGTTCGCTTCAAGCTGACGCGTCCTTGATCAACTTCCCCGGGCCGGATGGGACCGTCAGCCTGCTCGACGTTCCGGCGGACAACAGAAAACGGCTGGCTGCGGGGGCGCCATAGTCCACCCTGCGGGCTCGCTTACGGGCATACGGGAGTACCCGTTCGGCGCGGACGCCGACCCTGCCCTCGCTCGCCCTCTCACCGCGCCCCGACGCGCTTGCGCGTCATTTTGGCGCGGTAGTCATCCCTGACTGCGGACCCGTGCCCGGTAAAGACCGTGAAGGACTTTCGTGAGGGGATGCGGTCTGCCTCCGCCGATTGCCCGTCCATCGAGCTCGATGACGGGCAGGAGCTCGATCACGGAGTTCGTGATCAGGAGGCCGTCCGCCCCCGCGGCGCTCTGCGCGGACATCGGCCTCTCCTGTACCTTCAACCCCGCCTGGCCGGCGATCTCCTGCACAATCCGCCTCGTCACGCCGGGGAGAATCCGTCCGTCTGCCGGCGGGGTGACGAGAAGGGTGCCCACAAGGGCAAATATGTTCGATGTCGATCCTTCGAGTATCCTGCCTGCCTCGTCCACGTACACCACCTCGCGCGCTCCCGCGTGCCCGCGCAGGGCAGCCACGCTGCGCAGGTACGAGGTTGTCTTGTGGGCGGACAGCGGGAGCGAGCCGGCGCGGATCGTCACCGCCCTGATGCCGCGAGCCCGTTCCTTTTCCAGCGCGGCGGGAATTCTCCTGACGGCGATCAGCAGGTGCGACCTGTCGGCGATTGCCGGCAGGCCTTCGGCGGACCGTCCCGCCAGGACCGAGATACGCACAACGGCATCGGAAAGCGCGTTGCGCGCGAGCAGCCGCGGAATGATGCGCGCCGCGCCTGCCAGATTGGCCGGCAGCGGGATGGCGAGGGCCCGGGCGGAAAGCTCCAGTCGAGCCAGGTGCGGAGCGAGCGCTGAGGGCAGGCCGTCGTACGTGCGCAGCGTCTCGAACAGGCCCTCGCCATAGAGCACGGCGCGTGAGAGCACCGGAAGCCGGGCCATGTCAGCTGACACAAAAGACCCGTCGAAATAGACAACCTGCGTCATTGCAGTCGTCCCACAGGCATCGCGGTACGGGAGTACCCGTTCGGCGAGTACGCCGTACTCCACGGATTTGCGTCACGGTACTCCGCGGATTCTGCGTCACGGAGCGCGTTGGCCAGGGCCTTGCCCTTGTGCAGCGTCTCCTGATACTCGGCGATCGGATCTGAATCGGCCACTATCCCCCCGCCCACATGGAAGCTCACGGTCCTCCCCCTGACGACAAAGGTGCGGATGGCGATATTCAGCTCCGCATTGCCATTGGCGCAGATGTAGCCGATCGAGCCCGTGTACGGACCGCGCGCAGCCGTTTCGAGCTCATCGATTATCCGCATGGCGCTGATTTTCGGGCAGCCGGTGATCGAGCCGCCGGGAAAGGCCGCGCGGATGAGGTCCACGATATCTCTCGCCGGCGCCAGGCGGCCGATCACGCTCGCAACGGAATGGAATACGGTCGCGTAGCTTTCGATGCGGGAGCGGCGTTTCACGTGGATCGATCCATAGTCGCAGACCTTCCCCAGGTCATTTCGCTCCAGGTCGACGATCATGGCAAGCTCCGCCGCGTCCTTTCCGCTCGCGGCAAGCTCCTTGCGCAGCGCGCGGTCTTCCGCGGGGTTCCGTCCACGGGGACGCGTTCCCTTGATCGGCCGGGTCTCCACTTCCCGTCCGCGCACGCGCAGAAAAAGCTCCGGCGACGAGCTGGCAAGGACCAGCTCGGGGAACTTGAGGTAGCACGAGTAGGGGGCGGGATTGAGCTGCCGGAGAGCGAGGTAGAGCTCCCACGGTGAGCAGGAGATCTCCGTGGAGAAACGCTGGGACAGGTTCACCTGGTAGACCTCGCCGTCACGTATGAGACGCTTCACGCGCCGAACCGCGGCGAGATATTGCGCGCGGGTGAAGTTGGATTTCAGCGGCCGCATCAGGGAGACATGCTCTTTTCTCCCGGGCCGGGGCGCGGAGCCCGGGTTCAGCGCGCGCACCAGCTCCCGGCTCGTTTCCGCAAGGCTCCGCGGAGCAAAGGAGCTCATGCTCCACGCGGAGCGCGCATGATCGTAGATGAAGACAGTGTCGTAGAGACAGAAATACAGGTCCGGCGCGCCTGCATTCTGTCGGTGCCTCATCGCCACGGATTCGATCTGGCCTCCGAGCTCGTACCCGAGGTAGCCGATCAGGCCGCCGATCAATCCCTGGTCCCGGCCTGAGCGGCACGGCCCCATTGCGCGCAGGACGCGCCGCAGCGCTTCGAGCGGGTCTTCCGTGGAGATGACGCTTTTCCCGTCCTGTATCGTCTCCAAGGTCCTGCCGCGCGCGCGCAGAACGAGAACGGGACGCCAGCCGATGTACGAGCGGCGCGCTTCACCCCGGCTTCCCGCGCTCGAATCGAGGAATGCCGCGTATGGCTCGTCGGCAAGCGCGGCGAATACTCTCTCGGGAGTCGCGGCCAGGTCGATCTCGGCTGACCGAACCCGGGTCGACCGCGGGTAGACTGACTGCGCGTGCGCTCGTCCTGTCAGGTTCTTTCGCGCCGCCACCTATCCCCTCCCCTCCAGGAATGCCCGCAGAATCGAAAGCCCGAGCCTTGTCATGAATGATTCGGGGTGGAACTGGATCCCGGTGACACGATGCGCGCGGCTGCGGAGTCCCATGATGGTTCCGTCCTCCGCGGCGGCGATGATGCGCAGCGCCGCGGGAAACCCGCGCCTGCTCACCGCGAGGCTGTGATACCGGGCAGCCTCGAATGGATTGGGGAGCCCCCTGAAAACCGATTCCCCCTCGTGGAACACTGCGGAGGTCTTTCCATGCATCAGACGCGCCGCGTGCACGATCCGCGCGCCGAAGGCAGCGCCGATGCATTGATGACCCAGGCAGACGCCCAGGATGTCAATGCGTCCCGCGAATCGTCGGACCGCGTCGACGCAGATTCCCGCGTCCGACGGGCCTCCCGGGCCGGGTGAAAGGACGATCCGGGCCGGCTTCCGGCTTTCGATCTCATCGAGGCTCGCCTGGTTGTTGCGGATGACGCTGACCCGGGCGCCCAGCTCGCCGAACGCCTGCACGAGGTTGTACGTGAACGAATCGTAGTTATCGATGATCAGGACCTTCATCCACGGGCTCCCGGCGTGTTACACTGATCGCGGGGTGCCTCATGCGGGGAAACGGCGTGGAGCGGATGCTCCTGATCATCGATGTGCAGAACGACTTCTGCCCCGGGGGAAGCCTGGCGGTGGAGGAGGGAGACGCCGTCGTTCCGGTCATCAACGCCATCATGCCCTTCTTTCACCGGGTGGCAGCCACCCAGGACTGGCATCCGCCGGATCACGTCTCCTTCGCTTCCAGTCACCCCGGGCACAAGCCCCTCGATCTCGTGGATGCGGGCGGCATCGAGCAGGTGCTCTGGCCCGATCATTGCGTGCAGGCAACGCGCGGGGCGGAGCTCCACCCGCGGCTGGAGTCGGGCAGGATCGAGCTGGTGCTCAGGAAAGGACTTCGGAGGAACCTCGACTCGTATTCCGCCTTTTTCGAGAACGACCGCAGGACCGACACGGGTCTGCGCTACTATCTCAAGGGTCTCGGTACCCGGGAGATCTATCTCTGCGGCCTTGCCACCGACTACTGCGTTCTTGCCTCGGCCATGGATGCCCGCAAGCTCGGCTTTCGCGTCACGCTGGTGCGGGATGCGTGCCGCGGCGTGGACCATCCGAAGGGGAGCGTGCAGGAGGCCCTCGCGGCAATGGAAAAAGTGGGGGTGGTCATGGTGGAGTCGCGGGAACTCGCGGCTCCCTGAGCTGCGCGCCCAACGGGACTGCATCCGCTCACGTGGCTTCCAGCGGGTCGATGTGGATGAAGGCCCGCGAGATCTCCTCCATGTCCTCGATTGCCCACTGCACCTTCTTGCCGATGCCGTGCGCGTCCTCGATGCTCAGGCGCCTGTCCACGTCGATGTGGACTTCGATCTCCACCGTGGTGCCCACGTAATGGGCGAATACGTCGTTCAGTCCGATGACCCCTTCCACGGCCTTCGCCTTTTCCCGGACCTTGTCCACCAGCTCAGGCGGCGGTGCCTCACCCATGAGGTACTTGATGTTGTCCTTTCCGATGCAGGAAGCCCGCCCGGATGATCCACAGTCCGACGAGGATGGCCACAATGGGGTCGAACACGGGAAAGCCGAGGTTCGAAGCGACGACGCCGGAAAGCACCGCCGCGGAAACCAGCACGTCGTTGCGGTGATCCGTGGCAGAGGCCATGATGGCGGGGCTGCCGGTCATGCTCGCCACCTGCCGCGCGAAGATGTGCATGCCCAGCTTGATCGACCATGACGCCGCTCACCAGGAGGATGGGCAGGACTCCCATTTCGATCTGCTCACCGTTGAGCAGGCGCCCGACCGACTGCGTGATGATCTCGAAACCGACGATACCGGTGAATATCGCCACCACGAGTCCGGCGATGGGCTGGGCGCGCTTGTGGCCGAAGGGATGGTCCGCGTCGGGCTCCTTGTACGAGCTCCTGGACGCTGATGAGCACGATCGTGGAGGCCACGATATCGGTGAGCGAGTTGAATGAGTCGGAGATGATGGCGATGCTGTTGAACGTGAAGCCCGACGAGGATCTTGCACGCGAAGAGGACCGTGTTGCCCACGATCCCCATCCACATGGCGAGCTTTTCCGCCCTGCCGACCGTGCTCGTGTTCATGGTTCGACACACTAGCCTGAGTCCTCGGGAAAAGGGAAGGGGGGCATTCACCCCCCTTCTTTGCTCATTCGCTGCGCGTCGTCATTCACGGCGCCCGGGCTCCGGATGGCCGCCCGGTTGCTCGGGCCCCGGTTGCCCGGCCTCTTCCGCTTTCTTGCGCTCGAGATACCGGTCAAAGGCGTGCCTGCCCTCTTCTTCCCAGAAGTCCCGATAGTACCGCCAGTTGTCCCTGGCGTTGCCGTGCGATCCGCGCCCAGGGGTTGCCCTTCCACGGGCCGCCGTGCCTCGCCGCCGTGCCTGCCGCCGCCTGCCGCGCCGAAGATCAGCTTGGACAGGATCACTATCCCGAAAGCCTGCCAGTAGGTGATCAGCCCGAGGTGGAAGATGGCGGGCATGAGCCAGTTCCACAGGATCATCACCAGCCAGCCGAAGACCAGGGCGAACAACGCCGCCCCGACCACACCCATGACAACCAGGCCCGCGACGCGAAGCGCCTTCACCGCCGGGTGCACGCCGGGCCACATGTCGCGCATTCTCTTTCCCATCATTCGATACCTCCCGTGAGCGTCTCTTTCAGCGCGCGGACGGCGCGGTGCTTTCTTGCCAGGAGAGTTCCGATCGGCGTCTCCCACTCCTCGGCAAGCTCCTTGAAGCTCCTTCCCTCGAGCTCCGTGGCAACCAGGACCTCCCGCTGCGCCGGTGGAAGCTCGTCGATCGCCTCGAACAAGGCCTCGCGCGCCTCCTCCCGATCCATCGCCTCCGATGCCTCGAACCGCACATCGGAAAGATCCTCGGGGAGCTCCGCCGCGCGCTTCGGCTTCCTGTAGAGGTCGATGACCTTGTTCCGCAGCGAGCGGTACAGGTACGCGGAGAGGTCCGCGACCGGCTCGGTCACGTCCGCCTTTTCGAACAGCCTCTCGATCACGTCCTGGACCACGTCCTCCGCGTCGCGGTCCGCGGTGTCGGCAATCCAGGCGCGCACGTAGCCCACCAGCCGGGTCCACTCGGTCGCGATAAAGCCCGCAATCCGCTTTTTCTGCGTTTCCGCGCTCACGGTATCAACGACGGGGCAGGGGCAAAGTTATTGCATTTCCCGGGCCGAATTCCCGCCCGTGCGCCGCAGGAACTCACCCAGGATTCTCTCCAGCGCGGCAGGGGCGGAGATATGCGGCCAATGGTCCGCTTCGGGCAGCGTCTCGATTCGGACACCCGGAAAGAAGCGCTGCATCAGCCCACGGTCCTCCTCCTTGATGTATGCCGACCTTCCGCAGGCCACCAGGAGCGCCTCCCCCTCGTATCGACCCGCCAATTCGGCGAAGTCGCTCGACAGGGTGCTCGCGGCCAGCGCCTCGACGTTCAGCCGCCATCGGAAGCCCTCCTCCGCCCGGACGGCATTCGTAAGAATGAACTGGCGGACGCGTGGGTCCGGAAGGTGCGGCGACAGGAGCGCATCCACCTCGGCGCGCGTTCTGCATGCCCGGATGTCCGTCCGGAGGGCCCGGAGCTCCATTTCGTGGTCGGCCGGATAAGGCCGCGGCGCGATATCCACGACGGCGATCCCCGACACGAGATCGGGCAGGGCGAGGGCAAAGCCCATGGCAACCTGGCCGCCCATCGAGTGGCCGATCAGCCGCACCGGGCCCTGCGCGTGGGCCGTCGTCCAGTCGTGGAGATCTCCCACACAGTCGGCGAGTGAGTGGGTGGGCGCGTGCGGCGAATCCCCGTGGTTGCGCAGGTCCAGGCAGCATACCTTCCCGTGGGAGACCAGCCTGCGTCCCATGCCGGACCAGTTCTGGGAGGAGCCGAAAAGCCCGTGCAGGATGAGGATCGGGGCGCCCTCGCCGCCCAGCGCCCGCCAGGAAAGGTCCATGCGGTACACGGTAGCCCGACGCTTCGCGCCGGGCAATACCGCCGCAGGCCCCGCGGGCCTCCCGGCGCCTGCGCCATTGACTTTTTTCATTCCGTGTATGCTTATACACGAAAGGGGAAAACATGGCGCTGCCGAAGATCGCAGGCGGGCAAGGGACGCCCGAGACCGCGAAGCTCATTCTCGAGGGAAGGGAGTACGAGCTGCCGGTCGTGCGGGGGACCGAGGGAGAAAAGGCCGTCGATGTCAGCGGCCTCCGCAAGGCCAGCGGCTACGTGACGCTGGACAAGGGCTACGAGAATACCGGGTCCTGCCGGAGCGCGATCACATTCATCGACGGGGAAAAAGGCATCCTGCGTTACCGCGGGTACCCCATCGAGGATCTCGCCGCGCATTCCACGTTCACGGAAGTGGCATACCTTCTTCTCTATGGCGAGCTGCCCACCACCACGCAGCTCGATGAGTTCTCCACTTTCCTGAACGAGTCTTCCCTCATTCACGAGGACATGCTGCACTTTTTCGTGGGCTTCCCGCGCGGCTCGCATCCCATGGGAATCCTCGCCACGACCGTTGCCTCACTCTCCACATTCTACCCGATTCCCGAGGTGATGGACGAGAAGGCCGAGCGGCAGATCCTGGCCAATCTCATCTCCCAGGTCCGCACGATCGCGGCAATTTCATACAAGAAGTCCATCGGGGAGCCCATTGTCTACCCGTCCTACCAGCTCCGCTACGTGCCCAACTTCCTGAACATGATGTTCTCCTCCCCGGTGAAGGAGTCGAAGCTGGACGACGACATCGTGCGGGCCATCGACCTGTTCCTCATCCTGCACGCGGATCACGAACAGAACTGCAGCACCTCCACGGTGCGGATGACGGGCTCGAGCCTGGCCAATGTGTATGCAGTCATATCCGCCGGGCATATCCGCTCTCTGGGGCCCGCGTCATGGCGGGGCAAACCAGGAAGTCATCACGATGCTGGAGAAGATACGGGACGCGCACGGGGACGGCACGGAATACGTCGCGCGGGCCAAGGACAGGAACACGCCGGACAGGCTCATGGGGTTCGGCCACCGGGTCTACAAGAGCACCGACCCGCGCGCGAATATCCTCAAGGCGGCGTGCCACACCCTGCTGAAAAAGCCGGGGATGGACGATCCATTGTTCGATATCGCGCTGCGCCTGGAGGAAATCGCCCTCAAGGATGAGTACTTCCTTTCGCGCAATCTCTACCCGAATGTGGACTTCTACTCCGGCCTCATCCTGCGCGCCGCCGGCATGCCTTACGACATGTTCACCGTGCTCTTCGCAATCGGCCGCACCCCCGGCTGGCTGGCCCACTGGCGCGAGATGTACCACGGCGAGGATTTCCGGATCATGCGCCCGCGCCAGATCTATGTGGGCAAGACCTCCCGGCAATACGTGGAACTGTCGGCGCGGCTCTAGTGGCGGGTACCCGCTTTCATCCTCCCACGGGCGGAGGCATGGCTGTCATGGCCGCATCCAGCGTGCTGTTTTCCGCCATGTCCCTGCTGATCCCCCTCCTGCGGTCGGTCAACACCTCGCTCGTGGCCTCGGCCCGGTTTGTCACGGGGATCGTGGTAATAGTGGGGCTTGCCCTGGCGGGAGTCACGCGCTTGAAGCCGGTCAACCGCTGGTGGCTGATCGCCCGCGGCCTGATCGGCGCCACCTCGGTCTACTTCTTCTTCCGGGGCATCACGATGCTGGGATTGGGGAAAGGCACGATCCTCAACTACACTTACCCCGTCTTTGCCGCTCTGCTTGCTCCCCTGATGCTGAAGGAAAAGCTGTCCTGGGACGTGGTCGTGGCGGTGCTCGTGTCATTCCTGGGAATCGCGCTCGTGGTGAATCCGGGCCGGATTCAGTCGGTTGGCGTGGAGGAGCTGCTGGCCCTCCTGGGCGGTGTCCTCTCCGGTATCGCGGTGGTCGCGATCAAGAAACTTCGCGAGACGGATACACCGTACGTTATCTACCTCGCGCAGTGCATCTTCGGCCTGTTCGTGGTCGGGTGGCCCACCCTGACGAGCTCCTTTGCATTCGGCGGCCGGATCTGGCTGATACTTCTGGGCGTCGGCGCCCTCGCCACCGCGGCGCAGCTTGCCATGACCTGGGCGTACAAGCACGTGCCGGCCACGGAGGGAAGCCTCCTGGCCTTTCTCGTGCCCGTGCTCAACGTGCTTCTCGGGGTCATCGTGTTCGGAGAGAAGATGCGTGCCGCCACCCTGGCTGGCTCCGCGCTGGTGCTCATCTGCTGCGGCTACGTGGCGTTCCGGGAAAGGATCCTGAAGCTGGTGGGCTGAGTCCTGGCCGGCACGTCGACGGGAAGGCCGCGGAGGTCCGCGCTCAGGGCTTGAGAATCCCTGTCAGCACCAGCACGCCGACCAGGAGCGCAATGCCGATCCGGTACCAGCCGAAGACCGCGAGGCTGCGCGTGCGCAGGTACTCCACCATCCATCTCACTGCCAGGAATGCGGCAATTGCCGCCACCACCAGGCCGGTCACGGGCGCAACCCATCCGAATGTGCGCACGATCTCGGGCCCGAGCTTGAACCCCTCGTAGAGCGTGGCCGCGCCCAGTGTGAGCAGGCCCAGCAGGAAGCTGAACTCCACGGCCGCGGACAGCGTGAGACCGACGAACAGACCGGCGGCGATCGTGGCGAGGCTCCTGCTGACACCCGGCCAGAGGGCGATGACCTGGGCAAGCCCCACGAGAAGCGCCATCCGCCAGGTGAGCCCCTCCAGCGTCCTGCCCTCCCGCGTGCCCTGTCGGGCGAGCACGGCCAGGATGAAGATACCCCCCACGAGCCATGCGCCGGCAACAGGCCAGATCCCGTACAGGTAGTGTTTGATGCGCCCTTCGAGGAAGAGACCGAAAAAGGCGGCGGGAATGAAGGCCACGACCAGGCTGCCGAGCAGGCGAAGCCCGCCCGGGTCCCTGCCGATGATGCCGCGCGCCATCCCCGTGATCCTGCGCCTGTAGATCAGGAGCACCGCGAGGATGGCGCCTGCCTGGATGCAGATGGCGTAAGCATCGGAGGCGCTTTTTTCCTCCGGGGTGGCCCAAAGCCCCAGGAGATCCTGCACCACGGTCAGGTGTCCCGTGGAGCTGACCGGAAGGTATTCGGTGACCCCTTCTACGATGCCGAGAATCACCGCCTGCGGCACGCTCATGGCGCGGGGTTCCGCGGGAACAAGATCGCTGCCGCCGGCATTGAAGCTCGGCCCGGGCGCGGCGGTCTCTGCGGCCTGGGCAAAGACGGGGGCCGCCAGGAGCGCGGCAAGCGTGAACAGGGAAAGCAGCCCGGCGCTTGTTCTGATGCTTCTCATCCGCCCAACCTCTTGAAGACGCGCTCAAAACCTGCGAAGGAACGCTCGATCACCGGAGTGTCCACGCAATACGCAATGCGGAAATAGCCCGGCAGGCTGAAGCCGCGCCCCGGTACGACGAGCACGAGCTCCTTCTGCAGCTCCTGGACGAATGCGAGATCGTCCCCTCCCGGCGCGCGCGGGAATATATAGAAGGCCCCTTCGGGCACGGTAGTCTGATATCCAATGGAAGAAAGGGCCGCGCAGAAGAGGTCGCGCTTGCGCCGATAGATCTCCACGTCCACCGACACGCCCTGGATCCGGGAAATGACACGCTGCATCAGGCCGGGGGCGTTCACGTAGCCCAGGATCCTCGTGCACAGGATAACCCCGTCCACCAGCCTCTTCGCATCATCGGCAGCCGGGCTCACCGCGGCAAAACCGATCCGCTCGCCGGGCAGCGACAGGTCCTTCGAGTACGAGGCAACGACGAGGGAGTGCGGGTAGAGCCGCATGACGGCAGGAACAGCTGCTCCCCCGTATACGATCTTGCGATACGGCTCGTCGCTGAGAAGATAGATGGTCCGGCCCGTGCTCTTTCCCGCCCGGAGGAGCATATCGGCGAGCCGCCGCAGCGTGGCTTCCGGGTAGATCCGGCCGGTGGGATTGTTCGGCGAGTTGATGATGAGCGCCGCGGTGCGCGCGCCGATCAGGGCTTCGATGGCGTCGACATCGAGGTCGAAGTCGGGCCGGCTGGGAGCCAGCACCAGCTTTCCCCCGTGGTTGTCGACGTACGAGACGTACTCCATGAAGCAGGGGACGCTGGCGATCACCTCGTCGCCGGGATCCAGGATGGTCTTCAGCACGCAGTTCATCGCGCCGCTTGCCCCGCACGACATGACCACATGGTCTGCCGTGACGGCAACGCCCTGCTCCCGCGCCACTTGTTCCGCCACGGCCGCGCGCGACTCGGGGTAGCCGGCATTGGGCATGTAGCCGTGTTTGCGCGTGACGGAAGCGGACACGACCTCTTCCAGCGCGCGCTGGAAAGCGGGCGGAGGCTCGACGTCCGGGTTTCCCAGGCTGAAGTCGCACACCTTGTCCGCCCCGTGCGCGGCCCGCAGCACGTTGCCTGTCTCGAACATCTTCCGTATCCAGGAGGAGCTCTCGATGCTGCCGCGGATCCTGCTACTGATGGCCACTGGTTTCCTCCTTCATGGCATCGGCAAGGGCATCCATTTCCGCGTCCGTGCCGATGCTTATGCGAAGCCCGTCCGCGACGGCGGGCGCGCGCAGGTGGCGCACGAGGAAGCCGCGCGCGAGAAGTCTCTCGAACAGCGACCGGGCCGCCAGGCCTGCCGGGGGAACGGCGAAAACGAAGTTCGCCGCCGAGGGAAGCACCGTGAAGCCCATGCCGCCGAGGAGGCCCGAAAACCGCGCGCGTGTGGCCAGGATCATGTCGCGCGTCTTCCTGAAGTACTGCTCGTCGGCCAGTGCTTCGCACGCGGCAACCTGGGCGAGCCGGCTCGACATTGTAGCTGTCCTTCACCTTCATCATTTCCCGGATCAGGAGCGCGTGCGCGAAGGCGAGACCGGCGCGCATGCCCGCCAGGGAGTAGGCCTTGGACAGGGTCCGCACGATCACCAGCCGCGGGTTGTCGGCGAGCAGGGAAAGGCTGGATTCGTCCGCAAAATCCACGTAGGCCTCGTCCGCAACCACGATGCCCGGAAAATCGCCGAGCAGGCGCGCGATCCAGGAAGGAGGAAATACCACCCCGTAAGGAGAGTTCGGTGTCGTGAGAAAAAACACTTTTGCCCTGGCGGCGGGCATCGGGACCGCGGCCATCTCTTCCCCGCGCGCCACACGCGGCAGGAGAAATTCCGCCGTGCGCGCCTCCGCAATTGCAGCGAGCACCGGATACAGGGAATAGGAGGGTTGAAAGTAGGCGATCGTGTCGCCGGTATCCACGAATGCGCGCATGAGCAGGGCGAGGATCTCGTCGGAGCCGTTGCCGCAGAGGACCTGGTCGGGGCGCAGCCGATACGTGGCCGCGGCGCGCTCCCGGAGGGGCGCCGCATCGGGGCTCGGATAGAGCCGCACCGATTCATTCGATGCTTTCCGCATGGCCTCGAGCACCCGGAGGGAAGGGGGATAGGGGTTTTCGTTCGTGTTGAGCTTCACGATCCGCTCTGTCGGCCCGGGCTGGAGCCCGGGCACGTAGCCGTCCATCCCGCGCACGGCCGGGCGGACGAAGCCGAGAGCCCCGTCGATGGCGTTCATGGCGCGGAGTGTAGCAGAACGGGCCGCCGTGGAACAAGGACGCCTTCGTGCATCCGCAGGGCGGCAGGCGCGCGTGCGCGCCGGGAGCCCCTGCACCTGATGCGCTAGACCCGGGTGCCGCCCAGGAGGAACTGCCGGGTGCACAGCTCGTGGTAGATCCCCGGTGCGGCAAGGAGCTCCGCGTGCCTGCCCTGCTGCACGATCCTTCCCTCGGAGAGCACGAATATCGTGTCCGAGTTGACGACGGTCGAGAGACGATGCGCGATGACGATGCAGGTACGGCCCTTGAATACCGAGTCGAGGGCTTCCAGGAGGATTGATTCGCTCTCGGCGTCCAGCGCGCTGGTCGGCTCGTCCATGATGATGATGCTCGGGTCCAGGACCAGGGCGCGCGCGATGGCGATGCGCTGGCGCTGTCCTCCCGAAAGGGTGATGCCCCGCTCACCCGCGACAGTGTCGAACCCCCGCGGCATCGCCCTGATGGTGTCCAGCGCGTTTGCAAGCGCGGCCGCGCGCTCGACCTCATCGTCCGATGCCTCGGGCTTTCCGAACCGTATGTTGTCCCGGATGGTCCCGGAAAAGATGAAGCTGTCCTGCGCAACGTAGCTGATGCGTCGTCTCCAGCTCTTCACGTCCCAGCGGGTGATGTCGGCGCCGTCCACCAGGATGCGGCCGCTGCCCAGGGAATAGAATCGGCATATGAGATTGACCAGGGTCGACTTTCCCCCGCCCGAGGGGCCGACGATGGCGGCCCGCTCCCCGGGTCGTATCTCGATGCTCACGTCGCGGAGGACCGGGCTTTCCGGCACATAGGAGAAGGACACCGACTCGAGCCGGATGCCGCCTCGCAGCTGCGGGCAGGGCTCGATTCCCGAGCTGACTTCCCGCGCGATCGGCTCGTCCAGCACTTCGAAGATGCGGCGCATCGCCACCTCGCCGTTCGTCATGAGCTGGGCGTAGCTGTCCACGAGCTGTCCAAGGGGACCGAAGAGCATGCCGGCGTACAGGCTGAAGGAGACGAGACTGCCGATGGTGAAGCCGCCGCGCGCCACGACGATTCCGCCGATGCAGAGGATGCAGGCATTCGCCGCCGCCGTGATCCACCAGGCGCGCATCCCGAAGCGCGACCAGCTCCTGATGAGCGTGACGTTCTTGGCGTAGAGGGCGCGGATATCCGCTCCGAAGAGCCGGCTCTCCTCCTTCTCCCGGGCGAAGATCCTGATCGTCCGCACTCCGGAAATTCTTTCCTGCAGCCGCGCGTAGAGGGAAGAGAGGGTTTCACGCTGGAGCCGGGTCGCTTCCGTCACCTGCCGGCGCGCCGTGCGATACAGAAGACCCGAGAGGGGCGCCGTCACGAGGGCGACCAGCGTGAGCGGGACCGAAATCGTGAAGAGGATGATCACGACCAGGACAATGGTGAGCGCGGGGCCGATGACGCTCCGTACGCCGTTGGAGAGCAGGGCCCAGAGCGCGTCGGTGTCGGTGGTGAGACGCGCCATGATCTTGCCGGTGTAGGAAACATCGTACCAGGAGAGCGGCAGCTTCTGGAGATGATCGAAGAGCTCCTGACGGATGTCGAGGTGCACGTGCTCACCGATCTCCCCGAGAATTGCGCTCGTGCCGAACTGCGCGCATCCGCGAAGCGCGATGATCGAGAGAAGGAAGCCGAGGATGCAGAGAAGAGCGGTGGTCACGGGAAGGAGGCCGAGAACGGGGAGCCTGACTGCTCCCGCGGAGAGGGCCGGGGGCGAGATGACCGAGTCGATGATTGAGCCGAAGATTTTCGGTGTCACCACGTCCGCGACCATCACCACGGCAAGACAGAGAAATGCCGCGACGAGCTCCCGCGGGCTGCGTCTCACGTATCCCAGCCAGCGCGCGACATCGGACCATTTCTGCGACTTTTTCACGTTAGGGGGGATGATGCGGGGCGCCCTCCCGTTGGTCAAGGGCGAAACGTTGCGGGGACCGGTCCGGCCGCCTTGACTTCAAAGCGTTTTATTTCTATATCTCTATATATGGCGATTTTGCTTTCGGACAAGGCCGCAGGACAGCTCACCACGCTCCTTACCGAGCAGGGGAAAGCGGGGGCGACCCTGAGGGTATGGGTAGCGGGAATGGGGTGCTCCGGCTTCCGCTACGGCATGGGCATCGACGACAAGGAGCCCGAAGAGGGCGATCAGATATTCGAATCAAACGGGATCAGGGTCGTCATCGACCCGCAGAGCCTGTCGTACATGGACGGGTCCCTGGTCACCTGGGTGGACGAGCCGGAGAACAGCGGCTTCAGCATCGAAAACCCCAATCCCGCACCGCAGACCGAATGCAATTGCGGCGGCCAATGCGCCACCTCCTCCGAGCCGTGCGGCTGCGAAGGGGGGAGCTGCAACTGCGGAAAGGGCGAGAGCGCGCCTATCTGAGCGAGAACGGCGGATAGACGTCCGTCACGAGCAGCACGGCGTACGCGCTCACCCGAAGGCCCCAGCGGGCCACACCCACCACGAAATCGAAGAATGACCTGGGGAAGCGGCCGGTGAACAGGATCGCGAACCAGGAGATGAACACGCAGAACCCCGCCGCGATTCCCAGGAAAAACAGGATGAACCAATGGGGGATGGCCAGGAACCACTTCACCAGCGGCATGCCGGGAAGCAGGTCCTTTTTCACGTCCGGGAAGGGGATGACGATGTGCACCGACTGCTCCCTCTCCGTGGAAGGAAACTCGTCGGTCAGCAGCGCCGCGTAAGCACATACCCGCGCGGAAAACTTCGTGATGTTCACGTTCCAGTCGAACCACCATCTCGGATACTTGCGCCGGAAAAGAATCATGAGGAGAGCAGGCAGGAAAAGAATCGCGCCGGTGCCGAAGAAGGCCCTTCCCGTGCCGCTGCCCCACCCTGCTCCGGGCCCCAGGAGCAGCCCGAGAATGACGGCGGGCGGTATCAGCATGATGCACCTGAAGAAGGTGGTGAGCCGGTTCAGCTCCCTGTCCGGGTAGTCGATCTGCAGGGTCACGGGAAACTTGGGTTCAGCATTCATCGCGGTCCTCCCTTCAAAGTCATGCCGAGGGACGCGTCAGGTATCGTCCCCGGCTATCTCAAAGCCGCCGCGGCGCCGCCTACTATGGAGGAGACACCGAGCACGACAGAATCCCACATCCGGCGAAGGAGCCCCGCCGCCTCTACATCAGCCGTGGCCAGGAGGGGAATCCGGCCCACCTCTTCGGTCCCCGACGAATAGACCAATGCGCCGATTTCCTGGCCTTTCACTATCGGCGCCACGACGGGCGCGGAGAGCACGACCCTGTACTCGAGGGACTCCAGCTCGCTTTTTCGGGCGGTGATGCGCACGACTCCCGACGGCGCCATGCTCACCCCCCGCGTATCTCCCTTCCACACGCGCACCGGTGTCAGGGGTGGCGCATCCAGCTCGACGGTGGTGAAGTTCTTGAACCCGTAGGAGAGAAGGGCCATGCCGTCTGCCGAGCGGTTGCGCGCACCCTCGTTCAGCGTGTGGCCCGGCACGCCGAGCAGGACCACGATGAGGCGCATGTCACCCCGGCGGGCGGTGATGGCTGCCGTGAAGTTTTCGTCGTCCAGGTGCCCCGTCTTCAGCCCGTCCACGCCGAAATCATCCCAGACGAGGTAGTTCCCGTTGTACTGCTTCTTGGTGACGAGCGCGGTGCGCCGGCGGTCGGGCAGGTTCTGGGCAAGGGGATACTCGAACTCGCGCAGGGAGTGCAGCTCGGGCAGCGCCTCGGGATGCTGATCGATATAGCGCCGGCAGAAGTCGGCGAACTCGCGGGCGCTCACGCGATTGGCCTCCTGCACGCCGGCCGGGTCCGTGAACCGCGTGGTCGTGTAGCCGAGGAACTTCGCCTCTTCGTTCATCAGCCGCACAAAGCTCGCCGTGCTCCCTGCCACGTACTCGGCCAGGGCGGTGGCCGCGTCGTTTCCCGAGGCCACCGCCATTCCTTTCATCAGCTCTTCCACCGTGACGATCTGGCCGGGACCCAGGTTCATCAGGGTGGAGCCGGGGGCCTGGTTGTCCGCCCAGGCATGCGCCGTGAGGGACACGACGTCCGTCCGGCTCGATGGAGCGGTCCGCCAGCTTCTCGTAGATGATGTGCAGCGACATGAGCTTGGCCAGGGAGGCGGGCACGAAGGGCTGGTCCGCATTGCGCTGGTAGAGCACGCGCCCGCTGGCCTGGTCGATGAGGATCGCGGACCGGGCCACAAGGGTGAAGGGCTCCCCCTTCTTTTCACCTGAGGTTTCCGCGGGGACGGCGTGCAGCAGCGCCGCCGACAGGAGGGCGGCAATCACGAGTGTCAGGCGCGGGAGGCGGCAGCGCACTGTGTCGTGTTCCTCCTTCCATCGGTCGATTCGTTCACGAGCTCTCGGGAAAGTATATACCGGCCCCGGGGAGGAGTGTAAAGCTCCAATCGGAGATTTAAGCGGAGCCCTCCGGCGCGTCCGCACCGGTCCGGATGCGGATCCGGATCTCCTCTCCGGTTTCAGGCTGCTCGCGCGGCGGCACGACCACCCGCAGGAGGCCGTTGTGGAAGCTCGCCTGGGTCCCCGCCTGATCGAACTTGTCCGCCGGCACGTAGTAGCGCTGCTCTTCGATGTCCTTGAGCTTGAGCCTGCGCTTGAAGTACTGGACCCCTTCTTCGCTCGCCTGCGTCTGGGGCGCCTTTGCCGAGAAGATGAGGTGATCCCCCCGGAACTGGACGCTCACGTCCTTCTCTTCGAATCCCGCCAGGGCGATCTCCATCACGAGCTTTTTCTCCTTGGTGAGGTAAATGGTGGAAGGCGGGTACATGTAGGCGGGGTAATAGTCGGGGTTGCCGAACGGGCCCCTTCCGAAGTGCTCCGCGGCCTGGCGCATCTTTTCCGCGGCATCGTGGTCGAACGCTTCGCCGAAGCTTTCCGCGAACTTGAACGCCTCGTCCATGATGCGCCCGAGATCGAACGTCCACACCTTGTTGGTCATCATCGTGCCTCCTTCAGGCATCAGCGGCTTCCCGAACGGGCAAGCCCCTGGTCCCCCATACGGGGCGACCTTCGGAGGCGTCTACACGCCTCCTGTACCTCAATGTACTGTCGAAGTGGCGGACGGGACAAGTGAGAACAACAGGGCCTGTTATTGCACGCGAACGGGCATGACGAGGAAGGGAATGCCGAGCTGGTGCAGCCGTCTCTGCACGGCAAAGGTCGTGTGGTTGAAGAGCAGCCGGGAGAGGAAGGAGTCCTCGGGGAACACTATCTGGCCTCCGAAGAAGACCGCGTTCGGGTTCTTTTCGTAGATGGCCCGGGCCAGATCGCAGATTTCGTCCGACACGTCCGTGCCCACGGCCGAGTAGCCCTGCGCGTAGAGCCCTTCGGATTTAAGGAACTTCACGTAGCGCTCCAGGCCGTTTTCCACGTGCGCGCGAAGCTTCTCCATTCCCTCCACGCCCTTGAACCTGTCCGCGTCTATGATACCGGCCTGCATGAAGTACCAGTTGCGGAAGGTTTCCCCGAATACTCTTTTCACGCTGAGGAGAGTGTGCAGGCCCGTTCCATTGAAGCCGGAGACGAGGATGACCGCGGTTTTTCCCCGCGGATCGAATTTCAGGGCCGGCTTCCGCCTCGAATCCGGCGGCGCCGCGGTCTCCGCGTCAGCAACAGCGGTCATGAGGTGATCCAGCCGGGCGAGCCGTTTTCCTGTCCGGTAGTAGAAACGCTTGATCGTGACTGCAACCGCCGCGAGGGAGCCGGTAACGAGCAGCGTGATCCAACCTCCCTCCTGGAACTTGAGCACGACCTGCGAGATGAGGATGAAGCTGGTGAGAAGAAGCCCGAAGCCGTTTATGAGGATCTTTTTCTTCCACGCGGAGACCGATTTGCGCTCCTGCCACCAATGCCGGACCATGCCTGCCTGGGACAGGCAGAAGGTGATGAACACATTGATGGCATAGAGCACGACCAGGAACTTGACCGACCCCCGGCTGGCAAGCATGACGATCATGGCGGCTCCTCCCATGATGAGGATGCCGTTCTTGATCACCAGTCGCTCGCTGAGCAGGCTGAACTGGCTGGGCAGCCACCTGTCCAGGGACATGTTTGCCAGGACCCGCGGACCGTCCAGGAAGCCGGCCTGCGCTGCCACGAATAGAAGGACCGCCTCCGAGATCAGGGTGACGAGCACAAAGGCGGTGCCGCCTCCGCCCCAGCCTGACGTGATGCGTTCCATCAGGACCGCGTTCAGGGTCTTGCCCGTGACGTGCTGCACATCGAAGAGCAGGTACCCGATCATGAGACCCGCTGCCATGAAGGCGAGCGAGGCCGCCATGTAGCGCATCGTCCTCTTTGCCGTCTGCACACGGGGCTCTCGGAGGATGGGCAGCCCATTGCTCACCGCCTCGATGCCCGTATACGTGCCGGCTCCCATGCTGTAGGCGCGCATCACGAGAATGAATACGCCGAATGTTCCGAGCTGTGCCGTGGCGGCGCGCACGTCCGCGGCCGTGCTGCGCGCAACCTCACCCACGGCGGGCGCGTGCGTGGCCAGCGCGAATACGATGGCGAACGCGTGGGTGACGAGGAAAAGAAGGAAGATCGGGACGAGGGGCGTCACGGATTCCTTCACGCCCCTGAGGTTCATCACCATAAGAACGAGCACACCGACCACCGCGAATACGACCTTGAGCCGCAGCCAGCCGAGCGGCAGGAAACTGAAAATGGCGTCAGCCCCGCTTGCCACGGAGATCGTGATGGTAAGGACGTAATCGATTAGAAGGGCGGACCCCGAGATCATGCCGAGGGTGGGAGAGAGCAGCTTGCTCGCCACGAGATAGCCGCCTCCGCCCGAGGGGAAGAGCTCGACAATCTGCGAGTAGCTGGAGGCAATGACGAAGATCGTGATGGCGGTGGCGATGGCAACGAAAATGCCCAGGTGGCCGTGGACGCCGAGCGAAAGGAACGACTCCTCGGGACCATAGTTGGCGGAGGAGAGTCCGTCCGCCCCCAGACCCACCCAGGCGAAGAAAGCGACAAGGGTGAGCTTGTGGAAGATGTGGGGGTCCCGGAAGTCCTTGGCGCCGCCCAGAATGAGGCTTTTCAGCCGGGAGAATAGTTTTTCCTGCGAGGGATCGCTCATGGGTTTACAGGGGGGGAACTTTATCCCCTTTGGCGCGCCCTGTGCAAGGCGGGCCGGCCCTAGTACGCCACAGGGTCGTCGAGCTCCTCGCCCCGGCCCGTGATCGAAAACACGATCCGCTCGCAGATGTTGCCCACCCTGTCGGCCACCCGCTCCAGGTTGTGGGCCACCCACGTCAGCCGGGTGGCCTGGTCGATGGCCTTCGGGTCCGCGATGATGTGGGTGATGAGCTCCCGGTAGATCTGCTCGTACAGAGCGTCCACCGCCGCGTCTTCCTTGGGGATGGCGCGCGCCGCCTCCACGTCCTGCTTCAGGAAGGCTTCCAGGGCCCTGTGCAGCATATCGCACGCCTTGTCCGCCATCCGGGGTATGTCCACCAGGGGCTTGATCAGAGGCTCGCTTCCGATCATCAGCACGACATTCGCGATCCCCTTGGCATAGTCCGCCATGCGCTCCAGCTCGGTGGCGATCTCCAGGATCGCTGCCAGGGTGCGCAGGTCACCTGCCATGGGCTGCTGCGTGGCGATCAGGGTGAGGGCCTCGTTCTCGATGGCGTAGCGCTTTTCATTGATGTGCCGGTCCCCCTCGATGATGACGCGGGCACGCGCGAAATCCTGATTCTTCAGCGTACGCACGGATTCGGCCACTGCGCTCTCCGCCATCGCTCCCAGGGCGAGTATCTCATCCTGCAGCCTGTGCAGGTCGTGTTCGAACTTTTCCCGTGCCATAGGTCCTCCTTGGGCGCCCGCGTCTTCACTCGGGCGCGTCTTGCGCCCCTTTGCGGCGCTTCTGCGCTTCTATCCGAATCGCCCCGTAATGTAGTCTTCCGTTCGCTTGTCCCGCGGGCTCGTGAAGATCAGCTCCGTTGCCCCGAACTCCGCGAGAATTCCCGCCCTGTGCTCGTTCAGCCAGAAGAAGCCGGTCCAGTCGGATACACGCGCGGCCTGGTGCATGTTGTGCGTCACGATGACGATCGTGTACTTTTCCGTCAGGGTGCGCATCAGCTCCTCGACCCGGAGGGTCGCGATGGGGTCCAGCGCGGAGCAGGGCTCGTCCATCAGGATGACCTCCGGCGCCACCGCCACGACCCGGGCAATGCACAGCCGCTGCTGCTGCCCCAGGGAGAGGGAAAGGGCGTCGTGGTGCAGCGTGTCTTTCACTTCTTCCCACAGATCGGCTGCCCGGAGGCTCTTCTCCACTTCATCTTCGAGGGAATTCCCCCGATGGGTGCCCAGCACGCGCGGTCCGAACGCCACGTTGTCGAAGATGCTCTGGGGGAAGGGGTTGGGCCGCTGGAAGACCATCCCCACCTTCTTCCGGAGCTCCACGACGTCGGTGCCGGGGGCATAGACGTCCATATCGTCGATGCGGACGCTTCCCTTTGCCCGGGCTCCCGGGATCGTATCGTTCATGCGGTTCAGGCACCTCAGGAAGGTCGACTTGCCGCACCCCGAGGGGCCGATCAGCGCGGTGATCCGCCTGTCCTCCACGTCGATGCTCACGTCCTGCAGGGCGACCCGTGCGCCGTAGCTGAAGGTGAGATCCCTGACGGCGATCTTTCCCTTCACTATCCGAACCTCCCCGTCACGTAGTCCTCGGTCTTCTTTTCCCGGGGCGCCGTGAATACCTGCGGGCCGTCGCCGCATTCCACCAGCTCGCCCGAGAGGAAGAAGGCGGCGAAATCCGCCACGCGCGCCGCCTGCTGCACGCTGTGCGGCACGATGACCACCGCGTATTGCTTCTTCAGCTCGAAGAGGGACTCCTCCACCTTGGCCGTGGAGATCGGGTCGAGGCCGGAGGTCGGCTCGTCCAGGAGCAGCATCTCGGGCTCCAGCGCCAGGCTCCGGGCGATGCAGAGCCGCTGCTGCTGGCCGCCGGACAGGCTCAGCGCGGGCCCGTCCAGCCTGTCCTTCACCTCGCTCCACAGGGCGGCCTGGGTGAGGCTGCGCTCCACGATTTCCGAAAGTTTTCCCGCGTTCCGCTCCCCCGCGAGCCGGGGACCGTAGAGAACGTTTTCCCTGACCGTTCCCGGCAGCGGCAGTGGCAGCGCGAACACCATCCCCACCCTCCGGCGCAGCCGGGTCACGTCTACGCCGGGAGCGTAGATGTCTTCACCGTCCAGGAGGATGCGGCCGGTCATGCGCGTGCCGTCCACCAGGTCGTTCAGCCTGTTCACCAGGCGCATCAGGGTGGTCTTGCCTCCCCCGGCCGGACCGAAGAGCACCGTCACCGCCCGGTCCGGCAGCGTGAGGCTCACGTCGGAGAGCGACTGCCTGCCGGCGTACCAGTAGCTCACCCCCTCGACTCTCACCTTGGCGGCCTGGCGATCCAGCGCGCTCGTGTGCGTCCCGCCTACCATTGCCGCTTTCTCCGGAAGTAGCCGCGGATCAGCGTGGCCACGATGTTCAGGGACAGCACGAGCCCCAGGAGGACCAGGGCGGTGCCGTACTGCACGGACAGGGGCATGCCCGGCACCTGCGTGCTGATCACGTACAGGTGGTAGGGCAGGGCCATGGTCTGGTCCAGCGGAGAGGTGGGCAGCCGCGGGAGATAGAACGCTGCCACGGTGAAGAGGATCGGCGCCGTCTCACCCGCGGCGCGCAGGAGGCCGAGGATCACGCCCGTGATGATGCCGGGCAGCGCCTGGGGAAGCACGATGTTGCGGATGCCCTGCCAGCGGGTCCCTCCGAGGCTCGAAGACACGGTGCGGAACTCCTGGGGCACGGCGCGCAGCGCTTCTTCCGCGGTGCTGATGATGACCGGAAGGGTCATGATGGCGAGGGTGAGGGACCCGGCGAGGATCGAGGTGCCGAACCGGAAGAAGAGCACGAACATTCCCAGTCCGAACAGGCCGTAGACGATGGAGGGGATGCCGGCGAGATTGACGATCGCAAGGCGGATGGCGCGTGTGAGGCGGGTGTCCCGGGCGTATTCGGAAAGGTACACGGCGCCGCCGATGCCGATGGGCACCGCCACGAGTGCCGTGCCGAGCGTCAGGAGCAGCGTACCCACGATGGCGGGCAGGATGCCGCCTTCCTTCATGCCGCCGTGCGGCATCGTGGTGAGGAACTGCCAGTTGATGGCCACGATGCCCCGGGCCACGATGACGCCGATCACGACCAGGATGGGCACCACCACCAGGAGGGAGACGAGCCCGAGCAGGGCGAATCCCAGCTTCTGGGCGAGGGCGCGGTTCATCAGCGCAGCCCTCCCTTCCGCTTCTTCTCGAAGATCGCCTTGGCAGCCGCGAGGTTGATGAGGAACGTGAGCACGAAGAGGATGATCCCGATGCCGAACAGGGCATGGTAGTGCGTGCTCCCCCTCGCCACTTCACCCATTTCGGCGGCGATGGTGGCGGTCATGGTGCGCACCGGCCGGAAGAGCGACGCGAGGGAGGACGGCATGACCGCGGCATTGCCCGTCACCATCATCACTGCCATCGTCTCCCCGATCGCCCTGCCCATGCCGAGCATGACCGCCGTGAGGATGCCGGACCGGGCGGCAGGCACCACGACGCGCCAGATGGTCTGCCAGCGGGTGGCGCCCATGGCCAGGCCCGCGTCGCGATAGCTCCTGGGCACCGAATCGAGCGCGTCCTCCGCCACGCTGATGAGGGTGGGCAGGGCCATGTAGGCCAGGATGATCGCCCCGGAAAATGCCGTGAGGCCTGTGGGCGCTCCGAGCACGTCCCTGACCAGGGGCGCGACAAAGGTCATGCCGAAAAAGCCGAGCACGACCGAAGGGATTCCGGCGAGCACCTCGATGATCGGCTTCAGTATCTCCCGGGCCCATCGCGGGGCGACCTCGCGTACGAACACCGCTGTTGCCACGCCGAGAGGCAGGGCAATGAGGATGGCGAGCAGCGTGACGAGAATGGAACCGAGGATCAGGGGGAGGGTGCCGAATATCCCGAATGTGGGGTACCAGTGCGAGGAAAAAAGCCCGCGCAGGGGGACCTCGAAAAAGACGGGAATACCTTCACGCAGGAGGAAAAGGAAGATCAGGAGGACCAGGCCGATGGTGGAGAACCCGAGCACCCGGATGAGCGTCTCGATGGAGAGCTCCGAGATCCTGGCCAGGGGAACGCGATGCCGCGCGCGAGGGGCCGACATCATTCTCCGCCCTTTCTGAGCGGCACAAAGCCCAGTTCAGTCACGAGCTTCTGGCCTTCATCCATGACCCAATCGAGATATGCCTTTACCGCGCCTGACGGCTCACCGGCCGTGTACATGTAGAGGGGTCGGGAGACCGGGTATGACTTGTCCAGCACCGTCGCAGCAGAGGGGAGAACGAAAGGACCTTCCGCGGTACGCGCCACGGCAATCATTTTCTGGTCCGGGGTCACATATCCCAGCCCGTCATAGCCGATGGCGTTCACGTTCTGCCGCACCTCGGTGCTGATGCCCTCCGAGGAAGGCATGAGAAGCGTCTCCGGTGAGAACAGCGTCTTCGCCTTGCTGTCCCCGAGGCGCAGCACCTGCTCCAGGAAATAGACGTAGGTGCCCGAGTTGGACTCTCGTGAGAGAAGGACCACGGGCCGGTCATCGCCGGCAACAGAGGACCAGCGGCGGATCTTTCCCGTGTACATATCCGAGATCTGGTGAAGTGTAAGTCCACGGACAGGATTATGCGGGTTCTCGACCACGGCAATGGCATCCAGGGCCACGATGAACTTCACCGGCGTGATGCCGTTCTTCTTTGCTTCAGCGATCTCCTCCGAAGACATCTCCCGGGAAGCGTTCGCGATCTGGACCGTGCCATTGATGAGAGAGGCGATGCCGGTGCCTGAGCCCCCGCCGGTTACCGAGATGCGCACCTCGGGCCGTAAAGCCATGTACCGCTCGGCCCAGGCCAGGGCAAGGTTGACGAGGGTATCGGAGCCGGTATTGAGGATGGAGGCATCCCGCGCAGGGGCGGCAGCCGCCTTCCCCGCCTCACCCGGGCCCGGCGCCGGCTGACGACCCGTGCAGCCCACGGCCAGCGTAATCGCCAGGCACGCGATTGCCATCTTGTGAGTCGTTCCCGTGAGCGGCATCGGGGCTGAGTGTATCGAATTTCGGCCGTGACAACCAGCCGATTTCACGCTACCTTGGACGAGGGAGGCAAGAGGGATGAGGATACTTCGCCTGTGCATTGCGGCGTGCCTCGTGCTCGCCGCGGGTGTCGTTTTCGCCGCTGACCAGAAGCAGATGAGCGTGACCGTCAAAGAGACTTCGGTGCGGGCCACGGCAAGCTACCTGGGCAGAATTCTGGGCACGCTCAAGTACGCGGACCGGGTCACGGTCCTCGACCAGCCTGCCGGCGCCTCGAAGAGCTGGGTCAAGGTGCGCGGTCCGGACGGGAAGCTCCAGGGCTGGGTCAGCCTCTCGGCCCTCCAGGAGAAGATGATCGCCCTCAAGTCCGGAACGGAGAACGTGGCGCAGGGCGCCTCCACGGGGGAGGTCGCGCTGGCGGGCAAGGGCTTCAATGAATCCGTCGAGAAGGAATACAAGGCGGAAGGCAAGCTCGACTACACGTGGGTGAACCGCATGGGGCAGATCGTGGTGAGCCCCGAGCAGCTTGCCGCATTCATCAAGCAGGGCGGCCTTACGTCACCGGAAGGAGGCGCGCAGTGAAATCACTGATCCGTCCCCTTCCCGTTCTCTTCATTCTCGGCATGATGGGCTGCGCGAGCATGGGCGGAGACCTTCTCGGCACTGTCATGGATGTTGCCGGGGACCCGAACAAGCAGGCCGCGATCAAGCAGACCGTGGAGGCCGTCCAGACGGCATCCCAGGAGATCACCCCCGAGCAGGAATACTATATCGGCCGGGCAGTGGCGGCGAACATCCTTGCCACGCGCAAGGCGTACAGCGAACAGAAGGCGACCGACTACGTCAACGTGCTGGGGCGCAGCCTCTCGCTGTACTCGGACAGGCCCGAGACGTTCGGCGGATACCACTTCCTCATCCTGGACTCCGACGAGATAAACGCTTTCGCGGCTCCGGGCGGGCTCATCCTGATCAGCCGCGGCCTCCTGCGCTGCGCGGACAGCGAGGAGACGGTGGCGGCAATCCTCGCGCATGAGATCAGCCATGTCGTGTTGAAGCACGGTCTGAAGGCAATCAGCAACGCCCGCTGGACGGCCGCCATCCAGTCAGGGGTGAATACCACCGTGCAGGTGGCGGGCTCCCCTGAGCTGAAACAGCTCACCGGAGTGTTCAAGGATTCCATCAACGACATCACCAATACCCTCGTGAACTCGGGCTATTCTCGCGAGCTGGAGCTCGAGGCGGACCAGATGGCGCTCGTCATCATGCGGAAGGCAGGCTACGATCCACAGGCCTTCGACGAGATGCTCACCGTGATGAAGGGCAAGCTGAAACCGGGCGGCCTCGATTTTGCCAAGACGCATCCGGATCCCCAGGTCCGGATCACCGCGGTGGAAAAGACGCTGGGGGGGCAGCCCGCTGTCGCGGCCTCCTCGGCTGAAGACGCGCGGCAGGCCCGGTACCGGGCTTCTCTGGGGGCCATCTAGGAGCGTATCCGGGATGGCAAGCAGAAGACAGTCCGAGATCTCCGGCGGCCTGCGCAAGCTGATCCAGGGTGCTCTGATCGGCGCGGCCGGCGCCGCGCTCGTGCTCGGCGTCTGGCTCCTCGGCGCGTTGAACGGTTTCGAGGCCCGGACATGGGACCTGCGGGCCCGCCTCCTCGCCCGGCCGGGGAAGGCTACCAGCCAGGTCGCGACGATTCTTCTGGACCAGAAGAGCCTCGAGTGGGGCAGGAAGGAGAACGCGCTTTCCTGGCCGTGGCCGCGCGAGGTGTACACCGCTGTCGCCGATTTCTGCGCGCGGGGCGGGGCCAAGGCCCTCGTGCTGGACGTGTTCTTCACGGAGCCCTCCGTGTACGGAGTTTCCGACGATGAAGCCATGGGAAACGGCGTGGCGAAAAACGGCCGGGTCGTGATCGCGATGAACTTCGGCTCGGCACAGGCCACGGAGAAGAACTGGCCGCCGGGCTATCCCCGGCCGCCGCTCGTCGTAACCGGCCTGGAGGACTGGGTCCGCAAGGCCGGCCCGAAGACGCTCGTCTACCCGATGGCCGAGTTCCCGATACCCGAGCTGTGGAGGAGCGCGAACCTGCTTGCCAATGCGTACATCGCCCCGGATCCGGCCGACCGGGTCTATCGGCGGGGGGCGCTGTTCAGCGTGTTCGACGGCCGGGTCGTGCCTGCCGAGGCTCTTGCCGCATACCTGGCCGGGAACCCGGGTTCTTCCGCCGTATCCATCAGCCCGGGGAAGCTCATCGTGGACGGCAGGGAAGTTCCCATCGACGGGGAAGGCCGGGCCATCCTGAGGTTTCGGGGCCCCTCCGCGACGCACATGGCCCTCACCGCTGCTGCCGTGGTGCAGGCGGACCTCCAGATCCAGGAGGGCACGGAGCCCGGCCTGAAGCCGGACGTGGTCAGGGACAAGTACGTCTTCTACGGCTATTCGGCGCCCGGTCTCTTCGACCTGAAGCCGTCGCCCATGACAGGGGACTATCCCGGCGTGGAGATACACGCCACCATGCTGGACAATCTGCTCTCGGGCGATTTCATGAAACCCGTCCCCGTTGCGGCGACGATCCTTCTCCTCCTCCTGCTCTGCATCGGGGCCGGGCTCTCCGGCACGGCGGTCTCCGGCGCGGGCCGGAGCGCGCTGATCTACGTGGCGTTCCTTCCCGTCGCGCCCGCCCTGGGTATCGCTGCCTACGCGCTGGGGTACTGGCTGCAGGTGGTGGCCCTCGAGCTGGGAGCCGTGATCTCTCTGCTGGGCGGCAGCCTGGTCACCTATGCAACCGAGGGACAGCAGAAGCGCTACATCAAGGGGGCCTTCAAGCAGTACCTGAGCCCGGCCGTCATCGACGAGCTGATTGCGCACCCGGAGCGCCTTCGGCTGGGCGGGGAACGGCGCGAGCTCACGATCTTCTTCTCCGATGTGCAGGGCTTCACCGGCATCTCCGAGGCGCTCACCCCGGAGGACCTGACCGCGCTTCTCAACGAGTACCTCACGGCCATGGTGGACATCATCCAGGAGGAGGGAGGAACCATCGACAAGTTCGAGGGAGACGCGATCATCGCCTTCTGGAACGCGCCTCTCACGCTCGAGGACCACGCGGTGCGCGGGGTCAGGGCCGCGCTGCGCTGCCAGGCAAAGCTGGCCGAGATGCGGCCCGGCATCCGGGCGCGCATCGGCAAGGACATGCGCATGCGCGTCGGCATGAATACGGGGCCGGCCGTGGTCGGGAACATGGGCTCGAAGACAAGGTTCGACTACACCATGCTGGGCGACCAGGTGAACCTCTCGGCCCGGCTGGAGGGCATCAACAAGCAGTTCGGCACCTACACAATGATCTCCCGGGCCGTGGTGGAGAAAATGGCGGGCGCGTTTCCCGTGCGCGAGCTCTCTCGCGTCGCGGTTGTCGGCCGCAAGGAGCCTGTCGTCGTGTTCGAGCCGATGCTGCCGGCCGAGTTCGCCGCCCGGAAGCCGGCCCTCGAAGTGTTCGACAGGGGCCTGCAGGAGTACTATGCGGGGAGGTTCGCAGAGGCGGAAGGCATATTCGCCGGTGTCGCGGCTGAAGATCCCGTGGCTGCCTCATATGCCCGCAAGTGCCGGGAGCTTGCCGCTGCCCCGCCCGCGGAAAAATGGAGCGGTGTCTGGGTCATGACGGAGAAGTGACCGGGCGGTCATGCCCGAGTTCCCTTGACGCCCGGGGGCGGGAACGATAGATTGGAAATGAAATGCCTGCAGGAAGCAAAGTGGAAAAGAAGATCAGGGAGTACTCGGCTCCCGCGGTGGATCGCGCCCTGGACATCCTGGAGTTCATGGCAAAGCACCCCCGGCCTTTCGGGACGACCGAGCTCGCCCGCTGCCTGAAGATACCCGTCAATTCGGTCTTCCGCATCCTCAAGCGTCTGACCGAGCGCGAATACACGGTGCAGGACCCCATCTCCAGCGGCTACCAGTTGAGCACCCGCGTGTTCTCCCTGGGCATGAGCCTGTACACCCGGTTCGAGCTCCGGCAGCGGGCGCGGCCGCACATGGAGTGGCTCTGCCGGGAGACCGAAGAAACCTGCCAGATCCAGATTCCTCACGGCGACCAGATGCTCGTGATCGACACGGTGAGCCCCGAGGTGCAGTTCTACCTGCGCGTGGTTCCGGGCAGCCTCGTCTACTATCACCCCAACGCGTACGGCAAGGCGGTGCTCGCCTTCATGGACGAGGAGGAGGTGAAGCAGGTGATTCCGTCCCGGCTCGTCGGGCTGACACCCAACACCATCGTGCTCCGCACCGAGCTGCTGCAGCAGCTCGAGCGCACGCGCCAGACAGGGCTCGCCTACGACAACGAGGAGTACACGTCGGGAATACTCTGCATAGGCGCGCCGGTTTTCGACGTGCAGGGCAAGGTCGTTGCCGGCCTGGGAGTCACGTGCCTTCTCAGCACCATCGACGCGGCGAACAAGGCCGCATTCGAGCTTCTCGTTCTGGAGTGCGCCTGGAGGGTGTCGAAGGATATCGGCTACTCCGGCAGCTTCTTCGTCGGCAAAGTCCGCGCGGCGCAGCCGGACAAGACCCCGCACGCTTCTGCTTCCTGAGATCGGCCGCTGGCCGGTCCTTTTCGTCTAAGTATAGATACATAAAATCACCAGTAAATCGATTATAGGCCAGCTTTCTCCATTTTTCTGTCATTTTGAGATAGATATTTGTTATTTAAAATATTTCGTTGACTTATCAAATTTTTCTTGACAACCGGCATTTCATGCCCCACAATCCAGTCACCATTAACCTACAAGGAGGGTAACAATGGCCAGGCGTTTCAAGGTTCTCGGTGTATTGCTCGCGCTCTGCCTCATCGGGGCAGGGGCACTGTCCGCGCAGGTTCAGAACAAGAAGTTCAACGGGCCTGCCAACCAGACCTACTACATGTGCACGTTCGTGTCCGGCGTCGAGTACTGGGTTGCGGCGTTCGAAGGCTTCAAGGACGCGGCAAAGCAGCTCGGGGTCAAAGCCGTGTACCAGGGCACACCTGAGTACAAGCTTCCCGAACAGGTGACCGTCTTCGAGCAGATCATGTCGAAGAGTCCGGCAGGCATCGCGCTCTCCCCCATCGACGACGCAGGCTTCGTCGAGCCGGTGAACGCGGCATTCGAGAAGAAGATCCCTGTCGTGACGTTTGCCAGCAACGCCTCCGCGGCATCGAAGGTTGCGTTCGTGACCTCCGACAACGTGAAGGAAGGACAGTTCGCGGCACGGGCCCTCGGCAAGGCGCTCGGCGGCAAGGGCAAGGTCATGGTGACCCGCAACACGCAGTCCAACCACATGCTGCGCTCCACCACCTTCGTCAACACGATCAAGGCGGAGTTCCCCGGGATCGAGGTCGTGGCCGACATTCTTACCCAGCAGGACAACCAGAAGGCGTACACGGCAGTCATGCAGACCGCCCAGAAGTTCCCTGACCTCGGCGCGGTATTCTCCCCCGAAGGGCCGTCCGGCCGCGGCGCCGCCCAGGCGGCAGTCGAGCTCGGCGGAAAGATCAAAGTCCTCACCTGCGACATGGACGCGACGATCCTCCAGATGATCGAGGCGGGACAGATGTTCGGCTCCATCCAGCCGAACGCGTACGTGCAGGGCTACCTCTGCATGATGCTTCTGTATCTCACCAAGAACAACATGCTCAACCCGCTGAACGGTACCACGGCGAACGGCCAGTTCGTCATGAACCTTCCGTACGTGGACAACGGGCTCGACCTGATCAACAAGGACAACGCGAAGTACTTCTACACCGACAAGTGGCAGAAGGCGCGCGGAGCGACGAACTTCAAGCCCTGGTAGGATCCCGGGCAAGTCGGAAATTGTTGTATCTTTAGGGCACGCCTTCGGCGTGCCCGACATTTTCCGCGAGGGAGCTGCGGCATGGACACAACGGCAATTCTGGAAGTACGGAACATCAGCAAGCGCTTCGGCGCCACGCAGGCTCTCTCCGGCATCAGCCTTTCCTTCGCCCCCGGCAGCGTCCACGCCGTCGTGGGGGAGAACGGGGCGGGCAAATCGACCCTCATGAACGTCATCGGCGGCGTTCACCAGGCCGATACCGGAGAGGTCCTGCTCGAAGGCAGGCGGCTGCACATTCGCGACCCCCATGATGCGCTGCGCATCGGCATCGGGTTCGTGCACCAGGAGATCACCCTCTGCCAGCACCTCACCGTGGCGGAAAACATCTTCATGCACGCCATGAAGGGGGAGGGGAAAGGTTTCGTGCAGTTTCGCGCCATCAATGCCATGGCGCGGAAGCTGCTCTCGGATTTCGACTCGCACGCCCTCATCAATCCGCGTCAGAAAGTGGCGGATCTCTCCGTGTCGCAGCAGCAGGTGGTCGAGATCGTCAAGGCGATCTCCGCCAACTGCAGGGTCATCATCTTCGACGAGCCCACGGCGGCCCTGACCGAATCCGAGACGGCGGCGCTCTTCCGCATCATCGGGACCCTTCGCGGCAAGGGCATGGGCGTCATCTACATCAGCCACCGCCTGGCGGAAATCTACGCCATTGCCGACATGGTGACCGTGCTGCGGGACGGAGCGCTCATCGACACGAGGCCGGTGCGGGACATCGACCAGGTGTCTCTCGTGAATCTCATGGTGGGCCGGGAGCTGAAGGACATCTATCCCCCGAAGAGCGCCGACGCGGGCGGCGGGGAGGTGCTCCTGGAAGTGAAGGACCTTGCCATGGACGGCGAGTTCAGCGGCGTCTCCTTCTCCCTGCGCAGAGGGGAGATCCTCGGCATGGCCGGGCTCGTCGGTTCGGGCCGCACGGAGGTGGCCCGCACCATCAGCGGGTTGTACCGCAAGAGCGCCGGAGAGGTGTCCCTCATGGGGAAGAAGCTCAACCTGCGCAGCTACAAGGACGCCATTCGCAACGGCATCGTCTATCTCACCGAAGACCGGGCCCGTGAAGGGCTGTTCCTCGACATGAGCGTCGCGTCCAACATCTCGGTCATCCGGCTGGACGCCGTTGCCCGGTTCAAGCTGATCCAGAAGAGCAGGGAGATCGGGCTCGCGCGGAGGTTCGTCACCGAGATGCAGATCAAGGTGGCGAGCGTCTCTCAGAAGCTGCGCAGCCTGAGCGGCGGAAACCAGCAGAAGGTCCTCGTGTCCAAGCTGCTCTCCGTCTCCCCGAAGATCGTCCTCATGGACGAGCCCACCCGGGGGATCGACATCGGCGCGAAGAGCCAGATCTATCACCTGCTGCGCGAGCTCGCCTCGAAGGGGGTGGGGGTGATCATGATCTCCTCGGAGCTCCCGGAGGTCGTGGGGGTGTGCGACCGCGTGCTCGTCATGTACGAGGGCAGGACGTGCGGCACGCTCGAGGGAGCGGACATCAACGAATCGTCCATCATCCAGATGGCGTGCCTCAGCACGAATTGAGGAAGAAGGAGTAGTCAACATGAGTCAGCTGAACCTTCAGGGACCGGTGCGGCAGAAATCCGGCCTCGCGCGGGCGCTCGGCGGCCTGGCGGGATTCCGGGAAGGTACGACGATCCTCATCATCCTCATCCTCGGCGCCGTCATGGCCTTCCTCTCCCCGGTGTTCCTCACCGGTGAGAACTTCAGCACGATGTTCAAGATCTTCGTCATCAACGGGTGGGTGGTCATTGCCATGACCCTGGTCCTCATCAGCGGCGGCATCGATCTCTCCGTGGCCGCCGTCATGGCGTTCGTGGGCGTGGTGGCCGGCCAGCTCTTCCTCGTCTACAACTGGAACATCTGGATCGCTTCCCTTGCGGGCATCGGAGTCGGGGTCTTCGTGGGGTTCGTCAACGGCTTCTTCATCACGCGCGTGGGCCTTTCCCCGTTCATCGTCACCCTCGCCATGAGCCAGATCGCGCGCGGCACCGCGTATGTCTTTTCCGAGGCAATGCCGCTTCCCCTGAACAACGTGCCGGCGAGCTTCAAGTTCATCGGCCGGGGAATGCTGGGACAGACGGGCGTGCAGTTCGTCATCGTGCTCTTCATCGTCGTCGTCATCCTCTTCGACTTTCTGGCCCGCCGGTCCACGGTCCTCCGCAAGGTCTACTACATCGGCAGCAATGAGAAGTCGGCGCGGTTCTCCGGCATCAACGTCAACCGGGTGCGCATGGGCGTGTACGTCCTTTCCGGTCTCCTGGCGGCCATTGCGGGAATCCTGGCCATCGCGCGGTTCAGCTCCGCCCCGCCGTACGGATACCAGGGAGTGGAGCTGGACGCGATCTCGGCTGCGGTCATCGGCGGCACCAGCATGAACGGCGGCGAAGGCACGGTCCTGGGCGCCGTGCTCGGCATCGTGCTTCTGGCCCTCATCCAGACCGCCATCAATCTCCTGGGGGTGTCCCCGTACTGGTCGAACTTCGTGACCGGCGCCATCCTTCTCGTCGCGGTGTCCATCGATTTCCTGACACACCGGAAACGGGCATAGGGGGAATCATGGACCGCACGATGAGGAAGCTGAACGAGCTCAACCCCGACATCGATATGCTCTCCGTTGACGACACCAGCTTCCTCCGCTACGGCCGCGTGCGTCACGACCGGCCGGTCGACGCGCTCCTCGGCTCGCGAGAGGGGCTGCCGGGCAGCGGCGCCGGCGTGCACCGCAGCGTGAGCGAGCAGGCCGATGCGTGCCCGGCGGAGCTTGCCTCCACCCTGCGCGAGATCTTCGGCTCCACCGAGCTGCAGGTGGAGTCCGTGCAGGGAAGAAACACGCGCCTCGATGCCCTTGAATATCACAAGTGCGCCGAGGTGGTGGTGGCCGGCACGGACATGGTCGTGCTGATGGGGCTCGTGTGCGACATCGTATGGCCGGCCGGCACATTCGACGTGTCCCGCACGCGCGCATTCTATGTTCCCCGCGGGACCGTGTATGAAGTCTTCCCGTGGTGCCTGCACAGCACGCCGGTTCACGTGCACGAGGCGGAGGGATTCCGCTGCATCGTGATACAACCGAAAGGTGCGCATGCGCCCATCGACTTCACGCCGGACCAGGGAGGCGAAGGCAAGCTCATGCAGGGCCGCAACACCTGGCTCATCGGCTACGCCGACGAGACCGGACCCCGCGGAACAGCCACCCATCGCGGCTTGAAGGGCCGCGCCATCGAGCTGAAGACCCTGTGAGTCCGCGCACAATGATGGCTGCCGTGTTCCACGGCAAAGGGGACGTGCGTGTCGAGCAGGTCCCTGTTCCCCCATGCGGCGCAGGGGAGCTGCGGGTGAAAATCGACGCCTGCGCCGTGTGCGGATCCGACCACAAGACTTTCAGGAACGGCAACCCCCGCATGAAGCCGCCCATGACCATGGGCCACGAGTTCACCGGTCTGGTCGAGACAGTGGGCAGCGGGGTCCCGGGGTACTCCCTCGGGGAGCGCGTGGTGATGGCGACCTCGATTTCCTGCGGCGAATGCTTCTATTGTATACACGGCTGGAACAACCTCTGCGCGGCGCTCAAACCGATGGGGTTCGCATACCCCGGTGGAATGGCGGAGTACGTGGTCATTCCCGCGCTTGCGCTGAAGAACGGGCACGTGATCCGGGTGCCCGAAGGGATCCTGCCCGAGCACGCCGCGCTCGCCGAGCCGGTGAGCTGCGCGGTGAACGCGGTGGAGAATTGCGGCATAGCCAGGGGCGAAACGGTTGTCGTGCTCGGCGCGGGGCCGCTGGGCATCATGAACCTCTTTGTCGCCCGGGAATACGGGGCGGCGAAGCTCATCCTTGCACAGCGTGAGGGAAAGCGGCTCGCGCAGGCCGCGGGCTTTGCCTGTGACCGGCTCGTGAACACGACACGGGAAGACCTTCTGACGGCAGTGCGGGAGGAAACCGGGGGCGTGGGCGCCGACTGTGTCATCGTGGCAGCCCCGGATGCGGGCGCGCAGGAACAGGCACTCGACCTTGTGCGCAAGAAGGGCCGGGTATGCCTGTTCGCGTCGCTGCCGGTCGGCACGAGCATGCTCTCTCTCGACAGCCGCAAGGTCCACTACGGCGAGCTGGCCGTGATCGGGGCAAGCGATTCCACCCCGCGGCAGGTGCAGAAGGCGGTCACCCTCCTGGGGCGCAGAGACTTCCCCGCCGCGCTATTGGCAAATCCGATCCTCAAGCTCGAGCAGGTCCAGGAAGCGTTCAGGGTGATGGAGGCACGCGACGGGATGCGGGTGGTTCTGAAGCCTTAGGCAGCCCCTGCCCGGCGCATCGAACTAATGCCATATCCTGCAAACTCGTCCCTGATCTGGAATATCAGTTCTCGCACGCTTGCATAGCTGGCCCAACCACTTTTTTTCCGGAAATCTCAGCATACCATTTGATTTTGCTAATATTCGGCGATATTCATTGCATGTTAAAGATAAGTAAATTAGTCAGGCTTTATGGCGTGAAAGCGAATTGTTGTGGGGCATAGAAGCCCACGAGCGATCAGGAGGGCAGGCCTATGAAGAAGGCGTTGGTCATGGCATTCATTCTCCTGGGCATTCTTGGCGCATGGGCCCAGAGCAGTGACAAGCCGGCAGTCGCGGCAGCGACCGCTGCACCGAATGCGGGAGCCGCACCGGGGGTGATACCCCTGAACCTTTCCCCCTATTCCATCCAGGTATCCCCAACCCTGAACATTCCCCTTGGTGACAGCACCAACTTCTTCACCCTTGGCGGAGGAGGCTCGGTGACCGGTCAGTACCGCATGCCTTTTCTTCCGCAAGCGCTCGCCAGGGTCGGTCTCGAGTATGGATACAGCGCGAACCCCGGGCACACGACAGTATCCTTCACTTCCGCGAAGGTCGGTGTCGGCTACTCATACAACTTCATCCCCAATCTCGGTGTCGAAGCGCATGCCGACGGCGGGGCCACCTATGGGTTTATCAACGGCGATCCAAAAGGATACTGGAACCCGTACGTCACAGCCGGGCTCGATGTCTATTGGGTTTTCCCGCCCGCGGTGACGCTGAATCTAGGCACTTCGTTCCTCTACCAGATAGGTCTCTATACGGGCGTCGGGGTTTCCCTGGGAGCCTCGATCGGGCTGGGCACGCCCGTCACCGTGCAGAAGTTCGAGCCCGAGTCGGCCAGGCCGCAGCAGCCGAGGCCCCAGCTCCTCCAGGGGCAGCCGGGCACGCTGAAGCCGGGAACGGGCCTGCAGTTGAGCAAGGTCAGCATCTCGGATGTCTACCCGGTTTTCTACAAGTTCTATGACGATCATCCCATCGGCTCCGTTGTTCTGCACAACTACGAGAAGTCCGCCGTGCAGAACGTCAAGGTGAGCGTCTTCGTCAAGGAATACATGACCGATCCCAAGGAAACAAGGGGACCGGACAAGATCGCCTCCGGCGCCGACGCCTCGGTCGATCTGTTCGGCCTGTTCACAAAGGACATACTGGCCAACACGGAAGCCACGAAGGTGACCGCGCGCGTCACGCTGCAGTACACGCTCAATGGAAAGGACCTGACGCAGGACTCGGTGCAGACCCTGCAGGTCCTGCGCCGCAACTCGCTCACGTGGGACGATGACAGGAAAGCAGCCGCGTTCGTGTCCGCAAATGATCCCACCGCGGTCAGGTTCGCCAAGAACGTGCAGTCGATGGTGCAGGGCAAAGCGAGCGCCACTCTCGAACCCAACCTGCTCTTGGCCATGGCCATGCACGACGCGCTCACCCTCTTCGGCTTGACGTACTCCACCGACCCTGTCGCCACGCTGAACTCGGACAACAAGACGGTGGACTACATCCAGTTCCCCCAGCAGACGCTGGACTACAAGGGGGGCAAGTGCAGTGATTTCTCCGTCCTGTACGCCTCGATGTTCGAGGCAGTGGGAGTGGAGACCGCGTTCATCACGATTCCCGGCCACATCTACATGGCGGTGGCGCTCCAGATGAGCCCTGATGAGGCGCGCAAGACTTTCCAGAATTCCGACGATTTCATCTACCAGGGAAACAAGGTATGGCTGCCCATAGAGATCACGCTGCGGGAAGGCGGCTTCCAGAAGGCGTGGCAGCTCGGCGCCAAGGAATGGAGGGAGAATGTCGCCAAGAAGCAGGCGGGATTCTATCCCCTGCATGAAGCCTGGAACATGTACCAGCCGGTCGGCTATTCCAGCACTGACTCCAATGTCGCCATTCCTCAACAGGACAAGCTGGTGAAAGTCTACACGGACGAGGTGAACACCTTTGTCACGGGCCAGATCGGGCGGCAGGAAGCTGCCCTCCTGGCTGCCGTCAACAAGGCGGCGAACAAGTCCAAGCCGCTGAACAGCCTCGCGGTTCTCTATTCGCGATACGGCCTGTTCGACAAGGCGCAGAAGAGCCTCCTGCAGGTGCTGGCAAAGGAAGAGTACGTGCCGGCCCTGATCAACATCGGCAATATCTATTTCGTGCAGTCCCACGTGGACAAGGCCCTCGAGTTCTACAACAGGGCCTACAAGAAGGACCCGAACAGCCCCACGGTGCTGCTCTGCGTTGCCCGCGCCAATCACGCGCTGGAGAACTATTCGATCGCAAAGAAGGCGTACCAGGATCTGCAGAACAAGGATCCCGAGCTGGCGCAGAAGTTCGCCTATCTCGACCTCCGGGGCGAGGAGGCGACCCGCGCCGCCGACCAGAGCCAGGTGAAAAAGGTGGTCATATGGCAGGACTGAGAAGAATCGCATTTGTAGGAATCGTCGCGGTCGCCCTCGTCGGTCTGGCGGGGTGCCCGAGCCCCTTCCTGGGACGGATCAAGCAGGAGATCGCAAAGTCGAGGCTCGCGGACACCACGTACAAGTTCGTGAGGCAGTGGGGCAACCCGCACCCCGAGTGGAACTTCCTGAACCCGGTCGTGAAGGTCGACACGGCGGGCAAGGTCTATGTGGCTGATTCGAGCTTCAGGATCCGCAAGTTCGACAACACCGGCGTCATTCTGAAGACCTACGGATTCACCTCTTCGGTCGGATTCGGCGCGGTGTATGACATGGCTTTCGACGGCCCCGGGAACATGTACATCATCAACAGCGCAAACCAGGTCCAGAAGTACAACGTGTCAGGAAGTCTGGTTACCCAGTGGGGTGATGCCACCCTGTACAACGGACTCGCGCTGAATTACTGCGTCGGAATCGCGGTCAACAACAACGGGGTCTATGTCGTGGACACGGGCAACAATCGCGTGGTCCGGTTCGATACCTCGGGCACCTACATTGGAACCTTTGGGACCTCCGGGTCAGGCGACGGGGCGTTCAGCAGCCCTCGTCAGGTTGCGCTGGACCGGTCCGGCAACGTCTATGTCGTGGACACGTACAATTACAGGGTGCAGGTGTTCGACTCGACCGGCGTATTTCTGTACAAGTGGGGGACATCGGGAACAGGGAACGGGCAGTTCGGCTCCCCGTACGGCGTCGCGATCGATTCCGGCAGCACCCAGTACGTCTACGTTGCGGATACAGGCAACAGCCGGATTCAGAAGTTTACCACCGCCGGCGCCTACCTGACTCAGTGGGGATCATCAGGAACCGCGGACCAGCAATTCACTTCGCCCAACAGCGTCGCCATCGACAGCGCCGGTCGTTCTTACGTTTCGGATGGGAACAGCTTCAACGGAAGGATTCAAAAGTACGACCCTCCCCTCAATTCGACCACGGCGCCGGCGTGGAACGCATCCTGGGGCGGCGGGGCCGGTTCTGCACCCGGCATCACGGCTCTCCCCGTGGGCATTGCCTTTGACTCCAGCGGCAACAGCCTCATAGCGGATTTCATCAATCAGAGGGTCACCAAGTTCGATCCTTCCGGTAATTACCTTCTGCAAATTGTCTCCTCTACGCTTCCCGCCAACCAGCAATTCGAGCTGGACGTCACTACCATCGCAACGGACACGACCGGGCACGTGTACATTCCTGACGGGAATGGAAACGAAATTCAGGTGTTCGACACGGCAACAGGGGCCTGGCACGATACGGTCACCAACCCCGGATCCCCCGCGTTCTCCGGACCAAGAGGTATTGCGATCGGCAAGTCGGGTGACATGTATGTCCTGGACATCAACAACTACCTGGTGCAGGTTCTGCATCCGGGACCTTACTTTGCCACATCGTGGGGAGGGGGGGTGTCCGGCACCGGCAACGGCCAGTTTACATCGTCGGCATACGGCATCGCGGTAGACAAGGACGGGAACTGCTACGTCACTGATGCGGAATTGAACCGGGTCCAGAAGTTCGACTCCCAGGGGCATTTTCTCCTGAAATGGGGCTCATTCGGCACCGGCGATGGCCAGTTCAGTTTCCCGATCGGCATCGCGGTGGATGCGGACGGCTATGTATTCGTGTGCGATATGATGAACCGTCGGATCCAGAAATTTGATTCGTCCGGCAACTATATCCTCCAATTCGGGGGCGCCGGAGTCGGCGGCGGTACCTTCGGGTGGCCTATCGACATTGCGATCAATGCGGCAGGCAACATCGTGGTTTCTGATTACACGAATGCCCTTATCCAGGAGTTCACCCCGGTATTGCCCAACTACTAGAAAGCGGATGCGCGCTGAGGGCGGGGACGAGCGTCCCCGCCCTCTATTTTCCCGCGGCCATCAGCAGCGCAAGGTTCCTTCCTAGCACATTCCTGATTCCCGCCAATCCGATGCTCTCGAGCTTCGTCTGGATCGAGGCATGCAGCGCAGGCGCCGCCGCCTCCGCGCCGGCCAGAAGCGCGGCGGTCTCTCTCTCGTCGAAGACGACTCCGCTGTCCTTCGTCTTCAGCAGTCCTTCGTTGCACGGGCAGACCTCCTGGCACGTCATGCAGCCGATGAGGCAGTTGTGCGCATCGGCAGGGAGCCAGGCCGGCAGAGGACCGGGCAGCTCGTTCCAGCAGGTCAGGCAGCCCTCCGCCCTGAGGAGGAACCGGTCCCGGGGGATGGCGCCGGTGGGACAGGCATCCCGGCAAAGGCCGCAGGATTCGCATTCACTGAGCACCTCGGACCGGTGCGCCTGCGGCCCGGGCAATGACGCAAGCCTGGCCGAGGTGGCCAGGGCGACGATCAGAATGCTGCTTCCCAGGTTCGGCGAGTAGGTGATGTTGTTCAGGCCGTAGGCGGTCAGTCCCAGGCGTACCGCAAGCGCCTTGCGGGCAGGCCCCACGAGCACCAGGTCTCCGTTCAGCTCCGGCAGAAGCTCCAGGAGCTCCTGCCGGATCCTCTCGTTGTCACGCGCGTCCTCTACGTAGGTCGGAGGGACCGTTGCAGTGAGCACGCGATCCCGGTGCGTGAATCGTATGCTGCAGGCAGGGCAGGGGACGGCCACGGCAATAACGGTTTCGGGGACCGGGGCAGCCGCGACGGGTTCTCTGATCCAGCCCAGCCACTTCTCGACAAAATCCGGCGCAAGGTCTCCCCGCGCGCCGCGGCCGGATATTTCCGCCCGCACGTCACGCAGATGCGTGCCCGGCCCCCACGCGACGTCGTAGCCCTTCCGCGCGGCCCAGGCTCTGAGCGTATCTTCGATCATGAGTGCCAGAAGTATACCACGGAATGCGAAGAGTTGCCCCGAGGCCGCGCGGTTGAATAAATTGATATCAAAGGACGGAAAGTCGAGATGCCGGTGATCGTAAAATCGTACCAGTCCCCGACCCTTGTTTTGCTTGCCTTCGACTGGCCGGAAGGCGACAGCAGGCCGGACTTCCTGGGATTCGCGATCCTGCGCGCGCCCGGGTTCTTTGGCGCTTCTCGAAGCTGGCTGCCCAACCGCATTGGATTCAACGGCCCCAAACCGGATCAGAGCGATTTCCCGAGCAATGAAGCCCCGATACAGAAGTTCTACTGGTGGGACGCAAGAATCGACACAAAGGACCGCGGAACGTCATTCTCCTACCATGTGACACCCGTGATCGGTCCTGCCGCATCACCCAGGCTCCTGGAGGCCGAATCCGCAACCATCGACGTACGAATTCCTCAAGTGGAAGAGCAGGGGATCACCACGCATTTCAATCGCGCGGTTGTCAGCTCGCAGGCCTTTGGAAAACAGTTTTCCGACCTTTCGACCGCGGCACATCAGAAGGCGGCACGCGCATGGCTGGCCAACGGCATGGAGTTGGCTGTGCCTGATTTCCTGGGTCGCGCGTCCGGCAAGCCTGTCCAGGGCGCAATCTACCACCTGACCGACGAGACCTGGATCGTTCCCGGCTTCGAGCAGTACGGGGGTGACCTGGCGCTGGCATACAACCAGACTGCGGGCGACCATACATCGGACGCCGCGATCAGCGAGCTCATTACCGCGGGAAAGCCGAAGACGGGTTTCATCGCCCGCACGCACGCCAACATCATGCACGACAAGTTCCTGGTTCGCGTCGGCGCGACGAACAAGGCCGAAGCTGTCCTGACCGGCTCGGCCAACTTCACCAGCGAAGGCCTGTCCGCGCAGGCGAACGTGATTCATGCATTCGAATCTCCTGAGCTCGCCCGGCTCTACCTGGACAGGAAGGCCCTGCTCGACGGAGACCCGAGCCTTGCGGAGACCCGCAAGAGGCAGAAGGGCTGGTCGAGCGGAATCAGCGTCGGCGACGCAAAGGTCAGGGTCTTCTTTCCTCCTGAAGGTCAGGCGAGCCGCGACTCTCTCCAGACCATCGTGGATGCGGTGAAAAAGGCCGCTCACTCGGTTCTTCTGTGCGCGTATGACCCCACCGACAAGCCCCTTCTGGACGCTGTCTTCGGCGCCGGTGATGACGGAAAGATGATGCTCGCTCTCGTGAACCGGGTCTCGGAGACCGCGCCCAGCGGGGACCCCGGCCGTGCCGACGTGGCGGCAAAGATAGACATCATGAACCGGTCCGCAAAGGAACACGACGTGGCCGGCTACAGGGCCTTCGACGCGGGTGATACCCCGACGGGATTCGCTCCCGAGCGCGTGCTGTGGCCGGGAGAGAACCCCCGGATCATGGTCCGGGTGCATCACAAGTTCGTCGTGATCGACGCGGAAGGGGATCGGCCGGTCGTCTTCACCGGGTCGGCCAATTTCAGCGGCAATTCCCTGCACAACAACGACGAGAACCTGCTGGAGATCACCGAATGCCCCCGGCTGGCGGCCATCTATTTCGCGGAGTTTCTCCGATTGTTCGAGCACTACAGGGCGCGCATGCAGTACGATCGACGAAAGTCGGGCAACCTCGAGGCTTTCCGGCTCACCTCGGACAATCGCTGGAGCAGCAAGTACTTCGTGAAGGGCTCGCCGGAGTACAAGGCCAGGATCGCCATGGCCGGCGGGAAACCCTAGGGGGCCTTGTCCGCAGGTACCGGCTCCTGGGCCGATTTCGGCGGCTGCCGGAAAATGTCCTTGTCCCTGGTCACGGTGGGGGCGGTGTAGCGGCTGTCCATCGACAGGCATTTCACCGGGCAGACCTCGACGCACGCATTGCACGCGCAGCAGCGCAGCCGGTCGATGTTCCATTCCTTCTGCGGCTTGGTGACGATGATCGCGTCGGTGGGACAGCGTTTCGCGCAGGCGCCGCAGAAGATGCAGACATTGATGTCTATTTCGATGTGGCCGCGGCTCCGCGCGGACCGGTGCGCCTCCTTCTCCCGGACTGGGGCGCTTCCGCCATCCATGGCTCCGCGCCCCTCGGCCTTCCCTGGCCATGGGGCGTTTCCGCCATCCATGGCCCCGCGCCCCTTGGCCTTCCCTGGCCATGGGTACAGCCGGGTGGCGGGTCGGGAGAAGAGGTTCCTGAGCACGGTACGCGTCATGATAAAAACAGACATCCCTACCTCTCCGTGCAGCTGATGCAGGGGTCGATGGTGAGCACCAGGACCGGCACGTCGGCGAGCTGGCAGCCCTGCAGCATCTTCACCAGGCCGGGGATGTTGGCGAAGGTCGGGGTGCGCACCCGGTAGCGCTGCAGGTAGCGCGTGCCGTCCCCTTTGACGTAGTGGATCACCTCCCCGCGCGGCTGCTCGCAGCGGGAGTGATATTCCCCGTTCGGGATAGCCGCTCACTTTCACCGCCACTTCCCCGGCCGGGACCCTGGCGGCAACCTGGTTGATGAGATCCACCGACTGGAAAAGCTCCCTGATCCGCACCGCGCAGCGCGCGTAGGAGTCCCCCTCGGTCTCCACTACCGGCTCGAAGTCCAGGCCGGCATAGGCCGCGTATCCCTGCATGCGGGTGTCCCGGGCAATCCCGCTCGCGCGCATCATGGGGCCGACACAATCGAGCGCGGATGCCTGTTCCTTTGTGAGCACGCCGACGCCGGCCAGGCGGTGCTTCACCGAGTCATCCTGGAGGAACACCTCCGCGACCCGGCGCATGCTCTTTTCAAGATCGTTCACCCTGCCGACGATCGCCTTGAGCGTCTCATTGTCGACGTCACGGCGGACCCCGCCGACCTTGCAGACGCCCAGGATGATACGCCCGCCGGTCATCTCCTCCAGCATGTCCACGACCTTTTCCCGCAGGCGGAAGCACTGCATGAAGAGGCTCTCGAAACCGAAGGCGTCGGCCATCAGCCCCATCCACAACAGGTGGCTGGAGAGCCGGGCCAGCTCGGACCAGAGCGTGCGCAGGTACGTGGCGCGCGGAGGGACCTCGACATGCATCACGGTCTCCACGCCCTGGCAGTAGGCCATGCTGTGGATAAAGGCGCAGATCCCGCAGATCCTGTCCGCCACGTAGACCAGCTCATTGAAGTCCATCTTTTCGACGAGCTTCTCGAATCCGCGATGGACGTAGCCGATCTTCGGGACGGCCTCCACCACCTTTTCGTCTTCCAGCACGAGGTCGAGGTGGATGGGCTCGGGCAGCACCGGGTGCTGGGGCCCGAAAGGGATGACCGTTCTATTCGCCATGGTCCGGCTCCCTGGTCACGTAGGGGGTGGGGATCATGGTCGTATAGAAGTGCCCGTGGAAATCCACCGCCATCCCGTTCACCGTGATGCCGAAGAGGTCGTGCATCTCGTTCTCGTAGAGGAACGCGCCCCAGAAGAACTGGGAGATGCTGGGCAGCACCGGGTCATTCATCGGCAGGCGCACGCGCAGCGTGTGCAGCAGGCCGTCCCTGTCGAAGCTGTAGTTCACCTCCTGGTCGGCCACGAGCCGGGTGCAGCAGGCCTGGGCCAGCCGCCATCCCTCGGTGCGCATGCGCTGCGCCCTCTCGAGCAGGGTCGTAATGGGGATCTCCTCGATGATCTGGGGCTCCGGCGGATTGCGAGCCGGCTTGCGCATTTCTTCCGTCATTCGCCGGTTTTCTCCTTTGCGAAATACACCCTGTCACGCTGCTCGGAGACCTTCTCCTGCCGGATGGGGACATAGCCCAGCTTCTGGTAGGGCTCCATCGTATGCCTGCTTTTCTGGCCCATGAAGGTCTCGAACCTTCGCGCCTGGGGGAAGCAGCCCTCGATCTCCTGCACCAGCTTCGTGCCGATCCCGCGCTGCCAGAAGTAGGGAAGCACGATGAGGCGCGTGATGTGCGCGGTGCCCCCGGCGCCCGCTTGCGCATTTCCTGCGGCGTCCACCATGTAGCCGCGCACCGAGCCGACGATCTTGCCTCCCACGACTGCCTTGATGAACACCTTGGACTCGAAATCCACCCGCATCTCCGCCAGGGTCTGCTTGAGCGGCGTGAGGCTCCAGTCCTCGTACATCTCCGCCTCGTTCTGGTAGACGATCTTCTGAAGGGCAAGAATCTCCGGCGCGTCCAGCGGCGTGGCCCTTTCGATGACGATGGCCTTCATCCGGCCGTGCATGACTTTCATGAACCGCCGCTTCTTCTCCAGCAGCTCCACCGCCTGGATCACCCCGTCGATGATCGACTCCGGGCGCGCGGCGCAGCCGGGCACGTACAGGTCCACGGGCAGCACGGTGTCCACTCCGCCCATCACGTTGTAGCACTCGCGGAACACGCAGCCCGAGGTTGCGCAGATTCCCACTGCCACGACCACGCGCGGCTCGGGCATCTGCTCGTAGAGGGTGCGCAGCACCTTGAGGTTCTGCGCGTTCACCGAGCCGGTGACGAGAAAGATGTCGGCGTGCTTGGGGTTGCCGGTATTGACCACGCCGAGCCGCTCCACGTCGTACATCGGTGTCAGGCTGGCCACCACCTCGATGTCGCAGCCATTGCAGCTGGAGGCGTCGTAGTGGAGGACCCAGGGTGATCTCCTGAACGCGTGCATTCCCGCCATCTCCTCTATCTCAGGAAGTACACGACCAGGATGTTGCCCACCCCGAGGGTGGCGGCAACGATCCACCCGCTCGCCAGTGCAAGCTGCCACTTCACCCGCGCAAACACGTTGTCCACGAGGATCATGGCAAAGAACACCGCCGCGGTGACCACGGCGGCCAGCCAGGGTATGGAGGCGAAGAACAGCGCCACCATGCCGAGCACGACGATCGTCTCGTACCAGTGCGCGATCTCGATCAGGGCCAGGGTGCGGCCCGAGAACTCGGTGGTGATGCCGCGCACGATCTCCTGGTGGGCATGGTGCGACACCGACAGGTCAAAGGGACTCTTCCGCATCTTGAACACGAGGATGATGACAAACCCGAGTGAAGAGCCCCGGCAGGTACTGCACGAGAAGCCGCGGATAGCGCGCAATGTCTCCCACGATGAAGCTCCGTGTCACCAGGTACATGCCCACCGCGGCCAGGAGCACCATGGGCTCGTAGGCCATCATCAGGATCAGCTCACGCTCGGCTCCGATGAAGCTGTACGGAGAGCTGGCCTTGTAGGCGCCCAGGACGAGGAAGATGCTGGCCAGCGTGAGGGCGAAAATCGTGAGGAGAATGTCCCCGCCGGTGAAGAAGAGAACCGTGGTGAAGACCATGAAGAAGAAGAAGAAGTACACGTAGAAGTTCTGCGACCTGCGCACGACGATGTTTTCCTTCTGAAAGAGCTTCAGCACGTCGTAGAAGGGCTGCAGGACGGGCGGGCCCCAACGCGACTGCATGCGCGCGGTGAGCTTCCGGTCCACGCCGGCCAGAAGACCTCCCAGGAGGGGCGCGGCCACCACGGAGATGACCGCGGCGATGAGCGTCTGCACCGCGCTCACAGCGACACCCCGAACATGACGAAGATCAGCGCCGCGCACGAAATGACCCCGGCCAGGAACAGCCGCTGCTCCCCGAAGAGACGGGCAAGGTAGTAGTTCCTCATCTCCATGCTCTTCACCTCGCCCCCGGCGCCCTGGAACAGGACGCTGGAGTCCACGTTTCCGCCGCCGAGATAGGCGTCCACGACCCTGACCCGCCTTCCGTAGACGAAGAACGTGGCGGGAAACAGGGCCACCATGCCGAGCATGATGGACATGATCACGAGGTTGCCCTGGCTGATCGTCGTCACCATCCCGTAGATGCCGCGCACGTAGGGCTCGATGAGAAGGCGCGACACCAGGGGGTAGAACCCCACCAGGGCGACGGTGAGCGCCGAGAGGGCTCCCAGCGAGATCCACTGGCGCGCGGCAATCCCCTTTTCATCGTCCTGCTGGACCTTGGTCACCTCGAGGAGCTTTCCCATCCACTTCACCCAGAACAACAGCGTGGCGGAGCTGCCGAACACGACGAACACGACGAGCAGCGGGTTGGAGTCCACGAGGGCCCTCAGCACCGCCCACTTGCTCACCAGCATTCCGAAGGGCGCGAGGAACATCCCCGCGATCCCGATCTGGATCATGATGGACAGCTTCGGCATGGTCACGATCAGCCCGGACATGCTCTCGATGTCCCGCGTGTTGGTCTTCTGCTCGAAGGTGCCCACGCAGAGGAAAAGCAGCGCCTTCGTCACCGCGTGGAACAGGATCAGCAGGATCCCGGCCCAGAGCGCCTCGTACGTCCCGATCCCGCCGCACAGCACGATGAGCCCGAGGTTGGCGATCGTGGACCAGGCCAGCACGCGCTTGGCATCGCTCTGGGAAATGGCGATCAGCGAGGCGATCAGGAAGGTGATGCCGCCGATCAGCGCCACCATGGTCCCGGGAACCGTGCCGCGGAGAACCGGGGCCAGGCGGAGCACCAGGTACACGCCGGCCTTCACCATGGTGCTGGAATGCAGCAGCGCGGACACCGGGGTGGGCGCCACCATTGCGCCCAGGAGCCACGACGAGAAGGGCATCTGCGCGGACTTCGTCATGCCGGCGAATGCCAGAAGCGCGACAGGGATGAGCACGGCGGGAAGCTGCGCCGACCCGTGCGCTCCCGAGACCAGCTTGTCCAGCTCCACGACGCTGCCGTCGGCGCAGAGGAAGGATGGCGCCGGCAAACGCCAGGCCGCCCAGCAGGTTGAGCGTCAGCGCGAGGAAGGCCTTGCCGCGCGCCTCTCTGGTGCCGTTGTAGCCGATGAGAAGGAACGAGCACAGGGTCGTGACTTCCCAGAACAGCAGGAGCAGCGACAGGCTGTTGGAGAAGAATACGCCGAACATCGCGGCGAGGAAGACGAACTGTAGGAAGAAGAACAGCGGCCGCCTGTCGCGGTATTCCCCGTGATGCTCGTGGTAGGCCTTCATGTACCCGAGGCTGTAGACGGCGATGAGGCTGCCGACGACCCCGACGATCATGCCCATGATGAGGGAGAACTTGTCCGCGGCGAGCGCGCGCTCGACGGAGATGCCTCCTCCGAAGAGGACTTCGGTTGCCACCGCGAGCCCTGCCTGCAGGAGAGCCAGGAGCGACACGAAGTGGCGCGTGCGCACGATCCCCAGCACGAAGATGAATCCCGCAATGGCGACTTCCAGGCCGAGCACGGCAATGTTCAGGTATTCGGGGGGCAGCTCGATGATGAGCATCGGCATCGGGAATCGCGCGAACACGAGGATGATCGAGCCCCCCGCGATCACGACCGAGGCGAGCACGACGACGATGCTCCGCGCCGTGTTTCCGCGCACGAGCAGGAGGATCAGGGCCGTCAGGAGAGGGAAACAGATGAGGAATGGGAGCATTCCAGGCTGATCTCCAGCCTCGAAATTATCCCAGAAAAAAGTTCTGGTGTCTATCGTGAACCTGTTGACAATTCTCTATAAAAGTGGTACAGATATATTAGATTTCAGATCTTACATAGAACAATAAAGCCTGTCCAACAGTTGGTGCAGCACTCGGCGTCATTCATCTGGGCAGGCTTTTTTTTTGCCCTTTGAAGTCTCGATGATCAGGTCAGCAAGGGCGCGGCGCTGAGCAGAATCAGAAGCGTCAAGCACCGGGATATCCCCAGGTGCCTGCACACCCTTGTTGACCGCCCCTGCCGCCACCACGCCAGATATTGCGAGCACCGAGCCGGGTCGGATCGCTCGAACCGCCAGCGTTTCGCCCAGATCCTCCATGCTGCGAAGACAGAGCACAATGAGCGGGGACGCATCTCGGTCCACCATGCCCTCGCAGACCAGGAACGCGGTGTCAGGGGGGAAGAGCCGGACGATGTCGCGGAGCGGCGCCGGCGACCCTGAGCGTTCGAACCTGACCGTCTCCCCCGGGAGAAGCGCAACGACCACCTCCGCCCCTGCATCGGCGTGCAGACGCGTATCGGTTCCCTCCTGATCCAGAAAGAGCGCGGCATGCTCCATCTTCTTGATGCTGCTCACCCGATACCCGCGTGAGCGCAGCTCGGCGAGCAGGCCCGTTACGACCGTGGTCTTTCCGCTTTTCTTGAGGCCCACGACACTCACTATGCAGGGGAGAGGCGTCACCAGATCAGCGCTGGATTGCGTCATGGGCGTCGGGGAGTGTATCCTGTTTCTCCACGGAGGTGAACCATGCAGCACGATCTGCAGATACTGTCCGCCGGGAAGAAGGTGCCCCTGAACGAGTTCGCCCGGAAGGTGGTCCTCAACACGCTCGTAGGGCTCCTCGGCTCGCTCAGCGACGTGGACATGGGCGGGGAGATACTCATCACCTTGAAGCCGGTGAAATGAGCTACGAGATCTTCAGGGCCCTGGCCCAGAGCAAGGGAGACACGGCGCTCGTGACCGTGATCGACGTGCAGGGTTCCGTGCCGCGGCACCCGGGATCGAAAATGCTCGTGCGCAGCACGGGCGCCATTGTCGGCACAGTGGGAGGCGGCAAAGGCGAGGCATCCGCGATCCAGCTGGCGGTGCAGAGCATCGGGAGAAAACGCTCGGATGCCCTGACCGTGGAAATGCTGGGAACAGAGGCCGAGGGGGACGAGATGGTCTGCGGCGGGACCTGCCGGCTGCTGGTCGAATATGTCCCCGACACCGCGCTTTATGCGGCGCTGCTCCAGCGGCTGGAAAAGGGAGAGAAGGTCCTGCTCGTCAAGAAGCTGGAGGGACCTGCCGAGGCGTCTCCCGCGGCAGTCACGATCGCGGTCCATGACGAAGGCGGCGTGCTCCTGCAGGGGACGGATGCTCACCCGGACGAGGAAACCGCGGCGCAATGCCTGCGGACCGGGAAACCCGCCTTTTCCCGGGAAGCGGGTCTCTTCTATGATCCGATATTTCCGGAAGAGAAGCTCCTGATCCTGGGCGGGGGACACGTGGGGCGCTCGGTTGCCGTCATGGCAGCAGAGCTCGACTTCAAGGTGACGATAGCGGATGACAGGAAGGCGCTCCTTTCCCCCGAAAGGTTTCCGCCGGGGGTGAAGACGATCTGCGGGACCTACGCGGATGTCGCACGGGAGTTTCCCCTGGATTCGGCCTCCTACGTCGTGATCGTCACCCGGGGCAAGGCGAGCGACCTGGAATGCATCCGGGCGATCCTCGGGCGCACCTATCACTACGCGGGGTTCATCGGCAGCACGCGCAAGGCGAAGATCCTGCTCGATCAACTGCGGGAAGACGGTTTTCCCCCGGAGAAAGTCGCGGCCATTCACTCCCCCATCGGGCTGGACATCAAGGCAGAGACCCCGGCGGAAATCGCCGTTTCGATTCTCGCCGAGCTGGTGGCGGTTCGCAGGAACGCGGGCCGCACGGGCAGCCTCAGCGGCGCGGAAGGGCGCGGCGGCCGGCTTCACTGATGGGGAAGCCCGAAGAAGCGTACGCGGAATTCATTTCGCGGCACTTTCGCCCGGGCAGGGTCTACACGCTGGTCGGCGCGGGAGGCAAATCCACCGGTATGCGGAAGATCGCGGAATTCATTTCCCGGCGGGGGATCCGCGCGCGCATGACCACGACAACGAGAATCGGGGTCGAAGAGTTCCTCGCTTATCCGACAGCCACGGCCCGGGATGACGCGGAGCTGCTCCGCTGCATCCTGTCGGAAGAACCGGTCATGGTCATCTCGGGCGGCGTGATCGAAGACGGCGGCAAGCACGCCGGACTCGATCACGCCAGGATAGAGCGTCTTGCGGTTCCGGTGGATCTTGTGCTCCTCGTGGAGGGAGACGGGTCCAGGAGAAAGCCGATCAAGGCCCCCATGGACAGGGAACCCGTCATACCGGCAAACACGAGCGAGGTCTTTGCGCTCATGGGGGCCAGCGCGTTCGACGAGAGCGTCGACGCCGAGCGATGCTACAATCCCGAGGGGGTGATGGCCCTGCTGGGCAGCGCGCGCGGTGTCCTCGATGCCCCGGCCCTCGTGCTGCTTGCCGCCGACGCGCGGGCGTGCAGGAAAGGGGTTCTGCCGGGCATGGATTTTCACCTCATCGTGAACCAGGGAGACCTCGAACAGAAACGGAAAACGGCCGGGACATTTCTCCGCGACCTCAGGCGCGGCCATGGAATCGAGGGCACGCTCCTCTCCTGGTGGAAGGAAAGAGTGTATGAGACCGCAGCCGACTGAAACCCTGAGAGCCCTCATCAGGGGGGCAGGAGACTGCGCCACCGGGGTCGCCCTTGCCTTGCACCACGCCGGATTCGCAGTCGTCATGACCGAGCAGGCCGAGCCCACGGTGATCCGCCGCACCGTTTCCTTCGCCGAGGCGGTCTTCAATGGAAGCCAGACTGTCGAAGGAACCACGGCAGAGCTGGCAGGAGAGGAAAGCATGGCGGCTGTTCTGTCCCAGGGACGGATAGCGGTCGTGGTCGATCCCGGGTCCGAGATACGCAGGAGCTTTGTGCCGGACGTTGTCGTTGATGCGATTCTCGCCAAGAAAAACCTCGGAACAACGAGGAGCTTCGCTCCGGTCGTGATCGGCCTGGGCCCCGGCTTCCGCGCAGGCATCGATGTGGATGCAGTGATCGAAACCATGCGGGGCCACGAGCTGGGCCGCATCCTCTCTGCAGGCAGCGCACAGCCGGATACAGGGGTGCCCGGGGAAATCGCGGGCAGAACGAGCGAAAGGATTCTCAAGGCGCCTGCAGCGGGCAGGGTGACGTTGCTGAAGCGGATCGGCGATCTGGTGCGTCACGGTGAGACGGTCCTGACCGTCGGCAGCGTGCCGGTAGCGGCGCCCCTGGACGGCTGCGTGCGCGGCCTGATCCACGAGGGCCTCAATGTCACGGCAGGCTTGAAGATCGGAGACATAGATCCCCGCGGCCAGGGTTCATATACCGAGACGATCTCGGACAAGGCGCGTACCATTGGCAGGGCGGTCCTCGAGGCTGTCCTGGTTCTCGGCAGGGAAAGAGGCATCTTCTCCCTGGAAAGGAAGGCTATTCCTTCCCGACGATGACCTCCGTGGACTTGATTATGGCCACGGCATTGTCTCCGACCTTCAAGCCGAGGTCCTCGACACTCTCTTTCCCGATATAGGCGGTGATCGTGTTCCCGGCCCCTATGTCGAGCTTGACGCTGGACATCACGGCCCCGTTCTTTACTTCCACGACCCGTCCCTTGAGCTGATTGCGCGCGCTGAGCTTCATGTGCACCCCCGCATAGATAATACTGACAAAAGGACATGTGCCTCCCGAAAACTGCGGCACGCAAGCCACTGGTCGAGATTACTAAGGAACTCCTGGATGGGCAGGGCGATGATCACACGCGCGGTCAGGAAAGCTTGAGAACCGCCGTGCACGACAAACCCTCGATCCAGTATCCCTCGCGCGAAGCCGACGCGCAGCGCCCCCCAATCCCTTTTGTGGAGAGCCGGGCTTTCCATGAACAGAAACCCAACCGTCTCTCGTGGAGAAGATATGGCCAGGTCGATCCGCTTCACCCTTCCTGCTTCCCACTGGAAAAACCGGGCTGAGGAGTCCATGGCTTTGTAAGTCGTCGTGATGCGTTCCGTGAGCCGGTGAGCAAGGGAGGGCAGGATACGGATCACACCGGCTTCTTCCAGCGCTGCAATTCGATGCTGCACGGCATGGCAGGAGAGACCCAGCCGCCTCCCGATCTCAGAGGCATTCAGCGACTGCCCGTTTCGAGCGGATATTTCCCGCAGCAGGTCTTGCGCCTGAGGTATCTGCCACGCCGCCATTTTCCGTGATCACTCCCCTCGGCCATTGGGAAAACGCCGAATTCTGCACCTACGCTTCAAAATTCGTCGAAAAGACCCAGGTGCACGCTATGCTCCCATCCTGCTCTTCTTGACGATGCGCGTCTCGGCGGCTACTATCCCTGCATAGAAACTTCGCCGAGCAGAATCGCCTGATGCCACAGATGGCGACCTGCCGACAGGGGCCGCGCGCGGCCTCAAAGGGTGCGTCGGGAAACTGGCGCGCCTCCCACACTTGGAAAGGCGAGAGGTAAACGATGAAAAAAATGATGCTGGTCGCGCTCGTCCTGTGCGCGATCCTGGCGCCGCTCTCCGCGCAGACCGTGCGCCTGCGGCTCGCCACGACCACGAGCACCATGGACAGCGGGCTCCTGTCCCTCCTCAATCCTCCCTTTGAAAAGCTCACCGGCATCACCGTGGACGTGATCGCCGTGGGCACCGGGCAAGGCGATCAAGCTGGGAGAGAACGGCGACGTGGATGTCGTCCTGGTGCACGACCGCAAGGCGGAAGACCGGTTCGTGGCGCAGGGATTCGGGGTGAACCGCAGGGACGTCATGCACAATGACTTCGTCGTCCTCGGTCCGATAGAGGACCCCGCGAAGGTCACGGCCGCAAAGTCCACCGCGGATGTGTTTGCCCGGATTGCCTCCGCGGGTGCCCCCTTTGTGTCCCGCGGTGATGCCTCGGGCACCAATGCGAAAGAGCTGGACATATGGGCGGCTGCGTCCATAAAGCCCAGGGGCTCCTGGTACAAGGAGGTCGGCCAGGGCATGGGCGAAGTGCTCATCATGTCCAACAACCTCAAGGCATACACATTGAGCGATCGGGGGACGTGGATCGCCATGAAAGACAAGCTGTCCGGGCTGAAGATCCTCTCCGAGGGGGACCCCGCGCTGTTCAACCCGTACGGCGTGATCGCGGTCAATCCGCAGAAGCACCCCGAGGTGAACTACATGGCTGCCATGCAGTATGTCGCATGGGTCACCTCCGTGCAGGGCCAGAAAATCATCCGCGACTATACCCTCGGGGGCGAGCAGCTTTTCACCGCTGACGCGGTGAAATAAGGGTACGGGGGCCGGCACGGGAGCTCTCGGCAAAGCGTTTCATCTGCTCATTTCCGGCGACCCCGAGGTCTGGTTCGTGGCCTGGACCTCCCTCAGGTTTTCTCTCGCGTCGGCCGCCATCGCCTGCGTGCCCGGGCATTCCCCTCGCCGTGCTCATCGCGCTGAAGCGCTTCCGTGGAAGGCGGGCGCTCCTTGCCGTGCTGAGCAGCCTCATGGCACTGCCGACGGTCGTGGTCGGCCTGCTCGTCTACTCCCTCATCTCGCGGGCCGGGCCCCTGGGCCCCCTGGGCCTGCTCTTCACACCCCGCGCGGTGATAATCGGTCAGGCAATTCTCGCATTCCCCATCGTGCTTTCCATGACGGCGAGCGCGCTGAGCAGCCTCGATCCGCTTTTCCCGGAGGTCCTGACCACCCTGGGCGCGTCGCGGCGCCGCATCCTCTGGATGAGCGTGCGTGAGGCGCGCGGGGCCGTGCTCTCCGCCTCCCTTGCCGCGTTCGGCAGGGTGGTGGGCGAGGTCGGCGCGGCAATGATGCTGGGCGGGAACATCCGGTGGTACACGCGGACCATCACCACGGCCATTGCCCTGGAGACGAGCAAGGGCGAGTTCGAGCAGGGACTGGCGCTGGGCATCATCCTGATGGTGCTGGCGCTCGGCGTGAACGCTCTCCTGCACTGGGTGGTGAAGCATGAGTGACGCGCTCCGCGCCCCTCTTTTCTCGCTCACCGCGGTACGAGCCGTTTTCGACGACGCCACCGTGGTCTCGGTGGACGAGCTGGGCCTGGAGGAGGGGAGGGTCACCGTGCTCGTGGGGGAGAACGGATCAGGCAAGACCACGCTCCTTCGTCTCCTGAACGGGCTGATCACGCCGGCAAGCGGGAGCATCGCATACCGGGGACGGCCGCTCGACGCGGACGGCATGCGCGCCGTCCGGGCGGAATCGGTGATGCTGCACCAGTCGCCTCTCCTCTTTCGAGGCACGGTGCTGCAGAACGTGGCGTACGGGCTCAAGATCAGGGGCGTGCCGCGCGACGAAAGATGCCGCAAGAGCGCGGCCGCCCTCTCCGGCGTGGGCCTCGCGGACATGGGGCGCCGGCGCGTCTCGACCCTCTCCGGCGGCGAGAAGCAGCGTGTTGCACTTGCGCGCGCCCTTGTCCTGGCGCCGCAGGTTCTCCTGCTGGACGAGCCGACGGCGAACGTGGACCCGGACTCGCGCGCCGTTGTCGAGAAGATCATCCGGGAAGCCTCGGCTTCCGGCACCACCGTTGTCATGAGCACTCACAGCATGGAGCTGGCATACCGGCTCTGCGACAGGCTCGTGCGGCTCGAGGCCGGGCGCGTCCGCGCGTCTGACGAGAATATCCTCAAGGGATCCGTGGAGGGGACGGACGAGATGTTCACGTACTTCCGCACCGGTGGCGTTCTCCTTCGCTGCCCGGCCCGGAAGGGCAGCTTCGTTGTCGCGGTTCTTTCACTGGACGAGCTGATACTTTCAGCGGAGCCCCTGCATTCCAGCGCGCGAAACCAGCTTCCGGGAAGAGTGACGCGGATCGAGCAGGCGGACCAGCTCCTGCGCGTCAGCGTCGACTGCGGCGTCACGCTGCAGGCATTCGTCACGCCGGCCGCTGTTCGCGAGATCGGCGTGGAAACCGGGCGCGATTGCGTGGTAACCTTCAAGGCGTCCGCCGTGCGGCTTTTTTGAAAGGCAATCCGTGAGAGAGCTCGATGAGGCGCTCGCAATTCTCCGTGACATTCCCGTTGAATCCAGAGTCGAGTCGATACCCATCGAGGACGCGCTGGGCAGGGTCCTTGCTGCAGCGGTACAGTCACCGATCGATTCACCGCCGTTCGACAAATCCGCCATGGACGGTTTTGCCCTGGCAGCCGGAGACAACGCGGCGCAGTACCGCATCGGCGAGACAATCGCCGCGGGCGCGGTCCCCGCGCATGCGGTAGGCAAGGGCGAATGCGCGCGCATCATGACAGGCGCCATGCTTCCCCCGGGGGCGGACAGGGTCATCCGAAAGGAGTACGTGGAGGAAAGCCAGGGGACCATCCGTCCGCGCACGCCCGAGCCCGGCGACAACGTGATACGGAAAGGCTCCCACCTGCGCGCGGGAGAGACGGTGCTCGCGCCGAAAGTGCTCGCCCCGCAGGATATCGGCACCCTGGCCGCCTCCGGAATCGCGACGATCGCCGCGGCAATGCCTCCTGTCACGCGCATCATCTGTACCGGCGGCGAGATATGCGCGCCCGGGGAGACGCTCGGTCCGGGCCAGATCTACAACAGCAATGGCCCCCAGCTCCGCGCCCAGCTTGCCGCCATGCGCTGTCCTGCCGGCCCCTACGAGATGGTGCCGGACGCGCCTGCCGCTCTCTCCGCGGCCCTGACCGCGGCGCTCGCCTCGGCCGACGTGGTGCTTCTCACGGGAGGCGTGTCGGCGGGAGATTTCGACTACGTGCCGGGCTGCCTCGAGGGCCTGGGGGCGGAGATCCTTTTCCATGGCGTTGCCGTGAAGCCGGGCAAGCCCGTGCTGTTCGCGCGGCGCGGAAAAAGCTTTGTCTTCGGCCTGCCGGGCAACCCGGTCTCGACATTCGTCATCTTCGAGGTGTTCGTGAAGCCCTTTCTCTATCGGCTCATGGGGATAGAATGGGCGCCGCCGGCGGTTCGGGGCGTGGTGGCGGAAACGATCTCGCGCAGGCTCACCGAGCGGGCCGAGTTCCTTCCTGTCCGCCTGCGGCAGGGCAAGGTGCGTCAGGTCAAATTCCACGGCTCATCGCATCAGAACGCGCTTGCGGAAGCTGACGGGCTCGTCAGGATGGAGAAGGGCGTGGCGGAGATCGCCGCGGGAACGGAGATCGATGTTCGACCGATTTGAGCGGCCCATCACCTATCTTCGGATCTCGGTCACGGACAAGTGCAACCTGCGCTGCCGCTATTGCATGCCGGCCGAGGGCGTGCCGCTGCGGAAGCACGAGGACTTCATGAGCCTGGAACAGATCGCCGAGGCGGCACGCGCGGCAGTGGGACTCGGCGTGACGAAGATACGCCTCACCGGCGGCGAGCCCCTGGTGAAGCGCGGCATCGTGGATCTCGTCCGCATGCTCGCCGGCATCGAGGGGCTCGCGCACCTGGCCATGACGACGAATGGGACGTATCTCGGAAAGTACGCGCACCCCCTGAAGGAAGCAGGCCTGGACAGCCTGAACGTGTCCCTGGACACGCTGGACCCTGACCGGTACCGGGAGCTGACACGGGGGGGCGAGATCAACGCACGTGCGCGAGGGAATCCACGCGGCAATTGCAGAGGGATTTCCGGTCAAGCTGAACATGGTTGTGCTTGCGGAGACGGGCAAGGAAGACATCGCCCGGATGCGGGAGTTCTGCGCGGACATCGGCGCGCGGCTCCAGCTCATCAATCACTACGAGCTCTTCCGCGAAAAGCAGGACACGTACGCCTTTGACCGGCCTCCCTCCTGCGCGAGCTGCAACCGCATCCGGCTCATGGCGGACGGCATGCTCAAGCCCTGCCTCCATTCCGACGTCGAAGTGCCTCTCGATTTCACCCGGCTGGCGGAGAGCCTGCGGGAGGCCATTCTCTCCAAGCCGCGCCGCGGCGGTGCCTGCATGAACCGGGCAATGCCCCAGATCGGAGGATGAGCATGGACTCTGAGTCATCTGGATGAGCAGGGCAAGGCGGTCATGGTGGACGTCTCTTCGAAGCCGCGCGTGTACCGTGAGGCCCGGGCCGCGGGCCGGATCCTGATGGCCGCGGAAACCCTTGGTCTTCTCCGCGCAAACCTCTTGAAGAAGGGCGACGCATTGGCCGTTGCCCGGGTGGCCGGTATTGCGGCAGCCAAGCGCACCTCCGAGCTCATACCGCTCTGCCACAATATCCGTATCGACCAGGTGAGTGTCGACTTCACGCTGGGCGAGGACTTTGTGGAGATAGAGGCCGGCGCCGTGTGCACGGAGAGCACCGGCATCGAGATGGAGGCCTTGACCGCGGTGGCGGTCGCTGCCCTGACTCTCTATGACATGTGCAAGGCGGCGGACAAGGGGATGCGCATCACCGACATACGCCTCTTGTCCAAGACCAAGGGGAAGTCCGGTGTGAGACGGGAGTTTTCGATACTCTCCATCAACATCTCCGACCGCACGGGGGTGCAGAAGACGCCGGTGGCGCGCGCCACGCTGCGCGAAGGCCACGGGATAGAGGGCGATGCGCATGCCGGAGACTGGCACCGGCAGGTGTCTCTCCTTGCGGATGAAGACATCCAGACCATGCGGGGCCGGGGCATCGAGCTCGGCTGCGGGGACTTCGCGGAGAATGTCACGACCCGGGGTATCGACCTCGGCGCGCTGCCCATAGGCACACTTCTGAGCCTGGGACCGGCGCTCGTCCAGATCACCCAGATCGGCAAGGAGTGTCACCACGGATGCGCGATCTTCCACGCGGTCGGAGACTGTGTCATGCCCCGAAGAGGCGTGTTCGCCCGCGTGCTGCGCGGAGGGGAAATCGACCATGAGAGTCGCTGTCATTACGATCTCTGACCGGGCGTCCCGCGGAGAATACGCCGACATATCGGGCCCCGAGATCGAGAAGGCCGTCCTCTCTCTGTACGGGGCCGCCGAGATCTCCCGGCAGGTCGTGCCCGACGACGAGCGGGAAATATGGAACGCCCTGGAGGCGGCTGCGGGCGCTGATTTCATCCTGACCACCGGGGGGCACGGGCATCTCACCCCGGGATGTCACGCCGGAGGTGACCATGAGGTTCTGCCAAAGGGAGCTTCCCGGTATCGCCGAGGTGCTCCGGGCGCAGTCGTACCTCGAGACGCCCGCCGCCGTGCTCTCCCGCGGGTATGCAGGGCTGCACGGGAGCACCGTGGTCGTGAACTTTCCCGGTTCGGTGAACGCGGTGCGTCTCTGCATGAAGGTGCTCGGCCCGGTCATGGAGCACGCCATGCGGATGCTCGGCGGCGGAGGGCATTGAGCGGCGCGGCCTCGACTTGACGCACAGGAAAGAATCGATGAGAGTGAAACGGTGAGCACCGAATCGACAAAGTCAATCGACACGCGCAGCCTGGTGGATCGGGTCTACGAGAATCTCCTGGACCGCATCATCACCGGCGCAATCCGCTACGGGGACACGATCAGCATCAAGAAAGTCGCCGCCGAGCTGTCCGTGAGCAGCATGCCGGTCCGCGAGGCGGTGAAACGCCTCGAGTTCGAAGGGGTGGTGAGCATCAAGCCCCGCAGCGCGTGCAGGGTCCGGGTCCCGTCCCGCAGGATGATCCTCGAGGTGTACGAGCTGCGGGAAGCGCTGGAGACGTTCGCCGTGCTGCGCTGCCAGGGGAATGTCGACCCTCCCGCCCTGGCCCGGATGCGGGGCATCGTCGAGCAGATGCGCGCGCTGGCCCAGGTGGGAGACGAGAATGTCCGGGAGCAGAAGGCAATCGAGCTGGACCGGCAGTTCCATGCCGAGATCATCGGGCTTGCCGGCAACGACCTTCTGAACAGGTTTTCACGACAGCTCAGCCTGCACGTCAATATGACGCTCATGCACGAAAAGACGTACCACACGCTCGAGAAGCTCTGGCCCGACATGCACGACGAGATCCTGCGCTGCCTCCAGAGCGACCCGGCCCGGGCCGTGGAGATGCTGCACGACCACTTTTCCCGCGCTACCGAGCTCTGGAAGGCAAACGGCGCGGCCTCATGACAGAGCCGCCCGGGCTCCCCGTCTAGAACTTGTATCCGAACTTCCTGAGCATCGACTTGCGGTCAGCCTTGTCGGCTTCCCCTTCCACACCCTTCGGCGGTGAGCCGTCTATCACGCCGAGGATCCCATTGCCCTGCTCGGTGGAGCCCACCAGGACCTGTACCGGGTTGGACGTGGCGCAGAAGATCCCGCAGACCTCCTGGCAGTCCTTGATCCGGGGAAGCACGTTGATGGGGTAGGCGTTCTTCATGACGAGGAAGAACGTGTGGCCGGCTGCCACGGCTTTTGCGCAGCGCACCGCGTCTGCCACAAGGGCTTCGTCGTTGCCCTCCGTGCGGATCAGGCAGGGACCCGAGGCCTCGCAGAACGCGAGGCCGAACCGGGCCCCGGGCACCGACGTGTTCATGATCTCCGCCAGGTCCTCCACGGTCTTTATGAAATGCGACTGGCCGACCACGATGTTCGCGTCCGGCTGCCACGAAAGGGCGACCACGCTGATACGGGCGTCCATCTCTCACTCCCCCCTCATCAGGTCGAGGAACAGCTCCGCGGCTGCACACGGCATCTGGATGCCCCAGTTCTCCAGCACGCGCGGATGTATTTCACCCATGATCCCGACCTTCTTTCCCTTTACCCTGATCTCCGCCGCGCGGCCGGGGATGAACCGAACGTCCTCCACGGGGGCGAGCTGCGGCTCGAGTGACAGGTAATAGAACAGCGCCAGCATGTGCGCATCCACCTCGTTGAACCCGGCCTCCCTGTCCGCCACGAGGAAGCTGAGAGAGTTGTAGGTGCGGGTGCCGTAATTCTCCGCCGCGTCCTTGACCACGACTTTTCCGATCTCGAATATCCGGTGCGGGTAGACCGCATGCGCGGACTCGGCCTCCGAGGCCAGGAGGTTGGGAATGCTGGAATTGCGCACCACGTCGTAGCTTTCCGTCATCGGGTTGGCGATCTCGACCACCGCGTCCCCGTCGATTCCCATCCTTTCGACAAAATCCCTCTTCGCGCCGAGATAGCCGTAGATCATCTCCTGGTAGCCCAGGCCGATCATGGTCTCCCGCACCCTGCGGCCGTACTCCTCCGCGGCGGAGATCCGGCCCACGGTGAAGTCTCTCGGCATCACCGGCGTGAAGGAATCCATGCCGCGGCCGATCATGATCTCCTCCACCAGGTCCACCGGGTGCAGAAAGTCGTTCCGGTACTCCGGCGGGGCCACGACGATACGCGCGCCTTCCACGCGCGCCGTGCTTCCCATCTTCCTGATGTATCCCGCCGCCTGCGCGGGAGTAAAGGAATCCCCGAGCCTCTTCTCCGCCTCTGCCACCTCCAGCACGGTCTCCTTCTGGAAGTAGCAGGGCGTGACGATCTTTCGGCCAAGGGGCGTGTCCCGCGGGTATTCCACGGTCACCGGCAGGATGCGGAAGCCCATGTCTGCAAAATCGCACGCCGCGATTGCGCACGCGGTGAGGATGATTTCGAGGTCAGGGCCCGTCAGGTCGATGAACAGCCGGCTGTCACCGGGCTTCACGCCGCCGATATACGCCGAGTTGATCACCGGCGGGAACGTGAGCACCTCCCCCTTGCCGTCCGAGAGAAGGGGGAACCGGGCAAAATGCGCGACAATGGGGCCGTATTCCCTGCCCTTGGGGTGCGCGGAAAGGATCTCCCGCATGCTGAGCGGCTTGTCGAAATCAAGGGGCACGAACTTCGTCTTGTCAGGGTCTGCGGCGCCATAGCTCACCGGCCATGAGATCAGGTCCGCGCGGGAAACGCCCATGGCAATGGTCTTGCGCTTCCTTCCGTAGTTGCCGCAGAGCTTTTCCTGTGACTGGATGATCTCCCTGAGCAGGGCGTCCGTGACCTCCCTGCCCTCGGCAACGAATGACCCGATGAACGGCCTTATGTCTTTCAGGCCCTTGTCCACTACCACGCGCCGCTCGCCGGTGTCTTTTGCTTCCTGTGGCCGGGAGAAGAAGGGATAGGAGGGAGCCTTTGCCCCGAGATAGATCGAGAGCTGACGGGCAAGACCCATGGTGGACCAGAGGTCGGGCCTGTTCGTGTCGTTCAGCTCGATGCGAAGAACACCCTCTCCCTGCGGCCAGTCATCGAGCTCCGCCTTTGCCGCGGTGAGCAGCTCGATCAGCTCGGGCTTTTCGAACTTTCGGCCCAGGGCCTTGAAGAAAAGCCCTTCGTTGACATCGATCTTCGGCATGGCCTAACTGGTCCTCCTGGAGCGCACGGCCTCGATTGAATTGGTGAACAGGTCGCGGATGTCGTGCAGGCCCATCGAGGTGAGAGCCATCCTGTCGATGCCCAGACCCCAGGCGAGCACCGGCACCTTGATGCCCAGGGGCTCAGTCACCTCGGGCCGGAAGATCCCCGAGCCGCCCAGCTCGAACCAGCCGAGGGAGGGATGCTTGATGTGCACTTCCACGGAGGGCTCGGTGAAGGGGAAGAAGCCGGGCACGTACTTCACCTCTTTTGCCATGGCCACCTCTTCCGCGAACATCTTGAGGAGCCCCAGGAGCGTGCGGAGGTTGACCTCTTCTCCCAGGACAATGCCCTCGGTCTGATAGAAGTCCGCCAGGTGAGTGGCGTCCACCTTGTCATAGCGGAAGCAGCGCACCACGCCGAAGTATTTCCCCGGCACCCGGGCGCCGGGCAGGGCCTTGGCCGAGAGCACGGTGCCCTGGCTGCGCAGGATCAGCCGGCGGGTGAACTGCCGGTCGAAGGCATATCCCCAGCCGCGGCTGCCTGTCTTCCAGCCGTTCTCATGGGTTGCCGCGACCTGGTCCAGCCACGGCTGGCTGATCTCCTTTGCATGAGTCGGGGCTTTCGTGTAGTAGACGTCGTGGATGTCCCGGGCAGCGTGGAACTGGGGCATGAAAAGCGCATCCCCGTTCCAGAACTCTGTCTCCACGAGCGGCCCGTCGAACTCCTCGAACCCGAGGGACGAGAGCTTGTCCTTCAGCCGGGCAAGGAACGTGCAGTAGGGATTGCCCCTCCCCAGCGGGACCCGGGTAGGGGGAACGTCGATGTTGTACCGCCGGAATTGCGCCGTCTTCCAGGAGCCTGACTTCAGCATCTCAGGGGTGAGCGCGCCCGCTTCTTCTCCCGTGGCGCCTGCGCTCTTCAAGGAAGCAGCGGCCTCTGCGCCCGCCGGCGTGAAAGCGTAGGTGACCTCTTCCCTCTCCACCAACCGGAAGAGGCTTCCCGCAGCGCCGCGCTTCTTCGCCTGGGACGCGGCAAGCTCCTTTTCCCGGGCATCCAGCACGCCGTCGTCCAGGGGAGCAGAGAGTGCCTTCTTCAACAGGGCCTGGATCGACGCCTCCCGCTTCTGCAGAAGCGCCTCACCTCCGGCTGCAAGCATTGCCCGCTTGTCCCCGTCCATGGCAAGCACCTTGTCCTTGCTGAGACCTCCGAACGCGGAGCCCACGTCCTTGGCTTCGATGCCCAGCTTCCCGGCGATTTCGGGAAGCGACAGCGGGCCCTGCGCAAGCTGGCCCACGATACGCTGCTCGTAGGTGCCTTTCTCAGTGCATTCGCGGCCGAAGTCCGTGATCTCGTAGAACACGCGCTGTGCGCGAGCGGTTTCCGCGACGAGCTCTTTGGCTGCCAGCCAGCTCAATGCCTGGTTGGCCTGGCCGAGATTGTAGCCGAGATCCGCCACGAGCCGGGCATGGCTGAGAGGCTCCTTGACGCCGTAGTGCAGGAGGACCTTGACCTCGAGGGGGTGGAGCTCCCGCTGGCCTGATGATTCCATGAACGTGCTACCTCTGGAGTTTTTCAGCTAGAGATCTCAGGAACAGACCGACGTCTGTGACGATGCCGATTGTCTGGCCGGAGCCCCTGTCGGAGAGTTTAGTCACGACGGCGGGGTTGATGTCAACGCATATCGTCTTTGCCCATGCGGGGATCATGTTTCCCGTAGCAATGGAGTGCAGCATGCTGGAAAGCATGACCACCATGTTCGCGCCCTTTACCAGCGCGGCATACGCCTTCTGGGCGGCCAGCATGTCCATCTCGGTCTCGGGCAGGGGGCCGTCGTCCCGCAGCGAGCCGGCGAGCAGATAGGGCACATTTCCTTTCACGCATTCGAACATGACGCCCGACTTCACCGCGCCCGCTTCCACCGCCGCCTCTATCGAGCCGTGCGCGAACACCGTGTTGATGGCGCGGATGTGGTTGCGGTGCCCCTCGAACACCGGCTTTCCCGTCTCCAGGGCGATGCCGAGCGAGGTGCCGAAAAGGGCGCTTTCCAGGTCGTGCACGGCCAGGGCATTGCCGGCGAGAAGGCCGGACACGTATCCTCCGCGCACGAGGGAGGCCAGCGCCGGGCCGCCTCCCGTGTGGATCACCACGGGCCCTGCCACCACGATCACCCTGCCCCGGTCTTGCTTCTGCCGGGCAAGGGCCTCCGCCACCCGGGAGATGGCCACGTCGACGCTGCGCTCGGAGGACACATCGCTCGCCATGAACCCGAACTCTTCGTTCTCCTGCTCGGAGAAGAGGGGAAAGACGCGCACCGACCTGTTGGTGCACACGATCTTCTCTCCCGCCTGCACGTCCCGGATCAGCCTGCAGGCGAGCCCTGCCCGGGTCTCCACGATGACGCCGTCCATGCGCATGTCCGCCACGTCAGACCAGGCGCCGGCCCGGAAAACCTGCGTGCGCCGATTGGTGGTGGCGTAGAAATCGTCCGGCACGCACGAGTCCTTGGGAGCGGGCCGCAGCAGCGCTTCTCCCACTTCCTTCTCATAGCAGCCCTGGTTCACGAGAAGGCCGGTGAGGGAGGCGAGCTGCGCCTCGGTGCCGCACTTCACCTCGATCTCCAGGCGCGACGTGTCGGTCCGGACCTTGCCCATGGAGAAGGCCGTGATCTCGTAGTCGGCGTCCGCGTCCACGATGAGGTTCAGCATCCTCGTGAGCAGGCCCGAGTCGATGATGTGGCCTTCCGCGAGGAAGCGGCGCGTGAGTGCTGCCATGAGGGAGTCTACAGGTGGAGCTCTCGGGAGAATTGCTCGATGGCCGCCCGGGTGAAGGCGATCTTGTCCTTGGCCATCTCTCTGCTCTTGTCGAAGTTGAACTTTTCCGTGAACGAGAGCTCACGGGCGATGTACTGGTGGATTTCCTCCATCGTTTTCATGTTGTACCAGAGGAACGCGCCGACCGAGAGCCGGGCCAATCCCACGGCGCCGAGGGAGTCCAGGAGGTTGGCATCGAAGAGCAGCTTCGCCTCCACCGAGGTGGGATTGCCATTGGGCATGTGGTTGAGGATCGCGTCGATGACAGTAGGGATCTTTTCCGGCACGAATCCCGTCTCGTGCAGGATGGCCTCGGCCCGGTCCGCGGAGCTCTTCGGATGTCCCACGGACATTTCCACATCGTGTAGAAAGCACGCCGCATGAAGGATGTCCTCGTCGTGCTCTATCCCTTCCCCGATCTCCCGCGCCAGGTGATAGACACGGAACGAGTGCTCGTATCCCGATCCGAGCCTCCCGGAGGTCAGGTCCTTGGCATACTGCTGGATGAGTTTTCTCATGGATGAAGTGTAACTGAGAGCGTGTGAGGTTGCAAGGCGAGCGCTTGCAGGGCTGGACTCCTTCCCGGACCCGTGAAAATCCGCTATTGCCGAATAAAATATGGCAATATGGCGATAATGCCAAAAAATATTTGACACTTCTGTTGTTTGTGTGTATATTGTGACTGTGATAGACGCAATCGACAGAAAGATCGTGGACCTGCTCCAGGGCAACGCGCGACTCTCCAACGCGGAGATGGCGGAGGCGGTCGGCCTTACCGTTTCCTCGGTTCACGAGCGCGTCAAGAAGATGGAGAGGAAGGGAATCATCAAGGGATACGTGGCAGTCACGGATCCCGAGAAGCTCGGCAAACCCCTCCTTGCCTTCGTGCGGCTCACCGTGGACACGCATGATGGCCTCCGCAATGACATCCAGAAGCTCTGCGAGTCGGAGCCGGACATCCTTGAATGCCACAACGTGGCCGGGGAGGACTGCTACGTGCTGAAGGTCCGGGCAGCCGGGCCGAAGCAGCTCGAGAAACTGCTCCTGGCAATCAAGAACACGTCGGAAGCCGGCAAGTCAGTCACGAACATCGTTCTCTCGACGTACAAGGAATCGTCCCGGGTGGAGCCGACTCTGCCCGAGGTGGACGACTGAACAGCGGAAGGAGAAGACATGAGCACCGCTGAGATGACTCTTCTATTTCAGGGAGTTGAGCGCGCGAGCGCGGAAACCGCCCCTTCTACACTTCGCCTGGTCCTGCTTCCGGGAGAGACCCTGAGGATCCCCGGCACGCGCGCACGCATCCGCGCGCTTTCCGGCACCGCGTGGATCACGCGGGATGCAAAGGATATCCTCCTGGCCGCCGGCGAGCAGAGGGATCTTCCCGCTGCCCGGGACTGCACGGTGATCTCGGCAATCGGGACCGAGGCGCTCCTGTTCGAGGTTCGCTGAGGAAGAGCGATACGGGCTCGCTGAAGTACGTCCCTGTACTCGCTCGCCCTCGCCGTCCGTGGCTACGCTTGCCCGAGAGGGGCGTGCCCACTATGATGGTACCTCTCGTGAGGCAGCATGCGCGTTTATGAAGCAAGGACCTCCGCCGACATGCGGAGGTTCACTCTCTTTCCCCGAGACCTGTACAAGTCCGATCCCTCGTGGGCTCCCCCGCTGTGGATGGATGAACGCGGCGCTTATACGTCAAAGAGGAACGCCATCCTTGCACACTCCGACTATGCGCTTCTGCTCGCGGATGACGACGGCCGGCTGAGGGGCCGCAGCCTCATCTACGTCGATCACAATTTCAATACCTACTATCACGCCCGCACCGGCTTCTTCGGCGCTTTCGAGTGCGTGGACGACTTCTCCGCGGCCCGGGCGCTGGATGAAGCGGCAGTGACGTGGCTGGCCGCGCGCGGCATGAACCGGGTGCGGGGCCCCATCCATCCCGTGGCGGAGAGCTGGGGGTTCCTCCTCGAAGGCTTCGGACAGCCGCCCGTCTTCATGGCTCCTTACAACCCCTCACGCTACAATGATTTCATGCGCCGCCTGGGATACGACAAGGCGAAGGACCTCCTTGCCTACGAGGGCAGCACCGAGAAGGCCTACCGGTTGCCAGAGCGCTTCTCCCGGTTCAGCGTGCGTATGCTCGCGCCCGGCACGGGGTACAGCGTGCGTCCCCTTTCCATGAAGCACCTGGAACGGGACGCGGATGCGATCTTTCGGATCTCCAATGAGTCCCTCAAGGACAACTGGGGCTACGTGCCGCTCAACCGTGACGAGCTGCAGGACATGTTCCGCAGGCTCAAGCCGATTGCCGATCCCGCGGCGATCTGGTTCGTGGAGCACAATGGGACACCGGTGGGATTCGCCCTCGGGTTTCCGGACTTGAACGTGATCCTCCGGCGCACCGGCGGGAAGCTCCTCCCTTTCGGTTTTCTGCAGCTCCTCTTCGGCGTGAAGAAGGTCGCGGACTATCGACTGTTCGGCCTCGGCGTGCTTCCCGCGTACCATGGGAAAGGGCTCGACGTGCTCCTCTATACGCAGATTTTCAACGCGCTCTCCCCGCGCATCCGCAGGCTGGAGGCGAACTACATCCTCGAGGACAACGCGAAGATCCGCAACGCCATCGTCAAGCTGGGGCTGGACCTGGTGAAGAAATACCGCGTGTACGAGAAGGGTATTGCGCCGAAGGGTTGACCGGGCTATGCATACTGCTCGGCCTTTCGGCCATCCCTGGCCTCGGCCGAGCTCGCCCTCCAACTCCGCGGTGTACCGCGGAAGGGCTACGCCCTCATTCTCCTGAGAATGTCCCAGTAGGCGCCGCGGGCGCCCTGCGCCACCGCGCGCACCAGGAGATCGTTGCCGTTGTAGTTGTAGTCCCTTTTTTCATCCGGGCCAAAGGGCAGAAGGAACCTCTCGTCGTTTCCGACGAGCTCACGCATGTAGTCCGTGATCCCTTCTCCCAGGCCCGAAGAGATGTAGAACACGGGACGCACGAACCGCTCATTGTCCAGACGGGCGCCGTAGAGGTCCGGGTTGCTTTCCGTGGGACCGGCGGCGCGCACCTGGTCGGCAAGGACGGTGCCCTCGTACACGCGCACGCCCATGGAAACCCCGACGCAATCCGGCTGAACGCTCCGGATCAGGTCGAGAGATTCCCGAATCGTGTCGCGTGTCTCCCCCGGCCCTCCCACCAGCAGGTCATACATGAAGGGGATGCCGGCGTCCCTGCAGCAGCGCGCGGTTTCCTTCAGCTCCGCGGGGCCGAAATCCCTGCCCAGCCTTCGCAGCATCTCCACGCTCCCGCTGTCCGCGCCGAAATCTATGCCGGCGCAGCCCGCCTGCCGCATGAGTCTGGCCGTCTCCCCATCGAACGGGGCCACAGAGCAGTAGGCGTACCATCGCAGCCTGTCCGCAAGGCCCGCATCGATGATTGCGCGGCATACGTCCCGGGCATGGGACAGGGGAATGTTGAACTCGCAGTCACAGGTGTGCAGGTGGTCGATTCCCTGCCCAAGGAGAGCGCCGAGCTCATCCACGACCATTCGCGGCGGGAGCAGCCGGCTGCGCTTCCCCTTGGACACGGGGTCCGCGCAATACGTGCACTGCAGGGGACAGCCGCGGCGCGTCTCGAACCCCGCCTGTCCGCCTTCCCTGAAGTATCTCTGGTTGTCGATGAAGGATCTGGTCCGGGCGGGAAGCTGGTCCAGCCGCATGTCAACGGGGCGATTGTGCTGCAGGCCGCTCTCGTCCCACCACACCAGCCCGGGCACCTGCTCGAGCTCCGCTCCCGTCCGGATCGACTCCAGAAGCCGGACGCACGCATCCTCGCCTTCACCGGCGATGCCGAAATCAGCGCCGCAGTACTCCACCGCCGCTTCCGGCATGATGGAGAAACCGACCCCGCCGAGAACGACCGGTGCATCGGAATACTGGCGCAGCGTGTACACGATCTCGCGTATGCCGGGGAGAAAAAAGGCGCCGCTTGCGTAGAAGCAATCGTCCGTATTGCGCACGCTGACCGCGATCACCTCCGGCGCGAAGGAAGTTGCGGAGGCGGCGATCTCCTTTTCCACGTTCTCCGCAAAGCACAAGTCCAGGAGCGCGAGCTCGTGCCCGGCGCGCCGCAGGCTGTCCGCCAGGTAGTCCAGCCCGATCGGTGCGATCGGGGGCGTCACGCGATTCGTATTGACCAGCAGGACCTTCATACGAGTGACCGTCCCAGCGCACGCGCGCGCTCAAGCACGTTCGGCTTCCCGTCCACGGCGCCCTTTGGCCCGACTCCGTCCACGAGCAGCCTCTGCACAAACCGCAGCTCGAGGTAGCGAAAGCCCAGCTCGAACATCTTCACCAGCGGTTCCGCCGGCTCCCCGCCTTTCTCTTCCCACGCGGACACTAATACGGCGGCCTTGCCCTTCACAAGGGGCCGGCCCTCAGGCCTGTTGAAAACAACGAGCCGATCCATGAACGCCTTCATGATCGCCGTCGGCCCGTACCAATACACCGGCGTGGCGAAGAGAAAAACATCCGCGCGCGCCATCGCGTCGTACAGCACGGTACCATCATCGTCGAAGATGCACGGCCTGCCCTTCTTCCAGCAGTTGTCGCATCCCGTGCAGGGATGGACCTTCAGCGCCCGCAGAGCGTAGCTTTCGACTTCACTGCCGGCGCCGCGCGCGCCGTCCAGAACGGCCTCTGCCAGAGTGTCCGTGTTTCCTCCCGGCCGCGGGCTGCCGAGAAAAGCGGCAAGCTTCAATTTCCCTTCCTGTTGTCCGGCAATTCTGCATGATTCCGGCGGTCTGTTCAACCTGAGCCCGAAGGCGTTCCGCTTGACGGTCACGGGCATCTGATCTATCGTGCCGCGCAAGGAGCTACGATGCCAGACAGCATCAACACGGTGCGTCCCTTTCGCGCGTTGCACTACGACCCGGCGGTCGTGAGCGACATCGGGCTGTGCCTGTCCCAGCCCTACGACGTCATTTCGCCCGAGCAGCAGGAGGCCTACTACCGGCAGCATCCCCAGAACGTGATCCGCCTGCTGCTCAACAAGAGCGAGCCCGGCGACGGGGAGGGGCACAACCGCTACACGCGCGCCCGTGACCAGCTTGCCCAGTGGCGGGAGGAGGGCGTGCTGCGCGCCACGGCGCGGCCGTCCTTCTGGGTCTACGAGCAGGAGTTCGACCTGCCGGGCATCGGACGCAAGAAGGTCAAAGGCTTCATCGGCGCGGTCAGGCTGCATGACTACGCGGAGCGAAGGATCCTTCCCCACGAAAAGGTCCTGAAAGGACCGCTCGAAGACAGGATCATGCTCACCGAGGTGACCAACACGCAGTTCGAGTACATCTGGAGCCTCTACCAGGACAGGGCGTACGTCATCGACAACATCCTGGACGAGCAGGAAAAAGAGCCGCCCATCATCGACTACGTCGAGCAGTCAATCGGCGTGCGCCACAGGATGTGGCGCCTCACCGACCCGGAGAAGTGCGAGATGATCCGCCGCACCATGGGGCGCCTGAAGATCTACATCGCCGACGGGCATCATCGCTACCAGACCATGCTCACCATCAGGGACCGGATGCGGCAGCGTTTCCCGGATGCCGGGCCGGATGCGCCGTGGGAGTCCATCATGATGTTCCTCGTGAACTCCGAGCACGAAGGGCTCACGATCCTCCCCACGCACCGGATGCTGCACGGCATCCAGGTGGAGAGCCTTTACCAGCTGGGAGCCGCGATCCTGGAGCACTTCCACGTGAAGAAGTACGTCTTCCGCGACGGAGACGAGGCGGAGGTGCGGCGCCGATGGCTCCGAGACCTGCGGGACGTGGGCAAGGGCGAGCACACCATCGGCGCGTATATCGTGAACACCAACGGCTACTATCTCCTCACCCTGCGCGACGAGGAGGCGTACGAGGAGCTCGTGCGGCTGGACTTCTCCTCCGAATGGAAGCTGCTGGACGTGAACATCCTGAACACGCTGATTCTGGAGCAGATCCTCGGCATCACGGAGGAGCAGCTCAGCCTGTCCACCAGCATCACCTACACGAAGGACGTCGACGAGGCGGTGGAAAAGGTGCGCAGAGGGGAAATGCAGGTTGCGCTGATTCTCAATCCCACTGCCCTCAGCGACGTGATCACCATCGCGGAAAACGACGAGAAGATGCCCCGCAAGTCCACGCACTTCTACCCGAAGCCGGTTTCGGGGCTCGTCTTTTACCCGATGGACGTGGAGTTCCATGCCCCGCGCTGACGCCCGGGGCTTATTCTTGGCAAAAGGCTCCCGCAAGCGTATACTCATCTCCTGATGAGCAGCGGACTCGACGACCAGCTCCACGGGATCTCGCTCGACAGGGAAAACCAGGACCTGAAGGAGATCCTCGAGATCGCCTTCCAGATCACGGCCCAGCTCGAAGTCGAGAACGTCATCAAGAATCTCGTGTGGAGCCTCGTGGCGAAGTTCCAGACCGAAACCGTCACCATCGCGCTGCCCGGAGACATCGACGAGACCACGGTCCAGATCTTTTCCTACAAGGGCCTCAAGAAGGAAGAGCTCGGCGTCACCCTTCCTTCCATACAGCCGCTGCTCGCCTTCCTGGACAAGGACGAGTACAGCCAGATTCCCTTCTCCTACCTGGGTGAAAACTTTCCCGACAAGGCGTTCGTGCAGTGCCTCGCCGTGCTGGACACCGACGTGATCGTGCCCCTGCGCACGGACAAGGGCTCCATCGGCATCCTGCTCCTGCCGCCGAGCGGCACGGGCACGCCCTACGGGCTGCAGGAGATCCAGTACATCACGCGGATCGTGCGGTTTGCCTCCATCGCCATAGAGAACGCGAGCCTGTTCCGACAGGCCACCACGGACCGGATGACGGGCCTTTTCTCCCATCACTTTTTCGAGAAGACCCTCGACGAAGAGCTGGAAAGGGCGCGGCGATACAAGTCCACGTTCAGCCTCGTCATGTTCGACATCGACCATTTCAAGAAGTTCAATGACACCTACGGACACCTGCAGGGAGACCGGATCATCCGGGAAATCGCCAAGCTCCTCTGCAAGTCGATCCGCCAGGTGGACTTTCCCGCCCGTTACGGCGGGGAGGAGTTCGCCGTGATCCTGCCTGCCGTGGACGTGAAGGGCGCCATCGTGGTAGCGGAAAGGCTGCGCAGGAAAGTGGAGACGTACCCGTTTCCCAGCGCCAACGGCGGATCGCCTCTGCATGTCACCATTTCACTCGGGGTCACCGAGTTCGACGACGAAACGGCCTACGCGCCCACGGAAATCATCCGCGAGGCGGACAGGGCCCTCTACCGCTCGAAGGAACACGGCCGGAACAAGGTCACCGTGTCCCAGCCCCGGTCGGCCTGGGAAGCCAGGGGACGCCGCGTGATCATCGTTCTCGAGCGCACCATCCGGGAACAGGACAAGGGCCGCATCCGCGAGTTCCTCACCTCCAAGGGATATACGATACGGGAGATCGTGGGCGAGGAGGAGACCATCCTCGGCGCCGTCGGCGTGAAAGGCGTCGATGTGCGGGAAGTGGAGCTGCTTCCCGGCGTGGCCCGGGTCATCCCCATCAGCTCGCCGTACAAGCTGGCCTCCCGGGAGTTCCGCAAGGAAGACACGATCATCAGCCTCGGCAGCCCCGCGCGCCCCGTGCGCATAGGCGGCCTCAGGATCGTGGCCATTGCAGGGCCCTGCGCTGTCGAGTCCCGCGCGCAGACACTCGAGTGCGCGGCGCGCGTGCGTGAATCCGGCGCCGTGCTTTTCCGCGGCGGGGCATGGAAACCGCGCACATCGCCCTACGCCTTCCAGGGCCTGGGAGAGGAAGCGCTGGTGTACCTCAAGGAGGCCGGCGAAGCGCAGGGAATGCCGATCGTGTCGGAGATCGTGTCCCCCGAGCACGTGGACCTCATGCGGGACTACGTGGACGTGCTGCAGATCGGCGCGCGCAACATGCAGAACTTCGAGCTCCTCAAGCGCGTGGGCAGCCTGGGAAAACCGGTGCTCCTGAAGCGCGGCCTGGCCGCCACCATCGAGGACCTGCTCATGTCCGCGGAGTACCTCCTTGCCGCCGGCACCGACCAGGTGATCCTCTGCGAGCGCGGGATCCGCACCTTCGAGACTTCAACGCGCAACACGCTGGATCTCTCCGCCATACCCGTGGTGAAGAAGCTCAGCCACCTGCCGATGATCGTGGACCCCAGCCACGGCACCGGCCTGCGCGCCAAGGTGAGCCCCATGGCGCTGGCCGCCGTGGCAGCGGGCGCGGACGGCATCACCGTGGAGGTGCATACCGACCCCGACCACGCCCTGTCCGACGGGCCGCAATCCCTCTACCCCGAGCAGTTCGAGAAGCTCATGCGCGACATCGAGGCCATGGCCCCTGTGCTGGGCAAGGAGCTGGCGCGGCTGCCCGAGGTCGAGCAGGCGCCGGGCCGCGGCGGCGTCTCACACGCAGGGCGTTCGACGGTTGTGGTGGAAGAGGTGCCCGCCGCGCCGGGGGCGGCCGCGGAAGGTCCAGCCGTCGGCCAGACAGTCGTCGCCTACCAGGGGGAGAGAGGCGCATTCGGCGAGCACGCCATCCGGCATTGGTTTGCCGGTGAAGTCCGCGCCATGCCGGTGCCCGAGTTCCGCTCCGTGTTCGATGCCGTGCTCCAGGGAAAGGCGCGGTACGGCATGGTGCCGATGGAGAACTCCCTGACAGGATCCATTCACGAGAACTACGACCTGCTCCTCCGCTATCCGGACCTCCATATTGTGGGGGAGCAGAAGATCCGTATCGTCCATAACCTCATTGGCCTTCCCGGCGCCGCCATGGAGGACATTCGCAAAGTCTTCTCCCATCCGCAGGGTCTTGCCCAGTGCGCCCATTTCCTGGACTCACATCCTGACTGGGAGCGTGTGGCCTTCTACGACACGGCAGGCGCGGTCCGCCACGTCGCGGAGAAGGGCGCCAAGGAAAACGCTGCCATTGCCAGCGAGGATGCCGCGCTCGTGTATGGGCTTTCCGTGCTCAAGCCCGCAATCGAAGCGAACGTGCAGAACTACACCCGGTTCTTCGTGATTGCGCGTATCGAAGAGGAGCTTCCGCCCGAGGCCGGCCTCCGAAAGCCGCCAAAGGCATCTCTCTGCTTCGCCGTTGCCGACCAGCCCGGCGCCCTGTTCAAAGCGCTGCAGGTTCTTGCCGACCGCGGCTTGAACATGCAGAAGCTCGAGTCCCGTCCGATTCATGGCAAACCCTGGGAGTACCTCTTCTACGTCGATGTCAATGTTCCCACCGACATTTCGCTCTTTACCCGCTGCATGGAAGAGCTGAAGTCAGTCACCGAGGACCTGCGCGTTCTCGGAACCTACGGCAGCGGCTGAGCGCAGAACAGAAGGCGGCGCAGCCGTCCTCTGCGGCTGGACCCCGCAGGCAAATTGCGTGGCACGCAGGTTCTCATCGCTCCACAGATTTATCCTATCATCGCGCTATATACGATTGAGCATTTATTCTTTACTGCTTGATCCAGAGGGTGTAGAATGTGAAACGTCCAATTACTCTGTTTTGTCTTCACGGCCGGGCAGTTCGTTTCGGCGGCGCCCGCAGTGTTCAGCTTTCAGGCATCAAGAGAAACGGTCGACGCGTTCGGCGTCTTCCAGCTTCGTGGCGAAGCTCTGTGTCTCTTACAGCGAATCAGCAGGGCTCGTGACTCCCAGCTTGTTCCTGGTGGCCACGTGAGTGTAGATCATGGTTGTTGAGACATCCGAATGGCCCAGCAGCTCCTGAATCGTTCGGATGTCGTATCCTTTCTCGATGAGGTGGGTAGCAAAGCTGTGACGAAGAGTGTGGATCGTGGCCTGCTTCGTAATTCCCGCTTCGCGCACAGCCTGCCGAAATGCCTTCTGAAGCGTGGTTGTGTACACGTGATAGCGGCGCACGACTCGAGTCAGTGGATCTATGCAGAGATTTGTAGATGGAAAAACCCAGAACCAGCCCCACTCCTCTCCCGCGCTCTGATACTTCCTGTCTAGCGCACCTGGAAGCGACACTCCTGCCACCTTGCCCTCTCGATCCTTGTCAAAGAGAGCTCGTACGTTTACCAGATGGCGTTTCAGCCGTTCCCCGACTCGTTCCGACAGGACTGTCTCGCGATCCTTGTTTCCCTTGCCTCCTCGGATGGTAAGGCAGTTCCGTGAAAAGTCGACATCCTTCACCCGCAGGGAAAGACACTCCTGCAACCGCATCCCGCTCCCATAGATGATGGTGGCCATGAGAAGGTGCGTTCCTTCCAGGTGGGAGAAGATCTCCCTGATCTCCTCTTTGGACAAGACGACGGGCAATCTCCTCCCTATCTTCGATCTCACCACTGTTGCCAGGCCGCCTATTTCAATGTCAAGCACATGGCGATAGAAAAACAATAATGCGTTGAACGCGAGCTTCTGCGTCGCTCCGGCCACTTTCCTTTCGACGGCGAGGAACGACAGAAAGTTCTTCAGGTGCTGGTCGGTGAGCGTGGTGCAATCTCTTTCATCGACAAACGATTTGAATCGAGCCAGCCAGGAGAGGTAGGACTTCTCGGTTCGATACGAAAGATGCTTGAGCCGGATCAAGCGAATGACGCGTTCTTCGACAGTGTTCCAGCCGAGAGCTCCCGGCAGCGGCAGTGGCCGTGAAGGCAGAGCGGCCGGGCGCAGGGGCGAGAGCGACGGCCGCATGGGCTGCTGGGTCGGTCGCTGAGGCGACGACCCGGTCCTGGCGGGAGGCGGCTGCAGGGGACTCGGTCGAAGCATCGGATGTACATGAGAGTGGACAGCTTGTGAAGGCTGCGTCGTCGTGGGCAGACCAAGGCCTTGCGGGGGCAAAAAAGGCGTCGATCGTGCTTGAGAAATCTGAACGGAGCCGTCAGGAATCGGGCGGGTTTTCGCATTGTGCGCGTGTTCGGTGAGTGGAGCGCCGCAGCGGGCCCTGTAGCGGGAATATAAATGCAGTGCGTGCTGAGCTTGAATTGTCTTCCAGTCCTCATATTCTCCATCAATAGTGGAAAGATAGCTCTCCACCGAGCCTGATCCTGTTGTTTGTCTTTTTGAGAAATCCAAGTAGGAATTCACCCAGCGTTGGTAGTACGGACGCTCTTTCTCTAAGACAGACTTCTCTTTTTCCAGAAATTCCAGAAACGATATCATGATTGCCTCCTTCCCTTCGTCAGCTACGCGCTAGAACATAACGGGCGGTTATGTTATGTTGCTTGAAGAAGGCCCGGATAGCGGCATAACCCGGCAATCTGGTGGTTATTATTCAAAACTCTATAATATATATGTTATGTTCAGGGAAAAGTAGCTGACTTTGCGGCTAAGAGCATCTCTGAGGTGCGACATTCCAATGGAGCGTTAGGAAGTGGCGGAAATCGGCGCAGGAGAGGCGCTTGTAGCATTACACGCGTAAAAAGACATTATTGCCCGGAACGTTGAAATGACAACGCTTAAGCTATGTGGCAATCATATACTTGACCCCACTCCCGAGACTATTGCTCGATATGCTTTAAGAGATAGCATAGTCCATCGGTTGAATTCGGTAGAATACCACCTGTCGTTGTTGGTAAGAGCGCAGCTTGAAGCTCATAAAGAGCTTAAAGCATCCGGGACGGCATTTCATGATAACGAATTCCTGTTTCGTGCAGGCAATCCACAGCTATACCTTTTTGACGATCTGATATTCAATATTTGCTCCTTATGGGACTACGTCGCTGGCTTCATAGCGTGCGCCTATAAGGGCAAGCCCAATTCTAAGTGGAAACAGCCTCGTCAAGAGCTCAAAGGACACTAACAACGCGTTCTCGAGATATCCGATTTCCACTAATATCTCCCTGCAGCACCGAGGCCTTCGTGGATAGCCTTTTCCACTACCGGGCGCTGCTGTATCACAACAAATCGAGACGCCTCGAGCTATTCCGTACGTTGGACCTATAGCACAAATGGAACCAGAACTGATTTCAAGGCAGGAATGCCCGAACGACTCAAGCGGAAAATGAAATTCATCAGTGACAGTACAGATATTGAGTCAATGAAACTTATAGATGCATTTTTCCTGATTGCGCAAAGGACTTTTGCAGGGATAACTGAACTAGTTGAACAGTGCATGGCAGAAGTAGGAAAGGATCTGAAATGATGATGCAACCAGAGTCGGTCGGCGCCAGCAAAGACCCTGAACATAACAAATCGTTGGAGCCGTCCCCTTAGATGGCCGGAAGTACGGCCTGCGTCTGAATGAACCGTTGATGCTGTGCTGATGCGGCGGCGCGACTGAACTCTATGTTATGACGCCCAAGATTGGCTGCCCTCTGATTTCGCGTAGATAGGTACCAGCGGCACGAAACTAAGATCACTGTTGAGATGCAAAGCATCGTCGCCTTCAGCATGAATCGTTGGCAAGCGAAAATGCGCACAAGCTCCTGTGAAATGATGATCGTTATCTCATCTTGGATATAGCCGCTTAGCGAACAGTTCTCTATTCGGGCAAACGCAGTACGCTGAAACAGCGCAGGCTCAGCCACCACTGAGCAAGATGTGCGGCAATCCAGACAGATGCAACAACAGCCTGCCTCGACATGACGGCAGAGATTGGAGCAGAAAGAATGCAAGAGTTTGAAAATGTTCGTCAAGACAAATCTGGATTCAAGCGCCTCTTTTGGGATGACACGTTTGATCTGTATGTTTGGTATGACTACAAAGGAGGAAGGATAACTGGCTTCCAATTAGTCTATGACAAGAAAACAATTCCACGGGCTATTACTTGGATCAAGGACAAAGGGTTTAGGCACAATAAGATTGATGGCTATGATAGTTCCTACTACAATCAGACCCCAATTCTTGTTAAGGACGGACTGTTCGACATTCAGACGATCAACAATCTATTCCAAACACACTGCAAAGGGATTGAAGAAGATATATCATTTTTGGTTTCCAATACTCTCAAGCAATATGATCCTAACCTTGATGACCAATTTATCTAGCAACACTTGCCTGAGAGGAATTCCATGGGCGTCATAACAAATCGTTGCAGTTGTCCCCTTAGGTCCGGCCTCTTGAGACGGAACAGATTTCGTCTGCGAATCTCGAAGGGTCCGGCTGATGCGGCGGGGCAACTGAACTCTATGTTAGGTGCTCCAAAGCTATGGTCGGCGCGATTCGGTCTGCCCTGCGGGAGGACAGTTGACTTGGTGCCGAAAAGACACCATATTGTAACTATGGCGAGCATAACAATCCGCAACATTCCTGACGAGGTGCTTGAAAGGATACGTGCACTTTCTTCTATTGAAAGGCGTAGTCTCAACAACGAGATACTTGTCATCCTTGAGCGTGGGACATACAGCGAGTACGAGGAAAAGCTCCTCAAGAAGAAGTATCTATCCAAATCAACGCAGATGGAGATCTGGAAACAACTGGCGGGAACCTGGTCCGATAGTCGGTCCGCCAAGGAAATCATTGAGGACATCT
>CAVTHO010000004.1:0-783973 GCA_963734545.1 uncultured Spirochaetota bacterium | reverse complement strand
CGATCAGATCCGCGCGCGTGCCGCTGGAAACCCTTGAAGCCATGGCGGCTCTCGCGGACCTCGTCGAGCGAGCCGCTCAGTCGGGAAACCCCGCCTGCATCACAGACGCGGGATCGGCCGCGCAAATGATCCGGGCAGGCGCCGTGGCCGCGGCCTGGAACGTCCGGGTCAATCTCCCGTCCCTGAAGGACGAAAAGCTGAAGGATGAGCTGGAAAGTGATGCCGCGAAGGCGCTCGGTGCAATAGTCAAAACAGTCGTGCGGGTTGATGCAATGGTCGAGAAAAGCCTGAACGAACGGAGCCGCACATGAACACTATCATCATCGGCGATGGCCCCCTGACCGTCGACGCCCTGACCGCCATAGCGCGCGCGGGGGCGAAGGTCGAGCTTTCACCCTCGGCGCGGGAGCGCGTGACAGGCCGCACGGGCGCTCGTGGAGACGTGGGTCCGGGCAGGGCAGGGCCGTCTACGGAGTGACCACCGGGTTCGGTGCGCTGTGCGATGTCGCCATTCCACGGAGCAGACCCGGCGCCTGCAGGAGAACATCCTCATGAGCCACGCTGCCGGCGTGGGGGACCCGCTTCCCCGGCGAGGTGGTCCGGGCCACGATGGCCGTGCGCGTGCAGGACCTGTCCAAGGGACACGCGGGGCTTCGCCTGGAGACGCTGCAGGCCCTCGTCGACCTCCTGAACTCCGAGCGTGGTTCCCGCTGGTCCCCGAAAAGGGGTCTGTCGGCGCCAGCGGCGACCTTGCGCCGATGGCGCACCTGGCCCTCGTGCTGATCGGCAAGGGCGAGGCGTTCTTCCGCGGCGCGCGCATGGGGGGCCGGGAAGCGCTGGCGGCGGCGGGTCTTGCCCCCGTGCAGCTCGAGGCAGGCGAGGGGCTTGCGCTCATCAACGGCACGCAGGTCATGGCGGGGATCACCGGCCTTGCCGTGCACGACGCCGAGCGTCTGGCGCAGACGGCCGACATCGCGTGCTCGATGAGCCTCGAGGTGCTCATGGGCACGAACGTGGAGTTCGACCCGCGGATCCACCGGGTGCGGCCCCCACCCGGGCCAGGTCGCCGCCGCGGACAACATGTACCGCATCACGCAGGACAGCGTCATCATGTCGTCCCACAAGGACTGCGGCAGGATCCAGGACGCGTACACGCTGCGCTGCTCGCCGCAGGTGCACGGCGCGAGCCGGGACGCGGTGAGCCACGTGCGGCGCGTCGTGGAGATCGAGCTGGATTCCGCCACGACCAACCCGCTCATCTTCGCCGAGACCGGGGAGTTCCTGCTGGGGGGCAACTTCCACGGGCAGCCCCTTGCGCTGGCAGCGGACTACCTGTGCATGGCCGCCGCCGAGCTTGCCAACATCTCGGAGCGCAGGATCGAGCGGCTGGTCAATCCGCAGCTGAGCGGCCTGCCCGCGTTTCTCGTGAACGACTCCGGCCTGAACTCCGGCTTCATGATCGCGCAGTACACGGCGGCCGCGCTCGTCTCGGAGAACAAGGTCCTTTCCCATCCGGCCTGCGTGGATTCCATCCCCACCTCCGCGAACAAGGAGGACCACGTGAGCATGGGCACCATCTCGGCGCGCAAGTGCCGGTCGATCATCCAGAACGCGGAATCGGTGATCGCCATCGAGCTGCTCTGCGGCTGCCAGGCGGTCGACCTCCTGACAAAGGGCCGGCCCGGCCGGGGAACGGAGGCCGCATACAAGGCCTGCCGGGAGAAGATTCCCGTTCTCGACAAGGACAGGGAGCTGTCGCGCGACATCGAGACCATGCGGGAGCTGGTCATGAGCGGGGAGATCATCCGGCGGGTGGAAGAAAGAGTCGGCCCGCTCGCCTGAGGGGCGGCTCCCAGGGCTCCCGCCGTTTCGCGCCTTCGGCGCTCCAACGAAATGTCGCCAGGAGCGACCGCGCTGCCGCCCTGGGGCCCCTTCCGCGCGACCCACAGGCCGGCAGCCGCGCCTTCCGCCAGGAGCGGAAGGCGCGGCGAGAGGCTTCGGTCGCGCTAGAGAGTCCCTGCAGGAAGCGCTGGTAGGCCGCCTGGACCCTCTCGAAACGCTTGTCGAGCTTTGCCAGAAGCTGCTCCGCCGTGGCGCCGCTTCCCAGCATGAGACGGGCAAGCGCCCGAAGCTGCGACGGGTCCCGCGGCAGGCTGTGCGTCTGGCGGTCCTCGTAGATCTGAAGGAAATGCTCGACCCGCCGAAGGAACAGGTAGTCGCCGGAGAGCTGCTCGGCGGTCTCGACGGAAAGGATGCCCGCTTCTTCCGAGGGCCCTGAGCGCCGGCAGCGTGCCGCCGCAGAGAAGACTCGGGCCGTCTGGTGCGCGTGGGTGAGCTGCAGCCCCTGCGCCAGGAACTCCACGTCCCGCAGCCCGCCCAGACCGGTCTTGATGTCCGTCGTGGAGAGCACGCTGCGCGAAAGGCCTTGAGCGCCTCCCGGCGGAGGCTGTCGATGGAAGCGGCCACCTCCGCCTGCGGGTGGGCCGCGATGAGCAAGGCCCCGGCGCGGACTCGAGGAACGCACGGCCGACCGCGAGGTCACCGGCGACGGGCCGCGCCTTCAGCAGCGCCTGCAGCTCCCACAGGGCGGCCGCCTGCTGCGTAGTACTCGGCCAGCGCGCCGAGCGGAAAGACGAGCTGACCCGAGCTGCCGTACGGCCGCAGCCGGAGGTCCACGCGGTACGCATATCCCTCCGTGGTGTGTGAAGAGAGATCGGTGCCGAGGGTCTCCATGAGACCGGAGGCTCGCCTCCACCGGTGTCCTGGTCGTCCGCCGCGTCGCAGAGACCGAGAAGGTCGATGTCCGAGCTGTAGTTGAGCTCCCGGCCGCCGAGCTTGCCGAAGGCAATCACGCAGAACCGCGGATGGACCCGCGGCGCCCCGCTTGTCGTCCCCCTGGGCGCGGATCCGGGCCAGTGCCACCGAAATGACGCCGTCCGCCAGGTCCGAGAGCTCCTCCATGATCCGCTGCGTCGGGGTGCGCAAGGCAGATGTCGCGCGCCCCGATGCGCAGGATCTCCCTGCGGCGGAACCTCCGCAGCGCATCCTGCCACTGCGTGCGGTCGGGCGTGCGCGCCGGAAATCCCCTGCGAGCTCCTCCGCGATATCGGCGCTCGACCGCGGCACGTGATGATCTCGGGCCTGCCGATGTAGTCCAGGAGCTCGGGATCCCGCACCAGGGTGTCCGCGAGGAACTGGCTCGTGGAAAAGATGCTCAGAAGGATCTCCAGCCGCATGGGCTGGGAGAGCATCTGCTGAAGGTGCGCGTGCGGGTCCGGCAGCGCGTGGAGGAACCTCTCCCAGTTGTTGAGCGCCATGTCGGGGTCCGGCCTCTGGGAAAGAACATCGCAGGCAAGGATGGCCAGCCGGGCAAAAAGGGTGCGCTCTCCGCTTCCCCGCCGATGTGCCGAAGATTGAGCAGGGCGCGCGCGGGATCGGCTGAATCCCCGGTCCGCGAGCGCCGTGTGGGCAAGCTCCAGCGGAATGGCGTCGGACAGGATCAGGTCCGCCGCGTTGACCACGGGCGCGCCCGGCAGGCTGTCCCTGCCGAAGTGCCGCTCCACAAAGGCACGCACCTCGGCCGAGTGCGTTTCGAAGTCCAGGTGCAGCTTCTGCGCGGGTGTGGTCTCCGGCTCCGGGGGCATAGCCCATGCGCCGGGCCAGGTGCAGGTACTCATCGGAGTCGGGCGCCGGAAGGAAGAGATCCTGTGCCGAGCCCCGCAGCATGCGCAGACCGTTGATGAGGTGTGCGGAAGAAGTGGTAGGCGGCGACCAGCTCGGCGCGCCTCCGCATGCTCGACCAGGCCGATGGAGGCCAGGGCATCGAGCGCCTCGTGGATGCGGGGCGTGCGCAGTCTCTTCTCCACGGCGCCGTGCGTGACCTGCAGGATCTGCACCGCGTATTCGAGGTCCACAAGGGCGCCGGGGCTGAACTTGGCGTTCGCGCGGCCCGTGATGGCGACCGGCGCCGCGGCTGCCGACAGCGCCGCGGCGGGTGACGGGGCGCGGGCTCCGTTTTCGTCTTCTCCTCCACCTGGCGCGCGCGCAGGGCGCGCAGCTCCACCAGGTCGATGCTCTGCGCCGAGTAGACCATCTCGTCACGCAGCCGCTCCACCTGGCTGCCCAGGCTCCTGTCCCCCCCGATGGCCCGCAGCCGCACCAGCGACAGCCTTTCGTACGAGTGCGCCGGGCCGCCGTTCGCGTAGTAGGTGCAGAAGCTCTCCAGGCTGCACCCCAGCGGTCCGGCGGCGCCGTAGGGCCGCAGGCGCAGGTCGATGTGGAATATCCCTTCCCTCTTTGCATGGACGAGCTGGAGCACCTCCCGCACCAGCTTGTCGAAGAACTCGGAATTGTCGAGGCGCTCGGGTCCGGCCGTTGACCCGTTGTCGCTGTACACAAAGAGCAGCTCGATGTCCGATGCGTATCCGAGTGCCACGCCGCCCAGCTTGCCCAGGCCCATGATCGCGCAGCGGACCGGGCAGGCCTGCCACCGTGCGGGGCTCGCCGAACCTGGCGCGGAGCGTCGTGCCAGGCGTGGGAGGCGGCGGCGTCCACCACGAGCTCGGCAAGCGCCGTGAGCCTCCTGCTCAGCGTGAGAAAGTCGGATCCCGGCGTGAGGATGTGGTCCAGGTCGAAGAGATAGATCTCCCGGTCCTTGAACTCGTTCAGGCGACGGGCAAACTCCTCCGTGTCCTCTGCCCCGGCCAGGGCCATCTCGAGGCGATCGGGCAGCAGCTCGAGGGGCTCGCAGAAACCCCTGCCGCTCACGTGCGGGCGCCAGCATGGGCAGCAGCTCCTCGTACTGCAGGCGCACGAAGTCCTCCCACAGAAACGTGCTTGCCCCGAGGAGCTGGGCAAGGTCACGCAGCACGCCCTGGTCGGAGAGCAGCTCCACCCATCGCCCCTGCTGCGGCATCGCGATCACGTCCTTCGTGAGCTGCTCGAAGCGAAGGAGCGCGGCCAGGGGATCCGGCGCGCTCTCCAGGAACGAGGTGAACTGCTTCGTGAGGAGAACCGAGAGCTTGATCCGGTCGATCCGCGATGCGTCGACTATCGCGCGGCCGCCCGCGTCCACGAACTCGAACTCGTCCTGGATCCTTTCCGTTTCGGTGCGGATCGTGACGTGCTCGATCGACACCTCCTGCAGCGTGAGAGCGGTGGAGAACGTGAAAAGGAAGAACGGGGTGTCCTGGGAGATCACGCGCATCCGGGTGCGCCCCGAGGGAGAGGAATCCACCTCGATCTGCACCGGGTACAGCACTGCCTCTCGCGCAAACCTGATCCGACCCAGCCTGCGCGCGGCCAGCTCGTTCACCGTCCGCCGGGAGACGATGGCCGCCTCCCCGCCGCGCTCGAGACCGTCGAATACCTCTGCCAGCCGCGCGGCCAGAGACGGCTCCCAGTCCTCGCTCCAATCTCCTTCGGCAACAATGCCGGTGAAGCGGTCTATGATCCGTCTCCGGCGCAGCTCGAGGGACCGCGGCGCGTCCGGTCTTGCCGGGCTCCACGTGAATATGTCACCGGACCTGATGTCGAACCCCAGGGACGAGAGGACTCCCGTGATCAGTGAAAAAGCTCCCGGGTAATCGAAGGCAAGCACGGTGCAGGCAAGCTCGCCTTCCGGGAGCCGCTCAACCTGCAGCACGGCGGCCCGGGCGGGCGTGATCGATGCCAGCCCCTCCAGGTGCCGGGCAATCGCCCCACGGTCGAAGCGCTCGAAATAGCGCGAGTCGAGCCGGGAGACATGCTCCGCGATGAGACGGGGATCCACGTACGGGCAATGAGGCCGAAAGTTGCGGCGGGGTCACGGCCGGCATGGGGGAAGCATACGTGCAGGGTCGTGGATTGCCAAGACTCCTCGGCCGATCGATTGAATGCGGGTTGAATGCGTAACGAAGGAAACAATATTGTCCCCTTGAGGAAACACTTTTTCCCTGACAATCCCGCATTTGAGTAGACGAGTGTTACTATGAAGAAACACTTGCGCACAGTGCCTGTGATCCTGCATAAGTGTCGCGGCCGCATGGATTATAATTTATTCTCAGATAATGAATTATATTAAGGCCAAATGCCTGTCCTTTGGCATGGGTATTGCTTAAGTTGTTATCATATAGGAGGTTCCCAAAAGATGAGAGCACGTTTTACACTAGTAGTGGCCCTCGCCCTGCTGGTCCTGCCGTTCCTGGCTTTTGCAGGCGGCACCCAGGAAGGCGCCGCGTCCAAGCTTGCCGTTGGCGTCGTCCTGCCCACAAAGGATGAGCCGAGGTGGATCCAGGACCAGACCCGGTTCCAGGATGCATTCAAGAAGGCCGGCTACAATGTCCAGATCCTTTTCAGCCAGGGAGACTCCGCAAAGGAGAAGGCGAACGTCGAGTCCCTTATCTCCGGCGGCGTCAAAGTCATCATCATCTGCCCCCAGGACGCCTCAGCGGCGGCTGCAGCGGCGGACGAGGCTCGTGCGGCAGGGATCAAGGTCATCTCGTATGACCGCCTGATCCGCGACACGGCATCCGTCGACTACTACGTCACTTTCGACAGCGTCGCGGTGGGCGCGGCGTGGGGCACGTATCTCGCGAAGAACGCCTCCGGAAAGGGCAACAACCTGTACCTGTACGCCGGCGCCGCTTCCGACAACAATGCGTTCCTCTTCTTCCAGGGTGCGTGGAGCGTCCTGCAGCCCAAGATCGCGGACGGCACCTTCACCATCCGCAACTCGAGCGAGGCGGTCGCCCTCCAGGGCAAGGCCAACCTCTCCCGCGATGAAATGGGAAAGATCATCGGCCAGGTCACCACGAACTGGAACTTCAACGATGCCAAGAACCTGGCGGAAGCCAACCTCACGTCGGCCCCTGACAGCTCCAAGGGCACCGTGTACATCTGCGCGCCGAACGACGGCACGGCCCGCGCCATCGCGGACGCCTTCGCCGCCGACAAGGCCGTGACGAAGTACTACATCTCGGGCCAGGATGCGGAGAAGGCTTCCATCCAGTACATCATCGACGGCAAGCAGTCCATGACGGTCCTGAAGGACGTCCGGGTGCTTGTGAACGACGCCATCGCGGCGGCAATCGCCTACCTGAAGGGGCAGACACCGGCAAAGACCAACTCGTACAACAATGGCAAGGTCGATGTCCCTGCCAAGCCGTCCGCCATCGTCACCGTGACGAGGGACAACGTGAAGGCCACGATCGTCGATTCCGGGTATTGGCCCGCGAGCGAGTTCACGGGACTCTGATCCTGACTTCTCTTCCATAAAAGTGATCCAAACAGGGACAGCGGTGGACACGTCCTCCGCTGTTCCTGTAATATAACAGACCTGTTCGCATCTTCGTGAAAGCGGAGCCGAAATGAGTACGCCCATACTGGAGATGAAAAACATCACCAAGACGTTCCCCGGGGTGGTCGCCCTGGACAATGTCAGCTTCAAGGTGGAGGAGCACGAGATCCACTGTCTCGTGGGGGAGAACGGGGCGGGGAAATCCACGCTGATGAAGGTGCTGAGCGGCGTGCACCCCCACGGCGAGTACACGGGAGAGATCGTCTTCGGGGGAAAAACGCTGGAGTTCCGGAGCATCGCGGACAGCGAGAAGGCCGGTATCGCCATCATCTACCAGGAGCTGGCGCTCGTGCCCGAGATGACGGTATACGAGAACATCTTCCTCGGCCACGAGGTGGGCAACGGCTTCACGGTGGATTGGAACGAAACGATCAAGAGGGCGCACGAGATGCTGGGGAAGGTGCGGCTGACCGTGAACCCGGCCACAAAGGTGAAAGACCTCGGGGTCGGCAAGCAGCAGCTCATCGAGATCGCCAAGGCCCTCAGCAGGGACGTGAAGCTTCTCATCCTGGATGAGCCCACGGCGGCCCTGAACGAGGACGACTGTGAGAACCTGCTGAATCTCATCCGCGGGCTCAAGGAACACGGGGTCACGTGCGTGCTCATCTCCCACAAGCTGAAGGAAGTCATAAAGATCGCGGACACGGTCACCGTGCTGCGTGACGGCCAGACCATCTGCACGCTGAGCGCCCGGCGCGGCGAAGTCTCCGAGGGGGTGCTGATCAAGCACATGGTCGGCCGGGAGATCGACAACATCTATCCCAGGAGAAAGCACGAGCGCTCCGACGACACGATGCTGGAAGTGAAGAACTGGAGCGCCTATGATCCGAACCTCGGCAGGACGATCCTGAAGGACGTCAGCTTCCGGGTGAAGAAGGGCGAGATCGTCGGCTTTGCCGGTCTCATGGGCTCGGGACGCACGGAGCTTGCCAAAAGCATCTTCGGCAACCCGGACGGCTACCACATCCAGGGCGAAATGCTCCTCAAAGGCGAACCCAGGCATTTCTCTCATCCACGGGACGCCATCGATTCAGCCGTGGCCTACGCCACGGAGGACAGGAAACGCAACGGGCTGATCCTGATCCAGGACGTCAAGCAGAACATCACGCTGGCGAACCTGCGGGAGATCGCGCGCCGCGGAGTCGTGAACGCGAACGCGGAGGTGAAGGTCGCGGAAGAGTACAAGAACGCGCTCAGCATCAAGACGCCGAGCCTGGAGCAGACGGTCTCCAACCTGAGCGGAGGCAACCAGCAGAAGGTGTCCGTGGCCAAGTGGCTGTTCGTCAAGCCCCAGGTGCTCATCCTCGATGAGCCCACCCGGGGGATAGACGTGGGCGCGAAGTACGAGATCTACACGATCATGAACAGGCTGGTCGAGCAGGGCATGAGCATCATCATGATATCCTCGGAGCTGCCCGAGATCCTGGGCATGAGCGATCGGGTGTATGTTGTCTCCTCCGGAAAGATCGCCGGCGAGATGCCGACGGCGGAGGCGACTCAGGAAAAGATCATGCAGCTTGCAACGAGCTAGAGGAGGCGCACCGTGACCGTCAAAGATCTGCAGAAAGCGCTGCGACAGAACATCCGCGATTACGGCATGTACTTTGCGCTGCTCACTATCATCATCTTCTTCACCATAACGACAAAGGGCATTTTCATCTCCTCCCGCAACATCAGCAACCTCATGAACCAGACCGGCTACATCGCCGTGCTGGCCGTCGGTATGACGCTCGTCATCGTCATCCGGCACATCGACCTGTCGGTGGGATACCTGTCGGGCTTCCTCGGCGCCATTGCCGCCATCGGGCTCGTGTTCTGGCACCTGCCGGTGTACGTGGTCATCCCCATGGTCCTCGTGCTCGGGGCGGCCGCGGGGCTCGTCACCGCCTTTCCTGTCGCGCAGCTCGGCATCCCCGCCTTTGTCGCGTCGCTGGCCGGGTGGCTCATCTATCGTGGCGCCCTGCTGCTGGTCACCCTGAAGTCCGGCACGATCATCATTCCGGACAGGATCTTCAATGCCATTGGCAACGGCTACGTTCCCGACCTCTTCCCGTCCGTGGCGCTCCTCCCCGGCGTGCACAAGCTCACCCTGCTCCTGGGCGCCCTGGCCATCGTCTGGTACATCATCAGCCAGATCCGCAGCCGCCGCAGCAAGCTCGCCTACAGCTTCGAAGTGCTTCCCATGGACATGTTCGTCCTCAAGCTCGTCCTCATATCCGTCGTCCTTGCGCTCATCACCTGGGTGCTTGCCGGTTATAACGGGCTTTCGTGGACTCTCGTGATCATGCTGATCGTGGTGGGCGTCTATGACTTCATTACCAACCAGACGGTGCTCGGGCGGCACATCTATGCGGTGGGCGGCAATCCCGAGGCCGCCGAGCTCAGCGGCATCAGCGTCAAGAGGATCACGTATCTCGTTTTCGGATCCATGGGGATGCTCTCGGGGCTCTCGGGAATGCTTTTCGCTTCCCGCCTCCAGTCCGCCACGACCACCGCCGGAACCCTGTTCGAGCTGGATTCCATTGCCGCGGCGTTCATCGGCGGCGTATCGGCAGCAGGGGGCGTCGGAAAGATCATGGGATCGCTGGTCGGCGCGGTGGTGTACATCGCCCTCACGAGCGGCATGAACCTCATGGGCACGGACATCTCGTCCCAGTACATCGTCCGGGGCGCGGTGCTGGCGGCAGCCGTGATCTTCGATGTGACCGCGCGGCGTGCCCGCCGTTAGCGGGGCGCGGGCGGCCCCCCGGCCGCCCCTCCGCATGTCACGGCAATGAGACTCAGGACAAAGCTCCTCACCGGGATCCTCGTCACGCTTCTCCTGCAGATCGCCGTGACAGGCACCTTCACCCTCGTCTCTTTTGTCTCCGGGACCCGTGACGCCATGGAGACTGACCTCCGCAGGGACTGGGATCGCGCGCGGGCCAACGTGGAGGAGCTGAAGCACAGGCTGTACACCGACATTTATCATCTCCGTTTTTCCCTGCAGACCGCGCAGGTGGCCGCGGCTTCCGTGGACTCCCTGCAGGAGCTGATGCGCTACTTCATCAGCCTGACGAATGCGGACCGCATCGTCCTGGCGGCGGACCCGGGCACTGTCGTGGTGGACGTGCGCGCCGGCATCGGCCAGGCAGCGGATGACTTCCCCCTCGAGCGGCTGCGGCCGGAGGACTATCGCTTCCCGCGCAACCAGTTCGTCACCGCCACGGACCGGGCCGGCGTGCTGCGCCTTTTCCTCGTCACCGGTGCCACCGTCGACACTCCGGGGGGCGCCGCGCGGCACCTGTACCTGGTGACGGACGTGCAGAAGCGCCTGTCCGAGGAGAACTGGGAAAGCACGGGAACGGAGATCGCCTTCTTCGTCGGCAAGACCCCCATCGGCTCGGTCTCCTCGCTGCGATCCTTCGAAACGGAAGGTCCCCTCCACGGCCAGGGCAATGCGCTTCGGTGACCAGCCGTACAGCGTGTACTCCCGCGCGCTCTCCGCCGATCTTCCGGACAAGCTGTATCTCGTCTCCTCCCGCTCGCTCCTTGCCGAGCGGGTGTACGTGCGTTCCGTGCTCCTCTCCTACCTCACCGCGTTTCTCGTGACCCTGGCCGCGTCCCTCTTCCTTGCGGCCGGCATCACGGCTCCCGTCATCGCTCCGTTCAGCCGCCTGAGCCAGTGGCTGCATCGCTACATGGACACGGGCGAGATGGGCGAGCTGGCAATCCGGTCCCGTGACGAGATCGGGTTCCTCGCCGGCGCCTTTCACGAAATGGTGAGCACCCTGATCCGGGAGAACCTGATCATCGCGGACCAGCTCGAGCAGATCAGCCTGCTGCACGCGTACAACGAGCGGATCATGAACAGCATCAAGGCGGCCGTGGTCGTGACCGACGCGGCGGGGGCCATCGAGTTCTGCAACAGCTACTTCGCCTCGCTGCTGTCCACTGAATTCGCCGCCCTGCGGGGCCTCCCGTTCCGCGACGTGCTGGAGCGCTGCATGACGCTGCGCGGAGGCCGTCTGGACGGGATGTCCTTCGCGCTCGACCGGGAATCGGTCGTGGAAGGCCTGGAGATGGCGCGGCCGGGCGATCAGCCCCTGCACTTCACCGCGAAGATATCCACCATCGCGCTCTCCGGGAGCAGGCGGGGGTCGCTGATCGTGCTGGAGGATATCACCGCCGCCGAGCGGTTCTGGGCCGGGATGACCATCGCGGACAAGGTCACCTCCCTCGGGATCCTTTCCGCGGGCATGGCGCACGAGATCAACAATCCGCTCGGGTCGATTCTCTCCCACGTGAACTACCTGAAGGCGGTGGAGCGGGAGGGAGACAAGCTCGACTCTCTCTCGTGGATCGAGAGCGAGACGAATCGTATTGCCGCCCTCATTGCGCGCATCCGCGCCTATTCGGCGCCCACGGGGAGCCGCGAGGCGCGGGCAGATCTGAACAAGGTGACCGGGGAAACGGCGGAGGTGCTGCGTTTCACCCTTGCCCGCCGGCACGTGAGCCTTTCGCTCGATCTCGCGCCCGGGCTCCCCGCGGTGGTCTGCGCACCGGACGAGCTCAAGCAGGTCATTCTCAACATCCTTCTGAACGCCTGCGAGGCCTGCGAGGACGGCGGTGCCATCCGCATGAGCACCTCGCGGGACAGTGACGGCCGGGCGCTGCTCTCCATTGCGGACGACGGCGCCGGCATCGACCCCGCCAACATGAAGAGCATCTTCGATCCCTTTTTCACCACGAAGCTGGCAACGCAGGGCAACGGCCTCGGTCTGTCGATCTCCTTTGCCATCGTCAAGCGGGCCGGCGGCGACATCCGGGTGGCGAGCGTGCCGAAAAAGGGTACCGAGGTGGAGGTAGTCCTCTGTGTACATGAACATCCTGATAGTGGATGACGAGCCGGGCCTTCGCAGCGGGCTTGCCAAGCTCCTGGGGCTCGAGGGCTACCATACGCAGGAAGCGGCGAGCGCGGCGGAGGCCCGGAAGATCCTCGCGCGCGCCGAAATCCATCTGCTCCTCCTCGACCTGCGGCTCGGCGAGGAGGACGGGGTGGCGTTCCTGCGGGAGCTGAAGGCCGAGGAGCCGTCGATTCCCGTGATCATCATCACGGGGCACGGGGACGTGACGAGCGCAGTGGAGTGCATGAAGGCAGGCGCGTCCAACTACATTTCAAAACCCATCGATCATCCGCTGCTGCTCTCCGTTCTGGAAAAGGAACGGTCCGCGATGAACGATCGGATGGCGACCTTCGCTTTTCGAGAATCTCTGCGTTCCGCCACGCGGGTGCGCCTGGCCAGAAGCTGCTCCCCCGAGGTGCGGGAGATCGAGCGGGTGGTCGAAAAGGTGAAGGATTCCGATGTCCCGCTGCTGCTCCTGGGTGAGACGGGCACCGGCAAGGAGGTAGTGGCAAAGACGGTCCACTACACGGGGGTCTACCGCGACCGGCCGTTCATCGGGCTGAACTGTGCGTCCCTCAACGAGAACCTGCTGGAGAGCGAGCTCTTCGGCCACGAAAAAGGCGCCTTTTCAGGCGCTGCAGCGCGCAAGATCGGGCGGTTCGAGCTGGCGGGAAACGGGACGCTGTTTCTCGACGAGATCGGGGACATGAGCCTGGCCATGCAGGCCAAGCTGCTCCGGGTGCTTCAGGAGCGCACGCTGGAGAGGGTAGGCGGCACAAAGCCCGTTTCCGTGTACTGCCGCCTCATTGCGGCGACAAACAAGGACATCACCACGCTGCGGTCGAGCGGCGTCTTCCGCGAGGATCTCTACTACCGCCTCAGCACGGTGACCCTTCGCCTGCCGGCCCTGCGGGATCGCGCCCGGGACATCCCCGAGCTCGTGCGGCTTTTCGTGGAGGAGGCGAATGCCACCTACGGCCGCGCCGTGCGCACCATCCCCGATGCCCTCATGCAGCGCCTGGAAACGCACCCGTGGCCCGGAAACATCCGCCAGCTCCGCAACGTCATCACCAACGCGGTCATCCTGAGCGAGGGAGAGGAGATTTCGACCCTCGAGCTGGGCGAGGGGGGAGGGAGCGCGCGGGAGATCCCCCTTCTCGGCGACCTGCCCACGACGATGAGTCGTCACATGAACGAGCTGGAAAGAGAGTTGATTCGCTCGGCGCTCGAAACGAACAAGGGAAACGTCTCCCGCGCCGCGGCCCGTCTGGGGATCAGCAGGAAGACGCTCTATGCAAAGATGCGGCGCCATGGACTCTAGCACGCGCGGTGCGCGCCGCGCCTGTGCGCGGGCCGGCCGGGACGCTCGAGAAGGGAGCTTATCGTGAAACGACTGCGCATCTTGTGCGCCGTGTTCATCTTCGCCGCGTGCGCGTGCGGGCTCTTTGCCGGCGGCGCCCGTGAGTCTACCGGGGGACGCACCCTCGAGATCTTCAGCTGGTGGACCGCCGGGGGCGAGGCGGAGGGACTTGCCGCCATGTTCGACATCTACCATGAGAAGCATCCCGGAGTGGGTATCATCAACGCGACGGTTGCGGGCGGAGCGGGCTCCAATGCGAAGTCCGTGCTGGTCACCCGGATGCGGGGAGGGAACCCTCCCGACTCGTTCCAGGTCCACGCCGGCCACGAGCTGATCGACTCCTGGGTGGTGGCGGGCAAGATGGAGCCCATCACGTTCCTTTTCCGCGACAACGGCTGGCTGGACGCTTTCCCCGCCGGGCTGGTCAAGATCATTTCGTACAAGGGGGAAATCTACAGCGTTCCCGTGAACATCCATCGATCCAACATCCTCTGGTACAACAGGAAGATCTTCGCGGAACACCATCTCACGCCGCCGGACAGTCTCGAGGGTCTGCTCGAGGTGGCTGATGTTCTTGCGCGCGCAGGCATCACCCCGCTGGCCCTCGGGGACAACGGCATCTGGGCCTCCGTCCACCTGCTGGAAAGCGTGCTCCTGGGAACCATGGGGCCCACGAAGTACCAGGGTCTCTGGTCGGGCGCGACGGACTGGAGCGGCCCCGAGGTGCGGGCCGCCCTCACCCGGTTCGCCTCTCTCCTGAGATACGTGAACACGGACCATGGCGCGCTGAGCTGGGACGCGGCGGTGCAGTACGTGATCGACGGCAAGTGCGCCATGACCATCATGGGCGACTGGGCCGAGGGATACTTCAAGGCAAAGGGCTTGACCCCGGGCAAGGAGTTCGGCTGGGCGCCCTCACCGGGCACCCGGGGCAGCTTCCTCATGCTCTCGGACTCCTTCGGCCTGCCCCGGGGGGCCCCGGACCGGGAGGCGGCGGTCCAGTGGCTGACGGTGGCGGCGTCCCGCGAAGGGCAGGACGCGTTCAACCCGAAGAAAGGCTCCATCCCCTCCCGGACGGACGGGGACCGGACCCTCTATGACGTCTACCAGAAGTCCGCCATGGATTCCTTCCGGTCGGACACGATCGTGCCGAGCGTGACGCATGGCGCCGCGGCGGCCGAGTCCTGGGTCAACGACATCCAGGACGCCATGGCGCTTTTCGTCTGCGACCTCAACGTGGACAGGACCATCGCGGAGCTGCAGCGGGCAGCGCGCAAGTACGTGAAGTAGCCGGGAGCCCATGTACACGATCGGCCTGCTGGGCAGGCTTTTTGGGGTCTCGCGCTCGACCCTGCTGTACTACGATTCCCTCGGGCTTTTCTCTCCTTCCGCAAGATCGGAGGCCGGCTACAGGCTGTACTCCGAGGAGGACAAGAACCGACTGGAAAAGATCATGCTCTTCCGCGGTCTCGGAGTTCCCCTGGAAAAGATAGGGGGCTACCTGTCACGGCCTGACCAAGGCGTCATTCCCATCCTCCTCTCCCGCATGCTCGCCATCAATGGCCAGATCGACGCGCTGAAGGACCAGCAGAAAGCGATTCTCGGGATGCTCGAGGAGGATGGAACACTGAAAGGCGCCGGGCCGGGGCTGCGCCTGCTGAAGGGCCTGGGAGAAAAGGCGGGCATCACGGCGGGAAACTATGCGGGAGTGCACCGGGTTTTCGAGAAAGCGTCGCCGGAGGCGCACCGGCGATTCCTGCGCTACCTCGGATTTGGCGTCGCGGATATCAGAAAGCTGATTCAAAAAATCAACAAATAGTGTTTGACCCGTCTACCGCTTCACAGTTTAGCTTTTCCGCATGAAACCGAAATGGTCGAAAGGCGAAAGATTCGAACGGATCGAAAGATTCAATGTGAAAGGGGTGCCGGAGCAGGTGTTCCCTCTCCTCTGCCCGGTACGTGAATACGATTGGCTGCCCGGGTGGTCATGCACGATGCATTACTCCGGCTCCGGGGTCGCTGAAAAAGACGCCGTCTTCACGACGGTTGAACCGTTCCGGCAGAAAACGAAATGGACCACGATCACCTATGAGCCGAACAGGTTCATAGAGTACCTGATCGTGAGCGGCCAAAGCGCCGTGGTACGCCTGAGCATTTCCCTGGAGGCAGGAGATGCCGCCTCCACGGATCTCACCTGGCGCATGCTGTTCACATCGACCTCTCGATTGGGCGGGCAGATTCTGCGGCGCAGGTTCTCCGTGGAGGGATACAGGAGAATGCTCGCCAGTCGGAAATCCGAGCTTGACCACTACCTGTCCACGGGGACGATGGCCGGCGCCTGACGGAATCGGAGAAAAAGCGGGGCCCTCGCGCGAGGGCCCCGTCGGAGGCAGGAGGACCTGAATTATATATCGAAGTACAGCATGAACTCCCACGGGTGCGGCCGCAGGTCCAGGGCGAGCACCTCGTTCTTCATCTTGTAGTCGATCCAGGTCTCGATCACGTCCGTGGTGAACACGTCGCCCTTCAGCAGGTACTCGTGGTCGTTCTGCAGCGCCTTGAGCACCTCGCGGAGGGACCCGGGGGTCTTGGGCACCGCGGCCAGCTCCTCGGGCGGCAGGTCGTAGATGTCCTTGTCCAGCGGCTGGCCCGGGTCGATCTTGTTCTGGATCCCGTCCAGCGCCGCCATGAGCATGGCGGAGAAGGTGAGGTACGGGTTGCTGCTCGGGTCGGGGCAGCGGAACTCGAGCCGCTTGGCCTTGGGCGACGGTGAGTACATCGGGATGCGGATGGCCGCGCTCCTGTTCCTGCCGCGAGTAGGCGAGGTTCACCGGCGCCTCGAAGCCCGGGCACCAGCCGCTTGAAGCTGTTCGTCGTCGGGGTGGCGAAGGCGAGGATCGACGGCGCGTGCTTGAGCAGGCCGCCGATTGCGTGCAGCGCCATCTGGGAGAGCCCCGCGTAGCCGTCACCGGCGAAGAGGTTCTTGCCGCCCTTCCACAGGGAGATGTGCACGTGCATGCCGCTGCCGTTGTCCCCGAACAGCGGCTTGGGCATGAAGGTCACCACCTTGTTGTGCTTCTTGGCCGTGTTCTTCACGACGTACTTGTACTTCAGCACGTTGTCCGCCATGGTGAGCAGGTTGTTGAAGCGCATGTCGATCTCGCACTGGCCGCCCGTGGCCACCTCGTGGTGCTGCGCCTCGATGGGGATGTCGATGGACTCCAGGGTGAGCATCATCTCGCTCCTGATGTCCTGCAGCGTGTCGTTGGGCGGGACGGGGAAGTAGCCTTCCTTGTAGCGGATCTTGTACCCGAGGTTGGGGTTCTCCTGCCGGCCCGTGTTCCACCGTCCCTCGGCCGAGTCGATGTGGTAGTAGCCTTCGTGCTCGTTCTGGTCGTAGCGGATGTCGTCGAAGATGAAGAACTCGCACTCGGGTCCGAAGTAGGGCGTATCGGCCAGGCCGGTGCCCTTCAGGAACGCCTCCGCCTTGCGCGCGATGTTGCGCGGGTCGCGCGTGTAGTCCTCTCCGGTCAGCGGGTCGCAGATGTTGCAGATGACCACGAGGGTCTTCGCCGCCAGGAACGGGTCGACGAACGCGGTGTCCGCCACCGGCTTCACGAGCATGTCCGACTCGTTGATCGCCTGCCAGCCGCGGATGCTCGAGCCGTCGAAGCCGAGCCCCTTCTCGAAGACCTCTTCGGTCAGCTCCCGCGCGGGAATGGAGAAGTGCTGCCACAGGCCGGGGAAGTCCATGAACCGCAGGTCCACGACCTCCACCTTCTCCGTCGCGATGAACGACACGATCTCCTTCGGTGTCTTGCCGATACTCATGTATTCCTCCTTGTTTTATAGCCCCTCCTGGGCTTCGGCCGAACGCCACAGGAGGGGGGTTGGGGATATTACTCCCCGCTTATTGAATAGCAAGTTCCATGCCAGAATGTGGAATTCCCATAATTGTATATGACATAGGTGATTAGGCCATTCTGTCTCACGACGCTCAATCTCTTCGTGTTACGTGAATGTAGGAAAACGGGGACACATGCTACGGAAATGTAGCTTTTCAGGAGATGCGCCGCGGTACGGCGTATTCCCCGAACGGGTACTCCCGTATTCCGCGGATTCTTCTTGTTCCCGCACGGACCCCGGTGCTACACTCGGGGTCCGCACAGGAGGCGGCGTGGGAATCCTTGTCGGCGTGGTGGAGGGGCATTTCTTTCCGTGAGTGAGCTCTCGATCCTCAAGCTCGTCGCCGGCGGCGAGGGACTCGGACACGCGGAGGGGAAGGCCGTTTTTGTTCCCGGGGTACTGCCCGGGGAAAAGGTGCGCGTGCGCGTGGTGCAGCGGCGAAAGGACTTCGACCGGGCCGCGCTCCTGGAGGTGCTCGAGCCGTCTCCGCACCGCGTTCCGCCGCCCTGCCGGCTCGCCGGTGTGTGCGGCGGCTGTGACTGGCTGCACATCCGCTACGAGGAGCAGCTCGCGCAAAAAGTGAATATCGTCCGCGAAGCTCTGCGGAGAACCGGCCGGATTGCGCGTGACACAATCGAGATCGAGCCTTCCGCGCCGCTGGGATCGCGCGCCCGGGCACAAGTGCATCGGGACGGCGACGGCCGGCTCGGTTACATGGGCGCCGGGAGCAATCGAATCGTGCCCGTAGACACCTGCCCCATCGTGGCGCGCCCCATCGACGGGGTGTTCGACGGCTCGGTGCGCGTGCCGGAAAACCTCGACCGGTTCACCGTGTTCAGCAACGGTGACTCCGTGGCCACGGAAGGAATCGATGACCATCGCGACCTCACCACGCGCGTCTGCGGGCGGGAGATCGTGTTCTCCGTCGGCTGTTTTTTCCAGTCCAATCTCGCGGTTCTGGACAGGCTCGTCCCCTGGGCCCTGGAAGGCCTCGCGGGAAGCACGGCCGCTGATCTCTACTGCGGAGTCGGGCTCTTCGGCTCTTTCCTTTCCGAGGGTTTCCCCCGCATCACCTGCGTCGAGTCGAGCGCCATGAGCCTCTCCTACGCACGTCGCAATGTCGTCGGACCTGCCCACGAGTTCTTCCCCATGGGCGTGGAGCAGTGGATCACGTCGGGAGCGGCGCGGGGACCCTTCGACGCTGTCGTCGTGGACCCGCCGCGGGCCGGGCTGGGCGCCGAGGTGCGCGCCTGGCTGTGCGGCGCGGCCGTCGGGCGCCTCGTGTACGTTTCCTGCAATCCCGTCACTCTTGCCCGGGACCTCGGCGCGCTGTGCGAGAGCGCTTTCCTGCTGGATGACGTGCGGCTGTTCGATTTCTATCCACAGACTTCCCACATCGAGGCCGTGGCAAAGCTGTCAGGCAGGGCGGGCAGATGAAGAAGCCGGAGCTCCTCGCCCCCGGCGGCAGCTTTCTCGCCGCACACGCCGCGTTCGCGGCCGGTGCGGATGGTGTGTATCTCGGGCTGAAGGAGTTCTCCGCGCGGAAGGCGGCGCAGAACTTCTCGATGGATCAGCTTCGGAGGATCCGTCAGCTCGCGGCGGACACGGGCAGGAAAGTATACGTCGCGGTCAACACCGTTGTCCGCGAAGCGGAGCTCGACCGGCTTTTCGAGACATTCTACTGGCTGGCCGCCCTCTCCGTGGACGGCGTCATTGTCCAGGACCTCGGCGTGTACGACTTGTTGAGGAAGGAATTTCCCGGCCTCCCCGTCCATGCATCAACCCAGATGGCGGTCCACAACGACACGGGTCTGCGCGTGGCGGAAGAGATGGGCATCCGGCGGGTCATCCTCTCCCGCGAGCTTACCCTGGAGCATATCCGCGAATTGAGGCAGCGGCATCACGGCATCGAGCTCGAGGTCTTCATTCACGGAGCGCTCTGCTACAGTTTCTCGGGGGCCTGCCTCGCGTCGTCCGCGCTGACGGGAAGATCCGCCAACCGTGGGGACTGCGCCCAGATCTGCCGCAGCCTTTTCCACGCCGAGGCGGGAGAACGCGGGAGGCTTCAAGGTCCGGCCGGATATTATTTCAGCGCACGCGACCTGTTCCTGGGTCGTGAAGTGCTCGCGCTGGCGGACATCGGGATCGACGCCCTCAAGATCGAGGGCCGCATGAAGTCACCCGAGTATGCCTACAACGTGACCAGGTTGTACCGCGAGATCCTGGATCGCGGAAGAGACTTGCCGGAGCAGGAATACGCGGAGCTCGTGCGCAGGGCTGACCTCGGCTTTGCCCGGGAGAAGACCACCGGCTGGCTGCACGGCTCAGCAGGCTCGCGGCTCATCGATCAACGCTACCCGGGGCACAGGGGATCGAGGCTCGGCACTGTGGAAAGCGCGCGCGCAGGGGAAATACGCATTCGTCTGGGCGCGGACCTCTCGCTGCGAGATGGCCTCGGCTTCTTCCCTGAGGGAGACCGGGAGCCGCTGATCTTTTCCGTATCCCGCATCATGAAGGCCGGCCGTGAGAAGAAGTTCGCCCGGGCAGGGGAGACCGTGAGCGTCGATGTGGGAGAAGGGTCGGCCCTGCCGCCGCCCGGCGCCGAGATACGGCATCTCTCTTCACGATTCCTCGATCTTCCCATGCCGAAGGAGACCGGCTTTCCGCTCTACAGGGTCCCCCTCGACATGCGCGTGGGCCTGTCGAGTGCCGCCAGGGACGGTGAGCGCAGGTCAGGCGTTTTTTCCGTGCGGATCGCCGGGTACCCTGTTTTCGAGCAGGTCGTGACGATTGATGCGGCATCCAGGAAAAGGCCATTTGTCGAAATACTTGCACGGATGCTGGGAGAATCCGGGGACTCGGTCTTCATGCCGGGAAACCTGTCATTTGCGAATGAGACAGGCCTTGCGGACGACGAGGTGTTTGTTCCGCCTTCCCAGCTCAAGAAGGCCAAGAACGAGCTCTATGCATTCCTGGGCGAGGCATTCTTGTCTTCCTGTCGACCGCCGGCCGAGCCGCCTGAGTTGACGCCTCTTCGGAATACCGGGAGCGTCATCAGTCCCGACGATCTCGCCGTGCTTGCGCACAGGCAGGCAATGGCGCCTCGACAAGAGCCCGGGGATGGCGCTCCTGTTCCCTTTGTTGCGGCCGATCCCGGCAGGATCGATCCGCGGGAGCTCTTCCTGCATGCAGGCTATCGCTGGCTGCCGCTGCCTCCTGTCCTGCTCGACGACGGCCTCTGGGTGGAGGCGTTGCAGAAGCTGGCGGAGAGGCACCCGGACACCAGGTTCGCCATCGGCCTCAACAATATTTCGCATCTCGCGATTGCCGCTGCGCTCGGCGGGTGGCAGAACATGTCCTTTTTCGGAGACTTCTATCTGTATGTCGCCAATTGCCGCGCCCTTTCATTCATCAGCGAACGCGTGCCGCGGCTTCTCTTCGCCTACGCCTGGATCGAAGGAGGGAGGGGAGAGGAGGTGGAACTCCGGTGCGGGGCCGGGCCGGCGCAGCTCCCTGAGGGACCGCGCAAGGTCCCCCTCGTCACCATTGCTCCTGATTTCAGGCCGCCCCTTTTCTACAGTCTCGGCTGCTTTGCCCGCCACGTCCCCGGCGCAGGGGCGTGCCTTGGTCGGCCTTCCGCCAACTCCGCCCTTCCGCGGTACCCCGCGGAGTTGAGCGGAAGCCCTGGCTCGGCCGACCTCGCCAACTCCGCCCTTCCGCGGTACCCCGCGGAGTTGAGCGGAAGCCCTGGCTACGACGACTGCCCCAAGGATTTCGCGTGGGAGCTCCGCCAGGGACGGAATCGATTTCAGGTGGTCGTGCGCGATTGCGTGACGTACCTGTTCGCGCGGGGGAAAGGGTAGGCAATTGCGAAGACTCTTCCCGTGGAATATCCTGAGCTCATCATGAAGATCGTGGTCATCGGCGGAACCGGGCATATCGGCACGTATCTCATTCCCCGCCTGGTACAGGAAGGCCATGCCGTGGTGTCCCTGAGCCGCGGAGCGCGGAAGCCCTACCGGAATCCCGGCATCTGGAAGTTCGTCGAACAGCAGAAGACGGATCGCGCCCAGGAGGAAGGGGCAGGGTCCTTCGGCGCCCGGATCGCGGCCCTGAAGCCCGACGTGGTCGTAGATTTGATCTGCTTTACCCTGGAAAGCGCGCGGCAGCTCGTGGAAAAACTGGAAGGGAAGGTGGGTCAATTCCTCTTCTGCGGCACGATCTGGGTGCACGGCCACAGCGAGGTTGTGCCTACCACCGAAGCGGGCCCGAGGAGGCCCTTCGGGGACTACGGCATCCGCAAGGCGGCCATCGAGGCATGGCTGCTTGAAATGTCACATCGAACCGGCTTTCCCGCCGCGATCCTTCATCCCGGCCACATCGTCGGCCCGGGCTGGGTCCCTTTGAATCCGGCGGGCAATTTCAATGCGGATGTCTTCAGGACTCTGGCCGAAGGGAAGCAGCTCCTCCTGCCCAACCTCGGGCTCGAAACCGTGCACCATGTCCATGCAGACGATGTCGCCCAGGCATTCTGCCGCGCCATGCAGTACAGGTCCGCGGCAATCGGGGAGAGCTTCCACGTCGTTTCCCCGGCTGCCCTGACCCTCCGCGGGTACGCGGAGCGGTTGTCCCGGTGGTTCGGGCACGAGGCGGAGCTTTCTTATCTGCCGTGGGAAGAATGGCGGAAGACGGTGACGCCGCGGGATGCCGAGGCCACCGGGGACCACATCGCCCACAGCCCCAACTGCAGCGCGGAGAAAGCGGCCCGGCTCATTCACTATGCGCCGCGCTACACCTCCCTGGAGGCGGTGTGCGAATCTGTCGACTGGCTTGCGGAGCACGGATGGCAGGCGTGAACGCCGCATAGAATGAATCCCGGATGTTGAGATCATACCTCGCACGGCTTCCCCTCACGGATCGAATGACGTTCGCGAAGGATCTTCCGGCAGCGGCGTGCTACGGCGCGTTTGCCGGCCTCGCTCTCCCGCTGATCCCCATCGTCGCGCGGAGAATCGGGATGAGCCCGGCAGGCATCACGGCCATGGTGACGATGCAATTCGTGGGCGCGCTCTTCGGGGTCCTGTTCGGCCACCTTGCGGACAGCCGGGCAAAAATGCCCTTCGTGCTCTGGCCTTCCCTGGCGGCGCGCGCGCTGATCGGGGTTCTTGCCTTTGTCCGGACCCCGGCGGCGTACCTCGTCGTCGTGTCCCTGTTCAACCTCCTGGTCAACCTGGGAGGGCCCGCCTATTCGAGCATCATGCGGACGAACTACAGCGACGCCCATCGCGGGCGGCTCATGGGCAACATACGGATCGTCATCATGGCCGTGTCGACCGCCCTGTCGGCGTGCGCGGGCATTCTCCTCCACGCCAACGAGACGATTGTGCGCTGGCTCTTCCTCGCGGCCGCGGTATTCGGCATGCTGTCGGCGCTCATATTTGCCGGTGTACGGGTCCGCCGGGAACCTGCCGTTCGGTCGAGATCTCCCGAGTCCTTCCTCGGCGCGTTCCGAACCGTCACGCGGAACGCCCCGTTCCTCCTGTTCATGGGGATCCTCTTCCTCTGCGCAACCCCCGACAAGCTCGCGGTCCCGCTGGAGCCGATCTGGCTCGTGGACTTCCTCCACCTGGGGTACGGCGAGGCCAGTTTTCTCCTGGGGACCGTCGTGTCGGTGGCAAGCATCGCCGGCTATTATCTCTGGGCAAAGGCGCTCCGGCGGTTCAACAGCTTCACCGTGCTCACCGTCGTCGTATTCCTGTTTGCGCTGCGGTTCGCGGCGCTCGGTCTGGCGCGCACGAGCTCCCAGCTCCTGCCCATGAGCATTCTCTCCGGCATCGTGAATGCCGGATGGGACCTTGTTCCCATCTTCTGCATTATCGCGCTCTCCGACAGATCCAATTTTTCCATGTATATCGGATTCAATACCACCTGCTTCGGCATCAGGGGACTGATCGGTCCCTCGATCGGAACATTCCTCTACTCCGCCGGCGTGCTCCCGCTCGGCGGCATCTTCCTCATGATCGCCGCGCTTCTCGCGGTCGGCGGGGGTTCTCTCTGGATTTTTTCCCGAGGGGAAAGGGCGCGCCTCGGTGCGCGGGCAGGCGCACGGTGATGGGCGCGGGGTCTATTGTCCTGATTCGGCCAGTCTTTCCAGATCCGCCGCCCGCTGCGTGATGCCCGCATTCCCGGGGGAGAGCCCTGCGGCACGCTTCGCATATTCCATGGCCTTTCTGTATTCCTGCTGTTTCGCCAGCAGGTCGGACATGGCGAGGAGCGCCTCGACGCTGTTCTGGTCCTCCAGGAGCGCGGAGCGGAGATCGCGCAGGGGATCTGCGGAGCCCGCGGTAGACCGGATCACGTACAGCTCGCTGCGGAGCGCCGGTGTGTCCGCGATGGTCAGGGCTTTCGTCACCACCTGCAGGGCCTCGGGGCCGCGCCCGGCAGCGGCCATCGATCTTGCCTCGAGGGCGAGCGGCTGCGCGCCGGGCGTGACGCGCTCCAGGGCCTGCGCGTAGGTGATGGCAAGCGCATGATCTCCGAGATTCGAGGCTGTCTGCCATCCGAGCCGCAGGTGTTCCGGCGTGCGGGCCTGCTCCGGTATCTGCGCGAGCAGGGAGGATGCCGTGGTCCAGCTCCCCGTCTGCACCGCCTGCTTCAGCAGCAGGGTCAGCGTGGAAATCCTGCCCGGTTCGAGCGAAATCGCCCGGGTGAGGGCCGCAACCCCTTCCTCACTGCGCGAGGTCTCCAGGAGGATGCGCCCCCGCAGCTCGGGAAACGAGGCATCGGTCGGGAATCGCTTCTCCGCGTCGAGAAGGACAGCGATGGCATCCCCGCTGTCCTTCTGCTTCTCATAGAGGAGCCGTGCCTTCATGAAGGCGGCCGCCGCGTGGTCGGGGTGCAGCCTCAGTATCGTGTCGAGAAGCCAGAGGGACTGGTACCAGTCGCCGAGGGCCTCGAAAGCCCGTGCGCGAAGCAGGACGAACCCGGGGTCGTCCGGAACCGCGAGCTGGCCCTGTGCCGCCGCGTCGGCGGCCCGTTGAGGCTGGCCGGCAGCCAATGCGGCGCGCGCCAGCGCCGAGTATCGGAGCGGCGCCGTGGGCAGCGACGAGACGAGCCGCTCCAGCAGCGGCAGCTCGCGCGCCGCCGTGCCCCCCGCAACTATGGAATCGACGAGTCTGCCGGCCGCCGGGTAGAAAGAAGGTGCGCGGCGGAGGCTCTCCTCGAATTCGGCGCGCGCGCCGGCCGCCGCGGCTCCGCTTTCTCTTTCCAGGAGCAGTCCCCGCAGATAGGGGGGGAGAACCGAAGCCGTGTTCAATGTGTCCGCGGCTGCCAGGCCGGCTTTGAGATCCGCCGCCTGGGCGACGTCCAGAGGTCCGGCAGAAAAAATGAGCGCGATGGCGGGCACTATTCGCGCAAAAAAGTTGCTTGCATCCGCTCCGCCGCTCGACAGAGGGGGCGCGCCCGCGGGAAACGGATTGTTGAGCTCAGGATAGAGCTGCCTGAAAAGCGCGTCCCCCAGGGAAATGAGCTCCTCGGTGTTCGGCATCCCCGCGATTTCCTGGGAGGCGAGTATTCCGGCAGCCTCGGTCAAGGAGGCAGGGGACGCAATCTCCGTGAGCCGCAGCGCCTGGGCGAGCACGGCGGCCTTCTTCTCCGGCGTGCCGGCCCGGGGCCCGGAGGTTGTTGTCGCGCATCCGGCCAGCGCGAGCGCGACCAGGACAAAAGGCAGGGACCGGGCGAATCCCGTCCGCTTCACCTCTTGTCCTCGGGGGTGTTTGCCAGATCGCTCCTGGCGACATTCGCTGTCGCTCCTGGCGACATTCGGCGGTCGCTCCTGGCGACATTCCTGTCGCTCCTGGCGACATTGCTGTCGCTCATTGCGACAGTGCCGTCGCCCCCCGCGACGGTGCCGCCCGCCGTTCCCTGGATGATCGGGACCCAGCGGCACGGTGACCATGTAGTAGTCATTGGAAGCGTTCCAGAGAGTGAAACCTGATGCCGCGCCCTGCAGCGAACCCTGCACCTGGTTCACGAGGTAGGCGGAGTACACGTGCTGATTGAAAGCGAGCTCTCCGCCGATGCGAAAAGCCTGTACGTAAGGGCGGATGATGCTCCGTCCTTCCACCATGTACGCCGCGCGCCTGGTGCCTTCCTGGTAGATGTACTTTGCCCGCGGCAGGTACTCCATGGAACCGAGGAAATCACGCGGGAAATGCGAGGGATAGAACATCGGCTGCACGACATCCACATAGCGGGAGAACATCTCTATGTTCTGTGCAACCCAGTTGGAGATCCGGGCCCAGCCGCAGTATCCATAGACGTCTGTGGAGAGGGGAATGGACAGGGACTCCCGCGCCTTGGCGAGAAATGATTCCAGCGCTTCCAGCTTTCCCATCCCCTCCCGGCGGAAGCGCCACGTGATGCGTCCCAGGTCTCCATCCGAGGGAAAGCGGATGTAGTCGAACTGCACCTCGTCGACGCCCTTGTCCTGCAGCTCCTTTGCGATGGCGATGTTGTAGTCCCACACGTATTCGGAGTACGGATCGACCCAGTATTCTCCCTGGTAGAACGACTCCTCTCCCGTCTCTTCGTCCACGCTCTTCTTGAGATAGCGCCACGGCGCCTTTGCCGTTCCGGTCCCACGCGGCGTGCGCGAAGTTGTCCGCGTTGTAGAGCTGCTTGTCACGAAAGACCACGATCCTGCCGATCAGGTAGAGCCCGCGCGCGTGGGCGGTCTGCACGATCTCATCGATCTTGAAGCGGTGGCGCACCGCCCCGATCCGAATCGGCTCCGGGAGGGCCGTGTCATAGGTGACGTAGCCTTCGTCGTCCTTGAAATCCAGGACGAGGCTGTTCAGGCCCTGTTTCTGGATGAATTCGAGCAGGCCCGGCATGCGATTCCCGCCTGCCGAGAACGAGGACACGTACGTGCCGTACTTGTTGGCCGCTGTCGCCAGTCTCTGCATCCTGTCCGCCGGGAGCGCGACTTCTTCCCGGATCTTTTCGACCATCTTCCACGTGCCGCCGGCGTGTGAAAGCGACCATCGGGCGCTCGCCGTACGCGTCTCCAGAAACCAGCCTGTCTGGACCGTCTGCCGCCGGAAATAGATGTCGCGCACAGGGGACGAATCCGGTCCGGGGGGGAGGTTCACACGGTCCACGCTCCGGGCGCCCTTGCGGTACGTGTAGAGTCCCTTGCCGAAGCCGAGGTTGAACCAGATCAGGTCAGGCTCCTCGGGATCGTACGCCAGGGAGGCGATCTCCTCGTAGTTCCCGCCTCCCAACTGGAGCGGGACGAGCTGTTCGGACAGGGAGGTCCATGTCTTGCCACGGTTGGCGCTCTCGAAGAATCCGTGGAAAGAGGTCCCGACCGCCAGGCCGTTGTCGTTGCCGGGTGACAGTGCAAGGCAGGTGATCTGATCATTTGCCCGCAACGGGTCTTTCAGGGGGACTTGCTCCCAGGTGAGCCCCGCGTCTTCCGAAAGGTAGAGAGTGTCGAGCGTGGACACGCCCAGCCGGTTCCGGTTGTATGGATCCACCGCCAGGCACGTGATGATCGGCGGCTTGTCCGCCGTGAAGGGGTAGACAGCGCGGACGGGCAGCCCCTGGTTGCGGGCCGTCCAGGTCTCTCCGTCATCAGTGGAGAGCAGGACGCCAAGGTCCCGCGACACGCGCCACGCGATTCCGGGTCCTGCCCGGTAGATCCGGTCAGGCGCGTAGCGGGTCTCCAGGGGCACGCTTTTTACCTCGGTTTTGGGAGGCACCGTGGGGCCGACCCCGTCCTGCGCGCTCAGGAACCCGACGATGCCCGCCGAGGAGAGGAAGATCATGGAGAGAGAGACTATGAGGATGAGCCGTTTGCTCATACCTTATTACTCGGCCGACGGGTGGCGAAAAATGAAACTATCAGCGCAAGTCCTACAATAATAAGTATCATGGGCCACCATTGCTGCACGAAGGCCATGAGTCCCCCGCCGGGCCGACGCAGGCTGAACGGGAGGAAAAGCAGCGCGAGGCAGCAAATGAAGACGCCGGGCACGACGATGGCGGTCCGCGCGGACCCGTGTTTCCGCAGGCCGTACGGTACCAGGGAGATCCCGGTGACGAGCATGAACACAGGCCAGATGCGCGCAAGACTCTGCGCGCTCAGCACGGTGTTCATGAGCAGGAACACTATTCCCCCGAGGGTCAACACCATGCCGGGAATGATCCATCGGTCCGAGTTCCCCCTGGGCCACGCCATGTAGAGAAATACGAGCCCGACGAAGATCACGGGGACCGGCCAGAACTCCCCCGGCTCGGGCAGGTATTTGAAATTCCACAGGAGGAGCACGCCGCCTACCAGCAGGACCGTCACGCCCCACACGAGAAGCTTGTTGGGATAGCGCGGGCTGTGTCGCGTTCTCATTTTCCCAGATTCTCCACGATACGGTCGGCGAACTCGGAAGTCGACACCTTGACGGCCCCTTCCATGAGCCGCGCGAAGTCGTAGGTGACGGTTTTCGCGGCGATGGTCCGGGTGAGGGCGCCCTCGATGAGCGCTGCCGCCTCGCCCCAGCCCATGTAATCGAGCATCATCACGCCCGAAAGGATCACCGAGGAGGGGTTCGCCATGTCTTTGCCCGCGTATTTGGGCGCCGTGCCATGGGTTGCCTCGAAAAGCGCGTGCCCGGTGACGTAGTTGATATTCGCCCCCGGCGCGATGCCGATGCCGCCCACCTGGGCCGCCAGGGCGTCGGAGATATAATCGCCGTTGAGGTTCGTCGTGGCCACCACGTCGAACTCGGAAGGGCGGCTGAGGATCTGCTGCAGGAAATTGTCGGCGATGGCGTCCTTCACGAGCACCTTGCCGGCGGGCGTGGGGACCGGCTCGCTGCCTTCAACAGGGATGAACACGGAGTCGGCAAACTCCCGCCGGGCCAGCTCATAGCCCCACTCCCGAAACGCTCCCTCGGTGAACTTCTGGATGTTGCCCTTGTGCACAAGGGTCACGCTCTTCCTTCCATGGGAGACCGCGTACTGGAGCGCCGCGCGCACCAGGCGTTCGGAGCCGGTGCGGCTCACCGGCTTGATGCCCAGACCCGAGTCCTCCCGGATCTGCCATCCGTACTTCTGCCTGAGCAGCGCGATGAGCGCGACCGCCTCCGCGGTGCCCTCCTTGAGCTCGAAACCGGCATACACGTCTTCCGTGTTTTCCCTGAAGACGATCATGTCCACCAGCTCGGGGTGCACGACGGGGAGGGAACCCCGGGGAACCAGCGCACCGGCCTGAGGCACACGTAGAGGTCCAGCTTCTGGCGCAGGGCCACGTTCAGGCTCCGAATCCCTCCGCCCACCGGCGTGGTGAGCGGACCCTTGATGCCCACGAGATGCGAGCGGAACGCCTCTTCGGTCTCTGGCGGCAGCCAGTCACCCTTTTCGCGGAACGCCTTTTCCCCTGCCAGGACCTGCACCCATTCGATTGCGCGCGTGCGGCCGTATGCGCGGCCCACCGCCTCGTCGAACACGCGGCGCGCGGCGCGCCAGATATCCGGCCCGGTGCCGTCTCCCTCGATGAACGGTATCAGGGGCGCAGAAGGTACGGAGAGCCCTGTCGGTGTCTTTGTGATTTTCGCAGCCATGGAGTGCCTGTAGAATAATAACAGAACCATTCTGCCTTGCCAACACCGACACGCGTCTCGCCGAGACGCGTGTCACCCGAATCGAATTTCCATTGCTGTTGCCAACCGCTCGTGTTCCTGCTACTCTCGCGGCACGGCAATGGCAAGACGCTTTTTCGCCCTTCTGACGCTCGGGGCCGCAATCGCCGCGCTGTGCGCGGGCTGCGCGCCTTCCGACACGCGCTATTACATAGGCCCTTTCGAGCAGAACCAGGAATTACGGGAGCTCTTCCGGCTCTTCAATCGTGAGAAAGACCAGGAGAATCGGTTCGTGCTCATCACGCAGATCGCCGCGGGCCTGGCAAATACCGGAAGGATCGACCGGGAGATCCTTTTTCTCACGACACACGTGGAAAAGAACCCGGCGGACATGTACAACGGCTACTATCTCCTCCTGGTGGCGGACGCGTATCGCGACATGAAGGCGGTCCCCATCGCCATTCACTACTACCGCAGAATTCTTTCCAACTACGGGGACCTCCTCGTGAAGGGCAGCTCGATCCACCTGCAATGCCTGCGCGAGCTGCTCAGCCTGGAATCGAATCCCGAGGACAAGATCGGGCACTACAAGGAGCTGTTCTCGCGCTTCCCGGATCAGAGCCCCGGCACCAACTGGTATTACATGGCGAAAAGCTACGAGGAGGTGGGCGAGTGGGAGCAGGCCATCCAGGCCTACCAGAAGTATATCGGTACCACGCAGACCCAGATCTCCAGTGATTCGAGGGCGCTGCGGGAGGCCATGGAAAAGGTTTCCTTCTATTACTATCCGGACAAGAACTGGACGATGCCTGACTTGAATGATCTGGTGGATGCGGTGAAAGATGCAATTCTCACAAAGAACATATCGAAGCTGCGGCGATACCAGGCACAGGTGAACTTCTTCCAGGAGCCCTGGGGCCAGGAGCTGCTGGTAGAGTCGGAGAACGTCGGTTACAACATCACAAACTATCTCCCCAGCTCGAACGTGAAGATCGATCCGCAGCTCGACATCGCCGCCAACGACAACGAGGCCACGCTCAGGACAACCGGTTGGAACATGCGTCCGCCCATATGGTACTTGTACTTTCGCCGGGTCGATTTCCCCGCCAATCCGGAAATAAACGGGCAATGGGAATGGGCAGGAATATACCTGGGCGAAAAGCTCTGATCTCGCTCGGATTCGCCCTCATCGCGGCGAGCGCTTCCGTGTGGGCCGGGGCCGTCCCTGCGCCGCCGTACGGCGTTTGCGCGGAACGCGCACTCGCGTATCCGGCGGATTTGGGAGCATCGGCGCCGCCAGCGTCCCTCCAGGCGCCCGCGCAGATGCCCGCCCCCGGGTCGGAGCCGGCTCCGGTTGACGGCGGGCCGCTGCCGCCGGCGCAGGGACACCTCGGCGCGGAGTTGTACTCTTTCACATTTCCTGACGAAGATGTCATTGACAGGTTCGTGGAAGGCCTTCGCGCGAGACGCGGGGACTGGCTGCAGGCGGTTCTCGACCGGAGCCTGCGCTACCGGGCAATCATCACCCGGGCAATCGCGGAACGGGGGCTGCCCCCCGAGCTTCGCTACCTTCCCGCGGTGGAGTCGGGCTTCCAGGCCCGGGCTACCTCTCCGAAAGGCGCTGCGGGGCTCTGGCAGCTCATGCGCAATACGGCGTCCCCGTATGGACTGCGCATGGACCAGTGGGTGGACGAGCGGAGGGATTTCTGGAAAGCCACGGAGGCTTCGCTGGACAAGCTGGCGGAGAACTACCGCATTTTCGGGGACTGGTACATGGCGCTTGCCGCGTACAACTGCGGCGTCGGAAAGCTCTCCGCAATCGCGCGGAAGTACCCCGGAAGTGACTACTGGGCGCTGAGGAGAAAGGGCGTGCTGCCGCGTGAAACATCGGCATTCGTTCCCCAGTTCCTTGCCGTGACGCGCATTCTCAGCTATCCGGGCCGCTACGGCATGGAGGTCGGCTGGGATACGTCGCCTGACTGGTCGCGCATCCCGCTTGACCGGTGCGTGGACCTTCGCATCCTCTCAGAGAAATCAGGGGTCCCGCTCGAGGTGCTGACCACCGGCAATGCCGAGCTCAACTTTCCCATGACCCCTCCGGCGTCCTACAAGTACGAGCTCAAGGTGCCGCGGGAGTACAGCGCGCCGGTGGAAAAGGCTCTCGCGGAATCCACCATGCCCCTTCTGGACTTCCGCGTGCATCTCGTGACGGAGGGGGACACTCTTTCGGGGATAGCCAGGAAATACCGCGTGGGTGTCGAGCTGATCCGGGAGTTCAATCCGAGGCTCGTTCCGCGCGTTCTGCGGATCGGCGCAAAGGTGCTGGTGCCGGTTGCCCCGGTGCGGAGCTCAGGATGAAGAACGTCCTCCTTTTCCTCGCCCTCTGCCTGTGCGCCGCGTGTCCCGGCTTTGCCGCGGACGGCGACTCGATAGTCTCCGAGCCGGGGTATGCCGTTGCCGGCAGGGTGGACTGGGCGGGGGGGACGGTCGCCGTCGAGATCACGCACGCGCTCAATCCGGCCACGCAGTCGATGGTGCGCGCCAAAGGGGACGCGGAAACGGAGATACAGTCGAGGCTGGCGGATTTCCTGATCCGGGCCATCGCGAATGTGACCGTGGACTCATCCCACACTTTCGGAGACCTGCTCGGCGCGGACCCCGGGCTCTTTGCGCGGGTGAGCCAGCTCGCCCGTGGAGGGCTCAAGGACGAGGTGTATCTCACGCCGGACTTCGCCTCGCTCACCGTGCACTATTCGCTCTCCCTCTTCGGCGCACAGGGGATCGCCTCTCCGCTGTATCCCTCCCGGGAGACCCCGATCCGGCGCAGGCTCGGCTACGTGACCACGAGGAAGTTCACCGGGCTTCTCATCTCGGCCAGCGGGAGCCTGCCCGAATCCGGCACGACCCACAGGACCGCTGCCCGGCCCGCGCTTTTCCCGCGCCTCTGGGACGAGCAGATGAACCTCCTGCTGGACAAGGAGATGTGCAGCCCGCAGGCGCTGTCACGGTGGGGCATGGTCGGCTATGCGCAGGGACTGGACGACACGGTCGTTCCGCTGCGCGCCGGCGTGCTGCCGCTGCGCCTGGCGGCGCGCGCGGTGTTCGGTGACAAAGCCACGGACATCGTGATTTCGACGGAAGGGGCCCGGCAGCTTCTCGCGCTGCCGGAGAATATCTCCCTGCTCCAGCAGGGAAGGATCGTCATCGTCTACAACAGCCTGCCATAGGCAGGGATGCCGAGGGCGAGCGAGTCCAGGGATGGACGGGAGCGAGCCCGTAGTCCGCGGGCTCCCGCAGCCCCTACTCGGACAGCATCATCATCCCCATCACGAGCGCGTCTCCCATCAGGTTGCTGAGCAGGCAATGCTCGTTGGGCTGGTGGGCCGCCTCCTCGAGCCTGCTCCATACGACCGTGGGAATGCCCTTCTTGCGGAGGAACGCGCCTACCGTCCCGCCTCCGATGCCCACCGTGACTCCCTCCACTCCGTAGACGGAGTTGATGGCCCGCTTCAGGGACGCGACCAGGGGCGCATCCGCCGGCGTGGGAGGAGAGGACTCTTTCTGGATTTCCTGTATCTCCACGGTGACGCCGAAGTCCCTCTCGATTCCTCCCGTGATCTCCCGCACCGCCCGCATGACCTCGTCGAGATTCTCCCGGGGAAGCACACGGCAGTCGAGATGAAACACGTCCTCACCGGGAAGAGTGTTGATGTTGGGCACGTTGGCTTCCTTCTTGGTGGGAGTGAAAGTGGAGACGGGCGGCTCGAAGAGCGTGTCCGTGGCCGGGAAGAGATCCGCCAGCGCGCCCAGGCGCACGACCAGGTGCGATCCCGCTTCGAAAGCGTTGATCCCTTTCTGCGGGGTCGACGCATGACACTGCCGCCCGCGGACCTTGAAGCGCAGCCAGAGGATGCTTTTCTCCGCTATCTCGATGCGGGAACCGTCCGGGGAGCCCCCGTCCGGAACGAGCGCCCTGTCCTGCGTCCGGAAGAATCCCGGCTTGGCCGCCAGGTATTGCACACCGAGCTGGGATCCTGTTTCCTCGTCGGCGACAAAAAGCAGCTTGACGGTGCGCGCAGGAGTGAGACCCAGCTCCTGGACGCATACGGCGGCGAAGACCGAGGCCACGAGACCCTGCTGGTTGTCCTCCACGCCTCTGCCGATCAGCCTGTCACCGTCCACGACGAGCGTATAGGGGTCGGACTCCCACAGACTCGGCTCACCCGGCGGCACGATGTCGAGGTGGGACATGATCCAGAACGTGCCGTCCGATGCCCGTCCGGGAATGGTGACGATGAGGTTGGGCCGCTCCCCCTTCGGCACCCGGGGATCAGGGGACGGGTGGAGCTCGCAGGGACCCAGCCCGAGCTTGCCGAGCCATGAAACGAGCACCTGGGCCTTGTCCCATTCGCCGGCTCCTCCGTTTTGAGGTCCCAGTGCCGGCACCGCGGTGAGGGCCCTCTGCAGCTCGATGATCTCGCCCCGCTTCTCCGCAATTCTCTTCCGCAGCGTCTCCTGGGCATTCATCGCGTTCCTCCCCCCCGCGGTACCCCGCGTGATTGTCACACGGTACTCCGCGTGATTGTCGCACGGTACCCCGTGTGCGTGTGTGGTGTATACGGCTTTTTTTTGCGGGCGGCAAGTGCGAGACGGCGGTTCTCGTGCCGGACATCGGTCACAGGCGGGCTGATTCTCTCCGCCGGGACTTGAAAAAAAGCTCCCGCGGTCCCAGTATATCCGTCATGCTGCACAGAACGCTGGCCGGCGCACTTCTCGTCCTGGCCGCCTCTCTCCTTGCCGGCTGCGGCGCCCGGGCAGTCGGGTACGGCGTCGTCCTCTGGGGCGACCCGAACGGTTCACCGCAGACGGGCGCGGTCGTCCCCGTCGTCCGGGAAGCGCCCATCGATTCCGCCTACCTGGTGAGAGTGCCGGGGGAACAGAGCCCGCGCGAATACCCGATGGGCCGGGTCCGTCTCTTCAAGAAAAAGGCAGACGCGGAAGCGTTCGCCCGCACCTATGCCGACAACCTTACCAGCTGGGCGGTCGTCATGAAACAGGACCCGCCGCCGCTGCCGATCCGCGAGACCTCGACGCAGGACGGCAAGGTGGTCTACAAGCTGCGCGGGCAGCAGCTCGTCAAGGTGGTGAGCCGGTCGGCGGAGAAGGTGACGATCAAGCCGTATACGGACTACTGGTACGAGGTGGCGACGGAGGACGGGTTCAGCGGGTGGTGCTTCGGGCACTTCCTGAAAGTGTTTTCCGTGCCGGGGGACCCCACCGCGGAGGCCAGGCGGATTCTCAGCCAGGACGAAACGCTGGACAGGATCATGGGGACCACGTGGAGGCCGGACTGGTTTCGCGAGATGCTGGCAAAGGGAGCCATCGATCTCACCCTGTTCCGCGAGGACGTGGGGCTGTTTCCCGATCCGGTGGAAAAGGTCATGAAGCTGGTCCTGCCGCTCTCCACTTTCGAGTTCCGCTACACCGACGTGCAGAAGCTCGGGCCGACCACGTACACATTCTCGGGAACCGACCTGCGCATCACCGTGCTGGACGAGGAGCGGATCAACGTTTCCTATCGCTACAAGGACCAGCCTGTGACCGGGCTGTACGCCGTCATGAAGGACGACGTGGCGGAGGTGATTGCGGCGGAGCAGAACCGCCGAGCCGACCTGTTCAGCGCGCTGATGAAAAAGGGGGCCACGCTTGCCAGCAGCGCCTATGGGACAATCAGGCTCCAGGAAGGCATGCGCTTCAGCTGGGACGGCTTCGGCCGGCTCGTCCCCTCCCTGATCGACCCGAACGCGAAAGGGAAAGGGGCCATAGATTTTCCGTTGCATCTCTCGAAGGAGCTGGGCGCGGACTATGACGGGGTCATTTCTTTCCTTTTCGACACGGCGGGAAGCGGGGGAGCCGCGCCCAGGGATCCGGTCGCGTCAGGGGTCGCCTTCCTGTACAAGGCGGCGGGAGGCGGGCTCCGGCTCACGCCTGTCGCAAAGGGCGGGATTCAAGGCCTCGTGGTCAGCCGCATGGGGATTTCACCCGTCGTGATGTTCTTCACCCAGTCGCCGTAGAAGGACCCGATGCCCCTCGTCAGCCTCTCTGGTGTCTCCGTCTCTTTCGGAGACAGGAAACTTCTGGACTCCGTGAATCTCACGATTTCCACCGGATCACGCGCGGCCCTCGTGGGCCCCAACGGCAGCGGCAAGACGACGCTCATGCGCATCATGGCCGGTCTCTCGGTCCCGGACATGGGCACCGTGGTGGCGGAGAAGGATACGCGGGTATCCTACGTGCCCCAGTCCGGAGTGGTGCACACGGACTGTACGCTCCGCGAGGAGGCGGAGAAGGCCTTCTCCCGCGGGAAAATGCTCCTGGAGGAGATCGCCGCGCTGGAGCAGCGCCTGGGGGCGCTCTCCTCCGAGTCTGCCGAGGGGAATGCGCTGCTGTGGAAGCATCACGAGCTGCAGCAGCGGCTGGAGGCCAGCGGCTACTACGCGCGCGCGGAGGCGATCCACCGGGTGCTGCGGGGGCTGGGGTTCTCTCCGGAGGACTTCGATGCCCCCTGTCCCTCGTTCTCCGCGGGCTGGCAGATGAGGATCGCCCTGGCGCGCGCCATCCTGGAAGCTCCCGACATCCTGCTCCTGGACGAGCCCACCAACTACCTCGACATAGAGGCCCGCACCTGGATGGAGGAGTTCCTCGCAGACTACCGCGGCGGAATGCTTCTCGTCTCTCACGACCGTTATTTCCTGGACGTGGTCGGTGAACTCCGTCGCGGAGATCTACATGGCGCGCGTGTCGGTCTTCTCCGGGAACTACACGCACTACGAGGAGGTCCGCTCGAAGGAGCTCGAGGCGATCATGGAGCGCTGGCGCGCCCAGCAGGAGGAGATTGCCCACGTCGAGGCGTTCATCCGCCGGTTCCGCTACAATGCCTCCAAGGCGCGTCTCGTGCAGAGCAGGATAACGGCGCTCGAGAAGCTCGTCCGCATCGAGGTCCCGCCGGTGGTGAAGGCCATCCACTTCTCCTTTCCGTCTCCCCCGCCCTCGGGAAGGCTCGTGCTCTCCGCGGAGGGTCTCTCAAAACGCTATGGCGACAAACTCGTATTCGACGGTGTCAACGTGGAGATCTCCCGGGGGGACAAGCTGGTGGTCGTCGGGGTCAACGGCGCCGGCAAGTCCACCCTGCTCCGGCTCATCTCGGGCCGCGAGCAGGCCGACACGGGCGCGCTGAAGTGGGGCACCGGCGTCGTGCCGGCATTCTACTCACAGGAAAATGCCGACTCATGGACGAGCACCCGCCAGGTCATCGAGGAGATGGAGGAGGGCGCCCCGACCCCGCTCATTCCCGAGCTGCGCACCCTGCTGGGCGCGTTTCTCTTCCGGGGGGATGATGTCTTCAAGAGCGTCTCCGTGCTGAGCGGCGGAGAGAAGAGCAGGCTCGCCCTTCTCATGCTCCTTCTGAAACCGGCCAACCTCCTGATCCTCGACGAGCCGACAAACCACCTGGACCTCGCCTCCAAGGACGTCCTGCTCGGCGCGCTGCGGGATTTCCCCGGGACCGTGATCTTCGTGTCCCATGACAGGCACTTCATTTCCCACCTTGCCACCGCCGTGCTGGAAGTGAAGGGCGGAGGCGCGCGCTACCTCCCGGGGGACTACGATTACTACCTGAGGCGCGCGGCGCAGGAAGCCGACGCGCAGGCGGGCGCTGCTCCCGTCTCCGGCGCCGTGGAGACAAAGACCGCGACCGCGACGCAGATGGAGCGGCAGGAGGAAAAGAGGCTCAAGAGCGAGCTGCGCGCCCTGGAACGGGAGGAGGGAATCCTCATCCAGCAGCTCGAGGAGCTGGAGGCGGCCCGGCGCGGGATCGAGGAGTCGATGGCCCTGCCCGAGGCCTATGCAAACGGCGGGCGCATGAGGGAGCTTCGAAAACTGCACGAGGAGAACCACGACCGGCACGCGCGGTCAATGACGCGCTGGGAAGAAGTCGATTCGCGGATCGGCGCGCTGCGGGAAGGAATCGAAGGACTCAGGAGCGATAAAGCCGCTCGATGACGCCGCCGTACAGCTCCACGATCACCTCGCGCCGCTTGCTGAGGGTCCGGGTGAGCTCCCGCCCGATCTCGAAATCAGACGGCAGCAGCGCGATCTTTGCCGCCTTGCCACCGGGGAAATAGATTCCGTTGTTCACCAGCCGGTTCTGCACTTCCTCCTGGTAGAACCGGTACACGGCGGGGTTTCCCACCAGGTCTTTCGGATCCGTCCACGGGATCTTGCGCGATTCCGCCAGGCTCCGAAGCGAATCCATGTTGGGCACGATGAGCAGTCCCAGGGAATCACGGCTGTCTCCCACGACGACCGCGGCCTGGACGTACGGTGACTCCTGGATCACCATTTCGATGGGCTCGGGCTCCACCCGCTCTCCCGAGCTCATGACGATTGTGTGCTTCATCCGGCCGGTGATGACGAGATTGCCGTCCACGGTGAGGATGCCCGTGTCACCGGTGTTCAGCCAGCCGTCCGGGGAAAGCATCTGGCGCGTGGCCGCGGGGTCCTTGTAGTAGCCCAGCATGATCTGGGGACCCTTGATGTGGACGATTCCCTTGCGCCCGGGCGGGAGAATATCGCCGGCCTCTCCCAGGATCCTGATCTCGGTGGACGGAAGCGGCCTGCCCACCGTCCCGAGCACGGGCGACTTTTCGGCGCGCATGCTCACGATGGGAGAGGCTTCCGTGAGGCCGTAGCCCTCCAGGATATTCACGCCGATGGCGTTGAAAAACCTGTCCAGATAGGCCGGCAGCGGGCCGCCGCCGCAGATGATGGCCTGCAGCTTGCCCCCCAGCAGACGCTGCACCTTGCGCCGGAGCACGAGCTGGTGACGCGGCCTTCAGCGGGGAGAGCAGGAGAAGGGGCGGGATGGCGGCCAGGATCTCCAGCAGCCGCTCCTCCCGGCGGAATCGGGGGTAGCTGCCCACGATGAAGCCGGAGAAGACCTGGTAGAACTTCTCGAACCTGATGAAAAGGTCATCCACGATATTCAACTTCTTGACGATGCTCTTCTCCAGGCTTTCCAGGAGCGCGGGCACCATGACGAGGTAATTGGGCCGGAGCGCGCGCAGGTCGTCGAAGATCCTCCAATCCGAGGGCTGCGAGTAGGCGATGGTGCTTCCGAAGGAGAGGCTGCAGTACTCGACCGTGCGCTCGAAGGAATGCCAGACCGGGCAGCACCGACAGCCACGTCGTGCCCGACTCGGGGCTGATGCTGGCGTGCACGCTGGTCACGTTGTGCATGATGCTGCCGTGGGAGAGCATCACTCCCTTGGGCCGCCCGGTGGTGCCCGAGGTGTACAGGAGCGTGGCCGTGTCGGCGGGGGTGACGCTGGCGCCGCGAAGCTCGAACTGGCGCTCGCCCCTCGCGATCCGCGTCTTTCCCTTTTTCAGCACCTCGTCCCACGTGTAGATCATCACGCGCTCTTCCCCGGTGCCTGCCTGGGGCTTGGAGCCCGCGAAGTCTATCACGATCACCTTGCGCAGCCGGGGCAGACGCCTGCGCAGCGCGAGGATGCGGTGCAGCGCGGTGGCATCCTCCACGACGGCAAGATCGCAGTCGGCGTGGGCAATCACGTACTCCAGCTCCCTGTCGGTCATCCGGGTGCTCACGGGCACGTCGACCGCCGCGCATCCCAGGATGGCGAGGTCCGCAATGAGCCAGCGCGGGTTGTTCTCCGCGAGCATGGCGACATGCATGTGGGGCTGCAGCCCGATGGAGATCAGCCCGGTGCCGAGCTCCTTGACCGCATTGTACAGCTCCGCGAACGTGACAGTCTGGAAACTCCCGTTCGGGCCCGGTGATTTGAGAGCTGCAAGTGATGCGAACTTGACGACAGATTCCTGGAGCAGCCCGATGAGGGTTGGTCCCATCTCTTCCTTCCGCTTGGAAATGTGTCTAGGCGTGGCGAGAAGACCGGAACAAAGGTACAGGCACGCTCACGCGATGTCAACAGTGGCTGTGAGTGGCCGGCGCGTCACTGGCCTCGCTCGCCCTCGCCATGCGGCCGCTCCGGCGGCATCCATGGCTACGGCCTTCCCTCCTCGTTTTCATCCATGTTATCATATCAGTATGAGCGTATTCAAAACCTATGATATACGGGGCGTCTGGGGCCAGGGCATAGACGATGCGTTCGCGTACAGGCTCGGCAGGGCCCTGGTCCGACATATGAAGGCAAAGACCTGGCTCATCGGCCACGACGCGCGTCTGCATTCCCCCGAGCTGTACGCGGCAGTGGCTTCGGGTCTCATCGATGAGGGCGCGAAGGTGACCGGGATCGGGCTGGCAAGCACGCCCCTTCTTCACTACACGCAGATGGACGAAGGGATGGCGGCGGCCGTCATGGTGACCGCGTCCCACAATCCGAAGGAATACCACGGGTTCAAGGTCTTCGACGGCACCGGTGGGTCGCTGAGCTATGACAAGGGTCTGAAAGACGTGGAGGCTCTCGTGCAGGGCATCAGCGCGCCGGCTTCCATCCCCTCGCGCGCTTTCATGGAAATCGACGGGCTCGAGCAGTACGTGGAGTTCATTGCCGGCGCGGGAAGCTCGAAGAAGCCCGTCGGCGGGATCGTGATCGACATCTCCAACGGATCGTCGGGACCGGTATTCCGCCGGCTCATCGAGGTCATGGGCGTGGACGCCCTGATCCTGAACGAAGAGCCGGACGGCAATTTCCCCCATCATGACCCCAACCCGCTGAAGGAAGAGTCGAAGAAGCAGGCGGCGGAAGCGGTGGTCCGGCGCGGGGCGGCATTCGGCGTGATCCTCGACGGTGACGGAGACCGGATCCTTTTCGTGGACGAAAAGGGACGAGGCATAGAGAACTATTTTCTCTCCTGTCTCGTTTCCCAGGAGCTTCTTGCGCGCCAGAAGGGCGCGACGATCGTGTACGACCTGATCTCGTCACGCGTTCTTCCCGAGCGGATACACGAGCTGGGGGGAAAACCGGTCGTCTCGCGGGTCGGGTACACGTTCCTCTACGACCAGATGGTCGCCACGCACGCCGTGTTCGGGGCGGAGACCTCCGGGCACGTGTACTTCAAGGTGAGCGATACCTACTACACGGAATCCGCCGCCTACGCCCTTGCGGTCGTTCTGCGGCTGCTGGGTGAGAGCGGCCGCCGTCTCTCGGAGCTCGTGGAGCCCCTGCGCGGCCGCTACGCGCAGTCTCCCGAGATCAACGTGGAGGTGGCGGACAAGCAGAAGGCCATGCAGGCCATAGAGAGCAGGTTCGCCGGCGGCCGGATCGACCGGTTGGACGGCGTCTCCATCGAGTTCGACGACTTCTGGTTCAACGTGCGGCCGAGCAACACGGAGCCGCTCCTTCGCCTGCGGCTGGAGGCGCGCAATCGAGAGATCGCCCAGGCGCGGACAGAGGAGATCAGGCAGATTCTGGGCGCCTGAAAGGACAGTACAGACGTGATCGACAAGCTCGAGAGAAGCAGGAAAAGATACGAGGAGCTGCAGGCGCTCATCTCGGACCCCGAGGTCATCACGAGACCAGAACCGCTACCGGGAGCTGCGCCAGGAGCACGCGTCCCTCACGCGACCTCGTGGAGGAGTTCGGCAGGTACAACGCCATCGAGTCGGAGATCGCCTCCAACCGGGACCTCGCGGAAGGCGCGGAAGACAACGAGCTCAAGGAGATGGCCCGGGAGGAACTGGCGGCCCTTGAGAAGCCGCAAGGCCGCTTCCGTGGAGAAGCTGAAGACGCTCCTCGTGCCGAAGGATCCCCTGGACGACAAGAACGTCATCATGGAGATCAGGGCAGGGACGGGCGGGCGACGAGGCGGCGCTTTTTGCCGCCGACCTCTTCCGCATGTACACCTATTACGTCGACTCGCTGAAGTGGAAGATAGAGATCCTGTCCTCCAGCCCCACCGGCATCGGGGGCTTCAAGGAGATCATTTCCTCCATCACCGGCAAGGGCGTCTACGCCCGGTCTGCGCTACGAAAGCGGCGTGCACAGGGTCCAGCGCGTGCCCGTCACCGAGGCGGGCGGCAGGATCCACACCTCGACGGCCTCCGTGGCCGTGCTTCCCGAGATGGAAGAAACGGAGATCGAGATCAACCCAGAACGAGCTCCGCATCGACGTGATGCGCTCGGGCGGTCCCGGCGGGCAGAGCGTCAACACCACGGACTCCGCGGTGCGCATCACCCACCTTCCCTCGGGCATCGTGGTGCACTGCCAGGACGAGAAGAGCCAGCACAAGAACAAGGCCAAGGCGCTGCGGATCCTCCGCGCGCGCCTCTACGAGGCGGAAGAGGAGCGCAAGCACGCGGAGCGCGCGCAGGCCCGCAAGAGCCAGATCGGCTCCGGGGACAGGGCGGAGAAGATCCGCACGTACAATTTCCCGCAGAACAGGGTGACGGACCATCGCATCAATCTCACCCTGTACAAGCTCGACGCGGTGATGAAGGGGGAGATCACGGAGTTCATCGACGCGCTCCGCCTGCACGCGCAGGAGACGGCCCTCACATCGGAGAGCGCATGACCGTCCGGTCCCTGCTCACGCAGGGCTATGACACGCTTTTCTTCGCGGAAGTGGACACGCCGCTCCTGGACGCCCTTGTGCTGCTTGCCCACGCGCGGGGCACGGACAAGGAGCACCTCCTGGCGTCGCTCCCGGACTCCGTGAGCCCGCAGGAGGAAGAACGCTACCGCGCGCTCGTGGACAAGCGCTGCGCGGGCACCCCGGTCTCCTACATCCGTCACGTCAAGGAGTTCTACGGCCTGGATTTTTTCGTGGACGAGCGCGTGCTGGTGCCGCGGCCCGACACCGAGGTGCTCGTGGAGAAAGTGCTGCGGCTCGTGCGCGGGGACCCGCGGCTGCGCCGGGTGCACGACACGTGCACCGGTTCGGGGTGCATCGGCATTGCGCTGCAGCGGACCCTGCCCGTGCTGGAGGTGAGCGCGTCCGACATCTCCCCGCCGGCGCTGGAAGTGGCGGGCATGAACGCGGAGCGGCTCCTCGGCCGGGGGCTTCCTTCATTCCGCTCCGACCTGCTGGAAGGGGTGCCCGGGCCTTTTGAAGTGATCACCTCCAATCCTCCCTACCTGCGCGACGATGAGGTGGCGGACATGCGGAAGCTCGGCTGGCCCGAGCCGGAGCTGGCCCTTCGCGGCGGCGCCGACGGAACGGTCCTCGCGGAGAAGCTCATCCGCTCGGCGCCGGGAAAGCTCGTGCCGGGCGGATGGCTGGTCCTCGAGGCGGCGCCGTCCCAGTTCAACAAGCTCTACGCGCTGATGGACCAGGCGGGGTTTCACAGCATCGACGTGGAAAAGGATCTCGCGGGAAGCGACAGGGTGCTGGCCGGAAGGCTGGACCCCGTCACGCAGGCATACCCGCATGGTGAGCACCCCCATGGCTGAGTACGCGCCTCGCGTGAGTACACGCACGGGTGAACCGGACCGCCCCGCGGCAGACCCCGCGCCCGATCGCGCCGCCATCCCTGTCGCCATTGCCGCGAACGAGGTAGCGGAGCTTCTCACATACTTCAAGGAAAAGCTCGCCGTCTACACGGTGGAGGAGCGCGACAAGATCCTTTCCGCCGCGGACTGGGCCCGGCGCCTGCACGGGGAGCAGAAGCGGGCGTCCGGGGACCCGTTCTTCATCCACCCGCTGAGCGTCGCCTCGATTCTCGTGGACATCCACATGGACTCCCAGGGAGTCATTGCCGCGCTCCTGCACGATGTGCTGGAGGACACGGAGACCAGCAAGGCGGCCCTGCGCAAGGAGTTCGGCAGGGAGGTGGAGAGCCTCGTGCAGGGGGTCACGAAGATCTCCGTGCTGCGCGGAAGGTCCCGTTCCCTGCAGCACGCCGAGACCATCCGCAAGATGCTCTTTGCCATGGTGAAGGACGTCCGCGTCATCCTCATCAAGCTGGCGGACAAGCTGCACAACATGCGCACCCTCCACTATCTCGAGGAAGAGGACCGTAAGCGCATTGCCATGGAAACGCTGGATATCTACGCGCCGCTGGCGGGCCGGCTGGGAATCTCGCGCATCAAGGATGAGCTGGAGGATCTCAGCCTCAAGCACATCCAGCCTGCCGTGTACGAGCAGATCCGGCAATTCGTGGCGGACCGCAAGATCGAGCGCGCCAGCTACCTGGAGCGCGTGAAGGCGGCCATCACGCGGGAGGCGGCGGCGGCCGGGATCCCCATAGAGATCGAGACACGGGCCAAGCATTTCTATTCGATCTACCTGAAGATGCGCCGGCGCGGGAAGCCTCTGGAGGAGATCTTCGACCTCCTTGGTCTTCGGGTGCTCGTGGAGACCACCAGCCAGTGCTACGAGCTGCTCGGCCTGGTGCACAAGCTGTGGATGCCCATCGAGGGCAGGTTCAAGGACTACATCGCCATGCCCAAGTCCAACCGCTACCAGAGCCTGCACACTACCGTCATGGGCTACGCGGGAAAGATCATCGAGATCCAGATCCGCACCCAGGCAATGCACCAGACCGCGGAGAACGGGATCGCGGCGCACTGGCTGTACAAGAGCGGCGCTCTCAAGGAAGAGGAAAAGACCAAGGAGCTCTCCGTTATAAACAAGCTGCGTGAATGGCAGGGCGCAGGGGCGGCCTCGGGAGACTTCCTGGACGAGATACGAAAGGAGCTCCTGCGGGACTCCATCTACGTCTTCACCCCGAAGGGGGACGTCGTGGAGCTGCCCGCCGGTTCCACTGCCATCGACTTCGCCTACCACATCCACACCGACATCGGCGACCGCTGCACCGGGGCAAAGGCGGACGGGGCCATCATCCCGCTGAAGGAGCCCCTGAAGAACACGCAGGTGGTGGAGGTGATGACCTCCCAGACCGCGCACCCGCACCTTGACTGGCTGCGCTACGTGAAGACCTCCAAGGCGCGCTCCAAGGTCAAGCATTGGCTGGCGCAGAACGATCCGGGCCTGATCTTCGACCGCAACATCGTGGCCCGCAAGAAGGAGGAAGCTCCCCGGGCCATCGTGTATCAGAAGCCGAAGGAGGGGGAGCCCGCCGAGCCGGAGACGCAGATCCGCGATCCCTCCAAGGTGTCCATCAGGATCGGCCAGGAACGCAACATCATGATCCGCATCGCGCAGTGCTGCACGCCGTCCACCGGCGACTCGATCGTGGGCTACATCTCGCGCGGCAGGGGCATCACCGTGCACAGGATCGGCTGTCCCAGCATCGCCTCCATCAAGGACTTCGCCGAGCGCAGCATGGACGTGGAGTGGGAGACCGTCTCACCCAAATCGACCCGCCGCTTCCAGGTCACGGCGCGCCTGACATCCAACCTGTTCTCCGAGATCGAGGGTGCGCTGAAGAAGTTCGGCGGCCACCTGATCGAGGGCAAGCTGGAGGAGAGCAACCACGAGGTGCTCCGCGGGTTCTTCACCGTCGAGCTGGACAACCGGGAGGATTTCGGCCGGGTGATGAAGAGCCTGCGCACCATCCCCACCGTGGTGAATATCCAGACCGGCGGGGCAACCTAGAAGCTGTACTTCGCCTGGAGAAAGACCTCGTTGCTGTTGTTGAGCTTTCCGAATGTCGTGGTCGCGGTCCCCTGGATCAGGTGGAGCCCCACGATCAGCTCGGCATTGTCGATCGGGAGGATCGTGAGGGACGGCGCGGCAAGGATCGCGTAGTTGTGCGGCAGGTCGCTCCAGTCCTTGATCTCCACGACCACTCCGAGCGGAGAAATCTTGAGCTTGTCGTCGAACAGCTTCCAGTCGAGTCCGAACACGAAGTAATCTTCGAGGTTGTCGGCGCCCCGCTCCTGAAAGAAGCCGTGAGCGTATTGCACGTTGAGGTACACATTGCCGGGGAACGTGTAGTCACCTCCGAGAACGAGCTTCACGTACGGAGAGCTGTCGAGCGCAACCGATTCCTGGGCGCCCCCGCCGAGTGCGGTGGTATCGGTCGTGAGCATCACTTTTTCGGGAAGAAACAGGGCCGCCTCTGCCCACACGCCCACGCTGAGAATGGATCCGGCCATGTCTGCGCCGAAGACGTGCTCCCGAGGGTAGAAGAGATTCGTGCTCACGTCCACGGTGCCGGGCACCGCGGTGGGAGTGACCACAACGCTGTCTACGATCGGGAGGCTGTCCCGGGCGTAAAGGTAGCTGAGTGACACATCGTAGCCGAGGATGCTGCCTTTTACCTTGATGCCGGCAGTGATGCTGTCCGCCAGAGAGACGGCGGGGAGCGATACATCGGCAGTCGTGGCCGCTACGGTGAGTCCCGGCGGCAATTGCATGGAGGCGGGCATCAGCGCCGTTGCCCACTCTCCTGCCGGCAGCACGGCAGGCGTGAAGACCGGAATGACGATCCCCGTGAACCTGAGGTCACCCGCATAGACGGAGAGCTGGACGCCGTCCGACCCCAGCCGTCTTCCGAAGTCCCAGACATCCTCCAGGTCGTAGGGATTGACGTTGTCCGTGGGATTCAGCTTGTCCGCCGTGCCCCACGCAATGCGCTGCCGGCCGATCTTGAGGTCGACGTTGTCGAAGACGAATCCATTGATCTCGAAGTATGCCTCCCGCAACACAAGGTTCAGGGGCGACACGCTCCCCATGTTGAACAGGTCCGCGGACGAGGACACGTTCGACAACACGCCGGAGGACCTCACCCATGCATCCGCAAAAAAACGCGCGTTGTCGGTCGGCCGGGCCTCTGTCGTCAGATCCAGCCGATATTCCTGGTAGTTCATCCGAGGCGTCGATTCGGCGGATACCCGGTCATCGGTCCTGACCTGGCCGCCGATCCGGATTCCGCCGGCCGGGTTCCCCGCGGCCGGTCCGCCGAGCTCGGAGGATCCCGTGACGACCGTTGAACCAGGCGCTTCTTCCGCGACGAGCCCCTGCGAGAGGACCATGCCCGCGGCCATTGCCAGGACGAGGATGACCTTCTTCATGACGATTTCTCCTTATTGCTGGCTGAGGGCGCGCTCGGTGAACTTCGCGTCCGCAACGCCCGTGTCGAACGCCATGTCTGAAACCAGCATCCGGGTCTTGTGCTGTTTCCGGACGTCTTCCATGGTCGTTTCCATCGATGTCCAGTAGCCTTTGACTTGCTGCAGCTTTTCGCGCACGAGGATCTTGAGGAGGGCCCCGTCCTTGCCGTAATTCTCCGCCCGGACCGGGTAGAAGTTGTCGTTGCGCACCCACAGGATGACCTTGGAATAGTCAGTGGCTTTGCCCGGTCGGGGTGACATTTCCAGCACCGTCTGATCCTGCTCCTGCCTGAGGATCTTCGGCTCCCACTTATCCGCCAGCCGGACCGCCTCCATGTCCTCATACGTGAAGTCCGTGCCGGCAAAGCTCGTATTTTTCACGTGCGACGCGATTCGGCGCACTTTGCCGAAGGCCGGCAGGTACAGGTACTGCACGTCTCCCGGCAGGGAGAGGAACGCGATGCCGCGCTGATCAGCGGGTGTGAGGAACCGGGCCAGACGCTTGTCCCGTCCCTTCTGGAGCATGACGAGCTCCCGGGATTTCTCGTTTCCCGCCTTGTCGATCAGGACGATTTTCATCGTGTATTTCTGATCCCGGGCGCCATTCATCACATCATCCGCCTTGTTGAGAATGTCCCGGGCGGAGAGATCGTCCTCCTGGGCGTATGCCGAAAAGGACGTCCCGAAGATGAGAAGGCATGCGGCGGCCATGACGATGAAACTTTTCATGAGGTAATCTCCTTCCGGGGGGCGATGCCCGTACGCGCGCTTTTCTTTCCCGGTGTGCGGCCCGCGAACGCCGACGGCACCAGCAGAATGAGCGCCGGCAGCAGGGTGAGCGCGCCCAGCCCGCTGCCCAGCATGGCGATAGCGGTGAGTATCCCGAACTGCTGCAGGGGCAGCAGGTGAGCGAAAATCAGTGTGATGAAACCCATGGTGACGGCCATCACGTTGATGATGATGGCCCGACCGGTGGTCTGCATCGTCCGCTTGACCGCGAATGCCGCCGTCCCGGGGCCGCGGTAATAGGTGGTGAACCGGATGCTGAAATGGATGACGTAGTCTATTCCGATACCCAGCGCGATGGCGCCGACAAGAACGGTGGCCACATTGATCGGGATGCCGGCAAATCCCATGATGCCGAACATCAGGACGATGGCCAGGACAATGGGAACCAGACCGATGAGCCCGCCGATCCAGGATCTGAGCCTGACTGCCAGGAGCAGGAAAATGAAGATCAGGGCGATCACCAGGCTCTCTGCCTGGCTCTTGATGATGCTCTTGTCCAGGTGCCAGGAGATGAGAGGCATCCCCGTCCAGCTCACCTTGAACTGGATGATCTGCGGAACGGCGCCGGATGCAGCGGACAGGCTCGTGTAGATTGCCTCCGGCACGGCAGTGCTGTCTCGAGACAACTCGTCGAGCTCACGCGCCACATCCTCGCGGAATGACTGATCGGCCTGCAGCTCCTTCGGGAAAAGAGAGAGCACGCGCAGGAGCGCCTGGTCGTGTTCTTTCGTCCGGCCGGCGTCACGCAGCGCCGATGAGAGCGTTTCTGGAAGCATTGAATCGTCGAGAGCAAGATCCGGCATGCGTTTGCCCGCCATCCAGCGCAGCATCTCGAGTCCGCGCTGGATGCGGTAGTTCAGGACGATGGCTTGATCCTGCGGGGGGAGCTCATCCACGCTCACCGCCACGAGCTTCGTGTCCAGATTGCGGATGTAGCTGTCCAGCAAATCCACCGTCCGCTGAAGCTCCGTGACACCCAGCGATCCCGTCATCGCCTGGACCTGGGCCTCGCTCTTGTCATCACTCAGCATCCGGGTCACGAGGTCCTGTCCTTCGAGCAGGAACATGAGGTTCGCTACTTTCTCCTGGCTGTCCGGGACGGTCTTGCGGTTTTCCATGATGTCATTCATCTCTGCAATCAGGTCCGCCACGGAGATCGGGTTGCGGGCAAGCCCCCGGCCTTCGAGAAAACGCTCGAGCCGGAGCATCTCCTTGAGCACGAACGGATTCTGCATATCACCGGAAAAATGTATCTGGAGCGGCCGGGAGCCTCCGAAATCATTCTGGAGAAGATTCTCGGTCAACCGCACGCCGTTTGACGGGGGGAGGAAGAAGGCGAAATCCGCCTTCTGCTGGATCAGCGGGATTCCCGCGGCGCCCGCGATCAGAACGATGGCGCCTGCTATGAGGATGGCCTTTCTGTGCCGGACCACCATGTCCCCCCAGGCGCTCATTGCCCTGGCGATGGGCGGTGCTCCCGCTCGCCGGAGCCGCGCGGTCCTTTCCGGGTTGACGCGCTTCGGCCTGACGGTGAGGGTGGCCAGCAGCGCGGGAACGAAAACGACGGAGACGATCAGGGAGAAGCACACCCCGATCGAAGAGAAGATGCCGAAATCCCGGATGGCGGTGAGGTAGGACCCCATGATGAAGGAGGAAAACCCGAGGACGATCGTGAGCGCAGCGAGGATGACCCGGATGCCCACCTCCCTGAAGGCAGCCTGGGACTTCTCACCGCTGCTGCCGTACAGTGTCACGTCTTCGTCGTACTTGCTCAGGATGTGAATGCAGGGGGCTGTTCCGATGGCCAGAAGAAGCGCGGGAATGATGTCTGAGACGAGTGTCAGCGGCACCCGGAAAAGACCCATGAGACCCAGCACCCAGACCGTGCTGATGATGACGGAGACCAGGGGGACCAGCACTCCGCGGACTGTGCCAAAGCTGACATACAGGGTCAGGATGATCAGGAGCAGCACGATGGGGATGAGCAGAACAAGGTCGTGGAACATGATCGTGCTGAGCTCAGCCACGAGAACCGGCACCCCCCCGAAGTAGAGTTTTTCCTGCACGCCGGAGGAGCGGGCCGAGGCCTGCATGGCGCGCACCACGGCGCTTCTGTCCGCGCCGCGCGCGAGCTGACAGACGATGAGGGTGGACGTGGCGTCCATGGACACGAGGCTGCCCCGGTACCTCTCCCTGCCCATGACGTCATTGCGAAGCGCGTGGAGCCGGCCGTCCGTGGCAGGCAGATCATCCGCGTCAATGAGCTTCCCGATCTCGATGCTGCCGTCTGCTCCCTTGCGTATGTCCATCACGTTGGACAGGCTGGTCACGGAGGTCACCCCGGTGAGCCGGCCGAATGCGTCCGTAAGCGCGGCGATGTCCCGGAGGGCCTGCACCGTGAAGATGTCTGGCGCCGTGACCGCGGTCATGACGAGATCATTTCCCCCGAACCTCTCGTCCATCCGGTTGTACAGCGCGACCGCCGGATCTTCCCCGGGAAGGTAGCTCGTCACGTCGCTGTTGATCCGTATCTCCCTGATCCAATAGCCAAAGAAAAGCGTGACCGCGGCAAAGACGGCAATGATGGGGAGACGGTATCTGAAGACCAGCCCGGTGAGTTTCTTCATATATCAACGGGCCAATATTCCGCTGAACAGTATTTCCAGCAGGGAATCCAGCTCTCTTGCCGTTCGGGCGGCGTTTGCCACTTTTGAGAAGGGATACTCGAATGCCTTGAGGGCGGTCACGAAGGTAGCGGCAGTGGCCGGGATGTCCTTGATCGTGAAATGCCCCTCCGCGACGCCGCGCGTGAAGATCTCCGCCATGATCCTTATCTCTTCATGGTCGTACTCCTCGTGGATCTTCAGGAGCAGGTCGTAGCGTTCCGCCGTGCCTTCGATGAATGACATGTGCCGCCGGGCCAGCTTGCGGAACATGTCCATGCGGTTGAGCACATATGCGCGTATCTTGCTCTCCGGTGTCGGCTCCGCTTCGATGACCCTCATGAACTCCACCTTCAGCTCGTCGATCTCGCTCCGCAGCACCTCCTCGAAGATCTGGTCCTTGTTCGAGAAATAGTGGTACAGCGAGCTCTTTCCCTTGCGAAGAGCCCTCGCGATGTCGCTCATCGTGGTTTTTTCGAATCCGAACTGGCGGATGACATTCCCCGCCGTCTGAAGGATCTGCTTGCGGTAATCCTTGTGCGCGACCTCGTGCATGTGCACCGACCTCCGGTTTCGACCATTCGACCAATATGGTCTAATGGTCGAATTCTATACCAGCCGGGGACGGTTGTCAAGACATCGGCACGCGATGCGCGCCGCCGTATTCGGGGGATTCCTGCGCCGCCGTATTCGGCGGATTCGTGCGCCGCCAAACTCGGCGCAGGCGCGGGTTGAGAAAAACTTGCCACGGGGTGTATAATTATGAGTGACTCCATAAGATGTGCGGGCATGCAGGAATGTTGATTAAAAGGGGAAGGTCCCATGAATCAGAAATGCGTCGTCGCTCTCGGCCTGGTTCTTGTGGGCGCCCTGGGCTGGGCGCAGGTCACCAGTGATTTCACCCTGACAGCGTATCCGACCGTCAACATCCCGCTGGGGCCTGTATTGTCGGACGGCACGCCCTATTATTCGATAGGCGGCGGGGTGTCGGTGAAGGGCGAATACACGCCGTCCTTTGCGCAGTTTCTCTATTCGGGACTCGCGCTGGGGGCGGACCTGGTGCCGATCAACTCTTCTACCAAATCCGTCACACTCCTGTCGCTCGGGGCGGAGCTCGGTGTCCAGTACTTCCCAATTCCGCGTCTGGGACTCCGGCTGGCCGCTTGCGGGGGTGAATATGCCGGTATGGTCGCGGAGGGGACTGTATTCAACCCCTACATAGGGGGCCTGGCTGACGTCAGCTACCTGCTGAACCCTTCTCTCACCCTCGCCCTCGGTGCATCCTACAGGTACAACTTTACGCCGACGGATCCCTTGTACCAGGGCATCGGGGTGAGCTTCGGCGTGCGCTATCATATCGGCGCGGGAGGGGGCGCCGCGAACCTCAAGGTCGAGCCCGCCCTTCGGCCGATTTTCCCGCTGTTTTACAGCTATTACGACAAAAACCCGGCAGGATCAACGACCATCAAGAACACCAGCACGGGGACGATCCAGGACCTGAAAGTGAGCTTCTTCGTCAAGCAGTTCATGGACCAGCCCAAGGTTACCTGGACCTGCAAGGAGCTCGCGCGAGGTGAGGAAAAGACGTTCGACGTATTCGCCCTTGTTCGGGACAACATCTTCGGGGTCACAGAGGCCACGAAGGTGGCGGGCGAGATCAGCGTCGCCTACAAGTACTTCGGAAACGACGTGACGGGCAGCTATCCGGTGACCGTGACCGTGCACAACAGGAACGGCATGACGTGGGATGACACCTGCAAGGCCGCCGCGTTCATTACGTCGAATGACATGAACATCCGCAGCTTCGCTGCGCGGGCCGTGCCCGACGCCCGGTCCAGGGGGACCGCGGCGATCAACGTCACATTCCGGGCCGCAATGGCGCTCTTCACCGCCATGAGAATCCAGGGTGTCGCTTATATACCCGACCCGAAGACTTTTGCCTCCAAGGTGGAGAACAAGGAAGCGGTGGACTACCTGCAATTCCCTGCCCAGACCCTGGAGACCCGGGCGGGTGACTGTGACGATCTTACGATCCTGTACGCGGCCCTCCTCGAGTCCGCCGGCATCGAGACCGCGTTCATCACGGTTCCCGGTCACATCTACGTGGCGTTCAATCTCGACCTGGATCCGCGCACCGCAGCCGCCACCTTCGTGAACCCGGCGGACCTGATCACCAGGGAAAACGAGACCTGGATTCCCGTGGAGATCACCCGGGTCCGGGACGGATTTCTCAGGGCGTGGCAGACAGGCGCGCAGGAATGGCGCTCGGCTTCTGCCGGCCAGAACGCCGCCTTCATTCCTGTCCGTGATGCCTGGGAGAAATTCTCTCCGGCAAACACGGGAGATATTATAAGGGTCAACATCAGCCCGCCGGACTCCGAGCGCGTCTATGCCGCGTACGCAGCCGAGCTGCAGGCCTTCTGGACCGCCGCGTTCCAGCCGCGCATCTCGAAGCTGCAGGATGATCTGAGGCTGCAGAAGACAGACAGCAGGCTTCTGAACAGGCTTGGCGTCCTCTATGCCAGGTTCGGCAGGTACGACGAAGCCCGCCAGCAGTTCGAGAAGATCGTGACCACGAACGGGGAAGTCCCCTCGGCCCTGGTCAACCTCGGCAATATCGCCTACATGAGAGGCGACAACCAGGGCGCGCTGGACTACTACACGCGCGCCTTGAAGAGGTCGTCGAACAACTCGTTCGCGCTGCAGGGAATCGCCATGGCCGGCTACGAGCTGGGGGACACGAACGCGGTCCAGACCGCACTGGTACAGCTCAAGACTGCAGATCCAGAAGCGGCGGAGCGTCTGGCCAGCCTGGACGCGGGGAGCGGCGGCAAGGGCCGGGCCGCCTCAGCGGAGAAGGAGGTGTCGTCATGGAACGAAGAGTGAGAAGAAGCCTCTGCGGTATCGGCGTCCTCTTCGGAGTGGCTCTTTCCTTCATGACGTGCTCCAACCCCATCGACATCCTCCAGACCGTCACCACGGAGGTGAAGAGGGCCAATGCCAAATTCCTGGTTGTGAAAGGCCTGCAGTCACCCACCGGCACAACAAGCGTGAATCCAGGAACCCCGATCACGATCGAGTTCGACAGGCCGGTCGACACGAGCACTGTTTCCGCTGCCAGCATCGCGATCAAGCCCAGCAATGGCGCGGCCGTGAATTACTCCCTTACCATAAGCTACAGCAACTCGAACAAGACCGTGACACTGACGCCCAAGCCCTTTCTGAATGATAACACTGCGTATGACGTCACCGTTACCTCGGCCGTGCTCGGGGACGATGCGAGCGAGATCGAGACTCCCATGAGCTGGTCATTCACGACGGGAGTTTACCCGGCGGGAGATATCACCATTACCGACGGGGTTCTCGACGGTTGCAAGGAAATCCCAGGGAAATCACGTATATCGGGGCTCCCTCGCCCCTGAAGCTCTGGATACACTTCAAGGCAGTTGTGGACAAGTACAGAATGGCGACATCGGCGACAGCGTTCGAGCAGCTTTACCGATCCAGTGATGGTTGGCTCGCTACCCAGCTTTGGCTCGGGGGATGTGTATACTCCGCTCCGGTCCGATATCGAGCTCCCCGCAGGTGACGGGACAAAGACAATCTATATTCAGTTCCTGAGGACCGCCACGGGGGACGTATCGCCCGTGGCAACCGACACGGTCATCCTCGATACGACCAATCCCACCGTGTCCGCCGGATCGATGAGCACTCTGACTATGAGCACTCCGACAAGAACGACCAACGCGAAAGCGTCAGACGCAAGCGGTATCACGAAGTGGAATTGGACCGGCCCGGCGGCAATCACGTTCGGGTCGTCAAACGCATTGAACACCACCATAAGCGCCAGTGCAGATGGCACCTACGTCGTCACCCTCACAGTTACGGACGGCGTTTTACGCACCAACTCTGCCACCCTCACCGTGAAAAGGGACGCGACGCCTCCCAATGTGCCGGTATTCAATCCCATCACGACCCCAGCGGTTACCCCGACATGGACGTGGGCATCTGGTGGAAACGGGGGAGCGGGATGTATATAATTCAATTGTGGAGCCCAAAGGGAGAGGTGAGATGGGAGGGAAAGTTGAAATCGGCCTCATTCCCCGTCAATGCGGCTCACCTGGCAGAGTTGATCCAGCAGCGTGTTTACCCTCTCAGTGACGGAAAGTGGACCCTGAAGGTTGCCGAATACGACGATGTCGGGAATCTCTCGAATTTTGCAGAGCAAGACGTTGTGGTTGTCCCCGCGTTGCCCCCGGATGGCGCGATGGTTAACGTCGCACTGCCTATTCACTTTGAGTGGCGACCCATGACCACTGGCTACCGTATTTACGTCGCGACTGCTGCTCCTATTCCCAAGTTCGGGCCGTTGGGAAGAACGGAATTAATAAACTACCTCGATATCCCGGTGGGAGATCTGAAACCGGGCACGTACTATTGGTACGTTCAGGGGACCACGTTCCTTCCCGCAGACGCGCCGAAGACATACTTCACAGTCATAGTCAAGTAAAGCCAGGAGAGCAGGTCCATATTCTGATACGTGCTCGCCCGCGGCCTTCCGACCGCGGGCTTTTTTTCGCCTGGGCTGCGCGCTCAGCCTATTCCCGCCTGGGCGGAGCGGTCAGTCGATGTCCGGCGCATCCACTAATGCGCTCCCCGCTTTCCCCTCGCGTCAGTATATTCAAAGAGATGAAATGTATGCTATGGTGGCTATGGCACCGTGTCCCGCCGGAACGGAATCTGCCCCAAGGTGGTTTATGAATCAACTACAGCTCAGGAGCCTTCGACAGTGACGGCAGCGGCGGCCCCGCGGATTCGCTACCTGAACGGGCTCAGATTCCGACGAGCCCTGATTGCAGGCGCACGACAGCTTATCAGGTACAGAGAGCGCATCAACTCCATCAATGTGTTTCCCGTAGCGGACGGGGATACGGGCAGCAACATGGCGGGCACCCTGGGCTTCATCGTGAACGGGATCGCCCCCAGCAAGGAGCGGGCCATCGACAGGATGCTCCGGTCCGTTGCTGACCTTGCCCTCTCCGGCGCGCGCGGCTGCAGCGGCACCATTCTCGCGCAGTTCTTTCACGGGCTCGCGCAGGAGATGGCCCACGCGGTGAAGCTCACCACCCGCTCTTTCGGGCTGGGAGTGCGGAAAGCCGTTGCCTACCCATGGGACGCCGTCTCAGAGCCGCGGGAAGGCACGATCCTCACTGTCTTGCGGGACTGGGGGAACACGGTCTACGAGTGGAGCTCCCGGACGGATGACTTCGTGGAGCTGCTCCAGCATGCCTACCGAAGCGCGGCAAGGTCTCTCATGCGCACCCGGGAAACCCTGTCGGTCCTGACCCTCGCGGGCGTGGTGGACGCCGGAGCGCAGGGGCTCGTGCACATGCTGGCAGGCATCACACGGTTCATCTCGGCCGGCCGGATCGGCGAGCTCGACACACACGCACCGGAAGAGACCGCTGAAGAGAATGAGATCCCCGGGGAGGCGGTGGAAGACCCGGAGTTCCGCTACTGCACGCAGTTCGTCCTGGAAGGCTCCGACATCGATGTCGGCAGGATAAGAACGGAATTGTCCGGCATGGGCTCATTCGCTCATCGTGGCAGGCTCCGCGGCCCGGGCCAAGATACACATCCACTCGAACTCGCCCGGCCTTGTCTTCCAGAACGTCGTGCGGCACGGCGATATCGCCGCCCATCGCGTGGAGGACATGAAAGCGCAATATCGCGCCGCGCATACGGCTCACCCCGACATCGCCATTGCGGTTGATTCGGCCTGTGATCTTCCCCCGGAAGTGATAGACGCACACACGCTGCATATCGTTCCCTGCATACTCAATTTCGAAGGCAAGAGCTACTTCGACAAGCTTTCCATCACGCCCCAGATCCTCTTTTCGCTCCAGCGGGGGGCGCAGCGGAAGAGCTCCCACCCCACGACTTCACAGCCGTCCCCGGCTGATTTCAAGGGGCGCTACGACTTCCTGCTCAGACACTACAAGTCGGTCCTGTCACTTTCCCTGTCGAGCGGAATCAGCGGGACCTTTGATTCGGCCCGGACAGGGGCGAAGCTGGCGGGAGACAATATCGACGTCATAGATACGAAGTCCGTTTCGATGGGGCTCGGGCTCCTTGTGCGCACGGCCGCCGAGGCGGTGGAGCGTGGGGCAACCCGGGAGGAAGTCGTTGCCCTCATGAATCGGCTCATCCCGAGAGTACGCGTCCACGTCGCAGTGCGTACCCTGGAAAGCCTCATGCGCAGCGGACGGGTAAGCAGGATGAAAGGCCTGGTTGCGAACCTGCTCCACCTCAAGCCCATCCTCCGGCTCAACGCCGAGACCCAGGGAAAGGTCGAGCAGGGCGCCACGGTCTTCGGCGTCAAGGGCGGCAGAAAAAGGATCCTCCGTCTGATGGAGCGTGAGATCGATCCACGGGTCCCGATGGAGTTCGGCATTGCCCACGCCAACGCAGAAGCGGACGCACTCTGGTTCAGGGACCGCATTGCCGAACGTTTCACCCTGGCACGGCCGGTGTTCCTGGCGGAAGTGACTTCGGTCCTCGCGGCACATGTCGGTGAAGGGGCGGTAGGCGTGGGGTACATACTGCCGGAGCGCAAGGGGTGATAGGGGTCGTCCTGATCGTTCTCTGCTCCTATCTTCTTGGCGCCTTTCCCACAAGCATCATCGTGGGCAGGGTCTTTTTCGGAAAGGATCCGCGTGACCTGGGCTCCGGAAACGCGGGGGGCACCAACGCGTTTCGAGTTTTTGGCTGGAAAGGGGGCGTGCCGACGGTTCTCGTCGACGTGGCCAAGGGGCTTGCTGCCACCCTGTTCATATCGAGGATACCCGTCCCCGGGGCGATTCCACACGAGCTCATGCAGATCGCGGCCGGCTGCGCGGCAATTGTGGGTCATGTCTGGACAGTGTTCGCGGGCTTTCGAGGCGGCAAGGGAGTCGCCACTGCCGCGGGAATGCTCGTCGGGCTCTATCCCGTTGCCCTGCTCGTCTGCATCGGCGTGTTCGGAATCACCCTGATTTCTTTCGGAATCGTCTCCGTTGCGTCGATGTGTGCTGCCCTGCTGTTCCCCCTGGTCCTTCTTGTCCTGGACCGGACAGGAGTGGCGCAGGTTTCGCCGCTCCTTTTCTGGTTCTCCATTCCCGTGGCGCTGCTGATCATCTACACGCACCGTGCCAACATCGGCCGGCTGCTGCGCGGCCAGGAGAACAGGTTTCCGAAGCTGATGCTCTTCGCCCGGATTTTTCACAAGGTCCAAGGCTGAGCTCACAGCGCGGCCCCATAGGCCGTTTTTCTCATAGGGCTTGCAGGGGAGACAGAAACTAACCAAAATAGTAATATATGCGCTCGCTTCAGATTGCACGCTGATATCAATCGAGAGTAGGACCTTGAAGAATCCGGGTTCCACCAGGGGCATGATGGCGGAGTGGGCGCGACGCGCAGTCATTATGCTCGGATGCGCCATCCTTATCCTCATTCCCGCCCCCGCCCGGGGGGATTCCGGCGCGCAGCAGGAGCTTCCGCCTGACATCATTGTGGCAACCTACCCACAGGTGCCTGACACCGAGTCGTTCGGCCCGGTCATTGCCGACGCGGTTCGGTACAGGCTGATCAGCCGCGGGCTTGCCGTGAGCTTCCTGCCCGGCACACCGAGCGCTCCGGACCTGGAGGCGAAGGCACGGGAGGCGGGCGCCGCCATCACGCTGAGCTGCAGCTATTCCGTGGTCGGCTCCCAGATGGCTATTTCCCTCCAATGGCGCGACGTTCAAAAAAGGGGTCCGCCTGTCATACGCGAGGAGAAGGGGCCCCTGGATCTCATGCTCGACTCGGTCATCCTGAAAGCGCTTGACGACCTCCTGTCATCGGTTCAGGAGAGAGTGAAGCAGCTTGCAGGCCTGCGAGAGGCTGCAATGCAGGCGCAAGCCAGAGCGCAGCCCAGGGAAGAGGAAGCAGGGCGGATGCCGGCCGAGGCCGCGCCGGCACCGTGCCGGCAGTGGTTCCGCCCTCGATCATGCGCTATTCTCTCTCCTCGAGTTTTGCGTCATTCATCCCGATTGGATCTGCCAGCTACTACTTTTCCGTCGGGCTCTTTCCTTCCCTGCTTGCCAGCCTTCAGTTCATCACTCCTGCCGGACGTTTTGCCGTGGGACTTTATGCAGGCGTGAACTTTTTCTCCGCCACAGGCCCAACGGACTCTGCCACGAGCTTCCTGATACCCCTTCGGACCGGACGTCCGCTATGAGATAGGAAATGGAACCCCGCTTCTCGCGTTTGCACATGTTTCGGGCGGGCCTGCCGTGCTCGTGCTGAACACAGGGTCGCAGGGGACTCTCTCGGACTTCACGGCGTTTCTGAAAAGCGGAATCGGCGCTACATTCATGGTCACGCAGGGGTGGGGCCTCAGCTTAATCGCCGACTACGAGATATACTTTGAGATGCCCTATCTGATCATGGGCTTCTCTCCAACGGTCATGGTCACTTTCATATTATGAAGCGCGGAGCCGGGGAATTTCACGTGCGACGAACGTTGATCCATGGGCTTCTTCTTCTCCTCCTGTCCCTTGCTTCCTGCAAGGAGGGCGTATTCTACGGTGCCCTTGGAGACCAGATAGTAAGCGGCCCCGTGACCATTGCGCCCGCCGCGGGCACGATTGCCGACGGAACGAGCCTGACCTTCAGCGCCACCGGCGGCACTCGTCCCTATACCTACTCGGTGGTGTCAGGACCGGGAACCATCAACAGCTCCACAGGGGTATTCTCTGCAAGCGGAGGGGGGACCGCTGTCATCCGCGTGACGGACAAGAACAAGAAGACAAGCGATGCGACGATAAATGTGACGCCGACAGGGCTCCTCGCAATCAATCCTTCCGATGTCAGCGTCGGCAAGAACGGGACGATCCAGTTCGTCGCGGTGGGCGGAACATTCCCGTACACTTTCAGCATTCGACGCCGGCTCCCAATCCGGTCCCACGATATCCACCGGCGGGCTCTACACGTCCGGGTTCACCACCGGAGACGACACGGTGAGAGTGACGGACTCGACCCCGGTCACACCCCAAACAACAACGGCAACCGTGCACGTCACGCTGACGGCAACCAACGTCGACTATACGATCCAGTCGGTCACGCCTCCCACGGGAGGCAAGGGAGGGAAGCCTGTTGCCGCGGGCTACGAGTTCACTGTAAAGAACAATGGCGTATCAGGAGGATCCCAACCGGTGAGCTGGTGGGTCTACCTGTCCGACTCTTCCACGTTCAACACCGCGGGGATGCAGATCCTGACCAACAACGTCGCCGGATCGCTGGCCGCATCCGGTACGCCGTCCGACACGGTGACCATCCCGATCACGGGGACCTGGCCTGTCGTGCCTGTTCCCGGCGGCGCGACAAAGTATCTCTTCGTCGTGGTCGCGGCCGATGATGATCTCAACTCCGCGAACAACATCGCGGGTCCCTACACCGGTCACCCTTTCTCCGCCGAATATCGACTATTCCGTGTCCAATGTCCAGAGCACCGGAGCCCTGGTTGCCGGAGGCCCGCTGAATGGAAGCTTCACGCTTCTGAACACGGGCGCGGATGCCGGGCAGCCAGACCGTGACGTGGACGGCATACGTGTCGCCTCAGCTCATCTCCCACGATCACCGCGCCGCCGGACATAGTGATCGACACGGGGACGCACGGTGCGCTGGCTGGCCGCACCGGACTCCGCGGCGATCAGCTTTACCGGCACGTGGCCGAGCACGCCCGGTGGTCCCTATTTCCTGAAAGTGCGGGTTTCCGCGGCGGACGACATCAATACGGGGAACAATAGCCAGGCGAGCGGAGGGGATACCACGACGCATGTGGACTACAACCGGTTACGGTGCGGTTGACAGCCACGGCTCGGCCAGGTGGCCGGCGACCCGCTCGAACGGCGAATTTCACATCTCCAGAACGTCGGGAACTGCAAACGGCACCCAGAATATGCTGGACCGCGTACGTGGCACCTACGCTCACGCCCATGCGGCGACACTCTGATTGCCTCGAGCACGACCGGCCAGCTCAATTCCCGTGCGTCGTCCGTCGTGCCCATTCATTCCCGTCACCGGGAATCTGGCCGAACGCCTCGGAAGCACGTACTTCCTGATCGTGTCGGTCGCTGCTTCGGATGATGTGGGCCCTACTGTACAATGTCAGGGCAAGCCCGGGATACGTGATGACCGCTCCGCATCATCGACTATGCCGTTTCGTCGGTCAACTATACACGGTGCGCACCGACTGCGGCGGTTCTGGGCAACGTGAACGGTGCATCATTCCACCTCAGCAATCACGAGCGCCGGACAAGGCTCTCAGTACGTGAGCTGGACAGCGTACGCCTCCACGAGCGGGCTCGTGGATTCCTCCGCCGTTGCCATGGCCTCCGGAGTCTCGACCGCCGCTCCCTGCGTCGACGACTTCAGCGTGATATTCCATTACCGGCGCAGTGGCCCGATGCACTACGGCAATTACGACCTTGTCGTCATGGTCTCGGCTCCCGGTGGATGTCGATACGGATTCCACGAACGATTCGAAGGCGTACGGGAGTACTTACGGCTGTCGGCTACATCAACGAAGCAGAGCCCAACAACATGCGACGAACCTGCAAGCGACGCGACGAACCTCGGCATCACGCTGCAGCCTGGCATGAGCGTTACTCGTGACTGGATGACCTGCTTACGAGATACCGACGACATGTTTGCCTACAATACGGGCACTGCTGCCAGCGTTACCGTCTACATCAGTTGGGCAGGACACCACAACGTCACGCTCTATTTCATGACCTGCGCCGAGCACGATGGCCCAAAGCGCAAACGTTGCGGCCGGGAGCAGCATTTCCGCTACCTGGCTGCGTGACGCGGCTGGATACCTCGCTGGATTCGATGTGTCACTCGCCAGCAGAACCGTCCCGACCTATACTCTCATCATTACCGGCGAACTGAAGTCCGTGCAGCTACTGAATTATCGCCTGCAGCCTGTCCAGGAGACGGAGAAGCGGATCCCGTTCACCATTCGCTGAGATCTGGGCCAGACCGGGCAGGGAGGTCTTGTCGCCGGATTGCAGCTTGCCGAACAGAGAGTCCAACGCGTCGAGCGCCTCCTTGCGCCCCTCGTCCTTTGCCCTTGCCGAGACTGCGTCGATGTAGCGCTCGGTTTTTGCCGCAAGATCGGGATACTGCGAGCGCACCGGCTCGGTGTCCAGGACCTGTCTGAGGAGGATCTTTGCCTGAAGCAATGTGGCAAGGGATTCAGGAGAGCTCGGGTCTGCGGCAGAGGACCGGGGAATAAGGGCAACGTACGCCTTGTACTGGGCACGGATATCCCGGAGCCGGGCGTTCACCTCCTGCCGCTTTTGGTCCGTGCTTTTCAGCCGGGCGAGCTGGGCAAGGTCATCCGCGGCGAATATCCGGTAGCCTGCCTTTGTCAGAGAATCGGTGAGCTGCCGGGCCAGGACTTTGTCATTCAGAAGCAGTCCCACGGTCTGCTGGTAGCGGTCGATGGAAGCCTGGAAGTTGCCCGCCTGGTAGAAGACGTTCGCCTGACGCAGCAGTGCCGCGGCATCATTGTTCCGCATATCCTGGATTTTCCCGGATGCGGCTGCGAGGGGAGGGACCTTTCCCAGTGCCGCCTCATAGGCCAGACGCGCGCCCTGCGCGTCTCCCGAATGGGCGAGCTCATCCCCGCGCCTGACCAGATCGGTAACTTCGCTGATGATGGATGAAGTCTGTGCCAGAGAGGCGCTGTCCGTGGATGTCCCGGCCTGACGGGCTTTCACCAGCTCTTCAAGAGAGCTGATAAGAAACACTTCCACCGAGCGTCTCCGCTGCACCGTGGGAAGAGCGGCAACAGAATCGTCATCCAGCAGCTTCCTGAGGGAGGCCAGCCCTTCCTGCGCCTGATCGTACCGGGCCGCCTGGAGGGATTCATTCACCTGCGCGTAGCCGGCAGTGAGCTGGTCGAGCACCAGCTTCTCCTGGTCCTGCTGCGCGCGGAGGCGCGCCAGCTCCGCTCCCACGCGTGCGCCTTCGTCTTCGGCCTGCTGCGCCTTTTGCGCGTACTGTTTCTGGAGCTCCGCCTCTTTCTGCCGCGTCTCGTCCTGCATTCGTATGCGTTCCTGCCGGGCTGCTTCGAGGTCGCGCTGGTACTGTGCTTCCTGGGCGGCGAAGGCCTCCTGCTTTGCCGCCAGATCCGCCTCGGCCTGCTGGCGCGCGCCTGCAAGCTGCTGCTCGAGCTGCTGTCTTTCCGCATCCTGGAAGGCCTTCATTTTCTGCTCGACGGAGGCTGCGGCCATGCCCTGCTTTTCCAGCCGGTCCCGCTCCGCGGCAAGATTGCGGTCGAAATCGTCCTTGAGCTCCTGCTCTCGGGCGCGAATGATCGAGTCAGCCTGTCCGCGGAGCTGCTCCTTCTCCCTGCTGATTGCGTTGAGCTTGTTCTGCGCATCCACGATCGTGCGGTCTCTCTGCTGAAGCTGTTGATCCGCTTCCTGCCTGAGCGCGGCAATCAGCTTGCTTTCGGCGGTGAGGATCGCTGTTCCGGATGTGGCGATCGACCTCTCCTGACGGTTGAGGAAGTGCGAGATGACGAGGAGGGCGATAATTACCACGGAGAGAATCGCGATATTGCTGAACAAAGGCAGGAGCGCGCCGTTGCGCCGGGACACATAGGAAAGATTCTCCGGAGAGACCTCGATCCTGTTGTCCGCCATGAGCCGGTCGATCTGGTCGGTTATCTGCCGTTTCTCTTCCACGGATATGCCCGTGGATTCGTCCTGCCCCTCCGGGTCTTCGAGCAGCAGATCGGCCGGCTTCGGGGTTTCCGCCGATTTTCCATGTGCGTGCAGCGTGAGCGCTTTGCGAAGTAGACCCCTCACCTCTGATTCTCCCTGCGGCCCTTCCCTCAAGATCGGCTGCCACGGGCAATAAGTGCAGCCGAAGGCAAGGAACAGGGGCATTATTGCCGCAATCAGTCGCATCTGCAAGGAGCGATTTTTCGCAGTCCGGATCCGGCCGGGCTTTGCGTTGACCCGGTGAAAGCCGTCATAGTACAGTCTGCTCACGATGAATATTCCGGGCAAAGGTGGTGCTGCTGGTTCTCCCCCTGATCGTGGGGCCGCTCCTTGTAACGGGGTACATCGCCGCGCTGTCGGCGAGGAACGGGATCACCGGCATCGCCACCAGCTTTCTGCGCTTCAAGATCGATGACCTTGAAAACTACGCGAACAGCCAGTGGTCCCTTCTGGTGCAGAACAATATGGTCGGGAGACTGGAATTCGTGGATGCCGCGAAGGCCGCGGTGGCATCCTACGCGCGCTCGCTGGTGCGGGATGAGGCGGAGCTGATCTTTGCGGTTGACGCTCAGGGAAACGTGGTCCTGCACACCGGAGATCTCAGCTCTGAGCAGTCCGGAATCCGCCCAGCTTTCACGCATGAAAGCGGATGGCTTTGCCGGTTGGGCCCAGCTCAAGGCGGGCGGCGTGGAAAGGGTTGCCCAGGCAAAGGAGTTCGCGCCGTTCGGCTGGTATGTTCTTGTCACCGAGAAGCGCGACGCCTTCTACAAGATCACCACCCAGATATTCAGGCAGACCGCGGTGATCCTCCTGGTTTCACTGGCAATCGCCCTGATCCTGCTGTTCTACTTTTCGTTCATCATGACGCAGCCTTTGCGCATGGTGGTTTCAGTGATGCGGCAGATCATGAGCACGAGCGATCTGTCCAAGCGCGTCGAAATACTCTACAAGGACGAAACCGGGGAGCTTGGCCACAGCCTGAACCTGATGACAGAGGAGCTGGAAAAGGCCTACAAGCAGATCAAGGGCTACGCGCTGAAAGCGGTGGTTGCCCAGCATCGCGAGCAGAAGATCAGGAACATCTTCCAGAAGTACGTGCCCAAGGCGGTAATCGACGAGTTCTTCGCCAATCCCGAGTCCATGCTGGTGGGCCAGGACCGGGTGCTCGCGGTCCTCTTCTCCGATATCCGCGGGTTCACGACTCTTTCCGAGGGCCTGCCCCCCAACGAGGTGGTGGAATCGCTGAACGCCTACTTCGGACGGATGGTAAAGATCATCATGGAGCACAAGGGAATCGTGGACAAGTACATCGGGGACGCGATCATGGCCACATTCGGCGCTCCCGTGCACTACGGTGACGAGGCCTATCAGGCCGTGAGTCTCGGGCTTCGACATGCTGGATGCGCTCAAGCTCTTCAACGCCGGCCAGCTCAAGAAGGGCCGGCCGCAATTCAAGATCGGGATCGGCATCAACTATGGGGAAGTCACGGTGGGAAACATCGGCTCGGAACAGAAGATGGACTACACGGTGATCGGGGACATGGTGAACCTGGCCTCCCGGCTGGAAGGGCTCACGAAGGTTTACCACGAAGAGATGATCGTGTCCGAGCCGCTGGTGAATGACCTGGCAGGGAAGATACCCTGCAGGCCATCGACAAGGTAGCAGTGAAAGGAAGAGTGAAGGGGATCCTCATCTACACGCCCCGGCGGAACCTCAGCCCGCTGGAGGCCGAGGCCTGGAAGATACACGAGACTGGTATCAAGCTGTACTACGACAGGGACTTCAAGGCCGCGGCGGAAGCACTCCGCGAGGTGTTGAATCTCATGCCGGGAGATGCGGTTTCAGGAAGGTTTCTCCAGAGAATCGAAGCTTTCATGAAGAACCCGCCTGCAGAGGACTGGTCCGGCATCACGGTCATGAGCGAGAAATAGCAAATTGACAGGACGGCGGCTTACGGTGTCGTGAACTGATGGTACGTCTGATCAGTCGATGGGTTGCGGTTTTCCGTGAGATAGCTTTCGCCTCCATCAAAGGACCATTCGATGTACCAGTCGTATGTCCGGCCGTGATCCAGATCATAGATGGGCCCGCTTGTCGCATGATGCCGGCACTAGTGTAGACGACCATATGCTCGGGATTGGAATCGTTATGGGGCCAGAAGTGTACTCTGTATTGCGCTCCCAGAGCCCTGCCCGCTCCCTGGAAGAAATCACGCCACTGGAGGTAGAGAGTAACTGTGGCAGTTGTGCTCCCGTCAGGAGGGATCACTGGTGTCACGATGATCGGCATGCTTAATACAGGTGACTGGTTTCCGGCAGCGTCGACCTGTACTGACCATGAGCCTGTAGGTTCCGTCCGAGAGTGCGGTCATGACTACGTGAGAGGGTCGAGAGCTGGGCAGCCGTCCATGTTGTTTCACTTTCCAACTTCTCCAGGAATGAATCCGGAGGAAAGCCTTGAATTGGGCTGGCTTCCCATACCCATGTCACAGACGGATGTGGATTGAGAATTGGAGTCTTGTCCCCGAAGCTGCTGCTGTCCATCGATTCTGTCGGCTTGCCGGGACGAACTGTTGCCTTGGTTATTGTGAAATCCTGTTGATCAGACTTGTTGCCGGCACAATCGGTCACGGTCAGCGACAGGTTGTACGGCTTGTCCGTTTCTGGTCCGCCGCTGATCGTTATGGCCGGGAGACTGGGGACTGTTAGGAGCCGAAGTGTTGAAGCTCACGCCGGGTCCCCGGTCCAGTTGTAGGAATAAACCCCGCTTGTGGCGTCTGTTGCGGTTGCCGCCCCACGTACAGGGGGGTTCTGGGTAGCATTGTACATATTGTAGTACGGAGACGAAAGGCTGGCCGGCTGGACTAACGGCTTCTCGGTGTCATGCACGATTTCCGCCGACCTTATGGCGGACGATTGGGATCCAAAAAAATACTCCACATAGACCATCTGAGTGCCCTGGAAGAGGTGGTCGAGCGGCCATTCAAAATAGTTTGTTGAGGGGCCTACCATGTCGAGATTCACGGGTGATCCGCCCGACAATTCTGCCTCGCTTTTTGCTATGTGCACGTGGACAGGTGAAGCAGGCGAAGCTTGAGCATTGTGCTGCAGGTACAGGGTGACGCTGTCTTCGTGCGTATATTGCTTTCCGTCATAGGTATTGCCACCGACCAGCTTGACATCTCCTGCGAGCCTGTCGCCGGTGGTGAAAGAGAGATCGACCTGCCTGGGGAGCGTGCCTCCTGAAGAATCCTTCAGGGTCGTTTCAAAGCTCACCGTGTAGGTGTGAGTTGCTCGCCAGGAATGGATGAGGCTCGATAACGAGCTTTTTCGATGAGCTGTCATAGGAGAATGTCAGCGTGAGGGAAGAGGGTTGGATGGTTACTGGCGAGCAACTGCCAGGCAGCCGGGATCCAGATCCTTGTTGAAGCTGACCACGATCGCCTGGCCAGGATCGAAATTGGTGTCGCCGTTGGAAGGAATGGTCCCGACAACGGAAAGGACGAGATCCTCCGAGACCGGGCTCGAGCAGGTAAGCAGAAGCAGTGTGAGGCCGGCGAGTGCAGCCGCGAGGGAGTAACGGCTGAGCAGGGAGTAGCCTATCTTCGCACAAGACCTCTGGCCGTGCATCTCTCCGCCTTCTAGATAATGGAGCCACTTATAATATCTCACATAATATAGATAATATCAAGGCTTCCGGACAAATAGTTCCAACCAGGATTTTAGTACTTGAAAAGAGCCGGAGCAAGTATTTTTAGCCTGGATTTCATGCCCGCATCCGAGGGCGGGCGAGAAAGGAGATCGGCTGCATGAAGCTTGCCGTCAGACAGGGCACGCACGGCCGCGGCGTTTTCACTGAAGAACCCATCGCTGCCGCAACGAGGATCATTCGTTTCACCGGACCCCTGCTGCGCCACGCGGAGACAACCGCGCACACGCTCGCCCTGCAGATCGCCCCTGACCTGTACATCGGCGCCTCGGGCGGTCTCGACGACTTCATCAACCACTCCTGCGAGCCGAACGCGGGATTCAAGATCCAGGGGACAACCGCTGATCTGTACGCGATTCGCGACATCGCGGCGGGGGAGGAAATCCTTTTCGACTATTCCACCACGCTCGATGAAGACGACTTCACCATGGCCTGCCAGTGCGGAAGGCCCTCGTGCCGCAAGCTCATCGGGGATGGCAAGTACCTGCCGCACGAGGTCTGGCAGAGATACCTTGACCTGGGGATCCTCCCGGACTATGTCCGCAAGCGCCGTGAAGGGGTTGCGCGCGCGCAGTGAGGGGCGTCCGGCGCTCAACCCGCGAGAGCCGGCGGAACGCCTTCCACGAGCCTGATGTACTGCCATGCGCCGTGACGATGCCGCAGATACATGGCCACTCCCATGGATACGACGAACCCGATGAAGAACAACCACACGGCGACCGGCGACAGAACGAGGATGCGGATGAAAACGAATGAGCCGATTGCCATGCCCAGTGCAGCGCCCCCGAGATGATCATGACCCACTTCGTGTCACCCGCCCCGCGCAGCGCTCCGGAGAAGACGACCTGCGTGGCGTCCGCCAGCGTGTAGAGCGCGGCAAGGCGCAGCAGCTTCTGGGCAAGGGGGAGAATCTCCTCGTCACCCGCGCTGAATCCGCCCGAGAAGACCCTTACCAGCATGGGCGCGCCGACCACGAACACGACGACCATGATGCTCGCGTAGCTCCACGCCACGCGAAGCCCGAGAAAAGCGGCGCGCCGCGCGCCCCGCACATCGCCCGCGCCCATGCGCTGGGCCGCGAGGGACGTCACCGCGGCTCCCACGCCGAGCATGGGAATGAAGGCCACCAGGTCGTAGTTGAACGTGATGGTGACCGCGGTCGCCACGGAGGGGCTGTAGGACTGCATGAGCAGGATGAACAGGTTGAAGGCAAATACATTGATGAAGACCTCGGCGCCTGCCGGGCCGCCGTAGCGAAGAAGCCGCACCAGCATCTCCCGCCGCGGCTTCCAGGCGCCGTTTCCATGATGGGCCCGGTACGCGGGGCTGCGGAGGTACGCAACGAACAGGAGCGCCACGGTGAAGAAGGATCCGCACAGGGTCCCTATGGCCGCCCCCTCGATGCCGAGCCGGGGAATGCCCAGCCGGCCCAGGGTGAGAATCCAGGTCAGGGGGATGTTCACGAATATGCCGAGGAAGCTGGCCACCATGACCGTCCGCGTCTTCCCGAGGCCGATGAAATAGCCGGCCAGCACGCCCTGCGCCAGGAATATGAAGGACCCGAACATCAGGATACGGAAGAAGCTGAACTCGAGGGCGACCAGCCGCGGCTCGTGTCCCGCCCAGGCGAATCCGAGGTGCACGAGCGGAATCAGCGCAAGAAGCATCGGATAGAAGACGACCGAGAGTAAGAGCCCCTGGGAAACAGCCTGGACGCAGCGCTCCGGACGGCCCGCCCCGTGGTACTGGGCCGCAAGCGCGTTCACGTACCCCACGATCCCCCCGAACAGGGACGTGAAGACGAACTGGGTCAGGCCGCCGCTCATGGAGGCAGGGATGTAGTCGGAGCCGAGAAACGAGACGAAATACCTGTTGAAGAAGAGCATGACGGTCTCCGAGCCCTGGGAGACGATCAGGGGAAAAGCGATGGTGAGCATGTGCGCGAGGGTGACCTCGCGGTGCAGTGTCGGCATGGGTTTCTATCCGTGGAAACGGTCGGCGGGCTCTCTGCGCCGGCTATTTTGCCTTGCCCTGGCTCTTCACCGACGCCACGGCCTTTTCGAGCTCGGCCTGGTCCGCCAGGTAGTAGTGCCGGATGGGCGAGAGCGCGTCATCCAGCTCGTAGATCAGGGGGATGCCGGTAGGGATGTCCAGGCCGGCGATGTCGGCATCCGAGATCTTGTCCAGCATCTTGACCAGGGCGCGAATGCTGTTGCCGTGCGCGGCGATGATCACCTTCTTTCCCGCGCGCAGGACGGGGGCGATGGCCTCGTGCCAGTAGGGGAGGGCGCGGGCGACCGTGTCCTTCAGGCACTCGGTGAGCGGAAGATCCTTCTTGGCAAGGTCGCGATAACGCGGATCGTGAGAAGGGTGCCGGGGATCGGTGGCCTCCAGCGGCGGCGGCGGAACGTCGTAGCTTCTGCGCCAGATGTGCACCTGCTCCTCGCCGAATTTCGCCGCGGTCTCGGCCTTGTTGAGCCCCTGGAGCCCGCCATAGTGGCGCTCGTTGAGCCTCCAGCTGTTGAGGACCGTGATCCACATGAGGTCCATCTCGTCCAGGACCATCCAGAGAGTACGGACAGCCCGCTTCAGGACCGAGGTAAAGGCAAGGTCGAATACGTACCCTTCAGCGCGCAGTTTTTGTCCGGCGGTTTTCGCCTCGGTTCTGCCCTTGTCCGAAAGGTCGACATCCGTCCATCCGGTGAACCGATTTTCCTTGTTCCATACACTTTCGCCATGGCGAAGCAATACGAGACGCGTCATGCGGCCATTATAGCGACCTATGCGCGGCCCCGCAACCGGGCGGCAAGCCTCTGCACGCCGCCGCGGAATACCTCGAGGGGAGTCAGCAGGCTGATGACGAGAAAGCCTCCGCCTGAAAAATCATAGAAATAACCCGGATGCACGAGCACGTCATCTTTCTCCAGCAGCTCGACCGCAAGGTCCTCATCCGGGCAATCCTCGGGCAGGCGGAGAACCGCGTACCAGCCTCCCTCCCGCTCGAGTATGCGGCAGGACGGCACATCCGCCGTTTCCTTTTCAAGCGTCGCGCCGTTCGTTTCGACCCGCTCGAGGATCTGGGACTGGATCATTCCTCTCTGGCGCAGGATGCCGGCCGCGGCGTTCTGTATCGGGGTGGCGACGGTGAGATAGGCATCGTTGATGAACTCGAGATGCTCCCGTGCCTGCCGGCACAGGGCATCCGGCCCGCTGACGTGGATCCAGGCGAGCTTGAGCTGGGGGAGCCCGACGACCTTGGAGAACCCGTTCAGGACAAAGGTCAGGCAGCCCTGATGGGCGGCTGCGCACGGCACGCGGTTCTCATCCGCGCCCCGTCCGTAGTCGGCGAACACCTCGTCCACGATGAGCGCCAGCCCGAACTGTCGGCACAGCCCGCCGATTTCCGCCAGCTCGTCGGTCTTCAGGAACGAGCCGGTCGGGTTGTTGGGGCTGACAGAGACAATCGCCACCGTGCGATTGCTGATCGTATTGCGCAGCCGCTCCATGTCGATTCTCCAGCCGCGCGGCTCCTCGTACAGCAGCCGATACGGGACCTGTCTCACCGATTCGAGCTCTGTCAGGACCTCCAGCAGCGGATAGCCGGGCACGGGAACCAGGATTTCATCGCCGGGATTTGCCAGCAGCTTGAAAAGGGACCCGTACGCCTCGCTGGTGCCCGAGGCCAGGATGAGGGAGTCGGCATCCACGCGTACGCCCCGTTCCCCGTAGTAGTCTGCCACGGCCTGGCGCGCGCCGGGCAATCCCTGCGGGTGCGGCTGGTAGAGGAGTGAGCCCGGCTGCGAAAGGGCGCGAAAGATCGCCTCCCCCTCGTAGCGGAAGCCGCTGCGGGTGGGATTGGATTCCGTCAGGTCGAGCAGCACCGCGCCCGCGGCCCTTTTTGCCTCCAGCGCGCGGGACAGACGGTTCGCCGCCTGATTTCTTTTCACACGGTTTGAGAACATGACGCCGTTCAGCGGTACATCTGCATGAGCTGCACGAAATGGTATATTTTCTTGTAGACACCGGCGATGAGGGAGCGCAGGTCCCTGTCTCCCGACGGCTTGAGCTCTTTCCAGTTCATCAGGTTGGAGGGGTTGGGTTTTCCGACGTCCTCATGGGCGAGCTTCAGTACGCGCGCGACCTCCACGAAGTACTCTGTGGAGTCCCCTATCATGGTGCGCGCCTCGTCGTTGACCTGCCGCAGGGCACCGCGAAGCTGAATGATCGCCTGCTTGTCCCGGTCCGCGCGCAGCGCGAAGTTTTTCAGCTTCCGCCCCCGCTCCTCGTCTTCAGCCAGGCCGGCGTCGAACCGGGAGATGGTCTCCGATACCTTCAGAAGCTGGTGAAACGCCTCGGACAACTGCTGCGAGGGGGCGTTGCTCACCCACTTGCCCTTGATGATGAGGAGGTCCACGACTTCCCGGATGCTCTTGGGCAGGTAATCCGCCAGGAACGCGCGCAGGTAGCTGAGCGCGGTGACATAGAGGAATCCCCCCATCATCTTCTGCGCGAAATCGCTGTTTGCGCTCTCCGAATAGTTTGTCAGGCGCGATACCGAGCCGGAGCCGAAGACCTGCCGCGCGAGCGCCTGAAGCTGCTCATTCCGCTTTCCGCTGGCCACTTTCTGCGCCGAGGTTTCCGCCTCCGCCTTGACCTTGGCGAGATAGGGCTCCACGATGCGCTCGCGGTGCGTGCGCACCATGGGTTTCCATGCAGGATTCTGCAGCAGGTGACGGACCATGAGGAGCATCACCCCGCTTCGCTGCATGTCCCGTATCACCTGGAACGCGCGGCGCAGCGCGTCCCGTGACATCACCTCCATGCCGCGATGCTCCTTGATGATGGTGAGAATACGTTCCCAGTTCGCCTCCGTGTCGACGTTGGGGAGGATCTCAAGGAAATCCTGCACCTCATCCTGGATTATGGCCGCGTCGATAGTTTCGAAGTGCGGAGTATAGGTGAAGTCCCGTTCCGGCATCCCGGTGTCGAACTTCTTCAGCAGAAAGAAGTAGTCGAAACCGATCAGGTCCAGGAGCACGAGCAGCCGGTTGTACACGGCATCGATCTCGTTCATCCAGTCGGTGTCGATGCCCTCCATGAAAGTCTTGAGGTCCTGCCTCACCTCCGCCTCGATTGTGGCGGGGTCGGCGCCTTTGCCCGCGCGCTCCGTGATGGCCTTTTCCGACAGTCTCTCCTTGAGCAGGAGCTGTTCCTCCCCCAGGGAAAAATCCACCAGGGTCATTTTCAGCGCTCCGGAGACTTCCGCGCCTTTCAACAGTACTTGCGCCGCAGCCACCGCTTTGTAGATTTCCCAGAAGAACCGGGCGAGCCCCGGTTCCGCCATGCCCTTCACCGGATTGTAGAAGCGGGAGCGGTTCCGCTTGAGCTCGGCAACTATCTCGCGGAGCTGGCGCTGCTTTTTTCTCTCCGGATCGTCGCTTTCGAACAGTGCAACCAGGCGCTCAAGGAATCCAGCCGGACGCGTGGGGGCTGATTTCTTCGGCGCGAGATTTTTCGGGCCCTGCGCAACCATACTATAGTAGCGTAGGAGAAATGGTACACGCTGTCAATCGAAAGTGAAAAAGGACCTTTCGAAAAGACGAGTTGTTGATTCCGGCGCCGCTTTTGGGTAGTATGCGCCGAACACACAGCAGAGAGGAGCGCATATGCAGAAGTGGGTGTGCACGGTGTGCGGGTATGTCTACGATCCGGCCAAGGGAGACCCTGAGAACGGTGTCCCTGCGGGAACGCCCTTCGATAATGTCCCGAAGGATTGGGTGTGCCCCGTGTGCGGGGCGAGCCGCGAAGACTTCGAGAAGACCTCCGACTGAAGCACGGCAATGTCCCCCGGCGACTCCGTCCTCGCCCTGGCGCGGGAGGCGGGTTTTCATCGAGCGGGGTGGGTCGATCCCCGCCTTATCATTCCCCTGGCGCGCCGGGCGCGCGCGCTGCGCACGCGCGGGTTTCTGGACCAGGGGGCGTTCGAGGGTCTGGAGTGGGAGTGGATTCTCGAACCTGAGCCAAATCCACGGAGTACGGGAATACCCGTTCGGGGAATACCCCGTACCGTGGCGCCAAATCCACGGAGTACCGTGGCGCCAAATCCACGGAGTACCGTGGCGCGCTGGTCGGAAACATCTTCCGTGCTCGTCTGCTGCCTCTCCTGCGCGCGGCATGAGCCCGACGATCTTTCCCGCCCGGGCGATCCACATGCGTTGATCGCGCCATTCGCCCGCGCAAATTACTATCGTATGGCCATGGGAATGCTGCGCGGGGTCGCGCGCCGGCTCGAAGAGGAGCGCGGCATTCCCCGCGCCTCCATCCGCCTTTTTTCCAATTCGCGCATCCCGGAAAAGCCCCTCCTCGTTGCCTCGGGCCTTGCCGCATACGGCAGGAACGGGCTCGCCCTCGTACCGGGCCTCGGCTCGATGTTCGTCATTGGAGGCGCGGTCATCCCCCTGCCCTCCGTGGAGCTTCGCCCCTCGGCTGCGCCTGCCCAGCCGCGGGGTGATCTCTGCGGTTCCTGCACCCGTTGCATGTCTGCGTGCCCCGTTGGGGCCATCGAAGAGCCGGGGCTCGTCTCCCCTGGCCGCTGTCTCCAGGGTCTTGCCGGATCGGCCGTGCCGCTCGAGCCGCATGTCATGGAGTTGTGGGGGACCCGGCTCTACGGCTGCCAGGAGTGCCAGGCAGCCTGCCCGCACAATCGGAACCTGAACGAGGAGGCGCCCTTCGCTGCCGGGGAGCTGGGGCCGAGCGTGTCAATTCGAAAAATACTCTCGCTGGACCCGGCCTCCGGGTTGAAAGAGTGGTTTCGAGGCACGGCCATGGGGATGTCCTGGGTGTCGGGAGACGCGCTGATGCGAAACGCCCTTATCGCGGCCGGCAACAGCCGCGATCCCGGTTTGCGGACCGACGTGGAGCGGTTCACTGCAAGCAGTGAACCGATGCTCCGCCGGACCGCGCGCTGGGCGCTGGAGAGAATGTCAAAGCCTTGTGCGGCTTCTACCGCCTGTAGCTCGTGAAGAATGCGAAGATGATGAATATCGGGATGAGCAGAAACAGAACCAGGTCACCGACTCCGGGAATGCCCGAAACCAGCTTGTAGTCGTAGATGCTCTGCAGCTGGGGAAGCTTGAACAGGACGACCAGGAACCACAGGATGCCCGTCAGGGAGAGAAAGATGTTGCGCTGCCGGGCCAGATTCCAGATACCGAGAATTCCCGCGATAATGCCCAGAACCAGAAAAGCGGTGTTCCACCCCATGTGCGGTCTCCTTATTGAATGTCTCCTCACCGTATTGTCATAAAAGCCCTGACCGGTCAAGCCGTTTGCGCCTGGGAGCCCGTGCCGCCTACTTCTCGTAGCGCACCGTTTTCTTCTCGGTGTCGCGCGCCAGGGCCAGCTCGATCAGAGTGTCGAGGAGCTCGGCATAGGGGAGACCGGACGCCTCGCACATGCGCGGGAACATGCTGATGCTCGTGAAGCCGGGGATCGTGTTGATCTCGTTCACGAAGAGCTCGCCGCTGCGGCGCTCCAGGAAGAAATCCACCCGTGCCATGCCTTCGCATCGCACCGCCGCGTAGGCTGACTCCGCGGCGCGCATGATGCGCCTCCGGGCCGCCTCATCCACCTGCGCCGCTGCCTCCAGTGACGCGCCGTCCTTGTCGGTGTACTTCGCATCATAGTCATAGAAACCGTGCGCGCGGGACGGAACGATTTCTCCGGGAGGAAACGCCCGGGGACGGGAATTGCCGATGACGGCGCACTCGATCTCCCGGGCGTCGACGCAGCGTTCCAGGAGCGCTCTCGTGTCGTAGCGCAGCGCCTGCGCGACCGCCGCATCCAGCTCGCGCGCGTCATTCACCCGTGAGGCGCCCAGCGAGGAGCCCGCCGAACAGGGCTTTACGAAAACCGGCCAGCCGATGCGCGCCGCCGCCTCCCGCAGGTCTTTTGCGGAGCTCGAACGGTCCACGGCCTGGAAATCCACGATGGGCAGACCCGCGTCCCTCCAGAGGCGCTTTGCGGTTTCCTTGTCCATCGAAATCGCGCTCCCCGGCACGCCGGCCCCCACATACGGGATGCCCGCGATCTCCAGAAGCCCCTGCACCGTGCCATCCTCACCGAAGGAGCCGTGGAGCACGGGGAAGACGCAATCGATGGCCAGCTTTCCCGAGGGAGTGTGAATGCCGTCCGAAGGCACGATGGAGACCGGCGTCGACCCGGAGACGATCGACAGGATGGCGCCTTGTCCGGGCACTTCCCGGAGAGGGAGCTCCTCCTGCAGGTGCCAGCGCCCTGCCTTGTCGATGCCGATGGCGACAACGGCGTATCGGGAAGGATCGAGGTTCTTCACCACGGAACCGGCGGACCTGAGGGAAATCTCGTGCTCGCCGGACCTGCCCCCATACAGTATGCAGATGTTCATTTCTGTTGCTCCAGGGCCTTGACGATCTCTGCGCGCAAAGCCTCGCCGGATGGCCGCACCGGCAGGCAGGGAGGAACAAAGGGAAAGGGGACCGGCACGGGAGCGCGGGCCCTTGCCGCGTCACCGCGGTGTCCAGCCAGGCGATGGAGGCGTTGCGGACAGCCTTGTCCCGGCAGATCTCGAGCGCATCCACGACCGACCACGCGGCCGCGGAAGAGGCGTCGGGGGAAAGCCGGCCGCTGAGCGGGACGCAGAGCCGCTCTTCGCGCGAGAGCGCGCGCAGAACGCCGGAGTATCGTTCGATGCCCGGGACGGACGAAATGACGCCGGACAGGGGGATACCGGTATCCACCAGGGCACACACGCGATCCGGCCAGGAGATGAGCCCGGCAGGCAGCCCCAGGCCGGCGATCACGGACAGGGACAGCAGGGTCCAGTCGGTCTCATCCGGTGAGAGCGCGCGCAGGGCCCGGCGGACGCCGCCTTCCGCGCGCCCGGGGTCCGGTTGGGCCGCTTGATCCACGCCGGCTCGACCGGACGCGGCCTGGCGCCGCAGCCCGCCCAGAGAATCGAGTATCCCGGCCAACGAGGCCACCGGGTCCGCTGCGCCGCGCACCGGGCCGGCGGCGGCCAGAAGATCATCCGCGAGCCCTGCCACGAGCTGATCCCCCGTCTCGGCGCGGCACGCAAGGGAATTGGCGAGAGGCTCTCCGGCTGCGACATCCATCACGCGAACGGTGAGTGCATCCGGCACTGAAAAACCTTCCTCGCCGCGCTCGTAGGTAATGAGCAATACCGCGGGAATGCCCCCGGGCTCGAGAGCGGCCGGCGGCAGGGGACCGTCGAGTCGAAGCGGGAACTCCATGTCGCGTTCGTCCCCGGGGAACAGCGTATCGACGGCAGCGAGCGCCTGCGTCTCCGTGATGGACGGGAGACCGAGGTGCACGCGGAGCCTCGTCAGGTTCGACGCCGCATTGTTCCTCACCCGCAGCATGACGGTGAGGGAAAGGGCGCACCCTCCCTCGTGCGCCACGCCTGCCGCGGCGGAAACGATGCGCACATCGGACGCCCGGGTGAGACCGGCGCGCGCTGCCTGCCTCTTCGAGACCATGGCTTCTCCCAGCCGCGCCGCAGCGTCGTCATCCGGTGCCGCGGCCGTGAGCTCTCTCGCCGCCTCCGCGGCACGCAGGTACGCCCCGTCTGCGCGCTGAATGAGCTGGGCGCGCGCCATCGAGTCGGCAAGCGCGGCGTACAAGACGCACTTTTCCCTGAGGACTTCTCTTCGCGCCGCCTCCCTGTCGTTCTCTGATCCCCCTCTGCGCGCCAGCAGATCGCCAAACTGCCATGCCATCAGTGAAAGGCCGGCCCGGCGGGCCAGCTCGCCGGCGTTTTGCAGATCCTGCCGCCTGCGTCCGTCCAGTCGCGCAAGCAGGGAGGTAAGCTCATCATCCCGCCCGGTGACGGGTCCGAATGTCATCAGCCTGCGCGATGGCGCGTCAAGGAGCGTGAAGGACCCGTCCGCGCCGTGCGCGACGAGCGCGAATGAGGGAGGGAGCTTTTCGCCCGGCCGGCCGGGAATACGGGACAGCCGCCATGCCGGAATCCCCGCGTTGTCGAACTTCCAGACCTCTGCCGAGCCGCCCAGGAGGAAGCTGCCGTCCTCGAAAACCTCGAGCTGCTGGGGGAGCTGCATCAGCGAGGCACTGATCATCGGCCTGATCGAAAAGACTTCACGGCCGCCCGCCGTCATGACGCGGACGCGGCGCTCTCCGGCATCCCACACCCAGAGGTTGCCTTCCGGATCCACGGAAAGGGCCGAGGCGTAGGAAGCAGGCACCGACAGCGTCCGCCGGCCGGAAGGTGATGCCCCATGGAGCACGACGTGCGTCGCGCCGCCGGCGTTCGAGAGCTCCGCGAGGGTATCCGGGTCGAGCATCCGGCCGCCGACTCCGGAGAGCCCCGGCGCAGATACCTGCTGTCGGGTTCCCAGCAAAGGATTGATGCGCGCGATCACGCCTTCCCGTTCTGAAAGGAGGAGAAGCTCGTCACGGCGTCCCGCGGCAATCCCCGAGAGCTGGAGCGGTTCCCCTGCGCTGCCCGTTTGGGCATTGAGATCCCGGATGGTGTCAGCGGTGATCCGGAACAGCGGGTCAAGCGTGAGATAGCGGTGCGGGAAGCATATGGTGACCTGCCCTTCCGATTCGGCAAGCGCGATGGGCTCCAGGTCCGTCGAGTCCCATCCCGTGAGGATACGGAGCGTTTCTGTCTGCAATGTCGCGCGCAGAGAAGGGGGAGCAGCGAGAGGAAAGGCCGAGAAATCCTGCGCGGAGAAGAAGAGGAATGCGACGTCTCCCGTGATCGTGGAAACGAGGCTCGCAAGTGCGCCCGCAGGGACCGAGGAAGACAACGAGCGCGTCACGCCTCCTCGCGCAAGATCGGTTGAGACGTCGATGCGGCCGGCCTGCCGTGACAGGATGACACGCGCCGTGGAGCCCGCCGCCGGGGCAGGCGGTGCCGCCCCGGAGGCCCCCGCCGCGCCGGCACCCGGCGCCGCCCCCGGGGTTCCCGCCGCGCCGGCACCCGGCGCCGCGTCGAACGAAATGTCGGCGAACCTTCCATACTCCCTCGCGAAAAGAGCCCCTACCCCTGACTGGAGAGCGCCGATCTCCGGGGCAGAGCCCCTGAGCTCGGCGGCCATCGTGAGGCCGACGTGAAGTGTTTCGCTTCCGGCGGGCCGGGGACAGAGAATCAGGATCAGCGCAAGAAGGACCGGCATCAGCGGCCGTACCCCAGGATCCGCAGGCCGGCCTCCGCCTCCGATCTCTCGTCCCAGGCAGCGGCGCCCTCCGGGCCGATGATGCTCCCTTCGTGACCCTTGCCCAGCAGCATCACCGTGTCCCCCGGCGCTGCGCGCCTCAGGGCCAGCAGGATCGCCTCCCGCCTGTCCGGAACAAGGAAAAGATCCCTGCCCCGGGTCTTGCCGACGCAGCCGGCGGCGATCTGCTCGATGATGGTCATGCTGTCCTCGCCCCGCGGATCCTCGTCCGTGATCACGAGCGTGTCGCAATTCTCGGAGGCGACCCTGCCCTGCAGGGGGCGCTTCGCGCTGTCGCGCTCTCCTGCCGAGCCGAACACGACGATTGTCTTTCCCGTGGTGTGGGCGCGCACCCAGGGGAGGAGCTTCTCGAACGCTCCGGGGGTATGCGCATAATCGACAATGACGGCAAACTGCTGGCCGAGCACGACGTAGTCCATGCGCCCCTGCACGCCCCGCAGTTCCTGAAGGTGAGGGGCCAGGGCGAGGGGGTCGATTTCCAGCAGCCGCGCGACCGTCAGGCACGCGGCCAGGGAGTTTTCCACCCAGAAGGGTCCCGGGAATTGCCACGCGCGTCTCAGCTTCCCCCCCCTCGCCTGTCATGAGGAAAGTCGTGCCGGACAGATCCGCCCGTATTGCGCGCGCCCCGAGGTCAGCGGGCTCCCTGAGGCCATAGGAAAAAACGGGAACCTGGGCTGCCTGGCGGAAGTACGGCGCGCTGGGATCGTCCGCGTTCACCACGCCGAAACGCGGGCATTCCACGGTTTTGTCCGGCGCGGAAGTGAGGGCGCGAAAGAGGTTCGCCTTGTCCGACCGGTACTGCTCGAACGAGCCATGAAACTCCAGGTGCTCGTGCGTGACGTTGGTCAGCACGCCCGCGTCGAACCGCACATCCGCCAGCCGGTTCATCCGCCGTGACAGCCCGTGCGAGGTGGTCTCCACAACGGCGAACTCCTTGCCGAGGTCCACCATTTCTCTCAGCATCCCATGGATCTCGGTTGCCTCCGGCGTGGATTGACGGAAGGGATTCTTCACGATCGTTTCGGAGGTCTGGAAGGAGACGGTGGAGAGAAATCCGACTCTTCTGCCGAGGAACCCGAGAAGCTGGGTGATGAACCATACGGTGGAGCTCTTGCCGTCGGTGCCGGTGACGCCGACTACGCGGATGGACCGGGAGGGGTGACCGTAGAAGGCGGCGGCCAGGGGAGAGAGCGCCGCGCGCGGGTTGTCCAGCCGGATGCAGGTGACGCCCGCGGGCGTTTCGAGGAGCGGCTGGGCGTGTACCAGGGCGGCCGCGCCCCTCGCCAGCGCATCAGGGATGAAGCTGTGGCCGTCCGTGTGCAGGCCGTCCATCGCCACGAAGAGAAAGCCGGGCTTCACCTCCCGGGAATCGTAGGCGATGCCGCACACCGTCCGGCCCATGTCTCCCCGGGTCTCCCGCACGGTGAGCGCCGCGCACAATTCCCGCAACGACCTCGAGCTCATCGATGGATGCTATCCGGACGGCTGCGCCCTGTGCAAGACCGTCGAATCCCGGGAATTGCGAATGCAGGACGCACGCATTTGCCTCGGGGGGTCGAAATGAATATGCTCTCGACTGGAGACCGACTGACATGTACACCGTTCGCGTCGAAGGCGGCTTTGCGGCCGCACATTTTCTCACCCGGTACCACGGCAAATGCGAGAGGCTGCACGGCCACAACTACAAGGTGCTCGTGACCGTCTCCGGAACAGAGCTCGACGACGGGGGAATGCTGGTCGACTTCGGGCTTCTCAAGACATCCCTTCGGAAGATCACGGGGGAGCTGGACCACAGCAGTCTCAACGATCACCCGGCATTCAGCGACGGGTGTCCCAGCGCGGAGCGCATCGCGCGCTTTGTCTGGGAAAAGATGCACGCGGATATGCCGCAGGTGAACTTCAGCCTCGTCGAGGTCTTCGAGACGGACAGGAACAGGGCCACCTTCACCCCTGACTGAGACACGGATGGATCTCCGTCATCCATTCCTCACCGAGCAGCTCATTGCCTACATAGGAAACAAGCGGGCGCTCCTGCCTTTCCTGCACGGAGTCTTCTCGAAGCTCGTGCCGGAGCCCTCGCGCGCGACATTCCTCGACCCGTTCGCGGGAAGCGGTGCCGTCTCCCGGTTGGCGCGCCTGATGGGCTTCGCGGTTGCCGCGAACGACCTGGAGCACTATTCATACGTGATCAACTCCTGCCACCTCGGAAACGCACAGGCGGATACGGACGTCCTGTTCAGGGAGAAGGGCGGCCTCGGGCCGGTCCTGGCGGAGCTGAACAGCCTGCCCCCGCCCCGGGAGGAGAAGGCCTATATCAGCAGGCACTACGCGCCGCGCAGCACGGAAGAGGCGGACTGGCGGACGGAAAGGCTTTTCTATACCCGGGAGAACGCGCGGGTGATCGACGCGGTGCGCGAACGGATCGAGGAGATGTACCCCGGCACGCTGGCGGAGGAACCTGCCTTCCGGCAGAAGATGATGCTTCTGGCTCCCCTCCTGTATGAGGCCGCCACGCACACAAACACATCCGGTGTCTTCAAGGCCTGCCACAGGGGCTTTGGCGGGCACAGCCGGGACGCGCTCAAGCGCATCATGGCGGAAATTGTTCTCCGGCCGCCTGTGCTGATCGACGCGCCGGCGCGTTCCACGGTGGCCTGCATGGACGCGCGGGAGTTCCTTTCCGGTTGCCGCGCCGACATCTGCTACCTGGATCCTCCCTATGCGGTCCACCAGTACGGCAGCAACTACTTCATGCTCAACTCCATTGCACTCTGGGACAAGCCGCCGGTGAGCGAGGCGCGCGGTCCCGACGGACGGCTTCGGAGCAAGGCCGGTATCCGCGCGGACTGGACCAGGACGCGCTCAGCGTTCTGCTATCCCTCCACGGCATTTGACGCCATGAAGGAAGTCGTGCAGGCAGCGGACTGCCGCTGGCTGGTAGTGAGCTACAGCGACGAGGGGTTGATCGGCTTGGAGGAGTTGTGTGAGCTTCTTGCCGGGACGGGCAGCCTGTCCATAAGCGCGACCGGCTACGTGAAGTATCCCGGCGGAAAGCAGAGCCTTGGCCGTACGACCCGCAACCAGGAGCTGGCCCTCGTTGTGGACCGAACCGGGATTGCCCGCGCACGGCGGCCGCAGGGGACGAGGCTGGTCAGCGAGCTGCTGCTCGACGTGCGGATCGCCAGGCTCATGGGCCAGGCCTTCGACCCGGCGCGTGTGCGCAGGGCCTTCCGCACCGAGCAGGATGCGATCGTCGTCGAGCCCTGTCCCGGGACGGCCGTTCGGCTCACGATGCGCCACCAATGGAGGTTCACCGCGGATGCCGAGCCCCCGCGGTTCGGATCACCGAAGGGTGCCGAACAGTTTGCCGCTGACCTGCGCGGCTGCCTGGTGCGCGACGTGAGAGAAGAGATCGACGTGATCGTGGGGATAGCCAGGAAAGAAAGGGACGCGCGAGAGAGGGACAAGCTGATGAAGGAGACCCTGCGGCTGGTCAACAAGCTTGCCCATCGGAAATACGCCGCTCTATTCTCGGAAGTGCTCGAGAGCCTGCGCGCGTTTGCCGCCGGAGACCCGGCGTTCGAGGGGTTCCGCGCGGGGCTCGACAGGATCGCCCTGACAGCGACAACAAGGCGCGCGGCAGTGGAGGGCAAAAAACAGGCGCCCGAGGAATCCCCGGGCGCCTGATCCGAGCCGCACGCTGTCCGCGCGCGGGGTGCTATCTGCCCCTCTTGTTGTACAGATACTTGTAGAAATCCCCATCCGTTGTAAAAGTCTTGTTGAACTTCGGGAGGATCGTCTTGTACTCCTCCAGCGCCATCCAGTAGTCGGCAAAATCAGGGTCCTGGCTGTACGCCCTGTTGCGGATGGCAAGCGCCTCAGCGTCCGCCTTTGCCTTTATCTCCTTGGCCTTGCGCTCCGCGTCCGACTGGATCTGCTTCAGCTCTCGTGTTGTCTGGCCGAACCACTTGGCCTTCTCTCCCTCTCCGTCCGACCGGAAAGCCTGCGCAATCTGGTTGCGCTCCTTGATCATCCGGTCGTACACGCTCGGGGTAAGGTCATCCGAGTACTTGATCTGGCGGATGATCACGTCGATGAGCTCCATGCCGTACTGCGGCATGATGGTCCGGGCGTTTTCTCTCATCTCGATGGAAAGAGCACGGCGCCCCGTGACGATGTTTTCGTACTTGATTTCCGCCAGCGTGGAGATATTGCTCAAAGCCTGCGTGCTTTCCGCGGACCCTGCCACGCTCGCCAGGACATTGGAACGTTTGATCTCGCTGATGACGTTCGAATCCCGCACCGCCTCGCGCAGGGGGTTCTTTGAGATGATCTTTCGAACCTCGGAGTCGATCACGTCGTCCATCCTGCCATGCGCCTGGGTGATGGAGCCCACTGATTCGTAGAACTTCTTGGGGTCCGAGATGCGCCAGCGTGCCGTGGTGTCCACCCAGATGAACTGGTTCTCCGACGTGGGGATGCGCTGCGCGTCCCCGTCCCAGGACTGGACTTTCTTGGTGTACTTGACCACGTTCTCCACGAAGGGGACCTTGTATTTCAGACCTGCGTGCGTTTCCGCGCGCACGATCTTTCCGAACTGAACGACAACCGCCTGCTCTCCTTCCTGGAGGATGTAGTAGGGTCCCAGGAGTGAGATGATGATCAGCGCGACGCCGATAATGACCAGGATGATGACCGTCTTTCTCATTGTGAGCCTCCCTGCGTGGCCGGCGCGGCCTGCGTGGCCGACGGGTTGGGTGCAGCCGGCGCGGCCCCGGCTCCTACGCTCTTCAGCGGCAGGAAGTTCTTCAGATTCTTGTCGATCAGGTCCGTGCCTTCCGCATTTGCGAACACCTGGTCGTACATCTCGTAGTACAGCCGGGTGCGGACCATGTCGGGCGCCTGCCGGTACTCTCCCAGCACGGCAAGGAACCGCGACACGTCTCCGCGGGCCTGGTTCACGCGCTCGGTGGCGTAGCCCTGCGCCACCTGGATGGTCTGGTCGGCCTGGCCGCTTGCCTTGGGGATGGACTGGTTGTAGGCTTCCTTGCCCTCGTTGATCATCCTGCTCCTGTCCTGGATGGCCTTGTTCACGTCTTCGAAGGCGTCCTGCACCGCGCCCTTGGGGGGAACGATGTTCTGCAGCTTGACGGTTGTGACCCTGATGCCCAGGCCGTAGGACTTGTAGAGCTCGTTCATCATCTCCTGGCCCTTCAGCTCGATGTTCGCGCGCTCCGCGCCGATGACGTCGAATATGGTCCGGTCTCCGACCAGCAGGTTGATGACCGACTGGGAGATGTCGCGGATGGTCTTCTCCTGGTTGTCCACGTCGAAAAGCCAGGCCCGCGCGTCCGTGATCTGGTACTGGATGATCCACTCCACGTCGATGATGTTCAGGTCTCCGGTGAGCATGATCGATTCCGACGAAAAGTCCCCTCCCGAATATGACGAGACAATGCCGGACCTCTCCGTACGGAAACCGAACTCTTCCTTCAGGATTCGTCTGCGTCGGCACGTTGTAGCTCTTTTCCACTCCAAAGGGGATCTTGAAATGGAGCCCGGGCCCCACCATCCGGGAGAACTTGCCGAAGTTGAGAACCACCGACTCTTCCTTCTGGTCAACGATGAAAAAACTTGAAAACAGGAAAATGAGCGCGAGTATCGCCACCGACGACGATCAGCAGGATTGTCGGCGTGATGTTGCGGATAACCTTCCGCGGGGTGACGTCTGTCATAGCGCCTCCTGAGGCCATAGTACGGGCCGGGTCACCGGAGTCAATGAAGGGGCCGCGTCACCGGACGCGGGGGAGACGGTGCGCGCTCTGTCTCTCCCGCGTCTCCTTGACGCCCGGAGGCGCGTCAGATACATTTCCGTCACATATGGAAAGACGTCTCATCACCTCCGCGCTCCCCTACGTGAACAACATCCCCCACCTGGGGAACCTCATCCAGGTGCTCTCCGCGGACGTGTTTGCCCGTTACTGCCGCCTGGCCGGCTACGAGACGCTCTATATCTGCGGCACCGACGAGTACGGGACCGCCACGGAAACGAAAGCGCTGGAGGAGGGGATCACTCCCCGCGAGCTCTGCGACCGCTACCACGCCATCCACCGGGACATCTATTCCTGGTTCAACATCTCCTTTGACAAGTTCGGCCGCACCTCGGTACCGGTGCACACCGAGATCACCCAGCATATCTTCCTGAAGCTCCACGAGAACGGCTACATCAACGAGCGGGTGCAGAGCCAGCCCTTCTGCGAGAAAGACCAGAGGTTCCTCGCGGACAGGTACGTGCTGGGCACCTGCCCGCACTGCGGCTACGTGGATGCGCGCGGGGATCAGTGTGAAAACTGCGGCAAGCTCCTGGACCCTGTCGAGCTGATCGATCCCCGCTGCAGCGTGTGCGGCACAAAGCCCGTTATCAGGGAGACGAAGCACCTCTTCATCGACCTGATGGCTATCCTGCCCAAGCTGCGCAACTGGATAGAGTCCGCCGCGGAGAAGGGTTTCTGGGCGCGCAACGCCGTGCAGATGACGTACGCGTGGATGCGCGACGGCCTGCGGGAGCGCGCCATCACGCGTGATCTGAAGTGGGGCATTCCGGTTCCCCTGGACGGTTTCCGGAACAAGGTCTTCTACGTGTGGTTCGACGCTCCCATCGGCTACGTCTCCATCACCGCCGAACATACACCGGACTGGAAGAGCTGGTGGTATGCGCCGCGGGACGTCAAGCTTTTTCAGTTCATCGGCAAGGACAACATCCCGTTCCATACGGTGATATTCCCTTCCAGCCAGCTCGGCACAGGAGAGGACTGGACCACGCTGTACCACATGTCCTCGACGGAATACCTCAACTACGAAGGCGGGAAGTTCTCCAAGAGCAAGGGCGTGGGGGTATTCGGCACGGACGCCAAGGAAACGGGCATCCCCGCCGATGTCTGGCGTTTCTACATCTACTATACCCGGCCCGAGAGGTCGGATGCCCTCTTCACGTGGAAGGATTTCCAGGAGAAAGTCAACGCCGAGCTGATCGGCAATTTCGGCAACCTGGTCAATCGCACCCTGCAGTTCATCACCCGGTTCTACGACGGGAAGCTGCCCGAGGGAACAGCCGACGAAGGCGTTCTGGCAGGAGGTCCGAAAGGCGGAGGCGGAGATAAAGGACCTGCTGGAAAAGGTGGAGCTGCGGGAGGCATTCCGAAAGATATTCGCCCTTTCCTCCATCGGGAACAAGAAGTTTCAGGACGGGGAGCCGTGGAAGGGGATCAAGGAAAACCCCGCTGCCACCGCCAGCCTCATCTGCAATCTCACCTACCTCGTGCGTGACCTTGCCATCCTCGCCAGCCCGTATATCCCCGGCACGGCGGAGCGTGTCGCGCAGATCCTGGGCACCGGAAAGATCTCGTGGGCGGATCTGGGCACGTTCAAGGGAATCGGCCGCGTGGAGAAGCCGGATCTTCTCTTTGCCCGGCTGGAGGACAAGGAGATCGACGCGCTGCGAATCCGGTTCTCCGGTACGCAGAAGGAGCGCAAAGACGCGGCAGACGCCCTGGCCGCGCCTCCCGCTCTCACGCCGGCCGAGACAGCAGCCAGGTTCCGCGCGCAGGTGGACCTGCGCGTGGCGAAGATAGTCGAGATCAAGCGGCATCCCGATGCGGAGAAGCTGTACGTGGAAACAGTGGACCTGGGAACGGAGACGCGGACAATCGTCTCGGGGCTCGTTCCTCACTACAAGGAAGAGGAGCTGCGGGGCCGCAATGTCGTGCTGGTGGCCAATCTCAAGCCCGCGGTGCTGCGCGGCGTGGAAAGCCGCGGCATGCTTCTTGCCGCCCAGGAAGCCAGGGTCGTGGAAGTCCTTTTCGTGGATCATGCCAGCCCCGGTGACCGTGTCGTGCTTGCCGGCGGCGCGCCCGCCGGTGCACCGGCCGCGGCGACCACTTCCAGTGCCCCCGCCGCCGCTGCCGCGGCCGATGGCGCCACCCCGGAGGCGCCCGGAGAGATCGATATCGACACATTCTTCAGCACGCCGATTACGGTGGATTCGTTCCGAGTCACGGTCGGCGACTCCGCCCTGGAATGCGCGGGCAAGCCGGTCGTGACTGTGAAAGTCGCGAAGGGCAGGGTGAAGTAATCGAAAAACGTCGCCAGGAGCGACAGCAGGTTTCCATCCGCCCGGTTCCGCTCTCATTCCTCGACGATAATGACGAGATGCTCCAGTCCGGCTTCTGGGGGCAATTCAAACAGGCCCATGGTTGGGAAGCGCAGGCGTTCAGCGTGACTCTCGAGGCCGGCGCGACATTCGGCATGCTGGTTCTCAGCCGGCGCCTGGCACGGTTCCTGTCCCTCGCCTATGTGCCGTTCGGGCCGGTCCTGGATCCTGTCGAAGGCCGCGGGGAGCTTCTTTCCGCGCTCGCGCGCGCCGTGCGCAGCCACCTGCCGCGCTCGACGCTTTTCCTTCGATTCGACCTGCCCTGGCGCAGGACCGGTGGAGCGCCACTCGCATCCGTCCGCCCGCGCGCGGTGAAAGCCGCCGGAGACATGCAGCCGCCGGACACCGTCATCTTGGACATCACGCCGCCCCTGGAGCAGGTCCTCGCGTCCATGAAACCCAAGACCCGATACAACGTGAGGCTCTCCGGCAAGAAAGGGGTGAGTGTTTCCGAGGGAGGCCCGGACGACCTGGATCGATGGTATGCCCTGTACCAGGAGACGGGCAGCCGGGACAGGATAGCCATCCACTCGCGCGCCTACTACCAGGGCCTGTTCCAGGCGTCGCAGAGCTACCCGGGCGTGAAACCGACCGTGAAGCTCCTTCTTGCGCGGCACGACGGGGAGTTGCTCGCCGGCAACATCGTGGCGTTCTGGAAGAGCCGCGCCGCCTACCTCTATGGCGCCTCATCAGGGGAGAAACGGAACCTCATGCCCACCTATGCGCTGCAGTGGGAGGCAATCCGCATGGCGCGGGAGGCGGGGTGCACCAGTTACGATCTGTATGGAGTCCCTCCTCAACCGGACCCTGATCACCCCATGTACGGCTTGTACCAGTTCAAGACCGGATTCTCCGACTGCCTTGTCGAGCGATGGGGCACGTGGGACGTGCCCATTCGTCCCGTGCTCTATTCTTTGTATCGCGCGGCCGAGGCGGCGCGTCTGTTCTATTATAGAAATCTCAAGAAACGACTCAGGAGACGTGGCCGCCCAAATGCCACCTAACTGCACGGACTACCGTGCAAGATACGGTGGCCGCCCAAATGCCACCTAACTGCACGGAGTACCGTGCAAGATACGGTGGCCGCGGCACCGACGCCTGAATGCGCCGCGCGTTTGCGCGTCCAGGCGCCCATGTGTTTGCGCCCTGGCGCCTATGTGTTTGCGCCCTGGCGCCTATGTGTTTGCGCCCTGGCGCCCTTCTTCACATCTCCTTCACATTCATTTCCTACCCTCGTCATGGACGGGCCCGGCCGTCCGGAGCATATTAGAGGGAGAGGAGATTCAACGTGGCAAAGCAAACCATGGACCTGAATGTGGAAGGAATGTCGTGCCAGCATTGCGTGCATGCGGTAAAAAGCGCGGTGGGAGCGCTCAGCGGCGTGGAGAAGGTCGAGGTCAGCCTGGAGAAGAACCTGGCGACGGTGGATTTCGACCCAGACGTCACGACCCTGTCCATGATAAAAACGGCAATCGAGGATCAGGGCTACTCCGTAGCGAAGACCGGGGCTACTCCGTAAAGTGACATGGCCCGTCAGCCGCAGCGGGTGCTGGTGGTCGACGACGAGCCGAAGATCGCGGAGGTGGTAGGCTCGTACCTGCTCAAGGCAGGCTTCGAGCCCGTGAGCGCCCTGACCGGCACCCAGGCCCTTCAGCTCTTCGAGAAGACGCGACCCTGTCTCGTCATCCTGGACCTCATGCTGCCCGATCTCTCCGGTGAGGAGGTCTGCCGCCGGCTGCGCGCCCGTTCCCGTGTGCCCATCATCATGCTCACCGCGAAGGTCGAGGATGGAGACGCGGTGAGGGGGCTCGACCTCGGGGCGGACGACTACGTCACCAAGCCTTTCAGCCCGCGCCAGCTCATGGCCCGGGTGCAGGCGGTGCTGCGCCGCGCCGAAGGCGCGTCCTCTCCCCTGGCGCGCGTGCTGAGGTTCGGGGGAGACGACCTGGTGATCGACACGGGCACGGATGACGTGCGCAAGGGAGGCGCGGCGGTGAGCATGACCCCCCGGGAGTACCGGCTGCTCCGCGTCCTGGCGGCAAACCCCGGCCGAGTCTTCTCCCGGGAAGAGCTCATCAACCACGCCCTGGGGGACGACTACTCGGGATTCGACAGGACCATCGACGCCCATGTGAAGAACATCCGAAAAAAGATCGAGACGGACCAGCGGCGGCCGCGCTACATCCTCACCGTTCACGGGATCGGATACCGCTTCGCCGCGGAGGCGCGGTCGTGACCTGGAGCCTGAGGACCCGCCTGACTCTTTCCTATGTGCTGGTGGCTCTTCTCTGCGTGGTCATGGTAAGCGCGCTGGCCAACGGCGTTCTCGAAGGCAGCTTCCGCCGGTACGTGACGGAAGGCCTGGAGAACAACGCGCGGCAGGTCGTTGCCCTGATCGGCGCCCAGGTCGGGCCGGACAATCGATGGGATGAGTCCGCAATCCAGGCCATCGGTATGGGCGCCCTCGAGCAGGGGATGATCGTCAAGGTCACGAACCTCGGGGGCCGGACCGTCTGGGATGCCACGGTGCACAACAATGGCCTCTGCGTGCAGATGATCACCCACATGGCGCAGAACATGGCAAGCCGTTATCGGAACTGGCACGGCGCCTACACGGAGACCCTCTACCCCGTCCGGGCGGACTTCAAGGAGCAGGGCTCGGTGATCATCGGGTACTACGGACCGTTCTTCCTCAGTGATGCGAACCTTTCCTTCATCAACTCGCTCAACCGCCTGCTTCTCCTGATCACGCTCGCCGCGCTGGCATGCGCCGCGGGCATCGGCCTCTTCATGGCCCGGCGCATCTCGGAGCCTCTCGCGCGGGTGGTCGTTGCCACGCGGAGAATTGCCGACGGCAACCGGGACGTGTTCATCACGCGGAAGACGCGTGTGCGCGAGCTGGACGGAATTTCCACCGCGGTGAACGATCTTTCCCGCGCGCTCGGGGAACAGGAAGCTCTCCGCCGGCGGCTCACCGCGGACGTGGCCCACGAGCTGCGTACGCCCCTGACCACGCTCCAGAGCCATCTCGAGGCGCTGGTCGACGGGGTTTGGGAGCCGGACCAGGCCCGGCTTTCCGGCCTGCACGAGGAGATACTTCGGATCAACCGGCTGGTCGCGGACCTGGAGAAGCTTGCCCGATATGACAACGACGCGGTGAGCCTCCAACGCGTCGGAACGGACATCACGGCGCTCGCGGCCGGGATCGTCCGCAATCACGAGTCGCAGTTCCGGGAGAAGGGCGTCGCCTTGCGCCTCCAGCCGGGCGCCGGCGCCGCGGGCCCTGTCCTTGCCGTGGACCCTGACAAGGTGAGCCAGGCGGTCATCAATCTCCTGTCGAACGCGTTGAAGTTCACACCGGCGGGAGGCGCCGTGGAGGTGCGTGTGGAACCGATGCGGGAGGGGGCGGAGATCCGGGTGACGGACACGGGGATCGGGATCGACCCGAAGGACCTTCCCCGGATATTCGAGCGGTTCTACCGGGCCGATTCGTCCCGCAGCCGCGCCACCGGCGGGTCCGGCATCGGGCTCTCGATTGCGCGTGCGATCATCGAAGCGCACGGAGGATCGATCCGCGCGGCCAGCCAGCCGGGGAAGGGATCGGAGCTCGTGATCACTCTGCCGGGGAGCCCCGCGGATTCTGCATCGCGGCACCCCGCGGATTCCGCATCGCGGTACCCCGCGGATTCCGCATCGCGGTACCCCGCGGATTCCGGGCCGCCGCGCCCTTAGCAACCTTCGCAAAGCGCCGCAGGATTTTCGCGCCCCATTCGGTGTCCTCGGAATCACGCATGAGCTGATCCGGGTCCTGACCGTCGGCGATCAATTTCCTGCGGCAGTGCTGGATGTAGGTCTGGACGATGTCGCAGTCGAACTCGGGATGGAATTGCACGCCCCATGCGGTTTTCCCCACCCGGAACGCGTGGTTTGCGTCCCGGGAGCTGGAAGCCAGCCGGACCGCGCCGGGAGGCAGGCGGGTCACCGCCTGCGTGTGGCTGGCGTGGACTTTCATCGCGGCGGTCCGCGGATTTCGCCCCATCGAGTCCAGACCGCCGAGGAGCTCGTCCCGGGCCGCCTGCTCATCCAGCTTTATCTCCACGGTGCCCAGCTCCCAGCCCAGCGGATTTTCCTCCACGGTTCCCCCCAGCGCGTAGCCGAGGAGTTGATGCCCGTAGCAGATCCCCAGGGTGGGTGTCTCCGCCGCGATCTCGAGGGCCAGCCACTGCGCCGCGCGCTCGCTCCAGCGGGGGTGCTCCGTCACCATGCTGTGGGACCCGGTCACCACGACCCCCGCGTGCGACCCGTTGGCGGGCAGCGGTTCTCCGGCAGTGACGTCGACAATCGTCACCTCGTCCGCGTTCAGGCCCATGCCGGCCATGATCCAGTTCTCGAAATCGCCCTTGCGGGATTTCAGCCTGGAGAGCGTGCTGCCGGTCTTGATGATGAGGATCTTTTCCCCGTCCACTTGTGCCATTCCCTTGCCCTCAATGTACCATATCGGCACCACACGGGCCACGGCCGCGGCATGCACGGCCGACCATTGCTACCGTCCTTGTCGTATCTTATATTAGCGTGAGAATGCTCATAGATGGGGGTACGAGAGTTGAATAGACTGCTGCTCGTTCTGTCTGCGGCGCTGGTGACCCTGGCCGCCTGCGGCCCCGGGGTCAAGCAGATCTCCGAGGATCAGCTTTCTTTCCTGAAGAAGCAGCATGAAGACAACCTGCTTGAAAAGACCGTGTATCGGCCGGGGAGCGCGGCCCCATATGAAAAGGGCACGGCCGGCGGGAGTTGGATCAACAACATGACCAATGACCTGAAGACCTTCAACCCCGTGGTTGCCGTCAATGACTCGGAGAGCGCGGGGATCACCGACGCCCTCTCCACCGCGCTGCTCGACTACGATGCGTACAAGAAGCAGTGGAAGCCGCTTGCCGCCTCCTACGAGGTTTCCGTGAATGAAGCGGCGGGCACAATGAATGTGACGTTCACCCTGCGTGACGACATGTACTGGACGACCCTCGCGGACCCCGGGACCAGGGTCAAGGTGACCTCGGATGACGCGGTCTTCTGGTACAACCAGATCGAAGGGGATCCCGCCATGCAGCATTCCGGCTATTCGGGCCAGTTCGTGCAGATGCCGGACGGCACGAAGAAGCATATCGACATTGAGAAGCTCGACGAGCGGCGGTTCGTGATGCACTATCCCCGGGTCGTTGCCATGCCCGAGCTGTTCAGCAACATGAACTTCGGACCACGCTACGTGTTCGAGCCGGTCAAGAAGGCGAAAGGGGTGGAGGGGGTGCTCAATCTCTGGACCATCAATACGGATCCCCGGACCATCCCCTCCATGGGGCCCTACTACATCGAATCGAACAGACCGGGGATCCAGGTCACCCTGGTCCGCAACCCGAACTACTTCAAGACGGACGACTACGGCCAGAAGATGCCGTACATCGAGAAGTTCGAGACCAAGATAGTCCCCAACCAGGAGACGGAGAGACTGAAGTTCCTCGCCGGGGAGCTCGACGGCTACAGCCTGCGGCCCGAAGATCTTCAGGAAATGGTGAACAAAAGCCCGCGGGACTACACGGTGTACTACGGGGGCCCCAGCCTCGGTGCGCGGTTCATTTCGTGGAACCAGAACCCGAGAAACCTGAAGCCGATATACGTGAAATGGTTTTCCAACACGAAATTCCGCCAGGCAATGAGCTGCTTCTTCAACCGGGACAGGGTGGTCAAGGAGGTCTATCGGGGACTTGCGGAGCCCGACCTTTCCTTTTTTGCAAAGGCGAACCCCTACTACGATCCGGCAATCAAGCAGCAGTTCACCTACGATCCCGAGCGCGGGAAGCGGCTCCTGGCGGAGATCGGGATCAAGCCGAACGCCGCGGGGCTCATGCAGGATGCGGAGGGAAACCTGATCACCTACGACCTCACCGTGCAGATCGACACCAACCTGACAATCGACATTGCCACGATCTACGCGGATGAGCTGAAGAAGGTGGGCATTACCCTCAATGTGAAGCCGGTCCAGTTCCAGAAGCTCGTGGACACCTTGACCAAGGGGTACGACTGGCAGTCCATCATGATCGCCCTGGGATCGAACTATTTCCCGGTCCAGGGCAGCAATGTCTGGATCTCCTCGGGAAATCTCCACCTGTGGAACCCCCTCCAACCCAAGCCGTCAACCGCCTGGGAAGCGAAGGTGGACGAGCTGTACTGGCAGGGCTTCTCAGAGCGGGATCCCGTGAAGGCCAAGAAGATCTGGGACCAGTATCAGCGGATCATCCTGGACCAGGTCCCTGTCATGTACATGGTCTACGAGGTCGCCTTCTCCGCGTACAGGGACAGGTGGGCGAACATTCGCGTGGACACGCTCCAGGCGCCGGACCTCGGCTACGCGTACCTGAAGGCCAAATGAGCCTGCCCGGTGCCGGCACCGCCCGCGTGAGGGCGCCGTTCAGCCTCGCACGGCTCAGACAGCGGCATCCCCTTGCCACGTTCCTCACGGGCCGGTTCCTCACCATGCTCGTCATGCTCTTTCTCCTCGGGCTGGGAGCGTTCGGCCTCATGTCCCTCTCCCCCGGGGACATCGTCGATAATTACGCCAGGAGCCAGATCCTTCAGACGCGCGGCTTTCAGTCCGACACGAACACGCTGACGGAGGCGCAGATCCAGGAGGCCAAGCACCGGCTGTGGCTGGATCGGCCCTTCTACGTGCAGTACACGCACTGGCTCTACCAGATCTTCGTGGAGCACGACCTGGGACGCTCGCTCATCTCGCGCGCCCCCGTCCTCTTCCTGGTGGGCACCCGGATGCTGAACTCCATAATCCTCAACCTCATCTCCCTCGTCTTTCTGACGATCATCTCGTTCGCCCTGGGGTTGTACTTCTCCTCCAAGGCCGGTTCGCGAATCGACCCGGTGGTTGCATTCGTCAGCCTGTTCCTCAACGCATTCCCCGGCATCCTCCTGCTCATCCTTTTGCAGATGTTCGCCTCGGCAACGGGCATTTTCCCCGTGACCGCGTACCCGTCGGAGAACTATGACGGCAATCCGGTCGGGTTCACCTTCTCGTACCTCTACCACATCATTCTCCCGCTCATCGGAGCCTTCCTGGGCAGCATCGGCGGGTCACTCCGCCTGATCCGCGCCACCATGCTCGATCAGCTCGGCCAGCCCTATATCACGGCGCTGCGCTCACGCGGGATTTCCGAGAGGCGGATCTATTTCCACCATGCCTTTCGGAACACGATGAACCCGTTCATCACCAGCTCCTCCAATCTCCTGGCCGATCTTTTTCCGGGTCGCTGATACTGGAAATAATCTTCTCCTACCCCGGGATCGGGCGGCTCATGTACGAGGCCGTCATCCAGAAGGACATCAACCTCGTGATGACCAACATCATGTTCATCAGCTTTCTCATCCTCGTGGGCATGCTGGTCTCCGACGTGGCCCTCGCGCTCGTCGATCCGCGGATAAGGTACTCGCGCTCATGAAGCGCTTCTGGGGTGCTCTCCGCCGCAGGCCCATCGCCCTGGCCTCGTTCATCGTCCTGGCCGTTCTCTACTTCGGCATGATCTTCTGCGAGTTTCTTGCGCCCTACGGTCCCAATGACCAGTTCGCAGGCCATTCCAACCAGCCCCCCTCGCTTCTCCTGTATTCCCGCGCGCTCGGCTTTCGACCCCAGGTGCAGACCCTCGTGCTGATCAACGACTTCACCCGGGAGTATGCGGGCCTCGAGGGCCGCTACACGCCGGTGAACCTCTTTGCCGCGGGACCGGAAGCGAAGCTCTGGGGCCTCATTCCCTTCCGGCATCACCTCTTCGGCACGGACCGCTACACGCATCCGGATGCCGGGGCGGAGCCGGTGTTCCTGTTCGGCACGGACAATCTCGGCAGGGACATCTTCAGCCGGCTCCTCTACGGCTCGCGGATCTCCCTGACCATCGGGTTCGTGGGCGTGGCCGTCTCTCTCCTCATCGCGCTCCTCCTGGGCGGTCTGGCCGGCTACCTTGGAGGGCTGTGGGACTGGATCATCATGCGTCTTGCCGAGTACATCATCCTGATCCCCGGTCTTTACCTCATCCTCTTCCTTCGCTCCATCCTCAGCACCAACATGAACTCGGGCCAGTCCTACGCGATCATCACGGTGATCCTCTCCACCGTCGGGTGGCCGGGAACCGCGCGCATGATCCGCGGCATGGTCCACTCCATCAAGCGGAACGATTTCGTGGCCAACGCGGAGCTGGAATCCATGCCGCCCCGCGCCATCCTTTTCCGCCACATCATCCCGCAGATGGCCTCGATCCTCATCATCAGCGTCACCCTCGGCATTCCCGGTTTCATCCTCGGGGAGACGGTGCTCTCCTACCTGGGCCTGGGCATCGTGGATCCCGCCGTGAGCTGGGGCAGCATGATCAACCGGGACGCCACCACGATCACGAATCTCGTCCAGTTCCCCTGGCTTTTCGCCCCGGGCGTTTTCCTCATCCTCATTGCCCTGGCGTTCAATTTCCTGGGAGAGCTCCTCAGGGACATGGTGGATCCGAACTGGAGGGAGACCCGCCGTGGATAGTGCCGCCAGGAGTGACCGCGTGAATGTCGCCAGGAGCGACCGGGCGATCTGACCGTGCTCGACGTGCGTGGCCTGACCGTGGATTTCCCCTCGCGCGAGGGCGCGCTGCAGGCGGTCCGCGGCGTCGACTTCACCCTGCGCACCGGGGAGTGCCTGGGCATCGTCGGCGAGTCGGGGTCCGGCAAGAGCGTCAGCGCCCTCGCGGCGCTGGGGCTGCTGGGAAAGGACGCGCGCGTGGGCGGGAGCATCCTCCTGAAAGGCGCCGAGCTGCGAGGCCTGGGCCCCGAGCAGCTTCGCGCCTTCCGCGGCACCGTGGCGTCCATGATCTTCCAGGAGCCGAGCCGCTCCTTCGACCCGATCTCCAGCATCGGAAAGACATTCGAGGAAACCCTGCGCGTGAAGGACCCTGAGCTCCGCGCGGACGAGTGCCAGCGCAGGGCCGTGCGTCTCCTCACGGAGGTCCACATTCCTCGCGCGGAAGAGCGCCTCCGCGGCTTCCCGCACCAGTTCTCCGGCGGCATGCTCCAGAGGATCATGATCGCCCTGGCCCTTGCCAACGATCCCGAGCTGCTCATCGCGGATGAGCCGACCACCGCGCTGGACGTCACGATCCAGGCCGAGATAATAGGGCTGCTGAGCGAGCTGCGCAGCCGGCGCCGGCTCTCCCTGGTCTTCATCTCGCACAACCTCGCCCTCGTGGGACAGATCGCGGACCAGATACATGTCATGTACGCCGGGCTCGTGCTGGAGGCGGGGCCCGCGGGCCGCGTCCTTTCCCATCCACGCAGCCCCTACACGCGCGCCCTCCTGGACGCCCTTCCGTCCTGGGGAAGCCACTACAGCAGGGAGAAGCTCCGCACGATCGCGGGGTCCGTGCCGGATCCGACCCATCACGAGCCGGGCTGCCCCTTTGCGCCGCGCTGCCCGGCTCGTCGTGGAGCGCTGCCGCGAGGTCATTCCCCCACTGGTGCGCGAGGACTCCGCCGAGGGCGCGCCGTATGGCGGGGTCTATCGCTGCATCTTTCCCGGAGTGAAGACATGAGCACGGGGAGCGCGGACACATTTCTCCGGGTGAGCGGCCTGACCAAGGTATACAAGCTCGATGCCGGCCTGTTTGCCGCGGCGGGTCGATGGGTCTGGGCGTTGAACGGCGTCAGCATCGACGTTCTCCGGGGTGAGACCTACGGGCTCGTGGGGGAATCCGGCTCCGGAAAAACCACGCTCGCCCGGGCGCTTGTGCAGCTCTTTCCCCATACCTCGGGCAGGATCGAGTATTTCACCGGCAGCGATCGATGGGAGATCACGCGAAGTGATCCACGCACCTTGCGCCGCTTCCGCACGGACGTGAAGTACGTGTTCCAGGATCCTGCATCGGCCCTCGATCCGCGGATGAACGTGCTTCGCATTCTCACCACGGGCTCCCGATACGCGGATCGGTCCCTGGATCCGGCCCGGCTCGTTTCCCGGGCCCGGGAAACCATGGAAGCCGTGGGTCTCAGGGGGGAGGATCTCGGGAGGCGGCCTTCGGAGTTCTCCGGCGGCCAGCGCCAGCGCATCTCCCTTGCCCGCGCCCTGATCAGCGGCCCGAGCGCCCTGATATGTGACGAAGTGGTCAGCGCCCTCGACGTCTCCGTGCAGGGCCAGATCCTCAATCTTCTGATCGATCTGAAACGAGAGTATCGCCTGACCATGATCTTCATTGCGCACGACCTGACGGTCGTCTCCTACATGGCGGACCGAATCGGCGTGCTGTACGGGGGAAGGCTGATGGAGGAAGCCCCGACGGCTGACATCGTGGCGAGCCCGCTGCACCCCTACACACAGCTCCTTTACAGCGCCGTGCCCCGGCTCGGAGCGAAGCCGCCCGAGCGAGGCTCTACAGGCGGCACTCCCTACAATCCCACCCGGCCCCCGTCCGGCTGCCCTTTTGTGGGGCGATGTCCTCTCGAACAGGAGAAATGCGGAAAGGTCACGCCCGAGCTCCGCGAGGTCAGGCCCGGCCATCGCGTTGCCTGCCACTTCGTCACCTGACAGAAGGCTGAATGGATGCCGCTTGACCGTACTTGAATTGCCTGATACATTCAGTTAAATGACTATATGAACGAAGTAGTCATTTAGTTCAATAGCAGCAGAAGGAGAATTCCTGCATGCCGCGGCATTTTGACGATCGGGAGCGCAGCGCAATCCGCGCCGCGCTGTTGAAGAAAGGGCGGGAGCTCTTTGTCCGCCAGGGGCTGGCAAAGGTGTCGGTGGACGAGCTCTGCACCGGGGTGAGAATTGCCAAGGGCTCATTCTACGCTTTCTTCTCTTCCAAGGAGGAGCTTTTCCTATCGATCATCAAGGAGGATGAGGCCAGCATGCGGCAGGAGATCTCCGGCATTCTGGCCGACACGTCTCTCGCTCCCCGCGCGCAATTCAAAAGGCTCTATACTGCTCAGCTCGAAGCCCTGGAACGCTACCCCATGCTTCGCGCGGCTTCGAGCCCGGAGACGTACACGCTCCTCAGCCGCAGGCTGCCGCCGGAGGCCCTTGACGACGATCGGGACGAGGAGTTCATCGCCGGTCTCATTCAGGGCTGGAAGGCGCGTGGTTTCGAGTGCCGATACACCGTCCGGCAGCTCGTCGATCTTTCCCGCGCGATATTCTTCGTGTACCTGCACCGCGAGGATGGTCAGCTCGGGGATTCGCTCGAGCTCCTGCTGGACCTGCTGAGTAGTGCGTTGATAAGGAAAGGACCAGTGAGTGAGTGACAGGGGAATGAACGGCGCCGCGATAGCGGTGGAGGGCCTGACCAAGCACTACAAGGAAGTACGTGCGGTCCAGCAGCTCAGTCTCAGGATCCGTCCCGGGGAAGTCTACTGTTTTCTCGGCCGCAACGGGGCGGGAAAGACCACGACCATTCGCATGATGCTCGGTCTGATCAAGCCGACCGCGGGCTCGGTAATCCTCCTCGGCCGGGATCTCCGCAGCGAGCGGGAAGCCGCCTTGTCATCCGCAGGGTATCTTGTGGAGTCGGCCTCGGCGTATCCGAACCTTACGGTTCGGGAGAACCTCGACATGCACCGACGCCTGCGGGGCGCGCCGGCGCGTGCGGTTGATGAGGTCATGGGTTCACAACACCTGGAGGCTTATGCGGAGCGGCGCGCCGGAAGGCTTTCCCTCGGAAACAAGCAGCGCCTCAGCCTGGCCCGCGCCCTGCTGGGATCGCCAGGGATTCTTGTTCTCGATGAGCCCACAAATGGGCTGGACCCGGCAGGGATCGTGGAGATACGGGAGCTGCTGAGAAACCTGGCGCATGACAAGGGCGTGACCGTGTTCCTTTCCAGCCACATCCTCGGCGAGATAGCGCATCTGGCTGACCGCATCGGGATCATCCACCAGGGAAGACTGGTGGATGAAATCAGTGGGGAGGAGCTTGCCGCCTCCCGACCATCAGGAGTCGAGATCACCGTGTCGGACGTGCCCGGCGCCGCGCGGGCCCTTGCGGAATCCCTCGGCGTGACCGCAATCGCTGAGACCGCGCCGGGTAGCCTCACGATACGGGACAGAAATGTGCGCCCGGAAGATGTGGCGCGTGCGGTGGTGCATGCAGGGGTGTCTCTCCTGCGGCTCTGCCCGGTATCGGAGGATCTCGAGATGCGCTTCATGCGCCTGACCGGGGAGGCATCATGAGCTTTGCCACAATCCTTCATGCCGAGATTCTCAAGCTGCGGCGCAGCAAGATCACGTGGATCACGTTTCTGGCATACGGCGCAGGCCCGCTGATCGGCGCGTTGTTCATGATTGTTCTGAAGGACCCCGGGCTCGGGCAGCGCATGGGGCTGATCGCTGCAAAGGCAAGGTGGTCCGCAGGCAGCGCGGACTGGCCCACCTACCTTTCGATGATGCTCCAGATGACGGGTGTTGCAGGGATGATCCTCATCGGGGTCATATCTGCCTACGTTTTCGGAAGGGAATACGCGGAAGGCACTGCCAAGAACATGCTTGCGCTGCCGATCCATCGTGAATGGTTCGTCCTGGCCAAGGTGGCGGTGATCGTGATCTGGTTTGCGGCGCTTTCCGCGGCCTTCTGCGCGGAATCCATTCTCATGGGGCTGCTCGTGGGGCTGCCAGGGTATTCGTCCGGGCTGGTTCTCCATTCCATGGAAGTTGAACTGGAATCAGCCGCGCTCCTCATTCTCCTCTGCCCTGTGGCCGCATGGACCGCGCTTGCAGGCAAGGGCTATTTTGCCCCGCTCGGCGTCACAATCTTCACGCTGATCCTGGGAATGGTCTTCGGGCCCACGGGCTGGGCACCGTGGGTGCCCTGGTCCATTGTCCCTCTCTTTACGGGCGCGGCAGGCCCCGAGGCGCGGCAATCCATCGGTACGGGAAGCTACGCCGTGCTTGCCGCTGTCTTCGTGCTCGGCGTGGCAGGCGTCATGCTCCACATCAAGAGGGCCGACAACACGCAGTAGGCGTGGGCAATTTGCCAAAAGCTTTGCCTTTGCGCCCGTCTGCTGATATACTACTATTTCTATAGACTTACTATTGACAAATAGACTCGATTACGCCAAATTACCACCAATACTATAGACATGGTAGTGATTCTACCAGGACGGAAAGGAGATTAGGATGGGCGAGGCAAAGCAACTCAAGTTCGAGACACTGGCGTTGCACGGAGGTCAGCAGGTGGACCCGACCACCACGGCCCGCGGCGTGCCGGTTCACCGGACCAGTTCCTACGTGTTCCCCAGCACCGAGAGGGCAGCCAACCTGTTCGCCCTGAAGGAGCTGGGCAACATCTATTCCAGGATCATGAATCCCACGCAGGACGTCCTGGAGCAGAGGGTAAGTCTCCTCGAAGGAGGGGCAGCCTCCGTGGCGCTGGCCTCGGGCACCGCGGCGATCTTCAATTCGATCATCACGCTCGCCCAGGTGGGGGACGAGATCGTCTCCGCCAACAATCTCTACGGCGGCACGTATACGATGTTCGATGCCATTCTGCCGACCCTCGGCATCACCACGAAGTTCGTCAAGCACGACGACCCGAAGAACTTCGAGAAGGCAATCACCCCGAAAACCCGTGCCCTTTTCATCGAAACAATCGGAAATCCCCTGCTGGATGTCACCGATATCCAGGCAGTTGCCAAAGTTGCCCACGCGCACGGGCTTCCCCTCATTGTGGATGCAACCTTCACGACCCCGTACCTCCTGAAATCGATCGAGTACGGGGCTGACATCGTGGTCAATTCCCTCACCAAGTGGATGGGAGGGCATGGAACGGGCATCGGGGGAGTCGTCACCGACGCGGGCAAGTTCGACTGGAAGGACAAGAAGTTCAAGCTCTTCAACGATCCCGATCCCAACTACCACGGCCTGCACTGGGCAAGCGATCTTCCGGCGGCGCTCGCCCCCATCGCGTTCGCCCTGCGCTTGAGGACCGTTCCGCTGCGCAACCTGGGCGCGTGCATCTCGCCCGACAACGCATGGATCTTCCTCCAGGGCATCGAGTCCCTGCCGCTGCGGATGGAACGGCACAGCAGCAACGCGCTGGTCGTGGCGCAGTGGCTGAAGAAGCATCCCAAGGTGAGCTGGGTGCGCTACCCGGGCCTGCCGGATGATCCGACGTATCCCCTTGCGAGCAAGTACCTCAAGAAGGGGTTCGGCGGAATGGTGGTGTTCGGCACCAGCGGGGGCAAGGCGGCGGGGGCAAAGTTCATCGACAGCTTGAAGCTCATTTCCCATCTTGCCAACGTGGGGGACGCCAAGAGTCTGGCCATCCATCCGGCAACCACGACCCACTCGCAGCTATCGGAGGAACAGCAGAGGGAAGGCGGGCTGACACCCGAGCTTGTCCGGCTCTCCATCGGTCTCGAGCACGTGGACGATATCAAAGACGACATCGATCAGGCGTTGAACAAATGAATATAAAAGAAAGCGTTCTTGAGCTCGTAGGCAACACGCCGCTCGTGCGGCTGCAGAGGGTCACTGACGGCGCAAAGGCGGACGTCGTGGCAAAGCTCGAATCGCGCAATCCGCTCTCCAGCGTGAAGGACAGGATCGGTCTCGCGATGATCGTGGACGCCGAGAAGAGGGGATTGCTGAAAAAGGGCGGCGTGATCGTGGAGCCGACCAGCGGCAACACGGGCATCGCTCTCGCGTACGTATCGGCCGTCAAGGGATATCGCTGCATCATCACGATGCCGGAGAGCTTCAGTGTCGAGCGGCGCAAGCTGCTGAAGGTTTTCGGCGCAGAGCTGGTCCTGACCCCGGCCGCGCAGGGGATGAAAGGCGCCATTGAAAAAGCCCGGGAGATCGTGGAAACGACCCCGAACGCTTTCATGCCCCAGCAGTTCGAGAACCCGGCCAATCCCGAGATCCACCGCAAGACAACGGCGGAGGAGATCTGGAAGGACACGGACGGCAAGGTCGACATCCTTGTCGGGGGCGTCGGCACCGGGGGAACGCTCACCGGCGTGGCGGAGTTCATCAAGAAACGGAAGCCCGGGTTCAAGGTGATCGCCGTGGAGCCGTTCAAATCTCCCCTTCTCACCGGCGACGGTCCGCATACGCCGCACAAGATCCAGGGCATCAGCGCGGGATTCATTCCCGGGGTGCTCAGGAGAGAATTGATCGACGAAGTGGTCAAGATCGAGGAAGAGGACGCGGGAAAGACCGCGCGCCGGCTTGCCAGGGAGGAAGGGATTCTCGTGGGCATATCCGCGGGAGCCGCCGCGTGGGCGGCGCTCCAGGTGGCAAAGCGCCCGGAGAACGCGGGGAAACTCATCGTCGTGATCCTGCCGGATACCGGCGAGCGCTACCTCAGCACCTGGCTCTTCGAAGACGTGTGACCAATGCCCCTGCAGATGTCCACCCGGGGCCGCTATGGGGTGAGACTCATGGTGGCCCTGGCGTTGAATTACGGCAATGGCATCAGCCTCCTGAAGTCCATTGCCCGGCAGGAGGGAATCTCGGAAAAATACCTCGGCCAGATCATCATTCCTCTGAAGGCCGGAGGCCTGGTGGCGTCCCAGCGGGGGTCGCACGGGGGCTATTCCCTCGCGCGGCCGCCTGAGGATATAACCGTGAAGGACATTGTAGAGGCCATCGAGGGGGCCATCGCGCCGGTGCCCTGCGTGGACCCGGCAGCGGGCGCGGGCACCGGCGAGTGCGGTGATGACCCCACGGGGTGCGGCCGCGCAACCACGTGCGTGGCAACCCGGGTGTGGAAGAAGCTCCGAGACGACATCGTGGGCTCCCTCTCCGGCTTCACGCTTGCCGAGCTGGCCCGGCAGGCGCGTGAGGTGGGTGCGCCGGCCGCGAACTACATGATCTGAGGAGGACGGCGCGTAATATGAAGAAGCGCGTGGTGGTGGGCATGAGCGGCGGAGTGGACTCCTCCGTTGCCGCGCTTCTCCTGCGTGACGCGGGCCACGAGGTTATCGGCGTCACGATGAAGATCTACTCCGGCGGCCCGGCCGAAGGGCCTGTCATCGATTCCTGCTACGGTCCCGGGGAGCCGCAGGACATCGAGGAGGCGGCGCGCATCTGCTCCCGGCTGGGCATCCCGCACCAGGTCGTCGACCTCCGGGAGGAATATCGCTCCATGGTCATCGACTATGCCCGCACGGAGTACCTCGCCGGCCGCACGCCCAACCCCTGTGTCCTGTGCAACCAGCGCATCAAGTTCGGCATGCTGCTGGACAAGCTCACCTCGTCATCCGGCATCGACTTCGATCTCTTTGCCACAGGGCACTACTGCCGCGTGGAACGCCATCCCCAGACAGGGCGCTATGCCATTCGCAAGGCCGCCCACTCCCTCAAGGACCAGTCCTATTTCCTCTGCATGCTCACGCAGGACCAGCTCCGGCGCGTGATTTTCCCCCTGGGGGAGCTGACGAAGCCCGAGGTACGCCAGCGCGCCCGGGAGGCGGGGCTGGCCAACCACGACAGGGCGGAAAGCCAGGACTTTGCTGCCGGCGGGTACAAGGCGGTTGTGGATGCCCCGGAAAAGGAAGGCCCCATCAAGGACGAGGAGGGCAGGCTCCTGGGAACACACACGGGCATCTGGAAGTACACCGTCGGCCAGCGTAAGGGACTGGGAGTGGGAGGCGGAGATCCGCTGTACGTGACGCGCATCGAGTCCGCCACCAACACCGTGATCGCCGGCCCGGACTCCCGGCTGTATGCCCGTGAGCTTGTCGCGTACGACGTCAACTGGGCGAGCATCGAGGAACCGAGCGCGCCGCTCCGCCTGGAGGTGAAGATACGCTATCGCAATCCCGCCGCTCCGGCGGTGGTGACGCCCCGGCAGGGGGGCAGCGCCGGCGTCCTGTTCGACGAGCCGCAGCGTGCTATCGCCCTCGGCCAATGGGCCGTTTTCTATGACGGGGATACGCTCGTGGGCGGGGGAGTCATCGGCTGAATGGGGCCGCGCCCGCGCCCCATCGATGTACTCAGCGGATTTTCTTCGACGTGTGGACACGGTGCGGCGCTCCGGCTACACTCCGTCTCACGGAGGAGCGCATGACTGAGAAGGGGCTCCCGCTCTCGCGGGAAAAGCTCGAGAAGATCGTCCAGTCCCATCCCACTCCCTTCCATATCTACGACGAGAAAGGGATACGGGAAAACGCGCGCGCGTTGAAGAGCGCGTTCTCGTGGGCGGACGGGTTTCGGGAGTTCTTCGCGGTCAAGTCGTGTCCCAATCCCCACATCCTGAAGATTACGAAGTCCGAGGGATTCGGCGCGGACTGCAGCTCCATGGCCGAGCTCGTCATGTCGGAGCGCGTGGGTCTCGCCGGCGAGCAGATCATGTTCACATCGAATGACACGCCTTCCGCTGAATACGTGAAAGCGAAACAGCTCGGGGCCATCATCAACCTGGACGACATCACGCACATCGACTTTCTGGCGAAGCACGCCGGTCTTCCGGATCTGATCTCCTTCCGCTACAACCCCGGTGACCTCCGGGAGGGGAACCTCATCATCGGCACACCGCGGGAATCCAAGTACGGCTTCACCCGCGAACAACTCTTCGATGGCTACCGGACGGTGCGGGACCGCGGCGTCACGCGCTTCGGCCTGCACGCCATGGTCGCCTCCAACGAGCTGAACCTGGGCTATCACATTGAAACGGCACGCATGCTCTTCGATCTCGTCGCGGATCTCTCCCGGGAGCTGGGCATCCGATTCGAATTCGTGAACCTGGGCGGCGGGTTCGGCATTCCGTACAAGCCCGACCAGACGGCTATCGACTGGCAGAGACTCGGCCAGGGCGTGCGTGACATGTATGAGACAAAGGTGAAGGCAAAGGGCCTTCATCCGCTGAAGCTCTACATGGAAAGCGGCAGGGCGATCATGGGCCCATACGGGTGGCTGGTGAGCAGGGTGCTGCACCTGAAGCACACCTACAAGGACTTTGTCGGCCTGGACGCCTGCATGAGCAACCTGATGCGGCCCGCCCTCTATGGCGCGTACCACCACATCACCGTCGTGGGAAAAGAATCGCAGCCGGCGGACCGGGCATACGACGTGACCGGTTCCCTCTGTGAGAACAACGACAAGTTCGCCATAGACAGGAAACTGCCCGGCATCGAAGAGGGAGATCTCCTGGTCATCCACGACACGGGCGCGCACGGCCACGCAATGGGCTTCAACTACAACGGCAAGCTGCGCTCCGCGGAGCTGCTCCTCAAGCCGGACGGGTCGGTCCAGCAGATCAGGCGCGCGGAGACCCTGGATGACTATTTCGCCACGCTGGAGTTCCCCCCCGCGTGAAATCGATGGATACGGCGGCCGGCTTCATTCCCGGACTGCGTCTGGGCAGCATGTTCTTCACGGAGGCCGCGCGCCCGATTATCGAGAGGGTGATCCCCGCCGACTCCTATGCGGCGGCCTTCATCGGGTACGGGTCCGATGTCCTGGGCTACGATTCGGAAAGGTCGATCGACCACAACTGGGGGCCCCGGTTCCAGCTTTTCCTGCCAGAGGACGTGCACGCGGCCAGGACCGCGGCGCTGGACACCGAGCTGAAGAAGCGTCTGCCCGGCGTATTCCACGGCTTTGCCGTTGGCTTTTCCGATCCGGATCCGCTCGACGGCGGTACGCAAGTGCCCCGTCCGTCTGAAGACGGGCTCGTGCATCACCTCGTGGAGATCACGACCATACCGGAGTATTTTCACCGCTATCTCGGGACCGACGTACGCGGCGGAATCGGGCTCCTCGACTGGCTGACATTCCCCGAGCAGCGGCTTCTCGAGCTGACCTCGGGAGATGTCTTTCACGACCCCCCGGGAGAGCTGACCCGGCTCCGGAAGGACCTTTCCTACTATCCCGCGGACATATGGCTGTACAAGATGGCCTGCCAGTGGCAGAAACTGTTCCAGCAGGAAGCATTCGTCGGCCGGTGCGCGGAGGCGGGTGATACGGTCGGCATGAAGATCGTCGCTGCCCGGCTCACGCGCGACATCATGAGGCTGTGCTTCCTCCTGGAGCGCCGGTATGCGCCCTATGAGAAGTGGCTGGGCAGCGCGTTTGCCCGGCTGCCGTGCAGCGCGGAGGCGACCCCGCTCATCATGGGCGCCCTCGACGGAAGGGAATACCAGCCGATCGAGCAGAGCCTTGTCGGGCTCTATCGGCTGCTCGGGCACATGCACAACTCGCTGGGCGTGACCGATCCGCTGGACACCTCACCGCGGCACTTTTTCCACCGCCCCTATGCGGTCATCCGCGCGGACCGGTTCTCCAATGCCCTTCTCGGCGCCATCGAGTCCCGGGAGGTGCGTGACATCTCCATCCGGATCGGCGCCATCGACCAGTTCGCCGACAGCACGGACTTCATCGAAAACGTCGGTATGTACAGGAAGAGCCTTCGGCTGTACGAGTAGGGAAGGGTGCGCGGGACTGGCATGGCAAGCAAAAAGCAACCAGACCCGCGCGCGGATACCGCCCTGCGGGCGGTGCCGGTGAGACCGTTACCGCCATGGCGAGCAAAGCACAGTCAATCCCGCGCGCGGATACCGCCCTGCGGGCGGTGCCGGTTAGAGCCCCGCGGCAACCATGTCGCCGACCTGGCTTGTCGTGAAGCCCATCTTGCCGGCCGCCATGCTCTTCATCTTCCCGATGACGGCGATGACCGAGCGCTCGACCGCTTCAGCGGCCTTTGCCTGGCCGAGCTGATCCAGCATCATTGCGCCGGCAAGGATCGACGCCACCGGGTTGATGATATTCTGGCCTGTGTACTTGGGAGCCGAGCCCCCGATGGGCTCGAACATGGACACGCCCTGCGGGTTGATGTTCCCCCCGGCAGCCACGCCCATGCCTCCCTGCACCATGGCGCCGAGGTCGGTGATGATGTCCCCGAACATGTTTTCCGTCACGATGACGTCGAACCACTCGGGGTTCTTCACCATCCACATGGTGGTGGCGTCGATGTGGGCGTAGTCAGCGGTGATGTCGGGGTATTCCTTTGCCACCTCCATGAATGTCCGGTACCACAGGTCCTGCACGTAGGTGAGCACGTTGGTCTTGCCCGACATCGTGAGCTTCTTCCCCTTGTTCCGCTTGCGCGTGAACTCGAAGGCGAAGCGGATGCATCTCTCCACACCCTTTCGCGTGTAGACCATCTCCTGGATCGCAACCTCGTCCGGAGTGCCTTTCTTGAGGAACCCGCCCGAACCGATGTAGAGCCCCTCCACGTTTTCCCGCACGATCACGAAGTCGATGTCTTTCGGGCCCTTGCCGGCAAGCGGCGTCTCCACGTTCGGGTACAGGCGCACCGGGCGGAGGTTGATGTACTGGTCCAGCTCGAAACGCAGGCGCAGGAGGATGCCCTGTTCCAGAATGCCGGGCTTCACGTCCGGGTGCCCGATGGCACCGAGGTAGATTGCGTCGAACCCGCGGAGCTGTTCGATGCCGCCCTCCGGGAGCGTCTCGCCGGTCTTCAGGTACCGTTCTCCGCCCCAGTCGAAATTGGTGAAGGCGAGCGGAAAGGAAAACTTGCGCGACGCCGCGGTGAGGACCTTGATTCCCTCACGGGTAACCTCGGGGCCCGTGCCGTCGCCGGGGATGACTGCGATTTTGCTCATGCGCGGACATTAGCCGGTGGGTCGGCTGTCTGTCAATGCGGTCGTTCCTTCCGCTCCTGGCGGAGTTTGGCGACATTTGCGGTCGCTCCTGGCGACATTTGCGGTCAGAGGTAGCGGATGAGCCTCCCGGCCGCGTCCAGGTCAGGCAGCGCGCCGCATGCCACTCCGGCAATAAGGGCGGCGCCGAAAGAGGTCTCCTCCCTGTGCGCCGGCACGCTCATTTTCATGCCCAGCCTGTCCTCGAACACCTTCTGGAGCAGGGTGTTCAGCCTGATCCCGTTCCCCGAGCCGACGAGCGTTCTTATCGATCCGCGGACTTCAGCGGGAAACTTTTCCAGGAACCCGAGCAGCTCCTCTGCGATCCCTTCCCGAACTCCGTTGATGAGATTCTCCGGCGTGAAGTTGCGCGTGCCGATGCCGCTGATCGCACCCCTGATCTCCGGCTCCGCACGGGCGCCGGCGAACCGCGTATCCACCGCCAGGGGCTCCCCGGCAGCCGCGCTCTGCGGCGACACCCCGTTCATCACCTCCCAGGACGCGCCGCCCTCCTGCGTGGTGAACAGGCGCAGCGTCCGCTCGAAGAACTCGTGGAGGATCGACCAGGCCTTGCCGCCGCAGAGCGCAGCGCCGACGCCGATGCAGCCTCCCAGCGGGAACGGCCGCGTGTCGATGCCCGGGATGTCGAGCCACTTTGACATGAAAAGCGAGAGCTGACTTCCCGTGCCGATGTTCACGAGGAGGGAGCCTTCGACCTGCCGGACAGACCCAAGGAAGCTCGCCTGGTTGTCACCGAGAGCGGTGAACACGGGCGTCCCTTCCGCTGTTTCACCGAGGGCAGGGTACCTGGCGTCCACGCGCGGAAAGATGCCGGGGTCCAGCCCGAGCGTCCTGATGGCATCGGGCCGGAACTCCAGCCGCGGCAGGTCGAAACCGCCCAGGCTCGCCGCATTTGTCGCATCCATGAGCGGCTGCGACCTTCTGGCGAGCTTCATCGCCGCATAGTCCGAGACGGTGCAGAGCGCGGCAGTTCCCGCCGGCACCAGGCGGTTCCTGACGTTGTAGAAGTGCGTGACCAGTCCCATACCGGTTCCGAGCGGCCTGCCGAGCGTTTCGGAGACCGCCCCGGCATAGGTCACCCTCGCGCGCATCTCGCGGTCGCCTCGGCCGTCCTGCCAGGTGTACAGGGGGCTCAGTGCCTCCCCGCCCCGGTCCACATACAGGATTCCGTGCATCTGGCCGGCTATTCCGATGGCCCCGATGCGGCCATGGGATGCCGCGAACCGATCGATGATCCGTGCCGCTGCGCCGGCAATAGCCCCGGCGTCCTGCAGCGATTCCCAGGGCGCGGCGGCCGGGAGCGCGAAGGAGTTCGGCTCCGTGATCACCGAGAGGATCCCGCCCGTCTCGCTGTCCAGGAGAAGGCCGCAGAGCGTGGTCGTGCCGATGTCGAGGCCGGCTATCCTCATGGGCGTGCTACCAGGCGCAGTATCCTCCGTCGATGACGAGATCGGAACCCGTCATGTAATCCGACGCCTCGCTCGCCAGATAGACCACGGCGCCCTGCAGGTCGGTGACCTCGGCCATGCGGTGCATCGGGATGAGCGGCATCCAGGCCTCCGCCATCTTCCTGCCTTCCGGTGTCCCAATCAGGTTCTCCACGAGGGCGGTCCTCGTGTACCCCGGGCTGATGGAGTTCACGCGGATGCCGTACCGCGCCCATTCAGTCGCGAGGCTCCGCGTCAGGTGGATGACACCCGCCTTGGACACGTTGTAGGGGACCTGGTTTTGCGGCGTGTTGACGATATGGCCGGACATGGACGCGGTATTGATGATCTTCCCGTATCCGGACTTCTTCATCACGCGCGCCTCGGCCTGCGCGCACGCGAATACGCCATCGAGATTCAGGCGCATGACCTTCTGCCAGATCTCCTCCGTGATGTTCTCCGCATCCACCCACTGCCCGATGCCCGCGTTGTTGACGCCGATCGTGAGAGCGCCCCATTTCTTCAGCACCGTGTCCACCATGCGCCCGATCTCGGCCCGGTCGCTCACGTCGGCGCGCACGGCAAGGGCATCCACGCCTTTGCCCTCCAGCTCCGCCACGACCTCCCGAATGGCGTCCGGTGCGATATCCACCACCGCGACCGAGGCGCCCGCCTCTCCCAGCGCGTGCGCGAACGCGCGGCCAATGCCCTGTCCCGCCCCTGTGACAAGGGCGACCTTTCCCTTCAAGCGGAACCTCTCCAGGATGGGAGCTGCCTGAGTCACCTGATCCATGACGACCTCCTTCTGTTTTCCCTATCCCTTCACGGAGCCCGCGGTCAGACCCTTGACCAGCGAGCGCTGTGCAAACCACCCCAGTATCGATGGAGGAAGGATGACGAGCGTCGAGATGGCGCTCAGCTTGGCCCAGAACAATCCTTCCTGCGTCATGAAACTCGCCATGTAGACCGGCACGGGGGCCGCGTTGACGTACGTCAGATTGATCGAGAAGAAGAACTCGTTCCAGACGAATATGAACACGAGCAGAGCGATCGACACAATGCCCTGCCGGCACAGGGGGACGATCGTGCTGAAAAACGACCGCAATCGGGACGCGCCGTCCAGGTCCGCGGACTCCAGGATTTCCCTCGGCACATCGAGAAGGAATGCCCGTATCATCCAGATCACGATCGGAATGTTGACCCCGGAAAAAATGAGGATCATCCCGCCGAGCGTATCGAGCAGACCGAGCACCCGAAAGATCAGGAACACGGGGATGATCACGGCCACCGGCGGCAGCAGCGTGGTGGACAGGAACCAGAAGAAGAGATTGTCCGCCTTTTTCAGCCTGCCGAAGACGATGACATAGGACGTGGGGACGCCGACGAGGATGCAGAGTGCCACCGTTGAGACGGAGATGATGGCCGAATCCTCCAGGTAGCGGAGGATCTGATGCTGGAGGACGATCCCGTAGTTCTGCAGCGTCGGGTGCGCGATCCACAGAGTCGGCGGCACGGCGTCCGCTTCCGTCTTGAAGCTGGTGAGAAGCATGTAGAGAAGAGGAAACGCCCAGATCACGGCGACACACCACGCGAGCACAATCCGCAATCGACGACGACCCTTGCGCGCGCGGGACTTCATGAGGCAGACTCCGCGAAGCGCCGTCGAAACCAGCGGAACAGAACGGAAATGGCCACGAGGGTGATTGCCACCGTCACCACGGCGAGCGCCGCCGCGTGCCCGACATCCCAGCCGAGGAATGCCGTCCGATACGCGTAAAAGGGAAGGTTGGCGGAGGAATAGCCGGGTCCGCCCCGGGTGGTGACGAAGATGAGTCCGAACACCTTGAGCACGAAGATCATCCCGAGCAGGATCGCCACCTCGATGTGGTTCATGATGATCGGCAGCCGGATGGAGAGCAGCTCGCGCAGCCACCCGACCCCGTCCACCCGGGCGCTGTCCATGATCTCCTCGGAAATGTTACGGAACCCTGCAAGCATGATCAGGACGAAAAACGGGGTCCACTGCCAGACAATGAGAATGATGATGGTGAGCAGCGAGTAGACGCCGAAGAAATCGACGGGCTTTATGCCCAGCAGGGCCGCGATGGATTCATTGAAGCCGAACGAGGAGTTCAGCATCATCGTGCGCCAGATGATGCCGGCAACCGCGTCCATCACGAAGAAGGGAGAGATGATCAACGTACGCACGATATTCACCCCGGGAAAGTCCTGGTTCAACATGAGCCCGAACAGGATCCCCAGGAGCGTGCAGGCGGCAAGAGAGATCAGCGTGATCAGCGCCGTGTTCAGGACGACGGAGTAGAAATCCCGGGAAAGGAGAATGTCGATATAGTTGTTCAACCCCACGAACGTGACCCCCATGTCGGGGCGGACGACTATCCACTGCACGAGGGAGAGCCCGAGGGTGACGAGGATGGGCGCCTGCGTGATGACCGCGACGATCACGATTGCCGGCAATGTGAGGAGCCTGGATCGTGGGCGGTTCAATTCATCATGCATCCCCGGCCTCATGAACCTACTTGAGGTACCCGCCCTCGCGCGCAACCCGAAGGGCCGCGGCCTGCGAGTCGGCGAGAGCCGCATCGATGGTCTTCTGTCCCGCAATGTACGCCGCGAGCTGCTGGGAGACCGTTTCTCCGAGGCTCTGGAACTCGGGGATGGAAACGTACTGCACGCCCACGTAGGGGACCGGCGCGAGAGTCGGGTGCTCGTAGTCGGCGCTTTCGATTGCGGCCAGGACCCGGCCGGCGAAAGGCGCGGCGGCAAGGTAGTGCGGATTGCGGTACGTGGAAGCCCTCGTGCCCGGGGGGACGCGCGCCCAGCCGACCTGGCTGCCGACCAGGGAAATATAGCTCCTGTCAGTCGCCCACCGGAGGAACTTGAAAGCCTCGTCGGGATGCCGCGACGAGGACCCGATGGCGAGCGCCCACGCCCAGAGCCAGCCATTGTTGCCTTTCCGGGCGGACGGGGCCTGCGCGTAGCCGATCCTGCCGGCGACTTTCGAACCCGGTGCTTCCAGCGCGCCCGCGGTCACCGTTGCGTCGTACCAGAGGGCGGCCTTGCCGCTCTGCATGATGGCCAGGCACTCGGTATAGCCGTTCGTTGCGGGGTTGGGCTCCCCCGCATCTGCAAGGATCTTCTTGTAGAACTCCCATGCCTCACGCATGGGGGGCTCGTCGAACGCGGGATGCCACTCCTCGTCGAACCATCTCCCGCCGAATGCGTTGATCACCGTGTTGAAGGGGGCCAGGATCTCTCCCCACCCGGGCAGGCCCCGGAGCACGATGCCGTATGTTCCTTTTTCGATGCCCTTCAGTCTCATCGCGAAATCGTAGATCTGCTTCCAGGTGGGCGCCTCCGGCATTGTGAGGCCCGCGCGTGCGAACAGGTCCTTTCGGTAGAAGACCATGCTGCTCTCGCCGTAGAAGGGAAGGGCGAACTGGGCGTGGTTGTACGAAAGCGCGGATCGGATCGACGGGAGCAGGTCCTCCCGGTCGTACGCGTCTCTTTCCGCCTGCGGAAGCCGGGCAAAGAAAGGCTCGAGGGAAACGATCCACCCGTTTTTCCCCCAGAACGGAGCGTCATAGGTTCCGATGGTCATGATGTCGTACTTTCCGGAGCCGAGTCCGACGTCCTCGGTGACTTTCTGGCGCAGCTCATTTTCCGGAAGCACGACGAAACTCAATCGGATGTTCGTGCTGCGCGTGAAAGAACCCGAGAGCTGCTGCATGATCAGCATGTCTGGGTTGTTCACCGTTGCGACGGTGAGCTCGACCTGACCGCTCTCTTCACGCCCCCCGGCGGCGAAGACGGCCGCTGAGACGGCGAGAAGCATGGCAAGTACGCCAGGGATCCTGTTCATCTGCGGGCTTTCATCCCCCCGCAGCCATAGTATCCCACGCGTGGCGCGAAAAGAAGTTACTGCGGTACCGGTTGACGGCGGAATAGTACTAGTACTCACAAATCTGCCGCACTGCACGGAGTACCGCGGCCACCGTACTCGGTGGCACTCGCGGCCACGAATGCCACCGAGTACGGTGGCCGCCGTATCCGGTGGCATTTGTGCAAGGTACGGCGGCGCCCTACAAGTGACTCTTCAAGGAGCTGGCAAGCTTCATCGCCTGCATGCGGTTGTGCACGTGCAGCTTCGAATAGATCACGCTCACGTGGTTTTTCACTGTCTGCTCGGCGATCGAGAGCTTTCTCGCGATGAGGGTATTGTCGGCGCCCTCCCCGATGAGACGAAGGATCTCGACCTCCCGTCTGCTCAGGAAGCGGAGGAAGGGGTTGTCCGCGGACGGCGCGGGTCGAGTCTCCCCTTCATCGGGCGCCGTGTCCCCCTCCCGGGCGCGCAGCACCTTGTTCGCCACCTGGGGCGAGATGATGACGGAGCCGCTGCAGACGGCGCGGAGAGAGACGATCAGCTCTTCCGGGGGGATGTCCTTGAGCAGATAGCCTGCCGCTCCGTGGTTCAGGGCCTCGACGACATACACGTCGTCGTCGAAGGTCGTGAGCATGAGGACGTGGATGTCGGGGTACGCCTCGTGAATGATCTTTGTCGCCTCCACACCGTCCATGTCCGGCATGCGCACGTCCATGAGGATGATATCCGGCTGTTTTTCGACCACGAGCCGTATGGCCTCCCGGCCGCTCAGGGCGACACCCACGACTTCGAAGTCCGTGGCGCGCGTCTCCAGCACCGTGCGGAGGCTTTCCACGAACAGGACCTGGTCATCAGCAAGCAGGACCCGTGTTTTGCTCATCTTTCCCCCTGCGGCCGCAGCGGAATCTCGGCCAGGACGTGGAATCCGAAGGGCAGGTTCTCCGCCTTCATTGTGCCGCCGAGCTGCGCGATGCGCTCCATCATCCCCGCCAGCCCGACCCCCGGGACGATCTCCTTGGAACCCTCCCCGTTGTCGGAGATGCTGATCCGCACCGCGCTGTCCACCGCCCAGAAGTTCACGGAGATCTCCGTGGCGTTTCCGTGGCGCAGCGCATTTGTCAGGGATTCCTGCACCGTGCGATAGACCACTTCGTCCACCGCGGTGCCGAAGCTCGGGGGGACGTTGCCGAAGTGCACGTGCACGGAGACCTTCGTCGCTCTCTCGAAGATCCGCGCCACATCGGCGATTCTCCGCATCCCGCTGGACCGAAGGACGGGTGTCTCCCGCAGGTTCCGCATGGCCCGGCGGGTCTCCAGGAGCCCGCGCTGCGCCTGGTTGCGGGACTTCACCAGGAGATCCTCCAACCCTTCTTTCCTCCCCTTGGCGAGGTCCGTTGCCGCTTCCATCATCATCTGGATATTCGTGAGCGTATAGCCTACGATGTCGTGCACCTCGCGGGCAATGCGCTTGCGCTCCTGCTCCTCGGTTTCGCTCTGCACCCGCGTGGCGAGCTCCTGGAAATCCAGGTTCGCCTCCGAGAGCGCCTTGACGGTACGGTCGATTCGGAGCATCTCTTCCTGCTGGCTTCGTATCACGTGACCCCGCGATCCCACAAGACCCGCGAGCCACGTCATGAAGACGAGGTAGAGGCCGAAGAGGACCGCGTACTCCGGGGGCGCCCCTTCGACCCTCACACCCCACGCGACCAGCGGCCAGTGCATGGACGCGAGCACGAGGGAGTAGCCGAGGGAGATCACCGTGGCGACGATTCCCCGGACCTCCGTCATCGTCACCCAGATGAACACGGTTCCCAGCACGGCCCCGGTTGTCAGGTCGGGTCCCTGGGGGATGCCGATCACCACCTCGACCATCATCGCGCAGAGAAGAACGACGACCCGATACACATTCTTCCGGAGCCGCCGCACCAGCAGCAGAAGCATCGTCGCGAGGACCAGGAGGACGTAGAATTGCGGGAGCCAGATCGGGCGGAGCTCGAAATCGCGAAAAGAGAAGAAGAACAGCAGGCCGGCCACGGTGTGACCCGTGAGAATGGTGCCTATGCGGGACGCTCGGGCCGCGATCCACGGTTGTAGCTGCATAGATCGGACTTCATCAACGGCAGGAGGATAACACAGCCCCGGGTACTAGTACAATTCTTGCAAACTTCGGTACCCCGGTAACTTCCAGGCGGGGATACCCGGCACTACTATTCCCGCAGCAGGCTGGGACCATGGCCTGCCTATGTCTCTCGATGAGGAGGAGTACCATGAAGAGAGTCTCTGTTTTTCTCATGTGTATCATGTGCCTGTCGCTGTTCCTGGTCTCGGGCGCGCAAGCCTTTGCGGACGTGACCATCAACATCGCGCTGGCGAACAATCCTATTTCCCAGGCCTTGTCGCGAATTGCAAAGGACAAGTACAAGGCAGACGGAGTGACGGTCAACATCGCGGTCCTCCCGGAGAACGACCTGCGGCAGAAGCTCACCACGGAGGCTTCAACGGGCGGGACGACCTATGACATGTTCTTCATCGGCCCCTACGAGGCCAGCAACTGGGCCAAGAACGGGTGGCTCGAGAATCTGGAGCCCTATTTCAAGGCGCTGCCCGCCGCCAAGCTCGCCTGGTACGACCGGGCGGACCTGATCCAGGGAATGGTGGGGTCGGTCTCGCTCAACGGAGAGGAATATGCAATCCCCTTCTACGGGGAGAGCTCGTTCATCATGTACAACAAGGAGCTCTTTGCCGCCAAGAAGCTGAAGATGCCGGACAATCCTACGTGGGACGAGATCTATGTCCTGGCCAAGAAGATCAACGATCCGGCAAAGGGAATCGTCGGAATGACCATGCGCGGCGCTCCCGGCTGGGGCATGAGCGGAGCCCCATTCGTCACGATCGTGAACGCCTTCGGCGGCCGATTCTACGACATGAACTGGAACGCGACCGTGGACACGCCCGAGCAGAGAGCTGCATGGCGGATGTACAAGTCGATCCTTCGCGATGCGGGCCAGAAGGACATCCTCTCCTACACGTACAACGAGTGCATCGCGCTCATGCAGTCGGGCAAGTGCGGCATCTACTATGATGCAACCTCCATTGCACCGCCCCTGGAATCCGCGGGATCCAAGGTGAAGGGCAAGGTCGGATACGCGATGCCCCCGCACCAGAAGATGCAGACCAATACGGCATGGCTATGGAACTGGTCCATGGGCATCAACCCCAAGAGCGATGAGGACAAGAAGCAGGCAGTGTTCGACTTCATGCTCTGGGCCACCTCCAAGGACTTCATCAAGATGACGGTGGACCTGGACCCGACCGGATCGAGCACGCCGCCGGCCTCCCGATCCTCCACGTACAAGCTTCCCGCGTACCGGAAAGCTCCCTATGCGACAATGACTCTCAAGACGCTCGAATCCACGGATTTCACGCACCCGACCCTTCAGCCGGTTCCCTATGTCGGGCTTCAGTACATCGCGATCCCCGAGTTTGCGGATGCGGGCACGCAGATGACCCAGTACCTTGCCGACTACGTGGTTGACAAGATCACCCTGGATGAAGCAATACAGAGGACGAATGACCTGTTCAACCAGGTTGCGAAGGACGGGGGCTACCAGAAATAGGGACGACTTCCTCTCAAGTGTTTCATTGCCTGTCACCATCCCCGCCCGGGGATGCTGACAGGCCTCTCCATCTCCGCAGTCCCGCGAAACTCAGAAGCGAGAGGGTGTGACGGTGACGTTGACGAAGAAGAAGCACGATCTGACGTTTGTCCTGCCGGCAATCCTCGTGGTCGCGATCATGACGCAGGTTCCATTCGTTCTCACGGTCATCTATTCGACCCTGAGGTGGAACCTCGCGCGGCCGGACCTGCCGGTCAAGTTTGTCGGCTTCGACAACTACCTTTTCTTTCTCAGGGTCCCCCGTTTTCCAGCGATTCCCGAGTTCTACGCAATTGTATGGCAGACGATTCTCATCACGGGCCTGACGCTCCTCCTGTGCGTCGTGACGGGATTCATGGTGTCCATTCTTCTGGACAACCCCGTGCCCGGCGTGAACATCGCACGGACCCTCATGCTGGGCCCCTTTTTCGTGATGTCCACCGCGAGCGGGGTCATCTGGAAATCGACGATCTTCAACACGACCTTCGGCTGGTACGGCGTAGCCATGAAAGCTCTCGGGCTCAATTCGGTGGACCTGTTGAGCTACCATCCTATTTTCGTGATCGTTCTCCTGTTCTGGTGGCAGTGGATGCCCTTTTTCGTCCTGGTGATCCTGGCCGGCCTGCAGGGCATCCCGGTGGACCTCAATGACGCCATGCGCATCGACGGGACGAACTGGCTGCAGTCCACATTTCTGGTCAAGCTGCCCCTGATTACCAACCACATGCGTGTCGCAGTGATGCTCGGCCTGGTCTTTGTGGTGAAGGAATTCGGTCTCATCCTCGTGACGACCGCCGGCGGCCCCGGCACACGTTCCTACACGCTGCCCTACGCGGTGTACATGCAAATCTTCAATGCATCCAACGTCGGGAGGGCGGGAGCCCTCGCCGTTTTCACGGTCGTCCTCACGCTGCTCGCGGTCAATATCCTTTACCGGTCTTTGAAGCGGCGCAGGGCAGCCGAGGCGTGAGGGAGGGAGGGACCATGACGAACTGCGCAAGTTCGCGCAAGAATCCAGCACACCCGCGGCCGGGATGGGGACGATCCGCCAGATTCAGGAGAAATGTGCGGATCGCCGCGCTGTCGATCCTGATCTACGCCGTGGCGATCATTTACGTGTCCCCGATCCTTTACATGTTCATTTCGGGGTTCAAGACGGAATACCAGGCGGTCAATCCAGGGCTCATTTTCACCCCCACTCTTGAAACCTTCCAGAAGGTCCTGAGCGATTCAAGCATGTACGGATACCTGAGGAACTCCCTGTTCCAGGTCATCGTCGCCACCATGATCTGCCTGGCCCTGGGCGTTCCCGCGGCGTTCGTGCTGGTGTTCGGCAAATTCCGCAAGAAGGATACCCACGACAAGATACACGCGTGGTTCATTACCACGATCCTCCTGCCGCCCGTCGCCGTCCTTATTCCCCTGTATACATGGTACCAGGCATTCAACCTGAACAAGACCCCGATAGGGCTCCTGATTGCGTACGTCGGCTTCCACGTGCCGATTGTCGTGTGGATGGTGCATTCCTTCTTCACGGACGTCCCTGTCGAAATCATCGAGGCGTCCGGCTTGGACGGGTGCACCCGTTTCCAGCAGCTCGTGTTCGTAGCGATGCCGCTCGTACGGACCGGGATCATCTCGGCGGGGCTGCTCGTGGCGGTGTTCATATGGAACGAGTTCTTCCTGGGCTTTAACCTGACATCGAACACCACGGCGACCCTGCCGGTGTACATGGCGCGATTCCGCGAGCAGCAGGGGATGTTCGTCGCCCAGCTTTCCGCATCTTCCACGATCGCCATCCTGCCCGCCATCGTGGTGGGATGGATGACGCAGAAATCGCTCGTCAAAGGCCTCACCCAGGGCGCTGTGAAAGGATGATTCCGTGAAGGCAGCATTCATCGAGAAGCCGGGTGAGATCGCCGTGCGGGAGGTCCCCCTGCCTGTCGCGGCGGATGACGAAGTGTTGATCGAGGTAAGGGCGAGCGGCATCTGCGGCACCGACATCCACATATTCCGCGGCGAATACCTCGGCACCTACCCGGTCATCCCCGGACACGAGTTCTCCGGCATCATCACGGCCGTTGGTGCGCGGGTGACGCGATTCAAGGTGGGAGACCACGTTGCCGTGGAGCCGAACATCTCCTGCGACAACTGTCCCGCCTGCCTGTCCAACCGCCAGAACTTCTGTGAGAAGTGGAACGGGGTCGGCGTGACCCTGCCGGGAGGTATGGCGCAGTTCGTGGCAGCTCCCGAGAAGGCTGCATTCAACATCGGAGCGCTTCCCTTCGCCGCCGGCGCCTTTGTGGAGCCGCTCTCCTGCGTGCTTCACGGCGTACAGCGAACGGGGTTCTCCCTCGCGGACCGGGTGCTGATCCTCGGCGCGGGCCCGATCGGCATCCTGCTGCTGAAGGCGATCCTTCTGGAGGGAGCGAGCTCCATCACCTCGGTGGACAAGAATCCTGCCCGGCTCGAGCTTGCACGCGCGTCGGGCGCCGTCCAGACGGCCTCGTCCTTCGACGCACTCCCGGAGGACGGCTACGATGTCGTCGTGGATGCCACCGGGGTGCCCGCCGTGATGGAGAAGACGCTTGCGTTCGTGCGCAGCGGGGGCCGGGTCCTGCTCTTCGGCGTGCCCCCGCGCACGAGCAAAGTCTCGTTCGACGCGTTCACGATTTTCCGCAAGGGTCTCACGATCCTCTCCTCCTATACGTCGGTGCGGAACTCGATCCAGGCGGTGCGGCTTCTGGAGACCGGGAAGATCGACGTTTCATCGCTTGTCTCCCATGAGCTTCCCCTCTCCGGCTTTCGGCGGGGAATCGAGCTGATCGAGGAGGGGAAGGAAGCGGTCTTGAAAGTTCTTATACGTCCTGATCTTGCGGGCTGACGGTCAGCCACCGAACCACCTCGCCGGCCACACGCCCGCCTTCTTCTCCTGCCAAAATGAGGTGTTCGCCGTTCTCGATGACCAGGTGACGCGTTCTTTCGGCCGAGATTCTCCGCTCGATGAGCGGAATCACGGAAACGGGCACGCTCCCATCCGCATCGCCCACAATCGTGAGGGTGTCCGCCGTCACTTTCTTGAGCGCGCGCCGTGCCATGCGCTTCATGTGGAGGAGTGACGCGGCCTGGCTGGAGTACCTCCACTGCCAGTATTCCCTTGCGAGGACGGTGTAGTCAGGGTCCGTGAGGCCCTCTTGCGGCACATAGGGCCAGCGCATGCGCCTGATGAAGAGCCTCATGAACGGCGTGAACGGCAGCAGAGGATTCTTTGTCCGCAGAGCGGGGGCCAGGAGCACGAGGCGCGTCACGGGAAACCGCGCGGCCAGCAGGACGGCGATGATTCCCCCCATGGAGAAGCCCACGACGTGAACGGTCTCGCAGCGCGCCCTCAGGTCTGCATACGCGTCCACCGCGGCGCGCAGCCAGTCGCGCCAGCCGGACTGGAGGAAATCTCTCCCGTTTGTGCCGTGACCGGGGAGCCGCGGGACGCTCACCGTGAGACCGCTGCCCTGCAGGCGGCCTCCCAGATCCGCCAGATCGCGCGGGGTGCCCGTGAACCCGTGAATGAGAAGGGCGCCAACTTTTCCGCCGGAGAGATTGAGCGGAAGGGCGGTGGAGAGCACCGCGGTGTCCCGCGGAATCCTGCGCAGCCGCATTGCGGGGCGCCTACATCCCGAAGATTTTCCGGTTCACCATCTGGTCGAGTCTCGAGATCTGCAGCCCCGTGCCGTTCACCTTGTCGTAGTCAACGCTCATCTTCAGCATCTCCGCCGGATCTCCCTGCGCAAGGGTCTTGGCCATGCCCGGCTCCTTGTCCCACAGGGCGCTCATCATCTTCGCCAATTCAGAATCCGCGCCGAGGTCACGCGCCTTTTTCTCCGCCATGCGGAAGTTCTCCACGTTCAGGCGGATGAAGTCCATGCGGATCCTCGTGCTGTTGTCCTTGCCCGGCGCCGTGTCGGTGCGCACGATGTGGTTGTCGAACTCGCAGTGTCCCTGCCAGTTCATGCGGTCCAGGAGCCAGAGCACAGCCACCATTTCCTTCAGCCCGTCCATGCCGGTGAGCATGGGCAGGTCGTTGTCGAACTGGCCGGGCTTCTGGTTGCCGACGTGAAGGAAGAACATCTTCTGCGCGTGCACGGCCATGGCGACCGCAACCTCGGCGGAGAGATTGGTCATGCCTTCGTGTTGAAGGACCTCGGGGTTCACTCCCCAGAAGCCGGGGTCATTCAGCATGGCAATGATCCCCAGCGCGTGGCCGGTGGTGGGAATGTACATTTCACCCCGCGGCTCGTTGGGCTTGGGCTCTATGCTTCCATGACGGATCGTTCCGTTCTGTTCCTTTATGTAGCGTTCGGCCAGGTTCAAGCCCTCGATGAGATAGTGGAAATTGCGCTCCCAGGGCACGGAGAACTGGCACTCGAAGCCGTCCCGTGCCACCCAGTACGTCATGTACTCGGCGCCGAGGTAGTTGCCGATCCGAATGGTTCGCATGACCTTGCGCGCGGCAAGGAGTCGGATCTCGGGGTTGGGATTGGTGAGCCCGCCGTTGCGGAAGAGCGGGTTCGTGTGCAGGCTGCACGTGATCATCGCCACCTTCAGCTCGGCCGCGTCGAGTTTTTCCTTTATGGCCTTGAGCGTCTTGGAGGCGGGGCTGGAAGGATCCAGGTCGTCCTCGAGATGCTTGGGGTCCCATGCAACCAGGTCGTCGTCGTGCGCCGAGGTGAGCTCGATCAGCTTCTCCCCGCGCGCTTTGCAGAGCAGATCGCAGACCTCGAGAGAGGTCATGCGGTCCATCACCGCGGGCCCGAAAGGGTCCCCCACCGGGTTGCTGACGCACCAGAATGGCATTGAGAGTTTTCTGTTCTTCATCGGTGCCGGTCTCCTTCTATTGCTGCGGGCTCGCAGGCCTCGCACTTGTTCGAGTCAAGGGAAAAGATGCGCGTGATGGTGAGCGGCGCGCGGCATTGGACGCAGAGGAGTCGATAGGGCAGCATGAGTTTGCGCTGCCAGACTACCACGGCCACGGCGAGGACGGCAACCAGGAGCAGCCATGTGTCGCCGATACCATAGCGGGAGAATACCCAGGCGGCTGCCCACGCGCCGATCAGAACCATGGTCAGCGAGAGTGTGGCAATCCTTTTTCGAGTGCCCGCCTCCTTGAAGCGCCTCTGGTAAAGGTGAAACAGCCAGAGTGCCACCATGGGGACGAGCAAGATCTTCTGCAAAAGGGTTGAAATGACAGTGTGTTCCACCATGACTCCGTATGCAGGGTAGTGTAATGGCGCGTGCACGCGCGGTCAACCGTAGCACGCCGAGAGGGTGGCGGGGAAGCGAGCCGCGGCGTGCGGCAGGACGCGGTGCAGGAACCCGTGGTATTGTACGTTTCCAGAGGTTCGCGTGAGTCGTTCCCCCGCGCCCGCGCGGTCAATGGCTTGCGTTGACCAGGCGTCGAGGGGCCGATATCCTTGTGTCATGCATCCCCCCGGCGCCCGCGCGAGAATCGTCGTCAACGACGGCGCGCGCGTTGTCATCTCGGACCTGGGCCGGCCGCTCCTGTTCGCCCTGATGTCGGAACGCATTTTCATCCCCTCCGCCTGCGGAGGCAGGGCAAGCTGCGGTCAGTGCAAGGTCCGGGTTCTCTCTGGAGCCGAGGGATATGCGCCTGAAGAGCTTCCCCTGATTCCCGAAAAGGACCGGCAGAGAGGAGTCCACCTCGCGTGCCAGGTCAGGATCGGACCGGAAACCCGGATCGAGATTCCGGAAGCGAGCCTGAACGCGCGTCAGTACACGAGCCGGGTCGTCTCCATTCGCGATTTTACCCCCGATATCCGGGAAGTCACGCTCGAGCTGATCGCTCCGGCCAATATGCCCTTCAAGGCCGGCCAATATGTGCAATTCCTGATTCCCGGCACCGAGGGCGATGCACAGCCCCTCTACCGCGCGTATTCCATCGCCTCGCCCCCCTCGTCCTCCGGCAGGCTGACACTGGTGTTCGGAAGGATACTCGGCGGTGTCTGCTCGTCGTATGTATTCGACCGCCTCAGTTCCGACGATGTGGTAACAGTCAACGGTCCGTTCGGCGAGTTCTATCTTCGTGACAGCGAACGGGACATTCTCTTCATCGCCGGCGGGTCCGGCATGGCTCCTCTGCGCGGCATGCTCATGGACATGGCGGAGAAGAACATCAAGCGGGCAGTCACGTACTACTTCGCCGCACGGTCGGCCCGGGACCTCTTTTATGTGGATGAGATGCGGGCGCTGGAAAAGGACCTTCCGGGCTTTCGCTTTGTGCCGGTCCTTTCCAATACCCGGCCCCGGGACGGCTGGGAGGGAGAAGGGGGAGGGATCGCCTCCGCGCTGAACCGTCTCCTGCCCAGTCTCTTTCACCACGAGGCATATCTGTGCGGGAGCCCCGGCATGATCGACGCCTGCATCGGCGTTCTGCGCGCCCAGTGGCTGCATGACGATCTCATTTTCTACGACAAGTTCTCGTGATTGATTTGCGGCCACGGCCGCGGTATTATCGCCCAAGGGAGGAGAGTATGGCAGTCCATTTGTATCTTTCAACGATTCCCGAAGCGCTCATCGCATCCATGCTCACGCCGCTGGATTTCGGCGTGTACTATGCGGTCGGCATGGAGAAGAAGTCTCACGGCCAGGCCCAGTACTTCAGCGTGGACCGGGGATTCTCCAGCGACTATTTCCCCATGTCGGAGATAGACTCGCGCTGCGTGCCGCACCCGAACGGGGAGCCGAAGCACTCGGTGTACCTGTCCGTGTACAGGGTGCTTGAGCACGTGCCCCTGAGCGCCATCGGCAAGCTCTACCTCGCCACACGGGACGGGAGGGTTCTTGAGATCGCCCCGACAAAGGTGCTGCCGAAGTTTCCCAAGGCGTTCCGCTTCTACCAGGAGATCTGTCCGGTCTCGCCGCGCGTTGTGAGCCGTCTTGATCCGCAGGAGTTCTGCGCGTTCATGACGGACCCGAAGCGGAGCATACATGTGCCCAAGATCTTCTTCGCCGAGCTGAGCCTGGGCGAGCTCGCGGAGAACCCTGAAACGGGGAGTGTCCGTGACCTCTCCTACCCCAACATCGAGCACTTGCGATCCTGCATCACCGAGGTGAAGAAGGACACCCACAAGGGAACCAAGACCGTGGATCGCGCGGCGCCTACCGATTTTCCCTACCGGCTCGTCGAGAATGGCTTCTATCTCGGCAGCGGCAAGGAGCTTCTCTACTACCCGATGCCGTCGGAACGGGAGCTGCAGACGACGCACTACCAGTGGTGGAGATCAGCCTCCGGATAGATCCCCGTGCGCGGAGAGCTTGCCTTGTACGGCGGGGAGAAGACGGCGCATGAGCCCTTCCCGCCGTGGCCGCAATTCGCGGAAAGGACACTCACCGGCGTCCTCGAGCCGCTTCGGTCGGGCAGGGTTTCCTATTCGTCGGGCGCCCGGGGAAAAGAGTTCGAAGCCCGGTGGGCGTCCTGGATCGGGGCCGCGCATGCTGTCTCCTGCTCCAGCGGCACGGCCGCCCTCCACACGGCGCTCCTGGCCCTCGGCATCCGGCCGGGAGACGAGGTGATAGTCCCTTCCCATACCTTCGTCTCCACCTCCCTGGCCGTGCTGCATGCCGGTGCCGTACCGGTTTTCTGCGATGTGGGGGACGATCAAACCATCGATCCGCGCGCGCTGGAGGCGCTTGTCACCGACAGGACCCGGGCCATCATCGTCGTGCACCTGTACGGCATCGTGTGCGCCATGGACCGTATCCTGGAGGTAGCGCGGCGGCGCGGCCTCTCGGTGGTCGAGGATTGCGCGCAATCGGTCGGCGGGGAGTTTCACGGGAGGAAAGCGGGGACGCTCGGTGATGCGGGGTGCTTCAGCTTCTCGGAGGGCAAGCATGTCAGCACCGGGGGCGAGGGCGGCATGGTCGTGACGGACGACGAAAAGCTCGCGCAGTCCTGCCGGTCCCTGCGCGACTATGGCCGCGAGGACACGGCGCACGTGCGTGTGGGGTTCAACTACCGGCTGACCGAGATCCAGTCCATCATTGGTCTGGGCGAGCTGGACAGGCTGGACACGTGGAATCTCCCCCGGCGCGTCGGCTTTGCAAAGACATACGACCATGCCTTCTCCCAGCTCTACGGCGTGCGGGCGCTCCCTTTCAATACCCCTGAGCGTCGGAATGCATACTGGAAGTACCCGCTGCAGCTCGACCTCGAGAAGCTCACGTGCGGGGCGGAGGAGTTTCGCCGCGCGCTCGTTGCGGAAGGGCTTCCTGACTGCGGCGGCCGATGGCCCGAATCCTACCAGGAGCCTGTCTTCGCGGGGCGCCCGCAGGCGCGCTGCGCAGGCGCGGAAGCCCTGCAGGGTATGACCGTGGTGCTCGGTCTGCCGCCCTCATGGGAACGCGGGCACGTGGAGCTGTGCGTGTCGGCTGTGAAGAAAGTACTGCGGGCGTACAAGAGGTGAGAGCGGCTATCACCGGGGGGTCAGACCCGGGAGAGTCAGCCCGGGGGGCTAGCCCTCTCCGCGCACCCGCAGCAGCTCGACCAGGTACTTCCGGTAGAGCTCTTCCCGTTTTTTCAACATGTCGAACGGCACCTCGTATGCTTTTTCGATCGTCTCCCGGGTGAAGATCTCTGAGGTCTTGCCCAGGCGCGGCGGCGCTTCCCGGGAGAACAGCAGGATGTAATCCGAATATTTCTGGGAGATGTCCAGCTCGTGCACGGAATAGTAGAGGCTCATTTCCTCCTGCCGTGCGCGCAGGGAAAGGTAATCCATGGCGTTTTGTTTCTGATGGCTTTCCAGCGCGAAGATCGGCTCGTCCATGGCAATGAGGGGCGATCCATAGAGGAGGCTGAACGCGAGGATCGTGCGCTGCAGCTCCCCCTTGCTCACTTCCTGGGTGCGCCTTCCGAGGACCGGTGAAAGCTCGAACACGTCGACAAGCTCCGCCACGGTAATCCGCGGCATTCGTTCCGCGGCAGGATCCTGGCGCCCGGGCGCGTGAAGGCCGTTCGCGTGGACGAACGACAGGAGCCGGCCGATGGGCTCCTCGGTATCGAACTCCATGTTCTGGTAGATGAAGGAAACCAGCTTCTGTCTCTCCGCCTCGTCCTGAAGATCCCGCGTGTCCCGGCCGCGTATGAGAACCCTTCCGTGAGTGGGAAGCAGCCGGCCCGACGCGACGAGGAGAAGCGTCGACTTTCCCGTCCCGTTCTGTCCGACGAGAGAGACGATCCCCCGCGGGAGCGCCAGGTCCAGCCCGGTGAAGATATCGCCGTCTCCGTCCGGATAACGAAACGACACTTCTTCGAAAACGATCTCCGGCTCCATGGAAGCTGGATGGTACCATGGCGGGCCACGGCCCACAATGCGTGGTGGGCCACGGCCCACAATACGTGGTGGCCCAGAGTCCACAATCCACGCTACACTGTGCCTGCTTGGAAACCCGCCGAATACGGCGGCGCGGACTGCAGGAGGCGGGCGTGAAAATCAAGGGAGTCGAGATAGAGGTGGTGCGCGCGGAAGCCGAGAGCGTGCGCGCCGAGATTACGATCACCGAAGAGGCCGCGGGCGCTCAGCCTGACGAACAGTCCGTCCGCGCGGCCTGCGCGCGCGCCCTGATGGAGGCGCGTGTGCGCGGGGTCGGCTCAGTGGCGATCGCGGCGCTCGGGGTGCGGACAGGAGCCATGCCGGCCGTCACCGCGGGGAAAATCATGGCACAGGAGGCTATCCGCTTCGCCCGCGCGGGCCCGATACGCACGTCACGGATCACTTTCTGCTGCGCCGAGGAGAAAGACTATGAGGTCTTCCAGAAGACGGTGAACGGGTACGTGAAGCACTTCCTGGACGTGCTGATCTGGGGGCCTTTCATAACAGTGGACGCGATCATCGAGGTGCAGGAAGGGATCGTGCTGGTGAAGAGGAGCAATCCGCCCCTGGGTTTCGCGCTGCCCGGAGGCTTTGTCGACTACGGGGAGAGCCTGGAGCAGGCCGTGCTCCGGGAAGCGCGCGAAGAGACGGGGCTCGAGCTGATCGACCTCGCTCAGTTCCACACGTACTCCGACCCGTCGCGGGACCCGCGCTTTCACACCGTCACAACGGTCTTCAGCGCACGGGCGGAGGGCGTTCCGCGCGCCGGTGACGATGCGGCGGACGTGCGGGTCGTCCGCGCCGCGGACATCGAGGGGCTCCCATTCGCCTTCGACCACAAGCAGGTGCTGCAGGACTGGATTGCGGGACGCCGTCCGGTGCCGCCTAGGGGCCCTGCGGCAGGAAAAGGACGTCGTCGTCACGGCACGCCGGATTGATGCCGAGGCGTGTCAGGGAAAAGTCCCAGCGTACCGGGTCCCGGGGGTTATACCGCGCGAATCCCCCGGTGATCTCGACTGCTGTCTTCAAGTCCGCCTGCTTCCGATTGGTCAACCGGAGCTGGCGCGCAATCCTGTGCAGGTGAGTGTCCAGGGGAACGACGAGCTTTGCCCGGGACACGGACCGCCAGGGGCCCGGATCCACGCTGTCCCGTCTCACCATCCACCGCAGAAAGAGGTTCAGCCTCTTGCATGCGCTGCCGTCCGCAGGGGATGAAAGCAGGCTGGGACACGCCTGCGTGCCGCCGGCGAGCGCGCGCAGCCGATCGACGAAAACGGTGAGCGCGGGAAGGATTGTTTCGTCCTTCCTGCCCATGCCCGCGACAAAGAGCGCTTCGAGGGACCCGTGCTCCGCGAGAGCGCGTTTCACGCCCCGCAGCAGCGCGGCGACTTCCGCGCCGGGGGTGAAGCGGTGCCTGAACTCACCAAGAAGCGGCCGCAGCTCCCGGTCCGTTGCCCTCTCGAGGAAGGACCGCGGGGAGCCGTCCCCGCCGACTGCCTCCAGGACGCTCGAGACGCTGGCAAGGATCTGCGCCACCCGGCCGTACGCAAGGCATGCCGCGATCAATCCGGCGATCTCCTGGTCCGCGGGGGAATCGTAGCGGTACACGAGCTCGAGCGGATCCGGATGCACGAACGCGCGCTTGTTGTATTTCCGATAGAGAGTGTCGAGCCCTTCTCTCAGGTCCGCCATGGAGCCGCCCGGCGCGGCGCGCGCCCCGCCTCAGCCCTGCAGCGCGCGTACGTAGCCGTCGATCTTGCCGATGAGCCGCGCGAGCTCATCGAGCTTTTCCTTTTCCCGATCCACCACCTCTTTCGGGGCGCGCTCCACGAACGCCTTGTTGGCCAGCTTTGTCTCGGTGCGGCTGATTTCAGACCCGGGCCTTCTCCTTGTCCTTCACCAGGCGGGCGATCTCCTTGGGCGCGTCGATGGCTTCCCTGATCAGCACGAACACCTCGAATCCCTTGCCGGGCGCGCCGATGGTTCCGGTCCCGGTCGGTCGGGCCTTCTCGAACGAGAGGGCGCCGCACCCCGCCAGGTGCGTGATGAGCGCGCGGTGGCTCTCGAAGTTCTCCGCGGTCCCCGCACCGGCCTCCGGCACCACCGTGACATCGACTTTCCTGTCCGGCGGAATTGTGAACTCCGACCGTATCGTGCGCACGGCCCGCACCAGCTCCTGCAGGGAGGCGAATTTCGCTTCCACCGCCGGATCCTCCCGGCCCGCATCCGGCGCCGGGTAGGGCTGTGACATTATCGAGTCCGCATGCACCGGGCAGGGTCTGGTAGATCTCTTCGGTGATCAGCGGCAGGAACGGGTGCGCCAGGCGGAGCGACTCCTCCAGGATCCCCAGCAGCAGCGTCACGATCCTGTCCTTTTCGGGGCCGTCCGAGGAGAGTGAAAGCTTTGCCGCCTCGATGTACCAGTCGCAGAAGTCGTTCCAGATGAACTCGTAGACCGCCTGGGCCGCCTCGTTGAAACGATAGCCCTCCAGGGCCGCGCGCACGGCCGCGGCGGCGCTGTTCAGCCGGTGGCGGATCCAGCGGTCGATATCGGTGAGCTTCACCGCGCCGGGGGCCAGCAGGGTGCGCCCTTCCAGGTTCATGAGCAGGTAGCGGGAGGCGTTCCAGATCTTGTTGGCGAACCGGGAGCCCAGCTTCACCGCTTCCTTGTCGAAAAGGACGTCCTGGCCCTGGGCGCAGAGGAAAGCAATGGTGAACTTCAGGGCATCCGCGCCGTACTCGTCGATCAGCTCCAGCGGATCCAGGCCATTGCCCAGGCTCTTCGACATCTTCCTGCCCTGCCTGTCCCGCACCAGCCCGGTGATGTAGATGTCGCGAAACGGCACCTCTCCCATGAACTCCAGCCCCATCATGATCATGCGCGCTACCCAGAAGAAGATGATATCGTACGCGGTGATCAGGGTCGTGGTGGGGTAGAACCGGGCAAGATCAGCCGTCTTCTCGGGCCACCCGAGAGTGGAGAATGGCCAGAGCGCGGACGAGAACCAGGTGTCCAGCACGTCGGGATCCTGCTCGATCTGGTCGCTGCCGCACTTCCCGCAGGCGCTCGGATCGGTCCGGGACACCGTCATGCCGCCGCACTTCGCGCAGTACCATACCGGTATGCGATGTCCCCACCAGAGCTGGCGGGAGATGCACCAGTCGCGGATGTTTTTCAGCCAGTTGGAATAGGTGTTCTCCCATCTCTGGGGGTAGAAGCGGAGCTTTCCGTCCTCCCACGCCTTGAGCGCCTTGTCCGCGAGCGGTCTCATGCGGACGAACCACTGGTCGGAGAGGTACGGCTCGATCACGGTATTGCACCGGTAGCAATGGCCGACCTGGTGCACATGGTCTTCTTCCCGGACATAGAGCCCGGCGGCCTTGATGTCCTCCACTACCTTCGCGCGGCCCTTGGCAACGGTGAGCCCGCGGTAGGCTTCCGGCACGTTCTCATTGAGCTTGCCCTCCGGCGTGAGGATGTTGATCTCCGCCAGCTTGTGCCGGTGGCCGATCTCATTGTCCACCGCGTCGTGCGCCGGGGTCACTTTCACCGCGCCCGTGCCGAAGCTCCTGTCGATGAGGGGATCGGCGATGATCGGTATCTGCCGGCCGGTGAGCGGCAGCGCGATCATCTTCCCCACGAGCCCCGCGTAGCGCTCGTCCTCGGGGTGGACGGCCACTGCCGTGTCCCCCAGCATTGTTTCAGGACGCGTGGTCGCAATGAGGACGGCGCCCGAGCCGTCGGCCAGGGGGTAATTGTAGTAGTACATCTTTCCCCGGGTCTCCACGTGCTCGACCTCGTCGTCCGAAATAGCGGTATGGCAGCTCGGACACCAGTTGATCAGGTAGTTGCCCCGGTAGATCAGCCCTTTTTCATAGAGGGAAACGAACACTTCGCGCACCGCGCGGGAGAGCCCTTCGTCGAGCGTGAAGCGCTCCCGCTCCCAGTCGCAGGACGAACCCAGCCGCTGGAGCTGCTTCACGATGATGTCGTGATGCTCGCGGGTGACCTTCCACGTCTCCTCGACGAACTTCTCCCGGCCGATCTCCCTGCGGCTCGTGCCGCGCTTCTTGAGCTGCTTCTCCACCACGTTCTGGGTGGCGATGCCGGCGTGATCGGTGCCGGGAACCCACAGAGTGTCGTCTCCGAGCATCCGGTGATAACGCACCTCGATGTCCTGCAGGCTGTTGTTCAATCCGTGGCCCATGTGCAGCACACCGGTGACGTTCGGCGGCGGGATGACGATGACGAACGTCCTGCCGGTCGTGCCCCCGCGCGCGCCTGCCGCGGGCGCGAACCGGCGCTTTTCGAGCCAGTGACGGTAGATGCGCTCCTCGTAGGTTTTCGGATCGAATGCCTTGCTGAGCTCGATCGCTTTCATGTGGCGCGCATCATAGCAAAAGGGGGTGGGCATTTCAATGGCGCAGCACGCCCGGCCGCACGCGCCTTTACAACACTGCCGGCCGCGCGTACCATTCCCCTGCAATGGGTGGCAGGGTCTTTGTGTTCGGAAGCATCAACACCGACCTCGTCGTCTATGTCACGCAGCTTCCCCAGCCGGGTGAAACAGTGTCGGGAAAGGGGTGGGCGTCCTTTCCGGGGGGTAAAGGCGCCAACCAGGCCGTTGCTGCCGCGCGAGCGGGTGCAACGGTCGAGCTCTACGGGTGCCTGGGGGACGACCTGTTCGGCAGGGAAAGGCTGAAAAGCCTGAAAGAGACCGGGGTCTCTACCCGGGGAGTCCGGGTCCTGCCCGGGGTCAGCTCGGGAGTTGCCCAGATCACGGTGGACAGCGATGGAGAGAATACAATCGCCGTGGCGCCGGGGGCCAACGCGATGTTCAGCGCCGAAGGGATCGAGCTCCCCCGTCCCCCGCGGGCGGAGACGTGGGTCTCTCTTCTCCAGAACGAGGTTCCCCAGGAGGCCACCGAGGCGCTCATCCTCACGGCGCATGACGCGGGGCATGTCGTTCTCTGGAATCTCGCGCCGACCCTCAGCCGCCCTCCTGCCGACACGGCCCTGCGCGCCGTGGACCTGCTCATCTGCAATCGCAACGAGCTCGCCGCTCTCACGGGAAGGAACGGCGACCCCGAGCAGGCCGCGCGCACTCTCTTTGCCCGCGGCGTGCGTGCCGTCATCGTGACGCTGGGAAGAGAGGGAAGCATCCTGATCCAGGAGCGGGGTGTCCAGCGGGTGGATGCATTTCCGGTTGAGGCGGTGGACACGGTGGGTGCCGGGGATTGCTTCTGCGGCGTTCTGGCCGCCTCTCTCGCAGGGAGCCTCGAGGTGGGGACGGCATTGCGCCGGGCATCTGCTGCCGCGGCCATTTCCACCACCCGCCGCGGCGCCCAGCCGTCCATGCCCGGTGAAAGAGAGATCGAGGCCCTGCTCAGAGGGACGGGAGCGTGATGGTGAATCGGGCCCCCGGCGAGTCGCCGCGGTTTTCCGCGTGAATGCCGCCGCCGTGCAGCTCGACTATTTTCTTCGCGATTGAAAGCCCCAGCCCTGCCGCACAGCGCTTGCCGCTGGTGAAGAAAGGCTCGAATATCTGCTCCACGCCCAGGTCGTCGATGCCTTTGCCCGAATCCGTCACCGTGATTTCCGCTCCGGGGGGGCGGGTGCCTTTCGCGGTCACGGTAAAGCTCCCGCCCTCGGGCATGGCCTCACGGCTGTTCAGAAAGAGGGCCTCGAGCGCCTTGAGCAGCAGCTCCTTGTCCGCGTTGACGATCAGATCTTCCTTCATGTCCAGCTCAAAGGAGATGCCGCCGGTACGGCATTCGACCCAGAATCGGGACTCCAGCTCTTTGAGTACCTCACGGAGGCTCACTGCCCTGCGGCTCGGCGCGAACTCGTCCTTCAGGAAGCGCGCGACATCCTCCGCGTGCGTCATGAGCCTGTCCATCTCCCGGTCGATGTAGGAGCGGTATTTCTCCACGCGCGGATCCGCGGAGATCTCGTGCAGCCGGGCCGCGTACCCCTGCAGGGGAATCAGCGACCTTTTCATTTTCTGCATGAACGATTCCGCAATCAGGGCCGCGGCGCGCGCCCGGTGCTCCTTGGGCATTTCCGTGGTGCGCAGGGCCACGTCTTCCTCCAGCCGGGAAAGGGCCACGGTGAGCCGGGCGTTCTCGATGGCCACCGCCGCCTGCGCGCTGAACATTTCCAGCAGGAGCTGGTCCGCGGGAGAGAAGCCCTGCGGCGGCTCGCCGGGGACCTGGATCTTGTTGATCGCTTCCACCGCGCCGAGCCGCTTGTCCTTGACGGTAAGAGGCACGCAGAGAATCTGGCGGCTCGTGTAGCCGCTCGCCTCGTCGATGGCGGGGTAGAAGCGTTCGTCGTTGGCCGCGTCATTGCATATGACGGAGCAGGAGTTCTGGTACACCCAGCCCACGATGCCCTGGTCCTTGGGAATCTCCAGATGACGCACCGCCTCGGCTCCCGGTCCGATCGGCATGAGGATGACCAGCATGTCCCGGGTGCGGTCGTGAATGATGAGGCTCGCGCTTTCAGCCTCCACGAGCTGGGCGGCAAGGACGAGGATCTGGCTCAAAAGGTCGATGAGGTTGTAGGAGCCGTTCATCCGCACCAGGATGCGGTTCAGAGCGTCCAACTTCCCGTGCGGGGTGTCCGAAGGGGAAGCCTTCTGGATCTCCAGCGCCTCCTGTATGCGCGTCTCCGGCAGGAGCTTCAGCTCGGTGAGGATCTTGCCGAGGTAGAACTCGTCCCGATTATTGTATTTGGTCCGGGCAACCTCGAGAAGGAAGCTCGTGGCCCAGTTGTCCTTGATGTCGTCGCTGAGGACCTTGCGCATCTGGTAGGTGAGGGCGGTGGTCAGGTCCTCGCTGCTGATGTAGCCTTTCTCGAGCAGGATATCCCCAAGCTGTTTTTTCATAGCCCGCGGAGAGTATACCCTATCCGCGGCCACGGGGGAAGCGCGCTGCAGGGCGGGTGTCGGGGAGCGGGCAGAAGCCCGCGGCCACGGGGGAAGCGCTAGGGGGCGGGTGCCGTTGCGAGCTCCGGGGGCGGGAGGGGATCCTGCCGGAGACGATCGATCCTGTAGATCACCCAATCGCCCTTGTCCTGTTTCAACCAGGCCCGGTCGACAACCCTGTGCCCTTCGGACTTCGGCGCCGTCTGGGCAGATGCGCTTCCCGTGTCGGACGGCCGCAACGGGTTCCACTTGTCATACTGGACCCTGAACACCGGAGCAGGCTCCCCCTGTTCCCGCGTGACGGCGAGTCCGGTCACGCCGTACAGCGAGGAAGGGCTCTCCAGCTTCGGCCGGCCCTTTCTGTCCCAGTCTTCCGCGGAGATGATCGTCGATTTTCCCTCGTACCCCTGGGTGACCCGTGAGGTGACATAGAGCACGGTGACCTCGTTGATTTCCCCCTGGCCCGCGCGCCCGATCACGCAGGACTGCATGGCCTGGTGATCGAGGGAGTTCATGCTGCCGTAAAATGTTTCCACGACCTTCTGCGGCGTGTAACCCCGCGTGATCCGGGGGGCGAGTATGTTCTTGAGGATGCCCCCGGCGCCGGCCGCAACCACGGCAATCGCGATGGCGACGACGGCGATGAGCTTCCAGTTCTTCTCCCAGAACATGCGCCTGCGAAAGCCTTTCCCCGATGCCTGCTGCCGGGCACCTGCTTCACGCAGTGCCTTCTGCTTTTCTTCAGCCGTGAGAACGCGGAACAGCTCCCGCTTCTGCCAGGCGTCCAGCCTCTCCGACCACTCCGCAAGGGGAACGGATCCGCGACGTGCCCTTCCCAGCCCTGCCATGACCAGCGCGGAGAGCTCCGGATCCAGCTCCGGTACGATGCCGGAGGGCGCTTCGATCTCGAGCTTGCGCACCTGCTCGTGTATCTCCTCGGCGTCCGGGCCCGTGAAGGGGAACCTGCCGGTGCCGACCCGGTAGAGCAGCGCGGCGATCGAGAAAGACGCGAGGGCTTCGCCCTTCAGATCCGGGTGATTGATCGACTCGAAGGTGTCCCGGCTCTGCGCGAAGCTGTTGAGGTCCCTGATTTCACGCATGACGTCGGGGGGAAGGAACAGCACGCCGTCCGCGTCATCGAACAGCACCGAATCGGTCTGCAGGGCGAACCAGGGGATGCTCCTCCGGGAAAGCAGGCTGAGCGCCTGAGCGAGCCGGGAGAGAAAGGGCAGCGCGGAGCGCAGGGGGAGATCGAGGACCGCCGCAAGTGGTTGACCGGCAGCGGGGGGGCCGTACAGCAGGGGCGCCCCGTCCCTTTCCATCAGACCCTCGAAACGCCATTCGCGTACGTCGCTGCCTCGCACGTGCCACCCGGGAGACGCTTTCAGCGCAAGGATACGGGTCAAGGCCCTGCCTTTTGCCGTGTCACCTACAGAGACCGCGAGATGCTTCACACCCTGATCGATCAGCTCCTGCACCATGGGAGGACAACCTCTACTCTTTCTCCGAGAACACCTGCGCGCTGAAGATCTCGATTCGCGTGTGGGGCCAGCTCCACGCATCCCTCGGCAGCCCCGCCTTCAGGCAGGTGTGAGCGAGGAACGCGTCTCTGTCCCAGCCCTGGTCGGCCGCAACCTGGGGCAGGAGAAGCCCCGAATGACCGCCCTGGCGGATCATGATGCCGTGCGTACCCACCTCGATGCGGTTCACATCAGTGATCGGCTCGAAGGGAGAGAGCACGGAAATCTCGATGTGCACCCGGTTCCACTCCTCCGCGCGCAGCGGAGAGAAGCGGGGATCCTCGAATGCGCTCGACAGCGCCACTTCCTTGATTGTCTCCACGAGGGCCCGGGAGCCGGTGATGTGCCCGATGCACCCGCGCAGCTGACCGTCCACTTTCAGGGTGACGAACGCGCCGCAGCGCGCCGACAGGGCTGCGGAAGGAGGGGGGTATCGCGGGCTGCGCATTGCGAGACGGGCGCCGATGGCTTCGCGCGCGGTCTGCAGGAGAACGTGCCCGTCCTGTTCCGTGAGCGTGGAGCTCATCCCTCCGGGCGGTCACCCCGGTCGATGCTCACCGCCGCGTAGTGCACGATCCGGGAAGGATCGTCGTCCACGCCGCGCGAGCTGGACCGGGCGAGGATCTGCACGCGGCATCCATCTCCGGCAAGGGCGAGCAGGGCCGCGATTCCCGCGGCGCCGCACGTGCTGATCCGCCGCTTCTCCGCGGCTTCGAGCACACCCTTCCAATTGCAGCCGGTGAGCAGACCTTCCAGGGCCGCCGCCTCCGCTTCGGGGTCTTTCCCCGTCATGTAAGATGCCATGTTGGCGGACACGATAAAGACAGTATAGGGGGCGCCTTCCTCGAAGGTCAATCGAAGGCCCCGGGAGAGGGCGGACACGGTTGCCGCGTCGCTGCTGCCCACGAGCAGGGGCACGATGGAGAGACCGGGGAACTGGTGCGCGAGGAAGGGGATCTGCACTTCCAGGCAATGCTCTTCCAGGTGAGGGAGATCGCGCCTGCGGAAAACCGGGTCACAGGCGCAGAGCGCGGCCGCCGCCGCGGCGTCCACGGGGATTTCCCCGAACGGCGTGCTGAATGCATCCGATTCAGGCAGGTAGATTCCGTGCTCGGGATCGCGGTGGATGGGTCCGATGAGAACCGCCGTGCGCACGGGACGCAGGGAAATTGCCCGGAACGCAGCTGCCATCACGGTCCCCGCGTATTCGTAGCCGGCATGCGGGGAGATCACGGCCAGGCTTGCGCCTGCCGGCGTGGAGGAGCGCCCGACCAGATCTTCGATCATCGCGGAAAGCGCGTCGCGCTTTGCCGGATAGAAGAGGCCGTCGACGATTGGGGGACGGATGCTCGCCTTGAGCGGTGTGACGCTCATACCAATAAAAAGTATCGTGGAATGCCGGAGTGAATGCAAGCGCAGGCATGAATGCCGCGGCGCACCGCGGCCACGGCAGGCCGTGGCATTCGTGACGACATGAACGGCGGCCGGCGCAATGAATGTCACGGCGTACGCGAGTGCGCGAGTACGCGCTCGGCCCCGAAGGCCGTACGCGTTCCGCGCGAACGCGGTACCGTGACCGCAATGAATGTCACCGAGTACGGTGACCGCCTTGACTTAACCGGGCTTCCGCCCTATCGTCAGCGTGCTCGAGAGGAGAACAAATAGGTGAGATTCGTTCCCCGGAAATTGTTTCTGACCCGCGGGGTCGGGATCAACAAGGAAAAACTCAACAGCTTCGAGATGGCCCTCCGCAACGCCGGCATTGCGCACCTCAACATCGTGCGGGTCTCGTCGATCTTTCCCCCGGCTGCAAGATCGCCAGCCCGGAAGAAGGACTCGCCGCGCTGGAGGCGGGCGAGGTGACGTTCGTGGTCCTCGCGGAGATGGCGACAGATGAGCCGGGGCGGCGGATCGCCGCTTCCATAGGGATCGCGATCCCGGCCGACCAGAAGATGTACGGCTATCTTTCCGAGCACCACGTCTACGGGCAGACGGAGAAGGAAGCGGGGGACTACGCGGAGGATCTTGCCGCCTCGATGCTCGCCACCCTGCTCGGCGTGCCGTTCGACCTGGACAAGGACTACAATGAGCGCCGCGAGCAGTACCGGATGGGCGGTCATATCGTCGACAGCACGAGCATCACGCAGACGGCGGAGGGGGCCTCGGGAGGCGTCTGGACGACGGTCGTTTCGGCCGCGGTCCTCCTGTAATGAGGGGGCGCAGGCTCGACCCCGCGCCCATCACGGGCGGCATCGGGGTCGACTCCCTTGTGGACGATTTTTTCCTCTCCTACAACGCCGGGCGCCTGCGCGAAGCCTGTCATATCTATGCGGACAAGATGCTCGGGCCGGACGTGACCGTTGGTCTTACCATCAGCGGCGCTCTCACCCCCACCGGTCTCGGGTACGCCGCGTTCGTTCCGCTCGTGGAAGCGGGATTCGTGGACTGGATCGTGTCCACCGGCGCCAATGTCTATCACGACATGCACCGTTCGCTGGGCTTTTCCCTGTACGGGATACCCCCCCAGGTGGACGACGTGGCGCTGCGCCGCGACGGGATCATCCGCATTTACGACATCGTGTTCGACGCCGACGTTCTCTTCAAGACGGATGATTTCGTTTCCGAGGTATTGAAATCCAAAGAGTTCCAGAAGCGCATGTCCACGGCCGAGCTTCACTGGCGGCTGGGCCGGTACGTGCGGGAGCGCGAGAAGCTCCTCAAAACCTCATACCGCTCGCTGCTGGGCGCAGCGTACGAGGCGGGCGTGCCGATCTACACCTCCAGCCCGGGGGACTCGAGCCTCGGCATGGGCCTTGCCTCGCTGCGCCTGCAGGGGTTCGAGGTCGGCTTCGATCCGGAGCTGGACGTCAATGAAACGGCGGCCATCGTATACGATGCAAAGCGGTCCGGGGGAAAGAGCGGCGTGCTCATCCTGGGTGGCGGGAGCCCGAAGAACTTCGCGCTTCAAACCGAGCCGCAGATCCAGGAGATCTACAAGCTGGCGGAGAAAGGGCACGATTTCTTCATCCAGGTCACCGACGCGCGTGTGGACACGGGAGGCCTCTCCGGTGCCACCTCGCAGGAGGCCGTCACATGGGGAAAGGTCGACCCGGAGCAGCTTCCCGACACTGTTGTCTGCTACACGGATTCGACCATTGCGCTTCCCATCATGGCCGCGTACGCCCTGACAAAGAGAAAACCGCGTCCCCTGCGCCGCCTGTACGAAAGGCGGGATGAGATGCTTTCCCGCCTGGCCTCTGATTTCGAGAAGGGGCAGAAATGAAGCGCTTTTCCTTCATCATGCGGATAAAGCCCGAGCTGAAGGCGGAGTACATCAAGGCGCACGACGAGATCTGGCCGGACATGGCAAAGGCGATACGGGACAGCGGAATCAGGAACTATTCCATCTACTTCCGGCCCGACGGAACACTGTTCGCCTACCTGGAAGCCGATGACCCGCGGAAAGCCCTGGAGAAACTGGGCAGGACAGAGGTGAACGCGCGGTGGCAGAAGGCCATGGACAGGTTCTTCGTCAAGAAGGATCCCCGGGTCATCGGCGCGGAGATCGAAGAGATCGAGGAAGCGTTCCACATAGACTAGAGGCCGCGTCTCTCCCCTGCTACTCCTTTACCGGCGTGATCCTGTTCTCCTCGAAAAACTTCTTCAGGTACGTGCTTTCCGGAATGAACCGGTAGGCCCGGGAGTAGCTCGTGATGATCAGATAGTTGAAGTTGGAGAGCATCTCGGGATCGGGCTGAAGGTTCAGCCGGGCGATGTAGAATGCATGTCCCTTGACAAGGGCCTTGTTCCCCTCGAAGAGCCGTGCCAGCTCCCTCCCCAGCCTGGGTTTCTCGGAGGGGGGAACGTTCTGAACGAACCGCTCGGGATTTTCCATGATCTTCTCTATTGCCTGGCAGAGGAGGCTCTGTGTCCTCTTGCTCTCGATCTGCACGTTGAAAGGTCTCTTGTAGAACTCGACGGAGGGCCTGTCGTCCGTGTTGACCCGGGAGAAGCCGTCCATCAGCTTCTCCAGCCCCTCCTGGTCCATTGCGAGCTGGGAGATGAACTGCGCGGGTTCGGAAAACCCGGCGTCCTGAAGCCGCGCGATATCCCGGGCGATCTCGGGGCGTGAGAGCCGCGCCGAGACAATTTGGTAGTCCGGTAGGATCGGCCCCATGGATCCGATGAGGTGCGGGTGGGACTCGGAGGTCTCCGTTTCCGGCATCTGCCACAGCGTGACATACGGATACACCTCCCTGTAGGCCTTCACGATGGCCAGAAAATCAGCGGGAGAGGACATGTGCAGCGGCAGCCAGAGGCACTGGAAGCCTCCGCTCTTGAGCCTCGACCGGCAGTCCGCGAAGTACTCCTTCGTGTAGAGGGCCGCGCTTCCCTGGTTGGACTGGGGATGGATGGGCCCCGAGTAGATGACATCGTACCGCCTGTTGGTCATCTTGATGTAGTTCTTGCCGTCCTGGATGATGAGATTGAGCCTCGGATCGGCGAACACGCCGCTGTTCATGTCCGAGAAGTACTTCCTGGCAGGGTCGATGACGCCTTCGCAGATCTCCACGACATCGAGCCGCTTCACTTCCGGGTACTTGAGCAAGGAGCCGCTGGTGCCACCCGCGCCGAACGCAATGACCAGCACGTCGTCCAGCTCCCGCTTCAGGAGGCCGATCAGGTGCGCCGGGTAGATGTGCGAATGGAGATCGAAATCCCCGGTTGACGCCACCTGCACCCCGTCGATGAGCATCTCCTTTCCATAGACCGCGCTCTGCTTGACGAGGACGCTCCCGGTCGCGGTCTCCTTGAAATACACGATCGACTCGTCCCGCCGCGATTGGTCGGCCCCGAGCGTGGTCTTGAGCACGCTCACGAAGCTCATGTCCGTCACGAGAAAGAGCAGGAGCGAGGCAGCGGCCGCGACCCCGACCGTGACGAGCTTCCCGGAGCGGGCCTGTTCACGGTCCACCGTCGTGATCACGAGGGAGACGACGATGTACACGGCAGCCATCAGGCCGATAGAGGGCAGGAGACCCATCACGGGGATGATGAAGAAGCCCATGGCCAGGGAGCCGACAATGCCGCCCAGCGTGTTGACGGAATAGATGTTGCCGATCCCTCTGCCCACGCTCCCCTTCACGCCGATATACACCGCCGCGTAGATCGGGAACGCGAGTCCCATGAGCAGGGAGGGGATGAGGAGGATGGCGGCGGATACCGCCATCTGAACGATCGTGTAAGGCGCGATCACGCTGTACAAACCGCCCAGACTCATCGAGCTCAAGAGAGCGCTCACGGCCTCCCTTGTTCCGATTGCGCGGTGGATGGCGAAGATGGACACGACGACGAACAGTCCGATGAGTAACTGCAGACGCCCGAGGAATGCCACGGGCCTTCGGATCCTTTTCCGCAGCACCGGGTACAGAAGGCTGCCCATGCCTATCCCGGCCAGGATCACGCACAGCATGGCGGCAAAGGCATAAGAGTCCATGCCCATTACCCAGACGAGCGAGCGCGTCCATGCCACCTCCAGGGCCAGGGCCGAGAAGCCGGAAAACGCATAGGCGATCAGGACGACCCTTCCAAGAACGGGATTTCCCTCGAGCCCGGAAAGCCATTCGCTCTTCGGCTCGGCCGGCTCCGCTTTGCCGGTCGCGGCAGTCTTCCGGGAAAAAGCGCCGAACAGGACAAGAGAGGCTGCCGCGACAGAGACGTTGAGAGCCGCAGCGACGAGTGTCGTACGCGATATCCCGATGCCCCCAATGAGATAGAAGCCGCTCGCAAAGCACCCCGCGAACGCGCCCAGCGTGTTCACCCCGTAGAGCTTGCCGAGGAGGGACGCCCCCCCCGCGCGCGCTCCGATTACGAACGTGCCCAATGCCGGGAGCGTGGCCCCCATGAGAGTGCAGGGAATGACCAGGAGCAGGAATGAATACACGAATCGCAGACCGGTAAGAAATCCGTAGGAGGGGGCGAAGCGCCTGAAGATGAGAATGTCGATCCGGGATGCCAGGGCGACGCCGAGCGCCATCAGGACCCCGCACACGCCGATGCAGAGCTCCAGGACCGCGTACACGCGCAGTCCGTCTCTTCTCTTCTCCATGAGCCGCCCGGAGAGAAAGCTGCCCAGGGCCAATCCCGCCATGAAAGCGGCGAGAACGGCGCTGGATGCGTAGAGGGTGTTGCCGAAGACGAGGCCGAACATCCTCACCCAGATCACCTGATAGACCAGGCTGCTGATGCCGGTGAAGAAGAAGAGAAGAAAGATGATTCGTATCGTCGACTTGCGCATCCTACGGCTCCTTGATTTCTCCGCCTGCTTTCAGCCTTTCGATACGAGCCGGGTCCAGCTTGACGTGGAGATTCTTTTCCTGCGTGGGCAGCACGGTGCCCTTTTTTGCTCCCTTGGCGCGCCGCAGGTATTTGACCTGCGTGTAGTACACATCTCCCTGGCCCGAGGTTTTTCCCTTGGAATAGTGCACGGCGAGGGTGGCGGCGTCCAGAAGGGTCTCCAGGGGCAGGCTCTTGCCCGCCTGCGCCTTCACGAAGACGTAGGCCCCCGGCCAGTCCCGCGCGTGGAACCACCAGTCATTGCCCCGCACTTTCCTGCGCAGAAGCTCGTCGTTCTCCTTTGCCGTGCGTCCCACGAAGATGCGGAAGGGACTGGAGAAGAACACGAGCCCCGGGGTTCCGGCGTCGACGAGCGGCTTGCGCGCCCCCGCTGCTCTTTTTGCCGCGGCGCCGAGCGCTGCCGGGTCGGGATTGAGCGCAATGGCTGCACGCTGCCTGCGGATCCTCTCCAGGGTCTTCTGCAGGTGGGCTATCTCTTCCTCGACCTTGCCGCGGCCCAGTCGTGCCTTTCTGTGGCGTTCGTAGTAGATCTCCGCGTTCTGGGCCGGCGCAAGGTCGGGCTGGAGCTCGATCTCGACCGGCGCATCGCCGTGGAAAAAGTCTTCCACCTTCAACCACTTCTGCCCCCGGGTCACGGCGTGCAGGTTGCTCGTCACCAGGTCCCCCAGCTCCCTGTATCTGTCGAGGGAGGCGTACTCGGAAAGCCGCGCGGTGAGCGATTCCAGGCTGGACAGGACCTTGTTCTCGCTGATTTCCAGCTCCGCGTCTGCCGCGGCCGCGAGCTTCTCCACGTTTCCGCTGGTTTCCCGCTCGCGAAACTCGCGCTCGAGCTTTTCATTGAAGGTGCCTTCACCGGGCAGCTCCCGTACCGCGTATTCCTTGACGGGTCCGGTCTTTGCGCCGCTCGCGCCGGCAGGGGCCAGGGCCGCGAAAGGTTTTCTCGAAACCTCTCCCTTCTTCGGCCTGCGGTAGAATGCGTCCAGGATGATGCCTTCCGCATCGGTGAGGATTGCATTTGCCGCGGCGCCCCAGAGACGTATCCAGAGTATCTTCTGCTCCCCCGCGTGCCGAATGGCTATCCGCACGATCCGCTCACCCGGCGCGTCAGGTGCAGCTTCCGGCGCGCGGAGCTGCACTGCGCTCTCGATTCTCCCGCCGCGGATGTGGGCGCGCAGGAAGGAGGCGAAGCGCAGCGGTTTTTCCGGATTGGCGAGCTTTTCCGTGAGGATGTGCAGGCGCGGGAATCGCGTGGACAGGCAGATGAGGACCGAGAACTGCGTTCCATGGCGGAAGAGGTGCAGGACGATCCTGTCGTGCGAGGGCTGGTGTACCTCCTGGATCAGGCATCCCTCGAGGCCGAGCTCGGAGAGTACCAGGTCGATCTCTCTCCAGTTCAGGGAACCGCTGCTCATCTCTCCGCGCCGGCCGCCCGGAGAAATACCTGCGCATCGGCCTCCGAGTAGAACTCCAGCGTCACCACCCGCGGCTCGGCAGACGCGGCGAGGTAATCACGAACCGTTCTCCAGACAACCTGTGCCGCCTTTTCCCGCGGGTAGCCGTACACGCCCGTTGATATCGCCGGGAAAGCAATGGTGTGCAGGCCGAGCCGCGCGGCGAGCGCGAGACTCTTCCGGTAGCAGCTCGCCAGGAGCGCCTCCTCCCCCGATGTCCCGCCATGCCATACCGGCCCCACGGTATGAATCACGTATCGTGCCGGGAGCCTGCCCGCGGTGGTTTCCACGGCTTCTCCCGCGGGAAGCCCATCCGGGTATCGGTCCCTGCGGAGGCGTCTGCAGGCTTCGAGGATTGCGGGGCCGCCGGCCCTGTGGATGGCGCCATCCACCCCGCCACCTCCCATGAGGGAGGAATTGGCCGCGTTCACGATCGCATCCACCGCGCGAGCGGTGATGTCCCCCGTCTCCACCACGAGCCTGCCGCCGAGGAGCTCGCTCATCGGAGAAGCCTGCGGATTTCCGCCACCATGTAGAACGAGCCCGTGACGAGGATGGGACGTGTTCCTTCTGATTCCTCCATGGCCAGCCGAAGCGCCTGTCGAGGATCCGGTTCCAGCAGCGTGGCCTCCGGTTTGACGGCCCGGAAAATGTCCGCCACCTCCCCGGGGTTGCTCTCCTTGAAGGTTCCCGGGGTGGAGATGATGATCCGGAAAAAGTGGGGTGCCATGATCTGCGCCATTGCGCGCGGATTCTTTCCGGAGACGGAGCCGAAAAGGAGGACTGCCTCGCCGGGGAAGACCTCGCGGAAAGCGGCGAGCAGCCGCGTGACGGCAAGGGGCGTGTGGGCGCCGTCGAGAACCACGATCGGATGAGTGCCGCGCAGCTCCATGCGCCCGGGGAGCGTCGTGTCCAGAAAGCCGCGCCGGCATTGCGCGAGGGTGATCTCCGGCCTCGTTCGCCGCACGAGGAGATACGCGAGCGCCGCGTTCTCCGCCTGGAACTCGCCGAGCATCGAAAGCCTGAACTCTTCGGCCGGCTCTCCTCCCAGCCGCAGCGTAAACGTGGTGCCCTGCGCATCCACGACCGCGACCCGCTCGCTGGTTTCCTCGTCGAGAAACGCGGGCGCCGAGCCGCGCTCACGGCAGACCTGCCGGATGACTTCCTTTACCGCGCGCGGCTGCAGGCCGACAAAGCACGGCGCGCCCGGCTTGATGATGCCCGCCTTTTCCCACGCGATCTTCTCCAGCGTGTCACCCAGGATTTCCGTGTGCTCCAGATCGAGCGGGGTGATGACCGAAGCCACCGAGCTCACGACGTTGGTGGCGTCCAGCCGGCCGCCGATGCCCGGTCTCCACGACGGCCTCCTGGCAACCGGCATCCCGGAAGTAGAGAAATGCCAGCAGGGTGTAGAGCTCGAAGGTCGTCGGTCCGTAGTGACCGGGAAAATCCTCCGGAGGCAGCCGGTCGATGACCGCCTTCACTTCCTGACCCAGCCGGACCAGGAGCTCGGGCCTGCGAGGTTGTCCGGCAATCGCGATCCTCTCGAAAGCGTTCTCGACGTGCGGCGATGTATAGAGGCCGGTGCGCCTCCCCGCGGCGCACAGCACCGATGCCAGGAGGGCGGAGGTGGATCCTTTTCCCTTTGTCCCGGCAACATGGATGATCCGCAGCCGCGCCTCCGGGTTGTCGAACATTTCGAGAAGCCGATGCATCCGGTCCAGCCGGTAGGCGCGCTTGTCGGGGGGATACGTCCCGCGCTCGAGATTGGTGAATGATTCAGCCCAGGAAAAGACGTCCTGCGGTGTGCGGATCTCCTCCCTCATCTGCGCAGTACCGAGGTCTCCTTCTCCATCGTGCCGGTCAGCATTATTTCCTGGATCTTGTAGGTGCCGTATTTTCTTGCCTTCAGGAACCCGTTCCAGGCCGCGTCCGCGAGCCGACCGGCGCGGACAAGGTCCAGAAGCCACTGGTCGGTGTACTGCGGATCCTGCTGGGGGAATCCTGCCTGGATCTCCAGGAGCCACGCCTGGTTGTAATCCTCCTGGGAGCCGATGTGCGGAGCCATGATGACGGGGATGCCCAGCCCGCAATAGAAGGAAAGCTCGCTGGGCTTGGTCCAGAGCACGTCCGTGGTCCGCATGCACTCGGTGAAACCCTGGAAATACTCGTTCAGGGTTTTTCCGGTCACGATCCGGATCTGGGGAAGCGCAAGCTCTTTCTTGATGTTCTCCAGGTATTCCGCGACCTCGGGCCGGACGCCTGCAAGTATGTTGTAGCTCACCTCTCCCTTTGCGATCTTGTCCCTGAGGCTCCTGGCCACCGCGTAGGCGATGTCGGTCTGTGCGCCCGCGCCCCCCACTCCGAAGGTGATCGTGAAGGCGCGCTTCCTTGCGAACTTGCAGTTCTTTGCGCCGAGGAAGTGCTCCACGTTCAGGCCGTGCATGGGCCAGAAGCGTTCCGCGGTGGGGTCCAGGTAGTGCAATCTCTGGCCCAGGTCCCATTTCAATACGCTGATGTTCCTGTCCCCCAGCAGCTCCAGGGGAATCGGGAAGCCGGTGAGCCAGATCCGATCGTTGGGAATCCCGTACTCGTTCAGCCGCCGCACGGCCCGGCCGCAGGGGACCAGGTAGACGATCTTGCTGGTGCGCGGATTCTCCGCCACCCAGGCCCTGTTGATCTCGGCATCGCAGATGACGCTGTAGATCCGTCCGTAGCCGGCGATGTCAGCGGCGATGGCCGGGGCGTAGAACGTGGTGAGAAGCGGCAGGGGTTTTTCCCGGATCATTTCCATCAACCCGCTGCACATGCCCTTCTGAATCAGCCCCCTCAGCCACCTGACTTGAAAGGAGGGATTGGACATGTCGCGGATAGGGTAGAACGGCGGGATGTTCTGCAGCCGATCCAGCAGGCCGAATACCGCGTTGCCGATCAGCGGCCAGCTCTTTGTGCGGGAGAGGAACTCGTAGCTCTTGCGCAGGCGCTCCCAGAGCCTTTGCTCGGAAGGGGACGTGTTCTCCGCCTTTCCCAGCGTGATGATTCCGCCCTCCGCGATGTCGCGCAGCGGGTAGGCGGCCCTCTGGTGGCCGAGACCCATGTTGGCGGTGGTCACCCAGGCCCGGGGGCCCCTTCCGCGGTATGCCGCGGAGTTGGGCGGCGCCGGCCGACGGGCAGGGGCCCTGGTGCCCGGAGACTTCTTCACCTTCTTTGCGCGGGGTTCAGACCTGCCTGTCGTCTTCGGGCTCATTGCCCCTCCTTTCACGGAGCGCCTTTGCATGCGCGGGAAAGCCTTCATAGTCTGCGAGAACGATCGCTGCCTGGCGGACGGACTCGTGGCCCTGCCGGGTCAGGTACGCGACCGATGAGTACTTGAGGAAATCCCGCACGGAAAGGGGGGAGCAGGTTTTCGCTTTCCCGCCCGTGGGGAGCACCGCGTTGGCGCCGATGGCATAGTTGGCAAGGGAAAAAGGGGTGCGCTGCCCGAGGAGGATCTCGCCGGCGTTCCTGGATCCGGGAGAGAGTCTCCAGAGGGTCCGAGGTGGCGATCTGCAGGTGCTCAGGGGCGACCTCATTTGCGATGGAGACGGCCTCGGTGAGGTCCGCGGCCACGATGATGCCGCCATAGTTGGCGAGCACCTGCGCCGCATAGGAGGCGCGGGGCTCGGGCAGCTCGGACACGAGCCGGGGAAGGTGCGCGGCGACCGCGCGGGCCGATCTGTCGCTCGTGGTGACCAGAAGCGCCTGCGAATCCGGTCCGTGCTCCGCCTCGATCAGCAGGTCGAGGGCGAGCAGCCGCGGGTCGGCTGAGTCGTCCGCGAGGATCATGGATTCGGAGGGCCCGGCCGGCAGTCCCACGTCGACGACCCCGAACAGGAGTCTCTTTGCCGCCGTGACGTACTGGTTGCCCGGTCCCAGGAGCTTCACGACCGGGCGGATGCTCTGCGTGCCATAGGCAAGCGCCGCCAGGGCCTGCACGCCGCCGACACGGTAGACTTCGTGGACGCCGCACAGCCGGGCGGCAAACAGCGTGGCCGGGTCGCACGCGCCCCTGGAATCCGGCGGGCTTACCACGACAACGCGGCTGACCCCCGCCACGTGCGCCGGGACCGCCATCATGTAGGTCGATGACGGGAAGCTCCCTTTGCCGCGCGGCGCATACAGGGCCACGGACGGGATCGGAGTGGCGCGCTCGCCCGCGTAGACGCCAGGGAGGACCTCACCGAAGCTCATGGCCCCGGGAAGCTGCTGTTCATGATAGGCGCGCACGTTTGCCACGCAGAACCTGATGGCATCCTTGACCGGCGCATCGAGGGCCTTCTCCGCGTCCGCGAATTCCCGCTCACCTACCGCGAGGGGAATGCCGGTGAGGTCCGCGTTGTTGAATTGCCGGGTATATTCGATGAGCGCCGCATCGCCGTCCACGCGCACTTTTTCGATGATTTCCCGCACGCGGGGGAAGACCGCCGCAATGTCCTGCTCCGAGCGCGCGAAGATCTTGCGTTTGTCCTGCTCCGTGAGGGAGCTCCAGGCGAGGGCGCGGACCTGCATAGTGGCTACTCTAATGGTCGGCGCAACCGGCGTCAATGTGTCGCGGATTTTGGCAGCGCATCGCCGTTGTCTGCTTGACTTCCGAGCCTTCAGTACTTACATTTTTGTAGTCGGATGTCTCTCGCAATCATACCAGGAAGCGGATGACCGGTTTCCCCGGGCGGCAGAAAAGCGGAAGAGCCGTGCGCCCGGAAGCGCGCCGCATGTCGGCGCAGGGGAGAGCAGGACACAAAGGAGAATGATATGGGTCGTATCATCGGCATCGATCTCGGGACATCGAACTCTGCCGCTGCCGTCATGGAGGGCGGCAGGCCGGTTATCATCCCCTCGGCGGAAGGGGCCGGCGTCTCTTCGGGCAAGGCATTTCCATCATTCGTGGCGTTCACCAAGGAGGGCGAAAGGCTCGTGGGGGAACCCGCGCGCAGGCAGGCTGCCATCAATCCTGACGGCACCATCTACGCGGCAAAGAGAAAGATGGGAACGGACCACAAGTTCAAGGCCTTTGGAAAGGAATACAGCGCCCAGCAGATCTCGGCGTTCATACTCCAGAAGGTCAAGCAGGATGCGGAAGCATACCTCGGTGACACGGTGGAGGAAGTGGTCATTACCTGTCCCGCGTATTTCGACGACAACCAGCGCACGGCCACCAAGGACGCCGGAGAGATTGCCGGTCTGAAGGTGCTGCGCATCATCAATGAACCCACCGCGGCGTGTCTTGCCTACGGCCTGGAGAAGGCGGGCAAGGAGCTGAAGATCCTCGTGTTCGACTTCGGCGGCGGCACCCTGGACGTCACCATCATGGAGATGTGGAAAGAGGGCGGGTTCAAGGTCGTTGCCACGAGCGGGGACACCCAGCTCGGCGGCACGGACATGGACAATGCCTTCGTGGAGTACATCGAGAAGGAGTTCATGCGCCAGACGGGCATAGATCTGAAAAAGGACACCATGGCCACCCAGAGGGTCCGGGAGGCCGCGGAAAAAGCCAAGGTGGAGCTGTCCAGCACGCTCACGACGGACATCAATCTCCCCTTCATCACGGCGGACGCCAGCGGCCCCAAGCACCTCACCATGACGGTGAACCGGGCCAAGCTGGAAGAGCTCATCGGCCCCATCGTCCAGCGCTGCCGCACACCGCTGGAGACCGCGCTCAAGGATGCCCGGGGGGCATTTGCAAAGGACGGGGTTCAATTCAGCGACAACGGGGCGGAGATCGACAAGATCATCATGGTGGGGGGACCCACCCGGATGCCGATCGTGCAGAAGTTCGTGGAGGATTTCTTCGGCAAGAAGATCGAGCGTGGCGTCGACCCCATGGAGTGCGTCGCCATGGGCGCCGCGATCCAGGCGGCCATCATCAAGGGCGAGGTGAAGGATGTCCTCCTCCTGGACGTGACCCCGCTCTCTCTCGGCATCGAGACCCTCGGCGGCGTGAGCACGAAGCTCATCGAGCGCAACACGACCATCCCCACGCGGAAGAGCGAGATCTTCTCCACCGCGGCGGACAACCAGACCGAGGTCACGATACGCGTGCTCCAGGGTGAACGGCCCATGGCGAATGACAACGTCGAGCTGGGCAGGTTCAACCTGGTAGGCATTCCGCCCGCCCCCCGCGGGGTGCCGCAGGTGGAGGTGTCCTTCGACATCGACGCAAACGGCATCGTCAGCGTGGCCGCCAAGGACCTGGGGACGGGAAAGCAGCAGTCCATCAAGATCACGGCGCCGAAAAAACTCTCGAAGGAAGAGATCGAGAAGATGGTGCGCCAGGCAGAGCAGTTCGCGGCGGAAGACACCAAGAAGAAGGAAGAGGTGGAGACCGTCAACCAGGCGGACACTCTCGCCTATTCGGTGGAGAAGTCCCTCAAGGACTACGGGGACAAGGTCAGCCAGGCCGAGCGGGCCGACATCGAGGCGAAGCTCAACGATCTGAAGTCCGCTATCAAGGAAAAGAACGTGGATCGGATCAAGAAGGGCATGGAGGAGCTGACCAAGGCGTCCCACAAGCTCGCGGAAGAAGTGTACAAGCAGGCCGCGGGCAAGCAGCAGGGGGCGGGTCCGCAGCCGGGTCCCGGTCCCGGGGATTCGTCGGACGGCCAGGGGCAGGCCGGAGCGGCCTCGGGCAAGAAGGACGACGACGTGATCGACGCGGAGTTCCGCGAAGAGAAGAAATAGCCGACGTGAGCCCCGGGCAGCCCCCGGGGCTTTTTATGGAAAACCATGTCCACAAAACGTGACTATTACGAAATCCTCGGTATCAGGAAAGGCGCGACTCCTGAGGAGCTCCGAAAGGCCTATCGGGAGCTCGCGCTCCGGCACCACCCTGACCGCGTGTCCGCCGACAAGAAGAAGCAGGCAGAGGACGCGTTCAAGGAAATCTCGGAAGCGTACGGTGTGCTTTCCGATCCGAAGAAGCGCGCCCTGTACGACCAGTACGGGCACGACGGCGTCGACCAGAAATTCGCGCGGGAAGACATCTTCAGGGGCACCGATTTTCGCAGTGTCTTCGAGGGAATGGGGGACGAGGGCCTGGGAGGCAGCTTCTTCGAGAACCTCTTCGGCGACGCGGGCTTCGGCCTTTTCGGAACGCGCGGCAGACGGCGAAAGGCAAAGGGATCCGCCTCTGAGGGCGCCCGCGGAAAGGACCTCGAGGCGGCCGTTTCCGTGACTCTGGAGGAAGCGTATCGCGGCACGGAGAAGACGATCTCCGTGTCTCGACGCGACTCGTGCCCCGTCTGCGGCGGAACCGGCGCGGCTCCCGGGACGAGCAAGACCACCTGCCCCGATTGTCGGGGCACCGGGCAGCAAGCTCGTCTCCAGCGGGATTTTCCAGATGGCCCAGCCGTGCACCCGGTGCGGGGGAACCGGCTCCATTATCCTGACGCCCTGCCAGGAATGCGGGGGCCAGGGCCGGGTGACCGTCACGAAATCCCTTTCCGTCACGATCCCGCCGGGAGTGGACACGGGCGCGCGCCTCCGCATGAAAGGGGAGGGCGAATCGGGAGAGAAGGGCAAGGGCGACCTGTTCCTGGTCGTGGAGGTCCTTCCCCATGCGCAGTTCCAGAGGCAGGGTGCGGACCTTCTCACGGAGCTCACCATCAGCCTTCCGCGCGCGATCCTCGGCGCGGAGCTCAGCGTGCCGACCATGGACGGCGCTGTCGTGATGAAGATCCCTGCCGGCACGCAGAGCGGCACGGTGTTCAGGCTCAAGGGCAAGGGGATGCCCGAGCTGCGGGGCCGGGGAGTCGGGGACGAGCTCGTGAAAGTGTCCGTGGTCATCCCCCGCGCAGTGAGCGCCCGGCAGCGCGAGCTCATCGAAGAGTTCGAAAAGACCATTCAGTAGCGGAAGATGGGCGCCCTGCGGGTCGCTGCAGAATGCGCCCCGTCATTTCCCGCTGATGATGCCCTCGTAGACCACGCACTCGTCTCCGTGCAGCGTCACGGTGAAGCCGTCTTCGAGCAGTACCATGGCGCCGGTCACGGAGGAGATCGCCGCGATGTCCGGAGCGATCTGGCGGATCTGCTCGGGGCTCAGGTAGGAGGACTCCTCCAGCACGATGCCGCCGACCCCTTTGAGGATCGGCAGGAAATCCGGCGTGAGGAAACGCGCCAGAAGTATCTCGGTACCGTCGTGCTTGAGCCGGAGCTCCGCGTCCAGGGCATCCTCGACCCGCACGATTTTCCCGGAGCGATAGCCCCCGAATCCCCTCTCTCCCTTTGCCAGGACGTTCCCCACGAAGTGGACCTTGATCGTATTGAGCATGATGGGCGAGTGCAGGGGGACGCCGGCCACGATCACGACCTTGTCGTGCTTCTTCACCAGCCCTTTTTCCATGGCGGCCACGAGCGCGTTGTTCTGCATGGTGTCTGAATTGTCGGCAAGGTCGCAGAGCAGCGGATAGACGCCCCAGTACAGGAGGAGCCGCCGCTGGACAGACTCGGAGGGGGTGATGGCGAATATCGGCTGCGAGGGCCGGTACTTGCTGATCAGGCGCGGCGTGTTGCCGCGGAGCGTCGGCGCGATGATCGCCGTGGCGTTGATTTCCCGTGCCACCAGGAACGCGCTCCGTGTGACCGCCTGCGCGATGTCCTCCCCGATCTCGTCAAGACGGAAAAAGCGCTTCACCCGGGACTCGTACTCCGGTGAGGCCTCCGTCGTACGGGCAATGGAGTCCATTACCTGGACGGCAGCCACGGGATATTGCCCGCTCGCCGTTTCGCCGGAGAGCATGACAGCGTCGGATCCATCGAAAATGGCGTTCGCCACGTCTGTGGCCTCGGCGCGGGTGGGCCGGGGATTGTGAATCATCGAATCCAGCATCTGCGTCGCGGTGATCACCGTTTTGTTCTGGCCGTGGCATTTGAGGATGATCCTCTTCTGCACCAGGGGGATTTGCTCGGTGGCAAGCTGCACCCCCAGGTCTCCGCGGGCAATCATGATGCCGTCGGAAACCCGGATGATCTCGTCGATGTTCGCCACGCCTTCCCCGTCCTCGATCTTCGCCACGATATGCATGTGCGAGCCGGCCTTCAGCAGGATCTGCCGGATTTCGAGAATGTCCTCAGGCCTGCGGACGAACGACGCGGCAACGAAATCCATGTCCTTGGAGACGGCGAAATGCAGGTTCTCGATGTCCTTCTCCGTGACGGCAGGAAGGCGGCTTCTTATGCCGATGATGTTCACGTTCTTGTGGGAGCCGAGCGTCCCGCCGGTGCGTACGGCGCACCGCGTCTCCCTGCCCTGCACGGACGTCACTTCCAGATCGATGAGCCCGTCCGCGATGAGGATGTGAATGCCGGGGGTGACCTGATCCGGCAGGTCTTTGTACGAGAGGCTCACGCGCTCCGCCGAGCAAGGGCCGTCATCCACCGTGACGGTAATCACGCTGCCGGTCGCCAGCTCCACCTCGCCCCCGCCGGCAACCATTCCCGTGCGCACCTCGGGTCCCTTGATGTCGATGAGAAGAGCAACAGGGATACCGGTCGAACGGCTTGCCTCGCGCACCTTGGAGATCATGTCGGCATGGTAGGCAAGGTCGCTGTGTGCCATGTTGAATCGGGCCACGTTCATACCTGCCTGCAGCAGGCGGCAGAGCACTTCCACGTCATCTGTGGCGGGGCCCAGGGTACAGACGATTTTTGTTTTACGCATCGCCGGTGATAGTAGGAGGGGCGGCAGGTGCGGTCAAGGCGGCCACGGAACCGCGTGTGCGCGGCCCGTGGCATTTCGACAGGCCGCGTCTGAGCCTGCCGGGGCTGTCACGCGCGCCAGGAGGCAAGTCGGGTCATCGCGTCCTCCACGAGGGAGAGACATGCCTCGCGCTCTTCTCCCGCTGCCTCGCTGCCCCACAGCGCCACCAGGTGCTCCCTCGTTTTTCCGGGAGGGATGCCGGCCGCGCTGGCGGCCGCAGCCGCTCCCAGCGCCATGGAGTGCGGCTGGATGCCGGCCTGCAGGGCCGCCCGCATCGTTCCGAAGAATCGGTCGCTCCATCCGAGCTTGCGTCTGGGGTCGCGGATGATCCGCTCCACATCATCATGCAGGAACGGGTTGGTCATCCGTTGAAGGAGATCTTCGGCGTACGCCCCCCAGCCGTCCGCCGTGAACAGCGGATCGCCGGTCCCTCCGTGCCGGCGGACCATCGCGACGCCCGATTCCTGGAGGAACGCCCGGCGCCCGAGCGCCCGGAGCTCGCTGTCCTCCCTGATGCTGCTCATGAACCTGTGTCCACGCAGCCGTGCCAGGTAGCCCAAGAGGGCGTGCACGGCGTTGTGGCCGTAGAGCTTTGCCTCCTCGAAGGGAATAAGGTCGTCCTTTTCCTCAAACACCCGGATGCCGCGCGTGAATCCGGGCAGCGTGATTCTCGAAATGAGGATCCGGTTGAACTCTTCAACGAGCACGCATTTGTCGAGACCCGGTACCAGGGGAGCGAGCCCGAGCTGCCGCATCTCCTCCACGGTCGTGATCAGGCCGCTCATCTTCCCGATCACCGTATCCAGCGCCTGGAGGTGCGGGAAAGCAGCGCGCGGCGCGCGTCCCGCGATCTCCTGCATGAGAATTTCTGCCGCGTAGTTGTTGTTCTCCGCCGCGTAGAGGACGCGCGCGCGCCCGCCCGCGGCGCCCTCCGCGAGCAGGGCCGCCACGGACGCATCCCCTCCCGCCCCATACAGCTCGACGCTCGGAATTGCAGTAGCAAGCTCCGTGGCTGACCCGATTGCAGCCACGATTTCCTTCCTGTCCCCGCCGACCCGGGGATTGAGAAGCCGGACCCCGGGCAGACTCATCCTGCGTATCGCGGTCTCTCCGGCGATGTTGATGGTAACCGTGTCTCCGTTCCCGCGGACTGCGTCCACCAGGGCCTGGTCCACCTCGGCAACGACGAACCGTTCGAAGCTCCCCGATTCGAGAGCCTCACAGAGCATCAGGCCGGTCTGTATGGGACCGAAACCAAATCCGACAAATGTGCCCGCCGGCTTCATGCCTCGCCTCCGGCGGGCAAATTAGCACAGAATCGGCTGCTTCGTCTTACTCATCCGCGAGCTTGCGGGTTTCAGCCGAGTGAGATTCCCGCGCTCACCGTCACCTGGAACTTGCCCAGAGGGTAGCTCGGAATGTCCGTCACCGGAACCTGGGACCAATAGGGGGTGTAGATCGCCTTTGCGCTCAGGAGGAAACCCTCGAGATTGAAGGCAAGGCCTGCCCCCACGAACGGGAAGAGGGAAAGTGACAGGTCCTGGCGGGGACTCGGGCCCATGGGCATGCGCTGAGGCTCGAGAAACACCTGGCCGGAGCAGCCGACGCCCAGCTGGAGGAAGGGATCCAGGAAGGATTTGCCGCCAAGTGGGTGGAAGCTCACGAAGAGAGCAGGGGCGTACCAGTCGAGCCACCATTGCTCGGCGGCATCGCGATAGAAGCTCACCATATAGTCGCCCCCGAACCCGAACCGGTCGATGATCACTTCCCATCCAAAGCCCCAGAAAAAAGGCTGGTCACCTACCGTGAATGTGTTTATGATTTGCTGGCCGGAATTGCCCCCGAGAAAGTCGGCTGAGACATTTCCCGTCAGGCGCACGGCGCCCGCATCACACGGCATGCCGAGTGCCGTCAGCGCCAGCACAAGGACGAGGAACGTGGATTTCATCAGAATGCCTCCTCTGTGGGATATCATATGAGTACAACACCCCGTTTTTTGGAGGGTGTCACTCCGCGGAGTTTTCCGTGTTATAGTCTGTGATGAGCGGGAGAAGCTGGTGGCGCTGGACGTCGATGCCCTCTACAGGAAGTACGGACCCATGGTCCTGCGCAGATGCCGTGCCCTTCTCGTCGACGAGGAACAGGCAATGGATGCCGCCCAGGAGACCTTTGTGAAGCTTCTGCGCTTCCAGGAAAGGCTCACGGACAAGGCACCGTCGAGCATGCTCTACACTATCGCCACAAATGTCTGCCTGAACATGATGCGCACGGCGCGCAGGCGCCCGCAGTCGGCGGGGGAAGCAGCCCTGGAGCGCATCGCATCCGCCGAGGACGTGGAGTCGAGGGCCCTCGACCGGCACGTCCTGGATCGCATCTTCGGGCGGGAGCGCGCCTCGACGCGCACCATGGCGGTGATGCACTACGTGGACGGCATGACGCTCGAAGAGGTGGCGGGCCACGTCGGCCTGTCCGTGTCCGGGGTGCGCAAGCGCCTGCGCCAGCTCAAGGAGCGCACTCGCGCTCTGGAGGAGGCATGAAGATGCCGCAGAAACAGACTGTATCGGACCTGCTGCTGGAGCAGTATATTCTAGGGGAGCTCTCTTCGGGCCAGGAGCGGATGGTGCGCGACGAGCTGGAGCGAGACGAAACACTGAGAGAGAGACTGGCCGCGATCACCCAGTCCAACCGGGAGATCATGGCGGACTATCCGGCGGAACGCATCGTGCCTGCAATCAAGGAGAGACTGCTCCAGGCGGGCGGAAGGGCGGCGCGGCCGCGCAGGGCGCAGACCATGGCTTGGGCGCTGCCGGCCGCCGCAATGGTGATTCTTGTCCTTTCTCTCGTCGTGGTCCGGGAGCGGATCGTCCCGAATGAGACGAGGCTCAAGGGCCTCACGACGCATCTCAATCTTTTCCGCAAGACGCCCGCCGGCGGCGCGGAGGAGCTGCGCCCCGGCGCGTCGGCCCGGCGGGCCGATGTCCTGCAGATCAGCTACACGGCGGGAGAGGCCAAATACGGGGTCATTCTCTCCGTGGACGGCCGAGGCGCCGTCACGTGGCACGTGCCGGCGGGCTATCGGGGAGGGTCCCGCGCCGCGCCTCCCCTGGACCTGCAGGGCCAGGTGGTCCTTCCGTCCGCGTATGAGCTGGACGATGCCCCCCGGTTCGAGCGATTCTTTCTTGTGTATGCGGCTTCTCCCTTCGAGGTCGGAGACGTGGACCGGGCAGCGCGTGCCCTGGCCGCCCGACCCGGGGCCGCTGAGCGGGAGGGCCTTGGTCTTCCCGGCGGCCTGGGACAGTACTCGCTTCTCGTGAAGAAGTAGGGATTGCGGTCATGAATGTGAAGCGCGCGTTATTCATCCTCCTGCTCGGCTCCGTCGCCTGGGCTGTGGGAGCCGACTCGCCGGTGCCCCTCCGGCGTTTCGCAATGGTCGTCGGCTCCAACTATGGCGGTGAAAACCTCATCCGTCTGAAATACGCGGAAACAGATGCGCGGTCCTTTGCGGCCGTGCTCCAGGACCTGGGCGGTGTCCGCGCGCAGGACCTGGTCCTGACCTTGAGCCCCGACCTCTCACGCTTCGAGGATGCCCTGGGAAGGGTTGGCCAGATGGTCAAATCCCCGAGGGAGATGGATGAACGCCGCGAGCTCGTCATTTACTATTCGGGCCATTCCGACGACGACGGGCTCATACTGGGCAAGGACCGCTACACGTGGGAGCAGTTTCGACGCGACATCAACGACATACCGGCGGACGTCAAGGTGGCCATCCTCGACTCGTGCTCATCAGGGTCCCTCACGCGCGCAAAGGGAGGCGTTGCGCGTCCCGCGTTCCTTTTCGACGCCTCCTCGGACATGACGGGGCACGCGTACCTCACCTCGGCCTCGGCAGAGGAGGCGGCGCAGGAATCGGACAGGATCGGCGCGTCCTTCTTCACGCACTACCTGATATCGGGTCTGCGCGGCGCCGCGGACACGGCAGGGGACGGAGTCGTGACCCTCAACGAGGCCTATGCCTATGCTTTCCAGGAAACCCTCGCTTCAACGGAAAAGACCGAGTACGGGCCCCAGCATGCCGCGTATGACATTAACCTGACAGGATCGGGTGACCTCGTGCTCACCGACCTGAGGTCTTCCGCCGCGGGGCTCACCGTGGCGGAAAACATCGGGGGGAGACTGTACTTCCGCGACGATCAAGGCACGCTCGCCGTCGAGCTGAACAAGGTGGAAGGCCAGAAAACGGAGCTGGGTCTCGAGCCCGGTGTCTACTCCGTCGTGCTCGACAAGAAGGGGGCTCGTTTTGCGGGGGACGTGCGTGTCACGACGCGGCAGCGCGGCACTCTTACCATGGCCATGCTGCGCGCCGTGCCGCTGGACAAAGCCACGGCCCGCGGCGATCAGGCCGGGAGCCAGCCGCCCTACGACCAGGGCATGCCGCCCGTGGTCACGCGAACAGAACCGGGGGCGGCCATAGGCGCCGCGGTCGGTGCCGCCATCGGCGGAGCAGTCGGCGCTGCCATCTCGGCGGCTGCGGCAGCGACCTCTATCGGCCCGTCCACCCAGCAGGTCGGCCCGCCGGCAGAGGAAGCTCCGGCGGACGGGTCCGAACCAGCCCCCCGGGCGAGCGGCCCTCCGCGGCCAAGCCCGATCGCCTTTAGCCTGCTGCCGGACGTGTCGAACGGGCTCTTCTCCTCGAGCGCCGATCATGTCGTGGGGATCAACCTCCTGATCGGCTCGTCATCCTACTCGCGCGGATTCGAGATCGGCGGACTGGCAAACCTCGAATCCCATGACGTGACCGGTTTTCAGGGTGCCGGTCTTGCAAACGTCGTCCTGGGCAGGCTCAACGGCTTCCAGGCAGCGGGATTGGTCAACTACCTTGGCGGCGAAGCCCGGTACGTCCAGGCAGCGGGGCTGGTCAATGTCAGCGGCGGCCTCAACGGCGCGCAGCTTGCCGGGCTGGGCAACGTGTCCCTCGGCGCGGCACGGGGCGCGCAGGTGGCGGGACTTTTCAACTGGGCAGGGGTCGATGTGAGCGGCGCCCAGGTGGCCGGCGTATTCAACTGGGGCCGGACCCTGACGGGCCCCCAGATCAGCGTTGTGAACGTGGCGGATACAGTCAGCGGCGCGCAGGTCGGCGTCGTCAACATCGCCCGGCACGTTTCCGGCACGCAGGTCGGCGTGCTCAACATTTCCGAGGAGATCGAGGGGGTCCCTGTCGGCCTGGTTTCCATCGAGGCCAAGGGACACCACAGTGTGGACCTGTGGGTGGACATGGCAGGGACGACCACGGCGGCGCTGTCCCTCGGCACCCGGTATCTGTACACCATTTTCAGCGTGGGGTGGAAGCCGGGGCCTGACCCTTCGCTCTGGTCCCTTGGCCTGGGGCTGGGAGGACGCTCCAGTATCAATCCCTTCTACCTGGACTACGAGCTTTCCATGGTGACTGAGCGACTGGGATTCCCGGACCTCGGCGCCTCCACGGTCGGCGCGTTGTTTCCCCGCCTGCGCGCCGCGATCGGGCTGGAGCTTTTTGGCGGCGTGTCATTGACAGCGGGCACGGCCGTCCGCGTCCTGGTCCCCTATCTCTCCGACGGAATCAGCGGCGCCAATCCCTCCAAGACGGTATTTCAGCCCACTGTGATGCTGGGCCTGGGCGTGCGCTTCTGAGAAGATAACCGGATATTATTTCCCCCGGCCGCCGCATCGCAGTATCTTCATCTGTGTATATAGAAGATCCTAAGGCGAGCCCGCCTTCAGACTGGCAGCTTGTCCGTCAATGGCTCAGGGGCGCGTACCAGGGCCATCGGACGCTTTTCCTCATAGCCGCCCAGATCATCATCACGCTCGTTGCCCTCCTCGTCTACAACGCGCTCCGGCCGGTCCCGCAACGACTCACCCAGAGAGACATCGACGCGGCGGTGGACCGCTCTCTCGAGAACGCGCCGCCCAAACCCTCGAATGCCTCGGTCGCCTATGACGTCATTCTGCCGTCCGTCGTGGCGGTGGAGGCCGTCGTGCCCGGAGACGGGAAGCCCCGCGCGTCGCTGGGCGCCGGCGTCGTGGTCGTGGACACGGGCATCATCCTGACCTGCCTTCACGTCGTGAAGGACGCCGCCTCGGTGAAGGTCGTGTTCGCGGACGGCACGGAGTCGGATGCGCAGGTGATGGTGCGGCAGCCGGAGAACGACCTTGCGGTGCTGAGCGCCATGAAGGTGCCGGATGACCTGAAGCCCGCGACCCTCGTGAGCTCGGCCTCCCTGCACGTCGGGGACGAGGTGATCGCGGTGGGCAACCCGTTCGGGGTCTTCTTTTCGACCTCCGACGGTGTCGTCTCCGGCCTGGGCAGGCAGTACACCTCCCGTGAGACAGGGGCCACGCTGAAAAACCTCATCCAGTTCGATGCCGCGGTGAACCCCGGCAACTCCGGGGGGCCTCTGGTCAACAGGAACGGGGAAGTGGTGGGCATCGTCACATCGCTCTTGAATCCGACAAACCAGGACGTATTCATCGGGATCGGCTTCGCCGTCCCCATCGACACGGCGGGCGGCGTGGTCGGCTCACCCCCCGTTTAGCTTCACGGAGTACCGCGAAAGGGAGAACCATTATGGAAAGCATGCACATTGGGGCGGAAGGAGCTTACCTCGAGCAGGCACAGCTCATGGAGAAGATACTCTACGAGGTGAAGAAGGTGATCGTCGGGCAGGACCACCTTCTGGAGCGCGTGCTCGTCGCGCTCCTTTCTCAAGGCCACCTGCTCGTGGAGGGCGTGCCGGGACTGGCAAAGACCCTGACGGTCAAGACCCTCGCGTCGGCGATGAACGGGGTATTCAAGAGGATCCAGTTCACACCGGATCTCGTTCCCGCGGACCTGGTGGGCACACGCATCTACAATCAGCGGACCGGTGAGTTCAGCACGTCCCTCGGTCCCGTTTTCGCCAACCTGCTCCTCGCTGACGAGATCAATCGCGCCCCTGCCAAGGTGCAGAGCGCGCTCCTGGAGGTCATGCAGGAGCGCCAGGTGACCATCGGCGGGGAGACGTTCAAGGTCGCGGAACCCTTCCTCGTCATGGCAACGCAGAACCCCATCGAGACGGACGGGACCTATCCGCTTCCCGAGGCGCAGGTCGATCGCTTCATGATGAAAGTCCTCGTGGACTACCCCAGCGAGCCGGAGGAGTTCGTCATCGTGCAGAGGATGACGACCGCGCTGGCCCAGCCGGCCGCGGTCGTGACCACCGAGCAGATCCTGCAGCTCCGCCAGGCCTGCGAGGGCGTGTTCGTGGACCCCCTGCTCGTGCAGTACGCCGTGCGGCTTGCCGCCGCCACGCGCAGCCCGGACAGGCATGGAGTGCCGGAAGTGGCGAAGTACATCGTATACGGCGCGAGCCCCCGCGCCTCGATCAATCTCGTCATTGCCGGACGCGCGCTGGCCTTCGTGCGCGGGAGATCGTACGTCATTCCCCAGGACATCGTCGACATGGTGCACGACGTGATGCGTCATCGCATCATCCCGTCCTACGAGGCCCTCTCCGACGGGGTGAGCACCGATGCGATCATCCAGAAGGTGATGCAGGCGGTTCCCGCACCCGCCCAGGCGCTGCAGAGTCATGCCGCAGCCCTCTGACCCCGAGAGGATTCTCCAGCGGCTGGACTGGACGGTGATCCGCCGGCTCGACGGGATCCTGCAGGGCAACTATCGGACCTTGTTCCGCGGCTTCGGGCTCGAGCTGGCGGACCTGCGCGAATACCAGCTCACCGACGACGTGCGGACGATCGACTGGTACGTGACAGCGCGGCTGCAGACCCCCTACGTGCGGCAGTACATGGAGGACAGGGAGGTCACCGCGTGGTTCCTCCTCGACATGAGCCCCTCGGTGGACTTCGGCACGGTTGCCACGGACAAGAGGAAGCTGCTCGTCGACTTCGTCGGCGTCCTTGCGCGGCTGCTCACGCGGCACGGAAACCGGGTAGGGGCGCTGATCTTCAGCGGCGCGCCCGCGCGCACCATTCCCGCGCGGGGCGGGCGGACCCATGTCCTGCGCCTCATCCAGGAGCTTCAGGGTCAGCCCCGGCTTCAGCGCGCGCCCCAGACCGACCTCTCCCTGCTCCTCGAATCGGCCCTCCGCATCATCGGCCGGCGTTCCCTGCTGTTCGTCGTGTCCGACTTTCTCAGCGTGACGGGCTGGGACAAGCCGCTGGACATGCTCACCCGCAGACACGAGATCCTCGGGGTGCGGCTCTCCGACCCGCGGGAGTCGGAGCTCCCGGACGTGGGCGCCATCGTGTTCGAGGACGCGGAAACGGGCGAGCAGCTCTTCCTCGACACGCACGACCACGGTTTCAGGAGGCGGTTCGCCGCGGCCGCCCGCAAGAGGCGTGAGGAGCTCGACAGCCTGCTCGCCCGTCGGGGCGTCGAGCTCCTCTCATTGTCCACGGAGGGCGACATGGCGAGGGAAATCGTCCGGTTCGCCATTGAGCGCAAACAGCGCCGCGCGGCACCGGCCTCCCGTGCCGCGCACGGCCTGCGGGAAGTGTCATGACATTTCAATGGACCTCGATGCTCTGGTTCCTGCTGCTCGTGCCGGTGCTCGTTCTTTTCTACCTCTGGGCGCAGAGACGCCGGCAGAAGTTCGCAATCCGCTATGCGAGCCTGATGCTCGTGAAGGATGCCCTTGGCCGGGGCCCCGGCTTTCGCCGGCACATCCCGGCCCTGCTTTTCCTGGTCTCGCTGACAGTCATGATCTTCGCGTTGGCGCGCCCGCTTGCCACCATCTCCCTGCCCTCGAACAGGGGCACGGTGATCCTTGCCATGGACATCTCGGGAAGCATGCGCGCGCAGGACATCAAGCCGACCCGGATGGAGGCGGCAAAACAGGCGGCGCTCGAATTCGTAAACAAGCAGCCGCCCCGGGTGCGGATCGGGGTCGCCGCTTTCAGCGGGACAGCGGCACTGGTACAGGCACCGACCACCGCCCGGGAGGACATACGCGGCGCGATCGAGCGTCTCATGCTCCAGCGGGGAACGGCCATCGGAAGCGGGATCCTCGTCGCCTTGGACGCCATTCTGGAGGATGAGCAGCCAGGTCAGACCCCTGCCTCCCTGTCGGCTCCGAGTGATCCGCTGCTGCCGGCACCGCCGTCACCGCCTGAACCGGATCCGGTTGCGCCCGGTTCGAACAATTCCGCGGTCATCGTCCTGCTCAGCGACGGACAGAACAACCAGGGACCCGATCCGCTGGACGCGGCGGAGAAAGCGGCCAACCGGGGAATCCGCATATTCACCGTGGGGCTGGGAAGCGCGCGGGGAGACGTCATCGGCTTCGAAGGCCGCTCGTTCCGTGTGGGACTCGACGAGGCGAGCCTGAAGAGAATTGCGCAGAACACGGGCGGGCAGTATTTCAAGGCGAACGACGCCGGGGACCTGATAAAAATCTACAAATCCCTGAGCACCCGCCTCATCGTGGGGAAGGACCAGACCGAGGTCACCGCGCTGTTTACGGCAATCGCAATAGCGCTGCTCCTGCTCGCCGGTACGCTCTCTCTGCTGTGGTTCAACCGGCTGCCCTGAGCCCGCTCTCGCGGCGGCGCTTCCGCCATTGCTACCCGCTCACATGATGTCTTCCATCGTAATGATCCTGCGCTGCAGGAGACCCTTTATGAAGGCATCGACGAGCGCGGCATCGAACTGCGTGCCGCGGTTCCGCGTGAGCTCGAGCACTGCCCTGCTCGCCGGGAGCGCCTTGCGGTACGGGCGGTTGCTGGTCATTGCGTGGTAGGCATCCGCGATGGCGATGATCCGGGCGAACAGGGGGATCTCGTCGCCCTTCAATCCCCGTGGATAGCCGGTGCCGTTCAGGTGCTCCTGGTGCGCGAGGATGATGCTGCTTATCTCCCGATAGGACTCGAAGTGCCCGAGCAGGCTCGCCCCCAGCTCGGGGTGGGTTCTCATGATCTTCCACTCCTCCTCGTTCAGCGGCGACTCCTTGAGGAGAATCCGGTCGGGTATGCCCAGCTTGCCGATATCGTGCAGGAGAAGTGAATCCTTCAGCATGCGGTCCACCGGGATGCCGATTCCTTCCGCGATGATCGTGCCCAGGTACAGGACGTCACGCGAATGGCCGGCAGTGTTGAAGTCCCGGATCTCCAGTGATTGGGAGAAGCTCATGCTGAGCTCTTCCATCCGCGCGCCCAGCTCGGCTTCACGCGCCAGCGCCTGCTGGAGGTTCCGGGTCACGAGAAGGTTCCGGATGCGGGCGTCCAGCTCGCGGATGTTGATGGGCTTGGGCAGATAGTCGTCCGCGCCCTTCTGCAGCCCTTCCAGCTTGGATTCGATCTCCGGCTTCGCCGTGATCAGGATCACCGGGATATGCCGGGTCGTGTCAGTGGACTTGATCCGGCCCACCAGCTCGTAGCCGTCCATGCGCGGCATCATGATGTCCGACACCACGAGATCGGGGAGGTCCGTCTGTGCATGCTCCCAGCCGTCCAGTCCGTCGATGGCCGTGGCCACTTCATGCCCGAACCGGGAGAGCATCTTGCTGATGTAGGCCCTGAGGTCGACGTTGTCCTCCACGAGCAGGATGTGGTCGGCGTTGCCGTTCCCATCGTGCGCAGGGACGCGGCCGTCCTTTGCTTCGCGGTCGATGGTCTCTTTCTCGATAAGGGCAAGATCATCCACGGTGATCCGCGCCAGGTCCGATTCACGCCGCGCTTTCCTTCTTTTTTCGTCGCCGTCGAACTCATCAGCGGGCTGCCGGCGCTGCGCGTCCTTCCTCCTGTCGACGAACGCGTCCGGGGCAAGCTGATCCAGGTTTGCCGGCAGCTCGATCCGAAACGTCGTGCCCCGCCTTTCCTCGCTCTGGACATTGATCGCTCCCCTGCATCAGCTCCACCGACTCCTTGACGATCGTGAGACCGAGCCCCGTTCCTTCGTATTTTCGCGTGGAGGAGGAGTCCACCTGCTGGAACCTGTTGAAGATATTCGCAAGATGCTGCATCGGAATGCCGATGCCGGTGTCCCTGACTTCGAGCCACCGGTTCACCGGCGTGGCGCCGACCCGGACGGTAATGGACCCGCTCTCTGTGAACTTGATGGCGTTTCGAATCAGATTGGTAAGGATTCGCTCGAGCTTTTCCGCGTCCAGGTATGCGGGCGGCAATTCCCCCTCAACCACGTAGCGCAGCTTCAATCCCTTCCGCTCCGTGACGTCCTGGAAGGTCGTCACGATGTCCCGTGCCAGCTCGTCTATGTCGACGTGCTTGAGACGGAGCTGCATCTTGCGTGCTTCGAATTTCGAGAAATCGAGCATCTGGTTGATCATATCGAGCAGCTTCAGCGCGTTGCGGTAGACCTGTCCGATGAGCATTTGATGCTCGGGAACCAGGGGCCCAAGGTCTCCCTGGTACAGGCTCTGGATGGGCGACAGGATGGAGGTGAGGGGAGTGCGGACCTCGTGGCTCACGTTCGCGAAGAACTGGGACTTCAGGACGTCGAGCTTCTTCAGCTCCTCATTTGCGCGGGCAAGATTGAATCTGCCGCTGAACTCCCGAAACCGCATCTGGGTGGCAAGTTGCGAGCTGAGGACTACAAGAGCGATCGTGGTGAAGAGAAAGAAGTTGTTGTTCAGGAATATATCGAATCGGACGATCCTCTGCAGCGCGAGGATCGGCACGAGATACATTGCGTAGAGAATCACGCATATGAACAGGGTTCTCTTGTCGTCCAGGGGTAGGATGGAAATGAAAAACAGCAGGACCAGGATGACGCCGGCATAGTACGAGCTGGTGTAACCGCCTGAAAGATGAACCATCACCATGATGCCCGAGCCGCACAACAGGTATTCAAGCATCGCGAAAAGGCGGGGGTGCGCTGTGCCCATTGGTGTCCACATCAGAAGAAAAATCAGCCCACTGCCGAAAACGACTATGCACCGTATCAGCAGAAAAGTGAGAAATAGGCCGGGATACGCGAAATAGTCGAGAATGAGGAAGAGCATGTAGAAAACACCCGCGATCACTACGACGAGACGAAGGTCTCGAATCGCTTTTTCCCTGGTTTCCGCCTCGAATCCGGCGTGGAGAGAGGATAGGTCGCTTGAGAGAGCCGGATTCTCTGAGCTCATTCTCGCCTTTCTATGGTATTTTCTCACACCTTCCAGAAATACTGAGCGCGCCGGGCATTTCCAGCATCATATACCCTTTCGCACGCTTGCAGAAGCCCCTGGTCAGGATCCTCCCGCGCTGCGTCTCGAGATTGCCCTTGCGCCGGGAGATCGCTGCGTCATATACTCGCGCCCGTGCGCCGCACATTGAGTCGAATATGCCTGATAAATCCAAGACGTGATGTCTGGGCAAAGACCGAGAAGATAACGCTTGCACTGCGTGAGTGCCACAAGTTCTTGAAGGCTTGGTACTCGCCGTCTTTGAGTCTGCTCACCATAGCCGGCTTGACTCCGCCAGCCATCGACGTCGAGATCGTCCACGAAGACTTTGCTCCGATAGACTACACGGCGAACTACGACCTGGTCGGGATCACTGCAATGACTCAGACTATCGTCCGTGCCTATCAAATCGCTGCTGAGTTCCGGGCCCGGGGCGTCTATGTTGTCATCGGGGGAAGTCACGCCACCATGATGCCACAAGAGGCCGCTTCCCGTGCTGACACGGTCGTCGTCGGCGAGGCCGAGGAGCTCTGGCCCCGCTTCCTCCAGGACTTTCAGAATGGGGAGCCGCAACAAATCTACCGCAACACTGCGGGTCATTACATAGATCTCACCACATCGCCATTGCCTCGCTACGATCTTCTGAGTGGAAGCAAGACACTGCTCGACCCGGAACACTTCTACAACTTTGTGCCGGTCCAGGCGAGCAGGGGCTGCCCACACGATTGCGAGTTCTGCCTGGTAACCGGGATCTACGGAAAGAAGCCGCGCAAAAAGACCATACTTCAGGTTCGCAACGAAATTGCTGCGATAAGACGCAGTGTCCCGAACCGCCTCATCCTCTTCGCTGATGACAACCTGTTCACCGATCGACGATTCGCCAAGGAGCTTCTGGTGGCGCTTGAGGAGCTCAAGGTCCGTTGGATCGGCCAAACGGATATCGCCATTGGCGCGGACGAAGAGCTTCTCCAGCAGATCTACCGTTCCGGATGTCTTTTCCTGCTCATCGGTTTCGAAAGTCTCGATCCCCAGAATCTATCAGGGATGAACCGCAATGATTGGAAGCTGCGCCAGCTTCCGAATTACGAGGCGCATGTGCGCCGCATCCAGGAGCACGGCATCGTGGTGTTCAGCTCGTTTATTTTTGGCCTCGACCACGACAACCAGGGGGTGTTCAGCCGCGTTGTCGACTTCATGAACCGAAACCAGCTGACCGGCCAGCTGACGGTGGCCACCCCGCTGCCGGGGTCACGAATGTATGAACGATTGAAGGAAGAGGACAGGTTCCTCTACCCCGAGCCGTTCTGGGAGCGCTGTACGTTCCTCGACGTCACCTTCCGGCCAAAGGGAATGACCAAGGAGCAGCTCGAAGACGGCTTTATCTGGGCATATCGCCAGATATTCAACGAGAGGGCTTTCAGGGACAGGTCGGCCTATTTCAAGGAAATATACAAACAACTGGCCTGAGCTCGTTTGCCAGACTGCGACAGTCGCTCCAGCCTTCCGCAGGATAGCAATGGAGCGCTTCTGGTCACAGGCCAGGCGGTCCCTTTTACGGCAAAACTCCCGCTGCAACGCACGTGCGCTGCGGCCGTCAGCAAGACCGAGCTGGCCGGGGAAGCGGGAAGCATGCGCAGCTCTGATTTACGCATTCACCCTCCCTACGAGGGTCATGAGAAGCTCGAAGAAATCTTCTACTGTCTTCACGTCGGCGAATAGTGTTTCATCAATCCTAAAACCCAGCAGCTTTTCGCAGGTGGCAATGATCTCCATTGCCATCAGGCTGTCGATTCCCAGCTCTTCGCGTATCAAGAGCCCGTCATCCAGCTCCGCCACATCGATCCGGGAGATCCGTGACACGATCTGCTTGATTGCATTCTTGAATTGCGTCGCGCTCTGGTATTCCTGTACATTGCCCATGTTTCCGTGCCTCCTACAACACGCTCAAGCGCCGGGGTATCTTGTACTCCGCAAGAACGTCCCGCAGCGAGGTCTTCAGCCGTTTCGTCTTTTCTTCAAAGTCGATATGCCGGCTCAATGCAAGGTTTGCAAAAAGGGAGTTGTTTTCCCACCCCACCTGCACCTCCGCCACGTCCTTGTCCAGCCGGAACGCGCGGCTGACCTCTTCCATGTCCACGAGGTTGCCGTTGATTTTTCTCGTATTCTTCAGCTCTTTCACGAACACCAAGTGGCCGTCGTCCATGCGGCCCATATCCCCTGTGCGAAACCAGCCATCGCGCCGCGCTTCGTCGGACTCGCGCGGCCTGTGGTAGTACCTGCCTATCTCGTGCGGCGTCCTGATCAGGATCTCTCCGGCCCCGTCCGGACCTGCCGGGTCTATCCGGCACTCTACCTGGTCGCAGAGCGGCCCGACGGTTCCCGGCCTGGCCGCGTGGCGCACGTTGCGGCTGACCGGCGTGAACTCCGTCAGTCCGTACCCGTGAAGCAGGTCGACGGAAAAGGCCCGGGTCAGGGTCGAATAGCTGTCCGGGGTCAGGAGGCTTCCGCCCGACACAAAGACCTTGAGAGAGGACAGGTCCGCGGCAGGGTCGCGCAGCCGGTAGAGCAGCTCATAGATCTCCGGCACGGACGTCACGTGCTCGATGCGGAAGTCGCGGATGTACTGGAAGAGGAGCCGCGGGTGCAGGGAGTCCACGATCACGCTGGTCATTCGGAAGAGCAGAGGGACGAGAATGCAGCCCACCATCGTGAAGATATGGGCCATCGGCAGGATGATGAGCATCTTTTCTCCCGCTGATGCCTGGAGGCCGTCCTGCAGCACCCGTGCGCCGTGCAGGTACTGAGCGTGGGAGACCATGGCGCCCAGGGTGTAGCCGTATCCTCGATACGTGTAGTTGATGGAGGCAATGTCATCCGGGATGTCCTCACGGCACTGCAGGCCCTCGGCGGATTGCGTCAGGGAGAATCGGCTTTCCGACCGCATAATGACAATTGTGTCGCGGAGGTAGGGCGTCAGGAGCCGCATGTGCTCCTGTTCGGTGATCACGGCCTGGGGACGGGCATTGCTGAAGATCTCATCCAGCTCCAGGGCCCTGTACTCCCGCTTCACCAGGACAGGGATGGCGCCGATGTGGAGCAGGGCCAGGAATATGGTGATGAAGTCGGTTGAGTTGTCGAGGAACAGGGGAACCAGGTACTTTTCCCGAATCCCCCAGGCCGAGAGTTGTCGGGCAATCTCGATGATTCTCGCTGAGAACGCGGCGGAAGAGGTGGAAGAGATCCCGCGGGCCTTGCTTACTTGAAGGAAAGCGGGCCAATCACCCCAATCGCGGAGAGAGGCGCTGATGGCTTGCCCTATGCCAATCATAGATTCCTCTTCTATTAGAGTTAATTGGACTAACGGCTATTGTAGAAGGATCTAAGATTTTGTCAACCTTTTTCTTGCAACCGCGACATTTGCCTGGGCCGGGTTTCCCATCGAAGGAAACACCCTGATTTCGTCGAATCCGGCGCTGGAAAGCAGCTTTGTCAGCTCATCCGCAGTGTAGAACTTGAAGAAGCCGTCTTCTTCCAGCTCGAACAGGCTCGCCGCTTCGTTGAGCATGGCCCGGGCAGCGCTGGCGCTGCCTTCGTCGTCCTTCTCGCCCTCTTCGGGGCAGCTTGGGTTCAGCACCTTTCGTATATAGTTGGTGAATATCGTGGAGATATCGCTGTCGGGTTTCATGGAGGACACCACGAGGGTCCCCCCCGGCGTGAGCATGCGATGGCACTCGGCAAGGGCGTAGTCTGGATTGCGAAGGTAGGAGATGAAGAGGCTCGCGACGATCTTTGTGAAGTGATTCTCAGGCAGCCCCAGGGTCAGGACGGAATCACAGTCGTCGAAGCTCAGAGTCTCGAACAACAGGTCGCTCGTGCGCAGGCTGCCGGGGGCGATCTGCGCGGCCTGGCGCTCCGGCCTGATGTCCCGGGGCCCGATCCGATTCTGCAGGAAGCGCGCCGCCCTGTTGAACTCCAGTACCGTCTGCATCTCCACCGGCTCCAGGGTCGATGCAAGCCCTGAGATCATCTCTTCCGAGACCGCACCGCGCATCACCTCCAGCAGCCCCGGTGGGGTTCGCTCGATGAGGCGGTCGAGCACTCTGCTGGAAAGCCCCTCGATCCTGTTGCGAAGCGACTCGAGTGACGGCGCATCTGATTCAATGAAACGCGCAACGGGGATGAGCCTGTTGGGCTCCAGGTTCTTCTGGACATACCGGAAGCCGATTTCAGCCAGGCCGGGGTGCCTCGCGACGATCCTTTCGCACTTTGCCCTTGTCCTGTCCAGAGCGTCCGGAATAAGGTCGATTGCCGTGATCTCTCGTACCGATGTTCGCTCTTCCCTGCCCGCAATGAAGTCCAGGAGCTCCTCCAGGAAGATTCCCGTGCCGCAGCCCAGGTCTGCAACGATCTCCTCCGCCTCCAGCGACAGGCATTTTGCCTGTGTTCTGAAAAACGACTTGAACTCCGGGATATGGCGATAGAAATCGTACCCGACCGTGTTCCTCTCGTTGCCGAGGAGGTACCCGCGCCAGTAGTCCGTGAGCGGGGGAGCCGCCCTGTTCTCAAGCCGCTCGCGTTCCTCCGTGAGCACGCGCATCATCTCTTCTTTCCAGGGGTCGCGCGCCGTGACCTGTTTTCCGTACAGCTTTTCATGGATGGAGCTGGCGATCAGCTTGAAGGTCTGGATGGCGTCGTCACTGGTGCGCAGGTTGTGCCCGGTGGGGATCTCGAGCGTCTCGCGTGTCCCGCGCGCCTTGACCGACATCAGGTCCTTGACCTCGTCCATCTCCACCCACTTGTCGTACACGCCGTAGATCCACAGAACGGGAATGGCGATGCGCGACATGTCCAGGCGCGCGTCGGTGAGGAAGGCGTATTTCTTGTCCACCACATCTGCCGCCATGATGTCCATGTCGATGAGATGCCCCAGCAGCCCGATGATGCCGTTCGGAATCCCCAGGCGGTAATTGCTGATGATGTCGATGCCGCCCAGGATGTTGCGGAGCGTGGTCTGCGCAGCGGGAACCCCCATGACGCTGATCCAGTAGTCGACACCACTTTCCTCGTCCCTGCTCAGCAGGCGCCGCACGTCAATGGCGGACATGCTGAAGGAGACCATGATCACCTTTTCCGCGATGAAGTACGGGTTGTCGCGTACGAAGTCCAGGGCCGCCTGGAGATCGCCGAGCCCCTGGCTGATCCTGTAGGAGAGCATTTCGTACCCGCGCCGTGGATTGCTTTCCTCCTGGTAGCTTTCCCCCGGGCGGTTGGTGCCGTCGAAGCGCAGCGTGACGATGTTCTTTCCCTCGCTCCAGAAGCTCGCGAGCAGGGTCGCCACGAGGGGAGAAAATGCTTCCTTCTTTTTCCCGTATGCCGAGGGGATGATGACGACGGGAGCTTTGACCCGCAGCTCGGTGGCGTTGAGGAAGGCGCAGATTTCATGGCCGTCCCTGTCAGGGAACCTCACGACGTGGGACTCGATGTGCCTTTCAGGACCGGGCGGCCAGTTCCTGCTCGAGTTCCCTTCTTCCCATTCTGCATCCGGGATGCGGCGGGAACGCACCGCGTTTCTGCCGATTCCCGCCTCCACACCGACCTGGAGCATAACGCCTTCGGGTGAAGGCAGAGCCTTCAGGTGTCGGATCTGGCCTTCGCTTCCCAGACCCAGCCTGTCGTCCACGGTGTAATGAATGCCTTTTCCCTTCTGAAATAATGCCTGGGATTCGGCGGTGAGATGAAGCTCGCAGAGAAACCCTCTGCGGCTGATGTCGATCAATGTCCCCTCGAAGGTATGCCTTTCCGACTTCTCTCCGAGGACCCCCAGCCTCACGCGAGAGACGTTCTGCAGCGGCTTTCTCTGGTAGGATCTCTTGTCCGTGCGGAACACGACGACGGGAAAAGGGAAGCTCAAGAGCTGGTCGCTGGCGGAGGCGGCTTCCGCCTTGAAGTAGTAGCTGGCCTTGTTCCTGTAGAAGCTGAAGTACACCGCTACACCCGGTGTGAGGGCGCGCGAGACGAGCGCTCTGTCCGGCTTGATCGTGAACCGCCGCAGGTCCTGGTCAACGCCCTCAACCTCATGCTCGAGGATGGTGAAGGAACCTTCTACCAGCGTGCTCAGGCGCACGCATTCCACTTGCAGAGCCTGCAGGATGTCGCTGATCAGGACCGGATCTGTTATTCGGGACTCGGGTTCCAGCGTCCTGGAATGAATGTGCTGGTGCAGGCCGCGTATCGCGCTCCCCGAGGAGCAGGCGACGATGAGATTCCTCAGTCTGCGTTCCTCGGTCTCTTTCATGACCGACAGCCGCAAGCCCGCCGTCAAAGATCCCCGAAGCACGTTCTCCATCACGTACACCACGACGCCCGTCAGGCGCAGGCGGCGCTCGTCCCCCGGAATGCCCACGCTCACGGTGAGCGGGTCGCCCTGTCTCAGGTTTCCGCGATAGCTGAGAAGCATTCCCTCGGTGGAGAGGTTGTCAATGGAGAGAACCTCGACCGCCTGGTTTTCGACCGTGACATCGTCCAGGTGGCAGGAGGTCCGGGGAAGCTCGCGTGCATCGTCCCTGCTGCGCTGGGTATCCTGGATGAACTTCTCGATGAGCAGGAGCTGGGCATCCGCTTCGTAGAGAAATTCGAGGCCCAGGACCTGGTCACCCTCGACATCGTGTTCCGAATTGCGAATCAGGCGACAGGGCAGCTCGACGCGTTCGCCGGAGCCGGGGATCTGGAAGGCTATGCTGCGGATCGAATCATGAGACTCCGGCAGCCGGACAACCACCTGCATTCCGCTCGTACTGACGTTGACGGAGGTTCCGGAGAACGTGTACGACCCTGATGTGAGCTCCACCGTGTCGCGGTGACTGACACGTGTATGCTTTCTCTTGTCGGTTGCCATGAGCCGTGCTGCCTGGACGCGATCCTATACGGAGGCAGCACGACGTGCAAGCCAGGGGCGCACGCCCGGCAGCAGCACGCCGCCCCTACTTCTTGTTGATGCTGATGCTTCCGCTGATCGTGCCCGCGTCCAGGCTGGCCGCCCCCGCGCCGATCGTTCCCTCCAGACGGTTGTTCTTCTGCTCGGAGATCGTGACGGGGAAATCACAGGAAACGCGCCCGCTCACCGAATGAAGGGAGATTTTAGCGTCCAGGCCGGGGAACGCGTTCAGGGTGACCGAGCCGGAAACCGTGGCGAGGCGTGCGGAACCCCCTTTTTCAAGGGAGTCTATGTCACCATTGATCGAGCCGGAAACGGTGCGCGCGCTGAGAGAGCCGCCGTCCGAGGCGAATTGGATCTGACCGCTCGTGCTGGATGCGCTCAGGTTGTGCGCGCGGCTCGTGGAGACGGATCCTGAAATCGTGCTCAGGCTCTGATCGATGCCCGACAGGACATCATGCACCGTGATGCTTCCGCTGACGGAGTGCGCATCGATGAGCTTCACGCCCCGGGGGATCACGACCTGGAACGAGATCGTGCCGGAGGGAAAGAAGAAACGCGGCTCGTGCTTCTCCTCCACGACGAGGCGGTTCCCCTGTTTCCGGATTTCGACATGAACATTGTCGGCTGCATTGCGGAACATCGCGGTCTTCACGGAGTGCACGTTCACCCCGCCGGCGGAGGTCCCGCTGATCGCTATGGAGCCGGCGATGGTGCGCACCTCGATCTCCGCGAAGTCTCCCGCTATTTTCTCGTCCTTTTCTTCCCGTACCGGGCCGCCGATGGAGGCCTGCGGGCGCGCCCAGGAGCCGCGCAGCTCGGGAATCGACCATCTGAAGTCGAACATCCGGCCCTGCGCGATCACGACCACGCTGCCGATGACGATGAGGATGACGATGACTCCCAAAGTGATCCCGAGGATGTCGATGGGGCTAAGTCTTGTTCGACTCATTCATCTTCTCCAGCTCGCGTTTCGCCATCTTTTCCACAAGGTTGCCGGACTGGTAGAGGAATGCGGAGAGGAAATGAGAGACGACGCCGATTCCCCATCCGAACGCCACCCAGAGCCACCACTGGTACCGCGGCCCGTCGCTCGCATAGCCGAGGTTGTTGACGATGGCCAGGCCGATGATGACGACCAGGTAGCTGATTGCGTGCCGTATGAACGCCAGCTTGCGCTCCGCGATCTTGTGCGCAAGCTCGACCTTCGCATTGAGGTCAGACATGACATCCTCCTTGTCTTTCTGGTGACCGATATACAACCCCGCGGGAGACGGATTTTGCCCCTCGGATGTGTGCTTTGAATTGACAATCACCGGGCGGTCCGTCTACCCTCACACCCATGAGATTCCTGATCTGGCTGCTGCTGGTCCTGATCTGCTGGCCGCTGGCCCTTGTTGTTCTCGTGCTCTACCCCATTGCGTGGCTGGTGCTGCTGCCCTTCCGGGTAGTGGGCATGACGATGGATGCAGTCCTGGCGCTCATCAAGGCAATCCTTTTTCTGCCGTCCCGGATCCTGGGAGGTTCGCGCCGCTACTAGGTGGTCTTGGAATCCCCGTCCTTGCGCACGATCTCCAGGGTAAAGTTGGACGCCAGCGCGGCAAGCGCTCCCACCGCGGCCAGCACGGGGGCAATAAGGGCCCCGACCACGCCGAACGTAAGCGGAATCTCCATGTAGGGCGTGCCCTTGTCGTCCTTGATGATGATCTTGCGGACATTTCCCTCGTGGACGATGTCTTTGATCTTTTTGAGCAGCTCTTCGCCCTTGACCTTGAACTCGTTCCCCTTGTCTGGTTCCATGTGCGCCTCCCCCGACAGAAAAGCATAGACGCTCGGTCCGCCGGCGTCAAGGAACGAGACTCTCCACCGGATGCGGCGCCGTACGGCCGGCGCCGCGCGGACTTCCCAAGCCGGGCGCGCTCGGGTATAACCACCACATGCGTGACGGATACCTCTTGGGCATCGACGTGGGGAGCTCCGCGATCAAGGCGACTCTGCTGGACGCGGGCACAGGGGTCGTGGCAGGCGCGGCAACCTCCCCGAAGAAGGAGCTTGCCATAGAGGCAAAGCGGCCGGGCTGGGCCGAGCAGGACCCTTCGATCTGGTGGGAGAACATCCTCGCGGCAGCCGCGGAGCTCAAGGCTTCCACGGGGAAGGCATTCGACGCGGTCCTCGGGATCGGAATCACCTACCAGATGCACGGCCTGGTGCTCGTGGACAAGGCCGGGAAGGTGCTGCGGCCTTCCATCATCTGGTGCGACAGCAGGGCGGTGCAGATCGGCGAAAATGCGTTTCGCGGCATTGGTGAGCAGACCTGCCTCTCACGCCTGCTGAACTCCCCCGGCAATTTCACCGCCTCCAAGCTCGCATGGGTAAAAGAGAACGAGCCGGACATTTTCGCACGTGTCGCAAAGTTCATGCTCCCCGGTGACTGGGTGGCCCTGCGCATGACGGGGGAAATCCGCACGTCTCCTTCGGGGCTCTCGGAGGGCATCCTCTGGGATTTCTCACGGCAGGGTCTGGCGGATTTCGTGCTGGATTGGTACGGGATTCCTCGGGAAATGGTTCCCGAGCCCTCGCCGACATTCTCCGTGCAGGGCGGTCTGACGGCTGAAGCGGCCGCCGCGCTCGGCCTGAAGAAGGGAACGCCGGTCTGCTACAGGGCGGGCGATCAGCCGAACAACGCGTTTTCCCTCAGCGTGGTGGATCCGGGGGAGGCTGCCACCACCGCGGGAACTTCCGGCGTGGTCTATGGCATCACCTCCTCGCCGGCCCATGACGAGGCGTCACGGGTGAACACATTTGTCCACGTCACGCATTCGAAGGAGAACCCCCGCTACGGCGTCCTCATGTGCGTCAATGGGACAGGCATCCTTTACAGCTGGATCCGACGCCTGCTCGTGGGGGACTCGGGAGCGGTCCCCTATGACGAGCTGAACCGGGTCGCCTCGGAGGCGCCGATCGGGTCCGACGGCCTGATCATCCTCCCCTACGGAAACGGCGCGGAAAGGACGCTGGAGAACAGGAACCCGGGCGCGTCGATCCTCGGGCTCGACTTCAACAGGCACGGTATTCCTCACCTTCTCCGGGCTGCGCAGGAAGGGATCGTATTCGCGCTTCAGTACGGCCTCGGGATCATGAGAGGCATGGGGGTCGAAGCACGCACCGTGCGCGCCGGTCACGCCAACATGTTCCTCAGTCCGCTGTTTCGCGACGCCTTTGCCAGCGTCACGGGAGCCCGGGTGGAGCTCTTCAGCACGGACGGCGCGCAGGGCGCCGCGCGCGGCGCCGGCCTCGGCGCGGGTGTGTACACCACCATGAAAGAGGCTTTTGTCGGCCTGAAGGCCGTGCAGATCGCCGAGCCGGATCAATCGCGGAGACCCGCCTATCTCGAGGCGTACGGGCGGTGGGAAGAGGAGCTGAAGAAGATACTACGATAATCCGCGGAAATACCGCGGCGCGATAAATCCGCGGGGATACCGCGGCGCTCAGGGAAGAGCGACGCCGGCGTTCAGGGGGTGTTCCTTCCGCCCCGCCCCGATTATCTTTTGTCCGTTCACGATCACGTATTCGATGCCCGAAGGCGCCATGCTGGTCTCACTGGTTGTCGTGTTGTCCCGTACGTTTTCATAGTCGAAGACCGTGACGTCCGCGGGGAATCCTTCCCTCAGCACACCCCGGCCGGCAAGCCCGAAACGCTCTGCCGTTGCGCCGGTCATCTTGCGGATCACTTCCTCCAGCGGCAGCAACCGGCGCTCGCGCGTCATCTGCAGCAGCCGCGGGAAAGCCCCGTACGCGGAGGGGTTCTGCAGCCCGGTCCGCTCCACCCAGGCGTCCGTCATGAAGAGCGCGGCAGGGTGCTTCATCAGGGCTTCGACGATCTTGTCATTGCTGTAGCGATGACAGAGCACCCGCGCGCGCCCGTGGCTTCGCCGCGAGATATCGATCAAAGCCTCGACGGGGTTCATCCTGCGCACGCGCGCGATCTCGTGAAGGAACTTCCCGTTGTAGTCGGCAAGGTCGCTGTCCAGCGTATCAGTCACCTGGATATCCGACGGCCCGAAGCCGAGCAGACGCTCCACGCGCTGTATTTCCCGCTTCTGCTGTCGAAGCGCCCCGGCATCCTCGTAGGCGGCCTGGCCTTTCGCAATGAACCACGGGGACAGCATGACGCTGATCACCGACGCTCCGCAGTGAAAGGGGTAGGCGTCAAAGCGCACGTCGACACCGTCCGCGATGGCCTTGTCGATGAGCTCCAGAACGGTCTCCGCTGTCCGCCATGTCCGTGAGCCGACGAAGATGAGATGCGAGATCTGGAGCCGCACGCCGGTGCGCCTCGCAAGGTCCAGCATCTCGCGGAGCGCAGCCACGTTATGCGGCTCTCCGAAGGCCCGCAGAGGGTATCCGGGGGCAAGGGCGGAAAGGGCGCGCAGGTGAACCGAGAGGATCTTGCCCTTTTTCTTGACCAACAGGGCGACTTCCCTGATTTCCTCGGGACTGGCAAAAAGGCCTGGTTCGTACTGAAGGCCGAGCGAGACTCCGCAGGCCCCCTGATCCATGGCGTTTTCCAGCAGCCACAGAAGCTCCTTGGCCTCGTAGGGATGAAGGGGAGAGGGGACATTGCCGCGAATGGAGGCGCGCGTCGAGCCATGCCCCACGAGCAGCGCGATGTTATGGCTGGCGCCGGATGAGCCGATGCGCGACAGATAGTCGCTCACCGAATCCCATTCGATTTTCAGAAGTCCGTTCCTCAGGAGATTGCTCTCGGCCTGCCCCTTCCAGGCGCTGTTCTCCCTGAAGCCGGCGGCGGATGCCCCGCAATTTCCCGCCACCACGGTCGTTATGCCCTGCGCCAGGAAAGGGTACTTCAGCTCATCGTGCCCCTTGATGGGTATGTGCCAGTCCAGGTGGGAATGCGCATCGATGAATCCGGGCGCGATGACCTTGCCCGCGCAGTCGATCGCAATGCCTTTGGAGCGGATGGGCCGGGGTGATATGTGATGGATTTTGCCCGCCCGGATCAGAATAGTGCCGGAAAAAGGCGCGCCGCCCGTGCCGTCGACGACGAGACCGCCCTTGAGAACGATGTCCTGCTCTCTGCCCGCGGTGCCGTGTGCCATCGCAGTATCATTGATACCACAACGACAGGAGAATTGACAGTCGGAAGAGGATCGCGCATCGTCATGTGCATGATCTTTGTAGTGGGCGCCGTTGCAATCGACATGATCGCTGTCCGGGAAAAGTTTCTCGAAGGCACTTCGAACCCATCGGACATCAAGCTCGGGCTCGGCGGGGTGGGGTATCGCATTTTCAGCAATCTCGACGCGCCCAGGCGGTTCATCACCGCGCTGGGGGTCGACCCTATCTCGCAGTGGGCACGGCAGGCGCTGGAAGCCGACGGTGATGTGGCCCTCCAGGTGGTGCGGGGCGCGGACGCCGGACCCCCGCTGTACCTCGCGCTCATGGAAAAAGGGAGCCTGAAAGTAGGTGCCTCGGACTTTCGCATCGTGGAAGAGTCCCTCTCCGCTGACTTCGTGATCAGCCGGCTCGGTGATCCCGGGCAGAAGGACTTCCTCGTGCTGGATGCGAACCTGTCGCCCCGGCTCCTCGCGGACCTGACGCGCCGCTACGCGGACCGTACGCGCGTGGTTTTCGAGCCCGTGTCCGTGGAAAAGGCCGTTCGGCATCGCCGGGGCCCTCCGTGGCCTGTATCTCCTCACCCCGACCGGTGAGGAGCTGCGGGCTCTCACGACTGATATTCCCGCGTTCATGGCGGAGAAGCGCATTCTGAATATTCTCGTGACACGCGGCAGCGAGGGGGCACAATTGTACCGCAAGGAGGGCCGGGAGGATTTCCCGCCGTCCGTTGTCGTGCAGGCGCAGGATACCACCGGCGCAGGAGACCTGCTGCTTGCCGCGCTTCTTTCACGGCTCCATGCAGGGGAGGAAATAACCGCCGCCGTGCACGGGGCAATGGCTTTCGTCGAGGAAAAGCTCCAGCGAGGCGCGCTGTGATTGACCTGGTGAGACTGTCCGTCGAAGTGGCGGATGCGCTGCGCGCGCGCCGGCCGGTTGTTGCTTTCGAATCCACGATCATCAGCCATGGCATGCCCTATCCACGCAACGTGGAAACGGCGCTCGCCGCGGAGGCCCTTGCGCGGGAATGCGGCGCCGTGCCCGCGACCATCGCCCTCCTGGACGGGAAGATCGCGGTCGGTCTTGACCGGCAGGAGCTGGAGAGGCTGGGCACGGAAAAGGGAGTGCTGAAGGCGTCCCGGCGCGATCTCTCCTGGGCCCTTGCTGCCCGGAAAACCGCGGCCACCACCGTGTGCGCCACCATGATTGCCGCGCGGCAGGCCGGTATCGACGTGTTCGCCACGGGCGGCATCGGCGGTGTGCATCGGGGAGCCTCTGACACGTATGACGTCTCCGCGGACCTGGGCGAGCTTGCCGCCACCTCCGTGTGCGTGGTCTCGGCGGGCGCCAAGGCGATCCTCGATCTTCCGAAGACACTCGAGATGCTGGAAACCCTTGGCGTGCCGGTCGTGGGATACGGCACCTCCGAGTTTCCCGCATTCTATTCCCGGTCCAGCGGCCTCGGTCTGTTCCTCAGGGCCGATTCCCCCGGGGAGATCGCGCGCATGCTGCAGGTGCAGCGCTCATTGGGATTCCCCCAGGGCATCCTCGTGGCGAACCCGGTTCCCGTCGAGTGGGAGATCCCCCGGTCAACGATGGACGGGTGGATCGGTCAGGCCCTGAAAGACCTGGAACGCCGCGCGGTCAGCGGCAAGGAAGTGACGCCGTTCCTTCTTTCCCGGATCGTCGAGCTCTCCGGCGGCGCGTCTCTCGAGACCAATATCAGGCTGTTCCACAATAACGTGCGCCTGGCCTGCCGCATCGCCGCGGAGTGCGCAAGGGATCTGGCGGGCTGATCCTCGTGACTTGCGCCCGGGAATTCTCTCGCATATAGTATCCAGGCAGGAAGACAAGGAGTAACATGCATGGCTGAGCTGAACCCCTTCAAGATTGCGCAGAAACAGCTGGACACGGCGGCGGCGACCCTTGGACTGGACGAAGCCACCCACCAACTCCTCCGCTGGCCCCAGCGCGAGCTGCAGGTATCGTTCCCCGTCCGCCTGGACGACGGCTCCGTCAGGGTCTTCCATGGCTATCGTGTCCACTACAACGGCGCGCGCGGCCCCACAAAAGGCGGTCTTCGCTGGCACCCGGATGAAACCATCGATACGGTGAGGGCGCTCTCCGCCTGGATGACCTGGAAGACGGCGGTCGTGGACCTTCCCCTCGGGGGGGCAAAGGGCGGTGTGACGTGCAATCCCAAGGAGCTTTCCGCAACGGAGAAAGAGAAGCTGGCGCGCGCCTACGTGCGGGCAGTGGGACGATTCCTCTCGGAAACCGGCGACGTGCCGGCTCCCGACGTGTATACCACGCCGGACATAATGGCGTGGATGATGGACGAGTACGAGACGATCATCGGCACGCACAGCCCCGGCGTGATCACCGGCAAGCCGATAGCCCTCGGCGGCTCCGCCGGCCGCGGCGACGCCACTGCGCGCGGCGGCATCTACGTGACGCGCGAGGCGGCGGCGAAGCTCGGGCTGGATCTCAATGGCAAGACCATGGCCATCCAGGGTTTCGGGAACGCGGGCCAGTACGCGGCGTCCCTCGGGGAGGAGCTCCTCGGACTCAAGCTCGTGGCCGCCTCGGACTCTCAAGGCGGGGTGCACAATGCGCGCGGAATCAACGCGAAGGCGCTCGCCGACCACAAGCGGCGTACCGGCAGCCTCAAGGACTTTCCCGACGCGGAAAGCATCACCAATGAGAAACTGCTGGAGCTCGACGTCACCGTCCTGTTCCCGGCAGCGCTCGAAAACTCCATCACGGACAAGAACGCGGATCGCATCAAGGCGAAGATCGTCTGCGAGCTGGCCAACGGCCCCACGACGCCGGAGGCGGACGTCATCCTCTTCAAGAACGACGTGTTCGTCATTCCCGACTTCCTGGCAAACGCGGGCGGGGTGACCGTGTCGTACTTCGAGCAGGTGCAGAACGCATATAACTACTACTGGAATCTCGATCTGGTCTACAGCAGGCTGGATGAGAAGATGACGAAGGCTTTCCAGGACGTGTATGCAATGCACGAACGGCACAAGAGCAACATGCGGGAAGCCGCATACCTCGTATCCGTGAGCAGAGTAGCGGAAGCCTGCAAGCTTCGCGGCTGGGTGTGAGCGCGCGCGGGGGTCCGGCCACTCTCAGCCCCGTCAAGGGCTATCGTCTCTTTCGCACCATCGCGCGCTATCCCGAGCTTCTGCCCCAGATGCGCAGCACTTTTCTGGACGTGCTGGCAGATCGCGGCGTCATCACCCGGGAAGGCCTTGCCGCGATGGCGGGAGAGCAGATGCAGGCGGACGGTGTCGAGGACACCGAGCTCAATCGCGCGGAGTACGCCGATGCACTCATCGACCTTCTCTTCGCCAACACGGTAAGCCCCGAAGAGGCGGAGAACTGGGTCAATCTCGTCCGCAAGAGGGACAAGTGCCAGGAGCTGGGTCGGGTGGTGGCGAGTGACAGCGCCCCTGCGGAGACGATCTGGCGCGCCTTGCGGGAGTTCTGCGACATACCGAAGGGGGAGCTGTACATATCACGCGAGGAGGCGGAAGGCATCCGGGTTTCGCTGCTCTCCCGCTACATGTCCAGCCAGCTCCCCTTCATCGGCATTGCCAAGAACCACGTCACCATCCGGGATATCGACACGGTGCTGGGCCACACGATCGGTCACGTGGCCTATCCGGGCAAGCTCGGGGGCAAGGCCGCCGGCATGATCGTGGCTCAGAAGATCCTCCTGCCCATCCTGACGGAGCGGGATCCGGATTTCGAGAAATACATCGCGGTTCCTGAAACCTGGTACATCAGCTCCGGTGTATTCTCCGATTTCATCGACCGGAACCATTTCTACGGCTTCCATACGCACAAGTACCGCGACAGGGAGGCGATTGACGAGGAGTTCAAGCGCGTCGGCGGCATGTTCGAGAAGGCATCATTCCCCGCCGACGTCCTGGAGGAGTTCAGGCTCCTCATCCGCCAGATCGGCGAGCACCCCATCATCGTGCGTTCCTCCAGCTACCTCGAGGACAGCTTCGGCCTCGCGTTCTCGGGCAAGTACCAGTCGATCTTCCTCGCCAATCTCGGAGACGAGGATGCGCGGCTGGCCGCCTTCCTGCGCGGCGTGAAGACCGTCCTTGCCAGCATGTACGGACCCGATCCCATCATCTACCGCAGGGATCACAGCCTCCTCGACTACAACGAGCGCATGGCCATGATCGTGCAGAAGGTGGTGGGACGCAGGTTCGGGGACTGGCTCTTCCCCCTGGCAGCCGGCGTGATGTATTCATCGAATACGTGGGCATGGAACCCGAAGATCAGGAAAGCGGACGGCCTGGTGCGGCTCGTGTTCGGGCTGGGCACGCGCGCCGTGGACAGGGTGGGGGGCGATTATCCCCGCATGGTTCCGTTGAGCCATGCCCTGCTCCGTCCCGAGGTCACGCCTGAGCAGATCTACAAGTATTCGCAGAAGATGGTGGATGCCATAAATCTCAAGAAGGGGACCTTCGAGACCGTGGATTTCCGGTCGCTGGCAACGCAGACCGCGCATCCGGATCTTTTCATGGCGGTCTCCCTGGCCGCAAACGGGGAGATGCGCGCGCCGCTTTTCAAGACGCAGGAATTGCCGGCCTCTTCGCTCTGCCTGACATTCGAAAACTTCCTTTCCAAGTCGCCATTCGTCCCGCTTGCAAAGAAGCTCCTCGCCACTGTCCAGGCAGCCTACGGAAGGCCCGTCGACATGGAGTTCGCCTGGGACGACGGGAAGCTGTACATCCTTCAGTGCAGGTCCCTCTCCCTGCGAAGGGAAGTGGATCGGGTCGTGATTCCGGCCGGCGTGCCGGAGACGGAAAAACTCTTTGTCACGCACTCGGGTCTTTCCAGCGTCTCGATCCCCGATATCGAGTTCATCGTGTACGTGGATCCCCGCGCATACGACCGGCTGGACAGCGTAGAGAAGAAGCACAGGGTGGGGTGGGCCGTGGGCCAGCTCAATCAGCGCCTGGCAGGAAAGCGCTATGCGCTTCTCGGCCCCGGCAGGTGGGGGAGCAACGACATCAACCTCGGCGTGAGGGTCACCTACTCGGACATCAACAACACGCGGCTCCTCGTAGAAATCGCTTTTGCCCGGGACGGTTATACTCCTGAGGTCTCCTATGGCACGCATTTCTTCCAGGACCTCGTCGAGGCGGACATCGCCATCATGCCCCTGTACCCCGATACACCGGGGAACATGCTGAAGGAGGAGCTGCTGCTCGGCTCGGAGAACTCCCTTGCCCGAATCGATCCCGGGCTGAAGGACCTTGCGGAAGTGATCAAGCTCGTGCACGTGCCCTCGGTCAGGCAGGGACTGTTCCTGCAGGTTTATCTGGATGGAGAATCACAGAAGGGAATGGGCGTCTTCGGGCCTGCCACGCCGGCCCCGCCGCACTAGTCAGGGCCGCACGAACACGGCGAGCTCCCAGAAGCCGCGCGGGTATCTGCCGCGGCGCTCGAGACCGCCCGCGCGCACGGCGGCCTCGACAACGGGGCGGGGATGTACAAAGGTGCGGAATCCCGATCTCTGCGCGATGCGAAACAGATTGAGAAATGAATTGATGAGCTTCGTGAGCCAGGAGTCCCGAGGATAGACAAAGGCGAGAATTCTCCTGGCTTTCCTTGCGGACAGCTCGACGAGCGCCCGCGCGTCGTCGTAGCAGCAGATGACACGATCCAGGGTGACGATATCCGCGTCCTCGACCTTGTCGGCAAGCGCGACGAAGTCGCCGTGGCGATACGTCACGCGCCCGTCGAAGCCGCGCCGCGCGGCCTCCTCCCGTGCCGCATCTAGGTATGCCGAAGAGGCGTCGATGTCGACCGCCGAACGGGCGCCTGCTGACAGGAGTCCGACCTGGACGGCGCCGACGCCGCCCCCGATGTCCAGGAGCGTGAGGTCCTCCACTCCTTCCGCCGAGACCTTTTCGACAAGAAGCCTGGTGGTGGCGCGGGCGCCCTTCTGCTGGAACCGCCTCAGCTCCTTCGCAGCAAGTTTCCTGTCGAAAAGCTCTTCAATGCCGATACACTGGGGGCAGCTCATGGCTTCTGGATCTCCGGCACAAAGCTAATTGCGTTGTCCGGGCGAGTCAACGACCATTTTCGGAAAAAAAGATTTGCCAAGGCAAATGACTTCCTGTAATATGCGGGGCGCAGCCTGGCTCGGCAGGGGGAATCATATCACAACACAACAATGGATCGCGCTGGGGATATTCGTCCTCTCCTATGGTCTGATCATTTCCGAAAAGGTGAACCGCACCATCGCGGCAATGCTCGGCGCCGTGCTGGCGTTTATCTTCGTCCTGGGCCCCAAGGAGCTCCTGCACTACGAGAACTGGGAGACCATCCTCTTCGTGTTCGGAATGATGGTGATCATAGAAACCATGAGCCTCTCAGGATTCTTCCGATGGCTCGGCCTCCACAGCGCCCGGTGGGTCAAGCTGGATCCCCTGAAGCTCTTCATCCTCTTCCCGTTCCTTGCGGCGTTCCTCTCCGCGTTCGTGGACAGCATCACCGTCATGCTCTTCATGTCCACCCTCACCATTGAAGTGGCGGCCATCATCGGGATCAATCCGCTCCCGCTGATTCTTGCCGAGATCAGCGCAGCCAATATCGGCGGCGCCTCGACCATGGTCGGGGATCCACCAAATGTGATTCTTGGGACGTACTTCAACCTTTCGTTTCTTGATTTCGTCGAGAATACCGGCGCCATTGCCTGGATCGGGTTTGTCGTCTGCATCGCTCTCTTCATCTTGTTTTTCCGGAAGGAGATTTTCGCGGCTCGCAGGCACCTGCGGGAGGATCCGATTCGACTCGAGCAGCAGGTAAACTCCCTGGACCCTGCGCGTGCCGTTCAGGACAAGAGACTCTTTGCAGTGGGCCTGATCGCTATTTTCTATGTCGTTGCCGCCCTGGTCACGCACAGCATGACTCACCTCTCTGTCGCGACAATCGCCATCACCGGAGCGCTGCTCGCCCTGCTTCTGGGCGGGAAGCAAATGGGGAAAGTCCTCCACAAGATCGACTACCCCACGATCGCTTTCTTTGCCGGCCTGTTCCTGATCGTAGGCGCGATGGAGCACGTGGGCCTTCTGACCATGGTCGCCGACAAGGTGAGGGAGCTCTCCGCTGGGAACTTCTTCGTCGCGATGTCCATCATCCTCTGGGTGGGCGCATTCGGGTCTTCCATTGTGGATAACGTTCCTTTCGCCGCTACCATGGCGCCCATTCTCAAGCACATGGGCGGCGCGCCTGGATTCTCGCTCCTGCCGCTGGTCTGGTCCGCCGCGCTCGGGACCGACATCGGCGGAAACGGCACACCTATCGGCGCCTCGGCGAATGTGGTTGCCGTTGCAACGTACGAACGGATGACCGAGAAGAAGATAGGCTGGGGATATTACTGCAAGGTGTCGTATCCGATCATGATTGTGGTCGTGCTCGTCTGCAATCTGCTGCTGTACCTGTTCTACATTATCTAAGGCAGCCCGAGAAGGAACGCCCGGCCGAGGAGGCCGGGCGTCCTTGTTGGGTCCGTCTATTTCTTGTCCGGCATCGACATCATGCCATCCCAGCTATTGAGCACTTTGGCTTCCCGAGCTTCCGCTTCGGAGAACCAGTGCGCCGTGACGGTCTTGAGCTCCGTGAAAAATCGAACAGCATCGGCGCCCATGGTGTGCAGGTCACCGAAGAACGAGTTCTTGTGCCCGGTGAACCCGAATATGCCCAGCGGAACGGGTATGCCTACGTTCACGCCGACCATGCCGCCGTGGGTTCTCTTGGAGAACTCCCGCGCATAGTAGCCGTTCTGCGTAAAGATCACCGATCCATTGGCGAACTCGCTCTTGTTCATGAGCGCCAGGCCCTCCTCGAAGTCCTTGACGCGCTTCACGCAGAGCACCGGGCCGAATATCTCACGGTCTCCGATGGTCATGCCCGGTTTCACGTGGTCGAACAGGGTGGCTCCCAGGTAGAAGCCCTTTTCATACCCTTTGACGCACACCTTGCGGCCGTCCAGCACGAGCTCTGCGCCTTCCTCGACGCCTTTCTCGATCCACTTGATGACAGACTGCCGATGCTCGGCGTTGACGAGGGGCCCGAGCTGGCTGGTCTTGTCATACGCGGGGCCGACCTTCAGTTCCGACATCACCTTTGCCAGCACTGCCACCAGCTTGTCCGCGATTGCTTCCTCCACCACCACAACAGGCAGCGCCATGCAGCGCTCTCCCGCGCACCCGCAGGCGGAGTTCACGATGCCGCGGGCGGTCCGCTCCAGCGCAGCGTCCCTGAGCACGAGGGCATGATTCTTTGCTTCCGTGAGCGCCTGGACGCGCTTGCCGTTTGCCGCTGCCGTTGCATAGATGTGCTTGCCGACGGACGTCGAGCCGACAAAGCAGACGCCCTTTATGTCGGGGTGCCGGAGCAGTATCTCCGCTTCATTGCGCGAGCAGGTCACCAGGTTGATCACTCCCTTGGGCAGTCCGGCCTCTTCCCACAGGTCCATGATCCTGATTGCGGACTGGGGGACGAAGCTTGCCAGCTTCAGCACCAGCGTGTTTCCCGTGGCAATGCAGAGGGGCGCAACCCAGCCCATGGGCAGCATTGCGGGGAAATTCCAGGGCACGATACCGGCGAAAACGCCGAGGGGCTCCATGTACTGGGTGGTGTCATAGCCCGCCGTGGCATTCATGATGGCAGGGCCCTTCATCAGGTGGGGGATGCCGCAGGCGAACTCCACGAGCTCCGTCACCTTGATGGCATCTCCCATTGCCTCGTCCAGGACCTTGCCGTGCTCCTTTGCGACGAGCATGGTCAGCTCATCCAGGTGCTTGTCCAGCAGGCTCTTCATTCGGAAAAGGACCTGTACGCGCTTGCTGGGAGGCGTGTCCGACCACTCGGGAAAAGCTGCGGCTGCGGCCGCGATTGCCTCCTCCACCTCCGCGGGGGTGCACTGGGGGGCCTGGGCGATCACTTCGCCCGTAGAGGGATCGAAACAATCCATGTATTTCGTGGTCTTAGATTCCTTCCACCCGCCCGCGAAATACTTAAGTTTTATGGCTGTCTGGGTCATGTAGATCTCCTTGATCTGGGGGTTGATTCCAGATTACCACCAACGAGGCCTCCCGTCAATGCAAACATCAGGCCGACGGCTGAGCCCCATCATCGGATATTTATAAAAAAAATGTTGCTTTCCCGAAAAACCCGTTTTATAGTGGGACACTAACCTAATCCTTTCATGAGAAGGAGGCACTATGGCAGACGTCGTGACTGTGGTTCCGAAAGGGTATACAGAAAACCCGGACCTGATGCCCATTCCACGCAGCGCCCAGAAGTACGGCACGTGGACATGGACGCTCATGATGTTCTCCATGAACACCTGCATCCCGATGTTCTTCCTGGGACCCATCGGACAGGGACTCGGGCTGAACTTCTGGCAGGTGCTCTGGGGCTCGCTTGTCGGAAACCTGGCCGCGGTAGTGGTCATGTGGCTGAACGGCACGGTAGGTGTGCGGCACGCGCTCACCTTCCCTGTCCAGCTCAGATCCACCTTCGGTTTCCGCGGCACGCACATACCGGTCATCATGAGGGGTCTCTCCGGACTTGTGTGGTTTGGCGTGGAAGCCTGGGCAGGCTCCCTGGCAATGACCATGATCGTTGTTTCCCTCATCCCCGGCATTCCCAAGGACCAGGTGCTCTCGGTTTCCATCAGCTACCTGTGGATCGCCCTGCTCGTTTACCTGGGCTCCTTTGTTCTGGTCATGCTGTTCGGGCTGCAGGGAATCGGGAAAATGGCCAATTGGGCCGGCCCGATCATGCTCGTCTATTTCGTCTGGCTGGTCATTTTCCTGCTCACCCGTGGGGAGTTCAAGCCGAATATCCCGACCCTGTGGGTAAGCAAGGCGGGCTATCTTACCTTGCCATTCCTGGCGTATCTGGCCGTTCAAACGAACTGGTGGGCAACAGTCGCGCTGAACATTTCGGATATCTCCCGCGGCATAAACCCGCAGAAGAAGGGCGCATTCGGCATCGGGCTGTTCGTCGGAATCGTTCTCTGCCAGATGCTGGGAACCGCGCTCGGATTCACCGCGGTGGCGCTGACAGGCACAATTCTGCCGCAGGATATCATCGTCAAGTTCGCTCCGGGAATAATTCCCGCCCTCATCGGACTGCTGTTCGCGTTCCTTGCACCCTGGTCCACGGACATGACCGCGAACTCTATTCCCCTGTTCAATATCCTCATGTCCACCTTCAAGCTGCGCTGGAAGCCGGCCATCATCATCGGCTCGGTCATCGCTTTCTTCGCGGCCCCCTGGTGGGCGGTCGGCAATGGCCCCCAGTATGTCAATTACATCCAGGGGTGGGCAGGGAACTATGGCATCCTGCTGGGCCCGATTGCGGGTCTCATGATCGCCAACTACTGGGTCGTGAATAGACAGAAGCTCGACATGGGGGCCCTGTTTACCAAGGGCTCGGGCAAGTACTGGTTCCGCAACGGGTGGAGCGTCTCGGCGTACGTGTCGCTGATCCTTACCTGGATCCTCTGCTACGTTATCGCGGCGCTCATCAACCAGATGGCGTACATCAACATCGGGGCGCTGAAGATCCCGTTCCCCGGCGGCGTGATCTGGTACTTCTCGGTTGTCATTGCATTCCTGCTGGAGTGGATCTTCGCGAGCGCGCTGAAAGAAAAGCAGGCGTAGCCATGGAGGGCGAGGGGCGCCGAGTACAGGGAAGTACGGAAGGCGCCCCATAGCCACGAGACTTTCTGAAATAAAAAGGCGCCGGGGTTCCCGGCGCCTTTTTTATTTCCTTACAACGGGCGTCTCTTTACGGAAGTTGCTGTCCGATTTCGGTGTACAGCTCGGGGCGGCGGTCACGGAAGAACTGCCAGCCGTCGCGCACTTCCCGGATCTGGTCCATGTCCAGATCTGCCACTACCACCTCGTCCTTGTCCTCGGAGCCTTTGACGAGAATCTTCCCGCGCGGATCCACGAAGTAGCTCGATCCGTAGAACTTGCCGAACTCCCAGGGCTTTTCGACTCCCACCCTGTTGTTGGCCCCGATAAACACCCCGTTTGCCACCGCCTGGGCAGGCTGCTCCAGCTCCCAGAGGTATTTGGACTTGCCCTCGGTCGTGGCGGAAGGGTTGAACAGGATCTCCGCTCCCTTGAGTGCCAGGATGCGCGCGCACTCTGGAAAATGCCGGTCGTAGCAGATGTAGATCCCGATTTTCGCATACGCGGTCTGGAAGACGGGGAATGGAATCGTGCCGGGCTTGAAATAGAACTTCTCCCAGAAGGCGGGATAAGTGTGGGGAATGTGCACCTTGCGCATCTTCCCGAGGTACTTCCCGTCTGCATCGAGCACCGCCGCGGTGTTGTAGTACACGCCCTCCTGCTCCATCTCGTAGACGGGCAGGATCATCACCATGCGGTACTTCTTCGCAATCGGGGCCATCCTCTCCGTGATGGGTCCCGGCACCGGTTCGGCGGTCTTGTACCACTTGATGTCCTGCTCCGCCGGGAAATAGGGGCCGTGGAATATCTCCTGCAGGCACAGGACCTGGACTCCCTTCTTGCCCGCCTCGTCGATAAGGGGCATGTGCTTCTGGATCATCTTCTCCTTGATTTCCTGGAGGGAGCCCTCGTGCGTGGGGTTCGAGGCCTGGATCAGGCCGCAACGGATCACTCGTGGCATGTGTGTCTCCTTTGGCTGATTATAGGACAAACAGAAAAAAGCCGTCAAATCATTTTTGCTCGCGTTTATTTTTGTTTACAAATGGAGCAACTGGACCTATAATCCGGGAGTCCGCTGCGGCAAACCGCTGCGGCCTGGTCCCCCTGCGGCATGCGCAGCAGGCCGGATCGTGGTGGGCGGGTCACACAGTCCCGGCGGACGGCATTCAAATTCTTCAAGAAGCGCAGTCGTTTCCGCGTGCCGGCAGGGGAGCAATTCCCCGGAACCGGCAGACGCCAATACTTTTTTCAAGGAGGCTCCGCAGTGATCCAGCTTGAGCGCTTCCAACAGATGGAGAAGGGATTCGATCTGTGGCAGGCCATGGCCGAGGCAGATCGCTGCCTCCTGTGCCACGATGCTCCCTGCTCCAAGGGATGTCCCGCGGAGACTGATCCCGGCACCTTTATCCGCAAGCTTCGCCTGCGCAACATTACGGGTGCCATCCGCACGGTGAAGTCGAACAACTCCCTCGGCGGGGCATGCGGGGTCCTTTGTCCGACCTCCCGGTTGTGCGAGAAGGAGTGCAGCGCCACCGGCATCGGCAGGCCCATAGAGATCGGCAGGATCCAGCGCGCCCTGATCGAGCATGGATGGAAAACCGGATTCAGGGCATTCGACAAGCCGGCGGCGCGGCCGGAAAAGGTCGCGGTTGTAGGCTCCGGGCCGGCAGGCCTGTCCTGCGCCGCTGAGCTGGCCAAGTCCGGGTTCCAGGTGACGGTATTCGAGGAGCGCGGGGAGCCGGGAGGCGTCATCCGCTACGGTGTGCCCGCCTACCGGTTCGACAGGAGCTTCCTTGCGCACGAACTGGCGGACCTGGAGTTCCTTGGCGTCAAGTTCATCTGCAATACCCGTATTGATGGCGCCAAAGGCGCGGAGAAGCTGCTCAATGAAGGCTTCAAGGCAGCCTTCATCGCGCCGGGACTCTGGGGAGCCGAGCGTATCCCCGGAGCCGACAAGGTAGCAGGCGTCCTCACTTCAGTGGAGTTTCTCGCCCTGCTGAGGGAAGAGGCTTATGACAAGCTGTCACGGATGGTCGAAGGCAAGGCTGTAGCTGTCATCGGCGGAGGAAGCGTTGCCATGGACTGCGTGGAGTCCGCCCTGAAGCTGGGGGCCAGGGACGCCTACCTCGTGTACCGCCGCTCCTTTGCCCAGATGCCGGCGGAGGAAGAGGAGCGCCTTGCCGCTCTCCGTGAAGGAGTCCATTTCCTTCTTCTCAACCAGCCGAAAGAGTACCTGGCTGACGGCCAGGGGAAGCTGAAGGGACTTGCCCTCGTGCGGACCCGCCTGGGTGAACCAGATGCCTCCGGGCGCCGAGCGCCTGCCGAAATCAAGGGTTCCGAGTGGACCCTCGAGGCCCAGCTTGCCATAGAGGCAATCGGCAATCGCCCCGATCCCGCCGACTGGTCGGGGATGGTCGCGGTGGACCGGCGAGGCCTGATTGTCGCGGATGAGAAGACACGGAAGACCTCCGCGAAGACTACTTTTGCAGGCGGAGACATAGTCCGGGGCCCTGCCCTGGTGGTTGATGCGGTGCAGGACGGCAAGCTGGCCGCGCGGGCAATCCGCGAAGCCCTGAGCTGAAGGAGGAAAGCAATGGGGACAAATCACAAGACCGACCTTTCGGTGAGCTTCTGCGGCGTGAGATTCAGGAACCCCTTCCTGCTGTCCTCCTCGCCGGTGTCGAACAGCGCCGAAATGGTGGAAAAAGCGTATGAGCACGGCTGGGCAGGGGTGTGCTACAAGACCCTGAATTCGGACCGCATCCCGATCATCCATCCCTCTCCCCGCATGAGCCCCTATCACTACGAGGACAAGCACGTGGTGGGGCTGCAGAACGTGGAGCAGATATCGGATCGTCCTCTGAAGGACAACCTGGCGGATTTCCTCTATCTGAAAAAGAAGTACCCTGACCGCCCCATCATTGCGAGCATCATGGGATTCTCCAACGATGAGTGGGGCTACCTGGCCAAGGCGAGTGAAGATCACGGGGCGGACATGCTCGAGCTGAACTTCTCCTGCCCCCACATGACCGTGGAGGGCTCGGGACACAAGGTGGGGCAGGCGTTCCACCTTCTTGAAAAGTTCACCGCCACGGTGAAGAAAGCCGTGAAGATTCCCGTGCTCGCCAAGATGACCCCGAACATCACCGACATGACCGAGCCGGCGCTCTTTGCCAAGAAGGGCGGGGCGGACGGAATCTCGGCGGTGAATACCTTCCGGGCGATATCAGGGATCGGCCTCGATGACCTTGTCCCCCGGCCCAATGTCTTCGGCGTGGGTGCAATGAGCGGTTACTCGGGCGCCGCGATAAAACCCATCGCCCTTCACTTCATTGCGGAAATGGCGCAGTGCAAGGAGCTCGATCTGCCACTCTCTGCCATGGGCGGCATAGAGACCTGGGTGGACGCGCTCGAATACCTGCTGGTGGGAGCCACGACGCTCCAGGTGACCACGGGAATCATCCACTATGGTTACCGGATCGTGGAAGACATGATCGAGGGCATCACCGACTACATGGTGTCCCGCGGCATCACGAGCATGGCGGACCTGATCGGAAAGACACTGCCGCACCTGCAGACCACTGATCACTTCGATCTGAAGCGGCAGGGCGTGGCGCAGTATGACCTGGAAAAATGCATCGGCTGCGGACAGTGCTACATCGTGTGCCGTGACGCCGGCGGCCAGGCCCTGGAGTGGGAAGCGGAAAAGCGCCGGCCCAAGCTGACGGAGGACAAGTGCCTGAGCTGCATGATCTGCAACTTCATCTGTCCGGTCCCCGACCTCATCACCTACAAGGAGATGCCCCGGGGCTGGAAGCGGCAGGAAACGCCGGTCAAGGATCCGGGAACGAAACGGCAGATCAAGGTGAGTCAATTCACCGGCGCGTAAGCAAAAAGGAGGAACACACACATGAGCGTTCTACTGAAAAACGGTCGTGTCGTCACATCCACCGGCTCGTTCACGGCGGATGTCTACGTGGAGGGGGATTCGATAAAGTCCATCGGCACCGCTCTTGCCGTCAAGGCTGACGAGACGGTGGACGCAGCCGGCAAGTACATCCTGCCGGGCGCCATCGATCCACACACTCATATCGACATGCCCTTCATGGGCACCACATCCTCGGACGACTGGAAGACCGGTTCCATTGCCGCCGCCTGCGGGGGCACCACCTCCATCATCGACTTCAGCCTCCAGGGAAAGGGAGAGATGCTCCGCGACGCGGTGGAGCGCCAGAAAGGCAAGGCGGACGGGAAGACCGTCGTGGACTACAGCATTCACCCCGGCGTCACGGACGCGCGTCCCGAGGTGATCGAGGAAGTGAAGAAGGCCATCAACGAGTACGGCACCCCGAGCTTCAAGATCTTCCTCTTTTACGACTTCCGGGTGGATGACTACACCATGATCCGGCTCCTGGAGGAGACGAAGAAACATGGCGGTCTCGTGCAGGTGCACGCGGAGAGCTTCGACATGATCCGCCGGCTGAACGAACAGCTCGCGGCGGAGGGAAAGCTCACGCCGATGGATCATGCACGGGCCCACGCGATCATGGCGGAAGAGGAAGCGGTGTATCGGGCGGCGAAGGCGGCCGAGTTCACCGGCAGCAGGATTTACGTGGTGCACCTTTCGTCGGCCAGGGGTCTCTGGACAATCAAGGAGGCCCGGGACCGTGGTGTACAGATCCATGCGGAGACCTGTCCGCAGTACCTGACTTTGACTGAAGACCGATACAATGAGCCGAACTGGAACGGCGCCAAGTACGTGATGTCCCCGCCGCTTCGTCCGCAGGAGAGCTGCAACGAGCTCTGGCAGGGCCTGCGGGACGGAGACGTGCAGACAGTGGGCACTGACCACTGCCCGTTCAACTTCAAGGGGCAGAAGGACATGGCCGGCAAGGATGACTACAAGAAGATCCCCAACGGCGCCCCCGGCATCGAAACCATGCTGATGCTCCTGCACACCGAAGGCGTGGTGAAGGGGCGCATCACCCTGGAGAGAATGGTGGAAGTCCTCTCCACGGGAACGGCCCGGATGTTCGGCCTGAAGAACAAGGGCGCCATCGCCGCGGGCAAGGACGCCGATATCGTGGTCTTCGACCCGAAGCGCAAGTTCACGATCACGCAGAAGAAGCTCCACCAGAACGTGGACTACACGCCGTGGGAAGGCTTCGAGATGACCGGGATGCCGGAGATCGTGTACTCCCGCGGCAAGCGGGTGGCGGAGTGGTCCGGTGACCAGATGAAGTTCGTCGGCGAGGTGGGCAGGGGCAGGTTCGTCAAGAGAGAACCGCTCGCCGCGTATTGAGCGCTTTTTCGGGAGGGCAACGCATGGACACATCAAAGCTGCGGGTCAACGGCGCGCGTCTGCGCGCCAGCCTGGAGGAGATGGCGAAGATCGGCGCCACGCCGGCGGCGGCGTGCAGCGGCTCACCCTGTCGGACGAGGACAAGAGAGCGCGCGATCTCTTCGTGAAGTGGCTGAAGGAGATCGACTTCGAGCGTGACCATCGACGAGATGGGCAACATCTTCGGCCGCAGGACCGGGAACGAACGACGCTCTTCCCCCCGTGATGAGCGGCTCCCACGTGGACTCCCAGCCCCGGGGCGGCAGGTTCGACGGGATCCTCGGGGTCATGGGCGCCCTGGAGGTCATGCGCACCCTCACGACAACAAGGTGCAGACCGAGCGGCCGCTTGTACATCGTGGACTGGACAAATGAGGAAGGCTCGCGGTTCGCGCCCGCCATGGTGGCATCGGGAGTGTGGGCCGGCGCGCTGCAGCGCGACTGGGTGTACGCGCGGACGGACAAGGACGGGAAGGTATTCGGGGAGGAGCTGCAGCGGATCGGATACAAGGGCACGATCCCGGCGAAGAAATGGCCCGCGCATGCGTACTTCGAGTACCATATCGAGCAGGGCCCCATGCTGGAGAGGCAGGGCAAGACCATCGGCGCTCCCAAGGGCATCCTCTGCCTGCACTGGTACGACGTGTACCTGGAGGGGGAGGCGAACCAGGTGGGCCCGACCCCCATGGAGGGCAGGAAGGACGCCTTGTGCGCCGCCGCGGAGATGATCCTCGCGGTGAACACGCTGCCGGATCGGATGAAGGGCAACATGGTCGCCACGGTCGGGGAGATCCAGAACTATCCCAACTCGCGCAACATCATTCCGGACAAGGTGCATTTCACCGTTGACATTCGGTCCTGGGATGACGACCATGCCTTGAAAGCCTGGGAGCTCTTGAAGAAGGATTTTGCCGGGATAGCCGGGCGCCGGGGAACCCCGATGCGGATAGACGAAACGTGGCGTGTTGCCCACGCGCCATTCGACGAGAAGCTGGTGCAGAGGGTGCTGGACACCGCGAAGGAACTTGGGCTACTCCACACCTGCACATGGTGAGCGGCGCCGGGCACGATGCGAGCTACATGAACCAGGTATGCCCCACGGCAATGATATTCGTGCCGAGCATCGGCGGCCGGAGCCATGTCGAAGTGGAAAACACAAAATGGGAGCGATTGCGAGGCGGGGGCGAACGTGCTTCTGCACGCCCTGCTGAAAACGGCGAACGAGCTCTGAGGGGAGAGGAGAGGGAATGAATACCGAGCAACTGCAGAAGCTGGACCGCGAACACGTCATCTACAGCTGGAAGGCCCAGGGCGGCTGGCTGCCCAAGGTGATCGATCATGCCGACGGCATCTACATGTACGACACGGACGGCCGCCGGATCATGGACGGCTGCGCGGGACTCCTGAACATCAACCTGGGGCACGGCAACAAGCACGTCATTGACGCCATGAAGGCGCAGATGGACAAGCTCTGCTTCGTGTCCCCCGGGTTCAGCACCGAGGCGAAGTCAAAGCTCGCCGCAATGGTGGCAGAGGTGACCCCGGGAGACCTGGACTACGTGCTGTTCACCAACGGCGGGGCCGAGGCGAACGAGAACGCCATCAAGTCCGCGCGCTGGTTCACCGGCCGGCACAAGATCTACGCGGCCTGGAAGAGCTACCACGGCGCCACGGCGGGAGCCATCACGTTGACGGGAGACCCGCGCCGCTGGCCCGCAGAGCCGGGCATCCCCGGTGTGGTGCACTTCTTTGGTCCGTATCCGTACCGCTGCCCCTTCGGCTCAAAGGACGAGGAGGAGTGCGGCCAGAAGACTCTCGCCGTTCTCAAAGAGCAGCTCATGTACGACAACCCCAAGAGTGTCGCCGCCATCATCATCGAGCCGATCGTCGGCACCAACGGGATCATCCCGCCGCCCAAGAGCTACATGAAGGGCCTGCGCCAGCTCTGCGACGAGAACGGGATCCTTCTCATCTCGGACGAGGTCATGGCCGCCTGGGGCCGGTCGGGAAAATGGTTCGGCATCGATCACTACGACATCGTGCCGGACATCATCAGCACGGCCAAAGGCATCACCTCCGGCTACATTCAGCTCGGCGCCACGATCTGGAGCAAGAAGATCTGGGACTACTTCCAGGAGCGGAAGTTCGTGAGCGGCCTTACCTACACCGGCCACGCGCTGGCGTGCGCCTGCGGGATCGCCAACATCGAGGTCTACAAGAAGGAAAACCTCATCGAGCAGTCGGCGGAGAACGGCCGCTACCTCGCGAAGAAGCTCAAGGAGCTCGAGGGCAAGCACCCCTCGGTGGGGGACACCCGCTGCGTGGGCCTGTGGGCCTGCATCGAGCTGGTGGCGGACAAGAAGACCAAGACGCCGCTTGCCGGTTTCAATGACTCGATCCGCAATGTCTCGGGTCCCCTGGGCAAGATATTCATGGACAACGGCCTGTACCTGTACTGCAACTGGGACTACATATTCATCTCGCCGCCCATCATCATCAACAAGCAGCAGATCGACGAGATGGTAGAGACCATCGAGAAGGGACTGGCCTACACCGACACGCTGGTCAAGGGCTGAGTACAGCCAACGAGGGCTGAGTACAGCCATAGGGCTGAGTGCAGCCATAGGGCTGAACGCGTTCAAATGTACATTCACGCCTGCCAGGGTACGTAGCTCGAACATGCTCAAACGTACGTTTGAGCATGTTTCTTATTCTTGGCTCCCCGCCGCGGTCAGCTTCCCACTACTTCCAGGACCAGAAGGCGTAATCCCCGTCAGTGAGAAACCGCGGCGTGACCGTGCGGTCGGCTCGCGCAATAAAAAGGCCCGGGGATCCATCCATTGTCAGCGCGGTGAACAGGATGTAACGGCTGTCCGGCGACCATATTGTCGCGGACCGCTGGAACTGATCGAAGAACGGGAGAACACTGAAGATACCGCGCGTGGGCGGAAACCGGGCGATGGTCCACGTCTTGCCCGGTGGCCGCGTCACAGCCGACCAGCCTCAGGTAGGGAGTCTCATCGGAGTGCAGGAACTGCGGGTCGATATTCCCGTTGGTCTCCGGCACGATGTAGGCCAGGCTGCGGCCGTTGGGAGCCCAGAAGAACGCCAGCACGGGCGCGTCCTCCACTGTCCTGGCTCTTGCGCTTCCGGCAAGGTCCACGATCGTGAGCTTGCCGAGGGGAAACGGCTGCATGGCAGCGGCGGAAAGGTAGGCAAGACGCTTCCCGTCCGACGAGAGGGAGAAGAAGGTCCCCCCTTCACCCGTCGCGATGTCGCGGTCCGCGGAGCCGTCAAGGGCGCGAAGGTGCAGCGTGAAGCCCGACAGGCTGGAAGAAGCGTAGACAAAACTCCTGCCGTCAGGTGAGATATTCGGCGCCTGGAAGAAGCCGCCTTCCACATTGACGTCCGAGCGAACAGACGCCGAGTCGACTTTCAGGACAGACAGTCTCTCATCGCCCCTCGCGTTCCTTCCTCCATTCACATGCGCGACCACCGTCCGGCCGTCACCCAGCCAGTCCCAGTACACAGGAGCTCCACCGTCCAGGCTGCGATAGTCTCCATCGGCGCCCGCCGTGGCAATGCCGAGCTCCAGCGCGTTCTCCCCGCGCACCTGGGAGAGCAGGCTGACACGGCGGGAATCCGGTGACCAGAAGAGATAGAATGGCTGCAGCCGTGTGCCGGAGAGCAGGCGCGAGAGCCGTTTTCCATCGATAGCCACGGTGTACAGGGACGCGTCGTTGAGGGTCGCGTCTCCGCTCACGGAAATGCGCGCGAAGGCTATGAGCGAGCTGTCCGGAGACCACGTCGGGGCGGCGTAGACCACCGCGCCATCCGCGTTCCTGCCCGGCATCGTCGGTGAGGGCCCGCTGGTGTCCGGTTCTGGGATCGATGAGCCTGATGTTCCCTTCTGGTGCGAGGTAGCAGATGAGGCCGGACCGGGGGCAAGCGCCCGAAGGAAAACGCTCGTCCTGGCACCCCGAACCTGGCAGGAACAAAGCACCGCCGTTCCGATCACGAGCAGCGCCAGAAGCCTGCCCTTGGGAAACGCAAGCGCCCTGCCGGGGTGCAGCAGTCTCTACTCCTGTGGGAATAAGATACTTGCGCCTCACGGGAAAGGCAAAGCGCCGCGGTATTCCGCGGATTCAAGAGCGCCGGCGTCCGCGATTAGCCCTGCAGGGCGATGGCAAGCAAAAGGCAGCCAAACCCTCGCGTGGATAGCCGCGTCGGCCTTTCGGCCATCCCTGGCCTCGGCCGACCTCGCCATCCTTGGCTACGCCTTCGGGCGGCGCGCTAATAGATGTCCACCGATCCCACGCCCGTCTCGACGAAGATTTCCACTTTGTTTGCGGCCCCGGCATAGTCCGCGGAGGCGTAGCCGGAGGCGGCGAGGGGGAATCGGGCCTTGTCCACGTGAATACCGGCCAGCGCGCTCTTCACCTGGATGGACGCGGCCACGCCCTGCGGCACCCGGAGCTTTATTGCGGCGGCGCCGGACTCCACGTGCACACGAGTGAAGCCCGCTGCCCGGGGAAGGTCGACGGTCGTGGAGCTTGCGCCGGTCTTGATGCTGAGCTCGCGTACCTGAACGTCCGTGAGGGACAGCCTGCTTTCACTTGCCCCCGTCTCCAGGCGCAGGGAAAGGGGAATGGAGGGATTCAGCGCGATATCCCAGTCCAGCACGCCTGCCCAGCCGCGGCCCCACGGGAAGATGTAATGCGACACGTCACGGTCTTTCACCCTCATGTCCACCGTGAGCCTGCCGCCCTCACTCCTGCGGGTGGCGTCCAGCCCGCCTCCGAAGCTGCCGGTCAGGAGCTGGTCGGAACCGGCACCGCCGCTCATCGTGAGCCGACCGGCACCGTGCCGGACGGTGATGGCTGCCTCGGTCGCGCCCTCGAGGGGGAGGGCGGATTGCTCGCGTGTCACGCCCCCGCGATCGCCCCGGGCGAAGCCGCCGCCGGCAAAGCCCATGATGAACCAGACGCCCACGCCGATAAGCAGCAGGGGCCAGAAGATCCAGCCGATGCGGAACGCGACGCCCAGGACGTTCAGTGCCGTCTGGAGGATTGCCAGCACCCCGAGAACGATGAGGACTGCCCCGACAACGAAGCTCCAACGTCTCATGTCAGTTTCCCTTTCCTTTTCTAATCAGAGGCTGCAGAATCACGAGGACGCCGATCGCGATAAGAACCACGGCCCACCAGGGACCCAGCCAGGGCACGCCGCCGAAGAAGGAGCCGAAGAGGAAGAACAGCAGGAGACTGATGACGATGGGCCAGCCCCCTTCTACCAGCGCTTTGAGCGGGCGTCCCTCCAGAAGCTCGCTCACCGCCACTCCCACGCCGACAAAACCGGGAATGAGCGCCCATGCAAAGGACCACGTCCACCACTGGCCCGTGCTGTTCTGCCAGTAGAGAATGCAGCCGATGCCGGCGATGATGCACGCGGGCACCGCCAATCCGGGGGTCCACGTGGCAATGGCCAGGATCATGAAGATGACGCCGACTCCAATGACCACGAACGGCCAGGAGAACGTGTCCAGGATACCCGGCACGAACCGCGTGACCAGGAAGAATACTCCCAGCAGGATGAGGATCGTTCCCACCACGAGGGCGGACCTCGACCGTTGATCCATGGCAGCCTCCTTTGTGATCGATCATGCGCAGTATAAGCGGCCGGATACCGGCCTGTCGAGGGATGAAACACATTCGGCGGCGTTTCGTGTTACTCGCGGGAACGCCGCGCCGCGGTACTCCGCGGATTCAGGCCGCGCCGCGGTACTCCGCGGATTCAGGCCGGTCCGCCTCCGGGGCCGTGCTCTACTTTCTGACTTCCACCGCCAGGGAGAGACGGTTGACCCCGGCTGAACGGGCGATTTCCAGCACCCTGATCACGAGGTCGTAGCGCACGTCCCTGTCCCCCATGATGATCACCGGCGAGCCGGGGCGTTTCGCAAGCGCCGCGACAAGACCGGGCCTGAGGTTTGCGAGCGCCGTGCGCGCGCCCTCCACGTACACGCCGCCCGCCGCATCGATCGTGATCACCAGGGTCTTTTGCGGCGCCGCTTCGGCGTTCGACGTGCGGGGCAGGTTCACCTTGATCTCCGAGCGGATCAGGAGGGGGGTGGCGATCATGAAGATGATCAGCAGGACGAGCACCACGTCCGTGAAAGGGGTGATGTTGATGCCCTCGAAGAGCTCGCGGCGGCGATGACGGTAGGTCCGCATGTTATCTGGCCACCAGGTCGACGACCTCCGAGGCGGCGAGCTGCATGTCGCTCACGAAACGCTCGATACGCCTGCTGAAATAGTTGTACAGCACGACCGACGGCACGGCGACCGCCAGACCGGTTGCCGTGGTGATGAGCGCTTCCGCCACGCCTCCGATGACCACGTCCATTCCACCGGTACCCGCGAGGGAGATGTCGTGGAAAGCGCGGATGATTCCCAGCACCGTGCCGAACAGCCCGACATACACGGCGATGTTGCCGATGGTGCCCACGATGCTCGTGAGCCGTTCCAGCTTGCCCACCTCCATGGTGATCTGCCGCTCCATGACCCCCGTGATGAGCTTCTCGGTCCGCCCCGCCTTCTCGAGGCCGGCGAGCACGACCTTTGCAAAGGGAGCCTCGACGTCGCGGCAGATCTCGACGGCCCGCTCGAGGTCCTTCTTCTTCAGCTCGTCCCTGACCCGGTCCATGAACGCGTCACGCTGCACGCGCGACTTTCTCCAATAGCTGGCCAGCCGGTCGATGATGACGCCCAGAGAGAGAACGGAGCAGAGCAGAAGCACGTACATCGTGATTCCGCCCATTGCGAGGACTTCCAGCAGGGTTTTACCGGCAAACATCTCTTGCTCCTTGAGACCAGGTTGAATCGCGCCTAGACATTGTACACTCGCGAAACGTCCAATTCAAGGCGTGTCGGGGATTGCATCCGCGCCACGGACACGGGTAAGATCCCACTGAATGACGACAGCGTCCCGAATCCTGCACCGTGTGAAAGACTTCGTGATCGGCGGCGCGCGCTCCGTCGACGATCCCGCGCTCTTTCAGAAGATATCCCTTGTCGCCCTCCTTGCATGGGTGGGCCTGGGCTCGGACGGGCTGACCTCCTCCAGCTACGGCCCCGAGGAGGCCTTTCTCGCCCTGGGGAACCACGTGCCCCTGGGGATCTTCGTGGCGGCCGCCACTGCGCTCACGATATTCGTGATCGCGGCAAGCTACTCGCAGATCGTCGAGGTGTTCCCGGGCGGCGGCGGGGGCTACGTCGTTGCGAGCAAGCTTCTCAACCCGACGCTGGGCATGGCCTCGGGGTGCGCGCTGCTGGTGGACTACGTTCTCACCATCGCGCTTTCCATTGCGAGCGGGACCGACGCAATCTTCAGCTCCCTGCCCATAAGCTACCAGCCGCTGAAGCTCGTGGTTGCCGCAGGCGGCGTGATTCTTCTGATCCTGCTGAACTTCCGGGGTGTCAGGGAATCCGTCATGACCCTCACGCCGGTCTTTCTGATCTTCATCCTCATGCATGTTGTCGCCGTGGTCTACGCCGTTGCGGCCAATATTCCTCAGTTCGGCGTGCTTGCCTCCCGGACGGCCCAGGAGGTGCGGCAGACCTCGGTGGAAGTGGGGAGCTTCGGGGTCCTGTTCCTGATACTGCGCGCGTACAGCATGGGGGCGGGGACCTTCACCGGCATCGAAGCGGTGAGCAATGCCATGCCGATCCTTCGCGAGCCCCGAGTCAAGACGGCCAAGACCACGATGCGCTACATGGCGATCTCCCTGGCCTTTCTGGCCGCGGGCCTGATGATCGGCTACCTGATCTTCGACGTGCGCCACGAGGCGGGCAAGACGTTGAACGCCACCCTGTTCGGCCGGCTCACCGGCGGGGTGGGGCCCAATGGGCGGCGTTTTCGTGACGCTCACGCTCCTTTCCGAGGCGGCTCTCCTCTTCGCGGCGGCACAGACAGGCTTTCTCAGCGCTCCCCGCGTGCTCTCCTACATGTCCATGGACCGGTGGTTTCCCCAGCAGTTCAGCCTCCTCAGTGAGCGGTTCGTCATCAAGAACGGCATTCTGCTCACCGGGGCTGCGGCACTCATTCTCCTTTTCCTCACGCGGGGATCCGTCAAGTTCATGGTCGTCCTCTACAGCATCAACGTCTTCATCACTTTCTTCTTTTCACAGCTCGGAATGGTGCTGCATTGGTGGCGCGCCCGGCAGACCGAGCGCCGCTGGTGGAGGAAGATACTGGTGAACGGCGTCGGGCTCGTGCTCACGGTTTTCATTCTTCTCACGATGATCGTGATCAAGTTCGGAGAAGGCGGCTGGATCACGCTGTTCGTCACCGGATCCCTCATGCTCGTGGCGGTTGCGATCAGGCGGTTTTACAGGCAGACGCAGAAGCAGTTGACTCACCTCGACACCCTTGTACAGGTGGTGGAGGCCTCCCGGGCCGACAACCATGGCGGGAAGGGCAGGCGCAGGAGCCCCCGCTACAGCCCCCGGGCAAAGACGGCCGTGATCCTGGTCAGCGGCTACAACGGGATGGGCCTGCATACGCTTTTCAATGTGGTGCGTCTTTTCGGCAAGGGGGTGCGGAATTTTTTCTTCATCCAGGCAGGCATCATCGACGCGGAGCGTTTCAAGGGAAAAGACGAGCTGGAAAAGCTCGAGACGCACATCAAGGAGAGTCTGGACAGGTACGTGAGCTTCGTGCGCAGCGAGGGGCTCTACGGCCGCGGCTTTCCCCTGATCGGCACCGACGTGGTGGATGAGATCTGCGGCTTGGCCGGAAAGATGTTCACCGACTACCCGAACTGCATCTTCTTCGGCGGCCGTATCGTCTTCAAAGAGGAGACCATACTCTCCCGCGTGCTCTACAACTATGTCACCTTTGCCGTGCAGAGGCGGCTGCACCAGCTCGGCATTCCCTTTGTCATCGTGCCCGTGCCCGTGAGCGGGGACCTCGTGCCCAAGGGCAGGCCTTCACTCGCCAGGGCGGAGATATCCTACGGCGCCTCTTCCTCGGGGGCCGCTTCCTCCACGCAGGCGCCTTCCCCCGCGCCGCGGTAGACCTCGGTGAACTTCTTCTTGTCCGTCGAGGCGAGGTGGTAGAGCTCGCTCGACATGGAGAGCGCGTTCTCCTTGCAGCTCGCCACGCACTGGGCGCAGTAGATGCACCTGTCGATGTGGTAGTGGAACACGTACTTCTTCGCCGCCCTGTCCGCCACGTCGATCTCGATTGCCCGGGCGGGGCAGTCCTTCACGCAGAGCATGCACCCCTTGCACTTGCTTTCCTCCCAGAGGAGCTTGCCGCGCAGGCGCGCGGGGGCGGGGTGCACGGCGTAGGGATAGAGCTCGGTGAAGGGCCGCTTGAAGAGGGAGGCGAAGACGTCGTTCAGCATCGAGGCGATTTTCATAGATGCACCCCCAGGGCCCGGAGGCCGATCAGGATCAGGAGCTGCACGAGCGCCAGCACCGCCCCCGCGCGCCACCAGAGACCCACGGTCTGGTCGATGCGCAGGCGGGCAAAGAGGGACTGGAGGGCCGCCGTGATGAAGAGCAGTGCTATTGTCTTCAGCACGAACTGCAGGGGATTGGCCAGGCCCCCGAGGTAGAAGGCCGAGATCAGGGTCAGGCCCACCAGGAGCTCGATGTCCCTGCCGAGGCGGAAAAACGCGAGCCCGCGGCCGCTGTACTCGGTGAGCGCGCCGGAGACGATCTCCGTTTCCGCCTCGGGCGCGTCGAATGGGGGCAGCTCCAGCTTGCCCATCAGGCCGATCAGCGCAACGAGGAACCCGAGCGGCTGCGTGACGATCATCCACATGCTCTCCCGCGCGTACCCGTTGACCTCGGAGATCCGCCAGGTCCCGGCGGCGATTGCCGGCCCCAGCAGGGCCAGCAGGAACGGCGCCTCGTAGGAGAAAAGCTGGGTGAGGGCGCGCGTGGACCCGACAAGGGAGAACCTGTCAGCGGTGTTCGCGCCGGCAAGACCGATGCAGAGCGTCATCATCATGAGCAGGTAGACGGTCACCACGAGGTCCCCGCGGTACCCCCACGTGGGGGCAAGACCCGCCATCGGGATGTACAGGGCTGCCGTGAACGTCGCGGCCAGCGCGGCGACCGGCAGCCAGATGAACAGGCCCCGGTTCACCCCGGCCGGTACGATCTCCTCCTTCACGAGGAGCTTCACCAGGTCCGCGAGCGGCTGGAACCATCGGGGTCCCACCCTGTTCTGGAACCGGGCCACGAGCTTGCGGTCCACGTATTCGTACGCCAGGCTGCCGACGATCACGAACAACCCGCCGGGGAAGATCAGCATTGCCACGATCGCGAGGACGACGTTCATGCCTCCCCTCCGTAGTACGAGATCCCGTAGCGCCTGAGCTCTTCCCAGGTCCAGTGCTCGTCTCCGTCACGGCGCCGGACCGTGATCGAGCGGTCGTTGCAGGAGAAGCAGGGATCGATTCCCACCATGATCATCGGGATGTCGGCCAGCTTGTGACCCACGGCCACGCTGAGCACCGCCGCCCAGTTGCACAGGCTGGGCGTGCGCACCTTCACTCTGTCCGGTTTCACCCCGCCGGTGCTCTTGATGAAGTAGAACAGCTCGCCGCGCGGCGCCTCCACCCTGCTGATCACCTCGCCCTCCGGCACCCGGCGGGGCAGGGCAGCGGCGAGGTCTCCCGGCGGGAGCCGTTCGAGAATCGCGTGGATGAGCCGGTACGATTCGAACAGCTCGTTGATGCGGACGACGAAGCGCGCCTCCAGGTCGCACCTCGTGTCCAGCACGGTCTTGACCGGGAAGTCGGGGTAGGCCATGTACGGCGCCTCCACGCGCAGGTCCCGGGAAACCCCGGACGCGCGCGCCGTGGGCCCGACGGTCCCCAGGATGTTGGCCTGTTCGAAGGTGATGGCTCCCACGCCGCGCGTGCGGCGGAGGAAGCTCTCATCGCTCGTGACGATCTTCAGATAGTGGCGCGTGCGCTTTTCCAGGAAGTCCAGGCCGCGGCGGAGCGAGTCCGCGCCCTTTGCGTCGATGTCGTATTTCACGCCGCCCAGGAGATTCACCGAGTAGTTCACCCGGTTGCCGGATATCTCTTCCAGGAGGTCCATGATGGTCTCCCGGTCCCTCCAGCTGTACATGAAAAGCGTGTCGAATCCCGCCTCGTGCGCGGCGACACCCAGCCAGAGTAAGTGGCTGTGGATGCGCTCCATCTCCGCGAAGATGGTCCTGATGGCCTGTGCCCGCGGCGGCGCGGCGGTCCCCGCGAGCTTCTCCACGCCCAGCACGTAGGCGGTGGAGTGGATGTGGGAGCAGATGCCGCAGATGCGCTCCATGAGGTAGACATTGTGGATCCAGCTTCGATCCTCGGCGCCTTTCTCGATGCCGCGGTGCACGTAGCCGAGCCGGATGCTGGCGTGCGTGACGATCTCACCGTCCACGGTGAGCTCGAAGTGCCCGGGCTCCTTCAGGGCAGGATGCTGGGGCCCGATGGGGACGATGAATGTGCCCGGCGTCCCTCTTCTCTCGACAGGGGGAGCCACGGGGGCTGCCCGCGCAATCCCTTCAGCCGAGCCGGGAGAAAAGTCCTTTCTCATCGGGTAGAGATTCGTCGGCCAGTCATCGGAAAGGAACTGCCTCCTCCTGTCAGGCAGGCCCTCGATCGTGACGCCGAATGTTTCCGCAAGCTCCTTTTCATAGATCAGCGCCGAAGGCACGAGGGTGCTCAGGGTCGGCACCGTGGGAGTCTCCCGGGGCAGCTTCACCCGGAAGGTGAGGACCGAGGGTCCGCGGCAGAAGTGATAGAGCACTTCGAAGCCGCCGCCATTGCGGGCGGGCTCTGCCGGCTGGGCGGGGCGGCGCCGGAAGCGGCGGCACCGGAATCCGCCTTGACGGCGGCGCCATGGTCGAGCCCGGTGATGGCCGACAGGAACCCCCACTGCGCGCCCTTCAGCGCGCCGACCGCCGGGACGATGTTCTCCGCGGTCGTCTCCACCTCCAGACGGGTGTCGCTGACCGGTCGGGACAGGACGGTCCAGGGCTTCAACAGCTCCGTCATGCTGCCAAGGGTTGTATCGACGCTCATGGCGTGCCCCCCGCGCCGCGGTCTTCCGCGGATTTCCCGGCGCCGCGGTATTCCGCGGATTTCGTTGGCGCGGCCTTGGGCGGCTTCAGTTTCTGCAGAAGCTGCACCACGCCGTCGATGATCGCCTCCGGCCGCGGCGGGCAGCCGGGTATGTACACGTCGACGGGGATTACATCGCCGACGTCTCCCACGATGTTGTAGCAGCCATGGAACGCTCCACCGGAGATGCTGCACGATCCAACCGCGATCACGAACTTCGGAGCAGGCATCTGCTCGTAGGTGCGGAGAAGCCTGTCACGCGCCTGGCGCGTGACAGGGCCCGTGCAGATGAGGACGTCCGCGTGCCGGGGAGAGCCCTGCAGCTTCACCCCGAAACGCTCCAGGTCATAGCGCGGAGCGAGCGTGGCCAGGATCTCGATGTCGCACCCATTGCAGGAGCCGCTGTTGAAGTGGACCAGCCAGGGTGAGTTGATGCGCGACCACAGGGCCGCCTTGTCCATCGCGGACCGGAAAACTCCGGGGAGCCTGCCCTCGAGCTGTTTTCCCATATGCGCCCCCTTTCTCCTCATGTCTATCCCAGCGCCAGGGCCACGAGGGAAAAGATCAGTCCCAGGATGTAAACGCCCGTCACGGGCGTGAACCCGCCGCTTCCCACGATCAGCACCCCGAGATGCAGGATCGCGAAGAAAAAAGCGACCATGAAAAAAGGCTTGTACCCCGGGGAGGCGGCACCTGTCTGGGCCTCCTCTCCGCTGCTGTAGGTCTTGGTCTTGGACGCGCTCGGCGTCCCCCTGGCGGCAATGGACTGGGCCACCGCCAGAAGTATTCCCGCGAGCAGGAAGTACACGGCGAACGCGATGGGGGGAGAGAACGCAAACGGCATCTCACATCCCTCCTTGCTTTGCAAAAATATCGAGGATAACCCGGCCCGCTGGTCCGGTCAGGCCCGATGCAAGCGCCGGCCATACGCCGAGCGCCACCACGACGATGGAGAGGAGAACGAGGGGCACCACCATGGCGGAAGGCACGCGCGACCCGCCGATGACAACGTCCGACTGCTCGCGCCGGTACATGATGCTCACCAGCGGAGCGTAATAGCCGAGGGAGAGCAGGCTGTTGAGCACCCCGAACACGACCAGGGCAATCGCAATCGGATTACCTGATTGCACACCCGAGGCGAATATCTGCCACTTGGACATGAAGCCTCCCAGGGGAGGAAGCCCGCCCAGGCTGAGGAGGGCGATGGTGAGCGCCAGGGCGGTAATGGGATAGCGGCGCGATGCGCCCGCCAGGTCAGCGGTGGTGAGCGGCCCTGCGTCACCTCGGGAGAGCCTCAGCGCGAACAGCAGGCAGCCGGCCGCGAGGAAAGCGAGCCCCTTCATGGCGGCGTGGGTGAGCAGGTGGAACACGCCGCCTTGCGCTCCCTCCGCCTGTCCGAACGTGATCGCGAATCCGAGGCCGAGGAGCATGTAGCCGACGTGGGTGAGGCTGGAATAGGCGAGCAGCCGCTTGACCTGGGTCTGCCGCAGGGCCAGGAGGTTTCCCACCAGCATGTTCACCGCGCCGAAGACCAGGAGGAGCGTTCCCCATCCGGCCGAAATGTCGATGATGACGGAGAGCGCGCGCAGGAGCGCGACCAGCCCGGTCTGGATCACGACCCCTGACAGCATGGCGCTGATCCCGCTGGGCGCCTGCGAATGCGCGTCCGGCAGCCAGGTGTGCATGGGGACGATGGCGATCTTCACACCGAACCCGATGCAGAAGAGGGCGCCCGAGGCGAGGAGCGGGAATCGCGGAACGGAGCCCCCGGCAATAAGGGACTTGAGCTCCGACAGGCTGAGCGTGCCAGTCTGCGAGAAGACGAGCCCGATCCCCACCAGCACGAGCATGGAACCCACCGAGTTCTGCACGAGGTACTTGACCCCTGCCTCCAGGCTCGCCGGCCGGTCCGAGTGATAGGCCACGAGCATATAGGAGGCAACCGCCGCCGTCTCGAACCAGACCCACAGGTTGAAGAGGTCCGCCGCGCAGCCCAGCCCGATCATGGCCCCGATCATCGCGTTGAGGAGCGCGTGATACTTCTCCTGCCCGTCCTCGTGGCCGATGTAAGGCCCCGAGAAGAGCGAGACCATCACACCGAGCGCAAGGATTGCCGCGGAGAGCAGGAGGCTGATTCCGTCGAACTTGAGGGCGATGATGCCGACGGAAAGCGTCATGCCGGCTCCGGCAGCAAGGTCCCGCCATGCAAGGACCAGCGCAACACTGGAGGCCAGGAGGATGGCAAGGCTTATCCAGCGGACGGGATTTGCCTTCCAGGGACGCGCGGCGCGCCGACCTGCGGCCGCGTCCCGGATTCCCGCCGCATCGCGGGCGCGCTGGAAAAGCCGTCCGCACAGATACACGAGGGGCGAGGTGACTATCGGGAGGGCGATCATCCAGACCCAGTTCGGCCACCCCATTTCATCCTCCCCACGCAACGGCGGCGAGGACCGCGATGACCGCAATCACGATTGCCGCGATGTTCCAGTTGAGAATCCCTGTCTGTGTGGCGCGCAGGCCTTCTCCCGCGCCCTGCACGGCCTTGATGACCGCGCTGTTGATCGCCTCAAAACCGAACCCGGCCTCCGCCGCGCGGCGCGCCGGGCGCAATCCGGTTCCCAGCTTTGCAAACAATCCCCTGCTCATCCACGCCAGGATGCCGATCACGACAACGGCCAGCGCAATCCACGTGGAGGGCGAGGTGATCACTTCCACGACCATTTCCCCTGTTCCCGCGGCCTCGCCCTCCCCCGCGCCGCCGAAGTGGAAGGGAAGGGTGTGCGCAAACAGCGCATGGAAAGGTCCCGCGAGCAGCCAGGTGAGCAGGCTTCCCAGCGCAAGGGGGATCAACGCAACTTTCATGGCCGGGCCTGCCTCATGCGCATGGATTTCCTTGCCGGGCGCGGCAAAGAACACCATCCAGACGAAGCGCATCGTATACAGCGCGGTCAGGCCTGCCGTGACGATCATCACGACATAGGCCCAGAGGGGTCCGTGGAGGAGACCTCCTTCGAGGAGAAGCTCCTTGCTCCAGAAGCCGTTCACCGGCGGGACCCCGGCAAGGGCGAGCGCCCCGATGATGAAGACCCCGCAGGTGATCGGCATCTTTTTCGAGAGTCCCCCCATCTCGCGCATGTCCCGGGTGCCCACCGAGTGAATCACGGCGCCCGCGCCGAGAAAGAGCAGCGCCTTGAATACCGAGTGGCTGAGAAGATGGAACTGGCTCTGGAAGATCCCTCCCGCGCCGATGGCGTAGACCATGAACCCGAGCTGGCTCACCGTGGACCACGCGAGAGCCCGCTTCAGGTCGTTGGCAACCACCGCCATGATGCCCGCGATGAATGCGGAAATGACGCCTACCGACACGACGGCAAGGGTCCATCCCGGCACGGAGCTGAATGCGGGATAGAAACGGGCAAGCAGATACACGCCGGCGTTCACCATGGTGGCGGCATGGATGAGGGCCGAGATCGGTGTGGGCGCTTCCATGGCATCCGGCAGCCAGGTCTGGAAAGGGAACTGCGCGGACTTGGCCGCTGCCGCGGCCAGGAACCCGAACGCGATCCACGCCAGGAGCTGCGGCGGGAACCCGTGCGCCTGGGCCATGAACGTGGGGATGTCGAAGCTCCCGGTCTGCGCGTAAATGGCGAGGGAGCCTGCCAGGAGGCCCACGCCTCCCAGCCCGGTGACGATGAGCGCCTTGATGCCGCCCGCCACTGCCTTTGGATCGTCGTTGTGAAATGAAATAAGCGTCCACGAGCAGAGCGCCGTGATCTCCCAGAACACGACCACCATCAGCAGATTCGCGGAGAGCACCAGGCCGACCATTGCGCCGATGAAGAAGAGGACCAGCGCATAGTAGCGTCCCTGTCCCCCCTCTCCCCGCATGTAGTCCACGGAAAACACCACGGCCAGGCCGCCGATCACCGCCGCCACCGCGGCGAGGAAAACGCCGAAGGCGTCCGGCAGGAGGCTCAGCTCACCGAACGGCCCTCCCAGCACGACCGAGAAACCCGTCTTTCCTGACGCGAGCGGGATGAGAAGGACGGAGAGCACCGCGTCCGCCGCGGCGAATGCGATGGCCAGCCCGGTGCGCAGCCTCGGGGCCCTGCCCGCGGCGAGCACCACGATGGCTCCGGCCCAGGGGAGGAAAACAGTCAGGGGAAGCAGCCAGGAATGTTCCATCCCTATCTCCTCAACGTGGAGATGGCGCGCGTATCAAGAGTTCCGCACCAGCGACGGACCTGGATTGCGAGGGCCAGTGCCACGACCGTGATCGCGGTGTCGGCTACGAGCACGGTGATGGCAAGGCTCTGGCCGATGGCCGGTTTTCCCGCCATCCCGCCGGCCACGACCATGATCAGGATTGTCCCCTTGGCAAAGACCTGGAGGGCGACCACGATTTTGATCAGGTTGCGCAGAATCAGGAGGCCGTAGATCCCGATAGCCACGAGGCCTGCCACCGCGGCTATCGCGATGGTCCACATGTCGCCGCTCAAGGGGTGCCTCCTGTCGCGCCGTCGCGCGCATTGTTCTCCGCCTGTGCCGGCTCCCTTCGGTCGGCAAGGAGGCCGATGGAGCCGAGCACACCGCTGAAGATGAGCGCCACCTGCAGGATGGTATCCAGGCTGCGCTCCTGCCAGACCGCCCGCAGGAAGGGAAGGGCATCACGGCTCAGAGCGGGAATGACGAGCCGGGGCACGGTCAGCCAGAGGAGGAGGAGCAGGAACAGGGCCATCAGGACCCAGGCGAGAGGCCGCGGAACGAGTGCGCCCGCAACGGCGGTCTCCTCTCCGGCGATGTTGATGGCAAAAACGAAGATGATGGTGACGAGGCCCGCGCCCACCGAGAGCTCGACAACCCCGACTTCGGGTGCCCCGAGGAGAGCGATTGCGAGCGCAAGCAGGGCGCTGCAACCGGCCAGCCACAGGGCAGACACCAGCAGCCGCGGGGCGCGGATGGCCTGGAGGGCACAGATGAGCATTCCAGCTAGAACGAGAGTCTGTATAACCATACAGAAACCCTCCCCATGAGGACTTTTTGCGTCACTGCGCAGGGTGGAAGCCTGTTCCCGACAGTGCCTGACTCAAGCGATTTCCACGAAAGGGAACTTTCCGGGCAATGGGTGCATCATAGGTCCTCAGGCGAGAGCTGTCAAGAAAATCTTCGCAGCCGGCTATCTTGACACTCCGTTTCAGTTCGAATAGTTTGAGTCACCGCGCCTTGACCAGTTTTTCAACGTAGATGTCCATAGTGGGGAGGATTACGCATGTCACACCTTACCAACGCCACGGTGTTCGAGACCGCATCCCTCTGGGTCGTTCTCGGCATCGCAGTCATAGGGCTCCTTTACGCCCTCCTGCTCCGAAGACAGGTGCTCCGTCACGACACGGGGACCGCGGAAATGAAAGTGGTCTGGGACGCCATCCGCGAGGGAGCAGACGCCTACCTGCGCAGGCAGCTCAAGACAATCATCCCCCTGATCATCGTCCTCACCGTGGTTCTCTTCTTGTCGGTGTACGTCGTCGTACCGAGTGAAGCGGCGAGCGCCCGGTTTCCCGGATATTCGGATGGCCAGGTACGGTTGATCGTCGGCATCGCACGGGCAATCGCGTTCATCATGGGCGCCGTGTTCTCACTTCTGGTCGGCCAGTTCGGCATGCGCATGGCGGTGCAGGGCAACGTGCGTGTTGCCTCGGCTGCCCGCAGGAGCTTCGCGGAAGCGCTGAAGATCGCCTATCGCACCGGCACCATCACCGGAATGCTCACGGACGGACTTGGCCTTCTGGGCGGCACGGCGATATTCCTCTACATGGGAATGTCAGCGCCGGACGCCCTCCTGGGGTTCGGATTCGGCGGAACGCTGCTCGCCCTGTTCATGAGGGTGGGCGGCGGCATCTACACCAAGGCCGCCGACGTGGGCGCAGACCTGGTCGGCAAGGTGGAGGCAGGCATGCCGGAGGATGACCCCCGCAATGCGGCGGTCATCGCGGACCTTGTCGGTGACAACGTGGGTGACTGCGCGGGCATGGCGGCGGATATCTTCGAGTCTTACGAAGTGACCATCGTGTCCGGCCTTATCCTTGGCGTGGCCCTGGTCTTTGCCACCGGTGACCTGAAGTGGATCATCTTCCCGCTCCTCGTGCGCGGCATCGGCGTGCTCTCCTCCATAATCGGGACCTACCTGGTCAGGGGCAAGAAAGGCGGGGCAAGCGACAACGCGCTTTCTTCCATCAACAAGGGGTTCTATTCCTCGGCCGCCATCTCCCTGGTCGCGTTCTTCTTCCTGGCGATGTTCTACATGCACGAATGGCGCGCGTTCCTCTCGGTCGGCGTCGGCATTATCCTGGCCATCGCGCTGGACGAGCTCACGAAGTACTTCACGGACACGCACCATCGGCCGGTGAAAGACATCGCAACGGCCACCAAGACCGGGCCCGCCACCGTGATCCTCCGCGGCCTCGTGGTCGGATTCGAAGCAACCGTCTGGCAGGCAATCGTCATCGCGCTCACGATCCTCGCCGCGGTGGTCATCTACTGGGGCCAGGACGTGACGTTCGTGCTCTACGGCGTGGCAATGACCGGTATCGGGATGCTCACGCTGACCGGCAACAACGTTGCCATGGACTCCTTCGGTCCCATCTCCGACAATGCGAACGGCATCGGTGAGATGGCCGGCCTGGACCCGAAGGCCCGGCAGATCATGGCGGACCTCGACGCTGTGGGCAACACGACAAAGGCCATCACCAAGGGGGTGGCCATCGGCTCCGCCGTGATCGCCGCCGTGTCGCTGTTCGGCTCCTTCTTCACCGATGTCACCCTGGTGCAGAAGGCCGCGGGCGTGGCCGAGCAGGCACGGCTCGCCTTTACCGGAATCCGGATCTCGGTTCCCGTTGTGTTCATCGGTATGCTCATCGGCGCAACGATTCCCTGGCTGTTCTCCTCTCTCACGGTGAACTCGGTGGCGCGCGCCGCGGGTCTTATCGTCGAGGAAGTGCGCCGCCAGTTCCGCATCCCGGGCCTCCTGGAAGGCAAGGTGAAGCCGGACTACGGCCAGACAGTGTCCCTGTGCACCACGGCAGCCCAGCGCGAGCTGATCCCGCTGGCCCTGATCTCCGTGCTCGCGCCCCTGGCGGTGGGACTGCTCCTGCACGTGGAAGCCCTCGGCGGCTTCCTCATCGGGGTCATTATCTCCGGCCAGCTCCTCGCGGTGTTCATGGCCAGCTCGGGCGGCGCCTGGGATAATGCGAAGAAAACCATCGAGGACGGCCTGCACGGCGGCAAGGGCTCGGAAGCCCACAAGGCCGCGGTCATCGGCGATACGGTGGGAGATCCCCTGAAGGACACCTCGGGTCCGGCCCTCAATCCCATGATCAAGGTCATCAACCTCGTGTCCCTCCTCGCGGCGCCCGTGCTGGTAAGTCTCACGATGAACGTGTGGGTGGCCCTTGTCGGGGCGGCATGCATCGTGGTGATCCTCGGCGCCACGTGGTACTCCAAGCGCGGAGGATTCGGCAAGAAGGTCCAGACCGCGGGCCAGTTCTAGCGCGGCCGCAGTAATCGGACCAGCGTGGGCATCACCGAGTCAATCGCCGCGTTCGGCACGCAGGTCATCGCGGGCATCGGCTATGTCGGGGTGTTTCTCCTCATGATTGCGGAGAGCATGGTCCTGCCGGTGCCCAGCGAGGCGGTGATGCCGTTTGCCGGCTTCAGCGTGGCCGAGCACAGCCTCTCGTGGCCGGGCGTCATTCTCTCCGCAACCCTGGGAAGCATCATCGGCTCACTGATCGGCTACGCCATCGGCAGGTTCGGCGGCAAACCCTTTCTTCTGAGGTTCGGAAAGTATCTCCTGCTGGACAGTGAAGACCTCGAAAAGACCACGAGGTTTTTCCAGCGCAGGGGCAGCGTCACGATCCTCGTCTCCCGTTTCATCCCCATCGTCCGGCACCTGATTTCGATCCCCGCCGGCATGGGGAGCATGCCGCTCCTGCCGTTCTGCCTCTTCACTATACTCGGGGCCGGCGCCTGGAACGCGTTCCTCACCTGGTGCGGCTTTGTACTGAGAAACAACTGGGAGACGGTGCTGCGCTACAGCCATGTCATCGATATCGTGGTGATTGTCCTTCTTGCCGCGCTGGTCGTCTTGTATGTGGCGCGCCACCTGATGCGGCGGAAGAGGGCGTAGGGGGGGCGGCCCTGATCTGCCGCTCGTCGTGCAGATGACTACATTCCGACATTTCATAGCGCACAATAGCGGACGGCGAGGTGAATATTGCCTAAGCTCCCGCGTCTGACGGGGACGAGCCAGAGCGCCTTTATCTTCAGCATGGCTTCGCGTTTCTGCCCTCCAGATTCACAGGTCCACGACACCTTGACACCGTTCTGAGGCGTTTTACATAATTGACAAATGAAAAAAAGCGGATTCATGGTGTTTTCGATCTTGTTATTGTTGAGCACTCTGGCAGCCACCGCGCAGGATAAGGTCGATGCAGTGATGGAAAACTCATCGGTCAGCCTGGTCGTGTCGCAGTGGCCTTCGCCCCACATTTCGCGCCTCACCCACAAGGCCTCCGGGGGCGTTCTCGTCGATAAGCCCGAGCGAACCAGGATGTTCACGATTGTTCTGGCGAAACCGGATGGGCAGGAGTATGTAGACAGCTCCTACGCGAGAGCGACCCGGGTGGCCGTAGAGCGCGTCGCCTCCGGGCGCGAGGTCGTCATCACCTTCTCCGATTTTCCGAATCTTGCCCTGACCGCCAGGGTCCGGGGCGTGTGCGCAGACGGCGACGCCCTGACACGCTGGTCCATGGAGGTGCACAACGACACGGGTCGAAAGATCGATTTCGTGCGTTTCCCTTCCATTACGGCAGTGCCCGCCATACGCGGCGGCGCCGACGATGATTTCATAGTCCTTCCGTGCCTGCCCGGCACGCTGATTCAAAAGCCCTGGGAGAATTGGAAGGATTGGGACGGTGTGTGGCTGCGATACCCGGGAGACATGTCCGCGCAGTTTCTCGCGTATCAGGACGCGTCCGCGGGCGTGTTTTTTGCCGCCCTGGATCCGCTGGGACAGGTGAAGAGTCTTGTCATCCAGAAATTGAATGACGGCTTTGAAATCGTAAACGAGTATTTCCCTCCCGCAGACACAGGCAAGGACTGGCAAAGCCCCTACCCGGTGGCCATCGGGGTTTCGCAGGGGACGTGGATGGACAGCGCGGACATCTACAAGGCATGGGCGGTGGGGCAGCCGTGGTGCGCAAAGACGCTCGCCCGGCGCGACGACATACCCGAGTGGTGGAAGCAGGGTCCGATGGTCCATGTCTGCTCGGTGCGCACGTACGACCAGAACTGGATTCAGAGTGGATCGTACTACCCGAGCATCTCCCGGCACCTGGAATACCTGAAGGAGAAGACCGGAGGGCCGATCGTCGCCATGCTCGCGGATTGGGAAAACCACCGAAGGTGGACGGCGGGAGATTATTTTCCAGTCTTCGACGAGGCGAACGCGAAGAAGGTTATTCCTCAAATCAAGAAAAAGGGATTCAAGCCTTTCTTCTTCCTCTCCGGCCTCTTCTACACTTTCGCAAACGAAGGGTTGAATCCGTCGAAACCGGAAGTCCCCGAGCGGTATTTCCCGGGGTTCGTCATTGACGGGAAGACAGGAAAGCCGCGAGTTTTCACCCTCGATGAATCCTATCCCGACAAGCCCTGGACGCGCCGCTCCTATTCCTTCTGCGCGGCAAGCCCGCTCGCTGTGGATTTTTTCAGGAAGACGATCGACTCGGCGATCGCGCTCGGGGTCGACGTACTCCAGATGGACCAGGTGGTGGAAGGCGCGGGCCAGCCCTGCTTCTCCCAATCTCACGGTCATGCTCCGGGGTCCGGCCTCTATCAGACAGAAGGGTACCTGGCGCTGCTCGAGGACATGAGCGCTTACGGGAAGAAGCAAAGCCCTGATTTCGCCCTCTTCACCGAGGAGCCGCACGAGCGTCTCATTCCGTATCTCGACGGGTTCCACATGCGCGAGTACAAGGAAAAGGAGTGGTACAGGGAGTTCCCCGGCGCCATAGGGATCCCCCTTTTCACCTACCTGTACCACGAGTACGCGATAGGGTACGGCGGGGACAACATCCAACTGGACAGCGACTACACGGCCGCCTCCTGGAACGTGCGCTGCCACGCCGTAAACCTCGTCACCGGCAAGACGCCAGCAACCGTGGTCTGGTTCTGGCAGAAAAGCCTGTACACCGCCGATCAGCGGCAATTCGAGATGCTTCGGAACCACGCGCGCCTGCTGGAGGCCGGAGCGCGGCCCTACCTCATGGAAGGGCGGATGCTTCATCCTTACGCGGTTTCCGGTCCCGCCATTACCTACAAGTTCGGGAGAACAAGGGAGGGAAAATGGGGGATGGTGGAGTTCTCCGAATCGTCGGTCCTCACGAGCTCATGGCAGTCGCCGCAGGGGGGCGTGGGGCATGTCTTTGTCAATCTCTCTCGCGACCGTCAGACGCTGGAAATCGACCTGGACACGCGGAACGCCCCGGGCTTCGCGCTTTCAGACGTATCCGTGTTCCGCTCGACGGGAAGGAATGCGTTCGCTCCGCTATGGAAATCGGTGAGCCTCCCCAAGCGGTACTCCACGGAGCTCAAGCCAGGTGAAGTTCTCTTCGTTGAGATCCGCGCAGCCGCGAAGTAGGGGGCCATGCGGGCGGCATCTGTACCATGCGCAGGAGAAAAAGAAAGGCAGCCGGCGATGTGCCGACTGCCTGTCCAGTTCTGCTCCCCCGGCCGGACTCGAACCGGTGACCTGCTTAAGCGCCACCCTCCAGCTCGTGAATCGCGTCCATGATCTCCTGTGCGGAGGAGGCCGCGAGCACGCGCTCCCGCAGCTCGGGCCGGGTGCCGAACGCGCTGACCCCGGCGAGGGTCCGCACGTGCTGCTTCAAGGAGCCCTTGGGGATGACGAGAAGGATGACGAGGCGCGCGGGGCTCTCGTCCACTGATTCGAAGGGAATGCCTTCGGGGGATGTTCCCAGCGCGACGAGGATGTCCGTCACGCAGTCCACTGTTCCGTGCGGCACGGCCAGGCCGTACTTCAGGCCCGTGCTGAGGGAGCGCTCGCGGGTGACCACCGCATCGATGACGGTTGCCCTGTCGTTCCTGCGCACCTCGTGGGCGGCCACCAGAACGTCCACAAGCTCCTGGATGGCATCCCACTTGTCCCTGGCCTTGAGGCCGACCTTGATCAGGTCCTCCTGGATGAGCTCGGAGAGAAGCATCTACGCGCGTCTCTTCTTCAAATGCTTGAGCCGCAGCACGTCTTCCCGCTCCCGCTGGTCCAGGACGCCGCGGATGTACTGCACCTGTTCCGCCAGCGACGGCAGGAGACGCTGTTCCAGCGCGTTCACGCGCCGCGAGGTCTTTCGAATTTCCTCGGCGAGCTTGCCCAGCTTCCGGTCCAGGGGGGCGATGCGCAGGATCAGCTCGAGGGTCGCTTCGAATCTCTCTCCCGCTTCCTCGATTCTCGCGCTGGCCCCGGCCGTGGTGTAGCCGCGCTCATCGGGCTGGCGCGGGACGTAATCCGTGCTCACCTCCACGATCCGCGTGCCCCAGATGTTGCGCACCCTCGTCTCCAGCTCGATGGGTCTCCTGCTCGCAAGACCCGCGGATGCAACCGCCTCGGGCCCGTCCACTGCAAGGGCGCGCATGAGGGACTGCTTGGCCTCTCCCAGCTCCCGGCGCAGGGCGTCCCGGGTATCGACGAACCTCTGCAGCTCGGAGAGGAACTCCCGCACGAGCGCCTCCCTCTTGCCCCGCAGGAGCTCGACGCCCTGCTCCGCCAGGCGGATCTGCGCCCTGCGGGACAGGAGCTCCATGCGTGTCGGACTGATCTGCTCCATGGCTGCTATGCTCCGGGGGCGGCGGCGCCTGGCGCAAGGGCGCCCGGTGCGCGCGATCGGCGCACAGCGGCGCCGGCCGATGATACCGCTCGATCAGCTCTCTCCTGATTCGACGATACTCGACTTCGGGGATGCCGCCGAGCACGCGCCACCCGACGTCCAGCGTCTCCTCGATTGCCCTCTCTTCCCCGCCCTGGTGGATCAGGTTGCGCTCGAAATCCTCCGCGAACCGCAGGTATTTCCTGTCAAGGTCCCCCAGCGCGTCCTCGCCGACGATGGCCACGAGTCTTCGCGTCTCCTGCCCCTTTGCGTAGCAGGAGTAGAGCTGGTTGGCCAGGTCACGGTGGTCTTCCCGGGTGCGCTCCTTCCCGATGCCGTTGTTCATGAGCCGCGAAAGTGAGCGTAGAACGTCGATGGGAGGAAAGACCCCGCGCCGGTGGAGCTGCCGGGAAAGCACGATCTGGCCCTCGGTGATATAGCCGGTGAGATCGGGAATAGGGTGCGTGATATCGTCGTCCGGCATGGTGAGAATGGGCAGGAGCGTCACGGATCCCTTCCGATCCTTTATTCGTCCTGCCCGCTCGTACAGGGAGGCGAGGTCCGTGTACATGTATCCGGGATACCCGCGGCGTCCCGGGATCTCCTCCCGCGCGGTTCCGATTTCCCGCAGCGCCTCGCAGTAGCTCGTCATGTCCGTCATGAGCACGAGGACCTCGTAGCCGCGCTGGAATGCGAGGTATTCCGCGGCGGTGAGCGCGCAGCGCGGAGTGAGCAGCCGCTCGATGGTAGGGTCGTCCGCCAGGTTGAGAAACGTGGCGGTACGGCTGCGGGCACCGGTGCGCTCGAACTCGGCAAGGAAGTACGCGGCTTCACGCTGGGTGATGCCGATGGCGGCAAACACGATGACGAAGCTTTCCTCCGTGCCCGTCACCCGCGACTGCCGGAGGATCTGGGCCGCGATCTCGTTGCCGGGGAGGCCCGCGCCGGAGAATATGGGCAGCTTCTGCCCCCGCACGATCGTATTGAATCCGTCGATGGCCGATACCCCCGTGTGGATGAAGGAACGGGGCTTCTCCCGGGAGATGGGATTGATGGGGATGCCCGACACGGGAAGCAGGGCGTCGGCAATCACGGGCGGCAGATCGTCGATCGGCACCCCCGATCCATTGAGTATCCTGCCGATCATGTCCTCCGACACGCCCAGGCGCGCCTCGCGGTCCACGAGGGAGATCGACGTGCGCGTGAGGTCGAGACCCATTGTCTCCTCGAATACCTGGATCACGGTGACGGACTCCGACACCTCGATGACCTGCCCGCTGCGCCGGGCGGCGCCCGGTGAATGGATCGAGACGGTACCCGCATAGGGAAGGTCTGAAGCGCTTTCCACGAACAGGAGGGGCCCGGATACCTTCCGCACCCCGCGGAACTCTCTCGTGAGAAGCGGCGAAATATCGCGGCCGCCTGAGTCGCTCACTGCCTGTATCCCTCCCCCCTCAGTGCGGCGAAGGAAGCGCGCATGCGCTCTCCCACGTCCGCGCCCCGAGCGGGGAAATCCGCCGCGGAGATCTCGCGCAATCGGGCAAGCTCTTCACGCTCGGGCATGGACAGGATCCTGGCCAGCGGCACCTTGGCGCGCAGGGCAGCGGCAGCCAGCTCATGGAAGGTGATGAACAGCGTGAGCATGCCGTGCTGCTTTTCAAGGCCGCACGATGCGTCCGACTCGGAGGTCGCGTTCTGCTGAAGGAATCCGTCCCGCAGCATCCTGCTCGTCTCCAGTATGAGCCGGTCGCTCTCCTGCAGGGAGTCCGGACCGACGAGCTGGACCACCTCCTGCAGCTCCGCCTCCTGCTCCAGTATCTCCATCAGCTTCGCGCGCTGCCCCGGCCAGCTCTCGCCGATGTGCGCGGCGAACCAGGGGGCAAGCCTTTCGACGAACAGGGAGTAGCTCCGGTTCCAGTTGATGGCGGGGTAGTGCCGGCTGTGGGCCAGCGGATAGTCGAGGGCCCAGAGCGCGCCGGCGACACGCATCGTGCTCTGCGTGACGGGCTCCGAGAAGTCCCCGCCGGGGGGAGACACGGCCCCGACGATCGTCACCGAGCCTTTGCGCCCGTCTCCACCGAGGCATTCCGCCGCGCCGGCCCGCTCGTAGAAGGAGGCGAGCCGGGAGGGGAGATAGGTGGGGTATCCCTCCTCGCCCGGCATCTCCTCCAGCCGGGAGGAGATCTCCCGCAGGGCCTCCGCCCAGCGGGAGGAGGAGTCCACCATGACCGCAACCGCGCAGCCCATGTCGCGGAAGTACTCCGCGATGGTCACCCCGACGAAGATCGATGCCTCCCGCGCCGCCACGGGCATATTGGAGGTGTTCACCACGAGGACCGTCCGGTTCATGAGCGGTCCCCCTGTGCGGGGATCGATCAGCTGGGGGAACTCGGTGAGCACGTCCGTCATCTCGTTGCCGCGCTCGCCGCAGCCGACGTACACGATGACCTCCGCCGCCGAGTACTTGGCCAGGGACTGCTCGAGCACCGTCTTGCCGGTGCCAAACCCGCCGGGGAGACAGGCCGTGCCGCCCGCGGCAATCGGAAAGAGGCAGTCCAGCACGCGCTGGCCGGTGACAAATGGCTCCAGGGAAACCGTCTTCCTCTTCACCGGACGGGGAACCTTTGCCGGCCACCGCTGCGACATGGTGAGCGCGGCGCCGTTGTCCAGCCGGGCAATGGGCTCGTCGATCGTGAGCTCACCGGATTCGATGGATACGAGGGTGCCCTGCCGGCCCGGGGGCACCATGATGCGATGAACAAAAGAGTCAGTCTCCCTGACATGGCCGAGCGTGTCGCCCTCCGATACCATCGCTCCGGGCCTCACGTCGGGTGTGAACTGCCAGCGCTTCCCCGGCGTCAGGGCCGGTACGGAGAGGCCGCGGCTGATGAAGACTCCGCTCTCCGCTTCAAGGGCCCTCAGGGGGCGTTGAATACCGTCGAACACGCTTCCCAGGAGCCCCGGGCCCAGCGTGACGAGCAGCGACTCTCCGGTGCAGACCACCGGCTCCCCCACGCAGATCCCCGACGTGTCCTCATAGGTCTGGATGAACGCGGTGTCCGCGTCCAGCCGGATGATCTCTCCCATGAGACCGGCGTGTCCCACGCGCACGACCTCCGCCATGCGCGCTCCGCTCATCGAGCGGGCAATCACGGTCGGACCCGAGACCCTGGAGATCGTTCCCTGCACCGGCTTTTCCTGCACTCCCGTCCTCACAGCTTGATGTTCAACTGGTAGCCGACCGCCCGCCTGATGAGCTGGGCCACATAGTCGTCCGCCGGGGCTTCCTCCGCCATGCGCCAGACCATTTCCCCCGACACCTCGATGATCAGCGGCACCGTGGACTCCGCGAACGCCTTCCGCGCCTGCTCCTCCATGCCCTGGAGGAGCTCCTCCTGCACGATGATTATTCCGTACGCGCGGCTTGCCATCGCGGCATCCAGCGCGCTGCGCGCCGCCGCGGAGTCCGCCGCAATGCTCACCTCCGCGCCCGCGAGCGCGAAACCCGCGCCGAGATCCTGGCTGAGAAGCGCCAGCACCTTAGACAAGGATCATGCCCTCCCGAATGGCGTTGGCCGGCATGCGGTACCTGATGCCCCGGGCAAGCAGCCGGAGGTTGGCCAGCTCGCTGTACTTCCGCCAGAGAAACCCGAGCGGCACCGCCGCGCTCAACACATCGAGCCTGAAAAGCCTGCATCCGTGCGCGATCACGACCGATTCGAGGAATTGCTCCATGACGGCAAGGCTCTGGGACTGGCCATAGGCGAGGATCCCGCGCTCGATGCCGGGGGCGAAGTATGTTCCTCCCAGCATCTCGAATGCCGCGACCAGCGTATCACAGGCGCCGAGCTCCGCGAGGGCTCGCGCGGAGAGCTTTCCGCGGGTGATCGGCTCGACGGCAGACGCCGCGCTGCCCCGCTCCCTGCTCCGTATGAAGGAGAGGAGGGCCCGCACGTTCGCCAGGTCGATCTGCCGGCACAGGTTTTCACGCAGAAGCTCCTGCGGGGGATCGTCCTCTCGAAGCTGGGCCAGCGCCCATTGAAAGTAGCCGCGGTACAGCGCGCTCTCCAGCGCGGTCATATCGTCCTGGTCCCGGCACTCGCGGATGGCCCTGCGCAGGGCGAACGCAAACGCGTGCTTCCACGTGGGAAGGGCATCCGCCAGGTTCACCACGTCGATTTCCGCCGACAGCTCGCCAAGCTGGATCTCGTCCAGCTCTCCGATGGGGAGCACCGCCGCGAAGAGCTCGCGCGGTCCGGCGCCGCTCAGCTTGCCGCGAAGAAGGGCCAGTACGTTCGCCACGTCCCACTTGTTGAGCAGCAGGGCGATCAGCCGCCGCGGCTCGGGAGGAGCGATGGCGAGGATCTTCGCGAATGTCGCGCGCACGTTCGCGCTCAAGGCTGCCTCCACCGCGTTGGCGTCCACGGCCCCGCCGTGCGCGGCCAGGGCGCGCTGCACGTCCTCCGCATAGGGGGTGGCAAGCAGGGCGTCCGCAAGGGCTGCCTCCGTGGCGGCATTGAGGGCGCGCTCATAGAACTCGCGCCCCAGGAGCAGGGTGCTCATGCCGCGTATGCGCGCGTTCAGATAGTCGTAGTCGCTCATGTCGGGGCGCGTCCGAAAAGCAGCCCGGCCACCTCGGCCTCGTACGCAGCCTGGGCCTTCTCCAGGCGAGCGAGCAGGCTGTTGTCCGCGCGTCTTCGGCCGTCCGAGGATTCGGCAATCACCGAGCCCTTTTTCCTGTCCACGTCAACCGTGCACGGCTCTCCCACGGCAGCAGAGGCTTCGGCGGAGAGCGTCTCCAGGGCAGCGGCGGCATCAGGGGAGGAGCCCAGGCGTTCGATCTCCACCCGGGCGCGGGCGAATGCCTCTTCGAGCAGACGGCGCTTCACCTGGAGCCCCTCGCTGCGCGCCTTCATCCTGGCTTCCCCCGCCAGGCGCTGCGCTTCGGAGGCCAGCTCCCTCTCAAGTCCTCGCATTGCCTCGGCCTTGAGACGCTGGATCTCCGCGTCCGCTTCCTCGAGGGTCACGCGCGCCCGGGTTTCCGCTTCCTCCCGGATCCTGGCCCGTTCTTCCCCGGCCCGCTCTTCGATGGCGCTGAAGAGCTGTTCGGGTTCCTGGTCCTGGTCCATTGGAGTCAGAGCGTGAAGAGCATGACGATGGCCACCACGAACCCGAGGATGACCATGGTTTCGGGGATGGCCAGAAGCAGGATGATCGTGCCCGCCGCTTCGGGCTTCTCCGCGATGGTTCCCGCGCCGGCTGCGCCGATCCTGCTCTGCGCGAGCCCTGTGCCGATTGCGCAGAGCCCCACCGCGATGGCCGCCGAAGCGGCAATGAGACCCACCGTGATATCACGTTTCTTCGGCTCCTGAGTCGTCGTCTGTTCCTTCTGCTCCTGCGCCCAGACGGATCCCGAGACCGCGAAAAGGCTGAAAAGCATGAGGACGAGGAGCAGCGTTCTTCTTTTCATGTCTGGACACCTCCGAGTTTTTTGAAGGGGGCGAACGGCTGGCCGCCTCCCAGGTAGAACTTCGAGAAGAACTCCACGTAGTGCAGGCGCAGGCCCTGGATGGTCGGGTCCATGATGCCGAGGGTCAGGTTCAGCGCGTGCACGAGAATCACGATGAGCACTGCAAGCACGAGGTTTCCCGCCATGCCCCCCAGCATGGTGGCAAGCAGGGAAAGAACGGCGGATGACATGCCGATTGCCATGATCCGCGCATAGGACAGGATATTGCCCAGCGTGCTGAGGATTTCCAGGGGAAGCAGCGCGCCGTGCGCGGGGTGGCGCACGGTCTGATAGATCATGAGCACGAGGAACACAAGGAGCGCGACCACGCCGAAAGAAGTGAATATCGGGGGGAGGACCCGCGCGAGCCGGCCGACGAAAAAGAAGAGCACGGCAATCCCGGCAATCCTGGCCAGGTTGCCCAGCGCCATGTTCCCGTCCTTTGTCCTGCGGGCGTTGATTACTCCCAGCACGAGGCCGAACAGGATCTGCAATAATCCCACGGCCACGGCGATGATCAGGTACCCCAGGATGGTCGGCGCCGTGTGTCCCGGCTCAAGGGAAAACCGCTCCTGCCAGAGGGGGTGCAGCCCGAATGAACGGCCCAGCTCGCCGAAGAGCTCCCCGAAGACGAGACCGAATACCGTGGTGAAGAATCCGCAGGAGGCGGCGATCAGGGAAAGGCTCCGCAGCAGCGCCGATGCGCGCGACGAACCCGACCGCTTCCGTGCCCGGCTTGCCGCGAACATGACCGCCGCGCCCGCGAGGAGGATCGCCCCGTAGCCGGCATCCGCAAGCATCAGCCCGAACATCGGCGGGAAGAAAGTGGCCAGGAATATCGTCGGGTCGAGAGTCCCGTACTTCGGCAGCGGGAGCAGGGAGAGAAGGGGCTCGAAGGACCGGACAGGTGGGGCGTTCTCCAGCCGCACCGGAGGAACCCCGAGGGTACGCGCGCGGATCTCGCGCACCACCACCGTGCGGGACGAGATCCGGGCCAGACCGTCCATCAGGCCGTCGAGCGCCTGGCGCAGGACCCAGCCATGGATGATGAACGTGTGCCGGGTGCGGGCGAACTTCGGGAGCGCCTCGTACTGGGCCAGGCGGTCATGGCAGAGGCGCTGGCGCGCAATCAGCTCCGCGGCGTTTTCCATGAAGAAGCGCTCCATCTGCTCCCTGACCACCCGGCGCCCCAGGCGGAGGGTGGCCAGCTCGTCCTGCAGGGCGGCGAAAGCTTCCTCGAAAGGCTTGTCCCGGAGATGCCGGGGGAAGAGCATGTCCCCGATGCCGGCGCTGGAAACCAGTGCCCGGACCTTTGTCGAATCCTTTCGGGGAAACCCGAGGAGCACGGAGAGCCTTCCCCCGTCGAGCTGCTGCTCGATGAAACGGAAATTCCCCGCGGTGAGCCTTTCCACTTCGCGCCGGAGCATGTCCCGCGCCAGCCGGTTCCTTCGCTCGAAGACGACGCCGATCATCTCGAAATCACGGGGAAGCTCGTGGGTCTCCACGAGCGGAGCGAATGCGGCGAGCACGCGCTCGTGGCCGATGAGGGAGTTGATGTCATCCGAGAGATTCCGCTCGCGGCGCAGATACGAGCGCGCCTTCGCATGCAGGGTCCTGACCCGGGCGGAAAGCGCATCCAGCGGCTCCCCCGTGATGCGCGTGTAGATTGGTTCGACGTCGCCGGTGGACCCTTGTTCCCGCACGATGTGGGCGGGGATCTCCGCGGTCATCTCTTTGAGCGCGTCGAAGCTTCTGGCATAGGCGTCCCGTTCCTGCGCCTGCGTCTCGGTGAGATGTATCCTGTCGAGGAACTCCCCGCGGCCGGCCGCTGCCCGGGGCGCTTCCACGATGTGCAGGCTTCCGGAGTCCTGGATCAGGTCCACGGATGCGTGGAAGAGCTCGATCGGGCCCAGGATCTCCACCGCGGCCATGTCACTGATCACTTCTTCGCTCCCGGCCACACCCGGGAGACGATCAGCGCCACTGCCGCCCCCATGCTCTCAGCCGCTTTCTTTTCCAGCCGGCTGTTCTCCTCCCGCCCCTCCTCCAGCACTTCCGCGGCCCGGGCGCGGAGGGAGACCATGCGCGATTCCCTTTCACGGGCGAGAAGACCCGGGATCCCTTCCCTGCCGCGCTGGATGCGCCGGGCCGCCTCGGTTTCCGTGCTCTGGATCAGCTCTGCCGCCTCGGCGCGCGCGCCTTCCAGCAGGTCGTCGAGGGTCTTCTCCGCGCTCCTGATCGATGGAATGAGTGACTCGAGCTCCTGTTTTTCGCGCTGTTTCTTCTTTGCCATAATGTTCACCAAAGAGAGAGGCGAGGAACACAGGATAACGGGACTCCGCGACCGCCGTCAAGCCCGAGCACGGTACTAATCATGCCCGGCGGTACTCCGCCCTGGTGATTAGAGCGGTACTCCGCATTCCGTGCTCGCGCCGTGCACCCAAAATGCCACGGAATACCGTGGCGGTGGTATTCCGTGCGTAGGCGCTTTTCCAGAGCTACCCAAGGCACTCCCGAAGGGCCTGGGCCGTTTCCCGCACCGCCGCGGAGACCTCGGGCGACATCCCTTCACCGAATTCGATGGAAAGGGGCTGGATGCCGATGACCGTCACCCGGCACCCGATCTCGCGCTGTATGTAGTCCGCCAGGACGCTCAGGGGAAGTGAGTGCGTGCCGAATGATGCGCCGCTGATGTCGGCCGACTCGATGAGCCGGACCGTGCCGGGCGGTTCCTGCATGTGCGCGGAGTCCACGATGATGAGATGGGAAGGAGCGAGCTGGCGGATCTCGGCGGTGCAGTTCTCCGGCGCCGACCCGCCGTCCAGCGCGCGCACGCCGGGAAGTGAAGCCCGGGCAAGCTCCGCCGCCACGCGTACTCCGGCCGCGTCATCGGAACGAAGCTCGGAGCCGACCCCCAGCACGACCACCGGCCTGCCGCCGGCGCGCCATGACTGCCGGTCAGCCTCCAGCGCTTTCTTCAGTGCATGCCTTAGAGGTGTCGGCATGGAATACCACTTTCAATTGTCCCCGCACGAGCTGGGTGAGCTCGAACTCGGTGGTGATGTCGATCACCTTGCGCGGGCAGGTCTCCGCGCATTGAGCGCAGTAGACGCACTTGCCCAGGTCGATGGAGGCCTCGAATTTCTTCTCGCCGATCTTTGTGATCGTGATGGCCTGCGAGGGGCAGTCGCGGATGCACAGACGGCAGCCGGTGCAGAGCTCCGATTTGAACTTCGGCTGGCCGCGGAAGTGATCCGGCATCCTGAATTTCTCGAAGGGGTACCGCATGGTGGCCGGTTTCTTGAAGAGAGAACCGAGCACGGAGAGTATCATTTCGCCGGGGCGCGCTTTTTTTCCGTCCATCAGATGAACTCCTTAATGACAAGGTCGATGATTACCTGCAGGAAAGCAATGGGGGCCACGTAGCGCCAGCAGAAGTTGATCATCTGGTCCATGCGCAGGCGCGCGAACACGGTGCGCAGCAGGGCCAGGACCGCGAGGATTCCCGCCACCTTGGCCAGGTAGATCGGGACACCCAGGTACCAGGGGAGCCAGAGGCCGAACGGGAGGAACACGGCGGCCAGGAGGGAGGAGGAAGCGATGGCTTCCGAGTCGATGGCCAGGCGGAAGAAGGCCAGGTGCCTGCCGCTGTACTCGGTGAAGCTTCCCGCCACGATCTCGGTCTCCGCCTCGGGGGCGTCGAAAGGCACGCGCTCCAGCTTGCCCAGGAGCGTGATCAGCGCCACGCCGAATCCGATGAGATTGAAGAGCCACCGGTAGGGATGCTCCCCGTAGTACTCCGCCACGCCGGCGATGGACCACGTGTTGGCAAGAAGAGCCGGGGAGAACAGGGCGATCAGGAGGGGGATCTCGTAGGCAAAGAGCTGCGTGATGGAGCGCACGGCGCCGAGCGTGGAGAAGATCGAGCGCGAGTACCAGCCGCCCAGGAAGAAGGTCAGCGTGGGGATGAGGAGGAGATACAGCACCACGACGAGGTCTCCCTGGAAGGAGAGCACCGGCGCGGTGTTCCAGAGCGGGATGTAGAGGAAAGCGGTGATGACCGCGGCAAGCGCGAATACCGGGGCAATGCGGAACATTCCCCGATCCGCCTCTTCCGGAATCACGGACTCCTTTCCCAGCAGCTTGAACAGGTCCGCAACGGGCTGGTACCAGGGAGGGCCGACCCGGTTCTGCAGCCGCGCGTACAGCTTCCTGTCCACATACTGGCCCGCCATTCCCATGAGGACCAGGAAAATCATGCCGGGGAAAACGAGGATGCGCAGCAGGTCCAGAAGAACGTTCATGCGCCGGCGCCTCCCGGGATCCGGACCCGTGAGAAATCGATGCCGCGCGCCCTGTGCCATTCGATTCCGTACCGGGAGACCTCTTCCCAGCTCAAGGTGCGGCCTTCATTCATGTCGCTGTCCCGCAGGGAGACCATGCGGTCCGTGCACGAGAAACACGGGTCGATGGCCGCAATGACGATGGGCAGGTCGGCCAGGTAGCCGTCTTCCAGCATCTTCGACACCGACTGGGTGTTGGCCAGGGTAGGGGCCCTCACTTTCACGCGCTCGGGTTTCTCCGAGCCGTTGCCCCGCACGTAGTGCACGTCTTCCCCGCGCGGCGCCTCGTAGCGGCTCACCGCTTCCCCTTCGGGGATGCGGCGGGGGGCCTTTATGGCGATGGGCCCGTCAGGGAGGTTCTTCACGAGCTGGCGGATGATGGAGAAGGACTCCAGGAGCTCGCCGAGCCGCACGACCGTCCTGCCGTACACATCGCAGTGGGTGTCCGTGATCACCTTGAAGCTCACCTCGCGATACGCCGCATAGGGATCGTCGCGCCGGGTGTCCCGGTCCATGCCGGATGCGCGGGCGGTCGGGCCGACCGTGCCCAGCCGCAGCGCATCCTCCTTCGTGAGCTTGCCGACACCCGACAGGCGCTGCACCAGGGTCTGTTCGCTCTGCGCGAGGTTGATGTAGTACTTTGTCCGCTCCTCCAGCGAGTCCACCACCTTGAGGATCTCGGGGATCATCTCCGGGGCGATGTCGCGGCGCACTCCGCCCACCGTGTTCATTCCGTAATTGACCCTGTTGCCCGTGAGACGCGCCAGGAGGATCATCACCTGCTCGCGGTCGCGCCAGGTGTACATGAGCAGGGTGTCGAAGCCGATTTCGTGGCCCGCCACGCCGAGCCACAGCAGGTGGCTGTGGACCCTTTCCAGCTCCGCAATGATCGTCCGTATGTAGCTTGCGCGCCGGGGAAGCTCCAGACCCGCGATCTCCTCCACGGCCTGCACGAAGGCGGTGGAGTGGGAGTATGAGCAGATGCCGCAGACGCGCTCGACCAGGTAGAGGTCCTGCGTGTAGGAGCGCTGCTCGCAGCCCTTCTCGATGCCCCTGTGGTTGTAGCCGAAGCGCATGCGCACCGCGTCGATCTTCTCCCCGCGGAGGTCCACCATGAAGCTCTCCGGCTCTTTCAGGGCCGGATGCTGCGGCCCGATGGGTACCGTGACGACCCTGTCGCTGTCACTCATCAACCTGCGCTCCTTTCTCTGCAACCGCGGCGGTCTTCGCCTTCCAATCCTTCAGGAGCGGATGATCCCCTTCGGGCCAATCCTCGGGAAGCGGGTAGCGGACACCGGGACCCAGGCCTTCGATGCGCGCGCCCAGCAGGTCCATGAGCTCGCGCTCGTAGATGTCGGCGCCCGGGAAGTACGCGGTGATCGTCCCGATGGACTCCCCCTTGGGGCAGCGTGTCTTCAGATTGGCCATGATGCCGCCGTCCTTTGCCAGGTGGTAGATGAATCCGAGGTCGGCGCCCAGGTCCAGCCCCGTGATCGTGCACAGGATGGAGAACCCCATTTCCTTCACCAGGTGATCGAACACGGCCGGGAACAATTCCCGGTCCATCTCGATCCACAACCGGGTGGCTCGCTGCACCTTGAGGGCGCCCTCCGGGAGGGAGAACCTGGATTGCAGCTCCGCGGCGATTGCCTGTACGTCACTCATTTCTTTTCCTCGAGGCTCTTGAGGAGCTTCACAAAGCCGTCGATGATCGCCTGCGGGCTCGCGGGGCAGCCGGGGATATAGGCGGTCACCGGTATGGCCTGGTCGATTCCCCCCTCGACGTTGTAAAGACCGTTGAACACTCCGCCGCTCGTTGCGCAGGTGCCGACGGCCACCACGATCTTCGGCTCCGGCACCTGCTCGTAGATGCGCACGAGCCTGTCCTTCACCTGCTTGGTGACGGGACCCGAGCAGGCCATGATGTCGCAATGCCGGGGCGTGCCCTTGAGCTGGACGCCCAGCCGCTCCAGGTCGAAGCGCGGCGTCAGGGCGGCAATGATCTCGATGTCGCACGCATTGCACGCGCCGGTATTGAAGTGAAGGATCCAGGGAGACTTTCGCTGCGCCCAGCGCACGATCCTATGGAATACGCTCATCGGCGTGAGTTACCTCCGGAACAGTATGAAAAGACTCAGCAGCGCGCCCAGGACATAGATGAGTGCAATCGCGAGGCTCTCCAGCGTGCGCGCGGGGGACGTTGCCACGACCAGCGTGACCACGTGCAGGATCGTAAAGAAGAAGGCGAACGGAAAGAACTGCCCGTAGTCCACCTGGACACGGTGACTCTGGATGGTCTCCCCGCCGGCATAGGGCTTGTCCAGCGCGCCCCGCGCCCCTTTCCTCTTGAAGCCGAGCGTGCCCGATGCGCCGGAGAGGGCCCAGACGACCAGCACCACGAGAGTCAGGGCAACGGGCGGCACGAGAAGGAATGTCGACATCGGTCAGCCTTTCAGATCCCGCGTGTTGCGGATGTTCAGCGAGTCGTTCTTGCGGAAGAACCCGAGAATGATCCCGGCGGCGGCCACCACGACCACCACCTCTATGACGATCACCGTGATCACCATTGCCTGGGCCAGGGCCATGCGGCCGCTGAGGTACCCGGCGACGATCAGGAAGAACGTCACCGATTTCATGAGGACCTCCAGGCCGATGAGGATGCGCAGGAGGTTGTAGGTGGCCAGCATGCACCAGAGGCCGTCCACCAGGAGCAGGACAAAGAAGATGAAGTACAGCCAGAACGACTGCGGGATCTCAATCAGCATCTTTCCCCTCTCCCTTGAACAATACCAGCACCCCGAACACCCCGGCCACCAGCATCAGGATCTGGCCGAACAGGTCGAGCTGCCGCAGGTTCCACAGAACGGTCCGCACGTCACCGTCACCGCCGGGCAGCGGCAGGACGATCTGGACCGGGACATGCACGAAGGACAGGCCGAACCCGATGGCGATCAGGACCAGCGGGAGCGGCCAGAATCTCCGGAGCCTGCTCATCCGGCGCACGACGTATTCCTTGAACGGCTTGCGCTGGGTGAGGCTGATCACGCTCACGAATACCACGGAGATGAGCCCCGCGCAGACGGAGAGCTCGAACACGGCGGCGAGGGTCGCCCCCATGCTGTACATCACCACCGCGAGGAGGGCGCTTGTCAGGGCAAGGGCGATCGTGGCGCGCAGGAGAAGGGTCGTCATGGAGGCCCAGAGCGCCGCGATTACCAGAAGGACGAGCAGGATCGTGATGAGCGTCATACGCCGCCTCCGAGCAGCAGGGGCAGGAGGAATGGGAACCCGATGCCGACCGCCACCGTGATCAGGGCAAGGGCGATGACCGGAACGAGAAGGGCCGCACCCGGCTCCCGCACGCCCTCCCATTCGGGCAGAATCCTGCCGAAGAATACCTTTCTCTGCAGAACGAGGAAATAGCCGAGGGTGACCAGGCTCGTCAGTATGGCGATCACGGCAAAGACCCGCTGCCCGCCGTTCCACAGCGCGATCACCACCAGCAGCTTGCTCCAGAATCCCGCCAGGGGAGGCAGACCCGCGATGGAGAGCGTTGCCACCGCGGTCGTGGCCCCCGTGACCGGCATCCGCGCCGCGATCCCTCCCATGCGATCCATGTCGCGCGTGCCCAGGCTCTTCTCCACCGCGGCGGCATTGGCGAAAAGCTGGGCCTTGGACACCGTGTGATTGAAGAAATGAAAGGCGGCGGCCAGCACGGCGAGCGAGGGCTCACCGCCGAGCGCCATCACGATGTACCCCATCTGACTGATGCTGGAATAGGCCAGCATCCTCTTCATGTCGGTCTGGCCCAGGGCAAGAAAAGCGCCCCCCACGGCCGCCAGGGCTCCGGCAACCAGCATGATTTCCCGCAGGGGCCCCGTGGTTTCGACGATCGAAGGCATGAGGCGCATCAGCGCGAAGATGCCCGATGCCTTGGTCACGATACCGGCAAGAAAAACAGACACGGGCGCCGGGGCGGCAGTGTAGGCATCCGCCAGCCACCCGTGAAAGGGGATCATGGCACCCTTCACGAACAGGCCGCACATGAAGAGGGCAGCCGCGACCCAGGCAAGCGGCGCGGGCGCGGCAAGCGCCGCGGCCGTCTGCTCGAACGTGATGCCGCCCGCGGCCAGGAGGAAGAACCCGATGGAGGCGAGCATGAATACGCTCGCTATCGACGAAAGGAGCAGGTACTTCCACGCCCCCTCGAATCCGCCCTGGCCCTCGCGAAGAGTGACGAGGATGACGGCCGCCACGGAGGTCACCTCGACGAATACGAAAAGCGTGAACAGATCGCGCACCATCGCGATGCCGTTGATCCCGATGAGCGCGACAAGAAGCAGGCTCGCGAATACCGACTGTGACCGGGGCTCCTTGAGTGTCGCGCGGCCGACAAGGATTGCCGCAAGCCCCGCAATTCCGGTGGTGAGCAGGAGCAGGACGGCGAGGTTGTCCACCACCAGGGTGAAGCCGACCGCCTTCTCCAGGGGTGACAGGAACGACCAGTCGATCACGTGGAACGGCTGCAAAGCAGCCACGCCTGTCTGGAGGGCGAAGATCAGGAGGCACAGGACGAAGGGAGCCGCGCGTGCGCTCTTGGGCATAAGATTCAGCGCGATGAGGGCAAGGAACGGGACCAGAAGCAGAAGATCGCTCATCGTGCCCCTCCGACCAATGCGATTGCGCAGATGACGACCACGGCGGCGCCCGCAAGGGACCAGAGCACGTAGCGGTTGACGTTGCCGCTGTGCGCGCGGCGCGCGACCCACGAGATCCCCTCCGCCGTTTTCACGGCAAGGATCTGGTAGACCCAGTCGATTGCCCGGTCAACGCCATACAGGAGAGCCGAGGCACCCTTCATGATTGATCGGCCGATGCGGTACGGATCCAGGCGCCCTGCCTCGGCCACGGAGTACACGGAAGAAACCACCGCGGCGTTGTGAATATGATCCGCCGCCCCCAGGCCGCGCCCCGTCTTCCTGACCCCGTACCAGTGGTTGAGGACCGCGAGCAGGAGCGCCGCCACCGTCAGCCCGACGAGCGTGCTGCTGGCAGGGAATCCCGCGAAGCTGTGGCCTCCGGTCACCGCGCTCCCGACCGCGGGCTGGATGAGACCGGCCAGCGGGAGACTGTTTCCCAGCCCGAACAGGACGCAGAGTCCCGCGAGGACGATCATGGGGATCAGCATGGGCAGCGGCGCTTCCCGCACCAGGCGATTCTCCTCGGAGCGTTTTCCGAAGAAGGCCGCGTGGCCCAGCTTGAGGAACGAGGCAGCCGTGAAGAACGAGCCCAGGAGAGCAATTGCATAGTACTGCCAGCCGCTTTCCAGGGCCGCGTCATATACCATTTCTTTCGAGAAGAACCCGTTGAAGGGCGGCACCCCGGAGATCGAGGCGGCGGCCACGATGAAGCAGATGAGCGTCACCGGCATGGCGCGCCCCAGGCCGCCGAGCTTCTCCAGATCCGTGGTGCCGGCCTGCTTCTCCACCGCGCCTCCGGTGAGGAAGAGGCAGGACTTGTACATCGCGTGATTGATCATGTGGAACAGGCCGCCCACGATCCCGATGGGCAGCGCCGTGCCGATGCCCAGGACCATGTAGCCCACCTGGCTGATGGCATGATAGGAGAGCAGGCGCTTGTAGTCCTTCTGAATGAGCGCCATGAGGACTGCCAGGATGATCGTTGCCGCTCCCACGACCATGAGAACCGTGGACACCCACGTGCCGGGCGCAAGGGCAAAAAGGTCCAGTGAAATCCGGGCCAGGAAATAGATGCCCAGCAGCTTGTCGATGCTGGCAGGGAGGATTGCCATGAACGGCAGCGGCGCATCGAGGGCCGCGTCCGGTATCCAGCTGTGAAACGGCATGGCGCCGGCCTTGCCCAGGCCGCCGATCATCAGCAGGATGAACGCCGCGCCGCCGACCCCGTCCACCGGCAGCCTGATTGCCGACAGGGCAAGGGTGCCGGCGAGCCGGCTGGTGAGCATCACGCCCAGCATCATGCAGAGGTCCGTGACGCCGACGATGATGAATGCCTTGATCGCCGTGCCGTACGCGCGTTTCCTGCCCGCCACGATCATGCCGAACTGCGTGAGCAGGAGCCCTTCCCAGAAGACAACGAGGAGGACGAGGTTGTCTGCCAGGACGGCCCCGCTGGCCATCCCTGCCGTCAGGAGCATCCATGCGAAGAAGCTGCGCGTGGAGGGGGCGCCTGCCATCGAGGCGCTCGCGTACAGGGAAACGAGGAACGAGAACCCGGCTATCGCCAGCAGGATGAAGGCGCTCATCCGGGTCAGTCTCAGGCTGAACTCGATCCCGTAGCCGAGCCATGGGACGGTGAAGCTCGTGTCCGTGGGAAAGAGCACGATGGCGATTGCCACCTGCGCAGTGGAGGCGGCGACCGCCACGAGGGAGGTTATCCAGCGCGCTCTCCTGCCGGGCAGGAGAAGGGCGATGAGCGCCGCGGCCGCGGGAAGCGCGATGGGAACGATCAGGAGTGAGCTGTTCACTGTGACACCCCCGGCATCTGCAGCGCGGCGAGCGTCGCGAGCTGGGTCGGCCAGCCGGCCAGGAACCCGCCGGCAAGGGAGAGGGCGGCCAGGATAGCGACGCAGGCCACCATGAGCCGGGAGCGCTCGACGGCGGGAGCGCCGCCTCCCCTGGCTTCTCCGAGGAATATCTTCGAGAACAAGCCGGAAGAGATACAGAATCGTGAGGACGGCCCCTGACATGAACACGGCACCCAGGGCGATCTGTCCTGCCCCGATGGCGGAGGAGATCACCATGTACTTGCTGATGAATCCGCCCAGGGGCGGTATGCCCATGACCGAGAACGCGCAGAAGAGGAATGACACGGCGGTCACCGGCATGGTCCGCAGAAGCCCGCCCAGCTTCGTGATGTCCTTGGTTCCCGCGTTCTGCTCGATGATCCCGGCAGAAAGGAAGAGCCCGGCCTTGGCAAGACCGTGCATGAGGATGTACAGCAGGGCCCCCACCGCGCCGAGCGCATTCCCCGTGCACAGGCCGAGGAATATGAATGCAATCTGGCTCACCGTGGAGTAGGCGATGATCCGCTTGATGTCGGTTTCGACGAGCGCGGCCCCCGCGCTCACCAGGGCGCTTGCCGCGGCGATGATGATGACCGCAATGCGGAGCTGCTCCTCCAGGGGGAAGGTGGAAAGGAACAACCGGGCAAAGACATAGACACCGATCTTGACCAGCACGGCGGCATGGAGCAGCGCGGTCACGGGCGAAGGGGCGACACCCGCGTCAGGCAGCCACGTATGGAAGGGGAGGGTGGCTGACTTGGACAGCATCCCGACCAGGAGCAGCGTCGAGACGATCCAGGGGAGGGCCGTGCCTTTCATCGCGGAAAACTCGAATGTGCCGGTCTGTCCATAGACGGCCAGAATACCGACCAGCATGACAAGGGCGCCGAATGCCGTGATCAGGAATGCCTTGTCCGCCTTCAGGACGTCCGTCTTTCCCCTGTAGAAGCCGATGAGGCGCCAGCTCGCAATGCCCGTGATTTCCCAGAACACATAGAGGAAGATCAGGTTGGCGGAGAACACGAGGCCCATCATGGATCCCAGGAAGAGGACCGCCATCAGGTAGTACTCGTTCTGGTTCTCGTAGTGGCTGATGTAGTCGAAGGAGAACAGCATGATCAGCGCGCCCACCAGGGACGACACCACGGCCATGAAAACCGCCAGCGCGTCCGCGGTCAGGGTAAAGGAGATGCCGAGGGCCCCGAGGACCTGGAACGTGATCGTATTGCCCGCCGCCGCATCCGGCACCAGGGCCAGGGAGCAGACCAGGGAAACGAGCACCATGGCCAGGGCACACCAGTTGCGCAGACGGGTCGAGATCCGACCCAGCAGGGGCAGAAGGAATGCCCCCGCGAGGGGGACCAGGACGCAGATGAGCAGAATGGCTCCTCTTCCCATACCCTCTCCGTGAGAAAGATTTCGGTTTCTGAATGGGTTCTGTTACGAAGTAATCCGGACTATATCCCGCACCGCCGTTTTTGGCAACGGGGCGCCCCTCGACATCCAACTCCGCGGGGTACCGCAGAAGGTCTACGCTATTGCTTCTCCACCACCACGATATCGACGCGCCGATTGAACGACCGGCCTTCGGCCGTATCATTCGACTGCACCGGTCGGGTGCTGCCGTAGGCGGCGCCGGAGAGTCTCTCCGAGGGGATGCCGTAATCTTCCAGGGTCTGCAGCACGGCGAGGGAGCGTTCCGAGGAAAGCTGCCAGTTCGAGGTCCATTTCGTCTTGTCGGGGGAGATGCTGTCCGTGTGCCCTTCCACGACTATCGAGTTCGGGATCTGGCCGAGGAACTCCGAGACCTCCTGGAGCACCGGCATTGCCTCGGACCCCAGGGCGGCCGAGGCCACCCCGAAATACAGGTCGCTGACGAGCGAGATGGCGAATCCGTTCTCCGTGGGGATCACCTTGACCTTGCCCGCCTTGACGAGGTTCTGCAGTGAAGAGACCGCCTGGGTCCTCAGCACGGATTGCCCGCCCCGGCCTTCGAGCCTGCCGGTCTGCTTGCTCTGCTGCTTCTGGCCGGCCGCGACCCCCTGGAGCACGCCGGCTCCCCCGGCGCTGCGCGTGTCGAATATCGTGAAGTTTCCGCCGTTGAAGACGCTGTTGAACGCCTGGGCCATCTCGGTGTACTTGGCCTGGTTGAGGCTGCTCAGCGAATACAGGATGATGAAGAAGAGCATCAACAGCGTGATCATGTCTGCGTAGGTGAGCAGCCAGCGCATCAGATCCGGCTTCGGCTCTTCCGCCCTCGGCAATTTCCTCCGTGCCATTGATTCCTCCGATCACTCCGCCCTGTTGGCGTCCAGTTCTTTCTTCTCCTGCTCTTCCAGGAACCCTTCGATCTTTTCCCTGACCAGGGCGGGGCTTTCACCCTGCTGGATGGAGCGGACCCCCACGATGATGAGCTGTTTCTCCAGCCGGAAGCGCTTGATCTGCGCCTTCAGCTTGTTCCCCAGGGGGAGCCAGAACAGGTTGGCAAGACCGATGCCGTAGAGTGTCGCGATGAAGGCCGTGGCGATGGCCCGGCCCAGCTCGTTCATGTCGGCTCCCAGCCGGCCGAGAACCAGGACAAGGCCCATGACCGTGCCGATGATGCCCATGGTGGGGGAGAATCCACCGGCCGTCTCGAAAAGGATCGCGTCCTCCATCTTCCTCTGCTCGAGGATGGCAAGGTCGCTCTCGAGGACTTCCACGAGTATCTCCGATTCCGTGCCGTCAACGACCAGGCGCAGGCCCTTGCGCAGCGTCTCGTCCTCCAGGTCCTCCACCGTGTCTTCGAGGCTCAGGATCCCGTCCCGGCGCGCCTTTTCGGCGAACTCGAGGAGCTGCTGCGCGAGCTGCGGCGACGGGCCTGCCTGCTTGCGCATCGATTGGGCGATGAGCGCGGGGATCCGCAGGACGTCCCGGAAGCTGGAGGATATGGTGAGCGCGCCGACGGTTCCTCCCACGATGATGATCAGGGCCGGGATCCCGATGAGCGAGAGGATGCTTCCTCCGTCGATCGTGAACCCGACTACCAAGCCGCCCACGCCGATCAGGACCCCAATTATCGTCGATGTGTCCGAACCTCTCCTGGCCATCAGTCACTCCTTGCGATTTTTCGTCTCTGATTATAACGATACGCCGTTGTGTAGACCATATCACTCACTGCTTTCCGCCGCCCGGCGGTCGCTTTTCGCGTTCTCCTGGATCATCTTTCTCGCGGCTCTCTCCAGCTCCATCTTGGCCTGGACGGCCTCGTCCCACTCCACGGTCCCGTCGGCCAGCTGTTTCCTGACAAGGAGCAGGTCCTCTTCGAGGAGCGCTGCCCGGGCGGCGCTCACGTGCTTCCGCACGAATGAAAGCTCGGCCTCCGCGCCCACCAGGCCGAGGCAGATCATTCGGTGGGGCTGGGTGGCGAGGAACCGCTGGACCTGCGGCACTCTCATTGAGCGCAGCGCAGCGAAGGGGATGCCGGCCGTCGATGTCTCCTCCAGCCGCCTGCGCGCCCGGGCGCGCAGCGGAGGCAGGATCATCTCGGCAAGCATGAACCGGGCGCGGGGAGAAAGGAGCACGGTCCTCATTCGCGCCGCCCGATCGATTCCAAGAAGAATGTCGCGATTCAGCCGAAGATACTCATCCCGCGTCCCCAGGTTCCGCCCGGATTCGCGCTGCCAGCCGTCCCGCATCTGCCGGGTCATGTGCCGGAAGAGTTTTTCCTCGTCGAAAAGGTGCGGGGTGACGACGCGTCGTGCCGTGTCCCGGACCCGGGGAAGTCCGGCCCGGCAGGTTCCCTCCCTGCTCGGACCAGGAATACAGGCAGCGCAGCGGTCTTCCGGCCAGCGCGCGCGGAAGGTAATTCTGCAGCACGAGGGAAAGGTCGTGCTCGGTGACCAGGTCGGAAAAGCCGCTGAAAGGGAAAAAGTCCTGCCCCAGCTGCGGGTCGCGGAAATGGCCTGGAAAAGTGTGAAATCTCCTGCCGAGGATCCGCTCGTTCAGCGCGAGCGCGAGAGGGAGTGCCGAGACAGCGGCCTTCGCCGTTGCGGCAAGTGCCCTCGGGATCGCAGTGTTTTCGGAGCAGCGGTCCGATCGAGGCGGCATCGATGTAGACTGCAACCGGCATCCGGACCGAGGCGAGCCGCATCCGGGCGCTCAGAAGAAGGTACCGTGTGCGGCCGCCGAGGTCGGGCCTGACGTCGAGTCCCAGCGCCGGCTTTTCCAGCCGGCCGCCCAGCGCCTCACCGAGCGCCGGCAGCGCGCCCCGAAAAAGGCACCCGGCAATCTCCTTGTATGTCTCACGAGTTCTCGCCGCCGTGGCGGCATCGGGGCACGAAAAGAAGTACCAGTGGGCCAGACGTTTCGGCTCGATCGGATCGGCCAGCATGCACTCGCTGGCAGCCCAGACGCCGGGGGCCTCGCCGTCCGGCCGCGCGGCGGACTCCGCCGACAGCGCGGTGCACAGCGTTTCCAGCACCTCGCTGCCGCACGCGGTCCGGGGCGGCAGGTAGAGATTCCCCAGGAAGAGCTCGCGTGGCGCGAGCAGTTTCAGGGCCTTCGGCGGCTCCGCCGGCCTGACCGGCCGGGGCTCGCGAAGCCAGGAGCGGAGGGACTCCTGTGCGTGCTTTTCCCGGAGGGAACCCTCGAACTCCCTGGCGGTTTCCTCCGAGACGCACGCGTAGAAAGAACTCCCGTCCGCATCCCCGGTGACGACCCTGAATGGCGCGGTACCGGAAGTCCGCCACATGAGCGCCTGCTGGTCGCCCCGCGCATACGTGTCCTGGACCCTGTGAAACGATACCGGGGTTTCGAACGTGAGAAAATCAGCGGCTCCGTCGCAGAGAGTCGAAACCATGTGGGGAACCTTTTTTCCCGCCTCCTCGGTGGCAAGGTGCCGCGGTCGTCCGCAGCCAATCGTCCGGGCATGAGAAGGATCAGCCGGGGAGAAGTGGAGTCCTGATAAAAACTGCTCATCCACCCGGATGTCCTCCGCTGCAGCTCTTCCTGCAGCTCCTCCACGGAGAGCGGCGCGCATCGCGCCGGAAGCTCCTTCCCGGTAGCGCGCAGGAGCCCTTTCCGGATGGTCGCCGCCAGGGCGTGCGCCAGGCTCGGCTCGAAGTCATCCCCGGGCCTCCGCCTCCTGAAAAGCCGGGCAAAGAAGCCGGTTCTCGCTTGTGCCATCCCTCTTCCCTTCCGCGGCACCCCGCGGAGTTGTCTTTCCTTCCCATTGTCAATGTCGGCATAAATCGGACGAAGAATTGTCGGCGTACATACGGATCTCTTGCTCCGGCCGGCTCCTGCGCCTATTATGGGGCAAAGGGAGGCATGGCATGGGCGAGTCGACGTGGGCAAAGGTTGCGCGGGAGTCCGATCTCCCCGAGGGCGTCATGGTGCTCGTGGAGTCGGGGGAGGAGAAGATTCTTCTCGTCCGGGTTGAGGGCAAAGTCCATGCGGTCGGCCACGAATGCCCCCACTACCAGGAAAAACTGGAAAAAGGAGTGCTTTTCGGACATGAGGTGGTGTGCAAGAGCCACTTTGCGCGCCTGGATGTCACGACGGGAAAGATGATTGCTCCGCCGGCCCTGAATGACTTGCCCACCTACCCGGTGAAACAGGAAAACGGCGATGTCTTTGTCGGCCCGGCGGTGAAGCCGAAATTCCCCAAGCCTGCGCAGCCCCTCGGGTCAGACCCGCGCGTGTTCGTCATCCTGGGCGCGGGGGCTGCGGGAAATGCCGCGGCGGAAACCCTGCGCCGCCAGGGCTTCGCGGGACGGATCGTGTTGATCACCCGGGAGGGTGAGCGTCCGTACGACCGGCCCAACCTGTCGAAGGACTTCATCACGGGCAAAGCGGGCGAGGAGTGGCTTCCGCTGCGGGGCCCGAAATTCTACGCGGCGCAGGGCATCGAGCTGCTCACCGGACGCCGGGTGGTTTCCCTGGACCCGGGGAAGAAAGCGGTACGATTCGAAGACGGGGAGACCCTTTCATTCGATAGGGCGCTTCTGGCCACGGGCGGGGTCCCGCGTGTGCTCGCGATCCCCGGGGGCGATGGCGAGGGCTGCCATGTCCTGCGCACCGCGGCGGATGCGCGCGCCATTCTCGCGGCCGCCACACAGCAGAAAAGTGTCGCCCTTGTCGGCGCGGGATTCATCGGCCTCGAGCTGGCCGGGAGCTTCCGCGAGCGGGGACTTGCCGTCACCGTGGTTGCACCCGAGGAGCTTCCCCTGGCGCGCGTCCTGGGTGACAGGGTGGCGGCGTACCTCAAGTCCCTTCACGAGTCGAAGGGAGTGGCGTTCCATATGGGCAGGACACCCACCCGGATCGAGGGAGCCGTCGGAGCGAAAAGACTGACACTGTCGGACGGCACGCAGCTCGAGGCGGGCTTCGTGGTGATCGGCCTCGGGATCACGCCGGAGGTGGACTATCTTGCAGGCACCTCGCTCGTGGAGGCCGGCGCCGTGCCCGTGGACATCCGGATGCAGACGCGCGCGCCCGACATCTATGCGGCCGGCGACATGGCCGCGGTTGCGGACCGTGACTGGGGAACACGCAGGGTGGAACACTGGGTGGTGGCGGAGCGGCAGGGCAGGCGGGCGGCCATCTGCATGCTGGACAGCGATCCCGGGGTGGACGAGGTGAGCTTCTTCTGGAGCCGGCAGGCCGGGCTCTCCCTGAAGTACGCCGGGTACGCGAAGGAGTTCGACCAGGTGGCCTACCGGGGAGTCGTGGAGCAGGGCAAATTCGTTGCCGGCGTACTATCGCGGGGGAACGCTCAAGGCCGCGGCAACCATCGCCATGGCCCACGAGCTGGTCGCCATCGAGCGGCTTCTGCGGCACGGCGCGCCTCCCTCGGCGGACCAGCTCAGCGACCCGGGATTCGACGTGATGGCGGCGGCGCGCCGCGTGTAGGCGAGCAGGGTGCGTGAGGGCGGCAACTGCCAGCCTGCAGGAGATAGTGCCAGCGAAGCGGCCGCAGCGTGTGGGGATCACGGTGCGTGAACCCATGGTATTGTACGTTTCCAGAGGTTCGCGTGAGTCTTTTCCCCCCCCGCAAGTGCGGGGCACCTTTCGGCCGTGTTTACGTAGGCTCCCGGCGCGCCTTCCGCCCTGCGGATAGCCGCCCTTCGGGCGGCGCTTGTATGAGCGCGTGAGTGGGATGGCACGCCAAAGACAATTAGGCCCGCGCGTGGATAGCCGGGTCGGCCTTTCGGCCATCCATGGCCTCGGCCGACCTCGCCATCCCTGGCTACGCCCTTCGCGCGGCGCTTCTATGGATCGATCTGGATCAGCGTGTCGAATTTGATCATGCGAAGCAGCTGAAGAAGCTGGGGCCTGCACTTGCGGATGAGGAGCTTGCGGCCCTTCTCGTCGCAATTGCGCTTGAACTGGAGGATCTTTCCGATTGCGGACGAGCTGAGGCTCTGCACGCCTTCGAAGTTCAGCGCGATTGTCCCGTGCGCCCCCTGGAGCGCCTTGTCGAGCCACGCCTGGAAATCGCTCATGTCTTCCCGGGCGAGATGACTCTGGAGGACCACTTCGATCTCTTCCGCGGAGATTTCTTTCAGACTCATCATTGTGGGTGTCTCATCCTCATCCAGTGTACCCAAGGTGCTTCAGTATAAGGCATGCCACGGCGCCGCGCAACATCTGTCAGAGCGTCTTCACAAGATCGACGAAATAGGGGAGGACCTGCTTCTTTCGGGAGAGCACGTTCTTCATCTCGAAGAGGTTTTCCTCCTGGCGCGGGTAGGAGATGGCGTTCAGGACGCGCGCCTCCCCGCGGCAGAGCAGGAGGCTCGATTCCCGTGAAACGTCCGTGATCATGAGGCAGGCGAAGGAGCACTTCTCCACCTCGATGATCCTTTCCAGCTCCGCGGCGAGGGCATCCTTCATGGCGAGGATGGGGCCGAAACCGACCGTTTCGAACTGGCTCAGGCTGAAGCGCCTGTCCCCCTCGGTGTAGATCTTCTGGTCCCGGGCGAGGATCTTGCGCGGGTCCATGCCCTCCAGGGAAGCGCCGGCGGCGAACATCTCTCCCCCGTGCGCGTCGATGTCCACTCCGGAAAGCTCTGCCAGCCAGGCGGCGATCTCCCGGTCCAGCCGCGTGGTGGTGGGGGAGCGCAGGATGATCGTGTCGGAGAGCATGGCGGAGAGCATGAGACCCGCGTCCCGCGCCGGAGGGGTGGCGCCGCTGGTGCGGTAGAGGTCCGCCACGATGGTGCAGGTGGAGCCGACGACCCTGTTGATGAAAGTGATGGGCAGCGCGGTGGTACGTGCGCCCAGCCGGTGATGGTCGATGATCTCCACGATCTCGGCCTCCTCGATGCCGTCCACGGCCTGCCCCACCTCGTTGTGGTCCACCATGACCACCCGGAGCCGGCTGTCCGAGATGAAATTGATGCGCGTGATCACTCCCTGGATCCGGGCGTTCTCATCCTGGATGATGAATCCGCCCTCGTTGCTCTTGCTGATCTCCCGCAGAACGTCGCGCACCACGTCATCCGCCCGGAAGGTCTTGTGCTCACGGTCCACCAGGGGGCTGACCGTGCCGGAGAGCAGCTCCCGGTCGGCCTGTTCCATCGGCTCGTCATCGTGGCAGCCGGACGCCACGCGGCGAAGCACCCCGACAAGATGCAGGGCGGTGAGCTTCCCGATGCACGTGTCCCCTTTGCCCACCACCGGCAGGAAGGAGAAATGCCGCGAGGTGAGAAGGTCGCAGGCCTTCTCCAGGGTGTCGTTCTCCCGGAGAACGATCAGCTCCTCCCGCGGTATCATGATGTCCTCGATCCGGGAGCGCACATCGGTGGCAAGCGGCGGGCTTTCCGTCTCGAAGCGTGAAAGGACGAACTGGGTCTGGGGGTTGACGTTGCCGGCGCGGCGGGGAACCGCCTCCTCTTTCAGCACCTCGGTCTTGTACCGGGCGTACGCGAGGGCGGCGCAGATCGAGTCGGTGTCCGGGTTCTTGTGGCCGATGACGATGAGTGGCTTCTGGCTCCGCGGCATGTGGCCTCCCGTCAGCCCGACTTTGCGCGCCTCTCATTGTAACAGGCAAGCGCACGGGCGAGGATCTGCGTGGATTCGACGATCTTCGGGCATTCCAGCACGTAGGCGATGCGCACCTCGTCACGCCCGCTTCCCGGCGTGGAATAGAAGCCGGCCCCGGGAGTGAGCATCACCGTCTTTCCCTCCAGGGAGAAATCAGCAAGGAGAAAGCGGCAGAAGTCCTCCGCGTCCGGTACGGGCAGGCGCGCCATGAGATAGAAGGCGCCTTCCGGCACGTGGAATGTGATACCGGGAATATCGGTCAGGCCCGCCACCAGTGCATCCCGCCGCCGGCGGTACTCGTCCCGGATCGGCGTGAAATAGGAGGGATCCATGCGATAGGCCGCGTCCGCGGCGAGCTGTCCCACGGCGGGAGGGCACAGCCGCGCCTGCGCGAACTTGTCCACCAGCTCCATCACGCCCCTGTTGTACGTGACGATCGAGCCGATGCGCGCGCCGCACGAGGAGAAGCGCTTCGAGATCGAGTCCACGAGGATGGCGTGCTGCTCGAAGCCCTTCAGGTCGAGCACGGAAGTGAACTTCACGTGATCGTCGTAGATGAACTCCCGGTAGACCTCGTCGGAAATCAGGTACAGCCCGAACCGCTCGCACAGCTCCCTCAGCGTGTCCATCTCCTGCCGGTCGTACACGATGCCCGTCGGGTTCTCCGGGGAGATGTAGAGGATTGCCTTGGTGCGGGGGGTGATGTACCGGGCAATCTCGTCATGGGACGGCAGGGCGAAGCCGTTGTCGATGGACGAGGGAATAGGCACCACCCGGGCGGAGATCATGGCGGCAAAAGCGATGTAGTTGGCGTAGAACGGCTCGCGCACGAGGATTTCATCCCCCGGGTCGCAGACCGCGGACAGGGCGAAGAATATCGCCTCGCTTCCCCCCACCGTGACGGCCACGTCACGCGGCTGGACGGCGTGCCCGTAGCGCTGGTGGTACGCGGCAATCGATTCCCGGAGGGAAGGAATGCCGAGCGAGGGGCCGTATGCCAGAACGTCTGCGCTGAAGTTGCGGTAGGCGTCGAGGACCGGTTGAGGCGTGCGGATATCCGGCTGGCCGATATTGAGGTGGTGGATGAGGATCCCCCTCTGTTTGGCCTCATCCGCGAGGGGCGTCAATTTGCGGATTGGGGAGAGGGGCACTTCGCCCCCCCTCAGCGACAGCGTGAGCCTTTTCTGTTCCATGCGGACATTTCTCCCGTGCTTACACGTCTCTCACATCATCGACCGACCGGACGAGGGGCGTGAGCGCCGCAACCAGCTTCTCCCGGGTCACACCTTCCACCTTGATGGTACACCGACCTGCGGACGGGTCCTCTCCCAGATACGTGCCCAGCGCGATGATATTGCCCCCGGCGTTGCTTACCGCGGCCGTCATTTTCGCAAGCGAGCCCTTCTCATTGAACGTCGACAGGGTGATGCGGATGCCTTTCTGCCGGGCGCCGAACAGCTCGATGAAGATGCGGAACAGGTCGCTTTCCGTGATGATGCCCACCAGTGCCTTGCCCCGCACAATGGGAAGACCGCCGATGCCGCGGTCCGCCATGATGCGCGCCGCTTCCTCCAGCGGCACATCCTCCGCCACGGAGATCACCTCCCGCGTCATGACCTTTTCCACCTTCAACTTGGCCAGCAGGGAGGTCATTTCGAAGACGCTCAGCGTCGTGGCAACGGACGGGGAGGCGTACAGGAGGTCCTTCTCCGCGACGATTCCCACCAGCTTCTCGTCCTTGTCCAGCACGGGCAGGTGGTGGATTTTTTCCCGTTTCATCAGGGCCTGCGCTTCCGTTATCGGAGTATCAGGCCTGATGAAGATGGGATTGCGCGTCATCCTCTCCCTCACGAGCATGGCGTTTTCCTCATTCTTCCATAATAGGGAGGTTTCTCGCGTTGGTCAACGCGGCGGGTTGAAGTTGCGGCGCCGGGATGTCCTGCCGAGGAGCATGGCAAACCGGGAGGTTGCCGGGATGCGCTCCAGAACTATCTTCAGGGTGGCCGTGACAGGTATGGCCAGCAGGACCCCCGCGGGTCCCCACATCCAGCCCCAGAAGAAGAGGGAGAGGAAGATGACGAAGAATGAGAGGTCCAGCCGCTCACCCAGGAAGCGCGGCTCGAGGAAATTGGAGATGCTGAAGTGCAGGACGCTGAGACTGGCAACGACCGCCAGCGGCATGCCTATGCCCGGGTACTGGACCAGGGTGATGAGCGTGGGAAGGGTCACCGCGGTGATCGGCCCCAGGGCGGGGACGAAATTGAAGAGCACGGTGACGAATCCCCACGTGACGGCGAATTCCACCTTGAAGGCGAGGAGGATCAGCGCCGTGCCGAGGCCGATGGCAAGGCTCGCCAGCGCCTTGATGCCGAGGTAGGCGCGCATGTGCCGGTCCACGTGCTTCAGCATGAGCGGCACCATGCTGTGCCGGCGCGGGAACACGGTGAGGAGCATGCGGATCAGCCGATACTTTCCCACCAGGAGAATCACGGCGAAGAAGAAGATCAGCACGAACTCCGAAAGGAAGCGAAGGCTGGACCGGGCAAGGCTCATCAGCAAAGGCCTGATGGGCGCCGTGCGCAGCTCTTCGAGTGGATCGATGGCAAATGTCACGCCGGTGTTCCGCTCGATGATTTCCAGTATTCCCGTCGCGCGCTTGAGGATCTCCTCCTGGAACTTCGGGAAGGTCTTCGCAAAATGGGGCAGATCGATGACGATCAGCACGGCGAAGCTTCCAAACACGGCCCCGATCAGCGTGATGGCGATGAGGATGGAAAGCCAGAGCGGAAGGCGCCACCGGTTCAGCAGGACGACGATGGGGTCAATGAGATACACGAGGAGCATCGTGAATAGGAGCAGGATGACGACTGGTGCGACCAGCTTCAGGAAAGCGCCCGTCAGGAAGACCACGATGACAATGAGCAGCCTGTTGGTGGTGCGCGCGGGATCCGGTACGGGCATAAGGGACAATCGATCAGAACGGGGCACCGCTGTCAAGTCCGGAGGCGGCAGGAGGATTGGGCGACCACTCTGTCGCGGTCGGGAAGATTCTAGGTTATAGTAGAGGGTCATGAGCACAGCAGGGAAGGTCGCAGTGGTCGCAATCGGGGGAAACTCCCTGATCAGGGATTCCCGGCACCAGACCGTCGAGGACCAGGAAGAGGCCTTGCGTGATACGGCGCGCCACCTCGTCGACATGATCGAGGCGGGATGGGACCTGGCCATCGGGCACGGCAACGGCCCCCAGGTCGGCTTCATCCTGCGCCGTTCGGAGATCGCGCACAAGGTCGAGGGCATGCACGAAGTCCCGCTGGACGTCTGCGGCGCCGACTACGCAGGGCGCCATCGGCTACGAGCTGCAGCAGGCCCTGCAGAACCTGCTCTTTCACCGCGGCATCCGGAAGAACGTGGCCACCATCGTCACGCAGGTCCTCGTGGACACGAAGGACCCCGCGTTCCAGAGCCCCTCCAAGCCCATAGGGGGATTCATGGACGCGGAAGAGGCGGCCCGGCGCCGTGAGATGGGATGGTCCGTGGTGGAGGACGCGGGCCGCGGCTGGCGGCGGGTGGTCCCCTCACCCATGCCCAAGGAGATCGTGGAGCTGGACTCCATCAAGGCGGTGCTGAATGACGGCATCGTCGTCATCACGGTGGGCGGCGGCGGCATCCCCGTTGTGGACATCGGGGAGGGCGAGTACCGGGGCACGGCCGCCGTGATCGACAAGGACTTCGCGAGCAGCCTGCTCGCCCGCGAAATCAAGGCAGACCTCTTCCTGATTGCCACTGCCGTGGAAAAGGTGGCGGTCAACTTCGGCACCCCTGCCCAGAAGTGGATCGACAGGATGACACTGGCGGAGGCAAAACGCTGGCTTGCCGAGGGGACGCATTTCGCCCGGGGCTCGATGGCCCCCAAGATCCAGGCAGTAGTCTGGTACCTCGAAGCAGGCGGCAAGAGCGCGCTGATCACCAACCCCGAGAATATCGGCCGCGCGCTGCGCGGAGAGACGGGAACCTGGATCGTGCCAGAGTGAGGGGAGGGGCCCATGCCCAGACGAGAGCTGATGCGGGATCAGTACGAAGGCAGGCGGCGCAAGGAGCTGCTTGCGTTTCTCGTCGTGAAGTTCCTCCGCGCGAGCGCTTTGTTCATTTCCCTGGACGCCGAGTTCCGCCGGCTCACGAAAGAGGGCAATCTCGCCGGCGGCGGCCTGTTCGTGCGGGTGCGTGAGCTTTCCAATCTCGTCTTCGACCTGAAGGAGATGGCGCATTTCCTTTTCCGGACCGACGCTCGGGCGGCCAACGGCGTGAAGGGAGCTTCGAAGACTGGTTCCCGGACCACGCACGAGCTCCTGGCCGGAATGAAGAACAGCATCGAGAGCCGGGCAATCGACTCCTACATCGGGACAGGATATCACCTTCTCCTCATCCTCCAGGAGTCGCTCTACCAGATCGAGCGCTACGCCCCGGAGCTCGAGCGGGAGAAGAGAGAGATCAGCCGCATCCTGGAGCTGGCAGGGACATCGGGCAACGCCTTCAGCCCCGAGGAGCGCGCCGAGCTGGAGCGCCTGCAGGGGCTGAGCGAGCTCAGCGTAAAGTTCGCAACGGAATCAGAGGAGCTCGTCCTGCGTGTCGGGGAGCGCTGCGAGGCCCTGTTTGCGGGAACGGCCGAGGTCATCCGTCATTTCATGGCCAGCGCGAGGGACAACGAGGTTCTCATCCAGAACCTCCTGCAGAACCGTGATCTGCTGGAACAGGTCTACGGGGAGGGCGCGGCGGAGCGGGTCTTCTCCGAGCTGTGCAAGGGCAAGGGCTACACCGGCAGGACCGGCCTGGAGCGCGCGCTGAATTTTGCCCGCGGAAAATGCGGGAACGTCACCGCGCTGAGGGAAGCATGAGCCTCTTGATCAGCAGGGTCGCATAGCTTCCCCGGGGCAGAAAGAACCGAAGCGTGGATTTCTTCCTGCCCGGGTACAGGTCGTCTTCTTCCGGGCGGGAGATCGCGAGACCCTCGGGCACGACTATCGCGGCGCGCTCCACTCCGCCCACCCTGATGCGATGCATCTGACGCACCCTCAGGTCTGCCAGCCGTATGCCTTCCGCGTCCAGCACCTCCCCGACGATCCGCCTGATCCGTTCGTCCGTGAGCAGCGTATCGTGACCGGGAACAGGGAGGAGCGTTCCGGCCAGCTCCTCGCGCAGGCCCGGGGGAAGGCTCTGGTAGAACTCGTACACGCCGAAGGGGGAGCGGAGGGAGCACAGTGAAAACCCTCTCTCCGCGGATATCTCGCGCAGCCACCGGGCGAGCACTTCGTTGAAGAGGAACGACTGGTAGGCATTGAGCACGAAGACCAGGAGGCGCCTGTCTATCATTGCAAGGGCCTGGTGATAGGCGCGTCGATTCGCGGCAAGGTACGCCAGGATCCTGCCGTATTCACCGAATCCCATGCCGGCGCACTTCCCCCACGCGCCCCAGTTCTCCGTCACGCACCGTTTGAGCTTGCGCGTCTTCTGGTCGTCGTGCCTGGAAGGGGTGAAGTAAAGCCTGAGCGCCGCCTCCCGCCTGCCCAGGAAGATTTCCTTGCCCATGAAGCCCGCGCCGTGGCGCGCGGACCCGAATCGCTGCGAGTCGTAATAATTGGCGAACCCGTCCCGCGCCGCCTGTTCCCCGTTGACGGTGATCCGCTCCGCCTCGTCCTCCGTGAGATCGCGCAGGGTGATGATGAAGCTGTTGCCGCTTATGTCGCTTGCCGTCACGGAGCTGTCTGACCAGCCGGCGAACTCCAGGGAAAAGTTCCTGTCGCGGAGGGCCGGGGCCGGCCGCGCAGCCCGCGCACCGAAATCATCTGCTCGGTGCTGCCGTGCCGGTCCTTCATCCCCCCGACGCTGATGTCCGCCGTGGCCACGCCGAGACGGCGCGCCAGCAGATCGATCAGATCGAACGTGTCCCACGAGGTTTTCGAGAGGCGGAATACGGCGAATCCTGACGGGCGCTCGGAAAGGACCAGGCTCGATTGTTCCTTGACGATGAAGTCAGCGGGGGTTGCCTTGAGCTTCACGGCGTGCCGATGATGGCATCATCCCTTCAGAGCCCTATTCGGCGAACTCTCTCTTCAGGTAGGTCAGGCTCATCTTCAGCGACTGGAACGGGTCCCCGTTCTCCCAGTCCGAATCCTGCTCCACCACGTACCAGCGGCAGCCGGCGCGTTTGGCGGCGGACATGATCCGCCCGAAATCCAGGTTTCCCTGGCCGATTTCCTCGAACATCGACACGCCCTTGGCGTCCACGCCGTAGTCCTTGAGATGCAGGAGGTATGCGCGGCCCTTCAGTCGGGCCAGCCATTCACCGGGGTCCCCGCCGCCCGCCTGGACCCAGTACGTGTCCAGCTCGATCTGCACGGCATCGGGATCAGTTTCCGCCAGGATGATGTCCATGACGGTCCTGCCGTTCAGCTTGTGGAACTCCAGGTTATGGTTGTGATATCCGAATGTGATTCCCGCCTTTTTCAGCAGCTTTCCCGTCCGGTTGAGGGCTTTGCAGAGACGGCGGACCCCTTCTACCGTGGAAAAGTCCTGATCCCTGGGGAACGGGTACGTGGTGGACGTGCAGCCGAGGACGCCGAGGCGTTCCACGACCGCGTCGGGATCCGTCAACAGCTCTTCCGAATCCTCGTGCGTCGAGCAGCAGGTCAGGCCCTCGCCGTCCAGAACGCGCGCAAGCTCGTGGGGCGGCAGCGGGCCCACGCTGCTGAGCTCGACAGCCCTGTACCCGATGGACCGTACTTTTTTCAGCGTGTCGGACAAATCGTGCGCGTCATTGCAGTAGTCGCGAACGGAGTACATCTGGGCGGCGATTCTTTCCTTTTTCATGTCGGGGAGCCTACCATGTGAGGCCATGCACCATCAAGCATATTGACGCATCGCCGAACATCACAGTGAGCGCGATTCGGCCTCAGGCCTCGGGAACGAGCCGGTCCTGCGCCCGCGGTTGCCTCCCGGCGCCGCCAATGGTACTCTAGACTAAAGGAGCACATCCATGGAGTTCCTCGAAGACCTGCCGCAGGAGATACTCTCCTGGCAGCTGAAGGGGTCGGGTCTCGAAAGCATAGGCACGAAGGGGCGTCCGGACACGGTTCCCTTTCCCCGGTACTCGGAGGACAACCTCGTCGCGCGCATCGACGCGGTGGGGCTCTGCTTCTCCGACGTCAAGCTCATCTCGGCGGGGAACCAGCATCCCCGGATCGAAGGCCGTGACTTATCGAAGAATCCCACGGTACCCGGGCACGAGGTGACCATGACGATCGTCGGCGTGGGAGACAAGTGGCGCGGGAAGTTCCAACTGGGCAGCCGCTACATCATCCAGGCGGACGTCTACTACAAGGGCAAGGGCGTTGCCTTCGGCTACTCGATCCCCGGCGGGCTTTCCCAGTACGTCGTGATCGGGTCCGAGATCCTCGAGGGAGACGAGGGCTGCTACCTCCTGCCCGTGAAGGAAGAGACAGGCTATGCCGAGGCGGCACTGGTCGAGCCATGGACCTGCGTCATTGCTTCCTACCAGATACGCGCCCGCACGGCGGTGAAGGAGAACGGGCACCTGCTCCTTGCGGGCTTTCCGCAGGGCCAGGTTCCCCTCGACCTGCACGGCCTGGAGCAGGTGAAAATCGCGCGCATCTCGCATTCCGGGCTCACCGCGGAGAATCTGCGCGCGGCGGAAGAGCTCGCGGAGCGCACCGGCGCCCTCATCGCGGCCGCCGGGAAGCCGGCGGACGGCCCCGCGCCGACTGACGTGGTCTGCGCGGGAACACCGGACCGTGAGTCCTTTGCCCGGCTGGTGAATGAAATCGATGCGGACGGCGTTCTCGGCGTGCACAGCGGCGCGCCGGACGTGGAGCTCCCCGTGGACGTGGGAAAGGTGCATTACCGCAAGCTCGAGCTGGTCGGCTCGGTGGACGGGAAGGTGGCGGACAGCTATCGGAAGAACAACCGCGAAGGCATACGCCCCGGGGGCCGCGCGTGGTTTGTCGGCGGCGCCGGACCGATGGGCCAGATGCACGTGATCAAGGCGGTCATGGACGAGCAGGGCCCCTCGGAGATCCTCGTGACGGACCTCTCCGATGAGCGCCTGGAATCCCTCAAGCACCTCGTCTCGCTCCTGTGCAAGGGCCGCAACTGCAAGGTGTCTCTGACATTCGAGAATCCGAAGGACCTGCCGGCGGAGGAGCTGGACACTTTCCTGAACGAGAAGTATCCGGGCGGGTTCGACGACGTGGTCGTGCTGGTCCCCGTCTCCGCCATCATCAGCCAGGCGTCGCATTACCTCGCTCCGGACGGCGTGCTCAATATCTTCGCCGGAGTGAAGCTCGGCACGATCACGGACCTCCCGCTCGGGGCGATCGTGCGCAGGCAGATGCGCCTGATCGGCTCCTCCGGCTCCCCGCTCTCGGCCATGAAGGACACCCTTGCGCTCACCCAGTCCGGCCGGCTCTCCACCTCCTATTCCCTGGCCGCCATCGGTGACATGGGCTCTGCGGCAAAAGGCCTGAAGGCGCTCATGGACAACACCTACACGGGCAAGGTGGTGATTTTTCCATTCGCCCACGGCATTGGGCTGAGATCGATTCGTGAGCTCGCCAGGGATCTTCCGGAGCTCACGCCCCTTCTCCTGGACGGGCAGTACTGGACACGGAAGGCGGAAGCGGCTTTCCGGAAGAGCAGGCATTTCGCCTGACGCGGGTCGATCGGTATCACATGCACGGTACGCCGTTCGTTTCATCAGGGAGGCGCATGCAATGGCAAATGTGAAAGGCTTGAAAACTGTCCCGCCGGTCAACCGGCTGCAGGGAAGCCTGCCGAAGATCGGCATCCGGCCGGCAATCGACGGCAGACGCCGCGGGGTCAGAGAATCCCTGGAAGCGCACACCATGGCGATGGCGCGGTCCGTGTCCGATTTTCTCACCAGGAACCTCCGGCATCCCTGCGGACTGCCGGTAGAATGCGTGATCGCGGACACCTGCATCGGCGGTGTGGCGGAGGCTGCCCGGGCCGCTGAGAAGTTCCAGCGTGAGGGGGTGGGCGTTTCCATTACGGCAACACCCTGCTGGTGCTACGGGGCGGAGACCATGGACATGGACCCGTTCACGCCGAAGGCAGTCTGGGGCTTCAACGGGACGGAGCGTCCCGGGGCAGTCTACCTCGCGTCCGTACTGGCCGCGTACGCGCAGAAAGGCCTGCCCGCGTTCGGCATCTACGGACACGACGTGCAGGACGCGGGGGACACGCGGATCCCTGCCGACGTGCAGGAGAAGCTCCTGCTGTTCGCGCGGGCAGGTCTCGCGTGCGCCAGCCTGCGCGGCGCCTCCTATCTGGCCATGGGCGGCATGTCGATGGGCATCGCCGGGTCCATCGTCGACCCGCGATTCCTGGAGAGCTGGCTCGGCATGAGATACGAAATGGTCGACATGTCGGAGCTCTCGCGGAGAATAGACGAGAAGATCTACGATCCGGATGAGTACACCCGCGCCCTCGCCTGGGTGAAGCAGAATTGCGTGGAAGGCCCTGACCGCAACGCGGCAAAGGTCCAGCATGCCCGCGCCCGCAAGGATGCCGACTGGGAGTTCGTGGTGAAGATGACCATGATCGCCCGGGACCTCATGATCGGAAATCCCCGGCTGGCAGCGCTCGGCTTCGAGGAGGAGGCGCTGGGCCACAACGCAATCGCCTCCGGCTTCCAGGGCCAGAGGCATTGGACCGACCATCTCCCCAACGGCGATTTCATGGAGACCGTGCTCAACACCTCCTTCGACTGGAACGGCATCCGCGAGGCTTTTGTCTGCGCAACGGAGAATGATTACCTGAACGGGATCTCCATGCTCCTGGGCCACCAGCTGACCGGCACGGCGCAGATCTTCTCCGACGTGCGCACGTTCTGGAGCCCGGACGCGGTGAAGAGGGTGACGGGGAAGAAGCTTTCCGGCGCCGCGGAAGCCGGTGTCATCCACCTGATCAATTCAGGCTCCACCGCGCTGGACGGCACGGGCCGAATGTCCCGCAACGGCACACCGGTCATGAAGCCATACTGGGAAGTCAGCGCGGAGGAGGCAGCCGCGTGCCTCGATGCCACGCATTTCTGCCCGGCCAACCTGGAGTATTTCCGGGGCGGCGGTTTCTCGACGGAGTTCGAGACCCGGGGCGGCATGCCGGTGACCATGTCCCGGCTCAACCTCGTCGCCGGACTCGGCCCCGTGCTGCAGATCGCGGAGGGCTCCACGGTGGAGCTTCCCGCCGATGTGAGCCGCACTCTGATGGACCGCACCGACCCTGCATGGCCCACGACCTGGTTCGCGCCGCGGGTCAGCGGGAGCGGCGCATTCCGCGACGTGTACGCGGTGATGAACAACTGGGGAGCCAACCATGGCGCCATCAGCTGCGGGCACGTCGGCGCGGATCTCCTCGCGCTGGCGGCCATGCTGCGCATCCCCGTGGCCATGCACAATGTGCCGGCAGAGAGGATTTTCCGGCCGAAGCACTGGTCCGCATTCGGCGACGCCGAATCAGAGGGCGCCGATTATCGCGCCTGCGCTTCGCTGGGGCCCCTGTACGGGAAGTGAGCCCGCAGGCGCGCGGCCAGCCGCGTGCATCGCTCCATGGTCCCCACGTTTTTCACCGCAATGGCCAGCGCCCGCCGGCTGCCCACGATCACGGCGAGCTTCCGCGCCCGGGTCACCGCCGTGTAGAGCAGGGCGCGCCTGAGAAGCACGTAGTGCTGCGTGTGCAGCACGATCACCACGGCCGGGAACTCGCTTCCCTGTGACTTGTGGATGGAGCAGGCGTAGGCGAGGCTGAGCTGGTCGAGGTCCGCGCTCTCGTAGCGCACCGTCCGCTCGTCGTAGCTGACAACGGCAGTACGGGCCGCCTCGTCCACTTCCGCCACCGTGCCGATGTCGCCGTTGAAAACCCCCTGCGCGTAGTTGTTCCGCAATTGGATGACCCGGTCCCCTGCCCGCAGCTCGACGGGCCCCCGGCCCAGTGAGGGACCGCCGGGGTTGAGCAGCGCCTGCAGCTCCCTGTTCAAGCCCGCGGTCCCGAGGACTCCCTTGCGCATGGGGGTGAGCACCTGGATGTCCTGGCGCGGATCCAGCCCGAAGCGCCGGGGGATGCGCGTGGTCACCAGCTCGCGCACGGCCGACACGATCGCCTCGGGCTCCTGTCTCTCGATGATGAAGAAGTCTCCTTCATCGGTCGATGCCGGCTGGGGCATGAGACCGGCATTGATCCTGTGGGCATTCACCACGATCGAGCTCTCTCCTGCCTGGCGGAAGATCTCCGTAAGCCGCGTCACGGGAATGACGTCCGACGAGATGAGGTCAGCCAGCACATTACCGGGGCCCACCGACGGGAGCTGATCGCTGTCTCCCACGAGGATGAGCCGCGAGGCGGGCGGGACCGCGGCCAGGAGCCGGGAGAAAAGCACGATGTCGACCATGGAGGCCTCGTCAAGGATGAGCGCGTCGCAGGCAAGCGGTGTGCTCTCGTCCCGGGTGAATGTGCCCGTCTTCGGGCTCCACTCGAGCAGGCGATGGATGGTGCGGGACTCCCTGCCGGAGGCCTCGGTCATGCGCTTGGCCGCCCGGCCCGTCGGCGCGCAGAGCGCCACGCGCAATCCGCGGCGCGAAAGGATCTGGACGATTGCTGTAATGAGAGTGGTTTTTCCTGTGCCGGGGCCCCCGGTGATCACGAGAACCTTGTCCGCCAGCGCGCGCCGGACCGCCTCCCGCTGAAGCCCGGAGAGTGAAGTCCCCGATTCCTTCTCGTATGCCTCCACAGAGCGTGTGCCCGGTTCGGCGGAGTCCCGGAAGAATGAATCGGCGGTCGAAGCGATCAAGGCGAGGCGTCGGGCCGCGTCTTCTTCCGCTTTTGCCAGGTGGGGCGACGCGAAGAACTCTCCCTCCGTGTCCGTCTGCCTGGCCACCGCCTGCCGGGCGGCGAGGGTGTCGATGGCTGCCGCGCACTTTTCCGGCCCCAGGCCGAGAAGCGAACCGGTCTCCTCGGCCAGCGTCTGCCGCGGCGCCCACGCGTGACCTTCTTCCGCCCTCTGCTCCAGCACGAACAGGACTCCCGCCTCGGCCCTGCGCGGGGACTCCGGGTCGACTCCCAGGCTGGCGGCGATGGCATCCGCGGTCCTGAAGCCGATCCCCGGCACGTCCGCGGCGAGCCGCCACGGGTCACGGCCGATCACTCCGCGCGGGTCCCTGCCGTAGTGCGCATAGATCCGTGTCGCCAGCGCGGTGCTCACCCCGCACGATTGGAGAAAGACCATCACATCCCTGATCTCCCTCTGCTTCTGCCAGGCCTGCACGATCTGCTCCGCGCGCATCGGGCCGATTCCCTGCACCTCACGGAGCTTTGCCGGCTGGCTGTCGATCACCTCCAGGGTGGCCAGGCCGAATTTCCGCACGAGCCGCGAGGCCAGCTCCTTCCCGACTCCCGTCACGAGCCCGGAGCCGAGGTAGCGCTCGATGCCCACAAGTGTTGCGGGCGATACGGCGATGAAGGATTGAACCTGGAATTGCTCTCCGAACCTCGGGTGCGTGGTCCACTGACCGGTGACGCGCAGACTCTCCCCGACGCGCACGCCTGCCAGGTTTCCGACGGCGGACACCTCTCTCCCTGTCTCCAGGGCCACGACGACGACGCTGAATGAGTCATCCTCGCTCGCGTAGCGAACCCTCTGGAGTGTTCCTTCTATGACAATGGGCGGGGAATCCGTGTGTTCTGGTGACCGGCCGATGCCCCGATGCTAACGGGCAGGGTAGGCAAAGTCAAGCAAATCGGGTACACACATCGTCATGGAACGCGCGGCAGGCCTGTGGGCGAGGCTCCAGACGATCGACCAGGCTCTGACCGGGCTGTTCACATTGCCGCGGCAGCGCAGGGTCCTCCGATTCTTCGCGCTCGGGCTCGCACATTCCGGAGACGGCCCAGTATGGGTGGGGCTCGTGGCTGCCGCGTGGCTCCTGGGGGATTCCCTCTGGAAGTCCCGGGCCATCGTGGCGTTCGCCGGGCTCGTGCTTGCCGAAATTGTCGTCATCGCGGTCAAGATGATCTTCCGCCGTCCGCGTCCACCGGGAGGGTCCGGCATGATCTACCGCAAGGCCGACCCGTATTCATTCCCGTCGGGGCACGCCGCCCGCGCCACCATGCTCTGCCTCATCGCGTGGCAGCTCGGCCCGCTGACCGCGTTTGTCGCCATCCTCCTGTGGAGCCCGTTCATGGTCATCTCGAGAGTGGCCATCGGCATCCACTACGTTTCCGACGTCATTGCCGGGATCATTCTCGGCTGGATCCTGACCGCGGTCCTCCTGCAATTCGGCCCCGCCCTCGCGGCCCGTTTCTGATCACGGCGCCGGGAGGAACGGAGGCAGGCCGATCATCGAGGCAGCGCCAATCGGCGCGGACCTGAAGCCCTTCCGTCACGATTCTGAAGCCTCGCTCTTCAGGGGCGCAATGCCGCTCATGCCGCGATAGCTGCGGAGATAAAGCACGCCGCCGAATATCACGACAAGGGCGAACACGATCATCAGGTTGCTGTACGAATAGCCTTTCGAGATCGAGGCGATGTGCAGAATGGAAATTTCGAGCCACCCGCGGTCGAGGATTTTCCCGACAATCGCCGCGCCCACGGCACCCGAGATGATGCCGACGAGATTGAACAGACCCATGCCCACGCCCACCTCCTGGCCGGAGAGGGTCTGAGAAACGCTGTTGATCATGGCGGTCTGGAAAAGGGAGAAACCGACGTACGTTAGGAGCATGGCCAGCGCCACGAACAGGGCCGACACGCTGAGGAGGAAGAACATGAGGACCATGCTGGCCACGAGGAGCGCCAGTCCGATGGCCACCACGAAGCTGTTGCCCTTGCGGTCAGCCATGGTGCCCGCGATCGGGCCGAAGATCACGGAGCTGATTGCGCCGGGAAACAGGATCAAGCCGATCTTGCTGGTGTCCAGGCCGTAGACATCGTTGAGCATCAGGGGAATGAGAAAGAAGATTCCGATGACGATCGAGAACAGGCAGAATCCGACGATGACCCCATTGCGGAACTTCGTGTTCCTGAACAGGGACGGCTTGATGAAGGGATCGGTTGCCGTCAGCGTCCGGAGAATGAAGAGGCCGAGCACGACGAGGAAGCCCGCCAGGTAGTACCATTTGCTGAAGTTCAGATAGACCACCAGGGCCCCCACGGTCAGGGCCACCAGGACCGCTCCCGGCAGGTCCACCGTGCCCTCCCGGCGCGGCTCCTCGGGCAGTATCCGGACGAGGGGGGGAATCGAGATCAGGATGAGCACGGGAATCAGGAACAGATAGGACCAGTGGAGCTGGCTGGCCACGAAACCCCCGACCACGGGGCCCAGGCCTATCCCGAAGGAAACCGTGGACATGATGAGGCCGAAAATCTTTCCGCGCTCCGAATCCGCGAAATACCGTGCCACCACCACGAAGATCAGCGCGGGGATTGCCGAAGCTCCGATTCCCTGAATGGCGCGGGCCGCCACGACCAGGGGGTAGGAAAACCGCAGCGCAAAACCCAGGATCGATCCTGTGTTGTAGATGACGATCCCGATGATGATGAGCCGCCGCAGGCTGTACAGGTCGGACAGCTTTCCGTAGATGACCGAGCCGACTCCGAAAAAGACCATGAATATCGTCATCATCCAGCTGACACCGGAAGGGGTCAGCGAGAATTGCCGGGCGATCATGGGCGTCGAGACGTTGAACACCGTCTCATTCAGAACCGCAAAGAATATCAGGTATATGATCCAGGGCACGATGTTCTTCATGCTCCGGGTATTCTGCTCACTCAAAGACTGTCTCCTTCCTTTACTCTCTCTATCTCTCTGTCGAACGGGCCGGGCCGGAATCGACACGTCAACCGGCCAGAAAGCCGGCCAGCCGGTCGAGCATCTCGGTCCAACCCTGCCGGGTCCCTTCGCGCTCCTCGACGCCGATGGCCATGGCATGCCGCAGGGTGAGCTCGGTCCTGCCTTCGCGTTCCACGAAGGTCACCGTCACCACGGTCTCGGCCGGGTGGCCCGGGCTCATGCCGTAGTGCGAAGGCGGAACCGGGTTGCCCTGCGCATCCGCAAAGGCGTCCGTGTAGACGATCCGTTCGGGCTCGACGATTTCCTGATAGATGCCTATGCCCCAGATGTCCCTGCCCTCGGGCGACCGCATGCAGAAGTGAAACTTGCCGCCTTTGCGGGGATCCGCCTTGCAGAACGGGGTTGTCCAGCCCTTCGGTGCCCACCACCGCACCAGGTGCTTCGGGTCGGTCCAGGCCTTGAAGACGAGGGACCGCGGCGCGTCGAAAACTCGCGTGACGACGATCTCCCGGTCCGTCGCCCGTGTCCGGGAGCTATTTCCCGCGGCCATGCTTCTCCTCCTTCAGTCTCAGCTCTTTCAAATAGCCGTCCAGGCGATCGAGACTCTCCGCCCAGAACCTGCTGTAGTGCCGGATCCACTCGTCGGCATCCTTGAGCGGTCCCGCCCGAAGCTGACAGGGCCGCCACTGCGCCTCCCGACGGCGCGTAATCAAGCCGGCGCGTTCCAGGACCTTGAGGTGCTTGGTGACGGCCGGCAGGGTCATGGCAAATGGCTCGGCCAGCTCACAGACGGACGCCTCCCCCGAGGCGAGGGAAGCAAGGATCCTGCGGCGTGTCGGATCAGCCAGGGCAGCGAATGTCAGGCTGAGGCGATCGGGTTTTGTTTCTCTCTTTACCATACGGTTAATTCACCTTGCGGTAAAATACAAAAAGTGCGGCGGGCGGTCAAGAAAAAACCGGGCGACGTCAGATTCGGGCTTTTTCCACGATGCGCGCGATCTCCCGGGCATCGTCCTTTGAAACGTCGATGTGCGTGACGAACCGTACCTGGTCCGCGGCGGATGCGCCGGAAAGGATTCCCTGCCGGGCCAGAGCATCCACAACGGTGGCGGCGTTCCTGCCCGGAGTGCGGAAATAGATGATGTTCGTGACGACGTCCATCGGGTCGAGCCTGGCCCACGTGGTACCGGCAAGGGCCCGGGCAATCACCTTTGCATTTTCGTGATCCTCGGAGAGCCGCTCGATGTTGTGGGCAAGCGCGTACACGCCTGCCGCGGCGATGATTCCCGCCTGCCGCATTCCACCGCCCAGCATCTTGCGCACCCTGCGCGCTTCCGCGATGAAGTCCTTTTTTCCGCACAGCACGGCGCCTACGGGCGCGCCCAGCCCCTTGGACAGGCAGAACGTGACGGTATCGGCCTCCGCGCAGATCGTGCGGGCCTGCACGCCGGAAGCGGCCACCGCATTGAAGAGCCGCGCGCCGTCGATGTGCAGGGCGAGCCCTTTCCTGCGGGCGAACTCCCCGACCGCCTGCAAAGTGGCGAGCGGATAGAAGGTCCCGCCCGCGGAGTTGTGCGTGTTCTCCAGCACGATCATCCGGGTGCGGGCGCAGTAGTAGATGTCCGGCTGGATCCACGGCTCGAGCAGCGCCGGTTCCAGAATTCCCCTGGCTGCGGGGATCATGATGGGCAGGCTGCCTGCCACGGCGGTGATGCCGGCAAGCTCATGCTGCACGCTGTGTCCGTGGGATTCGATGAGGAGCTCATTGCCCCTGCCGCAATTCAGATAAATGGGAATCAGGTTTCCCATCGAGCCCGAGGAGACAAAGAGCGCCGCCTCCTTGCCCGTCACCTCGGCCGCGGCCTCCTGCAGCCTGTTGACCGTGGGGTCCTCCGCGTAGACATCGTCTCCCACTTCGGCCTCTGCCATTGCCTTCCGCATTCCGGGTCCGGGCCGGGTCACCGTGTCGCTGCGCAGGTCATACGTCTTCATAGGTGCAGTTCCTCCTCCAGCAGTCCGAAGGCCACTCCTGCCTTCAGCGGGATGTGGATGTCGGTGATCGCGCTCGTGAACTCGGAAGGCTCGGGATTGACCTCGATGATCTTTGCCCCTGCCTCCGACGCCCTCCGCGGCACAAGGGCGGCGGGGTAGACCTCACCGGTGGAGCCGACCACGAGCATCACGTCCGTGCGGCCCGCGGCCTCCTGGGACCGCGCGTGGGCGTCGGCGGGGATTCCCTCGCCGAAGAAGATGAAATCCGGCTTGTAGATGCCGCCGCAGGAACAACGGGGCGGGAGACTCTTCAAGAGGTCGGGGTGCGCCTCCACGCGCGCGCCGCAGGACAGGCATACGAGCAGGCGGGAGTTGCCGTGGAACTCGACGATATTCCTGCTGCCTGCCGAGTAGTGCAGGTTGTCGATGTTCTGCGTGATGAGGCACTTCAACAGGCCCCGCGCTTCCCAGGCGGCCAGCACCTCGTGCGCCGCATTGGGCCGCGCCCTGCCGAAGTTGTCATAGAAGATTTCCCTGATCACCGGCCAGGCCTGCTCGGGGTGCCGGAGGAAGAACTCGATCTCCAGGGTGCGCGGGTCATAGCGGTCCCACAGCCCGCCTGCGCCGCGGAAGGGCGGGATGCCGCTTTCCACGCTGATCCCCGCGCCGGTGAAGGCGGTAAGGTATCGGGAGGAACGGATCAGCGCGGCGGCCGAGCGAACCGCATCATGGGCATTGGAGAAAGGCTCAGGCCTCTTCATCAAGTGACAGCATGGTGCCGGGAAGCAGGGGAGGGGTCAATAGCTAGGTAGATGTGCCTGCTTATCTACCGATGGGTACACCCATGGGGATGCTGGAGAACCTAGAGGCCGACATCCGCGCCCTCCTTGGACGGCTCATCGGCTCAAGCGACGCGGCTTCGTTGGGCAGGATCGTCATGCGGACAGTGGGTGAGATATCAGGCGGTCCCGAGCTCCTCGCCCTGTACCGCTATCTCGAAATGAATGTGCGAAGGCGTGGGCCGAACGTACACATTCACGAGCGTCACGACGCCGGCCGTAGCCCCGGACACATGGCCCGGCTGACGCACTAGCGGTCCGGCTATGGGCCGAGGCGGTATCCGGCGGTGAGCGTGAACAGCGGAATGATCGTCGAGGCCCCTCCTGCTGGAGAGAACGTGATGACGAGCGGAACCTCGAGACGAACATCCAGCCCACCGCCAACAGAGTAGCCAGCCCCCAGCGTCAGGATAGTTCCTCCCACGCTTCCGTCGAATGTCTGCTTGCTGCCCCCGCCCGGAAGAGGCGTTCCGAGGCTTGTATCAGTAGGGCTGCTCTCTTCCCAGTTTATCCCGAGATACGCAAGTCCCACGCCCGCGACCAGATAGAGTCCTCCCTTGTCCCGGCTGTATCCGTACAGGTAGTTCAGTTGGGCCGCCAACGCGATGACCTGGGTCTTGTCGGTGTACGTGTTGACGCCGTTGTCGGATTTCTCCTGGAAGTTGCCGTAGTAGAAGACGAGGCCGACTTCGAGCTGGTCAAGGAAGAGCTTGTTGATACCGGCTCCCGCAGCGACACCGCTAAATGTAATGTCGGCGCCTGCCCCACCTCGGAATCCCATGCCGCTCGTCAGTCCTTCAGCTCCCGCCAACAATCCAACGCCAAGCAACACCGCGACGACCAGGTGTTTCTTTCCGAGCCCCGGTCCCGCTGATTGAAAAGGTTGAACCATGGATCACCTCCTTCGCGTTCGGACTATCTGAGTTTTGACCTACGCCGGCCGGAAGTCAAGCAGAAGTTCGTGGGTGATCGGCCGACCTCAGTACTCGATGGACCTCTCACGCTCTGAAGGAAAGACCTTGGTCGGCACGAGCCCTGGTGACCGGGCAGCCATGCCGCAGACAGACTTCTCACCTGGCTACCATCACGTCCTTTCCGCCGCGCGCAACCATCGGCCGGCGGGCCTTCCGATCTACGAGCACGATATTTCCGTCTCTCCAGGGTGCGCGGGTCATATCGGTCCCACAGCCCGCCGGCGCCGCGGAAGGGCGGGATGCCGCTCTCCACGCTGATGCCCGCGCCCGTGAAGGCGGTGAGGTACGCGGCGCCGCGGATGAGGGCGGCGGCGGAGCGGATGGCGGTCTGGGTGTCGTGAAACGATTTCCGGCCTTGCATCAAGTGACGTCATCGTGCCGGGAAGGAGGGGAGGGGTCAATACCTGGGCGGGTTTACTGCCTGTTTACCGCAGGTTGCACCCATTACGCAATCCGCATGGCAGAGATCGCCGCGGCCAGCGGCGCGGCCGAAGTCAGCGGTTGAGAAGCCTCCGCTGGACGGGTCGATCGGTGAGACCTGCGAATGGCCATGCGCTGGCCGCCAGTTCACTTCACAAAAATGGCGTTGGCGACGGCCCCGATCTGTATGCTCGGCTCGGGAAGATCTGTTCTCACGTCGTTTTTCCAGTAGCACGCGATCCTCTTGATCTCGTTGGTGCACCACCCCGCAATACAGATGTCTCCGTCCACGACCTGGATCGAGGTGGCTTCGCGGCTCGGTCCGACCGACAAGAGCGTCCGCGCAGTTCCTCTCCAATAGCATGCAGCGTCTCCCCCCCAATCGTTTACACGTCCGGCCGCGTAAACCGTACCGTCAAATACGTAGACGGAGTTTGCGGTTATCCCGTTCGGGAGGGTGGTTCTCAGTCCATCCGTCCAGGTGCACGCAACGAGCAATTGGTTTGCATCCCCATAGCTGCACCCTGCCGCATAGACTGTAGAGCCGGATACGAAGATGGAATTGGCGCAGATTTGATCCAGGTCATCTCCTTCACCGGGCAGGTTGATCCTGGCGCCGTCTTTCCAGTAGCACGGAAAAGTTGTGTGATCATCTGTACATTGCCCGGCCACGTACACCGCGCCGTCAACGACGCAGGTCGAGGTGGCAACGGAGCCGAGAGGCGGAGTTCCTCCGGGCAAATCGCGCTTCACATTGTTCGTCCAGCAGCAGGCAACACGCGTCGATCCGGTTGAGTAGTAGCCTGCGACGTAGATGGTGTCATCGGAAACAAAAATCGAATTAGCGTACGAGCGGTTGACCCCGTCACCAAGATCCGTCCTGAGCCCGTTCTTCCAATAGCAGGCGACCTCCCGGGAGCCATCCCAGCACCAACCCGCTCTATAAACGTCGTGGCCGGAAACGTAGAGGGAGGTGGCAATTGCCCCAGGGATAGGCACCCCTCCGCTGAGATCTGCCAGGCTGGGTCCGTTCCAGGAGCATGCCGAATAGTTTGCTCCCGTCACAAACTTCCCTACGACGTAGACATCGGCGCCCGACACTGCCAGCCCGACCGGCCACGTGTCCACCTTTGTATGCCTAGAAAAACAGCACCATACTGCATTTTTCGCAATATTATCCTTCCGGGGAGTAGACCTCTCCAGCCTCATGCCGCCCGGACCGTCCGAACGACGTGGCGCCGTGGAAGATGAGGTCATCATCCATAGAGGGTAACACCTCGCCGCATGAACAGCGGGGCGGGAGACTCTTCAAGAGGTCGGGGTGCGCCTCCACGCGCGCGCCGCAGGACAGGCATGCGAGCAGGCGGGAGTTGCCGTGGAACTCGACGATATTCCTGCTGCCTGCCGAGTAGTGCAGGTTGTCGATGTTCTGCGTGATGAGGCACTTCAACAGGCCCCGCGCTTCCCAGGCGGCCAGCGCCTCGTGCGCCGCATTGGGCCGCGCCCTGCCGAAGTTGTCGTAGAAGATCTCCCTGATCACCGGCCAGGCCTGCTCGGGGTGCCGGAGGAAGAACTCGATCTCCAGGGTGCGCGGGTCATAGCGGTCCCACAGCCCGCCTGCGCCGCGGAAGGGCGGGATGCCGCTTTCCACGCTGATCCCCGCGCCGGTGAAGGCGGTAAGGTATCGGGAGGAACGGATCAGCGCGGCGGCAGCTCTGACCGCGTCATGGAAGTCTGGGAAGGAAGCGCCTATCATCTGTGCGGACCATGGTGCCGGGAAGCAGGGGAGGGGTCAATACCTGGGTAGATGTGCCTGCCTCTACCAAAGGTTGCACCCATGACGATGAGTTGACCACCCGGCTGGGCAAGGTCCGCCTGCCGCCGGCGGCGATTACACGAAGGGCATCGCCCGAATCAAATGCACAAATCCGGACTGTTTCAAGATCGACTTCTTTCCCGTGTAGCCAAGCCTCAGCAGCCTCTCGAACAGCACTTCGCCGATGAGCGCCTTGTGCGGGTCAACCTTGCTTGTCCTCACCGGCCGTTTCCTCTCCCGAGGCGCGTACCTGAGGTAGGTGCGGACCGTTCGATCAGTGACCTGCCACGTCTCGGCAATCTGCACCTGTGTGTACCCTCGGGAGGCAGGCGCCGTCACGGGTGGTCTGATCTGTCCGTTTCGGGCCGGGCATCCCGGGGGTCCGTAACCTGAGTACCGGGATCACGGACGCCGCCCCGCCTGGCCGCAGCCCGCCGACGACACTTTTTCTTGCGTTTTGCGCGAGAAAAGGCATAATGCACACCATGCGGATGCCTTCCCTGCTTCGCTTTATCTCTGCGAAGCGAAGCTTCAGATATCGGCTGATCGTTTCCTTCTGCATTCTGTCGATCATGCCGGTGATCGTTATTCAGATCGTGTCCTACTACAACATCGCGGGAAAGCTGCAGAAGAAGATCGACGCCCTCGAGAATATCAATCTCGTACAGACGCGCAAGACGATCAGGACGAAATTGGATTTCTACGAGGATCTCCTCCACCAGATGTACACGGACGATCACATCATCGAACTGGTCAACAAGGTAAACAACGGAGAGAACATCGAGTTCAATTCGGGCCAGCTGCGCCGGGCGCTGCATTCCTACGCCTACGCCATGCCCTATGTACAGTCGATCGTCGTTCTCGCCAGCAGCGGGAGGATGGTGTTCGATGATCTGCTGACGGGCTACAACACCAAGACCTCCTGGCTCGACATCGCGGGAGGCCAGCCGTCCCGGCTCTACCAGTCGGTAATCGAGGGGAACGAGACGTGCGTGTTTCCTTCTCAGCTCGCCTCCTTCTATGCGCCGAAGAACTACTACCTCTTTCACCTGGCGCATCGCCTGATCGACTACAAGGATATCTGGATAAAGAACGGCATTGTCATCCTCTCCATCGACGAGAGGATGCTCGGCGAGATTTGCGATGAGCGGCCGGATCCGGCCTCGGGCGGCACGGTGGAAGACTCGATCTTCATCCTCTCCGGCGACGGGACGGTCGTCTCGTATCCCGACAAGTCCTATGTCGGCAAGCGGCTCGATCTTCCCGCCGATCCATCACAGCGGAGAGATGCGATCAGGCGGATGGTAACTGGCGCGGCAGCTCAGGCCCCAAGAGGCTGTCGCTGTACGAGCTGCAGGAGGCGAAGACGGGCTGGAGCATCATCGCTGCCCGGAATCAGGGGGTCATGTATCAGGAAGTATCGGCCCAGCAGCGGATCACGGTCATCGTCGTCCTGTCCTCGGTTGCCGTGCTCTTTGCGATCATTTTTCTCACTACCGGTCGCCTCACGCGATCGATCGGCATCGTGGTGGACGCCATGAACGCGGCGGCCGCCGGTGACCTTTCTGCCAGGATCGCGAACAACAGGGCGATGCCGCTGGAGATCGACACAATCGCGGCGAACTTCAACCTCATGATCGCGAAGCTCGGCGCTCTGCTCGAAGAAGTGCAGAACGCCTCGACGAAGCAGCGGAACGCCGAGATCGCCGCCCTGGAGGCCCAGGTCAATCCGCATTTCCTCTACAACACGCTGGATATGATCAACTGGATGGCGATCGATCGCAACGAGTTCGAGATCAGCAACGCGATCAACACATTGGCCGAGATTTTCCGCTACGGCATCGACAACAGCAATGGAGTCGTTGAGATCGAACAGGAAGTGGCCTGGCTGAAGAATTACATCTCCCTCCAGCAGACGCGCGTGAAGGGCTCCTTCGACTTCACGCTGGACCTCGATCCCGCGGCCCGCGCCTGCCGCATCCACAAGCTGCTCTTCCAGCCCTTCGTGGAGAACGCGATCCTCCACGGCTTCCGGGGCGTCGAGGGCAGGCACGAGCTGGCCGTCTCCATCGCGCGGGTGGATGCCAGGATCCGGATCGTCATCGCGGACAACGGGAGGGGCATCAGCGAGACCGCCCTTCGCGACCTGGACAGCGGGTCTGTCCCTGAGCCCAGCGGGAGGGGCCATGTCGGCATGCGCGCGGCGATCGCCCGCATAAAGATGTATTACGGAAGCGAGACGCGTGTGGAGGTCGAAGGCGCCCCCGGCGGGGGGACCCGCGTGCGCATCGACGTCCCCGCCGCGTAGGTTCCCGGGAGAATGGCGATGAAGATCGCGATCGTCGAGGACGAGCTCAGGATACGCGAAGGCCTGGCCCGGCTCATCCGCAGGATCGATCCCTCGTACGAGATCGTGGGCGAGGCCGAGGACGGCCTTGCCGGCATACGCATCGTCGCCAGGCTGCGGCCGGACCTGGTGATCACAGACGTGCGCATGCCCGATCTCGACGGTCTGGAGATGCTGTACCAGCTCCAGGAAAAATCGATCACGGTGAAGGCGATCGTGCTGAGCGCATATTCGGAGTTCTCCTACGCATGCCAGGCCATCAAGCTCGGCGTCAGCGAGTATCTGCTCAAGCCGATCAAGGTCGGGGACCTGACTCGCGCCCTGAAGCGGGTCGAGGAGCAGATCTCACTCGAACGGGAACCGAAGCAGAAGGAAGAAGGGCTCTCCCTGGAGGGCGTGCTGTATTCGCTTATCCTCGGCGGAGCCCGCGTCGACGCGGATCTGAGGTCTTTCCTCACGCAGCACTGGGGGGTCAACACCGAGGGCTGCTTCGCGCTCGCTGCCGTCCATGTGGGATCGAGCGACGACAGGGAAGTGAAGAGCCTGTTGAAGCTTGCGCAGTCGATCCTCGCGAAGGCGCCCGGCTTCGAGCACCGGCTCCTCGAGCTGGCCGGCGCGAAGAGGCTGGTCGTGGTCGCTCTCAACATCGACAACGAGGGCGCGCTCCGCGACTGGTTCGCCCGCTCATTCGTGCCGCGCCTCAGGGAGGCGAGGCCGAAGGGCATCTGCGTCGGATGGGCCTCATTCACGGATATCGCCCGTCTCAGGGACACGACGCAGGAGCTGGAGGCCTGCCTGGACTGGAATATCGTCCTGGGCGGCGAGGACCTGCTCGTCTGGCCGGACGTCGATCGAAGGAGCGTCTTTCCCCTGGCGTATCCCGTCACGATCGAGAGCGCGGTCCGATCCGCCTTCTGCGCGTACGACCGCCAGCGCTACGAGGCGGGGATAGACGAGTTCCTGCGCTCTCTGCGCGGGGAGAAGGTATATGCGCCGAAGGAGATCAAGAGCGCCCTCGTCAGGTTCGTCTGGAGCGTGCTCACGACCGCCCGAGAGATCGAGTACGAAAGCTACGCCTCGCTCGACCAGCAGAAGATACTGGAGCGGATCACCTTTGCCGTCACATGGCCCGAGCTCGAAGAGGCGCGGAACATGCTGCTCGGGCTCTTCCCTCGGGATGAAGGAGAGGCCCAGGGCGATGGGTCCCTGGTCCGGCGCGCGAAGAACCTCGTCCGCGAGCTGTACGCGCGGGGTATCTCGCTCAACGAGGTGGCGCTGAAGGTCAACGTGACCCCCGAGTACCTGAGCGCGCAGTTCCATCGCGCAACGGGCGTGACCTTCAGCTCCTATATCCGGGACTATCGCGTTCAAAAGGCGAAGGAGCTGCTGATCGGCACGAACCTGAAGCTCCGCTCCGTCGGGGAGCAGGTGGGCTACCAGGACGCGAAGTACTTCTGCAGGGTCTTCAAGGAAGTGACCGGCTTCATTCCGTCCGAATATCGCAGAGCAAATCGCTGACAATACGCCTCGGTCAGCATAAACTTGTCCACCTTTATTAAGAGATTCGCGTTGTGCCCCTGGAATTCCTCCACTACCATGCCTTCCAAGCGCATGGGCTCATCGCAGCCACCGCTCGAATCCAAGGAGGTTCAGCATGAAGAGATTCCTCGTATTGGCTCTCGTGATCTTCGCGATGTGCGCGGTGCTCACGAGCGGCGCCTTTGCCCAGTCGAAGAAGACGGTAACGATCTGGAACTACTGGGAGACGCCGAAGCATCAGGAGACCCTGGCCAGGGTCTGCAAGGACTTCAACTCTTCCCAGAGCACGATCGAGGTCGTGACGAAGTACATCCCCTTCGCGGACTTCAAGAAGCAGCTTTCCATCGGCGCCGCTGCCTCTGAGCTGCCGGATATCGTGATTATCGACAATCCGGATCACGCCTCCTATTCCGCCATGGGCATCTTTGCCGACATCACCGACAAGCTGGCCTCGTGGCCCGACCTCAAGCAGTACTTCGAGGGACCGCTCAATTCCTGCAGGCTGAACGGCAGGCTCTACGGCATTCCCTTCGGGAGCAACTGCCTCTCGCTCTACTACAACGAGGACATGCTGAAGGCCGCCGGGGTCAAGCCCCCGAAGACCTGGGACGAGCTGAAGAGCGTCGCCCTCAAGACGACCAAGGGCAATGTCCGCGGCTTCGGCATCAGCTCGGTCCAGAACGAGGAAGGCACCTTCGGCTTCCTGTGCTTCCTCTGGGGCAGCGGCAACACGTCCTTCCAGATCAACAACGCGAACGGCATCCGGGCACTCTCCCTGGTCCGTGATCTGGTGAAGAGCGGAGCCATGCCCAAGGAAGTCATCAACTGGACCCAGGGCGACGTCATGAACCAGTTCATCTCCGGGAACCTTGCGATGATGGTCAACGGCCCTGGCAGGTCCCGACCATGCGCCAGCAGGCGCCCAACCTGAAGTGGAACGTCGTCCAGCTCCCCGTCGGCGCGACACCGGCCTCCGACCTCGGCGGCGAGAACTTCGGCGTCGTCAAGGGTGACAAGGTGGGCGAGGCCATCGCGTTCCTCAAGTTCGTCGCGAACCCGGCCGAGATGAAGACCTACATCAACGATTTCGGCTACATCGCGTCGCGCAAGGACGTGGCCGCCGCGCAGTTCACCAATGATCCCATCATGAAGGTGTTCGCCGCGCAGATGGCCTCCGCGAAGCCCCGCGGCCCGCACCCCCGCTGGCCCGAGATCTCCGACGCCCTGTCCCTGGCGATGAACGAAGCCATCACGGGTATCGCCACCCCCGAGGCGGCCGCCGCGAAGGCACAGAAGACCATCGACCCCATCGTCGCCGCGAAGTAAGGCCGACCGCTGGGTCATTCTCGTCGAGACGGGAGCGCGCAACGCGGAAGCGTCGTGCGCTCCCGCGCATTGCGGGCCGGGACCGCGCGGGGACGCATATGAATCGTATCAGGCGCTTTTTCAGGCACGGGAATATCGGGTATCTTTTCGTCCTGCCCGCTATCACGTACATGCTCCTGCTGGTCGGGTACCCGATTGTCAGCAATTTCATCCTCAGTATCCAGGACGTCACGGTGACGACGCTCAATGCCCTGGGCAAGCCCCTGGTCGGCCTGCGCAACTACCAGACGCTCCTGGCTAACGGCGTGCTCCAGCGCTCCCTGGGGAACACCTTCGTATTCACGATCTGCTGCCTCGTCTTCCAGTTCGCCATCGGCTTCGCGCTCGCGCTGCTCTTCAACGCAGGCTTCCCCCTCGCCAAGTCCATCCGCGGCCTGCTCATGATGCCGTGGATGATCCCGATGACGGTCACCGCCCTCATGTTCAAGTTCATGTTCAGCTCGAACGTCGGCATCATCAACCAGTTCCTCCAGGTCTGCGGCATCATCACAGAACCCGATAGAGTGGCTGCTGCAGCCGCAATCGGCGATGTTCTCCCTGATCGCCGCGAATATCTGGATCGGGATACCTTTCAATACGATCCTGCTCTCTACCGGGTTGACCACGATCCCGAACGACGTGAAGGAGGCCGCGGCCATAGACGGCGCGAACAGGCGGCAGTCCTTCCTCTTCATCACCGTGCCGATGCTCAAGCCGGTAATCGAATCGGTGCTGATACTCGGATTCATCTACACGTTCAAGGTATTCGACCTCGTGTTCGTCATGACAAACGGCGGGCCGGTCAACTCGACCCACCTGCTCTCCACCTATTCCTACAAGCTCTCCTTCGTGCTCTTCAAGTACAGCCAGGGCGCCGCGACGGCGAATATTCTCTTTCTGATCCTGCTGGCGGTGAGCGTCTTCTACCTGAAATACGTGTACGACGACAGGAGGGCCGCATGACGAAGCGCGGCGCGAGACTGAGGTCGGTCGGCCTGGTGCGCCATCTCGATCATCATCTTTGTCGTCGTCATGTTCCCGCTGTACTGGATGGTCGTGACCTCGCTCAAGAAGGAGATCGAAATCTTCCAGATACCGCCGACCCTGCTGCCGCACGTGCTGAACACGGATTCGTATTTCGCGCAGCTGCAGCATGGGGACTTCAACATGTTCCGCTCCTTCAAGAACAGCTTCGTGATATCGTCCTGCGCCATGCTGATTGCCCTCGTGCTCGCCATACCGGCCTCCTACGGCATCGCCCGATTCAAGTTCAAGGGCAAGCGGGCATTCATCCTGGGCTTCCTCGTGACGCAGATGCTGCCTGTCTCGGTGCTGCTTACCCCGATGTTCATCATTTTCAAGAACGTCCACCTGCTCAACACCCAGTTCTCCGCCATCCTCGCCGACGTGACGATCGGCGTCCCTTTTTCGGTCCTGATCCTGATGGGCTATTTCGCCTCCATCCCCAGGGAGCTCGAGGACGCCTCCTGCATCGATGGCTGCAACCGATTCTCAGCCTTTCTCCTCGTCTTCCTGCCCATCGCCTCTCCGGGCGTGATCGTGTGCACTGTCTTCTCGTTCCTCTACGGATGGGGCGACCTGGCCTATGGCATGACCTTCCTGCAGGACCAGGCGATGCGTCCGATCACGGCGGGAATATTCAATTTCCTGGGGCAGTACGGCACCAAGTGGAGCTATCTGAGCGCCTTCGCCGTGGTCACGATCGTCCCGGTCGTCTTCATCTTCGTTTTCATGCAAAAATACATCATCAGCGGGCTCACGAGCGGAGCAGTCAAAGGATAGGAGAGCGGAAGCATGGCGATTCTTGTCAGGATCGGGGACAGGCTCACGCGGGAAGAGGATCATGAGCTGCTTTGGATCGAGGCCTGGGGGCCGGACGCGCTGCGGGTGCGGGCCACGAAAGGGCCCGCCATGCCCGAGGAGGACTGGGCCCTTGTTCCGCGGCCGGCTCGGGCCCGGATCGAGATCGCCGAGGGGCGGGCCTCGATCTCCAACGGGGCGATCAGGGCCGAGATCGCCCGGTCGGGGAAGCTCACCTTCTTCGGTGCGCGCGGGCAGCCGATCCTCACGGAGTCCCTGCGCAACCGCAAGGACGTGCTGTCCGAAGACTGCTCGGCCCTGGATCTGGAGGCGCGCGAGTTCCGCCCCATCATTGGCGGCGACTACGAACTTACGGCCCGATTCGAGTCGCTCTCCGCCGACGAGCGGATCTACGGCATGGGGCAGTACCAGCAGCCGTACCTCGATCTGAAGGGCACCGAGCTCGAGCTCGCGCACCGCAACTCACAGGCGAGCGTTCCTTTCTGCCTGTCGAGCCTCGGCTACGGCTTCCTCTGGAACAATCCCTCGATCGGCCGGGCCACCTTCGCCAAGAACGGCACGGTCTGGCGTTCATCCTCGAGCAAGGCCCTCGACTATTGGGTGGTGGCCGCCGACCGTCCGCGGGACATCCTGGAGCGCTACACAGGCGTGACCGGAAGGGTGCCCATGATGCCGGACTTCGCCATGGGATTCTGGCAGTGCAAGCTGCGCTACCAGACCCAGGAGGAGCTGCTCGGGGTCGCGCGGGAGTACAGGCGCCGGGGTGTGCCGCTGTCCGTCATCGTCGTCGACTTCTTCCATTGGCCCACCCAGGGAGATTGGCGCTTCGATCCGACCTACTGGCCGGATCCCGAAGCCATGATCGCGGAGCTCAAGGCAATGGGAATCGAGCTGATGGTCTCCATCTGGCCGACCGTGGACTACCGCAGCGAGAACTTCGCGGAGATGCGCGATCTCGGCCATCTCATCCGCACGGAGCGCGGCATACGCGTTTCGATGGACTTCCAGGGCAACACGCTCCACTTCGACGCCACCAAGGCCGCGGCGCGCGAATACGTCTGGGCCAAGGTCAAGAAAAACTACTATGACAAGGGTATCCGTGTGTTCTGGCTGGACGAGGCCGAGCCCGAATACACGGCGTATGACTTCGACAATTACCGGTATCACCTCGGCTCGGACCTCGCCGTCGGGAACATCTATCCCTTCATGTATGCGAGGGCCTTCTATGAAGGCATGTCGGCGGCGGGGCAGGAAAAAATCATCAACCTGGTCCGATGCTCCTGGGCCGGCAGCCAGCGCTACGGCGCCCTGGTCTGGTCGGGGGACATCCACTCGAGCTGGAAGAGCTTGCGCAACCAGCTCGCGGCGGGGCTGAACATGGGCGTTGCGGGCATCCCGTGGTGGACGACCGACATCGGCGGTTTTCACGGCGGTGACCCGAATGACCCCGGGTTCCGCGAGCTTTTCGCACGGTGGTTCGAGTATGGGACCTTCTGTCCGGTCATGCGCCTGCACGGAGACCGCGAGCCCCGGCAGCCCCAGGTCGGCACCACCGGTGGCGCTCCCTGCCGCTCCGGCGCCCCGAACGAGATATGGAGCTACGGCGAGGAGATCTACGAGATCTGCGCGAAGCACATCGAGCTGCGAGAGAGCCTGCGGCCTCGGATTGTGGAGGCCATGCGTTCCGCCCACGAGACGGGCGTTCCGCCGATGCGGCCGCTTTTTTTCGACTACCCGGAGGACCCGAAAGCATGGGCCGTGGAAGACGAGTTCCTTTTCTGCGACCTGCTTGTCGCTCCGGTCCTCGCGCCCTCCCTGCGATCGAGAATGGTCTATCTGCCGGACGGTCGCTGGAAGAACCTGTACGACGGCTCACTCCTGGAAGGCGGCCAGACCGTCGAATGCGCCGCGCCGATCGAGCGGATACCGGTGTTCGAGAGGGTGACACGCATCGCTTGACAAGACCTACTTGCCTGCCCCCAGAGTGACATAGGCAACGGGTGGGGTCGATGCGCCAAACCCTGACTTCTCGATCAGCAACCGAAGCGGCGCGCTGGCAAACATTCGCTGCCCGTGGTCGCGGAGGCCTTCTGCAGCCGTGAGGTTCGCGCGCAGTGGGACCATTTCCCCTTGAGGTATCAGGGACTCAGAAGCCTGTGCTGGCAGATCACCGAGCCCTCCGGCGAGGAGGAGCGTGATTCCCCGGTTACCGGTCAGATTCTCAAAGTAGCGATGGACATCCGCCAGAAGGGCAATCTCGGCCGCTTTGGTCTTGCGGTCCCTGTTGGATTCGACGTGGCAGAGGACAAGGTTCACGCGAAAGCGTGTTCCCACCAGCCTGAATTGTGCCGCATAGGGAGCATGGAGAAACTCGCCTTTTCCAGAGTAGGCGCCCAACTCCTTGACCATTTGAATCCTGTCGCTGTAAATGAAACCGAAGTAGCCGCTTCTGCTCACGGCAGCTTCCCAACTGTCATCCAGCCCGGCAAGTACCTTCTCCATGATTCCCGCGTCCCTCAGACCCTCAGCGGCCACAAGATCGAAACGAGCAGCCGCGGCCGAAAACGTGGAGTACAGTCTCTGCGGAGCCCCCAGGGAGCTCAGGCTCATCTCCGCGATACGGACGCGCTGGCCAGCGAGGAGACGACCGGCAGACGGGGGCTGAGCCCCGGGATTGGGACCCTGCACCTCGTTGTCGTGCCTTGGAGCAACTGGCCCGTCTGCCAGTGGCACGCCCGCCTCGTGTTTGTCCATCCGGTCCCGGAGCAGGGGCAGCCTGACGGCGATCAGACCTGCGGCCTTCATTGAGTCGACCGCTGCTTCCAAATCGTCGGCCTGCATCTGTGTCAGTGCATCGTGATACTTCTGTTCGGCATTCTTCATCTCCGTGGGCGCCCACACCGGCGCGTCGAGCGCCCGAGCAGCGCTGATGTCGCTCGCCACGCGGATCTGCTCGTCCCTCAGCCAGCGCTGGAGGCTCACCACTCTTTCAATGAGGACTCCCATACCCTTGAGCGTGTGATAGGCCTGGAGCCGGGCGTCCCAGTAGGACCTGGCAGCAAACAGACCGGCGGTAGCATCAATGCCCGAGACGAGCCGGGTGAACTCATCCGGGAAGGCTCGGTTGGCTCGAATTTCCACAAGCTTCGCGCGCGATACCTCGAACCGGCCCTTCACGTCCTCTTGGTAAGCCGCAAGGGCCGCTTCCCTAGCTGAGCTCGCGGCCGCCGTTGCCTGGGCGAGAAGAGAACGGCATCGAGCCGGGGTGCCCTCACGTGCGGCCATTGCGGCGTCAAAGGCGGCCTGCGCCTCCGCATACATCCGGGGCTCGTAGTATTCAGCCCCCCATGCTTTGGCGTCGCGGAGCGCGGTCTGCGCTTTGGATACTTCGGCGTCATCCACCGGGTCAGGCGTCTCTCGCACCTCGGGATCGCTCACGTCCAGGGCGCGGACCGCAGGTGCCGGGCCGCCCACCGGCGAACCGCGAGGTGAAACCGTGGTGCATCCCGCCAACAGGAGAAAGATCGACACGAGGGTGATTGCGTGAAACCCGACCAGGACGCGGCTGTGTGTTTCGCAGTTCAGGATGACTTCGTTCCTCCTGCCGTTTGTGCGCGACGGTCGTTGACCGCTTGCGCTTATGAGGACGCATTGCGTTGCGACGACTGTCGTCCCCTCTATAGTTATCGTTCAGAAGGCGTCTCAAACGGAGTCGAATATATTCGACACGCATTGGACTGAGGAATCGGATCGGATCGCGTTCAGCGGTGCGGGGACTGGCGGCGCGGCTCCCGGCCCAACAGGATCCTTGGGCAATGCGGTGATCCATGTTTCTCGACCTGACGCCAGGCTCGGCATGCGCGCCTCGAGGAGGGGGACGTGATCCTCTTTCCTCACAGCGACTTTGGATTGTGCAGGATCGTGCAGCCGCGACAGCAGGCACGGCGTTTGGCCTTCCGGTCGCCCGCTGAAGCCGACGCGGGCATAGTCCTGAGCTCGCGGCACAGAATTGAGCGCGTAATTCCGGCACGATCGGACTATGCTATGGACAAAGAGCCACTCAACTCGACGATATTCCTGCTGCCCGCCGTGTGGTGCAGGTTGTCGATGTTCTGGGTGATCAGCACCTGCAGCCGCCCGCGCTTCCCAGGCGGCCAGCATCTCGTGCGCCGCATTGGGCCGCGAAAGGGCGGGATGCCGCTTTCCACGCTGATGCCCGCGCCAAGGAATGGATTTGCCTGTCAACGGGCTCCGCTCTCGATCGATCAGCCCGCCAGGCGCGCCAGCTCTTCCCACGACTCGCTCAATGCGTTCTTGAAGACCTCCACCGGCTGCGCACCGGAGATTCCCCACTGCTCCTCGATGGCGAAGAAGGGCACACCGTTGATGCCGAACTGCGCAGCCCGCTCTTCATCGCTGCGCACCTCGTCGGCAAACGCGCCACCCTCCAGCGCCGTGCGAGCCTCCCCGGCATCCATGCCGGCCTCGGCGGCGAGCCGGATCAGGACCTCGGGGTCGCTGATTGCGAGGCCGTCGCTGAAGTACGCCTTCATGAGCCGTTCCTGCAGCGCTTCGGCGATCCCCCGTGTGCCGGCCAGGTGAACGAGTCGATGCGCCGCGAAGCTGTTCCCCGTCTTTGCGATGTCGAGTCGATAGGCAAGACCCTCTGCCGCGGCAATCGTGGTGACTCGTTCATTGGCGGAGCTCGCTTCCGCGAGGGACATGCCGTACTTTTTCGCGAGCATCTCGTTGAGCGGCATGCCCAGGCTCTGCGGCGCGTCAGGGTCCAGCTCGAAGCTGCGCCAGACCACCTGCACGGAATCGTGATGCGCGAAGCCGGCGAGCGCGGCCTCGAATCGCCTCTTGCCGATGTAGCACCATGGACAGACAATGTCAGACCAGATTTCGATCTTCATTCCGATTCCATGAGAATGAATACTCACGACGGGAGGGAAGGTCAAATCCGTGGGACGGGGATCATCGTGGCCGCTCGCCGGCTCGGCATCCCGCCGCCGGTCCTGGCGCCTGAATCAACGGCCGCATCGCCGAATGGGCTTTACGCGGGGTCCGCGGTATATTCAAGATGAAGTCGACGCGAGGAGGCTGCGGTGAGGAAACTTCGCTTCGCCATCTCCATCAAATCGCCCAGGAAGAATGTGTGGCAGACAATGCTCGAGCCCGAGACATATCGAGAATGGACGGAGGCTTTCACTCCGGGATCCTACTATGAGGGATCCTGGACCGAGGGCGCGAAGATCAGGTTTCTGTCCCCCGGCGGCGAAGGGATGACCGCGGAAATCGCTGAGAACAGAGAGTACGAGTTCGTGTCGATCAGGCATCTCGGATTCGTGAAGGGCGGTGTAGATGATACCAACAGCCCGGAAGCAACGGCCTGGGCGCCGGCATATGAGAACTACTCCTTTCATGAAGCCGATGGCACAACAGAGGTGGTCGTGGAAATTGACTCCAACGACGGTTTCGAGAAGATGTTCAAGGAGGTCTGGCCCAAGGCCCTTCAGAGGCTCAAGGAGATGTGCGAGCGTTGACGTTCGGCGACCGGTCAGATTCCTGCAAATAGACTCCACGCGGTCCGCAGTGCCGTCGGAAAGGCGATGGCCTTACCAAAGGAGGGCTCCCTTGTTGATGAGGCCTACAACGTGCCGCTTCGCAAAGGTCGTGGCGATCAGAGGGGTCATACCGTTCATCGCGCTCCTGCTGAGCCTAGCTGCGGCACCGGGCTGGCCGCAGGAGCTCGCCCGGGGCGAGCTCGACACGACGGCAGGCCGCGTATTCGTCTTTGAGAGTTTTACGGGACGGGCGCCGATAGTGGAGTCTGTCCCTCAGATCAAGGCGATAGGGGCGGTCATGGCGCGCGCTCTGGTTGCCAATGGCAGCCGGGGCAGCTACTTCGGGAAGTACGACGTGGTCCGGGCTTTCGACCCGGCCCAGCTGAACCTGCTCAGCGCGGACATCATCGTCTTCCGGCCGGATGCGCACGTCAACGACATAAGAAACGTGCAGAGAATCGTGGCGGGGTACCTCGAGGCTGCCTTCAGCTATAGCCCTGCCCAGGCGGGCAGGCTGGCTGTGCTCGTGACGAACTACAACGCAGCCTACCGGAAAAACATCGCGGCACTGTCGCTCAAATACACCACGCAGGTAATGTCCAACCTGACTGCCGACAACGCGGGATTGGCTCTCAGCTACAAGGATTGGCCGGGCAGGACGCGGCTGGTGATCCCGCTCGGCCGGGCAGCTCCGGGTCCTGCGATGGCCGGCCCCAAGACCGCCACGGCTGCCCCCGGCCCTGCATCTGCCCGCCCCGGACAGGCAAGCACCTCGGTGGCTGCCGGCGCTGCCAGCCTAGGAAGCACGGGCGCCCCTCAAGCAGAAGCCCAGGCGCAAGGCAACGAGCAGCTGGGACCTGGAGCGGAGGCTGGACCCCAGGCCGGTCCTCCGGGCCCGGCAGCCGCGGAGCAGTCTGAGCAGCCGACTGCATCAGCCCCTGAGCAAGGCGGCCTGCCGGGAAAAGCTTTCTTTTTCGGGCGCTCGGGTTGGCTGATCCTGATCCTGGCGCTCCTCGCAGCGGCGGTCATTGTCCTTGTGCTCCTTGGCATCCGGATCCTCCGTCGAGGTCTGCGCCCTGCGCTGGCCGGCGACCTGCACCTGTCAGCGCGCGAGGGGCATCCCCTCGTGGAAATGGTCGTGACCATGCAGAACCGGCACATCGGCTTTCGCAATGTGCACTACCTGCGGCCCGGCTCTTCCGCCGTCGTGGGAGGGGGACGATCCACATTCCTCATCTATTTCGTCTCTGTCCCATCAAGGATGGCGTACCTGAAGTACGACGGACACAGCTATACCTTTGTGCCTGCGAAGAGCGCCCTGTTCCCTGATCTGCCCGGTCCTGTTGCTGACTGCCTGGGTGTGGAGATCCCGGCAAGATCGACCCGGGGCTATCGGTTTACAATAGTCTTCCGTAAATTCATCCCCCCGCTGGATGAGATAAACCGGTTGATGCGCTCTATCCGGAGGGTCGGGTAAAAGCCGTCCAGGGATTTCCCCCAACGCACTCGGGGGCACGATCGGCTTCGAGACCTCGGCAGTAAGGTTCGACAAACAGATCACTTCTTCTTGAATCTTCGCTTGAAACGAAATATAGTAGCCCCATGGAATGGCTGAACTACCACCACCTTCTGTACTTCTGGCACGTGGCGCGCGAGGGAGGGCTCGCCCGCGCGTGCGCCCAGCTCGGCCTGGCTCCTTCCACGGTGAGCAAGCAGATCCACGAGCTCGAGGACGTTCTGGGTCACCCCCTCTTTGCGCGGGAGGGGCGCCGTCTCGTGCTCACGGAGAGCGGACGTGTCGTTCTCCGCTACGCCGAGGAGATCTTCGGCCTCGGGCGCGAGCTCCAGGACACGCTGAAGGACAGGCCCGTGGGCAGGCCGCTGCGGCTCTCGGTCGGAGTGGCGGACGTGGTGCCGAAGCTGATTGCGCAGCGGGTGCTCGAGCGGGCCCTCTCGATGGGGCAGCCGGTGCGCCTGGTGTGCAGGGAGGACAAGCCGGACCGGCTCGTGGCCGAGCTTGCCCTGCACAATCTCGACGTGATTCTTTCCGACTGCACCGGTTGCTCCGCACGTGAAAGTGAAGGCTTTCAGCCACCTGCTGGGGGAGTATGGCATCACTTTCTTCGGAGTGCCCGAGATGGCGTCCCGGTACCGGAAGGCTTTCCCGAAGTCCCTGGAGGGAGCGCCGCTGCTTCTGCCGACGGAGAACACCATGCTGCGTCGTTCCCTGGACAAGTGGATGGATGACGCCTCGATCAGGCCGGATATCATCGGCGAATTCGAGGACAGCGCGCTCCTCATGGCCTTCGGGCAGAGGGGGGCCGGTCTCTTCCCCGCTCCTTCGCCGATCGCGGCGGAAGTGGCCCGCCAGTACGACGTGGTTCCCGTCGGCGTGATCCCGGGGGTGCGCGAGCAGCTCTACGCCGTGAGCGTCGAGCGGCAGATCAAGCACCCCGCGGTGGCGGCCGTCTGCGATGCGGCGCGGGATATCATTGACCGAGGCAGGGCCCGGGGGAGAAAGACGGGGGGCTGATTATTTCGATTTAAGCGCATAATTGATGGAAGATTATCTATTTGTCTAACCTTTGATTCGAGGCTATCCTTTCTCTGCCGGTGACGGCGGAGGTGTGTGATGAAAATCCTGATCAGGACGGTCAACCTCGAGCTCGACGGAAGAGCGCGCGGGGAGGTGGAGTCGATGCTGCGAGGGGGCTTCGGTCAGCTCGCTCACCGAATTCTCCGGGTGACGGTGCGGATTGTGGACCAGAACGGTCCCCGGGGCGGAGAAGATATTTCCGCCTTCGTCGATGTCAGGCTGCGCCCGCGCGGGAGGCTGTTCATCCTGGAAACGGACCGGGATCCATTGGGCGCGGTGCGCAAGGCCGGTCGATGCCGCCGTGACCGCGGTCACGCGGATGCGCGAACGGTCAAGGGACATGAGTCGCCGGGCGTCTGCCGGCGCTCTCTCTGAGGTGCTCCGAGGGCCCGGCAGCGCCGGCCAGTCCCTCGCGTAGAGGGCGGAGACGGTGCACATGCAGTCCATAGGGAACCCGGCCCTCTGGGCCGGGTTCCTGTTGTTTGTCTTTGCGATGCTCGCCCTCGACCTGGGAGTCTTCCATAAGAGGACGCACGCCATTCGATTTCGAGAGGCTCTTCTCTGGTCCGGCGTCTGGATCGGTCTCGCGGTTCTGTTCTATGCAGGGATCACCGTGTGGTTCGGCGCGGAGAAAGGGCTGGAGTTCCTCGCCGGGTACGTGATCGAGAAGGCCCTTTCAGTCGACAACCTGTTCGTCTTCATCGTCATCTTCTCGTCTTTCGCAGTGCCGGACAGTCTCCAGCATCGCGTTCTCTTCTGGGGCATCATCGGCGCCCTGCTCCTGCGCGGTGTGTTCATCCTGGCGGGCGGGGCCTTTCTGGAAGCGTTCCACTGGGCCATCTACGTCTTTGGCGGGATCCTTGTCGTGACCGGTGCCGGCTTCTGGTGCGCCGCGACGCAGAGGCGCATCCGGAACGAAACCCCGTGACGCGTCTTGCGTCCCGCGTGCTCCCCCTGGCGGCAGACCACCAGGGCCCCGGTTCTTTCATCCGCCGCGCGGGCCGGTGGATGATCACGCCATTGTTCCTGGCCCTCGTGACCGTTGAGGTCACGGATGTCGTATTCGCCGTAGACTCCATACCCGCTGTCTTCGCGGTCAGCCGGGACCCTTTCATCGTTTTCACATCGAACATCTTTGCGATCCTGGGCCTTCGCTCGCTGTACTTCCTGCTTGCGGGGGTCATGAACAGGTTCCGCTACCTGAATCTGGGCCTTGCCGCGGTGCTTCTCTTTGTCGGAGCCAAGATGCTTTTCTCGGGAGTGCTCGAAGTGCCGATCGGAGTGTCGTTGGGAGTCATTGCCGCGCTTCTCGCGGCCTCGATAGCGGCGTCCCTGATCTCGCCTAGCGGCGCGCGCGCCGACCGGCGCCGGGCTGTCTCTCGGGCAGCCGCGCGCCGCCGTCGCGCGGAGCGCGATAGCCGATCCTTTTCGAGATCTCCCCGGCCGCCTGAACAATGATGTCCCTGTAGCGCGGGATCTCCTTGTCCGGGAGCCTTACGGTCGGAACTGAAACGCTCACCGCGGCGCACACTGTTCCCTTGTTGTCCCGCACCGGGGCGGCGACACAGCGCACGCCTGCCTCATGCTCCTCGTTGTCGATCGCGTACCCCTGCTCCCGGATGGAGGCGAGCTCCCTGTCCAGGTCAGCCCTGCGCGTGAGGGTCCGGGGCGTGTAGCGAAGAAGCTTCTCCTTCGCGAGGATTTCGTCCAGCCGTGACGGAGAAAGATGGGCAAGGAGCGTCTTCCCCACGCCGGTGCAGTGTGTCGGCGCGGTCTGGCCGACGCGCGACATCATGGAGACGCGAAGGGTTTTCAAGGAGTCGATTTTTCCCAGGTACACGAGGCTTGTGTCGTCCAGGGTCGCCAGGTGGACTGTCTCCCCCGTGACCAGGGCGATCTCTTTCAGCACCGGATCCGCTTCCCGCCAGATATCCAGCCGGTCGAGGACGCACATGCCGATCTCGAAGAGCTTGAGTGTGAGGCTGTAGCGCTCGGTCTCGGGATCCTGCCGGACAAAACCGAGCTCCTTGAGGGAGGAGAGAAACCTGTACACGGTACTCTTGTTCATCTGCTCGCCGTTCGCGTGGGCGGAGACCCGCCGGGTGAGCTCGATGATGCCGACGCTCCTCTCGTGAGAGAGGTACTCGAGTATCCTCATCGTCTTGACGACTGCCTTTGCAGGAGCCGGTTTATTCATGCGCCGTCCTTCCTGGATCACATTCCGGGGCAATGGACGATAGTACCATGGCGCGGAGCGGTCGTCCAGAGAGATTTTTGAAACTGTATTTTAAAAAAAGCTTGACAGGGGTCCGCGCCCGATGATACGCTCCGGATGAAACATAATTTCAATTCGAGTAGTTTTATTCAGTCTGAAAGGATGAGGGATGGTTTCCAGTTCCGCCCGGGCAAGCTCCATCCAGCGCTTCCGAAAGGCGCTGTCTCAGGGGATGGTCGTGGGGACGTTCTCGAAGTCCCAGGATCCCGCCTTCATCGAGATCATGGGTCACGCGGGCTTCGACTTCGTCGTCCTGGACCTGGAACACGGGCCGAACACGCGTGCAGTCCCTCCAGAACCTCATCAGGGCCGCCGAGGTAACGGGTCTCTTCCCGATCGTGCGCGTCAAGCACAATACCCCGTCCCTTATTTCAGAGGTGCTGGACGTGGGCGCCGGAGGGATTCAGGCCCCGAGCATCGGCAGCAAGGAGGACGCGGAGGGCGTGGTGCACGCGGCGCGTTTCGCTCCCCTGGGCATGAGAGGGGTGTGCCGATTCGTCCGCGCCGCCGGCTATTCTTCGCTCGACCGCTACGACGTACTTTGCCCGGCGAACACGACGTCATCGTCCTGCAGCTGGAAGGCGTGGAGGCCGTCAGGAACATACGGGAAATCCTCTCGGTTCCGGGCGTGGACATCATCTTTGTCGGGCCGTATGACCTCTCCCAGTCGCTTGGTGTCCCGGGTGATGTCGACAATCCCCGCGTGACGGAAGCCATGAAAACCATCGTCAGATGAGTGCCTGACGCACAACGTGGTCGTGGGCACTTTCGTCGACACGATCCCGGCGGCCAGGAAATGGCGCGCGGCGGGCGTGAAGTACCTGTGCTATTCGGTGGACGTCGGTCTTTTTACGGAGAAGTGCCGCGAAACCACTCGGAGCTTGCGGGACGAGGAGGGCAGGGCATGAAGCTCGAGGGCAAGGTAGCAGTGATAACGGGAGGCGGCTATCGGCATCGGTGCCGCCATCGGGCGTCTCTTTGCCCGTGAAGGCGCGCGGGTGGCTTTGATCGGAAGGGACGGCGCCCGCGGCGAGGAGACGTGCAGGAGCATCCGCAAGGACGGCGGGGACTGCAGATTCTACGTCGCGGACGTATCCAAGGTCGGATCAGGTCGCAAGGCCGCGGCGCGGATCCTCAAGGACTACCCGGTGTCGACATCCTCGTGAACAATGCCGGCATCTGGAGGCCGGGCCGGGTCATCGACCTGGATGAGGAAACCTGGGACAGCGTCCTTGACACGAACCTGAAGGGCATCTTTCTGGTCTCCCGGCATTTTCTGCCCGGCATGATGGAACGAAAGCGGGGAGTGGTCATCAACGTGTCGTCGGTCGCGGGCCTGGTCGGCGCGCGCGGACGCCTCCGCCTACGCGGCTTCCAAGGGCGGCATCGTCAACCTCTCGCGGAGCATGGCCCTGGACTTCGCGCCCTTCAACGTGCGGGTCAACTGCCTGTGCCCCGGCATGACCGACACGGCCCAGGGAGACACCGTGGTTGCGCACTACAAGCCGGGCGGGAACCCAACGGAGGAAAAACGCCACTGGCAGCCGCTGCCGCACGTCGGCACGGCCGACGATGTCGCCAAGGCGGCGCTTTACATGGCATCGGATGATTCCGAGTTCATGACCGGCTCCATCCTGGTGCTGGACGGCGGCCTGACGGCTGAGTAGGAGGCGATCCCGGCTGCGCAGAGGAAAGGAGGTGGCGGGCAAGAGAAGGAGTGTGGCAGGAACCAGGCGCATGTGCTTGAGGACATGGAGTTCCAATCAATTTCAAGGAGGTAATGAGAATGAAGCAGAAAGTGGCTGGTAGTCTGTCTGATGGCGCTGGTCCTGCTGCTGACCATGACCCTCTCCGTCAGCGCCCAGAGAAGACCACGCTGGTCGTGATGATCAGGGGACTGGACAACCCGTATCACGCGAACTACGCGGTGGGGGCACGGGAACTGGGAAAGAAGCTGGGACTGCCCGTCGATGTCCTGTCCAGCGAAGGAAACAGTCAGAAGCAATTCGCGGACCTGAGGGCGGAAATAGCGAAGACGGGCGGCAACATCGTCGTGAGCGTCGACCCCAACGAAGCGCCCGACGTTGTCCCGATCGCCAAGATGCTCGAGTCTGCAGGCGCGTACTGGATCAACTGGTGGAACAAGCCGCCCGACGTGAAAGTGACGAACTATAAGTACTGGGTGTCGCACATTGCCTTCGACGCTGTCGGCCAGGGCTATTACAATGCCAAGGAGCTGTTCAAGACCTTCAAGACCCCGAACAAGGGCAAGATCGTCGCCATCCAGGGCATGCTGGCCAACAATGCGGCCATCGGACGGTTCCAGGGTCTGCAGAAAGCCTTGAAGGAGTACCCCGGCGTGACTCTCCTGCAGTGGGAAGGCGCGGAGTGGGACACGACAAAGGCCTACAACGCCACCAAGGCGCTGCTTGCCGCGTACCCGGACGTCGACGGCGTGTGGTGCGCGAACGACAACATGGGCATGGGCGCCATCCAGGCCCTGAAGGAAGCCGGGCTCGCGGGCAAGGTGCTGGTGACCGGCACTGACGGCAACCCCGAGGCCTTCGATGCGATCAAGGCGGGATACATGATCTCGACGGAGTTCCAGGACTCCCGCTACCAGGCCCAGCTCGGCCTGACCATGTGCCTGGCGGCGAAGCAGGGAAAGCTCGATGTGGCCAAGCTCCCCGCGAAGTACCGCAGCTGGTTGATCCCCGGGGTCAAGGTGAACCGCGAAAACGTCGACAAGTTCGTGAACGAGTACATCAAGAAGATGCCCACGTACGATCTGTCGGACTTCTTCGCGAAGTGGGCGGGAGAAGCGCCCTAACTCTAGGGTGAATGGATGAACCTCCGCACGAGGGCTTTGGCCGCCGTGCGGAGGATTTTCTCCCTTGCCGCCATGGTTCTGGCTTATCTACACTCGCCGAAGGAGGGCTGACGACTCATGACAGAAGTGAGTAGCAAGGGAGGCCGCCTGGCCTCGATGGGGAAACGGTTCCCCGCTCCCCTGGCGGCCGCGGGCAGGTGGCTTCGACGCACCGGCACGGTTGCCCAGATCCTCACCCTGGTGATCCTCGTCGGCCGTGTTCGCCATCGGGACGAAGGGCAAATATCTCTCCTGCGGCCAATATTCAGACCATTCTCAGCCTTGCGGCAATTCCCGCGATTCTGGCCATCGGGCTGCACCTGACCGTCGTGCTCGGAGGGATCGATCTTTCCGTGCAGGGCGTGGCCTCGCTGGTTGCGATTTTCGTCGGGCTGCTCATGAAGAACCAGTACAACGCAAACGACGTGGGGCTGTGGATCATCCCCATTTCCATGGGCATCGGGGGAGTGGCGGGAGTGATCAGCGGCCTGCTGAACACCGGGCTTGAGAATCCCGTCTTTCATCGCCACTCTCGGGATGAGCTGGGTGCTCTATGGGATGGCGGTCTACATCAACAGGGCGGTCAATATCAGCATTCTCGACGAGAGGATATTCAAGCGCCATCAACGGGATGGTCTTCGGCATCCCGCAGATCGCGATTCTCGCGGTTGTTCTTGCCATCATCATGCAGTTCATACAGAACCGCACGCAATTCGGGCGGTACCTGTACGCCATCGGCGGCGATGAGGCCCTTGCCCAGCAGGGGGGCGTCAAGGTCGACAGGATCAAGATCATCGTCTTCACGATCGCGGGGATCATCTACGGGCTCGGATCGCTCCTTCTTGCCTGCCGGCTGGGCGTCGCCACATCGCGGATGGGAAACGGCCTTCTGTTTCCCACCATCACCGCGGTCGCCGTCGGCGGCGTCGCCCTGACCGGCGGGCTCGGGGGGGCAAAGAACGCCGCTCTCGGCGCCCTGATCGTCACGGCGCTGAATGACGGTATGGTCCTGATGCACGTGAACCCGTACGCGCAGCAGGCGGTGAATGGCCTCGTTCTGATCGGCGCCGTCGCTCTCACCCTGGACAGGAAGAAGCTCGGCTTCATCAAGTAGGACAAGGCGGGAATATGAATGACACGAGCAACCGCACCCAGGAAGCTGTGCTGGAGCTACGCCAGATTACGAAAGAGTTTCCCGGGGTCGTGGCGCTGGACAGGGTGGACCTGACGATCCGGCGCAACGAGCTGGTCGGGCTGGTGGGTGAAAACGGCGCGGGGAAATCGGTGCTGATGAAGATCATGATCGGGCTCATCCAACCGGATGGGGGGACCATCAAGCTTCACGGCGAGCCGATCACCCTGAAGAACCCTTCCGATGCAATCAGGAACGGAATCGGCATGGTCTTTCAGGAAGGTTCCCTGGTTCCCAACCTTTCCGTCACGGAGAACCTTTTCCTTTGCCATGAGGCAGGCTTCCGCACGGCTCGGCATCCTGTCCCTGCGGTCCATGCGCGCGGCCGCCCGGGAGCTGCCTGGCCCAGATGAAGCTCCACATCGACGTGGACCTGCCGGTTGCGGAGATCAGCCCGGCGGAGCGGCAGATGGTCGAGATCGCGCGCCTGCTGTGGCTTTCGGAGCTGTACGGACACGAGAATCCCGTGTCCTGATCCTGGACGAGCCGACCACGGTGCTGGCCGACAGCGAGCGGGAAACGCTGTTCTCGATCCTGCAGGAGCTCAAGAATCGGGCGTCGATCGTTTTCATCTCTCACCGCATCCAGGAGGTCCTCGAGAACTGCGACCGGATCGTCGTCCTGAAGGACGGGAAGAATGTCACGGAAATGCCCGCTTCCGAGTCGCGCCTCCTGAAAATCGAGCAGCTGATGGTGGGTCATTCCTTCTCGGTGGACCGCTTCCACGAGGATGAGCAGCGGACGCAGGCGGAAAAAGAGATCCTGAGAGTGGAAAACCTGAGCAAGGCGGGGTTCTTTCAGCCGCTCAGCTTCACCGTGGGGGAGGGGGAGATCGTCAGCCTGATCGGGCTGGTCGGCTCGGGGAAGGAAGCGGTCTGCAAATGCCTCGCGGGTCTGGAAAGGGCCGACACCGGCAGCATCTTCCTGGACGGGAGCAAGCTTCCCAGCGGGTCTCCCAGCGGCGCCGTCAGGGCGGGGATCGGTCACATCCCGATTGATCGCCGCAGCGAAGGCCTCGCCCTCATGATGAACGTGGCGGAGAACGTGAACCTCCTCGTTCTCAATCGCCTGAAAACGGCGAGGCTTCCTGAGCCCGGCGCGCGAGAGGAAGAACGCGCAGCCACTGGATTGCCGAATGCCAGATCAAGACGCCGTCGATTGGCACGCTGTGCGCCAATCTCAGCGGCGGCAACCAGCAGAAGACGGTCATTTCCAAGTGGCTCAGCTCCCGTGTGCGCCTGCTGATCCTCGATCATCCCACGCGCGGGGTCGATGTCGGGGCCAAGGACGAGATCTACAAGCTCATGCGGAAGCTGGCGAAGGAAGGGATAGGAATGCTCATCATGTGCGACACCCTCGAGGAGGACATCGGGCTGGCCAACCGGATGCTCATCATGAAGGACGGCCGGCTGGTGAAGGAGATCGACAGCTCACCGAAGCAGAAGCCGAACCCGCAGGACATCATCAGCCTGATCGTACTAGAAGGAGAGCCGCAGTGGTGGTAGTGAAGAACGGGGACCAGCAGGAAGCGCGAAAGCGACTGACGCACAGGAGGCAGATTCCCCCGGTGTACATCACCGTCGCGCTCCTGGTTGTCGTGGGGCTCCTCTTCTATCTGGGAAATCCGAACTTCCTGACTCCCTACAACCTCAACACCATCATCAGCTTCTCCGCGATCCTCCTGATGGTCGCCCTGGGCCAGATGTGCACGATCCTCGTCGGCGGAATCGACCTTTCCGTCGGCGGGCTGGTCTCATTCATCTCCGTCGCCTTCATCCTCCTGATAAAGCCGATAGGATACCTCGCGTATCCGGTGTGCATTCTGGCGGGAGTGCTGGCCGGATACATCAATGGGCTCATCCTCACCCGGATAAAGATCCCGTCATTCATCGCGACCCTGGGAACCGGCGGCATTCTCACGAGCCTTGCGTACCTCGTGTCGCCCCGACCGGTGAACCTTTCGCCCGATCTTTACGGCGTGGTCGACATCGTCAACGGGTCGGCTTTCAAGGTGAGCAACGTCCTCGTACATCGGACTCGCGGTGCTGATACTCTTCTACGTTATCCTTCGTTTCACCAGCACCGGCCGCAACATCTTCTACATCGGCAGCAACATCAAGATGTCGTGGATGTCGGGCATCAACATCGTGAAGACGCGCAACATCGCATTCATGCTGTCCGGGCTGGGCGCCGCGCTCGTGGGCATCACGATCTCTTCCATCCGCTACGGCGGCGACCCGGTGGTCGGGACCGCGTACGTGTTGAACTCCATCGCGGCAGTCGTCGTGGGCGGCACCGCGCTCACCGGCGGCACGGGAGGCGTCATCAACACCGTGTTCGGCGCATTGTTCATGAGCATGCTGGACAACGGGATGACCGTCGTCGGCATAGATCAGTATCTCCAGCAGGCCATTCTGGGCGTCATGGTCATCATCGGCGTCACGCTGACCTTCGACCGGACCAAGACCCCCATCGTCAAGTGAAGTCTCCCCTGTGTCATCACTGTCAGGAGGTCCCGTATGCATGATGTCGTGAAGAGGCTGGGGGTGGTGGGCGTCGTTCCCGTCGTGAAGATCGAAAAGGCGTCGGACGCGGTGAATCTGGGAAAGGCCCTTCTTGCGGGAGATCTTCCCGTTGCCGAGATCACTTTCCGGACCGCCGCCGCCGAGCAGGCAATCGCGGAGCTCAGCCGCGAGTGTCCCGAGCTCCTGGTGGGCGCGGGCACGGTGCTGACAACGGCGCAGGTGGATGCCGCGGTTGCCGCGGGAGCGCGGTTCATCGTCACGCCGGGATTCAATCCGAAGGTCGTCGACTACTGCATCTCCAAGGGAGTGCCCGTGACTCCTGGTGTGAACTCTCCCACTGACGTGGAGAAGGGACTGGAACGGGGACTCGAGGTCCTGAAGTTTTTTCCTGCCGGCGCGTCCGGTGGGCTGGACTATCTCAAGGCCATGTCTGCTCCCTATGCCGGCGTGCAGTTCATTCCCACGGGCGGGATCGAAGCGTCGAACCTCAAGGAATACCTCTCCTTCAATCGCGTGCATGCCGTGGGTGGGACGTGGATCGCAAAGGAAGCGGCCATCTCGGCCGGCAAGTTCGATGAGATCACCCGACTGGCGCGCGAGGCCGTGCAGATTTCCCTGGGCTTCGAGCTTGCACACATCGGCATCAACCAGACTGATGCCGCAAAGGCAATGGCGGATGCCGAGCTTCTGGCGCGTCTCTTCTTCTTTGCCGTCAAGGATGGCACCAGCTCCACGTTTGCCGGCACGGGCTTCGAGCTCCTGAAAAGTCCGTATCTCGGGGCACACGGGCACATCGCCGTCTCGACGTTGAGCATTCCCCGCGCGGTGGCTCACCTGGCCCGTCACGGGGTGGGGATCAAGCCGGAGACAGCCAAGGAGAAGGAAGGCAAGACGATCGCAGTCTACCTGGACAAGGAGGTCGGAGGATTTGCCCTGCACCTTCTGCAGAAGTAGCGGGAGGGAGAATGACGAATGCCGCGGCCGGGCTTCTCACCTGATTTCCATCATGTCCTTGCCGCCGCGCGCAATCAGCGGCCGGCGCGCCTGCCGATCTACGAGCACAATATCGCCGTCTCGAAGATGGAGGAGATAACGGGAAGGGAGTTCGCCGCGCTGCAGGGAGGCGCCTACCGTGACAAGGTCGAGTACTTCACGCGCTACTGCGATTTCTTTCGGGATACCGGGTATGACACGGTTACCTTCGAGGCCTGCATCACGGAAGTGGTCCAGCGCGGTGAGGCCCTCTCCGGCCACGTGCCCGGCATCATCCGCGACCGCGCTGATTTCGATGCCTTCGACTTCTCCACGGTCGAGCGCGCGTTCTGGAAGCTGTTCCTGGACGATTTTCGCGCTCTGCGGGAGGTCATGCCGTCAGGGATGAAGGGGATCGGGGGCATCGGCAACGGGGTATTCGAGATCGTGCAGGATTTCACCGGTTATGCCGCGCTCTGCATGCTTCGGGTGGACGACCCTCCGTTGTACGCCGATCTGTTTCAGGCGGTCGGGGACCTCATGGTCTCCATCTGGCGCCGGTTTCTTGCCGAGTTCGGTGACCTGTTCGCCGTGTGCCGTTTCGGAGACGATCTCGGCTTCAAGTCTTCCACGCTGCTCGTTCCGCAGGACATCCGCGCGCTCGTCATCCCCCAGTATCGCCGCGTCGTCGACCTTGTGCACGCCGCCGGCGCGCCGTTCCTCCTGCATTGCTGCGGGAACATCTTCGACGTCATGGAAGACATCATCGGAGGCGCGCGCATTGACGCCAAGCATTCCAACGAGGACCAGATCGCTCCTTTCCCGGTGTGGGTGGAGCGCTACGGAAAAGGGATCGGCCTTTTCGGCGGTGTGGACATGAACGCGCTCTGCACGCTGCCCGAGTCGGAGATCAGGCGCTACACGCTGGAGGTTCTCCACGCGTGCGCGGCCCAGGAAGGTCTGGCAGTCGGCTCGGGAAACTCGATTCCCGACTACGTGCCCGCGGCAGGCTACCTGGCCATGGTGAATGCCGTGCGCGAATACCGGGGAGACTTCAGAATCTCTGCCTGATGAGAGCGGCCAGCTCCGCTGCCCGGCTTTCCACCCGGTCAGCGCGGGAAGCGGAGCTGACCGCGTCAACCTTGATGTCGGGCCTTGCCCGCTCCGGCATCGGGTCATCCGTTCCGCGGGTGAAGAACACGACTACCTTCGGATTCGAGGGATCTTTGCCCAGGTAGCGGGTCACCCGTTTGTCCAGATGCCCTGCCTTGAAAGCGGCAACCAGGAGGACTGCCCCGAATTGCCCCGTCTCCTGCTCCTCCAAGCGGTCCAGGCCGACGATCCGGAAATACCAATCGCCGGTCCCGAGGTCGTCGATGAGCCTGGCCACGACCTGCTGCTTGAACGCGCTGCTGTCTCCGGCAATGAGCACCTTGCGCGCCGCGTCCGCGCTGCCTGCCTCCGAGGGTGTCATGTTCGAAGCGCAGCCCAGGACCAGAAGTGCAGATGCGAGAACGATGAGCATTATTCCACGCACGGGAGCCGCCTCCTAATTGAAATTGATGATCTCTTCCACGTCTCTGCGTCGAAGGATGACGCCGATCAGCCGTTTGAAGTCCGGGGCCGTGTACAGGGGCTGTTCGCGAAGGAGGTTCTGCAGCCTCATCTCCAGCGCGGCATCGACGAGCGGCGCCTTCTCCGCAACCAGGTCCTGGACACGGTGAAGCCAGGGAAGGTCGAATCTCAGCCTCTTCGGGTTCACCAACCCCGCCTTTGCCGCGGCCGGGATCGTCTTTGCGCAGCGGCAGGTGTTTGCTTCGTTCATCAGGCCGCATTTTTCATTCATGAAATTGGCGAGCCGCTTCCTGGCACGCGAGACGATCTGCCGGTAGTTCTCCGGGGTGATTTCCATCAGGTCCCCGCCCAGCGTCGAGCTCACTCCGAAGAGGGTTCCCAGGATGAGCGCAATGCGCTCGCTCCTGTCCAGGCATAACAGCATCGCTGTCAGGCAGCCGGTCCTGGTCTCGTCCCGCAGCAGCTTCTCCTCTGCCGGGTCGGGCGGCGCGTATCCCGCGCCGGCATCTTGAAGGCTCTCGATGAGAGCGCCGTGACGCTCGAAAGAGTAGAACAGCCGTTCCCACACGCGCCGCCGCATGGTCAGCACATGGTTCACCACGATGCGATACACCCAGGTCCTGAAGCTGCTCCGTTTCTCGAAACTCGAGAGCCGGGTCATGAGCTTGACGAGTATTTCCTGCGTGACATCAGCCGCGTCGTCGGGATTGCCCACCATGCGCAGGGCGATGTTGTAGATCCACTCCTGGTGCCTGCCGATCAGTGCCTCGAGCGCGGCCTTGTCTCCGCACTGGGCACCGGCCACCAGTGTGCCGTCATCCCGGTCTCCCGTGTAGGCCGCCCGGAACATGTCCTCCATTCTATTCCTCTCCATAGGGGCAGTCGACGACGCAGCGCGAACAGACGTGCATCGTGTGTTCGTCGAAGGCGCGAAGGTTCAAAAGGCGCGCGGCGGCCGTGGGCCGGACCTTGGAGAGGAATGCGAACTGCAGCCTGGACATGAAGGGTGTCCGGGCGGTACAGGCCAGGCAGCGCATGATGTTCACCCGTCTCGTTCTGCCCAGGATCGCCCGCACGGGACAGGCATCGATGCAGATCCGGCAGTTCGGAGGGCAATCCGGTTGTTCTTCATCGGGGATTCTTGCTTCGGGCAGGTCGAGCGTCGTCAGCACTGCCCCGAGCATGAGCCGCGCGCCGTACCGCCGATGAAGCAGGAGGCCGTTGCGCCCGATGGTCCCGATCCCGGTCAGCGCGCCCATGCGAAGCTGATTCACGTAACCGACCACACGGCCCCGGGCATCGACGGCCATGGGACTGCAGCCGAATACGGGCACGGCGCGGGCGCCCAATTCTTCCATGACCTGTGCAAATGCCAGGGAGAGCGTGTCCAGTCGACGGTACAGCAGGCTTTGGGACCGCCATACCATCTCCGCCGTGCGGGGAGTGGCCTGATAGACGCCGTGAGGCGCGGGGATCCCGAAGCAGATCATGCTTTGCGCGCCGGGCAGGAGGTCCGATGGACGGTATCCCGGCGGTTCGTCCTCCATGCCCACGCACGGCCCGGTGCCGACCACAGGAACATCCCCGGCCCGCGCCATTTCCATGATCCTGTCGACAGCCGTTTCCATGACTTTCATATTTTCCCCCTATTATAACATTAGACGCGCCGAATCAGCGGTTGTGACACCCAAATTGATGATTATGCGGCGCCCGTGTTAGAATACGGGCCACCCCATGCGTTCCGGCCCGGCAAAAAGCACATTCATCAGGATATTCAGCTATGGAATCTTCCTTTCGCTGGGAATTCTCCTGCTGACCCTCTGCATCCTGTATTTTTCCTTCAGGAACATCGTGACCAGGGAAATCCACAACCAGTCAATGAGCCTGCTGGCCCAGACCGAGTCCATATTCAACGCCCTGCACGAATGGCTCATCCCTTCCTTCCGGCAGATCAGGAGCGAGCCGGCAATCAGCACCCTGATCAACTCCCGCACGCTGAAGCGAACCGAGATCTCGGCCGGGATCGACCGGCTCCTGGACGTGCTCTCCGCCTACTACCTGGTGGATTCCATCTATGTCTACAACAGCCAGAGCCGGCAGTTTTTTTCCACGGTCAACGGTTACGAAGGGCTCTCGTGCAGCGACTACACTCTTCCCGGGATGCTGCAGGATATCCGCCGCTACGGCGTGTATCGCTACATCCCCCGAAAGATGACGTACCGCATACGCGACAGCGTCTGGCGGCCGGACTCCGCCACCGAGGATACGCTCGACGTCCTCTCCATCGTGGTGGGAGACATGCCGGATGCGGGCCCGTCCATGCAGGGGGCGCTGATCGTCAATATCAGCGTGAAGAAGATCATCGACAATTTCTTTCCCGCCCCGCCCGGCTCCACCAGCCGGCTGATCATCGTGGACCGGGACGGAAGGGTGCTGGCGCATCCGGATCCGAGCCGGTTCGGGACCGTCTACGACAGGCTGCCCGCCGGGAAGGATGAGGGAGTCTTCACCGATTCGTTCGAGGGCAGGCGCTACCTGGTCTCCTATACGACCCACCCGGCCTGGGGCTGGCGCTTCATCAACACGATCGGCTACGAGGAAATCTTCCGCAACCTGACGGACTTCCTGATCGTCGCGGCCGTGGTGTTCGTCCTGCTCATGCTTCTCTCCGTCTGCCTGTCCTACATCGGCTCGTGGAAAATCTATTCGCCGATCTCGCGGCTGGAAAAAAGCCAGGTGCTGGTGAAGCAGGAGGTGATCCGCGGGCTGGTCCTGGGCGAGCTGGACCCCGAATCACCGGAGAGCTACCGGGAGTACCTGGAAGAGGAGCTGAAGGAGGGTCCGTTCCTGGTCGCGGTCCTGCGGCTGGACAACTACGAGCGGCTCGTCGAGAAGCTGCAATCAGATGACATCTCCCGGTTCTTCCTTGCGTTGAAAGAGCACCTCTCGCGTCTCCTGCCCGGTGCCGAGCACCGTGTTGCAGGTGCAGCGGGACCACGTGTGCCTCATCGCGCAGGGGCACTCCCCGGCAGACCAAATGCCACGGAGTACCGTGGCCGAACTGGAAGCCGCCCTGCGCGGCGTCCAGCAGATCCTCATGAAGGAGCACGCTGTCACATTCACCATCGGGCTGAGTGACGTCTTTCCCCGTCGTGATTCTCTTCACGAGATGTACAACGCCTGCCTGGCCGCGACACAGCTCCGTTTCCGGTTCGGCGGCAACTCGATAATCCAGGCGCGGGATATCGACCAGGAGAGCGAGGGCGAGTACGTGTTTCCGGAAGAGCGCATCCAGGTGCTCTTCCAGGAGCTGGCCCTGGGCAGGATGACCCGGGTGGAACAGATCGTGGAAGAGCTCCTCGCCGGCGTGAAGGCACACGGCTCCGAGGACTACAGCTTCATGGTGCAGTCCATCGTGTATCAGACCTCGAAGCAGCTGGAGAAGCTGGACCGCAGCCTGAAAGGATCCGCTGTCACGCTGAGGGGACTCCTCCAGATGGTCAGGTCGTCGGAGACGCTGGAGGACCTGAAGGGCCGGCTGATGGAAACCTATTCGACGATCGCGGAAATCTGCCAGAAGAAGCAGGGCCGCCGGCTGGAAGAGCTGGCCCGCAGGACCCAGGACTATATCGCGCAGCACTTCCAGGACGTCACGCTGTGCACGGACAGTATCGCCGATGTCATGGGCGTCACGGCATATTACGTCCGTTTCGTCTACAAGAACACGTTCGGGGGCTCCCTTTCCGAGACCATCAACGAGCTCCGGCTGAAGTATTGCGAAGATCAGCTCGCGCATACGCGGCTGCCGGTGAAAAAAATCTATCAGACAGCCGGGTTCGGCAATTACAGCTACTTCTTTACCCTCTTCAAGAAGAATACCGGCCTCACGCCCAATCAATACCGGCTGCAACAGCTCGGCAGCCGCTGAAATCCGGGCCTTTGTTATCAAAATCGAAGTTTCCTTCAGTATTCAAAATTGACAGCGTTTTTCAGCGCCTCCTATAATCCACGCGACGGAGGTAGGTCATGAAGAAATCCAGAGTCTCATTGTGCGTCCTGGTCATGCTGGCGCTCAGCGGCGTCCTGGTCTTCGCGGGCGGCGCCGGCGAACCCAAGGCTGCGGCCGGTCCCACGAGCGTCGTTTTCTATCTCTGGGACGATCCGGCGTATCCGCCGATCATCGACGCCTACAACGCGTCCCAGAAAGAAGTGTTCGTGGACGCGAAGTTCATCCCTTCGGGCGAGTATGAAGCGAAGATCTCCACGCTGCTCGCCGGCGGGGCGGCGATGGACGGGTACATGCAGAAGCGCTCCACGGATTATTTCTCACACTATGCCAACGGCTATATTGCTCCGCTCACGGAGCTCTGCAAGAAGTACAATTTCGATCTGAATGCCATTGCCGGCTACGTCAGCGGCGTCAGCATCGGGAAGGAAATCGTCGCCATTCCGTTCCGCGGCGCCTCCTATTTCACCTATTACAACAAGAAGATATTCGAGAAGGCCGGTGTGCCGACCCCGGAGACCTACGTGAAGAGCGGACAATGGACCTGGCCCAAGTTCATCGAAGTGGCCCGTCAGATCAAGGCAAAGGTGCCCGACGTGTACGGCGGGTTCCTCTACACCTGGGGTTCCAACAATGTCATGCCCGCCCTGCAGAATGGCATGCAGTTCATCAATGCGGACGGGAAGGTGGACATCAACCAGAGCCTCATCAACAGCTACAAGTACCGCAAGACCCTTGAAAAAGACCAGCTCATCATGCCATTGACCGAGACCAAGATCACCAAGACCCACTATTCCAAGCCGTTCTATGCCGGGCAGGTCGGCATGCTGGTCATCGGGGAATGGTTCCCGGGCTTCATGATCAAAGGGAGGGACGAGAACCTCCTGCAGGGCTTCACCTGGAACGACTGGTCCCTGACCCGCATGCCCTGCGACGAATCCACGTATCGCACGTTCGGCAATGCGACTTTCAGTCACGTGCACGCCAACTCCAAGCAGAAAGACCCCATGTTCAAGTTCATTGCCTGGATGGGCGGGCCGGAAGGCGCCCGGATCGTGGCCAAGGCAGGCCTGCTGCCGGCGTACATCACGGAGGACGTCAAGAAAGAGTTCGCGTCCATCCTGCCGGATCAGAACGCGCTCATGTACTTCTCCGAGCCGCGGAAGGTCAACACGCAGTTCTACAACAAGTACGGCTCCAAGGTGGAAAGCGAGCTTGCCGGTATCATGGAGGAATACCTGGCCGCCCCGATGAGCGACCAGGATCTGCAGGGAGTGCTGGAACAGCGCCTGCAGAAAGTGGCGGAGCAGATCCAGTAGCAGCGGCCGAGGAAGGGGAGGGCCGGGCCCTCCCTTTCCCAGGAGAGAACCAGCGCTTGAAAAAGAACTCCCTGATGGACGATTCGAGGATCGCCTGGCTGTTCGTGCTGCCCAGCCTGGTCGGATTCATCGTCTTCCTGATCGTGCCGATCGTCTCCTCTTTCCTGATCTCCTTCACCAATTACTCCGGCTCGTTTCGGAACATCAGGCTGATCGGGCTGCACAACTACCGGCTGATCCTGACGGACCAGAAGTTCTGGCAGTCCGTCTCGGTGACATTCGTCTTTGTTGCCGTCTCCGTGCTGCTCCAGCTCCTGTTCGGGTTTTTTTTCGCGCTGCTGTTGAATCAACGCATCAAGGGAAGGACCCTCTTCCGCTCCGTCATCTTCCTGCCCGTCGTCCTGTCCAGCATCGCCGTCTGTCTTTCCTTCCTCATCATGTTCCATCCCACGCAGGGGCCGATCAACAACTTCCTGAAATCCCTGTCCCTGCCGCCGGTTCCCTGGCTGTCGGAAAAGTCCACCGCGCTCCTTACCATCATCGTGGTCTTCGTCTGGCAGTCCTTCGGCTACTACATGATCATCTTCCTGAGCGGCCTTCAATCCATCAGCGAAACCCTGTACGAGGCCGCCGACATGGACGGCGCTTCCGGGCTCGCCACGCTTGTCCACGTCACGCTGCCCGGTCTCACGCCCGTCATTTTCTTCAGCGTCATCATCGCCATCATCAATGCCTTCAAGGCGTTCGACCACATCTACATCATGACCGGGGGGCAGTACGGCGGGGGGCCCGCGGGCGCCACATCGGTCCTGGCGTTCGACATCTACAAGAACGGGTTTCTCTTCTGGCAGATAGGCTACGGAGGCGCCGAGTCGGTCATGCTCTTCCTCCTGGTCCTGGCGGTGACGGTCGTTCAATACCGCATGCAGATGAAGTGGGTGAGCTATGACGTTGTCTGATCACCCGTCCCTCAGGCGGACCATCGAGCGGAGCCTGAGCTACCTGATTCTCGGGGTCGCCTGCCTCGTGGTTCTGTATCCGCTGCTGGTCATCATCTCTTCCTCCTTCAAGACCGAGAGTGAAATCTTCACCTACCCGATGACCTTCATCCCGCGGCTGCCCGTGCTCAAGAACTTCGCTGCCCTGCAGGGCAGGTTTCCCCTGTACATCATCAATTCCCTGAAGGTGACCCTGCTCATCACCGCGGTCCAGGTGGTCACGGCGACCACGGCGGGATACGCGTTCAGCAAGCTGAGATGGAAAGGCCGGGACTTCCTTTTCCTGCTGTACATCTCCTCCATCATGATTCCCTTCCAGGTCTACATCATCCCGCAGTTCATCATCATTCGCCTGATGGGGCTGTACGACACGCACCTGGCCCTGATCCTGGTCTCTTCATTCACCGCTTTCGGCACATTCCTGGTGCGGCAGTTCTTCCTGACCATCCCGGACTCCTACATCGAGGCGGCGAAGATCTCGGGGGTGAATCATTTTCACATCTTCATGAAAATCATGCTGCCGCTGTCCAAGCCGGTCATCGCCACGCTGGGCATTCTCTCGTTCCGCTACTGGTGGAATGACCTCTTCACGCCCCTGATCTACCTGACCGCCCAGACGCTGAAAACCCTGCCCCTTGGCCTGGCGGATTTCGCGACGGAATACGACGTCTATTACGGGCCCCAGATGGCCGCCTCGCTGATCGCCATCATCCCGGTCCTGGCCATCTACGTCTTTGCGCAGAAGTACATCGTGAGCGGCGTGGTCGCCAGCGGCATCAAGGGATAGCCCCATGATCTACAGGCCGGTCTACGACAATCCTTTGATCGACCGTGCGGACTGCACCCGCGCGCTGCTGGACCTGGTCAAACCCTACCAGCCATTGATCAGCCCGGGGGATGCCCGCATCGATCCGGGGCCTCCCGGGGCCAGCTTCAGCCGCAACGCGACCTTCCTCGAAGGCTTTGCCCGGCTGCTCTGGGGACTGGTGCCGCTGGCTGCCGGCGGGCACTCCTACGAGCGCTGGGACGGGGTCCTGCGCGGCCTGTCCCACGGCACGGATCCGGAGCACGCGGAGTTCTGGGGCCGGCCGGGGGACTACGATCAGCTCCTTGTCGAGATGGCCGTGTTCGGGTACGCGCTCGGACTGATTCCGGAGCTGATCTGGGACCCATTGTCCCCGTCGGTGAAGCGAAACTTCGCCCGGTGGCTGGCCTCCATCAACCGGCAGAAGATACCGGACTGCAACTGGATCTTTTTCCGCATCCTCGTCAACTGCGCTTTCCGGAAGATCGGAGCGCCGGAGTACGATGAGGCGCAGCTGCGCCAATCCCTGCAGGTGGTGGAGAAGTACTATCTCGATGGAGGCTGGTACAACGACGGTTACCCGGAGGCGCGGCGTGCCAGGGACTACTACATTCCCTGGGCATTTCACTACTACAGCCTGATTCTCGTCACCTGCTACCCGGACCTCATCGCGGAGGAACAGCGCGCGGCATATCGGGAGCGCGCAGCCGCTTTTGCCGCGGACTACCTCTACTGGTTCGCGGAAGACGGCGCCGCGCTGCCATACGGCAGGAGCCTTACTTACCGGTACGCGGAAGCGGCCTTCTGGGCCGCGCTGGCCTTTGCCGACTGCGAGGCCGTTCCCTGGGGCAGGATCAAGGGCGTGTACCTGCGCCATCTTCGCTGGTGGTTCCGCCAGCCCTTCTTCTCGGAAACCGGTCTCCAGACAATCGGGTATCGATATCCAAACCTGCACATGGCGGAACGCTACAACTCCCCCAACTCGCCGTTGTGGGCGCTGAAGGCCTTCATCGCCCTGGCCGCGCCTCCGGACCATCCGTTCTGGAGCGCCAGGGAAGAGCCGCTCGACAAGCAGGACAAGACGCACGTGCAGCCCCAGACAGGGCTCGTCCTGTCAGACACGGCAGAGGCCGGCCACCTGTACGCCCTGAGCGCCGGCCAGTGGACGCCGGGAGAATCGAACGAGCACAACCATCTGGCGGAGAAGTACGCCAAGTTCGCGTACTCGGCCTACTTCGGCTTCAACGTTGCCACCGACACCTTCGGGGTGGACAAGCTCGGGCATGACAACATGCTCCTGATCAGCCTGGGTGATCGTTTTTACCGCTATCGGATGGAAACCTTCGATCACGCCGTCTCGGGTGAATGTCTCTGCTCCGCCTGGAAGCCGTTCCCGGGGATGCTCATCACCACGTGCCTGGGGCTTGCCGGCGCCTGGTCCGTCAGGCTGCACCAGGTGATATCCGCCTCGGCGTTCTCCACGGTGGAAGGCGGATTTGCGCTTCCCTACGATGACTCTTCCTACCCCCTGCCGGGCCGGCTGCAGGAGCCGGTGCAGGACGAGTCCTGGTGGAAGACGCCGCTGGGCTTCAGCGGCCTCCGCAACATCGGCCGGCCGAGAAAGGGCCGGGTCGTGGTGGCAAACCCGAATGCGAACATCATGCATGAGCGCACGTTCATTCCCTCTCTGCTCGGCGAGTATCCCGCGGGCAGGCACGTGCTGTGCGGCGCCGCCCTGGCCCACCCCGAGCCCGGCCGTGGAGAAAAACTCTGGCAGGAGCCGCCGGACTTCACCAGAATCGTGGAAGAGCTGAAAGACCGTTTCAGCAGCATCCTCAGGAAGAACCAAGGAGATTGACATGCAGGTCCGACCGAAAGGCAACTTCGAGGCGTCAATCCACAACGAACGCTACTACGCCCAGTTCGATACGCGCACCTTGAATGCGGAGAGCATGATTTTCGTGGAGGGAAGGAAACGGGAACAGCTCAACGGCCTGTGGCACACGGTGCTGGACCAGTACGACGTGGGCCTGCGGGACAACTGGCATGTGCCCAAGGGCCGCAACGCGCAGGGCGAGCAGGTCCCGTATGACTACCAGGTTGAGCAGGGCGAGCTGTCCTGGGTGCCCGGCTGCTGGAACCGGATCAAGCCCGAGTATTTCTGGTTCGAGGGCTGCGTCTGGTACGCGCGGACGTTCCTCTACAATCCCGTGGACAGCAGCGAGCGGGTTTTCCTGAGGATCGGGGGCGCCAACTACGACACCAAGGTGTACCTGAACTCGGAGTTCCTGGGAAACCACTACGGCGGGTCCACGCCGTTTTTCTGCGAGTTCACGGGGAAGCTCAAGCCGGAGAACACCATCCAGGTCTGCGTGAACAACACACGGACCTCGGACCGGGTGCCCATGAGGAACACCGACTGGTTCAACTGGGGCGGGCTCTACCGGGACATCGAGCTCATCAGGGTGCCGGCGCTTTTCATCAAGGACTTCAAGATCCACCTTGTCCCGGACGACACGTTCAAGAATATCGCGCTGGAAGTCCGGCTCAGTGATCCCGGCTGGCGCGGCACACTCACCGTGGACATCCCCGAGCTCCAGATCGGGAAGGAGCTCGCCGTGCATGACGGCATCTGCCGGGAGACCCTGCACGCTGCCCCCGAGCTCTGGTCCCCGGAGAACCCCCGGTGCTACGACGTGCGCGTGCGGTGCGGCGAGGACGAGGTGGCCGACCGGGTGGGGTTCCGCCAGATCCGGGTCCAGGGCACGGACATTCTCCTGAACGGCAAGCCGCTGTTCCTGCGCGGCATCAGTGTCCACGAAGACGACGCCTTGAAGGGGAAGTACAGCGACGGTGAGGACATCGGCCGCAGGTTCCGAGATGCCAGGGACCTGGGCTGCAACTTCCTTCGTCTTGCCCACTACCCGCACCACGAGCTGGTGGCAAAGATGGCGGACGTGCTGGGGTTCCTTCTGTGGGAGGAGATCCCGGTGTACTGGGCCATCGAATTCCAGAACCCGTCCACCTACGCGGACGCGGAAAACCAGCTCAGCGAGCTGATCAACCGGGATTTCAACAGGGCCAGCGTGATCATCTGGGCGGTCGGCAACGAGAACGCCGACACGGACGATCGGCTGCGGTTCATGAAGAACCTCGCGCTGAAGGCCAAGGCGGTGGACCCCTCCCGGCTCGTGACCGCAGCCTGCCTGGTCAATCATGAAAAGATACGAATCGAGGACCGGCTCAGCGAGTACCTGGACGTCATTGGATTGAATGAATACTACGGATGGTACAAGCCGAACATCGAGGAGCTGGAAGTCCTGTTCAGGAACTCCAGCCCGGACAAGCCGGTGATCATCTCGGAGTTCGGCGCGGATGCCCGGGCGGGGCATCACGGCACCGTTTCCGAGAAGTTCACCGAGGAGTACATGGAACATGTCTATGAGATCCAGATACGCACCATCCGGAAGCTGACGTACGTCAGGGGGCTGACCCCCTGGATCCTCTATGACTTCACGTGTCCGCGGCGGCAGAACCGCTACCAGGGCGGATTCAATCGAAAAGGGCTCATCGCGGAAGACAAGAAGACCAGAAAGAAGGCGTTTTATACCCTCCAGGCTTTCTACCGGGAGAAGGTGGACTCCAGACAGCCCTGAGGGACCTCGAAAACTGCTTGACATTTCCTCCCAGTTTCAAGATCCTCGTGTACGTTAACGAGAGTAATGCTCATCCTGCCGGTCACGATCTGGTTCCTGCTCGGTTTCACAGGAGGAACATATGAAGGCGCTCGTACTGGAGAAAGTGAATCAGCTCTCCCTGCGGGAGATCGAGATTCACGAGGAAATGACCCCCCGCGATGTCAGGATCGCCGTGCGGACCGTCGGTGTCTGCGGGAGCGACGTGCACTACTACACGCACGGTCGAATCGGGCCCTACGTGGTGAAGGAGCCGATGATCCTCGGGCACGAGGCCAGCGGTGTGATCGAGGAGGTGGGGGTCGAAGTGACCGGGCTGCGCCCCGGGGACAGGGTGTGCATGGAGCCGGGAATCCCCGATCCGGGGAGCCGCGCCTCCCGGCTGGGCATGTACAATCTGGATCCCGCCGTGCGCTTCTGGGCAACACCCCCCATCCACGGCGTGCTGCGCACCAGCGTGGTGCACCCGGCGGACTTCACCTTCAAGCTGCCGGAGAACGTCGGTTTCGCGGAGGGGGCCATGGTGGAGCCTCTTGCGGTCGGCATGCACGCGGCTTCGAAGGCGGAGATCCGGCCCGGCGATATCGCCGTGGTCGTCGGATCCGGCACCATCGGCCTGATGACCGTTCTTGCCGCCATGGGCGGGGGATGCGGTCTGCTCGTGGTCACCGACGTATCGAAACCAAAGCTCGAGAGGGCCGCGGCCCTCGGTCCGGTCCGCACGGTGGATGCCTCGAAAGAAAACCCCGTGGACGTCGTGATGAGCCTCACCGGGGGCTGGGGCGCGGACGTGGTCTTCGAGGCGAGCGGAAACCCGAATGTCGCGTCCCAATGCCTGGACATGCTGAGACCGGGAGGACGGCTCGTCTACATCGGCATGCCGGTTGCGCCCATCACCTATGACATCGTCAAAGCGCAGTCCAAGGAGATCAGCATGAGCACGATCTTCCGGTACGCGCACGTGTACCCCCGCGCGCTGAGCCTGATGGCCTCGGGCAAGGTGAAGCTGCTTCCGCTGGCCACCGAGACATTTCCATTCGAGAAGAGCATCGAGGCCTTCGTGTATGCGGCGAAGCCGGACCCGGGGAGCGTCAAGGTACAGATCCAGGTCTCGTGATCAGGTGGACTCTCCATCCACGATGGTGTGCGTGAGGACCACGCTCTCCGCGGGGCTGCCGTCGATCTGGCCCATCATGCAGTCGAAAGCCCTTGACCCGATGTCCTTGATGGAAAATGCGATGGTGGTGAGCCGGGGCGCAATGTAGTCCAGGACGTCGATATTGTCGCATCCCATGAGACCGACGTCCCGGGGAATTCGGATTCCGTTTTTCTTGAGCACGTTGAGGACGTCCAGCGCCTGGATATCCGCGCTGCAGAGCACGCACGTTTTCTGCGCGCGGATGTCCCCCATGAGCTCCAGGATTCGATTCACCTCGTCGCTGTCGACGAGCGTCGGGCCGCTGAGTGAGGGGTTGTCGCGCAGCGCGTTCTCGTAGCCGAGCAGTCTCTGGTCGGCGCTGCTGAGGTTCCTGGCGCACGCGCCCGCGACATTGGGGCTCACGTAGACGATGCGCGTGTATCCCTTGGCGGCGAGGTAGCGGACGGCATCTCCCATGGCCTCGTAGTCGTTGATGCCCACCCACGGCCAATTCCTGGAAATCCTGTTGGAGATGGTGACGATCGGGCAGTCCAGGCCCCGCAGGTACCTGTCGAAATCCGAGCCCCAATTGATGGGGACCATGATGATCCCGTCGACGTTCAGCCCCCGGAGATGATCGAGGGACTGGATCTCCTGCTCCTGGTCCTTGTGACTGAGCATGAGATACACGTAGTAGTTCCTGGCCTTCGCTTTTGCCTCGATCACCTCGACCAGCTCGGAGAAGAAGAAGTTCTTGAGATCGTACACCACGACGCCGATCGTCATGGATGCGCCGTTCGCGAGACTGCGCGCCAGATAGTGAGGGCGATAGTGCAGCTCACGCGCGACCGAAAGTATCCTGTCCTTTGTGGCAGGATCGATCCCCGACCTGTTGTGCAGGGCGCGATCCACCGTGCCTATGGAAACGCCGGCGATGTCGGCGAGCTGCTTGATGCCGATATTCACTCAAGCCCCTCCCCCCTCTCACTTTGATAGAGGATCGAGATATGTCGTGTCAAGAAATTGCCTGCCACTCTTTTGCTTGCCTCATACTCAATATACTCAGTATGTTTACATAACATTTTGATGGAGGTGAGCAATGGCTCTTCAGATAGGCAGCATCGTCCCTGATTTCGAGGCGGAAACAACGGACGGCCGCATTCGATTCCACGAATGGATTGGCGATTCCTGGGCTGTGCTTTTCTCGCACCCCAAGGATTTCACTCCCGTGTGTACGACGGAGCTTGGCTACATGGCGAAGCTCAAGCCCGAATTCGACAAGAGGCATACCAAGATCATCGGGCTGAGCGTCGATCCTGTCGAAAGTCACGCCAAATGGTCAAAGGACATCAAGGACACGCAGGGCTTTGCGCCGAACTTTCCCATGATAGGGGACACCAGGCTGGAAGTCTCCAAGGCGTTCGGCATGCTTCCCGCCGACCTTGACGGGAGCTGCGAGGGACGCACCGCCGCGGACAACCAGACCGTTCGCAACGTGTTCGTCATAGGCCCCGACAAGAAAATCAAGCTGATGATCGTCTATCCCATGACGACCGGTCGGAACTTCGATGAAGTCCTGCGCGTGATCGACTCCCTGCAGCTGACCGCGAAGCACAAGGTTGCCACGCCGGTCAACTGGAAGGCGGGGGACGATGTGATAATTGCGGGCTCCGTCTCGGACGAGGAGGCAAGGAAAACGTATCCGCAGGGATGGAAGGCGCCGCGGCCGTACCTGCGCATCGTGCCGCAGCCATAGTTTGACACGCTGACGGCGCGCCCGGTATCCTTCGCCATGGCTGATCTCAAGGACTGCAAGCCGGGCGAGGCCGTCGGCGGTGAATATTCGATCACAGGGACCCTGCCGACTCTGGCCGACGTCATCGCGTTCAAGGAAGGCACGGCGGAGTTCGACCACGGATACTACAGGTTCGTCTCCCATCCCCGGCTGCGGCAGCTCGAAGAGGCGCTGAAAAGCAGCTTCCACTGCCGGCATTGCAAACTGGCGGAATCATTCGAGATCGCGCTCCTCGAGCTTGTTCTCTGTCTCCACAAACCGGGCATAAAGAGCAGGATCATTCTCCTGAATGGAAAGGACACGGCACCGCCTTTCACCGACAATACTTTTCTTCCCGCGTGCGACCGGGAGGGAGTTGCTGTTCAAGTCATTGCGCGGGCAGACGAGATACCGCCGGATCTTGGTCGGGACGATGCAGTTATCGCCGTCGTGAGGTCCGGGCACGGCCGGCTGCCGGAGCCGCCCGCTGAAGCGACCGGCGCGCGATTCTTTGTCGTGGGGCTCGGCGCCGGACAGGAAACGGTGCAGGCGGGTGCCGTGCTGGGGAATGCGGACCGCACCATGGACCGGCTCGCCGAGCAGATGAAGCGACGCGGTCCCATCCTCTCGAGCAGGTCGGCGGATTGCCTCCTGAGCGGCAGGGGCGACCGGAGCGACCCTGGGGCTTCCCGACGCGTGGCAGAGGCGCTCTGCCGGCTGGAGGGCGGAAAGCAGGCGTTTCTCTATTCTTCCGGAATGAGCGCAATCACCCGGGTTCTCGACGTTCTTCGCCGACCAGGCAGATCGCAGATCGTTGCGGTAGGCCATCTCTACAACGACACGTTCGTGAGCCTCCGTCTCGGGCGCAACGTGTTTCTCGGCGTGGATGAGCTCGAGAGGCTCGACGATCTCGCGGGGAATCAGACTGCGGCGATCCTCACGGAAACCATCACCAACCCTTTGAGCGACGTACCCGATCTGGAAGTTCTCTCCCGGATCGCGAGGGCGCGCGGGATTCCCCTCGTGGTCGACAACACCTTCGCCACGCCCGAGAACTGTCGTCCCTTCGAGCTCGGCGCGGACTACGTGATTCACAGCACGACAAAGTACCTCAACGGCCGCAACGACCATGCCGGAGGAGCGGTGATCGTGCGTGATGCCGAGCGGGCTCGGGTCCTTGCCGACAATCAGGACCTGCTGAACGACAGGATGTCTCCCCTGGAAGCCGAAGCGCTGGAGAGGAACCTGGGCAGCCTGGCCGAGCGGATGCGCCGATTCAATGAGAACGCAGCCAGGGTGGCTTCCTTCCTGGCGGAGCACCCGGGCGTCCAGCGCGTCTTTTTCAACGGCCTCCCGTCGCACCGCAGCTACTCCACTGCCCGACGCCTGCTGCGCGGACCCGGGCAGTGTCATCAGCTTTGTGCTGACCCGAAACAGCCTGGAAGGCCTCCGCGGGTTCTATGATTCTCCGCTTCCCGGCATCATCAAGGCACCAAGCCTGGGATCGGATTTGACGCTTCTCTGTCCCTACACCCTGCTCACCCATTATGACGATACGGACGAACAGCTCGCCGAGATCGGGCTCCCCCGGTTTCTCGTTCGCATAGCTGTGGGATGCGAGAAAGACATCACGCCCGTGCTCGAGTCACTGAAGGAGGCATTGCAGTGGCAGGCAGAGTAAACGGTGTTCTGATTCCCCTGGTCACTCCTTTCATCGACGGCAGGGTGGATATTGCAGCGTACAGGCAGCTGGTGGTCCACTACCTGGCCAAGGGTGTCCACGGGCTCATCCCGCTGGGAACGACAGGTGAGTCTCCCACTATAGAAGAGAACGAGTACAACCAGATTGTCGAGGCCACCGTCGATGTCGTCAAAGGCAAGGTGCCTGTCTACGTCGGAGTGAGCAGCAACAGTACGCAGAGGGCGGTCCGCCTGATAGTGAATCTGAATCGCTTCAGCATCTCCGGCTACCTCGTGACCTCGCCTTCCTACAATCTTCCTTCTCAGGAAGGCATTTACGAGCACTATGCCCGGGTTGCAGGGGCCACCGACAAACAGGTCCTCATCTACAACATCCCTCATCGGACCGGCCGCAATGTCGAGAACGATACCACCCTGAGACTGTCGAGAATTCCGAACATCGTCGGCATCAAGGATTCCAGCGGGAACGTGCCGCAATCCATCGAGCTCCTGAGGGAGCGGGATCCCGGCTTCTCCGTCCTGACGGGTGAGGACATCCTCTTCTACTTCAATGCTGTCGGCGGGGGAAACGGGGGAATCATGGCCTCGGCACACCTGCAGACGGATCGGTTCATCCACGTGTGGGATTCCATTCAAAGGAACGATCTCCGGACTGCCTTGTCGGAGTGGAACATTCTCACGAAGATGATTCCGCTGCTCTTCAAGGAGCCGAGTCCTGCTCCTGTCAAATACATCCTTGCAAAGCAGGGGCTCATCAAGTCAGCCGAGCTGCGGCCTCCCATGACCGAAATCTCTGAAGGTTTCAAGCACGTTCTGGACAATTTCGTCAGCTGAGTAGCCTCTGGCCCACGCCCTCGAGCCCGCAAGCGCCCCGGGCCCACGCCCTCGAGCCCGCAAGCGCCCCGAGTCCACTCCCCCGGGCCCACGCCCTCGAGCCCACAAGCGCCCCGAGTCCACTCCCCCGGGCCCACGCCCTCGAGCCCACAAGCGCCCTGGGATTTTGCTCGTCCATATTAATGGTTAGGTGTTCCAACCCTTAATATGGGAGAGATTATTCTCAGTGCGGCGAGGTGTGTCCGGGAAATATCACGTCTCCAGCTTCAGCGAGCTGATTCGACCGTTCGTCCCTGCCGAGCTTCCGCCGGATCCGCCCATTGAAATCTCAAGCTCGCGCCAGCGCCTTCTGGAAAGGGCGATGCTCTCCCTCTGCCGCCTGGATAGCATCAGGCTCCCTCGCTACGCATTCATCCGCCGGGAGGCAGTGCTCTCCTCGCGTATAAATGGCAGCCAGTGCTCGTTTATGGACCTGCTGCTCTTCGAGCTGAAGGGAGGTTCGGACGCTCGCGCATCCGACTATGTTGCTGCGCTTGAGCATGGCCTGGCCGGCTTGCGCAAAGGATTTCCGCTCTGCAACAGGCTGATCCGTGACATGCATCAGGTGCTCCTGGCGCGCACTCGCTGGAGGGTGCCTCCTGGTGTGTTCCGCGCCACGCAAAACTGGGTAGGCGGTACGCGTCCGAGCGCCGCGCATTACGTTCCGCCACCTCCGGCGCAGGTGGAAAACTGCATGGCCGCCCTCGAGCTGTTTATCCAGGGCCCTTGTTCGCCGCTTATTAAAGCCGGGCTGGCGCATGTCCAACTCGAAATGATTCGCCCATTCTTCGACGGTAACGGCAGGGTCAGCCGCATGCTGGTGCCCCTCATGACCCATCCCTTTCTCTGCCTGAGCCTCTACTTCAGAGACCGGTCTGCCGCAGTACCGCCGGCTGCTCGACCTTGTGCGGGCTGAGGGAGACTGGGAATCCTGGCTGGACTTTTTCCTGGAAGGCGTGGAAGACACGGCGTCACACGCGGTCGGCCTGGCACAACAGCTCGCCACTTTGTTCAATACCGACATTGCGCGCCTGCGCCCGGGCTCGAGCACCTTGCACGTATACAAAGCTCTGTGCGAGCGGCCGATCACGACGCTCGGAGAGGTCTGCAGGAGGGCTGGCATCCCGTTCCCTGCAGCGGCAAATTGCGTTGACAGGCTGATGAACCTGGGAATAGCCAGCGAGCTCACCGGCGGCCGGCGGAACCGCGTGTTCGCGTACGATCGCTGCCTCGAGATTCTCGGCTGCTAGCGAACTAGTACTTCGCCATCGTCTTGTCCACTTCCTCTGCCCAGGCGTTGATGCCGCCTACGAGGTTCTTCACCTTCTTGAATCCCACCGAGCGGAGGAACTCCACGGCCTTGGCGCTGCGTCCGCCCATTCTGCAGTGCACTACCATCTGGTCCGCCGTGTTCAGCTCCGCCACGCGCTCGGGCAGCTCGCCGAGGGGAATGAGGATGCTGCCCTGGATCCGCGAGATCTGCGCCTCCTCGGGGTTGCGGACATCGAGGATGACCAGATCATCTCCCGCCCGGATCTTCTCCTGCAGCGCCAGGGGGCTTATCTCCCACTCTTTGCCCAGGTCCTTGGCCTCCATCTCCTCACCGCGGATGCCGCAGAACTGCTCGTAGTCGATGAGCTCCTTGATGGTGGGATGCTCGCCGCAGACGGGGCAGGCGGGGTCTTTCCTCAGCTTCAGCTCGCGGAAGTGCATCTTCATGGCGTCCAGGACAAGGAGACGCCCCGCAAGCGTGGTGCCCTTGCCCAAAATGATCTTGACCGCCTCGGTGGCCTGGATCGTTCCAATGATGCCGGGGAGAACTCCGAGAACGCCTCCCTCCGCGCAGCTTGGAACCAGCCCGGGGGGCGGAGGGGAAGGATAGACGCATCGGTAGCAGGGACCGTCCTTCTGACAGAATACCGAGGCCTGGCCGTCGAACCGGAAGATGCTGCCATAGACATTGGGGATCCCGAGCATCACGCAGGCATCGTTGACAAGGTAGCGGGTAGGGTAGTTGTCGGTTCCGTCAACCACCACATCGTAGTTCTTCAGTATCGAAAGCGCATTCTCAGAAGTCAGGCGATCCTCGTGCATCACCACCCGGACATCCGGGTTCATGGCGCGGATCCTGTCCGCCGCTGCCTCGAGCTTGGGCCTGCCCACGTCCCCCGTCGAATAGATGATCTGTCGCTGCAGGTTGGTGAAATCAACCGTGTCGAAATCCACGATCCCGAGCGTTCCCACTCCCGCTGCCGCCAGGTAGGAGAGCACCGGCGAGCCGAGCCCCCCTGCGCCGACCACGAGCACACGCGCGTGGCGCAGCTTCTGCTGCCCTTCCATGGCGACTTCCGGCATGATGAGGTGCCGGCTGTAGCGCTGGACCTGCTGCTGGGTGAGCGCTCCGTTGCCGCCGTGATCCGACCCGCCGGCCACGGACGGGATGATGCTGATCACGTCCTTCGCGCCCACGCGCGTCTGCTCCTTGTCCAGGTGCTTGATGTCGTCGTCGTTGACGTAGACATTGACGAAGTTGCGCAGCTTGCCCTGATCGTCGAAAACGTGCTTCTTCATCTGCGGGTAGGCGCTGGCCAGTCCCTGCAGGAGCTCTCCCACCGTTTCTCCCGCCACCTCCACCGCGTCCTGATTGCCGGCGAATGCGCGCAGCGCGGTGGGGATCTCCACACGTACCTTTGTCATCATGAATCTCCTTTCTCAAGCTTCAAAGCCTCGAACCCCGATCGGTCGTCCTTGAGCTGCCATGCGTGTGCCTCATCTGCCTTGCCCTTCTTCACCGAGACGATGATGTAGCTGAACCACGGCCATGCGTGATCCCGGTCGTACTCGGAGGGACGGGCAGGGCTGTCGGGATGTGAATGATAGATGCCCACCAGTTGAAGTCGGGCCTTGCGGGCTGCCGTTTCCGCGGCCTTGAACTGCTCGGGCGTGATCAGAAACCGGTTCTCTTTCGACTCGGTGCGCTCGTTGGCCTGGCTGCGGACCTCCACGATCCGCTGCACCCCGTCTTCCGCGCTTCCCAGCATGAAGCCGCAGCATTCGTGCGGGTAGGTCTCCTCGCCATGCCGTCGCATCTGCTCCAGGATTTCCGCGGGGACAATGACTCTCATGCTCCCTCCCAGAAACTCTCGTTGATGAACCTGCGGCCGCCTTCCGGCAGCACCGTCACCACGACACCGCGTTCCAGCCGGGAAGCCACCGCGAGCGCTGCCACTACCGCGGCCCCCGCGGACACTCCCACGAGAATCCCTTCCTCCCGGGCCAGCCGCACGACCATTGCCTGCGCCGCTTCGGTCTCCACGGCCACTGTCTCATCGGAAAGCGTGGGGTCGTAGATGCGCGGGACGATCGTTGTCGGCAGGTGGCGCAGTCCCTCGAGCCCGTGCAGGGGAGATGCCGGCTGGACGCACGCTATGCGGACATCCGGGTTCAGCTCCCGCAGCCTCCTGCCCGTGCCGACCAGGGTGCCGCCGGTGCCCACGCCTGCCACGAAGTGCGTCACCCGGCCGCCGGTCTGCTCCCAGATCTCCTTCGCGGTGCCCTCGTAGTGGGCCTTCCAGTTCGCATCGTTGTTCATCTGGTCGGGGAAAAAGTAGCTCTCCGGTGACGCTGCCATGATGCGGGCAACCTCTCGACTGGCGCCATCCATCGCCTGGGCAGGGTCGGTGAGGATCAGCTCCGCGCCGTATGCGCGAAGTGCGCCGAGGATTCCCTCCTCCGTGTTCGACGGGGCGCAGAGCTTTACCCGATAGCCCCGGGAGGCGCCGATCATTGCGTAGGCAACCCCGGTGTTCCCGGACGTTGCATCGATGATTGTAAGTCCCGGTCGGAGCACGCCGCGGCGCTCCCCGTCCAGGATCATGCTGGCCGCCGGCCTGTCCTTGACCGATCCGCCGGGATTCATCCACTCTGCCTTGCCAAGGAGCTGCACCTGGGGGGGGAGGTTGCGCGATATCCGGTCCAGGCGCAGGAGCGGCGTGTTGCCGATGCCTTGCACCGGGGTCCAGCCCACCTGGTTCTCCGCGGCCGGACGGGCACCGCGCAACAGGGAAAGTCTACTGTACATAGCGACAATATACGAATTGTTTTGACGAAAAGAAATGGCGGTCGCAAACAAGCCGGCAGGCGGTCAGCGCGTCGCCTTCAAAACCCTTTCCACGGCCAGCATGAGATCCTTCGATTCAAAGGGCTTGGCAAGCGCGGGCGCTCCTGTCTCCTCCAGCAGCGCGCGAGTCTCCTCCGCCATCAGGTCTCCGGTCATGAACACCACCCGCGAGGTGATCGAGCCGGCGATCTCTTTCAATTGCTGGAACACTTCCAGCCCGCTCATGTCGGGCATGCGGACGTCGAGCAGGATAACGCCGTAGCGGTTCGCCTTCACGCGCTCGATGGCGGAACGGCCGTCGGCGGCGTCGTCCACCCGGTGGCCCATGGGCTCGAGAATCGCCTTCAGCAGCTCGCGAATCGACGGCTCGTCATCCACCACGAGCATGCGCGTGTGCGATCCGGCGGGCTCCTGCCGCATCGCGGCGGCCTCCACGGGCGGAGAATCAGGGGCCACGATGGGGATGGTCAGGTGAAACTCGCTCCCCTGCGCCCCATCGCTCACCACCCAGATCCTGCCGCTGTGCTCGCTCACGATCCCGTGGCAGATGCTGAGACCCAGGCCGGTGCCCTGGCCGATCTCCCGGGTGGTGAAGAAGGGGTCGAAGATGCGGTCCTGGATCTCCCGGGGGACCCCGGGGCCGTCATCCTGCACGAGGACGTGAATGTTCTCCCCGTGCTTCTCGCTCACGATCCGAAGCACGCCCTTGCCGTGGGCGCTGCTCATGGCCCATTCCGCGTTGACGATCAGGTTGAGCAGCACCTGCTGCATCTGCTGGCCGTCCGCCACGGTGCGGGGGAGCGACGGGTCCAGACGGGTCGTGACGTAGATGTTGCCCGTCCGCATGGCATATTCGCGCAGCGCGAGTGTGGAGCGGATGACCTCGTTCATGTCCACTGCGGCGCGCTGCGGCTTTCTCTGCCGGGCGAAGGTGAGGAGCCTCTGCACGATGCCGGCCACCCGGGTGGCGCCCTGCCGGACCTGGCGCACCGCCTCACGCGCCTCCTCCGGCAGCGCTTCTTCGTTGAGGAGCTGGCTGTAGCCGATCACCGCGGTCAGCGGGTTGTTGATCTCGTGCGCGATCCCCGACGCCATCTCGCCGATCGACGCCAGGTGGCTGGCCAGCCGCGCGCGGGCCTCCAGCTGCTCCCTCTCCGCCTGCTCCTGCTTGCGCTCCGTGATGTCGCGCATCACGAACACCGAGGAAAGCTGCCCTCCGGGCTCGACGAGCGGCGCGGAGGCGATCTCGTACTCCCTTCCCCGGATAGTCTCCGTGAAACGCCGCGGAGCGCCGTTCTCCTCCGGAGGGCCCCGCGCGCAGGAACGAGCGCTGCCCGGGCCGAACGCCCAGCCGGTCCGATACCCTCCCTGTTCAGGAACCGGATGACGTCGTCCCGGTCCACGATTGCCACCACGTCCGGGCAGGTTGTTCAGCCACGCTTCCAGGGTCTCCCGCGCCCGCACCGTGTCGCGGTACAGCCCGGCGTTCTCCAGCGCCATGGCCGCCTCACCGCCGAGGTTCTCCAGAAGCTGGATGTCGTCCAGGTTGTACTGCCGTCGGGATGCCTTCGGGCCGAGCACGAGGATGCCCGTAAGAGCGCCGTGCGCCGTCAGGAGCGGCGCCAGCAGCGTGGTCCGAAGCTCGTCCAGCGCCGCCTTTTCCGCCTGGGGGATGTTCTGCAGCAATGGCTCCACGGTCAGGGTCCGCATGGAGAGCGTGGTCTGGTGCTTGTGGAACCAGTCGACGAGGGGGCTCGCCGCGCCGAGGATCGCGCCCTTTGCGCTGCACGGCGAACCATTGCTCGCGACGAGATACATTCCCTGGCCGTCCGAGAGCGGCTGCAGAAGCGAGACAGAGGTGGCGTTCAGCGCCCGCTGCATGAGGGCAGTCAGCCTGCTGGAGGTCTCGTGGGACCCGCTGAAGGCGTCCGCGCCGCGGGCAAGGTCACGCATCCGCCTGCAGGTGGTCATACTTTTCGCTGTTGAAGAGCCGGTCCAGGCTTCGCCGCGCCCATTCGTAGGCCGGCCACATGACCAGCGCGTAGGCAAGGATGGAAACAACGTAGATCCAGAGCAGGCTCTCGCGGTCACGCAGCAGGGCGTTCGCAACGAGGATCGCGCCGATGTAGGGCACCGCGATCATCGAGCCGATGAGGAGGCGGACCAGGCCCGTGCGGGCGAGCGCGCGGATGTCGAACAGGCGGTAGCGCAGAATGACGACGGTACAGATCGTGCAGAAAGCGAGATTGGCCCAGATCCCCATGGGAGGGAGATCCGTGAAGCCGTCCGCGACGGCCCCGAAGAACGGGAGCAGCCCGGCGAGGGCAAGGGCCAGCAGGCGCCTGCGGATGAACAGCGAGGCTTCTCGGCGCCGCGCGTGCAGGAGCCGGATCATGTTTGCGATGATGAGCACCTGCATGGGAGCGAACATCGCGTAGGCCGCAGGACCGACCTGGGGGGCGTACCCGATATCGAGCCGCGTGACACCCCTGACCACGAGGTCCGTGAACAGCCCGATCGCCATTGCCGTGAGCGTCCCCGCGTACAGGATGTACATCGGCCAGCGGCTCTTGCGGCCCAGGTAGAGGTGGCAGAAGTGGAAGAAGGTCGCGTACAGGCCCATGACGCAGGCGGATATCAGGCGGTCCCAGATCAGGACCGCGTCCGTGGTCCGGCTGAAGCGCATTGCGAATGTGCAGAGCGCCCACAGCTCGAGGCTGAGCAGAACGAGAAGGAAGACCTGGCGGCTCCTGTCGCGGTAGATCGCGGGAAAAACCAGGATGATAAGGATGCAGGTCATGGCCGCCGCGATCAGCGGGCTGAGAACGAAACCGGCGTTGCTCATTGTCGCAGTCTCTCCTCATCCACTATCGAGCCCACACCGAGCAGCAGTTTGAGCATCTCGGACGATGGGTTCACGTGCGCGGGCTTCAGGTGGGAGAGCACGGCACCTTCGCGGATCCTCGCCTCGACATAGCGCGCAAAGCTCCCCGCGGAGATGATGGTCGTGCGGACCGGGTTGAGCCCGAGAAACCTTTCGACGTCCTCGTAGTCCAGGTCCACCTTCTTCAGCTCATCGTGCACGAGCCGGCTGACCTCTTTCGCGGTGCAGGGCGCCTTCAGCTCGATGATCAGCCGGAGAAACGTCTGATGATGATCGTACTCCTTCAGGGCCGTCCACTCGGCATAGGGAATGCCCGAGGCCGCGATGGCGCTCCACAGCGCCCGCTCGTCCAGGTTGCACAGGCTCCCGAGGTTGATCGCCTCCCCGACTTTCCGCCGGACCTCGACCTGGGGCAGCTTTATTCCCGTCTTTTCATCGCCGATGCTCACCACCCTGATCACGTCCCCGATGCGGTAGCGCAGGAGGGGCATGCCGTGGAACTGCGTGACGATCACCTCGTAGAGGCCGCCCGGTTCGAGCTGGTCCAGCAGCAGGGCGCTGTCCCGCCTCGGCTCCGCTCCTTCCCTGCCGGTGTGGGGAACGAACTCCAGGAAGACCGAATCCGGCAGGAAGGTCATGTGCGCTTTGGCCCAGCTCTGCATTGCGACGAACAGGGTCTCGGTGCTCACATACATGTCAAAGGGGGTGACGCCCCAGTACTTCTCGATGTCGTCGCAGTAGATGCTGGTATCCACGCCCCCGGCCAGGATCCCCCTGGGAGCTCCACAGGTCCCGTGGATACACGGGCCGGTTCTGGAGCCGGCTTCTGACAAGGCCGCGCAGCAGTCGGAAAAGCACCTTGGGATGGAACGCGGCCGGGGACAGCTTCGAGGTCCTTGCGGCATGGCCCGCCATCTGCGCCCCCATCCGCACGAGCACGCTGGCGATGGCACCGGCAAAATCGAACCCGTCCCTGAGCGCCATCTGGAAGGCGCGGCTGACCTGCTCGGGAAAGGAGAGTGACTCCACGGATTCCGGCGGCGGCAGGGGCTGGAAGGTGAACCGCTTTCTCACGTGCTCGAAGATGGTGCCCGATGTGTAGGGCGCGAGGGGAAGCACGGTGAGGATCCGGACGCCGGGCGCGAGCGCGATCTCGCCGCGGCGGGACGCGGCGGACAGGATGAGGGCCGCCATGCAGTTGCGGGTGGCCTTCTCCATGAACAGCTCGCTGTGGGGGACCCATTTGAACTTTCCGCTGCGGCCCGAGGAATGACACCATGCGGCGGGTCTGGCGGCGAGCGCATCCTCGCGCTTCTCGCTCAGGTACGGCTCGTAGTCACTGTAGGTCGTGAAGGGCACGGACTGGCGGAACTCCTCGATGGAGAGCGGCGGCCTGGCCCCGAGGATCTTCCTGCCGAGGATGCTGTCCGCCACCAGGGACAGCTCTTCCGCGAGCAGCGAGCGCTGGATCTGCATGAAGTCCTCGACGGTCAGGTCCAGGAAACCGCAGTAGCGTTTCCACAGCTCCGGGCTGTCAAGGGTCTTGAAATAGGCGTCCTCGGGCAGCATTACGACTTTTCTCCTGTCACAATGAAGTCCTGGTACGCACGCTCTTCCTCGACTGCCAGCGCGCGCACCGGCAGCTTCTCGAAAAGGGCGCGCACCTGCTGCGCGGAAAAAACGCGATGCCCGCTGCGCGCCAGCAGCGGCACGTACACAATGGCCATTATGAACTTGAACAGCAGATCCGTCACTACGGCCAGGGGATGACGGCCGGAGCGCAGTGCGGTGCGGACCTCGTCCCGCGCAAGTGCCGCTCCAAGGGCGGGCCCCTCCAACCGGGAAGGAAATGTTATCACGAACCGGCCGCCCGGGGCCAGGACGCGCACGATCTCCCGAACCGCCCGGCCCGGGTTGTCCACGAAGTCCAGGACGTGCACGCACAGCACGCGATCGAAGCTGCCGTCGGGGTGGCGCATGGCGGAGGCGTCCATGATCTGCAGGTCTGCCGTTCTGCCCGCAAGGCGCAGCTTCCGCCTGCTCGATGCCAGGGCCGAGGGTGAAAGATCGATCCCCGAAACCCTGACCTGCGCGGCAGCCCGCAGGGCAGCCACCAGCTCGTTGCCTGTCCCGAGGCCCACGCACAGGAGGCTGCCGGCGTCCTCCAGATCCAGCGCCTGGAGGCATTTCTGCTGAAGGGCCTTGTAGCGGCTGAGCCTCGCCGTGGTGGCGTCATAGAGCGGATTGTAGACCAGATCGAAGTACACTTTCTGAAAAGCACTCACCTGCAGAAGTGCTAACACGAAAGCTTCCGCCTGTCAAACAAGCCAGGGCTTGAAAAAAAGACTTGACAGATCCGCTTTCTGACCCTATTATATCAACGAGCATTTATATCTATGGCTATTTATATGAATGAGCTGGAAACCCTGAGCGCGCTTTTTCAGACCCTGGCGGACGTGAACCGACTTCGGATCATCTTCTTTCTGGAGAAGGAAGAGCGGTCGGTGAACGAGGTCGTGAAGGCCCTCAAGCTCTCACAACCCCTCGTGTCCCACCACCTGAAGGTCCTGAAGCAGGTCTCGATCGTGCAGACAACGAGACAGGGGCCCTTTGTGCTCTACCGGCTCACCGACAGCAAGATCACCGCGTCACTAAACAGTTTCAGGAGGATCCCATGGGAATCAAAGAACGGATGATGGACGGCATGATGGACAAGATGTCCGCGGAGGAAAAGCAGAAGGCGATGGAAGCCATGATGGAGAAGTTCATGGAAGGTCTCTCCGCCGAGGAAAAGAGCAGCATGATGGAGGGCATGATGCACAAGATGATGGGCGAAGGGGGCCCAATGGGGATGATGCGCATGATGATGGGCGGCGGAAAAGCCGGGGAATCAGACAGCGAAATGCCCTGGGACATGTGCAGAAAGATGATGGGCGCAATGACCGAAGGCGCGCAGACCGCGCGGTTCGCCACGCCCGAGGTGCGCGGCCTTTTCGACGAATGGGCCGGGCAGATCGAGGAAGAGATGCTCCAGTTCACGAAAGAATCAGGCGGGGTGGACGTGGACAAGGCAGCCGCGCACTTCAAGCTTTCAAAGGAAAGCACGATCTATTTCCTGACCCGGCTCGCGCAGAAGGGAAAGATAGAGTTCGGGAGCAGGAAGGAGGCGTAGGTCAGCTGCGACGGGCTTTCTTGCCCACCCTTCGTTCCGCGAAAAAGTCCTGGAAAAGCCGGTCCTCGATCAGCGTGTGGCGGATCAGCCAGTCCTTCAGCAGGGCGTCACCGGACTTGCCCGTTTTCACGACGTCCTCCAGCTCGGACAGGAGGAACCGGTGATCCGCCTGCTGGGCCGGCAGCCGGGGATACCCGCGGGCTTCGAGCAGGGACTCTTCATTCTTGAAGTGTGAGCGCACCCGCTCGAGAAACGCCACCCACAATTCGCGGCGGGCCCCCGCTCCCTCCGCGGTCGAGATTCGCGACAGCTCACTCGCAAGTCCGAAGAGCTCCTTGTGCTCATCATCGATGCCCGCAACGCCCACGGCGTAAAAGTCCTGCCACTCGAAATGGAACTTCGTCCGGATGATCTTCAGGCGCCGGTCAAAGACCTCGAGGAGCTTGAGGTAGACGCTGGGGAACTCCTGCAGTGATTCAGCGGGAATGGCGTAGTATACCGAATCCCGCAACGCCAGCGCCCGGCATACTGTCGGGAGTCCCTCCACGACAGATATCTCACCCCAGCAGTCTCCGGGAAAGATGACCTCGATGGGAGTCTCGTCCGACAGGAGCGAGATTTCCCCGTCCGCCAGAATGAACAGGCTCAGCTTCGAGTCATGCGGCGCAAACGTTCCCATGGCCATCTGCCGTCTCTCCATGACCCGCGCGATCTCACGCTGAGCGGTAAATGAGACCATGTCGCCGAACAGCCGCGTATTGAAGAGGAGCTGGCGATTCTCCCGGACCTTGAGCACGGACTCCTCGATGCCGTTTCTACGGATGAAATGCCGGTACGTCTCGCAGGGGATGCGCAGGGCAGCGAGGTCACTCTCCGCGCGGAAGGTCCGGTGGGAGGCCTCGTTCGACAGCGCGGAGAGCTCTCCGGCAAGGGCCCCGGCAGCCTGCCGGCTGTGAAAGCCCGCCTCCCTGTCGATCACCTCCGCCGTTCCGCTCAGGATCAGGAAGATGTCGGTGTTTCGCTCGCCCTTCCTGATCATGATGGAGCCGGCGTTGAATGCCGCGATGCTGCAGTTGAGCAGCATCTCCAGCTCGTGCCGGGAGACCTCGGGGAAGTACGTCTTGAGGTAGCGGTGGGCGGAGCGCAGGATGTAGGTCTGATGCTGGACGGGAATCAGCACGTCGCTCTGCCCGAACGCCGCGCTCGAGCCGATTTCCTTCTGCGCCTCCGTGAGCGGGACAGCCGAGTGGCTCATGATGATCTTTCTCGAGGAGTCGGTGGAGAAGTCCTCCGGCTTTCCGTGGATGCGGCCTCCCCCGGCATCCACCTTCTTCAAATCCAGCGGCTCCAGCATCTCCCGCTTGAAGAGGTCCCGGGTTTCCGGGGATATCCCGTCTTTCGCCGGATCATTCGTCACCATCTGATCCAGCACCTCGAGAGAGGTCAGGTCCGCAAGGTGGGTGTAGGTCTTCACTCCCTTCTCATCCAGCGCGCGGAAGAAGAGGACCGTGTTCTCCACCGGGTGAGGGGCGAACACGGGGCGCACGTCCAGACCCTCCACCGCGTTCCATTCTCCCGGCACGAGGTCGTGCACGTCGAACAGGCGCGCGAACCGCCGCTGATCGATGCCCATGAGCGCAGCCAGCTTCTTCTCCACGCTCGCCCGCACGTACGGCGCCGCGAAGTAGCGCAGCCGCCGATCCGAGCGCACCAGGGAGGTGAGCCCGGCAAAGTGATCGTCGTGGCAGTGCGTGTGAAAGATCCCCTCGATCTCATTGACGCCGATGCCCAGGGCCCGCAGCGTGTGGAGGATGTTCGGGCCCGCGTCTATGAGGTACAGCCGGCCCTGGATGCAGAGGATGCTCCCCATGCAGGGCTTGGAAGGGTCCCATCCGTCTCCTTCCCCGATGTGGATCACGGAGAAGTACTCACGGCGCAGCGTGTGGGAACCGAGGTTGAAGGGCGCCTCGTATTCCTCACCGGGGCCCAGGTTGAGATCCACCTCCAGGGATTCGGCGCCGGCCAGGAACTCCCAGCGGTTTATTCCTCTCCTGTGCACAAACACGCCGGGCGCAAGCTCGATGGCGTCCTTGTCCACGATCTTCATGGACAACAGCTCTTCGGTTTCCCGGATCCTGCCGAATGCGAACCAGCGCTTCATACGCATCATCTCACGCGCGGTTTCGGCGGGCACGCCGCACGCCGTGATCTCTTCTTCCGACGCCAGCCCGTAGTTGCCGCGGAAGATATACTGCGCCTGCGAGCGCACCTGGTCTTCGAGGCCGATGAGCATCGGCTTCCGGCCGGTATTGTTCGGGTGCCCGGGGATGATCATGCCCTGCCGGTAGAGCATCTGCAGGACGGGGAACTCGGAGAGATTGGTGAAACAGCCATTCTGGATGGGCGAGTCGCACAGCAGGATGGCGTTGGGTCCGGTCTCGTAGCTGACCCCCGCCTTCTGCCGCTCCGCAATGAGGCCGCGCTTCATCAGGTGCTTGACGCTGTCCGCCGGGCATCCGCAGAGGATTCGGAGATCAGCTTCCGGCACCTCGACCCAGAAAATGCCGTTGGAGACCTTCAGTTTTTCCATGCCAAGCCCCTTTTACGATAGTATAGCCGACCCGTGGGGGAGGGCGCCATACTATTTGAAAGGGGGTGGACATGAAGAACGCCGTGGATCTGGCTCCTGTTCTTGCGTTTCTCAGGCAGCTTGAAAAGAACAACAACAGGGCGTGGTTCGAGGCGCACAGATCCGACTATGAAAATGCCCTGGGTCGATTCGAAGATTTCGTGGCAGCCCTCATCATCGAGATCTCGGCCTTCGATGACCTGGCAGGAGTAGCGCCCAAAGACTGCATGTTCCGCATATACCGCGACGTGCGGTTCGCCAAAGACAAGAGCCCGTACAAGACGAACATGGGAGCATCCATCGGCCCGGGAGGCCGGAAGTCGAAAGGATACCCCTACTATGTCCATGTCGCGCCCGGCAATCACTCCATGCTGGCCGGAGGGTGCCACGATGCGTCCACGGAACAGCTTGCCAGGTGGCGGAGCGCAGTGGACAAGGACGCCTCCACTGTGAAGAAGCTTATCGGCAAGAAGGACTTTGTTGCCGCCTTTGGCGGACTGGCGGGAGAAAAACTGGCCAAGGCGCCCCGGGGCTACGCCGCCGACCATCCGGAGCTCGAGCTCCTCCGGCTGAAGCAGATCACGGTGATGCACACGGTGATGGACAAGGAGCTGCTGTCACCCTCGGTGGTGCAGTCAAGCGCAGCCATGTTCAAGATCATGAAGCCGTTCCTGGACTACCTGGGGTCGATACTGCCGGGGCTCTTGTAGGGTCCCGGCGGAAGCTTCCAGTTTCCGTAGTCTGTTGCGAGCCATACTGTTCCGTCGTGCGGGCTTACGCTGATTGCCCAGACGGTGAGCTCCGGTCCGAGGTTGAGGCTGACATTCTCCCAGGACTGTCCAGAGTCGGTCGAGCGGAATATGCCGGCCGAAATACCGCGCCAGCTCTCGTTCTGGCCGGCGTAGATCACCTCCGGCCTCGTCGGGTCTACCGCGATGGGTATGAAGCTGAGGTCTCCGAAGAAGTTCTTTTCAAGGCCGTGTCTTTCGTTCCGCATGCTCCATCCCCTGCCGTCGAACACCGAAACGCCGAAGCTGCTCGCCGCGTAGAGCCGATCCGGGTCTCTCGGATCCACGTCCATCTCGCGGAAATCCCACGTATGGACCCTGCCCGGCAGAGGCAGCCAGGTTTCTCCCTGGTCTTCCGAGCGGAGAACCTCCCATTGCCCTTTAGTGGCGGTCTCCCGGGGAGCGTACACGATATCCCCATTGCCGGCGCACATCGTCCGGATCGGATACGGCAGCCTGGTCCACGTGGCGCCGCCGTCCCTGCTCCGCAGGCTGTCATTCGCCCGGCCCGCGTACACGATTTTCGGCTGCTGCGGGTGGAATGCGAGAAACCTGTAGTCGCCCTCCGTGCCCTTCTGGATCTTCCAGCTCCTGCAATTGTCCGTGGTGACACAGATTCGCTGTATGCCGCTCTCCTGGGAGCTGCCGCCGATGGCGCTTATGATCTTGCGCGAGCCGGGAACCGGCTCATACGCGCCGACAGGCATGTTGAAGGAGCCAAGCTCGGACTGTCTCGGCGGCGGGCAGAGGACGAAAGTATCCCCTCCGTCTGTCGTATGCGCGCTTCCCCAGTCCCCGTGGAACAACACCAATTCCTGCGGATTTGTCGGATGGAAAGCAACGGTGGTCCGGAAGTTGCGCCGGAAGCCGCTCACCCCATCGCTCGCATACAGCCATGTCCTGCCGCCGTCCGTGGTTTTCCGGATCGGGGTTATGTGAAACGCCACCTTGGGCTCACGAGGATGCGCCACGAATCCTTCGGGGTCCCAGTGGACCGGGTCCGCGGGATTCACGTCGAAGAAGGCAGGTTCCCGTTTCACCGGCGCGTTCCACCTCGAGCCGCCATCGTCCGACCAGTATGGGAACGCGCCGCCCATGCGCGCGTCCGCGTAGAGCCGCCGGGGATCCGCGGGACTTATGCAGAGGCGCAGCCACGGCCACTTCTCGCGTATGGCCCATTCCGGTATGCCGTCCATGGTGCGCGTGAAGCTTTTCCCGCCATCCCTGGAGCGCCATATGCCATCCGCTCCGAGGGCCACGTGAAGGATGTCCTGGTCTTTCGAGTTGGCCGCGAATCCCAGGATGGCCGCACCTGCCGGCAGTCCGCCTCCGATCCTTCGGAACGACTCTCCCGCGTCATCGCTTCGATACAGGCCTGTGTCCGCTGCGACGAACAGGAGCCGGTGGTTCACCGGATGCAGGACGACCGCATTGATCAACTGGTCCTGGAAGCCCAGCACTTTCCAGTGCGCACCCGCGTCCGTCGTCTTGAGCAGCCCTTCGCTGTGCGTTGCGGCATACAGCGTGCGGCATTGCGTGCCGTCGAAGCTTTCCGTATCGAACGCGAAGTATTCGTTCTGGGCCTGCCGTCGGACGAAAATCGCGTTGCGGATCAATTGCCAGCTTTCCCCGCAATCACGCGTGAGATATATCCCGTCAGCAGCCGGATCAGACGGTTCGGCAACGCCCGTGGCTGATTTCAAGCCTGCCGCCCAAAGTACATTGTGGTTCATGGGATCGAACGCGACCGACTGCACTCCGTTGGACATGATGCCGCGCCGCTTCAGCTCCCAGGAACGGGCGCCGTTGCGGGAGATATACACCGCCGCGGTGTCTATCGCGATCGCGAGGTAGTTCGGATCTTCCTCGCTTATCGCCGCGCAATATCCCATCTGGCCTGTCTCGCCGCCTGCATAGCCCCTGGCCTTCTGCTCTGCCGTGCGAAGCGGCACCTGGACCCACTTGAGCTCATGGGGTCCGTGGTCAGCCTCGGCCTCGGCTTCGGGAGCTGGGGCCGTGGCCGTGTGAGCGCATTGAGAAAGGACAAGGCATGCGGCGAAGGTGGAGATCGCGATGAGCGAAGACGTTTTCATATGCACCCCCCTGGGGCCGGAGCGATTCTTCGACAGGAGTATAGCCCGGGCAGTGGGGAGGGCGCCAGATCGCAGGCCGGGTGTGCAGCTTGCAGCGGGAGATATATCAGAATTATCGTTGCCTCCCCCGGCTGGATTTTCAGTACTTTTCGTCTGACGGCGAACAGGCGTTTGCCTGCGTTGATACAGGACTTCGGAGGAGCAGTCCTCCTGGAAGGGGGTCGAACGGTGGCATTCACTCTCAGGGAACTATGGACCGCGCTGCACGGGATGGCCTTTGGTTTTGGCTTCATCCTTTTCTTCACCGCCGCGCTGGCGCTTCTTCTCACCTTGCAGCCGCAGCTTCTTACCGCGCAGGGTCTTCGCAGGAACGTCATCCTGTTGAAGATTTCGGGAACCGCAATTGCCGGACTTTCGTGGCTGGCGGTCATCATCGGCACCTACGTCGTCTACCCCTGGTACCGGGCGGCGCCGCCCGCGGGAACGACCGACCTGAGCGGCTTCCCGCGCTCCCAGCTTCTTGGCAATCCCGCGTTGAGCGGCTGGCACAGCTTCGGCATGGAGTGGAAGGAGCACCTGGGATGGCTCGTTCCCATCATTGCCACGCTGGCTCTCTATCTCATCTTCCGATACGGCGAGCGGCTTGCGGCAGAGAAGAAGATACGGTGGATGGTCTTTGTCATCGTGTGCATCGCCTTTGTGCTCGCGGGGATCGTCGGGGTGCTTGGCGCCATCATCACCAAAGAAGCAGCGGTTGTCTGAGGAGGGTGGAAAGATGAAGAACGGACCTTCTGCCGCGGCAATCCTGGCGGCCGGAATCGGACTGGCGGTGACGGGAATCGTAGTGGCGCTGGCCGAGGCAATTGCAGCGGTGAGCGCAATGCTCGTGTGGGTGAAGCCCGTGGGCGCCCTTTCGGGGAAAACAACCCTCGGGGTTGCGGCGTGGCTGGTGAGCTGGCTTATTCTCGGCCTTCTCTGGAAGGATCGGCAGGTCAAGCTCAGGCCGATCGTGATCGTCTCTGCCATATTCCTGGCAGCGGGAGTTTTGCTCACTTTCCCGCCCGTGTTCGAGCTGATCGCGGGAGGCTGATCGGCCCGGAGCTTTCGGGGGCTGCCTATTTTTCCAGCAGCGCCTTCATCGTCTGGAGGACCTTCTCCCAGTTGCCTTGCGAGTGGTCTGCCGATTCCCTGGTCGGGTTGTTGTCCTGGGCGATGGTGAGGGTCGTCTCTCCCCTGGCTTCCGAAAGCTCGTAGGTGACCGTGCTGTAGTTCTCCGGCAGGTCCGGAAGGGATGAGAACGAGCTCCAGTACGTGGCGGAAAGACGCCTGTTCGGCACGAGCTCGAGTATCGTGCCCTTGTCCTCGTAGCGCTTCCCCTCCCAGACGCCGCTGTACGTGATGGGGCTGCCGACCTTCCAGTCGGACTTTGCCTCGGTTCCGAACAGGTACTCCTTGATAATCCTGGGATTGGTAAGGGCATCCCAGACCTTTTCGGCTTTCGCCTTTATGGTGATCCTGGCCGTGGCCGTGAATGCGGTTTTCATGCTCCCAATGTACTTCCGGGACCTGGGCGGGGGATTGTAAAAACGCGTCACTTTTCCGGGGCTAAACCGCACGGCGCCCCCTTCGCCAAGCTGCCTGAAAACGGCTATCCTTCAGGATCATGAAAAGAATGATGGTGCCTGTTCTTGCCTGCCTGCTGCTGGCCGCATGCGCGGCAGCGCCGTCGACCCCGAGCGCCGCCGGGCGGACGCCTGACTTCGACGGCACCTCCTGGGAAGACCTGGCGGGGCGCGGTTTCCAGGACCTGCATTCCTCTTTCAATGGAAGCGACAATGAATCGCTCATCTTCGGCAGCCTGAAAACCGCGGCATCTTCCGCGGTGCCGGCCGCCTTTCAGCCGTTCATGGGCAGGTGGGAAGGGTATGACTACGGATACCCTGTTCCGAAGGACATAAAGGTGGTCCTTTTTGTGCAGGACATTTCCGACGGCCAGGGAACGGCCCTCCTCTGGGCAGGCACCAACCTCCAGAAGCCCAGGGACATGAAGAAGGTCCATTTCAAGGTCGATCTGCAGCCCGGGCCCGTCCTGTACTGGAAGGCGACATGGCCCGGCGCCCACGCTGATCTCACCTTCCGTTTCGACCCGGCGTCCGGCGGGCTCATGGGTCGGGCCGTGTTCAAGGCGTCCCAGGGCTTCCAGGCTGAATGGGACGTCAGGCTGACGCGTGACCGCACGTTCACCGTCTGCAGGGACTACCCGGCATGGCTGGCCGAGAGGGGAATCCACGCGCGGGCTTTCGAAAACAAGGACCTGGCGCGCTTCGGCGCCGGATACCTCGAGTACCTGCCTTCCGGGTACGATCCATCGTCACCGAAGGAATGGCCGCTCATCTTCTTTCTCTGCGGGACAGGGGACCGCGGCACCGACATCGAGCTCCTGGCCAAGGCCAGCCCTTTCATGTACATCCGGCAGGGGCACAGCCTTCCCTGCATCATCGCCGCGCCCGGCCTTCGCGACACGCGGGAGTACCGATCCTTCCCCACTGCGTACATGCGCGGCGTCCTGGAGGAGCTGTTCTCGCGATACCGCGTTGACCGCAGCCGCGTCCTTGTCACCGGGCTCAGCATGGGCGGAGAGGCCACCATCAGGTTCGTGCTGAGCTATCCCGAGCTGGTGGCCGCCGCGGCGCCCCTGAGCTTCGCGGACATCCGCCATGCGGCCGCGCTTCGCTCGGAGGGGTTCGAGGTCCTCACCCGGCCGTACAGCGCCGCGGCCGCGGTGCCTTTCTACTACGTGAACGGCGGCATGGACCCCATCATCCCGCCGGATGCGGTGAAGAAGACGGTGATCGCCATGAAGGAAGCGGGCATCGACGTGACCTGGAAGTACTGGCCCGACCACGGCCACGATGTCTGGACAGACACCTACAGCGATCCCGGGTTCTATGAGTGGCTGCTGGCAAGGCACAAGTAGCGGCCCAGGGCCGCCGATGGCAGGGGAGGAATGAAAATGCTGCGAGGTCTGTACTTCATGGGCTGGTTCCGGGACATGTGGAACTACCATCCCAGCCTTCCAATGAAGAACATGCACATGATCGAGGACATCGAGGAGATCAAGGCCAACACCCTGATCTGGTCATGCCTGGGCAGCGGGGCAATCGGCCTGCCGTACCTGGATCGCGAGGCGAACGATGTCATACCCCCGCGGCTGCGGTTGTACGGCTTCGTCAATGACAGGGAGTTCTGCCAGGAGTGCGCAAAAAGAGGGATAGAGGTTTTCTCCGTGCTCTGGAAGGCGCAGCTCTGGGAGTTCGGAGCCGAGCTCAGCGACGACGAGTCCGAGCTCCTTTCCCTCAACATCATGAGGGGCGCCTCCCGCAACAAGAAATATGTGGGCATGCGGGAGCTCTCCACCAACGCGTACCCGAAGATATTTTCCCCGATTGAAAAGTATTTTCCCGACGGACTGCTGGATTACAAGGGAAACAAGGTCGGGGATTTTCTTGAAGAGTTCAAGGCTGTCTCCCTTGAAAAGAGGAATATCCTTTCCGCGTGGCTGATGGCTCCGGGCCATGACCACAAGTGCTACTCTCCATGCTCCCACAAGGAGTCGTACCTCCGCTACATGAAGCGCGACATTGAAATGATGTGTGACGCCGGCGCGGGCGGACTGCACATAGACGAGTATGATACGCAGAAACACCTGCTGCAGAACGCCGGATGCTTCTGCGGCGAATGCATGCACAAGTTCAGGGCGTACATCACCGCTCATGCTGTCCCGCTGCCTCCGGACGCGGGGGACATTGCGGTCTTCGACTACGGACGGTACCTGCTTGGCAAGGGATACCGGGACAAGGACCTCGTGGCCTCCAACGGGAATGACAGGTGGAAGGTACCGCTTTTCAGGCATTTCACCGACATGCAGATGGCCAGCATTGAATGGGTTGTCCGAGAGCTCTCCCGCCACATGCGCGAGTATTCCACCCGCACCAGGGGAAAGGCCATGAGGGTCACGGCGAACCTCTTCCAGTGCTATCCCTATTCGTGGGCATGCAAGAAGCACCTTGACATCCTTGCAGGAGAGAAGACGAACATCGAGCTTCGGCAGGACGGCTGGTACAAGTTCGCCTTTGGCTGGCTGAATGGAAAAGAATCCTGTTTTGTCGAAGATCCAAACCAGTATGTCAGGGACATGCTGGAAGACATCAAGAACAATATCAATGACAGGTTCATCGTGTTCGCACTGGAGCCGCTGGCGCACGGCTTCCACGTCTCGTTTCCATACGGTTCCTGGCTTCAGAACCAGGTCAAGGACGCTTTCTGGCCGGACCTGAGAGTGCTGAAGAAGCTCGGTTCCTGGCTCAGCGAGCGGGAAAGCCTCTTCCCTCGAAATCCCTGCGCGGATATCGCCGTGGTCTATGATGCGCTTTCCGCGTATGAGAACCTGCTGACGGAACCGGATGACCAGAAGAAGGTTCCGGTCGATTTTGCTGAAGGGGAGGAGCTGGGCTGGCAGGGCGCGTTTGCCGCGGACGGCAGGTTCCACAACTTTTTCGAGCTCGTGCAGAGCCTGAGCAATCATCATGTCCTGTACAACGTCCTGTTCAATAGTCCCGACGAGCCTCTTACCCCCGCTCGACTTTCCCCGTACAAGAAGGTGATTGTTCCGGATGCGTTCATGATGGATGACCAGAGCGCAAAGGCGGTCCAGGCATTCGCAGAGGCCGGCGGCAGCGTGGTCACCCTGGCGCGGCGCGCTCAAGCTCTCTCGTCCTGCGGGAACTACGCGGCCCACGACATGCGGCTTCTTGTTGCCGAGCTGGCGAAAAACAAGGGAGTGGTCAGCGCGAAAGATTCGGAAAAGTTCGGTATTGCCGTGCACAGGGACACGGGCAGGTTCCTCCTGCACATCGTGAACTACAACTACAACGCAGGCACGCACAGAATCGATCCCACGGATGCCTCATTCGACCTCGCGTTCGAGCAGAAAGGCGCCCGGATCCACAGTTTCCCGGAGAATTCCGGAATCTCGGTCTCACTTCGGAAAGACAGGCTGACCCTGAAGAATATCGGAGTCTATACGATTGTCGAGCTCGACGCGCAGGGATACATTTGAAACGGAGGAACAAATGGCTGACTATACGTTTGATGGAAAGCGGTTCATAAAGAAGAGCTCGGGCCAGAAGCTCGCGGAAGTCGACCGGAACAACATTCGGTCCATGAACGGTGCCGTGTTCGGGGAAATTCAGGCCAGGAACATTCGGGACAACCACGGCAAGAAGGTGGCGGAATTCGACGGCAAGGACGTCAAGGACGACAAGGGCAAGAAGATCATCAGCATCAAGGACATCCAGAACGTCGTAGAAGGCGAGGCCGGGATCGAAATGGCCGCACTGTGGTTCTTCTTCGTGAAGGACCGCAAGGAGCACGCCGGCGTTCTTTGACCGGCGCGCCCGGGCATCGGCCGCTTCGTCCACTATTATTCGACAAACTTCTCAAGGCGATCGAGCGTGGGGGTGAAATCCATGCTATGATGAGCCATCCGGAGGTGCGCTCCATGAAGAGAATGTTCGTGCTCATCTGCGTCCTGGCAATCGTGGGTGGTTCCATCGGAGCTTTTGCGGCGCCGAGCCCCGCGCAAAAGGAGATCGATGCGCTCATGGCGAAGTGGCGCTGGGCAATCTCCAATGAGTTCGTGGACGAGTACATAAAGTGCTACTGGCCGGAGATAACCGATCAGCTATATGACAACCAGGGCCAGCCATCGATCGTGACCGGAGTCGAGGCAATGCGGCAGCGGCAGCAGGAATGGTCCGATACGATGGACTTGTCGAAAATCGACATGAATTACCCTGAGCCGCTTCGCTTCATTCCCGCCTCAGGTGACATCGTCGTCTACCAGTACGTGCTGAAGCAATTCAGTCAGATAGCGATATTCTACTTCCAGCAAAGAGGCGGAGAGTATCGGATCCTCAGGCAGATAGAGCTGACCTACCAGAGCTGAAAGCCTGCCGCGCTCTGATGCATGGTCAACCTTTCCCACATCCACCTCGCGTTCGGCGAACGCGTCATCTTCAACAACGAGGACTTCCTCCTGCGCCCGGGAGACAAGGTCGGCCTGGTGGGACCCAACGGCGCGGGCAAGACTACTCTCTTCAAGGTGATCTGCGGCCTCGAGAAGCCTGACGGCGGCACGGTATCCATGGACCCCGGCACAGTGGTGGGCTACTTCTCCCAGGAAGTGGGCGAGATGTCCGGCCGCAGCGCGCGGGAAGAGGTGCTGGCGGGAGCGGGACGCGTCTACGAGGTGGGCCGTGAGATGGCGGCGCTCGAGCACCGGATGTCGGACGCTGCCGGCCCCGCGCTTGCCGACTCGGACATGAACAGGTACGGCGAGCTCCAGATGGAGTTCCAGCGCGGGAACGGCTACGAGCTGGAGAACCGGGCAGAAGCCATCCTCACCGGGCTGGGCATCGGCAAGGAACGTTTCCACCTGCCGGTGGAGAGCTTCTCCGGCGGCTGGAAGATGCGTATCGCCCTTGCGCGCATCCTCCTCCTGGATCCTGACGTCCTCCTCATGGACGAGCCCACCAATCACCTGGACCTCGAATCCATCGTCTGGCTGGAGGAGTGGCTCGCGTTATATCGAGGTGACCTTGTCATGACCAGCCACGACAGGGAGTTCATGACCCGGGTCTGCAGCCGCACGGTGGAGGTGGCGTCCGGCGCCATCACCACCTATTCGGGCGATTACGACTTCTACGTGAAGGAGCGGGCTGTCCGTCGGGAGCAGTTGATTGCCTCCCAGAAGCGCCAGGCAGCGATGCTTGCCAAGGAAGAGGAGTTCATCAACCGGTTCCGGGCCCAGGCCTCACATGCGGCCCAGGTCCAGTCCCGGGTGAAGACCATCGAGAAGATCGAGCGGATCGTCATTCCGCCGGATCCCAAAGAGATGAAGGTCCGATTCGCGCCAGTTGCCCGAAGCGGGGATATAGTGGTCCGCATGGACGATCTGTCCAAGACGTGGCCCCTTCCCGACGGCTCCCTGCTCCCGGTGTTCCACGGCCTCACCGGTGTGGTGAAGCGGCTGGACAAGGTTGCCCTGACAGGCATCAACGGCGCGGGCAAGTCCACGCTCCTGAAGATCGTCACGGGTCAGACAGAGGCCTCAGGCGGGAGCTGCACGCTCGGGGCCGGGGTCAGGATCGGATATTTCAGCCAATACTCCAGCGATGTGCTCATCCCCAGCCGCACGATTTTCCAGGAGGTCGAGGAACGCATACCCAAAGCAGGCGAAGGTACAATCAAGAACATCCTGGGCGCCTTCCAGTTTTCAGGCGATGACGTGGACAAGCGGGTGGGCGTGCTCTCAGGCGGAGAGAAGAGCCGGGTGATGCTTGCCTGCATCCTGGCCCTGCCGGTCAACTTCCTCGTGCTGGACGAGCCGACCAATCACCTGGACATCGCCAGCCGTGAAGTCCTGCTCGATGCCCTGACCACGTTTGACGGCACGCTGATGATCGTCAGCCACGACCGGTATTTCCTGCGGCATCTTTCCAACCGGGTCTTCGAGATCGATCATGGCTCTCTCCGGGTGTACGAGGGCGGCTACGGAGAGTACCTGTCCAGGACCGCGTGAGGGGAGGGGCGGCCTATTGTTCCATGATACAATAAACAGGAACTTCGACCTGGCGCGGCGCATACGCCGAGGGGGAAGCAAATGGCAGAGTATAGTCAAGAAGATGCGGATGAAGTCTTAAGGCACGTTCATGCCACACTGAAGGCGGCGATAGACTTCCTTATCGAAATGAAGGCGGCAAACCCCGAAGGTGCCAAGCGGCTCTCAGACCTGGATCGAGGAATGATCGACCTTCATGCCTCGCTGGAAGAGCTATGGATAGACTATGACGCCGATGAGCAGGAAGAAAAAGTGCAGGAGCACGAGGACATGGAGCGTTCCGAAATCAGCGAGATCATGAAAGAAGATGCGAAGGCTGAGGGGGAAGAGGAGAACGAGCAAAACGAGCAGCTCTGGGAAGAGGTCAGAACTGACTATAAGCTGCCGCCCGGATGGCCTCTCGATTATCCCAGGTGATCAGAGCGCGCCATGCGCAGAAGGTGAGGCATCGGCTTCATGGATGAGAAGGACCTCGATCTCGTTCCCATGGTCATCGAGCAGACCGGCCTCGGAGAGCGGGCCTACGACATATTCTCCCGGCTCCTCAAAGACAGGATCGTCTTCGTCGATGGAGAGATCTACGACCTGAACGCAGATCTCGTGGTGGCCCAGCTCCTGTTCCTCGAGAGCCAGGACCCCGAGAGGGACATCCACCTCTACATCGACTCTCCGGGTGGCGCGGTGACGGCGGGTCTCGCCATCTATGACACGATCCAGTACATCAAGCCGGACGTGCACACCATCTGTCTCGGGGGGGCTGCCTACTCGGCGGCCCTGCTTCTCGCCTGCGGCGCCAAGGGCAAGAGGATGGCCCTGCCCTCCTCGCGCATCCTCATCCATCAGCCCTGGGGCGGGACGTCCGGCCAGGCAGCGGATATCAGCATCCAGGCCCGGGAGATCATCCGGATCAAAAAGCTCATCGTGTCGTACTTCGCTCAACACACAGGCAAGTCCCCCGAAACCGTGGAGAAGGACCTCGAGAGAGACTACTACATGTCTGCCGAGGATGCCGTCGAGTACGGTCTCATCGACAAGATCCTGAAGCCGTCCTCGCCGGAGTCGAATGCCTTACCCGCACGCTTATCAGCTACCTGATCGATAGCTGCCCGCTTATCGCATAGGATGAGAGCTGCGAACGCAAGGAGGCACGAGAGATGTACTTTCACAATTTCTCAGTCAAGGTCATCCAGGGTCCCCACATGGAGCGGACCTTCGCGCTGGACAGAATCTACCAGGTCCTCGCAGTTCGCTTCGAGAACGCAGAATTCTACAAGACCTATGTCCTGCTCGAGGACGATAACCAATCACTTCAGTGGATCCAATCGAACGAAGTCAGAGTCAACACGATAGAATAGCTGCCGCCCTGGTTTTTGGGTGAGATCTATCCGTAGGCCTCAGCGGAGCAGATCTTTGAACTCTTCCGGGTCGAATCCTGCATCCGCGGCAATCGCGCCCATGGTGTACGCGTTGAAAGCACGGACAGCATCGTCTTCGCTGATGCCGGGTATCCTCGGCATGGGGCTACACGGTGACGATCCGCTCTATGATGGGGAGTTTCGACTTTTCTTCTGATTCCGCGTCCGACCATTCACGGATTGCCGATTTGATGTTTTCCAGTGCCTCATCAAGGGTTGCGCCTTGAGAATGACATCCTCGAAGTGCCGGACAACTGACCGAGAAACCCTCTTCCGATTCGACCAGGACGACCCTGTACTCCATCATCATAAGGTTAATGAGTCCTCCATAGTCCAGTCAACTCATTCAAATAGCGGTTCATGCATAGAATAACGAGCGCGTCGTCTTGCCGCTTGAGTCGGCAACGGCAACAGAGGCCATTGATTTCATCGTCCATTTCGCTGCGGACGCTGTGAGCCGGGCCTAGCCTCTTTCGAGCGCGAGCCCGGCCGCTATCACCGTTTCGTCATCAGGGGCCACGAGCTGGAGGTTCCCGACGGCGAGGCCTGCCCAGCCGGTCAGGTTGACCCACCGCATGAACGAGGAGAGAGGCAGCCGGATATCCGCCTCTTCCGCGTCCTCCGGCGGCAGCTCAATTGCAAAGCAAGGGCTGATGAAAAGGTCCACTTCAGGCTTGTAGCGCCGCCATTCCTCGATTGCCCGATACGCCAGGGCAACCTCATCCGGATCCACTTTCTGGGCGGCTTCGAGCTTCCTCCGCGCCACCTCAGTGTAGTCGCCCGCACGGGAAGGGAAAGTCAGTGCGTGGCTCTGCTTTGCCTCATGGAGGAACTGTGGAAACGTATTGGCAGTCGCGTCCGGCACTCTCGCTTCGACCACGCGAGCGCCCAGCCGCTGGATGTCAGCCACCCATTCCTCGGCAAGGTCGCTCGTCTCGGTTGGTCGGCCATCGCCGAGCCCCGGCGGCTGCCGCAGGAGTCCGACCACCAACCCGCGGAGCCTCGGCGCGGGAACCGGCCGCTCCGCCAGCACCGACCACAGCAGGGCCACGTCAGCGACCGAGCGCGCCATTGGCCCCACGGTGTCGAGCAATGGAGCCAGGGGGAAGATGCCATCAACAGGAATCCTCCCCCATCGCGGCTTCAGTCCCACCGTGCCGCATGCCGCGGAGGGGAGCCGGATGGAGCAACCGGTATCGGTTCCGATCCCCAGATCGACCAGCCCGGCAGCCAGGGCCGCCGCGTTCCCTGCGCTCGAACCACCTGTCGTCTTTCCGGGCTTTGCCGGATTGTGAACTGTTCCATACCACGGGTTCCTGCCCAGGACGCTCCACGCAAACTCCGGCAGGTTCGCCTTGCCCACGACAACGGCGCCCGCACGGATGGCCCGCTCCACCACGGTGGCGTTTCGGCTGGGCACGTGGTCTGCATAGAGGCGCGAGCCGTACGTTGTTCGGATCCCCGCCGTATCGATCAGGTCTTTGACGAGCAGCGTCCTTCCCGCCAGGGGCCCTGCAGCCGCTGCCCCGGCAGCGGCCGCGGTTGGCGGCTCCGCAGGCGGGTCGGCCCGGGTGATGATTGCGTTATAGGGATCTGCGCCTGCGTGGCTCGTAATCACGTGCTCACCAATCCGCCGGCAAGCCCTCTGACAGATCGACGGAGACCTTCTCTGATGCAATGAGCTGATGAGCGCGGCGGTCGAAGGTGATCCACCGTGCACCGAGCTCGGCAGCCAGCCCTGCATAGCATGCGTCGTACCCGGTGAGTCCCCTGGCCAGGAAGCGCCACGAGTGCGCGGCAAGAGCAGACGTCATGGGGTGGCGGAAAACCCCGCCCTCCACGACAGGAAGGAACGCATCCTGGTAGGTCTCAAGCGGATTGGGGTGCATCCTCCCGAGGACTGCCAGCACCTCGAAGAAGAAAAGCTCAGGGACGGCAAACAACTCCGGCTCCCTGACCACCCGCTGCAAGACCTCCTCCGCTCTTGCGTCCGATTCTTCCAGGATATACCACCGCGCAGCGACGGATGCGTCGATGACGAACTTCATCTCAGCTCGCCTCGCAGGCCCCGAAGGACCGTGAGGCTGTCCGCGCCGCCGACGCCCGCAGCCCGCGCGGCCCTCACCCGGTCCAGGAGCGCCCGGCGCTGCTCCTCCGTCTGGCGGTCGACAAAGCGCTTCTGGAAATCCTCTATGCTGATGAGCACCGCGCGAGGCCGGCGCCCCTTGCTCACGATCACCGGCTCTCCGGTCCGCTCCAGGTCATCGAGGAGCGCGCCGAGCCTGTTACGAACTTCCAAAGCGTTCACGGTACGCATTCATCACCTCGTGAGAAGTGTATCCTGAAGTGCTCACGATATCAAGTGTATATGTGTATATACATGTGCATATCTCCATGTCAGGCATAGGATTTCAGTTCGATGCGGGGCTACTTGCGCTACTATCCAGGCATGTATCATACTGGGAGCGGCACTCAGAATCCCTCTAGGACGTCGGAGGCGAGCCTATGAAGGGCTTTGTCGATTTCCTCACGCGGGTGGACGGCCTTCTGGCAATCTCGCGTACGGATTTTTCCCTCATGGGTGGCACCTCCGTCTTTTTCGGTCTTTTCAGCAACCTCGCCGTCTTCATCATCATGGTCGCCGTGTACGGAATCCTCAACGAATCGCTGGAGAAACGCAGCCGCTTCAGGCGGCAAGTCATCCTGGGGACCGTATTCGGACTCTTCGTCTATATCTGCATGCATGTCAGAATTCCCGTCGCCCCCGGGGTCCAGGTCGACCAGCGGAACGCCATCGTCATCCTTGCCGGCTTTTTCGGAGGACCGCTGTCGGCCGTGATTGCGGCGGCAATCGGAGCCGGCTACCGGGCTTTTCTGGGCGGCATCGGGGTCTACGGCGGGATCCTGGGCCTGGGGCTGGCGGTCATTGCCCGGGACGACGCTGCGAGCCCTTCGCCCGGGGATAGAGTCGCCATGGAAGCTGGCGCTTTCTTCCATCGCCGCCACGATATTCCTGCTCCCGGGTTTCCTGCCCATCGGCAGTCTGGAGGCAGGCTGGCGGCTGGTGAAATCCATGACGCTGCCCTACGGATCGGCGATCTCCGTCGGGGTATTCCTGGGAAGTCTCCTCATGGCGAACGAGGAACGCCGCCGCGAGGCGGCGCGGGCGCTTCGTGAATCCGAATCGCGCTACCGCGGGCTCTTCCAGAACATGATGGATATCAGCTACCGCACGGACCTGCAGGGGAAACTGGCAATCGTCTCCCCGTCCTCCGAGCAGATGCTTGGATACAAGCCCGATGAGATGGTGGGCCGGCCGTTTGCGGACTTCTACCGCGACCCCTCACGGCACGCGGTCCTCATGGAGACTCTCGAACGCCAGGGGCTCGTGAAGAATTTCGAGCTGGACGTGATCAGGAAGGACGGGGCGGTGGCCACCGTGTGGACGAATGCCCGATGGACCGTGGATTCGGACAGCCGGCGGTTGGGCATTGACGGGGTCCTCAGGGACGTCACACAGGCCAAGAGAGACGCGGAGCAGAGGCGGAACCTGGAGGAAAGCCTGCGGCAGAACCAGAAGATGCAGGCCATCGGGCAATTGGCGGGGGGAATCGCGCACGACTTCAACAATATGCTGAGCGTCATTATCGGCCACACCGAGATTGCCCTTCAGGACGTCCCGCCGGAGGGCCAGGCTGCTCAAAGCCTTATGCAGATCCTTCAAGCGGGCGAGCGCGCGAAGCACCTTGTGTCACGGATCCTGACTTTCAGCCGCGGAGGGCCGGTGGAAAAGTCCATCGTCCGGCTCAGCACCATCGTGCACGAGGTCCTCGGCTTCCTGAAGATGACCATTCCGTCCTCTGTGACCGTCTCTTCCCGCCTGCAGGCGGAGTCCGGGGCCGTCATCGCGAACGCCACGCAGATCCACGAGGCGGTCATGAATCTCGCCTCGAATGCCGTCCACGCAATGGACGGGAAGGGTGTCCTTACCGTGAGCCTGTCGGAGGAACGCCTTGCAGCGGCCGTCCCCGGGCGGATCGGGGCCATCGGGCCCGGCGTCTTTTCCGTCATCGATGTCCAGGACACAGGCGTCGGGATGGAGAAGGCCCTCGTCGACAAGGCATTCGAGCCGTTCTTCACGACCAAGCCCGCGGGCAAAGGCACCGGTATGGGGCTTTCGGTTGTGTACGGGATCATGCGGGACCATGGCGGGGACATTGTCGTGGAGAGCTCTCCGGGCAAAGGCACTTCCATGAAGCTCTACTTCCCGCGCGTCGACGCAGAGAATGCGGACAAAGCCGGCGCGGGAACCGACGTTCCCGGCGGGAACGAGCGGATTCTCTATGTCGATGACGAGAGCTCGATCGCCGTGTTGATGGAAAAGCTCCTTGCCACGCTCGGATACAGGGTAACCGCCGTGACAGATCCCGCGCACGCACTCGAGCTCCTTTCAGCGGATCGGTTTGCCTTTGACCTTCTCATCACCGACCAGAGCATGCCCGTGATAACCGGTATTGAGCTCGCGAAGAAGGCCGTCGCCCTCAACGCCGCGCTTCCGGTGATCCTCTGCACGGGCTACAGCTCGCCCGTCGAAGAGGACGAAGCCGCGACGGCCGGCGTCCGCAGGGTATGCATGAAGCCTGCTCGCAAGAAGGAGCTGGGACTGGCCATCCGGCAGGTTCTGGATGAATCCGCATCACAACGTGCGGGACGTGCCTAGCTGAACCACTGTTTCCGGCGCAAGAGATTTCAGCCTGTGGCGGCTTTTCGCCTTGCAGTAATAAAGAAGTATCCGCCGTAGACGGTGACCTGAGCTTCGTCGGCACGGTTGATTTCGTCGATCATCAGGACGTGCTCGCCCTTGGCTATGGCTCCCACCGGGCCGCGCCTCTCATGGCGGCCGTGTATTCGATGGCCTCGACGAAGCTGGAAAGAAGCGGCTTTTCCCACCCAGGGGCAAGCTCGATCGCGCCCGCCGTCGCGTCCCCGGCCATGTCCCCGCCGCGTCGCTTACCTTCCTTGTTCCGTACCGTGACCGCGCCGCCTGACAGCGCCGCGGCCGCATTCACAAACCGCGACGGAAACTCCCGCGACAGGCTCCGCCAGTTCTCGACGATCCTCGCGCTCCGCCTGCGCACGATTTCCCGCGACGGCAGCCTGTCCCTCTTCTGGTTGTTGACGGTCTTGGCTGCGGGGAAAAGGTTCCACAGCGAACTGTCCTGCCACAGCGCGAAGGGAATGGCGTGGTCTACGTCGAAATCATCGACCAGCTTCCTCCCCGTCCACACGCACTCCAACCCGGGCCGCAGCCCCGCGTAGAAGCGGCGCACGCTCTCGTCAAACCGCGCTGGATCCGAAGTGAGCACCAGGCGATCCAGGATCTTTCCCCGCGGGAGCACCCCTGCAGAAAGACGCCAGGTCATGTCCGCCCACCGCAGGACGACCGCGTCGCGGATCCAGTGGCCCATGAGGGTGAGCTCTTCCCAGACGCCGCCGTCCACCAGGACACGGCGGGCGGCGGGATCGAACTCGAACTCCTGCACGCCCCGGGCGCCGCCGGCGTACCTGACGGGCCCCTTCACGATCGTGTTGGACACGATGCGGAGGACCCGGCCGTACAGGCGCTGCTCTTCCAGGGACAGAAGCCGATCCGCCTTCACCCTTGCAAACCCATTGAGCCCGCCCTGGTTCGCAAAATGCCCTGCAAGCTCCGAAAGGGCGGAACGGAACGCGATCGGCTTCCCGCCCGTGGATTCGCCGTTGATCTGCGGAATGAGCACCCGTGAGTCGACAAGGGGCCAGTAGAAGAGGATCCACCGCTCGGCCAGGTCCGTGATCGGTATGCTGACCCTGCCGTCCGGCTCCCAGCGAGCGCGCGCATGCGCCGTCAGCGCCATGTCGCAGAGTGCGCGGATCAGCGCGAGCTTGTAGGTAGCGACCTTTTTGTCCGCGTTGAGAATGCTTTCGATCCTGTCTATCGGCCGGGCTGTGCCGCGGGAATACTGAAAGTGCATGGTGATCCACAGAACGTCGGACCGCCCCGCGGCATCCGCCGATGTCCACTCGCTCTTGAGGATGAACCCCAGCCGCTCAAAGAGGAGCCGCACCTGGGAGGCCGGGGCGCAGGATCATCAGCCGCCCCGGTTCGTCCCGATCAGAGCCTGCAGGAGTGTCGCCGCGCTCCAGGGGTGTGGACAGGAGGAGCTTACCGCCGTCCTTCAGGCGTTCCCGGATGACCAGCGCCGCGTCGAAGAGCTCGGAATCAGGGACGTGCATGATGACGGCAGAAAGGACCACTCCGTCATAGGGGCCGGCAACCTGGGGCGGTAAGTGAGCGGGCAGCTCGCCCTCGAACAACCGACCGGACAACTCGGGGTGCAGAACAGCCGCCCGGTGCCTCAGCCCGGCGCTGGGCTCCACCGCGTGCACGTGCACGCCCAGCTCCATGAGCCGCGCGGCATCCCTTCCGCTTCCCGATCCTATCTCCAGGACGCTGTCACCCGGCGCAAAGACAAAACGGAAGAAGTCGGAGATACCTCCCGGGACGCTTTCGTAGCGTCGTGCCACCTCTTCAGCGTTCCTGTCGTACCAGTCGATCGTCTGGCGATCCACGTCCGCGGGCCCCCACCGATGTTGTACCGCCCCTTCGGCGCATCAAGGGCCATTTGGCCCTGTGGGCGAAAAGCCTCTTCAAGCTTGGGGGAGTTTGTACGATCTTCGCACTCTCTGGGCCTTCTCCAGGCTTTCGTGCACATACATGTCCATGGTGATCGCCGTCGAGCTGTGCCCGAGGTACTTCGAGACGGCCTTTATGGATGCACCGTCGCGGATTGTCAGAGTGGCAAAGCTGTGGCGCATGGTGTGAGCCGAGATTTTACGCCCGAGGATGCGCCTGCCGGCTTTCGTGATCTCATAGCTGACGTAGGTTGTGCGGTAGGGTTTGCCGCCTTGGGTCTGGAAAAGGTAGGTCTCCCCATGAAAAGTCGATCGAATGGCTTCCAACAAGGCCTTCTCGATGTCGACCTTCCGCTCCTTCTTGCCTTTCCCTGTGATCGTCAGTCTGACCATGTCTTCAAGGTCTTCGCATTTGTCCAACCGTGCGCCGCACATTTCCGCCACGCGGCACCCGGTGTTGTACAGAAACCACAGGAATAGCGAGGTTCGCTTTGAAGTGCCGGACACCAGGCGGTCAAATTGCTCTTGCGTGACAATCCGTTCTTCAGGGACTGCTACCGTGACAACCGCAGGAGCTTTTGTCTCACTATCATGGTCCAAGGATCGCAGCGTCATCTCGAGCCGTGCCTGCCGGTTGAAATCCGTGCTTGAGAGAGTTGCCCTCAGCCTGGCCTTTACCGCCTGGCGGCGCACTCGTTTTGTCGCCGCGGCCAGAGGCGAGGCATTGAGATGCGCGAAATATGCTCGCACAGCAGAAAGTCCCAGGCTCAGGTGGTTGGTCTCGAGGTAGCGCGCGAAGTCCGCAATGTGGCCGGAGTAGTTGTCCCGGACGGAAAGAAACCTGGAGAGGTGGACATCCTCAAATGAGCGTTCAACTGAGTTCGTGCGCAACCTCCACGTGCAGATAGCCGATGCTGAACACCAAGGAAGTACGTCACAATCGTCCCGTTCATTGCGCCTGTCAGGAGAAGGCCTCCCCCATTCGCTGCCCGTTCCCCCGAGTCTTCTCGAGTGGAGGGGCAACCAGGTGAAAGGAAGCGTTTCCCTTGACGAGGCTCCCATGATACATTCCTCTCTAGACGTGGACAAGCGTAAGCTCCTGGCGCGCATCATCAACAACCCGCGTTCGTCCGGTTCTCGGACGCGGTTGCGCTCGTGGAGGCTTTCGGGTTCCACCTGTCTCGCGTGCGGGGCAGCCATCACCTGTTTGTGCACCCGGGGATCGCGGAGCTCGTCAACTTCCAGGAGGTCCACGGACAGGCAAAGCCGTACCAGATTCGGCAGTTCCTCAAGATCGTGGAACGGCACAACCTGCGGCTGGGAGGCGACTAAATGAAGGACTATCACATCAATATTTTCTACAGCGAAGAAGACGAGGGCTATATCGCGGATATCCCGGACCTGGAGGCGTGCTCCGCGTTCGGTTCGACGCCGGAAGAGGCGCTTCGCGAGGTGAATGCCGCAAAGCAGGCGTGGCTGGAGGCCGCGCGGGCGGAGGGCAAGCCTGTCCCTTCTCCCCAGTACCGACCCGCAATCTACCAGGTCTCCCCGTAGGACTGCCACAGCAGATTCATACATCGCTATTTCAGTCCTCTCTGGTCCGGGAACAGGCGTTCGAATGACCCACCAGCAACTCTCGGAAACCGCGGGGTCGATCTTCTCGTGCTCGGGGCTGCGATAGCCGAACGGCGCGGAAGCAAGGGTGAGTCTGACCCGACGCCGCCCACTTGTCACGGTCGCGACGGTGTCGAGCCGACGTGGCTCACTTCCCATCGAAGAGTAGAGCAGAAGGGTGTCCACCTGCGCGACGTCGGCCAGAGATGCATAGGCCAAAGCCTGGTGCAAGTCAGCGCGATGCTGATCGGAGCCGCTGCACCGTTTCAGATTGCCACTTGCCGTACGCGGTTCGTTGCCGCATACTAATTGCGGCAATGCCTACTATCCTTTTGTGGAATGGCTATCGGTTCTTTTTCTTTTCAAATGAAGGTACTCCCTTGGAAGGTCGGCATGTTCACATCCGCAAGGGTGCGAGCGTTGCCAAATTCTGGCTGGATCCAGAACCCTCTCTTGTGTCCAGTTGGGGTCTGGCACCTAAAGAGCTTAATTCCTTGGAGCAGGTTGTACGAGACAACCTGGACCTATTCAGGAGGAAATGGGATGAGCGTTTCGGCTCTTGAAGCTTCTGCAACAAAGCTATGGTTCGACGCTGACAATCTGTGGGTGCTTCTGGCTGACGGTCGCCAGCTTTCTGTCCCACTTGCCTACTTCCCTCGGCTTCTCAAGGCGAATGATGAGCAACGCCAAGCCTACATCATCAGCGGAGGGGGCAGCGGACTGCATTGGGAGAGCCTAGACGAGGATATCAGCGTTGACGGCCTGTTGCTCGGCGTGGGTGACCGCTCTCGAACGTAGCTGAACCCGCGCCTCTTTGACCTCCAAGCCGATCATCCGCACTGCTCCAGCACCGAGAGCACCTCGCGCAGCTGCACGGGTCCACCCTTGGCCATAGCCGAAGCAGATACCGACCCTGGACAGCCAACTCGATAGGGCAATTCGACCTTTGCCGCTTGACCTCGGTCCGCCCGACCTCCACCAGGTCCCTCACTGCCGTCTTTCGCCCCAGCGTCGATGCCCAGTAGCCCAGGCTTCCCTTGGCCAGGTGGCGGCGAGTGCAATACGCTTTTTGTGTCAGCCCGCTCGCCCGCCAGCTCTCAACGTGACGAGCCCAAAACTTCCGGTCGTGTTTCATCGTGTCCCTCCTCGAAGAGGGACTATGGTCTACCTGGCTCCGCTGCAACGGGTGGGGTTCGCCACCCGCTTACTCATCACCGAGAGCGGAGAGCGCGTGAGACGGCGGTATGGGCCGGTCTAACTTCCCCGGGGGCCGAGGCACCGATGAAGCGGCCCTGAATGATGGGGCGCGACACGGCACGCTGGACGGACTCCATCTAGAGGATGCTGATATCTTGTCTAGAAACCAGCCGCTCCGTAAGGAGCCTTTTTCCTGAAAGTGGTCTGCTGCGATCTGCAATTTTTGTCAGGATGATCTCAAGCACCAGGCCAGTATTGACCGTATTGACCCTTGTGGATCCTGACCGTCTTGGGTAGAGTCCTCCCAGTTGGGGTGACAGGCGCGGTATTGGGAGGTTTCTTGACGGCGTCGGTGGAGGAGCTTATGCTGTTGAAAGGAAGACGGGAGAAGCTTTTGCGCTATAGAATCCTTATTGCCGAAGACGAGGATGGCGAGTTCACTGCGGAATGCCCAAGCCTGCCGGGATGCATCTCTCAGGGCGGGACCAGAGAACTGGCGCTTGAGAATATCCAGGATGCCATCAAGGGATACCTGGAAAGCCTGAAAAAGCACGGGGATCCCATCCCTCCGTCGATCAGCGAGGAAATTGTCGAGGTGAATGTCTGAGGAAACTGCCCCGCGTTTCGGGGAAGTCGCTGGTTGCAGCTCTACAGAAGCTCGGATACGAGCTTGACCACCAGACCGGAAGCCACATGATTCTGCGCCACCGTTCGCCTCCCTATCGCCGCGTCACCGTGCCGAATCACAAGGAGATCGCCAAGGGCACTCTGCGGGCAATCATTCGGGAGACGGGGTTGACTGTTGAGAGGGTAGCTTCGCTTCTGTAGTCGATAGCGCGGCCGGCCGGGCGAATTCTTACCCTTTTCGATAGACGCAAGAATAGCTGCAAGTTTCTCTGCCTTGCACCATCTGGTTGATGGCTGCAAATCTGACCGCAATCCGAGAAGCAAATAGGGTGAAGCGCCTATGTACACCAGCCGGTAGCATACGGTGGAAAATCTATCGTCGTTGCACGGGCGATGGACATGAAGGTGGATTTGTCTTGAAAACAGCGGGATTGCCCCGTAGGATTGAGCATATGCAGCCCGGAATCAACGAGCTTGTGTTCGACGTGATTCAAGATCAGGACGGAGGCTTTGTCGCGGAATGTCTGAGCGAAAGCATCGTCACTGAAGCTGACACCTGGCAAGAGCTCAGAGCGAACGTAAAAGAGGCAGTTTCAGCCTTCTTTTTTGATGGTTCCCCTCCTGAACGGATTCGACTCCACCTCGTTCGGGACGAAGTCTTCAGCGTGTCATGAAGCTGCCCAATGACCTCAGCGGTCGCAAGGTCGTTGACGCCCTTGTCCGAAAGTTGGGGTACCGGGGCGTTCATGAAAAGGGAAGTCATATCGTCTTGGTTGCAGATTGCTGTGCCGAAAAGTGTGCAGAGACCCTGACCGCATCATGCGCGTGAGGGATGCGCAGGGCGCTGCGGGGCGAAGCCCCGTGGCGGTCCGAGGACCGAAGCGAAGCGGAGCCCGTAGCAGCCCGACCCGCCTGAGGGCCGTCACGGGCGCGCCCACTTGGGCACGCGGTATCTTTGCCCTCGGGCGGGGCACGCCTAACGGCTGGATGAAGAGACCAACATCTACGCGCGCCTCGGAGCAGCTACTCGCGGCAGGGCAGCTACCCCTCAATCAGCAAAGGCGCCGTACTGCCAGGCTACTTCGCACGTGGAGGCGCCTTCTTCACCATCGCAACCGCGAGCAAGCGGCACTGTTTCGTCACCGCGCTCCAGTCGTTCCAGGGAGCGATGATGCCCTTGTACTCGTTGAGGTCGACCTCGGTGAGGTCGTACGGGTCGGGCATGCCCAGCTTCACGAGAATCGAAATCATGATGTCGCCGACTTCTCCCGCAAACTCGGCGTACAGCTGCCTCATCCTTTCGAGCGCAAGGACGCTCTTCGCCGTGCCAACGTGGTGGGAGAGCGCCGCCACATCGAGGTAGTCGCGGGTTGCGTTGCGCTCCACGAGCAGGAAGGCTTTTATCCGCAGCATCTCTTCAATCGTGGGTATCTTGAGATTACGGCCGCCGGGAGCTTTCATGAAGGTTGTCTCCAGCGGCGCCGACCGCCTCTGGTTCCTCAGCCCGGCGTCGATTCCGTCGATTTGGCCCAGCACAAGCTTTCCGCGAATTCGGCGCTTCGTCCTCCAGCCAGCGATCGATTCCAGCGCGGCATTGGCTTTGTCATAGTGCGCGGCGAGGTCCTTGAGGACATGGTCGTGATCGAAAGAGATGCGGTGTCCGGCATGCAGGGCAGCAGCGGTGCCCCCCACCAGGATGGCGCTCGGTACCTTGGCCTGGAGGATGGCCGCGTGCGCCAGCAGCTTCTCCCAGTCGTAGGACTTCGTGCCTTCAGCCATGGTTGGTGACGCTCCTTCGCGACCGAAGCGCGCCGGAAAGAAGTGTCGAGAATGCGCTGACCCGCGGGTCTGATCTGTCTGCCCCAGCCAGGACATCGCGGGCCCGTCGCGCCAAGCGGCCGCTGGCGTCCCGTCTCACCGCCTGTACCAGCCCTCGCCAGGAGTCGATGTCACCCCTGACGACGATGTCCTCCATCGCAGCCTTGGTCAATTCCCTGGCAGCAGGGTCTGTGAGATGACGGTGGCGTGCAAGGGGCCGCTCAAGGGCCAGGGGCCGCGCTTCCAGCACCAGACCTACAGCGGCGCAGATTCGAGCGACCTTGCCGTAGCCGAGTTCCCCGAGCTTTCCCGCCTCGAATGCCGCAAGTGTGGATCGCCCTACGTGGGCCTCCGTCGCGAGCGCCTGCAAGGTGAGGCCCTGCGCTCGCCGCCGCTCCGCCACAAGGACACCGACTCCGTGGAGGTTCATGAGTCCAGTATATTGGACTTGCTCGGAATAGTCCAGTATATGAGACTATCGCCGAGCGTCCACGCCCTTCTCTGGCGCGTGGCGGTGATGGCACGCATAGGGGCTCCTAATCGATTCGCGAGGCTATCGCCAGGGCATCGTCAAGCTCGCCGGTCTTGGCGGCGCTCAAGCGGCCCACGAAATCAGTCAAGGCGGACTTTCTTATGCTTACCAGTTCGTCGCAGTGAACGGAACCCTGGTGCTTGAGACCCTCATCTGCACCGATCGATACCTGGGTGGACAGGCCATCATATGCCGAGTAGATCGGCGCGCAAATGACTGAAGAGAACAGTGAGTCGACCAGGACCTGACGACTGACGATCACGAACACGCGCGATTTTCGTGGACGGAGTGCGTGAGCTGTTCGGCGAAGGCATGCCCCTCTGGCGAATTGGCATACGCAATGATAACGGGCACAATTCGCGCGACATTGAGGCCGTACTTCCTTCATGGAGGCCTCGCCTGAGCTCGTTGAGCGATCCCTTGTCCGAGGATGTCATTCTCTCACGGTTTCTGTCGGTCAATGACAACTACTCCAGCCACATCGCGCCGTTCATGCGCTACCTCGAGATCAATCACCTCACGCTGAACCTTTCGGCGGTGCGCGCATACTTCACGCACCTCAACTCCCTTCCACTGGCCGCCCGTACCAAGTGCGTGCGGCGCCAGGCGGTGAAGGCGCGGCTGCGCGTCGCGCTGGCCAGCATGGATTTCAACCGCCAGGCTCAGCTCGATATGGCGCTCCGATCTCTCGACCATGACAGCGAAACCAGGGCCCCAGGGATTGTCATGTCAGGGGTCTCGGAAGACCGGGTTGTCATGCGGGATCAGTTTGACCGCCTGGTAGCAGGTACTTCGAAGCGAACTTCTTTGTTCCTCTGGTTTCTGTACAACACGGGATGCCGCGTCGCGGAGATGTGCGGCGCTCGACTGGACAGGTGCGAGGACCTGGGGGACATGGTCCGGCTGACAATCACCGGAAAGGGAAACAAAGAGCGGAAGGTCGATATCGAGAAGTCCCTCTTTGAAGCGATTCGGGCGGTTTTTCCATCAGATACGTATCTCTTTCGAACCAGGGGGGGCAAGCCGTTCCGTACAACCTACGTGAGCTACGAAATCATCAAGGCCGGGAAGCGAATCCTCAAGCGCCGGATCTCGGCTCACAGCATGCGCCACAGCTTTGCCACGCTGGCTATCCGCGAGGGGGCATCCATAAAGGCCGTATCGAAATACCTCGGACACAGTTCCACGTCAATCACTATGGACATGTACGTGCACGAGAGCCTGGACAAGGCTCAGATGGTGAGACGGCCCTACACCTGCTCCGCGAGCGGGGCTGTCAAATCGCCATAAGCGGCCGGTCGATTGGTCGGGCCGGCATCTTGCAGAGCGAAAGGGCGTTCTGGACGACAGGCGCTGACCCCTGCCTTTCCTTGCGCTTTTCCAGCGTGAAGGGATATACTATGTATAAACAGGGGGTGCCGGGCATGAGGGCCAGGGTGCAGAAATGGGGGAACAGCCTGGGGATCAGGATCCCGAAGGCAGTGGCGCAGGAGTCCGCTGTGGGAGAAGACTCTGAAGTCGAAATCACCAGCAAGGACGGAAACATCGTCATCAGCCCGCTCCGCAAGAAGGCTTTCTCCATTCGGCAACTCCTTTCGAAGGTGACGGCTGCCAACATTCATGTCGAGATCGAAAGCGGCCATCCCGTCGGGAAGGAGAGTTGGTGAAAGGTTCCCCGTATGCACCTGCGCGCGGAGACATCGTGTGGCTGCAGTTCACGCCGCAGGCAGGGCACGAGCAATCGGGGCGCCGGCCAGCCGTGATCGTCTCGCCCAAGGAGTACAACGCGAAAGTCGGGCTGTGCCTCTGCTGCCCCATCACCAGCCGGGTGAAGGGGTATCCGTTCGAGGTCGCGCTACCTCTTGATATTGGAATCTCGGGAGCAGTGTTGTGCGACCAGGTGAAAAGCTTTGACTGGAAGGCCCGAAACGCAACCCTTGCGGCTGCGCTGTCCGTGCCGCTGGTCAGAGAGATCCAGGCGCGCATAATAGCCTTGATCCAGTAGCTGAAACGTCCACACCCGGTTCAAGGCCTTCATGAGCAGCGTGACCATGGTGATCGGCGTCGAGCCAGGCGCCTACAAGTTCCGCGCGAATGCCGCGGCATGCTCGAGGTCCCCGGCATCCGGCCTGCCCTTGTTCACGCCGCCGAAATACTTGAGGAAGCTGTTCGTATTGAATCCTGCGCAGTTGAACTCCCCGGCAACCGTGTAGCCCTTGGACATCAGCTTCTTCCGGAGAGCCGCGTGGCTTTCTTCGGCGTAGTTCTTGATGAATTTCTCCCCGGAGATGGAGGCCGGAACCCCGCAGGTGGAAAAGATGAACGCCCTCCTGCCCGCGGCGTGCGGCAGCGCATCGGCAAGATCAAGGAGAGGCCTGTAGTGCCTGCCGCTGTCGATCCCGGAGCCGAAGCCCACCAGCTCATATTCCCGGAGCTCTTCGGGGCGGACACCACCCGGGGTTTTCACCTCCGCGCCCAGGGCCTCCGCCATTGAGCGGGCTATTCTGGCCGTATTGCCATGATGACAGGAGTACACGATGACGAGGGATTTCACGCTCATACATCCTCCTCAGGCCGCTGCCGCAGGCACAGCGTCCGGCTTCCACCTCAGGGCGAGCCAGATAATGAACAGCGTGCAGGGGATCTCCATGGCGGCGAAGAAGATGTAGTAGGGAGCCGGTGTGGATGTCAGCAGGGACAATGACATTGCTGCCGTGTGTATGATTCCCGCTATGACATTCGCCCAACGGTTGGCCCGATATTTCAATACTCTGGACAGGAGAACCATGGCTATCGCCGTCTCCATAAGCACCGCGGCGCCAAGGAGGAATCCCTGGTTGATCTGCAGGGGGCCAACGGATCCCGACTGCATGATTTTCTGGGCCTCGGGATCCATGAGCGTCATGATGTCCGCATACAGGTAATTGAGCATCGCGAATATCCACAAAGTCGAAAGCTTGGTCTTCATGTCCAGCTTGCGGGCGGTTTTTGCTTGAGACAGACTTCCAGCGCTATCTGACATTTCCATGCCTCCGTGTATTATCAAGAAGTATTTATGATGCCCGGACGGGAATATCCCGTCCGGGCCCTGGACGCCGGCTACATCGAGTCCGGCTCATTCCTTGGCGGCTTTCGCTTTCTTTTCCTCATCTTCCTTGATCTGCTCGCTGATGTAGCTGCGCAGCTTGCGCTTCCGCTTCCGGTCGCTGCTGCCTTTTCCTCCGCACCCGCCGCCAATCCTGCCGAAGAGGATGCAGCTCAGGGCAAGCACGCCCCAGGCCTGCCAGTAGGTGAGCGTCTTCAGCCCGAAGATCTCCGGCATCAGCCAGTTCCACAGGAGCATCACCACCCAGCCGAAGAGGAAGAGCAGGCCCGCGCCAAGGATGATGAACCCGATCACCGTGAGGACTTTCTGGGGGATGGTGCGCTTTTCCCACCAGGCATCCATGCTGTCCTTGTGCTCCGTCTGTTCGAAATGGGACTGTTCCTGCTCGGCCGCCGTGCCGCTTGTTTTCTCCTGATCAGACATATCATTCCTCCTTTGTTGTTCGCTCATTCGTCGATCCAGTGCCGCAGGGCCCGGGAGAGGTTGCGCAACGCGTAGCGCTTTCGCGCTGTCAGCGTGTCTATGCTTTCCCCCGTTGCCTCCGCGATCTCCCGGAAACTCTTGCCGCCGAAGACCTGTGCCTCCACCACTTTGCGCTGGGCCGGGGGGAGCACGCTCATGGCGTCATTCACTGCATCCATCAGGCTTTCCCGCACGAACCCGTCCTGGGGATCAAAGCCGGCGCCGGCGATGATCTCCCGCAGCGTCTCCTCGGTCACGTCGGTTTCACCCGACGCTTCCTTCACCCGCTGGTGCCGCCAGTTGTCTATCAATCGCCGTGAAAACAGCGAATTGATCCAGGCGGGCAGGTTGCGGATGTCGGGGACCAGGTGCAGCCGCTCCATGGTCTCAGCGTACACGTCATGGATGATATCCTCCGCTTCCTCCAGGGTGCGCCCGGCGGCGCGCAGCCGGGCCAGGAAGCGCGGTTTCTCGCTCCTGTAGGCCTGCTCAACGCGAAGGCGGTGCGCATCGCTAGCATGCATCACAAGTTGGTTCTCCATGACGTTCAGTCATATCGACGTGCGGAATGTCCTTTTGGTGTATCCAATTTTGCGCGGAAGCGGAACCCTCGGAAGCGCGCCCCTTTTTGCACCCGGGGGCGAGGGGGCGTTTGCCTCCTTTTCGCCTTATCACCGTTCCGAATTTAAATAAACATAAAGACACTTGAATAATGACAGTTTAAGTGTTATTATAATGGCATGGACCAAGGCCAGTACCTGATCGATGAGCTGTGCAGGCTTTCCGGGTTCTCGCGAAGAACCGTCCGCTACTACGTGCAGGAGGGGCTTGTGAACCCTCCGGCCGCTCGCGGCCGGGGCGGCTACTACTCCGAGGTGCACGTGAGGCAACTCGCCAGGATCAGGGAGCTGCAGGAGCGAGGGTATCGCCTGGAAGCCATCCGGGGCCTGCTGGCAGGCGCGGAGAAATTGGGGAAACGCGAGGTGTCGGGGAGCGGCAGTCCCCCTGTTGCGGAGATCCGCGGGCCCGAGGCCGAATGGCCTGCAGCGCCAGCGCTTTCGGGCACGCAGTATCCGCGCGCCCTCTGGAGCAGGATCGCCCTGGCGCCGGGCGTGGAGCTTCACATCTCCGCGGAAGCGGAGCGGCGGCTTGGTCCCGGCACGGTGGCCGCGCTGAAATCGCTGCGGTCAATCATCCAAAAAGAAGGAGGATCGAATGAGTGACGTGTTCGGCTTGATTTCCAACGGGACCAACCCCGTTCCTTTGCAGGGGGTCTGCGTGAGCGGCAGCATCCTGGGCCGGGGTGCCCGCGTGAAGGTGGCCCAGAGATTCAGGAACGAGGAGGCCGGCGCCCTGGAGGCCGTCTACCGCTTCCCCCTGCCGGAGTCCGCCGCGGTATGCGGCTTCGCGGCCATTGCCGGCGGCCGCAGGATCAGCGGTTCCGTGGAGGAACGGGACAAAGCCTTCGAGCTCTACGACGATGCCCTGGCGCGAGGGGATGGCGCCTTCCTCCTTGACCAGGAACGGCCGAACATCTTCACGCTTTCCGTCGGCAGTCTGCCCGCCGGCGCCGAGGCCGTCGTGGAGATCGAGTACGTGGCGCTCCTTGACCAGCAGGGCCGTGAGGTGCGCTTCTCCCTTCCCACCACCATCTCCCCGCGCTACCTTCCCGTGGACACACCAGACGAGGAAGGCATTCCCGCCTCCGACCGCATTCACCCCGAGTACGCGGCTTCCGTGCCCTACGGCCTTTCCGTGGAGATCGCCGTGCGGGGCGCCTCGTGCGTGGAGTCGGTGGAATCGCCCAGTCACCCGATCAACATCACCATGGGGCAGGGCAATGGCGATGAGCTCACGGTCCGCTTCGCATCGGATGTAGCCCGCATGGATCGCGATTTCGTGCTCACCGTTACCCAGCGCGCCAGGGAGGCCGTCGGGCGGGTGTGGCGTTCTGTCGATGAGCGCGGCACGTGGCTGCAACTGGACATGGCCCTGGATGAAGCCGATGAGCCGGAGAGCGCATCCGCTCCCAGTTCCCGCGACAGCGTCCGCGAGGTGATCTTCGTCCTGGACTGCTCGGGCTCCATGCAGGGCGATTCCATCAGCCAGGCCAGGAGCGCCCTGGAGGTCTGCCTGCGAGCCATGGAAAATGGCTCGCGGTTCAACGTGGTGCGGTTCGGGGACACCTTCCAGTCCCTGTTCCCGCAGCCGCGGGAGTACGGCGAGAAAACTCTCGGCGAGGCGCTGGGGTGGCTGCGAGCGGTGGACGCGGATCTCGGCGGCACCGAGGTCCTGCAGCCGCTTCAGCACGTGTACGGGGCCGCGGTGCCCAAGGGCGTCAGCCGCAGCATGCTGCTTCTCACCGACGGCGAGGTGGGCAACGAGGCGGAGGTGATGGAGCTCGTTCGTTTCCACGCGGCCGGCACCCGGTTCTTCTGCGTGGGCATTGGCGCCGGCCCGAACGATCACCTTGTGCGCGGCCTCGCCCGGGCCGGCGGGGGCGCCGCCGCGTTCATCTTCCCCGGCGAGCGCATCGAGCCCCGCGTCCTCTCCCTCTTCCGCCAGGCCGTATCCTCAAGGATCTCGAAACTCCAGGTCGATTGGGGCGGTGCCGCCGAGCAGGCTCCGCTGGAGCCCATTCTCCTGCTGGGGGAACCGATGAGCACGTGGGCCCGGGTTCCGCAGGGTGCGGCGCCTTCTGGCGTCACGGTGAAAGCGGAAATCGAAGGCAAGGCGCAGGCCTGGCAGTTGCCCGTTGTGGAGGCGGGCTCGGGCCAGCTTCCGATTCCCACGCTGTGGGCCCGGGAGCGGATCCGCGGCCTGGAGGAGGCCCACCTGGCAGGCGGCCGCGGGTCCCGCCAGGCCCGCCCAAAGGCGGAGACGTGGAAGCAGGAAGTCATCGCCCTGGCCCGGGAGTTCGGCCTCTCCTGCAGCCTGACAAGCTGGATCGCAATCGAGGAACGCGAGGAAAAGGACCGGCAGACCGGGGAGTTGCTCCTCCGCAAGGTGCCCGTGCTGGTCACAGTGGGTTGGCATGGGATGGGCACTGCTCTCGGGCGCGCGGGAATCCGGACCCTTGGTCTCTACACGCCGACTGGGTCCCGGCCCGTGGTTCGAGGCATGCCCGGCTTTCTTGGGGGGCTCGGCCCTGCCTCCAAACCACAGTCTCTCGGTTTGACGAGAGCAGCCCGGCGACGTGAGACAGACACCGACCTTCTCATGTTCGTCCTTTCACTCCAGCGCGTGGACGGCGGATTCGATCTCGCGACGGGTGATCTCAAACGTTTTGGAATCAGCTCATCAGCAATCGCAAGAGCAGCGGCGAGCGCTCCCGGTGACCCAGCGGAAGCCCTTCGAGTGCTGCATACCGCCCTTGTTCTTGCGCTGCTTGAGGCGAGGTTCGCCGATGCGCGCGAAACATGGTTCTCCACCGTAAAGAAGAGCCGCGCCTGGCTGAAGAAGGCTTCTGCGGACTGGGGTCCGGTCCTGGAGGGCAAGACCGTTGCGCGGTGGGCCAAGGCGGTCGTCGCGTCCGCGGCCCGCATGATCTGAGCGGGGGCACGGTGGCTGCAGGAGGTCTTCCCGCAGCCACCGAAGCGCGCTCCACTCCAGAAATCAGCCGCCCGCCGACAAGCTCATTCTCTCATTTGCCAGACGGGACTGACTCGTACTGTTGAAAGATGACACCCGTGGGAAGCGTGATGGATTTGTTGAGTTTCAGGTTGAGACGCTTCCCCTCCGGGAACAACCGCTTGCCGCCGCCCAACACCAGCGGATACACGTGCAGGAGGTATGTGTCGACCAGGTCGTTCTCGATGAGCGTGTGCAAAAGCACGCTGCTGCCATCGATGAGAATATCCTTCCCTGCCTGCTCCTTCAGCTTGCGCACTTTCTCCACCACCTGGCCGCTGATGAGGGTCGAGTTCCGCCACGCCGCCGCGGATTTCAGCGTCGTGGAGACCACGTATTTCTGGGTCCCATTCATCGCGTCGCCGAACGGATCACCGGCCGCCATGGGCTCGAATGCACCGCCGTGGATCTGCCATGTCTTCCGTCCAAGCAGGAGCGCGTCCGCCTGCGCGAAAGCCTCAAAGAAGTGCGCGCCGATGTCATCGTGCCAGTACGGATGAGTCCAGCCGCCGTGCGCGAAGCCGCCGTCCGTATCCTCTTTCGCGCCGCCGGGCGCCTGGATGACACCGTCCAGCGTGATAAACTCCGCTACGATAAGTTTTCTCATGTTCTTCTCCTCCTCAGCATCTTCGACGTGCGCAAGAGGCTATAATCGACATCGAGGGCCAGCTTTCCAAGGAAAACCGGCTTCGACCGGGGGCGGACGGGGTGTTTATAGAAAATCCGGAGTAATGGGCTAGATCCCCATCTCTTCGAGCTTCTTCCGGTTCTCCGCCGCCTTCTGCGGAGTAAGGTCGTACCGCCGCCAGAAGATGATCGTCATCACCAGCACCAGGAGCGCGGGCACGATGGCCGTGTGCACCCGGATCCCGAAGATCATGAGCCGCCAGCCCCCGGGGTTCGCGGCCTGCTGACCGGCCAGGGTGGGGGAGCCCACGACGAATCCGGTGGCGATGTGCGCCATCGCGATCACGGACGCCTTGAAGCGCCTCGCCGAAGCGCGTGATGAAGGTCTGGAACCCGTAGTAGATGGACTGCTCGCGCTTGCCGGTCCTCACCGCCGCGTCGTCCAGGACGTCTCCCATGGTGGGCGGGTCCATGAACCACTGCCCGCCCAGGCTCACGCCGAAGAGCGCGAGGGACGCCATCCACTGCCACCGGGTGACGGCGAACACCATGGGCACGAACGACGCGACCATCAGGAGGCCCGCAAAGATGCTCATCTTCTTGTTGTCGTTCACCTTCTGCGAGACCCTGACCCACAGCGGCGTGGAGACCAGGGCCCCGATCAGCATCGAACCCATGATCAGGGGGAGGCTCTTGTTCCCCGGGTCATCCAGGATGAAGGTGATCACGTAGAGGGCCGATGCGTTGATCAGGGCCACCGCCGCCTGGTAGCCGAAGAAGAAGAGGTACTTCACCCGCACGGTACGGTACGAGAGCACCTTGCGGGCCACTGTGAAGAACGGCTGGCTGGCCTCGCCGGTGAGAGCCTGGTTGCGCGCGTACTCGGCGCGCAGGCGCTTGTTCTCGTACGACGCCCGGGAGGATGAGCGCAAAGAGCAGAAAGCCGCCGCCGAACGACACGAGGGCGCCCTGCCGATAGCTCTCCGGGTGGTTCTGGTTCACGATCATCCCGGTGATCACGAAAGCAAGGACGAGCCCGAGAATCCCCAGCAGCGTGCCCCAGCCCTGCACGGACCGCCGCTCCTGGGGCGTGCGGAACTTGACCGGGAAGAGGGACGTCGCGTTGATGTCGTAGATGGTGAAGAAGGTGTCGAACAGGAGGAGTGATCCGACGTACCAGGCCAGGATCTTCCACGTATCGTTCGGGCGGTGCCAGCGGAGCGGCACCAGGAAGATCACGAGGTAGCAGACGATAAGCGGGATGCCGCCGATCAGGATCCAGGGGAAGCGGTGCATCTGCCGCTTTCGCTGCCACGGCATCTTGATCTTCTCCATCAGGTAGCCCGCCAGCGGATCGTTGATTGCGTTCCACACCGAGAAGATCAGGAACGCCACCAGCGCGAGCTGCGAGGGAAGACCGATGACGCTCTCATAATAGAAGAAGGTGTACAGGCCGAAGGCGGAGGTGAACCACTGGGAGAACATCTCGCGGGAACCGAAGCTGGCATGGATCAGCCGTGAGTTCTCGTAACGCTGCTTCATCGACACTGTCTCCTTTTGGCGGCTATGCTACCATTCGGATCGCGCAGACCGCAAATGAAAATCCGGGCGCCAGGAGGAAAGTGTGCAGAAAGAAATCACATCCGCCGGAGATCTCCTTGATGGGCGCGGCAGGCTGGCCGCCAGCGGCTGGGCCCGGCAGCCCCTCCTGCGCTACGAGCGCGGCCGCGTGGCCGCGTCGGCCCTTCGGATCAAGGAGTGGGACTATTACGAGGTCATCAATCCCGACTACGGGATCGTCCTGCTGATCTACGATATCGGCTACCAGGGCAGGGCGATCGTGAAGTGGATGGACTTCCGCGCCGGAACCTTCGAGGAGCATGGCCTGACCCTCTGGTTCACCCGCGGCGGCATGGGGCTGCCCGCAAGCTCGGAGACCGGCGACGTCGTGTTCGACCGCGGAGGCGTTCGGTGGGTGTGCCGCCGGCGCAAGGACGGGGTCCGCGCCTTCGGGTTTTCCTTCCCGGGCTTCCGAGGCGGCGCGGGCCTGTCCGGGGAGATGGAGCTGGCCCAGCCGCCCGGCGACACCATGGTCAACGCCATCCCCTTTCGCCGCGCCACACGGTTCGTCTATGTCCAGAAGATCAACTGCATGGTGCCCAACGGCCGGGTCAAGATCGGCGGCGATGAGTACCGCTTCTCACTGGACAACCACAGCCACGGCTGCCTGGACTGGAGCCGGGCCGTGTTCCCGTACCACGTCGAGTGGCAGTGGTGCACAGCCTCCGGGGTGGTGGGCGGCGTCCCCTTCGGCCTGAACATCGACTATGGGTTTGGCACCGAGTCGAGCAAGTCCATGATCTTTCACGACAACGTGGGTCACCACCTGGACAAGGCCCGCTTCACCTTTGACCGCGCGGACCCGATGAAGGCCTGGACCTTCACTGATGGAGACAACCGGGTCGACCTCACGCTCACACCGGTGTGCATCGAGCGCGGCGGCACCAACTACGTGGTCCTCCGGACGAGCCTGCTGAAAGCGTACGGGTTCTTCACAGGACGGGTGCTCCTGGACGGCGGTCGGTGGATCCAGATCAGCCAGTCTGATCGGCTGTTCGGCTCGGCCGAGGCGGTGCAGAACTACTGGTAGGGCGTTATCTCGCCGTTTGCCATTCTGCTATTGCATCTTCAAATCCAAGGAAGTCACTGCCCATAGATGGCCAATCATGCCGGGTCCTGCCGCGGTAGATGACCACTGGTCGGGGTATTGCGGCCGTCTTCGGCTTTGCTACGAGGGCAGCAATCCTGGCGAGACTCTCGATCCACGGCGCCTTGGGCGTGTGGCCCGATTTGGCATCGACCACCCAGTGCCGACCGGTGCCATGATCGCGCACCAACAAATCGGCTTCAAGACCGTTGGACTCCCGGAAGTAGCTGGCCTCTACGTCCAGCCCACGGTGCGCCGCTGCCTTCAGGATTTCCGCCACTACAAGGTTCTCGAAAACCGGGCCGCCAAGCGGACCTGACTCCAGCGCCTCGACGTCCCGAATGCCTGAGAGATGGCATACCAGCCCGGTGTCCCAGAAAAAGATCTTCGGGCGCTTCACGAGCCGTTTTCCGATGTTCGCCTTCCAGGGTCGAAGGCGGAAGATGAGGTAGCTCGCCTCGAGGATGGAGACCCAGGACTCTACCGTCTTGGAGTCCACGCCTACCTCGCGGGCCAGAGAGCTGGCATTATACTCCTGGCTTGCGCGCACAGCGAGGAGGCGGACGAGCGTTTGGAAATCGGAGAGCTTGCCGACGTCGTTGGCAAGACGGACGTCCCGCTCCAGGTACGTGGCGAGGTATGAGGAATACCATTCTCGGGATCCTTCGTGATCCCGCATGACCAACTCAGGGTAGGAGCCGAAGAGCATCTGGTTCTTTCGACTCTCCTTCGGCATCTCATTCCGCTCGAACGGATGCAGCTCAAGCAGGCCAATCCTTCCGGCGAGGCTCTCGGAGAGGCGCCGGGAAAGGCTGAACTGGTTGGATCCGGAAAGGATGAATCGACCTTTGCGTTGTCTGTCGGAGTCAATCTCGATCTTCAGATAGGAGAAGAGCCCAGGCGCCCTCTGAGCTTCATCGAGGATGACTCTCCCAGGAAACCGGGACAGGTAGCCGCGCGGATCCATCCCCGCCGCGCGCACCTCCTCAGGATCGTCAAAGCTGACATAGGGCAACTCCGGGAAAGCCGTCTGGAGAAGTGTCGACTTGCCTGACTGCCGCGGACCGGTAACCGCCACCGCTGGAAAAAGGGCGAGGTATCTTTTCAGCCGGGCCTCCAGGGCCCGATGGCGATAGGTCATGTGCTATTATGGCTTATGAAATATCGGAATGTCAATCCGAAATTGCATGAGTCGGAGCATTGAGCTCGCCTGCTGCCAGCCCCGCAGATGTGCGCAGCTCCCCCGGTTTAATGCCTGCATGGAAGATGATAGAGTGAGTCGGTGGTCCTGGAATTCCAATTCGAAGCATTCCTTCGGCGGGTCGAGGCACGGCTCGATCCTGTCCATCCGGCGGAGATGCCGGCCGCGGAGGAGGGCCTGACCCACGCGGCGGTTACGCTCCTTCTGCGCCCGGCAGTCGGGGCTGCCGACGGCGGCGCAACAGGCGATTCTGCCGAGATCCTCCTGATCAAGCGTGCCGAGCGGGCAGGGGATCCGTGGTCGGGGCACCTGGCATTCCCCGGGGGCCGGGCAGAAAAGGTGGACGCCACCCTGCTGGACATCGCCATGCGCGAAACAGCGGAAGAGGTCGGGATCGACGCCCGGCATGGCGGCAGAGTGCTCGGCAGGCTGCCGACTCTCCGTCCCCTGAGTGCGCGCATTCCTTCCGTCACCGTGACTCCGTTTGTTGCCCTTGCGCCGCGGGGTGCAATCCCCCGGCTTCAGCCGACAGAGGTCGAGGAAGCATTCTGGATGCCCCTCGCGGATCTCAGGAGGACCGGACGCACCGCCGTGGTGCGTTGGGAAGCCGGGGACGGCACGCGCGAATTGCCTGCCTTCCCGTCTCCCAAGGGCCCGATCTGGGGCATCACTGAACGTATCCTCTCACAGTTCCTCGCCCTGGCAGATTGACGCCCCGCACGATCATCCCCGCGCGGAGCCAGGGGCAGGGGACGGCAGGGCCCGGGGCAGGGCAAAGGAGCGTGCCTCGGCGCTATCCTGTCATTGGGGAAGGCTGCAGCATGCCGACACGGTTGCCTTCCGTGTCGATGAACGCCGCATAGAGACCGATTCCGGGGATGTCGTCAGGTTCGCCGGGTTTCTGACCGCCAAGCACCTTGCCGCCCTGCGCCGCTACTTTTTTCATGGCGTCGTGGATGTCATCAACAGCGATGACGACGCTGGGTTGCTGGTCTTCTTTTGTCCTTCCGAAGAAGCCGCCGTTGATCCTGCCGGGTTCCTTCGGGAAGTTGTTCTCTCCCGTTTCGGTGGTCTGAACGACGACGTAGTTTCCCATCTCGGGGCCCAGTTGCTGGGTCTTCCATCCGAATACCGCCGCATAGAAGTTCGACATGCGGCCGTTGTCTCGTGCGGGCATTTCGAAATGGACGACTGGATTCATTTTCATTCTCTTCATCCTCCTTCCCCAGTAATATACTGAACGGGGGACTCCATGAACCATTGCAGCTTGGGAAGATCCGGCATCGAGGTATCCGTTGTGGGCCTGGGGTGCATGTCCCTGGGACTCGACAGGCCCAGGGCGGAAAGCATTGTCCGCAGGGCCTTCGACCTCGGGGTAACGCTGTTCGACACGGCGGACCTGTATGACCAGGGCGTCAACGAGGAGATTGTTGGCGATGCGCTCCATGGCGTGCGTGACAGGGTGGTGATCGCCACCAAGGTGGGAAACCGTCGTCGGCCCGACGGCTCGGGGCTGGACTGGGACCCAACGGAGAAGTACATCCTGCAGGCTGTTCGAGAGAGCCTGCGCAGGCTCAAGACAGACTACATCGACCTCTACCAGCTTCATGGAGGGACCATCGAAGACCCGGCAGAGGAGACGGTGCGTGCGTTCGAGCGCCTTTTACAAACGGGCACCATCCGCGCGTGGGGAATCTCTTCGATCCGGCCGAACGTGGTGCGCCGCTACGCGGCCCTGGCCGAGACCGGGGCTGCCGGGCTGTCGTCGGAGATGGTCCAGTACAGCGTGCTGGACCGCAGGCCCGAGGAGGAGATCCTGGAAACGGCCAGGCAGGCCGGGATCGGCGTTCTTGTGCGCGGGGCCGTTGCGGGCGGTCTCCTGGCAGGAAAGCCTCCGGCGGGGAAACCCCCGTCGGAGTACCTCGGCCTGACGGCCTCGGAGGTGCGGGCTGCCCAGGAAGCCCTCCGAGCGATCTCCGGGTCGGACAAGGAGATGTCGCAGACGGCCATTCGATTCGTTCTGAGCAATCCCGCCGTGACCGCGGTGGCGGCCGGGGCCAGCAGCGTGGCGCAGGTCGAGGCGAACGTCGCCGCGGCCGATAAGCCACCGCTGTGCGAGGCTGAGCAGCGCGCCTTGCGGGAAGCGGTCCGAGAGCTGCATTATGCGAGCCACCGGTAGCGCAAGCCGCGCTCAGCCCCGAGGACCGGCTCCCCTCCAGCGGATGCCGATGTCCTGGGCCGTACGCAGCCGGTCTGCAAGCTGCGCGGCGTGGTGCTGGAGGTGACGGAGGTTGACCATCTGGTGCTCCAGCTTCGACATCTTGTACCAGGGGAACCCGCACTGAGGGTTATGAAGGTCCAACGCGTCCACCGCGGCGTCAACCATCCGATCGCAGTGGTCCCAGTACGCCAGTGCCTGCGCCCTGGTGTACGGCTTTGGGATCAGCGGCAGCGTGCTGCCGGGCTTCGGCGCGTCGGCAATTCCGTCCGGGTGCTGCACCGCGGACTGGTGTTCGGCCCAGGGTCGAAACGCCGCCTCGTCGCTCTGCAGGTAGAGGTGCGTGAAGAACAGGCAGTGGTAGGCGATCTGCCAGAACGCGTTGTGATGCCGGGTATTCAGCCAGACATCGTCCGGGCACCGCTCAATGGCTTCTTTCAGCATCGCAAGACCCGCATGGTACTGGCTCTTCAGGACCAGCCGCAGGGTCATCGCGTCGATCGTGTCGCTCATGCCGGAATCCTAACAGCGGCCGCGCGGCGTGGCAACGCGTCCCCCCGGTGATCACGTCCACGGCTTCGGGATAGAATGACGAGGAGGAGGAGAAATGGATCCCATGCTGAATCGCGACCAGCTCCTGCGTGAGCTGGACCGCGGCTATTCCCGCTTCATCGCGGAGATCGAGAAACTGAAGGACGATCAACTGGCGATCGTCGGAGTGACGAAGGTGTGGTCGGTGCGCGATCTCCTTGCGCACATGCTCTTCTGGCACGAAAGGGTCGAGCGCCGGGCCGCCGGCACGCCCGTGGAATGGGACCCGCGTCCCGACGAGAGCAAGGAAACCTACATCGCGCGCCTCAACGCAAAGGCAGTGGCGGACATGGCACACATGAGCGGCCGACACATCCTGGAAATATTCAAGGCGAGCTACGCACGCATCGTCCGGCTCGCCAGGACCATCACCGATGAGCAGCTCGCGGACAAGGGCCTCATGGAGTCTTTTCTCGGAGATACCTACGGGCACTACGACGAGCATTTCGCGAGCGTCCAGAAGTTCGTGATGCAGCAGGCGAAACAGGGGAGCGCCCGGTAGGCACGTGGAGATGAACGGCTCCGAATAGCGCGCCGATCGTCACTTCCCCAGCATGCGTCTCATCACATCTCTCTTCGTCTCGGGCCATCCCTTCCTGCCGGAACGTATCGTGTCGTACAGCTCTTCCTCGTCCGCGGGCGGGACTGCTTCCGTGTCATTCTTTTCCAGGCGGATAGCCTCCGCAGCGCAGGTGGTCGTGCAGACGCCGCAGCCGATGCAGCGGTTCATGTCGACCACCGCGGTGGCGGCGGCCGTTGCGCCGCCCGCGGTGTCACGAACGGCCACCGCATCAACCTGGCAGCGCGTGGCGCACGTCCCGCATCCCGTGCAGGCGTCGGCGTCCACAACGGCGTGGAAGTTGGTGGTCCAGAAGGCGAGCGGGTGGGGGAGGCGCCTCTGCATCCCCAGCATGCCGCAGCAGCATCCACAGCAGGAGCAGACGAATACCGGGTTCTGCGCGTTGGAGGGCTGAAGCACGAGGCCGTCCTTCTCGTTTTGCCTCAATATCGCGATCACCTCTTCACGGGAGACCTCGCGGCCATGCTTTCTCTTGAGCACCACTGCGGCGCTCTCCCCGAACCCGAGGCAGGTCTCCGTGCGCGTCGTCTTCCCGCAGGGCTTGCCTTTCCAGGCCGCGCTTTCCCGGCAGATGCACGGAAGGACGACGAACGGTCCGCGGGCAGCCTCTACGATGGCCCGGATCTGCTCGTACGACGCCACGTGGTGATGGACCGGCACGTCGATGCCCACGGGGATCGTGCGCATCTGGGACGGGGTCGCGGCGAGCAGAGAGGTTCCCCATTCACGTGTGCTGAAGTAAGCGTCCGCTGCCGCCTGGATCTCCGGGGCAATATGGCCGTCCTGGCCTTCGTACATGCCTACCACCATCGGCAGGAGAAACCAGCGGCCGGTGCCTTCCTTCTCCTTCCAGCCGATCGCTCCTTTTGACACCATGCTTTCCAGCAGCCCGAGGACCTTCCCGCGTTCTGCCCCGGACGCCGACAAAGGTGCCCTCATGATTTCTTCTATAGAAGCAGGCCGGTAGCTGAGGTTCAGTGCCAGGCGCGCCTCGTCCGGCGTGAACAGCTTCTGGAGGAATCGGAGCTCCTCCCCCGATTGCGTCGCGGGAAACCCGACTGCCTGTCGATCAAGGTGCTCCTGCAGGGAACGGTAGACCCCGATATCGCCCATACTTTCTCCTCCGATCAGCTCACCACAGATCCAGCTGCCTGTCGCTGGTCACACCGTCCTTCACAGCCCGGATGATCGCCCATTCCACCGGCACAACCTTCAGCGGCCCCGCCGCTTCGATCATCGATTCCTCCGCGAAACCCTGTTTCTCGCTTCGAAGGCGCTCGAGCTTGGCGAGCAGAGCCGGGGTCTTGCGGCTGCCTCTGTACCCTGTGAGGGCGAGGTCTGCTCCGACCACCCGGTGACAGGGCACCACGGGATAGAGGGGGTTGGTGGCCATGATCTGGCCGACTGTTTGCGCATCGGTATGGGCGGCTTTTGCAATGTTCCCATAGGTTGAGACATAGCCGAGGGGGATGGCAGCGGCAGCGCGCAGCACGCTGCGCAGCGGCTCCAGGACATACGTAGAGGACAATTCGAAGTGCTTGCCCTTCTCTTCACCCCGGTCCAGGTCCGCCAGCATGCGGAGCGTCGCCCGTGATTCCTCGGAGGGCTCTTCCATGAAGCGCCGCGGCGCTTCGGCAGGCAGGGACCCCACGATGGCCCGGCGCACGGCCTCCCTGGCAAATGCCGCGGCCGTAGCAACCAGGGCCCCATCGTGAAGCGCGGCGCCGAACCAGCGGGAATCGATCTCCTCCAGCCAGATGTCGATCATGATTGGCAGTCCCGGGCGCAGCATACCAGTCAGCCGCCTTCTCCGGCAACCTTCATTTGACGACACGGCGGAAATTCCTACATTGGTAGCATGAATGTCACTATGACGGGCAAGACTGTTGTAATCACGGGGCCTACTTCCGGGATCGGCAAAGAGATCGCCATCGGACTGGCAGGCTTGGGGGCAAACCTCGTGCTGGGGTGCAGAGACACCGCCAGGGGGAAAGCAGTCGCGGCGGAGATCGAGCGCGGCAGGCATGACGGCTCGATCGAGATCGTGGCTGTGGACGTGGCCAGTCGAAAGTCCATCGAGCAGTTTGCGCGTAAGATTCTCGAAACGCACGATCGCGTGGATGTGCTGGTCAACAATGCCGGAGTAAGCCGCGGCACGCAGCCAATCGCGAAGAGCTCGGACGGCATCGAGCTGACGTTTGGAACAAACGTGATCGGCTATTACCTTACCATGCTCCAACTCCTTCCCCGGCTGAAGGAGAGCGCTCCTGCCCGCATCGTCAACGTGGCCTCCACGTTCGCAAGTGACCTGGACCTGGATGACCTGCAGTTCCAGCGCCGCGCCTGGGACAGCATGAAGGCGTACGCCCAGTCAAAGGCGTGTGACAGGCTGCTCACGTGGGCCATTGCGCGCAGGCTCGAAGGCAGCCGTGTGACTGCAAACGCCATGGCGCCCGGCCTCATCGTGGATACAGGCTTGTATCGCGACACGCCCCCTCAGGTGATGGAGCAATTGCGAAAGAGAGGCGATCGGACGCCCGCGGACGGCGCGGACACGGCTGTCTGGCTTGCAAGCAGCCCTGACCTTGAAGGTGTTTCGGGAAAGCTCTTCGAGAACAGGAAGGAGATCCCGTGCTCCTTCAGGAATCGCGAGACCGAAGAACGGCTCTGGAGCATCTGCGAAAACCTCACTCGGTGAGCGGAGGATAGAACGGCTCCGCGGCCCCCGCCCCTGCCGTACAGGCCAGGACTATCGCCTGTCGCGTCGCGGGAGTTGCCGCGCCTGTTGTTGACAATATTAACTTGGTAGGTTAAAATTGTCGCATGGAGTATCCGCGGGCGATAGCTGCAAAGTTGATCGAGTTGGCTCGCTTTTTTCCCGCCGTCGTTGTATCGGGCGCGCGACAGTCCGGAAAGACCTTCCTTGTTCAAAAGACATTCCCCCGGCACCACTACGTATCGCTCGACCTGCCAAGCATCGCCGAACAGGCAGAGCGGAGCTCCCCAGCGTTCATGCGGGAGCATTCTCAACCGGTTGTCATCGACGAGATACAGTATGCGCCCGGCCTTTTCCGGCAGCTTAAGGCGGAGATTGACCGTGAGCGCCACGCCATGGGCCGGTTCATCCTTACGGGCAGTCAGCAGTTCGTTCTGATGAAGGGCGTCTCGGAAAGTCTAGCGGGCAGATGCGCCATCATCGAGCTCGAGAACCTCTCGCGGGATGAGATAGGCGCGGTTCGACCCCTGCCAGAGACGTTGAGTGCCCTCATATCGCTCATGGTCCGCGGCTTGTTTCCCGAGCTCTGGCGGGTGCCGGATTTCCCTCGCCGTGACTTCTATTCCTCCTACCTTGCAACCTACCTCGAGCGTGACGTCCGGCAGATCCTGAATGTGACCAGCTTGCGCGACTTTGAGCGGTTCATCCGGGTGCTCGCAGCGCGATCGGCGAACATGCTCAACAAGAGCGACGTGGCCCGCGACGTGGGCATTTCAGTCAAGGCCGTCGGGGACTGGCTGAGCGTGCTCCAGGCATCGGGCCAGATCATCCTTCTCGAACCGTGGTTTGAAAGCTTTGGCAAGCGAATCGTCAAAACCCCCAAGGTGTATTTCCGGGACACCGGGCTTCTGTGTTTCCTCCTCAACCTCGACGACTCAACGCTTGGAGCCTCACCTTACGTCGGCGCGGTCTGGGAGACCTTTGTATTTTCGGAGATGAGAAAGCTGACGCAGCAAGGTCAGCGCCAGGTGAACTTCTGGTATTACAGGGACCAGCGCGCGCGTGAGATCGATTTCGTCGTCGAGGCAGGCGGCCGACTCTCCCTTATTGAGTGCAAATGGCGGGAGCAACTCACCATCAGCGACGCCCGGCACCTGGTTGCCGTGCGCGACGACATTGCCTCAAGCCGCTCTCACTGGCAGGCAGGTTCGTCCTGGGTCATCGGGACACCCTCCGCTTCATATCTGATGGCGGAGCAAGTGTCCGCGGGAGGGCTTCGCGATCTGCGGAGCATCCTCCAGGAGTAGCGCCGCAGGGAGGAGCGATAGACCGTGTCATAGCGAAGCTTGACGAAGCGTGCAATATATATTACCATGGTCATATGTCCATGGTCACAAACAAGGACGAGATGACGGTTCCGGCAGGGCAGTTCAAAGCCCGGTGCCTTTCCCTGATCGACCAGGTGAACCGGACACACCAGGTGATCACCATCACGAAACGGGGCAAGGCCGTTGCCCGGCTCGTCCCATTGGACGTGGAGAAACCGCGGAGGCTGTTCGGCTGTTTCGCCGGGCATGTGGTTGAGGAAGGCGACATAGTGAGCCCAACGGGGGAAGCCTGGGAGGCAGAACGTGGATAGGCCAGTCCTCCTGGACACTCATGTATGGGTGTGGCTGATGGAAGGCCGCTCAGGCGTCCGACCTGAGGCGGTGGAGCTCATGGAGCGCGCGGGGGAGGAGTCTTTCCTGCGCGTCAGCGTCATCTCAGCCTGGGAGGTCGGCATGCTGGAGGCCAGGGGTCGGCTCCGCTTCGACATCCCCTGCGAGGAGTGGATCGAGCAAGCCTTCGGCCTGCCGGGGCTGTCCTTGATGCCGCTCACACCCTCAATCTGCGTCCGCAGTTCCCGTCTTCCCGGGGTCTTTCGCGGAGACCCGGCTGATCGGCTCATCGTGGCAACGGCCCGAGAGCTGGGGGCCGTGCTGCTGACACGGGACGATCCTATCCTCCAGTATGCTGCCGAGGGTCACGTCCGGGCATCGCCGGCGTAGCTGGGGCAAATCCGAGACCGAAGAACGGCTCTGGAGCATCTGCGAAGAGCTCACCACTTGACGGCCCAATGTTTCGGGTTCATGCTGATGTCATTCAGAATGGAGTGAGTAAAGAAGTATGATGTCCAGAAACCAGTCGATCCCGCCCTGGGATGGCAGAACGCGCAGGAGCCCGGGTCCCCGGCCCGCGTTCCGGCGCCTGCGAGGCTACGCACTTGATCCCAGCCTTTCACAGCAGATGGAGACGGCGCTCGTCAATGAGGTCGTGTTCAAGGTCCCCTGGGAACCGATCATGCCGCGTGGTCTCCCTGCTGCGGCCCAGGAGAAGCTTCCGCAGCGGCTCGAGAGGGGCCCTGTGGGCGAGTATGTCGCGGTGATAGATGTGGATCCCGCCAGCGGCTGCTTTTACGAACCTGTGGACCTCGACAGCCCCGAGATCCTGGCGCAGGACGGCCTGGCTCCCTCGGAGGGCAACCCGCAGTTCCATCAACAGATGGTCTATGCCGTGGCCATGACTACGATCCGAAATTTCGAACGGGCGCTCGGGCGGCCCGCGCTGTGGGCGCCTCGCCGCTGGAAGGCGGGAGAGGCGGAGCTCCCAGACGGAGGATACGTCCAGCAATTGCGGATCTATCCTCACGCATTGCGTGATGCCAACGCGTACTACAGCCCTTCCAAGAAGGCGTTGTTGTTCGGCTACTTCCCCGCCGCTCCCCGTGAGAACGGCGCGATCCTTCCCGGTGGAATGGTATTCTCCTGCCTGTCCCACGACATCGTGGCGCATGAGACCACACACGCCCTGCTGGACGGCCTGCACCGAAGGTTCGTCGAGCCCACCCACCCGGATGCACTGGCCTTCCACGAGGCGTTTGCGGATATCGTGGCCCTGTTCCAGCACTTCACGTTCCCCGAGGTGCTGCGGAACCAGATTGCAAAGACAAGGGGAGACCTGTCCAGTGAGAACCTGCTGGGCCAGCTTGCCCAGCAGTTCGGGCAGGCCATCGGCAACTATGGGGCGCTGCGCTCGTACATCGGTCAGGACGCTCAACCCGCGGATTACCAGACCATGGTGGAGCCGCATGCCCGGGGCGCCATACTGGTTGCCGCCATCTTCGAGGCCTTCCAGTCCATCTACCGCTCCCGCGTGGCTGACCTGTTCCGCATTGCCAGCCGGGGAACAGGAGTGCTGGAGGCGGGAGCCCTCCATCCGGACCTCTGCAATCGCCTTGCCTCAGAGGCATCGAAATCCGCCCAGCACGTCCTGAACATGTGCATCAGGGCTCTCGACTACTGTCCACCCGTGGACATAACCTTCGGAGACTACCTGCGCGCGCTCATCACCGCGGACTCCGACCTGGTCCTGGAGGACGATCTCCGATATCGCGTTGCAGTCATAGAGGCGTTCAGGCGCCGCGGGATATATCCCGCGGACGTGCGCACTCTTTCCGTGGACAGCCTGCGCTGGCCCCTCGTACGGGAGCTGGTGGATGAGGAATCTCATTCGGACGGGATTCTCCAGGAGGACATCGGATCCATCGCTGAAAAGCTCCGGGATCTGCTGAGAAAGACCGCTGACTTCTCTCCCACGCGTCTGGACCTCTTCAACAACCTTCGGGAGGCGCAAAGAGACATCCACACGGTAATCTCCGACGATGTGGAAAGAGGGCCTTTTGCCAAGGTGACCGGGCTGGCCCTGCACTCCAGCAGTGCTCCCCCGGGCATGACCCTGGGGCGCGACGGCCGGCCTGCCTTCGAAATCCACTCTGTTCGGCCCGCGCAGCGGATCGGGCCTGACGGAGATACCCTCAACCAGGCCGTCATTTCGATCACACAGAAACGGATGGTCCCGCTCGAGGCCGGCGATCAGTCCCCTGACGCAGCCAGGTTTGCGTTCCGCGGCGGATGCACGCTCATCTTCGACCTCGATACTTTGAGCCTCAGGTACTGCATCCGCAAGCTGATTGGTGATGAAAAGCGCCTTGAAGAACAGCGCCGGTATCGGCGCGAAGGCGGAAGCATGTCGCTGAAAGCGACCTATTTTTCAGGAGTTGCGCTGGATGAAGAACAAAAAGATGAAGAGTCCTTCGCGCTCCTCCACCGCCAGGCAGGGGAAGAATATGCCGGCTAAAGCAATGGATCGGCCGCATCCCGACGTCACGGTCCGGATGTATCGCCAGGGACTTGGCGATTGTTTCCTCGTCACCTTCTCCGGCTCCGCGGGTCCCGTGAACATGCTGATCGACTGCGGCGTCATCCAGGGCGCCAAAGACGCTGCTGTCATGATGAAGCGGGTCGTGGAGGACGTCCGACAAACCGCCAAGGGGCGGCTGGATGTCGTGGTTGCCACCCACGAGCACTGGGACCATCTTTCAGGATTCTCCCAGGCCAGCGAGATTTTCCAGAAGATCACCATGGGAGAGATCTGGCTTGCATGGACCGAGCAGCCGGAGAACCCGCGTGCCAAAGAGCTGAAGGATGAGTTCGGGCTCCAGCTCAACGCCTTGATCCAGGCGGTGCGCAGGTGGGGAGCGGCCGGTCTCCAGCCGCTCCTGTACCAGTCTGTCGTGCACGTGGCCTCCTTCTTCGGGGATGTCCTTTCCGCTGGAGGCGTGACGACCCAGGACGCCCTGAAGCAGCTCACCACAGGGCCCCACGGCCCGATCCGCTACCTCACGCCCGGGCAGGAGCCGTTCAAGGTGCCCGGAGTGGACGGCGTTCGCGTCTATGTGCTGGGCCCGCCCGCGGATGCCGCATACGTGAGGCGATTGCTCCCCAGAAAGGGCGAGGCGTACGAGCTTCGGATGAATGCTGCCCGCGCGCTCCTTGCCGCCCTCGGGCCGCAGGGAGCTGATGGTGCGGTGGACGAATGGCGGCGCCAGGCAGCCCCATTTGATGAATACTACATGATTCCCACGGCGCAGGCGCAAAGTCGTTCGGATGATTTCTTCAGGAAGTACTACGGATTTGGACAGGATCCCGTGGACCCCTGGCGGCGCATCGATGATGATTGGCTCACATCGGCCGGCCAGCTTGCGCTGGACCTGGACAGTTGGACGAACAATACGAGCCTCGTGCTGGCCTTCGAGCTTGTTGCCACCGGGGAAGTGCTGCTCTTCGCGGGAGACGCACAGATTGGAAACTGGGCATCGTGGCAGGACCTTTCTTTCCCGGTCAAGGACGCCGAAGGGAAGACTGCCGTGGTCAGCTCCGCGGACCTGCTGCAGCGCACCGTGTTCTACAAGGTCGGGCACCATGCCAGCCACAATGCCACCCTTCGCCTGGAAGGCCTCGAGCTGATGAAGAGTCCAGACCTCGTTGCCATGATTCCCGTGAACGAGCAGACGGCCAGGGCAAAGAGATGGAACATGCCGTTCCCCCCTCTCCTGCAGCGTCTCCAGGAGAAATGCCGCGGCCGTGTCATTCGGCAGGACGAGCCGATAGAAGCATCGCTGGCGGCCGCGGGAAAAACACTCCAGGGGGCGGAGCTCGATCGCTACAAGGCCAGTGCCGGAGGTTCCGACCTGTTCGTGCAATGCAGATTCCCGCTTTGAGCCCTTGTTGCGCCGGGCCCTGACTGGGATCCCCTAAAAACAACCCTGATGTCCGTGCGCGCGCCAATCGCACCGGGTGCAGTGTGTGCCCTGATTTCATCGCGGAGAGATCCCGTTCATTGCCGTGGTGCCGTCCGATACCACGACCCTGTTCTGGTTCCTGGGTGAGTCCTTCGTGGGGCAGAGCGCTGCCGGGAAAGCATTCTTCTGGAAGGCGCAGCCCGGGTCATACGTGCTTCGGGTCACAGACGAGCATGGCCGGTCCGGCTCGTGCCGCTTCACCGTTGTGCAGAGGGAGTAACGGAGCGTGCAACTCGAGTCCCGCGGCCTCCCGCAGCGCGGGACAGGAAAATTCCGAATTCTGTTTGTTCGCGCCTCCGCCGTCAGTATGTTTGATGAATTCAACCTGTCTCGTCTCATCAGGAGGTGATCGATGGAAGCTGCGGGTCCCGAGGTCCTTCCGGTTGTGCATCACATCCGGTTTCTCATATTCGACTGGTCAATCCCCAACATCATCATGGGGGCGATACTGATCGCCACGTTTTTCGGCGCCGCGTGGGCGCGCCTGCCGGCGTGGATCGAGCGCGGCCGCGAGCGCGGCGAGAAGAAAGGGGGCAGGAAATGAGCATGACTGGCAAGACGCAGGAGTTCATCAAGGACAACATGACCCTGGATGACATCCTGCCCACCCGGTTGCCGGTATATGTCAACTCGGTGGCCTACCTCTTCGGAGTGTTCACCCTGTGCTCCCTGGTCATGCTGATGCTGACCGGGCTGATCCAGTCGATTTTCGGCCCTGCCTGGTACCACGTGAACGCCACCGGCAGGTTTTTCCATTCCCTGCACTTCTGGTCGGCGCAGTTGTTCTTCCTGTTCATGGTGATGCACCTCGCCGTCAAATACTTCCTCGGAGCTTTCCGGGACGGACGGTGGAAGACGTGGATGATCGGGGTGGTCACAATGGGGGCAGCCATCTTCACCGCGTTCACCGGCTACCTTTCGGCGGCCAACTGGTCCGCGCAGTGGCACGCGGTGGAGGCCAAGGACGCCATGAACGCCATGGGCGTCGGCGGCTTCTTCTTCACCACGAACTACAGCCAGGTTCTCACGCTGCACGTGGCCTTTTTCCCCGCGGCGGTTGTGGCGCTGGTGGTGCTCCACATCCTGTTCATCCGTCATGAGGGTCCGGTGCACCCCTACCCCGCAAAGGGAGAGAAAACGAAATGAGCAAGCGATCAGACGAATACATGCGCGGTGTCCCGATGAAGCCCTACGACCTCCTCCGCGAGGGGGTCATGGCGCTCGGCGCGGTGGCGGTGATCGTGATAGTGCTGGCCATCATCTTCGGCTCTCCGTATTCACCCACGGTACGCGGGGAGGACGTGGCGAAAGATCACCCGCTGGATTTCCTCAAGGCCTCGACGGACTTCCTCTCGGGGGAGAGCGGCCTGCAGACCTACGGCCCTCCGTACACGAAGGATACCGACAATCTCATGAAGGTCTTCGGCTTTGCGCCGGCGACCATCCTCGGTGTGACAAAGCCCATTGACGCGCAGAAGGACCTCGTGATCGGTCCGCTGGAGAAGGTGGCGGTGCTGAACAAGGACGTTGCCGCCGCGCTCGCCGCGTGGAAGGCCGCGTCGGAAGACAAGCAGAAGGCCTGGACCAAGGCCTACAGCGACGGCCTGGACAAGGCGGAAGAGGCAAACGGCGAGGTCAAGGTAGCCGCCGGAGACTACGGGCCGGTCCCGGTCATGATGTACGGGATGCTCGCCCTGGCCCGGGCCGGTCTGCTGGAAGGAGCACTCACCAGCAGCGAAAGGCTTCCGTACACGCTGGACAACACGAAAGCCATGCTCTTCTTCCAGGAGGGCCCTGACTCGGACCTGGCCGCCACCCTCGACATGGAGGGAGACCAGTGGGGAATTACCCACGAGGTGGGAAACCTACCCGGCCCCTGGTGGCTCTGGCCCTACGCCATCTGGTACCAGTTCCCCGCGCTCAAGGAGAATCCCAACGCGGATGCGATCGTCGGATCGCTGATGGTGCTGTTCTTCCTCCTGCTGCTGTTCGTGCCCTTCATCCCTGTCCTGAAGCACCTGCCGAGGTGGATCCCGATCTACCGGATTGTCTGGAGGGACTGGTACAAGCAGAAGGAGGGCTCGGCCACCCGCGGGAAGAAGTAGCTGCCACCAGGGGGGCTTCAGTCTCTCGGGGGGCACGGCTGCGCCCGGGCGTGTCAGCACCTTGACCGTCACGCCTTTGAGTCTGGATACTCTTTCCATGAAGCAGCGGCTGAAAGTCCCCTGTATACACAGACAGGAGGGCACAGCGAGTGTTCTGCAAAAGGAAATCCTGCTGGTCGGGACACGGGCCCGCTGGCGCTGCATGGCTCTGTTTGACAGCGGGGCAAGCTATTCGATCATCCAGAGGGACCTCGCGGAATCGCTGCAGCCGTGCGAGACTATTCAACCAGGTGCGGGTCATACTTCTGTCAGCCGCTTGGCTTGACTTGGTGCTCCAATCGGATAGCATAAGGTCAAGGGAGACATACACTATGAAAGCAAAAGTGTTTGAAGCTCGCGGTGGCATGATTCTGGACAAGAAAGCGCCGGACAGCGGCGAAAGCGAGCCGCTTGAAACCGCGCTGAACCAGTTCCTTGCCGAGGTGAAGAAGCTGCATTTTATTACTCAGAGCGAATGCGCTGTGGGTCATAGCTTTGGCTCGGCCACTCGCTACACAACGGTAACGATTTTTTACGAGTAGGGAGTAGATCTCCGCAGCATCCCTTCCGCCGTTTTGCGGTCCGGCATTCCGGCCCAGCCGCCGGCAGCCGTCACCGTGCAGCCGGCGCAGATGCTTCCCATCCGGGCGCATTCCTGCAGCGGCCGCTTTTCCAGCAGCGCCGCCAGGAACCCGGCGTCGTACGCGTCACCGGCACCGATGCTGTCCACGAGCTCGCCCGCGTGAAAGGCCGGCTCGTGGTGATGCCAGCCCTGCTGGAAGACATCGGATCCAGCCTCACCCTGCTTGATGACCACTGTGCGGACTCCTGAATCGAGCAGGATCCGGGCCGCACCTTCCGTCTCTTCATTCCCTGTCAGACCGCGCGCCTCGTGTTCATCGCAGAACAGGACATCGAGAGAGGGAAGAACCCTGCGCATCACCTGCATCCAGGGCGGCTTCATGGGGTGCAAAGGAAACTGGCTGTCCACGGAAGTGATGAGACCGCGGCCGCGAGCCCTGGAGAAGAGCTCCACGATGTCGCTCTCGTACATCTGCTGGAAGTGCAGGAATCCTCCATTATGGAGGAGCCGGGAGCTCAGCATGCGCTCCACCTGGCGCTCGTCGTACCGCGGGGGCCAGGGGTCGTGCGTGGGAAGCTGGTAGAAGAGCGGGCGCTTTCTGCTGCCAAAGGCCAGGACGTAGACCCCGATTCCGCTGCTCGTGCCCTTCACGGTGGTGACCCAGTCCGTGCCCACACCGTTCTGGTCGAGCTGCCGAAGGATCACCGGCCCGAAGACGTCGTCTGCAACACAGCCGCTGACAGAGACTTTCAGGCCGAGCTTCGCCATATCCTGGACCGTGTAGCCTACCGAGCCTGCAACGGCGAGCTCCACTTCGGCCGGCCCTGCCCAGCCGGTGAGGACGGTGAGCTCGCGCGGTGCCTCGCCGCGCACCAGGATATCCACGTTCAGGGGTCCGATCACGGTGACGTCATTTTTCATGCGTGCCTCCGCCGCTGCTGGCCGCGCCGCTGCTGACTGCGCCACCCGCGCGCCCACCCGCGCCTCAGTGCGTGTCCTTGGGGAAGAGCCAGTTCCAGACCTTGGCGTGCCGGGCGATGTTTGCGCGCTGGCAGTCCGGGTTGATGCTGCCCTGCGCCACGCCGGCAAAGTAGGGCAGGAGCTGCCCGGGGAGAATGGCGAGCACGGAGAAGAGGATGGGATCGCGCTCGGGAAACCGGAATACGTCGTCGACCTGCTCCGCCACCTTCTGGTCTTCCTCGCTGATGATCGCAATGGACGGTGACTTCAGCATCATGGTGACCTGGGCGATGTCGCGCAGCTCCTTGTAGCCGGGATCGTCCAAGGGCGCAACGACGATCGTAAGGATGTCGTGCGCGGTCAGGCCGAGCGCGCCGTGGATGTGCCGTCCGGGGCACATGCCCTTTGCCGGGATATGGCTCATCTCATCGTACTTGAGGGCAATCTCCTCTGCAGTGCCCTCATTGGCCCCGCCTCCCACTATCAGCACGCTGCGCACGTCCTTGTACCGGGCAGAGAGTATCCGCGCTCTAGCGCTGACCATCTCGAAGGAGTCTTCCATCTTATCGCCCAGGCTGAGGAGCCGGCCCTTCAGGCCCTTCCAGTCCCTGGCGTCGGGCCTGGTGAGAGCGCCGATCTCCAGGGCAAGCCAGATCGAGGCTGCCAGCCGGGTGGCGTAGTGGAAGGTGTCGGAGCCGCCCGTGTCGAACCCCCCGGCGCAGAGGATGGTCTCGTCGCTTTTCTTTGTGATGGGGCTGTCCGCCACACTCGTGAATGCAACCTGGTACGCGCCCAGCTCCTTTGCCCGGGCAGCGGCCCTGTTGCTGTCCACGGTGCTGCCGCTTCCGGAGTAGCTGAAGAACGCCGTCCGCGTGAAGTCGATGGGGTGGGGGCAGGTGATGTATTCCAGGGAGTCATAGTCCTTTGCCTCCCATCCCGCGTATTCCCAGAACGCGGCAGAGGCGGTCTGCGCCACGAACTGCGAGGTGCCCAGACCGTGGCCCACCATTCCGCGCAGGCCCTTTTCCACGAGCCGGGCCGCGAGCGCGGGGATCTTCTTGAGGTTCAGCTCGAAGGTCTCCTTCAGCGCGGAAGCCTGGCTCTTGATATCGTCATGGAGATGGAACGGGTGAGCCGTGCGCGGCTCGGAGCCCAGGCTTCGGTACATGATGGGATGCTCGCCGGTGCCCTCGATCAGGCGTGAGACATCCCCCTCCAGGATCCAGCGCTGGGCACGGGTGCCCGCTTTCTGCTTGTGTGTGGTGTCCATGTCGAAATCCTCCTTCAGGATTGTGTCGGGGTTTGTGTTTCCACGCCCAGGGCAATGGCCAGGATCCTCTCCTGGCTCATCTGCGCCCGGTCCAGGATTGCGGCGATCCTGCCTTCCCGCATGACCATGACCCTGTGGCTGAGCCGCACGATCTCCGCGATCTCGGATGAGACCAGCAGGACGGCCCTGCCGTTCCTGGACTGGTCGATGATGAACTTGTACAACTCGAACTTCACGCCGATGTCGATGCCCTGCGTGGGCTCGGCAAGGATCAGCACCTCCGGGTCCGCCGCAAGACAGCGCGCCAGCGCCACTTTCTGCTGGTTGCCTCCGCTCAGGCTGTCCACGGGCATACCGGTCCCCGTGGTCTTGATGCTCAACGCCTGCACCTGGTCCTCCGCCACGCGCTTCTCCTGGCGCAGGTTGAGGATGCCCAGCTTGCGCGATATCCGCGGCAGGATGGACAGCACGATGTTCCTCTTGATGCTCTGTGCCGCGAGGAGGCCGTCGTTCTTCCTGTCCTCCGGCAGGTAGATCATGCCCCTCTCGATTGCTCCTGACGGCGAGGGATGAAACGGCCTGCCCTTCAGCAGGATGCTGCCGGCGTTCACGGGGATCTCTCCAAAGAGCGCCTTGGCCAGCTCGGTCTTGCCGCTTCCGGAGAGCCCGGCCACGGCGAGGATTTCCCCTGCCCGGACGGAGAAGCTGACATCCTTCAGGAGCGCTCCCGAGTAGAGCCCGCGCACCTCGAGGAGCACTTTCTCCTCTGCTGGCGCCGCGGCGGACAGGTCGGCGGGAACCTCTCTTCCGATCATGTCAAAGATCATGGACTCGCGGGTATAGCCGGAAACAGGGCCTGTCCTGATATGACCGCCGTCCCGCATCACCGTGACGCTGTCCGCCAGCTCGAACACCTCGTCCAGGTGATGGGAGATGTAGAGGATGGTGACACCCTTCTGGCGCAGCATGCGAATGTTTCGAAACAACGCATCGACCTCGGCCCGGTTGAGCGTGGAGGTCGGCTCGTCCATGACGAGGAGCTCGGCGTTGTTGAGGAGTGCCTTGGCGATTTCAACGATCTGCTGCTCCCCCACGCGCAGGCTGCGTACTGTTACCCGAGGCGACACGTGGGATGCATCCAGCGTGGCCAGGATGGCCGCGGTCTTCTCCGTCATCTGCCGCTCGGCAAGCCAGACCCCTCCGGCCGCGGGTTCTTTGCCCAGGAAGATGTTGCGCGCCACGGACTGGTCAGGCAGGAGATTGAAGACCTGGTAGATCGTCGAAATCCCCGCGCGCAGGGAGTCCTTGGGGTCGCGCGGAGAGAAGGGCGCGCCCTTGACCAGGATGGTCCCCGAGTCCGGCATCACCGCCCCGGAGAGCAGCTTGATCAGCGTGGACTTCCCTGCGCCGTTTTCCCCTACAATCGCGTGAAGCTCGCCCCGGGCAATGTCGAAGGTGACATCCTTCAGGGCCTGGACGCCGGGGTAGGACTTGCTGACCGCCTGGAAGCGGACGTGCGGCTCGAGGGTCGAGGGTGACCCCGGCGTGGCGGCCGGGGCCGACCCTGTCGCAGCGCTCATGAAGCGCCCTTGGCTGTGCGGAGTCGATCCAGCGAGAGGGCGAGGATCAGGATTGCCCCCTGGATGATCTTCTGGATGTAGATACTGAGGTCAAGGAGGATCATCCCGTTCTTGATCGTCATCAGGAAGATCGAGGCGATGAGCGTGTTGAAGATCTTGCCCTTTCCGCCGGAGAGGCTCGTGCCGCCCAGGACCACGGCGGTGAGCACGGGAAAGAGAAAATCATCCCCCATGCTCGCCGAAGCGGATCCCTGCCGGGCCACCTGCATGAAACCGGCAAAGGCGGCAAGGATTCCTGCCAGCATGAAGACGTTCTGCTTGACCCGGGAGGTCTTGATCCCGGCGAGCCAGGAGGCTTTCTCGTTGTTGCCTGCTGCAAAGACCCGCGCGCCGAACCGGGTGTAGCGCAGCACGAGATGGAAGATGACATAGAGGACGAACATGATCAGGATGGGGGCCGATATGCCGAGCAGTTTCCCGCGGGCCAGGAAGTCGATGGGCGCCAGGGCCTCTCCGTAGACTGTCCTGCCCCTGGTGTACACAAAGGCGACTCCGGAAAGGATGTACATCATTCCCAGCGTGGTGATGATCGGGTTGATCTTCAGCCGCGTGACGATCACGCCATTCGCAAGGCCCAGGAGCGCGCCCAGGGCCAGGACGCACAGAGCGGCAGGCAGGGCCGGCATATGCGCGTTGACCATAAGGGCGCCGGTGAACACGCCGCCGACCGTGAGGATGGACGGCAGTGACACGTCCATGGTTCCCAGGAGCACGATGAAGTGCTCCCCGATTGCCACTATGGCGATGATGGCTGCCTGCCGGAGGACGGTGCTGACATTGTCCATGGTGGCAAACGAGCTCGTGGTGAAGGTGAGAAACAAGAGCCACAGGATGAAAATGACCACGAATCCCTGCTCGCCCAGGAAGCTGATCCATCTGCGCGAGCTGAGAATTCCTCCCTGGGCTGCCGGGGCGTTCCGCATCATGTCCTCCCTGAGAGCGGGGGAGGCGGAGCGCCTCCCCCGACCAGTAGTATGAATCTCGAACCTCTGGAAATGTACATCTTCAGAGGTTCTGCGTTCTTACTTGCCGACGTTTTCCCGGGTGATGAGGTTCACGGGCACCCGGACCCGCTGCGGAAGCGTGCCGCCCGCAAGGAGCTTCACCACCGCGTTCGCGGCCATCGCCCCCGTGGTTGCAGGGGCAGTGTCGATTGTGCCGCGATACATCGTGCCGTTCCTGATGTACTCCAGCGCCTGCTTCTCCGCGTCGATGCCCACGACGATCATGTTGCCTGCCGTGCGCCCGGCGTTCTGCAGCGCTTTCATGGCGCCGAAGGCGCCCGCGTCGTTGATGCTGGCAACAACGTTGATGTCGGGATGCGCCTGGAGCGCGGACTCCATCGAGTTCAGCCCGTTCTCCGGCGTGCCTCCGAGGTAGTTGCCCACGATCTGCGCGCCCGGAGCTTCCTTCTTCAGGGCCTTGGCGATGTTCTCCGCGCGTACGACGACATTGGGAAGGTCCGGGTAGTCCAGGATGGCAACCTGTGCCTTGCCTGCCTTCTCCTTTGCGATGAGCTTGCCCGCGTATTCGCCGGCGGCATAGCCCAGGTCCGCATCCTCGATGCTGATGGAGACGCCGCCGAGGTCCACCACGTCACGGCCCGCGTACTGGACGATCATCACGCCCTTCTTTGCCGCGTCCGCCAGCGCGGAGCGCACGCTGGGCGGATCGAAGAGCCCGATGATGATGGCCGATGCGCCGCTTGCCGTGAAGCTCTCTATCGCGCTGATCTGCTTGTCCACTTTCAGCTCCGAATCGAAGGTCTTCACGCGGAGCCCCAGCTTCTTGAGCGCGTTCTCGGCCCCCTCTGCCACCGCGGCATGGTACTCGGTGGAATAGGTCATGGCGATGACGCCGACGAAGGAGTCCTCCTTCTGCAGCCTCTGGCGGGCCGCGGCAATCTCCTTGTCCGTCGGCGTGAGGTCAGATGCAACACCAAGCCCCGTGTTGATGAGCTTGGGCTGGGGATAACTTCCTTTGCCTGCCTGGGCCACGGCGAGCGCCGCGCACAGAAGCAGGATGATCCCCGGTATCACGACTCTCTTCATGCTTTCCCCCTTTTCAGGATTGGTTTTTTGGTCACACCCACACGCTTTTTTGCCGCACCCCTCCCTTCCCCCTGTCCCCCGCTGCCGGATAGCTCCTGGAGGACACGGGCGATGGTGTTTTCATCAGAGGCAAGCACATTGATGAACCTGCCGTTGAGCGCGCCGAGTATGGGAGCCACCTTGTCATTTCCGCACGCCACCCCCAGGGAGAGCCGGCCGCGGCGGAGGTCTTCCAGCTCGATGCCGACGATGCGCGAGGCAAAGGAGGAGACCCGTTCCTTTCCCTTCTCGTCGTAGAACCGGCCGCAGATGTCGCCCACCGCGCGTCCCTTGAGCTCATCTATCTCCCCCTGCTCGATCATGCCGACACGGACATAGAGCTGGTCGCTCTGCAGGGAGCCCAGCCCGACCACGAAGACATCACCGGCCCGGGCCATGGCAAGCGCGTCCCGGATGGTCGGGTTTGCCGCAATGAGGTCACGGGCGCTCCCGGACCCCTCGCCGAGGATTGCGGGGGAGCTGATGAAGTACGGCCGGGCCTCGAAGGGGTGGGCCGCGGCCCTCGTGATCTCGTTGTAGTCGATGCCGTGCGCGTCGTGGCCGAGGTTCCCCATGGCCTGCACCACGGAGAGCCCCGCCACCCTGCGGGGGAGCAACGCGCCGGCCACGCAGCGAAGCGTGCGGCCGCACCCGAAGACGAGCGTCTGGCCCGGACGGACCGCTTCCCGCAGGAAGTTGGCCGCGTACCGGCCCACGATCTCCCGGGTGTTCTCCAGGTCTTCGCTGAAGGCGGGTGCGATCACGACCTCCTTCAGGTGGGGGAACGCCCGCAGGAGGGAGGCGCGGAGGGTGCCGAACTGCCGGTCCGGCTCAGCGATACGGATCTGGACGATCCCCTTTTCCCTGACTTCTTTCAGGTACCGGGAGATCTGGCTGCGGGTGACACCCGTGCTCTTGGCAATCTCCGACTGGTTTCTGTTCTCCAGGTAGTAGGCGCGGGCAATCTCCATGAGGAGCGCTGTTTTCTTGTCCTTCATCCGGCAGCCCTTGTGCACAATGGTGTATTCACATTTGTGCACATTTGTGATAGGACTGTATTATGAGACTGAAGGAATTGCAAGTCTTTTTTTTCCCGGCGTCATCGTGCGCCTGATTCTCGTGCGGCACGGCGAGACCGGGGGAAATCTCTCCGCGCGTCTCCAGGGACGGACCGACCTCGGTTTGAGCAGAATCGGAAGGGCCCAGGCGCAGGCAGCCGGCCAGGCGCTGCGAGGGGAAGCGCTGGGCATGCTCGTGGCGAGCGACATGAAACGGGCGCGGGAAACAGCGGATATCATCGCGGGCTGCCAGGCGGCGCCTGTTCCCGTGGTGCTGGATTCCCGGCTGCGGGAAGTGGACCTCGGGCTCTGGGAAGGCATGACACTGGAGGAGGTGCGCCGCACACTGCCGGGTGAGCTGGAGCAATGGCTGGGCAACCCCCGGGCCACACCGCCGGACGGAGAGCCCTCCGCGGACGTCGGGGGACGCGTATCCCGATTTGTGACCGAGCTCCTGTCCTCCCGGGTGAATACCGTGGCCATCGTGGCCCATCTCCTGGTCTTCCAGGTGCTGATCTGCTCGCTCATGCATATCCCGCCTGCCGCGAGATATCCTTTTCACCTCTACACGGGCTCTCTCTCGGAGCTGCGCGTCGAGGAGGGAAGTCGTAACGGCGCCCCTCCGGCTTCCCTCGTGTACCTGAACAGGCTTTCCCACCTGGCAGAGGCAGGGCTCGACGTGGGAGCCATCAGGGACCGCTGACCTCAGAGAGGATCCGCGCCGAAATCGCGCACAGCCATCCAAATACAACCGCGCCTGCAAGGGCCACGATCACGCCGCCCCAGCTCATGAAAACAGTGCTCAAGACGATGAGCAGAGGGATGGCCACGACTGATGCGATGCAATAGATGACCCACCCGGTCTGCTTGAGGGCGCCGAACCTGCGGGCAAAGACGAAACAATTGATGATCACCGAAAGCATTGAGAGCATGAAGCCCACCGCGTGCAGGGACGCGCTTGCGCTCATTGTGGACGGCTGACCATCCGGGGCGCCAGGCGGGAAGCCATTGGCAGGATCCGGCGGGAATATGCCTGCCAGGATCAGGCCCACGCCGAGCACCCCGGCCAAGATGGCGCCCCAGGTCCCTCCCTTTCCTCCCTTCAGGGCGCGTCTCACTCCGAAAGCGCACGCAATGGCGAGCAGACCGGTGACCAGGAAGCTCGTGATCTGGATCCACCCGAGGTCTCCGAGGCTCAACTGGCTGATGGCATTGCGGCGGATATCGAACCCCGGCCTTGCGAGGCCTTGGATGATTGCCGAAACGAAGAACAACGGTCCGGTAATGACGCCGCCGGCCAGCAGCGTTCTGGTCAGACCGGAATTTGACTGCATGATGTACCTCCTCTGTGAGTGACTATGTGTCGAATATACGTCGCTTTCGAATGCCGGGAATCGACAAACAACGCTTTGTCGCTTCCGGCCCCATGATTTGTCGTTTTCAGCCGCGGCGCGTATCTTGTGCTGGATGCAATCTACAAGCGTGCGACGGCTCTTATCGGGATTCCACTGGCCACGGTTATGCGCGGCCGCACTGCTCACCGCGCTTCTTCTCGCTGCCGCGGGGTGCGTGACCCCGCAGGTTCCTGTCGACGTCCGCAGCGCGCCCGAAAGCGCCGTCCTGCCCGTCGACCCGGAGATCGTCACCGGCACGCTGGAGAACGGCCTCACCTACTACGTGCGCAGGAACCTGAAACCGGAGAACCGGGCGGAGCTGCGTCTCGTGGTGAACGCTGGCTCCCTCCAGGAGGACGACGACCAGCGGGGCCTGGCCCACTTCGTGGAGCACATGGCATTCAATGGGACCGAGAGCTTCGAGAAGCAGAAGATCGTGGAGTACCTCGAGTCGATCGGAATGAGCTTCGGGCCGGAGGTGAACGCCTACACGACCTTCGACGAAACAGTATACAAGCTGCAGATTCCCACGGACGATCCAAAGATCGAGGAGACCGCCGTGCAGATCCTGGAGGAGTGGGCTCACAGGATCACATTCGACGCCGTGGAAACGGTGAAAGAGAGGCCGATCATCGTGGAGGAGTGGCGGCTCCGACGGGGCGCGGACGCCCGCATGCGGGACATCCAGTACCCTGTTCTTTTCAAGGATTCCCGCTACGCCGTGAGGGAGCCCATCGGGAAGATGGAGATCGTGCAGAAGGCCGAAGCGGCTGACTTGAAGCGGTTCTACCGCGACTGGTACAGACCCGATCTGATGGCAGTGGTCGCCGCGGGTGATTTTGACACGGCCCGCATGGTTGACCTCATTCGGAGCCATTTTGGAAGGATCCCCGCTGCCGTGAAACCCCGGCCCCGTCTCCTGTCCCCGGTCCCCGACACTCCCGGCACGCTCTACGCGCCTGCCACTGACCCGGAGGCCACGACGACCCGTGTGGCCCTCTACGTGAAGCACCCGGTAAAAGTCGTGCGCACTTTCGCGGACTACCGGCGGCGGATCCTGGAGAACCTGTACGACGGCATGCTGAACAAGCGCATCGATGAGATCGCCAGGCGGCCGGGGTCCTCCCTCGCCTCCGGGGGGGCGGGATCCGCAAGGCTCGTTCGATCGAAGGACGCGTACGTGCTTTCCGCGCGTGTACGTGAAGACAGGATCGGGGACGCCCTGGAGACGCTCCTCACTGAAGCCGAGAGGGTCCGTCGCCACGGTTTCACCGCGTCCGAGCTGGAGAGGGAGAAGAGAGATCTGCTCTCGTCGATCGCGCAGTACTACGCGGACAGGCAGAATATCCCGTCGGACAATGTCGCGGGCTTTCTCGTGGACAACTTCCTGGAGCAGGAGCCGTTGACCTCGGTGGAGACCGATTATGCCGTGTACAACAGGTTCGTCTCAGAGATCGGACTGGACGAGGTGAACAGGCTGGCAGGAGAGCTCGTGACAGCGGACAACAGGGTCGTGCTCGTGAATGCCCCCGCAAAGCAGGCGCCGGCAGTGCCCGGCGCCGCACAGGTCGGACAGGTATTCGACCGGGTCGCCCGGGCGGATATCGCCCCCTATGAGGACCGGGTGGCCGGCAGGCTGCTTTTCACCGGACCGCTCCGGGATGCGGCCGTGGTGTCGCGCACGGAGGTCCCCGGGATGGGCATCACTGAGTGGAAGCTGGACAACGGAGTAGCAGTGACGCTGAAGCCCACCGACTTCAAGACGGATGAGGTCCTCTTCGGCGCCACGAGCCCCGGCGGCACCTCTCTCGTTTCAGACGCGGACTACACGGCCGCGGTCGCCGCGCCCCGAATCGTGGCTGACAGCGGTGTGGACGGCCTGGATTCCACCACGCTTCGCAAGCTGCTCGCCGGAAAGACAGTGGACGTGGCGCCCTGGATCAGTGACCTTCAGGAGGGCCTTGGAGGGAGCGCCCGGCCCGAGGACCTGGAAACCCTCTTCCAGCTCATCGTCCTCTACATGACCGAGCCGCGGAAGGATTCCGAGGCCTACCAGGTCTACCTCCAGAGGCTGAAGACCAGCCTGGAGAACCGCGCCTCCTCGCCGCGGTCTGTCTTCTTCGACACGATCGCTGACCTTCTCAGCCAGCAGCACCCCCGGGGCAGGGCATGGGGTCCCGAGCGTTTGAAGGAAATGGACCTGGACGCCTCCCTCAGGGTATATCGCGACAGGTTCAAGGACGCCGGTGACTTTCACTTCTTCTTCGTCGGCAGCTTTTCCCTTGCGGGCATCGAGCCGCTCGTCCGCCGCTACCTCGGCTCCCTGCCGTCCCAGGGACGCGTGGAGTCGTGGAGAGACGTCGGCATCAGGCCCCCGAAAGGCATCGTGCGCAAAGAGGTCAGGAAGGGACTGGAGCCGCAGAGCAGGGTCGAGCTGCTGTACAGCGGGAGCACGCCATGGTCGCTCGCGAACAGCCTGCAGGTGGCGGCGCTGGGGCGCGTCATGGACATCCGGATCCGGGAGGTCGTCCGGGAGGAGGCCGGCGGTTCCTACGATGCAGGGGTGAGCGCGCAGCTCAACCGGTTCCCGACCGAGGAGTACACGGTCAGCATCGGGTTCGGCTGCGCGCCGCAGAACGTCGAGGCCATGACCGGCCTTGCCCTCCGCGAGGTCTCGCGCATGAGGGAGCAGGGCCCGAACCAGGTGGACGTGGCCAATGTGAAGGAAATGCTCAGCCGCGAGCACGAGCAGAACCTGCGGGAAAACGGGTACTGGCTGGGCACCCTGCAGATGCTCTCCCTCAACGGGCTCGACCCCCGCGCCATGCTTGATTTCGACAAGAGGCTCGCGGCCGTCACCGCGCAGAGCCTCCGGGCAAAGGCAGGGGAGCTGCTCAGGCCGGATGCCTACCTGCAGGTCGTCCTGTACCCCGAGGGCCGTTAAGCGAGAAGTGAAGGAGGGGCTGTATGCAGAAGATCGTTCCGTTCCTGTGGTTCGACACCCAGGCCGAGGAAGCCGCAAAGTTCTATACATCGCTCTTTGACAGTTCGAAAATCGCGGCCAAAGCCTACTACGGAGATTCGGGTCCTGCGCCCAAGGGGACCGTGCTCACCGTCTCCTTCCAGCTCGGCAGCTCAATCTAACCGGCGGAGCAAAGAAGATCACCCCGTTCCTCATGTTTGTCGGGAAGCAGCATGGAAAGACCGAGGAGGCAATCAAGCACTATGTCTCCCTGCTGGGGAGCTCCCGCATCGAGCAGGTCGAGCGCTACGGCCCGGGCCAGGGCGAGCCCGAGGGAACCGTCATGCACGCCAGGTTCTCCCTGGGCGGCCAGGAGTTCATGGCCATGGACAGCAACGGGGAACACGATTTCACGTTCACGCCCGGCATCTCGTTCTATATCAACTGCGATACGCAGAAGGAAATCGATGAGCTGTGGGACAAGCTTTCCGAGGGCGGGCAGAAAGAGCAGTGCGGCTGGGTCCGGGACAGGTATGGCGTCTCCTGGCAGATCGTCCCCTCTGCGCTTGCCGCCATGATCACCGACAAGGACCCGGCCCGGTCGAACAAGGTCATGGCAGCGATACTGAAGATGGAGAAGCTCGACATCAAGGCGCTGCAAAAGGCGTACGGCAGGTAGCTGCGCCCGCCGGGTCGGTATTCACGCGTTCAGGCGCCGGGAACCGTTCCCTGTTCTTCAGTTTGGGGCGCGGCCGCTTTCTTCCTTTCATCGCGCGGGATCGACCAGCTCCACGCCAGCAGCCCCAGTGAGATCCCTGCGCCGATGCCGCCCGTGGCAAGGAATCCGATACCCACGCGGGTGAGGACGTGGCGAGCGGCGTCAATGAGGGCGGAGATGAAGGACGCGCTGAAACCAAGAGGCTGAAGCTGCCCGCTTTCGATGGCCCCGCGCATCAAGGGTGTGAACGAGCCCAGCGTGACCAGGAGCCCCATCAGGAGCACGCCGGCAGCCGGCGCGAGGAGGGACCAGCCGAACCACTGCAGCCGCTCGAATCCCGTCTCCCCACCGACGAATGCCGCTGCCGTCAGGAATCCGCCGGCGATCACGAGCAGGATGATGCATGACGCCAGGAGTGCCCCGAAGAGAGGGAACCTCGGACCGCCGGCCCACGGATCGTCGCTGAGCCGGACGGTATCCGGGATCGTGCTCATGAATGACGGAAGCCCTGCCAGAATGATCGCTGCCGCGCGGTCAACTGGCACGCTCGCGGGCCGTGAGACCGGAAGCCTTCCGGGTTTCAGCTTGAAGCCAGCGGCGCTTCCGCTGACAGGGAGATCCTCCGCAAGGAGCCGGGCGAACTTCCTGCCGGCATCACCCTGCAGCGCTTTCTTGACCGGCGTCGTGTCGATGGAGATGTCGAACCTTCGGCTCCTGCCGTCGAAATAGTCGAACGCCTGGTTCACCACCCGGGCCGTCTGGCCCCGCAGGTACTCCGGGGTCAGGACAGCCCCGGCCGCCCTGCCGACGGACTTCCATTGGAGGCCACCGGAGCCCTCGATGACCGACTCCGACCAGGATGCCGAGCTCACGGCGTCAGGGACCTGGAAAAGCCGCTCGTCATCGAGAAGCGAGAGGTAGAAGTGGCGGTCCAGGGTCCAAGTGCTCACGGCGATGGTGACAAACGAGACGAAGAGGAGGGGACACGCCAGGAACAGCACGATAAGAATTGCCGCAACGCGTCTCATACAGTTTTACTCCCTTGTTTTCAGCAGAATACCGCCGAATGGATCCGTGCAACAGTGGGAAAATCGGCGGAGCTTCACGCGTCTTCAGTATTCAACACCGCCGGACTTCCCCCGCGCCCGGTTGAGAAAATATTCGGCATGGACAACAGCATAGTGGAGGAGCTACTTCGAGAAAGCCCCTGGCTTGATCTGGCTGTCGGATCGGACGTACAGGTCGCGAGCGAGAGGCGCGAGCCTCGCCCTGTCCTGGACGCGGATCCGGCCCCTCGTGCGGTCCAGGATGCCGGCGGCTCGAAACCGGCGCACGACGCGGCCGAGCTGGCGATAGCTTGCCCCGAGAAAATCCGCGAGCTCCCCGAGATCGTCGGTGCCCAGGATCCAGCCCTCGCCGTCCGTCGAGGCAAGGAGGTAGCTCGCGAGGCGATTCTCCACCGGATAGCGCAGGTTGATCGACTCGGCGATGATCCGGTCCTTGAGCTTGGCGCCCAGTCGGCCGCAGAGGTACATGAAGAGGCGATAGTTGCGGTCTGCGCTCTTCCGTATTGCCGCGACCGGGAGGCCGAGGCAGATCGTCTCCGTGAGCGCCTCGACGCTCAGGGTATAGTGCCGGGAGGCGAAGAGCTCCACCTCGCCCAGAACGTCGAAAGGCCTGTAAATGGCCGCGAGAAGGCTCTGGCCGTTTTCCAGGACGCTGTAGATCTTGATCCGGCCTTCGACGAAGAACAGAAGATCCCGGACCGGATCCCCTGCCCTGATGATGAGCTCGCCAGGCTTTCGACGCAGCGGCTGCAGCGCCTCGAGAAGGTCCCCGGACAGAAGGCTGTCCAGGGAATGGCGACGTACGTAGCTGCGCACCGAGTCCATGGGACGCTCCCTTTCTGCGCCAATGGGACATATGTCCTATTGCATTCTCGAGTATGACGGGATACTCGACGCAGGGGAAGGGAGGCCCGCACATGTACAGCGCTCTCATGCCTCTGGTCGGCGCTCTCATCACTCTCATGTCCGGCGTCAACAGCCGGCTTGCGGGCATCACCGGCAACCTTGTCGCCACTCTCGTCATTCACATGGCGGGACTCGCGGCGGTCTCTGCAGTCCTGCTCGTGAAGCGGGAGAAAGGGGGCCTCGGGCAGGGGCGCCTTCCCGTGTACTATTACCTCGGCGGTTTCGTCGGCGTCGGTACCGTGTTCTCCAGTATCTATGCTTTCAACGCTCTCGGCGCCTCACTGGCCGTGGCCCTTGCGCTGCTCGGCCAGACCCTCTTCTCCGCGGCAGTGGATGCAACCGGCTTCCTGGGACGCGCCAGGTATCCCCTGTCTGCGCGCCGGCTGCCGGGCATAGGCCTGGCCATCGCGGGGGTGGCGATAATGGGAACGGCCGCGCGGAGCGGAGGCTCGAGCGTGCCTGCCATGCTTGCCGCTCTTGCGTCGGGCGTGCTCCCCGGCCTCACCTTCGTCCTCAATTCCGAGCTCGGCCGAAGGAAGGGCATACTGCGGAGCACGCGCGCCAACTACCTGGTCGGTCTTGCGACGACTCTCGTGATTGTCGCCGCGGTCCGGCCGCCGGCAGCACTGGCGGCGCACGCGGTCGTGACCGCAGGTCCCTTCCTCGCCCTCGGCGGCGGGCTCATGGGTGTCGCTGTGGTATCGGCCGTGAACCTCATCTTCCCGCGTATGCCGGCCTTTTCTGCGACCCTGCTCCTGTTTTCCGGCCAGGCGCTCACCGGAGTCCTCATCGATGCTGTGACGGAGGGAGCTTTTGACGCGAGGAGACTCGTCGGCACATTCGTCGTGCTGGGGGGGCTCGCCCTCAATGGCCTGCTCACCAGGGGAGGAGAGGGGAGTCCGCGGGCAGCTCCAGAGCGCCAGGGCGCGAAGTAAGGCGGGGTCGACTGCCGATTGGAGGCGTCCAATTATCGCCGTTCTGACCGCATCAGCCGGGCCGCCACCACTGTGATCCAGGTCCAGCCGAAGACCACGGCCACGGCAAAGAGCACCGCGATCCATCCGATGCGGGAACCCGTGGCCCCCAGCGCCGCCCAGGTGACGAAGAAGAGCGCTCCGGTCGCGATCGAGTACGCAACCCATCCCCGCTGCTTCAGCCCTGCGAATCTGCGGGCAAATACAAAACAGGACGCCGCGATGAGAGAAAGAAACCCTGCCGCGGCTGCGACAAAGTGAAGGAGGCCGTGCCCGCTCATCTGCCCGGGAACATCCGCTGTGCCCGGGGGGAACCCGTTCATCGGGTCAGGGGGGAAGATTCCTGCGGCTATGAGACCCAACCCGTAGAGGCCGATCAGGATCGGCCCCCAGGTTCCCGCCCGTCCCGGATGCAGGGCCCGCCGCATCCCGACTGCGCCGGCAATGACGAGCGCTCCGGACAGGATGAAGTTGGTGATCTGAATCCATCCAAGGTCGCCCAGGCTCAACACGCTGGCCGCATGCCGGGTGATGTCGAACCCCGGGCGCACAATCATCTGTATGAGGACCACAACCACCCACAGCGGGCCTGCTACGAGCCCGCAGCCGAGCAGGATGTTCGTTCCCTTTGTGTTCATCTCTCTCCCCCTATGCGCCTTGGCGCAATGACTTGCCGGTTTCCAGGAGCGTCTTCAGATCGCTCAAGATGTAGCTCCATCCGTCGCCTCCGCCCTCTCCTGATAGCTTAGATCTGGACGGTCCAGTACTGTAATCTGATGGAAGATATACATCTTGGTACTGGACCGTCCAGTACTATTTTGATACATTTTTTGAGACAGAGGGGAGGGCGCCTGAAATGACTTCTTCAGCTCCGAAGAAAAAGAGGGCAGGCAGGCTGGCAAGCGCCGGCGTGATCACCGAGGCGGCGGCAGCTCTTTTCCTCAGCAAGGGATACCTGGCCACCAGCATGGATGAAATCGCGGCCCAGGCCGGGGTCTCCAAGCAGACAATCTACAAGCATTTCGCGGACAAGGAGAGGCTTTTCACCGGGCTGATCGCCAGCACTACCGCGCGCGCCGCACAGTTCATCGAGACCATTACCCCCATGCTGCAGAGGACGGAACATCTGGAGGAGGACCTTCGCGAGATTGCATCCCGCTATGTCACCACCGTCTTCAGCCCCCAGGTGATTCAGCTTCGAAGGCTCGTGGTCATGGAATCTGCCCGATTTCCCGAGATTGCCCGCACCTACTACGCGCAGGCGCCCGGGCGCACGGTCTCTGCGCTGGCAGCCGCATTCCGGCGCCTCGCTGAGCGGGGTCTCCTCAGGCTGGATGATGCGGAAATTGCAGCCATGCATTTTGCCGGACTGATCGTGATGATGCCGCTGGACAAGACCATGTTCGGCGGAACCTTCACGCCGGAAGAGCTCGAGAAATTTGCGGAGGCCGGGGTGCGCGCGTTCCTTGCCGCTTACGGCCCGATCCGTTCGTGATCTTTTGTCTTGCGCAGTGATTCAAACAGCGCGGTCTTGTCCATGGGCCTTGCGAAGTAGTACCCCTGCGCAAAATCGCATCCGCATTCCCGAAGCATCCGCGACTGCGCTTCCGTCTCGATCCCCTCCGCCACGACCGTCTTGCGCAGCTCGTGGGAGAGCGAGATCATGCCGCGCACGATCCCTGCTGAAGTCTGGTCTGCCTGCAGGAGATCCATTCTCGAAATAAAGCTGCGGTCGATCTTCACGCAGTTGATGGGGATCCTGTGGAGATATCCGAGTGAAGAATACCCCGTGCCGAAATCATCCAGCTTGAAATTGATCCCCTCGGCGGAGAGCTGTTCTATGACATGCGTCGCGACGTCACGGTCTTCCATGATGGCGCTCTCGGTGAGCTCCAGATGGAGCATTGCGCGCGGGAGCTCCAGCCGATCCATGGTGGAGAGGACGAACTCCGCGAAGTCCCGCTGTCCGAACTGGATGGCGGAGACGTTGACGGCAAAGAACATCACTCCCCCCCTGCCGTCATCCAGAAGGCCTTCGCCGCGGAGGTCGGCGGCGATTTTCAAGGTCTCTATGAGAATGTAGGCGCCCAACGGAATGATCAGGCCGGACTCTTCGGCGATCGGTATGAACCGGTCCGGACCGATGGGGCCCAGGCGCTCGTGTTTCCAGCGTGCCAGCACTTCCCAGCCGGCAATCGAGCCGTCCATGCGGACGATCGGCTGAAACGCCAGGGAGATTCCGCCGGAGGCGATAGCGGTCCGCAGAGACGCCGACAGGAGGTTGCGCTCGTCCACCTGGAGACGCATTTCTTCCGAGAAGACCACCCGCAGGTTTCTGCCCGAGGATTTGGCCTTGTGCATGGCGATTTCCGCGTCATGCAGGATTGCCTGCGGATCCTTGTAGTCGGGCCGGCCAATGACGATGCCGATGCTTGCCGACGGGACCACCGCGCTCGATCCGAAATAGATGGGGAGGCAGAGATTGTCGACGACACGATCCGTGATCTCTTCAAGGTTCTGGGCGGTGACGAATCCGTCCAGGAGAACGACGAACTCGTCCCCTCCCACCCGGGCTGCCAGGTCGACCTCCCGCACGCTCCGCTTCAACCGTGAGGCCACCTCGCACAGGAACGAGTCTCCCGCGCTGTGACCGAACCTGTCATTGATCGTCTTGAACCCGTCGAAATCCAGGTGGAGAATCGCGTAGGACATCGCGGGATCGCGATGGCTGCGCAGGACGAGCTGCTCGATCCGGCTCAGCGCCAGGCTGCGGTTGGCCATGCCTGTCAGGACGTCATGGAGAACGTCGTGGGAGAGCTGCCGCTCCGCGCGCTTGCGATGCTCGAGCTCCTCCGTGAGCTTGAGATTGCTTTCCTCCAGGGCACGGGTCCTTTCCGCTATCCTCTGCTCCAGGAGGAGATTGGCCTTTTTCAGCTCCTCCTCGGCGGCCGCGCGGCGCGTCACGTCGAAGAACGTCACCACGGAGCCGATGCGTCTCCCGCGCCTCACGATGTCACCGGTGCGCGTCTCATACAGAAGCCCGGCGTGAGGCAGCACGGGATCCTCGGTGCGCGCGGCACTCCCGGCTCCGCGGGCCAACGGCAGATCGGCAAAAGGGGGACCCATATCGACCAGCTTCTTGCCGACGTCTTTTTCGCCGGTTGCGAAGGAGCTGCGGGCTGCGTCGTTCGCATACGCGAGGTGCCCGTCCCGGTCGAGAACAAGGACCGCATTGCGGAGCTGCTCGATGGCGGTCGCCTGCGCGGTGGTCACGAGAGCGAGAAAGCGGAATCGAGTGAGATTGAGCACGGCCAGGAGCCCCGTCAGCGAAAAAGCGAGGGGAGTCGGATCGATCCTCTCAACGGGGAATGTCCCCGTCAGGTAGCTGAGGTTCGCTGCCACGGGGAGGAGGGTGCCGATGATCAGCGTGATCCGCTGGGCTCGCCGGGTGCCGCGGCTTGCGTGCAGCGCCTTGAGGATGAGCACGGTGCCCACGATGATGAAGATATAGGAATAGGCGGAATGCACCCAGAACCATGGCCCGAACTCCTTGGCGATCACCGAGAAGCCGGACGCTGCCTCCAGGCGGAACGAGTGGCGGACGAAACCCAGGGAAGGGTCGGTCCAGACCAGGGCGGCCGTGACAGCGGGGACGATCCATATCACCAGGGGGGGCCGCCTGGCGGCGACGCCGCGCTCGCTCTGTTCGAGCGAGGATCCGAGGGCGAACCAGAGGACAGGGATGGCGGATATTGCCAGGTACTCCAGGTTCGCGAAGACGAGCTTGACCGGGAGTCCAGGGGCCAGGTATTCCAGCGCATTCCACGCGGCCCACCAGGCGGTTGCGCCCATGATGAGGGCCATGAAAACGGCGCTGCGCGAGCCTCGGCTGCGGAAGACCATGTACGCGGTGAGCTGACCGGAGAGGAGCGCCGTAGCGGCGAGGATACTGACGACGAGGATCATGGTTCCCACGTCACTCGACGAGGGATGCGCGGGGCAGCGGCTTGCGCCCTTGATAGCCCTGCTCGATCGGGTGATACCAGGCAAGCTCGCTCTCGTCGCTTCGCCAGCACAGGAATACCGTCTCTCCGTCGATCACGGCAGGGAAGTCGACAAGACCGACCGAGAAGTTCCAGTCCTTGAAAAAGCATCCCACGCCTTCGAGCTCCATGAGGTGCTCCTCCAGCTCGGCCTGCAGGCGGGGAAGGTCACCGCTCGTTCTCATCCAGCTCCCGGATCCTGCGGGCTGTCTCGAGAATATCGGCCACGATCTGCCGCACGAGGGGCAGGGCGCTCTCTGCCTCCTGAGGTGTAAAAAGTCGTTTGAACTCCATAGACCTTCCGATTCTTGCCTTCAGGCGCGCGGCCGTCAAGTGCCAGCCGGGCGTGCGCGGTTCCCTTTCCCGCCTTTCAATCATTATCTTGTTCCCCATGAAGGTCAAAAACACACTGGGAAAGATGTTCCTGAATGAATTGGAGGCGGAATCTACCGCCTGTCGGAAATGCCTGGAGAGAATTCCCGAGAGCCTGTTTGGCTGGAAGCCGCACGAGAAGTCGATGCCGCTGGGCTATCTCTCCCTGCTGGTTGCCGAGATTCCCCTGTGGATCCGGCAGATGGTCGAGACATCGGAGATCGACTTCGCGAAGTTCGATCATTTCAAGGCGAAGACCACGGCTGAGCTGGTGCACCATTTCGACGAGAACCTCGAGAAGGCCAGGAATGCCCTGCTGCACATCTCGGATGAAGCGCTCGAGGAGCCTTTCCATCTCAAGAACAACGGACAGGTGCTCGTGACCATGCCAAAGAAGGACAACATAGGGCCGACGATCAACCACCTCATCCATCACCGGGGCCAGTTGACCGTCTACATGCGCCTCAACAATCTGCCCGTTCCATCGATCTACGGTCCTTCGGCGGACGAGCGGGCGTTTTGAGCAGGGACCCCGACGCAGCTCGGGAGACTGTCCCCGCGCGCCACCGCGCCTCTCGCCGCTGATGCTCCGCGCATGATAGGCTTGCCTCGAAGGGGGGCGTCATGGCCAAGAAGGCTGCAAAGAAATCAGCCACGCCGCGCCGAAAGAAGGGGGCAGCGTCGATCAAGGGATTGACCGCTCCCGACGTGACCGGTGATACGCCGCCCGCGGAGATCGAGGGCCTGGGGCAGGCCATCCGGGAGAGCGGCGGGGGAGTGGTCGGGAGCTATCGGGATCCGGTGGGAGGGCACTGGCATCTCGTTGCGAGCCTCCCCATCGAGAAGGTGGGACCGACGCCGTTTCAGCGCGACATTTCGAAGACCCACGTGGAGAGGCTCGGTGATGTCATCGGGCGCATGGGTCGGTTCCTGGATCCCATCATTGCGGTACGCACGGCGGAAGGGGAATTCTGGACTCCCAACGGCCACCACAGGCTCTCTGCCATGCGGAAGCTCGGCGCCCGCTCCATCCTCGCGGTGATTGTTCCCGAGATCTCCGTGGCATACCAGATCCTCGCCATGAACACGGAGAAGGGACACAATCTGCGGGAGAAGTCGCTGGAGGTCATCCGCATGGCCCGTTCCCTGGCGGAGCTCGACCCGCGGCCCGAGAAGGATTTCGCGCTCGAGTTCGAAGAGCCTGACTATCTCACCCTCGGATTGGCCTACGAGAAGCGCGGCCGCCTGAGCGGAGGCGCCTACCATCCGGTTCTCCGGCGCGTGGAAGCTTTCCTCGATTCGCCCCTGCCGGAGGCCCTGCAGGCACGGGAGGGACGTGCAGAGAAGCTCCTGGCCCTGGACGACATGGTCGCCAAGGCGGTGGCTGCCCTGAAGGAACGGGGATTCACGAGCCCCTATCTGAAGGCATTCGTCGTGGCGCGGCTCAATCCGCTTCGCTTCCGCCGAGGGGCTGCCATGAGCGCCGATGCGGCGCTGGATGCCATGATGGCGGCGGCGGCGAAGTTCGACGCGCAGAAGGTGAAGATCGGGGACCTGGCCAGCGCCCCGCCCGGGCCGGCAGAGGATGAGGGCGGCGAGGGAGGGGGGCAGGGGGGCGGGTTCCTGTTGCGGCGCGGTTGATGCACCGCGCAGAGGAGCAGTGAAATGACGCATACAACGCTGATAGACGTCGCAACGGGGCGAGAGCACCTTGCTGATCCGAACTGGGCGTTCGTGGACTGCCGGTTCGTCATCCGCGACCCCGGGGGCGGTAAGAAGGACTATCTCGCCTCCCATATCAAGGGCGCGGTCTACGCGGACCTCGACAAGGACCTGGCGGGTCAAATTGTGCCGGGCCGCACGGGACGCCATCCCTTGCCGGAGCGGGAATCGATTGTCGAGGTTTTCTCACGCCTGGGGATCGGGCCCAGGACACAGGTCATTGCATACGATGAGTCTACAGGGGCGTTTGCGGCCGCCAGGCTGTGGTGGCTCCTGAAGTGGGCAGGCCACGACGCCGCGGCTGTCCTTGACGGCGGGTTCAAGGCCTGGACCGGGGCAGGGCTGCCGTGCGGCGGCGGACCTGAATCCAGGCCCCTGTCCAGGTTCGTTGCCGCGTTCAGGCCCGAGCTCGCGGTGGAGGCGCGGCACGTGCTCTCAGTCCTGAACGATCCCGGCTGGGTCGTCCTCGATGCAAGGGCTGCCGAGCGCTACCGGGGTGAGAATGAGACCATCGACTCGAAGGCGGGACATATCACGGGCGCTGCTTCGGCGCCTTACGCCTCGGCGCTCCGCCCGGATGGGCATTTCAAACCGGCCGAAGAGATCGCACGGTTGTATGAATCCGCCATGGGAGGCAGGGACGCAGAGCATACCATCTTCTATTGCGGCTCGGGTGTGACCGCGGCGCACGCGGTGCTTGCCTGCGCGCATGCGGGGAAGGGATTGCCCCGGCTGTATGTCGGCTCGTGGAGCGAATGGATTACCGACAAGGACAGGCCGACAACGCGATAGGCGAGCGCCGGCAATTCCGCCGCCACTATTCGGGGAATTTTGCCTATATTACTCCGGATGAAAAAGAAGAAACCGCCTCAGCCGATATGCGCACATCTCGACCAGATAAGGGACGTCTCGCCGAACACGGAAGGGTGCGAGGATTGTCTGAAGACGGGCGATTCCTGGGTGCATCTCCGCCTGTGCCTCACCTGCGGTCACGTGGGGTGCTGCGACCAGTCGAAGAACAGGCACGCAACGAAGCATTTCCACGAGACCAGTCACCCGATCATCAAGTCCCTGGAGCCGGGGGAGAACTGGATGTGGTGCTACGTGGATGAGGTCGCGTTCGAATAGCCATGGAAGAAAAGTGGCCGGCCCTTTCTTACAGTGCGTGGAAGGACACGCTCGACACGCTTCACCTGTGGACCCAGATCGTGGGCAAGGTCAAGCTGAAGCTGAACCCGTATGAGAATCACTGGTGGCACATTTCGCTGCGGGTGACGGTCCGCGGGCTGACCACGGGCCCCATCCCCTTCAATGACAAACAGGGCAGGGTCTTTGAGGTCCAGTTCGACTTCATCGACCACAGGCTGCTGATACTCGCGTCAGATGGCACTTCCAGGGCCATGCCGCTGGTTCCCCGCTCCGTTGCCGAGCTCTACCGTGAGTTCATGGAATGCCTGCGCGCCCTGGAGATCAAAGTCGCCATCAACCCGGTTCCCAGTGAAATAGAGAACCCGATTCCCTGCGACCAGGACGAACAGCACGCCTCATACGATCCTGTCTACGCCGCCCGGTTCTGGCGGATCCTGCTCGAGACTGCAATGGTCCTCAGGCGCCACCGGTCCCGGTTCATCGGCAAGTGCAGCCCGGTCCATTTTTTCTGGGGAAGCTTCGACCTGGCAGTGAGCTTTTTCTCGGGCCGGCGCGCTCCCGAACGCGTGGGAGCGGACGTGATGACGAAAGAGGGCTACTCGCACGAGGTCATCAGCTGCGGCTTCTGGCCCGGCGGAGAGACCTTTCAAGAGCCGGCCTTCTACGCCTATGCCGCTCCGGAGCCTCCCGGTCTCAGGAGCGCCGCCATCCTGCCCGCCGCCGCGTTCTACCATCCTCAGCTGCGCGAGTTCCTGTTCCGCTATGAGGACATGCGTACAGCGGACAATCCCGAGCAGGCCCTCCTGGACTTTTGCGGCAGCACGTATGAAGCGGCTGCCAGCCTCTCGGGATGGGATCGGGCGGCGCTGGAGAGACCCGTCTGAAGAGCGCAATGAATGTCGGGCCGGCGCGCCGCCATCCGAGGTAGTATCTTGTGGGACGAAGAGGAGGACGGCGCATCAACTGGCAGGAACGCATGGAAGCCGCCATGGACTACCTTGAACGGGGCCTGGACGGGGAGATCGAATTCAGGAGCGCCGCGGCCGAGGCGAACTGTTCGACTTTCCACTTTCTCAGGATGTTCCAGGTGGTCACCGGAGTGACCGTCGGCGAGTACGTCAGGCGGCGCCGGCTCAGCCGGGCCGCGCTGGAGCTTTCCGAGGGAGAAGTGCGCGTGACAGACCTGGCGCTCCGGTTCGGGTATGACTCGCCGGACGCCTTTGCCAGGGCGTTCAAACGCGAGTTCGGCATCACGCCGAGCGAAGCACGGGCGGGCGGCGTGCGTCTGCAGGTATGGCCGCGAATGTCCTTCTCTGTTGTCCTGAAGGGAGATGTGGCAATGGAGTTCAGGATCGAGAAGCGGGACGAGTTTGCCGTGACGGGCCTCACAATCCGCGCGAGCACTGAAAATGGTGCGAACTTACGTCAAATTCCGGCATTCTGGGATGAGTGCAACGGCAAGGGGCACGTGAAGGCTCTGGAGCGCGCGATGCCGAAAGATACAAAGCTGGGTGTCATGGGCATATGCGTCAACGATTTCGACGACAAGACCAATACCTTCACTTATCTCGTCGGGATCGAGCGTCCGAAGGACGCCCAGGCGCGGAAGGCCCTTCCCAGGGGCTGCACGGATGTGGCGGTGCCTGCCGGGACCTGGGCCGTGTTCGGCTCGCGTGGGCCCCTGCCCGGTGCAATCCAGGATGTCTGGAGGCGCATCTACTCGGAATGGTTTCCGACGTCCGGCTACGAGCATGCCAGCAGTCCTGACCTGGAGGTCTACTCGATGGGAGACACCAGGGCCGCGGACTACTACTGCGAGGTCTGGCTCCCGGTCAAGAAGGCCTGACAGCGCCCGGAGAGGGCCGCCGGCCCGGCATCGGCGGCCTCTCCACAGCGCCGTGAATCTGCGCGCGCCAACCTGTCCCCACATCCGTTCCAGTCTGGAAAAAGCGCCTTATTGTCGATTTAGAGAGTGGGGGCTTTTTGCGCTAAACTTGTATGTGGTGCGCCTTGAAAACGTCGCTGGCTCTTCTCATCGCCTCAATCCTCCTCCCGGTTCCTCTCTCTGCCCAGAGTAGAATGCCCTCTGACCCCAACGCGTATCTCAGCAGCACGAGAAACGCGATCGATGGGGACCAGGACTTCATGCAGACCGTTTTTTTCGAGGTGCCCGACAGCATCACCTCCACACTCTACTTCGCGGTGAACAATCCCGGCGTGACCGGCGCCGCGCCGGACGAGGGCGGCCTGTCGATGTCCCGGTTCAATCTCTTCGGAGGGCCGGGATGCTACAGCGATCCGAGCGCCCGGGGATTGATCGTCGCGGGCAACGACAAATACATCGGCAACATGCTGGACTGGCACTGGGACAACGCCGTGGGATGGAATACGGCAGGCTGGGCATACTTCGGCGGGGTGTCCCCGACGCAGGGCGAGCATATCGGGAACAAGTACTATTTCAAGATCACCGTGGAGGCCACGGGCGGCGCGCCGACGAAGAACTCCTACCAGTATGACGTCTCGTTCACCAACACCGGAGCTCCGACGGGCGTGAGCACGATCAGGGCATTCGCATACGTGCTGGGCGTGCCCTTTGTCAGAGGCGGAGGGAAATCCTATTCGTTCTATCCCTTCGTTCCCGACACTGCCACCGGCAGCATTGTCGCGTGGAACTACGACTTCGACAACAACAATACCGGCACGCTGTACGACAATGCCAACGTCTCCCAGGGCTCCCTCACTGCCTCGACGAACGGAACTACCGCGCAGAAGAGCTTTGCCATTGGCTCTGCACAGAAGAACTCGACATGGAAGGCGGTGTACACGGAGGGCGCAGCGGGGACAGACGGAATAGATGTGGCCGAGGTGTGGTTCAAGAACAGCGTCACCGGGGAGCTCTATCCCCTGTATGCCACGCCGTACACGGCTCCCCCGGCTGACCACGTGGTCATGACATTCACCAAGGAGGTCGTCGTTCCGCCGCTGGGATTCAACTCCTACTCTTCGAGCGGGGTTGCGATTGCGGACGACAATGACACGGTGACCGTCAATCTGCAGGTCGTCGACTACAGCAACTCGCCTCTTCCCCTGTCCCGGAACATCTACGTGACCCTCAACAATGGAGGAAATATCACGGCGGTCAATGCCGGCAGCACGAACAATATCACCACGGCGATGATAAAGACCGACCCGAGCGGCATGGGATACCTGACTATCAGGAAACCTTCGCCCGCCGGCACGGTGGACGTGGCGGCGTACTGGGACGGCTACGGTTCCAGTGACATCTTCGGGTCGCATTCATCCGCCTTCGTGACGGCGAGCTTCGTGCTCAACAACTCGCCCAGCATAGCGTCCTACTACTCGATGACATTTCCCCCGGGGCCGGTCCGCTCAACCTGAATGAGATCGTCCTGGTGGACGCGCTCGTGTCACCGTATTTCACCGTCGGGCAGTTCCTGAGGATCAGGATCCCCGCGAGCCTGGACTGCGCGTGGGATACCAGCGTGACCAATCCCACGTTCACCGTGAACGGCAGCGGCAGCGTCAACCCCGCTGCCACGTATCCCGACAGCAGGACAATGCGGATCCAGGTCACCGGCACCTTTACGCCTGTTTCCGTCGGCATCACCCCGAGCAAGTTGACCATCGGGTCGATTACCCGGCTCGCCTTCGTGAACCTGAACAGCGCGTCCGCCGGCCACCTCGAGCTCTCCTGGGACGACGGTGCCACCTACCAGGCAGTGGATGACAGGACCTATACCATCCTCGACGCAAATCCTTTCATCACGGGCGTCGAGACATGCGATCTCAATAGCGACGGCTCTCTCGACGCGCTGCACGTCATCTTCAACAAGAACATCAAGGATTCTTCCATCGCCGCGGCGGCCACCGGTTTCGCAATCGCGGGAGCCTCAGGTCTTGCATTCAGCTCGACGACAAACGGGGACACGGCCAATGACAATGACGTTTACATTACCTTCACGGACGGGGTGTTGAAATCGGGCCAGACGGTTCAGTTCTCCTACGACACGGACGTCGTCGGGGCCAATATCACCGACAATGATGGAACTCCTCACGCTCTGCCTGACCAGGGCCCGCTGACAGCGGCTGACAGGGCGGGGCCGGCAATCCTCAGCGCGCGGACGCGCACCGTCAACACCGTGGAGCTGACGCTTTCCGAGCCGGTGGATGATACGACGATGAACGGCGGCGACTTTACGTTCTCGGGTTTTGCAACGGGGGAGCCAATGCGGCGGGAACCGGGTTCGACACGGGAAGCGCGGCGAACGACAATATCGTGGTTGTCACGCTTGCCGCGTCGATCGGCGTCGCCGAAACAGGCTTTGCGCAGTTCTCCGCGGCCGGAGTTATCGGAGATCCGGCGGGCAATACGAGCACGCAGACCGGGACCGTGGCCGTTTCAGCGGGAATCAGCCCCTCGCCCATGCTCCTGAGCGCGGAAACCACGGACGCGAACAGCGACGGGTACATCGACGGCATCAAGCTCGTTTTTACCAAGAACATGAAGGATTCCACCTTCACAAGCACCAGCGATTTCTCCGTGTCAGGGGCCACGGTGACCGGGTTCACGACAGGCGGGACCGGGCAATGATACGGTGGAGTACCTCACCCTCACGGATGGAGTCCTGGGCACCGGGGCCATGCCGGGCGTCAGCTACACCGCGGGGAGCGTGACGGACAATTACCCGACACCTGTCGCCCTTCCCAGTCAGCCCGCGCAGACTGCGGCAGACAAGTCCGGCCCGGCGATCATCAGCGCGCGGACATTTTCGACGACACAGGTGGAAATCACGCTCAGCGAGCCTGTTGCCGACGCCAGTGTCTGGGGCGGGGACTTTACGTTCGCAGGGTTCACGACGGGCGGGGCAAATGCCGCGGGCATCGGCTTTGCAACGGGCACGACCGCGAACGACAATGTGATTCTCATCACGCTGGCTGCCAGCATCGGGGTCAATGAGACGGGAAATGCCAGGTTCACGAATACCGGCTACGTGAACGACCCTGCAGGCAATGCGAACACGCAGACCTCTCCTGTCGCGGTGGCGGACGGCATCACGGGAACACCGGCGATTCTCTACGCGGAAACGGCCGACACGGACAGCGACGGCTTCATAGACAGGATCAAGCTGGTATTCAACCGGAACATGAATGACGCCACTTTCACCACCACCGCCTGGTTCTCCGTGGCGGGGGGAGTGGTCACGGGCTTCAACACGGGCGGCACAGCGGGTGACAACGTCATGTACCTGACGATTACCGACAATATTCTCAACTCCGGGTCCCGGCCGAATGTCACCTACACTCCGGGCGGTGTGCAGGACGCAACGGCGATTGCTCTCGCGGCGTATCCCGCCGCTGCATCCCTCGACAAGGCGGGGATCGCCATCGTTTCCGCGCGCACGACGACGATCAACACGGTGGAGATTACGCTTTCAGAGAGCGCGGATGACGCCACGGCGTTTGCCGCGGATTTCGTGTTTTCCGGATTCGGGACGCCGGGCGCAAACGGCCAGGGCATCGCGTTTTCCACCGGCGGCACGGCCAACGACAACGTGATCGTCATCACACTCCCGGCCAGCCTGACGAACATCGCATACACCGGTTTCGTCAAGCTGTCGGCAGCGGGGCTTCTGAAAGATCTCTCTGCAAACGCCAATACTCAGACGTCAGTCGTGGCGGTCACGGCGAACATTCCCGCTTCACCGACCATGACAGCCGTGGAGACCCTTGATCTGAACAACAACGGCTTCATCGACGCGGTCCGTATCACCTTCAGCGCGAACATGAATGATGCAACGATCACGGCGGCTGCCGGAGGTTTCACGGTGGCGGGCGCCGCGGGTCTTGCATTCAGCTCCACGACCAACGGGGACACGGCCGGTGACGCGGACATCTACCTCACGTTCACGGACGGGGCGCTGGCCACGAGCATAACGCCCGCCATCTCCTATAATTCAGCCGGCGGCGCGCGTGACGCATCCGGCACACTCATGGCGTCTCATGCCGCGCCTGCCACGCTGGATAAGGCCGGGCCTGCGATTCTCTCTGCCCGGACCTTAAGCGTCAACACGGTGCAGGTCACCCTTTCGGAAAGCGTCGCGGATTCCTCCGTGATCGGAGCGGATTTCACGTTCAGCGGCTTCTCCACTTTGAGCGCGAACGCGCAGGGCGCCGGCTTCTCGACGGGTGGTACGTCGAACGACAACGTTGTCGTGATCACGCTTGCTGCCTCCATCGGCAACATGGAAACGGGAAGCGTCAGGCTCACCAATTCCGGCTCCGTGGCCGATTCTTCGGCAAACGGCAGCAGCCAGACTGCAGCCGTCACTGTGAGCGACGGAATTCCCGCCGTTGTCACGAATGTGACCTCGCCCAATGCCGACGGGCTGATCAAGCTGGCAGACGTGGTGACGGTGCAGGTGAGCTTCTCCAAGGTGGTGACGGTGGCAGGGGGGACGCCGACGTTGACGCTGGAGACCGGGGCGGTGGACCGCACGGTGAGCTACACCAGCGGGAGCGGGACTGCCACGCTGGTGTTCAGCTACACGGTGGCAGCCGGGGACGTGAATGGGGACCTGGACTACGTGGCAACGGGGTCGCTGTCAGCCAACGGGGCCACGATACGGGACGGGCATCTGAATGACGCCACCCTGACGCTGGCGGCACCTGGGGCGGCGGGCTCCCTTGCGGCGAACAAGAACCTGGACGTGGACGGGGTGGTGGCGGTAGTGACGGGGGTGAGCGCCAGCAATGCCGACGGGCTGATCAAGCTGGCAGACGTGGTGACGGTGCAGGTGAGCTTCTCCAAGGTGGTGACGGTGGCAGGGGGGACGCCGACGTTGACGCTGGAGACCGGGGCGGTGGACCGCACGGTGAGCTACACCAGCGGGAGCGGGACTGCCACGCTTGTGTTCAGCTACACGGTGGCAGCCGGGGACGTGAATGGGGACCTGGACTACGTGGCAACGGGGTCGCTGTCAGCCAACGGGGCCACGATAAGGGACGGGCATCTGAATGACGCCACCCTGACGCTGGCGGCACCTGGGGCGGCGGGCTCGCTGGCGGCGAACAAGAACCTGGACGTGGACGGGGTGGTGGCGGTAGTGACGGGGGTGAGCGCCAGCAATGCCGACGGGCTGATCAAGCTGGCAGACGTGGTGACGGTGCAGGTGAGCTTCTCCAAGGTGGTGACGGTGGCGGGGGGGACGCCGACGTTGACGCTGGAGACCGGGGCGGTGGACCGCACGGTGAGCTACACCAGCGGGAGCGGGACTGCCACGCTTGTGTTCAGCTACACGGTGGCAGCCGGGGACGTGAATGGGGACCTGGACTACGTGGCAACGGGGTCGCTGTCAGCCAACGGGGCCACGATAAGGGACGGGCATCTGAATGACGCCACCCTGACGCTGGCGGCACCTGGGGCGGCGGGCTCGCTGGCGGCGAACAAGAACCTGGACGTGGACGGGGTGGTGGCGGTAGTGACGGGGGTGAGCGCCAGCAATGCCGACGGGCTGATCAAGCTGGCAGACGTGGTGACGGTGCAGGTGAGCTTCTCCAAGGTGGTGACGGTGGCGGGGGGGACGCCGACGTTGACGCTGGAGACCGGGGCGGTGGACCGCACGGTGAGCTACACCAGCGGGAGCGGGACTGCCACGCTTGTGTTCAGCTACACGGTGGCAGCCGGGGACGTGAATGGGGACCTGGACTACGTGGCAACGGGGTCGCTGTCAGCCAACGGGGCCACGATAAGGGACGGGCATCTGAATGACGCCACCCTGACGCTGGCGGCACCTGGGGCGGCGGGCTCCCTTGCGGCGAACAAGAACCTGGACGTGGACGGGGTGGTGGCGGTAGTGACGGGGGTGAGCGCCAGCAATGCCGACGGGCTGATCAAGCTGGCAGACGTGGTGACGGTGCAGGTGAGCTTCTCCAAGGTGGTGACGGTGGCAGGGGGGACGCCGACGTTGACGCTGGAGACCGGGGCGGTGGACCGCACGGTGAGCTACACCAGCGGGAGCGGGACTGCCACGCTTGTGTTCAGCTACACGGTGGCAGCCGGGGACGTGAATGGGGACCTGGACTACGTGGCAACGGGGTCGCTGTCAGCCAACGGGGCCACGATAAGGGACGGGCATCTGAATGACGCCACCCTGACGCTGGCGGCACCTGGGGCGGCGGGCTCGCTGGCGGCGAACAAGAACCTGGACGTGGACGGGGTGGTGGCGGTAGTGACGGGGGTGAGTGCCAGCAATGCCGACGGGCTGATCAAGCTGGCAGACGTGGTGACGGTGCAGGTGAGCTTCTCCAAGGTGGTGACGGTGGCGGGGGGGACACCGACGTTGACGCTGGAGACCGGGGCGGTGGACCGCACGGTGAGCTACACCAGCGGGAGCGGGACAGCCACGCTTGTGTTCAGCTACACGGTGGCAGCCGGGGACGTGAATGGGGACCTGGACTACGTGGCAACGGGGTCGCTGTCAGCCAACGGGGCCACGATAAGGGACGGGCATCTGAATGACGCCACCCTGACGCTGGCGGCACCTGGGGCGGCGGGCTCGCTGGCGGCGAACAAGAACCTGGACGTGGACGGGGTGGTGGCGGTAGTGACGGGGGTGAGCGCCAGCAATGCCGACGGGCTGATCAAGCTGGCAGACGTGGTGACGGTGCAGGTGAGCTTCTCCAAGGTGGTGACGGTGGCGGGGGGGACGCCGACGTTGACGCTGGAGACCGGGGCGGTGGACCGCACGGTGAGCTACACCAGCGGGAGCGGGACAGCCACGCTTGTGTTCAGCTACACGGTGGCAGCCGGGGACGTGAATGGGGACCTGGACTACGTGGCAACGGGGTCGCTGTCAGCCAACGGGGCCACGATAAGGGACGGGCACCTGAATGACGCCACCCTGACGCTGGCGGCACCTGGGGCGGCGGGCTCCCTTGCGGCGAACAAGAACCTGGACGTGGACGGGGTGGTGGCGGTAGTGACGGGGGTGAGCGCCAGCAATGCCGACGGGCTGATCAAGCTGGCAGACGTGGTGACGGTGCAGGTGAGCTTCTCCAAGGTGGTGACGGTGGCGGGGGGGACGCCGACGTTGACGCTGGAGACCGGGGCGGTGGACCGCACGGTGAGCTACACCAGCGGGAGCGGGACTGCCACGCTGGTGTTCAGCTACACGGTGGCAGCCGGGGACGTGAATGGGGACCTGGACTACGTGGCAACCGGGTCGCTGTCAGCCAACGGGGCCACGATAAGGGACGGGCATCTGAATGACGCCACCCTGACGCTGGCGGCACCTGGGGCGGCGGGCTCGCTGGCGGCGAACAAGAACCTGGACGTGGACGGGGTGGTGCCGCTGATCACCGGCTCCACGCTGACTACGAACGCCTACATTGATGTCCAGATGAGCGAGGGTGTTTTCCATACCGGAAGCTCGGCTTTGATCGTGACAGACCTGGCCCTCTCATTCGCGCAGAACGGCGGCAATGCGACAGGCGCCGCGATTGCAGGCCTGACAGATACCTCCGACAATCCTCTGGCAGGCGGTGAAAGTGCGATCCGGGTCACCCTCTCCATCACGGGCGTCGCCAACGGCCTCGAAACAATCACGGTCATCCCCGCGAACGGAAACGCGGTGTTCGACGCTGCGGGCAACCCGATGCCCGGCGCGCAGACAACCGGGGCCGTTGCGCTCATTCCATCCGCAATCACCATTGTTTCACGCGAGACGGTGGATTCGAACAGCGACGGTTTCATCGAGCAGGTCAGGATCACCACGCTGCAGAATCTGAATGATGACTTCACCGGCCTCGATATCGCGGTTGCAGGGTACTCGGTTGCCGGATACGCCACAGGCGCCGGCGGTGACAATGTGTTTTACGTCAGCTTGCAGAAAGGTTCTTCATTTGACACCGGCGCCACACCGCTCGTCAGGGTTCGCGGCGGTGGTTCCCTGAAAAGCTCCAGCGGCCTTTACGCCATGGAATCCGAATCTACCGGCGTGGCGGCGACAGACGACGCACCGCCCGTGATCGGCGTCACGCTGGCTGCTGTCAACGGCACGCGCATCTACATCGAGTTCTCCGAACCGGTCTACACGGACGTCTCTTTGAATCCGCTCGCACCGGGAGACATCACCTATGCGCCGTTGACCGGCATCGTTCCAATCGGGCCCCGGGAAGCCTTCCTGACCGTTGCCGCGCCCCTTGCCGCGTCGAACGTGACTGCTGACCAGCTCAGTGTGCCCTTGAATGCGATTTATGATTCGGTCGGTCTTCCCATGAGCCCGGTCACACATGCTGTTTCCCAGCTCATGCTGGACGTGGTGATTCCCGTCTGGGCGCATGACGGGATTCACACGGATATTCCGGTATCGAAATCGGGCGCGCTCAAGGTGTTCGACGGGACCGGGCAGGCTTCTTGACCGGGACATAACTCTCGAGGCGCGGTTCAACACGGCGGCCGCGCCCGCCACCCCGTTGGACATCGTTTTCGACGCGGCAGTTCCTTCATCGTTCCGACCGCTCGGCTTCTGGCTTCCCGCTTCAATTGATGGGTTGGCGCCGGCGGACGTCGCCGCCCGTTCCATCGTGCAGGCTGATTCGGGGACTGACTTCGACCTGCTTCGTGACTTCTCCATTCCCGCGGCGGACGGCGAAGTGGCGGACGGCAATACTATCGAGTTCCTCTTCGCCGCCGATTTCGGTCTGGGAACAAGGTATTGCCTGCGGGTCCTGGATCCGGATGATCCGCGCACCGTCCGGCCCTACGCATTCAAGATCTCCGATGTCCTCCGGCAGCGAGGCGGCGTGACGATCGTGGAAAACGTCATCAATCCCCGGGCCGGTGACAGGACACGGTTGACGTACACCCTTTCCTCGAGCGGGAGAGTCACGATACAGGTATTCTCCCTGGGCGGAGATATCGTGAATGTCCTGTACGCGGGATACCAGTCCGCGGGAATCTACTCCGCCAGCTGGGACGGTCGGAACAGGGCGGGCAGGGCAGTGTCGCGGAACATCTACTTCATCAAGATCGTGGCCCCCGGAATCGATGAAATCAGAAAGGTGCTTGTCGTCAAATAGCCGCGAATGAGCGGAACTTGACTCCGGCCGTCCCGTATCACGATTCTTGTTCTCATGGTGAAAACAAGAACACTGGGAAAGACAGGAGTCACGGTTTCGGCGATCGGCCTGGGCTGCATGGGAATGTCCGAGTTCTACGGCCCGTCGGACGACGAATCGTCGATCGGGCTCCTCCGCAGGGCGGTGGAGCTGGGCATCACATTCTTCGACACCGCCGACATGTACGGCGTCGGCCACAACGAGATGCTCCTGGCGCATGCCTTCCGCGGCGCACTGCGGGACAAGGTGATCATCGCTACAAAGTTCGCGAACATGCGGCGCATCGACGGCGCCTTCCTGGGCACGAACGGCAGGCCCGAATACGTGAGGGCGGCGTGCGAGATGAGCCTGAAGCGGCTGGGCGTGAAGCATATCGACCTGTACTACCAGCACCGCGTGGACCCCGATGTCCCCATCGAGGAGACGGTCGGCGCCATGGCGGAGCTGGTGAAGGAGGGCAAGGTGAGGTTTCTCGGCCTCTCCGAGGCGGGAGCGAAGACCATCCGGCGGGCGCACGCGGTTCATCCCATCACGGCGCTCCAGACCGAGTATTCGCTGTGGACGCGCGACGCGGAAGGGGAGATTCTCGACACCTGCCGGGAGCTGGGCATCAGCTTCGTTGCATACAGTCCGCTCGGCCGGGGCTTTCTCACCGGGGCATTCAAGCATCCGCACCAGTTCGCGCGGGGGGATTTCCGGTCGATCAACCCGCGGATGAAAGCCGGCAATTTCGAACGGAACAAGCCCCTGGTCGAGAAGGTCGAAGACATGGCGGGCAGGAAGGGCTGCAGCGCGGCGCAGCTCGCCCTCGCGTGGGTCCTGTCGAGGGGCGAGGATATCATCCCGATACCGGGGACCCGGCAGGAGAAATATCTGAAGGACAACATCGCGGCTGTCTCATTGTCCCTTTCAAAGGCGGAGCTGGACGAGCTTGGCCGCACGATCGAGCCGTCAAAGGTTACCGGCACCCGCTATGACGAAGCCGGCATGAAGCGCCTGGGAATCTGAGGCCCCGCGCGGCTGATTGATCGGGGCGGCCTGCGGACCATTGCGGGTCCTGCCGGGCTGGCATATACTCCGGGAGGTATGAGAGAATTCCGCAGGCATGTCGCCATTGCCGTTGACGGCGGTGGAATCCGCGGCACGATGATCGCCCGTGCCCTGGCTGACCTGGAAACTCGAGGAGCCTTCGGGGGCAGGAAATGCGCGGAGGTATTCCACCTGTCGGCAGGAACCTCCACGGGATCCATAATCTCTGCAGGGCTTGCCGCAGGATTGACCGGGGAGAAGATGTATCAGCTCTATATTGAGCTGGGCCCCGAGGTGTTTCGGAAGAGCCTCCGCACGGCCTTCTGGTTCATCTGCCGCTATCGCTACTCCTCCGGCAATCTGAGAAGGTTCCTCCTGAAGAACCTCGGGGACATCTCGATGGGAGGTATCCGCCCGATGGACCTCGTCATCACGGCCTTTGACCTGGTAGAGAACCGCACGCGATTCATCAAGACCGGAAAATCAGAATACGCGGACTGGAAACTGGTCAAGGCGGTCATGGCCTCCTGCGCCGTGCCCACGTACTTCCTGCCGGTGGAAGGGCAGTATGTCGATGGCGGTGTGGGATCCTATGCCAACCCCTGCTACCTGGCGGCCTACGAGGGGTGCATCGTCAAGAAATGGGATCCGGCGGAGACCACGCTCATCAGCCTGGGCACCGGGCGGGATCCGCACCGGCTCAAGAAAGGCGCTCCCAATCATTACCGGCCCTGGAAATGGCTCGGCCCCATACTGGGCGCTTTCCTCCAGTCCGCGGATGACGAGCAGGTGCGCGTTGTGAAGACCTTCTTCGAGAAGCTCGATTTCCGCCGGTTCCAGGTGAACTTTGACAAAGCGATTGCCATGGATGATGCGAGCAGGCCCGCCATGGATGAGCTGACAAGGTACGGTGATGTGCTCGCCGCCAAGATAATGAACGACGAGACGGATGACCAGGTGACCGCCGCCGCCCATGGGCTGCCGGCCACGTGGTCGTAGAAGAAGAAGAACTTTGACGGGGCTGTAGTGCAGACTCCGGCGTTCACCATGGTCCTGTTCTTCTTCGCCGGCGGCGGCTTTCTTGTCGGGCTGTTTGCCGCGGCCCTGCTGTGGGCGCGCACCCGGGCAAACAGAAGGGCCAACCGGCTCCTCGCCCTCCTGATGATCGTCGGCTCCTTCAACATCACCCACCCCCTGGTGGCGATACTGTGGCAGAACGCGCCTTTCACGCGTGACACCTTCCTGATGGAGCCGCTGCAGTTTCTCATGGCCCCGCTGATCGCCGCTTATATCCACCGGCTCATGATCCCCGACCTGCGGCTCCGCCCCTCTTTCCTGCTCCACCTGGCCCCCTTCGCGGCCGGCGTGTTCTTTGCCCTCTCGCCGCTTCCCGCGCTCCTGAACCGCGGTGCCTCCTTTCCCGCGGCCGCGGTGGTTCAATGGGGCGCGCTGCTGGTGCAGATGTTCTTCTACATCGTTCCCGTTTTCGGACACCTGCACCGCTATCGCGCGGCGCTGCGCGAGCAGGTGTCCAACACTGCCGGTGTCGATCTCGGGTGGCTGCGGTGGCTCATGCACGTCATCAACGCCCTGTACTTGAGCTACGTGATCATCCTCGTCTTCGTCATCCACGGCATGCCGTCCCTTCACGTGCGCGCCTTTCTCTCCATCGCTCTCAGCGCATATGTCTGCGCCCTGGCCTACCTGGGGATCCTCCAGAAAGAGACACCCCGTCTGGAGGCACTGAGCGAACCCCCCGGGCCGGGGGCGGAAAAGTACCTGAGGGGGAGCGTTCCCCCCGAAGAGGCGCGCGAGCTCGAGCAGAGGCTGGAGCGCGCCATGGAAATCGAGAAGCTGTACCTGGATCCCGATCTGGACCTTTCCGGCCTGGCACGCAGGGTGGGAGCCGCGCGGAACCAGCTCTCGTACGTGATCAACCGGAATCTCGGCAAGAACTTCTATGACTTCGTCAATGCGTACCGTGTGCGCGAGGTGCTCCGCCTGATGGAGGACGGCGCGCGCGGCAACGACAAGATGCTCACTCTCGCCTTTGACGCGGGTTTCAACTCCAAGCCCACATTCAATGCTGTATTCAAGAAGATCACCGGCCGCACTCCTTCCGACTACCGACTGAAAAGCAGAAATCAGGTCTGAGCCTTCCCGTTCAGACGACCGCCACCCCTCATCGCCGTTAGTTTCGACGCAGCATCGAAATGAATGCGCGAAAGGAGCATGGAAATGGCGATCGTGGAGCTGGCGGACGTGCGGAAGGTCTATCCGCTGGGGAAGACCGAGGTTCACGCGGTAAGGGGCGTGAGCTTCAAAATCGAGAAAGGGGACTTCATCTCGATTGCCGGGCCCTCGGGCTCGGGCAAGACAACCATTCTGAACCTGATCGGGTGCATCGATGTCCCGAGCGCGGGAACGGTGCGCATCAATGGCCGGGCAACGGAGCGGATGAGCGACGCGGAGATCACCTCCCTGCGTCACGAAGCGCTGGGCTTCATCTTCCAGTCGTTCAACCTCATTCCCGTCCTCAACGTGCATGAGAACATCGAGTTCCCCCTTCTCCTCGGCAGGCCGGGGACGGGACGGAAGGAGAGGGAAGAATGGATCGATTTCCTCATCGATGAGGTGGGGCTCGACGCGTGGAGAGACCACCGGCCGAACGAGCTGTCCGGCGGACAGCGCCAGCGCGTTGCCATAGCCCGGGCGCTGGTGACCCGGCCCGAGATCGTGCTGGCGGATGAACCCACGGCCAACCTCGACTCCTCCACCGGCGAAGGGATCATCGCGCTCATGAAGAAGATCAACAGGGAAAGGGACACGACGTTCGTGTTCTCCACCCACGACAGCTCGATCGTCGAGATAGCGGATCACGTGATCCGCCTGCAGGACGGGATGGTTGTTGCCGACCAGCGCAAGAGGAAAGAACATGTCGGTGCTTATTAGGATGGCCCTGCGCAACCTGGTTGCGCACAAGGTGAAGAGCCTGATCGTCGGTTCCCTCATCGCTCTCGGGGTCATCGTGCTGGTGGCCGGCATCTCCTTCATGGACACGGCGGCCGGCGGGCTGCGGCGCTCGTTCATCGAGAGCTTCACGGGAGACGTGATCATCAGTGGAAAAGCCGAGGCGCCCATCTCCCTGTTTGGAGTGCAGTCCATGGGAGGAACCGAGGCCACTCCCGTCATGCCCCGGTTCGACGAGGTGATGGCCCGCCTGCGCGCAGAGTCCCGTGTGAAGGAGGTCACGACCCAGATCACGGGCGCAGCCCAGATCAATATCGAGGGGAACGATTTTGGAGGTGTCGACTCCCTCGTCTTCCTTTTCGGCATCGATCCCGCCGGCTATGGGGCGATGTTCGACACCATCGATCTTGTTTCAGGACGCGCCCTGCTGCCGGGAGAACAGGGGATACTCCTTTCCACCTCGGAGGTCGCATCGCTGAACCGGGAGCTGAAGACGGATATCAAGGTGGGAGACACCCTGATCATCCAGAACTTCGGGACCGCCATCCGAGCGGTCACGGTCCGCGGGATATTCGAGTTCAAACGGAGCAACGCCGCCCTCAGCACGATCAGCTACATCGACGCAGACAGCCTGCGGAAGCTCGAAGGAATGAGGGCGGGCCCTGCCGAATCAGGCTTGGCTCCCGGGACGGACACTTCATTATTGAAGAAAGACACGAATGAAGAGGAGCTGTTCTCCGGCACCGGCAACGTGGTGCGGGTCACGCCGGGCGGGATTTCCGCCGCTCCCGCAGCCGGACCTGCCGCTCCCGCGATGGATGCCGCGGCAGTCGAGGCAGCGCGGCAGCTGGATTCTTCCGTGTGGCACTTCATCATCGTGACGTTGAAGGACCCCGATGACGCGCCGCGGTTCATCAGGGAAACCAACCAGTGGCTTTCGGCCAACGGCATCGATGCGGCCGCTGCCGGATGGCAGGAGGCGGCCGGGCCTTTTGCCACCATCCCGAGCATGATACGGATCCTCCTTGTCGCCGCGATCCTCATCGTCGCCGTCGTGGCGATCATCATCATCATGAACACCCTGGTGGCGAGCGTCATCGAGCGCACCTCCGAGATCGGCACCATGCGGGCGCTGGGGGCCCGCAAAGGCTTTGTCTGGCGCATGTTCCTCATCGAGACCCTGACCCTGTCCGTTGTTTTCGGACTTTTCGGAATGACAATCGGGGCAGTGTTGATCGGGGTGCTGAATGCTGTGGGAGTGCAGGCCTCCAACACGATCCTCCAGCTCCTTGTCGGGGGCACGAGCCTCAGGCCGGTCCTGTCCGCGTCCGCGCTCGGCACGTCGGTGCTCGTGATCGTCATGATCGGGATCATCGCCCATCTCTATCCCGTGGCCATTGCGCTGAAGATACCGCCGATCCGGGCAATCCGGGCCGGCCAGAACGAATAGGAGAGCAGGCATGCATATCATCCGTATCGCATTCAGGAACCTGAACCGGCAGAAGAAGCGGAGCTTTCTCCTCGGAGGGGCAATCGCGTTCGGCCTGCTGATCGTGACGCTCGTGAACGCTGCCGCCGGAGGCTTCCAGCGGAACATAGCGGATAATTTCTCCCATCTCTTCGGCGGCCAGGTATTCATCCAGGGGCTGGAGAGGACGACCACGGGAAAGCGGGTGAGCGTGATCCATGACGATGGGGCGCTCCTGGCCTCGATCAGCGAGTCGGCGGCCTCCGTGGACAGGCTCACGAGAAGCTCGGGCTTCCTCGGAACGCTCATGTACCGCGACAAAAAGGTTGTCCAGCAGGTGGTGGGCGTGGAGTGGTCGGGGGACACACTGCTGAAGGACCGGCTGACCCTGCGGGAAGGCACCTTTGCCGGGATGAGCAATCCAAAGGGAATCGTCATCAGCAGGAAGACTGCCCAGAAGCTGGACGCAAGGCTTGGCGACTCCCTGGTCGTCCAGCTGCGGACCGTCACCGGCCAGGTGAACGTGGGGGACTTCCAGGTTGCGGCGATCAGCCAGGATTCCGGATTCTCCGACACTCTCGACGCCTACGCGGATCTCCCGTACGTGAACTCGCTGGTCAACATCGGCCCTGGCGAATACCAGACGCTGGGGATCCTGCTCCGGAATCGGGATGCCATGGAGGCGGACGCTGCCCGCATCTACCGGGCGCTCTCCGCGCGTGTGGCGGTGATGGACCGCTCGCGCCGCGGGCAGAATGCGGACCCGATACGCGCCATGCTCAAGCAGCACGAACAGAATCCGGCGGCACAGATGTTCCAGTCCCTCATCAAGCAGGCGGGTGACACCCCCTGGGAGGGGATGAAGTACCGGTTGTATACCCTCGACGACATCCTCTCGCAGGCACAGCTCCCGCAGATGGTGGCCGCGGTCAACGGCATGGCGTTCGCCGTCCTGCTCGTGCTGTTCGTGATCATCCTCGTGGGCATCACCAATACATTCCGCATGGTGATCGTGGAGCGCACGCGGGAGATCGGGACCATGCGCGCCCTCGGCATGAAGCGGCGCTCCGTGCGGGACCTTTTCCTGCTGGAGGCGCTTCTCCTCTTCCTCGGCGGAGTGTGTGCCGGCCTCGGGGGGGCCGCTCTCATCATGGGGGCCCTGCGCCTCGTCGACTTCGGGCCGGGAACATTCGCCATGATGCTCCAGGCGGGCCGCCTGAGCTTCGCCCCGCCGGCCGCCCAGACCATCGCCCAGCTTCTTCTCGTGGCGCTGCTGACAATGCTCGCGGCGCTGTTTCCCGCTCGATCGGCAGCGCGGCTTCTGCCCGCGCAAGCCCTCGCGGCCGTCACTTGACCGGAAAGGAAAACGAAAATGCGAATATCAGTGCGGACCTTGCGTGTGCTCTTTGTCATGGCCGCTTCCCTGGGTGGCGCGGTTTCCTGGGCCGACCCTGACCTCGCGGGCATCCTCAGGAGGATCGACACCATCACGAACTTTCCGACCGATTTCGCGGGGGTCTACACGGCGGTCGTGGAGCGGACCGGTGAGGATACCGTCACCATGCAGGCGCGGATGTTCAGGCGTGACAGCGAAGGCAAGTTCTCGATCCTCGTCATTGCCCCCCCTGCAAAGAAGGGCCAGGGATACCTGGAGGTGGACAACAACCTCTGGTTCTACGACCCCCAGAGCCGCCTGTTCACTCATTCCTCCCTCAGGGAGAACTGGCAGAGCTCGGATGCGATGAACAGCGATTTCTATCGTACCAACTATGCGCGGGACTATTCCGTGGAGAGCGGGAAGGAAGGGACTCTCGGCGCGTACACGGTCTACATCCTGGAGCTGAAGGGGACGAACGCCGAGGTCACCTATCCCTGGAAGCGCATCTGGGTGAGAAAGGACCTCGGCCTCATCCTCAAGTCCGAGGACTACAGCCTCTCGAGGCGGCTCATACGCAGCGCCTACTATCCGACCTACGCGGAGCTGGGCAGCCAGTACGTCGCCACCCGCATGCTGTTCGTGGATGAGCTGAACAAGGGCAGCAGGACCCAGATGACTCTCTCCGAGCCGTCGATTCAGCCGCTGGCAGGCGCCACCTTCACAAAAGCCTTCCTGGAAAGCGCGAGCAGGTAGCAAATGAAACATCTCATCTCCATCCTCCTCTCAGCCCTGCTCGTGCTGACCTCCGCGGTGAGTCCGCAATCGGCGGCAGGCGAGGCGGCCGCGCCGCCCGCGATCCCGGACGATCCAGACTCCATGTTCGAGACGGGCGCCGGTGACACCACGCAGAACGCTCCCTCCCCGCCGCCTGCCCCCGGGACCGCCGCGTCCGTCCCACTCTTTCAAGCCAGGGCCGTGGAAGTCGGCGGCGCCCTCTACTCGGACTACACTGGGTTCCTGACGTGGAACGACTCCTACCCGGATACCGCGAATCTTTCGGCGGGAGTGTCCAGCCGGTTCGTTCCGAATCTCGAGGCAGACCTCTATTTCGACGCCCGGCCTTTTGAGACGGTGCGGGTCTTCACCAGGTTCAAGGCCGCCTACCCGTTCAGCAGCCCGGTCTCCGGCCCGGGAACGCCCGCGGTTCCGAGCTTCTCCGTCTTCGAGGTATACGCCGACATCAACTGGAACGACAGGCTCTATTTCCGCGCCGGCCAGCAGGTCGTGAACTGGGGAGTGGGGTACTTCTTCAGCCCGGCGGACATCATCAGCCTCACTCCCATCGACCCCCTGCGGCCCGATCTGGAGAGGCCGGGGCCCCTGGCCCTGAAGATCAACGCGCCGTTCGCCGACGTCGACAACCTCTATCTCTATGTCGTTGCCAACCAGGAATTCGCCCGAGACGGAACGTTCCGCCTGGACGATTTCGCCGTCGCGCCAAGAATCGAGGTGCTCCTGGGAGGCTGGGAGATCGGTCTCGGCGCCTACTATCAGAACAGCCAGAGGCCGAAGGCCATGATGACCGCAACAGGGTCTCTCTTTGCACAGCTCGGGCTCTTCGCGGAGGGCGTTCTGAGCCGTGGAATGGACCGGATCCTCGCCCAGGAGATCGCCGGCGCGCCGGGCGCTTTCCAGACCTCCTCGGATACAACGACCCCCACCTTCAGTGGAACGATCGGCGTCCGCTACCTTCAGACCGACTGGCACTTGTCCATCACAGCCCAGTACTACTACAACGGGCAGGGATATGCGGACCACGCGAAGGAGCGAGCCGCTTTCTCCGCATACGCCCTTCAGCTCCGGGGCATGCCGCCCCTCGGGCCCGCCCTCTCGCAGGCCGATGTATTTCAGCCGGGGAGGAACTACCTTGCCGCGCGCGCGAGCTGGACGGACATCCTGAACTCGCGCGTGGACCTTGCGCTGTTCTACGAGGGCAACCTGAGTGACGGCTCCGGCGTGACAAGCCCCAGCATCTCCTTTACGCCCTTTCGATACTTCACGTTGACCTTCGCGCCGTATATCAGCTATGGCGGGGACAACACGGAGTTCGTATCGCTTTTCGGCCGGTTTTCTCTTTCGATGAAGCTTACGATTGGCGCGGTCAGCTTCTAGCCGCCTGCCAGATCGAATAGTGCACAGAAAAACCGTTCCGTCCAAAGACAGCGCCTCGTCCGATCGGCTATAAGGCTCCAGGCAGAAGCCGCAGATGATAAAGTCAATGATTACATTCGCCGCGCTGTCCCTCTGTGCGATTCTGGCGTTCGCACCGCGGGGTGCCGACAATTCGCCCAGCCGGATGGTTCTTATCCCTGGCGGCACGTTCGAGATGGGCGATACATTCGGGGACGGCGGGGCGAGCTCGATCGAAGTTCCGGTGCATACCGTCACATTGGACAGCTTCTACCTGGGCAATTACTGCGTGACATTCGAGGAGTTCGACGCTTTCTGCGCCGACACGGGCCGCGGGAAACCTGAAGACCAGGGCTGGGGCAGGGGAAAGCGGCCGGTGAGCGATGTAAGCTGGAACGATGCCGTCAAATACTGCAACTGGCTCAGCAGAAAAGAAGGACTCGCGCCATTCTATGACATCAAGGGAAGCGGGGTCACGCAGGTCTGGCTTCATGAAACCGCGCGCGGCCCCGAGTCAGTCGTATGGGTATACGTGGATGGACATGAAGTGACCGAGGATTGGAGCGCGGACGGGTACCGTCTGCCCACTGAAGCGGAATGGGAGTATGCGGCGCGGGAGCGGGGGAAGAGGATAAGATTCGGGAACGGCAAGAACAGGGCGAGCCCCAAAGAAATCAACTTCAACGGAAGCAGGGACTGCAAGAAGGGTTATTCTGAAACCGGGAAAAGCCGGGGCCGGACAATGCCGGTGGGTACTTTCCCTTCCAACGCGCTTGGTCTGCATGACATGGGGGGAAACGTCATGCAATGGTGCAACGACCTGTTCGACGAAGCCTACTATTCGAAATCGCCTCGGGACAATCCAAAGGGCGGAGACGAGGAAAGCGGCTACTCAGGATCCAACGGCTACAATGTGCGCGTGGTGCGCGGCGGATTCTTCGGCAGCGATCCCTATTTCGTGCGGGCTTCAGCCCGGGCAATGGCTCGATCCGAACTGGGGATTCAACATACACTTCGTGCGCGGCTTCCGGCTCTGCCGCTCCGCGCCGCGATAGCGCGCGGCGGTTCGACCGCGGCGATCACGCTCGCTCGTGTCTTGTCTGCCGGGCACCCCGGGCGTATTCTTCACCCGGAGGATTCTATGACGGACCTTCTCTGCCATCGGGACTCATACCTGAAGGAATTCGAGGCAAAGATCGTGGAGGTCAATGCCGGCGAGCGCTCGGTTGCCCTGGACAAGACCGCCTTCTTCCCGGGTGGGGGAGGCCAGCCATATGACCGGGGCTGGTTGAACGGAATCCCCGTGCTCCGCACGGGCCGTCAGGGTGACGCGGTGTGGCACTGGCTCGACGGTGAGCCTCCTGCGCCCGGCAGCACCGTCTCCGGGAAGCTGGACTGGGACCTGCGCTACCGGCTCATGCGAACGCACACGGCCTTCCACATCCTCTGCGGCGTGGTCTGGCGCGACTGGAAGGCGCAGGTGACGGGCGGCAACATGGAGCCGCTGAAGGGGCGGATGGACTTCGAGTTCGAGACTCTGGGGCACGAGCTGGTGGCGGAGATCGAAACGCGCATCAATGCCGAAGTAGCGGCGGCCCGGCCCGTCCTGGTGAAGGTCCTCCCCCGGGAGGATGCCTTCCAGATCCCGGATCTCATCCGCACCAGGATCAACCTCCTCCCGGAAGGCATCCGGGAAGTGCGGATCGTCGAGATCCAGGGTCTCGACCTGCAGGCTGACGGCGGGACGCACGTGGCCAATACCCGCGAGGTGGGCACCATCAAGGTGGCCGGCTACGAGAGCAAGGGGAAAATCAACAAGCGCATCAAGCTGGAGATCACGGATTGAGTGAACCCGGACACGCGGGCCGCATGATTGTCGTGTCGATTCACGTGGGGGTTCCCCGGTCGGAGACGCGTCAATCCGGGACATTGTTCACCGGAGGAGCCAAGGCTTCCGCGGCCGGCGCCATCCTGCGGTTCGACGGCTTCGAAGGCGACGGGGTGGCCGACCGCCGCCATCACGGGGGCCCCGACCGCACGGCCTGCGTGTACCCGGCCGAACACTACGCCTGGTGGAATTCCGTGCACGGCTACGAATTGCTGTTTGGCGCATTCAGCGAAAACCTGACGGTCGAAGGCGTGCGGGAACAGGAGATCTGCATCGGCGATATCATCCGGATCGGCGGCGCGCTCGCGCAGGTCACCCTGCCGCGTGACCCCTGCCCCACCATCGACCGGATCACGGACATCCCTTCCCTGCATCGCCTGGCAAAAGAGAGCGGGAAGTGCGGTTTTCACATGCGCACGCTGGAGGAGGGCCTGGTCCGGGCGGGGGACAGCTTCGACCTCGTGAAAAGAAACCCGGAAGGTATCAGCATTGCCTCGGTCCTGGACCTCTACCACGGCAGGTCGTCCGACCGCGCGCTCCGGCAGAGGCTGCAGAGCATGCCCGAGTTCGCGGACGAAGGCAAACGGGAGCTCATCCGCCGCCTGGGGTAAGGCCGCTGCCAGGGGAAGGGCGGCCGCCTGGGCAAAGGCAGCCGCCGAGGAAGGCGCCGTCGGCGGGGCGAGAGCCCGCGCCAATAAACTTTCCGTCAGAGTCAATTGTAAGTATTTTCCACCAGGAGAAAACAGTTGGGCGATCCGCCTGTGGTCCTGGTGACAGGTGCATCTTCGGGCATCGGCAAAGCCTGCGCGCGGAGGCTTGCCGCATCCGGCTCCCGCGTGTTCGGCTGCGCGCGGAGCGCTCCCGCTGAAGGCGAGCCCTTTCCCCTGATTCACATGGATGTGCGCGATGAGAGGTCCGTCAACGACTGCGTTTCCCGGGTCATGCGGGAAGCGGGCCGGATAGACGTCCTGGTGAATTGCGCCGGTATCGTCGTCGGCGGGTCAGCCGAAGAAATGCTGATCGAGGAGATCCGGGACCAGATCGAGACGAATCTTCTCGGTCTGATCCGTTCCTGCCGCGCGGTGCTTCCCGGGATGCGGACCAGGAAGGCCGGGCTCATCGTCAACATGGGGTCCCTCGCCGGCCTGATGGGCGTGCCTTTCCAGTCCGCATACAGCGCAACAAAGCATGGAATCGAAGGCTACTCGGAGTCTCTCCAGATGGAGGTACGAGCCTTCGGAGTCCGTGTCGTCGTGATAGATCCCGGCGACGTCCTCACGGAAATCACCCTGCACAGAAAAGAATCGCAGGGAACCGGAAAAGATTCTCCCTACCGGCGGAACCTGAGCGCTGCCATGCATGCCCAGGCGGAGAGCGAGCTCCGCGGCTGGAAGGTCGAGCGCATCGCGCGTCTTGTCGAGCGGGTGGCCCGGTCCAGGCGGCCGCGCTTCCGCTATACCCCCGGACCCCTCGTGGAGCGGATTGCCCCGGTTGCTCGCCGGATAATCCCTGACAGGCTTTTCCTGAGCATCCTGGCCGGTTTCTACGGAGTGAAATAGACAGATCAGGAGGTGCGTGCATGGCGCGGTCCGAAGTGAAGCTCTATCCCTATCGATGGGTTGTCCTGGCCTCCTTCATGCTGATCAACGTGATGGTGCAGGTCCTCTGGATCTGCTATGCGCCCATCGCCTCGATCGCGGCGGCCGCGTACGGCGTGCGGAGAGACGACGTGGATCTCCTGGCCAACCTGTTCCTGCTCATCTACATCCCGATTGCCTTTCCTGCCGCGTGGGCAATCGACACTTTCGGCTTCAAAAAGGCGGTCGGGTTCGGCGCAGCGCTCATGGCGGTGTTCGGCCTGCTGCGGGCGGCTTTTCCGCTCAGCTACACGGCCGCCCTCATCGGAACGATCGGCATCTCGATCGGACAACCCTTTCTCCTGAACGCCTTCACGAAGCTGGCCGCGGAATGGTTTCCGCAGAAGCAGCGCGCCACGATAACGGGAGTGATATTCCTTTCGCTGTTTCTCGGAATCGGCCTGGGAGAATCCCTGGGCCCGGGCATGGTCGCCGGTTTCGGCTTCGGCGGCATGCAGCTCGCCTACGGCATCGCCGCGGCGGCCGCCGCGGTCGTGTTTCTGGTATTCGCGCGCGCCAAGCCTCCCACACCTGCCAGCCCGCCCGGGGAAGAGGTGCGCGTGCTCGTGTTCGACGGGCTGAAGCAGATTCTGCGAAACCGCAACGTCTATTTCCTGTCCCTCGCGCTTTTCCTGGCCAGCGCGATCGTGAACGGGGTCTTCACCCTGATAGACGGCCTGGGCAAGGAGAAGGGTCTGACCATCGACCAGGGCGTGCTCCTGACCGCGCTGCTTCTGCTGGGGGGCATAGTCGGCAGCGTGGTGATGCCCGCGGTCTCGGACGGGATACGGCGCCGCAAGCCTGTGCTGCTCGCCGGGCTTTTTGTGGGAGTTCTTGCGACACTCGGGCTCGCGTTCGGAACCGGCTTCGTGTTCGAGGCCGTGGCGTTCTTCTTCCTGGGGTTCTGCGTGACCGGCATGACTCCCGTTGCCTATCAGTACGGCGCGGAAATCACGCATCCTGCCCCTGAAGGAACGAGCAACGGCATTTTTGCGCTCGTGGTCCAGGCCTCGGGCCTGCTGATCGTGCTCATGGATGCCCTGAGAGGCGCGTTCAACAACTCCTATATCCCCTCGTTCATCGGCCTGGCCATTCTGCTTGCGGGGAGCGGTGTTCTTATGTTCTCCCTGAAGGAATCCCCGGATATGCAGGGCAGGGCGCCAAAGGCCGCTGCCCGGGGAGGCTGAGCGCAGCGGATTGCCGCGCGCCTGCCGTGGGCGGTCCGATCTAGAACGTGTAGGTGCCGCTCAACCGCGCCAGGAAGGGAAGGTTCGGCTTGCCTCCGGACTCGTACTCGCTGACGCTGACTGCCATGGTCAGGGCGAACCCTTGCCAGAGATTCGCGGTCAGCGCGAGGGTGCCGTCGTGACGAAGCCCCCGAAATCCGAAGGACAGGGCGTATTCGGTGGTAAGGGAAACGGGCTGGCCCTGGCCGCTGAAGGTGAGCCCGAGCGCGTTGCGGAAGTTGCTGTCCGGCCCGGACGCGTCGGGGAACGGCACGCTGTCCCATTCCCAGTCGAACCGGTACCGTGTGGTAAGGAACGACAGCACCGGTGCGGAGACCTCTGCTCCCGCCTTGGACACGATCAGGTCCGGGCTCGCCACCAGGTCCAGGGAGAGGGCGTCATCCGCGGCAAATGTCACCACGCTGTCTCCGAATCGAGGCGTCACGGTGACCTTGCCCTGGTAGGTCTGCAGAAATGTCGCCTGCGCGTCAGGGGCCTTTGAGTGGGAGAGGTCGCCGCTCGCCGACCAGGAGAACCAGGACACAACCTGGTCGGTGACCCCCGCGTGCGCCGTGTTTGTCAGCGAGATCTGTGAGATGCCGCTCGCGCTTCCGGTGTAGCTTGCGGCCACGGCGAGCGCGCTCTGATCGCCAAATCCCAGTGACGCCTTCCAGGTTGCCTGGTTGTTCACCGGTGTGCCCCAGTTATCCACTGAAACCGCGTCTGTTCCCCCGACCTGGACATCTTTCAGCGCGTCGTTCTGCTCGCCATGCCAGGCAACCAGGGCATCCAGTGAGTGGATATAGGGACCGGAGACCGTCTTTCCAAAAGCGTAGTTGGACGATGCATTGAAGCCGGTTGGCTGCTTCCATTCGACCCCCGCGGTCCCTTTCCAGGTCACGCTGTAGGGGGGCACCGTGGGGTCCGTGTCAGCGGACGGCCCTGATTGCTTCGACCACTGGTCGATCCTCCCGGCCCCCATCCGGAACGAGAATGAATCCGAGAGGGGGAAGATCACGCCGGCATCACTCTCCAGGCTGGTGGTCGTCACGTCATTGCCCGTCTGCGAGTAGGAGGTTGCGTTGTACTTCGGTATGAGAGTGGCGTAAGCCTTGAGGAACGATGCCACCGGCACCGTGACACCGACTTTTCCGTCGAAGCCCGTGGTCTGCATGCCCTTGGCGTCGTCGGTGACGTCGGAAAAGCTCGCGCCGGAGTCCACGCCGACTTCACCCAGGGTGCCGACTGCCTTGAGCTGCGCCTGGTGCTGCCCCTGGTCCGTGGTCAGGGAAGAGGCGCCCGTGGAGTCCGACTGCTTCTGGGAGAGCTGCTGATAGGAGTAGGTCGCGCTTATCGGCAGGGTCGGGATCATACTGAGGGTGAGCGCCGCGCGTATGTCACCTGTTGTGTCGTTCGACGAGGTGCCCGTGCCGGGCGGGTTGTTCGCATGCTGGACATAGCCCCCGGCAACCTCGGCCTGCCACGCTTCAAACGTGAGCCTGGCGTCTCCCTTGTACGTCTGGTCCAGGCCGTCCAGCCGGGGATTGCGGTTCGCGTCAGCGGACAGGAGGAAACCTTTGCCGGCTCCCATGGGCAGCAGCAGCGAGAGGCTGGACTCCGTGAACGTATCGAAGCTCCGCGCTCCGGAGTCATTCACCCCGCCGGATGCGCCCAGGCTGATCCGACCGCTGAGCAGGGGGCCTGCCTCCGGCGCAGCGGCCTGCACGGACGGCAGGGGCGGCCGCCAGTCCGCCTGCGCCTGGTTCTCTCCTGTCTGGGGCAGCTCTCGGATGATCTGCACCTGGCCCCACGAGGGGGAAGGCCCGAGCACGGCCTGCAGAATGCCCAGCAGCAGGGCCAGGAACATCCCCGCCCGCAGCGGCCGCGGAGCCCCGTGGTGCTCCGGCCGACGCGGAGCTCCGCTGCATTCTGGAGCTCTGCTCGTCACTGCGCGCCTTTCGCGCCCGGCACCTTGACCGGCGCGGTTGCCCGCGCGCTCTCATTGCCGGAGACGTCCACGGCGGCAACCGCGTAGAGGTTTTCCTTCCCTCCCTGCGCGTCGGTCCATGCCGTGCCGGTGATCGGGGCCGGTGTCACGCGGGCAAACTGGCCGCCCTTGTACGGCGCGCGGTAGACGAGGTATCCGCGGGTATCCGGGGAAGGGGAGGCCGTCCAGGTCAGCGCCACACCCTTCGGGGTGAGCTCCGCGGCTGAGGGAGGCCGGGGGATCCGGGGGAATGCTCGATGTCACGGTGAGCGTGGCTTCGGGAGACGGCGCGCTCTCCACCCCCAGCCCGTTCACCTCGATGACCCGGTACGTGTAGGTCCTGCCCTTCGCCGCCGTGGCATCGATCCACGTGACGGTCCCGGCGGGCAGCTCCATCACCGTGGCGAACGCGGCATCCGCTTTCCGCTGCACGCGGTGTAGGGCAAGACTGCGTGAGGCCGTGGGCTGCCACGCCAGCGAGGCGCGGCCTTCGGGCGTGGAACGGGCTGAGAGGGAGAGCGCGGGGCCGGGAGGAGCCGTGTCGGGAATGGCTACCTCCACGAACTGGGGCGTGCCTTCATTCAATGACGTGTCGATCGCCGCAATGGCGTAGACGAGTGTCTTCCCGGACGGAAGACCCGCTCCCTGCCAGCCCGCGTCCTGCCATGAGGGTTTGGCGGAAGGAGCCAGCGGACGGGGGGTCAGGCGCACGAGGCTGTTCCTGCTTTCTCCCCGGAAGACCAGGTACCCCTTCAGGTCAGGCTCATCAACGGAGTTCCAGGTGAATGAGACAGTTCGTTTTTTCGCGTCCACGATGAACTGCAGGCCCGTGACCGCTCCCGGCGGCGTTGTCTTGCGGGGGATGATGGGTGAGGCGGCGGACCTGGCGCTCGCCACCCCCGCCCTGCTGACAGCGACGACCTTGTAGTACGCCACCACGCCCCGGACAGGCTTCGTGTCGAGGAACCGGGGCTGGGAAACAGGGATGGGCGCGGAGCTGATGAGCTGGTAGCCCGAGTCCTCGGAGCCGCTCTTGTAGACCTCGTAGTGGTCCGCATTGGCCTCGGGAGAGATCTTCCATACGAGGAGGACTCCCTCCTTCTGGTCCACTGCCGTGACCCCCTGGGGCGCCATGGGCGGCGCGGCGTCCTTGAGCGTCACCTCGGGCGCATTCACCGGGTCACTCAAGGTCCCGATGATATCGACTGCCTGCACGGTGTAAATGACGGGTGTTTCGAGCAGCGCCGCGTCGTCGATGAATTGGAGCTGTCCTTCGATCCGGAGCGTGGGTGAAGGAGTGACGAGGACCGGATCCCCTCCGCGCCCCCGGCGAGTGACGGCAAACCCCACTGTCAGGTCTTCGTCCCCGCCTGCGAACCTCGGATAATCCCATTTCACCGTCACGTCGGTCTTGCCGGTCTGCGCGGTCACCCGGGCGGGCGCGGGAGGCTTGCGGGCAGGGCTGACGCTGACCTGCTTGTCGATCCTTCCCGCCTCCTTGCCCAGTGAGTCGAGAAGGATGATGCGGTACTGATAAGTCTGCCCGGGGGTCACCGCGAGATCGAAGTAGGTCCTCCCCAGGGCCATCCGCAGGCCATTGCTCAGGAAGGAAAGAACGACGCCGAGCTCGGGCCGGGCCCGGATCCTCCGCCAGGCGGTATCCGGGTCCGCCGTCTCCACCCTCCGGCTGATCCACTCGAAATCGCTCCCCATCAACTGCTGGGCGAGAAACGGGTCGTCCACCGCGCGGACCGGCTCGTCGGTGATGGGCAGGTAGTCGGCGTCCCCCGGTCCCCTGCGGAGCACGGTGAACCCGGTCAGGGTTCGCGGCACGTCTCCGAGGATGATGACGACCTTGTCTCCCGCGGAGAGAACGTACGCAGGGGGCTGTCGCGCCTGGCCGGATGCTCCCGCGGCGGCGAGTGCGAGGAGCGCAATGATGACGGGGATTGTTTTTTTCATCGCATCTTTCACTTCATGAACCGGGGAGCGAACCGGTACGAGGGTGCGGGAGCCACCACCTTGATCACTACCGCGTTGCTCTCCCCTGATACACCCGAGCCGCTCATCGTCTCCACTGTCACGCGATAGTACTTGCCGATTTCAAGGCCGGGCGTGGGGAAGCCGGTGATGACCACCTGAATGTCGACGGAGGTGGGCGGCGCCGCGTTTGTGACCGGCAGCCATGCCGTGGTGTACCACGCCTGGCCCACCGGAGGTATCGCGAGCTGCAGGACGCCCGAGCTCTGCAGTGTCCCCTGGAATGTGCCTTGGGATGCCCAGCCCATGACAGGAACCGCGATTGCGGATTCGCTCTCGCGCTCGGAGACCGGGCCTTTCATCTGCCAGACCTTTGCCCGGTACCGGGCCACTCCCGAGACCGGATCCTTCGCGCTCACGTCAACTGCAATCCTGTCCGTGCCGGGGTTTTCAGCCCTTGCCGTCAGCGTCACATCGGGCGGCGCAAGGTCCACGACCACCGCGGAGGAAGCGCCGATCGCGGCAAGACCGCCGCCGTTCGTGGCGCGCACGAGGCCGTAGTACGCAGCCTTGTCCTTCAGGGTGACGGAGGCGGTGGCCTTCAGGTCCTGGTTTCCCTGCCCTTGCTGCGGCCCCTGGCCCAGGAGGTAGGGCGTGGAGCTCCCTGCCGCCGGTGTCCAGTTGAGCACGTCCGGCTTGGAAGGCGAGGTGCCTACCGCGTACTCGTATGCCACGATGCCGGTGTCCGGATCCGAGGCAGCGGACCATGTGAGGTCCAGTTTCGACGTGTCGGACGTGAAGTTCTGCGGCTTGGCAACCACTGTCGAGGGGACGGGCGGCTTGGCTCCCGGGTAGGTGATCGTGATTGTTTTTGTCGCCGTGGACTCGAGCCCTGCTCCACTCACGGCCTTCACCTGGAGAGTCACCTGCTGACCCTTGGCCACGGGAAGGTTCACGATCGTGGCCGCGGTTCCCTGCGCCACCGTCCAGGGCCAGGCCTTCTGGTCCTTGTCGGACATGCCGAGCGCGAAGGAGTGCCCGCTGATGCCGCTCACCGCGTCGGTGCCCGGTGTGAAGGTGAAGGTCACGGAGTTGGCGTGGCCGTCCGCCGAGGTCTGCTGGAACCCGGTGATCTGCGGCGGATCGGGGGGAATGGCATCCACGACGATGGGGTCTGAGCGGCCGATACTCGCGCGGCCCACGCCGTTGGTGGCCATGACCCACACGACGTAGCGCTTCGCCTGCTCGAGGGAGAGACCGCGGATGTTGGCCTCGGTGCGGCCCTGCGCATCGACCCACTTGTGTGAGGCCGCTTCCTGGGCAGAGACCATGGGGCCTCCGGCCTGGAAGTACTGCACGGTGCTGGTCGTCCCCTGCTGCACACTCAGGACCTTGTTCACCAGCTTTCCCCCGCCCTGCGACACGGCCTGCGGCGCGCCCTGCACGGCGCCGGTTCCGGCCTTTGCCGTCTGGTCGGTGTATTCTTCAACGGCGTACTGGTAGCCCTGGATGCCGGAGTACTGGTCGTCCGCGCTCCACTTCGCGTAGAGGGTTTCCTTGTTTGCGGTGGCGGCGCCGCTCAACGTCACCACCGGTGTGGTCGGCGGCGTCGTGTCACTCGTGTCCATTCCGCCCGTAAGAGGAACCTTCTGTCCCGGCGTGGCGTAGCCGACCTTGAACCTTCCCTGCCGGATGATGGTCTTGCCGCCTGCTCCGCGGACCTTCAGGAAGAGCGCATAGGTGCCGGGGTCCTGCATCTGGGGAATGAAGAGGAAGTTGATGTCGTTGACGCCTCCCACGGACAGCCATGGGGTCGTGCTGAGTATCGCGGCTTTCAGAGACCCGGGCATGAGCACCGTGGCGGCGCCAGGCCCTCCTCCCTTGCCCTGACTGAGGCCCTGGCTGAGGGCATTCGACACCGAGAGGACCTGCCCGCCCTGCTTCACGGAAGGAGACACGCTGTACATCGAAACAGGCGCGGGCAGGACGGAGACAGGCGGCTTCTTTACAAAAGAAGGATTCGTGATGCCCGTGGGCAGAGCACTCTTTGGGCCGACGTGGAAGAAGCTCTTGTACAGGCTCTCCTCCGCCTGCCCCTTGTCGATGGTGATGGGCTCGATCCGGTATTCGTACTCCACCACTCCGACCGGATGAGTCCCGTTGAAGCTCGCGTGGAGCAGCGCTTCGAGCTCGCTGGAGCTCGAGGCATTCCCGTTCATCAGGGTCACCTGGGGGATCACGAGGTACGGCGCAATCTCGGAGCGCTTTGCCGCAAAGTAAGTGGTGACCGGCACCCAGGCCACCGGCTTGATGATGGTGGAGGGAATGCTGATCACGGACCGGTCCAGCACTCCCTTGGAGGGCATGCCCGATGGCACTTCCTTGAGCTGGATGCCGAGGGAGAGGCCGAAGCCTGCGCCGATCCCAGGAAGCTCCGCGAACTCCATGCTCATCGGGGCAAGGTTGATGGAATTGGACGGCTTGATCGGGGGCCCGGGCGGCTGGAGCTGCTTGATCGGGGGCCCTGGCGGTATGGCCTTCTGCAATGACCTGTTCGGCCCGAACGTGGGCGTGGTCGGCGCCAGCATACCCTGCGGCAGCGCAACGGACTTCGAGCTCACCGCCTTGGAGAGAGCGCTGGCGCGGAATGACAGCCCTGCCGCCGCGATACCTTTGAATCCAGCGGCGTTTCCGTCCCCGGCAATGCCGATGTTGCCCGACCCGTAGAACGCGAGCTGGTCATAGATCTCGTAGAGGAGCCCGTACAGGTCGGCCTTGCGCTGGAAAACCTGGTCCGTGAGGTCGGTGGCATCACCCCAGTTCTTCAGCAGGGTCGCGGAGGACTTCGAGAAGGACTTGATGAGGTCCGGCATGCTCTTCTGTGATGCGGCAACGGAAGCGGCAAACCCGGCATCCGGCATGTGGAACCACAGCTCATAGCCGGTGACGTCGAACAGCGCCTGCGGCGAGACACTCGTGTCGGGAGCGTAGGGCTTTCCGGAAGGATCGCCTGCCTGCACGAGCTGGGAGATGAGCTGAATCCTGCTGTTGTTCCAGGCCTGGAGCTGGGCAACCGCCGCTGACCCCTTGGCGGCCTGGGCTTTCGCGTCCAGCGCGTTCTGGACGCTGCCTTCCAGGCCTTCGATCGTCTGCTGGCCGCCGGTGGCATAGGCAATGCTCTGTCCCTGGAACTGCACGAAGTCATCCGTGAACTTGCTGAGCTGGGAGTGGATCTGCGCGAAGCGCTGGTTCAGGGTCGTGAGGTTGGCATCTCCCTGGAACAGGATCTCGTCCAGCTTCTGCAGCCGCGCGTCGATGCCGCCGGCAGCCTCGATGAATGCCTCCTGGTACTGGGCAAAGCTCTCGCGCGCCGAGGAGAGCGTGGCTTTCTGCGTGTCCGCCTTGGCGGAATCCAGCACGAACCCGGACTTCACCGTCTTGGTCTTCCCGCCGACGCTCACCGTCTTCTGCTGCATGCCCTGGAACGGATTGCCGAGCGTCCCCACGTCCTTGATGCTGGGAAGGGCCTCCACCAGGAGGTCCTGGTAATCCGAGAGGCGCTTGGACACGTCCTTGCGGAGGCTTTCGAGGTCCTTGAGCAGGTTGTCCAGATCGGACTTGGTCTTGAGGATCTGCGCCCGCGCCTGCACGAGCGCCTTTGCCTGGGACCCGAACAGGACGCCGCGTATGGTCACGAAGGGCTCGGGCATGCCGCCCCACTTCCCGGTTTCGTACTGGTCGAACGCGGTGTCGACCGGGAGATTGCCGAACACGGCCTTCTGCTGCTCGGTCAGCACGAGCCCTGCAAGCGCGGCCTGCTCGTCGGTGAGCTGGGCGAGCTGCAGCTTGGCCTGCTCGAGGCTCGCGGCAAGCGCGTCCTTGGCTGCCTTGAGGGAGTGTGCCATGTCCTTGGCCTGCGCGATCAACTCATCGTACTGCGAGTTCCTCCCCGTCGCCGCCGTCCAGGCCGCTGCCGCTCACGGCGAACCAGAGGCTTCCGTCGAACACGGTGACGCCCAGCACATCGACGGACAGCGAGCCGACGCTGTAGAGCAGGAAGCTGGGAGTGATGATGAGCGCGCCTTCCAGGCTCGCTTCCGCGGAGAAGAGCCCCGCAAGGAAGCTTCCCTTGAGGCCCACCTGGGCGTACGCCCCGAGGGTCCCCGTGGGCCCGTAGTACCAGAACATCCCTCCCATGGAGACGGACCCGGACACGATGCCCAGGTCGATACCGGCCCCGACAGTGGCCTGCACCATGAAGCCGGGAGTCCCGACGAACATCTCGCCCTGGGCGATGTTGATTCCCAGCACTTTTATCTGCATGTTGCCGTCGATGCCCCAGACTCCGGGATAGAAGTAGAAGTCCAGGTCTCCGGTGCCGCTCACGAGAGCATCGTCATGCGTGGGAAAGGCCATCTCCGCGGTGATCTTGCCCTCCGCGTACGCGGGGTTCCAGGATATGGCGAGGTACACCTTCCCGTCGGCAAGGCCGTCGATGAGGCTCACCTCCGCGTCGAGGTTGAAGTAGCTGGAGGTGATGGTCATGAGGGCGCGGCCGCTCACGAGGTTCTTCTCCGCCACGGAGAACCCGCCCAGAATCATCAGGGCAAAGGACTGGCTGTTGCTGGTCCCCCCGGGACGCCGGGCTGAGATCTCGTCTCCCATCTCGGGGCGCTCGAACTTGGCGATCTTGCGCACGAGGGCGATGTCGTCATCGCTCGGGTTGACGAAGAATCCTCCGCCCAGCTCATCCAGGAAGACGCCCGGTCCGATGGGAATCCCCGGACCCAGCTCCGCGATGACGAACAGTCCGAAGGACGGCTTTCCGTTCAGGGTCCCGACCTTCCCGACCGCGGACGCGTTGACCCCCACGCTGGGCAGGCTGAGCGAGCCGGCGAACAGGAAGCTGAGGGGCGACGGCGAGTACTCCATGTCCACGGTCACGTCGAGCGCGTCGGACACGGAAAGGCTGGCGTTGCGGACGACGAAACCGATGCCGCCTCCGTCCTTTGCCGCCAGCGTGTAGACGGTGAGCTCGTCGAAGCCGCCGCTCATGATCGAATCCGAGCCCGATCCGAGGGTGATGCTGGCTCCCTTCATGGAGAAGTAGCTGTCGACATTCACGCTGTTCGACTGCTTGTTCGGCGTCATGTTCTCACCCGAGCCGGTGCTCGTGTTCTCGTTGAGGGTGAGGGTGGTGGGGCTGCTGCTCCAGGCAACCGAGTCCACTTCGATGGAGACCGCGTCCATGACGGACAGCTTGCCCCCGCCGCCCGCGGACACGGCGGCTGCAACGTCCGAGATGGTCCCGTCGAGGCCGACCTTCAGGTTGTCGAAATCGATGCCTCCCGAGATTCCGTCCAGGTCGACCGCGATGGAACCGGTGATCACCAGGGCGAACGGCGAGGGATCGATCGAGACCTTGTCGAAAGCCAGCTCGACAGGCCCGAAGGCCAGCCGCTTGTCCTTGAGCACCTCGATGTGCCCGGGCACCGACCAGGTGACCTTGCCCGACAGGTCGATGATGATGCCGCCCTGGAGCTTTCCGCCGTTGTCCAGGTCCCCGAAGCTGATCCGCCTGTCATCGTCGCTGGGATTCCCCCCTTCCTTGGTGTGCAGCTTGAGGTACAGGTCCACGGCGAGTGAGACCTGGCTGTGGTCCAGGTCGAGGACCCCGCCCGTGAAGGAGAGGTCCAGGGAGAGATAGGTGAGATTCAGCGTGGCAAGACCGAGGTCCCACTCGGTGGGATCGGACTTGCCCAGGAGCGCTGTGTCCCTTGCCGCCCGGCTTCAGCTTGTTGATGGCCGGCAATGCTGACCGAGCCGTTGCCGCTCGTGTCGATGGTGAAGGACACGGGCAGGTCCCCGGTCTTGTCCAGCGGCGCCGGGAGGTTTTTCAGCTTGCCGGAGAGGGTCAGGCTGTACGTCTTGGCCACCTGGGCAATGGCGATCGAATCCAGCGAGAGGTCCTTGGGGATGAGGTCAAAGGGCGAGCTGAGCTTGATGTTGCCGTCGAGACTCCCGTCCGTGTAGAAGCGCAGGTCCACGTTGCGGAAGGTGGCCAGGTCCTTCGGCGTGGTGGTGACGCCCTGCTTCTGCTGCATGCTGATGCCGCCCGAAATGCCGATGTAGTACCCCTTGCCGCCCATCCGCCTTGCCGAAGGCGATGGCCTTGTTGTCATCCGACCCTCCGCCCAGGACGTCGTGGATCGAGAAGGTCATGCCGAAGAGCGTGAAGGAGAGCGCATGGCCCATGTCCAGGGAGAGGGTGACGTTGGAAATCCCCGTGGCGTCGAGGACCATGTCCTTGGCCGTGAAGAGCTCCTGGGCGATGTTGGGGATCACCACGGCGGCGTCCACGCTGAGGTGGTCGGCAGCCTTGCCGAAGTCGAATGAGATCTTCCTGATCTTGAGATAGCCGCCGGCGAAGTCCGTGAGAGCCGAGCCTCCGCCGGCGTCTATCTCGGCGGACCCGCCCTTGATCTGCGGCGGGCTCAGGTTGTCGAACATGCGCACCACGAGGCTGGTGACGGTGAAGCCGGGAAGGTTCAGGCTGGCCAGGCTCGGCAGCGTCAGGGTCGCGCTTGCCGGTGAAGGTGTAGTCGGTGTATCCGGCGCCCGAGACCGCGGTGGCCTTGCCGCTCAGGCCCGTGAGCTGGGCCACGCCCTTGATGAGGTCCAGGGATGAGGGAGGGAAGGGGGGCGGCGTGGAGCTCACCGTGTAGGTGGTCTGCGAGGAAAGGCTGACGGGAGAGGAAATCTCCACCCGCACCGTGTGGCTGCCGGCAACGGAGGTGGGGAGGTTTCCCAGGACGTCGAAAACAGTGTTTCCCGTAATGGTCACGGTGAAGGCAGGAGTGCCCGGACCACGAGGTGGAGCCGTCCACCAGGACCTGTCCCGTGACGGTCCCCGTGCCGGAGGCGGTGAGGTGCACGCGTGCGTTCGTTCACCGTGTCTCCGAGATTGTAGGGCGACGCGGGAACCTCCACCGAAACCCCGACCAGTGAGAGCGTGGAGGGAGGAGCGCTCGAGACGGCAACCGGCACGGTCACCGAGCCCTGCACGTCGTTTCCGATCCCGTCCTTGCCGCGCACAGTCAGGATAAGGTCGAAGCTCCCGGTCGAGCCGCCGCCCAGCGCCTTGCTGCGCTGCAGCACGGACAGCAGGACAGAGCGCGTGATGACCTGGTCAGTGCCGCTGGCCAGGCTCAACGGCATGCCCTCCCATCCGCCGTCTTCCTGCGGCCATGACGCGTACGCCCTGCTCTCCGGATGTCCGTGACGTTCACCGAGCCTCCGCGGGCGCCGATATCCAGGCTGAGGGTTTCTGAGCGTGTCGGTCCCGCCGAAGCTCAGGCTCGAGGGGGAGGCGGTGAGCGCGAGCGAAGCGCCCAGGACATTGATGGCCACCGTGGTGGAGTTCGGTGCCGGTGAGCCCCGCCGCGTCGGTGGCGGTAACCTGGAAGGCATAGGAGGACCCGTTGTCGCCCGTGAAGCTCGCGGAGGTGAGCTTGGTGCGTGAGAGCCAGGGGCGGAGCGGGCCGCCGTTGATCCGGTACTGCACGTCGTAATGGTCGATGGGAATCACGGATGTGGCAGTCACCGACCAGGAAACCGTGAACGTCGCCTTGGTGCTGATCGGGCCGCTCGAGGAGCTGGTCGTGACGGTCGGGGGCACGAGGTCGGCAACGAAGGGACGGGAAACCACCTGCGCCGAGCTGATCCCGACTCCATGCGCCTGCACCCAGACGTAGTAGGTCTGGCCATGCACGAAGCCCGGCCCGGGAATCGTCACTGACGTCGGCGGTGAGAGAGAGGCCGGTGTCTGCCCTGAAGTCACGACGTTGAAAGCAGGATCAGTGGCGCTCTGATCTATCACGTAAGAATAGAAGTTCGAGACCGAGGCGCCGAAGCTCGACGCCCCCCAGTTCGCCTGGAATTGCGCGGGATCGGTCCAGTACGCCTGATTCGCGCCAGGGCCTATGCGCACGAAGCTGGGATTGGATACCTGTGCCACCGCGGGCGCAGCAATCACGACCAGGAAGGTCAACAGGGGCAGGAGCCGACGGGCCCAGGAGATGAGTGTTCGACGTTCGTCGCCGAACACACTCGCGCCTCGCATGGCGCTAAAATACAGATACCTTAGTTAAAAAGTAAACTATTTTGCCGAAAAAAACCGGAACTACTTCCCTGATTCGATCTGGATGGCGCGCGCCGAGTGAACGGCGGCCTCGGCCTCCAGGCCCAGCGCGCTTTCCAGGCCTGCCAGCTCCCGGAAGAGTTGCGCGTTTCGCGTGTCTCGGTAGCTGCGGTCCAGCAGGATCTGGCGGAGCTCCGCTTCCCTGCCCGCATACAGCCGTCTCAGAGCAGCGTAGAGATCCGCGGATTCTGGATCGAGCTCGAGTGCCCTGTCGGTATGCCATGACTGCCAGGTCCTTCTGTCCCTGCTTCTCCAGCGCCAGGCCCACGCCCTCCTGCGCTTCCCGGTCCAGGGGACGGTCCCGGAGGATTCGCTGCCAGGCTGCAAGGGACTTGTCCCACTGCTCCTTTTCCCTGAAGAGCCTGCCGAGCGCGGCGGACAGGTCCACGCTCCCGGGATACCACGACTGGAGCCGTGACAGGTCCTCCTGGAAAACGGCGTCCCCGTCGATCTCCCTCAGGAGGCTGAGGGATGAAGCGAGTGTCGCACGGACCTCTTCGACTTTCGTCGTGAGAAGCTTCGCGCCCCGCAGGTCCTCTCCCTTCCTGGCCTTGCCGATGGCCTGGGAGGCCTGGATCTCGAATGATGCGATGAGCTGGACCGATTTTGCCACGGCATCATGGAGCATGAAGCGGTCGCGCCGGGCGGCGCCGGCTCGCAGGTAGGGCAGGGGATCCTGGCTTCCCCTTTCCACCGCCTTGCGGAACTCCACTTCAGCTTCGTCCTGTTTCCCCTGCGCTTCGAGCAGCCGGCCTTTCACCGCGTGCGGTTCGGGATCTGCCGGCTGTGCCGCTGTCAGGCGGTCCAGGACCGGGAGCATGGCCGCGGTGTCTCCCTGCCGGTTTCGGGCAAGGAAGAGGAGCTTGAGCAGCTCCACGCTCTCCGGGGAGACTGCGAGCGCCCTCTCGAAATACTGCGCCGAGACCTCCGGGTCCCCCTTCTCCAGCTCGATAATGCCCATGTTCCGAAGGGCGGGCACGGATTGCGGGTCGAGCTCCAGCGCCTCCAGAAAGGACTTTCGCGCGTCCTCTGTCCTGCCCTGGCCGAACATCTCCACCCCGGCATTTGCCAGGGAGGCCACCATCCCGGTGAGCGCGTTCCTGTCTCCCGGGTCCAGGCGGTGGGCCTCCCGAAAGTACGCGAGGGAATCGCCAAACCGCTTGCGGGCGAACGCGAGGTTGCCACGGGCGTTCAGCAGGGGAACGCTGCGGGGCTCCATCAGCGCGGCCATGTCGAGGACCGCGCCCGCCTTGTCCAGTGCCTGGAGCTCGGTGTAGCACATGCCCAGAAGGATGAGGTCCGCGGGGGTCTGTCTCCCGGTACTCTCAACCTTTTCCAGGATGACAGCCGCCTCGGCGTATTTCTTCTGGTCGAAGAGGAGCCGGGCCCGTCCCGCTTCGAGCGTGGGGGATTGCGCGCCGGCGGCCGCGAGGGGAAGGAGAATCATGAGCAGGAGCAGAGGCGCCCTCATCCGAGAACCTGCGCCACCCGGCGAGGTACTCGGTCGACCCGTCCGTGATGGGCACAAAGGTGAGCTCGGGCAGCTCATAGGGGTGGATCCACCAGTAGATGCTGCTGACGGGAGAGGTCACCTGCGCGCAGGCGGCGAGCTTTCGCAGAACGATCTCGCGGGCGATTCCTTCCGCCTCGCCGACCGGTGCGCTCACAAATGCCATGCCCATTGCCTCGTCTTCGATTTCCACAGACCCCTCAATCGTATTGTTCCAAGGATCTCTCCCCCGCAGCGGGATGTCAACTCCGGCCTCAGACCTGAGACCTAGGCCGGCCCGGGACCAGGTGACCAGTCAAAATCCATTCCTCCGCCCGACGCGCGAAGCATGCCTCCTGCGTTATATCTGTGGCATGTCCAGAAATGACAGGAGGATAGTCATGGCACAGTTGGTTTCCAGTCCCACGCTCACCGGGACCCGGGTCGCGGCAGCCGCGTCCGAGGGGTCCCGGATGGCGTTCATCGACAATCTCCGCTGGCTTGTGATCGGCATGGTCGTGGTCATGCACGCGTGCGTCACCTACAGCGGGATGGGTTCCTGGTACTACAAGGAGCCGGGGTCGCTCGGGGTCGCGTCGACTCTCGTGTTCAGCGTCTACCAGAGCTTCGCGCAGGCATTCTTCATGGGGATGCTCTTCCTGATCGCCGCGTATTTCATTCCCCGGGCGTATGACCGCAAGGGGTTCGGCAGGTTCGTGCGCGACCGGCTCTTCAGGCTCGGCGTTCCCACGCTGGTCTACATGCTGATACTCCACCCGCTCACCGAGCTGCTCGCGATGTCTTCCCGAGGCCAGCCGATCACGGCCGCGGCCCTCGGCGCCGGGTACGCGCGCTATATCGGATCATTCGAGTTCCTTTCGGGATCCGGGCCGCTCTGGTTCGCCTTTGCCCTGCTGGTCTTCTCGATTCTCTACGCGCTGGTCCGGCTGGTTGGGGACGCGATTCAGGGGCCCGCGGCTGTCGAGGCGCGCAAGCTGCAGAAGCCGGCACATCTCACGCATGGAAAAGTGCTCGCCGTGATAGCCCTGATCGGGCTCGTGACCTTCCTTGTCCGCATGGTACAGCCCATCGGGACGAGCTGGCTCAACATGCAGTTCAGCTGGTTCACGCAGTACGTGGTGCTGTTCCTCATCGGGTTGTGGGTGGCGCGCACGGACCTGCTCCGCACGCTCCCGGTCAGCTTCGGCATGAGCTGGCTGCGGCTCGCCTTTGCGGTCGGGGTGCCCGCGTGGTTCCTTCTCGGAGGCCTGGGCGGCGCTCTCACCGGCTCGATGGACGCGTTCGGCGGCGGGCTTCACTGGCAGGCGGCGGGTTACGCCCTGTGGGAGTCCTTCTTCTGCGTGTCAATCAGCATCGGGCTCATCACGTTGTACCGCGAGCGCGTGAACGGCCCTTCCCCCGTGGCAGGCTTCCTCTCCCGCAACGCCTTCGGCGTGTACGTGTTCCATGCGCCCATACTGGTAGCGGTCTCGATTGCCCTGCACCAGTTCATGGTAGCGCCCCTGGCCAAGACGGCAGTGGTCTCCGCGATCGCCGTAGCGGCGAGCTTTCTCTTCGCCGCGCTCGTCCGCTCCATACCGGGGCTTCGGAGGGTCTTCTCCTGATTGCTCTGCGCGCCGGGGGCCGCCGCGTCAGGCGCCCCCGGTCTCTTCTAAATTGACGCCGTGAGAAGGTTGGAGTAGACTAGGTCCGGATGCGGCATTCAGAATCGGCCGGCGCGATGAAGCTCGCCTTCATCGAGCGGATCCGACCGGATAGCCTCTACCATCTCCTTTTCGAATACCTGCCGGATGTCTGCTTCTTCGCAAAGGATCTCGACGGCAATATCGTGGCGTGCAATCGGGAGCTCCTGAAACGGTTCGGCTTCACCCGCGAGGAGCAGATACTCGGCAAGACCGATTTCGATCTCCATCCCCACAGCATGGCTGCCAAGTACCGTGCGGATGATCTCTCCGTTGCACGCTCGGGAAAGCCGATGCTGCGGATCGTGGAGCTGTTCATCAACCATGTCGGGGTGCCCGACTGGTACATCACGAACAAGATGCCGATCTTCGCCCGCGAGGGCGATGTTCTGGGCGTCATGGGAATCATCCAGAAGATCGATTCGCCCCGGATGCTCGCCATGTCCGACCGCGAGCTCGCGCGGGTACTACGATACGTGAAGGAGCACTACGCGGAGACCATCGCCGTGCCGGAGCTTGCAAGGATTGCCGGTTTCTCTGTCCGGCATTTCGAGCGATGGTTCAAGGAGCGCCTGCAGACCACGCCGCGGCTGTACATTACCAAGGTGCGCGTCTTCCAGGCCTGTGAGGAGCTGCGGCTGCGCAGCACCTCGATTTCCGACATCGCCCTTGCCTGCGGGTTCTACGATCAGAGCGCGCTCACCCGTGCCTTTCACCGGCAGATGGGCATCACGCCGCAGACCTACAGAAAACTGTACGGATGAGCCCCGCGCGCCGGGCGCGTGTGCGCGGGACGCCCCTACAGCCGCCGTTCCGTCTCCGCATCGAACAAGTGCGCGCGTTCCATGTCCAGCCGTGCCCAGACTGTCTCTCCGACCTTGAGCTCCATGTTCGGTTTGGCGATTGCGCGGAGTATCACGTCTCCGATGCGGAGATTGAGGATGTCCTCCTCGCCCAGGCTCTGCATGAAGTAGATGCGTGTCTCGAAGCACTCCCCCGCGCCCTTCTCCCGTGAAACGTGCACGTCCTCGGGACGTATGCCCAGCAGGAGATCCTTCCGGGGGGATGCGCCAAGCGCGGCACGCGCCGAGGCTCCGAGGGAACAACGGATCGTTCCCTTCTCGATGTCCAGCCCTCCGTTCTGGAGACCGGCCTTGAAGATGTTCATCACCGGGCTTCCGACGAACCGGGCGACAAAAAGGCAGTTCGGCGACTTGTAGATCTCGTCCGGTGTGGCCACCTGCAGGAGCTCCCCCTGGTCGAGCACGCCGATCCGGTCTCCCATGGTCATGGCTTCCACCTGGTCGTGCGTCACGTAGAGGAACGTGGCCCCGAGGTCGTGGTGCAGCCGGGCCAGCTCGGCCCGCATGGTCTCCCGCAGCTTCGCATCGAGGTTCGAGAGCGGCTCGTCCATGAGGAACACCTTGGGAGTCCGCACGATGGCCCGGCCGATGCCGACCCGCTGCATCTCGCCGCCGCTGAGCTTTGTCGTGCCCCTGTCCAGGAGGTGCTCGATCCGGAGCACTTTCGCCACCTCCGCCACCCTGCGGTCGATCTCCTCCTGAGGCACCTTCCGCAGCCGCGACTTGAGGGGGAACTCGAGATTCTGCCTCACCGTGTAATGGGGGTAGAGAGTGTAGTATTGAAAGACGAACGCGACGTCCCTCATTGCGGGGATGAGCCTGTCGACGTTCGATCCGTCCAGTGAAACCTCGCCCTTGTCGGCCTTTTCCAGTCCGGCGATTATTTTCAGCGTCGTGGTCTTGCCGGCTCCCGTCGGTCCCAGCAGGACGAAGAACTCCTTGTCCCGGATCTCCAGGTCGAGCCCCTTCAGCGCTTCGAGCTTGCCGAAGCTCTTGCGGATCGACATCAGCCTGACGTCTGCCATCTCACCTCTCCCCGCCGGCCTGCGCGCCTGCCGGCCGGGGCGCGAGGGACAGTGTGCTTGTCCTGTCGAACAGCCGGATCCTCGGCATGTCGAACGTCGCATACACTGCCTGGTTCAGCGAAAGAAGGGCAGCGGGGCCGATTTTCGCCCTCAGGATCTCGTCTCCGTATTTCAGATCGACGATGTTCTTCGAGCCCATCTTTTCGACCACGAACACGCTCGTGCGCAGGGAGTTTTCCGCCCTCTCCGTGCTGAGGACGATGTCCTCCGGCCGCACCCCGAGCACAAGTTCCTTTCCCGTCTCGACGGCATCCCCCGCAGGCACGGTAATGGTGCTGCCGTCCGTTGTGACCCGCAGCTGCAGGAAACCCCGGTCCTGCTTCACCACCGTGCAGGTGAGAAAGTTCATCCCCGGGCTGCCGATGAACTTTGCGACAAAGAGGTTCCGCGGGTTGGAGTACACCTCGTGGGGAGTGCCGATCTGCTGCAGCTCCCCGTCGTTCATGACGGCAATGCGGTCCCCCATGGACATGGCCTCGATCTGGTCGTGCGTCACGTACACGGTCGTCGCGCCCACATCGACGTGGAGCTTTTTCAGCTCGCTCCTCATCTCTTCGCGGAAGGAGGCGTCGAGGGTGCCGATCGGCTCGTCCAGGAGGAAGACCTTGGGCCGCCGCACCAGCGCGCGGCCCAGTGCCACCCTCTGCATGTCCCCGCCGGAAAGCGCCCGCGGCTTCAACGCGAGGAGGTGCCCGATGTCGAGGAGCTTTGTCACCCGATCGATCTCCTGGCGGATGGCGCGCGCGCGGTACCCCTGGGCGCGGAGGGGGAATGCGAGGTTCTGGTACACCGATTTGTGAGGGTACAGCGCGTAGAGCTGGAACACGAAGGCGATGTCCCGCTGGGAAGCCCGCCTGCGCGTGACATCCTCATCGTCGAAAAGGATTTGTCCTGACGTGGGAATCTCCAGTCCCGAGATGCAGCGGAGGGTCGTGGTCTTCCCGCAGCCGGAGGGGCCCAGAAGCACGAGGAACTCCCCGTCCCGTATCTCGAGGGTCAGGTTCTTGACCGCGGTGAATGTCCCGTATTTCTTCTCGACGTTTCGCAGAACGACGTGTGCCATTCCCAATCCTTCATTTCAGGTGCGAGGCGACGTTGTAGCCGATGAATCCGAGCAGGAGAACAGCGAACCCCTTCCCGAACACGGCGAGGGAGAAGGGCTGGAAGAGACACAGGATCCCCACGAGAGCCAGGCCCAGGCAGACCGGCTCGAGGATCCTCCTGCCGAAGTTCCCGGTCAGGATGAGGATCAGGACCAGGACGCCCAGGGCTGCCGCCATCAGGAAGAAGAACAACATCTCCCGCTCCTATTTCCGTATCGCCCCGAAGGTGATTCCCCGCACGAGGTTCTTCCGGAGGAAGATGGTGAATATCATGGGCGGGATCAGGAACAGGAGGCTTCCCGCTGCCGATGCCCCCCAGTCGTACCCCAGGATGCCGAGCTGGTAGGGGAGCCAGGCGGGAACCGTCTGGGCTCTCTCCCGGGAGAGAAGGAAGGCGAATGCGTATTCGTTCCACACGAATATGAAGACGAAGACCGCCGTGGCGGCGATCCCGGTGCGCGCCTGCGGGAGCACGATCTTCCAGAATACCTCGAACCGCGTGTACCCGTCCGTCATCGCCGCCTGCTCGTACTCGTGGGGTATCTCGTCGATGAACCCCTTCAGCACCCAGATGGCGAAGGAGAGATTGAAGCAGGTGTTCAGGAGCACGAGACCGAGCCGCGTGTCGGTGAGATGGAGGAAGCGGAACATGAGGAAAATGGGCGTCACCACGACGACCGGCGGCAGCATGCGCGTGCTGAGGATGAAGAACAGCAGGTCGTCCTTTCCCTTCATGCGGTGCCGGGAGAATCCGTACGAGGAGAAGGTTGCCAGCGTGATCGTGATGAAGGTGCTCATCAGGCAGATGATGATGCTGTTGAGGTAGCGGAAGGGCAGGTCCCCGAGCCGGATGATCTTCTCGTTCGTATCCTGATACACCAGCCGCTGGAAGATGTTCATCTTCGCGATGTCCTCGGCGGTCGCATCAGGGAAGACGTTCCGCTGGGTGAAGATGCGGACAAAGCTCCCCAGCGAGGGCTCGAATATCAGGCGCGGCGGGTACTCCTTGATGTCTTTCCAGGGCCGAAAGGCCGTGTTGGCGATGTACAGGAGCGGGATCATGTACAGGGTCGTGATGACGATCAAAAGAACCAGCAGAACGGTCCGGCTGGCCTTGCGGCGCTGGCCGCTTCTGTCTTCGAGCATTCTCTTGCCGCTCATTGCTTTGCCTTGTTCAGGTATTTCACGAAGATATTCGTGATCATGATGATGATGACGAGCATGATGTAGCCCAGCGCGCCGCCCAGCCCCGTGCGCCACGACAGGAAGCTGATGTTGTACAGCTTGTAGGTGAGAAGGGGCGGAGCAGCGGAACCCTTCCCCGTGATGCCCATCGGCAGGTCGAATATCTTGAACGCCTCGATGACGCGAAAGATCACGGCCACGAGGAGGAGGGGGAAGACCAGGGGAAGGGTCACATGGCGGAATGTGAACCACCACGATGCCCTGTCCACTTCCGCCGCCTCGTACAGGTAATCCGGGATCGCGGTCAGCCCCGCATAGCAGAGCAGCATGACGAACGGGGTCCACATCCAGACGTCCACGATTATGATCGAATAGAAATTGAGATCGGGGTTCTGGATCCAGTCCACCTTTTTCAGGCCGAGGAGAAAGTTCAGCATGCCCCAGTTGGGGTCCATGAACAGCTTCCACATCAGGCCGACGATCACGGGGGACATGGTCATGGGAAGCACGAGAATGACCTGGATGATTCCCGCGCCTCTTCCCCGCTTCCAGAGCATGAGCGCGAGGGCGAACCCGAACACCAGCTCGACGCTGACGGAAAAGACCACGTACTTGCCCGTGGTCATGAATCTCTCCCACATCTCGGGATCGGCGAGGATCTGCTGGTAATTCTTCAGCCCGATCATGAGGGGGTTCTTGCCCCAGACCATCGGGTTTTTTGCGATGAAGTTGGAGAAGCTCAGGAAAAGCGACCAGAGCAGCGGGAATACGTTGAACAGGGCGAGGAGGATGAGCGGCGGAAGGATGAACAGCCGCATCAATGTCACGTCCTGGAGCGGGCGCAGGGTGCGGCCTTCCGGTCGTGATGCTGGTTCTCTCATTCCATTTCTCCCTGTCGCCATGACGTCCTTCCCTGCCTCTGAGATGGATATCCCCCGAAGCGGGCCGGGGGATATCCGCGAATATTGTACTGCGTGTAAGGCGCGCGGTTCTACTTGCTGTAGTAGCCTGCCTCGGTGAAGATATCGGTCCACTTCTCCGTCACTTTGTCCAGGGCTTCCTTTGCAGTCCCCTCGTCACGGATGATATAGTTGCCGACTGTCTTGCTGAAGGTCTCCAGGAGGTCTGCGTACTCGGGCACCGCCCACCAGTCCCTCATGATGTTCATGGACTCCTTGAACGCCTTGTTGTACGGAGTCGCGGTCAGGAAGGCGTTGGAGGCGATGGTCTGGCTGTAGCAGGAGTAGCCGCCCATCTTCGCCCACTTCATCTGCACATCGGGCCGGATGAACCATTCCAGCCACTTGAAGGCCGCAGCCTGCTTCTTCGAGTAGGTCACGATGGAAGATGCCATGCCGCCGAGGATGGCGCTCTGCCTGACTTTTCCATCCCGACCCTTCTGCGGAGGATTGGCGAAGTAGCCGGTGACCTTCGCGAACGGGTTGGTGGCGGGATTGGACAGCGCGGGGAAGAACGCGAAGAAGTTGCACGTCATCGGGACGATGCCTGCCGTGAATGCGTCATTGTTCTTCACAAAGAACGCGTCACCATGGCCAGGCGGCACGAACTTCCACAGTTTCTTGTAGAACTCGATGCCGTCCACCGACGCCTGGCTGTTCAGGATCCCGTCCACCTTGTAGTTCGAGTAGTCGCCCAGGGCTCCGCCAAAGGACCAGATGGCCCCCTCGGCGAACATGGCGAGCGAGTCGTAGCCGTTGTCGCCGTAGATGGCAATGCCGTAGAAGTTCTTGTCCGGGTTGTGGAAGAACTCGGCAATGTCGAGCAGGGCCTGCTGGTCCCGGGGAATCCCGAGGTCATAGCCGTACTTCGCCTTGAATGCGGCCTTGTTCTTCGCGTCCTCGAAGAGGTCCTTGCGGTAGGCCCAGCCGACCGCGTCGCCTTCGGTCGGGACGCCCCAGTACTTGCCGGATCCCTTCGGGTATTCGGCGTACGCCGTCATGGAGGCAGCGGTGAAGTTCTTGTCGACTTTGTTCTTCTTGACCCAGCTGGTCAGGTCGACGAAGTGACCGCTGGTGACCATGCCGCCCACGTCCTGGCTGTCCGCGATCACGATGTCATACGCGTCGCTGTGCGCCGCCATTTCCACGTTGATCTTCTGGACCCAGTTTTCCACCGCCGTGACCGAGATCTTGAACCCGATTCCCGTCTCTTTCGTGAAATCCTTGGACAGCTCCTCGAGCATCGTCGCGGGGGCCCATTCGAACCAGTACGCCGTGATGGACTGCGGCGCGCCGAATGCCGTGACGGACGCGAGGACCAATCCGAGGATCACGATGGCCAGTCTCGACTTTGATGTCCTCATTTGGTCTCCTTTCCTTTCGAGAAAGATTTTTCAACGCACACGTGCGTTTTTTTCACCGTTCGCACAAGGTCCACTCGGGCAGGCGAATTGCCGCGCCCCCCTTCATTGCCGACTCGTGAGCGAGGATCCCGCTGCAGGTGATGTTCGCCGCCTGCCGCGCGTTGGGGAACGGCTCGCGTCCCTCCCGCAGCGCGGAGATGAGCTCGTGCACGAGGTGGGGATGCGACCCGCCGTGGCCTCCCCCCTGCGTGAAGGAGAGGTGCGTCTTGTCCTTGCTGTTGTAGACCCCCGCCCTTGTGAAGCTCTGGATCTCGTATGGGCAGAAGGTGGGCGAAATCGGGAACCTCTACCCGGGCGGGTTTTTCCCCGGTATGGATGATGTGGTTCTCCCCTTCGATCTGCGTCCATTCGAAGCTCTTCTTCGAGCCGTACACGTCGAAGCTCTCCCGGTACTGGCGGGCCGTGTTGAACAGGGACCGGGTCACCTCCGCCGCGAGGTCCGAGTTGCTGGAACTTGATGTGCACCGTCTCGATGGCGAACGGCGAGCCGTACCGCGCGTGCATGCGTTCATCGATGGTGCCCGAGCCCGAAGCAGGACACCGATTCCGCCTCGTTTCCTCCGAGGGCGAGGGTGGGGGCGATTGCGTGCGTGGCGTTCCACATGGGCGGGAACCCTTCCCAGTACTCGGGCCAACCCGCCATTTCCTGCTGGTGAGAGGAGCGGAAGAACTGCAGCTTGCCCAGCTCTCCCGCGCGGTACATCTGGCGGATGAAGAGGAACTCCCGCGAATACACGGTTGTCTCCATCATCATGTACTGCTTCCCGCTCGCCTTCTGCGCGTCCACGATGCGCTTGCAGTCCGCGACCGTGAGCGCCATGGGAATCGTGGACGCCACGTGCTTGCCCGCCTCGAGACCGGCCACGCACATGTCCGCATGGAGCGGCGGAGGGGTATTGATATGGACGACCTCGATGTCCCGGTCCTTGAGCAGCTCGGCGTAGTCGGTGTAGCGCTTTTCCACGCCCCACGTGCCGCCGACCGCGTCGAGCTTCTCCCGGTTGCGCTGGCAGATCGCGTCGAGGTTCGTGTAGGGATAGCTCTGGTAGATCGGGATGAACTCCGCCCCGAAGCTCAGGCCCACGATGGCGACGTTGAATCTCTTGTCCTTCTGCGGCATGTGCGGCTCCTCCCGAGCGACCACGGATCACGAACGCCTTGCGACTGCGGCAACTCAGGGTAGAAGAGGCGGAGCCCTGCCGTATAGGATCAGAGCGTTTTGTTTTGGTACGAATACGACACGAGCCGGTGCGACAGCTCGGCGCCGGGCATTTGCCCAGGAAGCCTCGCGTGGGGGGCGCCGGCCTCGATCTCGAAGTACTGGCCGGTCGCGGTGCGTCACACGATTTTTCTTGACAAAAACTACTACCCGTAGTAATATTGGGACAGAAACTGACAGGAGGACCTGAGATGAGGCTTCTTTCATTCATGGCTGGTTCCGCCGCGGCTGCCGCAGTGGCTGCGCACGGCGCTTCAATTGCGGCTTCGCGCCAGCACGGAGAAAACCCGATTCCTGAAGACCGCCGAGGGCACCCTGGCGTATGACGACAGCGGGGGCGGCGGACCTGCCGTCATCTGCATTCCCGGCATGGGGGACCTCAGGTCGACGTACCGCCTCCTGCGGCCGCGGCTGGCGGCCGCGGGATACCGCGTCATCACGATGGACGTCCGAGGGCACGGTGAGTCTTCGGTAGACTGGAAGGAGTGGGACGCCCCGGCAGTCGGCGGTGACATTCTTGCCTTGATGAGCGCTCTCGGAATCGAACAGGCGCATCTCATCGGCAACTCGTTTGCCGCGGGGAGCGTCTACTGGGCAGCCGTTCATTCCCCCGAACGCGTGCTGAGCCTGACGCTTCTCGGCCCGGCGATGCATGACGGCAAGCCAAACCCATTTGTGAGCCTGATCGTAAAGGTGGGGCTTGCCGGCTTCTGGGGCCCCGGCTTCTGGATTGCGTACTGGGATGGGCTGTTCCCCGTGAAAAAGCCCGAGGACTTTGCCGCCTGTCCGCTGCCGCGCTTCGGGCCAACCTTGCAGAACCCGGGAGGCTTGCGGCACTGAAGAAAATGGCCTTTGCGTCCAAGGCGCCGATCGAGGCGATCCTGGGCAAGGCAGACCTGCCGATCCTTCTGATCATGGGAACAAGGGACAAGGACTTCCCGGATCCTGCCGCGGAGGCGGCAATGCTCGGAACAAGGACCGGCGCGCGGGTCGAGATGCTGGCCGCCGGTCACTACCCCACGTGGAGCTGCCCGAGCAGGCTGCCGGCCTGATCCTGCCCTTCCTGGGAGCCCGGTAGTGCCTCGCGCCGGGCTGGACGCCGACAGGGTGGCGCGGGAAGCTCTGCGCCTCGTGGATGAGGCCGGCATGGGCGCGCTTTCCATCGCCTCCCTGGCAGCCCGGCTGGGGGTCCAGAGGCCCAGCCTCTATAACCACACGCGCAGCATGGAAGGTCTGCGCGATACTCTGAGGGCCATGGTCTTCAGTGAAATCGCGGACGCGGCTGAGGGAGTCACTGCCCGCAAGGGCCGCGAAGGCTTGTTCGCAATGATGCGGGCGCTTCGCGAGTACGTGCTGAGGCATCCCCGGCGCATCGACCTTCTCGTGGAAAACGCGGAAGGCGCGGCTGGCCGGCTGCGCGAAGCTTCAGAGAGGCTGCTGCAGCGGGTGATGGAGCTGCTGCAAAGCTACGGGCTTGCCGGCGCCCGCGCAGTTCACGCGGCGCGCATGCTTCGATCCCTCTGGATCGGCTTCGCCCTGCTGGAATCACGGAGGGGCTACGCGATGGACGTCCCCGTGGAGCAGAGCTTTACTTTCGCCCTTGAAGCGATGCATCGAGCCCTCGTGCCGAGATCGAAAGGGGCCGCTCGCTGATGGCGTCGATGTATCGCTGCGCGGACACCTCCAGGGCCATCTTCGCGCCCTCCGGAACGACCGCGTCCCACCAGGCGCCGTAGATGCGATCGAACTGAAATGGATCGAGGGCTTCCGCGATCCGCCGGATGGCCGATGCCGGCAATGGGACGAGATTCGGATAGCTGTACATGAAGCTGACGTACCGCTTGTCCGCCACCACGTACACCGAGTCACCCGTGTGAAGCGAGCCTTTGCCGGAAGCGCCTGCCTGCCAATGGAGCACGGAGGAACCGGGAAAGTGCCCGCCCACCCGGATGAGAGTGGCGCCCGGCAGGATCTCCCGCCGCTCTCCGCTCCAGAACACCATGCACGGGTCCCGCCGCATCACCCAATCCGCGTCATCCGCATGAAGGTAGACGGGCACGCCGCCGAGCCGCCTGCTCCATTCGACTATCGAAGAATAGTAGTGGGGATGCGAAAGGGCGATGGCGGCAAGCCCGCCCCTGGATTTCACTGCTTTCACCGTTTCATCGTCGATGAACGTGATGCAGTCCCACAGGATGTTCCCGGCCGGAGTCTCTATCAGCATGGCCCGCTGGCCTATGGCGAAAACGGGCTCCGTGGAGATGCCGGTGATGCCGGGCTCGATGGGTCGCGTGATGTTGCGGCTGGTTCGCGCGAGGTCCGGCAGGGTGGTCCATTCCTGCCCGTTCGGCCCCAGGTACTGCCTGTCATCCTGACAGATCGGGCACTGCGACGGCGGCGCGGCGGTCTCCGGGAACTGCACGCCGCACCGGGTACAGATGAAGTTCGGCATGGGAGAAAGCTATCGCTCCCGCGCCCGCATCGGCAATCACCCGCTGAGTCTCCCGGCTCAGACCCCGTCCTCAGCCTTTCGTCACCAGGTAGCCCATCTCGTTCTTCACCTCGGCGGTGGCCGAGACGATGCCCATGGTGGACTTCCGCACCTCATTTACCGTTGCGGCAGTCGTGGCGAACTTGCCCACCACCGTGGAGACGAGCTGCATCATTTCCTGGAACATCTTCTTCAGCTCGGTCGAGTATGGCCTGATCTTGAGTATCTCGTCCTTGGAGTCATCCGCCAGCTTGCCTACTTCGTCCGCAACCACGGCGAACCCGCGGCCGTGCTCTCCCGCCCGCGCCGCTTCAATGCTCGCGTTGAGGGACAGGAGGTTCGTCTGGTCCGCCATCTTGATGATCGACTGGACAATGGGATCGAAGCTCTCCACCGTCGAGGACGAGCTGTTCACCTTCTGGACCAGCTCTTTCAGTCCGACGTTCAGCTCGTTGAACAGCGCCACGAGCTTCTCGGATGTCTCGGAGACCGCCGCATTACCGTTCTCCATCCTGCCGAGCAGGTCGGAAATTGTCTGCGCCTTCCGCAGGTTTTCCTGGAACTTCTCATCCACGACCTGCTTCATTCTTTCCGTTTCCTCCAGGGCGATCTTCGCCTTCTCCGCTTCGCTCTCCGCCTTCTGGATCTCCTGTTCCAGCATGTTGCCATTGAAGTAGTGATGGCAGTTCTCGGGCCTGTTCACGCCGTTGAATATCGCGGTTGCCATGGATTCGCATCTCTTGTACCCGCAGGAGTTGCAGTTGTAGATGTCCTGGTCGGAGAACTTCCGCATGGACTCATAGACGGTTTTCAGCTCCGCCTTGTCGGGTATCCTGATCTGATTGTTGCCCTTCAGATCGTGATACTTCCGATCGTACAGCCCGCTTTTCCAGTGCTTCCTGACCGTCTTCTCGATCTTCTTCCTCCCGCGGTAGTGCTTCTGCGCATCCCGGCTCCTTCTCTCGACCCAGTGCTCCAGCTCGTCGTGCGCCCTGTGCCGGGAGGAGGTCCCGGTCCCCCCATTGCACCCGCCCACGCAGTTGAGGCAGTCGATCACGGTGGGCGAGACTCCCTTTGAAAGCGCTTCGGGCAGGCGGGAGAAGTATTCGTAGATCGTCTCCGGCCCCTCGATCTTTCTCGTCATTCCCCGAATGCCCGGATTCCAGCGCTCCGCCGTCTGCAGCAATCCACCCGGGGTGGAGAACAGCACGGCCCTCTCGGGCGCCGGTGAGTCGAATCCCGCCTCGGGATACTTGCGCAGATCGATCTTGTTGTCCTGGAAATGCTTCTCGAGGGAAACGAAGGTGATGTTGTAGTCTCCCAGCCCTGTCTCCATGAATTCCCTCTTCTTCGCGATGCAGGGGGAGATAACCGCGAACTTGTGCGTCCTGTACTCAGGGTGGAAATCCTTCACCCATTTGATGGTGTGGAGCATCGGGCTGTCCGCCGGAGCGAGATGGGCAACCAGGTCGGGCTGGTAGACCTGGAGGTACGTGACGATGGCGGGGCACGGCTGGGCGATCACCAGCCGGGGGCCGTTCTTCCTTACGTGCTCCAGGTACGAGTGGACGGTCAGCTCGGCGCCGAAGCTCACGTCGAAGAGGGCCTTGACCCCGATGCTTTTCAGCCAGCCGTTCAGGCGGAGGTACATTCCGGGAAAATTCGCGGCGACCGCGGGCGCCACCACGGCGACAATCTTCTGACCGGCTCGCAGAGCCTTGATGAATGCAGGGAAATCATCGATGGAATGGCGCGCTCCGTGGGTGCAGGCTGCGAGGCACGAGCCGCATCCGATGCACATCTCCTGGTTGATCTTGATGAACTCGCCGCTCCCGTCGTTGCAGTACTTGACAGGGCACGCGGCAATACATGCGTGGCAGTTCTTGCACAGATCTTTGTCGACGCCAACTACCTCTGCGAGTACCTGACGACCCATTCTGAGCTCCTTGTTGATTTGGCAGAATCATTTAAAGCGAGATTACTGGAGGAACTATACCATGTAATTTTTTTTCTTCCAGTTTTAGAGAAAACAAGGCTGATTTCGCTATGGCCGGGGTGAGTATTGCCCCCGCGCTTCCAGGTAGTGCGCCCACAAGAGACGTGCCGCCACGGAGCGCCAGGGGGACCATCGGGCGGCAATTGCCCGTTGATTCTCCCGGCTCGGAAGGTCGCGCATGCGCTTCACTTCTCGGAGCGCGGATGCCAGCGCCAGGTCGCCCTCGGGCCACACGTCGGGTCTACGCAGGGCCATTAGATAGTAGATGTCGACGCTCCAGGGCCCCAGACCTGGAATCGACAACAGGATTGAGCGTCCTGCCGCGTCTGGAAGAGCGGCCACTGCGGAGAGGTCGAGGCTCCCCTCGACGATCCGGGCGGCAAGCCCGTGACAGTACCGGGCCTTCTGCCGGGTAAGGCCGAACTCCCGAAGGCCGCGCTCTCCCATGGCGCACATGCTTTCCGCGGTCATGTCTCCCAGCCGGCCGAGGAGCCGGCGGTACAGGGACCTCGCCGCGGCCAGCGATACCTGCTGCTCGAGGATGATGCGAACGAGCGTGGGAAAACCGGGCCGACGTCCCCACAGGGGAGGCACACCAAGCCTCTTCACAATCCGGGCCAGGTCCTGGTCCCTGTCCTGCAGCGCCCGGGCGCCCATGTGGAGGGAGGCTGTTGTAAGGGCCCGGGAGGCGTGACTCGACATCGACATCGAATGTGCCGCCAGCGGTCGCAATAGTCAAAGATGCCGTGCTTCCGTATCTTAGGGCCATGTCGAACGAACTGAAGGACAAGGTGGCCCTCGTGACCGGCGGCGGGAGGGGAATCGGGTATGCAATCGCGGAGGCTCTTCTTCAAGAAGGCGCGAAGGTATTCATCTGCGGCCGGGATGCCTCCACGGTGAAGAGCGCGGTCACAGAGCTCGCAGGCCCCGGCAGGGCTGACCGGATCGACGGCGCCGCAGCGGACGTGCGTCGCTATGACGACTGCCGGAAAGTCGTGGCCCGGGCCGCGGAGTGTTTCGGCGGCCTGGACATCCTGGTGAACAATGCCGGCATCGGCATCTTCAAGCCCGTTGACCAGCTCACACCCGAAGAATGGGCGGCAACGATCGAAACGAACCTCTCCGCGGTCTTCTATTGCAGCAGGGAGGCAATTCCTCTCATGCGCAGCCGCGGCGGCGGGTACATCTTCAACGTCTCCAGCCTCGCGGCAGTCAATACGTTCCCGGGCGGCAGCGCCTACAACGCGTCCAAGTTCGGCCTGAATGGCTTCACCGAGGCGATGATGCAGGACGTCCGCTATGACGGCATCCGGGTGAGCACGATCATGCCGGGAAGCGTTGCCACGGACTTCGGGTCTGACCCGGGAACGAAACAGAAAGAGACCTGGAAACTTTCCGCGGAGGACATCGCGAAGGCAGTGGTGGACCTCTTCAGTTTCCCGCGCGGATCGCTGGCGAGCCGTATCGAGCTCCGCCCATCCCAGCCGCCGCGGAAGTAGCCCTGGGCTGTCAGCGGGCAGCGGCAGAGTCGGCTGTTTCGGGCGGCGTGGATCGGCGCGTGAGGCGGCGGCGATCGGCGTTTCAGGCGGCGGGAAGCGACGGCGGTGACAGGGACAGGGTGAGATAGTCGAACACCCGCCTCTCGAGTGCGACCTCGCGCAGGAAGCCGGCCAGTTTCTCGTTCTTCAGCAGATCTTGGCTGCCGCCGCTGCCGAAGAGCGCGCGTGTCTCTTCCTCCAGGTCCTCCTGACGCAGTGATCGCTTTTTATTGAAGATTCTCTTTTTCATTAATAGCCAGTCTGCGTAGCGCCGGGTGGCGCTCTTCAGGCCGGCCACGGGGACTCCCCGGGCTGAATAGAGCTCCGCCATGTGTTGAAGCAGGAGATACAGCTCGTCGTACAGGGGAACACATCCCCGGTACAGCGCGTGGGGAAGCAGGAAAGGAACCCCCGTGTCCCTCGTGGCGGACGCAATCCGGTCCGTAAGGCCGTCACGGTACTTCCTCGTGCACGCTCCTGATTGGCGCTCTTCTGAGTATGTCTCACGATACCGCGCCACGAGGTTCGGGTAGTCTTCGGCAAGATGTGTCATGTAGAAGTCTTTCTGCCGTCCCGGGCGAAGCGTCAGCCCGCCGGGCATGACAAAGGCGGCGCCGGCGTCCTTCAGCGTTTCCACCAGGGCGCGGATATCCTGCTCTCCGTCCGAGATGAAGGGGAGAAGGGGGATGGCCATGACCCCGATCGCAATGCCCTGCTTCCTGAACGCGCGGAGAGTTTCCAGCCGCTCCGCGATCGGGCTCGCGCCCGGCTCGAACCGTCGACGCACGGTTTCATCCAGGGTTGCGATGGACATGTACAGGATGAAGCGGGAGCTCCTGTTCACCTTTTCCCACAGATCGATATCGCGTGAAACGAGCGACGACTTGGTGAGAAGGCTCACGGGAAGTGCGTGGTCTGCAAGGACGGCCGCGCATTCGCGCATCAGCCCCTGTCTTCTCTCGAGGGGCTGGTATGCGTCGGTGATCCCGGAGCCAATGGCGACGGGGGCGCGCTCGCGGAGCCGCGGCAGCTCCTGCCGCAAAAGGCGGGGAAGATTCGAGCGGACCACGATGTCCCGCTCGAAGTCGCCCTCCACCCAGTACTTCTCCGCGCGGCCGTCGCAATAGCGGCAGCCGTGGCCGCACGCCATGTAGGGAGAAAACGAAAAACGGCAGCAGAGAAACGAGTCTATGAGCGGCGAGCTGCGAAGCGCCTTGCGTACGTACCGCGGGTGAACGGAGAAGTCCCCCGGGTCCCCCGCGGCGATATCCGCAGGCGACGCTGTATTGTCCTGTGTGTCCATCAGGGACCGGGTATCACGAAATCGATCTGACCGTTCCTGGCATCCGCGCTCATCGAGATGACGAGGCTCCTGTCGAAGATGGGGTCCGATGAGTTTCCCGCGCTGCCGGGGAAGAATATCTGCGTGGTGAAAGTCTTTCCTCCCGGCGCGCGCAGCTTGACGTGGATGTGCTGCGTCCTGCCGGGGTACTCGCCGGGGATCACCGTGTTCAGGACGTAGCGTCCCGCGGGGTCCGCAAGCTGGTGTCCGCGGAACTGGAACCCGCTGTTGTCGTATCGACCCGCGGCGTCTGCCTGCCAGAAGTCGAGCCACGCCCCGGCAATCGGTCTGCCGCCCAGGTCGAAGACGGTGCCGCTGATGCTGATGTGCCGGCCCGGGGAGCCGGCGCCGGCGAGATCCCTGCGCTCAGGGGAGCCTGCCTTGTAGTAGGGTCCTTCAGTGAGAGCCACGGTGGGCTTTTGTCCCGGGTCCGCCGCCTGGGCCGCGAGGCCGAGAGCCGTGAGGCAGAGGATTGCAGACAGCAGCACCGCACGCAGCTGCATGGCTCAAACATACGTAAGGTTTTCAAACCTGTCCATGGTGTGCAAGGCCTTCTGTGGCTATACTTTGGAGTACTTGATGTCGCCACGCAGAGGAACAAAAGGTCTTGTGGCAATTCTTGCCGGCGCTCTTCTGCTGTGTCTTGCGGGACCTCTGAGCGCGGCCACCAGGACCTGGAGCAGCACAACCGTCTCGACGACCTGGGCCACGGGGACCAACTGGGTGGGTGGAATCGCCCCGGTGGGGACGGATGACATCGTGATCCAGAACAATACCAACGGCGTGTACCCCGTTGTTCCCGGCGGCACGACGATGAGAAGCCTTACGATCAACGCGAATGCGAGTCTCGACCTGAACGGCTCCAGCGTGACGATCAACGGCGCCCTCACCATCCTCGGCACGGGCTTCAACTGGGCGCACGTCGAAGGAACCGGCGTGCTCAGCCTGCTGGGGACGGAAACCATAAACGGGGCCGGTTTCGTTTTTGTCACCACCTCCGGTACCGTGCGGTATCATCCGGGCGCTGCCCTGGGCGCCGCTCCGCTCGGGCTGACCTACTACAACGTCGAGCTGGACAATGACCTCACCACGACATGGACCCTGCCGGGCAATCTCACGGTCAATGGCACGTTGTGTGTGCACGATGGAACCCTGTCCACGGGCACGCGCACGCTGACCGCGGCCGCGCTGCAGATCGACGGCGGGCAGGGCGGCTTCGGCGGAATTCTGCAGGGCGGCACGGGAGCCATCACGATCAACGGCACGACGATGCTTCTCAACGACTGGAGAAAGGACGGGGTCGCCGGGCCGGGAAGCGCGCTGCCGGCAAAGCCCGCGCTGACCGCAGGGTCCGGCACCCTCACCTTGAATGGCAACGTGACAGGTGCCGGCGCGTTCACCGCCTCGAGCACCACGACTACCTTCGGGGGAAGCCTTTTCCTGTACGACGCCTCCATTGTCGCCGATGTCGGCGCTGCCGGGGCAACAGGGATATTCGCGGCCAATGGGGGGACGGTAGTATTCAACGGCGGCGGATCACCCACCGAATACGTCAACGGCGCGGCATTCAACAGGTTGACGGTTTCCGGAAGCACGGGCCTGCAGGTGGTGACGAACGGGGCGGGCGGACCGAATGCGCTCAACGTCAACGCCACGGGGGCAGCCACCCTGACCACGAGCGCGTCCACGGACAGCGTCAATATGGGCAGCCAGAACTTCACCATCACCACGTTGAGCAACCAGGGGATGATCCAGCTCGACGGCACGCAGGCCACGCAGTCGATCACCACCATGGATACGACGCACGGCACCGTGACGTACGCGGTGGGCGCGGCGGCAGGAACAGTACGGCTCCCCTCGTTCTTCAACATGAGCCTTTCGGGAACAGGGCAGACCTTTGCGCTCGGCGGCGCGATCGTCGTCAACAACAACCTCGCGTTCGGGGCAGGCTCGGCGATGAGCACGGGAGGGAACGGGATCCAGGTGGGCGGCAATTGGGACAACAGCGCCGGGGGCACGTTTACGCCCGGGGCGGGAACGGTCACGTTCATCTCCACCGGGACTTCCCAGGTGCTCGGAGCCACCACGTTCAACGGCTTTGCATGCACAACGGCGGGAAAGACGATCCAGTTCGCGGCAGGACAGACTCAGACGGTCAATGGGGCGCTCACGATAACGGGCGCCCTGGGGAACTACATCCGGCTGCAGAGCACGACCGCGGGAAGCCCCTGGACATTTGCGATAACCGCGAACAAGAACGTTTCCTTTGTTGCAGTGCAGGATGGCACCGTGACGTCAGCCAACCGCGATATCACGGCAACGAACAGCATCAATGTCTCCGGAAATGAGACTACCGGCACAACAGGGAAGTGGGTATTCGCAGCGCCCGGGGCGTTCACCTGGACGGGGAACACCGTGGGGACCTCGACATGGACAGATACGAACAACTGGTCCAATCCGAGCGGCTCGGGGGTCCCCGGCTACGGGGATTCTGTCACGATTCCCGCTGTCGTGGGAGGCCGGCTGTATCCCCAGGTGCCTGCCGGCGGCGTCACGATCAGCGCTCTCTCCATAGGAGGCGGCCAGCTCATAACAGGCGCGCAGAGCCTCACCGTCGCGGGCAGCGTCACTTTCAGCGGAGGCCTCACTGTTTCTTCAGGGGTTCTGAATGCTTCCGGGGGCGGCAATATCTCCGTAACGGGGCTCGTCAGCTTTGCGGTCGGCGGCTACACCAAGGGGGCAGGGACTTTCACATTCAACGGCGGAACGACTCAGAACCTCACGTCGGGCACGAACAACCTGGGTGCCGTGAGTGTGCAGACGGCCGGCACAAACGTAGTTCTATTGGACGCGTTGACTGTCGATTCCTTGAGCATCTCCGCAGGGACACTGAGCACCAGCGGGCAGGGATTGAGTGTAGCGGGAGACCTGACAGGAGCGGGGAGCCTGACAGCCAGCGGCGCTGAGGCCATCAGCGTGGGGGGCAACTGGAACGTGGCGCTCTTCACCCCTGCCACCAGCACGGTGAGCTTCACGGGGGCGAGCGGTGCAGGGCCATTCACGGTGAGCAGCAACTCGCAGAGCTTCAGCGGAGTGACGCTGAACGCGGGAGGCAAGACATATCAGCAGGCGGCCGGGGCCACGGGTGTGGCGAACATCGGTGGGGCGCTGACACTGACAGCGGGCACATGGAGCAGCAACGGAGATGCGCTGAGCGTGGGGGGCAACCTGACGGGAGCAGGGAGCCTGACAGCGACGGGGACGGAGACCATCAGCGTAGGGGGAAGCTTCACGCCGACAGCCTTCACGGCAGCCTCCTCGACGGTGGTGATGAACGGGGCGGCCACGCCGGTGAGTCTTGGGGGATTGAGCTTCAACAATCTGACGCTGAACAAGGGAGCGGGTGCAGCGCAGGTGAGCTCCACGGGCGGGCTGACGGTGAGCGGGGCGTTGAGCATGACTGCGGGCACGTGGGTGGCGGGGGCCTCGACGTACACGCACAGCATAGCGGGAGGGTGGAACTCCTCGGGGGGGAGCTTCACGTTTACGGCGGGCAGCTCGACGGTGGTGCTGAGCGGAGCGGTGCCCAGCATCACGACCAAGGGGATAGGGGTGGACCCGTTCAACAATCTGACGTTGAACAACGGGGGGAGCATGGCCAGCGCGGTGGAGGCAACGGGGAACCTGTTGATCTCAGGGGGGACGCTGGGGCTGGGGGTGCACAATCTGAGCGTGGGAGGGAACCTGACGGGGAACGCTCTGACAGCCAGCGGCGTTGAGGCCATCAGCGTGGGGGGCAACTGGAACGTGGCGCTCTTCACCCCTGCCACCAGCACGGTGAGCTTCACGGGGGCGAGCGGTGCAGGGCCATTCACGGTGAGCAGCAACTCGCAGAGCTTCAGCGGAGTGACGCTGAACGCGGGAGGCAAGACATATCAGCAGGCGGCCGGGGCCACGGGTGTGGCGAACATCGGTGGGGCGCTGACGCTGACAGCGGGCACGTGGAGCAGCAACGGAGATGCGCTGAGCGTGGGGGGCAACCTGACAGGGGCAGGGAGCCTGACAGCGACGGGGACGGAGACCATCAGCGTAGGGGGAAGCTTCACGCCGACAGCCTTCACGGCAGCCTCCTCGACGGTGGTGATGAACGGGGCGGCCACGCCGGTGAGTCTTGGGGGATTGAGCTTCAACAATCTGACGCTGAACAAGGGGGCGGGTGCAGCGCAGGTGAGCTCCACGGGCGGGCTGACGGTGAGCGGGGCGTTGAGCATGACTGCGGGCACGTGGGTGGCGGGAGCCTCGACGTACACGCACAGTATAGCGGGAGGGTGGAACTCCTCGGGGGGGAGCTTCACGTTTACGGCGGGCAGCTCGACGGTGGTGCTGAGCGGAGCGGTGCCCAGCATCACGACCAAGGGGATAGGGGTGGACCCGTTCAACAATCTGACGTTGAACAACGGGGGGAGCATGGCCAGCGCGGTGGAGGCAACGGGGAACCTGTTGATCTCAGGGGGGACGCTGGGGCTGGGGGTGCACAATCTGAGTGTGGGAGGGAACCTGACGGGGAACGCTCTGACAGCCAGCGGCGCTGAGGCCATCAGCGTGGGGGGCAACTGGAACGTGGCGCTCTTCACCGCTGCCACCAGCACGGTGAGCTTCACGGGGACGAGCGGTGCAGGGCCATTCACGGTGAGCAGCAACTCGCAGAGCTTCAGCGGAGTGACGCTGAACGCGGGAGGCAAGACATATCAGCAGGCGGCGGGGGCCACGGGTGTGGCGAACATCGGTGGGGCGCTGACGCTGACAGCGGGCACGTGGAGCAGCAACGGAGATGCGCTGAGCGTGGGGGGCAACCTGACGGGAGCAGGGAGCCTGACAGCGACGGGGACGGAGACCATCAGCGTGGGAGGCAACTGGAACGTTGCGGTCTTCACCGCTGCCACCAGCACGGTGAGCTTCACGGGGTCGGGCACATCGACCATTTCGGGCAGCACGACTTTCAACAATTTCACGTGCACAGTATCGGGCAAGACCCTGCAGTTCGCCAACGGCACCACGCAGACCATCGGCGGTACTCTGACGATTACCGGCGTCTCTGGAAACCTGGTAAGCCTGATCAGTCTGAACCCCGGTCTTTTCTGGACAATCAACCCGAGCGCCAGCTCCTCTGTTACATACGCGATGGTTCAGGACAGCCACGTCACAGGAGCCAACACCATCACTCCTGTCACGAGCCAGGACAGCGGCGGCAACACGCTGGCACCGCCCGCGCCAGGGTGGGACTTTCCCGCAGGTTCCCTGACGTGGACGGGAGCCACGAGCACGAATTGGAATGTCCCGTCGAACTGGAACCCAGGCTACGTTCCGAACCCCAAGGACAGCGTCACGATTGCCAACGTGGGGAGCCAGCCGGCCACCCTGACAACAGCCGAGACAGTGGCGAATGTGACCATAAGCCTCGGGGCCGCGGTGAGCACGAATAACTTGAGCTTCACCGTGACGGCGGACCTGACAGGGGCGGGGAGCCTGACGGCGACGGGTACGGAGACCATCACGGTGGGGGGAAGCTTCACGCCGACAGCCTTCACGGCAGCCTCCTCGACGGTGGTGATGAACGGGACGGCCACGCCGGTGAGTCTTGGGGGATTGAGCTTCAACAATCTGACGCTGAACAAGGGGGCGGGTGCAGCGCAGGTGAGCTCCACGGGCGGGCTGACGGTGAGCGGGGCGTTGAGCATGACTGCGGGCACGTGGGTGGCGGGGGCCTCGACGTACACGCACAGCATAGCGGGAGGGTGGAACTCCTCGGGGGGGAGCTTCACGTTCCAGGCGGGCAGCTCGACGGTGGTGCTGAGCTCGAGCGGTGCCCGGCATCACGACCAAGGGGATAGGGGTGGACCCGTTCAACAATCTGACGTTGAACAACGGGGGGAGCATGGCCAGCGCGGTGGAGGCAACGGGGAACCTGTTGATCTCAGGGGGGACGCTGGGGCTGGGGGTGCACAATCTGAGTGTGGGAGGGAACCTGACGGGGAACGCTCTGACAGCCAGCGGCGCTGAGGCCATCAGCGTGGGAGGCAACTGGAACGTGGCGCTCTTCACCGCTGCCAGCAGCACGGTGAGCTTCACGGGGGCGAGCGGTGCAGGGCCATTCACGGTGAGCAGCAACTCGCAGAGCTTCAGCGGAGTGACGCTGAACGCGGGAGGCAAGACATATCAGCAGGCGGCGGGGGCCACTGGTGTGGCGAACATCGGTGGGGCGCTGACGCTGACAGCGGGCACGTGGAGCAGCAACGGAGATGCGCTGAGCGTGGGAGGCAACCTGACGGGAGCAGGGAGCCTGACGGCGACGGGTACGGAGACCATCAGCGTGGGAGGCAACTGGAACGTGGCGCTCTTCACCTCTGCCAGCAGCACGGTGAGCTTCACGGGGGCGAGCGGGGCAGGGCCATTCACGGTGAGCAGCAACTCGCAGAGCTTCAGCGGAGTGACGCTGAACGCGGGAGGCAAGACATATCAGCAGGCGGCCGGGGCCACTGGTGTGGCGAACATCGGTGCGGACCTGACGCTGACAGCGGGCACATGGAGCAGCAACGGAGATGCGCTGAGCGTGGGGGGCAGCCTGACAGGAGCGGGGAGCCTGACAGCCAGCGGCGCTGAGGCCATCAGCGTGGGGGGCAACTGGAACGTGGCGCTCTTCACCCCTGCCACCAGCACGGTGAGCTTCACGGGGGCGAGCGGGGCAGGGCCATTCACGGTGAGCAGCAACTCGCAGAGCTTCAGCGGAGTGACGCTGAACGCGGGAGGCAAGACATATCAGCAGGCGGCGGGGGCCACTGGTGTGGCGAACATCGGTGGGGCGCTGACGCTGACAGCGGGCACGTGGAGCAGCAACGGAGATGCGCTGAGCGTGGGGGGCAACCTGACAGGAGCAGGGAGCCTGACAGCGACGGGGACGGAGACCATCAGCGTAGGGGGAAGCTTCACGCCGACAGCCTTCACGGCAGCCTCCTCGACGGTGGTGATGAACGGGGCGGCCACGCCGGTGAGTCTTGGGGGATTGAGCTTCAACAATCTGACGCTGAACAAGGGGGCGGGTGCAGCGCAGGTGAGCTCCACGGGCGGGCTGACGGTGAGCGGGGCGTTGAGCATGACGCGGGCACGTGGGTGGCGGGAGCCTCGACGTACACGCACAGCATAGCGGGAGGGTGGAACTCCTCGGGGGGGAGCTTCACGTTCACGGCGGGCAGCTCGACGGTGGTGCTGAGCGGAGCGGTGCCCAGCATCACGACCAAGGGGATAGGGGTGGACCCGTTCAACAATCTGACGTTGAACAACGGGGGGAGCATGGCCAGCGCGGTGGAGGCAACGGGGAACCTGTTGATCTCAGGGGGGACGCTGGGGCTGGGGGTGCACAATCTGAGTGTGGGAGGGAACCTGACGGGGAACGCTCTGACAGCCAGCGGCGCTGAGGCCATCAGCGTGGGGGGCAACTGGAACGTGGCGCTCTTCACCCCTGCCACCAGCACGGTGAGCTTCACGGGGGCGAGCGGGGCAGGGCCATTCACGGTGAGCAGCAACTCGCAGAGCTTCAGCGGAGTGACGCTGAACGCGGGAGGCAAGACATATCAGCAGGCGGCGGGGGCCACGGGTGTGGCGAACATCGGTGGTGCGCTGACGCTGACAGCGGGCACGTGGAGCAGCAACGGAGATGCGCTGAGCGTGGGGGGCAACCTGACAGGAGCGGGGAGCCTGACGGCGACGGGGACGGAGACCATCAGCGTAGGGGGAAGCTTCACGCCGACAGCCTTCACGGCAGCCTCCTCGACGGTGGTGATGAACGGGGCGGCCACGCCGGTGAGTCTTGGGGGATTGAGCTTCAACAATCTGACGCTGAACAAGGGAGCGGGTGCAGCGCAGGTGAGCTCCACGGGCGGGCTGACGGTGAGCGGGGCGTTGAGCATGACGCAGGGCACGTGGGTGGCGGGAGCCTCGACGTACACGCACAGTATAGCGGGAGGGTGGAACTCCTCGGGGGCGAGCTTCACCTTCACGGCGGGCAGCTCGACGGTGGTGCTGAGCGGAGCGGTGCCGAGCATCACGACCAAGGGGATAGGGGTGGACCCGTTCAACAATCTGACGTTGAACAACGGGGGGAGCATGGCCAGCGCGGTGGAGGCCAGCGGGAACCTGTTGATCTCAGGGGGGACGCTGGGGCTGGGGGTGCACAACCTGACGGTGGGGGGGAACCTGACGGGAGCAGGGAGCCTGACGGCGACGGGTACGGAGACCATCACGGTAGGGGGAAGCTTCACGCCGACAGCCTTCACGGCAGCCTCCTCGCACGGTGGTGATGAACGGGGCGGCCACGCCGGTGAGTCTCGGGGGATTGAGCTTCAACAATCTGACGCTGAACAAGGGAGCGGGTGCAGCGCAGGTGAGCTCCACGGGCGGGCTGACGGTGAGCGGGGCGTTGAGCATGACGCAGGGCACGTGGGTGGCGGGAGCCTCGACGTACACGCACAGTATAGCGGGAGGGTGGAACTCCTCGGGGGGGAGCTTCACGTTCACGGCGGGCAGCTCGACGGTGGTGCTGAGCCCGAGCGGTGCCCGAGCATCACGACCAAGGGGATAGGGGTGGACCCGTTCAACAATCTGACGTTGAACAACGGGGGGAGCATGGCCAGCGCGGTGGAGGCCAGTGGGAACCTGTTGATCTCAGGGGGGACGCTGGGGCTGGGGGTGCACAATCTGACGGTGGGGGGGAACCTGACGGGAGCAGGGAGCCTGACGGCGACGGGGACGGAGACCATCACGGTAGGGGGAAGCTTCACGCCGACAGCCTTCACGGCAGCCTCCTCGACGGTGGTGATGAACGGGGCGGCCACGCCGGTGAGTCTTGGGGGATTGAGCTTCAACAATCTGACGCTGAACAAGGGAGCGGGTGCAGCGCAGGTGAGCTCCACGGGCGGGCTGACGGTGAGCGGGGCGTTGAGCATGACGCAGGGCACGTGGGTGGCGGGAGCCTCGACGTACACGCACAGTATAGCGGGAGGGTGGAACTCCTCGGGGGGGAGCTTCACGTTCACGGCGGGCAGCTCGACGGTGGTGCTGAGCGCGAGCGGTGCCCGAGCATCACGACCAAGGGGATAGGGGTGGACCCGTTCAACAATCTGACGTTGAACAACGGGGGGAGCATGGCCAGCGCGGTGGAGGCAACGGGGAACCTGTTGATCTCAGGGGGGACGCTGGGGCTGGGGGTGCACAATCTGAGTGTGGGAGGGAACCTGACGGGGAACGCTCTGACAGCCAGCGGCGCTGAGGCCATCAGCGTGGGGGGCAACTGGAACGTGGCGCTCTTCACCCCTGCCACCAGCACGGTGAGCTTCACGGGGGCGAGCGGGGCAGGGCCATTCACGGTGAGCAGCAACTCGCAGAGCTTCAGCGGAGTGACGCTGAACGCGGGAGGCAAGACATATCAGCAGGCGGCGGGGGCCACGGGTGTGGCGAACATCGGTGGGGCGCTGACGCTGACAGCGGGCACGTGGAGCAGCAACGGAGATGCGCTGAGCGTGGGGGGCAACCTGACGGGAGCGGGGAGCCTGACGGCAACGGGTACGGAGACCATCACGGTAGGGGGAAGCTTCACGCCGACAGCCTTCACGGCAGCCTCCTCGACGGTGGTGATGAACGGGGCGGCCACGCCGGTGAGTCTTGGGGGATTGAGCTTCAACAATCTGACGCTGAACAAGGGAGCGGGTGCAGCGCAGGTGAGCTCCACGGGCGGGCTGACGGTGAGCGGGGCGTTGAGCATGACGCAGGGCACGTGGGTGGCGGGAGCCTCGACGTACACGCACAGTATAGCGGGAGGGTGGAACTCCTCGGGGGGGAGCTTCACGTTCACGGCGGGCAGCTCGACGGTGGTGCTGAGCGGAGCGGTGCCCGGCATCACGACCAAGGGGATAGGGGTGGACCCGTTCAACAATCTGACGTTGAACAACGGGGGGAGCATGGCCAGCGCGGTGGAGGCAACGGGGAACCTGTTGATCTCAGGGGGGACGCTGGGGCTGGGGGTGCACAATCTGAGTGTGGGAGGGAACCTGACAGGGAACGCTCTGACAGCCAGCGGCGCTGAGGCCATCAGCGTGGGAGGCAACTGGAACGTGGCCACATTCACCTTTGCCACCACGACAGTGACTTTCACCGGAAACGGGGCACTGCAGGCAGCGGCGGCCGGCACATTCTATGATCTCGTGAAGACCGGCGGTGGAACGACCACGACATTCAACCTGGACCTGACGATCATACGCAGCCTGACGCTGGCCGCGGGCACCTTTGCAGACGGCGGGGCACACACCATCACAATGGGCGATCAGCCTTCAAGCCCGGCCACCGTCACGTGGGACAGCTCGGCAGGAGGCATTTTCTCCCCGGGGACAGGCGCGGTCCACTTCGACAATGCAGGCATCCTGATCAGCGGCAGCAGCACCTTTCATGACTTCTACGCCGATACGAACGCGCTCACGCATCCGATCACGATATCATTTCCCCAGGCACTGACGCAGACCGTGACCAATGACTTCCACGTCCTCGGCACGGCGGCAAGGGCAATCAGCCTCCTGAGCGCAGGCGGAGTGTACCCTCCGCCCCCGGGTCCTCCGAGTCCCACGCAGATCGCTCTTCCCGCCGCACCTCCTCCGCACTGGTCGCAGCAATGGTTTATAGACCTCACGGGAACCGCGACGATCGATTACGCGATCGTCCAGCTCAGCTGGGCAAGCACGTCTTCCATCACCCCTGGACCGAACTGCACCAACGATGGCTACAACGACAACTGGTTCTTCGTCATACCCATCATTGCGAGCTGGACGGTGGACACGAACAACAATGGCAGGATCGACAGGATCCGGGTCCAGGTCAAACAGGGAACACAGCTCAATGACACTCCTGCAGGATTCGCGGGATTCACGGCACAGGTCGACGGCTATACCGTGACCGGCTACAGCAACGCGGGCGCGCCCGGCAGGGACGTGTTCGATATCCTTGTGCAGGAAGGCCCCCCTGGACCGGCGGAGGACACGCACGCGCTTCCCGCCTGGCAGGTGCTGTCGAACACGACTCTCATCGGCACCGTGGGAGGCGCGCTTGTGGAGCACAACATCGGCACTACTTTCGTCAAGGTGTACGCGCCGTCCGATGGGGCGCGTCCGGTGATCAACTATACGCTCGCCGCCCTGGGCGCAACCCGGGCATACGTGCACTTCTCCGAGCTCGTCTACGGCAACAGCGCCGGCACCGCGCCGATCGACAATACGAGCCTCACCTATTCAGGCGGGGCCATTACGGTGCAGCCCGTGGAGATGACCGGCTTCGGCGCCCATGCCGCTCTCCTCACTTTTTCCACGCCCTTGACGCCGAACGATATCATGGCGGGTCTGCAGACCATCAGCGCGTCCGCCGGCCTGGTCTGGGGGGCTGCCGCCAACCCGGACCCTGCCACCATGGCCCCGCCGATCAGCAACTACACGAACGCGGACGGCAACCTGCCGGCGAACGCGAACAGCTCCATGCTCACCGCTCCCGCCCACAATATCTCCGACGTGGCCCTGGGCTTTGTCACGCCGGTTTTTGCGCTGAATCGGAACGTGCAGCGAGATCCTGCCCGGGGAGGGGTCGGCATGGTCACCGACTTCGATGGAACCCAGTGGCTGCTGCCGCAGGATGTTCTCCTCGAGGCGCGGATAACAGAGACCACACTTACGGGGGCCGCGTTGACCCTGTTCTGGGACGCGAATCCGCCCGCATCGGTAGATCTCAACAACCTCTGGATTCCGCAAGGCGCGACCACGTTGTCTCCCGGGGTCCCCCCGGCCCCGGCGCCGGTGATCGGGCCCACTACCCGGGCAACTCCGGGGCGCGACCGCCGGGCGGGCTGGCAGCGGCCGTCAATGGGGCCCTCCGTGACTACGTCATTCCTGGAACCGACGCGGAGATCAGAGACGGAACCCTTCTGCAGTTCATGTTCATACTCGACGACGGCCTGGGCCACCGCCTGCCCTGCGCATTCCCGGCAGACCCCGTCAATCCGGGCGATGTCCGGCCCTTCGCGTACAGCTACCACTCGATTGTCGAGCAGCGCGGCGGGGTGACTATTGCGAACAACGTGATCAATCCCACTGCGGGGCAGACGGCCTACGTGCACTACTCGCTGGAGAAGTCCGGCCAGGTGACGATCACCGTGTTCAATCTTGCGGGAGACATCGTGAATGTATTGACCCGGGCAAAGCAGGGGCCGGGTGAATACACCACTGCCTGGGATGGAAAGAACCGCGGCGGCAGGCCTGTCGCCCGGGGGATCTATTTCATCAGGGTCGTGGGCCCGGGATTCGACGAGATGCGCAAGGTCCTCGTGGTCAGGTAGACGGTGCGCTCCTTTTCCTGTTGAAAGGCGGCCTCCCCGGAAGGCGGCATGCGGAAAGGCACCCCGTTTCCGGGGTGCCTTTCATTTCCGATGGCCCCTATTTTATCTGGATTTTCTCTGCGTAGAGAACGCCGCTCGTGAAGGAACCCTCCGCTTCGACTTTCGTGCCATTGGCGATTCCGGCGAGGGAGAGGCTGCCCGCGTTCACGGAGATCCCCTCCACGGTGAACGTGGCACCAGCCAACCCCGTCACGAAGCCCTGCACCTCAGCCCTGTCCCCGTCTGCCGGCTCGAGCTCCATCTTCGCCTCGATGCTCGCGGCAGTCGTCGCGATGGTCTTTGTTCCCGAGGTCCAATTCGCCAGCACGAACTTCACCTCGACGGTGGTCCCTGTCGTGATGCCGGCGTCCAGCGCGCCCGTGTAGTTCACGGTCAGCGCGACCCCGCCGTTCAACGGAGTCAGAACGAAGGTTCCTGCCGCCGGACCGCTGACAACTCCGCTGATTTCAAGCGTGGGGGACCCTGTCTTTTCAATGTGCGTTGCCAGGATGTGTCCGCTGTCGTCTGCCATGCCGGCCACTTCCACGACGTCGCCCTGGGCCAGGTCGCCGAGCCCCAGCGGGAGCGATTCGAATACCGTGTTGGAATCCGTGATCACGGTCTGCCCGAGGACGATGAGATTCGGAGCGACAATCGGGGCGTCGATCGGACCCTTGAGGCTGCCGTCAAAATGCACTTCCGCCGCACTGCCCGTCGACGATGCGTCATCGATCTTGCCCTTCACCTCGACCTGCATCCCGACCCGGAGGTCCGCCTCTGTTCCCGGTGTGCCATTGATCATGATCGAAGCCCCGGAGAGATCGAACTCCACGCCGTTCACGAAGATGCTTCCCTTGGCCGTGATGACGCCTTTGCTGAAGCCGTTCACCCCGGGGGGATTGCCCTGCGCGCAGGAGAGCAGGAACGCGACCAGGACCACCAGCACCAATCCCAACGATCCATGAAACCTTTTCATACTCTTGCCTCCTCGTTGAACACCCTGCCGACGCTTCTTTTCTTTTTCGCGTCGTGCGATGTTTCATACGGCGAGGAGGCCGGGCCTGGATTGGATTTACGTACACCAGTGTCGCGGAGCCGCGAAATGTACCCCTGGTTCGCGCGGATTTCAATGTCAGGCGGGCGGCGAGATGGACGCCTCGGCCATCTCGGGCCGTTCCGTTACCGATACGTATCCCGCAGATGCCTGACGGCAAGGTCCTGCATGACCCTCTCGCGCTGCACCGGTTTTCTCGGAGTGAACAGCACGGAGCGCGGGGATCCGGGGAGCAGGGTAAAGAAGTTGTCGTCGAATTCCCCGGGAATACCGTCCGCGCTCAGGGAAACGTGGAATGCCGGCGCGTTGGAAGTGAGCCGCACCGTGTATCCCTTCTCCGCCGCGCGGATCTCCGTTTTGATTGCTGCCTTCGCGAGCCTGCACCGCTTGGGTTCGGTGAGGAAGAGCTCGTCCCCGGTCGTTTCCCCGTCCGCGGCGAGCGTCACGTAGAGGAAGGCCTCCTCCGGGCGCGGCGCCAGCTCGGAGAGCGCATAGCTCTTCAGGAGCTTCGCGCTCCCGGCAGGGGCGCGGGCAGCGAGCGCCTCTTCCATCAGGACCTTTCCCTGGAAGTCGAGCAGAGAGACCTTTGCCTGGTGCCGCACCTCCTCGCGCCGATCATTCGTGAGCCACACCTCGACTCGCTCTCCGTTGATCTGCGCGGCAAGAAGGGTGGGCGCGAAAAACCGTCTTGCGGCATGGTGCAGCAGCTTCCATGAGCCGTCGTACTCTACGGATGACCACGAGCAGACGGGCCAGTTGTCGTTCAACTGCCAGTAGAGGGTGCCCATGCAGTGGGGCCGCAGATGTCTCCAGTACTCCACCGCCGTCCGTATCGCCAGGGCCTGCTGGACCTGGCTGAGGTAGACGAAGTTCTCGAACCCTTCCGGGATCCGGAAATACCGGGCGAACATCTCATTGATGATGGAGTTGCCGCCCTGGTGGCGCTGGTGATGCTCCATGACCGGCGAGGTGACATTGAGGTCTTCCTCCGCCGCGTAGGTGCGGATCGTGGACAGGGAAGGGAAGGATTGATAGCCGAACTCCGAGCAGAACCGCGGCTTGACCGAGTAGTAGGCGCTGAAGGGCTTGCCCTCGTGCCAGACGCTCCAGTAGTGCATGTCTCCGCGGCTGTCGTCGTGCCAGTTGTCGGAGTAGTCCCCGCGCCCGGCGGACGGAGAGCTGGGCCAGAAAGTCCTCGTGGGGTCGCACTCGTCCACGATGCGCCCGATGACACCCTCGTTCAGCCGGTCGTAGTCCACCAGGTAGCGGTCCCGGTTCTTGCGCGACTCGGGATACCACGTGAGGGCCCCCACGTCCTCGTTGTTCCCGCACCACAGGGCGATGCAGGCGTGGTCCCGCAGCCGCTTCACCTGGTGGCGGATCTCCCGCTCCACGCGCGCGAGGAACGCCGGCGTGGCCGGGATACAGCGAGCAGGCGAACATCATGTCCTGCCAGACGAGGATGCCCTTTTCGTCGCAGAGGGAGTAGAACTCTTCGCTCTCGTACTGCCCGCCCCCCCAGACGCGAAGCATGTTCATGTGCGCCCGGGCCGCGCTGGAAAGGAGGTGCTCCAGCCGCTCCGCGGTCTCAGCGCTGCGGCAGAGCGTCCATGGGGATCCAGTTCGCACCCTTGCAGAAGACGTCCACGTCGTTCACCCGGAAGGTCATCGACAGCCCGGTCCTGTCTTTTCGGTTCACGAGAGCGAGCTTGCGCAGACCGATACTCTTCCTGACCTCGTGCGTTCCCAGCCTCACGCTGAGGGGGTACAGCGGCTGCTCACCGTACCCGTTGGGCCACCACAGCCGGGGATTGTCGACCGTGATGTCCACGTGGGGACGGTTGGGTCCCCGCAGAAGCCGCACCTTCCGTGATGACGAGAGCTCGCCGAGTGTCACGGCAAGCTCGTACTCCCCGTCGTGCGCGGCTTCGCACTCGGTCTCCACCCGCACCACGCACCTGCCCCTGGAATGCTTCTGCTCGGTGAGCACGTAGTCAATGCGCACGTCGGAGTACGCGCACAGCTCGATATTCCCGTAGATGCCGGCCACCATGAGGCAGGGGCCCCAGTCCCAGCCCGCGTGGCACTGGGCCTTGCGGATGAGATTGCGGTGCGGCGACTGCACCGGGTAATACTGGTGAGGGACGGGGTAGGGGAGGGAGCGCGATTCCGCGAGCGCGGCCTTTTCAGGGGACGCGAAACGGATGCGGATCGTGTTGGTACCCGGCCGCAATGCGGATGCCGCGTCGAAGCGCCAGCGTTCGAACATGTTGTCTGCACTGCCGATCTTTTTCCCGTTCAGAAAGACATCCGCGCACGTGTCGAGGGAATCACAGGAGATGAGCTTCTTCTCCTCTTTGAGAATGGAGTCCTCCACCTCGAAGGTGCGCTCGTAGATCCAGTCTTCTCCGCCGACCCATTGCACCTGCAGCTCGTTCATTCCCCGGTAGGGGTCCGGGATCCGGCCGGCGGCCAGGAGGGCAGAGTAGGTATCCCCGGGGACCCGGGCGGGAATAGCCTCGTCCGTGGCGGCCCGGATGAGCCGCCAATCACCCGCGAGATCGATTGTTTTCATGAGGTGCTCCTTCGGCGGATGCTTTGACGGCTCACAAGATCTTCGCCTCAATGCTCATCAGTATCTTATAGCATGTACGCTCAATAGACTTCACGCCCGCCCGCGGGACCACCCAGGATGCCGCAGCGGAAAAGAAGATCTGAGCGGTGAGTTGCTCGAGACCGCGGCACGTGTCATAAAGAGCTCAGACTGAGTCAGACGGCGGGCCAGAGGGGAACGAGCGCTTCCACGATACGCTCCAGCCACGCCTGATCTGTTTCGTCGAAGCGCGCCTTCTCGGGGCTGTCCACATCGAGGACTCCCAGGGCCTCACCGTGCCTGATGATGGGCACGACGATCTCCGACCGGCTGGCGCCGTCACAGGCAATGTGGCCGGGAAACTCGTGAACGTCAGGGACGAGCTGCGTCCTGCGCGTGCGTATCGCGGTTCCGCACACGCCTTTGCCGAGCGCAATCCTGGTGCAGGCGGGAAGCCCCTGGAACGGTCCCAGCACGAGCTCCGCCGCCTTCTCCTCCCAGAGGTAGAACCCGACCCAGTTGGTGCGATCCAGGCACAGCTTCAGAAGCGCTGAGATGTTGGCCAGGTTGGAAGCGAGGGGGAGGGTGGGGTCCCAGAGCTCCGTGGCCTGGTTGACCAGGAGCGGGTAGTCTTCCAGTCGATTGCCGGAGAACGTACTCTGAAACATACGCTCAGAGCGTCGCGGGAAGCAGGATCTCGAAGGTGGTCCCCTTCCTGAGCTCGCTGGAAATCTGGATGTGACCCCCGCTCTGCTTGACGATCCCGAAGACGATTGCCAGCCCCAGACCCGTGCCCTTTGTCTCGCTCTTGGTCGTGAAAAACGGCTCGAAGATGTGGGGGAGAACGTCCGGACTGATCCCGGATCCGTTGTCGGAGATCCGCAGCGCAACGTAGGAGCCGGGCCTGCCGCCGGGGAGCGCGCGCGCCTGTGCGTCGCTCAGCTCGACGTTTTCCGTGGAGAGGAGTATCCGGCCGCGGGAATCCATTGCGTCCCGCGCATTGAGGGCGAGATTCATGATGACCTGCCCGATCTGTCCGGGGTCCGCCGTGACGCGATGGAGCGAGGAATCGAGCGCCATCGCCAGCTCGACATTGTCCCCCACAAGGGGCCGCAGCAGGGCCGCTGTTTCCGTCACGAGTCCGTTGAGATCCACCACGCGCGGCGCGAGGACCTGCTGCCGGCCGAACACGAGGAGCTGCCGTGTCAGGGTCACCGCCCTCTCTGCCGCTATCTGGATCTGGTGCACCTGGTCCCCGGCCGGGGTTTCACGCGGGAAGCTCTCCGCGAGCAGCTCCGCGAATCCCAGGACGCTCGTCAGGAGATTGGTGAAATCATGGGCGATATTCCCTGCGAGGCGCCCGATGGCCTCCATCTTCTGCGCCTGCAGGTACCTCTGCTCCAGCCGGAGCGCTTCGGTGATGTCGCGTGCGATCGCGACGAAGCTCACCGCCCGGCCGGTCTTGTCACGGATCGGGGAAAACGTGATGTCCGCGGTGAGGGGCGCGCCGTCCCGTCTGTGCGCGGACATCCGCCCGTGCCAGTCACGGCCCGCCCGGATGCATTCCGTCACTTCACGCACCGCGTGCGGGTCGGGCTTGTCCGCGATGAGCACCGCGGACGAATTGCCGATGAGCTCCGCCCTCGTGTGGCCGAGCACCCGCTCGAAGCCCGTATTGATGTAGCGGATGATGCCCTCTGGGCTCAGGATCATGACGGCATCCGAGATCTGCTCGATGGCGGTGCCGAGACGCAGAAGGTCCCCCTCCAGCCGCATGCGCGCGAGCGCGTTGGACAGCTCGTCCGCGACGCTCCGCAGAAGCGCATCCCTCTCTTCGGAGAAATGTCCCGCCTTGTCCGAGAAGAGCCCGAGCCCTCCTGCGGTTTCGCCGTCCATGATCAGCGGGACCATGGCCATCGAGGCGATCCGGCGGTCCAGGAACGAGGCGTGCGGTGCGGTCATGGGGTGGGAGTCGGTGAGATCGTTCAGGACCAGCGGGACGCGAAGATCTTTCAGCATTGCGCCCATGGCGTGCCACGTCGGGGGCAGGGCCATTTCCCGCAGGCTGAGACCGGGTACCCCGCTGTGCTCCGCGACGATCGCGAGCTCCCTGCTCCCGTCGACCCACATGACGGCAGCGGTGAGAAACGCGCCCAGCGCGTTCGCCGTTTCCGTGCAGGCAACCTGAAGAAACTCCCGCTCGTTGTCCGTCCTCGTCGATGCGGCGATGATCCGGTTGAGCAGGGAGAGCTCCCTGTTGCGGCGCCGCATCTGTTCCTCCGCGTTCAGCTTCGCCTCGCGCATGCCCTGGGATTGGAGCGCCTGGCGGATCGCGGGGCCCAGACGCGCCATGCGGTCCTTCAGCAGGTAGTCGGTTGCCCCGCTCTTCATGCAGGCCACCGCCGCCTCCTCGGAGACGCTCCCGGTCACCACGATGAACGGGATGATCAGCTGCCGTTCCTGGAGGATGTGCAGCGCTTCCAGGGCATTGAACTGCGGCAGGGTGTAATCCGCGAGGATCACGTCGAACGGCTCCGAGAGGCAGGCGCGGTAGTCTTTCTCGTTGTCGACGTGACGGGGCCGGGGATCGAAACCCGCGCGGCGCAGCTCGTACAGCATGAGATCGACGTCCGCGACCCGGTCCTCCAGTATCAGCGTGCGCAGGGGAAGCGGCGGGGACGTCGGCAGCTCCGCGGGGCCGCTCATCGCTGGACTTCTTCCGATTCGGTGTCACCCTCCAGCCTGGCCCGCTCGTTCAGCTCCAGCCAGTAGGCGCCGATTGCCTGCAGCGCCCCCGCGAACTGGTCGAAATCGACGGGTTTGACGACGTAGCTGTTCGCACCCAGGCGGTAGCTCTCTGCCACGTCGCGCTCTTCACGGGAGGACGTGAGCATGACCACCGGCGTGGCGCACAGCCGCCGGTCCGCCTTGACGCGGCGCAGCACCTCGATGCCGTCCACCTTGGGCAGCTTCAGATCGAGAAGCACGAGCCGGGGCAGCTCCTGGAGCCTGCGGGCGGCGAAACGGCCGGTGCAGAAGAAGTAATCCAGGGCCTCGGCACCGTCGCGGAGGACCTCGACATTCTGCGCGAAATTGCGCTTCGAGAGAGTGTAGAGCGTGAGCTCGGCGTCGTGGGCATTGTCTTCCACCAGGACGATTTCCGCGGTGCTTGGTGACATTGTCGGTTCCTCCGTGTCGCTCACAGCGTAAAGTAAAAAGCGGCGCCGGCATCGACGGCCGCCTCCGCCCAGATCCGGCCTCCGTGCCGGCGGATGATCTGCTGCACGATTGCCAGCCCGACACCCGTTCCCTCGAATTGCTCAGGGCTGTGCAGGCGCTGGAACACGCCGAACAGCCTGCCCGCGTACTTCATATCGAAGCCCACGCCATTGTCCCGAACAAAGTATACACCCTCTCCGTCCTGCCGCTCCCACCCGATGTGGATGATCGCCTCCGTGCGCCAGCGGGAGAATTTCAGGGCGTTGGAAATGAGGTTCTCCCACACCTGCCGCAGCAGGGTCGGGTCGCCCTGGCAATCCGGGAGCTCACCCACGGACACCTGCACGTTCCGGCCGGTGCGTTCCGGGCCGAGCCTTTCCACGACCTCGGCCACGAGGCCGGCCGAGGGGACCGTCTCCCGTCTCATTGGCATGCGTCCCGACCGGGAGAGATCGAGCAGGCCATCTATCAGCATGCCCATGTGACGGGTATTCTCGGCGATGTGGCCCAGGTAGCGGGCCGCCTCCTCGGGCATTGTCTTCCCGTACTGCTCCACCATGATTCTCGAGTAGCCGCCGATGGCGCGCAGGGGCGCGCGAAGGTCATGAGAGACGGAATAGGAGAATGCTTCCAGCTCGTTGTTGGAGGCCTCGAGCTGGGCGGTGCGCTTCCTGACGCGCAATTCGAGGTTTTCAAAGGTCTGGCGGAGCTGCTTGGTCATGCTGTTGAACGCGGCCGCCAGAGCGGCAATCTCTTTCGGGCCCGAGACTGTCGCCTCCTGCGTGATATCACCGGCCGCGATCCGTGTGGCGGTGTCCGCGAGCCTCGTAATCGGAACGGTCAGGTGACGTGCCAGGGACATGCCGACCAGGCCGGACGCAAGGGCGAGGAAAAGCGTGAGCCCTGCCGACAGTGCAGACGCGACAAAGACGTCATGAAACGCGTGCGCGGCGGAAATTTCTGTCACCACCGCCCAGTCCGGAGTGACCAGCGGAACATAGGTGCCGATGACACGGGTGCCGGTAATGCCCCTGTACAGCTGCGCGCCGGGCAGCTGTACAGGGGGCTGCGCAGAGACGAACGCGCTGACGGGCTCGAGCCCGCGTAGATTCTCCCCGTTGAGAACGCGCGCCATGTCGTTGAACGCGATGAGCATTCCCTCGTGGTCGACCACGTAGGCCTGCCCGGTGGGGCCCAGATTCAGGCTGTTGACGATGTCCCACATGAACTTGAGATTCATCTCCGCCACGAGCAGCCCGCGCAGATCGCCGAACGGATCCCTCACGGAAACCGCCAGTGTCATGAGCGGCTCGCTGGAGACGGGGTCAACGTACACGGGGCTGTAGTAAGGGCTTCCCTTGTGCAGCAACGTGAACCCTTCTCGCGCCACCCGGCCCTGAAAATTGCGCGATGCCTGCTGCGAGAGCCGGGACGTCCACGCGAGGATCCTGCCTTCCAGGTCCAGGAGCACGAGCTGCCGGAAGGAAGGCTGCATGCCGAGGAGACTCTCCACGAGCAGAGTTCGAGAGGCCGGATCCGCCGCGGCGACGTCGGCCACGCGCACGCTCGTCTCCATGGCCCCCAGCTTCTCCTCGACAAACGCGCTCACGGTCTTCGCCGCGTCCTGGGCAATGAGCTGCTGCCCTCTGAGCACGATATCTTCCTGGGCACGCACGCTCCAGATGACCTGCAATGTCCCTGAGATGAGAAGGGCGATGGCGCTCAACGTGAAGAAAGCGAGGGCCATCGTCACAGTGACGCTGCGCGGATTCTTCGTTCTGACCGGACCGCGCACGGAGTTACGCACGGGCGTGTTGCCTGCACTGCGCATGAAGTGGATTTCCCGCCTGATTATAGTCCGGGTCCCTGTCCTCGGCAAGATTGCGCGCGGCGCTGGATGAGCTTGTGTTCGGGGCTGCCGCCTTGTATAGTTTGTCTGTCATGGCAGTAGGCTCGTCGCCGAAAGCGCGGACGGGCTGGTTCTTTCTGGCCGCGCTGGGATTCTGTTGCCTCATTGCGGTCGCGGGATGCGGTCATCCCCCCCGCACCTACCGAATCGGCCTCATCTGCGGCGGTGATTCCTTTGTTGGCGCCGTGGAGGGGTTCAAAGAGGGCATGGAGAAACAGGGATACGCAGAGGGGAAGAACGTGACCTACCTCACGCGTCTTCTTGGCGCTGATCCCGAGGCAATCCGGCGCGGCGCGAACGAGCTGATCGATCAGAAGCTGGACCTTCTCTTCGCCGTGCCCACGGAGCCGGCCCTGGCGGCAAAAGCCGCGGCAGCCGGAAAGAACACCCCTGTCCTGTTTGCGTACGCCGGTCTCGAAGGCTCCGGCCTCGTAAAAAGTGTCCGACACCCTGGGGACGCCATCACCGGTGTGCGTTACCCGGGAGTCGACCTTATTGCCAAGCGGTTCGAGCTGCTTCAGGAGGCTGTGCCCGGCGTCAAGCGCCTTCTCATCTGCTACGACCAGGAGTATCCCATCATTCCCCCGGTGCTCGACATGCTGCGCGAGCACGCTCGGGCGGCTGGCATCACGCTCGTGGAGGTTCCCGTCACAACGATTGACGCAATGGCAAAGGCCATGCAGGAGCGTGCGCGCCGCCCTGCTGACCGGGTGGATGCGGTGATGATCGTGCCCGACATGTTCAATACTTCGCCGATTGGATGGAGGGCGATAAGGGACTATGCCTCGATGATGCGCGTCCCCGTGGCGGGGAGCCAGCGCTTCACGGTCGAGCAGGGTGCCATCTTCGGCAACGCAGCGGATGTCCGCAAGGCCGGGTTCCAAGCCTCGCTCCTGGCAAAAAAGATCCTTTCAGGGATCCCCGCCGGGGACCTGCCGGTGATCTCTCCGGAATACGAGCTCTGGGTCAACCCCGGCAGGATGAACGAGCTGGGCCTTCCCGTGCCGGTGGGACTGCTGAGGATGGCCACAGAGATCGTTCAGTGGGAGCCTGACAGCGTGAAATAGAACGCGGCCCCCTGCCCGGGGACCGATTCCGTCCATACCTGTCCCCCGTGGCGGTTCACGATCCGCTTCACGATGGCCAGGCCGATTCCCGTTCCCTCGAACTCGTCGTCACGGTGAAGCCTCTGGAACACGCCGAAGAGCTTGTCCGCGTACTTCATGTCGAATCCCACCCCGTTGTCCCGGACGAAATAGATCACGTCGGCGCCGTGTTCTTCGTGGCCGACCACGATTGTCGCCTTGGCGGATCTTCGTGTGTATTTCAGGGCGTTCGAGAGGAGGTTGAGCCAGACCTGCTTCAGCAGCCCCGGGTCCCCCTGGCAGGGGGGAAGGGGTTCCACGGTCACCTCGATGGTGCGTCCCGCCTTCTCCTCACCGAAAGTGGCCAGGACATCGCGCACAATGTCCTCCATTGCGCAGGTCTGCAGGACGAGCGGCTGCTTGTTCAGCCGCGAAAAGCTCAGCAGGTCATCGATGAGCTGCCCCATCTGACGGGCCGTGGCCTGGATCGTGGAGAGGAAGCGTGACGCTTCGGCGGAGAGCCGTTCGGCATGATCCTGAAGAAGGATACCCGCGTAGCCTCCAATGGCGCGAAGCGGCGCGCGAAGGTCGTGGGACACCGAATAGGTGAATGCTTCCAGCTCCTTCACCGCGACTTCCAGCTCGGCGGTCCTCTCACGGACCCGCTGCTCCAGCTCGGCATTGAGCCGGCGGATCTCCTCCGCCGCCCGCGTGCGGTCCGTGATGTCGACCAGCTGGCCCATGGTCCGCGGCCTTCCCGCGGCATCCTTTACCACTGCCACGTGCATCTCCAGGTGCCGGTACTCACCATCGCTGCGTACCACGTCGACCTCGTAGCGCGGGGGTGGAGACTGGCCTTGCTGACGCATGATATAGCGGTCCGACACCAGTTGAAGGCTTCCCGGTGCCAGGACCTCCCGGTAATCGCGGCCGAGGATCCACTCCCGGGTACGCCCGAGGATCCGGCAGAGCTCGTCATTGCAGTAGATGAACTGGTATGAATCATTCACAGTGAAGATGGCGATCAGCGCATTCTCCACGATGGAACGGAACTTCTCCTCGCTTTCCAGGAGCTCCGCTTCGATCCTGCGCCGATCCGTGATGTCGATGATGATGCCCTGGTAGTGGGTGATGATCCCCGCGTCGTTCCGTATGATCGTTGTGCGGTCATCCATGGAGCGCACTCTGCCGTCCCGGGTGAGAATCCGGTATTCCTGGGGAAAACTCTCCTGCGTGCCCGCTGAATACGTCTTTACTTCCGTCATCACCCGTTCGAGGTCGTCCGGATGGACGAGCGAGGAGTACGGGATCTCCCCGCTCAGGAGCTCCCCGGGCGCGTACCCGAGCTGCCGGATATTCTCTGAGACGTATTCGACGGGCCAGCTCTCCTTGTTCTGCCACCGGAACAATATGGCCGGGCTGTTGTCGATCACCAGCTCCGCCTGCCGCAGTGCCTCGCGCGCAATCGCGGCATCGACGACGGTGCGGGAGAGCGAGAACGCCATCAGGAGAATCATTGCGATATAGCCGTACTCGATGAGGTAAACGAACTCCAACAGCCCGTTGCTCACTATCGTGTCGTTGATTGCCGCGACGAGCATGACCGCAAATGCGACAAGCAAGGGGACGGCTTCCCGGCGGCTGCCGCTCCGGAAAAAGCGCACGCCGCACCAGAAGATGTACACGCTGGCTGCGAGGCCGATCAGCCCCTGGATGGTGCTGAAGATCCCCAACGTGACCTCATAGTAGGTGAAGTCGATCCCGAACGGGAGATGGATTGTCTTGACGGAAGGGAGCGCGTAGATCCACGTGAAGGCGCTCCGATCCACGGCCTGGACGATGAGAGCGCCCACGTAGTATGCCGTGAATGCGTATATCACGATGCCCTTCCGGCGGCGCGTGTAATCGGCTACGAACCAGAGGAATGCGGTGGTGAACAGCGTCAGGGAGATGAACTGCAGCCGCTGCCACCGTCCTCCGTCCGCCGGGGAAGTGGCATTGTACAGCCCCGTGCACAACACTTCGTAAATGCATGTCGCCAGGCAGAGGAGCGCAAAAGTGAGATCCTCCGGATGGCCCTTCCTTCGCGCGTGGATCAACAGGTGATAGAGGCCGACGTACAGGGAGACGCCGGCCATGACTATTGTCGGTACGGAAATCGCTGTCATGGGGGTTCCCAGGACGATTATGCGGGACAAAGGCCGGAAAAGCAATCGGAATTATCCTTCACAAATCCTTCATGGAGTTTCCGTATATTGATCACATGCGCAAGATAGCGACAATCACTTCCGTACTGCTCCTTGCAGTATCGGGACTTACGTTCGGACAGATGATGGGCCCGGGTCCGGGTGGTCCCGGGGGATGGGGCGGCATGATGGGCGGCTGGTGGAGCGCAACTCCACCGGGGAACGCTCCGGCCCTCACGATTGATCAGGCATGGCAGACGGCCGAGCAGTATGTGAACAACTTCTGGAATGCGGACCTTCAGCTCACCGAGGTGATGGAGTTCGACAACCAGTTCTACGGCGAAGTTGCGGAAAAGACAGGAGGCGTGCACGCTTTCGAGGTGCTGATCAACAAGTGGACGGGGGCAGTCATCCCCGAGCCCGGACCCAACATGATGTGGAACACGAAGTACGGGCAAATGGGCTTCGGCATGATGGGGGGCGGCATGATGGGCGGCCCCGGCTGGGGCTGGGGTGGACGCCAGGGCTATCGCCCCTGGGCAAACCCGGGCAGGGAAATGACGGTGAGCGCCGAGCAGGCCCGAAAGTATGGGCAGGAGTTTCTTGACGCGCGGCTGCCGGGAATGAAGGTGGAGAATGACGCGGACGTGTTCTACGGGTACTACACGATACACGTGCTGAACAAGGACGGGAGCGTCTATGGAATGCTGGGCGTGAATGGGTACACCGGCTGGGTGTGGTACCACGAGTGGCACGGCAAGTTCATCCGCATGAAGGAAGGGAAGGGGAGCTGATGAAGACCGCGTGCAGGGGGATTCTGCTTTTTCTTGGCGTCATGGCGGCGACCGTTGCCGCGCGCGGAGAGGGAACGTCGGTTTCTACTGACGGCGGCCGCTACCTGAATATCACCTCCGCGACACTGAATGCCATGCTGGCGAAGAAGGACTTTTATTTCGTGAACGTGCATATCCCCTACGAAGGGGAAATCGCGCTGACTGATGCATTCATTCCCTTTGACCAGACCAAGGCAAGTCTCGACAGATACCCGGCGGACAAGTCCGCGAAGATCGTCCTTTACTGCAGAAGCGGGCGCATGTCTGACATTGCGGCCAGGGAACTGGTGCGCCAGGGATACACGCGCGTCTTCAATCTGGAGGGCGGCATGATCCAGTGGGAGAAGGCGGGTTTGCCGCTGAAGCGGTTACCGGTGGAGCCCGCCGCAAAGCCTCAGTAGTGAAGCTTCGGCGTGGTAATGCAGGTGATGTCGGTGTCGGAGGTGCCGAGCTGCACGGTGGCCTGAAGTCCCCGCGCCTTTATCGACACATCAACCTTGATATCACGCGGGAGCCACAGGTCGATGAAGCCGTTCGCAAGAGTAGTGGTATCTTCGTCCAGCAGCTTGCGGCCGTCGGAGCTGACCGCCGTCACGTGCACGGGAGTATTGGCAAGCTCGCCCCGACAGGTGGACGGATAGTGACCGCTGCAGGGATGAGTTTTCATGATGTAGGGAGCAATGGAGACAACCATGCGCTCTTCCGGCATCGCGATGACGGTTTTTGTTCCGTCGGCAAACTGGAAATTGAACGCCCGGCTGGATGTCCAGATCGTGACCTTGTTCTCATCGCTTTTCATACCCCATTCATTGGCCAGGCTGAGGGTCGCCTCCGGGGTCAGGCTGACGAGCGAGCTGGGCGATGGCTGCTCACCGACCGTGTCGGCGAACGCGCCAGGGCGTATCGAGCCGAGGAGCAGAAGGACAGCGAGGAACCTCGCAGATGTGGTCATTTGTGCCTCCGGAAGAACTCCCGACAGTACCGGACCATTGTGAAGGATCTATGAAGCCCGGCTGATCGATTTGTGTTGACACACAACGCAGGCTGGGATAGATTGAGCGCATACCCCTCCCCACCAGGGGTGGGGGTCAGAAGAGGAGTGGTATGAGAACCGAGGAAATGACGGTCACCGGGATGACCTGTGCGTCATGCTCCGCCCGGGTCGAGAAGGTCGTGGGAAAGCTCGAAGGCGTTGAGAAGGCGAGCGTGAACCTCGCTACGGAGAAGCTGCACCTCGTCTACGATGAGACCCGTATTCAGACGGGCGCGGTCCGCAAGGCCGTTGAAGCAGCGGGTTATGGTCTTCGCGAACAGGAAAAGACAAAGCACGTCACGATCCCGATTGGAGGGATGACCTGCGCCTCCTGCGTCGCCCGGATCGAAAAGGTGGTCGGGAAGCTCGAAGGCGTCACGAAGGTCTCGGTCAACCTGGCAACGGAGAAGGCGGACGTTCTCTATGATCCAGGAAAGGTCCGGTTGTCGGCGATCAAGAAGACGATAACAGATGCCGGATATACTCCTCGGGAAATCGACGCGGCGGAGACCGTTGATCAGGATGCGGAGCGCAAGGCGCACGAGATCCGCGTGATGTGGACAAAGTTCATCGTGGCTGCCGCGGCCGCGGTGCCGCTCCTGTACCTGGCCATGGGGCACATGCTTCCTGCGCTGAAGTTCCCTCTGCCGTGGTTCCTGGATCCCATGCAGTTCCCGCTCGTGTACGCCCTGGTGCAGGTGATCCTCGTCATTCCGGCCATTGCCGCCGGGAACCGGTTCTATCGCGTGGGAGGCAAGGCCCTCTGGCACCGGGCGCCGAACATGGATTCGCTCATCGCCATCGGCACCGCTGCCGCGATCCTCTATAGCCTCTATTCGACGTGGAGGATCGCCACGGGTGACATGACCGCGGTGAGCAGCCTCTACTTCGAGACGGCCGCGGTCATCATCGCCCTGATCCTGCTGGGCAAGACGCTGGAGACCGTTTCCAAGGGACGGACGTCCCAGGCCATCAAGAAGCTCATGGGTCTGGCGCCCAAGACCGCGATCGTGATCCATGACGGGCAGGAGACAGAGATCCCGATCTCCGAGGTGGAGGTGGGGGACCTCGTGCGGGTCCGCCCGGGAGGCAAAGTCCCCGTGGACGGCGAAGTGGTGGACGGCTACACCTCGGTTGATGAATCCATGCTCACCGGGGAAAGCATCCCGGTGGAGAAGAAGATCGGAGACCAGGTCACAGGGGCGAGCATCAACAAGAACGGCACGATCACTTTCCGTGCCACGCGCGTGGGCAGCGACACGGCGCTGGCCCAGATCATCAAGCTCGTCGAGCAGGCGCAGGGAAGCAAGGCGCCGATCGCGCAGCTCGCGGACGTTGTCTCGGGATACTTTGTGCCCATCGTCATGCTCATCGCGCTCGCCGCGGGAGCCGCCTGGCTGATAAGCGGCCAGAGCGTGGCGTTCAGCATGACCATCTTCACCTCGGTGCTCGTCATTGCCTGCCCGTGCGCCCTGGGGCTCGCCACTCCCACCGCAATCATGGTGGGAACGGGCAGGGGAGCCGAGAACGGCATCCTCATCAAGGGCGGGGCCGCGCTGGAAGAGACGCACAGGATCCAGACCATCATACTGGACAAGACAGGGACCATCACCGAGGGCGCGCCTGTCGTCACCGACATCGTGCTGTCCAACGGAATGAAGGAGGAGACGCTGCTCCAGCTCGCCGCCTCCGCGGAAAAGGGCTCGGAGCATCCGCTGGGAGACGCCATCGTGCAGAGCGCGGAGCGCCGCACGCTTGCGCTGCTGCCCCTTGAGCAGTTCCAGGCAATGCCCGGGCCGGGGCATCGAAGCCCGCATCGACGGAAGAGCCGTCCTCCTGGGTAATGAGAAGATGATGAGTGAGCGGGGTGTCGATCTGGGCAGCCTGGTCGAGACTTCGGGCTCGATGGCCGCTGCGGGAAAGACGCCCATGTTCGTCGCGGTGGACCAGTCTGCGGCCGGCGTGATTGCCGTGGCCGATGTGCCGAAGGCGACGAGCGCCCGCGCAATTGCGGCCCTTCGGGACATGGGTCTCGAGGTCGTGATGATTACGGGAGACAACGAGAGAACCGCGAAGGCAATCGCGGCGCAGGTCGGCGTGGACCGGGTGCTGGCGGAAGTGCTGCCTCATGAGAAGGCCGAGGCGGTAAAGCGGATTCAATCGGAAGGACGGAAAGTGGCGATGGTCGGGGACGGCATCAATGACGCCGCCGCCCTGGCGCAGGCGGACATCGGGATCGCAATCGGCTCGGGCACGGATGTCGCTATCGAATCTGCGGATATCGTTCTCATGAAGAGCGACCTGGGAGACGTGGCGGGAGCCATACGGCTCAGCAAGGCCACCATCCGCACCATCAGGCAGAACCTTTTCTGGGCTTTCTGCTACAACGTCCTGGGCATCCCCGTCGCGGCCGGGGTCCTGCACCTGTTCGGCGGTCCCCTGCTGAACCCCATTTTCGCGGCCGCCGCCATGTCCCTGAGCTCCGTGTCAGTGGTGAGCAACGCCCTTCGGCTGCGCCGGTTCGGTGCACGCCGCCCGGCGGGGAGGCAGAACTAATGGATCATGGAAGCCACGAAAGTCACAAGGCGCTTGCGCTCCTGAAAACAGCGCGCGGCCAGATCGACGGAGTGCTGCGGATGGTGGAGGAAGACCGCTACTGCATCGATATTTCGAAGCAGGTCCTCGCCACCATCGCCCTGATGAAAAAAGCGAACATCGTCATTCTCAAGCAGCACATGGATACCTGCGTCAAGGACGCCATCCGCACGGACAAGGGCGCGGAGAAGATCGACGAGATCTCCATGATACTGGAGAAGTACCTGGAAAGGTGAAATATAGAATCCGCCTTCGGCGGCGCGAATCCGCCTTTGGCGGCGCGAATCCGCCTTCGGCGGCGCGAGGAGGAAGCAATGGCCGCAACGGCTGAAAAGGTGAAAGACCCGGTCTGCGGGATGATGATCGACCCGGCTACTGCTGCCGCCAGGCGAACGTACGGCGGCAAGGATTTCTACTTCTGCGCCCAGGGGTGTGCGCGCACGTTCGATACCGATCCGAAAAAGTACATCGGCAAATAAGTCCAGGGGAACGAGGGCGCCGTGGGACTCGAGTGAGGCGCCCGGCGCCTCACTATTGGGGCCTGGCCGCCTGATTTCCGCAGCACCCACCTGCGCCGGCTCGAGGCTTGAAGGATGCCACCTGGGTCCTCACCGCATTGAGATCGACATTGTCCGTGTCGTCCACGACCTTGACGTATCCGTGGAGCATGCCCATTCCGCACTCGAAGGTGAAGTCGGAGGAGATGTCGAGAAGAGGCGTCTCCAGCTGCCCCTGCCTGAGGTCCAGCCCGCCCCGGTACTCGGGGAAGTTCACGACATAGTTGCAGGAGCTCAGGTTGCCCGCGGTGAACCTCACCTTCCCTTTCACGCCGCGCTTCATGACAATGACCGCGGGCGTATAGCCGTTTGCATCGACGACGATGTCCGCCACCTGGCCTTCGGCAGTGCGCTTCGCAATCTGGATGACGTCAGTCGGGATCTTGCCGTTCGCAAATTTCCCGGGCGTTGCGCCGCAGCATCCCCCCCCGGCGCCGCCCTGCGGCCCTCCGGGCCCGAAAGCGGACGCGATATCTCCGCCTGCCGGCGCGGAGAGGTCTTTGGCCGTCAGCAGCTTGAGATCCGGCACGATCCTGATGGAGCTCGAGATCATGCCCATCCAGCACGTGTACGCGATTGTCCCGTCCTTGTCGGGGGTGAATTCGATGAGGTTGTCACCGGGCACCAGCGTCTTCCTGATCCCGTACTGGGGAACGGTGAGAGGGTTGTTGCAGCCGTTGAGGTCATCCGCTTTCGCGCTCACTATCCACCGGACGGGGATGCCCTTCTGCACGATGAAAGGATGGTAGTCACCCGATTCGACAGTGGTCCTCACTTCCTGGTAGTCGCCGACCACCTTGGCCACGGCAACGGAGCCGCCCGCTGCCGGGGCGAGCGTGGGCAGGGCAACGCCAAAGAGACTCACCCCGCGGGTGAACATGACGAGGCCGAGCGCCATGACCAGAACGCCGCTGGCCTTCAACATTCGGCGATTGAATTTTGCGCTGAGGAATGCGCTGATCGCCCCGAATCCGAGCAGAAGAGGAACTGTCCCAAGGCTGAAGAGGAACATGGACAGAGCGCCGGCGAAAAAGCTTCCCGTTCCGAGGGCGTAGACCTGCATCGTCTGCAGCGGCCCGCACGGCATGAGACCGTTGAACAGGCCCACGACGAATGGCCCGCGCCCTGACGCGGCGGAGCGCAGTTTCCTGCCCCCGAGACCGGGGAAACGGACTTTCAGCCGCGAAAGCCAGGGGAATATTCCGAGCATCCGCACGCCGAGGAACAGCATGAACGCGCCCGCGATCACCGGCATCGCGCCTTTGAGAGTCGTGGAGAGGCTGAACAGGGAGCCGAGGGCGCCCACGACGCCGCCGATGATCGTGTAGGAAACGACCCGTCCTCCGTTGTACAGAAGGCTCGGAAGCAGACGTTCCTTCAATCCGGTCGGCCCCCAATGACGGCTTCGCAGTGATCGGCGCGGAATCCACGATCGGCAGCGCCACTGTATCCGCGGCGTCGCGCCGCTTGATTCCCTGGGACAGCACGATCCCGCCGCACATGGCGATGCAGTGCACGGAGGTGAGCAGGCCGACCACGAAGATCAGGCCGTAGCCCATCGACTGCGTGACATTGGGCAGGAACGTGAAGCCCACCGTATAGCGGATGATGAGATAGATGGCCGCCACGACCGCGATAAGGCCGAGGAGGCGGTACACGCCGCCCGATTCCGACTTCGTCGTCTTGTCCTGGGCAGCGGCGGAGGAGAGCGCAGCCGTTGCAGGGTCATCCCGCACCTGGTATCCCGCGCCTCTGATGGCGTCGAGTATCTTCTCCCGGGTGACGATGTGCACATCGTAGTAGACCATCACCTCGGAGAGTGACGCGCTGGCGCTCACCTGGCTCACGCCGTCGAGCGCGCGCACCGCCTTCTCGATGCGCTGCTCGCAGCTGCTGCACGTCATTCCGTCCACGATGAGACGAGCGATGGCACGCTTTCCTGACATGAAACCTCCCCGCAGAACCTGGATGCGCGTGAGTATAGGCGCCGCATGTGAAGGATTTGTGAAGGCGGGCATTCACACTTTCTTCACACCGGTGGGCTAGATTCCGATACACCACACCTCAGAAGGAGCATTTCACATGCAAAGGAAACTAGCCGTTACGGTATCCGCGGTGCTCGCTTTGACTGTCGGCGCTTTGGCCGGGTTTGCGGGAGGCAGGATTCTTCCCAACGGCGACCTGCAGATTCAGAAGAAGGAGGTCACGGCTGCTGCGAAGTTCTACCCTTACAAGCTGGACGGTGTGCTCATGGAGGTGCTGGCGCTTCGGGCACCGGATGGGACGGTCAGGACCGCCTTCAATACCTGCCAGGTGTGCTACTCATCCGGGCGCGGCTACTATGTGCAGCAGGGAGACGTGCTCGTCTGCCAGAACTGCCGCAATCGGTTCAAGGCCAGCCAGGTGGAGATTATCAAGGGCGGATGCAATCCCGTGGCGATCACCGCGGATCTGAAGACCGAGGACGCGAACACCATCACAATTGGCAAGTGGCTCTTCAAGGAGGCCAAGCCGCTCTTCCTCAGATGGAAGACGAGGTAGCCGTCGGGTGCGGCATTCAAGAGATTTTCACTTCGCTGCGCCCTGCTGAGCTTCTCTGATCGCAGCTACAAGAAGGCTCCGGGGCGGGACGCCGTCGACGCCGTTCTGAGTCTGGTAGAGGCGGCAGGCAAAAGCAGCCTTGCCTCCACGCCTGCTCACTTCTATGTCCCGGCCGTCAACCTGGATGGTCGGTGATCCGAGAAATCCCTGTTGTCGAGCCTCGTCCTCTCCATCGATACGGATGGAGTCAATCTCAGCGTGAAGGTGAAGCTCATTCACAGTTTCTTCCACCAGTCTTCTGGTCGCCTCGCAGCTCGGACAACCTTCGAATGTGAGGATGCGTATGACCATGAATCAAACTTACTTCCAAAGCTCGAAGCGGGATAGTGCACCTGGCCACTCGGGGTTTGCGCGACCAGTACGGGAACCCATGACCGTCGTCAAGCAGAATCCCTTATTTCCCCGATATGCCAGAAAGTGCACAAAATAGCCGCAGCGTCCAAAGACAGCCCGAAACGCCTCCCTTATAGTGGCCCGATTGCCGCCTGATGTGGAGGTACGCATGCAGAATGAGAGGCGCTTGTTCGGCCTTTCGAGCTTTGCTTTGCTCGTGGCTGCTTTTGCCGCCGCGAAGTTTCTCGTTCACATTCTGACCGGGCAGGCGTACGGCTATTTTTGCGACGAGCTGTACACCATTGCCCTCAGCAAGCACCTTGCCCTGGGCTATGTCGACCTGCCCCCGCTTGTCCCCGCCCTGCACGCGGTCAGCCGCGTGCTGTTCGGAGAATCTCTGCTTGCAATCCACATTTTCCCTTCGCTCGCCGGAGCGGCCACGCTTGTCTTCGTGTGCCTCATCACCCGGGAGCTCGGCGGGAAATTGTTTGCCACGGGTGTTGCCGCGCTCGGATTCATCATCGCTCCAGTCTGGCTGATCCTGGATTCTTTCTTCTGCTACGACAGCATCGATCAGCTCGTCCTCGCCATCTTCCTCTACTTCCTCGTGAAGCTCATCCGTACGGAGAACAGGAGGCTCTGGATCGCGCTGGGGGTGACCGCGGGAATCGCCTTCATGACCAAGGCAACCATCCTGTTCCTGGGGCCTGGTCTCCTGATCGGCCTGCTTGCCTCCCGGCAGCGCCGGCAACTGCTGACGCCCTGGCCGTGGCTGGCGGTGGGGGTTTTCCTGGTCATCATATCGCCCTATGTGATCTGGCAGTATGTCAATCACTGGCCGACCCTGGCACACTGGGGCAGGTACAGCTCACTGAAGCTGTATCACTCGACCATCCCCGAGTACTTCATCAACATCGTTCTCACAATGAACCCGGTCCTCATTCCGCTCCTCGGGTTCGGGCTGTATCGCATTTTCAAGCGCTTCGGTGACACCCGCGCCGCCGTACCCGGCGGATTGGGCGCCGCCGTACCCGGCGGATTAGGCGCCGCCGTACCCAGCGGATTGGGCGCCGCCGTACCCGGCGGATTTCGCTGCACTGTCCTCGGCATCCTGTTTCTTGTCACGCTCGTGCTTCTGTTCGTATTGCACGCAAGGGCCATGATGCTGGCGGAGGTCTGCATCCCCCTCATTGCCGCAGGCGCCGTGTGGGTGGAAGAGGCGCTCACCGGGGCAGGCGGGAAGAAGGGAGCCAGAATCGCTGCGGTTTCCCTCATGGTCGCGGGCGGAATCCTCGTCGCGCCGGCCAGCCTGCCGCTGCTGCCTATCGATCTCCTGCCGTCATATGCCAGGACGTTCGGCTTTCTCTACAAGCCCGTGAAGGATTTCAACGATCCCAAGTCGGACTATCCGCAGGAGTTCTCCAACAGGATCGGCTGGGATGACCTCGTGCGGACAGTCGGCGAGGTTTTTCACAGCCTTCCTCCGGAAGACCAGGCAAAAGCCGGCATCTTTTGCGATTGGTATGGCCCGGCAGGCGCGATAGATCTCCTGGGGCCGCGCTATGGGCTTCCTCATGCGGTGAGCGGGCACATGAACTACTATCGGTGGGGGCCGGGTGAGTACACCTGGGAGGTAATGGTATTCGTGAGCGCCACCATGGATACGTGGAAGGGTTTCTTCGAGGACGTGCAGAAGAAAGCAGTCATCACAAACGATTTTGCGATGCCCTACAACAGGAACACGGTATACATATGCAGGAAACCGAGATTGCCTCCCAAGGTGATCTGGGCCTACATAAAAGGATATTGAAGAAAGATTGACTCGACGCGGCTCTCCGCTCTGTTTACATTGGGCCTCATGGAATACCGACATCTGGGAAAAACAGGGCTCAAGGTCAGCGAGCTCTGCCTGGGAGCAATGACATTCGGCCGCGAAGCGAGCGAAGCGGAGAGCCACGCCATGCTGGATCGCTACGTGGAGGCCGGCGGCAACTTCATCGACACGGCGAACGTGTACTCGGCGGGAAAATCGGAGGAAGTGGTCGGCAGGTGGCTGAAACGCCAGCGCCGGGAAAGCTTCGTCATTGCGACCAAGGTCCGGTTTTCCATGGGGCCGGGGCCCAATGACGTCGGCTTGAGCCGCGCGCACATCCATGCGGCCGTGACGGAGAGTCTCCGGCGTCTCGGGACCGACTACGTGGATCTCTACCAGGTCCACGCATGGGACCCGGTCACTCCGCTTGAAGAAACCCTGGGCGCCCTGAACGAGCTGGTGGCGCGAGGGTGGGTGCGGTACATCGGGGCCAGCAACTTCCGCGGCTGGCAGCTCCAGAAGGCGATCGATCTTTCCCGTTCCCACAACTGGGAGCCATTCGTGTGCCTGCAGCCCCAGTACAACCTGATGTGCCGGGCAACCGAGTTCGAGATCCTTCCGGTATGCCGGAATGAGGGCCTCGGCGTCATTCCCTGGAGCCCGCTGCGCGGCGGATGGCTCAGCGGCAGGTACCGCCGCGGCATGAAGAGTCCCGCGGAGGGCAGCCGTGTCGACATGGCGGAAAAACAGGGCTGGTCGGAGGCGTGGAGCAGGTACAACAATGAGGCCACGTGGAAGACGATCGACGAGCTTCTCGCGGTTGCCCGAGCAGGTCGGCAAGACTCCCGCGCAGACCGCGCTCCGCTGGCTTCTTCAGAACCCTGTCGTCACCGCTCCCATCCTTGGCGCCCGTTCCATGGAACAGCTCAACGACAATCTGGGATCCATCGGCTGGCAGTTGAGCGACGAGCATATGCGCCGTCTCGACGCCGCAAGCGCCCTGCCTGTTTCCTACCCCTATGACGATGCTGCCGAGCAACAGCAGCGCGCGGGAAGGCTGGAGATGCCGGCACGCTCGTGATCAGGACTGCGGCGCTTCTCTCGTTCTTTGCCGTGGCTGGTGTCCGCGGGGATCGCCGCGGGGGACCCTGCGGAAGCGCTGCGGGGGGTGCTGTCGTCCCCGGCGTTTCCGCTCCTTGTTCCGACCCGCTGGCAGTCCTGCGGGCCTTCTACGACTCGAATGACGCGCGCAACTTCGAGGCCGGCGCGAGTTACCTGGCGGATGACGCGGTCTTTGCGACATGGGCAACAGGCGTGAACGGCTACATCATGGCGCAGAAGCATCTGAAGGGCAGAAAGGCAATCCGGCAATTCCTTGCGGACGCGCGCGGCGTGCGCTGGCATCTGCCGGGCATGTCGACGGACGGACCAGTCTATCATGACACGCGCATCGGGGTGTCAGGGGACACGGTCCGGTTTTCGCTCGAGCCGGACCGGAAGAGACCGAACGGCAGGTCCTATCCGCTGTTCAAGGTGGAGGCCCTGGTGCGGGACTGCAGGATCGTGTCACTGACCGTGATCGAGCTGGTCACCTGGCTGTGAGATTGCCGTGCCCGCGGCGCTCCGGGCAGGCATGCGGGTCAGGAGATTCTCCCACGGGCGTTTGAATCCGAGCTGTGACAGGTAGATCCCCCAGTCCGTGAACCGGTCGTGTATCCGGGACAGATTGGAGACCGGATCATAGTCTGAAGGCTCCGGCTTCTTTACTCCGACGCATTCGCAGAGAGGATCGATGCGCCTGGACATCCAGGCGCCGACGAAGACCGGGACCCCTTCGATACGAAGCCCCTCTACCAGGGAATCCGCCGCGATCACGGGCTGCGTAATGACGAAACGGGCGCCTGCCTGCAGCTTTCGATGGAGCTTCTCCCTTTCCTCTTTCAGGGGCTCGTACTGGTTGAAGGCAACACCGCAGGTGAAGAATCCGCCGTGCTCGCGTTCGATGTAGCGCAGCAATTCCACCGAGGTGACGGTCTTTGCTTCGATGCCCAGCTCCGCGGGCTCGAGCCGGGTCAGCCGCGGCCCGCCGTCGCCGCTGACCACGAGCAGGTACCTGAGGCCCTTTTCCCGCGCGTAGCGGAGAAACAGGTCGAAATCGACTTTTCTATGGAACGAGTTGAGGTGAAGGAGGGTACACTCCGGGTCCAGCGGAAGCCCCAGGAATCCCACGACCTCCATGGCCGTGAAATGGATGTTGCCCAGCGGATTGTCGCACACCGAGACGATGGCGCTGCTGTCGAGGATCCTGCGGTACCTTTGCGCAAAGACCTCGAGCTTCTGCTCGAAGTCTTCGTCGCTCTGCTTGGGCGTGAGGAGCTCGATGATGTACGGCCTGTCCCTGAGGAGCATCCTGCCAGCTCTTCTTCATTAATACATTACTTCTTTTGTAAGGTATTTCCAAATAATCAGGCAGGGTCGTTTTGCCGCTCGATTGCGGACGCAAGAAATGCGTGTACGAGCGGATGGTTTTTTCCTGCCAGCGCGGCGCGCTCGGGCTGAAAAAGCGTGCAGATGAAAAAGGGATGAGTGGCGAGCTCGAACGCCCGGGCCTCACCCTGTCTATCGCGCCCGCTGATCGTGAGCGCCGATCGACTCAAGAGGTGCTCGAATCGGGGATTCAACCCATAGCTGCAATGATAGGTCTCTTCGATCTCACGCGTGCCGCAGATTCCGGCAATCTTTGAGCCCTCCGCCAGCAGGATGGATCCGGACATCTCCACCAGGGCGCAGGACAGCTCGGATATCAATGGCAGGCGCGCGGAGGGATTCGTTTCGGCGTGATCCGCTTCCGTGATTCCCAGCGAGTTTCTCGCGTACTCGAGCAGGGCATGTTGACAGCCGCCGCACGTGCCCAGAAACGGGCGCGGAGCTTCCCGGGCGAACCGGATAGCCCGCAGCGCGCCGTCCATGCTCGCGTAGGGGCTTGCCGGCACGCACCAGAGGGCGTGGAAGCCGAAGAGCTGGCGGGCCGGGTCCGGTTCCACCGCGGGCGTGCCGATCCACTCCCCGGTCACCGTGACGCCCAGGGCCCGGCCCGCCGCCGCAAGCGCCCGCGGGATGGCCTGATGGGCGGTGACCGACGGGTCATAGTCACCGATGAGCGCGACCCTGAAGTGCGTCATCAATCTCCCCTGATCGAAATCACGACCTTGTTGTCCCTGACGATCACCAGGCAGATCTCGTCTCCGATCTCGTAGTACTCGAAAGCATGGCGAACCTGGTCGAATGGGAAGTTCTTTATCACGGCGCTTTCCGGGCTCACGTATGCATCCTTCAGCGCCCCGTTCTCCACCACGGCGATGATGGCGTGCTTCTCCTTTCCCGACTGGCGTTCCTCCAGAGACTTCAGGAGGAGCGCGTCGGACAGCACCGTCGTGGTGATGAACCAGTCAAGGCTCTTTTCCTCCTCGGTCATCTCCTGGTAGACAAGCTGTTCCATGCGCGTACCCTCGCCCGATCATCGCGCATTCTATAAACATCGGATGAGCACCACAAGATGCCCGTGGCGCAAGGCCGCTCTTCAGGCCGGAAGCCTCCGGTGCTGTCGTAAGTGACGCTCTCCGCGGCTTGACCCGGGGCGCGGGAGACCATAGCTTTTTCAATATGCAAGACACCGGAAAACTGATCCTGCGCCTCACTTTGGCGGGTCTGATCCTCTTTCATGGCGTCAACAAGCTCATTCACGGGATTGCGTGGATGAGCGGGCCCCTGGCCGCCATGCACCTGCCCACCTTCATCGCCTACGGCGTGTACGTCGGAGAGGTCGTGGCGCCGATCTTCCTTGTCATCGGTCTCTGGACGCGCGTTGCGGCGCTCGTGGTCGCCTTCAACATGGTCATGGCGATCTCCCTGGAAGCGTGGAAGCTCGCCCTCACCATCAACCGCGGGGGCGGATGGGGCATCGAACTGGAGGCCTTCTACCTGCTGACCGCCCTGGCGGTCTTCTTCCTCGGCGCGGGAACGTTCAGCGTGTCTCGGGGGAAGGGAAGGCTGGACTGAGGGCGCAGCGCGGAGGCTTTCCCCGCTCACTCCACCTCGACGACCATCTCGAGCTCGACGGCGATATTCGAGGGGAGGTTGGACGTGCCCAGGGCGGCGCGCGAATGCCTGCCCGCCTCTCCGAATACGTCCAGCACGAGCTGGGAGGCGCCGTTCACGACCTTGGGCTGGTCGAAGAAATCAGGGGCGCTGTTCACGAATCCTCTCAGGTGCACGATGCGGCGTATTTTGTTCAGGGAGCCGATCACCGACCGGACCTCCGCCAGGCAGTTCAAAGCGGCGATGCGCGCGGCCTGGAAGCCGTCCTCCAGCGTCAGCGTGTCCCCGACCTTGCCGATGTACTTCAACACTCCGTCGACGGAGGGTCCCTGCCCCGAACAAAAAACCAGGGAACCCGTCCTCACCGCGGGAACGTAGAGGCCCATGGGCGGAGGAAGCGCGGGGACGGCGAATCCCAGGTCCCGCAGCCGCTTTTCGAAATCCGGTTTGTCCGTGCCGCTCATTGCGATATCCTCCCCGTGCGCGAATACCCTGGTCTCATTTTTTCCTCCGCGAGAGCACCGCGGCGAGGATGATGAGACCCTTGATGATCTGCTGATAGTACGACTGGACGTTGTATTGATTCAACAGGTTGTCGATGACCCCCAGGATGAGCACCCCCCATAATGTCCCGATGGCCCCGCCGCCGCCTCCGCCCATGATTCCGCCCCCGATGACCACGGCGGCAAGCGCGTCCATCTCGAAGCCGGCCCCGAAGCTCGGTTGCGCGATGCCGAGCCGGGATGCCAGGAGGACGCCCGCGATGGCGGCAAACAGACCGCAGACCATGTACGCCATGAGGAGGTGCCCCTTGACGTTGATGCCGGCAAGGCGGACCGCTTCCTCATTGCCGCCGATGGCCACGACGGCGCGCCCGGGGATCGTCCTGTTGAGAAAAAACCACACAATGACGAAGAAGACGAGCATGATGATTGCCGCCCTCGGAATGGGTCCAATGAATCCACCCCCCAGAAGCGAACGGAACAGCGGATCAACCGGCGATTGCGGGGTCTCCGAGAAGACATAGGTTGCGCCGCGGATGATGCCCATGGTGGCGAGGGTGACGATGAAGGGCTGCAGCTTGAAGCGCGCGATGAAAAAGCCATTGGCCATTCCGACGGTGATTCCCACGGCAAGTGCGACGAGGATTGCCACGGGGGTGGGCATCTGCTTCTGCAATCCGGTGGCCATGATGCCGCAGATTGCCACGATGGATCCTACGGAAAGGTCGACGCCGCCGGTGAGGATCACGATCAGCATTCCGAGGCTGATGAGACCGTTGGTCACGATCTGCCGGGAGATGTTGATGAGGTTTCGGGAAGTGAAAAAAGTTTCGGATATGAGGGAGCTGATCAGGATCAGGACGACGAATATCCCCATGAAGATGAAGTCGGACCATCGCAGCCTCACGAACAGCCGCGCCTTCTCCGCGAGCGGGAGCGTTGCTTTCATGGTGTTCCCCTTATGTGCGCACCGGCTGCTCCTGTCACCCCCGCGGCGTACTGGAGCAGCGTCTCTTCATCCGCTTCCGCCCTTGTCAGATTCCCCACGAGCCGTCCCTCCCTCATGACGATGATCCTGTCGCTCATGCCGCGTACCTCCGACATTTCCGACGAGATGAGCAGGACGCCGATCCCCGCCTCCACGAGACCATTGATGATGTGATAGATCTCGACCTTCGCTCCGATGTCCACGCCCCGGGTAGGCTCGTCCAGAAGCAGGACCCGGGTGCGGGAGAGCAGCCATTTCGCAATGACCACCTTCTGCTGGTTGCCCCCGCTCAGTGTCCTGGCCTTCTGTCCGATGTCCGACGGGCGGATGGCAAGGTCGTTCACCTTTCCCTGCACCATCCTGTCCTGCCGGCGCCGGTCCAGGATCAATCCGTGGCTCATCTGGCGCAGAGTGGCAAGGCTGATGTTGTCACGCAGCGTGCAGCTCATGATCAGCCCGTCCCGCTTCCTGTCCTCCGTCACAAAGGAGATCCCCGCGTTCACCGCGTCCTGCGGGGATTTCACGCGCACCTCCCTGCCCTCCAGAAAGATGCTGCCGGATGTCGGCGGCTCGGCTCCGAAGATGCTGCGGGCCACGGCGGTCCTTCCGCTCCCCACGAGGCCGAACACCCCGACGACCTCTCCCCTGTGCAGGGAAAAGGAAACGTCGTGGAACTCCCCCGCGCGGCCGAGCCCCCGCACGGACAGGATCTCCTCCGCGGACCGCGCGGCGCGCGCCGGGTAGATCTCTTCCACGGAACGGCCGACCATCATGCGGATCAGGGCGTTCTGGTCCACCTCGACCCGGCGGTACGGTGCCCACCACCTCGCCGTCCCTGAGAACGGTGATGCGGTCGGCTATCTCGAAGACCTCCTCCAGCCTGTGGGAGATGTAGATGACGAGCGTGTTCTCCGCCGCGAGCCTCCTGATGAGGGAGAACAGCAGCGCCAGCTCATCCTTGGAGAGGACCGCCGAGGGTTCGTCCAGGATGAGGATGCGGGGTTTCTCCGCCAGGGCCTTGGCAATCTCCACGATCTGCTGGTGGGACACGCTCAGGTGGGAGACGCGCGTGCGCACGTCGAGGTGCGGAAACCCGAGGTCCTCCAGGATCGAGCGGGCGCGCCGGTTGGTGCCGGCCCAGTCCACCCACACGCGTCCCGCGCCGCGGGTGGGCATCTTGCCCATGAGGATGTTCTCCGCAATGGTCAGGTGGCGTACCAGGCTGAACTCCTGGTGCACCGCGCGAATGCCCATGCGGTTCGCCTCGTGCGGCGTGCCCAGCACGACCGTCCTGCCGTCTATTGCGATTGTCCCCGAGTCCGGCGTGACGGCCCCGGAGAGTATGTTCATGAGCGTGGACTTGCCGGCTCCGTTCTCCCCCACCACGGCGTGGACCTCACCGAGCGCGGCGGACAGGGAGACGTTCTTCAGCGCAATCGTGCCTCCGAACTTCTTGTAGATGGCCTCCATGTGGAGGTAGCTCTCATTGCTCATGCACCGGCCTGCCCGGCATCGTACACCGAGAGCGCGTTGTGGAACAGGATCACCTTCTGTTCCGTCATTTCGAGGAGCGTGTCGTGCAGACCCTCGCGGCCGTACCCGCTCAGCTTGGTTCCCCCGAAGGGGAGGTTCTCCGCCCTGAGCGCGGAGGACCAGTTCACGATCACGCCGCCCACCTCCAGCCGGTATGCCATGTTCATTGCCCGCGTGATATCGTTGGTGAAGACCGCTGCCTGCAGCCCGAAGGGGCTGTCATTGGCCATGCGCACCGCTTCATCCTCCGTGGAAAAGGCGACCAGGGGCGCCACGGGACCGAAGGTCTCGTCCTTGAACAGGTGCGTCTGCACCGGCACGTCTGTGAGAACTGTCGGCATCATGAACGAACCGCGCCGCCCGCCGCCGAACAGGATTTTAGCGCCCGCCGTCACCGCTTCGGCAACCGCCTCCTCCACTCTCCGGGCCGCCTCCTCCGTGATGAGCGGTCCCACGTCGGTGTCCTCGGCAAGCTGATCCCCCACCTTGAGGGCCGCGGCCTTTTCCGCCAGGCGCCGGGCAAACAGGTCCATGACCCGGGCGTCGACAAACACGCGCTTGACCGCGCAGCAGATCTGACCGTTCCCGCGCGCCAGCCGGCCCAGGACCACGGCCTCGGCCGCCTTCTCTATGTCGGCGTCCGCGCAGATGATGACCGAATCGTTGCCGCCGAGCTCCAGGTGGATCTTTTGAAGGTTCTCCGCGCCAAGCTGCGCGAGCCTCCTTCCCACTGCCGTGCTTCCCGTCACCGAGACGAGGCGCACGAGGGGGCTCATGGCCAGGCGCTCGCCGACGAGCTGCCCCGGCCCCGTGAGCATCTGATGGGCCGCGCGCGGGAGGCCGGCCTCTTCCAGTATCGCGGCGATGCGGAGCATCGTGAGGGGGCAGTCACTGGGCGGCTTGGCAATCACCGCATTGCCCGCGGCGAGCGCGGGGGCGGCCTTGTGCGCATAGAGCTCCGCCGGGTAGTTGAACGGAACGATCGCGGCCACGACTCCCAAAGGCTGCCTGATGGTCATGGCGAAATGCCGCTCCTGCCCCGGCACCGCGTCCATGGGCACGGTCCGGCCGAATATCCGCCTGGCCTCCTCGGCGAAGCCGCGGAAAATCCGGGAGGTGACCTCGATCTCGTCCCTCGTCTGCCGGATCGGCTTGCCGTTCTCCCGGGCCAGGAGCGTCGCGAGCTCCTCTTTCCTCGCGGCTATGAGCAGGGCCGCGCGCGCGAGGATGGATGATCGCGCGTGGGCGGGGGTGGCGCGCATCCGCGCGCTGCCTGCCGCCGCGGCTTCCAGCGCAGCGTCCACGTCCTGGAGCCCGGCCATGGGGACGGTATCGATGACCTCGCCGTTCCCCGGATTTCGAATCGCGCGGGTCTTTCCGTCGCGGGCGTCGACCCACCTGCCGTCGATGAGCATTTGCATGGACGATCTCCCTGAAAAGACCATGACCTCCCCGAAGGGAGGTCATGGCGATGGTTTAGAATACGCTCTCGGGAATGAGGAACCGAGCGACGTTGTCTATGGTGATGAGGGGCGAGGGCAGGATCGTGTCCTTCTCGGACTGCGCGCCCGCCAGGAGCGACATGAGCCGGGTGAACCCCGCGCGGCCGATCTGATCCGAGCTGTTGAGCCCGGTGGCGGCGAAGTTCGATTTCTTGCTGATTTCCACGAGGGCGGCCTTTTCGCCGTCGGCGCCGCACAGGAACATTTCTTTGGAGCGTCCCGCATCGGCTATAGCTTTCTGCGCGCCCAGCGCCATGGAGTCGTTCTCCGCGAAGACCGCGTCGATCTTCCTGTACTTGGCCAGCATGTCTTCCATCAGCTTGAACCCGCCGTCCGAGCTCCAGCCGCCGAAGTTCGGCGCCATGACGACTTCCATGCCCGCCTTCTTGACCGCGGAAATCATGCCGTTGGTCCGATCCAGGCCGATGGAGTTGTCCGCGGGCCCGCCCCGCAGGACCACGACCCGGCCCTTGCCGTTCAGCCGCTTCACGATGTACTCGCCGTCCTGGATGCCGATGCGCGTGTTGTCGGGGCCGACCCAGCTCGTATAGTCTCCGCCCTTGAGCTTCCTGTCCACGAGCACCACGGGCACGCCGGCCCTCTTGATGGCGTCCAGCGCTTCAGGGGCCGCCTCCAGCCATGCCGCGCTGATGATGAGACCGTTCACGTTCTGTGCCAGGACGTCCTCCACGTCCGAGGTCAGCTTCTGCGCGTCGCCCTTTGCGTCGGTCGTGACGAGCTTGATGTTCGTGAAGCGATCGCATTCCTGCTTCACCGCCTGGGACATGCCGATGAAATAGGGACTCGTGAGCGCCAGATTCACCATGGCGATCTTGATCTGTCCCTTTGCCTGGGCTGTCGCGGATGTTGCGGTGAATATGAGGGACGCCGCAACGAGAATGAACAGCAGCTTCTTCATGCTCTCTCCTCCTTCTTCGGATGGGAACCCTGGAAAACTTCCAGATTTGCCTCTCTCCGAAGCATTTCTCATGCCAATCGCATGGCTGCCGGGCAGGGGAATTCCCTTTTCTCAAGTGGCATTCTTGTAAGGAATTACCCTGCTGTCAAGAAAATCGTTGACAGCCGGCGAGCAGCGGCCCTATAGTGAGTGCGTAAAAATTACTCATATTGCGAGGGGCCCCTGGGTAACCTGGTGACAATCAACAGATGAAAAGCTGCATCCTGGTCATCGACGATAAAGAGAAGCTCTGCAAGAGCCTGGCCTTGAACTTCGAGCACGTCGGCTACAGGGCGCTCTACGCGACCAACGGGCAGCAGGCGGTCACGGTCTTTTCCGACAACAGGATCGATGTCGTTCTTCTCGACGTCATGCTGGCGGAGGAGAGCGGCATCGACATCCTCAAGCGGCTCCTGGCAATCAACGCCCGGGTGCCCGTGATCATGATCACCGCGTACGCCTCCATAGACACGGCCGTGCAGTCCATCAAGCTGGGGGCTTTCGACTACGTGAAGAAGCCGCTGGATTTCGACGAGCTGCTGAAGACCGTGGAGAACGCGTCCGAGTGCTCGCGGCTGCGGGAAGAAAATGTCCAGCTTCGCAGCCGGCTGCATGGAGCTCTCCGCGACGATCGTCACCCAGGACGCGCGCATGTTCGACCTCTGCCGCAAGGTGGAGAAGCTCGCCGCCACCAGCCTCCCCGTCCTGATCTGCGGCGAGAGCGGCACCGGCAAGGAGGTCATCGCGGACAACATCCATGCGAGCTCCGCGCGCGGCGCCCGGAAGATGATCAAGATCAACTGCGTGGCTTTTCCCGAGTCCCTCCTGGACAACGAGCTGTTCGGGCACGAGAGGGGCGCCTACACCGGCGCGGATTCCGCCTTCAAGGGCGTGTTCGAGAAGGCGGACGGAAGCTCCCTGTTCCTCGACGAGATCGGAGACATGCCCCTCGGCATCCAGGCAAAGATCCTCCGGACCCTCCAGAACAGCGAGATCAGAAGGCTGGGGGGGAGCGAGACGATCCGGGTGGATGTGCGCTTCATCGCCGCCACGAACAAGGACCTCGGGGCACTGATAGAGAAGAACCTGTTCCGCGAAGACCTCTTCTACAGGCTCAATGCGGCGGTGCTCACCGTTCCTCCCCTCCGGGAGAGAAAAGAGGACATCCCTCTCCTCGTCGAGCATTTTCTCGCGGAGTATCACAATTCCAGCCCCGGCGCACGGAAGGACGTTGCCCCGGAAGTCCTGGCCCGGTTCCTCGATCACTCGTGGCCGGGGAACGTCAGAGAGCTGAAGAATACGATCAACTATTCCGTGGCCATGTCGGCGGGCGAACGGATCGGCATGGAGGACCTCCCTGTCGCCTTCCTGGACGGCGGGCTGAACGCGACCCCCCGCAACATCCGCGAGGACATGGAAAAGCACCTGATCCTGAGGACCCTCCAGAGCACGAACTACAACAGGTCCCGGGTCGCGCAGCTCCTGAACATGAGCAGGAAGACGCTCTACAACAAGATGGAGCGCTATGGGATCAATGCGTAGCGTCGGGGGCGAAACCCGCGAGCTGCTCCGTCTTGCCCACATCTCGCTGGACTACGGCCAGATCGAAGCGCTGAAAGACGTCAACCTCTCCCTGTTTCCCTCCAAGGTCCACGCGGTGGTGGGTGAGCATGGTGCGGGAAAATCCTCTCTCGGGCTGGTCATCAGCGGCAACATGAAGCCCAAGAGGGGATGCATCGAGTTCGGCACCGGGAGATATGCCGCCCTGTCCACGAGCCTTGCGCATCGCATGGGCATCGAAATGGTGCACCAGCAGGTCCAGCTCAATGACTATTTCTCCGTCGCCGAGAACATCTTTTTCCTGGACGGTAAGATGAAGCGCTGGGGCATGCTGAGCAGGAGGGACATCCTGCGTCACGCGGAGGAATACCTCTCCTCCCACGGATTCAATCTCGATGCGTCCGCCACGGTGAGCCACCTCAACCTTCCCGACCGGGTCCTGACCTCGATCCTGTGCGCCCTGCAGAAGAAACCGCGACTGCTGATCCTGGACGAAGCCCTGGAAAAACTTTCCTCGGGAGATCTCGCCCGCGTGCTGCGCATGATGGACGGGATGAAGAAGGAAGGCATGGCCGTCCTCTTCATCACGCACCGCATCGACGACGTCTACGAGGTGGCGGACCGGGTCAGCATCGTGAAGAACGGCGAGATCCTGGTGACGGACGACGTCGAGCACATCGACAGGATGAACCTGCTCAAGCTCACCTATACGCAGGTCTACGCGCGCAATGATTCGGGAAACCTGAAACGCGAGTTCAACCAGTTCCTCAAGTTCAACGAGGCGGTCCTGCTCAATCTGCCCGGTGAACCTCATCGTGAGCGACGCGCAGGAGAACGTCAAGATCGTGAACGAGCGCTGCCGGGAATACTTCCGGCTGGAAGGCGTGCAGTTCGCGGACAAGCCGCTCGCGGACCTGCTGGGGGCGCGGAACAGCGGGACGCTCGGGCTCATACGGGACGCGCTGCTCTCCGACGAAGGCAGGGCGTTCTACCACGTCCCCCTGGTCATCGGCGGGACCGACACGGTGAACAACGTCAGGACCCTCCCCATCTATGATGAAGGAGCGCGCATCGGCAACATCATCATCATCGAGGACGTCACCGAGTTCGACAAGCTGCAGAAACAGGTCATCCTCTCGGAAAAGCTCGCCTCGCTCGGCCTGCTCGCCGCGGGGGTCGCGCACGAGATCAACAATCCGCTGGAGATCGTCTACAACTACCTGACGCATATCAAGTTCTCCTTCAATGACAGGAAGCTGCACGAGGCGATCGACGAGCTGCACGAGGAGATCACGTATATCGCGGGCATCGTGAAGAACCTCCTCTCCCTGTCGAACATGGACAGGGTGGAAAGGGAAGAGATCGACCTCAATGACCTGATCCGCAACATCCTGGGCCTCCTCCGTCACAACGCGGATTACAAGCACATCACGATCACGTTCGATTCGCCGGAAAAGACGCTCCTGGCCACGGTCAACAGGAACGAGATGAAGCAGGTGGTCCTCAACCTGGTGAAGAACAGCTTCGAGGCCATGCCGGCCGGCGGGACCATCAGCATCAAGACCCGCCGGACGCGGGACGAGCAGGGCAGGGGCGCCGTGCACGTGACATTCACCGACTCCGGCCCGGGGATCCGGGACGCGGACCTCAACGACATTTTCATTCCCTTCTACTCGACGCGGAAAGGGAAGGGCGACAATATCGGGCTCGGCCTGTCGATCTGCTACCAGATCGTGAAGAGGCACGGAGGGAGCATGAGCGTCAGGAACCTCGAAGGCTCCGGATGCCAATTCGATATCCGGCTGCCTGAATCGACGGCTGACGCCGAGGAGGGACCATGAAAGCCATCGTTGTCAGGGAGTTTGGCGGACCCGAGGTGCTGAAGCTCGGCGAGCTCCCCCTGCCGAAGCCGGGTCCGGGGCAGGTCGTGGTGCGCATCATGGCAGCGGGCGTCAATCCGGCGGACACGTACGTGCGCAGCGGAAGCTATGCGCGCAAGCCCGAGCTTCCGTACACGCCGGGCACCGACGGCGCCGGGCTGGTCGAGACGACGGGACCCGGCGTGAGCCGGGTAAAGCCGGGTGACCGCGTGTACACGGCCCGCACGGTGAGCGGCACGTACGCGGAATACGCTCTGGCGCTCGAGTCGCAGGTCCAGCCGCTTCCCGAGCGGGTCTCGTGGGCCCAGGGCGCCGGGGTGTTCGTGCCATACGCCACAGCGTACCGGGCGCTGGAGCAGGTGGCGCATGCCCGCGGAGGGGAAACGCTCCTGGTGCATGGCGCGAGCGGCGGGGTCGGCGTCGCGGCGGTGCAGCTTGCCCGGGCCCGGGGCATGATCGTGATCGGCACCGCCGGCACGGACAGGGGCCGCGAGCTGGCCCTCCGCGAGGGCGCGCACCACGTGGTGGACCACCGCGCGGCGGGCTACCAGGACCAGGTGAGGGAGCTGACAGGGGGCAGGGGAGTCGATGTCATCCTCGAGATGCTGGCCAACGTCAACCTCGGCGCCGACCTGAAGCTGCTGGCACCGCGCGGCCGTGTCGTGGTGATCGGCAATCGCGGGGAGGTGACGATCAATCCACGGGAGCTGATGGGCAGGGACGGGGCAGTCTATGGCATGCTGCTGTGGAACATCTCCGACGAGGACGTGGCGGCGGCGCATGCCGCCATCGTGGCCGGGCTGGAAAACGGGACGCTGCGGCCCGTGGTGGGAGCAGAGCTGCCGCTGGCCAGTGCCGCCGAGGCTCACCGCAAGGTGATGGAGCCCGGCGCGTTCGGCAAGATCGTGCTGATACCGTAGACAGGGAATGCCGCCAGGAGCGGCCGTGATGTCGAGGTCGGCCGAGGCCAGGGATGGCCGAAAGGCCGACCAGTGGACATGAAATGCCGCCAGGAGCGGCCGCGAATGCCGCCAGGAGCGGCCGCGACGGCGAGGCTGTGCTTTATGAGGTCCGCTCGACCGCCTGTACCTTGTCCCGTCCGCCGTACGCCGCGTACCAGGGCCTGGCGTACTGCTTCAACACGTCGTTCAGCGTCTCGATGTTTTTTACGCCGCGGTCGGAAAGCCAGTCTTCCAGCGCCTTTACCCCTTGTTTCGCATAGACGGGTATTCCCTCTTTCCACGTGGCCCGGCCGCAGAGGACCCCGGCAAAGGGCACGCCGGCTTCTCCCGCCATGTTGAGAGACTCGCGAAAGACGTCATCGTCCACGCCTGCCGAGAGGTAGATGAACGGCAGGTGCGTGCACTGGGCGGCACGCTGGAGGATGTCCTTTGCCTCCTGCTTGTCATAGGCCGCCTGGCCGCTCTTGTTTGCCTTGGAACCCTTGACGAACGCGATATCGAAGGGGATCTCGACTTTCAGGACGTCCACGCGGTACTGGGGCTTGGAGAACTCCCGCATGTACCCCATGACAAGGTCCGGTTTGCGCCTGGCAAAGGCCACGCTCTTCTCTTCCCCGCCCCGGGGATCATAGGTCACGACCTCGAGGAAGAGCGGCATCTCCTCCGCCGCGCACTCGGCCCCAATCGCGTTCTATCCACGCGTGCTTGATGTCGTTGACCTGTGGATCGTCGTCCGCGGCGTAGTAAAGGAGGAGCTTCACCGCGTCTCCCCCGTACGCCGCGAGGCGCCGGACGCTCAGGTGATCGAGGAGATCACCCAGCCTTCCCGGCTGCGTCGCATCGTAGCCGGTTTTCTCGTACGCCAGCAGAAGGCCCGCGTTCCTGGCGCGCGCCTTGATGGCACGCTCGCCGAACTCCGTGTCCAGGAGGATGGCGGTGGCATGCGGCGTGAGCACCTTGCTCACCGCCTCCTTGAACTCGCTCATGACGTCGTCGGAGAGCTGCGCGGCGTCCACGCCCTTTTCTTTGGCGATGGACTTCTTCAATGAGCCGCGCTGATCCATTGCGGCCGCCGCGATAACGCCCCGCGAGTCGGCCAGATGCTCCAGCCGCTCCAGCTTTCTGCCTGATATTTTGATCATGATGGGCCCCCCGGTTGAAGGTACTTGCTGCGCGGTCCTCGGGCAAGGCATATTGAGGTTAGGGCGATGGCTCGTCTCATCCGGATAGACCCATCTGCCGGGCTCCCGGCGTTTGCTCCGCAAACGCCTGCCGCCCTACGGATATCGCGCTTCGCGCGATGCTCCTAGAGGTTTTCTTCCAGCCAGTCGAAGATCCGCTGGCTGGAAACGGCCGAGGACCCTGTCTGCACGTGGAGCTGCGCCGCTTCGGCAGCGGTGAAGAGCATGTAGTCTTTCGGGCCGCGAAGCGCCTCGAGGAGCTCCTTTGCCTGGCCGAACTCCTCCGCCTCACCGTCCACGACGAGGGTCTTTGCGGTGATCTTCCCTGCGAAGCCCTTGTTCGTGTACCTCCTCATTTCCTGGAAAAGCTGGGCCGGGGTCGCGCACCCCTGCTTCCACATCGTGTCCCTGAGTCCCCATCGCATGAAGGCGTTTCCCGCGATCACCTGGGCCATGAGGGCATTGAATCCCTGCGGATCTCTTTCCGGCATGTCGGCAATCTCGGGATAGCGCTCCGCGATGTATCCCGTGACGACGCGCCCCCAATCCAGGACCCCGGGGTTTGCGACCAGAAGCTTCAGGCGCTTTTCGAATGCCGCGGCCCGTGGGGCCAGCGCCCCTCCCATTGATATGCCCATGAGCGCGATCCGGCTGGAATCCACGCCCGGCTGTTTGACTGCGAAATCCACCACGGGGGTGATCACCTTCTCCCAGTCAGGGCGGAAGGCAAGCCCCTGCAGCCGGAGCGTCTGGCCCTGGCCGGGGCCGTCGAAGAGCAGGCAGTGCCAGCCTCGCCGGAGAGCCTCCTGGGCGATGTAGGTGTCATCCTCCGCCCACGCGTCACGGCCCGAGTGGACGATGAGGATCGGCGCCTTCTTTGCCGAGTGGGGAGCCTTGAAGAGATACCCGGGAAGAGTCGTGCCCTCGTAGGGTATTCTCACGGATTGGACGGGCAGGGAAAGGAGCCGTGCTGCCCGCGCAAAACAGGAGACCTCCTTTTCCGCCAACTGCCGCACCTCCGGCGCCGTGGGATCCGGGTGCCTGTGCAGCGCCGCCCGGTAATAGGCCGCTGCCCGCATGAAGGACTCCCCGGCGCCAAGCGGATGTCCCGCCTTCTCCCCTGCTTCCGCCGCGGCGCGCATGCGCTCGGCGGTCTTTTCCCATTCCCGAGTCCAGCTGTACTCGTCATCCGCCCTTACGCGGCTCGCGGTGTCCAGGACTTCTCCCACATCCGTCATGCCCATGCGCGCTTCGCCCAGGTAGAAGAGCAGAACCTGGTCGAGGATCGGATCCGGCATCATGCGCAGATCGTACCAGGGGCGCGCTGCCGCCTGTTCGCTTCCCGCGCCGGAAGGTGCCCTGCCGGGGGGCGTCCCGCCCGTCCCGCCCGGCCCGCCCGCCCGCCGGCAGCCCCCCTGTCCTCCGCCCAGGCAGGTCCGAGGAGCGTGAGCCCGATGGGGAGGGCGAACAGTCCCAGACGCTGCAGGAGGCTGAAGCCTCCTTTTGTTCGTGGTGCCATGGTTTTCTCCTTTGCCGATGCAGGGCGCGCCGCAGTCCGTCCGCCGCGCCTCTGCATGATTCGACTATGACGGGGGGAGAAACCCTTCGCGACGTGATCAAGCGATTCAGCCAGATGATTGGATTCAGGGGAGGGCGCACGGCCCCCTTAGAACTTCACCTCGATGTTCAGCCCTGCCTGCAGGCTCGCCCGCGCGGCCGCTGCCGGGTTGTAGCCGGCTTTGAGATAGGCCTGGAACGTGGCATTCTGGGCCGCGCTGAGGGATCCGAGAAGCAGGGCCGTGCCCGAGCCGTCCGTGATATCCAGGATGACATTCCCCGAAAGGCTGAAAAGCTCGGTCGCATTCCAGACGAGGGACGCATAGAGGTTATGCGTGCCGGGAAACAGGGGGTCTGCCTCGACACCGCCTCCGTTGTAGTAGTACTCGGCTGCCATGACAAAGTCACCAATGGACCAGTCGGCCCCGGCCGCCGCGCGAAGCGCGCCTGCCTGACCCGAGTCCGGCAGCGCGTAGGCGACGTCCCCGTAGATACCGACCTCGATGTCGGCCTTGAAGTCCGCGCCGAACATCCAGCTTTTCCCGGCCCGGGCCGCGGTGAGTGCGCCGTCAATACCGGCAACGAGGCCTGACAGCCGCGCGGAGTAGCGTCCGTCAGCCGGCGCGGCTGTGGGAGCCGCCGCGAGATCGAAGCCGGCCGTGGCGCCCAGGGGGACAGACGCGCGAAGCGCATCGCTGCCCAGCCGGACCGGCGAGAGGCCTGTCAGGTCGAGCTCGTTGAAGAGGTCGGTCGGGCTCCAGAGGGCTCCGCGGTTGTAGTTGATCACCTGGCGACCCGCGGTCAGCGAAGCCCAGTCGAGATCGAGCTTGAGGTAGAGAGTGCGAAGCCTGAAGGCCACGAGGGTTTCCGCCGCAGGCGCGGCAGGTGCGGTCCCGGGGACAAGGAGCTCGTCAGGCCGCGCAAGACCGGCTGCCGAGGCGGCCCAGGCAGCCTGGGCCGATGCGCCTGTCAGCACCGCTGCCTCTGCCGAGGCCTCGGCCCGGGCGCGCTCGCCCCGGGCGCGCAGGTCGAGGCCGAGCGTCGTGGTTGAGCCGTATGAGAAGTCCGCGGCTTCGATGGATCCGTTGCCGGCATAGGTTGCATAGGGTTGTGCGGCCACGGATCCGCCCAGGCTCCAGGATGCCGGGTCCTCGGCCCAGGCCGGAACGGTCATCATCCCGGCGGTCAGAGCGGCGGCCGCGGCTCTCATGACTTTTCGTCGGTTCATGGCAGCCGCCTTACCTGGACAGCGCTGCCAGGGAAAACTGGCGTTCGTCGACAACGGCCCCGATGTCGATCTTGTCCATGCTGAACACGGTCCTGGTGTTGTGGCGAAGCTTCGATACGAGCTCGGTGCGCGCGGGGAACCAGCGGTCCCCCAGGCGAACCACATCGAGCGTCGTACCCACCTTGAGAAGCTTTCCCGACCTGGCGTACATCTCGGACCTGAGCCTCACGTACCGCTCCGCGTCGATCCAGAGAAGCTGCCTGTCATAGGAGGCGGTCGGCACCTTTGCGCTGAGCTCCACGATATAGCAGCGCCGCCCGTTCACGGTATCCTCGCCCTTGAGGGCGGGAGAATACCGGGCCCTGTAGTCCGCTGATTCGAGGGCGTCCTCGTAGGAGACGTCGGAGCCCATCATCCCTTCCTTGAGCAGGTGGCCGGAGATCTTCACCGTGTCCTGTTCTTTCGGAAAGTAGATCCAGAGGTTCTTGTCGAGCTTCAGATACCGGGTTCCCCTGTCCTCGGGATTTGTGAATTCGACAAACGCCTTCTCCGTTCCCTTTGCAGCCACGTCCATGGTCTTGTACCGGGTTTCCCCGCCCACCGTGATTTCCATCCGCCCGCTGTATCGGATGCTCTCATACGAGATGTTCGCGTCGAGCCTTGCAAGGATCTCTTCCACCGATTGTCCCGGGGCTGCCGCTGCCGCAAATCCCGCAAGCACGACGGCCAGCGACGCTGATCTGAACGCTCTCATGACCTCACCTCCTACACCGACCGTATCGCTTCAATAGGGTCCATTCGCGCCGCGCTGCGGGACGGCAGGAAAGACACGACTGCGGAAACCGCCACCCCGAGCGTGAAGAGCAGGATGACGTTGAGCGGATGCACGCCGGTGTAGATGACGTTGTCCATCGCGATGCCGCTGCCCGAGACGCTCGAGCTGAAATCCAGCCCCTTCACGGAAAGCCACGCGTTCAGCGCGGTCCCGAAAATCGACCCGACCGCGGAGCCGATGACACCGAGAAATATCCCCTCAGCGAGAAAGAGACGCAGGATCCGCGGCCCTTCCATGCCCATGGATTTCAGGACGCCGATCTCCCGCCGCCGCTCCAGAACGACCATCATCATGATGTTGGCGATGATGAACGCCCCGAGGAACGCCACGACGATTTCCGCCCAGAAGTAGATCCTCCCCGACATCGTGATGAGCGCCGCGGTGTCTCCGAGGGACGTCCAGCTCTGCACGGAGAGTTTTCCGAGGCCGCCGGACGCAAGATGGGTCGAAATGAGCTTTGCCGCTGCATCCGAGTCCCTGTAGTCCTTGAGCATCACGAGGATCTGCGACGCCCCCTTGCCCAGCCCGAGAAGCTCCCGCGCATCCGCAAGGCTTACCAGGAAGGTCGATGCATCGAAGGTATCCACTCTCGTGCGGAAGACACCGACGATCCTGAACTTCTTGAAGCCCATCCCGTAGTCCGCCTTCTCAGTGACGACCTTCAGCGTGTCCCCCACTTTCAGTCCCAGGTCCTCGGCCAGCTTCGCGCCCAGGATGGTGGTGCCTCCGCGCGGATCGAGGTACGCGCTGCCCGGCAGGAGCGCCCGGTTCAGCATGAGGAGGTGTTTCTCCCCATCGGGGTCGCCGCCGATCCCCCGGGCGGCCTTCGTGGCCGAAGCGGAGGACAGCACGACACCAAAGAGCGCCCGGGGGGCGACCAGCACGATGCGTCCTTCCAGCCCGGGGGTCGAGCGGATGGCTTTCTCAGCCGCGTCAGAGTCCGGCATCGCGACGGAGGCGGGCATGAACCGCTCCCGGGCACGGTACTCGGAGGTCGTCACGCTCACGTGACCCGTCTCGTTCTTGGTGAAGTTGCGCGCCATCGAGTCCATGAATCCGCCGATGAGCCCGTCCATGAAGACCACCAGGGTGATGGCGATGAGCACGGAGAGCACGGCGAGGAAGGTTCGACGGCGGTTGCGTCCGAGGTTGCGGACAGCCATGCCGAGCACGTTCATGACGACTTCCTCCTACTGGAACCTGAGCGCATCGGTCGGCTGAAGGCGCGCGGCCCGGCGCGCGGGGATGCGCGCGGCGATCAGGGACACAACGATCCCGAACAGGAAGCCGATGAGCATGGTCTTCGGGTTCCACTCGCCGTGCAGGACGCCGGAGATCGGAAGCGATCCGAGGCTGTTCGAGATGGCGCTCATGCTCAACCCCCGTACGACGAGGAGGAGATCCAGGGCCGCCCCGAGCGCCACGCCAAGGGTGGAGCCGGCCAGCCCGAGTGCCAGCCCCTCCAGGGTGAAGAGCCGTTTGATGTCGCGCGCCGTCATGCCGTATGCCCGCAGGATTCCGATTTCCCTGATCCGTGAGAAAACAGACATGAGGATGGTGTTCACGATGCCGACAGCGGCGATCATGAGCACGATGATCACGGGTATCAGCGAATAGCTCGCCTTGGCGTTTCGGAGCGCGAGGTAGCCTTCCGCGAGGGACCCGATCGGGTCCACACGCTCCTCCGGCAGCGCGGCCCGCAGGCGTGACGCGGCGGCCTCCCCCTGCGCGAGCGCCGCGGCCAGGCTGGGTGCCCGGGGAAGGGCAACGTCCACCTCGGTCACGAGCGCGTCCGGGCCCGCCGGGGTGTCCAGGAGAGCACGCGCGTCATCCAGCGGCATGAAGAGCCCGGCCCGGTTGATCTCTGGTGCCGGCGTGCTCAGGAGGCCCGCCACGGTGTATTCGTCCGCGTTCGTGGCGTCATGCACGGTCTGCGCCGCGACGAGCACCGTGTCACCCGGTTTCACTGAAAGCTCGTGTGCCAGCTCCGCTCCGAGCACGACGGAACGGGACGCGGCGCGCGAGAGCCAGGCACCCTCCGTGACGGCCTGGGCGAGCTTGAATACCTTGGGGTCCGCGGCAGGGTCCACCGCATCGGCCAGAACCGGGATCTCGTCGGTGTAGTTGGAGAGCCTGGCCACGAACCGGATCCGCGGCGCGGCCTGCAGGCCCAGCGCGGTCACCGCGGAAAGAGTCTCCTCGGGATGGGCCAGACCCTTGTCCAGCGGCGCGCCCTGGATGTCCCGCACATAGGCAGGGGTCCGGATCTTCAGCGAGGAAAGCGTGTAGTTCTCCATTGTATCCACTGCCATGCGGTCCATGCCTGCCAGCAGGGAATCGTAGAAGATGAAGACGGCAATGCCGCCCATCATCACCACCGCGGTGATGATGGTCCGCCGCGCGTGCCGGATCGTGTTGCGCAGCGCGATTTTCCAGAGGGTACCCATGCCTATTTCCCCGCCGCCGAAGGCGGATCATGGCGCCGCCAAAGGCGGACTTTTACGTTCGTCCGCGGTCACGTGGCCGTCGCGGATGGTCACCACACGCCGCGCGTGCTCCATGACCAGCCGGTCGTGGGTGGAGAACACGAACGTGCTGCCCCTTGCGGCATTGATGCCGCGCATGAGCTCCACGATCTCCTCCGCGGTGTGCGAGTCCAGGTTCGCCGTGGGCTCGTCCGCAAGAATGACGAGCGGCCGTTTCACCAGCGCGCGGGCAATGGCAACCCGCTGCTCCTGCCCGCCGGAGAGCTCGCGGGGAAAGCGGTTCTCCATCCCGGCAAGGCCCACCGCGGCGATCATCTCCTCGGCGCGGCGGCGGATTTCCGCGGTATCCAGCCTCCGTTCAATCACCAGCGGAAGCTCGACATTCTCCCGCACGGTGAGGACAGGAATGAGATTGTAGGACTGGAAGACGAAGCTGATCCGCTCCCGCCGGTAGGCCGATCTTCCTTTCTCTCCGAGCCCCTGCAGCTCGGTCCCGTCGTACACGATACGCCCCTCGGTGGGTGAGTCGAGGCAGCCCAGGATGTTGAGGAATGTCGTCTTTCCCGAGCCCGAAGGCCCCACCACGGTCAGGAATTCCCCGGCCTCGATGTCGAGGTCGACGCCATCCAGCGCGCGCACCTCGTTGTCTCCCTTGCGATAGACGCGCGTGATTTTTTCCAGATGCAATACCGCCATGCTGCTCCTCCTCATTCACCTGTCCGGTGAGCCCCCCCGGACGCTCTCGCCGGCGCTCCGCCGCGAAGGGCCGTCACGATCACTTCCAGGTTTCCCAGGTATGCCGTGATTGCCTTTTCTCCCTTCACGGTAAGCCTCACACCCGTCAAGGGCTTGTGGGCGACAAACCGCTTGTCGATCTTCACGTAGCCTGCCTCCTCGAGCGTCCTGAGCTGCACGGAGAGGTTTCCCGCCGTGAAGCCGAGATTGTCCCTGAGCTCCGTGAAGCTCGTTTCGGCCCGGTCCGAGGAGGCCAGGTACGTGAGCAGAACGAGCCGCGCCCGTTCGTGGATCACGCGATCCAGCTCCAGCCCGGAGAGGGCGCGCTCCCTGCGGCCCGAGCTCTCCTTCGCGCTCATCTCTTCCCCGGCCCGGCATGGGACGGTTCAGCGCTGTCACCGCTCCTGCGGCGCCCGCCGCCCCAGATGAGAGAGACCATGCCGAAGACCAGGCTCATTCCGCGGCCACAACTGCCGTCCAGATAAAGGGTACTCTTTCCAGGAAAAAGACGGATGCGATCCCGGCGACCAGTGAATACCAGCCCGAGGCGAAATACTCGGGACGCTGCACGAAAAGGCCGACGCCATTGGCCGCGAAAGTGTAAAAGACGGCGACAGCCGGAACAATGTACCAGGGATGGCCGATGGTCACGGCGAAGATCGACGCAGCCGCCATGCAGAGGAAGGCCGGGGCGTAGATATTGGAGACCAGACCGCCATACAGCACCTTGACGACCGTGATGAACGTGGCGCGCGTATCCACTTCGGCGGCGCGCCGTCCGAGGATCAGTGGCTTGCTGATCACTGCCGCGGCGCCCAGCACCGCGAGGGCCAGCCAGAAGCCGGTCTTCCATGCAGGCGGGATGGCGGGAAAGGAGCCGTACCACCCGATGAGGATCTGGCTCGCCAGGCAGAACGCCGCTATTGCGAGGCCGAGCGCCAGCGCGTAGGCGGCGAAGAGGCGCGAGGAAATCACTTCACGCAGGAACGGGCTGTTCCGCCTTACCGCGCGGCGCAGCTCCTCCACGTCGCGAAGGAGCGTATCCAGATCTGTCGTATTCATGGCGCCTCCATAAACAAGTTTATGACATAAACTTGATTGAAATGTATCCCTGTTTCGCCCAGCCGTCAAGCGGGAGCGGTGGCGAGGGGGCAGCGCAGGGGCGCCCGCCGGGGGCCTCGGCAGGACGGGCGTCCTGCCGTGCCACAAGGAGCTCTGCGTGCGCACGGCACCCTCGGTTGACCGTCGGAGACAGGAGCAATATCTTTTGTTGTTTTCCGGCGGGAAGACCGCGCGACGGGCCCTGTGCGCCGTGTCGGGAGCCGCCAGGAAGGTTTGTACAATGAGTCCTCCGCCTCTTGCGACGCGCGAACAGGCGCGTCAACGGCGTTTCGATACGGTCTGGACGAGGCAGCTCGACAAGGTGTTTGCCGACGTTGCCCCCTATTACGACCGCGCGAATCTTGTCGCCAGTCTCGGGCTGTGGAACTGGATCCTGGGAAGATTCATGGCGACAATCGACGTGCGGTCCGGGCAGCGTGTGCTTGATGTCTGCGCCGGCACCAATGCAGTCGGGATTGCGCTCCTCCAGCGCGAGCCGGGCCTCGAGGTCCTGGCCATCGACCGAAGCGTGGCCATGCAGGAAGTGGGGCTCTCTCGAGCGGAGGCACGAGGATTTCATATCCAGAGCCTCATAGGTGACGTGCACGAGCTCCCTTTCCCGGATAATCACTTCGACGTCATCACGCTGCAATGGGCGTCCCGCCACCTGCGCATCCGACGCGTCTTCGACGAGGTTTTCCGGGTGCTCAAGCCCGGCGGCCGCTTCTATCATTGCGACATGCTGCGCCCCCGCAACCGGGTCGTGGAGAAGCTCTATCATGGCTACCTGCGGTTCTGCCTCTCGTTCACCGCCGTTCTGTTCGGAAGCGGGCCGACCGCCCTGGGCGCGCGGACGTATTTCATAAACGCGCTCGAGATGTTCTACTCCGCCGATGAGCTGTCCGGCCTGCTGCGCGCCCAGGGCTTCCGGAGCGTCGCCGTCAGGACGCTGTTTGCCGGCACGCTCGGATTTCATCGTGCCACCAAGCCCGGCTGATATCGCGGCCGCGGTACGGCGCCCCCCCGCACGGCGCATTCGCCGAACGGTACGGCGCACCTCCGCCGGCCGCGGCATTTTAGTTTCCGCTCCCGCGCCGCGTGATTACTATAGTAGGGTGCATCACATCTTCGGACCCGCGAGGAGCACGACATGAGCGATCCGGGGCTTCCCCTCGAACGAAATCTCGAGCGTTTTGCTGACCTGCACCCTGCGCTGGATTCGAAATCCGCCGTCACCGAGGCGAATCGATGCCTGGGCTGCTTCGACGCGCCCTGCATGGACGCCTGCCCCACGCACATCGACGTGCCGCGCTTCATCAAGAAGATCGCCAGCGGCAACGTGCGGGGCTCTGCGCGGACCATCCTGGACGCGAACATCCTGGGCATGAGCTGCTCCCGCGCGTGTCCCGTGGAGGTCCTCTGCGAGGGCGCGTGCGTCATGCACCGGTACAACAAGAAGCCGATAGAGATCGGCCGGCTGCAGCGCTTCGCCATGGAGGATTTCCATGAGAAGAGAAAGCCGGGCACGCCTGTCCCGGTCACGACACCCGGAGAAGGTAGCCTGCATCGGCGGGGGCCCGGCCTCGCTTGCCTGCGCCGCCGAGCTCCGGCAGCAGGGTTTCGCAGTGACCGTCTTCGACAACCGCCCCTTGCCGGGCGGTCTGGCCACCTACGGGGTGGCGGAGTACAAGCTGCGCCCGTCCGACAGCCTGCGGGAGGTCGAGATGGTCCGGGACATGGGCGTGGAGTTCCGCCGCGCGGAGGTCGGCAAGGATGTCCCCCTGGACACCCTGGAGACGTGAGTACGCCTACATCTTCCTCGGCTGGGACTGGGCGCCATGGACATGCTGGGCATTCCGGGGGAGGACGCCCGCGGCGTGATCGATGCGCTTCACTTCATCGAGCGCTACAAGACGCAGCCGGATCTTCCCGTCGGGAAGCGCGTGGCCGTCATAGGCGGGGGCAACACCGCCATCGACGCGGCGAACGCGGCGCGCCGGCTGGGCGCGGAGGAAGTCCATCTCTTCTACCGCCGGACCGAGAAGGAGATGCCTGCCTTTCCCTTCGAGTACGAGCACGCAAAGAGTCGAAGGAGTGCAGTTTCCACTGGCTGGCGCAGCCGGTGGAGATACTCGCGGCCAGGATGGCCATGCGGCGGGCGTCAGGTTCGTGCAGACCGCGCCTCGGCGCCCCCGACGCAAGCGGGCGGCGGAACGCCGAACCGGTGCCGGGCTCCGAGTTCGACTTTGCCTGCGACATGGTCATCCCCGCGCTGGGCCAGTCACGGTTCCTGGAGCTGCTGCAGCACGTCACGGGGAATCAGCATCGACAGGAGGGCCGATCGCCGTGGATCGTCCCACGGGCCGGACCGCGAATCCGCGGTACTTCGCCGGCGGGGACTGCGTGAACGGCGGCCGCGAGGTCGTGGACGCGGTGGCGGACGGCAAAGGGCGGCCGGCCCAGGCCATTCGCGCAGAGGCTCCGGAGGGTGGACGTTCGATGGCTGACCTCAACACGGTCTTCATGGGCATCCGCTCCCCGAACCCGTTCTGGCTGGCCTCCGCGCCTCCCACCAACACCGGCGAGCAGATCATGCGCGCGTTCGACGCGGGGTGGGGCGGCGCCGTGTGGAAGACCATCGGCGAGCCGGTGGTGAACACTGCCTCCCGCTACTCCTCGGTGGACTGGAACGGCCAGCGGATGATGGGGCTGAACAACATCGAGCTGATCTCCGACCGCCCCGTCGAAGACAACCTGCGCGAGATCGCCGAGGTCAAGAAGCGCTACCCGAAGCACGCCGTCATCGCCTCCCTGATGGTGGAGTCCAAGCGGGAGGTCTGGCACGACATCGTCAAGCGCGCCGAGGACGCGGGCGCGGACGGCCTGGAGCTGAACTTCGGCTGCCCGCACGGCATGAGCGAGCGCGGCATGGGCGCCGCGGTCGGGCAGGTGCCCGAATACTCCTGCATGATCACCGAGTGGGCCAAGGAGGCGGCGCACACGCCGGTCATGGTGAAGCTCACTCCGAACGTGACGGACATCCGCGCTGGTGGCGCGCGCGGCACAGAAGGGCGGCGCGGACGCGCCTTTCGGCGATCAACACGATCAACTCGATCACCGGGATCGACCTCGACACGCTGATCCCGCGGCCGAACGTGGGCGGCCTGTCCGCGCACGGCGGCTACTGCGGCCCGGCGGTCAAGCCCATCGCCCTGCACCTGGTCCAGCAGATCGCCTCGGACCCGGAGGTGGCGCTCCCCATCTCCGGGATCGGCGGCATTGCCGGCTGGCGGGAGGCGGCGGAGTTCATCCTCCTGGGCTGCGGCAACGTGCAGGTCTGCACGGCCGTCATGCACTACGGCTACCGGATCGTGGAAGACATGATCGACGGACTTTCCAACTGGATGGACGAGAAGGGCTATCCGGACCCTCGAGGATTTCCGCGGCCGCACGCATGCCCCGGATGAAGGAGTGGAAGCACCTCGACCTGAACTACAAGATCGTTGCGCGCATCGACCCGGACAAGTGCATCGGATGCGACCTGTGCTACATTGCCTGCTGGGACGGGGCGCACCAGTGCATCCACCACGACGAGGCTCGCGGAGCCTCCCGCTGTCGCGTGAAGCGCGGACCAGGCAGAGCATCACGGTGACGCCCATCGCCAAGCTCGACCAGGCGCGCGGGGGCAACGGAAACGGCGCCGCGGCCGCTCCCCACGTTCCTCACGTGGACGAGGAGGAGTGCGTCGGCTGCAATCTCTGCTCCCTGGTCTGCCCGGTGGAAGAGTGCATCACGATGGAGAAGGTGGAGACGGGCAAACCGAAGCGAAAGCTGGGAGCAGCGCACGGCAGGGCGCGTCTACAGCAAACCGGGACAATAAAGAGGGAGACATGGGAAACACGCTGATTCAGGGCGGCAACCGTTGTCACCGCCGAAGGAGACAAGAACGGCGGACGTCCTGATCGAGGGCGAGCACATCAAGGAGGTGCGGGCGCGGGATCCCCGCCCGGTCCGCGGAGAAGGTGATCGACGCCAGGGGGATGTACGTGATCCCCGGCGGGATCGATGCGCACACGCACCTGGACATGCCGTTCGGCGGCACCACGTCCGCGGACGATTTCGAAACCGGCACGCGCGCCGCGGCTTTCGGGGGCACCACGACGCATCGTGGACTTCGCCATCCAGGCGCGCGGCACCCGCATGCGCGACGCCCTGGACACCTGGTGGAAGAAGGCGGAGGGCACGGCGCCGCCATCGACTACGGCCTGCACATGATCATCACCGACCTCGGCTCCTCCGGCCTGGAAGACATGGACGACATGGTGAGAGAGGGCGTGGCCAGCTTCAAGCTGTTCATGGCGTATCCCAACGTGCTCATGGTGGACGACGCCACCATCTTCAAGGCCCTCTCCCAGACCGCGAAGAACGGCGCGCTCGTCTGCATGCACGCGGAAAACGGCAGCGTCATCGACGTCATCGTGGCCCGCGCCCTCGCGGAAGGAAAGACCGCGCCCATCTACCACGCGCTGACCCGCCCGCCCCGGGCCGAGGCGGAGGCCGTGCACCGGGCCATCGCCATGGCGGAGATCGCCGGCGTGCCCGTGTACATCGTGCACCTCTCCTCGGAAGACGCGCTGAACGAGGTGCGCGAGGCGCGTGACCGGGGCGTGCCGGCCTTTGCGGAGACCTGTCCCCAGTACCTGCTCCTGTCCCAGGACGAGCTGGCGCGGCCGAACTTCGAAGGGGCAAAGTACGTGTTCACGCCGCCGCTGCGGCCCAAGGAGCACCAGCCGAAGCTCTGGGACGGTCTCAAGAACGACCACCTGCAGGTGGTGTCCACCGATCACTGCCCGTTCTGCTTCAAGGACCAGAAGATCCTGGGCAAGGACGATTTCACGAAGATCCCCAACGGCGGCCCGGGCATCGAGAATCGGCTGCAGCTCATCCACCACCACGGCGTGAACTCGGGAAAGATCACGCTCAACCGGTTCGTGGAGCTGACCTCCACCACGCCGGCCCGGATCTTCGGCATGTATCCCCGCAGAAGGGGGAGATCGCGCCGGGCAGCGACGCGGACCTCGTGATCTGGGACGCCAAGGCTCCGTACACCATCAGCGCGAGCACGCACCACATGAAGGTGGACTACTCGATGTTCGAGGGCTTCCAGGTGCGCGGCAACGCGCGGATGGTGCTTTCACGGGGAGAGGTGATCGTGGACGGGCAGGAGTTCCTCGGGAAGGCGGGGCGCGGGAACTACCTCAAGCGCGCGGCCCGCGGGGGCGCCTGGAAATAGATCAGACCGTCTCCCCCTCGATGATCCGGTGCTCCAGGACGCGGGAGTCGATGCACGTGCCGTTGATGGTCTGCAGCAGGTAGTCGAACGCCTGTTCGCCGATCTTCTGGATCGGGCTCGCGACGGTCGTCAGCCGCGGGGTGATGTACTTCAGCTCGTCAAGGTTGTCGAATCCCATCAGGCCGACCGTGTCCGGAATGGCGATTCCGTTCGCCTTCAGAAGGGACATGACCTCCAGGGCCACCGCGTCGCACGAAGCCAGAATGCAGGTGCGCTCCCAGCCCGCCAGGCGCGTTTCCTCTATCATGCGCATCATCGTCTCGTCCGTCAGCACGCAGGGAGCATAGGCGCTGCCCGCTTCGTGGAGCGCTTCCTTGTAGCCCAGGATGCGCTGGTCGTCGCAGTAGAGGGTCTGCAGAGACCGTGGATCCTGCTGCTGCGTCACGAAAATGATGCGCGCGTACCCCTTGGAGATCACGTAGCGGGCGGCGTCCCGAACCGCCGCGCGGTCGTCGATCCCGACCCACGTCCACTGCTTCGACACCCTGTTCGCGATGGTGACGAGGGGGGTCGCGAGACTCTTCAGGTAGGCCTGGAACGAGCGGCCGCGATTCACCGGCATGATGACGATGCCGTCGACGTTCAGCGCCCGCAGCCGGTCCAGCGAAGCGATCTCCTCCTGCGGATCGAACTCGCTCAGCATCATGTACACGTGGTAACCCGCAGTCCGCGCTTTCTTCTGGATCACCTCCACCAGCTCCGAGAAGAAGGGATTCTTGAGGTTGGGGACGACCGCGCCGATGGTCATGGTGAAGCCGGTCACAAGGCTTCGCGCCAGCAGGTGCGGGCGGTACCCGAGCTGCTGCGCGACCGACAGCACCCGTTCACGCGACTTCGGATTGATGCCTTTTCTGTTGTGCATCGCGCGGTCGACGGTGCCGATGGAAAATCCGCAGATGGCAGCTATTTCTTTTATCGTCACCTTCAAGGAACCAGCTCCTTGCCGCTCGCGAGCAGCCGCATCCTCCGCGCTTCCTGGCGGTCCGGTCCCTCTCGCGTCGGCGCAAGTATCCGTTTCCAGGCAACTGCTGTCAATCCTGACCTCGATGCCGCAGACGGAATCCCGAGGGGCTTCCAGACACCCTTGCCGTGTCCTGTAACGGTAACGTACACGATCATACTCGTCCCTGGTTCGCAAGTCAAGAACAGGGAAGTCGGTTTGCCTGGATTCAGGGAATTCTGCTGTTTTTCGCCAAATCGCGCTGGAGGCCGCAAGGAGACCCGTGAGTATCTCATGACGAATGACGTTTTCGTTACCGTGATGCAGTGCTTGAGCGGTACAAACAAGCCTCCTTCGGAAAGACCGAATAATGGACTGAATCTACTACACATGCACTGGCCAAAGTCGATAACTTATTTTAATCATAAGCAAATAAAATACAAAATACCTGTGCGGGCTCTTTTGCCTTTTTTCGCTCATTCCTGAATTCTTATCTTGACTCAGTCGCATGTGCCGTGTAGTTTATCGTGTAGGTAAACGGAGTTTCAGAGGGGAGCTGCACATGCCACCGATTGATGCGAAGCGGATCTGCCAGGTTGCATTAGTAGTGCGTGACATTGAAAAAACGGCGAAAAGCTTCTGCGAGATCTTCGGTCTGCCGATGCCCAAAATATTCCAGATCCCTCCCGTCGAAGAAGCCCACACGAGGTTTCGAGGCAAGCCGACAAAGACGCGCGCCAAGCTGGCGGTTTTCGATCTGGGCGCGCTCGTGCTCGAGCTCACGGAGCCCGATGGAGAGCCGAGCTCGTGGAAGGAGTTTCTCGATACCAAGGGGGAGGGCGTCCACCACATCGGCTTCATGGTGGATGATCTGCCGGCCACTCTCGAGTTCCTGGGCAAGAAAGGCATCCCGGAAAGGCACAGCGGCGACTATCCCGGGGGCCGCTACGTGTTTGTGGAGAGCGCACAGAAGCTGGGGGTTCTGCTGAACGTGAAGCACGATTCGTAGACATGGATGGCGAGGGCGAGCGAGTCCACGGATGGACGAAAGCGAGCCCGTAGACATGGATGGCGAGGGCGAGCGAGTCCACGGATGGACGAAAGCGAGCCCGCAATCAACTGTAGGAGGAGGCGAAAATGAACAGAAGATCATGGGCTACGGTTCTTGTCGCGACGCTGATGATGGCAGCGTTCGCATTCCCCGTTCTCGCGGCGGGCGGGTCCGAGCAGGCGTCCGCCTCGGGACCGGGAACGCTCGTGTACTGGTCCCCGTTCGGGGGTGATTCCCTGAAATGGGACCAGTGGCGCGTCGGGGAGTTCGAGAAGGCCAATCCCGGCGTCAAGGTCAACCTTGTCGCCACCCCTGCCGGCGGCGTCAACACGGGCAAGCTCCTGGCAGCGATTGCCGGAGGTGATGCTCCCGACATCGCGCTTTCGGACAATGCCAGCGCGGCGTATTCATTCGCGGCCAACGGCACGGCCTTTCCCTGGGACATGAGCAAGATCACCCTGAAGATCGCCGACATGTTCCCCGGGATGAAAGAGGTCACGCAGATCGACGGCAAGACGTACCTGCTGCCCCAGGACTCGAATGTCATCCTGCTCTACATGAACGTGAAGGTCTTCAAGGACGCCGGTCTCGACGTGACCAAGCCGCCCAAGACCCTCGAGGAGCTCGACGCCCTGGCCGCCAAGCTCGACAAGTTCAGCGCGAGCAGCATCGACCGGTTCGGCTACATTCCCTGGATGGACTACGGCAACGACAATCCTTTCTACTGGGGCTGGATGTTCGGCGCCAAGATCTTCGACACGAGCACCAAGAAGCTGTACCTGACGGAAAAGCCGCTCGTTGACGTGTACAGGTGGATGAACAAGTACGCGCAGAAGAAGAGCCCCACCGAGATGAAGGGATTCACCTCGGGGTTCGGCGCGCTGTTCTCTCCGGATCACCCCTTCATGACCGGCAAGGTCGCGATGACCGTGGTGGGCAACTGGTTCACGAACGCGCTGCGCATCTACGCCCCGAACATCGAATACGCGGTGGCAAAGGTCCCGACCCCGGCAGGCGGAAGGGCAGGGGGCACGATCTTCCAGTCCAACGTGTTCCTGCTCCCCAAGGGCGCCAAGCGGCCTGATCTCGCGTACAGGTTCTACAATTTCGTCATCACCACGCCGATCAGCGCGAACAACTTCGACATCTGGCGCTCGATCCCCACGAACAACAAGCAGTTCGACGAAGTGAGCTGGACTTTGAAGAACGACCCTATCTACAAGATCGAAAGGGAGCTGGCGAACTCTCCCAATTCGGGTCATGCGGCGCTGACCAAGGTGGCGGCCCAGCTCGGAGACGACCTGAACGCAATGCGTGACGACGTGATCTACAACAACAAGGATCCGTTGCCCCTGCTGCAGGCCCTTCAGGCCAAGTTCGAGAAGCAGCTCGCGCAGTAAGCGCGGAAACTGCCCTTTCTTGAGGGCGCGCGAACGCCCTCATTTTTTCCCGGGCGCGGATGCGCCCCCGATCATTTCGGATGCCCGGGTCCGCCCCCGCGCGGGCCGGGCATCCGGTTTATTACAGTCGCTTTGCTCATGCAGGAGAGGGATCGCTTAAGGTAGGGCTCGTGGGCTACACTGGGTAGGGGAGCTGTCTGATGCCACGGAAAGCGAAAGAAGCTGTTTATCTTGCGCCGGGCGAAATCGCCATTTCGACTATTATTCTCGCCGTGCTTGCCCTCGTCTTCATTGTTCCCTTCGTGTGGATGACCCTGAGCTCGTTGAAAGTCCCTGCCGAGCTTTTCGTCGTTCCCATGCAGTGGCTTCCCAAGAAAGCCCAGTGGCACAACTACGTCCGTATTTTCAACGAGTTTCCCTTTCTGCAGGACTTTCGCAATACCATGGTCCTGGTGGTCTTCAACGTGATCGGCTCAGTCCTTTCCAACACGCTCATTGCATACGGGTTCGCCAAGATCGATTGGAAAGGCCGGGAAGCGCTCTTCTATGTCGTTCTGGCCACGTTGATCCTGCCCTTCCAGGTTGTCATGATTCCTCTTTTCATCCTGTTCCACCAGCTTCATTGGATCGGAACCCTCCTGCCCCTGATCGTGCCGGCCTTCTTCGGGAACGCCTTCTTCATCTTCCTTCTGCGCCAGTTCTACATGTCGATACCGAACGAGCTCTCCTATGCGGCAAAAATGGACGGGGCGGGAGATTTCATGATCTATCGGCGCGTCATTATTCCGCTGTCGACACCGGCAATCACCACGGTGATCATCTTCTCCTTCCTGAAAACCTGGAATGACTTCATCGGCCCGCTGATCTTCCTCTCGGACAACAAGCTGTACACGCTCTCACTCGGAGCGCAGCAGATCATGCACAACCTGGATCCGAAATGGGACATGCTTCTCACCCTCGGCGTGATGATGACCTTCCCCGTGCTGATCATTTTCTTCGTGCTGCAGAAATACTTCATCCAGGGGATCGCAATGACGGGAATAAAGGGATAGCCCGATGATCGGTTCAAAGGATCAAAGAAACGGGCTGCTTTTCATCTCTCCGTGGATCGTCGGATTCCTTGTCTTCACGGCGTATCCGATCTTCAGCTCCCTCTTCTATTCCCTCACCCGCTACAACGTGGTGGATCCGCCGAAATTCATAGGGCTGGGCAACTACATCGACCTCCTGACCACCGATATGGTCTTCCGCACCTCGCTGCTCAACACCCTGTACATGGTCGTCGTCGGCACCATCGTGATCACGATCGCCACCCTCACCCTTGCCCTCATCCTCAGCAACAAGAGGATCAAGGGCCTTTCGGTATTCCGCATCATCTTCTTCGTGCCGACGCTCGTCCCGCTCGTCATTCTCTGCATTCTCTGGATCTGGATGCTGCAGCCGCAGACCGGCCTGATCAACACCTTTCTGTCCTACATCCACGTCAAGGGACCCGGCTGGCTCGCGGATCCGTACCTGGCAAAGCCGGCGTTCATCATGATCTTTCTCTGGATATCGGGGGGCGCGGTAATCATCTACCTCGCCGCACTCCAGGACATCCCGCAGTCCCTGTACGAGGTCGCGGCAATTGACGGCGCAAACTTCCTGCACCGGACTTTCCGGATCACCATCCCCATGATTTCCCCGGTGATCCTCTTCAATGTCATCACGTACGTCATAGGCATTTTTCAATCCTTTGCGGAGTCATTCATCATCACGTCCGGCGGGCCCAACCAGTCGACCCTGTTCTATTCGCTGTATCTCTATCAGAACGCGTTTCAGTATTTCAAAATGGGGCTTGCGTCCGCGATGGCCTGGATACTCCTCATCATTGCCCTTTTCCTGATTGCCATGCTCCTGGGGCTGGAGAAGCGTTTCGGCTATCGCCAATAAGGCAGAGTGCACACACAAAGGAGGCGCGGAGAATGAAGAAGAAAATCCTCGGCACGAACGTGGTCACGCAGGTGGGGATTCTCGTGCACGATATCGAGAAGACGGCGCAGGTGTACGCGGACTTTCTGGGGGTGGAAAAGCCTCCCATCCAGATCACGGACGAGCTGGACAAGTCCCAGGCGCGCTACAAGGGCGCTCCGACAAAGGCACGGTCCAAGCTCGCGTTTTTCAAGGTCGGGCCCACCCTGGATATCGAGCTGATCGAACCGGACAAGGGGCCGAGCACCTGGAGGGAGGACCTCGACCGCAAGGGAGAAGGAGTCCACCACATCGCCTTCGTGATCAAGGGCATGAAGGAGAAAATCGCCGAGCTGAAGGCGGCGGACATGCCGCTCCTGCAGACGGGGGAATACACCGGCGGCCGCTACGCATACGTGGACGCGAACCGGGACCTGAAAGTCATCATCGAGCTCCTCGAGAACGATTGATGGGCGCGCGTTCCGTCACGGAGCTTATTCCGAAAGGTGTAGGCCTGGGATGCTGGCAGTTCGGCGACATGGGGAGCGGAACCCCTGCGGATGACATGTCGGTCGCGCTGATACGGGAGGCGTATCGCAGGGGAATGCGGCATTTCGATACCGCTCACGACTACGGAATGGGTCATTCGGAAGAGGTCCTGGGCCGGGGCATCGAGCCCTTTTCAGAAAGAGCTTTCGTCTCCACGAAGATGCACGCGGCGGGCAAGCGGGAGACGATCGCGGGAGTGGAGCAGTCGCTTGCACGGATGAAAAGGCAGTGGATCGACCTTTTCTACGTCCACTGGCCGAAAACCGGTTTCGACATCCGTCCCATGATGGAAGGCCTCGAGCTCCTGCGCACGCAGGGCAGGATCCGGCTCATCGGCGTCAGCAACTTCAGCGTCAAGGACATGGACATGGCGTCCGAGGCCGGGCGGATCGACGCACACCAGCTCTGCTATAACCTGTTGTGGCGCTACCCCGAACGGGACATCATTCCCTACTGTATCGCACATGGCATTGCGGTGGTCACGTTCAGCTCCATTGCGCAGGGCCTCCTCTCCGACACGCCCCGGAGCCCGGATTCGTTCGAGAAGGGCGATGCCAGGGGAACAACCCTCTACTATCGACCCGATGTATGGCCGTTCGTGCGGGACGCGGCTGCCGCCATGCGGGAAGTGGCTCGAAAAAGCTCGACATCCCTGAGCACACTGGCGATCCGCTGGGTGCTCGGCAGGCCCGGCATCGTCTCCTCCCTGGTGGGAGCCCGAAGGGTCGAGCAGATCGAAAGCAATGTCGCGGCCGCCAACGGCAGCATCGAGCCCGCGGTTGCGGAGGAGCTCACGCGTCTTTCCTCTGAGGCGATGCGACACGTCCCGGACGTGGGCAACATCTTCCTCTTCTACCCCTGAGAGCGGGTGCCGCTCTCAGGCCTGGGCGAATGTCACGGGGTACCGTGACCGCGGCTCGCGGGCCCTCAGAGCGCGCCGCAGGCCCACAGCATACCCCGCTGGACCAGCGTCATCGCTTCCGGAACGTCGAAATCCTTTGCCACGTGTCCCAGCGAGCAGTAGAATACGCGCCCCTTTCCGTACGTCCTCTTCCATGCCACCGGCATGACCGTGCCCTCGATCCAGGGGTGCACGCCGCCGCCGAACGTCGTCGTGGCCAGCACTTCGTTCGAAGGATCCACGTGCATGTAGTATTGCTCGGAGAGCATGTCGAAGTCGGCGACGCCCCGCGTGATCGGGTCCGCGCGGTCGAGCACGTGCACGCGGTAGGGTATGATGCCGCCCGGATGCGCCACCCACTGTCCGCCTACCATGTATTGGTACTCCGTGCTGGCGCGAAAGGAGTCCGCCATGCCCCCATGCCAGCCGGCAATGCCCACGCCGCTCTCCACCGCCTTCAGCAGGCCCTTCTCCTGATCGCCCGTGATCGTGCCCATTGTCCAGACAGGCACGATGAGCTGCAGCGAGCCCATCAGCGCCTTATCGAGATACGAATCGAGGGAAGAGGAAACCGTCACCTCGAAACCCTGCTGCCGAAGCCACGGAACAAAGCGCTCGGCACACTGCCTCGGCTCGTGCCCTTCCCAGCCTCCCCACACGACAAGTGCTTTCACCGTCCCTCCCCGTCCAATCGTATTCGTGCCAGATAGATGCCTGTCTTCCCCTCGTGGGAAGAGTAGTAGCTCACCCATAGGTGGCCGCGATGCCAGGCAAGGCCCGGATAGCTGCAGTCACCGGCGCTGGGCAGCGCGAGCACCGGTGTATACCGGCGGTCGTTCATCCGGGCAACAAGGGTGCGCGGACCATCCGGCAGGTAGGCGCGGCCCGCCGCCCACATGTCACCGTTCGGCAGAACGAGAAAGTTCGGGCCGCCTACCCGATGCCTCGTTGACCGCCACTGCCACGCCGTGTAGGGCTTCCGGCTGGTGCCGATCCAGGCTTTCCTGCTGCCGCCTTCCCGTCGGACGAGGGCGACTGCCCTGCCGTCACGTCTGAATCGCACGGTCGTTTCGTTCGGCTTGCCCGGGACGCGCAGGCTGCACACCTCGCGGTACGAAAGACCGTCTCCGCTCGTCACGAGCGTGACCGTCCACGTGTCCTTGTCGACGATCCTGTAGGTGACGCCAAAGGCTTGTCTTCCCTGCCATGTCACTCTCCACAGCCAGTCCCCCTCGGCGAGGATGCCCCGAGGCTCGCTCCAGGTGCGGCCGTCGCGGGAAAAGGCGACTCTCGGATTCCTCCCCGTGTATTTCCCTTTGGTGTACCGGGAGCCTCCCATCAGGAGCATGAGCCGGTTCCCGGGCGCGACGGAAAGCTTGGGGTCCCTCAGGTCCACGCCGCGTTCGGAGAAAAGCGCGGCGGAAACCCAGTCCCTGCCGTCGGCGGATTCGATGATGCGCACCCGGCCCATGTGCCCCACGTGGTTCCGCGACTCGCGCAGCGCGCAGTACCACCTGCCCCTGAACCGGATGAGATCCGTGAAGGCGTTATGGGGCGCGCGGCTCCAGATTCTACGGGAGGAAACGAGCCGCGCCAATCCGTCAGGAATACTTGCGGCCGATGTGCCAGAGCGCCGCCAGGATCACGATGTCCGGACCGATCTGCACAAGCCAGACGAGAAGGTCCGGCTGGAACACGTCCTTGCGGAACCAGACATACACGATCCGCAGGGCCCAGAATACGAACACGGCAAGCCCGGCCGCCCGTCCGATACTCGAATCGAACCGGGCGAAAAGCGCCGCGATCAGTGCAACGCCTGCAAGAAGGCTGAGAATCGAAATGATGATCCCCAGGACGTCGTTCCTGCCTCCGACGGCCTGCACGAGCCCTCTGCCGAACCTGTTGAGGTCGGAGTTGTAGTTGATGATGCCGACGAGGCCGAGCAGGATGAGATACGCGGCCGTCGCTATGTGAAGGAACAGAAGGGAGCCTGATGTATCGCTTCTTGCTGACATGCCGGCCAGCTTATCACGGGGCACCCGGAAATGCCACGGGCAGCCACAGATGCCGCCTCAGAACACCTTGAGAGCCAGGAGAGTATCATAGGCAAAGCCCGCGCACATTGCCCCGATCCAGAGCACACCGACGACCAGCCCGACAACGCGCCAGCGGGCTATCGTCAGGGCACCGGCAATGGCTCCCATCGACGTGCCTGATCCTGCGATGAGGAACGCCATGACAGCCCCCTGGCTCATCCCGGAATCCATGAGGGCGCGGATCAGAGGCAGAGATCCTTCGGAGATGTACAGCGGCAGGCCAAGGGTCGCTGCCAGAGGAACGCCGTAGACGTTGCCGCTGCCGAACAGCGCATTGACCCAGGCGGCCGGCACGAGGCCATTCAAGAGATAGCCGATAAAGGCAAACCCGAGGAACATCGGAAGAAGCTTCTTGCCGATGTTCCATATCTCCTTCGGCAGACCTGACACGCGCGCGAGGGTTTTGATGAGAACGGTCTCCGTGACCCGCGTTGCTGCCGTTTCCACGGCCACGCTGCCCGCGCAGCAGGCAGCGAGTTGAAGCCCGGCGGTTCCACTCACCGGGATCTCCCTGACCGGGAAGGACGGGAAGGACGGCTGGCTGCATGCGCAGGCGGCCTCGAAGCGCGCCTGGTGGTCGAGCCAGCCGCGCCGCTCGAATGACGCCGCAATGAATCCCCCGGATAGCCCGAGAAGAATCGAGAACAGGAAGGAAGTGAGCGCGAAAGGCCATCCGAAAAGGCCGGCGGTGTACACCATGCCCTCGGGAGAGCTCAGCGGGGACGCCACCATGAAGGCAACGATCGGCGCCCAGGGCATGGTGCTTGCCATCATGCCCAGCACCACGGCCGTGGTACCGCACGAGCAGAAAGGCGTGGCAACGGCGGCAGCCGTGGCTGCCGCCACCCCCGCGCGCCGGTGCCGGCCGAGGAAAGCGGATACCTTCTTCACATCCACGAACACCTGCATCAAGGCCGCGATCAGGATGCTGGCGAGAAGAAAGGGCCAGTTGTGCAGGAGAGTGAGAAGGACCTGCCTGACCGACTGCGCGACGAGATTCAGGATGAAGTCCATGGTCAGGCCGCCTGCCCGCAGCAAGGCTGCTCACACGCGCATCCTCGGAGCCTCGCCAGGTTCAGCGGGCGCGGCTCCGTCCGGGATCGGTGGTCGCACTGCTCCTGCCAAAGAAGGGGCGCATACATCCGCATCAAGAAATCCTGCAACATCTGTTCCTCCTCGTCACTCGCGTGCAGTGACAACCTGGTAGACGGAGGCAGAGCGAAAAAGACGCAATCTTTCCGGAAAATACTTCCGGAGCGGCTGCGCGCCGCCCGCAGCGGCGACAGCACGGCCCGGGCGGATCGTGGTAGGATGGAGGAAGCCACGGAGGGACGACGATGAAGGAGTTTTCGAAACCGCTCGACCCGGACGTAGGGGAAATGAGGGAGGTCCTCTTCCGGCGGAAGATGCCCCGCAGGGTGCACCACGTCGAGCTCTTTCTCGACGCCGAGATCAAGGAGGCCGTCTGCGCGCGGTTCGAGCTCGCAGCCGGGCTGGACAGGTCCGATCCCCTGTACGAAACGAAACGGGATATGACACTGCACGCATTCCTTGGCTATGACATGTTCCGGGTCGGTGTCGCGCGCAAGACCGTGTTTCCGATGGCACGCCTGTCTGCGCCGGACACGACCATGCTCCCTGAACAGGAAAGAGCTGCTCGAGATTGGCAGGAGGAGCACACCGGACCCATCCAGAGCTGGAAGGATTTTGAAGCCTACCCCTGGCCGAAAGTCGCGGAGATCGACTTTTCCCCCCTCGAATGGCTCGAGCGGAACCTGCCGCCGAACATGGGATGCTACGAGCTCACCGCGCACATCTTCGAGATTCTCTCTTTTCTGCTGGGGTACGAAACGCTCTGCTATTTCCTGGTCGACCAGCCCGCCCTCGTCGACGCTGTTCTGGAAAAGGTCGGGACTTTCTATGTGGCTTTCACCGACGCTCTTGCGGACTTCTCAAAGGTAGCGGTGATCTGGGGCTCGGATGACCTGGGATTCCGGTCAGGCACAATGCTCTCTCCCGACTTTCTGCGCCGAAAAGTCCTTCCCTGGCACACGCGCTGCGCGGCGATCGCCCGGTCGAAAGGCAAGCCGTATCTGCTTCACTCGTGCGGCAAGCTCGACGAGATCATGGACGACCTTATCGATGATGTCGGCATCGATGGAAAACACTCCTTCGAGGACGCAATACTGCCCGTGACCGAGGCCAAGGGGCGCTACGGCGGCAGGATTGCGCTTCTCGGCGGGATCGACATGGACTTCCTGTGCAGGTCCACCGAGTCAGACATCAGGCGGCGGGTACGGGAGACGCTGGAAGTCTGCATGAAAGGCGGCGGCTACTGCCTTGGCACGGGCAACACCGTGGCCAACTACGTCCCACTGGACAACTACCTCGCAATGCTGGATGAAGGGCGCCGGTACAGCGTGTGACGCACGAGGAGTCTGCGGGCGAACGGCGCGGAGCCGTTCCTGAAAATCATGCCGGGTGCCGTTGGGCGGCCGCGCCGCAGCAGCAACAGCGCTTGTAGTAGTCTATGATCCTTCCTCGCCGGTCCAGCTCGAAGTGGCAGCAGGTCAGGAGCAGATCGCGCAGCTTCTCCCGTGCGCGCTGCACGCGCGACTTGGCTCCGGAGAGCGATATTCCCATCCGGGAGGCGAGCTCCTTCTGGCTCAGGCCCTCATATTCGGTCAGCACCAGGGCCTGGCGGTACGGCTCCGGCAGCGCATCGATGGTTTCCCTCAGGGAGAATGCCAGCCGGGTCACGGGATCATCCTCAGGGCCACCCTGTTCCAGGGCGGGCATGGTTTCGTCGACTTCGACCGTTTCCCTGCGGCTGCGGTAATGGTCGATGATCAGGTTGCGCGTGATCTGGTAGATCCAGCCGTCCGGCTTGTTCCATTCCTGGCAGCACAGGTTGCGGTGGATCCGGAGGAAGACCTCCTGAAGGATGTCTTCCGCTTCAGATTCATCCGCGATCTTCCCGCGTATGAACGCAAGAAGCCGGCAGCAGTACCTCTCCCACAGCGCTCTCAGTTGTTCAGACTGCATTGTCGTTTCTCGACCCCGAGTATACCCGTCTTGCGCATCTGTCGGAATAGCCATGGACGCTGATTCCGCATATAGTGGGTGAAAGCGCATGCACCCGCAGCACGGTACGGTCGACAAACGCGTGGTTCTTTTCGTTGCCTCGACGGCCTCATTTCTCACGCCGTTCATGGCCTCCTCGATCAACATCGCAATCCCCTCGATCGGCAAGGAGTTTTCCGCAGACGCCATCACCTTGAGCTGGATCAGCACCGCCTACCTGCTTGCCGCAGCCATGTTCCTCGTTCCCATGGGGAGGATGGCGGATATCCACGGCCGAAAAAAGGTCTTCCTTACGGGCATGGCCGGCTACTCGGTCGTGTCGCTCCTGTGCGCGCTTGCCGCCTCAGAGGCCATGCTGGTCGCCCTCCGTGCCTTGCAGGGATTCACCGACGCCATGATGTTCGGGACCTCGCTGGCCATTGTCACCTCGGTCTATCCGCCCGAGCAGAGGGGACGCGCTCTCGGAATCACCGTGGCATCCGTGTACGCCGGCGGCGCGCTCGGTCCTTTCATCGGCGGCATGCTCACCCAGTTCCTCGGCTGGCGGAGCATCTTCCTGCTGACCATGGTCCTGGGGTTGTTCGTGACCGGGCTGGCTCTCTGGAAGGTGAGGGGCGAGTGGGCGGAGGCGCGCGGCCAGAAGATGGACGTGGTCGGATCGCTCTTCTACGCCTGCGCGTTGTTCGCCGTGATGTACGGTTTCCGGCTGCTGCCGGCAGTGACCGGCCTCTGGCTCATCATCGGCGGCGCCGTGCTGCTCGCGGCCTTCGTGCTGAGGGAGAGCCGTGTCGCTTCCCCCGTGCTGGATGTCAGTCTCTTTCGCCGCAGCTCGGTCTTCGCCCTTTCCAATCTCTCGGCGCTGATCAACTACGCGGCTACCTTTGCCCTTTCCTTCCTGCTGAGCCTGTTCCTCCAGTACATCAAGGGATTCTCTCCGCGTTCCGCGGGTCTGATCATGCTGACCCAGCCGGTGATGATGGCGGTATTCTCCCCGCTGGCCGGCGGCTCTCGGACCGGGTGGAGCCGCGAATAGTGGCTTCCGTGGGCATGGCCTTGAGCACGGTCGGTCTTCTTCTCACCGCGTTCCTCGGCCGCGCCTCGAGCCTTGCATACATCATCGCCATCCTGGTTGTCTGCGGCCTGGGGTTCGGGCTGTTCTCCTCCCCCAATACCAGCGCCATCATGGGTTCCGTGGAGAGGAAACACTATGCTGTCGCCTCGGCCACGACAGGAGCCATGCGTCTCATCGGGCAGATGTTGAGCATGGGCATCGCCGCGTTGATCATCGCCGTATATGTGGGCGAGGTGGAGATAACCCCTGAGCGATACAATGCGTTTCTCAGCGCCTTCCGCTCGGGATTCTTCATTTTTGCGGCGCTGTGCGGCGCCGGCATTTTTGCATCCCTGTTTCGCGGGCGCGTGCGCGCCTGATCCGGGGCCGGGCGCCCGCGCCGTCCCCTTCCTCCTCTTGACAATCCGCTGCTGTCGCGTTATTCTCTCACTTGAACAACTGTTCAAGTGAGAGAAGGAGCATTCATGGCACCAGCAACCAGCATGCGCGGCATACATCCGGAGGCGGTGATTGCGGGAAGGGCGAAGATTCCCGACCCGGATGAGCTCGAAGACATGGAGATCTTTTTCAAGATCCTCGGAGATTCGACGAGGCTTCGCATACTTCACGCGCTTCTTGCCGGAGAGCTGTGCGTCGGCGACCTCAGCGAGGCGTTCGGCATGAGCGTCTCCGCGGTGAGCCACCAGCTCGCCGTGCTGAAGAGCGCGCGGCTCGTCAGCCACCGCCGCGACGGCAAGATCGTGTACTACTCGCTGAGTGACCACCACGTGAGCGCGGTCCTCCAGTCCATCCGGACCCACCTGGCGGAATGACATGGGGCGCTTCAACCTTCGCGCGGATCTCGTTGTGCTGGGCGTGGGGATCGCCCTGCTCGTTCTCGGGATCGCTGCCGGCGGCAGGATCCAGGCCTCCGCATGGCCCTGGCTGAGCTACGTGATCTTCGGGGCAGCCTATCTCCTGGCGGGCTGGAACGTGCTGGCCGCGGCGGTGCGCGGGATCTTCCGGGGCCGGGTGTTCGACGAGAACTTCCTGATGACCGTGGCCACGGGCGGCGCATTCGCCATACGCCTGCCTTCGGAAGCGGTCGCGGTGATGGTTTTTTTCAAGGTGGGGGAGATACTGGAGCACCTGTCCGTGGATCGCAGCCGCAGGTCCATCCGGAAGCTCCTGGACCTGCGGCCGGATTCCGCGCGTGTGCGGCGCAACGGGGACCTCGTGGAGATCCGGCCCGAAGAGGTCGCGATCGACGCTGAAGTCGTGGTCCGTCCCGGCGAGCGCGTGCCGCTGGATGGTCGCGTGACGTCGGGCGGGAGCTTCGTGGACACTTCCGCCCTCACGGGAGAGCCCGTTCCACGCCGCGTGGAGCCCGGCCAGGAAGTGCTGGCGGGATTCATCTGCATGGACGGCCTGATAGAAATGCGGGTCACGCGCAGCGCGGGGGAGTCCAGCGCCGCGAAGATTATACAGCTCGTGGAGGGCGCCACGCGCGCCAAGGCAAAGACGGAGCGGTTCATCAGCAGGTTCGCCCGGATCTACACGCCCCTCGTGGTTGCCGCGGCGGCCATGGTGGCTTTCCTGCCGCCGCTGTTCGTTCCCGGCGCCCTCCTGCACGACTGGGTCTATCGCGCCCTCACCATGCTCGTCATCTCCTGCCCGTGCGCGCTGGTCATCAGCATCCCGCTCGGGTATTTCGGCGGGGTGGGGGGAGCCTCGCGTCACGGCATACTGGTGAAGGGATCGGCGTACCTCGACGTGCTGGCGCGCGTGAAGACCATGGTCTTCGACAAGACCGGCACTCTCACGAAGGGGAGCTTCCACGTCACCTCGGTGAATCCCCGCAACGGCGTCTCCGGCCCCGACCTCCTCCGCTACGCGGCCGTTGCCGAGGCGCATTCGAATCACCCGATCGCCGCGTCGATTCGAGAAGCCTATGGCCGGCCCGTGGACGACTCCGCCGCTACCGCATTCCGTGAGCTCGGCGGCCAGGGGGTTTTCGCCACGGTGGAGGGGCACGCGATCATGGCCGGCAACGACCGGCTCCTTCATGCCCAGCAGATCCCCCACGACACCTGCTGCATCGAGGGCACCGCGGTGCACGTGGCCGTGGACGGGGCCTACGCCGGCTATCTCGCCATCAATGACGTGGCGCGGCACGGGGCAAAGGAGGCGATCAGGGATCTGCGCGCGCTGGGGGTGGATCGGACAGCCCTCCTGACCGGTGACGGCGTCGAGGTTGCCCAGAGGGTGGCCGCCGAGCTGGGCATCGACGAGTACCATGCAGACCTGCTGCCGGCGCAGAAGGTCGAGCACCTGGAAGCGATCATGCGGGCAGGCGGGAAGCGCGCGCGCACCGCGTTCATGGGAGACGGCATCAACGACGCGCCGGTGCTCGCGCGCGCGGACGTGGGCATTGCGCTGGGCCGATCAGGCGCCGATGCCGCGGTGGAGACGGCGGATGTCGTTCTCATGTCGGACAACCCGGGCAAGATCGTGGAGGCCATCCACCGGGCAAGAAGAACCCGCGCGATAGTCGCGGAGAACATCGTCTTCGCGCTGGGGGTGAAGGGGGTTTTCCTCGCGCTGGGCGCGTTCGGAATTGCCACCATGTGGGAGGCGGTGATTGCGGACATGGGAGTGGCCCTGGTCGCAATCCTGAACGCGACCCGCGCCATGAGGTGAGCGGCCGGCGCGCGCAAAGGCCGGGCGCGGCCCCTGCTACTCTATGTCTTTTTCCCTGATCTCGACCCTGCGGATCTTCCCGCTGATTGTCTTGGGAAGCTCCGGGACGAACTCGATGATACGCGGGTATTTGTAGGGAGCGGTCGTTTTCTTCACGTGCTCCTGCAGGGTCGCGGCAAGCTCGGGACACGCCGTATACCCCTTGGCAAGAACCACGGTGGCCTTCACCACGGCGCCCCTGTCCGCATCCGGTACGCCGGTCACCGCGCATTCCAGGACGGCGGGGTGCTCGATGAGCGCGCTCTCCACTTCGAACGGGCCGATGCGATACCCTGAGCTCTTGATCACGTCATCTGTCCTTCCCACGAACCAGAAATAGCCGTCCTCGTCCTTCCAGGCCACGTCACCGGTGCGGTATACCCCGTCATGCCATGCACGGGCCGTGAGATCCGGGTCCTTGTAGTAGCCGTGGAACATGCCCACAGGGGCGCGCGCGTTGGTGCGGACCACGATCTGGCCCTTTTCCCCTGCCTCGCAGGACTTGCCGTCATCATCCAGCAGGTCGATGTCGTACCCCGGAGAAGGCTTGCCCATCGAGCCGGGCCGGGGCTCCATCCACGGGAAGACCGCGATGGCGGCGGTCATTTCAGTCTGGCCGTAGCCTTCCATCAGCTTGAGACCTGTCAGCTCGAGGAACCGGGAATACACCTCGGGATTCAGAGGTTCTCCGGCAACCGTGCAGTACTTCAGGCTGGAAAAGTCGAATTGACTCAGGTCTTCCTTGATGAAGAACCTGTACATCGTGGGAGGGGCGCAGAAGGTGGTGACTCGATGTCTGGCGATGACCCCCAGAAGGGCGCTCGGCACGAAACGGTCATAGTCGTAGACGAACACGGCGGAGCCGCACAGCCATTGGCCGTAGATCTTGCCCCACGCCGCCTTGGCCCAGCCGGTATCCGCCACGGTGAGGTGGAGGCCGCCATCCATGACGTTCTGCCAGTACTTGGCAGTGAGTATATGGCCCAGCGGATACACGAAATCGTGCTGAACCATCTTGGGCATTCCGGTCGTGCCGGAGGTGAAATACAGGAGGCTCGTGTCCGTGTTTTCCGTGTGCACCCGGTCCAGCGTGGCGGGCGACTTTTCCATCTCCGCCCGGAGGTCCTGCCAGCCGGTCCTGTTCACCCCCAGCGCGATCCGGTGCTTCAGCGTGGGGGACTCGGGCAGGGCGGCGTCCACGTTGTCCAGCACCTTCGGATCGTTCACGCAGACGACGGCTTTCACGGCAGCCGCATTGTTGCGATAGGCGATGTCCTTTTTCGTCAAAAGGTGCGTGGCCGGAATGGCGATTGCCCCGATCCGATGCAGCCCCAGGAGGCAGAACCAGTACTCGTAGCGGCGCTTGAGGATCAGCATGACCGGGTCACCGCGCCCGATGCCCAGGGAGAGGAAGAATGTGGCTGCCCGCAGGGAGAGCTCCGCCATCTGGCCGAAGGTGAAGGTGGCTTCCTGGCCTTTCTCATCGCACCAGACCAGGGCCCTCCTGCCCGGCTCTCTTTTCGCCACGACGTCCACCACGTCCCACGCGAAATTGAACCGCGGGGGGACGGCGATGCGGAACTTTCTGATCAGCTCCTCGTATGAGGAGAAGCTCGTCTGTGAGAGGAATTGCTCCAGCATGGACCCGGACCTCGCTTTCTATAGTATGACCGCCACGAACTTGGCCGTCGTCTCTCCGACCGCCTTCATTCCATGGCCGTGGCGCGCATCGAAAAAGATCGAGTCGCCCGGGGAGAGCAGCACTTCGTGGCCTTCCACCACGACCTTCAAGGCCCCTTCCAGCACGTAGTTGAACTCCTGGCCGGGGTGGGTGTTCAGGGGAATGGGATCGGAAGCCGGCCGGGGCTCTACCGTGATGAGGAAAGGCTCCATTTTCTTGTCGATGAAGTTGAATGCGAGGCTCTGGTAGCCGTAGTCCTTCCTTCGATCCACCCGGACGCCCCGTCCCGCCCGGGTGACGGCGTAGACACGCAGCCGCGGCTCCTCGCCGGTGAGCAGGGAGGAAAGCTCCACGTGGAATTTGCCCGCAACCTGGTACAGAAAGCTCGCCGGGATGTCGGCTTTCCCGCTTTCGTAGGCGCAGTAGGTCTCCAGGGGGACGCCGAGGTCCCGGGCACAGGTTTCCGGCGAGATCTGCGCGATGTCGCGCAAGGCGCGGATCCTCTGGGCGATCAGCCTGATCTGCTCGTTCATGGTGGCCTCCGGGTCTGGCGTGTAAGGGAATGCGCGGCCATTCTACCCGTTCAGGGGGGGGAGTCAAGGGATAAAAAGATAGGCCCCGCGAACGGAGACGCTCGCGGGGCCCCTACAGAAGGAGGTTCTATGAAGATTCAAACAATAAACAAGCGAGAGGTGCAAAGGTTACGAGGCTTGTGTCGGATGGCGTGCCCGACTATACTGTCAGGGAGGATCGGGGAATGGCGGAAAGAATAGGCGACTTCCTGGTGAGAACAAAAGCCATGCAGCAGTCCCACGTGGAGGCAGTGCTCCGCGCGCAGAAGGACGGCGACAAGAGGAGCTTCGGCGAGATTGCGCTCGCCCTCGGTTACGTCACTCAAGCCGCTCTGAACACGTTTCGGGCTTCATAGCACAAAGACAGTGGCCCCGGAAGAAAATGCGCGGAGTACCGCGCCGTGGGGCATGAAAGGCAGTCATCGCGTGATCCGCTCGCTATACTTCACCTCTGAACCAGACGGCACCCTCGGTCTGGCCGCGGCGATGGAACACGCCGTCCTCGAGGTCATTGCGGTCCCGGATGACTACACGGATGCGGCGGCGCAGCAGATTGCGGAGAGCGTGCACAAGGCGGGGATACTGGAGACCCGGGCCCGTGCCGGTGCCCGGGGAGGGCCCATCCGCATTACCTGGGCGGCGCTCGTGGAGAAAGGCATGGCCGCCGGCGTGCTGGAACAAGAGGACGCCTGATACTTGAAGACCATGCGGGGGCAGCGGCGCAAGGCCTCCGGCGGCGCGGCGTTCGACCAACGGCTGCTGGAGACGCAGAAGCTGGAGAGCCTCGGCGTGCTCGCCGGCGGCATTGCCCACGATTTCAACAACATCGTCATGACCATTCTCGGCAACGCGGACCTCGCCGAGCGGGGCCTTTCTCCCGATTCCCCCGCGCGTGAGAACCTGCACGAGATCACGCAGTCGGCAAAGCGGGCCGCGAACCTCTGCCAGCAGCTCCTCGCATACTCGGGGAAGGGCCGTTTCGAGAAGAGGACCCTGGATCTCAACGCGGTCATCACGGAAATGGAGCAGATGCTGAAGCTGTCGATCTCGAAGAAGGCGGCCATCCGGTTCAGCCTGTCCCCGAGCATCCCCCTGCTGGAGGCGGACCTTTCCCAGATCCAGCAGGTGGTGATGAACCTCGTGATCAACGCGTCAGAGGCAATCACCACGGCGAACGGCGTCATCACGGTCAGCACGGGCTCCCAGCAGTGCGACCACGCGTATCTTCGGGAGATGTGGAGCGGCGAGCCGCTGCCGGAAGGGCTCTATGACTTCATCGAGGTCGCGGACAACGGGTGCGGCATGGATGACACGTTGCGCGCCCGTATCTTCGAGCCGTTCTTCACCACGAAGGTGAAGGGACGAGGCCTGGGGCTCGCAGCGGTGATGGGCCTGGTGCGCGGTCACCGTGGAGCCATCAAGGTGTACAGCGAGCCCGGACGGGGCACGACATTCAAGCTGCTCTTTCCCGCCGCGGCCGTGCCCGACTACTCGGGCCAGCGCGCGGAGGCGAGCGGCAAATGGCGCGGCAGCGGCACCGTCCTGCTGGTGGATGACGATGAGAGCGTGAGGAAAGTGGGCCGGCGCATGCTCGAGGCCCTGGGTTTCAGCGTGCTTCTTGCAAATGACGGCCGGGAAGCGGTGGAAGTCTTCCGCGCGCGGCAGCGCGATATTTCCTGCATCATTCTCGATCTGACCATGCCCGTCATGGACGGCGGGGACGCATTTCGGGAATTGCAGGGCATCGATCCCGGCGTTGTCGTGCTGCTGTCCAGCGGCTACAACGAGCAGGAGACAATGGAGCAGTTCGAGGGATCCGGACTGGCCGGTTTCATACAGAAGCCGTACCACGTTCCCCTGCTGGAAGAGAAGCTGCGGAAGGTTCTGGCGGAATAGGCGATCAGGCGGAGCCGCGCGCGGCGGATTGGGCCGCGCGGAAGACCTCTGCCACGATCCGTATCGCGTTTCGAATCGTCGGAGGGTCCGTCATCGTGTAGTTCAGCCTCATCGTTCCCAGCCCCTGGCCGGCGCCCGGGTAGAAATACCTGCCGGGGACATAGGCGACACAGCGACGAATGCATGCATGAGCCAGCTCGTCCGTGTTCAGCTCATCCGGCCCTTCCACCCAGATGAACATTCCCCCGTCGGGCTTCGACCAGTGGAACTCGCGCGGGAAATATTCGTCCAGCGCGGCGAGCATGGCCTCCTGGCGCGGGCGGTAGAAGTCGAGAATCTTCGGCAGGTGCCTGTCCAGGTGCCCGCCGGCAATGTACTCCGCGGCCAGCGCCTGGGAGAAAGTGCTGGTGTGCAGGTCTACGCCCTGCTTCACGATCACGAGCCACCGCGCGATGGGCTCCGGTGCCAGCACGTACCCGACGCGAAGACCGGGGGCCAGCACCTTGGAGAGCGTGCTCGTGTAGACGACATGCCCGGGTGCCATCGACTTGAGCGAGGGAAGCGGCTCTCCGCGGTAGCGCAGCTCGCTGTACGGGTCGTCTTCCACAAGGAGCGCGTCGTGCCGCTGGATGAGCGCGGCTACCTTGCGCCTTCGTGACAGGGGCAGGGAGCGGCCGGTGGGGTTCTGGAAGGTCGGGACCAGATAGATGAACTTCACCCGCTTGTGCTTCAGCACCTCTTCCAGGGACTCGGGAATGAGCCCGTCGTCGTCGGTCTCCAGTGTCTGGTATTCCGGCTCATAGGGGCTGAATGCCTGGAGAGCGCCGAGGTACGTGGGTGCTTCCACGGCAACCGAGTCCCCCGGCGCTATCAGCAGCTTGCCGATGGCGTCCAGGGTCCCCTGGGAGCCGCTCGTGATAAGGACATCGTCCGCTGCCGCCTGAATGCCCCGGGTCCCCAGCCGGTCCGCCAGGGCAGCCTGGAGCGGCGCGAAGCCTTCCGTGCGGTCGTACTGGAGGGCGGCGGAGCCGAACCGCGTGAGAACGGTTTCCGTGAGCGCCCCCATGAGCTCCAGGGGGAAGCTTTCCGGCGCGGGAATGCCGCCGGCAAGAGAGATCATGCCGGGCTGCGCCACGACCTTCAGGATTTCCCGGATGGCGCTCGCGCCCATGACGCGCGTACGCGGAGCCAGCAGGTTTTCGAATCTCATCCACCCACTTTGCCACCGATGTCGGCGCGTGTCCATTGGACAGAAATCGATCTTTGTGTACGCTCACCGGCTATGAAGCACCGCGACCCGTTCACCGTGGGCCTCGTCCAGATGGCGGCGGATGTCGATTCGCGCGTGAACCTGGACAAGGCCGTGCAGTTCGTCCGCGAAGCGGCGGGGGCGGGCGCCCAGGTCATCTGCCTGCCGGAGCTTTTCCGCACCCGGTACTTCTGCCAGCGGGAAGACGCGGAGCTCTTCAACCTGGCGGAGACCATACCCGGTCCCTCGACAGACGTCATCGGCGCCGTGGCCAGGGAAAAAAAGATCACGGCAATCGTGCCTGTCTTCGAGCAGCGCGCCGCCGGCCTCTATCACAACAGCGCCGCGGTCATCGGGCCCGACGGCCGGATCGACGGGGTCTATCGAAAGATGCACATCCCGGACGATCCGTCGTTCTACGAGAAGTTCTACTTTGCGCCGGGTGACCTGGGGTACCGGGCTTTCGATACGCCCGTCGGAAAGATCGGTACTCTCATCTGCTGGGACCAGTGGTACCCCGAAGCGGCGCGTCTCACCTCGCTGCGCGGCGCCGACATCCTTTTCTACCCCACGGCCATCGGCTGGCACCCGCACGAGAAAGCGTCGCATGGCGGCGCGCAGCTCGATGCCTGGCAGACCGTCCAGCGCGGCCATGCCATTGCCAACGGCGTGTACGTTGCGGCGGTCAATCGCACGGGGCTTGAGAAGCCGTCCGACGGCGCGGGAATCGAATTCTGGGGCGCCAGCTTCATCGCGGATCCTTTTGGAGCAGTGATCGCGCGGGCAAGCGGCGACGGCAGGGAAGAGATCGTGATCGGCGAGGTCGACCCGTCACGCATCGAAGAGGTGCGGCGCAACTGGCCTTTCCTGCGGGATCGGCGGATCGATTCCTACCAGGGCATCGACAAGCGTTTCATCGACCCGGAATGACCGGCCGCACCGTCATGCAGGGATCACCCGCCTCGAACGGCTTCCGGATGCCTGCGGAGTGGGAGCTGCACGCCGCAACATGGATCGCGTGGCCGCACAACCGCGGGGATTGGCCGGGAAAGATCGCGCCGGTCCAGTGGGTGTACGGAGAGATAGCGCGCAAGGTTACGCTCGGCGAGAACCTCCGCATCCTGGTGAACACCTCCGCCAGCGAAGAGCAGGCGCGGCGCATCCTCACGCGGGTCGGCGTGGATCCCGGCAAGGTCGAATTCTTCCGCATCCCCACCAATCGCGGCTGGACGCGAGACACCGGGCCGATCCATCTCCGGCGCGAACAGCGCGGACGGCGGGAGCTGGCGATAGCCGGATTCAAGTTCAATGCCTGGGCCAAGTACCCCGACTGGGACCTGGACTGCCGGGTTCCCGCGCGCATAGCGGCTGCCACGCGCCGAACGTTCTTTCCCGTTCTCTTCAATAAGAAACCCGTCGTGCTGGAGGGCGGAAGCATCAGACGTCAATGGCCGTGGGAGCCTGATCACGACGGAGGAATGCCTGCTGGACGGGAATATCCAGGCGCGCAATCCGGGCCTCGACAAGGAGGACCTTGGCCTCATCCTGGCCGAGAATCTCGGCGCCCGGAACGTGCTGTGGCTCGGAAAAGGCATCGCAGGTGACGACACGCACGGGCATGTCGATGACCTGTGCCGGTTCGTCCGCCCGGGAACGCTCGTCCTCTGCCGCGAGTCCAATCCACAGGACGCCAACTACCGGGCGCTTGAGGAAAACCGGGAACGCGCCGAGGGCTTTCGACTGGAAGACGGCGGACGGGCCGAGCTGGCGTTCGTTCCGATGCCCGCCCCCCTGTACCTGCAGGGCCAGCGGCTGCCCGCCAGCTACGCTAATTTCTACATCACGAACCAGGCCGTGCTCGTTCCGACATTCAACGATCCGAATGATCGCCTGGCTCTCGGCATCCTGGCGGACCTGTTTCCCGATCGCGCGGTGGTCGGCATACACGCGGTGGACCTTGTGTGGGGCCTGGGAACGCTCCACTGCCTGACGCAGCAGGAGCCCGCGGTCGACCCTCCCGCGAAGGGTTGAGACGGCAGCGCTTCCATTGACAGGGATGCAGAACATGCATATACTACTATATAAGGATGGCAATACCCATGAGAATCGATTCTGACAACGGTCAGTGGCAATGGGCCGCACGCAACGCCATGATGTCCCCCCGACCTGAAACGGCGATCGATCGGGAGCCGGACGGCGATCAGGATGACGCAAAGAAGGCTGCCCCTCAGCCTGCCCAGACCCTGAAGATCAATCCCACCGACGAGGAAACCGGCACCAAGGTCAATCTCCTCGCTTAGTTGACAGCGCGGAGGCCTCCTCGTAGTCTGAACATCGAAGCTCGCGCATGGAGGAGGATCCTGATGAAAAAGACTTTTCCATTGTTACTGGCCGGCAGCGTGCTCGCGATTGTTCTGGTCGGCTGCGCGAGCCAGGAACCGGTTCTTTCCGCCCCCCCGACCGTCCGGGTGAGCCAGCTCGAATCCCTCTCCTTTACGCCTGACCTGGTGAAGTTCCAGGCGAAGATACTGATCCACAACGTCATGACCATTCCCCTTGATTTCGAAAAGGTCGATTACGCGGTGGACCTGTTCGACAAGGAGCTGTTCACCGACACGTTCAACGGAATGAAGCGCACGAACGGCGGCGGCAATCAGACCGTCACATTCCCTTTCCAGATAGCGATGGATGACATCGCCAAGCAGGTCGTGGACGTCCTTTCCGAAGAGAGCGTGCGAGTGACCTTCCGCGGCGAAGTGTATCCCGCGGCAAAAAACGGATTCGACCCCATCCCGTTCACGGATACCATCACCATCCCCATCCCCCGCATTCCTGTTGTGGCCCTGGTCGGGGTGCAGGGGGTGCCGTTCAGCGATTCTTTTTCGCTGACCTTCAGCGTAAAGAATACGAACACCTTTGCCTTCTCGGTGGATACGGTCCAGACTTTCCTGGAGCTCAACGAGAGGAGGTACAGTCTCCTCCATACCGAGCAGTCCACGGAAATGCAGCCGGGTGAATCGGGAATCGTCAGGCTGCGCATGGAGAACACACCGGGGAAGACCCTCGGCATGGCGCTCAACCTCGCGCAATCCCCGGACAAGAAGTTCGCCGTTACGGGCACCATCCGACTCGGCACGCCGTACGGGTGGTTCATCTTCCCCATCAGGCTCGAGGGCAGCCTGAACTAGGGCGCCGCGGTATTCCGCGGATTGGGGCGCCGCGGTATTCCGCGGAATTGTGCGCCGCGGTATTCCGCGGACTCTAGCGGTCCGGTCCGGAAAGCCCCGCCGGGTGCGGCCCTGCTCCTGCGCGCTCGGAGCCGTGGGACCGGAAGGGCTGTCCCGCAGCCCCACGGTTGATCGGACAAAATGGATGATCTCGGGTTTGCAATGATTCGAAGACCACCCCTCCGAGGAGAATGATGAGCACCACCACGGTGATCTGGAGCCAGATTGCGAACTGGATCCGCCTTTTCAGCCCCCCGAACCCGGAGTGACGCCCCGCGCGATTGGTGGTGTCCCGTTCCAGTTTTTGAATCTGAGTATTCAGGATATGCCGCTTTCCCCGCAGGAGGACGAGATTCGCCTGGTCCTTGTGCCGTACCGCTTCCAGCAGGTTCTTCACTTCCCGCATGCGCGGGTAGGGATCGGAGTCCCTCGTTTCTTTCTTTTCCGGGCGGGTATAGAAAAGCCGGAGCCTCTGGGTCACGATATTCCCGTTGACGTATGAGAGGCCCAATGCCTCGACCCCGTCGAGCCAGGCAAGATACTCCTTGATGGCGGCGACGGACCCGGGCGCGTGCGGGGAGGTCAGGTTCACGTTCAGCACCCCGTCCACGCTCTTGACCCGTCTGACTATCGCGGCAATCTGGGTCTCGACCTGTCTCAATTCCTCTCTCAGCTCTGGTTCGGATTTCATTCTCAAGGCCTGCCTACCCGAAATTATCGAATTTGCAGGCCCTCCGCGCAAGGGTAAGTGAAAAAATGGCCCTTCGGGCAAAGACGAGGGCCCTTCGGGCGAAGACGAGGGCCCTTCGGGCGAAGACGGGGGCCCTTCGGGCGAAGACGGGGGCCCTTCGGGCGAAGACGGGGGCCCAGGTTCAGCCGGGGGTCCCCTCGAGCGCTTTCTGGACCGACAGATGCAATTCCTGCATGTCGAACGGCTTGTGGAGGATGCGCAGCGGCTCACCGAGGGATTGCTCCAGCTCTTCGAACCTGCTCGTGTATCCGGTCATCAGGAGGATGCGCGCATCCGGGCGGCAGGCCCTCACGTGCTCGGCCACTTTTCCTCCGCCCATTCCCGGCATGACGACATCCGTGAGCAGCAGGTGGATGGGCCCGTCGTGGACCTGGCAGATCTTCACCGCTTCCGCGCCGTTCCTGGCCTCCAGCACGGCATATCCGCGGCTGGTCAGGTTGAGGAGGATGAGGTTGCGCACCGCATCTTCGTCTTCCACGAGAAGGATCGTCTCGGTGCCCCGGTGCGGCCTGTCCTTTGACTTGTTCCGCGTCTCCCCGGAATCCCGGGTGAGAGGCAGGTAGACGCAGAAGGTTGAACCGGCGCCGACCTGGCTGGTCACCGTGATGTAGCCTTCGGCCTGCTCGATGATCCCGTAGACGATCGACAGGCCGAGCCCGGTCCCCTTCCCCAGCTCCTTTGTCGTGAAAAACGGCTCGAAAATCCGGGCGGCTGTCTGCGCGTCCATTCCCGCCCCCGTGTCCGCAAATGACACCATCGCATAGGCGCCCGGTGCGATGTCGGACCTCTCCTGGACATCCCCTTCCTTCACCTCCACGACGTGCGCCTCGATCGTCAGCTTGCCGCCCCCGGGCATCGCGTCGCGGGCGTTGGCCGCCAGGTTCATGATCACCTGCTGGAGCTGGCCGGGGTCGGCTTTCACCATGCACGGCCGATCGCTCTGCTGCACGATCAATCCGACGTGCTCACCCAGGACACGCCTCAGCAATTCTTCCGACTTCTTGAGGAGGGAATTCAGGTCCATCACGGCGGGCTGGATGATCTGCTTGCGGCTGAAGGCGAGCAGCTGGTGCGTGAGGGAGGCGGCCTTTTCCGCTGAGTCCCGTATGATTCCGATGGACTTCAAGACCTCTCTCCGGTCCTCCGGCACTTCCCGGATCAGGTCGCAATAGCCCAGGATGACCATGAGGATATTGTTGAAGTCGTGCGCGATGCCTCCCGCCAGCCTCCCCACCGCTTCCATCTTCTGCGCCTGGATGACCTGTTCCTCCATGTTTCTGCGTTCAATTTCAGCTCTCTTGCGCTCCGTTATTTCGCGGACCAGAACGATGAAGTGCGCATTTTCGGCCCGGGAGTCGCCGATCGCCGAAATGGAAAGCTCGAACCATCGGGTGCCGGTTTCGCCTTCCAGGGTGTACGCGGCCCCCTTGTCTTCCCCGTTCAGGGAGGCCCTTTCCAGGGCATCCATGCAGATGGCCGCGGCGTCCGCGGGAAGCATGTCGACGACCGTCCGGCCGATGAAAACGGAGGGCGCGGCGAGCAGGTGCTCGGTGTGGGGAGTCGGGACCTCGTAGAATCGGCCTTTCCGATCGACCTCGAAAAGGAGATCGGGAATGGCATTCAGCACGGCATGCAGGTGCGCGTGGCTGTCCTTCAGCGCCGCCATGGTCGAGCGCAGCTCCCGGAGCGTGTTGCTCAACCTGCCGACCACGGTCCCGACGAACAGGAAAATGAGCGGCGGGATGAACGTGGCCATGGCCCAGAGAGGGGTGACCGGGTTGCGAAGAACGAGGAAATGCACGGTCGAGAAGACCACCTCGGTGTAGAAAATGCCGATCACGGCGGTGCTCACCCCCGTGCGCTCGCCCCAGTTCCAGGCGAAGAGCGTGAGGGGAATGACCATGACGGCCCCGAACAAGACGCCCCCGGGCACCAGGTACGTGGCCAGCGGGAACGCAAGAGCGAACAGCACAGCGCTGAGGACGGACGCCAGAAGGTACCGACGCGGGCCGCGCGGATCGAGGTTGGGCATGCGGGATACTACCATGCGAGGTTCCTATCATGGCAATACCCGGCGACGTCATTGACTTGATGCCCGTGACGCGCTACAAGGAGAAAAGCCCGTCGGAAAGGAAAGGGTATGCGGAGATCGATAAGAATCCTTCTCGTCGCTCTGGGCGCTCTCCTCTTGATCGTTCTGCTCGCGGGCGTCACCCTGCTTGTCACCGTCCGCGCCTCGTTCCCCCAGACCCGGGGCGCGCTGAGCCTCAAGGGCCTGAACGAGCCGGTGGAAGTGCTCCGGGACCGCCTGGGGGTGCCGCACATCCGGGCGCGGAACATGCACGACCTCTACTTCGCGCAGGGGTACGTGACCGCGCAGGATCGGTTCTGGCAGATGGAGTTCTGGCGGCGGATCGGCTCCGGGCGGTTGTCGGAGCTGTTCGGGAAGACAACGCTCGGTACCGACATCTACCTGCGTACCGTGGGCTTCCGCCGGGCAGCAGATCAGGACTACGCGGCCATGGACCAGGAGACGCGGGACGTGTTTCAGACCTACGCGGACGGGGTGAACGCATACATCCTGAATCGCTCGGCCCGAAAGCTCAGCCTGGAGTTTGCCCTGCTGAAGCTGCAAGGCGTCAAGTTCGAGATCGAGCCGTGGGTGGTCCAGAACTCCCTCACATGGCTCAAGCTGATGTCGCAGGACCTCGGCGGGAACATGCGCCGGGAGATGTACACGATCGACCTCATTCACAAGCTGGGGCTTTCCCTCACGCGGGACTTTTTCGGTGAGTATCGCGCCGGGGAGATGCCTTTCATCGTTCCTGACAGCGAGCTCAGGCAGACTCTGCTGAGGAAGGGCGCCTCCGGCGTCTCCAGGGGCGCCTCCGGTGTCTCCGGGAACACGTCCGGCGGTGCGTACCCGGCGCCCACCGCCGAACAGCTCGCCGCTCTCTCAGGCGTAAGCACGCGCCTCGTCGGCGGTTTCGATCCCGGCGCGGCCCTGGCCCTCGGCACCGGCGCGGGGATCGGGTCGAACAACTGGGTGATCAGCGGGTCCCGCACCCTTTCGGGGAAGCCGCTCCTTGCCAATGACCCTCACCTGGGCATCCAGATGCCCTCTATCTGGAACGAGGTCGACCTGTACTGCTCTGCCCAGGATGCACAGATGGGCAAGCGGGCCGGGGGAACATTCCACGTGCGGGGTTTCACCTTTGCAGGGACCCCGGGCGTCGTCGTGGGGCACAATGACCGGATTGCCTGGGGCGTCACGAATCTGAATCCCGACGTGCAGGACCTCTACATCGAGCGGATAAATCCGGAAAACCCGAATCAATACGAGGTGAACGGCCGCTGGGTGGACATGAAGATTCATCGTGAGGAGATACGCGTTCACCGCCAGGACGATCCTGTCGTCCTGCTGGCGCGGGAAACCCGGCATGGTCCGCTCATCACCGACCAGGAGTCTTTCGCCGGCTATCGCGGGTTCGCCATCAATCCCCACGGTGAGTTCCCGATGAACCTGGAGCTCAAGGCGCTTTCGCTCCGCTGGACCGCGCTGCAGGCCAACCACACGTTCCGGTCCGTTCTCCAGCTGGACGATTCCCGGAACTTCACGGACTTCCGCGAAAGCCTGAAGCTCTGGGACATTCCCTCGCAGAACTTCGTCTACGCGGACGTGGACGGAAATATAGGATATCAGAGCCCCGGGATGATCCCGATTCGCAAAAAGGGAGACGGCTCCGTCCCGTCCCCCGGCTGGACGGACGAATACGAGTGGACAGGTTTCATTCCTTTCGAGAGTCTTCCTTTTTCGTTCAACCCGGCAAATGGTTATATTGTCACCGCCAACAATCCGGTGACGAGCGACGCCTATCGGTATTTCATCAGCCGGGACTACGATAACGGCTATCGGGCACAGCGCATCGTGGAAATGGTGGAGGGGGCGGGCGGGAAGCTCTCCGTCTCCGACATGGAAGCCATGCAGGGAGACATTCTCAATACCTCCGCGCGTGAAATCATGCCCTATCTGGCCGGCCTTCCGCTCGCGGGCGCATCCGCGCAGGCGCGTGATCTCCTCATGAAATGGGATTTCAGGATGCAGATGGAGAGCACCGGGGCGGCGGTGTACGCCTGTTTCTGGCAGTCTCTCCTGGAAGAAATCTTCAAGGACAAGTTCGCCGCGGCGCTGTGGAACCCCGATACGGGTCTCGACAGCAATTCACGGCTCATGAACACCGTCTATATTCTTTTGAAAAACCCGGCGCATCCGCTGTGGGACAGGATGTCCACTCCTGACGTCAAGGAGTCGCGGGACGACATCCTCGTGCGCGCCTTCGAAGCGGCGGTCAAGCGGGGGACCAAGGCCCAGGGGAAAGACATGCGAAAATGGCGGTGGGGAAAGGCGCATACCGCGGTGTTCCGCAATCTGACCCTCGGGAAATCAGGCATCGGGCTCATCGAGCGGATCTTCAATCGCGGCCCCCTGCCCGTGGGCGGCGGCTTCCAGCAGGTATTCTCAACGGACTGGAAGCCGAACGCGCCGTTTGACGTGTACGCCATCTCCTCCATGCGCCAGGTAATCGATCTGTCGAACTTGTCCGGCTCCGTCGTGATCAACGCGACCGGCCAGAGCGGTCATGCGGGCAATCGGCACTACGACGACCAGATCGATTCGTGGAGCAAGGTGCGCTACCACCCCACCTGGTGGGACGAGGCAGCACTGGTTTCATCCAGGCCTGACAGGCTGGTGCTCAACCCGCGTTAGGTTTCGCCATCAGCTCCGGGTAGGTCCGCTGCAGGTCCGCGATCTTCGGGAGATCCCAGTACACGATGTAGGGGTAGGTGGGATTGTTGTCGAGGAAGTTCTGGTGATAGTCCTCGGCCGGATAGAATGCCTTCAAAGGCACCACCTGCGTCACGATGGGCTTCGGGAACAGCTTCGCCTTGTCCAGGGCGCGGATATAATTCTCCGCAACCTGCTTCTGCCCCTCGTTGGCGTAGAAGATCGCCGAGCGGTACTGGGTCCCATGGTCCGGACCCTGGTAGTTGAGCTCGGTGGGGTCGTGCGCGATGGAGAAGAAGATCTTGAGCAGGGTCCCGTAGCTGATCTGCGCGGGATTGTAGACGATCTGGATGGACTCGGCGTGGCCCGTGGTTCCCGAGCCGACCATCTCGTAGTGCGCGGTGTTCTTCTCCCCGCCCGAATACCCCGAGGTGACGTCCACGACTCCCTTCAGCCGCTCGAAGACCCCCTCCATGCCCCAGAAGCACCCGCCCGCAATCACGGCGGTCTGCGTGCCCTTCATCATTGCTGACGTATCCGACGGGGGACTGGGAAACTCTGCCGCGGCGCTGGCCGCGCCTATGAAAAGCATCGCCGCCAGGGAGGCGAGCGATACGATCGATGTCCGAAAAAACCGCTTCATCCTGAAACCTCCTGAGATTCGATACGAGAAAAATACAGGGCAATAGTCACGGAACAATCACGGCGCTGTGCATATTACGTCACGGTAGAATATACGTAATCCCGGCGCCGATGAGCTCTTGCGCGAGATCGCGCCGTTGTCTCATCAGAGCCGGACGCTTTCGTAGGCCCGGGAACGGCCGCGCGGGGAGAAGACGATCTGCCAGAGCTGGATGTGCCGCGCCCGGAAGGAGCCCGCGCTCGTCAGGAGGTAGAACTTCCACATCCGGAAGAAGCGCTCCCCGTAGCGTTCCTTGATCCTGTCCCAGCCGGCAGTGAAGTTCCTGTGCCAGGCAAGAAGGGTGCGCTCGTAGTAGTGCCCGAAGCTGTGCCAGTCCTCCATCATGAAAAGCCCTTCGGCCGCGGCGGTGAGCTGGCGCGCCGAAGGCAGCAGGCTGTCCGGGAAGATATACCTGTCGGACCACGGATCCGGGACCCGGCCGGACAGGTTCCCGCCTATCGTATGGAGCAGGAAGAGGCCGTCCGGACCCAGGCACCTTGCCACGATCTCCATGTAGCGCCGGTAGTTCTTCCAGCCGACGTGCTCGATCATGCCTATGGATACGACCCGGTCGAAGTGTTCGTCCACGTCGCGGTAGTCCTGGAGCCGGATCTCGACCGGCAGGCCCTTGCAGCGTTCCTGTGCCAGCCCCGCCTGTTCCCGGGACACGGTGATGCCCACGACTTCGGCGCCGTGCCGTTCGGCCGCGTGCCGGGCGAATCCGCCCCAGCCGCAGCCGATATCCAGCACCCGCATCCCCTTTTCCAGGCCGATCTTCCGGCAGACCAGCTCGAGCTTGTCCTCCTGGGCCGCGTCCAGGTTGTCCGCATTCTTCCAGTAGCCGCAGCTGTAATTCATCCCCTTGTCCAGCATGAGGGAATACAGGTCATTGCCCAGGTCGTAATGGCGGCGGCCGATGTTGAATGCCCGGTTCTTCCGCTGCAGGTTCAGGAGGACCGCCTTGAGCCCGAGCAGCAGCATCGAGGCCGACGGCCGCACGTGCTTCTGCAGGTCATGGGAGAGGATCCGCGCGAGCAGCTCGTCCACCGCGTCGCTGTCCCACCACCCATCCATGTAGGACTCACCGAGCGCCAGGGAGCCGCCGGCGAGCACCCGCGCGTAGAAGCCCTCGTTGTGCACGCGGATGTCCCACGGCCGGTCTCCGCCTATCCTGACATCCGCCGTTTCGAGGATCTCGGCCGCGATCCGTTTGGCTGCTTCCATTGTCCCCTCCCGCGCTTTGGGTGTATGTTGGTTTTAGCAGGGGGAAGAGGGAATGGGAAGACGGTCGCTCGGTGACCGTATCGCTGCGCTCGCCCACACGCTCAGGCGGCAGCCTTCACAGGAGGCGCTGCGCAAGACCGAAGAACGCTATCGATTGCTCTTCAGCAGCATCAACGACGCCATCCTCGTCCACGAGTTCCACGCGGACGGCACGCCGGAGATATTCGTCGAGGTGAACGACGTGGCGTGCGAGCGCCTCGGCTACACGCGCGACGAGCTTCTCCGCATGAGCACGTACGACATCGACGCTCCGGAGGGGCTCACTGCAATTCCCGCGGCCATGGCAAAGCTCGCGGCCGAAGGCCGTGCGGTCTGGGAAGGGATGCACGTCACCAGGGACGGCCGCAAGATCCCCGTGGAGATCAGCAACCGGCTCTTCCAGCTGGACGGCAAACCGATGATCTTTGCCACGATTCGGGACATCACGGAGAGGAGACACGCCGAGGAAAGGATTCAGAACCTCGCGCGGTTTCCTGACGAGAATCCGAACCCTGTCATGCGTGTTTCACCGGAGGGATCTCTCTTGTACTGCAATGCCTCCAGCCGGGTCCTGCTCGCCTCCTGGGTGTCAGCACCGGATGGCAGGATACCCCCCGCGCACCTGCCCGCGCTCCGGCAGGCCTGGGACGCGGGGGAGCTGCGGGAGGTCGAGGTGCGTGAAGGCCGGAAGACTTTCGCCCTCACCATCACGCCCATCCGCGACGGCGGCTACATCAACCTGTACGGGAGAGATGTCACCGAGGAGAAGTCCCTTGCCGAAAAGTTCATGCAGGCGCAGAAGATGGAAGCCATCGGACGGCTGGCGGGAGGCATTGCGCATGATTTCAACAATCTCCTGACGGTCATCAGCGGCTACTGCGACCTTGTCCGGACGGATCTGCCGCAGGGGGGCCTCGCGGAAGCAAAGATCGACGAGATCGCCCGGGCAGCCAAGCAGGCGGCTACTCTCACCTCACAGCTTCTCGCCTTCAGCCGGAAGCAGGTCCTCATACCCCAGGTGGTGGACACGAACGAGCTCGTGCGCGCCCTGGAAACGATCGTGGGAAGAGTGGTTGGAGAGGATATCGAGCTCCGGACCTTCCTCCATCCCGGGACGGGCAACATCAGGGCGGATTCGGGGCAGATCGAGCAGGCGCTCATGAACCTCGTCGTCAACGCGCGGGATGCCATGCCGGAGGGCGGAAAACTGACGATCGAGACGTCCGTTCGGGTGTTCGACGAGGCGTACGCCCGGGAGCACACGGACGTGAGGCCGGGTGAATACGTGCGGATCGCCGTGAGCGACACGGGCGTGGGCATGGACAGGGAGGTGCTGTCGCATATCTTCGAGCCGTTCTTCACGACGAAGGAGCAGGGAAAGGGCACGGGGCTCGGGCTCTCCACCGTGTATGGAATCGTGAAGCAGAGCGAAGGTCATGTCACCTGCTACAGCGAGCCGGGCAAGGGCACGACCTTCACGATCTATTTCCCGCGCACGGCAGAGGCCAGCGTGACGGCGTCCGGCCCTCTCCCGGCAACAGCTTCGCGGCGCGGCACGGAGACGATCCTTCTCGTGGAGGACGAGGAGGCGGTGCGCGCCTTTGCGCGGACGGTGCTGGAGAAGAACGGCTACCTCGTCATCGAGGCCGCGGGAGGCATGGATGCCCTGGCACGCGTGGCGACCAGGGAGCATGAGGTGGATCTGCTGGTGACAGACGTCGTCATGCCCCAGATGGGCGGAAGGGAGCTCGCGCGGAATCTCGCCCATATCTCCCCGCGCGTGAAAGTGCTCTACGTGTCCGGATACACGGGAAACGCGATCCAGCAACACGCCATCCTCGAGCAGGGAGCCGATTTTCTCCAGAAACCATTCAGCTCTCGGGAGCTCCTGGCAAAAGTCCGCCAGCTTCTGGACGCGCGCGTATGATCGGGGAGCACGAAACAGGATGAACGAGCTGGAAGGACGCATCTCCCGCCTGGTCCGGCTGGCGGGCTCCGATGAAGGGTTCTTCGTCCTCGCGCTTCACTCTTTCATTGAAGCGTATGTCTGCGACGATCTCCCCCGGCTGTCGAGCATCGACCATTTCCCCGATCTGCTGTGGGAGTACGGCGAGCACCTCAAGTCCCGCGGATGCCCCCGCGAAGACCTGAAGACCGTCACGCGCCTCATCAAGGAGCACGCGCTCACCAACCAGGTCAGGCACTCGTTCCTCCGGCTGGACAGGGAAGAGGTGCGGGCCGCCACCCATAATTTCCTGAGCTTCTGCGCGCTCTGCCGCCTCGAGGCCCCGGGCCTCGCCGACCTGAAGCGTACCCTCGAGACGTGGGAGGAGAAAAAATCGCCTCTCGAGCAGAGCGCGGAGCTGAAGCGGGTCCAGTACGAGCTTTTCCTCGCGCAGCGGGACAACAAGAAGCTGCTGGCGCAGACGGAGCAGTGGGCCAGGGACAAGTGGCGGCTGGCCGAGCTGGACGGAGAGACCATGCGCCTCGCCACGGAGCTCGAAAGGGAGAAGGAGCGCGCGGATGCGAAGGCGGGCAGGGTGGATGAGCTGCGCCGCGAGCTGAACAATCTCACGCTGCAGAAGAGACAGCTCTCCGAGCAGCTCGAGGCCTTTCGGGACCTCGACCTCTACGTGCAGCACGTCCGCCGCTTCTCCCTGTACACGCGCACGCGGATGGACTACGAGCGCAGCGTGATGAAGCTCACCCCGGAGCAGCGGCAGGCGGTGGACGCGGTGCGGCCGGGCCACGACTTCCTCATCCGCGGCGGCGCCGGCACGGGAAAGACCATCGTGCTGCTCCACGCGCTGGACAATCTGAGGCGCGCGCGGGAAGCCGAGCTCGAGCTGAAGACCGGCCCCCGCATCCTGTTCCTCACCTACACCAACACGCTGGTGAAGTATGACCGCTACGTCGCGGAGATCCTCAAGGCGAAGGACGCGGACAACCTGATCTTCACGGCCGACAGTTTCTTCCAGGCCCGGCTCAGGATGCTGGGACAGGGCCAGAGGGTGGACTACGCCGTCATTTCCAAGCTCGCCGAGAAGCTCAACTCCACCGGTTTTTTCACCGCGCAGGAGCTGGCCGTCGAGATCGAGGATTTCATATTCGGCAATCTCGTCACCCGCCAGGAATACCTGCAGGAGATGATTCCGCGCAAGGGCATGCGCCAGCCGCTCTCCGCGGGTCAGCGGGAGACGGTGTGGTCCCTCCAGGAACGGATCAAGGCGGAGATGGAGAACAGCGGCCTTCTGAGCAAGAACTACTCACGGACGAAGCTGATCGAACACCTCCAGGCCCACCCGGATGATGTCCGGCTCAGGGACCTGGACTTCTGCTTCGTGGATGAATCCCAGGATCTCAGCGCCGCTGACCTCAAGGCGCTGAAGCTCATGACGCAGCGCGGTCTCATCATGGCCGGTGATACGGGGCAGAGCATCTATGGGCTCAGCTCACCCTACAAGCGCGCCGGGGTGGACATCGCGGGGAGGTCCCGGGTCCTCCACACGAGCTTTCGCAACACGGTGGCAATCCAGGAGATTACCGAAGCGTATCGGAAGCTCTCCCGGCTGGACGACGACGAGGGAGGCGCGAGCGTCGCTTTCCGTGAAGGACCGATCCCGGAGCTCTACACGGCGGCAAGCCGGGACAAGCTCGCGCGGCTCCTGCTGCGGAAGGCGGCGCTCTTCATCGACACCCTGGGCTACGACCCGGAGAACATCACGGTGCTGGCGCCTGCCCGGACGGACCTGGTCACCATTGGGGACATGCTCGGGCACGCGGGGTACCAGTTCGCCAATATTCGCGACGAGGAGTTCTCTTTCAAACAGGAAAAGACCATCCGGCTCTCCACCCTTCATTCGAGCAAAGGTCTGGACTTCGCCGTCGTGCTTCTCTTCCTCCCGGCCCTGCCGCCGCGCGGGGACCATGACGACAAGACGGGCGACACGCTCGTGCGGAACCTCATCTACGTGGCCATGACGCGGGCAATGGACAACCTGAACGTCTTCACGCTGGAAGGCGCGCACGACGGACAGCAGGAGGAGCCGCTGCAGGACCTGGTGAGAGTATTCCGCGAATACCAGGGGAGAGGGGAGAGCCTGTCATGAGCGACAGCCGCATCGCCGCCCGGGTCATGATTTGAGCGCGCCCGAGGTGATGCTCTTGATGAGCTGTTTCGAGAACACCAGGTAGATCAGGAGAATGGGGACCATGGCCATGGTGAGGGAAGACAGGACCGCGTTCCAGTCGCTCACGAACTGGCCGAGAAACTGCTGCACGCCGAGCGTGATCGTGGCTGTTCGCGCGCTCGGGGCGATGATCAAGGGGAACCACAGATCGTTCCAGATCGGGATCATCGTGAAGATCCCGATGGATCCGAGGGCGGGCCGCACCAGGGGGACCACGAACGCGTATATCCTGTATTCCGTCGCGCCGTCGATCCGCGCCGCCTGCTTGAGCTCGTCCGGGACCTGCCGCATGAAGCTCGACAGGATGAAAATGGTGAGCGGAAGCCCCTGCGCGATGTAGATCAGGACCAGCCCGACCAGCGTGTTGACGAGCCCGAGACCCGCCATCAGCTTCAGCAGGCTCACCGAGCCCAGCCTGATGGGAATCATGATCCCGATGGCGAGGTAGAAGCCGAGGAATCCCGAGCCTTTGAACCTGTATTCCGAGAGCGCATAGGCGGCCATTGACCCGATGAAGAGGATCAGGAAGAGCGAGGCGAGGGTCACCACCAGGCTGTTTGCGAAGTTGAGCATCACGTGGGACCTGGCCAGGACTGTCTGATAGCCGATGAGGCTGAACGCCTTCCCGATGGGAATCCCGAACGGGTCCCCGAAGATGAACTTCTTCAGCTTGAAGGAATTGCTGAGTATCATGTAGATGGGGAAGAACGCCATGATCGTGAACAGGATCAGAATGATGTGCGGGACGGCTTTTTTCATAGCTGGTAGGTCTGCACGCGCCGGCGCCACAGCGTGTAGAGTGACACCCCGACGGCAATGATGAGGAACATCATCGTGGCAACCGTCGCTCCCATTGTCGGGTTGCCCAACTGGAGCTGCTGGCCGAAAAACGTGCGGTAGAAGAGCGTGCCCATGATGTCGGTGGAGAAGTCCGGACCGGCGAGGGCTCCTTTCATGGTATAGATCAGATCGAACGCGTTGAAGTTCCCGACGAAGGTGAGCACGCCGACGATTCCCACCATGGGAAGAAGCAAAGGGAACTTGATCCGCCAGAAGATCTGGAGCCTGGTGGCGCCGTCCACCCGGGCCGCCTCCAGGAGCTCGTCAGGGATGCCGATCAGGGCAGTGTAGAAGAGGATCATCGGTATACCGACGAACTGCCAGACGGAGATGAGGGCCACGGTAACCAGGGCGTACCGCGAGAGGCCCAGCCAGGGTTGAAACAGGCTTCCCAGGCCGACGGCCTTCAGGATGCTGGGCGTGACACCCCACAGGGGGCTCAGGATGAGCTGCCAGATGAAGCCGATGATGACGACCGAAAGAACGGTCGGCATGAAGAGCACCGTCCGGTAGAACACGCGGCCCCGGATGCTTCCCACCAGCAGCGCGGCAATGAGAAGCCCCACCGGGTTCTGCACGAGCATGTGGACGCAGAAGAAGACAAGATTGTTCTTCAGCGCGCCCCAGAAGCGGGGCGCCCAGTTGCTGTCACCGAAGAGCGTGCGGAAGTTGCCCAGGCCATTGAATACTTCTCGATTGTCCTGCGTGGTGGCGAAGAAGCTCAGGCGCAGCGAATCCAGCAGGGGGTAGATCATGAACAGGGTGTACACGGCGACCGCGGGACCGAGGAAGACGATCAGGTAGACGGGGAAACGCTTTGCGTGCGTCACATCCAACATCGGTGTTCCTCACGTCCAGTCGCGAACGGGAAAATATCCCGGCGGCGCCGGCCGCCGGGAAGACTCACAAGAGAAGAGAGCTTGCCTACATTGAAGGCTTATACCACTTGTTCAGTCCGTCCTGAATCTCCTTGCCGGCCTGCGCCGGGGTCATCGTTCCATTGATGACGGCCGCGCTCACCCGCCACAGCTCGTTCTCGAGGTTGGGGGTTCCGCGGGAGAGGATCTGGTAGGAGTTGCGGATGGTCGACTTGCTCGTCCCGCGCCAGGAAAGGAACTCGTTCGCCAGCGGGTCCTTCAGGGTGATCTTGGCGTTGGAGAGCGTGAAGAAACCGGGCAGCGCGTTCGAGTAGAGGGCCGCGAACTCGGGCGTGGTCATCCACTGGAGGAACTTCCGGGCCTCCGCGGGATTCTTGGCGTTCGCGTTCATTCCCATGGCGATGTCCGTGTGGTCGGAGATGTACACGGTGTCACCCCGCTTCTCCACCGGCGGCTTGAAGATGCCGAGGTTGAAGCTCGCGTCTTTCTCGAACTGCGAGATCTCCCACGAGCCGGTCGGATAGATGGCCGCCTTGCCCAGTGTGAAGAGCTGCTGGGAGTCCGGGTATTTCACCGCCTGGAATCCCGAGGGCATGTAGGGCGCCCAGGAGGCGAGCTCCGTCCACGTCTTGATCATGGCAGGATCGGTGAACTTCGCCTTGCCCTTGAGGAGCGCCGTGCGGCCGTCCTCACCCTTCCAGTTGTTCGGACCGATGTTCTGGAAGCCCATGGTCGCGGCCTCCCACATGTCGGAGGTGCCCATGGCGAGCGGGATGTACCTCCCGTCTTTCTTGATTGCCTGCAGAACCGCCATGAACTCGGCTTTCGTGACCGGGACCTTCAGCTTCAGCTGGTCGAATATGTCCTTGTTGTAGAAGAAACCATGGATGACGGAGGCCATGGGGACCGCGAAAACGCTCTTTCCGTCGTCGGTGATCCAGGCGCTCTTGGCCACCGAGCTGAAATTCGACATGCCGGGGAGATCCGTCAGATCAGCCAGGTAGTGCTTCTGGAAAAGCAGGAGCGAGGCATCGAACGGCCGTGCGGTGATGAGCTCTCCCGCCGTTCCACCCTGGAGCTTCGTGTTGAGCACCCCGTTGTACTCTGCGGGCGCCGTCGGGGCGAACACCACGTGAATGTCCGGGTTCTGCTTTTCGAAAACGGGGATGATCTGGTCCGTCCAGATGGACAGATCGTCATTCCGCCAGCTCTCGATGGTGAGAGTGACTTTCTGAGCAAAGACAGGCAGCGCGCATACCACGAGGACCATGGCAAGCGCGAGTATCAAACCTCTTTTCATAGACACCTCCTTGTCGAATCGATCTTTGACCGGAAACCCACATTCGGCTCTTGATCGTGTATAAATATAGGGTCGCCGTCCGGTGGTGTCAACATTGAAGGCGTCGGGAGGTGCCCATTGCGTTCTCCTGTGAAAGTGCTGGTCGTCGGAGTGGGCGGCATGGGCGCGTCTCACGCCCGGGGGTACGCGAGGCTGCCCGGCTTCAAGGTGGCCGGGTTCGTCGTGGCAAGGAACGTGGACCGCGCGGCAAGACTCGCCGCTGACCTCGCGCTCGACATTCCGATCTACACGGATTTCGAGAAGGCCATGGCGGAGCTGAAGCCGGACGTGGTGTCGATCAACACGCTCGCCGATACTCACGCCCCCTATGCGATCAGCGCCATGAAGCGCGGCTGCCACGTGTTCATGGAGAAACCAATTGCGCACACGGTTGCCGAAGCGGAGGAGGTGGCCCGTGTCGCACGGGAGACGAGCCGCAAGCTGCTGATCGGCTACATCCTGCGCGTGCACCCCGCATGGACGAAATTCATCGAGCTTGCCCGGACCCTCGGCAAGCCCTTGATCATGCGCATGAACCTCAACCAGCAGAGCTGGGGCCGCGAGTGGGAGGTGCACAAGTCATTCATCGCGCAGGTTCCGCCCATCGTGGACTGCGGCGTGCACTACGTGGACGTGATGTGCCAGATGACGCGGGCCCGGCCCGTCCTTGTCCAGGGAATCGCGGCCCGGGTCTCCGAGGAGATCGCCCCGGATGCGAGCAACTACGGCGCGCTGCAGGTCGTGTTCGAGGACAAGTCCGTCGGTTGGTACGAGGTGGGCTGGGGCCCCATGATGAGCAAGACGGCCTTCTTCGTGAAGGACGTGATCGGGCCGAAAGGTTGCGTGAGCATCGACAAGGACGCGCGCCGGGTGGATCCCGCCGACGTGTCCCAGCACACCACGGTGGACTCGATCATCGTGCACGCGAGCACGCCGGACGCGAACGGCCTGCAGGCGAAGAAGGACGAGATCATACGCATCACCGACGAGCCGGACCACAACGAGCTGTGCCGCCGCGAGCAGGAATATCTCTACCGCGCCATTACCGAGGACATCGACCTCTCGGCGCACATTGCGGATGCCGTGAACAGCCTGAGGATCTGCTTTGCGGCGGTCGAATCCGCCGCGACGGGCCGCGCGGTCCGTCTCGACTGAAACCGGGCCCCTCCTCAGACGCGGAGCGAGGGGTCCAGCACCTTCTTCATCTTCTCCAGGAACTCGGCGTCCGTCATCTCGTGCTTGCTGACGAACTGAACAGTCCCGATCTGAAGCTGCATCCCCTCTGACAGGCCGGCAGGCTGCAGCATGACCACCATCATGCTCTTGTTCGCGCTGGAGGCGAAGTTGATCTCGTTACGCACGTTCCGGGAATCCATGGCCGCCGGGCTCATGAATACCAGGAAGAGCTGGCACCCCGTGAGCGCCCGGCCCACCTCTTCGGGCCACTCATTGCCCGGCTCGATCCCTTCGTCGTACCAGATCCTGTAGCGGCTCTCCGCCAGCTTCTTGATGCACCAGAACACCTCTTTGATGTTCTTGTGAGAATAGCTGGCAAAGATGTACGGCTTGTTGCCGCTGTAGGCCTCGATCGGAGGCTTGATGCCGGGGCTCAGCCGGGCAGCCAGCTTGCGCAGGGAGAACCCCGGCGTCCGTTTGCGGGCCGCGGCCGCGGGCGCCTTGGGAAACCGGCGCGCCGGCTTCCTGCTCTTCCGGACAGCGGTCTTTCTGCGCGCCGGCTTGCGCTTCGCGGCCCGTGCCTTTTTTCGGGCGGGCCGCGACCTGGCGGAAGTCCTGCGCCGGGCAGGCTTCTTCTTCCTGCGCGCGGCGGTCTTGGGCCGCTTGCGGGCCGTCTTGCGTGCCGGTTTGCGTGTTTTCTTGCGGGCTGTCTTTCGTTTGGCCTTGCGGCCGACTTTCCGCCGGACCTTGCGGCCGACCTTGCGCTTTGCCGAGCCGGTCTTGCGCCGGACAGGCCGCTTCTTCTTCCGCTTTGGCGCGCGCTTGGGGGCGCGGCGGGTTGTCCGCTTCTTCGCGCGCTTGACGACGCGCTTTGCGACGCGCTTTGCCAGGCGCTTGCGGCCGGTCTTTTTCCGCGATGCGGGCCTCTTTTTCTTCTTCTTTGCTGCCATACCCCTCATCCCACTTCCGTCATTCGCTTCACATGATATATCGGATAGCTTCCGAATTCTTTCGGCAGAACAATGACCCCGACGTAGCGGCAGTCGAACCGGTTCCTCCCGTCCGCCAGCAGCAGGGCAGCGAAGGATTCGCTCGAGTAGACGTTGCCCGGACTGGTGATCGGCTCGATGCGGGCGGCCTGATTGACGTGGGAGCCGAAGAAATTCCGCCTTTCCAGCAGCGGCTCGTGGAAGCCGTACACGGGGCCGGCGTGCAGGCCTATGCGGATGTTGAGGTCCTTCGGCAGCTCGAGGCTGGCCCAGTCGGTGTGCCGGACCATGTCGCGCATTGCCAGGGCGCAGGCCGCCGCCTCGAGGGGATCCGCGAACATGAAGCAGATCGCATCCCCCCAGGAGTTCTTGTAGAGCGGCTCATGCCCGGCGCGTTGAACTATCCGGGCCAATCCGCCGAGGAAGCCCTGCACGTAGTGGGGGATCTGCTCCTCCCGGAGCCGGCTGTACCCGACAATGTCGGCAAAGAGGATGGCAACCGTCTGCCGACCGGCGTGTGCCGCGCTTTCACTTCGAGCCCTCGGCCTGCTCATCCTGCGCCGGCTGCCCGCGTGCTCCTCCACTGACGCCGTTGCGGGCTTGATCACGACATAGGGAAAGCCGCTTGCCCTCCATGTCTCGACGCTTTCCCCGGTTCCTCCGGGTTTTCCGCCGTGAGCTCCGTCCCACACGGCAAGAAGGAGCGGTTCCGTCTCCAGGAAACGGCTGCGGAGAATCGCCTTGCCCATGATGAGCCGATTGGCGTAGGAGAAAAGCTGATCTTCTCCTCCGTATCCGCCCCGGGTGGCCTGCTCCACCACTGAGCTTCCCGCGAGGATGCCCTCCGCTCTCCTGACCCACGCGGGGCCCGCGAAGCGCACGCTCGTTTCCATGAAGTCCTCGCGCGCGAACGGGAGCACCACGTTGCTCTCTCCACCGCGGTCCTGGAGGCATTCATGAAACAGGACATCCGCCCCGCAGGCCGCCGAGGCATAGCCTATCCGCACGTCGAACCGCTCCAGTATCTCCGCGATGCTCCGCCTCACGGGCTCCGAGGCCTTCTCCGGAAAACGCGGGCGTCTTTGACCCGGCTGGTCGAGCATGTGGCCTGAAAATGCCACCACGGGTGGAATGCGGAGAGTCTCCATGACCTTCGGATCGATTGCCGTGTAACGGGCGAGCAGGTTGAGCTGGCGGCGCGTGCTTGCCAGCTTCGAATAATCCTGCCCGCTTCGCGTCCGCGCAATGCGGTAGTACCTTGCCGCCTGTTCCTGTCGGCCCAGCAGGAGAAACGCCTCCGCCACCGTGGCCACGGTCCAATAGTCTCCGTAGGGAGGCTTTCTCCAGGCCGCCGCGCAGAGCCGGATCACCTTCCGCGCCAGCCGTTCCGCCTGTGCGCTGTCTCCCATGATCAGGCTGAGGCTTGCCGCGTTGATGCCTGTCCAGACGCCCTTGCTGCGGTTGAACGCCCCCAGGTACACCTCGCGGGACTTCACAAGATGCGGGTGATCGGGAGCGCCGCTGCCCTCGATCAACCACATCTCCTTGTAGACCCGGCCGAGAATGCCCAGCGTCTCTTCGTCGAAGTGTCCGCGTTTCACCATGTCGGTGAGCAGGTCCCGCGCGGTGAGAAGGAACCCGCAATTGATGAGGGTACGGCAGTAGAGCTGGGTCAGGCGCGGATGGCCGGGGAACAATCGCAGGCCGTCCTTGAAGATGTCGTGGGCGAGCATTGACTGGCCGCTCGTGTCTGCTTTCTCTCCCAGGCGGAGATGATAGTAGGGGTCCTTGGACCAGAACTCTTCATTGTGGGACGACCACAATTCGTGGGTGGGTTTTTGTTCCAGGACCCTGTCGAAGCTTGCCCTGCTTGGTTCGGTCAATTCGTGCACTATACCCCATTATCGGAAAAATGGTCAGGCCGCCGCGGTACCGGCTGCGATTTTCCGATGACCGACCCGCAAGCCTTGCGATTTTACGGAATTTAGAAGTGCCAGTTCTAAATTCCGCGTTTTCACCAATGGCGAGCATGCGTACGAGGAAATCCGACCAGTTGATGACAGCGGATCCGCAGGGCCTGCACTGGCTGGAATGGCGCACGCCGCTTGCGCGGGAGATATTGCGGGAGATTGCCACCTGCAATGGGCAGGCGCTGAATGCGTCTGCAATCGGGCGACGCCTCGACATCTCCTACCATACGGTCCTGCATCGCATTGCGTCGCTCGAGACTGCGGGTCTGGTCCGTGTGCTGCCGTCCCTGGCAGGCCGGCCCCCTCACGTGCTGCTTCGGAATTGCCGGCTGATCGAGACACTTGGCGGCAGCAGCCTTGCCATGCTGCGAGCCTCCCTGACAGAGCGCATCACGACGACTTTCAAAGCGAAGAGATCGACCTTGTCGCATCCACCCCACGGGAGACGGTCGGCTTTCGGTTCGTGGAGGGCCAGGGTCTTCGGAATCGGGATTGGGCGCCCCTGCGCCTCGGTATTGAGCGGGGGGTAGTTGACCGAGGGTTCCTGGTCCATTGCGGCTCGCAGGCATTCATGACCGCACGCGTGGTCATCGCCCTGCCCCGCCAGGAGTTTCTTGATCACCTGGGCCCATGGCTGGCCTGCGGCAGCTTCCGGGAAGCACACGAGTTGCTGCGCCATTGCATCGCGCGGGAATGTCTGATACAAACTATGCCACTCATATGGGAGGAACCAACGGCAAGTTTGCCCTGAGACGGACGCCAATCGGGCTGGGGCTTTTCGCGAGCAGGCGCATTTCAAAAGGGGACCTTGTCATTGAGTACACGGGCAGGCTCCTGCCGAACGCGGAAGCGGATCTCCTCAACAGCCGCTACCTTTTCCAGGTGAACAAGCGATGGACCGTTGACGGCAGCGGCCGGGAGAACCTGAGCCGCTATATCAATCACTCCTGCAGGCCGAATTGCGTGGCGCAGGTTTCCCGGTTGAAGATCTTCATATACGCGAAGAGGAACATCTCCGCGGGGGAAGAGCTCTCATACGATTATGGAAAAGAGTACTTCGACGAGTTCATAAAGCCCAGGGGGTGCGCCTGTCTCCATTGCGCAAGGAAGAACGGGCGGAACGGCTCGGGCGCATGACGCTTGCCGCCGCGCTGTCGCAGCTTCCCGCGCCCATGAGAATCACGGGCGCCCGCGGCGCGATCCGGAGCAGCCTCGAGAAGTCGGGAAAGCGGCTCGTCGTGATCGATGATGACCCGACCGGGACACAGACGGTTCACGGGGTGCGGGTCTACATGGACTGGTCGGAATCGACGCTCGCCGCGGCGCTCCGCCGCGGGGACCCCGTATTCTATATCTCCACGAACTCCCGCAGTCTTCCCGAGGCCCAGGCGGCGGGGCTTGCCGCGGAGCTGGGCCGCGCACTGCAAAGAACATCCGCGGCAGCGGCCGTGGATTTCGTGGTGGCTTCGCGCAGCGACAGCACGCTGCGCGGCCATTTCCCCGCCGAGGTCTCGGCGCTCGTGTCCGAGCTCTCCCGTCCGATCGACGGCGTCATCCTCGTGCCCGCATTCTTCGAAGCGGGGCGCTATACCCTCAACGACATCCACTGGGTCGACGAGGGGACGGAGCTCGTTGCGGCGCATCTGACCGAGTTCGCGCGCGACCCTGACTTTGGCTTCCGGCACAGCAACCTCAAGGACTGGGTGGAAGAAAAGAGCAGGGGGAACACGAAGGCCCGCGACGTCATGAGCATCCCGGTCCGGGAGCTGAGGCTGAAGGGCCCTGCATTCGCTGCAGAGGTCCTCTGCCGGGCGGAGAAAGGAATTCCGATCGTCGCAAATGCGGCCGGTTACGAAGACCTGGAAGCGCTGGCGCTCGGTGTCATCGAGGCGGAAAGCCGCGGCAAACGCTTTGTCTATCGCACGGCAGCCTCTTTCGTAAAGGCGCGCGCGGGTATCGAGGACCGGCCTCTCCTGACCCGGGAAGGGATCGAGCCGGAAGGAAGGGCAGGGCTCGTCGTCATCGGCTCCTACGTGACGAAAACCACCCGGCAGCTCGAGATGCTCCTGCGCGCGAAGGGGGTCCAGGGAATCGAGCTGCAGGTATCCTCGCCGGAGGTCGCACGCATTGCGCGTGAAGCAAGCCTGTGCCTGGAGCGCGGGACCACACCGGTGATCTTCACTTCCCGCACGCGGGATCAGTCCGAGGATTTCCTGGCAACGGGCAAGGCAGTCATGGCGGCCCTGTGTGAAACGGTGCGCCGTATCACGGGGAGACCGGCCTATATCATTGCAAAGGGCGGGATCACGAGCATCGAGCTCGCGCGGAGCGCCCTGGGGGTGGAGGCGGCAGATGTACTGGGCCAGGTGATCAAGGGTGTTCCGGTCTGGCGGCTGACCGGCAAAGGGCAATGGAATGACGTTCCCTACATCGTTTTCCCCGGGAACGTGGGAGGCGACTCCGCCCTCCTCGAAGTATTTACCCTGCTAGCCCCTTCACCCACTGGAAGACAGCCCACGTTGCCTTGAGATCTTCCTCGTTGTAGCGAAGGATCTCGTCCATGATCGCGCGGCGTTCCGCCTCGTCTTCATTCTCCACCGCGCGGATGTAGCGGCCGATGGACCAGTCCCCTCCGAACTCCTTCATCGTCCGCTCGAATCCGGCAAGTCCCTCTACGGCCTTCAGGCTGTAGCTCGGCACGGGCAGCGCAAGGGAGTCCCTCACCACCGGCAGGAGATCGAAACACGCGGCGAGGACCCGTGCCGCTGTTCCGTCCGGGTCTCCGTACCGTGCGACATACTCCCTGAGCTTGTTCTTCTCGTAGTCGTGCCAGTGGACGAACGGGACATCCCCGCGCTCTCTCAGGATCTCACGCGCGTTCGCGAGGAATCGCTCCCATCCTGCGCGGTCCCCTTCAGGCCCGAACCCGGCAGTGGCCGGAGTGTAGGGACCGACGGCGCCGGCGGGTCCGTACACCTGGATGCCCCACAGGTACACCTTGTCCAGCTCCTCGTACTGGGGAGGAATGCCCTCCAGGTCGAACATGACAAGGCTCGCCGCGCGCGGCAGATCGAAGCTGCCGAGCCTGACGACCCTGCCCTCCGCGAGCGCCCGGGCCTGCGCAAGAATCCGCGCAGCCTGCCCGCCGACCTTCTGGGTGCGGGGGCCCCACGGTCTTTTCAATCTGGCCAGCGCTCTGGCGTCCATGCGGTCCAGGAGCTGGTCCCAGGTCGTGATCCCCCTGTCACGCAGCGCCCGCGCAGTCCCCTTGTCCACCCGGTAAATGACGGACACGTCATGCGCTTTTTCCGCCATGGTCCAGCACCGCTCGCGAAAGACGCACGCGCCGCACTTTGTCCACCCGACCGGATCATAGGGCTCGTCCTCCCGAAGGGAGAGCTCGCGGATCCGGCCAATCTCTTTCACTGCGCTCTCGGCGCCGCGGTAGGGAGTTGCGCTGATGGTGCGGTTCCCGAGATATGCCTCGAGCGCCGACGGCGGCCTGGAGAAAGTCCTTTCGAAGAGCCACCCGTAGGTCTGGAGCTGGAGATCGATCTCCGGGTGCCTGCCATTGCCCATGCTCCGCGCGAGCTTGCAGTCCCGTATGCGGTAGCTTTGCCCGTCGAGGATCATGAAATCCGGGCTGCCCGACACAATGTCGCGGGAACCCGGGAACGCGGCGCGAAGTGCTCCCTGGTAGATCACCGGCTCCGCGTGCGCAACCGCATCCCGCGTGCGCTGCGCGCGGTCCGCAAGATTTCCGTCGCTCAAATCCTTGTACTGCGGAAAGGCGGCAAGGTGCTCCTTTTCATGCCGCTCGCCCAGGTCTCTCAGCAGGACATCGAAATCGGATGCCGGCGGCGAAGGCTCCCCATGCGCGGCAAGGTAGACGCGCCTTTCGCAGAGGGTGGGGCGATAGAGGCTGTAGTGGCTGGACGCGGAAAGGTACAGAGGCTTTTCCAATCTGGATATGATCCAGTCGCATGCGCTGCCGGTTGTCAAGATCCGACATTTCGGTTTCACTCACCCCGAGGAGACACAATGGAGAATCTCATTTTCAAAACTGAATCCGCCTACGGCTACCCCCTCCTGATCAAGAATCTCATGTTCGGGCCCGTGGTAGACAATCCCGACCAGGAAATCGTCTATCGCGGGACGCTGCGCTTCACCTACCGGCAGTTCCAGGAGAGGGTCCGCCGGCTCGCCACGGCTCTTGGAAAAATCGGAGTCAAGCCGGGTGATACGGTGGCCGTGATGGACTGGGACAGCCACCGCTACCTGGAGTGCTTCTTCGCCGTTCCCATGATCGGCGCCGTCCTGCACACGGTCAACGTCCGTCTCTCCGCGGAGCAGCTCGTCTACACGATCTCCCACGCCGAGGACGCGGTCATCATCGTCAACTCGGATTTTCTGCCGATCCTGGACCAGATCAAGGGCCGAATCGACACGGTGAAGAAGTTCGTCCTCATCAATGAAACCGGCACTCCTCCCGCGGTGACGCTCGACGCTGAGTATGAAGCCCTCCTGGCATCCGCTGAGCCGATAAAGGAGTTTCCCGACTTCGACGAAAACACGCGCGCCACCACGTTCTATTCAACCGGTACAACGGGCATGCCCAAGGGGGTGTACTTCAGCCATCGCCAGCTCGTCCTGCACACCCTTGGCGCCATTGCCACGCTCGGCACCGCCGTCACGCAGGGCCGATTTCATCGGGAAGACGTGTACATGCCGCTGACTCCGATGTTCCACGTGCACGCCTGGGGCATCCCGTACGTGGCGACGATGCTCGGGGTCAAGCAGGTCTATCCCGGCAAGTACGTGCCGGAAATCCTCCTCAAGCTGATTGCGGAAGAAAAGGTCACCTTCTCCCACTGCGTCCCCACAATCCTGAACATGCTGGTGAACAGCCCGGCGGCCGCGGCCGTGGACCTTTCCGGCTGGAGGGTCCTCATCGGCGGCGCGGCCCTTCCGAAGTCTGTGGCAATCGCCGCGCTCAAGCGGGGAGTGGACGTCTCCGTCGGCTACGGCCTTTCGGAATCGTGCCCGGTCCTGACGCTGAGCCAGCTCAGCACGGAGCAGCTGACGCTGGGAATGGAGGAACAGGCGGACCTGCGCTGCCGCACCGGCAGGCCGTTCGCCCTCGTCAACCTCAAGGTCATCGATCGAGAAAGGCGGGGAAGTGCCCCGGGACGACAAGGCGAGCGGCGAGATCGTGGTGCGCGCGCCGTGGCTCACCCAGGGGTACCTCAAGGACCAGACAAACTCGCAGAGGCTCTGGGAGGGCGGCTGGATGCATACGCAGGACATAGCCTGCATGAACGCCGCCGGATCGGTCCGCATCACGGACCGCAGCAAGGACATCATCAAGGTGGGAGGAGAGTGGCTGTCCTCGCTGGAGCTGGAAGACATCCTCTCCACGCACCAGGCCGTGGCGGAGTCCGCGGTCGTCGGCCAGCCCGATGTCACCTGGGGAGAGATCCCCGTGGCGCTCGTCGTGCTGAAAAAGGATCAGAAGGTCGCGGAGAAGGAGCTGTCCGCGCACGTGAAGAATTACGCGGACAAGGGCGTGCTTCCCCGCGAGGCTTTCCTCATCAAGATACGGTTCGTGGATGCAATAGACAAAACCAGCGTCGGCAAGATCAACAAGGTGGCGTTGAGGGCCAAGTATCTTGCGTGACTAGAGGAGGTACGATACGAGCTCACCGGTCAGGTTCTTCGGCCCGGATACCGATGCCTTCGTCGATTCAGTGGTCCGTCATGCGGATGAGTTCAGGCAGATCACCGGTCAGGACCTCGATCTCCGGATAATCCCCAGCGATCTTTACTTCTCCAACGAGATCCACGGGTATCTGGACGGTGAGGATCGCGCCGACGTCTACATGTCGGGACCGGTGCTGCTGTGGGAGCACATCGGCGCCGAGTACGTCGAACCCCTCGATCCATTCCTTGCGCGCGCCGGCGCCGATTTCGACGTCGAAGATTTCTTCGGGCCCCTCCTGACGAACAATCGATGGACGGGAAAACTCGGAGATCGGCTGGGTGCCGGCGCGCTGTGGGAGATCCCGGTGAATTGCGAGACGTACAACCTTGCGTACGTGCCGGCCCTCCTGGAACAGCACCACTGCGAGATTCCGCGCACGTGGGACCAGTTCTTCGCAGTCGCCGGGCTTCTTCAGCAGAGGTCAAAGGGATTGACGCGCGGATTCGCCCAGCGGGGCACCCAGGTCTGGCACACGATGTACACGGGCTACGCCACCCAGTTCTGGGCGTACGGCGCCCGCGACTTCGACGACCAGGGCAGATGCGCAATCGCCTCCGCGGACGGCATCGCCGCCACCGCGGCGTTCGTGGAAGGGCTGGCCAGGGGAGGGCCCCCGGACTGGCTGAGTCAGCGCTGGTATGAGCTTGCCATGGATTTCGCCGCCGGCCGCTACGGGTTGATCGTGGACTCGGACCATTACGTCGCTTTCTACGAGCTGGATCCCAAGTCCGCGCTCAAGGGAAAGGTCGGCTATACGCTGCCTCCCCTCGGGCCCTCGGGCCGCAGGGTATCGAACCTGTGGACCTGGTCCCTCGTGATGAACTCCCGGTCCCGGAACAAGGAGAACGCGTGGCGTTTCATCGAATGGGCGGCCGGCAAGCAGTTCCTGCTGCGTGCGGCCTTCGAGGGAAACATGGACCCCACGCGGCGCAGCACCTGGGAGGATCCCCTTTTCCGAAGGCTCGCCTCCCAGTGGGGTGACTTCTACGCCGTGGCGCGGCGCCTTATTGAAAGTGACGCGCGGGTTCTCATCACGCCCGTGCCGGGCTACCTGAAGGTCGGAGAGCGCTGGGTCCGCGCGCTGCGCTCCGCCTTTTCGGGAGATGAAGGCGTGGCAGAGGCCCTGGAATCAGCGGCCGCGGACATCGACTCCATCGTCGGCGCCGCAAAGTAGGCGGCTTCGCCTCCGCCGCCCCTACTGATGCACGAATGAGCTCCAGCGCGACGGCGGGATACCCGCCTTTTTCTTGAAGAGGCGTGAAAAGTAGTACTGGTCGTCGAACCCGAGGCGGAACGCCACTTCCTTGATCGCGAGACCCCCGCTCTCCAGCAGCTCCTTTGCCTTCCTGATCTTGATGCTGATGAAGTACTGGTAGGGCGTCATGGACGTGTATGACTTGAATACCGCGTTCAGATGCGAGGTGCTCACGCCGAGCATCTCGCCGATGGCGTTGAGGTTGATCTCGTTGTAGATATTCTCTTCCATCAGGAACCGGGCTTTCTGGACAAGCTGCTCCGAGTGGGTGTACTGGACGTTCTTCCGCTCGTGCGCGAGTATCTCCGCGATGAGGGTGAGGACGAGAGAGCTCGCCCTGACCTGGTAGAGGGGCCGCTGATTCTCGACGACCTCGAAGATCTGCGCGTAGATCGCGAGCAGGCTGTTCTGCAATCCCACCTCGTACAGCGGCTTCCGGGGGGAAAGAAATCCCTGCTCGCACAAGGTGTCCACGTGGGGTCCCTTGAATCCCACCCAGTATTCGGTCCAGCCCACCTCGTATTCCGGCTTGTAGAAGTGCGGGACCCCGGGGAAAATGATCATGATCGACCCGGGCACCACGACGTGCGTTCTGTGGTTGGTTTCGAAGACCCCGCGTCCCTTGGTAATGTAGATGATCTGGTACTCGGCCAGGGTCCGCCCCACCGCGACCGACCGGAAAGGCGGCGGATGGCCTTCCTTGTGCGGCGGGTATATCGTATTCGGTCCCACCTCGTTGTGCCCGGCGTCCGTGCAGACGATCTGCCATTTCTCGTCTTCTTCGCTGTAGGTGAGGTAGCGGAAGAATGCCTTGTTGTTTTTCAGCTCTCCCGGGGACATCCGTTTTGTTATACGACATTTGCCCATTCTCGACAAGTTTTGTCCATCTTTTCGGGTTTCCTCCATCTGCGCGCAGGAAAAGTCCATTCACGGCGTCGAGACTTCCATGGATAATCATCCGAGGACGGAATGGGAAACCGCGGCAAGATCGGGCTGTTCGGCATAGGCCTTGATACCTATTGGCCACAATTCAAGGGACTGAAGGAGCGGCTCCTGGGCTACCAGGGCTATATCGCGGAGCGGCTCTCTTCGCAGCGCGTGGAGGTAGTGGATGCCGGTCTCGTTGACACTCCCGAAAAAGCCCTCTCCGCGGCGGGCCTTTTCACCGAGCGCCAGGTCGATGCGATATTCCTCTACATCTCCACGTACGCCCTGTCCCACACGGTGCTGCCCGTTGCGCAGCGCACGCAGGTCCCGATCATCGTGCTGAACCTGCAGCCTGTTTCTTCCATCAATTACAAGGAGTTCAACGCGCTGGGGGACCGGGGCGTCATGACCGGCGAATGGCTGGCCCACTGCCAGGCCTGCTCCGTGCCGGAGATTGCCAACGTATTCAACAGGGCAGGAATCGACTATCACCTGGTCACCGGGTGGCTGAAGGAAGGGCGCGCGTGGGAAGAGATCGCCGCCTGGGTGGATGCCGTCATCGTGCGGAAGGAGGTCCGCGATACCCGGGTGGGCATCCTGGGCCACTACTACGGCGGCATGCTCGACGTGTACACCGACGTCACCCAGCTTGCGGAGGTCTTCGGCTGCCATTTCGAGCTCCTGGAAATGGACCTGCTGAAACAGCTTCGTGACCAGGTGAGCGCGGATGAAACGGCTCGGAAGCTGCGGCAGTTCGAAAAGGAGTTCAAGGTGTCCGCCGAGTGCTCACCCGGCGAGCTCGCACGGGCGGCCGCCACGTCGTGCGCACTGGACCGTTTGACTGCTGACAAGCGGCTGGGGGCCATGGCATACTACTACGAAGGTGTGGACGGAAACGAGCACGAGAACATCGTCACCTCGGTCATCGCGGGCAACACGCTCCTCACGGCGCATCACGTTCCGGTGGCCGGAGAGTGCGAAGTGAAGAACGTCGTGGCGATGAAGATCATGGACTGCTTCGGCGCAGGCGGATCCTTCTCCGAGCTCTACGTCGATCGACTACGACGATGACGTGGTCCTGTGGGGCCACGACGGTCCGGCGCACCCGGCCATCGCGGAGGGGGACGTGGGCCTGGTGCCGCTTCCGGTCTATCACGGCAAGCCCGGCAAGGGCCTCTCCATCCAGATGAGCGTCAGGAACGGCCCGGTCACGCTGCTTTCCGTGGTGCAGGGCAGGGGCGGAAAGACCTTCCTCCTCACCGCGGAGGGCGAATCGGTGCCCGGCCCGACGCTCCAGATCGGGAACACGAACAGCAGGTACCGCTTTCCCCTGTCGGCCCGGGAGTTCACCGACAGGTGGTCGAAGGCCGGGCCCGCGCACCATTGCGCAATCGGCACGGGGCATATCGCGGACCGGATCGACAAGCTCTCCCGACTCGTGGGGATCGAATGTCTCAAGGTGTGTTGACAGGAGATCGCAAAAGTGGCTGACCGCATTCTGGAATTGCACCACATCACGAAGACCTTTCCCGGTGTCAGGGCGCTGGATGACGTTCACTTCGATCTGAAGCAGGGGGAGATCCACGCGCTGATCGGGGAGAACGGGGCGGGGAAGTCCACGCTCATCAAGGTCATCACCGGTGTGTACCAGCCCGATGCCGGGCAGATCATCTTCGACGGCGCGCCCGTGGAGATACACACCCCCGCGGATTCCCAGAGACTCGGGATCGCCGCGATCTACCAGCACGTCACCTGCTACCCCGACCTGTCGGTCACGGAGAACATCTTCATCGGGCACGAGAAGATTCAGCCCCTCACGCGCAAGATCGACTGGAAGGACCTGCACGGCAGGGCGGAGGAGCTGCTTGCCCGCCTGGACGCGGATTTCGACCCCCGCGCTCTCATGGGAAACCTTTCGGTGGCCCAGCAGCAGATCGTGGAGATCGCGAAGGCGCTGTCCAGCAACGCGCGCATCATCATCATGGACGAGCCGACCGCGCCCCTCACGAACAGGGAGAGTGAAGACCTCTACCGGACCACCGAGGGCCTGCGGGACAAGGGCGTCTCCATCATCTTCATCTCCCACCGCATGGAGGACATGTACCGGCTGGCCACCCGTGTGACCGTGTTCCGGGACGCGCGGTACGTGGGCACCTGGCACTTGAACGAGATCAGCCGTGAGGACGTCATCATGGCCATGGTGGGCCGGGAGATCACGCAGTTCTTCCCGAAACGCGCGGTCACGATCGGAGAGGAGATCTTCAAGGTGGAGGGCCTCTCCCGGACAGGCTACTTCAAGGATGTCTCATTCTCCCTGCGCAAGGGAGAGATCCTCGCCATCACGGGGCTGATCGGCGCCGGCCGCACCGAGGTGTGCGAGGCCATCTACGGCGTCACCAGCCCGGACAGCGGGCGCGTGGTGCTGGACGGCGAGGAACTGCACATTGCCAATCCGGCGCAGGCCATCGACAAGGGCATCGGCTACCTTCCGGAAGATCGGCTGCGGCAGGGGCTCGTGCTGGACTGGGAGCTCTCCAAGAACGTCACGCTTCCCACCCTCAAGAAGTTCGGCACCATGGGCTGGCTCCATACGAAAAAGGAGAACATGGTCACCAAGGAGCTCGCGGAAAAGCTCGAGGTGAGGGCCGGGCAGCGTATTCGATCTTGCCGCTACTCTTTCGGGAGGCAACCAGCAGAAAATAATCGTGGCCAAGATCCTCACGGCGCAGATGAAGGTCGTGATCCTGGATGAGCCGACAAAGGGCGTGGACGTGGGCGCAAAGACGGCCATTTTCAACATCATGAATGACCTGGCCGAGATGGGGTACGGCATCATCATGGTCTCCTCGGAGATGCCGGAGGTGCTCGGCATGAGCGACCGTATCGTCGTCATGCGGGAAGGGAGGGTCGCGGCGATCATGGATACCGCCTCCTCCTCCCAGGAGCAGATCCTGCGCGCGGCAATTCCGGAAACGGTGGGGGCAAAATGAGAAGGGCCGCCACGCTTTCCGAGAGCTTCAGGGAGCTGGGCCTCCTTTTTTTCATCGTGATCGTCTGCGTCATATTCCAGATCCGCAACCACAACTTCCTGACCCTGTCCAATATACGGGACCTCCTTGCCAACACGGCCATCCTGAGCATTCTCTCCGTCGGCATGATGATGGTCATCCTTACCCGGGGCATCGATCTTTCAATCGGCGCAACCCTTGCGCTGGCCGGCATGATCAGCGCGCTGACGGTGAACTCGTTTCGGGAGATTTCTCCCGTTGTATCGCTCCTGCAGGGCACGGCGGTCGGGCTGGTGGTGGGCGCCGTCATAGGGCTCGTGATCGCGCGGTTCAACGTACTGCCCATCATTGCCACGCTCGGCTTCATGAACATCATCCGCGGGCGTCACCTACCTTGTGAGCAAGGGCGCCTGGGTCAGCTCGTACCAGATGTCGGAGGGCTTCAAGCAGATTGCCACGGGCAAGGTGCTCGGAATCAGCAACCTGATCATCTTTGCCGTGGTGATCAATCTCGTCTTCTTCTACTTCATCAACCACATGAAGACCGGGCGCCAGATCTATGCCGTGGGATCCAATCCGGACGCGGCCTCGATTTCGGGCATCCCGCGCACACGGATCATCTTCCTCGTGTACGCCGTGATGGGTGCGCTCTCCGGCTTTGCCGGCGTGCTCTGGGTGGCCAAGTTCGCCTCCGCGCAGGGGGACACGGCCACGGGATACGAGCTCAGCGTCATTGCGGCGGCGGTTCTGGGCGGCGTGAGCATCTCCGGGGGAAGCGGGAAAGTGTCGGGGCTGATTCTCGGAACCATTCTCCTGGGGATCCTGAACAACGCCCTGCCCCTGATCAACGTATCCCCCTTCTGGCAGCAGGCAATACAGGGAGTCGTCATCCTTGCCGCTGTTCTCACCAACGTGCTGGTCAAGAGAAACAACCAGCGCTTTGCGCTCCGCAGGCGCGCTATTTAAGGAAGAAAGTCATGATCGATCGATCGATACGGGCGGTCAAGTTGTGGAGCTGGCGCACATTCTTTTTCCAGTGGGAGTGGCTGCTCGTCCTCATCTTCATCGCCGTCAACATAGTCAACAGCACCCTCTCTCCCTATTATTTCAACGTGGACACGTTCCTCGGCACGCCGATGTCGTTCCTGGACAAGGCGTTTCTCGTGCTGCCCATGACCATGGTCATCATCCTGGGGAGCATCGACATATCCGTGGGGTCCAGCGTCGCGCTCTCCGCCGTGATCATGGCCGTCACCTACAACGCGGGCCTGCCGATGCCGCTCGCGGTCCTCCTGTGCCTGGCGGTGGGCACCGCGTGCGGCCTCGTGAACGGCATTCTCATGACGAAGTTCAAGGAGCTCTCCTCGGTCATCGTCACCCTCGCAACGATGATCATATTCCGCGGCATCGCATACGTGATACTGACGGACCAGGCTTCGGGGCAGTTCCCCACCTGGTATTCCTCCCTCGGCTGGGGTTCCATTGGAAAAGTGCCCATCATCCTGATCGTCTTCGCGGTCTGCGCCATTGTGTTCGGGCTTCTCCTTCACAAGACGAGCTTCGGACGCAAGATCTACGGCATGGGAAACAACCTCACCGCTTCCCGGTACTCGGGCATAAAGACCGATTCGGTGATCATGATCGTGATGGTGCTGACGGGCCTCATGGCCGGGGTGACCGCCCTTTTCCTCACGTCGCGCATGGGAAGCACCCGGCCCAATGTGGCCCAGGGCTATGAGCTCGAGGTCATTGCAATGGTCGTGCTGGGCGGAGTGAGCACATCCGGCGGCAAGGGGAGAATGGCGGGGCCGCTGCTCGCCATATTCATCATCGGTTTTCTCAACTACGGGCTCGGGCTCGTCAACATACAGGCGCAAGTGCTATTGATAATCGTAGGGCTCTTGCTGATTCTCTCGGTTCTCGTTCTCAATATCAGGTTTCGCGGTACTCAACGCGCGGTGCCCTCTGCGGTGAAATCCATCACCCCACCGGAGCAACCGGGCGCAAGCAATTCGTAGGAGGAGGAGTCTATGCGAAAGGTCATCTTCACAGCGGTCATGGTCCTCGGGATCATGGCCATCGCCCTGCCGGCATTTGCCACCGGCGGCGCCGAACCGGCAAAGACCGGGGACAAGTATGCCATCGTGTTCAAGAATACGGGCAACCCGTACGGCGACAAGCAGATGGGCGGCTTCAAGGCCGGCATCGAGGAGCAGGGTTTCCAGGCAATCCTGCGCGCCCCCGATCAGCCGACCGCTGAGGCGCAGATCCAGATACTCGAGCAGCTTATCTCACAGAAAGTTGCGGCAATCTGCATCGTCGGAAATGACAAGGACGCTCTGCAGCCTGTTCTCACAAAGGCCAAGAACGCGGGGATCAAGGTGTTCTCCCTCGACTCCGGCGTCAACCCGGCCAGCCGCCTGACGCACGTCAACCAGGCGGACTCGGAGAAGATCGGCCGCACCCTGATCCAGGCCGCGTACGACATGTGCGGCGGAAAGGGCGAGATCGCCATTCTCTCCGCCACGAGCCAGGCGACCAACCAGAACCTCTGGATCGACTACATGAAGAAGGAGCTCACGGATCCGAAGTACGCCAACGTGAAGCTCGTGAAGGTCGCCTACGGGGACGACATCCGTGACAAGTCGGTCTCCGAAGCGGAGGGCCTCCTCCAGTCGTTCCCCAACCTGAAGGTCATCATTGCCCCCACCACCGTCGGCATCGCCGCGGCGGGCAAGGTGCTCACGGACAAGGGACTCGGCGGCAAGGTGTTCCTCACCGGCCTCGGGCTCCCGTCCGAGATGGCCACCTACATTGAAAACGGCGTCTGCCCGTACATGTTCCTCTGGAACCCGATCGATGTCGGGTACCTCGGCGCATACACGGCAACGGCGCTCGTTTCCGGGAAGATCACCGGCGCGGTCGGAGACAAGTTCAAGGCGGGACGCCTTGGAGACTACACGATCACGAAGGCACCGGACGGCGGAACCGAAGTCCTGCTCGGCCCCCCGTTCAAGTTCGACAAGGCCAACATCGCGGATTGGAAGACGGTTTACTAGGGTATGGCGGGGCGGGCTTCGAGCCCGCCCTTTCATTTGCGGCGTCCTGCGCCGCCCTTTTTTTCACGCCCCGCACCTGCGGCCCGCCCGAAGGAAAGCACCATGACAAAAAAAACGCGCGTGACGCGTCTCACGGACTATGCGGCATGGAAGGCCCTCGAAGCCCACTACAGGAAGGTGAAGGCCCTGCCGCTCCGAAAGCTGTTCGCGGAGGACCCCCGTCGCGGAGAGCGCATGACCGCCGAGGCAGTCGGCATCTACTTCGATTATTCGAAGAACCTCATCACCGACGAGACTCTCGTCCTCCTGCTGAGATTGGCGGAGGAATCCGGCCTCAGGGGCGGAATCGACGCCATGTTCGGCGGAGAGACGATCAATGTCACGGAGAACCGGGCCGTCCTGCACGTTGCCCTGCGCGCCCCCAGGGGTCGGTCAATCGTCACCGGCGGGGAGGACGTGGTTCCCCGGGTCCATGCCGTGCTGGACAAGATGGCCGGGTTCGCGGCCCGGGTGCGCAGCGGGGAGTGGAAGGGTCACACGGGAAAGCCGATCCGCAGCATCGTCAACATCGGGATCGGCGGCTCCGACCTGGGCCCGGTCATGGCGTACGAAGCGCTGCGGCATTACAGCCGGCGTGACCTGACATTCCGGTTCGTCTCCAACATCGACGGCACCGACTTTGCCGAGGCCGTGCGCGACCTGGACGCGGCGGAGACGCTTTTCATCATCTCGTCGAAAACCTTCACGACCCTGGAGACGATGACCAACGCGCACACGGCCCGTGACTGGGCCCTTGCCGCGCTGAAGGATCCCGCCGCCGTGGCGCGGCATTTCGTCGCGGTGTCCACCAATGCGGAGCAGGTGGCGAAATTCGGCATCGATACGGCAAACATGTTCGGGTTCTGGGACTGGGTGGGCGGCCGCTACTCGATGGACTCCGCCATCGGCCTTTCGACCATGCTCGCCGTCGGCCCGGAGAGCTTCCGCGCCATGCTCGACGGGTTCCACGAGATGGACGAGCATTTTCGGACCGCCCCTTTTGCGCAGAACATCCCGGTTCTCATGGCCCTCCTGGGGCTCTGGTACAACAACTTCTTCGACGCGCAGACCGTCGCGGTGCTTCCGTATGAGCAGTACCTGAAGCGTTTCCCCGCCTACCTCCAGCAGCTGACCATGGAAAGCAATGGCAAGCACGTCACCCTGGAGGGCTCCGAGGTGAGCTGGCAGACTGGACCGGTCTACTGGGGCGAGCCGGGCACCAATGGCCAGCACTCTTTCTACCAGCTCATTCACCAGGGCACCAAGCTGATCCCGTGCGACTTCATCGCGTTTGCCGAGCCCCTGAACGCCCTGGGCCGTCACCACGACCTGCTCCTGGCGAATGTCTTTGCCCAGGCGGAAGCGCTGGCTTTTGGCAAGACCGCGGAAGAGGTTCAGGCCGAGGGTACTCCCGCATGGCTGGTCCCGCATCGGACTTTCGAGGGCAACCGTCCCTCCAATACGATCCTCATGGACCGGTTGACCCCGGCAGCTCTCGGCAAGCTTGTGGCGCTCTATGAGCACTGCGTATTCGCGCAGGGCGTGATCTGGCAGGTCGACTCGTTCGACCAGTGGGGGGTCGAGCTGGGAAAGGTGCTTGCCGGGCGCATCGTCCCCGAGCTGGAGAGCGGCGCCGAGCCTTCCTTGAATCACGACAGCTCGACAAACACCCTGATCCGCCGCTACCGTAAATCCAGGCGGCCCCCGGCCGGCAGGTAGAGGCCCTTTCTCCATTCACAGCCACGCCAGAACGCAATCGCGAGCAGTCCGTAGCCGAGAGCGTGCGCTCCCTTGAGACCCGCGGGCTGTTCGTCTATCATCCCGGCAGGGGGCGGCCATGCGGATGTTCATTGCCTTGTTTCTGCTCGTCACTCTTTTCGAGTCTTCAGGCGATCCACTCCAGGTCAAAATCAACGCGGAGAAAACCGGCGCCCCGATCTCGAAGTACCTCTACGGGCAGTTTATCGAGCACCTGGGCCGCTGCATCTACGGGGGACTCTGGGCGGAGATGCTGGAGGACCGCAAGTTTTTCTTTCTCGTTACCGATCGCTATCACCCGTGGGGGACGGCTGTAGATTCCTACTGGGGATCGGGACCCTATGACTACCTCCAGGCCTCGCCATGGAAGGTCGTCGGACCCGCGGGCACCGTCACCATGGACACGGGCAGCCCGTTTACCGGCATCCACTCGCCGGTCATAAGCCTGCCGGGTGACGCGAACGCGGCCGGCATCTCCCAGGAGGGACTCGCCCTGGTGAAGGGCAAGACCTATTCCGGGAGGATCGTCCTGTCGGAGGCCCCGGGGATATCCGTTGTGGTGCGGCTCGTCACGGATTCAGGTGAGGCGGTTGAGAACGCAATCGGCCAGACGGGCTCGGGCTTCAAGACTTTCCCGTTGAGCTTTGTGGCGCCGTCAGCGAGCGACAATGCGCGGATCGAGATCCTGGGAAAGGGGAAGGGGACCTTCGAGGTCGGTGCGGTCTCCCTCATGCCGGCGGACAACCTCGAAGGATGGAGACCTGACGTCATCGCCCTGCTCAGAGAGCTGGACTCTCCCATCTATCGGTGGCCGGGCGGGAATTTCGTGAGCGGCTATGACTGGCGGGACGGCATCGGAGATCGGGACCGTCGCCCGCCCCGGCAGAACCCTGCGTGGAAAGGGGTCGAGCCGAACGACGTGGGCATCCACGAGTACATGAGACTGATGGCCATGATCGGCGCTGAGCCCTACGTGGCGCTCAACACGGGCCTGGGAACAGTGAAAGAGGTCGTGGACGAGGTCGAGTATTTCAACGGGGCGGCGGACACGCCCATGGGGAAGCTTCGCGCGGCTAACGGTCACCCCGAGCCCTTCGGCGTGGGCTGGTGGGCAGTGGGCAACGAGATGTACGGGGAATGGCAGCTCGGCCACATGCCGATAGAGGACTACGTCAAGAAGCACAACAGCATTGTGGATGCGATCCGCAAAGTGGACCCGAACGCGCACGTGGTCGGGGTGGGCTCGGTGGGGAAGTGGGACGAGACGATATTGAAGGAGAGCGCGGCCCGGATGGACCTGATCAGCGAGCACATCTACCGCAAGGAGATCAGGGACGTCGATGCCCATTCGCGGCAGCTCGCAGACGACATCGACCGGATCGCCCAGGCGCATCACCAGTACCGGCAATCGATTCCCGAGCTATCCGGGCGGGACATCCGGATAGCCATGGACGAGTGGAACTACTGGTACGGTCCGTATGTCTATGGCGAGCTCGGCGTTCAATATCACCTCAAGGACGCGCTCGGGATTGCCCGGGCGCTTCACGCGTTCTTCCGGAACAGCGACCTGTACTTCATGGCCAACTATGCGCAGACGGTCAACGTCATCGGCGCGATCAAGACCTCCCGGACAGCGGCCGTTCTTGACACGACGGGCCTGGCGCTGAAGCTCTATCGGAACCGCTTCGGCTCGATCCCGGTCGCCCTCTCGGGGCAGTCCGGCACGCTGGATGTCTCCGCGGCCCTCACCGAGGACAGAAAGACGCTGACGTTGGCCATTGTGAACACCGGTGCAAGCCCGCAAAGTCTCTCCGTGGATCCCGGTTCGCTGAAGCTTTCCGGCAAGGCAACCAGGAGCGTCATTTCGGGGCCGAATCCCATGGCCTCCAATGAGCCTGGCAAAGCTCCGAACGTGGTGCTGAGGGAAGAGGCATTTGCGCAGACCGGCTCCCGCTTCAATCTACCGGCCTGGTCGATCTCCATATACCGAATGGAGCTCAAGTAGCACTCCCCGCGGTTTGTCCGCGTCACCAATTCGATACTCTTTGTCCAGGATCACTCTAGCGCGTATCAGTCCCGCCATAGAGGAAGCAGCGGACCTGCCGGCCCTCCACCGTGACAGGCGGAGGAACCCTTTGTCGGCATACGTCCATAACGTGAGGACACCGCGCGGCGAACTTGCAGCCCGGTGCCAGGTACTCCTCCTCGCCTCCCGCCACCGCCTCTGAATCGGCCAGAGAGGTCGCGCCCGGCCGGGGATCCAGAGCGGACCGGACAAGGAGCTTTGTGTAGGGGTGTCGCGGAGCCGTGAGGATCTGCGCCGTGTCTCCCTGCTCGACGAAGAAGCCCTTGTGGATGATGGCGATCCTGTTCGAGATGTAGTACGCGGTGGCCAGGTCGTGTGTGATGTAGATGATCGAAGTGCCGAGCCGGTTCTTGAGGTCCTGGAACAGGTTGACGATGCTCATCCGCAGGGATGCATCCACCATGGAGACCGGCTCGTCCGCCACAAGGATGCTGGGGCCCGGGATGATCGCCCGGGCAATGGAGGCGCGCTGAAGCTGGCCGCCGGAGAGCTCGTGGGGGTAGCGGCCGCCCACTTCGGAGAGAGACAGCCCTACGACGTTCAACGCCATCTCCACCCTGTCCCGCGACTGCGGTCTCGATTCGCCGGTATGGTAATTCTTCGCGGTCTCCTGGAGGAACCCCTCGACACGGTCGAGGGGATTGAAAGTCTCGAATGGATTCTGAAAGATCGGTTGGACGTTGCGCATGTACTCGACGATCGCGCGCCGCCCCCTTATCGCATGGACGTCCTTCCCGTTCAGCTCGATGGTGCCCGAATCGGGCAGGAGGAGGCGCAGGATCATGCGCGAGAGGGTTGTCTTGCCGGACCCCGATTCACCGATGATCGAGAAGATATCAGGCTTGTCCTTGAGGAGGGAAAAGCTCACCTCGTTGACGGCCACGATCTCCTTGCCCAGGATACCTCCCAGCCGGAAGACCTTCTTCGCGCCTCGAACGGAGAGAAGCTCAGCAGTGTCGCTCACAGGGTCCCCCAACGTCCTATTCCGCCAGGAAGCATGCGGCCCTCGTCCCGCCCGCGCACGGCTTGAGCGTCGGTGCCTCCACCGCACATCGCGCGACGGCGATGGGGCAGCGGGGATGGAAGCGGCACCCGCTCGGGGGCGCCGCCAGGTTGGGCGGAGCGCCCTTGAGGAAGCCCCGGCGCTCCTTGTCCCCGATTCGCGGCAGGGACCCGATCAGGTGCTTCGTATACGGATGGGCAGGTTTCTCGAAAATATCCGCCGTCGAGCCCTCCTCGACGATGGTTCCCGCGTACATGATCGCAATCCGATCCGCCATGTTGGCATGCACGGCAAGGTCATGGGTCACGAGGACGATCGTGAGGGCGAGCTCCCGCTGGATCCGTTTCATGAGGCCGAGGGTTTCGCGCTGGATGACCACGTCCAGCGCGGTGGTGGGCTCGTCCGCGATGATGATCGAAGGCTTGCAGATGGTGGCGAGACCGATCGTGACGCGCTGCCGCATGCCTCCGGACAACTCGTGCGGAAAGGAGTTGAGGACCTCTCTGCCGAGTCGGAGCTTGCCCAGGTGATCGATCACCACCATGCGGAACTCGTGTTCGGTCATTCGGCCCATGTGGGGGTAGGCAAAATCGAGGAAGCTCTTGTAGACCTTGCGGACCGGATTGAGCACGTTCATCGAGCCCTGCATGATGTAGGAAATCTGGCGCCAACGGATCCCGTAGAGCTCGTCAGGGCTTGCCTCCAGCAGGGACAGAACGTTTCCCCGTTCGCCGACGAACTCGACCGAACCCGACTGGACGAACAACGGAGGCCGGCAGAAGCCCGCCACGAGCTTCAGGAGCGTCGTCTTGCCGCAGCCGGACTCTCCGGCGATCCCGAAGACCTCGTTGCGCCGTATCGAAAGACTCACGTCCTCGACGACCCTGACCTCGCGATCCGTGCCGAACAGGTGCGTCACGTAGGAGGCATGAAGCGCGTTGCGTACGAAGCACTTCCGTCGTCATGCCGCGACCGCCTTCATGCTGAGCCTCGTGCGAGGATCGATGTACTCGTTCAGGGCCACTGCGAGCAGGTACAGGCCCGCAAAGACGAAGACGGTAATGCCCACCGGGGCGGCCAGCCACCACCAGGTGCCCGAGATCATTGCCTGGTGCTGGTTGGCCCAGAAGATCACCACTCCGATCGAGGCGTTGTTGATGTTTGTAAGGCCAAGAATGGAGAGCGTGACCTCCAGACCGATCGACCAGAGGAAGTTGTTGATGGTGGTGGCGAAGATGATGGGCATCACGTAGGGCAAATGCTCCTTGATGATGATGCGCCTGGTTGGCATGCCGCAGAACACCGCCGTTTCCGAGAAGATGCGTTCCTTGAGGCTCAGGACCTGGGCGCGGATGAGCCGGGCATCGTAGGGCCAGCCCAGCAGGGCAAGCATGGACGCCATGTAGAACCAGTTCATCTTCTCCCGGACCAGGAACTGCACCAGGAGCAGGATCGGCAGCACCGGCAGGATGATGAAGCTGTCGTTGACCGCCATTATCGCCTTGTCGATGAGACCGCCCCGGTAGCCGGCGTACATCCCGACCCATATCGCGATGACCCGCGAGAGCGCGGCGGTCACCGCGCCGAACAGCAGCGAATTGCGCAGGGCAACCGTCATCTGCCAGAACAGATCCTGCCCGCGCGACGTGGTGCCGAACAAGTGAGCGAGGGACGGCGGCAGGTTGTTCGGGACCACGAAGGACTCCATCGGCTTGTACGGCGAGAAAAACGACAGGACGAACATGAGAACGGCAAAGGAGATGGAGACGATGCCGAAGCGGAAATAGCCGGAGGTCTTCCAGAGGCCGGAGAAGGCTTTGCGCATTGCGGTTTCCCCTATTGAAGGCGCACGCGTGGGTCGAAGAAGGGGTAGAGCAGATCCACGATGAGCACCGCTACCGAGACTCCCACGATCGAAAACATGGAGATGCCCATGATCAGGCTGTAGTCGAAATTCACGATCGCCCTGTAGGAGATCAAGCCAATGCCGGGTATTCCGAAGACATACTCGGTGATCAGGGCGCCCGAAAAGATGGTCCCCAGGCCCAGTCCCAGCCCCGTGAGCTGCGGGAGGAGCGCGTTGCGCATGACGTATTTCCCGAGGATCGTGCTCTTGCGGACCCCGGCGAACTCGGCATACTGAACGTAGTCCTCGGAAACGATGTTCGACACCAGGGCGCGCATGCCCAGGAGCCAACCGCCCACGCCGGTAAGAACGAGGGACAGTGCCGGAAGGAAGGTGTGATAGAGGACGCTCACAATGAACCTCAGATTGAGTCCTTCCTTCACGCCTCGGTCGTATGCATCCGAGCTTGGGAAGATCGGCACCAGAAAGCAGAAGACGATCAGCAGGACGAAGGCGAAGATATAGTAAGGGATCGGGCGGATGCAGTTCGCGGTCAGCTCGACCCATTTCGTCCAGCGCTTGTCGGAATGGTAGCCGGCGAGCCCGCCGAGCAGATTGCCGGCCAGCCAGGAGAGGATTGCGGTTGTCAAAAGCAGGCCGATTGTCCAGGGCATGGCTCGTCGAATGAGATGGCTCACCGGCCGTGGATATGTGGTGAGGGAGGGACCGAGGTCGCCGCGGAAGAACCGCGCCCAGGTTGCGATATACTGCTCGCCGAGATTTCCCTTGAGGCCGTACAGGTCGTACATGGCCTGCCGGAAGGCCGCGACGGCCTCCGGGTACACCCTCATAGGACCCGACATCATCTGGTCAATTTTCATCTCGATCGGGTTCGTCGGCGCCAGGCGCGGAAGCAGGAACGTCAGGGTGATGCCAATGAAGACGACCAGGATGCACTGTCCAACGCGCTGCGCCAGGTATTTGAAGAACGATTTGGAGAAGACGCCTCGGTTCGGCATGGAACCCCCTGGACTCCGACAGGGTCGGATTGATGACGAGCGCCCCCGCGGGGGCGGGGGCGCTCAGTGATGGACTACTTCCCAGATACCGCTATTTCTTGGGCGGCAGCATCTGCTTGAGCTGCGTGAAGATATAACGGCCGTTCGTCCAGTTTGTCACGGGGTTCGCGTACGGCTTATCGTAATTCGGGTAGCCGGTCCAGTAGGTGTTGTCCTGGGAGACGAACACGTTGTACGCAAACAAGGGGATCTCCGGCATGTCCTTGACCATGAGCTTCAGCCACTGGATCCCGAGATCGATGTTCTTCTGCGAATCGAAGTCGGACTTGAGGATCTCCTCGATGATCCTGTCCTGCTCCGCGTTCTTGTACCGGATCGGGTTGGGGCCGTTGTGCACCTCCCCGACGGGCGTGTAGAACTTGGAGCTCAACGCTTCGATGAAGTAGCTCATGTCGGGGTGACCGCCCCAGGTCTCGATGTTCCAGAACACGTAACCGTCGAAATTGCCGAGGTTGCGGTTGGTGCCGTCGTCCTGGGAGTAGATGGCGGTCGTTTCAATGCCGAAGTTCGTCCACAGCTCCGCGATTGTCGTGGTGAGGCGCTGGAGGATCGGCCGGTCCGGGCCCTGGTTCTGCAGGACGATCTTGAACTGTTCCCCGTTGGGCTTGTACCACTTGCCGCCCTTCTGGGTAAAGCCGTTCTTCTCCAGAAGCGCAGCGGCGGCCTTGGGATCGTACTTCCACCAACCCTGGCCGATCATGCCCGCGATGCGGTTGGGTGCCTTGGGAACCTGGTCTCCGAACTGCGGCCGCGCCGCGTCGGCGATCTTCTGCGCAATGGTGGTGTCATAGGGCTTTATCTTGCCGGCCTTTCCCGCGTCGATCGTGAAATCCTTGAGGAAGGGCTGCAGGGGATCGAAGTAGTATTTCCGCGAGGTGCCCGTGGGCGGGTACAGAATGGGCGAGATCTGGACAGCCCCATTGTAGCTTCCCATTGCTGCCTTCACAACGTCGGTGGCAAGCGCGAGGGCCCAGCGAACATCGGCCTTGTCGAAGGGGTCTCTCGCGTTGTTCATCAGGATGGAGATGAGGGTCGGGTCCGGATGTCCGAAGGGAAATCCCTGGAACCAGTTGGTGTTGCTCTTGCTCTTGGCGAGCTGGACCATGCCCTCTGGGGTCACCTCGTGGACCATGTCGAGGTCATGACTGAGCTGCATGATGACCTTCTTGTCGTTGGGGAGGTCCGTAAGGTACATCGCATACTTGGGCACCGGCATGCCGAAATCCGCGATGCTCGTCTTGTTCCAGTCCGCGCGCCGCTCCCAGAGGTACCACTTGCCCTGCTTGTCATAGTCCTTGAGGACGTACGCTCCGAGGGTCACCGGCGGGTTGAAATTGTAGGTGATCGCATCGCCGGGCTTCGTGACCGCCTTCTCCCAGACGTGCTTCGGCATGATGAAGCAGCCCTGCCAGCGCACCGTGAAGTTGCGGTGGAAGCGGCTGTTGGGCGCATTGAGGTTGAAGACAACCGTGTACTTGTCCGGCGTTTCGACGCTCTTGACGGATACCTTGAAGGACGAGCCGAAGATCATCGTGGGGTTCTGGGCCAGGAGTCTCCACCGTGTACTTGACGTCGGCCGATGTGAACTCCACGCCGTCGCTCCACAGGATGCCTTTCCTCAGCTTCGCGGTCATCTGCGTGTAGTCCTTGTTGTAGATCGGCTTGGCGGCCGCGAGGCTGTTGTGCCAGACGGAGTCCTTCACGCCGGGACGGGGAATACCCGCGTCCGGATCGATGAACCAGAGGGTGTCCAGCCCGAGCTGCTGAATTCCGTAGGACCAGCCACCCCCGCCTCCTGCCCAGCAGGACCACCGGTTGAAGCTGTCGGGGTTGGAAAAAGCCGCGCCGGGGGTCGGGTCCTCGATGATGATCGTATCGCCGCGCTTGACGCCTGGTACGACCTCCTTGTTCGGGTCGATATCGGCGTACAAACTGGTCACGCCGAATGCGACCAAAGTACAGATCACCAACCATAGTCTCTTCCGCATATTCCCTCCTTGCTTTCTAGAGGATGAAGCCTTCATCCCTTGTTCCAAATAGCCTGAACCAAATGTATCAAACCATCTGATACGTACCTTGTCTTGTACGCCGGTTTTAGCTGTCTTGTCAAGAAAAATACCGGGAGCGTATTGCCAGGACTGATATAATGGCTGAGTATGAAACAAGGAGCGGGAACATGGAACGATTGTTCGTGGACGTTGACAGGGGCGGGCACAAGATCTCCCGACACGTGTATGGACATTTCGCGGAGCACCTGGGAAGGTGCATTTACGAGGGGATATGGGTGGGCGAGGGATCTCCAATTCCGAACACGAGGGGGGCGAGAAACGACGTCATCGCCGCGCTCTCGAAGCTTCGGATGCCGAACCTCCGCTGGCCGGGAGGATGCTTCGCCGATACCTACCACTGGAAGGACGGTATCGGTCTCCGGTCCGGCCGCCCGAGCATCGTGAACATCCACTGGGGCGGCACAACGGAGAACAATCACTTCGGCACCCACGAGTTCCTGGATTTCTGTTCCCTGGTCGGGACGGAACCTTACATCTGCGGCAACGTCGGGTCCGGAACGGTCCGCGAGATGGCTGAATGGCTCGAATACATCACCATGCCCGGCAAGAGCCCGATGGCCGACATGAGGCGCGCCAACGGGCGGGAAGAGCCGTGGGACGCCACCTTCTGGGGGGTCGGCAATGAGAACTGGGGATGCGGCGGCACCATGACCGCCCTGCAGTATGCGTGGGAGTTCAGGAAGTTCCAGGGGTATTGCCGGCACTTCGGAGGCAGGAAGCTCTTCAAGGTGGCCTGCGGATTCGACGACGGCTGGAACGAGACCCTCATGCGCGAGGCCGGCGCGCTGATGGACGGGCTTTCCGTCCACTACTACACGGTGAAGGGCGCGGTCTGGGCAGACAAGGGACCCTCGACCGGATTCCCCGTCTCCGATTGGTACGCGATCTTGAGAAACGCGCTCGGCATTGAAGGTTTCATCGACAGGACGGCGACGATCATGGACCGCTACGATCCGCAGAAAAGGGTGGCCATGGTGATGGACGAGTGGGGCACATGGCACACCGCGGAGCCGGGCACGAACCCCGGCTTTCTCTACCAGCAGAATACGATCAGGGACGCGCTCGTCGCGGGCCTGACGCTGAACATCTTCAACCGCAGATCGGACCGCCTCCGCGTGGCCAACATCGCCCAGACCGTCAACGTGCTCCAGGCCATGATCCTCACCGACGGGCCGAAGATGATTCTCACGCCGACCTACCACGTGTTCGAGATGTACGCGCCCCATCAGGAGGCGGTCGCGCTGCCCGTCTGGCTCGAGGACGCGCCCATCGAGTGGGAAGGGAAGACGATGCCGCGGATCAGCGCCTCGGCGTCGCGCAACGGCTCGGAGAAGATTCTCCTCACCCTCTGCAACCTCCACCACAAGGAGGCGGCGGAGCTGCGCGTGGAGCTGCGGGGTTCCGAAGCCCGGAAGGCAGTGGGGAGGATCCTGACGGGACCCGACACGGACAGCCGCAACACCTTCGAGCGGCCAGACGCGGTCACGCCGGTCCCTTTCGATGGGGTCACCGTTTCCCGCGGCACGCTTGTCGTGACGCTGCCGGCCCGGTCCGTCGTCGCGCTCGACCTCACATGCGGCTGATGGAGGAAATCAGCTCTTTTGCGAATGCGGCAGCCTTCTCCTGCTCGTGCTCCTTGACAGGGCCTTTCATTCCCAGGACCTCGCACCGAAAGGTTTTCCCGTAGACGTTCAAACCCCGGTCCTTTGCCGTTTTCTCCATGATGCCGGCCGCGCCGGGGAACAGCCATTTCCTGGATTCCTCCATTTCCTCCGGTTTTGTCGGCACAGGCCCGTACGTGTCGAATATCGCCACCAGTTTCCGCCCGTATCCTCTCCTTCGGAGAGTTTTCAGAACACCCCGGGCCCTGAGACTGACCCGGGCCATCCGGGTCGGGGCTCCGATCAGAATGAGGTCGATGCCCTGCAGGTCCGGCAGCTTCCGCCGCACATCCTGGACTGATGACTCGTGACCGAGCTCCTGGATCTGTCGGGACATTGCTTCCGCCACCTGCTTCGTGTTGCCGTAGTAGCTTCTGAAAAGAACGAGCGCCTTCATTCTTGCCTCCTGTTCCCGCCGGGCCTATTCCCGGCGCGCCAGCCGCGCCGTGCGCGCCGCCAGGCTCATGATCGAAAGCTTTTCCTTTCCCTTCAAGTAGGTCTCGAGCGTGTCTCCCAGGGGACCGGCCCAGGAGTCGGGCACTCCGCCCATGATGCCGAGGACATTGCCCACCAGGCCCGCGTTGCAGTCCACGTCCAGCCCCGCGTGCGCTAGCAGGGAGAAGGAACGGGTCATGTCGCCCTGCCCGAACCACAGCGCAAGAATGTCCGCGGCGATGTTGGGGTAGGCGTGGATCCAGTTGTACTGCTCGAACATGCGGTCGAGCGTCCGCCATGCTGCGGCAGGATCGGGATCCCTTTCCACCACCAGGAGGCACCGCTTCACCACATCGGCGTACTCGCTCCGGGCAGGCAGATAGTGCGCAGCTTCCTCCAGGAGGGTCCTGGGGTCTGTCCGCAGGAAAGAAAGCGAGGTCAACACTGCGGCGAAGATCTCTCCATACACGCCGTTTGCCGCGTGCGAGATTACGCCGTCCAGGTGCGCAAGCCGGGCCGCCTCCCGCGGCCACCCAGGCGCCAGCATGCCGCAGACCATTCCGCGCATCTGCGCGCCGATCCAGTCAGAGTAGGGGTTTCGCCACGAGCCCGACAGGGGCGGAAGAATCCCGTCATTCAGGTTGTGCAGCGCAATCCACTCCGCCGACCAGCCGAACGGGATCTGCCTGACCCACTCCAGGGCCAGCTCGCGCGAGGTGAGCGCGCGGCCCCTTCTTTCGAACACGTCGAGGAACACCAGCTCGTAGACCACGTCATCGTTGACGGTTTCCGGCTTTGTGATGTACCGATCTATGGTCCCGTAGACCTCGGTGATCCGGTCCGTGTGATAGCCTTCGATTGCCGTGCCGAAAGACCCGCCGGCAAGCTGCCCACGCCAGCCCGCAAGGATCTTCTCCTCGAGGCCGTGCAGGGCGCGCTCGTACCGGTCGTTCTGCCGTCCCGGCATGGCAGCCTCTACCTCCGGCCAGGCTTCGGGGTGCTCATATCCCCAGTACGGGGAGGAAGGGTTCCGCGGTGCGCTCCAGATGCGGGCCAGGAGCTCCGCGGTCAGGGCACGGAGCCCGGCCGTGTCCTTGCGGCCGGCAAGCTCGATGCCCACAGGGAGGAGCTCTTCCGCCTCCGCCATGTCATAGCCGCGATTGGCCATCGACTCCACCATCTCCACGTAGGGGATCTCGGGCGCGCCGGACCCCGGCACGCGCGCATTCCAGAACAGACGCCGTCAGGTCGTCACCGGTGGGAAAGACCGTGCTGCTCGTATACCACTGACTTGCGCTCACACGACGGTCCAGGGGCACCGCGGAGAGGCGCAGCTCCCGGTCGATCTCCCACGCCCTGCGCGGCCTATCGCTCATGCCTTTCCCTTTTTTCGAATCGAGTAGACGTACAGGGCCACCAGTGTCGCGATGTAGGGCACCATGGAGGTGAACTGGGACGGAACAGAGTAGCCCTGCATGAGAAGACCCATGCCGTCAAAGAACCCGAACACAATGGAGATCAGGGCGATGCCCCATGGATTTCCGCTCACGAGGATGATGGCCGCAAGCGAAATCCAGCCGCGCCCGGCAGACATGTTTTCCGCGAAGAGCCGCACGTAGCCCAGGGAGAGGAAGGCGCCTGCCACGCCGCAGAACACGCCGCAGAGAAGCAGAGAGGAGACCCGGATGCGCGCCGTGGACACGCCGCTGGAGTCCAGGGAGGCACTGTTGAAGCCCGCGGCGCGCAGCCGCAGGCCGAACCGGGTGCCGAACACGAGGTAGGCGGTCAGGAACACCGCCAGGACCGTGAGATACACGACGAGGTTCTGGCCGGAGAGGATCTGCCCGACAAAGGGGACCTGCTCCACGAGTGGAATGTCCACCTTCGGAATGGGAATGATACCGGGATTGGAGAAAACGCCCTTGACCGAAAAGGTCTGGCGGAGGAGGTAGGTGGTTGCCCCGACCGCGAACAGGTTGAGGGCAATGCCGGTCACGAACTCGTCCGCACGCAGGACAACGGCGAACACGATGAAGATGACCGCCATCAGCACGGAAAACGCGATGGCAAAAGCCAGGCCGACGGGCCAGGAGTGGAAGAAGTACGAGCCGACGACCGCGCCGAATGCGCCGGTCAGCATCATTCCTTCCATCGCGATGTTGAACACTCCCGCATAGTAGGTGAATGCGCCGCCGAGCGCGGCGAGGAGAATGGGTGTGGCTCCGGAGAGAGTGCCGTTTATCAACCCGATGAATACGTTCACGGCGTCCCCCCTCCTGACGCTCCGGCGGCCGACTGACCGGCGCTTGCCACGACCCTCCGCTCAGAGACGCGCCGGCGCGCCTCCAGCCTGTCCAGTGCCGCGCCGATGTACTTGCGTCCGGCCACGATCACCAGCACGAGCACGGCCTGCAGAACCTGGCTGATCTCGCTGGGCACGTTCGTGATCAGCTCCATGCCCAGCGCGCCGGTCTGGATGGAGCTGAAGAACAGGCCGTACAGCACGGTGCCGATCAGCCCATTGTTGGCCACGATGGCAATCATCACGCCGTCCCACGCGTAGTTGCCTCCCAGTCCCTTGATGAAGCGATGGGGACCCGCCATCACCACCAGGCCGCCGGCAAGCCCGGCCAGCGCGCCGGTGAAGAGCATCACTGCCACGAAGTTCCGGTCGATGCTGCATCCGCCCAGGCGCGCGAAAAGCGAGTTCTGGCCCGACAGCCTCCATTCGTATCCGGCCTTCCACCGCTGAAAGACGAACCAGGAGACGCCCGCCGCTGCCAGCATGAAAAAGATGGTCGTGCTGAAGCCCGCGAAATCAGGAAGCCAGCCGGACCGGGAGATGGCTTCCGTCATGGGAGAGTAGGCATGGGGGTCCATGAGCGGAGAAGCGATCACCCAGGCCGTGAAGAAGTCCGCAATCATGTTCAGCATCAGGGTGACGATGAACTCGCTCATGCCGAATGCCCTGCGCAGAACAGCGGCAACCCCCGACCACAGGGCCCCGCCTGCCATGGCCGCGATCACCAGCACGGGTATTTCCAGGCCGGGCGGCAGGTGAAGCACCAGCCCGGCCGCCGTGGCGCACAGCGCCCCCATCACGAGCTGGCCGGGCTGGCCCAGGTTGACCGCGCCGCTTGCAAAGGCGATGGAGGCTGACAACCCGGTGAGAACGAGGGGAACGGAGTTCCTGATTGTCGTGGCAAGAGGGGAGAGGCCGAAGAGGGAGAACTGGAACAGGGCCTGGTAGGTGGCCAGGGGCCGAAAGCCCTCTGCCAGCATGATCAGCGCCCCGATGACGAGCGCGATGACGATGCCGGCAGCGCCGGTAAGGGCTTTCCTGCTCATGACGCCCTGGCCCGTCCCTCGAGCATGAGGTAGCCCACCTCCTCGACACTCGTCCCTTCCACGGGGAGATCCGCCACCAGCTCGCCCCGGTGCAGCACGACGATCCTGTCCGCAATGAGGAAGAGCTCCTCCAGGTCGGCCGACACGAGGAGAATGGCCCTGTCCTCCCCCCGTATCCTGAGAATCTGTCCGTGCACGTATTCGATCGAGCCCACGTCGAGGCCTCGCGTGGGTTGATCCAGCAGAACGAACGGGCTTTCCAGGAGGAGCTCGCGGCCCAGGATCACCTTCTGCTGATTGCCGCCGGAGAGGGAGCTGAACGGCGCCAGGCTGGACGCCATGGACACGGAGAACTTCCGCTCCAGCTCGTCGGTGAAGCGCCGGGCAAACCGCGTAGTTGAGGAGCAGGCCCTTCCACTGGGAAAACCGGCCATCCAGCCGGTGATGCGTCATGATCACGTTTTCCATGATAGAGGCGCCGAGGCTCGCGCCCATCCTGCCCCTGTCTTGTGGAACAAAAGAGATGAGTGAGCGCCTCTTGATGATGGGCAGGCCGGTGACCTCCTGTCCCTTCACGTAGACGTGGCCCTCCGTGGGCTCCAGCAGGCCGATTATGGTGTTCACCAGCTCGAGCTGGCCGTTTCCTTCGACTCCCGCCACTCCGACGATCTCCCCGGCGCGCACGCTCAGGTTGATGTCCGCCAGTCTCCTGCGGCCTTCCGGGTCAGTGTAGGAGAGGCTCTTGATTTCGCACACCGGGGGGCCGGCCTCTCGGGCCGTGCCAAATCCGCCGGGTACGGCGGCGCCCAATCCGCCGGGTACGGCGGCGCGGCGCGAGGTGAGCACCACGTCCCTGCCCACCATCATGCGCGCCAGCTCCTCCTTGCCGGTGCCTGCCGTTTCAACGGTACCCACGATCTTTCCCCGGCGCATGACGGTGATCCTGTTGCTGAGCCGCAATACCTCGTCCAGCCTGTGGGAGATGAAGAGGATGGTGTGCCCGTTGTCCCGCAGCCGGCCCAGCTCGCCGAAGAGCTGGGGGATCTCCTGCGGCGTGAGCACGGCGGTGGGCTCGTCCAGGATCAGCACGGAGACATTGCGGTACAGGAGCTTCAGGATCTCCACCTTCTGGCGCGCTGCCACGGAGATATCCTCCACCCGGGCGTCGGCGTCCAGGCTGAAGCTGAACTCTTCGATCTTTTTCCGCACGAGCTTTCGGGCCCGCGCCACGTCGGTGCGGCCGAGCCACCGCACGGGCTCCTGGCCCAGGACGATGTTCTGCCAGACCGTGTACTCGGGCACCAGGAGGATCTCCTGGTGAACCATGCCGATGCCGCTCGCAATGGCTTCCGCGGGCTGGCGAAAGCTCACCGGGCGGGAATCCAGGAAGATCCTCCCCGCGTCCCGGGGGACCAGGCCGTAGAGGATCTTCATCAGGGTGCTCTTGCCCGCGCCGTTCTCCCCCACAACGGCGTGGATCTCCCCGCGTCGAAAGCCGACGGACACGTCGTCCACCGCCACGACGTTCGGCGGGTACACCTTGACGATGTGCTCCAGTCGGATGAGGGCGTCCGTCATGGTTCTTGATCAGCAGCCGGGAAGAGCGCACGGCGGAGGCCAGGTGCCCCCGCCGCCTTGCCCTGCTCCCGATTCACTTACTTCCAGACTTCCTGGCCGCTGTAGTGCTCCACGGCGAGCTTTCCGTCCACGATCTGCTGGCGCAGATCCATGACCTTGTCCACGATGGCCTTGGGAAGGACCTGCACCTTGGCGTCCAGCGCGATGTCCACTCCGCCCTGCGCGATGCCGGACGCCAGGACCTGTCCCGGCTTGTAGGTCCCGTCCTTGATGGTCTTGAAGACCTTCTCGATGGAGGCGCCCACGTTCTTCACGTCACTGGCGATGACGGAGCCGGGCTCCATGTCGTTCTGGTTGGTGTCCACGCCGATTGCGTACAGCCCCCGCTCCTTGGCTGCCTGCAGGACCCCGATCCCGGCCGCGGCCGCGACCTGGAACACGATGTCCGCCTTCTGGTCGAAGAGCTGGAGAGCGGCCTGCTTGCCCTTTGCGGAATCATCCCACGCCCCGCCGAGCGCCTTGGTGAGCACCTTGATCTGGGGATCCACGGACTTCACGCCGTTCATGTAGGCAAAAACGAACGCGCTCACAACGGGATCCGTGTCACCGCCCACCACGCCGACGATCTTGTCCTTGTTGATCTTCTTGATCGATGTGTCGGTCGTGGCCATGCCGGCCACCACGCCCGCCAGGTACGCGCTCTCCTCTTCGATGTAGTCCACCGAGGTGATGGTCTTCTTCGGGTTCTCCACCACCGTGTCGATGTTCACGAACACCTTGGAGGGATTCTTGTCGGCGATCTCCTTGAGCTGGTCCTCGAACCCGTAAGAGATCACGAAGATCACGTCCGCGTAGTCCACCGCGGCCTGCAGGGCGGGCTGGTATTTCGCCGCGTCGAAGCTGCACTCGATGGTGCGCGTCTCCACCCCGTATTGCTTTGCAATGGCGTCTATTCCGGCCTTGCCCGAATCATAGAAGGCGTTGTCCCCGAGGGCCCCGTTGATGAGATAAACCACCTTCTGCGACTTCGGCGCCGAAGACTTGGGCGCGCAGCCAACGAGCAGCGCGACGGCAATGAGCGCCAGCGCCGGCAGGTAAACAAGCTTTTTCATGAGTGTCTCCTTTCATAAGCGGGCCAAGAATATCACGCACCGGGGGTCAAGGTAAGGCCTTCCACCGAGGACAGGCGCGGGACTTTTCGCTATCATGCGCGCAATGAAAAGATGGTGGATTCCCGCATCTTGTTTTCGTCGTCGTGCTCGCTGTCTTGCTCGGGAAGGCCGCATCCGCCTCTCAATCCCCCATGCCGCAGGTCAGCGTGGAGGCGCCTGCGATCACCGCGGAAGATTTCTGGCCCACACACGGCTGGCGAACCTCCACGCCCGAAGCGCAGGGCATGGACGGGGCAAAGCTGGATGCGGTGCTGGAAGCAGCCAGGCAGCGCGAGCTCGACCTTCACGGGCTGGTAGTGATCCGACACGGCTACATCGTCAAGGAGAAGTACTTCTCGCAATACAATGAGAACGTGAGCCATGATCTTTTTTCCTGCACAAAGAGCTTTGTTTCCGCCCTCATGGGAATCGCCATCGACAAGGGCTATATCGCGGACACGGCGCGGCCGGTGCTCGGCTTCTTTCCCGGGCGTACCTTTGCCGCCACTGATTCGCGGAAGCGTGCGCTCACGGTGGAGAATCTCCTCACCATGAGCTCGGGGTTGAGCTGGCGGGAAGCGGATGAAACGTACAGCCGCATGTACACGCTGCCCGGCGGTGACTGGATCGGTTTTGTTCTGGATTTTCCCATGGTTGCCAGGCCGGGAAGCCGATTCAATTACAGCTCGGGAAACTCGCACATCCTGGCGGCAATAATCCAGAAGTCGAGCGGCAAGGATCTCTATGACTTTGCCCGCGCTTCCCTTTTCGAGCCCCTGGGCATTTCCAATCCTCGCTGGGAGCGGGACCCTGAGGGCCTGCCTATTGGTGGGTGGGGGCTTCGGCTCTCTCCACGAGACATGGCGAAGCTGGGATACCTCTATCTTCACAAGGGGTTGTGGGAAGGAAAGCAGGTGGTTCCCGCCGCGTGGGTGCGGGAGTCCAGGCTGCCTCAAATCACGGCAACCGGCGGGTGGTCATACAGCTACCAGTGGTGGGTCGACACCGACGTACCCTTCTTTGCCGCGCGCGGGCGCTACGGCCAGGGTATCTTTGTCGTGCCCCGGCTGGACCTCGTGGTCGTATTCACCGCGCATATCGAATCCGGTGACCCTGAAGCGGGATCTGCTGAAGAGCTACATCATCCCCGCGTGCCGCTAGTAGGAGCCGGCGGCCGGCCTCGGACTTCCTTCGGCGGGAACGAAGAACACATAGTCGCGGAACTCTTCGTTCGGGTTGCCGTCGCCGTACGGATGCTTTTCGTTGGCGTTGGCATGGCAGGTGATGCAGAAGTTCCCCATGAAGACCGCCTCTTTGCCGCCGGGCAGATCACGGGTGATCCAGAGCCACCCGCCCTGGGAGTGGGGGTCGCGGGGAGCCTTCACCATGATGGTGAGCTGTATGGGCTGCTCCTCCGGCGCCGGCTTCGTCGTCTGGTAGACTTCCTTCACTATGATGGTGCCAACGGGGAAGTCCCAGTGTCTCTTGCCGTTCTGGATGGAGGGCTGCGCGGTGAAACCGAGACTGTTCATTCTCGGGATGCGGAATCGATCCTGGTGGCCCGGTATCGGATAGTCCAGGATCACGTCCGTGGTGCGCTTCCAGGAATGATAGTCCGGCGTGGCGTACACGGTTGTCTTCTCCGCGGCGCAGCCTGCAAGCATCCATAGAGCCAGCGGCAGGACACAGCGCCACAGCGCCCGAAGGATTCGCTGCCCTGTCATGGTGAGCCCCCCTCTCCCTGGCCGCTGAGAAGCCAGACATTCTGACTTTCGTTCTTGCCCTTGAGCTTTGCGGAATACGGCCCTTTGAACCGGTACTCGCTCCCTGCCGCCTCTCGTATTGCGTCGCTCACGACGATCTGCATTCCCTTGGCGATGCCGCAGAGCCGGCTTGCCACGTTCACCGAGTCTCCTATGACCGTGAAGTCAGCCCGTCGCGCCGACCCGACCATGCCATGGATGACCGATCCCGCGGCAATTCCGGCGCCTACCGCGAGGTGCTCGAACTCCTCCGCGCTCTCCGCGCAGAGGCGGACAATACGGAGCGCGGCCGCGCAGGCCCGGCTCGAAGCCTCGTCTCCGGAGAAAACCGCCAGGATGGCGTCCCCCACGAACTTGTCGATGTCACCGCCGCAGCTCTGGATGATCTCTGACTGCTTTTCCAGGATGCGGTTCAGGACATTCACGACCTGCTCAGGTCCGCTGCGCTCCGTGTACGAGGTGAATCCGCGCACATCCGTGAAAAGGAGGGTACGAAGGACGCGCTTCGGCTCCTGGCTCGCCTTGAGTGAGCCGATTGTGCTGGCAGAGACGTACTTCGTGAGCTCGAATCTCTCGTGAAGCCCGCCCACCATGGTGTTGACCGTGCGGGCAAGGACCCCGATTTCGTCGTTGCTCCGGACTTCGACCTTTCCGTCGAAGTTTCCCGAGGTCACCTGGGCGCACACCCTGCCGATGGCCTGCACGGGCCGCAGCACGACCTGCCGCAGGAATGATCCGATCACAAGAGCCAGGATCGCCACCATGACGAAAAAGCCGGCCCCGGCTCCGCCGATGCTGAACGCCTGCGCCAGGACAACGCTCGTGACGTCACTTCGGATGTCAATGACGCCTCGCACCGTGTGGTCAGAGCCGTGGCACACGGTACACTTGGGCAGGTTGATGAGCGGCCGGTACGCCCGGAAGTACGCCTTCCCGCCGGTAAGGGCAAAGCCGACGTCGTCCCTGAAAAAGACCTCCTGGGGCGGAAGGGTGACAGCCTCGGCAAATCGAGGAGTCGGCATGGTCTGGCCCGGAGGCGGAAGACGGTCCCTGACCTGGAACCGCTGCGTCTTCAGGTTCTGGTTCACCCTCTCGATGGTTCTATTGTCAGAGAAAGCCCTTGTCCCGTCCCTCCTGTAGAGGGTGATTGTCGTGGCAGCGTTTGTGAGATTGACCTTTGTGAAGTAACCCACAGCCTCCGGCGCATTGCCGGAGATCATCAAGGTTTCAACGGCCACAAAATGATCATCGCCCTGCCTCATGAGACTCTGGATCGTGAGCTGGTTGCGAAAGGCAACAAGGGAGACGGCGAATGCAGCCATGATGGCGCCGATTCCCACGGCAAGCGCCGCGATCAGGATAAAGTTGACCTTGAAAGTCAGGGAGCCAGACCGAGCCTTTTTATGCATGCGCACACTATAACATCAGCGGTACGCACGGCGAAACCCCGACCTGGCGCCCAACTCCGGACAGAGCTCCTCCTGTTACTTTCGGTCAGTGACTTCCCTGTCGGGGAAGAGCGCCCAACTGCGCCATGAGCGCGAACCTGTCAGGAACTCCCCAGTGCTCGACGATCCGCCCGTCTTCGAATCTGCACATATCGAAGACCTGGATGGCAAACTTCCTGCTGCTCGGCGTCATGCCCATGAACGGCCCCAGGTGGGTTCCGCGTGCCGTGGCCCGGCCCCAGACCATGTCGCCATCCGTGACGACCTCCTCCACGGTCAGGGTAAGATCGGGGAAAGCGGCACGCAGGTTCATGATCGAGCCTTTCAGGCCCTCGACGTTCGGGGGCATGCCGAACTGGTGCTCCCTGGCGTCTGCGGCGAACAATCCGTCGAGGGCTGCAACGTTGCCCTTGCCGAACGCCTCTTCCATCACGGTGCGAAAGACCTCCGCGTTATGCTGCTGAGACATGAAAACCTCCTGTGAGCGTGGAATGGACCGCCCGAGAGGGATCGACACGCCCCGGGGAATACGGTATATGTCCATCATCTGAGCGGTCATTTAATGGATAATGTACTGAGATATTCATTACAGTTATACTGTACTAAAATACGATCAGGGAGTCAACAGGTATGTCCAGGCGCACAACGTCAAAACGCTCCTACTCCTCGGACCGGCGAAAGGCGCAGGCCGCCGAAACGCGCCTGCAGGTGCTGGAGGCGGCGCGGCGGGTCTTCATCGAGCGCGGCTACTCAGGCGCAACGGTGAGCAGGATCGCCCGTGAGGCAGGGGTTTCACCAGAGACTGTCTATGTCACATTTGGGAGCAAGCGTGCCCTTCTTTCCGACCTCGTCGGGCTGTCGGTGCTGGGAGACGCGGGACGCGGTCCCCTGCTGGAGCAGGAAGGTCCCCAGGCGGTACGCCGCTCGAAAAGCCAGGGCGAGCAGGTGCGGCTCTTCGCAGCCGATATGCGGCAGATCATGGCGCGCGTCGGCCCGCTGTTTCAGGTCATGCACGCCGCCGCGGCAACAGAGCCGGAGATCGCAACCCTCCTGGGGAAGCTTCTGGAGCAGAGACTGGAGGGGATGCGCGCCTTTGTGCGAATGGTCTCCGCGAATGGTCCGCTGCGCCAGGCCTCGACGTCGATGCGGCGGCAGAGGCTGCCTGGGCGCTGAGCAGCGCGGAGGTGCACTGGCTGCTGACTGTGGACAGGGGATGGTCGGGAGACCGCTACGAGAAATGGCTGGCGGACATCCTGGAGGCGGTGCTGCTTCCCCCGCAAGCGCGTGCGCGCCCCAAGCCGCGGCAGCGCGCGTGACAGAGGTGTCTATCGCATGTACTTTGCGAGAAAGTCCTTTGTCTGGGCGATTGCGTCAGCGGTGGCCTGGGGATCGTAATCCAGGTGGTGGCGATCAACATCGAACCCACCCTTGAATCCCTCCACATCGAAGCCGTGAGTCGCATTCGGGTACACCGTCAAGGAGAATTCCATATTCCAGCTTGAGCTTTTGTAGTCTCTCTCCAGGGATTCAGCCAGGCGCGCCGGGGTTATGTCATCCTTCCTCCCGATAAGCACAAGGACCGGCGTGTCAGGACGATACAGGGAGTGGCAGGTTGGATAAAAGGCAACGGCAGCCTTGAATGGACTCACCAGCTTGTTCAAGAGCCTCACGCCGGAGGACGCATCTATCATCGACAATATGGTCGATCCCCCGTGCGACCAGCCGATGACTCCGACGTTGTCCGGATCCACAAACGGGAGCGTTGCCAGGTACGATTTCGCGGCATACGCGTCAAGGCACCTCATATCCTCGGTGACCGTGAAGGCCTTGTCACAGCCGTCACGGCCGCGGGGAGTAAAGCTGTCCAGCTCCAGGGTCACATATCCCCATCCCACCAGCCTGTCGACCCACTGGGCATGCTGCTCCACAAGCGGGGGAGCGGGGTGTGTATTGCCTTCACATCCGACCAGAAAGACGAGAGCAGGGAAGGGACCGTCACCGGCCGGCTTGTGCAGAGTTCCCGGTATCTGCAGTTTCTGAGAAAGGAATCGTGACTTCCTGCGCGGCAATCGGCTGAACAGTCGCAGCCAGAGCGAGAAACACCAACCCTGCCAGCATGAGTCTTCTTGCAGCCATCGCCTGCCCCTTCGTTTGGTATTCTGGGACTACCTACGAGGATATTGCAAGACAATAGCGGTATGTCATTTGCCTGCGATTATTTTCTTCTTGGTTTCTGCGCCACCTGTCTTGATGACGACCTTCACAGCATCTTCCATCGGGTCTTTGAAGGGCACCTCGATTCGAAGCAGGCCGTGCTCGTAGGTCGCTTCGGCTTTGTCAGGCTTCACCGCCCAACCCAAAGCCAATGATGCAACATACTCGATGTCCCTGGCGAGCGCTGACAGATGGACACTGTCTTCCAGCATCTTGAGATCGATGGTTTCCGCTGGCGCTCCCGGGATGGCGAACTCCACTATCAGCTTGCGGTTCTCCGAGTCAGCATATGCCACATTATCAGGCGCAACCCTCATTCGAGATTCGGGCATCTTTGTACCCTCCTTTTTGACTTAGGTACAATGTAACCGTGTGGGGGGTAAAAGGATAGGAACTTCGATTCGCGGCCGCCCAGGGTCGGCTGATCTGCGACGACAGCGCCTGACAGGAGCCATGGTTTTCAGGTCTTTCCATTTGTATCTTAAAACCCGAAATGGGTCAGATGAACGGAACAGCCCTGCGATCGAGGATTCCCCCGCACGCCTACTTTGTCGTGAGCGCGGTCTTCCACTATCTTGGACCGGCATTCGCGGTCCTGCTCTTCAGCTCGGTGAGCGTGCTCGGCGTGGCTTGGCTCAGGATAGCCGCTGCCGCGGTGGTCTTCATGGTATGGCGCCGGCCATGGCGCGCGTTCATGGGCATATCATGGGCCCGACGATGGACCCTGATTGCCCTTGGGGTCGTGCTCGGCCTCATGAATGCCCTGTTCTATCTTGCGATTGCGCGGGTTCCGCTGGGCACCGTGGGGGCAATCGAGTTCCTCGGGCCCATCATACTGGCAGCGCTCGGCTCGCGGACCTTGCGCAACATCGGTGCGCTCCTGCTGGCAGCAGCCGGCGTCTGGCTCCTGACTGACGTCCGGATCAGCGGCCAGCCCCTGGGCTTTGTATTTGCGTTCGCCAATTGCGCGCTGTTCATGCTCTACATCATCCTGGGTCACAGGATTGCGCAGGACGGTGGGGCCGCGGGAATCGACCGGCTCGGCGCTGCCATGATGGTTGCGCTGATCACGATCACGCCGATCGGGTTTGCCGGCGCCCTGCCTGCCATGGGAAAGCCGCTTCTCATCCTTGCCGGGATCGGCGTGGGGATCTGCTCTTCGGTCATCCCCTACGTCACCGACCAGTTGGCCATGGCACGGCTTCCCCGGGCAACCTTTGCTCTCATGCTTTCGATCCTGCCCGCCACTGCCGTCCTGATCGGCATCATCGTGCTTCGCCAGGTGCCGACGCTCCTGGAAGTCGCGGGGGTCCTGCTCGTGATAGGCGCCGTGGCCCTTCACAAGGAGTCAGAGACGCGGCGGCCGCGGGCCGCCGCGTAGCAGACTAGGCAGCGCTGCTGGAAGACTCCACGCTCGTTTTTGCCTCCCCCGCATCACGCTGGGCCCGGTAGCCGAGCACGGTGGCAAGCGTCAACGCCTGAACCCCCACGAGGATGAACACGACAACGCGCATGGCGCTCATGCCGACGGCCGCGGTGAGGCCGGGGTTCCAGAACACCGTGGCAAGTGTGGGCCCGAGGGCGAAACCCATGAACCTTGCCGTGTTGGCCAGCGCGCCCCCGACTCCCACGTGATCTCGCGGGGTTGCCGTCATGACCGCGACACTGCTGGGGGATACGAAGAATCCGAAGCCCAGGCCAACCATGGCGAATCGGACCGCAAGGTCAGCCATGCTCCAGTGGCTGTTCAGCGGCAGGAGGAGAATGACGCCGATGAGGGAGATGACTGCGCCCACGGCGGCCGGAAGCCGCGGATGGAACCTGTCAGACAACCGCCCCCCTACCTGGGAAGCCGCCGCCATTGCGAGCGGAAAGAACAGGAGGGTCAGTCCCGCGCGCTCGGGGCCCATGCCGAGCGTCCCCTCGAGGAAGAACGGCATGATGAAGCCAAGCCCAGCGCCGACTATGCCCATGGTCATGATACCGGCCAGAGGGATCGTGAAATGGCGTTTGCCGACCAGGGACGGAGGGGCAAGCGGATTGGCCGCCCGGCGCTCCACGACCACGAGCAAGGCTACCGCGGCGGCGCAGCCGGCAAGCAGCAGGAAATCCAGGCTCGTGAGCCGGCCGCCGGAAGGGGAGAGCCCCATGATCAGCAGGACCAGCGCGGCGCTGAAGAGAAGCGCTCCCCATACGTCGAAGGTCTTGATCTGCCGGGCTTCGTCATGCGGCAGGAGCCGGAAGATCAGCGTGAATGCGACGATCCCGAACGGCACGTTGATATAGAAGATCGCCGGCCAGCCGAACGCTCCAATGAGAAGACCGCCCAGGCTGGGTCCCACCACCGCCCCGAGCGGCGCAATCAGCCCGATTACCGCCATGGCCCTGCCGCGCTCCTCCGGAGCAAAGTTCACCGTTGCGATTGCAAGTATTGCCGAGCCGATGGCCGAGCCGCCGATGCCCTGGATCAAGCGGTAGGCGACCATCTGGGGAAGCGACTGGGCTGTTCCGCAAAGGATGCTTCCCAGTATGAAAAGCGTGACCCCGATCAACGTGATCCGCCTGCGGCCAATGACGTCCGAGAGCGCGCCGAAGGCGCCCAGCAGGGCAGTGGTCGGAAGTATGTAGCTCAGGACCACCCATCGGATCTCGCGATCCACGTGGAAGATGCGGGCCATGACCGGAAGCGCGACATTCACCACGTTGCTGTCCAGGGCTGCCATGAAGACCGCCAGGGACGCGCCTATGAGCGCCCACCAGCGCCAGCGATACGAACGGGAATCCAGAACAGTATTGAAAACGCCTTGCGGCATACGATCTCCTTCTCTGTGGTGAGCAATTTACTTAGACTTCGAAGTAATCGTCAACAGGAAATTTTAGAAGTTTTGCGGTGCGGTCCAGTGGATGAACGGGCCTGGTTCAGGAGGACTTCTGCATCCCCTCCACCATGGTGCGGAGGAGTCTCTTCAGCGTTGCCCGCTCTCCCGCGCTGAGAGACGCTGCCATGCGCTGTCTCGATGGGCCCCATGGCCTCGGCCGCTTCTCCGATGAGACGACGGCCGAGCGCTGTCAGGGCGAGCCGTTTCACCCGGGCGTCCGCGGTGGAGCGCGTCCTTTTCACCCAGCCCCGGCGCTCCATCCCGTTCACGAGGCTGGTGACGCTCGGCGCCTCTATTTCCAGGCGCTGGACAAGGTCCGAGTGCGTGGCCCCCGGCGTGTGGAGAAGCACACCCAGTGCGCGCCACTGGGTTATGGTCATGCCTGATCTGCGGAGGGAGGCTTCCATTTCCCGCCGCATGGTCATGAAGGCCTGCTTCACCCAGTGGCTGAGGGTGTCTCCGTTCCATTCCTGGTGGGTGCTTTGCGCAGGCCCGTGTGAAGCTTTCCGCATGGCGTGTGCTCTCAGCACGATGATAACTGAGCGGCGTAGCGAAATCCACTGGAATCACACGCGTCTGCCTCATCTACCGCTCGCCATCCGCTTGAACTCAGTGAGCTCCCATGCGGTGGCAGGGTGGAACCAGCCGGAATAGATCTTCAGGTAGTCCTCCGGGATCGGCACCTGCTTGAGCCTGAGCCCGTCATTCACGTAGCCCTTGATGACCTGGGGTGATTGGGAGACCACCCGAACAAAGTCACAGTGAGGCTCGCCGCTCCAGGGCCTGTTCTTCACAAACACGGTTATCACGATTGCCCTCTCCTGACCCGATATACTATACAAAAGTTAAGTAGTTGGCAAGAGGGTCATTGGAACCGTCCGGCTCTATTAGAGCTCGCCTATATACTTGACCGCCTATGATATAATGCCTTCGGTCGTGGAGGAGTGGCGCGCGAGCAATGAGCTGAGCACCGGCGGCGTCGGCCGCGGAAGGCTGCCTCAGTGGACCTTGAGCTCAATCAAGAGGCCGTGAAGGCCATCCGCAACGTTCGCCGATCAGCAGGCTTGCAGCTTCTTGGCATGGCGCAATGGGCAACCGATTCTTCTTGTCACGACTGCCTTCATTCCATTGCGGCCAACGCAAATGAGCATTTCGCGGCCATCGAGGAGCTGGCCGGGTCCGGACAGATACGGCCGCTCAGCCGGATCATGCTGTCAGAAGGTGACAGCCCGGTTCCTGTCTCGAACCGGCCCCTGCGAATCGGTGTGTATCCTCTTGCCGCAAATCCCCTCCATTGGGGGCATGTTCTCCTTGGCCTTTCCACCATGGCTTCCCTTCGGCTGGACAAGGTGGTTTTTGTCATCGCGGGCACGGACTGCCGCAAGCCATCGATGCTTCCGGCAGAGATACGGCATCGGCTCGGACGTTCGGTCATCGAGACTTTCGATCCCGTGTTCGCCTATTCCTCCCTGGCGCTGCACACCGGCTATGACGGAGAGACCAACTTCGGCCGGCTTCTCTGCCTCAACTCACGCCAGCGCATGGAAGCCTTCTACATCGCGGGCGCTGATCATTACAGCAGAGCCAATACGCAGGGTGAACCGGACACGATCGAGAAGCTGGAACGGGTTGTCGAGGAGCAGGAAAAAGCAGGCAACTCACTCCACACCATATCAGCGGTCTTCATTGACCGAAGGGGCGTTGACAGGGAACAAGGACATGTTGCGACATCTCTCAAAGTCAGGATCCTTCCCGCTCTTCCTCTTTCCTTCTCTTCAACTGCCGCCCGACACGCTCTCTGCAAAGAAGCATTCTGCGAAGCCCTCATATCGCTGCCCTATTCCTGCCTGCTTGAAATAAGAAAGAGCGGGCTCTATGCCGGGAAGCGCGAATGTGCGGAGGAGGCAGAGGGCTCAGTAGAGACCGCTGGCCTGCTGAGGGAATAACCGCCTGGCGTTGCAGGAACCTGCCCTACGTGCCGGCAATCCCGCCGTCTCCAGAGAAAAGTCTGTCATTGTGCGATCAGAACTGCATGATTCTCCTGTTCGCTACGTCTATAGGCCGTTCGATTGGAGATTCTAACAGTTTTTGGTTGACTTTAGGTGCAGGTTGATGTAGAGTCGGGCGCAATCAAGAAGCGAGAGTCAATATGTCGGTCTTAAAGCATACCGCAGGGCCAACTATCACCCTTTTCCTCGTTTGCGCCATAGCTGCCTTGATGTCCTCCTGCGCCGGCGATGCCGCATTCAAAAAAGCGTATGCGGCAATCAACCGCTCCAACGGAATAGACAAGCTCATCGCCGACCTTGTCCGAATCGATCAGGAGTTCCCTGATCGCTTTCAGCTCAAGCACGAGATCGGAATGCTCTGTCTACAGAAGGGAGACCCGGGCTCTGCCGCGCCATATCTGCAGCGGGCATATGCCCTGGCAGGAAACCGCATGAAAACGTCGGACAGGGCAACACTGTACGGCGGCCTTGCTATCGTTTCCTATTCCCGGGGGGAATACCCGAAGGCAGTGGAGTACGGGAGAAAGGCGCTGTCCGTGAAAACCGATGCTGCTGCCCCATTCGGCTTCATTACGGGCCGGGCTCTACTTGCGGAAGACAAGCAGAAGGAGGCGCTTGAGTATTTGGATGCGGCATGGGGCAAGGCAAAGGCGTCCATGTCAATGGAAGATTACCGCGCCTACGCGAGGGTGCTGGAGTCGGCAGGCAGATACTCCGACCTGGTCGCCGTGCTCGACTCATACGAGTCAGCGTACCCCTACGAGCCGGGGCTCGGGCTCATGCAGTCAGCGGCATACGAGCGCCTGGGGGATTTCGATTCCGCCGTGCTCACCGCCTATAAGGAAGCTGAATACGGCGGCGCGTACGGGGCCGCAAAGGTAAAAGACATACAGAACAACCTTCTTGCTCTTGGTCGAAAGCTGGATGACAAGGCGTTCAACCCCGCGGGCAAAGGCAAGTCTGCGCTGGAGGCCGTCACCGCTTTCGCGCGGCAGGACTGGAGCACCGCAGCCCGGCTCCTGGAACAACGCAACGGCACGGGGACTTTCGAGAAGTATCTGCTGCTCTCGGCGCGCATCGAATCGAAACGCGCTGCCCCCGCGGACATTGATGCCTACGCCGCCCTGCTGCCCCACCTGCGCAGCCTGCCGCCGTACTTCCATCGCCTTTACCTTGGGCTCAGCGGCCTCCCCAACCAGAGCTCAGACAAGCTGGCGGATGTCCTGGAAACGGCAATCAACCTTGCCCCGCATGTCGAGGCGGCAGGGACTTACCGGAAGGAGCTTGCTGGGGTCCTGGGCTTGTCTCCAGCCGACGGCGCACGACTCATGACCCGGGCTGAGCTCTCCGCTGCAGCGGAGAAAGCCGCGGCGACAGGCGAGTCGACCCTCCTGGATCCGCTTCTTGCCACCCTGGAGCTCAAGGACAACAGGACCACCCTGATTGCCGTTGGAATTCTCCGTGCATTTGCAAAGGACGCAAGACATCGGCCTTACTTCATTGACAAGAAAAATACCTCCGCGGGCCGGACCAGGGAAAGGCTGGAATACATCCTGTCGAATTGAGGCGCGGGAGGAGTAAACCGTCGATGCATGCATTTCGTCACCATGTGCTCGTGGCCGCAGCACTCTCATCCATAGCGCTGGCCAGCTGCGTCCCTGCAAAGCCCAGCAGCGCCGACCTGGACGCCTATGTAAAGGCGCGCGACCTGTATCTGCGTGGTTCCGTGGACCAGGCAGCGTCGCTGGTCTCCCACATAGACAGCCGCACGCGCGGGTTCCATCAGGCGCGGCTTCTGGAAGGGAAGATCCTTTTCTTCAAGGGAGACATGAAAGAGTCGGAGCACGTGTTTCGCGAGCTTGCCAAACGCCTGCCCGGATACACGGAAGCGCAGCTTTGGCTCATCCGCGCACTGCAGGCACAGGGCAAGACAAAGGAGGCGGAGAGTCTCCTCAATGCAGTCCTGGAGCTGAACCCCGGAGATCCCAGGTTTCTCCACCAGGCGGGCATGCTCAAGCTCGCGGGAGACGACATCCGCGGAGCCCTGGCGTTTTTCCGCCGGTCCCAGGAGTTCGCGGTCGAGTTCTCCCAGTCATACATCGAATCCGCGAGAATCCTTTACCGATTCGGAATGACGGATACGGCGCTCGCGGACCTCGCCACCGCAAAAGCGCTCCTGCCGCCGGACAGCGGCATGCGCAAACCGGTTGCGGATCTCGAGCAGCGTGTTCGGGAGGCTGAGAAATGAAGTGCAGGCTTTTCTTCGCGGCATTGTGCGTGGTGTGCGCAACCACCCTGATTGCCTCATGCGCACTGTTCCCCCGAAGGGACACGGTGGCGTACCCGGCCAAGGGCGGACCCGGGCCCTGCGCCCGCCGGCGTGTTCGTGGACAAGGTGGACGTGGACCGGAGAGTCCTTTCACATGAAGTGGCCCGAGACGTTGAGGCCCTTCTTCCCGTGCTCGCTCCCGGGAGCGGGTTCGCGGTCACCACGGCTGCCGCCGGAGATGGCTGGCCGCTGCGTGTCCATATAGTGGAGCGGGAGACAATCCGGGACTTCACGCCTCAATACGCGATCATGGTTTCCATAGAAATGTACCCTTCGCTGGACGCGGCGCAGCCGGCCCTGACCGTTGTCCACACAAGCGAGTCCTCGGACAGCATCTCATCGCCATGGATCCTCAAGCGGATACTCGGTGACTGTCTCAAAGAGGCAGCCAAGGCCTTCGCCGCCGGGCGCGGCAAATAACCGCACCTCAGTGGGCTCCCGCCCCTCGCTCGCGCTTATCACCGCCGCCTGGATTTTGACGACCCTCGGTCAACCTCTCTGCGCAGAGCCCTACACGGAGGACCAGGCGGTGGAAAGGGCAATCGCGTCGTCGCGGGATCTGGCGTACCAGAGCGCGCTGCTTTCCGCCCAGGAGCTCACCTTCACCCTGGGAATCCGCGAGTACTTCCCCCGTCTTTCGATCGGCTATGACGAGAACACGACAATCACCACGGGAGCGCCGGATACGCGCGGCAAGACCATTTCAGTGAGCGCCACGCAACCGCTGCTCCGCGGGGGCACCAAGCCATTCGAGCGGAGCGTTGCCCGCTTGAATCTTAACATGGACAGGGAGGACCTGGAGCAGAAGTACCGCGCCCTGGAATACGACCTCAGGCGGCTGTTTGCCGGGATACTCGTGGCGGAACAGAAGAGAGAGATACTCCGTCGGACCATCGCCCTTGCCCACCAGAACATCGAGATTCTCCAGACCCAGGTCCGGCTGGGCGGCGCTCTCGAGCTGGACCATGCCCAGGCGGAGCTCGAGCTGCTCTCCCTGGAGATCACGCTTTCGGAGACAGAAACGTCCCTGGAGGATTCCCGCTACCAGATGAAGAAGCTCCTCTCCCTCGATCCTGGCGATGGCCTCGAGCTGTCGGGAGGCGTGGATCAGGAATACACGGCGGCCGATCTCTCCGGTCTGGAAGGGCTCCTGTATTCGATGGCGGCAAGCTACAGCCCCGACCTCAAGCGTCAGAACGTGGCCGTGCAGAAAGCTTCCCTGCAAGTGCGTATTGCCTCGTTCCCATTCATTCCGGACGTGGACCTTGAGTTGACCGCCGCGTTCACCGGTGAGGCCTTTCCCCTCAGCAATCCCCAGTACTCAGGGAAGCTTACATTCTCCTTTCCAGTGCCTGAGTCACCCACCACTTATTCGGCAGGGGCTTCGACCACTCCCGGCAAAGACAGGGGCGGCAGCATGTCCGTGAAGACGTCTCCCCTGGAGAGCATCACCGCGTGGGTGGACAGAAAGACGGCCGGCCTTGCCCTGGACGCGGAGGCCCGGAAGAAAGAGCAGATCGTCCAGGACCTGCGGTTCCAGGTCAAGCGTATGATGGCAGCCTACTCTCAGGCCGGACGGGCAATAGAGCTTGCGCGCAGGAAACTGGACGTGCAGCGCCGCAAGGAGACCATTCTCCAGAGGCAGATGGATCTCGGCGAGGTCAAGCGGATCGACTATCTCCAGGGCGCCATCGAGACGGCGAATGCCGAGATCGCGCTGAACGAGTCCCTCCTGCGCCTGCGGGACAACGAGCGGGACTGGGAGACGCTCCTCGGCGTGCCGTCCGGGAGGCCTGCGTCTGATTATTGAACAAGAAAGGGGCGCCTTGAAATGAAGCAGTGTTGCCCGGGCAGCCCTCGTGCTGGTCGTGGTGTGGGAGCTGGCCTCCTGCGCCAGACAGAAACCTGCGGAGCCGCTGGAAGAGCGTGTGCCAGTTACTACCGTGGTCGTCAAAGAGGAGTCCGTTCCCCGGGAGATCTCCTGCTTCGGGACCATCACCTTCCTGAGGAAGATCGATCTCTCCGCCACGGTGGACGGCACGGTTGCGCGGCTTTTCGTCAAGGAAGGCCAGTCCGTACGGGAGGGTCAGAATCTCCTGACCCTGAAAAACGTCCAGCTCGAGCTCCGCCGCCAGCAGGCGCTGAGCGGCATCGATTCGGCGCGCTCCTCCCTTGATCTGGCGCAGGCCAAGCTATGGGAAGGCGAGCTCGCCGTGGAGGCGCGCCTGGTGGCGGTGCAGAGGACGGAGCTCGAGCGGGAGCAGAAGCGCCTTGAGGTCGAGGACGCGGCCCAGACCGTTGCCAACAAGGAGGAGCTCTCCAAGGTCGGCGGCGTCACGGCAGAGGCGCTGGCGGCCGTCCGCCTGAGGCTCCTGGCGGCCCGAAATGAATACGCGATGATAGAGAAAGACCTGATCTCGCGCCGCATAGGATTGCGGGATGAGGATCTCCAGCGGGACGGACTTGTTCCTGCCGCGGATGCCGCGGCCCGGACCCGTCAGCTCGTGCGGCTCAATACAAAGACCCTTCATGCCGAGGTGGAGGCGGCCCGGGCACGCTACGAGTCCGCGCGCCGCGAGCTGGAGGCCTCGGAGGAGCTTCTCAAGGCGCTTGCAATCGACGCACCGGCGCCGGGGATTGTCGGGGCCAAGTACGTGGAGCAGGGCGAGTACGTTGCGCAGAACGGCAAGCTGCTCACGCTCATGGACACCAAGAATGTCTATGCCGCGCTCTCTATCCAGGAGTCGGAGATGCCTCTGCTGAGGGAGGGAATGCCGGCCGCCCTGTCCGTGGAGTCCCTTTCCTCTCAACCGCTCGCGGGCAGGGTGGACTCCATCTCACCGACCGCGGACCCTCAGACCGGGGCATTCCTGGTCAAGGCATCCCTCTCCAACCCTGCAGGGAAGCTGCGTCCCGGCATGTTTGTCCGGGCCACGATCGCCTATGAGAAGCCGAAATTGTCGCTCGTGGTTCCTGAGAAGTGCATCTTCCAGAAAAAGGGCGCCACGGCCCAGGTCTTCAGCGTGGTCAATGGCAAGGCATTTATCAAGCAGGTGACGCTCGGAAGGGACGTGGGCGGATCGTTCTCCGTTGAGAAGGGGCTCGCAAAGGGGGACCTCCTCATCGAATCGCCTCCTCCAACCCTTCGGGAGGGAATGAATGTGGAGATATCGAACTAGCATCGCGGCGGGCCTGGCGCTCCTGCTGTGCGGCTGCGCAATCATCTCCTTTGAGAAGCTCGCCGTGACCGTCTGGCCGAGCGAGCGGGATGCCATTCTCACCGCTGCCGCGTCGCCATGGGTGGAGTTTCCCGATTCACCCGACCGACCGTCCGTCCAGCGCCTCCTCACACTGTCCTCTCCGGACGGGCAGGTTTCAGGCGATTTCCGATGGGACGGCAACCGCCTGTACTTTGAGCCCGGTTCCCGGCCTTCGGCCGGGCGTGCGCTACGTGCTTGCCTACCGCGGCCGGGTCACGCTTGCCAACGGAAGGGCGTTCGACGCGGACGAAGAGGTCCCGTTCTACGTGGGGCATCCAGGCCCGGGGCCTTCGCTGCTCTCTTCGGATCCATCAGACGGCGGAACCGCGGCCATCGACCGGCCGCTGGTCCTGACCTTTTCAGCGCCTATTGACGCGAACAGCTTTGCCCGGGAGTTCGACCTTCAGCCCTCCACGGAGACCATCGTCACGTGGGACGTCACCGGCCGGGTGGTCACGATTGTGCCCAGCGACGCGTGGACAAACCTTGCCGCGTATACCTGGAAAGTCGGCAAGGACATGGCCGCGCCGGATGGCACTCCGATGGGGATCGAGTACGGAGGAAGGTACAGGGTCCAGGAAGACTCCACCGCGCCGACGATGATCTCGATTGCGCCCGGCATCCGCACCACTCTCGGCCCGACGGGGAACGACCTTGATCATACAGGCGCCGATGACCTTCTTCTCTTCACCTTCTCTGAGGACATTCGAATGGATTCGCTGTCTTCCGCGCTCACATCGACACCCACGATAAAGGGTACCCTGCTGCGGGTCAGCCCAGGGGTCTATGCACTGATTCCCGAGGCGCGCTTCATTATGGATCAGCGTTACACCCTTCGAATTGCGGAGACGGCAGCGGACCTATCCGGCAACAAGATGGGCCTTGCGTACGAGCGGAGCTTTACGCCCGACATCCCCCTGCAGACGGTCCAGTCCATCAAGGCCGTGTATGCGGCAACGGAAGATACGTGGACTGTTTTCAACACGCCTGATGCAAAACCTGTTTCGATCGACGTGACGGGAACGCTGAAGCTCGTGATCGAGTTCGCCGAGCTCTTCCCCGCGGAGAGCCGCGCAAACCTTGTCGCGGCAATCCTGCTGGACGGGTTCTTTCCTTCATCATTGTCCGACCCTTCCCTGGTTTCAGTCCTGTGGACCCCTGAAGGGCAGATGGTGTCCCTCATCTACGGTGGGCTCGCGAAGAGCACACCGGACATCGGGAGGTACTACAAGCTTACACTCCCGGGCGGCGCGGCCGCCTCGGACAATGGATCAGGCTCGTTCCTGAAGGAAGATGTATGGCTGTACTTCTACGCAAGCCCATGACCGGCCGGCTGACTTCCGCTGTGCTGGCCGCTGCTCTGTGCGTCTGCTCCTGTTCGCTGATCCTGGGCATGCAGCCGCTGGAGATCACGGACTGGCATCCCCACGATGCACGGATTGCCGCTTCAGCGGTGAGCAGCGTATGGGTGGAGTTTTCCTCCGCTGCCGACCCTGTGAAAGCCGAGCAGGCGTTCTCACTTTCGGAAAACGGAGCACCCATGACCGGCAGCTATGCATGGCAAGGCAGCCGACTCGTCTTCATGCCCGTTCGTCCCGTTTCCCCTGGGAATGACTACGAGATTGCGGTTGTTTCCACCGTGGAGACCAGAGACGGCAACTCTCTTGCCAAGGATTTCCGGTTTGCGTTCACAACAAAGACCGAGGCGGGCAGGCCGACGGTTCTCCAACCCACTCAGCCCGCTGACGGAAGCAGGGTGGCGGATCCCCTGCTGCCGATCGTGGTGCGCTTCTCAGAGCCCGTTGACCGGACTTCATTCATTGCGGCCTTTTCCGTGTCCCCTGACCCGGGGGGAACAGTCACCTTTGACGTGACCGGGGCCACGGCCAGCTTCACGCCGCTTTCCCCGTGGACACCCGGCGCTGAGTACAGCGTTGTCCTCACGGACACGGTGAAGGACCTTTCGGGCAACAGGCTTCCCGAAACTGTTCGATGGCGTTTCACCGCCGGTGCTGAAGACGTACGGCCCACGCTAATGGCGGTTCGTCCAACAGTGGACGGCGTGCCCCAGGGGACAGGGCTGACCTTTGACGACCCCGGCGTTGCGGGCCTGCAGGAGAACACAGGGTTCGAGGCCACGTGGGGGATCGAGCTCCAGTTTTCGGAGCCGGTCTCTCGCGAGAACATGGAGTCATTCATCACGCTCCAGCCCGCCTGGAGCTTCCAGGTAGATCCGGATGGCACGCCGCGCGACCATTTCTTCCTTGTGCCTGAAGAGCGCTTCGTCTGGGGAACGATGTACAATCTGACAATCAAGCGCGGGGTCCTCGACACGAGCGGGAACGCGAGCGCCTCAGATGTTGTTTACAATATCCAGACTGATGGGCCGACTACGAAACCTCCCCGCGTGGAGGTGGTTCGGTTCCGCACCGACCGCCCCGCGCCTGGCGACTATAGCCAGTACACTGCCGTGGACGCATTCGGAAACCTGAATCTCTCCGCCTTCGGGCCGACTGGGGACGACATGTCCTACTTGGACGTCTACCTGAGCCTGGCAAATGGGGCAGCCATTGATCCTTTTTCCATCATGCATTCCTTCAGCGTGACGGCGACCAATGGCGCGGCGCTTATCACACCCGTGGCAGTGGCCACGACCTCTTTTGCTGATCCTCAGCCGGTGGCCATCGCGGGACTCACCCCGGTCAGGGTCTCGGTCAACATCACCAACACCACCAACTCCGGTATTGTCACCATCGCCGTGTCGGACAGTCTCACCGACACTGCCGGCAACAAAGCAGCGGCAGCATTCAGCCTGCCCCTGTTGAAGTAGGCTCGCGTGCGTGGACTGATTGCAGCCGCCCTCAAGCGCCCCACGGCAACCCTCATGATATTTGCCGGCGTCATGATTCTCGGCGTGGCAGCCTCTCTGAACCTGCGGCTGGAGCTCCTGCCCGAGCTCACCATTCCCAAGCTCACCGTGTCCACAAGCTATCCCGGTCTGCCTGCCTCAGAGGTGCGCTCGCTCATCACGATTCCACTGGAGGACCAGCTCGCATCAGTCAAGGGCGTGAAGCGCGTGTCTTCCGTGTCGCGTGACAGCCTGTCCATCATCACGTTGGAGTTCTCCTGGGGAGAAGACATGGTATCCGCCTCGGTGAGGACGCGTGAGGGCATCGACGTGGCCTATACCTCCCTGCCGTCGGATGCGGGCAAACCCCAGGTGCTCCCTGCCGAGGCAGGGGAGCGCCCCATTGCGATCGTGGCGGTCCGGCCGCGCTCAGGAGACCTGGCATTTGCCCGCAGGTTGGGTGAGCGCGAGATCAAGACACGCCTGCAGCAGGTGGAAGGTGTCGGTTCCGTGGTGCTGGCAGGAGGGGCGGTGGAGGAGGTGGTCGTCTCCGTGGACCAGTCCCAGATGGCCTCCAAAGGGCTGACGCTGAACGACGTGGCATCCCTGGTGGCAAAGAACAACTATGACTACCCCACGGGCACGGTCACGGCAGGAGGCCTGGAATACCTGGTCAAAGCCTCAGGAACGGTCGCAGACCCAGCCGCCCTTGGTGAGTTCCGGTTCGTGGGTGGACGTTCGGCACTTCGGCTCTCCGACATCGCCTCCATCTCCCTGGACAAGCGGGAAAGGCTCTCGTTCTTCCAGGTCAACGGCGCGGAGGCAGTCGGGCTGAGCGTCATGAAAAGAAAAGGCGCCAGCCCGATCAGGGTTTCTGCCGGGTTGAAGGAGGAGGTTGCCCGGCTTGCCGCCTCCTACGGGAAGGACCTCGACATCCTGATCGTCTCGGACGGCTCGCTCTTCATTGCCGCCTCTCTTCGCAACCTGGCCCTGTCCACGCTCGCAGGTTCCCTGATCGCGTTCATTGTCCTGATCGTGTTCATTCGAGACTTCCGGACCTCGGCACTGCTCATGCTGTCCCTGCCCATCGCAATAACCGTGACGCTTCTTGCCCTCCAGGTGTTCGGCAGGACAGTCAACATCATGTCCCTGGGCGGTCTTGCCCTTGCTATCGGAATGATCGTGGACAACAACGTTGTCATCCTGGAAAATCTCCAGAAGCGGCACGTCATCGGCAAGGCAACCGCGGACAGCGTCCTGCGTCACACGCTGGAGCTCGCCACTTCACGCCTGGGCTCCACGCTGACTTTGACCGTTGTATTCCTGCCCATCATCTTTCTTCCGGGCTTGCTGGGTCCGCTGTTTACCGACCTTTCCCTGTCCGTGATCTTTGCGCAGATCGCCTCCTTCCTCACCTCCATCACCCTGATGCCCGTGCTCTTCCTTTTACTGGAGCGGCGCGCTGCCCGAAGAAAGGCCCCGCGGGCTCGCGCATGGTCGGATCACCTGTTCCGCCGGTCCCTCATGTCGACACTGCGAAAACCCTGGACCATCGTGACCGCCGTTGCCCTGCTGACCGCTCTCGGCGTGCTCTGCGTGCCCCTGCTCGGATTCGACTTCATGCCGGCCCAGGACACAGGCGAGATCGATGTGACCATCACCATGCCCTATGGAGCGGAGCTGGAACGCACCGCCTCCGTGTCCACGGATGCGGCGCGCGCGTGTGCCGCGGTCCCCGGCGTGCAGGGAGTGTACGCACGGGCAGGAGGTGAGCCGGAGGACGCCCAGTACTACGCGGACCCCGAAGAACGCAGGGAGATCATCCACGTGCGCGTCCTCCTGGCCAGGGGACGCATGCAGTCCACCGCAGCCGTGGCGTCCGCCATACGCTCTTCTCTTCACATCGAGTCCGCGGTCGTGGAGGTCAGCCTTCCCGGTTCCATCATCACACCCCTTCTCGGATTGGGAAGGGGCGGCAGGGCCATGGTCGTGAAAGGGTCCACGCAAGCCGAGGCGCAGGCCAGGGCGCGCACCATATCGGCCAGGTTCAAGCCGGGCGGTCCATCGGGGGACCTGTCTGCCCGGGTCAATCTGCAGCCCGAGGGGGAGCGGTCCGAAGTGCGGCTCATACCGAATCGGGATGCCGTGACAGTTGCGGGTCTCTCCCTGGCGGACCTTGCGGAGACGGTCCGAAACGCGATCACGGGAAGCTATCCGTCACGGATGAGCATCGAGGGAAGAGACCTGGACGTGCGCGTCCGCGTGGACCGCCGCCAGGCATCCCGACCTGAGGACCTCCCGGCAATCGTCGTGAGCACGCCCGGCGGTTCCGAGGCGCGCCTGTCCGAGCTGGTCCGCATGCGCTCAGAGCCTTCCGTGCCCGCACTCTACAGGCGGGACAGGGCAGATGCGGTCATTGTGGCCGTCGAGCCCGCGGCCGGGCTGGACCACGGCGTGACGGCAGAAATAGGCAGGCTCGAGAGGCGTTTCGAGTGGGTGAGATCAGTCGAGGGTTCCGTGCTTGCGGAGAACATCAGCGCCCTGCTAGCCGCTTTTGCCCTGGTCATCGTCCTGCTGTACCTCGTCCTGGGCGCGCAATTCGAGTCATTCCTCCTTCCGGCCCTTCTCCTGACCGCGCTTCCCCTGTCCTTTTCAGGAATCAGCCTTGCGCTGGCCGTTTCGGGCAAGCCGATCAGCTTCGACTCCGCGCTGGGGATCATCGTGCTTTTCGGCATCGCGGTGAACAACTCCATCATCCTCTATGAAACCTACTCGGCCCGGAGAAAGTCGGGAGTCCCGATGGTGGCTGCCGTCTACCAGGGCACCTCAGACAGGATGCGCCCCATCCTCATCACCATGCTCATCACCGTGCTTTCCCTGCTGCCTATTGCAATCGACCTGTCGCACACCTCGGCAGAGAGCGGCATGGCCGTGGCCATCATCGGCGGCCTGTTCGTATCCACCATTCTCACTCTTTTCGTCCTGCCTCGTCTGTTCATCATCTATCTCCGCGGGAGGGGGCGCCGTGGGGATCGCTAGCCTGTACCGCAAGCCCGTGGCTTCGGCAACCTGCCTGCTCATTGTGCTGATCGTGTCAGGAGCCGTTGTGGCGGGTGCCCGCCTGGGTCCTTCAGGAGGAGAAGGCGGCGCAGCGTACTCGGTCATCGTGGAGCACTTCGGCGTGGATGCGCGGGAAATCGAGCGCACCATCACCCGGCCGCTGGAGGACGCGCTGGGCTCCCTGCCCGGTCTGAAGACCCTGCGCTCCCTCTCCGACTACGGATCGGCGCGTGTCACCGTCTTCATGCAGCCCGGCACCCCTGAAAGAGAAACCTACCTGCAGCTCAGGGACTCCGTGGACCGGGTGTACAGCCAGCTCCCGGGCTCCGTGCAGCGCCCGCGAATTCTGTCCTCCGGGGAAGAGGGCCGTCCGATCTTCATCGCATCCGCCCGGTCCCCCTCCATGTCCGTGACCGACCTTGCCACCATGCTGGAGAAGGAGCTGAAGCCTTCACTGGAAAAGATCGACGGGGCAGGTGAAGTGGAGGTGGGAGGAGGGGCGCCCCGGGAGATTCATGTCATTCTGGACGAGCAGCGCGCTTCCCGCGCGGGACTGGATGCGGCAATGGTTGCCCGGGCCATTCAATCCAACGAGCTCCTGGCGCCGCTCGGTCTTGTCCGGTCCGAGGGGAGCGAATTGGCTGTCGTGCTCTCCGGACGCCTCGGAGATCTCGAAGGGCTCCGGGGTCTGCGGCTGCCCGTGGCAGGCACGAGCCTGGCCCTGGGTTCCATTGCAGCCGTGGACTATGCACCGCGAGAGCATGACGAGATAAGCCGGGTCAACGGTACAGAAAACGCCGTTCTGGCCGTGAAGAGCTCCGGTGGCGCGAACCTCATCGAGCTGTCCCGGGCCATCAGGACCGAGCTCGGCGTCTGGGAGGGAAGGGGACTGGAGTTCGGCGTCATTCTGGACGCAGGTGCAGATCTGGAGAAGTCCCTCAGGAGCATCCTGGAGGCCATTGCATTTGCGGTCCTGGTGTCCGCGGTCACCCTCCCGCTGTTCATTTCCGGAGCCCGGCGGGTCATCGCCATCTCCGTGTCGATTCCGGTCATCGGCCTTGCGAGCGCTGCAGCGGTCTCTGCCGCAGGCTTCAGCATGGACACGTATGTTTTGTCCGGGCTCGCCATCGGCATCGGCACCATGATCGACACGGGGATCATCATCGCGGGCCGGGCAACGCCCGGTGCGGGCAGGGAAAAGTACTTTGCGGAAGCCGAACGCATCATCCCGGCCCTCCTCTCTTCCACTGTGACAGCCCTCATTGTGCTCATACCCCTGATGACGCTGGATTTCGGAGGCGGCGGAATCCGCAAGGTCTCCTTTGCGCTGGCAATGCTCGTGGCCATCTCGTTCCTGCTGTCCTGTCTCTTCATTCCGCCTTATGTTGTGGCCCTGAGATCGGCCCGGCGCGCGAAACCACGGCCGCCCGGGCCGGTGAACAGGGCCATGGCCAAGGCGGGCGGTCTGGCGCAGGCGTTTGCGGAGCGGATCGTGACGGCCTGCAGCTCACGGATTACCTGGCCTCTTGCAGGAGGTGCCGCGCTTGCCGTCATCGGCATCTGGGCCGTTGCCAGCATAGGAATCGACCTGGAGCCTCCGCCGCAGACAGACAGCGTGCCGGTTCATGTCGAATGCGAAAGCGGCGCCTCCATCGAAGCCGTGGACTCACGCACCGCTTCCTTCATCGCAAGACTGCGGAAGGTCCCCGGAGTCACCGTTGTGCAGAGCACGGCCCGACGGGGAAGCGCGGAGGTCGAGGTGGGGTTCAATTCCTCCCTTCTGCCCAGGGAAAAACTGTCCGGCATCATCAGGGAGGAGGGACGCAACATTCCCGGCGGCTTTGCCTATCTGCCGGAGGGAGCTGGCGCTACAGAGCGGGCGCTTGAAATCGCGATCACCGGGGATGACGATGCGGCGCTCAAGACCTATGCGGCGCAGGCTGCACAGATCCTGGGCGGCGGAGAAAAGATCCGGGAGGTGGTTCTCAATTTCAAGGAGCCGGCAGACTCCTGGGTATTCAAGGTGGACCCGCAGCGCGCCGCGATGGCAGGGACCACTGCAGAGGCTGTGGCCGGCACTCTCCGCTGGCACCTGTACGGCCCGGTTGCGTTGAAGTGGATGGGCGGAGATCGGGAGATCGATCTGCGTGTCATGGGAACAAGGCGGGCGCAGCAGTCGCCGAAAGACCTCGGGGGCATTCCGGTATCGGTCGGCAACTCACGGTCCGTGCCGGTCGAGTTCACGGGGCAATTCGACGTTGTGCGCGAAGGGGGAAAGCTCTACCGGCTCAACCGGCAGAGGGCGGTGTACCTCACCGCCCACGTGGAAGCGGGTGACATCAGGGGAATCGTGCGAAGCGTGGAGGCCGCGCTCGGTTCCTTCACCCTTGCTTCGGGCTATGCGTTTGACGTCGGCAGGGACCTGGTCGAGCAGGCGGAACGGTTTCGAAGCCTCTGGCTGACCTTCGCGCTCTGCATTCTGCTCATCTACCTCGTGCTCGGCGTTCTCACCGAATCGTTTCTCTGGCCCCTGGTCATCCTGGCGGTCCTGCCCGCCTCCGTTACCCTGCCCTTGATAATCATGCGCGTCACGGGGCAGCGCCTTGTCGTGCCGGTGCTCATCGGCCTGATTGTGCTGAGCGGAATGGCGGTCAACAACTCCATCCTTATCGTGGACGCCTATCGCTCCCGCCGGGGCCGCGGGCCCCGTGCCGTGGCAGACGCAGTGCTCTCCCGACTGTCTGCACTGACGGCAACCTCGGGGGCCACGGTTCTGGGCCATCTGCCCCTGCTGTTTGCAGCCGGAGCAGGGGCAGCGTTCATGCGGTCCCTTGCATTCGTGATCATCTGGGGTATTGCCGGCTCCTATGCGGCAACCGTTCTTCTTGTCCCCGCGCTGATCGGCCTGGCGGCAAGTGGAGCCCGGCGGCGTGGGAGAAAGCCTGCGGAGGCAGCAACTTGACCTTTTCAACTCTTCAAAAAGATGTATACTCTCCAATGTCTTTATTAAAAATCGTGGAGGAGAGGACAACATGAAGGCATTCCACCTTTCATGGAAATACCTCATCGCCTGCATATTCGCCCTGTTGACCACCGCTGCGTTGGCGGGGCAGGAGCTGCCCGGCAGCATCAAGGGCTTCAAGAAAGAAACGCTGGAAGTCTACTACAACCGGGCAGACCTGGAGCGTGAAAGCTCTGCCTGGGAAAGAGTAGCACTTTTCGGAGCCGAGGCCGCGGTCTCTCTCTGGGAGCGCGAGGCCTCGGATCTCTACACCGATCCCGACCAGATTGCCCGGGCCAGGGCGCAACTTTCCGATTGGGTGGGCGCGCAGACAGAGCAGCGCTACGAGGCGTGGCTGACCAGACGCTTCTTCGATCGACAGGGCTCCCTGGGAAGCGAAGCAGTGCTGCGGGCCATCACCGAGGCAGACCTGCAGTACCTGTACACGACTGATGAAGCGGGAAACATCGTCCTCGATGAGAGCGGTGACCCGGTCCTGCACGGGGCAACCGGGGTGGAGGCGGACAGGGAAGGCTGGAAGGCCCGGGTGGCCTCTGCCACGGACGAGGTCCTTGCCGCGTGGGAATCAAGGGTGGACGCTGCTTTTGCGCCCGAGCTGGGCGGCCTTCTGGGTCCCGAAGCGCTTGCCAGGTATGGGGAGTACAAGAGCAGCCGCGAGGCAGGCCTGCGGCGTGAGATGGAGAGGGTGGCGCTCCAGGGCGAGCTGTCCCTGACGGCGCGGCGGCTCTATGATCAATACTCGCTGCGCAAGAAGAGCGAGTCAACGACCGCGGATGCCGTTGCCGACCAGATTGTGAAGGAGACCCGGGCCCAGACCGAGGAGGGAATCGAGCAGATCAGATCCGGATTGGCGCTGAGTCCCGACTCGGTGGATTCCAGCGTTCCTTCGATAGACGTGCAGCAGTGGCTTGAGAGCTTCAAGGCGGCGTTCGAGAAAGGGCTCTCCAAGTGGGACGCGGCAGAGGAGAAGTTCCTCACCAGCCGCATGGAGTGGGAGCGGGACGCGGGGAAGTCCTACAAAGAGGGAGAGGCAGCGTGGTCCGCGGCATTCGCGCGGCTCTCCACAGAACGCCGGGCATGGGAGCAGAAGGTCGATACACTCCTTCAATCCGGCAAGGCAAAGTGGGAGGGCGAACAGAACCAGCTTGCCGCTGCAATCAATACTGCCCGGAATGAGTTCCAGAACGAACGAAACGAGCGGCTGGCCGGCATGCAGGAGAGGGTGGGCGCGCTTGTCGACATGTACGCGCAATCCCTCCAGGTCATCTCCACTGCCGTGGCCTCGGGCCAGGAGGTGATACAGAAGCTCAACATAAGGGACGGAAACGGCGAATACCTGGTTTTCTCCAAGGACGCTGTGCCGGCCCTGACCGCCTGGCGCACGCAGACGTGGGCAGGATACGTCAACACGCTGTCTTCCCAGATAAGCGCATATACCCAGGCGTGGTCTTACTATCAAGCGGAAATTGCGGACCTCGAATTCGATATCGTGCGTATCAAAAAGGCATATCCAAACTCGCCATATTTGGTCGCACAGCTCATCAAGGAGCCGGCCGCAAAGATCGCCTCCTAGAATCTGCAGATTCAAAGCCTGAGCAATCTGATTGCGCAGCGAGTGCCTGTCCACAACAAGATGCGTGTGGTCAATGCCAGCGGGCCGGTTCAGGGAGAGAACTCTGCCCTGAACCTGGCGCTTGCCACATATGAGAGCTTCCTGAAGCAGACGGACGGCAACTCTTCCCAGGCAGACGCGGTCCAGACTGCCTGGGAGCGCATGAGCCGGATGGGCGATTGGCTCAACATGATCGACACGTACACCGCGCAGGCTGCCACGGCCAAGGAGGGACTCGAGGACGCCCTGGGGAGCGCTTTTGGATCGCAGATAGCTGACCTCAGGGATGTCTTGAAGACGGACGCCGACTCCGGGTGTCGCATACCTTGACGAGTATCAGCTCGAGCTTCTCCGTGCCAAGGCCATAGAGGACTACTGGAAACAGAGGAAAGCCATTGCCGACTCGGTCGTCGCATATGCCCAGGACATCTCGAGCGGCCGTGAGACTGCCGACACAGGGGACGAAGAAGTACAACGCGGCCAAGACCGTCTATGAGACGCGGCTGGATGAATATCAAGCAGCAGTGAAGGGCCTGCAGGATGGAGGCGCGGGACTGGCCGCTGCGCGCCAGGCCCTTCAGGCGGCCCAGGCTGCCGCTGACGAGGCCTCTGCCGACTATGAGCAGGCTCGCCAGGAATATGTGGACGCGCTCGTCTCTACGCAGAGCGGGACAGTGGATTTCTATAAGGGGCAGATCGAGCAGAAGTACAAGGACCTGCTGGACGCGAGCGGGATGTCCGGATCCGACACCTGGCTCACCGAAGCGAGCACAGCCTACTTCACCGCAGCGAGGCTGCACGGCTTTGATCTTGCAGTCGACGGTGCCTGGCAGAGCGCCGCGGTCCTGGTCAAGGGCGATCCAGAGTCCGGGGTTGCCCCGCTTGCAGACCTGAAGAGCGCGGCTGAGCGAATCCGGGTGCCGGGTTTCGTGGATCGGATTCCCTCATCCATTGACGAGCTTGGCGTGCCGATCGATGCGCCCGACTACGCGGCCGTATCAGCCCTTTTTGCCGCCTGGCGCGACGCAACCGTGGGGGACGCAAAGGCAACCGCGGGAGCGAAGCTTCTCAATTACCTTGGCCTGCTCAACGTGCGGGCAGATGCCGCATACCAGGAACGGCTCGCTGAAGTGCGGGCCAGCGGCGCCACGGATGCGGAAAGCTGGTACAACGAATCAGGAGGCACGCGGAGCGAAGGATCCTTGGCGGACCGATTGTCTGCCGACAATGCCCACGGCTGCGCTGGCCCTGGTAGCTGCGCGCGCAAGGGCTGAGAAACGAGGACTGCAGGCCTGGCTCGAGATGGCAGGGAATGGCAGCCCTTCCGACCAGGACGCTGTCATGCTGGCAAAATCAGCGCAACCGGGTCTGGATCAGGCTGAAGCACTCCATCGCGCAGGTGCGTTGGATGCGCTGCTCAGTGCGCTGGACAGCGCAGCGGACACCGCAACGGGCTTGGCCCGACTCCGCGCGCTGACGAGCACAGACGCGTGGATCCAGGCATTTGCAGGCGGCACGGGCACATTCGTGGATACCCAGGCAGGAGACCTCACCCTCGCGTTCTGCTTGCCCCAGTACAGGGAGGCGGAGCGCGCCCGACGTCTTCAGGCGGCATGGAGCCATGCCGCAGGCACCAGCACGGCGTTGATCGCGGAGAGAGAGTCCGAATCCCTGGATGCGGTGAAGAAAGTATTCACGGACAGGGGACTGCGCGTGCCGGAGAACGCTTCGTTGTCTTCTGCAGAAGACGTGGCGGCGGCTGCTTCCATCCTGGATAGCCAGGCCGCTGGTCGATTCGTTGCCGAACTGGGAGGCGCGCTGCGGGCCGCGACAGCGGACGGGCCCCGCTGGCTCGAGGACCGTGTGAGCGAATACTGCGAAGCTCTCTCCCGGTACGCTGCCGCTGATGCTGTCCGCAGGGGCTCCCTGGCCGGGGCAGCAGACAGGGCCGCGGCGGCGGAGGCGTCCGCTTCACAAGCTGCCGCTACCCTGGCCGACTTTGATCGCATTACCCAGGGCCTGCAGGGCATGGACAGGTTCGCTTCACTGGTGGAGCTGTATGCCCGGCCCGGTGCGTCATCGCCATTCACGAACGCCGCAAAGGATCTGATCGTCAACGCGGGTGCCGCGGAAGCGGCAAAACAATTCATTGCCGATCCCGGCAGGCCGCTGCGCACGATAGCAGCCGGGCTTGCCGCGGGCATGCCTGCCAGCCTGGCAGACAGCATAGCTGCCAGGGCCGCGGAGCTTCTTGCCACCAATTACGGAGCTTCAGTGGAAGGCCAGCGCATCTCCGCTTATAGAACGTGGAACACGGTGAGCGTGGCGCAGACCGTTTCGGGCATCTCCGCGAGCTCGATTGCGCCGGAAGCAATGAGACTTTGGGAGGAGGTGGCTGCTCACAATTGGTCCACTCAGGAGGATCTGGAAGCAGCCCTGAGCACGTACCTCGAGAGCTTCGACGCAGACCATCCGGCACCGCAGGAAATCATTGCGCTTTGCGAGGGACTCGCATCTGGATATGAGGACAAGGAGAGTCTCTTCAGACGGGTCCTCATGGGAGACACCTTCGATGCGCGCCTTGCCGCCGTCAGAAGCCTGGGTGAACCAGGCGCTGTGTACGAGCGCGCCATAGCCCTGACCCTTGCCGCTCAGGCGCAAGGCGCGGACGATTCCGAGCGGAGCGCACTTGCCGTATTCCTGCGCGATCGCGCAGGCCTGGGCCATGCAGGGGATGTGTCCTCGTACGCGGGAAAGAGCTTCGACCTGGAGGCAGAAGCGTTCGCAGGAGCAGGCGCCTCTGCGGCAGAGTATCGCGCCAAGATGCTGCTCTCCCAGGGGCTACCGGTCCCTGACGAGCTCATGAGCTTTCTCTCAACCAGCCCTGCGAGCCTGACAAGGGTAGGCGGGTTCAAGGACGTCATGATGAAGGCTCGCGGCTATCTGGGGGCGTTCGACGGCAGTCCCGAGGCCTATGCGGAAAGAGTTGCAGGAGGCGATCCTGACGATGCTGCAGCAAAGTGCAGCCTCATCGGGGCCATCTCGATCGATCAGTGGGACGACGCGTTCTTTGCGGCCATTTCAACGGACACCTACCTCGATTGGTACAAGGCCGTCGCAGCCGCTCCACTGGACGGGGCAGCGTCCGTGTCCATGCGCGAGATAGCCGAAAAGGCGATGTCTCTTTCTCATGAAGTCGCGGTGGATCGGGCAGAGGCAGCCTATTGGACGTACGTCGCCGGCCAGACGGATGCCCCCGCATCCTGGCGCGACTACTTGAGTGACTCGAATGTGGGCCCGGGGGTGACAATCACGACCGCGGCCAGCGCTGAGACTCGGGATGAGGCAATCTACGCGCGAAGCGCTGCCGGTTCAAAGGACAACCTGGTTCTGGAGGCGTTCAACAGCCTTGCACGCGCCGAAGAGGCCTTTACCGCGCAGCTTTCAGTTGACAGCGGTGATGCCGGGGCCGTCGCCCGGTTCCATGATTACCTCTCTGCTCTCGTTGCAGGCACCGCTCAGGAGAGCGACCTCCCTGCGGCCGCCGTCTCTTCATTGGACGCAGACGAGGCGAGCTTTCGATCCGCCCTTGCAAGGATTGACAGTCTCAAGGAAGACATCAGCCGTTCGGGCCAGGCTCTTGCATTCCTGGACCTCGGGGCCGAGGAACGCCAGGCGCAGCTCGAATCTCTCCAGGCTGCCATGGAAGGTCTCCGCGGGCACGTGCAGGCCGGGCAGTCTGCCGTGGACACTGCCCTGGCGGAGTTCGAAGACATTGGACAATCATCAATGCGCTCCTGGCGGATCTGCAGGACGCCAGCGACAGCCTGGAACAGGCCCGGTTCGATCTGCGCGCACGGGAGGAAATCCAGGACTGGGCGGCAAGCGGCTATCTGGCAGCAAGCGGTGAGGTGGCCGCGGACTACCAGAGCCCTGCCGAGCGCCAGAAAGAAGCTGCTGACCAGCTCGTCCGCGCAACTGCGGCAAAGGACGCGCTGACCGGGCTCTTCGGGGCAGAGGCTGTAGCGGAACGGCCGATTGAAGACGCCGCCACTCTGGCAGCGTACGACGCATGGAAGCAGAAGTACACCGCGTTTATGCGGCTCGAGCGCGTGACCGGTGATCTTGCGCTGGCCACAGAGGCGCAGGCCAAGAAGGCTCAAGATCTCTACGAAGCTCTCCAGAAAACGCGCGGCGAAGTTCTAGACCGCGATGCAGCCCTTGGCGGCTTGAAAGATTTCGATGCCTCGGACCGGGCCAGCTCATGGTCGAGCTACCTCAAGGTGCGAAATGGAAAGCTCGTGCTGGACATCGATGACTCGTTTGTTCTGACGTCCCAGGGAAGCGAGGAATCTGTCCAGGAAGTCAGGGATTTTTTCCAGAAGGAGCAGGCGCTTCAGGACGGAGCGGAGAGGAGCTCTTTCGAGCTTCAAGCTCAGCTCGTGGGTCGCTTCAGTGGAAAAGCTTGCCGCGCAGTCTGGCGGAATGGATAGTCTCATCAACAGGTGGGGCTTCGCGGCGGATTGGCTGAAGAGACGGCTATACGATTCGAATGTGGACGCCGACATACGGGGCCTTCTCTCGGGCTACGCCAGCAACAACAGTTTCGTCAGATCGTCCGGTAAGTGGCTCCGTCTGGAGATAGCAGGTGAAAACCATAGCAGCGACGTGCAGGCCTACATTGCCGAAGCTGTTTCCCTCGATCAGGCGCGCTACGAGTCAGTCATGGCGAATGCTGAGGAAAAGGAAGCATTCGAGCTGTACTTTGCGATGCGGATGGCGGGAGGAAAGAGCACCAACACCTCCAGCCAGTTCGAGTCAAGGACATCTGAAAGAATTTTCAGCCGCATGTGGGACCTGGCTGAAAGGCGGTATCAGCACTACAGGAGACTTGCCAGAGATCACGGCATCTTTGCCCGGTATCATGGGCAGTAGAAGCGACAGAAACGCCGCAGAAAGGATCAGGGACGAGATAGGCAACGTGGTCTCAAGCCTCAGAAGCCTGAATGATGGCGCCAAGGTTCAGAACACGATAAGTCCGACAAAGGTCTACAATGCTGCCTGGGCGCGTCTCACCGAGCTGCAGGGGAGCAACGGTGAATCTCTCGATTCTCTCACCTCATTCATCGATCAGTACAAGAAGGTCGCCGGCGAGCGTCAGGGAATTGCCGCGGACAAGGTCGACATACCCGTGGAGCTCCTGGCCCAATTCGATGCAAGTTGGGCACAACTGAAGCCTGAGGACAAGTCTTCCTTCAGCAAAGCCCTGTCAAGGATGACGCTGTTTGCCGGCCTCGACACGTCCGCTGCCGAGCAGAAGGTCAGCAGCGCCCTGGTCAGCGCGAGGACCCGGGTGGCAACGGCCCAACAGGAGTATCGGGCCGCCTACGACGCGTACATTGCCGGCACGGCAAGGCAAAGATGCGTTTGTGTCAGCCGCCTCGCAGGCTTATAAGAACGCCCAGTGGGTTGCCAGGGCGGAACACGAACTTTCAAGCAATGTGCTGGATGCGGCCTCATTCTCCGGCGGGGTACTCCTGAACGCGGCGGAGACCCAGGCCCGGATGGCGGCTCTGCAGAAGTACGCGCAGTCAGTGCTTTCCACGTACGCGGGCGCCCTGGATGCGCGCGGCGCAGAGTCCGAGCAGTCCTGGGCCCAGTCAGTGCAGGACCTTGGAGACAGGCGGCAGGGGTGGTACGCACAGGTGGGGCTGGTGAGGGCCAAGGCAGCAAGCGCATGGGCGAGCAGCCAGGAGAAGCTGGGCCGGGCGCTTGTGCAGTGGAGGCAGGGCTTCCAGCAGGAGTATGGGGACAAGAGTGAAGCGTGGAGGCAGGCCTACCTGAACATGGGAGAGAGCAAGCTTGCCTGGGTGGCGGCCACGAGGGAGAAGGCGGCGCAGGCAGGCAACGAGGCGATACTGTCTGAGGTGGGAGCAAGCGCAGAGGACAGCACGCGGAACGCGGGCACGCTGCTGGTGAGCGGGATGAGCTATGACGCGAAAGAGGCCACGGTTGCTGTGGAGGGGCTTCTGGGAGAGGTGGGAAGCGCCGAGGCTCTGAGCGCGCTGAGGCGGATGAATGCAGGGATCGGGTCAGGAGAAGTGGTGGTGGCGCGTGCGGGGTTGTCAGTAGACACCTCGGGGGCGAGGATCGCGGCAGAGGCGAGGAGGTTTGTAGCGCAGAGCAGGAGCGAGCTGTCGGCGTTGGCAGCGCGAGGGCTGGCCGATGATGCCCGAGCGAGCGTGGAGGATGCGAAGGAAGCGCTAGCGGAGAGCGTGAAGCAGGCCAACGAGGGCTTTGAGACGAGCATGGACACCACCTTTGGCGATGCGGGCTACGCGAAGAGCGGAGGGGTGTACGAGCGAGAGACGATCATGCGGAGCTTGTTCTTCGACATCGTGAGCGAGAATCTGCGCGTCGGGGGGTACGTGTGGTACGCGATGCCCGCGCTGCAGTTGAAGGTGGACCTGAGCCAGAGTCGACTGAGCGGGCTGGACGCGGGCGCAGTGATGGACCTGGTGGGAGCGGCGCAGGAGGAGGTGGGCTCAGCGCAGAAGAGGATCTTCGGAGAGGGCAAGGAGCTGAGCCAGGCGGAGAAGAAGGCCAAGGGGCTGGTGGTGAGCTTCAGGGCAGAGAAGCGGGACATCAGCAAGGAGATGGGGGAAGGGGAGTTTGGGGCCTGGATAGGGTACGCGCCCGAGTTCACGGATGAGCCTGACTTCGACAAGTCGCAGAGGCGAAACATCATCGTCAGCGGCAAGGGGGAGTTGGGGCGGCTGATGGGGGACTTCATCTGGAACGAGATGAGGGAGAGCCGCGGGTGGACGGAGATGGCGGCCCCTCGGTGGGATAAGCCGCTGTGGGACGACACGGGAAGCTGGTTCAAGGCGCCCAGCCTGAGGAGTGTGGGCACGATAGCTGCGGGGATAGTGGCCACCGTGGCTACAGGAGGGATCGGGGGGATAGCGGGGATAGCTGCTGCTGCGGCGATCAGCACATCGAGCACGGTGCTCTTTGACGCGCTGGATGTGGCCTACGGGTACAAGAGCTGGGAAGAGGCGGGGCTAGATATCGGGAAGAGCTTCCTGACCAGCTACGGTGACCAGTACAATAGGGGGAGTGTTCAACGGGTTTAACGTCGGGGAGGGGTTCGCAAAGACAGGGCTGACAGGAGCGCTGGGAAGCTTCGGCAAGGGGGCGAGTGGGCAAAGCGCTGCTTGCGGGGGCGCAGACGTTCACGACGAACACGGCAACGAGCGCGATCAACGCGTTCAACTGGACTGACGGCAAGCTGGGGTGGGACACGAATAGCTTCATGCAGGGGTCGTTTGGAACGGGAGCATGGGCGAGCGTGGCGGGAGCTGCAGGCGGTGCAGCGGTAAACACTGGGCTTGGAAACTGGAACCTCTACGACGGAAACGATGTCGACCTCAGCGGGAAAGTATTCAACAGAAAGAGCATCGAGAGCTTCAATAGCCTCGCCGGTGGCCTGACTTCGACGGGGATCCAGTATGGGATCACTAACGAGGCGACGTTGAATGTGATGAACTTCGCCGACTTCGGCGGCAGCAAGAGCTACGGGCTGATGGAAATGCACCTTGGAGGTAGCCGCGGATTTGGGATGAACTTCGGAAGCAACGGGACGAATGTGAGCCTGGGAACCAGTGCGCGGCGAGCATGAGCGGGCTCAAGGATACTCTGAAGATTACAGGGGCGAAAGCGAGTGCAGCGTTCGGCGACCAGCGGGGCATTTCGACGCTGAACGCGATCAACATGATGGGGTACACACAAAACAGCGGAAACTACGAGATTGCAAAGGCGATTTGGGCAGGGCAGAAGAATGTCAGCTACTATGATGCCTCTACTGCAGGCATAACCGAGCAGGACTTGAAGGCTTTGGCATATGCCGAAGGCAGCAACAGCATCGGCATAAATGCGAAGCTTCTTGGAGGCGGCATCGAAGGGGCGGCGCAGGTCGCGTCATTGTTCGCTCATGAGGGAGTACATCTTGGCGGGAAAGGGGAGTTTGAGGCGAAGATGGGCGGCATCAGCGCCTACGCGGACCTGATGCAGGCATTCGGCGTGACAGGGAAGGGATACGAGGAAACCGGGATGGCCTGGAGCGCAGGGATGCTGCAGAAGTTCGGGGCCGGTGGGTTCGGCTATATTGCGTCAGCGCAGATCGCCAGTGAAGGGAAGACAGTCGGTCAACGGCAATACGAGCACGCGGCGGAGATGGATCTATTGAAGCTGGCAGCAGTGCAGAACGACCAAGCGATCGGGAGCATCAACAAGGAATCCAACAAGTTGTGGAGCTATCTGGTGAATGGTGAGGGGTCGTTCGCGCTTCTTGCAGGCAACGAGAAGTTAAGCACGTTTACCTCGGGTGTTCTGTCGAATAAGGACTACGGCGACGCCTTCGCTTTGGTGAACGGGCTTAGGGAGGCATTGAAGGACTCGAAGGACTCGGTCGCCGGCAGCATGTACAGTCACGATATGCTCCAGTACACGACAAACGCTTTCCGGGGGAGCGACGGATTCGACGGTCTTTCTGGCGCGCTGTTCTTGGCGAACCTCGCTTCCGGTGAGGGAAGTGCTCGCTACGACAATCCGTTCGGGAACCTGATTAATGATGTGGCGCTGACTTACACGGGCGAGTACCTGAATATCAACTACGATAGAAGTGGATCGGAGGAGGGCAAGACACCGGGTGCCTCATATTGGGCGAACTCGAACACTGTCGAACGTGGGTACGGCAAGGCGGTGACCGGATGGTTCCCTCAAGAAGGACAAGCACCTAATGCAGAACTATATCGCTGGAAGGATACCAACGGGAGTGTTCCCTCGCTGGACTGCGTGGGGTACGTTGACCTTGTGGCATATGCCGCCGGTGCCCTGGAGGAAGGGCAGTCATACCGCGGAATGATCAACAAGCGGGCGCTCGACAGCTCATCGAAGGATTACAGCAACGCGCTTGCAGCAAGGCTCAAAGGAGAAACGGGCTCCATGCAGAACGCCTTGCTTGCCGACTTCGACTATGGATTGCCTGAGTCGTGGGCAGAGCGAGTGAGAGCAAAGCAGGCCAGCGGGGTGTACCTGACGTCCTACGACACGCGGATTGACCCGGTGGCGGCTCCGCAGGTTGGGGACCTGGTATTCCTCGGCCCTCCTGGAAACATGCACATCGGATTCTATGGGGTCGACGACCAAGGTCAGAACCTCCTGATCCACAGTGCACCGCAGAAAGAAGTTGACGGAACACTCTACGAAGCGGGGCCAAGAGCGAATAGTCTCGGGAATTGGCAAAGCGCCTCCGTGCTGAATGACAGTTACTCCAACTGGCTTTTGGACAACAGGTATTTCAGCGGGTGGCGGAATCAGTTCAACGGTGGCGGCACCAACTTCGGTCGGATCAAGCCTTGGTGGGACACATCACTGCTTGGTGGCCGATAGGGGAGTCAAATGGCAAACAGGAGAACTCAGCCCATCATCGTGCTGTTCTTGTTGATGCTCCCGATTCTGTTGGCGAACGCGCAGGGAGGCAACCTGAGTTCGCTGTATGAAGAGGTGTTCAAAGGGTCGCACGGACGTTCACATGCCAAAGACGCTGTTCGCGCAGGCGGTTGTGGCGAAGCCTATCACGACGATTCCGCTGAGCGACAGGGGTCCTTTCCGGTTTGAGGACATTCAAGGATACTCCTTTCCACGCCTCACCAATGATGATGAGTCGTCGTTGTACTTCTACCCCTACTATGGGAGTGGTGGAAACAAGGAACCTTCGTATGAGGTTTTTCGCTACGACAAGAAGACAAAGGCGGTTAAGACAGATAGGGTCACGGACTTCAGGACATATCGTCGAGAAAAGGTATTTGGCTTCTACAGGAATCTGCGTAGTCACAATGACGGGATCATGCGAATTGATACGGAGCGAAGCTGGGTGTATTCAGCTGAAGGCAGAGACCCGGACGTCTATTACATCTCTGAACCCCAAGGATCTTGATGCTGGTGCAAATCTGATCTTGTTATCGCGTTTTCAACCGACAGAGTCAAAGTTGCCCTACATGGGGGCTATGCGTGACACGGAGCTCCGGGTTTACTCGAGGTCCGACAAGTCGGTCTTGACAGATTTCATCCTGCCCTTCACTGGGGCGTACCTCCCAATAGTCGCTGAGGTGAAAACTCTCCAGTCGGTTGTAGACCAGAACTTCGTGTTCCTCGTTCTCTACCAGTCGATAATGAATGACCCAATAATCACTGTCCCAAGGAATCCGTCGCGATGGAATGTTCTCATCTACGACCTGAAGGAAGACGCGCTCTACTCCGTGTGGCACGGCATGGACGAATCGGATCACATGCCCGCGTTGTCCTTCTCCTATTACCTGGGACAGGAGGGGCTGTATTTCGAAGTGCTGAAACAAGGAAAGATCGAGATCTATCTGCTGGACATCGATCTGAAGAAAGCCTCTCCGCTCAAGGAGTACGAAACCGTTGATCTTCTGTGGAACAACAAGGGACTGAAAGGCTTGTGGAAACAGAAGATTGCGGAAGCGAAGGCGAAGGATCCCGCATTCGAAGAGCGCTGGGAGTGATGCGTGCGGGTGACCGCGCAGCGCTTCCTGTTGGCAGCCGCCAGCGCGTTCCGCCCCGTGCAGGAAGCGGCTACGGGCTTGAGTTCTGCCTGGGTGGAGCCGCTGGCGCGTCTCCAGGGAGCACCGCGCTACTTCCCATAATGGCCGCCATTATGAGAAGTATGCGCTGAACTCAAGCCCTCCGCGCGCCCTTCGGGGCGGCCTTCGTTCGGTGAGACGCCTCGGGCATCCTTGCCCTCGCCGCAGGCGTCCAGGGTCGGCCGATTGATAATCTGACCGGCGGGCACGTGTGTCGCTCGGCCGCCCCTCGGGTAGACAGAAAGGTGTTTCTGTCTACTTCCTGCCCGGGCTGTCGGCGCTGGGATGCGACCGTCCCTGACAGTGCGGGACATAGCGGAGGGCTTTCTGTAGCGCTGGAGCGAGGCGTCAAGGACGGCGCCGAGTGGAGGCGCGTACAGAAACCGAAGCCCGGCGCGTCCAACGGTGGTGGAGCGACCCTTGTCGCTTCGCCGCTCTTAATACGGTCCGAGGAAACGCTGACCGTTGAAATGAATCATGTGGTCGGGTGAGTCTGCCACCCAGACCTCGGTCTCCCAAGCGATGTCATGGATGTATTTCAGCAGAGTGTGTCTGTCCAGGAATGCGGTGACAAACACCAGGCCTGGTTTGCTGGCCGCGAACAAGACCTTCAACTCTGCAAGCCGCTTGGGGCTGATGGGGCCATGGCTGGTGACCGCTTCGATCAGGACAAGCCAGTTCTCCTGAGTGAAGTGGATCACCAGGTCAGGCATTTTCCCGTGCTCCTCGAGGGAGACGCCAAGTCCTTTCAGATACTCTTCATCGAAATAGGCCCACTTCTCTCCCGTGTCCCCGACATAGACCGGCTTGGCCCCTGGTGTGAAGCGTGAGCAGAACTCCTCAACGATTTTCTTGACCAGAGTGTTCTGGCCACCAGGAGAGAGTCTGATTGTCTCTCCACGACCAAGTGCGAGGGGAATACGACGCATCTCGCGCGCCTGGGCGTAGCGTTGAGCAAGTGTCTGAGAGTCAGCGAGGTATTGGCGAAGGGTCGGCTCCCATTCGAGGGTTCCGTAAGTATGGAGGAGCTTGAGAACATTAGCTTCGATCTGATAGCAGAACAGCGGGCTGTTCCTGGGGCGCGTCGGCTCATCGGGATTCGCGATGACAAGCCCTGCCTGCTCGAATTGGTGCAAGGTGAACCTGCGGACGGTCTCGCGAGTGTTTGGCTTCCAGAGCTTTTTGTAGTGCTTGGCGACAAACTCCATGATGGGAGTTACGCCCTGAAGGGGTGCCTCTGCTTGGTGCCAGGGCTTTTGCGGTGGCAGATTGGCAAGCGCGAGTAGCCTGAGGGCGGCCCTCTCATTTTGCTGTTCTTTGGGCAACCCCATAGCCAGCAGGATCTGTTTGGCCTCTTCGATGCGGCGTTTCTGAATGCTTACTCTCATTTGGCCTGATGACTTCCTCTACCAGCAAATCAAGAGCGTCCTGTTCGGGAAGTATGTCTCCCAGACGACGACCAAGTGCGATTAAAGCATTCCGATCGGGGTAGCGCAAGGCTTTGAGATCTTGTGCATTCACCTGGGTGTGCCCGTTGAACTGGCGGAAGTAGACATCCACAAGGGTAGAGTTGAGGAATGCCACGAGTCCCTTGGCGAGCAGCCGTTCCAAGGGCTTGCCGTCATGGTGGAAGTAGTTGACGTGGTTCTCGAAGCCCACCACGGAGAATGACGAAGGGGAGAGATCAAAGAGGGCGGCGACCACGCGTCGGCGTTCTTCCTTGGAGGAGAAGCGCCTGACCAGGGCGTAGGGACCCGTGGGTACCATGAGAGAAGAGCTTTCCTGGTCGAAAAGGATTGCGTTGGGCTTGCGGTTCTCAGGCTTGGGCCACACGACGCTGCCCTCGTGAAAGTGCGCAGGGTAGATAAGCGGCACGGTTTGCGCGGAAGGTTGCATGCGTAGCCACTGCCTGGCGCGGAAATCAACGACGCGCCCCGTGCTCACCGTCATCTGTAGATCGGAGAGCGTGCAAGGCAGTGATTCAACTGAACGTGCCACTGCGTGGCCTTCATCATCGATGACCAGGTGGAAGAAGGCCTGAGGATCGTCCCTTTTCAGTACTTGGTTGAAGGGAACGGAGTTCTGGATGAGGTGAGGGTCCTCGGGGGATCGAGCCTGGGAGATGAGCAGGTGCGATTGTTGCTGAACGCCTTTCGCTGCTCGAAGGATCACGTTCTCCTGGAGCACCTTATCATCGCGGAACGCCTGATTGCGGGTCTCAAAGAGACGAACGTGGGTGAGATTGGCGTGGTGCAGCAGAAGCTTGCGGAAGGGGCGAAAGTAGGGGCCGTTACAGAAGCTTCGTGGGGTGATGGCGACGAGCTCGCCGCCATCGTTCAAGAGAAGCAGCGCGAGGGAGACGAAGGCGGTATACAGATTGCTCGTCTCGATTCCCAGCCGATGCAAAAGGCCCCGACTCGTTGACTCGCTTCGAAGCTTCTTATAGGGCGGATTGAGAATTGTCACGTCGAACTTGCTCAGCTCAGCGCGGAAGAGGTCCACATCGAGTGAATGCACCGCCATGGTGATGAAATCCTCAAGGCGAATCTCCCAGTGGCAGCGAATCCCGACCGCCGCACAGGAACGCTCGCATGCCTTGAGTGTCTGTTCAAGTTGAGGGTTGAGGCTCTCATCGATCTCCACAGCTACGAGGGTAAGCTCATGGGGCCGTTCAGCGCGCGAGCAGACCTCTGCGACCCACGCCGCGGTGAGCGCGCCTGATCCCGCGCCCGGATCCAGAAAGCGAATGGATTCGCGTGAGAGCGAGCTCATGGAGGCCATGAGTCGAGCAATGAGGGGCGGGGTGAAGAACTGGCCTAAAGAGCTGCGCTGCGCCTGATCGGCCTTGTGTTTCAGGGACCGCCGAGAGACGTCGGCTATTGCCATCGGATCAGACATCGACGATTTCCCCGTGTGGCATTCTGCGAAGCATGCACGGCTCCAATGACATATACAAGCATGATACTGCCCGATGCTTCAAAGGAATAGAGGGCAATTGCAGTAAGTGCGGTAGATAGGGAGGCTGTGGAGAGTAGTCCATGGGATTCTCATTAAGCACATTTTATGAAATCTTAGCAGCCCACCGCCTATGGCGGTGGTTATGTCCTGATGGCTTTGCCGTAAGACCGATAGCGAATAAGATCGAAACATGGCGAAATGGAAAAAGCAGTCGCACGTGGTCTACCAGTGTAGTTATCACGTGGTGTGGTGCCCCAAATATCGATTTCGGATTCTAGAAGGACCTGTAACGAAGTACATCGAAGAACGTATCAGGTCGATCTGCGAGTGGAAGCATAGTGAGATAGAAGAACTGAAAGTGATGACGGATCATGTGCATCTGGTGGTGATCGTTCCTCCAAAAGTATCGATATCAGAGTTAATGGGATTCATAAAGGGTAAGACAGCAATAGGATTGTTCAAGACCTACAGGAACCTGAGGCGGAAACCGTACTGGGGAAATCATTTCTGGAGCCGCGGCTACTGCGTAACGACCATAGGGCTGGACGAGGAAAAGATACGCCGCTATGTGCGATACCAGGAAGAAAAGGAGCGGCTCGAGGAGAAGGAGCGCGAAGAGGCCTCTTTTAGAGGCCCGCCTGAAATCCACCGCCTCTGGCGGTGGATTCTTTAGGCGGCCCCGTAGATAACCCAGAGGGGGTAGCGGAGGACCCCGCAGGCTCGCGGAGCGAGCCGAGGAGTCCGTAGCGAGGGGGAGCCGCGTAAGATGAGCTTGCACTTCCGTACCTACGCCGTCCCTCTTCAGTCGAGCGTGCTCCCCCTACAGATTCTTCTCTTTCCTCACAGCCTCTATAAAAAAGGCAGGACTGGGCGCGGTCAGTGCAGGACCTTGGAGACAGACGGCAGGGGTGGTACGCACAGGTGGGGCTGGTGAGGGCCCAGGCGGCAAGCGCATGGGCGAGCAGCCAGGAGAAGCTGGGGCGAGCCCTTGTGCAGTGGAGGCAGGGCTTCCAGCAGGAGTATGGGGAGAAGAGCGAGGCGTGGAGGCAGGCCTACCTGAACATGGGAGAGAGCAAGCTTGCATGGGTGGAGGCCACGCGGGAGAAGGCAGGGCAGGCAGGCAACGAGGCGATACTCTCAGAGGTGGGAGCGAGCGCAGAGGACAGCTCGCGGAACGCGGGTACGCTGCTTGTGAGCGGGATGAGCTATGACGCGAAAGAGGCCACGGTGGCGGTGGAGGGGCTTCTGGGAGAGGTGGGAAGCGCCGAGGCTCTCGAGCGCGCTGAGGCGGATGAATGCAGGGATCGGGTCAGGAGAAGTGGTGGTGGCGCGTGCGGGGTTGTCAGTAGACACCTCGGGGGCGAGGATCGCGGCAGAGGCGAGGAGGTTTGTAGCGCAGAGCAGGAGGCACATAGGGCAGCATTACATCAATATCATTTTGATATAACAATACCATCCAATTCAGTCTCTCATGAGTACCGGCCCCTTAATTGGAGATTATAATAGTTTTTGCTTGAAATTTCTGACTTGATGACATACAATCCAAGGCAAGAAGTAGCCGCTGGCGAACAAAATGGGACGGCGTACCTGCGACAAGCCTACTGATCGATAGTCCTAGCAGCCTACAAGTTGCATGGAGGAGAAGTTCATGAGTAGATTCCGCGCACCTCTGGCCCTGGTGTTCGCCACCGTACTGTTGTTCTTAGCGCCGATTATTGCAGTGGCCGCCGACACCGATTTCGGCAAAGAGAAGAACGAGGTGTCCATAGACCTGGCAATGCCCATTGTCCTGAACCTCCTCGCAAAGGAAGGCACAACCGTATACCCGGTGTACCTGAGCTATGAGCGTGTCCTCTCTGACCACCTGGTGCTGGCTATCGCGCCCAGCTTCACCTGGGCGGATCACGGCACTTATTCGTCTTTCCTCGCAATCCTGTGGGTTGAACTGGATTGGCATCCCTTTCAGAACGGGCTGAGTGGACTCTTCATAGGTCCCGCCTTTGCAGTGAGCTACAGCTCAGATCAAGACTTCAGGGCGACTGGCGAAGGATTGGGTCTATCGCTCGGCTACCAGTTTCTTCTTCCATGGAACATCGACATAGATATCGCGCTCGGCCTGGCCTACGGACCGCTCCAGTCAAACGATCCCCTTGATGAGAGCACGGAGATAATCCCACGCGCAGCGCTGTCTGTTGGCTTCCGTTTTTAATGGGCTAGCCGTACTGCCTGCGTGCCGCTCGAATAGTACATTCGCTCCATGTGGCGCAGCCCCAGCCTTGCGTCCATCGCAACCTTCCCGCCGTCTCCCGAGGCCTGACCAGGTGAAGCTGTGCCGGTTTCATGCGTTGTGTCTGCTGACTAATCATCACCCCACAGCCGCGCGATATGGCCTCGAGTGGTTCCATTGTACGTTGTGAATTCGCCGCCAATGAGGATCCTCCCGTCGCTCTGCACGGCGACTGATTTTACCCAGCCATTTGCGCCGGCACCGACGGTAAGGAACCCGGCATTGAGGCTGCCATCCAGGTATGTCATGCGTGAAACGTATCCCCGGCTGGTGCTGTCATAGGCCGTGAAGATACCACCGACCAGGATGTAAAGGACACTCGTGCTCTGCACCGCGATCGAGTACACGCCCTCGTTCGCGCCGACCCCGAAGGCGAAGGTAGTATCCAGGCTGCCATCGGTGTTCAACCGCGCAATGCGCCCGCGGCTCGTACTGTCATAGGCGGTGAAGTACCCCCCTATGAGAATTTTGCCGTTGCTCTGGACTGCCATCGAGAGGATCTCACTTGCCGCGGCCTTGGAAACAAGTGTGGCGTCCAGGCTGCCATCACTGTTCAGCCGTGCAATGCATCTCTGGGAGACGCCGTTGCACTTGCCGAACCCGCCGCAAATGAGGATTTTGCCATCGCTCTGTTGCACTGCGACAGCATCTATCGGGCCGCTCGTCCATGCGGAGAAGGTAGTGTCCAGGCTCCCGTCACTGCTGTTGAGCCGCGCAATGAACGTTGCTGCCGTGCCATTGTAGGCGTTGAATCCTCCAACTATGACGATCTTTCCGTCGCTCTGCACCGCGATCGAGGCTATGCGACCGTCAGCTCCGGTTCCGGCTGCGAAGGAGGTATCCAGGCTGCCGTCGCTGTTCAGCCGCGCTACACGCCCTCGCGGGGTGCCATCGTAGCTCGTGAAGGACCCTGCAATGAGGATTTTGCCGCTGCTTTGCGGCACGATCGAGTACACAACACCGTTTGCCCCGGCTCCTGCCGCAAAGGAGGTATCCAGGCTGCCGTCACTGTTCAGTCGCGCGATGCATCCCCGGGAGGTGCCGTTGTAGGTTGTGAAGGCACCTCCGATGAGGATCTTGCCGTCGCCTTGCACTGCAAGCGAGTATACAGTGTTGTTTGCCCCTGCCCCGGCTGCGAAGTCGATATCCAGCGCCCCCGCGTACCTGCGCACAACGAAAATCGTGTAGGTCTTCGTAATGCTCGTGTCCTCAGCCGTCACCTTCACTTCAACGGTGTTTGTCCCCAGGTTCAGGCTCAACCCTGGAGAAGGGCTGCCCGAGCTGACCCCCTGCCACCCACCACCATTCACCTGCACCTGGATCGTGGAAAGGGAGCTTGCGGCTGTCGGTGTAACGCTCACCGAGCCGATCCCGTTCGACACCGTGTCGGTGTAGCTCGTCGTCGATGCGCTGAAGGCTGGATTCAACGTCCCTGAGCCGATGGTCAGGCCAGACAAATTCGCGTTCCCATTCCGGCGGCGCACCGTGAGGTTGTAGCTCTTCTGAGGGCTCCCGTCTTCCGCGGTCACTCGCACAACCACGGTGTTGTCCCCCACGTTCAGCGAAAGCGACGGAGAAGGGGTGCCGGAGGTGCACGTCTGCCATCCCCCGCCGTTCACCTGGGCCTCGATCGTGGAAAGCGAATACGACGCAGTGGCTGTCACCGTGATCGAGCTCACCGCATTGCCCACATTCGTCGTGTAGGAGGCTATCGACGCATCAAAGACAGGACTGAGCGTCCCTGCGCTGGGCACCAGCCCGCACAAGTCCGCATCCACGCTTTTCCGATGCGCAGTGACGGTGTATGTGTTCGAGGTGAGACCGTCCTCCGCCGTCACCTTCACCTCCACGGCATTGTCTCCAACGTTCAGCGAGAGTGGGGGAGAGGGACTGCCCGAGGCGGCCGCCTGCCAAACCTCGCTGCTGACCCGCACCTGCATCGTCGCCCCCGGTTGCGCCGTCGTCGCGGTAACCGTCAGAGAGCTTGCCGCATTGGACAGGCTCACGGCGTAGCTCGCCGTGTTCGCATCAAAGGCCGGGGAGAGGGTGCCGGAGCTTGTGCTCAAGGCGCTGAGAAGCGCCTGGGCGCTCAGCCGGTACACGCTGATCGTGTAGGTCTTGGTTGTGGTTGCGTCCTCGGCCGTCACCTGGAGCTCCACGGTGTTCGACCCATCGCTCATGCTCAGCGAGGGCGAAGGAGTCCCCGAGGAGATCTCCGTCCAGCTTCCTCCGTTCGTCCGCAGCTCGATCCTGGCGCCCGAGTGTGCCTTGGCAGCGGTGACAGTGATGTTATTGACAGCGCTTCCCACTGTCACATTGTAGGTTGTAATGCCAGCCGCGAACGCCGGTATGAGGATGCCGGAGCTGATCGCCAAAGCGCTCAGATCAGCGTTGGTGCTCTTTGGAGTTTCGTTGGGGCTGGGGCAGGAAACCAGGGAGACAAGCAGCACGCAGGCTGCGGCACAGCTCAAGACAATCTTCCTCGGCTTTTTCATGGCATCTTCCTCCATGAGGGCAGTGGTTGTGCCCCTGGCCCCGCTTCTCCCTGTTTCAGCCTGCGGGCTATTTGGCGCAAATCCTACCTCGCCTGGATCTTGGTGACTTCCGTACAAAGTACGGATTTCAGACAAGAGGACATTGTGGAGGGTATTCTGCCATGCTATAATTCATTCGAATTTGTACAGGTTGAAAATGATAACGTGAAAAACTGGGGAAGGGTGCCCTGGTCGAGAGTTCACGAGTACCTGCTTGAAGTAAGCCGCGCGCGAACACGCGCCGAGTTCTGCAGGCGGACCTTTGACGCTGTCCAAAAAATCATTCCCTATGACGTATCAGCGGGTTTCTTCGATCCGCGCACAACGAGAATCATCGTGGGCAACGGACTTCCCGATTCCACGCAGCGTGCTTATAACGCTTACTTCTACAATCGTCAGCCATGGATGACTGACGAAGATGAGATGGCCAGGTTTCAAGCAAGCTGGAGGATCTGTTGGCGTGACTACCCCTGTTCAGAATACGTTGCTGATTTCACCCGACCCAATGGTCTCATGTTCGCCTTGGCGGCCTTCCAGGCGGAATACCCTCTTACGCTTTCGCTCCACAGGTCTCGTTGGGCACCGCGGTTTTCGGACCAGGAGCGCGCAATCCTGGCGGCCGTCAATCCCCATCTCAACAACCTCATGGCGCTCTTTGATCGACTGCAGGCCGCATCGCGGCTTTGTCCTGCTCAGGAGGAGATCGCAGACCGATTCCCAGAGCTTTCGCGCCGGGAAATCGAAGTTCTTGCCCTGCTCATGCTCGGGTCGACCACGCCGGAAATTGCCTCCCGGCTCTTCATCAGCGAGCGAACCGCGGAGAGCCACCTGCAGAGCATCTATACAAAGTTGAACGTGCACTCGAGGCGGCAGGCTATCAAAAAGGTGTGGGGACGGGACAGTGGGCCTTTTGAGCTTATAGCTGGGTTTTCTGGAGAGCGGGCAGGCCATCTCCTGGACTGGTGGTCCCTCGGTGCATGACATGGGATGAGCCGGGGAATTCTCCGATCACGTGGGCCTGAGCTCCAAGACCCTCGCGAACATGCGGTTTCAGCGCATCCATACGGGCGCGCTCATCTCCCCCAGGTATGTCCCATTTGTACAAGACCCCCACTCCTCGTGATTCATACCTTGACGATGAGTCACATTGAAGGAAGGATCAGGGCCGCGTTTCGGCGCGGCCCGCTGCCGTCAGCCGCATATGTAAGGGAGAACAAGATGAAAGAAATCACCGACGAATACATGAAGCAGATGATGCCCATGAGCAGGGAGTACAGCGCCGTGATCCTCAGGAAGGCTGCCGCATATGGCAGCCCGGGGGCGGACAAGATCGTCTGGGAGCATGGCAGGCGCAATTTTGCCCTCAGGGCGGAAGGCATCCTCTCCATCGTTTGTCCGGTCCGGGACGGGAGCGACGTGAGCGGAGTAGGCATCTTCAACGGCACTGTGGATGAAATCAGGAAGGTCATGGACGATGACCCAGGCGTGAAGGCGGGAGTGTTTGTCTACGAGATCCACGCCTGCAACGGCTTCCCTGGAGACCGGCTGCCGGAAAGGCCATAGGGGCCGGCTCGCGCGAGGCCCCGGAAACAAAGCAGGGCGTTCACTTTCCGTTGTCCCATGACCGGGCCATGAATCTCTCCGGTTTTCCCGAAAGCACGTGCAGAGCTCGTTTGAGGTTTCGTTCTATTGCTTCCCATGATTTCAAGGCGGAGAGATACCGAAGAATTTCCTTCTGACGACTGGGTATGAGCAGCTCCCAATTCCCCCTGGCGGTTGCGTTCTTCTTCAGGGCAGAGCTGAACCATGCGGGCATCTTGTCCATGGGACCGCTGCGGTATTCCGCATCGAAAGTCACGGTCACTTTTACCTTGTCTCCCACTTTTGTCCGTGAGGCTTTGCGGACATTGCCATGGAGGTACAGGTAGAAGCTGCCGTCTCCGACAGGCATCATGTTGATCCGCCATGGCGTGTCGGGCTTGCCGTTGATCTGCACCAGGACGGGAAGCGGCTTTTTCCATCCCGGCTTGAGACGGAGCGCCTGCTCTGCGCTCACGTGTATGTAGGGGTTTGCCTTGTAGATCCTGATTTCCGACGTGAAATTGAGCTTTGCCATATGAAGACCTTGCTTCGAGAATACTGAAACAGGCGCCAGTCGTGGACCTCCGTGTCCTGTGATATAATTCTTGGAAACTGCAATTCAAAAGCGGAATAATCAGCCTTTTGCAGAGCAAGCCTCGGATGTGGCTCCAATGGAAGGTGTGCGAATGGGAAATCCGGCGTTCAAGAACCGTGTCGCGAAGATCATCGAGGCAGTCAGGAAGGCCTCGCCGACCGACTCTTCGATAGAAGCAGGTCGGACGGGCAAGGGGGACGAGCTCGATCAGCTCGTGGATGCCGTCGAGGACCTGCTGCGGCGATCGCATGAAAGCGTGAGGTCATTTCGAAACGCGCGCGATGCCATGCAGAGGCTGCAGGACGGCACGAGACAGGAGGAGCTGTCCGAGGAGCACACCCTCCTGATGGACGCACTGGAAGAGAATGTACCCGACAAGATCTATTTCAAGGACACGCAGGGCCGGTTCATACATGTCAGCCGGGCGCATGCAAGACTGTTCAACCTGAAAGACCCCAGCGACGCAATCGGCAAGACGGATTTTGATTTCTTCAAGGACGAACACGCGCGCGCCGCGTTCGAGGACGAGCAGCAGATCATGCGCACGGGCGAGCCCATCGTCAACAAGGAGGAAAAGGAGGTATATCCTGACGGCCCGGACACGTGGGTCCTGACGACCAAGATGCCGCTGCGGGACCATCAAGGCGCGATTGTAGGGACGTTCGGCATTTCCCGCGACATTACAGAGCGCAAGCACGCGGAAGAATTGTTGAGGAAAAGCGAGGAGCGCTATCGCCTCCTCTTCAACAGCATCAATGATGCGGTATTCGTCTACGGGCTCACCTCGGACGCGCGGCCGGGCAGAATCACCGAAGCAAATGAGATTGCGTGTGAACGGCTGGGCTATCAGCCGGAATGAGCTGCTGAAGATGAGTCTCCTCGACTTCGAAGCACCGGAGGATGCCGCAATTGCGCTGAAAATGATGGCGCAACTGAAGGCGGAAAAGCACGCTGTCTGGGAAGGCGTTCACGTCAACAAGACGGGGCTGAGGATTCCCGTGGAAATCAGCAACCACCTTGTCGACATGGCGGGGGAAACCGCGGTCCTCTGCACGGTCAGGGACATCACCGCCCGCAAGCAGCTCGAAGAAAACCTGGAAAGGGAAAGGGCGCTGCTGCTGACCCTGATCAATAATCTGCCGGACTACGTTTCGGTGAAGGACACGGAGAGCCGGGTCCTGATCACGAACACGGCAAACGCCCGGGTCATGGGCCTGAAGACGGCGCAGGACGCTGTGGGAAAGACAGACCTCGACTTCTATCCCCGGCCCGAGGCGGCGAAGTACATCGCCGACGAGCAGGTCATCCTCCGGACCGGAACAGCGCTCATCAACAAGGAAGAAGAGTCCACCGATCGGAAGGGCAATGCGCGGTGGACACTGACGACAAAGGTGCCTCTCAGGGACGCCCAGGGAAGGGTCACGGGGCTCGTGTGCACGGGACGCGACATCACGGAGCGCAAGGAGGCGGAGGAGCGCATCCAGGACCTTGCCCGGTTTACGGATGAGGATCCGTATCCTGTCCTGCGCGTTTCACCGGATGGAGTCATCCACTATGAGAATCAGTCCTGCCGATCGCTCCTGGCCTCCTGGTCGGGAGCGCAGGGAGGCCGGATACCTTCCCGCCACATGCCCGAGCTTCTCCAGGCGTGGTCTTCCGGTGAAAAAAGAATAATCGAGACGCAGGAGGAAGAGAAAGTCTTCGAGCTTACCATCGCGCCCATTCTCAGCCGCGGATACATCAACCTGTATGGAAGAGACGTCACCGAAGAAAGGTCCCTTTCTGAAAAGCTCCTGCAGGCACAGAAGATGGAGGCCATCGGCCGGCTCGCGGGCGGCATCGCCCACGACTTCAACAACCTGCTCACCGTCATCGGGGGCTACTGCGCCCTCATACGGGAGGAAACGGCGGAAGGAAGCGCCATGAGGGCGCAGGTGGACGAGATCAAGAGGGCGGCGAAGCAGGCGGCCGCTCTCACGACCCAGCTCCTGGCATTCAGCAGGAAGCAGGTCCTGATACCCCGGGTCATCAATCCGAGCGCGCTCGTACGGGCCGTGGAGAATATCCTTTCGCGGCTCGTGGGGGAGGACATCGAGCTGAGAACTTTCCTTCACCCTGACGCGGGCAATATCAAGGCGGATCCCGGGCAGATCGAGCAGGTGCTCATGAATCTCGTGGTCAACGCGCGGGATGCGATGCCAGAGGGCGGAAAGCTGACCATCGAGATTTCCAATCGAACCCTGGACGATGCCTACGCCTCGGAGCACCCGGGGACGAGGGCCGGTGAGTACGTGCGTCTGGCCGTGAGCGACACGGGTCACGGAATGGATCGGGAAGTGCTTTCGCACGTGTTCGAGCCGTTCTTCACCACGAAAGAGAAGGGGAAGGGGACCGGGCTGGGGCTTTCTACAGTGTACGGGATCGTCAAGCAGAGCAACGGTTATATCACGTGCTACAGCGAGCCGGGCAAGGGTACGAGCTTCACGATCTATTTCCCGCGCACGGCGGAGAGCCGTGATCGCGCCGCCGCGCCCATCGGAGATCTCGCCACGCTGCGCGGCACGGAGACCATTCTTCTGGTGGAAGACGAAGAGATGGTGCGGAGGTTCACGCAGACCCTGCTGGAGAGCAATGGCTACACGGTCATCGGTGTGCCGGGAGGCAAGGAAGCCCTGGCAGTCATCGAAAAGCAGAAATGCAAGGTCGCCATGCTGGTGACGGACGTCGTGATGCCGCAGATGAGCGGAAGGGAGCTTGCCCAGAAGCTCCTGCGTACCTGCCCGAAAGTGAAGGTCCTCTTTGTGTCAGGATACACGGGAAACTCGATCGTCCATCGCGGGATGCTGGACCCGGGCATCGACTTCATACAGAAACCCTTCGACTCCCGGGAGTTCCTGGCAAAGATTCGCGAAATCTTGAACAAACCCACGGAGGGGTAGGACGGGCCCTCTGCAGGCCGCAGGCGCAACCTTGCGGCCGGCGGACGCCGCCTTCGGCCACGCCGCCCTCTCTACGGCCAGGTCGGAAGCCCCCGTGACAATCCGGCGCGCCGTGCCTCCGTGACGGCCTGAAGATATTCAGAGCGTGTCACCGGCCGAGAGAGCTCTGGAATCCGGGCGGCTTTGAAGCAGGGGTGGTACTGATCCATCACGTTGACGTAGCTGTCCCGGGAAATCTCTGATGCAATGAACTGGACAACCCGATCCGTCCCCGCCAGGTCTCCCGGCATCACGAGGTGGCGAATAAGCAGGCCGCGCCGCGCCACTCCCCGCGAGTCGATCTCCAGATCACCCACCTGCCGGTGCATTTCACGCATCGCTTCCTTTGCCCGCTGCCAGTAGTCCTTGACGCCAGAGTAGCGCAAAGCCTCGTCATCCGAGGAATACTTTATGTCAGGCATGTAGATGTCGATGACTCCGTCCAGCAGCCGGAGAGTCTCCACGGACTCGTAGCCGCCGCAGTTGTACACAAGCGGAATGCGCAGCCCTCTTGATGCGGCGATTGCCAGCGCCCGCACGATGGCATGCACGACGTGCGTGGGAGTCACGAGGTTGATGTTGTGGCACCCAAGCCCTTGAAGCCGGAGCATCAGAGCGGCGAGCTCCTCGGCGCTCATCGCGTCCCCTCTGGAAAAGTGGCTGATCTCGTAGTTCTGGCAGAACACGCAGGCCAGGTTGCAGGAGGCGAAGAAGATCGTTCCCGAGCCGCCCTGCCCGACAAGGGGAGGTTCTTCTCCGAAGTGGGGCGCGGCGTTCGCGACGAGCGTCTCGGCGCCCAGCCGGCACCTTCCCTGTTCCCCGTCGCGCCGGTGCGCCCTGCAGTGATGCGGACACAGCAGGCAGGGGGAGGAGCGCGCGTCGAGCAGATCGGCTTTCTGTGACAGCAAGCCCGATGAGCTCGTGGAAAGATAGGCGGGAAGCGAGTTCTTGTTCCCCATGGCAGCGGCGAGTATTGTATGTCGCGAGCGAACAGCATGTCGATCTGGACTGCCCTCATCCTCATAAGCCTGTGCGCGCTCCTGTGGGATGCAGGCATCGTTCTGCAGAAGCAGGCCGTGGACCGGGCCCCGCGCATCAGTTTCGGCCGTTCAACTTCGGCGTCGCTTCTTGCCCTCCTGAAGTCCGGGCGCTGGATGGCGGGTCTTGCCGCGTCCGCAATCGGTTGGGGACTCTTCGCCTTCGCCCTGGCCTATACGCCCGTGTCAGTGGCCCGGGCAATCCAGGGATCGGGATTCGTGATCCTTGCCGTCTTTTCCCTGATCTTCCTTCGGCACAGGCTCTCCGCGCGGGAATGGCTCGGCGTTGTCCTGGTGACCTCCGGGATCGTGGTGCTGGGAATAGCAAACAGCTCTTCGGTACGGGCCCCGGGCGAGCTTTCCCTTGCGCGCCTGGTACCGGCAATCGCCGCGTGCCTGCTGGCGTGCGCGGCGGCCTATGCGGTCCCCGGCTTGCTGCGTATCCGCCTGCCGTGGGTGATCGTCTTTGCCATCATGGCAGGCACCCTGCTGGGGCTCGGAGATGTGGCAACCAAGGTCCTGATAGGATTGCTTCAACGGCACGGATTCGGCTTTCCCGCGGTGGCCGCCGGCGTGGGACTGATCGCTTTCTACGTGTCGGGCTTTCTCCTCCTGTCCCGTGCCTACCAGCACGGCCGCGCCATTCTCGTCACCGCGGTGTCGGACCTGTGCGCGCGCCTGGCCGCGATATTCATCGGAATCGCCGCACTCGGGGAAGGCCTGGCAGGGGACCCGCGGCTGCGCGTGCTCGCGGCACTCGGCTACGCGGGCATCCTCCTGGGCGCCGTGCTCCTTGCCCGGTTCACGGGAGAGGAGCTGGCGGCCGGGCTTGCGCAGTCGAAAGCCTCCCGTCCACCCGAGGGGTCACAGGATCTTGAGTAGTCGTCTGAAGGAGAACACGCCGCGCCTTGCAAGGTCGATGCGGATGACCGATGCCGCGTGGTATTCCAGCCGGGTGTAGAAGGAACGAGCAGCCTCGTTGTGCTCTTCCACGTCCAGGATGAGCCGGCGCGCTCCCTGCTGACGGGCCTGTTTTTCTCCTGCCATGAGGAGCTCTCGTCCAAATCCTTTTCCGCGATGCTCAGGCAGGACGGCAATGTGGGAGAGGTAGTAGTCTTCCGGCTCGAGAGCCTCCAGCGCCTTGCCCGCCCGGGCAAGCATGGGAAATCGAGCAACGACTGCCGGCCCGTACCATCTGAAGAGGTGGGCTGCCGTGCGCATATTCGTCCGCCGGATGACCCGTGCAAGGGAGCCGACCAGCGCTCCCACGACTGCCGGTGATCGCGGCTCGTCGATGATCACGAGGGTGTTCTCAGCGGAGTAGGGATTTGAAGACAGGGTCTGCAAATGACGGATGAGGGCCTTCACGTCGTCTCCGAACAAGGCGGGGAGCATTCCACAGTCCGATTGGAGGACCAGCTCGACCACGATGGCGCTCTCTGTTGGCGCAGGAGGACGAACAGTGCGCATGGCCTATGCGCTGTCCCCCATGCGCACGAGAATCCGGTGTTTGACAAAGGCCCGTTCAATCAGGATCAGCTTGTCCGGCAGGCGCCGGCCGTCCATCTCCACGCAGGACACGCCGTGCTGCCGTCCATCCGGATTCTCCACCTGGATCTCATACGTCGCGTCACCATGTCGGTAGTGCATGCTGAAGCCTTTCCACCAACCAGGTATGACCGGATCCACGCGCATCTGGTTCCCCTGTATCTTCAATCCGAGCACTTCTTCCACCCAGGCCCGGTACATCCAGGCTGATGATCCCGTGTACCACGACCAGCCGCCCTGGCCGATTCTGCCCGGGCAGTCGATACACGTCAGCCGCAGATCACGTAGGGCTCGACCCCGTAGCGCAGCGCTGACTCGGGACTGCCCGTGTGCTCGATCGGATTGAGCAGGCGGAGAATCTTTGCCGCGCGCTCTCCGTTCCCGCGGCGCGCCAGCGCCATGGCGAACCAGAGCGCGGCGTGCGTGTATTGGCCGCCGTTCTCCCGCACTCCCGGGGGATAGCCTTTGATGTATCCAGGGGATGGCTCCATTCTGTCAAAGGGCGGCTCGAACAGCAGCACCAGGCCCTCTTCTTCCCGAACAAGGTGATTCCATGCGGATTCCATGGCCTTTTCCGCGCGCTCCGCGTCACCGGCTGCCGCTCAGGGAAGCCCAGGACTGGGGAATGGAATCGATCTCCGCCTCAGCGTTCGCGGAGGAACCGAGGGAGGTTCCATCATCGAAGAACGCCCGCAGATACCATTCCCCATCCCAGGCAGCCTGCTCGATGCGCTTGATGAGCGTCTTCCTCTCCTGCGCGTAGCTTCGGCTCAATTCAGAACGCCCCAGCGCATCGGAGAGCTCGACCATGCCCCGAAGCACATCCACGAGGAACCAGGCCAGCCAGACGCTCTCACCCCTGCCCCCGACCCCTACGAGATTCATGCCGTCATTCCAGTCACCCGTCCCGATCAGGGGCAGCCCATGGGGCCCGGCCGTCAGGCCGCGGGAGACCGCGCGCCGGCAGTGATCGAACAGCGTCGCCTTCTCCGCGGAGACCTCGGGCGTGGAGAAGACCTCGTGCTGCCCGGGCTCGAGCGACGGGGCATTCAGGAAGGGGACCTCCGCGTTCAGGATGGCCTTGTCGCCGGTGATCCGGACATAGTGGGCAACCACGTGGGGAAGCCAGAGCAGATCGTCGGTGATGCGCGAGCGGATTCCCGCTCCGCCCGGCAGGTGCCACCAGTGCTGGACGTCGCCTTCCGTGAACTGCCGGCTTGCCGCGCGCAGGATGTGCTCCCGCGCCAGCGCGGGACGCGCGTAGAGAATCGCGGTTACGTCCTGGAGCTGGTCCCGGAAGCCGAACGCGCCCCCTGACTGGTACGTGGCGGACCTTCCCCAGATGCGGCAGCTCAGGCTCTGGTAGAGAAGCCAGCGGTTGATGAGAAAATCCGCCGCGAGCTCGGGGGTGCGCACCTCGACCGTTCCCAGCAGGTCGTCCCACCACGCCTTTGTCCGCTCGAGCGCGGCCTCCACTGCCGCCGCGCGGCGGTAGGTGAGAACGAGCTCGCGCATCTCTTCCACAGACCCTGCCTGGCCCAGCATGCAGGTGATCTCGGCCTTTCCACCGGGAGCTATCTCCACGATCGTCTGCAGTGCCGCGCACGGGTCCAGGCCCGCCCCTGTCCGAGAGGAGAGCGCGGTCCGCTCCATCGCCATGGGGGAGGCCAGTGAATGGTTCCGCCCGATGAAAGAGGTGCGGTCCCCGCCGAAAGACCGTGGAGCCGGGCTGATGGCCGCAAATGCCACCCGGCTTCCATATTCGGGGTGATAGTAGTTCCGCGCCAGTCAGGGCGCGCGCTTCGTCGTCCCACGAGGTGATGACGTGCATCTGGGAGGATTCGCGGTTCTCCCCCAGGGTCCATTCCACGAAGTACGTGATGGAAAGACTGCGCGTGCGGGAAGTGTCGTTCTTCAGCCGCAGCCTCTGAAGCTTGATCGGCTCACCGCCTGCTTCATCCACCGGCACGAAGACCGTCAGCTCCTGCTCGATCCCGTGACTGTTGTGCTCGAAGACCGTGTATCCCGCGCCGTGCCGCGCCCGGTAGGCGGACTCCTCCCGGATCGGGGAGAGCGTGGTGGTCCAGTAGACACCGGTCTCTTCGTCCCGGATGTACACGGCCTCGGACGGAGGATCCGTCACCGGATCGTTGGACCATTCCGTCAGCCGGTTGCGCTGGCTGTTGCCGTACCAGGTGAAGCCCGGCCCCGTCTCACTGACCAGGGTGCCGAACGTCGGGTTGGCAATGACGTTCACCCAGGGTGCCGGTGTGTGAGCGCCGGGACCGAGGTAGATCGCGTATTCGCGGCCGTCAGGGGTGAAGCCGCCCAGGCCGTTGAAGTAGGGCAGCTCCATGAAGGGCAGCGGCGCCGAGGGATCCCGCGGCGCGCGTCTCCTGGCCAGGAATTCCTGCGCCTCGGGGAACCTCCGCCGCGCACGCCCATCTGCTGGGGCAGGGTGCCGCGCGCCGCCACGAGCACCACGCGCGCCGCGGCCATGAGGAGGGACAGGTCGGCTTCGGGGAGCTGATCCGTGCTGCGCAGGAAGGCCTTGCCGGTCTGTTCCGCCGCGCCCGCCGCGTGCGCCCGGACCAGCGCCTCGAGCTGCTCGCGAAGCGGCTTCTCGTAGCCGCCCGCCTCCTCGTTGAGGATCACCAGGTCCGCCTTCAAGCCGCGCATGCGCCAATAGGAATGCGCCTGGAGCAACTGCTTCACCAGGCTGATATCCCGCGACTCTCCAATGGTGACCAGGATGATCGGCACGTCCCCCGATATTCCATGCGCCCACAACCCTGCCTGTCCCAGGCGGTTCTCTTCAATGCGTTCCTCGGGAGGGCGCAGGAGCGGGTTGGGAAACAGGAGGTGACTGGCCAGCTCCTGAAAACGCCTGGCCTCGTCAGGCTGGATGCGGAGCAGCCGAAGCTCGAGCTGGGCGGTGGCCCATGCGAACTCCATGGCCCGATCAACTGCGGGAGGGTCGCCGTACTTGTCCATCAGGTCCAGGACCCGCTGTCTCGATTCACCCGCGGCCATGACAAGAGATATCCGCACGTTCTCGCCGGGACCCAGGGCAAGGCTCCGGCGGATACTGAGAATCGGGTCCAGCACAAACCCCTGGTTTCCGCCCGGCTCCGAGCGGGCGCCCGCCGGGCTCTCCAGCGTGCCTCCCCGGCCGATGAACGAGCGCCGGTCCGTGTCGAACCGCAGCGCCTCGTCTCCCGCCGTGTCAGTGGTGAAGCGATGGGCGATAAAGATGGGAGGGTCGCTTTGCCCGCGCGGCCGGCGGTCCGCGAGGAGCGCGTGATGCTCCGGCACCGCCTCGGTCCGTATGAACAGCTTGTTGAAGGCCGGGTGCTGCAGGTCCGCCCTGTGCGGGGCCATGGAGAGCTCGATGTAGCTGGTGAGCTCGAGCCGGCGGGTGCGGATGGACCTGTTGATGAGAGTGATCCGCCGGATCTCCACGTCGTCTTCAGGGGAGACGACGACTTCTGTTTCCACTTCGATGCCGCTGTCGATGCGCCGGAACACGGCACGGTCCAGGGCGAGGCCGGCGGTGTACGGCTCGACTTTTCCATCGGTGGGATGATAGGTGGTGGACCAGAGCCGATCCGAATCCGCCTCGTGGATGTAGCAGTAATTTCCCCACGGATCGCGCGTGCGATCTGAGCGCCAGCGCGTGATCTCGAAGTCGCCCCACTGGCTGTATCCGCCGCCCGAGTTCGTGACCATCAGGGAATAGCGGCCATTGCCGAGCAGGAGCGTCTTCGGTTTGCCTGTATGGGGAGAATCGAACCTGCTCACCGACGGCGCGATTTCACCGAAGACGTCAGCCGAAGGCACCCTCTGGCGCGTGGAGATGTGGTACAGCGAGGGAAGGACCGGGAACGCTCTCGTGGAGCAGCGGCTCGACTGCGCGTACGCGCGCGTCGGCGTGGAAATGGCGCTGGATCGGATTGCCGTGGAGGAAATTGGTCATTGAAAGGAAACCCATACCCTGGTGATGAGCCAGGTACGCTCTCACGATCACCCCGCGCTCGCCCTCCCGGCTCGCCTGACGGCCGAAGTCTATGGCTTCGTAATAGCCGTACTCGTTCAGAAGGCCCAGCGAATCCAGGCGCCTCAGGTTCTGCACGGTCTTTTTCGGGGCGAGCGCGATTGCCAGGAGGCTGGCATAAGGGGCAACGACAAGCTCCTTGCCCTGGCCCCGCTTCAATCCCAGCTCCGGTACGCCAAAGGCCTTGTACTGATAGGTCTTGTTGACATCCAGGTCCGTGTAGGCGGACTCCGAGATGCCCCAGGGCACGTGAAGCTTGCGGCCGTAGGCGATGTGGACGGCCACGGCCTCCCGGGCAGCCCTGTCAAGGAGCGAGCCTCCGTAGGAGCGCTGGAGGAGGAGCGGCATCAGGTATTCGAACATGGTCCCGGTCCAGCTCAGCAGCACCCGGCGCCGGCCGATTGCACTGTAAGGCCGGCCCATGGAGAACCAGTGCTCCATGGGAACTTCCCCGCGGGCGATGGAGACGTAGCTGCCGATCCGCGCCTCACTGGCCAGGAGATCGTAAAGAGGCGCTGTCCAGCCGGCCGTCGGAAACGTTGAAGCCGATGGCGAACAGCTTGCGCTTGTTGTCATACAGGAAGCGCATGTTGATGGATTCGGACAGCGCCCGCACATTCTGGATGAGCTGCTCCGCCAGGCCCAGCATTTCGCCGGCCAGCCATTTCGACTTGTCGAATGCCTCGATGATTCGATCGAGCCACTCGTGCAGAGAGCGTGCAGCGGAAGAGGGTTGCTCGCGGATCGATTGCAGAATCGGGATACAGCCGACAAGACCCTTTGCGAGGTTGTGCAGCGAGGGGGCATGCTTGCAGATCCTGGCGGATGGCATTGAGGGCTTCATCCCCCAACAGGGCGATTTCTTCTTCTGTTTTCTCAGTGATGATCTCGACCCAGGTCAGGTACCTGTTCCGAATGCTCAGCCAGGCCGCTATCTGGCTCTGCACGTGCCTTGCCCAATAAGCCCTGCCCTCTTCATCCTCGCCGGCTTCTCCCGCTCCTTCGGCCGGCGCTCCCGCGCTCCCTTCTACCTGCCGCAGCAGTTGGAGCGCGGCGGATGCTCCCACCGTCGGGCCGCGGCTTGTCCGCAAGAGCTCGTCGAGGACCCCGGCTTCCCGGAATGTCATGCCTTCCTTCCCCGCTTCCTCCTTGAAGACCTCCACCGTGTCCCGCAGTCCATCAAAGAGACTTCCATCCAGGACCGGTCTTTGAATCAGCTCTTCGAGCCCATGCTCCAGGGACCACAGGGAGCCGAGCAGATTTCCGCTGTCCACGGTGGACACGTAGCGGGGTTCCAGGGGCTTCAGGGTCTGCACGTCGTACCAGTTCAGGAGATGGCCCTCATGACGCTCCAACCCGGCGATGGTCTCCATTGAACGCCCCAGCGTTTCCACGACCTGGTCTCCCGTCAGATATCCGAAATCCCGCGCGGCCAGCGCGCTCGAGCATCCAGAGCCCGATGTTCGTCGGACTGGTGCGCATTGCGAGCTGGTCCTGGTGAAAGACCTGGTAGTTGTCCGGCGGAAGCCAGGAGGTCTCATCAGACACGAAGTCCGAGAAATAGCGCCAGGTCCTGCGGGCGACTTTCCTCACGTACGCGAGGTCCCGCGCGGGAAGCCGGACACGATCAGGCTTTGCGCGCGGCCGAAGGTTCAAGAGCCATCCGATGAGGGGGGAAAGCAGCCACAATCCGAGCCAGGGGCCTGCCAGCACGAGGATCGCCGGCGCCCAGCGGTACACGGCCCAGCCTGCGATTCCGCTGAGCACGCTTATCATTACCGTGGAGAAAAGGAAGTCCGGCAGGTGAGACGAGGGCACGGAACCCCTTTAGCCTGGACCGCCGTCCATTCGAGCAGATGCCTGTGCGAGATGAGCCGTCGGAACCACACCCGAAGAATTGCGTCCAGGGCCAGCCAGGCCTGGTGCGGAATCAGGGAAGCCTCGACAAGGGTCCGCAGCAGGTCATGGGCCTGCTTCGAGAGGGAGAGTCTCGAAAGCCCATGACGGGTGGTGGCCGAGGTGAGAGGCTGCGCCAGGTTCTGGAAGAACAACTGCGCGACCACGATCAGGGCGCAGATCCATTCCATCCGGGACGAGATCAGCCATGCCACGGCGAGCAGGGCCAGGCTTGCCGCGGGAATCAGGCTCCGGCGCAGGTTATCAAGGATCTTCCATCGATTGAACCAGGAGAGCTGGTTGGGCGCTCGTCTTCCTCCCGGCCGGGGGACACGGGGGAGGATCCAATCCGCGATCTGCCAATCTCCCCGGATCCAGCGATGCTGCCGCCTCGCGTACGTCAGGTAGTCCCGCGGAAACTCGTCGAGAAGCTCGATATCGCTGGCAAGGCCGACGCGCACATGAGCGCCTTCGATCAGGTCATGACTCAGGAGCCTCTGCTCGGGGAACCGTCCGGAAAGGACCCGGCTGAAGGCGTGCACGTCATAGATGCCTTTTCCGTGATAGGAGCCTTCACCGGTGAGATCCTGGTTGACATCGGATACCGCCCTCGTGTAGGGGTCGATTCCCGCCACGATCGAGAAGAGGCGGCTGAACGGCGAGGCGCTCGTGCTCGGCAGGGAAGGGGTCACGCGCGGCTGAATGATCGTGTACGAGCCGGCAAGGATCCTGCCTTCCGCATCGAAGCGGGGCTGGTTCAGCGGGTGAGCGAGGGTCTCGATCATCCTGCGCGCGGTACCGGAAGGAAGCTGCGTGTCGCTGTCCAGGGTGATGACGAAACGGACATCCGCCAGGCGCTCCGCCCGGCCCACGTACACGAGACGGTCGGCGCTTTCCGGCCTCGTTCCGTCGATCAGGCGGTTGAGCTCCTCGAGCTTTCCCCGTTTGCGCTCCCAGCCGATGTAGTTCTGCTCGGATTCACTCCAGGTCCGTTCCCTGTGAAAAAGGAAGAAGCGCTCGCCCGCCATGGCGTTGATTGAGGGTTTCCAGCCCGGAAACAGCCGCCTGGAGCAGCGCTTCGTCCTCGTCCACGATGTGCTGATTCCGAATCCGTGTAATCCGTGAACAGGCCGAAAAGCAGGTTGTCCTCCCTGTTGGCCAGATACCGGATTTCGAGCTTGTCCGACCTCCTTCGACGATCGTCCGGGAATCCGTCGAGCAGCATGGGCACGACGACCAGCGTGCGAAACGAGTCGGGAATTCCCGATGCTTCGAAATCCATCTTGGCCAGGGTGCGGGGCGGAAAGATCCGCGTGACCAGGTAGTTCACGATCTCGAGGGCAAGCTGGCTGACGGGAATCAGCGAAAGGAGGGATATGAGGATCCGGGTTTCCCACGTCTGCTCGCGCAGTCCCAGCAGCACGACCGCGGCGAGGAACAGCGCGGAGAAGAGGCTGAGCCCCAGGAAATAGACCGCGGAGTGATGGCGGTATGCCCAATTCAGCATGCGGAAGTACAGGGCATCCCTGCAGCCGATGAGTCGGGTAAGCTCGCGTCTTTCCTCACCGATCAGGTAGGTCCCGACATGGATCCACAGCTTGTCCGCGGTCGATTTGCGCGCCGGCTCGCGCGGCCAGGTCGATGGCGCCCTGGGCGACTTTCTCCTCGGCCTGACCGGACCTGCGGGCAATCTCCTCGATCGCGCGGCGATACCGATCACGCGTGGCGAAATCCATCCTGGCGTAGATGCCGGAGGGATCCAGCCGCAGCAGCCGTTCCACCTCGGCTGACATGTTCGAAGATCTGCCTCCAGTCCAGCAGGGCGAGCTGCCGCAGGCTGGTGAAGGCGTTGCTGATCGAGATCTGATCCTTGGTCTGGCGGTTCTGCTCGCGCGAGTTCAGCTCGCCGAGAGGCTTGCGATAGATGCGCTCCAGCCAGCCCTGCACCGGCACCAGCGCCGCCTCCTCGTCGTAGAGGTGATCGATGAGCTGAAAAGCAAAGTAGGGGCTCGGGCTGGGCTGATTCTCCGCAAGCTCCGCCATGATGGAGAACAGGTGGTTGGGGTCTCTCCGGTTGGCCGTGATGAGCCTGTTCGCCCAGAAATCCGCGGTCTCGCGATCCCGCAGCTCGGTGAGGCCCCGGGCCGCGAGATCCTGGATGCCCTCGATCAATGCGATGCGCAGCATCTGGGGGATTGCCCACAGCTCGGCGATCGTCAGCGTGCGCACGGACTGATACGCTTCCACAAAGGCAGTGATGTTCTCCCTGTCCAGGCGCAGGCCGGCATGGGAGACGAGCTCCTTGGCCAGCGCGTAGATGCGCGGCAGCTCCTGGTAAGGCTTGTTTTCCAGCACGGGCAGCGCCTGGTAGAAACGCCGGGAGAGGTTCTGCTGGACGTCCCTGACGTTGCCCTCGATGATGTACTCATTGTCGAGGATCCACTCGGCGATGGGGGTCGAGCGCTGTTCCAGCAGAGCCGCCTCCGACAGATCCGCGCACACCACGTGGATCCACTCCCGGGCCTGTCTCAGCCGCTCGAGGAGCCTGGCGTTCCGATGCGGCGCGGGATCCACCTTGTTTTCCACGGCCATGCGCCTGGCATGCTCCTGCATCTGTGCCGGGGAAAGCGGCGCCTCGAGGGTCCCCGGATCATCGATCAGAGCTCGGGCGCTTTGGATTCAACACGGAGACCACGGGAGGTATCTCACCGACTCTGCCGCAGCACGGCCACCGGGAACCGCATGAGATCGATGGGCGCCTGGAGAATCAGGACGGTCTCCTCTGTTGCCAGCCAGCGCGAATGATCCGCAAGGAGCTTTCGCTCGACTCCGAGCTTCGATCTCCGCATCCAGGCCCAGCCAAGGAGGACTCCGACAGATCCGGCCCCCGGGATCGAAGCCGCGATTGAAAGAGGCGTGCCCAGGCCCGGCCACGACCATTGGAAAAGCAGAAAAGCTGCTCCCGCCAATCCCCCGAACAATACTGCCAGGAAGGTCATGACAAATGCGCGGCGCCAAAGGAAGGGGTCCAGGGTGTGTACGTGTCCGTCGGCGGTCTTGTGGATCAGTGCGGCGCGGCGGAAGCCCTTTTTCCCGAGCGCGCGGAGGGCTTCTCTCGCTTCATCACGTCTCACGAAGTAAGCCGTGAGAATTCCGGCCTTCATCTAGTTCCAGTCTTCTGGCAAATCACCGTGGTAGTATAGCCTAGTTTGCAGTCAGTGACCGTCCGTCACGCTGTCATTTTGAGATCTTCAGAAGCTTCAACAGCAATCCAATCACGCCTGCCAGATATCCCGCTGCCATGGAATAGCCCCCGATCAGAAGTTTCACCTTGATGGGGATGATTGTGAGTACGAGATGCAGGAGCCCTGAATCTCGAAAGGATTTTATTCTCAGCACGACTATGATGAGCATGAGAAGGCTGAGGGCAAATCCTGCGGACCCTGGTAGAAAGTTGTTCTTTGCCTTGCCTGTGAAAGTGAACAAAAGCCCCAACAAGGCAAATACAAACACTCCAAACAGAAGATACCCGTAAAGGTTTTCTATTGATTCCAGAAAGATGGCATTCCCTGCCTGTTTTGTGTTTCCCAGCATGCCCTGCGCAATCTGGTATCCGCTGGAATCGCAGCCGATTGGAATGAAGAAGCCGAGCAGAATCAGGAGCAGACTCACTCTCAGGATACTGAGCGATAAATTCTTCATGCATGCCCCCTCCTCCAAGATACTCAACCAAGGGCGGGCGAGAGCTCTCCTTGACACCCGATATTCTCTGCCGTACCGTAACAATTGCAAGCAGGAGACGAGGCCAGCCAGTTCAAATGTGGAGACAGGCACTTCGAGGCCTGAGAAGGTGTGCCATGAAAAAACCAGTCCTGCGTGTCTTCCTGTCGTTCCTGTGCTTTTCCCTCTTCGCTCAAAACACGGACCTCCGAGGTTTGAATACCGTCGTCAGTCAGCTGGAGGGAGAAACAGCAGTCGTCGGAAAGCAATATGCCGTGCTGATCGCAGTGGACAGGTACAAGAACTGGATTGCGCTTCGAAACCCCGTGGAGGATGCGAAAGAGATCAAGGAAATCCTCTCCCGAAGATACTTCGTGAGCAACTTCCTGGAGCTCTATGACGAGGCTGCGACAAAGGCAGGCATCATCAAGCTCTTCAACAGGCTGATCAGTACCCTGGAGCCTGAAGACTCCATTTTGATATTCTATGCGGGGCACGGGCATCTGGACAAAACATCCAATACCGGGTTCTGGATTCCCGTGGACGGAGGCACGGACGCCGATGAGCAGGCGAACTGGCTTCCCAATGCGCAGATCAGAGGCTTCATCAGCAACATGAAAGCCCAGCATGTTGCGCTGATAGCCGATTCGTGCTTCTCCGGAGATTTCCTCAATCCGACTCGCGGCATGACCCAGAAGATCACGAACCAGTACTTCAAGAACGCATACGCCCGAATCTCACGGCAGGTGCTCACATCCGGAGCTTCAGAATCTGTCCCCGACGAGTCTCAATTCGTCCGCCAGCTCAAGCTTGCTCTGGAGGGAAACACCTCTCCCTATCTTGATCCGCTCATGCTCTACAATCAGATTCGATTGGGCGTCACGCGCACCACGCCGCTGTTCGGCGACCTCAAGGATTCAGGACACCAGGAAGGCTCGAGCTTCCTCCTCTTCCTGAGGGATCAGCGCAAACAGCCCGCACCAGGGGAAGCAGCCTCCTCCGCGCCGCAGGCAAAGACGACCTTCAAGCTCGAGAAAGTCTTTGGAAAGGTCAGTATAGAGACAAACAGCACCGGCACTCTTCTGCTGGATGGCGTTGAGCAGGGACAGGTACCCGCAGGCCGCGCCGCGGCCATCGAGAACGTCGAGCTGGGGACACATGAGCTCGAGATGCGGTATGAAAATGGCGAGACAGAGAAGATCCCGGTCACTCTGGAATCTGAAGAAGCTGTCTCGGTAAAGTTCACCAATGCTTCCGTGTCGCCGCCGGCTGAGCTCATGACAGGAGCGGAAGTGCAGAATGTGCCGGCCCCGGAGGAGACCGCAACGCCTCAGGATACACTGGTCGGTCGGGACCTGCCTCACGCAACCATAAAGATCGACGGGAATTTCGAAGATTGGAACGGGATTCTGCCTGCGTTCTCTCACAAGGGAAATGCAAAGAAAGGCAACCTCGCCATTGACAAGGTTTACCTCGCGGTGGATGAGAAGAATCTGTATATGAGATTTGACGTGAAGGATGCCACCCCCAGCTCTTTTTTCCATCCGCACAATTTTTACACCTCCCATTTTGTTTCGTATGGTCTCGATTTGCAGAATGGGATGATCCATCTCGGCGCCGAATGCAATTATGACCCGAGGGAGAGCCGATTTTATGTCGAGATACCGAGGTTCAGGAACAATCAGCGGGAATCGCTGGACAAGACCTTCGGGAACTTCGGCATGAAGGGCTCCTCTTTTGAGGCCTCCTTCCCCCTGGAGATAATCAAGAAGAATCTCGGCGTACCTGCCGTCGGGGGATACGTCGTGATCGCGCGGGATGGGTACATCGACGGCCGCTGGATTGATGGGGACAGAACCACGGCAAAGATGTTCGTATTTTGAGCAGCATTCAGGGCACGATGACTTCGAAGGTATCGAATTCGTTCGTGATGCCCTTGGCAGTTATCCTGCCGGCAAAACGCGTGTCCACCGAGCTCTTCACAGACTCATAAACAGGGGCACTTATCAGAATTCCGTCAATGGGAGCCTTGCTTTCCAGGCGCGAACCGAGGTTGATGTTCGATCCGATGGCCGTGTATGCCATGATCTGTGGGGATCCCATGTCACCCACGACGACCTCGCCGCTGTTGATGCCGACCCGGATGTGGATTGGCATCTGTCCCTCGGACTCCCAGCGGGCGCGAAGCCGCCGCACGGTCTGCTGCATTTCAATTCCTGACCGTACCGCCCGCAATGCATGGTCGGGCTGTTCCAGGGGGTCTCCAAAGAAGGCCATGAGGCCGTCGCCTATGAACTTGTCGACGGTCCCCTCGTTGCGGAACACGATCTCCGTCATCAATTCAAAATACTCGTTCAGGGTGCGGTGTATGATGTCCGGAGGCTGGGCCGCGCACCAGGAGGTGAACCCGGCGATGTCGCTGAACAGCACGGTGACCACTTTCTTTTCCGCTGACATGAGCCTGCCGGGGGTCTGGAGGATCTTGGACATCAGGCGGGGGGCAAAGTAGCGCTCCATCCGCGTGCGGATCCTGAGCTTTTCCTGCTCGGCCTGGAAAAAGCGGTACGCGTGGGCCGCTACGAGCGCAAGCACGAAGCCGATCGTGGGCGCCGAAAGCGCGGGCATGACTCCGCGCAATGCGAACTGCGCGAACTGCACGCCGGCGAGCGCTGCCCAGCAGGCCAGCGCGAGCACGGTGCCCGCCAGAGGCCGAAGCCTCGAGAGCACGAGCCAGAGCAGCACCGCGAATCCAATCGTCAGGCAGAGTGCCTCGTACCATGCTTCCATGCGGAGGAAGCGGTCCGTCAGGATGCTGTTCAGGATGTTCGCGTGGATGCCGCTTCGCGGGTAGACCCGCTCAAAGGGGCTGGCGCCATAATCGCTGGAGCTCGTTGTGAGGTCTGACACGATGAGATGCGAGCCCTCCAGCTCCTCGGCGACGCTCTCCGCCATGGCCGGATCCGTTTCCGCCTTGAGAAGCCTGGTGAATGAGTAGTGCGGGAAGGATGCGTCCCATGGGCCCGCGTAGTTGACGATCATCTTTCCCGCGCGGTCTATGGGGATATCGATGTCGCGGAGGCTCCCGTCAGGCATGCGGGCGGCGGGGAGACGGACGTGTCTGCCAAAGGAGACTTCAATCTGCCGGTGATCGACGTGCAGTGCGTCACAGGCCGCGCGGAGAGCAAGCGCGGGCATGAACCCGTCACGGAACAGGACCAGGAGAGGCATGCGCCGGAGTTGACCGTCCGCGTCGGGCTCCCAGTTTATGCTGCCCGCACCCCGTGCCGCTTCGTTGAGCGCGTCGTAACTCACAATCGAAGCAGCGGCAACGACTGCGTCACCCTGTCGGATCACCTTCGGGTGCCAGAGCCAGCGTGCGGCAGGCTCGCTGCCGGAAGGGATGCCGGCCATCTTCCGGTATTCCTCGGTCCGCATGATCGCAGGCAGGTACACGTTTCCCGCTCGCCTGCTCGCGTCCGCGAGCTGCCGATCACCCCCGGGGGAACCGGGCCCGGCAAATATCATGTCGAAGACGATGGAGCCGGCGCCCGCCTCGGAGAGGATCTTCACCAGGCGCGCAAAGTCTTTCCGCTCTCCCCCCTTCATGCCCAGCTCACGCTCGACCGAGTCCGTGAGGTCCACGTGGCCGATGGCGGGCAGGATTTGTTCGGAACCCTTGATCCGATATCGCAGTCGGAAGAACCCGTCGTTCAGTCGATTGTTCCAGTCCTGGTGCAGGGCGGCAGCGGCCAGGGCGAGGGCCCACGCGAATGCCAGGGAGACCGCCACGATGAGAGCAAGCGTCAATCCTGATCGCCGCAGGTGTCCAGTCCGCCTTTCTTAATCAACAGTGCTCGAGAGGAGCCGAACTATGGCCGTAGGCTATGTCCGGTTCCCCGAATTGTCAAGAAAGCGGTGTCGTGATAGGTTCTTGAGAATGATTGAAAAGTTGCTCATTGCAGTCCTGTTGGCCCTGCCGGTATCAGTGACAATGTCAGAGGAGATCCAGCTGGAGTTCGATTGGGCATTCGTGAAAAGCGCGCCCGACGGCTCTGTCCGAGCCGTTGACTTTTCAGGGAAGGCCGCGATCTCACCGGGAGATTTGTTCAAGATCAGCGTCCGGCCGGTCAAGAACGCCTTCATCTATCTTCTCCTCCACGACGCGGAAGGCAGTCTGAAGCTCCTGTTCCCCGGTCAGTTTTCTGATTTCGACACCAGCACCTACCTGAATACGCAAACATTCATCCCTGACGGTGAGAGCTGGTTCACCCTCGACAACGCGAGCGGGACCGAGCGGTTCTATCTTCTCGCATCGTCGAAACGTCTTTCCCGCATGGAGAGCCTGATTCTTGCATATCAGAAAGCAGCGCAGGGCAAAGGAAGTGAGGGCAAGGCCCGCCAGGCGGTGCTCGATGAAATAGGCCGGCTGCGTACCGCGCACAGTCAATTGACCGCTGCCGCCGAAAAGCCGGTGACCATTGCCGGGGCCATGCGGGGCGGGAACAGCGCGGTCTCAGCGCTGGGAACCCGAATCGAAGCGTCGGATTTCTATATCAAGACTTTCCGCCTCCTGCACTGAGCTTCCGGGAACATTCTTGTCCCCGCGGTATTGCCCCTGTTTGCCGCCTGTGATGCTGCATTTGTATACTCACACCCACCATGCTCCGCAAAACGATCACGCTTCGCCATGCAATTGCACTGTACGTCAGCTCCGTCCTGGGGTCGGGTGTGCTTGTGCTGCCCGGGCTCGCGGCCCGGCTTGCCGGGCCGGCCTCGCTCCTGGCGTGGGCCGTGCTGTGTCTTGCGAGCTATCCATTCGCCTATACTTTCGCATCGCTTTCCGCCCGCAATCCCGAGTCAGGCGGCGTGTACGCGTTTGCCAAGGAGGCGTTCGGTCAGCATGCGGCAGCGGTTGCGGGCTGGCTGTTCGGACTGTGGTATATCGCCGGTGCGCCCGCGGTGACCCTGATTGCCGCCTCCTATCTTGGATTTGCATTCCCATTGGGGAGGCTGGAGATCCACCTTGTGGCGTGCGCGGTGATAGTAGTGCCCTACGTGATCAACCTGCGCGGCATCGTGTTCAGCAATCGCGTGCAGCTCGGGATCGTTGCCGCGATCATCGCCCTGCTCGTGCTCGCGGTGGCGTTTTCCCTCTCCTCCGTGAAGGCTGCGAACTTCTCGCCATTCATTCCCAATGGCCTGCTCCCCATCGGCACCGCGGCGGCGCTGATCTTCTGGTCCTATCTCGGGTACGAGAACGTGTCCAATGTGGCTGAGGAGTTCAAGAATCCGAAACGCGATTTTCACAGGAGCGTGCTGCTCAGCGTCGTGCTGATCGGGCTCCTGTACCTGTCAGTGGCGTTTGTGACGGTAGGCACCCGTGCCTATGCGGCGGGCGGAAGCGTTGCGCCCTTTGCCGCGATGTTTTCACACGTGCTGGGAGTCTACGGAGCAGCGGGAACGGCCATACTCGCGGTGGTGATCATCTTCGGAACAGTGAACGCGTACACGGCAGGCATGTCGCGAGTGGCGCTGGCCGTGGCAAGGGACGGGGCCCTTCCCCGTGCCTTCGCACGCGTCAGCAGCTCCACCGGGGCGCCCGCGGGAAGCCTTACCCTGCTCACGGGTCTGTCGCTCGCCATGCTGGTTGTCTACTATGTCTTCGACGTGGACCTGCAGACCGCGCTTCTCATCCCCAGCGGTGCCGCGGTCCTGATCTACATCATCGGGTCGGCCGCGGGCACGAAGCTGCTCAAGGCACAGGGGGTCAGGAAGTCGCTGCCCTGGATATCGCTTGTGATCTCGGTGGCTGTCCTGCCGTTCGTCGGCCCGCTCGCACTGGCGGGACTGCTCACCGGCGGGGCAGCCCTGATCTACAGCCTGGCGGGCAGGCGGGTCAGGGCTTAGCATCCGCGCGCCTGCTGCTGTATGCTTGTCCGAGAGGGGAGGCAGGCATGACTGGCAAGGCGTCCGCACGCGGGCGAGAAATACGCTGTGGATTCGTCGGAGTCGGATTCGTGGCGCAGATCCATTTCGACGCGCTCACGCATGCAGGCCTGCCATGGCTGCAGCCGGTCGGTGCCTATTCACTCAGGCCGGAAAGCCGCGAGGCGTTTGCACGTGAGCGCGGCCTTTCGGCATTCGACAGCCTCGAGTCACTCCTGGATGAAGTGGACGTGGTGCACGTGTGCGTTCCGCCTGCCTTCCACGAGCCCGTCGCGGTTGCCGCGTTGAAGAAAGGCGTTCATGCAATTGTAGAGAAGCCTTTCACAGGGTTCTTCGGACCCGGCGGAGTGAATGACTTCCGCGGCAACACGTTCTCGAAGGAAAAGATGCGGGAGGGAGCCCTTGCCAGCGCGCGCCGAATGCGGGATGCAGAGAAAGCAGGCGGGGCCCGGATCTACTATGCGGAAAACTGGATCTTCACACCGGTGATCCAGAAGGAAGTGGAAATCATCGAGAAGACGGGAGCGCAGATCCTCTGGATAATCGCGGAGGAATCTCATTCGGGCTCTCATTCCGCTGCCTACGGCACGTGGAAGCTTTCCGGTGGCGGCTCCATCGTGGGCAAGGGCACTCACCCGCTTTCGGCGGCGCTCTACCTGAAGCGTGTCGAAGGGCTCGCCCGGCACGGGAAACCGCTGCGTGCCGTGTCGGTCAGCGCGCGGACGCACGAGATCACGCGGCTTCCCGGCTACCAGGACAAGGGCTTTTTCCGCACTTCCTATGTCGACGTGGAAGACTGGGGCTTCATGCACGTCACATTTTCCGATGGCACGATCGCGGATGTGTTCGCCTCCGAGATCGTCATGGGGGGAGTGCACAACTGGCTGGAGGTCTTCGCGAACAACCATCGGACCAGATGCAACATCAATCCCATCGACGGGCTGGAAACCTACAACCCGAAGGAAGAACAGCTCGAGGACGTCTACGTGGTGGAGAAGATCGGCACCAAGCAGGGTTGGAGCAAACCCGCGCCGGACGAAAACTGGATGAATGGGTACGTCCAGGAGATGAGCAGCTTCTACGGGTGCATGGCGGCGGGCAGGGCTTCATTCTCCACGGCTGAGCTTGGATATGATACCGTTGCCGTCATGTATTCCGCGTATATGTCGGCGGAGCGCAAAGGGCAGGAGGTCGAAGTACCCGCCGACTGACCGGCGCACTCGACGCGCACGCAAAAGGGGATCATGGACATGGTTGAATTGCGTTATTTCACGGGCACGGGCAATTCCCGCCGCATGCTGGATGCCTGCCGGCAGGTATTTGCTGCCGGCGGCCGACAGACGCGGCTTCTGTCCATGACCAATGCAGCCGGCCTCGATCCAGAAACGAAGCTGCTGGGCATCGGGTTTCCGGTCTACTCCCTGGGTGCACCCAGGATCGTCCGCAATTACCTTCAATCCCTGCCCGTGGCTTCCGAGCGCCGCCAGGCATTCGTGCTGGCTTCGATTGGCGGCCGGAACGAAGAGGGTTGGGCCCTCCAGGAGTGCAGGGATCTTCTTTCTGCCCGGGGCTACGACGTCTTCTTCTCTGATGCGCTATTGATGCCGGATAACTGGATGCCGATGGCATACGTGCCGACCCCGGAGGAAGCATTGCGGATCCTGGAACGGGCGGAAACCAGGCTTGCCGGGATTGCCGCAAAGCTGATGGCGGGAGAGGGCTGGCACAAGCCCTTTGTCTATCCGAAGTTCGGTCCGCTCGGGTCACGCATCATCCACCACCTTTTCCATGAGCGCGGCATTCACAAGCTGTGGAAGCTCTTCAAGGCCACGCCGGCCTGCACGGGGTGCGGCACGTGTTCCCGGCAATGCCCTCTGCATGCCATCAGCATGACAGGGGAAAGACCTGCGTGGTCCGCGGCGTGCGAGCAGTGCATGCGGTGCATGAACACGTGCCCTCGGCACGCCATCCAGCAGCTCGAATGGATCGGTCACGGCAGCCGGCGCAACCAGTACCGCGAGCCCCACTTCAATCCTGCCCTGGAAGTGTGACTGACTGCCTCGTATATTCGTCCCGAAAGGAGATTCGCGTGATCACACTTATGGGAGTCACGTACATCCTGGCACTGGCTTCCGGTATCTGGTTGAGCAGTTCCGGCAAACCGTGGAGCCAGGCGCTTTTCAACATCCATAAGTTGATTGCCCTGGCCGCGGTGATCGTTATCGGCGTCCAACTGTACAGGATTCTCAAGAACGCGGAAGCTCCGGCCCTGGCTGTGGGGGCTGTTGTTGCTGCCGGAATGTGCTTCCTTTCTCTGTTTGCCACCGGAGCTTTGATGAGCGCGGGGAAGCTGAGCCACGGCGTCATGCTGACCATTCACCGGATTGCCCCCGTCCCCGCGATTCTCGCAACAGGCTGCACGCTCTACCTTCTCGCTCGCAACGGATAAAGCCTGCTGCTCTTCTTCGGGCCGGCTAGGCCCACATGAGGTCCGCGGCGAACACCTCGGGATTATGGCGGCGCGGTGCGGCCGGGACTCCCTGGAAGCCGATTGCGTGCTGGGGACACCAGGTGGCGCATGCGCCGCAGTTGTCGCAGTCATGGTGCCATGCGGGGTTTCCGTTCTCCAGCGCGACGTTGCCGCGCGGGCAGACGCGCGTGCAGGTGCCGCAGCTGGCGCAGGTCTCGGCGACCCGGTAGGCTGCGTCGAGCTTCGCCATCTGGGGTGCCGCCATGCCGTGGAAGAAGCTGCCGAGGAGAGCGCCGGGAAGCGCGCTTCGTTCGATGGGTCCTTTCTTCTCTCCCCGCACCGTCTCGATGATCTCAGGCAGACGTTCGGTGTCAGTCGGAAATGGCCGGCCGGACAATCGCCTGACCAGATTGATGATCGGGGGCTGTTTGCCGCCCAGCTCCATGTAGCCGGGGGACCGGACCATGAATGCGGCCTGCAGATCACTGCCCTTGCGACGGAAGGCCTTCCGCAGCCGGGGGAGCGTTCCCGCCGCGGTGCCGCCGCAGGAAGCAATGGCAAACGTGTAGCGGACCCCTTTCAGGTCGAGGTTCTCCACGAACTCTTCTACGGTGCGCGGCGGTCCCCATGCATGGATGGGAAACACTATCCCCACCCGCGGAGTCGCCGGCGTGACCCGGGTCCGCCTGTACCGTGCAATCGGCACGAGCGTGGTGTTCCCCAGCTCGCGCGCGAGCGACCGGGCAAGCGTGAGCGAGTTGCCTGTCGCCGTGTAGTAGAAAATCGTCGTTTCCATGTCCAAGGTTCTCCTTACTTCAATTCCGCAAGGCACTCTTCGGCCCAGCGGATTATGGTCTCGTATGTCATCAGCGCTCTCTTCTTGATGAAGCCGCAATAGCGGTCTTCCCGGCACGCACGATCCGCCCTGGCCATGAGCGCATCACCGGGATGACGCGCGGCAATCCGCGCCGGCTCCAGAAGAGCTTCTCTGGCCTTTCGGACATGCAGGAGCATCTGTTCGAGTGATTGCCTCATGACCTCATCGCCCGCAAGGGAGCCGAAGAAGAACCGAAGCATGAAATCGTCCCGCTTGGGCGCGAGGAACTGCCCGGGCGCTTCTTTCAGCCATTCCAGGAATCCAGCCCGTCCGGATTCCGTGATCGAATAGACCCTTTTGTTCGGACGGTCATGCTGCTGCTCGATCGACGACGTGACGAGCCCTTCCTTTTCCATTGCGTCGAGCTCGCGATAGATCTGGCTCAGCTCCGCCTGCCAGATGAAGTTGATCGCTTCGTTAAAAAGGGTCTTGATGGCGTATCCATTCATCGGCTCGTTGTTCAGCAGGCCGAGAATTGCATTCCTAAGCGACATGAAGTACTCCATGCATGACTTGTATTATACATAATATGTTCTTTATTAGTCAATAGATCATATATGAAATTTGTTTAATAATAATCCGACTTCCAGCAGTCAAGCCGCGAGCCCCACAAACGCCGATTTTGTTGTTGGCGGCTCCGGGTCCTGCGCTACAATGGAAGGCGCGATCCAGAATAAGAAAGGGGACACACTCATGACGCGACGGTTCGAGTACAATCTGCCCATTCGCCGCTATCTTCCGTTGTTTCTAGGCCTCTACATCCCGGCGGTCCTGCTCTATATTCTGCTCATTGCGCAGACCCTGAGGCTGCAGGACAACCCCGGCAACCCGGTGGGGCTCCTTGTTCTCCTGCTCGCTTTCGTCCTCTTTTTCGTGCTGTACACCCTCCTGTATATCCCCATTCTACGCGTGACCATCCCCGCACTGAGCCTGGAGGGGAAGCAGTTCGGATTCCGGGGATCCATGGGCCGCTGGTTCGGGATGAACCTGCTGGGGTGCTTCCTCACGATCATCACCCTCGGCATCTACGGGGCCTGGTACGTCACACGAATCACCCGCTACATCACGGAGGAGACTTCTTTCGATGGCAAGTCATTTGACTTCAAGGGCAAGGGCGGCAGCCTGTTCCTTATCGTGCTTCTCACCCTGGTCATTCCCATTGCGGCTGTCGTTGCCCTGAGCGTTGTGGTCACTCTGGCCCAGGCAAGGGCAGATTCGCCGGGCGCGACGTCATTGGTCATGATGCTGATCATCCTGCCGGTGTACCTCATCGCCTTGGGCGCCTACGTGTATTATGTCTACCGCTGGCTCTACGACAACTTCAGGCTGGAAGGATACGCGGTGCGGTGGAACGCCCGGTTCTGGCCCACCTTCGGCATGTTCCTGGGGCAGACCCTGCTCACCGTGATCACGCTCTTCGTCTACTACCCGGCCGCCTATCTGCGGATGTACCGCTACATCGCGCAGCGCATCGTCGTGAAAGACGGTGAAGGGCCCGAGGCTCCGACCCATGCCACGCTTGAGTTCGACGGCCCGCTGGGACGGGGCTTCCTTCTCATGTGGGGCCAGGGCCTTCTCAGCGTCATTACCGCGGGTATCTATTATCCCTGGGCCATGGCCCGGGTGGGCCGCTGGATGGCCTCCCACACCAGCGTGGTCACCCGGTAGCGGGGCGCATACCGCTGATCCGTTGCCTTGAAAACCGCCCGCTTGCAGACTACACTTCCAGGTGAAATCCGCGAGCGGGCAAAAATGTCGGGTGCTCTAGAAGGAGAGGCGCCGCGTGTCAAACAAGGACGAGAATCCCAACGAGACGATCTTCTCGGAAAGCGTGGTAGGCCAGCGCCTCTCCAAGGTGCACAAGCCCGGCCCCATGTTTCTCGTCTTTCAAGGCAGGAGCATCCCCATCACCAGCCGGATCACGGTGGGGAGGGATGAGGACAACTCCATCGTGCTGGATGATCCCCTGGCCTCCCGGCATCACGCGGTGATCCAGAAGCTGAAGAACGAATACTTCATCGAGGACCTGGACAGCACGAACGCCACCTTCGTGAACTCCAAGCGCGTGCCCCTCGGAAAATACGTGCGCCTGCACCCGCAAGACATCATCCTGATCGGCCGAACCGAGCTGACACTGAAGGACCTGCGCTAGCCGCGCGCCGTTACGACGCCTGTTTCTTCCGCCGCGCCCGCACTGCTGCCACCACGCCCCACGCGATACCCCCGCCGAGAACGCCCAGCGGCACCAGCACGACCAGGGCCTGGAGAATGAAGAAGAAGGCGCGCACGAGCACACGGGCGGCCGTGACGAAGCCATGACCGATCATGCTCCAGTTGATGAATTCCTCCGCCGCGGGTCGCGCTTCCGAATAGATGCTGAGATTGACGGTGGCCAGCCCGACCATGGTCTGCAGGTATTTCATCCGTCCCTTGATCCTGTTGACCTCCGCGCCCACGCGATCGAGTTGTTCCTCCACCTGGATCGCATCCGTTACCTTGGAGGCCCTCTCCAATAGCTGAAAAAGCCTTCCGCGGACCTGGACCTTGTTCTGCAGCTCCGCGTCGAGGTCGTAATACTCTTCCGTCACGTCCTGTCCGCCCAGGCTCTTGCTCTCCTGCGTGCCCAGGGCCTCCAGGGAGCTGACGAGCGGCAGAAACCCTTCCGGAGGGACGCGAAGCGTCATGTCCGCCCGCTGGCCGCCTTCCACGGACTGCGTGCTGGACTGGACGTACCCGCCGCTGGCCTCCGTGAGCTGCATGGCGCGCGCAAACGCCGCGTCGACGTCCTTGACGCGCACGGAAAGTGACGCTGTTCTGATCACCATGCGTGCAGACGGAAGACCTGCCTGCAGGACGTCCGTGGCTGCCGCCGTGCCGGTTTCAGCAGCGGGGGCTCCCTTGGCGGATTCCTGTCCGCCGCCCGAGGCCGCGCGCTCCAGCGCGAGGGCCGGCTTTCCCGGCGCAGGCGCCTCCCCCGCGCGGCCGCAGCCCGCGAGGACCGCCACGACCAGCGCAAGAACCGACAGCTTCAATGACCATCTGTCCATTTTCATTCCTTCCCGGGCCCACTCCGGTGGCACCTGCAGGCACAGCCTACCGAGGGCGCTGTCCAGGGACAAGAGGCGCGGGGGGACTTGCGGCGCCTATGCCAGCTTCGCTGCGAGGAACTTCATCATTCGGCTCCACGAGTCCTTCGTCGCCTCGGGTCTGTACGCCTCGGTGCGCGTGGGATTGGCGAACGCGTGTCCCGCTCCCGGGTAGATGTGCGTTTCGATCTCGCGGCCCGCCTGCTTCATCGCGGCCTCGAATGTGTTCACAGAGGCCGCGGGAATGCCCGCATCATCCTGGCCGAAGAAGCCGAGTACGGGGCTCCTGATCTTCGCAAGCCGCCCGATGTCGTTTTCGAGCCTGCCGTAGTACACCACGCAGGCGGCAAGATAGGGCTCGGAAAGCGCAAGGCCCAGCGAGTACCCGCCCCCCAGGCACCAGCCGATGCTCCCCACCTTTCCCTTCTTCACGTAAGGCCTGCCGGAGAGGAATTGAAAGGCCTCGTGAAGATCGGAGACGGCCCGTGATGAATCGAGACCCATGGCGAGCTTCCTGGCCTCGTCAGGGCTCGCAGTCACCGTCCCGCGGAAGAGGTCGACGGCAAGGGCCGCATACCCCGCCTTTGCAAGATCAACGGTGACTGAGCGGATCTGCTCATTCAGTCCCCACCACTCGTGGATCACGATGAGACCAGGGTAGGGCCCTCTCCCCTCGGGCACCGCGAGGTAGCCGGTGAGCCTCTCCGCGCCGTAGATGGCTTTTTCCGTCTGGATATCTGGCATTCTCCAAAGGTACGAAAGTGCCCGCAGATCGGCCAGCGCAGCCGCTGGCCCGGCCGGCCTGCCCGCGCTCCGGTGTGAATTGTCGGGTTCATGCCCCCCGCAGCCGGTTTCCCTAAGTATCTTATCTTGGGACTCTTTGAGGAGGAAGCCATGTTCAAAGCAAATGCCGCTTTCAGCGGCTTTTCGGTTGATGATCTGGCAAGAGCCAGGGACTTCTACACCGGGACCCTGGGACTGAAGGTGGAGGAACAAGCCATGGGGCTGAGGCTTCACCTGCCCGGCGGCGCCGCGGTGTTTGTCTACTCAAAAGACAATCACCAGCCGGCAACGTTCACCATCCTGAACTTCGTCGTCGACAACATCGACAAGGCGGTGGATGAGCTCGCAAACCGTGGCGTGCGATTCGAGCACTACGACAATGGCCTGAAGACCGACAAGAAGGGCGTTGCGCGCGGACTCTCCAGCAGGCAGGGCCCCGACATAGCCTGGTTCAAGGATCCCGCGGGGAATTTCCTGTCGGTATTGCAGGAGTCGTAACAAGGCGGGCGAGGCAGGGGCCGGGCAGAGCCCTGACAATACGAGGGCCGGGCGGCCAGGCTGGCTGGCCGGGCCCGGCCCCTGGGCTACCGCCTCTTCAGGGCTTTCACGCTGACGCTCTGAATCATGCCGGCGAGCCGGACTGCCTCCTCCGCTGACAGGTCAGGCACCTGGCCGCGCAGCGCTTCCGCCTGCTCGGGGTCGATCAGGTCAGCGGCGCCCTTGCGGCTTGCTATGCTGATATCCTCGAACCCGGCCTCTTTCATGAGCCCGAGGTAGTCCCTTTCAAGGATCGCTCCGGACACGCAGCTCGCCCAGAGAGCCATGCTCGAGCGGGCCTTCTCCGGCAGCTCGCCGCTCAAGACAATGTCGGACACCATGAGACGTCCCCCCGGCTTCAGCGCGCGGAAGGCTTCCCGAAAAACCTTGCCCTTGTCCGGGGAAAGGTTGATCACGCAGTTCGAAATGACCACATCCGCTTCACCGTCCCGGACCGGGAGGCTCTCGATCTCGCCGAGCCTGAACTCCACATTCTTGTGCGGGCTCTTGCCCGCGGCCTTCCGGGCCCTGTCGATCATTTCCCGGGTCATGTCGACACCGATCACTTTTCCGGCAGGACCGACCTTCCCCGCGGCGAGGAAGCAGTCGATCCCCCCTCCTGAACCGAGATCCAGGACCGTCTCGCCCGGGCGCAGGTCCGCAATGGCGGTGGGATTGCCGCATCCCAGCCCCATGTCTGCTTCCCTCGGGATGGACGAGAGATCCTCCCGGTCATAGCCGAGCTGCTCGCTTGCAGCGCTGACCGTGCCCTGCGGGCCGCACCCGCACCCGCATCCGCAGCCCGCGCTCACCGGCAGCTTTGCCGTCTCAGCGTATCTCTTGCTGACTTCCGATCTGACATCGTTATCCACTGGATTTCTCCTCTCCTGCGAGCTCACGCGCCACGGGGCCGAGAATCTCTCTCACCGTGCCGGCCAGCTCCTGCACCTTCATGAGGGAAAGACAGCACACTCTGCCTCCACTCATCATGCTCACGACCGCGAGCTTGTCTCCCGCGGCGATTCCCGCGTGATCACGAAGGTCCTTGGGGAGCACGATCTGCCCCCGCGCGTCCACCGTGACCACGGCCTCGACGCTGCAGCATCCCGCGGTCTTTGCTACCTGTTTCCGTGCCACCTGATCCCCTCCCGGCCGTCCGTCTTTTTCCGATTCAGTATTTTCTGATAATTCAGATTAATCCGATAATGCTAAATTATCACAATAATCATGGACGGTCAAGAAAAATCCGGCGGAAGGAGAGACGCCCGGCGGGCAGCAGGGCCGGCGCGGGGCCGCCCCTCGTTCTGCCTGCTTTGCTCATCGCGCCTCCTGCCCTGTCTCGCTTTCTACCATCGATTCCAATTGAAATCGAGCTTTCCCATGCCGGTGATCGGGACCTCCCTGCCCTCGACAATCGCGCGGCCTCGCACCTCGAGGAGCTGCTCGTAGTAGTCCACGTCGAGGTAGGGCAGGAGGGGAGGGACGCGGATACGCGTCTTGTGCCCGGTGACAGGCCGCGCCTCGATCAGGAGGTCGGGGGAAACGACCTTCCACGGCTTGTCCGGTTCCGCGGCATCGAACAGGAATTCCGCAGGCGAATGGAGTGTCTTTTCCTCGCCTCCGGTCCAGAGAAAACTGTAGTGGTGGGGCAGGCCTTCGTCGTAATGGCAGGAGAGGATGACTCCTGCCGCGGCGGGGGACCAGAAGTGGAGCCAGTGCGCGGTGGAGTGCCTCGCCTGCACGCCCCAGTTGTGCTCATGGTAGCCGTGGCCCGAGAACCGGCCGGCTTCGCCGTCCAGGGCAAGCTCCCCCTGGCAGTCGTTCTTGATGAACTGGCGTATCGAGTAGTCGATGTGCTGCGTGAGGAGGTTGTTCACGTGGAGCTCGGCCTCGGGGCGCTGCGTGATCTCCGCCTGCAGGCGCCCGGTCTTCACCTCGACGCGCCAGCCGTCCTCTGCCCTTCCCGAAAAACGGAGAGAGCCCCACTTCCCCTTCGCGTGTACATCCACCCGATCACCGGGAGAAGCGTCGAATCGGCCGAAATGGTCCTCGGTCCAGCGGTTCCCGGATTTGTAGTCGATGACCTTGAGGGACACGTAGCTCATCGGCACAGCCTCGAGGGCGAGGAACACGAAATAGAGCTTCCTCGCCTCGTCGAGACCCTCGAAGTACCACCACTGCTTGCGGCGCATGAAGGCGCCAGTGCCATACCTGCGGCTGGAATAGGAAACCCTGCCCTCATCCTTCATGACACGTTCTCCTTCAGGCCGCGTCGCGTGCCGACCCGGCAGAAAAGATACTATATGGCTCCTCCCGAGATTGCACAACAGAATGGGGAGAGCGAATCGTTCCTGATGTCGAGAATCCTTCGTTTGCTCCGACTCCTGTCCGAAAGATCGCACGAAAGGAGCAGCAACATGCGGAAGCTGATCGTTTTCAATTCGGTCACCGTGGATGGATACTTTGTGGACATGAACGGCGACATGAGCTGGGCGCACAACAACGATGCGGAGTTCAATGCATTTGTCCAGGGCAATGCCAGCGCGGGAGGTGAGCTCCTGTTCGGCAGGATCACGTATGAGCTCATGGCAGGCTACTGGCCGACCCCTCTGGCGATGAAAAATGATCCGGTCGTTGCAGAAGGGATGAACAGCCTGCCGAAGGTCGTGTTTTCGAGAACAATGGACAAGGCATCGTGGAGCAATACGAGACTGGTCAAGGGCGACCCGGCCGCGGAAGTTCGAAAGATGAAGAAGGCGCCCGGGAAAGACATGGTGATCATGGGAAGCGGCAGCATCGTTACTCAATTGGCGCAGGAAAGCCTGATCGATGAATATCAGCTCGTGCTGATACCCGTCGTCATCGGCAGGGGGAGGACGATGTTCGAAGGCATCAAAGGGAAGCTGAAGCTGAAGCTGGCCAGGACGCGCGTCTTCGGAAACGGGAATGTCTGGCTGTGCTACGAGCCGATGCAGTAAGGAATTCTGCCGGGGGTTCACCCCCGGCAGACTCAATGCTGACCGCCCTGGAGTCTGCGCTCAGTACCCCGCAAGGCGCTTTTTCGTCTTCATCGCCTCGAGGATCATCTTCAGTCTTTTTTCCCGGGTCGCGTCCTGCCTGGCGGAAAAGTAGTAGCCGGCATAGTGTCGTTGCAGGGAATCCGTGAAGGTCGCGTACTGCCGGGAGGCATCCCTGTTGTTCTCCAGCACCCGGAGAAAGCCTTCCGTATCCTCGTAGAGCGGGCGCGGGTCCACAGCCTCCCACGCCCCATTGGCCCTGGCCTCGTCTACGGCGGCTTGTCCCCAGGGAGTCATCCGGCCTGCCGCGATGAGCTGTTCCGCAATCTCCCTGTTCCGGGCGGACCATTTGCTCTTCTTTCTTCTCTTCGAGAACTTCAGGCGATACCGGGTCTCGTCAACGCTCTTCAGCAGCGAGTCTACCCAGCCGAAGCAGAAAGCCTCCTCCAGGGCATCGTTGAAGGTCAGGGCGGGCCGGCCGTCCTTGTAGAATTCCACCCACGCTCCCTCCTCCTGGTCGTGGTGTCCCTCCAGCCAGGCACGGAAATCCCGAGGGGATCGAAACGAGAGGATCGGCTCCATCGGCCCCTAAGCTCTGCTTCTCGTCACTTCCCGGCGCCGGGTCGCCAGGATGGAACCGGCCAGAACGAGAACGAAACCGATTCCCATCCCGACCGTGAACGTCTCGTGCAGGATCGCGATCCCGGCGATTGCTGCCACGGCGGGATTGATGTACGTGATAACCGTGGCGCGCACGGGCCCGATCTCCTCTATCAGCGCGAAGAAGAGCAGGAATGCAAGGGCGGTGCAGACGACCGCCAGCACACCGACGGATGCGAACACGTCCGCGCCGGGCATGACGCGCGGCCACTGAGCAACAGCGAGCGGCGCATAGGCCACTGCACACGCCGCGAGCGAAATGCCGATCACGCTCACCGATGGAACGCCCTTCAGGTAGCGTCCGAGAATGGCGGGTCCGACGGCATAGCCGACCGCCACCAGCGCCATTTCCACGAGCGACCTGGGGTCGGAGGCGTGAAGATCGAGACCGACGATGGCTGCCACCCCGACCAATCCCAGCGCCAGGCCGCCGAGGCCCACGGGTCCTATCTTTTCCCGGTTCCCGAAGAGCGGCGCGACCACGATCCCGACCAGCGGAACGCAGGAGACCAGGAGTCCGGCCAGAGAGCTTGAAATGCGCTGCTCGGCGCTGAAAAGAAAGAACCAGGGCCCGCCGACCTCCACGACCGCAAAGGCGAGTATCGGAATCCATTTTCTGCCGAGTCCCCGCAGGCCGCCTCGGGCGATCACGATCGGCATCAGGATAAGCGCGCCGATCCCGGTGCGGGCAAACACGAGCATGGCAGGCGAGATCTCGCCCACGGCCACGCGGATCAGGAAATAGGGGATTCCCCAGATCACGCACATGGAGGCGAACAACAGGAGACCCTTTCTGTTCATCTCCTTGAATGTAATAGAGAGGCGCCCCGTCGTCATCGTCTTTTCGTCTCCCCCGGCGCCGCGCTTTCCATTATTTTCTCCTGTGAGGAAGGAATGCCAAGGCAGAACCGCGTTACTCCCTTCGGTGAGCTGATCGCCACTGACTCTCGGGGCACATTGATGGGCAACCGCGGCTGTCTGCACGACGGCCACCAGAGCATCCGGCGCGCTTTCGCCTGCAAGAGGTGGATCACCTGCGTCCTCGAGTTCCGCGGGCGACAGAGAACGATCATGGCCCCGGGCCGGTACACGGAGCTGTTCTTCCTGGATGAGGCGACGGCGCTGGCAGCAGGCCACCGGCCGTGCGCCGAGTGCCAGCATGCGCGGTACCGTCTGTTTCGGGAAATCTGGGCTGCGGCAAACCCCGGCCTCTTCGCAGGGCCTTCACCTTCCGCGGATGAGATCGATCTCGCTCTGCATGCCGAGCGGGTGAACGGCGAACGGGGGAAACGCACTTACCTCGCCCCGGTGTCGGAATTACCGCCGGGCGTGCTGGTGGCGGACAATGAAGGTCTCCCGTATCTGGTGCGGGAGCATGGTCTGACACAATGGGAACCGGGTGGGTACGGCCGGACCATCCCGGCCGGCGGCGCGATGTTTCAGGTGTTGACCCCGAAATCGATTGTGCGGGTCATTGCGGGAGGTTTTCCCGTCATGGTCCATCCGTCAGCAGAATAAGGAGGCTGTATGAGCTACTGGCTGGCCAAGAGCGATCCCGACACCTACGGGTGGCCTGATCTCGTGCGTGACGGGAAGACCACATGGGACGGCATACGAAACTACAAGGCCCGCAACTATCTTCGGGAAATGAGGCCGGGCGACCTGGTTCTCTTCTACCACTCGGGCGAGGAGAAGAGCGTCGTGGCTGCCATGAAGATCCTGTCCGAGCCTTTCCCTGACAAGACATCCGAAGAGGAGATCTGGTCCGCTGTTGATGTCGCACCGGCGTGGACGCTGAAGAGTCCGGTCACGCTGTCGAGGATCAAGGCCGAGCCCTCGCTGCGCAACATACACCTGGTGCGGGAGGGGCGCCTTTCGGTCATGCCGCTGGAGAAGGAAGCCTTCGACACCATCGTGGCCATGGGCGGGGGCACCGCCAGGTTGTAGGGACGTGCCCTGATCCAGCCGCGGAAGCCCCTGCGCGCTCACGGTGAAGTCAGTCTCCGAGCCTGACGAGCCGGCCGGAGCTTGTCACATTCCCGTTCACCTGCGGGGGGCTTCCGTAGTATCGCACGTTTCCGCTGCTTGTAACGTCCGCCTCGAGGCTTTCCGAGACGCGCAGGGTTGCATCGCCCGAGCTGGATACCCTGACGCTTGCTGTCCTGCTTGCGAGATTCCCCGCCCGGTAGTTCCCGGAGCTGCTGAGATGGATGCTCTGCTGCTCCACCGTTCCCGCCGCCCTGACCGATCCGGACGAGCTGATCTGCACTTCCAGCAAGTCAGCGGCGAGTGAATCGATCGAAATGCCGCCGGACGAGCTGATCCGGATGCGCAGAGAGCCCGCGCGGAGATTATTCGCCCTGATGCTGCCGGAGCTGTGCGTCTCGAGAGCGGCGATCGTCTTCACCGTAAGTCGAAATATCGGGAGGCGAAAGGAAAAGGCGGATCCTGTTCCCTCCCTGCCGATAAAGAGCGTGCCGCCGCGCACCTCCGTCACGATGCGCGCAAGTTCCCCGGCCGGGGCCACGATTTCCAGCGCTTCCCGATCCCCCTGCGTGATGAAGAGCTCGCCGCTGGTGCCGAAGCTGACGCTGTCAAATCCCCCGACGTCCCGGACCGATCTCGACTCCTCTGCTCCGAGGGCGCCCGCATGGAGACTTGTCAGGGCGATGAGCAGGATGCTGCTGGAGATCAGGACCCACGATTTTCTCACACGAAGCATACGTCGCTCCTCTGCCGCGTCCGGCGTCACAAGCGGACTACGCGGCTATTTTGATTTGCGCCGATGGCAGCTTTCAACTGCCTCGACGATATCACGATCCTCGTGTGGGAGAAAGGCACGTCACGCGTTCAGGGAGAAGCCGTCCGTTTCGACCCGCCTGAGCGCACGGGCGAAACGGACGCCGACGATCATCGCGTGCCACGCGTCACGCGCGGTCGATGACTACCTCCAGGTAGTCTCCCGGCACCACCAGGCCTCGGCCATCGCCGCGGTCATAGTTGCCCAGCAGATCGGTGAGCGCATCCTGGAGCGCACTCTGGCCCGCGCCGTCGAGCGCCGCGAAGGCTTTGAGCGTGGGCCCGTAGTAGGTACGGAACACCTCGATCCAGTGCTCGGCCGAGAGAAAGCGGAAGACGTACTGCTTGCGCTCCGAGCGGATATCGCGGGCGCGCGGGCCGAACAGCTCCACCAGTCGCGTCTCATCTCCCCATGAGGCGGGAGACGTGAGCCCTGCCGGCGGCGGCACGAAACGGCCGATGACGCGAAACAACTGGCCAATGAACCCTTCCGGCGTCCAGTTGGCCAGACCGATGCGGCCTCCGGGCTTCGTCACCCGTACCAGCTCCGCAGCGGCCCGCTTCTGATCAGGGGCGAACATCACGCCGTAGGTCGAGAGCACGACGTCGAACTCGCCGTCCGCGAACGGCAGGTTTTCAGCGTCGGCAACGTGGGTCCGGAGGGGCAGCCCATCGGCCTCGGCGCGGCGCTTTGCCTGATCCAGGAGCGCAGGGACATAGTCCGTGGCCGTGACGTCCGCGTAGCGGCGTGCCGCGGCAAGCGACGCGTTGCCGTTTCCCGCTGCCACGTCAAGGACCTTGTCCGAGGAGCGCAGGTCAACGGCCTCGCACAGCGACTCGCCCACTATCTGAAGCCGCGTCCCGATATGGCCGAAGTCACCGGACGCCCAGGTTGCCTGCTGGCGCGTCTTGATGGCTTCGTAGTCGGGAGCAACGGAATTTAGTACTGTACTCATGGTCGATCTCCTTTCCTGTTTGAGTAAGACCATCTGCGTGAGACGGTACCTCCCGCAGGGAGATCGAGGCTTCACCGGGCGTCGGGAAGATTTGACCAATCGTCCGGAAAAGCGCCGCGGCACTTCGCGAACCGCCGATCTGGATCCGTTGGGGGGATGTGATGAGCGGTGACGTTCTGTCCGACCTGTTGCGCGCCGTGCGCCTGCGCGGAGCAGTCTTCTTCTACCTCGATGCCGCTGACCCCTGGGTGGCGGAGGCACCGCCTGCAAGTCAGATTATTCCCGCGATCATGCCGGGAACCGATGCCATGATAGCTTTCCACTGCATTGCCCGCGGTTCCTGCTGGGCTGCTATCGTCGGCGAGCCGCCGGTGCGCCTCGAGGAAGGGGACGTGATCCTCTTTCCTCGCGGGGACGCGCAGGTCATCTCGAGCGCGCCCGGCCTCAGGGGCCGGAAGGAAGATATCGGCATCTACTTCGCGCCTCGCCCTCCTCAACTGCCGTTCTCGATAAGCATCGGCGGCCAGGGCGGCACCACCGCGCGGCTGGACGGCGGCGGCCGCGATCACACCACCATCGTGTGCGGCTTCCTGGCTTTCGACGCGCGCCCCTTCAACCCCCTGCTGGCGGCGCTGCCGCGCATACTGCGCATGCCGGGCATTGCCGCGGGCGGCCAGACCTGGATCGGACACCTCCTGGACACCGCGGTCGACGAGTCGAACCGGCGTCGGCCCGGCGGCGAGGCCGTGCTCGAGCGCATGAGCGAGATGATGTTCGTCGAAGTGCTGCGCCGGTACCTGGACGGGCTGCCCCCCGGGCAGACGGGCTGGCTGGCCGGGATGCGCGACCCGGGCGTCGGCCGCGCCCTGGCGCTGCTGCACGAGCGGCCCGGTGAGACCTGGACCCTTGAGCGGCTGGGAGAGGAGTGCGGCCTGTCGCGCTCGATCCTGCACGAACGCTTCGTCCAATTCCTCGCCGTGCCGCCCATGCAGTACCTGGGGCAGTGGCGCATGCAGCTCGCGGCGGGCCGGCTGCGCGACTCCGACGCCAAGATCCTCGATATCGCACTCGATGTGGGTTACGAAAGCGAGGCGGCCTTCTCCCGCGCGTTCAAGCGAATGGTGGGCGTGACGCCTGGCGCGTGGCGCCGGGCGCAGAGGAGTACATCTACGGTACCGTCGTCACAAACCCCTTCTGGTCCTGCCGACAGAGCAGCTGAATAGCCTGTCTTCCGGACAGGGCGCCTATGACCGTGCCGGTAAACGGCGCGGTCCACTGGCCAACCATCCGGAGATTTGCCAGGCCGGGCAGCGCCCGCAGCGGGTTCTGCCTCATGGTCTGCGCGGTGATATACCAACCGTCCGGCGAGCCCTGCCAGTTGCCCGTGTAGCGGTAATAGGTGGCCGGCGTCGGCACATCCACGACTTCCACCTGGGACGCAAACCCGGGAAAGCGCTTATCCAGCTCGGCAATCGTGGCATCGGCGATTCGCTTTTTCTCGGCCTCGTAGCGCGCGCGGTCTTTGGAGAGCTCCTGCCAGTAATCATACTTCGTGGCGAACCAGACCTCCACGGCGGACTTACCGACTGGGGCCATGGTCGGGTCGAATGAGTGATGCAGAAAGCACAGCCACTTGTACTCTTCTCCCGCAATACTGATGGGCTTCTCAATCTCGAAGAGGATGCGGTTCGGGTCCTTCGACATGTCCCGGTTGAGGCCGATGCAGACATGGACCAGCGGCTTCACTGGAATCCACTTCTCGTACATCGCGCGAATGTCATCGTTGATGTAGCGCCCGCCGAGGATGTCGAAGATCAGCGTATGTCCGTCGCCGGCCCAGACCACCAGGTCCGCCCGCTGCTCGCTGCCGTCCTCGAGACGCACGCCAACGGCGCAATCATTCTCGATGATGAGATCCTTGACCCGGGTCCGGTACCGGACTTCGCCGCCCAATGTGCCGTAGCGCTCGGCAATCTTGTACACTACCTGCTGCGACCCGCCAATCGGGACGCCGGCTCCCAGCGTGGAGGGTGCAAGGAATCCCGACAATCCAAGGAGAGGGTAGTCAATCATCGGCCAGCCGGGGGAGTCGATCATGAACCGGACCGCATTGCGAAGGAACGGATTCTGGAACCTTCCGGCAAACTCCTTCACGGCTGCGTTGCGCTTTCAGTAGCCGCGCTTCGCTCGATGTTCCATATTACTGACGAGAGTGTTTGCAGAAAGGAAGTCTTCAATGAACGAGCGCAATGGCGTGTCTCAATATCAGCTTCCCAAGAGCCTGGTGCCCCGTCACTACGACGTCCTGATGAGGCCCGATTTCGGATCATTCCGTTTCAGCGGCCGCGTTGCAGTGGATGTGGAGGTGCGCGAGCCGGTTGATCGCATCACGGTGCACTCCCTCGGGCTGAAAATCACCAGGGCGCAGATGGTCGACAGCCAGGGGCGCCGATATGAGGCGGTCAAGACGCAGGCGCGCGTGAGCTTTGTCGACCCTGTGACAGGAGAGGCACGCGAAGAGCAATTCGCAAGCGCGGCCGCGCTCGATGAAAAGTCCCAGACGGCCGAGTTCTCCTTCGATGAGACGCTCGGGAAGGGCGTCTGGAAGCTCACTGCCGAATACGAGGGCAGCCTGGTGCAGCCAGGCCTCGAGGGCTTCTACAGGAGCAAGTGGACGGATGACAACAGGATCGACCACTGGGTGGCCACGACGCAATTCGAGGCGACCCACGCGCGCCGCGCCTTTCCCTGCTGGGATGAGCCGGCCGCCAAGGCTACCTATGCCGTCAAGTTCGTCATCGATGGACAACTGACGGCGCTCTCCAACATGCGCGTCACGTCGGAGAGAGTGGAGAATGGAAGGAAGACCGTCGAATTTGCGACGACCGCCCCGGATGTCCACGTACCTGCTTGCCTGGTGCATCGGGGAGTTTGAAAGCTCCGAGCCCGCGTGGGCCAACGGCAAAGAGCTTCGCATCTGGTCCGTGCCGGGGAAGAACGCGCTCAAGAGCTACGCATTGAAATGCGCCGCATATGGCGTGGAATGGTACGAGCACACGCTCGGCGTTCCCTACTTCGGCGGGGACAAGATCGACATGATCGCGATCCCCGAGTTCCGCTCGGGGGCGATGGAGAATACCGGGCTCATCACGTACCGCGCCACGGCGCTCCTTGTTGACGAGCCGCATGCAACCGTCGCAGAGCTGCAGCGCGTTGCCGAGGTCGTCTTCCATGAGCTGGCGCACATGTGGTTCGGCAACCTTGTCACCATGGCCTGGTGGGACGGTCTTCCGCTCAACGAGTCCAACGCCACCATATTCGCCTATCTCGTCATGGCGGACTTCCAGCCGGAATGGCGCATCTTCAACTCCTTCGGGCTGCACCGGGCAGCGGCATTTGCCCTGGACTCGCTCAACAGCACGCACCCCTGCTGGGCGCCCGTTGGTCACCCCGATGAAGTGGAACAGCGATTCGACAAGATCACGTACGAGAAGGGGGGGAGCGTCGAGTTCCAGATTCATCAGTTCGCGGGCGCCGCTCCGTTCTATGCCGGCGCGCACGTCTATCTGACGCGCTACAGCCACGGAAACGCGGAGGTCACCGACCTGTGGGATGCCCTGGAGGAAGGCGCCCGGCAGGCGGGCCTCGACGTTCCCGTTCGGCAGATCATGGACGCGTGGTTTCTCACGGATGGCCACCCCGTCGTGACGGTCTCTCCGTCGAACAGACACGGCTTCATCAGGCTCTCCCAGGAACGGTTTGCCTTCCTGGGCAGGGAGAGCCACGCTGGCCAGCTCTGGCCGATCCCGCTCCAGCTTCGCTACGCCACGGAGGACGGAACTGTCACGGCTGGAGAAGCGCATTTTCGCCGAGAGGGAGCAGGAGGTCCCCCTGCAGGAAGGGTTCCGGTACGTGGCCGCAAACGCGGGCGGCTCGGGCTTCTACCGTGTGCGTTACGCGCCGGAGCTGCTGTCCGGCCTCCTTGCCGCGCCATTTGAAAGACTGGAGGTGATCGAGCGCTTCAACCTTGTCAATGACTCGTGGGCGTTCGTACGCGCGCAGAAGCTGGGCTCCGACGCATACCTGGATCTCGTACGAATGCTTTCCAGGGAAGAAGACCCGAGTGTCTGGAGCATCATAGGAGGCTCGCTCCAGGCGCTCCACGGCATCACGTCCGGTGAGGATCGAGCCGCGTTCAAGAAGCTCATCCGCCATCTCGTCAGGCCGGTGTTCCGGAATCTCGGCTGGGCGCCGAAGGCGGACGAGTCGACCGCTGCCCGGGAGCTGCGCGGCTCTCTCGCGGCGCTGCTCGGCACGGTGGGGGAGGACGCGGAGGTGCAGTCCGCTGCAGGAGGACTCTTTACTTCCTGGAAGAAGGACCGCGGCTCGGTTGACCCCAACGTCGTTCCCGCACTCGTTTCGACCCTCGCGCACACAGGGGGCAGGGCGCGTTTCGACGAGTTCCTGGCTCTTTCCCGCGGCGCCGCCACTGACCAGGAGAAGCTGCGCTTCCTGCGGGCCCTTGGCGAGTTCCGTGAGCGCGCGCTGTTCAGCGCGGCAATCGAAATGATGCTGAGCGAGGTGAAGACGGATGACGCCCCCTACATTCTCGGCTCTTACCTGCTGACCGAGCATGCCGGCAGGGCGGCATGGGATGCCATCCGTGAGAACTGGGGCAAGATACTGAGGAAGTTCCCCGCATCGGGGACGGTGCGCATGATCGAGGGGTGCTCCGCCCTGGACACTCCGGAGCTCGCTGCCGAGGTCGAGCAGTTTTTCGCCCGGACGCGGGTACCCCAGGGTGACATGGCAGTGGCCCAGATGCTCGAGAGGCTGAGCGTGAACGTGCGCCTGCGCCAGGCGGAGAGCTCGAGGCTCACGGCGTACGTGAGCCAGGCTGCGGTCCGGGGCATTCAGGCCTGAACCGGCCGCCTGCCAGGGGCAGGGGTCAGGAAGAGCTCACCTGCTCCTCCGGTATCACGATCCAGAGAACTATGTAGACCAGGATGCCGGGGAACGCCGCGGAGAACACGGAAATGAGGATATACAGGACCCGCGCCAGCACAGGGTCCATCCCCATGTATTCCGCCAGCCCGCCCACCACTCCGCCGATCATCCTGTTGGCGCGGGAACGCCTCAGGCTCTTCCGTTGTTCCACCCCTGCCTCCTTTCAGCATGCATACATGGAACACCACTTCGAGACGTCATTGCTACCGAGCCCCTGCCCGGGTCACCCCTGCCGCAACAGGGTGCTGCGTACGTGCCGCCTGCATTCGCGTTGAGTATATTGAAGACTGCAAGACGCCGTATCGAGGTCGGGAGGTGTCACCGTGCAGCGTGCGCTTTTTCTGTGCGTGGTCTTTGTCGTTCTGGCCGCCGGCCCTGTTGTGGCCCAGTGTAAGCCGACTCCGGGCGGTACTCTGGACCTGTCCTACGCTCCCACCGCGCCCAAACGGGCCAATGTGGGGTCCGGATTCGTTCTCACGGGTACCATCCGCGAGTCTGGCGATTGCCTGCCCATTCCAGGTGCGACGGTCGAATTCTGGCTGGCAGGCCCCAAAGGGTATACGGACAAGCTCCGGGGAACGGTTGTTGCGGACAGGAACGGCCGGTACCGGTTTCAGAGTCCTTTCCCCGCCTCTTCCGGCGGTCCCCCGCCGCACATTCACATGAACGTCGCCGCGGACGCTTTCCTGCCCATCCAGACGGAAGTTTTTCCGGGCGCAGGAACCGCGACCGGCACGTTCGATATCGTCCTCGAGCCGGCAGACTAGGATCTGCCGCTCGGGCTGCGGCCAGCAAGAACCGGGTTGCTTCGTTCCCCCGTATTTGCTTTCTTCATCTCGAGAGGAGAGCAGATGCGTAACTTGCTCGAGATGAATCCGTCAACACTCGTTCTGGCGCGTGGTGAGCTCGCCTCGCTCAGACTCAGGGGCAGGGCGTGCCGCATTTCCTGCGTCGCGGGCAGGCTGTGGGTGACCGCAGTGGTCGTCGGGAGGACTCCGTGCTCGCCCCCGGGCAGGAGGTGACTTTCACGGGAAGAGGCTGGATCGTCGTCGAGGCCCTTCGGACAGCGACAATGCGCCTGGAGATCCGCACGAAAGCGCGCGTGAAGGCGCACGTGCTTTTCCCCCTGGGGCGGTTGCCGACCGGGATTCTCACACCTGCCGGCTGACCTTGGAGATTATCAAAGGAGGGATACCTGTCATGCAGGAAACACCGCAGCAATACACCCAGAGAATCCTCGGCTACCTCGAGGGAAAGGAGCCGATGGAAGTCCTTGCCGCCACTCCGCGGCAGATTGCCCGGCTGGTCAAGGGCGTCTCGAGGAAGAAACTGGCGCAGCGTCCCGCCACGGACAAGTGGTCTGTCACGGAGATCCTGGCTCACCTTGCCGACAGCGAGCTTGTCTACGGATTTCGCATCCGCCTCATCCTCGAAGCCGGCGGCCCGCCTCTTCAGGGCACCAACCAGGACGCGTGGGCAAAGTTTTCAGACTACGCGAAGCATGATCCGGTGCTCTGCCGCCGTCGATGGCATTTCAGCTTCCCGGTCGCGCCCGCCCCTGAAACAAAATGCACGGGTGACGCAAAATGTAGCAGGGGTTTGCGAAAACAGCCCCCTGCCGCACTTATCGCCAACTGGTGAAAATCGGCCTTTTCACAGGGATTTTCCGCAGCTTTCTCCCGTTTCGTGACGACCGGGCCAGGTTGGCCCGCATTTTGCTTGGTACTTGTCATGAAGCTCACACAGGGAATATTTCAGCGTTTTGCGAAGGAATCTTTCGAGATCCAGGAGAAGGTGAGAATCCTCCTCGTCCTCGGCTTGCTCTTGCTTGTCACTGTTCCCGCCGTCATGGTGACGGACTACCGCGACGGCAACATGGCCCAGTTTTTCGCCGAGGGCGGGTTTCTCCTTGCCATCGGCTCCTGCCTGGCGAGCATTTTTCTCGGGCGCTACAGGATCTCCGCCAACATCTTCGTGACGGTCGTTTTTGTCCTGCTCGCATTCATTTCCGCCACGCCGGCGGATCCGACCCGGGATTACATGGCGAAGATCAGCTACTACATGATTGCCCCGGTCATTCTTGCGGCACTCGTGGGCTACCGGCCCATTCACACATTGCTCACGGGCATTTCCGGCCTCGCGGTGATTTTCCTGGTGTGGATGGCGAGGCTCCTCCCTGCAGCCCGAGAGGCCGGCCAGGCGACCATGACGAGCGACGTGGTGTCGAATGGCGTCATCTACCTCATCCTCTGCGTCATTGCTTTCCTCATCCTGCGTATAAATGCAAGAACCATACAGAAGATCGCCGAACAGTCGGCCAAGCGGGAGGAGCTGGCGGGCAAGCTGCGGGAGGTCGCCCAGGGCGTGCGCACTGCCTCGGATTCGGTATTCTCGAAGTGCGCCACCATGCTCGAGAGCGCGCGTGACCTCTCCGAGGATTCGCGCACTCAGGCGGCTGCACTCGAGGAAACGAGCGCCGCCGTCGAGGAGCTCACATCGAGCGTGGAAGCAGTCTCACAGAGAGCGCAGAGTCAGGCAGCCGGCCTCCAGAAGACCAGCGGTGACATGAAACAGGTGGAGGGAACCGTGCGGAAAGTCTCTCTGTTTCTCACGGAGGTGTCCGGCGCCACGCGGACGTCCATGGAGAGCGCGCAGGCGGGCGGCGAGGCGGTGAAAAGGACCGTCGATGCAATTCAGACCATTGCCGCCAGCGCGCAGCGCATTTCCGGCATCGTCACCACCATCTCGGAGATCGCCGACCAGTCGAACCTTCTCGCTCTCAACGCGGCAATAGAGGCAGCGCGTGCCGGGGAACATGGGCGCGGGTTCGCCGTGGTGGCGGACGAGGTGGCGAAGCTCGCTACTCGCAGCTCCGCGAGCACGCAGGAGATCGATACGCTCATCCGTGAGAGCGGAAAGACGACTGCAGCGGGCGTGGAGATAGCGCACGCGGCACTGGACTCGATGAACGCGATCATCGCCGGCGCCAGGAAGACCGACGAGCTGGTTGCCTCGGTGGCAAACGACCTCTCGCGGCAGAGCGGCGCCATCGGGGGCGTTCTCGAATCCACTGACGCCATCAGTACGTTGAGCCAGGGCATTTCGGTCGCCACCGAGGAACAGACGGCCGGTGCGCGCCAGGTGGCCATTGCCATCGAGAGCGCGGCTGGTCTCACGCAGAAAGCCGCCGAGGCTGCCGAACGGATGGCGGTGGCAAACGAAGAGCTCACAGATCTCGCCGGCACGCTCAAGGATCTCGTGAAGCAGTTCAACCTCGAGGAATAGGCCGATAGAGAACTCGCAATTGTGAGGACTCCGCGCTGCCCCGGGCAAATGCCCGGGGCGGCGCGCCGGTTTGTTCCGAAACGTACCATACTGTTCCATTTTTGATACATTTCCGCCCTCCTCACACACCCTGTCCAATACTAGATTATAGACATTACGGGTCTACGCTCATCAGAAACGGTAGTTTTCAGCACTTTTTTTGCCATTTCTTATGATAACAAAGATTGTTTTGTAACTGGCATGCAATTTGCTATTAAGGAGATACTGATATTTCAGTTTGGAGGGAACATATGAATCGGAAACTGGTTCTGGTTGTCGCGGTGTTCGCCATCGCGGCCGCAGCGCTTTTCGGGCAGAAAGCCACGGGAAAAAAGGTGCTTTACCTGGACTCCTACAACAGCGACTACGCATGGAGCGCGGGGATCCTCGACGGCATCACCGCGGGTCTGAAAGGCAGCGGCGTGACGTTCGACGTCCTGCACATGGACACGAAGAACAACCCGTCGGCGGACTTTGCGAAACAGGCGGCGCTCAACGCCAAGGCTTACATCGAAAAGACCAGGCCTGACGTCGTCATCGCCTCGGACGACAACGCGACGCGGCTCGTCATCATGCCCTACTTCAAGGATGCCGCACTGCCTGTCGTTCACCTGGGGCTCAACTGGGACGCGAGCATCTATGGCATGCCCTACACGAACACGACCGGCATGATCGAGGTGTCGCATGTCAAGGAACTGGTCGCGCGGCTTCTTGAATACGCAAAGGGCAGGAAGGTCGGGTTCATCACGGGCGACAGCGAAACCGAGCGCAAGGAGTTGAAATACTACAAGTTGCTTTTCAACCTCGAGTTCGCTTCGGAGAAGTTCGTCACGACCTTCGCCGACTGGAAGGTCGCGTACAAGGAAATGGCCGGATCCGTCGATGCGATCTTCTTCGGCAACAACGCCGCCATCAAGGGATGGGACGCGCAGGAAGCCGCCAGCCTGGTGGGCTCGGTGACGAAAATCCCGACCGGCACCATCAACGGCTACGTGATGCCCTTCGCCATGATCGGCATGGTAAAGCCTCCTGAGGAGTTCGGAGTGTGGGGCGCCCAGACGGCCCTGAGAATCCTCGGCGGGGCTGCCCCGTCCAGTATTCCGTCGACGCAGAACAAGCAGACGAAATTTCAGCTGAATGTGAAGCTTGCCAGCGCGGCGGGAATCGTCTTTAAGCCCGCGTTGATAAAGAACGCGACTATCGTCCAGTAGGTACGAGGAACAGTCATGTACATCCGAACCAAAATGAGTGTCCTTCAGACGGTGCTCCTGCTGGCCGTTTTCGCGGGGATCTTCGGTATGCTCTATACGCAGGTGGCCGGCATGATCAACGGAAAGGACATGGAGGTCTACGGAGAGAAGCTCACAAAGCTTCTCTCCCACGCCCAGACGAACTACGACGCCATCAAGGAGGCGGGTCTGGACGACGTCGAATCCTACAGGGCTTCCGCGCAGGAGGAAGCCCTGAGCTTCATCGCCGAAGTGAACGCCGGAAAGAATGCGGCTGACGTCTATGCGCATGTCATCAGCGCTGATGGCAAGGTCGTGCTCTACCCGGGCCTTTCAGCCGGAGCCGCGGATCTGGCGGGCACGGAATTCGTGAAACGCATGATCGGCAGCCAGGCAAGATCCGAGCAGTGGTCCACCGTCACGGGCAAGCGGGTATGGTCACTGTACGACTACTTCGCTCCCTGGCAATGGCACGTCGGCTACTCGGTGACGCAGGGGTACAAGTACGCACAGATCAACGGCTTTGTCATCATCCTGAGCGTCACTCTCCTGGTCTTTCTCGTCATCATGTCCACGGTCAATCTTCTCGCCGTTTCCCGCCTGGTCAGCCGGCCCCTGAAGAAGCTGGGCGATGCCATCAAGCGGATCGCGGGAGGGGACCTCGCGGCGCGCGTCCAGATACGCGCGAAGGACGAGCTGGGAATCGTGGGCGCCGGTTTCAACGAGATGACCGACCAGCTGCGGGGAATGGTGGTCGAGATTCGCCAGACCTCGGAAAAGCTGGCAGGCTCCAGCGCGCAGATCGCAGCCAGCTCTCATCAGCTCGCCGCGAACTCGCAAGGCCAGGCGTCCACGCTGGAGGAGACCAGCGCAGCGGTGGAGGAGCTGACGTCCAGCGTGGAGCAGGTGTCTGAGCATGCACAAAGCCAGGCCGAGTCGGCAACGCACGCTGCCGGCGGAGTGCAGGAGATGCGCGCCTCCACGGAGCAGGTGTCACTCACGCTTCAGGATGTCTCTGCCTCCTCGGAGGCGTCGATCACGATGGCCCGCGCCGGAGTCGAGGCGGTGAACGACACCGTTTCGGCAATCCGCTCCATCTCGGAGAACGCGGAGCACATCGGGGGAATCGTCAACGTCATCTCGGAGATCGCCGACCAGACGAACCTGCTCGCGTTGAATGCGTCCATCGAGGCCGCGCGGGCCGGAGAGCACGGACGGGGGTTCGCGGTGGTGGCTCAGGAGGTGAGCAAGCTCGCCGAGCGGAGCGCGTCATCCACGCGGGAGATCGAGCAGCTGATTCAGGAAAGCCTGAAGAATGTCACCCGGGGCGTCGATGTTGCCCGGCACGCCCTGGACTCAATGAATATGATCATCTCGGGGACCCAGAAAACAAACCAGGCCGTCTCTGAGCTTTCGAACAGGATCGAGAGCCAGGTGAAAGCCATCGTCAGCGTGACCTCATCGAACAAGTCGATCAACGACATGGCGCAGAGCATCTCGGCGGCAACGGAAGAACAGACCATCAATGCGCAACAGGTCTCCCGGGCTGTGGAGAACGTGAACGACCTTACCCAGGAGGCAGCTTCTGCCGCATCACAGATGTCCAATGCGACCGTCGAGCTCACCGAGCTCGCGAAGAAACTGCAGGGTCTGGTGGAAACATTCAATCTCGGAGCCGGGCAGGAACAGGACGCCGCGCGCATTCCCATCGCCGCGGCATAGAGACGTTTGGTGACGTGCCACCGGGCCGACCGAGGCCCGGTGGTACATACGAGTTGGTCGGCGCGAAAAGGCCCGCCGATTGAGCGTGAGCCGGCGCTGCGCGGCGAGTTGCCGGGCGTATAGGAGACCGTCACCGTGTCGCGGAGCTTCTTCAGACCGGCGACGAGGATCGTGGCGATGTTCAGGTCGCGGCGGTCCGATCTGCAGAACAGGCGTACGACGATATCCTGCGCTCCCGCCCCGTCGGCGACGATCTGGTGCGGGACATTGCCGCCTGGTCCACTGGTCATGCTGCCCGTCTGCCGCACCGGCATTCCCATGATATCGGCGGACTGCAATACGCCGTATTCAGCACCAATCGGGCCGAACAGGTTGCCAGTTCGCGTATCGAACAGCATCCCATCGATTGTCACGCTGTTGACGGACAGGAAGGTGAAGTCGACTGGGTTCATCACGCCACGCTTGATGATGATGCTGGTCACCATGAACGTCGACGTTCCATTGCTGTCGATCGTTATTACTGGATTCGAGCTGGGTGAGGGTCCGGAGTCGGCCAGCCCCCCGGCGATCTGCACCTTGAAGGGGACGTACACATCCTGGGCCTCTACGTTCCTGGGCAGGACCAGTGCGATGAATACGACGATTGCGACGGTGAACCACGCTGGGATCGATCGTTGAGTCCGCATGAATTCCTCCAATTTTGAATGATAATCACTTGCCTTTCAGATTCAGCCACTGCGAAATCGAAATTACCCCAAGTCACCTCCTGCCAGCCCGCGTTGGAGAACCATCAGCAGCCATCAGAGAGGGCGAACCGGCCTTCTATCTCTAATTGGCGTAAGAGTATATCCGATAATCAGGTCTTTTGTCAACATCACACATCAGCGTTGTCAAAGCTCTTTAGAATGTCCCCTGTTTTGACTCGATAGAAATGTCCCCTTTCAGATGATCCTTCTCCGTTCCTTTGCCTGAGGGTCCCACAGACGCTCAGGACACGCTTGTACTCGCCATCCGGAAAGCGGACGCCAGGCTTACACGTGTGAGCGGCGGCTGGCAACTCGTGGATGATACGACGACATATGGTACGCTTCGTCTCACTGGTATTGAGACGATCGTGTTCAAAGACGGTGAGATGAAACTATAGTGGAATATCCCGGTGCCGGGAGCCGTTACGCGAGCTCGAAGCGATCGAGGTTCATCACCTTGCTCCAGGCAGCGACAAAGTCCTTCACGAACTTCTCCTTGGAGTCGTCGCATGCATAGACTTCCGCGATCGCCCGGAGCTGGGAGTTCGAACCGAAGACGAGATCGACACGCGTGCCGGTCCACCTGACTTCGCCCGTTTTGCGATCGCGCCCTTCAAACAGGTCCCTGGCCTCCGATATCGCTTTCCATTCCGTGCCCATGTCGAGCAGGTTGACGAAGAAGTCGTTGGTCAGCGTCTCGGGCCGTTTGGTGAAGACGCCGTGTCTGGTCTGCCCGACGTTTGCATTCAGGGCGCGCATGCCGCCGATCAGAACCGTCATCTCAGGGGCGGTCAGCGTCAGCAACTGCGCCCGATCCACCAGCAGCTCCTCTGTCGGCCATTGTTGGGCCGTCCGCTGGTAGTTGCGGAAGCCGTCCGCCGTCGGCTCAAGCACGGCGAACGAGACCACATCGGTCTGCTCCTGCGAGGCATCCATGCGTCCCGGTGCAAAGGGAACCTTCACGTTATGCCCGGCCTTTTTCGCAGCCGCCTCGACAGCTGCGCAGCCACCGAGAACGATCAAGTCGGCGAGCGAGACCTTCTTCCCGCCGGGCTTCGTGCCGTTGAAGTCCTGCTGGATGGCCTCCAGCTTCTTCAGGGCCTTCGCAAGCTCGGCCGGCTGGTTCACTTCCCAGTCCTTCTGCGGAGCAAGGCGAATGCGCGCCCCGTTGGCCCCGCCGCGCTTGTCGCTGCCGCGGAACGTCGCCGCCGACGCCCAGGCCGTCATGACCAGTTGGGAGATGGAAAGCCCGGATGCGAGGAGTTTGGCCTTCAGGGAGGCGATGTCCTTCGCCTCGATCAGTTTGTGGTTGACCGTGGGAATGGGGTCCTGCCAGATGAGCTCTTCGGCAGGAACCTCCGGGCCGAGATAGCGCGCGCGAGGGCCCATGTCGCGATGCGTCAGCTTGAACCACGCCCGGGCGAACGCGTCCGCGAACTGGTCCGGATTCTCCATGAAGCGGCGTGAGATCTTCTCATAGGCAGGGTCGAACCGCAGAGCAAGGTCCGTGGTCAGCATGGAAGGCGCGTGACGCCTGGACGGATCGTGGGCATCCGGCACCGTATCGGCGCCCGCGCCATTCTTCGGCTGCCACTGATGCGCACCGGCCGGGCTCTTCGTCAGCTCCCATTCGAAGCTGAACAGGTTCCAGAAGAAGTTGTTGCTCCACTTCGTCGGGGTCGTAGTCCAGATGACTTCCAGGCCGCTGCCGATCGTGTCACCGCCTTTGCCGGTGCCGAAGCTGCTCTTCCAGCCGAGGCCCTGCTGCTCGATGGGGGCGGCCTCGGGCTCAGGCCCCACATGGGACGCGGGGCCGGCGCCGTGGGTCTTGCCGAAGGTATGGCCGCCCGCGATGAGCGCAACCGTCTCTTCGTCGTTCATCGCCATGCGTGCGAAGGTCTCGCGGATATCCCTGGCCGCAGCCACCGGATCCGGGTTGCCATTGGGGCCTTCCGGGTTGACGTAAATCAGGCCCATCTGCACGGCAGCGAGCGGATTTTCGAGGTCCCGGTCGCCGGAGTAGCGCTTGTCCTCCAGCCACTTGCCCTCGGAGCCCCAGTAGATGTCCTTCTCCGGCTCCCAGATGTCCTCACGCCCGCCGGCGAAACCGAAGGTCTTGAAGCCCATCGATTCCAGGGCGACGTTGCCGGCGAGGATCATCAGGTCGGCCCATGAAATCTTGCGGCCGTACTTCTGCTTGATCGGCCAGATCAGCCGGCGCGCCTTGTCGAGGCTGACGTTGTCGGGCCAGCTGCTGAGGGGAGGAAAGCGCTGGCTGCCGCTGCCGCCGCCGCCGCGGCCGTCGCCGGTGCGGTAGGTGCCGGCGCTGTGCCATGCCATGCGGATGAACAAGGGTCCGTAGTGACCGAAGTCCGCCGGCCACCAGTCCTGGGACCTGGTCATCAGCTCACGGAGGTCTTTCTTCACGGCCTTCAGGTCGAGACTCTTGAACTCTTCAGCGTAGTTGAAATCCCCGTCCATCGGGTTGGACTTGGAGGAATGCTGGTGCAGGAGATCGAGCTTCAACTGGTTCGGCCACCAGTCGCGGTTCGACGTGCCGCCGCCAGCCACTTGGTGCAAAGAGCGTCTTGATTCGGTTGACATGGTTCCCTCCTCGGTCAATAATAATATTAGGAACGATTACTGACAATAGGCGGACGGCGGGTCCGCGCTATTTCCGCTTCCGGGTACACATCTCGCAGATACCTCGGAACTGGATGTCGTGCCGCTTCGCCTCGAGCCCGGAGGCAGCCCGCACGCGCCGGTTCAAAGACTCGTCAACCGGGAGGTCAAGATCGATGATCGCCCCGCAGATATCGCAGATGAAATGATAGTGATGCTGTGTATTGGCGTCGAACCGATCAAATGTGCTGCCGAAGTCGATCCTGGAAACAAGTCCTTGTTCGGCCAGCACGGCGAGGTTGCGGTAGACGGTCCCCATGCTCAGGTCAGGGAAACTCCTCCGCAGCCTGGCGTAGAGCCAGTTGGCGGTAGGGTGTGTGTCTGTTTCCTTCAGGAGCTCCAGAATCCGTTCGCGTTGCTGGCTGCGACGATATCGGTTGCTGTTCGTCTTTCGCATCGTCCCTCTCCCGAATCGCGGGCTGGATTCAAAGCTACTGCACCAGGGACACCAGCGCATAGGCCTCCGCGGGAGGCCGACCGGAACTAATACATCAGGAAGGAAGGCCACAGTTCCGCAGGCGGCGAGTACGGATCTCTGCAGACCCAGACCTCGTACCTGTTCTGGTATCCCGTCACCTTGGAATCCACCGAGGCCGACTGCGTCGCATCCCGGAAGAACATCTGCGGCCGTGTATCGTAATCGACCGAGACGAAGATCATGACGTCCCATGAGCTCCCCGGTCCCCATCGATAGTAATTCATGCTTCCCGACACGGCGTCGGGAAGGCCGTAGCGCTTTCCGAGCAGGTCGACGGCGCCCGCAGGGCCGTACCAGCCCCCGATGATTCCGGCCCGCGCGCGGTCTTCCGCCGGAAGGGAGTTGTACGCGTCCGCGACGGCCTTGACGATCTCATCCCATCCGGTCCTGCCCAACAAGTAGGCAAGGTGACTCCACCCGGGATTGGTCTTGAAATCCTTGAGATCCTTGTACATGAAGCGGAACGTCTTCGCATACGAGAGGAGGCGCGCCTCCGGCAGAATAGGGATCGACAGCGGCGCCGCTACGATGCCTTCCGCGAGCAGCAGCGCTACGGCGGCGATCCGTAAAGACTTCATCCAGCCCGAGCTCCGGAGCCCTTCCTCCATCCATACTGCGGCCGCAGCGACAAGGGGAACGCACAGCTCCGCCAGCACGATCGCCCTGGCGCGAAGGACGAAGACGATGACGAAGGTGGCAAGGAACAGGATACCGAACACATGAAAGCGAGTATCGGAGAACCGCCGGAAAATACGATAAAGCCCGGCGACGACGAAGGGCGTCATCGCGAATCCCATTGTGAGCGGGAAATTGGCGAGGTACTCGAGGAAAGAATACCGGAGTACCCTCTGCGTTCCATAGCTCACCCAGTACGCAACGGTCGGCCAATCGTTCACGTAGTTCCAGATAACGTACGGTGATGCCAGGACAAGGAAGATACCCACCGCTATCCACGGCTCGGCCGAAAGAAGTTGCCGGCGGTATTTCGAGAGGAGGACCGCGATGACGAAACCCGGTCCGAGGAAGAGAATCGTCCCTTTTGTCAGAAAGGCGATGCCCGCCGTCACGCCGAAGACGACCCAGAGCCTCCGGTCGCCCGTGCGCAGAAAACGCGCAATGAAGAACAGGAATACGGTAAGCGCAAGCTGGTCTACGCTGTCGTAGCAGAGGACCGAATCCAAGATGAGCCACCAGGGGGAGGTGATGAGCGCCAACGCCGTCAGGCCGACGGCAAAAATCCTTCCGCCGAGCTCCCGAACGATGAGACAGGCGAATACCACGGTGAGCGCGCCCGCAAGCGAAGGGAGGATGTGGCAGGCAATCAGGGATTCCCCGAACAGAAACCGGCTCCCGGCAACGAGAAGGGGAAAGAACGGGGGCAGATCAACGTAGCCGAAGTCCAGGTGCTTGGAGAGAGCGATCGTATACAGCTCATCCTGGAAGAAACCGTAGTTCGAGCCGGTGAGCAGGTGAATGATGAGCTTGGCCAATGCCGCGGCCGCGATCATCCAGGCAACGGGAGAAAGATTTTTCACTCGACTGACCAGATACATGCGGCTACTCTACCGGCGCACCAACCCGGATGTCTTTATACAGCTCGGCTATTTTGTGGACTTTTCGCCAATTGCATGGGCGTGGCCGCGGCCTTTTGACGCCATCGTGCTGCTGGCAGACCACGTGGCGGCGGGCGTTCCGTCTCTCTGACCCTTCGCGCCTCTTGCCGGCCGCGCCGGCTTTTCCGCGTCTAGATACTGCCGGGGACTGACCCCGGCAGTATTATTGAAGCGGACAGAAAGAATGGGATTGGAAAAATCGATAGACGAACAAGTGGCGGAGCTGTACCGCACCGAGTCGAGGCGGGTGTTGGCCACCCTGGTCCGCCTGCTCGGCGACTTTGACCTGGCGGAAGAGGCACTTCAAGAGGCCTTTCGCGCGGCCCTGGAACAGTGGCCGAGGGAAGGCCTGCCCCGGAATCCGCGAGCCTGGCTTGTCTCTACCGGCAGGTTCAAGGGAATCGACGTTGTCCGCCGCCGCGGGCGTCACGAGGCCTTGCTGGCTGCGGTGGCCCAGGAAACCCGGGAGGCCTCTCTCGATCCCGAGGCACTGGATGACGAGACCCTTCAGGACGACCAGCTCCGCCTCATCTTCACCTGCTGCCATCCTGCCCTGCCGCAGGACGGCCGGATCGCCCTGGCGCTTCGCGAGGTCTGCGGCCTCACGACCGAGGAGATAGCGCGGGCCTTTCTTGTTACCCCGGCAACCATGACGAAACGGATTGCCCGCGCCAAGGACCGGATTCGCAAGGAGCGCATCCCCTACGAGGTCCCGTCCCGCGCCGAGCTGGCCAGGCGTCTTGCGGCCGTCCTTCAGGTCGTGTACCTGGTATACAACGAGGGGTTTGTCACCACGGCAGGCCAGGCTCTTTCCCGGCGGGACCTGGCGGAGGATGCCCTCTACCTCGGCCGGTTGATCGTGGACCTCCTCCCGGAGCCTGAGGCCATCGGCCTGCTCGGCCTGATGCTCCTGCATGAATCCCGCAGGCCGGCACGGGTAGACGCGCGGGGTGACGTGATCCCTCTCGAGGATCAGGACAGGTCGCTCTGGAACCGGGAGTTGATAGCGGAAGGGATAGGCCTGGTACATCGGGCCCTCTTGTCCGGCCGGTTCGGGTCCTACACCATCCAGGCCGCCATTGCCGGGGTTCATGCCGTGGCGCCGTCGGTCGAGGCAACGGATTGGGCCCAGATCGTCCGCCTCTACGACATGCTTTTGGAGACAGGCCCCTCGCCTGTCGTGGAGCTCAACCGGGCAATCGCCGTGGCCATGCGTGACGGGCCAATCGCCGGGTTGGCCCTCATCGACGCCCTGCTCGACCGGGGAGAGCTTGCGGACTACCACCCCGCTCATGCCGTGCGTGCCGACATGAACAGGAGGCTGGGGCGCATTGACGAGGCCGCGGCATCCTACCGGCGCGCCCTCAAGCTTGCCCGGCAGGAGCCTGAGCGCCGTTTTCTGGAAAAACGGCTCGCAGAAATTTCAGGATAGTTTTTTGAAATTGTCCCTTTTGCCTGTCCCCGTACGACTACTGAACGAAATCACATGCGGTGAGGCAAGCGCCCCAGGATCGCCGGGGCTGAGGCCTCACGGAAGGAGAAGGATATGCAGTTCTTTGTCTACGGTTCCCCAACGGAGAGGCAGCAGCCTCGGGACCCTGCCGAGTTGGGGAAGTTCATGGAGGAGTCCGTCAAGAAGGGAATCCTCATCACCGGCGGTGGGCTCCATCCCAAGGAGACCAGGATCCACTTGACCGAGGGCAAGGTCTCGATCACCGACGGCCCCTTCCTGGAGGCGAAGGAGCTGATACCCGGTTTCACCGTCATCCAGGTGGACACCAAGGAGAAGGCCATCGAGTGGGTCACGAACATGCGACGGCTCTACGGCGACGGGGAGACAAAGCTCGTACAGATCTTTGGAGCGTCGTAAGGCCCGAGCGCTCCCGGCCACGCGCGGCTCGCAAGCGCACACCGCGCTCGCGAGCCGCGGTGGCACACTTTCCCAACAGACTGAGGGGAGGACTCAGCAATAATGCCGAACCCAAACGAGCTCATCTATGACCTGATCGCCAAGACTCCGGACTGGCGCGGCGAGACTTTCACGAGGCTTCGCAAGATCATCCACGATGCTGACCCTGAGATAACCGAGGAATGGAAATGGGTCACTGCCAACCGCCCGGGCACGCCGGTGTGGGAGCACAACGGGAGTGTCTGCCACATCAACATCCTGAAAGACAAGGTGAAGCTGACGCTTCACGAAGGCGCGAGCCTCGATGACCCGCACAAGCTCTTCAACAACGGGTTCGAGGGCAACAAACTGCGGGCAATCGACATTCATGAGGGCGACAAGCTCAACGCGAGTGCCCTGAAGGCGCTCATCCGTGCCGGTGTTGAACACAACCTCGCAAAGGCGAAACCCAGGCGCAAGTAGGGTGCGGTTGCGTTCACTCCCTGGTCCGCGCGGAGTCGTCAGCGTCGGAAGAGCTTCGACCTGAGCCAGGCCGTGTACCTGATCGGGTCGCCCGAGGCAATGACGGCGCGCAGCTCGTCGATTGAGCCGTCAAGCATGGTCTCGAGCCCGCGCAGGAACTCGACGCTCGAGCGGATGGCGGCCTGTCCGTCTTCGCGGTACGGGTACTGGTCCATGGAGTACCAGCCGTCGTAACCGACCTCCCGCAGCCAGAAGAGCAGCTCGAGGAACTCCGCGAAGTGCACCGAGCCCACGATCATGTCGTCGTCCCACGAACGGTAGTTGTCGTTGAAGTGGAGGTGGAAGAGCTTGCGGCCGTAGTCCGACAGGATGACTGCTGCCTCGGCCATGTTCTCGCCGCCCGAAAGCGAGTGGCCCGTATCGATGGTAACCCCCACGTTGGGGAGGCCCGTCTCCCTCGCCACGAGGAGTGTGTCAGCGGCGCGCGCCCACGTGGAGTGCGTGCGGGGCTCCTTTGGCTTGTACTCGAGGGAGAAGCGGATATCCGGGTAGGCCTTCGCCGCCGCTGTCACCGCCTCGATGGTCCAACGCCGCTCCGCGCGGTAGTCGGACTGGAAGATGTAGTCGTAGCCGTCCTGGCCTGGCCAGAGATTGACGAGGGGGCATCTCAGCTTCCGCGCGAGCTCGGCAGCGGACAGGGTTTCCTCGAGTGCCTGGGCGCGGATCGCGGGGTCCTTCGCGACGAAGGCGCCCTTGCCCCAGCGTTTCTGCGAGAAGTGGTCGGGGATGATCGAGACGCACTGGAGGCCGTGTTTGGCAAGGAGCCCGCCGACCTCGTCCACGTTCTCGCGCGTCACGTCCCAGGTGCCGACGAGCTCGACGCCCTTCACGCCCTCGATGGCCGCGGCCTGCCTGATCATCTCCGGCTTGGGGAGCTGTTCCTTGTAGCCCGAGGACAGGAACCTGTCGCAGGTGTTGCCCAGGTTGCCGAGGATGACGGAATACTTCATGTCGCTTCTCTCCTTTTCACGCTGCGCCGCTCGACGAGCTTGCCGCCGATGAGCACCTTCACCGAGGGCATGTCGGGATCGCTCCGAAGCCGCGAGACGAGGAGCTGGACGGCCATACGGCCGATCTCGGCCTTGGAAACCTGTATGGTGGTAAGCGGCGGGTCGACGACCGCCGAGAGGGGGAGATTGTCGAAGCCGACGATAGAGAGGTCATCGGGGACCCTGATGCCGGCGTCGGAGCAGGCCTTCAGGCAGCCGCTCGCGATGATATCGTTGCCGCAGACAAGAGCCGTCGGCAGCCTCAGCCCGCCGGCGAGGATCGCCTTCATGTCGTCGTAGGCCCCGTGATAGGTCTGGTCGACGCCGAAGACGAAGGATTTGTCCGCCTCCAGGCCGAGCCTGCCCAGCCCCGCGTAGAATCCCTCTTCGCGCAAGCGGATGTTTCGCGTCTCGACCGCCGCGCGGACGAAGCCGATCTGTCGGTGGCCCATCGCGTGGAGGTGGGACAGGATGAGGAAGACGGAGTCCTCGTTGTTCATGTCGACGAAGTCGAAGTCCAGGAACTCGTGGTAGGTGTCGAGGAAGACGAGGGGCTTGCGAAGCTCCCGGAAGGACTCGACGTCCTCGCGGCTCAGCTCGGTTCCGAGGACGACGAAGCCGTCCGAGGCTTTGCCGAGGGCGGCTTCGAGGACCTGCTCTATCGGCGCCGGCTTGAAGGTGACGATCTCGAGGGCGTAGCCCGCATGCTTCGCCTCGCGGCTGAGACCTTCGATATAGTCCGCGATGAAGACGTCATGGTCACGATTGACGGTGTGGCCGTGGCGAGCGATGTGGAGGAGGCAAAGCGAGCCGGCCCTGGCGCCCTTCGGGGACGTATACCCGAGGTCCTTCGCCGTGCGGAGAATCCGCTCGCGCAGCTTCTCCCCGGCGCCCGGCTTGTTGTTGAGGACAAGCGACACCGTCGTCGGCGAGACGCCGACCGCCTGGGCGATATCCTTCACGCGAACGCTCATTCCCTGTCCGACCTTTCCCTGGGCACAAAGTACAGCGTAGGTTCGAACCAGTCATTTGTCAAGGAAAACTGGATATTTAGTAAATATTTGATCGCAAAATGATCTCCTGTCTTACTTATGCATCACTAAATTTTGCTTGACAGGATGTATGCCAATGATAGACTCGTGCCATCTTCGAAGGAGGAGGAAACAGTGAAACGAACAATGCTCATCATCGTATCGCTCGCGCTCGTCTTCATGCTCGCGGTGCCGCTTTTCGCCCAGAGCTATGATCCCATGAAGTTCAAGTCATCCAAGCCGCAGTCGGCCTGGAAGATCGCCCTGGTTCCTAAGGACGCAACGAACGCCTGGTTCGTCCACATGGAGCTCGGCGTCAAGCAGTTCGCAAAAGACACCGGGATCAACGTCTTCCAGAAGGGCCCTGCCAAGACCGACGCTGCCATGCAAGCCCAGGTCATCGAGGATCTCATCGCACAGGGCGTCGACGCCATCTGCGTCGTACCGGTCGATCCGTCGGCCCTCGAGCCCGTGCTCGAAAAGGCGCTGTCGAAGGGCATCGTGGTCATCGACCACGAAGGCGCCTCCCAGGAGAACTGCCTCTACGACATCGAAGCCTTCTCCAATGAAGGCCTCGGCCAGACGATCATGAAAGAGCTTGCCCGGATGATGGGGGAGAAGGGTGTCTACACGACGATGGTCGGCAACGTCACCAACGCTTCCCACAACGAGTGGGCAGACGCCGGCGTCGCCTACCAGAAGGCGCACTACCCCAACATGACCCTCCTCGCCGCCGAGCCGCGGGTGGAGATCATGGACAACCTCGACACCGCCTACCAGCGCGCCAAGGAGCTGTTCAAGAAGTATCCTAATCTCAAGGGCGTCCTCGGGACCTCGTCGCTTTCCGTCCCGGGCACGGCGCGCGCCATCCAGGAGCTCGGCCTCAAGGGCAAGGCGTTCGTGACCGCGGTCGGGCTGCCCAACGAGTGCAAGCCATACCTCAAGGCCGGCATCACCGATGCGGTCCTGCTTTGGGACTCCAAGGACGCAGGCTACGCGATGCTCGCCATGGCCGTCGCCATACTCAAGGGCGAGAGGATCGCCAACGGCCTCAACCTGAAGGCTCCGGGCTGGACCAGCATGAAGTTCGCCCCCGGCTCCACAAAGGTGCTCCAGGGCCAGGGCTGGATCACTATTACCCTCAAGAACGTTGACACGTTCGGGTTCTAGCACCTAATCTTCTCCACCAGGGCGCGGGCGGAGCGTTGCTCCCGCCCGCGCTTTTTGTAGGAAATGCCACGCAGACTCCGCGGGTACCGCGGAAGGCGTGGCCGCAATGTCCGGCAGTCGCGGAGGCTCCTGATGTCGGATTCGGTTTTGAGGGTTCAGGGGATCGTCAAGTCCTTCGGAGGGGTACAGGCGCTCAAGGGGGTGAGCCTCGAGATCGGCGCGGGCGAGATTCATTGCCTCGCCGGCGAGAACGGCTCGGGCAAGTCCACCCTCATCAAGGTGATTTCCGGCGTTCACGAGCCGGACGAGGGGAGCATTCAGATCGGCGGACGTTCCTTCTCCCGACTCACCCCGATGGAGGCAATCGCCCTCGGCGTCCAGGTCATCTACCAGGATTTCTCCGTCTTCCCCAACCTGAGCGTGATGGAGAACCTCGCCCTCAACATGGAGCTCATGGACAGCCGCAAGCTGATGAACTACCGCAGGGCCCGGTCGATCGCCGCCCATGCCGTCTCTCTCATCGGCTTCGATATCGACCTCGACGAGCGCGTCGAGAACCTGTCGGTGGCGGAACGCCAGCTCATCGCCATCTGCCGCGCCCTTCTGCAGAACTCGAAGCTCATCATCATGGACGAGCCTACCTCAGCCCTGACCAAGAAGGAGGTGAAGGCCCTCTTCGCCGTCATCAAGAATCTCCAGGCCAGGGGGATCTCGATCCTCTTCGTCTCCCACAAGCTCGACGAGGTCTTCGAGATCTCCGAGCGCTACACGATCCTCAGGAACGGGGAGAACGCCGCCTCCGGCAGCACGCGGGACCTCGACCGGAAGACCTTCGCCTTCCACATGACCGGCCGGGAGTTCACAGAAGAGTCCTATCGACTCGCTGCCCCGGTCGGGAAGCCCGTGCTGTCCGTGAAAGGCCTCGCGCGGCGCGGCTGCTACGCCGACGTCTCTTTTGACCTCGCGCCCGGAGAGATCCTCGGCATCACCGGCCTCCTCGGGTCGGGGCGGACGGAGCTCGTCGAGACCCTCTTCGGCATCGCGAAGCCCGACGCGGGCACGATCGAGATCCAGGGCCGGCCGGCGCGGATCGGCAGCGTCAAGGCCGCGATCCGCCGGGGCATCGGGTACGTGCCCTCCGACCGCCTCACCGAGGGCCTCTTCCAGCCCCAGACCATAGAGCGCAACATCGTGGTCGCGGTGCTCGCGCGGCTTTCCACCCGGCTGCTCGGCATCCTCAGGAGGAAGTCCGTGGCAGAGACCACGGCGCGCTGGGTCTCCGAGCTTTCCATCGCGACCCGGGACTCCTCCCTCCCGGTGCGGACCCTTTCGGGCGGGAACCAGCAGAAGGTCGTCCTGGCCCGCTGGCTGGCCAACGACCTCAAGGTGCTCATACTGAACGGGCCCACAATGGGGGTCGACATCGGCTCGAAGTACGATATCCACGCCCTGATGCGCAGGCTCGCTGCTTCCGGCCTGGCTATCATCGTCGTCTCCGACGACCTGCCGGAGGTGCTCGCCTGCACGAGCCGGATCGTCGTGATGCGCGACGGCGCATTCGTCCAGGAGCTCGACCCTGCCTCGACGACTGAAGCAAGGCTTGGCGAGCTTTCCACCGGCGTTGCGTAGCCCTTCCGCGGTAATCCGCGGAGTTGGAAGAGACCGCGCGAGCCCTTCCGCGGTAGTCCGCGGAGTTGGATGGGCGGAAGCGCGGTCGTAGAAGGGAGGTCGCGAAGGTGATCAATCCGCGCCGGCTGCTGGGACGGTCCGAACCCTGGGTCCTTGCGGCCATCATCGCCCTCGGCCTCTTGATCCAGGCCCGGTCGGGACAGTTTTTCACGGGCAACAATCTCGTGGACCTCGTGCGGGCCTTGATCGTGCCCGGCCTCCTCTCCGTCGGCTGCATGATGGTCATCGTGTCGGGGGGTATCGACGTCTCCTTCACGGCCGTCGCGGCCCTCGCCATGTACGTGACGGACCGCATCCTCCTCTCGTCGCAGTACGGGGGAAGCGTTCTTCTCCCCTACGCCATGTCGGCCGGCCTCGGTCTCGTCATGGGGGCGCTCAACGGGTTCCTGATCGCCTTCCTCAGGCTGCCGACGCTCGTGGTGACCCTCGGCACGGCGAGTCTCTACACGGGGCTCATGTTCGGCGCCTTCGCGGCGAGCGCCTCCGACGTGCCCCCGTCGATCGCCGCCCACGGCAAGGAGACGCTCTTCACCGCCGTCAACGCACAGCTCGGCCTCTCCTCGAACATGCCCTCCCAGGTCCTCATCCTGGTCGGCGTCTTTTTCCTCGGCTTTCTCCTCCTGCGCTACACGATGCTCGGGCGCGGCATCTACGCCATCGGCGGTGACGAGGCGGCAGCGGAGCGGGCGGGCTTCAACGTGCGCGCCATCAAGATGTTCCTCTACTGCCTGGTCGGCGTACTCGCCGGGATCACGGGCGTCTCCCGAATCTCGATGATGGCGTACGCCGATCCCTCGACCTTCCTCGGGATGGAGCTCACGGTCATCGCGGCAGTCGTGCTCGGCGGGACTCGCGTCACGGGCGGCGTCGGCACCCTCACGGGCACCGCGCTCGGCATCGCGCTGATGATCGTCCTCGCGAACAGCCTCATCCTGATCGGCATACCGACCTACTGGGCCCGCTTCTTCACCGGCGCGGTCATCATCATCGGCACGGGGGTCACCGCCCGCCAGATCGGCACGAAGCGGCGGCGCGAGCGCATTCCCGCCGAGAGTGCAGGGGAGGCGCCATGAAGACCACCGACGCGGCGGCCCCCGCCCTCAAGGCGCGCGGGAGCCGCGACCAGAACCTCGCGCGGCTCTTCGTCATGCTCCTGGTCGTCTTCGCGCTGATGACGGCGCTGCGGCCGGGGCAGTTCCCTACGCTCGCGAATTTCGGCTCGATGATGCGCCAGTTCCCCGAGTACGGCATCATGGCGATCGGCATCAGCCTGACGATGATCACCGGGGGCATAGACCTCGGTGTCGTCGGCACGGCTAATCTCTCAGCTATCCTCGCGGCGAAATTCCTTATTGGCGTTGTGCCCCCCGGCGCGCCGCCTCAAGTGGTCCTGCCTTACATTCTCGTCGCGGTCCTCATCTCCCTGGCCACGGGGGTCGCCTGCGGCTACTTCGCGGGATTCCTGATCTCACGATTCAACATCCCCGCCATTCTCGCCACCCTGGGGACCCAGCAGCTCTACACGGGCATCGCGGTCGGCATCACGAGCGGCCGGCCCCAGAGCCGGTTGCCCCTCCTGTACTCGAAGCTCGGCAACACGGAGCTCTTCGACTTCATTCCCCTCTCTTTCATCCTCTTCGTCGTGATTGCCCTCGGCGTCGGCCTCATGCTCTCGCGCGCTCGCTTCGGCACCTACATGTACCTCTACGGGACCAACCCCAAGGCCGCCCGGTACGCGGGGGTCAACACCGGCTCGATCCTGCGGCGCACCTACCTGCTCTCCGGGCTCCTCTCCTCAGTCGCGGGCCTCATCATGATGGCACGCGCCAACTCGGCCAAGGCAGAGTACGGTGCCCCTTACACGCTCCAGTGCGTGCTCATCGCCGTGCTCGGGGGCATCGATGCGAACGGCGGCTTCGGGAAGATCTCGGGCGTCACCCTCGCCATCCTGATCCTCCAATTCCTCTCGTCCGGCCTCAACATGTTCAACCAGATTTCCAACTTCTACCGGGACGTGATCTGGGGTGGGGTGTTGATCCTCGTGCTCGTGTTCAACCGGCTCTTCTCCACCCGCGCCGAGCGCCGGGCGTCGAAGAAGGGCGCGATCGCCTGACGGCCGGACTCACTCGTTTCGAGTCCGGCCTGTGACAAAAAACGGGTCCCGCCTCTGGGCAGGACCCGTCTTCTTCGCTCCCCCGGATCAAACGAAAGCAAACGCGCGCGCGGCAATCCCGGCTCTGATTGAGGGCGTCATCCCGCTGCCGCCGGTATTCGGTTTGAGACAAGGACTTCCTCAAGGCGCTCTGCGCCGGGGGGCGCCAGGGGAAGGACGAGCACTCAGGCCTCCGGGTCGAAGATGTTTGCCAGGGACGCCATCCTGGCCTGCGATAGTTCTTGACTTTCGCGGCAGAGGTCCTGATATTACAAATTGTGTTGAATATTATGATATTAGCACAAATTGAAGTTCAATTTGCCGGCAAGCTTTCTTTGCCACTTGCGGCTAGCAAGACAGGTCTAGAGCCTCCACCGCATCCTGATGGGCGGCAGGCTCCCAACAGAAGAAGCACAACTATGAATGGATTTGTCCGAGCAGTATCTCTTTGCGTTTTCCTGCTGGGGGCGATCGGTCTCTATGCCGACGGTTTCCTGGAAGTTGAAACAGGCGCGGCATTCACCGGGTACAATGACGTGCGCATACCGAGCGACACCGGGACCAGGATTTCCCTTGCCACCGATACCGTCTCTGCACCGGCATTCGCGTTCAGAGTCCGAGGCGGCTACACTTTCGCGGAACGCCATACGGTAATGCTTCTTGTTGCCCCGCTGACGGTCGGTGGCAGCGGCGTCCTGGATCACGCGGTGAGCTTTCAAGGGCAATCATTCGCCGCAGGCACAAAGCTCGAGTCGAGCTATCGCTTCGATTCCTTCCGGTTGACCTACCGCTACTCATTCGTCAAGAACGATTCCCTCGTTCTTGCGGCAGGGCTCACAGCCAAGCTGCGGAGCGCAGACATCGCACTCATGAGCGGTGCCGGCTATGCTCACCGCAGCGACCTCGGCGTCGTGCCCCTTGTGAGCCTGATGGCGGAGTGGAGTTTTGCAAAGCCCTGGAGCCTCCTCCTTGACGCGGATGCGCTCGTCACTCCCTTCGGCCGGGCGGAGGACGTTCTGGCAGCGCTGCAGTGTCGTCTCTCGGATTCGGTCGCCCTGCGCCTGGGGTATCGGGTGCTCGAAGGAGGCTCCGGCGGTGAGGGTGGGAACGTCTATACCTTCGCGCTGTTCCACTACGCCACCGCGGGCATCACCGTCCGTTTTTGATCCGTACAAGGGCTCCGCGGGACCCCGCCGGTGGGACGCCGCGGGGAGTGCCCGGCGGAAATATGCACGCGAACGCGCCCGTCAGACACCTGTTCGAGAGAAACGGTCTCTCTGGCTGAGGGGCCGCAGTTTTTCGTATTGCCCGGAATGCACGAGATGTGCTATCATTTTGGAGTGCGAATACGATTCGTGGTGAATTATGTCTGACTTCGCGACGCGCCTGAGAGAGTTGCGGAAAGAGCGGCGACTCCGGCAGCAGGACCTGGCTGACGCCTTCGGCACCGCCCAGACCACGATTGCGAACTACGAGAACAAGCTGCGATTTCCCGACGAGTCGATGCTGGGCAGGCTTGCCGAGTACTTCGACGTATCGCTGGATTACCTGATGGGGCGCAGCAACGTGAAGCGCAAGACGCAGGATTGGGCGTCGCGAAACGAAGAGATACCGGAGCCGCCGCTTTCCGCGTCAAGCGATGCCGCGCGGTACCTCGGCCTGGTTCGCCAAGGCGACAACGATGGGGCAGCGCAGCTCGTTGAGAGTCTTTCCCGCGGCGCGCTGGGAATACGAAGGACGTACCTCGAGGTCCTCGAGCCCGCGCTGAAGGAAGTCGGCCGTTTGTGGGCTCACGGAGAGCTCTCCGTGGGCGAAGAGCACGTGATCAGCCAGGCCACCGAACGCATCATGTCCCGGGTCTATTCGCTGGAGGGGGCGCCTCGCGAACCAACCGGCGAGGCTGCCTGCTGCGTCCTGGCGGTTTCCAGCGAGCCGCACCTGATCGGTCCGCGCATGGTCTCGGATTTCCTGAGGCTCGATGGCTGGAGCGTACAATTCCTTGGCGGGAACCTGGGGATCAGGCACCTCCTGGAGGTGCTTGCAGCACGACCCGTGAACCTCCTGGCCATTTCTGTCACTTCCGCGAGCAATGTCGTCGAGGCCGCGGATCTCATCGCCGCCGTCAGGGAGAAGGACTTCCTCAGGGCGACCCGTGTGATCGCCGGAGGTCAGGCCTTCCACTCCAGGCGCGACCTGTGGGAAGAGATCGGAGCCGACGGGACCGGCCGCAACGCGGAATCTGCGGTCATGACGGCGAACAAGCTCGTTCGGCAATGACAGGAGCCTGCGGAAGCGACTTGAAGGCAATCACATTTTGTGTATAATAACACATATCGTGATAAGGTTGGTTATGAAATGAGCGTTGTGGAAATCGTCGATGTCAAGAAGCACTACATGCTGGGAGACACCCGGGTGGACGCCCTTCGCGGGGTGTCCCTGAAGATCGAGAAGGGTGAGTTCGTGGCAATTGCGGGCCCATCGGGCTCGGGCAAGAGCACGATCCTCAACATGATCGGCTGCATCGACAACCCGTCGGACGGGCTGGTGCTGATCGACGGCACCGAGGTGGAACACCTCAGCGACACCGAGCTTACGCGCTACCGCCGCAACAAGATCGGGTTCATCTTCCAGTCCTTCAACCTGATTCCGGTGCTGAATGTCTACGAAAACATCGAATTCCCTCTCCTGCTCAGGCGGAACCTCTCCCGCAAGGAGAGAGAGAAGATCGTCACGCGATTCGTGGAAGAGGTCGAGCTCTCCGACAGGCTGAAGAACAAGCCCAACGAGCTCTCCGGAGGCCAGCGGCAGCGCGTGGCAATAGCCCGGGCGCTCGTGACAAACCCCCTCATCATCCTCGCCGACGAGCCGACGGCGAACCTCGACAGCGCCACCGGGCACAGGATCATCGAGCTGATGAAGACGATCAACGCGGTGGAAAAGACGACCCTGATATTCTCAACGCACGACCTTCACATCATGGAGCACGCCCGCCGGGTGGTGAACCTCCGCGACGGGCTGGTCACTGATGTCGAGTCCCGGGGGTAGTGAGATGATCACCGTGAAGATCGCGCTCCGGTCCCTGGCCCGCCGCAAGAGCCGCATGGCGCTCATCGCCGTGCTCGTGGCCTTCGGGACAATCCTGCTGGTGTACGGCACCACGCTCACGCGCTCCGCGGGCATCGCCTCGCGGAACTCGATCATCCGCAACTTTACGGGAGACTTCATTGTCTACGCCGCAAAGTCGCGGGAGATTCCCTCCCCGTTCGCTTTCAACACACCCCTGCCTGTCGTGCCGAACCTGGACAAGCTGACGGCATACCTGTCGGCGCAGCCAGAGGTGCGGACCGTCGTTCCCTACGCCCAGAACTACTCTCTGCTTTCACTGGACCTGAAAGGGTCGAAGGTGGACGTGCCGTTCATCTTCTACGCCGTGCCGCCCGTGGAGTATGCGAAGGCCTTCACCAACGTGAAGATGGTGCAGGGCGATTTCCTCACCAGCGGCGGCGGGATCCTCATCAGCCAGTACCAGAACGACCACTATGAAAAACGCTACGGCGTGCGTCTTGCCGTGGGCCAGGACGTCACGGTCCTGGGGCTGAGTGCCGGAGGGGGCGTGAACGCGTTCCCTACCAAGGTACGGGGGATCTTCGAGCCTCTCTATTACAAGAACGTGTTCAACTACATCAACTTCATGGACATGGCCTCCTACTCGCAGGTGTACAACTTCACGGGGGTGGCCCGCGGATCGCTGCCCGAGGCGCTGGAAAAGGGGCTGGCCGCCGCGCAGCAGAGCGAGGACGACATCTTCGCGCTGGCGGGGCCCGCAGGTGCCGCGATCGACACCTCGAAGCTGAAGTCGGAATCAATCTCGGGTTACACGATGGTCGCCGTTCTGCTGAAGGACGACGCCACGGCGCCCGCGCTCCGCGCACGGCTCGCCGCGCAGGGCCTCGACGTGAAGACGTCGCCCTGGGACGAGGCTTCGGGATTCTTCGCGCGGGTCGCCTCTGCCCTGCAGGCCTTCATCTGGTTCGCCACGGGCCTGGTCTTCCTGGTCGTGGCTTTCATCTTCATGAACACTCTCATCATCAGCATCATCGAGCGCACGGGGGAGATCGGTACAATGCGGGCGCTGGGGAGCGAAAAGAGCTTCATTCGGCGGATCTTTCTCGCCGAGACACTTATCCTGAACCTCGCCGCCTGCCTTGTCGGCATGGCGGTCGGACTGGCGCTCGTGATGGGCACCCGCTCCGGCCTGCCGCTGCCGGACTCGATTTCGCAGTATCTCATTGGCGGCGGATCCCTTCTCCTGGTGCTGAGCCCGGGCCCGTTCGTGACCGCTTTCGTCGTGGTGGCGGCCGTTTCGGTGATCGCCACGATCCTCCCCATACGCCTTGCCACGCGCATCACTCCCCTGGCGGCGATGAACGATCGATAGGAGCATGGCCGTGTGGTTCTATTTCTCCGTCGCCCTGAAAAACGTCTTCCGCCAGAAAAGGCGGTCGTTCACCCTCGGCATCAACTACGCGGTGGTCACCTTCATCCTCGTGCTGTTGTTCTCCTTCTCCCAGGGGGCGATCAGGAACATCACCACGAACCTGGTGCGGTCCACCGCGGGCCACATCACCATCTCCGGCTCGTACACGGCTTCGGGCCGTGTGTTTCTCGGTGTGCGGCGCACTCCCGAGATCGCCGCGGCGGTCCGGCAGGTCTTCGGCGGGGAGGTAAAGATCATCCCGCGCTACGTGGTGCGCTCCGCGCTGTACTACAAGGGCAGTTCCAAACGCATCGATTTCACGGGCATCGACACCACGCTGGACTCCGCCTTGAAGGGACAGCTGAGCTTCGTGAAGGGCGGCTGGGACGATTTCGCCTCCGCCTCCAACGGCGTGATCCTGCCGAAGGATGTCGCGGAATACTTCAGCCTCTCCCTGGACGACGAGATCGTGGTGGCGGCTCGTACGCGGTTCGGAGCGTTCAACACCGGCACGCTGCAGGTAAAGGCGATCTACGAATCGGTGAACTTCTTCGCCCAGGGTCTCGTCCTCTGTCCACTGCCCTTCTCGCGGGAGCTCGACCTGGGGGAGAAGGACACCTCTTCGACGCTGTACCTGTACTTCCCTGACCCCGCGGGAATGAACCAGAAGCGCAGCCAGCTCTCGGCGGAGCTGGCGCGGCGCGGCTTCGAGGTGAACAAGCCCGCAGATGCCTCGGCGGCCATCGACGCAGTCACCTCCGCCTCCCCGACGTACAAGGTGGACGCCTCCGGGGCGGACTCCAACCGGCTCACCCTCTCAACCATCGACGAGGCGGTCAGCATCGTGAAAATCATCTCCTCCGCGGTGAACGCCGTCGGCGCCGTCGTCGCGCTCATCATGCTGTTCATCATCGCCGTGTCCATCTTCATCAACCTCCGCATGACCATCAACGAGCGGCTGCGGGAGATCGGCACGATGCGCACCATCGGCGTGGGTTCGGCCGGGATCACCTCGCTTTTCATGATCGAGAATGTCCTGCTCGCGCTTCTGTTCAGCCTCATCGGCGTGGCCGCTGCCCTCGCGGTGGCGGGCATCCTTGTTACGCTGGTGCCGCTGCCGGCAACGGGGGCCGTGGCGCTCTTCCTGGACAAAGGCCACGTGGTGCTCATCCCGCGGGTGGGAGACATCGCGGGCATCGTGCTGTTGATCGCCGCCTTCTCGGCGCTGTTCTCTTTCTTCCCTGCCCGGCACGGGGGAAAAATCAGGCCCGTGGACGCGCTGACGCGGGTGTTCTGAAAAAGGAGTCTGAGACCATGAAGAGCTCTGTTCGAAGGACAACGATCCTCCTGTTCCTGGGAGCGGCGTCATTCGCGTTCTCCGCCGCGCCCCCCTCCGACCCCGCGGCCGAGCAGATTGCGAGGGGGTGGGAATCACAGCTGAACACGGACGGGCTGGACGTCACCACCACATTCACCCTCGTGCAGAAGAAGTCCGGGGAGACGGACCGTGTGCTGCGCGTGCAGACCTTCCGCCGCGACGGCGCGGACATGTACACCATCCTCTTCCAGTATCCTGACAGCGAGAAGGGAAAAGGATACCTGCGCAGGGGCGACGACCTGTACTTCTACCTCCCTTCGACCAGGGAGTTCGTGTACAAGAACCGCAAGGACAATATCGGGTCAACGGACGCCCGCACGGACCTTTTCGGCCGCCAGAAGATCCTGGAGCAGTACACCGCTTCGTCCGGCGGCACGGCCCGGGTCTCCAAGTGGGAGTGCGCGGTGGTCCGGCTGGACGCGAAAGTGCCCGACGTCTCCTACCCGGTGCAGAAGTGGTACGTGCGGAAGTCCGACGGGCTGCCGGTGAAGGTGGAGAACCTCTCGGTGTCCGAGACGCTCCTGGTGACCTACTACTTCATCGAATACAAGAGCCTGGGAAACGGCAAGTCACTCTTCACCAAGCTCCTCGCGGTCAACAACCTGGAACAGGGGCAGCAGACGTTCCTCACCAACGAGAACATCTCCACGGCCCCCATTCCCGACTACACGTTCACAAAGGCCTACCTCGAGGAGAAATCCAGATGAGGCGACTCGTGCGGACCTCCCGGGCGGCTTCCGGCACCCCGTTCGGCATCGCGCTGGTGCTCCTTCTCACGGTTCTCGCCGCCGCGAATGGCCAGGAGTCGGGTCAGGACGTGTTCGACACCTCGGCGTTCGACCAGAACGTCCAGCAAAGCAAGCAGGAGGAGCAGAAGGCGAAGCTGGAGACCCAGCTCGGGGGGAACCTCCTGTGGGACACCTCGGTTACGACAACCACCGATTTCAGCGGCTACGGCGGCGGGGGATCGTTTTCCGGCAAAGCCTTTGTGAAGGTAACCGTTCCGGATTATGGTGCCGCCTACCTGGCCTACAACTATTCAAAGAGTCTCTACCAGGGCGCCGCCGGCACCGTCCCGGGCACCCCGTTCGGTCCCGTCGGCCCGCTCCTTTCGCAGTCCGCAGGTGACCTCTTCGGGGCGAGCTACCAGCTCGCGGAGTTCTACATCAGCCTGGACATCGCGCAGAAGGTGTTCTTTCGCATCGGCAACCAGCTCCTGGCGTGGGGGCCATCAGTGATCTGGACCCCGGTGGACTTCGTCAACCTCCAGCGGGTGAACCCGCTGGCCGCCCTCGACCTGCGCGTGGGCAAGCCGGGGGTGCGGATCACGGTGCCGGCGGGCATCAGCAACCTTTTCATCTTTGCCGACATGTCCGGCACCGTGACGTCGGGGACCGTCAACGACCCGGTCCGCACGACGAACCTCGCCGCCCGGTGGGACCTCACGGTCCTGGGTGTCGAGCTTGCCGTGACGGGCATCACAGGCTTCGGAATCCAGAGCCAGGTCGGCTTCGACTTTTCCGGCAGGATACTGGGGTTCGACTTGTACGGTGAGCTCAGCGCGGGCATCCCGACCGGCGGCTCGGCGTTCACCTGGGCGTCGTCGGTCGGCTTCCAGCGGACCTTCGGTGAGCTGAGCTACTGGAGCGTCGCGGGGGAGCTTTTCTATAACGACGCCGGCACCTCGGACGTCTCGAGCTACCCCGCCCTGGCCGCGGCGCAGCTGTTCACCCCCTTCTACGTCGGCAAGCTGTATTCCTATGCTGCCCTGACCCGGAAGCACCTGTTCGTTGACGGGGTGAGCGCAACGATTGCCGGGTTCGTGGATGTTTCCGACCAGTCGTTTCTCAGCAGGCTGTCGACGTCCATCGACCTTCCCCGAGTGCCGCCTTTCACCTTCAGCCTCAGCTGGGCAGGCGGGGGGGCGAACAAGGCCTTCACGTACATAACGGGGAACAACTCCCTGACGGCGGAACTGCAGGTGCGGGTGGAGTTCTGATGAAACGCGGACAGCCCATTGTCGCCCTCCTCCTGGCGGCCCTCGGGGCGCATGCGCAGGACGACGCCCAGCGGCTTTTCCCGAAGACAAGCGGCCAGGACTTGAATGGACGTGACGTCAGCCTTCCGGGCGATTTTCCCGGCCCTGCCAGCCTGGTGTTCGTGGCCTTTGAAATGAAGCAACAGGACGACGTGGACTCATGGCGCACGTTCGTCCAGTCGCTGAAGTCCGAGAACCCCTCCCTGGCCACGTGGGAGCTTCCCACGATGGCGCGGTCCTATGTCTTCATGCGCTTCATCATCGACAACGGCATGAGATCGGGGATCACGGACCGGACTGCCCGTGCCGCGACGATCACCTTGTATATCGACGTCAAGGAGTTCACGCGCGCCCTGGGCCTGCGGGACACGAAACAGATAGCGGTGTTCGTCGTGACCCCCTCGGGCGAGATCCTCGCGCGAGCGATGGGGCGCTTCTCGGAGGAAGGGGCAGTGGAGATTTCACGCGGCCTGAAAGCGGTTCGTTGAATCGTCTGCGGCGCGCGGGTGAGGCGAGATGCACGAAGAGCGAACACGGGCCCTCAACAATGCCGCGGTAGGCCGGGGACGGTACGTGCTGTACTGGATGCAGGCCTCCCAGAGAGCCGAGGACAACCCCGCGCTGGATGTCGCCGTGGAGCAGGCAAACGAACTCTCCCTGCCGGTGCTCTGCGTCCTGGGCCTGGACGTCTCATATCCCGAAGCCAACCTGAGACATTTCGCGTTCATGCTGGAAGGCCTTCGGGAGACCAGGGAATCGCTGGAGGAGCGCGGCGTGCAGCTCGCGGTCGTCCCGGGGACGCCGCCCGAAGCGGCCCTCTCCGCGTCACGCGCAGCGGCTCTCGTGGTGTGCGACCGCGGCTACCTTCGTCACCAGAAGGAGTGGCGTCGCGCGGTCGCGGAGCGCAGCACCTGCCGGGTGCTCGAGGTGGAAGGCGACGTCGTGGTGCCCGTGGACAGCGCCTCCGCGAAGCGGGAATGGTCAGCCGCGACTCTTCGCCCCAGGATTCATCGGCAGTTAGAGACCTGCCTGCGCGTCCACCGTTCTCCGCGCCCGAAGAAGGACTCCCTGGGCATTTCCGTGGCCCACGCCGTGCGCTCGCTGGATTCGGGCCTTCTCGTCGACCTGCGGGTGGACAGGAGCGTTCCGGCTGTCGCCCCGTCCCTGGGCGGCACCGGAGGAACGCGTGAAGCACTCTCCCTCCTGCGCTCGTTCGTCTCGAAGAAGCTTCCCTACTACGGCAGCGAGAGACATGACCCCAATCTGGGCACGCAGTCGGGGCTGAGCCCGTACCTCCACTTCGGCCAGATCTCACCGGTAAGAATCGCGCTCACCGTGGCCCGCGCGCGTCACGCGTCGGAAGGCGCCCGCGCCGCGTTCCTGGAACAGCTCATCGTCCGGCGTGAACTTGCCGTGAACTTCGTCGAGCACTCCACTGACTATGACCAGTGGTCCTGTCTGCCCGTGTGGGCGCGCGAGACCCTGGGCGCTCACGCCGGCGATCCGCGGCCGTTCCTGTACACGCCCTCGCAGCTGGAGGGTGCGGCAACGCACGACCCGTTCTGGAACGCAGCCATGAACCGGATGAAGCGCACGGGCCGGCTGCACGGGTACATGAGGATGTACTGGGGCAAGAAGATCCTGGAATGGAGCCCCAGCCCGCAGGACGGCTTCCACGAAGCGCTCCGACTGAACAACCGCTGGTTCCTCGACGGCCGGGACCCCTGCTCTTTCGCCGGGGTGGCATGGTGCTTCGGGCTGCACGACAGGCCGTGGGGCAGGAAGCCGATTTTCGGAAACGTGCGGTACATGAACGACTCAGGCTTGAAAAGGAAGTTCGACATGGCCGCGTATCTCCGTTCCGTCGAAGAGACGGAAGGACCCTGACCTACGCGTGGTTTCGCAGCATCAGCTCGGCAGGATACGGGTTGAGATAGAGCTGGCGCAGCAGGTACGGCTCGGCGTACTTGCGGGCGTGGTGGCGAAGCAGAACGACGGGCACGATGAGCGGCACCAGGCCCTGGTGGTACTGGACGATCACCTCGGTGAGCTCGGCTTTCTCATCCGCGGTCAGGACCTTCTTGAAGTACCCCATGCTGTGCGGGAGCACGTTGACGTTCTTTCTCACCGTCGCCGCCAGCGCCAGCGCATCCATGAGCACCTTCTGGTACTCCCGGAGCACGTCGCCGCGAGGCCGCTGGGCGGCCGAAGCAACGAGCCTGCCGAGGGGAGGAAGTGGAAAAACCTACTCCCAAGGACAACGAGGTTTTGGTGAGGCCCTGCCAGGGCCTGGTGACCAAGATTCTGATCGTTTTCTCAGAGTTCAGAGGAGGAGAAGAAGCCAGCCCTCGCAGGCCTGATCGCCTGCCTCCTGTTGCAGGAGGGAGGCGTAAAAACAGCGCTTTCCAGTGTGACCCAGAAAGCGCTCCGTTCGAGTGTGTTCCTCTTCGCTCCCCCGGCCCGAGTCGAACGGGCGGCCGGGTCGTTAACACTCCTATCGGTGCCGTTGATCGAGGACGTTGTTCGGCTCGGCTGGGAAAGTAGCCGCCGACAACGTTTGGAAGCTCAGGAACTGAAGCCGCCAGTCTTCAGTTGCACCTTGGTGGCCGCAGTCATATAGGGCCGTTGAGAGGTGCGGAGCTATTGTGTATCATCACTCGGGGGAAGTCTGCGATGCCTCATTTGGAAAGAATCACGCAAGATCCGGGAGTCCTCGGTGGCAAGCCGTGCATCCGCGGCCTGAGGGTGTCCGTTAGCACTTGTAGGGCTCCTGGCGTCCGGTCACACCCAATCGGAAATCCTCAAAGAATGTCCATACCTCGAGAGGGAAGACATCTCAGCGGCTCTCTCCTACGCGGCATGGCGGTCGGAGGAGAAGTCTCGCTCTCCCCTTCTTGGGGTGTCGAGGAATGAAAGAGAAAGGAACGCCTGTGTCATACAAAGTCAACGTAGTTATAGAGACGGATGAAGAGGGGTACTACGCCTACGCGCCGGAGCTCGAGGGCTGCCACACTCAAGGCACCACCCTCGAAGAAGTGATGGCGAACATTCGCGAAGCGGTTGAGCTTTATCTGAGACGATGGATGTTGAGGAACGCAAGCGGCGTCTCAGCAAGGAGATCCTCACAACGTCTGTCGAGGTGAATATTGCCTAGGCTTCCGCGTCTGACGGCGGACGAGGCGGAGCGCCTATTGCTTCAACATGGCTTCGCGTTTGTTCGCGCGAAGGGGAGCCACAGGATCTACATGCGGGACCAGAAAAGGTTTGTCATTCCTTTCCATTCGAGGAAAGACCTGCACCCCAAGATCGTCAAGCAGCTCGTGTTGGCGATTGAACGGAAGTAGGCGATCACGCCCGGGAACGAAACGAGCTCGCCGGTGGTCAGACCTGCGAGCCCGTTCGACTCAACCGTCGCTTCCCCTATTGGACGAGCTTCGAACCTACTGCTACGAGCACAAGATCGAGGAGACACCTGCTTTGTTGGCTGTTTGAGAAGCCTGTTCGAGCCGGTCCCGTGTCCCCCAAATCAACTGGGCTGACGTTCAAGAGCAATCGCGGCGTTGTCTGAAAGGCTCTTCTGGCACCAACATTTTCACTCATGCGGCAGCGTCAGCTCTCGCAGCTCGATTTCGATGACGGTGTCGTCTTCATCGGGGAGAGGGAAGGTGAAATCGGCCGGTTCGGCGAAGTTCACGAAGGCGTTATTCGCAAAGATCTTCGTGTTCCAGGCGTCGTTTTCACGGAGCTCAGATCCGTCTTTGAGCAGGCGCATGCGCGCAATCCTTCCGCCGCCAAGACCGGGGAGGGCAAGGGATCCGATGGGCGGCTCAAAGACGTGGGCGAAGAGCTTCTGGCCATTTTTCGTGAAGTATCCCCACTCGGGCTTGGGAAAGCCGCTCGCGCCGCATCCGTAGATGCTCGCCCCATTTGCGGCGAGCCAGGAGCCGATGTGCTCGAGGCTGCGCGTGGATTCGGGCGGGATTGCGCCACGGGCGTCCGGCCCGATGTTAAGGATGAGGTTTCCGCCCTTGGAGACGCATTCAACGAGCTTGCGCAGGAGCTGGCGTGGCGGCTTCCAGGCGTGGTCGGCAGCCGCGTAGCCCCAATGGTTGTTCATCGTGACGCAGGCCTCCCAGGGAAGCGGGCGTCCCCGCGCGTCCCGCACGCCTTCGGGTGGAATGATCTGCTCGGGAGAGGCGAAGTCGCCCGCGTACTCCCCTGGCTCGCCTCCTACGATCGAACCGAGAGTCTCACCGGAGGCCTCGAGGCGGTTGTCGATGATCACCGAGGGCTGGAGGGAGCGAACCATCCGCACGAGGTCGGTGGCATGCCATGCCTCACCTGTGAGCGCGTCATAGGAGAAATCGAACCAGAGGATCGAGAGTTTCCCATAGTTGCTGCATAATTCCTTGACCTGGCCGTGGAGATAGTCGAGGTAGCGGCCGAAGTCGTGGTGGTGGCCCTGAAACGCAGCGTCATCGCGCTGGGGATGATGGCGATCTCCCCAGTGCGGATAATCGGGGTGGTGCCAGTCAATCAGCGAGTAATAGAGTCCGACTTCAAGATCCTCGGCGCGGAAGGCTTCGACATATTCAGCGACGAAGTCGCGGCCAGCCTTCGTGACGGTCGATTTGTAATCAGTGAAGGCGCTTTCGAAGAGGCAAAACCCGTCGTGGTGCTTCGCCGTGAAAACCGCGTATTTCATCCCTGCTTTCTTCGCAAGGCGAGCCCATACCCGCGGGTCGCAGTCCACGGGATCGAAAGAGTCGAAATACTCGCGGTACGACTCCTCGGTCATCCGTGCCTGGCTGCGGATCCATTCGCCCTTGGCCGGGATCGCATACAGTCCCCAATGGATGAACATTCCGAACCGTGACCTCATGAACCATTCGGTTCGTGCCCCGCGGCCCTCTGGCACTGGATCACCCCCCATCATCCAGTTTCCGCCTGAATTCAGAAAAGCTCATGCCGGTCTCTTTTCTGAACACCTTCGCCAGGTAGAGCTCGTCATCGAAATGAATAACGGAGGCGGCCTCCTTGAGGAGGAGCCGACGATCCTTCTTCATCATTGTGATAACGAGATCGATCTTGGCCTTCGTGTGGTAGCGCTTAGGGGAGATGCCGACAAGGGCTTTGAAAGCCCGGGATAAATACAGGGAATTATAGCCCCAGGCTTCCGCGACATCCCGGAGATCAAAGGGACTGCGGACGATCTGGTCCAGATGCTTCTTGAGCCGCGCCCCCGTGTCCAGGCGCGCGTCCGGCACGTGGTCTGCAAGCGCTTCGAGCCCGAGTGATTGCCGCACGCGAAGAAGCACCTCGTCGAGGCTCTCGGGCAGGCAGGTTTTCAGGATGTAGTCCATGGCCCCCGCCCTGATGGCTGCGCGGGCGTACTCGAAATCGGAATGGCTCGTGATTATGACGCAGGGCAGGTCGGGATGGAGCCGCCTCGCGGCCTCGATGAGCTCGAGGCCGCCCATGACCGGCATCCTGATGTCAGCGAGGAGGAGATCCGGTCTATTGGCTGCAAGCCGGTCCAGCATGCTCCTGCCGTCGTGCGCGACGAAAGCAGTTCGGAAACCGGAAGGCGACTCGTCCACCATGGACGCGATCATTTCGGCGATGGGAGGCTCGTCCTCGGCGATGAAGACCTCAAGCAAGGCCATGCGGCCCCCCGATGCGTACGAGGAGGCCCGTTCCCTCGGTGCTTTCCAAAGAGAAAGCCGCCCGTTCCCCGTAGAGCGCACGAAGGCGCGCGAAAGTGCTGAGGAGGCCGAGCTTGCCGCGCGAGAAGTCGCGGTCGAAGACGCTCGGTGATTCCTCGGCCAGCGCCGCCTCAAACTCGGCAAGAAGGCGCCGTACACGGTCGGCGTCCATTCCCCCGCCGGAATCCTTCACTGACACTTCCCAATTGTCCCCTTGCAGGCCGGAGCAGACTTCGACCTGCCAGGGTCCGGGGGTATCGGCGAAGCCATGTACGAAGCAGTTCTCGATGACGGGCTGAAGAAGCAGGCGCGGGACGGGAATCCGGGACGCCTCCGGGAACCGACCGACCCGATACTCGAGGTACTGCGCGTAGCGCTTGCTCATGAGAGCGAGATAGCCCTCTGCCTGGTCGAGTTCCTGGTCGATGGTCGCCGACTCATTCGAGTTCTGAAGGGAATAACGGAGCATGGCGGTGAGATCCTTGCACATCCGCTGCACGGTCGCGCCATCGCGCTTCTTCCCGTAGGCCGCGATGCAGGTCAGGGTGTTGAACACGAAGTGCGGATTGAGCTGGGCCTGCAGGGCCGCCATCCTCGCGCTCATCTCCTGTCCCTGGAGACGGAGCCGGGCCTCGTGCTCCCTCCGGAGAGAGACGATGAGGTCCTGGAAGGCGCGGGTCAGGATCGCGACCTCCTCCGGCGCGCGCAGGTCGGGCGGTCTGAAATCCTGGTTCAGGCTCGTGATGCCCCGAACCTCGTCGGTGAGCTTTCGTACCGGCCTCGTGACGCGCGTGAGAGCCAGCCAGGAAAAGAGCGCCATCAGGACAAAGGAGGCCAGCAGGATCGCGGCGAGGATTCCCATGGTCTGGCCCGTGAGCAGCTCGTGGCCCTTGGAGTCGGCGAAATATGCGAGCCTCCAGTCGGCGTTGGCGAGTTCGGCCATGAAAACCATCGCTCCTCCGGAAGGCAGGCGCCGCCCGTTCGAAAGCTCCGCGGCGGTGCTCGGCGCTCCGTTGAAGTTGGCGTAGAGCAGGGTTCCAGCCATATCGTAAAGGCCGACCCGCGCGGGCGTAGCGTTGCCGCGCGACTCCCATATCCATTTGAGGGACTCGACCTGCTCGTTGATCTCCAGCCAGCCATATCGTTGTTCCGCATCCTGCAGACGCCGGACCAGGGCGATGACCGCCGCATGCCGGCGGGACCAGGGTTCAGGTCCCGGCGGCAGGAAGGCCTTGGGCTCGTCACCCAGCACCGCCTCCCTCGTGACCGTGATGTGCGAGAGCTCAGGCTTGGTGAAGGCCATCGCGTCCTGCTGGTTCGAAAGGTCCAGGAGGTCGCCCTTGTCCGAGACCAGGCAGATACGGCCTTTGAGCGGCTTGAGGGCGGTGTAGGACAGGAGCAGGTTGAGGACCTCGTACCGGGTGGCAGGATGGATCAGGAAGTAATTGTTCCTGTCGTCCCGCGGTATGCCGAGCATGATGTCACTGATCCGGCGGGAGGCGAGGATGGATATCGACAGGCGATTCATCTCGTCCAGGACGCTGTCAAGCTGTTCCGCCATCTTGTCGACGCGATATCCCTGCTGGGTCCGGAAGTCAGCGCGAAGAAAGCCGCCGAGGACAAAAGACAGGCCCAGGCCCCCGCAGACCAGGAGCGCGAGAAGGATCCCGAGGTTGGCGAGCAGCAGCCGATTCGTGAACCGCTTGGCAAGCATCGCGCCTATTGTACCACCTTCAGCCCTTCACGGCGCCGGCGGTCATTCCCGAGATGATCGAGCGCTGCCCGATGAGGTAGAGCAGGGTCACCGGGGCGGAGACAATGGCCATATTGGCGCAGATGAGGTGCCATGAATGATTGTACTTGCCGAAGAAGCTGAACACCGAAAGGGGAAGAGTCCAACTCGCGGAGGAATTGAGGAGGTAGAGGGGGATCATGAAGTCGTTCCATACCCACATTGTGTTGAGGAGAAAGGACGTCATGAGCGGTGCCGTGAGAAGGGGCAGGATGATCCTGCGGAAAAGCGCCGGGCCCGAGCAGCCATCGATGATTGCTGCCTCGTCCAGCTCGCGTGGCAGGGTTTTCACAAAGGCAGAGAGCATCATCGTGGTGAAGGGCAGGAACATCGCTGTGTAGACGAGGGCCAGGGCGCCGCGGGTGCCGAGGATACCGAGGGTCTTGAGCAGCATGATAGTCGGCAGGGCGGTGAAGGGCGCCACCAATCCAAGGGTGATGCACCTTTCCATGAAGACTGTCGTTGACGTTCGACGGCGTGTCAGGATGAAGCCAAGCACCGAAGCAGAGAGGAGTATGAGGATCGTGGCAGTGCCCGTCACGACAAGGCTGTTCACAATGCCACGGATGATCTTGCCTTCGGCGAAGACCGTGACGTAATTGCCGAAGAGCGGTACTCGTGGCAAGGAAAGGTTGAGCGAGGCTGCCTCTTTGAGACTCTTGAGGGAAGTCACAACGACAACGGCGAGAGGGAGGAGGATGACGACCGCGCACAGCCAGAGGAGGGCAGCTCCGATCAACCTTCTGAGTCTGGCTTCGGCCTTGTTCTCCGCGGTCACGCCTCGACCTCCGTCTTTCGGCGGTAGGCCTGGAACGCAAGTGCAAAGGACACCAGGACAAGAGTGAAAACGAGGTTGGTTGCGGTCGATTGCGCGTACAGGTCCTGACCGTATTGGTTCAGGATGAGCGTCGAGATTGTCTCGGTCTGGTAGCCCGGACCGCCCCCGGTAAGGATGTAAACCAGGTCGAAGATCTTGAGCCCGAACAGCATGCTCGTGAGGAGCACGAGATTGATGGCCGGCATCAGGAAGGGCAAGGTGATGCTCCGGAAGCGCCTCCACGCTGAGGCGCCGTCGATCATGCCTGCTTCGTGGTATTCGGCAGGGATGCCCTTCAGGGCCGCGAGGAAGATTGCCATGGCGTAGCCGGTCGACCGCCAGATTTCACCGAAGTTGAAGACGAAGAGGGCTGTCGTTCGTCCACCCAGCCATGAGACGGCGGGATGGCCGAGGCCCGCGGCGAGCTGGTTCGCGAGCCCCGCCCTGGCATCGAAGACCGCCGAGAAAAGGAGGCCGACCACCAGAGGCGAGAGTACCGACGGATAGAAGTAGACCGTGCGGAGCAGGTTGCGTGAGCGGATCGCGGTGTTGAGCGCAAGGGCGAGAACAAGCCCGAGCCCGGCCTTGCCGAAGGTCGTGACCACCGCGAAGATGAGTGTGTTGGCCAGTGCCACGCCATAGACCTTCTCGGTGAACATCGCTGCGAAGCTCCCGAAGCCAGTGAATCGGAGGGTCTCTGTATATGGGCTCCAGTTCGTGAACGCGAGCGTGAAGCCCGCCGTCGACGGCAGGACCAGGAACACCACGTAGATGCCAAAGGGCAGGATGGTCATCCAGAGGGGATAGGCCTTTTTGACGGTTGCGAGGTTGCCCTGCTTCACGTCGTCATCCTAAAGCCGAGTCCAGGTGCGGTGAATGGAGCTTTTCGACCGCTGGGATGGAAAAAAGATACCTCGCGGATATCACTGCCGAAACGTCAAAGCCGGAAAACGAAAAGGCCGGGGCTCTGCTATCGGCAGGCCCCGGCCTCGCGTTATTCCGCAAAAGCTGGTTCAGAATCCCGCAAGTCCCCGTGCCTTAGCGACCTTGATCCTGATCTCGTCGATCTGCTTGACCGTGTCCGCCACTCCGGGCTGGCCCAGCATCATCATCTGGATGGGCTTCACGCTTTCCACCTGGCTGTAACCCACGATCCCCGCCTGCACCGAAGCCAGGATGAGCCTGTCCACGGAGGCCCTTGCTTCGGCTACCTGGGGCGAGACCTTGTTGGTCGTCACGCTCTTGAAGTAGCTTTCGGTAAAGACGTCCTTGTAGGCGAGGTTGAGATTCTCGGGCCGAGCCAGGAAACGGATGAACGCGAGGGCTTCCTTGGCGTTCTTGCTTTTCTTGTTGACGAAGCTCATGCATGCGTTGGGGCCTTCGTACGAGCCCTCGGGGGTCACGTTCATGAAGAAGGGCATGATGCCGAAGTGGGCCGCGGCGTCGGCGTACCGGGGTTCGAGGTCTGAATAGAGGTACTGGTCCCAGGCAAGGGCCATGGCATAGGTGCCTTCGCCGAGGGCCTTGGCCTGCCCGTCCCAGGTGTTGCTCACGAAATCAGCGCCCAGATAATCCTTGTCGACGAGGGTCTTGTAAAAGCCAACGAGGTTCGTGAACTCGGGCACATCGGCGAATTTGAGCTTGTTGGAGTTGAGCTTGTCCACAAAGCCGGGATACTTCCTGGCGATCGGGTCCAGACCGAACTGGGGAAGGGCCGGCCAGATGTCCTTGAACGCAAGATAGATCGGCGTGATGCCGGCTTTTTTGATTGTCTCGCAGGCGGCCCAGAACTCGGCTTGGGTCTTCGGAACGGATATGTTGAGCTTCTTGAAAATGTCCTTGTTGTAGAGGGTGCCGGAGACTGAACCCTCCCAAAGCGGCAGGCCGTAGATCTTGCCCTTGTAGGTGGCTTGGGGAAGGACAAAGGGCTTCAGGTCCTTCACGAAAGGCTCATTGGAGAGGTCGATGAAGTTGTCGGCGGGACGCATCGCGTCAAGGACCGGCCCGGCGAACGTCATCACAATATCGGGCAGCTCGCCCGCCGCAGCGCGGGTCTTCATGACTGTCTCCCAGTTGTCGATCGGCAGTGCCTGGATGTCGAGCTTGTTGCCGGTGACCTTCTCGTAGTTCGCCCAGGCTGCCTTCATATAGGGCTTGGTGACCCAATCCTGGTTGGCGATGATAGAAAGGGTCACCTGTGCCGTCGCGGTCTGTGTGAAGGCGGCAGCCGCGATGAGCGCCGCTAACGCTATGACCAAGTTTCTCCTCATGGGATCCTCCTCTGCAATCTTCCCGCACGCGGGTATGGGACGAATCCTATACCCGCATTCCGGCGCCGTACATGGAAGTTAGCGATCGACAGCATGGTGGAAAGATACCTTCGCTCTATTTATTTCCGTATTGTGAGAGCCAGTCTGCCAGGCACCAAATTGACCACATAGTCCCAGCCTTCACGCCGCCCTTTGACATCATCCACCGCGAGGCCCAGAACACAAAAAAGGCAGCCAGCGACCTGCCGACTGCCTGTCCAGTTAGGCTCCCTCTATTGGACGAGCTTCGAACCTATTGCGACGAGCATAAGATCGAGGAAGTGCCCACTCTCCTGGCCGTTTGAAAGGCCGTGCTGTTGCTGTCCTTCATTTCACCTCTTGTCCGTAGAACGTGCTCGCGGTACGATAGGTGCATGTCGAAGCACACACTCCACAACGAGTTCACCGCAATCATCGAACGTGACGGGAAGTGGTACATCGGCTATTGTCCTGAGATCCCCGGGGCGAATGGCCAGGGTGAGACAGTCGAGGAATGCAAAAAGAATCTCGCCGATGCGATTGCACTCATCCTGAAAGACAGGCGGGAGGACGCTCAGCGCGGTCTGCCCGCTGACGCTGTTCAGGACGTAGTCAGTCTCTCGTGAAGAGGACGGCCTTCCTGAGACACCTCCGCTATCACGGCTGTGTCCTCAAACGTGAGGGTCGTTCTCATTCGCTTTGGGTGAATCCACGGACGGGAGCCACGGAAGCCATTCCCAGACACACCGAGGTTGCCAATCAGCTTGCGCGCAAAATCTGCCGCTCCCTGTCGATACCGGAGATTGGGTAATCCCGAAAACGGAAACGGCGCATCGCTTGGTGTTAAGCAAACCATACGCCGTTCGACTCTGCCGTCGCTCCCCCGGACGGACTCGAACCAGCGACCGGGAGGTTAACACCGTCCCGCCCGCAACTGATCGAGGAGTCCGTGCCATTCCGGGCTCCTGTCTCAGTCCGGCAATCGCCTCAACCGAATCGTCCGAGGTCCAATCACCACGAACGCACCCAGAAGCTCTTCGCCGTAGCGCTGGATAGCCTGTGCAACGAGTCGAGCCTTGGTGGCGGGAGGTCGACCGGGCAACCGAACGAGGATGACTCCGGAGGAGCTATGATGCTTTCGGAAGACGAGCTCTCCGAAGTCCTTGTCGTTGGTAATGAGAACCTGCCCGGCCTGAGATGCAGCTTGGAGCACCGCGGTGTCGGGACGACCGGCGGATAGCTCAGACGCGTGTACCGTGCTGTGGCCCAGTGACTTGAGTCGATCAACGATGTCCATCTCAACGTTCTCGTCAGCCAGGAAGGCGAGGTCCACGTTAAGGAGTTTCTACAGGGTCTACGACGTCGAGCCGCAGGACCTTGGCAGCGTACCCCAGAGCAGCCAGTACACCCTCGCGCGTTAAGGTTGGGTGAGAGCCCACGAGGGTGTCGATCGGTTGCCCGTGGGCAAGTTCCTCCAAAATATACTCAACTGTGATCCTGGTGCCCGCGACCACTGGCTTTCCCATCATGATGTCGGGGTCGGAAACAATCGAAGTTGTGCCCATAGGACAAATAGTACTACTCTTGGGGGTTAGGCGGAAGGTGGTGCGGAGCCCTGCCGTTTTCGACACCCTCCGGGGGGAAAAAAAGGCAGCCTCTGTTGAAGCTGCCTGTCCAGTTCTGCTCCCCCGGACGGACTCGAACCGCCGACCTAGTGATTAACAGTCACCCGCTCTACCGACTGAGCTACAGGGGAAGGTGATCACAAAAGAGCAAAAAAGCGGCCTATTGTCAAGTATCGGGGGCCGGGGCAGCGCGCGTGCGGCGGCCAACGGTGCGCCGCGGCGCCCCCGGCGGCACGCGCGTCTCCGGCCGGCCTCCGCGGCGCACTCCTGCGCTCAGTCCCCTGTCACAATCGGCGCGGGCGCGCCGCACGCAGCACACGCGCCTTCGTGGATTCCTTCGATGCGCACGCTGTATCCCACGCGCCGCACCAGGGTGCTGCCGCACTTCGGGCACGGCGTAATCGTCTCCTCGGGGCCGATGTTGCCGACATAGACGAACTTCAAATGCCTCTTCGCCGCCTCCGCCAGAGTGCGCAGGGTGGCGGCCGGTGTTGCCGGGATTTCGTACCGATACTGCGGATGATAGGCCGAGAGGTGAAAGGGTATCCCGGGGTCCAGGGATGCCACGAACCGGGCTATCCCCTCTATCTGGTCGATGGCGTCGTTCTTTGTGGGGATGACCAGCGTGGTGATTTCCAGGTGGATGCGCCCTGCCGCCTGCGTGAGGAAGCGCTTCACCTCCTCCAGCTCGCCGCCGGTCTCCGTGCGGTAGAAATCCGGATCGAACGCCTTCAGGTCGATGTTGGCCGCGTCCAGGAGGCCGAGCAGCTCATCGGCGGGTCCGGGATTGATGTAGCCGTTGGAGACGAGCACGTTCTTCAGCCCGGCCTCCCGCGCCAGGCGCATCGTGTCCAGCAGGTACTCCGCGTGCACGAGCGGCTCGGAGTAGGTGTAGGCGATGCCGAAGGAGCTCTCCCCGCGCGCCGCTTCCACGAGCGCGTCGGGGCCCATGAAGCGCGTCTCGGCATTCGACGCCCTGGGAGATGTGCCAGTTCTGGCAGAACTTGCAGTGGAAGGAACAGCCGACAAAGCCGACCGAAAGGATGCGTGCGCCGGGATGAAAATGGTAGAGAGGCTTCTTCTCGATCGGGTCCACGGCAAGAGAAGAGATCCTGCCGTACAGCGGGATCTCCAGGGAGCCGGCCCGGTTGAATCTCACGCCGCATATGCCGTGGCCGCCGTCCGTGATCGTGCACGCGTGAGGGCAGAGCAGGCAGGCGATCCTGCCGTCAGGCCTCCTCTCCCACCAGAGGGCTTCGCGCCTTGCCTGCTCCCCCATTATCTTACCCTATTTTGGCCTTTATGGCCTCCACCTTGTCGGTCTTTTCCCAGGAGAACCCCTCCCGGCCGAAGTGCCCGTAGTTCGAGGTCTCCCGGTAGATCGGGCGCAGCAGGTCGAGCGTGCGGATGATCCCCTGGGGGGTCAGGTCGAAGACGGCGGACACCGCCTTCTCGATCTTCTCGTCCGGGACCTTGCCCGTGCCGAAGGTGGAAACGAACAGCGACACGGGTTTGGCGATGCCGATGGCGTAGGCGACCTGCACCTCGCACTTGTTCGCACAAGCCGGCGGCCACGATGTTCTTCGCCACGTACCGGGCCATGTAGGAGGCGGACCTGTCCACCTTGGAGGGGTCCTTGCCGGAGAACGCGCCGCCGCCGTGGCGCGCCATGCCGCCGTAGGTGTCCACGATGATCTTGCGGCCGGTCAGGCCGGTGTCGCCGTGCGGTCCGCCGATGACGAACCTGCCCGGTCGGATTGATGTGGTAGACGGTATTCTTGTCCAGGAGCTCGGCGGGAATGGCCTTCCTGATGACCGTCTCGATCAGCGCCTCCTGGAGCTCCTTGTAGGTGACCTCCTCCGAGTGCTGGTGGGACAGCACCACGGTTGCCACCCGTGCGCGGCTTGCCGTCCCTGTACTGCACGGACACCTGGCACTTGCCGTCGGGGCGCAGGAAGGGGAGCGTGCCCTCCTTGCGCGCCTTTGCCGCGGTCTGCATGATCCTGTGCGCGAGGCTGATGGGAGCCGGCATGAGGCTGGGCGTCTCCGTGCAGGCGTAGCCGAACATCATGCCCTGGTCCCCCGCGCCCATCTCGTGGTGCAGACCCGTGCCGTTCACCCCCTGGGCGATGTCGGGAGACTGTCTCTGGATCGTGGAGATCACGGAGCAGGACTCGTAGTCGATGCCGTACGAGGCATCGGTGTAACCGATGGACTTCAGCACTCCGCGCACGAGCTGCGGGAGGTCGATGTAGCCCGTGGTGGTGATCTCCCCGCCCACCAGGACAAGACCGGTGGTGGTGAAGCTCTCGCAGGCCACGTGCGAATTGGGATCCTGCCGCAGGGCATCGTCGAGCACCGCGTCGGAGATCTGGTCGCAGATCTTGTCCGGGTGACCTTCCCCGACGCTCTCCGATGTGAAGATGTAATCTTTTCTTTGAGTCAAGACACAACCTCCCTCGATTGGATGGTGTCTAAAAAACGCAGGCGGGCTCTTGCGGAGGTTCCTGGTTTTTTAGCACTTTTTTACGTGGTTGCAATGCTGCCGCAAATCACTCCACGGGACCAACGATCCGAGCTGCGCATGAGTAGTCGGCGCACCGCCTGGAGAGTCAATACTACCCGATCTTGTACGGCTGCCCCGTGGCCTCCAGCACGGAGAGCCACAGCGGATCCTCCGGGGAAAGCACCTTGCGCCGTGACGTGGCAAGGGCAATGGGCACGTGCGTGAACTGGCCGTTCCACTGCCCGACGATGATCCCCGTTTTTCCCGCCATTCCCGCGTGCACCGCGTTCTGCGCGAGCTGGATGCAGTAGATGGAGTCGTGGGCGTTCGCGGGCACCGAGCGCACCATGTAGCTGGGGTCGATGTACTTGATGTTCACGTACAGGTCCGTGTGCTCCTTGAAGTACTTCTTGATGCGAGTCCTTGAGGAACACGCCGATGTCCCCGAGCACGGGGTTCCCCGATTCGTCCTTCTTGCCGGTCGTGTCCTTCACGAACTCCTGGCCGGCGCCCTCCGCCACGATGATCACCGCGTGGTCGCGCTGGCGCAGCCGCTGCTCGAGCAGGCGATGAAGCCCGAAGCTTCCCTCCAGGCCGAAGGGCACCTCGGGGATCAGGCAGAAGTTGACCTCGGTCAGCGCGAGGGCCGCGTTGGCCGCGATGTAGCCGGACATTCCGTCCCATGACCTTCACGATCCCGATGCCGTTGGGCGCCCCGATTGCCTCCGTGTGCGCGCTGCGGATGGACTCCGCGGCGACGGAGAAGGCCGTCTCCAGGCCGAAGGTCCGCTCCACGAAGGCGATGTCGTTGTCGATGGTCTTGGGAATGCCGATCACGGAGATGGCAAGCCCGCGCTTCTTCACCTCCTGGTGGATCGCCGAGCGCGCCGCGCAGCGTCCCGTCCCCGCCGATGGTGAAGAGCAGCGAGATCCCCTTGCGCTGGAGGAAGTCCACGATCTCCCCCGCGTCCTGCTCGCCCGCGGGAGGAGGAGAGGATGCTCCCGCCCTTCTCGTGGATGTCCTTCACGACGTCCGGGGTGAGGGGAACGGCTCGTAGCCGTACTTCGGGATGAAGCCCGCGGTAGCCGTAGCGGATGCCGAGGATGGAGCGCACGCCGTAGCGGTAGTGCAGCTCGAACACGAGCGTGCGGATCACGTTGTTGATGCCGGGGCACAGCCCGCCGCAGGTGACGATGGCCGCCTTGACCCGCGCGGAGTCGAAGAAGATGGTCTGGCGCGGACCGGCCATCTCGAAGGCGGGGATATCTCCTGCCTTCCTTCACGCGCGCCACGACCTCATCCCGGTCGGTGCTGTAGAGCACGGACTGCGTGTCCCGCACGTAGTTGGCCGTCTCGTCTCCGCTCATCGGTGCTCAGCTCCGAGGGGGAGGGATCTTCGGCCTCGCCGAGGGAGTCGACCTTCAGGTCTTCGATCTTCAGCTCTGGATTTTCCATACCTTTTTCAACCCCATCTTTCCCTTTGACCTCGAGCATGGTCTCCGCCGCCACGGCGCGGCACTTCGCCGCGTTGGCCTCCAGCCGGTCCTCCACCTCGCCCTTGCGGCTCCCGGCAAGCTCGGTGTAGCGCTCGCGGATGGGGTCCAGCACCTTCATCAGGTTGGCGTGGAAGACGCTTCTTGCAGTCGATGCAGCCGATGCCCGCCGTGGTGCACCCGTCGTGGATCTCCTTGCAGCTCGGGCTCCTGCGTCACCAGGAGGTGGTAGGACCAGATCGTGCACTTCTCCGGCGTGCCGGGGTCCGTCCGGCGCACGCGCGCGGGGTCCGTCTTGGCGGGCGCGAGCTTGGCCCAGATCTGCTCGGGGGTCTCCAGGACGCCGATGGTGTTGCCCTTGCTCTTGCTCATCTTGGCGTCCCCGTCCAGGCCGAGCACGCGCGGGGCGTGGCGGTGAGGAGCGCCTGGCACTCGGGGAAGGTGTCGCCGAAGCGGGAGTTGAAGTGCCGCGCCACCTCGCGGGTGAACTCCACGTGCTGGACCTGGTCCTCCCCGACGGGCACGACCTCTCCCTTGTAGATGAGGATGTCCGCGGCCTGGAGCACGGGGTAGTCCAGCAGGCCCGACGTTCACGGTGGCGCGGAACTGGTCGCGCTTGTCCTTGAACTGGGTCATGCGCTCCAGCTCGCCCAGCGGGGTGATGGTGTTGAAGAGCCAGGTGAGGTCCGCGTGCCCGGGCACCTCCGACTGCACGAACAGGGTGGTCTTCTCCATGTCGATGCCGCAGGCGTAGAGCGTGGTGGCGAGGTCCATGACCTTGCCCGGCATCTCCGCCGGCTCGTAGGGGATGGTCACCGCGTGCAGGTCCACCACGGAGATGAACGGACGTGTACTCGTGCTGCAGGCGCACCCAGTTGGCGATGGCCCCGAAGTAGTTGCCGAGATGGATGTCGCCCGTGGGCTGAATGCCCGTGAACAGAACCTTCACGCGCGCCTCCTCCTGCGACTATATAGGCCGGTGCGCTCGGCCGTGTCAACGACGGGCACGGCCGCTGTCATCCGTACCGCTCGGCCTCGGCATCCGTGCTACGCTTGTTTTGCGGGGCATCCGTCATTAAATTGAATTGAGTGACGCGATGACGCCCAGGGCAAAGGCTATCGAGGAAGGACGCGGAATCGTCCGGGTGCGAGACGCGCACGGGGCGGTTGCGCAGCGGGGTCTGCCCGGGCTGTTGGAACTCCCGCGCGCGCAGACCGGGCTCCTCGCTGAGCTTGCGGCGCGCGGTCTCGCGGTCGTGCACGGGGCTGACGGCGCAACGGGCGCCTATCGCGCGGCCGCGCACGCACCGGGCTGCCCCTGGGATCGCGGAGGTAGAAGAATCATGAATCCCGATCAGCACAAAAAGACACAGTTCTCCATATTCTACGTCGTCGTGGGGCTGCTCCTCATCCTCGGCCTGCAGTGGTTCCTCGGCGGCGGGCATCGATCCACGGACGTCGCCTACAGCGACTTCAAGGAGGCGCTCGCCGCAGGCAAGGTGCAGGACGTGGTCGTCTCCGCCTACGGACATCCAGGGCACGATGACGACGGCCAGACGGACAGGCAATGGCATTCCACACCCTGCGCGTGGATGAGCCCGGACCTGGTGAAGCAGCTCGCGGACAAGGGAGTGAAGTACAGCGGGCAAGACGCAGGGCATCGTTCCTGGGCAACATCATCTCCTGGATCCTGCCCGCTGGCCATCATGTTCGCGCTGTGGAACTTCTTCATGATGCGCATGGGCTCCGGGCGGCCCCGGGGTGCTGAGCATCGGCCAGAGCAAGGCCAAGCTCGTTGCGGACTCGGGCGCCAAGCGCATCACCTTCGCGGACGTGGCGGGCATCGACGAGGCCAAGGAGGAGCTGCAGGAGGTCGTGGACTTCCTGAAGACGCCCGGCAAGTTCGAGATGCTGGGAGGCCGCATCCCGCGCGGCATCCTCCTGGTGGGCGCGCCGGGAACGGGAAAGACCCTGCTGGCCAAGGCCGTGGCCGGTGAGGCGGGCGTCCCGTTCTTCAGCATCTCGGGCTCCGAGTTCGTGGAGATGTTCGTCGGCGTCGGCGCGGCGCGCGTGCGGGACCTCTTCTCCCAGGCGGCCGGCAAGGCGCCCTGCATCATCTTCATCGACGAGCTGGATGCGCTGGGCAAGGCGCGCGGCTACAGCCCCATGGGCGGCTACGACGAGCGCGAGCAGACCCTGAACCAGCTCCTCACCGAGATGGACGGCTTCGACACGCGCAAGGGCGTGATCATCATGGGCGCCACCAACAGGCCGGAGATCCTGGACCCGGCGCTCCTGCGGCCGGGACGGTTCGACCGGCAGGTGGTGGTGGACCGCCCCGACCTCGCAGGGGCGGGAGGCCATCCTCAAGGTGCACGCCAAGAGCGTGAAGCTGTCAGCGGACGTGGACCTTCACCTCATCGCGCAGCGCACACCGGGGTTTGTCGGCGCGGACCTGGCGAACATCGTCAACGAGGCCGCGCTCCTTGCCGCCCGGCGCGTCGAAGACCGAAGTCACGCCGGCCGAGTTCAGCGAGGCGATCGACCGCGTGGTGGCCGGGCTGGAGAAGAAGAAGCGTCTCATCAGCCCGCATGAGAAGAAGATCGTCGCGTTCCACGAATCAGGTCACGCCATCGTGGGTCACAGCCTGGGCAGCGCGGATGCGGTGCAGAAGATCTCCATCGTGCCGCGCGGCATCGCGGCGCTGGGCTACACCATCCAGCTTCCCACTGAGGACCGGTACCTGGTGACGAAGCGGGAGCTGGAAGAAAAGCTTGCCTCGCTGCTGGGAGGGCGCGTGGCGGAAGAGGTCTTCTTCAACGACGTCTCCACCGGCGCCCAGAACGACCTGTTCAAGGCCACCGACATCGCCCGTGCCATGGTGAAGGAGTACGGCATGAGCACCCGCATGGGGCTCTCCTCCTACGAGAGACCGCGCAACCCCTTCCTCAAGGGCGACAGCTACTTCCCGACGGAGAAGGAGTACTCGGAGAGGATCGCATCGGAGATCGACGAGGAAGTGAAGATGTTCCTGGAAAAGGCGCACGCAACGGCGAAGCAGATCATCGAGAGCAGGCGCGCCACCGTGGAAGCCCTTGCCGCGCCTGCTGCTGGAGAAGGAAGTAGTGGACCGTGAGGAGTTCCTGAAGCTGGTGGATGGGAAGACAGCGGGGACGGCTGCTTCGTAGCCCTCGTGCTGCTTTGTAGCCGCTCGTGCTGACTTTGTAGCCGTGGTCACGCTCTTGAGCTCCCGCTCCGCGCGCGTCTGGATGTAGCGCAGCAGCGCGCGGTGCCCGCCCTCCTCGAAGGTGAGGAACTGGAAACCCAGCTCTTCCCGGTTGCGGGTCACCTTGCACGTCACCGATATGATGCGGTCCTCGATCTTCAGCGAGCAGTTCCTGATCTCGCTTCCCGCCGGCAGGTCATCCACGGCCGTGGATCGGGTGGGAAGGAAGCTGGAACCCTGGATGGAGATCTCCCGCACCCGGCCGGTGACCAGGGCCATGCGGCGGGGATGCGTGAAGGCGAACCCGAGCTCGTCCGGCGACCGCGGAACCAGCCGGGTAAAGTTGCGCTTGTCCTCCACCGCGCGGTAGCGGCGCACGATCTCCTCCAGGCGATAGAGCTCTTTCTTGTCCTCGAGGTTTCCCGACAGTATCCCGTTGACCCCGAGATGCGCGGCCTTCTGCACGTCCTCGATCTCGAAATCCGGGGGGGCGATGAGCAGGAATATGAGCTCCTCCCGGGGCCTGTCCTCCCGGGCGAGCTGGAGGAGAGGTTTCCAGTGCCGCGGGAAATCAGCCGCATGAAAGAGGATGGCCTGCGGGTTGATCTGGTCCAGCTCTTCGATCACGCGCAATGGGTCGGAGAAATGCTCGATGGTGAAGCCAAGGGGCTTGAGGTGGTAGCGCAGGGACGTGATGAACTCGTCCCGCGCCGCCACGAGGATCATCTTCATTTATTCGGTACCCAGGTTCTTGATTTCGTAGTCGTAGATTATCCAGAACCGGTCCCTCTTCTTCAAGTGGTATGTATAAGCCTTGAGCTCGGTGTAGTCAGGGTACTTGAACTTTTCCAGGACCTCCACCGTCCCCTCGGAGCTGTCATAGGTGGTCTTCCTGATCTCAAAGGAGGTGGGAATCACGCTGATGTCCTGCCGGATGGTCGTCTGGCGGAGCTGCTGGCGGAACTGGTCCACCATCTGGCGCTGCTGGGCCTCGGTGGAATTGCGGAATATCCGGTCTTTTTCCGGATTCTTCCGCATGAGCGACTCCAGGTCCAGGTAGAGGAAGAATCGCTCCCACAGGCTCTTCTGCCGCGCAGACACCGTCCCGCTCACCACCTCGTCGGGCGGCAGGGGCTGGCGCGCCAGCAGGGCGCCGCTCTCCGCCTGCATTGCCGCCTTTTCCTCGGCGCTTGCCGCGGCCGGCTTGACGTTCAGGGAAAGCCTGTTGGATTTCATGGAGGAAGAGTCCGGGCCTCGGAAGAGCTCGGGAAAGAACGCGGCCTGCAGCACGTACTGGCCGGGCGAGGTGAAGGCGGCGAACTGGGTGAGGTCCACCACGATACCGTACTTTTCTCCCGGCTCGAGGCTCACCTCGCGGAAGAACACCGGTTGATCCGAGTTCCGCTCTATGGTAAACTCCCTGGCGTGGTCCAGGCCGACGTTCCGTGTCGTGCGGACGTCGAAATCCATGTTGAAGAAGCGGTTGTCCGCCATCTTGAACCGAAGCGTATCCGTGCCGGTGTTGGTGATGACCGCCTCGACCTGGATCTCGTCCCCCAGGAAATACACCCTTTGATCGAAGAACCTGATGCTGAACTGCTGGTTATCCTGGCTTGCCGCCCAGAAGGGGCTTGAGACTGCGAAGAGCACGAGGACGGCGGTGATAGTTTTTCTCACGACGGTTTCTTCCTTCTCCCCTTATTATAGTCGGTTGAATCCGTGACAAACTTATTCCGAAAACAGATGGAGAGGCACTTCGCGGCCTCCCGCGTATTCAAGTCTCTCACCTCCGCGATCGCGAAAGACGCAGGGCCCGTGCGGGTAACGGGGCCGAAGGGCGCCTACCTGTCCATGGTGCTGGATTTCCTCCAGGCGGGGGAGGAGGGTCCCGCCCTCGTGGTGACCCCCACCGAGAGGGAGGCGGAGAACATCGTCCAGGACACGGACGCGTTCGGCTCGGGCCGCGCGGCTCTCTTTCCCTGGTGGGGCACCGCTCCGTATGAGGGCGCAAGCCCGCTCGTTTCCATTTTCGGGGACAGGGTGCGTATCCTTTCCCGGCTGCTTGCCCGGGAACCTCTCATGGTTGTCGCGCCCCTGCGCGCCCTTCTCACGCCGGTGCCGGATCCCGCTTATCTTTCCGCGCAGATCTTCACCATCGCCCGCGGGCAGACCCTGGATCCTCCGCGGACCGCGGACCGCCTGGCGCGCGCCGGCTACCTGCGGGTTCCCACCGTCACCGTGCACGGGGAGTTCGCGGTGCGCGGCGAGGTCATCGACGTGTACCCGCCCGGACAGGACCAGGCGGTGCGGATCACGCTGGACTTCGACGAGGTGACGGGTATTCGCAGCTTCGATCCCCTGGACCAGGGCTCGACCGGCTCCCTGGAGAAGGTGGAAATCACCCCCTGTCGGGAGGTGCTGCTCGACGGCGGAATGGCAGAGGCGGTGCGCGCCGGCCTGCGTGCGCAGGGCTTCTCGGAGCAGGAGGTCGAGAATACTGTCACCGCCTTCATGGAGGACCAGGAGCTCGGCGGGGTCGAGCTTTTCTACCCGTTGTGCTTCCCCGCGCAGCATTCCCTGATGGACTTCCTGGCCGACTCGGCGCGTGTCTTCCTGGTGGACGGCGACCGCCTTTCCACCTATGCGGCGGCGCTCCGCAAGGAGCACCTTGAATTGTTCCGCCGTGCGCGTGCCCGCGGGCAGGTGGTCCCCGGGCCCCAGAAGATACTGCTCGACTTTGCGCACGTGCGGGAGCGCATGCGTCGCGTGGTCGATTTCCCGGCATTGCCCGCGAGCTCCGGCCCTGCCGGGGCCTCCGCTGACGGCCCTTCGACGTTCCTGCTCAGCTCGGACGGCCCCCGGTCGTTCTTCGGCAATTTCACTTTTTTCCGCGAGGAGGTGGAGTCGTCGCTGAAAAACGGGTACGCGGTTTTCATTTTCGCCGTGTACGACGTCCAGGCGGACCGGCTGCGGCACATCCTGAAGGACCTGCAGGTCACGATCCTGCCGCAGAGCATATCCGCGGGATTCGCCCTGCCCGAGCAGAAGATACTGGCCATCCAGGAGGCGGAGATTTTCGGCCGCAAGAGACGCATCCCGCGTTCGGTGGGCGCGGTGAAGAGCGCGGCCATAGAGAGCTTCGTGGAGCTCACCCCGGGGGATTTCGTCGTGCACGTCAACTACGGAATCGGGGCGTTCCTCGGCATCGAGCGGATCTCCGCCGCCGGCAATGAGCGGGACTACATCACGCTGGAATATGCGGAATCGGAGAAGCTCTTCATCCCCATCGAGCAGGTCAACCTCATCCAGCGCTACATCGGGCAGGAAGGAAAAGCGCCGCGGCTCGACAGCCTGGGAGGCAAGGGCTGGCAGCACAGAAAAGAGAAGGCGAAGAAGGCGGTCGAGGAGCTGGCCGAAGGGCTGCTGGAGCTCTACTCCCGCCGCAAGGCGGATCCCGGATTCGCTTTCGCCGCGGACACCGACTGGCAGAGCGAATTCGAGGCCGCCTTTCCTTACCAGGAGACCGAGGATCAGCTCAAGTGCATCGAGGACGTGAAGAGCGACATGGAGAAGCCCACGCCGATGGATCGCCTGGTCTGCGGCGACGTGGGCTACGGCAAGACGGAGATCGCGCTGCGGGCGGCATTCAAGGCCGTGATGGGCGGCAAGCAGGTTGCGCTGCTGGCTCCCACGACGATTCTCGTGGAGCAGCACTTCGAGACCTTCCAGGACCGGTTCGGGCGCTATCCGGTGAAGATCGCCATGCTCTCCCGGTTCCGCTCGGCCCGGGAGCTGAAGACGGCCATCGCGGCAATTGCGGAGGGGACAGTCGACATCGCCATTGGCACCCACAGGCTCATACAGAAGGACGTGAAGTTCAGGAACCTGGGGCTGCTCGTGGTGGACGAGGAGCAGCGCTTCGGGGTCAAGCACAAGGAACGCCTCAAGCAGATCAAGACCTCCGTGGACTGCCTCACCCTGACGGCCACTCCCATCCCCCGCACGCTCAACATGTCGCTGATGAAGGTGCGCGACATGTCGATCCTCAACACGGCGCCGCAGAACCGCCTGCCCATCGAGACCTACGTGATGGAGTACAATGAAGAGCTCGTTGCCCGGGCCATACGGCAGGAAATAGACCGGGGAGGGCAGATCTTCTATCTCCACAACAGGGTGGAAACGATCCAGGCCATCCATCTGTCCCTGCAGATGCTGGTGCCGGAGGTCTCCATCGCGGTCGGGCACGGCCAGATGGACGACGACGAGCTGGAGGAGGTGATGCGGAGCTTCGTGCACGGGGAGCGCCAGATGCTCCTCACCACCACCATCATCGAGAACGGCCTGGATATCCCGAACGTGAACACCATCATCATCGACCGGGCGGACATGCTGGGCGTTTCCCAGCTCTACCAGCTGCGGGGCAGGGTGGGGCGCGCCGGCATCACCGCGTACGCGTACCTGTTCTACCCCGACCGCCGCGCGCTGAGCGAGATCTCGATGAAGCGCCTGCGCATCATCTCGGACCATACGGAGCTCGGATCCGGGTTCAAGATCGCGCTCAAGGACCTGGAGATCCGCGGCGCGGGGAACATCCTGGGCAGGGAGCAGCACGGCTACATCCTTTCCGTGGGCTACGACCTGTATCTCAAGATGCTCGACGAAGCGGTGGCCGCCCTCTCCCGTGAGAGTCGTGACGAGGCTCCGGAAGTCTTCATGGACCTGGAGTATTCAGGATTCATTCCCGACTCCTACATACCCGATGCCATGGAGAAGATGGGCGTGTACAAGAAGATCGCCGCGATCACCACCGAGGAGGAGTTCGACCGGGTCTACAAGGAGATCGAGGATCGGTTCGGGCCCATCCCGGACGAGGTGCACAGCGTCCTGGCCCTGGCGGAGATCCGCGTGATCTGCCGGAAGCTCTTCATCACTTCCATCAAGGAGGAAAAGGGCACGCTGCGCGTGGAGTTCTCGAGACTCTCGAAGGTGTCCATTGACAAGATCGTGCGCATGGTGAGGGAGGGCGGCGGGCGCGTGACGCTGGATCCCCAGATGCCGAATTTCCTTCTTTTGAAGACTGGCCCCATCGGGCTGCGGGAGAAATCCGAATTCCTCAAGGACAGGCTCGCATTGCTCGTGTCGTAGCAATGAGCGGCCTCCTGTCATATAATCCTGTGCATGGGCGATGGAACCGGAGATTTCCTCCCTCGGCTGGAAGCGGCGCTCGCGGCCCGCGGCCGCTGGCTCGAGACAACGCGGCTCCTGCCGCTTCGGGACGCGCTGCGCACGTATCGCAATCTCTTCGAGACAATCATCGGGACGCTCGTCAAAAAGGGACTCATGCGGGAGGATCCGTACGAATATGAGGGAAACGCAAAGGGCGCCCTGACTCCCCCGGACACTCCGATCCCCGAAGCCCTTGAAGCGGATGAATTGAGCGTCCGCGTGTCCGCGTTTCGCCGCCAGCTCGAGCTCATGGTGCTGGGATTTCCCGCCACGCTCGCCGCCTCCGACCTGCCGGGGCTCAAGAAGATATCCGCGCTCGTCTCCTACGTCGACTGGGACGGCTACGGGGAGGTATCGCGGAGCCATACCACGCGTGCCCTGGCGCGGCTGACGTCCCGGGTGCGGATCAGCACGGACGCCTTGTCCGCGCGCGTGATCAGCGAATCACACTCCCAGGTGGAGAAGCTGATGCCGCAGATCAGGTCACAGGTTGCCGAGCTGGAGGCGTGGCATCGCGAGGCGTGGAAGGTCGATGCGCGCCTGAAGGTGCTTGCGCGTCAGGCGCCCGTCGGCCCTGCCGCCGGACGGAACCCCGAGGAGGAGCTTCTCTATTTCAAACGCGCTTTCGACCAGTACCTGCCGGAGGGAGTCTGGTACCCCGAGCTCGCACAGGAGATCCTGGCGGAGGAGACATCGGAAGACGCCCTCGCGCGCCAGGAGAAGCTGCTGACCTCGCTCGCGATTCCCAAGGCGCCGGTGGTGCAGGCACCGGTTCCCCTGGATCGCCGCCCCGAGCTCCTCGATGCCATCCGGGGGCTTTGCAGGACGAACGAGGAGATAAGCCGGGCGGAGGCGGTACTCATTGCCAATGAGCGGGCGCTGGAAAAGTACAGCCTTACCTTCTTCCAGCGCATCCGGCGATGGTTCCGCAAGAGCCTGGGCACCATCGAGCACCGGTTCTACGAGATCGAGGTCAGGAGAACCCAGAGCGCGGAGCCGCGAATGGAATCCGTCGACTTCCTGAAATTCGCCGCGGAGCTGCGCGATGTGGCGGGCATGCTCTCCGAGACCCTGGATGACTCGAATCCCGAATCCCGGCGGATCCAGGAAAAGACCCAGGAGCAGCTGGGGGATTTTCTCGACTGGCAGCTCCACCACGTGCGCCGCGTCTACCGGCGCATGGAGGGATTGAACGCCCTGTTCCAGGTGCGTGCCGTGCAGGAGCGGCGGAGCCCGGCCCGCAGCATCAAGCTGGAGCTCCTGGCAATCGAGAACGCCACGGTACGGGCGGACAAGGTGCGCCGGGAGGTCAATCCGAAACAAGAAGCGGAAGGCTGATGGTAAAGGTGGAGCCTTCGTCCGGCACGCTTGCCACCCGGATCTCTCCCTCATGCTGCCTGATGATGCCGTTGCAGACTGCCAGTCCCCAGCCGGCGCTCCTCCCGAACTCCCGGGTCGTGAAGTAAGGCTCGAAGATCCTTTTTCTCGTCTCCTCGTCCATGCCCCTTCCCGTATCCATGCAGGAAAGGACGGCCCGGCCCGCCGCGGCGGCCGTCCGGACGGTGAAGATGCCTCCCTCCGGCATCGCGTCCCGCGCGTTGGTCGCAAGGTTGACAAGGACGGTCTTCATCTGTTCCGTGTCTGCCCGCACGGGCACCGGCGGCCCGGAAAGGTCGAGGTGGAGCTCGATCTCCGCGCCGAGAATCGACTGCAATGCGCCGACCGACTGGGACACGATGGAGTTGAGGTCCGCCGCCTCCACGTTCAGCATCTGCACCGCGGCCGCGGCAACGAGCCTCCCCACGATGTCCGCCGCGCGCCGGGCCGAGCCGAGGATGGCATCCGCCGCCTGCCGGATCTCCTCGGGATCGTCGGGATGCCGGGAGAGAAGGTCCGCATGCCCCACCACGATGGTGAGCAGATTGTTGAAGTCGTGCGCCATGCCGCCCGCAAAAAGGCCCAGGCTCTCCAGCTTGACGGCCCGCACCCTCTCGGCGTCCATCACGGCGATCCGCGCATATGCCCGGGCATTGTCCACGGCCAGGCCGCAGACGCCGCTGATTGCCCGCGCCAGCTCGATGCAGCGTGAGACCGGGGCAGACGCCACCCGGCCCACGCGGACGATCCCCATGAGCTCTCCGTCACGCTGGATGCCCGCAATGAATCCGCTGCCGGACGCGGTGGGGAGCGCGATCTCCGTGGCGCTGTCCAGGTAGGCCAGCATCTCTCCCAGCTCTGCTTCACCCTCGGGACCCGGGGACTGGACGATCGGACGGGGAATGCCGCGCTCCACCGTGGCATAGGAGACGCGTTCGGCATCGAAGAGCTTCGTGAACAGGCGTACGATGCCTGCGCTGACTTCCTCCTCCGTGTCGATGCGGGTGACGCTCTCCAGCAGCTCGAGCGCGGCGGCGTAATCCTCCGCGCGGATCGCCTTCGACTGATTGTCGCTCACTGGCTGCTCAATGATCGGGCCGCGCTGCCATCGGGCCGCGAGGGACCTCAGATCACCGTCCCGGGGGGGAGAACCGCATCCTTCGGGATGACGATGATCCCGTCACGGACGGAATAGTTCTCGTAGTCCCCGTCGGGACGGCTGATGGCGTCGATGCCCAGACGGCAGTTCTCCCCGATCCGGGCGTTCTTGTCGATGATGGCTCTCTTGATGATGCAGCTCTTGCCGATGCCCACGTTGGGTCTTCCGTCCCCGCTGTTCCGCTCCCGGTCTTCCGCCGTCTCGTAGTAATCCGCGCCCATGCAGACCACGCCGTCGAGGTTCGCCCCGCTCTCGATGATCGTGCGGATGCCGACGATGGAATTGACGATATTCGCGTTGGTGATGATGCTTCCTTCCGCCGCGAGGGAGGTGGAGATGGTGCTGTAGTTGATCTTGGAAGGCGCCAGGTCACGCCGGTTGGAGAAGATGGGCGCGTTTTCGAGGTAGAGGTTGAAGTCCGGATTGATGGAGGCGAGCTTGATGTTCGCCTCGTAGAAGCTGTGCACCGTTCCGATGTCCTCCCAGTAGTCGTCGAAGACGTACGCCCCCATGTTCATTGATCCGATGGAGGACGGGATGATCTGGGAGCCGAAATCCGTATGGGAGTTGTTCAGGGCCTTTCTCATGGCAGCGGCGGTGAAGATGTATATGCCCATGGATGCGAGGAACCCTTCACCCTCGAAATCCAGGTCTTCCATTTCCTTGATCTTCGGGGGAATGGCAAGCGCCGAAATGTCTTCCTGCGGCGCCGGCTTCTCGATGAATTCCGTGATCCGGTAGCGGCTGTCGATCTTGAGGATGCCGAGGCCGCTCGCCTTCTCACGCGTGATCGTCACCGCGGCGACAGTGATATCGGACTTCGACTCGACGTGGGAGCGGAACATGTCCATGAGGTCCATGCGGTAGAGCTGATCACCGGAGAGGATCAGGTAGTGCGTGGGGGACTGGTCCGCGAAATGAATGAAGTTTTTCCGCACGGCGTCCGCCGTGCCCTGGTACCAGTCGCTCGACTCCAGCGTCTGCTCGGCGGCGAGGACCTCCACGAAGCCTTTGCTGAATGTGTCGAACCTGTACGTGTTGTTGATGTGACGGTGCAGGGAAGCCGAATTGAACTGTGTGAGAATGTAGATCTCCCGCAATCCCGCGTGGATGCAGTTCGAGATGGGGATGTCCACGAGACGGAACTTGCCCCCGAACGGTACGGCCGGCTTCGCGCGCTTGGCGGTGAGGGGGTACAACCGCTGGCCTCTCCCGCCGCCAAGTATGATCGCAACGATTTTTGCCATGTCCGTCCCCCGGAAAAGTGTATGCCGCACCGTGCCTGCGGTCAAGGCCGATCAGGGTATCGCGGCTGATTGTCCGAGTGACTCCGCCGTGTTACTATGGTCCGGGGGGAGGGGGGATGCTCACCGACATCATCGGGTCGCTCCGCAGGGACCCGGAGTTCAGCGAAAGGGTCACCCACTGGGAAGTGGTGCCGGCGCGCGCGGGCTCGTACGCGGAAATTCCGCCCGCCGTGGACAGCCGCATCCGCCAGGCGCTGCAGGCCCGGGGCATAGGCAGGATCTACAGCCACCAGCTTGCCACGTGGGACGCGGTGCGCGCGGGCAAGAGCGTGGTGCTCGTCAGCCCCACCGCGTCCGGGAAAACACTGGCATACAATCTTCCCGTTCTCCAGGCGCTGCTGGAAGACCCCGATGCCCGCGCGCTGTACCTGTTCCCCACAAAAGCCCTCTCCCAGGATCAGCAGTCGGAGTTGAACGAGGTCGTGCTGGGCGGGGAGATCCCCGTCAAGGTCTTCACCTACGACGGGGACACGCCGGGCTCCATCCGCATCTCCGCGCGGGACGAGGGCAGGATCATCATCACCAACCCCGACATGCTCCACACCGGCATCCTTCCCAACCACCCGAAGTGGATCAAGGCGCTGAAGCACCTTCGCTTCGTCGTCATCGACGAGATGCATTCCTACCGGGGGGTATTCGGCTCGCACATGACGAGCGTGATCCGCCGCGCTGAAGAGGATTGCCGGCGTTCTACGGCGCCGCGCCCCTGTTCATCTGCTGCTCGGCAACCATCGGCAACCCGCACGAGCTGGCGAAGAAGATCCTGGAGCAGGACGTGACCCTCATCGACGACAACGGCTCCCCGTCCGGCGAGCGTCATTTCGTGCTCTACAATCCTCCGCTCGTGGACAGGGTGCAGGGGATCAGGCGCAGCGTGGTGCTGGAGAGCCAGCGGATTGCCACGCGCCTGCTCAAGGCGGGCGTGAAGACCATCGTGTTCGCCCGATCGCGCGTGCGCACGGAGCTCATCGCCACATATATCCGGGACTCCCTGAAGAACTTCTACACGGACAACCACGGCATCACCGTGCAGTCCTACCGGGGCGGCTACCTGCCGAACGAGCGGCGCGCCATTGAGAAAGGCCTGCGGGACGGAAGCATCCAGGGGGTGGTTTCCACGAACGCGCTCGAGCTCGGCATAGACATCGGCGGGCTGGACGCCTCCATTCTCTGCGGGCTTTCCCGGCACCATCTCCTCCTCGTGGCAGCAGGCGGGCAGGGCGGGGCGGCGGAACACCGTGTCCCTTTCCATCCTGGTCGCCTCCTCCTCCCCCACGGACCAGTTCGTGATTCAGCATCCCGAGTACTTCTTCTCCCGCTCCCCGGAGAACGGCTACATCGATCCGGGCAATATCTTCATTCAGACCGACCAGCTGAAGTGCGCCCTCTTCGAGCTGCCATTCGAGGAAGGGGAGACCTTTGGCGATGACACCCCCGCGCTCCTGGAATCCCTCGCGGAAAAGGGGGTCATCCGGCACGCGGGGGTCAAATGGTACTGGGCGGATCGTTCCTATCCGGCGGAGAACGTCTCCCTGCGCACCTCCACCGCGGAAAACGTGGTGATCGTGGACACGACCCGGGGGAGGGACGAGGTGATCGGCGAGATGGACCTGCCCTCTGCCAAGCTGCTCGTGTTCGACCACGCCATCTACATCCACCTGGGTGACCAGTTCGCCGTGAAGCAGCTCGACCTCGAGAACAGGCGGTGTTTCGTGGAAACCGCGGATACGGACTACTGGACCGACTCCATAGTCAAGACGGACATCAAGGTCCTTACCGAGGACGAGGAGAAAGCCGCCGCGGGCATCCGCACCGTGCTGGGGGACCTCCTCGTGCGGACCCAGGCGACCAAGTTCAAGAAGCTGAAGTACCACACGAATGAGAACGTGGGCTACGGCGACATCACGCTGCCGCCGGACGAGATGCACACCCGGTCCGCCGTGCTCCTGTTCGACGCCGCCACCGCTGCCGGGAAAGAGGTTCGGCGCGCTTCCCGAGGCGGAGCAGGGCATCGTCATCCAGAGGATGGGCGTGCTCCTGCGCACCGTGGCCCCCGTGTTTCTGCTCTGCGATCCCCGTGACCTGGGAGTATCGGAGAGGGTCAGGGACCCTCACTTCAAGGTCCCATGCCTCTACGTGTACGACCAGTACCCCGGGGGGATCGGGCTCTCAGAGGGATTCCTGAAGGACCTGCCGCGGATTGCGCGGGGCGCGCGGGAGGTAGTGGAGCGGTGTCCCTGCGAGAGCGGTTGTCCTTCCTGCATCGGGGCACCCGACGCGGATCAAGGCGGCATCAACGCCAAGACTGCCGTGCGCGCGTTCCTCGCGGCCTGGACGGACGCAATGGAGCCCTGACGACGAATGGGCGGCATGCAGGATTCCCCGTTTCCCGGCTGGGAAAGGGCGGGGGAGTTTCTTTACAGGCGGCGTCTCGATTTTTCCGGCCTTGGCGTGGAGGCGTGGCCTGCGCCTTTCTCCCCTGAAGCCGTCTCCGGCGACGAGCTGGTGTTCTACGACACGGAAACAACCGGCCTTTCCGGCGGCGCCGGAAGCGTCATCTTTCTGTTCGGCGCCGCCCGGTGCGAGGGCAGGGACCTCGTGGTGGAGCAGCTCTTTCTCTCGGACTTTCCCGGCGAGCCGGATTTCCTGGCCGCGGTTGCCGGCCTGCTCAAGCCCTACCGGGCGTTCGTCTCTTACAATGGAAAGACCTTTGACAGCCACCTCCTGCAGACCCGATTCCTGATGAACCGCATCGACTGGGAGCCGGGCCCCCAGGTGGACCTGCTCCACCACGCGCGAAGGCTCTGGAAGACCGTAACGGGTGACTGCAGCCTGAAGACCATCGAATCGCGCATCCTCGGCTTCATCAGGGGGCTCGATGTGGCGGGCGAGGACATTCCCTTGATCTGGCTGGAGTACCTGCGCACGGGAAGGCGGGGAACGCTGCCGGTGGTATTCGACCACAATGTCATGGACATCACCTCCCTTGCCCGGATGTACGCGCTCATCGGCAGGTTCCTTGACGGTGATGTTTCAGCCGCACAGGTGGACGAAAGGGCCCTGGGCCGCTGGCTGCTCGGCCGGTCACCTGCCCTCGGTGCCCGCGTGCTGGCGGACGCATTCGACCGAGGAAACGCGGAGGCCGGTGTCGTGCTCAGCCTCCACCACAGGAGATGCCGCGACTGGGAAAAAGCGGTGGCCGTGTGGGAATCCATGACCTCGGGCTCCCGCAGCATTTTCGCTGCCGTGGAGCTCGCCAAGCACCTCGAGCACCGGGTCAGGAGGCCGGATCGGGCCCTCGAAATGGTGGAGATGCTCCTCTCCTGGAACCTCCCTCTGGATGCGCGCACCCGGCAGGAGATCGAGAAGAGGAAAGAGCGGCTGCTGAGGAAGCTGGGCGCGGCGGGCGGGGTGGCGCGGTCTTCTTAGCCCAGGGTTGCCTCGACGGTATGCGTTCTCCCGTCCTCGAACACGGGGAGCAGGTTCCCGTCGACCTTGCGCCCGTCCACCGACATCGACGCAACACCGTGACAGACATGAGAAGGGTTCCTCACCGCGACCTGGTATGCGGCGCCCCTGTAGTGCCGTACCGCGCTGAAGCCGTCCCAGGCCGACGGTATGCAGGGGCTCACCTGCAGCCCGCCGTACGTGGGCAGCAGGCCAAGGATGTGCCGGGTGGCTGCCTGATAGACCCAGGACGCGGTTCCGGAGAGCCAGGAGTTCCGCGCGAGGCCGAACATCGGATGCTCGTCCCCGAGGATGTTCTGGGGATAGACGTAGGGCTCGCACTCGAACTGCTCGATCGTGTCGTTTTTTTCGCTGGGATCGATCTGCCGGTAGTATTCGTATGCGCGGTCCCCGTTGCCCAGCATTGTCTCGGCGATGATCACCCAGGGATTGGTGTGGAGGAAGATGCCCGAGTTCTCCTTGGCGCCGGGGGGATAGGTGCTGATCCCTCCCTTGTGCGGGTCGAACCCATTGAAGCTGGGAGTCGATATCTTGATCCCGTTTCTCGTGTTGAGCAGCCTGCGCAGTGATTCCAGGGACGCGCGGGCCCGGTCCCCGGTGGCAAACCCTGAGAGCACGGGCCAGGATTGCCCGTTGATGTAGATCTGGCCTTTCTCGTTCACATGGGAGCCCAGCGGCGTCCCGTCCCAGTCGATGTACCTGATCCACCACTGCCCGTCCCACGCGTGCTGGAGGAACCGCTGTTTCATTTCCGCGTGCCAGGCGTCGTACCTTTCGGCCTCCGCGGGCTCCCCGCTCCAGCGTGCCATGGCGGCCAGCTCCTGGAGCGCCCTGCCGTACAGGTTCGCCGTGAACATGGATTCCGCGCCTGTGGGAAGATTGATCGTGTCGTTCCAGTCCGCGAACCCGAGGAGCGGGATGCCGTGCTTCCCCACGTTCGACCGGGTGAACTCGATGCCCCGGCGCATGTGATCCAGGACGGTCGCGGTTTCCACGGGCGCGCCCTTCTTGTCCTTGTCGTAGAAGGGAATGACTTCTTCCAGGAACGAGCGATCACCCGTTTCCTTCAGAAGCTCCGCCACGGCCAGAATGCTCCACAGATGGTCGTCGCTGTAGTAGTGCGGGCGGTCCTCGCGCTCCATGGCGTCACCCATGCTGCCTTCCCGGGTGGCAGGATTGAGCTGGTGCATGGCAAATCCTTCGCGCTTCTGGACGCTGAGCAGGGTGCAGAGGAGGGACTTCGCCTCCTTCGGCACGCTCGCCAGGACTCCCATCACGTCCTGCGAGGAGTCGCGGAACCCGATTCCCCGGGCGCCATAGCCGGTTTGATAGAGGGAAAGGTAGCGTGACCACTGAAACGTCGTGTGACACTGCCGGGGGTTGTGGATGTTCAGCATCCTGTTGGTCGCCGTGTCGGGAGTTTCCACCTGCAGGCAGGAAAGCCGTGCCTGCCAGGATTCCGAGAGGCGCGCGAATGCCTGGTCCACCGCGCGGCCATCCTGGAATGAGCCTATGCCCGGCATGGCCGATTCGATGCTCGCGGCCTGGCCGAGCTGGACGATGAGACGGCGCTCCTCGCCCGGCGAGAGCGCGCCCAGGTGATGCAGGAGCGCGCCGATATTGTCGCCGCGCAGCGCCTCGTGGCAGCCGAGCTCCTGCTCTTCCAGGCTGGCCGGGCGGGCCCAGGTCCCGTACTCATTGCGGCCGAGAAAATGCCTGCGGTCTGTTTCAAAGGAGGACGAGGCCAGGTTGGATGCGAGGAAGTTCACCTGCGTGTCGCGCATCATGAATGCGTACTGGAAGAGCACCCTGCGTCCATCCTCGGAGAGGCGTGACCTGCTCTGCATTGTCTGCGGCACCCAGTCCGCATTCGTGAGCTGCTTGAGGGCGTCGAAGTGCGAGTACTCCACGACCGGGACCGCATCCACCTCGCGGCTTTTCCTGCCGATATTCGAAATCCGCACGTCCAGTATCAGGCGGAAGTCTTCCAGGGGCACGAAAAAAGTGGCGTCGGTGCGAATTCCGTCGAGCGCGGAGACAATCCGCGAATATCCAAGCCCCACGTGGCATTCGAAGGAATCCAGGCGGGCCAGCCCGGGAACAAAGAACGGCGAAACAGTCTTCCAGCCGCCCGGCTCCCGCATGCGCAGGAAGAGGGTCGTGGCTCTGAACTCGCCGGCGGGCTGCAGGGAGATGTAACGCGTGATGCGGTTGGTTGCCGGGTCTCCCTTGCAGAGCAGGGCGCCGCCGGTATGGTCGACAAACCCGCCGAACGCAAGGGTCCCGACATAGTTGATCCATTTTGTCGGCGTGCACGGATCGGTTATCACGTACTCTCTCGCGGAATCCTCGAATCGACCGCAGCGCATTTTCTCCTCCTTCACTCGGAAATATATGCTATCTGAGATACCGGTATAGTGCAATTGCCGATTGATGCTCGGTTCTACTGATTTCCTCGAAGCGCGTTCATATCACCAATCATGTAACTCTTTCATATACAAGGATTAAAATGTTGAGAAAGAATTCTGTTGACAACGCAAATGCCGCGTGCTACAACGCGAGAACGGTTGCGGCCACTCTGCATGGTACTGCCGATTCGGCTGATATTTCTGTTTCTTCTGGCAAAGAACGAAACCGTTATTGTCGGGGAGCCTTGTAAGGACAGATGACGATAAAAGACATCGCCGAAATGGCCCATGTTTCGAAAGGCACCGTTTCCCGGGTCATAAACGGCGTGACAGGGGTCGGCGAAGAAACCCGACGCCGGGTCTCGAAGCTCATCGAATCCCTTGATTTCCACCCGGACGCCTCTGCCAGAGGTCTTGCGGCCAGGCGCACCAACACCATGGGTTTTGTCATCCCTCATACCGGAAAGTACACGCTGACGAGCACCTTCTGGCCCGCGTTCCTCACCGTGATCACGCAGGAGGCGGCCGCGCACGGCATCAATGTGCTCCTTTCCACGGCGAGCTCGGAGGACGATGTCGACTCGGCATTCCGCAGCATCCTCAGGGGCCGACGGATCGACGGCGCGGTGATCGGGGCGGAGCAGTTCGGACAGAAGCAGCTCGCGGAGCTGCTCGTGAAGAACCTGCCGTTCGTCATGGTCGGCAAGAGCCCCCACAGCTCGTCGTACTACGTCGACGTGGACAACGCGCTGGGCGCGCGGATGGCGGGCGAGCTTTTTGCCGGCCAGGGCCACAGCCGGGTGGCCGTGCTGGCAGGTCCGGACTCGCTGCCCTACGTGCACGACAGGGTACACGGCATCCGCGAGGTATTTCGGGAACGGGGGCTCCCGGACCCCGTCGTCGTGCACTGTCCCTACGATACATCGGACGCGATGCGCTGCGCGCAGCAGGTGCTGCTTTCGCACCCTTCGGTCACCGCCATCTTCGTCGCGGCCGGGGACCTTGTCGTCGGCACGCTCAACGCGTGCGCGCAGATGGGGAGGAGCGTGCCGGGCGACATTTCCATCGTGTCTTTCGACGATCACCCGTTTTTCGCCCACCTTTCGCCGGGCATCACCGCGGTGGCGCAGCCGATAGATGAGATCGGCGCGGCCGCCGTGCAGATGCTCTTCGAGCTGATGGCGGGCAGGGAGCCGGAGCGGAGGTCCGTCATCATACCGCCCCGGCTCGTCGAGCGCGGCTCGTGCGCCGCGCCTGTCAGGGAAGAGAAAACCCCTCGTTGAGGGGGAAAGAATCTTTTGGGGAGGTTTGCGCTATGAAGAAGTTCCTGTTCTTCGCGCTCATTCTGCTGATCGTACCCATGAGCCTCATCGCTCAGCAGACGACGCTCAATTTCCTCTACTATATCGACGCCACGCAGGCGGGATATGAAGAGGACCAGCAGTACTGGCAGAAGTTCAGGGATGACAACCCGGACGTCGACCTGCAGATGGAGATCCTGTTCAGCCAGGCGTACCATCAGAAACTGTCTGCCTACATCGCGGCAGGGCAGCTTCCGGATGTCATGTACATGTGGCCGACCACGCGTGACAGCTCCGCGCTTCTGCACTCGCAGAAGCTCGTCAAGGACCTTGCGCCCCTCCTGGGCAAGGACTTCCTGTCCAACTTCGTCGCGCCGGCTCTCAACGTGAATGCACAGTCCTCCAAGATGCTGGCGGAGCTCCCCCAGAGCTTCACCTACACCACGGTCATGTACACGAACAAGAAGCTCCTGTCGGATCTCAAGATCCCGCTGCCCAAGACCTACGCGGCGCTGAAGGCCATGGTTCCCAAGCTGAGGGTCAAGGGCGTGCAGACCATCCTTCTGCCGGATGGCGACCAGTGGCCCGCCCAGTCGTGCCTCTTCTCCACGGTGGCCGGGCGCATGCTCGGCGACGCCTGGATCGACAGGGTCAATGCGGGCAAGGCCAGATTCACGGATCCCGCCTTTGTCGCTGCCCTGACATTCGTCAAAACCATGTTCACCGACGGTGTCATCAACTGGAGCAACATCCAGCAGCCCTACGGTGACGGCCCCGGTCTGTTCGCTGCGGGCAAGGCCGCCTTCATCATCGACGGCGACTGGCGCCAGGGAGCCTACCTGACGGACAAGGCCTCGGGCAAGGCTTTGATCGCGCCGGAAGCACAGGCCACGGATTTCGCGTTCCTCAACTTCCCCGCTATACCGGGAGAGAAGAATCCGGGCGTCGTGTCCGCAATCGCGGGCGTCGGCCTCGGCATCTCCGCGGCGATTCCCGCCGGCTCCGACAAGGAAAAAGCGGCAGTGCGCCTGCTGAAGTGGTACTACGGCCCCGAGTTCTCACAGATGAAGCTGGAGACGGGCGCCTTCATCCCGACGCGCAAGGGTGTCACCAGCGAGAAGCTCGAGCCCTTCACAACCATGATGCCCCAGTACTATTCTTCGATCGCCAAGACCTGCTACGTGCTGGACGGCGTCCTGGACCCGAGCGTGTTCAACGTGCTCAACGCCGGCCTGCAGTCCATCGGCCTCGGGGCAAAGACCCCGGCCCAGGTTGCGGCCGAGATGCAGAAGGCAATGGATGCTTGGCTGAAGTCCAAGATGTAGACCTTCCTTGCTTTCTCACTCTCGCTCCATGATGCCTCGTGAGCGAGAAGCACGGGTGTCCGGGCCAGCCGCCCGGACACCCTTTTTATGATACTATCGGCGCGGAGGCTCAGGATGGCGCGGACGGTTGATTACAGACGTGACGAGAGACGGGCCTACTGGGCAATGGTGCTGCCTGCTTTCCTTCTCTATCTTTTCGTAATGGCTTTTCCCATCGCCATCTCCATCATCCTCTCCCTCAGCAACTTCAACGGCGGGAAGATGTTCGGCGGTGAGCGCTGGAGGATCACCGGTTTTCAGCAGTACGGGAAGCTGGTGACCGACCCCCAATTCTGGCTTGCGCTGAAAAACAACGTGTACATCGTCCTCATTTCCGTGTTCGGGCAGCTCCCCCTCGGGTTCGTGTTCGCATACCTGATCTATCGCCGGATCGTGAGATTCGGTGATTTCTGGCAGGGCGTGCTGTACATGCCGGCCATCATCTCCGTCATCGTCCTGGGCATCATGTGGAACATGATATTCGCCCCTTCCGGTCTCGATCGCAGACGTCATGAACAAGTGGTATGCCAATACCTTCGGCCACAGGCTCGACCAGATCCTGCAGGCGGCCGGAGGCCTCAATGTCACGGACCCGTTCGTGCACAGGATCGTCGGCATAAGCGATCCTGTCGCGCTGCAGATATTCAGTGATCCTTTCACCGAGCTCAAGGACATCATCGTCGCCTACACGCCCGACCAGCTCGAGGTGTTCAGGAGCGACATGGTGAACCTGCTCTCCCACAAGTGGTCGCCGGAGTTTCTCAGCAAGACGGACGTGGCCATGATTCCCATCATGTTCGTGACGCTGTGGTGCTGGACGGGGCTGTACCTGATCCTGTTCCTGGCCAACATGCAGAAGATCGACGTGGCCATCGTCGAGGCGGCCCGCATCGACGGGGCAACGGAAGGCCAGGTGATGGGCCGCATCGTGCTCCCCAGCCTCTCCGGGGTGATCGTCAATGCCGCGATCCTCTGCATCTCCGGTTCCTTGAACAGCTTTGCGCTGATCTGGGCCATGACCGGCGGGGGCCCGGCGCGCGTCACGGAGGTCCTCTCCATCTACATGTACACGAACGCGTTCCACGGCCACCCGAACTATCCCCTGGCAAATGCCATCGCCCTTTCGATCGTCGTTTTCAGCTTCATCCTCATCGGCTTAACCAAGCTCGTGGAGAAGCGCTACGGGGGAAGGGAGTAGGTCATGAGAAACGCCATGAGCACGGTATTCGGCAGGATCGCGGGAGTGTTCGGGAAGGTGTGCGCCTACCTGGTCATGGGCCTCTTCGCCCTCATGACGGTTTCCCCCATCGTCTGGCTCCTTGTCAACTCGTTCAAGTCGAACGCGGAATACAGACTCAACAAGCTCGCCCTTCCCCACGAATGGGCCTGGGTCAACTATCCCGGCGCGTGGAGGATCGGCGAGTTCGACAAGCTCATCGGGAACTCGGTGATCTACACGCTCGGAGCGTCCCTGGGAATCATCCTGTTCTCCCTCCTGGCCGCGTTCGCCTTTGCGAAGATCAGGTCGAGGGCGACAGCCCCGATCTACGGCAGCTTCGTCATCGGCATTCTCCTCTCCATCCAGTCGCTGATGGTCCCGCTGTTCATCGAGGTCTCGCAGCTGGACAGGCTCCTGGGAGACCTCTTCCAGTTCCTTCATCTCATGAAGGCCTCCGATTTCCATCTCTTCTACAACAACCGGGTGGGAGTGCTGCTGGTCTACATCGGCTCGGGACTTCCCGTGGCCATCTATCTCGCAACGGAGTACATCAAGAGCATTCCCGATGCGCTTGTGGAGGCGGCACGGATAGACGGCGCGGGCTACTTCGCGATCTTCAGAGGAATCATTCTGCCCATGTCCGTCCCCATCGCGACGACAGTGGCCATCCTGAACATCACGGGCCTGTGGAACGAGTTTGCCCTGATCAATATCCTCGTGTCGAAGACGACCTTGCAGTCGCTGCCCCTGGGCATCCTCAGGTTCTCGGGAACGATGATGGCGGACTACGGAAAGCAGTTTGCCGCCCTGGCAATCGGTATGCTGCCCCTTCTGATCTTCTACCTGATATTCAGGAAGCAGATCACCAAGGGAGTGGCGGCAGGCGCCATCAAGGGCTGACGGGCCGGCAGCGGGCGCCCCGGCGGTCAGCGCACGCCCGGCGCGGCACCGGGCCCTTCCCGCTACATCCCATAGTAGCTGATGACATAGTCGGTCACCGGCGCGAACCCGAGCCGATCGTAGAGCGCGAGTGCCGGGCGGTTCCGCTTTTTCACGAACAGGCAGGCCGCCGCCTTGTCGGCGAACACCGCCCTCAGAAGCTCGGCCACCACCAGGGCCCCCAGGCCCTTGCTTCGTTTCTCGGGAACCGTGTAGACGCCGCCGATCTGGTCCACGCCGAATCCCCGTGCGTTCGTCGCCGCCTTTGCCACGGGCACGCCGTCCATCTCCGCGATATACACCAGCTCGTCCCTCAGTGAATGCTTCAGCATCTTCATACATTGGGCGTCGCTGAAATGCGCGGGATCAATGACCACCTCCTCCAGCTCGTACTCCTTCTGCAGGGGGAAGAGGGCCTCCGCGTCGTATGCGTCCGCTTTTCTGACAACGGCGCCTCCGGGGATTCCGAGGGAGGAGGGGACGCAGGGACGCGCGGTGCAGGGTCATCAGAAAATACTCGATGCGGGTGGTGGGCGGAAGGGGAAGCAGCGCCTCGGTCCCGCTGACGCACCTGCCGACGCCCATGATGGAGTGGACGGCCGGGCTCAGGCCCCGGATCACATCCGCCAGGCCGTCATGGCCTGCGTCCTCCCCCGTCAGCACAGGAAGCAGGAGCCCTGCCGTGGTGAACAGGATGCACGCGGAGACGCCTCCCCCTGCACCCGCGTTGAAATACACGTCGCAGCCGCGCGAGCCCTCCAGCAGGCGCGAGGTGAAAGGGACGCAGAGCGCCTCGTCACGAAGCAGGAAGTCGAGGATCGCAGGCAGGTCTTTCCGCCCCGCCGGCCGCCAGCTCATTTGACGGCCTGTGCCCCGAAGCTCACCGGGAGACGGCCGGTGGCCGTGAAGTCTCCCGCAAGCACGCCGAAGCCCGCGCGGAAAGAATCGCGGCCCTCGCCGTATACCGCGATTGCCGTCTGCACCCATGACGCATCGGTGAGGTAGACGGGGCTGAGGGCGGAGATGACGATGACCTTTCCGCCCATGTCCTTGAGCTCCTGAAGCACGTCCAGGCTGTTGTAGTTGGCGAGACAGAAAATCACGGTATCGTATGCAGCGGCGCGTGTGCGCACGGATGACTTGTCCTGGGGACGGGCGCCGTAAAACGGGTTGAAGGGGAAAAGCAGGGTGTCCGCGCCCGGATAGCGGCGCAGGCCTTCGGCAAGGAACTCGTTGAATTGACCGCAGAGGAGGATTCTTTCTCCTGCGGCCCGCCGGTAGGGGATCCTCTTTCCGGCGATGAGCGTGGCGGCCCTGGCGGACACCTGCACGAAGAAGTCCCGGGCGCCGGGAGCAGGCACCTGCGTCCTTACCGACGACGGGTTCGGATTCAGAGGCGCGTCGCGTCCACGAAAGTAGCGCAGCTTGGCGGCAAGGATGCGCGTCACGGACTGCTCGAGGGAAGCATGGAATGCCCTGCGCGACCGGGCGGCCGCGATAAGCGCCTTCCACGTGAGCTCCTGGGTCGCCGGCGTGTGCGAAACGAGCACCATGTCGTTTCCCGCCTCCAGTGCGCGGAGGCATGCGGTGGGGGTATCCAGGCCGTCGGCAAGCACGCCTTCCATCTCCATGTCATCCGTGATCACGAGGCCCTGGAACCCGAGCTTGTCTCTCAAAAGGCTCTGCAGGAAGAAAGGGGACAGGGACGCGGGGGTGAGGCTGCCCAGGATCCGGGGAAAAGCGAGATGCCCCGTCATCACGGCCGGGATCCCCTCGCGGATGAGGATGCGGTAAGGGATCAGGTCGCGCTGGAGAAGCTGATCGAGGCTCACCTCGATCTTGGGGAGATGACCGTGGGAGTCCTGATCCGCGGAGCCGTGCCCCGGAAAGTGCTTCGCCGTGCAGAGGACTCCCGCGCTCTTCATTCCGCTCGCGAACGCGGCCGAGAAAAGGCCCGTTGAGGAAGGATCAGAGCCGAATGAGCGCGGACCGATGACGCTCGCCTCGGGGTTCGAATACACGTCAGCGGTGGGCGCGAAGTCCATGTTGATGCCCAGCGCCGCCAGCTCCCTGCCGAGGTAATAGCCGGTGAGATAGGCGTCTCCCGGCGCTCCGGAGGCCCCCAGCGCGAGATTGCCCGGTGAGACTGAGGTCTCGTCCTTGATCTGCCGCACCCACCCGCCCTCCTGGTCGGTGGCCACGAAAAGGGGGATGGCGAACCGGTTCTTTGCCGCGAGGCCCTGCATTTCCGCGATATCATGCGCGAGGGAAGGAAGGTCGGAGACGTTGCGGGGGAAGATCTTGACCCCGCCGATCCCGCGGCTGCCGATCCAGCGCAGGATGTCCGGCGAAGGGCCGACACCCTGCCAGCCAAGGAAGAAGACCTGGCCGAGGAGCTCCTCGTTCGTCATCGCGCCCGCCAACCGGGCGGCAAGAACCGCCGGATCTCCCGGGATCGTTGAAGCCGAGCGCCGCGACTGACGCCGCGGGTGCTGCCAGGAGAAGCGCGGCGAGGACGAGCGCGCGGCCCCGCGCGCGCGCGCGGCAGATACCACGGCGCAAAATCCGCGGAGTCCGGGAGTACCCGTTCGGCGGGTACGCCGTACCGCGATGCCTCAGTATGCGAGGTTCCATGAGTCGCTCGCGTACCGCGCAGCCAGGATCCGATCCGCCGCTTTCTTTTCTTCCGCGCGCAGCTCGGATTCTTCCGTGTCGAGATTCTTTTGAAACGCGCGGGCAAAGGCCTCCCGCACCTCTTCGAAAGTGAGGCTCCGGCCCGTCTCCTCGTCCAGGCAGGTGGGCGCGCGCGAATCCACGGGCTCATCCACCCGGATGTAGCGCAGGACGCGTCTGCCGGGGTTTTCAAGGGGGATGGACCCATGCTGAAGAATGGCCCTCCGTGTCGTCATCTGGGCGCTGCCGATGAGCTTGCGCGCGTCCCGCCCGGTGATCTCGTATTCGCCGGCCGATCCGAAGCAGTCCGGGTTGTGAAGGTCACCGTGCCGGGACGCATTGACCTGCCCCTTGACGCCGAGCTCGGCGAGCCCTGCCAGGAGCACCCGCGCCACAAACTCATACACCTCCCTCTTCCTGGCTCCCCCGATCAGAGTCCCGCTTTCCTCCTTGGAGAGCGCGACCGAGTAGGTGAGCTCGCAATCGTGCAGCACCGCATGGCCGCCCGTCGGCCGGCGCACGAGGGTAATGCCATCCTCCGCAAGCAGCGCGGGTGAATACCTCCCCTTGATCCTCTGGAACCTGCCGAGGGAGAGGGTGGGGGGAGCGAACCCGTACAGCCTGACGACCGGGAGGCTTGCGCCGGCCCCCACCGCCTCGGCAAGGGCTTCGTCGACCGCCATGTCGAGCCTGCCCTCCATCCGGGGATGGACGATGAGCCGAAACTTCACGCGGGCCTCACTAGTCGCACGCGCCTTTCTTCTCATCGATGAACTGGCCGGCGGCGTGGGCGGCAATAGCTCCTTCCGCAGCGGCCACCACGAGCTGCCGGAACGGCGTGGCGCGCACGTCGCCCGCCGCATAGAGCCCCGGCACGGACGTCTCCATGAGCTGGTTGGTCTCCACGTAGCCCACGTCATCAAGAGCGATTCCCAGCGGCTGGACAAGCGCGCTCTTGGGATCCGAGCCGATGAAGATGAAAACTGCGTCGACGGCTTCCTCGTACTCCCGACCTGACTTGTTGTCCACCAGGACCACCTGGCTCACATTCGGGGACCCCGAGATCCTGCGCAGCTCGGTGGAAAAACGCACTTCGATTTTCGGATTTGCGAGCACGCGCGCGGCAAGCGATTTCTGGGCACGGAACTTTTCTTTTCGGGCAATCATGAGGACGCCGCAGGCCAGGTGGGCAAGGTACATGGCCTCGTCACATGCCGCGTCTCCGCCGCCGACCACGAGCATCCGCTTCCCCTTGAAGAATGGGCCGTCGCAGGTAGCGCAGTACGAGACGCCCTTACCGGCCAGCTCCGCCTCCCCCGGGACGCCGAGTGTTTTATGCGCCGCCCCGGTTGCAAGGATCACCGTGTCGGAGGTCATCGGTCCCCTGTCCGTCTCCACGACGAAAAAGCCGTTCTCCTTGCGCAGGGACGTGACGGTGGCGTTCTGGAATTCCGCCCCGAACCTCTTTGCCTGCTCTTCCATTTTCTGGGTGAAATCGAATCCATTGATGGGTTCGGGGAACCCCGGGTAGTTCTCCAGCGCGTCGATGAGCAGCGCCTGGCCCCCGGAGGCAAACTCCTCCAGGACGAGCGTGCGCAGGTTTGCGCGGGCGCCGTACTGCGCCGCGGACAGACCTGCCCCGCCTCCGCCAATGATGATCAGGTCACGATCAGTGGTCATGAATGTCTCCCCGCCAAAGATAGCAGATTGCCGCGCTCATGGGAAGGAAAGTTCTTCCGACATTGAAGGAAGGAAGAGGAGCGAAGCGATGGATGAGCAGACGAATGTCCTCTGGCAGACGCTGAAGGTCCGCATGGACCAGGAGACGGAGCTTTTCGACCGCCTGGGCCGCGAAGTGGAGCGCCTGCGCGAGTGCTTCCAGGAGAAGAGCTGGAATGCCGGCCTTGTGCGTGCCCAGGGCATCGAGCATGCCGCGGAGGAAATCGTGGAGGCGGACTCCCTCCGGGACGAGGCATTCGTACGCCTGCGCGCCGCCATGCAGATGCCGCGGGAGACGACCTTCTCCGCGCTCATGCCCGCGCTGCCCGAGGAGGCGCGGGCCGGACTCGAGGACGGCTGGCGCAGGCTGCGCGTGAGTGTCGTGCGGCTGAAGACCGCCACGGGCAGGATGCGCTACTCGGCGGAGACGCTCGCGGATGCGCTCAACCGGATACTCGAGCAGATATTCCCCTACCGCAAGGGCAGGATCTACTCCCGTCGGGGCACGCCCACAGGCGTGAGCGGCGCGCTTCTCGTCGACCGCCACCAGTAGGAGGACGCCGTGCAATCCAGTTTCGCCCCCATCGAGCTCGGCAAGCGGGGGCTCGTCGCCACCACCCAGGGGCTCCAGACCATCGGGCACAATCTTTCCAATGCCGCCACCGAGGGGTACAGCAGACAGCGCGTCGAGATGCACGCGACTCTGCCCCTGTACGAGCCGCAGCTCAATCGGGAGGAGACCCCGGGGCAGATCGGACAGGGCGTGGACGTGACGCGCATCGAGCGGCTCAAGGACATGCTGCTCGAGGGACGCATCGTGTCCGAGCAGAACGTGCAGGGCTACTGGGACTCCCGGGACAAGTACATCCTGATGATGGAGCAGGTCTACAATGAGCCCACCGATCATTCGGTGCGCGCCCTGATGGACCAGTTCTGGGGGTCATGGCAGGACCTCTCCCTCAATCCCACCGAGATGGCGTCACGCCGCTCTGTATTGGAAAAGGGCAAATCACTCGTGGACGGGATCCACGACCGCTATCAGCGCCTCAAGGGAGTGCGCGACATGGTGGAGGACGATATCCGGGGCACCGTGGCCCAGGTGAACGAGCTCACCCGGCAGATCGCGCTGTTGAACGGCCAGATCGTCAAGTCCCAGGCCCTCGGGGACAACCCCAATGACCTCCTGGACCGCAGGGACCTGCTGGTGGGCCAGCTTTCCTCCCTCGTGGACATCACGATAAGGACCAACGATCCGGCGGGAGAGTTCGTCGTCACCACGGGCGGCACGCATCTCGTCCAGGGCCTGCACCACGAGACGATTGCCCTCCAGGCAGACAGGACGAACGAGGGATACTCCAACCTCGTCTGGGACGATACGCGCGGCCCGGTGAGCCTCCGCGGCGGCAAGATCGCCTCGCTGCTGCAGGTCCGCGACGGGGATGCGCGGCAGGAGATCCAGAGCCTCGACCTCCTCTCGCTCAATTTCACGGACCTCGTGAACGAGATCCATCGGCAGGGCTTCGGCTTGAACGGTGAGAAGGGAGCAGACTTCTTCGTGGAGCGGCCGTTCATCACCAATGTCGCCGGCAACTACGATTCGAGGGGCACCGGTGTCCCGGACTCCACGTGGGTATTTCGCGTCACGGGCTCCAATGCCTTGAAGGCGAAGGACCAGATAGGCCTCGAGGGCGTCCTCACGCTCCCGGGAGCCGACGGCGCGGTCACCGTAACCTACCATCCCACCGATACGGTCGAGGACCTCGTCACCCGTATCAACCTGTCCGGCGCCGAGGTGGTCGCACGTCTGAACTCGGAAGGCAGGCTTTCCCTGAAGGCGACACCAGCGGCCGACACGCGGAACCCCGATTTCGTGATCCGGAGCCTGGAAGACTCCGGCCAGTTCCTCGTCGGCTACAGCGGCATTCTCAAGGCACCGGGCCCTGCCGGCGCCTACGCATGGAGCCGCGCGGACGCCGTGCAGGCGCTCACGCAGGCGGACGGGTCCTCGTACGCCGTGGCGCCGCTTGCGCACCCCGCGGGCTGGATCGAGGTGAATGAGCGCCTCCTGCAGAATCCGGGGTCAATCGCCGCAGCTTCCGGAGTGGATGGAAAATCAGACGGCGTCGGGGACGGCACGTCCGCCCTCGCCATTGCGCAGCTTCGCACGACCCCTGTCATGGTAGGCGTCACCTCCACCTTCGACAGCTATTTTGCGGACAGGGTGGCCGGCATCGGGCTGAAGGGCGAAGAGGCGAACCGCAGCCTCGACACGGTCAAGCTCGTGATGAAAGACCTCAAGGACCTGCGTGAATCGATCTCCGGCGTGAATGTCGACGAAGAGCTTTCCACGATGATCACGTACCAGAACGGCTACGCGGCGATTGCGCGCTTCGTGTCGACCTTCGACAAGATGCTCGACATCATCATCAACAGGATGGGCGTGTAAGGACGGACAGGAATGAAGAGGATCAGCTCACAACAACCGACTTTCGACAGCAGCTACTACCGGGAGCTGCGCGAGTTCGATATGAACCAGATGACGAACAAGGTGGGCGCGCAGTCGAAGATCAAGGACCTGCGCGACGACCCGCTTGCCGCCTCCCGCTCCACGCGGTTTCAGTCCGAGATCATGCGCGCGGACAGGTTCGGCAAGAACATCGAGTCCGTGCGCAACACGCTCTCCAGCGGGGAAGGCAACCTGCGCAGCGCGATGGACATCCTGCAGAGGGTCCGCGAGCTGGCCGTGCAGGGCGCCAACGGCACGGTGGACAAGTCGCAGATGGGCTACATGGGCGAAGAGGTGGATCAGCTCCTGGGAGAGCTGCTCACGATCGCCAACTCCAAGGACCAGAGCGGCAATTCCCTCTTTGCGGGAACCCTCTCGAAGACAACTCCTTTCCGAACGACCACGGGGCGGGTGCCCGGCGGGAGCTCGGACAGGGTGGTCTCGGTGGACTACCTGGGCAACATCGACAGGGGCGCGGCGGAGGTACAGGAAGGCGCCACGGTGGACATCAACCTGCCGGGGAACGTCGCATTCTGGGCCGAGCAGCAGCAGATCTATTCCACCGTGGACGCGGGCCAGTACCGGGTGCAGGCGAGCTCCACGATCCGCATCGACGGGGCGGAAATACGCCTTTCCCCCGGTGACACTCTGTCGGCAATTGCGGCAAAGATAAACGATTCAGCCGCGCCCGTCCGCGCGAGCCTCGATCCCGTGAGCAATTCCCTGGTGCTGAGCACGACGCTTCCCCATCAGATCTGGGCCGAGGACATGGGCGGGGGGACCGTGCTGCAGGACCTGGGCATCCTGGCGCCGGGCGGCGACCGTCCCCCGCTGAATGTGGCGCGAAGCGCGCGGGTGTTCGGCGGATCCATCTTCGACATGGTGATCAATCTTCGCAACGCCATGTTCGAGGGCGCCGGCGAAAAGGTGGGGGGCGCAGGCCTGCGGGGGATCGAGGATTCCATTACGACCCTTGCCGGCGTGCTGGGTGACATCGGGGCGCGCGACAACAGGCTCGACACCGTGGCAAAGAGGCTCGCCTTCCAGCAGCCGGAGCTGATCCGCTTCGACTCTCAGGAACGCGACCTGGACATGGCGGACGCCATTACCCAGCTCAAGACCCTGGAGTTCACCCACGAGGCGGCGCTTGCGGCAACGGCGCGCGTCTTGAATCGCCCCAAGCTGCTGGACTTCCTGAGGTAAGCCATGAAAGTGCTCACCAAGCCGTATGGAGAAGTGGAGATCGCTGAAGGCCAGCGGATAAGATTTCCCCGGGGCTTGTTCGGTTTCGAAAATCTGCGCGAGTTCGTGCTTCTGGACGCCACCCAGCAGCCTTTCTACTGGCTTCAGTCGGTCGAGCGCGTCGAGGTGGCTTTTGTGCTGATCGACCCGCTGTTCTTCCGGCCGGACTACACTCCGGACGTGGACCCGGGCGAGCTCGAGGAAATCGGGGTTGCCGCGGGAGAGGACGGGCTCGTTTTCGCCATCGTCACCATTCCGGAAAACTCCTCCCTGATGACCGCGAACCTCCAGGGACCGCTCATCCTGAATCGGCGCACGCGCGAAGGTCGGCAATCGATCAGCAGCAACCCCCGGTGGGGAGTGCGTCACGTCATTCTGGATGAGCTTGCCCGGGCCAGGCAAGGCGCTTCATGCTGATCCTCGCGCGCCGCATCGGCGAGAGCATCATGATCGGCGATCAGGTCGAGCTCACCGTGGTCGACATCAAGGGAGACCAGGTCAAGCTGGGCATCAACGCGCCCTCCCAGGTCAAGGTGTATCGCCGGGAGGTCTATGCGGCGATACAGGAGGAGAACCGCGCCGCTGCCTCCGCCGCACCGCAGACCCTGCCGAGCCTGCAGGGGCTCATGGGCACAAACCCCGCATCCGGCAAATCGGCCGCTCCTGGCGGCACTCCACCGGCCGCTCCTGGCGGCATTCCACCGGCCGCTCCCTCCACGAAGCCACCGGCCGCTCCCGGCGGCATCCCGCCTAAGAAGGATCCGCAAGCTCGCTGAAGATCGATCGGAAAGATTCCGATATCGCCATGAAACGCGTGACCAGGAACGGATCGAAGTGCGACCCTGACTCGCCGCCCATGCTTTCCAGGACCTGCTCGTGCGTGAAGGCCTCCTTGTAGGCGCGGCGCATCCTCAGGGCGTCATACACATCGGCAATCGACACGATGCGTGCCGAGATGGGAATGAGGTCCTGGCTGAGGCCGTGCGGGTACCCGCTTCCGTCCCACCGCTCATGATGACGCAGCGCGATCTCCCGTGCCATCGGGTGGGGATATGTGGAAAGAATATACGCGCCGTTCGTCGTGTGCTGCTTCATGACGTCCCATTCCCAGGCTTCCAGCTTTCCCGCCTTGTTGAGAATGTCGTCCGGCGTGCCGATCTTGCCCACGTCATGCAGCGCGGCCACGAGCCCGATGGTTTCGACGAACTCGTGGTCCACGTCCGGTGTTTCCGGCCTGCCGACCAGGTCCTCCGCGAGGCTGCGCGCATACCTGTTGACCCGCTCGATGTGATTTCCCGTGTCATTGTCCTTCAGGCGCGCCGCTCCCAGCAGGCTCGTGAACGTGCTCTGGAGGAGCTGCCGGTGTTCCTCCGTGATGTCCAGGCAGACGGCGCTGTAGGCGCGCGGCAGTGCCCCCGGGCTCTGACGCACCGGAATGATCCATATCTTTGACACGTTGAGCAGCCTGTCCGTGGCGATCTTTTCCACCCTGCCGCGCCACATGAATCCGTTGTCGGCGGAGCGGACCGCGCGGAACAGCTCGGCGCTTCTCTTCTCATTGAAATAGGGCGCATAGAACTGGGTGAAATACACGCCCGTCATCTCGGGCTCGCACGCGTACATCCTGCAGAACGTGTCATTCACCCGCAGGATCTTCAGGGTTCCGTCGAGAAAGAGGCTGGGCAGCCGTTCGTTGAGGTAGGAGTTCTTCCAGGCGATGAACTCGGGAGAGTCCAATTCGCGCCCCGCCTCGCCGTTCCCGGGGCCGGCTCTTCAACAAGCTCCAGGTCAAGGGGCTCGTCCCTGCGCGCATTGCCACCGGCCGCTCCTGGCGGCATTTCACCGGCCGCTCCTGGCGGCATTTTGCCGGCCGCTCCTGGCGGCATTTTACTCTCGTCACGCGTGCTCATACGCCACTCGCAATTTCTGCCTCGCTCTTGCGAAGGTACAAGGGCTGAAGCGACGAAGGATCCGCACCCTGCTTCTCGAATTGTTCCACGCCGATGCGCAGGAGTGAGCGAGGATCGAAGAAGTCCGTGCGCGCAACCCCCCGTCCGTCGTCGCCCAGCAGCGCCCCGATCCGGGGCGCGTCAGGACCTGCCAGCAGCGGCCTGTCGGCGGCCGCGAGAAGCTGTGTCAGCTCGGCGGGGGAGACGTCACGGTACGTGCCCTGAAGGGCCCCCGCGCGAAAAAGGGCCGCGTAATACTTGCCCTTGCGCGCGTCGATGACCGCGCACACGTCGCCGTCGTGCGCCGCCCACGGGCGCGCAATGGCATCCAGGGTGGACACGCCCACGAGCGGGATTCCCCTTCCGTGGCTGATGCCCATCGCGGTGGCGAGGCCGATCCGGATGCCCGTGAAGGAGCCCGGCCCTCGCGAGCAGACCAGGAGCTCCAGGTCCGTCGCATTCATTCCCAGCTGCGTGAGGAGGCTTTCGGCGAGGGGCAGCAGCGCGCGGGAGTGCTGGAGACCGCGGCGCAGGCACAGCGACGCCCAGGAGTCGCCCCGGGCTGCGGCAAGCGCGAGCGTTTCAGTGGCAGTGTCGATGGCCAGGACATTCATACCGGGATGTCCTCCACCGTGATATCGCGGCCGCCGTCCGCCGCCATCGCGATGGTCACCCGTATGCGCGGCTCGCGGTCTGTTGCCGCGGCAACGAGGCTCGGCGCGAGCTTTTCTCCCCATTCCACGACCACGATTCCGTTCCCGCGCACGATATCCTCCAGGCCGAGGTTCTCCATCTGCTCCGTCCCCTCGATCCTGTACAGGTCGACGTGATGCAGGGGCACGCGTCCCGAGCCGTACTCGGAGACGATCGTGTACGTGGGGCTGATGATCTGCTCCTCTATTCCGAGGCCGCGCGCGATTCCTTTTGCCAGGACCGTCTTGCCCGCGCCGAGCGGCCCGATCAGCAGCACGAGCGCGCCGTCAGCGGAATTCCCCGCAATACGCGCGCCGATGCGCGCGCCCAACGCGATCGTCTCCTCGGGGCTTGCGCTGTGATGGCGCAGGGGACCGTCCGTGCTCACGGTTGGAGAGTAGTGGAAAGGCACACCTCGGTCAATGTTCGGCGCGGGGTCAACGCGGAGAGGTACTCGTGTCCTGCCTGCCCGGGATGGACCGGTCCATTTGCTGGCGCACCTGGCCCAGCGTGGTGGGGCGGGAGAAATCATAGACGAACTCGCTGATCCTGTTCAGATGCTGCTGCGTCACGCGCGTGAACTTCACGTGCATGACGCCGCCGCGGGTCTTCTGCTTGCGCACGTGCATCACTTTTCCGAAGGTCCGCACCGGCACCTGCCGGTCGATGTCGAACTCGATCATGACGAGCTTGCCCTTGTCGAACGGGTTCAGAGTCTGGATGGCGCAGCCGCCGGCGGAAAGGTCGACAACCGTGCCGAGGGTCCGTATGTTCAGCTCCACGACCGCTTTCCTGTCCCCCTTGCGGCCCTGATCTTCCGCGATGCGGATGGGATAGTAGAAGCACGCCCGCATCAGCTCCCTTCGCCTGCTTCTGCGCCGCTGCTCCCTGCGCAGTGTCTTCGAATGCTGGATGAGGATGCTGGAGACCCCCTTCACCGTGTCATAGCCGAGGATCTTCGAGACGAAGGAATAGCCTGCATCGTTGTCCCGCCAGAGGTACACGGCGAGCTTCGTCCCCCGCATCCATCGCGTGGCGGCGCCCGCGGGGGCCGCCGGCGCCGCCACGGTGAGGAAGTCCTTCATGTTGGAAGTGACCCTGCTGGAGAACGCCGCCGCGCCTTCAGGAGTGACCGACAGGTTCTGGCCCGGCCGGAGGAAGGTAGTGGAGTTCAGCACGGCCCCTTTGCGCGCGTTGCCCTCGATGATCTGCTTGATCTGGAAGATGATCGCCCTGCGCTTCTCCCGCTCCTCCGGCGGCAGGTCCCGGGCGCTCTCGAGGGAATACAGGCCTTTCTTGAGCGTGTCGTCCAGCAGGCTCGCGCTGGAGAACACGAGGAAGGGCTGCTTGACCTTGCACAGCCGCACCAGGTTCTCCAGCATGGCAACGTGCGGCTCCGGCAGCCCAAGCGACTTTGCCGTACGCCGGAAAATCCCGCTGTTGTAACGCTGGAGATCGGCCTCGGAGCGCGGCCCGCGCCGCCTGCTGATCAGAGAGGCGACCAGGAGGAGCACCACGATTCCGCCAAAGCCGAGCGCAAAGTAGAGGAACATGTTCGGGTCGGCTGATAACGCGCTGCTGTACTGGCCCCCGGCCTGGAGCAGGATCATGCGGTCTTCTCCAGAAGCGGGGCGAGCCGCTCCATGCGGGGTGCGACCTCGTATTCCAGGAGGTCGCCGATCAGCACCGAGTCCTTCGCGCCGAATGCGGCAACCAGCTCTTTCAGCACGGGGGTGAACTCGGCGAGCAGCTTCCCGCGCTCGTGATCGGGGGCGAGGAAAGGCACCAGCACGAGGAGGGCCTGCACCGTGTCGGCGAACCCGATCACGATGTCCATGGCGTCCTTGTCATGGCCGGTTTGCAGGAGGAGCGACACGTTCGGGAGGCGCGCCAGCGAATCCCGCACTCTTGCCGCGCATCGAGCCAGCGCTTCCGCGGGCCGGGAGGCGTCCGCGATGCGCTGCTGGAGCCCTGCGCGGAGCTCGCCAATCAGGGCAGCTGCCTCGCGCGCCCGCTCGGCGGGCCATGCGCGTACCGCGGCCGCAGCCTCGCGCACCGTGCCCTGCGGCGCTCCCTCGGCCGTCCCGTGTCCCTTGAAAAGCGCCTTGAACCTGTCTATCGCGTCGGAACCAGGTGGAAGGAAGGGGTTTGTTCGAAGACTCTCGATCGTGTCCGGAAGGTCGGCAAGCAGGTTCTCCAGAGTGTCCGCACCCGGCTCCGGATGGATGCCTGCTCCCGTGGACTTGATCTCGTCGGCGAGCATTCCCATCCACGCGTCGACGGTCCGCCAGTGTTCGAGCTTCAGCGCCCCGGTATGAGTGGCCTGTACGTCCAGCTCCCGCACCGATCCCACCGCTGTTCCACCCCAATCGGCCGGGGGAGCCCGCAAAAGGTCCTGCGCGCCGCCTCCGGATGCGCCCGCCGCGTGCATGCCCGTGATGAGGAATCCGGCATCGGCCAGCCAGGTCTGGATCCCCCGCACCACTTCTCCCAGCGTGCGTTCTTTCTCGAGGGAGTAGCTCACCTGCTCACCGTTGATCGTCAGGCGCACGGGGTCTCCTCTTACTGGTTGTTCTGCTTGTTGAAGTTCTGCATCGACTGAGAGCTCTTCTGAAGAGTGTCCAGGGCGCCCCCCATCTCACCGTACTTTCGCTTCAACTCCGCCTGGTAATCATCGAGCTTCCGCTTGTAATTGGCAATATCCCTGTTGGAGGCCGCGATCTGCTGGTCAAGCGTGGTCGCCCGCTGGGGAATGATGCCACCCGTCGCGACGTAGGGGGTCAGAAGTGCGTCCAGCTTGTACGCGGCCCCCGAGTCCACGACGAGGTCCCCCGTCGTGTCGTTCCCGAAGAGCTGCCTCACTCCCTCGGCGTGCCGCTCGACTTCGGCGGTAAACTTCGGATCGTCGATCTCCAGGTAGCCGCGCAGTCGGGTCTTGTCGATGCCACCGGCGCCCGGCGCCCGCGTGTCCGTGGAGATGCCGATCTGCGCCAGGAGGCTGAGGTCCCTGCCCAGGGAAGTGGGGTAGGGGTTCATCATGATATTCTGCATCGAGCTCTTGAGCTGCTGCAGCGAGAGATCGCCGAAGAGAAGCCCGAGATTGTCCCTGGCCTTCTTCCTCTCGTCATCCGTCAGGTAGGTGGCGTTCTCGATGATCGACTCGTCCTTGCGCGTGAGCACGTCGAGGTCCGTGATGATCTGGTTGTACGAACCCACCAGGCCCATGACCTGCTTCTTGATCCCCTCCACGTCGTGCTTCACGGCAAGCTCCACCGGCGTGTCGCTCGGGGCCTTCAACGTAAGAGTGACGCCGGGTATGAGGTCGTCGATATTGTTCGTCCCTCTCTTCACCTCGATCCCGTCCATCTCGATGAGGGCGTCCCCGGATTCCGACAGCGCGTTCGTGGGCGTGTAGTCTCCCCGCTGCGTCTTGTCGAAGATCGAGATGTCCTTCACGTCGAGCTTGCGATACGTGTTGCGATTGCGCAGATCCAGCGCGTCCAGCGTCGATGCCATCTCCCCGACGGGGATTTGGATCCTCTGGTATTCCGCGGAGTCCGGGAGGGGCGGCAGGGGGATGACCTTGCCGTCCCCTTCCATGAAGAGGCTCTGCAGATCCGTGATGTTTTCGGGGGGAGTGGGGGGCTGCCACACCGGGCAGCGGCGTCTCGGAGGGGGCGCTTTCGACGTGCACGCCCTTGAAATCGATGCCGCCCGTCGAAGGGATGGATGGCCCGGGAGGAGGCTTTGCCTCGACCCCCAATGCCTCGGGAAGCTTCTCCACTTTCACCGAGAGCTCGAGGACCATGTTCTTGTTGAGCGGGATTGCGGGGCTGACGGGGATCTTCAGCTCGGCGCCGGGGTTCACCGTGAGGGTACCGCCCTGCACCTGGTACGCGTCCGGTGTCAGCGGCCGGGTCCACTGCGTGAGGGCCTTCTGATCTACGGCCAATTGCCGCGTGCCGGTTTGCGCGCGCTGCAGCATGCCCGGTTTGGACAGCAAGGTCGGCCGCCTTGTCCAGGAAGGAGAGGCGATTCGTGCTGCCGGTAAGCTTTCCTTCGACAAGGAGCACCTGCGTGGCCTTGGTGTCATTCACGACCGACGCGGTGAGAATGTCGCCGCCCTTCGCGTTCAGCGCATCCGCGAATCCGCGCAGCGACCCGCCCTTCCAGGAGAGCGAAACCTGCTTGTCTCCCACCTTGAAGGTGTACTGCCCCGGATCCACGGTGAAATCCCGGGGAAGCGACCGCGAGAGAAACCGGTCCGCGGTGGCAACCTTCTTGACCAGTATCTTCTTGGTTTCTTCCACCGCCTGGCGGGTCGCCGTTCCCACGAGTGTCCGATCGTCGGAAGAAGCGGCGACCCTGTCATTGAAAGGGTTCTGGAACCCGTAGAGCAGCCGCGCGGTGTCGCGCAGTCCGGACACTTTTCGCGTGACATCCTGCCAGACGGTTTTCTTCTGCTGCTCGACGGTGAGCTCCTTCTGCATGCGCGTCAGGGGCTCCCTCTTGGCCGCCATCAGGGCGTCGATGATTTTCTGGGTGTTGTACTTATCGGTGACGCCCGGGATGGACAAGTCTGACATCTGTGCGGCCGTTGTTCCCCTCCCGAGGCGTCACGTCAGATCTTCTCGTCGACCAGAAGGCCGATCGTCTCCTTGATTCTGGCGATCAGATGCTGGATTTCCTCGGCGGGGATCTCCTTGATTACCTTATCGGTTTCAGCGTCAACCACCTTGATGATGACCTGGTTGATCTGCTCGTTCACGGACAGGACGACCCGTCGGTTGAAGGCGAGGAACGTCCTTTCCAGCGCCTTTGCCTGGTTTTCGATCTCCTGGCGCGAGAGCCTTTGCTGTTCCGGCTCTGGCTGAGGCCGGGGTGGTCGATCCGCCGCCCGCGCCTCCTTCAAGAGGACATCGGGCACGGGACTGCCTTTAAGAATTCCCGGTATCTCCATACTCATAGCAGTACCTCCATGTACTTTGCCTCCCGTCGTGCCTGGAATCCTCGGGGAGTAGCTTCTTGGCGGCTCCGCCGCCAAGCCTACCGCGGTACCCCGCGGTACCTGTCATGGACGGTTGCGCGGTATCCCCGCGCACTCATGACGGGATTTGGTAAAGATGGGAGGGAGGGCGCGACCTCCCCGCCCCATCGCCAACTCGGAAGAAGCGACGTCCAGAAGCCTCTCCCGTCGGGAACGGTGCGAAACTGAGCAGTCTGTCTACTGGAGCAGCTGCAGGACCGACCTTGGTTTCAGGTTGGCCTGCGCGAGCATCGCAGTGCTGGACTGCATCAGAATCTGGTTCTTCGTGTAGCTGACCATTTGTGCCGCAATGTCTGTATCGCGAATCAGAGATTCGGCGGCTTGCATGTTCTCCGCCGCAACCGCGACCCCCCGGGCAGCCATCTCAAAGCGATTCTGGTAGGCGCCGAGATCGGCGCGCTGCTTCGAAATCCTCGTCATGGCCGCGTCCACCGAACCGATGGCCTGGTTGGCTTTGTCGGGCGTGGAGATTGAAATCCCCCCGATATGCAGCGCCCCTGCCGTCATGGTACCGATGAACACCTGCTTGCGCTGGTCCATGTTTGGTCCGACCTGGAAGAACATCGAGTCCGGAACGACCCCACCCTGTGATGGATTGCCGAACCGACCGGTGAGCATGTTCATCCCGTTGAACTGGGCATGGGACGCGATCCTGTTGACCTCGTCGACCAGCTGCGAGACTTCGACCTGTATCTGCGCCCGATCTTCGGTTGAGTAGATTCCGTTCGCCGACTGGACAGCCAGCTCCCGGAGTCGGTGCATGATATCCTGCGTCTCTGCCAGATAGCCTTCCGTGGTCTGGATAAAGGACGTCGCATTCTCTATGTTCCTGCCCGCCTGGTTGAGCCCGCGGATCTGCGAGCGGAGCTTCTCGGATACGGCCAGACCGGACGCATCGTCGCCGCCCCTGTTGATCCGCATACCGGTGGACAGCTTCTCGATGTCCCTGTTCAGGTCGAGCTCGTTGAACTTGACCTGCCTGTTCGCGAACAGAGCGCTCATGTTGTGGTTGATGATCATGTGACCCTCCTTGACTTCTCGGGAGGCATCCGTGCCTCCGGCATTCCTGCCCCGTGTGCTGTCGGGATTGTTCACGGGAAGGATCTCGCGCCTGCCTTCCCACCGTTCCCCGTTTCCCCGATCAACAAGGAAATCAGCCCCTGCCGCCGCGAGGTGGCGGCGGCGCCTGGGGCATGACTTCCTTTTTCCCAACACACGTCAGGAGGGTTCTTTTTCAAAGACCAGAACGGAAAACTTTCACCTGGACTGCGGTCCGTCCCGCGCAGCGTGAAGTTCCCCTGCCACGGCGCGCGCCAATCCGCGCGGCTGCGTGACGCTACCCTACAATGTACTCCCCTACTGGAGCAGCTGCAAGACCGTTCTCGGCTTGGTATTCGCCTGGGCGAGCATTGCCGTGGCCGCCTGGGTCAGGATGGCGTTCTTGGTGTACTCCACCATCTCGGTGGCCATGTCCGCGTCGCGGATGCGGGACTCCGCCGCCTGCAGGTTCTCCGCCCCCACGTCCAGGCCCCTCACCGCGTACTCCAGCCTGTTCTGGTACGCCCCCAGGTCCGCCCGCTGCTTGTTGATCACCTTCAGCGCCGAATCCAGGGTGCCGATCGAGCGGTTGGCCCCGTCCGGGGTGGACAGGGAGATGATCTCCCGGGTGCCGATGTTCCTCATCTTCAGGGCCCCCGCGGTCATGGTGCCGATGAACACGCGCGTGCGCTGGTCCATGTTGGCCCCGATCTGCAGCCACATGGAGGCGGTGATCACGTTCGCCCCCTCGAGGCGCGCAAAGCGTCCCGTGAGCATGTTCATGCCGTTGAACTGCGCGTGAGAGGCGATGCGGTCCACCTCGTTGACCAGGGCGGAAACCTCGACCTGGATCTGCATCCTGTCCTCGTCGGTGTAGATGCCGTTGGCCGCCTGCACGGAGAGCTCGCGCAGCCTCTGGATGATGTCCTGGCTCTCCTGGAGGTAACCCTCGGTGGTCTGGATGAAAGAGATGCCGTTTGCGGCGTTGGAGCTGGCCTGGCGGAGACCGCGGATCTGGGAGCGCATCTTTTCCGACACGGCGAGACCCGAGGCGTCGTCACCGGCGCGGGTGATCCTGCTTCCCGAGGAGAGCTTCTCCATGCTCTTGCTCAGGAGCAGGTCGTTCAGCTTGAGCTGCCGATCCGCGAAAATCGCGCTCATGTTGTGATTGATGATCATACCTTCCTCCCTGAAGATTGGCCTCGGGCATCCATGCCCGGGGCGTGTGTGTATGGCCGCGCCTCCTGCGCGACGTGGGACTTCCGTGGCACGCCACGGCGTACCCGTGCCACCGGCACGGTTCATGGGGCTTCCGGTCTCCCCCTCTGCTCTTTCCTTTCGCCGATTTCCCTTGACCGGCCTTCCAGGCACGCCGATACACAGAGTAGCGGAGAAAGGGGATGAGCCCCGGGCCTTGACCGGAGTTACCCTCAGTCCTTTTTTCGACATATGGAAGTTTAAGGATTAGGCTTTTTTTCAGGATTCTTTTGAAAGATTTTCTATGTAGCGGGCGGCAATGCGGTCCTGGGGTTCGATCTCGAGCACCGTGCGGAAGAACCCGAGCGCCTCTTCCCGCCTCCCGGACTTGAGGGCAACGATCCCCAGGTTGGAAATCACCTTGGTATTTTCAGGCTCGAGGGCCAGCGCCTCCCGCAGCCTTTTTCCGCTTTCCGCGAGCTCCCCGAGCTCCATGAGGCAGATCGCCAGCTCGTTCAACAGGTCGGCGTGCGGCGCGCCCAGGGAAACAGCCTTCAGGAAGGCATCCTTGCCTTCCGCGTACCGCGCGAGCCTTCGATATGCCCACCCGAGCAGAAACCAGGCATTGGGCACGGCGGGCCGGGAGGAAAGAAACTTCTCGATGTGGACGATTCCTTCCGCTTCCTTGCCCAGGCGGATGCTGTCGAATGCCTTCTGGAAGAGCCCATCCATGAGTCCCTGTTCGTCTATCTCCCGGATCAGCCGGCGCGCCTCCGTGACACGGGTTGAGTCCGTTCCGGTCTTCGTGAACACCTCGAGGTGTTCACGTGCTTTTTCGAATGAGCGCTGGTGAAGGTAGAAGTAGGCCACGTTGTAATGAATGGCCGGCAGCGTCGGGTCGGCGGCGAGGGCTGCCTTGTAGGCCTCGAACGCCAGCCCTACATACTCGTCCGCCTTCCCTTCTTCTTCCAGTTTTTCCAGCTGCCGCGCGCGCTCCTCGTAGGCCAATGCCAGGTTCATGTGGGTGACTGCATCGTCGGGGAACAGGCCCTCCAGGGCCCGGAATATCTCTATGGCGACCTCCGATTCGCCGTTGCGTGCCTTCAGGATTCCGATATGCGTGAACTCATCCTTGATGTCCGGCTTCACGGCGAGCACGAACCGCCTGTAGTAGTCCGCGTATGCGTTCGTCGAGTCCCATGCCAGCACCTTGAGTGTGCCCGCGACAATGGCCTCCCAGCTCAGCTCGCCGGCTTTAATGGTCGCCTGCCCGGCGGGCAGCTCCACGGGGAGGAGAATCTTGGGATCGAGGATGAAATCCCCGATTTGTCGCTGGGTAGTCTGGGCGATCGAGACATAGCCGACGTTCGCCAGCCTGGCCGCGCTATCCATTCGGGGAGGATTCCCCTTCCGTGTCGGGCCCGCGTCGCGGATGGGGGGGGCTGGGCAGGAACGGCTCTATCGGCCGAACGTCCGTCGGCTGGCTGTCCGGAGGGGGAGCCGAATCTTCCGGTTTCGATTCGTCGGGCCGACCCGGCACGGGCCCCGGCACTTGCCCTTGCTCCCCCTCCCGGGGCGCCTTGCGCGCGGAGGTGATGAACGAGTTTATCAGGAGCTTGTAGCTGATCGGCGTATCAGAAGCATACTCGATTGCCACCGCCTTGATGTCTTTCCTTCCCCCCACTTCCTCCACGCGGGTTATGGTTCCCTGCAGTGTCATGTCCGCCGCCTGCTCGCCCTTGGCGATCCTGAGGCTTATCGGTCTGCCCGCATCAGATTCGGTCAGCCGGGACGTCAGCACCTCCGCCCCTATGAAGGACAGGTCCCTGAGGATGCAGGGACGCTGGCTTTCGCCGATGAACAGGACGGCGTCTCGGGACTCCATGCCGAGCTTTTTAATGTTTTCGGGAGTGATGGCAATCCTCTCCTCCTTTCGCTGCTGGGAGTTCCAGTTCGCCTCCAGAAGGCCGCCGAGGATCCCGATCAGATCATTGGGCGGTTTCTGGGTGTACTCGACGGTGAGCATCTGCACGCCCGGCTTCTGCACATTGAAGTGGGTGAACCCCGTGGCGCGGCACGGCACGAAGAATGTGATCGGCTCCGCCTTGTCGGCCAGCTTGAAACACCAGTGCAGGGCGAGCCGGGTATTCGGCCGTTTCAGGTCCAGGAAGAAGTTCGCCTTCACGTTGGCGATCACGCGGGCGCTTGCCAGTGAGCTGGAGAACAGGGTGCAGGGCAATTGACGATCGAGCACCCTCAGGTACATATTGCGCGGCATCAGACCGGTGGCCGTGATCACCTGCTTGTTGAATGTGACTTCAGTCGCCCGGTATCTCTCGTAGTACTGGATAAGCTGTTGGCTGGTGACGATGGACATCGGAGTGTCGCTTCCTTAGTATTACGGACTATACGTCTTGCCAATGCCTGTGTCAATTCATAGCAGGTGAGGAGGAGCCTGGTGTATTCGCTGTTTGGTGTCGAGAACCCCCTCATGGATATCATCGCCCACGTCGACTACCAGTTCTTATCGCGCTTCGGGAAGCAGCCGGGAACCATGCACCTGGTGGAGTACGGGGAGATCGCGGCGCTTCTGAAGGAGATCCGCTCGCCGCATACCATGCCGGGAGGAAGCGCGGCGAACACCACGCGGGGAATCGCGTGGCTCAGCGGGGCCGCGGGTCGTGCGTTCTCCGAATCTGTCCTGGGAGCCCCGGGCGCCGCGGCGCCTGACTCGGCCCCTCCTGTTTTCAACGGGGCAATCGGGAATGATCCCACGGGAGACGACTTTGCGGCGCGGATGGAAAGGGAAGGGGTCAGCGCCGCCCTCGTCAGGAAGGCGACCCCCACGGGCACCTCGGTCATCCTCGTGACACCGGACGGCGAGCGCACGATGAACACGTACCTGGGCGCCTGCCGCGACTTCGAGCCGGCCGATCTCGACCTGGCGCGGCTCGCCGAGTCGCGGATGCTCTATCTCACGGGCTACCTCTGGGACACGGACAACCAGCGCCGGGCGGCGGAGAAAGCAGCCGCCTTTGCACGGGAAGGCGGGCGCGGGATTTCCATTGCATTCGACCTTGCCGATCCCTTCGCTGTCCGCCGGTTCGGCGATAGATTCCGCGCCTGGATACCGGGGAACGTTGACATCCTGTTCGGCAACAGGGACGAGCTGGCCATCCTCGTCGGGACGTCGTGCGATGAGGACTGCGTGTCGGAGGCCTCCGCGCTCGCCCCGCTGGTCGTGATGAAGGCGGGGGCGAAGGGGTGCCTCGTCGGGTGGAACGGAAGATGCGAGGCGGTGCCCGGAGTGCCTGTTCGGGTCGTGGATACGACCGGCGCGGGCGACGCTTTTGCCGCCGGCTTCCTGTTCGCGAGTCTCGCCGGCGCCGATCCTCTGCAAAGCGCCCGGCTCGCCAATCACGTGGCGTCCCGGATCGTCGGCGTGGAAGGATGCCGCTACGGGCCATAGCCGATGCCGAGGGCGACGAGTCCAGGCCGAGGCCATGGATGGCCGAGAGGCCGGCCGTAGGCAGGGACGGCGAGGCGCAGGCTAGGTGGAGGAGGGGTCCTCGTCGTAAGGGGTGTGTTCGAGCAGCTGATCGTCAATGCGGCTGATCAGCCGCTCCGCCACACTCGTGATTTCTTCCGCCGGGCCTGCCGGGTCCTTCCCGTCTCGTGATTTGAACATCTCGTCGGCGATGTTGAGCGCGGCGAGCAGGGAGACGGTGAGGGGATCCGCGAAACTGTATCGGCTCTTGACTTCCTCTATCTTTGCTTTCACGTATGACGAAAGCCGCGCGAGATGTTCGGGGCTTTCATCGGATTGGATGACGAAGGAGGTTCCCAGCACGTCGATTCTGAGCTGACGTTTCTCCATGATCCAGTCGGTTCAGAAGATATCCAGCTCTTCCTTCGTGGGAGGACCCGCCGGGGCGGAAGAGAGAGGAGCGGGGTCCGCCTCGGCAGGCCGTGACGCAGGTGCTCCGCCGGCAGAAGGGCTGGCCACGGCGCGGTCGCTCTTCTTCCCGGCCGTGGCGCTTTCTTCCAGGTCGTCCAGGTTGCGCAGGGTGCGGACGATCACGGTCTCGATCTCCCGCTGGTCCGTCTTGAACCCGTCGACGAGCGTTTCCAGCTCTTTCATCCGCTTCTGGGCGGACTCCAGACCCTTGCGGAGCGTGCCGTTTTCTTCTTTGAGGACCCGGATGAGTTCGATGGCTCGAGTGATCTTGCTGTCCAGCAACCTGATCTGCTCGAGTGTGATCATTTTGCCGCTGTCCTCGCGGCCTTCGCACGCGGCTTCTTGGGGGCCGACGCGGCCGCTGAAGGCGGCACTGCAGCGGCGGCTGGCTGAGCGCCGGCGGACAGTGCTTCCTTTGCCCGCGCCACAACGGCCTTGAAAGCCGTGGGGTCCTCGATGGCCATGTTCGAGAGGGCCTTTCGGTTGAGGTGCACGTCGGCGAGCATCAGCCCGTGAATGAACTGGGAGTACGTGATGCCCTCCGGGCCGGACGGCCGCCGAAATGCGGGTAATCCACAGTCTGCGGAACTCGCCCTTCCGGCGCCGCCTGTCGCGGTAATTGGAGGCGAGGGCCTTCATGACCGCTTCCTTGGCGGTCTTGAACAGCCTGCTTCTCCCGCCCCAGTACCCCTTGGCGAGCTTCATTATCTTGTGTCGGCGATCGCGCCTCCGCGTCCCGTTTTTAGACCTCGGCATGGATCAGAATCTCCTTTTCGCTTTCCCGCGCCTAGTATTTGCCCGCGTACGGCATGAGTTGTTTCACCCTCTTCTCCTCCACGGAGCTGAGGATGGCGGGGAGGCGAAGCCGCCTCTTCCTCTTCGCGTTCTTCTTGGTGAGTATATGGCGCAGCCCCTGCTTCTTATAGCGGATCTTGCCCGTCCCGGTGACGTGGTACCGCTTGGCCGCGGCCTTTTTGGTCTTCATCTTCGGCATCGTCTATCCTTTCTTGGCCTTGCTTCCTTTTGGGTTCAGCAGTATCGACATCGTCCGCCCTTCCATCTGGGCGGGCTTTTCCACAACGAAAGAGTCGCCGAGCATCTCGAGGATCTTGTCGAGGACGTCCTTGCCGAGCTCCGTGTGCGCCAGCTCGCGGCCGCGGAAACGGACCGTGACCTTGACCTTGTTGCCCTCGTCGAGAAACTCCCGGACATGCCGGGTTTTGAAATCGAGATCGTGTCCGTCGATCTTCGGCTGCATCCGAATCTCTTTGATTCGGATCTGCTTCTGGTGCTTCCTCGCCTCGCGGGTCTTCTTCTCGAGCTCGAACTTGTATTTCCCGTAGTCGAGGATCTTGCACACCGGCGGCTGGGCCTGCGGAGCGATCTCGACAAGGTCGACTCCCACTTCCCGGGCCATCTGCAGCGCTTCGAAGGTAGGCACGATTCCCTTCTGATTCCCGTCCGCGTCGATCAACCGCACCTCGCGGACCCGAATGCCCTCATTGATTCTGAGATCCTTCTCGGCCAATATACCTCCTTCCCGCTTAAAGGGGATTTCGCGCACTATAGCATTCCGCGGCTAAAAGGTCAAATGGGCATAGGCACGGATGCCGAGGGCGAGCGAGGCCATGGATGGCCGGAAGCGAGCCCGTAGGCCATGGATGCCGAGGGCGAGCGAGTGCGGAGTACCGCTCTGGCCGCCTGGAGCGGACTTCGTCCGCCCGTAGCGGACCAGTACAGGGGTGCGTCGGAGGCGCCGCTACAGGCTCTCCATGAGCCTGTTCCACTTCTCCTGGAGGTACTTCTTGAAGACGTATTCGTCATGGTAGTCGTCGGCGATGTCCTCGACCGCCCGGGAGATCTCCGAGAATATGCCCTTCAACAGGGCCGGCATCTCGCTTGAGCCGCCTTTGTCAGTCGGCAGCTGGAAGTTGGGCACGAACATCGATTCCTTGAGCTTCTCCAGTGACGCATCCCGGAGAGCGCCTTTCTCCGCGGCGTCCCCGGTGCTCGTGTGCATGATCTTTTCGATGTCCACGATGATCTCTTCGGGCTTGTACGCGACAACACCGTCCTTGATTCCCTTTGCCTCGATCCTCCCGAGCTGCGTGCACCGGACGTAGTCGCGGATTTCCTTGAATGTCGCCTCCGTCAGCATCACGTCCCCCGGGGTCGCGGCGCTCTGCATGCGCGCGGCAACATTCACCGTCTCCCCGAAGATGTCCTTGTCCTTCTTGATCACCGGGCCGGTGTTCAGCCCCACGCGCGCCTGGAACTTCTCCTGTTCCAGCCGCATAGCGCTGTACTCGCGTATCTTCTGCTGCACCGTGAGCGCCGCAACAGTGGCGTTCAAGGCAAGCTTGAAGTGCGCCAGTATCCCGTCCCCCATCTTCTTCACGATGGTGCCCCGGTTGGCAGCGATTGTCGAAGTCACGATGTCCTCGAAGGCCTTGATCAGCTTGAGATAGGACGATGCGTCCACCTTCGAAGAGATTTCGGTCGATCCGTAGATATCGATGAAGAAAACGGTCAGGACCTGGGTGTTCTCACGCTTGAACTTGAATTCCAGCTTCCCCTGGCCCAGGATGCTTTCAGTCTCGGGTACCGCCTGGGTCGCCGGCGCGACAGCAGGCTCTGGGGCCGTCGTTTCCCGGGGTACCCCGCTCAAGACGGCGAGAAGTCCCTGGCGCAGCTCTTCCGCGTAGCTGCCCTGGCTCAGATCGGGCAGGAGAGCCCGAAGGGCTTCCTGTACCGGCAGGCTGTCCAGGTGGATCATGTCCAGAAGGAGGGAGAATGTTTCTCGAGAAAGCGGCTTCGTCGTGCCGCGCAGGATATCGGCGATCATCTCTGCATCGCCATCCTTGATATAGTCTCCCACGATCTGGGCCGCATAGTCATCCGCCATGGAGAGCAGCGCGATGAGGGCCTCGACTTTCACGGTCCTGTCCGCGTCTTCCAGCAGCAGGTACAGTCGGTTGGTGACGTTTTCCGCCGCTGCTCCCTCCCCCCGCGCGACGAGGGATTTGAGCATCCGCACTGCCACCCGGCGGCCGACCGCGGTCGAGTGGACGGTCAGATCAAGAGCCTGGTGACCGACCGTAGAGTCTCCGTTCCTGGCAAGGATGTCGCCGATGCGGAGCTTGAGCTCGTCTGCGACATCCCGCATATCGAGAACCTTCAGCAGCGGCGGCAGTACCTTCCGCAGCCCCGAGAGATCCATGCTCTCCAGGGTTTCCACCACCAGCGCGCGCGATTGCGGGTTCAGCGCGGGCACCTGCGCGATGTGGATCAGGGGGGCTATGAGAATCTTCGCCGGGATGTATCGGGCGCCGCGGATGTAGCCGTTCAGGGAGCGGAGATTCTTCGTCGGCTCTTTGAAATACTCCCGTGACAGCTCGATGATCGAGCGCGTGAGCAGCTGGCACAGCGTGACGATGCTCGTTTCTTCGAGGAACTGGATGCGCTCGGCGCGCGCAAAGTCGAGGATCTCCTGGATCTTCTTCGATGTCGTCTTGATCTCAAGGGCACCGGCCACGCGGATGAGACGGTTCAGTCTCCGCAGGAAAAACGGCCGGTTGAGGTCCACCCGGGAAACAAGAGCGAGAACCGCCTGCTTGTCCTTCTTTTCCTTCAGCGTGAACAGGGGAATGCACGCATCCAGTCGGTTCTGGTCTTCTTTCGGCGCCGAGGCGAGCAGGGAGCGCATCTGGGCGACCGGCGGGGTCCTGCCCGTGTATCCGTCCTCCTTGAAGAAAGCCTGGACGTCCGCGAGAACCGAAGGAGTGGCGTACTTTTCCAGAAGCGTGGCGAGCACGGTGGCAAGAAGGTCCTCTTTTTTCTGGATGCCCTGCAGCGAGATGTAGTTCTTGCGGATCTTGGCGAAGACGGTATCCAGGTGCGCGGAGGTGATGACAGAGAACTCGCTCACCAGGTGGGGAATCGCACCTTTCACCTCCACGACGATCTTCTTGAGAAAGTCACCGATCGCGGCTTCGGTCTCCACGTCGACGTACGGGGTGATCAGGAGCAGCCGAAATACCCGTGGGGGAAAGCGCAGCCGGCCCTGGAATTCGGACAAGGAATGGAGGAAGGAGAGAATGGTCTGGCGGTTCCCCTTCTGCAGCTCCTCCAGGACGTAGTTGGCCTGGGGATTCCTCGCCTTCAGCGTGTACAGGCAGAGGTAGGAGCCCATTGCGGCGGGATCAAGGGCCTCCGAGCTGAAATCGAGGACCACCTGGCTGCCCGTCTGCAGCATCTTTGCGAACGCCGCCTGCTGTACCGCCGGGGCGGCGCGGGGGAGGGTCTCCTTCAGGAAGGGGTACCTCTCCGCTTCGACGAGCGCCTCGACCGCGATGCACTTCACCGCCTCGCTCTGCTTCGGGTCCACGTAGACGGAATTGTTGAGCTCCTGCACCTGCTGAGCGGTGGGCGAGATGGTATTGATGGCGCGAAGGATTTCGGCGCGCACATCCTCCTCGGGGAAGTGGTTGAAGTACTTGATCAGCATGCCGGTCGACGAAGGCGCCCGAATGGCCGTCAGCGACTGGATGGCCGCGATGCGCTGTGACTTCTTGCCTCGCTCGACGATCTGGTACAGGTGGGGGATCGCGACTTCGTTTCCCAGGGCGCCCGAGGACCGTATGGCTGCTTCGCTGATCCCGATGTCGGAGTTGTAGAACTCCTTCACGAGGAGCGTGAAAATATCCTCATCGTAGAAGTTCTTGAGCACCAGGAGGGCGGTTATCTTGCCCTCTTTGCTCAGGAGCCCGGCCGCTTTCCGCTCAACAGGGTTTTGCGCCATTTCTAATCTATTATCTCGTGTTGATACTTACTCGCATCGTATAGCGCGTCCATGGACTTGTCAATGCTTTCGTTTTATAGTCGGGCCATGACGCGGGTGTTTCAACTCACAATTGCGCTCCTCGCGATTGCGCTGGGCTTGTCGGGCTGCGTGACTGATACGCGCACCCGCAGTGTCGCCGCTGACTACTACAACATCGGCAATGCATACGCGGATCTCGGCCAGTACGACAAGGCGGCGGCCGCGTTCGAAAACGCGCTCCGTCTTGACGCGAGCCTCGTGAAGGCGGACTTCAACCTTGCCCTTGCATACGGGAAAATGAAACGCTATGACGACGCGGCGGTCATACTCAAACGGCTGCTGCTGAGTGATCCGCAGAACACGCTGATACTCTCCACCCTTGGATGGGACTATCACCTGGCCGGCAAGGATGGCGACGCTCTGGAGCAGTACGACACGGTGATCACAATGTCGCCTGCGGATCCGGATGCCCTCTACAACAGCGGGATCATTCTCTGGAAGCTCGACAGGAAGGATGAAGCGCTCGGGCGACTGCGGAAGCTGCTGGCCAATTCCCCCGAGGACACGGACGCGCTTTTCGCCGCGGCGTCGATCCTCCTGTCCATGGACGACACCGCGGGATCCGCGGAAATGGTCTCCCGCTATCTGGAAAAGAAACCCGACGATGTCGATGGATGGTACATGGCCGCCGCGGGCGCGGAGCGGCAGCAGAAGTACTCCCGGGCGCTGGAGGCTTTCGACAGGATCATCGCCCTTGACGCAAAGCAGGCGGATGCCTGGTTCGGAGAGACGCGGCTCCTGCTCACGGTGATCGAGGACCCGCAGAGAGGGCTGGATGCCCTATCGAAAGCTCTCGCTGCCGGGTTTCACGATCCGGCGGCCATCAAGGCGCTTCTCGATTCGCCGGCATTGCTTGAACGGGACAAGGTCGAAGCGGCACTGAAGGATCGAAAGCTGTTGCCGGAGGCCCCGCCTGCCGCACCTGCACCCGCCGCTCCCGCCCCCAAAAAATAGCGAGGGGGACGCCGTGCGTGGCTCAGGCGATTCTGCTCAGCACCTTGCGGATCTGCACATGCGTGTCCTCGGGAGATTTCGAGGAGTCGATCTTGCGGAGCAGCTTCTTCTTTCCATAAAGGCAATCAGGGGCTCGGTCTGCTTACGGTACACCTCGAGCCGGTTTGTGATGGATTCCAGTGAGTCGTCGGGCCGGGTGTACGTCGGGCCGCCGCACTTGTCGCAGACGCCTTTCACCTTCGAGGGCATGTTCTTCACGTGGTAGATTGCGCCGCAGTTCTTGCAGATCTCGCGGCCCGAGAGCCTCTCGATGACCAGGGCGTCGTCGATGGCGAAGTCCACCACCGCGTCCAGTTTCTGGAACGTTCCCAGCGCCTCCGCCTGAGGGATGGTGCGGGGAAACCCGTCCAGGATGTAGCCCTTCTGCGCGTCGGGCTGGGCAAGCCGTTCCCGCACGAGGCTCACGGTGAGCTCGTCCGGCACAAGGTCGCCTCTGCCGACGATCTCCTTCACCTTCTTGCCCAGCTCCGTTTCGCGCTTGATGGCATCACGGAAGATGTCTCCCGTGGAGATCTGGGGGATGGAGTATTCCTTGCTTACCAGGCCCGCAAGTGTTCCCTTGCCGGCACCCGGGGGTCCGAGGAAGATCAGCTTCATTCCGTTATACCTCCGTGACGACGGTCACCGGCTGCGGGCCGTATTTTCTCAGGATCTGGTACTTCACCGTGCAGGCGCGCGTGCAGTACTCCTCATCGAACCCCCTGCCGCGGAGGAAAGCCTTGCCGCAGTTGGCGCACACCGCATAGAGGCGTGTGCATTCCTCAGAGCAGTAGGCGCGGTTGACCGCGGTTGCGGCTGTCACGTACGTGCCGCATGTGCGGCAGACCACGTATGAGGTCACGTGCCGCTCGCGAAATCCGTGAGATAGGCGACCTGCGCGGGGGTCAGCGTGTCGATCTTCCTGCCCATGGTGGCGAGCTTCACCGTCGCGATCTCCTTGTCCTGCGCGCGGTCGATCGTGTAGACCTTCTTCTCCATCTTCCTGCCCTCCCGGGCCAGACGGATCAGGGACAGGAACTGGTTGGCGAACGACATGTCCATGACCTCCGAGGGGTGACCTTCGGCGGCCGCGAGGTTGACCAGCCTTCCCTTGGCCAGCAGGTAGATCCTGCGTCCGTCCTTCATCGTGTACTCCTCGTTGTTCGGCGCGCACCTCGCGCACCGACTTGGCCAGCGCCGCGAGGTCGGGGATGTTGATCTCGCAATCGTAGTGGCCCGTGTTGCACACCACGGCGCCGTCCTTCATGAGCTTGAAGTGCCGCTTGACGATGACGTCCTTCACGCCCGTGGCGGTGATGAACACGTCGCCGATCGCGCGCCGCCTCGTCCATGGGCATCACGTCGAAGCCGTCCATCATCGCGCGCAGCGCGTAGATGGGGTCGACCTCGCACGACCACGACGCGGCAGCCCATGTCCCTTGGCGCGGGCCGCAACGCCGCGGCCGCAGTGCCCGTAGCCCGGCCACCACGAAAGTCTTGCCGGCCAGGAGGATGCGAGGTGGCCCGGAGGATCCCGTCAATCGAGGACTGGCCGGTGCCGTAGACGTTGTCGAAATCCCACTTGGTCTCCGCGTCATTCACGGCGATGACCGGGTAGAGGAGCTTGCCCGCCTCTCCCATGGCGCGCAGGCGATGCACACCGGTGGTGGTTTCCTCCGTGCCGCCGAGGATGCCCGGCCGCCAGATCCGTGCGGGCGCTGTGAACGCGGAAGATGAGGTCTGCGCCGTCATCCAGGGTCAGAGTGGGCTTGAACTCCAGGGTCTTGTCGATTGCCCAGTAGAACTCGTCCCGCGTCTGCCCGTGCCAGGCGTAGATCGAGATGCCGTCCGCGGCGAGGGCGGCGGCCACGTCGTCCTGGGTGGAAAGCGGGTTGCAGCCCGACCAGGACACCTCGGCCCCGGCGGCGACGAGCGTCTTCACGAGCACCGCGGTTTCCTTGGTGACGTGAAGGCATCCCGCCACGCGCATCCCCTTCAGGCTTTGCGCCTTTCCATGCTTCTCCCGCAGCGCCATGAGGACCGGCATCCGCGATTCCGCCCATTCGACTCTCATCTTCCCTGCCGGTGCGAGCGCTGGATCTTTGATCTTGCTGTTCGTCATCTGTTCTCCCAGCCAAGATAGTAGTGACGCCCCAGGGGGGAGTCAAGGTTGAGGCCCTGCGGAAGCCCCTTTTTGGCTGATTTCCGACCGTTTCCCCACGCTGACATGGCCGCGTGGAGAAAACTCTTCAGGGCTATTGACAGGTTTTTGAAATAGGTATAAAACCCTCTTTGCCTCAAGGGTAGTACTCAACTCCGGTTCACGAAGTGAGGGGGGAAGTACCGTCTCTGGGGCCGATGCTGAGGGCGAAAGCCAGCGGCGCGATGATCTTTGACAGTCAAGGGAAGGGGAGAATGAGGTGAGCGGGTCCGTCACGGGCGCGGGTAACTGCGGCGGGGGCGAAAACGCACTGATACGGCGTCGCAAAGTCAGCGAGGCGTCGGAAGTGCGTGTAACGAAGTATAAAACCTGCCCGCAAGGGCAGGCCTTATATCATGGAGAGTTTGATCCTGGCTCAGAACGAACGCTGGCGGCGCGTTTTAAGCATGCAAGTCGGACGGCAAGCACTGTAGCAATATGGTGCCTAGAGTGGCGAACGGGTGAGTAACACGTAGGTGATCTACCTCTGGATGGGGGATAGCCCGTGGAAACACGGGGTAATACCGCATGAGGCCTTGTGGGTAAAGCCATGAGGTGAAAGGTGCAATTGCACCGTCTGGGGATGAGCCTGCGGTCCATTAGGTAGTTGGCGGGGTAAAGGCCCACCAAGCCGACGATGGATAGCCGGCCTGAGAGGGTGTACGGCCACACTGGAACTGAGACACGGTCCAGACTCCTACGGGAGGCAGCAGCTAAGAATCTTCCGCAATGGGGGAAACCCTGACGGAGCGACGCCGCGTGGATGATGAAGGCCGTAAGGTTGTAAAATCCTTTTGTCGGTGAAGAATAAGCGAGGGGAGTGGAAAGCCCTGCGTGATGACGTTAGCCGACGAATAAGCCCCGGCTAATTACGTGCCAGCAGCCGCGGTAATACGTATGGGGCAAGCGTTGTTCGGAGTTATTGGGCGTAAAGGGCGTGTAGGCGGCTCATCAAGTCTGGTGTGAAATCGCAGGGCTTAACCTTGCATATGCGCTGGAAACTGGTGGGCTTGAGTTCTTGAGGGGAAGCTGGAATTCCAGGTGTAGGGGTGAAATCTGTAGATATCTGGAAGAACACCGGTGGCGAAGGCGAGCTTCTATCAGAGGACTGACGCTGAGGCGCGAAAGCGTGGGGAGCAAACAGGATTAGATACCCTGGTAGTCCACGCTGTAAACGATGTGCACTAGGCGTGGGGCACGTACGTGTTCTGTGCCGTAGCTAACGTGTTAAGTGCACCGCCTGGGGAGTATGCTCGCAAGGGTGAAACTCAAAGGAATTGACGGGGGCCCGCACAAGCGGTGGAGCATGTGGTTTAATTCGATGGTACACGAGGAACCTTACCAGGGCTTGACATGTGCGTGAATGTTCACGAGAGTGGGCAGCCCCGCAAGGGGCGCGCACACAGGTGCTGCATGGCTGTCGTCAGCTCGTGTCGTGAGATGTTGGGTTAAGTCCCGCAACGAGCGCAACCCTTACCGTCTGTTGCCAACAGGTTGTGCTGGGCACTCGGACGGAACTGCCGGTGACAAACCGGAGGAAGGTGGGGATGACGTCAAGTCATCATGGCCCTTATGTCCTGGGCTACACACGTGCTACAATGGTCGGTACAAAGCGAAGCGAAACGGCGACGTGAAGCAAATCGCAGAAAGCCGGTCTCAGTGCGGATTGGAGTCTGAAACCCGACAGATTAGATACCCTGGTAGTCCACGCTGTAAACGATGTGCACTAGGCGTGGGGCCCGTACGGGTTCTGTGCCGTAGTTAACGTGTTAAGTGCACCGCCTGGGGAGTATGCTCGCAAGGGTGAAACTCAAAGGAATTGACGGGGGCCCGCACAAGCGGTGGAGCATGTGGTTTAATTCGATGGTACACGAGGAACCTTACCAGGGCTTGACATGTGCGTGAATGTTCACGAGAGTGGGCAGCCCCGCAAGGGGCGCGCACACAGGTGCTGCATGGCTGTCGTCAGCTCGTGTCGTGAGATGTTGGGTTAAGTCCCGCAACGAGCGCAACCCTTACTGTCTGTTGCCAACGGGTGATGCCGAGCACTCGGACGGAACTGCCGGTGACAAACCGGAGGAAGGTGGGGATGACGTCAAGTCATCATGGCCCTTATGTCCTGGGCTACACACGTGCTACAATGGCAAGTACAAAGCGAAGCAAAACGGCGACGTCAAGCAAATCGCAGAAAGCTTGTCTCAGTGCGGATTGGAGTCTGAAACCCGACTCCATGAAGTTGGAATCGCTAGTAATCGCGCATCAGCATGGCGCGGTGAATACGTTCCCGGGCCTTGTACACACCGCCCGTCACACCACCCGAGTTGGGGGTACCCGAAGTCAGTTGCCTAACCGCAAGGGGGGCGCTGCCGAAGGTATGCCTGGTGAGGGGGGTGAAGTCGTAACAAGGTAGCCGTACCGGAAGGTGCGGCTGGATCACCTCCTTTCTAAGAGTACAGTCGTGGCACTTCGGTGCGCGACTCGCAGCTCGCTCTCTCTCAAACTCTCCTCGCCTTTGCTGTATATAGCCGCACGCGCGAGAGCGAGTGCGGATAGCTCGCTCTCTCTCAAACTCTCCTCCCTTTTCTGTAATATGCCGATGCGGCCGGAAGTCGCGGCGCGAGTCTTCAGCACCTGGGCCTGTAGCTCAGATGGTTAGAGCGCACGCCTGATAAGCGTGAGGTGGTTAGTTCAACTCTAACCAGGCCCACGAGCGGCGCGTGTCGCCGCAACCAGAGATGCACAGCGACAAGACCGTGCGGGCTGTGGCGTGTTCTTTGACAACTCGAGGGAAGGAAGAAGAACGAACACGCGAGCGTCTGTCCAGTTGGCACCGGAAAGACGAAGCGTGAAGAGACCGTGGTGGAGCGTGTGGCCTGAGCACGGCGAAGCCGCGGCGAGGAGCGAATCGAGCGCAGTGCCTGGCGTGCGGCGATGCGCTGAGCGAGGGAACGAGGGAAAATATGGTCAAGCGAGAAAGGGTCCATGGTGGATGCCTAGGAGCTACTGTACGATGAAGGCCGTGGTAAGCTGCGAGAAGCCGCGGGGAGGAGCACACATCCCGAGATCCGCGGATAGCCGAATGGGGTAACCCGACGCGTTAGACTACGCGTCATCCTGCAGTGAATACATAGGTGCATGGAAGGTACACCCAGGGAACTGAACCATCTCAGTACCTGGAGGAAAAGAAATCAAATCAGAGATTCCCCAAGTAGCGGCGAGCGAACGGGGAAGAGCCTAAACCATTCACACGTGATAGGCGTGAACCGTTGTGTGGGTGGGGTTGCAGGGCCTGTCTGGCTGGCGTTCACGCGCTGGCGCGAAGTCAAAAACCTTTCTCATAGCCGAACGCCACTGGGAAGGGCGATCACAGAGGGTGAAAATCCCGTAGGCGAAATGGGGGAGGCTTCGTGGGGCAGGAACCTGAGTACCGTGGGGCTCGAGAAACCCTGCGGGAATCTGGGAGGACCACCTTCCAAGGCTGAATACGCAAGTAGCTACCGATAGTGCAGAAGTACCGTGAGGGAAAGGTGAAAAGGACCCCGAGAGGGGAGTGAAAGAGAATCTGAAACCGTGGACCTACAAGCGATCAAAGGACAACCGCAAGGTGTCTGATGGTGTGCCTATTGCATAATGAACCGGCGAGTTACTATGTGCAGCGAGGTTAAGGCATTGAAATGCCGGAGCCGCAGGGAAACCGAGTCTCAAATGGGCGAATCAGTTGCATGTAGTAGACCCGAAGCTGAGTGATCTATCCATGGCCAGGCTGAAGCGCTGGTAACACAGCGTGGAGGGCCGAACGGTAGTCCGTTGAAAAGGGCACTGATGAGCTGTGGATAGGAGTGAAAGGCTAAACAAACTCAGAGATAGCTGGTACTCCCCGAAATAGCTTTAGGGTTAGCCTCGTGTTGAGTTTAGCGGAGGTAGAGCACTGGATGGACTAGGGGTCTTTACGGGCTACCAAACCCAACCAAACTCCGAATGCCGCTAAATGGTGCACGGGAGTGAGACTGCGGGCGATAAAGTTCGCGGTCGAGAGGGGAACAGCCCAGACCGTTGGCTAAGGTCTCAGAAGTCGAGCTAAGTGGAAAAGGAAGTGCGACGGCCCAGACAGCCAGGAGGTTGGCTTAGAAGCAGCCATGCCTTGAAAGAGTGCGTAACAGCTCACTGGTCGAGTCGTCGTGCGCTGATAATACACCGAGGCTTAAGCTCGAAACCGAAGCCACGGCTTCGCATCCGCATAGGGTGTGAGGGGTAGGGGAGCATTCCGTATGCCGAAGAAGGAGCAGCCGTGAGGCGCTCTGGAGGTGGCGGAAGGGAGGATGCCGGTATGAGTAACGAAAAGACAGGTGAAAAACCTGTCCGCCGAAAGCCTAAGGTTTCCTGGGTAAAGGTAATCTGCCCAGGGTTAGTCGGCCCCTAAGGCGAGGCCGAAAGGCGTAGTCGATGGGAAACGGGTTCATATTCCCGTACCTCTGACGATTTCGAGGGGATGACGCGTGAGGCAATACCCGGCCAGAGAATGGTAGTTCTGGTCCAAGGAGCGAGCCGTTGAGGGTGGGAGGAAAATCCCCCACCTGAGGTAAGCTTTTAAGGCGAGCGTAGCGGGAGCGAGGCGAAGCGGGTGGCGTCAAGGCGCTGAAAAACAATCTCTAAGGTGTAATCGTTGGGGACCGTACTGGAAACCGACACAGGTGGGCGAGAAGAATATTCTCAGGCGCTCGAGTGATTCCGCATCAAGGAACTCGGCAATCTAGACACGTAACTTCGGGAGAAGTGTCGCCCTTGAGGGGTACGCAAGTGCTTCGAGGGGGTTGCAGTGAAAGGGCCCAAACGACTGTTTAACAAAAACACAGGTCTCTGCGAATCTCCAAAGAGATGTATAGGGACTGACACCTGCCCGGTGCTGGAAGGTTAAGAGGAGGGGTTAGCCGCAAGGCGAAGCTCTGAATTGAAGCCCCAGTAAACGGCGGCCGTAACTATAACGGTCCTAAGGTAGCGAAATTCCTTGTCGGGTAAGTTCCGACCTGCACGAAAGGTGTAACGAGTTGGGCGCTGTCTCGATGTGGAGCTCGGTGAAATTGTAGTATCGGGGAAGGTGCCGATTACCCATGGTTAGACGGAAAGACCCTGTGAACCTTTACTGTAACCTGGCATGGGGACTTGATTTCTCATGTGTAGGATAGGTGGGAGACTATGAGAGCGGGGCGTCAGCTTCGCCGGAGTCGTCGGTGAAATACCACCCTTGATAGATTAGGTTTCTAACTCCACTGGTGAAGCCCGGTGGTGGACAGTGTCAGGCGGGCGGTTTGACTGGGGCGGTCGCCTCCTAAAAGGTAACGGAGGTGCGCGAAGGTTTCCTCGCGCTGGTTGGAAATCAGCGTACGAGTGTAAAGGCATAAGGGAGCCTGACTGTGAGACGTACATGTCGAGCAGGCGCGAAAGCGGGTCTTAGTGATCTGGCGGTGGTGAGTGGAAGCGCCGTCACTTAACGGATAAAAGGTACTCCGGGGATAACAGGCTGATCTTGCCCAAGAGTTCACATCGACGGCAAGGTTTGGCACCTCGATGTCGGCTCATCGCATCCTGGGGCTGGAGCAGGTCCCAAGGGTTTGGCTGTTCGCCAATTAAAGCGGTACGTGAGCTGGGTTCAGAACGTCGCGAGACAGTTCGGTCCCTATCTGCCATGGGCGTTGGTTGCTTGAGAGGAGCTGTTCCTAGTACGAGAGGACCGGAATGGACGAACCTCTGGTGTGCCAGTTATCCTGCCAAGGGTAGGCGCTGGGTAGCCAAGTTCGGAAGGGATAACCGCTGAAAGCATCTAAGTGGGAAACCCACCTCAAGATGAGGCAACCCTGGGGATTCAATCCCCCTGAAGGTACCTGGGAGAGAACCAGGTTGATAGGCTGGAAGTATACGTGCGGCAACGCATTCAGCTGACCAGTACTAATTTACCGTGAGGCTTGACCATATTTTCCCTCGCTCTCACAAGTGCGCGAGCCGATGGACAGACGCGCGGCCGCAGGCCGTACGGCTGACTCGTTCACCGCGGTCACGGTATGCCGTGACATTCGTGCGGCAGGCGTCTCGTCAGATACGCCGTGACTCTTCTCCATTCCTCTGAGTGCATGATTATTGCCTGGTGACTATGGCGCAGGGGAACCACCCGTTCCCATCCCGAACACGGAAGTTAAGCCCTGCCGCGCCGATGGTACTGCCGCTTGACGGTGGGAGAGTAGGTCGTTGCCAGGCTTTTTTATTTGCCTGCTTCTTCATCGTCTTCGCAATTGCCGCACATAGCTTGGAAGTGATCAATGTCGTGAGTCTGAAGAGCCTTCATGATTAGCGCTACAACGCAGAAAGGCACCTCGGGCTATTGGGCGTCGATGTTGAACGGGCGCAAGGCGACGGGCGCGGCGCTGGTGGAAGTCGGGGCGCGCTGAGGTCCCGAGGTCCAGCCCGAAGAGCGGCGCTCACCGATCGAGCTCATGGAGGTGCGCCGATACCTGTTGCGGCTGTGGCCGGGCATGGAACCCGACCATCTGCGCAACGTGCTCTAGGGTGTTGGTGCGTCGATTATGATCGGGCTACAGGTCAAAGAGGCGGAGTGTTCGTCCCCCCCCGGGGGCGACGGACATGAGGAAACTGATCTACAGGCTGCTCATCGTCATCGAGCATCGAGGAGGTGATGGAGCCAACGTCTTAGAGCCGTCGCTGTTCCCGTTCTGCAACGGCGAACGGAGGATCGTGAAAGCGGTGCATTAGGACCGCAATGGCTTCTCCCCGCGGCAATAGCGTGCGGAGAACCATCGCTTCCCCGGCCACGAACGAGTGGGCAGGCACGGTGAGAAATCGATAAGGAGAAGTTGCGCGTGTTAGTGGACGGCATCGACTTCTGGTCGGCGCACCAGGAGTTGAGGAGTTGACTTACTCGCGGGTGAGCGGGAGGGCCGGCCGCGGGGCGGAGGTCACGCGGGTTCTGGAGGCGCTCCGCCGACTGGTCGACTCTCCGCCCTTCATGAGTGGATGACCACCTTCATGCAATCGGGGCTCATCGACTTCAGCAGGCCCTCGAGGGAATCCGTAAAGTGAAATGAGTGGGTCACGATCTTGTCGAAATCGTAGCGGTCCCTGTTCGCCATCAGCAGGTTGATGCTGGGCATGATGCCCGTGTAGGCAAGGTTCATCTGCCCGATCAGCCGGATGTTCTTGGCGCAGAGGTGGCGGTGGGGGTTCAGCTGAATGTTGCCGACATCGACGAAGTGCCCTTCCTCCACGAAGGTGCCCCCCTGGCGCAGCATCTCGATCCCTTCGACGACCGCCGATGGCACCCCGGCGCACTCCACCACCATGTCAGCCCCGCGACCTCCCGTGAGGTCGAGGACGAATTGACGCCGTTCGGCAGGAGTCGTTGACCCCGCGTCGAGGATGTGCGCGGCGCCGTAGTCCGTGGCGAAGCGGAGACGGTACAGAGACTTGTCGACGGCGACGATGCAGCCGGCGCCGAGGAGCTTTGCCTTGATCAGGTTGCAGAGCCCGAGCGGTCCCACCCCGTAGACGACCACAGTGTCCCCGCTGGAGAAGCCCTGGTTCGGGAGCGAACTCTGCCCTTTCGCGATGTCAAGCGCATAGCTGACTGCCATCGGCTCCGCGAGTACCGCGATCTGGTCGGACGTCTCCTTCTGCAGCTTGAAGAAGTGGCTCTCGGGATATATATACATCAGGTCGCCCCAGCCGCCGAATAGGTGTGGGGATTCCGTGGAGACCAGGTGCCCGTAACTGCGGATGTTGTCGCACCACGTGTAGCCGAAGCTATGGCGGCACCAGTAGCACTTGCCGCACACGATGTCGGGGCTGATGACAACACGGTCGCCTTCCGCGAGCGGGCTGCCGTAGAAATCCACCACCGCTCGTTGGCCGCGCGGGGGCCTGGCCTCGACTACCAGAGCGACATTTTCGTGGCCGGGAATCGCTGGGTAGGGGCCGTTGACCTCCCGAGGCGTTCCGGGCATACTGGATGGCTTCTCCTTTGTACCCGTGCTTGTCAGTACCGCAGATGCCGCTCATGAGGGGCTTTACGAGGAGGGCTCCCTCCTGCAGTTCAGGTCGTGAGAACTCCTGGAGCTCGAGCTTCCCCGGCTCGACGAGGACAGCCGCACGAATTGTACCAGCCATTTTCTCCTCCCCTTTTCCGGATGTCGATCCAATAGCTGAAGTCCGGCGACGGGTGCGGTTATCGCCGGACCGCTCGCGGGCCGTCGAGGTCCGTGAACTCCAGATCCGCGCCCTCAGTGCCCGTAGCGAATGCCACCAGAAACACAACCTCCGTCTTCCCGATGGGAAAGGCGGCCCAGTGCCAGGTCCCTGGTGCCATCGCGAAGGCCTGGCCCTGCCGGACGTGGAAGGCCTGCAGGCCGTCGATACCCCTGCTCCCCGGGGCGGACGGCTGGGCCATGCAGACCAGAGAGTCCCCGCGCAAGGCAACGAGGATTTCCGGCGTGCGCAGGTGGCGCTCGAGCTGCGTCAGTACCGCTTCCCGTGGCTTGCAGAGCATGTAGCCGGTCGAGACCCGCGCGCCCATTTCCAGCTCGGCCACCTTGCCCCAGTACGTGATCTCCTCGGTGCTGGCCATCGGGGTCCCCGGGCCGAACGGACAGGACGCTCCCGTAGCCGCGCAGGCTCTCCGGGGTCAGCTCGACAACGGTCAACTTCTCCATGGTTCCTCCGCTGACTATCTCAAACCCACTGGCCGATATTCCCTCGTCCTGCGCGCTACGAACTCCCGCCTGATCCTCGCGAACCTCTGGAACCCTTTTTCGATCCTGATTTCGGGATTCCCATTGCCGACGAGCGGGAGCGCATAGCGGATGAAGTCGTCCGTCACGTCGACCCGGTTATCCGCGATCCAACGAGTCGGCAGGTGCCGGACGGTGTTCGCCACCACGTCCAGCTGCACCTTGTCGTAGTATGCTTGGTACTTTTCCCCCGGCCGCCTGAGAATGGTCGCCATCCATCCGGTGCCCTCCCGGAGCGCGATGCTCACGGCCTTCCGGGCGACCTGGTAGGCCTCCTCGATATCGACCCGGGACGTATAGAGCGAGTCGCACCGCTGCAGCGCTCCCGGCACCTGGCCGGTGGCGAGGCCGCGGGCCCGGATGCCCTTCTCGTTCAGGTGGTTAGCGATCTGCTGGGCGACGGTGGTCCTGCTCGAGCTGTACTCGATGTGACCGAAAGCGTCGTGCAGCTCCCCGAGACTCCCGGCGTCGAATCCTTCACTGACGACCAACAGGACGCGGCCGTCCTTCTTGAGCTGGTCATTGACGTTGTCCGTCAGGGACTCCAGGTTGTGACCGGCTTCGGCGTAGTAGATCTGGAGAGGATTTTCCCTGCGAGGATCGGCAAGCCTTGCCGCTGCCGGGATGAAGCCCGACGTCCGTCCCATGGTCTGGATGACGCACACCGGTTCGGAACCTGACATGGCCCGATTCTCCTCCATCAGGTTCTGCACCACGTAGCTCCAGTAGCGGGCCGCGCTTCCGTAGCCCGGCGTGTGATCGAGAAGGCGGAACTCCTCGTCTCCCAGGTCATTGTCGATCGTCTTGGGAATTTCCTGCCACCACCAGGTCCAGCCCGCTCTGCCGGGCGAGCGCGGAGACCTTGCTGGCAGTGTCCATTGAATCGTTGCCGCCGATGTAGAAGAAGTACCCGACGTCGTGCGCCCGGAATACCTCGATGATCCTCTGGAAGTCCTCCTCCTGCTCCTTCTTCAGCTTGTACCGACAGGTCCCGATGGCCCCCGCGGAAGGAGTGGACCTGAGCAGCTTCAGCTCGTTCCGATCCTGAGCGCCCAGGTCTATCAATTCCTCCTTGAGTATGCCTTCCACGCCATGCCAGGCGGCATACAGATGCCCGAAGTCGCGTGGACTCTGGAATACGGCGTCGATGACCCCCTGCAGCGAAGAATTGATCACCGGTAGAGGGTCCGCCGGATTGAGCAACTACTACGTTCGCCCTGGTCATGCGCTGGCCTCCATCAGCATGTACCCTTACCCCTTCTTCTTGTATCCAGGAGGCACGACCTCTTCCTTCAGCGGCAGGTCGACCCACCCGTCATCACGCATCGATTTGAACACGGCGCACAGGACTTCCATCGTTATGGCGCCATCTTCATTTCCGATGATCGGTTCCTTCCCGTTCATGATGCAGTCAACGAAATGCTGGATCATCTTCTTGTACGCCCAGCCCCGCGGCGGGTAGATCGGGATCCAGCGCTTCTTCAGCGGCCGGTCCACGTCGTCCTGGGCCCAGAAGACCTGCGGATACCGGTAGTCACGCATCACCTCGGGCAGGTCTTCCCAGTTGTAGTCCTTGTTGGTGTACACGGCGAGCGGCGCGGACTGGTACGGGTTCGCGCCTCGGAGCTCGTGAGGATGGTCCCCTCCGTGCCCAGGATCTCGCAGCCCTGCGTCACCGCGGGGGAGAAGCGGTTGAGGTCAACCACGCCGTGCGCTCCACCTTCGAACTCGATCTGTATGTAGACGCAGTCATCCAGCGTCGTATAGGAGGAGGGCCGCGTGAGGTTCTTGGCGATGCCGCACACACGCTTCGGCTTTTTGCCCATGAGCCAGATCAGCAGATCTGCCATGTGCGAGCCGAGATCGAACAACGCCCCGGTGCCGGTAGCCGCCGTTCCCGCCCGGAAGCGCGTGTAGGAGATCATCTCGTGGTACAGGCTCCAGGACTCGTGGGACTTCGATGTGCCCATCTTCAGCTCTCCGATCACTCCACGGGAGAGCAGGTCCTTGGCGATGAGGTGCTGGTCCCAGAAGCGGTAGTTGCACCCGACCATCACACGGCGCTTGTTCTTTTTCGCCGCTGCTCGACCACCATCCCCAGGCTTCCCGGTTGGTGCAGGGAAGGGCTTTTCGATGATCGCTGCCTTCTCCCGCTGCAGTGCATCGACGGCATGGTCGCGATGGAAGACATTCGGCTGATGCGGACGATGGCCAGCTGCACGCTGGGGGCTTCAGCATTTCCGGGTAGGTCGGCGCACGGAAGACGCACGGGAATGGAAAACCTGGCTTTCGACCGCTCGCGGTTCGCGCGGCGACCGGACTCAATCGCGTGCTCCACGAACGACATGCACATCGGAATTTCCTCGAGCGAAGGAAAGTGAGCGCCGTCGCCGACGCCGCCGCAGCCGATACTCCGACTCCGATCCACCCCGTGTCCTGCCCTGCCATACGTTCTCCTCCTCCAGCATTCACCGTTGATGCGAGCCTGCCTCTCATGACTTCGGCGCGCCTGTCTGCCTCGGCCCTGCGAGGCATACGGGCGGCCACCACGCCCCCGTTCCGTTCGATCACAAACGATGTCACAGCGTTCCCGAAAAGCGTTGCGGAGAATGGGTCCTGGGTCCTGACGTAGTGGAACAGGAATCCCGCGGAGAAGCAGTCGCCTGCCCCCGTCTGGTCCACCACGCTGCCTTGCTCTCCATGGTACGGCGGGTAGTGCACACCACCCTCCTTGGTCCGGCAGCGAGGCGCCTCGCGCACCAAGGGTGACGACGACCACGCGGGACCCATAGCGCAGGATCTGATCCGCGAGGGCCACCTCGTCTCCGGGGCCGCGTGCCCAGGATGTGTCCGAAATCTTCGATAGAACCCTTGACGATCTGGAAGTACGGGCTGAGGCCCCGAAGCTCCTTACCGTCCTTGACCAACGGGTGCTCGGCGGAGGTCGCTCCGCCGAACCCCCCGAGGCTTACCATCATCGTGCCACCCAGGAGCGAGAGCTCACGGATCCCTTCGAGGTTACCTCGCGGTCCATGGGGCACACGTAGATGATCTTCGCCTCCCGGTATCCCCGCGGGAAATCGGCGAACCCGATGGACGGGGCCCTCGAACAGGTAGCGGAGCGTCTTTTTTCCATCCGCCTGGTAGATCAGTTCGTCATTGGTCCAGACGCCCCCGACATGAACCCCCGCCCGATCCACTTCGACTTCCTCGAAGACCGACATCAGCTGCGGGGGGAAAGTCATCCCCGACTTCGGTGACGATCCCGACCCTGGCGCCCAGGCAGGCCAGGCAGACCGAGCAGTAGGCGACGGGGCTGCCGAGCAGCGGGTACAGGACCCGGTCGGGAACACCACTTTCTCGTTCAGGATGTGCCCCGCCAGGACGATATCCGGCTCGGCGACAGCGAACAGTTGCCCGCGTCGTTGCCCGTCATCAGTCTTCGCCGCGAATGAACCGCTCGCAGCTCTCTTTGGCTTCCGTGTCCTGCATCTTCTTCGGCGGATGCTTCATCAGGTACGACGACACCGCGTGCGGTCCACCAACCTTCCGTTCAGGGCCACGCGAACATAGCGGATGGCGTCGATGATGCACCCGGTGGTGTTCGCCGAATCCTCGATGGAGCACTCCACCCAGAGCCGCACCGGGTTTCCGCCAAAGTTTTCACCGTCGAAGTACAGCCGGGCAGATCTTGTTGTCATTCTGCATGCCGATGAACCCGAATCCCACCGAGACCTCTGCTTCATACGGGATCAGGCTCTGGACCGAGTCCTTCTTGGAGAACTCCTTTGTTTCACCCCGTTTCACGAGGTTGATGAAGTCCGCGTTCCCCGCGAAATTCAGCTGCGAGGTCCGCGTGATCTTCACCCCGCGGTCCACCAGGAGTTGGGCAAGGACCCGGTGCAGGATCGTCGCGCCGATCTGCGACTTGATGTCGTCTCCCACCATGGGCAGACGCGCGTCCTGGAACTTGCGAACGTACTGCTCCTGGCTCGAGATACGGATGCAGTTGACGAACTCGCATCCCGCGGCAAGGGCACAGTCCGCGTAGAACTTTGCCGCTTTCTCAGAGCCGGTGGGGATGAAGTTCACGAGGATCTCGGCACGCGCGGCCTTCAGCTCCGCCACGACGTCGCATGGCTTCAGCTCGTCGGCCACGTCGTAGAACTGGCCGCCCCGGAGGTGCGGCGGTGCCCCGTCAAGAACCGGCCCCATTTTCACGGTGACACCCAGCTTTGGAACGTCTGAGAACTTCGCCATGTTGTTCGGAGCGGAGAAGATGGCTGCGGACAGGTCCGTGCCGATCTTCCGCCGGTCGATGTCGAACGCCGCGACGAACTTGATGTCCTGTATCCGGTAAACCGGCCAAGCACGGGGTGCATGAGCCCGGGCACCCATTTTTCGTTGTTCACGACGTCCCAGTACTTGTAGATCCCCTGCACCAGGTGGCTGGTGCAGCACCCGATGCCCGCCACTGCCACGCGAATCGTTCTGTCCTTTGCCACGTCAGTCCTCCCTTCAGGTATCTGAAAAGTTAAACGATTAACAACATCTTATCGCATCGACGCCCTTTTTGTCAA
>CAVTHO010000003.1:0-509592 GCA_963734545.1 uncultured Spirochaetota bacterium | reverse complement strand
ACTTGATATGAATTTCTCCCATGCTTCCCCGTTCAAAGAATCCTCGTAGATGATTGAAATGTCATCTAAAGTTGCTCCTATTTTATCTACAGCGAACTTGAGCCTGACATTTTCATGGCTCCCTTTGTACTCAAAAAGATTTGCCCAGCTATCCTTTTCAGACTCGGTAAAAGGATAGGTTTTGCCGGTCCCTTCCTCATATCCCTTTTTCCTTCCGAGAACCACGAAAAGCGGAGCTTCTTCCAGGTTGGGCAGGGCATGTTGCCATTTCCTGTAGATCCTTGAAAGCAAGTTCTCTGTCTCTGACGACCCGGCAGAACCTCCGATGGTCTCGTTCAGCAAAGCAAGAAGGTCATGATGTCCTTCCAGGGGGATGGATGTGATTTTCCCCAGTCTTTTCATCTCGTTAACGACAAAGGCAATCACGGAGAGGTAAAACCTTCGGGAAGGCGAGTTGAAATGAAGGGTCAGTTCAATTCTATTTTTGAGTTCAATATGGAGCTTGAACTGATTGAGGTCGATGGTGATGGGATGAGGGTTGGCGTTTTTCGCCATTTTTACACCCCCAAAAACTCATTGAAAAGACGGGAGATTTTATCACGACCGGAAGTAATCAAAAAAGTGTGACGGTACGTACCGTCACAAACCATATCATATGCCTAAAATGGCGTCAATCTCAAAATGCAACATCTCAGAATGGAACTAAAGGTAATGCCTCAGTTACAGGGTTTTTATCCTCCTTTGGCAAAGGGGGATAGATGGGGATTTTAAAAGCAGACAGTTGCCGTCAGTCTGAAAGGAGGTGATGCCTCGTCGGCCAATCGAATAAAGAACAGGAGGGTTATTATTCAGAAAAGGGAGAAAGGGGATGGGTGAAATGAAAAAGATAATTATTTTAGGTTTTCTATTTCTGTTTTTGGTTTCACAAACATGGAGCCAGGAAAAATGCGAAGCACCGGTTTGGAAAGTAGGAGATAAATGGACATATAAGGATGCCACAGGGGCAACCTTTTCTAGCGAGGTTTTGGATGTCAAAGAAGATGTGTTTGTCCTGAAAAATGAGGCACCTAAAAGTGTAGTAGCTATTGACAGGAAAACTATGAACCTCAAGTTCTTCATTGGACCGGAGGGCAGGAAAATGGGGGCCACAGGGGTTCTTAAAAAAGTTAATGACTTTCCGCTATTTGTTGGTAAGAAATGGACAGATAGCTTCACCGTAGAATCCCGCCGTGGCATGCAACAGGAGCTGACCATACTGTGTGATTTAACAGTAGAGGATATTGCAGAGGTTAAAACACCGGCAGGAACGTTTAAGGCCTATGTGATTTATTTAAAACAGGGAACTCCAGCCTACGGAGGAAGATATGGTTGGATGCGTCGTTGGTATTCACCAGAGGTCAAAGCATGGGTAAAGCGAGAATATGAAAAATCAGATTATTGGGTCGAAATGAAAATGAATGATGCGGAACTGATTTCTTATGAATTGAAGTAGCAATTTAGTAACCTTGAACGAGTTAATGGGGACACCCATTAGAGGGCACCTGGAGGTTTACGAGTCAGCAGAGGCGGCGGATAATGACTACAAAAGAAATAAACTCTTGATTTTTGAAGGAGGAAATCACCATGGAAAAGATAAGAATTTGGAAAATATGTAGTTTAATCGCTGTGGGAACATTTCTTTGTTTTCTCCCATCAGTGGGGCTAGGACAGTGTACCGTTTCTATCACTACCGGGCAACCTCCGATTCAAACTTCCTACCCAACCATTATGGCTGCAGTGAGCGCAGCTGTTTTTGGTAATACTATAAATGTGTCGGGCACCTGTAGTGAGACTGTCTATATATTAGCGAACAAAAGTAATATTACTTTGAATGGTGGCGGAACCGCAACAATCACTTGCCAAGACCCGATCCCATGTGCTACCACGGGTAATGTTGTGATACTTGGGAAAACGATAACAATAAAAGGGTTCAACATTACAGGGGGCATGGCTGCGATTCAGATTGTTCAAGGAGCTAGTGCAACGATAGACGGAAACAATATCTATGGTACTCAAAAGAACGGGATGCTTGTAGCAGGGGGTAGCAATGCTACTATTCTCAATAACACGATACACGATACGGGGGTAAACCCAAACTACCCTAATACGACTGGGATTGAAGTCAATGATAACGCTTCTGCTTGGATAGGAGTTTCCTCCCCTACTAATACGGTGCCTAGCCGTAATGTCATTCGGAACAACCAGAATGGCATCAGAGTGAGACGCTCTGCTTGTGCTACCATCGTAGGAAATGAGATCAGTAACAACACGGACGATGGGATTCAGGTTGTAGAAGGCTCCGTAGCCTATATCGCCGACAATCTCATCGACGGTAACGGTAAAGATGGAATATTTGTGACTCAAGGATCTGGCGTCAACCTGGGGAATGATGATACATTAGCAACGATTTTTATCTTACCAAATTCCGGAACTAACGGGGACAAGGGCCTCAGCTGCTCCATCGGAGGGTATGTGGATGGCGTTCTAGGGGACCTCCATGGTTTACACGGCGCCGTAAGCATTAGCAAAGGTTGCTTCAATAGTCTGACAAAGAACTTTCATCACTAAAACAAACTCACAAAAGGGCGAGACTAAAGAAATAACTCCTTTTGGGGAGGCTTCCCTCAGCATATGCCGAGGGGAACCTCCCCAATATCCGTTAAATCAAGTGCTGGTCGGACGTAATAATTCTGCGATTTTTTTCATATCCTCCCAGACCTCTCTCTTTCGTTCAGGATTCCTCAATAGAAAAGCAGGGTGGTAGGTAGGGATCACCGTGATTCCCTCGAGATCGAACAATTTCCCGCGGAGCTGCGAGATCTTAGTATCGGTCTTGAGCAGGGTTTGGGCAGCAAAAGTCCCCAAGGCGCAGATGATTTTTGGTTGAATCACACGGATCTGGCTCATCAGAAATGGATTGCAGTTCTGGATCTCATCAGGTTCCGGATTTCGATTCTGTGGAGGTCGGCACTTAACGATGTTGGCAATGTAAACTTCTTCTCTCGAAAGGTTGATCGATTCGATAATCTTCGTTAGGAGTTGACCTGCCTTTCCCACAAAGGGCCTTCCTTGGACATCTTCGTCATACCCAGGGCCCTCTCCAATAAACATCAGGGTTGCTTTTTCGTTGCCCTCCCCGAACACGATCGTCCGCCGTGTCCGGTGGAGCTTGCATCTCTTGCAGTCCCCTAATTCCTTTCGCACTTCCTCCAGTGTTATTATGCGAGATGGACTGGGTTCTTCAGGTTTTATCTCAGAAACTGGGTCAGAAACTGGGAGAGAAACAATCCCCATTCCCTTGAGATATTCCAGATAAGACTTGAGATCCCTGATCATCTCGTTTCTATTTTCATCCATGAAATCCATTCCTCCCATAGATTTGGAATAATCTTTTTTCACTTCCTTTGTCAAGCATTACGTTCCGGCTCCCGCTTCACCCTGAACGAACCTTATGAGATCGTAGCAAAAAATGGAGGTTGGAACGGGGGTTATTTCAAGTGGACTTGGCCAAGAGGATTGGAGTGAGTGAGATGACCATAGTCAGCTGGGAGAAGGGGAGGACCAAGCCAATCAAGGAATACTTTGAGAGATTAGAGAAAGTTCTGGGTGATTTTCCATCCTCTTAGCTTTATTAGGCTTCAGAAAAATAGACTAAGGGGGCCAGAGACAGACGCATTATAATTACACCGTTTCAAAAAGTTACGGAATGTCAAACGCTTGAAGAACCGCAGGGGATATCAAGTCCCTTCTGGAAAGATATTCTTTCGAGCCATCTCTTTATTGGGTAGGCGGTTTTTGGTCAAATGTTGCTATCCATTTTGGCGTAGGAGACCCCGTAACTTCTTTTTCTGCTTGATTCTGAAGTGGAGTGATTGGGCGCAGTAATGCCCAGATGTTTCAGCTTCCCCTCACAGCTTCTTAGTCCTCCGATAATCTCTCTGAGGGAATGGGCTCGACCTAATTGGTAGAAGAGCATGGATACGAATTGATCCCAGCACGTAAAGCCCCGAGTATGGCATTCCGTTCGGGTTTCTTTGACTGCCTGTTGAAACTCGGTCCGAGGAAATAGGTCCGAGGAAATAGTTGTAAAAGTTGGGTAAATATGCTACTAAATCGATTCATCGGAGGCCCTCCTTTTGTGATTGAGGTTTCTTGGCGGAAATTACTCTACCACAAAAGTAATTTGGGGCCTATTTTTTTTAAAACCTAATTTGGGCAAGAGTGTCGGTAGAAGAATTTATCAGACGTTCTACAAAACGGGTTTTATGAGACAAATGATGGTCTCGGATCCATTAGGCCAAAACGACAAAACAGTAAGCCGACCCATTAAACGCAAAGGGGAAATGCAGTAAATTAGCTTTTTCTATGACAATATGAACGAGCCTGGTTAGTTGCCTATTTCCCTAGAGGAATCAGAATTCCAGAGGAGCGGGTGGATTTGCTTTGACTTGGGAGGTGGGTAAGCAAAAGATGGACAAACGTATGACCAGGACCTAATAGAAAGAACGACGAAAGCAGAGGAGCCATTGAATGACTGTTGAGAAGGTGAAAATCAAGGTAATGGGGATTAGCTGCGGCCATCGAGGCGGGAGAAGCACCGCTTGGTTAACGCTATATACACTTAAGGCAATAGAGAAATTTGGTCGAAGGATAAACGGTGTAGCTGAAATAGAAACCGAATTCATTGACCTTTCCCTTCCTAACAAAGAAATAAAACTCTGTCCTGATTGCGACAAGCGATGCGGGGTATCTAATATGGGTTTGTCGGAGGAAACGCCTGAAATGGCACATGATTTTGGTTGCGTTATTGAAAATGATTACCTCGCAAAAGAGCTGCTTCCCAAAATACGTGAAGCGGATGCTTTCATTTTCGGTTCAGCGGTATTTAACTTGGGTTATACGAGCAAGTTCAGATCTCTCTTTGATCGTCTTAGAGCTTATGTTCGTTTAGGTTACTTTACTAATAAACCGGCAGGAGCAGTCGCAGTAGGTGCCACTCCAATGGGAGGTCAGGAGAGCTGCCTTGAATTTATGAATATGGGCATTCAGGGGTTGGAAATGATTCCCGTTCCGTGGCTAAATGGAGCCACTGGTGTTAGTGGCCCGCCCAACGGACCTCTGCCCGCTGATGATGACGGAACGCAAATCGGGGTTAAGAAAGACAGAATGGCACAATTCTTGGCAGCACTTGTTGGTAGGCGGGTAGCTGAGGTAATACTAATCCAAAAGGTAGCGCAGCGACGGCTAGGTAGTCTTTATAAACAGGAATTTATTCAACTTTATCATCCACCCCACGGTGGATCTCCTTGGGAATGGGATAGGCTGGATGCGAGGGATGAAGATTACGTCCTGAGTTTGGATATTGATGCGGTTAAAGATCTAGATGGAGTAGTGATCCGACCGGAAACGAGACAAGGAGAAAGGACGAGGTGCAAGATTTTGGGCCTATCCTGTAGTCACAAGAAAGGAAGAAACACTGCCTGGCTGACGCTTTATGCGCTTAAGGCAATTGAGAAGTTTGGCCGGCGCGTTGCAAGTGTGGCTGATTTCGAGACCGAATTCATCGACATTGCTGATAAAGAAATCAGACCTTGCCTCAATTGTAATCAACGGTATGACATTCCCAACCGTGGTATATCTTGGAAAGGACGTGAAATGCCTCAGGATTTTGGCTGCATTATCAAGAATGACTATATGGCCAGTGAGTTGCTGCCAAGGATAGGGGAGGCCGATGGTTTTGTCTTTGGCTCGCCAGTGTCCACATATACATTCTCTGCTAAGTTCAGGCTGCTCTTGGAGCGTTTCGCCAGTAACATGTTCAGGGGGGACATCTCAGGCAAACCAACAACTAACATTGCTGTGGGATACGGCCTCAATAGCGGCCAGGAAACATGCCTCCACGCGATGAACACCATTCAACGGGGCATAGAGCTAATACCGATTTCGTGGCCGATTGGGACCCCAGCGACAAGTGGCCCCCCATATGGGTCTATCGTTGCACACAATGATGAAAAAATAATTACTGTTAAAAACGATGAGAGATCTCGTTCCCTTGCAGTATTGAATGGTCGGCGACTGGCTGAATTCGCTTTAATGTGTAGGCTGGCTAAAAAAGAGCTGGGCGACATTTGTAACCAAGAATTCATGCGAGTTCTCCATCCACCTCATGGCGACAAACCATGGGAGTGGCACAGGCTGGATAAAGAAGATGAGGATTACGTTATGAACTTGACTCCAAAAGAGTTAATGAAGACAAGCAAATAGTGATTGGACACACACAGCGCCGCCACACAAAACCCAAATTATAATGACCCTAAATCACTGGTTTCAAAAATTAGTTGGAGTTTTGCCTTGTAAACTGAGCTTACTCCTATTTCGAACAGGTGTTCGAGCGGTTGAGAATCAACTTCCCCAGAAACATGCTGTCCCAATTAAGAATGGTAAAGCTTGAACTTATTTTGCGTGAGATTCACATTATTGCCTTATCTCACCTTGAATAATAGACCAGCCTGCTCCAAACAGCTTCATAATAACCTACCCAGCCATTCACTATCTTAGAATCCGCCTTCTGCCCAAAAACTTCTAAACTTGTTCTGCAGTAACCACAATAATCCGAAGATCATGCTTCATAGTTGGCGTGGCCAATAGACTGAAGGGCTAACCGAGGAACAACTCTTCTTCAACATACTGCATTGATAATGTTTCAACGTTATCACCCTTAAAGGCTTCCTAACCAAAAGTCCCCGAATTTAACATGTAAAAGTGAGTATCATTCACCTTGTATCTAGCCAAAATATGTAAGAACTAACCATTCTTAGCACACGATCAAAATGGAACAATAGTGAACGACGTTCACAATGGATCGGGTTACAAAATCGATATCGATTGTTGGACAATTCCTTCCATTAAGCTACCAATTAAAAATACTAGTAAATATTTATAATGCAAAATCAATTAGTTATGAAACTCATCTGAGTAGAATGCCGACAAGGAAATTGTTATCCATTATTCTATGATCAGGATGGGTCTATTTGTCTAAACCCAGTACATCATAAATGGAAGTACGTAGTGAACGTTATTCACTTATTTGTCTACATGATATATTTGAGAAAAAAGTGCTTGACAAATGCTTTGGAACCTGATAATTGTGAGCGACGTTCACGGAGGATGGAATTCTAATGGCGAAGACGACCGTTACAAGAAACGCAATCATCCAATCAGCGATTGAGATTTTTAGTAAAAAAGGGTTTGCGAATTCGACCATTTCTGAGATAGCTGGAAAGGCAAATGTGGCCGAGGGGACAATTTATAAATATTTCAAAAGCAAGGAGGATTTATTTTTCTCGATTCCTGTCGAGAAGACCAAAGAATTTTGTAGGGAACTTGAATTGCATTCGCAGGGAATTGATGGTTCGCTTAATAAAATCAAGAAATTTATTTGGTATTATCTTTACTTCTTTAAAACGAACCCTAAATATGCAAGGACTCTTATGCTGGAGATGCGGATAAGTAAAAACTTTGCCAAACATGCTGGATATAGATCCTTTAAACCATTTACTTCGGGAATGTTAGACATTATCCAAGAAGGGCAAAGAGCTGGTGTCATTAGAAAAAATGCAAATGTATATCTGCTTAGGCAAATGATCTTAGGTGTTTTAGAACATATGGTCACGCGGTGGCTGCTCAAAGGAGAAAAGTATGATTTGATGGAGCATTACGCCGAAGTAAGCGAATTGATTTTCCACGGGATATTTGAGACCAAAAAGTGACGCCCTAATGAAAACCTCAATGGAGGAATAATCATTGACGAATACGGGAAGAGAATGGGTGGCAAATGAAATGAAGGATCAAACTGTGTTAGAGGGAATATATGATTGACTCTTCGAAGTTGTTTAGATTAGATGGAAAAATTGCTGTTGTCACGGGCTGTACCCAAGGACTGGGGAAAGAGATTGCGATAAGTCTTGCCCAGAACGGTTGCTCCTTAGTTTTGGCTGACATAGTTTACCCTACCGATACGGCGAAACAAATTAAAGAGATGGGGTGTCGTTGTATCTCTGCACAAACGGATATTTCCAATGAAGCAGAAGTAAAACATTTGGTAAGAGAAGCTGTTTCGAAGTTTAAAAAAATAGACATTTTGGTTAATAATGCTGGAATTTCTCAATTGAGCTACATACCCACTGAGGACGCACCAGTTGAAGAATGGGACAAAATTATTCGGGTGAATCTGAGAGGAACTTTTCTTTGTAGCAAATACGTCGGTAAAGAAATGATCGGGAGCGGGAACGGAAGTATTATCAACATTTCAACAACTGCGGGAATCAGTGGTGTTCCTCGTGCCCCAGCATACTGCGCATCAAAGGCAGGGATTATCCTTTTGACAAAGAGTCTTGCTATCGAGTGGGCCAAATATAGTATCCGGGTCAATGCGATTGCTCCTCACTACTTGGAAACTGAATTAACAAGGGGACTGAGAGCGTCAGAAAAAGTTTTCGATGGACTCATTAAAGATATACCAATGAGTCGCTTTGGAAAACCGGAGGAGATTATCGGGGCTGTACTATTTTTATCTTCTCAGGCTTCCAGCTACGTAACGGGGGAGGTTATCGTCGTTGACGGAGGATACTTAGCACACTAGGATTTTGTAATATATTTACAAGCCTATTTTTGGGGGTAGGAATTATTTTTTGTTGAAGGCGCTCAGAAGATTTGAGAGGGGGGTACTGTAGTGGAGATAAAAGGCAAAGAATGGATTGTCCCGAACTATAATGTTTTTGACGGTCTTAATTTCAAACAGCTTCTTGAAAAAACAGCTCGAGAATACCCTAAGAAAGAGGCTTTGGTTTATAAAGAAGGAAGGATAACTTACCAACAGTTCAATGAAAAGGTAGATCAGTTAGCTTTAGAACTGAAGAAAATTGGAATCAAAAAAGGTGATCGCTGCGCGATTTTGTTACCAAATTCATTTGAATTTATTTATATCCAGTATGCCATCCTGAAGATCGGAGCGGTTTTTATCGCTCTTTCCACGAGGTATCGTAAATTTGAACTGACATACATGCTTAAGCACTCAGGTACCAGGATGCTCGTACTCATAGATGAATTCTTGGGTATAAACTTCCTCAACCTTCTGAATGAGATTAAAGAAGAACTGCCTGATCTGAAAATTCTTTTGGTATGGGGGAAATCCGTTCCTCCTAGTGCACATGACTTAAAGGAATTAGTTGAAAAACATTCCCAACCGGTGATTCTAGAGGCCGACCCCATTGATCACAATGATGTTGCCACGATCTTATACACTTCAGGCTCTACGGGAACGCCGAAGGGAGTGATGTCCACCCACCGAAATCTTATATGGGATTCCATTCGTGTGAATGAAAGACTTCTCATTGCTGATAAGGATTCTTTCTTAATGATGCTTCCACTCTCTCATATCTTTGCCTCTTCAGTTTTACTCACCAACGCCATTATGGGTGGCTGTAAGGTGGTCATCATGGATGTATTCGAACCTGAGGAAGCTCTGCGCCTGATTGAGCAAGAAGGAATCTCGATTCTTTATGGAGTTCCAACCATGTTTGTCCTGATGCTGAATCATCCCAACTATAGGAAATATAATCTTAAAACGTTGAGGACAGGTTATATGTCTGGGTCCTCCTGCCCTATCGAACTGGTGAAGGCCGTCATAGACGATATGGGGTGTAATATCAGTGCAGCTTATGGAATGACTGAATGTGCTTGCATTTCTATAACGGAATATGGGGATGACGCTTATATCAAATCAGAAACGGTGGGACGGCCTACGGAGGCGCGCGCAGCCGGCTTTCGCGTCCCTCACGCAGCCGGCTTCCGCGTGCCTATCCGAGACCCGGCTCGTCTTCCGTGTTATCCCTTCGCGGGCTGGTCGAAGCTGACCGAACCGGCCTTTATGCTCCCGTCCGGGCTCGCGGTCCCGCGCACCGTGATATGAAGGCCCACGGTCAGCGCGGCAGGCCTGGCGGCAACGAGCTTGTGGATCTGCGTTCCATCGGGCACGGTGATTGCCGACGTGCCCTCCGCGTATTTCATCGTGACCACCCGCCCCTTCACTCCCGCCGCGTACTGCGCGACCACCGCGTTCGTCATCGTGTCGCCGGTCGTCATCGCAAATTGCCCCTTGCGGACCCCGTCCCACATTTCCGGGGCGAAGATGTTGATGCTGATCGCGACCATCGAGCCGTCGGAATCACGGCGGGACGCGACACCCATGGCAGCTCCGGGCGTGATCTGGTCCAATCCGACCGCCTGCCGCCCGAGGATGAGAGTCTTCTCCTGCAGGGCTATGGTCTTCGTCCTGTTGTCTGCCAGGGTAAGGGTGATTACGCCGGCTTTCACCGCGGCGATTGTCCCGTCTACCGCGATCGTGGTCGTCATGGCCTGCGCGTACCCGCCGATGGCGCCGGCGGCAAAAACGAGCAAAGCGACAAGAAATCGCATGATTCTTATGTTCATGGGGAGAATTTAAAGCGACAGGGCTCTCTCGTCCAATAAAATGCTGTTATGTGCGGCGGAGCCCGGTCTGCGGCAGGACGGTCAGAGCGCGGGCTGGTGCGAAGGGGCGTCCACCGCGGGCAGCTCAGGCGTGTGAAGGAGGGGGGCTGCCGGGTCCGCGGCCCGGGCAGCGGCGGGAACCTCGTCGCTGTGACCGAAGTTCCGCTCGGGGAAGAGAATCGTCAGCGCATCCGGAATGGAATCCGCAAACTCGAAGCTCAGGTCCTGAAGAACCTCCGGCGGGATCTCCTCCAGGTCCTTCTCGTTCCGCCGGGGAAGGAGCACGTGCGTCATCTTGTAGCGGTGCGCGGCGAGCACCTTTTCCTTGACTCCCGCCGATCGGGAGGATGCGGCCGGTCAGCGTGATCTCACCGGTCATGGCGAAACCCCGCTTCACCGCCGACGCCCGCAACCGCGGAGAGCAGCGCCGCGGTCAGCGTGATGCCTGCCGAGGGACCGTCCTTGGGGATCGCTCCCTCGGGCACGTGGATGTGGATGTCCCGGTCCTTCGTGAAGTCCGGCGAGATGCCGAGCGCCGCGTGGTGCGCGCGCAGGAACGTGAGGGCCGCCTGGGCGCTTTCCTTCATCACGTCGCCGAGGCTGCCGGTGAGCATCAGCTCACCCTTGCCGGCGACGATGGCCACCTCCACGGCAAGGAGCTGGCCGCCCAGCTCCGTCCACGCCAGTCCGTAGGCGAGGCCCGGCTTCATGTCCTGGGAGAACGTGTTCTCGGAGAACTTCTCCGTGCCGAGGTACTTCTCCACGCTGCGGCCGGTGACCGCCACCTTGTAGGGCTCAGCAGGCGCGGCGGGGACGAGGGGGACCGGCGCCACCGGCGCCGCGGTACTCCGCGGATTCTCAGGCGCCGCGGTAATCGGGGAAGCAGGCACCGGTTCGGCTGCAGCCGCCCCGCCGTCCGCCGCGGGATTCACCGGATCCGGCTCGCCGGCAGCGGGCACGGCCGGCGCAGTTGCGACAGGCGGCGGAAGCCTTCCGTCTTTCACTGCCTCGCGCGCGATCTTTCGCAGTATGTTGGCGATCTCGCGCTCGAGGTTGCGCACGCCCGCCTCCAGGGTGTAGCCCGCGGATGAGCCGCAGGATGGCCGATTTCTGGAATGTGATGTCCGCCCACTCCAGGCCGTTCTCCTGGATCTGCTTCCGCACGAGGAACTTCTCCGCGATCTTTTCTTTCTCGAACTCCGTGTAGCCGGAGATCTCGATGACCTCCATCCTGTCGCGCAGCGGATAGGGGATGTTGTGCACTGAGTTGGCCGTGGTGATGAACATCACGTCGGAAAGGTCGTAGGGCACCTCGAGGTAGTGATCCATGAACGTGTGGTTCTGCTCGGGGTCCAGGACCTCGAGGAGCGCGGAGGCGGGGTCTCCCCGCCAGTCCGAGCTCATCTTGTCGATCTCGTCCAGGAGGAAGACGGGGTTGCGGGAGCCTGCCTTGCGCATGGACTGGATGATCTTTCCCGGCAGGGCGCCGACGTAGGTCTTCCTGTGGCCGCGGATCTCCGCCTCGTCGCGCACGCCGCCCAGGGAAACGCGCACGAAGCTCCGGCCGAGCGAACGCGCCACGGACCTGCCCAGCGAGGTCTTGCCCGTCCCGGGGGGGCCGATGAAGCAGAGGATGGGTCCCTTGACCCGGCTCTTGAGCTGGCGCACGGCAATGAAATCCAGGATCCGCTCCTTGACCTTCTTCAGATCGTAGTGGTCCTCGTCGAGGATCTGCCGGGCCCGCTCGATGTCCTGGTTGTCCGCGCGTCGTCTCCTTCCACGGGAGGTCCACGATCCACTCCAGGTAGGTGCGCAGCAGCGCCGACTCCGGGGACATGGGCTGCATGCGCCCGAGCCGCTTGAGCTCCTTCTGGCACTTCTCCGCCACCTCGGCCGGAAGCCCCTTGGCCTTGACCTTTTCCTCGAGCTCCCGCGCGCCGGTGGGATCGTCTCCCTCCGCGCCCAGCTCCCGCTGGATCTCCTTGAGCTGCTCGTTGAGGAAGTAGTCCTTCTGGGTCTTCTCCAGCTTCCGGCGGACCTTGCCGGTGATCTCCTGCTCCAGGCTGAGCACCTCGATCTCGGAGGCGACGATGGCCGCGCACCTCTCCAGGCGCTCCTTTGTCGGTCCTCCAGGGAGAGAAGCTCCAGCTTCTGCTCGATCTTCAGCGGAAGGTTCCCGGCGATCAGGTCCACGAGCGCATCCGGCGAGTCCGCGGCCTCGATGGCGGTCGACCGCCTCCGGGGGGACCTTCTTCGAGATCTCGTTGTACTGGATGAACTGTGACAGGGTCGTGCGCATGAGCGCGGCGATCTGCGGCGGTGATCTCGGCAGATCCTCTGCAGCGGCCGCACCATGCACCCGGAAGCAGTCCGCGGGTCTCCGTGTACCTCCCGATGGCCGCCCGCTCCACGCCCTCCACGAGGAGCCGGATCTTGCCGTCCGGCAGCTTCATCATCTGGAGGACCCGGGCGATGGTGCCGACCGGGTGCACGTCGCGTTCTCCCGGGCTCCTCCACCGCGGTCTTCTTCTGCGCGACGAGGAACGAGGGGCGTCCCAGCCGCGTCGCCTCCTCCACGCTGTGCACCGAGCGGCGCCGGCCGACGAAGAAGGGCACGACCATGCGCGGAAAAACGACGAGGTCCTTCAGGGGGACCATGAACAGCTCGTGCTTCTTCAGCAGAAGCTTCATTGCCCGGCTCTACGCCGTCTTCTTCTGGCCGGCGAGGATGATCTCGGGTTTCTCGTTCGCCGTGACCACGCTCTCCGTGATGATGACCTTCTTGGCCCCCTTGATCGACGGGATGTCGAACATGATGTCCATCATGAGCGATTCCACGATGGCGCGCAGGCCGCGTGCGCCGGTCTTGCTCTCGATGGCCTTGCGTGGCGATGGCGTCGATGGCCCGCTCCTCGAACTCCAGCTCCACGTCGTCCAGCTTGAAGGAGGCCTGGTACTGCTTCAGCACGGCGTTGTGCGGCTCGGTGATGATGCGCCGCAGCGCGTCGATAGTCCAGCTCCTCCAGGGGGACCACGATGGGCAGGCGGCCGACGAACTCCGGGATCAGGCCGTACCTGATCAGATCATCCGGCTGGAGCTGGGAATACAGCGCCATCAGGTCCTTCTCCCGCGCCCCCTTGGGGTTGGCGCCGAAGCCCGAGCGGGTGGGCGATGGTGCGCTGCTCCACGATTCCGTCCAGTCCCGACGAAGGCGCCGCCGCAGATGAAGAGGATGTTCGTCGTGTCGATGCGCAGCATCTCCTGGTTGGGGTGCTTGCGCCCGCCCTGCGGCGGGACGGAGGCCACGGTGCCCTCCACGATCTTCAGCAGCGCCTGCTGCACGCCCTCCCCCGAGACGTCGCGCGTGATGGAGGGGTTGTCCCCGCTCTTGCGGGCGATCTTGTCGATCTCGTCGATGTACACGATGCCGCGCTCGGCGGCGGAGATGTTGTTGCCCGGCGTTCTGGATCAGCTTCAGAAGGATGTTCTCCACGTCCTCCCCGACGTAGCCGGCCTCGGTGAGCGTCGTGGCGTCCGCGATGGCGAATGGCACCTTCAGCTTGCGGGCCAGCGTGCGGGCCAGGAGCGTCTTGCCCGTGCCGGTGGGCCCGATCAGCAGGACGTTGGACTTCTCCAGCTCCACCTCGTTCTGGACCTTGTGGCCGAGGGCGATCCGCTTGTAGTGGTTGTACACCGCCACGGAGAGCACCTTCTTGGCCTGCTCCTGGGCGATCACGTACTGGTCGAGATACTCCTTGATCTCCCGCGGCTTGGGAATGTCCTCCGTGAACTCGATGGAGAGGTTTTCCTCCTCCTCATCCAGGATCTTCTTGCAGACGTTGACGCACTCATCACAGATGAACACGCCGGGGCCGGCAATGAGCCGGCGGGCGACGTCGGCGCTCTTCCCGCAGAAAGAGCAGACCTTGAAGCCTTCACTTTTTGGGGTTTTCGCCATTCTTTCCCCGTTTCAGGATCTTGTCGATGAGCCCGTACTCCAGCGCCTCCTCCGCGGACATGTAGTAGTCCCGCTCCAGGTCCTTCTCCACGGTCTCCGCGGTCTTGCCCGTGTGCTCGGCGAAGTAGGACACGATGAGCTTCTTGATCCGGACGAGCTCGCGCGCCTGGATGCTGATGTCCACCGCCTGGCCCGACACGCCGCCCCAGGGCTGGTGGATCAGGATGCGGGACGAGGGCAGCGCCACGCGCTTGCCGTGTGTGCCGCAGGCCAGGAGCAGCGCCCCCATGGAGGCGGCCTGGCCGAGGCAGATGGTCTGCACGTCCGGCTTGATGTACTGGATGGTGTCGTAGATGGCGAGCCCCGCCGTGACCGTGCCGCCCGGGGGAGTTCACGTAGAGATGGATGTCCTTCTCCGGGTCCTGGCGACTCCAGGAAGAGGAGCTGCGCCACCACGAGGTCCGCGTTCACGTCGTAGATCTCGCCGTCCACGAAGACGATCCGGTCCTTGAGGAGCCGTGAGTAGATGTCGTAGGAGCGCTCCCCGCGGCCGGTCTGCTCGATGACGATGGGAACGAGGTTCGTGTCCATCTCATTCATCAGCGCCGTCCTTGCCTCTGCCTTTCTCATCCTTAATGGTACCTAATTCCCCTGGAGTATGTCCAATACTTTTCTCTTTTCCCGCCGTGCGGATGGTCGTTTTCGACAGGAGGAAGTCGTAGAGCTTGTCCATCCGGAGATTGCTGCGCATGTAATCCACCAGGTTGTTCTTCGCGAGGCTCTCCTTGAGCTCCGCCGGCGTGACCTTGCGCTCCTCCGCCATCTTCGCCGATCTCCGCGTCCAGGTCTGCGTCCTCGATGGCGATGCCTTCCCTCTTCGCGATCTCGGAGACGACCAGCTGCAGGCGCGCCCGCTTTTCCGCCGACGGGCGTCCACTCCTTGCGGAGATCGTCGACGCTCTTGCCCTGCTCCTCCAGCAGGGCCACGAGGTGCTTCTCGTCGATGCGGAGCTGGTTGGCGTAGTCCTGCCACATCGCCTCGAGCTGGTAGTCCACCATGGACGAAGGGAAGCGGGAATCGTGGAGGTCTCCACCACGGAATCCAGCACGCGGGTCACGGTGCTGGGACCGCAGGCGCGGACTTCACCGCGTCCTCCAGCTTCCTGCGGATGTCCGCCTTCAGATCGTCCAGGGTCTGGAACTTCTCGCTGATGTCCTGCGCCAGCTCGTCGTTGATCTCCGGGAGCTTCTTCTCCTTGCATGCTGTTCAGCGTGACCCGGAGGATCACCGTCTTTCCCGCCAGGGCCTTTGTCTCGAAGTCCTCGGGGAAGATCTTGGTGATGGTCTTCGTCTCGCCCTTCTTCATGCCCGACGATGTCGTCGTCCATCTTGTAGACGTTGTAGCCGGTGCCCACCTCGAACACGAACGCCTCCCGCTTCGTGCCCGGGCTTGCTCCGCGCCTCGCCTCGTCGAGCTCCACGTAGTCGATGTTGACGATGTTGCCCTTCTCCACGACCCCGCTCTCCTTGTCGGTGAAGAGGGCGTTCTGCTCCTGGATCCCCTTCAGCTCGCGGCCGAGGTCCTCGTCCGTGATCTCCCACGCGGGCTGGTCGATCTCCAGCCCGAGGTACGGCCCCAGCTCGATGGCGGGCCACGTGTCGTAGATCACCTCGAAGGAGAAGTCCTTTCCCAGCTCCAGCGCCTCCTCCGACTTGATCTCGGGGTGTCGCATAGGGGATGCGGCTTCTTCTCGACGCTCTCGAATACCTCCGAGAGGCTCTTCTCCAGCACCTCGGTGCGCGTCTGGTCGATGAGGGAGGGCCCAGCTTGCGGATGATCACGTCGGCCGGCACCTTGCCCTTGCGGAAGCCCTTGAGGTGGGCCTTCTCGCAATACTCCTTGACGATGGCGTCGTATTCCTTCGTCACGTCGTCCGTCGGGATGCTGATCTTGAGCTTGACCTGTGAGTTGTCGAGAAGCTCCACTTCCTTGGTAGCGTTCACCTGTATGACCTCTTTCCGTGTTTAGTAGGGCATGAAAACGTAGTCACCGCCGGGGGGCGAGTCAAGCCAGCCTGAATGCGGAGGAGTGCGGCACCGTCCGGCGCCCTATGATTGCCGGGATCATGAGCGCCGGATGCCGATTTTCACGAGCGGGAAACGGGACTTGAACCCGCGACATCCACCTTGGCAAGGTGGAGCTCTACCAACTGAGCTATTCCCGCGTGTCTTCTACCACTGCGAGAGAAGGGATTTGAACCCTCAAGCCTTTTCGGCACCAGATCCTAAGTCTGGCGTGTCTGCCAAATTCCACCACTCTCGCCTGGATAGTATGCACGACGGCCGGGCAACGTCAAGGTTTGGCTTCGCAGCCCGCAACCGTCATTGAGCCGCGCAGGACTCGAACCTGCGACCCGAAGATTAAGAGTCTTCTGCTCTACCAACTGAGCTAGCGGCCCGTTTCAACAATACCGCGTCCGGCAGGACTCGAACCTGCGACCTACGGGTTCGAAGCCCGGCGCTCTATCCAACTGAGCTACGAACGCCCAACCCCATCCCGCGTCGCGGCTCTCCCCTCGAGCTCTCGCGTCCGCTCGCGGCCAGCTGCCGGCTCGCGCGCGCTCGCGGCCGTGCTATGGGTGGGTGATGGGTCTCGAACCCACAACTTCCAGATCCACAGTCTGGTGCTCTGCCAATTGAACTACACCCACCGTGCGCCGAAGAAATATGACCAAAGAACCGTGGTTTGTCAATCCGAGCGTAGTCGGTGTACTCGGCACGGGAAAGCGCGCTACAATCTGGCTTCTTTACGGAGGCATCGATGAAAAGAATGCTCCCGGCGGGCCTCGCGGCCGCCGTTGTGTTTCTTGCCCTGTCCGCCTGCGCCGGTGAGCGCCCCAACCAGGGGCCGCGTGCCAGCGGCACCGCGGGTCCCTGCCATGCTCGCTTCCCTGGACACCGACTGCCCCTGATGCCGGCGATCAGTCTTTCGCCGTCGCGGAGGTCGGCCCCTCCGGAGTCGTTCCGCACGAGAACCTCGAAGGCGGCATCTGGGTCCTCTTCAACAAGCCGGTCGTGGCCCTGAAGACACTCGCGAAACCTGCGACCTCCTCCCCCCTGCTCGCCATTTCTCCCCGGGTGGAGGGCATCTACCGCTGGTATGGCTCGCGTCTGTTCTCATTCGAGCCCAAGGGACAGCTCGCGCCGGCAACGGAGTACACGTTCACGCGTCAGCAGGTCCCTCCAGTCCCTGGAGGGGAGACCTGCTCACCGGCGACACGAAGTTCAGCTTCCGCACCGAGCCCCTGGAGCTCGTCTCGGTCACCCCTTCCGGTCCCGACGTGAGGCCGGAAGCCAGCACCGAGGTGATCGTGACGTTCAATTTCCCCGTGGACCTGAAGACGATCCTTCCGTTCATCCGGCTGCAGGCGGGCGGCGTCGACGTGCCCTTCAAGGCCGCGCGTCCCGCAATCACCGACAGGAGGCAGCTCGGTCCCTACGAGAACACGGACAGGATGGTTTCGCTGAAGCCCGGGAAGGACCTTCCCCGCAATGCCGACGTGAAGGTGCGCATCCTCCCCGGCGCCAGACCCCGGCCCGAGAACTACGGCACCGACGCGGAGCTGTCAGCCGGATTTCACACGCTGCTCCCCCTCGCCCTGGAGGACAGCTACGTGTACGCGGGAAGAACCGGCGCGACCGCGGAGATCAGGTTCAACCACCCCCTGAAGGCGGACAGCGTTGCAGCGAGCCTTCGTCTGCAGATGCGTGACTACTCCATCGAGCAGAACCTGGAGGTTTCCGGCGCGTGGGTGATCCTCCACCAGGTACCGGCCGATTTCGATTCCTCGTTCTCCCTCGACGTCCTTGGCGGCATGACCGACGCCTACGGGCAGACCCTCGGCACCGACCAGACGGTGAGCTTCGACGTGGGCCCCGCGGCCAGCTACGTGGGGTTCCGCGGCACGGGGCAGAAGATCCTGGAGTCGCAGTTCCCCCCGAAAGTCGCGGTGGAAATGCAGAACGTGGATTCGGGGAGCTACGCAATCGGGCGGATCGTAAACCCATTCGGAAAGACGCCGACCCTTCCTCGCACGGCCATCGACACCGCGAAGATTCCGCGCAACACGCGGCACTTCGAGCTCTTCGATCTCGCCCGCTACCTCAATGACGCGGGGAAGGGCGCCGCATATCTCGCCTGGAGCTTCAAGGGCCTGTTCTACGGCAGCGACACTCCGGAGGAAATCAAGGAAGACCTCGTGGTCCAGGTCACCGACATCGGCGCCTCGGTCACGGTGGGATACAACTCCCTCCTCGTGCTGGCCAGCTCTCTCAGCACGGGAGACCCGGTGACGGGCGCCGCGGTCACTCTTCGAAAGGATGCGAGGATTCTGGGCACGGCGCGAACGGACGAGACCGGGCTCGCCGCTGTCCCGCTGTCCGCCGGAGTGCTCGCGAATGCGTTCCGCGGAAATGAAGGCAAGGCGGAGCTCGAAATCGCGAAGGGCAAGGACAGGCTTGTCCTTCACCCGTCAGAGCTGCCGAGCCTGTCGTGGAACGCGAACGAGCCCTACGAGGCCGAGATTGCCCGTCCCCTCACGTACATCTGGTCCGACAGGGGCATCTATCGACCGGGAGAGACGCTGTCCTTTGCCGGAGCGGACCGCGATCTCGTGGTGGGGCGGCTCGCCCCGGTGCAGGGCAAGTATCGCGTGGATCTCGTGAACGGATCGGAGGACACGGAACCGCTCGCGTCGGTGAATGGGACAGTCTCCCCGTCCGGGAGCTTCTCGGGCCAGATCGCACTCGGAAAGGACGTCGCGCCGGGCGACTGGTTCCTGGTTTTCCATCGCGTGGCCGGCAGCACGGACACCCGCACGGGGAGTGCGTACGTGCAGGTGGCGAATTTCCGGCGCGTGACCTTCTCGGTGGACCTCAGCCTGCCCGACGAACGCAAGTTCATCGGCGACACCCTGGACGCGCGCTTCTCCGGCGCCTACCTTGCCGGAGGGGCCGTGACAAAGGGAAAGTGGAGCTGGTTCTGGACGAGGCGGGAGACCTGGTATCAGCCCCCCGGAGAGGCTTTCGCCGACTACTCATTCGGCGTGGTCCAGAAAGGCTGGGCCGAGGACCTCGGCTCTGACTCCGGCGCCCTGCAGGGCGGGAACCACGGTGGCCTCGCAGAAGCTGGGAGACGCGGAAGCCGGGCGGGTGTACTCCTACGAGGTGGCTGCGACGGTCGAGGACATCGACAGGCAGGCGATCTCGAAAACCGGATCGCGCCTTGTCTTTTCCTCCGAGCAGCTCCTGGGGGCGAAGATCACGTCGGACGCGCGCTCGGAGGATTCACTGTATTTCGTGAAGAAGGGCCAGCCGTTCACATTGAAGGTCGTCTCCGTGGACCCGGACGGGAAGCCCTACCCGCCGGGCGCGGTCAAGGGCCGGCTCATCCGGGAGGACTGGAAGCTGGTGCGCCAGCTGACGGTGGGCGGCATGGTGGACACGCACTACGAGAAGCAGGACGTCGTGGAAAAAGAGCTTCACGCTCTCCCCGCGGCAGCCCGGGGAGCGGCACAGCTTGCCGTGCAGAAAGCAGGTTCGTACGCCGTCGAGATCTCGGGAAAAGACGGAAAGAGCGGGACAGCCTCACGAGGATTTCCTTCTATTCGACGGGTCTCGACGAGATCAGTCTGGGAGAGATCGGACGAGCGAAGGCTGGAGATCGTGCCGGACAAGAAGCTGTACGCGCCGGGGGACCACGCGCAGCTCCTCATCAAGAGCCCGCTGGCGCGCGGCACGTATCTGGTCAGCGTGGAGCGGGACGGTGTTCTGGAGAAGAAGACCCTCGATCTGGCGGGCAGCGCGCCGACCATCGACATCGACATCCGGGAAGAGCACGTTCCCATGGTCTATGTGTTTGTTTCCACCTCCACGGGCAGGACGCTGCCTCCCGCGGAGACCCCGGACGCTCCGGACTTCGGCAAGCCCCGCGGATACTCGGGACTGCTGGAGATACCGGTGGCAACCGGCTCGCGGACCATCACGCTTTCGATCTCCAACTCGAAGGACAGCTACCTGCCGGGCTCCGACGCGTCTCGTCACCCTGAAGGCCACGTGGAACGGCCAGCCGCTGCAGGGAGCGGAGATCGCCCTCGTGGCGGCGGACCGCGGCGTGCTGGACCTCATCGACTATCGCATCCCCAACCCCGTCGACTTCTTCTACAACCGCGGCAACTACCCGGACAAGGTGGCCCACTACGACTCGCGCGACCTGCTCCTCGATCCGGTGACATGGAAGAGCAGGGACCTGCCCGGCGGGGACGAGAAGGGGGAGTCGGCCCCCGGGGCCGGTGTCGGCGCTGCGCAAGAACTTCAACCCCACCGCGGTATTCCGGACCGGTCTTGTCACGGGCAGGGACGGCACCGTCACCGTGCGGTTCAAGCTCCCGGATCTGCTCACCCGGTTCCGGTCCACGGCCGTGGCGGTGAAAGAGGACAAGTTCGGAATAGGCGAGGGAGAGATCCTCGTGCAGAATCCCATCAACGTGCGGACGGCCCTCCCGCGGCGCATGAGAGTCGGTGACGCGGCGAGCGCGGGGGTCGTGCTCACGAACCTCGACGTGAAGCAGCACGCCGTCCAGATCGGTCTTGCGGCGCGGGGTGTTTCGCTGCAGGGACCCGCGCGAAAGAACGTGACGCTGAAACCGGGAGAAACCGCCGAAGTCGCGTTCGACCTTTCCGCGCCGGAGCCGGGGAGCGCGCAGCTCACGTTCAGCGTGGATTCCGACATCCTGAGGGAAAGGCTGCGAGGACGCCCTGCCCGTCGGCGCGGAGCACCTGACGCGAATCCTTCACCATCGTCGGCAAGACGAATGACGCGGCAAAGGAAGGCATCGCCGTGCCGTCTGCATTCCTCGGCACTCCGGAAGAAGGGCTCTACCTCACGATCGACTCCACCATCGCCTCCTCCCTGGCGGGCGCGATCAAGTTCCTCGACATCTACCCCTATGACTGCCTGGAGCAGGTCACGAGCAAGCTCTTCTCCCGCGTGCTCTTCCCCGGCCTTGCAGGCGGGAAGGCGGACCTGTCCACCGTGGCGAGGTTCGCGAACTCGGACGGCGGGTTCTCCTACTGGGACGATCCCGCGCCGCGCAGATCGAACTACTACGTGTCGCTGCGCGTCGCGCACCTTCTGTCCGCGGCCAAAGGCAAGGGAATGAGGCTGCCTGACGAGATCGACCTCGGCGCGCTGCTTGATTACATCGACAAGGGCTGGGAGAGCCGCGACACGTACCTGCAGCGCATACGCGGCATACGTTCTCTCCGCATTCGGGAAAAATGTGAAAGCGAGGGTGGATTCCCTGGCGCAGATGGGTGACGAGATCGGAGTGTTCGGCTACGGCTTCCTCGGGCTGTCCTACGACGCAATGGGGGACACGGGCAGCGCGCAGACGGTGCTCGCCCGACTGAAGAACTTCGTGCGCGTGGGCACGCGGACCGTCACCCTCGTCGGCACGGTGAACGACTGGCTGTGGTACGGCGGGGACATCCAGGCCAAGGCGCTGCTCCTCATGCTCTACGCGCGTATCCAGCCGGACTCCCAGCTCGTGCTGGGTCTCGCCAACGACCTCCTTGCATCCAACAAGACGGGCTACTGGGAGAACACGAGCAACGCGGGCTGGGCACTCCAGGCCTTTTCCGAGATCGTCACCCGGGGCGGCGAGGCAAACGCCGATTTCACGGCGAGCGTCAGGCTGGGCAATTCCGAGATCGCCCGCCGCGGATTCAAGGGATTCTCGAAAGCCCCCTTTGCCCGCCAGGTGCCTGCCCGGGACCTGACGTCGATTGCGGGGAAGGAGCAGGGACAGGCCGTATCCGGCGGAAAGCTGCTTCCCCTCACCTTTGCGCTGAAGGGGAGAGGGACCCTGTACTACACGGCTGAGCTGCGGTATTCGATCCCGGCGGCAGGGGTCGAGCCTCGGGACGAGGGCATCGGGATCGCAACGGAGATCCTGGATGAAAAAGGAGCGGTCGTTTCAGGCACCGACCTCGGTCTCGGGCAGGTGTACACAATGAAGGTCGTGTTCTATTCCTCTCGCGACAGGACGTTCCTTGCGCTGCGGGCCCCCCTGCCCTCGGGCGCGGAGCCGATCGACGGCTCTCTCGCTGACGTCTCAGATCGTCAAGCCGGCCTCCGGCCAGGGGGCGCAGGCGGAATCCGAAGAGGGGGACACCGGCTACGTGGGAGACTACGGCCACACCGGCTACACGACCCGTATCTACGACAACGAGGTGCGGTTCTTCTTCGATCAGGCGTCCCGGGGCAGGCACGAGGTGAGCTTCCTTTTCCGAACAACCACACCGGGCGTCTACCCCACCCCGCCCGTGCAGGCGGAGCTCATGTACCAGCCGGAGGTTTTCGGCCGCACCGCGGGCGCGGTGTACAGGATCGTGAAGTAAGGACAGGCCCGATATGGCGAACTTTTCCCTGGAAGAGATACTGGCGTACCACTCCACCGGCAGGCCCGGAAAGATCGAGGTGGTGCCGACAAAGAAGGTGGACACGCAGCGTGACCTCTCGCTCGCCTACACGCCGGGAGTTGCCCGGGTGGTGGAGGAGATCGCGCGCGCCCCGGAGAAGGCATTCGACTACACGGCGCGCGGCAACCTCGTGGCGGTGGTGACCAACGGCACCGCCATCCTCGGGCTGGGAGACCGGGGTCCCCTTGCCGCGAAGCCCGTCATGGAGGGCAAGGCAGTCCTCTTCAAGAGGTTCGCCGACATCGACGTATTCGACATCGAGCTGGACGCGAAGAGCCCGGACGAGATGGTGGCCGCGGTGGCGGCGCATCGCGCCCACCTTCGGCGGCATCAACCTGGAGGACATCAAGGCCCCGGAGTGCTTCGAGGTGGAGCAGCGGCTGAAGGAGATGCTCGACATTCCCGTGTTCCACGATGACCAGCACGGCACCGCCATCATCACCGGCGCCGCCCTCCTCAACGCGCTGGAGATCGCCGGGAAGAAGATCGGGGAGGTCAAGGTGGTGGTCCTGCGGCGCCGGGGCGGCCGCGATAGCCTGCGCGGAGTTCTACGTGACTCTGGGCGCGGCGCGGGAGCACATCCGCCTCGTGGACACCAAGGGGGTGGTGTTCAAGGGCAGGCAGGAGAACATGAACCCGTACAAGGAGCGATTCGCGGTGGAAACCGACGAACGGACGCTCGCCGATGCGGTGCGCGGTGCCGACGTCTTCCTCGGCCTCTCCGGCAAGGACCTGCTCACCCCGGCCATGCTCTCTTCCATGGCGGAGCGGCCGATCGTGTTTGCCTGCGCGAATCCCGATCCCGAGATCGGCTACGAGCTGGCGCGGGCCACGCGGCAGCGACGTGATCGTGGGCACGGGGCGCAGCGACTACCCCAACCAGATCAACAATCTGCTGGGATTTCCCTTCATCTTCCGCGGGGCGCTGGATGTCCGCGCGCGCGCCATCAATGACAGACATGAAGCTCGCTGCCGCGCGTGCGCTTGCCGACCTGGCGCACGAAGGGGTTCCGGAGTGCATGAATGAAGGCGTTCGCGGAAGAGCGGCTCGCCTTCGGGCAGGACTACCTGATCCCCAAGCCGCTGGACCCGCGGATACTTTTCTGGGTGGCCCCTGCCGTGGCAAAGGCGGCCATGGAGACAGGCACGGCGCGGAAGACTCTCGACATCCCGGAGTACATCTCGGCCCTGGAGACGCGGCGGAGCCACTGCGCCCGCCGCTGCCGGTTCAAGGACTCTTGCTTTCCGGGATGACCACGTCGAGGATGCGCGATCCGATCTGCTCCCCGCCCACATGGAATGAAACAACGTAGGTTCCCGTCTGCGGGAAGATCACATTGGGCACGGGGATCACGAGCTCCACGACGCGCCTCGGGTCATCCACCGAGAGAGTGCCCCCGGCGGAAAAAACGACCTGCTGGCTCTTGTCGAGCACGAGGTTGACCGAGAAGGGGTGCTCCCCGGCAAGGTTCGTGACCGCGGCATAGATGAACCACGGCGGCAGGCCGGCCGGCACCTGGCGGACCGTGAACTGAGTGAAGGTCCCGATGATCGCCTTCTTCTGGTTGTCCTCGGTAATCACCCTGTCGGCGAGAAGCAGAGCTACAAACACGGGCTCGGGCATGGTGAGTCACTGTATCAGAGGCGGCGGAAAGAAGAAAGGACACGAGATGGGGCGGCGTGGCGGCGCTCGGCCCGCCACGCCTTGACGGCGTAAAAATGACGCCCCTATACTTGCGGAATGCCAGGAAAACGTTCGGGCGTGGTGTCCCTGCTCCTACCTGCGATCGTCCTGGTGCTGCTGGGCGGCATGCTTCTGTTCGTGATGGTCTCCTCATGGCAGGCGGCGGACGCACGGACCGCGCTGTCGGCCCGGGTGAAGGATTCTGCAGCCGCAATCGACAGAGAGATCGGGGAGTCCATCGAGCGACAGAAACAAGCGGCTGAATACCTGAGCCAGTCGCCGCTGGCCTGGCTGTGGGTCAAATTCCAGGGCGAACGGCTGACCCCTTCCAACAGGGCGCACGAGGACATCTCGCTGAAAGAGATCGAAAACTACGGCAGGCTCCTCCCCTTCGCGCAGATCTACCTGGCCAGCGAGAACACGCGGACCCTTTACAAGGGCGGAGCGGCGGTGAAGAGACTCACGGAAAGCGATGCGGAGGATGCCTGGTATTTCTCCACCTTGAAAGGCGACGAGGTGCTCGTCACGAGCGACGCGCGGGGGATCCGCACGAGCGCGCGCGTCATGGACGACGGCCGGGTATGGGGAGCCGTGTGCTTTCTGAGCGATGTCTCCGCGCTTGCGTCGATCGTCATCTCGAACGGATCCACGGCGCAGGGGACCATGGCGGCGCTCGTGAGCGCCGCGGGGGAGGCAGCGGGAGGCGGGACCATATTCGACCTGTACCCGGCACCTTCACGCGCCGCGGTGTCAGGGGCGCTGGAGTCCCTGGTCAGCACCGACCAGGCTGTGGTCTTCATGGAGGCGATGGGCCCTGAAACCGGCATGAGCGTTGCTGTTCGCGCTCCCGCTCCCGGCTGGTACCTGTTCGTCTCATCCGCGCTCACCTCCTCCCTGTCCCCGCTCCGCCTGCTCTGGCTCGCCGGTGTGCCCGCCGCAACGCTCCTGCTGCTGCTCCTGGTCCTCATGCTGACAGCGGGACGCCGCATGCGTGCCGCCGACGCCCTTCTCGCCCGGCGCGATCAGGACCTCCGCGCTGCCGGGGAGGAGCTCGCCCTGATCGGCGCCTCCGCGCGCGGGGCGCAGACGGCCGCCGCGCAGCTCCAGGCGCTGGCGGAACGACTTGGCGCCGAGGCGGCCGCCGCGGCGACGGCGGGCGCGGAAGCGGACGCGCTGTTCGCGCGCGCGGAGGCGCGGGAGACGGAGCTGCGCGCCGGAATCGCCGGCCGCCTGCCGCTGTTCGGAAAGCTCACTGCCGCCGTGCGGGAAGCGGTTGATCGCTCCCGGCAGACGGAGGATGCGGCCCGGATCCTGGGGGCAAGCGCGTCGCGCGCGGAGGAGGAGCTGAGCCGGGTCATCACCTTCAGCGCCTCTACCTCCCATGCCGTGGACAAGGCGGCCAGGACGGGCAGCGCCATCGGGGAAACGGCGGAGCGGATACGACTGCTGTGCCTGAACGCCGCGCTGGAAGCGGCCCGCGGGTCCGGGCAGGGGCAGGGCTTTGCGCGCATTGCGGACGAGGTCAAAGGCATGGCGGACGAGACCGCGGCCCGCGCCCGGGCCCTTTCCGCGGCGCTCACCGAAGCGGGAGGCAGCGTAGAAGGCGCGTCGCGTGCGGCACAGGAAGCGGGCCGCGTCGTGCACGAGGCATCAGCGGATGCCGCGCGGGCCGTGGGGGGCGCGTGGGAGGAAGTGACGCAGCTTCTCTCCCAGTCGGAGAACGCGAACGCGAGCGCCGCGCGGCTGAAGGACGACGCCTCCTCGACGGATCGGGGGCGGTCCGCCCTGGAAGGGTTCGCGCGCGTCGTCGCGCGGATCGGGTCCCTCGCCGCGGAGGTCGCGCACGTTGCGGGCCGTGCGGCTGCCGACGCCTCGGCGATCACCCGGAGTGTTCAAAAAAGGGAAATTTCTTGACGCCTCGCCGGGGGGGTGGTAGAGTCTACCCCATGGGAAGCATACTGATTCGGCAGGTTCCGGATCCCATCCACAAGGGTTTTAAAAAACTTTGCCAGACGAAGCAAACGAGCATGGAAAAGGAAATCGTCAGACTCATATCCCGTGAAGTTGAGAAAGCCTCCCGAAAGAACTAGTACGGGCTCATCACGACGCAGGAACGAGCGCTTCCACTTCCTTTTGCATTTTGCCGTGGCTGATTGCCGCCTTGCAGGTTTTGCAGACCTTGATGGTCTTTTCCTTCACCTGTGCCTCGAACACGACCTTGACGGCCGATCTCTTGCACACGGGGCAGACGCTCCGACCCTGACGCACCTGCTCCTTCAACCCTTTTCCTCTATGGGTCTTGCCCATTATTCCTCCACTGAAATCTGAACGCGAATGTGGCCGCCATGATAGCGACGGCGCCCCCGCGAGTCAAGCCAAAGCCGTCAGGGGATCGTGAAGATGTCCTCGGGGCCCCAGGAATCGGAGCCTTCCTGGTCACTGCCCGATGAGCCCCCCTGCGGCGCGACGAGGGACATCGCGGTCACGACGCCGTTCTCGAAGAAGAAGCGCACACCGGGAAAGTCGACCTGGCTGTCCCCTGAGCGCGCCAGGGGTTGTCCGAGCGCGGCGAGCACCTCCTCCAGGGATGAGCCCACGCCGATATTCTGCGCCAGGTGCCAGGCGGGCTCGGCGGACTGAAGACGAATCTCCTGCAGGCGATCGAGAGAATCGGTGAAAGAGAACTGCACCCTGCCGTAGGAGATGCTGTAGGATCTCGTTCCCACATCGTCGCGCACCACGACCCGGGTCGGCGGCCCGAGCTCCTTGACAATGGTCTTCAGGGAGGGCATGCGCGCATGGAGCGAATCAAGGCCGCCGGCCGCTGCCTGCTCCTGGCGCGCCGTCTCCGCGCTCGAGATGCCGTTTCGGACGTACTCGCGGGCGATCAATTCGCCGTCCGCCCGGGGCTGAAATGTGAAAGCGCCGAGCGTCACGCTGCTTCCCGCCAGAGCCAGCGCGTCCGATGCCTGGAGCCGGCCTCGCGGGCCTTCCGGCACCTCTGATGGCTGCTGCATCGCCGTACTCGGCGGATTTTCCGGCATCGCCGTACTCGGCGGATTTTCCGGCATCGCCGTCCAGACGAAGGAAACCGAGTCAGCCCCCCCGCCCAGTATCCAGATCGAGATTCGCTCGACCGGGTGCAAGCCGGGCAGTCTCGACATCGATGCGCGCCTCGTGCCGCCCCGGGGGCAGGGATTCGGCTCCCTCGATCCGGACCGCTTTCCCATCAGGCGGATCGAAGAGCAGGAACCCGCGCGTTACATCGCTTTCGTAGTCCATGAAGAACGAGGTCATTGCGTCGTGCGTGCTGACCCGGATGGAATGGATGACCAGGCCCGGGCTGGTGATGTCGCTGTCAAAGGGAACGTCGACGCGAGGGGAGTCGATGCTGACGCCGCCCACCCCCCAGGAGGACGCGGAAACGAGAGCCCAGCAAAGGGTGAGCGCAAGGGTCCTGATCATGCGAAACCTCAGATCCGAATATATAGCGCGTACACCGGCGCTTCAATTCGGGGCCCGCTCATTCTCCCGCGCGGGCCCTGAGATACCCTTCCCGGGTCACAATGCCCACGATGCGGCCCTCTTCCACTATAGGCAGGTCGAATATCGTGTGCGAGAAGAAGAGGCCTTCGATCTCCCGAAGAGACATCAGCGGGGTTCCTGATACCACCTTGCGGACCATGTGCGAGCGCACCGGCGCGCTCATCGGGTTCCCGCGTCCGCCCTTCACGATGTCGCGCAGGCTGAGGTATCCGCAGAGCTCGCCGCCGGCATTGACGACCGGCGCACCGCTCCTGTCCGCCTTCTCCAGGAAGAGAGACGCATCCTTCAAGGTCCAGCTGTCGAGCAGGGTCACCACCTCCCTGCTCATGATCGCGGCGGCGTTCGTCGCGTCTGTCAGCATCGTCTTCAGACACGCCTGCAGCGCATGAAAGCTCTTCTTCCCGGTCGGCGCCCTTGAGCAGGGCCGAAGACGCCTGCGGGTGGCCCCCTCCGCGGAAGACGCTAAGCACGCGCGCCACGTCGAGACTGCGCTGCTGGCTGCGCGCGATGATCAGGGTCTCGTTCTCCCGGCCGAAAAAGAAGACGCAGAAAATCGCGTCCGGGTTCTCCACCTCGAACACTTTCTCCACGACGGCGGCCAGCCCTCCGATCTGCCTCTCCATTTCCATGTAGGTGGTGACCACCAGGTGGCCGTGCACGGTCTGATACGTGACCCTGTTGAGGAGCTCGTGAAAGAGCGTGACCTGCGATTCTTCCTGGAGGGTCTGCAGAAAGCTCTTGACGAGGACGATCGAGGCGCCCTGACCCTTGAGCCACCCCGCCACCTCGAAGTCCGCCAGGCTCACGTTCTCATGCGTGAAATTCCCCGTGTCGGCGTATATGCCGGCAAGTGCGATGGTGGCGTCGTCCGCGCAGAGACGAATGCCGCGCTTCATCCCCTCCATGCCGAGCAGCGTGGTATTTGCCCCGACAGGTGCTTCGTGCACCACCGCGCCGGGAATGTCCGAGGATTCGGCCGGGTGATGGTCCCACACTTCGATGGGCGGCAGATCGTCCGCCGCGGGAAAGAACTCCTTCACCCTGCCCATCGAGCGGGTATCCACCACCACGATGCTCTCGACGCGCTCTCCCGCGAGCTCGGCGACGGAGCCCAGGTCGAGGTGATCCGCGTAGAGGTTGTAGAGGTTGCGCGCCACCGGGTGGATCAACCGGCTGCGCAGGGCGCGTGCGCCCGGGAACAGCACGCGGGCAATCGCAATGGAGCCGAGGCAGTCCAGGTCCATGTTGGTATGCCCTACAATGATCTGCATTTCGCTATGACGCCCTCATTCTCTTCGCGCGCGTCAGGAGGCCTCCGGAGGGCGGTGTGAAATCCTGCATCGGCGCTGCCAGCGCCTCGGCGCGGAGCTTCTCATTGACGCGGGAGAGCCTGCATCCAAGCTGATCGTCGAAGAACCTCACGAGCTTCCGGTGCGGCCTCGCATCGGGCCGGAGCCGTTTCAAATGCCATGCCGCCTCGTCCTCCGAGCCCGTCATGAGATACAGGAGGCCCAGCGCGACGGCGGGGGACCGCGAGATGCCCTGCCAGCAATGAATCGTATACCCGGTCGCTTCCGCGGCCGTCATGCGGAAAAACTCGAGGATTCCCTTGACGTCCCTGTGCTCGGGGACGCGCTTGATCGTCTGCGCCGGCCCGAGCTGCTCGACTTCTTCCGCGTCATAGAACCTGAGCTCGAGGATGGCGCGGAACTTGTCCTTGATGATCCCCGGCATGGTTTCATCCGGGTTCCTGATCGAGATGCAGTGGCTGTAGTGCGCGCCGCCGCTCGCCAGGTGCTGCACAAGCTCCTGCTCGCCGAACACCTGTATGGAAATGCCGTCCACGGCTCGATTGTAGCCTAGAATCGCGCGTCGTTCAGCTGCCAATACACTTTTGTTCCTTTCAACTTCTGATTGTCCTTGGCGTACTCGAATGCCGTTTTCCCGGTCTTGTCCTTCAACGCTCCGTCCGCCCCCGCTTCCAGGAGCGCGGAAATGCAATCCGCGTTCTGGTTGCTCTGCACGGCCCACATGAGCGCGCTCTGCCCGCTCTCGTCCACCGCGTCAATGGCGGCCCCCGCGGCAAGCAGCGCCGTGATGACAGCGGGCAGAGGGTTGTCCCGCGCGGCATGCATCAGCGCGGTCAGGCCGTTTTCGTCCCGGTCGTCGATCCTGCTCCCTTCCTTCATCAGGAGGTCCACCACCGCGGGGTCCCGTTTGCTCGCCGCCCACATGAGAGGGGTGATCCCCTGCTCGTCCCTGTCCGAGATCCCCGCCCCGGCCTTTACCAGCGCGGCGATCACCTCCAGGTTCCTGTTGTAGATCACGGCGTGCATGAGCGGAGTCCACCCCAGTATATTGCCGCCCTTCACGCTCGCACCCGCATTCACGAGCATCGTGATCACCTCGGGATTCTGGTTTCCCGTGGCCGCGGCCATGAGCGCGGTGAGGCCGAAATTGTCCCGGTCGTCGATCTTCGCTCCCGCTTTCAGAAGGGCGGCGATCACGTTCGGATTGCCGTTGTTGGAAGCCGCCCACATGACAGCGGACATGCCCTTGCCGTCCCTGTCCGAGATCCTCGCCCCGGCCTTCAGAAGGGCATCGATCATCCCGGCGTCCGGGTTGTCACTGGCCGCGTACATGAGCGGCGTTCTTCCTTTTTCGTCCTGCGCGTTCACGCTCGCCCCCGCATCCCGCCCGGCCGGGATCTGCCCCGGCGCGCCGCGCGAGGCAAGCTCGAATATATCCTGCGCGACCAGTTGAGACGCGGCCAGAAGGCCCAGGAAGAAGACAGCTCTTCTCTTCACGGATGCATCCTCGTTGTTCTCAATAATACGCTGTTTTCAACGTCATGCCCACGGACCGAGCCGGGACAAGGCGAGCGCTGCGCCTGTCAGCAGGGCGGCGGCCGCGAAAAAAGGCCACGCGCGCCGGATCTCGGTTCGTGCCGCGGGAAAGAATCCCGCCGGAGTGGCGCCGGCAAAGCGCAGCGCGAGCGCGGCGCTGGCCGCGGGGAAGAACAGGTAGCACGCGGCCGTGAGGAAGGGATCCATGCCGCGCGCAAAGCCGGCGCCATGCAGCAAGAGGGCAGTCACCGCGGCACCCATCAGCCATCCTTTCGCGGAATACGCGGCGAACGGAATCCCGGGAAGGGCGGACGGCACGAGGAAAGAGCCGGCGCAGACGCTGCCCAGCCCCAGGGCAAAGAGCGGCCACACATGGGTCCAGGCTCTCTCGAGGGATACCCCGCCGGGACCCAGTCCCGCGACGATCAGCGCCCCGAACGCGAAGACGGGAAAGATCAGCAGCGACCGTCCCACTTCCATGAGGCTGACGCCCAGCCGGTCCCGCAGCGTGAACCGGACAGCGCGCATCTCCGTGGTCGGGCTGCTGCCCCGCGCGAGATAGCCGGGAATGTCCTCCGCTCGCGCAGGGCCGGCAAGGACGTCAAATCCCGTGTCCCTTCGTACTGCCCCGCCGTCTATTGCCCGCGCCCCGATCTGCGGCAGTATCACCGCGCGGTGGCGCACCACTTCCGGGAGGCGCGTCTTCAGCATCCTCGTGATCAGCTCATCCGTGCCGAACCTGCCGGTCGCCGCGCCGCTGGCAACGTCCATCCCGTCCGTATCCAGGACGAGGATCCAGCAATCGCAGCCGCGCAGGCCCGTCCTGAGGAGATCGAAGGTGAGCCGGTAATTTCCCGTCGCGAGGACCGGTGAGTCCGTGCCGGGTCTTCCGAGAGAGTACAGTCCCGGCTCCACGCGATGCGGCGACCGGAACATTCCCAGGCGGCAGCGCAGCGCCCCCAGGCGGTCCGCGGGAGTCCAGTCGGAGGTTGCACGTGTGAACCGCGGGCCCTCAAGGGCAGTCATTGCGGTGATTATTCCGACGTATGCGGCGCAGGTCAATGCGGCGGACGAACCGGCTTGACTTTCGTCTCAATCAGCGGTCACTTCTGAGCAATGCAGCGATCAACCAGTCCCTACATCCTTCTCACCCAGGCCCTTACCGAGGACCAGGCGACACGGCTCAGGTCCGTGGCTCCTGCCGCTCGGATCGTCGAGAAAGCACGACTTGCCGAGGACCCGGGTCTCCTTGCCCGGATCGAGATCTGCTATCCACGCCTTCCGCGTGAGCTCTGGACCGGCGCCACCAACCTTCAGTGGCTGCAGTCGGACATCGCGGGAGTGGATTCCCTCCTGAAAATGGCGGAGATCGCGGCGCACCCGGCCCTCATTACGAACGTGCATATCCATGGGAATTGCGTGGCCGAACACCTCTGGGGCATGACGCTCATGCTGACGCGCAATCTCCATCGCGCCGTGCTCGCCCAGGAGAAGGGCGTCTGGAACAACGCTCCGCTCACCGAGGGCCTCTCTTCCCTGGCGGGCCGGACACTGTGCATCGCCGGCCTGGGCACCATAGGCGAACAGTGCGCCGCCATGGGACGCACCCTTGGCATGCGCGTAATCGGCATCAAACGGCACCCGGGGGCGAGCCCCGTGGCGGACGAGGTAGTGGGGCCGGAGAAGCGGCGTGAGGCGTTCGCCCGGTCCCGGGTCATCATGCTCCTCCTTCCCGACACCTGGGACACGCGCCTGTTCGTGGCAAAGAAAGAGCTGGACGCCATGCAGGGCGCGTTCCTTCTGAACGCGGGGAGAGGCACTTCCGTGGACACCGCGGCGCTCGTCGACGCCCTGCGCGCGGGGAATGTCCGCGGGGCGGGTCTTGACGTGACGGACCCCGAGCCGCTGCCGAAAAGCCATCCCCTCTGGAGCATGCCGAACGTCGTGATCACGCCGCACTACGGAGGAGTGCACCCCGGCTACGAGGAGGAAGCGTTCGACGTCTTCCTCGCCAATCTCGGCAGGTGGGTGCGCGGAGAGCCCCTTGATAACGTGGTGGACAGGAATGCAGGGTACTAAGGGCCCCTGAAACCATGACACCGAGGGTGCTGATCGGCACGAGCGGTTACTCGTACGAGGACTGGGTGGGCCCGGTGTACCCGCCGGGCACGTCGAAGCAGGAGTTCCTCTCCCTCTATTCCCGTGAGTTCCCGACCGTGGAGCTGAACTTCTCCTACTACGCGCAGCCGAGCGTGCGCACGCTGGAACGGATGGTCGCCTCCACACCGGACGGGTTTCTCTTCGCGCTGAAGGCGCACCGCAGCATGACGCACGAGATCGGGGAGAGCTGGGACAGGGACGTCGCGGCCTTCCGCGCGGGGATACAGCCCCTGGTGGATTCCCGGCGGCTGGCCGCCGTCCTTCTCCAGTTTCCGTACAGCTTCTCCTACTCGGCGGAGTCCCGCGCGCGGCTGGCTGCTCTCTGCGAGAAGCTCGCGGGGCTGCCCCTCGCCGTCGAGTTCCGCAAGAGTGACTGGCTGAGGGAGCAGGTCTACGAGGGACTTCGTGAGAGGGGTGTCAGCCTGGTGAGCGTGGACGAGCCTGATCTTCCCCGTCTCCTCCGGCCGACAAGCGAGATCACGGGAGACTTCGGATACGTCCGGTTCCACGGGCGGAACGCGGCCAACTGGTGGACGGGAGACAACGCGTCCCGCTACGACTACCTGTACAGTGTCGGGGAGCTCCGCGAGTGGGTGGATCGGATAAGGGAGATCCTCGCCCGTGTGCCGGTCCTCCTTCTTTTCTTCAACAACCACTGGAGGGGAAGCGCGGCAAAGAACGCCCGGGAGATGAGGCGCCTCCTGGAGGAGTGCGGGCTCATGTGAACCACTTGCTGGTCACGGTCGGCGGGGTGTAGCCCCTGATGTAGGCCATGGCGTCCGCCGGCGTGGCCACGAACGGACAGGTGTCGCGGAAGACCGGCTTGGCGAAGCTCAGCGCGTAGAACTTCTCGAAGAACGCGGCGAGATGATCGAAAAAGCCCTCCGTGTTCACCGCGACGAGAGGCGCCTTGAGGAATCCGAACTGCTTCTGCGTGATGACTTCGGAGATCTCCTCCAGGGTCCCGAACCCTCCGGGAAGGGCAATGAACGCATCCGACATTTCCATCATGAGAGCCTTGCGCTCCCGCATGTCCTTCGTGAAGGTGAGCTCGTCGCACTCGAGGTAGGGCACCCCGGGCCGGTTCATGAATGTCGGAATGACGCCGATCACGCGGCCGCCGGCTTCATGGACCGCCCGCGCCGTGGCGCCCATCAACCCCACCCTGCCCCCGCCGAACACCAGCGTGTGCCCGCCGCCGCCGATCAGGGCCCCCATCTCCGCCGCCGCGGCGAGGTATGTCGCCGTCCACGGCGTCACTGGAAGAACAGAACACGCAGACTTTCACGACCCTCCACCTTTCCGCCGGCGCCCGCTTGACACGAAAGGAATCTGACTGTATATATATGCAGTCATGTTGGATAAATATACTATCAAGACCGCCCGGGCCCGCAGCCGGGGAGGGCCGCGGGTTCCCCGGGGCGGATCGCGGAACCCGCGCCTGGCCGCCATCCGCCGGATCGTGGCGGAGACCCCCGTGGACAGCCAGGAGCGGCTCACCGAGCTCCTGCGCCGTGAAGGATTCGCGGTGACGCAGGCCACCCTCTCCCGGGACCTGAAGCGGCTGGGCATCGGCAAGGCGCCCAGCACTGACGGCGGCTATACCTACATCCTCTCGGAGGGCGAGGTCAAGCCGGGTTCCGACGCCACCTACGTGCAGGACTTCATGCGCGGGTTCCTGTCCATCGAGTTCTCGGGGAGCCTGGGTCTGATACGGACCCTTCCCGGCCACGCGAGCAGCGTGGCCTCCGCCCTGGACAACCTTCGCATCCGGGAGGTCCTGGGCACGATCGCGGGAGACGACACGGTGCTCGTCGTTGCCCGCAATGGTGTGGCACCCGCCCGGCTCACCCGGGCGGTCAGCGCCCGCATCCCGGGGTTCTGGCCAGCGGCCCCGGCAATTGCCCCCCGGGCCCCGGTTCTGCCCCTCGGGGCCCCGGTTTTGGCCGCAAGGCCCCGGTTTCTGAAAGGAGAAGGATTGAAGACAGCCGTATCTGGGCGCAACAGGATACACGGGCATGGTCCTCCTCCGCCTCCTCGGGCAGCACCCGCAGGTGCAGGACATCATGGCCGTCTCCTCCTCCCAGCCGGGGACGAAGGTGCGGGACTGCGGACCCCGGACTTCCCCCCGGCATCGAGGACAGAATGAGCTCTTCAGGTGGAAAGCTCGCGAGCATGGCTGAGGCGGTGCGGGCCGCGGAGTCCGGCGCGCTGGACGTGGTTTTCTCAGCGCTTCCCCACCTGAAGTCCGCGGAGGTGTGCGCTCCCCTTTTTGGAAAGACGGTCGTCATAGACCTTTCCGCGGATTTCCGCCTGCATGACCCCGCGGTGTTCCAGAGCGCGTATGGCGCGCCCATGCCGAATCCCGACCTGCGTGACAAGGCGGTCTACGGCCTTGCCGAATGGCACACGGAGTCCATCCGGATGGCGGACATCATCGCGATCCCCGGCTGCTATCCAACCGCGACCCTCCTTCCGCTCCTGCCGCTGGCGCGGGAAGGGCTGCTGAAGGGCACCGTGATCGTGAACGCAATCTCCGGGATCTCGGGTGCGGGCCGCAAGGAGAAGGCAGACCTCCTCTTCTGCGAGCGCTCGGAGAATGCGAACGCGTACAACGCCGGCACGAGCCATCGGCACTGCGCCGGAGATCGCCCAGGAGCTGACGGCGGCGCACGGAGCCCTCTCGCTCCTGTTCACGCCGCACATGGCGCCGCTGCGCCGGGGAATGGCCGTGACCACCGTGGTCGAGCTCTCCCGGGAGCCGCCGGACTCCGGGCCGGGAAGCATTGCGGAAGTGTTTCAGAAATACTACGGGGGCAGGCCGTTCATCAGCCTGACGGGCGGCAGTATCCCGCAGACCCGAGAGGTCTGGGGCTCCAACCGGTGCGACATCGGGTGGAAGGTGGAAGGAAAGCACCTGATGCTCTTCTCCGTCATCGACAACCTCGTGAAGGGCGCCTCCGGCCAGGCCGTGCAGAACATGAACATCCGGTTCGGCCTGCCCGAGACCGCGGGGCTTCCCCTGGGTGCGGAGCTGTAAGGTGGGAACGATCCTCGTAAAGATCGGCGGCAGGGCCGCGGAGCGGACGGCAGACCTGTGCCGCCCTGTGCGACGAGATGCTTCGCCCTGTCCCGCGAGCACCAGGTCATTCTCGTGCATGGCGGAGGAGCGGAGGTGACGGCGGTTTCCCGGAGGCTCGGCATCGAGGCGGTCTTTCACGACGGCGTGCGCCTGACCTCGCCCGAGGAGATGGACATCGTGGACATGGTGCTCGCGGGCAAGATCAACAAACAGCTCGTGCGGCTGCTGCGCACCCGGGGCTTGAATGCCGTCGGCCTCAGCGGATCGGACGGCGGCATCTTCACCGGCCGCGCCATGAGCGCTCCACGGACTTCCGCGCACACCCGCACAGGAGAAATCACCGACCTGGACGAACGGCTCCTGATCCTTCTCCTTGTCAAACGGCTACCTCCCCGTGGTCTCTTCTCACCTCCATGGACGCGGAAGGCAGGGGCCTCAACATCAACGCGGACACGGCGGCCTTCGGCCTGGCAGCGCGCCTGGGCGCCTCCGCACTGGTGTTCCTTTCCGACATCCCGGGCATCCTCTCGGAAGGCAGCGTCATCCAGGCCCTCTCGGCTGACGAGGCCAGGGCGCTTATCGCAAAGGGCGTGATCACGGGCGGCATGATACCGAAGGTCACCGCTTCCCTGGAGGCAATGGACGGGGGCGTGCACAAGGTGATCATCGGGCAGTACGAAGGCGCCGGTTCCCTCGGCCGGCTCCTGGAAGGAAAACAGGGGACGCGACTATGGAAATGAAGAAGGTTCATCAACCGCGCCAGGAGCGCGAGGGGGTGGACGCGAATCTCCCCTTCCCGCCGCAGTACGGCGAGCGAGCTCCTCGTGCTGCGCAGCGGTCACGGGGTGTGGCTGGAGGACATCGCGGGCAGGAAGTACCTGGACTTTGCCGGCGGGATCGCGGTGAACGCCCTGGGCTACGGCCGCGCCGATCTTGCGCAGAGCCGCCTACCGGCAGATGCGCAGGCTCACCCACATCTCCAACCTCTTCACCACCGAGCCGGCGCTCGCGCTGGCCCGGGCCATGCTCGCGAAGGGCCCCTGGAAATTCTCCTCGGTCTTCTTCGGAAACAGCGGGACCGAAGCCAACGAGGCAGCGCTCAAGTACGCGCGCCTGCTATGCGCTGCGCACGAAGGGCCCGGGTCACGAGAAGCTCCTCTGCTTCTCCGGTGCATTTCATGGCAGGACGCTCGGCTCGCTTTCCTGCACGCCCACCCCGAAGTACCAGGACCCCTACCTGCCCCTCCTCCCCGGCGTGGTCGTGGCACCGTACAACGACGCGGCGGCGCTGCGCGCGTACCCTCACGGACGAGTTTGCCGGGGTGATCGTTGAGGTGATCCAGGGCGAAGGCGGTCTCGCCTGCATGACGCCGGAGTTCGCCCAGGCGCTGAACGACGCTCTGCCGGAAGACGAACGCCATGCTGATCGTCGACGAGGTGCAGACCGGCATCGCCCGCACGGGCACGTTCTACGCGTCTGAGGGCGTGGGACTGGTGCCGGACCTCATCACGCTGGCCAAGCCCCTGGCAGGCGGTCTGCCGCTCTCCGCGGTCCTGATCCCGGAAAAGATCCACGAGCTGATCCACCACAGCGACCATGGCACCACCTTCGGCGGCGGCCCGGTCACCACCGCGGTGGCGCTCAAGGTGTGGGAGACGGTCAGCCAGCCGGGCTTCCTCGACCGGGTCAGGGAGGCCGGCGAATTCCTGTGCCAGGGCCTCGAAGAGCTGAAGTCGCGCCACGCAAGCGTGGGAGCAATCCGCGGCCGCGGGCTCCTGCGGGGATTCGAATACACCGGCGGGGAGGTGAAGGACCTGCTGGCCCGGCTTCAGGCAGAAGGGCATGCTCGCCCTGCGGTCGGGTGCGAACATGCTGCGGATCGCCCCGCCGCTCGTCATCACGAAGAAGGAAATCCAGAAAGGCATCGACATCATAGAGGAGGCACTGCAGTGAGCGAAGGCAAAACGGCAAACATGAAGAAGATCGTCCTGGCCTACTCCGGCGGCCTGGACACCTCCATCATCATTCCCTGGCTGAAGGAGAACTACCCGGGCGCGGAGGTCGTGGCAGTCTGCACGGACGTGGGGCAGAACGAGGACCTGTCGCGGCCTGGAGGCAAAGGCGAAAGCATCCGGGGCGTCGAAGCTCTACCTGCTGGACCTGCGCGAGGAGTTCGCGCGCGACTACCTCTTTCCCATGCTGCGCTCGGGGGCGATCTACGAGGGCAAGTACCTCCTGGGCACCTCGATCGCCCGGCCGCTGCAGGCAAAGGCGCAGGTGGAGATCGCCGCTGAAGGAAGGCGCCGACGCCGTGGCGCACGGATGCACGGGCAAGGGCAACGACCAGGTGCGCTTCGAGCTGGCCTACAAGGCGCTGGCGCCGCAGCTTGCCGTCATCGCGCCGTGGCGGCGTGTGGAACATCCGCTCGCGGGAGGAGGCCATCGACTACGCAAAGACTCACGGCATCGACCTGGGCAGCATCTCGAAGAAGAACATCTACTCCCGCGACATGAACGCCTGGCACATGAGCCACGAGGGCGGAGACCTCGAGGACCCGTGGAACAGGCCGCAGGAGCCGCTGTTCCAGCTCACGAAGTCCCTCAAGGACGCCCCGGACCGGGAGACCGAGGTGAGCATCGACTTCGAGAAGGGCTTTCCTGTCGCGGTGAACGGGAAAAAGCATTCTCCCGTTCGAGCTCCTGACGACGCTGAACGCGCTCGGCGCGGAAAACGGGATCGGCAGGACGGACGTGGTGGAAAACCGCAGGGTGGGAATGAAGAGCCGCGGCGTGTACGAAACCCCGGGCGGCACGATCCTCTACACCGCGCTGCGCGAGCTGGAAATGCTCACCCTGGACACGGACTGCCTGCACTTCAAGCAGAACGTGGCGCAGACCTATGCCGACCTCGTCTACGGGGGCAAGTGGTTCACGCCCCTGCGCGACGCCCTGGAGGCCTTCATGGAGAAGGTCTCCGAGTTCACGACCGGCACGGTGCGCCTTGTCCTGTACAAGGGAAACATCGTCATCGCGGGCCGCAAGTCCCCCTACTCGCTCTACCTGAAGGACCTTGCCTCGTTCGGGGCCTCCAGCTACGACCACGCGGATGCAACGGGATTCATCAATCTCTACGGCCTGCCGGCCATGGTCGCAGCGCTCGTGCGGGCCCGGAAATAGGGTCGATGCCACGCCGATGCGGGCCGCTCAGGGCTCGCATCGGCATTTCTCAGCCATCAATTGCTGATTTGCTTTCGAGCTACGGCAAAACTGTGATCTCAATCGGAAAAAAATGCTTGCGCCCTGAAAAAAAAACATGTTAAAATCGTCCTGCTTTGGTCACTAGGGTTTCTGCTTTCCGATTTCTCGTCCGCTCACGTTTCCCCAGAGTTCCCAATTTCTCGGAAAAGGAGTGTCTATGGCTGTGAATCTGTACGTAGGGAACCTTCCCTACCGGATTGACGAGGATTCCCTGCGTCAATTGTTCGCCCCTTTCGGGAATGTCGAGACGAGCAAGGTCATCAAGGATCGACAGACAGGGAGGTCCAAGGGCTTCGGATTCATCGAGATGGCAAGCCAGCCTGAAGCAGAGGCGGCCATCAAGGCCCTGAATGAGACCGCTCTCGACGGACGCAACCTGAAGGTGAACTTTGCCAAGCCAAAGGAGCCCCGAAGGGATGGGTACGAGGACCAGTGAGCCGCCAGCTCGCTGAGCCTGAAAGGCTGTCCTGTTACGGCGCAAGCTGCGACACGACAGCCCTTTTTTTGGCGGTGTCCGAAGGACCCGCCCTTTTTTATCCGAAGGACACTACCCTTTTTTTGGGATGCGCGCGACGACGAGAACGACGAAGAGGAAAGCGATGGACAGCCGGGGAAACCAGTCACCAAAGCGCGTGTACGGTGTGAAGCGCGCCTCGCGATAGACCGGAACGTCGACTGTGCGCCACGCCTTTTCAAAGAACGGCATGCGGCTGTGGACCTCCCCCCAGGGCCCGACCACGGCCGACACCCCGCCATTGGTGGAGCGCACCAGCACGCGGCGGTTTTCCACCGCCCTGAAGCGCGCCACCGCAAAATGCTGGATCTCGGCGGACCAGGTCTTCGACCACGAATCATTCGTGATGTTGACCAGCATGTCCGCCCCCTTCACGATGTAGGTCCTGCAGAGATCCGAAAAGGCATCCTCGAAGCAGATCGGGGTCCCGAACGCGAGCTGCCCGCCCGCGCGCAGGGGAACTCTGAATACCGTATGCCGGGTGCCGCTCACCCACGGGTTCCAGATGCCGACCACGTTTCTGAAGAACCGCCGGACAGGCTCGAACTCGTAGAAGGGAATGCTTTCCGCCATGGGGACGGGGTGAATTTTCCCGTAGGTGTCGAGAATATCCCCCTCCGGGGAAACGAGCACCGATGCGTTCCACGCTTCCTGCTTCTGACGATCCAGTATCACCACCCCGCCGAACAGCACCGGCACTCCCATCATCCGGACGGCGGGGACGAGCGCGTTCCTGGCAGGTGTGAACTGGTTGTGCTCGACGAACACGCTGGTGACGGAGCTTTCACTCCACACGGCGAGATCCGGTGCGGGGTTCGAGCCTTGAAGGCCCTTCAGCGTCAGGTCGACGTTGACCCTGAGACTGTCGTTGTTCGCGCTCCCCTCGTCCCACGGGTCGGTATTCTGCTGCACGAGGAGAAGTGACGCGGTGGAGGCGTAGGGAATCGGCCGGGCCAGCCGATACGTGCCGTACACGAGGACGCACGCGACCAGAAAAGCCCCGAACACCGCCTGCCGGAAGTACTGGATCCGGTTCCCCTCGAGCGCGTACTCCGCAATAAGAGCGTTCACGAGCGCCATGAGGAAAGACAGTCCCCAGATCCCTGTCGTGTCCACGAACTGGATGAGCGGCAGGACGTTCCCCATGGGGTAAGCGATAAGGCCCCACGGGTAGCCGGAGAATCCCACTGACTTGAAATACTCGTAACCGGCCCAGGCGATGGCAAGCACGAACGGACGGAACCGGCCGCTCATGCGGGAAAAGCCGCGCAGGAAGGGAAATACCAGGGCATTGACGGCCGTGTACCCGACAAGCGGAGCGCCGAATGTCCACACCGAGTAGCCCTGGAAAAATATCAGCCAGTAGTTGGAAAGGCCTGTGGAAATCGCTCCGAAAATCAGCCCGAGCTTGGACGCGAATCCGAACGTGGGGGCGCGGGAGACTGCATAGAAAACAGGGGCGATGCAGATGAGGCCCAGTATCGCGTTGCCCCAGTAGAAGCTCTCGTCAGGCCGCAGACCGAGCAGCCTGATGGCCGCGCCGAAGAACTCGTTTGGAAGGGCCAGGGGGAAGAGCACGGATGACAGGAGCACCAGGAGAAGAAGCCGCGTTTTCAGCCCGATCCTCATGAGGATCAAGGTAGTGGACAAGCATGCGCACTTTCAAGACCCAGCGGCCTTGCCGGCCCCGGGGCGCCGCCGGCCGCAGGGCCAGAATCGTCCAGGTCTGGCCGGTGTATGAATCATGAACATGCTCAAACGTACGTTTGAGCATGTTGCTCTGTTATCGTCTGCCTGAACGGCATTTACGCCGTCCACCGAAGACATCGCCACCTTGACACGGGCCCTCGACGAGTGATAGATTCCGACACACAAAATCGGGCTGTAGCGCAGTTGGTTTAGCGTACTTGCTTGGGGTGCAAGGGGTCGGCGGTTCAAATCCGCCCAGCCCGATTTTCCTTAACAAGACAACTCACCTCATTCCACGAACCATCGCGGCAGCGGACTGCCCGATGGTGCTGAGCTTGTACTCACGATTCCATCGGTTGACGGAGATCATGTCGAACCGCTGCGCCCCGACGTGCTGGATCAGCCGTTCCATGCTCGTCAGGCAGCTGATGGCGCCGTTGCCTGAGCCTCCCGCTGCGGCAACTGCGATGACAGGCTTCCCCTGCAGCCGGCTTTTTTCCCCGGCCGTTGCCTCACAACGGCGCAGACGGTCGGTCAGCGCCTTTGCGGACTCGCTCATTTCTCCCCAATAGACAGGTGTCACGAGCACGAGGGCGTCGGACTCAACGATGTCCTTGTGCGCCTTCTGAAACCCATCCTCAACCTTGCAGCGATGCTCGTCCCTGCATGTCCCCCAACCATTATCGCATGCCTTGCACATGCCGATGTCGGCGTCATTGATCCGGATTTCCGACGCATGAGCTCCTTCCCTTTGTACGCCCTCGATGGCGGCGCGGGCGCAGGCCGCGGTGAGCCCGTCGGTGTTGGGACTCGAGCTCAGAATAATGATTCTCATCCCCATCCTCCTCTTGCGGAAGGAGGAGTATACCATGGGCGCGCTCTCGAGGGATCCCAAGTCTCACGACGGGGCGCCACGCGTGACGGTTCAGAGCGAGGCGTGATAGACTCGCGTCAGAAAGTGCAATCTGGAGGCATTATGAAAAAGGTCCTGCTCAGCATGTTTGCCGTTGTCGTCATGGCGGGATGCATCACTGGCTGGGCGTCCGACCGCAGTATCCTCGCTGTGGGTGCGACACTCGAGAAGGTGGCTGGCGGATTCTGGTTCACGGAAGGCCCGACCGCTGACGCCTCAGGAAATGTCTTCTTCACCGTCGCGTGAAAGGCTGTATCACGGTGGAGCGTAGACGGCACGCTTTCCACTTTTCTGCACCCTGCGGGGAGTCCCTCGGCCTCTTGACTCCAAGGCAACCTGTGGCCTGCGCAGAAGAGCGAGGGGAGCTTTGGTGCTTCCAGGGTAAGCGTCTGGACGGCCCGAATGACGTCTGGGTCCGGCCCGATGGCGGCCTCTACTTCACCGACCCTGACTTTATTAATGTCACGAACCGCGTGGGGGGGGGCCGAGCAGGACCGGGAGGCAGTTTACTACCTATCGCCCGATCGCCAGAAACTGGTGCGAGTCATTGACGACCTCATAAACCCGAATGGCCTCATCGGCACGCCCGACGGCAAGATCCTTTATGTCGCAAGCTATGGCGGGAGCGGAACCTATGCCTACGACATCAAGCCGGACGGAACGCTGACCAACAAAAGGCTATTCTGCTCAATGGCCTCGGATGGCATGACGATCGACGACGAGGGAAATGTCTACTTAACGACGTATGGCGTCTACGTCTATGACAAGACAGGCAAGCGGATCGAGCACATCAAAGTCCCACCACCCTCGACCACAAACGTGTGCTTTGGGGGGAAGGACCTCCAGACTCTCTTCATCACCGGCTTCAATCGCCTTTATGCCATCCGCAGCCGGGTAAAAGGGGTTGGCAGTCAGTAAGCTGCTGCACCCTGTGGCAGCCCGATAGGCGGCACACCCTTCGCGGACCGCGCCACGGCTCACCACGATGGGGGCTGCTTTCACGGAATGTCAGAGGATGAACGTCGTCGCTAAGCAAGAGTATTACACAGGTGGCGGCTCCCGATGCGGAGACGCGGCCACATTTCCGAAGCGCGCGGACGAGTACTCCGACGTGATGCGCGAGAAGCTCGAGGCCACCCTGAAGCTGGACCCGGGCGAAGTCGCCGCCGCGTACTCGGCGATCGAGGACCTCCAGCTCGTAGCCCCTCACGATGAGACGGTGCTCGCAGCCGGGCTCGCGCTCGAACGCGGCTGACACGCCAGGCAGTTGTTGACGCCCCCCTGCAACCCATAGGTTGCTAATGCAACCTGAGTTGCAGGGGTGGAGATGTCACGTCTTTCCCGCAAAGAGCGATAAGTCATTTCATTCAAACGAATAAACACTACCCGCTCATTCTTGGCATCCCCTTTGCATGATCCGAGCAAGAGTCATCGAGACACATGTTGGAATCGTCAATTCAGAAAGGAGGAGCAGTACATGAATAGTCGGATCCTTTTCTGAGTCGTCACGTGGATTTTAGAAGTTGAGGAGGAATTATGAAAAACAGACTGTCTCTCACTGTTAGCCGTCTGCGTTGCAGCGTCCCTTGTCGTGCTGCTGGCCGGCTGCCCCTTCCCAAAGTCGTCGGTCAAGAGCGCATCGCTGACCGTATCGATCAACAACAACATCAACCCCAGGACCCTGCTGCCACCCATCAGCATGGATGCGGCAAGTTACACCGTGGACGGGGCAGGTCCCAACGGTGCCTCATTCTCCCAGTCCAGCGGCGGAGAACCGGTGACCGTGGAAGGCCTGACCTTCGGGACCTGGACCGTCACGGTCAGCGCGCTGAACGCGGAGGGCACCGTCATCGGCCAGGGGCAGGATGTGGCCACCGTCAGCGTGGGGCAGAACACCACCATGGCTGTCACCGTCATACCCCTTGGCGGGACAGGGGACTTGAATCTGTCGGTGAGCTGGACGGCCTCCCTGCAGTTCCCCTCGATCCAGGCGTCTCTGGTGCCGCCCAGCGGCCCGGCGATAAGCCTGGACTTTGGGGTCTCGGGCAACCGGGCCGACTATTCCGGCTACACGATAGCGGCGGGCTACTACACCCTGACGCTGCAATTGCGGGAGAACAACATCCCCGTCATGGGCGCGGTGGAGGTGGTGCGGATCGTCTCAGGGCAAACCACGTCGGGCACCTTTGACTTCTCGAATGTCAACATGGGCACCATCGAGGTGAACATCACCCCTGCGATGGCCAATCCGATACCGGTGAACATCAGCGAGGTGCCCTCCCCGATTGGGGTAGGGACGAGCCTGACGGCAACCGCGTCGGTGAGTGATGGAACGGCGAATGTGCTCTACGTGTGGTACCTGAACGGGGTGAGCCAGGCAACAGGGGAAAGCTACAGTTTTGGGAGCACTCTCAACAGGGGGTACTATCGGCTGGACGTGACTGCCTTCACTGCGGACGGGATACGCGCCGGCAGTGCATCGGCAAGCTTCCAGGTGGGAGCAAGCGTCCCTCCTAGCCTCGTGGGATCCTGGAACTTCTATCGCGCCTGGGCCAAGTATTCGGGTTTGATGGAGTTCGACGCCAACGGAAATTTCAACAATTGGGAGGATTACGCCGGAACGATGAGCGGCGCTAACGGCACTTGGTCTCTCTCCGGGGACACTTTGACGTTAGTCTTTAGTGAGGGGGGGCCCGGGGGCTCTCTGAGCGTCCCTCTGACATGGGTGAATGCAAACCAGGTTCAGCTTTCGATACCGGGTCAGGAGACCGTAGCAATCTATCGAAAAGGTTTCGAACCAGACGGTTACCTGTTCAACAACCCCAAGTATCCTCCAATAACGCTTGCTAGAGACTCGCCAGCTCAAGGCAACCTGCCGAGCGATGGTCTGGCGCTCTATCAATACGTGGCAGGCCAGAATGCCCAGGATGCCCGTCTTTCTTGGAGCATTAACGTTCAGATCTGGTTTTATGTGGATGAGCAGACGACGATTGAACCGGGCCATCCAAGGTGGTCTGGCGGTACCCAAAACGCTGTAGCTCTTGTGCCGGGCCATACCTATTACATCGTTGTGTCAAATCGCAGCGGACTCTCAGGAGACTATTCCATAATGATGACCGAGACTGCCTACGTCGGGACATGGGTCAATCCCGCGTACAACGGCGGGGCTGGCAAGATTGTGCTGACGGCGACTTCGAACACCTTTTACACCAACGACTACGACACAACGCCTTATAAGAGCGAGATCTTCGCCATAGTGAATGATTGGACTAGTGGTGGGGATCGCTACTTCAAAGGCATTGGCAGCGGCGGCTATTTTCTCATGCGCGTGAGCAACAATGGCAACACACTGGAAGTGGACACCAAGAGCACGGTGGACCAGGTGTCCATGGACCCGACTTCAGAGTCTTACGTCATCTTTGCTCGCTAGTAGCTTCCCGGGGCAGCCCTGCGGCTGCTCCGGTCTTATGCCGCCGATGTGCGGGAAACGTCAATTCGGAAAGGAGGAGCAGGACATGAATAGTCGGATCGTTTTCTGAGTCATCACGTGGATTTAGAAGTTGAGGAGGAATTATGAGAAACAGACGTCTCGCACTATTGGCCGTCTGCGTTGCAGCGTCCCTTGTCGTGCTGCTGGCCGGCTGCCCCTTCCCAAAGTCGTCGGTCAAGAGCGCATCGCTGACCGTATCGATCAACAACAACATCAACCCCAGGACCCTGCTGCCACCCATCAGCATGGATGCGGCAAGTTACACCGTGGACGGGGCAGGTCCCAACGGTGCCTCATTCTCCCAGTCCAGCGGCGGAGAGCCGGTGACCGTGGAAGGACTGACCTTCGGGACCTGGACCGTCACGGTCAGCGCGCTGAACGCGGAGGGCACCGTCATCGGCCAGGGGCAGGATGTGGCCACCCTCAGCGTGGGGCAGGACACCACCCTGGCCATCACCGTCATACCCCTTGGCGGGACAGGGGACTTGAATCTATCGGTGAGCTGGACGGCCTCCCTGCAGTTCCCCTCGATCCAGGCGTCTCTGGTGCCGCCCAGCGGCCCGGCGATAGGCCTGGACTTTGGGGTCTCGGGCAACCAGGCCGACTATTCCGGCTACACGATAGCGGCGGGCTACTACACCCTGACGCTGCAACTGCGGGAGAACAACATCCCGGTGATGGGCGCGGTGGAGGTGGTGCGGATTGTCTCAGGCCAAACCACGTCGGGCAGCTATGACTTCTCGAATGTCAACATGGGCACGATCGAGGTGAACATCACCCCTGCGATGGCCAATCCGATAGCTGTGGACATCAGCGGGGTACCTGCCACGGTGGGGGTAGGGACGAGCCTGACGGCAACCGCGTCGGTGAGTGATGGAACGGCGAATGTGCTCTACGTGTGGTACCTGAACGGGGTGAGCCAGGGGACAGGGGAAAGCTATAGTTTTGGGAGCACTCTCAACAGGGGGTACTATCGGCTGGACGTGACGGCCTTCACTGCGGACGGGATACGCGCGGGCAGCGCCACGGCAAGCTTCCAGGTGGGGGCCAGCGTCCCTCCTAGCCTCGTGGGATCCTGGAACTTCTATCGCGCCTGGTTCAAGAATATCAATCCCGTTAACCAATTCGCAGCCGACGGAACGTTCATAGGTTGGGAGGATTACGCAGAAACAATCGAGAACAATAATGGCACTTGGTCTCTGGCCGGGAGCACTTTTACGATGACTTTTAGTCACGGGGGACCCGGGGCCGGCGTCTCTTTGAGTGGCACCTTGACGTGGGTGAACGCAAACCAAGCTCAGTGCATCATGTCGGACCCTCCCGCAAACGTGACGTTCTATCGAAAAGGCTTCGAACCCGACGGCTACCTGTTCAACAATCCCAAGTATCCCCCCATAGCACTCGTCAGGGACACGCCAGCCCAAGGCAACCTGCCAAGCGACGGTCTGGCTCTCTATCAGTACGTAGCTGGCCCGTATGCTCAGAATACCGTCTTTTCCTTGACCGGTGTCGCCCAGCTCTATATGTACGAGAGTGATCAACAGACGTTTGTGGATAGGATGTCCAAGAGCACAGAAACCGTGGCCCTCACGCCGTACCAGACCTACTATATTGCCGCGATACCTGGGCCTTTGGGCTCGGGGGATTATTCATTCCTGGTGACTGAGGGTCCGGTCTACGTGGGGACGTGGGTCAATCCCGCGTACAACGGCAACGGCCCCCAGCTTCCGGGCAAAGCTGTCACCACGGTGAATTCGATTACGCTCTACCTCAACGATACTGACACTACGCCGATAGCAACATACCCTTTCACCCTAACAGGTGATTGGACTGACAGCGGCGCTCACTACTTCAAGGCGCTCGTCGAGGTTTCGCCGCCTCCCTCCGTCAGCTACAGAGATGCTCTCTTGCGCGTAAGCAACAACAACAACACAATGGAGGCCAACAGTACTAACCCTCCGGATTACCCGGCGTCCATAGACCCTGCTGGCGAGGCGTACCAGATCTTTTCACGCCAGTAGCCTGCTTACCAGCCTTTCCCGCGCCAGAGCGGAGAGCATAGAGGCCCCCGGGAAACCGGGGGCTTTTCCTTGGCAGCCGTAAGTGAGCCTCACGGTTCCCCGCGGAAGCGCTACTCGCCTGCTCCCAGAAGGTCGAGGGTGGAGAGGGCCATGATCTTGGCTGCGTTCACGAGGTCATCCACAGGCACGTACTCATCGGGGGCGTGCGCCATTTGCAGGACTCCGGGGCCGTGGAGGATGCAGGTGTCGATCTTTCCATGCAGAACGACAAATCTCTGATCGTCAAAGCCCGGGCTGAGCAGCAAATGGCTCTCGCGGCCGAGAATCGACTTGATCTCCTCCTGATAGGTGGTGACGAGCTCGCTGTCCGCGGGCACAGAGACCGGCTCGGCCGAATAGTGCTCCACCATCTCCAGGCGCAACTCAGGATCCCGCTTCTTCAATGTTTCCAGGAAATCCAGGATCTCCTTCCTCACCTCGTCGATATTCTCCTCGGGATTGAACCACCTGTTCCAGAAAGACGTACAGAGTGCCGGTATCGTCGCACCAGGCTTTTCACGTGCCGATCCATCGATCCATATGGGAGAGATGCTCGATTGCCGGGAACCCTCGGGCATGATCGGCTGCCGTGAGATCCTCGATTCAACCCTCGGCCGCAACTCTGCTGCAATCGCGCCCATTACGAAAGCCATCTTGTCCACCGCGTTGACGGCCAGCTGCGGCATGCAGCCATGGCCGACCCTGCCGGTAGTCCGCAGCTCGAAGATGAGCGCCCCCCTGTGTCCCAGGCAGATCCCGTCTACGTCGAGACACTCGGTGATCACCACGTAGTCCTGCTTCCCCTGGCCGATATAGCCCTTCTCCACCAGGTAGCCCAGGCCCGCCTCGCCTGCCCATTCCTCGTCGACAGTGGCCGACTGCTCGACTGTGCCCGGCAGCGTGAGCCCGGCCCTGCGGATCGCCTCGATAGCGAAGAGGGATGCCGCGATTCCTGACTTCTGGTCGGTCGAGCCCCTTCCGTACACCCTGCCGTCCCGCAGAGCTCCCCCGAAAGGATCGACGGTCCACCCTTCCCCTGGGGGGACCACGTCGAAATGGCCGGTGAAATGAACGACCTTTCCCGCGCGACTTCCCTCCTTTCGCGCGAACACATTGACGCGTGGGAGCAAACCGCTTTCGGGAATGGGAAACCCTATGGCGCGCACAATCCCCTCGAAATGCTCCGGTGGAACCTCCACGAGACGCGCATCGTAGCCGAAGGACTTCATCAACTTCAGAATCACCTGCGCGCATTCGCGGTAGTTGTTGCCCGGAGGTGCAACCGTGTCGATCCGTACGAGCTGCTGGAGAAAACCAACCATCTCGTCGCGGACCTCTTCGACAGCCCGCACCACCTTGTCTCGATCGTGAGGAGACAACATTTGTTCAATCATGAACCCTGACAATTCGGCTGTCAATCTCCAGGGCACGGCCACCTCGTGAGCCTGCCGGTGCGGTCCGCGAACCACTGATGGTGCGCTCGGACGACGCTGCGCCCGGGCGCACCTCACAACTACGCGCTGACGGCAGTTCTTTCGTGCAGCATCACGGCGTGCCTGGGCTTGGAGTCAAGAACACGCGCACCTGTCGTTGCCGCGGGGGCCGCTGAGTCCGAAGCAACCTGGAACTGTTCGACCAGCGACCGCAGATGCACGGCGAGGCCCGATAGCTGCAGCGTTGCCGCGGACATCTCTTCGGCGGCTGAAGCTGCAGACTGGGTAAGACCGTTTACGTTGTCGATGGCCTTGGCCACCTGCCGCGTGTTCGTGCTCTGCTCCTGGGTAGCGGCGGAGATGGACTGGCTCATCTCGGCAATGGTTGCGGTCGCCTTTCCCGCCTCACCCAGGGCATCGAGGGACTGCCCCACTTCTGCTGCCAGGGCGGCCACCGTGTCGCCTGTTTTCCGCGCGCCTTCCATGATGCCGTCCATCGCGCCCAGCGCGCTCTGTGCGATCTCCACTCCGGCGGTGACGCTGCGGCTGGATGAGCTGATGAGGCTCTCGATCTCCTTGGTGGAATTGGAGCTGCGCTCCGCGAGCCGGGAAACCTCGTCCGCGACCACCGCGAATCCGCGGCCGTGCTCTCCGGCCCGAGCCGCTTCTATCGCCGCGTTGAGGGCGAGAAGGTTGGTCTGATCGGCGATTTCGGAGATGACGTTGACGATGCCGGCGATCCGGTCGGAGTTCGAAGAAATCGACCTGATGGCTTCCACGGTCCTGTTGACCGATTCAGCGCCGCTCCTGGCGCGCTCCATGGTTTCCTGCGACGCGCCGGAGACCGCCTGGAGGCTCCGAGAGACCTGCTGGGAGGCATGCTGGGCCTGCTGCATGTTGCCAGACGCCTGCTCTACCGAGGCCGCCTGGTTCTGGGCGTGATCCGCGACCTGGTCCACAGATGCGGTGAGCTCTTCCACGGAAGCGGACGTCTGCTCGAGAGTCGAGGCCTGGGTCTGGGCGCCTTCGGACAGGCCCTGCGCAGTGACCGTCAGCTGCTCGCTCGAGCTGGCCACCTGACCCGAGGCGTCCAGGATCTGACCGATGACGGTGCTGAGCCGCTCTCTCATGTAGTTGAAGCTCGCGGCAAGCTTTCCGATCTCGTCGTGCGCCTTGACGCTGATTGTCCGGCGAAGGTCGCCTTCCGCAACCTGGTTGGCCGCTTGTGCAAGGATACGCAAGGGACGTGCAAGGCGACCGGCCAGAAGCACGACCAGCAGGGCCACGGCGACCAGCGACGCCAGCAGGGCAATGCCAAAGGACATAAGCGTTTTCATGCGCAAATCCGTAAGAAAGGAGATGTTGAGGTCAACCCCTACTACTGCGGTGGCCTTGCTCTCGGCGTCCAGGATGGGAAGGAATGCCGAACGGAATGTTCCGAACTCATCGGTATAAGGCTGCGCGGAAACGACAACGTCTTTTCCGGCGAACGCTTCCGTCAGCTCATTTGGAAAGTCGACATATTCCTTCAGAAACGTGCTTTCCTCGTTCGTACCATCCAGGTTCCCCGTGTCGAAGATAAAGATGATGCTCCCCTTGTCGTCCTTGACCATGACATACGCATAGGCAAGGCCGAACGTTTCCTGCACGATCTTCAGCCGTCGCAGATTGCCAAGGTGGTATCCGGACTTTTCAGCGTCAGGCTCGTACAGGCTTTGCCATTGCGAGACATCGGCCGCAAGGCCGGCAGCCTGGACGGCGCGGCGCAAGGTCGAGTCCGTTGTCTGGTTCACGTAGGCGTTGTACTGCCAGAGCACGGTGAACCCGCTGATGCCGGCTGCCAGCAGGGCCAGCAGCATCATCGTCAGAGTAAGCTTGCTGCGCATGGTTTTCATTTCTAACCTCCATTTGAAAAATCTGTTTTCTCGTTCTGACACTTTTACAAGCAACTATCGTGCCATGCGCGGAAATGTCGGAAGACCGCAATAATGGCGGGAAATTCCGCGATAAAGTCGATGGCGCCGCCGAATGTCGCGTCGCGAAGGGGTGTGCATTATTGCACTTCTGCGTGCAAAGTGGTGTCTGTGAGGCCAGCGGCTCTGCCCCCAGGGCATTTGACACCGGTGATACAATGCATTGATCAAGTGAGGAGGAGAATGACGGCCAGGGGGGAATAGCATATGCCAGTACAAAAACTCAAGGATTATCTGGACAAGAACGCGGTCAGGTACGTGACCATCCAGCACTCCAAGGCGTACACATCTTCGGCAGTCGCATCATCCGCACACGTGAAAGGCAGGAACCTCGCCAAGTCTGTCATCGTCAAGCTCGACGGGAAGATCACCATGGCGGTGCTTCCCTCCCAGTACCGCGTGGACCTCGAGCGGCTGCGCACGGCGAGCCTCGCGGGCTCCGTGGAACTGGCGACGGAGGATGATTTCGCGAAGACGTTCCCCGGCTGCGAAGAAGGGGCAATGCCTCCCTTCGGGAATCTCTACGGCGTTCCCGTGTACGTCGAGAAGTCTCTTGCAGAGGATGACGAAATCGCCTTCAACGCATGCTCGCACTCGGAGCTGATCCAGCTCTCCTACCTGGACTTCGCCCGGCTGGTGAAACCAACCCTGGCGAGCTTCAGGATGCAGTAAGTCCTGTGCGCTGAAATCCGTGCGCCGAACCGCACTCCATGAGCGTTTACGCCGCATGCAGGCCGAGCGAAGGGACAAAGTGATCGGCGTGGATGTGGGCGGGACCCACATCGCATGTGCGGTTGTCGACAGGCATTGCCGAATCATCAGTCGAACCAGCAGGCTCATCGATGGGTCTCTGGGGGCTTCCCATGTGCTCGCAACCATGAAGCAGTCGATCCGGGAGGTTGCGGATGCGTTTCAAAAGGGACTGGCCGGTATCGGCGGCTTCGGGGTAGGGTCCCCAGGCTTTGTGTGTCCTGAGGAGGGCATAGTTCGTTTCGCCGCCCACCTCCCCGACTGGAAGGATGTGTTTCTCGCCCGGATTCTAGAGGATGAGTTCGGCCGGCCGGCGGTCATCGGACACGATGTGGACCTGGCCGCGCTGGCGGAGAAGGAATACGGAGCCGGGCAGAGGCAAGGATCATCTACTGTGCATTACGGTGGGGACAGGGATCGGCATGGGAATGGTCCTGAACGGCCGGATTTTCCGCGGCGCGCACTGCGGGACGGGAAACCTGGGGCACATGGCGATCCTTGCAGGCAACCGGAGGGACGGGAGCGCCGGCTGGGAATGCCTTGAGCAATTATCGTCAGGACCGGCTATCCGGGCAAAGGCCATTCGCGCCATTCAGGAAGGGGCCGATACGTCGCTCAGGGAGCTGGCCGGCGGGGTACCGGATGCTGTTGACGCGAGAATGGTGTGCCAGGCCGCGCGAGAAGCAGATGAGGTGAGCCGGAGGATTCTTCGCGAGGCGGCCTGGTATCTGGGAATCGGGATATCGAATGTCATCCACTTGCTCGACCCGGAGATTGTCATAGTCGGAGGCGGCCTGGCTGAAGCAGGGGACCTGTTTTTCGAGCCTTTGCGCGAGTCCGTCAGGGCGCATGACGAGCTTTTCCAGTATCTGCAAACCCCGATAGTTCCGGCTGCGCTCGGCAGCGACGCTGTTCTGATCGGCGCTGCTCGCATCGCCTGGGAGATGCTGGCGGAAGGCAAGAGACATGAGGGACAGAGAGGAGCAGCCGAGTAATGGCACAGGCAGTGATGACGGCAGCCGACATTGCGGGCTATGTCAAAGCAGTGAAGGCGGCGACGAAATGGATGCTCAGCATCCAGAACCCTGATGGGTCAATCAATCCCGCGGACAGGGGTCCACTGACATACTACAAGGTCCCCAAGGGGTTGGCGATCACCGGGCATCTCGAGGAGGCCGGCAGGCTGCTGGATTGGGCAAGACGCGAGATATTCACTCCGGAGGGCGATTTCAAGGCCGAGCGGGCCGGCTTCCATCAAGCCCACTATACATACTCCAGTTGCTGGTTTGTCTGGGCCGCCCAGACAATGGGGCGCTTCGACATGTCGTACCCGGGCATGGACTACTTGCTGCGGTTCAGGCACCCGGGAACCGGTGGCTACTGCTCCGAAGCAACCTATGGATCGGGAAGCAGCGAGCAGGACCTGTTGAGCACCGCCTTTACCTCCTTCGTGGGTCTTAGCTTTGGCCGCGTGAAAGAGGCGAAGGCAGCTGCCCGGTGGATCGACGATCTGCTTGCGCAACAGCCAGAGGTGGGCAAGAGGCTATGGCTGCGGAAAGGAGACGGAGGGAAGCTACTCACAGCGGTTCCCGCGGGTTGTGCTGAACCACGCTACTATCTCCTGGAGCCGCCCGCGCCGCAGCAGTACTATTATTATCTCGGCGCGGGGATCGTATTCCTGGCCAAGCTGTACGCCATTACAGGTCAACAACGGCACCTGCGCACTGCCCGCAAAATCTTCAAGATCGCCCGCGGTTGCCATCCCGATGTGTTTCTGACGGACGGCACGGGCAAGGTGGGGCTTGGGTCATCATATCTGTATCAGACTACGGGCAAACAGGAATATGCAGAGGCAGCTCGCAAGTCATGCGAATTCCTCGTCCGCGATCAACAGCCTGGCGGCTATTGGGAGAGGGGAGGCATGCCGACAGCTTCATCTACCGCGGAGTTTGTGGTGTGGCTGAAGGAGGTCCTGGCCATCTTCCACGGTGGATGACGGGACTCGCGACAGGCTTTCAACTTCTTGCAGCACTCCCGGTTCACCGTGTGCTGCCAGGGCGATAGAATTTCAATTCAACGGGCAGCGCGGGAGTCGAGAATTTGTACTGGCCGGAGACCCTTCCTGTGCCGGTTCCTTCTTCGCTGACGAGGGGGAGATAGCCGGGCCATGTTGTCCATGGAGTCAATGCCGCATGTCCTTCACTCACAAACCTTGCACGAACAGCCCAATAGTAAGTCCTCCCATACTCGAGCGGTCGCTCGACGGTATGCCAGGGATCGACGAGACCTTTGCGTTCATACACCCGCTCCGAGGGGTGATGCATTTCTTCGGCCAACCTCCAGATCCTCAGGTCATATGACACCTGCCCGATTTCCGTGAGGCGTCCTTTGGTGTTCAACTCTGGTTGACTGGGAAACGGCGCCCACTCCAGTCTGGGCTGGATAGAATCGACAGTGCCTGACTTCCATTTCATCCAGAAAAAACTGCCCTCCGGTTTTGGGTTCCTGGGCTGCAGTGCGAAGGTGTATATACCTCGCGGAACCAAAACTCCATCAATGAAGCGCGACGGAAAATCCTCCATGAGGCAAAGCGTATCGACTATGTCCTCAGAAAGCACATGAAGGCAGCCGTCGATTTCTTCCTTCGTCAGCGGCTCGTCCCCAGCCTCGGGCTTGTTCCTGCCGAATGTCCTCCACACATGCGAGAAAGTCCGCTCTGCGAGTATGGTTCCCGTGTCCTTCTCAATCAGCTGCGCGCTTGCGACTGCGGAGAGCTGAAGACGGTTCCCCAGATCCCGAAGACCTATGTTCAGTTCGCTCATCTCGAGCATCGCATCTACTCCTTCGAAGAGATGATCCTGTGCATCGGCGCGATGCAAATCCAGAAAGGTGTATTCAGTATTGCCGGTTCCGGCCGCTATGATCTGCTCAACCATTCTCTCCTGAAAGGGGAAATCAGAAAGCGATGGGAATACATTTGCTTCGATCTCCTCCGCCCTTCCGGCGGGTACGGAGTTTGCTGCGGCAGAGACCAGACCGACTCCTGCCCCGATGGCCGTGCAGGCCAGAATCGCAGGAAAGAGCTCGGCGAGCGCCCAATTGGATGCGGAAGAGGCTGCATCTCCACCCAGGGGCAAAAACAATACTCCCATGCTCATAGCTCCAGCCAACGCAAACGTGCCTGCAGATCCAAATCCGGCAAGTCCGCCAATAGCAGTCGTTCCGACGATCCTGGCTTGCTGGTCGTTCTTGTATGCTTTCATGGCGAACCGAGGATCTCCGCCAGGAACAACGCCTATTGTCCGCACGCTTCCTTTCTTCTCAGGAGAAAGAAAGGCATCCTTGGTCAGCTGTGTAGATATGCAGCCGGTTAATAGAAGGGTCAGAAGCAGTGCAGTGGCAATGAGACCGTGAATGGACTCCGGTCTTATGACCTTGCCGGGAGTCATTCCCGCAGCAGTCCCTGACAAAAAAAAACGTTTCCTGTTCATTTCCCGTTCTCCTCTATCATCAGAACGACGATGCATGCTGACCGGGTTTCGACCATACTTTCTTTATGCAAGCACAGTGCCAATCAAGGACTCGGACGTTATTTCCTTTCAACTAAAGAACTTGTTTTTCCGTAGGGCGGAAGTCAAATTCCCTGCCCCTGCAACTTACGTTGCATCAATGACACGAAAGTTGCAGGGACGCGCAGCCTTCCCCGGGAAGCGCGTCGCTGTGCGACATCGGTTCGCTTTAGGAAGGCGACACAAGGAATGACTCGCAAAGTTCCTGCATCCCCGATCTCTTGCCCCGGCGCGCAGCCCGGGATATCATGTTGGAAAAGTGCACCCCATAAGGAAGTGCGCGCAGTGCAGTGCTTTATTCGAGCCGCGTCCCTCATCAGAACTCGTCCCTGGCCGATCTGCATGAAACAGGCGTTGGCCATAGGGTTTTTCGTATGCCTCGTCCTCTGCCGCGCCGGCGCGCAGCAGGCCGGCACCGGGTCAGGCGTCCTCCTGACCGATGAGAAGCTCAAGAACATCCGCGCCGCCTGCTTTGAAGTCGTGGCGGAAAAGACGACGCAGGATTCATTGACATACGACAAGCCTTTGAACTGGGAGCTCCTGGACTTTGCAGTCCGGAACGACAGATATATCCCGCTGGGAACGGCATTCGCCGTCAGCGACAGGGAGCTTGTCACCGCGGCTCACGTGCTCAACCCGGGATCCCAGATCTACACGACCCGCTTCATCCGTGAAAAGGTGAGGGAAGGCGCGCAGCCAGTCGAGCGTGTGTACGAGGTCGAAAACATAAGCGCTTTCAGCGACAATCGCGACTATGTCGTGCTGACCGTCAAAGGCAGGACCTTCGACACGTGGCTGAAGATCGAACCTCGCAATGAATTCAACGCGCAGGTATTTTCCGCGGGAGATGCGTACGGCGAAGGGATTGTCATCCGTGAAGGGGTGCTGCTGGATGAGGTACCGGAACCGGAAAATGGCGCCTGGCATTTTCTGAAAAGCTCCATCGCGACGAATCCCGGCAGCAGCGGCGGCCCGCTCCTGAACAGAAATGGGGACGTCATCGGCCTCGTGTTGTCGCGGAAGGACGATTTCTGCTATTCGCTCCCGATGAAGGAGATTCTCCCGGGAAAAGCGATGATACACAGGAAGATCACTTTCACCTTTCCGGTGTTCAATATGCGGAAGATGATGACAATGGAGGCCGCCTGGGACCTTCCCCTTCCCTACGGCGAGCTCACGAACAAGTACCTCACAGCTCTCCAGGAGTTCTATAAGGGCGGCATGGACAGGCTTTTCGCGGAAAACAGGCAGGATCTATTTCCCGACGGGCCCGGCTCCGCGCAGGCGCTGTTCCAATTCGTGAATGGGAGTTTCCCGCAGATATTCCTGAGGAATCCAACGAACGGTTCCTGGTACCTGACTGATCTCAAGGTCGAGACGACGAATATCGACAACGATGGCGCCGTCAGCTCGGCTGAAATCTACAAGGACGCGCGCGTGTGGCTCCTGCGCCTCCGCCGGCCCGGCGACGTGTCCGTCCGCGAGCTTTGGGACAATCCCCGCAGGGCAATGGATCTCCTGCTGAAGGGGATCAACATCACGAGGAAGCTTTCCGCCAGCGACCAGGGTTCGCGCGTGCTTTCATTGGGCGCGCCGATCCAGAGCATCCCGCTCACCGACCGGTTCGGCCGCATCTGGCGGATCAATGTCTACCTCGTGGAATACTCCGATCAGTTGGTGATGACCTGCGCCACGCCGACACCCGCGGGCCTCTCGCTTATCTATGCCGTCATCCCGTCCACGAACAGAGACGCGGCGCTCTATGATATGAGGAGGATCCCGGACTTCATGAACATCTCCTACAACGGCACCCTGGACGAGTGGGGTGCGTACCTGCAGGAGAAGGATTTCCGGTTCGGAGCCCTCGAACACGTTTCTGTCTCCTACCAGGCAGGCGCTTTCGCGGACATCGACACGCCCAGCGTATCCGCGCGCGTGAGAGAAGGCCTGGTGGAGATCACGAAGGATTCCGGTCTTTTCCTCGGATGCAGCGTCTTTCTGAAAAACGGGAGTCCGGTCTGGGATATCCGCAAGCTGACCGTCGATACGGGAGGGGCAAGCCGCAACAATTTCTTCACCATCTACCGCTGGCCGGAACCAACCCGCTCCCTCCCTGAGCGGACAAAGGATCAGTGGAAAAAGTTGGTTCTCGAGCGCGGGCACCCTTATACCGGGAGGGTCTACGCGGAGAACGGCAGGATGAATGTGGGCTTTCTTCATCCTGATTACATCGTGGGTGACAAAGTCGTGATCAAAAAGGACTTCGCATATACGCTCTTTGCGTCGAAGGAGGGGATGGTCGCCGAGGAGGACATGAAGAAATACCTGCAGGACCTCGCCCGGGAAACGCGCATCAAGGACTAGCGGGAAACCGGCGAAGACGAGGCCGGATCCTGCGCTGTCGAGTCTTGACACAAATCGCCGTGCCGGTGGACTATCGGACTTCACTTCATCAGCGCTTTGATGAAAGGGGCATCCGCAGATGCAGCCGCCATGGACCAAGATCGTGGACTACTCCACGAAACCCATTTTTGTCTGCTGGGAAACCACGAAATCCTGCCTTCTCTCCTGCAGACATTGCAGGGCAACAGCCATACGAAACAGCCTTCCGGATGAGCTCGACTACGAGTCAGGGAAGCAGCTCATCGACCAGCTGCGGGAGTTCGGAGAGCCCTACCCCGCCCTGCTGCTGACCGGCGGGGACCCGCTCATGCGCCCGGATATCTTCGACCTCGATCCGGCACGCCAAGCAGCCAGGGCATCTACACGGCGGTGGCGGCGAGCGTCACGCCCCTCCTGACCAGGGAAAAGCTCGAGCTCATGAGAGACCTCGGCGTGGAGATAATGTCCGTGAGCATGGATGGAGCGTCAGCCGAAATCCACGACAGGATCCGGGACATCCCGGGGACCTGGCGGGCGACCCTCGAGGCAATCGAAACCGCCACGTCCTGCGGGATGAGGCTCCAGGTCAATACGACCGTCATGAGGAGCAACCTGCGCGACCTGGCCGACATATTCCACCTGGCCCGGGAGAGGGGCGCGGTTGCCTGGGAAGTGTTCTTTCTGATCCGCACGGGGCGCGGGTCGTCCCTCGAGAATCCTGAAGCCGGGGAGTGCGAGGAGGTTGCGCATTTCCTCTACGACTCCACGAGGTACGGCATCCCGGTGCGCACCTCCGAGGGCCCCCATTTCAGGCGCGTGTACGTGCAGCGCCAGAACGGCGGAGAGGCTCCCCGGGGCGAGCTGTACGGTCACCTCTCGCGCAGGCTGCGAGAGCTGGAGGGGGAGCCGACGAACACTCCCTCGCTGAGGATAAACGCGACGGGAGACGGAAAAGGCATTATCTTCATCGCGTCATGACGGTGAAGTCTACCCGAGCGGTTTCCTGCCCCTGTCCCTGGGCAACGTGAAAGAGGAGACCTTGAAGTCGATCTACACGACCCATCCCCTGCTCGTCGGCATGCGGAACCCGGCAAATCTCAAGGGGCGCTGCGGGGAATGCGAGCACAAGGTGATCTGCGGCGGCTCGCGGTCCCGGGCGTACGCGGAGTTCCAGGATCCCTACCAGGAGGATCCGGCCTGTCCCTACAGAGCAAGCCTGTGATAGAGAAAAGACCGGAGTCTGCCCGACCTGCCAGGGATTCGCGCGCACCAGACAAGCGGGCCTTTCCCGTGAATCTGCTTCTCGACGGCCGAAAAACACTCGTGGCAGGCGGCGGCAGGGTGGCGCTGGACAAGGTCCGGCTGCTGCGGGACGCCGGCGCCGAGGTGACAGTCGTCAGCGCAGAGATGTGCGAGGACCTCGAGGCTCTGACCGGAGAAGGCGTCCGTCACATTCCTGCGGCGCGAGCTCATGGAGTCGGACCTGGACGGCAGCTTCCTGGTGTTCGCGGCGTCCGATGACCGGATCCTCAACAGCCGCGTCGTGGACCTGTGCCGCGCGCGCGGCATCCTCTGCTCCTCGGTGGACGGCAACTGGGCGGCAGGAGACTTTGCGGTGCCCGTGATACTCCGCAAGGACGATCTCACGGTCACCATCTCCACGGGCGGCCGCCCGAGCAGGCGCGCGCGCATGATCAGGGATCAGTTTTCGCGGCAGATCGAGCACGCTGATTCGACCTCCGTTCTCGTGATCGGCACGAGCCACGAATACCTGTCCATCGACAGGAGAGAGCCGTACCACCTGGTCGGCCAGCGCCTGGAGCGGACCGGAATCATGCTGATGCAGCTCGTCGGCGTCCAGGAGTTCATCCTGCTGAACACCTGCAATCGCGTGGAGCTCCATGCGCTCGTGTCGGACAAGAGCGACATGACGGCACTCCTGGGCCGGGTGCTGGGATTCGATCAGCTCGGGGCCGGGGACTACTACGTGAAGCGCCAGTTTGATGCATTTGCGCACGCCGCAATGCTGAGCGCCGGACTCTTCTCACAATCACCGGGGGAGTATCACATCGTTTCCCAGGTGAAAGAAGCCCTGGGGTACGCGGTGCGCGCCGGTTGGGCGGGCGGCGTCATGCAGGAGTGGGTCTCCACGGCGCTTCATATCTCCAAGGAGATCCGCAACACGACCGGGCAGTTTCTGAAAGACCTGGAAATCGAAGATCTGTGCATCAGCTACCTGCAGGCGAAGCGCGCAGATCTGGAACACGCGCGGATACTCGTGCTCGGCTCCGGCGTGGTCGGGTCAACGATGGTTGAAAAGCTCGTCCGCATGGGTCTGAGCTGCGACTGGTGCTACCACATAAAGCGTCCGGAGCTGCCGGAATCATGGGCCGGGAAGGTCACCCTTTGCGGGATCAACGACCTCCGAAGCAGCCTTTCCCGAACGGACGTGATCGTCTGCGCGACTTTCAGCCCCCATCTCGTCCTGATGAAGGAGCATGCGCCCTCGTTCGATGGTGCAAGGAAGGTCCTGATAGTCGATCTGACAATGCCGAGAAACGTGGACCCGGCGCTGGGGGAGTCCGCGCCGAATGTGACGGTTGCCGACCTCGAGGATCTGAAGGACTGGTACGACCGGGAGACCGAGGCCGTCGAGAAAGCCCTCCGGCTGGGCCGGCAGATCGTGGACGAGAATAGAAGCATGTACGACAAGCTGGCCGGGGCGCTTTTGCCCGCCCGGTAGCGGGGCTCAGACCAGACCGGCGAATGCCCGCTCCGCGGCCTTCACCGTGGCCGCCACCTCCGCCGCGCCGTGCGCGGTCGAGACAAAACCCGCTTCGAACTGCGACGGCGCAAGGTAGACACCCGCTTCGAGCATCCTCCTGAAGTAGCGGGAGAACCGGCCCGTGTCCGATCTCTTTGCACTGTCCCAGTCCCTGACAGGCTCCGCGGAAAAGAAAAGGCCGAACATCGAGCCGACATGGCTCACCTGGAGGGGCACCCCTGCTGACCGCCCTGCGCGAGACAATCCCTCGGCAAGCTCCTGCGTCGTTTTCGCCAGCCGGTCCCAGACTCCCGGGAGGCTGAGCTCCTTCAGGGTCGCGATCCCCGCGCTCATGGCGAGGGGATTCCCCGAGAGGGTTCCGGCCTGGTACATCGGGCCTGCCGGCGCCACCAGCCCCATGATGTCACGGCGTCCCCCGTAGGCGCCCACCGGCATGCCGCCCCCGATGACCTTGCCCAGCACCGAGAGATCCGGCGTGACCCCGTACAAGGCCTGGGCGCCGCCCAGGTGGACCCGGAACCCGGTCATCACCTCGTCGAATATCAGGAGCGCGCCGTCCGCTTTCGTGATGGCGCGGAGGCCCTGCAGGAAATCCGGTTCCGGCAGAACGACGCCCATGTTGCCCGCAACAGGCTCCACGATCACCGCCGCGATCCTGCCCCGCTGGCGGTGGAAGACCTCCTCCACTGCTTCAAGGTTGTTGTAGGCGCAGGAGAGGGTGTCTGCCGTGACCGCGGCCGGCACGCCCGGCGAATCGGGCAATCCGAGAGTCGCGGCCCCGGAGCCGGCCTGCACGAGCAGCATGTCGGCGTGACCGTGGTAGCCGCCGGCGAATTTCACGATCTTGTCCCTGCCGGTGAACGCCCGGGCAAGGCGCAGCGCGCTCATCACCGCCTCTGTTCCAGAATTGACGAACCGGATCAGCTCGACGCTCGGCATGAGCCCGCGAACGAGCCGGGCCAGATCCAGCTCCAGGGGGCTCGGGGCGCCGAAGCTGGTGCCGCGGGATGCCGCCTGGATCAGCGCGGAGACCACGCGCGGGTGCGCGTGCCCGAGCACCAGGGGTCCCCACGAGAGGACGTAGTCGATATAGCGGTTGCCGTCCACGTCGAAGAGCCAGGGCCCTTCCCCCCGTTCGATGAAGAGGGGCTCGCCGCCGACTGCCTTGAATGCCCGAACAGGAGAATCGACTCCCCCGGGGAGAAGCGTGACGGCCTCGGCAAAGAGCGCGCGGGACCTTTCGACGTTCAATGGCGATTTCTGTGAGCCCATTTAGTGCTCCCCCTGTCTTTTGAAATAGGCGCATGCGCCCTCTGCCGCCCGGGCCCCGGATTCCACGCACTGGGGAATCCCGACGCCTCCGTACGACGAACCGGCAAGAAACAGCCCGGGAAGGGCTGCGACACGCGCGTTGATGGCGTCCACCCGGCCGACGTGACCGACAGTGTACTGCGGCATTCCGCGCTCCCAACGGTGAACCCGCTGCAGGACCGGAACCGCTGTGATTCCGAGCGTCGCCGACAGCTCGCCGCGGGCGAGCGCGAAGAGCTCATGGTTGGACCTGCCCAGAGGATCCCGGCGTCCGAACCGGCCTGCCATGAGCCGCAGCAGCACGTGTTCCGAAGGCGCGCGGCCCTCCCACTTTTGCGAGCTCCAGGTGCAGGCAACCAGGTCACTGTGCTCGACGTCCGGTATCAGGTATCCGTAGCCGTCCAGCGGGTGCGCGACATCCGCGCGCCGGTAGGCCAGATGGATGACGACGGTGGAGGCAGACTGAATCTGCCCGAGCGCTTCCCGCAGGGCCGAGTCCAACGGCGCGACCAGCCGGGCAGTAACATGCGACGGGGTGGCGATGATCAGCGCATCAGCTTCGTGCCGCGCCCTGCCTGCTGTTTCGACAAGGAAGCCGGCTTCGTGCCGCCTCACCGATTCCACCCTGGTCCCACGGAGAATCGTGACTCCCGCGAGCTGATCTTCCAGCGCGTGGACAAGCTCCGCGGTCCCGCGTGGAAATGACAGGAACGGCGGAGTGCTGCCGCTGCCCGGCTCGGCTGCTCTGCCCGGCTCGGGTGCTCTGCCCGGCTCGGCTGCTCTGCCCGGCTCGGGTGCTCTGCCCGGCCCGGCGGCCGTGCCTGCCTCGGCGGACCCTCGAGGAGGGCGCAGGATGGCGTCACGGCTGAGCAGGGACGCGTCTCCCGCGTGGATGCCCCCCACGAGGGGCTCGACGAGAAGCTGGTACGCCTCTTCGCCGAACCTTCGGATCATGAAAGCGGCAACCGATTCATCGTCCCCGTCAGTCCACTCCTGCGCAGGCTTCTCCAGCGCGCGTCGCTTGCCCCTCTCGGACAGGAGGGGACTGGCGGCCAGGGCGGCGGTGTCCATGGGCACCATGCCCGAAAATCCCTGCGGCAGGGGCGAGAGGACATGATTGTGCATGATGAAGGAATGGACCTTGCGCGGGGTCCGGGGAATCAGCCTGGCCGAAATGCCCAGGTCCTCGCAGAGCCGCAGGGCCTCCGGCCTGGTCGTGAGAAAGCTGTCCGGCCCTCCTTCCAGGACGAAGCCGTCGATCGATTCGGACTGGATCTTCCCGCCCACCTGCTCGTCACGCTCGATGAGCGTGATCTGCAGGTCCGGCCGGGATGCCGGGCCCCGGGATGCCGCGCCCCGCCGTGCTGCCTGCCAGGCCGCGGAAAGCCCGGGCAATGCCTCCGCCGATGATCACGAGCCTCTTCACGAGGTCAACCACTGCCGGTGAAACCCGCCTCGCGCGCCCGGGCAGTCACCGCGCCGGCGAGCGCCTCGATGAACAGGGGGTCATCATTCAGGGATGCCGGGCGCTCCAGGCGGATGCCGAGCTCCTCCGCCTTCTGCCGGGCCTCGATGTCGACGTCGTAGAGGATCTCCACGTGGTCGGCGACGAATCCCACGGGCACACAGACGACAGACCGCACGCCGCGCCGCGTGAGCTCCGTGAGATGGTCCGGCAGGTCAGGACCCAGCCACGGTTCGGGGCTCTTCCCCGCGGACATGTAGCTCCACGACCAGCGTTCGGGCGGCAGGCCGGCGCGCAGGGCGACCTGTCGGGCGGTTTCCTGAAGCTGGGTGTCGTACGGATCACCTTCGGCAAGGAGGCGCGAGGGGAGACTGTGAGCGCAGAACACCACGTGCACGCCGGCGCGTTCGCCGGCCGGCCACCGGCCGATTCCTTCGGCCACCCTGCGGGCAAGCGCATCCAGCAGCGGCGGCGAATCATGATAGCTTTTCACGAACGCAAACTCGATCGAGGTCCTGTACAGCTCCTGGCCAAGGGCGATCTTCTGGAAATAGCGCTCCGTGTTCATGGAGCTGTAATGGGGAGCGAGGACGATCCCGACAGCGCGCCTGATTCCCTCTTCAGCCATGGCAGCGACCACCTCTTCGATCCACGGCGACCAGTGCCGCATGCCGAGGTAGCAGCGATAGAGCGCAGAGTCCAGCCGCACGGAAAGCGCGGCAAGCTGGCGGAGGCTGTGCGCGAGGAGAGGCGACTTTCCCCCGATACGGCGATAGTGCTCCGCGATCTCTTCGACGATGGCCCGGGAGGTCGCGCGGCCCGCGCGGATGTCCGCGAGGTAGCCGGGAACGTCGTCCAGCGTATCAGGGCCCCCGTACGTCATGAGGAGGACGCCGATGGGGGCGCTCATGAAGCGGCTCCCTTCCACGCATGCACGTGATCCACCAGCCGGGCCACGATGTCGGGCTCCGTCTCGGGAAGGATCCCATGGCCGAGGTTGAACAGGTGCCCGGTGCGGCCCGCTGAGGCGAGGACCGCCCCGATCCGGGGCTCGAGCTCCCGCCAGGGAGCGAGAAGCGCCACGGGATCCAGGTTGCCCTGGATGGCCTGCTCGGGGCCGATCCTCCTGCGGTAGCAGTCGATCGGCATCCTCCAGTCGACGCCGACAACCTCTCCCCCGCATGCGGCCACCTCTTCGATGTAGGCTGCCGTTCCCGTGCTGAAATTGATCACAGGCACACCGGCCGACCGCACCGCGGTGAAGAGCTGCCGGTTCCAGGGCTGGACGTAGCGCACATAGTCATCCCTGCCGAGGGCGATCCCGGCCCACGAGTCGAAAACCTGCAGCGCGGCGGCACCGGCGCGCGCCTGCGCGATGAGAAAGTCCCCGAGGACAGTGACGAGCTTCACCATCAGCCGACGCCATGCCGCGGGCTCGGCGTACATCAACGCTTTCGTCTTTGCGTAGTTCCTGCTCCCCGCCCCCTCGATGGCATAGCTGGCGAGCGTGAACGGCGCACCGCTGAATCCAATGAGAGGGGTTCCGCGGGACGTGAGCTCGGCGCAGGCCATTGCAATGGCCTGCAGGTGCACGCCCAGCGTCTCCGCTGCGGGAGGGACAGCCAGCATGTCGATGTCGCGCGTGCGGGAGATCGGGTTGCCGATACGCGGGCCTTCCCGGTCCCCGGCGCCGAAGGAGATCTGCAGCCCCATGCCGGCGAGCGGCGGCAGGATGTCCATGAAGATGATCGCCGCGTCCAGGGGAAAGCGCTTCAGGGGCTGGAGTGTCGCCTCGACGGCCAGCTCGGGCGTTGCCAGCATCTCCAGCATCGAGTGGCGCTCTCGGAGCGCGCGGTACTCGGGGAGGTAGCGCCCGGCCTGGCGCATGAGCCAGACCGGCGTGTGCGGTGCAGTCTCGCGGCGGCAGGCCTTCAGGAAGGCAGAGGTGCCGGGGGACCCTTGCGCGACGCCGGTCATGCGGGCGACGCGGTCATGCGGGCGGGGTCAGTCATGCGGACGGCGCCTGCCACAGGACGCGGCCCACGAAGAACGGGCCCAGCCTCACGAGATACCTGGAGGTCTGCCGGGTCTTGCGCATGCGCTGGACAACCGCGGACAGCGCGTGCAGCTCTGCGCCGAGGAGGCCGATGACGAAATCGTTGTCCTCCTTTGACAGGCCGTGGCAGGCGAGACGCACATCGTGCGCCACCCCGGCCTTGCCGAAAGAGTGGCCGATGGCGCCGTGCTCGGAGAGCACCGAGCGCTGATCCTTTTCCGGCAGCTCCTCGAACGCCCCTGACCGGCGAAGGGGATACCAGACCGCCCAGGGAAGCTCGGGGCTGCACAGCCTGGTCCTCGGACGCGTGATGAGCGCCTCTTCGAGGTCGGCCTCATACCCCATGGAGTAGGTACGGCCGAGCATGGTGAGCTCCTCGCGGAACCGCAGACCTGAAAAGGCGTCCCCGTTCACGAGGGGACGAACTGTCTCCAGGAAGTAGCCGGGATTCTCGTCATAGGCAAGAAGCCCAATGCCCGTCGGATCGTTCAAGTCCTCGTACAGGACCCCCTGGACGCCGCGCCGGCCGAGCAGGTCGGCAATCGGCCGGCTGTCCCGGCAGCCGTCGAACACGAGGAGCTGGACAAAGAGCCGCCGATCCAGGCTCTGCGGTTCGCCGTTCATCGGCCGGCCTTTCTCCCTCAGGTCGATGACAGGCGCTTCGGCCTGTTTCATTCCGTCAGCCATCGGGCTGCCTCCTTTGCATGATACGTGATGATGAGATCCGCGCCGGCCCGCCGCATTCCCACGAGCGCCTCCTGCACCGCGGCCTTCTCGTCCAGCCAGCCGTTCGCCGCCGCGGCTTTCAGCATCGCGTATTCGCCGCTGACGTTGTAGGCAACGAGGGGGTGCGCGGGGAAACGGTCGCGGAGCAGGCGGACCACGTCGAGGTACGGGAGGGCAGGCTTCACCATGAGGAAGTCCGCGCCCTCCTCGACATCGAGGGCGGCCTCGCGGAGCGCTTCGCGCGCGTTCGCGGGGTCCATCTGGTGGCTGCGCCGGTCGCCAAACTTCGGCGCGCCCTCGGCCGCCTCGCGAAACGGACCGTAGAACGAGGAGGCGTACTTGACGGCATATGACATGATCGGGAGGTGGCCGAACCCTCCCGCATCGAGGCCCTCCCTGATGGCGCGCACCATGCCGTCGATCATGCCGCTGGGCGCCACGATGTCCGCGCCGGCTTCCGCGTGAGAGAGGGAGATCCGCCGCAGGACGTCGAGAGTCTCGTCATTCAGCAGGAAGCCCTCCGGAAGGGCCGGCACGGGGCGCGGGGTCCCCGTGTTCAGAATGCCGCAGTGGCCGTGGTCGGTGTACTCGCACATGCACACGTCCGTGACGATGACGAGACCGGGGCACTTGTCCTTCACCGCCGCGACGGCGCGCGGAATAATGCCGTCTCTTGCGTAGCTCTCCGACCCCCCGGGATCCTTTGTCGAGGGGATGCCGAAAAGCAGGACCGCGGGTATTCCGAGTCCCGCCGCCTCCCGGGCCTCCTCGGCAAGATTTTCCACCGAGAGCTGAAACACCCCCGGCATGGCCTGAACGGGGTTTCGCACTCCGCGGCCGTGAACGGCGAACAGGGGGTAGATCAGGTCTCCCGGCGAGAGGGAGGTTTCCCGAACCATTCCCCGCACTGCCGGAAGCGCGCGAAGCCGGCGCGGCCGCGCAGCGGAAGATTTTTCTCCCTGGCTCATCGAGACCCTCCATGCGCGCGCGCGAAATGACGCTCGAGTGCCGTGACGAGCCCCTCGGCGGTATGGATCGGCGCTTCCACGTCCACACGCAGGCCCCGGTCCCGGGCAGTGGACGAGGTCGCCGGTCCGATGCACGCGATTACCGCCCCGCGCGCGGCCTCCGCGAGCTGGTCGACAGAGCGGGCCAGGTCGCACCAGGCGCTGACCGCGGAGCTGCTGGCAAAAAGAATGGCGTCCACACCCGGCCCCAGGAGCGCGAGCTCTTCTTCCGAGGGCGCGCAGGCATCCGTCCGGTAAGCCGGCACATCGTCCACAACCGCGCCGTGCTGTCGCAGGAGGGCGGCGGCTTCCTCCCGGCCTTCCCGCGCGCGCGGCATGAGCAGCCTTGCGCCGGCCAGCCCTTCAGGGGCGGTGTCGAGAATCGCCTTTGCGAGCGCCGTCCCCGTATTGACCGCGGGCACGAGGTCGGCCTTGACGCCATGACGGGTGAGCGCCGCCTCTGTGCCGGGGCCCACTGCGGCAACGAGCGGCGCGCCGGCAGCCCACCGGGTTCCCGGCCGCATGGCCGCGAGCCTTTTCATGAAAAACTCCACGCCGTTGGCGCTCGCAAAAGCAAGCCAGCGGTAGGATGCGAGCTTGTCGATGGCCGCATCCAGCGCGCGCGTATCCTCCTCGGGAGCGATCCGGATCATCGGGACCGCCAGGGGTACGGCGCCCGCTGCCGCGAGCCTCCGGCACAGATCGTCCGCCTGCTCCCGCGCGCGGGTAACCACGACACGCCTCCCGCTCAGGGAGGATGGCTGCAGGACGGGGAGGCTCCTGCCTGCCGCGACGATCAGCTCGGCGGCGCCTTCGCGCAGGGCCTTTGCGGCAAGCCCCGCCACAAGCGCCGCATGGTCCTCACCTTCGTCCTCCACGTCGACGGACCTGCTCCCGTCCAGCGCGGAGATCCTGCCTCGAAGCCGAAGCCGGGGACCCCGCACCTGCGCGAAGGCACCCACCGGCGCCGAGCACCCGCCCCCGAGGGCGCGCAGGAACCCGCGCTCCGCGTCCGTCTCGGCGTGCAGGGCCGGTTCGTCGATCCCTGCGAGCACGCTTCGCGTGGACCGGTCCTCGGTGCGGCATTGGACCGCGAGGGCCCCCTGCCCGGGCGCCGGGAGGATCCGGGAAATTTCCAGCCACTCTGCGACCTTCGAGGTGAGCCCGAGACGGATGATGCCCGCGCCGGCAAGCAGGGTCGCCTCGTATTCTCCTGCTTCCACCTTCCTGATCCGGGTCTCCACGTTCCCCCTGATGGGACGAATGACCAGGTCCGGCCTCAGGGTGAGAAGCTGGGCCTGCCGCCGCGTGCTGCTGGACCCGAGCACCGAGCCGGCAGGCAGCTCCGAGAGCTTCTTCCCGCCCCGCGAGACGAGGACCTCCCGCACTTCCTCCCGGCAGAGGACGGCCCCCACGCACAGCTCGTCCGGGTCCTCCACGGGCAGGTCTTTGAGCGAGTGCACCGCAATATCGATCTCCGACGAGCGCAGCGAGCGTTCGATTCGCTCCGTGAAGACCCCGTCGCCGCCGATTTCCGGCAGCGGGCGGTCGGGGATATCATCCCCGCGGGTTTCGATCGGAACAATGTCACACTCGACGCCGAGGCCGCGAAGAAGCGCCGCTACCTTCTGCGCCTGCCACAGGGCCAGGCGCGATGAGCGTGTCCCCAGTCGGATTCTCTTTCCTTGATACACGGACACGTGTCTCAATATATCGAAATCTTCAATTACTATCGAGCGTGCGCTGCTATTCCGCCGGGTTCATGCGCTCGTGCGTTGACGAAGGGGAGTTATCCTCCAGCGCATAGGCAATCGACTCTGCAAGAGTCCATGAGCGTCCCAGCGCCCATGCACGGCCGTAGGCTTCCGCGCCGAGCTTTTCGCGAAGACGCGACTCGTAGCCCTCGTAGTCGAACGCGAACGGCCGCAGCGACCAGACAGGGGGAACACGCCGCACGCGCAGCTCATCAGACGCCGCTATGAGCCGGACGGCCCGCTCCGGGCTGCCTTCTGCCTCGGCTGCCATGGCGAGGGTCAGCATGGCATAGTGGGCGCCGGTTTTCTCCCGGAGCTCACGGTAAATGGCCAGGCTCTGTCTGGCCAGGGCCGTTGCATTGCGGTAGTCCGCCTTCCTCACCGCCAGGTAGGCGAGGAAACCCTGTGATCCCGCGGTGCCCCACTTGTTTCCCAGGTCGTGGTAGAGCGAGTAGCCCTCCGTGGACAACCTTCTGGCCTCCTCGTCATCCCCGCGCCCTATTGCGATGATCGCGAGACCGAGGGTGCAGAAACCGGTACCTCCCTTGTCCCCCAGCTCCCTGCTCAGCGTGACGGCCTGTTGAAGCAGAACGGTGGCCCGGTCCAGCTCGTTGTCGATCGAATATGCGGCGGCAAGGAGACGCAGCGACAGCGCGATGCCGGACTTGTGCTCCAGCTCCACGTACAGGGCGCGGCCTTCCTCGATCAGCGCGCGCGCGTGACTGTGCTCGCCCGGTTCGACCAGCTTGAGATTCCCGAGCCGCACGAGCGACCGTAGCGATGCCGGCCTTGTCCCCAAGCTCGCGCGCCAGTACGAGGCTTTCTTCCTGCATCTGCCTTCCCCGCTCGTATTCCTCCCGGTATTCGGCCAGGATGCTCGCCACCCCCAGGGCAGCCATCAGCTCCTTCCTGTCACCGGACTTCCGGGACAGGGCGATGCTCTCGTCGATCAGCACCGGTCCCCGCTCATAGTCTCCCTGCGCATGCGCCAGGAGGCTCGCGCCCGTCAAAGCCCTGGCGCGCATGCCGGCGGGCGCATTGGTGCTTTCCGCGAGCGCCTGCCGCAGGTGCCTGCGTCCCTCGCTGATGAAGCCGCGGATGTACCAGAACTGCCAGAGCGCCCCGACCAGCCGCAGGCTTGCCGCTGTCTCCGCCGTGCCCGCCCGGCTCCACTCGATCGCGGCCCGCATGTTGTCATGCTCGGTCTGCAGCCTGTTCAGCCACGCCACCTGCTCGCTGCCGGAAAGGTGCTTCTCGGCCTCTTCCGCGAATGACAGGAAGTAGTCGAGATGCCGGTCTGCCACGCGCGGCGTCTCTCCCGAGTCGAAGAGCTTGCCCCGGGCGTACTGCCTGATGGTCTCCAGGAGCCGATACCGGATCTCCCCTTCGAGGTTCTCCACCGCAACGAGAGACTTGTTGAGGAGCTGGCTGAGCAGGTCCAGAACCTGGCTCTCTTCGAGGCCATCGCCCGCGCAGACAGCTTCCGCCGCCGCAAGCGTCCAGCCGCCCAGGAAAACAGACAGGCGCCTGAGCAGAAGCCGTTCGGGATCCGTAAGCAGGCTGTGGCTCCAGTCGATGAGGGCCTGCAGCGTCTGCTGCCGCGGCAGCGCCGTGCGGCTCCCGCCGGTCAGAAACCGGAATCGGTCATCGAGCCGCGCGCTGATCTGTTCCGCGGAAAGGGCCTTCACACGCGCAGCGGCCAGCTCTATTGCCAGCGGAATGCCGTCCAGCCTCCGGCAGATCTGCGCAACGGCCGCTGCGTTGCGTTCCGTCAGAACGAACGAGGGCTGGGCCGAGACCGCCCTGTCGATGAACAGCCGGACGGCCTCGTTCTGCGCCACGAGCGCCTTCACATCCGCTCCCGGCGCCTCCAGGCTCGCCGTGTCAGTCAGCGCGAGCGACGGGACGAGCCAGACGGTCTCCCCGTTTATGGCAAGGGCCTCGCGGCTGGTCACCAGGATCCTGAGCTTCGCGCTCGCGCGAAGCATTGCTTCGACCAGCTCCGCGCAGGGTTGGATGAGGTGCTCGCAGTTGTCCAGGAGAAGCAGGAGTCTCTTTCCGGCGATCCAGGTGAGGAGCGTCGCAGTGACGGAGCTCCCCTGCGTCTCCGTCACTCCCAGCGCTGATGCCACCGCCTGGGGCACGAGCGCGCCGTCGGTGACGCTTGCCAGCTCGATGAGCCAGGTCCCGTCCGGGTACGAGTCCAGCACGTCCGCCGCCACTTGCAGGGCCAGCCGCGTCTTTCCCGCGCCTCCCGATCCGGTGAGGGTCAGAAGACGCGCGTCGGCCAGGTGACGCTTCACTTCCGCCATCTCCTTCTCCCGGCCGATGAAGCTCGTGAGCTGGACGGGGAGGTTGTGGGGAAGACTCTCCAGGGACCGCAGCGCCGGGAAATCCACCGGAAGCGCCGGGTGGGTGAGCTGGAAGACCTGCTCGGGCTGCTGCAGGTCTTTCAGGTGATGCAGTCCCAGGTCGCGCAGTCCCGCTTCCCCTGTCATGCCTTCCTGGGCCAGCCGCGCCGTCGTGGCCGAAAGAAGTATCTGGCCGCCATGCGCGAGGGCCCGGAGGCGCGCGCAGCGGTTGACGGCCGACCCGTAGTAGTCGCCGTCGCGGAGGTCGGACTCCCCGGTGTGCAGCGCCATGCGCACGCGAACCGGTCGGGAGGTGCGCCACGGCTCGACGTGCAGCGCAATCTGGATGGCGCACGCGGCTGTCACCGCATCCGTGGCCCGGGGGAAGACGGCGAACCGGCTGTCCCCTTCCCCGCGGGGCCGCACCAGGGAGCCCCGATGCCCTTCGACCCCCGCCTCGATGAGAGCGTCGTGCCGGACCAGCGCGCTCCGCATCGCTTCGGGCTCGTGCTCCCACAGCTCGGTGCTCGCCTCGACATCGGTGAACAGGTAGGTGAGCGTCCCGCCGGGCAGAGTGCCTGTCATGGCGCGGGGCTCAATGGCAGCTTCACGGCGAACACGGTCCTGCCCGGCCGGCTCTCGAAATCCATGGTGCCCCCATGCCGGCGGACGATCCCGTAGCTGATATTCAAGCCCTGCCCGGTGCCCTTGCCGAGCGGCTTTGTCGTAAAGAAGAGAGTGAACATCCGCGGCTTTGCATCCTCGGGGATTCCCGGACCATTGTCCTCCACTTCGACGTGCACGCGTCCGTCTTTCGCGTACGTGCGGAGGATGATCTGCCCTTTTCCATTCAGGGCGTCCGCCGCATTGTCGATCAGGTTTGTCCACACCTGGTTCAGCTCGCTGCCGAACGCGGGAACACGGGGAAGATCGGGCGCGAGCTCCCGACGCACGGTGATACCCGGCTGCAGCTTGTGTCTCAGGATGATCAGCGTGTTCTCCAGGCCCTCATGGATGTCTACCTCCTGGACAGGACCCTGGTCGAGGTAGACGTAGCTCTTCAACGCTTTGACAATCTCGGAAACCTGCCGGGCACCCGCCCCGATCTCCTTCAGAAGCGTTTCCGCGACGTAGGCCGCGCAAAGCAGCCTGATGACATGACGGAATCCGGGAGAAGGGTAGATCTGCAGCAATTCTTCAAGGTCGGCGGTGCCATATCCCATCGCGGCAAGGTCCGGGACATCGGTGCCGGCGTCGGTGATCCCCCTCTGCTCGAGCCATCGTTCCAGGAGGTCCTGCCGGTCCCCCAGATCCATGGCTCCCACCTTGTCCGATCGGGAGGCCTTCTCACGGGCGGCCACAATGCGCCGCTCCAGGTCATCAGCCCGGTCCCCGGTGATCCCCATCCGCTGGATCTCCGCGGATTCTCCGATGAGAGTTTCCACCGCCTGTGTGAGATGCGCGGCGCCCCGGAGCGTGGCAGCGGATGGATTGTTGAGCTCGTGCGCCAGGCCCGCGGTCAAGACTCCGAGCTGGGCCATCTTCTCGCTTTGCTGGAGAAGAGCCTGGGTCTCCCGCAGCCTGGCGGTCACCGTGGCCAGGAGAACCCTGGCCGCGGAGGAGCTCGAGCTGAGGAGCCGATCCATCTGCTCGCGCCCGATTGCAAGCAGCACGCTGTCCGAGAGGGCCCGGGCGCTCGCCATGCGGGGCGTCCGCTCGAGGATGGCCATTTCCCCGACCACCTCGCCCCGGCGCCGCACGGCGAGGGGTACCTGCCGTCCGTCGGAGAGCCGGGTGATCTCGATCTCTCCCTGCCTGATGATATAGGCCGAGTCTCCCGCGCTGCCCTGCGCAAAAAGCTCTGCTCCTGCCGGAAGCCTCACCTCTTCCAGCATGCCGCATATCTTTTCCAGGTCATCGACAGGGAGCTCTGCAAACAGGTCTATCTCTCGCAGGAACTCGACCCTGCCTCCCCGGGTGCCCGGTGTCATACGGTCTTGAGGTATTGATGGATCAGCGCAACGGCGATGGCGCCTTCTCCGACTGCGGAGCCGACCCGTTTGACGGACATGTGCCGCACGTCCCCTGCCGCGAATATGCCGGGCACGGTTGTCTCCAGAAGGTACGGGTCCCGCTTGAGGTTCCAGCTCTTCGGCCGCACTCCGTTCGCGCCGGTGTCCCTGCCGGTCAATATGAAACCAGAGGAGTCCCTTTCAATGACACCGTCGAGCATGTCCGTGTGGGCTGCCGCGCCGACAAAGACGAACATGGCTCCCACCGGAATTGAGCGTGATGCGCCGCCGACCTTTTCCGTAACCGTCACGCATTCAAGGCGCGACTCTCCGCTCACCCTGGTGACTTCGGCGCCCAGGAGGACCTGGATGTTTTCCGTCGACCTGATCTGGTCGACAAGGTAGGAAGACATGCCCGCCTCCAGCGCTCCCCTTGCCACGAGGAACACCGTCCGCGCATGGCGGGAGAGAAAGACGGCACTCTGGCCCGCGGAGTTGGCCCCGCCCACGACCATCACGTCCTGGCCCTTGTAGCTCACCGCCTCGCTCACCGCGGCGCCGTAGTAGATGCCGGCTCCTGTCAGCCGGTCCGCCCCCTCCAGGTCGAGCTTTTGCACGGATACCCCGGTTGCGATCAAAAGGGCGTGACAGCTTATCTCGGTGCCGTCCGCGAGGCGCGCGTAGCGATACGGATCCTCCACGCGCACTCCGATGACCTCTCCGCTCACGATCTCCACTCCGAAGCGTTTTGCCTGGATCGTGGCCCGGCGTGCCAGGTCGCCGCCGCTCAGGCCCCTGGGAAAACCGAGATAGTTCTCGATCAGGGAGCTCGTGCCCGCCTGCCCGCCCGTGGCCTCCTTCTCGACGAGCACCGTCCGCAGCCCTTCGGAGGCCGCATAAACCGCCGCGGCCAGGCCGGCGGGGCCGCCGCCGCTGATGATCAGGTCATAGAAAGGCCGCGCGGCGCTCGTCCGGAGACCGCACTCCTTTGCCAGCTCGTGCATTCCGGGATCTGAAAGAACCCGGCCGTCGGAAAAAAGCACCGCGGGAAGGCGCTGCGGACCGTTGAGCGCCTTCAAGAGCTGCTGCGCGTCCTCATCTTTCTCGACGTCCATCCAGAGGTAGGGAATCTGGTTGCGGGAGAGGAAGTCCTTCACGCCGTGGCTCTTTGCCGACCAGGTGGTGCCGAGGACCCGGATCCCTTCGAAGGGAGGACGGTTCGAGGCGGCCCAGTCGCTGAGCAGATCTTCCAGGACGGGGAACAACTCCTTCTCGGGAGGGTCCCACGGCTTCATGAGGTAGTGATCGAGGCCCAGCGTGTTGATGCTCGTGATCGCGGCCTGTGTGTCGGCATAAGCGGTGAGCAGGACTCGCTTTGCCCCCGGGAAGATCTCGATGGCCTGTGCCAGGAGCTCGGTGCCGCTCATCACCGGCATCCGTTGATCGACGAGGAACAGGGCGAGCGCCCCGCCGCGTCTCTTGATCTCCCGGGCCGCTTTCAGCGCGTCCTCTCCTGAAAGGGCTTTTGCGATTCGGTATTCCGACGCGAACCTGCCGCGGAGGTCCCGTTCGACGGCGTTGAGGACCTGCTCTTCGTCGTCTACCGCGAGGATGACGGGTTTGGCCATCTTTCTCTCTCCATACTTGATGTCCCATGCGCGCGCAAACCTGAGTATTTCAGTCAAAAATAGTAACAGGAAGGGACATAGTCCATCTCAACGTGACGCGGACTCAACTGTTGACTGTCCAGGTGAGGATCGGGTCCGTCTTTCCCCGGATGCGGGCCGGCGGCATTGCGCTCGTCACGAAGCGATTGTTGAGCCGGCTCCTCACGTCATCCGTCACCAGGATGTCGGCGTCGAGCTCGCGGGTCAAAGCCTCGATTCGCGAGGCCACGTTCACCACGTCGCCCATGACGGTGAACTCGAGCAGTTCATCGCTGCCCACGAGCCCTGCCACGACAGGTCCGCAATGGATGCCGATGCCGAAGCCGAGCTCGGGAAACCCGCGCACCCTCAGCTTCTCGTTGTATTCCGCGAGGGCCCGGCGCATGCCGATCGCAGCCTCCACCGCGTCCTGCGCGTGCCACGGATTCGGCTCCAGGGCGCCGAACACGCTCATGATGCCATCCCCCATCATGCGGGTCACGTGGCCGTGATGTTCCCGAATCACCCCCGACATCCGGCTCGAAATAGCCGTTCAGCATCTCGACGACGATCGCCGGATCCAGCTTTTCGCTCATGCGTGTGAAACCGCGGATGTCGGCGAACATGACGGTCACCTCGCGCCGTTCTCCGCTCTCCTGCATGCCCTTGTCGACGATCCTCTCCACAAGCACGGCAGGCGCGAAACGGGCGAATGACCTCTGCAGCCTTTCAAGCTCACGGGAGCTCTGATCAACACGCCGTTTCAGGAGGTCCCGCTCCCGGTACAGGTAGAAAGCGATCAGCGCGAGCGCCGCCGCCAGAGCGAGCAGAAAGCCAAAGGGGACGAGCAGGGGACTCACTGCCTTACGAGAGAAAGCCGGGCCAGCGTGTTGCACAGTGCGGCTGTCCCGATGGCCTCGAGGGCGATCTCCGGCCCCACTTCCTGGAGGAGCCGTTTCGTGCTGTTCTGGATGATCCGCGGTTCGTACCAGACAGTCTCCCTGGTCCAGCGGAGCAGTCGTTCCTCGACTCCATTCATGGCAGACGAGGTCAGCGTGGAGAGAATAGCCTGGATATCCGCACGGGGCACTCCATCGACGGCCAGGCTCTCCCTGGTTTCCTCCTCGCACAGCGTGGAGTCAAGCTGCCGGGCAATCACGGCCAGCATCAGGCCCTTGCTCCTTCTTGGAATCACGGGGGAGCTCATGCAGCCGTCGGTGACACTCCGCAGCCACGCGGCCAGATGCGTCCTCCCTGCCGCGGCGATGATGGGCGCGCAAAGGCCCTCATTGCGGAAATCCTGGGGGGGTGCCGCTTTTTTCGGAATCAGTCTCTTTCTGATGAACGGCAACCTCAGCCTTCCCATAAGGCTCGCGGGGATTCTCTCTACGGCAAGGTTGGGGGGCAGGGCAAGGAACGTGGCGATTCGATTGGCAAAACAGGCCTCTACGACACAGGCGGCTATCTCGGGAGCAGCCTCCGGATTCAGCCCTCCTGCTATCAGCGCTTCACGGTCCTCGCGTGCCGGCGATGGATTCGACTTGGCCAGCTTACGGGCAAACTCCACCACCCTCCGGGTGATGCCGTCCGCCAGCGATGCCTGTTGCTCCAGGTCACTGATCTGTCTTTCGCTGTACCCCCATATCTGCATCGTGGCCCGGGCCACCCCATAGCAGTAACGGCAAGCGTTCTCCTGGCTTGTAACGAAATAGGCGATCCCCATGTGGGGGGCGCTTGCGTAACTGAATTTCATCGGCTCGGAAAACCATGCCATGGTGGCGTCGATCCACGGACTGAGCCTGCCCAGGTCAGGATATCCCGTGCCTGTGTCACCCGCAAAAAGCGGACTCCCCCACTCAATCTCCTGCAGGAGCTTGGCCATACCATATTATAGTTACTGCTTTGTCATTGGCGGAGTCAAGAAAGGCGGGTCCGAGCGCGTATTGACGAAAATCCCGTCCTTCCCTATTCTCTGTCGCACTTGAAAGACGACAAGACGCGGATCGGCAGCCAGCCCGCAAAGTTCAAATACTCGGCCGCTTTGGGAAAGAAAGCGCTCCTGGTCATCCTCTCCCGCGCTGATTTCGGGACCACCTTCGTCATCGATCAACCGGTGCTCGTGCTGGGACGCCAGAAGGACAGCGACTGCGTCATCGATGATCCGCTCCTGAGCCGGCACCACTGCCGCCTGGCGGTCGATGAGAAAGGCGACTACTGGCTTGAGGATTTGAGCTCGACTAACTCCACGTACCTCAACTCTCGAAAGCTCCAGGAAAAAACACGCCTCCAGTACGGGGACCGCATCCTGATCGGAAACACCATCCTGCGCTTCTACCTGGAAGAGGAGAAGGAAGCGAAGTAGCGGATGGGCGGCGGACACAGCACCGTCATCGTGGTGGGCGGCGGGGGCATGGGACTCGCCACGGCCTGGCGATTGGCAAAGGGCGGCACCGACGTCCGGGTCCTGGAGCAATTCCCTTTCTTTCATCATCGCGGCAGCTCCCACTCGGAACATCGCATCATCCGCCGCACCTACGATGATGAGCTGTATACGCGCCTGATGCCGCACGCCTATCGGCTCTGGGAAGAGCTCGAAGCGGACGCCGGGCAGAAGCTCCTGTACCTGTGCGGGGGCGTCGAGATCGGACCGGAGAGCGATCCCGCGCTGCAGGCAATCATCCGCATCAGCCGCGAGCTGAACGTGCCCATCGAGGTGATGGGCCCGGCCGAAGCGGCGACGCGCTATCCGCAATTCCGCCTGCGCGCCGATTTCGTGCTGGCATTCTGCCCGCTCAACGGCTTCCTGGCCATCGACGACTGCCTGCGCGCCCAGGCGGAGCAGGCGCGCACGCACGGCGCACTCCTTCAGGACGAGGAGCCGGTTCTCCAGATCAGGCCCCTCGCGCACGGCGCGGAAGTGCGCACGACAAGGGCCATATACACGTGCGACAAGCTTGTCATTACCGCGGGACCGTACGCCAGGGGCCTGCTCACGCAGGTGGGACTGGATGTGCCCTACACGATCGAGCTGAACCAGTCCATCTGGTTCAAGGTGGATCGCCCCGAGCTGTACCTGCCGGACCGGTTCCCCGTCTTTATCGTCCGACACGAGCGGGACCCGATGGGAGGGATGTACGGCTTCCCGACCTTCCGCAATCCGGGGATCAAGGTCGCCGTGCATCATTCCAATCACTACATCGACGTGGCCCGATACGACATGCTCCCGCGCGAGGACACGACCCGCCGGGTCCGCGACTGGGTCACGGAGTTCATCCCCGGCGCGAACGGTGAGGTTCTGAACGCCCAGGCCTGCCTCTACGACTTTCCACCGGATGAGCACTTCGTGCTCTCCCTGCATCCGCGCCATCCCGACATCGCCATGGCCAACATGGCGGGTCACGGCTACAAGTTCGCTCCGCTGGTGGGTGAAATAATGGCGCAGCTTGCCCTGTCGGGCAGAACGGAATACGACCTGACAGGCCTTGGCGTGGACCGGTTCGTCTCCGCAACGGCGGCGCGGCGGCCCGCGCTTCATGTCGACGTCGGCAGGCCCGCGGACATACATTAGACCAGGAACCTGGGCAGGAAGCGGAGGTCCGTGGGCATGAAAAGAGGCATCCTCGAACGTTTGAAGGACGGCGTTGTACTGGGCGCGGAAGGCTATCTGTTCGAGCTCGAGCGGCGCGGCTACCTGAAGGCAGGACCGTATGTGCCGGAAGCGGTGCTCGATTTCCCGGACGCGGTCAGGGAGCTGCACCGCGAGTTCCTGCGGGCGGGCGCGGAGGTCATGGTGGCCTTCACCTACTACGCGCACAAGGAGAAGATGCGCACCGTCGGCCGTGAGGCCGACCTGGAGAAGCTCAATCGGCAGGCAATGCGACTGGCTCGCGAGGTCGCCGATGAGGGAGATGCCCTGGTTGCCGGAAATATCTGCAATACATGGGTGTACGACCCGCGCCATGCCGAAGAATCGGGGCGCGTCGTGCGGGAGATGTACCGCGAACAGGTCGCGTGGGCGGCGGAGGAAGGCGCGGATTTCATCATCTCGGAGACCAATGACTATCTCGGGGAGGCCTTGATCGCGCTGGAGGTGATCCAGGAGTTCAAGCTGCCTTCCATGATCACGCTCGCATCCACGGATGACAGGACCATCGACGGGCACGAGTTCGACGCGGCCTGCAGGACTCTCGAGGCGCACGGCTGCGATATTGTCGGCCTGAATTGCTCGCGCGGGCCGGAAACACTCCTCCCCCTGCTGGATCAGGTCAGGTCCGCGGTCGCCTGCTACGTGGCCGTGCAGCCCGTCCCTTATCATACCACCGCGGCGCAGCCCACCTTTCAGTCCCTGAGGGACGCATCGGGGAACCGGGCATTTCCGCTTGCGCTCGATCCTTTCGCGTGCAGCCGTTTCGAGATGGCGGAGTTTGCCGTCACGGCGAAAAAAGTCGGCGCCAACTACATCGGCATCTGCTGCGGCGGTGCCCCGCACCATGTGCGGTCCATGGCGGAAGCGCTGGGCCGCCGCGCCGCCGCAAGCCATTACTCCCCTGATCTTTCGCTGCATCCCGTACTGGGAAAAAACGTCGCGGAGCGGAATACCCGGTTCAAGAACTGGAAGGACTAGGAAAGCGATGAGAAGCGCAGCGGATCCCCGCCTGGGCTACAGCCTCGCAGCGCTCAACATGGTGATCAGCGGTGTGGCGATCTACGTCAACAGCATCGGCGTCAGGATGTTCAGCGATTCGACGCTCTACACGGCGCTGAAGAACTCGGTCGTCGGCCTCGCCCTCCTGCTGCCTTTCGTGTTCTCCGGCAGGAGCCGCGCGGACTGGCGACGGCTCGGCGCGCGCGAATGGCTGCTCCTGATCGTGGTAGCCCTGATCGGTGGGAGCGTCTCCTATGCGCTGTATTTTCGCGGTTTGCAGCTCACGACTCCCGTCACCGCCTCACTGGTCGACCACACGCAGTTCCTCTTCGTGGCCCTTTTCGCCGCCCTCTTGCTCGGGGAGCGTTTCAGTCCCGCGATCTGGGCGGCCCTCGGGGTGCTGCTCGCGGGTCTGACCCTCGGCATTGGGGCCGGCGCGGTGCGGCTGGATGCGGGACTGCCCTTTGTCGCGGCGGCCACGCTCCTCTGGGCCGCGGACTTCGTGCTCATGAAATACCTGCTGCGCTCCGTGGCAGCGCTGACCGTGATGACGTTCAAGATGACTTTCGGCTCCCTGCTTCTCTTCCTTTTCGTTGCCGCGACGGGAAGAGCGGGGGCAATCGGGCAGCTTTCCCTTCTCCAGTGGGGATTTGTGTGCATCACCGGCCTCATCCTGCTTGCCTTCAGCGTCACGTCGGTGCTCGGCCTTCGTCACGCATCGGCAACCGCCACGACCGCCATCCCCGCGGGCTCCCCGATCATCACGACCGCGCTGGTCATCATCTCCCGACAGGTCGCAATCCCGCCCTGGCGCTGGCTGGGGCTTTCCCTCGCCCTGCTGGCGGTCCTCACGATTTTCATCCTGGGGCGCCGGCAGGAGCAGAACGCGCTCCGCGCTCCGGGCCGGAGGGATGCGCGGTGATCTCCGGGCTTCTCCTTTTTTCCCGGTATGCCTTCCCGCCGAACCGTCTAGGCTACTGCGGCTCACCGGATCATGAAGGACTCTTCGGCTACCTCACAGAGGAACGTGTGGACCCTGGGCTGAGGCAGCTCGCGCAGAAGTTCGAGGGTGCCTATCCCTACCTGAGACTGATCGCGGAGGCGAACGGGCAGAGCGATCCATTCGACCCCCGGGTCGTGGAAGCGTACTGGATAGGCAATGCCTTCCTGGAACGTGTCGGCGCATCCCTGTTGTATGAATCGCTCCGCGCACGCTTTCGACCGCGCATGGACGCCCGCTCCTTTTCGTGGATGACGGCCGGGCTTTCCGACGGGACAAAACCCCATCACAACTTCCACGTCTTCGAGGTGTACCGCCGCGCCGGCCTCCTGCGCGACGAGCGGGCGACGATCGCGCTGGAGCGCATGGACCAGTGCCGGATAAGCTGGGGCCGGGTCAAATGTGTCGAGGGGGCGGAAATGATCGTCGAACGGTCCCCCCTTGTCATGGCAGGAGCAAAGCTCGCCCTCGGGCGGCCTGTGCCCGTGAGGATCCTGCGCCAGATCGACGGCCGCGGGTACCTCGACGATTTCCGTCCAGGTGAGATTGTGTCGATCCACTGGAACTGGGCGTGCGACCGGCTGAACGCCTCCGCATTCCATGCGCTCTCGCGTGCCACGCGGAGCGCCATTGGGCATACGAACAGGACGCTCTAGAGAGGGGCTGAGGAGCATACGACTCTCCAGTCGCGCCCCTCAGCCTCCCTGGACTTTATGGGATGTCCTTTTAGATGAAACAAATCATTGCACGCTCCGGCAAATAAAACGTCCGTACAAGCATACGTAATTGCGGGCAGGGGTTTCCGGTGCTACACTATGGAAGGAAGCGAGAATGGCACGACCGGCACCACTGCCATGGCTGAAGATGTGGGACTTCGTGAGCGCGTGCGGTCAACAAGCAGATCTTCATGACCTGTTGAGCTGCGCCGTTCGTGAGATCCCTGCCCTCATCTCGTGCGACCAGTCCGTCGCCTGCATCGCAGATGTGGTATCACCACGGGGCGACGCGGCGGTCTCCCTCGTGAACAACGGCGCCCCCGAGAAGGCACTCCGCGCATACAGGGACCGCTACTTCTACGAGGATGTGGCGCGCCTTCGCACGGGCCCGTCGACGGAGTATTTCGAGTTTCATTGGAAGAACAGGGAATTCGCGGACAGTGGGTTCGTGCGCGACTTCATTGGGAAGCTCATGAAGATCGACATGTCCGCGGGTATTCCGGTGCTGGACCCGGAGGGCCAGGGCGGAATCAGCCTCATCGTCACCCGGACGGGCGCAAGAGGTCTCAGACCGAGGGAAGTGGCCATCCTGCTCGCCCTGCGCCCCCACCTGGTCAATTTCGTCAATTCCTTCAGGAGGCTCGAACGGCTCACCGCGGACCATTTCCTGGCCGCGGAGCTGGCCGCCGAGTGCGACCTTCTGAGCAAACGGGAGGCCGAGATCGCTTCTCTCCTCTGCCGAAGGATGCGCCCCGAGGAGATCGCAAGCATGCTCGTGATCAGCCCTCGCACCGCGGAAACGCACATCGGTCACATCTACACCAAGCTCAACGTGCGCAACCGGCGTGAGCTGCTGGGAAAACTTCTCGGTGATGCGGCGGAACGCCCGTGAGCCGATTTTTTTTCAAACAACACTTGATTTTTTCCCATATTCCACGCAGAACTGGTGTCATGCGGGATTCACGGAGACTGCTTCTCCTGATTCTGCCTCTCATTCTCGCGGTCCCGTCTGGCTGGTCCGAAGAGAGCCAGATCAGCGGAAAGTCAGTCGTCGTTTTTCCGCTTGCTCCCCTGGCAGGGGCCCAGAAGGACAACCAGGCTGCCCTCAGCGAGGCGGTGGAGCAGGAGTTCGGGGCCGTCGGGTTCACCCTCATTCCCCAGGATCAGTGGATCGGGGAAGCCGGCCGGCTCAAGGTCCCTCCCCTGCGCGTCCTGGAGGCCCCGCAGGCGCTTGCTGTCGCGCGGAGCACAACCGCCGACATGGCGGTCATCGGCTCCTATTCGATGGAAAGGGACGACATCCTCGTGTCCGTACAGTGCTATGACGTGGCGGACGGCACCCTGATTACCGGCTTTCTGAAGACGATGCGCTTCAACCTGGGCTTCTACAACCTGCTGCACAGGGAAATCGCGGACCTCGTGCAGAATGTCATTTTTGTGACAGCACCGAAGCTCATCAGCATCCAGGCTGGCGTCAGGGTGGACGAGATCACCTTCACGTGCCCGCAGGATGGGCTGGAGGTCGTGGTGGAAGGCCAGCAAAGCATTGGCCGCATCCAGGGCGGCTCGCTCGTCTTTCACACGGGCGGCGTGAGGGCCGGGACCGTGCTTCGGCTGGAGAAGCGGCGGGAAGGATATCACACGGTCTGGCAGACCATCCACGCGTCGCCCGAGATCGCGCTCGCGCCCATTCCGATCAAGGACACCTGGGCCCTGGAAATCAACTGGACCACGGGCCAGCTCGAAGGGGCCGGAGCGACAATGCGCTGGTATCCGGTCCCCAACTGGGTCATGCTCGGCTTTTCCGAGTATCTCTATGCGCAGATCCCCTTTGTCCCGGATGCGAGCCTGCCGCTCCACAGCGATTCGGAGCTGCTTGCAGGTCTCTATCTCATCTGGCCACCGGAATCAGCGTTCAGGCTGGGAATTTCCGCGGGTTTCGGCGCCATACTCACCTGGGTTCCCGGCACGTCGCTTCCCGTCTACACGGATGTCTACGTCAACCCGCTGAACATCTGGGTGGAATATCGCGTCTGGGGCCTGACGCTGCTGCTCAGGATCCAGGCGAAAGTCGGGCTTGGTCTCGGCACCAATGTCCTGGGCACCAATTTTATCGCCGGGGGACCGCTCGGGATACCTGTCACGCTCGGGGTGGTACTGCCATGGCGATGAGAATCCTCAGGACAATCCTTCTCTGCGCAGCCGTGCTCTTCCTCGGCTCCTGCGAGGTGCTCCAGTTCATATTCGGTTCGGTCTTTCCCACCACCCTGATGCTCGCGAAGGCCCAGGTGAAGGTCGAGGGTATCGATTCCGGCTTCGGACAGTCATTCGCCGTACGCGTCGTGGAGGCGGGTGGCTACGCCTATGTCGTGGTGGAGGGTTCCACGCCGCTCTCCGGAAACTCCATATTCTTTTACGACCTGGACCTGAATCTGAAGCTTTCACTGACCGGCGCAACGGCGCCCGCGGGGGCCGGCGTCATGGCGGACAGCAACGGCAAGATAAACGCGGGGGGCACACTCCTCAATGCCGACCTGACGGTCCCTACTCCCGGGAGCCCCAATGTCAGCAACAACGGCGCCATGGGGAATGACGGCTTTGTCGTCGACAATGCCGGTACCCTTTACAACATCACCGGCATTTATTGCCCCGGCGGTTCCAATACGCTGTCCTACATGCGTTATACGGCCGCCTGGGCCGGTGGAACCACGTATACGCCGACGCTCTCATCCAGCATGTCCAACTTTCAAGTCAACGCCGTGCTCGACGACGGCAACAAGACGGGCAATGTCGTCATTGTGGTCAGTCAGGGCGACGGGAGCCAGGACGATGTCAGGCGCTATTTTGTGACGCTTTCCAAATTAGACGTCGCCAACGGCACGGTGCCTGCCAACCTCCTCGACACGGCCCCGGCCAGGGATCAGATAGAGAGAGACAGCATCGGCTTTGCAGACCGAGCCGTCATTGCGTATGACAAGGGCTCTTCCCGGTTCGTCCGTATCGATCCCGCTGACGGCACCATTGAAAAAAGCCTCTACTCGGTCAGGCAGCAGGACATCCGGTACGCGTATCGGCTCTCCGGAGGCGATTTTTACGGGTTCAACATGAAGAGTCTGGTCCTCACGAAGTACACCGCATGGTGGTAGGCCCCATGAACAAAAAGTGCGCATCCGGGATTGTGATGGCCTGCCTTCTTCTCGCGGCGCAAGGCAGCATTTTTGCCGAGGAACCGGCGCCTCCGGATCAGAATGCGCCGCGGCGTATCCTCGTTGCCCTGGAAAAGACCTGGCTCACGGGTTACTCGAGCGAAGACATGGCCATCCTGCAGCGATCCCTCCTCACCGCCATCAGCGCGGCGCAGGGGGGACCCTCACCCGTCGCGTATGGGCTGTCAAAGGTGTTTCCCGGCTCGACAAAAGACCGTAACAAGGTGGCGCGGGATGCGGGAGCGGACTGCTGGCTCTGGGTGAAGATATCCGGATTCGGCTTCGCACCTTCGATTCGTGTTCTTTCGTACGACCTCATCTACGACATCGGGACCCTCGACTTCACCACGTCGCGTCATGAGTCATTTCCCATGATGAATATCTCCCGTGAGCACTGGGACGACATCGTTTCGCCGGTGGCCAAAAAATATCCCGCGCTGGATCCGCTCGCCTATTCGCGCGGCCCTCCTGCCCCCTTGACCCTCACGCTTCGCGCGCATCCGGGCACCGCTGATCACCGGCCTGTCCGTCAAGCCGCTCACCGCGGGTCCCGACGGGACGGCCGCGGTAGAGCTTCCCTCGCCGGCGCCTTATTCTCTGCGCGCAACCCTGGTGGGCTACGTGCCGACTCGAATGGCATTTTACCTGAACGGGCAGACTGAAATGACCGTGAACCAGGTCAAGTCTCCCTGGCTGTACCTCGACGCCGCAGTCCTGGACGGCTTTTTTCCGGGAGTCTCGGCCACCTGGGCAATTCCAATATTCCCGGGCTTCATACGATTGGGGTTCACGACTTTTCGCGTCGGCATTGCATTCAACCAGGACCAGCCCCTGGCAAGCCTTCCCCTGTCACAGATCACCCTGCTCCTCGGGTGGTACGTGAGCCCGGAAGACAGCGCCACCCGGTTCTACGCGGGTGCCGGACCTCTTCTTCGGGTCACTCTCCCGCCAAACGGCTCGTTCACCTACGATCACCTCATGCCCTGGGGGATCCAGGCTGTCGCCGGATGGGAGTTCGCGCTCGGCGGCAGCTTTCACGCGTTCATCGAATACGCGCCGACCCTCTATTCCACTCCCGAGCCGGAGGTGTTTAAAGCCTATTTTGGCGTCGACAACAACGGTACCTTCCCCTATGTCATTTTCCCGCCGTCGTGGGCCCTCAACCCAGTCGAGATCCGCTTCGGTCTACGGTGGACGCTATGAAACCATACTCACTGCTCGTCCTCTCTCTTGCGATCGTCTCCTGCGCGCCGCCGTACAGCGCCGAGCTGAACTCCTCCGCCGGGCTGGCGCGCCAGATGATCCTGCTCGGCACCTTCGGGCCAATCAAGAGTCCCGACGGCAACGAGACCACGGAAATGAAGTTCCTGCCCTTGAAGCCGACTTCCGCCACCACCAGCATCGACTCGCTCGGCGTCGGATCCGGCTTTCTCGTATCCCGGAGCACCGGCAGAGAGAGCCTGTGCTTTGCTTTCAAGGAGTCGGGCGGGAACATAAGAATTGCGGATTTCCGCCAGGGCTTTTCGCTTGCAGGCGCCGACTCGAACTATCCCATGAACGAGTACGACGTGATAGAAACCACGACGACGGCGAATATCGTTGCCTTTCACCTGGATGGAACAGCATCCGGAAGCACCTATCAGCTTCTCACGGCGGATCTTGCAACCGGCACATTCACGGCTGCCGGCCAGGTTTTTCTCAATTCCGTTTACGGAAGCCAGACTGCAGCGGGGGTCCAGTGTCTGCCCCTCGTCGCCGCGCCCTACGACAGATTCAATTTCCTTTTCACGAGCGGGTCGAGCTGGTCGGAAATCGATGCGTCACTCTCAGGGTCCTCGTTCGGGACGGGCGCGATTTATCGCACGGCGACTCTGCCTGCCGGCATCAACCGCATGCTCTACTATCGAAGCGCGGATAACGTGTGGAGCTACTTCGGCTACAACTCGGGCGGCAATTGGATCTGGTCCCGCACGGATGGATCATCTACCTTTCCCCTGAACGGCGTCACCCATCGCATCGACGCCGTGCTCAGCAACGGGGATCTCATCTCGACGGAAGACGCGACTCTTCGAATCTACGATTCCGGCGGCGCGGAAAAGCTTTCCGTCGGCCTCGGCGCCCTGCAATTCTGCTACGAGGCATACGTCGGGACGACGCCGTACGTGTTTTTCTCGCTGTCCCTGGATTTCCCGCGCGAGGCCTGGGCATTCCGCGTGTACGCCATTCCGACCGCCAAACTGCGAGGTTTGGAAGGCTGACCGCGGCGCCAGAATCCGCGGGGTACCGCGGCGCCAGAATCCGCGGGGTACCGCGGCGCCAGAATCCGCGGGGTACCGCGGCGCCCTATCGGCTCGCCAGCCTCTGGTCCATTTCCTGCAGGAGCGCCTTCATGTCATCGTCATTCTTGTACAACTCGCGCTGCTGCTGAAGGAATTCGCGCCTCTGCGCCTGAGTGGTCTTCTGCGCGAAGTTGATCACCACCGAGATGGCGTCCTGGAACGCATCCGACCTGCCCGCGGACTGGAAGCCCAGATCGTATTTCTTGATCCGCTCGGAGAGATCCGGGAACGCGTCCCTGACGGCTGCCGAGCGGAAGAAAGTGTCGAGGTACGGCTTGGTGTTCATCAGGGCCGCGTCACCCTTCGACTTGAGCTTCGGATCCTTGAGCACCGCGTCTTCCTTGCTGACGTAGTCATTATAGGATTTCAGCATGGCGGCGTACCGATCCTGCATCTCCTTGAGGCGCTGCTCGGAGATCTGGCCGTTGTTTGCGAGTATCGTGACCCTCTGCAGCTCCGTTTTCATCGAATCGATCTGCGCCTGGAGCTTTGCGATGTCGTCTTTCGACTTCGCGGCAGCGGCAGCCGCGGCATTGTCGTTCAAGCCCTTTGAGGCGGCCTGGATGCCCTTCAACGCGTCATTCTTCTGCACGGCCATCGGGTACTGGCCGAGCAGGTTCAGGTAGCCGCCCAGCGCATCCTCGAACCTGCCCTGTTTGCGCTGCGCGTCTGCCTGGGCGAGCAATCCCTCCGCCGAATTCGACTGTGACTGGCTGAGACGCTGGAAGCCTTCTATGTTTCCCGCGGCTTCAATGTTCGCGACGATCCTGTCCAGCCGGTCGGAGCTTGCCGGCAGGTATGTCAGGGCCGAGCGGTACGAAGCCGCGGCCGCGGTGAGATTGCCGGCCTTGAATGCCGCCTCGGCCTTGTCCAGGGCCTGTGCAAGCCGCGCCTGCCGGGCCGCTTCAGCCTCCTTGTCGCGGTTCACGAAATACGCGTAGCTTGCAGCGATCTCGGGAATTGCCTCGAGCGCATCCGCATACGCCTTTTCCGCTTCCGCAACCTTGCCCGCCTTGAGCATCTCCTGGGCGTCGGTGACGTTCTTCTTCAGCTCCGTGATCTCATTGGCCGCTTCCAGCAGGGAGGCCGTATCGTTTTTCGCCTTCTCGAGCTCGGTTTCCACCAGGTTCGACAGGGAATCGATGACGAAAAGGTCTACATCGTGCCGCTTGGCCAGCGCGGGCAGGACGACGACATCGGGCCGATTGACGAACTCTCTCAGGGACTGCAGGCTCGCCAGGGCGCCGGTGTAGTCCCCGTGAGCAATCTGGTCACGGACCCCCGTGTACAGGCCGACGAGCTGGCCGGTGACGAGGTCTTCCTTCTCACGCTGGGCGATAAGGGTGTTCAGGGCCTGCGTGGCCTGGGCGCTCGCGGACTCCAGGGACTGCGTCTTCTGCGCAAACTGTCCCCTCAGCTCCTGCTCCCTCTTCTGCGCATCCGCCAGGGCCTGCTGCCGTTCTGTGTTGGCCTTGGTGAGACTGGCCGTGTATTCCTGCTGCATGGTCTGGAGATTCTTCTCCGCCTGGAGCCTCGACGTTTCCGCCTCTTTCCGGTATGCCTCCATTGCGCGCTGCAGCTGGGAGGCCCTCTGGGCCTCGAGCTGCTGCATGCGCAGGGCGATGGCCTGCTTGGAAAGCCCCTCTTTCTGAAGCCGCTCCTTCTCCGACTCCAGCGCCGACGCCATCTGGGCCCGGAGCTCCTGCTCCCTCTGGCTGACCTTGCTGTCCATGTTGGACTGCAGGTCCTGGCGCTGTTTGTCGATGTCGGCAAGCCGGCCCTGTATCGCGTTGATCTCCTGGTTCTTCTCCAGTATCTTGCCGCTCGCCTCGCGCCGCACCGCCTGGATGAGCTGACCTTCAGCGGTGATGGTGCCCACGGCGCCGCGTGCGATCTGCGACTCCCCGCGCTGGAACAGGAAGTAGAATGCCGCCACGCCGATCCCGAGGGCAGCGACGGCGGAGACGAGGACGAGGACGGGGAAGAGCACGCCGCGCTTGTCCGCCCGTACGATGAAGTCCTCGGGAGTCGTGACGATCCTGTTCTTTGTAACGACGTTCTCGATTTCCTGGAGGACGTCTTTCTGATCTTCCTTGGAAATCCCGGCCTCGGAATCGAATTGTAGGTCGCTCATATCCTATTTGCTCTTCATGACCTCGACCCCGTCCCAATCCGGGGCCGGCGCTTCCTTCTCGTACAGCAGGCATCGAGCGCGTAAAAGCTTGCTGGCAAAGTCATCCGGGAGCATGCGGCCCACGTCCTCGAACTTATGCGCCGCCATGCCGAAGCGCCGTCCGTAGTAGTCCTCCATGGCGGCGTTGTGCATGTCCCAGGCCTCGCGCTCCGTTGGCTCCAGATCGAGCTTGGCGGAGTAGATCTTCACCCCTTTGGTCTTTCCCTTGACGGCCACGGAGTCGAGAAGGCGGCAGGGCACCGTCCCCTTCACCTTTTCATGCAGAGTCTCGGAAATGATGAGGCGCTGGTGATACTGCTTGGTAAGCCCTTCCAGACGGGAAGCGAGGTTCACCATGTCTCCGATGACCGTGTAATCCATCTTCTTCTCGGTCCCGATGTTCCCCACCGTGACCTCTCCGAAGTTGATCCCGACCCCGATCTGCCACTGCGGCTTGCCCGCCGCCTTCTGTCTTGCGTTGAAATCGGCGAGGCCTGCATTCATCTCCAGCCCTGCCTTCACCGACTGCAGGGCGTCGTCCTCGTGCTTCACCGGGGCGCCGAAGAACGCCATGATCGCGTCCCCGATGTACTTGTCCACGATTCCCTGCCTGGCCATGATGATGTCCACCATGACGTTGAAGTAGCGATTGAGCGATTCCACCAGGTCGTCCGGCGCCATTCCTTCCGAAATCGTGGTGAAGCTCCTGATGTCGGAGAACAGCACGGAGAGGACGCGGTTCTCTCCCACGAGCATGGATTCGGGACTTGCGAAGAACCGGTCGATCACTTCCTTGGGCACGTACCTCTGGAAAATGTTCCTGATCTTCTGCTCGCGCTTCTGCGCGAGCACCGCCTTGAAGGCGAAGTTCTTGATCTGGCCGTACGCCCTCTCCAGCTCGCCCACCATGAGATTGAAGGTCTGCGCAAGACCCCCGATCTCGTCGTTGTACTCCACCATGACGCGCTGGGAAAGGTCATTGGTCGGCGATGATGTTCTTCATCGTGCCCGCAACCCGGGTCAGCGGGCGGGTGAGGTAGCCGGCGAAAGAGCAGCATGAGCGCCACCGCCAGGAGGATGGCGGCCGCCAGGATGATGGCGCTCCGCCGCGTGATCTCGTTCACCTGGTTGTAGAAGGTGCTCCGCTCTTCCGTCACCATCAGGTACCAGCCGAACGGATCGAACCAGAAGCCCTTTGTCACCCGGTCCTGCCCGCCGATGCGCAGCGTGTTCAGCTCCGTGTTTTTCGCCGTGATCAGCTTCTGGAGCGCCGGGCAGCTCGTCAGCCCGCAGGGTGATGTCCCCCGTGGACATGGACATGTTGCCGTCTTTGTCGAGCGCGAGGATCACCTCCGTGGGGCTCCGGATGATGCTCCGGGCGTAACCGCTGTATGGCGGCCTGGGTGGCGCCGATCATCTCCGGCTTGTCGGAGAGATTGTTCTCCACCAGGAGGCTCCACTGGCTCTGCGCCTGGTTCTCGAGCTCGTCCGCCTTGAAGCCCAGGAAGTCCTTTGCGATACGGGTGATGCCGTTCGTGGCGGAGAAGAAGGACGAGATGCCCGTCAGGGTCAGGGTGGCGATGATGAGAGGCACCACGGTGAGGATAATCTTCAGTCGGATGCTCACCTCTATAATGTAGTCCGCGGGGCGCCACTCCGCAAGAGGTCAAGGCCCTGAAAACCGCGCTGTTTCCCCGGCTTCCCGGAGCGCTTCCGGGGCCGCCGCTGCCCCCGCTCGCCGCCGTTCCACCGAACCGGGGTTTGCATGCAGGAAGCGGCCATGGTACATTGGTGACAAGGCCGAAACCGTCCCGTGGCAAGCAGCAATGACACGCCAAATCATCCCCCTCCCCGTGTGTCACCCGGTGACTTGAACGAGGATGCCGTCCTCACGACGCACAAGATCCTGGGTGCTTTCGGCCGGGATGCGCGCACGCTCGACATCCTTCGCGCCGATATCTTCGACACCCGGCCGCTGATCGTCATCTCGGCCCTGCAGGCGCTCGGCGTCATTCGGGATCCCCGGAGCTTCGGCTGGATTTCGAGGCTTTTCAGCCATCCCGACCCTGAAATCGTTTGCGCAGCCGTCCGTGTTTCGGGGAGAATAGCCGCTCCCGAGACCCTCCCGCTCCTGCTGAAGCTTTTCGCCACCCGGCGGGAGGAGCTCGTCCAGCTGGAGCTCCTGCGGACGCTCGCGGAGCTGTCCCCGGAGGCCCCGGAAGTGCATCAGCTCGCCGAAACCCTGTCCCGCTCGCAGACGGTGCAGCCGGCGGTGCGCTCCGCCTCTCTCGAGGTGCTCCTGCAGCTGCGGGCGCGCAGGGGCGCCGAGGCTGCGCTCGCTCTTGCCGCGCAGGACCACGAGGCCGTCCAATACCTGTTCCAGTCCGCCGCCCGGGACGACACGCTTGCCGCGGCCACGCTTGCCGCCTACCAGCCGTCCCACACGCGTCTGTCGGCGCCCCTGCGCGCTGCGCTGGTCGCGCTTGCCGCGCCGCTCGCCACAGCCGAGGCGCGCAGCATCTTCTTCGAATCGCTTGCAGACGCGAGCTCCGCGCTTCGGCGGGAATGCTACCGGCACATCGGGTCCCGCGCCTCGCAGGTCCCCCACTTCGACGAGCTGGGCGCTCTGCTCGCGGCGAACGTGGAGGCGGATGCCTCGCTGGAGGAGGAGGCGCTGCTGGCCGTGGACGCAATGGAGGCGGCGCTCCTCTCCGCCGCATCCCCTCCCCCGATGCCGCGTCTCGCCGCACTCCCGGACACCATCGCCCAGCTCTTCAAGGACCTGCGTGAGATCCGGGAGGTGGATATCGACACCACCCACGAAACCGGCCAGCAGATCGCCAGCGCCCGGGAGTACATGGAGTTCTACTACGACGAGGAGATGAAGAAGGCCTTTCTTCAGTCCATCAAGACGGGGGGGAGCTCCGCGGAGCGTCAGCGCTGCGCCCGTACGCTCAAGGAGTCCGCCGTGAAGCTGGAGGGAAGCCACTTCGACGGGTACCGCGTCCTGCGCGAGCTGCTGGAGAACCCGACCCGGTCGGGGATCGCGCTTTTCATCCGCCACCTCTCCCTCGCCAGGACCGACAAGCACCGTGTCGTCCTGAGACTCAAACGGTGTCTCGCGCTGGTGAGGCTCGCGCCCCGGCCGGGTGCCCGGGAGCTGCTTTATTCCGTGTTCCAGTGGGCGCGGGAGGCGAAGCTCTATCGCCTCGCCGAGAACGCGCTTTTCGCCCTCCACACCGTCGATCCGCAGCAGGCGCTCGAGGCGTGCCGGGCAGAGCATGACGCCTCCCGTGTCCAACCGGATCCTCGCCATTGCCGCAATCGAGCTCGTGAAGGAGAAGGAGCTCGGGGCCATGGAGCCCACGCTCATCAACCTCCTGCACGAGAACGACCGCTACATCCGGCTCGCCCTGCTCGATGCTCTCTCCGCGGACGAGGTGCTGGGTGACGGACTGCTCCGCGCCATCCTCCAGCTCCTGGTCATGGAGACCGATTCGGAGGTCGTCTCCAAGCTCGCCGAGCTGCTCGGATCGAAAGGGAACATGGCCATTGCGCTCGCCCTGATCGAGGTGTACGAGGAGCTGGAGGAAAGCAAGAAGCTTCTCGCAATTTCCGCGATCCATCGCATTGCAGAGCGGTCGGCCCCTGTCACCGGCAGCGTCATGACCGAGTTTCTCTACCGCGTGCTTCGCAGCGGGTCCTCGGCGGCAATCGCCCGTGTGCCCGCCGTCCTGTTTGCGCTCGGGGACGACTACGCTCCGCGCGTCCTCTCGGAGGTGCTCTCCCGCCTCGCCTCCACCGACCGGATCACGCTGGTGAGGGACCTGCGCCACGACCTGCGGCCTTCCGTCATCGCCGCCATCTGGTCGCTGATGAGAGAGAGGGACCCGCAGCTCCAGGAGACCCTGCGCTCGGTGCTCCCGGTCACGAGCGATCCGCGCGCGCAGCAGCTCCTTGTCAGCATGGTGAGGATCCTGCGCACGCCGGCCGGAGACATCGAAGCGGCGGACGTCGAGCCGGTGGACGAACCGGAAGTGCGCTTCTCCACGGAGAAGGACACGTACAAGTTCGAGCGGGAGCACGTGCGGGTGTGCGCCGTGCTTTTCTCCGATATCCAGGACTATTCGAGCAAGGCAGAGGAGCTCTCCCCCCTGGAGATCACCTCCCTCTTGCAGGAGTACGAAGGCATTCTCCTGCCGATCGTCGGCGCCCACGAGGGAGCGCTGGTCAAGAGGATGGGGGACGGCCATATTTTCCTGTTCTCCGAGCCCATGTCCGCCGTCCTCTCCGCGATCCGCGTGCAGAAGGCGCTGCGGAGGTTCAACCGCTTCCGGCCGGAGAAGATGAGAGTGATCGTGCGGATCGGGATCCATTGGGGAGAGGTGGTCGAGAAGGGAGGGGACGCGCTGGGCAACACGGTGAACATCGCGGCCCGTCTCCAGACCACGGCACGGGGAGGGTCGATCTGCATCTCCCAGGAGCTGTTCGCGCGGGTGGCCGACTGGATCCATGCCAACGATCTCGGCATGGTCGGCATCAAGGGCCTGCGCGACCCTCTGCGGGCATGGGAGCCCACTGAAATCGCCCTCGGGCTGCCACCGGAAAAGGATCCCCTGAAAAAGAGCCAGCACCCGGGAGCGGCTTCGACGACTTCTCCCGTCCAGGTGACGATCGACGACGCGGCGCTGCAGGGTCTTTTCGACGGATTCGCGCGGGAGTACCAGAGGCTGCGGGACGTCTGCCGTCGGGGAGCCCATTCGGGCCGGGAAGCGGCGCTGATCGACGAGGAGTTCGAAAGGAGCTGGCGCAGCCTCCAGCCCTCGTTCTCATTGCTGGGAAAGCGGCCGGGCCAGGAGCCGGATGAGCGCCCCCCGCAGGGGACCTGATCCATTCGAGGCCCCCTCGTCTCCGTCCCGTTCGGAATCGATTGACGACCATTCCGTCGATGTCGATCTTTCCTCCATGGAACCGAAATCAGTCAAAGGGATGGATTGTCTCCACTTCATCGGCGGGAACCGGATTGCATCGCGCAACAACAAGAGCTTCGAGAATATAAACCCGGCCACCGAGGAAGTGCTCGGAACCGTGGCCGAAGGGGGTGCCGCGGAGGTCGAGATGGCGGTCGAGGCGGCGCACAAGGCCTTTGCCGGAGGATGGAAGACCACAAAGCTCAGTGAGCGCGCGGCCATACTGCGGAAGATCAGCGACCTGATCCTTCAGCGCAGGGACGAGCTCGCAATGCTCGAAGCCCTGGACACGGGCAAGCCATTGTGGCTCGCCACGAACGTCGACATCCCACGGGCGGCCGGCAGCTACCAGTTCTTCGCGAACCTCATTTCCACGATGGGTACAGAGGCCTACCCGATGGAGGCCGGCGCACTGAACTACGTCCTGCGGAGGCCGATCGGGGTGGTCGGGCTCATCAACCCGTGGAACCTCCCCCTGCTCCTGCTCAGCGCGAAGCTGGCGCCCTGCCTCGCAATGGGAAACGCGGCCGTCCTCAAGCCCGCGGAGTGGACCCCCATGACCGCCACGGTCCTGGCCGAGATCTGCGCCCAGGCCGGTGTTCCTGACGGCGTGGTCAATGTCGTGCACGGGTTCGGCCGGGACTCGGCGGGAGAGGCAATCGCACGCCACCCCGGAATCGGCGCGATCTCCTTCACCGGAGAGACCACGACCGGCACGAGCATCATGCAGGCCGCTTCGGGCAACCTGAAAAAAGTCTCCTTCGAGCTCGGCGGCAAGAACCCGAACATCGTTTTCGCGGACTGCGCCGTGGACGAGGTGGTGGAGGCCACGGTGCGGGCAAGCTTCCTCAACCAGGGGGAGATCTGCCTCAGCGGCTCCCGCGCGTACGTGCAGCGCCCGATCTACGATCAGTTCATGGAAAAGTTCCTCGCAAAAACCAGGGAACAGGTCGTGGGAGATCCGCTGCAGCCGAAGACGAACGTGGGGGCGCTCATCAGCAGGGAGCACTACGACCGGGTCATGAGCTATATCGAGCTCGCCCGGAAGGACGGGGCGGCCATCCTGGCCGGCGGAGGACGCCCGAAAGGGATCGCCCGCGGCTACTTCGTGGAGCCCACGATCATCACGGGCGCGAAGCCTGCCTCGCGGATCATGTGCGAGGAAGTGTTCGGTCCCGTCGTCACCGTGGAGCCGTTCGACACGGAAGAGGAAGTGATCCGCAAGGCCAATGACACGCGCTACGGCCTGAGCGCCTCGCTCTGGACCAGCGACGCGAAGAGGGCGTTCCGGGTGGCGGAGCAGATCGAGGCCGGGCTCACCTGGGTCAACACGTGGTTCCTGCGAGACCCGCGGACCCCCTACGGCGGCATGAAGGAGAGCGGCATCGGCAGGCAGGGCGGGCTGTTCAGCCTCGACTTCTACAGCGAGCAGTCCACCATCTGCATGAAGTTCTGATGCGCACCTGGGACTTTGTCGTTGTCGGCGGGGGGTCTGCCGGCAGCGTTGTTGCCAACCGGTTGAGCGAAGACGGGAGGTCGTCGGTCCTGCTCCTCGAGGCGGGAAAGAACTGGAGAAGCGCCGACGCGCCGGAAGAGATCCGCAGTCTCAATTTCTTTCATGCATTCCAGCGTCCGGAGTTTTTCTGGCAGGACCTCAAGGGCCGGCTGACCGAGGCAAAGCAGCCTGAGCAGTACTGGGTGGGAAAGGGCCTGGGCGGGGGCTCCACCGTGAACGCGCTGTTTTACGTGCGGCCGCCGCTGGACGATTTCGATCGGTGGGAAGCCCTCGGCTGCCGGGGATGGTCGGGAAAGGAAGCCCTGAAGTATTTCGTGCGGGCTGAAAGCGACCTTGCGCCCGCGGACCGCGACTGCCACGGCACCAGCGGCCCCATACCGGTCTGGCGCCCATCGCGCGGAGCGTGGAAGCCGCTCGATCTCGCGTTCCATGAAGCGGCAATGCAGCGGGGACACCGGGAGTCCGCTGACCTGGACTTCAACGCGCCCGGGGCTTCGGGCATCACGACCGTGCCCTACAACGTGCGTGACGGCAAGAGGGTCTCCACGAACGACGCCTACCTGGAGCCTGCCCGGCAAAGGGAGAACCTCGCGATTCAGGGAGATTCCCTGGTGGACGCGGTCCTGTTCGAGGGCAGGAAGGCCACGGGAGTACGCGCGCTGGTCGCGGGACGGCAGGAGACATACAAGGCCCGCAGGGTCATCCTCTGCGCCGGCGCGGTCTTCACGCCTGCCATCCTCCTGAGGTCAGGCATCGGGCAGGCGGAGCAGGTGCACCGCCTCGGCGCAACCCTCGTGAGCGATCGTCCCGGCCTCGGCCGTCTCTTCGACCATCCGCTCCTCACCGTGACATTCACGCTGAAGGAGAGTCACCGCGCGCCCGCTCCGGCCCCGCGCGACTTCTTCTCCTCGATCCTCCTTCTCTGGACCTCGGACACTCCCCACAGCCTGAAGAACGACCTGAACGTGCACACGCAGAGCTTCATCGGCACGACGGAGGCGGCCCGGGAAACCGGCGGCCTCGTGATGGGCCTCGGCTCCGTCTACTCCTCGGGGAGCGTGGCGCTCGAATCCGCGGATCCGAAGCGCAGCCCCTTCGTGAATGTGGGAATGCTGTCGGACAAAAGGGACCTGGTGCGGGTCCGCCAGGGACTGCGGCACCTGTTCGAGCTCGTGCAGGAAGGCGCGCTGAAGGAAGCGATAGAGGGAGAGGCAAACTTTGCCCCGCGGGGCGGCAAGGGGCGGGCCGTCAGCGCCTTCCCGCGGGACGACGATCTCGACGCCGCGATTCTTGCCCAGTGCGCGCAGTACTTTCACCCGGTCGGGACGTGCAGGATGGGCGCGGCGAGCGACCCGAACGCGGTAGTGGACCCGGATTGCGCGGTGATCGGAACAGAAGGGCTCTCGGTGGTGGACGCCTCCCTCATGCCGGAAATCGTCCGCTGCAACACGAACGCAACGACCATCATGATCGCGGAGCGCGCGGCGGACCTGCTGCGGGGCCGCTGAAGGCGCGAGGCTGCCGGGGGCAGCGAGGCCGAGCCGCCGCGAAGCCGCGCGCGTCAAAGCCTCTGAACGGTGAGTCCCCCATCCACTCCGATCACCTGTCCCGTCGAGTACGGCAGGTCTCCCCGGGCGAGCATGGCAACGCAGCGGCCGACATCCTGCGGAGTGCCCCATCTTCTCTGGAGCGTCAGGCCCTGGCTGATCAGGGTATCGTATTTCGCAGCGACACCGGAAGTCATGTCGGTGCGTATGATGCCGGGGCGCACCTCGTAGACCGTGATGCCTTCCTCCGCAAGACGCGTTGCCCACAGAAGGCTCGCCATGCTCAGCCCGGCCTTCGAGATGCAATACTCCCCGCGGTTCGTGGACGCCACGGCGGCGGACATGGATGTGATGAATACGATGCAGCCGCCCGTCCCCCTTCCCTGCTCGCGGGCCTTCACCATGTACCGTGCGGCAGCCTGCGTGAGGAAGTAGGGGCCGCGGAGGTTTATCCGCATGAGCCTGTCAAAGCTCTCCGGCAGGGCTTCGAGAATGTCTTTCCTCTCCCGAGGCGCCACACCCGCGTTGTTCACCAGGACGTCGAGCCTGCCGAAGCGCTCGTGCACGCCGGATACCAGGCGCTGCGGCGTCTCGTCGTCGCCGATGTCCGCCTGGATGTAGAGGACCTGGCTCCCCTCACCCCGAAGCTTCTCCAGAACGGGCCGCACCTCCGCCTCGGAACGGAGCCCGCACAGCACGAGGTCCCATCCCTCCCTGCCGAGCGCCTCCGCGCAGCCCAGGCCGATGCCGCGCGTTCCTCCTGTCACCAGCGCCACGCGCGCGGCCATCAGCCGGCCTCAGCCAGGGGAGGCACATCGACCCAGCACCGCTTCTCGGAGGACTCCAGCCCTTTTTCCGCGAGCTGGACGCCCTTGGCCCCTTCCCGCAGGTCCCAGCGGAACGGCTCGTCGAGCACAACGTGCCGGAGGAACAGCTCCCACTGCGCCTTGAACGCATTGTCGTATTGCCTCTGCTCAGGCACCTTCTGCCAGGAAGCAAGGAAGTCGATCGGGTTGGGGATGTCGGGGTTCCACACGGGCCGGGGCGTTGCGCCATACGGCTGGATCCAGCAGTCGCGAAGCCCGGCAACGGCCGAGCCAAGCGTCCCGTCCACCTGCAGGGTGAGAAGGTCGTCCCGACGCACCCGCACGTCCCAGGACGAGTTGAAGTGGGCCACGGTCCCCCCTTCCAACTCGAAGGTGCTGTAGGCGGAGTCCTCGGCAGTGCATCGATAGGGCGCCCCGGTCTCGTCCCATCGCTCGGGGATGTGCGTGGCGGCCAGACAGGAGACGGCCTTCACCGCGCCGAACAGGTTGTCCAGCACGTAGCGCCAATGGCAGAGCATGTCGACGACGATCCCGCCGCCTTCCTCCTTCTTGTAGTTCCAGGAAGGCCGCTGCCCGGGGATGAGGTCTCCTTCATAGACCCAGTAGCCGAACTCGCCGCGCACAGAGAGGATCCGGCCGAAGAACCCCCTGGCCTTGAGGTCGGCCAGCTTCATCAGCCCGGGGAGCCACAGCTTGTCCTGCACCACGCCGTGCTTCACTCCCTTCCGGTGCGCCCGCTCATAGAGCGCGTATGCCTCCCGGGTGCTCGTGGCCGTGGGCTTCTCGCAATAGATGTGCTTGCCCGCCGCAATGGCCCGGGTCACGCTTGCCGCGCGGTTCAGCGTTGTCTGGGCGTCGAAGTACACGCTCATCTTCGGGTCGGAGAGCGCGGCATCGAGATCCGTGGTCCAGCGGGAAAGCCCGGCGCTCCGCGCCACCTGCGCGAGCTTGTCCGCATTGCGGCCCACCAGGAGCGGCTCGGGCACGATCAGGGTGTCCTTGTCCGCCTTCACCCCGCCCTGCTGGATGAGGGGAACGATGGAGCGCAACAGGTGCTGGTTCGTGCCCATCCGGCCGGTGACGCCGTTCATGATGATGCCGACAGTGCGAGTGTTCACCGGGGAGCCTCCCCCCGCTGCGGCCGTGCCCCTGCCGGCAATGGCGGCGCGTCGATCCCTGCCTTCGGCAGGGTGCCGTCCAGCTCCTGGCGCCAGTGCGCCACGTCCCCTGCAGGAGCATAGACATACACCATGAGAAGCGCGTCCTTTCCGGTATTGGTGAGCTGGTGGAAGACGTTCGGCGGCACGTACAGGGCCTGGCCGGCCGAGAGCACGATGCGCTCGTCTCCCATGCACGCCTCCCCGGTTCCGCGGACAATGAAGTACACCTCTTCCTGTTCGTGGTTGTGCCAGGGCACCTGCCCTCCCTCCGGGTCGAGCGTGACGTGACCCATGCAGAAGTTTTTCGCCTGGATCGGGGAGGCGCCTCCCACGAGGTTCTGCGTCCTGCGCCCGGCAGGATACGCGCGGCCCGCGATCTTCGAGAGATCCGCCACGGTCATTGTGGATTCCTCCTCCAGAAAACAAGCGGCGCGCCGCCGTCCATCAGCCTTTGCGCGAAGAGGGCAGCCTCCCGCAGGTGGTAGTCACCCCACATGCTGGACTCCCCGCAGGGAACCGCCCGCCCGGCAGGGATGCTGTCCCAGCCGTTGGGGCGATGGTACACGGAGTGCAGCAGGAGCCCCTGGTGCGCGTCCGCCGTGCTCAGGTAAGGCTCTTCGAGGAGCCGGGAGAGCACGGCGAGGCCCGCGTTCAGGAAGCGCTCCCCTCGCGGCTCCCCCTCCGCCCGGAGGCAGGTTCCGTACCGCATGAGACCCTGGCAGGCAATGGCCGCGGCAGAGCTGTCCACCGGTTCCTTTTCATTGAAGGGATCCGCATCCCGCTCCCGCCACGCTCCGAGCCCCTCCAGACCGGGAGCGCCGGTGTCCCAATACGGGATCCCGTCCGCGGCCGTGTTCGCCAGGTAGAACTCAATGGTGACATCGAGGGCGCGGCGCATCCAGGAAAGGATCTCCCCTTTCCCGCCGAGGTCCGCCAGCTCCTGCTCGGGAACACCGGCGATGTACTCCCGCTCTTCCGCGAAGCCGAGGATTGCCCAGGCAAGCCCCCGAGTCCACGTGCTGAATGGCGAATAGCCCTGCTGGGAGCTCGGACAGCGATACGTGCCGTCCTTGATATTGAAGATCGCCTCGTGGGTGACCCTGCCCGGCACGTCATATGCGTCACGGCCTTCGCCGTAGAAGACCGAAAAACGGGCGGTGGCCGCGGCATGCCGGACGAGCCTCGAGAGCAGGGAGACCTTCCGGTCGTTTTCTTCCATCAAGATCTGGCCCAGCGAGTGTGAAAGGGCGAGTGAGCGCAGGGACCGGATAGTGTCCACGAAAAGGGAATGGGGACCGTTGAAGGAATAGATGAACCCGCCGCCGTCAGCGGTCCGTGTCCACCTCGATGCCTGCACGGCGCCGCTCACCTTGAGGGCCAGCTCATAGAAGGCCCTTTCCCATGAGTTTTCAGGGATCCGACCCTCGTTCATCAGGCGCAGGAGACCGCCGTAAGTGCTCACATTGTTGAAGCCGTGGTCGTGCACGCCGACGTGGGTGAGATGCACGCCCATTCTTTCCCGGGTGTTGCGCCTGCCGATCTCGAGGAATTCCGTCTCTCCCGTGGCGTCGAACTGCAGGAGCGCGGAGCCGTACTGGAATCCCTGCGTCCACTCCGTCCAGCCGCGCGAGGTCCAGGAGCCTCCGGCGGTGAATACCGGCGCTCCCCGGGACGGGTCATAGGAGCGTTCGATCGAGCGTATCTTTCGGGCGGAAAGCTCCCACATTCTTCCGATCCTGCCCGAGAGACCGCGTGGCGCTGTGGAAGGAACGGGCTGCATCAGGGGGGATTCTACCCAGGCCGCGCGGGCTATACCAGTGGCCGCGGGAGAAGACCGGCCCCTGCCACGATCTCGCGGACCTTCTGCTCCCATTCGACCGCCATGATATGGATGCCGGCGACTCCCTCGATCGAGCGCAATTCCTCGATGATTTCCCGGCAGATCTGCAGCCCTGTTTCCGCGGCCTTGCCGCGGGGCGCGTCGCTCATCCGTTTCACGATCTGCTCCGGAATGCTGATACCCGGCACGCTTTCCGCCATGTAGCGGGTCATGCCCGCGGACTTCAGCGGCGTCACCCCGGCAAGGATTCCGCACCGGGTGTGCAGCCCCAGGTCGCGCACGGCCTTCATCCACTCCGCGAAACGGGGCACGTCGAACACGCACTGGGTCTGCACGTAGTCCGCGCCCGCCGCCACCTTCTTGGCCAGCCGGAGCGCGCGAAACTCGTACGGCTGGGCGAACGGGTTGGCCGCCACGCCGATGAACATCGGCACGCTGCCGGCGATCTCCTCGTCGCTGTCCAGGACCTTCTTCTCGTCCCGAAGACGCTTCACCATGGCGACGAGCTGCACCGAGTCGATATCATAGACCTTTTTCGCGCCGGCCTGGTTCCCGAAGCTCTGGTGGTCTCCCGACAGGCAGGTGAGGTTGCGGATGCCGAGCGCGGAGGCCCCGAATATGTCGCTCTGCATGGCGATGCGATTCCTGTCGCGGCAGACCATCTGCATCACCGGCTCGACGCCCATCTGCACGAGAAGCGATGAGACGGCAATGCTGGACATGCGGACGACCGCCGTCTGGTTGTCCGTCACGTTCACGGCATCCACGGCGCCGCGCAGGAGCTCCGCTTTCAGCCGCACCGGCTCGGTGTCGGCTCCCGCGGGAGGGCCCAGCTCCGCCGTGACGGCGAAGTGACCCGCGGCAAGGACCTTTTCCAGATTGCTGCCCGACCTCACGGCAGCCGCGCCTTTTCCGCGGCCGCTCCTGGCGGCATTCCGGCGGGCTTTTTGGCGTACCTGGCTTCGAAGCCCCGCTGGACAAGGGTTCGGGGGCCCTTCTCCATCCAGTCCATGGGCGGCCGGATGACCTGCATGCTTTCCAGCCTTCCCTGTCCTTTCAGTCGATCATAGATGTCGTTCCACGCGCAGTGGATGCCGTCCCCCAGCTCGCAGGAGCCGTCCTGCTGCGTCCCGCCGCAGGGGCCGTTCAGCGAGCCTTTGGAGCAGCGCGTCACCGGGCAGATTCCCCCGGTGTCACCCAGCACGCATTGGCCGCAGGTGCGGCACCTCTCTTCGTACAGGCCCACATCCAGGTCCGCGCCGAGGAACATCGTATTGAGGGCGGGGAAAACCGGAACGGCCGCATACACGTCCGCCATCAGGCCGGCGCCCGCGCCGCAGGCCAGGGACAGCAGGCAGTCGCAGTTTTCCACCCGCTCCTCGATGTCATCCAGAAACTCGCGGTTGCACTGGCGCTCCGTCACGAAGCACGCGTACTGCTGGGGCACCCGTTCGTGACGCGCGCATTCGGCAAGCTCATCCGCAAGGGCAAGGACCTCCCGCTGTCCGCCGGCGAGGCACACCGACGTGCATCCGCCGCAGCCGACAACCAGCACGCGCTCGAATCCCTTCACCATGCCGAATATCTCTTCCAATGGCTTCCGTGTGGCCTTGACCATGTCTTCCTCGCTTCCGCCCTCAGGCGTTCCTCTTTGCGTCATAGGTGCGCAGCACGCCTTGTTCCCTGCACGCGCCGCGCGCCGCGGCGATCAGGGACGGGATGTTGATGCCGACCGGGCAGTAGCAGCGCATGCACAGCACGCATTTGTCCCACGCAAGTTCCCTGATCCGCGCATATTCCGCCTCTGACAGCTTCCCTTTCTTCCGCCAGATCTTCCCGATGGAATTGATTGCCTTGTAGGAGGGAGTGCAGGTGGGATCGCCGCCGCTCTGCCGGTACATGAAGCAGCTCTCCGCGCAGAAGGCGCAGTGCGCGCATGCCTGCAGGGAGAGCCTGATCAATCCCTCCTTTTTCGCGACGATCCTGGCGATCCTCTCCCGGGTCCGTGCGTCCATTGCTACCACCTGCGGCCCGCCGTCTTCAACGAGTACTCGGAGGCCGTGAAGAAGCGCGAGAATATCAGGAAGGGCATATGACCCAGCTTGGTGAACGGAATGGCGGCAATCAGCGCTTCCCCGACGAACGTGTGCGCCATGAGAAGCGCGTGATAGTCGAGCCATCGGTGATGGGCCGCGTAAGCGGTGATGAACGGCGCCACAACGAGCAGAAGGATGGCGTAGTCCCCCAGGGTACTGAGGATCCTGACGCGCGGAACAAGGATCCTGCGCGCGAGGAAAAACCCGCCGATGACCAGAAAGACGAGCGTCAGCATGTCCAGTAGTGGCGCCGGAAGGGAAGGCAGGCCCACGCCAAGGGCCCGGGAGAGAAGGTTGTTGTGCGCGGGAAGAAGCAGCGGAACCAGGAAAAGAAGCAAGTGAAACACGAGGCTCACCCTTGCCATCACGGGGTGGCCGCCGAAAACGGTTCCCCGTTCCCATCTTCGATAACGTGAGAAAAGTCGGCCCAGCCAGGACTCGCCCCTGAGCAGGAACTCCCGATCAGCAATCTCCGGACGGGGAGCGGTGAGCTGCACGCCGGCGGCCGGCGTGTGCTGCGCGAGCCGGGTCAGGCGGCTGAACTGGATGACGCGCCATGCGCATCCGAGCGCGAAAAGGACCCACGCGAGAATGAACCCGGGGCCCATCAGAATGCTCGCAAGGTCGAGCGCGGCACGGCCGCTGCCGGATCGAGTCCCCGCTGCCGACGCGGACGTAACGGCATCCGTGCCTGTGGCCGCGCTCGTGGCATCAATAGTGACGCCTGACGCAGCAGCTTGCGCGTGCGCGGGACATGCTCCGAGGAGCAGGGCGAGAGTTGTCGCGCACAAGATGATCGCAATGGATCGGGACGTCACAATCAGGCTCCGGGCTTTTCGGTGTGTCAGTGGAGATGCAGTTCCGGATATAGCACAAAAACGGCGAAGTCACAATACGACGATGTCGGCAGGCGCTCAATCCGCGGAATACCGCGATGTCTTGACCAGAGCGATGCGATCCTCTATAGATAGACATCACACGTATGATGCAGTCACTCAACCGCGAGACACGGCGCCTGTATGTCCTCTTCCTTGCCGGCTTCGTGATTTTCGGGATCCTCTTCACCATAATCGGTGCGGCGCTCCCCCAGATCATCCGGACGTTCCACTGGTCGTACACCCTCACCGGGGTCGTGCTGGCTGCCAGCGCCATCGGCTACTTCCTTTCGACATTCCTCTGCGGCTTTCTCGTGCAGAGGTTCTCCCCACGGACAGTGCTGGTCACCGGCCTGCTGCTCATTGCGGTCTGCATGCTCTTCTTCATGCGGTGGCGTTCACCGTGGCTCAATCTGGCGCTGAACCTGATGATCGGGCTCGGACAGGGCACGATCGAGGTGGTGACCAATCTCGAGGTCATCCACATGGAGCGGAAGGGCCAGAGCAGGCTCATGAACCTCATGCATGCGGCCTTTTCCGTGGGAGCAATCGTGGGACCGGCCGCCGTGGGCATTCTCATGAGCCTGGGCATTCGGGGGACGGTCGTTTTCCTGGCCGCGGCCGGGCCGATTGCCCTCATGGCGCTTCTCTTCGGCACGGCCAGGTTCCCGCGGCTCGCCCAGGAGGACGAACATGGACAGAGACACGGGCTCCGGCTCCTGCGCAGCCCCGTCCTGCTCCTCCTGACGCTCTTCCTGCTCCTCTACGTGGGAGCGGAGCTCGGTGTCTCCACGTGGGTTTCAGAGTATTTCGTGAAGGTGCTCGCAACCAGCACCTCCACGGGCGCCTTCTCCGTTTCGCTTTTCTGGCTGGGTATCTTTCGCCGGCCGGCTCGGAGTCTCGGTGCTCTACCGGGGCACCCGCCAGGAATACCTGGTGCTGGGTCTCTCCCTGCTGTCCGCGGTCGCGCTGGGGTTTGTTCTCGTGGTGAGCTCCACCGCCGCGGTGGCAGTGGGAGTCTTCCTGACGGGACTCGGCCTGTCCGCGCTCTACCCGCTCGTCATGACCATCGTCGGCCGCTACTTCAAGAGCGGATTTGCGGTGGGGACCGTCGCGACCGGAGGCGGTCTGGGCTCATTCACCTTCCCGTTCCTCATGGCAGTCGTCGCGGAAAGCATCGGCCTGCGCGGAGGGTTCTGGTTCTATCTCGGCCTCACCCTTGTGCTTGTCGTGCTCTCCCTTGCGATCGTCGCCATGGTGAAACGCTCCGTCGCGACGCGCACGTGAAGTTGTTTCCTTGATACCGGGAACACGCGCTTATATAGTGGGTTTTTGACAGAGGAGGGCCAGATGGAGGAAGGAACAATCAGGACGTACGGATACCGGTGGGTGATCCTGGCGGTGTTCATGTTCATCACCGCGCTGAACCAGGGCCTCTGGATCACATTCGCCCCCATCACGAGCGACGCGATGAAGTTCTACGCCGCCTCCGATATCGCGATCGGCCTCCTGTCCATGGTTTTCATGGTGGTCTACATCCTCCTGTTCCTCCCGTCGGCCTGGCTCATCGACACCTGGGGGTTCCGGAAGTCCGTGTCCCTCGGCGCGATTCTTACCGCGGTGTTCGCCCTGACCCGCGGCATATTCGCGGACAATTTCGCGCTCGTCTTCGTCTCCCAGATCGGCATCGCCATCGGCCAGCCGCTGATACTCGGCGCCATCACGAAGCTGGGCGCCCGCTGGTTCCTGAATGATGAACGGGCAACGGCCGCGGGGCTGGGCACCCTCTCCATCTACCTCGGAATCCTCGCGTCGTTGATACTGACCCCTCTCCTGATGGGCAGCTATGGAATGAAGGGCATGCTCCTGATCGGCGGGGCCGTGTCCTGCCTCGCCGCGGTGCTTTTCGTCGTCGCGGCCCGCGAGCATCCGCCGACGCCCCCGGGGCCTGCCGGTCATGACGAGAGAACGCTCATGTTCGACGGGCTGAAAAGCATGATCCGGCAGAAGGATTTCATCCTCCTGCTCATCATATTCTTCATCGGGCTCGGCCTGTTCAATGGAATCACCACGTGGATCGAGGAGATCGTCGGGCCGCGCGGATTTACCACGGCCCAGGCCGGATTGGCGGGCGGCCTGATGCTGATCGGCGGAGTCGTCGGCGCCGTCGTCATTCCGCTCATCTCCGATGCCACGCGAAGGCGGAAGCCATTCATCATTCTCGCCCTCGCGGGGCTGCTCCCCGGCCTGGCGGGCCTCACATTCGCCACGACGTGGTGGCTGCTGGCGGTCTCCGCCGTGGTGTTCGGGATGTTCCTGCTGAGCGCAGGGCCAATCGGCTTCCAGTACGGGGCCGAGATCACCCTTCCCGCTCCCGAGGGCACTTCGAACAGCATGCTCATCGTGATGGGTCAGTTTTCCGGAATCGTATTCATATTCGCGATGGATGCGCTGAAGTCCCCCAGCGGCTCGATGACCAGCTCCCTCGTGGCCCTCATCGCCCTGACGCTGGCCGCTGTCTGCCTCGCGCTGTTCCTGAAGGAGTCGCCGATCCGGGACCGGGCGCGCTGAGCGGGCGTGCCGGAGCCAATGTGACCTGCATGCAGAGGTTCATGGCGGGAATCACCTCGGAAAAGGCACCCATGATCGCCTGCACGAAATCGTAGCCCCCGGTGGCGCGCACTTCCGGCTCGGGCATTGGATAGTAGAGCTGGAAACCCGCCCACCGGTCCCGGGGGGCCTTCCGCGCGGCCTGCCGGATCTGGGCCGCCGACCGGTAATTTGCAGCGGTGAATGAAGGCGCTCCCGGCCATCCCCAGATACGGGCCACGAATCCTTCCTTCCGTACCAGCCGGTGAAGCTCGTCGTCCAGCGGCGTTTTCGCCGCGCACTGCCGCATGAGCCGGTGCCAGTCCCAGTCGTCCTGGAGCACCACCTCTCCTTCGCCGGAATCCGCGGAGTACCGCGACGCGGAATCCGCGGAGTACCGCGACGCGGATTCGGCGCCGCGCTCCACCTGGAGCCCGCACTGGAACACCCGTGCGGGGCGGTCCTGCGATATGAAGAGCTTTGCGCAGCCGAAGTTCACGCTGCTCGAAAGGGGCTTGGCATCACGATCCGCCCGGGGCACCCAGCAGATCCATTGCCAATAGACGCCCCGCCCCCACCGGTCGGTCACGAATCCGGTGCCGTACTCTTCTTCCAGGCGGAACTTGAGAATGCGCGTGATGCGCTCGTGAGGCTCGAGGTTGCCGACCCGGATGCCCCTGTCGAAATCGATCCACTCGGTGCGAAACGCTTCGCCGGTGGGCGCCTCGACGGCCGGCCCGTCCGCGCGCGCGAGGGGGAGCCAGTCTTTTGATGTCGGTCGCCTTTTCATGGAGATTATTTTGCATGTCCGCGCATGCCCGTGTATAGTGGGAGTATGAATCAAAGGAGTACGGGAGTACCCGTTCGGGGAATACCCCGTACCGTGGCGCCATGATCGAGGGACCGAGGGCGGTACTGCCCGCCGAGCTGGACGCGGTGGTCCGCCTTGCAAACACCGTTTTCCGCCGCGGAGACGATGCGGACATGGGAACGTCCTTTCCCACGCTCTTTGATGCGGACAATCTGGAGAACCTGCAGATCATGCTCGACGAGGGAAGACCGGTGGCGCTGGCCGGCGGCGTCCTGCGTGACCTCTGCCTTGCGGGAACGAAGATCAGGGTGGGGCTCGTCGGAGCGGTGTGCACCCTCGAGGAGTTTCGCGGGCAGGGCATGGCAGGGCGCGTGGTGGAAGCGGTGGTTGCCCGGTCAGCGGAGCAGGGAGCCGTAGCTGTCCTTGTTTCCGGCGGCCGGGGGCTGTACAGGCGCATGGGCTGCGTGGACGCCGGACTCTGGCGGACCGTGCGCGTGGAAGAGACCAGCAGCCTGCCCCGGCTGGGATGCGACGTGGCTGAATGGACCGGCCGTGACATCCCTGAAATGGCTGCGCTGTATCAGGCCGAACCGGTGCGGTTCGAGCGCGGCATGGAGGAGATGCGGACTCTCCTGGAGTCGCGCTCGCTGCACGCACGTCCCGGACGCACATGGGTGTGCCGGCTGGGGCAGAAGCTCGCCGCTTACGTGTGCACCACGGGGCCCGAGCAGCGGAGCGGAGAAAGAGTTCTCAAGGCGCTTGAAATTGCCGGGTCCCGGCACGCGCTCCTTGCCGCGCTGCCGGCGATTTGTGCCGCCACCGGCGCCCCGGCGTGGAGATCGAGACAACTGCAACGGACCTTGAAATGGAAACCCTCGCCCATGCCGGGGACCTTTCCTCGTCTCCGCGCGGATTCCACGGGACGATGAAGATCCTCGACCGGGCGGGTTTCTTCGGAGCAATCGAAGGGCACATCGCTTCCAGGCTGACCCAGGGGGAACGCGCAGGGCTTACGATCCAGTGCGGGCCGGCTGTTGTTTTCCGATACAAGGGTGCGGAGCTCGCCATTGCCGATGACGCAGATCTCACCGCCCTCGTGTTCGGCTCGGTCGCGCATACGCCGCCCGCGGCAGAGGACGGGACTCTGCGGGAAATCCTTGCCCGGTTATTCCCTCTGCCGCTGCCGGGCTATGGGCTGAACTATATCTAGCGCGATCTAGCGCGCCACGGTACAAACGGACCCACGAGCGGAAGCGAGCACTCTCCGTTTGAGCGGTACTCCGCACTCCGTGGACTCAAGACGGGAGCAGTCTTTCCAGCCTCCGCACGCTGTCCGCCAGGCCGCCTATCCTGTTCCGGCGCACCCAGAGCCTGCGGTACTCACCGAGGGCGAAGCGAAGCTCATCGCGGGCCCGGGCCATAACCGTGTTGTCATCCAGCGTGCCGTCCCGGAGAGCCTGCGCGTGGTCGCACGCGCAGTGAAGCAGGCGCACGGTGTTGGCGTATTCCTCGAGAATGAGCGCTGCATCAGGCCGAACCATCCGGGCCTCGGCAAGCCTCGACGCTGACGAATCGACCCATGCCCGGGCTTCTCCGAGCGCGGCGGATGAGAGCTCCCGCGGCTCAATGACGTCCTTGCGGCTCTGCAGGATATAGAAGAGCGCACTCCCATTGTGTTTCAGCGGCCCTTCGTGCTGATAGGTATTGCCCAGGTCCCGGACAAGAGTGCCCATGATGCCCGCCCCGTCGCGAAAGACATGCATGTCCAGCTCACGGCTGAAATCGGTTGCGCCGTTTGCTTCGAGGCACCAGGAAAGAGCCGCTCCGGCCGCGTAGCCCAGAAAGCTGACCGGCAGGACCTGCCAGTGCCCATTGTCACCCCAGTCCGTGTTCAGAAAACCGGTGGCCCCGTGCGTCAGCCCGGCGCGCGCCGCGGCGCGGATGTTCGCCAGGCAGTTGTCCGTGCGCCCCGCGATGGAGTTCCAGGAGGAAGTGCCGGGGCAGACCCACCAGGGCACGCCCGCTTGACGGTACCGGGCCCCGTGCTCCTCGAAAGGATGGTTCGCCTCGTAGCCCCACTCCAGGGCAATCCCGTCCCGCGGGAGCTCGGGCACGAGCGCGGGATACTGCATGATGATGTCCCCCCAGTAGAGGAGGGTGTGCCCATGGGCGGTCGTCAGCCGATGGATCTTCTGAAGGAAATCAAGGTAGACGCGGCCCTTGCCCACCCGCTCGCAGAGCTCCCGGCTCCTGCCCATGCCAAGATCGAACGTCTCGTCGCAGCCAGCGTTGAAGAGCCGGCTTCCGAAATGGGGCAGGAGCTCGGCATACAAGCCGTCAAGGAGCTCGAGGCAGGCCGGGTTGGTGGGATCGAGGCCGTACGGCTCGAAGCCCCACGGCGAGTCGAACCCATCCGGACATTCGGCAAGGTCCCGATACCGCGCGTGGGTAAGCCAGCGGCTCATGTGGCCGAAAGAGTTCTGATTGGGAACAAGCTCGATGAAGCGCTCCCGGCAGTACGCGTCCAGGGCCAGAATCTCCTCACCTGTCATCGGGCTCGCTTCTGCCCAGACCTCCCGGTGCGCCGAATAGGCAAAGGTGTGCTCCGTGTAGAGCTGGAGGTGATTGATCTTGAGGTCAGCCAGCAGGTCCACCAGGGAGAACAGGGTCTCCATGGTCGGCACCTTGTCCCGGGAAATATCGAGCATGAGACCGCGCACGGGGAAATCCGGCCAGTCGACGATCTCTCCGGCAGGCAGGGCGCCCGAAGATTGCCGGATGACCTGGCCGAGAGTCGTCACCGCACGAAACATTCCCGCCGCATCTGACGCGGTCACGTCGATCCCCGCAGGGGAGATCCTCACACGATAGTGCTCGGCCGCCGCATTGCCCGTCATGGAAAGAGCGATGGCAGGCGCATCACCGCCCGCGCCTGCCGCGATGTGCCACTCCATGCCCCCCCTATCATGCGCGATTTTCTGCAGGAGGACCGCGGAAGAGAGGAGGGGCTGCACGTTGCCCAGGAGAGCGATCCGCGCGCCCGCGAGCGCCTTGAAGTGACCGGCCGCAGGCCGGATATCGCGGGGACGGGGGAGGTAAACCAGATCGGCAAGGGATCCCATGACAGGCCTACCGGCCATAGGGCTGGCCGAGGACAAAGGTGGACAACCTGTCGGGGTCGACATACTTCCTGAAAGCGGCCTGGATCTGCTCCGCGGTCAGGCTTTCGTAGGCGCGCGCGACCTCGAACAACCGGTTGAGCGAGAGCCCCTCCTCATTGTAGCCGATCCAGCTCTGGGCGATATCCGAGGCGGTCTGGTTGGAGAGCTCGATCTGGCGCAGGGACTGTCCCTTGGCGAGATGCAGGTCCTGCTCGGACAGCGGCGTATCCGCCATGGCCTTCACGAGCTGCAAGGCGATCAGCCGGGCCTCCTTGACCTTGTCCGGGGAGGCGCCGAAGCTCAACGAGAACTGGGAGCGCGTGCGGCCGAACCCGGCGGAGCTGCCGACGCTGTAGACAAGGCCCCGCTTGACCCGGAGCTCGCGGTAGAGGGGGCTGGCAAAGCTGTCCCCCCCGAGGAACTCGCTTCCCAGCCGCAGCGGATGCCGCTCGGGATCCTCGTATGTCAGCGGCAGCGTCTCCGTCAGAACGACCTCGTTCTGCTCCCGCACTGCGTCGGCAATGAACACCTCGGAAGGCACGGAGGCAGGAACGGGCTTGTAGTCCAGGACGGGTTTCGGGCCGGAGGCCTTCCATGCGCCGAAGTACTTCTCGATGACCGCGCGCGCCGCCTGCGGCTCTATCCTGCCCATCACGACTATCGTGGTCATGTCGGGCCTCATCACCGCCTGGTGATATGCGCGCACCGCGTCCACGGTGAGGGATGCGATGGACTCGGGCGTCGGCTTCCTCAGGGAGGGGTCGCCCGCGGGCACGAGACCTTTCTGAACGGCGATCCGGAACTGGAAGACCGGGCTCTGCACATTGCCGGCAGCCTGCCTGCCCTGGATAGGCTGCTGGCTTGCGAAGGCATCTGTCGGCAGGGCCGGTTGGAGCAGGTCCTCGCTCAGCAGCCCGACGCCCCTGTCGAAGTATTCAGGCAGCACGCTCAGGGAGAAAGACGTGCCCGCCGAGTAGTCGGCCCCGATGGAGTCCCACGCCGCTTCGAAGGACTCGCGGCTCATTCCTTTCGGGCCCCAGGCGAAGAGGGTGTTCAGCATGTCCTCGACGCCTTCCTGCCCCTGAGGCGCCTGGAGATTTTCGTTGGTATGGACGCTTCCGTAAAGGCTCACCGCGCTGGTGGAAGAGAGAGGCTGCACGATGAGCCGCAGTCCGTTTGACAGGTCGTAGATGGTCGGTGCGAACAGGGGCTTCGGATGAGGAAGCTTTGCCAGCGCCGCGGCAGCCCAGGCGGGAAGCGCCACCGGTTTCTCGGGGGTGGACGCGAAGGATTCAGGCGATCCGAACGCCCCGCCGCCCCTGGGTGCCGTGGTGCCGGATGCGGGGGTGAGCACGAGGGTGATGGCATGATCGAAGTCCAGCAGGCGCGCGGCAGCGGCCTTCACCGCGTCCGCATCCACTTTCTGGAGCAGCTCCCCTTCCCTGTCGGGGGAATCCAGCCCCTTCACGGCAACGGCATCGGTCCAGGAGTCGGCCAGCCCGGAAATCGAATTGCCCCGCTGCGCGCTTTCCAGCACCACGCGCCGGCGCTCGGCTTCGATGAGATCCCCGGGGATGCCGGCCAGCGCCTGCTTGACGGCGCTCTTCAGCTCCTCCGCCAGCGCCTTTTCATCCCCTCCCTGTGGAAATGCGGCCCACGCGGTGGCGTAGCCGGTGTCGGGAAAAGTCTGCATGGTGAACCCCGCGTTGAGGGCCTTCCCCTCGTATGCCAGCCCGGTGATGGCGCCGCGGGGAGAGTCCATCACGCGGGAAAGAATCTGCGCGGCCGGATAGTCGGGGGCCCGGTAGCCCGGCGCGCGGAAGACGTAGGCGACAAAGCCGTAGGGCTGGTCGGTGGTGGAGCTGAAAGTGTCCGACGCCACCGGACGGAGCGCGATGTCCTCCCGGGGAGGAACGGGCCTTCCGGGAATGGGCCCGTAGAGCTGTTTCACCTTCGCAAGCACCGCCTCCGGGTCCACGTCTCCGACGAGAACCAGGAGCGCATTGTTGGGCGCATACCAGCTCTCGTGGAAGCTCCTGAGCATGTCGGCAGTCGTCCGGTCGAAAGACGACTTCGTGCCGAGACCGGTGTCCGAATAGGGAGTGCCTGCGAAGATGCGCTCCCGCGCCCTTGATTGCAGGACATAGGAAGGACTGGAGTTGTCCCGTGCCACCTCCTGCTCGATGGCCCCGCGCTCCTTTTCCCAGGCGGCCTGATCGTTGTCGATACCGGCAAGCCGGATTGCATCCATGCGCAGCGTCAGATCCAGGTCGTCCGCCGGTACCGTGTGATAGTACGTGGTGGTCGTGGAAAGGGTGAACGCATTCTGGTCCCCCCCCAGCTGCGCCGTGATCGCGGAAAACTGGTCTCCCGATATTTCCGGGGAGCCGCGGAACATCATATGTTCCTCCGCGTGAGCCATACCGGGGAACCCCGGCGGGGACTGATTGGCCCCTGCAAAGAAGGTGAGCTGCTGCGCGACCACCGGCGCGAGGGACGTCTTCACGATGATGACGCGCAGTCCATTTTCGAGCGTGGCGTGCAGAACCCGGGTGCCGGCCGAGGCGCCCGGGTCCGGCCGCAAGGTTGCGCAGCCGGAGAGGAGGAGAGCTCCGCCGGCAAGAGCTGCCAGCAGGGCGAGCCGCACTGCAGCACGGCGGGCTCCACCCGCGCGGCCGCCGAACATGTGTATGACCATGATGAAAAATAGCATTCCGGGCCGCGGCCGACTACCGCGGCGCCCAGAACCGGCGTATTCGCCGAAAGGGTACCCCCTTACATGTACACGAAGGGGATCAGGTCCTCCTCCGTGTGCTTGAGATTCGTATCCGACCAGCGGTCCCTGCAGGCCGCGCGCCAGGCTTTCCGCCTCGGCCAGGTAGCGCGCAAAAAGCGCGCCATGATCGTCCTCTGCCGCGCGCGCCGCGCCCGCGCCCGGCGCCAGCGCCTCCTCCAGACCGAAGACGCTGTGACGGGGCGCGAACTCGCCGTGCTGCCAGGACCCGCTGTGGATGTCGAAGCGATAGAGAGGCAGAAAATGCTTTCCCTGCTCCGCCACGAAAAGGATGGCGCGGCAGATGAAATCGACCTCCTCGTCGCTGAGAAGGAAGTGGAAGTTCACCCGGGCCCAGCCCGGCTTGAGACCGACGTTTCCGCCCATGATGGAGCGCCGGAGGTCCCGGGACTTCTTCGCGTCGATGTGGAGGATCCGGTGACCGTACGGCGCGGCGCACGAGCACCCCGCCCTGCTCTGGATGCCGAAAAGGTCATTGAGGAGCCGGGTGACGAATCGCGGGTGCAGCCACGACGTGCCCACCCTTACATTGAAGGAGAAAATCGGCAGCCGGTGCTCCGGTCCGACATTGCCCATGAGATCGATGGCCGGGTGCCCGCAAAGGGCGGCGTGCACCCTGCGCACCAGGTCCCCCTCACGCTCCGCGATGCGCGCGGCACCCAGCTTCTCCTTCAGCTCCATGGCGAGCGCCGCCCGGAGGGTCTGCAGGATGCCCGGCGTGCCGGCCTTCTCCCGGACCTCGATGTCGGCGCTGTAGGCCTGGTCGTCGAAGCTCACGAAGTCCACCGTGCCACCGGCGCCCACCGTGGGGGGAAGATCGCCGCGGTAGATTCTGCGGTGAAAGATGAGCACGCCGCAGCTTCCCGGACCCCCGAGGAGCTTGTGCGGGGAGAAATAGATCGCATCGAAACACGACTCGGCGTCCCGGCACATGTCGATGGGCTCGTACGGCGCGAGCGCGGCGAAATCGAAGAACGCAAGCGCGTCGTGGCGATGCAGGATCCGTGCGACCTCGTGCACCGGCGTTTTCACGCCCGTGACATTGGAGGCAGCGGAGAAAGCGCCGATCTTGCGCCTGCCCGCGTATCCTTCCCGGGACACCTTGGCGCGCAGGTCCTCGAGATCGAGCAGGCCCTCCGGGGTGAGCTCGATCTCGACGACCTCGGCGTAGCACTCCCGCCAGGAGACTTCATTCGAGTGATGCTCGTAGGGACCGACGAAGACCACGGGGCGGGAGGCGCCGAGCAGGGCGGCCAGGGCTTCATTCTGCGAGGCCGGGAGATGCTCCCTGAGCAGAGTCTCGAAAAAATCCCTGCCCGCGGGCGGGACATAGATGCCCAGGATCTGCTGGAGGTGGTGCACCGCCGCGGTGGCCCCGGCGCCGACGGTGACGATCATGTGCGCGGGGCCCGCGTGCACGAGCCTCTTGATCGTGGCCTCGGCATCGCGCAGGCGCTCGGAGGTGAGGGTGCCCGTCGCATCGTCCTCCGTGTGCGTGTTGCCGTACAGCTCCAGCACGTCGCGCATCCGGTCTTCGATGAATGCCACCCCCCGGCCCGAGGCGGTGTGGTCGGCGTAGGTGACCCGCCTGCTGCCGAACGGCGTCTCGATCAGGGTGCTTTCCCCGATGATGCTCGCGCGCGTGAAATCCCAGAAATCGGCCCTGGGCGCGGCCCCCTGCTCTTGCATATCCATCTCCCCGTCCGTATGAATGTAGCATGAACAAGACGGAAATGCGCGCGGCGATGAAGCGCCGCCTGCGCGGGATCGGCGCGGCGGACCTCGCGGCGCGGAGCGCGGTCGTCGCGGGACGCCTCGCGCTGACAGACGCCTGGCGCCGGGCCGACACGGTCCTGTGTTTTCTGTCCATGCCCCACGAGCTGGACACCGCGGCGATGATCTCGGAAGCGCGCGCGCGAGGGCAAGACCGTCGCGGTCCCCTGCATCGAGGAAAATGACATCCGCTTCGTCGTCATGCCGCCGGATGCGGGGGAGCTCCCGCGCGATGCCTGGGGCATACCGGAACCGGATCCCGCGTGGCTGCCGGTGGACCTCGCGCGCGCCGCATGCGTGCTCGTGACGGTGCCCGGTCTTGCCTTCGACCGGCAGGGCAATCGGCTGGGCAGGGGCAAAGGCTACTACGACAGGTTCCTGGCCGGGGCACGGCGCACCGCGAAGAGCATCGCCGCCATAGGCGTCTGCGTTTCCGAACAGCTCGTGGAAGAGGTCCCTCACGGTGAAAGGGACCAGCGCCTGGACGGCGCGGTCACGGAGAAGGATACCATCCTTCTCCCTGCTTGATTCGCGCACAAGGCCAGATTACATTGCACACCGGGTGAGGGAGAAAAATAGATGGGAATCATAAAATCGGCGCTCGAAATCGCGATGGAGAACTCCAAGGGCATAGAAGCGAACAAGGAGCTGGTGGAGACGAACCGGCTCCGAGACGAAGGGAAAAAGCTCGTGTCCAGGATGCTGGAGGACCCTGCATACGATCTCAAGGCTGCGCTCAAGGGCTATGACGCTTCCCAGGCCCGGACGGTGAGGGAGGGGCTTGTCCAGTCCCTTCTTGCCAACCTCGTTCTCCCGATCGACGAGTTCGCAACGAAAGACTTGAAACGCATTGGGGAAGCCGTGTCGCTCGCCGTCTCGGACGCGCGCAAGGTGACCACGATATTCAGCCAGCTCGACGGCTTTTTCAAGGAGTACCTCGGCGAGCGCAAGCGCCTGGTGGAGACCGTCGAGCGCCAGTACTCCCAGAGGCTGAAGAAGAAGGAAGAGGAGCTGTCCCGGCAGATGGGCAGGCCGGTGAAGATCAACCCTGCGGCGGATCCCGAGTTCCAGTCCATGATCCGCCAGTACCTCTCCCAGCTCGACATGAAATACGGGGAAGTGCTGGACGGCGCCAAGGAAGAGATCAGGACGATTTTCGCGAAATCCGCATGAGATACGTTGCCGACCTGCACGTGCACTCCCGATATTCGCGGGCCACGAGCAGGGAGGCTGACCTGGCGGGCTACTATCGCTGGGCCAGGGTCAAAGGCATCGGGGTCGTGGGCACCGGTGATTTCACTCACCCCGGGTGGCTCGCGGAGCTGGAAGACCGGCTCGTGGAGAAGGACGGTCTGTACGCGCTCAGGGAACCGCCCGAGGGCTCGCCCCTCGAAGGGGCTGTGCCCGGCGGACCACCCGGTCCGATTCATCCTGACCACGGAAATCAGCTCCATCTACAAGAAGCAGGGGCAGGTGCGAAAAGTGCACAGCCTGATCGGCGTGCCCACCCTGGAAGACGCGCGCCGGATGAGCACGAAGCTCGCGACCATAGGCAACATCGCCTCGGACGGCCGGCCCATCCTGGGGCTGGACCCGAAGGACCTGCTTTCCCTGCTCCTGGAGACTTCGCCTGACTCGTTCCTCATCCCCGCCCACATCTGGACGCCATGGTTCTCCCTCTTCGGCTCGAAGTCGGGCTTCGACCGCATCGAAGACTGCTTCGAGGAGCTCACCCCGCACATCTTCGCGCTGGAAACGGGCCTTTCCTCGGATCCGCTCATGAACTGGCGCTGGAGCGCCCTCGACCGCTACCGGCTGATCTCGAACTCGGACGCGCACTCGCCGGGCAGGCTCGGCAGGGAGGCGAATCTCCTCGACACCGAGCAAAGCTGGCAGGGCCTTGTCGATGCCCTCCGGACCGGCGAGGGCTTCCTGGGGACGTTCGAGTTCTACCCTGAAGAGGGAAAGTACCACTACGACGGCCACCGCAAGTGCGGGGTCTGCATGGAGCCGGACCAGACGCTGAAAACGGGCGGCATGTGTCCCGTGTGCGGCACGCCCGTCACCGTGGGCGTGCTCAACCGGGTGCTCGCGCTCGCGGACAGGGCCGAGCCGCTGCCGCCGCGGAGGGCTGAAGGATTCAGCTACATCATACCCCTCCCCGAGCTCCTCGCGGAAATTGCGGGCAGCGGCTCCGGCTCGAAAGCGGTCACCGGCCTGTACGGCCGGATCATCACGGCGTTCGGGAACGAATACGGGTTCCTCCTCGACGCGGCGCTGGAAGACATCTCGCGCTCACAGGGCAGCCTTCTGGCCGAGGCCGTGCGGCGCATGAGGGAGGGAAGAATCGATCCCCGGCCCGGCTATGACGGGGAGTTCGGAGTCATCCGGGTCTTCAACGACGCGGAGCTGATCAGGCTCCGGGGACAGGATGAGCTCTTTCAAGCCGAGACGCGCATCCTCGTCCCGGAAGGCGCGCGGGCCCTCCCCCTTCAGGCTGCGCGCGCGCGCGCAGGATACCATGGAGGACCCCGCGATTCTCGACGACGAACAGACGCGCCATCGTTGATTGCGATTCCCGGCGCAGCCTGGTCCTGGCAGGTCCCGGCACCGGGAAGACCCGACTCCTGGTGGCCTGGATCTCCCGTCAGGTGCGCACCGGGGCCATCGAGCCGGGCCGGGTCCTTGCGCTCACTTTTACCAACCGGGCGGCCGGAGAGCTCAAAGACCGGCTTGCGCTCCTGCTGCCCGGGACAGGCTGACAAGATCACCGCAGCGACATTTCATTCCTTCTGCTGGTCGGTCCTCAGGGAGCGCGATCCCTCGCTCCTTGCCGTCTATGCCCCCTCGCAGAGGGCCGAGCTGCTGGAAATGCTTCTTCCGGCAGGTGACCGGTCGGGTGAAGGCCGAATCCGCGGCGTACCGCAATGCCGAATCCGCGGCGTACCGCGGCGCCCTTGCGGAGCGCATGGAGCGGTGCTGGGAAGGGATGGAGGAACCGGGAACGGACCTGCAAATCGTAATGGACAGGTACGAGGAGGAGCTGCGTCGCATCGGCGGCGCGGACCTCTCGTCCCTGGTGACGCGGCTGAATGCCGCGCTGCAGGCCGACGGAGCATTCCGAGCCGAGCTCTCCGCTCGATACGGTCTCATTGCCATCGACGAGCTCCAGGACATCAACAAGCCCCAGTACGAGCTTCTGATGCAGCTTTGCCCCTCCGTGGAGCGGGTGCTGGGCATCGGGGACCCCGACCAGGCCATCTATGGCTTTCGCGGCTCAGACAGGGAATTGTTTTTCCGATTCGGCGAGCAGACCGGCGCCCGCACCTTTTACCTGACACGCAACTATCGATCTGCCGGGGCCATCGTAGCCTCTGCCGACGCATTGATTTCCACCGTGCGCGCGCGCAGGGCGCTCCCCTGCTCGCTGCGGTTCGGCCGGAAGGCGCCAGGGTACGGCTGCTCAGGGTCTCGGACCCGCAGGAGGAAGGAAAAATCATTGCCGGTTCGATCAGCGACCTTGTCGGGGGCGTGGATTCCGTGTCCGTGGACGCGGCGAGGGGACGCGAGCTCGAAAATGTCGCTGAATACGGGAGTACCCGTTCGGCGAGTACGCCGTACCGTGACCGCGGCGGCTACGCGTTCTCGGACATCGCGGTCCTCTTTCGCACGCGCGCTGTCCGGGACGCGCTTCTCCCCTCGCTGGCAGGCGCCGGGCTGCCGCTCACGCTCGGCGCCGGCACCCCGCTCGCCGAAGAGGAGCCCTTCCGTTCCCTTGTCGCGGCGCTCAGGCTGGTGGTCATGCCCGGCAGACCCGGTATCACTGCGCATCCTCCGCGCCCACGCGGCCGGCGGAAGCCCCGCCGCGTCGGTGGAGGACTGGCTCGCTCCGCGGAGCCGAGCTTGCGCGGAAGGCCGGCTCGGAAGGTGTCTGCGCTCTCATTGACGATGCGCGGAGCAGCGTGGTGCGGTTCGACACCTCCTCACCGGACGTTGTGCTCGGAGAAGAAGCTCTGCGCGATTTCGCGGCGGAACACGGGTCGGACCTCCGCGGTTTCCTCTCCCGTGTTTCCCTCTGCGCGCGAGAAAGCGAGTGGGCGCGGGCCGCGCAGAAGGTGGCTCTCCTGACATTCCACGCGGCCAAGGGCCTGGAGTTCCCGGTCGTGTTCATCGCGGGCGCGGAGGAAGGAGTCACGCCACGGTACTCCGTGGATTCTGCGCGCCTGCCGGATGACCTGGCGGAGGAGCGCCGGCTGTTCTACGTCGCCGTTACCCGGGCACGCGACTTTCTCTTCATCAGCCATTGCGCCAGTCGCCGCGCGCATGGAAAGGTGCAGGGCGCCCTGCCGAGCCGGTTCCTGTCGGAAATACCTGCGCGCTGCCTGGTGGACAAGACCCCGCGCCGCCCGCCGCGCGACCGGCAGCTCACGCTGTTCGCGTAAAGGGCGCACGCGCCTTCCCCGCTCAGCCGGCTCGAAGCCGCCTGCGCCTGACAAGCTTCATCACTTCGAACCACAAGATACTGAAGAGACCGGCGGCACCCGCGAGGGCGAGATCCAGCGGCTGCATGAAGGCGAAGTGGAAAAGACGCTGCAGCGCCGGGACGTATACCACGAGAGCCAGGAAAGCGAGCGCGCCGCCGATGACCCAGAGGAGCGCGGGGTTGCGGACGGCAAAGGACGTGAACAGGCTGCGCTGCCAGCTGCGGTTGGTGAGGATAAGGCAGAGATTGGACACGATGAGCGTCACGAAGGACAGCGTGCGGGCCTGGGCCACGCTCTCCCCGAGGGCGAGCGCCGCCGCGTAGACCGCGATCACCGCTCCAAAAGCCACCAGCCCCTGGATGGCGCTGGTCACCAGGCTCCGCCTGCCGAAGAGGCGGTCCTTCGGGCTGCGCGGCATGCGCTTCATGATGTCCCGCTCCCCCGCTTCGGCCTCGAACACGACGGAGCACGCCGGATCGATGATCAGCTCCAGGAACACGATGTGCACGGGGAACAGGATCATCTCCTTCCAATTCAAGAGCACGGGCACCAGGGATGCGAGAGCGATGGGGACATGCACGCTGATGATGTATGCCATCGCCTTTTTCAGGTTGTCGAAGATCCTCCGTCCCATCCTCACCGCTGCGACGATGGAGGAGAAGTCGTCGTCCAGCAGCACGAGGGCGGACGCCTCCCGCGCCACGTCGGTACCCCTTTCCCCCATGGCCACGCCGATGTGCGCGGACTTCAGCGCGGGCGCGTCGTTCACCCCGTCCCCGGTCATGGCCACCACCTCGCCGTTCGCCTTGAACGCATCCACGATGAGAAGCTTCTGCTCGGGCACCACCCGGGCAAAGATGGTCGTCTCCCTCACTCGCTCCCGCAGCTCCCGGGGGACATGCGCGCAAGGTCCTGCCCCGTGATCACGGTCTCCCCGCCCCGCATCCCGATCTGCCGGGCAATTTTCTGCGCCGTCACGGGGTAATCTCCCGTGATCATCACGACCTTGATGCCCGCTTCGTAGCATTCTGCGATGGCCGGAGGCACCGTCGGCCGTATGGGATCTTCCAGTCCGACCAGGCCGATGAACTCGAAGACGAACTCGTGCTGCGCGCCGGGAAGGTCACTCTCCGGAAAACCGGCCTTCGCCACACCCAGCACCCGCAGGCCCCGGTCCGCCAGATCGTGCACCTCGCGGGCCAGCGCCTCGGCGCGCTCCGGTGTCGAAATGGCAGAGATCCGCGATGGCCTCCGGCGCGCCCTTCGTGGCGACGACGTAGCCGGCCCCGGACACCGACTTCCACACGTGGGAGAGCGCGAGCAGGTCCCGCGACAGGGGGTACTGCTGCACCATGGTCCAGCTCCTGTGCAGATGCTCGGTATTCGTCAGGGTGAGGGCACCCGCCTCCTGGATCGCTTTCTCCATCGGGTCGAACGGGTCTTCCTGGCTGGCGAGAATGCCGAACTCCAGCAGCTCGTGAAAGCTCTCGGGAACGGCGCCCCTGCTCTCCGCCAGATCGAGAGAGACGCCGCCGGCACGCAGCATGCGGATCTTCATCCTGTTCTGGGTGAGAGTGCCCGTCTTGTCCGCGCACAGCACGGTGGCTGCGCCAAGGGTCTCCACCGCCGCCATCCTGCGCGCAAGCACCCTGTTCTGGGAGATGCGCCATGCGCCGAGAGCGAGAAAGATCGTGAGCACGACGGGAAACTCTTCCGGGAGCATCGCCATCGCCAGCGTGATGCCGGAGAGAATCCCTTCCAGCCAGTTCCCGCGCGTGAGGCCGTATACCACGACCAGGACAGCGCACAGCAGCAGCGCGCCCGCGAAGATTGCCTTGACGATGGAGGCTGTTTCCTTCTGGAGAGGGGTCTGTTCCTGCTGTACCGTCTGCAGCGCTTTCCCGATCCTCCCGATCTCCGAGTCCGCGCCGGTGGCCTTCGCGACGGCGACCCCCCGTCCATGCACAATCAGGGTGCCGGAATAGACGAAAGGGGTGTCCTCTCCGCCCGGTCTCTGCAATGGCGTGTCAGGGTCGCCGGCGGACTTCCGCACGGCTGCCGACTCGCCCGTCAGAAGCGACTCATCGGCTGAGATGTTGACGCACCAGAGGAGCAGGGCATCCGCCGGCACCCGGTCCCCCTCGGAAAGAACCAGGAGGTCCCCGCGCGCCACCTCCCTGCCGGGGATCCTCCGCCGCTCGCCTTCCCGTATGACCAGGGCCCGGGGGCTCGAGAGGTCCCGCAGGGCCTCCAGCGTGTTTTCCGTCTTTTGTTCCTGAAAGATGGTGATGCCCATGATCACCACGACGAACCCGAGAAGCATGATCGCCTCCTGGATGTCGCCGAGCACCAGGTAGATGACGCCGCACGCGATCAGGAGCAGGAACATGGGCTCTTTGACCACCTCGAAGGCGATGGAAAAGATGCCGCGCTTCTTCGAGGACGGCAGCTCGTTCATCCCCTCCTTCGCCAGGATCAGCCTCGCCTGTTCCTCGGTCAGGCCTGTCAATGTCTTCACCTGCTCTTCCGTAAGGGCCATTCGGGCACCGTAGGTCGATTCCGGCACTCTGTCAACTCGCACGCGTTGACGTCGCGCGTCGCGCGGACTATGCTTGCGGTTCATGGACGGCGCGCCGGAGAGCCAGGACACACGAACCTTCCTGAAGAGCCTCGGATTCCCCGAGGTCAGGGTTCATCACTCGTTCAATCACTTCGACTTCTCGCGGCCGTCACGGCGGATCCTCGTGATCGGCTCCATGGGCTCGGGCAAGACCGAGTTCTCCGCGCGGATCTGGCGGGATTCCGAGGTGGCGCGCAGGAAAAAGGGGGCCGCCGCGCTCAGCACGCGCGCCGATGGGGCTGACCGCAGGATCGTGTTCTTCATCCGTTCCGCGCTGGATGTCAGGAGGTTTCCCGATTACCCGCCGGATGCGCTTCCCTACCGCGGGGGGTTCGTGCGCTGCGGGAAGAACATCGCCTCGATCTCAAGCTCGTTCGACCTGGAGCGCGTCATGGCGGAGAACCCGGAGGCGGGGACCTGGGTCATCGACGAGGCATCCTTCTACGAGGAGCGGCTCGCCTACGTGGTGGAAAACGCTTCGCGGACCCGGGGGCTGACATTCATCTTCCCCTCGCTCGTGCTGAATTTCCGGCGCGAGATATTCAATACGACCGCGCGGCTTTTGCTGGACACGGCCACGGACGTGTTCCCTCTCACCGCCTACTGCGAGCATCCCGAGTGTCTCCAGGATTCCTTCTATACCTACCGGTACTACACGGTGGACGGACGGGAGTGTCCCGCGCTCTACTTCGATCCCCTGCTGGTGATCGGCGGAGACCGCGAGGTGCATGATCCATTGGAGCCGAACTACTGCACCCGCTGCGACGACCATCACTATCTGCCGGGCAAGGAGTACACCTTCCTCGTTCTCAAGCCCCTCGGCGCGCAGGCGGCACGGGGGGACGCGGCGCCCCTTCGCGAGGAGCTGTCTCTCATCAAGGACAACCTGGAGAAATCCCTGCTGTACGCCCACTTCCGTGACAGGTACGAGGAAATCCGGATGAACTCGCTGCGCGTGTCCTGCATCGCGGAGAGGGCGCTGCTGTTTCTGTTCACGGAACAAAACATCGTGCCGGACTCCCTGTTCCTGTGCCTTGTGAAAGAGCTCCGGCTGGACGTCGACTACCTGCAGCGCCGCCTGTCCGACTGCCGGCGGGCCACCGTGCTGGAGAAGCTGTGAGGAGGACCCTCCGGACCGGCACCGCAGCCGCCGCCCTCTGCGCGCTCCTGGTTCTGGTCCTGGCCGGCTGCGCCGGCAAGCCGCCGACCATCTCCCGGGTATTCGCGCGCGCCATCTATGTGCACGACACGGGAAGCGGCAGGAAATCCGAAACACTCGGAGTCTTCCTCGTGGCGAATGACCCGGAGGGACTGGAGAACCTCGGCGCGTTCTACGTGATCAACGACGACGCGGAGCTCTTCTGGAAGGTGGAAAGCGGCGCGTGGTCCACCTCCACTGCCGAGGGGGAGAGCTGGATCGGGAGCACGTCTCTCTTCATGCCCGGGTCAGCCAGGCTCCCCGCCGGCCCCTACAGGGTCGTTCTGCAGGACGCGGGGGGGGACACCGTGGAAGACACCGTGACGATTCCCGCCCGCGCCGTCGGCGCGGCGGACGCCGCGTACCCTTCCTCGAGCGTGGCAGGAGGAATCATCAGGGTGTCAGGCCCCTACGCGGCGTACGAGGTGTGGACATACAGCTCCGATGGAAGGTTCGTGGCGGCGTTTCCGGCAGGGAGCAAATCCCCTCCCCTGGAAATAAGAACCATCCTCAGCGCCTCGCCGGCGCTGACGGCGGGCTTCACCTATCGCGTGTTCGCGTGGGACGAGAAGGCCGGCTACGGGGTGGTCTCCGGCCCCTACGCGCCGGGAAGCTTGTCCGCCCGATAGCCGGACGCATATAATCCCCTTCATGGCAGGCTCGCAGTACGTTCTCGCCCTCGATCAGGGCACGACCAGCTCTCGCGCCATCGTCTACGACCGGACGGGACGCGCGCTCGCCCTGTCTCAGAAATCCTTTCCGCAGAGCTACCCCCGCCCGGGCTGGGTGGAGCACGACCCTGCTGAGATCTGGTCCACCCAGCTCACCGCGGCGCGGGAGGCCATTGCCCAGGCGCACATCAGTCCCTCGCAGATCGCCGGGATCGGAATTGCCAACCAGCGGGAAACGGCCGTGTTCTGGGACAGGAGCACGGGCGCGCCCCTCGGCCCCGCCATCGTCTGGCAGGATCGGCGCACGGCAGATATCTGCCGCACCCTCTCCGCCCGGGGGCTGGAGCGCATGCTCATTGAGCGCACGGGCCTCCTGGTCGATCCATACTTCTCGGCGACGAAAATCATGTGGGCCCTGGAAAACATGCCGGGCATGCGGAAAAAGGCGCACGCGGGAGACGTCTGCTTCGGCACGGTGGATTCGTGGCTCGTCTACAAGCTGACGGGGGGCCACTTCACGGACCCGTCGAACGCCTCACGGACGCTCCTCTTCGACATTCGCAAGGGCGCGTGGGACCCGGAGATACTCGCCGCCCTGGAAATCCCCGCGGCGCTGCTGCCCCGCGTCATCCCCTCCTCCGCGAGCTTCGGTCATGCGGAGGCAAGCCTTCTCGGCGCTGAGATTCCCGTGTGCGGCGTGCTGGGAGACCAGCAGGCCGCGCTCCTGGGCCAGGCGTGCCTGGAGCCAGGGGCGGTGAAAGTCACGTACGGGACGGGATGCTTCTGCCTGCTTTCCACCGGCCGCCAGGCCGTTGCCTCCCGCAACCGGCTTCTCACGACCGTTGCATGGGACCTGGGCGACGGCCTGGAGTACGCGCTGGAGGGCTCCGTGTTCGTCGGAGGCGCGGTGGTACAGTGGCTGCGCGACGAGCTGCGCATCCTCTCCTCTTCCGCGGAATCCGACACACTGGCCCGGTCGGTTGCGGACACCGGCGGGGTCTATTTCGTTCCCGCGTTCGTGGGCATGGGAGCGCCGTACTGGGATCCCGAGGTGCGGGGTGCCCTGTTCGGAATCACGCGCGGCACCCGGCAGGAGCACATCGTGCGCGCCGGGCTGGAGAGCATTGCCTTCCAGACGCGCGACCTCGTCGAGGCCATGGAGAGGGATGCCGGCCGCGCAATCCAGTCCGTGCGCGTGGACGGAGGCGCGTCGGTCAATGCATTCCTCATGCAGTTCCAGGCGGACATCCTGGGCACGCCTCTTGTCCGTCCCCGAAGCCCGGAAACCACGGCGCTCGGCGCCGCATTCGCTGCGGGACTGACCGCGGGGGTCTGGAAGAACAGGGAGGAGCTTGCCGAAATCTGGCAGGCAGACACGATTTTCGAGCCGAAGATGGACACGGCGGCCCGCGGCGCCCTTGTCGAAGGATGGAATGCGGCCGTTGCCGCCGCGCGGTCATTCGGCAGGCGGGGGTGAATTTCAAGGTGCAGGGAGGCTTGCGCGAGGGCTTACCCGGGGATTGCCGCCAAGGGGAATCGAACCCCTGACACACGGATTTTCAGTCCGTTGCTCTACCGTCTGAGCTACAGCGGCGATATCGGCACATACTATCGGCGGTCGGGAAAAAGTCAAGGGGTGGGGGTGAGCGGACGATCGCCCGAAAAGCCGCGCCGGACCGGGCAGCTGCCCGCCCGTCCAACGTGAAAGTCGCACCGTTTCATGTTATCTTGGTTTTATGCCTTCCCACTTCACGCACCTCCTCTTTGCAGAGGAAGCGCTCCGCGGTGCCCTTGGCGAGAAGGCACATGAGTTCCTCGCCGCACACGGCAACCTGTTCCGGTTCGGGGCGCAGGGTCCCGACTTCTTCTATCACAATCAGCGGACCATGCCCACGGGGCTGCGTTACGGGGTGGCGCTGCACCGGCACGGGTACGGCACGTTCGTGGAGGCGATGGCGCGGGAAGCACTCCGCCTGTCCGCGGGCGTCGGCTCGGAGCTTTCCGCCTTCATCCTCGGTTTCGCGACACACGCGCCGCTGGATCGGCGGACCCATCCATTCATCGGGTACTTTGCCGGGTGGGACGACCCGAGGGACGAGCGCACGCGCCGGCTCTATCACGCGCATCCGTTCCTGGAACGAATCATCGACCTTCTCGTGCTGGAGAAGCGCTTCGGAAAAGCACCCGCGGATTTCGACTTCCTCTCACAGGTCCGATGCGGAAAAACCCTGCCCTATCCGGTCATCAAGGCGCTGGTGAAGGCCCTCAACTCCACGTATCCGTCCTTCAACTACAAGAGCCGCGACAGGAAGCGCATCGAGAACGCGTATCATGACACGATTTTCTTCTACAAGGTCACCAATCACCTCAATACGGACCTGCTCCGTCTCGCGTTCAGAAAGGACCGCAAGGAGAGCTTCCGCGAAAAACGACTCGGGTTGATCCACCCCCGCGAGGTCCCCCCGGGGTACGATTTCCTCAACCTCGGCCATGCCACCTGGTGCCATCCCTGCGACGATACGGCGACCAGCACGGCGAGCTTTTTCGACCTGTACGAGCTGGCGCTTGCCGATTGCACCCGCATGCTCAAGGAGCTCGCCGCCGTGCTTGCCGGACTATCGCCCGCTGACGGGCTGGGAGCCAGGATGGGCAATGAAAGCCTCGATACCGGCCGCGAGAGCTGCGTCCCGATACACTCTCGTCCGCTTCCCCTTCCCGAGATACTCGACGACATCTACCGGCAGCTGGAGCGGGAAACTCCCGCCCGATAGCGGCCGTAGACAGGGATGTCGAGGCCGCCGAGTGCAGGGATGCACGACAGGCGGCTCATTGCGCTTCACCCTGCCCCGGCGTATCATGGCGCAGGGAGGTGGGCCCATGCGCTGCGTGCTCCTTCTGGGCTGTCTTGCCGCGTTGATTTTCGGCTGCACAAAGGAGAAAGAGCCGATCCTTGCTCCGCTCACCGGAGCTGAAATATCCGGCGAGCGGCTGTGGAAGCGCATCACGGTGGACAGCGACTACGATATATACGCGCACTGGCCCGGGCAGGAGGGGCTCCTCCCCGGGCAGTCTCCGCACGGGAAATATCACGAGGTGTACATCAACGCGACCCTCGCCTCCGCGCTGCCCATTGCCTCGAAGACCGCTCCCGACGGGTCGATTATCGTCAAAGAGAACTTCAGCGCGGACAAGAAGCTCATCAATGTCACCGTGATGGCGAAAGTGCGCGGCTACAATCCCGACGACGGCGACTGGTTCTGGGCGATGTACGATCCCAAGGGGAAGATCGTGGTCAGCAATAACCTCGCCCTCGAAGGCAGGGTCGCGTACTGCTACGAATGTCATGCCGGGGTGAAGGACAACGACTACGTGATCCTCTGGCCGCTGGACGCGCCGCTTCCCGCCGGGGGGAAGTGACCCCGCTTCCCTCAGGAGGGGATGTGCAGCGTGAACGCGGTCCCTTCCCCCTTGCGGGTGGCAACGCCGATTCGTCCGCCGAGCGCGCGCATTGCCTCCCGTACGATGTCCAGTCCCACGCCGCGCCCCGAGATCTCCGATGCCTCTCCCCTCGAGCTGAACCGCGGAGAGAAAAGAAGCTTCGTGAGCTCGGCATTGGCCGGCGCCTGACCGCGCCGGATGAGACCCAGCTCCTCGGCCCGGTCCCGTACGCGCGCAAAGTCGATGCCCTGCCCGTCATCCGTTATCCGTATCACCGTCTCCGCTCCCCTGCGCGCAAAGCTCACCAGGATCCTGCCTGACTGCGGCTTGCCGGAGCCGAGCCTCTCCATCGGATCCTCGATGCCGTGGTCCACGGCATTGCGCAGCAGGTGGATCAGCGGATCGCGCAGGCGCCGCAAGAGATTGTCGTCCGGGAGCCGGCCGCTCGTGGAGAAGGTCACCTCCTTGCCGAGCTCGCGCGCGATGTCGGCTGCCATGCTCTTCAGGGACTCGACCAGCTCCTGGAAGGGGCCCGGTCCCCGCTCTCCCTCTGCCGGCGCGGCGGTCACGGCGAACTGGCGGAACCGATCGATCAGCGTCCGCACTGCCCCGATCTCCTGCCGGATCGTCTCGATCAGCGCGCGGAGGCGCACCTGCATTTCACCGTCCGCGGCCGCGGTGCCGTCTCTCACGCCGGCCAGCGCCTGCTCCACCGCGTGCGCGGAGTGCTCGAGGGTGCGGAACTCGAGGTAGCGCGCCGCCCCTTTCAGCGAATGGATGCTGCGGAAAAGGCTGTCGATCCCTTCCCCGGCTTCCAGCCTGCCCATCCTGGACTCGAGGGTCCGGACGGTCTCCTCCGCCTGGTCGGCGAACTCCTGGAACGCCTGCGGGCCGGCCCTGAGAATGGCGGCAATGTGCGCCAGCTCCGTTTCACTGCGCGCTTTCTCCCGCTCCAGCTCGTTCCTCACCCGTACCAGATCGGTGCGGTCCTCGAATATCACCAGCACATTGACCACCCGGTCGTTCTCCAGGATGCGGTGAAACACGGTATCCACCACGATCTCTTTCGCCCTGCCTCCGCCGCTCGCCACGAGAGTGACGTCCCGCAGCGGGTTGAGCTGGAGGATCATTTCCATGTCGGACACGGTCTTCGTGAAGAGGATCTCGAGGAACTTCTCCAGCTCCTCCCGCCTGGCCGCGTGTGCCGCGGCATCGGGGTACAGGAAGTCCAGGAAGCTCCTGCCCGCAATGTCGCTCGTGGAAAACAGCTTTTCCAGGAACAGCGAGTACTGCTCGCTGATCACGAAGCGCCGGTCCAGGAGGAGGAGGCCTTCCTGGATCGTGTCCAGATATTTCCTGCTCTCCTTGTTGAGCGTGTCGATGACCCTGTTCCGGACGGCCAGCTCGTTCCTCTCCTTGAGTCCCGCGATCATCTCATTCAGCGTCTCTCCCAGCGCGCCCAGCTCGTCCCGCGAGCGCACGGACACCCGGGCATCCAGATCACCCTGGCCGACGATCCTCGCCGTCCGCCCGATGGACAGAACCGGGGAAACGATGACCCGGTTGAGCAGCAGCACGAGCAGCCCGGCGATGGCAATACCGATGGAGCCGAGAAGGATCGAGAGGGTATCCCGCGCGAAGCGGATCTGGTCGAAGACCGCGGCAAGGGAGAGCTTGAGATGAAGAACGCCGCGCACGAAACCCGAGCGGCCATGGCACTGCCGGCACTCGGTGAGGTTGATGATGGGAAAGAAGGACTCGAAGGAACGGTCCTTCTCCGACACCACCTGTATGGGCGTCCTCCCGGCCACCGCCTTTTTCAAAGCAGGATCATCCTCCGTATCAGGCTCGGCCCGCGGTGTCCGCATGAAGCGGATCTTTTTCTGAAAGCCGTTCACGTCGTCGATGGTGGCATAGTCGCTGAATGCCGCGTCCCCGTTCGCACGGTAGAGGCTGATCTCCGTAAAGCTCTCGATGGTCTTGTAGCTCGCCATTGCCCGCACGGCGATGGGAGCTTCGCCGCTCAGCATGAGGTTCTGAATGGTGAGAAGAAGCAGGTCTGAATTGACGGACAGGGTCCGCTGCGTGGCCTCGAGGAGGTTCGCGCGCTGGCTGCGCACGGTGAAGATCACGGACGCCGCCGTGCTCGCCACGAGGATCACGACAATGAGGGACACGATCTTGAGCTGTATGGAAACCGTTCGGCGCGCCATCATTCGGCCTCTTTCAACGAGACATTCACGCTGAGGCTCCCGAGGTTCGAGTCAAAGGGGATGGTGATGACGGGCACGCCCTCGGGCCAATGGATCTTGGTTGCCGATCCGACGATGACGCCCGGCAGGGAGATCGAGATGCGGAAATCCAGCAGGTCCTTCTTGGCATTGCCGGCGATGATGTTCACCAGCTCTCCCACTCCGTCCAGCACTTCGTTGGTGAGCGCTGTATACGATTTGCCGGCGAAGACGGAAACGATGTTCATCGCGGTCACCCGTGAGAAGCTGAGCACCACCGCGCCGGTGGTTTCCCCTGCAAGACCGATAATCCCCGAGACTTCCTCCAGGGCCGTGGGATCCTTGCGCACGAACGGGTTGAGGCTGCGCACATCGACGCCGAGATGTTCCTTGAACAGATTCATGGAGGCGGCGAGAAACGGATTGATGTACTTCGCTTTCATGCGGCGCCCCCGGCCCCGGGATCGACGTACTTCGCCAGCTTCTGCCACAGGATGTCACCCTTGATCGGCTTCACGACGTAGTTGGTGACCCCCGCGTTGATGGCCTCCATCACGTTGTATTTCGCCGCCTCGGAGGTGATCATGATGATCGGCGTGGAGGCATAATGGGGGATGGCCCGCAGCGCCTTCACGAGCTGAAAGCCGTCGAGCTTCGGCATGTTCCAGTCCACGAGGAAGAGCCCGATGTGCCCTTCGGTGGCGATCCTGAGGGCAGCCTCCCCATCGGATGCATCGAGGATGTCGCTTTCGGGGATGCCGTGCTCCGTGAGGGTGTTCCGATGAATCCTTCTCATGACGGCAGAATCGTCGATGACAAGCACTTTCATATGAGACCTCCGGCGCCCCGAAGTGTAGAATCGCCCTCCCGAGGTGTCAATACAAAAGAGGTTCGCTCAGCCGCGGCCGGTCAGAGGCAGGCGCGCCCCGTTGATCGTGGCAGCCCCCTCCGAGCAGAGGAACACCATGGCTGCCGCGATCTCCTCAGCGGGAGTCGATTTTCCGTATGCCTTTTTCGGCTGCGCAGCCCGTGTCTCGGGATTATCTATGGAATCCACCACGATGAGATTCGCCGTGGCGCCCGTGCCCCGCAGCTCGTCCGCAAGGGCCAGCACCAGCGCGTCGGAGGCAGCCTTACCCATGGCGTACAGAGCGGTCTTCGCGGTCGGCGCCTGGGCCTTGGGGGAGGTGACCCCGATGAACCGGCCCCACCCGCCGGCCTTGAGAGGCCCGGCAAACGCGCGGGCCACGTGCAGGGTTGTCCGCACGAGCATGTCGCCGAGCGGGCTCCAGTCAGCGGGGTCGAGCTCCGCGATGGTCGTGCCGCCCTTGTAGCCGCCCACCAGGTGCAGGACGATGTCGATCCTGCCGAATCTCTTCAGGATCGCTTCCGCCCAATCATTTGCCGCGGATACGTCCAGCAGATCGACAGCCGTTGCCATGCATCGCGCCGGCGGGACCCCGAGCGCGTCCAGCATTCCCGTGAGGCCTTCCCTGCTCCGCCCGCCGGCGCAGAGCGTCGCCCCGAGCTCGAAAAACGCGCGCGCCACGGTCGGCCCCAGCCCGCCGGCCGCCCCTGAAATCGCGACAATTTTGCCTTCCAACATAGTCACCCCCGTCAAAGGTACCAGCAGTGGACAACGAAGGGCAAAGATGTTTTCTTAGATTCATGGACCTTTCGTCGAGCGTGAAGCTCAACAATGGAGTCGAGATGCCATGGGTCGGTCTGGGTGTGTTCAAATCCCCGCCCGGCAAGGAGACGGAACAGGCCGTTCGGTGGGCGCTGGAGATAGGCTACCGCCACGTCGACACAGCGGCGTACTACCAGAACGAGGCGGACGTCGGCCGGGCGCTCAAGGACAGTCGGGTTCCCCGGGAAAAGGTGTTCATCACCACCAAGGTATGGAACCAGGACCAGGGATACCAGGGTACGTTGAAGGCATTCGACCGCAGCCGGAAGAACCTCGGCCTCGACGTCCTGGACCTGTACCTCATCCACTGGCCCGTCGAGGGGAAGCTTCTGGAAACATGGAAGGCGCTGGAGAAGATCTACGCGGACGGGAAGACGCGCGCGATAGGAGTGAGCAATTTTCTCGTGCATCACCTGGAGAGCGTCATGAAGGCCTCTCCCGTGGTGCCCGCGGTGAACCAGGTGGAGTTCCATCCCTTCCTCGTCCAGCAGGATCTCCTTGCCTTTGACGAGCGCGCGGGGGTGCGGCATGAAGCATGGTCACCCCTCACAAGGGGACGCAGCCTGGACAATCCCGTCATTGCCGGGATCGCCGCAAAGTACGGAAAAACCCCGGCGCAGGTCATCCTGCGCTGGGACCTCCAGCTCGGTGTCGTCACCATTCCCAAATCGATCCACCGGGAACGCATTCTGGAGAACAGCCGCGTATTCGATTTCCAGCTCGAGCCGGCGGATGTCGAACGGATCACCGCCCTCGACGCGGAAGCGCGTATCGGACCGCATCCTGACCACGTGACCTTTTAGCTGGCGCTCAGGAGATCGAGCAGCCGTGCCGGGTCGTCCGTGGGCAGGGAGCACGCGTGATCACGGCACACGTAGGCGGCAGCCCTGCCATTCAGCGCGGAGAGCGGTTTCGTAAACGGCGCAATCCGGACGATCGGCGGCTCCGCATCTCCCATCGGCCGGAGAACGAGAATCTTGCGGGGGATGAATCTTTGGCGCACCTCGCGCGCCATTGCGCGCGTGTCGCCGGCATCGGGGTTTCCCGCCACGACAACTTCGAAAAAGGGGCCGGCCGCCATGTCCATGGCGCAGAGGAAGAACGCATGTGAATACGCGTCTTCGCCGCCCCGGACCCCTGACAGGCGCATGATGGCCTCCGCCATGCGCTGGTACTCCACGCTGCCGGTAATCCGTGCGAGCTTCAGCAGCACGAGAAGCCCCACCGAGTTCGCGGAGGGAATCACGCCGTCCGACAGGTGTTTCACGCGCCCCCCCGGAAGCGGGGGCGCATCCGCGGCGGTCTGGAAGAATCCGCCGTCTTCCGCGTCCCAGTGGTGCGCAACGAGGGCCTGCACCAGGTCGAGTGCCTGTACGAGGTATCGCTCCTCGAACCCTGCTTCGTACAGCTCGAGGAGGCCCCATGCGAGGAACGCGTGATCTTCCGCAAATGCGGTGATGCCTGTCTCCCCGTCACGGAACCGGTGGCAGAGCCTGCCCTCCGGGCACATGCGGTGCAGCACGAAATCCGCGGCCCTCCCCGCGGCCGCGACAAGCCGCGGATCGTCGAACGCGCCGGCCGCGCGGGCGAGCGCCGCGATCATGAGACCGTTCCAATCGGCAAGGATCTTGTCGTCCTTGAATGGCCGGTTCCTTCGCTCCCGCGCGGCGAAAAGCAGCTCTTCGGGCCGGCCCGGCGGCGAGATGTCCGTGCGTTCCCTGTGCAGAATGTTCTGCCCCGGCTGGAGCTCACCGTAGGTCTTGGCAAAGAGCCGGCGCTCATCCTCTCCAAGCGCTGCGGCAGCCTCGTGTCCGGTCCAGGAGTAGAACTTCCCTTCCTCGCCCTCGCTGTCCGCGTCCTCCGCCGAGTAGAACGCCCCTTCCGGGGAGGTCATGTCGCGCAGGACGTACGTGGCTATCTCCTCCGCGGTGCGCCGGTAGAAGTCCCTGCCAGCGGCCTGCCAGGTCTCGGTGTAGGCCAGAAGCAGAAGCGCCTGGTCGTAGAGCATCTTTTCAAAATGAGGGACCTGCCAGCGGGAGTCGGTCGAGTAGCGGTGGAATCCATATCCTACCTGGTCGTATATGCCCCCGTTTCGCATCGCGGTGAGGCTCCGTTCAACCACGCGGAGCACTTCCGGGTCCCTGCCGCGTTCCCATGCGCGCAGCAGCAGGGAGTACAGGACCGGCATGGGGAACTTGGGAGCGTCACCGAACCCGCCGTTCTCAGGATCGAACATCCGGGAAAGCTGCCGGGCCGCCTGAACCGCCGCTGCCGGGTCCGGAGTGCCGCCGGTGCCCGGCTTCCCGCTCGCGCGGTTGGCGAGCTCTCTCATGATTTCTTCGGCGGAGGCGTCCACCTCCGCACGCCGGGCGGCCCACAGCTCCGCGATTTCCGGAACCAGTTGGAGCATTCCCCTGCGGCCGTACGCGTTGTCTTTCGGGATATACGTGCCGGCGAAAAACGGCTTGCCTTCCGGGGTGAGGACCACGGTCAGCGGCCACCCCCCCGTCCCGGTGAGGAGCTGGCAGATCCCCATGAAATGACCGTCGATGTCCGGCCTTTCCTCGCGGTCCACCTTGATGGACACGAATGTCGAGTTCATGAGCGCCGCGACGCGCTCATCCTCGAACGACTCGTGCGCCATCACATGGCACCAGTGGCAGGTGGCGTAGCCGATGGAAAGGAAAACAGGCTTGTCGTCGTCTTTCGCCCTGCGGAATGCCTCCTCCCCCCAGGCGTACCAGTCCACAGGATTCCCGGCGTGCTGGAGGAGGTACGGGCTTTTCTCTTTAGCAAGGCGGTTCAGGCGTGAGCTCTCCCCGAAGAAGGTACCGCTCCCGGGCGGTGCGGGCAAACGGGAAACCCTCGCATTTCTCGCGGTGAGCGATTAGTTCGGGGCGGCCGATACGTCATATCAGGTAAGAGCACACGCTCAACGATAAAGACTCCGCGGACTACCGCGGAAGACAACTCCGCGGACTACCGCGGAAGGGAGGATTTGATGAACAAGTTCATCGTTCTTTACAGCGGGGGAAAAGCCCCCACAACGCCCCAGGAAGGAGAAGCTTCCATGAAGGTGTGGAAGTCGTGGTTCGGCAAGCTCGGCGGATCCGTCGTCGAGCCCGGGAACCCGTTCGGAGGCTCCAAGACAGTGACCTCTTCCGGGATCCAGGACGGAACCAGCGGCAATGTCTCCAATGGGTACAGCATCCTCCAGGCAGCCGATCTTGCCGCAGCGGCCAGGCTCGTCAGGGACTGCCCCATCATCGGGGAGGGCGGAAAAGTACACATTTTCGACCTCGTGGCAATGTAGGAGTCGTTCCGGGACGACGACGCGTCACCACACGGCGGCCACGCAGCCCTGCACCATGCGGGGCTGCGTGCATGCCGTCGATCCCACCCCCCGGTCACGGTACCCCGTGACATTCGTCGTCCTTCATTGACCTGCCCCCGGTCCGGGGGTATCATACCGTTCATGCCAGGTCCCATCGACGAGTACCGCAAGGCGCAGAAAGCCGGCAAGCCCCGGAGAGACCCCAGCGTCCGCGGTTTCATCAAGGAGACGAGCAGGGACACGGGCTATCGAAAGGCGGCCCAGTTCCTGATGCTCCTCGGGAAGGACGAAGCGGCACGCGTGCTGCGGCACATGTCACCGGAGGAGGTCGAGGGCATCACCCTGGAAATTGCCCGCACGCAGCACATCGAGGAGAAGGAAGCATCCAAGATCCTCGAGGAGTTCGGCTACATCCGGGAGACAAAGGACCTGATCGCGCAGGGCGGCATCGAGAAGGCCCAGGAGATGCTGACCGCTTCGATCGGGGCCGAGAAAGCTGAAAAGATCCTCGCGAAGGTCCGAAAGGACATGGCACCGCCGCCCTTCACCTTCCTCCAGGACATCGACATTCACCAGGCCATCACGCTCCTGAGAGAGGAGTCGGTACCGGTCGCGGCGCTCATCCTCGCCCACCTGGAGCCGAAGCTTGCGGCCAGGATCCTCCAGGCGCTCAGCCCGGAGGTGCAGCACGAAGTGGTGCCGCGCATTGCGAAAATGCAGCAGGTGGATGCCGAAGTCATCCGCAAGGCGGAGGAGGTCCTGCGCGGCAAGGTGCGCGAGCAGGGGCAGCCGGTGACCGAGGAAGTGGACGGCAAGACCGCGCTCACCGAGATCCTTCGATTCATGGACCCGGGAAAGGAACAGGCCATCCTGGCCGAGCTGGAGCCGAACATGGCCAACCAGATCAGGAAGAACCTCTACACCATGGACGTCGTGTTCCAGCTTCCCGACAAGAACCTCCAGAAGGTCATGCGCGACTATGCGGACAAGGAGCTCGCCCTGGTGATGAAGGGAGTGGAAGAGCAGGTACGGCAGCGCCTCCTCTCGTCGATCTCCGAGCGCAGGCGGGAGCTCATCCGCCTGGAGGGAGACGCCCTGGGCCAGGTCAGGAAGTCGGAAGTCGACCGCGCAATCCAGGACCTGCTGGAGTACATCCAGCTGCTGGAGCAGAAGGGCGATATCGTCATCCTGCGCGAGCGAGAGAAGTTCGTGTAGCGAAGTGCGGAGTACCGCTCTGGCCGCCGGGCGCGGACGTCGTTCGCCGGGGCGTCCAGTCGGCCAATACACATCTCGAAGGAGCGTCTCATGGATAAATCCACGGAGTACCGTGGCGCAGCAGAATCCACGGAGTACCGTGGCGAGCTGGTTTCGATATCCGAGATCGGAAAACACGTCGATAGCGACGTCCAGATCAACGGCTGGCTGTACAATCTCCGGTCCAAGGGAAAGATCGCCTTCCTGCAGCTCCGTGACGGCAGCGGCAGGATACAGGGCGTGGCGGAGGAGACCGGCTGCGGTGCCGAATGCTTCGCGGCAATCGCTGGCCTGAAAATGGAAGCCTCCGTCAAGGTGCGCGGCAAGGTGCGCAGGGACGAGCGCGCTCCTTCCGGCTTCGAGCTCACCGTGACCGGCCTGGATGTCGTGCAGAACCCGGCAGACGACTATCCCATCTCGAAGAAGGAACACGGCATCGACTTCCTTCTGGAGAACAGGCACCTCTGGCTGCGCTCCAGCCGGCCCTACGCCATCATGCGCATTCGGGACCAGGCCATCACCTCCTTTCGCGCCTTCTTCCACGAGAGAGGCTTTCTGCTCATCGACACTCCCATTCTCACGGGCTCCATCGGAGAAAGCGCGGGGACACTCTTTACCGTGCCCTACTTCGACCTGGGGGATGCGTACCTCGCCCAGACCGGCCAGCTCTACCTCGAGGCGGCCTGCATGGCGTACGGCAAGGTCTACAATTTCGGACCGACCTTTCGCGCGGAGAAGTCCAAGACCCGCAGGCACCTCACCGAGTTCTGGATGCTCGAGGCCGAGGTGGCCTACGCGGACAATGAAGACAACATGCGACTGCAGGAAGACATGGTGAGCAGGGTGGTCTCGGACGTTCTTGCCAACTGCCCCGAAGAGCTCAAGGCGCTGGAGCGGGACAGTGAGCCGCTCAAGAAGGTGACTACGCCCTTCATCCGAATGGACTACGCCGAGGCGGTGAAGACACTCCAGTCCAAGGGCAGCGCAATCCAGTGGGGGGACGACCTGGGCGGAGAGGACGAGACTATCCTGACGAAGCTGCACGAGAAGCCCATCTTCGTCATGAACTATCCGAAAAAGGCCAAGGCCTTCTATATGAAAGAGAACCCCGCCAACACCGAGACTGTCCTGTGCTCCGACCTTCTTGCCCCGGAAGGCTACGGGGAGATCATTGGCGGATCCCAGCGTGAAGACTCCCTGGAGAAGCTGCTCGCCCGCATCCACGAGGAGAAGCTGCCGGAGGACACCTACGGCTGGTACCTCGACCTGCGCAAATACGGCTCGGTCCCCCACTCGGGCTATGGCATCGGTCTCGAGCGCACACTCGCATGGATTTGCGGCAGCCCGCACATCAGGGAGTGCATCCCATTCCCGAGGACCATCTCGAGAATATATCCGTAGCCAGGGACGGCGAGGGGCGCCGAGTACAGGATGTACGGAAGGCGCCCCGTAGGGCCCAGGGACGGCGAGGGGCGCCGAGTGCGGAGTACCGCTCTGGTCGCGTGGGGCGGACTGAAGTAGAGAAACGGCTCACCACTTCAGGTGGCAGGAGACAGCAAAAGGGCGCCTCGAAAGGCGCCCCTTGTTTTTCTCAGATGGTCCACGGAGAGAGCCGGGCAAAGACCCTGCTCCTCAAGTCCCTGCAGCAGTCCCACCCGTGGCTGATCTTGTCGCAGCCCGGACCGCCATCGAGGTGGTCATGACCGTCACCGCCGATGAGCCAGTCGTTTCCCGCGCCTCCCAGGAGAGTGTCATCCCCGCCCTGGCCGAACAGCAGGTCATCCCCGTCTCCGCCCTGGATGATATCGCTGTCTGTCTTGCCTTTGTCACAGGAATGGCCGCACGACGCCCCGTTGCTGCGGCTCAGGTACAATCCGCCGTCACAGTCACCGAGATGGAACCAGGTTCCCTGGCTGCTGAGGCCCAGCCCCATTTCGATCAGGTCCCCCAGAGTATCCTCGGCGGCGTCCCGCACGGACCTGAAGCCGCACTTGCTGACGCCGGGATCGACGGCCAGCACAGGGGCGGCGAACGCCGCGGTATCCCCGAATACAACATCGTTTCCTGCGCCGCCGTCCAGCGTGTCGTTGCCCGTGATCCAGCCGTCCGCCAGGGCATTGCCGCACGCCCCGCCATCACTGTCCCATCCGTCACAGCCGTGGTCGTGATGGTGGCAGAACGCCGGGCCTGCAACCACCGTGAGCCGGGGCGCCATGACGGTCCAGCGGTCACCGACGATCACGTCGTCTCCCTCGCCGCCCGTGATGGAGTCATTGCCTGCGAAAATCTGGTCCACGTGCCTCTCGAGGTTCAGCACGGTCTTCTTGCCGCACTTCACCGACACGAGCACCTCGCGCAGATCGAGCGCCGCATCGTCGATCTGGCTGAGCGCCCGGTCAAACCCCTGTCCGAGCCCTTCCGCCTGGTCGAGGAGGCGTTCAAGATCCCTCACCAGACCGAGCGGCACGGTGAACGACGGCGAGAGCACCGCCATGTCGTCCCCGGCCAGGAGGTCATTCCCCGGCCCGCCGTCCAGCTCGTCACAGCCGATCCGGTATGTCTGGTCGACGATCACGTCCACGTGGCTCACGCAGCGATGCTCGGTGGCCTCGTCGATGGCATGATCGAGCCTGCACACGAACTCGTTCAGCTTCCCAGTTGCGTATGAGAGGTCCCGCAGCAGGAGGCCGGCGGAATCAAGGAGAGGGTCGGTCACGATTACCGTCGGCTCGAAGACGAGCAGCGTGTCACCCACCAGCACGTCGTCTCCGTCACCGCCGATGAGAAGGTCGTTTCCGGCAACCAGGCCCATGTGATGAGCCACGTCCGTGACGATCGAAGCAAAGGGCAGGAGCCACGTGCCGTCGGTCCTGACCAGGCGGTTCGCGTTCCCGAGATAGCCCCACGCGCCGCTCAGGATGCTCGTTGCGCGGCCGGGAATCACCGATACGACCGGGATTATCGTTGCCCCCAAATCCGTCATGACGATATTCGCCGGGGCAGCGTATCCCGCTCCTCCAGTGATGAGGTGCAGGCCATGGAGCACGTCCGGAAGCGCGTCACCTGAAGTCATCCTCGTCGCTTCGTCGCCGACCAGGACGTCATCTCCGGCGCCTCCGTCAAGAAGATCATTTCCTGCGTCCCCGGCCAGGAGGTCGTTGCCGTCCCCGCCCGCCAGGGCGTCATCGCCTCTCCCGCCAAGCAGTGAATCGTCTCCCGCGCCGCCGTCCAGCGTGTCATTTCCGTCAGGCAGCAGCTTCACGAGCAGCAGGCATGTCTGCCATTCCTTGCGGCAGCCGTCCTTCACGAGGTAAGGCGTGCCATCAGGATTATAGGCGCCCATCAGGAGCACCAGATCGGCATTCAGGAGGTCCCCGAGCACGGCCGGGCTCAGATCCTTGAAGGATATGTTGTCCAGGTAATACACGCCGGTGATGATCCCGACATCGGTCAGCAGCACATCCTTGTGCCACGAGCCGTTGGGATCCACTCTGGGAGAGCCGTCCGGGTTCCAGGCCCGGAAAATGATTCCGGTATCTCCCGCCAGGATGTCGCTTCCATCGTCTCCGGCAAGGCTGTCATCTCCGAGTCCGCCCACCAGCTCATCGTCACCCGCGCCGCCCTTCAGAACGTCGCTGCCGCGCTGGCCATGGAGAGTGTCGTTTCCCGTCCCGCCGAGCATCTCGTCATTGCCCGGCAACACCATCCGCATCGTCAAAGAGCACGACGTCCCGTATGACATCGGCAAACGGTGCCGGATATCTCTGCCAGACCCATGCCTGGCCGCTCACGGGGCGTCTGGATATCGTGCCATTGTCTCCCAGCGCGACATCCGCGCCGTCACCGCCGTCTATGAAGTCGCTGCCATCCGCCCCGAACCGGACATTGTGGCCGCCAATGATGTCGTCGTCTCCCTGGTCACCAAAGAGCCGGTCGTCTCCCTGCTCACCCATGATGAGGTCGTCGCCCGGACCGCCGTGGATCTCGTCATTGCCGCCGCCATCGTTCGCGCCGGTATTGGTGCACAGGACGTTCCCGCCGGCATAGGCGCTGAAAGTCAGAACCGAAGCAGCCTGCGGGGAGCGAGTGAACAGTCCGCTGTCTCCCAGCGCGATATCGTCTCCGGCCCCGGCGAAGATCGTGTCATTTGCAGTCCCGCCGAAGAGGATGTCATTCCCGCTGCCGGCATGAATGAAATCCTGACCGCCGTACGCGGGGTCCGTGCTCTCGATCCTGACGGCGGTTCCGGCTTCGATGAGTACAAGACCGTTGTCGCCGAGCACGACGTTTTCGCCGTCCCCAGCGTCAACCGTGTCGGCGCCGCACCCGGCCAGGGTAATGTCGTCGCCAAGGTCTCCCGCAATAAGATCATCACCGCCCATCCCGGGGTTGGACGTCTCGATCCGCACGACCTTCCCTTCGGCCCAGGTTGCGATGCCCTGGTCGCCGGTGATGATATCGTTGCCCGCGCCGCCCGACACCGTGTCATTTCCGAGGGCGGCGAGGATCACATCGTCACCGTCGTTGCCGGTGATCCAGTCATTCCCCGAGCCGCTGGTAATGAAGTCGTCTCCCCCGTCTCCCGTGATGACAAGGTCGGTCATCACCACTGCCGCGAAGATCACGTCATTGCCGGCCTCGCCGTGGATGACCAGCGACAGGGGATCTGTTTCAGTCACGAGAACGTAGTCACTGCCGTCACCCGACCAGAGGGTCGTCGTGGTGCCTGGGCTGTCATTCGTGGACTGTATCTCGATGGAGTTCCCGCCGAAGCCGCCTTCGATGTTGATTCCTCCACCGAAGGTCCCTCCCGAGGCCGTGTAAGTGATGGGAGCAGGCGAGAAACCAACGATCGAGTTGCTGGTGATGATCACCGAATCGCCGGTCCCGTCCGCCTCGTCGCTCACGTTCAGGGTATTGATGCCCGTGCCGCAATCTATGTTGAGCAGGCCAAGGATGTTGTCCAGGGTGCCGCTGTCCGCGGGGGCATCGGAGGACACATTCACCACGTCATCCCCGGCGTCCGCATATACGTTGGTCAGCCCGCCGGTCGCGAGCACGTTTACCGTGTCATTGCCGGCGTTCGTGTGCAGGGTGGTCTCTCCGCCATGCGTGTCCGCTATCGTGAAGGTGTCATTTCCCGCGCCCAGCCCGATGTTCAGGTACTCGAAGCCCGCGTAATGGATGCCCGCGCCCATCCCCAGCCCTGTCAGGTCCGTGGAGGTCAGGTACCCAGTGTTGTCCGTCAGGTCTCCCGTATCGTCCACGTTCAGCACGTCATTGTCGCCGCCGTCGGCCTCCACCACGAGCTGTCCGACGATCCCGTCCACTGTCCCGCCGACCCCGGGGGCAACGCTTCCCACGTTGACCGTGTCATCCCCCGCTCCCGCGCTCACCGTGGTGTACGCGCCGATGGTCTGCACGTTCAGCGTGTCATTTCCCGCGCCCAGCCCGATGTTCAGGTACTCGAAGCCCGCGTAATGGATGCCCGCGCCCATCCCCAGCCCTGTCAGGTCCGTGGAGGTCAGGTACCCAGTGTTGTCCGTCAGGTCTCCCGTATCGTCCACGTTCAGCACGTCATTGTCGCCGCCGTCGGCCTCCACCACGAGCTGTCCGACGATCCCGTCCACTGTCCCGCCGACTCGCGGGGGCAACGCTTCCCACGTTGACCGTGTCATCCCCCGCTCCCGCGCTCACCGTGGTGTACGCGCCGATGGTCTGCACGTTCAGAGTGTCATTTCCCGCGCCCAGCCCGATGTTCAGGTACTCGAAGCCCGCGTAGTGGATGCCCGCGCCCATCCCCAGCCCTGTCAGGTCCGTGGAGGTCAGGTACCCAGTGTTGTCCGTCAGGTCTCCCGTATCGTCCACGTTCAGCACGTCATTGTCGCCGCCGTCGGCCTCCACCACGAGCTGTCCGACGATCCCGTCCACTGTCCCGCCGACCCCGGGGGCAGCGCTTCCCACGTTGACCGTGTCATCCCCCGCTCCCGTATTTACCGCCAAGGCAACGGGGATTGACCGTACGTCGATCCTGTCGTTGCCGTCACCGGCAGCCACGAGAGTCGCCACGTTGATGCTGTTCACGGCGAGCACGTCGTCACCGGCCCGGAGATACAACAGATTCGATTCGATGTCCGGAGTGCTGACCACGTGGCTCACGGCCAGGCCGTCAGGCTGCAGGGAGAAGGTGGTCTGGCCTCCGCTCACCGAAACGCTTCCCGTATCGGAGACGCCGGTGCCCTTGAAAGTCAGGACATCGTTGCCGCCTGCCGCCTGCACCACCACGCCGTTCTGGATCAGCGAGTATTCGACGACCTGCACCGTGGCCCCACTCAGGCCGGAAAGCTCCACCAGGTACTCATCGTCTCCGCCGACGCCATTGAGCCTGGCCAATCCGTTCCACGGGGTGGCGGTCCTTGCCGAGCCATTCGCGTTCACAATCCCTGCCGCGGCGCCTATGGCAAAGATGTTCCGGCTCTGTCCCGCAACGAGCTGGACCTCGGAGAATACGCCGGCAATGTCTTCCACCGTGGCGCCGGTGAAGCCGGCCAGGACGCGGCTCTCTCCGCTGCCGGAAAGCTGCGCGGTCCCCACGATGAAGAGATTGCCGAAGAGGCCAAGGTCGGCGTCGAATACCTCTACCAGCGTGTTGTAGCCGCCGGCATCCTGGAAGATGTCCGTCCCGGCCATGCCGGTGATCCTGTCGTTGCCGAGCCCGCCGTCGAGAAGATCGTTCTGCACGGTGCCGCAGAGGATGTCGTCCCCCGCTTCGCCGTAGAAAGCAATCTGGCTGAACGGCGAAGTGGCGACCGTGGCGCCGCAGAGAAGATCGCTGCCTGCTCCGCCCTTCACGGTCAGGGTGTCCCCGCCCGCCGAGTTCACCGAGAGCAGGTTGTACACGCTGTGGCCGGACCAGCTCGCGCTCAGGCTGTTCGGTGTCGCCGAGTAGTCCGAAAGCCTCAGGGCATCGTCCTGATCGCTCAGAGAGATCTCTACCGTGTCCGTGGACGGGTCCCCATTCAGGTCTGCCGTCACGGTCGTGACCCCCGCCTGCCGGAGGTTCCCGACAAATACGAACCGATCGGCGCCGCCCTCGCCGTTCATGATCAGGCTTTCAACGGTCGACCCGAGGAGGTATGCCGTCTCCGTGCTGCCGGAACAGGAGCTCAGCCGGACCTGGGTGGTCCCTTCGGCCGCGGCCTTGAAGGTATTGGCCCCCGAGCTTCCCAGCAGCTTGATCTGGTCCATGCCCGAGCCGCCGTCAAATGACGCTCCCATTCCCAGGGTGGCCAGGTACTCGGTGAGCGTGTCGTTTCCTGCGCCGCCCGTGATGGCATCCGCTCCGCCCCGACCCTGAAGGATGTCGTTCCCGTCTCCGCCGCTGAGAATGTCGCTTCCCGCGCCTCCGGCCAGAGTATCGTTGCCCGCCTCGCCATACAGGGACACCCCGACCGGGCCGGTGATCTCTGCCGTGAGCTGGTCGTTCCCGTCCCCGCCGTAGGCGGAGCCGGCCGCGACACCGCTGCCGAGGGTGAGCACGTCATCCCCCGACCCGCCGTAAAGCGCGCCGGACCCGGATCCGGAATAAACGAGGGTGTCGTTGCCGGCTCCGCCGTAGATCGTGGCGCTCACCAGGACCCCGGGAGCAGCCACGAATATGTCATTACCGTTTCCGAAGTCCGCGGAGATCGAAGAAACACCGGTGTAAGTCTCCGAGACCCCGAAGGCGGTGACGATCAGCGTTTCATTCCCGGCAGTCCCTGACACGTGGGAGATGGAGAAGTTTTCATCCAGATTCCCCGGCTGGACGCCCCGCAAAGCTGCCCGGGAGCCGACATTCAAGGTCAGGACACCGCCGGAAAGGTCCGCCAGGTTCGGCGGCGGGGGCGCGCTGTTGGCGAGGCTGCTGGGGAGCTGGATGGTTGCCAGGTGGATGGTGAAGCTGAAGAGCTTGGTGACCCACTCCGTGCTGGGCATCTCGACGTCCACCCACTGGTCGCAGGCGCCGAACCAGCTCAGGATCTCGCATCCGAGCGAGCCCAGGAAGTTGACGATGGCGGCGCCGATGTCCTGCGCCGCCTCCAGGGTCATCCGCACGATCTTTATGACGGTCTCCAGAACAGTCCCGGTCCCGCTCACGGTCAGATCGAGGCTCATGGACTGGCCGAGGGTCCCATCGGCGGACAGGCTCACCGATACTCCGATCAGGTTCACGTCCGCGCATTTTGCGCTGAAGCTGCCGCCCGCGCCAAAGTGGAACGTGGTGCCGAGGAACGAGGCGTCGAAGAAGATATCTCCCTGGATGCCGGTGCTGGCCCCGTAGTAGGGAAGACCGACTCCGCCGCCGAAATGCAGATCGAAATGACCCTGGGAGTTGAGGAAGCCGTAGCCGTAGATGGTCATCATGCCGAACAGGCTCGCGCTCAGCTTGTTGCTTGCGGGAATCGTGATGGACCAGCCGCCATTTTCCACGGAAACGATGAGCCTGCCGCTGAGCTGAATGACCGAGAGCACGTTCAGTTTTGCCTGCACGTCCAGATAGAAGGAGTTGTGGGGGATGGTGACGGGATTTCCATTCGCGTCCACAAAGCTCACCCACCCGCTCGGACCGTTGAATCCGGCGAGGTCCGCGCCTGTCGTGTTGATCTGCACCCTGCCGTCGAAGTCGAAATCGAAGAGGGACAGGATGTTCGTCTTGAAGAAGACATGGGCATCCAGAACGATGCCTGTAGAGAAGACCCCGACATACGCCGATGCACCGAAGGAGAGAGGCCCGATCGTGAAGGTCCCGTCGAAGTAGAGCTGCAGGCCGGTGCCATCTATGCTCACGTATCCCGTGGCCGTGGCCTGGCAGAAATTGAGGAAGCTTGCCGTGCCGGTGAAGGAAACCCGGTACCCGGGCTGGATGACGGCGGTGCCGGTGTTCACGGCAGAGCCGGTGGTGTTGACCTCGAAGAAAGCGGCGGCGGTAAGACTGAATCCGGTTGTCTGCATGGTGCCGCTGACTGAGAACCTTCCCGCGATTCCCGCGCTCGTTATCTGCACGAACCCCGTGGCATTGAGGCTCCCGAGGAAGCCGAGGTTCAGGGAGGCGCTGGCAGACAGCTCGAAGAAGCCCGGGCCGGCAGCCAGCCGGAAGTGCCCCGCGAGCGACCAGAAGCCGCCGAGGGTGAGGGTGGCATCGAAACGGGCGACAATATAGGTGCCGGGGCTGGCCGTGGTTCCGTCCACGAGCGGTGCACCGCCGGAAACCACGTACATCTTGAGGCCGGAGCCATTGTCCACGAGGCGATTCTTTGTCTGCTGGCTCAGCAGCGGCAGGAATGCCGCCGGAATGGTCACGCTCTGGTCGGCTCCCGTCGTATTGAATATGACCCGCGCGGAGACGTTTGCGGCGGTCATGACAGAGGAGAGACTCGATCCCACCGACATGCTGACATCGAAGTCACCTGCCACGCCGCTCCCGCTGATGATCAGGACACCCAGCGCATGGAAATTGAACGCAGCGATGCTCGGTCCAAAGGCGAGCGAGGCGTCTGCAAAGATCTCCAGTCCGGCCGGGCTGGCCGAGATGGAGAATACGCCGGAAAGCGAGAGCCCTGCCGCGGCAGGAAGACTCACCGCGCCGCTCACGGCCAGATATGCATACGGACCTGCCGGCAGGTCCACTGTCACGTTGTTGATGATGTCCACGGCCGCTGCGGTGGTATTGATCGAAAGGGTGAATGCCGCGCCTGCGGCGGCTGTGAACTCATAGGACGAGCCGCTGATCGACCCCGCGCTCAAGCTTATTTTCGCCGCGATGCCTGCGCTGCTGATCAGAAGGGCGCCGCTTGCGTCGACAGTCAGAAGGGGCTGGCCCGCTACTACCGCCACCAGGGACGTGGTGGCGCTGACCGCGATACCGGAGGAGCTGAGCGCCAGAACAAAGGAGCCTTCCAGGCGGAAGCCGCTGGCTCCCCCGAGAATGAGCTGCAGCACGGCCTCGGAGCCTGCAACGGCGGGGTCACCGCCGATTGTCAGCCGCACATACGGTCCGGGTTCAAGGTTCACGACGACGTCGTTGATCTTCGTAACCCGCTGGATGCCTGTGTTCAGCTCGAGGGTGAAATACCCTGCGAACGAGAAGCCGTTGGCGGCAGCAGTGCTCGAGCTGCCCGGTTCCGAGGGAGAGCTTCGCGGCAATGCCGTCCGCTGTGACAAGGAGGGCGCCATTTGCATTCAGGGAGAACAGGGTAGCTCCTCCCAGCTTCATGAAGAGCGTGGCGCTGGCTGTCACCGCGAGCCCGGCAGGGCTCATCTCCAGGTCGAACCTCCCGTTCATCCCAATGCTGTTGTCCCCGGCCTCAGAGAGGGCAAGCGTGGCCGTGGAGCCCGACACCGCCGGGTCCCCGCCGATGCGCACGCGCACGTACGGCCCTGGAGCCAGATTCACAGTCACCGCGTTGATCTCTGCGACCGCCTGCGTGGTCGTGTTCACCTCCAGGGTGAAGTATCCGGTGAACGTAAAGCCGTCTCCACTCAGTCCGCTCGAGCCTCCAGAGCCCAGCACGATTCTGGCCGCGATCCCATTCGCGCTCATTACCAGGGCGCCGTCCGCCTGCATGGAGAAGAGGGTGACCCCGCCCAGCTCAGCGGTCAGCGTGGAGGAGGCGCTGACCGCTGTTTCCGTGGCAGTGGTGGTGAGCACGAAGTTGCCCACCATGGTGAAGCTCGTGCCGGATGCCAGGCCGAGGATCAGGGTGCCTGTTATTCCGACCTGCGCGTAAGGACCTGCCGGAAGATGGAGGGCAGGCACAGGGCTGGCGCGCGTATTGACCATGAAGAATGCCACACCGGACAGGCTGAACTGGGGGCCGGACTTGAATACTCCCGCCTGGACTCCGATGGACAGAGCGCCGGCCACGCCGCTGGAGTCGATCAGCAGGGTGCCCGTGGCATTCACCGTGCCCAGATCCGCCAGGCTCAAGCTCATGTCCACGCTCATGGCGAGCTCAGCGGGAGAAAGGATAAGGAGGAGCGCGCCGTCCAGCGTGAAGGTGCCCAGCAGGCTCAGGGAGCCGCCGCCGAATATCACCGCGTATGGTTTTCCGGCATTCTCCGCCGTAGGAACCCAGTTCGCGATGCCGTCCCCGAGGACAGGCGGTCCGCCGGGAATCGAGATGGTGCGGCCGGGGCCCTCCAGCAGTATCTCCGGACCGGTCGGGTCTGCAGGGTTCGGTCCCGTGACAAACGGAATCTGATCACCGGTCGGAAGCGTGGGGATCTGGTACTGAACAGCCAGGCCCGTTGTATTCAACACGAGGTGGAACCGGGCATTCAGCCCGACTCCAGGAATTGCGTTGTTCGTATAGATGAGCGTCAGCCGGGCCGCGATGCCCTGGCTGTTCGTCACCAGCAGGCCGTTGAACGAGAACGACAGGAGCGGGTCCACTCCCGGGGACCCGAGGGTCATGGATCCCTCCGCAAATATCCGCAGGCCTGACGTATCGATGTCCACGACCAGGACCGCGGTCATGGAAAAGAGGCCCGGGTCACTGGGTGAGCTTTTCGGGAGCTTGATGACAGCCTTGCCGTCTATCAGGAGACCGAAGGATGTCGGCTTGAGGTCCAGGGGATAGGCGGTCGGCGTGGCAGGCGGAGTAGCCGGCAGGGTCAGGGTGACAGATTTGGCCGCGCTTGTCGTGTTCAGCGCGAAGAACACCAGCCCGGAAGCGTAGATACCTGACTGCTCCATGGCAGAGAGATCCGCGGTCATGAGGAAGGCGCCCCAGATCTCCAGCGAGCTTCCCGAGACTTTCTGGACGTGAAGCTCCCCGGCGGCGGTGCCGATGTTTCCGAGATACGACACATTGGCCTGGGCATTGACTTTCATGACGAAGCCGGTGGTCGAGAAAGCCAGGCCGAGGCTGCCGCTGTACGTGACCGAGAACTGGTCCAGCACGTTCATGGTCGCAGCGCCGGCGAGGAAGATCTCGAACTGGTCGGCCTTGTTCGTGGCAGTGACCGGCGTGCCATCGGTCCTGCTGAAGAAGAAATCGGCCCTGCCGTACACGCTGAATATGGGAGTGACGCCTGCGCCGGAGGGGAAATCTGACAGGAACAGAATGGTCACCTTTGCGCCCTTGTTGACCGAACCGTCGATCACGGGACTCAGGTTGGCGTACAGCCGGAGGCCGAGGCTCAGGCTGTTGGCGAACACGGCCTCGCCGCTGATCAGGATCCTTCCCTGGGTGTCCAGGGCAAGGTCGATTTTGGCCTTGAAGACGTTGTCAGAGGTGTACTGGCTGTACAGGTCCGCGCCGGCCCGGATGATCATGGGGTAGGCGAACACGTTCCAGAAATTGGGATCAGGGAGCCCCTGCGAGCGCGCGGCAATGATCGTTACGATCTGCTGGCCGACCGCGCGCCGGAGGCTGGCCTTCCACTGGACCTCCGTCATCCCCTCCGGAGAGTTGAACTCGTCCCTGCGAAGCTGCAGCGCGTCCACCGCGGTGCCCGTGTCAGGATTCGGAATGTTCGGCAGGGTCATGTTGAAATCCACCCCGCCGCGAAGGTTGTTGATGGTGAGGCCGGAATTGGGCTCGAGAAGGATGCCGGTGGGCAGCGACACGGTCACGTAGACGGAGAGCGGCCCGAACTCTGACAGCCCGATGCTGAGCTCGAATCCTGAAAGGCCTTTCATGGAGAAGCCGCCCTTGATGCCGCCGTAGAATGCGCTGGAAATGGCTCCCACCGGGTCAGTGGGGGTGCCGTCCGGGAGTCCGACCCGCTGGTTGCTGCTGTCTACTTCGTATCCTTCGCTGTCATACCTGAAAACGCCGGCTACGAGAGTGGCACTGATTGTGCCGCCGAAAAGATCCCCTGTCACGGACACGCTGACAACGCCTATGGAGACGATGGGGAACTCGAGGGCTATGAGTTTTCCGACGTCGATGACGATATCGGTCACTGATCCGGACAGGCTCAGGGGCGCGCCCTTGATCTGGCTCAGATTGACCGAGGCTGAGAACGTCAGGACAAAATCCGCAGGATTTTCCGTGATATTGCCCCAGGCGATGGACAGCTCGGAAATCTGCACGGGAAGCCAGCTCGGCCACTTGAGGCTCTGGGCCGCATCAGCGGTGGCGGTGTCAAAGGAGAAACCGAAGCTCGCGCCTGCGAGGACCTGGATCTTGCCGTTCACGTCGAAGCCGAAGCTCGCGGGAGGAGAGGGATCCGTACCGGTATCTCCCAGGGTGCCGGAAATCCCGAATTGGGGAAGGCCCGCGGTGATCCGCGCGAAGCTGAAGGCGAGCTGCCCCGGTCCCGGAGTGGGATTGATCGATACCGAGGAGGCCGATGCTTCGAATATGCTGCCCAGGGTAAAGCTCACCGTGGCGGCCGAGAAGGAAAGCTCCCCTTCATGCTCGTGAGCAAGATTCACCGTCACGACGATATTTGTAGCCGAAGCATTCACCGGCTTTGTCGGGAACAACGCTGCGGAGCCCACGGTGACCGACAGCGTGCCATTGAACTTTGCCCCGGATCCGACCTCGTAGCCAAAATCGGTCGCGGTGATGCTCAGGCCGGAAACCGTCAAAACCGGACCGATGCTCACGGAGCTCGTGGTGCTGAGGGTGGCGCTTGCCACTGAGAACCCGGTGGAGGTGATGGTGAGCCCGGTTGCGGAGGCAGTGAGGTTGAACGCCTGGAAACGCGGCGAGCTTACCTCGATGCCCCCGATTGTCACCTTGAAAGGATCCAGGTCGAAGCCCACGTCCGTCGCGGTGAGCTTCAGCAAGTTTCCGATCTCGAAGGCGACGGTGGCCGCGCCCAGGCTGAGGGCCCTGGTGCCCAGTGTGTAGGAGCCGCTGAACCCGGTTATGGTGGACGTGAAAGCGTCATACCCGGGGAACATGCTCACCGTAGCCGCGCTTACACCGAATGTTCCCTGAAGGCCGCCGGTCGTGGAGTATTTGACATCTTTGAACGTGAGCGTGAGGGTCTGAATGGAGACGACCGAGCCGAGGGTCACCGAAGACTTGGTCACCTCTGCGTCGGTGAGAGAGAAGCCATTTGCGCGGATGGACAGATTGTTAACGGTGACGATTGTGTCATCCAGCGGAAGAATGGCCACGGAGAGATGATCCAGATTGACCAGCTCCTGCTCCGGCAGGCCGTTGGGATTGTAGCCCAGCGTGACACCGGTGGCATCCGCCGTCAGCAGGGAAGGTATGCTCAAGCTGAACTTGTCCGCCGTCAGACTGAAAGTTCCGCTGAGCGGCGATCCGATGCTCAAGGAGTACGTGCCCGTGAGAGCGATGCCGTCGGAGTTCGTGTCGGCAATCGTTGCGCTCACGGCGTCACCGATCTGGAAGGAGGCTCCGCTCGCCGTCAGGCTGATGGAGCCGGACCAGGACCCGCTGCTGTAGGCAAAGTTGAAGGTCAGGGAAGGGGACTGAATGCCGAGGACCCCGCCGAGCTGGATATCCCCGGGAGTGACCGTCTGGGTGAAACTGCCCGCGTGCCCGCTGAACACGGCGTCGATGACGTCCATGATGTCATTCGAGACAACCAGGCGCAGCTCGGTGGCACCCTGCTCCAGCTTGAAGACCAGGCCGTCCCCGATGACGAGCCCATTCACCGAATTGAAGGCTCCGGTGGCGGATCCATAGGTCATGATCGTGAAGGAATCCCCGACCTGGGGTAAGTAACCGTCGAGAAGACTGATCTGGAGGGTCCCGCCCAGGGTGGCAGCGCCGGACACGTTCACCTGATCGTAGCCGTCGTTGATGTTCGGGCTCCCCGGTCCCGGCGTGAGCCCGCCGATCTCGACGAGCAGGCTGCCGGAGGGATCCAGCACCGTATCTCCGGTGATGTTCACAATCCCCGGAGAATTGCCCGGACTGAGCGTGCCCAGGTTGAGCAGGTTTCCCGTGATGGCGCCATTGCCGGACAACGTGTCTCCACTGTTGATCACCAGGCCCGACGGGGCTGTGACGGGTTGCGCGGCAACGAGATGAATGTTCTGGACGCCAACAGGCGGGGGCTCTGAGCCGTGAAGAGTAGCAACAAGCTCGTCAGTTTTTGTCTGTTGATCCGGCGCCTGGAAAGCGGAGGGCCCTGCGGGCGATTCCGTTACGGACCCGGTCAGTGTCTGTCCAGCGGCCTCAGCCTGGACCACGACGCTGGTGGTGCCTGTTTCCGCGGGTGCAGGAGACACGCCATCCACAGGGGTCATGGCCACGGCGGCCGGTGCCGCGGACGTCAGTGCCGGGGAATTGGCTGCCAGGAGATCCGGCAGATTTCCCTCCGGCGCATACATTGAGCCGACATGATTTGCCGCGGTGATCTGTTCTCCGGCCCCGAGCACTTCCACGACCACGTCAGCGCCGACGATGCTCGACGGCACGGCAACGGTGTCCAAGATTCCATTGGCGGAGAGCAGGAGTCTGGATTCGAGGGGTTCGAGCTGGAACTTCTTCTTATCAATCCCCATTTTCATTCACTTGGCGAGCTCAATTGCGTCGGATCTTAAATGATGATCCCATGGCTGTCAAGAATTATTTTCAGGTTTCGCCCTTACAGCGTCCCGAAGCTGAGCCCGGCCAGGACCGAGATTTGCGGATTCACATAGCTGGGGAGGGGAACGAACGTGAGGGTGATCGGCAGCTGGAATCCAGGCATGACGAAAGTCCACCCGACTACATAGACCATCGAGAAGGCAAAACCCGGGGAGCCGCCCGGCGAGGCAACAGTGACATAGGGGCCGAGACCGAATTCGAGCCCGAATGCCATCCGATAACCGAGTGTCATATACGCGCTCGGAAGGGGCATGCCCTGGTCCAAGCCTCCCAGCAGGAGCGTCTGCTGGAAGGTGAGGTAGCTCCTGGTTCCCCCCAGGGGAAAAAGCTGCTGCGCCTGGACCCCCATTTCGCTGTAGACCGGGAAATAGCTCCTGCTCGAGTCATGCAGCAGGGACTGCATGTTGTCGTCGAAATCACCCGGGTCCTGGATAACCGCGGAAATCCCCAGTCGGGGGCCGAACAACAGCAGGGTCCGGGGCGTCGCCTCCTGTGCCTCCAGACCGCACGCCGCCGCAAAGACCATGATGAATGCCGCTGCCCGTGCCATACCCGATCTACCCATTGCAGGTCCTCCTGTTCCTGATCGCTCCCTCCCTTCGACGGAGGCGCGATACTGTTGTCCTTTTCACGATACGTCGCGCGGCGCGAAGGAAAGCGAATCATCGAGCCAGGTGTCCATCTTGAGCACGGACCTCCGCCTCTCGAAGGCGTCCCGCTGGGCAGTGCGCTGCGCCCACGCAACCGCCTGACGCGCCATCCAGACGGAACCGGGCACCGCCCGATCGAGCTGCGCCCTGATTGCCCTGCGCGCCACATCCGGCAGGAACCGGACCATGAGATCGTCTTCCATGCTGACGTAGGCGCGGGCGCTCCCCGGGTCGCCCTGCCGCGCGCAGCGCCCGAAGAGCTGGCGGTCGATCCTGTGGGACTCGTGGCACTCGGTCGCGATCACGTGCAGCCCCCCCAGCCCGGTGACACCTTCGGGGAGTCGAATGTCTGTCCCCCTGCCGGCCATGTTCGTGGCGATGGTGACGGCACCCCGTTCTCCCGCGCGCGCCACGATGGCCGCCTCTTCCCGGTGACGCACCGCGTTGAGGACCTGGTGGGACAGCCCGGCCCCGCTCAACAGGGAGGAGAGGTGCTCGCTGGATTTCACGCTGCGGGTGCCCACCAGGACCGGCCGCCCGGTTGCGTGCTGGGAAAGTATCTCCGCAAGAACCGCCTGCCAGCGGTCGGCGGCCCGCGCGAATGCCACCTGGGGGAACTCGATGCGCCGGCAGGGCCTGTTTTCCGGGATCCGTACCACGTTGAGCTGATAGATGTCCCAGAGCTCCTGGGCCGCCTCGCGCGCCGTGCCGGTCATGCCGGAGAGCCTGCCGAAGAACCGGAAGAAGCGCTGAAAGCTGAGCCGGGCCAGTGTCTCGCTCGGCGGTGTGGCGGCGAGCCCTTCCTTCAGCTCGACGAGCTGGTGCAGTCCGCCCCGCCACTGCCGCTGGGGCATCTGGCGGCCGGTGAACTCGTCCACGATGACCACCTTCCCGTCGATGATCACGTACTCCCCGTCGTTTCTGAAGAACTCCCGCGCCGAAAGGGCCTGATGAACGAGCTCGAGGTTCCCCGCCGCGCCGCCGAATGTGCCGGGCCGGGCGCGAATCCGGTCCACGATGCGCTCCCGCATCGAGTCATCGAACTCGATCTCCTTCTGCCTGTGGTTCACAAGATAGTCCCTGCCCGGCTCAAGGCTCGTCGCAATGCCGTGCGCCGCCCCGCAGGCGTCGACGAACAGCGTGTTCGGTCCCGCGCGGGAGATGATGAGAGGGGTGACCGCCTCGTCGATGAGAACATTGTCCGCCTCGTCCACGATGGCCGTGTGGATGCCCCGCATCACCAGCCCTTCCTCGATGCGGGACCGCCTGCCCAGGAGGGAGGCGATCTGCCGGCGCTCCACCTTCTGCAGATCACCGAGCCAGAGCCTGTCCCTGAGGAAGTCGGCGACGATCTCCTTGCTCGTGGTGTAGGTGACGTCGGCGGAATAGCCCTTCCTGCGGCCGGCAGGGTCCATCTCGCCGGTGACGAAACCCACGCTCACCCCGCAGAACCGGTACAGGGTCCCCATCCAGGTGGCGTCCCGCTCGGCAAGATAATCGTTGACCGTGACGACATGACAGGGAAGCCCGCTCCAGCCATGGAGCACCATGGCCAGGGCCGCGGTCAGCGTCTTTCCCTCACCGGTGGCCATTTCCACGATGTAGCCCCGGTAAAGCGCGAGGGCACCGGCGAGCTGTACCGTGTAGGGACGAAGGCCGACTTTGCGCGTTGCGGCCTCGCGGATTGCGGCCAGGGCGTCGGGAATGAGGAGCTCAAAGCCCCTGCCGCGCCTTTTGAACGCGTCCCGCAGGTCCTGCAGCCCGCTCGCCAGCCTGCCGTCGGACCTGTCGCTCCACTCCGCAGCCCTGGCATCGATGCGCCCGGCCTGCTCGAGGAGCTCGGATTCGCTGCCGATGCTGGTGACCGCGCCCGCGGCTGAGTGCAGCGGTGCGTCCAGACCCGACAGGAGCGGCTCGGGTTTCCTTATGAAGGTGCGGTAGTAGTCCCTGGTCAAGGTGCTCACAGCTGGTACCGCTCCTGGAAGAGCTGCTGCAGGCTGCGGATGCCCTGGCGCAGGAGCGGCTCCGGCGGGAGCCGGAACCTTGCCCGGCCGGACTGTCCGTGGAAGACGGCGAGCGAAGGATCCTTCACGATCTCCAGCCGCACCTCATAGAAGGACTGGGCGGCGCGCGTGCCGCTGGGATCCATGAGGTTGGTCACCACCTCCCCTCCCCCGCCCAGACCGAGCGCAGCGGACGGCAGCGCCGTCCTCTCCATCGGGATCCGGATCGAGCCCACCGTCGGAATGGTCCGATCGGACCGGCCCGCAATACGCACATCCGCGCTCCGCACCTCTCCGGAGAAGACGCGGGAGACATCACGCTGGGACACCACGGCCGAAAAGGAAAAGGACTCATCGTCGACGATTTCCCCTACCGGCATGCCGCGGGGAATCCACGAATCGACCAGCTCGTTCACGCGCGGCGCCACCCATACCCCGGGGATACGGGCCGTCAGGAGCAGCGCGGCCCGATCCCCGTAGAGCCGGAAAAGCTGTTTGGTGATGGACTCGATGACGCCCTCCACCGGTTTCACGTCCGCGCGGCGCTCCTGCAGCGCGCGCTGCCGCACGGCGTTCACCTCCGCCAGCTTGGCCTCCAGCTCCCGGATCCTGAACTCCAGCTCCCTGTTTTCCATGCGCACGAGGCTGTCGCCCGCCTTCACCCTCGAGCCCGAGGCGGCGAGGACCTCCCGCACTTCCCCGCCCACCCGGTTGATGACGATTTCCGAGTCCCGCGCCTTCAGGACGCCGGGGCTCTTGAAGCTGTTCGGGAACGGACAGAGGAGGAGAAACGCCGCGATCACGGCCACGGCCCCCGCGCAAACGGACACCGCGCGCAGCCGTCTCCGCTCCAGCTTCTTGTCGATGGCAAGATAGCGCACGAGACGCAGGAGCGGGACAATCACCCACGAGACGCCGCAGACGGCGGCCATGATGATGCCGGCCAGGAGGAAGCGGTCCGCGAGGAACAGGAGGATGCCGCCGAACACGACAAACCGGTAGATCCCGCTCAGCACGCCGAAGAGGGTGAGCCAGAAGGCCTCCACCGGCGAGGCGGCGGGGCTGCGGGACTTCTTGTCGCCGAATGCGTAGCGCTCCACCAGGTGCCGGAGATGCTGGGTGGCCTGGCTGTGGAGGTTGGGGATGTCGAAGAGGTCGGAGAGGATGTAGTAGCCGTCGTATCGCAGGAGCGGGTTGATGTTGAAGACAATGGTGGAAACCGAGGCGACGAAGATCATGTTGTACGCAAGTGCGTGCAGCGCGCCCGGGCCGGTGTTCGCCCACACGACCGCCGCGCAGGCGGCGACGAACACCTCGACGATCATGCCCGCCGCTCCCACGAGGACCCGCTTTGCCTTGCTCCGGAAGGCCCAGGCCGCCGTGGCGTCTATGTAGGGAAGGGGGCTGAAGATGAGGAACATGACTCCCATGACATGCACCTCGCCGCCGAAACGCCGCACGGCAAAGGCGTGCCCGAACTCGTGCAGGGTCTTGATCAGGACGAGCCCCGCGTAGAGGAGAGGCAGGTTGGAGAGGGAGAGGACGCCCTGGGTCTGGGAGCCGAGGGCGGCTGAATTTCCGGCCGCGGCAGCGATCCCCCAGACAACCATGGCAATCCAGATGATGAGCCCCACGGGATTCATCAGCACCCGGACAAACGGCAGAAGACGCTGCAGGAAGGCATCCGGGTCCAGGAGAGGGATGCGAACGAACATGATGTTCAGCAGGGTGGACCGGGTGACCTTCTGCCTGCGTTCCTTGTAGCGGTCGAAGAGCTTCTCGCTGTCCACCGGCAGCTCGTAGCGGAGCAGGTTGGCGTGGTAGAGCTGGGCCAGGAGCTGGATCACGTCCTCCTGGCCGGGGGTGTTGTCAGGGTCCCGCTCCATCGCCTCGCGCCACACCTCTTCCACGGTGCGCCGGGCGCTGAGCCTCGCGATGAAATCATAGGCCTGGGGCCGGAGCCGGTAGAATTGTCCGTTGAAGGGATCCGAGAGCACGTACCAGCGGGAGCCGCGGAAGAGCTGCCGCCGCACGCGCACCGCCGCGGACAGGCTGACGCGCTGGTTGGCGATGCGGTACCACGACTCGTGAAAGATCCGGCTTTCCTCGACCATCCGGCCTCGTCCCTACCACCAGAGCCGCAGCCGGAGGAAATCGAGGGTCCGATGGGTGAGGATCCAGGCCAGGCTGCGCTTGCCGACCCCCAGCCGCGCGACCCCGCTCATGCCCGGCCTCCACCAGTCCAGGCGATCACCGGTGAGGGCCGCCTTCACCACGAATACGTTCTTCTTCTCCTTGGCCACCGCCGCGGGCTCCACCCGGGTCACCCGCGCGGCGAAGCGTTCCTGCGGCCTGCTGGCAAGGGCGATCTCACCCTTCAGCCCACCGGTGATCTCGTGGATGTCCGCTTCGTTCACTTCCAGCTCCGCGTACAGCCGTTCCATGCGCCCGAGCTTCAGGAGCAGATCTCCCTGGCGAACGGGCGACCCGAGCTTCTCGAACAGGTCGCCCTCCACGATGACCCCTGAGAAGAGCGCGCGGATGACCGCGCGATCCAGCTGGTAGCGGGCGAGCTCCAGCCTCGCCGCGGCCTGGTCCCTGAGGGCCGTCGTGATCCGCATGTCCGCGAGGGCGCCCGACCCCTGTGCCTTTTCGAACTCCCGCTCGTAGCGGGTTTTCTCCGCCACGAGCTCCGCCTCACGCAGCAGCAGGTCGGTCCGGTCCAGGCTCACGAGCTCCTGGCCCTCGGACACCGCGTCTCCGACCCGGACCAGGACCTTTTCCAGGTGGCCGTCGAAGGGGGCCGTGAGGTTGACCAGGTCATCCGTGCGCAGCACCGCCGCGGCCTTGACCCGGTAGTCGAACCGCCCGAAGAAGACCACGCCGAGGAGGGCCGCGACGACGATGGCGATCACCTTCGCCCCCGTGTGCTGGTAGCCCAGGAGAAGGGCGAGCTTTTCACGGAGAGAGGTGGCCAGGCGCGCGCCGATCCAGCGGTCGGAGCGTTTCAGGTCCGCCAGGCGCCGCGCGGCCTGATCGCAGGAGAGCCTGAGCAGACGAAGCTCGGTCTCCGGAAAGGGTGAGGAGCTCCGCTCGCACGTGCACGTGCCCACCGCCTCCCCATCCACGCGCAGGGGAAGCGAGCACGCGTGAGCCACATCGTAGGCCTCGGCGTAGGCCCGGTGGTCCCGCTGGACAGCACCGCCCGGCTCCGACGGGGGCAGGACGATCTCGGTATTCTGGTCCAGGGCCTCTTCCATTGCCGCTTCGAGGCGCTGCACAGCTTCCGTCTTTTTTTCGAACCGGTCCGCTCGGCTCGTGGATTGGAGACGGATGTAGCCTTTCTCCAGCCACCCCAGGCTGACCCGCTCGCAGCCGTGCCGGGAGGCCAGCTCATTGCAGAATGTCATGGCGGCGGAGAGGAACCTCTTCTCGGCGTTGATGAGGACCATGAGGTCCAGCACGCCGGCAAAGTGAGAGACCTGGGTCCGCGCCTCGGTGGCCACCCGCGCGAGCTGGTAGCTCGCAGGGATATCCGAGGCGAGCTGCACCCGCCGCATCCGCTCGGATGCCTCCGCGGGGTGCATCGTGCCGGTGAAAAAGATGCCGACACAACCTTCGTCCACCGTGTCGGTCTGCAGCCGGACCGCGAGCACCCCGCGCCCGTTGGACTCCGATCGGGTGGCTCCCTTGTCCAGGGCCTCGGCCGCGGTTCCGGAAACCTCGTTCAGCATCGTCTCCGCGATCCCCCCGGAGAGGAGAGTCTCCGGAGAGGCCACAAGGATGCGCCAGCCCATTGCGGCGGATTTGACCCTCACCGCGATGATCCCGCTGTCTGCCTCCGAGGCGGAGACGAGAACCCGGAGGTATGTCCGCCAGAAGCGCGAGGGGTCACCGTCGAACCTGCGGAGCCTCTGCATCTCCTCCAGGGACTGGAGGTAGTTTCTCTCCCGGTCCGCTGCCTGCGCCTTGTCCATGCCGGCTCCTACCGCTCGGTGCCGACGGCGCCGGTCACGCCGGGGTGCACCCTGCCATCCGGGTTGTCGAAAACGACCTTTACCTCGCGCAGCCCGCTCGACGCATCCACCAGGGGGGAGACGAACTCCACGGTGCCGCGCACCGTGACCGGGCCGTCTGCCTCCTGGATCCTCAGCGTGACCTGTCTGCCCGGCTTCATCTTCAGGCTCGGCGCCTGCTCCATGTGGACCACGAGCCGGCACTTGCGGGTGTCCACTATCCGGAACAGCGCCTGCTGCTGGCTGCACCCCTCGCCGACCTCGAGGAGCTTTTCCACGATGACCCCGTCGAAAGGGGCGGTGATGAATCGCTTCTGAAGCTGCGCCTCCGCGAACCGGCTTTCGATCCGCTCGCGCTCCTCGGAGACGAGAAGGCGCTGGTGCTCGGCCTCGGCGAGACGGAACTCCAGCTCCTTCTTCCGCAGATCGTCCAGGGACACCGACCGGGTCTCCTCCTGGAGCTTCCGGGTCCCCTCGAGGTCCAGGCGAAGCGTCTCCATGCGGCTCTGCGCCGCGTCCAGCTCCGCCGCGCTCTCCGCAACGAGCTTCCGCCGTTCCACCTCCAGCGCTTCCAGCGCGCTGTCCAGCTCGACCACCACCTCGCCGGCCCGGACGAACTGACCTTCCGCGGCCTTGATCGCGACCACGGTCCCGCCGACGGTGGCGCTCACCTTGGCGTCCTGGTAGGGCTCGACTATGCCGCGCGACGTCCATGCCTGGGAGGAGGCGGAGATGGCGCTGAACAAAAGGAGGAAAATCGGGAGGAACCATCGAAGCTGCGAGCGTGGGAAAATCATCCGGATTGCCCTTTTTATGTCTGATCGTTTTAATGCTGGCGAATCGATAGTAGCGGAAAAGGCGCGGGAGCGCAACCCGGGCGCAGGAGCGCAACCGGGGCGCGGGTCGACGGCCCTTCCGTTCCTGCGCCGCTCTGTGATAGAGTATTTCACATCATCCTGGTGGTACATGAATCGCAGAATGTTTCACGTAAGTCTATTGAGTGCAGCATGTCTCATTCTGGCGCAGGCTCCCGCGGTCCGAGCGGAAGAACCTGCCGCGGGGCCTCTGCCCGTTTTGCTCTCGGAGGCCGCCCTGGAGGCGCTGCAGGCAAACCCGTCAGTGGGGGAAGCCCGGCTGCAATGGCTCATCCGCAAGAGCCAGGTGCAGGGAGCATGGGGCGACTTCGAGCCGGCTTTCGTGTCCGGGCTCAACCGGAGCCACCTGGACCGCTTGAATGCGGCAGCAGAGGCTGCCTCCATTTTCGGCAAGCCCGCGTACACGGAAACTATGACGGAAACAAAGACGGAATACCAGGCCGCGGTCGAGGGCAAGTTCTTCAGCGGCGCGGGCTACCGGCTCGGCTATTCGCTCTCCACGACTGAAAGCAATTTCACAACCACCGGACGCGAATACGAATCCAACCTCGGCCTGAAAGTCGACCAGCCCCTCCTGAAGGGGATTGCCCGGTATTCGCCGCTCGCGCCGGTCCGGCTCGCGCGAAATGAGGAGCTCATCGCCTTCCATGCCTACCGCAAGCAGATGATCTCCGTGGTGTCGAGCGTGGAGTCCGCATACTGGGACCTCGCCCTTGCCCAGGAGCTCCACAGGATCGCCGCGGATTCCGTACGGATCGCGAATGAGATCGCCGCCGACGCCCGGCAGAGGATGAGCGTCGGCAAGATGTCGGATCTCGATCTCTCCGAGGCTGAAATCCAGCTCGCCATCCGCATCGCGGAGGAGGAATCCAGCCTGCTCGCTGTTTCGGAAGCGGCGGCCCAGCTCCGGCTCATCCTGGGAGGCGGCCGGATCGGTTCCACGGTGGACATAAGCGCGGCGGAGCCGCTGGAGAGAGAAATGCCGGGAGCCGGGCCTTCGAGGAATGAAACCGAGTCGAGGGTGCGCGAAGCGCTGCGGCTGCAGCCCGAGATCCTGATCAGCCGGGGGGAGCTGGTGAAGTCGGGGATCCAACTCGACTATCGGCTGGATCAGAGGCTCCCTGAGCTGAACGCGCACGCCAGCTACGGGTTCCAGGGCCTGGGCAATTCCATGAGCGTCTCCCTCCAGAGGCTCCAGAGCCAGGGTTTCCCCTCCTGGTCCGTGGGCCTGGACCTCCGTCTTCCCCTCCTGGGAAACCTGCAGGGAGAGAGCCTGCTCGAGGAGGCCAGGCTGAGGAAGGAGCTGGCGGTCCGCAAGCTGCAGGCAATGGAGCGTGACACCGCGATATCCACCGGGGCCCTCTTTCAGCGCATGCTCTCCTACGGACGGCAGGCCGAGGTTGCCCGAACCGTGTCCGGGTTCAAGAAGCGGCTGCTCGACGTGGAGCTCTCGCGCTTCGATACGGGGAAGAGCGACATCCGCCGGGTCTACGAGGTGGAGCAGGCGCTCTCGGACGCTCGCAAGAGCGAGCTGCAGAGCTACAGCCGGTTCCGCAGGGCGTCGGTGGACCTCGCCGCCGCGAGCGGGACCACGCTGCGGGACAAGGGCCTGGAGAGCATGGAGGGAGAGCGGATCGTTCTGACCCCTGCCCTGCTCGCGGACCCCCGGAAATAGCCGCGGGACGCCGTTCGGACGGCGCCGCGGCAGCCGCGCCCATCCGCACGACTCCCTCGATCACATGTTCCTTCTATATATTGAACGCAAGCGATGACTGTCATTCAAAAGTATTTCCTCCAGCTTCTGGAAGCTCATGCGGCACGCGACTTCGAGGCCGGTGCCCGCATCGCCCGTGCCGCGCACGAGGAGTGTCCGGAGGAACACGCGAAAACCTGGTTCTGGCAGGCGTGCATGCAGAGCCTTCTCGGAAACGCTGAAGCGGCCGTATCCGCGCTCCGGGAGGGACTCGACGAGGGGCAGTGGTGGAGCCCGCGGAAGCTCGACGATGACGGCGACCTCGATCCCGTTCGCGGCGCTGCCGGCTTCGCGGCCGTGCGGGAAGAATGCGGCCTGCGGTTCCGCGCAGCGCAGGCGCTCTCACGCCCTCAATGCCTGGTGCTGGCGCCTGCCACGGCAACGTGGGAGCCGCGCACCCTCGTCGCAATCCATCGGCGCGGAGACACGGCTTCGGGTTTCGCCGCGCATTGGCGGCAGCTCGTGGACCAGGGCTGGACGCTGATCATTCCCCAGTCCTCGCAGGTGTTCGACAGCGCGGGCTTCTGCTGGGACGACACGGAGCTGGCGCGCGGGGAGCTTCGCACGCATCTGGATGACTGCCGGCGCAAACGAGGCATCCAGATGGAAGGAATGATCATTGCCGGGGCGTCCCAGGGCGGGAGGCTCGCGCTGGAATTGGCTCACGAGGCAGGCATTCCGTGGCTGTCCGTCATCCCGTCATTCCCTTCCGGATACGATTTTTCGCCACTCGTTGCCGTTCCCGGGCATACGCGCGGGGCTTTTCTGCTCGGGGAGCGCGACCCTGCCAACACGCGATCCCGTCCGGTGGTTTCAGCGTTGGAGTCGGCCGGCGTCCGTGTTGTGGCGCGCATAATGAAGGATGTCGAACATGATCTTCCCGAGAGTTTCGCGGCACAGGCGGCCGACGCACTAAGAGATCTCATGGACGACTAGTCGACCCGGCGCGCGAGCTTGCAAAAGCATTCATTTCCGGTATACACCGAAGGCACCACCATGTACTGGGACAAGGATATCGAGACGATGGACCGGGAGTCCCTCGAACGGCTGCAGTGTGAGCGGCTCACGGCGACCGTCGAGCGCGCGCTGCAGGCACCCTTCTACGCGAGGCTCTACGGGAGCAACGGCGCGCGTGGTCTTTCCTCGCCCCGCGAGCTTTCGCGCCTTCCCTTTACGACCAAGGCCGACCTGCGGGAAGGGTTTCCCTACGGCTTCCTCGCGGTCCCGCTGGAGAGCATCGTGCGCCTGCACTCCTCTTCGGGCACCACGGGCAACCCCACCGTGATCTACCACACGGACAAGGATATCGAAACGTGGGGAGACCTGGTTGCGCGCTGCATGTACATGGCCGGCATGCGCCGCACGGACGTTTTCCAGAACATGATGGGTTATGGCCTGTTCACCGGCGGCCTCGGCTTCCACTATGGCGCCGAGAAGCTCGGGGCCATGACGATCCCCATCGGCACGGGCACCAGCAAGCGGCAGATCTGGTTCATGCAGAATTTCAAGACCACGGTGATCCACATCCTTCCCAGCTATGCGCTGCGGCTCGCCACCCATGTCGAGGAGATGGGGCTGGATCCGCGCAGGGACTTCAGCCTCCGCATGGCATTCGTCGGCGCCGAGCCGCACACGGAAGAGACCCGGCAGCGGATCGAGCAGACATGGAACATCCGCGCGTACAATTCCTATGGTCTCTCCGAGATGTGCGGTCCCGGCGTGGCCTTCGAGTGCCCTGAACAGTCCGGCATGCACATCTGGGAGGACCAGTTCATCGTGGAGATCATCGACCCGGAGAGCGGCAAGGTCCTTCCGGACGGCGAGTGCGGAGAGCTGGTGCTCACCTCGATTGCCCGTGAAGGCACGCCGCTCGTGCGCTACCGCACACGGGACCTCACGCGGATCCTTCCGGGCCCCTGTCCCTGCGGGCGCACGCACAGGCGCATCGACCGCATCCGCGGCCGGTCGGACGACATGCTCATCATCAACGGGGTGAACGTCTTCCCCATGCAGATCGAGCAGAGCCTGATGCGCCTGCCGGGCATCGGGAACAACTACCTCATCGAGATCCACGACGAGAACTACATGGACCGGCTGCACGTGAGCGTGGAGCTGGCGGCGGATGCGTTCCAGGGAACGCTGTCCCAGCTGGAAGGCCTGCAGGCGCGCGTGCTGGGCGCGCTGAAGGAAGAGACGGGCCTGACGCCCGTGGTGAGGCTGCTGGAGGCGGGCAGCCTGCCCGCGGCGGAGGGCAAAGCGGTGCGCGTGATCGACAAGCGGAAGCTTTCCGGGCAGGGGTGCTGAGATGGCGTACCACCTGTCCGTGTTCGTGGTCAATGAGCCGGGGAAGCTGGAAAAGATCACCCGCGCGCTGACGGAGAGGGGCCTGAACATCCGCGCCATCTCGATGGCCAGCACGGGCGAGTTCGGCGTCGTGCGCGTGCTGGTGAACGATCCGGATCGCGGGCTGGAGGCGCTGAAGGAAGGCAGGTTCACGGTCACCCGGCGCAGGATCCTCGTGGCCCTGATCGACGACAGGCCGGGCGCCATGCACGAGCTTCTGGTGGGCCTCGCATCCGCGAAAGTGAACGTGGAGGACTGCTACGGCTTCGTGATCGAGGAAGGAAAAAAGGCCGCTATAGTATTCGAGGTTGAAAAATTCCCCGAGGCTGAAAAAGCGCTTGCCGGCACCAGCATTCGCCTCATCTCCGACGCCGAGATATACAGATTGTAGGAGGAGCCTGATGATCTGGAACACGGACTTCGAGTCCCTCGCCGGCGCCGGCCATGGCGCACCTGCAGGGGGAAAGGCTGGGACGCCTCGTGGATGTCCTGTATCGGAGGGTCCCCTTCTATCAGAAGAAGATGGCCGGTATGGGCGTGAGGCCCCAGGACATCCAGGGAATCGGCGACATTACGCGCCTGCCGTTTACCACCAAGGACGAGATGCGCGATGTGTATCCGTACGGGCTCCTCGCGGTGGGGCTCCACGACATCGTTGAGATCCACACGTCATCCGGCACGACGGGAAAACCGGTCGTGGACGCGTACACGGCCGGCGACATCGACGTGTGGGCCGAGGCCATGGCGCGCACGCTGGCAGCAGGGGGAACCACCCGGCACGACATCGTGCAGAACGCCTACGGGTACGGCCTGTTCACCGGCGGTCTCGGTGTGCATTACGGGGCGCGCAGGATCGGCGCCACGGTGATCCCCATCTCGGGCGGCAACACGAAGCGCCAGCTCGCCATTCTGCGGGACTTCAAGTCCACGGTACTGACCTGCACCCCGTCCTACTCGCTCTACCTTGCCGAGGCGGCCCGGGAAGAAGGTCTGGATCTATCGGAGGTAGGACTGAAGGCCGGGTTCTTCGGGGCCGAGCCGTGGAGCGAGAGCATGCGCACCGAGATCGAGCAGAAGCTGCGCCTCCTCTCCATCGACATCTACGGGCTCACGGAGATCATCGGCCCGGGGGTGGCAATGGAATGCGAGCATCACGCCGGCCTGCACATCAACGAGGACCATTTCTACGCCGAGGTCATAGATCCCGGCACGGGGAAGGTGCTGCCGGACGGCGAGAAGGGCGAGCTGGTGATCACCACCCTCACCAAGGAGGGCACGCCGGTGCTCCGCTATCGCACCCGGGACATTACCTACCTCGAGCGGGCGCCCTGCACGTGCGGCAGGACCACGGTGCGCATGCACCGGGTCCTGGGGCGCACCGATGACATGCTCATCATCCGCGGCGTCAACGTGTTCCCCTCCCAGATCGAGGAGATTATATTGAAAGTGGAAGGCACCGAGCCCCACTACCAGCTCGTTGTGGAGCGCCGCGACCAGCTTGACGAGCTGGAAGTGCAGGTGGAGATGAATGAAAAAGTGTTTTCCGACGAGATCAGGGGCCTCGAGCGGATGGAAAGGCGAATCGAGGAGGAGCTGTACGCAGCCCTGAACATCCACACGCGTGTGCGCCTCGTGGAGCCGAAAACCATTGCGCGCAGCGAGGGCAAGGCGAAGCGGATCATCGACAAGCGGCAGGTATAGGAGGGCATCATGAGCGTCAAACAGATATCCGTATTCCTGGAGAACAAGAAGGGAAGGCTGGCGGAAGTCACCCAGACACTCTCACGGGAGAAAATCAATATCAGGGCCCTCTCCCTGGCGGACACGGCGGACTTCGGCGTGCTGCGGATCATCGTGAACAACCCCGAGAGATGCCTGACAGTTCTCAAGGCAAACAGCTTCGTTGCCCAGGTGACGGAGGTGATCGCCGTCGAGGTGGAAGACAAGCCGGGCGGGCTGGCAAGAATTCTCGAGGTGCTCGACGAGGACAACGTGAATGTCGAGTACATGTATGCCTACGTGGAAAAGACCCGGGACAACGCCATCGTGATCTGCAAGATCGATGACAGGGAGCGCGCCTTACAGGTGCTGGAAAAGAACGGCATCGCCATCGTGCGCGCGGAAGAGCTGAAGGCGCTGTAACAACCATGGTCCCTCGATGACCTGGAACTCGCTTCCACTGTCCGCGGCTGGTTCGCTCTCCGTATCGGTCGTGGCGCTCTTTTTTGTCGCATTCGAGAGCATATTCTTCGTCAGGCAGCGGAAGCTTACATCGAATGCATGGGCAGCGCTTTTTTCCCTCTCCTCCGCGGGCTACGCCTTTTTCGTCTTCCTCCAGTTCATCGCGCCCGCGACCCCCCTCCAGCAGACCCTGGACAAGGCGCAGTTTTCCTTCCTTGTCCTGATGGCGCATTCCATCTGCGGCTACACCTTTTCCTTTCTCCAGATTCCGGGGCGGTGGTATCACCGTATCGGAGGTCCCCTCTTTCTCGTCGTGCTGGGCGTCCTGTGGTTGACGGACCTGATCGTGAGCCCCGTGCTGGTCTCCCGGTCCTTTCGATGGGTGCCGCGGCCTTACGTTGAATCGGCGCTGGGACCGATGGGAGCCCTGTTCATGGCGCTCCTCCTGGCCGCAGCCCTCTTCTCCCTGTTCTTCTGGATAACGATCAAAACGCGGGAAAGGTCCTACAGGCGCATTTTCGCCGCGGGGCTCTTCGTCTTCATTGCGCTGGGCATTCACGATGCACTGGTGTCCAACGGCATCATCGCAGGCGTGCAGTTCATATTGGAATACGGGTTCCTCTGCTTCGCCACTTCTCTGCTTTACATCACGGCGCACGAGTATATCGGGTTCCAGGGCAGGGCCGCCACGCTCGCTCGTCTCAACGAGGAGCTCGGCGCAATGGCCATAACGGATGACCTCACGAAGCTCGCCAACCGGCGCGGACTGGACGCGCGCTTCGAACAGGAGTGCCGTTCCCTGGCCCGCCAGGGACGGCAGAGGCCCCTCCCTCGATCGCTCTCGTTCATTCTTTGTGACGTGGATTTCTTCAAGGAATACAACGACACGTACGGCCACCAGGCAGGTGACCGGTGCCTTGTCGCCGTGGCAGGAGCCCTTGCCCGAGGCGCGCGCCGGCCCGCTGATTTTGTATCGCGCTTCGGCGGCGACGAGTTTGCCTTGCTGCTGCCCGACACCCCTCTGGAGGGCGCGCGCATGGTGGCTGAAGCGGTCCTCGACGATCTCAGGGCCCTGCGGATGGAAAACGAGGGCTCCACGATGAATCGACGGGTGACCATCAGCATGGGGATCGCATCAACGCGCGCGAATGAGGCCATTACCGCGGAGCTGCTCATTGCGCGTGCAGATCGCGCCTTGTACCGGGCCAAGACTCTCGGGAAGGACCGCGCGGAAACAGGCGAATCGGACATGGACCCCAACTCCGATCCGTGAATCGCGCCTCTGCCGCGTTCTTGACAGACGGCAGAAAATCCACTTGTATGTATAAATATTCAATTCCCGCATTTCCAAGGAGAAGGTCATGTCCAGTAAGAAACTCGTCCTCTGTCTGGGTCTTGCGGCGCTTCTGACCGCTTCCAGCTTTGCGGCTGATACAGGGGCCATCAGAATCGGCGCCATCTTCGCTATTACCGGCCCTGCCGCCAACCTCGGCCTGCCTGAATCCAGGACCATGCAGATGCTCGTCGATGACGCCAACGCGGCGGGAGGGATCGGCGGCAGGAAGATCGAGCTTTTCATGAAGGACTCGCAGGGCAACGCCGAAAAGGCCCTCTCCTTCGCCAAGCAGCTCGTCGAGGAGCAGGAGGTCCTGGCGATCATCGGGCCCTCCACCACCGGTGAGAGCATGAAGATCAAGAGCTACTGCGACGAGAATGAGACGATCCTCATCTCCTGCGCCGCTGCGGAGACAATCGTCAATCCCGTGGCCAAATGGGTTTTCAAGACCCCGCAGATGGACAGCTTTGCCGCTCAGATGATCTTCACCACCATGAAGAAGCTGGGCATTACCCGGATCGGGGCCGTGGTGAGCAACTCAGGCTTCGGCCAGGGCGGCAAGGCGCAGCTTGAAAAGCTGGCGCCGGCCAATGGCATCGACCTGGCAATCACCGAGGTGTACGAGTCCACCGCAACCGACCTCACCGGCGTTCTCACCAAGATCAAGGCTGCAGAACGTGCAGGCCGTGGTCAACTGGTCCGTCGAGCCGGCTCAGTCACTGGTGCCCAAGAACATGAAGCAGATGGGTTTCGAGATTCCCCTGTTCCAGAGTCACGGGTTCGGAAACATCAACTACGTGACCATGGCGGGAAAGGCCGCGGACGGCATCATCTTCCCTGCCGGCAGGCTCCTGGTCGCGGACGTGCTCCCCGCGGGGCATCCGCAGAAGCAGGTTCTCACCTCCTACAAGAAGGAATACGAGGCGAGGTTCAAGGAAGACGTCAGCACCTTCGGCGGGCACGCGTACGACGCCTTTCTCGTGCTGACTGAGGCGGTGAAGCGCGCGGGGAGCGTTGACCATGGCAAAGTCCGGGATGCCATTGAAGGCCTGAAGGGCATCGCCGGCACGGGGGGGATCTTCAGCTTCTCTCCGACGGACCACAACGGGCTCACGATGGACGCGTTCGAGATGCTCACCGTGAAGAACGGCGAGTTCGCGCTGTACAAGAAGTAGGCGCGCGGGAGCATGCAGGCGACACAGCTCCTCCAGTACCTGCTGGCCGGGATCGCGACCGGGAGCGTGTACGCCGTCGTTGCCATCGGGTTCACCGTCGTCTACAACGCGACGGGCATCATCAACTTCGCCCAGGGCGAGTTCCTGATGCTCGGCGGGCATGATCGCCATTTCTCTGGCCCCCGTGCTGCCGCTCCCCGCGGCAATTGCCGTGGCCGTGCTCGCCACCGGCGCCGCGGGGGTCCTTCTGCAGATCGTGTTCCTCTCCTGGCTGAAGAACCCCGCCGTGCTGCGGATGATCATCATCACGATCGGTCTTGTCCATCCTCCTGCGGGAGGCGGGGCTGCACATCTGGGATGAAAAAGTGCACGCCCTGCCGTTCTTCTCCGGTGATGAGACCTCCTCCCTGGCCGTGCTGGGCGCCCGCATCTCGCCCCAGCTTCTCTGGGTGCTGCTGATCTCCGGGCTCATGGTGGTCGGCCTCACCCTGTTCTTCCGGTCCACGCTGCTGGGCAAGGCCATGCGCGCCTGCGCGTCCAATCCCACGGCGGCCCGTCTCTGCGGCATCCGCGCCTCCACCGTGGTCACGCTTTCCTTCTTCCTGGCGGCCGCGATGGGCGCCCTGGCCGGCTGCGCCGTCTCCCCGCTCACGCAAACCCAGTACGACATGGGCTCATCACTTGCAGTCAAAGGATTCACCTGTGCCGTGCTGGGAGGGCTCGGGGAGCGTCCCTGCTGCCGTGGCTGCCGGCCTGGTGGTGGGAGTGCTGGAAACGGCAAGCGTGAGTGTCCTGCCGCTGGCGTACAAGGATGTGGTGGCGCTGGGGATCCTGCTCCTGATCCTCGTCCTCAAGCCGCAGGGCCTTTTCGCGCGCAGGCAGGCGGCGCCCGTCCGGGCCGGCGGCTGAAAGGCGCCGCGTGCGTACGTACCTCAGGCGTTACTTCCCTGTCTTCTGCCTTCTCCTGCTCATCATCCTCGTCCAGGTGGGGCTTTCCGCGCTGAAGCTCGAGTTCTACATGACCCAGCTCACCATGTCCGCCTACTACACACTGGTGGCGCTGGGCCTTTGCCTGCTCATGGGCTATGCCGGCCAGGTCTCCATGGGGCACGGGGGCTTCTTCGCAATCGGCGGGTACGGGGCGGCCGTGCTGGCAACCGTGGGCTTCGCATCATGGGTGTCGCTGCCGGCCGCGATCCTCATCACGGGTCTCGTGGCGCTCCTGATCGGGATCCCCGTCCTGCGCCTGCGGGGGCACTACCTCGCCATGGCGACACTGGCGTTCGGCATCATTGTGCTCCGCGTCCTGCTCGGCACAAACCTGTTCGGCGGAGCGGACGGTCTCTCCGACATCCCGGCCTTCCCCCTGTTTGCCGGACTGGCAATCACCGGGCAGGAAGGCGCTGCGCGTGCCGAACTACTACATCGCGTGGGGCCTGGTCCTGGCCGGCCTCTTGACGGCGATCAACCTCGTGCACTCGCGCGTGGGCCGGGCGCTCCGGGCCATACACGGCAACGAGGACGCCGCCGCGGCCATGGGTGTCGACGTGGCGCGATTCAAGCTTGCCACGTTCGTCCTGAGCGCGCTGTACGCCGGGGTGGGCGGGGCCTGCCTCGCGTTCTTCAACGGCGGCATAGGCCCCGGTGAGGCAGGAGTGATGAAGTCCGTGCGCTACGTGGCGCTCGTGGCGGCCGGCGGCATGGGGAGCCTCTGGGGAACCCTTGCCGTTTCCACGGTGCTTACCTTCCTCTCGCTGCGCGGGGCATTCGGTCTCTACGATGACGCGGTATTCGGCGCCATCCTCGTGGGGATCATGCTGTTCGCGCCGCAGGGAGTGTTCGGCCTGTTCGCGCGGCGCGGCCGCGCGGGAAACGCGCGATGAGCCACGCGCTTCTCGAAGTGAGCAGGCTTCACCGCTGGTTCGGCGGCCTGCACGTCATCGACGACGTGAGCTTTTCCTGCCGCGCCGGAATCGTGAAGGCCATCATCGGCCCGAACGGCGCGGGAAAGACCACCCTCTTCAATCTCATCGCGGGAAGCCTCGCGCCCGCGTCCGGATCCATCCTGTTCGACGGACGCCCGACAGGTGGGCTGCCGCCCCACCAGATCGCCCGGCGCGGCGTCTCCCGCACCTTCCAGGCCACGCGCCTTTTCCCCCGCATGAGCGTCCTGGAAAACGTGATGGTGGGCCGGCACGTCCGCACCCGCGGCGGGTTCGCGGCAAGCATCATCGGCCCCGCGATCACCGGCCGGAGAGAGGCGCACGCGCGGGAGGCGTGCCTGGCCGTGCTGGATGAGCTGGGAGCGGCCGATCTCGCGCATCGTGACGCGGCAAGCCTTCCCTTCGGACGGCAGAGGGTGGTGGAGATCGCCCGCGCCCTGGCATCCGAGCCGCGCCTGCTGCTGCTGGACGAGCCGGCGTGCGGCCTGAATCCCGCGGAGACGGAGGACATGGGGGCTTTGATCGGGAAAATCAGGGACCGCGGGATCACCGTGCTGATCGTCGAGCACGACATGTCCCTGGTCATGGGCATCTCCGACGAGGTGCTCGTGCTCAGCGCGGGCCGCAGAATCGCCGAGGGCGCGCCGCGGGACGTGCAGGCGGATCGACATGTCGTGGCCGTGTACCTGGGAGAGGGCGATGCTTAGGATACGGAACCTGCGCGCCGGCTACGACGGCCTGGAGGTCCTGCACGGAGTGTCCCTGCACGTGAACGCCGGCGAGATCGTGACCATCATCGGCGCGAACGGGGCCGGCAAGAGCACGCTGCTCAATGCCATTGCGGGGATCGTCAGGTCCTCCTCGGGCACGGCCGTATTCGCATCGGCCGACATCACCTCGCTGCCCGCCGAGGCCGTCGCCTCCCGGGGATGCGTCCTGGTGCCGGAAGGCAGACAGATCTTTGCCGAGCTTTCCGTGAGGGAGAACCTGCTCCTGGGCGCCTACCTGAGGGCGCGGCGGGACGGGCGGCGCCGGGTGGACAGCGACATCGAGGAGATCTATGCGCTTTTCCCGGTCCTGGGCGGAAGGCACGCACAGACGGCGGGCACGCTGTCCGGCGGCGAGCAGCAGATGCTCGCCCTCGGCCGCGCGCTCATGGCGAAGCCGGGCCTCCTCATGCTGGACGAGCCGTCCATCGGCCTTGCCCCTCTCGTGGTGCGGGAGATCTTCTCCGTGATCGCCGGGCTTCGCCGGCAGGGAAAGACGGTGCTCCTCGTGGAGCAGAACGCGCGGGCGGCGCTGGCCATAGCGGATCGCGGATACGTGATGGAGACAGGCCGCGTCATGGTGGAGGGCACCGCGGAGGAGCTGGCGGGCAATCACGACGTGCGCCGCGCATACCTGGGCAGGGAGTACCGGCGCATCGACGAGTGAAAGGACGCACGTGAGATGATCTGGAACGAGAAGTACGAAAAGCTGGACGCGGAGGCGATGGCGCAGCTGCAGCTGGAAAGGCTGCAGGCAACGCTGAATCGCGCCGTGCGCAATGTGGCCTTCTACCGGCAGGGGTTGTCGGGCAAGGGCGCCCGCGCGGATGACGTGCGCTCTCTCTCCGACCTGGCCGGGCTCCCCTTCACGACGAAGGAAGACCTGAGGCAAAGCTATCCGTACGGCATGTTCGCGTTCCCCCTGCGCGACATCGTGCGCATCCAGTCCACCTCCGGCACCATGGGCAGCCCTGTCGTGGTCGGCTATACGAGAAACGACATAAGGATGTGGGCCGAGTGCGTGGCGCGCGTGCTTTCCGCGGGGGGCATGACCGAGCACGACGTGATCCAGGTGGCCTTCACCTACGGTCTGTTCACCGGCGGCCTGGGGTTCCACTACGGCGCGGAGAAGATCGGCGCCTCCGTGATCCCCGCTTCTACCGGAGCGCTGGAGAAGCAGGCCCTCATCATGAGGGACTTCAAGCCCACCGCGCTTGCGTGCACGCCCGGGTACGCAATCGCCATTGCCGCCGCGCTGGCGGAAAAGGGCATAGATCCGGAAAAGCTGTCCCTGAAAGCGGGCTTTCTCGGCGCCGAGCCCTGGAGCGAAGGGCTGCGTGAGCAGATCGAGAGCTCCCTCCGTATCACCACCTTCGACAACTACGGGCTCACGGAAATCCTGGGCCCCGGGGTTTCCTTCGAGTGCGAGGCCCGGGCCGGGCTGCATGTCAACGAGGACCATTTCATCGTCGAGGCGGTGGACAGCCGTACCCTTACGCCCGTGCCCCCGGGAGCGGAAGGGGAGCTGGTATTCACCACCATCACGAAAGAGGGCTTTCCCCTGATCCGCTACAGGACCGGGGACCTCGGCGTCCTCTCCACCGAGACGTGCGTGTGCGGAAGAACATTGAAGCGGATGTCACGCGTGCGCGGAAGGATCGACGACCTGATCATCATGGGGGCCTCGAAGGTTTTCCCTTCCCAGATCGAGCAGATCATCCTGAGCGTGAGCGGCCTGCAGCCCCACTATGAAATAGTGGTGGACCGGGAGGCGGGCATCGATACCCTCGAGGTGCGCGTGGAGATCTCGGAATCCATGCCGGAAATGGATGAGATGAAATCCCTGGAAAAGCTGAAGGTGCGCGTCGCGGCGGAGATAGACTCCCTCATCGGCGTCAAGGCGCGGGTCACGCTGGTGGAACCCCGGACCATTGCCCGGCAGATCGAGGGCAAGACACGGCGCGTGGTGGACAAACGCCGGATGTAGAGGTCGCCGCCTTTGGCAGACATGAACAAGCCAGGCCGCACCCCGCCGCCTACCCCGCCCTACCCAGCCGTTCCCCGCCGTAGCCAGCCGTTCCCGCCGTACCCAGCCATACCCCGCCCTACCCCGCCGTACTGGAAAGCGTTCCTGCCTTATTAATGATTGGAACACCAAACCATTAATATGAACGAGATAAGATCCAGGTTGCTGCCATGGCTCAGGAAATTTCCTTGACGCGGCCGATCGGTCGTTGACAAGAGGCGTTCCGCGCGGTCAACTCGAGAACGTGCCGGAGCTTCCCGACCTGCACTACATCGTCACACACCTCGGGCACCGGATCGAGAACCGGCGTATCGACGAGATCGTCGTGAAGGAGCCGATCGTCATCCGCATGCTCCTGGCCGGCACGGGCGGCTTCATCGCGGCGCTGCAGGGCAGGCGGATCGAGAGCCTGGCCCGGCATGGCCCGTTTCTGGCCTTCGGGCTGAGCGGCCGCGCCGAGCTCATCGTGCACTGCATGCTCGCCGGCAGGCTCCAGATAGCCGCGGCAGGGGAAAAGCCCGTCCCCCACCAGTGCTTTTCCCTGCGCCTGGACAACGGGGAATGGCTTCGGTACGGCGACGACAAACGCATGGGCAAGGTCTACCTCACGGCCCCGGGAAGTCATGAATCGATCCCCGGCTACGAGGGACAGGGCGTGGATGTTCTGTCGGATGCATTCACCTTTGAAAAGTTCGAAGGGCTGATCGCCGGGCGCCGGCACCAGGCAAGGGTGTTCCTGATGGATCAGACCGCGCTGAGCGCCATCGGAAACGCCTACGCGGATGAGATCCTGTTCGCGGCAGGCATCCACCCGAAAACTTCATGCAGCAGCCTCTCCACCGAGCAGCGCCGCGGTCTCTATGACAGCATCCGGTCGGTGATCGCGTGGGGAATCGCCGAGGTGGAAAAGGCGGGAATGCCCATCGAGGTGAAGGTCCGCGACCATATGCGGGTCCGCGGAAGGAAGGACCAGCCCTGCCCCAGGTGTGGAACCACGATTCGGCGTGCCGGAGTGCTGGGCTACGATTCGTTCTACTGCCCTTCCTGCCAGCCGGCAATACGCAAACAGCCGATCCCATGGTAGGATCGAAGAGAAAGGACATACGATGCCGACGACAAAGATGAGCAAAAACCGCTCCCTCCTTCTGATCCTCCTGGCCTACCTGGTCGCGGGCCTCACCGCGGCCGGAGTCTGTCGCCTGGCCGGCAGCGGTTCACCCGTGCTTGCCGCGGCGCTTGCCGACATTGCGGCAACCATCGTGGTTTTCGCTTTCAGCCTCGCGCTGGACAACTCCAGCGTCTACGATCCCTATTGGAGCGTCGCGCCCTTTCCCATCGGGCTTTACTGGATGCTGCAGTTCTCCGCCGGCCTGACGCCGCGCCAGCTCGTCCTCCTTGCGCTCGTCCTCTTCTGGGCGGTGCGCCTGACGGCAAACTGGCTGCGCCGCTGGCATGGTCTGGCCGACGAGGACTGGCGGTATGCCGATTATCGGCGCCTGGGTGCCGCATACTGGCCGGTCAGCTTCCTCGGATTTCATCTTTTTCCCACGATCCTGGTTTTCCTCGGGTGCATGTCTCTCGTTCCCGCGCTGGCGGAAGGCAGCCGCGCTGCCGGCGTGCTCGATCTCCTGGCCCTCGTGGTCACCGTGACGGCAATCGGCGTCGAAGGCCTCGCGGACAGGCAACTCCGGCGGTTCCTGGCCTCCGAGAGAGCTCGCGGGCAGATCCTGGACACCGGCCTGTGGGCGCTCTCCCGTCATCCCAACTATTTCGGCGAGGTTCTGTTCTGGTGGGGCGTGTACCTGTTCGGGCTGGCGGCGAATCCCGCCTGGTGGTGGACGATCATCGGGCCCATCGCCATCACCGGTCTTTTCCTGGGAGTGAGCGTGCCGATGATGGACAGGCGGATGCTCGCGCGGCACCCGGGGTATGCCGCGCACATGGGGATACGGTCCGGCCTGCTCCCGCTGCCGGGACGGCGCCAGGCATAGGTCACCATGCAGCGCATCATCAATGATCCCAATCAGGTCGTGGAGGATATGCTCAAAGGTTTTGCCCTGGCGCATCCGAATCTCGTCAAGGGGACGAAGAACCCCCGGGTCCTCTCGTACGTGCATGCCCCGATCCCGGGCAAAGTGGGGGTTGTCACCGGTGGGGGCTCGGGCCACAAACCGGCTTTCATCGGCTATGTCGGAAAGAACATGGTGGATGCCGTGGCGGTGGGCGAGGTCTTCACCTCGCCGTCCGCCCAGGCCTTCTCAGACGCGTTCAGGGCCGCCCACGCGGGCAAAGGCGTGGCCTGCCTCTACGGCAACTATGCCGGGGACAATATGAACGTCAAGCTGGCAATACAGCTTGCCCGGGACGACGGGATCGAAGTCAAAACCGTTGTCGCCAACGATGACGTGCCGTCGGCCCCGAAGACCGAGCGGGAAAAACGCCGCGGGGTGGCCGGCGAGGTGCTCATGTGGAAAGTCGGCGGCGCAAAGGCGGCCCTTGGCGGCAGTCTCGACGAGGTGATTGCGGCCGCCCGGAAAGCCATCGACAATACACGCAGCATCGGCATCGGCCTTACGCCCTGCACCATCCCGGCGGTCGGAAAGCCCAACTTCACGATCGAGGCCGGCAGGATGGAGGTGGGAATCGGCCACCACGGCGAGCCGGGAATCAGCGTGGATACCCTGAAGCCGGCAGCGGACATGGCCGAAATGATGCTCGATGTGATTCTGCCCGACCTGCCGTTCTCATCGGGAGACGAAGTCGTGGCCCTGGTTTCCGGTCTCGGCGCCACGCCTGTCATGGAGCTCTATATCCTGTACGACGCTGTCGCGCGTCTGCTCGAAAAGAGCCGGATTACCGTCTACAGGCCGTATGTCGGCAACTACTTCACATCGCTCGAAATGATGGGAGTGACCCTGACGCTGATGAGGCTCGACGGCGAGCTGAAAGAGCTGGTGGACCTGGAGGCGGAATCCATGGGTCTCACGCAATTCGGCCGGAAGGCGGCGCGGTGAAAAAAGCCTTTCAGGACCGGGACGGTGAAGGCATCGTCCTCGACATGATCAAGACGATCCAGGAGAATTTCGGCCTTCTGAGCGAGATCGACGGCGCCATCGGTGACGGCGACCACGGGGTCAACATGAACAAGGGGTTCACGCTCTGCCGGCAGCTCCTGGAGGCCGACCCGGGGGGCTTTGCCAAAGGGCTCCAGACCCTCGGACGCGTGCTCATGGCCGAGATCGGCGGGGCCATGGGGCCCCTGTACGGAAGCTTCTTCCTCGAGATGTCCCGGGCGGCGCGGGATCACGAAGCCGTCGGCATCGACGTCTTTCAGCAGATGCTCGAGCGGGGAACGAACGCGGTCTCATCCCTGGGGAACGCCGGAATCGGCGACAAGACAATGATCGATGCCCTTGTTCCGGCCCTCGGGGCGTACAAGGAAGCGGCTGCCTCCGGGAACGATTTTGCGCGGGCGCTCGCGGACATGGCAGCGGCAGCAGAGAAGGGCAAGGAATCGACCAGAGACCTCGTGGCAAAGGTCGGACGCGCCAGCCGGCTCGGAGAACGGTCGCGCGGAAACCTGGACCCGGGAGCCGCTTCGTGCGCACTGCTTCTCGGGTCCATGGCCCGCTCCATCACCTCCCTCCTCGCTTGACTTTTGCTCAAGGGGCGGGTGTAATGGGCCATCATGAAACAGGCATCATGCAAAGGAGAGCACGAGGGACATCTCTGCGTGCTGGCGGGCAGCGGAAAGTTCAAGGAGATCCAGGAGATGGCCCGCGCGCCCCGTTTCATCTGCTTCAACTGCGGCAGGGTCGCCGCGTGTGACGACAACCTCTGCAATCCCATGGCAATCGACGAATAAAAGGCGCTACTCGACCTCGATCATGATTGCGGTGAAATCATCGGCCTGTATCGCATCCCCGACAAATGCGTCGAATTCCTCCTGCAGGTTTTTCACGAATGCAGCCGGCCTCAGCTTCATGTTCGAAACGACGAACTCCTTGATCCGGTTCTCTCCGAAACGGTTCCCGCGGATGTCCAGCGCGTCGAGCAGGCCGTCCGAGTAGATGAAAAACTTCGTGTGAGGCGCGATCGGCACTTCCCGGACTCCGGCCGGGATGTCGAGATCCGCGTTTATTCCAAGCGGCAGAAGGCTGGAGTTCTGGCGCACCAGCTTCGAAAGGTTGTTCTCCCGGGGCGTCGATATAAAGAGCGGCGAGAACCCGTGATTGAATATCCTGACGATTTTCCGCTCCCGATCGAAAAACAGTATCACCCCCACCACGAAGATATCCGCCGGCGTCTGCTCGACGAGAATCCTGTTCAATGCGCTCGTCAGGTCCTGCGGCTCGAAGTCCTGTCTCTGCAGATCGAAGTACATGGAGAAGAACGAGCTCAGGAGCCCGGTGGTGAGAGAGGCAGCGATGTCCTTGTTGGCCACGTCGAAGCAGGCAAAGAGGGACTGGGTGGCCGAGATCTTCCTGATGTGAAAGAAATCCCCGCCGATCTGGTGGGCCATCCTGATGAGGTGCGCAAAGTCCAGGCCTTCGATCCTTTCGTCGCTCTTCTGCAGGAAGAACTGCTGGATGTATCTGGCCTGCTCGTACGCCAGCTCGCGTATCCGCGAGACGTGCCGGATCAGATGATTGACCGGAATGACGCCGAAGAAATGCGTCCCCTCGTAGATGATGAGATTGACGATTTTCCTGTCTTCGATCCTGATGACTTCGTAGAACGCCTTCTCGCAATAGTCCCGCGCGTCGTAGCGTATCGAGTCGTCCAGCAGATAGGCCTTGATGGCTTTGCCCTTGAACAACTCGATTCGTGAGCCGGCCTTTTCCATGATGGTCTCCCGGGTCACGACGCCGATGACCTTGTCCAGCTCCTCCACCGCGAGCCCGCGCAGCGTGGGATCCTTTTCGACGAACATGACGGCGTCCGAAAGCGCGAGCGAAGAGTCGACGAGCGTGAGCTTTTCAGTGATATGGCCGAGCTGGAAATCGCGGTATGTCTCGGTTGCGTTCAGGTGAGACGTGTCGAGGCCGTATCCACCTGCATCCGGCATGAGGGGCAGATTATAGCGTCCCTCGGCATCCCTGCCTACGGGCCGCCTTCCCCAAGCCGTCGCGTTGTGTTATACACGGACCGATGCCCGGCACCGCTGACAGCTCGCGTGGGGTACTGCTTGAAGTCGAGGATCTGTCCAAGACGTTCAAGGGCCTGCGCGCGGTGGAACGGTACCGGCTGCGGCTTCACGCCGGGGAAATCCTCGGCATCATCGGACCCAACGGCGCGGGGAAATCCACCGTTTTCAACCTGCTGACGGGCCACATCAGCCCCACGCAGGGGACCGTCCGGTTTCAAGGACGCGACATAACGGGGTTCCCCCCCGACCGCATTGCGCACCTGGGGATCGGCCGCACCTTTCAGAATATCCGCCTCTTTTCCAGCATGACGGTGATGGAGAACGTGGCCTGCGCGCGCCAGCTCCACGATCGGAGCCGCATGCTGCCGACTCTCCTCACGTGGCCTTCATTCCAGCGGGTCGAGGAACGGCTGGTGAAAGAATCCCTGGACGAGCTTCGGCTGTTCGGCCTGGAAGACCGCGCAGGGGCAATGGCCACCTCGCTTCCCTACGGCGACCAGCGGCGCCTGGAGATCGTGCGCGCGCTCGCGCTGAAGCCGAAGCTCCTGCTGCTGGACGAGCCGACCGCCGGCATGAACAGCGCCGAGAGCGCGTTCGTGCTCGACCTCATCCGCCGCATTCGGGACCAGTATCAGCTCACCCTCATCCTGGTCGAGCACAATATGCCGCTCGTCATGCGGCTCTGCGAGCGTATCCAGGTGTTGAACTACGGCCAGATCATTGCCGAAGGGACGCCTGAAAAGGTGCGCAGTGATCCACGGGTGATCGAATCCTACCTGGGACAGGTCGAGGAAGATGCTGAAGCTCGATAGGGTGGACCTCTCCTACGGGCACGTGCACGCGCTCAAAGGGATCAGCATCGAGGTCCGTGACGGCGAGCTCGTGACCCTGCTGGGCGCGAACGGCGCCGGGAAATCCTCCATATTGATGGCCATCTCGGGAATCGTCCGGCCGCAGGCAGGCTCTCTCTTCTACGACGGCACCGACCTGGCGCGGGCAACCTCCTTCGACATCGTCAATCTCGGCGTGATTCACTGCCCGGAAGGCCGCAGGATATTCGGCGCGCTCAGCGTGCTGGAAAACCTGCGCATGGGCGCGGTCCGCCGACGGGACAAGCGGGATGCGCGCACGGACATGGATTTCGTCTTCTCTCTTTTTCCCGTGCTGGGCCAGCGCAGGAACCAGTCGGGGGCCACGCTGAGCGGCGGCGAACAGCAGATGCTGGCCATCGGCCGGGCGCTGATGGCCCAGCCGCGGCTTCTCATGCTCGACGAGCCGTCCCTCGGTCTGGCGCCGATCATGGTGCAGGCCATATTCAAGGTCATCCGCGCGCTGCACCAGCGGGGTGTCACGATCCTGCTGGTGGAGCAGAACGTGCGCCAGGCCCTTGCCGTGGCTGACCGCGGCTACGTGCTGACCAGTGGAAGCGTGATGTTCGGCGGGACCGGGGAGGAGCTCAGGGCCAATCCCGAGATCGAGAAGGCGTATCTCAGCACGGCACCGGAGACCGGAACACAATGACAGGACCCGAGCTCATTCTGCAGCAGCTCATCAATGCGGTCAGCGTGGGAAGCCTGTACGCGCTCATGGCCATCGGGCTCGCGATGGTGTTCGGGATATTGAGACTGATCAATTTCGCGCACGGGGACCTGATCATGGTCGGAAGCTATGTTGCGCTGCTTCTGATCGTCCTGGGACTCCCCTTCCTCGTCGCCGCGGCGGCGGGGATCCTGGCGAGCACGCTCGCGGGACTGCTCATGGAACGCCTGGCGTACCGGCCCATCCGCGGCGCCCACGAGATCGCCATGCTGCTCACCTCCTTCTCCGTGACGATCCTCCTGGAAAACCTGGCGATCATCCTGTTTCGGCCGACTTCCCGCCCCTTCCCCGCGCCGGCAATCCTGCGCTCGGTGATAGAGGCAGGCGCGCTGCGCCTGGCGAGCCTGGACCTGATTGCCATCGCGGTCGCGGCCTTCCTGCTTCTTGCCCTTACCCTGTTCGTCACGCGCACCGAGGTCGGCATCTCGATGCGGGCGGCGGCGCAGGACCTCCTGGCTGCGCGGCTCATGGGCATCAACGTCAACAAGGTCATCGCGGCGGCGTTCGCCATCGGTTCATTCCTGGCGGGCGTGGTCGGCATTCTCTGGAGCGCACGGGTCGGAAAGATCGATCCCCTGATGGGATTCAACCCGGTGCTGAAGGCTTTTGTCGCGTCGGTCATCGGCGGCCTGGGAAGCCTTCCCGGCGCGGTGATCGGCGCGTATGTTCTCGGCGGACTGGAGATCCTCCTGCAGGGCCTCCTGCCCTCCGCGCTCACGCCCTACCGTGACGCGTTCGTGTTCGTCATCCTGATCGCCCTGCTCCTGTTCCGGCCCAACGGGATCCTGGGCAGCACGGAAAAGGAGAAGATCTGATGCGGCCCGAGGCGCCGGCGCTCCGTCTGGCACCCCCGGCACTGCTGCTGGCGCTCCTCGCCCTTCTGCTCGCGGCGGCCGAGCTTTTTGCCGGCGACTACGTGCAGAGGATCGTGATCGGAATCGGCATCAATATCATCCTGGTGGTGAGTCTCAACCTGTCCAGCGGGTTCACCGGTGTGTTCTCCCTCGGCCACACGGGATTCATGGCAATCGGGGCGTATGCCGCGTCGGTGTGCACGCTTCCCGTGGCACTGAAGGCGGTCAATCTCCCCAGCCTGCCCGGGTGGATGTCGCACGCGGCGCTCCCGTTTCTTCCGGCGACCCTGATCGGCGGAGCGGTGGCCATGTGCGTTGCGTTCGTCGTCGGGATATCCCTGATGAGGCTCAAGGGCGCCTACGTGTCGGTGGCGACCCTCGGTTTCCTCGTGATCGTCCAGGTCGTCCTGGTGAACTGGGACCAGGTGACCAGGGGGGCCCGGACGTTTGCCGGGGTGCCGCCCTATTCCAGCATCTGGAACGTCTGGATCTGGGCGGCGCTCAGCGTCTACCTGGTCTGGAGGATCGGCAGGTCGCAGTTCGGCCGCGACATGAGGGCGGCACGGGACGACGAGATCGCCGCCCGCTCTCTCGGGGTCAGCGTCATCCGGTCACGGCTCCTGGCCTTCTGCTTCAGCGCCTTTCTCACCGGCGTTGCCGGATCCCTGTGGGCCCACTTCATCACTTCCTTCTCGCCGAAGTCATTCTTCTTCGTGCAGGCATTCACCGTCATCACCATGCTGGTCATCGGCGGCCTGGGCTCGGTAAGCGGATCCGTCATCGGGGTCTTCATCATCACGGTGTTGTCGGAGGTCCTGCGCAACGCGGAGCGCGGCCTGGACGTCGGATCCGTGCATATTCCGCCCATCTACGGAGCCAGCCAGATCCTGATGGCGATCCTGTTCGTGTTGATCATCGTGTTCAAGCCGGCCGGCCTGATGGGCGGGCGCGAGATAGAGCTGGGAAGCCTCATCCGGCGGATCATCAAAGGGGGCTGGAAGCGGGGCCGTCCGTCGTGACATAATCTGCCCCATTGAAGGAGGATCGTATATGAAAACCAGACTGGCACTCGTGCTGGTGATAGCCGCGTCCCTGCTCGCAGTCGGCTGCGGCGGCAAGGGCGGGGGCAATACAATCAAGATCGGCATGATCTACAACATGACCGGCGCGCAGGCGTCACTCGACGCACCGTCGGCAAACGGCGCCAAGCTCGCCGCAAAAGAAGTGAACGCTGCCGGCGGCGTGCTGGGCAAGCAGATCCAGCTCGTGGCGTTCGACGGCAAGACGGACGCCGCCACGATCGCGAACTCCGCCACCCAGCTCACCCAGACCGACAAGGTCGTGGCGATGCTCGGGTTCAGCGACAGCGACATGGTGATGGCCGCGGCGCCGACCGCTGCAAAAGCCGGCATCGTGTTCGTCTCTTCAGGGGCAACCTCGCCGAAACTGCCTGACCAGGTGCCCGACTATCTCTACCTGGCCTGCTTTGGCGACAATGTGCAGGCCGCCGCAGGGGCGGAATACGCGGTCAGCAGCCTGAAAGTGAAGACCACCTACCTTCTGATCGACAAGGGCATGGAGTACACGCTCCTGCTCGGCAAATACTTCAAGGAGCGGTTCACCGAGCTGGGCGGGAAGGTCGTCCTGGAAGACAACTACCAGACCGGGGACAAGGACTATTCCGCCCAGATCACGAAGCTCCGGGGCCTGAAGACCCAGCCCGACATGCTCTACATCTCGGCGGGTCCGGATGATATCGGGACCATCGTCAAGCAGTTCCGCGACGCCGGGATCAAGAAGCCGATCATGGGCGGTGACGGCTACGACACGCCCCTGCTCATCCAGGTGGCGGGTGCCGGCGCCGAGGGAGTCTATTTCACCACGCACTCTCTCATGGACGCGAGCCTCGGCACGGACGCGGTCAAGGCATTCATCGCCGCCTACCAGGCGGAATACAAGACGCCGCCGGAAAACGCTTTCGCCGGTCTCGGCTACGACACGGTGAAGCTTCTGGTGGACGCCATCAAGCGCGCCGGCTCCGCCGACCCCAAGGCCATCCGGGAAGCGCTGAACGCAACGAAAGACCTGCCGGGAGTCACCGGGGCAATCACTTTCCAGCCGGGGAGCCGTATCCCCCAGAAGGGGGTCACGGTCATCCTGGTGAAGGACGGGAAGTTCACCCTGGCGCAGGAAGTAGTGCCTGAGAAGGTACCGGCACCCTGAGCCGAGACGTACGATTCTGGCGGGCCGCGAGGAGCGGCCCGCTTTTTTCAGAAGGAGGCAGACCCGTGAAGAAGAACCCGCTGGAAATACAGCACATCACCACGTTCGACTACAAAGCATCGCCCTTCGAAAAGGTCATCCTGCCCCTGGGGTCCCTGGAAAGCCACGGGGGGCACCTGCCCCTGGGCACGGACGCGCTGACCGCTCACCTGATCGCGCTGGACATTGCCGCCCGGGTGCCGAAAACCGCGGTGCTTCCGCCCCTGAACTACGGGGTGAGCGAGCACTACAAGGATTTTCCATTCACCATCTCCGTGCAGTTCGAGACGGAAATCGCGTTCCTGAGAGACATCTTCGAGTCGATCCACCGGGAAGGGATCCGCAAGGTTTTCATCATGAACGGGCACGACGGCAACATCGCTCCGATCGAGGTGGCGGGCCGTTCGACGAAAGTGGCCCACCCGGAGATGAAGATCGTGTCCCTGGACGCGTGGTGGATGATGATGGGAGACCTGCTGCCGCAGGGCTTCTTCGAGGTATGGAAGGGACTCGGCCACGCCGGTGAAGGAGAAACCTCGATCTGCCTGGAGCTGTTCCCCGAGCTCTGCGACGTATCCAAAGCCGCCGGGGTGGTCCCGCACCTTCCGAAATACGTGGACGTGAAATGGCTCTTCAACGAGCTGACGCAACACCGGGGCGAGCGGCGATCCTACAAAGGGGACGCCGGAAAAGGGAAAGAAGATGCGCGAGGCCCTGGTGGACGCGGTGGTGAAAATACTTGCCGACCTGGACAAGAAAGACTGGGACTACCGCTCCCCCGAGGTGGTGAGCAGGAAATAGCGCAGGCCCCGCGATACAATTTTAGAGGTTCCTGTACACAAACAAGCGAGGCCAACCATGAGAAATCGACCCAACGTCGGCATATTGTCGGCACTCTGCGTGGTCGCTGTGGCCCTTGGTGCGCTGATCGGCTGCGACACCAACAAGGGGAAGCTCCTTGCTGCCGAGGTGGATTGGCTGGCAGCGGGCGGTTTTGGGGCTTTTGTGGTGTGCATTGAGGGTGGAGCACTTTTCCCGGTAGAGACCGCGACGGTGACCGTGAACGGCCAGGATGTCCCCCCCTCGTTCCTGGGCAACATAAGCTACACCCTCAACCCGATAGCCGTGGGGGACGATGTCACCATGCATTTCTCCTTTGACGACGTTGACATCCTCAAGACACTCAAGATGCCGGCCAAGCCGCTCAACGTTGTGGCCGCGACAACCCTGGTAACCAACCCCATCACGATCAGCTGGAACCTCGTCGCTCCTCCTCTGGACAATGTCGTGGTGAGCGTTTCCTCTAACACTGCCACCGGAGATCCTTTTTCAGTCACTGTTCCCAGCACCTGGACCTCCTATGATATTCCTGCAAACATCCTCCTTTCCGGTAAACCAATAACCGTGACAGTCGCGGCAGTAAACTCGACAACCAATCTCGGTTCTTCAGTCATGGCAGGCTCCGTATACGTGGTGGCAAATCAGGAGGATGTGCACTTTACGTCGACACCTTAGCGCAGGAGCCCTGTCCGCCGGTCCCTGCCCGGCACTCCCTCCGGCAGGTTTGACAGCAGGGGGGCGCATCCTCTACCATTGAGGGACATGCGCTTCGCGCCCCTGGATCGGTACTTCACCGGTGTCTCCATTCCGGTCGCGGCGCTGAGAACCGCGGAAAGCTGCGGCGTGGGGGAGTTCGCCGACCTCGTGTCTCTGGGAGGATGGTGCAGGGCCGCGGGTCTGGACCTGATCCAGCTCCTTCCCGTCAACGACACCGGCGGCAACAGCTCCCCCTACAGCGCAATCTCCGCATTTGCCCTGCATCCCCTGTATCTCCGGCTGCAGGCGCTGCCCGGCGCGGAGATCTACGCGGCCGAGATACGGCGGTTTCGCGAGGAATCGACAGCCCGGGAGGATGCGGCGCGCGGGCGCTTCTCCTACCGGGAGACTCTCGATTTCAAGCTCTCCATAGTCGAGCGCATCTTTGCAGACAACACGTCGGCGATCCTCGCGGACCGGGCTTTCACTCGATGGCGAGCCGAGAATGCCTGGGTTGTGCCTTATGCCGTGTTCACCGCCTTGAGGAAGGACAATCGGGAGGCTCAATGGCCTTCATGGCCGACGCTGACCGACGCTGACCCGGGACAGATCTCCGCGTGGTGGGATTCCCACCCGGCGCAGTGCCTGGCGCAGGCGTGGGCGCAGTTTCAACTGGAGACACAGCTTGCCGCCGCCTCGCGGGCGCTGGAAGCCATGGGCGTATACCTCAAGGGCGATCTGCCCATCCTGATGAGCCTGGACAGCGCCGATGTATGGGCGCAGAGGAAGTATTTCGACCTCGGAGCGCTGGCAGGCGCGCCTCCGGACATGTTTTCACCGGACGGACAGAACTGGGGTTTCCCCGTCTACAACTGGGACAATCTCGGGATGGACGGCAACGGGTGGTGGAAAGAGAGGCTGCGGCAGGCGGGCAAATTCTTCCATGCCTTCCGTATCGACCACGTTCTCGGCTTTTTCCGGATCTGGCGCATCCCCCGTGGGGAAATCACCGGCCTCCTGGGAAGGTTCTCTCCGTCCGTCGGTCTCTCTGCCCATGACATGCAGGAGCTCGGCTTCGATGCGGGGCGCCTTCGCTGGCTTTCTGTTCCGCACATAGGCGGCGCCGAGCTGAAAGCTGCCCTCGGTCCCGAGGCGCCGCGGGCAGCGGAGCGCTGGCTCCGGCGCGTCGGCACGGAGGACTTGTACAACATCGCGCCCGAGATCGACAGCGAATCCGCGATCCAGGGGCTTGCCGAGCCACCGGAAGTGAAGAGCTTCCTCCGCTCCTGGCACGCGAACAGGGCCCTGCTCGGAGAAAGCGCCGGGGATGACCCGGGAGTGCGTTTCCCCTCCTGGTACATGGACAGGACCAGGGGATTCCAGAGCCTGGCCGAAGAAGAGAAATCGAGGCTGCGCGCGATGATCGACAAGCGGCGGAGCGAATCGGAAGAGGTGTGGGAGTCCAGGGGTCACGAGCTCCTCGCCATACTCCGCGGCGCCACCGACATGCTTGTCTGCGCGGAGGATCTGGGCGATGTGCCCCGCTGCGTTCCCCGCGTGCTCGCGGACCTTCGCATCCTGGGGCTGCGCATCGTGCGGTGGTCCCGGGAATACGACCAGGCCGGGCCGGGCGCGCCGGCGGCTTTCATTCCCCCCGCGCGCTACCCGCCGCTCACTGTCTGCACGCCGTCCGTGCACGACACCTCGACGATTCGGGGATGGTGGGAGGAGGACGCGGCGGAGCGCGAGCTGTTCTTTCGTTCACTCGGAGAGAAGGGGGCCTGCCCCCCCCGCATGACTCCCCGGCCTGCTGGAGAAGATCCTGGCCGCCTGCTGCGGCGCGGGAAGCATCCTGTGCATGTTCCAGCTGCAGGACCTGCTCGACCTGGACGAGACACTCTGGGCGCACGACCCCCGGGACGGCAGGATCAATGTGCCGGGCACCGTGACCGGGGAAAACTGGACGTGGCGCATGCCATTGTCGGTGGACGAGCTGGCGGCGCGCACGCAGCTTTCGGAGCGCATCCGCGCGCTGACTGTCGGGCGCGCCGCGCGCCCGCTGGAGGGAACCGCCTGATGCCGGGGCCGATTTTCCACTTTCACGTGTCGCGCGCGGCGCGCGCCCGCTACGGTTTTCCCGGAGAGATCTCCTCGAGCACGGGCAACGTCGTGTCCCTCGACCTGCACGTCGCGCGGCTTTACACGCAGCGAATGAACCAGGTGCGCGCCGCGGCAGGCGCGAAACCCGAAGAATCCCTTCGGGCCGGCGACATGAACGCCATGGGGTTGATCGACGAAATCCTGCATTACGTGGCAGGCCTCTATCGCGCCCGCGTGAACAAGGCAGCGCTTTCGAAAGCCCTCTCCTTTGCCGTGGATCGGCTGGGCGCGCCCGCGGTGGACGAGGCGCTCGCGCGTTTCGTTTCAGAGTTCCCGCCGCCTGACGTGGAAGCCGGCGAACAGTCGGTGGAGGAATACCTGTCAGGTGAGGAATCAGGAACGCCCCGCCGGGAAATCGCTCTGGAAGAGATGCTCGGCATTTCCCTGGCAAACGCCAACCCCGCCTTCGGCCCCTTTGCCGAGCTCTTCGACCACGCGGACCTTGCCGCGGAAACCTCGTACCCGTCCCTCATGGAGACACTCGCGGAGTTCTTCCAGGGGGAGCCCGTGTTCGGCCCCGACAATCAGCCCCTGGTCGAAATGCTTGCCAGCCCGATGCGCGCGGCCCCGTTGTCCCTCGCCGGGCAGCTCGAGTTCATACGCACGCACTGGGGCGCGCTCCTGGGAGACCTCCTGCTGCGCCTGCTCACCGGCATCGACCTGCTGCGGGAAGAGGAGAAGCTGCGGTTCGGCGCGTTCACGCCCGGACCGCCCGAAGTCTACGAGTACATAGGAATGACCGCGGAGGTCGAGGCATTCAGCTCCGACACGGAGTGGATGCCGCGCGCCGTGATGATCGCGAAGAACGCGCTCGTCTGGCTGGACCAGCTTTCCCGCTCGCACGGCCGGGAGATACGGCGGCTGGACCAGGTCCCCGACGAGGAGCTGGACAGGCTGGCCCGGGCAGGATTCACCTCGCTCTGGCTCATCGGCGTCTGGGAAAGGAGCGCCGCGTCACGGGAGATAAAGCGCCGGATGGGAAATCAGGACGCCGAGGCATCCGCGTACTCGCTGTACGACTATGTCGTGGCGAACGAGCTGGGAGGCCAGCAGGCGCTGGACGCGCTGAAGTGGCGGGCCGGCCAGCGGGGGATCCGCCTGGCGAGCGACATGGTCCCCAACCACACGGGCGTGGATTCGCGGTGGATTGCCGAGCACCCGGACCGGTTCCTCAGTTGGCCCCATCCGTGGCCGCCATTCCCCTCCTACTCGTTCAATGGGCCCAACATATCCCAGGTGCCCGGCGTGGGGATCTATCTGGAGGACCACTACTGGGACAGGACGGACGCCGCGGTGGTTTTCAAGCGCGTCGATTTCGGGTCCGGAAACACGCGCCTGATCTATCATGGCAACGACGGCACCCACATGCCGTGGAACGACACGGCCCAGCTCAACTTTCTGAACCCCGAGACACGGGAGGCGGTCATCCAGACCATCCTGCACGTGGCGCGGATGTTCCCGATCATCCGGTTCGACGCGGCAATGACCCTTGCCAAGAAGCATTTCCAGCGGCTCTGGTTCCCCGAGCCGGGCAAGGGAGGCGACATCGCCTCCCGGGCGGGCAATGGCCTGAGCCGGCACGACTTCGACAAGGCCATGCCGGTCGAGTTCTGGCGGGAGGTCGTGGACAGGGTCGCGCGGGAAGCGCCCGGCACGCTCCTGCTCGCCGAAGCGTTCTGGATGCTGGAGGGGTTCTTCGTACGCACGCTCGGCATGCACCGGGTCTACAACAGCGCATTCATGCACATGCTGAAGGCGGAGGACAATGCCGGCTACCGCCAGACGATCCGCAACACCCTGGAATTCGATCCCGAGGTCCTCAAGAGGTTCGTGAACTTCATGAGCAACCCGGACGAGCAGACGGCCATCGAGCAGTTCGGAGACGGTGACAAGTACTTCGGCGTGTGCACGCTCATGTCGACGATGCCGGGCCTGCCCATGTTCGCGCACGGCCAGGTGGAAGGGATCCGGGAAAAATACGGAATGGAGTTCCGACGCGCCTACTGGAACGAGCTCCCGAACACGGGGCTGGTGGCGCGGCACGAAAGGGAGATCTTCCCGCTCCTCAAGAGGCGCCACATCTTCTCCGGGGTGGAGAGCTTTCTCCTGTACGACTTTTTCTCCGTCGAGGGCCGTGTGAACGAGGACGTATTCGCCTACTCCAACAGGAGCGGGGACGAGCGCGGCCTGGTGCTGTACAACAACCGGTACGCGGATACCCGCGGCTGGATCCGCACCTCCGCCGCGTTTGCGGTGAAAACAGCCGAAGGAAAGTCCCTCGTGCAGAAATGTCTCGGCGAAGGCCTTGCCCTGCCGAACGACCCGGGGGCGTACGCGATTTTCCGGGAGTACTTCTCCGGCCTGCAGTACATCCGCAACTGCCGCGAGCTGTGGGAAAGGGGCCTGTACGCCGAGCTGGGCGCCTACCGATGCCAGGTGTATCTCGATTTTTCCGTCGTGCTCGACGACGCGCACAAGCGGTGGTCGGGCCTGGCGGCCGAGCTTGCCGGCAGGGGCGTCCCCCGCATGGATGAAGCCCTGAGAGAGCGGGAGCTCAGGCCTGTGCGAAACCCGTTTGCCGCTCTTCTGGCTCTCGATCCGGGAAGGTCGGACCCGGAGATGCTTCTGCGCGGTTTCGAGCAGTTCCTGCGCCCCGCGGCGGAGCGTGCGCGGGGCCGGGTGAATGAACGCGCGAGCATGACCGACTTCCAGGCCCGGCTGAAGCAGCTGGTCAGACCTGGCGCGGGGCCGAAGGAGACGCCCGCGGCTGCCGAGAGGGTGGCTGCCGGGAGGATGTCCGCAGAGACCGCGCCTGCCCGCGCATTTCTCTGGCCCTGGACGATCCTGCGGCCGCTCTGCGGCGCCGATCTGCCCGGCTCTCCCGTTGTTTCGTGGCTGCACGAATGGATGCTCGCGCCGATTCTCTCCGACTACCTCGCGCGCGCGGGGTGGGACACGCAGTCAGCCGCGGCGTTTCCCGCGCTTTTCGACGTTGCCCTGCACGGCGAAAGCCTCGGGGGGAGTTCGCGCCGGCCGGCAAAGGTTTCCCGCCGGCCTGCCCGGCGCACACCGGCGAAGCGCGCGCCGACGCGCGGAGAAATCCGGGAGCAGTCGGCAATGCAGGAGCTTCTTCGAATCCCCGCTGCGGAGGGCTTCCTGCGTGTCAATGAGTTCGAAGGTGTCCGCTGGTTCAGCAAGGAAGCGCTGGAATTGCTGCTCTCGTGTCTTGCTGCGCTGGTTCAATCCACGGACAGCGAACGCACGCCGGACATCGCTCCTCTCCTGGAGGCCGCCGCGAAAAGCGGTTATCGCTGGAACGATTTCCTGACCCTGATCGACACGGGGCGCGCATAGGGGGCCCGCGCGGCACCGGTGCGTGAAGAAGAGCGCGTCACCACGCCCGGGGCGCGTCGTGGCCGTTGCGCTGCGCGTATTCCTCCGCACGATACAAAAAGGCCTGCAGCCGCGTGTCCACGCTTGCCTCCTCCTGTCCGTCGTAGGCGATGTTGATCCACGGGAGCCCCTCGTGGTCCTGGCTGAATCCCGGTGACATGGCCGATACCAGCGTACCCGGCAGACAGGTGAACGGCAGGAGGTGCACGACCCCTGATATGCCTGTCATGCACTGACCGGCGACACCTCCCATCGCGATCACGGGCTCTCCGTCATAATCCCTGTGGAGATACGGCATGCACAGTTCGAGCATTTTCCGCACGGGGATGTCCCGGTGCATCTCGGCTCCGCCCTGTTCCGCAAGACGAACGAGCCTCTCTTCGATAAAGCCCTGGAGGAGCGCCTGGAGCTTCGAGCGCACGAACCCCCATGGTCTGCCTTTCCGCCTGCTGTCGCGCGTGAACCGGTAGGTGGAGTAGCTGACCCAGTCTCGCACGGGGCTGATGAGGATCTCCGCGCCGAGCCGCTCGAGCTTGTTCACGAGGTTACCGCTGCAGAACGGGTTGTCCCTCATGAATATTTCCCCGATCACGGAGATGACGGGCTTCCTCTTCACCCGGTTCACCTGGACCCGGGAGAAGTCGGCGCACGCGCTCCTCAGCACGCGTCCGATGCGGCCGCCGCCCTGCTCGATGCATTCCACGACACGCGCGAGCTGGCGCCGGTAAACCGCCTCCGCCTCGCCGGGCCGCACCTCGTAAGCGCGGCGCTCCAGCAGCAGCTTGCGCAGAATATCGACGGCCACGATGCCCCGCCAGACGGCGAGCCGGAACCTGACGCCGCTGCCGGCGGTCAGCCCCGCGTAGGAGTCCTCGTTGCTGGGGTGCACGATCTCGGCGTCGGTGAATCCGAGCCTGTCCAGGATGATCCGCTGCAGCCGATTGTACTGGCCGAACCTGCACGGACCGTTGTGATCCGGCATGAAGAAGCTGACCTGCGCGGGGTCGACACCCGGCTCCTGAAGCTTGCGGAGAAAGCTCCCGGTCGTGCAGATCATGGGGAAGCATTCGCGGGACGACGTATGCCTCCTGCCGAGCTCTATGTCCCGCTCGTCCTGCGCCGGCAGGACCTCCGCTTTCATTCCACAGCATCGGCAGGCGGCGGCAAGCGCGAACGCGCCGTCGGACATGTACGGAAAGTAGAGGGTCCGCGCGCGCGTATCGGGCCGGGCCGTCCGCGGCGCCGGGGGCCGGGTCGTGCGCGTATCGGGCCGGGCCGCCCGCGGCGCCGGGGCCGGACGGGACTTCCCGAACCTGCCTCCCGCCTGCCCCTCACGCTGTCGAAGAAGGCCTCCAGCCGGGTGACGAGCCCGGCGTCGGCGCTGTGCTCGTCCATCTCGAGCTGCAGGTAGGGCTTGCCCCGGAGCTCTTCACGCACGAAATGAGAAATGAACGAGTCCGGACCGCAGCGGAAGTTCCCGAGGTGAATGGCCTGCAGCCGCGCGTCCCGCGCCACGATACGGGCAGCCTGCAGGATCCTGCGGCCGTTCGGCCAGTACATCGACGGATACTCTCCGAAGACAGCCTCCTCTTCGAGCGGCAGGAAATCCGCGGGGATCGGAAGCACATCGAGGCTGATGAGCTTCTCCACGATGCGCAGGTTCATGGCCGGGTCCCCGTAGTTGTAGGGCCTGCCGAGGATGACCGCCGCCGTTCTTCCCGGAATCAGGGACGCAAGGGCCAGCCTGCCGCGCGTGCGCACCCGAAGCTCGAAATCCTTCTGCGCCCGGTCGGCCTTCCTCATCGCCCGCGAGACCTCACGCGAAACGACGCCGAACTTTTCCCGCATGAACCGGGCGAGCTCCGCGTGCAGAAGCCCCCGCGAGTAGCGGAAGTGGAGCGTGGGGATGAGGAGCTTCGAAAGATCGCGTCCCTCTTTCAGCGCGTTTTTCACGATGAAGGGATACGTCTGGATCCACGGACAGTTGCAGTTGTGCGTCGGGTTGCCGGATACGGCCTCTTCGTTCACGACAAAGGGAAGGAAAATCCCGTCCACGCCTTTTTCCAGAAGGTCGAGCACGTGCCCGTGCATCACCTCCACGGGGAAGCAGGTCTCGGCGGCGAGCGTCTCGAGGGAACGCGAGATCAATGCCTGGTCGGTCGGCCGCGAAAGAACGACCCGCATCCCCAGCTCGCTGAAAAACGTCCGCCAGAAAGGGAAGCGCTGGTGGAAGACCGAAAGGGCCCGGGGCAGACCGATCACCGGTCCTTGTGCCGCGCGCGTGTTTTCATTGGCAGATCCAGCTTCCTCGAACCCGTCCAGGAGCAGGCGCATTCTTTCCGCAAAGAGATCGGGAATGTCTTTTCCCCTGTTCCTCCTCTCCGCCACCTCGTAGCGCTCGCATCGCCCGCCGTAGAAGAGCGGCTTCTCCTCCCCCGCGATCCTTACCCTGCTGATCTCGCACTGGTTGGGACATGACTTGCAGGTGAACCTGTCCTGGGACCAGGGCCGGGAGGCGATGGCGAATCCCTTGAACCTGCTGCCTCCGCCATTCGTGGAATCCCGGGCGAGCATTGCGGCGCCGATGGCGCCCGTCACGTCGAAATGAGGCGGCACCACGATGGGCCGGCCGACCACCTTTTCGAAAGCGGACAGCACGGCCCTGTTGTGCGCCACGCCACCCTGGAAGAAGATCCTTGTCCCGATCGTCTTCTCGCCGACTACCTTCTGCAGGTAGTTCTGCACGATCGAGTAGGCCAGCCCCGCGATCAGGTTCTCCCTTGCCGCGCCTTTCTGCTGCCGGGTGTTGAGATCGGACTCCATGAAGACCGTGCAGCGGTCTCCCATGTGCGCGGGAGCACCGGCGGAAAGGGCCAGTGAGCCGAACTCTCCGGCGATTTTCACCCCGAGCTTCTCGGCCTGCTCCTCCAGGAACGAACCGGTTCCCGCCGCGCAGACCTTGTTCATCTCGAAGTCCACGACCACGCCGTTCTCGACCGAGACGAACTTCGAATCCTGCCCTCCAATCTCGAAGATCGTATCCACCGTGGGATCGACAGCGATGGCCGCGGTGGCCTGCGCGGTGATCTCGTTCACGATCCGGTCCGCGCCGACGAAGTCTCCCGTCAGGTACCGGCCCGAGCCGGTGCTCCCCGCCGCCTTCACCTCCACCTTCGCCCCCACCTCGCCGCCGATCTCCTGCAGGCCCTTCTGGATCGCCTCGAGGGGCCTGCCTGCCGTGGGAAGGTACCGCCGGGCGATCACCCTGTTCCGCCCGTCGATGAGCACGACATTCGTGCTGAGGGAGCCGACGTCGACACCGAGAAAAACGGGCAGCCGGCGGTCTCCCTCGGTAAGGGGAACGGGCTCGGTGACGGAAACCGCGCGCGGCGGAACGAGCGGGTCGAGGTGGTCCCCGTCGGACCCTCCCGAGGCCAGGTACCGGTCCAGCGCGGCGAGGCCCTTGAAATCCCCACGGGCGCCAGGGGGCCGAGCCGCGACGTGAAACAGCGCGCCGATGGCCCCCATGGAGGCGTGGTGGTCGGGGATGATGAGCTCACCGTCCCGCAGGCCGAACAGCTCACGGAACGCCCTGACCATCCCGGCGTTCGCCGCCACGCCGCCCTGGAACACGACAGGCTTCTCGAGGTCCCTGCCTCGCGCGAGGGTGCTTTTGACATTCCTCGCCACGGCGAAGCAGAGGCCCGCGATGATGTCGTGGACCGGCGTGGCGATCTGCTGGTGGTGGATCATGTCGCTCTTGGCGAACACGCTGCAGCGGCCGGCGATCCGCGGCGGGTCGCGGGACAGCAGCGCGAGACGGCCGAACTCCTCCACGATGGACACGTTGATCCGGCGCGCCTGCTGATCGAGAAACGACCCCGTGCCCGCCGCGCAGATGCTGTTCATGACGAAGTCGGAGAGCGCCGCTTCGCGGAGAAACATGAGCTTGGTGTCCTCGCCGCCCATCTCGATGATGGTCCGGGCCTGCGGATACAGGCGGCAGACGGAGGTGGACTGGGCGACGATCTCGTTCACGAATGTGCCGCCGATCAGCCCGGCGGCGAGCGCTCCCCCCGTGCCGGTGACGGCAACCGTTCCTATGGAGCCCTCGCCGCGGCGCGCAAGGATGTCCGCGAGCCGGGTCCGCACGACGTGGAACGGCTTTCCGCTGCAATAGTCGTAGTGGTTCTCCAGGATGCTCCCGCTGGCGTTCATGAGGACGGTATTGATGGATATGGAGCCGATGTCGATGCCGAGGTCAGGCATTCGTCGGTACCCCCCCAAGACCGCGGTTCACTCCACCGGCACGCCGGTCAGGTCTGCACCGCTTGCGACGTCCCCCGCGGCATCTTGAGCACGATCGCGATGCTCGCCGCGGCAGCAGGAATCCCGATCAGGAAGGCCCACTGATAGCCGAGTATAGTCCAAAGGATTCCGCCGAGAAAGGGCATGGCAACCGAAGCGACATGGTTTGCCGCCACGCCCATGCTCAGAGTCGGGCGATGCTCGCTCGGGGGCGCGATCTTGTTCACGTACGTCGTGAGGCCCGTATTGAACACGAATGTGGCGTTGTCGAGCACGTAGACCGCGTAGAGCACATACTTGGCGCGGATGAGCGCGTAGCCGATGAACAGCACCGTCACCAGGGAATAGTAGAAGACGAGCACCTTGCGCTCCCCCACCCGGTCGATCAGCTTCCCGATGCGCGGGGAAGCGAAGTAGCCGATGGTCTGGATGAGGGCGGCGAGCACGATGATGTCGAGGAGCCCCGCATTGTGGACTTTCACCAGGAGGAAGCCGCCGAATGCTATCGCGATCTGCTTGCGCCAGCCCTCGAGAAAGTTCAGCACGTAGTAGCGGGCATAGCGCCTGCGGAAGACGAAGCTGGGGCCCGCAGCCTTGATCCGCCGCGGAATACCCAGGCAGGCCGCCGCGGCCAGGAGCGCGGCAGCTCCGGCAATCACGTACAAGGGCCGGATCCTCACGCCGAGCAGGGTCAGGGCGAACGCAATGCCGAGCCCTGCCGCGGAGCCCAGGGCGCCCGCGGCGCCGACCTGTCCCAGACGGGCCCCCGCCCTGCCCGGCTCCGCCAGGGCGAGAGTCATGGAGTTGGGAAGCGGCGTCCAGACGTGGAAACCCAGGCTCCACGTGACACTCAGCAGCATCACGAACCTGTACGTGGGCGCCAGGGAATACGAGCCCATGCCCACGGCGATCAGCACGAGGAAGAGCGAGGCGATGACCGGCTCGGTGAGCCCGGCTATGAGGACGAATACCCCCAGGGCAGCGATGCCGCAGCTTTCCCGCACCGCCTCCAGGAGGCCGGCTTGAAAGCCGCTGATGCCGATTTCCTCCACGAGGAAGTTGTTGTTGAGCGTGATCTGGAGCGTGAGCGCCACGCCGACGAACGCGGCGGCCAGGGCGACGAAGAAAAGCCCCCTGCGCCTGTCCGCGTCCGTGAGAGTGACACGGCCGGAGCGGGGATCGTGTTCCATGCTAGTTGCGCAATACCTTGATCTTGGGCTCCAGGATCTGCATCGTGATGGGGAAATCCCCCGGGTCCAGCCAGGTGAGCTCCCCATCGAGCTGCATGGGGATTCGCCCATTGTAGTGGACATCCACCTTGTACGCGCGGTAGAAGCTCACCTCGGGAAGCTCCCCATGCTTGCCCAGATAGAACAGCTTCTTGACGCGTATCTTCCTCAGCGCGCTCATCCTGCCGATAAGGCAAACGTTCTCATTGCCCGGAAGGACCGGCAGATGTCCTCCGTAGGTCCGTGCGCCGCTGATCCCGACCACCACCATGGACGGAACAAAGGCGGCGATCTTCGTTTCCCCGTTCTCATTGTGGATCGTGACCTCCATGGGCTGGGGATTCACTCTCTGCTCGTAGAAAAGGGAGCCGAAATCGACGAGGGACTTGTATGCGTCGCCGGGGATGACGCGTTTGAACCGGTTGGTCAGACCGGCGATGTAGGCGTCCAGCCCGATGCTCCCCACGTTGAAGGAATAGCGCGGCTCGCCGGCTCCGGCCGTCACGAGGAGCGCGCCCGTCTTCTCCGTCCGCTGGGAGCCGAGGATCAGGTCGTACGCGTCCCCGAACGTATGCGCATCCGCCACATCGTTGCCGGTGCCCAGCGGGAGCCGAAGGAGCTTCAGCCTTTCCAGCAGGGAGGCATCCGCGTGCACCAGCGCCGAGCAGATCTCATTGCTCGTCCCGTCACCCCCGCAGCCGATCAGGAGCCGCTCGATCCCCGAAGCGGATTTCACCTCCGTGTTCATGATCCCCTCGGTGATGAGACGCGCGTGCCCGGGACGTTCGGTGAAGTGAACGGTATTGATTTCCACTTTCCGGCGGGGATGGCTGCGGCGCAGGTCATCGAGCTTGCTCTCGAGCTCCTGGATCAGCTTCCGCACGGTGGCCTGGCTCTTGAAGAACCCCGCGTGCGGGTTGACTATCACGTCCACGATGAGGGGCGCCTCCTCGAGGGAGCGGGAGAAATTGGTGAGCTCGGACACGCCGTTGACGTACGTGGAAATCAGGTCCATGGACGCTCCTCTCTCTTCAGCTTTCGCCGCGCAACATGGCGAGGATGCGGCGGGCCGCCAGGCCGCGGTGCGAGATCGCATCCTTTTCCTGGTCGGGAAGCTCCGCGATGGTCTTCTCGTGCCCCGGCACGATGAAAAGGGGGTCGTAGCCGAAGCCGTTTTCCCCGCGGGGGCCCTCTGCGATGCGGCCGTGGACCGTTTCCTGGACCGCCACGAACCGACTCTCCTCGAAGACGAGCACCAGGCAGCACACAAAATACGCGGCGCGGTCCTGGATGCCCTCCATCCTGTCCAACAGGTAGGCGTTGCGCCGGGGCGCGTCGAGGACCACGCCCCCGGCCCCTGATCCGTAGCGTGAGGAGAGAATGCCCGGCTCCCCGCCCAGCGCCTGCACGCACAACCCGGAATCGTCCCCTATCACGGGCCGTTTCACCTCGTGAAAGAGGGCCATGGCCTTGCCGTAGGCGTTCTCCAGGAAGGTGTCCGCCGTCTCTTCGAACTCGAATTCCAGGCCCGCATCGCGCGGCATGAGGATGCGAATCCCGGGGAACAGGCGGACGAACTCCTGGTGCTTGTGTGCATTATTCGATGCGAGGAGAAATTCCATTTCCATCATGCCTGCCTCGGGATGTCGGGATCATATACCGACGCGAGTTTCCTCTTCAACCAGTAGAGACCTGAATCCACGGTGCCCTTGGGCACCCCCACGGCCCGGGCGATCTCCCTGTTGGTCGGCGCGAGCTTCACCCGCGCCATCCGGTGCATGGCCGCGCGCATCCGCCGCCGGGCCTTTACGAGCGAAGCGCGCAGAACAGCGGCGCGCTCGGCCTCGACTTCTGCCTGGAGCTCGGTTTCAAGGAGCCGGGACTGGGCAAACGCCCGGTTTCGCCGGGCGCGAAAGACTTCCAGCCTGAGCTCCCGTGGAGCACGCATTTCCCTCAGTGAGGCTGACAGGCTGAGGATCCGGCTCTCATCGATCCCGGCTGCGGCCGCCAGCGCAGGGGCATTTTCAGGACCGATCGTACGGGCGCACTTGAGCGCCAGAAAGAGGAAGTTCCTTCGGTCCGCATCGCTCCTGATGAGGGCGGCAAAGTCCCCCGGCACGCGCACGATTTCGGCCGTCGGTTCCGACACGAGCCTCTCCCTCGTCTCCTGCGCCTCGGGATCCTCCGCGTCGAGCCGCAGCGAAACGTTCCACGATCTTTCCCCGCGCTTCCTGTCGCGCGCAAAGTTGCGAAGCTGCCAGTTGAGCACCGCTGACAGATAGGATTCGAAGGGCTTGCCCTGGTCGTTGAACCGATCCAGCAGCCGGATCAGGCGGGGATGGACAAAGACAAAAAACTCGCCGCAGGCATCTTCATCCCAGCCCATCTTCCGCCTTGGAAACTGGTACACCCGGGGAGCGAGCGCGCTGACGATGTCGTGCAGGCCTTCCCGGGTCTTCTGATACAGGAGCACTTTTTCAGTGAGACTTTCCATTTTTTCCTCCTGCGCACTGACGCGCGCGGAGGAAAGAGCAAGAGATGTGCCAGGATGAAAGACGGAGAAGGGGCAACGCGCGCCCCTCCCTTAACATTCGCTTACAAAAACCCGGCGCCGGGCGCAGCGCGCGGCGGCTATTCCGCCAGCAGCGGAGAGAATGTATCGATGAGGGTTTTCTTCACGGTCTCCAGCGTGCCGGAAATGTCGAAGCCGGACGCCTGGCGGTGCCCGCCGCCCCCGAAGGAAGCCGCGATGGCACCCACGTCCTGGGAGGAATTGGAGCGCAGACCCACGGAGAAGACGCCTTCCGCCTCCTCCTTGACCAGCGCGACGACCATGTTCCCCTTGATGGTCTGCAGCAGCCGGTAGAGGTCGTCCTCTCCCCGCTGGGCCTCGCCCAGCCGCGCCCGGTCCGCAATCGTCTGCCAGGTCAGAAGCAGACGGTCGTCCCAGTGGCTCTCCACCCGCGCGAGCATTTCCGCCAGCAGCTTCCTGCCGGAAAGCGCGCGCCTCCCGTACATCATCATGTACACCTCGGCGGTCGACGTGCCTGTTTCCACCAGCCGCGCGACGGCGCGGAAGGTTTCCGCGCTGTTCTGACCGAGGTGACGAAAAAAGCCGGTGTCGGTGCACAGACCGAACAGCAGCAGCCTGCCCGTCTCGGCCTTCAGGGCCACGCCCATGTCCTCGAAGAGCTGGAGCACCAGCATCGTGGTGGAAGGGGCCGAGGGCTCCACGACGCGCGCGCTCCCGAAGAGCTCCCCCGCGGAGTGATGGTCGATCACCAGGCAGGGAAGATCCTTCACCCGTTCTCCGAGGGCGCCCGTGCGGTCCGGGGTCGAGCAGTCCACGATTATCGCGGCAGCTCCCGTCCGCTTCTCATCCGGAATGCGCGCGGAGAACAGGGAGTTGAATGACGAGATCTCCGGCCTGTCGAAAGGTCCGACGGAATGGAGGCTCGCCGTCTTGCCCAGGGCCTCGAGCAGGGCAGCAATGGTGAGCTGCGAAGCGATGCAGTCCCCATCCGGCTCCTTGTGGCCGAGCACGAGAAAAGAGGAATGCGAGCGGATGAACTGTGCAGCATCCCGGCAGTCGTACATGCGCCTACTCCAGGGTGAGGAGCGCGGACTGGCGCTCCCCCCCGGTCACCTCCGGGCGTCCGCCGCGAATGCAGCAATCGATCTCGGTGCGCATGCCGAACTGCTCCAGGTAGATCCCCGGCTCGATCGAAAAGCAGGAGCCTTCGGTGATGACCCGTTCATCCGGAAACTCGACGGAGTCGAGGTTCACCCCGAACCCGTGCACCCGGGTCCCGATGGAATGCCCCGTCCTGTGTCGAATGGCATTCTCGAAGCCGCGCCGGGCAAGGACCGCGCGGGCTTCGCGGTCGACATCCGCGCCCCGCACCGGCGCCCCCTGGGCAAAGCTGCGCTGGAGAAGGGAGAGTGCCGCTTCCCGCGCCTCCAGAACGGCGTCGAACACCTTTTTCTGAACGGGGGTCGGGGAGGAGGCGCAGACGCCGAGCCAGGAGATGTCGGCGAAGACGGCGCCGGGTGACTTCTCCCGCGCCCAGACGTCGAACTGGACCACGTCACCCTTTTCCAGCGGCGCGCCGCTGCCCGAGACGCCGAAGTGAGGATCCGCGGTGTGACGGCCCGCGCCCGCAACAGGCTGGCCCTCGTGCACCAGCCCGGCATCCGCGATTGCGCGGGCTATCCAGTCGCGCACTTCGCCCTCGCGTACGACACGGCCTCCCTGCATGGCCGCCGCAACCCTTGTCCATGCCTCTTCGATTGCCGCGTACAATACCCTGCCCGCTCTCTCGTGAGATTCCCTGCCCTGCCTGTCGATGGTCCCGAGATAGCGGGCAACGAGGCTTTCCGCAGGCGCGAGCTGGGCGCCCAGGGACTGGAGAAACAGCGCCGTGCCATGGTCGAGAAACGAGCCCACGGGAATGCCGGTGGAGTAATCCGCTGCCACCTTCCCGTTCGCCGGCAGCGCCTTGGCGACCGCCCGTGTGAACTCATCGCGCGAGGAATAGAGAACCGTGTCGCCGGGAACGTGACCGAGGATTGACGGCTCGATGACGTGGGCAATCTTCACCGGCAGCCTGTCAGGGAAAAGGATGCACACCCACGGCCTCGTGTTGGTGCGCTCGGACGGCACCTCCAGCACCAGCTCGGCGATCTCGTCCCTGTGGAACACATTGTAGAGAAGCCATGCCGCGAGGCCTTCCTCCCGGATGGCTTTTTGCGATTTCAGGATGTCAAGCATGCAGTGAGCCGGTAGGCTCAGAACTCCTTTGGAACTTCCTGGACATTGAACTGGGCGCTCAGGTCACCCGGCACGTTCAGCACGCCCCACGTCTGGGATTCGAAATCGTTGAGAAGATACAGGGTGATGTGCTCGAATGCGCCGTCCACCCAGACGATGGAGCAGTAGGGGAAGCCTTTCTCGTTTCCATACACGATATTCGCCTTGGAAAGCCCGCCTTTGTTGAACCAGGTCAGGGGCACGTAGATGTCCGATACCCGGGAATTGCTGTTGAAGAACTGCACCTTGTAGCCCAGATCGTGCACCCAGACCTTCAGGAGCGGGAGGGTCTTATAGTAGACATCCTTCGCGTAGGTGTTCTGAGCCTGCGAGAAAACGGGAAGGCTCGCCAGCAGAAACAGCGCTGCCGCGAATAGTATGACTGCCTTCTTCATCCGGAGCCTCCTGACACTGTGAAAGTCCACAACTCATATAATAGTGGTTTCACACGCCATTTCAAGGCTATTCTCAATGGAGCGTGGCGAGCATCATCGCCTTGATCGTATGCTTGCGGTTCTCCGCCTCGTCCCAGACGCGTGACCTGCTTCCCTCGATCACCTGCACGGTGACCTCCTTGCCTTTCACCGCGGGCAGGCAGTGCAGGAAAATGGCCTTCGGGTTGCCGGTCTTCTCCATCATTGCGTCATTTACCTGGTAAGGGGCAAGAAGGGCGATGCGTTCGGCGCTCTTCTCCTCTTCACCCATCGAAACCCAGACATCGGTGTAGACCGCGTCCGCGCCCTTCACGCCTGTCTCCACATCGCTCGTGACAAGGACCTGCGCGCCCGTCTTCGCGCCCATTGCCCGCGCCCATTCCACGTGTTCCTGCGCCGGCGATAATGATGCGGGCGCAACGATCGTGATGTGCACGCCCATCTGGGAGCAGCCGACGAGCAGCGTGTGGGCGACATTGTTCCTTCCGTCTCCGACAAAGACGAGCTTCCTGCCCGGAAGGGAACCCATGGTTTCCTCCAGCGTCATCAGATCCGCGAGGACCTGGGTAGGATGCCAGTCGTCCGTCAGTCCGTTGTACACGGGCACCCCCGCCCAGTGCGCCAGCGTCTCCACGGTCGATTGCGAAAAGCCGCGGAACTGGATGGCGTCGAACATGCGGCCAAAGACCCGGGCCGTGTCCTCCACGGCTTCCTTTGTGCCGAGGTGGATGTCCGCCGTGGACAGGAACACCGGGTGCCCGCCTTCCTCGCCGAATGCAGTCTCGAATGCGCACCGCGTGCGCGTGGAGCGCTTCTCGAACAGCAGGGCGAGGGTCATGCCCTTGAAACGCTCCTGCCGCTTTCCGTTCCCGCGCTCCTTCTTCACGCGCCGCGAGAGGTCCAGCACGTGGCGCACTTCCTCCGGTGTCCAGTCCTTGAGCGTGAGCAGGGACCTTCCCTTGAGATCTACCGCCATTTCAACCTCGCTTTCAATACGTCTTCCAGATTCGGCGTGCCGATCTCCTGCAGCGCGTAGCGCACGCGGAGCATCGGCTTGTCAATCCTGATGATGCGGGTGAGATCCACCGGGGTCGCGACGATCACGAGGTCACAGGGCACCCGGCGGATCGTGTCCTCCAGATCGCGCACCTGCTCGTCCCCGTAGCCCACTGCCGGCAGCAGCGCGCCTATGCCCGGGTACTTGTCGAATGTGGCCTTGATCTTGCCGGTGACATACGGCCGCGGATTGACGATCTCGCCGGCGCCGTGCTTCTTCGCGGCAACGGTGCCGGACCCGTAGCTCATCTCCCCGTGAGTGAGGGTGGGTCCGTCCTCGACGACAAGGACGCGCTTGCCGCGGATCTCCCCCGCCCTGTCCACGAAAATGGGGGAAGCGGCATCCACCACCTGCGCGCGCGGATTCACCGCGAGTATGCTGGCGCGGACCTTCTCGATGCCCGCGGGGGTCGCGGTGTCCATCTTGTTGATCACGATCACGTGCGCCATGGCCAGGTTGATCCTGCCGGGAAAGTACGTGAGCTCGTGCCCGGGCCGATGGGGATCGACGACCGTGATATGCACGTCCGGCGCGTAGAACGGAAGGTCATTGTTGCCTCCGTCCCAGAGAATCGTGTCGCATTCCGTTTCTGCCTGCCGGAGGATCGCGGCATAGTCGACACCGGCGTAGACGACAAAACCCTCGTCGATGTGCGGCTCGTATTCCTCCATCTCCTCGATGGTGCACTTGTGCACACGCATGTCTTCCAGCGTCGCGAAACGCTGCACCTTCTGCTCGGAAAGATCGCCGTACGGCATGGGGTGGCGGACGATCACCGGTTTCTTGCCCAGGCCCTTCAGTATCTGGGCGACCCGCCGAGTGGTCTGGCTCTTGCCGCTTCCCGTGCGCACCGCGCAGACTGCCACGACGGGCACGTGAGACTTGATCATGGTCGGCGCGGCGGCAAGGAGCTTGAAGTCCGCGCCCAGGGCGACCACGCGGGATGCCTGCTCCATCACGTGCTGGTGGGAGACGTCGGAATAGGAGAACACCGCCTCGTCGAATTTCTGCCGCTTGAAAAGCTCCTCCAGCTCGCTTTCAGCGACAATGGGTATCCCCTCGGGATAGAGCGCGCCTGCCAGGTCCGGCGGATACCTTCGGTCGGCGATGTCGGGAATCTGGGTGGCCGTGAAGGCGACGACACGCACGGAGGCATCGTCGCGGAACACGCAGTTGAAGTTGTGAAAATCGCGCCCCGCGGCGCCCATGATGACGACGTTTCTCCCTGCCATGATCGATCACCTTTCTGCCCCAGTATGGCGCTACTCTACCGGGGAGGTGATTCGATGGCAAGGCTTCATGCCTCCTGCGCGGCCTCGTGGATCGTCCGTCCCTCCCAGGAAAGGAACGAGCAGCGCTTGAAATCCCGGCTGAACAGGGCCACATCCGCGTCATAACCGGGAAGGAGGGCGCCTTTTCGGCGGAAGCCGAGAAGCCGCGCCGGATTCAGCGCGGCCATGGCGACCGCCGCGGGAAGGGGCACATCGAGCTCGAAGACCAGCCGGGCCACGCAATCAGGCACGAGACAGCGGGAGCCTACCAGCACACCGGTATCCGCGTAGTACAGCCCATTGCCTCTTTCGACGAGCGGCCTGCCATACAGGGAGTGGGCGGGCTCCGGGGCTCGGCCGGGGCTCCCGCCGGCATCCTGCAGGGACAGACCGGCGGGAGTCACCGCATCGGATATGACGACGAGCTTCTCCCACGGACGCGCCCTGAGCGCGAGCCGCACGCCGGCGTCGTGCACGTGCGTGCCGTCGCAGTTGAGCTCCGTGAAGACCTCCCTGTTCAGGAGCGCCCAATGCGCGAGACCCGGTTCCTTGTGGGATATGCCGCTCATGCCGTTGAACAGGTGCGTGACGCAGAGCGGGGAGACCGCGTCAAACGGGCCCAGCGATTCGTAGGACGCCGCGGAATGTCCAAGGGATGGCAGGATGCCGAGACCCCGCAGCCGATCCGCCAGCATGACGGCGCCGGAAAGCTCCGGCGCAAATGTCATGATGCGGATCTTCTCCCGGGCAAGCGAGATCATCCGTTCCAGGTACTCGATCGATATCGGCCGGATCAGCGCCTCGTCTATCGCGCCCCGGCGGGAACGCGCAACGAACGGACCCTCGACGTGGATGCCGAGCGCCCGGTCCCGCACGTCATCAGCCGCGGAATGCAGCGCGTCACCCAGGCTCGCCAGGTAGCGTTCATCCGCAACCGTGGTGGGCAGGAAGGCCCCGACGCCGCGGGCCGCCAGAAACCCCGCCATTTCAGCCAGGGATTGCGCGCTCATGTTCTCCGTGCTCACCCCGCCGCAGCCATGCACGTGCGTCTCCCAGAGCGCGGGGCACGCCAGGGCCCCCTCCGCCGGTATCCGCCGGCAGCCGGGAGGAACCGGGTGCGGCAGGTCGGCTGCTGCGCCCGCAAAGAGGATCTTCCCGTCCGCGGCGAGCACTGCCCCTGACCGCACCAGCTGGTCGGGCAGAACGACATCGCAGTGCTCGAGCAGGAAAGCTGCTTCTTTGCCGTGCATGGTCACAGGCCCAATATAAGGAGGAAAACGACACGCGGGAAGGTGAGAATCCGGCGCGGGTACCCGGGGGACGGGTGTTCGCGCCCGGGCGCGGGCATGCCGATACACGGTCGGGACGTGTCCGGCGGCACCGAATATTGACACGCGTTCCGGGAATGGCTATAGTTCGCCATTCTCGCTGCGGTGGTGGAATTTGGTAGACACGCTAGCTTGAGGGGCTAGTGCCCGAAAGGGTGTGCTGGTTCAAGTCCAGTCCGCAGCAACTCCTGATTCCTCTTGAGACGATCGTGCGACTTCGCGGGGCGCAGCATACTCCTCTATGATTGCACAAGTCTTTCCAGATGAAAGGCTTTTAGAGCATTTCGCCATAAAATCGCATCAATTTCACTTTGGGTGAACCGTATTCCATCCTGCACATCTTCCGGCAGAGACTTGACTATGTTTATCCATCTCTGAACTGGCACATGAAGGTCAAATGCCACTCCATCAGTACAGAAGAGGATTTGTTCGGGCCCGACGATATCCAGCATTTCTCTCAAATATCGGCGAAAGAGATGAGGCTTGCTTTCAGCTCTCAGCTGCCACATGGCGAGATCCCCATAGATGTTCTTTTTGTAGTGCGCGACCGCTGCCCAATCATGCCAGAAGATATCGCCCGAATGTGCGGCCACGATATTTATATTTGGGAAATCCAGGGCTATTTCATCAAGGTGGATTGGATGTGAATACTTGGCTTTTGAACCCGAAAGAGGTCCCGTATGGATGACAAGCGGCAGCCCCAATTCGTTTGCTACTTCCAGAACAGCATATGCTTCCCTGCTATTGGGGTAATAGCCCACATCTGGATGCCATTTCAGCCCGCTCATGTGCAGTTTCTCGACGCAATGACGAAATAGCGATGGCGCATCCCTGCGCCGGGGGTCAATTCCCGCCATGGCAATAAGGCGGCCCGGATACCTGGCCGCCGCCCGGGCACATTTTTCATTGCAGGAAACAACAGCCTCGTCATCCAAGCCCTCATCGATGTTGTCCAGCATCAGCAGCACGGTCAGGTTGATTCCACAATCATCCATTCGCTTGATAAGCTTGTGACAGTCGGGATCATCCACGTTCTCCGCATAGAAAGGCATGGCCTCGTCCAACGGCTTCTTCACTCCACACCGTTCGGCATCGTACAGCCACCCCAACGCCTTTCTTTTTTGTGACTCCGGGTCCTTTGGCCAATCGTCATAGTGATAGTGAGTATCAATAATCATTCGGTGCGCTCCTTGTCAGGCCCTCAAGAGGATCCTGTTCGGATCTATGACTTCTCGAATGAGCTTCACCTCCGCGTCTGTCGGCGCGTCCGTTACTGGAATATTCTCGGGAATGAGCGGCGTGAAGCTCATATTGTCCAGAACCTCTTCCAGCGTGACGCCGGGATGCAGGGATTCAATCTGCATGACCTTCTGCACCTCATGGAAGTTGAAGATGCATCTTTCGGTGATCACCTTCCACGGTCCGTACGGCAACAGGCCGGCTTGTACACGGCTGTCGCCTCCGCTCAGATACCCGACACTGGTGATGAAATCGACCTTCTCGACGAAGGCGCGCTTCTTCAAATCGGTGATGATGATGGGACGCTTGATGAACGAGAAATGGTCTGTCTGCGCGAGGCAGCCGACCAGCCTCACCTTGGGCTTCCTGTAATCGCCGATCGCGGTGATGTTCAGGTTCCCGAACTTGTCTATCTGTGGAGCAGAATCGAATGAGACATCGAACTCGCCCCGAGCCAGCATGCCGTTCTTGTCCGCCGAACATACCGGTTGATATGCTGTCGGCCACCTCGTGAGATAGTTCTGGGTCAGTTTCGGTGGGATCTGACCCAGGTCCGGGCTCAGAAGGTTGTTCCAGAAAATGGTGAAGTCGGGTGCATGTGTGCACTGCGCAAGACGGGCTGCGGCCATGGGAATCCCCACTGCCAGCGTATACGCCCGCCCCGCCGTTCCGACCCCGATGAAACCCAGCTCGCCATCCCGCAGTTCGCGAGAAGTGGCGGCCACCATCAATTCGTTCACCGTGTAATCGCCAACATCCGGCATGATGAACTCCTTCTATCGTACAATGAGCTTGGCGAGCCGATACGGCGATACTGCCAGGTTCAGGTATTCCTCGTGACTTTTCACTCCATAGATGTACTTCTGCGCGTACTCAGCGACCCACCTTTGAGGGTCCCTGGCACACTCCTGGTAGTACTCCAGGTGAGTTTCATCCTCGTCGTAGAACGCATCACATTGGGCTGGATGAGCGCCGAAGGGAACCTCGACGATGGCTTCCACCCAGTGGTGCGGTATGTATGTGCTGTTTGGTATCTTGATGATTTCCGAGTGCGGAACGATCTTTTCCACTGTCACGATGAGCCTCCGGGCGGCCTTGGCCATCAGGGGGTCGAGGTCGTCGGCGTCACGATGCTCCGGCCACTGGACATTTCCGTATTCGTCTCCGGAGTACCCGTGCAGCACCGTGAAATCCGCATTGATTGCAGGCACCGCATGCATCTTTTCACCCGTGAACGGACAGGTGATCTCTTTGATCTGCTCCGGGTTATAGTGCGCCATCCCGGTCGCTTTGAGCGTCCTCGTCGGCAGGAAAGGGAGTCCCATCTCCGCGGCCTGAAACCGTGCACATTGCGCAACCTCGGGAAAATCAATCATTTCTATGGCGCCCGACTCGACGCCGCGGCGGATATTGTAGGCCATGCCGTATTCGAAAAGTCCGGTGTATACCGCCTCGATGCGTTTCACTGCCCCGACGCCGGCAAGCATATCGGTTGCCAATCCGCATGGATAACCATAGATCGTCAGGTTCTTGATTCCGTTTCGAATCAGCTCGCGCGCGAAGGCCGTCGGCTGCCGGCGAATGATGCTTCCTCCAATGGCGATACTGCTTCCGGAGGGTACCTTTCGTGCTGCCGTGCTCAAGTCTGTAAGCTTACTCTTCATCTGATCTACCCCTCCTGCCGTCAATACAAATTGCGGCTATATCAGGCCGTCTGCCGACAGGGAAGCAATTTCCTTCTCCGTCAGGCCCAGCAGTTCGCCATAGACATCTTTGTTGTGCTCGCCCAGCAGCGGCGGAGCGCTGCGTATGCTCGCTTTTGTATCTGAGAAGTGCACAACCGGACCGGTGAGATGCAGCTCGCCCACCTTCGGATGATCGACCTTTGCCACCATGCCCCGGTGATTTACCTGCGGGTCCACGATCATTTCGGTCACATCGTTGATCCGGGCGCACGGGATGCCCGCCTGGGACACGACCTCGACCACCTCTTCAGCGGGCAGCGTAGAAACCCATGACTGGACGAGATCATCACACGCCCGCTTGTTGGCCTCCCGGGCTTTGCGCGTTTTGTACCTTTCGTCTTCCCGCAGCTCTTCCCTCCCCATGATCTTCATCAACGCGGAGAAGGTGTTGTCCATGCCCGCATGGATGTAGACCCAGCGCCCGTTGCTGGCCTGGTAGATATTGGCCGGCCAGGCATAGCGGTCGTTGTTGCCGATTCTCGTCAGCTTCTGACCCAGGAGTTGATAGTCCGGTATCGCGGTGTGCAGAAGCGAAACAGCGGTATCGAGCAGCGCCACATCGACCACTTGTCCCCTGCCGGTTTTTTCGCGCGCGTGGAGTGCTGCCAGCGTGCCGATCACCGCGTACAGGGCGCTCGCACAATCGACGACATACGTTCCAAGCACGATGGGCGGACCGTCCTCGGGTCCCGTCACATCCATCAACCCGCTGATCGCCTGTGCCACCGGGTCAAAGCATGTCCGGTGCGAACTCGGTCCATCCTGGCCGAATCCTGATATCCTGGTGAGAATGATTCCGGGGTTGACCTTGCTCAGTTCGTCATACCCAAGTTTCATCTCTTCCATCGTCCCTGCGCGGAAATTCTCCACGACAACATCGGCTTTTTTCAGCAGTTTCAGGAAGAGCGCCTTCGCGTCCGGATGTCGGAAATCCAGCGTGATGCTCCTCTTGTTCCGGTTGTACGCCATGAAGTAGGTGCTTTCATCGTTGACCTTCGGATAATTCTGCCGGGACATATCCCCCGTGTGGGGTTTTTCCACCTTTATGACCTCAGCTCCCAGGTCCCCCAGTATCATGCAGCAATGGGGTCCGGAAATTACGCGCGACAGGTCCAGCACCCTGATTCCTTCCAGTGAGCCACGCATTGCAATATCCTCCTTAAATGTGCTGGATCAGGACGTTATTCATCGCACTCGATGATGAGGACAGTGTCCCCGACTTTGACCACCTCGCCCTCCGCCTTCAGGACCCGCACGACTTTGCCGGAATCCTCGGACCGAAGCTCCACGGCTGCTTTGTCGGCTAGCAATTCAGCGAGCAATGCATCAGGTGTTATCCGGTCGCCTTCGTGAACATACCATTTGGATATCTCGACCTCGGGCACATCGTCGACCCGCGGGATGACTACTGCTTTCTCTTTCACGAGTGGCTCCTCTGCAGCTTCTTGCCGGGCACAAGCACGTGCCGGACTGCGCTGACAATGCTGCCCACCGTCGGCACGGCAAACTCTTCGAGATTCTTCGCTGCGGGAAGCGGCACGTCCATCGCAGAGATCCGTCGGGGTGGTTCCTTCATCTCCGAGAAGCAATTCGTGACCACCGATTCAAGGACTTGCAGTCCCCAGCCGCCGGTCCTGGGGTTCTCTTCTGCAACGAGGAGACGACCGGTCTTTCGGACCGATTCGCAGACCGTCGACTCATCGAGAGGTTTCAATGTACGTACGTCAATCACCTCCGCGGAAATGCCGTCCTTGGAGAGCTGGGCTGCCGCGTCGAGGCATTTGTGAAGCATGTGTCCGCAGGAAACGATTGTGATCTCTTCGCCCTTTCTGCTGACAGACGCCGAGCCAATGGGAGGCAGCGGCTGACTCACGTCGAGTTCGCCGCGCAAAGCATAGAGCATCTTGTGCTCGCAGAACAAAACGGGATTGTTGTCGTAGATGCTGCTCAGCAGCAATCCATAGGCGTCTTGCGGGTTGGAGGGCATCACCACTTTGACGCCAGGGAAATTGAGGAACCATGCTTCGGGAGTCTGACTCTGGAGCGCCCCCTCCGCCTTCCCGGCGCCGAAGTTGCACCGAACGACCAACGGGACCGGTGTCTTGCCGCCGGACAGGAAGTAGAACTTGGCGGCGTTGTTTACTATTTGATCCATCGTGATTGGCAGAAAGTCGGCATACATTATCTCCACCACCGGTCGCAGACCGGTGACTGCCGCCCCGATGCCTGCGCCAACGATGCTGATCTCCGCCATCGGCGTATCAATGACTCGATCACGGCCGAATTCGTCGCTCAGACCTCGCGTGACCCTGTATATGCCCCCGTATTCCGCGATGTCCTCACCCATGAGAAAGACTGTGTTGTCATCGCGCAAGGCCTTCTTGAGTGCCTCCCTCAATGCACCGGACACAGTTGTTACCATTGTGCATACTCCTCAATCGCCGGTTGGCTGGCCGATCTCAGGCATACGCGTTCCAGAGGACGGCGTCCGTCGCAGGCTCCGGCGCGGCGGCGGCGACCTCTCGGGCGGTCTGGATCTCGGAAGCTACCCGAGATCGGATGGATTCGAGCTGACGATCCGAGAATCCATTATTCTTCAGGTATGCCTCGAACAGTTGTACCGGATCTCGCGCACGCCACCTGGCAAGCTCCTCAACTGGTCTTCCGTCGTCTGGATGGTGGCTTTCGGAATGACCTCGAAAGTGATATGTCTTGCATTCGACCAGAGAAGGCCCGCTTCCACGCCGTGCGCGCTGGACTGCCCTCGAGACAGAATGAACCACCTCGATGACATCCTGGCCGTCCACGATGTCTCCTTCCATCCCATAGCCGAACGCACGATCCGCAATGTCTTCATTGCGGGTTTGAAGTGCTATCGGCGTGGAAAGGGAATAGCGATTGTTCTCGCAGACGAACACGACCGGGAGGTTCAGAACCGCGGCAAAATTCATGGCGGAATGGACTTCTCCGGTGCTGCTTCCGCCGTCGCCAAAAAAAGCAAGCGTGACCTGATCGGTGCCGCGGATCTTTGCTGACAGGGCCGTGCCTGCCGCCACTGGCAAAGAGCTGCTGACAACGGCACTCCCGAGAATGATCCCACGAGTAATGTCGCCCAGGTGGTGCGCAGTCCATCTCCCGCCTGATATGCTTGTGCCCTTCCGAAGTACTTCGAGCAGGTATTCTGTAGCAGTGATGCCCTTGGTGAAGAAGGCACCGCGCGTTCTCAACGCAGGGAGCACATAGTCATCCTTGCGGAGGCAAAACGTGGCGCCGACGGCTGTCGCTTCCTGGCCTATGCTCGTCATTGGCTTTTCGGGCAAGGACTTATCAGCAAACATCTCGACAAGCGAGTTCTCAAAGCTCCGCGTCAGGAAAAGATAATAGTAGAGATCCAGCAATGCGTTTGTGTCTAGAAGCATTGTGCCGATCCTCCGCACCTTGAAACACTTGGAGGAGATGGAGATTGTATAGTCATCGATACGTATATTGTACCAGCCCCATAAGCATTGTCAAGGACAACATCGGAGAGAGATCTCTAGTCCGGCACCGGGTCCTGGAGCCACCTGTCAATTGCGTCGAGAAAACGCACGGCGTCACTCCCATTGATTATTCGGTGGTCATAGGAGAGACACAGATACATCATTGGGCAGACGACGATGGCATTGTTTGAGTCCACCACGGGCTTGTTCTGTATTCGGCCGATACCAAGGATCGCCGATTGCGGAACACTTATGATTGGCGTGAAGATTTCGCCGCCCAACGCGCCCGAGTTGGTGATCGTGAAAGTCGCATTGCGAAGATCTTCCAGTTGCAGCTTTCGTGACCTCGTCCTGTCGACGAGGTCGTCCAGGCTCTCCACGACATTTCGAAAAGCCATGGACTGGACTTCCCTCATGACCGGCACAAAGAGGTCATTCCCTACCGTGACTGCAATTCCAATGTTGACCGAGTCATGCAGAACGATGTCGTCACCGTCAAGACTCGCGTTGAGCACGGGTTGCTGCTGTATCGACGACACGACTGCCTTGATGATGAAAGGCATTGTCGTGAGCTTCCCGAACTGGCCGGCAAGGTTTCTCCTGACCTCGTCGACCTTTTGCATCCTGACTTCGCGAATCGTTGTCACGTGAGGGATCGTAAACGCGCTCTTCGCGACCTGCTCGGCCACACGACGCTGCACGCCCCTCAGCTTGATCCTTTTCTCCGTCACGTGGTCCTTCCCTTTCTCCAAGAGACCCATGGATATGGCCAAATTGGCGCTCGAAGTTCACAGAATCACCGCAAACAGAATGTATAGATGTCCATACCTCATATTAGACCTCTGGATTCATGCTGTCAAGTTATGTGCCGAGGCGACCTCTTCAATGCGGATTCCATGATCCTGGAGGCATCGCATCGATGCCTCCCGTTATCCCCGCGACTTCTGCCTTGACACTGAGGGGACAGTCGTGTAGAATAGCATACGTCTATACAGGTAGACGGTCAGGAGGTGCGTGGGGCAGTTCGAACTGGAGTCATCGGCTGCAGAGCAGGAACCCGACGAGCCTCCCTGCCGGGACCCGCGGAACCCGGCCCTCCAGAGGGGGCAGAGGCCAACCCGAACGACGCAGCCGGCGGTTGTGAACTCGTGCAGGAAGTCGCCCCGAAACTGTACTCACGCGCTGAAAGCCCGGTCAAAAGATCTCTATAAGGAGGTACATGAAATGTACGGGAGAAAGAGATGGTTCATCGCTCTGTTGGTGTTGGTGGTGGTGGCAACCTTCGGCTTTGCTGGTCCGAGTGCCGAGAAATCCACGACATCTCTTCCCAAAGAGATGAAAATCGGCGCGCTGATGGCAGTGACGGGTGATGGGGCATTTTACGGGAAAGTCATGACTCAAGGTCAGCAGCTGGCGCTGGATGAGATCAACGCCTCAGGCGCTTTACCGTTCAAATTGACCCTCGTCGTCGAGGACATGAAGAGTGGAGACGCGACAGCGGGACTCAACGGCGCCCGGAAGCTGATTTCCCTGGACCAGGTCCCCTGGATCAATAGCTCGTGGCCTAATATCACCTTGACCGTTGCACCGGTCGCCTGGGAGAACCATGTTGTCCTGATGAACGGCGGTGGTGCCGCTCTGGATCTCCTCAACGTCAAGGGACTGCACAACACGCGGAGCCTGAGCCTCAGCCCTACTTTGATCAAGTATCTTGGCAAGCAGCCCGGAATCAAGAAGATATCGGTCATCTATCGCGGCAACAATGAAGGCAAGGGCGAGATGTCCACAACCGAGTCATTGGCTGCGCAGCTGGGGATGACGATCGTGGACAAGGAGATGTACGACCCGGTCGCAGTTACCACCGATTTCCGCTCATATATCTCGAAGGCAATGGCCGCCAAGCCGGATGCCCTGGTCATCTTTGCCTATGAAACCGACCAGGGGTACATCATCAGACAGGCTCGAGAGATGGGGATTACGGTGCCCATCGGGGGTACCCAGCTGAACCCGGGATCCGTCAAGATAGCCGGAGATACGCTTGAGGGCTATATCTGGGCCGAAGACTACTTTGCACCCGCGAATGACTGGGCGAAGAAGTTCGCGGCGGCGTACAAGGCGAAGTATGGCGAGGAGGCGGAGTACTATTCCGCAAACTACTACGAATTGATGTACATCCTGCGTGATACAGTTGCCTTTGTTCTGAAGAATAGTGGAAATCCCTTTGACGGGACCCAGCTCGAAAATGCGCTCATGAAGATACGGACATTCCCCTCGCTTTTCGGCCCGACAGTCACGTTGAACGACGATGGCTCGTGCTCCAAGCCGATTGCGCTTTCCAAGTGGCAGAACAGTGCACGGGTGTTCCTGGGCAGCGAATAGAGTCGATGGTGCACAGCTTGTAGAAAGTCGAACAAGAACATGATGAGAGCTTCGCCCTGCTGCCAGCAGTGCATTGCAGGCAGCAGGGGAGGCATGAAGGCTGGCTGGGTTCGCCGGTCATCCTGCACCTGTCTGTGAGATCGGGTGCGGGACCTGGCATCCGCCTTGTACATGATTGCTCTAAAGCGCACACGACAAAAATATCACGAAAGTGCATGTAGCCAGGCGCTCGTCGTGTTGATAAGGTGGGGGCGATCGCGGTGGCGCGGTGGCTGGTGAAGGAGTCCTGAGAAGGAGCGAATGCAGATGCCAATGCTGCTGGCGCAGTTTGCGTTGAACGGGCTTTCAAGCGGAATGCTGTACGCTCTCTTCGGACTGAGCTGGAGCCTCATCTACAGCACGACGGGAACATTCCATTTCGCGCACATTCTCGTTATCACGTCTGCAGCATACGCAGCCGTGTTCGCGACAACGAATCTGGGCCTTCCTCTCGCAGCAGGCTTCTTCGCGGCAATTCTGGCGGCAGTCGCCGTGGGATACCTCATCGAGCGTGGGATCTATTCTCCGCTCAGGCGGCTGGGTGCCACCCAATTCAGCATCTTTGTATCGGCAATGGGAACGGCGATCCTGGGGCAAAGCCTCATTCAGCTCGCGTTCGGTGCCAACTATCGCACAATCAGCGGCTTCACGACAAGGTCCCTCAATTTCGGCGGTATCGCATTTGACAGCACGCAGGCGCTCAAAATAGCCTTGAGCGGACTCGTTATTCTATCCCTCAAGATATACCTGGCGCGGAGCGGGGCCGGCAAGACAATGCGGGCTGTTGCATGCAACCCGACAATGTCCGAGATCATTGGTATCAACAAGAACCGGACGTTCCTGCTGACTTTCGGCTTGGGATCGGGAATGGCGGCTGTCGCTGCAGTTCTCTATTCTCTTGGGGGAGCCGTTATTCCGAGTATGGGCATGGCTCCATTCTTCTCCTGCATTATTGTCACCTTTCTGGGAGGAGTCGGCAGCATCGCCGGCGCAGTGGTGGGCGGCATCCTCCTTGGGCTTGCGCAAAACGTGCCCCTGGTTTTCATACCATCTCAATGGCAGATCGTCATCACGTTCGCGATCCTCATCCTGATCGTGCTTGTCAGGCCACAGGGAATTTTCGAGCCCAGGAAATAGAAGTACCCGGAGCAAGAGGAAGAGTGCATGCCTTACATATTCCATATAATAGATCTGGCTCTCATCTTCTCGATCCTGGCCCTTTCGCTCAATCTTCTCCAGGGCTACACCGGCGTTCTTACGATGAGCCAGGCGGCCTTTTTCGGCGTCGGCGCATATGTATCGGCAATCCTGGCGATCAACCTCGGCCTCGGCTCTATCCTGGTGCTTCTCATCGCCATTGCTTCCGCATGGCTGTTCGGTATCCTGGTCAGCTTTCCTGTTTTCCGAGTCAAGAATGACCTCGTTATCCTTCTCACGCTGGGTATTCAGAATCTTGTCAGCGGATTGATAGTGACGTTGTCACGTGTCACCGGAGGCGGAGGCGGGCTCTCTGGCATACCCGCTTTCGTCCTTTTCGGATACCATCCCGTTGCTCCCGTATCGTTCTTGCCCGTGATACTGGCCTTGTTCATCCCCTGTGTCTTCGTTGTGTGGCGGACCACGCACTCGGCTTTCGGCCGTGTCCTCAAAGGCATACGCGAGGATGAATTAGCAACGGTGGCCCTGGGGAAGAATATCGCTCGATTCAAGCTTCTGGTGTTCGGCATGAGCGGCGCTCTGGCAGCGGTTGGCGGCTACCTGTTTGCCGTCTACACGAGGTTCATCAGTCCCTTGAGCTTCTCAGCCGACCAATCGATTCTCATTGTCGCCATGGTGGTTGTCGGAGGATCTGCCAACGTGTGGGGTTCCATACTTGGCGCCTTTCTTCTTATATCATTGCCGGAAGCTCTTCGGTTCATACGATTATCCGCAAGTGGAGGTCAGGGGATAATAGGAACGATCCAGGCCGGCATGTATGGTTTGCTGTTGATTCTGTTCGTGAGATTCAGGCCCCAGGGCCTGGTGCCCGAGCATAGCGGATTCGGAACCACAAGCCCCTCACTCGAGTCATCAGAAAGTTACAAGGAAGAAATCCTCGGGCATACGAATGACTCAGTCAGACACGACGGGGATGTGACCCTTGAGGTGAAGGGACTGAGCAAGCATTTTGGCGGAGTCACGGCCGTGAACGATGCCTCCTTTGCCTTGAGGGAAGGCAGGATTACTGCTCTGATCGGTCCCAATGGCGCCGGCAAGACCACGGTTTTCAACCTCATTACCGGCTTCATCAAGCCTGATGCGGGCAGCGTGTATCTCTATGGCCTGGATATCACGAAACTACCACCATTTTCGAGGGCTCGCCTCGGGATCGTCCGGACATTTCAGGAGGTTCGCTTCTTCAAGAACCTGTCCGTACTCGATAACGTCATGCTCGGCTGCCCTAAACAGGACGGCGAGAAGCTGCGATTTCTGTTCTTCCTTCCCAGGAGAGTGGCGCGGCAGGACAGAAAAAGCATCCGGCGGGCGATGACAAGTCTCAACTTTGTCGGACTTGGCGACAAGGCCAGGGAACTGGCCACCAATCTCTCATTTGCCGAGCACAAAATGCTGGTGCTCGCCTGCGCGCTGGCTACCGGTGCGGACATCCTTCTCCTGGACGAAGTGGCATCGGGAACGGATCCGACGGCAATCGACAAGGAGCTGGCGCTCATTCGCCGCCTGGCGGCTTTCGGCAAGACAATCTGCATCGTTGAGCACAACCTGGAGATAGTCAGCAAGCTGGCTGATTTCTCGTACTTCATGGCGCAAGGGCGCGTCATAGCTTCGGGTACGCCGTCGGAACTCATGTCAAATGACGAGCTCGTGGAGATGTATTTTGGCAGGAAAGCGATAGCGACATAGGAGACGATGGTGTTGTTGGAAGTCAATGACCTCCGGGCGGGCTACGGGAAGCGAATCGTGATTGATGGTGTGTCCCTGGGTATCGACAAGGGCGAGATCGTTTCCATTCTTGGACACAACGGCGCGGGAAAGACAACAACCCTGGCGAGTGTTTTCGGAATCCTGCCTCCGCTTTCAGGAAGCGTGGTCTTCAACGGAACGGTCATCACGCAGCGATCACCGCGGGACAACGTGAAAGACGGGATCAGCTTCATACCACAGGAGAGATTCACGTTTCCGGGTTTGACCGTCAGAGAGAATCTGGAGCTGGGGGCCTATACCGTGCGAGTGGCTGATATTCCGAGCAGATTGAAGGACATATATGGCGTGTTTCCAATATTGGAAGAGAGACAGGGGCAGAATTCCTCGACCCTGAGCGGGGGAGAGAGGCGCATGTTGGGCATAGGAATGGCGCTGATCACGAATCCACAGTTGTTGTTCCTGGATGAGCCCTCGTTGGGGCTATCGCCTCACCTTGTCGGGGTGCTGATGGATACCCTGCTTCAGATTCGGCAGAGCCTTGGAACTGCCATATTGCTTGTTGAGCAGAACATACCTCAGGCATTACGAGTATCGGATCGAGTTTATGTAATGAAGACCGGGCATATGATCCTGGAAGAGACCGCCGCTGCTTTCAACAACAGGGAGAATTGGGCGGATCTTTTCTAAGAGGCTGTTGAACGCAAGGCTATCATCGTGAACAGAGCGGAGACAAGCGGATGGGAAACAACACGGCCGATGCTCCCCTGTCTGGGGTAAAGGTCACCGGGATCCCTGCAGAAGGAAACGAACGGTTCGATGTGGTGTGCCTTGGTGAATTGATGGTCGACTTCATTGCGTCAGGGCAACAGCGGCTTGCCGAAGCGATCCAGTTCAGACGGTACCCAGGAGGATCAGCAGGGAATGTCGCCGCCGGAGTGTCGCGACTCGGCAAGACGGCCTGCATTGTCACACGACTAGGGACCGATCCCTTTGGCGATTTTCTGCTGGAAACCATGCAGACTCTCAACGTCGGGACGGCGTCAGTCAGTCGAGATCCCAAACGCCGAACTGGGATCGCGTTCATCTCGCTGAATGCCCAGCGGGTACCTGAGTATGTGTTCTTTCGTCACCCCTGCGCGAACACCTACCTGGCCCGGCAGCACGTACCTCTCCGCACGCTCCGAAACGCTCACGTCCTCTATACGAGCTCGATGGCGCTCGTGGCCAAGCCGTTGCGAACCACCTGCTTTTCCGCGGTGCACTATGCGCGCCGCGCTGGTGTGCAAGTCGCTTTCGATGTCAACCTTCGGGCAAGTCTATGGCGGACTTCCTCAGAAGCGCAATGGGAGATTCGCAGACTACTGCGACTAGTAGACATACTGAAGATTGATGTGAGAGAATTGGAGTTCGTGTTGCACAACAGCCGCGCTCAGAACGCACGTTGGGAAGCGATTTTTGACTATGCACCCAACCTGCGACTCCTGGCACTCACCGACGGGCGCAAGGGCTCAATTCTGGCCAGCTCGCGAACTGTTTATGAGCGCATCGCTGCCGCCAAAGTGCCGGAAGAGCGTGTCGTGGACACGACAGGCGCCGGGGATGCCTATATGGCTGCCCTCCTGGCGAGAACCATTTCTCTGAAAGCCAATCTCCGCGGCGCCCGGCTGGACACGAATGAGTTGCGGACAATCGGTGATTACGCTTCAGCCGCCGCTGCGCACGCAGTGCAGATTGAAGGCGTTATTCCTTCGCTGCCGACGCCTGCCGATATAGCAGGGATACTGCAAGGTGCGGACTCTGGTGAATAAGCTTTTCGCCTATATGGGGACCCTGCCATGAAATCTGGTATTTCGTTCAAGAAGGGCATTTCGGCGTACTTCCAAATCAAAGAGGACATTATTTCCAGGATCAACTCCGGGGAGTGGGTGGTCGGCGCAAAGATCCCAACTGAGGTCGAGCTTGTAGCGTTCTACGGCGTCAGCCGGATGACCTTGCGCAAAGCCCTGGACGAACTCGCCGACGAGCGCGTGTTGTACAAAGAGCGAGGGATAGGTACTTTTGCGGCCAAACGTCAGATCGTCCGTAATCAAGAGCACCTCGCCGGGCTGAGCGAAGAAATGGAGTCTCAAGGGCGGGTGGTCCGATCTGTCGTCAGGGCAAACGAGGTTGTGGATCTCCCCAATGTGGCGCGGGACCTTCAGCAGACCGCGCCGTCGATTCATCACCTCCAACGCATCCGCTACGTAGACAATGAAGTGTTGCTGCGCGACGACACTTTCCTGCCGCTGGCGATTGCCGAACAGGCCCGGATTTCCGAGCTGGGCGAGAACGAGTCCCTGTTCGTCAAGCTGGAGTCAAGCGGAATAGCCCTGCTCTACGGTGAGAAGGATGTCAGGGCGATTCTGGCAACTCCGCAGCTTGCCAAGACCCTTTCCTGCCGCCAGGGCCACCCCCTCTTGCATGTCAGAACGATCGTACACGATAAACGAGGCCTTCCAGTTCTTCTGTCAGAATTATTCATCCGCAGCGATCGCTATAGCATCAAGATATCCGCGCAGAGAAGATAGGGCGTTTTGCCTTCAGCAGCTGCGTTCATCAGCTGATCACCCCTACGGGGTCACGATCGAGACTCCGCTCGCAGCCCAGTTCGCGTTAGCTTGATAGGCGGCCACCGCGGCGGCGGTGGGCACATGGACGGTCGGGGAGGACGAAGAAAACACGTCAGCCGCGCCAAGCGTGGGTGGGGTGCTCGCTGCCATGTAGACATTCGTGAGATACGTGCTGCCTGCCATGGCTTTCGTGCCGATGAAGGTGACGCTCGCGGGAATGGTGATGCTCGTGACCCAGCTGTATATGAAGGCGTAGGCACCGATGTTCGTGACCGTAGAGGGAAGGACAATAGGAATATAGCTGTGCAGACCGGAGAAGCCATTGCCGCTGATCGTCGTCAGGGAGGCGGGAATCGAGATACTGGTGAGATTCGCGCAGTCGCCGAAGGCGTAAGCGTCGATGTTTGTCACTCCCGCGGGAATGGCAAATGCGCCGCTCAGCTTTACGGGAACCTGAATGAGTCTGTTGGCTGCAGTATCGACCAACGCCCCGTTGATGACCTGGAATCGCGTGCTGTTGCTGATGATCGTGGTCAGCTGGGGACACACGTACAAGGCCTGAAGGGTGACGGTGGCAAGAGTGGACGGAAGGGTCACGCTGACCAGGTTGGGAAGATCCCTGAGGGCAGTGCCAATGTCCGTGACGCCTTCAGGAACCACGACGTTCGTCGCATTCAATGGAACAGAGGTGAGCGTCGTACCGGTCACTATGGCCCACATCGCATAGAGAGTCACGTTTGCGGAGCCCATCGTGAACGTCTGACCGCCCAGATAGGTTGTTCCTGACCCGTTTGCGGCGGTATTCCAGCCCACGAAGAAGCCCGTGCTGAGCGACATAGTGCCCGCACCGAGAACCGCCACGGTCCCGCCCGCGGGATAGCCATTGCCGTCGATCGGCACCCCGCCGCCGTCATTTCCATTGCCGTTGTACGTCACGAAATATCTTATCCACATGGCGTACAAGGTTACGTTTGCCGATCCCATCGTCATGGTGGAGCCGGCGGCACGAGGAGTGCCGGTCCCATCGGCAGCCGTATTCCACCCGTTGAAGGTGAATCCGGCTCTGACCATTGTGCCAGGAAGCTTCACGGTGACCGTTGCGCCGGACAGATAGCTGTTGCTGTCGGTCGGCACTGTGCCCCCGGTGCTCAGGTTCCCGTTGTACGTCACCGTGTAGGTCGGCGTCCAGACCGCGTACAGGGTCACATTTGATGTACCCATCGGGAAAGTTGCCCCAACAGTGTACGTTGTCCCGCCACCGCCGGCTTGGGTGTTCCAGCCTGTGAAGGCATAGGCTGTCCTGACCAGGCTGCCCGTGTTGCCCTTGACGGTAACTGGCGCTCCCTGCAGGTAGCTGTTGCTGTCCGTCGGGACGCTTCCGCCGGTGTTTCCGTTGCCGTCGTACGTCACCGTGTACTTCGGCGTCTGGTTGTCCTGAATCACCACGTTCGCGCTCGCGGGCGCGCCAACCGTGTAGAGAGGGGGCGTTGTCGAGCCGGCCTGGAGCATCAGGGTGACCGTATCGTTGACGAGGTCAGCATCCGGCTGCCCGGTGATGGGAATAGTGATCGTGGTCGCGCCTGCGAGGAGCGTCGCGGAGAGAGGCGAGCCCGACGCGGGGAGGCCGGCCACGTCGCCCGACTCATAGTCGCCGCTGGTCGCGAGGTTCACGGTGATGTCACTGGCCGGAGCGCTGGAGGAGGTAATGGTGAAGGTCGCCGTTCCCCCATCCTCGCTCGCGAAAGCGTTGTCCCGGGTGATCGAAAGGATCGGGTAGGGGCTGACACCCACAATCGCGTGGACAACCGCACTGGGCAGCATATTGGGGCCGATCGCAATGGCGTGAATGTCCAGGGACTGGAGAGAGGTGGCCCGGGTGATCGTGATCTCTCCGCTCGACGCGCTTATCTTTTTGGCCGAGCCCAGGCCGGTGAGGGCGAGCGGAGTCCCGTCGTCGGTATAGAAGATGAGAGCGCTCACCGTGGCGGTGGACAGGGTCACGGTCATCGTGTCGCCCGCATAGAAGGTACCGCCGTCCCCGACGGTCCCCGATGGCCCGCCCTGCACGGAATAGGACACCGTCACAGGGGCTGTTATGCTGGGGCTGCTCGGATCTGTGGTGTGGGAGGTGCCCGTGCCCGGGCCGTTATACTCGAAGGGGAGCGGACAGCCCGCGATCATCACCACGGCCGTCAAGGCGACGACAAGCAGAAGGGACTTCCTGCAAGAGACCTTCATGCGTCGTTCTCCCCCGGACACCGGCATACCATTAACTATACACTCGCGGACGCAAAAACCCAATGAAGCGGCGGCCTTGCGCCCGGCATCATTTCCTGGCCAGGATTGCGCGCGGCGGGGAACTGTCAGAGCCTGGCGGCGCCGAACGTGTCTCCCTGGCGGATATCCCCGGTCTCCAGCCCCTTCCTGAACCAGCGGACGCGCTGTTCCGAGGTGCCGTGGGTGAATGCGTCGGGCACGACGCTGCCCCGCGTCCGCTTCATGATTCTGTCGTCACCCACCGCGCCGGCCGCGTTGATCCCCTCCTCGATGTCGGCCGAGTCGATGAAGCCTTTCGACTCCCGGGCATAATGCGCCCAGACGCCGGCCAGGAAATCTGCCTGCAGCTCCATGCGGACCGAGAGCTTGTTGGCGTTCCGTTCGCTCATGCGGCTCCGCTGCGCCGCGACCTCCTCGTTGATCCCGAGCAGTTTCTGGACGTGGTGGCCGACCTCGTGGGCAATGACATAGGCAAGGGCAAAATCGCCCGGCGCGCCGAGCTCGCGCTGCATGTCCTCGAAGAATGCGAGGTCGATGTAGACATTCTCGTCACCGGGACAATAGAAGGGGCCGACGGCGGCACCGGCGAAGCCGCAGGCCGAATCAACCTCGCCCGTGAACAGGACCAGGCGCGGATTTCGATACTCCTCTCCCAGCTGCCTGAACTGCCCACCCCAGACGTCCTCGGTGTCGGCAAGGACAACGGAGACGAAATCGCCAAGCTCCTTGTCCTTCTCGCTGAGCGGCTGGCCGACTTCGGCAGGCGACGCCGGGTTTTCTGCCTGAAGGCTCTGCGTGATCTTTGCCCGGGTCACCACCGAGAAGGAGATACACGACGAGGATCACGACGCCGCCGAGACCCCCTCCGACCGCCAGACCTCGGCCGCCGATGCGCCGCTTGTCAACGACATTGTCGCTCTTCCGTCTTCCCTGCCACTGCATGGTTCCCGTCCTTCCGGAGGTTCCCATCCCTCCATTTTCCCGCGGAAGGTCCTCTATTGTAGGCGGGAAGATCCCCTGAGACAAGGCGGCTCACCAATGCAGCAAGAACCGGATTGCTCTCTTCCGAGGAAGGGATTATGCACAACGGCCCGAGCGCGGCGGGGGCCGCCGTGGGCTCCTTGATGCGCTTCGTCTTCCCGTCGGCCCCGGGCGCCTACAGGCCGGAGGCCGCCGCGATCTGATTGACCTCGGTGTTGTCCAGAAGACCGTTCGCCGCAAAGACCCAGTCCCATGTGCCCTTGAAGGCGCGGCCGCGCGAGTAGTCATTGGCCGTAAGGACCTCGTCTCCCGTCGGGTTCTCCCACGCGAAGTACGAGGGCAGCGACCTGGTGACGCTCACCCCGTTCAGCCACGCCGTGAGTGTGTGCGCGGCGACGTCTACGTTGAGCACAAGGGTATAGGTCGTGCCGGCCGCAATCGTCATCCCGAGGTCCAGATTGTAGGCGGGATCGACGGGATTGCCGCCGATAAGCCCGTGGTTGTTGAAGTCCACCGACAGGGCGCCCGCGGTGTCGCTCTGCGCTATTATCCAGCGGTCGCCGGCCCCCCGGCTATGATGGGGCGAGCCTGGCTCAGATCGGCCATGGTGAATTTCACCGCCAGCGTGAAACGGTTCTTGTCGAAGTCCGCGGACCCATTGGAGACGGCGACCGTGGCATCGTCGCTGCCATACACCCCGCCGAAGGTCAGGCCCCCGCTCCCGAGGGTAACGTTGCCCGTCAAGTTCCAACTGGCGCCCGTGCCGACGTTGCTTCCGGTGCCCGTAGTGAAGCCCCAGACGCCGTCGTACTCGAAGACGCCCATCGTGTCGTCACGTATCTGAAGGGTCACCGCGCCGGGGGAGCCGATGGTATGCCCGATCCCTGGAACAAGAGACACAGTCGGGTTCTGCACCTCGTAGCCGACCTCGGACGGCCCGACCACCTGGAATTGCGCGCTGGTGGCTCCGGCCGGTATTGTCACGCTCGTGGGAACAGACACCTTGCCGGCGGTGTAGCCGCTCGACGAGATATTCACCGTGTGGTCTGCGTCCGGTGCAAAGCTGGCATGAACCGTAAAAACCGAAATCTGTCCGTCCACAAGGCTGGTGGGGGACCCGCTCAACGTGAGCACGGGCGCCCGGTTGTCCTGGATAACCACGCTCGCGCTCGCGGGCGCGCCGACCGTGTAGGCAGGGGGGTTGCTGGGGTCCGGTTGGATCGTCAGGGTGACAGTCTCGTTGACGCCGTCGGCATCAGGCTGCCCGGTGATGGGGAGGCTGATCGTGGTCGCGCCTGCGAGGAGCGTCGCGGTAAAGGACGAGGGGAAGGGTGTCCCGCCGGTCGTCACGTAGTTCGCCGCGGGGTCACCGCTGGTCGAGAGGTGCACGGTGATGTCGCTGGCCGGAGCGCTGGAGGAGGTAATCGTGAATGTCGCCGTTCCCCCATCCTCGCTCACGGAGGCCTTGTCCCGGGTGATCGAAAGGATCGGGTAGGGGCTGACGCCCACAGTCGCGTGGACGGCCGCACTGGGCAGCATATTGGGGCCGATCGCGATGGCGCGAATGTCCAGGGACTGGAGAGAGGTGGCCCGGGTGATCGTGATCTCACCGCTCGACGCGCTTATCTTTTTGACCGAGCCCAGGCTGGAGAGCGAGAGCGGAGTCCCGTCGTCGGTATAGAAGATGAGAGCACTCACGGTGGCAGTGGACAGGGTCACGGTCATCGTCTGGCCCGCATAGAAGGAGCCGCCGTCCCCGACGGTCCCTGATGGCCCGCCCTGCACGGAATAGGACACCGTCACGGGGGCCGTAATGTTGGGGCTGCTCGGATCTGTGGTGTGGGAGGTGCCTGTGCCTGGGCCATTGTACTCGAAGGGGAGCGGACAGCCCGCCATCATCACCGCTGCCGTCAAGGCGACGACAGGCAGGAGGTGTTTCCGGAATGAGAGCTTCAAACGTGGTCCTCCCGAGACTCCAACATAGTGGTAAATATATACACCGCGGCCGAAAAAAACAGCCTTCTTTCCATTTTCGCGCATTCCGGCACATATCCGCGAAGCGCGTCGGATCAGGGCTTTGCGGCCGTGGATGGGCAAGTATCATTGAATTATGATGAGGCTGAAGCGGGTCTACGAGCTGCAACGGCCGGAGGAGAAGTGTGGCACGGAGCCTCCCGCCATGCATCCAGTCCGTACAGACGCTGCTCGGTCTCCCCCAAGCGCGCGGGGTCCGGCGGATGTGAATGCCTCAGCCGATGAGCCGGCGGATCCTTTCGTCCAGGGCCTCCTGATCTGCGCTGAAGGACTGCAAGCCTGCCATCGTGCACAGGGTATCTACGGCGAGCTCGCCCCGCGCGATTCGCTCGCTCCACCGTGAATGTTTCGGGATCTTTCCATCGGCCGCGAGGGCGGCGAGGTCCGTCTTTGCCGAGCCGGGGGAACAGGTCTCCCGCGCCAAGCTGGTGGGCCCGGTCGACGAGCTCCTCGGCCGAGCCGGGCACATCGGTCAATCAGGGAGCTTGGCGAGCCTCTCCTCGCGGTCGGTGACGTCCCACAGCGCCGCGAGGCGCACTGGCTTTCCTCTACCCCTGTGGCAAGGCTCACGCGGTAGACTTCGCGGACCTTTGACTCCCACCTCCCGTCGAGCTTGGAGCGCGCCTCGGCGGCCGTGGCAAGGGGCATGGTCATCACGTCCACTCCGGCGAGGTCCCGCACCTGCGTGCCGCCGCGCATGCTCGCGGCGATCTGCAGCGTCTTCCTTCCCCTGCGAGCCGAGACACGGCCGCCTGGCTCGCCAGCGTGGCCTTCTCTCCGACCAGGAGACCGTCGCCGAGGGCGTTGTCGCAACGTACGCGTTCAGCCGCCCGAGGAACACGTTGACGTAGCTGGGGCAGGCGAAAGCGGCCGACGAGATAATTCTGTCGCGCGCTGAATCCGAGCGTGAAGTTGACGGGAATTCCCTCCGCCCGAAGAATGCGGGTGGCGATGAACCCGGCGGCCGTCAGCGGCACCTTGACGATGAAATGCGAAGGTGAAATGCGCGCGAATCGCCGTCCGTAGGCGACGGCGGCCTCCACGTCATCCGCCGTGGCCGTGTGCAGCTCCACGCTCACCTGAGCATTGAACACCTTCACGAGCCGAAGGCCGTGCAGGGCGTTGAGGATGAAGGCAACCTCCATGACGCGCTGGTCTCCGTGTCCAGGTCCCAGCAGCCTCCCGGCTTCCCTGATGACCTCGTCGTAGATGCCTTTCTGCACTTCCTTGTTCAGCAGGGTGTTGTTCGTGGTAAGGGCGCTGAACTCGTCCGTCCATTGCCGCGCCGCCGCCTCCATGTCCCCCGTGTCCAGCCACAGCCCCGTGCCCGTGTCCCTCAGGCCCTTCCAGAACGGGTCGGCGGGAAACACTCGTGTCTCTTCCTTCGCGGCAGATTTCTCTAGGATGAAGTCGTGAACGAGAGTGGAAACACCTGCATCTACATTGTACTTCATGGATATAAGGTGCGCGACCGGCTGGGAAAAAGCAAATTTCCGGCCGAGCGCGCGGGCGCCGGCGCGGCGCATCAGGCAATCAGGTGATCTCGACGCAGTAGTCCGTGGCTTCCCTGCCCGCCCACCCTTCACCGTGGAGCGTTCACAACGAATTGAACCGCCCGCAAGAGGAGCGGAGGATGCTTCCGCACCCTCCGCTCTTTCATGGTTGCGTTCCTGCAGGGGTTCCGAGGTCGGTAGGCCTCGCTCGGAACCCGGTCCTCGACGGCAGACTGTCCCGGCTATTTGGTGAACTTCGCCGGGAACTGCTTCACAATTCCGTCAGAAAGCATGTCCGCGAACATGAGCATGTGCGCGTGTCCCTTGTCGTAGGCCTCCATGTCCGCTGCCCAATTCTTGCCAAGGCGTGAGACGACCTCGGTCGTGGTATACGCCAGGTGAATGTCCAGCATGTCCCTCAGGGATGACTTGGGCCAGTTGGAGTTTGCGCTGCTCAGGAATGTCGCAAGGTCTTCGGCATTTGCGGACCACTTTTTCTCGCCATTTGCCACGCCATCATTATCTCCCGATTTTGCAGCGCTGACAATGTCGGCCGCTATCAGGATATGGGTCCTCAAAAGGCCTGCGAGGGCGGTCCCCGCCGCATCACCGTAGTACGGTTTGATGGCGTTTCCGATATCATCCTGGTTTCTCAGAAGCCGCTCCGCCACCTTGCTCGTGTCATCGAGTCCGGCGAGGGCGCTGATGATAAAGGTCCTCGTGTAGACGATATGCTCTTCCCAGAGCATCCGCATGGCGTTCCGCAGATCCACAACCGCCTGGGTGTAGACCACCGGTTTCATCGCCATCTTCTGCGCTTCATTCCCTGCAGCAGTCGCTTCAAAAGGGACCACGACCGCCGCGGCCGCAATGGCCAGAATCAAAACCAATCTCTTCACGTCTCGTTCCTCCTGCTTGGTCTGTCTTGTCTTTCGGTCAGGACAAGCGTACTGAAGTTAACATAATAAGTCAAATAAAAATTGTAATTATTTATATTTATTGATTTTATTGGCTTTATCCGTTATTGTCCTACCGTGAGCAGAAAGAAAGAGGACAACCATGAGGCCATCGGACACGACTGTTGAAAAGCGCTTCGGCACGCGGGAGCGTATCATCCAGCTCCTGATGAAGGGCGGGCAGACCATCGAGCATCTTTCGAAGGAGCTCATGATCACGAAGAATGCGGTGCGGTCGCAAATAGCGCTCCTCCAGAGGGAGGGGCTCGTCGATATCCAGGGAGAGGTCAGGGGGAGCCGCAGGCCGGCCGCGCTCTATCGCGTGCGCCCCGGCGCGGACGTGCTTTTTTCGAAGGCATATCCTCTCTTCCTGGCCCACCTCGTGAATGTCCTGGCCCGCAAGGTTCCCTCCAGTGAGTTCCGCGGCATCATGAAGGCAGCCGGGCGGGATATCGCCGATTCGATTCCCCGGCTCACCGGATCTCCGCGGGAACGCATGATCGGCGCCGTGGGCTTCCTCCAGTCCCTCGGCTCCCTCGCCGAGGTGAGCGAGGAGGATGGCAAGCTCGTCATACAGGGGCACGGCTGTCTCATCAGCAAGGCGGTGAGCGCAGATGAGCGTTCGTGCGCGGCCATGGAAGCGCTCCTGGGCCGTATCACGGGACTGCAGATAACCGAGCGATGCAGCCACGGGGAATGTCCAAGCTGCCGGTTCGAGACCAGCGTGAAAGCGTGAGATCTTCCGCTCGGCTCACCGTGCGAGCTGTCCACTAGACTTCGTCTGATTCAGCTGAAGCTGAAGCGCGTCTACGAGCCGCCGGACGAGACAGATGGGACGCGGTTTCTCGTCGAGAGGCTCTGGCCCCGGGGGATCACCAAAGAGAAGGCCAGGCTGGACGGGTGGCTGAAAGAAGCGGCGCCGAGCGATGGGCTTCGTAAATGGTACGGCCATGATGCGGCAAAGTGGACCGAGTTTCGCCGCCGCTATTTCGCGGAGCTGACGGCGGGTCCCGGACGCCCTTGCTCCCATTCGGGAGGCAGCGCGAAAGGGAGTGGTTACCCTGGTGTTTGCGGCCAGAGAACCGCAGCTTTCCAACGCCCGGGCCCTGAAAGAGTTCCTTGAAGGCAGGGGGGCGTAGGGATTACCCGACGCCGGGATGAATCGACTGACCCTCGTCCTTAGTGGGAGACATTATGAAGGCACCGTCTGCGCAGAGCAACTGACAGGACAGGCAGACCTGCAGATCGCGCGGCTTTCACGCCTGCAGAAAGACGTTGTCCTTGAACGGGTGGAGATAGCGGGCGGACATGACGGCGAGCGGCTTGACGGCAAGGGTGAACTTGTCCGCGAGCGTCGCAAGCACCTCGCTTCGTCCCTTCGCCCTGACGTCACTGTGCCGGGCGGCCAGCCGGTAGAACGTGACGCCCTCCTGCACGTAGTCATCCCGCGTGCGATTCGCCCGGATCCTCATGCCCTCGATTTTCAGAGTGTCCTGCGGCGCATCCGCGGGCGCGGGGGCGGAGAGGATACCCAGCGTGAAGAGGCAGATGTCCGCAATCCGCTTGTAGACGGGAAAACGCTCCGACTCGTCGATGGCGCTGCCATACCTCACGAGGCTGTCGATATCGAAGTCGCTGAAGCGCACGCGGCGCCACAATCCCGGCCTCACCCTGACGCTGAAGGAAAAGCTGTTGATGCGCACGAATGAAACGAGAAGCTCCGTGAGATAGCTGCGAAGCTGCCGGTCGTCGAGCAGCTCGACGATCCGGGGCACGTCGAAGAGCACCATGGAGAGTGTCCTGCTCCGCTCCAGCGTGTAGGGCTCATGCTCCAGGTCGGCGCGCACACGGGCAAGCAGGATGGCAAAGAAGAGCGCGGGAGACACCCTCAGGACGGACAGTGGATCCGTGAGCATCCGGCGGAACACCCTTTCATCGGCGAGCATTGCCTCGCGGATCTCCGCGTCCTCACGAAGCACGCGCACCATCCGCTGCCTGTCATCCGACTCCGGCATGAGCACCCGCACGAGGTACTGCAGGTCATCGTCGCTGAACTCAATACCTCGCTCCGCCATGAGAATGCCTCCCTGACGGAGAATATAACGAATCAAGGGCCGCCGGGGCTTGCGGCGAGGGGGGGGTCGGGACTTCAGCCGCCGCGCTTCGAGAGCCAGTCGAGCAGCTTCTCCGTCGGCCAGGTGTTGATGACGTCCTGAGGCTCCAGCCACGCGCGGCGCGCCATGGCCACGCCGAAGTGCAGCATGTCGAGGTCCGCTTCGCTGTGCGCATCCGTGTTGATGCTGAGCAGAATGCCCAGCTTCTTCGCGCGCTCAGCGTACACGTCTTCCAGGTCCAGCCGCGCGGGATGGGCATTGATCTCGAGAGCCACGCCGGACTCTCGGCGGCAGCGGCCAGCACGGCCTCCATGTCCAGGTCCGCGCCCTCGCGGTCCGGGATCAACCGCCCGGTCGGGTGGCCGATGATGTCCACGTGCCGGTTGCGGATTGCCTTGATCACCCGCTCGGTGACGCGATCCCGCGGCTGGCGCAGCGAGGTGTGCAGTGACGCCACGACCAGGTCCAGCGTGGCAAGGAAATCGTCCGGATAGTCGAGAGTCCCGTCGGCCTTGATCTCGACCTCCGAGGCGTGCAGGATGCGGATCGTGTCCCCCAGCTTCGGCCTGCGCCTGCTCGATCTCCTTCTGCTGCCGCGCGTGATCTTCCATGGTCAGGCCGCCGACCATACCGAGACTTGCCGAGTGATCCGTGAAGGCAATGACCTTGATGCCGCGCCGGGCTGCCGCCCGCGCCATCTCGAGCATCGAGAGCTTGCCGTCGGACCACGTGGAGTGCGTCTGCAGGTCCGCGCGTATGTCCCTGAGCTCGACAAGCCTCGGCATCTGACCCTTCCTGGCGGCCTGCACCTCGCCGCGGTCTTCGCGCAGCTCGGGCGGGACCCAGACCAGGCCGAGAGTCTCATAGACCTTTTCCTCGGTTGCGCAAAGGATCTCGCCGGAGCCGTCCGTCCTGGTCAGGGCGTGCTCGGAGAGCGACAGGCCCTTGTCCAGCGCGATCTCGCGCAGGCGGATGTTGTGCTCCTTGGATCCTGTTGCGTACTGGAGCGCGGTTCCGAATTTCTCCGGCGGATGGACCCACACCTGCGCGCGCACACCATCGCCGAACTCTATCGAAGACTTTGTCTCACCCTTGCCCAGGACGCGCACCACCCCGGGAAGCGTGGTGAAGACCTCCATGACCGGAGCGGCGTCGGCTGCCGCAACCAGGATGTCCAGGTCTCCGACCGTCGCGCGCATGCGCCGCAGCGAACCCGCCGGTTCCGCGGCAACCACGCCGGGAACCTTCTTCAGAGTCGCGACGATCTGCTGCGCAAGGGGGTACGCCCGGCCGAGCGGGATGCGCGAGGAACGACGGGAAAGCGACTCGATCCCGGCGATGATCTGGGCCTCGGACTTCGCGCCCATGCCCGGAAGCTCGCGCAGCCCGCCGGCGCGCGCGGCCTTCTCCAGCTCAGCCAGGGTGGTGATCTCCAGTGTCTTGTGAATGAGAGCCACCTTCTTGGGACCCAGGCCGGGAACCTTCAGCCATTCGGCCAGCGCTGCCGGAACTTCCTGCTCGAGCTTCTCGAGGGCTTTCAGCCTGCCTGTACGCAGCAGCTCGTCGATCTTCTCCGCGATGGCCTGGCCGACGCCCGGGATCTCGCGCAGCGTTCCTTCCTTCCAGTGCTCGTTGACGTCCCGGCCCAGGGTGGACAGGGTCTCGGCAGCCCTTCGATAGGCCAGCGTCTTGTAGACGATCTCGCCCTTGATTTCGGAGAGGTCGGCGATCAGGGTGAAGACCTCGGCCAGCTCACGGTTGTTCATTGTGCCATCCAGGAGCAAAGGTAGCGGATTGCTCCATGGCGAACAAGTCCACGCGCCCGGGAAAGCCTGGGGCCATCATGTGGCGGCGCCGGTCGGTTGCGGGTATACTTGCCGCGGAGCAGACCGGAAAGCATGAGGGCGGAAAAGCCGGAAAACAACGGGAACAGAGAGGACACCATCGAGAAGGACCTCCGGAAGAGGGTCAAGGAGCTGGAGTGCCTCTACGAGATTTCGCGCGTCCTGCGTCACGCGGACACGAGCATCGAAAAGACCATGGCCACGATCGTGGAAATCCTCCCCCGCGGGTTCCAGTACTCCGAGCTCGCCGGGGCGCGCATCCGGGTCGGCAGCATCTGCCAGCAGACAAGGAGCTTCCAGGAAAGCCGCTTCCACCTGGCCGCATCGATCGGCGGGGCGGGAAATCCGGCAGGCCTTATCGAGGTTTCCTACCCGTCTTCGATCGAGGGCACGGACGCTGCGCCCTTCCTGCCGGAAGAGGAGCAGCTGATCGAGAAGATCGCCGGCGAGATCTCCCTGGCTGCCGGAAGGGTGCGGGCGGCCCAGGACAACTCGCTGCTCGAGAGCCAGCTTCGGCACGCGGACCGGCTGGCAACCATCGGTGTGCTCGCGGCAGGCATCGCCCACGAGCTGAACGACCCCCTCTCCAGGATCCTCGGGTTCGCCCAGCTCGTGCAGAAGGACTCCGGGCTCTCTCCCGGCGCTCAGCGCGATCTCTCCCGAATCGTGGAGGCCTCACTGCACGCGCGCGAGATCGTGCAGAAGCTCCTCGGCTTCGGCCACGTGGCTCCCGCCCGGGTGGAATACTGCGACGTGAGCGCCATCGCCGCCGGCGTCCTGGATTTCCTCGAGCCCCGCTGCCGGTCAGCCGGCATCGAGGTACGGAGGGAGCTTGCGCGGAAGAAGCTCACGATCAGGGCGGAGCCGACGGAGCTGCGCCAGGTGATTGTCAACCTCGCCGTGAACGCGCTCCAGGCAATGCCCGGGAGGCGGAAGGCTCACGCTGCGCATCGAGGAGGTGGAGGAAGCCTGTATTCTCACCGTGGAGGACACGGGGATCGGGATGACCCCGGAGGTCCTCGACAGGATCTTCATACCCTTCTTCACGACGAAAGACGAGGGCAGGGGGACCGGCCTGGGACTTCCCGTGGTGCATGGGATCCTCACGTCCCGCGGGGGCACCATCACGGTACACAGCAAGGTCGGCGCGGGCTCGCGCTTTACCGTGCGGCTCCCCCTGAGCCCGGCCCCGCCGGAGGAGGCTTCCCCGTGAGCGCCCTTCACCGCATGGAACGGATCCTCGTGGTCGACGACTCCCCGGATACGCTGGAAGTGCTCGGCAGAACGCTCGCCGGCCAGGGCTACACCATCCTGACGGCGGGGAGCGCGGCGGAGGCCCTGACGATCCTCGGGTCGAGCCCGGTGGACCTCGTGGTCACCGACTTCAGGATGCCGGGCATCGACGGCATGGAGCTCACCCGCCACGTGCGGGAGAACCAGCGCGACACCGAGGTCGTCATGATCACCGGCTACGGATCCATCGACAACGCGGTGAGCGCGATGAAGTCGGGGGCAGCCGAATACCTCGCCAAGCCGTTCACCGAAGAGGAGCTTACCACCGCCGTGCGCAGGGCGCTGGAGAAGCTGGCGCTCCGTCGACTCGGCCACGGGCGCGGCCCTTCGGTCCCGCGCGCGCCCCAGGGCCTGATCGGGCAGTCCGAGGCAATGAAGACCGTGTTCCGCCTGATTGAAAAGGCCGCACCGGTCTCGGCGCCCGTGATTGTCAGCGGAGAGAGCGGGACGGGAAAGGAGATGGTCGCCCGGGCCATCCACTACTCGGGACCCCGCGCGTCCGCGCCGTTCGTGGCGGTGAACTGCGGGGCCATTCCCGAGACCCTCATCGAGAGCGAGCTCTTCGGGTACGTGAAGGGTTCCTTCACCGGCGCGGATCAGACGCGGGCCGGCTATTTTCAGACGGCGGAACGGGGAACCATTTTTCTCGACGAGGTCTCGGAAACCAGCCCGGCCATGCAGGTGAAGCTCCTGCGCGTCGTGCAGGACGGGGAGATCGCCATGATCGGCTCGCGAAAGGCCATCAAGGTGGACGTCCGGATCATCGCGGCGACGAACAAGGACCTTGCCGGGCTCATCCAGCGCGGGCTCTTTCGCGAGGACCTCTACTACCGCCTGAATGTGGTGGGCATTGCGCTTCCGCCGCTGCGCGACAGGGGTGAAGACCTGCTGCTGCTCGCGAGACATTTCGCCACGCGCTACGCCCGCGAGTACGGAAAAGAGGAATCGCGGTTCAGCGATGCCGCCCTCAATGCCCTGCGGCGCTACAACTGGCCGGGCAACGTCCGCGAGCTGGAAAACACCATCCAGAGAATAGTGCTTCTGAGCGAAGGCGGGTCAATCGAGGCCGCCGACCTTCCCGAGCTCATGCGTTTCACCGCTTCACCGGGCCGCCGATTGGACCGTTCCCTCGCCGAGGTCGAGCTCGAGCACGTCGCGGCTGTCCTTGCCTCGGTGGGGGGCAATCGCTCCCGGGCTGCCAAGATTATGGGTATCGATCGCAAGACCCTTGCTGCGAAGATCTCCCGCCTTCCCTGATGGGGAATTTCTCCTCACTGGGTGTTTTCGCCTCATCCTGATTCTCTCCGGCAGGCCTCGCACTTCAGAAACAGCCCTGAAAACAAGGGAAAACCGGCGCTTTTGCGCTGGCAGGCGTTGGCACGCCAATTGCTTCCTATCTTCAGGCTGGGCAGAGATCTGTCGAGCCCGAGGAGGATCGTCATGCCAAAAAGCGTCAAACGCGCCAGAATGGACTACGTCGGTTTGTGCTCAACGTGCAGCAGTGATCCGCTGTGCACATTCCCGCGGAAGCCGGGAGTGCCCGTCGTGCAGTGCATGGAGTTCGAGGGTGAGAGTCTGCACGAGGAAGTCCGGGCAGGGGCCTTTACCCACCTGAAGAGGGATGACGCGGCTCCACCTGAGCACGAGCCGGGGCTCTGCCCCCTGTGTGACAACAGGCCAACCTGCACATTCCCCAAGCCTCCGGGCGGAGTCTGGTCGTGCGAGGAGTTCCGGTGAGCCGACTGTTCCAGCGGTCGCGACCGGCCTCTTCTGATCGAGGAAGCATTGGGGCATACTTGGGGGAGGAGATGCCTGTGTCGCAAGAGAAGCGGACATTTTCAAAGGAGCAGCAGAACCTGCTCGAAGGATGGCTCAACCGCCTCCCCGATCCCCTTCCCCTCAGCCGTGAGCATTGCGCGCGGGCTTTGAAGAAGGCCTGGCTGTGCTCGTGCCTGGACCTCCGAGTCATCATTTCCCGCTTCCTGTGGCTGGTGGATACGACGAGACCTGAAGCGGAGGGGATCCGCCTCTTCACGCACAAGCCTTCCCTCACGGAGGAAGAGCTGTCCCGCGCGGTCCTGTATCCGCGGAGAGTCGTTCTCGACGTCATTCAGGCGCGGACGGGGCTCGACCCGGATTTCCTCTCGCAGGTCTACGACGAAATCTCCTGCAAAGGGAGCACCGAGGATTACACCCAGATCGCCGATCTCACCGAAGAGCGCATCCTTCAGGAGATGAAGTGGTGGCTGACGGATCTGAAATTCCCCGAGTACTATCTTCGGAACACCCCCGCCCCGCTCATGGCGCGCCAGATCATGTTGAACCGCTCCTATGAGCTTTCCGGTCTCGACTCCGAGACCTATGCGCAGATGAAGGTATCCTCGACCTCGCCCGACGGCACGTCCGTCCACTGGGTGCACCGCCGCCGGGGCCTCGAGGTGGAGGAGGAGATCGAGCGGGAATACTACGCCGGCGGGCGCCTTCTGAACGTCGCCGTCTATTCGCCGCTGGCGAACCTGCTCCTGTACGTGGTGTACCGCGGCTCCGATCCGCAGCAGGGCGAGACGATCGGTGAAATCGCCCCTGCCAGCTTCCTCAGTCTCACCGACTCCGCCGCGCGGGAGCGCTATGTCGCGGTGCGCGACGCCGTGCTCTCGACAGGGAGCATTGTGATCGCGCATTCCCTCAAGGCGGAGACCCGGGAGAACAGGGTCATGATCGGGTTCCCCCGCGGAAGGATCAATCATTTCCAGGCGAACATCACCCGGGTCATGGCGAGGAACGGGATCGAGCTCACGCGGAAGTACACGGTGACCTTCGGGGGAGCCCGGCCCGTGATCGTCGCGACCCTCTATGCGCGGACGGATTTCCCGGCGGACCTTCTTCGCCAGCTCGTGGAGGTCAGCCTGTACCCGCCGGGGCAGATCGGCGCGCTCGTGGAAAAGGGGACCTACTCGCCGGCCGAGGCGAACTTCGTGAATGCGGCGGTTCCCTTCATCCACCAGTTCATCACGGTGCCGGATCCCGACATCGGCCTCCTCTCCGAGCGTTTCCATTCTGACAGGGAGCTCTCGGGAATCCTGGCCTCGATCCAGGCGCGCATCGACCGCGACATGTATCCACTGGCGGTCATCGAACAGGTGTACAGGGAGAGACCGGATATCGTCCACGACCTTTTCGGCCTGTTCACGGCCCGATTCACCCCGGGGGACCAGGATCCGGAGGCGGAGAGGAGCGCCCGCGCCCGACTGGACGCGGTCCTGGCCTCCTCCACCCTCACCTCCGAGGAGGCGGAAGTGATCCGCTGCTCGGTGCGCTTCGTGGATGCCATCGTACGGACGAATTTCTTCCTGCCGGTGAAATCAGCCCTCTCGTTCCGCCTGGCAAGCGGCTTCTTCTCCCGCGCCGCAATGGAGAGCGTGCCCTTCGGCGTGTTCTTCGTTGTCGGCCGCGATTTCCACGGATTCCACGTGCGCTTCAAGGACATCGCGCGCGGAGGCATCCGTCTCCTGCACGCGGCCACGTACGACGAGTACCACCACAATGCGGACTCGCTGTTCGAGGAGTGCTACAACCTCGCCTTCACCCAGAACAAGAAGAACAAGGACATCCCGGAGGGGGGCTCGAAGGGGATCATCCTGCCGGCTTTCGGCACCAGCCGCGAGGACGCCCGCCAGGCGTTCCGCTGCTACATCGATGCCCTGCTCGACCTGCTCGTCCCCGGGGACAGCAAGACCATAGTCGGCTGGGAGGAGGAAATCCTCTTTTTCGGCCCGGACGAAGGCACGGCGGACTTCATGGACTGGGCGTGCCTGCGCGCCCGCGAGCGGGGGTACCGCTATTGGAAGGCCGTGACGACGGGCAAGGAAGCGAATCTCGGAGGAATCTCGCACAAGGAATACGGCATGACAACCCAGGGCATTCACCGCTACGTCCTGGGAATCCTCCGCGAGCTGGGGATCTCCGAGGAGACGATCAGGAAGGCGCAGACGGGCGGGCCTGACGGGGACCTCGGCTCCAACGAGATCCTCATCTCGAAGGACAAGACCATCGCCCTCGTGGACGGGGGAGGCGTCCTCTATGATCCTGACGGCCTGCCCCGGGACGAGCTCGCGCGCCTGGCGCGCACCGGCAGTGACAGCTCGCATTTCGACCGCGCGCGGCTCGGACCGAGGGGTTTCCTGGTCGGCGTGAAGGACCATGACGTGACGCTGCCCGACGGGACGCGCGTGGCATCCGGCCTGGGGTTCCGCAACACGTTCCACCTGGACCCTCGCATGAAGGCCGATCTCTTCGTGCCCTGCGGCGGGAGACCGAAGTCGATCAATCTCTCGAACTGGCGCTCGCTGATCGATGCGGAGGGCCGGCCCCTCTTCCGCTGGATCGTGGAAGGCGCAAACCTTTTCATCACCCAGGAGGCACGGCTGAAGCTCGAGGAGAAGGGAGTCGTTCTCTTCAAGGACAGCTCCACGAACAAGGGCGGCGTCATCTCCTCCTCTTTCGAGGTTCTCGCCGGCCTGGGCCTCGCGGACGATGAGCACGATCAGCTCATGACCGTGCGCCCGGGATCAGCGGCGCCGGCATTCCGCGAGCGGTACATCGAGGAGGTCCTCGAGGCCATACGGCGGAAAGCGGACCTGGAGTTCGACCTCCTGTGGAAGACCCGCGCCGCGACCGGCGCGCCCCTCTCCGAGCTGTCCGAGACGGTCAGCAGAAAGATCAATGAGATCACGATCGCCATAGAGCGTTCGACTCTCTTTGCCAATGACGCCGTGCGCAGGAACTCCCTCCGCATGCACGTGCCCGCCGCCCTCGTGGACAAGGTCGGCCTGGAAGGGCTCATGAACCGGCTCCCGGAGAGCTACCAGAGGGCCATCCTCGCCCGCAGCATTGCGAGCAGTTTCGTCTATCAGTACGGTCTCGATGCGGGATTCGAGGACTACCGTCAGTACGTCGAGGACCTGGCCGCGTGGCGGGGGCCCATTCACACCCAGGAGTGAGACAGGCCTCGCCGCAGCTGCCGCGCTCCGCGCGGCGGCACCCCGGGGCGGGCTCAGACCGAATCCAGCTTCTGCAGCTTCATGAGGTCCGGCATGGATGCCTTCACCTTGACGAGCTTCTGCGTGAATGCCTTCATCCCGCTCAGCTCCTTGCGGGCGATGGCAAGGAACGTGTCGCTGGACATCTCGTACACGATCTGCGCCCCCTCGACCGTTCCTTCCACCACGGCGCCGGCCATGCCCTCCGTGACGGGAAGAGCAAGGGAGAGGTCGAGGTCGGGGAAACGGTACTGCATGACCCTGCTCCATCCCTTGAACGAGGAAACGATTTTTTCGTGATGGAACCTTTCACCCTGCGCCTTCAGGGTATCGAGCACTTCCTGTCGAGTTGCCATCTGCTGCCTCCTCTCAACCGTGCGTGAAGCGGATCCCCGTGCCGCCGCGAGGCTCGCCGAAAATGCACGGCATCCGCGGGGCAGATGTTCCAGCACGCGCCGCATTCGGCGCAGAGGGAGAGACGACTGGGACGATACACCGCCCCGTCCCTCTGCCAGACGCCGCGGACGCAGAACCGGGCGCATTCGCCGCACCCGCTGCACCGCGCCTCATCGACCTCGAGGAACTCTCCCGTCTCCCCCGGGTAGGAACGAACCCGCATTTCCAGCTTCATTTTCTTTTCCTCGCCTCATAGATCTCTTCGAAGTCCGCCCCGATGGTGCGGTAGGGCTGCAGGAGCTCGAGGAAGTCCCGTGCCTGCCTCACCTTTTCGATGTCCCCGTCTTCCGCAGCGGCCATCCATCCGCCGTGCACGGCGCTCGTGATGAATCCTCCCCCCATTGCCACGCTCTGCATCATGGTCGAGGTCTCGACGTCCGACCGGGAAAGGATCGACGCCTTGTTGCATGCCGCGACGTACATGAAGGACTTCATGAAGAGGTTGCCATCGAGCCGCTCCTCGTACGCGCCCTGCAGGCGCGCGGCGGACGTGTCGTTCGCCTCGACAGCCTTCGCGGCCGCTTCCGCCGCGTAAATGCCGGTGAAAAAAGCTTCCGGCATGCCCTCCCCGAGGAAAGGCGTCACAAAGCCTCCCGCCTCTCCGGAAAGGATCAACCCGTCGCGTACCCTCACGGCCGCCGGCTCGTCGTATTCGAGGTGTACCCCCCAGTTGACGATTCTTCCCCCTTCCAGGCGCGCGCGGACCGGCGGCAGGTCCATGAAGTTCTGCATGTACGTATTGACCGACGGGAAGTCCTTGTTGATGAGCTCCGCCGTCATGTAGCCGCCCGTGCCGAGGGTGATCACCTCGCGCTTGGGGAAGATCCACGGCCACGTCTTGTGCTGGCATCCGGGGGCCAGGTAGTACTCGATGGTGTCGCCGAACCGTTCGTCCACGCGCCTCTTTCCCAGGTGCACCGCGACGCTGACATACAGGATCATGTCCGTCCCGCTTCTCCGTCCGATCAGCCCCGCCTTGCGGCCGACCAGCGAGTTCACGCCGCCCGCGTCAATGACGACCCGCGCCATGTGGCGTTCGCCGTTGTCGGTCACCACGCCGCACACGGCGCCGTGCTCCTCGACGAGGTCCACCACGGCGGACCCCAGCTTCACCTCGGCCCCTGCCTTGCGCGCCTGCTCGGTGTGCCACGCGTCGAAATGGTCCCTGCGGATCGAGAGAAGGAGGATTCCGCGGGCAGGTATCTCGTGAAACACGGTGGTACGCCCCGCGCTCACGTGGTATGTGCGCATGGAGCGGATCTCCCGCTCGACAGGGCCCTCGAGGAGATAGTGCAGGTCCGGATCGGCGAGCGCGGCAGTGTTCAGACAGGTGCCGGAGACGTTCTTGGCACCCGGGTGCAGCGCTTTCTCTATCAGGAGGGTTCGCAGTCCCAGGCCCGCTGCCTTGCGGGCGGCTGCAGGGCCCGCGCAGCCTGCTCCCACCACGACGACATCGTACATACCACCTCCATGCGGGGTACCGCTTGGCGTAGCCTGTCTTTGCATAGACAGTCTATGTATTCTATGAGCATCATGGGACCGGGTCAAGTGGAAAAGCTCCGGAAGGAACCCGGGGCCGTTCTTCTAACCCGATTCGGCGTGTATTATCATTTCTTTCAAAGGGAGGTTCTCAAATGGGCTCATACACGGCCTTCCAAAGGCTTGCGATCTGGTGGCGTGCCTGTCGATACCATTTCGTTCCCCCCAGCTCTCTGCCGGCCATTCTCGGAGCGGTGGTGGCCTGGTCGATTCTCGGCGAGTTTTCACTTGGATACTTCGTCGTGGTAACCCTTGCCGTCACGCTGAACCACATGGCGCTCAACATGACCGACGACTACTACGACTACAAGCAGTCCGTGGACCGCGCGGCGGGTCACATCGAGAATCCCTACTCGGGCGGCAGCGGTCTTCTCACATCGGGTGCGATCAAGCCCGCGCACATGCGTGGCGTGTTCCTGTCCCTGTATTTTCTCACCATCGCGGCAGGGGTGTTCCTCACCGTGGCGCGCGGCTGGCCGGTCCTCGTGTTCGGGCTCATCGGCGTGCTGTCCGCGTATTTCTACACGGCACCGCCGGTTCGCTACGCGTATCGCGGCTTCGGCGAGGTATCCCAGCTCCTCAACTTCAGCGTGGTGATCGGCCTGGGATCGTATTTCGTTCAGACCCGGGCGCTTTCCTGGGAAGCGGTGTTCGCCGTTCTGCCTCTCGGCCTGATGATGTTCGCCATGATCACGATCAACGAGATTCCCGACTCGGAAAGCGACGGGACAGGAGGAAAGCGGACCCTCGTCGTCCTGTTCGGGCGCGAGGCGGGGGTGTGGCTCTATGGGGCCTCGGGGGCAATTGCGTATCTCGTCATCCTCGTCTCCCCGATTCTCGGCCTGACCACCTTCTGGACGTACGTCAGCCTTCTCACGTTTCCGCTGTTCGCAAAGGCATACGTCGTGCTGCGCAGGAACTACATGAACCCCGCTGCCATGGCACCGGCGAACATGCTCACGATCCGCGCGCACAACCTGATGGGCATCCTGTTGATTGCCGCCTACGTGGTCAGAGGGCTCATCGGCCAGCGCCCGCCGGGGCAGATGATCGCTCCTCTCGTGATCCTTCTGGTGCTCTATCTCCCGGTGGCGCTCATGATCTTTTCCCGGCAGGGAAAGTCACCGGGCTGACGGGAGGCGGACGGCTACGCGAGGCGGACAGCTACGCCGCCCGGCGGCGTTCCAGCCCCTCGAGCAGGGCCGGCAGCAGGCCGATGTGCGCGATCTCGTGATAGCCCGGCTGGCCGACCGGGGGCGGCTCCGACATCTCGTGCGCCCACGTGAGCTCGTGCGGCACGTACACCGCCACTGCCCCCAGTGCGAGCACCGGCAGGATGTCCGAGCGCAGTGAATTGCCCACCATCAGAAAACGCTCCGGCGCCATGCCGTGACGACGGAGGATCGCCTCATAGCTCTCCCGGGTCTTGTCGCTCACGATCTCCACGTGGCGGAACCGGGCGGCCAGCCCCGAGCGGGCGATCTTTCCCTCCTGGTCGTAGAGATCGCCCTTGGTGATCACCATCAGGGGGTACCTGTCCGCCAGGCTCCTGAGGGTTTCGTCCACGTGCGCGAGCAGCTCCACGTCAGCCGCGAGCATTCTCTTTGCCCGGTCGATGATGGCCTGTATGTCCGGGCCGGAGATCCGGCCGCCCGTCAGCTCCACCGCGGTTTCTATCATGGAGAGGGCGAATCCCTTGATGCCGTATCCAAAATGCCGCAGGTTGCGCATCTCCACCTGGTGGAGGCGCTCGTCGACCGGACAATCGTAGCGCGCCAGGAGCTTCCTGAACTCGGATTGCGCCTCCACATAGAGACGCTCCGAATGCCACAGCGTATCGTCCGCGTCGAATGCAATTACGTCAAAGCGCGGCATGGCAGCCGTCCCTGCTCCGGCCCTCAACTCAGCGCGCGGAAAACCCGGCTCAGGCTGAAAACGACCAGGATCACGAGCAGGAGCATGATCGGAAATGGCAGCGGGAGAGACAACGCCATGCCGCCCTCCGCCGACAACAGGCCGAGGCCGAGGGCCAGCGCGAGAGACCGCGCATGCCTCGTTTCGAGCCGCCCGGCGGTTTGCGCGGATCCGCTGCCCGCCATCGCGCGGTCCAGATTCATCAGGTCCCAGCCGGCCAACGCAAGGGCGGCGCCCAGGAGCATCAGATGCGGCGAGGCTCCTGAGTAAAGACCGGCTGCGGCGGCACCGAACATGCCCGCCAGGTATGCCGGCGGCAGCCAGCGGCCGCGAATCTTTCCGTGGAACAAGGGGAGCGCGCCCGGGAGGATCACCGCGCAGGCCCCCCACCAGTGCCCGGCCAGGATGTATGCGGCCGCCAGGCAGGCCGTCGAGCCGGCCAGGCAGAGCAGAAGCAGGATTTTTCGAAGCGACATGCGCCCGCTCCTTCTCATCCGCGCCGCGCGCGCGCCGCGCCCAGCGCATCCCGGACCAGGGGCGGCAGCGGCCGGTGAACCTGCCAGTCGATCACGTGAATGCCGAGCTGGGCAATGCCGCGCAGCTCCAGGCGGCGTTCAATGCGGGCAAGGCGCACGGCGAGCCGGCCGGCGGATCCGGGGGGGAACTGCTTTTCCTGAAGGTGATCCAATCAGGAGAAATGAGCAGGACCTGGTTGCCTCGCGCCCGCAGTCGGGGGAAAACGGGCAGATCGCCGAATGCGAGCGGGCTCACGATCACGATCAGGGCGCGGCTTCCAAACACGCGCAGGGGTACCTGGTCCAGGGAGAGCTGCCCGTGCGCCCCGGCGGGCCGCGCTTTCGCAAGGTTGTGCAGGATCCTGTTCAACTGGACCTTGCCGTATCCGGGGTACACGATCGTCATCTGGTTCCCCGGCAGGGCCAGGCTCACGCGGTTCCCGTGCCGCAGGAACAATTCAGCCAGGGAAGCTGTTGCCTGGAGAGTATGCTCGAAGAGAGAGTCTTCACCGCAGCGAAAATCGCTCCTTTGACGCGCATCCAGGATCAGCCCGATATCGGCGATCTCCTCCTGCTCGAACTCCTTTGTAAAGAACTGGCGCGGGTGCCGGGCAGTGCGGCGCCAGTCCAGCCGGCGGAGCGGGTCGCCCGCGTGGTACTCCCGCACGCCCCAGAAGTCCGTGCCGCTGCCCCCGATCCGGGCGGGGATCGAGCCCGGCGAATGCAGCGTGCTTGCCGGCCGGAGCGGAAAAGAGCGAAACCTCTTCACCCGGGGCTGGACCAGGACCTCGGCGGCCGCGGGCAGCTGGAGCTCGATCTCGAACAGGCCGAACGGGTCACTCGCGGCCGCGTGCAGCGTATTCCATTGAAAGCCGCCGCGCGCGGTCCGGAACGTGTAGGTGAGCTTCGTCTCTTCCCCGGATTTCAGATCGGCGAGCTGCCGGAGGGCGCCCTCCGTGATGACCATGGCGGGCAGAGGCTCGTCGGAAAGCCTGAGCCGGCCGAGCGCGGATCCGGTATTCCGGACCGCGACGCACACTTCGACTGCCGCACCCTCCTCGGTCTGCCTGATCCCGAGAGAGCGTTCCGCGGTGAGCCGGATCTTCCCCGGGAGCGGTGATTCCAGTATCCCGACTGCCAGGTACACCAGGACGGGCAGCGTCATGAAGGCCAGCGTGCCGTTCTGGGTCATCAGCGCGGTCACCAGAAGGCCGACGCTGAGCAGGGCCAGGGTGAGGACTTTATCGTTCATTTCGCTGGGGGAGCACCGGCACGGGAACGGTGCGGATCACCTCGTCGATCACTGCCCGGTCCGATGTCTTGACGTCCCACAGGGTCGGGTCCAGCACGATGCGGTGGGCAAGGACCGGCTGGATGAACGGCTTGATGTCGTCCGGCAGGACGAAGTCTCTTCCCTGGATGGCGGCCCACGCCTTGGACAGCTTCAGGAGCGCGATCGACGCGCGCGGGCTGGCGCCGACCACGACCTGGCGGTGCTGCCGGGTCTTTGCCACCAGGTCGACGATGTAGCGGCGGACGTCAGGATCCACGTACACCTCCTCCGCCGCCGCCCGCATTGCCATGAAGACCTCCGGGCTGACCACTGCCTGCAGGTCCACGCTGTCTTTCCTGCGTTCCGTGCGCTGCCTCAGTATCTCGTCTTCCTCTTCGGGATTGGGATAGCCGATCGACAACCTGACAAAGAAACGGTCCAGCTGGGCCTCGGGCAGGGGGAAAGTGCCTTCGTACTCGATAGGGTTCTGGGTGGCGATGACGATGAACGGCAGCGGCAGCCCCTGGGTTTCCCCTTCGAGGGTCACCTGGTATTCCTGCATGGCTTCCAGCAGGGCGGACTGGGTCTTGGGGGAAGCCCGGTTGATCTCGTCTGCGAGGAGAATATTGGCGAAGATCGGGCCCTTGCGAAGCATGAACTGGTTCTGGCTGCTGTTGAATACGTAGCCGCCCGTGATGTCCCCGGGCAGAAGATCGGGAGTGAATTGTATCCTCTTGAAGCTCATCCCGAGGGCCGCGGCGAAGCTGTTGGCGATCAGTGTCTTGGCCAGGCCGGGGAAGTCCTCCAGAAGGATGTGGCCGCCCGAGGACAACAGCGCCGCCATCATCAGGCCCAGCACCGGCCGCTTGCCGACAACGGCCTTTTCGACTTCCTGAATGACCCGGGCGCATATGTCGGCGGTTTCACGACACGCGATGGTCTTGGGTTGCATCATGTTCCTGCCTCATCTCGAGAGAGTTTTCCATGAACGTCAGTACGTCGTCGATCGCACGCATGCATTCCGCGATCTCGCGGCCCGTCCGTCTGCGGACCCATTTTCGAACAGCCCTCGCGAAAGATTCGCTCATCAGCTCCAATCGTTCAACAGGGTGCCTCACAAAGGAGCGCTTCAGGGCCGGCCGCGGAGAATAGAACAGATACCTGTAGATGGATTGGGGAACAGGGATTCGGTGTTCCAGGATCTCCTCCCGAATCTGGTACTTCGCTTTCCCCTGGTGAGGAGAAAAATACAGCAATGTAAACAACCACATCAGATCACGCCGGAACGAATCCTCGTCGACGGCGGCGCGCAGGTTGAGCAGGAGAGAATCCCGCCAGGCGGTGACACGGTCCCGCGCCGGGACCGTGATCCAGGTCTGGAGCGCGGGAATCGACCGCCGATCTCCGGTAAAGGCCGCGGAATGTCACTATCACCAGGAGGAAAATCACGCCCCACCAGAAAGCGTGCTGGTGAATGCTCAAGATGAAAATGCGCAGAAGAATCCAGAGGGCGGTCGCGGCGGGCAGGAGAATGCCGTCCAGCACGAATTGCGGGAAAAGGAGCGTCAGCGCGAGCAGGAGACCGATGAAGGAGGCGAGAAGCAGGTACCGCAGACGCTTTTTCATCCTGCACCTCGATTGCCCCGACTGGCGGCTGTACGCAAGGATGGCATCCAGGCAGTGCAGGGCTCTCTGCTCCTCCCCGGGGGCCGGCTGGCCGCGACCGTATCTCACGGCGTCGAAGAGCCGTGTCAGCTGGTGGACCGGGTCACGGGGGACTCCCCGGGCGGACAGCAGCACCTCGAACTCCCCGGTGGTCATGAACGATTCCCTCTCGATCTGCTTTTCCTCCTGGAGCGCCTGGCCCATGCGCCGGTAGCATTGGATGATCACCTCCCGGAGGTCCTGGCCATCCAGGAGGGCCTGCCGGGCTTTTTCTGCTTCCCACTCCCAGGAGCGGGGACCGGGACGGCGCTTTGCAGCGATCATCCGCGCGCCGAGGTAGAGAATCACGGCGAGCAGACCGAGCCCCGCGAGCCAGATGAGAGCTGTCGGCACCCGGCCCAGCGGCGCGGTTACCAGAGGTTTTGGGGGAGGCAGTGGTTCCGCGGGGGCAACGCCCACTGGCTTCGGCAGCAGTGCCAGGACCAGAACAAGGAAGGGGATGACGAGCAGGAGCTTCCAGAAGAAAGACCACAGTCTCGATAAAAGCTTCTTCCACTGGACGCCCCTGACCGCCTGGATGATCAGGAAAACCAGGAGTACAGCCAGGATGATCAAGGAGAAGATTCCCGCAAAGGCAGTCATCGGCAGGCCCACCGGAGCGGCATCCTCTGCAGGCAGGGCCACCTGGCCGTTCTCAAAAGAGGGAAGCGGCATGCCGGGCTTGAACTTCAGGTGCGGCAACCCTGCCCCGATCAGCACGGTCAGGATCAGGGAAATGAGAAGGAATACCAGCGCGTTCCTCCTGGTTTCAGGAGCCAAAGCCCGCCTCCCGGCCCTGTCAGGATCGCGCCGAAGCGAGCGCGGCCTGATGCGCCCCGAGAATGCGGTCCGAGAGGGCGTTGAACCTGTCATCGATCGTGCAGCGCTCGGGGTGCCTCTCGAACCACTGGACCGACTCCCGCACGCCCTGCGCAAAGGGCACCGTGGCCGTGTAGCCCGGCACAAAGGCCCTGATTTTCGAGTTGTCGAAGACGCCGCATTGCGCCTTGTCGCCGGTGAGGTTGCCGCGTTCCTCGGGGTCGAACGCCGCGATGAAATCCGAAGTGACGTGCACGATGTCGGGCTGCGCGCCGGCCGCGGCCCCGATGAGCCCGTAGATCTGGTTCCAGGTCAGCACCTCGTCGGACGTGATGTGGAAGGCATGGCCGATGGCGCGGATGTTTCCCATCAGCCCGACAAAGCCCTTCGCGAGGTCGGAGTTGTGCGTCATTGTCCACAGCGAGGTACCATCTCCGGGAACGACGATCGGGCGGCCCTTCCGCATGCGGTCCACGAGCGTCCACGGGTGGTTCCAGCTCCCGAACGCGGCGGGGATCTGGGTGACGCCGTAGGTGAGGCTCGGCCGCACAATCGTCACCGGAAAGGCCCTTTCCCGGTACTCGCGCAGGAAAAGCTCTTCGCAGGCGATCTTGTCCCGGCTGTACTGCCAGAAGGGGTTTGCCAGGGGCGTCGACTCGGTGATGAGGTAGTGGGTCGCCGGCTTCTGGTAGGCGCTGGCCGAGCTGATGAAGAAGAACTGGCCCGCGCGCCCGGAGAACAGCTCGATGTCCCGGGCGGCCTGCGCGGGGGTGAAGGCGATCCAGTCCGCGACGACGTCGAAGGATTGTCCGCGAAGCGCCTCCTTCACCGCGTTCGGATCACTGTGGTCTGCAATGATCTGCCGCGCGCCCCGGGGGAAAAACTCCCCCTTCTGACCGCGGTTCAGCAGGGTGAGCTCGATTCCCCGCTCGACGACGAGCCGGGACACTGCGGAGCTGATCAGGCCGGTGCCGCCGATGAAGAGGGCTTTCATGGGCAGAGGATAGCAGAAGCTGCCGCGCGAAGGAAGGCCGGACGGCACGCCGCGGCGGCATCGATATCCTCCATAGTAATGCCGGAATATGATCACAGGAAAAGGACCCGAGGCCCGTGACGGACAGCCCCCTGTCGGGTATGATGGAGCACACGGTCCACTCTCTGAAAGGACACTATGGCATCGGACGCATCGCTCGAGTTTCTCATGGACGGCCAGGTGCTCTTTGCCAGCGCCGGTAAATGGCTTCATCCATTGTTCGAGCTGGAGCAGTTCCTGAAGATTCGCGGGATCAACGCCTCCCAAGGCGAGATTCGCGACAAGGTGGTCGGCCGGGGCTCGGCCTTTCTGATCGCAAGGCTGGGTGCGCGCAGGACGCACGCGGGAATGTTGAGCCGCCTGGGAAAGGAGGTCCTCGACCGCGCGGGAGTGGCCTGCACGTGGGACGTGCTCGTGGAAGAAATCGACTGCGGCACGGAGAACCTGCTGCGCGAGGTCACTGACCCCGAGGAAGCCTACCGTCTCCTCGCCGAGCGCGCGCGGAAGGCGGAGTCCGCCCGCCGGATGCGGTCACCGGCTGAGGACGTGAAACAGCCTTCCTAGGGGAGGTGGCCATGTCGGTGCTCATCACAGGGGGATCCGGGCTCATCGGGTCCACGCTTGCGCGGATGCTGGCAGCGCGCGGCGAGCTCGTCTGGGTTTTCGACCAGGCCATCGTGCCGCAGCGTTTTTCCGGGATCGAAGACAGGGTCAGGACGATCCGAGGGGAGCTGGAGCGCTTCTCTCACGTACTGGACGCGGTGAAGCAGTCGAGGCCAGGCGTCATCTACCACCTCGGGGCAATGCTGTCGATCCCCGCCAACGCCGACCCGCCGGCCGCATTTGCGGCCAACGTCGAGGGTACATTCCACGTCCTCGAGGCCGCCCGGCTGCTCGAGGTGGAGCACGTGCGGTTCACGAGCACCACCGCCACGTACGGCCTCGACATCGAGGGGCAGTCCATCGGTGACCGGACCCTGCAGCGCCCCGGCACGTTGTACGGCACGACAAAGGTATTCGGCGAGCTGATGGGCAGGTTCTATGGCACTCGTTTCGGCCTCGACTTCAGGGCAGTGCGCTTCCCCTCGGTCGTCGGTCCCGGCGCCTCTGTTCCGCACGTCTCGATCTATAATTCCTGGGCCATAGAGAAGGCGGTCCGCGGAGAGCCCTATGACATCTTCGTGGAGCCGCACATCCGGTGCCCGGTTCTCTACTTCAAGGATGCGGCCCGGTCCCTCCTCGTTCTCGATGCAGCTCCCCGGGAAGCGGTGAAGGCAGTCTGCTACATTCTCGCGGGCGTCGCGCCGGCGCCTTCCGCCGGAGAGCTGGCTGCCGCCATTCGCGAGCAGTTCCCCGGGGCCGCCATCGGCTTCAAGCCGGAGGCCTTCCCCATGGAGTTTCACGAGAAGCTTCAAGGGCTGTCATTCGACGAGGGGAGCGCCCGTCGAGAGCTCGGGTGGGAGCCCGAGTACTCCCTGCCGCGCATGATCGCGGATTTTGCCGAAGAGTGCCGGGCCCATCCCGAGCGCTACCGGAGAAGAGAGCCATGACTCCCTCCGCGCCTTCTCTGCATCCGGGCTGACGTCATGGATCCGGTGAAAGACCTGCGGCGGATCGCCCAGGCGTCCCTGGAGGCGGCGGATCCGTACGCAATCGTCGCCAGGAGCGTCCGCATCGACGACGGGGCGCTGCGCGTGCAGGCGGGAAACGCGCGGCAGGATTTCGATCTTGCCCGGTTCCGGAAGATCTTCGTGATGGGTTTCGGCAAGGCGGCCGGACCCATGGCCCGGGCCGTCGAGGAGACGCTCGGAACACGGATCGACAGGGGCCTGATCGTCGTGAAACCGGGACATGAGCAGCGCCAATCCGCCGGGTACGGGAGTACCCGTTCGGGGAGTACCCCGTCCGTCGGGTACGTCGGCGGGCTGCGGCGGATCCGCACGGTTCCGGGAGGGCATCCTGTTCCGGATGAGAACAGCGTGCGGGCGGCAGCCGAGATCGCCGCCCTTGCGGATGAGGCAGACGAATCCACCCTCGTGATAGTTCTCATCTCAGGCGGCGGCTCCTCCCTCCTTGCCGCGCCCCTGGGCCAGGGGAACGCGGGCATCACTCTGGCGGACATCCAGGAGACCACCCGACAGCTTCTGGCCTGCGGCGCGGCCATCGACGAGATGAACTGCATCCGCAAGCATCTCCTTCTCCTTGCCGGGGGCAGGCTCGCGCGGCGTATTGCTCCTGCCACATCTGTCAGCCTCGTGCTGTCCGACGTCGTGGGCGATGACCTGCAGACAATCGCTTCGGGGCCGACCTTTCCCGACTCGACCACCTACGAGCGCGCCCTGTCGATCATCACCCGCTACGGGATCGACTCCACGCTCCCGACGCCGGTCCTGAAGGTGCTCAGGGACGGCGCCGCGGGAAGGATCCCGGAGACGCCAAAGCCCGGGACGCCGGAGCTCTCCACGGCATCCCACGTCCTGGTCGGCACGAACCTCCTCGCGCTGAAAAGCGCCGACGACGAGGCCAGGCGGCTCGGCTACAACACCCTCATCCTCACCTCCCGCATGACAGGCGAGGCGCGCGAAGCCGCCCGGCTGCTTGCCGCGGTGGCGGCGGACGTGGCAGCCTCGGGCCTGCCCCGCGCGCGGCCGGCCTGCATACTCGCCGGCGGAGAGACGACCGTCACGCTGAGAGGCCATGGAAAGGGGGGAAGAAACCAGGAGCTGGCCGTCGCATTCCTCCAGGAGATGGAAAAGGAGCCCGCCCTGCTTTCCGGGACGTACGTCCTCTCCTTCTCCACGGACGGCGAGGATGGGCCCACAAATGCGGCGGGCGGGTTTGCCCGTGCGTCGTTTGTCGAGGCTGCGCGGGCAGCGGGTCTGAGCGTCCAGGACTCCCTCCGACAAAACGATTCCCATACCCTTCTGAAACGGCTTGACGGCCTGTTCATCACGGGGCCGACAGGGACCAACGTCTGCGACATCCAGATTGTCCTTGTGGTCTGACGACCGCCCCGGCCTCGCCGCCCGGCATTCGGCAGCCCGTCGTCTTGCGATATATCCTGACTGGGCATATCATGCCCGGCACCATGAGGGAGGCACGCGAAATGGCCCGGCCGTTCGATCTTTCAGGAAAAGTTGCACTGGTGACAGGGACGAGCCGCGGGCTCGGTCAGTACTTCGGCCGGGCGCTGGCCCGGGCCGGTGCGGACCTGATCATCACGAGCCGGCACATCGACACTCTGGCGGCCTTTGCCCGGGAGATCGAGGAGATCGGCCGCAGGGCAGTTCCCGTCGAGCTCGACGTGCGTGACTACGAGAGCATTCAGCGCATGGCCGCTGCCGCGAAGAAGGCGTTCGGAAAGATCGATATCCTGATCAACAACGCGGGGTGCAACGTGCGAAAGCGGGCGGTCGATGTCACGTGGGAGGACTGGAACCTGATCCTGGACACGAACCTGAGAGGGACGTTTTTCGTGGCCCAGGCCATCGCCCGGTTCATGATCGAAGCGCGCTACGGCCGCATCATCAACATCGGCTCCGAGACATCCGTGGCCGGCTACGCGGGTCTGGGCCCGTACGGGGCCAGCCGCGGGGGCATCCGACAGCTCACGATGAGCCTTGCGCACGACTGGGGCGAGTACGGAATCACGGTGAACTGCCTCGCCCCCGGGTGGTTCAAGACGGCGCAGAACGCGGCCCTGTACGAGGATCCGGGCTGGGTGGAGTACCTCTCCGAGAGGATCCCGCTCGGACGGCCGGGCGCCCCGAACGACCTGGACGGCGCGGCGCTCTTCCTTGCCTCGGAGGAAAGCCGCTACCTGACGGGACAGACCATCCTCGTGGACGGCGGGCTGTCCGTGGGCGCCATCAGGGCACTCCCTCGAAAAGGAACGACATGAAGGCGTTGACACTGCAGGAGTACGGCAAGCTCGTGTATGGTGACGTGCCTGACCCGCAGATCGAGGAGAACGAGGTGCGGGTCGCGGTCAAGGCGTGCGGAATCTGCGGCAGCGACGTACATGGAATGGACGGCTCGACAGGCCGCCGGCTCCCACCTGTCATCATGGGCCACGAAGCGTCCGGGACAATCGCAGAGACCGGCGCGCGCGTGAAGGGGTGGAGCGTCGGAGACCGGGTCACCTTCGATTCCACCATCTGGTGCGGTGAGTGCTGGCGCTGCCGCAGGGGAGAGATCAACCTCTGCGAGCGCCGCAGGGTGCTCGGCGTATCATGCGCAGACTATCGGCGCAATGGGGCCTTTGCCCAGTACGTTGCCGTGCCCGCGCACATCCTCTGCCGGATCCCGGCCGAAGTCTCGTTCGCTCACGCGGCGATGACCGAGCCGCTGGCCGTCGCCTTCCACGCGGTGCGCCTGGCCCGTCCCGAGGTGGGCGAGTGCGCGGTCGTCGTCGGGGCCGGGATGATCGGTCTCCTCATCATCCAGGTCCTGCGGGCATCGGGATGCGGCACGATCGCGGCATTCGACATCGACCCGGACAAGCTGCGCCGGGCCCGCGAGCTCGGAGCGGATGTGGGTCTCGACTCCCGTTCACCGGAATCGGTGCAGCAGGTGCTCCAGAGGACGGAAGGCCGGGGCGCGGACTTTGCCCTGGAAGCAGTCGGGATCAGCGCGGCGGTGGGCAGCGCCCTGAGCGCGGTACGCATGGGGGGAAGGGTGGTCCTGGTGGGCAACCTCTCGCCCCGGATCGAGCTCGGTCTCCAGACGGTCGTTACCCGCCAGCTCTCTCTTCTCGGTTCCTGCGCCTCCCAGGGGGAATACCCGGCCAGCCTCGACCTGATCGCGCGCGGGCGCGTGAACGTGGAGTCATTCATCAGCGCCCGCGCCCCACTCTCCGAGGGCGCAGCCTGGTTCGACAGGCTCTACCGGGAGGAGCCCGGTCTCATGAAGGTCATCCTGGAGCCGTAGGCGAGAAGCCCGGGAACCACCTTATGCGCAGCAAGAAAGGCATCCGGCTCATTTCCGTTGACATCGGTACAACGAGCACGAAAGCAGTCCTGTATCGGCAGGAATCAGGTGTCGACGGGCTGGAAACCGAGCCCTACGACACGGTGTACCCCGGACCCGGCTGCGTCGAGCAGGACCCGGAAGAGGTCCTGGCGGCAGTGGGGCGCGCAATCCGCCGCCTCGTGGAGAGCTCCCGCATATCACCGGGTGAGATCGATGCAATCGTATTCGACGGGGTGTGGCAGAGCATGGTGCCGGTTGACCGTGACGGAGTGGCTCTTTCGCGCGCCTCGATCTGGGCGGATACCCGGTCCCTCCCGCAGAACGAGCGGCTCAGGGAGCGCCTCGACACGGAGGACGTCAAGCGGCGGACAGGCTGCTCTCTGCACCCGATGTATTTCCCTTCCCGCCTTGCGTGGATGCGCGAGGAAGCGCCCGAGGTGTTCAAGCGCGCCGACAGGTTTGTCTCGATCAAGGAGTATGTCATTCAGCGCCTGTTCGGCGCGCGCAAGGTGGACCTTTCCATTGCGTCAGGCACCGGGCTGTTGAACATGAGCACCCTGGATTGGGATGCCGGCCTGCTCTCCGAAGTCGGCCTTGGGCCGGACCGTTTTTCCGAATGCGTTGAGCCGACCCTCGTTCTCCCGGGGCTGAGGCGGGAGCCTGCTTCCCGGCTCGGGCTGCGCGAAGGCACCCCGTGCGTCATTGGCGCCGCTGATGGGGCCCACTCGCACCTCGGAAGCGCCGGGTTGGCAGAGACAAGGATGAGCCTCACAGTCGGCACCGGGGCCGCGCTGCGCAGGCGTCTCCCCTCCCCCGGAATCCTGCCGGGGACCGAGGCGTGGTGCTACTACCTCGCGGAGGGCAACTGGCTTCTCGGCGGCGTCCTCCACGATGCGGGAAACGCCCTTCGCTGGTTCGCAGACACCCTGATGCCGCCGGCAGGAGAAGGCGAGGATGTCTTCAGCCTGATGAACAGCCTTTCCGCGGAGATCCCGGTCGGAGCCGAGGGTCTCTGTTTCATTCCCCTCTTGGGCGGCGAAAGGTGCCCCCACTATCGACCGCAGGCCCGGGGCGCCCTGTACGGACTCACCTTCAGCCACACCCGCGCGCACCTTGTGCGTGCTCTCATGGAAGGGCTCGCGTATAATCTCTACTCCGTCTATCGAATGCTGGTGCCGGACTCGGAGCTCGATCTCGTCGTCACCGGTGGAATTCTGAAGTCGCCTGCCTGGCTGCAGATCGTGGCCGACTTCTTCGGAAGAACCCTCTGGCTGCCGCGCGTGCCTGAAGCCGCCGCGTGGGGCGGCGTGCTCCTCGGCCTGCGCGCGCTCGGCGCCATCAGGAGCCTCGAAGAGTCCACCGCTCTTGTCGATCTTGCAGGGAAGCAGGAACCCGACCAGGCGCGCAGTGCGCTCTACCGGGATCTCCTCGGCACATATGAGCAGTTGTACGCGGACCTTTTCAGGGCAAATCGGAGATAGCCGCGCCGCGCAGGCCATCCGGGGATCAATCCGACAATCGAGACCGGCCGCGCGGCCGCACAGGGTGGATCAGCCGGCCGCCCTGAACTCCCACGCGCCGGGGGCGCCCGCTTCTTGCGCGGGCGATGTCCAGCAGGCGATCGATATAGTGACGGGCCGCCACGTCGGCGGGATCTTCCGCGAGGACCGCCCGGAATCCCGCCGCTGCCTCGGGGTACCGCTCCTGCTCGAAGCTCAGGACGGCCGTCTCGAAGCGCCGGCTCGTGCGGACGCGGCTTTCGTCCACCACGTCGATGATCTCGTACAATGCCACGACCTCGGATTTCCCCCTGACGGGAGCGCTGCCGAGATAGCGCCGCGGATAGCCGGCGGTTTCCGGGCAGGATTCAATCAGATGATTGCTCACGATGATGTTGGGGCCGTACAATCTCGTGAGGCCCTGCAGGCGCGAGGTGAGGTTCACCACGTCGGAGATGACGGTGCCTTCCATTCGGGACGCCTCGCCCACCGTGCCGAGCATGAGCCTGCCGCAATTGATCCCGACCCCGATGAAGATGGGCTGGTAGCCCGAGTTGGCCCGATGCCGGTTGAACAGCCGCACCGTCTCCAGCAGCTCCACCCCGGCGTGGAGCGCGTCGTCAGGCGCGCGCGGGAACAGCGCCATGATGCCGTCTCCCATGTACTTGTCGATGAAGCCATTGTTGCGCCGGATGACGGGAGAGATCCTGCTGAGAAAGGAGTTGAGGAAGTTGAAATTCTCCCTCGGGGTCATCTTCTCGGAGAGGGCGGTGAACGCGCGGATGTCGGCGAACAGGACCGTGAGATTCATCTCGATCTGATCGCCGAGCTCCACGTTCATGATCGACTCCTTTCCCAGGAGGCTCAGGAACTCGCGGGGCACGAACCGGCTGTAGCCCGAGGCGAGCCCCTCGGAGATCTTCAGATTGTCCCGGGCAGAGGTGAAAGCCCGCGCGTACCGCCGCGCGATCAGGGCTGACTGGAGGAAGATGAATACCACCACGGCATAGGAGGTAACGAAAATGCCGAAGGTGTGGAGCTGGTCGATGATGATGTCGTAGGTTGCGCCGCCGAGCATGATGACAAGTCCCGCCAGCATGAGAACCGAGCCCTCGCGGTGCGCAACGAGGGACCGGATGAGCCACACCAGGAGAAGCACGCCCTCGGCGAGCAGGAACAGCTCGTAGTAGAGGTGCACCGCCACGATGGCACGGATGGGCGCGAGAATGGCGAAAAGGCTGTAGGCGCCGCTGACGGCGAGAACGGGGATCCGTGCCGCATGGGGGCTCTCCCGGGGAAACAGGTGGTGGAAGCAGAGGAAGATGAGGGCCCCTGCCACGTAGACGGTGATGAACTCCGCGGGCAATGAGGGTGTGGAAGCCAAAGCTTCCCGCGAACTGGTGGAGGAGCCGCGAGCCGGTCAGCGCGCCGCGCAGCGCGAGGTCCACGGCGAGCAGGCCGAAGTAGAGAGACGCTTTCTCCTCGGGGTGGATGATGGAGAGAAGGATGTGGTAGAGGCCCATGGCGAGAACGAATGCGTAGATGATGGCGTCGAGAATCATCTCCCATGCTCCCACGGGCGCGATTGCCGACTGGTAGCCGAGACGGGGCGGGGTGTTCACGCCTGCCTTGACTTCCTCCGCGTTGCTGACCTGCAGAACGATCTCGAGCCTTCCCTGTGCCGTGAAAAAAACCGTCCGCGCGGCATACGTGCCGCGGATCTGGTCGATGCGGGAAGACACCGTGCCGTTTTCCGCGATCAGCATGCCGTTGCAGAAGAGGCGATAGGCGGTGGCGATGTTCTTCAGATAGAGTCCCAGGGGCTCCGTGGTCGTCTCCGGCAGCTTCACGAGAAGGCGATAGGTAGCGGAGCCGGTTCCCGGGAAGCCGTTGCTCACGTCGTTCCAGGATGTCGGAACGCGAATGATCCAGGGCGCGCCGCCGCCTGCCGGGAGCCCGTCGCTGAAGTCCCCCGGGTCGAGGAGCCTTCCCCAGTACAGCTCCCATTCGCCCGCCAGATCGATTGTCTTCCTCAGATCCGCGTCGCTCACCTGGATCGTGCCGGCCTGAAGCGAGGGTGCGTCTCCGGCAGCGTGTCCCGCGGCCGCTGTCATGAGCACGATAAGGGCAGTCACGGCGCGAGACATCCGGATGATGGGCGGCATGCGCCGAATTATAGCGGCACTCTCAATGCGCAACAAGCAGCGGGCCGGAACGATCCGCGCTGCCCTGCTGAACCGGGCGGAGGATCCTCGACTATGGTTCCTCCGAGCTCCGGGCCTCGCTGCTGCGCGCCCGCAGGAACCGCTCCACCTCCCCCCTCGTGGGGATGCCCTTCTGGCCGCCCACGCAGGTCGCCTTGATTGCCGCCGTTGCCGCGGCAAACCGCACCCTCTCGGCCATGGGCATTCCCCGGACAAGACACGAAGCGTAGGCGCCATGAAACACGTCGCCGCATCCGTTCGTGTCGACGACTTCCACGACAAAAGCGGGCTGAAAGCGCGTCTTTCCCGGCTGGTCCTTCGACACGAACCATGCGCCCTCGGCTCCCATGGTCACGACCACTGCCGCGCGAGAAGCGCCATCCCAGAGCGCCTCGGCCGCGGCCCGCGCGTCCACGGAACCAGTCAGCTCGGCCGCGAATTCCCGCGAAAGAATGAGATGGTCTGCCAGGGCGACGAGCTCGTCGAAAGGCGCGGGATGCCGCACTTCGAAGTCTCCCACGACGGGGATTCCGGCCTCCCGGGCGATTCGGGCCGCGCGGAGCATTCCGGCAACGCCCACGTGGTCGACGAACAGCACGCGGGCCCTTCGGATGAGCCGCTCATCAGGGAGCGAGTCGTGCGCGCCGATGGCATCGGATGCGTCCCAGAGGATGGTGCGCGTCTTCCCTCCCCTGTCTTCCACTATCGTCGATCGGAAAGGCAGCGCCCCCTCCTGCCTGACCACGTGCTCCACGGACACTCCCTCCGCGGACAGGCTCTCCCTGACGAAATTCGAGAGCTCGTCAGAGCCCAGCGTGCCCGCGTACGCGCAGCGGCTGCCCAGCCGGGAACCGGCCACCAGCGCGGTACCCGTGAGCCCGCCTGGATGTCGTTCCCGGCTGATCACCCGATACTTGCCGTCAGGCTTCGGGAACTCCTCCAGGAAGAGAATATCGTCGACCGCGACGGCGCCGAGCCCCAGGATATCGATGGGGTCCGGCATGCGCCTTTCTCTCTTTTCAGGCGTTCCCGGGCGTCCGCTCATCCCAGCGCCCGCATCAGATCCCTGCCCTCGGCCCCGCGCCCGGCCGCGTATTGCCTGAGCTGCGCGGGGTCGGTGATCCCTTCTTTCGTGTATGCCGCATAGGCAGCGATGATCGCCCGCACGCCTGCGGCAGGACCGTCCGGGTGGCTGTAGACCGACGTGCCTGCCAGGAACATCCGGCCCTCCCTGCCGAGGAGCTCCATGCTCCGCCCGATATTCGACGGCCCCAGGCCTCCGGCAATGGCCAGCGTCATTCCGGCATCGCCCTCCAGCCCCAAAGCCTTCAGCTTGGCCAGAACAACCCCTTTCTCCGTGTCATCCGGCTTGAGGTAGCCGCCCATTGTGGTGAGCTGCATGAAGGCGGCGCCGTACAGGGCGGCCAGGGAGTAGGTGACGCGCGGGTCCAGCCCCCACGTCGCGCAGCCCGTGGCGACGTTCATGCCCGCCGTGTGCGCGTAGACGGGAACGTCGTGCGTCGCGACGATTTCGGCCATGAGAGGGAAACCGCCTCCGTAGTAGGGGGAGAACATGAGCGCGTTCGCCCCTGCTTCCACCGCGGCCCGCGCATAGTCGCGCATCCGGTCGGCATCCGCCGTGATGTGAGGCGCGAAGAGGAACCTCCGCCGTCCGTGGGACGCGGACTTTCCCAGGTCGAATCCAGCCGCTTCGAGGTCCTTCACCACGCGCCCGACGAACCGGGGAACATCGGCGAGGGTGAGATGCATGTTCTCGTCCGCCTTTGTGAAACGGGCACCCGCGCGCGCGGCCTCCACGACCGAACGGGAGAACAGCTCGGGGGTAAGCCCTGTCTTGGGCTTCACGATGGTCCCGATGACAGGCTCATCGGCCTGCAGCCCCAGGTACTCGCGGACTCGTGAATGGGGCCAGGGCCGCCGGGGGAAGCGCGCGAGCAGGGCAGGCGGAAATGCGACGTCCACGATGCGCGCCCCTTGCGTGAAGGAGAACGCCGAGAACGGCTCGCTCGCCATGGCCATGAACAGCGGCGCAAGGGGAACCCCGCCGTCGTCCCTTGTATCGAAAAACCTCAACGGATAGGCAATCGACACCAGCCCGCTCTCCATGCCCTCCGTCCCGTTCCAGCCCAGCAGGCGCACGTCGGTGGCCCAGCTCATGTAGTCGTCGTAGCCATCCGGCTTGCGGACGGCGGAATCCCCCTCCTGGTGCCACGGCTTGAGCGTTCCGTGCTCGAGCACCATCCTGGCCGCGTTCACCAGGCCCGCCATCGGCTTTCCGTCGTGCACCACCTCGAACCAGTACGTGACCTCCACCGCCTCCGCCCGGCCGTTCTCCCGCCCCTTGTTCAGAAGCGCAACCGCCTCGCGCGACTGCTCAGGCGTGGAAACCGGCTCATGACCGATGTAGGGATGCGTCGAACGTTTCCTGATGGTGGGTCCGATTCCAAGAGTCTTCATGGCTTTATTTGAATAACTATTCGACGTTTCTATCAAGCGCGGAATTGCCAGGCCCGGTCCTCCCGGATTCATCGATTGCCGACTGCGCGCGTGAGCGGTATATCAGAATGCGAGGAGGGCTTTGCACGTGTGCCGAAACATCAAGACCCTGTACAATTTCGATCCACCCGCCACGGAACCGGAGATCCAGGGCGCCGCTCTGCAATTCGTGAGAAAGATCTCGGGATTCACCACGCCTTCGAAAGTCAATGAACCAGCCTTTGACCGCGCCGTTGACGCGGTTGCCTCGGCCGTCCGGATATTGTTGATGTCGCTCGCCACCAGCGCCGTGCCTCACAATCGCGAAATCGAAGCAGCCCGCGCCCGTGAGAGAGCAATCCGGAGATTCACCTCCGGCGCGCGCGGTCAGTCATCCCCGCCGCCGACCCTGCCTGACTGAGCCGTGCGGCGGGAACGCGCATCTCAGGCGGAAATCTCCTCCGACACGCCTTGCACCGGGAATCGCCTCGGCTATAATGCTCGCCGTGATATACCCGATCGCGGTCTTCGCCGTGTCTGCAGCCCCCGCGCTCGTCTTCCTGCTCGTGATTCTGCGCATGGACCGGCAGGAGCCTGAACCACTCGGGCTCGTGCTGCGCGTCATCGCGCTCGGAGCGGCAGGCAGCATCGTCGCTGCCCTCGTCGAAAAGGCCCTGGACGGCGTATTCCTGTTCCATGCCCCGGGGCTGCTCGGCGCCGCTGCGTCGTCTTTCATCCAGATCGCGCCGGTGGAAGAGCTCTGCAAGCTCGGCGTCGTTCTTCTGTTCGTCTGGCAGAATGCCCAGTTCAACGAGGAGAACGACGGGATCGTCTACGTCGGATCGAGCGCCATCGGCTTTGCATTGCTCGAGAACATCCTGTATGTCGCGCAGAACGGGATCGGCACCGGTGTGCTCAGGGCTTTCACCTCCATTCCGCTGCACGTCTTCGCGGGAATCATACTCGGCATGTATGTCGGCCGGGCGAAATTCGCGGCTGACGACAGGACACGGGCGCTCCTCATCCTGAAGGGATTCGCCCTTGTCTGGTTCTTCCATGGCCTCTATGACACGTTCGCGCAGTCAGGCAATGCCCTCGCGCTCCTGCTGCTTCCCCTCATCGTCGGTGTTTCCGGCTTCGGAATCGTCGAGCTGAGGAAGGGCCGGGCAGCTTCGCTCCTGCGCTGGACGGGCAGGACCGGAGCGGACACGACCGGCCCTGCAGCGCGCGTTGCTCCGCCCTCCGGGCTGGCGCCTCATACTGGTGCCCCGGTCCGAGGCAAGGCACCCGTATGGATGGCCGTTGTCTCCCGGCTTCTCCTTGCCGCGTGTGCCTGTTTCTGGATCCTCCTTGTCATCGGTCTTGCATTTCCGGACTCGCCAGAGGGCGCGGGCGAAGGGATCCTCGGAGGCATCCTGCTCACGCTCATCCCCGGCGGCATGGGCGTTCTCCTCGAAATCGGCTATCAGAAGCGCAAAAGGGCGGTGGGCCGCGCCTGACCGGCCGCAGGGGCCGCGGCGCGTGATCGTCCATCCCATCCATTTTTCCCTTTTCAATGCCGAACGGGAGAAATACATTCTGGTGAGAAGGTGAGGAGGAAATAAGATGGAGTATCGCCGACTGGGGAGCGCGGGTCTCAAGGTGAGTGTCCTTTCCTACGGCTCGTGGGTCACCTACGGGAAGCAGATCGACGTGGACGCGGCCGCCGCCTGCATGAAGGCGGCATGGGACGCCGGGGTGAACTTTTTCGATAATGCGGAGGCGTACGAGGCGGGCAAGTCGGAAGAGGTCATGGGCGGCGCCCTGCGCAAGCTGGGATGGCGGCGCGCAAGCTACGTGGTGTCCACCAAGATCTTCTTCGGGATGTTCGACGGGGTGAATGAGCGTTTCACGCTCAACCGCAAGAAGCTGCGCGAGGGAATCGACGGCGCACTCAAGAGGTTCGGCCTCGATTACATCGACCTGGTGTTCTGCCACCGGCCGGACCCGGAGACACCCATCGAAGAGACGGTCTGGTCCATGCACATGATGGTGGAGTCCGGAAAGGCGCTGTACTGGGGCACCTCGGAGTGGAACGCGGATCAGATCATGGAGGCGTGGGGCATCGCGGAAAAGCACCACCTGCACAAGCCCCAGATGGAACAGCCCCAGTACAACCTGTTCGTGCGGCGCAAAGTGGAACGACAGTACTCCCGGCTTTACTCCGGCATCGGGCTGGGGCTCACGATCTGGAGCCCGCTGGCCGCCGGCGTGTTGACGGGCAAATACAACGCCGGTGTCCCGAAGGACTCGCGCCTGGCCCTCCCCGGGTACGAAGGACTACGCGCCGACCCTCTCCAGAAGGGCGGGGGCGCCAAAGACTACCTCCCGTCGCTGGTCGAGGCCGTCAAGAAGCTGCAGCCCATCGCGGACGAGCTGAAGGCCACAACGGCGCAGCTCGCCCTCGCCTGGTGCGCGCACAACCCGAATGTGAGCACCGTCATCACCGGCGCGAGCAGGCCCGAGCAGGTGAAAGAGAACATGAAAGCCATGGATCTGCTGCCCCGGCTGACGCCCCCGGTGATCGAAAAGATCGAGGCTGCCGTGAAGGGCGTGACCGACCTCTAGGCGCCCGGAGACGGTGCTCTGGTGAGCGCGCCGGTCCACGATTCCATGAAGGGTGCGATCGGCACGCGAACCATTGACAATAGTTGTTTGTGCCAATAGCATGGCAACTGAAACAGGAATATAAAACCAGACCGCACGGAATTCTGAGGGCACCTCTCGTGCCGCAGGGGCTCGACCATGAAAAAATCGTTTTCCCTTGTCTTCCTTCCGCTCCTGGCTCTCCCCCTCTTCGCTCAAAACACGGATCTTCGCGGCCTGAAAACCGTGGTGAGCCAGCTCGAAGGCGAAACGGCGGTTGTGGGGAGGCAGTATGCGGTGCTGATCGCCATCGACAAGTATGATTCGTGGATGGCCCTTCGGAATCCCGTCAAGGATGCGAAAGAAATCAAGGACATCCTTTTCCGAAGATACTACGTCAGCGACTTCATGGAACTCTATGACGGAGCGGCGACAAAAGCCGGCATCATCAAGCTTTTTGACAGGCTGATCAAAGACACGCGGCCTGAAGATTCCATCCTGATATTCTACGCGGGACACGGGCAGCTGGACAGAACGTCCAATACCGGCTTCTGGATCCCTGTCGATGGAGGCACGGACGTCTACGCGCAGGCGAACTGGCTTCCCAACGCACAGATTCGAGGGTTCATCGGCAACATGAAGGCCCGTCATGTCGCGCTGATCGCTGATGCGTGTTTCTCGGGAGATTTCCTGAATCCGACTCGCGGGATGGCCCCTGCGATCACAAACGAGTATTTCAAGAATGCATATGCCAGAATCTCGCGGCAGGTGCTCACTTCAGGATCCTCCGAGTCCGTTCCCGACGAGTCCCCCTTCATCCGCCAGCTCAAGCTTGCCCTCGAGGGGAACACTTCTCCCTATCTGGACCCGCTCATGCTCTACAACCAGATTCGGCTGGGCGTGACAAAAACCACCCCTCTGTTCGGGGACCTGAAAGATTCAGGTCACCAGGAAGGATCGAGCTTCCTCTTGTTTCTGAGGAGCGATGGCGGTCACGCATTGGCGGCGAAGAACCCCTCCGGTGAAGAAGGGCTCTCCCCCAAAGTGAAGGTGTCAAAGGCATATGGAACGGCCACCGTGGAGACCGACGCAATCGGGACGCTGTTCCTGGATGGGATCTCGCAGGGGCAGGTTCCCGTGGGGTCTTTCGCGACAATAGAAAACCTCGCTGCGGGGCCTCATGAAATGGTCATGCTCTATGAGGATGGCGAAAAAGCAGCTCAGACCGTCGCGATCAAGATGGGAAAAACATCAGCCGTGGAATTCAGCCGTTCCGCAAAAGCGGTTTCGAAGAACCTCCCTACGGAAGCCGGTCAGACTCCTTCTGTTGCGGCCGCGAAGAACACGCTGCCGCCCTCAAGCCTGCTGAATGGGGCCCCATTGCCCAAAGCGTCGATCAAGATCGATGGGAATTTCGATGATTGGGGGAATGTCCCTCCCGTAGCAGTCGGCTCTCAGGATGCGACAGACAAAATGAGCATCAGCAAGGTATGCGTGGCTGTCGATGCAGAAAGCTTCTGCATCAAGCTTGATATTGCGGACAAAACTCCAAGCTCCTTTCTTCATGCTCACAATTTCAGTGAAAACCCTGGCAATCCGTTCTACGGCATCAGCATAGACACCGGCGAGAGCCAACACAATGTTTCCGTGGGGATACTGCATTGGGATCGTCACCCCTATAAGTGGCAAGTTCTCATTGGTGTCTGGGAGAAGACAGTCTTTCGGACAATAGAAATTATGGAACAATATGTCATGAAAGGGTCTTCCGTTGAAATAGCCGTTCCATTCGCCTTGATCAAGAGCCGTCTTGGCGACCTGGGGCCCACGAGGCTCTGGAGAGCATACGGGTGGACGACAACAAGCTCTTCTTCGCGGGAGAAGTCGACGGGCAACGCGAATATCTTCAATGACCTGCGGAAAACTGAAGTTGGCTCTTTCACCTTCGCGGAGAATGATCTCATACCTCCAGCCCCGGCAGCCGCGGCGGCCGGCAGTGCGCCGCTTGTTGAACCCATACAGAAAATCAAATTGCCGGAAGATCAGTTTGTTTTTCTGGCCGCTTTCGAAGGGCATCAATACTTCCTTTCGAAAAGCAGCCTCGCATGGAAAGACGCCTTTTCCCTCTGTGCAAAAAACGGCGGGCATCTCGTCACCATCACTTCGGATTCCGAAAACAAGGCATTGATGCAGGCGATAAAACCGAAAAACATTCTGGATGACATCTGGATCGGATTTACCGATGAGAATCGGGGGTGGAAGTGGGTAACGGGCGAGAAATCGGATTTTACCTATTGGGATGTGAATCAGCCTGACAATGCCGGTGGCGTTGAGGATTATGCCCTGATCTGGCAGGACAGCAGAAATCGATACCTTCGAAACCCATTGAAATGGAATGACGACAAAGAGGGTCACCACGCTCTTTTCATTCTGGAAATCGAATAGGCGAAAGGGGAGCCTGCAGGCGCGGCTTCACCTTGCGCCCGCCGCGGTTGCACAATCGTCAATGAAATGACGTCCTATGAGCAGGCGGCCGGGGAAGAACTCGAATCATGGAAGCGGCGGATGCAGCGCGCGCCCTCATTCGGAAGCCTGCTGATCAGGAGGCTGCAGCTTCGCATCAACCGGGCAATTCCCGACAAGGTGCACCAGGTCATCACGGCCGCTGTCAGGGAAATGACGCGCGCCGTGCTCACGGGCGCCGGCATCACCACCGCCGAGCGGCTCGAGAGTGCCGACCTGGAGGAGCGGGAGCTCAGGGTGCGCAGGAGGATCGAGTTCTATCGGACGGCGGCCGCCGCGGAAGGCGCCGTGACCGGAGGGGGCGGAATCCTCCTCGGTCTTGCCGATTTCTCTCTGTGGCTGACGCTGAAGATCAAAATGCTGTTCGAGATCGCATCGCTTTACGGCTGTGACGTGGATGAGCAGAGCGAGCGGATCTTCATCCTGCGCGTATTCGAGCTCGCATTCTCCCACCCGGCGCATCGGAGAGAGGTGTTCGCTCTCCTGTCGGATCGGGAAAGCGGGAAACAGCGCGTCGGCTTCACCATCGCCGATTTCGACTGGCGCACATTCCAGCAGGAGTACCGGGACTCGATCGATGTCGCCAAGCTCCTCCAGCTCGTGCCGGGGATCGGCGCGGCCGTGGGAGCCGTCGTGAACTACCGATTCACGGACAGGCTCGGCGCCACGGCGATGAACGCTTATCGCATGCGCCGGGCGCTCCCGTGAGACGGCCGGCAATTCATGCGCGCTGAGATTCCCCGGCCCGGTATGGAAAAAGTTTGACGTCCCGCGCGGCGGATGATACGATCTTCCTCATAACGTCTCATTGAGAAGGAGGTATCCATGAAGAAGCGGAATATCGGTTTCATCGCGCTGTTCGTCGTCATGACCCTTCTTCTGGGGAGCTGTGCCACTGCTCCTCAGGCGGGGAGTGACAGGGACAGCCCGGCGGCCGCGCAAAAGGTCAAGAATGTCATCTTCCTTCTCACCGACGGGACCGGGCCCGAAGCGTGGGCAGCGGTCCGCTGGGTGAAAGGGGCCCCCCTGGCGGTGGACACGATCCTCACCGGGGCAGTGAGGACCTATGGCGCGGACTCGATCATCACGGACTCCGCCCCGGGCGCAACTGCCTATGCAACCGGGCACAAGGGATCGGACAAGGGGATTTCAGTCGGGCCGTGGAACGTGACGATAGACGCCGCAAGGTCCGACCTCACAGACAAATATGTCCCTCTTGCGACGCTGCTGGAAGGCGCGAAGCTCACCGGACGCGCGGTCGGACTGATTGCCACCTCCAACGTTCAGCACGCAACACCGGCCGCATTCTCCTCCCATTGGCAGGATCGGAACAATTACAATGAGCTCGGAGAACAGCAGGTCTATCAAGGCATGGATGTCGTGCTGTCGGGAGGGTCTCAATACCTCATTCCGAAAGAAGTGAGCGGCGGGAAGAGGACCGACGGGGAGAACCTGCTGGACGTGCTGAAGGCGAACGGCTACACGTACATCACCACACGGGACGAGCTGACATCTGTCTCTTCCGGGCGCGTCTGGGGGGGATTCGCGCCTGATGCAATGGCCTTCGAGCGGGACCGGGCCCGGCTGGCCCCCCGGGAGCCGTCTCTTTCCGAAATGACCGCAAAGGCAATCGAGCTCCTCTCCGCGGGAGAAAAAGGAAAAGACAGGGGCTTCTTCCTCTTCGTGGAGGGATCCAAGGTGGACTGGGCCGCCCATGCGAACGACCCGGCAGGCGAGGTGTACGATCTGCTGGCGTTCGATGATGCGGTACGTGTCGCCCTCGATTTCGCAAGGAGGGACAGGAATACCCTCGTCATCGTGGTGGCGGACCATGGAACGGGCGGCATTTCCGTTGGCACGAAAGAGGACAAGAACTATTCCCAGACGGACGACGACTCCCTCGTGGTACCCATGCGCAGGGTGAAATTGACCGGCGAAGGAATTGAGAAGGTCCTCGCGGGCGACTCTTCCGAGCCGCGGATCAGGACGGTGATCGCCGAGGAGTGCGGCATCGAAGACCTGTCCGCCCCGGAGCTCAAAGCCATCCAGGATGCCGCGGCGGCCAAGGGTGCCATGAGCGGCGTTGTGGGTCCGATACTCTCGAAGCGGGCCCGTATCGGGTGGACCACGGGCGGGCACACCGGTGTCGATGTATTCCTGTTCGCGTACGGACCCGGGCGGCCCACGGGGCTGGTTCAGAACACTGAAGTCGGACGACACGTGGCCGCGGCGCTGGGATTCAATTTCGATGATCTCAATGCGCGGCTGTTCGTGGAAGCGGCCGCGGGTTTCTCGGCCGCGGGTTTCGAGACGTCACTCGACCGGACAGACCCCGCGAACCCGGTTCTCGTGGTTCGGAAGGGCTCCGCGCGGGCCACCCTTCCGCTGTCCAAGAACCTCCTCATCATGAATGACAAAACCATTCCCCTGGAGGGGATCGTGGTTCTTGCAGAGAAGCTGGACAAGGTCTACCTCCCGAGGCAGGCCATAGATCTGGTGACGGCGGGTCTGAGGTAAACAGCGCGGGCCACGGCGTTCCTTGTCGGGACAGCCGCGGCCCGGCGCGCACGACAGGCGCTGCACGCGGCGCCCTGCGCTATTTCGGGCCCAGCAGGTCCCACTTGTTGCCGTAGAGGTCCTGAAAAACCGCCACGGTGCCATAGGCTTCTGCACGCGGGTTCTCCAGAAACACGACCCCCCGCGCGCGCATGCGTGCGTATTCACGCGGGAAGTCCTCCGTGCGAAGGAAAAGGAACACGCGGCCGGCGGATTGATTTCCTACGAGGCGCACCTGTTCTTCGGTCGCTGCCCGGGCAAGGAGAAGCGAGGTGCCGGAAGCGCCGGGCGGCGCGACAAGAACCCAGCGCTTGCCCGCGCCCGTCACCGTGTCCTCGACAAGCGTAAAGCCCAGTTTCTCCGTGAACCAGGTGACGGCCTCATCGTAGTCTCTCACCAGAAATGCGACGTGGGCAATCATCTTCGGCCTGTCTCCTCCCCCTTATCATGGGCAATTGCGCCGCCTCCGGCAAGCGCAGCTTGACAGGGGGACCGCCCCGTGATATGTTCCTACCGAACGGTAGGTAGGAAGATCTCGATGGCGAAGGCAACACGGGCACGCATCCTCGAGAAGGCACGCGTTCTCTTTTCCCGAGACGGGTTCGATGCGGCCAGCATGGAGAACATCGCCCGGCAGGTCGGCATTCGGAAGGCTTCACTCTATGCCCACTTCCGCGGCAAGGAAGCGATCTTTCGCGAGGTCTTCGAATCCGTTCTGGACGAGTACACGCGCCATCTTGCGCGGATCATGGATCCCGCCGGCCCGCCCGCTGCCCTGAAGGACCGTCTCGCTTCCCTCCTCCTTGCATACGCGGGCTATTTCACGAACACGGACGCCATGAGCTTCTGGTTCAGGGTTTCCACGATGCCCCCTGCCTTTATGAAGAAGGAGATCGCCCGGAAGACCATGGAGGTGGAAATGGAGTTCGTGAAACGTCTCACCCGCTTCTTTCAGAATTGCATGAGGAGCGGAGAGCTGAAGCGCCAGAACGCGGAGAGTGTCTCGATGGCTTTCTACCAGCTCGTCATGGGCCTGGGGATGACACTCGCCTTCTGCCCCGGGGTGAATGCCCGCAGGATCGTCGGAGACTGCCTCGGCGTATTCTGGCGCGGCATGGGGCCCTAGGACGTCACATGTCAACATACGTTATCCTGTATTTTACGGGGACGGGGAACACGGCGCATGCGGCAGAGGTGCTCGCCTCGGAAATCAGGCAGCACGGCGGCCGTGTCTTCCTCAGGCGCGTGCGGAGGCTGGATGCGCATCCCCTTCCCCCCCTGGATGTCCTGGTGGTCCTTTTTCCCGTCTATGCCTTTGCTCCGCCCCGCACGCTTCTTTCGCGCCTCCGCCGCCTGCCGCGCGTGACCGAGGGCAGGGCGGCCGTGATCGAGAATCACGGCATGCTTTCCATGAGGGGAGGAGCTCATTCGGGCTATGGGGCCGCTTCCGCAGAACAGGCGGCATCCATCCTGAGACGGAAAGGCTATCGCATAGCTTTCACCGCAGGAGTCGGATATCCCGAAAACCTGACCATATTTGCAGACGCCCTGACCGAAAAGATCTCGAAAGAGGTCATCGATGCGGGTGACACGGTCATGCGAAGGATCGCGCGGAGCCTCGAGGCGCCGGCCGCTTCTCCGCCACGGCGCCTCCCCATCGGCGCGCGCCTCCTCACCCTCGTCGGCCGCATCTTCTTCAACGGATTGGCGTCCTGGCAGTGCGGCAAGCTGTACATCGCCGACGGCAGTTGCACCTCATGCGGATTGTGCGTCAAAGCATGCCCCGGTTCGTCCATCCGCCTGGCGCGCGGTCGTCCGCGCTGGGGCGTGCACTGCATGTGCTGCCTCGGCTGCTTCAACACGTGTCCCGTACGCGCAATCCAGATATCGATCCCGCGCCTGCTCATGCTTCTCCTGGCCACGGTGGCGCCCCTCCCTGCTGCAGTCGCCTCGTTCACGCCCCTCGCGGGGCTGCTCAACGCGCTTCTGTCCGGGACCGGGAGCTTTGCCGCCGGTCTCTCGGCGGCCCTGGCCTGCTGCGGGGCGGTGATTCTCTATGGAGGCATCTACCTTTTGCTGTTCTTCCTCATGGACGCAGCGGCAACCGGGGCCGAGCATGCGCCTGCCCTGCGGCGGACAATGGGCTGGACATACACCCGCACACTCCGCAGGTACGCGGCGCCCGGGTTCACGCCGTTCGCCGATCCACGGACCGGGGGGGCGTGGTCACGGAGGTCGAAATCATCGCAGAGCCGGCCTGATCCCTGAAACGGGGCGCGCATCGATGTTGCCCCGCCTCGCTGCAGAAGGTGCGCGAGGTCCTGGACCGGCCTTGAGCCCGTTTTTCATCAGCGCGACCCGGGTTCCCGCTGCTTCGTCGCACCCAGGCTCACGAGATTCGCGAACAACCTGTATGCACCGGGGACGCCGGCCGGCAGCTGTCGGAACCAGGCATACGCCGTGTAGACATATTGCCCTTTGCCCAGCCGTGCGTAGACCTCACCGCCAGGCTGCGGAGGTTCACCCGGATCGTGGGATTCCAGCAGCGCCGTGTAGCGGGGGTCGAATGTGCGGAACGCGTAGAGGTTGCGCTCCTGGACCCAGCCGGAAAAATCCCCCGCGGTGATGCGGTTGGGCCTCATGAACACGGGGTGATCAGGCACGAGTATCTTCACCTCCGCCGTTTCGTCGGTCACGCGGGAGGCCATCTGCGCCGGGAAAGGCGGAAGGTTCCGCCGGACGTAGTCATCATGCTGGTACTGAACGATCACGGTACCGCCGTTTCGTACGTATTCGTCCATTCGGGCCTGTGCAGCGGCGAAATCAGGCCGGGCGGCGGACGCGTTGATGCCCACGACGATCGTGTCGAACCGATTGAGGTCGCCTGCGGCGAGTGAGTCCTCTCCGAGCAGGGTGACCTCGAGGCCCATGCGCCGGAGTGCCTCGGGCACCTGATCACCGGTTCCCATGATGTAGCCCACCTTGACCGGCGCCACCTTCAGGTCCAGGACGCAGATCTGCCCGCTGGCCCGCGTGTAGATGCGGTGCGTCTGAATGTGGGGATAGGAAACAACGCGCAGGGAGAGATCGAAGATCCGGTCACCGGAGACGGCCACGGCCGTGAGCGGGTAGCGCCCGGGAGCGGCATCACGGGGCGGCGTCACATTGCAGACACGCGTGACGCGCTCCCCTTTCCGCTGCAGGCTGAACGGCGATTCGGCAGGGGAGACTTTCCACCCCTTCGGCAGGTCGAGCTTCAGGACTCCCGTCACGGCAGCCTGCGAGTTGTCCTGCAGCACCACGGACACCCGCCTGGATTTTCCGCGCATTTCGAGCGGCACGATCTCGAGCGGGGAATCCAGCAGAAGGGTGACGGCCGGCACGATCTCCACGTTGCGGCGCAATTCTCCCCGCACCGGGTCGATCAGTCGATATTGCACCGGCTGGGTGAGCGCGACAGGCACCCCGCTTATCTCCAGCCCCACCACCGCCGTGGCAAGCGGGCCTTCGAAGGCCGACCCCCGGGGCGCGTCCGATGGCCACGAATTGAGCTGTCCTTCCCGGGCGGCGCGCAACCAGTACGGCTGCGTCGGTGGTGCATCGGGCGCGACCGCGAGCGCAAAAGTTTCCGCGCGATCGGCAATCTCGGGGAGAGACCCGACAACGGGCCCCGGCACAGGCGCCACGCGCCAGCCGTCCGGCGCCCGCACGGTCACCGAAGTGATGGCTGCTGCCGTGGGCCGGGCAAGAAAAACGCGCACCGTGCATCCAAACGATTCTCCCGGCGCGGCAGTCTCCACGTCGGAGACGGCGTCGATCACGACGCCCGCTGCCCCTTGCAGGGCCGATGCCGCGTCGCGCTCTTTTGCGGCCAGCAGGAAGTCCGCTTCTTCCCGGGAATCTTCGGAGGCACCGGCAAGCGCCTTCACCGACACGCGCGCGGTGCGAATGGCTGCCAGGGCGTCTGCAAGGGCCGGGACTGCCCTGCCCGGCTCCAGCGGGCGGTAATCGGACAACGACTTGCGGACAGCCCGGTCCAGAGCAGCAAGCTCGCCCTGCAGCGCGCCCGGAGGCAGGCCGGCAAGCGCTGCCAGGCCGGTGAGCGAGGTATCGATGCCATCGAAAACGCTCGTTTCACCGGCGGGGGGTTGCACAGTAGCCTCGATCAGGCCCAGACCGGATTCGAGGGGCCCGCGCATCTCCGGCGTGCCCATCGCCTGCGTCTTGTGCTGACTGCGGCCCTCGGCGGCAATCTCGGCGTAGCTGCGGCCCAGCAATGGGTCGACCTGGCCGACCTCGATGCGCGCCGTTGTCCCGGGGCCGAAGCCGAAAGCGCTGAACCCGGTGCTCCTGTACAGCTTTCTCGCCTGCCAGGGCCGCAGGCCCTCGGCAACCTGCTCGGGAAATTGAGCGGGGTCCGCCGCCGCGTGAAATGCCACCGGTGTCAGACTGCCGGAAAGCTGATGGTGCCCATGGCCGTCCGCCGGGGTTCCGCTGAAGATCGAATAGATGACCAGCGGGCGGAACAGGCGAATGACGCGGACCATGTCGCGGAGCACCTCGCGGTCCCCCCACAGCCGCGATGCCTCTTCCCGCGTCTTGGAGAACCCGTAGTCGTACGCACGAGCGAAGAACTGTTCTCCGCCGTCGAGCGTGCGTGCCTGGAGCAGCTCCTCGGTCCGAATGACTCCGAGCGCATCGAAGAGCTCGGGACCTATCGCGTTCTGCCCGCCCTCGCCGCGGGTGAGGGAAAGATAGGCGGCGCGCGCATGGTCGCCCAGCGCCGCGCGCGCCATGAAGGCCGAATCCTCGTCGTCGGGGTGGGCGCCGACCTCGAGGACGCTCGCGGTTGTCTGCAGCTTCATGATCCGCTGCAGCACGCCGGCCGCGCCCGTGCTGGACACGGGGCGGACCTGGGCGTCCACGCGGGCGCTGGCTCCGGGGCCGAGGGTCAGGAGGAAGAGCGACACGGCCAGGGCAACTCTTGAAGGGATCTGCCGGGAGTGAGCATGGGTTGCGGTCATGTGCCCGAATTTACTGAAAAAAGGTGTTCCTGGACGGCGTCTCCGCGGAAGCTCGCCGACAAGGCCCGGGAGCTGAAAGAGCTGTCCGTCTAGCCGGGCGCGGCCCGCGAGATGACGCGCGCGAGCGCGCGAATCCCTTCCTCCAGACGACGAGGGCTCTGCATCCCGTAGCCCAGGATGAGGGTATCCTCCCACCGCCCCTTGCGGATCGCGTGCTCTTCCACCGGGTAGACCTTCGCGCCCTCCTTCTCGATGCGTGCCAGCAGCCGGGCGGTGAAACGCCGGCCGCGGAAACGGGCGCAGAGGTGCAGCCCCGCCGCGCTTCCCAGGACCTCCGCCCGGGAGCCGAAATGCCGCTCGAGGGATTCCACGAGTGCCTCGCGCAGCGCGCGGTGGGCCTTTTTCAATGCATGCACGTGGCGCACGAAATAGCCTCCCGCCATGAACCGCGCGAGGGTGAGCTGCTCCACGGAGGAGTTGTGCAGGTCCGTGAACCACTTCGCCTCTCTGCCCCGGTTGACCAACTCGGGTGGGAACACGATGTATCCCACGCGCAGGGCGGGACAGAGTGTCTTGCTGAAGGTCCCGACGTACACGACGCGCGCGGGGTCGAGCCCCTGGATCGAGCTGATGGGCGGAGAGTCGTAGCGGAACTCGCTGTCATAGTCGTCCTCCACCACGAAGGCACCGCGCGCCCGCGCGTACTCCAGCAGCCTCGCCCGTCTCTGGATGGGCATCGTCACGCCGAGGGGGAACTGGTGCGAGGGGGTGACATAGATGAAGCCGGGCCGGGCGCGCGGGGGGAGCGCATCCACATCCAGCCCGTGGCCGTCCACGCGCACCGGCAGGATCTTTCCGCCGAAACCGGCCGTGATCTGCTGGATGTCCAGGGTGACGGGATCCTCCAGGACGCAGGTGCGTCGCGCCCCGCGCAGGAGGAGACGGCTGACAATGCCGACCGCCTGCGTGGTGCCTCCCGTGACGAGGATCTGCTCGGGGTGGCAGCGCACGCCCCGATAGGCCGCGATATAGCGGGCGATCTCGGCGCGCAGCTCGGGCCTGCCCTCCGGCTGGCTGTAGGCGAGATCCAGCGGCGTGAGTGATCCCCATACCTCGCGGCTGAGACGCTGCCAGGTCCCCGTAGGAAACCGCGTGAGGTCCGGCAGGCCCGAGCGAAAGTCCACCAGCTCCGTGTGGAAGGGTCTGAAGCCCACGCGGCGGATGGCTGAGAGGCCGGGCAGATCACGGGGGCTGAAAACCGCTCCCGATGCCACGAAGGTCCCTGCGCCGACGCGCGTCTCGATGTAGCCTTCAGCCAGGAGCTGGTCGAATGCGTCCAGGACGATGTGGCGCGACACGCGCAGCTCTCCGGCAAGTCGCCGCGTGGAGATCATGCGGGTCCCCGTGGAGAGGTCGCCGGAAAGGACGAGGCCGCGCAGGCGCTCGTAGATCTGGCGCGTGAGAGGCGCCGGCAGCCCCCGGTCGACGGTGATGAAGGACATGGCTTCCTCCAGAGTGGTACCATAAAATATCCATGAAAGTGGCTCTTTTGTAAACCACCTTTCAGCCCCTACATTCGTGGCATGAGCGCGGATGGATCACGGGCAGAGACACAGGCAGAGACACGGGTGGACTCCCGCGGCGAGGCACGCGGCATGGTGGAAGTCGTGCTCGCCATGGCTTTGGCCGGCAGCAGCGTCGTGGTCGGGAAGCTCCTTTCCGTCCGCATTCCCGTGTTTCTCTCCGTGGAGCTGAGCCTCTGCGCGGCTCTCGCGGCAATCCTCCCGGCGCAGATCGCCCGGCGCCGGGAAATCCGTCTCCTGGGTGCCCGCGAGCTCTTTCTCATGTTCCTCCAGGCCCTGTTCGGCATCGTTCTCTTCAGGGCTTTCACCCTCTCAGGTCTGCGACTCACCTCGGCGCTGAATGCGGGCGTCATCACGAGCGCCGCGCCCGCCGTAATGGCGGTGCTTGCCAGGGTCATCCTCGGTGAGCGCATCGGCAGGGCGGGAAGTTTCGGGGTTTTCCTGGCGGTGGCGGGGCTCCTCCTCATCAATCTCTTCGGGCCCGCGCGCGGGGCGGAGCCGGGTCACGTCGCGGGCAACCTGCTCGTCCTTGCCGCCACGGTGTGCGAGGCCCTCCTGACGATCTTTCGCAAGACATCGGGAGGCCGCATCAGCTCGGTGACCAATACGACCATTCTGGTGGCGATGAGCGCGGTGATGATGCTTCCCCTTGCGCTCGTCGACCTGAAACATTTCGACATCGGGAGGATCGAGATCGTGGGCTGGCTGTCCGTGATCTATTACGGCGCCTTCGCCACGGTCATTGCTTATATACTCTGGGGCGACGGAGCGCTTCGCATCCCCGCGAGCAGGACAGGGATCGCCACCGCTGCGCTGCCCGGTCAGCGCGCTCGCGCTCTCCGCCCTTGTGCTGGGCGAGCCCCTGAGGCTTGCGCACCTCGCGGGCTGCGCGGCCGTGATTGCCGGTATGCTGATAGGGGGGAAACGCGTGCCGCAGGAGGAGGAGAAAAATGGAAGAGAATGCGCGGAGTACCGCGCCGGTGATCGAAATATCGGAAAGCTGGAGAAAGCGGTTCCCCGGGGCAGCGGTCGGAGTCCTCGTCATGAGGGGCGCGCGCAATCCCCCGACGCACGGGAGGCTTGAAGAACTGAGAGAGAAAGTCGAGCAGGAACTGCGCGCGAGGTTCTTCGCGGGAGGCAGGGAAGCTCTCAGAACCGAGCCGGTCATGGCTGCCTACCGAAGCTACTACAAGGGTTTTCGGAAAACCTATCACGTCGAGCTCCAGATAGAATCAGTGGTTTGGAAAGACCGCAGGATTCCCTCCCACGGAGCGCTCGTGCTGGCCATGACCATGGCAGAGCTGAAGAACGGGCTCCTGACCGCCGGGCACGACCTTGCCCGGGTCGTCCTTCCCGTACGGATCGCCGCGGCAACCGGCGCTGAAAGCTACGTCAGCATGGGCGGAGAGGAGCGTGTCGCCAAGGAGGGAGACATGATGATCGCGGAGGCCGGGGGAATCATCTCGAGCATCATCTACGGCCCGGACAACCGCACGGCGATCAGCCCTGATACGCACGACCTCCTTTTCACGGTCTACGCCCCTGCCGGCATCGCGATCGAGCGCGTTCATTCTCACCTGGAGGACATCCAGCGCTTCGTGGCGGTCGTGGCTCCCGAGGCCGTTACGGAAATGCGGGAAGCCTGGCCCGCGGACTGAGCCGAAAGGCGCAAGCCCTGGTCTGCATGCTCCCCGCCTTCCGCAATGCGATCCGCGCTCCTGCTCACGCCCGGTCCCCCGGGACCGCAAGCGGCATCGACAGCGCGCCGTTCTCAGGGAGAAGGCAGACCCGTCCGCCGACCCTGATCTCGATCTCATTTGCAGAGAGGGAGCGCGACTGGACCCGGACCTGTTCGCGGGAAATGGTGACCAGGAGCTCAGTGCCGCGGACCACAAGCGGCACGGTCACCCGGGTCCAGGGGTCGGGCATGCGCGGATCGATCGAGACCGTGCGGCCCGAAACAAGGATCCCGCAAAGACCAAAGACGGCGGCCATCCAGGCTCCCCCGCTCGCGGCCGGGTGCGTTCCGCCGATGTAGAGGGTGCCGACGTGGTTCTTCGTGCCGCCGTTCAGGTCCGCGGTCGCGGCCTTCATGAAGTATCGGTATGCCTCCCCGGTCCTGCGGATCTCCGCCGCAGCCAGGGAATACGCGGAGGCGCTGAGGCTCGATCCGTGCTCGGTGCGCGGCTCGTAGTATTCCCAGTTGGCGGCTTTCACCTCGCGCGAAAGATCCTCCCCGCAGAGGGAGAGCCCGAGCACCACGTCCGCCTGCTTGATGACCTGCGTGGATGAAGCAAGCCCGTTGGCGCCCCCCAGATACTCGTGGGGATGCAGCTTCCGCCCGAGAACCTCCTCGACGGAAGCGTCCTCCAGGCCGAAGTACCCGTCGAACTGCGGAACAACCGAAGAACGAGGGTCGGGAGCAGGAAGAAAGATGAGGCGGCGCGCCTCCCGGATGGCGTCCCGGTCCGCGCGGAAGCCAAGCGCCTCCATGAGCGCGCCATGCTTCACGGGGAACTTCTCCTCCAGCAGGTCGGACACCTTCAGGCAGGCGTCGAAGGCGCGGGCGGTCATCCAGTTCGTGTAGGCATTGTTGTGCACCCTCTCGTGGTACTCATCGGGTCCGGTCACGTCCAGGATTTCGAATCTGCCCTTTTCCCTGCTGAAATAGAGATAACTCAGGAGGAAGCGGCAGCACTCGAAGACGACCTCCGCCCCGCCGTCCAGGAGGAGGGAATAGTCTCCCGTGGAGGAGAAGTACTGCCAGACCGCGTACACCACGTCGGCGCTGATGTGAATCTGCTTGTCACGGAAGTAGGTACGTATCGGTCGGCCGGTGAACACGTCGGTCACGTTGAACAGCGTGCAGGCGTCGTCGCCGGTGTCCTGGCTCTCCCAGGCATAGAACGCGCCCCGAAAGCCGTAGGCGCGCGCCTTGCGGCGGGCGCCGTCCAGCGTGCGGCGGCGGTACATCAGGAGGTTCCTCGCAATCCGCGGAAACGCGTGCGTGAAAAAGGGAAGCATGAAGATCTCCGTGTCCCAGAAGACCGCTCCCTTGTACATCTGTCCCGAGAGCCCCCTGGCCGGGATGGAAACGGTCTCGGTATGCGCGGGCGACACGGCAAGGAGGTGGTACATGTTGAACCGGAGGGCGCGCTCGGCCTCCGCATCTCCCGCTATCCTCACGTCGCAGCTTTTCCAGCGCGACGCCCAGAGGGCCTGATGTGCCTCGAAAAGCGAGTCGAACCCTGCGCGCAGGGCGGTGCGGCACAGGTCCCTGCTTTCGGCAAGGGCGTCCCGGCTGTCCAGACCGGTGAACAGGGCCGCGTATACCTCGATCGTCCGGGGCTGAGCTGAAAGCGCGGCCTCGATCTCCCGGACAATGCGGCCGTCATCCCTCCTGAAATGCCCTTTTCCCCAGGGGGCGGACACGCACTGCGAGACGGCGACGGGCAGCCCCGCTTCCACGGTGCGGCAGGCAAGCGAGGCGATGCCGTCCTCGTCAGATGCGTCGCGCGCCGCGAGGTGCGGGCCGTTGACGTCCCACACGTCTCCGTCTATGCCGGCCCGGATCACGAGTGTGCAGTCGTGCGCGGCTTCCACGGTGTAGCGCAGGCAGATCAGGTGCAGGGAAGCGAGACTCGCGAACCTCAAGGCGCTCACCGTGATGGTATTGCCGTCCTCCGTCCTGAAGGCGGTGCGCCTCTCGTGGGCAGCATGAAAGAGATCGAGTGTCTGCCGGTGGCTCTCGATCTTCCCTGTCCGCGCATCGAGCAGCCTTCCCTGATACACGGTCTGCACGTGCAGCCCATTCGGCAGGTTGACAGGCTCGCGCCAGCCGTCCCCTGCCTTGTCGTACACACCCGAGACGATCGTCGCGGTCATGCGCCCCCGGGTGTCCTCTTCGAGCGTCCCGCGGTATCCGAGCCAGCCGTTTCCCATGAGGAACGCGGCTCCGAGTCGATCGATCATCCGCTCGCCGGTACACTCCGATTCGGTAATGCGCCAGCCCTCGCGGCGGGCTGCCCGGTTCATTCCGAGGCGCTGCATGGCGCCCCCATTGCGGCCGCTCCTGGCGGCATCCCGGCGCTCCTGCGGCATTTTGCCGGCCGCTCCTGGCGGCATTCTGATCTCGGCGCCTTCCGCCGTGATCATTTCGACCCGCTGCCCAATTGTCATCTCGACAGGCGGCCCGCTCACCAGGGAGATGCGGGCGCGCACCTGGTCCACCTCGACACGGATCACGGAGCCCCGGTAGGCGAGCGGGAAACGGTACGCCCTCCACCGGGCGGGAATGCGCGGATCCAGCGAGATCCCTTTGCCGTCGGAGCGCAGACCGCCGAACCCATAGACGATGTTCATCCACGCGGCGGCGATCGAGGTCATGTGCAGGCCCTCGGAGGTGTTCCTGTTGTAGTTGTCCAGGTCGATGCGGGTGGCGAACCTGAATAGATCGAACGCATCCTCCTGCCGGCCCAGCTCCGATGCGAGAATCGAGTGCACCGAGGGGGACAGAGAGGACTCGTGGATACAGCGGGAATTGTAGTAGTCGTAATTCACGCTCTTCTCCCGGGCGCTGAAGGACCCGCTGCAGAGCAGCATAAGCATCAGCACGTCGGGCTGCTTGATCATGTCGGTGCGGAACAGCCTGTCGTAGGACCAGTGCGCGTAAAGCGGGAATTGGTCGGGAGGTATCGAATCGACCTCCATGTGGGGGAGATCGAAGTAGCCGTCGTGCTGCTCGTAGAGGCCCGTATCCGGATCGCGGGGAATGATCATGCGCTCCGCGATCTCGCCCCAGGCCGTCACTTCCTCCTCCGCGCACTCCAGGGCGCTCAGAACCGCCGATCTCTTTTCCGGACACGTGCGCGCCATGCCGTCCAGGACCTCCCGCGTGAAGAGGAACGCGCGTTTCGCCATGTAGTTGGTGTAGCAGTTGTTGTTCACCATCATGTGAAACTCGTCGGGGCCCATGACTCCGTAGTAGCCATACCCCCGGCCGCGCGGTGCCCTTTGCGCACGGCTCGCGAGGAACCTGCATATCTGGACCAGCAGCTCCACTCCTCTGCCGTGGAGAAAATCCAGATCGCCCACGACGGCGGCATAGTGGCTTATTGCATACGCCACGGCCGTGGTGGGCTGGAGCTGGAGGCTCGCGTGCTGCCACAGGGTGCAGCTCTCGCTTCCGTCTATCGTGGCCACTGGAAAACAGGCGCCCGCGCAGTCGAGCTCCTGCGCACGCTCCCGGGCCTGGGGGAGCGTCTTGTGCCGGAAGTCGAGCATGGCCTTCGCGGCGCGGGGGTTGTTGAACAGGTAGTAGGGAAGGCAGTAGGTCTCCGTGTCCCAGAATACGTGCCCGTTGTAGGCTTCCCCGGTAAGGCCCTTGGCGCCGACGTTCGAGCCGTCCATGATCCCGCGACAGGTCTGGTGGAGCTGGAAGATGCAGAAACGGATTCCCTGCTGTGCCTCGGGATCTCCGTCGATCGTGATGTCCGACGCATCCCAGATCGACTTCCAGCATTCGACGTTCTCCCGATGGACCTGGTCGAAGCCCTCTGCTTCTGACAGGAGCATCATCCCCCGCTCCCAGGTCTCCTGCGCGCTCTCCTTTCGCTCCCTGTCCGCCGCCAGGACGCAGCCCCTGTCGATGATCCACTCCCGTCCCTTCTCGAGCTTCCTCTCCAGGCGGCACCCGATGAAACGGTCCCCCTCCAGGTATCGCACCCTGCCCTGTGCCGGAGAAGGCGGAATGAATCCGACGAAGAGCTTCCGGCCCAGGTTCCTGCTTGCTCCCAGCATGGCGCAGGCCCGGTCTTCCGCCGATCGGCGGCGGCACTCCCAGAAGCTCTCGCCGTAGCTCTCGTGCGCCATGGAGAAATCCAGGCCCGGGGTCACGGATACCTCGGCCGGGCCCTTCAGGGACGTGAGGGAAAGACGCTGCACGCCCAGCTCCCTGGTGCGCATGCTCAGCAGCCGAAGAAACTCCACCCGGAGGTCAGCGCCCGATTGCGTGTGCCACACGAGCTCCCTGCGAAGCAGGCCGGTCGAGAAATCCAGCTCCCTCCGGAAATCGGAGAACCGGCTGCGGCCCAGGTCCAGGGTCTCGCCGTCCACCTCGAGACGGATGGACAGCCAGTCCACCGTGTTCACCATGAATCGGATGCGATTGGAGATCCCCCTGTACCCCAGCGGCTCTTTGAGGGTGTGCTCCTCGAAGACGCCTCCCAGGTAACAGCCCCGAAGGCTGTCTCCGGTGAATCCCTCCTCGAAATATCCCCTCACGCCCTGGTATTCATTTGCCAGGGAGAAGAGCGATTCGGAGACACGGCTCCTCTCCGGATGGAACCCCTCCTCCACTATCTTCCATGGATGCGTTACGAGGTATCTGTCTGGGGTCTTCGCCATGCCGTGTCTCCGGATCGTGATTCGATGCGAGGCTTGCGAGCGGGTCCCGCTACCCTTTCAAGCCCGTCATCGTGACTCCCTGCGTGATGTACTTCTGGAAGAGCAGGAACAGCAGGAGCGGGGGAATGATGCAGATGAACATGCCGGCGAGCTGCACGTTCATGGGAGGATTCCCGCCGATTGCGAAAGTCCTGTACCAGAGCATGACGGCCGTCGTCCAGCGGGCCTGCGTGGGGAGGATGAGCCTCTGCCAGAAGAAGTTGTTCCACACCTCCATGAAGGCGAAGATGCACACGACCGCGATGATCGGCTTCGCGTTGGGAAAGATCAGGTTCCTGAGGATGCGCAGCTCCGATGCGCCGTCGATCCTGCCCGCTTCCGAGATCTCCCGGGGGATCTCGTCGAAAAAGCCCTTCATCAACAGGAGCTGGAATGAGCTGGCACCGGCCGGCAGCCAGAGCGCCCACCACGTGTCATACAGGCTCACCTTGACGAGGGGAAGCTCCTGGATCACCAGGTACTTGGGAACGAGGTAGGCGGCTTCGGGAAGGATCAACGTGGCCAGGAAGAGCATGTAGAAGACGCGCCGGAACGGAAGCCGCAGCCGGGACAGGGCGTAGGCCGCCGGCGTGATCACGAGCAGCCGGGACACGACGTAGCCGACATACACCACGGCCGTGTTGAGGAACATGCGGGGTATCTGGTAGCTCTTCCACGCTTCCGGGAAGCTCTCCCACCGCCACGTGGCGGGCAGAAAGGTGGGAGGCATCCGGGTGATCTCGCTTGATTCCTTGGCCGCCGAAACGAAGACCCAGAAAAAAGGGTACACCATGACGACGGACAGAAGGAGGGCGATCAGAAAGAACAGCCCGTACGCGATCGCATAGCCGGGGCTCCGGTAGTCATGCTCCGAGAGGATCCCGCGCGTTCTCGCCTCCACTGCTATGCTCCCTTCGCGCCGGCCAGGCCGCTCCGTCTCACGTAGACGTACGACAGGCCGAGAAGGGCCAGGAAGGCGAGCGAGCCGAGCGCCCCCGCCCTGCCGAACTCGATATCCTCGAAGGCGTAGTTGAAGGTGAGGAGCATCACGGTGAGGCTGGAGTTGTTCGGACCGCCGGCCGTCATCACAAAGGGCTCCTGGAGGACCTGGAACGTGGCGATGAGCTGCAGGACCAGCAGCAGGTTGATCGTGCCGGAAATGCCGGGAAGGGTCACGTGCCGGACGCGCTGGAAAAAACCCGCCCCTTCCAGCTCGGCCGCCTCGTAGAGCTCGGAGCTGACCGTGGTGAGGCTCGCCATGTAGAGAACCGCGGTCCCCCCGAAGTTGGCCCAGGTGGCCATGAGGCTCAGCGAGAGAAGGACCTGGCGGGAAGAAAGCACCCACTGCTGCGGCGGCGCCCCGAAGAGACCGATGACCTGGTTGAGAAGACCGAAATCAGGATTGAAGACCCATCTCCATATGATGTAGAGGGCGATGCCGGGAATCATGTTCGGGATGTAGATGGCAAGACGGAAGAATCCGCGCCCCCGCCGGATCTCCATGATGGCAATGGCCACGACAATGGGAACGAGAAAGCCTATTGCGAGGCAGATGCCGACAAACTCCAGCGTGTTGAGGATCGCCCTCGGCAGCCGGGGATCGTGCAGGATGTAAGTGATGTTCTTCAGGCCCACCCACTCCTTGTCAAAGCCCGGGACGTAGCTTTGAAACGCGAGGAGGAAATTCTGCAGGATCGGGTACCACTGAAATACGGCGAACACGAGCAGGGCGGGGACCAGGAACAGGAGCCCTATTCCATACCTCCCTCTCCCCGTCCGGCTCCATGGCCGAAGGCCGCCCCTTTTCCCCACCGCCAGTTCCATGCATTCCCCTTCAAAAAGGCGCTCCCCGTCCGAAGACGGGGGGCGTCGAAAATCCGCCTGCGGCGGCGCGATAATCCGCCTGCGGCGGCGACCCGTGATTCAGATTCTCACTGGCCGGCGTTGAGCGGGTCCAGCACCTCTGCCTGGAACCTCTTGTTCGCGTCCTTCATGATCGCGGCAGGATCCGCGTTCTTTTCGGAGAACAGCACCTGCACGACGTTGTTCAGATACTTTCCGTAGACGTCCTGGGCGGCAACCGGCGGCTCGATGTGCGCCGTGGCCGGCAGGGCGGCGAGGAAGGCAGCGTCTCCCCAGGCCACCGCGGCGTCGGGGTTCTCAACGAGGATCGCCCGTTCCTTCTGCACGTACGGGGCGGTCGGAAGCAGCGGAGAGTACTGGAACTGGGCGCGGTGCTGTTTGTTCGCCCGCGCGTCCTCGATCTGGGCCTGCAGGTCCGCGAGTCCCGCGTCGTCCCAGCGCTCGAAGATGATCCATTTCCACGCGGCGTCCCGGACCTCCTTGCTCTTCGCAAGACCGTTGGTGACCAGGAACGTGCCGCCAAGGACTCCGGCCTGCCGGCCCTTGGAGCCCGGGCCCCGGGGCATCAGGGCGAGCCCGATGTTTGCAGGATCCATCTTCAGGGAATTGATGGCGATTGCGCGGCCGTTGTCCGCATCCAGCACCATGGCCGCCTGCAGGGAGCCGAATACATTGTAAACGTCTCCCCATCCGTTGGCCCAGTTGGCGGGAATCGCATCATACTTCCATTTCAGGTCCTTGAAGAATTGCGCGGCGGCAATGGCTTCGGGAGAATCGAAGACCGCGTAGGCTTTGCCGTTTCTTATCTGCTCGACCTCGCCACCGGCCATGTAGATGAAGTCCGTGAAACCCCAGCCGCTCTCCGCGCCCTTGCCCATCGGCGCGAACCCCGCGATGCCCTGCGCCTTGTCCGTGCACTTCACCATCGCGGTCGTGAAATCTGTCCACGTCCAGTTGAGCTTCGGAGCGGGCACTCCCTTTGCCGCGAACATCTGCTTGTTGTAGATCACATGCTTGATGTAGTTCTGGTCGGGCACGCCATAGCGTACTCCGCCCACGATGAAAGGCAGGAAGGCGTCCTTGTTGTACCAGGCGGTCTTGTCCCAGGTCTTGATATAGTTTTCCAGGGAAACGATCCACTTCTTCGCAACGAGCATCTGCGCCTCTGTGGCCCACACGCTCATCACGTCCGGGGCCTGCCGCGCGGCCTGCATGACGAGGAACTGCCCCGTGTTGTCGTACTCGAAGTTCACGGGCACGACCTTGATGTCGGGATTCGCCGCCTCGAACCGGTTGATCTGATCCATCTTGGCGTCGATGCGGTACTTGTTTTCCGGCGTATCCCGGGGAATCGGCACCTTGAGCTCGACCGGAGCCGCATACACGCCCCAGGCGACGCACGCGGCCATGATGATGCACATCACTCTCTTCATACTCGCTACCCTCCTTTGCTCGTTTCACTGGAACGCAAGCCCCTTTTGATCCCCAACGGAGACGGGGGCTCCTTTCCGCAGCTTATCTGGCAAAAACCTCCAGCTCCGCGATCTGTCCGGCCGTGGCCCCGTCATTCGCGGTAAATGACAGCTTGATGAATCGTGCCGTGACCGCGATCGGAATCGTGACCGTGTTGTCTCCCGCTGCCGGATCGAATTTCCAGGCCGCGGATTCCGCCGCGAGGACGAGCTGCTCTCCCTCGACGCCTGCCCAGACCGAGAAGAACTGCGTCCGCGCTCCCCAGATGCGCTGGGGATTCAACCTGACCCGGACAGCCGCCAGGGCGCGCGTCGTGCCGAGGTCCACCGTCACTTCGTTCGGGTAGGAATTGGCGGCACCTTCCCAGTACGTGCGCGTGTCTCCGTCAACCGCCTTGTCGGCGGTAAATGCGAAAATGTGGTTGTTGGACGCGATGGGCCTGCGGAGCGCAAGGTTGACTGCCGATGCGAACGGATCCGCTGCCCGTGCCGCAGCCGAACCTGCGGCGGCCGGCTGCGCTTTCCGCGCCGCCCGCGCCTCCACCCGGGCATTGAATGCCGCAAGAGGCGCACGAAGGTCTTCCCGGGTGGAGGCAAAAGAAGGATCCAGGCGGCGCCTGAGCTCCTGGAGGGTCTCCAGCTCACGGTAGCCGTTTTGAACCGTGGGCTCGATCATCGTCCCCTCGCCGTAGTCGTTCCACGTCACGAGCTGCACCACGTCGGCGCGCGCCGACACCGCCGCATCGAGGGTCATGCCAAACGTTTCCCCGAGGTAATCGTCGAGATAGCCGTAGCTCGGCCGCGCCCCGGCCTGGGAGTAGAAGTCATGGAACCCGGGAAAGGCCGAAGAAACAAGAAAGGGGCTGTCGAGGTTCTTCGCATAGAAATCATTGAGATACCGTACAAGCTGATCGGGAGAGAGCGTGCCTCCTGAGGATGCTTCCATGGGGGGCCAGGGATATGAGCCGTCAGCCGCGCTCCCGCCGGCCTCATTCAGGGTGACCAGGAGCGGCCGAGGCTCCATGCCCGAAAAGATCACGTCCCACTGCCGTCTGTCCTTGAAGTACTGGGGACCGAAGCAGAGGACGACCGGGCGGCCGCCTGATTTCAGGTACGCCTCATCCTTGAACCAGGTGCGGGCCGCCCAGCTCATGTCCGCCTTTGCCGCGTCTGCCGCGGCCGCGGGATCGATCTGGCCTGACTCCACCCGTCTCGCCACGCTCTGGTCTTCATAGCAGACGGCGAACTTCAGGCCGGCCCTTTTCATCGCAAGGAAAACGGCGTGAGAGCTCTTCTGGAGCTGCGGGTAGTCGAATGAAGGGCTGGTGCCGTACCAGTCCACGATCACCCCGTCGACGCCGCTCACCTTCATGAGCGTGGTCTGGTACTCGAGCAGGTCGGGATCATCGCTGTCGTAGGGGCCGGTCAGGGGATAGTAGTGGGACGCGATGCGCGAAAGACCATGGCTGTCCTTCTGCCAGGGGTCGGTGGACCCCATGTGCCAATGCCAGCCGAAATTGTCGGAGACGGGCGGTGCCTGGAACCATGGCATGTAGTGAGCAAGAAACAGGGGCAGCTTCGAAGAGCGAGCGACAGGCGCTGCGATGCGCAAGCCGGCCCGCGCCCTCTGGAGCTCGGCCGCCTTTCCTTCCGGGGCGGGCGGCGGATCGCCGGACACGCGGCCGCCCAGAAGGATGACAAGGCCGGCGCAGAAGGCGAGGACGGACGCTCGATACAACGTATTACTTCTCCTTCATGAACGCCTGGTGGCTGGTGGAGTAGTAGCCGAGATTTTCCCGCATCACCACCTCCAGCCGGGTAAAGACTTCGCGCGTGGGAGGCATGATCGAGTCGATCGTGTAGTCCAAAAGGATCTTCACGGGGTAATAGCCCTGATAGAACGGCTCCTGACACACGACCGCGGTGATCGTGTTGTCCTGGATCAGCGCGCCGTGCTCGTCATTCAGATCATGCCCGATCAGGACCAGTGACCCCGCGCCGCCCGTCTGCTTCACCGCCCGGCCGGCAGCCGCCAGAGACTGGTTGACCACGTAGATTCCGACCAGCCTCGGGTTCTCACGGATGATCGCCGCGATCTGTTCCTCGTCCTCGGCAGGGGATTCGGCGAGCTTGTAGGGCCCGACGATGTCCACGGACGATTCACGCGCCACGACGTTCCTGAATCCCATGATGCGCTGCTCCAGGATCGATATGCTCTGCTTCTTGGTGACGACGGCCACCTTGCCTGATCTGCCGCGGACCAGCTTTGCCATCAGCTCCCCGCAGAGCTGGCCGGATTCGAGATAGTTGGGGCCGATGTAGAAAAGCCTCTTGCTCGTGGGCACATCGACGTTGAATGTCGCCACGGGGGTCCCGCCGTCCACGAGCTCGTCGATGAGGCCCTCGAAGTACTGGGGCTCGTAGACGGAAAGCGCCAGGGCGTCGCATTTCTTTGCCAGTGCCCTGATCTGCGCCACCTGTGCCTCGTAGGACTCGCATTCGCCGCGCACGAGCATGGACAGCCCGTAGCTCTTCAGCTCCGCAAAGGCCTGCTCGCACCCCTCCAGGATCTGCGTGGCGAACCAGGGCGGCAGGTAGTACGAGATTCCTATCGTGCACTTCGTCTTTTTCGAGAGGTGCCGGGCAGCCCGGTTCGGCGTGTACCCCATCTCCTTGGCAGTGGCGCGAACCCGTTTCACCGTCTTTTCGGAGACCCCGCCGGAATTGTTCAGAGCGCGGTAGACGGAGAGCAGCGAAAGCTTGAGCCTGTCGGCCACATCCTGGGCGGTAACGGTCTTCCTGTCCATGACGTCTCCGATATACGTTTATCAATATTACGATATACGTATATCGTAGACGGAGTCTACACCCCCTTTTCCGTGCTGTCAACAATTATTTTCGAGCGTGCGGCGGGTCGAAAACCAGCTCCATACATGCTATACTATATAGCGACACCTTCCCCATGAGTATTTCAAAAGAGAGCCGCATTTTCCCCGTCACTCTTATGCTCTTCGCCGCTGCGATCGGATGGTGCGGAGATCCCGCATTCGCGGGCAAGAAGGCGGTCATCTTCCCGATAACCGATCTTTCCGCCAAAGGTGCGGATACTGAACGGCAGGACCGGCTGTCCGCGGCAGTGGAAGCCGAGTTCCGGGCCGCGGGTTTCCGCCTGCTCCCCGGCGGAGAGGGAGGAATCGGGCCCGCGGAACAGCGGGAGCGCCTTGACGGGCCTGCGGCAGCGGCTGTGGCACGAAGCACGCAGGCGGACGTGGCGGTGAGCGGCTCCTTCACCGTTGAAAATGACCAGATCGTGGTCGTTCTCTCCTGCTACGAGGCGCAGACAGGCGCCCTTGCAGCCGGATTCCTCAAGTCCTGGCACTACAACCTGACCTTCTCCAACAACCTGCGCTCCGAAATCGAAGACATGCTTGCGCGGCTGAGCCTTCCCGTAGCACGGGGGCCGAGGCCTGAAACAGGCGGGGCAGCGGAAATCACCTTCACCTCCCGGCAGGAAGGCATGGAAGTGCTCCTGGGCGGTGAGCGCAGCGTGGGCACCATCGAAAAGGGCAAGGCCGTCATGCCCTCCGGCGCGCTCAAGATCGGCTTTCCTCTCCTGGTGGAGAAGCGAATGACGGGCTATCACACCTCGTGGCAGAGCGTGCGCGCCGGGTCCGAGATCGCCCTCACACCGCTGGCGCGAAAGACTACTGTGGCGCTGGAAGCCTCCTGGACCGCGGGCGAGTTCCTTGGCGGCGGCGCCGCCGCGCGCCTCTACCTCGTCCCCGACTCATTGTTTCTCTCGGCAGGACTCAATGTCTCGTTCGACCCTCCCGTGCTCTCGAACGCGGGGACGGTCGCCCACTTCGACACGCAGGTCTCGGTCGGTCAGTATCTCATTTTCCCTCCTGACTCTCCCTTCCGTCTCGGAATCGGAACCGGATTCGGCACAATCTTCACCGCCGCGGCTGCGGCCGGACCCTCCGTGTACACGGACATTTTCTGGGATGTCACCAGCCTCTGGGTGGAATGGAATCTGCCTCGGGTGTCGCTCTTCCTCCGTTCCGACTTGAAGTACACCCTGGGGATCGGGACCAACCTGCTGGGACGCGGCATCCTCACATGGAAAGCCTCGACCTCGGCAGCCTCCGGCAGCCCTGTTTCTGCCAGATTTCCCCCGCTGACGCTCGGGGTCGTCATCAAGCTGTGAAACGGTGCATGGGGCGCTCCCTCTTCTTCCTCCTCCTGCTCGGGGCCTTGTCCACCTGCAGCATCTACGGCATCTTCTCGAAGGCGGATCCGGCGCTGGGATTGATCACGGCACAGGCTGACATGGCGGCAGTCATTCCGGCGGCGGCGGCGGGCTCTTTCACTCTGAGCGTCGTGGAGGACTACGGCAGGGAGTACGTCGTCCTTGCCAGCGACATGCCATATGAGGGCACGCACCTGTGGCTCATGGACGCCGGCTTGAACGTCCTGCAGACGCTCACGTACCAGGACTTCATTCTCGGCGGCTTCCCCCTCCAGGGCTCCCGGGCCTGGTTCGACGCGTGGTCCGCGGAGCCGCACCGCATGATGGTCGGCAATCAGCTTTTCACGGTCACGGACAAGCTTGCATGGATCGGATGGTCGGTCCCGCAGGGGCCGGGGCAGCAATACTTCGCCGTGCACACGGGGGGAAACTACAATGCCGCGCAGATCTCCGTCACGGGGAGCTCGCTGGACTACCAGAAGTACAACGACACATGGAGCTCGACGGGCACCCGGACGGCGGCCATCGGCCCGGCATCCGCGTACTCGCTGCGCGCCGTCTTCTCCGATGCCAATGCCGTGGACCCGGCGCAGCAGGCAGCCTTCTTCGTGTTCACGGACATGGACACGGGCACGGACCACTTCGCCAGAATTCCCTGGACCGATATCATGGAGCAGGCTCCTTCTACCCTCCTGGAACCCCTCCTGGGCAACTACGAGCTGTTCGCGAAGCCATCAGACAAAGAGCGGCCCGAGTTCCTCGGCTATGCCGGCGGCGCCTTCTTCTCCTACGGCCAGGCAGGCAACGACGGCGGTTCGGGTGACTTCGTCCGGTTCGATCAGGCAGGTGCGGCCCTCCCGGGGACCCTCCATTTCGAGAAGCTTCCTGACATGCAGGTATCCTACAGCCTCTCGGGGACCCACTACTTCACATTCGACCGCGCCACGCGGGTGCTTTCAAGGAGGGCGACATGGTGGTAGTCATCTCCATGGATCCCGCCACCGGCTTCCTGACACCAGCAGGGACATTTCCCACCCCGCTTGTCGACCCTGCGCACATCCTGATCACAGGAACGCACCGGTGAAAACCCGGGGTCGCGCGCTTGCCCCACTCCTCATCCTCTTCGCCGTATCGGTCCTGCCCACCGCGGCGGAAGCCCCGTCACCCGGTGCCGAGGTGCTCGCCACAGCCGACCAGGGGGAAATGCGGAGCACGGCCGGCCAGGTCGCGCTGCTCCAGGGTTCCGGCAGGAACCGGGTGCCGTGGAGCGACCCGCGATTCCTGGCAGCATTTATCCAACCGGAGGATCGCGCTGTTCGGGATCTCGCCGGATCGGCATCAGATGCGGTCATGCGTCTGCATGACGCCGGTCTTGACCGGACGCTCCAGATTTCAATTGCTCTTCTCGGAGCAGTTCGGGCCGCAGGTGTCCTCTTCGCGCAGGACCTGCAGGTGCCTTATTCAGTTGCCTCCCGAGATCCCCGCGGCGCCGGCCTGCTGAAGTATCCCGGCCAGACTCTGAAGTCCCGCGTGGGGGACCAACCCGACCTCGTGGTTCTGTGCGCTTCTCTTTTCGAGTCACGGGGGATCGAGACCGCCATCCTCGCCGTTCCCGGGCATGTGCTGCTTGCCGTCCGGCTCGATATGACTCCGGTCGAAGCGGAGTCGAGCCTCCAGGGGCTTCCCGGCCTGATCCCGCGCGACGGCGCTGTCTGGCTTCCTCTTGATCCGTCGGCGCGCGACCTGCTCGCCGCCTGGGAGGAAGGCGCGCGGATCTGGATCAGCCCTGGGGCCGACTCCTCGGCCTCATTCATTTCGGTCCGCAAAGCACGCGATACCCATCCCCCGATGGACGCACCCTCCGCGGATCCCCTTCCCTACACGCCTTCCTCGGAGGCGATCGAACAGATGTTTGTCCGGGGCCTCGCACCCATCGTGGACCGGCACTGGAACGCTTCGGCCGCGGCGCGGCGGTCGGAAGCGAGCAGGAAAGCCGCCCGCCTGAACGCCGGGGTCTCCCGGCAGCTTCGGCTTCTCCTCTCCGTGGAGAACAGCAGGGGCGCGGCCTACTCCGCCATGGACTCCCTGAGCTTTGAAAAGTCGATTGCCCTCGCGCTGCGCTCGATAGACGGGCTCACGGTGATCGAGAATGATCCGGCACGCCCGCGGGAGAACGCGATTGGCCTGACAGAGGCCGCGACTGCCCAGGGAGCGGACTGCTGGCTGCGCGCCGAGTTCTCCGGCACGCGCGATGCCCCTGTTGTCCGGGTCCAGCTCTATGACGTGGAGACAAAGGCCATGCGCGTGGACCGCACGGTCCCGCTGGAAGCAGACCTGGACGCCAGGAGGGCTGCCCAGGAACGATGGTACGACCTGGTGGACTCCGTGTCGGAGACGTATCCGACGGTGAGCGCTGCTCCGCCTCTGCCCGAGGAAACCCGGGCCATCCTCCTCACTCTTCACGCGCTGCCGGGCACGCGCATCACTGGAGGCCCCGGCGGTCCGATAACGGCAGGGCCTGAGGGGACGGCACGCCTCACGCTGCCGGAAGCGGCTGTCTGCGCCTTACGCGCCGAGCGGGTGGGCTACTTCCCCGCAGAGCGCTCCGTATTCGTCGACGCGGACAGGGATCTCTACTTTCCCCAGGAGTCCCGGTCGCTGCTGTCCCTGGAAACGGGATTCGAAAATGCCTTCTCGCCTTCGGTTGCGGCAGTGGTCTCCTTCATTCCGGAAACGGCCTGGCTGAGGCTGTGTGTCACCGCGTTCGGCTTCGGCCTGGTCCTGGATGAAAACCAGGCGGTGAAGAGCATCCCTCTGTGGAACCTGTCCCTGCAGGCAGGCATGTATTTCCTGCCCATGGACTCTCCCGTGCGTCTCTACGCAGCGCTGGGACCCTTTGCGCGCTTTGTGCTGCTTCCCGGGACCGGCCTCCGTACGGACCCCATTTCCCCCGGCGGCCTTCAGGCTGCTGTCGGCGCAGAGCTGAGGGTCGGTGCCCGTGCGCGCCTTTTCCTCGAATACGCCCCGATCTTCTACTTCTCGACATTCCCCGATCTTCTTGCCCAGTCGTTCCCCGCAAATCAACCCCCCGCCGGGTACATCTTCACTTCCGCGGGGGCCGTGAGCTTTCTCAACATCCGTTTTGGGGTGAGGTGGCTGCTATGAGGAAGATCGGGTTCCTCGCCGTTCTCCTGCTCGCCTGCGTCTCCTGCTCGCCCCCCTTTGACGCGGACCTGAGCCTGGCCGCCATCAATCTGCCGCGGCTGACATACCAGTCCGTGGTGAATACCGGCATCAGGATCTGGCCCGATTCCCCGGCATACGATGCGGTGTTCCTGCCGGTAAAAGCCTCCCTGGGCACCCTGTCCACGATCGACCCTTCCCGCGGGTTCATCCTGCTCACATCCTCGAACGGAGTCAGCCTCATGTACGTCAGGCCCGACGGGTACGGCGGATATGTGCGCGCGCCGGATCCTTCCAGTTCGGGACCGATGGGAATAGGCGGGCTGTACGGACGGGACCCGAACTACCCCGGCTACGAGATGCGGACAGCCTGGGAAGGCGACTATGCCGCGCTGTTCTCGTACGACTCTTTGCAGCCGGACAACAGCACGGCGGTTATTGTCTGGCAGGATTCTCCCGGCAGCATCACGCAGCTCTTCCCGCCGGACCCGTTCACAGGGCTCCTTGCGGCCGGGTCTCCGGGAATCGGGGGCGCGGTTGTCCTCGGGGCGCAGTTTGCCCCGTCCAGCTCCATAGGCGGTGACGGGATGTACTGGCTTGCCCGGGACAGCGGAGGCTCCATCCACGAAGCGACGCTCAACACGGTCAACTTCTCCGGGTTCTCCGGGGTTGCTGACACCACCGGGGCGCTCTCTCCCACATTCTCCTCCATCTTCTCCGGCCTGAACCGCTGTCTCTATTATCATGACCCGGCAACGGGCGTGAGCTACGCGAGCTTCCACGCGGCCGGGGCATGGCAGTGCTGGAGATGGGAGACGGGAGGGGCAAACGCTCGCCGGCTCACAGGGATTACGTGCCGGATCGACGCGCTCCTCACGACCGGGGAGCTCCTGTCCACGCAGGATGGCGCAGGCAGGCTCTTCGACCCGGAAGGGAACCTGCTCACTGCCTTTCCGTTCGGAGCCCTGCGCTACTCAATGGAAGCGTACGTGAACGGCACGGCCACGGTCTTCCTCTCGCGGAGCTTCGTGACCGATGGATCTCTCTCCCTGGAGCTTTACTCGATCCCGTCATCCAGACTGAAGACGCTGTCGTACTAGCGCGGCGTTGCGCGTTCCCGCAAAGGGCTATTTCAGCAGCCCCTGCAGCTCCTTGAGGAAGCCGGTCATCTCGGGGTCTTTGCGGAATGACTTGAACTCGTCGTCCAGAATTTTCTGTCTCTTCTCAGGCGTTTTCTGCCGGGAGAGCTGGATGACCACGTCGAGGGCGTCCTGGAGCGCGTCAACCCGGCCGGCGGCCTGAAAGCCGTCGTTGTAGCGCTTGATCCTGTTGAGAAGTCCGGGGAAGACGCGTTCCAGAGGCGAGGAGCCGAGGAACGAGTCGAGGTAGGTCTTTGTGTCCACGAGGCCCCGTTCCCCTTTGTCGGACAGTATGGGGTCCTCCCGCGAAGTGTAGGTTGTGTAGGCCTGTTCGAGCGCCGAGAATCGCTCCTGGAGGTCCTTGAGCTTCTGGGCGTCCGCGGCGGAAAGCATCGTGACGGAGGCCGCGGGAGCCGACTGATCGGCCGCGGCGGCCGGCGGCCGCGTGCCGGCTGCGGAAACCTGCTCGCGTGCCTTTGCCAGCTGAGCCTGGAGGGATGCAATCTGCGCAGTAAGCGCGGCCTCCGCCTTCCCGCTGTCCGTGGTCGCTTTTTCATTCATGCTTTTCACCGTACCCTGGATCCCCTGGACAGCGCCTTCCACCTGGGCGCTCTGGGGGTAGCGGGTGATGAGCTGAAGGTAGAGAGAGAGAGCATCGTCGAAGCTTCCCTGGGCCTGCAGACCCCTGGCCCTGGCAAGCGCGGCCGCGGCATCCCTGGCCTGTGCCTGCCGGGACGTCTGCGCTTCCGCGTCGGACCCGGCGGCGGACACATTTGAAAGGATCCTGTCGATCCGCTCCGGCGTGACCGGGAGATACGTGAAGGCGTTCCGATAGGCGGCGACCGCCTGCGAGAGCCTGCCCGCGTCGAAGGCAGCCTCCGCCCTGGCAAGCTGGTCGCGCAAGCGCGCCTGGCGGGCGGCCTCCGCGTCATGATCGCGCGTCACAAAGTAGGAATAGGCGCGGCCGATTTCAGGAACGAGCTGAAGAGCCTGCCCGTAGGCCTTCTCTGCTTCCTCGACCTTGCCTGACTTGAGGAGCCCATCCGCGTCGCTGACAAGCTTCCCGAGCTCGGCCATCCGGTCCGGCGGGGCTGCCGGGGACGTCGTGTCGGTCCTGCCCTTGTCGATTTCCCCCTGCACGAGGGTCGTGAGGGAATTCACCACGAACAGGTCGAAGTCGCGCCTGCGGGCCATGCCGGGCAGGGCGGCCACGTCCTGGCTGTTCACGTAGTCGGCAACCGCCTTGAGGCTCTGGAGAGCCTGGGGGTAGTTGCGCTGCGCGATGTCGGCCCGTGCAACGGCGTACAGCCCGATGAGCTGGGCGGAGACGAGATCCTCCTTTTCCTGCCGGGAGGCAAGCGCATTCAGGGCCTGCTGGGCCCTGGCCTTTTCGCTTTCCAGGGTCTGGGTCTTCTGCTCGAGCTGGCCGCGCAGCTCTTCTTCCCGCTTGCGGGAGTCCGCCACGACCTGCTGGCGCTCCGCGTTCGCCTGGGCGAGACTTTCGTTGAACCGGGCCTCCTGGCTTTTCAGGTTCTGCTCCGCCTTCGCGAGGTCGGCCTCTGCCTGCTGCCGGTAACTTTCCAGCTGCCGGCGGGACTCCGCGTTCTTCTGGGCCTCCAGGTCCTGCAGCCTCCTGGCAATTGCCTGGTCGGACAGACCCTGCTTCTGCAGATTCGCCCTCTCCGCTTCGAGCTCCCGGGTCATGGCCGCGCGCAGCTCCTGCTCCCTCTGGCCCACCTTCGCGTCCATGTTGGACTGGAGGTCCCGCCGCTCCCTGTCGATTTCGGCAAGACGACCCTGGATCTCGTTGATCTGCTGATTCTTCGCTTCCAGGCGCGCGGCAGAATCCTTCTTCACCTGCTCGATCAGCTTGCCTTCCGCCGTGATGGAGCCGCTCTGCTCCGACGTGAGCTGTGTTTCCCCCTGCTGGAAGGCGAGGTAAAAAGTGAGCACGCCGATCCCGGAGGCAAGGAGGGCGGCCGCGATCACGACGAGGGGGAAGAGCACTCCGCGCTTGACCGCGTGGACGGTGAAGATCTCGGGTGTGACCTTCAGGCGATTCTGCGCGGCGAGCTGGTCTATTTCCTGGAGGACCTGCTTCTGGTCTTCCCGGGAAATGCCCGAATCCGGGTCGAACACGATCTCCTCGCGCCCCCCCCTGAGCTGCTTCGCCTTTGCAAGAAGTCCGATCAAATCTTTTCTCCGCCTGCCCTATTTCGACGTCATGACTTCGACCTTGTCCCAGTCTGCCGGGCGGCGGGTTTTTCGCGTACTCCAGGCAGCGCTTCATGAGAAGACCGCTGGGGTAGTCGTCGGGGAGAATGGCCCTGACGCCGCGAAACATCTCTGCCGCCCGGTCGAAGTTGCGATTGTAGTACTCCTCCATCCCGGCGTTGTGCAGCCTTCCAGGCTTCACTCTCCGCGGTCTCCAGGGCGCGCTTTGCCGTGTAGATCTTTACGCCGCCCTTCTTGCCCTTCACCGCCACGGAGTCGAGGAGGCGGCAGGGCAGCTTCTCCTTGACCTTTCTCTGGAGGCTCTCGGAAAAGATGAGGCTCTGGTGGTACTGCTTGGTGAGCCCCTCCAGGCGGGAGGCGAGATTCACCGGGTCTCCGATCACCGTGTAGTTGAGCTTCTTCTCCGCGCCGATGTTTCCCACTGTGACGAAGCCGTAGTTGATCCCGATCCCGGTCAGGAACGGCTTCCTGCCCTCCTGCACCAGCTGCTCGTTGAAGACGGCCAGGGCTTCGCCCATCTCGATGCCGGCCATGACTGCCTGCACGGCGTCGTCGTCCCGTTTCATGGGGGCGCCCCAGTAGGCCATGATGGCGTCGCCGATATACTTGTCCACCACGCCTTTCCTCTTGTCGATGGTGTCCACCATCACGGTAAAGTAGCGGTTGAGCGTGGTCACCAGGTCGTCCGGGGCCATGCCCTCCGAAATGGTCGTGAATCCCCTGATATCGGAGAACAGGATGACGAGCAGCCGGCTGTCCCCCACGAGGAAGGACTCGGGATTCTTGAAATAGGTATCGATCACATCGGACGGTACGTATTTCTGGAAGATGTTCCTGACCTTCTGCTCGCGCTTCTGCGCAAGGACCGCATCGAAGGCGAACTTTCTTATCTGCCCGTGGGCCTTCTCAAGCTCCGTGACCATGATATTGAACGTCTGGGACAGGCTGCCGATCTCGTCGGGATATTCCACGAGCACCCGCTCGGACAGATCGTTCGTGGAAATGATGCCCTTCATGGTGGCCACGACGCGGATGAGAGGCCGGGTGAGCCAGCTGGCGAACAGGAGGATGAGCGCGACCCCGAGGCCGATCGACGCGAGGAGGATGATCGCTGTGCGGAAAGACATCCTGTTCACCGCCGTGTAAAAGGCGGCGCGCTCCTCTGTGACCGCAAGGTACCAGGAAAATGGAGCGAACCAGAAACCCTTTGCCACCCGGTCCCTGCCGCCCAGCCGGAGATTCGGCACGAGCGCGGAGACGCGCGACGCGACGAGCCGGCGAATGTCGGCCCGCTCACTGCCGGCGAGCGTGACGTCGGACGTGCTCATGACGACGTTGCCCTCCGCGTCGAAGGCGGCAATGACCTCGGTGGGGCTCGTGAGGATGCTCCCCGCGTAGCCCTCCACGGCCGCCTTGGTGGCAGACACCATCTCCGGGTTGGCGGACAGATTGTTGTCCACGAGCAGCTTCCATTGGCTCTCTGCCTGGTTCTGCAGCTCTCTGGCCTTGAACCCCAGGAAATCCTTGGCGATCCGGGTGATGGCATTCGTGGCGGAAAAAAACGAGGAGAAGCCGGTGAGAACAAGAGTCGCGAACAGGAGAGGAATTACTATCAGGATGATCTTCAGACGGATATTCATGGTGCTATTGTAGTAGGGAACCGAAATTATAATGCCATGGCAGGGGCATGGCAAGCGCCGGCATCACCGACGCGCCATGCCCTGTTCGCGCTGCCGCCGCGGCATGCTATATTCGAGCCGTGTACCGCGCGCGTGTCGTCTGGGCTCTCATGGTCTTCTGCTCCGTTTTCTCCGCGGGTGCGGAACCGGTGAGGTGGGAACAGGCGGAGACCGAGCACTTTCGCTTCGTCTTCGAGCCCCGGGACCGCCCCTCCGTGGACGAGCTCCTGACTTTCTGCGAGCCGGTGTACGAGAGGATCACGGGATACTTCCATTCCTACCCGAAAAAGGTCCCTGTCATCGTGCGCGGGAGGATCGACGCGGCCAATGGGTTCACCTCTTTCCTGCCGGCGCGCATCGAGCTGTACCTCACCGCGCCGACCGACCATTTCCTGGGAGCCCGCACCGAAAGCTGGCTGAAGATCCTGCTCACCCACGAGCTCACGCACTACGTGCACGCTTCCATGGACACGGGGTTCTTTTTCACGCTGTCCCGGCTGTTCGGCGGGGAAATCTCTGCGGCCGGATTGTTCTTTCTTCCCGGATGGATGATCGAGGGACCGAGCACGAACCTGGAGACCCTGTTCACCGCGGGAGGCCGGGGACGAAATCCCCTGTTCGAGATGTCATTCAAGGCCCCTGTCGAAGAGGGAAGGCTGTTCAGCCTCGAGCAGGGCGCCTACGGGTCCGCGTTTCCTCCTCCGGATCGCATCTACGTTGCCGGCTACATCCTCGTCGACCATCTCCTGACCACCTACGGCGTCGACAGCTTCCGCCGCATCATGGAGGAGTATCTCGGCTTTCCCTTTTTCGGACCGTGGGGTGCGATTCAGAAGGTCACGGGCCGCAATGCCTCCCAGGTATTCGATGACCTGAAACGGTACCTGGCGGAGAAGTACGCGCCATCCCTCTCCGTCTCCTCGGGAGCGCGCATCACTCCGAGGGGGCCGGGAAACTGGGTGCATCCGCAGCCCACCGACCGGGGCCTTTTCGTGTACCGCAGCTCGCCGTACGCGTTCCCTGCGATCGTGCGCTACGATCCCGCGAACAGGAGCGAGCACGTCCTGCATGCAGTCACGAACGACACTGTCTCCTTCAGCGCGACAAGAGACGGCCGGACAATCTACTTCACCTCTCTGAGGCAGACCTGGGCGGATCCGGGCACACCCGAGCTGGTCTCCGACCTCTACAGGCTGGACACGGACACCGGCACGACAAAGCAGATCACCCGCGACGCGCACGTGTGGCAGCCCGCCGTCTCACCGGACGGCAAAACGCTGGTGGCGGTCCAGGGGACAGGACCGTATTCGCGCCTGGTGTCGGTGGACGCGCAATCCGGCGCCCTGCGGGTCCTGTACGCCCTGTCGGAGGGCAACGTGTACACTCCGGCCTTCTCTCCCGACGGCCATCGGCTGGCGTTCACCGTCAACCTGAGGGGATACCAGGACGTGTATGTGGCTGAGTATGACAGTCTCGCACACGCGTCCACGGCGCTCGCCGAACCGCGGCTTCCCGTGGTGAGCACGAACGCCGGTGCCGCCCGTCCCCTCCTGGGACCCGACCCGTTCGGAGAGTATTTTCCGTCCTTCCTCGACAACGACACGGTGCTTTTCTCGTCGGACCGGGGCGGCGCGCTCGCGCTGTACCGGGCAGATCTGGGGTCGGGGACGATCACCCGGATCCAGGATGATCCGGTGGCGGCAATCTCAGCGGTCCCTGACGGAGACAGCATCCTGTACTCCAGCTATTCCGCCGATGGCTGGTGCCTGAAAAGGACCCCGGTGGCGGACCTCGCCGCATTCGTCCTGCCCGAGGGGCAGAATGAGGCGCGGGAGTATCCCGCCGAGCCCGATTGGACGGGAAAGTCGGTGACGCAGAAGCCCTACACGGACTGGCCTTCACCGCTGATGTGGCTGCCGTTCCCGACGCTGACGCGCACGGGACCGGACGCGCCGGGAGTCGAGCTCGGCCTCGGGGCCATCGCGTACGGCGCCTCTCTCCTGGGAAACACGACATGGGTTGCGGATGCGGCCTGGTCCTTTGCGTCCCAGCAGCCTCTCGCGGCTCTTTCCCTCTCCACGACAGCCGGACCGTTCACCGTTTCCGCGGAGAGCCGGCTCGCCTACCAGTACGCGGACGATTACGTGCAGTCTCTCGTGAGCACCGTCGCCCTGGGGCTTCCCCTGTTCAGCGAGATCGCCTTCGACAGGCAGAGAATGCTCGCCCTGTCTCTGGGGATCACTCACAGTGCGGAGCTCGAATCCCTTGCCCCATTCACATTCTCGCAGTCATTCGGGTCTTTGGCGGCAGACCGACAGAACAAGCTCTTTGTCACGAGCGGCGTCTCTTTTCAATGGAGGCGCAGCGGCGGACAGATCGACTTCACGCCTCCCCTTGCGTTCGACGTGCTCCTCCAGAACTCCACCCCGCTGCCCGTGCTCGACTCTCACGCTCCGGAGAGCGATTTTCTGCTCAGGCTCGGCCTGAACGTTCCCTCGCTCATCCCCCACCACGTGTTGAGACTCGGTTTGAAGGCGACCGACGTCCTGGGCGGCCCTTTCGCGACGTACAGGGACAGCTTCTCGGTGCCGCGGGGCTTTCCCGGGCCCCTGTCCCGAAGCGTATCCGGGCAGGTCCTGGCGAGCGTCGACTACGTAGCGGCCATTGCCCTTTTCGATCAGCCCCTGATCTTCAGCCTTGCCGCCACGGGGGCGGCAATCGGGGTGCACGCGGAAGGGATCGGGCTCTGGGATGACGCCCGGCCCGGGTTCCGCATCGATCCCTCCGTGTACGTGGGTGGAGACTTCACGCTTCACATGGCGTTCAATGCCGTGCCGTTTGTCTTCCTGATCGGCGTGGCGGCGCGCATCGACACATCAGCCCCGGGCAGTTTCAATGCAGGACGGGACCTTGGCGTGTATCTCTCCGTCGGGCAGGAGGGCACCGTCAGCGGGCTCGAAAAGGCTCCGCCGGTCCCTATCAGAGTCTCCCGCTGAAAGAAGAGGATCACGCGGGCGTCGTTGAATTCCCGTGCCGCAAGATGGATCAGTGAGTACCTTTCAAGAAAGGAGGAACGGCCAATGCTGAATCTTCGCTATCACGGCCATGACTGCTGGGAGATCGACGACGGAACGCACCGGGTGCTCATTGACCCGTTCCTCCAGGGAAATCCTCTGGCCGCGGTGAAACCCGATTCGTTCACGAAGCTTGACGCGATCCTCGTGACGCATGGTCACGGCGATCACCTTGGTGATGCGGCGGAGATCGCCAGGAAGACGGGTGCGCTGGTGATCTCCAACTATGAGATCGTCGGATACCTCGAAGCCAAGGGGGCCAAGGGGCATCCCATGCACATCGGCGGCGGGCGGCAGTTTCCATTCGGCCACGTGAAGCTCACCATCGCGCATCACGGCTCCACGGGACCGAACGGGGAAGCGCTTGGGAACCCCGTGGGATTCATACTGACCATGGGGGAAAAGAAGGTCTACCACGCGGGTGACACCGGTCTGTTTCTCGACATGCAGCTTATTGGTGACGCCTGGGGGCCCCTCGACGTTGCCCTGCTTCCCATAGGGGACAATTTCACCATGGGAATCGACGACGCGGTGCGGGCGGCCGGCTTCCTGAAAGCGAAGGTCTACATCCCGATGCACTACGAAACGTTTGATCTCATCAAGGCGGATCCGGCGGAGTTTGTCCGCAAGGCCAAGGCAAAAGGATACAATGCCGTGGCGGTCAAACCGGGCGGAACCTACAAGGTGGAATAGACAATTATTGTCATCTGTCCACCCCTCCCTTGATCGAATGACGATCTCCCGATATAAGGAATGTCACGTATGGCGGACAAATTGAGAGCAGGTATCGTCGGGGCCACCGGTATGGTCGGGCAGCGTTTCGTCTCGCTCCTTGCAGACCACCCCTGGTTCCAGGTCGTAAGCGTGGCGGCGAGCGCGCGCTCCGCAGGCAAGCCCTATGCCGAGGCGGTCGGCGGACGGTGGGCCATGACGAGCCCGGTCCCCTCCGCCATCGGCGGGCTGGTGGTGAAAGACGCATCGAAGATCGGCGAGGTTGCCGAAAGCGTCGACCTGATCTTCTGCGCCGTCGACATGCCCAAAGAGGAGACCCGGGCCCTCGAGGTCGCCTACGCGAAGGCGGAGACGCCTGTCGTGTCCACCAATTCGGCGCACCGCATGACACCGGACGTGCCCATGCTCCTTCCCGAGGTGAACCCGCATCACCTCGACGTCATCGAAGCCCAGCGCAGACGCCTCGGCGTGAAACGCGGCTTCATCACGGTCAAGCCCAACTGCTCGATACAGAGCTACGTCCCCGCCCTCCATCCGCTTCGGGAGTTCGGCATCGAAAAGGTGTTCGTCTGCACCTACCAGGCGATCTCAGGCGCGGGGAAGACCTTCAAGGACTGGCCGGAGATGGTGGACAACGTGATGCCGTTCATCGGCGGGGAGGAAGAGAAGAGCGAGATCGAGCCGATGAAGGTCTGGGGATCCGTCGAGATCGACGGAATCATGAACACCAGCTCACCCGTCATCACCAGCCAGTGCATCCGGGTGCCGGTCACGAACGGTCATCTGGCCGCGGTGTTCGTCTCTTTCGAGCGGAAGCCTTCCCGGGAGAGGATCCTGGAGCTGTGGAAGACATTCGAAGGCAAACCGCAGAAGCTCGGCCTGCCCAGCGCGCCCCGGCCCTTCCTGCAGTATTTCGCCGAAGAGAACCGGCCGCAGACACGGCTGGACCGGGACGCCGGTGGCTGCGCGGACAACCCGCGCGCCGCGGGCATGGGCATCACCATTGGAAGGCTTCGCGATGACCGGCTGCTGGACTATCGGTTCGTGTGTCTTTCTCACAACACGATCAGGGGCGCGGCCGGCGGGGCCGTGCTGATCGCGGAGCTCCTGAAGGCGGAAGGGTACCTGGCAGCGAAATAGGCGCCGCCCGGCGAGAGCGCCACCGTACTCGGTGGATTTGGCTGCGGCTGCGCGCTCGGCGGGGGCAGGGCCGGTTTCTGAACATCTTCTGCTGGAATAGAGATCCCCTCCGGTTCGGCGCCGCTGTCCTCGATCTTGAACTGCTCGGTAAGCTTCTGAAGCTCCTGCGACATACTGGCCAGCATTTCCGTTGCCCGCGACATTTCTTCCGCGGCTGATGCGGCGCTCTGGGTCAGCTCATTCACGTTTTCCACCGCGCGGGAGACCTGCCGCGCATTGGTGGTCTGTTCATCCGTGGCCGCCGTGATGCTCTGGCTCATCTCCTTCACGCTGGTCAGGGAGCCTGCCATCTCCTTTGCCGCGCTCACCTGCAGCGACATGGATTTCGAGAGGCCCATGATCATTTCCTGGACCTGCTGCGACGCGGCCCGGATCTGCTCCATGGCGAGCTGCGAGCCCTTGGCCTTTTCCACCCCCTTCGCCACGTCCTTCACGCTTTCCCGGATGAGGCTCGAGATCTCCTTGGTCGACGAGGAGCTGCGATCCGCCAGCTTGCTGACCTCCTCCGCCACCACGGCGAACCCGCGCCCATGCTCACCGGCGCGCGCCGCCTCGATGGAGGCATTCAGGGCAAGCAGGTTGGTCTGATCCGCGATGTCGCTGATCACGTCCACGATCCCGCTGATCTTCTCCGAGCTGCCGGCAATGAGATTGATCCCGTCCACCACGTCGGAGACCGCGCGCGCCCCTTCCTGAGCGTTTTCCACCGAGTGGCTGGCGAGCGTCGAGATCTCGGAAAGGTTCTTCGTGACGACGTCTATCGACTCGTGCACCTGCGCCATCGCGGAGGAGCCGCGTTCCACCGCCTCCGCCTGGCCCCGCGCATGGTCCGCCACCTGGTCCACCGATGCGGCGAGCTCTTCGACCGAAGCGCTCGTTTCTTCCAGCGTGGACGCCTGGCTCTGCGCTCCTTCGGACAGCTTCTGCGCGTTGGTGAAAATCTGGTCGCTCGATTCCGCCACCGCGGCGGCATTCTTCTGCACGGTGGCAATGGCGGTCTTCAGCTTGAGACTCATGCCCTCCAGGGCCTTTGCCAGTGTTCCTATCTCGTCCCGCTGGGAAATGTCCAGCTTCACGGTGAAATTGCCGCTTGCCACGGTCTGCGCAAATGCGACGCTCTTGGAAAGCGGACCCGTGATTGCGCGGGTGATGCTCATGGCGATGGCGATGGCAAGGAGCACCGCTGCGGCGAGGCCGATGAACAGGAAGATATTGGAAGTCACCAGCCGGGAAGCGGTGAGACCGGCGATTGCCCCCGCATCCTTTACCCCTTCCTCCGACGTCTGCGTTGCGGCGTCCAGCACCGCCTGGGACGCCGCTTGCGCCGACGCGACGAGCTCCGCCATTTTTTTCATTCTCTCGAGCAGATCGGTGCAGGCCGCGGAAAGATCCTGGCCGGAGAACGGGAGCGCCTGGAGAGCCTCCTTGTCCTCGGAGTCTCCCACCTGGTTGAGCCTGGCTACCGCCTTGTCGAACCCGGAGAATCCGTCGATCCCCGCCTGCAGGATCGCCGGGTCATTGACCGCCGCTGACTTGTAGACTGCTTTCGCCAGGTCGTCCACCATGGCATCGATCTCGTCCATCGTGTTCACGGCGGCGATCCTGCGATTGATCTCCGCGCTGCCTGCCCGCCTGTTGACCGCATCGGCCAGCTTGCGGTTCTGCGATTCGAGAAAGGAGAGGGTCATCTTCTGCAGGGTAGTGACAGCCACCTCCTGGGACCCGCGCGCGGCCAGTATCGCCTTTGCCGCGAGCTCGACCTCGCCCAGGATGGTGTTGAGCTCCTTGAGCTTGTCATTCGCGCCGGCCGCATTGTTCCGCAGCACGTTCAGCCGCGCGTACTTTGTCGAGAGCGCCTGCGCGTCGACAATGGATTTGCCCATGTCACCGAGAAACTGGAGCGCGCGGTTGAAATAGGTCTCGTCCAGCGTGAGAGAATAAGCCTGCATGCTCGAGCTGGTCAGCTCGGCCGCGCGCGCCATTGAGTTGGCGACAGCCACCTGGGGAACGGTTTCCCGGTCCAGCCTGCGGACATCGCCCTGGACTCCTGCCATGTTCATATAAACGAGAACGCCGAGGGCGAGCATGATCGCAATGACCAGGCCGAAACCGACCCCGATTTTCGCCGCCATTTTCAGGTTCTTCAACAGATCCCCCTTCTGAACAGTACCCGAGCCATCCCGATCAGTAGCTAAAACTAGTATAGGACCGTGGGAAGGCAACTGCAAGAAAACTGAATACGCAGACAGCCGCGTCACCAGGAAGGAAAATGCGCTCTGCTAGTATCAATGAGTTATACTAAATGCGCGTCCTGCAAGGCGGATCCGGCGCCATCACGCATGACGTGTTATAATCGACCAGGAGACGCACGCATGGCACGAGACACGCCGTCCTGGATTCGATCTGCAGCTCTCTACCAGGTCTATCTCAGGAACTACACGCCGGAAGGAACCATACGGGCCGCAATTCCCCGACTGAAGGAGATCCGCGATCTCGGCTTTGACATCGTCTGCCTGACCCCCATCCATCCGGTCGGCGTGGCCAATCGCAAAGGGCCGCTGGGAAGCCCGTACTCCATCGCGGACCATCGGGCGGTGGACCCGGCGCTCGGCGGAATCGACGACCTCCGGCATTTCCTCGCCGAAGCGCACGGTAAGGGGCTCAGGGTGCTGATGGACGTTGTATTCAACCACAGTGCCTGCGATGCCGTTCTCCTCGGCACGCACCCCGAATGGTACCTGCAGGACGCGAAGGGCAGGCCGACCCGAAAGGTGGCGGACTGGTCGGACGTGTACGACTTCGACTTTGCGCATCGCGGACTGCGCGAGTACCTCCTCGAAACGCTCACGTTCTGGGCAGAGACCGGATTTGACGGCTTCCGATGCGATGTGGCGAGCCTCGTGCCCCTCGACTTCTGGATCGAAGCCCGGGCGCGGCTCAATTCAAAACGCCCCCTCCTCTGGCTGGCGGAGAGCGTGGAACCCGTTTTCGTGAAATACCTGCGCGGCGCGGGATGGGATGCCGCCTCCGACCCCGAGCTGCACGAGGCATTCGACCTCACCTATGATTACGACGGCTTCGGGTATCTGAAAGAGTACTTCAGCGGCACGACCGGGCTGGACGCCTACCTGCGGCACCTGCGGGTACAGGAGACCCTCTACCCGTCGCACGCGGTGAAGGCAAGGTTCCTGGAGAACCACGACCAGCCGCGCGCGGCATCGGTCCTCAACGGGACCGACCGGTTGATGAACTGGACCGTCTTTTCCCAGCTTCTGCCGGGACTGATCTTCGTCTACATGGGGCAGGAACGCGCGATGGCCGGGCGTCCCGACCTCTTTGCGAAGGACCCCGTTCCCTGGGAGCAGGGCTCTGACGAGTTCCTTTCCTTTTTCCGCAGGCTCCTGCCGATCTGCACGCGCGTCAAGTCGGGTCAGAGCGCTTTCGAGCTGGTCGAGCTCAGCGCCGGCGTGCTCGCGCTCCGCTGGCGCCGCCCGTCGGAGAATACGCGCTGCACGGCGATCGTCAACCTCGAGGACCGGTTCGGCGCATGCACCCTCCCCTTTCCCCTCGCGGGACGCGATCTGCTCGGAGAGACCGCCTCTTCGATCCATCGAGGTCAGGGAGGGCGCGGGCATGACCATCCCTAAAAGGCCGCTGATCATAGAGGAGAGCTGAGCGGCCCCGATCGCCTCCCCGCGCCGGCTATTGCCGGGTGAGGACTACGTCGTCCAGTTTTCCCCAATCCGCTCCCGACATGTTGCCTTCAAACCCGATGACAAGCTGGCCGGAAGCGTCCACCGCAATACCGGAGATGGTGTACTGGTGCCAGTCCCGCCAACCCGTGTTGGTGACCGCCGACACGGCCTTGGTGGTTCCGTTGTCCGCATAGATGTCCAGCGAGGTCGGTGCGCCCGCGCCCATCACCCATGCGCGCAGGGTATACGTCCCCGCGGTCAATCCGGTCACGATCTGGTGAACGTCGAAGGTGTACGCAGAGCCGTACCAGTAGGACCCGACGTAGGAGCCGGTCCGGGTGTTCCCGGAAGGCGAGCTGTTCTCCACTCCGAACACGCTGACCGGAGATCCTCCTGACATCGCGGATGTCGTCCACGGACTCATTGATCCGGTCTCGAATCCGCCATTGACCGCGTAATTGATCTCGACCACTGAAACGTTTGCGGTGGCCGTGAGGCTGGTTCCCGCCACCGTGCCGCCGACCGTAAAGCTGCCGACAGAGGCGTACTGCGACGGATCGACGGCGTTCCATGTCACCGAGACAGGCCGATAAGACGCGTCGCTGAAGAAGGCCACGACCGTGGCAGGAAGCGTCGGTGCGACGCCGACAGTGGTCTGCACGGCTGTGGGCGTTATTGAAGTGATAGTCGTCGGGACCTTCCTGCCCGGGGATTCCGAGACGAGGCGGTAGGTCCACATGGACTCAAGCGGCTTGCCGCTGAAGTCCCACCAGGCCTGGTTTTCCCATCCGTCTCCCTGACCGGTTATCCAGCCGGCCCCGGGTACGGGGATCCAATCCGGTTCCCAGTAAAAGACGCCCAGGCCGCGGTCTCGGGGAACCTTTGACACTGCCTCCATGATGTTTCTCATCGCGGTGGCCTGTCCCTGCACGCTCACCTCGAAGCCTCCTGAAATCGGGTCCGTACCCGACCAGGAATTGCCCTGCGCGTCTCCGTTCGCGCTGGTGAACGCATACGCTGTCTCCGCGATAATAACCGGCTTGTGATACCTGGCAGTAAGGGTATTCATGATCGTCTGCAGGTCAGCCAGCGATCCATGCCAATAGGGATAGTAGGAGAGACCGATGCAGTCATAATCGACCACGGGATCGACGTTGTCGAAAAACGACTGGGCCCCGCTCAGACCGCTGTCGTTCGCAATGTGGATCATGATCTTCGTGAACCGGGAAGTATCGCGCACGGCCTTCGCGCCCGCATTCAGAAGCCTGTTGAGCTCCACGTACCCCGCGGGATCGGTTTTCGCCCCCGATCTCTGGCCGATCGGCCAGAGCATGCCGTTATTGATCTCATTGCCGATCTCCACCAGGTCCGGAGCAGCCCCATCGGATCTCATATCCCTGAGGACCTGCTTCGTATAGTCATAGACCGCCTGCTCGAGCTGCGCAGCGGTCAGGCTTCTCCAGGCGGCAGGGGTATCCTGCTTGCCGGGGTCGGCCCAGAAGTCGCTGTAGTGAAAGTCGAGGTAGACCCTCATGCCAAGCGCCTTTGCCCGCCTGGCCAATCCACGGACAACGCTTTCGTCATTGTTCCCGCCCCCGGCAGGCCCGGGGACGACAGAAGTTCCATGGTACAACGTTGTTCCCGGTGGGAAGACGGGATTGTTCCAGATCCGGAGCCTGACCCAGTTCACGCCGTGGTCCCGGAGTATTTCAAGCGCGTCCCGCGCTGTGCCGTCCTCCTGGTAGAACAGCCCCCCGGAGGCCTCGATCTGCGCCAGCATGGAGATGTCCACGCCTTTCATGAAGCGCGGGCTCAATCCCCTGATCTTGTTGACCGTGATGCTCAAGTCTGAAGGCATGGGTCCCCGCCTTTCTCCCCGGTCTCCCCAGTCTCCCCAGTCTCCCCAGTCTGCCCGTCCTTCCTGCCCTCCTGAAAAATCGGCCGAAGTTCGCGCAGGCGGGGCGTTGTCGATTGTGGGATTGGGACATGACACCATCACGAGCGACGCGGCGGCCGCTGTCAAGGAAAGCAGGACTCTTCGTTTCATATTCCCTCCTGAGCCGGTGGCAGGATCCATATATAGCGGTCTCTTATCGTACGTGCGCTTGAGCGGGCCGTAAACAGGAATTTTGTTCGAAATTCTGGAATTTGTTATGGTGCGGCGTGCGCGTCGGTGCGGGCGTGCGCGTGGACGCAGCCCCGCGTGCCGGGCCGCACGTGCGCCGCATTGCGCGCGGGGCGGCAATGGTGGTACCATTCGGGCACAGCCCACCAGGACAGCGCACTCGTTTGCGGAGAAGGAGATCGGAATGGCGGATCCAGCTCGGTACGTGAACCGCGAGCCCTACAAATTGTACATCGGCGGAGAGCTCGTCCCGTCGTGTTCCGGTACGACCTTCGACATCATCAACCCCGTGACGAACGAGCCGTTCGCCCGGGCCTTCCAGGCCGGAATCGAGGACGTCCAGCGGGCAATAGCCGCGGCCCGGGCCGCCTTCGACGAAGGTCCCTGGGGCTCGATGAGCGGCCTGGAGCGCAGCAGGCTCCTGCTGAAGGCCCGGGACGTGCTTGCGGCGCGGGCAGATGAGTTCGCGCACCTCGAGACGCTCGATTGCGGAAAGCTATACCCCAGCGTCCGCTACTTCGAGGTCCCGAATGCCATCGACGGCTTCGAGTATTCGGCCGGCAAGGCGCGCGGCATCGAGGGCCGGGTGGTACCCGTGGGTGACGGACCGCGCTGTCTCAACTACGTGCTCTGGCAGCCCGTCGGCGTGGTGGCCGAAATCCTTCCGTGGAACGGTCCGTTGATGATGGGCTGCCAGAAGGTGTCGGCAATACTCGCGGCCGGCAACACGGTGATCATCAAGCCCTCCTCCTGGGCATCTCTGAGCCTGCTCGCGCTCGCCTCGGTATTCCACGAGGCGGGCTTCCCCCCCGGCGTGGTCAATATCATCAGCGGGCCCGGGTCTGTCGTGGGTGACGCGCTCACCGCAAGCCCGGCGGTGGACATGGTTTCCATGACCGGAGGCACGGCGACCGGAAAGCACATCCTCGCGGCAGCCGCTCCGACGGTGAAGAAGCTGGCGCTGGAGCTGGGCGGCAAGAGCCCCAATCTCGTCTTCCCCGATGTGGACGTGCCGAGCGCCGCGCAGTGGGCCACATTCGCCTTCACGCTGAACGCGGGGCAGGTCTGCGTGGCAGGCACCCGGCTGATCGTGCACGAAGACATCCATGATGAGCTCCTGAAAGCGATCGTGGAGAGATGCCGCGGCCTGCGCCCCGGCAACGGGTTCGATTTCGAGCAGGGCGTCAACTTCCAGTCCCTCATCTCGCGCGAGCATTGCGCGGCCGTGTGGCGGTACATCGAGGAGGGCAGGAAAGAAGGGGCCCGGCTGGTGACGGGCGGAGAGCCCTACCGCGAGCCGTCCCTGGCGAAAGGGAATTTCGTGCCGCCCACCGTCTTTGCCGACGTGACCCCCGACATGAAGATCTTCCAGGAGGAGATATTCGGGCCCGTGCTCTGCGTCACGAAGTTCCGCACCGAGGAAGAGGCGGTCCGTCTTGCGAACTCGGTCCGCTACGGACTTGCCGGGGCGGTCTTCACCCGGGACGTGGCCCGCGCGCACCGGGTCGCGGCGCGCATCCATGCCGGCCAGCTCTACATCAATTCGTACTACAGCAGGGGAATGATGGAATCCCCGGGCGCGGGCTGGAAGGAGAGCGGGCTCGGGGACGCGGGTGTATTGAAGTACATGCACCCCAAGACGATCTTCGTCGATCTCAACGAGAAGAGCACACCGCCCGCCTAAGCCAGGCGGGTTCTAGCCCCGCGCCCCTTCCGAAGAAAGGAACTCCCGGTAGTCCCGAACCGCGAGGCTCAGAATCGAAACCGCCAGGGTCAGCCCGCCGCTCACGCCGAATATGAGCGGCACGTTCTGACCCGCGAGATCGAACAGGAGCCCGCCGAGGGCCATGCCGAGCGGCATCACGCCGGCGATGATGGTCGTCATGAGCGACTGTACCCTGCCTCGAAACTCCTGGGGTGTCGCTACCTGCACCAGGGTGTTGATGTTCACGCCCATCACGCCGTTGAGGGCCCCGATGAGCGCGAAGAGGAGGAGTTGTCCGCCCGGCACGCGCCAGATGATCGCAACGAGCATGAGCGCGGACTGGAGGATAAGGCTTCCCGAGACCGCGATCTCCCGCGATTTTCCGCGCGTGGGGATCATGCCGGCAAGAGCAAACCCGGCAAGTCCGCCGATCCCGAACGCGGCCATGAGAAAGCCGTACCAATCCGCCGTGAGCCGCAGGTAGTCCTCCACGAAGAAGGGAAGCAGGACGATGATGGGGCTCAGGAAAAAGTTGAGGAAGGCATAGACGAGAATGAGGGTCCACAGGCCGCGGTGACCCCGGAGAAACCGAAAGCCTTCACCGAACTCCAGGCGGAAACGATGAAAAGGATGAAGGCCCTCCCGGTCCGGCCGGGCCGGGACCTTGGGGATGCGCATGAGCAGCTCGGTGGCACCGGCATAGAGGTAGGTGACCGCGTTGACGAGGACCAGGAAGGGAGCACCGAGGACACGGTACAGGAAACCCGAGGAGCCCTGGGAGAGGAACATTGCCACCTGCAGCCCCCCCATGTTGAGGCCGTTTGCCGCCTCGAGCTTCTCCTTGGGCACGATATCGGGGATGCTCGCGCCGATGGAAGGCTGGGAGAAAGTATCGAGCGCGCCGGTGAGAAGGCTCACGGCGAATACCGCCGCGATCAGGAGCCCGGTCGCACCCGGCAGGGAGAAGAAAAGGAATGCCGCGAGGAGGATGAAAACGCCTCCGGCCAGGTCGGTCCAGGCGATAATCCGTTTCCGGTCCCAGATGTCGACGAGCACCCCGGCCAGGGGCCCCAGGACCACTGCCGGCAGAAGCGAAACCGTCATGACGAGGCCGACGAGGCTGCCTGACCCTGTCGCTTCTTTCATCCAGAGGAGTGCGGTCAGTCCAAAAGCCTGCTTCCCCAGGGAGCTGATGAGCTGTCCCTGCCAGAGCAGCGTGAAATCACGATTCCACAGTCTGACGGCCTGCATGGGATGAAATATAGGCCGTCCTGGCCGTACGCCGAAAGGGGGCGTCCCGCGCGCGCTTTATCCGGATGCCCCCGGCATGCCATGCCCGAAACAGCGCAGGACGACCTCTCTCATCGCGGCAGCGGCGTGACTCAGCGCCCGGGAATCTCTCCGGGCCAGCAGGATCGTCCGCGAGGGAGTCGGGGGCGCGATCTCGACATAGGCGGGGCCATCCGCCCGGCGCACCATCTTCGGAACCAGGCTGAGACCGAGGCCTGCTTCGACAAGGGTCTGGACGGTGTCGATGCCGGCGCTCTCGTAGACCACGCGGGGCTGGACACCGGCCCGGGCAAGCGCGTCGAGGACGATCGTGCGGAAGCCGTGCCCGCTCTTCATGATGACAAGCGGCTCTCCGGACAGCTTCCCGAGCTCGATCTTTTTCCGGGCCGCGAAGGGATGTCCCGGAGGAACGGCAACGAGCAGCGGCTCGCGGAACAGGGTTTCCGCGCGCAGGCCGGGGCCCAGACCCGCCTCATCCATGATCGCCAGATCCACCTCGATTTCCCGAAGCGCCCTGCCGAGTATCGGCGAGGATTCCTCGCGCAATTTCACCTGGATGAGCGGGTGGGACTCGCGAAAGGTCCTGAGGATCAGCGGCAGGAGATAGGCCCCTGTGGTGGGAAGACAGCCGAGCGTCACGTCGCCGCGCTTGAGACCAGACAATTCCTCCAGCTCGCTTCGTCCGGTCTCCAATTGCGACAGCGCCTCCAGGGCCCGGGGACGAAAGACGAGCCCGCGGGGGGTCATGCGCGCGCCCCGGCGGGAACGCTCGAACAGCGCGCCCCCCAGCTCAGCCTCGAGTTTCGCTATCTGCGCGGAAAGAGACGGCTGAGAGACATTGCAGGCTTCGGCGGCAGCGGTAAACGATCCATGCTGGGCAACAGCAATGAAGTATCGGAGCTGGTGGATTTCCATAGTTTTTTCCTATGCTATCTATAGATAACATATCTTTTACAAATAGTCATCCGGGTGGTATGCTCGGCCCGAGGATACAGAAGGAGGCCTCTCATGGCGGTAGGAACGCTCTACAACAAGGTCTGGGACTCGCACGCGGTTACCGTGCTGCCCACCGGTCAGACCCAGCTCTTCATCGGTCTTCACCTCGTGCACGAGGTCACCAGCCCCCAGGCATTCGACATGCTCCGCGAGCGCGGCCTGCCGGTTGCCTACCCCGACCGGACCTTCGCCACGATGGATCACATCGTTCCGACAAAGAGCCAGAAGCGTCCGTTCGCCGACGGCGAGGCGGAGATGATGATGAAGGCCATCGAGCGCAACACGAAGGATTTCGGCGTGAGCTTCTTCGACTTCGCCAGCGGCCGCCAGGGCATCGTGCACATCATCGGGCCCGAGCTCGGCCTCACCCAGCCGGGAATGACCATCGCATGCGGCGATTCCCACACGTCGACGCACGGCGCTTTCGGGACCCTCGCGTTCGGCATCGGCACCTCGCAGGTCCGCGACGTCCTTGCCACGCAGTGCCTGGCAATGGACCCGATGAAGGTGCGCCGCATCGAGATCAGCGGCAGGCTGAAGCCGGGCGTCACCCCGAAGGACGTCGCGCTCTTCATCATCAACCGCCTCGGCGTGAAGGGTGGAATCGGGTACGCGTACGAATACGCCGGACAGGTGTTCGACGAGATGAGCATGGAAGGCCGCATGACGGTCTGCAACATGTCCATCGAAGGCGGGGCACGGGCCGGCTACGTCAATCCGGATGAGACGACCTTCGCCTTCCTCAAGGGACGCGAGCACGCGCCGACGGGCGCCGAATGGGAGAAAGCGGTCACCCGGTGGAAGACCGCCGCCTCGGAAAAGGACGCCGCGTACGACGACGTCGTGAAGTTCGACGCAGGGGACATCGAGCCCATGGTGACCTGGGGCGTCACCCCCGGACAGAGCGTGGGGATACTGCAGAGCCTCCCCGACCCGCAGGCCATCACCGACGAGGGGGAAAAACAGTCCGCCCTGCTCGCGTATCGCCACATGAAGCTCACGCCCGGCCAGAGGGCGCGTGACATCAGGATCGACGTCGCATTCGTGGGAAGCTGCACGAACGGGCGCATCTCCGATCTGCGCGCCGCCGCCGCAATCGCGAAAGGACGCCGGGTGGCCCCCGGGGTGCAGGCATTCGTGGTCCCCGGCTCCATGCGCGTGCGCCGGGAAGCCATGGCAGAGGGCCTGGACAAGGTCTTCACCGAGGCGGGCTTCGAGTGGCGGGAGGCGGGGTGCTCCATGTGCCTGGCCATGAATCCCGACCAGCTCAAGGGCGATCAGATCTCCGCCAGCTCCAGCAACCGCAACTTCATCGGCCGACAGGGCAGCCCGACGGGAAGAACCCTTCTCATGTCCCCCGCAATGGTAGCCGCCGCGGCCATTGCCGGCCACGTCACCGATGTACGCGAATTCTCTCCCACAGGAGCATCCCATGTCTAAGGTCATACAGATAAAAGGCCGCGCCGTGCCGGTTGTCGGCGACGACATCGACACTGACCGCATCATCCCGGCCCGGTATCTCAAGGAAATCACCTTCAGCAAAATGGGCCAGTACCCCTTCTACGACGAACGCTTCACCGCCGAGGGGAGCATGAAGGACCACCCCTTCAACAAGCCGGAATACCAGGGCGCATCGATCCTCGTTGCAAACGTCAACTTCGGCTGCGGCAGCTCGCGCGAGCACGCCCCTCAAGCCCTTGTGCGATGGGGAATCCGGGCGATCGTCGCGGAGAGCTTCGGCGAGATCTTCGCCGGCAACTGCGCCATGCTCGGCACCCCTGCCGTGACGGCGTCGAAGGCCGACGTGGCCGCGCTCCAGAAGCTGGTTGCGAAGAACCCGGCGACCGAGCTGGTCGTGGACCTCGAGGCCATGGTGGTGCGGGCAGGCAACTTGACTGTGAAGGTGAGCAATGCCCGGCTCCCGGCGCAACTCCCTGATCCAGGGGACATGGGACAGCACCGCGCTGCTGATTGCCAACGCCGAGCTGGTGAAGGCCGCCGCTGCACGGCTGCCGCATCCGTCTGGACGGCTGCACGTGTAAGACTCGGAGATTCCGGGCGCCCGCGGATAGAGGGCGCCTTCTGCCGTGTGTCGAATTTCGCCCTTCGTGATCGACTATGGTGTGAGCACGAGGCCGACGACCACCGAGGGGCGACGGCATACTGGCCGAAAGGAGTTCCGAATGAAGTCACAAAAACAAGACGGGCTGCTTATCGATATTGCAAGGTCGCTGATCCCACCGATCCATGTTCAGAAAGATAGCCGGAAAGTCCAACGGGAAGAGTTGCGGCCGCTGCGCTTTGCTCTCCTTCGCGCGGAGACGGTTCTGAGCGAAGATGACCCGGAAGCCGCGGCATGAACAGGTGCGGGGCAAGCATAAGGAGCGAGGCATGCGATATCTGATGTTCGTATGCACGGACCCTTCGGCGGAGAAATACGATCCCGCCCAGGACAATATCCAGTCCTGGGTTTCAGAAATGGACGGCAAGGGGGTCCGTGTTCTTGGCAACAGACTAGGCGGATTGGACCAGGCTGTGACCGTTCGCAAGCGAAACGGCAAAGTGATAACCTCGGATGGCCCCTTTGCTGAAACAAAGGAATGGATCGCGGGCTTCGACGTTCTTGAATGCACAAGCCTTGAGGAAGCGATTGAGGTCGCCGCAAAACATCCGATGGCCCGTTTCGGCAGGCTCGAAATCAGGCCTTTCTGGTCATCTGAATAAACATCAGGAATGTTCTTGACACCTCACTATTCTCATGCTATAGTACTCTCATAAGAGAATAGTGGCGATGACAAACAACGAGCTGGCCATCCTGGGACTGGTGGCCGAACAGCCCAAGCACGGGTACCAGATCGAGCAGGACATCGAGTCTCGCGGCATGCGTAACTGGACAGAGATAGGATTCTCTTCCATCTATCATATTCTCAACAAGATCGAGGGGGCCGGCTGGATCGCAGGCACGGTGACGACTGCCCAGGAAGGACCGGGCCGCGGCGGCCCGGCGCGCAAAGTCTTCAGCATGACGGAGACGGGCCGGGATGCGCTGCGGGAAGCGGTGCAACAGAGACTGGCCCGGCCTCGATCGCGCAGCGCTGACTTTGACCTGGGGCTTGGAAATCTGCCGATCCTGCCGCCCATAGAGGCCCGTGCAGCCATTTCCGCATACCGGGATGGCCTGCACGCCCGCCGCAGGCAGGTGCAGGCCAAGTGGGCAAGCGATCGCCAGGCGGACGCACACCTCCCCGCTCATGCAGAAGCCCTTTTTGAGCGAAGCCTCGCGTTGATCGACGCGGAGATCTCCTGGGTTGAAAAATACCTGAATGAAAGGAAGGAAGAATGAAAACCACACTGAGCCAGGTCACGCCCTTAGCCGGATTCACATCACTCCCCGGGTGCCACTGCGTCACGTCGTCATTCCGCAAGATATGCGCATTCAACGGGTACGCGGTCAGCGAGGAGATGCTGCTCGGGCTGGGGGCCGGAGTCGGATTCATCTACTGGCACATGAAGGGCCAGGTCCCGATGCTGGGCGGCCGCGGCAACAACAAGAGCTTCCACCAGGATCTGTCGCGGCGCACGGGAATCCTGATCACGGACCACCGCACGTCAAGCGCAAAGACCGCCGAAAAAGAGCTCGTCTCACTTCTGGAGGCCGGGCAGCCCGTGGCGATCCAGGCTGATATGCCGTTCCTGACCTATCTCGGCCTGCCCGAAGAGGCGCATTTCGGGGGCCATGTCGTAGTTGTCTGCGGATACGATGCGGCAGCGCGCCAGGTGCTGATCTCTGACATGGCTCCACGCCAAACCGGATACAAGGACGGCATCCTTGCACCGCTGGGCATGGACCAGCTTGCGAAGGCGCGCGGCTCCAAGTTCAAACCCTTCCCGCCGGCAAACTGCTGGTTCACCTTCGACTTCAGCGCGGCCCACCCTCCCGCGAAACAGGACGTACGCGACTCGATTTCCCAGTGCGCGCACGACATGCTTGACGCTCCGATTCAGAATCTCGGCGTGGCAGGGATCCGTACAGCGGCCGCGCGCGTGAAGCAGTGGCCGTCAGTGCTGGACAAGAAGCAGCTTCGAATGGCGCTCTTCAACCTCTACATCTTTTCCGAGATAGGCGGATCCGGCGGCGGAATGTTCCGGTTCATGTATTCCCGGTTCCTGGAGGAGGCGGCAGGAGTGACCGGCATCACAGGCTATGCCGCGGCGGCCCGGGCCATGGATGCCTGTGCGCAGGGCTGGCGCGCCCTGGCAAAGCCGCTCGCAGGGGGCCTTCGATGCGCCGAATCCGGGCGCGCTTGTGCCGGCGGTTGTGAAAGGCCTGGAGGAGCTGCACAAGAAGGAAGGCAGCGTCTGGCAGGAGCTTGCCGGGCCAGGCAAATAGGAAACGCATCGCTAGTCGTAATGCTTCGTTCTGATCCAGATCTGGTCGATGGGAGACCGTAATCCCCGGCACAGATAAATAGGCGTATTATTTTCCCAGGGCATGACATAGTCCATGTGCAACTGCCTTGCCAGGTTCACTTCCTTGAACATACCGCGCAAGCTCGATCCCGGTACCTGAATGGTAATTGCAATTTCTCCGGAATTCTTCCCGTATCCCCAGAGGAAATAGCTTAAGTGGGATGAAACGGCTTTCGGAAGTCCATATTGCCCGCCGAGAAGATCTATTGCGCCGGCGCTCCCATAGTCCCCGGTGTAAATCATGCATCTTGATTGCTCTTCGGGAGTCAGGCTGTTGTAGACTTCGGCCACCGCTTTCACCCTTTCGGGCCAGCCGAAGCGGTCGGCAAATATCTGCGGCAGCGAGTCCAGTTTGGAATTGTCCGTCTTCACCGTGCTGCTGAGGAAAGCAATTCTTGAAAAATACCGGGCCATTCCATCCGGAGGAAATACCGGCAGGCCGTTGGGAATCATGAAAATTCCCAATAACACAATCAGGAACACGTAGCCTGTCCGCGCGAATTTCAGAAACCCTTTGCTCAGGTTTCTTTCGATGAGAATCGCGCCTCCGGCGATCATCATGGGCATAAGGGCTGAAGCCATATAGAACTTGGCTTTTGTGACGATCAAGACCGCGACGCACAAAACACCAATCCAGCCCAGCAAGCGGTAGGTCCGGCCTTCTTTATGAAAGAAGAAATAGTAGAATCCTGCCAGCCAGAGCGGGAAGACAAGTGGATTGTAGCTGACAATCAGCATCACGATAAACTCGACTGGAGAGGCATGAAAGGTCCGGAATTTCGCATAATTGGACCAGTATTCCAGGAGAGGCCACCTGGCGCTGAATTCCCAGATTATCCAGGGCAGGACGATAAGCCCGCAAACGATCCCGCCCAGGTAAAGCCATGGACTCAGGAAGTATTTTCTTTCCCGGGTAAGGACGAGCGAAATGAGCAGAGAAATGCCGATGAACAGCATCGTGTATTTTGTCATCAGCGCAATACCGGCCATGATCCCTATCGCGATCCAGAGTCTGGCATTTCCGGTCTTGAGAAGACGGATGATCAACAAAAAGAATAGAATGGAAAACAACTGGTCGAAACCATCGTAAGCGAACATCGCGTTGAAAGCGAGCCATACTGGTCCGAGCGCAACACAGAGCGCGGTAAGGGCTTGAGCAAAACGGCCTCCTCCCAGCTCCCGGGTGATCAATCCGGCAACAAATACCGTTGCGGATCCGGTGATCGCCGGGAGGATATGGATGGCGAAAAGGGAGTATCCCATCGTATGGCCGGAAAGCCAGGAGAGGATCGGCACCAGCGGCGGAATATCCACCAGACCTTTCAACACATGCTCGCCGCACGCTATGGTGTAAAGCTCATCGATGAAATAGCCGTATTGGTTTCCAGTCAGCAGATGCGCAATCAATTTTATTGAAGCGATGATGCCTATCAGCAAAAGGCCGGAATACTTTGCAGAAGAATCCTGATCCTTGATACCGGACATCTTCACTAGCGCACTCCTGTCATTTTGATTTCGCGTATCGCCCCACCAACTCGCCTTGTCCGATAATTCGGCCCGCCATTACGGACATGAGCGCTGTCTTTGTCGCCCGCTTCGCCTCGATGCCAAGAAGGCAATCCAGAGCGTAGAGCCTGAACACGTAGCGGTGTTCGCCACCGACGGGAGCAGGCCCGCCCCATCCAGGGCGCCGGAACGAGGTCCAACCCTGCGTCCCGCCGCCGGGAATGGGAGCGCCGACGGGGATGTTTTCCGGCAAGCCGCGTGAATCGGCCGGGATGTCGAAAACGACCCAGTGTATCCATGTGGGAAAGAGCAACTTGAAGAATGAGGGAATATCGATGTCCTCGACAATGAGGACAAGACTCTTCGTTCCCTGCCGGCAGAGGACCCCATGAGACGGGCGGGGCGATATCTCCGCCTTCCCGGGCGAACCGCCTCGGCATCCTGCCGTCGTTCTCAAAAGCAGGGCTCGTCAATTCGATTTTCGTCATATGATCCTCGTCGATAGAGATTTCATCTGCGCGACCCGCGCTGCAATAGAAGCTTCTTACCCCTTTTTGTACTGAAGAAACCATTTGTAGAATTCGGGGTCCGCGTACGTGTCGCTCCAGATATCGTGATCGTGGTTCTCCAGAACGGTGAACTTGACTTTAACTCCGGATTGGGCGAAATCTGCCACCGTTCTTTTTGCGACATCAAGAGGGACGATTGCATCGTTCGCGCTGTGGATTTGCCAGCACGGGACGTCTTTGAGCCTGCTCAATGGGATGCCGGCCGTCTCTGCGGCTTCCTTGCTGAAGAAACCTGGTGCGTATTTCGCAAGCAATCCCCCAAGGGAGGCCACCGCGGCGATCTTTTCCGGATGCTCCATGGCAAAGCGATACGACGCCTCGCCTCCCAGGGACAATCCCGTCAAATAGACCCTCTTTTCATCAACTCTGTAGATCTTCGCAATTTCATCAAGAACCCCTTCGAGGTATTTCCCGGGAAAAGAGAAGAAGTCTGGAGAATCAGACAGGAGCGGTGCGACTATGATGAAGGGAAGCGGCCCCTTCTCCCTTATCATCTTAAAGGGGCTTGCCTTGGCAAGAATGAATACATTGTTTCCGCGGTCGCCCATGCCATGGAGGAAGAACAGCAGGGGCCACGTTTGGCTGGTGTTATCCTCGTACCCTTCCGGAAGATATATCAAATAGCCATTTCCGTAGTTGTTCAATTCCGTATTCTTGTAACTCTCAGCATGTATCCTGAGGCCGGCAAGGTATGCCCGGTAATCCTTGTAGACGTAGAATGACCTGTCCCTGCTCAGCTCAAGAGAATCGACGCCTGCGCTTCCGACGTAGTTTGCCTTTCCGCTTCCAAGTGCAATGACGCCTGTCAGCCGGTCTGTTTCGGCTTGGTATTGAAGCCGGATGTAGCTTTCCATTCCCGCCTTTATTCCGGACTCCAGCGGCGCCTCAAGCGATACCCCGTCGTTTCTTGAAACTTCGAAATGAATATTCTTTATGCTTGTCGGATACTGCAAGTTGTAGCCGTAATAGATTACGCCGTCTCCCCTGTTATAGTTGAGGCTCCGGATTACCAGGGCTACTCTCAGATCGTTCTTAACCGGCGGATTCGTATTGAACCCCTCCCATCTTCCCAGGAACGGTTGCAGATCCTTTGAAAGGCCGGTTGCCGGCGATTCGACCTCAGCCTTGCCAAGAATGAGAAACTTGTTGGTGTCGTCGAGCGTAACCGCGTGGACTCGGTCGAAATCGGCGGCCGGAATGTCGGACGGATCGGTCTTGTTATTGAGTGTCGTACAGCCGAATGGAGATACTCCTGCAATGAATAAGACAAGGACTGTCAGGATTGTTGCATTCTTCTTCAAGATGTAACCTCCTTAACCCGTCAGTCGCCTCGTCCGAGCACTCAGGGTCTTAAATGCGCTGTTTCTATTTGCCGGTGAAAAAGGCCGGCGCACCTGCCATCGAACCGCCGTCGCCACCGTCCAGGTCCACGCGGTAGGTTTCCATCCAGTAGCAGGCCACGTTCCTGGTTCCGTCCCAGCAGAACCCGGAAGGGCAGAAGATCCCTGCCGTGAAGGAACTGGAGCATACAAATCCGGGGTGGACGCCGTCCCCCAGGTCGGTCCGGGCGCCCTTCGCCCAGAGCCAGGGAATCCACCTGTCCTGCTCATTCGTGTAACCGGCGACAGAGACAACGCCTTTCGACACGCTGATGGCCCACGCTCCGCCCGTGCTGGCGATATTGGTGCGCTTCTTGCCGACCCAGTAGCAGGCTTTCGACGCCTTCCCGTCCCAGTCCCACGCGCCCGCCGCGTAGACCAACCCATTCGAAACCGCGATCGCATTGGCGTACGAGCCCTTGGCACCGCCGTCGACGTCGGTGCGGCGGGTGCCCGTCCAGAAGCAGGCAATGTCGCGGGTTCCGTCGTTCCACCATCCGGCGGTGTACACAACACCGCCCGAGACAGCGATCGACCACACCCCGGAGTTCGGCGAACCGGTGCTGTCAAGGTCGACGCGCCGGGTTCCCTGCCAGTAGCAGGGCTGCCACCGGTTCCCGTCGTTCCACTGCCCGCCAGTGTAGACGGTGTCTCCCAAGACCGCGATGGAGGTGGCCTGGGAGCCGCGGGCTTCATCTCCTGTGAGATCGGTGCGGCTGGTGCCGGCCCAATAGCAGGCGGTATCCCTGGCCCCGTCGTTCCACCACCCGGCGCTATACACTGTCCCTTCCGAGACAGCGCAGGCTCGCGCCCTGGCGTCGTGCACGCCGTCTCCCGCGAGGTCGATGCGGCGGGTACCTGCCCAATAGCAGGGGATCTGCAGGGATCCGTTCAGGTACCATCCGGCGTTGTAGATGACTCTGTCTGTGGCGTTGCCGGACGGCTGGGAATTCTGTTGGGCCAGGGCAGTGCCGCCTGCCAGGACCACGAATGCCAGCAACAGGACCGGGAACCGCAGCGGGCAGCCCGCTGTCGATCCATTTTGGTGCCTACCCATGATTCGCTCCTTTTTGAATCTGCCCTTTTCTCAGAGTACTATACCATCGCACCTGCCCCTCGGCAATTGGACTTTTCGGATGAGATCACAACCTAGGAGGATTATCGGAGCTCAAGACTATTGCACTTCAACTTTGAACCCTGGTCTCTCTCGCCTAAGCTGTTGTCCACTGCAGGCCGGCTACTTGAGCGCCTTCTCCAGGAAATCCCAAACGGCCTGATCCAACTCGTCGGTGTGACCACGGCCGCTTTCAATTATCAGAGTGTGAGGCGCGCCCGCTTCTTTCATTCGTGCGTCAAGCAGCAGCGCCTGATCCGGGGAGACGGAGGTATCCTTGTCCCCATGGATGGTCAAAATCGGTGCTCTGCCCGGTTTGACATAGTTGATAGGACTAGCCTTCTTGTACTGTTCAGGCTTTGCCTGAAGAGAGCCCCCCAAATACGCACTGACATATGGCTCCCTGTTCCAACTCACGAGGTCCGTTGCACCCGAGAGATTGACAACGGCTTGCACGGAGCTGGAGTACTGGAGATTGTCGTCCTGCCCTTCGAGCCCATCCGCCGGAACCGTCAGCCCGAGCAGCAGCGCCAGGTTTCCTCCTGATGAGAAGCCAACAACCCCAATGCGGGCTGGATCGATGTCATACTGCGCTGCGTTTGCCCTGAGAAACCGTATGGCACTTTTGACGTCATGGATTTGCGCAGGGAAGATCCCGATAGGTCGGCGGTTGGAGTTCTCTACCGAGGCACTGTAATCCACAGTGACGGCGACATATCCCTTTTGATTGGCCAGATCCAGGGCGTACCAGAATCCCTCCCGGTTCAGAGTCTTATCGTATCCCCAACCGTTGCCGCAAAGAAACACAATTGCCGGCTTCGCAACGCCCACGGGTTGAGGTCTCTGAATGTCCATCTGAAGTTCTCTGCCACCAATGACCCTGATAAGGGACCCCATACGTCTCAACGAAGCTCTGCGCTTGAAGGGACGTGCCCGAAATGGACAAAATGATTGACAGGCCTATGATGGTGACTTTCATGGATCTCTCCTTTTTCTATGACAACTACGGCCGCGACTCATGGGAGTCTGCCATTGGCTCTGTGGGCTGTCAACGCCGGCCGCGGGCATCGGTATCCATTGCAGCACTCGATAGCCGGACATAGACGGCCTCGAAGGCGACTACTGCAACGATTTGTTGTATGGCGCGTTCTTCCGGCCGATGGCGTTTGAGATGCCATCGATCAGCCAATTCAGTCCCGTCTCGAAGGTGCTGTCATCCGGATGCCTGGCGAGCGTTGCCGCCAGCGCCTGCATGTGGGGTTGATCATGGGCATTACTGTAGACCCTGGTCGTCTCCGCCAGCCGCTCACTATTTGTCGGGTCATCGCGACGTGGCGCTTCTTGCGCCGCAAAACCAATCGTATACACAAGAAGGATACGCAGGGCGGATACTGCGGCCTCATCCCGTATGCCGCCGCGGGATAGAAATCGAAGTGTGGCTTCACCTAGACGGAGGGCGGTGGGTCCGCGTGCAGGCCTTGAAAGGAACAGGGGCATGAGGTCGGCATGCTGGAGCAAAACGGTCCGCGATGTCCACATAAGTCGAAAGAGAGCCTCGCGCCATTCAATCGACTGGTCTGGAATCTCTACGTCGCCCATCAACGCATCGATCACAGCGTCCACGAGATGCTCCTTGCTTTTTACATGGCTATAGAGTGCATTTGGAGCGACATCGAGTTCCTTTGCTACGGCGCGCATAGTCAGGCCGCTGAGTCCTTCGCGTGCGTATACCGCGAGTGCGGCTGCCAAGACGGAATCGACTTGGATTCCGGCGCGTTCCCCTGGTGCTCGCTTCGGATGACCTTTTTGCCTCATGGCAAGAGTCTATAGAAAGTGCTGGACAACGTCCAATATATATTGTACAGTGTACAGCAAGGAGACCATCATGCCGGAGACAGTCGTTCTCTTTCATTCCGCCCTCGGGCTTCGGCCCGCGGTTCGCAAATTTGCCGATCAATTGCGTTCCGCCGGTCATTCGGTATATACGCCAGACTTCTTCGATGGCGACGTGTTCAACGATCTCAACGACGGCGTTGCGCGACGCGATGCAATCGGCATTCCCGCCCTGATCGGGCGTGCGCAGGAATCAGTCGCTGATCTGCCGAAGCAAGTCGTCTACGCAGGATTTTCAATGGGATCTTCGTCAGCCCAGTATCTCGCCGCCACGCGGCCAGGGGCACGCGGTGCCATTCTCATGCACGGGGCACTTCCTCTGGCGATGATGGGCGTAGGAAAGTGGCCGTCCGTTCCCGTTCAGATACACTACGCGGTTGGCGATCCTTGGGTCGAGGCGGCACAGGTAGCAGCCCTGTCGGAAGCTGTCCGTGAGGCGGGACAGCCCTGCGCAGTGCATTCTTACGCTGGGTCCGGGCACCTATTCGCGGATGAAGATACAAGTGACTACGATCAGGCGTCGGCGGCTTCAATGCTGGATCGCGTGCTGAGGTTTCTCGAGGATTTGTGACCGATCAAGCCGGCACTGCGCGGGGTCAGATTGGCTTTCATAAGAGTGTAGTAACGGTGACCTTCGGGGAAGTTCTCAGTGACTTGTTCTATATTGTACCCGTGCTTCTCATAGAACCGCGGTGCCTGAAAGCTGTAGGTTCTCACGAGAACCTTCGTGCAATTCTTCTCCCTCGCTTCGCCTTCCGCTGCCTGGAGGAGCAATTTTCCGATTCCCTTGTTGCGCACGCTCTGGCTCACCCAAAGCTGCGTGATCTCACAGACAGCCGCCCACGTCCATCCGGCAACGCCGCCAACGATGTCCCCTTTGGTATCCCGGACAACTCTTGAGAAGAGCCGGCCATCATCCCTTCCGGTTTCCTTCGAGTTGTACTCGTAGATCCTGTCTTCCAGGAACTGCATGACGCTGCCGGTGTCGTCTTCCGGCTCCACACGGAACTGCTGCACAATCGTTCTCCTTACCGGTGACAAGGATTTGCCTAGATATTGACGCGGTTCGAGTCAGGTGAGAACCTCGCGATAGTGCAGCCAGTTCTCCAGGGAGTTGTTTCCGCCACAGATGAGCAAGACCACATGATCCTCTGGGCCAAAGCTCTTTGAGATACGGCGAGCTGCTGCCAGGGTGCAGGAAGCTGCCAGCTCAGTGTTCAGCTTGGCGCGTTCCAGCAGGAACACGCCGGCCTCAAACGCTTCCCTGTCAGTCACCGCTACGTACCGCTCGGGGTTGCGTTGCATGATCTCGAAGGCATCCTTGGCGACGTAGGGAGATCCCAGGGTTTTCGCCAGAGACTTCGGCTCGATCTCGACGATCCTGCCGGCTGCCAAGGACGCACCCATCGTTTCGGATCCCACTGTTTCCACGCCCCAGACCCGCACGCTGGGCTTCAGGCCAGTCAATGCTACAGCTATCCCGGCGTACAGCCCGCCGCCGCCGATGCTGATCAGTACGTCAGTGACTGAAGGCAGGTCCTCCACGATCTCCAGGCCGATTGTTCCGGCGCCGGCCATCTGCTGCGGGTTGTCGAAGGGGTGAAGGAGGCTCCATCCATCTCGCGCGTATTGGTCTGCCCGCTCGAAGATCCCGGCGAATGTTGGCGAGAGGTCTACCTTTGCACCGTAGGCTTCGGCTGCTTCGATGTAGTTTCGAGGCGTTGACGCGGGCATGCACACAACAGCCCGGCAGTTCAGCTCGCGGGCCGCGATCGCCATCCCTTGGGCAAAGTTGCCGCCGCTGACACCGACAACTCCCCTGTTCCGCTGCGCCTGCGTCAGGTTCAGGACCTGGGCAAACGCGCCCCTCGGCTTGAAGGAACCAGTGCGCTGGAACAGCTCGAGCTTCAGATAGACATTCGTACCGAGCTGCTGACTGAGAGTGGAGTTCTTCTCGAGAGCCGTGCGCCTCACGTAGGGCGTGATTGCCGCCTTCGCGCGCTGCACATCAAGGAGCGAAATCATGGCCAAAGCCTACTCGGCAGGACCGGCGTAGTCTACGAGCAAGCCCGCATGCCCCGACCCTGAGATATCAGTATCTCCTGCGTCATAAGATAGAGTTGAGTAGCGCCGCCGCATCAGCCTCGGCCCAATTTGGAATTCCGAACTGCACCTTCCGATCCAGACGGCCTTTAAGGCGACTACTGCAACGATTTGTTAGGCGTTTTTCTGACCTTGCAGGTCCGACAGGATCACAAAATGGTCAGCAAAGCTCCAATGACCGGTAAGGCAGTGGCCGCAAACCAAAGCAACCGAAGGCGCCGGTTCGGCTCCGCAATGCCGAGCGCAGCAAGAATCAGTAAGATAATGGCGGACGCTTGGATTCCGACCGAGTGGTAATGGTTCTGGAGCCACGGCCAAACTCCTACCATGTTGATAAGCAAATAGAACACGAGACTCAGTAGAAGCCCTACCGACAGTCCAACACCGCGCCGGAGGTTGCGGATCTGACGCCTAGACGAATCTATAGCTGTCTGTTGGCTAGAGGCTTGATCCTCTGCAACTTGCCTTGCCTCGGCCGCTGCAGACAGCTGTTTGCGCTTTATGCTTGCGACATCATCTCGCTCCGCGAGCTCTTTCTCGAGGTTCGCGAGCTCAGCTTCTTTGTCCGCAATGATTCCCTTCGCCTGGGCCAATTCCTTCGCCCTCTGCGTTGCGCTCTCCTGCTCTATTTGCTTCTGCTTTTCGACTTCGGCCAGTTCTTCAATTAGGCTCGTGTTTTGCCGCGCAAGTTCACTGTCGATGATTCGGTAAAAGTCCTCATCGCTCTCCGCTCTCTCTATTTGCGAGAGTACCATGGAGCTCGAAAGCATTGCCGCGGCCGTTTCTTCTGGGATGTCTTTGTAACTCGCAAGGATGCTGAGCATTCTCGTCGCCGCCTTTGAGGCGTTTCCCCGAGTGAGGCTAAACTCAGGAATGCCGAAAGACTCGGCGAAGGCCTTGTCGTAGTCAGATGCGTCGGCAACGAAGGGCCTCAATACTTGCCAAAACACGCTCGGAAGCATCGTGCAGCCGAAGTCACGCGATTGCCGGCTGGAAATGCTGTCAAATCTGAACAAGTGGTGGTCGCAGGTTAGCAACATGGCACCGGACTCCAGCGCCGCTCTGTTAGGAGTCCTCAGCGAGCGAACTGCTTCAAGGACGGCCATGTCGTGTTGGACAGCTTCGGGAAACTTTGTGCGCCCCACTTGCGCAAAGTATCTCCGATACGCATCCTCGAGATCTGCGCGTCTGCGCAGTCGTTCCTCAGAGGAATCTCCTCTATAGACGTCGATGCCTTTGGATTTGAGAAGAATCTGCCATTGCTGGTAAGGTGCAAGGAAGTCCTCAACGTCGACTCTTCGCTCAGCGTTCAATTGGTGATACTTTAGCTCAATTCCTGAGAGCGCGCCGAGGTTGTTAGCCGCCCGGCTTATCGCTTGAGGCCACTTCGTTGACCGCAACACAGAAGAATAGAACGTGAGGGTGTTCGTGAGTTCCCTTGAAGTCGCCTCGTGATATCTCATTTTGAAAGGCAGTCGGAACCTGTTTATTGCTTCAACAAGCTCGGCTGAAACGTCGACCTGGGTATTGAGGTGGAGATCTAAAATGCCAAACAAAAAGTTGGTATCCATGAAAATGGTCAGGCTGTCCAGCTTATCACGGAACCGCTTCGATACATCGGGAGCAATCGAAAGAGAAAAGTAGTTGAAGGCTCCATCCGCCAAACCCGAAATGTACCGTGCGCGGTCATTGTCAATTGAGCCTGCGTCAAAGAAGGAGGAAATGACTTCAGCGGCTGACCGCTTCTCAGCGGGAGCAAGCTGAGGGAAGAGTCTGGCAACCGTTTCGTCCACAATGTAGCTCAAGCTGCTGGACTGCTCGTGCGAAACGTCGATGTTTGGGTCCACCAGCGCCGCAACTTGAATTCCGTGTCTGCGAAAAGCTTGCTGCAAAAAGTCCCGCAGTGCCTTCCAAAGGTCGTCCGAAACTACGCAGCACTTTTTCCGGCCAACTGCTGCGGTCCACTTAGCCTTCACTCTGAACTCCAGCTCTCTGGCGTCCTGGATTCGTCTTTCTATGCGCACCGCATTTGATTCTTCGAGCGCCAGGCTGCCGTTTGCGAGTGTCTGCACGGCCTTTCGGGCAACCAGAGAGTCGATTGCAGCTTGAATATCCTTGTCGTTCAGCTGGAGACCAAAGAGAGATTGCAGCGAGGCTGAGACGTCCTGCGCGTTCCCGTGCCTGTCGCTGGGAAGGATGACCAGGCTTTGCTGCACGAGCTCCTCAAGGATATCAGGGAATGCGCGGAGTTTTGATATCGAAAGAAAGCTTGCCATCTGCTGGAATGCGACGCTGAAGTTCTGAATCATGGGGTTACCTCCTAACTTTCATTCGTAGTCTCAGGAGCAATGCACAAGGAGCAGAGCCACGCGAATTCAAGTGAAAACGCCGAGCATAGAGTTCAGTTGCCCCGCAGCATCAGCACAGCAATGAACGGCATTGCGAAACTGCATTGGCTCTTCCAAACGTCGTCTAGGGGACAACTGCAACGATTTGTTATGCAAAACAGTTTTCAATTCCACTTTAATTGCTATCTCGACGACTGAAATACTCACAAGGGCCATCTCAATTCAATTACTATTCATACTCCTTGTCCAAGAGACCCGCCTCCTCTTCCGAAAGACCATAAAGCTGATAAATATGTTGATCAATTTGCCGATCGATTGACTTTTGCCTACTTTCGTAGTAGGCAAGATTTTTCTCCGTTACGCCTATCTTTACCTGGTTAATCGCCTTAATATTTGCATCCACCAATTCGACCAATTCTTGGTGAATTCGCTTTTCTTTTGCAATACTGAAGTTTATCCTTCGAATCGGTGCAGAAGATAAGACATTGCCATTTATCTCTAGGCCAACCCCCCTTCGTTTTGCGTGATGGCTAAACCAATGCCACAAAACCTTGGAATTCAGAAGCGCAAGGACATACTTCATGTTTTCTTTCACCATATTGTTCGGAACAAAAACATTCACACTAAAAGGCAAATATACGGGTTGCTCTGAACAAGAGAAGCTTGGCCTTGCGGCCATCTGTATGGAGATGATCTTGCTTGCTTTCCATATTTCTTCATCGCGAGGCCAATGCAAGTGCCACCATTGGTTAGACCCGTTTCTTGTCTCTCTACGAGCAGATGTAATCTCACGAAACTTGCTGAGGTGCGCATAAATATTTGGATAGACCTTTATGTCCGGGCATGTCTTAGGAGTTGAATATATTAGCAGATAAGATGCCGCTTCTCTTATCCAATACCTATCAAGATCACACAGATCATGGTAAGGCCTTAGCAATTGCCTTTCTTGGATAGTCAATTTCAGCCGTTTTGCTTCACTGCTTGTAAGCGCAAATACACCCTCACCTTCTTTCCATTTTTCACCAAACTTTTTGTTTGTTTTCCGGTTAATTGAGGATGGATTCTCTGCAATTCCTTGTCTTACAATCCCCAATTGAGAGAGCTTCACTCCGCGATCGATTTTTCTTAACAATACACCACTGCCTGGTTGAATGTCGATTTTTCCGTCCAGGAACAACTCTTTCGGCGTTTTTCTTAGGCTTACTACTTTTCCTAGCCCTGTAAAAAAAGGTTCAGCGGTCCTTTCATTGCCACCTATGACCGTCCTAAGCACCGTTTGTGCACTAGATTTGCCCTTTTGGATGCGAATTATCATATGTTGGCCAGATACTTTTTCGAATACTTTCATCTTTCCCAAGGCAAAAATCTCTTCAATGTGCGATGAATCTTTCATTGTCTGAATCAGTTTCTCTGATCCAGTACCAGCAATCCAGTATGCGTTTACAATAAAAGACAGCAGACCTTTTGGCTTCATAATCTCCATGCCGCGATGTACGAAATAGTACCAAAGGTCCATACGAGCGCAACGATATTTCTTGCCAAGACTACCTTGTGCTATTTGATCCAACAAATGCTTGTAATCTAATTCTCTCCGATATGGAGGGTTTCCGATTACTACATCAAAACCCCCGGCTGCTATTGCGGCCGGAAACGCATCCTTAAAATTCATGGGATTAAGCTTCTTTTCCTCTTCTATGCTAAAAAGCTTGCCCTGAAGTATCTCGGTCCCCAAAATTGAATTACCACAAATAAGGTTGGACGATAAGGAGGGCAACAGTGCCTCATGGAACTCTAATTGATGCTCATGAGAGCTTACAATTGTCTCGTCCTTTAATAGCTTAAGATAGAGTGAAAGTTGCGCAAGCTCTATTGCTTGTGAATCTATGTCAACTCCATATATATTATTCAATAGAATGGATCTTTTCTTTTTTAGAGAGACATAGATTCTTCCGTTTCGCTCTATGCAATCTCCACGCTTTACGAGGCGGTCTCTATCTTCCCTCCCTAATGAGTTGTAATAATTTCCATGATAATCTACGAGCTTGTCATATACTCCGAGAAGGAATGAGCCGCTGCCACATGCAATATCAATAAATCTTAGGTTAGAAATCTGCGCGGGTGTCTTTCCCTCGATAATTCTACCTACTGTCCTATCAACGATGTATTGGACAATGTACTCTGGCGTGTAATAGACGCCTCCAGCCTTCTTTACTTCGGCCTTTTCTTCTAGATAGACTCTCTTTTCGGTAGCGACAAGCACCTTTCCCAGGAATCTCTCATAAATTGAACCGAGGATATAGATCGGGATAGCATTAAAATCATATGGAGTATTTATGTGAGCAAGAGACTCACAAATTTTGGCAAATGCAGTTTCGTCGATTTTTGTCTCCTTGGAGTCAAGGAGATTGTGATGCTTAAACAGCATTCCATCATAAATGCTATTCAATCGACGACTAGTAGCTATAAAATCATCCCATGCACTCGAATGGCTTCCTAAATTGGCAACTATAGGCTCTTGTTCGATTTGCTTATCTTCTAAGAATCTTAAGAAGACGAGTCGGTCGAGAGTACGCTGAACTATTTCAGTAAGAGCCTCACCATCAAGTTCAGGATTACTCGCCTTAAAGGAACGTGCCAGGGTAATGCGATACTCGTCTAGGTCTTCAAGAAATGCTTCATCTACGGGTTTATAGGCACCGGGAAAGAGCTCTCGTTGCACCGCCTTCCCTCGAGGCTTAGGTAACTCGGCTGAACGCTTCTCGATGGATCCACCTGCAACGGCTTCGTGGGAAAACAGCCAGTATATTTCTGCGAAGCTGTCTTTATCGATATAGTCGGTATAGTGGTAGACACGAAGGGCTCGGCTTAATATGGTTTCTGGATCCGGTTTGTAGCGACAATCAAGAATATGGAATTGATCATAGTCTGTCAGAACCGCAAGTGCGGTACCGCTATTCCATCCGTACCGTATTGTCTGAAAGTAGTTTTCGGCGTTGCCAATGTCGCTATAAGGCTTCTTAGCTTCAACATAGAACCTTACATCCCTGTAGTTTGGAGAGCAGCAAAACGCATAATCTGCTCTCCGCTGGCTGGATGAGATAGATATTGCCCGCTCTACCTTTACTTCCTGCTCATAGGGGTTTAGTTGAATATCGTGATTAACATCCCATCCAAGTGCGATGAACAATTTGTCTATGAAATCCTTGCGTGCTTCAGCTTCTTGATATATAGAAGACATATATCGGGTAATGCCTCGCTCGAAGGTCTCGGACAGCGACTTGACGCGATCGTACGCCCTATCAAAGTCTGTTAGTCCCATAATCGGACTATATCATAGCTGTATTGGCTGTACAGCACATTTGGGCAAATGGCATTTGGTCAAGGTAACAACTCCGTTTTGCATAACATCTTATTGTACGGTGCGGCCGCTAACCGCGCTATCGCATATGTTACGCGGCGTCGCATCGAACGGCACAATATCTTCACAAGGTATGTTCTGCCTTCGCCGTGCAACTCCCTCGGACGTCGAGTTATGCGAGTGGACTCGTAATGCCTGTGTCGGGCGGCTGAAGAGGCGGGCGTCAATGCAGACCGCCTGCGGCCTTTGCAGGGATCCCTCCCGCAGCGCGCTTTCTGTGACTTGGGCAGATCGTACGCACTTTCAGTCGCTTCAACTTATTTATGCTGTCATTATATAGCAGAAAGAGATCTCCGCAACCAAATTCCGCCCGCAACATTCAGGGAGAAGTCCTGGAGGTGCGGGAACACCGGCATGCCCTGGCCGCGGGGCCGCGCGCTCGCGACCGGCAGCCCCGTTGAGGAACGACTCCTCAGACAGTGAACTCCCGCAGCGGCCGTCCCGCGTGCATGTGCGCCGCCAATCTCGTCAGCTCGGGCCTGCAATGGCGGAAGAACTTCTTGTAGGCAGCGCAGAGCCTGTTCACGCCGCCGGCCTCACCGGGGGCCGCGGGCGCGCGATCCTTGGGGCATCCGCCGTTGCACCACGAGAGGACGTCGCACTCACGGCAGACGCGCGGCAGCGTGTCCCGCTTCGCGTTGCCGAAATCGATCATGCGCGGGTCGGCGGCCAGGTCCGCCAGGCTCCGCTCGCGCAGGTTGCCGACCAGGTGATCCGCATCGACGAAATGGTCGCACGCGTAGAAGGCGCCGTCACGCTCGAGCACCGCAACATCCCCGCAGGTCTCGCGATGGATGCAGAGGGCATGCGGGAGCCCATAGATCGGGCGCAACGCCTCGTCGATGTTCTGGATCACAACCCGGCCCACGTCCTCGTGAATCCAGCGGTCGAATACTCGGCAGAGGAATTCCGCCGACCTGCATCGGGCTCCGCCGCGGCGGAGTCCGTGCCCGCGGTCCCCGCAACCAGCGGCAGGAACTGAAAGTGCGTGGCCCCAAGGCCGCGGAAATAGTCGTAGACCCTGTCCGGTTCCGTGGCGTTGCGGGCGTGAAGCACGCACAGCAGGTTGACGAAAACGCCCCTTTCCTTGAGAAGCGCATAGGCCCGCTCCACCCGCGCGTGCGTGGGCCCGCCGTCGGCGCTTCTCCTGAACGCATCGTGCAGCTCCTCGGGCCCGTCCAGGCTCAGACCAACGGAGAAGCCTTCTGCTGCCAGGAAATCGGCCCAGGCCCCGTTCAGAAGATATCCGTTCGTCTGCAGTCCGTTGGAGACCGTGCGCCCCGGCGGCAGATGCGCGCGCTGCATCCGGACTATCGAACGGAAATAGTCCAGGCCCAGGAGCGTCGGCTCTCCCCCGTGCCATTCAAAGTGCACGACGGACTCGCGGGAGGACTGGAGCCTCTGCTCGATGAAGCGTTCCAGCAGGTCGGTGGGCAGGCGGCCCGGGCCTTGCCCGCAATACCGCCTCCTTCCCGATGTAGTAGCAGTACGCGCAGCGCATGTTGCAGCGCGGTCCCGCGGGCTTGGCCATGACAAGGCATTCGCGGGGCCGTTCGAGCTGGGGCTGCAGCTTGGCTGCGGCGAATCCATGCGTCGCCTCCTATCCGGAGAGTGTCTTTCGCGAAGAAGGCAAGCAGTCGCGCGTAGGAATCACGGGCAGCATTCACGTCGTACGAAGGCCCGTCGTCGTTGAAGAAGGCGTGGCCCGCCCCTTCGTAGATGTGGTGCTCGAAGGACTTGCCTGCCGCGCGCATTGCCTCCTGGAAGCCGGGTATGCCCGCGTTGACGCGCTGATCCATGGCGCCGTAGAAGGCAATGACGGGACAGGCGATGGCGGCGATCTTCTCCGCGGGCGGCGCCATGCCGTAGAACACCGCTGCACCGGAAAGCTCGGGCTCCTCACAGGCCAGGAGGGCCGACAGGCCGCCGCCCATGCAGAAGCCCACGCAGGCTATCTTCTGCCCCCGGGTCTCAGTGCGTTCCTCGCGGAGGTGCCGGAATCCGCGGACGAGCGGGCCCATGAGGGATCCCGTCTCGTCCCGGCGCGGCGAATGAGAACATCTGGCTGAATGTTTCGCTTATCAGCCGCCTCTCGGCCTCTCCGAGCTTTGCGAGCGCCGCTTCCCTGGCGGCCGGATTGAACATGGTCCCGGGGGGAAGCCTGGCCGCGAAGCCGAATGCTTCCGCAAACCTCTCTTTTGTCAGCGCCTCCGGCCGCTTGCCGTCCACGGCATACAGGTCGGGCGCCAGGGCCGCGTAGCCCGCCGCGGCGATGCGGCGTGTCACGTCCTCGATGTGCCCGTTGACGCCGCCGATTTCCTGGATGACCAGCACGCCGGGCAGAGGCGTCGGCGCCCTTTCGGGCACTGGCAAAGTAGCCCGATCCTTCTCCGTAGCTGATCCACTCGCCTTTTATCCCCATCTTCGGCCCCCCTTATTTTCCATAGTTCAGCTTCATCTTTCTTTCAAGGCGCCGTTGGGCCTTCTTCTCCAACCCGTCCCGTATGGCAAGCAGAATCTTCTTCGAAATGAACGGCTTCACCATGAACGTTGCGCGGGCGTCTCTGCGATCCTGCCGGATATCATCCGCTATTTCCCGAAATCCCCTCCTGATTCGCATGTTCAGAAACGGTATGACACTGGCAAGGACGGCAACCGGGCCGCATCCGATTGAAAGAGCGAACCTCCATTCAAGACCGGCGCTTCTGCAGAAGTTCCGCATGACACGGATTGCTTCAGCGTTTATTTCCGGCTCGGCAAATGCGCAATTCACGATAGCATATACCCTGGTCTCGTGCCGGGCGCCGTTCTGCCTCGCATATGCATTGTAGTCTTCCAGCAGTCTCATCAGGGCCCCGGGAAGGCTGTAGCAGAAAAGCGGAAATGCGATGACAAGGGCATTCGCGTCCCCGATCATCTTCAATATCTCCGCGGGATAACCGCCGGGCATCAAGGTCTTGACCGTGATGATTGGCTTTTCGAATTCCGTGTCGCTCAGGAGCTTGTCCACGCCGTGCAGGAACTTGAGAGACGAGGCGGCCTTTCCTCTCAGGCTTCCGTTTATGAAACATATTCTTTTCACAGGACCCTCCGGATCTCTTCGCACACGGCACGGGTATCGTCACTGGACCTGGTCACAAAGACCTTGATGGCTTCTTTCTGTCCCGGATGCACAATGTCGGCGGCGCCGCGGTGCAGGACGATGGTATCCACAAAGGTGCTCTTTTCCTCATCGTCCACATCTTCTCCATACCCGATGACGAGCTTCAACCGGTCCTTGTTCGCAAAGAGGTGAGCGTCCTTGTCCCATGCGGTCTTCACCGTGGAGATCATGCCTCCGAATGTGACCGGGGTCACGTACACCACCACGCCGCAGTTTTTCTTGTGCCGGGTAATGTCTCCCAGCAGGTCCCGGCTGACGCATTCCCTCGTTTGCTCGCTCCAGCATCGCAGGCACCCCGTGCAGGCGGCTGTCTCGTTTCGGTCCAGCGCAATCGACTCGAGGGCGCAGCCTTTTTCCTCGGCCAGCGCCTGCACTTTCTTCATCAAGTCATCAGAGAGCGCGGTATGCGAGTCCCGATCAGAGATGCAGAACATGTTCATTACGCCCACCTCCCTCAATCCTTGATCAGGTATTCGGAGATCATGTCGATCCACAGCTCTTTTGCCGCGTTGAAACCCGGCTCATCGAAATCCTCGCGGTGGATGACCAGGTACACCAGGGACATGAAGAGGCCTTTCAAACCCAGAGGGTCGACCTTGCGCATCGAGCCGTTTTCGATCCAGGTGTTGAAGTTCCCGACGAACTCATCGATGTAACCCACCATGCTCTGGCTTTTCATTTCATCCGGGAGCTTTCGCATCAGGTATGCGTAATCCGCGCTGCCCATTTGCTGGAACATGGGAGTGGAGGTCAGAAGATTCAGCGCAAATCGCAGAGCAGACTTGAAACCTTCCTTTGGGCTGGCCGCAGGCTCGAAGACCTTGTCGTAGACCTTCCTGCGGTTTTCAGCCTGGATTGCCTCTGAGATCTCCTGGTAGAGCAGCTCTTTGGATGGATAGAAGAGGTAGAAGGCTCCCTTTGAAATGCGGGCAGCCCTGACGATGTCGTCGATGGTTGTCTTTTGCAGGCCGAACTTTTCAAAAAGCTTCTTTCCTTCTTTCTGCAGGGTCTTCTTTACCAGGTCCTTTTCCCGTTCGCTCCAGGCTTTTGGCATTTTTCTTTCCTCTGATCTCTGTGACTATATTAGTACTAATAGTCACATGGTTCTGTCAAGAGGTCAAAGCTGAATTTGCATCATTTGTTCAAACGCGTGCGGACGGCATTGATAATCGAATCTGAACGGCTGACGGCGAAGCTGCAGGGCAAGGTGGAAGAGGGGCGGTCGCGGCCAGCTCCCTAGAACCGTGCGTTGTTCAGGTCCCAATACTGGGCGGTGCCTTTGAGCTTTTCGTTTTCCTCGGCATAGGCGCCGGCGGTCTTGCCTTCCCTGCTCGTCAGCTTTCCATTCGCGCCGGCCCTCAGGAGCACGGAGATCACATCGGGGTTCGTGTTGTGTTTTGCCGCCCACATGAGGGGGGTCATGCCCTCATTGTCCTGCGCATTGATCTGCGCCCCCGCTTCCAGCAGCAAAGAGAGCACTTCCGGGTTCAGATTGTTGTACGCGGCGGACATCAGGGCGGTCCCGCCATTCGAATCCTTCGCGTCGACGCTTTCCCCCGCCGCCAGCAGCGCCCGTAACACCTTGGGGTTCGAGTTGTCGTAGGCAGCGGACATCAGCGCGGTTCCGCCGTTCGCGTCCCTGTCGTTTCGGTTCGCTCCGGATGCCAGAAGCAGCTTCAGCACTTCGGGGTTGGCGTTTTTTGCGGCGAACATGAGCGGCGTGAATCCGTTCAGCGCCCTGTCCTCCACGTTTGCCCCCTCCTTCAGGAGCAGCTTCACGATATCCGGGTCCGAATTGTTCAAGCAGGCCCACATCAGGGACGTTTGACCTTTCGCGTCCTTGTCCTCGACTACCGCTCCCTCCCGTATCAGCGCCGCAAGCACGTTCGGGTTCGGGTTGTTGTATGCAGCCCACATCAGGGGGGTGTGGCCGTCCAGGTCCCTGTCGCTGACGTCAGCCCCCGCCTCCAGCAGGGCGTTCAATACACCGATGTCGCCGTTGAAGCCCGCGGCGAACATGAGCGGGGTCATGTTGTACCTGTCCCGATCGTCGATCTTCGCGCCGGCCTTCAGGAACGCGGAGATCACGTCGACGCTCTGGGTGTGATAGGCGGCATCCATGAGGGGCGTCCTTCCGCTTGCATCCTTGACGTCGGTCCGCGCACCGGCGTTCAGCAGAAACAGGACCACCTCGGGATTGCCGTTATGGACCGCCGCAAACATGAGGGGGGTCACTCCGTCCCTGTCCCGCTCCCCTGTCCGTGCCCCTGATTTCAAGAGGGTCGCGACCACCTCCGGATTTTCATTGTCCCGCGCGGCGAGCATGAGAGCGGTCCTGCCGTTCTTGTCCCTGTCGTCCACTCTTGCTCCCGCTTTCACCAATTCGCCGGCGACGTCCGGGTTCCCATTGGTGGCCGCCGCATTCATGAGCGGGGTCATTCCATCCTCGTCCTTGGCATCGACTTTTGCCCCGGATTTCAGCAGCTCGTTGATCACTTCCGGGTTCTCATTGCCCGCCGCGGCGAACATGAGAGGAGTCCGATCGCCTTTGTCCTTTTCTTCGATCTTCGCCCCGGCTTTCAGCAGGGCACTGATGACCTCGGCGTTCGGGTTGAACCGGGCGGCGAACATGAGGGGGGTCCTGCCATACTTGTCCCTGTCGTTGAGCTTTGCCCCTGTCCTGACGGCCGCCAGTATGAGCTCCGGCGTGCTCTGGGACACCAGGTCGAAAAAATCCTCCGCGAATGAGAATACGGCCAGGAGCAGCAGGGCGACGGAACAGGCGAGCCTTTTCATTTACGTTCCCCGGGACATTATAAGGTATTCGTCCCTCTCGTGCCCGTCAAATGCCGCGGTCTGCCCCCGGCCCTATGCGAGGGGGGCGGGCAGCGTCACCCGGGCCGCAGCCCAGGAGAGTCCGACGCCGAATCCGACCAGAAAAAGCGTGCTCATGGGCCGCGCAAGCCCTTGCGCGTACGCGTCGCATATCGCAATGGGAATCGTGCTGGAAACCGTGTTGCCATGGAGGGCGATATTCACGAAAAAGCGCTCGGGGGCGATCTGCAGGCGCTCGCGCAGGGTCTCCAGCATGAACATGCTCGCCTGGTGAAAAATAAACAGGTCGACACATGAAAGGCTGAGCTCGCATTTCTGGAGCAGGTCCGTGATGGCCTCCGGAACGCGCTTCAGCCCGAATGCAAACACCCCCGGCCCGTCCATCTCGAGAAAGGGCATTCCTTCGGCGGGTGAACCGGGATTGCGAAATCCCCCGGTCCGCACGATGAGGCTCTCCGCCCCCGAGCCGTCGGTGCCGAAGCTGAAAGGGCCGATGGGCTGCTTTCCTTCGCCTGCGCCCGGCTCGGCGCGTATGAGTGTTGCGGCCGCCGCGTCGCTGAAAATACTCCGCACGCTCCTGTCCTCCGGCCGCAGGAGCTTGGTGTAGGTGTCCGCCGTGATGAGAAGGACCTCTCCGGCGCTTCCGGATTCGATGAGCCCCTTCGCGAGGGCCAGTCCATAGATGAACCCCGAGCAGCCGAGGTTCATGTCAAAGCTCCCGGTTCGTGTCGGGATTCCGAGCCGGTCCTGCAGGATGCACGCGGACGTCGGCAGGTAGTAATCGGGGCTCTGCGTGCAGAGAATCACGAAGTCGACCTGCTCGCGCTTCACCTTGCCCTTGGCGAACATCTTCTCCGCCGCCTTGACCGCCATGTCCACAGACGTCTCTCCCGGAGCGGCAATGTGACGGCGGGCGATTCCCGTCTTGGCGAGTATCTTGTCGGGGCTCCACTCGGGAAAATCCCTGGAGAGATCCTCGTTCGTGAGCACGTTTTCAGGCAGGTAATATTCGATGGCCGAGATGCATGCGCGGTTCATCCGATTGCCGCCGCCCCTCACGGCCTCACTCGCGCGCGGCCGGGGCGACCGGGTCCGGGACCACGAGACGGACAAGATCATTCACGGTCCGTGCCCGGGAGAGCAGCAGGCTGTCGAGCACAACACCCGTTTTCTTCTCCACCAGTGCAATGTACGCAAGAATGGCAAGCGAGTCCCATTCGGGCAGATCGTCAAGAAGCTCGCCGCCCGTGAGGGCCCCTTTGGGCTTCTCGAGGACTTTCTCCAGCTCGTACAAAACTTCCTGCCGAGTCATCATTCTTTCCCCCACCAGGTGTCAATGCAAATAGGGTGCCAGTATGCGCGCCCATCCGTCACGGATAATTGTTCAATATTAAAGCAATTAGAGCGCCTCCTGCGCGGAGAATAATCCATTCTGCTCTTTTGTCTGAATTCGTGGACGAAATCATATCAAATTCATTCGACATCAGGAAGGCGCCCCCGCCTCGATTGCGCGGCCTGCGCCGGCACGGCAGTCACGCACCTGTGCGAGAAGAGACTGATCTGCTATACTCGTCGCGGGAGAATTGTCCTGTGAAAGATGTCATACGCCTGCTGATCGTCGACGATCACGGGATCGTCCGCCGCGGAATCAAGGCGCTCGTCGCAACGGAAAAAGACATGCAGGTGGTCGGAGAAGCCGAGAACGGGACGGAAGCGGTGGAAAAGGCGGCCTCTCTCACGCCGGATGTCATCCTCATGGATCTCGTCATGCCCAGCATGGACGGCATAGAGGCCACCAGCAGGATTACCGCGCAGCAGCCCGGGGCCAGGATCCTCGTGCTCACCAGCTTTGCGGCGGACGACAAGGTTTTCCCCGCGATGAAGGCGGGGGCGCTCGGATACCTGCTGAAGGATTCCAGCCCCGAGCAGCTTCTGGAAGCCATCCGGCAGGTCTACCGCGGCGAGCCCTCGCTGGAGCCCGCCATCGCCCGCAAAGTCCTGCAGGAGCTTTCCCACCCGGGAAAGGGCAAGCCGACCGCGGAGCCTCTCACGCAGCGGGAGCTGGAAGTGCTTCGCCTGATCTCCCAGGGCCTCAGCAACAAGGAGATCGCGGCGAAGATCTTCGTGGCGGAGTGGACCGTGCGCACCCACGTGAGCAATGTCCTGAGCAAGCTCCACCTCGCCAGCAGGACCCAGGCGGCCCTCTATGCGCTCCGTTCCGGGCTCGCCTCGTTGGACGATTTTCCCGCCCACCATTCGCCCTAGAGGCGCTTTCCGAAAAATCACTCTTTTTGGCGATGCTCCCGGGCCCTGATCCGGACTTATAGTTCCCGGGCGCGGCGGCCTCGAAACGCCGGTCCAGGAGACACAACGGGTGAAAATTATCATCGCGGACGATCAGAAACACGCCCGCAGCGGCCTGAAGGCCCTTTTATCGGCCTCATTGCCCGGATCGGAGATCTGGGAGGCCGCGACAGGACTGGAGGCGGACCGCCTCGCGGCGGAAGTCCGTCCGCAGCTCATCCTGATGGACATCCGCATGCCGGAGCTGGACGGCCTTACCGCCACTCGGCGCATCAAGTCACGACAGCCGGAAATCAAGATTCTCATCCTGTCCCTGCACGACTACCGGGAAGAAGCCAGGACAGCCGGTGCCGACGCATTCGTGAGCAAGGGGGAGAGCCCCGAGCAGCTCCTGGGAGCGGTGACAGCGCTCGTCGGATCCTGAAAAGGTTCTTGCGCGCCTTTCCGCCCGGCCTTAGGATCGAGGGACATGCGGCAGATCCGAAGCAGTGACCTCCGGACAGGCGGAGAGACGGACCTCCAGGCGTGGAGGAGCAGGGCTCTCTACCTGGTTCTTGTCGTCGTTCTCGGCACGGGATTGCCGGCCTATGCGTCCACGATCGTGGCCGCGGTCCTCCGCGGGCAGGCCACTCCCCTCCTGTGGATCTACGGGGGCGTGTATATCACGTTCGCCCTGCTCGCCTTCCTCCCCCGGCTGGATGTGACGCTGCGCGCAGCGGCGTTCTTCTTCGTGGCCTACATCAACGCGGCGGCGAGCTTCGCCCGGGTGGGCCTGGCGGGCAGCGGGCGGCTCTACCTCATGATCCTCCCCGCGGCGGCCGTCATCCTGATCAACGGGCGCGCGGGCTGGCTGTGTCTCGCCGTCAGCCTCGGCATGTACGCGGCATTCGCCTCCCTGGCCGCAGGGGGGGTTCTCGCGCAGTGGCTCGCGGAGAAGGAAAATCCCCTGAGCGCGGGCTTCTGGATCGAAGCGGGGGCGGCGCTCACGGTCTTCCTGATCACGCTGACGGTGCTCGTGGAGCGCTTCTACGCGAAGCACCTCCGAACGCTGACGGCGAGCAACCGCATTGCCACGGAGCTCGAGCATGCCTATGAGGCGCTGGATGAGAGAATGCAGGCGCGCACGCGCGAGCTGGAGCTGGTCAACTCGGTGGCCGCGGTGGTGAGCGGGCTCGTGAGTCTCCGGGACATCCTGCGCGTATCTCTTGCAAAGACGATGCAGGCATTCAGGATCGAGTCGGGCGGCGCCTACTCGCTGGAGGAAGGGAGCGGCACCCTGGTCATGCTCGCCCACCGCGGACTGTCCGAGGACTTCATCCGCCGCATGAAGCGTCTTCCCCTGGAGACGGCCCTGGCGGGCAGGCAGGTCAGTCTCGACGAGCCGATTTCATTTTCCATCGACGAGTATCCGGAAGGGCAGCTCAAGCAGTTCATCAAGGCGGAAGGGCTCCGGCAGATGATCGGCGTGCCGCTGGCGGCCAAAGGCAAGCTGGTCGGCGCGCTCGTGATCAATTCCCGGCAGGACCGGGTGCTGACGCCGGAAGAGGGCTCCCTGCTCATCGCCGTGGGACGGCAGATCGGGCTTGCAATCGAGAACGCGCGGCTCCTGGAGAGGGAAAAGATCGGCCGGGCGGACGCGGACAGGCGGCGCGAAGTCGCCGAAGGCCTGCGGGAGATGCTCTCCGTTCTCAACTCCAATCGGCCGCTCCAGGAAACGCTGAATTTCATCGTGAGCCAGGCATGCCGGCTCATCGGCAGCGACGCGGCTTCGCTCATGCAGACCGAGGCACCCGGGGGAGCGCTCCGCATTCGGGCCTCGTGCGGCCTGGACCCCGAATACGTCGCGAATGTGCGATTCTCTCCGGGCAAGGGCGGTGCCGGCAGGGCGCTGGCGGCCCAGGAGCCGGTCACTGTCCCGGATGCTGCCGCGTTGGTGGATCTGCAGGAGCACCAGATGAGCCCGGAGTATGCGGAAGAAGCGGCCGGCCTGCGGCTCATGGTAGGCCGCGGTTTCAGGGCGCTTCTTTCCGTTCCGCTGATCGTCCAGGGGGAGGGCTATGGAGGGATCACCCTGTACTATCGCCAGCCGAGAAACTTCAGCGACGAAGAGATCCTCGTGGCCTCGAGCCTTGCATCACAGGCCGCCCTGGCGATTCAGAACGCCCGGCTGCGCGGCCAGGCGGAGCAGGCGGCGGTCTTTGCCGAACGCAACCGCCTGGCCCGGGAGCTTCACGATTCGGTGACGCAGTCTCTGTACAGCGTCACCCTCTACGCCGAGGCTGCCGCGCGTCATCTCCAGGCCAACCAGACGGCCGAGGCCGCCGAGCACCTGCGGGAGCTGGGAGGCACGGCCCGCGAGACCCTTCGGGAGATGCGGCTGCTGATCTTCGAGCTCGCCCCGCCGGCCCTGGAAAAGGGCAGCCTCGTCGACGCTCTCCAGATTCGACTGGACGCCGTCGAGTCACGCGGCGGCATGTCCGTGGGCTACAACGTGGAGGGAACCGAGCGCCTGGACCCGCGCGTCCGCCAGGAGCTGTATCAGATCGCGCAGGAGGCGTTGAACAATACCCTGAAACACTCGCGCGCCCACGCGGTGCGGATTCTCCTGCGATTCGGGGAGGAAGAGGCGCGCCTGGAGATCAGCGATGACGGTGTGGGATTCGAGCTCGACCAGGCGCAGGCGAGCGGCGGGATAGGGCTGCGCAGCATGCGGGAGCGGGTGGAGAGGATTGCGGGCGGCCTGACCGTGGACTCTGGCCCGGGCCGGGGCACATGCGTGACCGTGGTGGCGCCCCTTGCCCCGTAGGCAGGGACGCCGAGGGGCGCCGAGTGCACGGACGTACGGGAGGCGCCCCGTCTAGCGATTCATGAGGGCAAGACCCTGCCGGCGCAGCGCGGACAGCCGCTTGCGCACGCCGGAGCTCGACAGCCCCACCCGCTGTGCGGTCTCTCTGATCGTCCCGCATTCCAGATAATAGGCTTCTGCCGTCCGCCGGGTGCTTTCCTTTGCTCCACTGAAGATCTGTTCGATCAGATAGGCGTCCAGGACCCGCTCCTCGTGGCTCTCCTCACCCACCATCTCGAGGAACGGCTCGCCCCGGAGGGTCGGCTTGCGCCGTTTTGTGCGCATGAGGTTGAGGCAGACGTTCGTGGCAATACGGTACAACAGGCTGGAAGGGTACCCGGCGTGCAGCGTGGTCCTGTGAGTGAGGACGCGCACGAAGGTCTCCTGCATGGCATCCGCCGCTTCTTCCTCGTTTCGGAGGAGGTGCATGCACCTCCGCATCACCATGGGTCCGTATCGATTGTACAGGGATTCCACGTCGAGATCGATCATCTTTCTTCTCCTCGCATGCCTGAGAGTAGAAAAAACTCGATCCGCGCGGCATCACCAAAATGAGGGATTCACGCTCGCGAAAAGATCATGCAGCAGACGCCGACATTCTAGGGCGGCGCGTACTCGCGCATTCTAGAGCCGGGCGTCCCCCAAAAGCTCCTCGATGCGGTTGAACACGGTGTGATCCAGGTCGTCCTGCACGACCACCGACATCACGTCGTAGAGCTTGCGAAGCTGCTTCACGATCTGTTCCAGCCTCTCGTCGTTCCGCACCAGAAGGTACATCGCGCTGTCCTCCCCGCTGCCCACGGGGGCGCAGAGGATTCCCTCGAGATTGAAGCCGCGCCGGGAGAAGAGGCCCGTGATATGGGACATTGCTCCCGGGTGATTCCTCACCTTCAGCTTGACAATGGTATTCGGCAGGGTGTTCATGCGTTCCTCTCCCCGGCCCAGATGGCCTCGACGTTGCTCTTGCCGGGCGGGACCATCGGATAGACGTTCTCCGTCTCCGGGACGGCGATGTCGAGAAGCACGGGTCCCCTGGCGGAAAGGGCGCGCGCGAGGGCGCCCTCGTCCCGGTCCAGCTGGAGCGTGCATGCGCGGATGCCGAATCCGCGGGCGATTGCCGCGAAGTCCGGCCGCGCGTCGAACCGCGAGGCGACATAGCGCTTGCCGTAGAACAGCTCCTGCTGCTGGCGGACGAGCCCGAGATGGCCATTGTTCAAGACGCAGATCCGGACATCGAATCCGTTCTCCGCAATCGTCGCCAGCTCCTGGATGTTCATGAGCATCGAGCCGTCTCCCGTGAGGACCAGGACCGCGGTGCCCGGATTGGCAATCGCCGCCCCCATGGCCGCGGGAACCGCGAACCCCATGGTGCCCAGGCCGCCCGACGTGAGGAAGCTCCGCGATCTCCGCACCGGCCACGATTGCGCCGCCCACATCTGGTGCTGGCCGACGTCGGCGGTGACGATGCAGTCCGGCGGGGCCGCCGCGGCGAGGCTGCCGATCAGGCGCGCGGGGTGCGAGGCGTCCTCCTGCGACGGGAGGGAGTGCGCGGCGCGCAGCGCCTCGATCTCCGCCTTCCATTCCCGGCGCTCGGCGCGCGCCACCAGCCTGTTCAACCGCTTGAGACCCTGGCTCAGATCGCACCCCGACGATATGTCCGGATGGCGGATCTTCCCGAACTCCGCCTCGTCGATATCCATGTGAATCACGCGCGCGTGGGGGGCGAAGGAGGCCACCGATCCGGTGGCCCGGTCATCGAACCGCACCCCGAGCGCGATGAGGAGGTCCGTGCGGTCGACCGCGAAGTTCGTGGCCCTGCTCCCATGCATGCCGAGCATGCCGAGACCCAGGGGATTCTCCGGTTCCATCACGCCGAGACCCATGAGGGTGGTGACCACCGGGATGCCGCACCCTGCCGAAAGAGCGCGCACCTCCGCTTCCGCCCCGGAAGCGACGACACCGCCGCCCACGTACAGGAGCGGGCGCTCCGACGCCGCGATCATGCGCGCCATGTGGGCGAGGGCGGCCCCGTCCGGCTCCGGCGCGGGATCGGGGACGCCGGGCGCCGGCAGCGTGTCCCGCTCAATGGCCGCCTGCTGAACGTCCTTCGGCAGGTCGATCAGGACCGGCCCCTGGCGTCCGGAAAGCGCGATCCGGAACGCTTCGGGGACTATTTCGAGAAGCTCCGCGGCACTTCGGACGAGAAAGTTGTGCTTGGTGATCGGTATGGTCATTCCATAGGTATCCACTTCCTGGAATGCATCCGTCCCGATCAAGGCAGAAGCAACCTGCCCGGTGACCGCGACGATCGGTATGGAGTCGAGTTTCGCGTCCGCGATTGCGGTGAGCAGGTTGACTGCGCCCGGTCCCGACGTGGCAAAGCATACGGCCGCTTTGCCCGTGGACCGCGCGATGCCCTGCGCCATGAAGCCGCCGGCCTGCTCATGGCGGACCAGCACGTGGCGAAGATCGCTCCGCCCGAGTGCGTCATAGAGCGGAAGGTTCGCGCCGCCGGGGATGCCGGCAACGGATTCGATGCCCTGTCTCTTCAGGAGCTCGATCAGGAGAGATGCGCCGTTGAACTTCATGGGGCCTCCTTTGCCCGAAAAAAAAGCCCCCCTCGGTGTTCACCGAGGGGGGCTTATCTGGCTCGAATTGATAAGCCTACGGTGCACACACGGAGGTGCTCCCGAGCAGTACGACTACTACGAGGACGAGCGCGACCGGTGTATGCCGAAGGCTGATCTGCTTCATGATCTTATGGGAAAATAGCCGCTCCGTGCGCCTGTGTCAAGCCCGCGGCTGCATCCGGGTCAGGCACGCGAGCCGCGCCATCTCGAAATGCGGGTAAGTGTCGCTTCATCCCCCAGTGCGTGACAGACCTCCTTCAGCCCGGGAGCGGCACCCTGCCACTCCAGGTCCTCGAGCGTCTGTGCGAGCGGGACGTCCGTGCGGAGAGTCGCCAGGCGCCGGTAGAGCAGGGCCTCATCGTGGTGGGCGTGAAGGCTCTCCAGGAGCTTCACGGCGCGCGCCGGCGGAACTCCGAGCCCGGCGGGGTCTTCCGGGATCGACTCGAGATGATCGAATCGAGACAGCACGGCGGATGCGGACTTGCCTCCCCACAGCGGAATGCCGGGATATCCGTCGGCAGCGTCCCCCACCAATGCGAGCCAATCGGGGATGGAGTGCGGTCGGACGCCGAACTTCGCGATGACTCCCTGCTCGTCCAGCACGATGTCGCGGCGCCGGTCCCAGCACACCACTTTCACTCCGGAAACAGACTGGGCCAGGTCCTTGTCCGGGGAACAAATCACTATCTGCTCGACGCCGGGCTGGTCCTTGAAACGCGACGCGCCGGCAGCCAGCGCATCATCCGCCTCGAACTCCACCATGGGCCAGACCACGATCCCCAGCGCGGCAATGGCGCTTTCAGCGAGCGGGAATTGGGCCAGAAGAGCAGGCTCGACGCCCTCGCCTGTCTTGTAGCCGGGGTAAAGCCGATTGCGGAAGGATTCGATGACGTGGTCGAAGGCGCACGCGACATGGGTCACACCCGGCGTCGAGACCAGTGAGAGAAGGCTCCTCAGGAGGCCGACGGTTGCACCGACCTCACGTCCGTCAGGAGCCTTTCTGGGAGGAGCCCCGAAGTAGCTCCGAAACAGCTCGTATGTTCCATCCACCAGATGAATTTTCATACCGGCGCCCCTCACCTGATCCTGTTCAGCCCCAATGCGCGCAGCAGCAGGCGGGAAAGCGGCTTCTCGGGCCTCCTGCGGCGAAGGTCGATGTGCAGTCCCCACTTTTTCACGATGTCGACCCGGTAGGTCTCCACGAACTCGATCAGCGTGCCGTCCGGGTCCTCCACGTAGGCGAACCGGCCCGCCGCGCCGTCCATGGAGAAGGAACCGCCGCTGTCCACCGTGAAGGGGAAGCCGGCGGATTCGCAGCGATTCTTCAACGCGTCCATTCCCCGCACGTCGAAGCAGAGATGGATGAATCCGGGGTCCCCCCAGAACCGATCCGCGAAGATCCGGCGCGGCGCGCGGTCGAGGACCTGCACGAGCTCCAGGCGGCTGGAGCCGAGCAGCGGGCTGAAGGCGCCGCGCGGCGGCGCGCTGTGCTCCAGAAGCACGCGCCGCATCCGGGAGGTGCCGCCGGCCAGGTCCTCGAGGTCCTCGAACCTTCCTTCCCTGTCGTAGATGACGCGATCGTAACCGAGTATCCCCTGGTAGAAGGGAAGCGCCCGCTCCATTCGGGTGACTCCGATCATGCAGCCGCTGACGCCGCCCGTCGGTGAATGTCCGGCAGTCAGCCAGTCCCGTCCCCGCACAACCTGGAAAACCAGACCCTGGGGATCACGCAGGTAGAAAGTCGGATCGCCGGCAGGGTCTGTCCGGGCCGGTCCCAGGTCCGGCACGCCGGCGATCTGCATGCGCGTCCGTGCATTCCGGGGGTCCCGCGCCTTGATCCGGGTGCAGCAGATTCCGATGTCACCCGGCTGAACGGTGAAGCCCGGCGGCCGGGGCGTCCGTTTCGTGTATTGCCAGATTTCCAGGCCTGCTCCTCCCTGGATATTGACCGCAAGCAGCGCCCGTCTTTCCTGGGGAACTCCTCCGGTGTAGGGAAGCATCAACGCGGCCTCGCCCTGCTCTTCGAATATCCGCACATCGATGCCCAGCACCCGGCCGCACCAGCCCACTTCCCGCGCAAAATCCTGCACGCCGACTCCGACCTGCTGGATGCCGCAGATGAGGAACTCCTGCATGCCGCAATTCGTATCACGACCGCCCGGAGCCCGTCAATTGAACGCGCGCCGCGGTTGGAGTATGGTGTCTGCATGGCGCGAGACCCGATACGGCTCACGTCCCTTTGCTCCGCCGGTGGTTGAGCCGCGAAAATGGGCCCCGAAGCCCTGGCGCAGGTTCTGCGCCCTCTCGCGGATCTCTTCCCCGCAGGGAGCCGGCCCGAGCTCCTCGTAGGGCTCGAGGCCGGGGACGATGCGGCGGTGTACAGTCTTGATGACTCACGGGCGCTCGTCTTCACCGCGGACTTTTTTACGCCGGTGGTGGACGATCCCTACGACTTCGGCGCGGTTGCCGCGGCGAACGCCCTGAGCGACGTCTATGCCATGGGCGGCGAGCCTGCACTGGCGCTGAACATCGCAGGCTTCCCCTCGACCCTGCCCGCCGACGTGATCTCCGAGATCATGCGCGGCGGAGGGGAGAAAGCGAAGGAGGCGGGCTGCGTGGTCGTGGGCGGCCACACGATCAGCTCGCAGGAGCCCACCTACGGTCTTGCCGTCATCGGGTTCGTCGATCCGCGCCGCATGTTCGTCAAGACCGGCGTCCGGGCCGGGGATTCGCTGGTGCTCACCAAGCCCCTGGGCGTGGGGGTCATCACAACGGCGCTCAAACGGGGCATCGCGCCCGCGGCCGTGCTCGCACGCGCCGTGGCTTCGATGAAGGTCCTCAACCGGGACGCGTCTCGGACCCTCGCCGCGCGCGGCGTTTCCGCGTGCACGGACGTGACGGGATTCTCGATTCTTGGCCACGGTCTGGACCTGGCCCGCAAGAGCTCGATCGGCCTGCGCTTCCATGCCTCGCGCATGCATTTCATCGACGGAGCGATGGCCACGGGAGAAGCCGGCGCCTTCCCCGGGGGCACGAAGAACAACCGTGCCGCTTTCGAGCCTTCTGTCCGATTCGGCTCGGATATCCCGGAGCTCACGCGCAGGATGCTCTTCAGCCCGGAAACCTCCGGCGGTCTTCTCGCCGCTGTTCCGGAAAGGGAGACAGAGCAGTGTGTCGCTGAGCTGAAAAGCGCGGGCATCGATGCCGTGATCATTGGAGAAGCGGACCCGTCGGTGCCCGCGGGTACAATCCATGTGGATTGACGCCGAAGGCGTCCGCATTGACTAACCCGTCAGCGGCTCCTATCATGGGCCGGAAGCTGATGGGATCTGGTGGTCTCCACGGTCTTCAAAACCGTTGGCTGCAGATATTGCAGCGGCAGGTTCGATTCCTGCCTCTTCCGCGACAGCAATGCCCGAAAAAAGCTACAGGAGCATCCCCCAGGTAGAGAAGCTGCTCGAGCATCCCATAATCGCGGCGCAGTGCCCGGCTCTCAGCAGGCCGCTGGTGGCGCGGATCGTTTCGGATGTCCTCGCAGAGGCGCGCAATGAGATACGCGAGCAGGGAACGGTATTCGAAGAGAGCGCCCTCGTGAGCCGGATCGAGCAGGAATGCCAGCGGCATGCCTCGAAGCGGATCAGGAAGGTGATCAACGCGACGGGCATCATCCTGCACACCAACATGGGCCGCTCACCGCTTTCCCGGTCCGTCTGGGACAATGCGGCGGACGCGAACACCGGGTATTCCAACGTGGAGCTCGACCTGGACACGGGCAGGCGGGGCAGCAGGAACGGGATCTGTCCCGAGCTGCTGGGCCTCCTGACGGGTTGTGAGGACGCGCTGGTGGTGAACAACAACGCCGCGGCGGTGCTCCTCACGCTCGCCGCGCTGGCACGGGGAAGGGATGTCATTGTATCCCGGGGAGAGCAGGTGCAGATCGGCGGGGGGTTCCGGATCCCCGAGATACTCGCCCTCTCGGGAGCGCGACTGGTCGAGGTGGGCACGACGAACATCACGACGCTGGCGGACTACCGGGACGCGGTCACGGAGAATACCGGGATGGTGCTTCTGGTGCACACCTCCAACTTCCGGGTCAGGGGATTCACTGAAAAACCGGATATTGCGGAGCTTGCGAAGAGTCTCCCACCGGACGTCGTGCTCGCCGTGGACCAGGGGTCGGGCACCGTCTCGGAGAATATCGCCGGGGAGACACGCGTGCGGTCCCTGCTGGAAAAGGGGGCCCACCTGGTGTGCTTCTCGGGAGACAAGGTGCTGGGAGGCCCCCAGGCGGGAATCGTCGCGGGAAAAAGGGATCTCGTGCGCCGCCTCGCGGCGCATCCCCTGCTGCGCGCCGTTCGACCGGGCAAGACCATCTACTCCCTCCTCGAGCACCATCTCGTGGCGCGGCTCAATGGCACGGAAATCGGGCAGGCGGAACGCACTCTCGCCCTGCCGCCCGAGGAGCTGCGCGCAATGGGGGAAAGAATCCTCCGCGATATCCCGCGCGGCAGTGCGTCTCTCGTCAGCTCGAAAATCTCCACGGGCGGGGGAAGCGCCCCGGACGAGTTTTTTCCATCGCTCTCCATCGAGCTCGCCTCGGAACAGAAGCCGGAAGACCTCCTTCGGTCCCTCCGCAGCCGGGAGACACCGATCATCGGCATAATCGAGGACGGCCGGGTGACGACTCTCGCTCGCCACGATGCACGGCGAAAGCGAACACGATATCGCCTCCGCCATTCGGACCGCCCTCGGGGTGTGAGCGCCTTGCACGTCATCGGGACCGCGGGACACGTCGATCACGGAAAGACCACGCTCATCGAGGCGCTGACGGGAATCAACCCGGACCGGCTGCCCGAAGAGAAAGCCCGCGGCATGACGATCGACCTCGGGTTCGCATGGTTTGCGGGGGAGAACGGCGAGCCCATCGGCGTCATCGACGTGCCGGGGCACGAAAGGTTCATCCGCAACATGGTGGCGGGCGCCTGGAGCCTGGACTGCGCCCTGCTTCTCGTGGCGGCGGACGACGGGTGGATGCAGCAGACCCAGGACCACGCCGTGGTCCTCGCGTCCCTCGACGTGGGCTCCGTCATCGTCGTCGTGACCAAGACGGACGCGGCCGCGGAAAACCGCGTGGAAGAGATTGGAAGAGATGCGCGGGCGCGCTGCGCGAAGATCTTCGGCGCGGAGCCTCCCTGCATCGCGGTCTCCGCGCTCACGGGCAGGAACGTGGGTGCGCTGAAAGACCTCATCACAAGGACTGTCTCCGCTCTCCCGATGCGCGGCGACGCGCCCGGCTTTCCCTTTCTCTACGTGGATCGGGTGTTCACGATCAAGGGATCGGGGCTCGTGGTGACCGGCAGCCTCAAGGGCGCGCCGTGCACGGAAAGGGACGAGCTGGTGCTCCTGCCGCAGCGGGAAACCGTGAGGGTCCGCGGCATGCAGAGCTACAACGCCTCGGTGAGCGAAGCAAGACCGACGTCGCGGCTCGCGCTCAACCTCCAGAAAACCCGCGGCGAGATCAGGCGCGGCAACTGCATCACCTCCCCGCGCGCGCCGTTCTCTTCCGAAACGGAGCTCATGGCACGCGTGCGGCCCGTCGAGGGGCTCCAGGGGCTGTCGGAGATGAGAAACCATTCCGAGGTGGAAGTGGCGCTGGGCACCGGACACGTGATGGCGCAGCTTCATTACATGGGAGACCGCCGGGTCGCGCGGATCCAGCTTCGGGAGCCGCTGCCGGCGCTCTGGGGTCAGCCATTTCTCGTCATCCGCCACGGGGGCAGCGAGATCCTGGGCAGCGGCCGCATACTCTGGTTCGGCGAGGTGAAGAAAGAAGAGCGCGGACGGCTCGCCGGGCTGCTCGCCGCGATGCCGGAAAGGCCGCGTGACCCGGACCGCTTTCTGCTCGAGCTCCGCTTCCACGGCCTCGCGCGGAAGCCGAAGGACCTGTCCCTCGACGACGCCGGGAGCCCTGTCGTGATCGACGAGTGGCTCTTCCACCCGCCGTGGCTGGAGAAGCTCACCGCGGACATACTCGCCGTCGCCGCCCTGCCTGCCGGCGTGTCATCCCGCGAGCTGGAGAGCAAGCTGCGCATCGACGGGGACGCCCTGAAGAGCGTGCTTGCCTCACTCGTGGCAAAGGGGGTCTTGACGCCTGCCCGCGACCTGTACTTCGCGCGGGCCGAGCCGGACAAGAGCGGGCTTTCCGCGCGGGGGCGGCGGCTCCTCTCCGAAATCGAGCGCGCGGGAAAAGCAGGGTTCGAATCGACCCATACGGGAATCGAGGGCGCACAGAAGGAGCTGAAAACCCTGATCCGGCTCTCCCTTGTCGTGCCCCTGGAAGGGGGCATCTGCTACGCGCGGACCGTGTTCGACGAGCTCGCGGCGCGGGTGCTGGCCGGCAGGAAAAAGGCCGAGCGGTTCTCGATTCCCGAGGCCAAGGAGAGGACGGGCCTCTCCAGGAAATACGTCATCCCCCTGCTGAATCGCATGGAAAAGGACGGTCTTCTCAAGCGGGACGGCGACTCGCGGGTCGTTCTGTAGGGCCCGCGATCACCGCCACGAGAAGGCCGCAGGCGATCACCGCGCAGAAGAAATAGGATCGTGCAATCCCGGCGGAACCTGCAATCGCCCCCACCAGCAGAGGAAAGATCATGCCGCCCAGGGACAGGCACCCAAAGAGGACACCGGTGACCGCTCCTGATTGGGAAGGAAACTCGCGCGATCCCCGTGCCACCAGCAGGGGAAAAACCGGCCCTATCCCGAAGCCGTACACCGCGCAGAGCGCGATCTTGAGCGGAACCGACGGGACGATGATGAAGGGAACAATGGAGACGAGCGCGACACCGAGCCCCATGATGAGGTTGGCGCGCGCGCTGATCCTCTTGAGAAACACGGGTACCAGGATCCTGCCCACGAGGATGCCCACCAGGTAGACGCCCACCACCGAGCTCGACATTCGAAGGCTCGCGTGCAGCTCGCTCTTGAAGTACTCGGCCAGCCAGTACGAGAAACCGAGGTCCGCGCCCACGGAAAAGAATATGAGCACGGCGGAGGACAGGACGCCGCGATTCTTCATGATCGTGGCGAGCTTCTCGGGCCGATGCACCGGTGCAGCAGAAGGGATGGGTGTGGCGAGGAGCGCGATGAACACAATGAACGCCAGGACTGCAGTCTCGATGAACGGCCACCTCCAGCTGAGGGAGGCAGTGAAGTTCAGAGACACGACCACCGGAGCAAGGAGGTTGCCGAGCGCGCCGAAAAACGCCATGTAGGAGAGGTATTTCTCCCGCTTGCCGGGAAACATTCCCAGCATGATGCTCTGACCGATGGCGCCGATCGGGCTCCCCGTCAGGCTCAGGAGGAAGATGACGAGCGCGACCAGCACGTAGCTCGGCATCAGTCCCAGGACGAACAGGCCCACGGAAAGAACGAAGATGCACAGGCCGAACAGGAGCTTCCGTGGAACGTAGTCGCTGCCGATGGCGCCGAGGCTCGTGCCGATCAGGGACCCGAATGAGAGCAGGGTGAAGAAGAACCCGGCCTGCGCATACGTGATGCCCAGGTCCGCGACCATGGCGGGAAGGGACGGCCCCAGGAGGCCGATCACCATGACCCACAGGAAGTTGGTCGCAAAGGCGAGCGCCGGCACCTCAGCCGCCCAGGTGGTGCAGCGCCTGCTTCACCGTCCAGCTCTCGTGCACGAGACCGACCATGGCCTCCACCATTTCCCGGGTCTTGCCGTGCTGCCAGATGTTGCGCCCGATCGCGATCCCCTTTGCGCCGGCCTGCAGGGCGCCGTACACGTCACTGAAGACCGCCTCGAGCGTTTCCGACTTTTCCCCCCCGAGGATCACGATGGGCACGGGACAGCCTTCCACGACGCGGCGGAAGCTCTCGGGGTCTCCCGTGTACCAGGTCTTCACGATGTCCGCCCCGATCTCCTGCGCGGCGCGGGACGCGAGCAGGACGCCCCGCGGGTCGCTCGCCTTCATGTCCTTGCTCTTTGCCATGGCCTCGATCATCAGGGGCAGTCCCCATCGCTCGCAGCTGTCCGCCACGAGGGAAGCCTGCCGCGCGAACTCCCCTTCCCGCTCGTGGCCGAACTTCACCGTGACCGCCACGCCCGCCGCGCCGAGAGAGAGCGCCGCCTCGGGGCTCGAGATGAGCTCCTCCTCGAACTTGCCTCCCAGCACGGTGAATCCTCCGGTGAGGCGGAGGATGACGGACATGCTCCGGTCCCATTCACCCTGGGAGGCCGTCACCACGCCGCGCGTGGCGAGGATCGCGTCCGCGCCTCCCTCGCGGCAGGCCCGGACGACCTCGGCGGGCCGCTCGATTCCCGCGATGGGGCCCGCGATGCCGCCGTGATCGAGGGCCACGATGACGGTCCTGCCCGTGGCGCGCCTGAAGAGGGACGACTCTCTGATGCTCTTGCCGACTGTCATGGTGTGCTCCTGAGGCTCGAAAGTTTTTGAAACACTGCGCGGAGACCGGTGTAGGATTCGCGGTAGAGGCGGAACATATCATCGTACAGGCCCTTGTTCTCCGCGTTCGGCTCGAAGACCATTCCCATCTTCACGATGGCCTCGGAGGCGGCGGCGGCGGATTCGTATTCGCCCAGGGCATGCAGCGCGAGGCACACGTCGCCGGCGAGATCCGAATCCTGCAGCACGGGGACGAGGATGCGCCGTCCCGTCACGTCCGCCTTGATCTGGTTCCAGAGACGGCTCCGCGAAGGGTTGCCCGTGATGCGCAGGTCCTGCACGGACTGCCCGCAATCCTCCATGACCTCGACCACGTCGCGGATCGCGTACGCCACTGATTCGACCACGGCGCGCGTCATCTCGCGGCCGTGATGATTCAGAGTGAGCCCGATGAAGGCGCCGCGCGCGCAGGGGTCCCAGAGCGGCGCCCTCTCTCCGGCCAGGTAGGGGAGAAACAGGAGGCTGTCGGCCCCGGGCGGCACCTGCTCGATGTCTTCGAAGACCCTCTCGTAGCTGTCCGCGGACCTGCCGATCGTGTCCTTGAGCCACTCGAGTGCCTTGCCCGACGTCGAGATCATGCCGGAAACGTTGTAGAAACCCTCCGCAATGTGACTGAAGCACAGGAGCCGCCGATCCGCGGTCGGGATGCGGGAGCAGAGGTTGATGCCCTCCGACGTGCCGGACCTGATGCACGCCCGGCCCGGCAGGACAGTGGCCGTGCCCAGAAGGGAGACGAGAAAGTCGGGCCCTCCCGCCACGACCGGAACGCCGGCGGGTATTCCCGTGGCTTTCTCTCCCGCCGCGCTCACCCTGCCCAGCACCTTGCCGGACCGGATAAAGGGCGGAAACTTCTCCGGCGCCATGCCGAGATCACGGATCAGCTTCTCCTCCCAGATCAGGCGCGTGTACTGCGGAGTCGGGAGGAAGGTGACCGCCTCCCCGGTGAGCGTGTACGCGATGAACTCGGGACACGAGAAGAACCAGCGGGTCTTCTCGTACACGTCCGGTCGATTCCGGTACAGCCAGAACGCCTTGGGAAGATAGAAGGTGGGGTCCGTCGGCAGGCCGCTCTTCTCGGAGATGATTCCGGCCTCTGCCACGCCCCGCCTGTCCATCCACGTCATCGCGGGCGTCAACGGCATCCCGTCCGCGCCGACGGGGAGCAGGGTCGGGCCATTGCCGCTCACCACGACGGCATCGAGCGGACCGGCATGGGACAGGCGGAGACGACGCGTGACCAGACGGAGCGCGGTGACCCACTCCCTCGCGTCGGATTCGTGCCACAGCGGATCGGGATGCGCCAGGAGCTCGAGGGGCGATTCGGCGCGGGACCGGGGTTCACCGTGCCTGTCGAACAGCCCCCCCTTGAGGACCGAGGTCCCCACGTCGACTGCAAGTATCATCAGCCGCCTTCGTGTTCCAGGAGCACCCGGTAGGTTTTCGGCGTCATCGCTGCCAGGATGCCGCTCACCAGCTGCGGGTACCCCACCGTGCCGCTGATGAGCGGCTTCACGTCCACCTTTCCGAAGGAGAGGAGGCGCACCGCCTGGAGGAAATCCTGCTCCGTCCTTCCCTCGCTGCCCGGTGATGGTCTGTTCGGTCCGGTGAAGGGTATTCGCGTCGACGGGAATCGACGGCTTGTCCGTGTAGGAGGTGTAGATGTTCACCCGCCCGTTCTTGCAGATCGACTCGAACGCCGTGTTGAGGGCAACGTGCGCGGCGCTCGTGATGACGCACGCGTCCACGCCGCGGCCCTCCGTGTGCTCCTTGATGATGCCGATGAGATCCATGCTGCCGGGGTCGATTGCGGCGAATGCGCCCAGCCTCTTCGCCATGGCCAGGCGGGATGTATCAGGATCCGAGACGAATACCCGGGCCCCCATGCAGAGGGCCACCTGCAGGTGCATCTGCCCCATGGGTCCCGCCCCGATGATGAGGAGGTCTTCCGCCAGGTGCAGCCCGATTTTCTTGAGCGAGCGGACGCAGCAGGAAAGCGGCTCGGCAAAGGCGGCCTCCTCGAATGAGAGCGAGGCAGGGATGGGGAATACCTGGGTCGCGGCCACGGCGACGTACTCCCCGAAGCCGCCGAGCACCTTCGCGTCCTTCTTGAACCGGTTCAGGCACATGTTCGACTGCCCGGTGCGGCAGTAGTAGCATTCGCCGCAGCGCAGGACGAGGTCGAGCGCCACGCGGGTCCCGACGGCGATGTCGGAGTTCACCTCGCTGCCGACCTGGACGACCTCCCCGGATGCCTCGTGTCCGGGAACGATGGGGAACCGGATCTTGACCGCCCCCGTGTAGAGCCTCTGCTCGAGGGTGCAGATGCCGCAGTTCTTCAGCTTCACGAGGATCTCGTTCCCCTTGAGGACCGGCTTCTCGATGTCCTGTATCTCGATCTTCTCCGGCGCGGTCAGGACGGCTGCTTTCATATCGTAGCTCCTCTCACTCGGCTGTCGGCCGCCTCATCCCCGCGAGCGGAAATGGCGGAACATGGAATAGATGATCATTGCGACCACCGTGATGACGTACGGCAGGGCCAGGATGAAGTCCACCGGCACCTTGATGGCGCCCTGGGCGTAGTTCGAAAAACTCTCCGCCAGGCCGAACACGAACGAAGCGATGAAGATCCCCCACGGCGTCTTGTTGCCCAGATAGATGGCCACCAGGGCGATCCATCCCCGGCCCGAGGATATCTCGGGCACGAATGCTGCCAGCTCGATGGTGAGCATGGCGCCGGCCAGGCCGCAGGTCAGGCCGGAGATCAGGATGCCGGCCATCTGGTAGCGTTTGGGATTGAGACCGAGAGACACGACCGTGGCGGAATTCAGACCGGTGCCGCGGAGTCGAAGCCCGAACGGCGTACGGTAGATGACCAGGGCGGACAGCAGCACGATGGCCCAGGTGAGGTAGACGATCACGTTGTGCCCGAAGAGGACATCTCCCACCACCGGTATTTTCTGGAGAAACGGGGGAACAACGAGGGCGGGAAGCTTCGGAATCCCCGGGAACTGGATGACCCCTTTTGTCTTGAAGAGCTGGAAAGCGAGCACGATGGTGAACCCGGACGCGAAGAGATTCGTGGCGAGACCGGTGATGAAGACGTTGGCCCGCATGTACAGGGTGACGGCCCCGAACATCCAGGCAAGCGCCATTGCGCACAGGATCCCGAGGAGGATCCCCAGGAGCAGGTTGCCGGTGGCGGCCGCGAACACGATGCTGAAGAAGGCTCCGGTCAGGATGAGCCCTTCGAGCGCGATGTTCAGCATCCCGGCCAGCTCCGTGAAGAGCCCGCCGATCCCGGCGAGCAGGAACGGCGTCATGATGTCCACCGCGTTGTGGATGAGGGGAATGGAGAACGGAGAGTTGCCGCTCATGCCCTTCTCCGCCTTCGCGTCAAGCCGTAGAGGGCCTGCGCGGTCACGAAATAGAATATGAACGACTGGGCGATCGCCGCGATCTCGAACGTGACGTCCGAGTTGAGCATCGCGGCCTTTGCCCCGGCGTCGAGATAGGCGAACAGGAATGCGGCGGGGATCACGCCGAGCGGGTTGTTCTTCGCAATGAGCGCCACGGCGATCCCGTTCCAGCCCATGCCGAAGGAGTAGCCCTCGATCGTCGCCCCGTAGGTGCCGAGCACCATGAGGCCTCCCCCCAGCCCGTGCAGGGCGCCGCTCATGATCATGGGAAGCACGAGGTACTTGGACACGTTGATGCCGCCGTAGCGGGAAAACTCGCGGTTGAGCCCGCACATCCGCATCTCGTATCCCGCGTGGCTCTTGTACATGAAGAAAAACACTGCCAGGGCCGCCGCAAGGGCGAAGAAGGCGCTGACATTGAGCTTCGACGGAGGGAATATCCTCAGGAGCCCGTACTGCGGTCCGATGGCCAGCGTGGCAAGGAGATTGTTCTTCGGGTCGTCGAGGGGGCCCGTGATGAAATAGTTCACGACGAGGACGACCGCGGAGGAGAGGAGGAACGAGGAGATCATTTCATCCGTGTTCCACTTCATCCGGAAAAACCCCGACAATCCGGCGATGCCCCCGGAAAGCACCACTGCCCCCGCCAGCGCGGTGAACCCGCCGAGGTAGCCATTGGCCGCGGGCAGGGCCAGGCAGACGGCCGTGGCGGCAAGGCCCCCGGCGTAGATCTGCCCCTCACCCCCGAGGTTGAACACGGACGACTTGAACGCAACAGAGATCCCGAGGCCGGTGAAGACGAGCGGAACGGCGACGTTCAGCATGTTTCCCAGGTAGTACTTGTTGGTGAACGCGCCGACGAAGAAGTAGTAGAGGGTGCGGCCCGGCGTCCTGCTGAGCAGGAAGACGAGCCCGATGACCAGCCCGAACGAGAGCAGGAGCGTGAGCGCCAGGCCGGTGAACCCGGTGAACAGCGCGCCGAGATTCCTCTTTTCCTTCACGGCTGCGCATCCTTCTTCTGCGGGCCGCCCTCGGGGGCGAAATCGTCCCGCAGACCCAGCATGTATTCCCCGATCCGCTCCTTGGTGAGGTCCGGGACATTCGGCAGGAACGCGACGACCCGGCCCCGGTACATCACCGCGATGCTGTCCGCGATGCCGAGTATCTCGTCGAGGTTGGAGGAGATGAAGAGAATCCCGGCACCCCCCTTGCGCATCTCCAGGATCTTCTCGTAGACGAACTGGCTGCTCGCCACGTCCAGCCCCCACGTGGGCTCGGACACGATGACGAGATTGGAGGCAGTGGCGAGCTCGCGCGCGAGGATCACCTTCTGGATGTTGCCGCCCGAAAGAGTACCGATGGGCGCCCGGGGGGCCCCGTCGATCGAAAAGCTTTTTGTCAGGCGTTCCGCGAATTGCTGGATCTTTCCCCCCTTGAGGAACCCCGCCCGAAGGAAACGGTGGTGGCTGGTCACGATCATGTTTTCCGTGACCGTGGACTGGAGGCTCGAGCCGCGCCGCAGCCTGTCGGCGGGGACGTACGCGAACCCCCGCTCGCGCAGCGTGGCAGGAGAAAGACCGGCAGATGTCCTCCCCATTGTGAAGGATCCTTCCGCTGGTGATCCGGCGCAGGCCCGCCACCGCGTCCTCCAGCTCGCCGAGCCCGTTTCCGCTGACCCCCGCCACCCCGACTATCTCGCACGAGCGGACCGTGAGGTTGATCCCGTCCAGGAGCGCCCGGTCCCTGCCGCGCTGCTTCAGGGTCACGTCCACCAGCTCGAGCACGGCGTCCCCGCACGCCTTCCTGGCCCGCTCGAACTGGAAGAGCACGCTCTTGCCGACCATGAGGCGTGACAGCTCCGCCTTGTCCACTTCCGCGGTCTCCCGGACGGCGACGACCTTCCCCTTGCGCATCACGGTGACCCGGTCCGAGATCTCCATCACCTCCTGCAGCTTGTGCGTGATGATGATGCAGGTCTTCCCGTTCCTCTGGAGGCTGCGCAGGGTCTCGAAGAGCTTGTGGATCTCCTGCTCGGTGAGCACCGAGGTGGGCTCGTCCAGGATGAGGAGGTCCGCCCTGCGGTAGAGCATCTTGACGATCTCCACCTGCTGCATCTGGCCGACGGTCAGGTTCAGCACGCGCGCGCGCGGATCGATGCTGAACCCGTGGCTCGCAATCACTTCGCGGATGCGCTCCGCGGCGGCGCTTCTGTCCACGAACAGGAGGTTCTTTCGCGGCTCGATGCCCAGAACGACGTTCTCCGCGACCGTGAACTCCGGGATGAGCTTGAAATGCTGGTGGACCATGCCGATCCCGAGCCGGTTGGCGTCCAGGGGGCTGCGGATCGTGACCGGGTTCCCTGCGAGCGTGAGGGAGCCCGCATCCGGCTGCTCCAGGCCGTAGAGGATCTTCATGAGAGTCGTCTTGCCCGCTCCGTTCTCGCCGACGATGGCATGGATCTCGTTCTTCTCCACGGAGAAATCGATGGCATCGTTGGCCAGAAGGTCATTCGGGTAGAGCTTCGATATGCCCCGCATCTCCAGGTACGGCATCAGTCCCTCGCGCGTTCCGGAGCGTGCGGGGGATTGCTCCCCCGCACGATCGGAATCGTCCTCTCTACATCGGGGGAACCGGAAGGCTCATGGCGCCGCAGCGGAACTTCTTCATGAGATCCGTCATCTTTGCGCGCACGTCCGCCGGGACATTCTTCGTGTACAGCGGGTCGTTGTCCGCGAAATCCACGTACCCCGCCTTGGCGTTCACCACGTCGGCCGTGCCGAAAGCGAGCGTCCCCTGCAGGGCCTTCTTCAGGGTCTCGTAGACGGCCCGGTTCTGGTCCAGCGTCGCGCACCCGACGATCGTCCCCGGGGCGATCGCGTACGCGTTGCTGTCGAAGTACACGACGTAGCGCCCGCGCTCCTGCGCCGCCTTGATGATGCCCTGCCCCGCCCCGCCGGCGATCGCGAGGATCACGTCCACGCCGGCATCCATCATGCTGTTCGCCAGGTCGGCGCCCTTGTTGGCGTCATACCAGTTGCCGACCACCCGGTAGTCGAGGGTGATCTTCGGGTCCACCGCCTTGAAGCCCTGCGTGTAGCCGGGAATCATCTCCTTGGTGAGCGCCGGGTATTCCTGCGCCACGATCGCGCCCACCTTCAGGTCCGGCGTCGCGCCCTTCATTTTGCTCTTGGTCACGAGCCCCGCGAGGTAGCCGGCGAAGTAGCCCTGCTCCACCTGGTTGTACATCAGGGTGTAGAACTGCGGATTGCCGGGAGGAAGGTAGCCGTCCATCACGATGAACTTCTGCTGCGGGAAGCTCTTTGCCACGTCCGCGCAGATGAAGGGCATCGACGGGTTCGAGGTGAGGATGTAGGTGTACTCACCCGTTGCCGCGAGGGACGTCATCTTTTCGGGCCATTCCGCCTGGTTGAACCCGGCCTCCACGACCTTCAGGGTCATGTCGGGATACTCCGCGGCCGCCTTCTGCGCGCCGCTTACCATCTGCTCGTACAGGGGGCTGCCCGCCGCCACGCCCGGGACGAAGATGGCGAGGCTGACCGGCGCCGCGAACAGCGGCGCCGCCAGCATGATGCTGAAGACCGCGACCACGACACACACGAGTCTCTTCTTCATATCGACCTCCTCCGCAAACTGAAGACGGCCTTAACAAAGCCGTGATGAAAACCGGAATCAACGCTCACGCGCCACCCTCGGAAATGTAGTAGTCCTGTGAGAGCGCGTCCACCGGGCACGCGCTTACGCAGAGCCCGCACCCGATGCAGGTCCGCGGCTCGACGTGCGCCTTGCCGTTCACGCGCATGGCGTCATACGCGCATACCTCCTGGCACCTGCCGCACGCCGTGCACTTCTCCTCGTCCACCACGGGCGGCACAGGTGTCGTCACGGCGGCCTGACTCTTTTCCCCGCGTTCCCGGATCCTCCGCAGGGTGAGCCCGCGCAGCTCCGCCGGGGAACGGACGCCGAGCTCGGCCAGGAGCTGTGCGAGGTCCCGCAGGATGCGGGTGTAGCGGCCCGGACCGTTCATGTGTCCGGCCGTGCATACCCCGACCAGCGTGGCGCCGGCCATGATGTACTGCACCATGTCGGCGGCGGTCTGCACGCCGCCCACGCCGATGATCGGCAGGTCGACGCTCGCGGCGATCTCCAGGACCATGCGCAGCGTGATGGGCATGATGGCAGGCCCGGTCAGGCCGCCCACGCCGCGCGGACCTCCCAGGGAGGGCTGCCCCGTGCGGATGTCGATGCTCAGGCCGGGACCGAGCGCGTCCGAGCACGCGATCCCGTCCGCGCCCGCCTCTTTCACCCCGACGGCCCACTCCTTCACGATGTGCGAGAAGGTACCGGAAAGCTTGATGACCACGGGGATTTTCACGGCCTTCTTCACGAGCTTCACGGAGAGCTTCATGGGCTCCAGGTCGGTGAGCTTCGGCTCCGGCATCTCGCAGGCCCGGATACATCGCCATGAGGATCTCGCCCATGTGCGGGCAATGGGTGGGGATCTCGATCATGTCCGCGCCTGCCGCCGCTGCCTTGCCCGCGAGCTCCGCGGCCTCGTCGGGGGAAAAGCCCGCCAGATTGGCAATGACGAGCGCTTCCCCTTCCCTGGCCCGCTTGATCCCCTCGGTAAACCAGTACGAGGCGGTCCTGTCCGAGCCGAACACGGCATTGAGCATGCCTGATTTCACCTCGGTGAAGCAGGGCAGCACATCCGGAGCAGGCCGCGACACGATGGTCTTCGTGCAGATGCCGGCAACACCGCTTCTGCTCACCGCGGCGATCGTCGGCCCGTCCCTGCCGTGCACGCCGGCAGGAACAATGAGCGGGTTCCTGAACGAGAGCCCGCAGAACTCGGTCTTCAAATCCACCGCCACGCGAGCTTCCTTCACACCTGTATCCCGTTTCTGCGCCAGAGGAGGCGCGCCTGCTCCCCGCACCCGGCCCGCACGTCGTCCTCGTTCACCGTGGTCATTCTCCGTTCCTTCACCACGATCTGCCCGTCCACGATCACCGTTTCCACGTCCCTGCCCTGGAACGTCATGGTGAACCACGACATGACCGACGAAGGGACCACGGGCGACGGGCTGTCCGGCTGCACGATGAGGATGTCCGCGCATTTCCCCGGGGCAAGGCTTCCGATCCTGTCCCCCAGCCCCAATGCGCGCGCCGCGTTGCCCATGGCCATGTCCAGGGCCTGGAACGGCGGAATGAGCCCGGGATTCGCGTTGTGGGCCTTGTGCAGCAGGTAGGCATAGCGGATGTATTCCGATGCGTCCAGGGTGAAGAAGCAGTCATGACCGATGCTCACGTTCATTCCGGCTTTCAGCATTTCAGGAATTCGTGCCACCCCGTTGCCGCCCAGCGAGTTCGTCATGGGCGTGTGGGACACGTTCACCCGGTTCCGCCTGAGTATCTCGAGGTCCTCGTCCGAGAGATCGATGCAGTGCGCCGCCACCACGTCGGGCCCCAGGACGCCCTGTTCTTCCAGCACCATGGGCGCCGACTTGCCGTACTTCTCCACCAGGAATGCGCGGGGGATTTCGGCCACGTGGATCTGGATTCCGCACCGGGCGTCGTCGGCGATGCGCCGGGCCTTCTTCAGCGTCTCGAAGGAATTGGTGAACGCCGTGTGCACGCCGAGCCTTCCCTGTATCCGATTCTTCCCTCCCGCGGGATAGCGCGCGAGGAGACCGAGGTTTTCCTCGAACGCCTTGTCCGCCTGCCCCTTGTCCAGCTTCTCCAGTATCGAAACGCCCGGGATCCGCTCGGTGACCTCGAAACCGAGCTGTGCCCGGATGCCCACCTGCTCGATGGCGCGCGCGCTGGCGGAAAGCGCGCCGGGGATGGCATGCGGGCCTTCGACGAGCTCGCACACCGTCGTCGTCCCGGTCTTGAGCATCTTCATTGCCGCGTACAGGGTCGCCGCGTGGATGCCTTCCGGCGTCGTGATGTCCTCCAGCCACTCCCACCCCATCTTCTGCAGCATGTCCCAGAAGCTCCGCAGCTTGCTGAAGTCCACCGGCATGTTGTGCCCGAGCACGTACGGCATGTGGGTGTGCGTCATGATGAATCCCGGCATGACGATTCTGCCGGATGCATCCAGCACGGGCGCCGCGCGCGGATACCGGCACACGAGATCCCGGGTCTCCCCGACAGCCACGATCGTGCCGCCTTCCACCGCCACGGCCCCGTTCTCTATGACGGCGCCCTGCAGCGCGTCCGGAGCGAAGGTCACCACGAGCCCGTTCTTGATGAGCATCGCCATTTTCCTACCTCCTGAGCCCCAGGAGTATCTCCTGCCGCGTGATGGGCAGTCTCCTGAAACGGATGCCCGTGGCATCCGCCACCGCATTGGCGAAAGCCGCTGCCGCCCCTGCCACGGGCGGCTCCCCCACGCCCTTGGCGCCGAAGGGGCCGGTCGGATTGAAGTCTTCCACCGTCATCGCCTCGGTCGGAAGCCGGTCCTTGATCGAGGGCAGCGCGTAGTCCGCGAAATTGGCATTCAGCACACGGCCGTCGCGGAACAGCACCTCTTCCATGTGCGCCAGCCCGAACCCGAACAGGGAGCCTCCCTCGATCTGGCCTTCCAGACCCAGCGGGTTGATCACCTTCCCCACGTCGTGACAGGCCAGGTGTCGCAGCACTTCCACCTTTCCCGTGTGCCGGTCGATCCGCAGATCGATGAGGTGAGTGCCGAAATTGTAGGCGATATAGACGCTGCCCTGGTGGGTCTCGTGGTCGAACACCGCATCCGGCGCCTTGGAGAAAGCGAGGTGCATGAGGGGATACCCCGTCCAGTAGGCGGCAGTGGCCACGTCTTTCAGTGGAATGCGGGCATTCCGGTCGACCGAAAGAACCGCGAAATCGTCGCTGCAAAAGGACCAGCGATTCCTCGACCTTGAACATCCGGGCGGCCATGGACGACGAGGGACTTCTTCACCTCGGCAGCCGCCATCTGTACCGCCATGCCGCCCACCGTGGTGTTGCGCGAGGCGACCGTGGGCCCCGAGTCGTGCACAAGGTCCGTGTCCACCTGCCCGGCCGTGATCTTCGAGAGGGAGATGCCGAGGATCTCGGACACGATCTGGGTGCACACGGTGCGCGCCCCCTGCCCCATGTCGGCAAGCCCCACGCTCACGAGCGCGCTCCCGTCCTGGGAGACCTGCACGCTCGCGCCCACCACGTCCACGCCTTCGGCGCCGTTGGAGATGCCCTGGAGCAGGCAGGCAACGCCGCGGCCATAGAGCCACTGGTCGTCACCGCGCGCGGGGGAGCACGAGCTCGCGCCTGCGGGCCTCGATTGCGCGCATCGTGTCCACGAGGCCCACGGACCGGTCGTAGGTCTGCCCCGTGGCCGTTGCATCTCCCGGTTTCAAGGCGTTCTTCAGGCGCAGCTCAAGGGGATCGATGCCGAGCTTCAGCGCAAGCTCGTCCATGTTCGATTCTGAGGCGAACGTGACCTGGGGCACGCCGAAGCCCCGGCACGCGCCGCAGTAGGTCTTGTTCGTGTAGACCGCGGTGGACTCGCACGAGCACGTTCGGGATCAGGTACGGCCCCGCCGCGTGCACCAGGGTTTTCGTCGTCACAAAAGGGCTTTCAGAGGCGTATGCGCCGCCGTCAAGGAGCACCTCTATCCGGCGGGCGACGATGGTCCCGTCCTTCCTCGCCGCCGTGGCGATGTGGATGCGCGAGGCGTGCCGCAGGTTGGATCCGATGATCGACTCCTCCCGCTCGTGCGCGATCATGACGGGCCTGTCGAGCCTGCGCGCGGCCACCGCGGCCAGGATCCCGATCTCCGTGGCCACGTCATCCTTGCCGCCGAAGGAGCCGCCGGTGTACGCCTGCACGACCCTGACTCGCGCCGCGGGGATGGCGAGATTGGCCGCGATGTGACCGCGCAGGTGGAACGGGGACTGGCAGGATGCGTACACGGTGACCCGCCCGCCCGGCACCGGCACGGCAAGGGCCGCCTCGGGCTCGATGTATCCGTGCTCCTGGTGGGAGGTCTCGAATGTGCCCTCCACCACGAGGTCAGCCTCCCGAAAACCTTTCTCCACGTCCCCCTTCACGAGATTCTCGCGGCAGGTCACATTGCCCTTCTCATGTATCCTGCGGGCGCCTTCCTTCAGCGCCGCGTCTATCGTGAGGAGCGGCTCCAGCGGCTCGATCTCGAGCTTCACCAGGCGCGCTGCTTTCCTGGCCGCGCCGTGGGTCCGGGCAACGACGAGCGCAACAGACTCTCCGGCGTAGCGGATTACCTCGGTTGCCAGGACGGGCTGGTCGAAGGGCGGAAGGATCCCGATCATGTTCGGCCCCGGTATGTCCCCGCCCGTCAGCACGGCGAGGACATCGGGCTGCTGCATTGCTGCGCGCGTGTCGACGCGGGTGATCGTGCCGGCCGGGACATTCGACCGGACGGCACACCCGTGCAGCATGCCCGGGCAGCTTCATGTCCCCGGCAAACCTCGCCCGGCCCGTCACGAGCTCACGGCCGTCGACCTTTCGCACGCGCGCGCCGACCACATGCAGTTTTTCGCTGCTCATGGCGTGCCGCTCGCCCTCTGCACCGCCCGCACGATCTTCCCGTAGCCCGTGCACCGGCAGAAGTTGCCGCTCAGCGCCTCTTCGATGTCCGCGACATCCGGTGTCGGATTCTTCATTAATAGAGCTTTCGTGCTGAGGACCATTCCGGGGGTGCAGTATCCGCACTGTACCGCGCCCTCATCGAGGAACGCTTCCTGGATCGGGTGCAGCTCTCCATCCTGCCGGGCAATCCCTTCGATCGTCTCCACGGACCGGCCCTGCAGCTTTGCCGCGTACAGGAGGCACGCATTTACCGGCGCATCATCCAGCAGGATCGTGCACGCGCCGCATTCTCCCCTGCCGCAGCCCTCCTTGGTCCCCGTGAGACCGAGGATGTCCCGCAGCAGATCGAGCACCCGCATGTCGGGCTCCGCGTCCACGGCCACATTCTGTCCGTTGCAGGTGAACTCGATGCGCATTGCCCCTCCCTCAGCCTGCCAGCGCCTCGAGAAGCGCCTCCCGAAAGAGCGCTCCCGTGACGAGCCTGCGGTATTCCACGCTCGCGCGGACGTCGCTGATGGGCGCGATCTCGCGGTCCACGCATTCCAGGACTTTCCGGATTTCGATGCCCGGTCGGATCACTCCCCCTCAGGAGCTTCTCGGTCTCCCGCAGCCGCAGCGGCACCGGCGCCACCGAGCCGACCGCTGCCCTGGCTTCTCCGATGCGTCCCTCCTGCAGGGCGAGCCACACGGCGGCATTGACCTGCGAGATTGCCTGTCCGTTCCTCTTGCCGATCATCCGGAACGCCGACCTGCCTGCCAGGCATGGCGCGCCGATGCGTATCTCCACGAGAAGCTCGCCGCGCCGCAGCACCGTCTTCTTCGGGCCGAGGAAGAACTCTTCGGCAGGGACCGTGCGCGGGCCTGCCGCCGAGGCGAGAACGAACGAGGCGTCGAGCGCCACGAGGGGCGCAAGCGTGTCCCCGCAGGGGGATGCGTTGCAGATATTGCCCCCGATGGTGGCGAGGTTCCGGATCTGGGGCGAGCCGATGGAGCGCGCGCCCTGCACCAGGCACGCGGGAAGGTCACTCCGCGAGGCGATCTCGGCGATGGTGACGGCCGCGCCGATTGCGAGCCCCTGCGCCGACCGGCGGATCCCGCACAGAGCGGGAATGGCGCTGACGTCAAGCAGCATCTCCGGCTCGACAAGACCGTCGGCAATGACCACGCTGAGATCGGTTCCGCCCGCGATGGGCCTCACGTTTTCCGCGGAGCCGAGCAGCGTGAGGGCCTCTTCAACGGTTTGTACGGCGCGGTACTGCATGACCCCTCTCTAGCCCGTGCCGCGCGAAGCGCGGCTATCCACGCGCTTACCCGACTGTTTGTTGCCTGCCATTGCCCTACACGCTCCTATATGAATCGGGCTGCCCTCAGGCGCCCCGCTGCCGCGTCCGCGTCCTCCGCGGATACGAGCACGACGGGACCGGTGCAGCCCATGGCCGGCTCGCAGTAGATGCCCGCGGCGAGCAGGAGACTCACCGCGTCCTGGATCTCGAGGACATCGATGCCCTCGATCTCGTGATGCACGACCTTCTTCGCGGGCCCGGCCGGTGCGGCCGCAGCAGGCGCGCCGCAGCAGGTGCCGTCGGCGCGGAGGCGGGTTCCCGAACAGCGGACTTCTGCCGTAATGTGCGAAGCAGCCCGGCAAGCCCCGCCTTTTCCGCCCGGGCCGCCTCCTCCCCGTACACCGTGCGGAGGCCTCCGCGGACCATTCCGGCCATGAGCGCCATGGCGGCTGCAACGACTGGACCGGCCGTGGCCCGGGAGATGATCCCTACCAGGGGCGCCCCTTCGCCGACACCGGGTCCGTAGCCGCTGCCGGCAGTCTCGATCCTGCCGCCGGTCGAGAACGCGGAGAGCAGCTTCACGATCGCGTTCCCTGTGAGGGAATCGCACACCAGGACATCCGCTGTCCCGGCAAGGATGTCGTTCCCCCGGAGCAGGGCGTCTCCCCGCATGGACGGAACCAGGTTGACCGGGTAACCGCCTGCCTCCAGGTCCCGCATCACGCTCAAGGCGCGCGCGGCCCCGTCCAGGTTGAGGAACCCGAGGCTCGGCCGGGCGATTCCGAACGTCTTTGCGACGGCGTTGCCGGCAATGGCGTTTTTCACGAGCGCCTCCACCCGGTCGGAGGAGGAGGCGCCCGTAGTCGTGGCGATGAAAAGGTCATTTCCGTTTCCCGGCGCCTTCATGTGGCCGACGGTCGCCACGCCGATGGGAAACGGATAATGGAAAGTGATCGCGGCCTGGATTGCGCCCTCTGCAAGCGCCTTCTCCATGTCGCGGTGCGCCGCAGCCGGGTCCCCGCCTTCTTCCCCGAAGAGGACAGGCTCGATGTCGGGCTCGAGAGCGCGCGCCTCTTCGGCACCGCGTTTGAGCTCCGCGTATCCGCTCTCCGAGCCGGGAATCGTCAGGCCGATCCGCAGGGGCCGCCCCCTGCAGGCGCCGGCTGCGCTCCGGCCTGCCGTGCCGGCTGCGCGCGCATGCTCTGCCCGGCCGCCGATTCCTCGCGGGCCTGAGGGCCTGCCTCCAGGAGAATCGACACCCCGTCGAAAAGACCGGTCATGCGTCCGAGGAAGAGGCTGCCTTTGCCGATGAGCATGCCGCGGCGCAGCGAGCCCGCCCGGGCCCACACGAGAAACCATCCGAGGGCGGGAATGCCCGAGGGGATATGCCCCTGGGTCGGAGCCCAGCCGGACGTGCCGTGCGCCGCAATGAAGGCGTCCATGTCCGGCTTCTCGATCTCTTTCTTCATGACCGCCATGGCCGCGATCATCTTCATGTTCGCGAGGGTCACGTTGCCCGCGCCCGCCTGCCTCCGTGATCTCGGGGTTCTGGAGCTCGGGCGCGTAGACAGTCGATGTCCGAGAAGCGGAGACCGGCCCGGGACAGGGGCTCGGCCACGAGGTCCTGCATCACCGCCTGGGGGGAGGAGCCGGACCCGATGCTGGAGCATCCCGGTCAGGTCATTGCGCACGCGCAGTCCGGACGGGGCGCCCCCTTCCAGCAGACGGCAAAGGAGCCCATGCAGTCCTCCAGCACGGGAAATCCCTTCTCCAGATGTTTCTTCGCGTTCATGGCGAGCTTGGCGGTGGTGCCGCCTGCCACGACCACCACCCGCTGCGACGGAGCCGGCCCGTATGAGCGAGGCGGCCTGCAGCAGGCCGTGCACGGGGCCCGCGCAGAAGGAGCGCACGTCGCACCCCGTCGCGTTGGAGAGCGCGGCAAGCTCGCCGATGGACTTGGCAAAGTTGCCGCCGCCCCGCTGGTTCATGTCCCCGCAGGCCTCCTCGGAAGTCTCGATGATGTAGTCGATGCTCCGCGGATCGATTCGATTGTCTGCCAGGAGCCGGCGCAGCGCGTAGACCGCCGTGGCCTTGGAGCTCAGGTTCTCCAGCATCGTGTGCGCGGCGAGGTTCACGTCGCGCGGATGCGCCGCCTTGATGCACCCGAGTGTTTTCCCGTCACTGACGAGGGGAAGGGCGCCCGCGGCCAGCTCGTCACGGAGCGCGGCCGGGTCGACAGGGTTCTTGAATCGAGACAGGTCGGCGCCTCCCAGGGCATCGTCGGCCCGGAGCAGCTCCGCCGCCTCGTCGAGAAAATCGGCCGCGAGGTGCACGAGGTCGAAGGTGTCCGCGAATTTCACGAGAGCGTAGAGCTTTTTCTCCTGGAGAATCCGGCCGAATCTTCCCTCGGCCCGGGACCCCGCCGTATGCGCCGAATGCCAGGGCCGGGCCGGCAGGTCCCGGGGATCCAGGTTGCCTATGAACACCTGGTTCGGCGCGTAGCTGCTCGCCTCCGCGAAGCTGCGCAGGCGGTTCGGAAGCGCCTTGAGAAAATCGGAATCCGGACCGGCCTCGCGCTCTGCCGCCGGGCGTCGTGCCGTGCGTCACGGTGAAGAACGGGCAGTGGAAAGAGATTGTAGGAGCATGCCGTGACCACGGCAAAGGGCTCAGCCACCGATCAGCGCCTCCACCGCCGTCTTCACCTGGTCTGCCGTGAATGTCTGGGAGAAGGAGGTGATCTTCTGCCCGTCCTTGTAGATCGATATATTGGGAAGGCCGAGCACCTTCTCACGGATGGCCAGCCGCCTGTTTCCCTGGATGTTCACCTTGCCGAAGCCGACCCGACCCTCGAGGTCGCGCGCCAGTGTCTCGATCTGCGGCATCATGTCCAGGCATGTCTCGCACGTCTCGCTCCAGAAATCGACCAGGTACACGCCCTTGTGCGCGAGCACGGTCTGGTCGAAGTTGTCCTTGTCCAGCTCGGTCATTTCACGTCTCCGTCAGGAGAGGAGCTTGTTCCTGATGGACGACACCTCTTTCACGATGTCGGCCACGGACAGCACCATCTCCATCATTGCGATGTTCGCTTCGTACACGGCAGGATCGATCTCCTGCCTGATCTCGGGCTCGAGAATGTGATACGCGGGGAGTCCCAACTGGACTCCTGTCAATGCACCTGCATACGCGGGATCGCCGGCGATCACCGTTTCAGCGATCAGCCCGCTCGCCTCGGCGTCGGCGCCGCCAAGGAGGACGACGATGTTCTCCTTGCCGATCTGCTCCGCCAGGGCTTTCACCCGTTTCTGGTTCTCCAGGTCCATTGCTCCGGCGCTCGTTCAGACAAAGCACGCGGTCGTGGAGAACACGATCTCCACGTTTTTCCCCGCGAGGCACGCCTCGATGGCGCCGCCCGGTATCCCGTCCCGGTCCCCGAGAATAATGATCTTCTTTCCTTCCAGCATGCTGATTCACCTCCTTTCCATTTCAGGTCGAGCGCGCTTCAAGCGCAGCATTCCTTCATGTCACCATTCTCCATCCGCACCAGGCACGGCACCTCCGTCACGCCGCACCGCGCGGCCACGCTCCGGTAGCGGAAGGTGTCCAGCTTGATCAGGGGAAGGCCCGAGCGCCTCGGCCTTCTTCCTCCATGCGCGGAAACAGGTCGAGGCTCCTCTGCACCGGCGGGGAGTAGAAGTACAGGAGGTACTCTTTTCCCGCCCGCTGCACCGAACGCCCGTACTCGTCGATCTCCGTGAGCGCCTTGTCCGCGTGGAACGCGGCGATCGCGCCGTCGGAGGCTGCCGTGACCACCTGGCGCAGCACCTTGACCCGGGCATCCCCGGCCGCGAACACGCGCGGCCGGTTCGTCTCCATCTTCTCGTCGGTGGCGATGAAGCCGTTTCGAAGGCTGACAAAGTCACCGAGGAAAGCCGTCTGCGGCACGGTGCCCACGAAAATGAAGACCCCGCTGCAGGACACGGCCTCCTCCGCTTCGGTGCGCAGGTTCTTCACCCTGCACCCCCGTCACCGCCTCCTCTCCCTCGATCGCGAGAATCGAGCGGTTCCACATCCACGTGATCTTCGGGTTCGCGAACGCGGTCTCGGCCTGGGTCCGGTTGCAGTCCAGCGTGCCTTCGTCATGGACCACCAGCATCACCACCTCGTCCGCGAACCTGCTGATGAAGCCCGCCTCTTCGACTGCCGTATCACCGCTTCCCACGACCACGACGCGCACCCCCTCGTACAGCTCCGCGTCGCAGGTGGCGCAGGATGACACTCCCCTTCCCGCGAACTCCTTCTCCCCCGGGATGCCCAGCGCGCGCGGCTCGCATCCGGGGGCCAGGATCAGGCTGCGCGCCCGACAGGATTCGCCTTCCTTCGGGTGCCGACCACGTACGCCCCGTCGTCCTCGCTGAAAGAGACCGCCTCCCCGCGCTCGATGCGGGCGCCCATGGCCTCCGCGTGCCTGCGGAAGCGCTCGGTGAGCTCTCTCCCGCCGATGACCTCGGGAAAGCCGGGATAGTTCTCCATCTTTTCGGTCGTGCCGTCTGGCCGCCGGGCCGCTTCCTGTCCAGGATCAGGGTCGTGCGTTTCGCGCGCGCCCCGTAGATTCCGGAGGAGAGCCCCGCCGTGCCCGCGCCGATGATCACGATGTCCCAGGTGTCCATCAGTAGCCCACCCCCGCGAGCCTTCCGATTCCGCTCTGGTTTCCCCCGCAATAGAAGGGGGTGATGTTGTCCAGTGTCCGCTCGACGTCGGCCGGCTCGGGCTCTCCGCCCGTTTCCTTGCGCAGCCGAAGCACGTCCCCGCCGGCCACGCGCTTCACCTTCGGGATCAGCGTGGGCTTCTCGATGGAGCCGCCGGACACGAGGTACTTCGCCTCCGGGCACGTCGTCCACGAGAAGAACGCCCTCTGTGCCGTCGGGTCCGCCGAACTCGAAGGTGAACGCCACTGCCTTGATGCCCCACTTCTCACAGGTCTGGAGCGTGAGCATCGCGTCCGTTGCCGCGTTGCCGCCGCCTTCCCAGGAAATGACCACGCCCTGCGCGCCGAGCCTCCGCACCTGCGAGGCGGCCAGGTTGGCAACGCGCTGCTTCTCGAAGTGGGAGTTGTTGTGGCCTCTGTCGAAGACCACGCCGACGAAATTGAGCGTTCTTGCCGTGCCTTCGGGAGAGCTCCATGACCACGGGCAGGTTCGCCTGGAGAAAGGACGGAATCTTGAAGCAGGGCCACACGTAGTTGCCGCTCACGATGCAGCCGTCCATGACCTCTGTGGGCGAATAGGCTGACGGGCACGAGGTTGCTCACTTCCTTGCCGTAGAGAAACGTGTTCGAATACGTGCCCTGGTTCTGGCACTGGGTCACGTAGGCCACCCGGGGCAGCTTCGGGTCCACCGGCGCGTGAAATCGAATGTCTCGGTCTCCTCGGGCGCGCGGTCCTTGAGCAGCCGCGCCGAGATATCGCGCCGCGCGGATCCCCGCGTGCCGCACCGATCTCGTCGTATTCCACATCGCTTGCCCCGTCCTTCATCGTCATGCGCAGCACGAGGTTGAAGGTCTCGGAGAACGGCGAGTAGGCCGCGGCCGGGCCGACCATGTCGACGATGGCATCCCGCGCGTACAGCAGCGCGGACTTGCCCGCCCACGGAAGCTCGGCGCACTCCATCACGGCGAGATTGTCGAACAGGTGCGTTGTCGCCGCTCCCGACGATCGTCGGGTCGCAGAGCTGGCCGGGCATGAACTCGCCCTCCCCGCTCGACCTTCACCCCCGGCTGGAGCGTGTCCAGCACGTGCACGATCCGCGCGTCCTCACCCGGCTTCACGATCTCGAGTGTGAGGGACGCGACCTGGGTGTTCTGGTCCTCCGTCAGCAGCGCGCTGCGTGAGCTCGTCCCGGTTCACGGTGAGCACGCCGTCCGCCAGGGACGTCTCCGCGCCGAAGAGGAGATTGCGGATGCGGAAGTAACCACGTTCCAGCCTCATCTGTCCCTCCGCCTACAGGCTCACATCGAACACGGTGGGCCCTTTGACCTCCGTGCTGACAGCCTCGAGCGCCTTTTCCACGAGGCGCTTCCTGAACTCGATCTCGCGCTCCCGGGGCAGGGAGGGGTTGCCCACCGGATAAGGGATGCCGCCTCCGGTGATGATCCTGCTCACCCCGACCGACTTCGCCACGGACGGTATCGCGGTGATCAAGGCTGTGGGGATACCGGCCCTTTCAGCCTCTTTCTGCATCGTTGACACGCAACGAGTGCAGGTTCCTCATGTGGAGGTGTAGATGGCGGCCGATACCTCCCTTCTCTTGAGCTGCTCGGCGATGTCGGCGCCGAGCTTCCTGCTCATGGCCACATTGGTGCCGATGCCGCACAGCACCACGTACTCATTCAGGAGGCGCTTGAACCTGCCTTCCTTCTCGAGGCCGCGCAGCACGTCGACGGGAACGACCCTGTCGGGGTCCTCGTCCACCCAGGTCGAGTCGTAGCCGCCGTGAATGCCCTTGAAGTCCCCCGCGGGCAGCTCGTTCATTCCCGCGATCGAGTACGTGCCGAAGGAATCGGCGAATGCCTGCTTCAGCTTGTCCGGGTTTCCTTTCGGCACCATGCCGCCGCCGGTAACGATCGCGACAGTTGCCTCCCGGAGATTGCGCACCGGCGCGGCCGGGGGAACCTTCTCGAAGGTCCGCAGGGGCACCTCGGTCAGGGGGTTCTCCCCTTTGAGGCGCTTCTTCAGCATTTCGATGGACCGCACCGCGGCGTTCGCTGCCACGATCTCGTTGTAACGGTACCCCCGGGGAAGGTAACCTTCCACTGCCGCGGGCCCGAGCTTCCCGTTCTTTGCCAGCCGCACGAGGAGCTTCGCCAGGCCAGGCAGGTCCTTGCGCATGCCCACCGCGGTCTCCGCGCAGGGATAGATATAGGCGTCCTTGCGGTAGATCTCGACAGCGGGATTCTCGGGAAACAGCCCGATGAGCGCGGGGATCCCGAGCTTTTCCGTGCACAGCTTCGCCACCATGCCGCACGCCAGCCCGTACCGGCCCGCGTTGAAGGCCGGGCCGGCCACCACGACGTCGGGTTTCACTTCCCGGATCAGCTTCTCGATCTCACCGAGGATCCGCTCCTGCTCCTGGTTGATCAGGTTGTCACCGCACCAGATCGTGCGCACGATCTCGGCCTCGCCGCCCATGAGGGGAAGCAGGCCCACGCCGGGGCCCTTGGGGCCATCGCAGTGCTCGAGGGGGGAGCCGCCCTTTTCTTCCCCCCCGATTCCCGCGAAGAACTGGTTGATATAGTGGACGATTCTCATCACGAAGCCCCTGCCTTACCTGTAGCCGCCCATGAGGAGCGCCAGGATCGCCTTTTCGGTGTGCAGCCTGTTCTCCGCCTCGTCGAAGATGATGCTCTGCGGAGAGTTCAGTACCTCGTCCGTCACCTCGTTGTTCCTCGACACCGGGATGCAGTGCATCACCCTGCTGTCCCGGGGGGCCATGCTCATGGTCTTCTTGTTCACGCACCAGGCGTCCTTCAGCTTTTTCTTCTTCTCCTGGAACTCAGGGTCTCCCTTGAAGTGCGTCTCCAGTCCCTTGGCGAAAACTTCGGGTGACACCCACGAGTAGATGCTGACGAAGTCGGCGTCTTTCACCGCCTCCTCGTAGGAACGGACGATCTTCACGCTCCCTCCGCTCGCTGCGGCCTCCCGGTCCGCCTCCGACTTGACGCCCATGTCGGGATCGAATCCCACCGGGCACGCCACGTCGAGCTGGAACCCGAGCTTTCCCGCCATCAGCATGAGCGAGTTGGTCAGGCCTGCCGGAGGGTTCGCGGTCCGGTAGCCCCAGAGGAGCGCAACCTTGGCCTTTTTCACCGGGCCCTTCTTCTCGATCATGGTCATGACGTCCGCGAATGCCTGGCAGGGATGCTCCACGGGGCAGGACGCATTGATGAGAGGGATGCGGGCGTACTCCGCGGCGTTTTCCAGCATATCACGCCGGATCGCCCGGTAGGCGATTGCGTCCGCGTAGCGGTCGATGGTCTTCACCGTGTCGTGCCAGTCTTCCTCTGCCGCGGTGCCGACCCACATCCGGTTCTCGTCCAGGTAGATCATGTGGCCGCCGAGCTGGGTCATGGCCGTCTCGAAGGAAATGCTCGTCCGGGTGGACTGCGTCTCGAAGATGGCTGCCAGCGTCTTTCCCTCCAGCAGCCGGTGGGGCTTTCCCATCTTCTGCTCGAGCTTCAGGAGCCGGGAGACTTCGAGCGTGAACTCGATCTCCTCGGCGGTGAAATCGGCGATTCCCTTCAGATCTCGACCCTTCAAGTCTTTCATGCTCGTTTCCCCCTTGTATGAACGTGGTTCACGCTGCTCCCTCGCGCAGGTATTTCGACAGTTTCCTGCGCGACCAGGAAGGATTGATGCCCATGGACTGCACGGTCCGGCCCATGGCGCGGAAATCTTTCGAGAGAAGCACCTCGGACATGGTGATGATGGCATCTGTCACGGGCGTCGGCACTCCCAGCATCCGGCCCAGGGACGAATAGGTGACCAGCCCGTAGGGTATGTCTTCCTTGAGGTGCCGGGTGTCCAGCGTGTAGGGGCCCTCACACACCTCGAGAAACGGCGTGTGGATGGCCTCGTACAGCGGAAGCACGAAATCCTCGCCGTGTGGATTCCACTTCACCATCTTGATCTCTTCCTCGAGCGTCCACTGCTTCAGCCCCAGGGCTTCGCCTATGGCCATTCGCTCCCTGTCGATGCGCTCGATCAGCCGCACCACCGACGGGGTGTTCTCCCTCTTCCCGAAGAGGAAAAAAGGCTTCTCCCCCAGCTCGATGCGCGCCGCGTTGCAGACCATGGGCGGAGTGTGGGTGATGGCGTTGTAGTCCACGAGGATCGAATCGATGGCGTTCTGGCCCCTGCGGATGTCATAGCCATGCGCCTTCGTGAACAGCTGCTCCGCCACTGCCGCCACGGCGTCGACGTCCCTGCCCGGAAATGTTGCGAGGATGAGATTCTGGGTCCTGTTCTCCAGCCTGACCTGGTGATCACCCATCCGCGACGCGCCGTACGGAAGGGTGTTCGTGTCGGCAAGATACACTCTCCTGCGGATCCCGAGCTCGCGCATCACCTTGGCCCACGTGAGGCAGGCTCCGCCCTTTCCGAGATAGATCACGACCTGCCCTTCCTCGAGATGGGGCAGCACCATCCGGGCATACTCTTCACAGGCGAAATAGGGAATCGGATTGAGGATTACCTGCGCGCCGCGCACCGCCTCCCTGATGTCGCTGGTGGCAAGCGCCACCTTGCCGCACATCCCGGTGGGCCGGGAATCTATGTCGAGGACCTCGATGGTCCCCCTTTCCTTCACACCCCGTATGCGGTCGAGCTCCCGGGAGAACAGGGCAACTTCGTACCCCATGCTGCCAAGGTCCGCCGCGCACATGAAGCCGCCGCTTCCCGCACCCAGCACCGCGATCCTGCGGATCTGCTGCATGTCTCCCTCCTTGCCTACCGCGCCCCGCGAAGCGCGAGGGTCCGCTCCCTGTTGATCGTGTATGCGGGCCCCTCGAGGACCACACGGTAGATCTTTTCCGCGCTCTGCGGGGAGATGATCTCGTTGCGGACATCGTCCCGCACGCTCTCGGGGTCCCTCTCCAACGGGTTCCCCCACCCCCCGCCGCCTGAAGGGTAGGACGTGTAGGTGTCCCCCCTGGCCAGGGATACGGTCTCCTTGGCCTTGAGCTCCCGCTGGGTCGGCTTCCCCTCGTTGATGAACGCGAGGTTGCACGAGCCCGGCCGGCCGCCGAACAGCCCGTAGGGCGCCGTCTTCTTGCCGTCTCCGAACATCACCAGTGTGGGGCTCGCGTCATGCAGCGTCACCCTGTAGCGCGCTCCGCAGCCGCCGCGCCACTTTCCGGCGCCGCAGGAATCCGTGGTGAGCTCATTGAACTCCGTGAGGTGGGGATAGTCGCTCTCGTTCGTCTCGATGTTCGGCGCGATCAATCCGCCGAGGTCGATGCCGTCCCCGATATAGTGCCGGCCGTCCATGCCGGGCATGCCGCCCGCGCCGCCGAACCCATTGAACCCGAACATGACGTAGAAGTTGTTCGTCCTCGGATCGACACCGGTGATCGTGGGACCGTTCCACCTGTTCCAGCCGGCGGGGACCCTGTCCGGCAGCACCTGGGAAAGCGCCATCCAGCAAGCCTCGAGGATGGCGCACGCGGTGTCCAGTGTGCAGGAGGCCACCGGCGCGGGGAACCGGGGATTCACGATGCTTCCCTCCGGCGCGCTGATGTGCACCGGCCGGTACACGCCCTCGTTGTGGGGAATGTCGGGTGTCGTGACCGTGGTGAGAAAAGCCACGTACACGCAGGTGGCCGTGTTGGCCATCGGGGAGTTCACGAATCCGGTCACCTGGGGATCCGACCCGTCGAAATCCACCCAGGCTTCGTCGCCCTTGATGCGGATGGACACCCTGATCCTGATGGGCGTGTCGGTAAATCCGTCGGAATCGAGGAATGTCTCCCCGTTGTAGACGCCGTCCGGCAGGCGCTCGATCTCCCGGCGCATCCGGCGCTCCGCGTATCCGTGGATGTCCTCGATGGTCGCGCGCGTCTTCTCGACCCCGTACTTGGCCAGGAGCTCGAGGATCCGCTTTTCCGCCACGCGGCAGGAGGCCACCTGCGCCTTCATGTCCACCCACAGGGCGTCGGGCATCCGGGTGTTGATGCGGATCATGTTCACCACGTCCATGATGGGTTTTTCGTCCCGATAGATGCGCAGCGGCGGGATCCTGATTCCCTCGTGAAAGAGCTCGCGGGCGCTCGGCGCGTAGGAGCCCGGCTCGATGCCGCCCACGTCGCCGTGATGCGCGCGATTGATGGCGATGAACTGGAGCTTCCCCTCGTAGTAGACGGGCTTCATGATGGTGATGTCGGGCAGGTGCGTGCCGCCGAGGTACGGGTCATTGAGCACGAACACATCGCCGGGGTGTATGTCGTCGCCGAACTCCCGGCCGACTGCCTTGACCGCTTCCATGACCGAGGCGGTATGGGACGGCACCCCGTCGATCTGCGCCACGATCCTGTTCGCCCAGTCGCAGATTGCGCAGGAGAAGTCGTGCACCTCCGCGAAGATCGGGGAGATGGAGGTGTTGATCATGGTGATCCCCATCTCCTGGTTGATCGTGAGCAGGCGATTGTAGATGACGGAGAGGGTGATGGGGTCCCGCGCCCCTTCGAATTCCTTCTTCGCGGATTCTGCCTCTGCGACGCTCATGCCCGCGCCTCCATCACCACGTTCTCGAACGCATCCACCTGCGCGTCCCAGCCGGGGTGCACCACGATGGTGGTAATCCGCTCCTCGATGACCGCGGGACCCGGTATCCGTGTTTCCCGGCGCCAGGCGGTCCCTGTCGTAGACCGGGACCTCGACGCATTTGTCGCTGTCCTGGAAGCGCAGCTTCCGCGTTCCCTTGCGCGCCTTCGAGGCGTCCTGCCCTCCGAGGGGGCGCGGGGAAAGCCCCGTCTTGTCCACCGCGCCGACGGCAGTGATGCGGAGATTCATGATCTCCTGCGGATTCTCCGGCGTGGCGTACGTATAGAGCCTCTCGTGGGCCTTGTGGAAGGCGTCCGAGATTGTCGCGACGTGCTTTTCTTCGATGAGGCAGCCGGAGGGAATCTCGACGCTCACCTCGTGATGCTGGCCCACGTAGCGCATGTCCAGATGCCTGACCAGCCGCGCGCGCTCCCGTTCCACGCCCTCCTGCAGCAGCTCCGTGAGGGCCTGCTTTTCCGCCTGGGCAATGATCCGGTTGAATTCGTCCAGATCGATTCCCGGGATCACCGCGTGACAGGTCTTCAAGGTGTCCAGGCGGATGTCGGACTCGAGCATGCCCAGCGCGCAGAAGACGCTGGCCGCCCGCGGCACAATGACGGTCGTGGAGCCGACCTCCTCCGCGATCTTGCACGCATGGATGGAGCACGCCCCGCCGGCGCTCACCAGCGCATACTCGCGCGGATCGTGGCCGCGCTGGACGGACACCACCTTGGTGGCATCCGCCATGCTCTGGTTGATGATCCGGAACACGCCCGCGGCCGCCTGCTCGACGGACATTCCGAGCGGTTCCGCGATCAGCTTCTGCATCGCTGCCCGCGCCCGCCCCTCGTTGACCTTCATCTCTCCCCCGAGGAAGTAGTCCTTGTCCAGGAACCCGAGGAGGAGGTTCGCATCCGTCACCGTGGGCTTTTCTCCGCCCAGGTCGTAGCAGACGGGCCCGGGGTCGGAGCCTGCCGAGGCCGGCCCCACCTTGAGCATCCCGCCGGCGTCGATCCAGGCGATCGAGCCGCCTCCCGCGCCGATCGTGTTGATGTCGATCATCGGCTTGGCGATCCGGTAGCCGGCAATGGAGCCCTCGGTGCTCAGCGTCACCTTGCCCTCGCTCACCAGGGTCACGTCGAACGAGGTACCTCCCATGTCCATGGTGATGAGGTTGCCGCGGCCGAGCAGCTCGGCGAAGAATATGCCCCCCACGGCGCCGGCGGCCGGGCCGGAGAGCAGGGTCGCGGATGCGTGGCGAATGGCCGTTTCCGCCGTCATGACCCCGGCGTTCGAGGCAGTGATGTAGAAGGCCCGGGAGAGCCCGTCATTCTTCAGCTTCCGCTCGAGGGTCGACAGGTAGACGGTCAGCCGGGGTCCCACGTAGGCGTTCGCCACGGTGGTCGACATGCGCTCATACTCGCGTATCTGGGAAAGCACCTCGGAGGAGATGGAGATGAACGCGTCGGGCATCTCCTCCCGGACGATGGCCTGGATGGCCTTTTCGTGCGCGTCATTGAGGAAGGAGAAGAGGGTGCACACGGCCACCGCCTTCACGCCCTCCCGCTTGAAAATCGCGCACGCGTCCCGCACGTCCTGCTCCTCGAGGGGCTGCACGATGCGCCCCGCGCAGTCGATCCTTTCCCGCACGCCGATGCGCAGGCGCCGGGGCACGAGGGGCGGGGCCACGGGCAGGTAGAGGTCCCAGATGTTTTCCTTGTGGGCCCTCCGCATCTCCAGCGTGTCACGGAACCCTTTCGTGAGAATGAGCCCCGTGCATGCTCCCGTTCCCGTGAGAAGCGTATTGGTCGCCACGGTGGTGCCGTGCGCGAAGAAGTCGAGGTCCCCGAGAAAGCCTTTCACGTCCTTGCCGAAATGCGCGGCGGCCTTGCGGATGACATTGTACAGGCCGATGGAGGGATCCTTCGGCGTGGACAGCTCCTTGAAGTTGTGGATGGCGCCGTGTGCGTCGATCACCACACCGTCGGTGAAAGTGCCTCCGGTGTCGACACCCATTCGGAGCTTCATAAGACCCCGATGGTCGTGAGCGCGGCCTTCACGCCCGCCTTTTCCGCCGCGGTAAGCTGGGGCAGGGGCGCGCGCAGGCACCCGCCGGGAAGACCCAGCAGATTGAGCGCCTCCTTGGCCGGGGCCACGTACCCCGGATCGTACTCGAGGTACCTGTTCAAGGATTGGAGCTTCATGTTGAGCGCAAGCGCCTCCGCGTGTTTTCCCTGGAGGAACAGCTCGTACAGCTTCACCATCTGGGCAGGAATGATTCCGGCGGCAGTGGAGTAGAGACCCGAGGCCCCCACGCACAGCGCCGGGTAGAACTGGCTGTCGATGCCGGTGCACAGGGATTTCCCCTGGGGGGAAAGACGGATCATTTCGATGAGCTGGCCCATGTCAGAGGCGCTGTTCTTCACGCCGATGATGTTCTTCACCGCCATGAGCCCCGCGATGAGCTGCGGGCTCATGGGATTGCCGGTATAGAGGGGATTGTTGTACACGACAACAGGGCAGTCGACGTTGTGCGCCACGGTCGTGTAGTGCTGGATGAGCGACTCATCGGGGAGCTTGAAGTAGTAGGGCGCGGTCACGATCACCGCGTCGGCCCCCGCTTCGTACGCTTCGTTGCTGAGGAGGATCACCTCGCGCGTGCTGCAGGCGGCCGTTCCCGGGATGATGGGGACCTTCCCCTTGGCCACGCGTGCCACGGCCGCGACCACGTCCCGCTTTTCCTCCCGCAGGAGGCTGGGAAACTCCCCCGTCCCGCCCACGGGCATCAGGGCATGCACGCCGTTCTCCACGAGGAACTTCGTGATCGTCTCCACGCCCTTCAGGTCCACCTGGTCGTTCTTCGTGAACGGTGTGACAAGGGCCGGGATGACTCCTTTGACTTCGCTCCCTGAAAGCATTTTCCTTCCTCCGTATTGAAATCGGTTCTTAAAACAGAGTCTTCTTCAGCATGAGGATGTGCTTTTTCGCTTCCCGCTGGGCCGCCCGGGGGTCTTTCGACAATATGGCGGCCAGGATGGCCTCATGCTCGACCGCGTATGCAGTGATATTGCTCTCGTCCATCAACCCTTTGCTCTTCATTGCCTTCCAGTGGGTCTCTTTCATCATGAGGTTCACCCCTGAAAAAACCGTGAAAAGCACATTGTTGTGGGCGCATCTGCCGATCTGCAGGTGGAACTTCCTGTCTTCTTCCATGTATTCTTCGATGGTCGCGTCTTTGAAACCCTCGGCGCGGATCCGGCTCGCCGAGCGCGGCCAGTGTCTCCACGTGGGCCTTCAGCTTGTCCCGTTCCTCGTCGGTAGCCCGCTCCGCCGCAAGGGCGGACATGCTGGGCTCCAGCTCGAGACGGGTCTCGAAAATCTCGTAGGGGTCGTGGTCCAGCAGCAGGGTGCGGAGCATCTCCCCGTCGATCGTGCCGGTGGAGCCGTCCGCCTTGATGTAGTTGCCCTGTCCGCTCCTGCACTCGATCAGCCCGAGCATCTCCAGCGCGCTCAACGCCTCCCGGATGCTCGCCCGGGAAGCGCCGAACTGCTCCACGAGGGCCCGTTCGGGCGGGAGCTGCTGCCCCACCTTCAAGGTTCCATCACGGATCAGATTGCGGATCTGCCGCGCGATCTGCATGTAGTTCTTCTGCGAATGCAGGCGTTCGAACATGCTCTCCTCAATCGGTTGGATGGTCTTGGTATAGCTGTCAGACCACGAGAACCATCCTATCGCGCCGGATCGAGAGTTGTCAACTATAATCGGCCAGGACCAAAAAAGGCCTTTCCCGGAGAAAGATGACAGCCGAAGGCCGCGCTGACGCAGAGCTTCCCCTGTCCCTGTCCGCGGTCAGACCGCCAGGCCGAACAGCTTCGTTGTCAGCCCGGCTTGTTGGTGGTGAGGTGCCTGCCCCCGTCGAGGGGAAGAACGGATCCGGTTGCCCAGGAGCTTTCCGACGAGGCGAAAAAAAGAGCCGCTTCCGCGATGTCTCCCGGTTTCCCGTTCCGGCCCAGAGGATGCAGGGGGCGGAACCTCTCGTAGGACGCACGGACCTGGTCCGGGGAGAATATGGCGTCCCCCAGCTCCGTGTCCTCCACCATCCCGGGGCAGATCACATTCACCCTGATATTCTCCGAAGCGAGCTCGAGCGCCATCACCTGGGACATCATGATAAGGGCGGCCTTGGCCATGCAGTAGGCGCCGCTTCCTTCGAACGGGCGCAGCCCCGAGATCGAAGAAATGTTCACGATGGAGCCTCCTCCGCGCGCCCTCATGAGGGGGAGCACGGCCGAAGACAATCTCCAGGGAGCGAACGTATTGGCATTGAACATCTCGCCGAGCAGGGCGGGATCGAGGGATTCGAGCTTTCCAAATCGCATCATGCCGGAGCAGTTGGCCAGGATATCCAGCCCCCCGGCCCTTGCCCCCACCTCCCGCACCACCCTGCCGATGTCCGCATCCCGTGTCACGTCGGCCGGGACTCCGGCTATCCGCTCGCCGGAGGGGGAAATGACGGTGCATGCGTCCACGAGCTTCGCCTCCCGGCGGCCGCAGATGAAAACAAAGGCCCCTTCCTGGTGAAACCGGCTGGCGATTGCATGTCCGATGCCGCTCCCGCCCCCCGCGACCAGAGCCGTCCGACCTTCCAGCCTTTCCATGGCTCCTCCTTCACCCGCACGCTATGCAAGCACGATCACGGAGACCGAGTGCGGCGGGATGTCCAGACGAGTCCGGTCGCTCTCTTTCAGGGAGTACGAATCCTGGCCCGGGGCCACGACGTCGGGCTTGTCCGTATCGTTGTACGAGTCCTTTGACGGCGCGCCGAGGGTGTGCACGGTCGCCTTCGAGAATCGGTGGACAGCGGTGCCGCTGATCGTCAGGCTGACCGGCATTTCCGGGTGCCTGTTCACGACTGCGATGCGAAGCGCATCTTCGCCGGTGGATCGGGTGGCCACCGCATCGATTGCAGGGACCAGAACATCTCCCTCAGGCCGCGTCACGGAGAAATCGGCATTTCGACTGAGCCAGGAATCCAGGACCACGTCCCCCATGTGCCGGGTGAAAAGCTGGAAGACGAAATACGTGGATCGAAGGACGATCCCGGCATCGTGCGCGAAAATGAGTCCCCGTGCGTTCACCAGCGGAGCGAAATTCGCCATTCCGACCGTCCGGCAGTGCCGCAGGCACTCGTTCAGGAAACAAGCGGTGAAAACGGCGTCCGCCATCGTGTAGCTGGCGTTCAGGTCATTCTTGTCCCGGGGAGTCAGGAAATCCTCCGTCGACGACCAGCGGTTCGGATGATGCCATCCGCGCAGGTTCCACTCGTCGAACGCGATCCTGATCCTGCCGAGCAATCCGAGCGCGCCGAGTATGTGCTCCGTCGTGGTGATCTTCTCCTCGATCGTGGTCGTGAAGGCCATGCACGTTTCATACGAGCTGAGATCATTGCGCTCCCACAGGGGATCCCAGTAGCCGTGAATGGATATCCAGTCCAGGACCTTGCCCGCCTCCCGCAGGAGCCGGAGGTTCCAGTCGAGCTCGGCAACGCTCGCGGCCATGAGCTGGATCGAAGGGTCCACGGCCTTCATCATCTTCCCGGATTCCTTGACGAACCGGGCCCATTCTTCGGCCGTCTTTGCCCCTATTTCCCAGTCCCCGTAGTTCTCGTTGCCGATGCTCCAGTACCTGACACCGTGAGGCGCCGCGGATCCGTTGTCCTTCCGCAGACGCGCCCATCTGCCCTGATCGGCCAGGTTGCAGTACTCGACCCAGTTGCTCATCTCCTCGGACGTTCCTGATCCCGCGTTCGTGCAGATGTAGGGTTCCGCCCCGACTTTTCTGCAGAAGCCGATGAACTCGTCCGTGCCGAAAGTGTTGCTGTCTTCGACCCTCCACGCCTTGTCGAAGCGCGGGGAACGGGTGGGACCCACCCCGTCCTCCCAGTGGTATGCCGAGACATAGCACCCGCCGGGCCATCTGATGATCGGCGGCCGCAGGGCCCGTATCGCCTCACACACGTCGCGTCGAAGGCCTGCCGCGTCGGACAGCGGGGATCCGGGAGCGTAGATGCCGCCGTAGATCTGTCGGTGAAAGTGTTCGATGAAGTGCCCGTATATCTTCGGGTCTCTCTGTCCGAGGACGCGCGCGGGGTTTATCGCCAGCTCTGCTTCCATGATCCGGGTGAGTATATCAGAACCTGCGAAAGTCGGTACGCCCCCCCGCGGCTCAATTTGACAGGCAGATGAGCCTGACCTATACTGATTTCGGCGTGCAACCGGAATCCATCATGGATCTCAAGCTCTCCGTCATCATTCCCTGCTACAACGAAGAGGAAGTGATCGCCGCGACGTACGCGCGGGTGGATCGTTCCCTGAAGGATGCGGGGGCCTCCCGCCGGGAAATCCTGTTCATCAACGACGGAAGCAGGGACCGCACCCTGGAAATACTGCGCGCGATAGCCCGCGCAGACCCGGACGTCCGGGTCCTCAGCTTCTCCCGCAATTTCGGTCATCAGCCCGCCGTCGCCGCCGGCATCGAGAACTGTACCGGCGACGTTGCCGTCATCATAGATGCGGATCTTCAGGACCCTCCTGAGCTCATAGGCGACATGGTCAGAGTCCACCTCACGCAGGAGGCAAATATCGTCTACGGCCTTCGCACCTCGAGAAAGGGTGACAGCATTTTCAAGAGACTGAGCGCATATTGGTTCTACCGCCTCCTCAGCTTCCTGTCTGATACGCAGAAGCCGCCGAAAGACACGGGAGACTTCCGACTGATCGATCGCAGAATCATCGATACCTTCAAAAAAATGCCGGAGAGAAAGGAGTACCTGCGCGGCCTCATCCACTGGATGGGTTTCAAGCAGGTGGCGCTGCCCTACCAGCGGGAGGAAAGATTCGCCGGGAAGACCAAGTACCCCTTCCGCAAGATGCTGAAGTTCGCCTCTCACGGCGTCCAGTATTTCAGCGCAAAACCTCTCAAGCTGGCGACGACCGTCGGGCTTGTCTCGATTGCAGTCGGCATTCTGCTGGCGGTCTACGTCCTGGTGACGTATTTCTCGCAAGAGGTTTCCCTCGTGCCAGGATGGGCATCGACCGTGATTTCGATCATCTTTTTCGGCGGAGTCCAGCTTCTCTGTCTCGGTATCCTGGGCTCCTATCTTGCAATCGTCTTTGACGAGGTCAAGAAGCGGCCGCAATACATAATTCAGGAAAGCATCAATGCCCCGGAGGACCCGGGGACATGAAGCCGGGCTGGTACGCAGCCTCCGGACAGCTCGTGAGATTCGGGCTGGTCGGCATCATGAACACCCTGGTCACGCTCGCCACCATTTTCATCCTCATGGAGGTCGCGGGGCTCAACTATCTTCTTTCAAACGTGTGCGGCTATGCGCTGGGGCTCGTCAACAGTTTCATCTGGAACAAGCTCTGGACGTTCAAGAGCAGCCGTCCCCTGCTGAAGGAGGGCGCGTCCTTTCTCGTTGTGTTTGCCGTCTGCTACCTCGTTCAGTCCGGCGCTCTCGCGCTCATGGTGGAGAAGCTCCACACGCCGAAACTGCTGGCGCAGGTGCTTGCCATGGTCGTCTATACCGGCCTGAACTTCGCGGGCAACAAGCTCATTTCGTTCAGGCCCGAAAGAAAGAGCGGCTTCACGGCTTCCGACGGACATCAAGGCGATTTTCGATAGATCAGGATCGTCGGACCCCCGTACGCAGGGCCGTTGCTGCCGCCGAGCTTCTTCAGCAGATCCCACTGCGCCGGTATATTGCCCAGCTCGAAGGACGTGGAAACCCCGGCTGTCACCGGCGTGAAGGAAGCCAGGAGCGGCAGCGCAAAGATGCGCGCGTACATGTCCGCCTGTGCCTTGTAGCGCGTCTTCTCGGACAGATACCGGTCGTATATCTCCGAAGAAACAACGACATACTCCTTGTCCGCGGATCCAGGATAGTCAACGGTCTGTGCGCCGCTTGCCCTGAAGGGCGTATACCCGTCATACACCGTATTCTGCGCGGTCAGGCCATGATCGTTGCACCAGCGCAGCGAGACTGCCCGCGTATCTTCCCGTGCAAGCTGATACGTCGTGGTGACGCTCGTGAGAACCAGGCTCGCCGCAGGAACCGCGCAGAGCACACCCAGCACCGCAAGAGCGCCGCCGCGGCCGATCTTCTCCCGCAGCAGCAGGTACGCGCGGTGCAGCCCGAGAGACACGAGAAGGAGGGGACCCACGAACATCGGCAGTGCCCATCGCGGCCAGTGAAGACCCAGCGCCGACAGGCACACCCAGTAGAAAAAGCTGAAAAGGAGGGGAAGAAGGGACCTTTCCCGGAAGATACAGGCAATCCCTATCGCCAGGAAAAGAAGGGAGACGATTCCGGCCGCATCGAGATAGACCCTTGCGTAGAAGAAGAGGTTTCCAAGGTATCCAAGGTTGTCCGCTCCCAGGTGCGCGCTTTTCGACTCGCGGCTGATGGCCGACAAGGCACCGCTGAAATTGATGAAGAGGTACGGCGTGATGAGAAACAGGACGAGGGGCATCCCGACGAGGACGAACAATGAGAGCCGATACTTCTCGCCCCTGAGGAACCGGAGGAAAACAGCCAACGCGCCGAGGAGCAGTCCGCCCGCCACGACCAGCTTCGCAATCGTGAGGACCCGCGCCACGAAGTTGGCCGGGACCGGCCTGTGCAGAGCCGAGCTCAAGTATTCCTTGAAACGCCGGGGAGAAGTCGGGGTGTCGATACACATACGCACCCACTGCGATGAGCGCCCCCGCGATCACAAGCATGGCAATGACGGCCTTCCGGTCTCGAAGCGGCGCATTCCCCCCGGCTGAGAACACCGCGGAGCTTCCCTCACGCGCGCGGAAAACCACGATCGCCAGGAGAAGAGGGAGAGTAAGGAATGCCGGGTACTTCTCGGCGATTGCGACGCATGAAAAGACAAGGGCAAGGAAAAGATCGCGCACACGGCCGTCTCGGAGGTACCGGATACAGAAGAGAAGAACGAGCGTGAGAATCGCCGTCACCGGTATGTCCGGAGTAATGTAATGAGAATTCTCGACGAACGGCGGAAGCAGGGCAAAGAGCGCCGCGGCAATGACACCCACAACGGGCCCGGTCATGCTTCCGACGAGGTACGCGGCAGCAGTCAGGAGCACACCCCCGCACGCCGTGACGAGGCGGGAGGCAAGATAGAAGGGCTTCATGTCCCGGGCAAAGCCGGGGAGGTTTCCGTCGTGAGGGAGCGCCTTGTCGATGACGGGGTACAGGATCTCACTCGCGTAGATGCTGATGTGGTTCGGACGGCTGTAAAAGCCGGGATCGAATGGTCCCCCGGCCGATCATCTCCACAGCGGGGTCAGTCACGGCAGGTTCATCCGGGTGCCCGAAGAGGGGGAAACCCCAGCTCGCCCCGATGGCGCGCAGGGCAAATGAGACGAGCAGGATCGCGGCCAGGGGGAGCAGGGCTTTTCGACTTGCCGGCCTTTTTGCTCCTTCGGCGTCCTCGGCAGGGTCCCTCAACAGGCGGGAAACACCGTAGAGGACGAGGAACACGAGGGAGAGGTACAAGAGGAGCGGGTTCAACGATACGACAAGCAGGTAGAGCATGTTCACGGCAGCGACGATCAGGACAACCGTGAGATATCGTTTCGAAAGGACCGGCCGCAGCCCTGCCGTCAACCATGTTTTCATTTTTTCACGCTCCCTTTGTCTGCAGGAAAGACCCCAGGTCGAACGCCAGCGGCTCTTCATTGAGGAAAGCTTCCGCAAAGGCCACGCCCATCATGATTCCATATGAGACGCGAATGCCCCTGAGGACCTGCAGGATCAATCCTTCCCGGATCTTTGTCTGCGACTCATGACAGCGCGCGACGCTTTCCCACTCTTCCATGAAGGGCGATACGTCATTCAGCAGTGTGGGTGCGCGCGACAGGGGAACCATGTAGTACAGCAAATGCCCGGCATTCCATGGCTCTTCCTTCAATTCCTTCAGACCGGAGAACCGCGCATAGCGCAGGGCGGAGCGGACGATTGCGCCTGTTGCCATGTGGTCGGGATGGGCGCTGCCGTCCCGGTGACTGCCCGGGTTCGTATGATAGGGCGCGAAAACGAGCTTCGGCCGGAACTTCCTCACCACGGCGGCCACGCGCACCCGCGCCTCATAGGTGTCGAGGATCTGGCAGTCCCGGAACGACAGGACTTCCAGCTCTCCCCCGAGCTTGTCCGAGGCCGCCCTCATCTCGGCCTCGCGCTGTTCCGGTGTGCCGAAAGTGCCTGCTTCCCCGCGGGACAGGACGCACACCGCCACGGAGGCCCCGCCGCGCACGAACTTGACGAGGCTTGCGCCCATCCCGAATTCCGCGTCGTCGGGGTGGGCCCCGAAAACCAGTATGTCCGCCATGAGCAGAAAGGATAGAGGCGCGGGGCAGGCAGGTCAATGCGCAGCGGTGCCCCCTTCACGGTGCTCCGTGCAGTTGCGTGATTCGCGCCGCCGTACCCGGCGGATTCTGCGCCACGGTACTCCGTGGATTCGCGCCGCGGAGCAAAAGGGACGGACAAACGCCCGAAAAAGGACTAAAATTGAGGAGGTATGCGACGGGGCAGGATTCTCAAGACAGCGCCGCGATTCGTGCTGGCTGTTGCCGTGGGGGCGATTGTCGCGCTCGGGCTGGGGACGTGCCAGATGCTGGGCGTCACAAAGATGGACCGCCTCTCGCAATTCGGCGCCGACTTGAGCGGCGACAAGTCACTCATGAGCGCGAACTTCGCCCCGGGGCAGACCGCGGACTACGCCCTCGTGGGCACGCAGGCCTACTGGGACGCAATCGGCGTGGTCCTGCCCGGAGCCTTCCAGACCTACAGCCTCTCCGTCCACGACTATGTGGACCCGGCGAATGTCACCGTGGACATCTACGGACCGCCCACATTCTACAACTTCGACGTGACCTGGCCGGTCGGCGGTCCGATTCCTGCGAAGTTCGTTCTGGTGCAGATCGACACCGACTGGTTCATCAAGGAGATCTATCTGAACGGAAGCGTCACTCCGGCGGTCAAGTAAGCCGGACAAATGCCGGCAGGGAACCGCCGGGGGCCCCTGCCGCGTCCTGCCCGCGGGCGCTATTTCCTGATCTGCGTCCTCAGCCACGCCACCGAGTCGATGACGTTCTTTTCCCCATCACTCTCGATGCAGAAGACCCCGTCCCACTTCCGCGCCTCCAGGATCTTGATGCACTTCGAGATGTTGTCCGCGTTGGCGCCCTTGCCGATGGGCACGACGGAGGCCGAGATACCGGTGTCCTTGCCCCGCACGGCCGCGGCGAGCTCGTGGCTGACGTCCTTGCAATGCACGTGGGTCACGTACTTCGCGACCTGCTCGAGGAACTTCGGGGGATCCTGGCCGGCGATGAAGCTGTTCCCCGTGTCGAAATTGATCTTGACCCAGGGCGACTGGAAGTGCTCCACGATCTGCAGGAGCGTCTCCGGGTTCGTGGTGAACGGCCCGTGCGGCTCGACGTTGATGATCACCTTGTGGTTTTCCGCCACCGAGATGCACTGGGACAGGTGGTAGATGATCCGGTCGACCTGCTCCTTGTCCGACATGCCGGGGACCTTGTATTTCCCGTCCGTCGTGTCCACGCACGGCACGCCGAGCAGCCCCGCGAAGATGATGCCGCGGCGTATGAAATCGATGCACTCCCAGCGGTTGATGGGGAATGAAACGTCGAGCTGGGAGACCTTCAGATGGTGCGCGTCGATCTTCTTCCGCAGCTCCAGCGGATCGCTGTCCAGCGGCACGAACGGCGAAAACCCCAGGCCCTCGAAAAACTCGGTGCCGCCTGTTGCTTCCAGCTCGGTGTACTCGATGCCCAGTTTCGCAATGACGCCGAAGCAGTAGTCCAGCGGCTTGTCCTCATGACGCCAGTTGTCCGTGTTGATCCCGATGTGAACCATATTCCCTCCTCTGTGCAGCATTCGCCCGGGCGCGCTTAGAAGCCGACGGCTTTTTGCGCGCTGCCAAACAGCTCCATGTACTCCTGCACGACCCTCTGCATGGCGGCGCGGGCCTGCCGCCATCACGTCCGCGAGACTCCGGAGCCGATCACTTCGTACGGATTGTAGGAGTCCCCCGCCCGGGTGCTGGCGGCGCGCATGGCCTCGAAGAATGTCCGCTTGAGAATGCTCCCGACGTTGACCTTGCGGACGCCGCGCTGAATTGCCCGTGCCAGGTCCGCGCGCGTCACGGAGGTTGCCCCGTGCAGGACAAGGGGAACCGTGACCGCGGCCTTCAGCGCCGTCACCCGGTCCAGGTCCAGCCGTACCGGGCTGCGGCCGTGCAGGTGGACCTGGCCCACGCTGATCGCAAGGGAGTCCACTTCCGTTGCCTGAACGAACTCGCGCGCCTTCTCGGGATCGGTCAGAGGCGGTATCCGGCGGCGGCGTGTGCAGGGTGCCGCCCACGCCCGGGCAGGGAGTCCATCTCTCCCTCCACGGCCGCGTCCGCCGCGTGCGCAATGCGTGACACCTGTCTCACCTGCGCCACCAGGTCCGCGTACGCCAGCTCCTCGTCGGTGAACATCACCAGACCGAATCCGAGCCGCACCGCTTCCACCACCCAGTCGAACCGGGCCGATTCGTTGAACAGGAGGCACGCCGGCACGGAGAGCCTGTCACATACGGCGGCGCCCAGCGCGTAGTAGTCGGAGAGGTGCTCCTGCACCGTGCGCGCGGGGTGCGGCAGCGCAGATCCCGCTGAAACCCAGGATGACGGGTGAGCGCGCCGCCTCGGCCGCGTCCGCCACCGCCAGCAGCGATTCCATGTTCCAGCTCTCGAAGTAGCCCACCGCGTACCCGCGCCGCTCGGCATCCGCCATGAGGCGCCCGAAGCTCACCCTCGCCATCACGCCCCTCCCCAGAGGGAGCCTTCCCCGAGCTGCAGCTTCAGGAACGCCTCCCGCGCGCTCATCTCGTGCCCGTCCGCCGTGCGCACCCGGCAGACGCGGAGATTTCCGCCCGCGGCGGAAATCTCGCAGCATTCCGGGGCCATCCTGACGACTGTCCCGGGTTCCCTGCCGCCCCCGTCCTCCGACACTCGTGCGTCCAGGAAGAAGATCCGCTCGCGCCGGCAGTCCGCGAAGCACTGTCCCGGAGTGGCGGCAATCCATCGCGCGAGCACCGCCGCCTCCATGAACCAGTCCAGGCGGAAGTCGTCTTCCACGGTCGCCCCGAAATACGACGCCCCCTCCGACGGTTGGGGAGCGCGGGGCACGCTCCCCGCCTCGACGCACGCCGCCAGCCGGGGCACCAGGGGCAGGCTCTCCGCCATGATTCGCTCATACAGGGCAGACACGGAGTCCGTTTCCCGTGTCGGCACCCGGACCTGGAAGATGATGTCCCCCGTGTCCAGGCCGGGGCCCATCTCATGCACCGTCAGCCCGCACCAGGGCTCGCCGTGCCGAAGCGCCCAGAACACCGGGTGTTTCCCCCGGTACGCGGGAAGCAGGGACGCGTGGAAGTTGGCGGCAACCACGCGCGGGAGGGACAGAAGAGCGCTCTTCAGCAGGAGCATGTAGCCGACTGCCACGAAGAAATCAGGGGTGAGTCGCCGCATTTCCTCGACGAAGGACGGGGTGTTCGGATTCTCAGGCTCGAAAGTCGGAATGCCCATGCGCATCGCTGCGTCGGGAAAGCTCTCACTGTCCGGCCGCGCCGCGTTCGTGCTTCCGCGGCGTGCCGGGGGCACGTCCACGACGCCCACGATCCGGCAGTCCGCCTGGAGCAGCGCCTGGAAGTGCCGGTGGGAAAACACGCTGTCCGAGCTTCCGAAGAATACCGCCCTCGCCACGCTCAACCTTTCTGCCGGCGCAGTGGTCCGTTGCCGCGCCCCGTGAAGCGTATCGATTTGAACGCGGCGGAGCGCTCCTCCAGGGGTTTCTCGATGGCCATGCGCTCGATGCTGGAGCCGAGCTGCACGCCGTGGCAGTCCGTATGATCGAGCATGTACTGGGCATCCTCCGGATTCACGAGGGCCGCTCCGTGCGCCAGGAGGATGACATCCGGCTTGATTTTCCGGGCAATCTCGTAATGACGCTGGCTGCGCGCTGCCGTGTCGGCGATATCGCTTCCCCCGGCGTAGCCGGTGGAGCCGCCCCGCGTGATGCCCGCGTGGAAGATGAAGATGTCCGGCATCGCCTCCTTCATCAGGCGCTCGCAGTCCTGCTCGTTGAAGGCGTAGCCGATGGCGAGCATGTCCAGCTCCCGGGCAGTGACGAGCATGTCGATCTCGTGCTGGTAGCCCAGCCCGGTTCCCTCCAGCGTCTTTCGAAACTCTCCGTCGAACCACGCCACGGTGGGGAAGTTGTGCACGCCCGAGTATCCGATCCGCCGGCAGTCCTCCAGGAACAGACGCATGTCGCGCAGGGGGTCCACCCCGTTCAGCCCCGCGATCACGGGGACCTCTTTCACCTGGGGCAGGACCTCCCGTCGCCCCATTGTGTAGACCATCTCATTGGCGTCCGCGATGGGCAGCATGCCGGCGAGCGAGCCGTAGCCCTGCATGCGCAGATATCCCGTGTTGTACACACCGAGGATGTCCACCCCGCCCTTCTCGATGAACTTCGCGGCGATGCCGTTGCCGGCACCGGTCATCACGAGGGGCTTGCCCCGTGCGATCTCCGCGCGCAGCCGCTCGAGAAAATCCTTCCGCGTGTATCGCTTCGCCATTCCGCTTCCTCCCTGCTCAGGACGCGGCCGGACGGCGCTTCCCGCCCGCTTCGATCAGCTGGATGAGAGTCCGGGCCGCTTCCGTGGCAAATGCCGGGTCATCGATGTAGCGTGTTCCGTTCCTCGACCCTGATGCAGGCGGGCAGGTGGGCCTTCAGCTCCTTCACGAACGCGGCATCGGATTCAGGATCGTGGAAACCGCCTCCCTTCACCGCGTAGCTGTCGAAGCCCGCGGTAGGGATCATGAACACCGCCGGCTCGCGCGTGGACTGCAGGCGGCGGGCAAGCTCCCTGCCCACCGCGGCCATCTCGGTTCCGTTGAGCCGCACGTCCGTGATCTGGGGGCTGTGGCGGATCAACGTGCGGGTGTTGTAGGGAGCAGGCACGGTCTCCGGCTCGTTATAGACGAGGACCTCGATGGCGCCCGGCGCGATCACCTGCGGCAGGCCGAGTGAGCCCGCGGTCGTGCAGCGGTCGGGCCCGCCCGCCAGCAGCGCGTGGAACATCTCGTTGGACACCTCGATCGTGGAATAGTCGAGCACCGCGCCGATGATCCCTTCCTTCATCATCTGCTCCATTGCGCGGCCGCCGGCGCCGATGGCGTGGAACACGATGGTCTCGTAGCCGGCCGCTTCCAGCACCTCGACGGCCTTCATTGCGCCCTTCGTGGTGATGCCCACCGTGGTGACGGCGACCAGGGGCTGGCCTCCGGTGGAGAGGGTCACCTCCGAGGATGCCATGCCGCACGCGGCCCCGGCGGCATTGGCCAGCATCTTCCGCATGACGGGATTCAGACCCATGATGTCCGTCACCGAGAACATCATGGTGATGTCACGGATGTCGACCCAGTGCGAAACGTTCCCCGAGGCCATGGTGGAGAGCATGACCTTCGGAAATCCGTACGGCAGCGCGCGCATCGCCTTTGTGCAGAGCGTCGTGCCCTGGGTTCCGCCCAGTCCCACGATTCCGTGGATCTTCCCCTCCGCCGCGAGCCTGCCGACGATCTTCGTGGCCCCGTCCGCCATGACGGGCGCGGCCACCTCCCGGGACGGGTTCGCAAGAAGACGCGAAAGGGGGGTGCCTCCGGCCTCCGCCACCTCTTCACGGGTGACATCCGCCCGGGTCGCCCGGCGTCCCGGTCACCCCCACGTCGATGACGAGCGCTTTCTGTCCGTGTTTCTGTATCTGGTCACGCAGGAACTCCGCCTCGCGCCCCTTTGTATCCAGCGTGGCCAGCACGGCGATGGTTTTCCTGCTCATCTGTTTCTCCTTTTTGGCCGCGGAGGAGAGGCAGCGGCCCTCTGCTCCAGCAGCTTGAGCACGGTGACATTGTCCGTGATCAGGACGTGGATCAGCTTCCCCTCCAGCGCGCCCCGTATGGCGCCGAGCTTTGCGGCGCCGCCCGCGACGCCCACGACGTGGGGGATCCTGCGAAAATCCTCGAGCGTCAGCCCTATCACCCGGTCGTCGAGGTCCGATGGGATGGCCCGGCCCTCGCTGTCGAAGAAGCGGAGATTGATGTCGCCCGCCGCGCCCTTTTTCTTCAGCGCCTCCAGCTCCGCCCAGCTCACGATGCTGCCCTCGCGGATCAGGATGGAGTCCTGGCGCGGCGCGCCGATGCCCACAAAGGCGAGGTCCGCGGACCGGGCCTCTTCCAGCACCCGCGCCACCGGGCGGATCGTGCAGGAACGCGTTTCTGGCCTGCCTGCTGCCGGCCACGCCGGGAGCCGGGAAGAGGCACCGCCTGCCCGCCGAGGAAGTGGGCCAGCCGGCGCGCCAGCTCGGTGGAATGCGTGTCCCGGCTGGGATCCACCACGGCGCCCAGACCCTGGATGACCGCGATGCCCCGCATGTCGCGATGCGGGTGGCGGCGCAGGGCGTTCACCATTCCCAGGAGGGCGCCGCCCCAGCTGATGACGATCCGGTCCTTCGGGCGGAGCACCCGCAGAAGGTATTCGGCAGCTCCGACCCCCACCTCGCGGGCCACGGTGGATTCCTGGTCGTAGGCGGAGGTTTCCACCACCACCGCCTCGCGGAGGCCGAAGCGTTCCTCGAGGGCCCTCTCCAGGTCGTCGTGAATGCCCATGAGGGGCTCGATGACGATGCGGACGACCCCTTTCTCCTTTGCCAGGTCGAGGAGACGCTGCACTTTCTGGCGGGAAAGGCGCATGCGGTCCGCGATCACCGCCTGGGTCATGCTGCTTTCGTAGTAGAGCCGCGCCGCCTTGATCAGGAGCCTGTCCTGGTCCAGGTCCGCTGTGCGCGCGGGGCGTCGGGGGAGAGGTCCATTGAGCAAATGCCCAACTTCTTCCATATGCTTACGCTATCACGCGCCCACCGCGCCGTCAAGACAGCGCGGAACAGGCAAAACTTTTCGTTGACCGCGGGGGAAGGGACGGCTTAGAATGAGCATAAAGTTCCGATTGAGCAGATGCTCAGCAGGGGGGATTGTATGGCGGTGCCGCTCCGCATGCCTGACCTGGGGACGGTCGAAGGAGAGGTCACCCTGGTCAGGTGGCTGAAATCCGAGGGGGATGCCGTTGCGCTCGGCGAGCCCCTTTTCGAAGTGGAGACCGACAAGGGCGTGAGCGAGGTGGAAGCCGCGATGGCGGGAACCCTGGAAAGACTCGTTGCCGCCGAAGGAGCGCGCGTTGCCTCGGGGGAGACAATCGCCTGGATCCGAAGGTACGGGGAAAACACGGCTGCCGGGAGCGGCGCCGCGGATGCCGCAGCGGCAGCGGCCGCAGGAGAAAGCGGCCGCGCCGGGCCGGCACCGCTGTCCTCGGAGCGCGCCGCGCGCAGGATCGCACCGGCGCTCGCCGCGCTCGCCGCCAGGTGGGGTGTCGACCTCGACACGGTTGCGGGAACCGGTCCCGGCGGGGCGGTGACCCGGGATGACGTGCTGCGGAGCCGGAACGCGGCGCAGGCGTCCGGCGGCGCGGCGCCCGCGCGGCCCGCCCGCCCGCTCCCTCCGGCGCAATCCATCATCGCGGCCAAGGTGAGCCAGAGCCACCGCGAGAAGCCGGTCTACCACGTGCACGCGCTCGTCGACATGCGCCGGGTGGTCGCGGCGCGACGGAGCGACGCGAGCGCCGGAGCACAGGCTCCACGTTTCGACGCGTTTTTCGTCAAGGCTGCGGCCGTGTCCATTGCCCAGTCACCCGTCTTTCGAGCCTTCCTTGCGGGAGACGAGGTGAAAGAGCACGGAGCCATCGACATCGCCGTCGCGCTCGGCATTGGGGACGAGCTCTACGCCCCCGCCGTGCGGAACGCGGAAAGGAAAAGCGTGGCGGGCATTTCCCGGGAGATCGGCACCCTGGTGGAGAAGGCAGAGTCCCGTGCGCTCTCCCCCCGGGACGTGGATGACAGCTGCTTTCTCGTGAGCAACCTCGGAATGTTTCCCGTCGAAAGCTTCGAGGCAATCATTTACCCCGCGCACGCCGCGGCGCTCGCCGTCGGCGCCGTGACGCGCTGTCCCGTCGCGGACGGAGAGGGCGTGCGGGTGGTGCCCGTGGTCCACCTGACCCTCTCGGTGGACCACCGTCTGGTCAACGGAGCGGCGGCCGCGCGCTTTCTGGCCCGCATGAAGCAGATACTGGAGAACGGAGAGTTTGCGTGAAGAAACCATCGTACGACACCGCCTGGCTGCGGGGGCTGTACCGCAGAATGGTCCTGATTCGCGAGTTCGAGGACCGCGTGAAGTTCCTGTTCCTGGAGGGCATCATGCCCGGCACGATTCACCAGTGCCAGGGACAGGAAGCGTGCGCCGTGGGCGTGTGCGCCGCGCTGGAGGCGGAGGACGTCATCACCTCCACGCATCGTCCGGACGGGCACTGCATTGCCAAGGGATCTGGACGTGGCGAGCATGATGGCCGAGCTTTTCGGCAAGGCAACGGGGTGCTGCAAGGGCAAGGGCGGCTCCATGCACATGGGAGACCTCTCGAAAGGGATCGTGCCCGCGGTTGCCATCGTCGGCGGCGGGCTTCCCATCGCCACCGGGATCGCCCTGTCCTTCAAGATGCGCGGCCAGAAGCGCGTTGCGGTTGCCTTCATGGGAGATGGCGCCACCAACGAGGGAACTTTCCACGAGTCCCTCAACATGGCGTCCGTCTGGGACCTGCCCGCGCTCTTCGTCGTTGAAAACAACCTCTACGCGGCCTCGACGTCGGTGAAGCTCTCCATGAAGGTTGCGCACGTCTCTGAAAGGGCCTGCGCATACGGCATCCCCGGAGTGACGGTGGACGGCAACGATGTGCTGGCCGTCTACGAGGCGGCGCGGGAGGCGGTGGCGCGGGCCCGCGCGGGGAAAGGCCCCACGCTGCTGGAGCTCCTCACGTACAGGATCACCGGCCATTCGCGGCGGGACCCCGGTCTGTACCAGCCGGAGGAAGAGAAGAAGCAGGCCGTGGCGAACGAACCCATCGGAAGGTTCGCCGGCTGGCTCGCGGCGGAGGGGATCGCAGACCCGCAATCGCTCGAGGAAATCAGGGCCGGGGTAAAGACCGAGATCGAGGCGGCAGTGGAAAAGGCGATTGCCGATCCCGAGCCCGCCCCGGAGGATGCGCTGGAGGACATGTTCGTATGACGGCACACAGGCTCGGGATAGCGGAAGCACTGCGGGAGGCGATTGCGGAGGAAATGCGCAGGGACGAGCGTGTGTTCTGCATCGGCGAGGACATCGGGATCCCCGGCGGGTGGGGGGGCGCGTTCACCGTGACGCTCGGCCTGGAGAAGGAGTTCCCCGACCGGATGGTGAACACTCCCATCTCGGAGGCGGGCCTGATGGGCGCGGCGCTGGGCGCTTCCCTCATGGGAATGAGGCCGATCGCGGACGTGCAGTACTCCGATTTCCTTTTCTGCGCCATGGACCAGGTGGGGAACCAGGTGGCCAAGATGCGCTACATGTCGGGCGGGAAGCTCACGACGCCCATGGTGATGCGCGCCCCCGTGGGAGTCACGGGTCGCGGAGCGCAGCACGCGCAGATGATGGAGCCCTTTTTCCTTCCCCTGCCCGGGGATCAAGCTCGTGGCCCCCGCAACGGCGTATGACGCAAAAGGGCTGCTGAAATCCGCGGTCCGGGACGGCAATCCCGTGCTGATCTTCGAGCACAAGCTCCTGTACGGCTCCAAGGGCCCGCGCTCCGAATCCGGCACGATCGATGCGTCGAGCATGATTCCCGACGAGGATTATCTCGTACCGATCGGAAAGGGCATTGTCCGGCGGGAAGGCAGCGACGTGACGATCATCGCGACGCTGCTCATGATGCACAGGGCCATGGAGGCCGCCGCGCTCCTGGCCGGGCAGGGAATAAGCGCGGAGGTGATCGATCCGCGCTCGATCGTTCCATTCGACTGGGAGCTGGTGAAGGAGTCCGTGGCCAAAACAGGGCGGGTGATCACGGTGGAGGAAAGCCCGAGGCGCGGCGGTCTGGGAGCGGAGATCGCCGCCACCCTCGCGGAAGAAATGATCGACTTTCTCGTGGCCCCGATCACTCGGGTGGCGGCGCCGGACACGCCGGCCCCTTTTTCTCCGCCGATGGAAAGGTTCTATGTCCCGGACGCCGTGCGCATCGTGAATGCCGCGCGGAGGCTCATGGAGATTTCTTAGCCCGGCCGCGCGTCTATTTTTTCCCCTGCAGATCCATTATGGAAACTTTCGCCTTCTGCTTCCTGCCAATGCCCAGGAAGCCCCAGAAAGGGCGCTTTTCAGCCGCGGGCGCCTTGGCCGCCACTTTTACCTCTTCCCTCTTTTGCTCGAGCTTCTGCACGGGCTTCTTCACGGCTTTCTGCACGACACGCTTTGACGCGCGGGACGCGCGTTTCACCGCTGCCTTCTTTCCGGCCTTCACCGTCTTTACGGCTTTCTTTGCCTTGCGGGGGGCTGCTTTCTTTGCTCCGACTCTCTTCTTCATTCCCGCCTCCTCACCTTCCCATCAAGCTTGTTCTATTTCGTGATCTTATTCAATGGCCGCTCCGCTCCTGCGACTTCTCGAGCCGGACCGTCCCGCAGCGCGGGCAGGCATAAAGATCGACATGATGCCTCACCCCTTTTTCACTGACGATTGCCAGGGACTCCAGGATGCCGGCCATTGGCGCTGCGCCGAGGACCTGGATCTGGAGGAACTCTTCGCCTGTGGTCTCTTCGTGCCCGCAGGCCATGCATTTCATTTCTCACACCTCTCAATCTGCTTCCCGCTGATAGTAGCACTCCGGCGCGCGGCGTAAATCGCCCTCCGCCGCGGTACCCTGCACGGTACTCCGTGCATTCCGTGGCTTCGGGCACCCTGCACGGTACTCCGTGCGTTCCGCGGCTTCGGGCACCCTGCTTTCCACGGTTGCCCGCGCAATGATATCCTCGTGCGCAATGGACGCGCCCCAGGAATGAATGTGGACGGACGCGGAGGTTTTCCGCAGGGAGCTCATTACGGCCTTATTCGGCAGCGATAGACTCTTCAATATCACGGACGTCGAGGAGCTGCTGCGCTCTCTCGGAGAGCGCAAGTTCTGGAGCTCCATCCGCCCCGAAGTCCTGCGCATGCTGATCGGCAACGCGAACGGCGATGTCCTGAAGATCAGCCGTTTCGTGTTCGTCTCGGAATACTATGATTGCGTGAAGAACAATTTCGTCGAGCTGGCGAAGATCTGGGAAGACCCGCGGCTGGCGCTTTCCGCCTTCGGCGCGACGCTCGTCGGGCTCGCCGGTGACATCATCCAGCACCTGGGAGACCTCTCCCAGGGGTCCGATGCCCAGAGCCAGGCCATTGGACTGGTGGAAATCGCCTACCTGTCGGCCCTGATCTGTGATCCGTTCCTGCTCCCCGCCTACAAAGGGCTCGCCTCATTCTATCTTGTCGTGGGAAAGAAGGAACAGGCCGCCGCCATGTGCCGGCAATATGATGCAACGGAAGAAAAGCTGCTGCAGACGGAGGATCCGGAGATATTTCTCTATCGTGAAGTCCGGTACAAGCCGCTGGCAGCCGCAACCAGAAAAGAGGTCGACCGGCTGAAAGCTCAGCTGGGACTGAAATAGCGCTCCCGCGATTTTTTTTCAAAAATCACCTTATTTTTAAACTTCAGTCTGTCGAAACAAGGAGTGAGGGTAGTTCTGGCCTCGCGGCCGCGCTCCTTTTATTTCTTCCCTTAGTCTTCTTTTCGGCATGGGAAAAGGACTGCCTGAGGGAATTCGCAAGGAGGAATTCATGATCATCAATCACAACATGAGCGCGATTTTCGCGGATCGGCAGCTCAAGCTGAACGACCTTTCCCTGAGCAAGAGCATGGAGAAGCTCTCCTCGGGAAGCAGGATCACCCGCGCCGGTGACGACGCCTCGGGTCTCGCCGTGTCGGAAAAGATGCGCTCCCAGATCCGCGGTCTCCGCCAGGCCAGCTCCAACGCCGCAAACGGCATCTCTTTCATCCAGACCACCGAGGGTTACCTCCAGGAGAGCCAGGACATCATCCAGAGGCTGCGCGAGCTCTCCGTGCAGGCGGCCAACGGCATCTACACCGACGAGGACAGGATGCAGATCCAGGTCGAGGTTTCCGCCCTGGTCAACGAGGTGGACCGCATCGCCTCTCACGCGCAGTTCAACGGCATGAACATGCTCACGGGACGCTTTGCGCGCCTGGAGGGGGCGAACGTGATCACCGCCTCCATGTGGCTGCACATCGGGGCCAACATGGACCAGCGCACGCGCGTGTTCATCGGCACCATGACCGCGGGGGCCCTGAAGATGAGGAACATCGGCACCCGGGAGATCATCTCCCTGTCCACCCCGGACGGGGCCAACCAGTCGATCGGCACCCTGGATTCGGCGCTGAAGGTGATCAACAAGCAGCGGGCGGACCTGGGAGCGTACCAGAACAGGCTGGAGTACGCGGTGAGGGGCCTGGACGTGGGGGCGGAGAACCTGCAGGCGGCGGAGTCCCGCATCCGCGACGCGGACATGGCCACCGAGATGGTGGAGTACACCAAGAACGCCATCCTGACACAGGCGGCCACGGCAATGCTCGCCCAGGCGAATGCGAAGCCGCAGACGGTGCTCCAGCTTCTCAAATAGGCGTTCCCCGGAACGCTGAGACACCCCCGAGCCTCCGGGCCGCGTGACGGCACGGAGGCTTTTTCATGCGCACTTCTCTGCCGCATGGCGGCAGAAAGGATTTTCCTGTCCGGCACCAGGCCGCATGGCGGCACGGTGGATTCTCCCACCCTGCCGGATTGAGCTTCCATCCCGCCGTGATTGTGCCTATCATTGAAAAAGAATCCATGAAACTGCACGGGATACCGTGAAACTCCACGGAGTACCGTGGAAGGTATCACGGCGGGAAAGGGCATATCACGGCGCGGCGGAGGCGTTCTCATGGAAAACAGGATCGGAGAGTTTCTCGTGCGGATCGGGGCCATGCAGCAATACCAGATCGACGACGTGCTTCGGGCACAGCAAGGCGGGGACTCCAGAATGTTCGGCGAGATTGCCATCGAGCTGGGATACATCAATGACGCCGCCATCAAGAAATACCTCGACTACCGGCACACGCAGGCAGGCGCATCCTGAGGCAAAAAAATCGCGGGGATTAGTCAGACGGAAATGAGAGCGACCCCCGCAAGGGCCAGGGCAAGGCCACAGACGCGGAGAGGCGTAAGCCGCTCCCGCAGCACCAGCCAGGCAAGAAGCACGGTAGGGCCGGGGTAGAGCGAAGAGACAACCGCAACGGTGGACAGCATGCCTGCCCTGCTTGCAAGCAGGAACGCGATGTTCGCGCCCATGTCGAGCACACCGGAGACCAGAATGAGAGGGAGCCCGGACCGCGCCGGCCGGAGGGACCGGCCGGAGAAGAGAGCGAAGAGCGCGACGATCGAAATGGTGGACGCCCGGGCAGTCACCAGGGGCCACAGCCCCGATGCGTGCGCGGTGCGGGAGATCGCGAAGAAGAACAAGCCGAAGCCGATTCCTGCCGCCGTGCCCAGAAGGGCCGCGCGCCGCACCGGCCCGGTCTTCACGCTCGCGGCCGGTCCCGCGCTGAGCAGGACGATTGCGGGAACGGCCAGCGCGATCCCGGTCCAGGCCAGGGAGCCGGGCCGATCGCCCAGCGTCACGCCCAGCAGGACGGGAATAACCGCGCCGACCACAGCGGCAACGGGGGACGCCACGGCAACCGGCGTGGTGGCCAGGGCCGTGTAGAGCGCGGCAAGCCCGGCAGTTCCGCACACCCCGGATATCGCGCCCCAGGCCAGGTCCCCGGCAATCGGAAGCGCCTGCCCCTCCAGCAGCGAGATGCCCAGCGCGAGCACGAGACCGACGAACTGTGAGAGCGCCAGCACGGTCACGAGAGGGCTCTTCCGGGTGCCCAGCCCGCCACAGAAGTCGGCCGCGCCGTACATGAGCGCAGAGAGCCCCGCAAGAAGAATTGCCACCCGTTGCCCCCGCCCCTGTTCCGCTGAAGTGAGTGATTCAAGCATGCATTCCCCCGCGCAGGCAAGTGGCGGCGCGGGGCTTTCCATGGTATCGTCCCGGGCATGAAGAAAACGGTACTGAGAATGCTGGATGAGGCGGCTCTCCAATGGGGCTCTGCCGCCTACGCGTACAGGAAGACCGACGCCGGCTGGGTTCCCGTTTCATTCAGAGAGGCCCGGGAGCGTGCGCGCGAATTCGCGGCCTGGCTGCTCTCCACGGGCGTCCGCAGGAACGATCGCATTGCCGTGCTGGCGGAGGGGAGTCCCGAATGGATCGTGGGAGAGTTCGGCCTGCTGATGGCAGGGTGCGTGTCTGTTCCCCTTTCCATCAAGCTGCTCGAGGAGGAAATCCCCTTCCGGCTGGATCATTCCGAGGCGCGCGCGATACTCACCACGAGGAACCAGCTCAAGAAGGTTCTCGGTTCTTTCAGTCGGGCCGAAAACCGGCAGATCCAGGTCATCTACCTCGACGATGACCCGGAGTGGGCGCGCTCTACCGCCGCTGAGTACGGAGTGAGCGCGGACCGCGTGATCGGCTTTGACGAGGCGCGCGCCGCGGGCCGGGCCGCCCTCCCCTCACTCGGTGCCAGGCTCGACCAGTGCATTGACTCCGTGGAAGAGGATGACACGGTCACGATCAGCTATACCTCGGGGACAACGGGAAACCCCAAGGGCATCATGCTGACACACCTCAACTACTGGACCAACTGCCATGACGCGGTGAAAGCCATTCCCCTGCCGCCGGGGTGGCGCTCCCTGATCATCCTTCCGGTTGACCACTCCTTTGCCCACACGGCGGGCCTGTACACGGGACTCGTGTGCGGCGTGACACTGTACTTCGTGGACTCGCGCGGCGGCGGCATCGGAACGCTCCGCAATATCCCCGTCAACCTGGTCGAGTCCCGCTCTCATTTTCTCTTCACTGTCCCTTCCCTGAGCGGCAACCTCATGAAGAAGATCGTCGCCGGCGTGGAGGAGAAGGGCGGGCTGATCGAAAAGCTCTTCAAGGCAGGCATCGCGGCCGGCGTATCGCTCAATGGAAACGGGTTCACGGCGCCGCGCCTGGGCGTCCGCTTGAAGAACATGCTCCCCTATGGAATCGCGAAGCTCCTGATATTCAACAAGATCAAGAAGATGGTTTTCGGAGGCTCGATACGCTTCTGCATCGGCGGCGGGGCGCTGCTCGACGTCAAGCAGCAGGAGTTCTTCGCCGCGTTCGGAGTGCCCGTCTACCAGGGCTACGGTCTGACCGAAGCGGCGCCCATCATCTGCGCGAACACCCCCGCGAAGCACAAGTTCGGAACGTCCGGCATCGTGTTCGACTCCATCGAGTGCCGTCTGGTGAAAGCGGACGGCAGTCCGGCGGGGCCGAAGGAGACGGGAGAAATCGTCATTCGCGGCGGCAATGTCATGAAGGGCTATTTCAAGAACCCCGATGCAAGCGCGCGCGCGCTGCGCGACGGGTGGCTGTACACCGGAGACCTCGCCTACTGGGACACGGACGGTTTCCTCGTCGTGGTCGGCCGGGAGAAGGCCCTGCTCATCACGGAAGACGGGGAGAAGTACAGCCCCGAGGAGATCGAAGAGGCAATAGGCTTCTCGACGGACGTGATCGACCAGGTGATGGCGTACTGCGACCACAGGAAATACACGGTTGCCCTCGTCTGCCTGGACACGGGCAAGGTCGAACGGCTGATTCGAAGCCGCGGCATCCGCAGCGCCGAGGCGCTCCTGCCGATCCTCAAAGACGAGCTGTACAGGTTCAAGGCCGATCCCAAGGCAAAAAAGGTGCAGGCAGCATGGGTTCCTTCCGTGTTCCAGTTCGTCGCCGAACCTTTCAGCGAGAAGAACGGCACGGTCAACTCCACGATGAAGCTGGTGCGGCACAGGATAACGGAGGTTCACGCCGACCTCATCGAATATGCGTATACAAAGGAAGGATCGATAATGGAAAACCCGCGGAACCTGTCGGTCCTCGTCGACCTGTTCAAGCTCCCGCTCGCGGAAAACACCTGATAGTGGAGTTAAGGTTTTTCTTGACAAGAGTAACGTTTTTGACTAAAATGGCCCTATTAAAGATTAGTCCCCGCCTTACGAAAGGTAGCTTACTTGAGGCGATTCTTACCCGGGCTCCTCCTGCTGCTTGTCGCCGGCGCCGCGTACTCTGACCAGTCACCCAGGGGGGGGACGCTCGTCCTTGCATACTATGACGAGCCGGCGAGCCTCAACCCCCTGTTCGCTCCCGAGGGCTTCGCAAATGTGATCATCAATTGCTTCACGGACGGCCTGGTCGCATTCGCCGGAGGCTCGGCGCCCGGACCCGACCTTGCGGAAAGCTGGGAGATTTCCGCGGATGGGTTGTCCTGGACTTTCCGCATGAGAAAGGGGGTTCGTTTTTCCGACGGCACGCCGGTGACGGCGGAGGACGTGGCATTCACTTACGAGAAGGGTTTTGACCCGAAGTACGGAAATCGATTCAGTGATTTTTCGCAGGTCGTAAAGTCTTTCCGCTCGGACGGCGCGGACTTCTTCAGGATTGAATTGAAAACCCCCTACCGGCTGCTCCCCGCCCTGCTCGGCCGGCCGATCGTCCCCGCGCATCTGCTCCGGGAAGCAGGGGGCGCGAGTGCCGAGTTCGACAGGCACCCGATCGGGACGGGCCCGTTCACCCTTTCCGGCTGGACACCCGGCCAGATCACGCTGGACGCCAACCCCGGCTATTTCATGGGAAGACCACGGCTCGGCAGGATCGTCTTCAAATTCTTCTCCGACAACAAAAAAGCGTGGGTCTCGCTGCTGCAAGGCCAGGTGGACCTGGTCCCGGATGTCGACTACGACGATTACGTGCTGATCAAAAATGACGGGCGCTTCAGGGGATACGAGTTCCTGGAAAATTTCTGTTCCTCCCTCCTGTTCAACACCCGGGACCCGCTCTTCGCGCAGCGCGCCATGCGCCGGGCAATCGCCATGGCAATCGATCGCCGGGATCTCCTGGACACGGTCCTGCGCGGAAAGGGACTTGCGGCAAGCGGTCCATTCAAACCGGGGACCTGGCCCTACAATCCGGATCCCCACCTGCAGGCGTACGATCCCCGGCAGGCGGCGAAGATCCTTTCAGACCTGGGATGGAGAGACAGCGACAACGATTGGATCCTGGACAAGGAAGGCAGGAATCTGCAGTTCACGGTCCTCGAATGCGGTGAAGACAGGTTGAAGGGCGCCCTCGCAAAGAGGCTGCAGTGGCAGCTGCTCCAGATCGGTATTCGGATGGACGTCGTGGTCCTCCCTCTGCATGAGATGGTGGAGAAGAGGATGCCCGCGGGCGAGTTCCAGGCGGCGCTCATCCAGTTCAACATGTTCACCGATCCCGATCTTTCCGCGAGCCTGTTCTGGCACTCCTCATCGATCGGCGGCTGGAACATCACCGGCTACCGCAATCCGGATGTGGACCGACTGATCGAAAGGGGAAAGGTCGCCTCGGATTTCAATGACAGGAGAGACATCTACAGGAAAATGTACGCTCTGATCGCGGACGATGCGCCGGCCGCTTTCCTCTTCTTCGGGAAGCGGTACGCGGCCTGTTCCGCCCGATTGCGCGGTGTCACGCCGGAGGAGATCTCGTCTCTGGGCGGCCGTATGCACAACTGGTATCTGGAAAGGAAGTGAGACACATGATCCTGGAAATCATCGAGGAAGGCTCACGCGTGTCCGATGGCGTCGTGGCGATCAGCTGCTGCAGCCTGATCTTCAGCGGGACGGGAGCGTAAAGGGAGTCAATGACAGCCTCCCGGTTCACCACCTCGATCTCCGATTTCCCGGCAAAAGGCTCCCACCTTCTCTTCCACACGCTGACGCGCGCCCAGGTCATCATCGACGACGAGCTGCGCGCCGCCATTGCGTGGGTGCCGATCTGCGGCGATGGCTGCCTGTTCGCCGCGTACCTCCGCTACGGGGATCCCTCTGCGCTCTTCTGCTCCCGGCGCTCCGTCGAATACGGCGTGACGGAAAGCCTGAAGCTGAGCTACCGCAGGAAGAAAGAGGAAGCGCGGACGTGAAGATCGCGCCGTTCTGGAAGAGCATCACGGTGAAGATATTCGCCGCCCTCGTCGGGGTGTCCCTGGCGTGCATTGCCGTCTCAATGCTCAGCCTGTTCTTCCTGACCGTGCGGCAGCCCGCCGCGGATGATCCGCTTACCGCCAGCGTGCTGTTCCGCGAGTCCCTCCTTCTGGCCAGTCTCGGCATCGGGCTCTCACTCGTGCTGGGCCTCTTCGTGAGCAGGGCCATCACGCGGCCGCTCGTGCATCTCCTCCACGGCACGCGCACCATCAGCGCCGGCAACCTCGACTACCGCATCAGCATCCGCGGAGGAGACGAGGTCCGTGGGCTCGCGGACTCCTTCAATTCCATGGTGGAAAGCCTGCAGGCACGCACGGCGCAGCTCGTCGAATCCGAGCGCCGCTACCGGCTCATGACGGAGCGGGTGAACGACATTATCTTCACCCTCGACGAGAATGGAATGATCACGTATCTCAGCACCCGCCTCGAGGCCATCACGGGCTATGTGCCGTCGCGCTACATCGGCACATTCATCATCGACAGACTCCCCGCGCACGAGCAGGAGAGCGCGCGGGCCGTTCTCCGGGAGCTCCTCGAGGGAGAGTACAGGGTGGACAGGGAGACCCAGTTCGAGTTCTTCGCCTCTGACGGAAGGAAGATGACCATGGAGGCGCACCTGACCGCGGACACCGGTCCGGGGGGAAAGCGGCAGGTCTACGGGGTCGCGCGCGATGTCTCGGAGCGCGCCCGGCTCCTCGAGCAGCTCAACCAGGCGCAGAAAATGGAGGCGGTGGGAAGGCTGGCCGGCGGGGTTGCCCACGACTTCAACAATCTGCTCACCGCGATCATCGGCTATTGCGACTACTCCATGCTGAGCCTCGACGATTCCGGGACGCTGAAAAAAAACCTGGAAGAGATCAAGAAGGCGGGCAACCGGGCGGCTTCCCTGACCCAGCAGCTCCTGGCCTTCAGCAGGCGCCAGGTGATGAGGCCGAGGATTCTCGACCTCAACATTCTCATTTCGACGCTGGAGAAGCTGCTGAGGAGGCTTCTGGGGGAGGACATTGCCCTTGAAACCCGGTTCACCCCGGAGTTGGGAAGCATCCTTGCCGACCCCGGTCAGATCGAGCAGGTCATCATGAACCTCTGCATCAACTCGCGTGACGCCATGCCTCGGGGAGGGCGGATCACGATGGACACCAGCAACGTCCTCCTGGATTCCTCCCGGCGGGAGAACAGTTACACCGTGACACGGGGGGACTACGTGCGGCTTCGGATCAGCGACACCGGGAGCGGCATGGACAAGGATGTGAAGGCCCATCTGTTCGAGCCTTTCTTCACCACCAAGGAGGTGGGGAAAGGCACCGGGCTGGGGCTTTCCACGGTGTATGGGATCGTCAAGCAGACCGGCGGCTATATCTGGGCAGAGAGCGAGCCGGGAAAAGGAACGTCCTTCGATCTCTACTTCCCCCGGGTGCGGGGAGAAGCGGATGCGCCGAAGGAAACGGCCCCCGCGGAGGTACGGGGGGGCAGGGAGTCGATCCTCCTCGTGGAAGACGAGTCCATGATACGGGTCCTTGTCTCCAACGTGCTGGGCGGCTACGGTTATGTCGTCCATGAGGCGGACGATGGGGAACACGCGGAAGATATCATCGAGGCCCGGGGAGGAGACATCGACCTCATCATCACCGACGTCGTCCTGCCCGGCATGAGCGGCAGAGAACTCGTTGAGCGGCTGGCGGCTGCCCATCCCGGCGTTCCGGCCCTGTTCATGTCCGGCTACACCCGGGACGTGATCGACAATCACGGCGTGCTCCACGCGGGCATCGCCTTTCTGCAGAAGCCGTTCAGCCCCGCAGCCCTGCTGCTGAAGGTGCGCGAAGTCCTGGACGCCCGGAAGCATGCCTGATCTACCCCCCGCCCGGCTGCGCGTTGACGGTGCCGGCGCCGGGATGCGCGCGGTGGCATTCCTGTGCCGGGAGCTTCCCTTCCTTTCCCGCACGCGCATCAGGCAGAAAATCCAGATGGGAGAATCCCTTCTCAATGGAAGGCGCTACGCCTCCTCCACGCGGCTGAAGGAAGGGGACGAGATCACCCTCGAGTGGCGAGGCGTTCCCGACAGAGGCCCTCAGCCGGAGCTCGAGATACTGTACGAGGACGAGTATCTCCTGGCCGTGAACAAACCGGCGGGCATCGCGTCCCACCCCATGGGCAGGACGCAATCAGGCACCGTCATCCAGTCCGCGCGCCAGCTTTACGCGGGGAGCATCCGCGACAGCCTGAATCACGGAGATGGCGGCTTCTATCCGAGCCTGGTCAACCGGCTGGACACCTTCACGAGCGGCATCGTGCTGATCGCGAAGGTCCGGGACGCCCTGCTGGCCCTGCAGGACCTCACCGCGCGCGCGCTCCTATCGAAGGAGTACGCGGCGTGCGTCGAGGGGAGAGTCGCCGAGGACGGGGGCAGGATCACGCTTCCCATCGGAAGGGATGCGGCCAGCACCGTGCGCGTCAAGATGGCTGCGCGCCCGGACGGCCTGCCTTCGGTCACCGAATACCGCGTGCGGCGCAGGCTGCCCGCGCACACGCTGCTTTCCGCGTTCCCCCTCACCGGCCGGCAGCACCAGATACGGGTGCACCTGGCCGCCCTCGGCCACCCGGTCTGGGGAGACCTGCTGTACAAGGACGAGGAGCTCTTCCTCCGCTACCAGAGGAACGCCGGCGTCCTCGACGACTCCCTCCCCTCCCGGCAGTGCCTGCACGCGGAACGCGTCACGTTCATCCACCCCATGACGCGCGCGGCCGTTACGATCACCGCACCGATCCCCCGCGATTTTCTGGAAATCCTCTCCCGGCTGGAATGAGGGGCCCGCTCATTCCAGCCGGAACCGGCCCCCGGCGAGCTTCTGCATGGTACGGGCGAGCGCCGTGCGCTCCTCGTCGGTGCCCAGGCTCCTGTTTGCGTCGTGATGAAGCTGGGTAAACGCTTCGAGCTCCCGCTCCAGGCGCTCCAGGCTGTCCGTCATGAGGGCGGCAGCGTCACCGAGCCAGCGCTCCAGCCTGTCCGGCCTCAGCATCACGCGGCCCCTGGCAAGGATCGAAAGAAAATGGTCCAGGCAGAAGCCGCGTGAAGAACGGAACCTCGGCAGGAACTCCGCGTCCTTGCTCCACAGGAACAGGATCGTGAAGGCGTAGCGGTCCAGATCTCCCTGCAGCAGCTCGCAGATGAAGCAGCGGTCATGGAGGCGCGCGAGGGAGGCTGCGGCCTCGTCCATCTTTTTTCCCTTGCGGCCGGCCGCCCGCAGCGTATCGAACGCCGCGCGCAGCTCGGGCAGCTTCTCCCGAAGATGCGTGTGCACGACGAGGCCGAGACCGAGCTTGTTCTCCCGCGCGTACAGCTTGCGATAGTGATCGGGGCAGAAGCCCGTCTCATTGGTCTTGACCCGGACCCGGGGCTCCATGACGCGGGAATGCTGGAAGGAACGCAGGTATGTCTCCTCCGCTCCTTCCATCAGGGTGCAGAGAGGGCATTCCCCGCCGCCGGCGTATGCATCGTGGACCTTGCTGATCTCGAGCTTCGGCATCCGTCATGATTGACGCAACGCGGCAGCGGCGTCAACCTCGAGCGAGTGCAGGCGCCCCTCCTTGACACCCTCCCGCAGTTCGGCAAGTGTGGCGCATGATCGTTTCCAAGAACAGGGTGGTCTCGATCGCCTACACGCTTACAGGAGAGGACGGGACGATCCTCGACAGCTCGAAAGGCGAAGAGCCGCTGACATACCTCCACGGCACGGGCAGCATGATCGAGGGGCTGGAGACGGCCCTGGAAGGGAAAGCGCCTGCCGACCATGTCTCCGTCACCGTCGCGCCCGATCAGGCCTACGGGGCGCGCGACGACTCGATCGTCTTCAGCGTCCCGCGCGCCCAGTTCCGGGGAGTGGACAACCTCGAGGTCGGCATGCAGTTCCAGGTACAGGGCGATGGGGAGGGACACATGGTCACGCTGATCGGCATGGACGCAGATGAGGTCACGGTGGACGGGAACCATCCCCTGGCAGGGCTCACGCTTCACTTCGACGTGGACATCGTGGAGGTGCGGGAGGCTACCCCGGATGAAATCGAGCACGGGCACCCGCATGAAGGCCCGTCCGCGCACAGTCATTGAAGCCGATGGTGTCTCCCCGGAGCGCCCCTTACCACCTTTCGTAGTGCAGGAGCGTATCCAGGCCCAGCCGGCTCTTGCCCACCGCTGACGGGTCCGCGGGGTATCCCAGCGGCATGAGCTGGACCACCCTGACCGCCGGCGGGAATACCCAGAATCTCCTTCACCAGGGTCTCGTCGAATGACCCGATCCAGCAGGTGCCGAGACCCTCCGCGGTGGCGGCCAGCGTGAGATGATCCATGGCGATGGCCACGTCGATCGGGTATGCGGGCTGGCCGCAGCGCATGATCCTGCCGTCCGTCTCCGCGCAGCAGGCAAGGAGCACGGGGGCGGTGCCGATGAAAGGCTGCCGCGCCGCCTCCAGCGCCAGCCTTTCCCGTGTCCCGCTCTCGCGCACGGCCACAAAGCGCCACTCCTGCGCATTGCGCGCCGACGGCGCGCCGCGCGCGGCTTCGAGGACACGGCGCAGGAGGTCATCCGGCACCGGGCGGGGGAGAAATGCCCGCACGCTCTTGCGCGTGCGCATTGCGTCATAGACTTCCATCTTGCCCTACTCCTCCCCTGTTTCCGCGATCCGCTTCTCGATCTCCTTCAGCCGTTTTTTCAGGCGCTCGATGCTCTTCTCGATCCGCTCGCGCTCCTCCTGCAGCGCCTCGCGGCGGCTGCGGGGAGGTTTCGGGCTGATGTACGCGGCCTTCACCATGTCGGGGCTGTGCCCGTCCCGGAGCTCCTCCTGCGCCCTGCCCGCGAGCGTTCGTCCCGGATGGAGACGAGCGAGCGCATGTTCTCGAAGCCGACCGCGGGATCCAGGTCGAGGGTGTGCGCCTTCATGATGACCTGGGCGCTCGTGCGCGGCAGCGCGAGCACCCGGTCCAGGTAGTCCGGAGAAGCTCGTTCCGTGCTTCTCGCACAGCTCGTGCGCCTCCACGAGGAGCCTCCCCAGCTCCTTCATCAGGGCGCCGCTCTCCGACAGGAACTTCTCCCGGATCCGCCGGGTCAGCGCCCGGAACTCCTCGATGGACTCGAAGGGGTTCGTGTAGATTCCCTTTGCTTCCGCCTCGAAGAGCAGGGTATGGAGAAGGTTCCAGAACGCCGTGGTATGCGTGCGCGCGGACACGGGCGTGGCGGACGGTGGTGAACTGGATGTGATGCGCGTACTCGTGGATGGCGGTGTACATCAGCTCGTTGTCGTTCTTGAAGTTCCTGTTGTGGATGATGATCTCGCGGCTGTCCGGCTTGTACAGGCCGTGGACCTTCCTGCTCTTCTTTCCGGAGAGGATGACGGTGAAGTCGTGCCCGGTCTTCCGCAGGGACAGGAGAATCCTTTTGATCTGGTCGTTGTTCATGCGCGGCGGTATGATACCAGATTAAGGAAAATTAACAATCGTCCAACCATTTCATAATCTATTGTAGGTATCTTGAGGGACAGGAGGATTCAATAGTGAAATGCCGATACGTGAAATTTGCCATCATCGCCGCTCTGGCGCTTCTGGCAGCAGCGCCGACCTTCCTCGCCGCTGCCGGAAGGGCCGAGAAGACGAGCGCCCAGGGAACGGCGGCCAGGCGCGTCCGGTTCCGCGCCCAGCGCGCAGGCGATGGCGGAAGCGACGAAGAACCTCGAATCGATCCAGTACTCCTTCCGGGAGGTGGCGAAGAAGGTCCTTCCCGTGGTAGTCGAGGTCGACGTCACCGAGCAGCTCAAGTCCTCGCGCGGCCAGAACCCCTTCGACTGGTTCTTCAACCAGACGCCGGGAACAACAGGGAGGCGGGCAGCCGCCGCATGCGGCAGGGGCTCGGCTCGGGCATCATCGTGAAGAAGACGGCAGGCACCTACTACGTGCTCACCAACAACCACGTGGTGGACGGCTCGTCGACGATCAGCGTGAAGCTGTCCGACCAGACGGTCTACAAGGCCAAGGTCGTCGGCACACGGATCCCCGCCGGGACCTCGCGATCGTCTCCTTCACCAGCAATGATGACCTCGCCGTCGCGGACCTCGGCGACTCCAGCGAGCTGCAGGTCGGGTGACCTCGTGCTGGCCGTGGGCAACCCCTTCGGGTTCGAGAACACGGTCACCATGGGCATCGTGAGCGCGCTGGGACGCAGCGGCCCGGCCGCGGCGACGTGGCGACCAACACCGACTACATCCAGACCGACGCCGCCATCAACCAGGGCAACTCGGGCGGCGCGCTGGTCAACATCAAGGGCGAGGTGATCGGCATCAACACCTGGATCGCGGCGCCGACGGGCGGGAGCATCGGGCTGGGCTTCGCCATCCCGATCAACAACGCCAAGAAGGCCATCGACGATTTCATCAACAAGGGCAAGGTGGAGTACGGGTGGCTCGGCGTGCAGCTCGCCGACCCTCCACGGAGACCTACCCCGGGGTGGCGAAGGACCTGAAGGTCGAAAACGTGAAGGGCGCCCTGATCGTCAACGTGTACAAGAACTCCCCCGCGGACAAGGCGGGAATGCTGCCGGGGGACTACGTCACGAGGGTGAACGGGCAGGACATCGCGAACACCAACAAGCTCATCCAGGTCGTCGGCGACCTCCTGGCGGGCAAGACCTACGACTTCGAGCTGATCCGCTACGGGGAGAAGACGAAGCTCTCCATCAAGCTCGCGATCACGCCCGGAGGAAGGCAGCGACGCCACGGCGTACAAGAACCTCTGGACCGGGATGTCCGTCGTCCACGTCAACGACCAGGTCCGGCAGCAGGATCAGAACGTTCCCAAGGGAGTGGACGGAGTGATGATCGGCTACGTGGCGGCCGACACGCCGGACAACCAGTCCCCCGCCGCGATCGCCGGCTTCAGGCCCTATGACGTGATCACGCAGGTCAACGGGAAGGACGTCCGCACCGTCATGGACTTCTACCGGGCGCTGAATGACAAGTCAAAGAAAGAAGTGAGCTTCAAGATCAACCGCAGCGGCACCGATGTCACGATCGGGCTGACCCGGTAGAGCAGAACGGATCCTCACGCGGCCTCCGCCTTGCGGCGGGGGCCGCATCTCTCACGGCAAGGTAAAGAACTCGGCCCTGATCGGCGCACCCTGGGGGACCAGCGCGGCGTCGGACTGCCACAGGAAATCGCTCGCGCTGAAGCTGTCCGCCGGAATCCCCTCCTCCAGATCATAGCGGGTGTTGCCGGTGAGGGTCACCGCGCGGGAGCTCTTCAGTATGCTCCCGTCCAGAATGCTGTAGGTCGTGAACTGGAAAGTCATGCTGGAACCGGTCGGGGAAGCCAGAATCACGAGCTTCCCGAGGTTCCCATGGCGCGTCTTGTATCCGAGCACGGTATTCGCCGCGAGGGAGCTTCCGGAAAGCGTCATGGCGGACGCGCGGTCCTGCGCGTTCTCAAGTGATGTCATGTCGATCTGCGAATAGCCGCGTCCCATGATTCTCTGCCAGAGGTAGTTCATCGCGTCACAGCCCGTCACACACATCGCGACGGCGATGCAGGCGCCGAGCATGATGATCCGTTTCATCGTATCCCCAAGTATATCAGCCGGCGAAGGGAGTGCAAGGTCTGCAGCCGCCATGGGCCGGGTGCGCGGCGAACCCGCCTATTGATACAGAGTCTCATTGACGATAAGCGGCTGATTGGTTACCTTTGGCTTATGGATACTCTGTCTCATTTGCACGCAAATGGGATTTTCCATATATTTCAAGGAGGTGACGCATGACGTCAACGACTTCAGTTCGTGTTTGGCGCGGGCTTGCCGCGCTCATATTTCTCATCGCGGGCGGCGCGGCCTTTGGGGCTGCAGGCAGCGCGAAGCTGATCAACGTCGTAGCCGCCGAGAACTTCTACGGCAACATCGCGGAGCAGCTGGGCGGTGAGCGCGTCCACGTCACCAGCATCCTCTCCGACCCGAACCTGGATCCGCACGAGTACGAGTCCAGCGTCAACGACGCGAAGGCCGTTGCCGTGGCAGACCTCGTCATCGAGAACGGCGGCGGCTACGACGACTGGATGGACAAGCTGCTCTCAGGGTCGCCGCAGCGGCAAGCGTATCCTGCTGAAGGCATACGATATTGCCGGCAACAAGCTTCCCGACAATGAGCATGTGTGGTACGACCTCGACAACGTGCAGGGGATCGCGCAGTCGGTTGCCGGTGCCCTCCAGAAGCTCGCCCCGGCGGACGCGGCTCTCTTTGCGCGGAACCTCCAGGACTTTCAGAAGTCTCTGATGAAGGTGCGCCAGAAGATGGCGGACATCAGGGCCAGGTGGAGCGGAACCCCCATCGGATTGACCGAAACAATATTCCTCTATCAGACAAAGCCTCTCGGGCTGGTCGTCCTGACGCCGCTCGAGTTCCAGAAGGCGATTGCCGAGGGGAATGATCCGCCCGCCGACACGGTCGTTGCTGCGGAAAATCAGGTGAAGGGGAAAAAGATCAAGGTACTGGTCTACAATGAGCAGACCATTTCGCCCATAACCACGAAACTCCAGGAAGAGGCGCAGTCTGCGGGCATACCGATCGTAGCCCGTGACGGAGACCATGCCCTCGGCCATGAACTACCAGGATTGGATGCTGAGCCAGCTCACGGCCCTCGCGCAGGCCCTGGGAAAGTAGGGCGCGATGGGAGCCGAAGCCCAGCCGCGCGCGTCCCACGTTGCCTCGCTGGAAGGCGTCAAGGTGAGTCTGGGAGGCCGCACGATCCAGGAGAACATGACCTTCACGATCGAGGACGGCGAATTCATTGCCGTCCTCGGCCCCAACGGTGCCGGCAAGAGCACCCTGCTGAAGGTCCTGCTCGGGCTCCTGAAGCCCGATGCCGGACGGGTCGAGGTGTTCGGCGGGGCACCCGGGAAAGGGAACGCGAGAATCGGCTACGTGCCGCAGTTTCGCGTGATAGAGGCGGAAATGTCTCTCCGGGCCAGGGAAGTGGTCCGATTCGGGCTGGACGGGAACCGCTGGGGACCCGGATGGCCGAGCAAGGCGCGCGAGGGCCGCCATTGACAAGGTCCTTCGGGAAGTGGATGCGGAGGACCTTGCCGACGAGCCGATGGGACGGCTCTCCGGCGGAGAGCGGCAGCGCCTTCTCATTGCGCAGGCGCTGCTGACGGATCCCCGGCTCCTCCTCCTGGACGAGCCGCTCGCCAATCTGGACATCTCCCGCGAGCAGGAGATAATCGCGCTGGTCCGCCGCATCTGCCGGTCTCGACAAGGCCGCCGTGCTGTTCGTGACCCACGACATCAACCCCCTCCTCTCCCACGTGGACCGCGTCCTGTACCTTGCCAACGGTCACAGCGCAATCGGCACGACAGCGGAAGTCATCACGAGCCGGACGTTGACCGCCCTGTACGGAGCGCCGGTCGAGGTCGTGCAGGCGCTGGGGAGGGTATTCGTGGTGGGGGCGCAGATCTGAGATGCGCGAGCTCCTCGGCTACCCGTTCATCGTGCACGCGCTTCTCACCGGGTCGATCGTCGCGGTGCTCGCCGCCGCGAGCGGCTATTTTCTGGTATCCCGGGGTCTGACATTCGCGGGGCATGCCCTGCCGAACATCGGATTCGCGGGCGCGGCAGGGGCGGTTCTTCTGGGTGTCGACCCGGTATACGGGTTATTCGCGTTCTCCACGGCTGCCGCGGTTGCCATGGGCATGATCGGAACCGACGTGCGCGAGCGCGACGTCGCGATCGGTGTTCTCATGACGCTTGCACTCGGGATCGGGCTTCTCTTCCTCGCCCTTTACGCGGGCTACGCGCAGCGCGTGTACGCCATCCTCTTCGGCAGCATCCTGGGCATCAGCGCGCACGACGTCGTGGTGACCTCTCTCAGCGGGCTCATCATCCTCGCCGCGATCGTCTTCCTCTACCGGCCCCTGCTTTTCAGCACCTTCGACCCCCTTGCCGCGGAGGCGCGCGGCGTGCCGTTGAAGCTGCTCTCCGTTGCGCTCATGGTGATCGTTGCGGTCACCGTGTCCTTGTCGATACAGATGATGGGCGCCCTCCTCGTCTTCACTCTCCTCGTTGGCCCGGCCGCCACGGCGACCCGGCTCGTCAAGCGCCCGTTCGTGGCAATCCTTCTCTCCGCCGGGCTCGGCCTGGCATACGTGTGGCTCGGCGTGCTTTTCGCGGCCGTGAGCGGCACGATTCCGGTCAGCTTCTTCATTGCCACTCTCTCCTTCCTCGTGTATCTCCCGGTACGCCTCCTCTCTCCCGTGCTTCGGGAGGCCCATTGATGTTCGATCTGTTGTCATCCGACGTCTTCCAGAGGGCATTCCTCGGAGGCACCGCCGCGGCGATCATGGCCGCACTGGTGGGGTATTTCCTGGTCCTGCGGGCGCAGGCATTCGCCGCCGAGGCATTCCTCGACATCTGCTTTGCGGGAGCCACGGGCGCCGGTCTCCTCGGCCAGGCGCCTCTGCTCGGCATGATTCTCTTCTCCGTCTTCTCCGCCCTGAGCCTCGGAGCGCTCGGGGAGCGCGCCCGGGGCCGCAGCGTGGAGATCGGAATGGTTCTCTCCTTTGCGCTGGGGCTCGGCGTCCTCTTCCTCGGCATTTCCGCCCGCACCAGCGGCTCACACGCCAACACGGCCGTTGCCGTACTTTTCGGGTCCATGCTCAGCATCCAATGGAAGGACATTCTGCGCATGCTCGTGAGCGGAGCCATTGCCCTGGTGACCCTGGCCATCGTGTACCGGCCGCTTCTCTTCGCCTCGATCGACCCGACTGCCGCGAAGGCGCGCGGGCTGCCCGTGCGAATGTTGTCCATCGTCTTCCTCCTCGTCGTTGCGGTGGCCGCATCCGCGAGCACGCTCGTGGTCGGAGTTCTTCTTTCGGTTTCGCTCCTGATCGCCCCTGCGGCGGCGGCGATACAGGTGACCCGTCGGCCCGTCCGATCCATTCTTCTCTCGGTCGCGCTCGCGCTGGGGGTGACCTGGGGAGGACTCCTGGTTTCATTCGTGGGTACGTGGCGCCACCCTCCGGTCGGGTTCTCGATTTCCACTTTGTCCGCCCTGGTGTACCTGGCCGCGGTCCTTATGGGACGCCGGGGGCGCTTGCGCCGTGTACGGGAGATCCGCGACTTGGACAGGGAGGTGCGCGGAAACGGGAGAAGCCCATGAAACACCCGGATATGCACGATCCGCGATATCCGCTATCATCTGCGCTGCGCGGAAGCGCCCGTATGGACATCGAGGACAGGATCACCGCGGCATTCGATCAGTTCAGCGAACGAAGCACTCATCCGCGCCAGGCTATTGCGGAGAGCCTGATCCGCATGGGGCGCAGCGGAGCAGCGTTCTCCGCGGAGGAGCTGTTGAAGAGGCTGCGCAGGGCCAATCCCCGCATCGGCCGGGCCACCGTGTACCGATCCATCGAAAAGCTCGTGCGCATGAAGGTCCTGGACCGCATCGATTTCGCGGACGGGACCCACTGCTATCGACTGTGCGGGAGCCAAAGCCATCATCATCACCTGGCCTGCACGAAGTGCCATCGCGTGGTGGACCTCGACTTCTGCCTGCAGGACGACCAGATAGCCGCCATCGCAAAACGTGAAAGCTTTTCGATCAGGGACCACGCCATCACTTTGTTCGGCCTCTGCAAGGATTGCTCGGCATGAGGAAACCGTACCAGTCGAAGGCCCTGCCCCTTCTCATGATCCTCGCGGCAGGGATGGGCCTGCTGTTCCCTGAGCCCGGCCGCGCCGCGGGCGCGCGTGTCTCCGCGCAGTTCTCTCTCTCGCGGGAGGATCTCCAGGGGATGACGTCGTCCCTCCCCCGGCAGATCCAGGACAGGATCCTTGCGCGGCCGAAGGACTTTCTCCAGCTCGCGGCAAAGGTCCTGGACGAACCGGCGGACTTCTTTCTCCTCGTGGACAAGAAGCACCCGCTTCCGGCTGACTACGCACCCCCGGACCCTGTCCGGCTTCACAAGGACTACAATCTCGACGTTTCCCTGGCGGACGTGTCCGTCCGAAAGGCGATCATGCCGGCTGTGCTTGCAATGGCGCGGGCGGCGCGCGGGGACGGGCTGACGCTGGTCTTTTCCTCGGGGTATCGCTCGTACGAGTACCAGATCACCGTTTACGAGCGTGAAGTCAAGCTGTACGGCAAGGCGACGGCTGATCGGGAGTCAGCGCAGGCGGGAATGTCGCAGCATCAGCTCGGCACGGCCGTGGACTTTGGCTCGATTACAGATGAATTCGCGGACACGCGCGCCGGCAAATGGCTGGCCGCGCACGCCGGGGAATACGGCTTTTCCCTGTCCTACCCGCCCGGCTATGAAGACCTCACCGGCTACCGCTACGAAAGCTGGCACTATCGCTACATCACCCGGGCCGGCACCCTCATGCAGAGGGAGTTCTTCGACGACGTGCAGCAGTACCTTCTCCAGTTTCTTCACGAAAACCGGGCTGCCCTGCAAGCGAGACGCCTCGCACAGAACTGACGCACCCGGTGCGGCTCCTGCGAGAGAGTCCGGCGCAGCTCCCCCGGTTCCCGCTCACACCTGCGCGAGAAAGAGCGCCAGACCGAACAGGAACAGGATAGCGGCACCGCCTATCTCAATGATTCTGCGGACAACCGAGTCTCGGTGCGTGTCACCTCCTGCCAGCACCCTGACGGCGCCGCGCTTTGCCAGGATGACGAGCGCGCCCGTCACGCTGATCGTGATGCCCATTCCCAGTGAGATCGAGACAACAGACAGCACGCTGACTCCGAGCATGTGCAGCGAGAGGGCGAAAAGTATGACAGCCACGGCGCCGGGGCACGGTATGACACCTGCGGGGACCGCGATGCTGAACAGGCTCCGAAAGGTGATTCCGCTCCTCCTGTCCTGCGCGTGGACGTGATGATGGCTGGTTCCTTTAATCCTCCCGATGAGCATGACTGCGCCCAGCACGGCGATGACCGCGAACGTGGCGAGCTGGATATAGTGGTTTGCCTGCTCGATCCCTGTTGAGAACAGCCCCCGGATTGCGTAGTAGAGAATGAGGACGACGGCAAGTGCCGCGAGAGCGTGCACGCCGGCGATAAGGTATCCGATCATGAAGCTGTGCCTCAGCTTTGCCTCGTTCGCCAGGAAGTAGGATGACACGATCGTCTTCCCGTGGCCGGGGCCTGCCGCGTGGAACATGCCATAGGCGAGCGAAATAAGGACCACAAAAAGGAGGCCTCCCAGCGATCGCGATCCCTGGAGAGACCGGGTGATTGCGGCGAGGCTCTCATTGAGGGTTTTCTGGACCGGAGCCATCGCGTTGAAGAAGAATGCCGATATTCCGGACGCGAATCCGGGATATCCCGTCCGGGGCGCCGAGTCTTTCGCGGTGAAGGGATTGGATCCCACCTGGCAGAAGCTGGCCGCCGCAACCATGATCAAACAGAGAACGAAAACAAGACGCTTCATGAGCTCCCCTTGAATCTGATGACAAGCTGATCGGGCATGTATTGGCCCGGCCACTGAGGTTTCACTTTCGTCTTTTCTATTGCAAGGTCACATGCGATGTCCGGGCCCGCCGTGACTGTGACATCCTCGAGGTGAAGCAGATCGAAGGCGACGAAGTACGTGTCATCGTACACGGTCAGCCGTACCGACTGCTCTTTCGCCTGTACCGCGATCTTCAATGGAATGAAGAAGCTGTACACGAGCTTTTTCGTTTCAGTGACGCTCGGCATGAATCTTTCTATCGTGAAGTGCGACACCGGCCTGGCTCCGATGGTCATCGCGACAAAATAGTGGTAGTTCTCCAGGTTATCGAATGCTCCCTGTTTCACTGCCTTGACACGCGGCGCATCGAACTGGCCTGTGTGCATCGGATCGTAATCAGACAGGATCATGTTGGAGAACATGTCGTCGAAGGTCCACTGAAAGGATATTCCCTGGAGCATGCCGGCTTCGAAGAGCACGGTCATCTTGTTATTGATGAAGACATGCGGATGCGCCAGGGCAGGGAAACTGCCCACGAAGAGCAGCAGAGAAAGACGTATCAGAAACCGCTTCATCGCGCCATCTCCGTGCCCGAGCCCATGCGCAGCGTCCCGCCCGCGCTGATTCCGAATCGATCCTGGAGGAATGCATCAAGCGATCGGGCGCTCGCGAGCAGCCGGGCCGGATCGATTGAGCCGTGCGAACCGTTCCGTGCAAGCTGCTTTGTGAACCGCCCAAAAAAATCAGCGGCGTATGCGAGAGGCTGCTGCATGAGATACGCCTGGAACTCGTTCACCGCGAGAAGATCATCGGTGCCGTCGTACCCGAGGGAATCAAGGAAGCTCCTGTAGAAGTCCCGCTCTCCCGGTGTGAGGGAGTCCCACAACTGGAAGCAGAAATCACGGTATTCCTGCGAAGAGAAGAATATCCCGTGAAAGGATTCATGAGTCAGCAGATACCGGCGCTCTATTGGAGAAGACGAGCGTGACAGCGCGAGAACTCCGCCCCTGCCCGGCTGAAAACGGCCCCCGAACCGGGAAAGGATTCCCTGCTCCAGGGCAAGCGTGCGAAGGGCCACCTCTTCAGCATTCAGCGGAAACTGGGCGTCCGCCGCCGCATTGAAAAAGGAGGCGAGTCCGGCCGGCCCATAGTCATGCGCGTTCCACCCGTGCCTGCCTGCGAGCTGGGTGTTGCGAAGAAGCCTGCCTCGAAACCCCCGTTTTTCCAGGAAGTAGGCAAGGCGGGTAAACATCCGGTCCTGAGTCGCGAAACTGATCGTGTCGAGAACGATGATGTCGGGGAACATTTCCCAACGGAATGTTTCGTGTGACGGTATGCGCCACTGGACCGGCGAAGTCGCAAGAATCCGATCGAGGGAAGCGGAAAGAGGTGGAAGGGTCTTCCCGGTCTCTCCCTGCACCCTCGGGCAGGCAAATGTGATCAGCAGCAGATGGACCAGAAACGTGCAAAGGACCGGACGGATGCTCAACCCCTTCCCACCCTTATCATATCGGCAGGTCGAATCCGCCGGATTATCAGCCGCGTATGAGCAGGTGTGCGCATGTCCGGTCCTCCCCTTTTCAGAATCTACGCTTTCCAGCAGCGGAAGGAAAACGTATCTTAGGGGGAAGAGGGAGCCCTTCCAGTGAATCCGTTGAAAGTGCAAATCGCGGCGATCCTGGCGTGCGGTGTCGTGCTCTCGATTTCCGCCCGCGGCAACACCGAGCAGCCTGCAGCCGGCCTTGTCGGCACGGTCCTGGAGCATGCGTCTCCCGCCCCGGATTTCACCCTAACTGATCAACACGGCGCCGCGTTTCACATGGCGGACACAAAAGGCAGGGTGGTGGTTCTCATATTCATCTACACGCACTGCGTGGATGCGTGTCCCTACATTGCCCTGAAGGTGAAGAACGCCATTTCGCTTCTGGGCCGGGACGCCGGCAAGGCAGCTTTTGTGGCCGTGACAACCGATCCGAAAAGGGACATCCCGGAAGTAAACCTCGCGTACAGCCGGGCTTTCGCGCTGGAGGACGCATGGTCTTTTGTCACGGGCCCTCTCGAGTCGGTAAAGGCCGTGTGGGCCAACTACGGGATCGGCGTCGAAATTGCTGCCGAAACTCCGCACAGGAAAGACTCCGATTCAGCCGCTGAAGCTGACTTTGTCACCAGGGGGCTCTCGAAGCCGGACCTCACCCTGGCGGGAAGGATAATCGAACAGTTCGGCGGCGGCTACGATGTCGGGCATTCTGTCCCGTTCTGGATCATAGACACGTCCGGCAGGGTCCGCGCGTCCCTGGATGCAAACGCCACTCCGTCCGAGATCGTCACCGATGTGCGCCTGCTGATGAAAGGCCGGTAAGGCCCTCCGCCTTCGTCAGGGGTTGCTGCCGAGAAGCCTTCGGAGATCCACGAGCTGGCCGACATGGTACGAGTTGTGGTCAATGACGAGCAGGGCCTCGCGAAGAAGAGTCTGTCCCTCACCGTGAGGGAAGGGAACAAAGAGATCGTTCTTCCCGTCCCGCACCAGGCTGATAATCGCCTTGAGATCGCTTCTGAACTTTCCGAGGGTATCCTCCCAGAGAGACAATGGGCGGGGAGAATCTTCCCCCGGCCAGTAGCCCTGGGGCCACTGTGGAGACTTGTGTGACGGGTCCCTGATGAACTCGAGAATGTCCCACTGGGTGATCCAGAGGTGAGAGACGAGCTGCCACGCCGTGTGGGCGAGGTCGGGCACCCGCCTGCCGATCAGCTCCTGCGAAAATCCTTTGACAGCCTGATCAAAGGTCAGATGGGCCCCGTGCCAGCTCAGTGAAGTGGCGAGCTGCTCGCGCAGCTTTGCGTCTTCCATATTCTTCCTCCTTCAGCCCCATTCCTCCGACAGAACAGCAGGCGTCACGCGCCGCGCGGCCCTGTCCGAGGCCCACGCGAGGATTTCAGGGTCCCGCGCAGCCTTCGTGTAGAGCAGCTCCACCCTGATCTTCATCCCCACCCGGGGAATGTCCAGGCGATCCGCATCCAGGCACGTCAATATGGTGCCGTCAGCATGCGCGGGAGCTCCGCGCGTATGGCAGTCACATGCCTCGACGAGGAGGGCAAACGCGTGCTCATCGAGGTCGATCTCGGCGCGCAGCTCCCGGGACAACGCCGCGGCACGTGACCCGTGAGCCGGGTCACGCCCGTCCCCGTGTCTCTGCGAATCGTGCAGGACCGCGAAATACTCCAGGACGCGCGGATCGGCACCCGTGTGCGGCGCCAGCCGGCGGCCGTTCTCCAGGACCCGACCCCAATGAGCGATCCCGTGCACGCCGTCCTCTGAAAGCCGGCACCGGGAGAGAACTATTGTCAGAAGGTGCTTCACTCTGGATACTGCCAACGCTCACCTTGTCATGGACTGAAAACCCCGCGTGATCGAGGCAGGCCCTCACAATGACAATCACCCGGCAGGAAGTCAATCATCTGCATGCAAACTCATTCACTAAAAATGCAGAGCTATCCCAATGGCAAGCTGCAGATTGGCGAGTTGAGCCACGCCTTTGCTCGTGAAGGAGTACGTTTGCGAATATGGGTCCCGCCAGGGCCAGGGACCTCCTCCACTGGGGTAGTATGCGCTGTAGCTATCCGTCCTGGTCCCCTCCAGATCGCCCGTCAGATACCGTGCTTCGATAGAGATCCCCGCCCAGCCGAGAATCATCCACTCCAGGCCGGCTTTGAAAAGCAGCCCTTCTGCATTGAGCACAAAACCTTCGTCGCCCATAGCCAGAACAACGGGCCCTGCTCCCACGTAGGGCACAATTCTGCCATGTGGGAAGGCGGAATTCTGACCGAATGGAATTCGCATGAGCACACAGGGACCAAACGCGTTGAAACCCGCATGACCAAATCCTCCCTGAACATCCAGCCCTAGGCCGACGACGGGAACCTTGGCAAACCAGTACGCCAGACCAAAGCTGAATCCCAGTTCGTAATCACTTTCAAAGTGACCGCCCTTGCCGCCATCCACCTCGAGATCCAGGTCGCCAATAAAAGTCGAGGCTGAGGTGTGGAGTTCCCACTCTCCATGCGCTGCCAGTGGCACCATCATCAGAATGACGATCAGTGATGCGTGGAATCCCGACGAAAAGCCGGATCTTGTTTGCCAGTCCCTGCCCCACATATGCGACCCCCTCGCCGTTAATGTGTGCCCCCGACCCGGGCGATCAGACGCATTCGGATGAAAGTTGTCGGCGACACCCATGCTGATCAATCAGCAATTCCCATGCCAGGCGGGTCTTTTTTCCTATTTCCTTTGATAATAATGAATTAGAAGAAAGAGCGGGCGCTTTGAATTCTTACCCTTCCGCAACGTAGGTTGCACCTGCATTGCAGATGGGTACAATGCTCGCAGCCATTGTGCCGGCGAAACACGACTTCAGGCTGCCGGTTGGTTCGCCCGTCAGAATATCTGGAATCAATAGCGCGTCCAGCCTGACTCGAACAGGCGACCCACAGCTTAGAAGGCTGTTGCTCTATCCAACTGAGCTATGGACGCGTGTCGGGATGAGTGGATTCGAACCACCGCTCTCCTGCTCCCCAAGCAGGGGCGCAGTATCACGAAGTATCTCGCGCGCTCTCCCCAACGGTTTTTTCTGCAGACTCTGGAGTTCTCCCTCACTGCAACTATCATAAGGTATCCAGCAAAATCATATGGTGTCAAGACTCAAGGTGCGACAGCCCCGTGCGATATCACCAAACACGCGTTCGACGGCTCAGGCCCGCACTTTCCCGTCCCGGTACAGCCAATTGCGGAGGACGATCGGTGTCAGGATCGTCGTCACGAGGCTCATGAGGATGATCGCGACATAAAGGTCCTGACCGATCAATCCACGATCCAGCCCGATCAGCGCGATGATCATCGCCACTTCGCCCCGCGGCGACATGCCGAACCCGATGACGGCGGAGTCACGGAGACTGCTTCGCGTCAGCAGCGCCGTCCCTCCGCATCCAAGAAGCTTCGATGCGATGGCGACGATCGTGATCGTCACGAGGAACAGGAGCACGCGCCCATCCAGGGCGCGCACATCGGCAAGGATGCCGAGGGAGACGAAGAAAATCGACGCGAAGATGGCGGTGATCGCCTCCGATCCGTGGTGCAGGTCCTTCCCGTGCCGGAGAGCAATTCCGCCGAAGGACGTTCCTGCTATGAATGCCCCGACAATCGCCGACAGGCCCAGGACCTCAGCCGCCACTCCGTAAAGGAACGCGATCATGGCGGCAAAGATGAAGGTGACCTCGGGATATCTCTTCGTGAAGGATGTTCCGTCGATGGCCACCAGGAGCCGCCGGAAGCCGTAGTGGCCGACGAGGGCTCCGGCGCCGAGAAAGAGAAACGCCTTGAGGAACAGGCCGCCGACCGCGAGCGCCGACAGCGATCCTCCGACCACGCCATTGCTGACCGCGAGCACGAGAAGCCCCAGGACGTCGTCGATGACGGCGGCGCCAATGATGGCGCGCGCGGCCTCGGTCTTCAGCTTCCCCATCTCCTTCAGCACGTTCGCGGTGATTGCGATGCTCGTTGCGGTGAGCGCCGTGCCGACGAACAGGGCGGCGCCGAAGGCGAACCCGAACAGGGCCGCCGTGCCATATCCCATGACCCACGGGACGACCACCCCCGCCATCGCGATCAGGAGATAGCGCGGCTTCGCAATATCCTCCAGCTTGAACTCCATTCCGACTACGAAGAGGAGGAAGATCGCCCCCAGGTGGGCGAGACTGGAGACGAAGTCCGTATAAGTGATCAAGCCAAGTACGCTGGGCCCCACCAGGAGGCCCACGAGGATCTCTCCAATGACAGCGGATTGGTTGATCCGGGAGGCGAGCAGGTAGCCGGCGAGCGCAACGAAGAGCAGGAAGGTCATCTGGAACTCCATCAGGTGGAGGATCTCGTTCATTTCCGCGCGTTCTCCTTCTTTTCTGCGCTGTCGTCCTTGCCCGAATGTATGTAGATCTGGAACCCCGCCATGACGCCGACAAAGATCAGGATGATGACGATCACGAAGATAGTAGTTCCGCTCATGACTTCCCCCTTCACGGAGTGAGAATTCGGGGACGTGCATGCGGCGAAAGGCATATCAGCACCGGCGAAATAAAAAGACCGCCACATTGCTTCTCCCCTATGGCGGCCCGACCATATTCTTTACCTCCAGCCCCGAATGGGCTGGACCCAGAGGGATCTATCGAGGCGATCCCCTGTCAACAAAAATATTTCAGATTCGCGCGGAAGGCAAGACTCATTTTGGAGCCTCTGATTCTTTCGGGATGAGTGGATTCGAACCACCGCTCTCCTGCCAGGCAAAGAAGCTACCTTTAGAGGGCACCTGCCCAGCGCCTGGGACGTGGCATCGCGCGGACCGTATCGGACATCGACATGCAGGTCTTCAGCTTCGGACTCTGCGGCAACCTGAGTTGCAGGGGCGCTCCGTGGCCTTCATTCAGATGAAGATGATAATTCCTGATATGAGGAAGAGATAGGAGGATTTCTCCTCTCGGCACGGATCTTGCTGCAAGGACCGGGTTCCGGTTTCACGCTGAGAACAGGGGAGGCCTTCATGCGGCGGGGTCCAGAGAAGCTTCCATTCCCGAAGCTGATCATTTTCGCTCTCGGACAGCTGGGCTGGTCGCTGGCCTCTTACGGGGTCGGCAACCTGGTCAATTACTTCTACATGCCGCCTGACACGGCTGCAACCGTAGTCTTTCCGCCCTTCATCTACCAGGGGGCGATTGCGGGCATGCTGACGGTGATCGGGGCGATCACTTTTGTCGGAAGGGCGTTCGATTCCGTTGCCAATCCCCTGATCGCTTCCTGGTCCGACCGTTCAACCGCAAGGCTGGGACGGCGCCGCTTGTTCATGCTCGTGAGCGCCGTTCCGTTTTCCTTGTTTTCGGTGCTCGTGTTTGTTCCGCTGCAGCATTTTTCCCGCCAGCCGAGCCTGGCGTCGGGCTGGGCCAATGCCGCATGGCTGGCTTCGGCCATCCTGCTCTTCTACTTCTTTTTCGTGATGTACACGGCTCCATACAACGCGCTCATCAGTGAGCTCGGGCACAATCCCCGGGAACGGCTGCTGATCAGCACGATGATCTCCGTGACATGGGCTCTCGGCTTCGGCATCGGCACCCAGGTGTACCAGCTCCAGGGAGTCTTCGAACAATCCGGCATGGACCCCGTCTCCGCCTTCCAGGCGGTTCAGATGGTCTTCGGCGGGCTTTCCCTCGTGCTCATGCTCCTGCCCGTTGCCGTAATCGACGAGAGGAAGTACGCGGCTCACTCTGTATCGAAGGAAGGGACGATTCAGGCCCTTCGCTCGGTCCTGCGCAACAGGAATTTCCGCCTGCTGCTCGTCACGGAGCTTCTCTATTTCGTCTGTCAGACGGTGATGCAGGTGGGGCTCGTCTACTACCTGGTCACCCTGCTGAAGCTCGACAAGGAGGTCACCTCCGTCCTCCTGCCGCTGATGTTCGTTCTCTCCTTCGCCTTCTACTACCCCGTCGTCAAGGCCACCGCGAGGCTGGGAAAGAAAAGAGTGCTCCTCGCGGGATTCTTCCTGCTCATCCTCCTCTTCCTCTTCTTCGCGGTCATGGGCGTCCTTCCCGTGCGCGCGCTCCCGTACGCCTGCGCCGTTGCGGCGTTCGCCGCCCTGCCCATGGCGGCCCTGGGGATCATTCCCAACGCGATCGTGGCCGACATCGCGGAAGCCGATGGCATCGAGACCGGCGACTTCAAGGCGGCGATGTTTTTCGGGATCCGGGCCTTCGTGGACAACCTCGGCATGGCGATCGGGAACCTGCTGTTCTCGTTCTTTCTCACGCTGGGAAAATCCGTAGAGAATCCTCTCGGCATCCGGGTGAGCGCCGTCGTGTCGCTGTGTGTGTGCGTTCTCGCAACGGCGGTTTTCCTTGCCTACAACGAGGGCGCGGTGCTGAAAAGTCTCAGAAAGAAAGAAGCCCCCGGCAGCGGGGAAGCCGGGGAAGCTGCGACAGATGCACGGACCGCAAGTGGCTGACAGCAGAATCGCACAAGAAGCGAGCAACGGCTGCTCCTGCAACCAGTTGCCGCTCCATGCAACGCTGGTTGCAGCCCCGTCGGGCGTAAGAGGTGGCGATGACATTATCCAATTGTTTATGGCGGAATGAGATAGGCGTTTGGACGAAGCTTGGCATTGCGATTGCAAAGAAGGAAGCATGCCGCGAGAACCAGCAAACCGGCAAACAAAGGAGAGTTCAGCCATGAAGATTCTTCTGATCAAGCCTGGCCTCAGTCCTGTCTTCTTTGCTCCCATGTGGGGCGATCCCCTGGAGCTCGAATACCTTGCGGCCGCGGTGCCGGATCACAGGGTCGAGATCCTGGACATGAGAGTCGATGGTGATCTTCAGACAAGGCTGGAGAAGTTCCGGCCGAACCTGGTGGGCGTGACGGCCAACACCTGCGATGTCCCCATGGCCCTCCAGGCGCTTCGGGAGGTCAAGAAGTTTGACGCCGGCATTGTAACGGTCGCCGGAGGAACCCATGCGACGTTTCTTCCTGCCGATTTTGCCGAGGCGTCCGTCGACGCGATCTTCCTCGGGATGGCCGACGTTTCCTTCAAGGACTTTGTCAGCCGGCTCGAGGACGGAAAGGATCTGTCGGAAGTCCATAACCTTGCGCTGGTCCGGAACGGCAGGCTGGAGTTCACGCAGCCGGAATCTTTCGAAATGGATCTCGACCGCATTCCCTTTCCCGCGCGGCACCTGGTGGCCAGGTATGGAGGAAGCTACCGGGATCTGACCCGGAGCCGTACCGCGCAGGTGATGTCCAGCCGGGGCTGCCCCTTCCGGTGCACGTTCTGTTCGTGCTGGAAGGTCATGAACGGCAGGTACCTCACCCGCAGCCCGGAGTCCGTTGTGGAAGAGCTGGCGTCACTCGGTGATGAAATCGAATCCGTCCAGTTCGCCGACGACAACACACTGCACAACGTCGAGCGAGCCCGGCGTCTTGCCCTGCTCATCCGGGAAAGGAAGATCCGAAAGAAGCTGTCCATGTACGCCCGGGCCGATACCGTGGCCCGGCATCCGGATCTCATGGAAGCCCTGAAGGAAGCGGGACTGGCACACTTGACGATTGGTGTCGAGTCCTTCCGGGAAGAAACACTCTCTACGCTCAACAAGCGGAGCTCCGTGGAAACGAACAACGAGGCAATCCGCATTCTCCGGAGGATGGGGATCAGCAATTCCGCGCATTTTATCGTCAATCCGGATTTTGAAAGGAGTGATTTTCAGGCGCTCTTCCGCTATGTCTGCGAGAGCGACCTCTTTCAACCCACGTACACGGTCCTGACTCCTCTTCCCGGCACCGATCTCTACCGGGAGCTCTACGACCGCCTGGTCATCAAGGATTATTCATACTATGACCTCGGCCACGCCGTGCTGCCCACCCGTCTGAGCCGCAGGGAGTTCTACAGGCAGCTGGTCCATCTGTATGCACGGACATACGGGTTTCCTCGCTATTTTCGTTCGCTGCTCGACGGCCTGCGTTCCCGGCAGAAGAAGGACGGGAAACCTCCTGAGAGCGTGGACCGGCTCTCCTTCGCCAAGCTGTGCCTCCTTCATCTCGTTGCATTTCCCCTGGTGCTCAAGGTCCTGAGAATCCACAAGGCAGAGCCGCTGGTGCGCCCTGCCGCTGGAAACGTCACATGAAAAAGCCTGCGAGCTCGCTCCGCCTTTGCGCGGTTGTGCTGGCAGCGGTTGTCGTGCTCGGCTCCTGTGCCGTCATGGGAGCCGCGTCCAAGCTGCAGACCGTCCTCTCGAGCGAGGAGGACCCCGAGCTCGCAGCGGCCGCCCTGCCCACTTTCATGATGGCGGCGGAGGCCCTCCTCGAGGCCGATCCAGGGAACCAGGACAAGGTCGTCACGGCTGCCTCCTTGTATGTCATGTACGGCAACGCCTTCGTCCAGGGCCCCGCCTCCTCGCTTCCGGACGAGCGCTTCGAGGAGAAGAAAATCCAGTACGACAGGGCCGGGGCCCTCTATCGCCGCGCCTTCCGCCTCCTCTCCGGGGCCCTGGACAGGCGTTCTCCCGGCCTGGTCGAGGCCGCCGTGGCGGGCCAGGCTGATCTCTCGCTCTTCGAGAAGGCAGACGTCCCCCTTCTCTATTGGAGCGCAGTCTCGGTCCTGGCGGGCTTCGGCCTCAATCCCCTGGATTTCAAGAGCGCCCACTACCTCGGCACGGCGCCCCTCTTCCTTGCCAGAGCGGCCGAGCTCGACCCTGGCTGGAACGGCGGGGCCATCTACAGTATCTGGCTGTCCTATTACGCAGGCATGCCCAGCTACCTTGGCGGGGACATCGCCAAGGCCGAGGCAGCCTACGAGAAGGCCCTGGCCTACTCCAAGGGGGGCAGCGCCTCCCTGTTCGTCTCCTATGCCTCCTCGATCTGCATCCCGAAAGAGGACTACGAGGGCTTCAAAGCCGCCCTGGCCAAAGCCCTCGCCACAGACCCCAACGCTATCCCGGAAAGCCGCCTCGAGACCGTCATCGCACAGAAGAACGCCCGCCGCCTCCTCGCGGAAGCAGGCCAGTACTTCACCCTTTCCGAAGGAGAACCGACGCCATGAAGTTGCGCTGCGCCGTGCTTACCCTTCTTCTTGCGGCCGCGGCCTCGGGAGCCGGGCTCTGGGGCCAGACCCTGACCCTCAAGATGGCGGCCAACGTGCCGGCCAACAGCCCCTGGGACCTCGGCCTCAAGCGCCTGGCCGCGGAGCTGGCCCGGGTCTCCGGCGGGAGGGTCAGGATCGCGTTTCCCCCGAGCGCCCGTGTGGCCACCGATTCCGACATAATCCAGAAGATGCGCCTGGGCGTTGACGGGGCCCTCCTCACGAGCTACGGCCTCGCCGAGCTCTACCCCGACATCCTTGCCCTCTCAATGCCCTGCTTCATCAGGGACGACGCCGAGTTCGAAGCAGTGCTCGCGGCCATAGATCCCCTCGTGAAAGCCCGACTCTCCGAGCGCTACGTCGTCCTGGCCCTGTCCAAGGGCGGCTGGGTGCGATATTTCTCGAAATCGCCGGTCGTCTACCCCTCCGACATAGCCAGGCTGCGCATTTCCACCGATCCGGGCGACGAAAAGGTGAACCAGCTCATGCAGAGCCTGGGGGCGAGGACCCTCAAGGGTACGACCGCCGACTTCCTTCTCCAAATCAACTCCAACACAGTGGACGCCACCTGCGTGAGCCCGATCTTCATCGCCAGCCTCTGGTCCCAGCTCAGGGGCAGGATCGGCTACATGTCCGGCTTCAAGGTCGCGCCCTTTGTCGGCGCCATCGTCTTCAACAGGGCGGGGTGGGAAAAGGTCCCTGCCGATGTCAGGCCCCAGCTCGAGCAGGTGATCCGCGAGGCGGCCCGGCAGATCAGCATCGACAGCGCCAGGCTGGAGGCAGACGCCATTGCCTCCCTGGACGGGATCACGTGCCTGCCCGAGCCCGCGGATGCCGCGGCCAGATGGGCCGAGCTGATCGCCGAACAGCGCAAAGGCATCATCGCCAGGCTGTTTTCCGCGGACATTCTGGAAACCATGGATGCGGCGCTTGTTCAGGCAAGGAAGTCCAAGTGAGCGACGAGGAAGCGCTCGTTGTTCCGCCGGACAGCGGTGCAATCAGGGTTCTGCGCGGCTTCCTGATCGCGATCGCGGCCCTCGCCGTCGCGATTATTATCGGGCTCCCGACGGCGGATTTCGTCCTCGCCCGCGTCTTCTGGAAGGCCATAGCCCCGGCCAGCGATCTCGCCGACCACGCGACCCTCGTCCTGGCCTTCGCGGCTGCCGCCCTGGCCTCCCTCGGCAAACGGCACATCTCTCTCGCCGGGGGCGAAAACTGCCGGAAAGGCCGGCTGAGCGCCTCCCTGGCCTCCTTCAGCCAGGTCGTTGCGGTCATGACACAGAGTTGTCTCTTCTGGGCCTCCTTCTCCCTCATCTTTACCGGCTTCGATGCGGGCGCCCGTATATGGATCATCCCGACCAGGGCCTTTGCGGCCATGATGCCCCTCTGCCTCGCCTTCATGGCCGCCTTCACCATCCGGGAGGAGGGCCCGCACCGGGGCCGGATGGCCATCGCTGCGCTGGGGCTCGTCCTGGGCTCCCTGCTCGGCGTATCCTCCATACTCAATCTCGCCCAGGCGGCCTTCGGCTCCGCGCCGGCCGTCCTCGTCTCCATCGCCGCCTCGGTCCAATCCTTCGTCGGCGCCTTCGGCCTGCCCCTGGGTATTCTCGTCGCCTTTTCCCTGCCCTTCGGTGCTCCTGTCTTTACGGTGCTCGGCGGGATCGCGGCCATACTGTTCGTCGGGAGCGGCGCCTGCATCGAGCTCGCCCCCAGCGAAGCCTACTTTCTCCTCAAGGGCGGCTCCATCGCGGCCATCCCCCTCTTCGGCATCGCCGGCATACTGCTCGCCGAATCAGGGGCGGGCAGGCGCTTCGTCGCCGTGTTCCGCGAGTTTTTCGGCTGGTTCCGGGGAGGCGAGGCCATCGCGGCGGTCCTGGCCTGCGCCGTCTTCAGCACCTTTACCGGCATCAACGGGGTCACGATAGTCGCATTGGGGGGGATTCTCGCGGCCGTCCTCCGTCATTCGGGGGGCCTCACGGAGGAGGGGAGCAGGGGCCTCATCACCGCGAACGGCGACATTGGCCTTCTCATACCGCCGAGCGCCGCGGTCATCGTGTACGGGGTCAACGCCCAGTTCCTCTACAGCCCGGGCCAGGGTTTCACAGTCGTCTCCCTTTTCAAGGGAGCCCTCGTGCCGGGGGTCATCCTCATCGCGGCGATGTGCGCCGTCGGCGTATTCATGTCTCCCCGGCGCGCTCAGGGGGAGAGGGCCTTCAGCCCCAAGGCGGCGAGAGGCGCCCTGGGGCCGGCCGCTCTCGAGCTCCTGGTCCCCGTGGGCGCCATCGTTCTCTACTTCACCGGCCTTCCCGGGCTGCGCGAGATAGGCGCCCTCTCGGTCCTGTATATCGCGATAGTCGAGTCGATCATCAAGCGCGAGCTGGGTCCACGCAAGCTCGTTGCCGCACTGGGCAAGGCTTTCCCCATGGTGGGCGGCACCCTCATGGTGATCGCCGCGGCGCGCGGCCTCGCCTTCTACCTCATCGACGCGAACGTCCCCGCCGCCTTCACCGGCTGGATCCAGGCCTTCGTCGGTTCCAGGTTCGTCTTCCTCCTTCTCCTCAATCTCTTCCTGATCGTCGTCGGCTGCCTCATGGACATCTTCTCCGCGATACTGGTCGTCTCCCCCTTCCTCATCCCGTTGGGAATAGCCTTCGGAGTGCCCCCGCTGCAGTTCGGCGTCATCTTCATCATGAACCTCCTCCTCGGCTTCCTCACCCCCCCGGTGGGCATGAACATCTTCCTCGCGAGCTACACTTTCAGGAAACCCCTGCCCCGCATTGTGCGCGATGTGTGGCCCTTCCTGATCGTGCAGGCGACGGTCCTCCTCCTCGTCACGTATGTGCCCGTCCTGTCGACTATCTTGATGAGGTGACGCTCGATCGAGGGCCGGCACGGAGCCGCACCAAGTGAAAGCGCCTCAACCTCGAGAGCCTCAGATCTACTGTACCTTCCAGCAGCAAAATGAATGGAATCATACCTTCGGGAGGGGGAGGGTTTCTGAGAATAAATTCAAAAACGCCACAAGTGCATTCTGAAACGCTTGTTCGGTTGATCATGAAAGTCAATTTCTTCAGCGCGAGTCCATGTATACCAACCCATCCGCGCCGGCATTCACGTGCTCGGGCTGAGCCCCATTCTTTCCAACAGCTGGGAGAAGGCAGGTTCGGAGCGGAGACTTGCCCACATGGGACGGACTTTGACGGAGAGGAGGGCGCTGCTGCGCTCCTCACAGGCTTTTTGGAGCCACGCGATTGCCTCGGTTTTTTCGCTCAGGCCACAGTGCACGAGCGCAAATGCCAGTGGTGCGACATATTTGCGCTTTGATTCATGCTCCAACTCCCGCAGCAGCGCTCTTGCTTCTTCTGTTCTTCCCGAGCGAGCATAGGCAAATCCAAGATGGGCTCTGATATACGCGGATCCCTTTGAGAGGAGGACAGCCTTTCGGAGTGTCTGGATAGCATCTTCGTACATGGACTTCTCAAAGTAGGCTTCCGCGAGATTCCGATAGGCGGGAAGATAATTTTCGTCGACCCTGAACATTCTCTTGCACGCCTCCACTGACTTGTCGAATTGATTCGAACAGTTGAAGATAACGGCTGCACAGCTGTTGACGTCGAGGGCCAAGGGGTTGAGTTCTTGCGCCCTGACGATCTCTGCAACCGCCTCATCCAGTCTCCCCATGCATGCCAGATAGTTACCGTATGCGCTGCAGACTTTTCCATAGTTGGGATTGAGGTCAATGGCCTGTCCGAACTCCTGCTCGGCGGCGGATTGGTCATGGTAGTAGGTTTTCATGACCGAGCCGAGGGTGGCGTGCGCTTCGGCAAGGGAATCATCAAGGTCCAGGGCTCTGCGAGCGAAATCCTCAGCCTTGAGGAAGCTTTCATTCGGAGGCAGGTACCCTTCTTCCCCCATCAGGTCGTAGCACTCCGCCAGTCCTGCGTACGCCAGGGCGAATTTCGGGTCCTCGTTCAGCGCCCGCTCGAAGTACCGCACGGCGCTTCGGTAGCCTTCCTCAGTCCCCTTCGCCCGATCAGGGAGTCCTTTCAAATACAGGTTGTAAGACTCAATGTTCCCGGTTGCCCTCTTTTCGATCCTTTCCCGTTCCTGGGCATGCACATGGACTTCCAGGGCCTGGGCAACCTTGCTGGCGATGTCACTCTGGATTGCGAATATGTCTTCCAGTTCCCTGTCGTAGTCTTGCGACCACAGGTGCTCGTCATTGCGGACGTCAACGAGCTGTACGCTGATGCGGACGCGGCTGCCTGCTCTCCGAACGCTCCCTTCGACCACTGCGCCCACCTGAAGCTCTGCGGCGATCTCGGTCACGGTCTTGCCTGTTGACTTGAACCGCATGGCGGACGATCGCGAAATCGTCCGAAGGCCCCCGATCTTGGATACTGCGGAAATCAGCTCTTCGGTCAGGCCGTCCGCGAAATACTCGTCGTTGGGGTCCGGACTGATGTTTGCAAAGGGCAAGACCGCAATGCGCTTCTTCGGCGATCGTTCGCTTGATATCGTCTCGCCCGCCTTGGGCGTTCGGCCTTTGACCCGAGGCTCATCAACGAATGCTGGCAAGTCCGGCACACGCCCCTGGGCGATCGACTCTGCAAGGCGCAATGTTGCCTGCTGCGGAGAACTGCCGAGCTCCTTTTCCAGCAGCCGCTGGCACTGTTCGAACTGGTGTTTTGCGGCCGCCCTGTTCCCTTCCCATGCAAACAGCCGCATGAGCATGACGTGAGCCGATTCGTCAAGTCGATCGAGGCCGAGCCTTTCATGAGCGTAGCCAATCGCCGAGCGAAAGTCGCCGGCTGCCGCGCTGCACAATGCGAGCCGATCCAGGACTTGCACCGCCTCCAGCCGATATTTCTCCGTGGTAAAGAACTGCCAATCGTCGAATTCGACGCTGTCTTTCAGCGTGAACCCGAGGAGAAACTCGCCTCGATACAGCTTCGCGGCTTCGCAGAGCACGGGAAGACACTGCCGGCATATTGCCGGCTGTCCGTGGGCGTGGCTCATGGAAAGAGCGAGCGACTCTCGAAATCGCGACAGATCGATCCAGATATCCGGCAATTCGGGCAGGGAGACGGTTTCCCGTTCAGCATCTATGACTTCCCGACCAAGAGCGGTGCGCAAAGTTGAAAGCGTACGGCGGAGCGCGGCATGCCCCTCTGCGCGGCCATAGCGCGACCATAGCAGGTTGACCAATGCGTCGCGGCTGACCGGCTTTCCAATCACCGAAAGGTACGCCATGAGGGCGATGGCTTTCCGTGTGTCAAGGTGAACAGGATTCCCTTCAAGCTCGATGCTCGGAGGACCCAGAAACGCCAGACGAACCTTCGCCATGATTCCTTGCCCTGGTCGCAAATATACTAGCTGAAACGTGATGCGAGGAATCAAAAACCAGCGGCCGTCACGCCCGTAACGCCTCCGTAACTGCCAGGGTCTCAATCCCGTAACGGTGGAGTAACGAGGAACATGCGAACGTCTGCGATAGCACGAGGCGCTTGGAAGCCTCGTATCGACGACGAAAGGAGATTATCGCCATGAAGGGTGCAGATATTGCTTTGGTGATTCAGAATGCAGCGAGGAGTGTCCCGGCCAGGCAAGCCCCGTGCGCACTCCGCTTTGCGCTCTACTCGGGGGAGCTTCTACGGATCCCGCGCGACAGTCAGCACCTCCACGTTCTGTCGGGCACCGCCTGGATCAGCATGGCGGGAAAGGACATGGTTGCTTCCCCAGGGAATTGCGCGAAACTCGTCCGGACCCAGTATCCAGCCCTGGTCTCAGCGCTCGGAGGCCAGCCGCTCCTTGTCGAGATCTGGTGAGTGCGGTGATTGAGAGTTCAATCAGGTAAGGAGGATACATCAATGCCGATTTTCATGGACCGACACAATGTTCCGGGCGCGACCGTTGAGGACGTGAGGCTTGCTCACAAAAAAGATGAGGAGATGCAGGCTGAGCATAAAGTCTCTTTTCTGACCTACTGGTTTGACCAAAAAAGTGGCTGCGTCTTTTGCCTGGTCGATGCACCCGATAAAGAGTCACTTACGAAAGTACATAGTCTGGCGCATGGCCTCATCCCTGCTGATATTATTGAAGTCGATCTCACAAACGTTGAGGCTTTTCTGGGACGTAATGCGGACCCCAAAGCAGAAAAATCACCGAACGGCACGGAATATATTCCGATAGGAAGCGCCTTCCGCTGCATTCTGTTCACCGACCTGCAAGGCTCCTCCAGTATGTCACGTGCTATCGGGGATACGGCTGCCATGGATTTGCTCGACAGCCATGACAAAATCATACGTGGAGCACTTGCAACCTATCGCGGCAGAGAGATCAAACATACGGGCGACGGCATCATGGCCTCTTTCAAGGATGTTGCCGATTCCCTCAAAAGTGCAGTGGCCATCCAGAGATCTTTTCACGAATTCAACAAAGGTAATCCCAGAAAGCCGTTGCATGTACGAATTGGTATTAACGCAGGTGAGCCGGTAGAACGTGGGATGGACCTATTCGGCATGACGGTTCAACTGGCAGCGCGCACCTGTGACCGTGCCAAAGCAGAACATATTCTGGTTACAGGCGTCATTTACGAACTGTCAAGAAACGAAGCAACGTCCGGCGTGAGCTTTAAGAAGGTAAGCAAAAAAGCCTATTTCAAAGGCTTTGAGAGCTCCCTCCAGCTTTATGAAGTTAGCTGGCAAGCAGAAGAGGGAGCGCGGTAATGAGGAACGATCCGGGGCAATACTCTTTGTGCTTCCGCTTTTCCGCCCCCACACCCTCAAGGTGTCATACCCATTATCAGATAAGAGGAGCAAGAGAAAGGAATTATCAAGAATCGGGATGAGTGGATTCGAACCACCGCTCTCCTGCTCCCAAAGCAGGCGCCTTAGCCGCTAGGCTACATCCCGCAGGGCGGCAGGCGTTTCGCAGAAACGCCGGGAGCCCATAGCGTGGTGCTCCACGTGAGAGACCGGCCGGAAAAATACGTCTTTCGATCTCCACGGTCAAGGCGCGGACCGTGTGCGAGTGAAGCTGCCGACGGCTGTCTCAGTCTTCCCCCGTGAGTGCCTTGAGGAACTGTCGCGTGGTCCGCCCCTTCCCTGAGAACCACGAGCAGCGTGTCGTCGCCGCCCACGGTGCCGATGACGTCCTGGATCTTCAACTGGTCGATTCCGTACGCGATTCCCGGCGCATGCCCCATCTTGGTCTTCACCACGGCGAGGTTCCCCGAGAACTGGATGTTCACGATCTCCCGCCGCAGGTCATCCCGAATGAAGGGGTCCTGGGCCGGCTCCTTGGGCGCGTCCACCGTGTAGACGTATTCCCCGTCGTGATCAGGGACCCTCGAGACGCTGAGGAACTTCAGATCACGGGACAGGGTCGCCTGCGTCACGTCGACTCCTTCCTTTTCCAGACGCTTGAGGAGCTCCTCCTGGCTGTGGATCTTCTCCGCGTGCAGGATCCCGTGGATCAGCCGTCGTCGCGATTCCTGGCTCTTCAGATCGGACCTCCCGCCACCGTATTCGGTGGATTTGTTTCCGCCACCGTATTCGGTGGATTTGTTTCCGCCACCGTATTCGGTGGATTTGTTTCCGCCACCGTATTCGGTGGATTTGTTTCTCGTCCCCTCACCTGGCGATGGAGCCTGCGACGAGCCCGGACGGAACGATGCCTGTGGAATGGTCTTTCATGCCGCCCTGCTGCATCTTTATTAATACATCGTATCGAAATGCACACTGGCCCCCTTTGTCAAGGGGCACTTTCAGTACACGAGGCTGCCCCCATAGAAGCCCAGGGCGATGACGATGCAGGCGCACACCCCGTAGAGCACGAGCGCGGCGATGGCACGGGGGCTTCGCCACGGCCGGCCCGATGCTTCCTTCTGCTCATCCGGGCGCTCCCTGCCCAGGAGCAGACCGACCAGGAGACACACGAAGAGCGACCCCGCGAGGATCATCTTGATCACGATCGGAGTCAGCCATTCGCCGTTGAGCTTCTCCTGCCAGTCCATCAAACCGAGGAGCACCGTCGGTACCACGCTCACGACAGCCAGGACCGCGCAGTGCCAGGCGGTGAGCTTCAGCCGGACGCGGCGGAAGAGCAGAGACACTATGGCGAACACCAGCGTGCCGAGGGTGAGCCCGACCGTGATGTGCGTGACCATGGGGTGGAGGGGGTGAGTGTACCCAAGCCGTCCAAGGAACTGGTAGAGGGCGTGGAACATGCTTCAGATATAAGCACGGCACAGGCAGAAGTAAAGCGCCGCCGGTCCGACACTCGACTTTTCCCAGGTCCCGGCGTAATTTGAACCGCCATGAAGAAAAAGACGAAGACGCCCTCTGCCGGGGAGGAAGATCCGCGGCAGAAGGCGGCGCGCGCGAAAAAGATCGCCCGGCTTCTGATTGCCGAATATCCCGATGCCCACTGCATGCTGGATCACGAGAATCCCTTTCAGCTTCTGGTGGCCACGATACTTGCCGCGCAGTGCACCGACGAGCGGGTCAACATGGTGACACCCTCGCTGTTCGCCAGGTTTCCCACTCCAAAAGCCATGGCCCAGGCGGATATCGCCGAGCTGGAAGGGATCATACGGTCGACCGGCTTCTTTCACAACAAGGCCAAGAGCATCCGGGGGGCATCCGAGGGCCTGGCCCGGGACTTCCCGGACCGGTTTCCTGACCGGATGGAGGACCTGCTCGCCCTTCCCGGGGTCGGCAGGAAGACCGCAAATGTCATACTGGGCACCTGCTTCAGCGTCCCCTCGATCGTCGTGGATACCCATGTGCGGCGCGTGGCACAGAGGCTGGGACTCGCCGCCAGCGGGGATCCCGACGAGATCGAGCGGGAGCTGCAGGCCCTCATTCCGGAAAAGGACTGGACAGCGTTCTCCCATGCCGTCACCTTCCATGGCCGCAGATGCTGCGGGGCCCGCAAGCCCGATCACGAGAGATGCCCCGTGCGGGCCCTGTGCGACTCTCGCGATATATAGCGCGCGCAATGCCGACCATCCGCATTCACGGCTTCGGGAAGGCCTACCAGACAAACCTCACCACTTCGATCCTCAACACGCTCCTGAAGAACGGCTTCCCCATCCAGACCATCTGCGGTGGACGGGCCCTGTGCGGCAGGGACCTGATCAGGATTCGCGCCGGTGCCAAGTTTTTGAGCCCGCGGCGCGAGCCGGAGACGCGGCGACTGACGGAGCTCGCTGGCCAGGGGGAGCCGGCAGGTCCGGATATCCGGCTCGCCTGCCAGACGTATGCAAGGGGGGATGTTGAAATCGAGGTGATTCACATCAGGGAACGAACGTAACGCGATTTATCAAAATGGGGGCTTGATTTCGCCCCCCATCGTGATATATTTTAGTCAAAATGGCCTGTAGACTCGGCCAAAACCTGCTTCTCGTCTCGATTCTCGCATTCCTTGCGGCGTGTGGGGATTCGTCTTTGTTCATGTCCCTCAAGACAGAGACATCGGATCTGCAGATTTCTTCTATCGTAGACGGCCAGGTGCTCGCGCAGGGGAACTCCGTTCCGCTTCTGATCTCGGCCCGCGACACGGCAAAAAGCCGAGACGTGGAGATCGAGGTGACCCTCACCTCCGCGAGCGGCGCAAGCGTCTGGCACAACCGCTCTGCCGCGACCCTGAATGAGCAGACTCCGATCACTCTCCCCACGGACCTGGCGGTCGGCCAGTATCGCATGGACTTCGTGTTGTATTCCTCAGGCGAGCTCGCGCAGAAGAAATCAGCGTCCTTTTTCGTCGTCAAGGACGGGTGGAGAATCGCCGGTATAAAAAGCTTTCCACCGGTCATCACGACCACGGCCAGCGTCATGCTGAAGGCGGAGCTGGAGATCCCGTCCGGCTTCGATCCCTACCTTCGCTGGTCATGGAAAGGGAAAGTGATCGCGCGGGGCACCCTCAGCAAGGGTTTCGGACAGATCCTCTGGGTGGCGCCCTCCGACCAGGGCGTATATACGATCACTCTGGAGCTCTTCCCGAGCTCCCCGCCGGCAGACTCTGACTTCCCGTTTATGTCATCGCTCCTGCTGTCCACGGATATCTTCGTCACGGGCGGAAAAGTGTTCGAGGGGAGCGACTTCGGACCCGAGTCGTCCTACCTTACCCTCCTGCACCTGCAGGCCGATCTCTCGGACGCGGGGACCGGCGCGAAGAAGGCGGGGAAATCAGCCGCGGTTGCCATCGGAGCGCCGCTGGTGGTTTCCCTGGAGGACGGCTTCGGCTACAAGCTGGACGGCGTTTCCGGAATCCAGGTTCCGTGGCTGGCGCTGCCGATCGACAATGGCGCGGTGAAGCCGTTCACTGCAAACCTCGGTGTGAGCTTCGAGGATCTGGCCGGCGCGCGCTCGATCCTGGCCGCCTCCGCAGGTGACGGCAGCTTCTCTCTCGTGATCACGATGGATCCGGCAACAGGGACCCCGCAGGCGTTGATAACCTCGGGCAGCGCCCCGGCGCTCACCATCCCGTGGGCAGGCCCCGCTCTTGCACAGAGCCAGCGCTACCTGCTCTCCCTGAGCATCGTGCCGCAGAGCGCGAGCCTCACGGCGCAGTGGTTCCTCGACGGCGTGCAGGTGTCTGCCATGAGCGCTTCATACAGGCTCACCGCCGCCAACCAGAACGGCGCCATCACGATCGGCGGGGCGACGGGATTCAAGGGCACGGTGGACGAGTTCGGCATCTACTATCGTGACGCGGAGGAACGGCCCTCCCCCGACCCGGACCTGTATTTCAGGGCGCAGTCGCTCAAGTACGGGAACAGCCTGCTGCTGGCGGACGGTTTCGACGGTCTGTACCTGTCGCGAGGACTCACGGTGGAAGGAGACGGCGGCGTGGGCGCCGGGTCCCTTACGCTGGCGGCAGGCGCGGCGCTCGATCTTCCGCACCTGACCCCGGGGGGCTCATCCATCAGCGTGGCTGCTGATCTTTCCCCGGATTCGGCCCGCACGGCCACCCTCGAGGTCCAGTGGGAAGGCGCCTCGACGGCACCCCTGCAGATTCCCCTGACCGCCGATGCGGCGGGATTCAGGCTCAAGATCGGGGCGGATGGGATGTCAATCGTGGTGCCATCGAGTGGAACAGAGAAACCCGTGGCTCTCCCCCGGCCTGCCCGGGATGACGCGGGGCTCATGCTGAAGTTCAAGAACCCCATCGACGGGAAGGGTGCCCTGGTAATCGCGCAGCTGCTCGTCGTCCAGGAAAAGAATTAGGCCTCGCGCACTACCCGGTGCGATTTGTTTCGCATGGTACTCTGCGAGATTTCATTTGATCATCTTCTTCAGCAAAGGATCTCTTTTGCGCCACTCACGGTCCACCCGCACGCGCAGGTCGAGCTTCACCGCGTAAGGGAATATCTCGGACAACTCCTGCTCGGCCTCCCGCACGATGGACCTGATCCGCTCCCCCGCCCTCCCCACCAGGATTCCCTTCTGCGACTCCCGCTCGACGCAGATGAAGCCGCGCGCCCAGAGGGTCGCCCCGTCATCCCGCATCTCCAGGTCTTCCATGCGCACGTACAGCGAGTGCGGCACCTCTTCACGGGTCTGCAGCATTGCCTTTTCCCGGACGATCTCCGAGACCCGGAAGTCCGGCGTCTGGTCGGTGTAGTAGTCGGGGGGATACATCTGCTCGCCTTCCGGGGCGAGTGAAAAGAGCCGATCGCGAAGCGCCTCCAGGCCCGTTCCGCCCAGGGCGGAGATTTCGAGAACAGGGACATCGGGAAGGGCCGCGGCAGTGTCCGTCCGCACGGACGCCCAGACAGGGCCCGCGGCGTCCGACTTGTTGAGGCACGCCACCACGGGCCGGCCCGCCCGGCGGAGAGCCTCGAGCAGCGCGCGCTCCTCTTCGCCGGAGGCGCGCGTTCCGTCCACGACATACAGGGCGATGTCCACCTCCGCCAGGGTCGAGGAGACAAGATCGCTCATGTACCGGTTGAGCTTCTTCTGTGAGAGATGGAATCCGGGTGTGTCGATGAACACGATCTGGCCCGCGTCCGTCGTGAGGATGCCGCGGACCCGATTGCGGGTGGTCTGGGGGACCGGGGAGACTATCGAAACCTTTCCGCCGCAGAGCGCGTTGACGAGAGTCGATTTGCCCGACGAGGGACGCCCGACAATCGCGACGACGGCCGCTTTCACGTTTTCCAGTACCGCGCGTAGAACAAGGCCAGCTTGCGCCGCGTGTCGTACGGGATGAGCGCGGGATCGGTCATGATGGCGTTCCGCGCGGCATGTCGGCACGCGCAATCGCCCCGCTTCCGGAGGGCGGCTATGATATCAGGGATCATCTGCTGGAACGCACTCGTGTTTCCCTTCATGGTTGCGAGCACCATCTCGACGCTCACGTTCTCCCCGCTCTCCTTCCAGCAGTCGAAATCGGTCACCGTGGCAACCGTGGCGTAGCACATCTCCGCTTCGCGTGCCAGCTTTGCCTCCGGAACCACCGTCATGCCGATCAGGTGGGCGCCCCAGGACTTGTGCAGGCGCGATTCGGCCGCCGTGGAGAAGGGTGGACCCTCCATGCAGACGTAGGTTCCCGATGGATGGTGAGGATGAGAGTGGGCTGCCAGGACCTTGCTGACGGCGTGCCGCATGTCGTCACAGAACGGGTGCGCGAAAGAAACGTGGCCGGCGACCCCCTCGCCGAAGAAACTCGAGACGCGGCGGGAGGTCCGATCGATGATGCTGTCACAGAGCACGAACTCCCCCGGGGCATACTCCTCGGAGAGAGAGCCGACCGCGCTCACGGCCAGGATCTGCTCGACCCCGAGGGACTTCAATGCCCACATGTTGGCGCGAGAGGGCACTTCAGAAGGCAGGTACCGATGTCCTTTCCCGTGTCGGGGGAGAAATGCCACAGTTTCGCCGCCAATGTCGGCAAGCGTGATCAGATCAGAGGGGAGGCCCCATGGGGTGGGCACCTCGCGCTCTTCCCGCACCTGGATCCCCTCCATCGCGTACAGTCCACTCCCGCCGATCACGGCAAGCCGCGCCATCATCGCGATCCTCCTTTTGCTGCACGAGAGCAGTCATTGTGCGCGTTTTGCGTGTGGAACGCAAGACGACGTTCGCGCCGAACGGGTACGGGCGTCGGGCAGGGCACGCATGGGTACTCCCGAGCGCGTTTTCACGCAGGCGCGCGCTCCCGGCCGCTCCTGTCGTCATTCGCGCGGCGCGTGCCATTGACGCCAAAAAAATTTTCGCCGTCACTATACGGACGATTCCCCATTCATCCGAAAAATTTCAACACGCGCGCAGCAGGAAAGGCTTTTTCGTTGACATCCCGGGAATGCCATGTATAATGAGCGCTGCATTTGGGAGGCTTCCGCCCCACAACCTCCAGTACCAATTGGAGGACGGAAGATTGACGGGTGGCCGGGGCAGAGATGCCCCGGCCTTTTTTGTCCGCGGGCGCCGGCCGCGGGCTCGCTTTCGTGCATCCCTGCACTCGCTCGCCCTCGCCATCCAACTCCGCGGCGTACCGCGGAAGGGCTACGGAATCACGGCGTTGTCAAGCAACGCGAAATTCCTTATTGTAATGATCAGTATGAACATGCAGGACAAGCCAGTCGAACAGGAAAACGGTCCCCGCGCGGATGAGGGCATGCTCTTCAACCGCATGCTCAAGTCCCGCACCGTCCTTGTTTCCGGGGAGATCAACAAGCAGCTCGCGGAGAGGGTCATTCGCTCCCTCATCCTCCTGGAAGAGGAGAGCAAGGATCCGATCAAGGTATACATCGACTCCCCCGGCGGGGACGCGGATGCGGGGTACGCCATTTTCGACATGATGCGTTTCGTGAAGCCCCAGATCACCATGATCGGAATGGGCCTGGTGGCCAGCGCGGCAGCCATCATCATGCTCGCCGCACCGCGGGAGCGGCGCGTCGGCCTGCCCAACTCGCACTACCTCATCCACCAGCCCATGAGCGGCACGCGCGGCGTGGCAACGGAGATCGAGATTCACGCCAAGGAGATCGAGAAGCTGCGCGCCAAGATCAATCGACTGATCGCTGAAGAGACGGGACAGCCGCTGGAAAAGGTGGAGCAAGGACACGGACAGGGACTACTGGATGAACGCGGAAGAGGCCGTCTCCTACGGCCTGCTCTCCAAGGTCATCAAGACGCGGGACGAGCTGTAGCCGTGCGCCAGGCGGAGCTGCCGGGCCTCCTTGGCTCGTGCGTGGAGCGCCTCGACCTCCCCGCAGATGCTCCGTTGAGTCACGGCAAGGTGCGTGACGTAGTCGATCTTGGCGGTGAAGTCCTGATCACCACCACGGACAGGATTTCCGCTTTCGACCGGGTCCTTACCACCATCCCCTGCAAGGGAGAGGTCCTCAATACCCTCTCTCTGTTCTGGTTCACGCTCCACATCGGACATCATCGCCAATCATATCCGAGAGGAAATCTCCGCCCGCACGGTTCGGGCGGTCAAGTGCAAAGTGGTGCCCATCGAGGTCGTGGTCCGCGGCTATCTGACAGGGTCGGCGTGGCGGGACTACCAGCGGGGTTCTCCTGTCTCCGGCATCACGCTTCCCCGCGGAATGCGGATCAACCAGCGCTTCGACTCTCCCCTCCTCACTCCCTCGACCAAGGAAGAGAAGGGCCTGCACGACCGCCCCATCTCGCGGGAACAGATCGTCTCCACCGGCAAGGTGGAGAGACGTCTGTGGGAGCGCATCGAAGAGACCTCCCTGGCCCTGTTCCAGCGCGGCACAGAGATTGCGGCCCGCAGCGGTCTCATCCTCGTGGACACCAAGTACGAGTTCGGCCTTCATGAAGGACACCTCACCCTCGTGGATGAGGTGCATACCCCTGACTCCAGCCGCTACTGGTTCGCGGACACGTGGGAACAGCTCTTCCGGGAAGAAAAACCGCAGCGGGAGCTGGACAAGGAATACCTTCGGCAGTGGCTGCTTGCCCGCGGCTGGAGCGGAGAGGGCGCGCCCCCCGACATACCGGATGACGTACGTGTGCAGGTGGCCTGGAAATACGTCACGGCCTGGGAAACCATCACGCGCCGGGAGTTCTCCCCGCGCGCACTGGGCGCCGAGGCGGAAGCGGCGCTCGTAGCGGCGCGGCTGGCCCGCCCCACTGCCGGCCCCGTCGCGCGCTGACCGTCCCCATGAAAAAGGCTTTTGCCGCTTTCCTGCTCGCGGTGTGTCTCGCCGCCGCCGCCTCGGGGCTCACCGTCATGAGCTACAATGTGGAAAACCTCTTCGACGACGTGGACAACGGGACCGAGTACAGAGAGTTCGACCCTGGCCGCGGAGCGTGGAATGCCGAGTTCTTCATGGTGCGCATAGAGTCGATCGCGGAGGTCGTTCGCAAGGCGGTGCCCGGAGGCCCCGACATCCTCCTCCTGCAGGAGATCGAGAACGAGCACGCTTTGGAGACACTCGCGGAGGAAGGCCTCGGCGGCATGGGCTACACGTGGCGGGTGCTGGTCCCCAAGAAGGATCTCGCGGCGAACGTCGCCATCCTGAGCAGGTTCCCGGTTTCAGACGTGCATGCGCTTGCCGTGGGTCCGTGGAAGCAGAGCACACCGGTGCGCGACATCATCGAGGCAAAGATAGCGTACGGCGGACACACACTGTACGTTTTCGACAATCACTGGAAGGCAAAGACCGGAGGAGTCAGGGCAACCGAGGAGTCACGCCTGCAGTCGGCCGCGGTGCTCGCCCGGAGAGTGCGGGAGATCCTTGCCCAGGATCCATCTGCCGACATCCTCGTTGCGGGGGACATGAACGAGAGCGCGGACGAGTACGTGCGCACCGGAAGGAAATACCAGACAGCGCTCATACCGGCCGGTGAAACGACCCCGCAGAAGTACACGGGGCAAAGCATTTTCCTCTCGGGGAACACGCGCGCCCTGGGCGCGACGGGGGACCGCCTGGTGCTGTATGACCCATGGTTCGAGATTGCGCCGGCGCGGCGGGGCTCCTACGCCTACCAGGGCGAATGGCTGACGGTAGATCACATTCTGCTTTCCGCCGGACTTTTTGATTCCCGCGGCTTCTCCTATCGATGGGGGAGCTTCGGGCCTGTCCGGTTCCCCTTTCTCCTGTCCGCGGAAGGCGTGCCGAAGAGGTGGACGGGGCTCGGCGCCGGACGCGGCTACTCCGACCACCTGCCCCTGCTTGTCATCACTGGACGCGCACTAGGTATAAGAACACTCGTGGAAACCTACGACTCCGAGTCCGCCTACCTGCGCCAGCTGGAGGCGCGTTCCGTGCTTCCCGACGGCTTCCGATGCGCCGCGCGGGAGATCCGGTTTTCGCCCCGCGAGCGCAGGACGCGGGATCCCCTGCGGATGAATCTCTCCCTCATTCTTCTGGACAAGGAGACTCCTGATTTCGGCGCGGTGTTCACGCGCAACAGGTTTCCGGGAGCACCGGTGCTCATCGGCAGGGAACGGCTCCTGCGGCCGACCGTGCGCGGCGTGCTCGTCAACAACAAGATCTCCAACGTGTGCACCCGGAACGGGTATGAAGACGCCCGCGGGCTCCTCGGCACGCTGGGCGGCCTCCTGGGCGCGTCGGAAGAGAGCTTCTTCATCGCTTCCACGGGCATCATCGGATGGGAGCTTCCCGTGCGCGAGATGGGTGAATCTCTGCCTGCTCTCGTGTCCGGACTGGAGTCCTCTTCCATTCTCCCGGTTGCCCGCGCCATCATGACAACGGACGCGTTTCCCAAGGTGCGCCGGGCAACGGCAGGCCGCGGGAGCATCGTGGGGATCGCGAAGGGGGCGGGCATGATCGAGCCCAACATGGCCACGCTCCTGTGTTTCCTGTGCACGGATCTCGCCGTCGAGCGGGAACGCCTGCGGGAGGATCTTGCATGGTGCGTCGAGAGGACCCTGAACCGTATATCGATCGACGGTGACCAGAGCACGAGTGACACGGCCATCCTGCTGTCATCGGGGCGCCGGGGGCCGGCGGACCGCGCCGAGTTTCGGGAAGGGCTGCGCGCGGTTCTCGCGGGGCTGGCATTCGACATCGTGAGAAACGGCGAAGGCATTGGCCACGTGCTGAAGGTCGGGGTCGGAAAGGCACGGGATGAATCCACGGCCCTGGGAGTCGCGCGCGCAATCGCGAATTCCCCCCTGGTGAAAACGGCGATATTCGGAAACGATCCGAACGTGGGCCGGATCGTCTCCGCAATCGGGGACTACCTTGGGAACGCGGGCGAAGCGCTGGACAACCGCCGGGTGACGGTGCGCATGGGGGGAGAGGAGATCTTTGCGGGAGGCTGCTTCCTGCTGGACGCCGAGAAGGAAGAGCGGCTGTCTGCCTATCTGCGGGGGCGGGCCCTCGACACGAAACGCGTGCCGTGGCCGCAGCACGACAGGACCGTGGACATCGAGGTCGCGCTGGACGGATCGTCCACCCAGGTCGAGGTGATCGGGTCAGACCTGTCGTATGACTACGTGAAAGAAAACGCGGACTACCGCTCGTAGAGCCGGCGAGTTATTTTTCCCGGTAGATGATTCGTCCCCGCGTCAGGTCGTACGGCGAGAGGGCGACTTTCACACGGTCTCCCGGGACGATGCGGATGTAATGCTTGCGCATCTTGCCCGAAAGATGGGCCAGAATGAGATGACCATTTTCGAGCTCGACCCTGAACATTGTATTGGGGAGGGATTCCTTCACCTTCCCGTCGACTTCTATAGCCTCTTCCTTTGCCAAAAAACCCTCCTTTGGACATAGCAGAGTACCGGCTTTGCCGCCGGCTGTCAATGCTCAACCCTTTGGGGACGTGCGGGAGTGACCTGTCCAGCTGCCGAAAGGTCGAATTCTTCCACGTTTTGCCGAAATTGAAAGAATATCAATTGGGATTGACAACCGGCTAGGTTTATGCGTAGATTGCTTTCCCTAAAGGGTACTTGTAATGGAAGCGACTTTTCTCAAAAAGATGAAAACCTCCCTGTTCGAGCTGAAGCAGGAGATCCTGAAAAACCTCGCCTCGGAGAGCGAGGATTTTCGCACCATCATTGAAGACATGGATCCAAAGGACCTTGCGGACATAGCGGCGGATGACATAGACCGCAAGACCCTGGAAGCCCTTGGATCTCAGGAGCTTCGCAGGCTGCAGCTCATCGAATCCGCGCTCGCACGAATCGAAAACGAGAAGTACGGTCTTTGCGCCCGTTGCTCCAAGAAAATCCCGCGGGAAAGGCTCGAAGCCATTCCGTATGCGCTCCTGTGCATCGAATGCAAGTCATCAGAGGAACGGCGCAACCGCTGAGACCGCCCCGGCGCCGCTACGGCGTCCTGCACTCCACTGAAACGTAATACAGCCTTCGCGTCCTTCCGATACTCAGAGCAGGAGCGAAGGACATGATCCAGGGCGTCACGTCGGGGGGACATGTAGGGGTCGCGGCAATCACGGCTCTGCGTTATGCGCAGTCCGATGGCCGCGATGTGGTCATGCCGGTCCGGCCCGCCGAGGTCATTCACGCCAACTTCCGGCATATCCAGGTTCGACCGGATTCACGGTTGGATGACGGAGTTCCGCTCTATAAGCTGAAAATTCTCGATACCCTGATAGATTCACTTTCCCGGGAGAGCGGCGGCGCAGCGCCGGTCCAGGAAAGGAAGGTCACCCAGCCGGGCGGAGGCGGTGCCGGAATCGACACCCTCATCATGCGGATGGCGAGCGAGCTTCGCCAGGGCAGCGCGCAGGCGAGCTCCTACCGGGCCCGCTTCTTGCCGGAGCCGGGAGCCTTTGTCGATCTTCTGGCCTGAACACGCTTCTTGCCGGCGTGCGTGGTCCGGGGAGCGCTCTTTCTGGCAGCCCCCGTTTTCGCTTTCAGCCCCCGACGCTTTGCGATCCCCTTTGCACTCTTGGATACGCTCTTCCTGGCTGCCCGGGCTGTCTTGGCGGTTGTTCGCCCCGGCTTGGCGTTCTTCGGCTTCGCGTTCTTCGGCTTCGGGTGCTTCGGCTTCGGGTGCTTCGGCTTCGCCGCGGCGGCGCGCTTGGCAGCCTTTGCCGGCGCGGCGGGGCTCTTCACCTGCAGCGAGACGAGACTGCTGATTGCCCGGGCGGCGGGCTCCGGCCGCTGCTCCTGCACGGTTTCCCTGAAAAACACGTTTCCCCTTTTTTCCCGTTCCACGGTCGTGAACGGTCCATGGCCGGGGAATACCCGGGTCTCAGGAGGAAGAACGGCGATCTTCCTCTGGATGCTCTCCTTGAGCTTCTTCTCGCTTCCTCCCGGGAGATCCGTGCGGCCCACACCATCGAAAAAAAGCGTATCACCGGAAAAGAGGATCCCCTCTTTCTCCGCGTAGAAGCATACGCTGCCGGGGGTGTGCCCCGGTGTCTCCAGAACGGTGATATCCATGTTGAAAAGATGGTCGCCGTCCCGCAGGCGGACGTCCGCCTTGGGCAGCTCGGAGGGGTCGACGCCGAAAAAACTCTCCTCGTCCAGCCCGAGGAACTCGAGGCTCTCCCGGTGGGTCTCCATGCCGCCCGTGCCGAGAAACTTCCGGTCAGCCGGATTGATGGCAATGGGAAGCTTGTAGCCGCGGACGGCATACCCTTCCCGCAGTCTCCCGAGCGCTCCGACGTGATCAACGTGCCCATGGGTCAAAGCGATGCCGACAGGAACCATGTTGAGGACGTCGACCCGGGCCGCGATCTCCGTTTCGTCTCCTCCCGGATCGATTATGATGCATTCCTTCTTGGTGCTGGAGTAGATATAGCAATTCGTCTTCCAGGCCCCTACGATAACTCTTTCTACCATGGTATATTCCAGCGTAAAGGATTGCGCGTGGTTTATCAATACAGGATATGACCGGGTACCTCATCCTCATCGCAGGAATTGCCATTCTGTTCTACGCCGCCTTCCCCGCCATCGGCGCGTTCCTTGTCCGCAGTCAGTGGCGGATGTTCCGAAACAGGGTCACCGCGGCGTCACGGTATCCCACGGCGAGCCCCCTGGCCACCGGGAGGGAACGCTCCGCCACGGTCGGGTTCTTCCGTTTCTTCGGCAGCCTGGAAGCGATCCAGGGAGACGACAGGATCTGGATTTCCAATGGGCGATTCTCCGTCGCCGCCGACCTGCGCGGGGTGCGCGTGTACCTGATTCCCGAGGCCGGGGCAGGCGCCGAAGAGGCGCCCGCCGGCCCCGGCGCGGAAAACGCCGAGCTGCGCAGCGTGCCGTGGAGCCGGATATTCTCTCTCCCGGAAGGCACGCCCATTTTCGTGGCAGGCTCGCTCTTTACGGAGGAAGGCCGGGGGGTGTTCCGGGATCAGGGCCGCGACCGGCTCCTCGTGGTCATCCACGACTGCCCGCGGGAGAGCATCGTCCTTCGGGCCATCGGCAGCGGCCGGCAGCGCAACGAGTTCATGAACTCCTTCACGCTGCCCTCGGTCGCCATTGGCGCGCTCCTGCTGGTCCTGCTCGCATTCTCGCTTCTCGCCGTGCCCGCGCTCAGAGTCGTCGCCCTCATCGCGCTCACGGCCGGCCTGGCGCCGGTTTCTCCCTTCCTTCCTCCCGGCTTCCCCTTGTATTTCGCGTATCGGTCGTACTGGAAGAAGGCGCGGCTCATGCGGGCACAGAGAGACGTGATCCGCCTTCCCCTGAGATATTTCCCGCCTTCGGCGGACGGACAGCGCGGCAGAAGGGCCACCCTCCTGCCTGACATGGAGCCGTACCTGATGGTCAGGGGATTGATGGAGGGCATGCGCGCCGAGGTGATCTTCTCGGAGGGTGTGCGCATCACTCTGCCGCCCGATATCCGCAGGCTCGAAGTAGATCTGCCTTCGCGGAGGCGGAAGCAGGGCGAGGGCTCCCTCCAGGAGTGCGTCGCGTTTGCCGCTTACCGCGAAATGGCGACGGAATCGAGCTGCTGAAACCGGAAGACCCGATGGCGGAGCAGGTCCTGGTGCCGGGGGATCCCGAGTCGATCTCCCGGGCAAGCGAACGGACGGCCCGGTGGTACGAGGTCCTGTCGGCCCTCATGATCACGCTGAACGTCATGGTGAACGTCCCCATCGTCTTCCTGCTCCTCTCCCTGCTCATCCGTTGAGCCGGGTCGCGGAGAAGATGTGGATGGGCTTCTTTTCGCCGACGAACAACTGCCCGTAGAGTGAAGAGAGTACGGCCTGCGGCGCGGGTTCCTCCGAGATGAGAAAACCGTGGTGAAGCGCGACGAGCACCTTTGCCTGCAGGTAGTAGTCGAAGAAGTCGGTGCCGAAGTACACCTTGCCGCCTCCCCGCAGCCTGTCATGCATCATCGCCAGAGTCTGCATGGTGAAGAACCTTCGCTTCCGGTGCCGGCTCTTCGGCCAGGGATCGGGGAAATAGATGTGGAAAGCGTCCACCGATGAGCGCGGCAGGTCACGCAGGAAGGATTCCGCGGTGGCATGAACGATCGACACGTTGCGCTGCCCCCGCTTCGCCGCCTTCTCCCGCGCCTTGAGACACCGTTTCTGCTTGATGTCCACGCCGATGAGCAGGGTGTCGGGCTTCTCGGCGGCGTACTGGGAGAGGAAGTGACCGTTCCCGCAGCCGATCTCGACCTCGCACGCCGCCCGGCGGGGAGCTCACTTTCCCTCTTTCTCTTCCTTCTTCTTGGCGTAGTTGACCGTGATGGTACGTCCTTTTACCTCGCTGCCCGAGAGCCGGGCGATGGCCTCGCCCGCTTTGCCCGGCACGATGTCCACAAAGGAGTATTTGTCGAATACGCGCACGCCGCCGATATCGCCGGCGTGAAGCTGGAGCTTTTCGGTGAACAGCTCGGTGAGGTCACGCGCGTAGACGCGGCGGTTCCTCCCGATGCTGACGAAAAGCTGGGTGAACTCCCCCTCCCCCGTGACCGCCTTCCCGGGCCTTTGGCTCTCATTCTGCCTGCCCGATCTCTCGGTGCCCGGAAGGGCCTCCATGGATCTGCCCGTGCGGCTGCCGGCAGGGGAGACGCTTTCGACACTTCTGCCGAAGCGTCCACGAGGCGCCCGGGCCGTTTCCGGCGCCACGGCTCCCGCGCGCGGGACTCTTCCTGAATCCACCTGGCCGGAGGGGCTGCGGCCGGTCTGCGGCGCGCCCCCTGACCGGGGCGCGAGCGCCGCGCCTGCTTCCGCCTTCCCGGGGAGAACACCGATACCGGGGGGCAGCTGGGATTTCAAAAGCGAAGCCATGAACAGCGGCCTGAGCAGAAGCGGCACCTGTTTGCGTATGCGCGCGCGCAGCGCCGTCAGCTCCGCCGGGTCCTCCGCCTTCATCCTGCGCAGCATCCTGTCGATGGCGCCGGTCAGCACCTCTTCGTCGCCGGGGATCTCACCCTTGTTGATTCTCACGCCGATCGCCTCCTCGAGCCTGGCGAGCTCTTTCTCCTGCCCCCGGTCCATCAGTGCGACGATCACCGCCCCTTTGCGCACGCCCCCCGACCCTCGATTTCCCGCGGGAGGAAAGTCGAAGAACACGACGTGGGTCGGCGTGAGATCCTCCAGCCCGGCGGCAGGCTGCGCGCCCGCCGACAGCGGCACGAGCAGGACATCCAGCTCGCCGCGCGAAAACGCGACGAGCGGCTTCCTGCGGTCCGCCTGCCATCGCGCGGCAGTCGAGCCGGAGCCGCCGCCCGCCGCGACGAGGCCGGCGCGGATCCCGCGCGGCAGGAGCGCCTCCGCGAGCCTGCGGCCGTCCATACGCGGGGAGTGGTAGACAATGGCCGAGGGAATCCTTTTTCCCAGGATGACCCGGGCCAGGAGCTCGGCGCGGACGGTCCCTTCGGTCGGGATGTACAGATGACCTGCGTGCGGCGCTGCCGCTGATCCGCCGGATTGCGCCGATTCCAGCACGACCGGGTGGCGCAGCATGCGGAGCAGCTCGTTGTCCTCCGCCAGCGGGGAACGGGAGAAGAGTATTGTCTGGCGCCGATCCGCGATCTTGGCAAAGATGAACTGCACGTCTTTGACGAAATCCGCCCGTGCGTCGCCCTCCGGCTCCTCCACGATGATCGTCTGGAGCTCGTCGAATCCCAGGCTCCCCGCGGCGGATGTGATCGATCACTCTCTCCGACGGTCCCCACCACGATTGTCGCGCCCTTTTCCAGGCGTCTCTGCTCCCGGCGCGCGTCCTCGATCTCGCCGAGCGGCACGAACGCGGGTGCGTCTCTCACGAATCGGGCGATGCGGGTGAACGTGCGCGCAACCTTGCCGACCGTCCTCCGGGGTCGACGCGAGGATGACCGCCCGAGGCGCAGGTCCGGCGCCGCGCAGGCCGAGAATGAGAGGGAGAACGAACCCGACGGTCTTGCCCGAGCCCGGGGCAACCTCCGCGGCCACGTCCTTCCCCTTCAGGATGTAGGGGATCAGTTTCTCCTGGAACGGCGACAGGGTGGAGAACCCCGCCTTTCGGAAAACCTGGAGAACCTCGTCTTCTGATGGTACTCTTGCGGGGTGCATCAATTTTTTCGAGGATAGTGGAATGAGCAGGGGGTGTCAAGGAATTGAGAAAGATTCTGCTCCTCTGTTGTGCGGGTTTCCTCCTTGGGACGGCGGCGCTCTCCGCGGACGTGTTCCGCTTCGCCTACACAAAAGGGGAGAAATACCGCATCCTCTCCCAGGTGCATGAGTCGGTCTACGTCAACGGGCGGTTCTCCCACGACGCGGACATCCTCAACAAGATCGCCGTGACGGTCACGGATACGCGCGGAGACGCCGGCTACCACGACGTCCTCTTCCAGACCTCCGAAAGGTCCTACGGCTCCCGTGCACACGTATGAATGGAGCGAGGAATACACCTCCCAGTTCTGGCGCGACGGCCGGGGGGCCTTCACCATCGACCCCTCGTACTTCATGCCCGTGGTCAGGGACGTGCCGCTTTTTCCCGAGGGCGAGGTGCGGCAGGGCGGCACGTGGGTGGCAAAGGGGAGCGAGGCGCATGATTTTCGGCACGAACTTCGGCATCCGGGAGCCGTTCCAGTTCCCGATCACCGCGGACTACACCTACGTCGGCAGGGAAACGCGTGACGGCATTGAGTGCGCGGTCATCGCCATAGACTACGAGGTCTTCCACAAGGCCGCTGCCCCGGGCGGCGCGGTCAGGATGTACCCCATCCGCGTTGTCGGGGAATCGCATCAGAAGTACTGGTGGGACCTCGCGGGAAAGAGACCCGTCTTTTACGAGGAGACGTTTCGACTTCATCTTCTCCTTCAACACGGGCGACGACATCGAGTTCACGCGGCAACGCGGACGGACGCCTCATCCAGTCTGCAGCCGCTGGACCGGGCGCAGGTGGCAGAGGACATCCAGAAGCAGATCGACGCGCAGCACATCCCCGATGTCAAGGTGCAGCCCACCGACCAGGGGGTGACGATCACCCTGGAGAACGTGAACTTTCCACCGAACTCGGACACGCTCATGCCCGCCGAGCAGGACAAGCTGCGCCGGATCGCCGAGATGCTGAAGAAGTACCAGGACCGGGACATCGCGATCACGGGGCATACCGCGCGCGCGCCCGGCTATACGGAGGAGGACTACCAGAAGCTCTCCGACCAGCGCGCCCAGGCCGCGGCGAACTTCCTTCTCTCCATCGGCGCGCGCAGGGCCGAGCAGATCACCGCGCGCGGCATGGGCGCGCGGATCCCCGTCGGGGACAACACCACCGAGGAGGGACGGAGAATGAATCGCAGGGTGGAGATCACGATCCTCGAGAACTGAGACCCGCGCTCCGCCGCAACGCGCCGCGGCTGACCTCATCGCCTCTCAATTGTTGACTTTTTCATTCGTGTATGTACCATGCGCGTAGCAATGGAGGCCAGGGCATGAACATCTATCTACGAAAAGGACATCAAGCCGGAGTGGATACGGAGCAGGAAGGTGGCCGTGATCGGGTACGGCAGCCAGGGATTTGCCCACTCCAACAACCTCCGCGATTCGGGTGTCGAGGTCGTGGTCGGCCTGCGCGCGGACAGCCCGTCCGTCAAGAAGGCCGCTGAAGCCGGGCTGAAGGTGCTGGAGACGGCAAAGGCGGTGGAATGGGCCGACGTGGTGATGATGCTCATCCCCGACCACCTGCAGGGAGAAGTCTACAAGACGGACATCAAGCCAGGCCTGACCCCGGGGAAGACCCTGCTCTTCGCGCACGGGTTCAACATCCATTTCGGCCAGATCGTCCCGCCCCCGGGCGTGGACGTGGCCATGGTGGCGCCCAAGGGCCCCGGACACACGGTGCGGCGGCAGTTCGAGCTCGGCTTCGGCGTGCCCTGCCTCATCGCCATTGCGCAGGACCCCACGGGCAAGGCGCGGCGAGACCGCGCTCGCCTACGCGCTTTGCATCGGCGGCGCCAAGGCCGGGGTCATCGAGACGAGCTTCCGCGAAGAGACGGAGACCGACCTCTTCGGCGAGCAGGCCGTCCTCTGCGGCGGCGTGACGCACCTGATGCAGGCGGGCTTCGAGACGCTGGTGGAAGCGGGCTACGCGCCCGAGATGGCCTACTTCGAGTGCATCCACGAGATGAAGCTGATCGTCGACCTCATCTACGAAGGCGGCCTCTCCCTCATGCGCTACTCGGTGTCGGACACCGCGGAGTACGGGGACTACATGGTGGGGCCGCGCATCATCACGGAGCAGACGAAGAAGGAAATGAAGAAGGTGCTTTCCGAGATCCAGAACGGCGACGTTCGCGAAGAAGTGGATGGCGGAGAACAAGAGCGGCCGCAAGGATTTCCTGCGCATGCGGGAGACGGGTGCCGCGCACCAGCTGGAGAAAGTGGGTGAGAAGCTCCGCTCCATGATGCCCTGGATCGCCAAGAACCGCCTGGTGGACAAGAGCAAGAACTAGACGCGCGCCTGCGGCATCCGCAGGGCGGCACCGACGCGCGGGCCGCCGGGCAGCCCGTGCTCGCGCGCCTCGGCTTCCGGGCCTAACGCTCCGGGCGCTCTTCCAGAATCCCTTCCGCACGCGCAGCTTCTCCCCGTCCCACTGGACGGTGCCTTCGTCCTTGAGCTTCAGAAGAAGCCGTGAGAGCGTCTCGGGCAGGGCGTCGATCGCGGCCGCGACGTCCCGCTTGGTCACGTCGATCGCGGTACTCCTCCCGCTCCCCGTACTGGTCGCGGAGGAAATGGAAGAACCGCTGCTCCACATCCAGGGCGGAGAGCCGGAAGATCTGGTCCGACAGGTAGCGCTGCTTGGCCAGGAGCATCGCCGATGAACTCCCGGCGGAACTCCTCCTCGTCCAGCAGGCAGGTCGAACTGTTTCTTCGGCAGAAGGAAGACCTGCGCGGGGGTGAGGGCGCACGCGCTGACGGGAAAGCGGTCCTGCTCGAAGAGCACGACCTCCCCGAAGATCTCCCCGGCGCGCACCAGCTTGATGACCACCTCCTTGCCTTCCGGGGAGGTCTTGAAGAGCTGGACGGCGCCCTGTGCCATGAGGAACATCGAGTGCCCTGTCTCCCCCTCCACGAAAAGCATCTCGCGCTTGCGCAGCGTTTTGGGGATGCAGATCGCGGCGATTGCCCGCCGGCCGGCAGGTGAGATGGATCGGAAGAATTCGGACTGTTCAAGCAGGCTCAGGACGTCCATCTGCGCAACCGGCGGCATTATCCGGGAGAACAGCAGCAAATCCACGGAATACCGTGGCGGGGACAAATCCACGGATACCGTGGCGACTTGATCCACGTCAAGGCGGCAATGCGCGGCCGGTGTAGACTGACACCATGAGCACACGCACGATCATCACCATCGACGAGGAAAAGTGCAACGGCTGCGGCCTGTGCATCCCCAACTGCCCCGAAGGGGCCCTCCAGGTCATCGACGGAAAGGCGCGGCTGATAAGCGACCTGTTCTGCGACGGCCTCGGCGCCTGCGTGGGCTACTGCCCGGAGGGGGCCATCACGCTGGTGGAAAGGGAAGCCGAGCCTTACGACGAGCGGAAGGTGATGGCCAACATCGCGCGGCAGGGCGCCAACACGATCCGGGCGCACCTGGCGCACCTCGAAGGTCATGGGGAGAAAGAGCTGCTGAAGGAGGCGCGTGACTATATGAAAGAGCACAACATCCCTGTTCCCGAAGAAGCCGTTCATGAGGCGCCCGCCGGCTGCCCCGGAAGACAGAGCGTGTCCTTCCCCGGCGGAGCGCGCGCACAGAGGCCGAGCCCGCCGCGGGGTCCTCCGCGCTGGAGAACTGGCCCATCCAGCTGCACCTCCTCTCGCCGATGGCTCCGCAGTTCAAGGGGAAAGACGTGCTGCTGAGCGCGGACTGCGTCGCGTACGCCATGGGAGGCTTCCATGCGTCCCTCCTGAAGGGCAAGTCCCTGGCGATAGCCTGCCCGAAGCTCGACGAGGGAAAGGAGATCTACCGCGAGAAGCTCACCGCGCTCATCGACCACGCGCAGATCAACACTCTCACCGTCGTCATGATGGAGGTGCCCTGCTGCCGCGGTCTGCTCGCCATGGCCCAGCAGGCGGTCGAGAAAGCGGGTCGGAAGATACCTCTCAAGGCGGCGATCGTCTCGATCAGCGACGGGGCGGTGCTCTCCGAGAAGTGGGTGTAGAGGCGCGCGGAACCGGGACGGGCTGCTTTCTGGCGATCGACGACCAGGTCCCCGGCATCAGCGGCGTCGAACGCTGTGAGGGCAAAGCTGCCGTACACCTCGACGGAGGAAAAACCGGCAGCGCCCAGCGCCCGTTCGAGGGTCACGCGGCGGATTGCCCGCAGGGGTGTTGTGCGCACCGTCTGATTCCAGGCGCCGCCCCGCTTCTTCAGAGTGACGATCGTGAACTCGATGGATTCGCTTGCGCTTTCCGCCGGAGGCGGAAAGTCCGTGATTCGGAGAAACAGGGTCTCCCCTTCGCTGTCCTCCCGCGCGGCAGGGGGCATGAACCGCTGTCGATCCCGAAGGAGCCGGTCGTAGTTCCTGTTCTGGATGACGAGCACACCGCCCGGGCGTAGAAGGGATGCGAAGTCCGACAGGGCCGACGCAAGACTGGAATCGTCGACGAGGTGCGGAAGAGAATTGCCCAGGCACGTGACCGCGTCGAACGGACCCGTGAACCGGCTCGCCAGCTCGCCGAATGCCGCTGCCTGCAGGTCCACCTCGACCCCGGCCGCGGCCGCGTTCTCCCGGGCCTGGGCGATCAGGGCGGGACTCAGGTCCGCGCCGGCGCTGCGCAGTCCCTGCCGCGCGAACTCGATGGCATGCATACCCGTGCCGCAGGCGGCATCCAGGACGCGCCGGACCCCGTTCTCCTCGAAGAGACGCTGAAAGAAGGCCTCCTCCCTCGCAAGCCGTGTCTGCCAGGAAACCATGCGGTCATAGTCGCTTCCCAGACTGTCGTAGAATGATCTGGCGTCCATGATGCGCTCCCTCGGTCGTGAGTCCGGTTGCGCTCCTGCCTTTGACTCGCGCGGCCGCCCCATACTATCCTGCCACGCAAAGGAGCAGCAATGAGCAGCCTCGTCTGGGTGGAACTGGACGGGAAGGCGCCTGAGCACAATCTTCGGCAGCTTCGTGCCGGAAGCCGCCCCGGAGTTCTTGCCTGCGCGGTCGTCAAGTCGAACGCCTACGGTCACGGCGTTGCCCAGATCGCCCCCCTCCTGCCTTCCGCGGAGTGGTTCGGGGTCAACTCCCTGGAGGAAGGGCTGCAGCTGCGCTCCAGCGGCATCACCCGGCCGATCATCCTTCTGGGGCACGTTCCACTCGCGGACCTCGAGGCAGCGGTCGAGGCTGATCTCAGCCTGACCGTCTACAACCGGGAGACGATCGAAAAGCTCTCCTCGCGCAAGAGCGCGGCCAGGGCCGCGCGGGTGCACGTGAAGGTGGACACCGGCACGGCGCGCCAGGGCGTGCTGCCGGAGGACCTGGAGGCTTTTCTCAGCCTGGTCAAGAACGCGCGCGGCGTCACCCTGGAAGGGGTCTCCACCCACTATGCCAACATCGAGGACACGCTGAACCACGAGTACGCGGAAATGCAGATCGAGCGATTCAACGCCGCCATGGCGGCAGTGGATCGGCTCATCGGGCGCCCCCCGTTCGTCCACACGGCGTGCACGGCCGCCGCGGTCCTGTTCACATCGACCCACTTCACCATGCTGCGCTCGGGAATCGGGCTCTACGGCCTGTGGCCCTCCCGGGAGACGATGGTGTCCGCCCGGGAGAAGGGCGGGGCGGTGCCGGACTTCCGGCCCGTCCTTTCCTGGAAGACGCGAATCGTGCAGGTGAAGACGATACCTGAAGGGAGCTATGTCGGATATGGCTGCTCCTACCGCACGATGCGCCCCACCGTCCTCGGCGTCCTGCCGATCGGGTACTCCGACGGGTACGATCGCGCGCTGGGCAACAGGGCGCACGTCCTGGTGCGGGGGCGCCGCGCGCCCGTCATCGGCCGGATCTGCATGAACCTGTGCATGGTGGACCTGACGGACGTTCCCGGTGCGCGCCTCGAGGACGAGGTGGTGCTCCTCGGCAGATCGGGAGAAGAGCAGATCAGTGCCGAGACGATGGCGGAATGGTCAGGCACCATCAACTACGAAATCGTGAGCAGAATCAGCCCGCTCCTGCCGCGCAAGGTGGTCTGAGCGGCGCCCGTTCTCACGTTTTCTTGCGGAAATAGTCCCCGTACAGCCTCTCTGCGCACGCAGGACAGATGCCGTGGCTGATGAGCGGCGGCACAGCGGGAGACACGTTTCCGACCATCTTGATCACTTTCTTGCATTCCGCGCATATGCAGACGAGCCCCTCACTCTTCTGCACTTTCTCCATTTTTCCCTCCCAAAAAACGTACGTTCGATTATTAGTCCATTACCGGTATCTTGTCAAATGTTATCGTTACCTCCAGGAAGGCCGCCCGCGCCTAGGGTGCGCTCATCATTGTCACAAAGGCCAGGGCAAAGGGAGAGTAGCCAGAATAGAACGGGGATCCGCTAATCGCCGTGAGCCCTCCCGTGCTTCCGATTGTAAAGGCTGATACGGTATAGTTGGCACCTGCAGTGGCAACGTAGAGGAACCTGCCGGATGGATCCGCCCTGACAAAAACCGGGGTCGTGCCCGACGCAAAAGGAGAACCGCTCACTTCCGTGAGCGCTCCCGAGCTTCCTATCGAATAGGCCGATACAGTGGCCGAGTTGAGATTTGCTACATACACGAACCTGCCTGTCGGATCCACGGCGACTGAAAATGGGTTCGCTCCCGCGGCAAATGGAGATCCGCTCACCGGCGTGAGCCCGCCCTCGGGTCCTATGGCGTATGCCGACACATTGTTCAATGAAGCGTGTGTTGCGTAGAGGAACTTGCCGGTCGGATCGATCGTAATGGCATTGGGTCCTCCAGATGCGGGAAAGGGGGAACCACTCAGCGGCGTAAGCCCGCCCGCGCTTCCTATCGAGTATCCCGACACTGCATTTGCGCTGGTCACATAAAGGAACCTGCCGGTCGGATCGATAACAAGAGAAACTGATCCTGGTCCCGTGGCAAACGGGGAGCCGCTGAGCGGCGTCAACGCTCCCGTGCTTCCGATCGAATATGCCGAGATGCTGCCGGAAGAGGAGTTGGCCGCGTAGAGAAACTTGCCGGTCCGATCCACCGCAACGCACTGAGGATACAGTCCCGCGGCGAATGGGGAGCCGCTCACCAGAGTCAGCGCCCCTGCGCTCCCGATCGTGTAAGCCGATATATTGTGGGAATTGCGATTCGCTGCAAACAGGAACTTACCGGTCGGATCCACGGCAAGGGACTCGGGTGCCGTTCCCGCCATATAGGGAGAGCCGCTCATCATGGTCAGCGCTCCCGTGCTCCCGATTTCAAGGACTGAAATGGAGTTGGAGGCCGCGTTCGCCACATAGAGGTAGGTATGCGCATTGGCCGTCCCGGTCACCTGGAAGCTGGCGGTGTCACTGCCCGCCCGGGTCCCGCCCGCCGCGTAGGCTGTCACGTCAAGCCGATACCAGCCCGCGGGAACTGTGCCCCCCAGCGTGTAGCTGGCTCCCGTGCCCACGCTCACACCGTTCAGGTACCACACGTAGACAACGCCCGTCGTCCCGTCGCTCACCGACGCCGTGGCTGTCATGCTCCGCGCCCGCACTCACTGTTGGCGGCACCCCGCTGATGCTCACCGGTATCGGCTCTGCCATCTCAGGGAGTGATGTGCACCTGCACCGAGCCGCCCGGCCTGTTCACGTTCTCGAATTCGTATGCTCCCGTGGTCGTCTGCCCTGCCACGATCCTCACCACCTCCACCGCTCCCATCACGGGGATGCCGTTGTCCAGCAGCTGCACCGTCAGCGTCTGGTAGCCGGCCGGTATGGTCGTGCTGGAATAGGTTGCCACGTTGCCTGTGACCCCGAAGCCCAGGGGCGTCTCGGGGCCTGAGGGAGGCGTCAGGCTCGCCTCGATCGATGCCTCATCCACCTGCGAAGCGGTCCAGGTCACGGTGAGGTCCAGTGTGCCGTTTCCCTCCAGAGGCACCACGGAGATAGTTGCTGTCGTGGTCTGCCCGGTATGCACGGTCACTGTTGCCTGACCGCTGCCGATGATGGTGCCCCCGGCATTGAGCGCATTCACCGTCACGCTCCAGGAGCCGAAGGCAAGCCCACTCACCGTTACGGGGGCCCCGGTAGTAGTCTGGGAGAAGTCGGCCCCGCCGGGGCCTGTGCCGATCACCGAGAAGCTGTCCGCGTCCATGTCGATCGGAGGCAGCAGGGTCCTCTCGTCGATGTTGTTGTTGATGGAGATGGTCAACACACCGCCCTTGCCGGGTACGATCGGATTGGGGCAGGCTGCCAGAAGAAGAACAACAATCAACGAAGCAAGCCCGAACAATACAAGCAGTTTTGTTTTCATACTTCCCTCCACAAGTTTTGCTCGCCGTTCCCGTCGTCTGCATCCCTCGTAGGCGAACGGCCTCCGTCAACTACTCATCCGCTATCGTCACGGCACAACCGTGATTCCGATAGGGCCGTCTCCGGCAGCAAACGTGGACGGGCTCAAAGGGGTGAGCAGGCCGCCCGGGCCGATGGCATAGGCGGACACCGTGTTGTTGCCGAAGTTCGTCACATAGAGGAAGAAGCCGTTGGGCGTAACGGCTATTGCGCGAGGGTTGACCCCGGTTTCGAAGGTGGAGGTACTTAATGGAGTGAGAAGCCCGCTGGAGCCGATGGCGAACCCCGATACGGTGTTGCCGCCGAAGTTAGTTACGTAGAGGAAAGCGCCATTGGGCGTAATCGCCATTTCCCGAGGGTTCGCTCCAGTCGGGAAAGTAGTACCTAAGGGGGTGAGCAGCCCGTCCGAGCCGATGGCGTAGGCCGAAACATTCGCGCTGCTCAAGCTCGTGATGTAGAGGAAGGAACCGTTGGGCGTAATCGCAATTCCGTACGGCATCGTTTCAGTCGGAAAACTGGGGGTAGCGAGGGGCGTCAGCTGACCGCCTGAGCTAATGGCGTATGCCGACACGGTGTTGCTGTTCTCGTTCGCAACATAGAGGAAAGAGCCGTTGGGCGTAATCGCGATTCCCTGTGGTAGCGCCCCGGTCGGGAACGGAGTATCCAAGGGGGTAAGCAAGCCGTCCGAGCCGATGGCATAGGCCAACACGGTGTTGCCGTTGCCGTTGGCCACGTACAGGAAAGAGCCGTCTGGCGTAACCGCGATTTCCGTGGGGTACGATCCGGCAGCAAATGTGGGGGTGCTCAAGGGGATCAGCAGGCCGACGGGGCTGATAGCGAAAGCGGACAAGGTATTGCTGAGCCAGTTCGACAGGTAGAGGAAAGATCTGTTTGGCGTAGCCGCGATTCCGAGAGGCCAGGTTCCGGTACCGAAGGTGGGGGTGCTCAAGGGAGTGAGCAGGCCGCCGGAGCCGATGGAGTAGGCCGACAGATTGGCGCTACCGGCATTCGCAACATACACGTAGCGCCCTGGTGGGCCGCCCGCGGCTGTCACCTGGAAGCTGGCGGTGTCGCTGCCCGCGCGTGTCCCGCCCGCCGCGTAGGCCGTCACGTCAAGCCGATACCAGCCCGCGGGAACTGTGCCCCCCAGCGTGTAGCTGGCTCCCGTGCCCACGGTCACACCGTTCAGGTACCACACGTAGACAACGCCCGCCGTCCCGTCGCTCACCGACGCCGTGGCTGTCATGCTCTGCGCCCGCACGCACTGTCGGCGGCACCCCGCTGATGCTCACCGGTATCGGCTCTGCCATCTCGGGAGTGATGTTCACCTGCACCGAGCCGCCCGGCCTGTTCACGTTCTCGAATTCGTATGTTCCCGTGGTCGTCTGCCCTGCCACGATCCTCACCACCTCCACCGCTCCCATCACGGGTATGCCGTTGTCCAGAAGCTGCACCGTCAGCGTCTGGTAGCCGGCCGGTATGGTCGTGCTGGAATAGGTTGCCACATTGCCTTCGACGCCGAAGCCCAGGGGCGTCTCGGGGCCTGAGGGAGGCGTCAGGCTCGCCTCGATCGATGCCTCATCCACCTGCGAAGCGGTCCAGGTCACGGTGAGGTCCAGTGTGCCGTTTCCCTCCAGAGGCACCACGGAGATAGTTGCTGTCGTGGTCTGCCCGGTATGCACGGCCACTGTTGCCTGACCGCTGCCGATGATGGTGCCCCCGGCATTCGAGCGCATTCACGGTCACGCTCCAGGAGCCGAAGGCAAGCCCACTCACCGTTACGGGGGCCCCGGTAGTAGTCTGGGAGAAGTCGGCCCCGCCGGGGCCTGTGCCGATCACCGAGAAGCTGTCCGCGTCCATGTCGATCGGAGGCAGCAGGGTCCTCTCGTCGATGTTGTTGTTGATGGAGATGGTCAACACACCGCCCTTGCCGGGTACGATCGGATTGGGGCAGGCTGCCAGAAGCGCAACGAGCATTGCGGAAGCGCACACGGTAAACAACGAGCGCGTGCCGGGTTTCATATATTCTCCTTTCACATTTCCGATAGACATATCTTGTCAGATGGCCCGGTTTGCCAGGCAACTTTATATAAATGAGCTTCTGGAGATTTTAAGACACTGGGCCTACTTTGTCAATGAAAAACTATTCCTCAGGGCGCCGAATCCTTGTAGAGCTTGTCCGCCTGCTCCTGCAGCGCCGCAAGTGTCAAATCCACGTCCGCGCCGTCCAGCACCTTGCTGTACGCGGCGGTGATGGCATCCCGGACAAGGTCATAGCCGGCGAAAGGGGGCTCCGCCTTGAGGTTGGCGATCTTCAGGATTTTCCAGGCGGCGGCGAAATTCGCATCCGCGTCGAACAGGTCGGCCATGAGCTTCTCTGCCGCCTTGCGGACAGGGAAATACTTCGATACGTGGGCCCACTGGGCCTGCTGCTGGGGCTCGGAGAACCACTTGATGAAGAGCCAGGCAGCGAGCTGCTTCTGTGGAGTGCTCTTCGGGATACTCACGCTGGCGCCGTAGAGGTCGATAGCGGGCGCGCCGGAGGCGGTGAGCTGGGGCACGGGCGCGATTCCCCATTGGAACGGCCCGTCCTTGTTCGCCTTGACGGCCTTGTCGTAGAAGGTGAGCCCTGATGTGGAGCTGAGAGTGAAGGCCGCTTTCCCGTTTCCGAAGTCCGTCTGATCGTCGTACTTCTTCGGGATCTTGCGCGCGAGGCCCTGATTGACGAGCCCGCGCATGTAGGTCATGGATGCCTTCATCTGCGGCGTGTTCAGAGTGTAGCCTTTCCCGTCGGCCCGGGCGAACTCTCCGCCGCGGGAGATGACGAGGGCGTAGACGTGCGATGCATCCAGGTTGTCCAGCGCGTAACCGTACGTGTCCTTGTCCTTGTTCGTGACCTTCCGGCAGTCAGCGGCAAACTCGTCCCACGTCTTCGGCGGGGCGGTGATTCCGACGGATTTCAGCAGCGTCATATTCCAGTACATGACCTCGAGAGAGCGGTTGGGCGGGAAGCCCAGGCGCTTGCCGCCGAACTGTGCGTTCACGTCCTGGTTGATGAAGCCCTCGAAGAAATCGGCGATATCTTTTCCGAGTCCCCACTTCGGATCCGTGACGTAGACATTCAGGTCCACCAGCGCATTGTTCACCTGGTAGGTGGCGGACTGGTTCTGGTACGCCACCACGAGCTCGGGCGGGTTGCCGGCCGCGATTGCAGCGACCATCTTGTTGTAGATCTGGTCGTAGGGCCCCGCGTACTCGCCCTTCACGGTGATCTTCCACGGATTGGTTGCGTTGAAGTCGGCGATCATTTTCTGCATGGCATCGCCGTTGGCCCCTGTATGCTGGTACCAGTAGGTGATCGTCGTTCCCGTCGGATCCGCGCCGCGGTACTCCGCGGATTTGTCCCCCGACAGCCCGTTGCCCTGGCCGAACAGGACAAGCGGCAGAACGAGGAGGAACACGCACACGATTGCCCGCCTCATATTCCCTCCATTGCAATGTCAAAAGTAATGGATATCAGCCCTTGATGCCACTGCGGGCGATAGCCTCGGTAAATCGCTTCTGCGCGAAGAAGTAGACAAGCACGACCGGGCAGAACGGCCAGCACGGCCCCTGCCATGCGCAGCTCGTTCTGGGGGCCTGCCTCAGAGATGAAGGTGGTCAGCCCGACGGTGATCGGCCGCCATCGGGCCGTGCGGGTGGCCACGAGCGGCCACTGAAGAGAGTTCCACGATCCAACGAAGGCCAGAAATGCCACGGTGAACAAAGGCGCGCCGGAAAGGGGGAGCAGGATGGAAGAGAAGGCCCGCGTATGACCGGCGCCGTCGATGCGCGCGCTCTCCAGCAGCTCGTTGGGCACCTGGGAGAAGAACTGCCGCAGAAGGAAAATGTAGAATGCGCTCGCCATGAAGGGTACGGTCAGACCCGCGAGCGTGTCGTACCAGCCCAGACGGGTGATCATGATGAAATTGGGGATGAGGTACACGCTCTCGGGGATGATCAGGGTCGCCAGCAGCACGGCGAAAATGAACCGGGAACCGACGAATCGGATCTTGGCGAAAGCATAGGCGGCGAGAGAAGAGCTCGCGACTACTCCCGCCACCGTCAGCGCCGCGGTGATGACGCTGTTTCTGAAATAGAGGCTGAAGCTCGCGTCCGACCAGGCAGTGACAAAGTTGATCCACTGGGGAGTACGGGGCCAGAACTCCGGGTCAAAGGGAATGGGGCTGACACGGGTGATCGTCTCCCCGATGGTCTTCAGGGATGTGCTCAGCATGAAAAGGAACGGCACGATGCATGCCAGGGCGCCAAAAGTCAGGACGAGGTAGACCGCGATGACGTTCACGGTGCTCGCGCGGACCCTGGTGGACCGCCCGAGCCCGCGGCCGGGGAGAGCGGCCTTCAATCGCCATAGTGCACGCCCTTCTCCGTTGTCCGCTGCTGAAGAACGGTGAGCCCGAGGACGATCAGAAAGAGGAGGATCGAGATGGCGGAAGCGTATCCCATGTTGCCCTTGCGGAAAGCCGTGAAGAATATGGCGACGCTGACGGAGTCCACCGTGCCGGAGGCCGCGGCGCTCCGCAGCACGTAGAGCTGGGTGAATGCCTTGAATGTCCCGATCACCCCGAGCAGTGACAGGAAATAGGTGGTCGGAGACAGGAGGGGAATCGTGATGGAGAAGAAGCTGCGGATCCTGCCGGCGCCGTCGACCTGCGCTGCCTCGTAGAGCTGCCGGGGTATGGCGCCGAGACCGTTGATGTAGATGAGGGCATAGTACCCCACGAATACCCACCAGCTGTAGATGATGACCGACACCAGCGCGAGGCTCGGCCCCTGGGCCCAGCCCGCCCAGTAGGCGGGCACCACGCCTTCCCACCGCGGTCCGGCACCGAACACGATCTGCACGAATCCCCGCGATTCCTGCAGCCACTGCAGCGGCCCGGCGCGGAGGAGCTTCATGAGCTGGTTGGCAAAGGAATCGGGGCGGAGGGAGAACAGAAGCTCGAAGATCGCGGCAGTGGCAACGGTGGGTGCGATGTAGGGTACCAGGTACAGGACACGGAATGCCTGCCTTCCCCGGATGCGCCGCGTCAGGAGCACGGCCAGCAGCAGGCCGGCAGCAAGCTGGACCGGAACCGTGCAGAAGGAATACCAGATCGTCACGCGCAGCGCGTCGAAGGCTTCCCTGTCGCCCTGGGAGGCGAGGAATGGCAGGGACAGGCCGAGGCCGAGAAGAGACCCCGCAAGGACCACCACGCCGCAGAAGAGCCGGAGCCGGCCCCACCCGGCGCGGCGCCGGCGCATGAGCATCGCGGCCAGCAGGATGCCTCCGAGGGAAGCGAGCGTCGCGGCGAGGTACCACAGATTGCCGCCGAGGAGCTTCAGGTAGTTGTCGAGACCCGCAAAGTCTCCCCGGGCCAGCCGCCACTTGAAGAGGCTCACATAGATCGTGAAGAACAAGGGGAAGATCCCGAAGACGCCAATGATGAGGGCCGAGGGGCTCAGGTACGCATATGCAGTCAGAGTGTCGCGAAGGGATCGGGCCGATGAGCCGCGTTGCCCCGGCTTTCGGCGGGAGGCGCGCGTGTCCCGGGTCACTTCTTCTTTTTTCGCGCTTTCCGGCGCGTGTCGCCCTGCGCCGCCTTCCCCGACCACAGGAGGCCTCGGGCCCGCGCCTCGCGGGAAGCGCTCCGGACTTCCATCTTCTCGATCTGGGTACGCAGGCGCTTCGACTGCTTGTCGAAGGAGCTGAGCAGCCTTTTCACCTCGGCGCCGTCATGTTCGGCGCGACGCCCTTCTCCTTCCTCCCCCGCGAAATGGGAGAAGGTACCGTACGCGTAGTCGTCCGTGTCGAAGGCCCTGCCGGTGAACAGGTAGATGAGTCCGCTCATGAACTGCTTCTGAACGAGGTTCCCCACTCCTTCCCTCTGGTAGCGGCGCACGGAATGGTAGACGAACACATGGGGATACACGCGGAAGCGCCCCACCCGCGATGCGCGCTTGATATAGTCGAAATCCTCCGACACGCGTATGCTCTCCGAGAAACCGCCGATCCGGTCGTGAAGGCGCCGGGTGACCAGCATGCAGATGCCGAGGCCCTGCGGCTGGATGGTCTCCATGAGCTTGAAGAACGTGTTGCTGAACTGGAAGATCGTGCGATAGACGGGTTTGGATCCGTCGATCGGCCGGATCCAGGGCACGCATATGTCGATGAAGTCCTTCTCGAACCGGGCCATGATCTTCGAAATGAAGCCATCCGGGAGCACCGTGTCGGCATCGAGGAAAAGGAGGGTGTCGCCACGCGCCGCCGCGGCGCCCCTGTTCCTGCCCACGCCGGGGATGCCCCCGTGCACGACCCGTGCGCCGTGCTTCTTCGCGAGGTCCCGGGTACCGTCACGGGAGCCGTTGTCCGCGACGATGATTTCGCGATCCTTGTAGTCCTGCGCCTCGATACTGGCGAGGAGACGCGGCAGGTACACGGCTTCATTGAACGTGGGAACGACGATGCTCACCATGCGGCGCCAAATCCTCCGGGTACGGCGGCGCTCTGGACAAAGCCTCTCTTATTCTGTAGAGTCACGCCGGACAGCCGTTCGGCAAGGCGCCGTACCCAAGAGGTAAGGGAGAGGTCTGCAAAACCTTTATGCATCGGTTCGATTCCGATCGGCGCCTCTCACGCCCACCCTGCCTATCCTCCAGGCCAAAAGGCTCAGCAGTCCCAGCAGCACCATCGTCATCTGCCCCATGCGCAAGATCAACGTGTAGACGATGCTCGGGTCGGACCCGATGCCGAGCACGGCGAAGATGAACAGGTGCGTGCCCTCCATGCCGCCGATGTTTCCCGGCAGGAGCCCGATGAGCCCCTGGATGACCACCGTCGCGAAGATGACGAATGAGTCGGCGATGCTGGTGCGTCCCAGCACAAAAAGGATGTAGAATGTCTGGAGCACTTCCACGACGGCAACCGTCACTCCGGCCGCCATTGCCGCGTAGAAAATCCTCCTGCGGCCCATGAGCGTGTGCACGTCCCGCGCGAACTCCCGGATGGCCTTCAGCACCCTCACGGCGGCGCGGGGGTTGATGCGGGCAACCAGCCGTAGAAACCTCTTGAAGAAGCCGACGATGAATGTCTCGCTGTTGAACAGCTTCGCGATGAGAAAGATGAAGAACCCGATGAACGCCACGAGAATGCTCCCGGACAGAATGATGAGGAGGGTGCCCCGATGCACGAAGTAGACGAGCGCGCTGAATCCCACGATGATGCAGGGGATCTTGCCCGCCAGCTCGATGTACTTGTCCAGGGCAATCGTGGCGTAGACCTTCTGATAGGTCATGCCGCCGTTCTTGTACATGCCCGCCCTGACCGGCTCGCCGCCGAAATACATGGAAGGGGTGAGGTAGGTGAGCGCGGCCCCGCTCACCCGGGACCGCATTGTCCACCAGGCGCCGCGATAGATGCCGGCTTCCCGCAGGACCAGGCCCCACTGGAAGCTCTGGATGAGCAGGATCGCGAGCTGGAATGCCAGGACGCCGAGGAGCACGCGCGGCGTGATCAGTCGGATATAGGCCTGTACCTGCCGGAAATCGAGCACTTTCACGAAAAGGACGACCAGGAGGCCGAGAAGGACGAGCTCGAGGCCGAGCTTGACGGACCGGTTCAGCCGAAGCCTCATCGAACAGCGTCCCGGCCGTCCCCGGCGGCGTGTCCGCGCTCGTACCACATCAGGGCGACCATCGTCAGGGAATTGACCAGCTCACCCGTCCCGATGCTCTCCTTCAGGTCGCGAACGGGGATTTCCAGGACGTCCAGCTCCTCGGTCTCGTCGAGGGACAGGCCGCCGACCCGGCTCAGGTCTTCCGCAAGAAAGGTGGAACACCAGTTGTTCATGAACGACGGGTTCGGGCAGACCCGGCCCAGGGGCGTCATCCTGCCCGCACGGTACCCGGTTTCCTCCTCCAGCTCGCGCGCGGCGGCGTGCAGCGGGTCTTCGCCGGGTTCCACGAGGCCGGCGGGGAACTCGGTCGTGATGAGCTCGGCCCCGTGTCGATACTGGCGCACCATGAGGAATGCATCCTCCCGTCCCGGCACGCGGAGAACGGGCACTATGGTGACCCAGTCGGGCGCGACAAGGATGGAGAACTCCCCTGTCTTTCCCGCGCCGGAGGTGCGCCGCGAGGCGTACAAATCGAACAGCGAGCAGGATGTGACGAGCTGCCGGGAGCGCTCTTTCCACCTCAGCCGGACGTCCGTGCGGCGCATAAGTGCCCCACTATACCAAACGGTCGGTTTGGTGGCTACGGCTGGCACGGTACTCCGTGCGTCTTTCCGAGCGGTACCCCGCAGGGTTGCGCGGCACGATCCCCGTCTCTTCACATTGACAACGGAAAAACCGATCTCTATACTGGTAGCCTGGTGAGACGGTAAAAAGAATGGCCAGCCCGCTTCAACTGTCGATCGTCAACTTCAACAAGAACTCGTACATCATCGTGGAGGGAAAGCAGAAGGCCGACTACTTCTACATCCTCCGCAGCGGCAAGGTGCGCATCAGCAAGGAAGTGGAGGTCGTCGAGGAGGAGGGCGGAAACACCCTCGCTCCCGGCGACTTCTTCGGCGTCATCTCCACCATGTCCTCGCACAGCCACATCGAGACCGCCCTCGCCCTCACCGACGTCTCGCTGATCTCCGTGGCCCGCGAGCAGTACGGCCTGCTCATCGAGCGCAACGCCCCCGTGGCGCTGAAGATCATCCAGAGTTTCTCCCGCAAGATGCGCTTCCTCGACGAGGCGCTCACGCGCCTCACCTTCAAGAACACGGCCAGCGGCGACCCGTCGCACCTGTTCAAGGTGGCCGAGTACTACGCGCGGCAGAGCCAGTACAACCAGGCCTACTACGCCTACTACCGCTTCCTCCAGTACTGCCCCACGGATCCGAACGCGGACAAGGCCAAGGAGCGCATGGCCAAGATCCATCCCTACGCCAAGGCGGTGTACCTGGACAAGGTGCACGGACGACTTCACCCGCACCTACCCGAAGAACACGATGATCTTCAGCGAGAACGAGCCGGGCACGGAGCTGTACATCATCCAGCGGGGCGTCGTGAAGATCACCAAGATCGTGGAGGACAACGAGGTGCTGCTCGCCATGCTGAAGACCGGGGACATCTTCGGCGAGATGGCCCTGCTGGAGAACAAGCCGCGCTCGGCCTCCGCCATCGCCAACGAGGACTGCAGCCTCATGGCCGTGAACAAGGCGAACTTCGAGCGCATGGTGCAGAGCCAGCCCCAGCTGATCACCCGGCTCACCACGCTCCTCGCCGAGCGGCTGTGGTTCATCTACAAGCAGCTCGCCAACACCCTCATCCAGGACCCGCTGGGCAGGCTCTATGACGCCCTGCTCCTGCAGCTGGAGAAGAACCGCATCCCCATCGTCGCCGGCAGCGAAGTACACCTTCCAGCTCGGCCCCAAGGAGCTGCTGAACACCGTGGGGCTCTCCAGCGACAAGGGCAACCCCGTACATCCGGAAGCTCTTCGAGAACAAGAAGATGGTCCTCGCCGACAACAAGATCGCCACCGACGGACGTGGAGGAGATCCAGAAGCAGTCCGAGTACTACAGCAAGATGGAGAAGATCGAGCGCGCGCGGCGCAAGGCCGCGTCCCAGCAGTAAGAGCTGACCGTGCGAGTACCGCTAGTCGCCAGGCTGCGGAGTACCGCTCGACGGAAGGCGCTCGCTCGCCGCGGGGTCCGTTAGTACCGCGTGCGCTAATAGGTCCCGGTGACCGCAGGTCCTCGAAGCTCGTCGTGTACGAGGTCAGGCCCGCCCACCGCCTCCTCGTGGATGCGTGAGCAGGTAGGGGAGGTCCGCGTGGATCCTCGCGCTCGTGCCCGCGGGATTCATCTGGTTCACCTCCTCGAGTCCCTTCGTGAACGTGATGTGCTGGTTGTCGAGGTTCCCGAAATAGTACGCCTTGCGCGTCGAAATCCTCGGGCGGCGGCGTCGGCACGAGGGACTTCTCGTCGCCGAGGAGCGGGTCGACGGGCACCCACCCGAGGGTCTCCACGTAGAACTCGTCCCAGAAGTGGCGGCGGGTCGGCTGCGCCGGAGTCCCCGACGAGGTACCCCGACACCATGCGCGCGGGGATGCCCGCCGCCCGCAGCAGCGCGCAGTACAGCGACGAGTAGACGAACGCGTCGCCCGTTTCAGAGCGCAGCGCTGTGCATCGGGTCCTCGGTGGACGGGGCAGTACTTGAACTGGGTGAGAAGCCAGTCGTAGATCCTGCGTGCCTTGAGCCAGGGATTCTTCTCCCCGCCTGCCGCCGCGGCCGCGGCCTTGACGATCTCGGGGCTCGTCGAGGGCACCAGCGCAGTCCGGCGCGGTGAACCTGCCGTACAGCTCCGATGTCGTGTCATAGGGCGGCACGTCCGCCGGGTTCACCTGTGTCTCGACGGCGTAGCGATCGAACATCCAGCTCAAGGTGACCTTGTACTTCCCGCCCTTCTGCAGATTGGAGAAGGAGTACAGCGCGGAGCTGCTCGTGTCCAGCAGCGGCTGCGGGTCCTGGTCCACCGTTTCGATCTTCCGCTGCTCGGGCGTCGGCAGGATGCGCGGCATCCAGAGGTAGAGAGTGTTGTCTCCCGATGCGGCGGTGACCGCGACGTCCATGGCGTACTGGATCGAATACTTCCGGAGAGAGGTGAAAGTCTTCGTGCCGGCCCCTTGTTCACGACGAAATAGGCGGCATTGCTCCTGCCCTTGTCCGACGTGACCAGCACGTTCCCGGAGGCGGCGCCGTCGGGCACGCGCAGCTTGATCTCGCGGTCCGACCAGGAAATGTAGTCCAGGTTGTAGTCCCGCGCGGGAAGGAGATTCGAGAGGTCGAGGCTTCCGCTGGACGGAGACTGCTGGCCGGCCCACGTGAAGTACACCTCCGAGGTGCCCTTCTCGAGGCCGAAGTTCATTCCGTAGATCGTGATCGTGTCCCCGACCCGCGCCGCCGAGGGCTGGATCGGATTGTCGCTGTTGTTGACGATATACGGGTCTCCCGGGCGAGCGGAGCCCGACGCGGGCAGCGGGATGTCGCCCTGGTTGATGAACAGAAGGCCGCTGCTGCGGCCGCTCTTCGTGATGACGTAGACGATCCCGGAGGCGGCCTCGTCGGGAATGGTGACGCTGATGCGCGTGTCGGTCCATTCCCCGTAGTCGGTGGAGGTCGGAGAGACGCCGGAAATCCGGACCTCCGAGGTATCGCGGTGCTGCCCGAAGTTGTGACCGGTGACGATCATGACGTCACCCGGCTTCCCCCGTGTCGGAGTGATGGATTCCAGGCGGGGCGGGCTTCCCGCCATCCGCGGGCTGAGCAGGACGAACGCTGCGAGGGCAACGACGACCACCGTGGGGATGAAGCCCTTGCTCCTGAGCAGCCGCTGGTGCGGCTTGACCTGGTCGCTCCCGGTGCCCTTCCCGCCGGTCTCCCCGGCACTCGATGCCCGGTCTTCACGGGTCATGTCATCGCTACGCAGAGGCGCCACACCCTGTCCCGCTATTTTTCCTCGTACGGGACGATCTTGATTTCCAGCTCGATATTGTAGAAGTCCTTGCGCTGCGCCTCGGCACTGGAGAGACCGAGCGGGAAAAAGAGGACCTTCTCTCCGAAGGACAGCGGGATGCTGTAGAATGTGCTGGAATACTTGACCTCCCTGTCCGTGGGCTCCGTGAGCCAGACCTGTCCCTGCGCGACAAGAAGCACTTCCCCGTCTTCCTGCAGGTAGGGCGTACAGATAAGGTAAATGCGCACATTGTCGCCGTCCAGCCTGACCTTGATGGACCTGCCGGGAATAGTGAGCTTCGTGCTTTCCGCGTTCCAGATCGGCGAATCCCCCTGCGCGTCGAAGGGCAGCACGCGGGCCGAGATGGTGACGCTCAGGGCCTTGGAGAGCAGCTGCTGCAGGGCTTCCTTGGGATCTACCACCGTTTCCTGTGCGTGCGCCCCGGCCACGGCAAGCGTGAGGAGGAGCGGGACGACGACGCTGCGACTCCTCATCGGCCTCCTCATCATGGTTTTTTCCTCGGGAACTCGGTTTCCTTGCCCATGCGCGGCGCCCCGACAGGAACGAGCTTGACGTTCTTGGGGATTGTCAGCACGGCCTCGAGACTGGTGTCTCCCCCGCCGACCGATTTGAGCAGCGCCTCGACCTTGTCCACCGGGACGGCAAACTGGTATTCGGTGCCACCGGCAGGAGCCTTGGTGATTTTGACGAAGCCGATGTTCGCGCGCACGATGGAGAGTGCCGAGGAGACCCCGAGAGCGATCAGCAGGACCGCGGCCAGGACAGCCAGGGGGAGCGGCAGGGACACCTGGCGCCTCCACGCGGGAATGGGACGCGGCGGGGGAGCGACCCGGGTAAGAATCGCTCTGCGCACCCTCTCCATCGGCTCCTTCCAGTCCCCGACGGGGTCTTCCTGAAGGATGCGGCGCGTCTTCTCGAGTCTTTCGATGACGGCGCGGCACTTCTCACACGCCGCCACGTGTGCGCCGATAGCCGTGTTCCAGGGAGAACCGATCTCGCCATCGAGATACGCGGAAAGAATTTCACGATCAGGACACATACACATCCCCTTCAGCAAGCGCTGTCACCAGGCGCTCCCTGGCGCGAAAGATCCTCACCTTGACGTTGCTTTCGCTTATCCCCAGGATCGCTCCAATCTCCTTGTAGCTCAGGTCCCCGTACTCCCGGAACACCAGCGGCGCCCTCAGGTTGTAGGGCAGGCCGTCCAATGCCGTCTGCACATCCGAGCGCGTTTCTTCCTTCATGAGCTGCCTCTCGCTCGATTCCGATACCCCGGCAGTGAGGCGGGTGAGTTTCGCGTACGCTGCTTTTTCCCGGTTTCTTCTCTTTTCATGGTTGAGTGAAAGGTTCTTCACCACGCGGATGAGCCAGTATTTTGACTGTTCGATGTCAGGCAACAAGTAAGGGCGTTCCATAAGCTTGATGAAGGCTTCATGGCACAAATCCTCTGCGATTTCCCTGTCGCCAGTCACTCGCAGGGAGACGCGGTAGATGACGGGGAACAGAGCAACGTAAACCACGTCGAATGATGGCGGGCGCGCATATTCAGTGTTACTCATTACTAACAACGATTAATTGCCGATGTTACAGCTTTTTATCGCCTTTGACCATGGGCAAAGCGTACCTTCGGCCCGGCCGGGCTGTCCTGTACCTCCATTCCGCGCGAAAGAAGGAGGGCCCTGATCTCGTCTGCCCTCTTGAAATTGCGGGCCTTGCGCGCGCCCTCCCGCTCCTCCAGGAGTCTCCGCGTCTCCTCGTCCAGGCTCACCTCGCTCTCCGTTGCCTCGGACAGGCCCAGCGCGAGTATGCCATCCATGCGGAAGGCGGCGCCGAGCTTGGGGCCCGGCGGCACCGTCGAGTCCCTCAGGAGCGTCCAGAGGTCCGCAAGGCATCTCGGCATATTGAGGTCTTCCGCGGCGTGCGTCTCGAAGTCGTCCAGATATTCACGCGCCTTGCCCGCCGGCTCGGCCGGATCCTCGGCGGCCTCTCCCCTGAGCTGGATGATTTTTTCCACGATGCCCAGCCTGCCCGACCGGGCAGCGTCCAGGGACTCCCACGTGAAGGCGAGCTGCGTGCGATAGTGCGCGCCGAGGCAGAAGTAGCGGTAGTCGAGCGGGTCGTACCCCTTTTCGGTCAGGACAGAGAGCGGAACGAGATTGCCCGTCGACTTCGCCATCTTCTCCTTTCCCATGAGCAGCCACTCGCCGTGCATCCAGTAGTTGACCCACTTTGCCCGGTGGCCGCTTCCGACTGCGCGATCTCGTTGGTGTGATGCACGGGAGGATGATCGACGCCGCCGCAGTGGATGTCGAAGTGCTCGCCGAGATACTTCATGGACATGGCGCTGCACTCGATGTGCCAGCCGGGATATCCCTTTCCCCACGGCGAATCCCAGAGCATGGCCTGGTGCTCGTACTTGCCTTTCGTGAACCACAAGGCAAAGTCCGCCGGGTTCTTCTTTCCCTCGTCCACGGCGATCCTCGCCCCCGCCTGCAGATCCTGCTTGTCCAGCAGGGCGAGCCTGCCGTAGCCCGGGAACTTGGAGATGTCGAAATAGACATTGCCCCCCGCCGTGTAGGTGAATCCCTTTGCCTCGATCCGGGCGATCAGGTCGATCATGTCCTGGATGTGCTCGGTGGCCTTGCAGATCACGGCGGGCGCGGCGCATTTCAGGAGGCCGAAGTCCCGAAAGAAGGCCTTCGTATAGAAGTCCGCGATCTGCCAGACCGTCTTGCCTTTCTCCCGGGCGCCCTTGAGCATCTTGTCTTCTCCCTCATCCGTGTCACCGGTGAGGTGGCCCACGTCCGTGACATTCATCACGTGGCGGACCTTGTAGCCGAAGTACTCGAGGGTCCGTCTCAGTATGTCCTCGAAGACATAGGTGCGGAGGTTGCCCACGTGGGCGTAGTCGTAGACGGTGGGCCCGCAGCAGTACATCCCCACGTTTCCGTTCTGGATCGGGATGAAGCGCTGCATCTCCCTGCCCATCGTGTTCCAGAGTTTCAGCTCCACGACATGCCCTCCATGGGTATGCGCACCGGCAATAGAATGTCACGGTAGACCGCGGCGGCCGCGCCCGCTACTATTTTGACCGTGACAACAGTACGGAAATTGGCGGGCATGATCAAGATCGAGGGGCGGCTGGAAGAAGACGAGATCCTGGCCGGTCACACCAGTTTCCGTCTCGGAGGGCCGGCAGACCTGTTTGCCGCGCCGCGCACCCCGGAGGAGGTCGTTCAGATCGTCACGCTCTGCGACAGGGAATCCGTGCCGTGTTTCGTGCTGGGGGGCGGCACCAACATCCTCGTCTCCGACAAGGGCGTGCGAGGCGTCGTGATCGATCTCACGCTCCTCAGCGGTCTCCAGGCAGAGGGCACCCTCCTCACGGCGCTCGGGGGCACTCCGGTGTCCGCCCTTTCGGAGTTCGCCCTGTCCCGGGGCCTTGCGGGAATGGAGTTCGCCTATTCGCTGCCGGGAAGCGTGGGCGGCGCGGTGTGGATGAATGCCCGCTGCTATGAGCGCGAGGTAAGCGATGTGCTGGAGTTCGTCGACTACCTGGACGCCGACAACGGACAGAGAAGACTCCCGATGCGCCGCGAAGAGTGGGACTACAAGGTGTCCCCCTTTCAGGGAATGCGGGGCGTGATCCTGCGGGCGGGTTTCCGCCTTGCGCCGGGTGATCCGCGGCAGGTCGAGGACCGGATGCAGGAACATCGTCAAGACAGGGAAAGGAAGGGCCACTTCCTCTTCCCCTGCGCGGGAAGCGTGTTCAAGAACAACCGCGCATTCGGCGCACCCACCGGGGTGATCGTGGATTCTCTGGGCCTGAAGGGCCGCAGGATCGGCGGCGCCCAGGTGGCACCCTTCCACGGCAACATCATTGTCAACACGGGAGGCGCCACCGCGCGGGACGTCCTTTCCCTGATCGAGCTGGTGGAGGACGAGGCGCGACGCCGACTTGGCTTCCCACTCGAGCGGGAAGTGCTGCTGGTGGGCGAGTGGTAAGAGCGCTTCGTGGCACGGGGCGGCGCCTATCTGCCCAGGGTGTGCCGCGTGCTCCAGGACACTTTCAGTCGGAGGTGCCTGATCGCTTCCCCCGCAGCGGACGAGACAGTCCACTCTTCGATACCCGGCTCGATCGAGAGCCTGGCATCCTGCCGCTCCAGCTCCAGTGCCGCAAGAAGAGTCAGGACCGGGCGCCCCGCGCTCAGCCGGCCCAGGCGCGATTCAATGGAGAAGCGCGGGCTCCCGCCCGTATCCTGAAATGCGCCGGCCAGGGAAAGATCGATGCCGCCGGGTTCATTCACCTGCACGCGGCCCGCTGCCTCCAGGCTTCCGATTTTCCCCTTCAGCGACGCCGAGCAGCGGCCTGACTGCTGCCGGATTCCCATCGGGTCGAGGTTGATCCGTTTCTCCGCTTCTGCCCTGCAGACCCCGGCGAACCCGGCCGCTGCGAGATCCTGCTCGAGCACGATTCCCATGATCTCGCTGCCCGCCAGACAGGTCTGGGGCGCAAATCCCGGCTGATCGCGGCAGATTGCGTAGGAGACCTTCGCCGAACGACCCCTGCCCGCGATGCCGGCAGAGCCTGAAAACGCGGAGCCGGCCTCGAGACCCTCACCGCCAGGCCGGCGGTACGTCGCGTCAGCCCTGCCAAGGAGGGCCTCGACGAACGGGCCATTCCCCTGCCATGAACCGCGCAGGAGCATGAAGGAGCCGGGGGAGCTCTTTCAGAGAACGAGCCCCCGAGTGTTGCTCCCACGGAGACCCCGGGAAATTCCACCTCGAGCCTCACGCCGGTCGCTGTCATGGCGCCTCCGGGATCGGCCGGGTGGGAGCGAAACCACTCCTCACCGGAATGCTCTGATCTCGACTCAGAGGAGCTGAGGAAGCCTTCCGCCCGGAGCCAGGGCCGAACCTGAAGACTTGCGAAGAAGCCGCAGGCGCGCGCCCCGTTCGCGCAGGGCAGGCAGTAGAACCCGAGGACATCCGGGACGGGCATGCACAGGAATCCGGGGTCACCGGCGGGAAGGGACCCGTCCAGGCGAACGCCGGTGCGCTCGGTGAATACGTCGCTTCTCGGAGAAAAGCCGAGAGGATTCGATGCCTCCCTCAGCAGACCCGTTCCGGCAGCAGGTCCGAACAGCAGCCAGCGCGTTGCCAGGGCAAGGGTGGGAAGCGCGCTCTCCATCCCATCCGCGGACGACGCGCGGCCCTGCCAGGCGCAGAAGACGCGGATGTCATCATGGGACAGCGCGCACCGAAAGCCGACTGCCGCGTCCAGATCGGCGCGGGAGTCGAGGCTGACCACCGCAGGATCACTCCGCGCGTGAGCAAGGCCGAGAAGAACAAAGAATGCAATAAAAATACGGCGCACGAATGTCCATACGCGGGCGGATTTCGTCCCGCTTGCACACCGTGGCGCCTTGCCTTGACCTCAGCGTTGATTCACGGTACTACAATCCAGTGCGGCTGCGCCGTGCATTCCTTCTCTCTAAAAGGAGCCTTTGAATGGACATCCTCACCCTCAACTGCGGAAGCTCGTCGGTGAAGTACCAGTTGTACCGCTGGGAAGAAAGGGAAGTGCTCGCCTCGGGCATCGTCGAGCGGGTCACCGTGGGAGGCTCATTCATCAATCACTACTCGAAGAAGAGCGGAAAGAAAATCAAGAAGGAGCACGATTGCCCGCATCACCGGGAAGCCATCGAGCTGATCGTGCAGACTCTCCTGGATCCCGAGGTAGGCGCCATCGGCGATCTCTCGGAGATCAAGGCCGTGGGGCACCGGGTCGTGCACGGAGGGGACAAGTTCGCGAAGTCCGTCATCATCGACGACAATGCGCTTGCCGCGTTTCGGGACCTTGCCGACCTGGCGCCCCTGCACAATCCGCCGAACATCACCGGCATCGAGGCGGCGCGCGAGGTGCTCCCGCACGTTCCCCACTGCGCGATCATGGACACGGCGTGGCACCAGACCATGCCGAAGACGTCATTCATCTATGCGCTGCCCTACCATTGGTACGAGAACTACCGGGTCCGCCGCTACGGCTTCCACGGCACCTCGTTCCTGTACGTGGCCAAGCGGGCGTCGGTGCTCCTCGGCAAGGACCCGTTCGCCACGAACCTGATCTGCTTCCATATCGGCAACGGCTCCAGCGCGAACGCCGTCAAGAACGGAGTGTCGGTGGATACCTCCATGGGCTTCACGCCCCTGGAGGGCCTGGTGATGGGCACGCGCGCCGGCGACCATGACCCGGCCATCGGCTTCTACGTCATGCGCAAGGAGGGCCTGCGGCCCGAGGCAATGGACAGCATCCTCAACCGGAAGAGCGGCGTGCTGGGAATCACGGACAAGTTCACCGACAGGCGCGACATCGAGAACGGGGCCTGCCAGGGCGACGAGCGCTGCCAGCTTGCCATCGACATCGAGGGCTACCGGCTGAAGAAGTACCTCGGCGCGTACTACGCGGCAATCGGCCGGGTGGATGCCATCGTGTTCACCGCGGGAGTCGGCGAGCGCGGGCCCATCACCCGGGAGAAGTGCCTGGAAGGGCTCGAGGAGATGGGCATCGTCATGGACAGGCGGAAGAACGAGATGGCCATAACCCGCAACGCGGAATCCGAGATCACGGGACCAGGGTCGAAGGTGCGCATCTATCGTCATCCCCACCGATGAGGAGCTGGTCATGACGGAGGACACCTACGCGCTCATCCAGGGCACCTATGACATCCATACGAAGTTCACCTATTCCTTCCAGAACAGGAGCTACGTGAACAAGTCCCGGGAGGAGATGCTGAAAGCCGAGCTGGCCGAAAAGAAGGGTCTTGCCGAAGTCGTCGCGCATCCGCGATAAGAACTTGCAGGGCGGTGCGGTATAGGGCGGCGGAGGATGCGAGACTGGATCGCCCGGAAAAAGCCCCTCATTGCGCGTGAATTGCGCCGGCTGCTCGATCAGAGGCGCTCGGACTTCAGCCGCATCAACACGTGGGGACCTGACGTGTGCGCGCGTCTCCGTGCATTCGCCGCCCGGGGGAAAATGGTGCGCGGCGGGCTGCTCCTCCTGGGCTACGAGATGCACGCGGGCCGGGCCGCGCCCGCGGCAGTGGCCCGGGCAGCGGCGGCCCTCGAGATCATCCATTCCTCCCTGCTGATCCACGACGACATCATGGATAATGACCGGCTGCGACGTGGCGCCCGCACCATGTTCGCGCAGTACGAACAGGTGGGGCGCGCCCGGCACGCCGCGGACCCCGGCCGTTTCGGTCTCTCCATGGGCATCTGCGCGGGAGACGTGGGCTACTTCGTGGCCTGGGACATCCTCTCCCGACTGCCGCTGGAGCCGGCAGCCCGGGCGTCCCTCCTTGCCATGGTCTCCCGGGAGCTCGCCTACGTGGGGCTCGCGCAAATGCAGGACATCGCCTTCGGCGCGTTCGATCGGATTCCGGCGCGTGACGAGGTGATCGCCCTTTATCTCCACAAGACGGCCCGCTACACATTCTCGCTCCCCCTGATGGCAGGTGCCCTGCTCGCAGGGGCAGGGGCCGCGGAACGGCGGAAGCTCGGCGAGCTGGGCGAGCGCCTCGGCGTCATCTTCCAGGTGCGCGACGATGACCTCGGCATGTTCGGCACCGAGGCGGAGACCGGCAAACCTGTCGGCTCGGACATCCGGGAGGGCAAGAAGACGCTCCTGTACCTCGAGCTGTTCCGAAGGGCGCGGGGAGCCGAGAGGCGGGAGCTGGAGGCTTTGTTCGGCAAGCCGACACTGAGCCGGGCCGAGGCCGCGCACGTGCGGGGCGCCATCGAAAAGCTCGGCGCCCGGAGCACATTGGACAGCATGCTGCAGGGACTTGCCCGGGACGCGAAACGCATCATCGACTCCCTGCCGATTTCGGCAGCGCATGCCGGGGTGCTGCAGGACATCTGCGCGCGGAGCCTCGAAAGGGACCGGTAGGGAGAGGAGCAGGAGGACGCCCGGAAAAGCTTGCTCGCCGCCCGTGGTTTGACGATATTGTACCTCGGGAGGCGATGTACAGTGCCGGGAACAGAGAAGCGACAGACTGAGCCTATCCGATTGTTCAAATCGGATTTCCTCGAGTTCTTTTCCCATGTGCGGCCCGTGACGGTGCTGGTCCTGTGGGTGCCCGTTGCGCTGTTCTTCCTCGTGCGCTCGATCTGGTTTGCCAGCGAGGCCACGGCAGCGGCGCGGATCCTCATCGGCCTGCTTGCCGGCTGGTTCCTGTGGACATTCGTCGAGTATGTCCTGCACAGGTTCCTGTTTCACTTCCACCCGAAGACCGAGAGGCTGAAGAGGGTGTTCTTCAGCGTGCACGGCGTGCATCACGCGCAGCCCCTGTGTCGGACCCGGCTGGTCATGCCGCCGGTGATGAGCATCCCGCTGGCAATCGCCTTCTTCGGCCTGTTTCATCTTGTCCTCGATGTGCTCATCGGCCGGCCGGCCTGGTTCTCCCCTCTCTTCGCAGGCTTTGTCTCCGGCTACATCATCTACGACATGATGCACTACACGCTCCACCACAGCAGGACGAAGAATCCATATGTCGTGGCGTGCCGCTACCAGCACATGCAGCACCACGGGACCTGCCCCAACATGCGCTTCGGCGTGAGCATGCCTTTCTGGGATCATGTGTTCGGCACCATGCCGAAGACCGTACCGGCGGCGCCGAAGCCGCCTCAGGAGCCGAGCCGGTAGTCTCCGCGACCCCGGCCGCGAATGCCGCCGGGACGCGGAAGTAACGTGGCCGCTAGCGATCGCCACGGAGTACCGTGGCGCGTTGACTTTTCCGTCCCCCTCCCCTATTGTAGAAAAAAGACCAAGGAGGGCACGCATGGGCAGCCTGCAGACGCGCTACATGGGAATCGCCATCGCCAACCCGATCATTGCGGGAGCGAGCGACCTCACGGCAAACGTGGACAGTATCAAGCGGATCGAGGAAGCCGGAGCGGGCGCCGTGGTCCTGAAGAGCCTTTTCGAGGAGCAGATCCAGCTGGAGCGCTTCAAGCTGGAGGAGGACCTGCAGACCGGAAGCGAGCTGTACGCGGAGATGGGCACGATCTTTCCCAAGCTGCAGCATGCGGGGTCGAAGGAACACCTCATGTGGGTGAAGAAATCCCGCGATGCGGTGAAGATACCGGTTTTCGCGAGCCTGAACGCCGTCAGCCGTAACACCTGGGCCGAATATGCGGGACAACTCGCCGACCAGGGGGTCGACGGGCTGGAGCTGAACTTCTTCGCCACTCCCCGGGAGTTCGGCGTGCGGGGCACCACGGTGGAAGAGGAACAGCTCGAGGCGGTCCGCGAGGTCAAGCGGCGCCTGTCCATCCCCCTCGCGGTGAAGCTCAGCGTGTTCTATTCCAATCCTCTTCACATGATAGGCGCGCTGGACAAGGAGGGAGTGAACGGGTTCGTGCTGTTCAACCGGTTCTTCCAGCCCGATATCAATCCTGATACCGAGACGATCATGCAGCCGTTCAATTTCAGCATCCAGGCGGACAACAGGCTGCCGCAGCGCTTTGCCGGTCTTCTCCATGGCCAGATCAAGGCGGACGTGTGCGCCAGCACCGGTATCATGAGCGGCAAAGACGTGGCGAAAATGATCCTGGCGGGCGCATCGACCGTGCAGGTCGTCACCGCGTTGTACCGCAACGGCGTGAAATCCATCCGCGCGATGCTGGACGAGCTCAGCCTCTGGATGGACGGGAAGTCCTACGGATCCATAGATGCATTCCGCGGAAAGCTCTCGGCGAAGAACGCGAAGGACCCCTGGGCATACACCCGGGCGCAGTACGCCAAGATGCTCCTCAGCCCCAAGGAGTTCACCGAATCCATCAAGGCATGACGGTGGGCCCTGCCCGTCAGAGGCGCCGCGGTATCCCGCGGATTTGGCGCCGATGAAACGCAACACGGTGTTGATCGTGGTGGCGGCCGTCGCGGGGCTCGTCCTGTTCATCAATCCGCTGCAATACTTTCGCGGAAACGCGGGAAAAGTATCGCGCCCCGCGGCTGACACGACCATTGTCGCCCCCCTTCTCTCGTACGCGGAAGCGCATTGGCGCTCACCGGAAGACTACGTCGTGTCCACTTTCGCTTCTCACGACCTGGTATTCCTGGGAGAGTTTTTCAAGATCAGACAGAATGTGCAGCTCGTGCAGAGCCTTGTCCCGCGCCTCTACGCCGCGGGTGTGCGCAATCTCGGGATCGAATACGCTCTCTCCGACGATCAGAAGGACATCGACGCCCTCGTAACGGGTCCCGCATGGGACGAAGAAAAGGCGCGCGCCATCACCTTCGACTGGCTGGTGACCTGGGGCTACCAGGAATACATCGACCTGTACAAGGCGGCCTGGCAGCTCAACCATGGCCTGCCCGCGGGAGCCAGACGATTCCGGGTGGTGGCCTTGAACGTGCGGCAGTACTGGGAGTTCCTGAAGAACAGCAAGGACCTGGGCGATCCCCAGGTCCTCGCAAAGGTCAATGCGGGCGGCGTCCCGGACGCTCACATGGCGGAAGTGATCGACAGGGAGTTCATCCGGAAGGGCGAAAAAGCCCTTGTGTACTGCGGCACGCCGCACATCTTCACCCGTTACCACAGCAAGGAGTACGAGAAAAATATCGCCGAGATGAAGCTGCCCGAAACCCGGCTCGCGGGGAACATCATTCATGAGAAGATCGGGGCCCGGGCTTTCTGTATTTCCCTGCATGCACCGTGGCCGGACAAGAGAAACGGTCTGGCGTATCCTGCCGAGGGAGTCATCGATTCCCTGATCGCCGCGCTTCCGGCCGAAAAGCGGAACGCGGGCTGGGACACTGCGGGCACGCCCCTGGGCGCGCTTCCCATCAAGACCGGCTTCTATCCGGAGGGCGCCACGGGCATGACGCTCGCCGACCTGTTCGACGGGTACATCATCCAGGGACCCATCGCGGAATACACGACCGTCACACCCATCAAGGACTTCGTCAGGCCAGAGGACGCGGACCGGGCAGCCCGGGACTTTCCCGGAGTGAAGACGAGACCCCCGACCGTGGCGCAGGTGAACCAGTCCATCGAAGAGGACCTGCAGACTGTGGGAAAGCTGCTCGCCTCGTTCAAGTAGAGGGGGGCACGTCCGGTGACGACGCGCGCCCTCGTCGTTCTGTTCCAGGACCGCGACCTGCTCGTGCTCGACAAGCCGGCAGGGCTCCACACGGCGCCCTTGCGACGAGGAGAGACTGAAACGCTCCTGGACGACGTGATTGCCCGGTTCCCCGAGGTCGCCGCGCTTCCCGGGGTGAAGGCGGTGGAGCCGGGGCTCGTGCACCGGCTCGACCGGGAGACTTCGGGCCTGGTGGTGGTGGCGCGCTCGGCCGAGGCTTTTGCGCTGCTCCGACGCGCGTTCGTGACCGGCGGCGCGAGGAAGGTTTACGTTGCCGTGTGCGTGGGCCGCAGCGAGGAAGGCCCTGCCGGCGTTTCCCTCCACATCGAGAGCAGGTTCGCCCCGTTCGGCCCGGGCCGGAGGATGGTGCGCGTCGTGCTTCCCGGGGATGGGAAAAGAGGGTTTGCCCGGCAGGCAACCCGGGAGATCTATGAAACGGAAGCGGCCGTCGTCTTTCGCGCGGGAGGACGCGTGCTTCTTTCCGCGCGGATCGTGCGCGGCTTCCGTCACCAGGTGCGGGCCCACCTCTCCTTTCTCGGCTACCCCATCCTGGGAGACCCGCTGTACGGTGCCCCTGTGCCGGATGAGCTGCCGCAGCGCATGTACCTGCACGCGGCGCGCCTGGAGATGGCGCACCCCAGATCAGGCGCGCCGCTCGTGGTAAGATCCCCTCTGCCCGCGGAGTTCAGCGCGGCATTCCCGGATCATGCTTTCCCCGACTATGCATAATGGAAAGGAGCGGAGCTCATGAGCACAGGATTCCAGGACAGGGACATCATCTCCATCACCGACTTCTCCCGGGAGGAGATCCTTCACCTGTGCGCCGCGGGCAGCAGGATGGACGAGCTCGAGAAGTCGGGGAAACGCAACAGCCTGCGGGACGCGCTGAAGCACCGCACGCTCTCCTACATGTTCTACGAGCCCAGCACCCGCACGCGCACCAGCTTCAACACGGGCATGCGCGAGCTGGGCGGCCGCTACGACGGGTTCTCGGGCACCGAGGGCACGTCGGTGATGAAGAACGAGACGGTGCGCGACACGGTCACCATGATGTGCGCCAACCACAACGACGTGATCGTCATGCGCCATCCGCTGGACGGCTCCCTGCAGTGGGCGGCGGATGTCGCCAACATCCCGGTCATCAACGGCGGGGACGGCAGGAACGAGCACCCGACCCAGGCCCTCCTGGACGTGCTCACCCTCTACGCCCTGAAGGAGGGGAAGCTCGACGGCCTGCGCGTGGGATTCGGCGGCGACCTCTCCCACGGCCGCACCGTGCGGTCCCTCAGCCTCGCCCTCTCCCACTTCGACAAGCGTCACCATCCGCTGGGCCGCGGAGGACTTCCTCGGCATGCCGGCGGACCTCGCGGAGCTGCTCGCCGCCCGGGGCGTGCGGGTGGAGCGCGACGCGCACGGTGCGCGACGTGATGCGCCAGGTGGACTTCTACTACATGACCCGGCCCCAGCTCGAGCGCATGCCGGGGGTCACGCAGAAGGACATCGTGGCCATGATGAAGCAGTACCGGATCGACCTCGAAAAGATCGAGGGATTCGACGTGCGCGTGCTCCACCCGCTGCCGGTGAACAGCGAGATCGCGGAGATCGACTACCGGGTCTACTTCACCCCGGCGCAGGCCTTCTTTGCCCAGGCGGAGTTCGGCATCTTCCTGCGCAAGGCGCTCCTGCACGAGATGCTGGGCCACGACGGCTACCGCCGCTACGACGCGCGTCTGCCCGTTGAGCTGGGCACCGGCAACAACCGTCTCGCGCGCCGCATCCACGGCGTGAAGCAGAGCGGAATGTTCATCGACAAGATCCACGACGGCACCGTCATCGATCATCTTCAGCCGGGCACGCTGCGTGCCGTGAGCGATGCGCTGGACCTGGAGAATCGCGGCTTCTCCTGCACCACGGCCGTCATCGCGGAGAAGCCGAACCCTTTCATCAAGACCAACATGCGGGAGCTCCCGGAGCGGGACCTGAAGCGGGTCGCCCTCCTCTCCCCGGAGCCGACGATCGACTACGTCAAGGACGGCAGGATGGCGGAGAAGTTCGTCTACCTCCTGTGCGCCAACCACAACTGCATCACCCGGACGCTCAACGAGGACGTGCCGCCCGCGGTTCTACAACGACGAGGGGACCATCCGCTGCCGCTACTGCCGGCGGCCGTACACGATCGGCAGCCGCAAGGTGACCGCGGAGGAAAAGGACGCTGTACCTTGCTTCGCTTCCCCGGCGGATCGAGCCGGTCGTGTATCCGGACTGACGGATGATCGACCCGCACGTCCACCTCCGGGACTGGAAACAGGCAGCCAAGGAAACCCTGCGGCACGGCCTGGGGGTTGCCTACCGCGCCGGGCTGGACGGCGTTTTCGAGATGCCCAACACCGACCCCCCGCTCACCTCCCGCGAGGCGATCCTGCGCCGCATCGACGACGCGGACGCCGCCGTGAACGAGCCTGGGGATCAGCATTTTCCACGGGCTGTATGCCGGCGTCACACCGGTCCCCCGGCAGATCGAGGAAGCGGTGCGTGCCTGGGAGGAGCTCTTCCCCCGCGTTGTCGGCCTGAAGATGTTCGCCGGGCAATCCACGGGCAACATGGGCATCAACGGCATGGAAGCGCAGGCTGTTGTCTACCGGACACTCGCCGCGCTGGGATACACGGGCGTGCTCGCCGTGCACTGCGAGAAGGAGACGCTCATGCGGGCGGAGGTCTGGGACCCTGCCCGGCCCGCGAGCCATGCGCGTGCGCGGCCCCCTGCCGCGGAGGTGGCCTCGGTGGACGACCAGATGAGGCTGGCCGCGGCGGCGTCCTTCCGCGGCACGCTCCATGTCTGCCACATCTCCACGCCGTGGGCGGTCGACCTCCTGCGAAACGCGCACGCCGCGGGCGCGCCGCCGGGAGCCGGGCCGGACGCGGCCGCGCCGGGGCTGCGCGTCACCTGCGGCCTCACCCCGCATCATGCCCTTCTGGATGCGGCAATGATGGAAGACGAGGACGGGCTCCTGCTGAAGGTCAATCCTCCCCTGCGGCCGAAGCCCCTGCCGGCGCTCATGCTGCAGCCGGCTGCTGGACGGCGGGATCGACTGGATCGAGACGGATCACGCGCCGCACACGCGCAGGGACAAGACGGAGGGATTCGCGTCCGGTGTTCCGGGCCTGCCGTTCTATCCCCGGTTCGTACGGATGCTGCGTGAAACAGGGGCAGAAGAGGAAACGCTTGCCGAGCTCACGCACGGCGCCATCTGCCGGCAGTTCGGCATCACGGTTGCACGGAGCGGACGCCCGGCGGAAGAGGGTCTTGCCGGGGAATACGAGTTCGATCCTTTTGCCCGGATTACAGCAGGAGCTCCATGATGGAAACGTCGAGCCAGCGGCCGAACTTGAACCCGACTTCCTTCAAGACACCGACGACGGAGAAGCCGAGGGATTCGTGCAGTCGTATGCTCACCGCATTGTCGGAAGAAATGCGGCCAAGGAGCGCGTGGTGGCCCTGCGCGCGCCCTGCCTCCACAAGAGCCTGCAGGAGCTGCCTCCCGATGCCCTTCCCCCTGTGCTCCTCGGCCACGTAGACCGACACCTCCACGGACTGATCATACGCGGGCCGGTCGGACCAGCGGCTGAGGGACGCCCATCCGCACACTGCCTGCTCAGACTCCGCCGAATTCCGCGCGGCCGCGGCCGCGACCAGCACCGGATGCGCGGCGTCATGGCGGGCGAACCACTGCTCATGCTCCTCGCCGGTCCTCTGCTGCGTGTCGTAGGTAGCCGTGGAGAAGAGGACCTCGTGATTGTAGATCGAAAGGATTCGCGGCAGGTCCGCCGTGCGCGCCGGTCTGATCCGGATCAGCTCCTGAGCCATTTCAGCGCCCCCACCGTCGACGGGAAGACCCCCAGCACCCCTTCTATCGAGCCGGGCGCCTTCGGAGACACGGCAAGCACCCGCATGCCCGGCATCACGGGCGGCCGTGATGCCGTGCGCGGAATCCTCTATTACCACGCACTCCTCGGGGCGTTTGCCCAGCCTGTCGGCGGCGAGCAGGTAGCAATCCGGCGCGGGTTTCGCCTTCGGCACGTCGTCGCAGGTGATCACCGGATCAAAGAAGCCGCGAAACCCAAGGTGATCCAGTATCAGCGCGGCCTCGAAACGGGCGCTGGAAGTGGCCAGCGCGAGCGGGCACTCCTTCCACCGGGCCAGCTCCTCGCGAAGACCGGGGAATGCCGTCAGCTCGCCGTTCACCATCGTGCGGAAGATCCGTCTCTTTCTGTCCAGGAGCTCTTCCGTCGTGACCGCCAGCCGGAACACGCGCACCATTTCTTCCGCGATCTCCGGGGTGGACATGCCCGTCATTCTCACCCGCTCCGCGCGGAGAGCCGCGGCCGTGGGCGCGGCGCCCGTTTCGGCGCTCGGAATTCCCTGGAGAGCGAGATCCCACGCGCTGACGTGCAGGGGTTCCGTGTCGGCGAGAACGCCGTCCATGTCGAGGATGAGGGCGCCGATTTGCATCGCCCTATTTGATCGAATCAGCCCCTCTCGCGCAAGCGCCCGCGCGCGGTCCTGCGCGCGTTTCAATCCCGGCCCTTTTCCTTCTCTGCGATCCGGCAGAGCTCATCGAAGGCCGGCCCCATGAAGGGAATGTCGCGGTGGAATACCTCCCCGATGACCAGGAGCCACCCGTAGATGAAGTACAGCCAGCCGTCCTCCACGCGCAGGGTGCGGGACTCTGCCTGGCTTCGCGCCTGCCGGAGAAAAACGAGGTCTCCCCGATAGTTGAAGTCCCATGCCATGCCCTGCGCGGGGAATGGCGCGTCATCCGTGATCGGCGAGCCCGGTGCGTCCTTGCCCAGGCCGGTTGCGTTGACCACCAGGGAGCCGGGAGCGAGCCCGCGCATCACCGCGTCATTGTCCCCGGGACGGGGAGTGAGAACGTAGGCGATGGGAACGTCCATCGACTGCCGACGATGAATTTCCTCCATCTCCTTCAGGCGCGCCGGGCTTCGATTGGAGACGAAGATCTTCGAAGGCCGGTTTTCCTCGTGCTCCGGCCGGGCCAGGTACGAGCACAGGGCGACACTCGAGCCTCCCGCCCCCATGAGGAAAGCCTGGGCGCCGCTGGTTTCCCAGTGCTGGGACGGGAGAAAGGCCTCCAGGGCGAGCGCGCTCGAGATCGGGTCCTTGGCCCCGCCGCAGAGCCGGCCGTCTTTTTTCGAGATCGAGCTCACCTCGCCCATCTCCGCGCCGAAGTCGTCCAGCTCGTCGAACAGGTCCCTGCCGGCGCGCAGCAGGTCGATCTTGTGCGTTGTCACCAGCGCGCCCAGGGACAAGGGGTCTGACTTGATGAACCCGACGACCTGCCTGTAGCGTTCGACAAGGTCGTGCTGCTTCAGGTCTATTCCCTTGAGCTGGCAGTCTCCGAGCTCCAGGTGACGCGCCCACGCGGGAAACACGCGCATGATCATCGACCTGGTGGTGGAAACCCCGATGAAGTACATGGTGGGCCTGGTTGCAGGCTTCAGATGCAGCTCGCTCAATTCTTTCCTCCGTTTTCTACTTTTGACTGCTATTTCTTACATTATTCTATCGTTTGTTGTCAATAGATAATATTGGCTTTCGTTTTCGATTCATTCAAACGTAAACACATTCCTGATCCCTTGACCCTTATTCCGGCACTCACTATCCTTTTCGAGCCTTTCATCATGACAAACAATACTGCTGATCCACCCATGGGAGCCACCGAATACAGCGGCCGCGCAGATACCACCGAACAGGGCGGCCGCGAGCCGGCCCCCTCATCGTCCAGGGTGACCGCACGATCCTTGCCGAGGTGGCAAGCCCGCGCTACGCGGAGGCCCGCGATGCCCTTGCCCGGTTCGCGGAGCTCGTGAAATCTCCCGAGCACGTGCACACGTACCGCATCACGCCGCTCTCCATCTGGAACGCGTGCGCGGCGGGTGAGAAAGCCGAGGAGATCGTCGAATCGCTGCGCTCCCTGTCCCGGTACCCCGTGCCCGAGCACATCGCCTTCGAGATCGAGGACTACGCGGCCCGGTTCGGCAGCCTGACGCTTCACAGGGAGGAGACGCGCGGCTCGTCCTGCGGCTGCCGGGATCGAGGGCCTGGCGGAGCTCGTGGCCGCCGACAGGCACGCGGCGCTCCTGCTCGGGGAGCGGGTCTCGGACACGAGCTTCGCCGTGGCGCCCGCAGTCCCGCGGACGGCTCAAGCTCGCGCTGATCCGCATCGGCTACCCCGTGGACGACCAGGCGGGCTACGCGGCCGGCGAGGCTTTCGGCTTCTCCCTGCGGCCCGCGACTTCCTCCGCGGAACAGGCCCTTCGCTCCGCGCGCCTACCAGCGCGACGCGGCGGACGCGTTTCACGCGGGTGGGAGCGAGCGGGGCGGATCCGGCGTGATCGTCCTGCCCTGCGGGGCGGGCAAGACCATCGTGGGCATGCTCTGCATGGACCTCCTGCAGACCTCCACGCTCGTGCTCACCACGTGCGTCACCGCGGTGCGCCAGTGGATCGCGGAGCTGATCGACAAGACCGACATCGACCCGGACCTGATCGGGGAGTACACGGGGCAGAAGAAGGAGGTGCGCCCCGTCACCGTGTCCACCTACCAGATGCTCACCCACAGGGGACCGTCTGCGCGGCCCGGACACGCGGACGGGATCCGGGGCCGGGGAGGACGCATGCGGTATCCCGCACCTCGCGCTCTTCGGACGAGAGAGACTGGGGCCTGATCGTCTATGACGAGGTCCACCTCCTCCCGGCTCCCGTCTTCCAGATCACCGCGTCCCTGCAGGCGCGGCGGCGGCTCGGCCTCACCGCCACCCTGGTGCGGGAGGACGGCAAGGAGGACGACGTCTTCGCCCTCATCGGCCCCAAGAAATACGACGTGCCCGTGGAAGGAGATGGAGAAGCAGGGCTGGATCGCGAAGGCGGTGTGCACGGAGATCCGCGTGCCCGCTGCCCGCGCACATGCGGACGAGCTACGCCGTGGCGGACGCGCGCACGAAGTTCCGCATGGCATCGGAGAACCCCGCCAAGATCGACCTGGTGAAGGCCATCCTCGACGCGCACCCCGGTGAGCCGGCGCTGGTCATCGGCATGTACCTGGACCAGCTCGCCGCAATAGCGCGCGCCCCTCGGCCTGCCGGTCATCACGGGCTCCACGCCGCAGCGCGTCCGTGACGGGCTGTACGCGGACTTCAAGGCGGGAAGCGATCCGGATCCTCGCGGTGTCCAAGGTGGCGAACTTCGCCGTCGACCTGCCCGAGGCGAGCCTCGCCATCCAGGTGTCCGGCACCTTCGGCTCCCGGCAGGAGGAGGCGCAGCGGCTGGGGCGGGTGCTGCGTCCCAAGGAGCGGGGAACCAGGCCTTCTTCTATTCCCTGGTCTCGCGCGACACGGTGGAGCAGGAGTTCGCCCTGAAGCGGCAGCTCTTCCTCTGCGAGCAGGGATACTCGTACGCGATCCGAAACGCGGAGTCTGCGCCGCGGGATACCGCGGCGCAGAGCCGGCCGCCCGGGGACGCCTCGGCATGAAGCTCTTCCCCTCCGACTGGCAGGGATTCCTCGACGAGCTGGTCGCATGGGGTGAGCTGTCGATTGCCGCGCGGCGGACATTCCTGGACGGCGCTGCCCCGGGGCTTTCGCTCGATGCCTGCCGGCGGGGACCCTGCCGTGATGGAGCTGCGGGACGCGGGGTTGCTCGAAGAATCGGGCGGCCCCGGCTCTCTCGGCATTTCGGCGCGATACGTGGCGTTCCACCAGGTCATGAAATCGCTGGCAAGGTACCCCCTGTTCGAGAGTCCCGGCCTTGCCGCTCTCTGCGCGTACCTCGCGGAGCACTACAGCCAACAGGAGCGGTCCCAGCTGCACGAGTCCCTCGCCCTTCTGCCCAACGACCTGCCCCGGATCGCCGGGCTCGTTTCGTCCCTCGAGTGGCTCCAGTCCGCCCTCGCGCGCGGCGGCAGGCCTTCGGAGGAAGCCGCGTGGAAGACCGCGCGCGCCATGCTTTCCTTCTTTGCCGAGCAGAGGGACAGGATAGCGGTGCGCGACCTCGAGGAATACTTTCCCGCCGTGGGAAAGGAGGACCTCTGCGCGGGCATGCGCCTGGGCCTCCAGCGCGCCGTGTTCTTTCTCGGGCTCCGCCGGGCGGATCTCGAGCCTCTCCTGGGCATCTGGCCCGCGGCTGCCCGCCGGCTGCGGAGGCTTTCCGTGGTCCTCGCCCCTGAGCCGGTGAGCGTCGGCAAGGTGTTCCGTCATCCCTTCCTGGTCGAGGACATGACGACCCTGCTCGTCTCCGCCTGCAGCGCGCCGATCCCCCTCAGGCGGGGTGACGAAAAGCCGTTTGCCCGGTTCCGGGAAGAAACCGCCGCCATGCTGCTCAGCGTCCCCGACTGGCTGGAAAGACTCACGGGGCTTTCCATGGAAGGAAGGATAGATCTCGCCTTCCAGGCGCTTCGGCTCAGCGGCCTGCTCGTGCAAATCGGCGGCCCCCGTGCGCCGCTCGCGCCGTCCCCCGTCGGGGCGCGCTGGATCCGGGAACCCCTTGCAGAGAGGCACTCCTTCCTGGTCAGCGAGCTCGCCGGCACGCCGGAGCGGCCTTCCCGGCTGTTCGACCTCATGGAGGAGGAAGTGAGCGCGGCGGACGGCGCGCGGGAAGACATCCTGCCCTGGCTCGTGCAGGCCTTCTCCTGCGTGCCTCTCACGACCTTCATCCGGTTCGTCGACTTCGCCGAGTACCAGGCGGCAATCGGCAGCCCCCTGGTCGCATCCGGCGCGATCTCCGGATCCGGCAGACCGGGCCTTCGTGGAGCGGGCGCTCCGGCAGGCTCGTCGCTTGCCACCGAGGAGGCGCTCGAAGAGCTCTGGAAGTCCTTTCTCGGGATCTTTCTCGGTCGATGTCTGCTCGCGCTGGGCGGCGCCGAGGCGGGGGTTACCCCGGAGGGCAAGACGGGCTTCCGCGTGACCGACATCGGCAGGACCCTCCTGGGCCTGCCTCGTGACGGCATGCCGGATGCCGAGGCGGTGACGCAGGAACCGCCGGCGCTCATCGTGCAGCCGAACTTCGAGGTCGTCTTTTTCTCCCCGTCACCCGGTTTCGAGGCTGCCCTGGGAAGATACTGCGAAAGGGTCGGGAGAGAGGTGGGCGTGCTGTTCCGCATCACGCGGCAGTCCCTTCGGCGCGCCGGGGCGGCGGGAATCGACCCGGAGCAGATTCTGCAGGAGCTTGCCCGCGGCTCGAGGAGCCCCGTGCCTCCGAATGTCGAGCACGAGATACGCGGATGGACAGGAGACGGCAATGCGTAATCCGATCATGGGCGCATATCATGAGATGGCACTCTGGTCAGAATCGAGCTGCACCCGGCCTCTCTCTTTCCTGGACCCGGCCTGGACCGACAGCGAGGCCTGGAGGAGCACGGCCAGGGCGAAGGTGCGCGAGCTGCTTTCCTACGATCCGCCGGAGTGCGCGCTCCGCCCGTCGATCGACGACAGGAGGGAAGACGCAGGGCTCGTCATCGAGCGGGTGAGCTACGCGCAGCCATTCGGCCCGAGGACGGAAGGATTTCTGCTCCGCCCGTCCGCGGCGAAAGGCAGGCTGCCGGGCGTGGTCGCCCTGCACGACCACAGCGCCTTCAAGTACTTCGGCAAGGAGAAGCTCGTTGCCCTCGATGAGGAGCCGGACATACTGAGGGAGCTCAAACAGGAGATATACGGGGGCCGGTCCTGGGCCACCGAGCTCGCGCGCCGGGGCTACGCCGTCTTCGTGCCCGACCTGTTCCTCTGGGGCTCCCGCAGAATGGATCCGCGCGAGGTCCCCCCTCGGTTCGTGTCAGAGGTGCTGAAAGAAAATCCGGGGAGCAGGAGATACATCGAGGCGTACAACGAGTTCGCCGCGCAATACGAGACGCTCGTGGCAAAGACCCTCTTCCTCTCCGGCACCACCTGGCCGGGCGTCATGGCCTGGGAGGACAGGCGGGCCATGGACTACCTGGCGGGCCGACCGGAGGTCGATCCGCAGCGGCTGGGCTGCTGCGGGCTTTCAGGAGGGGGATTACGCACGGTGTACCTTGCCGGACTCGATCCCCGGGTGAAGTGCGCGGTCTGCGTGGGGTTCATGACAGTGGCGCGGGAAGTGCTCGAGGAAAAAATCGCCGAGCATACCTGGATGTTCCATGTCCCCCATCTCCCGCGCCTCATGGACCTGCCGGACGTCATATCCCTGCACGGACCCGGACCTTTGCTGGTGCAGTACAATCGCGAAGACCAGCTCTGGACACTGAAGGGACAGGAGCAGGCGGACGCGAAGCTTGCGGAGATCTATTCCAAGCTCCAGGCGCCGGACAGATACGCGGGGCTCTTCTACCCGGGTCCGCACAAGTTCGATGTGAAAATGCAGGCTGACGCGTTCGCGTGGCTCGACAGGTGGCTCTCATAGAACGCACACGCAGCGGCGGGCACCACAAGGCGCCCGGCCTCCTCCCGGCGGACCGGGCAGGCGCTAGGCGAGGTCAGTGGCCCCCGCGACCGCTTCCTCGATCTGTTCCACGATCTGCGGGGTGAGCCTGGGAAGGATGTCGAGCGCCTTCATGTTCTCCTTCACCTGCTCCGGCCGGCTCGCCCCCGTGATGACGCTGCTGACGTGCGGATTGCGCGCGCACCAGGCCAGGGCGAGCTGCGCCACGCTCGCGCCGAGGTCACTCGCGATGGGCTGGAGCTTCTTCACCGCGGCGATCCGCTGCGGAGTCAGGCTGTCCTTGAGCCATTCCATGCCCGGGAGGGCCATGCGCGAATCCTTCGGGACACCGGCGTTGTACTTGCCCGTGAGGATGCCGGACGCCAGGGGGCTGAACGTGGTGAGACCGAGGCCAATGCCCGGGTAGAGCCGCGCAAACTCGCGTTCCACCTTCCGGCGCACGAACAGGTTGTACTGCGGCTGTTCCATCTGCGGCTTGTGCAGGTGATGCTTCTCCGCGACTGCCCACGCCTCCCTGATCTCTTCCGCGCTCCATTCGGACGTGCCCCAGTACAGGGCTTTCCCGGATTCGATCATCATGTGCAGGGACCACACCGTCTCCTCGATCGGCGTCTCGGGATCCGGTCGATGGCAGAAAACGAGGTCGAGGTAGTCGAGCCCGAAGCGCTTCAGCGCTCCATCGATTCCTTCCCGAAGCCTCTTGCGATTGAGGGTGTTCTTCTCGTTGATACCGTCGTGCAGGCCCCAGAAGATCTTGGTGGAGACGACGTAGCTCGCCCTGCGCCACCCCGTTTTTTTCAGCACGGCACCCATGATCTCCTCTGACCTGCCTGCCTCGTAGGCCTCGGCATTGTCGAAGAAGTTCACTCCCTGCTCCCACGCGGCCTGCATGCAGGCCCCCGCGGCTGCGGGGTCCATCTGCTTTCCGTATGTCACCCACGAACCGTAGGAGAGAACGCTCACCTTGAGCCCGGCGCTTCCCAGCCTGCGATATTCCATTCCTGCGCCCCCCTTGAGGGAGAAGATAAGGAATTTTGCGAGGGGCGTGTTCGGCGTTCGACGGGAGTCCGGATGCCCCTGCTAGGCGGGGCTCCGGGGCAGCAGGCTTTCTATCTGCGCGACCCCCGATTTCCGCCTGCGGAAGACATGCACCTCCCCGCCGAGCGCGGAGACCGAGCCGTCTCCCTCCACCTTGAGGGCTGCGCCGGAGACGATGCCGTATCCCGTGGCGCCCGCGGGGCACAGGGAGAGCAGGGCCTGCAGCTCTCCCCATCCGTCTCCTTCACCGTGCGTGTCGCAGAAGACCGGGGCAAAGCCGAGACAGGGAAAAAGCTCGGCGCTCTCTTCATTGCCCGAATCTTTCCAGCGCACCCAGCGCCGCGCGAGCATGATGCTCCCCGCCGAGACTCCGAACAGGGGTTTCCCCTGCCTCCACAGCCGGCGGAGAACCGACGCCGCCCCTTTCTCCCGGAGGACCCGCATTCCCTCCTCCACGTCCCCGCCGGAAACGAAAACGATGTCGGCCTCCTCCAGCACGGCGGCGGACTTCTGGAGGCTGCCGCGCTTGCCGCAGAGGGGGGCGAGGGTCACGCGACCGGCCCCGGCCTTCTCCAGTATGCGGCCGATGAGCAGTCGAAAGGCCGGGTTGTCACCCGAGGCAGCCCCCACATACGCCACGCGGGGGCGGGACACACCGGTCTGCGCGAGGACCGCCTGCACGAGCGGGTCAGGACCTTTCCGCCGTATGGACTGCGGGCCGCCGGCAATCAGGTACAGCGGGGACCGCGTCTCAGACACGCGCGGCCTCCTCGAGAGAAAACAAGCGCCGCGCGAGAAGGAACTTTCCCGATTTTTCGGGAAGGAGCAGACTGACCTCCTCCGCTTCAATGCGGACACCGGGTCCGAACACGCCGGCCAGGGCTTCTCGCGCGCCGCGCGCCGCCCGCGCGCCGCTGCCCGTGCTCCCCGATCACCACGCAGCGCACAAGCCCCGGCGAGACCTGGTCGACCCTGTACTGCTCCAGGCCGTCCACGGCGGCAAGAGCACGGTCAATCCGCCCGTGCGTGACAGGGCTTCCATCAGCCGCGACGCAGAGACTCTTCAGCCTCCCTTCGATGCTGCTGAGCGTGATGCCCATGTTCCGGCCGCACGGACAGGGCTCTGCCGCGATGCGGCCGATGTCCCCGATTTCGAATCTCACGAGCGGACACCAGGCGTTTCCGAAAGTTGTTGCGGCAATCCGGCCGATCCCGCCTGGGCGGACGCGCCCGTCGCTCCCGTCCCGCCCGTCCTGCCTGTCGCGGCCGTCCCGCCCGTCCTCCGGCAGAGGCACCATGTCGACGCGGCAGGACGCGGCGTTCTGATGAAGTCTTCCATGCTCGCACTCCATGAACACGTAGCCGGCCTCGGTCGAGCCGTAGGAGCTCACGACAGGGGACCCGAACACGCGCCGGATGGCCTTCATGTGCAGCGCGGAGGGAAACTCATAAGTGAGTATGATGAGGGGAGGCTGCCATGCTTCGACGCCGTCCCGCGCGGCCCGGCGCGCCACGCGCGCAAGGAGGGATGGATTGGCCTCCAGCACGGCCGGCTGATAGTCGCCAATCTCGGAAATGATCCGCATTTCATGACCGTCCGGCCACTGCCCGGTGCTGCCGAGCTCATTGAGAAACAGGAACCTTCCCAGGGTCCGCTCAGACCGGTCCAGGAGCCCGTTCTCCGATCTCGGTCCGACTGACAGAGCGCTTGCAAGGATGGCCTCCCTGTGGGTGCCCGTGGCAACGCGCGCGCTCACCGGGTTCAGGCCCCATGAGGCGCGTTCGGACGCGTCCCACCAGGCCTGGTTCCATATGTTCTGCAGCGCCTCGTCCGCCGTGCCGCTGGTGCGCACGTAGCTCACCTCCCCTCGCATGCGCGCCGCGTCAAGGTCGAGACCGCGGGGGACGAGGCCATAGGGAAAATGCGCCCGGATATCGTTCTTGGTAAGAAGCGGAAGGGCGTCGTACCGCTCGTCGACGGCGCGGTCGGGCCCGGGGTCGCGGTCTTTCCAGCTCTCGTACAGAGGGGTCCGCTCGAGCGCAACGGCGAGCTCCCGGCGGCAGCGTTCTTCGTACAGCAGGCGTGCTGCGATCAATGTGACGTCCTTGTTCATTCTCCGCTATCCTTCACCGCCGCCCTCTCTTTGTCCAGCCTGCCCGTGCGGGCCGCGCGGGCCAGTCGCTTGCCGAAGATGCGCCCGTTCATATACTTTGCACTCATATGATTGTGGGAAGCAGCTCCGCGCCTCCTGTCGGCCTCTGGGCCCGGCTCAGGGCATTCGCCGAGCTTACCAAGCCCCGCATCGGCCTCCTGCTGCTCGCCGTTGCCGCCTGTTCGTACTACCTGGGCTCGGGAAAAGGCTTCGACAGCGGCCGATTCGCGGTCCTCATCTGTCGCGGTGGCCCTCCTGGCGGCAGGAGTGCTGAGCCTCAACCAGTACTTCGAGCGTGAGCGGGACGGACGCATGCAGCGCACAAAGGGGAGGCCCCTGCCGAGCGGTCGCCTGCTCCCCCGGCAGGCGCTGATGTTCGGGCTGGCCGGAACCGTGTCCTCGGTGCTGCTCTTCGCCCTTGCCGTCAACCTGATCAGCGCGGCGGTCGCCCTCTTTACGCTGGTCAGCTATGTTCTTGTCTACACTCCCCTGAAAACGAGGACCGCGTATCACACCACACTGGGCGCCCTGAGCGGCGGCACCCCGACTCTTCTGGGATGGGCCGCAGCGCGCGGATCCCTGGACCCGCCGGCCTGGGTGCTTTTCGCCCTGCTCTTCCTCTGGCAGTTTCCCCACTTTCTCGCCATCAACCTGATGTACCGGGAAGACTACGCGCGCGCGGGCATCCGTGTGCTGCCCGGGGAAGATCCCCGCGGCACGCGGACGGCGGTTGCCATCATCGCGCCCACGGTCCTTCTCTTCGCCGCAAGCCTTCTCCCGGTTCCCATGAGATTGCTCAGCCCGGTCTATCTCCTGGCCGCGGCGCCGCTGGGAGCGCTGTTCCTGTACGTCGCCGTGCGGGTTGCCGTGCGGCAGGAAAAACGCGACGGACGGTTCCTCCTGAAAGCATCCGTGCTGTACCTGCCGTGCATCTTCCTGCTCATGACCTTGACTCTCGTCTGAGCCTGCCGGGACAGGCGCGCGCTGGACAGGCGCCCGCGCCCTAGCCGATGCGGAACGCCATCAACAGAATGCGGATGAAGATCAGCGCCCAGCCGGCCAGCAGGATAATGAGCGCAACCTTTCGGGCCGCCGATGTCAGGATGACGAAGAGCGTGAGAAGCGCAAGGTACCCGATGGGCTCTGCAAGCGTGCCGAGGTCCTTCACCGATGGAAGGATGTACTGCACGAGCTGCACGATCACCGAGCCGATGAAGCGGGCAATCGTGGAGAGGAATCCGAGGATCTGGGTGAGCAGGTCGGGCTTTTGCACGGGGTCCCTCCCGGCGGGGAGTATACTCCCGCGGCCGCCCGGGGAAAAGTCCTGCCCCGGAGCCGGGCCGCCTGATCAACCCTCTCCTCCTCCTGAGGCCGCCCGATTCCCGGCAGCCTCGGCCCACCGGGAGCGCAGGTATCCGTTCACCTCGAACCACGCGCACGCGTCTGCGACGCTCTCCTCCAGGTCCCGCGGACGATAGTCCAGGTCACGAGCGGCCCGGTCGTGGCTCACGGTCCGGTTCCCCCGCAGGACGCTGAGGGAGTAGGCAGTGAACAGGGGCGTCCTGCCCAGGATCCGGGAAAAACCCGCGGAGAGGGGCGCTCCTGCGCGCGCAATCCAGAAGGGACACGTCAGCCGGGGAAGACGGGCCCCCGTGACGCTGCAGACATGGCGCGCCAGCTCCGCCATCGACGCCCACCTTCCTCCCACGATGTAGCGGCTCCCCGCGGGGGCCCGCTCCGCGGCAGCCAGGGCAGCTTCAGCCACGTCGCGCACGTCAACCCAGTCGAACCCGCCGTCCACGAGCATCGGAAGGCGTCCACCCGCAATGGACAGGAGGGCGCTGCCCAGGAGAGAAGGCTTGAAATCCCATGGCCCGATGATTGCGGTGGGATTGAGGATGACCGCCTCCAGGCCCTCGGCCATGGCCCGTCTCACCTCCCCCTCCGCCTGCGCCTTCGAGACCGCATACGGCGAGGCCGCGCGCGCGTCAGCAAAGGGGCGCTCCTCGTCCAAGGGCGCGTCCAGGGGCAGGGGATCGAGAGCTTCGATGGAGCTGAAGTGCACCAGGCGGCGCACACCCGTCTCCCTGCACGCGGCGATGACGTGACGCGTCCCGCCGATATTCGTCTCCGCCACTTCCGCCATGTCGAAACGGGTGATCGAGATCCGCGCGGCGGCGTGGAAAACCACGTCGGCGCCGCGGAAGGCGCGCGTCAGCGATTCGGGGCTCCGCACGTCCCCATCGATCTTCTCGACGTCCAGGCCCTCCAGTCCTCGCGCGTCCTTTCGGACAAGCGCGCGAACCTGGTGGCCCCTGGAGAGCAGCAGCCTGGTGAGGGCGGCCCCGACATGACCGGTGGCTCCCGTGATGGCAGCGATCATTTTGCGTACCACAGCTTGCTATGCATAGACAGCCACAGTATACCATAATATGCACATTCTTCTATAGTCTGGGGCGAATCGAGCAGGCTGCCGTGAGACTTCTCTGCATCATCGTCATTCTCGTATCCCGTGTGGTGAGCGCGTGCGCGGCTGACTCGAGCATCGTCGACAGCCTCGCCGCCGCAGGGAAGCTCGACATCCCGGTCCAGCAGGCGCGGGACCTCGAGTCGCGGCTGGGCCAGCTCTTCATCGTGAATGTCGACGGTTTCGGCTACGGAGGACCTCTCGCGCTGGAGCCGGAGTTCGCTCCCCTGGTGGCGCAGCTCCAGATCGGCGGGGTCATCCCGCACTACGGCTCCACGAACTATGAGAGGATTCGGCGCACGAACCGGGCACTGAAAGGACTGACGAAGCTGCCCCTCCTTGTCTGCTCCGACATCGTGAAAATCAAGGGAGCAGGCGTCATCGGCACCTTCGGGGACGGCTATGTCGGCGGGTTCCTGGGCAGATTCAAGCTCCTCCCTGACTCCGAGCTGGGGACCCTCGCGCGCGTGAACGCATTCGTGTTTTCCGCGCTCGGCATCAATGTGGCGCTCGGCCCCACGGTGGACACGAGCACCGCGGATCCGCGGACGCGTGACCGCGCGCGTCTCGTGATCGCCGCGCTGAAAGACTTCGGGCTCGAGCCGGTCCTCAAGCATTTCCCCTACCTCCCGGCGCGCGCCAATCTGCACCAGCAGTCCCCTGACACCCGGGTGCCGCCCGACGAAGTGGATAACAGGCTCGCCGTCTTCCAGGAGCTTGCGGCCGAGGCGGGGATCATGATGACGACCCACCTGTATGATTCAATGGTGGACACGCGGATCGTGACATTCTCGCCCGTCTGGACGTCCCTGCTGCGCTCCCGAACAGGGTTCGGAGGGCTCCTCATGTCGGACGGGCTCCTCATGCTGAGGAACTACTCCGACACGAGCATGCTGTCGGCAGGTCCAGGGGACCCGGACGTCGCGGGACTGGATCGGACCGCCTCATGGGCGCTGCGCGCGATCCTTGCCGGCCACGATTTCATCATCGTGGAAGGCTCCGCGGCGCTGACCCGGCGCACATTCCAGGGCCTCCTTGGCGTGGCATGCCGCGATACGCCGGTCGGCAGCGAGCTGAGGCAAAGAATCGAAGAATCGTACAGAAGGATTGAAAGCTGGAAGCAGGCGAATGAGGCCACCCTGCGACGGGAGGTCGACGTAACTGCCGCGGTCATCTCGACGGCGGTCCGGGTCCTTCCCCTCGACGGCGCTTCCCTTTCGAGCTTCAGGTTCGACGCGCGCGCCCTGGCCGGCCTCGAGCCCGCGCTTCGCGCCGCGCAGGCACGACCCTGAGCAATTGCCGGAGCCGCCGCCTCGATTGTGACGTGCGCCTCCACCGTGATAGATTCCACTGATGTCGATCGGCTCGCTCTGGATCATCTTCTCCCTTTCCTTCCTTCTCTCGCTGAGCGGGGCATTGATGCCGGGCCCGCTCCTCACCTATACGATCGTGCGCACCCTGCGAACCGAGCAGGGAGGGTGGCTCACCGGAGCGCGGGTCATCGCCGGCCATGCCGCGCTGGAGTGCGTGCTGCTCTTCGGCCTGGTGCTCGGCGTCGTGGGATTCCTGCGCGCGCCGATTGCGGCGAAGATAATCGGCGTGGGGGGAGCTGTCCTGCTGCTCTACATGGGCATCGGACTGCTCCGCGAGACGCTGCGCGGCAAGGGCATGGATCTCACGGCCGGAGATTCCCGGCCGTCCGGGGAACCCGCGGGCAGGGTGAGCCTGGTGGGCCGCATGAATCCGGTCACCGCGGGCGCGCTCGTGTCCATGGGCAATCCCTACTGGTGGATCTGGTGGGTCACGGTGGGCGCCGCGTTCCTCCTGCGCTTCGACATCACGCTGGCGCGGTGGCCTGCGCTCGTTGCCTTCTTCCTCGGCCACGAGCTCGGGGACCTCGGCTGGTACCTGGCTGTTTCCATCCTGCTGCACCTGGGCCGGCGGAGCATCTCCCGAGGCCTGACCGCCGCGATCCTTTCGGTCTGCGGGGTGGCGATAATCGGTTTTGGCGCGTACCTCGGCATCTCGCCATTCCTGGCAAAATGAGATGAGAGACACAGGAGTCACGAAAGTCGCGAACCGCTGGGTCATCGCCAGTGATGGGTACTGTCCTCATGCTCTGCCTGGGAACAGTGTACGCGTGGAGCTTCTTCCAGGGCCTCCTGGTGAGAGAGTTCAGGGACGTCTTCGGATGGACCAACTCCCAGGTTGCCTGGATATTCTCCTTCGCCATATTCTTCCTCGGCGTCACGGCCGCGTGGGGCGGCGCACAGCTCCCCCGGCGAAACCCCCGGACCCTCGCGATGATCGGCGGGTCCCTTTTCGCCGCGGGCTGCGCCGTTTCCGGCGTTTGCGTTCAGCTTGAAGTCCCTGGCCCTTCTGTATCTCGGCTACGGAGTAATGGGCGGGATCGGTCTCGGGCTCGGGTACGTGACGCCGGTTGCCACGATCGCCAGGTGGTTTCCGGACAGGAAGGGCCTGGCCACGGGCATGGTCGTGATGGGCTTCGGCCTGGGGGCGCTGTTCATGAGCAAGGTCCTCGCCCCCCTTCTCCTCGACCTGACCGGCAGGAACCTCGTTTCCGTCTTTCTCCTGCTGGGCGGCGTGTTCCTGGTGCTCGGCGTCGGATCGGCCGGGTTCATGAAGAACCCGCCGGCAGGCTGGCTGCCGAAGGGGTGCGCGGAGCCTGGCTTGAAGGCGGCATGCGCAGAAGGGGAAGAGATCCCGCTGCGGAATGCCATACTTTCCGGCCGTTTCCTCTCCCTGTGGATCGTATTCTTCTGCAACATCACGGCAGGCATTTCGATCATCAGCTTCCAGTCCCCCCTGTTTCAGGATTTGTGGAAACGCTTCAACCCCGGGCTGGCTGCCGCGGCGCTCGCCGGTTTCGGCGCCACCCTGGTGGCCGTCAGCTCGCTGTTCAACGGCGCCGGCCGATTCCTGTGGGGCGCGGCATCGGACCGTATCGGCAGGGCACGGACCTTCCGCGTGATGCTGGCCTCCGAGGTGCTCGTCTTCGCTCTCCTCGTGATCACGAAGAATCCGTGGGTATTCGCCGTCCTGGTGTGCTGGGTCCTGCTCTGCTACGGAGGCGGGTTCGGCGCCATGCCTTCTTTCATCGGTGACGTGTTCGGCTCCCGGCTCGATGCCCGCTGTCTACGGCGCCGTTCTCACCGCCTGGGCCGCGGCGGGGGTCGTGGGTCCGCAGATCTTCGCCGCGCTCCAGGATCGCTTGAGCGCGGCCGCCGCCTCCACCTGGTCGTTCATCATCGCCGGCGCGTTCGTGATTCTCGGGCTGGCGCTTTCGCTCCTCCTGTCCGATGCAAGAAAAACCGCATAAAAAAGCCCCGGGCTGAGGGCCCGGGGCTGCTTTCACCAAAAGGCAGGATCAGCGAAGCACGAGCTTCATCCAGTTGACGCCGGCGACAACGGGAGGGCCATAATCTCCGATGATGAAGCGGCTCAGATGATCGCTGGACGGGTCGCCCAGTACCAAGGGCTTGTAAGGGGAGGGGTCGGTCGTGTCTGGCGGGCCAGACAATGGCTCGTCGCTTGCGCCCTCCGAAACACGCCCCAGAAGCCAACGGCCGCCAAGGTCGCCATAGGGGACGTCCAGCGACGTCACTACTCGAATGCCATAACTGAAAGTGTCCCCGGGAGAAGATGCCCGGACGAATATCCAATAAGTACCGGGGGGGAGCCCTTTGTAGTCGATTCTGGCGTAGTATTGATTCGGTTGCCTTCCGGCTTGAGCGCTGCCGTCATCATACGCGAAGGGCGTTTCGTCCCCCGATTTCCAAAGTCCTATCCATGGCGAGCCGTTTTCAGCAAGGGTTCTCCCATCCGTGGGATCGTAGGTGTCGATGACGATCTCATCGTAGATCACGCGGAAGGCGGCATTGTCCGTCTTATTGCCCACGGAGATCCTTACCGAGTTGGTGCCGGAGGTGATCCCCAGCGTCGTCAGAGGCGTGTCCGCCTTCCATTCCGGGGGGTTGGTGATGGTGTTCGTCGACCTGTCCAGAGGGTCCTTGAACGTGGCACCAGGGGCGAGGGCGGGCACCGTCACCCAAAGATCCACAGGCGTCCCGCCGTTCGCGTTGGCTACAAGGTAGTGAAGCTCGGTAGCGGCAGAACTCGCGTTGCCCTCGTTCGTCACCACTACGGTGAGCGGCCACGGAGCGCCAGTCCCGATGGCATCCACAGGAGGCGGCGAAACCGAGATGGTCAGGTCAGGTTGCAGGTTGGTGACCGTCAGCTTGACCGAGGACGCCCACTTGTTGTTGTCAGGCACCATGTCTTTCTCATTCGCCACCGAATCCACGGAGATCGTGATGGTGTTCGTGCCAGCGGCGATCCCCAGCTTGGCAAGATGCTTGTCCGCATAGTCGTTCAGGGAGTCGGTGAACTTTTGAGCAGGATCGAGGGCAGGCACCGTCACCGAAAGATCCACAGACGTCCCGCTGTTCGAGTTGACTACATGGTAGAGAAGCTTGGTAGGAACTGCCGAGCTCGCGTCGCCTACGTTCTTTACCACCACGGCGAACGGCCATTCACCGTCGGCGAGAGCAACCGTTGCGGCGGCCGGATCAACCGAAGTGATGGACAAATCGGGATGAGTTTCCGCTGACTTCGAAGTCAGCGTGAGCACGGCAGGCGCGCCGTTGGAATCCAGGGCGGCAGCCGTATTGTTGTCTGTAATGACCTCCCCATCCTGGGCGTTGGCGATGACTTTGGCACTGACGTTATAAACGCCCGCACTGAGGCCGCGGTCTCCAAGGGAGGCTGAGATGGTGATCGGGCCGGTAGACCCATCCGCTGTGATTGCCGGGGTCGGAACCTGCGCGACCAGTACCTGGTTCAGGCGGAACTCAAGTGTCCCGGGCTGGGCGCCGTCGAATGTCAGGTTCTTCACCTCTGCACTGAGGTTCAGCGTGCCAGAGACATCCGCCGTTTCAGGAGAGAACTTCACGCTGCCCACCGTCAGGTCGGACGCTTCAATTACCGACATAACCGTGGTCTTGTCGATCCTCGCGGTGGCCGCCAGATTCAAATCGTCGAGACCCTTTACCTTGTAGACGGCCTCCGCGGCGTCATATTGCACGCTGTCCGCCGTGGTAAGGTAGGAATCGAACCGGCCCAGGAAGAACTGGCGCAGATGGGACAGAACGCTGGACAGGTTCCAGTCGTGGGGCGCCCACCCTGCCGGCCGCTTCGGGTTCGTGACGACACCGATGACGTGAGGTGAAGAGACAATGAGGAACCTGCTGTACGGCAGCCTGTAGACACGCCAGTACACAGCGACGGAGGAGGTCGCCATGACCTCGGTGGTGTTGTATGTGAAACCTCTCGGGTGCTTGGTCACGCCCACGATAATCTTGCCGTCGGCGCTCACTGCGGTCACCTTGAACAGCCAGCCCAGGCGGACCTGCAGTCCGTCCGGGAGGGTCGTGGTGTCACCGCTCGTGATGCAGCGCGCTGTGCTGTCATCCGTCTGCTCAGGCTGCGGAAGAAGGATGCTGTCATCCGCATGGATCTCCCAGACTCCCGGTGTGCCGTCGTCCCGCGTGCCGGCCACTATCGCCTTCACGGGGAGCGCGTCGGCGTCCGTGCTCGGCTCGAGCTCTTTGAAATCCACCATCTGGACGCATCTGACCAGCGGCCCGCCCGGATACTCCTCCGCAACAACGTCAAACTGCTGTCCCGTTTCGTTGATGTACACAGCCTGATTACGGGCCTCATCATTCACAACGGAGATGGATCCGCCTGTTGACTGGGGGGCGTTCGGGTCCCCGCCGATCACGTCTTTCGTCGTGCCCACTCCCACCTGGGGCATTGGGCAGGCGATGAAAAACACACTCAGGAGTGCAATGCATACCAGCGCAATTCTCGATTTCATCAGGCGCTCCTTTCTCCCAGTCTCCCCGATACTGCCGATAAACATACCCCAGTCAGGTTAACTTTTCAACTTTGTCTGATACATTCGCAAGGCCAGGATCTGAAAGCTCTTCCCTATCGCTTCAAGGCAGCGTGAGCTTTATCCAGTTGACGCCGCTGCTGACGGCCGGGACGATCGAGATGATGAATCGGTTCAGCCGGTCGCTGGTTGAATTGCTGAGTTTTATTGTCTGGAATGTCGAAGGGATCCCACTCCCCCCAGTCAACGGCTGGTCGCTTATAGTTTCACTTGCAGGGCCTCCAAAAGCCCAGCCTGCATAGGAGCTGTCCGGCGCTGTCAGCACTCGAATACCATAGTCGACCGAGTCCCCGGGCGACGATGCCAGGACGAGAACCCAATAGTCCCCCGAGGTGAGCCCACCGTTGTAGTCGAGGTAGGCGTAGAACTGATTCGTGGGCCTTGCGGCTTGAGCGCTGCCGTCATCATGCGCAAGGAGAGTTTTGCCGTCCGAGCTCCAAAGTTCCAGGTAGTTCGCGCTTCCCGCGAGACTAGTCCCGTCCGTTGGATTGTAGGTGTCGATAATTATCCTACTATATGTAATGACAGGTGCAGCCGCAGAGCATCCGAGACAGTAAAAGAGTAGCGCGCAGAGGATAGCCACTTCGCGGAGTGCCTTGTGATTCATCATTTACTCCTGGTCTCTTCTATATCAACAATAGCCCATGAAGCGCCGATTCTCAAGTGAGGGTGCATGCAGGATGTGCCCGATTTGGGGGATTCCACGTCCAGGAGGCAGCAATTCCCGTAGATAGTTCGTTGGGCGCCGCTTCTTTCGGTGGTATACTTCAAAATTGAAAGCGAGAGGCGTGAAAACGGTGCTGCGAGTGTATCTGACTGCCATTATGATAGCCCTCTTCCTCGGCACCGCGGTTCTCGCTAAAGCTGCAACACACACCTGGAATGGTGGGACCGGCAACTGGAATCTCGCGGGAAACTGGACCTCCGTACCCAACACGGGTGCGCCGCCTACAGCTGCGGACGACGTGTTCATACCTTCCGGCACATGTAATATCGATGGCAACCGTTCATGCAAGACCATAACCGTGAACGGAGGCGCTCTGGGAGTCGACCGGCTTAAACAGGAACCTCATCGTCAACGGAATGGCCGATTTCCGGCTGATGACCGCCTACCCGGCCGCCAACCTTACGCTGAATATGCAGAACACGACCCCGGCGATCCTGTATGGCCCCAACAACACGGCGGTGCATATCATCGGGCTCTTCATGAACAGCGCGGGCACCACCTTGTCGCTCAACGGCACGCTGACGCTCAACGGCACGCTGACAATGAACGCGGGGACTTTCAGCCTCTACGACGGAGCTACAACGGGCACTCTCACCCTCTCCGCAACCGCTCTCACCATGGCCACGGCCGCGACGCTCGATGTCGGCACCGGCACTCTGGACGGCGGGACCAACGGCGCGAGCGTGACGTTGAACAACGCGGGTGCCGCTATTACCCAATCGACAGGAACCCTGACCTGCGCCGGCTTTCACTTTGACAACGGGCAGCTACACCTTCACCGGAGCAGGAGCGCTCACGGCGAGCGGCAATATTTCGATGGCGGCAGGGTTCACCGCCAGCGCCTCCACGGTGAAAATGACTGGCAGCTCCACGATTACCATGACCCCGGCGCTCAATAAATTCGTTGTGGACGCAGTGGGAAACACCGTGAGCATGGCTTCCAGCCTCACGATGAACAGCGATCTGACGGTCACCAGTGGCACGCTTGCAACTGGAAACAATGGCTTCACGGTCTCCGGCGCCCTCAGCGTCGGCGGCACCCTGGACCTGTCCGGGTCCTCTCTGGCGACCGCTTTCCCGCCATTCTTTCAGGTAACCGGAGTGGGCACGGTCAGCACAGGCGGTACCGTCATTACGGGTGACAACAGCATGTGGTTCAAGTCGAATCTGACCCTGGACGGAGGCACCTTCAACTTTTCCGGCGCCACGGTCAATGGAACGACCATCGACATCGACGGTTTGCTCAGCGGCACGTTGGCGGGGGCAGCCACATCCACATGGTTGAATAACGCGCCGGGAGCAGGCTCGATAAGACCGGTAAGCGTCGATCTGACCAATATCGCCTACACCGCGGGACAGACACGGTTCACCATGCACGGCACAGGGACTTTCAAGAGCAGCGGACGATCGATCGCGAGCATTCGGTCAGGCAGCACCACGCGAGGCGTGGGAGCCGTGACTGTTCAAGACGACCAGAACATCACCGGGCAATGTCAATTCGAATGGCGCTATTTCCATCGGCTCTGCCACCTCCAGCATCGATATGACCGGAATAACGGTTACAATCGGCAGTGCGCAGGCGAACGGTGGTGACGTCAGTCTCGCCACCGCCTCGGCCTTCACTTCGACTGGGTCCACCTTCATTTTCAGCGGAGGCGTCAACCCCATCACTATCACCTCCGCAGGATTTGCATTCAACAATATCGAGATAGCATCCGGTACAGATGCAGATCGCTGCCAACCCGCTTACCGTCAATGGGAACTGGACAAACTCGGGCGGGACATTCAGCGATGCGGGCGCATTGGGAGTGATTTTTGCCACGACCGCCACTTCGACGATCACGGGGAGCACCACTTTCAATGTCTTCACGTGCAACACGCCGGGGAAAACGCTTATTTTCGATCACACAGCGGCACAGCAGATAAGCGGCTCATTCACGATCAACTCGGGCGCTGTTGCGACAACGCCCTTGATCAGCATCTTGAGCGATTTGAGCGGATCCCAGGCAGGCATCACTTTCACGGGTACCGCCACCTCCAGCGTCACGCGGGCAGCGGTGCAGGACAGCCTCGCCAGCGGGGTAGCTACCGCGATTCCCATCGCCGCCGCCACCTGCACCAACCAGGGCAACAACACGGGATGGACATTTCCCGGTGGGGCAGCCTTTACGTGGACAGGGGCAACGACTGACTGGAATGTGGGAAGTAACTGGAACATTGGCCAGCGTCCCCGGCGCGCTCGACACCGTTACCATCTCCGCAGGCGCTAATCCTGTTTTGACGTCCGGTGCCTCTGTCAGCACGTTGACAATCTCCAATCTGGTGCTGAACCTGCAGAGCTACAGCCTTGCAGTTGCGGGTGCATTGACTCAGAACAGCGGTACGATTCAACTACAGGGCGGCCGAGACAATAACGACAGGCTCACGCACGCTCAACGGGACCGTTGTGTACAACGGGACCGTCGACTACTCGGCCACCAACCTGGTATTGGGCGATACCTACAACAACCTCACATTCAACGGGGCGGGCGGCAAATGGAAGGACGCGGCCTTGAGCGTGGGCGGATCGCTGACCCTGACAGCAGGCACCCTGGTGCTGGCGGAGGGAACTCATTCCATCACAGGCAGCGTCAGCGGCGCGGGCACCCTTGACGCATCCGGGGTGGCGACTGGCAGCCTGAGTGTGGGCACCTACGTGGGTACCACCGGCACCCCGCTTGCCACCCTCTCGGCTCCCGCAGGCACGCTGAGCGTGGGCACCAACTGGAACGTGACCACCTTCACCTCCAACAACGGCACCGTGGTCTTCACGGGCACAGGCACCATCTACTCCTCCACGGCCTTCTACAACCTGACCAAGAGCACGGGGGGCACCACCACCTACAACACGGGTGCCGCCCTGAGCGTGGGCAACAACCTCACGGTGAACACTGGCACCCTGACGCTGGTAGACAACGCGGTCACCCAGACAGTGACGGGCAACGTCAGCGGCTCAGGCACGCTGAACGCATCGGCCATCACGGGGGCCAACACCCTGAGTGTGGGCACCTACGTGGGTACCACCGGCACCCCGCTTGCCACCCTCTCGGCTCCCGCAGGCACCCTGAGCGTGGGCACCAACTGGAACGTGACCACCTTCACCTCCAACAACGGCACCGTGGTCTTCACGGGCACAGGCACCATCTACTCCTCCACGGCCTTCTACAACCTGACCAAGAGCACGGGGGGCACCACCACCTACAACACGGGTATTGCCCTGAGCGTGGGCAACAACCTCACGGTGAACACTGGCACCCTGACGCTGGTGGACAACGCGGTCACCCAGACAGTGACGGGCAACGTCAGCGGCTCAGGCACGCTGAACGCCTCGGCCATCACGGGGGCCAACACCCTGAGTGTGGGCACCTACGTGGGTACCACCGGCACCCCGCTTGCCACCCTCTCGGCTCCCGCAGGCACCCTGAGCGTGGGCACCAACTGGAACGTGACCACCTTCACCTCCAACAACGGCACCGTGGTCTTCACGGGCACAGGCACCATCTACTCCTCCACGGCCTTCTACAACCTGACCAAGAGCACGGGGGGCACCACCACCTACAACACGGGTATTGCCCTGAGCGTGGGCAACAACCTCACGGTGAACACTGGCACCCTGACGCTGGTGGACATCGCGGGCACCCAGACAGTGACGGGCAACGTCAGCGGCTCAGGCACGCTGAACGCCTCGGCCATCACGGGGGCCAACACCCTGAGTGTGGGCACCTACGTGGGTACCACCGGCACCCCGCTTGCCACCCTCTCGGCTCCCGCAGGCACCCTGAGCGTGGGCACCAACTGGAACGTGACCACCTTCACCTCCAACAACGGCACCGTGGTCTTCACGGGCACAGGCACCATCTACTCCTCCACGGCCTTCTACAACCTGACCAAGAGCACGGGGGGCACCACCACCTACAACACGGGTGCCGCCCTGAGCGTGGGCAACAACCTCACGGTGAACACTGGCACCCTGACGCTGGTTGACATCGCGGTCACCCAGACAGTGACGGGCAACGTCAGCGGCTCAGGCACGCTGAACGCATCGGCCATCACGGGGGCCAACACCCTGAGTGTGGGCACCTACGTGGGTACCACCGGCACCCCGCTTGCCACCCTCTCGGCTCCCGCAGGCACGCTGAGCGTGGGCACCAACTGGAACGTGACCACCTTCACCTCCAACAACGGCACCGTGGTCTTCACGGGCACAGGCACCATCTACTCCTCCACGGCCTTCTACAACCTGACCAAGAGCACGGGGGGCACCACCACCTACGACACGGGTATTGCCCTGAGCGTGGGCAACAACCTCACGGTGAACACTGGCACCCTGACGCTGGTGGACATCGCGGGCACCCAGACAGTGACGGGCAACGTCAGCGGCTCAGGCACGCTGAACGCCTCGGCCATCACGGGGGCCAACACCCTGAGTGTGGGCACCTACGTGGGTACCACCGGCACCCCGCTTGCCACCCTCTCGGCTCCCGCAGGCACCCTGAGCGTGGGCACCAACTGGAACGTGACCACCTTCACCTCCAACAACGGCACCGTGGTCTTCACGGGCACAGGCACCATCTACTCCTCCACGGCCTTCTACAACCTGACCAAGAGCACGGGGGGCACCACCACCTACAACACGGGTATTGCCCTGAGCGTGGGCAACAACCTCACGGTGAACACTGGCACCCTGACGCTGGTGGACATCGCGGGCACCCAGACAGTGACGGGCAACGTCAGCGGCTCAGGCACGCTGAACGCCTCGGCCATCACGGGGGCCAACACCCTGAGTGTGGGCACCTACGTGGGTACCACCGGCACCCCGCTTGCCACCCTCTCGGCTCCCGCAGGCACCCTGAGCGTGGGCACCAACTGGAACGTGACCACCTTCACCTCCAACAACGGCACCGTGGTCTTCACGGGCACAGGCACCATCTACTCCTCCACGGCCTTCTACAACCTGACCAAGAGCACGGGGGGCACCACCACCTACAACACGGGTGCCGCCCTGAGCGTGGGCAACAACCTCACGGTGAACACTGGCACCCTGACGCTGGCAGACAACGCGGTCACCCAGACAGTGACGGGCAACGTCAGCGGCTCAGGCACGCTGAACGCATCCGGGGTGCTCGCGGGCCAACAGCCTGAGTGTGGGCACCTACGTGGGTACCACCGGCACCCCGCTTGCCACCCTCTCGGCTCCCGCAGGCACCCTGAGCGTGGGCACCAACTGGAACGTGACCACCTTCACCTCCAACAACGGCACCGTGGT
>CAVTHO010000002.1:0-35478 GCA_963734545.1 uncultured Spirochaetota bacterium | reverse complement strand
GCCGGTCGCCATCACGGGCCGCGAGAACGCCAAGTTCAGCCCCGGGGCCCTTGTGGACCTCGAATACGCGGTGCAGATCCTGCAGGTCACGCACGGCGCCGTGGAGAAGAGACTGCGGACGCCCCGCATCCACGAGGCGCTCGATGCCCTGGCCTCCATCGGCCTGGTCGAGCATGCGGAGGCCGCCGAGCTGGTCGCCGCCTACCACTTCTTCCGCACCCTCATCAACGGTCTGCGGATGCTGAGGGGCTCGGCACAGGATCTCTTCCTTCCGGCGCCCGACTCCGATGAGTACCTGCACCTGGCCCGGCGCATGGGCTATGCCCCCGGACCGGAGACCACACCCGCGCAGAGGCTGCACCTGGACTTTGAAACGCATTCGGCCGAGGTGCGTGCATTTGTGGAGCGGCACTTCGGCAGGGACAGCCTGCCGGGCGCGCCCGTGGTAAACGCGGCGGACCTGATCCTGTCCGAGGCCATTCCGCTGGAGCTTGCCCACAAGGCGCTCGCGGACCGGGGATTCTCCGATCCCGCGCGCGCCCTGCTCAATCTTCGGCACATCGCGGGTGAAGCGGAGAGGCGGACCCTTTTTGCCCGGCTGGCGATCCTTGCCTGCGATGTTCTTTCCCAGAGGCCGGACCCGGACATGGCGCTCAACAACTGGGAGAGGTTCCTCCACGCGCTGCCGGACCCGCACGCGCACCTTCACCAGATGCTGTCCCAGCCCATGCGTCTGGAGATCCTTTTGAGCATTTTTTCCACGAGCCAGTTCCTTGCTGACGCCCTGGTTCGGGATCCCGAGCTGCTGGACTACATCGGCAGGTCCGAGATCATCAGCGTGCCGCGCTCGAGCGCCGATATTGCGGAGGAGCTCCAGGGGATTTCCGGGCGCACGCCTGACCGCCTGCAGTGGCAGGATGCCCTGCGGAGGTTCCGCCGCAGGGAGATCCTGCGCATCGGGGCGCGCGACATCTGCCTTGCCACCCCCACGCAGCGGATCATGGAGGAGCTCTCGGACCTGGCGGACGGCGTCATTTCGGTTGCCCTGTCCCGGATCCGGGACCCAGGTGGACGATAAGCGGGGCGCCGCAGGTCATGGATTCTGCGTGATTGCATTCGGCAAGCTCGGCGGCCGCGAGCTCAACTACAGCTCGGACATCGACCTTCTCGGCCTCTGCGATGCAACGGACGACCAGGACACCGTGGAGGCGGCATCCGGTCTCATGGAGACACTCGGCACCGATCTCTCTTCACACACCACGGAGGGATATGCGTACCGCGTGGACCTCCGGCTGCGGCCGTACGGCAGCTCGGGTCAGCTCGTCTTTCCGCTCGGCGCGCTGACCGACTACTACACGCACGCGGCCGCCCTGTGGGAGCTGCAGGCGCTGCTGAAGGCGCGGCCGGTCGCCGGTGACCTCGCGGTAGGCCGTGCGTTCCTCGATTCGGTCCGGGGCCTTCTCAGCGCGCCCCACCCGCATGCGGAGGTCGCCGCTTCCATCGACAGGCTGCGCCGGGAGGCCCTCAAGAGCCTTTCGCGCAGCGTGCTCTCCACGACGGACGTCAAGACCGGTCTGGGCGGGCTGCGCGACGTGGAATTCCTCGCCCAGGGCCTGCAGCTCACCCACGGGCACCAGCGGCCCGAGCTTCTCTGCGGCGGCACCCTGCCGGCGCTCAGGGCCCTGGAAGAAGCGGGAATCCTTTCCGCCGAGACAGCGGAGCACCTCTCGGGCGACTATCTGTTCCTCCGGCGGGTCGAGCATTTCCTTCAGATCTACGAGGACAGGCAGACGCACAACCTTCCGCGGGATCCCGCGCAGCTTCGGGCGCTTGCCCGGCGCATGCTGGGAAGCGGCGCCACGGCAGAGCAGCTTCTGGCAAAGCTCGCCAGGCGTTTCGAGAGGGTCCAGGCGGCCTACCAGCGCTTCCTGCAGGGAACTCTCTAGCGCGACCGAAGCCTCTCGCCGCGCCTTCCGCTCCTGGCGGAAGGCGCGGCTGCCGGCCTGTGGGTCGCGCGGAAGGGGCCCCAGGGCGGCAGCGCGGTCGCTCCTGGCGACATTTCGTTGGAGCGCCGAAGGCGCGAAACGGCGGGAGCCCTGGGGAGCCGCCCCTCAGGCGAGCGGGCCGACTCTTTCTTCCACCCGCCGGATGATTTCCCCGCTCATGACCAGCTCCCGCATGGTCTCGATGTCGCGCGACAGCTCCCTGTCCTTGTCGAGAACGGGAATCTTCTCCCGGCAGGCCTTGTATGCAGCCTCCGTTCCCCGGCCGGGACGGCCCTTTGTCAGGAGATCGACCGCCTGGCAGGCGCAGAGCAGCTCGATGGCGATCACCGATTCCGCGTTCTGGATGATCGACCTGCACTTGCGCGCCGAGATGGTGCCCATGCTCACGTGGTCCTCCTTGTTGGCGGAGGTGGGGATGGAATCCACGCAGGCCGGATGGGAAAGGACCTTGTTCTCCGAGACGAGCGCGGCCGCCGTGTACTGCGCGATCATGAAGCCGGAGTTCAGACCCGAGTCGTTGACGAGAAACGCCGGCAGGCCGCTCAACTGCGGATTGACCAGCCGCTCGATCCTGCGTTCCGAGATGTTGGCGAGCTCGGCCGCGGCCATGCAGAGGTAGTCCGCTGCCAGGGCAAGGGGCTGACCGTGGAAGTTTCCCCCCAGCAGAAAGTCCCCGGTGTCGGCGAAGATGAGCGGGTTGGTGGTGGCGGAATCGAGCTCGATCTCCACGACGCGCCGGACGTGGCTCACCGCGTCCCGGCTCGCCCCGTGCACCTGGGGTGAGCAGCGCAGCGTGTACGCGTCCTGGATCCGTCCGCAGTCCTTGTGGGAAGACATGATCACGCTGTCCTGGGTGATGCGGTACATGTTGTCCGCGGCCGAGATCTGGCCCGGGTGGGGCCGCACCCTGTGGATCCGGGGATCGAACTCGACGTTGGTGCCCATGAGGACCTCGAGGCTCATCGCGCACGCGATATCCGCCGTCTTCGCCAGACGGGCCGCGTCGTGCACGGCAAGACCGGTAATCCCCGCCATGACCTGCGTGCCGTTGATGAGCGCAAGCCCTTCGCCCGCCTCCAGGTGCACGGGGCCAAGACCGGCCGCTGCGAGCGCTTCCCGGCCTCCCATGCGCGCGCCGCGAAAGAACGCCTCGCCCCTGCCGATCAGCACGAGGGCCAGGTGCGCCATCGGCGCGAGGTCCCCGCTCGCGCCGACAGACCCTTTTTCAGGGACAACGGGAACGACCTCGGAGTTCAAGAGATCGACGAGGGCCTGGAGGGTCTCCAGGCGCAGCCCCGCGTGTCCCTTGGACAGGTCCTGCACGCGCACCGCCATCGTGGCCCTTACCACCTCCCGGGGAAGCGGGTCCCCGACGCCCGCCGCGTGGCTCATGAGGATGTTTTCCTGCAGGGCCCGGGTCTGCTCGGGAGCGATGGCAACATCGCACAGCGCCCCGAAGCCGGTCGTCACTCCGTAGACGGCCCTGCCCTGCCTGACCCACGTCTCGACGAGGCTCCGTGCGGCTTTCACGCGCTCCCGGGCCGCGGGTGAAAGCTCGACCTTCGCTCCCGCGCGCGCGGCGGCGGTCAGGGCGTCGACGGTCAGGGGGCCATCGCCGATGATGAAGAGTGTTCATGTGCGGCTCCGTTCGTTCAGGCGTTTTTCGACCATGGCATCGACCCGCTCGACTGTTTCGATGATTCCCGCAAGAACCCTCGCGGCATCACTCCCGAGCTGTTCCTTCAATTTCGCGTCGCGTACCGAGGGAAGATTGACCCTGACATTCCACGCCAGCGGCTGCAGCGCCTGCCCTGATCATCTGGGCCGCGGACCCGGCATCCGTCACGCAGCCGGGGTTTCCCTTCTCGGCGCCCAGGGCGGCGAGGTCCGCGAGCAGCGCAAGCGAACCGAGAGTTTCCAGCGGCACGCGCGCGGACCTGATCGTGCCCTCCTGGATGGCGCGCTCGCGCTCTGCTTTCTGCTCCTCGGTGGCACGCGGGAGCTTCCGCGCGGCCATCACTGAATTGAATGCCTGCGCGTCCTCGTCGATGAGCTCACGGAGCCTTGCCCCGAGACTGCCCGCGCGGGCATGCGTCTCCCGCATGACAGGCCAGGCGTCCTTGTACGTCTCCCGGCCCAGGGTCAACCCGGACACCATCTGGCAGAGAGAGGCGGCGATTGCGCCTGCAAGGGCTGCCACGCTGCCCCCTCCGGGCGCCGGTGAGTCCGATCCCAGCTCGGCCAGAAAATCATGAACCGTCATTTCCGATAGCTTCACGTGCGCTCCTTGTCTCGAGACCGGCCGGCCTGCGGCAGCCACACCCGCGCCCCGGCCTTGAACACTTCGGCAACAGGAGAGATCCCCGGCCTGAATGCGAGTATGCCGGGCGTCTCACCGTCCAGGAGGAGGAAGTCTGCGGCCTTTCCGGGCGTCAGGCTGCCGCACTCCCCTCCCCTGCCGACAGCATACGCGGCGTTCAAGGTAGCCGCGGTGAGCGCCTCCGCGACGGAAAGCCGCATCTGGAGCACGGCAAGCCCGAAGGCGAAAGGCATGGACTCCGTGCAGGACGAGCCGGGGTTGCAGTCAGTGGCAATCGCCACGGGCAGGCCCATATCGATCATTGCCCGGCGCCCGGGCAAACGGCTTGCGCATGCTGTAGGCCGTCGAGGGAAGAAGCACCGCGATGACCCCCGCGTCCGCCATGGCGCGCAGCCCCTGGTCGGATGCTGCCAGCAGATGCTCGGCGGAGACCGCGTGCAAGGGAAGCGGCAAGTCCCGCGCCGCCCGTGTCGTGCAGCTCGTCCGCGTGAATCTTGAGACCCAGGCCCGCCGCGCGCGCAGCTTCCAGGATCAGGCGCGCCTGGTCGACGCTGAATACACCCTGCTCGCAGAACACATCGCAGAACCTGGCAAGGCCCTGCCGCGCAACCGCGGGAATCATCTCGCGCGTGAGCAGGCCCACGTAGTCTTCGGCGCGCCCGCCTGCCTCGGCCGGCACCGCGTGCGCGCCGAGAAAGGTCGGCACGACCGAGAGCGGCGTCTCCCGGGCGACCCTGTGGATGACGCGAAGCTGGCGCAGCTCCGCCTCCGTGGAAAGACCGTAGCCGCTCTTGATCTCGATAGTTGTCGTGCCCAGGCTCAGCGCCGAAAGCGCACGATCCCGGGTGGCGATGAAAAGCTCCTCCTCAGAGGCTGCGCGCACCGACTCCACGGAGGAGAGAATCCCGCCTCCCGCCTTCAGGATATCGAGGTACTCGGCACCCTCCAGACGCGCAAGAAACTCTCTCTCCCGGGGCCGCACGAAGCAGAGGTGCGTGTGAGGATCCACGAAGCCGGGGATCATGCACCTGCCGCCGCAGTCGATCTCTTCCTGAGCCGTACCCGCGACGGCCGGGCCCCGAGCGCCTGGAGAACCGAGGACTCGTCCCCGATTGCCGCGATCCGCCCGTCCCGGCACAGCAGCGCGCCCTTGTCCCAGGCCGCAACCTTGCCCTGCGCGGACCCGGACGAGGCCCGCCCCTCATCGACGGGCGTATAGATTCGCGCATTGCGGAAGAGCAGTGGACTGTCATGCTCGATCCCCGGCCGAATGTCCAGGAGCCGCAGGTCGAGCACCTGCGAGGCGTCGAATCCCGCGAGCTGGAGACAGTGGGAAGCGGCGGCAAGAAGCGCCTCGGCCGGCACCAGGCCATAGATCTCGGTCTCCGCAACGGCGACTCCCCTCTGCGACGCCTCCTTGCGGACCAGGTCCAGCACCTCGTGCAGGGGATTCACCGTGTAGTCCGTGACGTTGATGCTCACCTGGACCATGCCCCGCTCCTTCAGGTCCACGCCCACGGCCTTGACGTGAGAGAAGTCCGCCGCCGGATGCGCGGATCGTCCTGGCAATGGCGCGCGCAACCGCCATGTCCGTGCTTTGCAGATTGACGTTGAAGGCGACGAGGAAAGGGCCGCGCGCCGATGGCCGTTGCTCCGGCGCTCGGATGCAGGCGCGGAGGTCCGATATCAGGCGCGCGGTCGGGACTCTGCGATCTCATGCACGAGCGCCTCGAACTGCCCCCTGCGCACCACTTCCAGGTTTCTGCGCTCCGGTCGAAGCGCGGCTGACTCGTACAGGTACACGGGGACATCGGTTTCACGCGCGAACCGGGCGGCGAACTCCCGCGCCAGCGCCACGCATTCTTCCATTGACATGCCGCGGAGAGGGACGAAGGGGACCACGTCCACCGCGCCGATCCGGGGATGCGCGCCGCGTGTGGCGTGCGGAGATCGATCGACGAGATGGCCGCGCGCGCGGAATCCAGCAGGGCATCCTGGAGCGGCGACGGCTCTCCGACGAGGCTCACGACCAGCCGGTTATGATCCGGGTCCGCCCGGCAATCCAGCAGGTGGACGCCCGTCCTGCCGCGAAAGGGAGCCACGATTGCGTCGATCACCGACTGTCTGCGGCCCTCGCTGTAAGTTGGGCACGCACTCGACAAGCCGGGCGTGTCATACGCCGAGCCGGTCCCGCCGCATCGGGATCTTCACGCCGCGCTCCTTTGCCGCTTTCAGGGCCTCGGGGTACCCCGCGTCGGCATGACGAATGATGCCGGTGGCGGGGTCGTTCCTGAGCACCGTGGTCACCCGCAGCTCCCCCTCGTCCGTCCCGTCGGCGAGCGTGACCTGGCCCGCGTGCAGCGAGTAGCCGATTCCCACTCCCCCGCCGTGGTGGAACGAGGTCCAGCTCGCCCCCGAGGCCACGTTGACCATGAGATTCAGGAGCGGCCAGTCCGCCACCGCGTCGGAGCCGTCCCGCATGGCCTCGGTCTCCCGGTTCGGCGATGCCACGGACCCCGCGTCCAGGTGGTCCCTGCCCGATCACGATGGGGCGCCTTGACCTTCCCGGCCCGCACGAGGTCGTTGAAGATCTTCCCCGCCCGATCCCGCTCCCCGTAGCCCAGCCAGCAGATCCGGGCCGGCAGTCCCATGTGCTTCACCCGCGCGCCGGCCAGCCGCAGCCAGCGCACCATGCGCGGTCTTCTGCGGGAACGCCTCGAGCAGCGCCTCATCGGTCGCCTCGATGTCCTTCGGGTCCCCCGAGAGCGCGGCCCAGCGGAAGGGACCTTCGCCCTCGCAGAACAGGGGGCGGATGTACGCCGGCACGAACCCGGGGTAGTCGAAGGCGTTCGCCACCCCGCTCTTCAGGGCCTGGCCGCGCAGGTTGTTGCCGTAGTCGAACGCCACGGCGCCCCGGGTCTTCATGTCGAGGATGGCCCGGCAGTGCCGTCGCCATGGACTGCAGGGCAGCCTCGGCGATAGCGCCGCGGGTCCGACGCGCGCAGCGCGATGGCCGCCGCGTAGGGCATCCCGTGGGGAACGTAGCCGCCCAGCTCGTCGTGCGCGCTGGTCTGGTCGGTGACGACGTCCGGGATGAAGCCCCTCTCCACCATGAGCGGAAGCACCTCCGCCGCATTTCCCTCCAGTCCGATGGAAAGGGCGTTCTTTCCCTCCGCGGCCTGCCGGGCCATGGCCATGGCCGCGTCGAGGTCATCCGCCGCGACGTCGAGGTAGCCGGTGTCGAGCCTGCGGCGGATGCGGCGCGGGTCCACCTCCACGCAGATCATCACGCCGTCGTTCATGGTCACGGCCAGCGGCTGCGCGCCGCCCATGCCGCCGAGACCCGCGCTCACGACGATCCGTCCGGCGAGGCCCGCGCCGAAATGCTTCTCCGCCAGCGCGGCGAATGTCTCGAACGTGCCCTGGAGGATTCCCTGGGTGCCGATGTAGATCCACGAGCCCGCCGTCATCTGGCCGTACATCATCAGGCCCTTTGCCTCGAGCTCGTGGAAGTGCTCCCAGGTGGCCCAGCGGGGCACGAGGTTCGAGTTGGCGATCAGCACGCGGGGGGACATGCGGTGGGTGCGCAGGATGCCGACGGGTTTTCCCGACTGCACGAGAAGCGATCTCGTCGTCCTCGAGGTCGAGGAGGGAGCTGCACCAGCGCGTCGAAACAGGGCCAGTTTCGCGCCGCCTTGCCGGTGCCGCCGTAGACGATCAGCTCGTCGGGATTCTCCGCGTTCTCCGGATCGAGATTGTTGCAGAGCATGCGCAGGGCCGCCTCCTGGTGCCAGCCCCTGCAGTGGAGCTCCGTCCCGCGCGGCGCGCGCACGGCACGGGGCCCCCCACAGCCGATCCGCAGCTCCGCCAGCAGCTTCTCCCTCGAAGATCCACCCATGACCGCCTCCGAGTCGAGAGTATAGCGTGGAACAGCCGCGCGCGCGAGCATCGCGGTACGGGAGTACCCGTTCGGCGAGTACGCCGTACTCCGCGGATTCCCGCGCGAGTGCGGAATGCCGCCCTCACTCCTTGACGCGGGCCGGCGCGGGGTCTAACTTTGTCCTGCCAGAGGAAATCACGTGAACAGCATCATCCCCCTGAAGGAAAAAACTCTGCCCGCAAACTGTCTCGTGTACAAGCATTCGACCACCTGCGGCATCTCCGCCACGGCGGCCAGGGAGGTGCGGGCAATGGAGACCGACCTGCCCATCTACTGGATCAATGTGCGCGAGCAGCGCGACCTGTCGAACTGGGTGGCCGAGACGTACGATGTCACCCACGAATCACCCCAGCTCATCCTGATCCGGGACGGAAAGCCGGAAAAGGTGTGGAGCCACTACGAGGTGAACAGGACGAACGTCAGTTGATTTCCTTCCCCGGTGCCGGCGGGCGCAGGGCGAACGGGTTGAAATCCGTCTTGTAGTCGTACCAATCCACTTTTTCCAGTTTCTTCAGGGCATGCACCACCCGGTAGGTGGCGGGGGTCATGATGGCTTCGATTGCCACCTTGAATATGTAGTTGGTGAGCACGAGCGTGACGAATATCGACCAGGGGAACACGCCGGTCAGGCTCGCAATCGTCACAAAGAGGACCGAGTCCACGCCCTCGCCGACCAGGGTGCTTCCGATTGTCCGCGTCCACAGCCATCGGCCCTGCGTGAGAATCTTCATCTTCGCAAGGACGAACGAGTTGCTGAACTCGCCGGCAAAGTACGCGACGAGGCTGGCCAGGACGATGCCCCCCGTGCTCATTCCGCCCAGTGCTTTCACAAAGGCATCCTGCCCGCCCGCCTCGGCCCAACCCGCCTCCCCCGGCATGATCCGCACCAGCCAGAGCACGCCGGCACACACGGCGAGGCAGGCGAAGCCCGTCCAGATCACCCGCCGCGAGCGGCGGTACCCGTAGACCTCGGTGAGCACGTCCCCGAAAACGTAGCTGATGGGGAACAGGATCGTGCCGCCGTCAAAGGCCAGGCGGATGCCGAAAAGGGAGAACCCCCAATCGACTATCTTCGCGGAAGAAGCGATGTTGCTGACGATGAGCACCGTCACGAAGGCCGCCATGACGATGTCGAAGTACCTGTAGCTCTGTTCAGTGCCTGTTCGTGTCATCTCGAGAATAACGGGTGGTTCCCCTGCGCCATAGTCACCAGACGATGTTTTCCGTACCCTATCAAAAAAGTCCGACTTGGGGAAGGTGGCGGACGAGGCTCTCCGGAGCCGCTTCTCGACGTGTTGATAGGCCTCGAGGCCGGGATTATACTCTTGATCTGCGGAGGGCACGCAATGCTCCGTTCACTCCCGGCGCTGTTCCTTCTTGTCATCCCCTTTGCCGCTTCTGCGCAGGACTTCTCGGAGCTTCGCGCTCGGATGGTGACCGAGCAGATCGAGGCCCGCGGCATCAGGGACCGGCGGGTCCTCGACGCCATGCGCGCGGTCGAGCGGCACCTCTTCGTGCCCGAGAGCCTGCGCGGCCAGGCGTACACCGACAACCCGCTGCCGATCGGCGAGGGCCAGACCATCTCCCAGCCGTATATCGTCGCCCTCATGACCGAGTGCCTGCGCCTCACCGGCCGCGAGCGGGTCCTGGAGATCGGGACCGGCTCGGGTTATCAGGCGGCCGTTCTCTCCCGGGTTGCGAAGGAGGTCTTCACGATCGAGATCAAGCCGATTCTGCAGCAGCGGGCTGCCGGACTCCTGTCAGCGCTCGACCTCGCGAACGTGCATGCCCGGCCGGGGGACGGCTGGTACGGCTGGAAAGAAGAGGCGCCATTCGACTGCGTCATGATCACCGCCGCCGTGGGAACCGTCCCGCCTCCCCTTCTCGGGCAGCTCGCGGAGGGCGGCCGCATGGTCCTGCCGCTCGGCAATCCCTTCGGCACGCAGAACCTCGTCCGGGTAACGAAGAAGGGAAACACGTACTCGATCGAATACATCACGGGCGTGCTCTTTGTGCCGCTGACCGGGAGGGGCTTGCAGGGCCTTCCATGACCCTTGCAACGGTTTTCGCACTCTCCCTTTCATCACTCCTGTACGAGATCGCGCTTACCCGGTGGTTTGCCGTCTCGCAGTGGAGTCACCTCGCCCCGCTCGTGATCGGAATCGCCATGCTCGGGTCCGCGGCCGCGGGGGTCCTGGTCGCGCGCACCCCCACGCTCGCGCGCGCGCACGAGCGGTCGATGGGTGCGGCGGTCTCGCTCCTCGCGGGCATCAGTACGCTCGGATCGTTCATCCTCGCCCGGCGGATCCCGCTGGACTTCTTTCGACTTCCCGTTGACAGGGCGCAGCTCTTCTACCTGCTCGCCGCCTACCTGCTTCTCGCGCTGCCCTTTTTCTTTGCCGGTCTTGCCACGTGCCTCGCGTACGCGCGCATGCCCGGGAGGAGTGGCGCGGTTGCCTGCGCCGCAATGACGGGAAGCGCGGCCGGGGCCGCGCTTCCCGCGCTGCTGTTCCCGCTTCTCGGGGAGGGAGGAGCCATCGCGGCGGCGGCGATCGCGGCCCTCGTGCCCGGTGCCGCCGCGGTCGTGCGCGCCCCCCGTGATCGGAACCGCCCGCGGAGCATCGTTCTGAGCGGGTCGTGCGCCGCGGCAGCGTGCTGCGCCGTCTTTCTCAGCTTCTCAGGCGGCACGCTCGCCCTCCAGCCTTCGCCGTACAAGGCGCTTTCGCAGCTCCTCATGATCCCGGGCAACAGCGTCAGCGACCGGGAGACAGGGCTCTGGGGCAGTCTCAGCGTGATGGAAAGCCCTCAGCTCCGTTTTGCGCCCGGCCTCAGCCTCTCATTCTCCGACGAGCTCCCGCGCCAGGCGGGGATCTTCACGGACGGCGACGACCTCACGACTCTCTACAGGCTCACGAGGCCCGCGGATTCCTCGTTCGCCCGGCTGAGCCTTTGCTACTCGGCATACGCGCTGGCTGCGATTGGGACCGGCGGCGCATCGCGCTCCCGCAGCGGCCTGGACGCGTGCCTGATAGTCCAGCGTGATGGAGGGCTCGGCATCGTCTGCGCGATCGAGGCCCGCAGCCGGAGCATTACGGTAGCGGCCGGCGCGCCCGGCATTGCCCGCCGTATCGCGGAGTGGTATCGCGCCTGCGATATGGAGGTCATCTCAGGAAACCCACGCGCGGCTGTGAGAAGGTCGAGGACCCGTTACGACGTGATCCACGTGGAGAACTGGGGTCCTCTGCTTCCGGGCATGGCCAGCCTCTCTACCGATGCCCTGCTCACCGTGGACGCTTTTCAGGAGTACTGGACGAGACTCAGCGAAACCGGGGTGATCATCCTCGGCAGGACGAATGTGCTTCCCCCCTCGGACTCCGTGCGGCTCCTCGCGACGGCGCGTGAGGCGCTCGCGCGCGAAGGGATCCAGACGCCCGAGGAGCACCTCGCCATGGCAAGAAGCTGGGACGTGTGCGTGCTGCTGGTCTCGCGCCGGCCATTCCGCGGTTCGAGCTCCTGGAGGCGTTGAAAAGCTTCTGCCGGGAGCGAGGGTTCGATCTGGATTGGTTTCCCGGAATCACCGCTGCCGACACCGGTCGATTCGTGAAGCTCGAGCGACCCTGGTACTTCGAGACGTACGAAAAGCTGATGCGCGATCCCGGATTCACCAGGGGCTATTTTCTCGACGTGGCTCCCGAGACCGACGATCGACCGTTTCCCAGCCGGTTTCTCCGATGGCTGAGAGCGGCCGACTACCTGCGCTCAACCGGCGGAATGATCCACCGATTCCTCGCCTCGGGCGAGCTCGTGGCCACTGCCGGCCTCTTGATTGCCGTCTTTGCCAGCCTGCTGCTCATGGCAGGAGCTGCATGGAGACTGCCCGCGGCGCCATCGACGCCTCCTGCTCCACGACCCTTGCGCGCACGGCAGCTGCTCTTTTTCGCGTCGGTGGGCTGCGGCTATCTGTTCGCCGAGATCGCCTTTCTGGACGCGTTGAGCGTGCTTTTCGCCGCCCCGTCCCTGGCCATCGTGGTTACCCTTGGCGGCATGCTCGCGTTCTCAGGCATCGGCGGACTTGCCACCGCCCGGCTCGGAGCGCGCTGGCTTCCAATCGCCGCGGCTGGCTCGGCCGCGGTCCTTCTGGCAGCAGCCTTCGCACTGCCTGCGCTTTTCGAACTGCTTCTTCCCCTCGCCCTCCCCCTGCGGATCATCATTGCACTCGGGCTGCTTGCCTTGCCGGGCATGATCCTCGGCGTTCCCTTTCCGCTGGCCCTGAGAGAGCCGGGCGGACCGGGTGACCGTGCCCTTGCATGGGCCGCCAATGGCTCTGCCTCCGTGATTGCCGCAGCGGCGGCGCCGCTTCTTGCCGCAGGGTCGGGAATTCGCCTGCTCCTCGTGCTGTCTGCCGCGGTCTACGCCGCGGCTCTTGCGCTCAAGATCCCCCGGCGCGTGCGTGCGCAGGCGTAGCGCGCGGCGGCCGGCTGACTCACGCCCCGTTCATCATGTCGTGGAGCTTCAGGATCGTTGCCCAGTTGCGGCTCGTGACTCCGTCTCCCAGGAGACGATTGACCTCCTGGTTGAGCCTGCTCGCGATCACTCCTTCGGCGCACCAGAGATACGCCGCAATCGTGCCGACTCCCAGAGCGTCTTTGCCCCAGTCCTGTCTTGAAAGAGGCGCGAGCTTCGCGCGGTCCGCAGGGTTTCGAAGCAGCGCGACGAGCAGACGGGAAGGATTGTCAGCGAACTTCAGGAGAGGATTCTCTTCGATCACCGTGGCGAGCTCCGCGGAAGACAGCACCGTCACCCGGACAGTAATTTCCAGCTCTGCAGCGAGAGCCTTTTCAATGCGGGCGGCGGTGTCCCGCGGAGCCGCCCGGGGAACCGTGAATACGACATTGCCGCTGTTGAGAAGCGTCGTCACGTCGCCATATCCGAGCTGTGAGACGAGGTCGCGCAGCGCGGCCATCGAAATCCGGTTGCCGCGTCCGACATTGACCCCGCGCAGAAACGCTACCTGCCTGCCGGCCACACGATCCCCCCGCTCGTATCAGCTTCCGTACCGGACCCGGAAGAGATAGCCGGTGTCGTCGCTCACGTACAGGGAGCCGTCCGCCGCCACCGCAACGCCCACGGGCCGTCCATGGACCCTCCGATCCGGTGTCAGCCAGCCGGTCACGAAATCCTCCACCCGCGTGGGAATGCCGTCCTGGTATGTGACGGCAACCAACTTGTCAGCCGGTGGGCGGATTCCGGTTCCATGAGCCGTGAAACGCCACGAACAACGCGCCGCGGAATCGATCCGGGAATTGCGCGGCGTTGTAGAATACCGCCTGCAGAGGCGCCGAATGTGCCTGGAAATTGAGGGTCGTGGGGAGTATCCCTTCAATCGAGGCACCGGGGAACTCGGGATTCGGCAGGCGCTTGTCTGCCGATCGGGTACGTTGTCGGCCATCCGTAATTCCCGCCTTCCTTGATCAGGTTCAGCTCCTCCGGGCGGCAGATCCGTGTGGTCGGGCGCCAGGTTGTCCCGCTGGTTGACCACTGCCCAGAGCCGGCCGCGGGAGTCCGAAGGCAAGGCCGCTCGCGTTGCGGAGTCCGGATGCATAGATCCTGCCGCCGTTTCCGTCCGACCGTAGTGGAGAATGGTGGCGAGCCGCGCGTCTTCTTCCCGGCAGACATTGCAGGAGGAACCGGATGAAATGAATATGTCTCCCTCCGGGTCGAGCGCGAGCGCTCGGGCGTTGTGATCTCCACTGCGGGGCATGTCGGAGAACAGAACGCGCGGCGAGCCTGTGCCGCGCGGATAGTCGCGGATGACGACCACTCCGCTCCAGACAGCGATGTAGAGGTCGTTTCCCCGAAATGCCACCGCATTGGGAAGGGCAAGCCCGTCCGCGACCAGCGTCGGCTGCGCGCCAGGCGGCGCATCGGGATGCACGGCCACCACGGCGCCGCGCGATATCTGGGCAACGAGTATGTCGCCGTTCGGAGCCACGGCGATGAAGCGCGCTCCGCCGACCCGGCTGGATACGAGCTCGACGTGGAACCCGGGCGGGGCGTTCAACGGGAAGGGAAGCGTGCGGGCAGAGGGCGATCCCGTGGATGACTGCGCCTGGACCGGGAAGGAAATCCACAGGCCGACGCATCCTATGAGCAACGCAAGCCCACGGGCAGACAGGGGCATGCTGTCTACCTCGCAGCCTCGTGCGCGGCCTGGATTGCCGTCCGGATGTTGTCCCACGGCGTGTCGGCCGGCACGGTACAGTCGGCGCCGAGTATGAAGCGCTCGGGGGCATCCCGGAGCGCTTCCCGCACGGCGGCCCGAATCGCCTCCGGCGAGCCGTTTGCGATCACGCCTTTGCGCTCGAGACCTCCCATGAATGGCCGTTTGAACATCCGCGATACCTCCCGCGCGCTGATTTCCCCGCCGGTCATGCGCAGGCTCGCATTGACGACGTGACCGGGGTAGCTCGTGTAGGGAGCGATGTCCGAGTAGGGCAGGTGGTAGTCGCAGACGTGCAGGATATTGAAACGGCACCGCGCATTGATTTCCGTCATGACAGCCAGGTCGTAGGGACGGACGCACTCCGTGAAGGCCTTCGGGTCGGAGAATCGGCCGCTTTCCCCGCCCTGCGTGGAGGAGTAGAACCCGTCCAGGCCGAGCCTGACGCATTCCTTCACGAAACCGAGCAGGCCCTCGGTGATGACCCCGATGCCGCGCTTGAACGCCTCCGGGTCCTCCTGGGCATGACGCACCACCGTTTCCGCGCCCGCCGTCTGACAGGCCAGCATGAACGGCGAGTAGAGCGTCACAAGAACCAGGGCTTCCCGACCGGCCGCTTTCACCAGGCCTTCCACGACTTTCAGTGGAGCTTCGAAAAAACCCGGGTCATACAGCGGCACCTTGCCCCAGTCCCGGGGCCGGGTAATTTCCAGGCGGGGGAACGGGTGCTCGAACTGGATCTTCACGAAGTCCATGCCGGTGAAGCGGAAATATTCCAGGTGCCTGTCGATCGCGGCCTGGCCTCTGTGAAAGGCGGGATCGAAATGCAGGAAGAACGCCGCGGGCACCATCTTCGGCTTCCAGGAGTCATCGAGGAGGGAAAGCAGAAGCTCACGCTTGTTCATGGCAGTTTCACAATACGACAAGAACGGCCGTGCGGCAACTCTCGAGGGCCTGACGGTTTTGCGCTCTGCTTGTCCCTGCCATGCGGTACCGCTATCCTCTTGCCCATGCACAGGGACGGAGGGGTCCTTCGGCTTTCCGCGACCGACGTCGCGAATCATCTCGCCTGCCGGCACCTGACCCAGCTCGACCGGGCCGTTGCCGAGGGACAACGCAAGGCCCCTGCCTGGAGGGACCCGGGGCTCGCGCTGCTGCAGGAGAGAGGCCTGCGTCACGAGCAGGCGTACATCGAGCATCTCCGCGCAGAGGGCCTGCGTGTCCTCGCGCTGGCAGATGACCAGGGCAGGGCGCCTGTCGATCGAACCGTGGCCGCGATGCAGGACGGGATCGACGCGATAGTGCAGGCGAGCCTCGGCAGGGACCAGTGGACAGGCCGCGCGGACGTGCTCCTCCGGGTCCCGCAGCCCAGCGATCTCGGCAGCTGGTCCTACGAAGTCGTCGATACGAAGCTCGCGCAGGAGACGCGCGGCGGGACGGTCCTCCAGCTCTGCCTCTACACCGACCTGGTCGCAGCCGTGCAGGGCCGGGCTCCTTCCCTGATGCACGTGGTCCGGCCGGGGCCGGGATTTCCCCGGGAGAGCTTTCGTTATGAGGATTTCGCCGCCTACTATCGCCTGGTCCGGCGTCGTCTGGAGGAGACCATTGCAGCCCCGCCCTCGCAATCGACGTATCCGGACCCGGTGGCACACTGCGACATCTGCCGGTGGGCGCGGGAGTGCGATGCGCGCAGGCACACGGATGACAATCTCTGTCTCGTGGCAGGGATCCGCCCGCTCCACATCGGCGAGCTCGAGCGGCAGGGAATTCACACTCTCCGGCAGTTCGCTGAAGAGCCGGCGCCGCTCCGCGAGAAGCCGGCGCGCGGGAACGCAGAGGCGTTTGCCAGGGTGCACGGCCAGGCCCGGATCCAGCTTGCCGGCAGGCTTGCCGGCAAGCCCCTCTACGAGCTCCTGGTTCCGGAGCCCGGGTATGGCCTCGCCCTCCTGCCCGAGCCGTCGGCAGGGGACGTCTTCTTCGACATCGAGTCGGATTCCTTCGCGGGGGATGGGGGCATGGAGTACCTGCTCGGCGCGGCATTCGCCGGGGAGAACGGGACGCTCTTCTCGGGGGAGAACGGGGCGCTCCTCTATAGAAGCTTCTGGGCATTCGACCGGGCCGAGGAGCGGAAAGCGATAGAAGGTTTCATCGATTTCCTCGTGGAGCGCTGGCGGGCGCATCCCGGGATGCACGTCTACCACTATTCCCCGTATGAGCCGGCAGCGGTGAAGCGCCTTATTGGACGGTACGGGACGCGGGAGGCGGAGGTCGACCGGCTGCTGCGCGCCGAACGGTTCGTGGATCTGCTCGCCGTGACGCGTCACGGGCTGCGCGTGAGTGTCGAGAGCTACTCGCTCAAATCGCTCGAGCATTCCTTCGGATTCACGCGCGCCATGGAGCTCCCCGCCGCGGGGGCGGCGCTTCGCCGTATCGCCTGGGCCCTGGAGCTGGGCGGGCCATCCGAGATCACGGCCGCGGACCGTGCCGCCGTGGAAGCGTACAATCGGGACGACTGCCTCTCAACGGCCGCCCTCAGGACCTGGCTCGAGGAGCGGCGCGCAGAGCTGGCCGCGCAGGGAGGTGACATCGCCCGGCCCGAGGAGAAGAGCGGTGATGCAAGCGAATCGGTGGAGGACAGGGCGGCGGACGTGCAGGCGGTCTACACCCGCCTGACCGCGGGACTTCCCGATGATCGTGAAACATGGGGACCGGCGGAGCGGGCACGGTGGCTCATCGCTCATCAGCTCGAATACTTCCGGCGCGAGGACAAGTGCGCGTGGTGGGAGTTCTTCAGGATTCACGGCCTGGGGCACGAGGAGCTCATCGAGGAAAGGAAGGCGATTGCCGGCCTGGATTTCATCGAGACGGTCGGAGGCTCGGAGAAGTCCCCTGTCCATCGCTACAGGTTTCCGGAGCAGGAAGCCGCCTTCGACCCGGGCGATGAGCTGCACGAGGTCGGCGGCGGCACCGTGGGCAAGGTCAGTGCGCTCGACCTGTCGGGCCGCACGCTCGATGTGGCAAAGTACTCCAAGGCGGCCGGGCTCCATCCCGCGGCAGTGATGGTGAATGATCGCGTGAATCCGCAGCCGGTCAACACCGCTTTGCTCCAGGTTGCACGCTCGATTGCCGAAAAGGGCGTGGACGGAACGGGGCCCTACCGCGCGGCAAGAGACCTGCTGCTGAGAAAGAACCCTCGCCTCCGCACGCCGGTGAAAAAGCTGCGCAGCCCGGGGGAGGGCATCGTCGAGGCCGCTGTCAGGCTCGCGCGCAGTCTGGACAATGGCGTCCTGCCGATCCAGGGGCCGCCGGGCACCGGGCAAGACGTATACCGGCGCGCGCATGATCGTGGCCCTCGCGCGTGAGGGGAGGCGCATCGGCGTGACCGCTGTCAGCCACAAGGTCATTGTCAATCTTCTGAAAGAAGTGCTGCATGCCGCTGCCCTCGAGGGGGCGCCTCTCCGGGCGGTCCACAAGGACAGCAGATCGAGCGGCGAGTCCATCGAAGGGCTCGAAGAGGTGACGGACAACGCAAAGGCGCGCGCGGGTCTGGATGCGGGCAAGGTGGCAGGCGGCACGACCTGGTTCTGGGCACGGGAGGAAATGAGAGAATCCCTCGACTATCTCTTCGTCGACGAGGCGGGGCAGATGTCACTTGCGCACGCGCTGGCAGCGGGGCGCGCCGCGCGCAACCTGGTGCTGCTCGGAGACCCTCAGCAGCTCGAACAGCCGCAGAGGGGCGCACACCCGGAGGGCGCGGAGGTGGCCGCGCTTGTCCATGTGCTCGGAGGCCGGAAGACGATGCCGGACGAGGCTGGTCTCTTCCTCGATGAATCCTGGCGGCTGCACCCCCTCATCTGCAGATTCACCTCCGAGCTTTTCTATGAAGGTCGCCTGCGCTCCCGAGACGGCCTCGAAGCGCAGGAGCTCCGAGGCGGCACGCCGTTTGAAGGAAGCGGTCTTTTCTATGTGCCGGTGGAGCACTCGGGCAATCAGAACAGCTCCTCCGAGGAGGTGGAAGCGGTCGCACATATCGTCAGGAGCCTGCTCAGCCCGGGGGTGTCGTGGACCGATGCGCAACGGGTGGTGCGGAGACTCCAGCAGTCCGACATCCTCATCGTCGCCCCCTACAATGCCCAGGTTTCCGCTCTCAGCGCCCGCCTCCCCTCCATGCGGGTCGGCACAGTCGACAGGTTCCAGGGACAGCAGGCGCCGGTGGTCGTCTACTCCATGACGAGCTCGTCCGCGGAGGATGCCCCGCGCGGCATGGGCTTTCTCTACAATCCCAACCGCCTCAACGTGGCCACGAGCCGCGCGCAGTGCGCCTGTATCCTCGTTGCCGCGCGTCGTCTCCTGGAGCCCGAGTGCGGCTCCCCCGAGCAGATGCGCTGGGCGAATGGCGTCTGCCGCTACCGGGAATTGGCGGTCGAGGTTGCCGTCTGATGCGCGGCCGGGGTCACACCCTGACGGGTCTCGCCTAGTCGCTGCTTTTTTTGGTGTGCCCGATGGAAACGATGATCAGCCATGTGGCAGCGAGGACTGATGCGATAAAAACGATCGTCCTCGGAGCCCCTGGACTGGAAAACCTCATGACAATGCAGCCGCCCACGATGATGAGAGTGGCGAACCAGACCTCCAACCGCGCCCTGCCGGAGGATTTCAATTTATTCGTTCCTCACGCTGTGCGCGGGCTGAGATTGTCACTTCGTCCTTCTTTCATGCGGCGAGGGCCGTCCTTGAAAGCGACGGGACTTCGCTCCGACTTCGGGATCATGGCTCGGTGAGGAGGTGGAGACTTGGAGCCTGAAGCGGGGGACTCAGCGTACGAACAGCTTGCGGTGTCTGGACGCGGATCGCCTTGCCGCTTGAAGTATACACTTTATCGAGGTCATAGATGCGGGGAAAATATATATAGTTGACTCGTTCACGCCGGCACGGTTCTTTCCCCGTGCCTTTTACCGGTGACGCGCTCCCCTTCGGCAGGTCTTCACGCTGCCTGCTTGATTCTTTTCCCGATTGCCTTCGAAAGGGCCATGACTGTCAGGATCGGCGGATTGCCGATCGAGCGCGGCAGGAGGCTCGCATCGGAGACATAGAGATTGCCCGGCAGGCGCTCGGAATGCAGACTCACCGCGTCGCGCTCCGTGAGGGGAAGCATGCCGCCGGGGTGTCCTGCGTTGACGGTGCCGAGAACCAGGGATTTCTCGCTTACTCCGAGGCGCATGAAGATCTTCCTGCAGAGCGCGACCGCCTCGGAGAGCACCCGACGGTCCCTGCCCGTGAGCTCTTTTCGGATTCTCCGGGATTGCGAGCCCCCCGCGCTCGAATCCGCCAGCTTGACCATGAGGGAGAGGATATTCGAACCCGGAAGGCGCCACTTTCGGTTGTAGAAGAAGCTGAGGTAGTCGAAGTACGGGGAGAGGATGTACGAATCCCCCTGGATGACGAAGGGCATCGAGATTTCCCCTTGCGGTCCGGTCTCCTCCCTGCGGCCGGCAAGGCAGAGGACAGGATCCACGAAGAGCCGTTCCTCGCAGTCGATGCCCGATCTCTGGAGAATGACGGGGGAATCCAGCCCTCCCGCCGCAAGAACGACGAGGTCTGCCGGCTTGAAAGACCTCCTGCCTCCCCGGACGACCCAGACCCCGGTGGCCCGTGTTCCTTCGATTTCCACGCGCTCGACACGGCTTCCCTCGAGGAGCCGGGCGCCCTTTGAAACCGCCTGAGTCGATGATGCTGCGCGCATCCCATTTCGCCCCGGTGGGGCACCCCAGGATGCAGCGCCCGCAGCGGCGGCATTTGCGGGAATCGATAAGCTTGGGGGTCGCGCGGGGGGAAAGTCCCATGTCCCGGCAGAGCGAAAACATTTCCCGAGTGTCCGCCCGCCATCCCTTCTGGTGATCCGTGCTTACCGGCACCTCCCGCGACAGCTCGTCGAACTCCGCGTCCAGGTCGATGCCGATCTCTCTCAGGTCCCGGTCCATGCGAAGGGCATTCCCCGCGCTGATCGTGGTGGTCCCGCCGACGCACCTGCCGCTGACCAGGGTCATCCCCTGCGCGCTCTTTCGGATCCTCATGGGCGGGAAAATCATCCCCGTCATTCGCTCGTCCATGAGCACGCCGCTTGCCTTCAGCCCTTCCATGAACGGCACGCTGAGGGAGAGCGGACGGAAATGCCGCCCCTCCTCGAGAATCGTGACATCAAAGAAGCCGGCGAGCTCTCTCGCCATGATCGCGCCGCCGGCGCCGCTTCCCACGACGATCGCTTTTTTCATCCGATCACTCCTCTGCAGAAAACCGCGCCTTCCGTCATTCGCTGGGCAAATACGAGCTCCCCGCCTCCGGTGAGTCCGGAAAGGAGCCCTGCGTCAAGGGATGAAATCAGCCGGCAGACCTCCGGCGAATAGCGGGAGCTGAAGAAGCACGTCCTCACCGTGAAGCGCGCCGACGTCCCGGCGTTCCCCGTGCGACCCGCAGCCCTGGCCTCGAAATCGACCCCGATCATCCGATAAAGGGCGCGCGCAACGGACATCGCCTGGTCAGACGGGTCCCCATGCGCGGGGATCCCGAGCAGGATCCTCAAGCGGCCGCCCAGTTTCTGTGCGTTCGAGAAAAGCCTCGTCTGCGCTGCTGACCGGGCGGCTTCGTCAGACCGCAGGAGGGCTTCGGCATGCATCGAGGTGAATGCCGCGTACCGCTCGAGGCATTCGGCAAAGGAGAGCCCTCGGCGGCCGGGATATGCAGCGCCCAAAGCTTCCGCGGTGAGACGCGCCAGCTTCGACAGGCCCGCCTTCCGGACAAAGCCGGGCATCGGCAGGGCAAACAGACGCGACCTGATGCTCACGCGGACTCCGCCTGGGCCGGATTCTTCTCGATGCGCCCGCGCAGGGCCGATTCCTTCTGTGCCATCCCCGTATGCAGCGCCTCGCGCGGCAGCCCGTCGTCGAAAAGGGAATCTATCAGAGCGGCGAACCTGCGCGCGATGGCCTGCCGCTTCAGCTTGAGGTTTCCCGTCAGCTCGCCTCCCTCGATCGAAAGATCGTTGCGCAGCACGCTCCATTTCTTGATCCTTTCGGGGTGAGACAATCGACTGTTCATTTCCTGCACCCCGCGATCCAGGCTCCGGAAGCCGGGCTCCCCGGATACTCTCGTTCACCCAGAGGAGGGCGGCACAGAAGGGTCTCCCTTCTCCGATGACCATCGCTTCGATCACGCCCGGTATCCCTTTCAGCCCGGCCTCGATCTTCCCCGGGTGGATGTTCTTGCCATAGGAGGTCACGATCAGATCTTTCTTGCGGCCGTCCAGCACCAGGCTGCCATCCTCATTCAGGTGGCCAATGTCACCGGTAAGGAGCCACCCGTCCCTGAAGGGCTGTTCCGCCGCCCCCTCGTAGCCGGCCGTCACCTGCGGTCCCCTCAGGAGCACTTCCCCGTCGGGAGCGATCCTGACCTGGGTCTCGGGGAGCGGGACGCCGACGGTGCCGGGCCGGTTGGCGCCCGAAATGTTGAGCGTTGCGAGAGGAGCCTCGGTCAGCCCGTACGCGTTGTGAATCACGATGCCCATGTCCTGGAACGCGGCCAAGAGCGCCGCGCTGGCAGGCGCGGAGCCTGATATGAGCTGTGCGCACTTGTGCAGCCCTGCCCGGCGCAGGAGGGCCCCGCGGAGCAGGGGACGCGCCGCGCTCCTGAGCACTCCTTCGGGAAGCCGCGTATAGAGTCGTCCCATCGGCCGGGACGTGAAAGATTCCCAGACTTTTTCGTAGAACCGCGGGACGGAAAAGAACACCGTGGGGCGCACACGGGGGAGAGCCCGACCCAGCGAATGGAAGTCTTCCAGGAACCAGATATCCACGGGAGCCGGCAGGTAGTAGGGCGCATACGTGCCCAGGATCCCTTCCACGACGTGGCTCATGGGCAGGAATGAGAGGTACGATGCGTGGTGGATGCGCGCTCTCCAGGGAAGCAGGGAGGCAAGGGTTTCCGCCATCCAGCGGACCTGGTCGTGTCGGAAGATGGCGCCTTTGGGCGTTCCGGTAGTCCCCGAGGTGAATCGGAGCGTGGCCGCATCCGACAGGCGCGCGATGGGGAGCGAGACCGGACGCGGGTGCCCGGATCCGGCCGCTGCCGCGGGGACAAGCCGCGGTGCCGAGAGCCTCGACTCGTCAGTGTCCGTGCCCAGGGAAAGAAACTCCTCCCAGGTCATCACGTGCGCGGACCCATGTGTCCCGGGAGCGACGGAAGCGGCGACGGCCGTCCGGCAGAACGAGACCACCGGTATGCGGATGTTCATCTTTGGCAGCTCCTGCATGAGCCAGGGAGCGCCGATGAAGAGAAATCGGGACCCGCTTGCCCGAAGAATCTCTTCCATCTCTGCTGCCGGTGTGGTGTAGTACAGCGGCACGCTCACGGCGCCCGCCAGGCCCATGGCGACGTCGAGGATGAGGTAGCGGACCCCATTCAGGCCCACGATGGCAACGCGGTCCCCTTGCGCAACGCCGAGAGCCTGCAGGCTTCCGGCCGACCTGAGGATCTGCCCCCGCACCTCCGCGGCGCTCCGGGTGGAGACAGTTCCTTCCGCAATCTCGTGAAAACGCACCGGCCGGGTCGTGCTCTGCAGCCGGAACAGCACCTGCTCGTGCGCGGTACGCCCCGAGGCATGGAGAAATCCCCGCGCCGCCGCGTAGGCAAGGAGCCGCGGCAGGACAGCCTGCCAGTCCAGCGTGCACGGGCCGAGGAGGCTTTCCGTGTTGGCGGTCGCAAACTGGCGATCCTCGCTGAAATAGGAGATCAGCGCGGCGGGAATCCGGCGGAGGAGCCTTTCGTCGAGGGTCCCTGAGCCGATCGGGATCATGAGGGGGGATGCGAGCCGCACGTCGAGGGCCTTTGCCGCCCATTGCCTCACTCCCTCGAGGAGCTGGCGGGCGGAAGGCAGGAGCCGCGGAGGAACCGTGAGATGGAATGTCCTGCCCTGGGCCCGGGCGTCGAAGGTGAGCCGGGATATCGCGTCCGCCACGTAGTCGACAGGGACCACGTTCACCGCGAGATCTCCTTTGCAGGGCATGACCTTCAGCTTGCCTGAAAGGTACAGCCGCAGGGGCACGTAGACCGTATTGAACGTCGCGATCTCGCCGGTCCGCGAGTCACCCACGATCATGCCGGGTCGAAAGACCGTGAGGGGCAGCTCCGCACCGGCCGCCCGCGCAAGGCGCTCTCCCTCGAACTTCGTCTGCTCGTACGTATTCGAGAACCCGTACTCGTCGGTCAGAGCATCCTCGGGGACCGGTCCCTTTCGTTTTCCCGCCACGTACGCGGTGGAGACATGGGCGAAGCGCGCGAGGCCGTGATGGCGATGTGCCGCCTGGCGCCAGGCGCAGGACTTCCTCGGTGCCGCCGACGTTGATCCTTCGAAGCTCATCGATCGGCCCGTCCAGGCGCAGATCCGCCGCCGAGTGAATGACGTGCGTGATCCGCTCCGCAAGGTGCCGGTACTCGCCCCGATCCAGGCCGAGGCAGGGTGAGGTGACATCTCCCGCAAGGACCTCGACGCGGGTGCCGATGGCCCCGGCCAGCTCGGGCCAGCTCCACCAGGTGCGGGCAAGCCGGGCCTCCGCTTCCTGCCGGTCCTTCCCGCGCACGAGGGCCACGATGTGAAGGTCCTCGCGGGCCAGGAGCCGCCGCGCGGTCTGCCCGCCCAGGAACCCCGTTGCGCCTGTAAGAAAAACTACCGTGCTCATGATACTCCTCCCACCGCGACGAAAGAGCGGAGCTCGCGGGCCAGGAGCGATTGATTTCTCATTGCCCTGCCCAGGTGCGCGGCATGACCTTCTTGCAGGGCCCTGCCGACCTGCCCGGGATCGTTCAGCAATCGATCGATTCGCGCGGTAAGCTGCTCAAACATCTGGGGCGTGCGCGGGAACGAGCGCGGGTCCGTGAAAAAACCGTCCCGAAGCCCGAGGTCCTCGTACAGGGTGCGCAGGCGCAGGTCATGTCCGACGGCGAGCTGCGGGACCTTGGCGCCGAGGGACAGGACCGCGGCATGGTACCGGGAGGTGACCAGGAGCCGCAGGCTTCTCAGGAGCACCGTCATCTGGGACGCGTTGTACTGTCGAGAGGAGAACACGCGGACCATGTCCTTGTGCGCCATGCGGTCACGCACGGCGAACGCCAGCCTCTCGTCCACCTGCTCCATGCAGATGAGGGCAACGGGTGCGCCGTGATCATCGACGATCCGATCCGCGGCGGCGGCGTACCCGGCTGCCAGCTCATCGCTCGCCCTGCGGCGCCGCGATGACCGGGAGAAGAAGTACGGCCACTTGTAGCAGTCCTGCTTCCTTCCCCACGGCCGCATCACGACCGGGAAGAGGTTGTAGTCCACGACGGCCATGCCCACCATGCCGCGACGCGCCTGCGGCCATTCCCTTCCCGGCCAACCCTCATCCTCCGGCCGGGTCCGGAAGGTGAACGCGTTGTCCGCGGTCACCTCGATGGGAGCGCTGACGCCGTACGCGGACAGGCGTTCGGCGGCCGCGCGGTTCCTCGTGACGATCAGATTCGTCCTGCTGGCAATCCGCCGCACGAGCCATCGATTGATCCATGAAAGCGCTCCCGCGTCCACCGCGTAGGCCACGCAGCGCTTCCCCAGCCTCGCCGCGCAGTGCGTGGACCAGAGAAAGGCCCAGAGAAGCACCGAGCCCCAGGTGTCCATGTAGGTGGAGCCTTCGACAAGCATGACCACGTCGTGCTCTTTGACGAGCTTCCGCAGCGCCTTGAAGTACAGGATGGGAATCGGGGCGATTGTGAGCCCCTGCCCTTCCTGCACGTAGCGGCGGAGATTCTCCGGCGCGAGGGTCGGCACGGTGATCCGGGCCCCGGGACCGAGCACTTTCCTCACATCCTCGATGTCGGACTGGAGGAGTGCCTCTGCTCCCGTGTTGTTGGCGCCGTTGTAGCCGACGAGGAGCACGTTCGTTCCATTCTCACTCATTTCTTTTCTCCTATCTGATGTACGGAAAGAAGCGGCAGATTGAGGTCCCGCAGGCGGGCGATGATCCCGTGCAGCGCCGATTGATCCACGACGGGGCCCGAAAGGACCGTGACCTCCCCGTCCTCCAGACGGAGGGAGAAGCCCTCGAACCAGTCCGACCAATCCGGTCCCAGCAGTCCGCTGAAGCGTATCTCGTAGTGCTGTGTCACTTTGAAAGATCCTCCTCGATTGTTTCACGCCTGGAAGAATAAACACCGCGCGTCGAACTTTCGTTCCTGTGGCGTTAAATAAACGTTCAATCGAAGGGGACGTTCAGGAGGAGGGATCGGCACCTGTCGCCGCGGTCGAGGCGCGGAAACGGCTCAGGTCATGGACCGCGCGGTTCGTCCCTCGAAGCTCATCTCCTCTGCAAACAGCTTCCGCATGGCAGGGGACAGGCGGGCATGCACTTCATCGGATATGCTCAGCTTGCTCGGCCTCGTTCCCTTCTTTTCCAGGTGGGCCGCGTAGTTGATGACCTCGGAAACGATTTTCCCCGTGTCGCTGAAGAATTTCAGCGGGCCGAAATCGAGGGCGATTCTGAGGCAGATCTCGTCCTTGATGGGCTTGTCCGGCTGCATGTTGAACACCGGCAGGCTGGCGAGTATTTCCAGGCAGCAGCTCACGGCGCGCGGGACGCTTTCCTCTCCGCGAAAGGCGAGGATGCCGCCGTCACCTGCCCAGCTCCAGATCCTGCCCTCCCACGAGTCGAGCTTGGCCTTCAGGAACTCCCACAGCCGGTAGTACACCTGTTCCATGACCTTGGTCTTGTACTTCTTCACCAGCTCGCTGTTCTGGCAGATGTCGATGGAAGCGATGGCAACCTCGTACTCCCGGCCGTCCCGCAGGGCCCCCCAGCTCACCAGGCTGCGATTGTCTTCCACGTCGATGAACCTGCGGGTGGCGAAGTCGTAGTACTGCCCCGAGCGCGTCAGCCGATAGAGCATGTTCTCGAGTCCCTGGAGCGCAACCACCCTGCCGTTCAGGGTCGAGCCGTCCAGCTCGATGGTGAAGACGAAAAGGTCCTTCAGCTTCCCCTTGTTTTCCGCCTCATCCACGAGGATCTTCGCGGCGTTCAGCGGCGAAATGCTGACCTTTTCGTCGACGCCGGCGGCTGCGTGCAGGTCGTACGTGCGGCTCTTGAACAGGTATCCGCCGATGGCCTCGATGTCCTTGAAGTTGAGGCTTTTTCCCAGCAGCTCGCTGAGGTCCTTGATGAGCGTCTCGTCGAACATGGTGCAGAGGATAAGGGAGACGGCAGCCAGAGTCAACGCGTGACGTTATCCCTTGACGGCGCCCATCGTCAGGCCTTTCACGACGTACTTCTGAAAGGCCATGGTCAGCACGATAGCCGGCGCGATGATGGCCACGGCAGCGGCCATGACCGCCCCCCAGTCCACCTCCGCATAGGAAACGAAATTGTAAACCGCGATGGGCAGGGTCTTGGTTTTCTCCATGCTGAGAACCTGGGAGAACATGAAGTTGTTCCATGAGAAGATGAAGGAGAGGGTCGTTGCCGTCACCACACCTGGCCCCGACAGGGGAAGGATGATGGAGAGAAACGCTTTCTGCCGGGTGGCGCCGTCCACCCGTGCGGATTCTTCCATCTCCTCGGGAACGCTCTCGAAATAGCTTGCCATGATCCAGACCACGAGGGGCAGCGCAATGAGCAGGTGGGAGAGGATAAGGGCGATGTAGGTGTCCATGAGGCGGATCCGGGAAAAGATGATGTACCAGGGCATGAGAAACGAAATGCCCGGCATGAGCCTTGCCACCAGGATGAAGACGGAGAGCCGCCGCTGCCGGAACCGGGAAATCGAGTAGGCGGCGGGAAGCCCGAGCAGAAGCGCCGCCCCCACCGCGGACGTTCCCACGAGCGTGGAATTGAAGAAGTATTTGAGGAAGTCCTGCTCTCCGAAGACCCGTTCGTAGTTGCGCAGGGTGGGATGGAAAAGCAGGCGAGGCGGCCACGCGATGATGTCGACCTGGCTCTTGAGTGACGAGGCGAGCATCCAGAGAAAGGGGAACAGGACGATGAGGGTGACGAGCACGAGCAGGGCCACGAAGGAGATGCGGAGCGCGATTCTTCTCGGCACGGGCGCCCCCCTCACCTTTCCACGCGCGCGCGCAGCCGCATGATGCCGATGCTCCACGCCAGGACGATCAGGAAGAGAAAGACGAGGATCACCGATGATTGACCCATCCTGAAGTACTCGAAGCTGTACTTGAATCCGAGAATGTTGAGAGTTTCAGAGGCGTACCCGGGACCGCCCCCGGTCATGGCGAAGATGATGTCGAAAGTCTTCAACGCGTCAATGGACCTGAGGATCATGGCGGTCAGCACGGTCGGCAGGACCATGGGCAGCGTGATGCGCCAGAAAATCTGCGGATCGCTCGCCCCGTCCACCCGGGCGGATTCGTACGGCTCGGTGGCAAGCCCGGCAAGGCCGGCAAGAACAATGAGGGCGATCATCGGAGTCCACTGCCACACGTCCACGAGAACGAGCGAGGGGATCACCGTGGCGGCGTTGGAAACCCATGCGCTCGGCGGCAGCCCGAACAGCCTCAGGACGAAATTCGCCAGCCCGATGGTCGGGTCGAAGAAGAGATTCCACACGATCCCGATTGCCACGGGCGTGGCGACGAGCGGAAGCAGGAGAAAAAGCTTCAGGAAGCCCTTTCCCCGGAACTGCCGATTGAAGATCAGGGCAAGACCCACCCCGAGCACGGTCTCGACGCTCACGGCGAGCACGGTAAAGAGAAAAGTCCGGCCCACGGCGTCGAGAAATCGGGGCTCGGCAAGGATCCGGGCATAACTGGCGAGGCCGACGATCCGGAGCGGCATACCGGTGGTAAGGTTCCAGTTCGTCGTGCTGAGGAAGAGCGTATAGAGGACAGGGAAAAGCATCATCACGACGACAAATGTCAGGGCCGGCAGCGGGAAGAGGATGCGGAAATTCCGCTCGACGAATCCGGTTCTTATCATGCGGCACGCTCCGGGTGCAGGGGCGGGACGGAAAAGCGCACCGGAGCGCGCGGGCGCCCCGGCGTGCTGTGCACGGTTGCGAGGACGCAGGGGACGTCCCTACATTCCGAACTCTCCGGTGTCCTCGAGCAGCTCGTTGACCTTCTGGATCTTTTCCCTGGCCATCTTTTCGAGGTTCGGGGAGTTGCCGTCGGTGTTGATGGATTCGATGACGAGCTCGCCGATGCGGTCCCGTGCCTCTCCCACCGCGCTCATGTACGGCCGGTCGAGCGGGTACCCGTTCCTGGCGGCAAAGGCCCTGGTCTCGATGAGCCCGGGATTCACCTTCGCCACAACGTCCTTGTCCACCCAGGCGGAAGAGCGCGCCATGGTGATATTGGCGAGCATGCCGCGCTTGGCAAGGTCCTTGCTGGTCGCCCACGCGAGGAACTGCTGCGCCAGGTCCTTGTGCGTCGATTTCTTGGCAATCGCCATGCCCCAGGAGACCACGACGAACGGCGTGTTCTGCTTCGGCCCCGCGGGGAAAGTGGCGATGCCCACGTTCTCAGCCGGCACCTGGGACTTGGACGGGTCGATGATCTGGCCGTAGAACACCGACGCATCGGTCCACATGGCGACCTTCCCGGCCTGGAAGAGGGGCATGATGTTCTCCCAGGACATTGCGGTGACGCCTTGCGGCCCGTACGTGCCGAGCATCTTCCCATAGAAGCGGATGGCATCGAGCGCTTCCTTGGAGTCGAACACCGCCCTGCCCTTGTCGAGGTAGAGCCCGCCGAAGTTATACAGGTAGCTCGAAAGCTGTGTCACCGCCGCCGCGCCCTTGCCGCGGGAGGCGAACCCGGCAACGTCGCCCGTGGCGAGCTTCTTTGCCGCCGTCTCCAGCTCCGCGAACGTCGCCGGCGGCCTGATCCCCGCCTTCTTGAGAAGGTCCTTCCTGTAGTAGAGGACCTGCCATTCGGTAACGAGGGGGACTATGTAGGTCTTGGTCCCGAACGTCGTGACGCTCAAGGCATTCTTCGGGAAGTCGCTGAAATCGTAGCTTGTCAGGGGCTCGAACCAGCCGTTCTTGTAGAACATCTTCCCTTCCTGCAGGGGCCGGGTCATGAAGACGTCCACGGTCGATGAGCCGGTCGCGAACTCGGTTGTCAGCTTGGTCGTGAGCTGCGACTCCTGGTAGCTCTCCAGGTTGACCGTGACGCCGCTCGCTGATTCGAACTCGGGGATCGCGGCTTTCAGGAGGTCCCCATACGGATGGTTTGCAAGGAGAACCCGGATCTCTTTTGTCTGGGCTCCCGCGGCAAACGTGACGGCAAGAGCGAACAGGACTGCGATGAACTTCCTCATACTTCCTCCTCGGCCCGACCTCGTCGGCCCGCCCCAGAGTATCGCACTCCCCTCCGCATGGGTCAACGATCGGAATTCCTCCTTGATGTGCGGCGCGGCTCCTGTTTGCTGGCCGTACCGGTTTTCGCTACATTCGGTGAGTGGATACGACGGCCCCCGATACGCATCGCACGGTCGACGCAGTCTGGAGAATCGAGTCGGCCAGGGTCATCGCCTGTGTCGCGCGCATGGTGCGCGACATCGGGCTCGCCGAGGAGCTCGCGCAGGACGCCCTGGTCGTCGCGCTCGAGCAATGGCCGGTGTCGGGTGTGCCGGAAAACCCCGGCGCCTGGCTCATGACGGTCGCGAAACGTCGCGCCATCGACTGGCTGCGCCGGAGCAAACGGCTCGCGCGCAAGCATGAAGAGCTCGGTCGGGCGCTCGAGATCCAGCAGGACATGACCGCGGCAGAGGACGACGCGATCGCCGACGCCGATGACGCCGTGGTAGGCGACGATATCCTGCGCCTCATGTTCACCGCCTGTCATCCGGTGCTCTCTTCCGAGGCGCGCATTGCTCTCACGCTGCGCCTGCTCGGAGGCCTGAAGACAGAGGAGATTGCGCGGGCGTTCCTGGTCTCGGAGCCGACCATCGCCCAACGAATCGTCCGGGCCAAGCGCACCCTTTCCGAAGCGGATGTCCCCTTCGAAGTCCCCCGCGCGCAAGACCTTGCCCCCCGCCTGTCGTCGGTGCTCGAGGTCATCTACCTCGTGTTCAATGAAGGCTACTCGGCCACCCGGGGTGAGGACTGGGTACGCCCCGGCCTCTGCGAGGATGCGCTCCGTCTGGGCCGCATCCTCTCGGAGCTCGCTCCGCGGGAGCCTGAGGTCCACGGGCTGGTCGCCCTCATGGAAATCCAGGCGTCACGATTGAGGGCGCGCGTGGGACCGACGGGTGAGCCCATCCTGCTCCTGGATCAGGACCGCGCCCGTTGGGACCAGCTTCTCATCCATCGCGGTCTCGCGGCGCTCGAGCGCGCCGTGTCGCCGGACGGCACGTATGGCCCGTATGGGCTCCAGGCCGCGATCGCCGCCTGTCACGCCAGGGCGCGCACCGCGGCGGAGACAGACTGGGCCCGCATCTCGGCGCTCTACGAGGCGCTCGCCGCGCTCACCCCGTCTCCTGTCGTCGAGCTGAATCGCGCCGTGGCCCGCGGTATGGCATTCGGCCCCGCGGCAGGCCTCGAGGTGGTGGACACGCTGACCTCGGAGCCTTCGCTGAAAGCCTACCACCTCCTGCCGGGGGTCCGAGGAGACCTCCTCTTCAAGCTGGGCAGGCTCGACGAGGCACGCGCCGAGTTCGAGCATGCGGCGTCGCTTACGCAGAACGCGCGTGAGCGCGAGGTGCTCCTCGCGCGCGCCCGGGCGTGCGCGACCAGCCCGAGGGAGGATTCCCTGTGAAGCATCACATCGAGCGGCCGCTCGCCATCGCAATGTGGGACTTTTCCTGGCTCGAGCGTCGATGGCCCGGAGCAGGGTACGAGGACTGGGACCAGGCGCTGGATGAGCTTGCCGCCCGCGGCTATGACGCCGTGCGCATCGACGCCTACCCGCACCTCCTGTCCGCCTCGGCGGACAAGGCCTGGGAGCTGCTCCCTGCCTGGAATCAGACCGCGTGGGGGGCGCAGTCGAAGGTGGAGGTGCGGGTCGGCCCGGCGCTGCGGGATTTCATCGGGAAATGCCGTGACCGCAAGATCCTGGTCGGTCTCTCGACATGGAATCGACTCGAAGCGTCCGGCCTCCGGAACCGGATCCGGGCGCCCGGCGACCACGCGCGGATCTGGCGGGACACGCTGCGCTACCTCGACGAGGCGGGGCTCATTGACGCCCTGCTCTATGTGGATTTCAGCAACGAGTTTCCCGTCCCTTTCTGGACGCCGTATCTCTACGGCGGCAACGAGAACGCTCCGTCCACTGAGGAGAAGCTGCGCGCATCGCCGGAAATGGCCTCCTGGATGCGCGACGCTATCGGGGAGGTTGCGGGCCTCTACCCGACTCTCGACTATACGTTTTCATTCTGCTCGCAGTACCGCGACTGGAAAGAGCAGGATGTTTCCATGCTCGATTTTCTGGAGCCGCACATCTGGATGTCGAATCCGGAAACCAGCGACTGGAACGAACGCGTCGGCTACCACTTCGAGAAGTTCGATCCGGTGGGATTCGCGCACATCGTCGAGAACGGCTATCGCGTCTACAACGGCAGCAAGGCGAGGTACGATGCCGCCCTCATCGCCGAAATCGACAATGTCGCGGCCTGGTCACGCGCCTCGAAGAAGCCGCTCATCACCACCGAATGCTGGGCGGTTGTCGACTACAAGGACTGGCCGGGCCTGGACTGGGGCTGGGTCAAGGACCTGACGGCCAGGGGGGTCGCGCATGCCGCCTCGCAGGGCAGATGGGTCGCCATCGCCACCTCGAACTTCTGCGGGCCGCAATTCGTCGGCATGTGGCGGGACATCGCCTGGCACCGCCGCCTGACGGATCTCATCAAGTCGTCTCCCATCGATGCGGACCTGAGGGCGTGAGCTGCGGCCTCCTATTTGACCAGGAGGCCCGTCAGGTAGAGCAGCGACATCCCGGCCACGGCGCCGCCCGCGACAGTCAGGGGCATGCGCGCGGACTGGACGTCCTGCCTGATCAGCTTCACGATCTCCCAGGCGACCTCGAGGACCGCGCCCGCCCCGACCGAGAGAAAGAGCACCGAGAGGATCGGCGAGTACACGAGACCGCCCACCCAGGTCCCGGCAATTGCGGGCGCGCCGCCGAGGAGACCGAGTCCCGCAAGGGTGCCGAGGGATGGCTTCTCCTTCACGATGGTGGCAACGATCCCCAGCCCCTCCGTGATGTTCTGCAAGATGAAGCCGATCACCAGAAAGGTGCCAAGGGCTGCCGCGCCGATACTGAACGAGGCGCCTATGGCAAGACCTTCGCCGAGATTGTGCAACCCGATCCCCAGGGCGATCATGAATGCGACCCGGATGCGGTGTGTCGCTTCGCCGGCCCCTGAGCGTGACTGCAGCCGGGCCACGGCATGGAGCCCGAGAATTGTCGCCACGATGCCGATGCCGATGAGTCCCACACCCTGGAAAGGCCCGCCGATGAGGGCGGCCGACTCGAGGGCCTCGTTTGCCGCGTCGATTCCGAGGTAAAGGAGCAGCCCTACCGTGAGGGCCATCAAGGCGAGAAATGCGCGCTTGCCAAGACGCCGCAGGAGCGGAAACCAGAACATCCCGAGAAACACGGGCACGACCCCGACGTACAGGCCGATGAGCGTAAAGCTCAGTAGCGTGCCGGCTTCGGCGCCCCGGGTCTCGGCCGCCGCATCGATAGTGGTATCGAACGGGACCGAGTTGCCCGTGAAGATCCGGATCGCATACGCCTCCCCTTCGACCCAGGGATACGGGATGCTCACCACGGCCCTGCCGAGCCTCGGCACGGTCCGGTCAGGGCTCACACGAAAGGAAACAAAGGCATCACGCACGTCCACCTGAGCGAGGGTGATGTCCTGGGGGCTCGTGTTGCGCACGTGCAGGTCGATGATACCCGGCCGGAGAGTCGTCTTCTCGAACACCAGGCTTTCGATGGGCGCCGCCGGCTGCACCTTCAGCCCGGCGCCGTTCGTCTTCAGGAAGACCGCGATAACGCCGGCAAGAAGGATCACGGGGACGCTGAAGAGCAGAAGGGTCATTCCCGGCCCGCGGCGGGCTCCATTTTCGATGGCTTTCATGGCTTACTCCTCCACTTCGAGCACGCCTGTCCAGCCCAGCTCCGCGAACTCGGTCTTGTGCGCGTGGAACATGTAGCGGCCGGGAAAATGGTACCGGAATTCGAGGATTCCACGCTGGGCCTGCATCTGCGCGATCGTGTCCGTGTGCTCGGAAGGCGCAAGGCTCGTTCCCGTGGGATAATAATCGAAGAAATTGGCGTGAATGTGGAACGAGTTGCTCTGGTCGAATTCGAGCATGTTCACGAGGTACACGCGCACGAGGGCTTCTTTCTTCACCTTGATAGGGTGCCGGTCATAATAGAAGGGAATGAAATTCACATTGTAGAAATCATTCGCATTGTCGAAGTCGATGTCGTTTCCCGCCATGACCATGACGAGCTCCTGATCCGCACGGGGCCTCCCCTGCCGGGGATCGATGATCATGGCCCCGTAGAGACCGCGGCTTATATGGCTGGCAAGCGGCATGACGTGACAGTGATAGGGATGCACTCCGAAAGGCGCCGCGTCGAACTCGTACAGGAAGCTTCCGCCCGGCTCCACCGGCTCGTACACGCCGTCCATACCGGCCGGATGCACCGTGTGGAAATGGATCGAATGCGGATGAGGCGTGGCATTATGGAAATGGATCCTGATCCGGTCTCCCTCGGTTGCCCGGATGGTCGGGCCGGGAACCCGGCAATTGTACGTCCATGCCGTGTACACGATTCCCGGCACGACCTCGACGTCCCTGATCTCCGCGGTGAACCAGTATTCCCTCAGGCGCTGACCGGTCGGCAGGATGCTGACAGAGCCGTAGTCGAAATCGGTGAGAATCGCCGCTGGATCGAAACCATTGGCGGCCGTATCGACCTCGCCAACCACACCGGGCATGAATGCGCCGGCGTGCCTCGTTCCCTCTGCCTCGTGTGAGGCCAATGGAGAGTGAGCTGCCCGTCTGGGCCTGGCCGCGTCCGTGCCGCTGCCCGTGCAGCTCACGAGAAAGCCTGCGAAAGCAAGGAGAAACACCGCAGCATGGACAAAGCGAGCACGCGTGACGATCACGGGGCGCCTCCCGCGCGGGAGACGAGCACGCAGGATGCGAGAGTCTCCCCGATCGGCTCTTCGGGCCGGAGGAGAGCTCCAGGTGCACGATCCCGCTCCCCGGCTCGGCCGGCCTGACCCGAACGGAGACACCCGGCACGAGACCGATGGACTCGAGGTGACGAAGCTGGCCGGGCTCCCGGCAGGTGATCTGCCGGACCACGGCGTGCTCACCGGCGTGGAGCGCCGTAAGCGCAACGAGCGCCCTTTGCTTCACGCGGCCGGTGCTGTCAGGAATGGGCGAAGCCATGCGGATCGAACGCAGGATGACCAAGGTAGGCATCGATCTTCTCTTCCAGGGCCTCGGACATCGCGTGCTCGAGGCGGTCAGCCTCCCCGTGCACGGTCTCCAGGGTGAATCCGAGCGCCTTCTGGAGATACGTCTCCAGGAGTCGGTGGTGGCGCACCACCTCGAGCGCCTGTCGTTCCCCTGCCCGGGTGAGGGCGATGGAAAGATACGGCGTGTAGGAAACGAGCTTTCGTGAGGCCAGCTTTCGCATCATGCTCGTCACCGAGGGAAGGGAAACCCCCAGTGCCCGGGCAAGCAGAGACGCGAAACTCCCCCCGCCTCTTTTTCCAGGCAATAGATGGCCTTGAGGTAATCCTGCAGAGTCCCTGAAAGCGTTGTTTCCATGCTCATCTCCTCTAACTAATAAGATAGACATATCTAATATGCTGCGACGAGTCCGGGTAAAGACAAGTATTTCCCGGCAGCGTGGCGTGCGCTTCCGCTTTTCCGCGGCCGGGCACGCGGGCACCGGGACGCGCAGCCGCTACGGGACGCGGGCGGGCTGTCG
>CAVTHO010000001.1:0-91942 GCA_963734545.1 uncultured Spirochaetota bacterium | reverse complement strand
GTGGCGATCCAAAATGTGCGCCACGGTGGACTCCGCAGGCAATTCAACAAAGCGGTGTAGCTTACGCAGTTTCCCCAGGAGCTTCTTCGGCCCCCTCGACGGAGATGCTTTGCGCAGCGCAACCAGGTCCTCAACAATCCGTTTGTCAGTCTGCCAGGGGCAGCTACGTGGCCGCCGACTGAGCTCCTCTATCCCCTTCAGCCCTTCGGCCTTGAAGCGGTTGATCCACTTATGTACGGTCTTACGCGAAACTCCGAAACGTTCGGCCAGCTCGGTTTTGCTGTAGTAACCGTCGGCGTAGTCCCGAATCAAGTTCTCACGCTGCTCGCTCACAGTAACACCCTCCCACGGCATGGCTGGCACCCTCCTTTGGCAGGAAAGTGTTACCCATGTCCTTAGAATAAGTGTTACCTATGTCTTTAGAATGTTTTGTAACCTATGTCCTTGGCTCATTCACACCGTTCTCTTTTAACGTCATTCTATTGCGTGGGCGGATTGCAGACTGCACAAATCCTTTTGTCCCAACACATCACCAAGCAATGGTAGACCGTGAATACAACGTCAATTCCGACTGAACGGCCGCCGATCTTCTGCGCCAGCGGATAAGATAAATGCAGCCCACGCTTGTGCGTGATTGGTTTTCTTTTGCGCAACACACCGCCCTAGGAGCGTAATTTCCTAGGCATACAGCACATCAATGCCTACAATCATCCGGCTTACCGTTGTCTCATCCTTTCGTTGGGCAACAGCCTGCCATGTGTTGTTTTCAATATCTCGAGTGCTACGTATGCCCAATCTAGGCAGCAGAAATCTCTCACGGCAAAAGCGGGATTCTTCTATTCCATGAATATGGATGTAGCCAACCGTTCTCGATAGGTGCGCGTTTTGTCATTTTGAGGCCGTGTAACATCATATTATAGGGTGCGACCGCTAACTGCTCTTGCGCTCGTGTTAGGCTGCGTCTCATCGAACGCCATAACCCGCTTGTTGGTCATGTTCTATGGTCGCCATCCAACTTTGCTTCAATTTGTGTTATGCCCGGCAGACCTATAAGACCTGCTCCTCGAGGTTGGCGCCGCCGCTTAGGCCACGCCCCCCTCGCCTACTGCTTCTGCAGGTAACCCTCTGGTAACGCTTTCCCGTGGCCCGGGTAGATCTTGTGCACCGCCAGCCCCTTCAGCTTCTTTACGCTGCTGTCGTAGTCTGTCTGGTTATCGACAAATCTGAATCCGGGCATGTTATAGAAGAGATCCCCGCAATACAGATCTCCGTCTTTCGTGTGTACTCCTATCGATCCTTTTGAATGGCCGGGAAGATGCAGTACGGTAGCATCGAGCCCGTATTCTGAGAGACTAAAACCATCTTCGACCAGCAGATCAGGGGTGAACTTCTCAAAGCTTCCGGTCCTGAGCAATTTGCCCATCACGGCAGCCATTACTTTCATTACCAGCGACATCTTGTCCGGCTTTGCTTTCCGATTCCAGCCCATATCTCCCCGTTCGACCATTCCCGCATCATCGGCATGCATGGCAATCCTGGCGCCATACGTCGCGCGCAGAAAAGCGGCATTGTCGGCATGATCGCTGTCTCCATGCGTGATCAACACGAGCTTGAGATTGCCTGGCCTGCAGCCCGCGTCTTCAAGCTCCCTGATGAGCAGGGCTCGCTTTCCGATAAAGCCCGTGTCGATCAGGATAAACCCGTCCGGACAAGCTGCAAGGTAGCAATTCACGCCGCCGAGATTGATGGTCTTGATATTCGAAGACATTCTGCCCTCCTGTTTTGGCAGGCATCTTCACAAGAAACGTCTTCCCCCGAACAATGACAAGTCCTGTGTGAGCGTGTACTCCACCTTTTCCTTCCCATCGGTGTAGCACAATTCTATCGTGATGTCTTTCAGAATGCGCCGGATTCTGGCCCTTCTCTCATCATCGTATCTGCTTCCGGGGACAAACCCGAAGGACAGTATCGTGAGTCTCTCTTCGGATGCCACTATCCTGCCCTCTATTTCGTCCGCGTTCTTGAAAATGGAGCTGTATATCGTCTTTGCATCCGCGACACCGTTCATATATGTTGCCTTGAGCTTCCTGATTCTCATCGGCGCCATGCCCGCATTGCCCACACCAACGAAGATCAGGTCCTCGTAATTCCCGATAATCATATTCCCGATTGGCAGAGTCCGTCTTTGATGGATGGAATGAGCAAGCCGGGCAGTGTAGACGATGAGTGCAAGATTGGCTCCGACGATGATGGGGATAAGTGTCCCCTCTACCAGCAAAGACCAGTCAAAGCGCACAGCTTTCCCCTCGGAGCAAGAGGACCCAGGATCCCTCCCGCACCCTACCTCTCGCCTGACTTGAAGCGCTGCGGGCGTCGCCGCAACACACTGCCCGCATGTGGGGACGATGCGTGGTAAATCGACGAAAACCCATCTTACACCCGCGGGGACCGACAGTAAAGGAAAAAACAACGCATACCAGGCAGAATATAGCTCTGTGAGAGTCTAATACTAAGAAACGCAACACCCACTCCGCGCGTCGAATGAAGGCGCCAGCGCGCGGTCTCGCTCACCACAGCCTGATTCTCACCTCTTCCGCGGTGACCGGCTTGCCGATGCGCTGCGTGGCAAAGCCGTAGTTGTCGCGGGAGCCGAGCAGAATACAGCCAACCAGCAGGCCGTTGCTCAGAACGTACTTCTCGTAGCGCTTTTGTGTTTCATCCGCCTTCTCGATCACCTGGAAGCGCGTCTCTTCGCCCTTCTCGAATACGACCTTGCCGATGCTCGTGACGTTCATGCCCGCAACCTTGAGCGTGTTTTGCGGAATGGTCTGATGATAGACGATGGGGTCCTTGCCCAGTATGTTCGCGGCTACCACGGGCGCGTGGTCCATGGCAGCAGGGATGATTCCCCACACCACGCCCTTGAACTCCGCGATATCCCCTGCCGCCCAGATATGCTCGACAGAGGTGTGGAGGAGCTCGTCCACGATCACCCCGCGCCGGACCTTCAGACCCGCATCGCGCGCAAGGCCGATGCGCGGGGTGATGCCCGCGGAGATGAGGGCGGTTTCGCAGGGAAGCTCGCTGCCATCCGCCAGCTTCAGCCCGCGCACCTGCGTGTTCCCCAGGAAAGCAGCCACCTCCACGCCCAGCCGCACAAAGCAGTGCGGGCCCTCGACAACACTCTGCAGTATCCGGGACCCTTCATCATCGAGCTGCTTCGGAAGCAGGCGCGGCATGATCTCCACGATGGTCACGTCCTCCACCTCGGGGACCTGCAGGAACCGGGCAGCCTCCAGCCCGAGAAGCCCTCCGCCCACGACCACGGCGTGCCGGGTGCCCGTGGTGAGATAACGGCGGATTGCGTCCGCATCGCCATACTCCCGGATCGTGAACACGCCGTCCAGGTCGACGTTTTTGATGGGCGGCTTGTAGCTGTCCGCGCCCGTGGCAAGCACGAGCTCGTCGTACGGGATCGCGGTTCCGTTCTTGGTGTAGATATGCCGGCTGCCGGGCTCGATGCGCGTCACGTCCTGGTTCTTGAGCACCTGGATGTGTTTCTGTTCGTACCAGCCTGGTTTGTAGATCTCGAGGTCTTCCGCGCTGAGGCTCGAGGAGAAGATCTCGGGGAGCCTTATCCGGGAGTAGTACTCGATGGACTCCCGCGTGTAGATCTCCACCGTCAGCCTGGCCTCGTCAGGCTCCAGCGCGCGGAGCCTGGCCGCCACCATGATGCCGGCAATTCCGTTTCCCACTATGACAACGCGCAGCAGCGTTCCCTTCTTTCTCCCTTACACGTGGGGACCGAGCATGGTGCCCGGATCCAGGATCCTGTCCGTCTCTTCGGCGCTCAGGATGCCTTCCGAGATCACCACTTCCCGTATCGTGCGGTTTTCCGCCAGCGCCTTCTGGGCGAGCTTGGCCGCCCGGTCATAGCCAATCTTCAGCGCGAGCGGGGTGACCAGGGCGAGACTCTGCTCGATCCATTCCCTGCTGCGCGCCACGTCCGCGGTGATGCCTTGCACGCATCTCTCTGCAAGCGCCCTGCACGTGGATTCCATGAGGGACAGCGAGCTCAGGCTCTCCCACGCAAGGAGCGGCTGCATCATGTTCAGCTCCAGCGGACCGGTCGTCCCCGCGATGCTGATCGTGAGACAGGAGCCCATGACACGCGCGGCTGCCTGGATTGTCATTTCCAGTATCACCGGATTCACCTTGCCGGGCATGATGGAGCTGCCGGGCTGGAGAGAAGGCAGGGCGATTTCCGCCAGACCGGTCCGCGGACCGCTCGAGAGCAGGCGCAGGTCGTTGGCGATCTTGGTGAGGCACACGGCCAGGGAGTTGAGCGCGCCTGCCAGCTCCACCTGCGAGTCCCTGGCTGCAATTGCCTCGAACAGGTTCCCCGCGCCTCGGAAGGGCAGGCGCGTCAGGGTCGCAATGCCCGCGGTGACGCGCCGGGCGAAATCCGGATGCGTGTTGATGCCCGTGCCGATGGCCGTGCCGCCGATGGCAAGCTCCTCCAGCCCGGGCGCGCAGCGCAGGAGCAGCTCCCGCGCTTTCTCCACCTGGCGCGCATACCCCGAGAACTCCTGGCCGAGGGTCATGGGAACCGCGTCTTGAAGATGGGTCCTGCCGATCTTCAACACCCTGGCAAACTCATCCGACTTGCGGGCAAGGCTCTGCCGGAGGCTGTCCAGCGCCGCGGCGCAGCCGTCAAGCTGGATCCGGTCCGCGATATTGATCACCGTGGGGATCACATCGTTGGAAGACTGCCCCCTGTTCACATGGTCGTTGGGGTGAACGGGCTTCTTTGCGCCGAGCGGGGAGCCCAGCAGCTCGTTTGCCCTGTTGGCAATCACCTCGTTGGCGTTCATGTTCCACGAGGTGCCCGAACCGGTCTGGAAGACATCGATGGGAAAATGTGCGTCCCACTTTCCCTCCGCCATCTCGGCCGCTGCCCGGCCCACGGCGTCCGCAATCTTCGGCTCGAGCAGCCCCAGCTCCCCGTTCACGATTGCCGCCACCTGCTTCACCAGGCCGAGCGCGCGCACGAGAGGGACGGGAATGCGCAGGTCTGAAACAGAGAAGTTCTCCACTGCCCGCTGGGTTTGCGCTCCCCAGTAGGCGCCCGCGGGGACCTTCACGTCCCCCATGCTGTCGGTCTCGACCCGGAAGCTCTCTTTGTCTTTCATTTCGTGCTAGGGCTCGGGAACCTCGGTGAGCATTTCGAGGTTGCCCCGGGCGCGCTTGTCGTGGGGGTTCAGCTCGAGGGTCTTTCTGAAGCTGCCGATGGCATCCATGTTCCTGTGCAGTCCCATGAACACCATGCCCTTCAGGTAGTGGGCCTCGGCGAGATGCGGTGTGGCCCGCAGCAGCTCCTCCAGGAGCTCCAGCGCCTCCTGGTGCTTGTTCTGCTTGAGCTTGAGCTGGGCCAGGTAGTAGTTGGCAATGAGTGACTGCCGGGATTCTCCCCGCAGGATGCGGAACCCCTCTTCGGCCTCCTCATCGTTGCCGAGGAACTGGTTGATCAGACCGAAGAAATAGCTGGCCATGACGTGGCCCTGCCCCTTCATCTTGAGCAGGGTGGAGAAGCTTTCCAGGCTCTTCTCCAGTTGTCCCATGCGATAGTGGCAGACGCCCATCTTGTAGAAGGCGATTCCGAAGTCCTGCTTCAGCTCGATCGCGGAAGCGTAGTGCCGTACCGCCTCGTCCAGCCGGCCCGTCGCGTACTTTGCTTCTCCCAGGAGGTAGTGATAGAAGTAGTTCTTCGGATCCTTTGCCAGAAGCTTCTCGAACGCCACTCCCGCCCCTTCCCGGTCTCCCAGGAGGTGCAGCCGCATTGCCTCCGCGACTTCAGGCTGCGACAGGTCGAAAAGCTCTTTCATGCTGCCCTGGTTCTTCAAGGTCTGCCCCCTCTTTCCTCTTGCATACTATCCGTTTTCAATATCCGTCGGCGCCGGCCATTGGTCAAGCGAGCGCGGCCGCGGATTCCCTTTACTGGTGTCGGCGCTTCCGTGCCTTTTCCGCCACCTTCAACTGCAGGATCGAACGCTGCAGGTCACGCTCCACCAGCAGGAGATCGCCGCGTTCCTTCTTCTCCGAGAGAAGCTGCTCTGCCCGGGCCCTGGCCGCCTCCGCGCGCGCAATCTCGATGCTGTCCGCCTCCGCGGCGAAGTCTGAGAGAACAGTGGCCTCCCACCCGGCTTCAGAGGCGCCGCCCGGCTTCGCCGGAGCGTCAACCGAAAGCGTGGTGCCCGGCACATGAGCCGCCGCCTTTCCCGTCTCCAGGAAACCCCCGGCCACGGCGATGAAAATCACTTTCTGTCCGGTGTCGATGCGCACTTCCCCGTCCGTCAGCACCGCCACCAGAGGCATGTGATGCGCAAGGATCGTGATGTCGCCGTCCGGCGTGGGCAGCGTTGCGGACTTTGCCATTCCTTCGAAGGCCGTGCCGAGAGGGGAAAGCACGCGGAAGGAGAACAGGTGATCAGCCACTTGCCACCGCCTCCTCGATGGGACCCACGTTGTAGAAAGCGCTCTCCGGGAACCTGTCGTACTTGCCCGCGATCAGGTCGGCAAACCCCTTGAGCGTGTCCTCGAGCTTGACGTAGCGTCCTTCTTTTCCGCTGAAGGTCTCCGATACGAACAGGGGCTGCGTGAGGAAACGCTGGATCTTGCGGGCGCGGGAGACGAGGAGCTTGTCCTCGTCGGAGAGCTCGTCGATTCCAAGGATTGCGATTATGTCCTGAAGGTCCTTGTAGCGCTGGAGGATCCGCTTCACCTCCAGGGCAATGCGGTAGTGCTCGGAGCCCACGATGTTCGGATCCAAAAGCCGGGAGGACGAGGTGAGCGGGTCCACTGCCGGATACAGTCCCTGCTCGGCTATCGAGCGCTCCAGGGTGATGGTGGCATCCAGGTGGCCGAATATGGCGACAGGCGCCGGGTCGGTGTAGTCATCCGCGGGTACGTAGATGGCCTGCACGGAGGTGATGGAGCCTTCCTTTGTGGAGGTGATGCGCTCCTGCAGGCCTCCGATATCTTCCGCGAGCGTGGGCTGGTAGCCGACGGCCGAGGGCATGCGGCCAAGGAGGGCGGAGACCTCGCTGCCGGCCTGGGCAAAGCGGAACACGTTGTCGATGAAGAGGAGAACGTCTACCCCTTTCTCGTCACGGAAGTATTCCGCCATGGTCAGCGCGGTGAGGCCCACGCGCAGCCTGTTGCCGGGGGGCTCGTTCATCTGGCCGAACACGAGCACCGTCTTGTCCAGGACCTTGGATTCCTCCATCTCCTGCCAGAGGTCCGTTCCCTCGCGGGACCTCTCCCCCACCCCCGCGAACACGGAATAGCCGCTGTGCTCGATGGCGATGTTGCGGATGAGCTCTTTCACGATGACGGTCTTGCCGACTCCCGCGCCCCCGAAGATCCCGATTTTCCCTCCCCGGGTGAACGGGGCGATGAGGTCGATGACCTTGATGCCGGTCTCCAGCATCTCGGGCCTGCTCTTCTGGTCCGCGAGTGACGGCGGCTGCTTGTGTATCGGGCCGCGCTGCACGTCGGAGCCGTCAAGCTGCGGCCCGTCATCAATGGTCCTGCCCAGGACGTCGAATATGCGCCCCAGCGTCCTGTCCCCGATGGGCACCGTGATGGAATCTCCCGTGCGCCGGACCCGCATGCCGCGCTGCACGCCTTCCACGGCGCCCATGGCAAGCGTGCGGACTTCGCCGTTTTCCAGAACGAACTCGGTTTCCAGGATCAGGGGTTCCTTGTTGGCGCGGAGGAGCCTGAGCGCCTCGTGAACCTGCGGGCGTTCACCGTAGAACTCCACGTCTATCACCGGGCCCTGCACCCGGATGACGGTCCCCTCTGCCTTCGCGTTCTCTTCGTGCGCGATCATTTCTTCTTCCCCTTGTTGGCGAGGTCGAGGATCTCACTGGTGATCCTCTCCTGCCTCGTCTTGTTGTACAGAAGCGTGAAGGTGTCGGCTATCTCGAGCGCGTTCGACTTGGCGTTCTGCATGGCCACCATGCGCGCCGCATTCTCGGCGCAGAACGCCTGGACAACGGCATCGAACAATCGGACCTCCAGGAAATGGGGCAGCAGCGCGTCCAGCAGGGCGGCGCCGCCCGGCTCGAACACGAGCGGCTCGCTCTCCACCTCGGTGGAGGCGGCGCCGATGGGCAGCACCTGCTCGACGGTCGGGACCTGCGTGAAGAAGGAGACGAAACGGCCGTACAGCACGTCCAGGGACACGGCCTTGCCCGACCGGATCTGCTCGTTGATCACGCGGACGAGCTCGAACACCAGCGAATACTCGGGGAGCCGGGAGCCCATGCGGAACGAGGCAATGAGCCGGTCACCGGCAAGGCGCACACCGGGAAACTCCATGCGTCTGCCCACCGTGATGAGCCAGGTATTCTCGTCCATCGAATCCGCCATCCGGCGCACGAGGTTTCCCGTGAGAGGGCCGCACAGCCCCTTGTCCGGACCGATGGCGAGCAGGAGGCGAGGCCCGGCGCGCCGCGAGAGGCGGGGCCCGGGAAGCCGGGCAAGATAGGGCCCGGGGTACCGGGCAAGATAGGGGTGCGCGCGCTGCTCGGGCTCCAGGGACTGGAGGGCCGCATTGGTGAGCACGGTGATCCGGCCCGCGTAGGGGCGCACCGTGTCCGCAAGGGTCCGGGCCCGGCGTATCTTGGAGACGGACACCATCTCCAGGGTCTTGGCGAGCTGGGCGATGTTCTTTGCGGTCCTGATCCGGCCCTTCAGGATTCGGAGGTTCTCAGGCATTCCCGCTACCGGAGGGTCCTGGCAAGATCGGAGATGGCCGCATTCAGCTCCGCCAGCGTCGCGTCCTCCATTTTCTTGCCGGTGGCCAGGGTGGCGCACAACTCGGCATGCCCGGTGCGCAGATGGTCCATCACCCGTCTCTCGAACTCCGCCACCTGCTCCACGGGAACGTCGTCCAGGAGCCCGGCTCCCGCCGCGTGGATGCTCACTGTCTGCGTAAGGTCGTCCAGCGGAGCGAACTGGGGCTGCTTGAGAATTTCGACGATGCGCTTCCCGCGCGTGATGCGCCGCTGCGTGGCTTCGTCCAGGTCAGATCCGAACTGGGAGAAGGCAGCCAGCGACTGGTACTGGGCCAGCTCCAGCCGGAGCAGGCCTGACACCTGCCGGAAGCTCCTGGACTGGGCTTTGCCTCCCACGCGGGACACGGAGAGGCCCGCGTTCACGGCAGGGCGGATCCCTGCATTGAAGAGATCTGTCTCCAGGTAGATCTGGCCGTCCGTGATGGAGATGACATTGGTCGGGATGTACGCGGAGATGTCCGCTGCCTGGGTCTGGATGATGGGCAGCGCGGTCAGGGAACCGCCGCCGTTCTTGACGGAAAGCCGGGCCGCGCGCTCCAGCAGGCGCGAGTGCAGGTAGAAGATATCCCCGGGATACGCCTCGCGCCCGGCAGGCCGATTGAGCAGCAGCGATATCTGCCGGTAGGCCCACGCGTGCCGGGACAGGTCGTCATAGACCACCAGCGCATCCTGGCCCCGCTCCATGAAGTATTCCCCGATGGCGCAGGCGGCAAAGGGCGCCAGGTACTGCATCGCGGCGGGCGTGGATGCGCTGGCCGCCACGACGATGGTGTATTCCATGGCCCGTTCGTCGTGCAGCTTCTGCACGGTGCGGGCAATACTTCCGCGCTTCTGGCCGATTGCGCAGTAGATGCACACGACCTGGGAGAGTCCCAGGTCCCGGGAGCGCTGATTGATTATGCTGTCCACCACGAGGGCCGTCTTGCCCGTGTTGCGGTCTCCCACTATCAACTGGCGCTGGCCGCGCCCGATGGGAGTCAGGGCGTCCACCACCTTGATTCCTGTCTTGAGCGGGACTTCCACGGGCGCGCGCTTGGTGACCCCCGGGGCAATGCGCTCAAGGGGAACGAGCGAGCCGCCCTTCACGCTGAGCGGCTTGCCATCAAGGGGAGCGCCGAAGGGGTCGATGACCCGGCCCAGAAGGTCCTCCGACACCTGCAGGGAGAGCTGGGTGCCCGTGGCCCGGACCTCCATCCCTTCCTGGATATCGGTGTTCTCCGACAGGACAAGGATCGAGGCAAAGTCCTCGTCCAGGTTCATTACGAGCCCGTGCTTGCCGTCCTCGAACTCCACCTGCTCGCCGTAGCCCGCGCGGGAAAGCCCGTCCGCTTTCACGATGCCGTCCGCGACGCCCACGACCCGGCCGACGTTGGCAACAGCCGGCCGTGCGGTGACCGTGCCGAGCTTCTCTTCGATTTGTCGAACCAGCTCTTCAGCTTTCATGTGCCCTCGAGATCTCCAATGATTTCCCTGATGTAGCCGCGGATGCTCGCGTCCACGATGTCGTCACCCGCGCTGATGCGCACCCCTGCCCCGAGAGACTCGTCCGTTTCCACCCCGATGTCACGGCCGGGATACTGCTCCCCGACCGCTGTTCCCACCGACGGATCCGGCTCCCCTGCCACGGTGACGTATACCCGCCGGCGCTTCAGCTCCTGCCGCAGGGCCACGAGGAACCGCTTGAGCTGGGACCGGGTGAGCCGGTCCAGGAGCATGGCGGCGACTGTCTCGTTCACCTCACCGTCCGGAGTGAGAGCGAGCCTGACGAACGGGCTTGTCACCTGCCCATCCTTCCGATCCGCTCGATACCCCGGGCAACGATCCGCCTCTTTTCCTCATCGCTGAAAAGTCCTTCCACGACGCTTTCCAGGATCTTGCCGGAGAGCTCGAGGGAAAGGCCCTGCACCGCCTTCTCCATGTCCTGCCGTTCCAGCGCCATGGCCCCCCGCGCCTCCTCGATGAGGCGCACCGCGTCCGCGCCGGCCCGTTCCAGCGCGGCAACCCGGAGGCGCTCCGCCTCGTCCCGGGCGTTCTGCAGAAGACGAAAAGCCTCCGCGGAGGCGTCCTGCAGGATTTTCTCCCGCTCTTTTCCGGCCTCTTCCAGCGCCTTTCGGGCTTTTTCCGCGTCTTCCAGTCCCTGAGCGATCTTCTCCCGGCGCGCCTTCATGTTCGCCATGAGGGGGCGAATGAGGAAGCGGTTCAGGATCCAGGCGATGATGAGGAAGTTGACCACCTGGGCCGCGAGATGGAACCAGTTGAGGTGGAACTGCCCGAGGGTTTCCATGGGTGCCCCTGCCGGCTAGCGGAGGAACGCGAAGATCAGGCTGTAGATGGCGATGGACTCGGCAAACGCCATGGCAAGGACCATGATGGGAACGATCCTGCCGGACGCTTCGGGATTCCTGCCGATTGCCTCCATTGCCTTCATGCCGATCAGGCCGATGGCAAGGCCGGGCATCGAACCTCCGATTGCCACGATGAGTCCGCCGGAAACGCTCAATGTGAAGTTCATTTGCTCTCTTCCTCCTTGTGATGGGGTTCGGTAAGTATGGTCATGAAGGCCAGCGTGAGAAGGGCGAATATCATCCCTTGAATGACTGCCACGAGTATCTCGAAGGCAAGGAACGGCACGGGAACGATGAATGCCGTGAACTTTGCCAGTGTGGACATGGTCCCGAGCACCGCTTCCCCGGCCGATATGTTGCCGAAAAGACGAAAAGAGAACGTGATGAACTTCGTGAACTCCTGCAGGAGCTCGAGCAGCCCGACGAACAGCAGGAGCGGGTTGATGGCAAAGAACCGCTTCAGGTACGTGCCCAGGCCGAGGAGTCGGATGGCAAGCACATTGGATGCCACCACGGACACCACCGCGAGGGCAAGGGTCAGGTTCAGGTCCGCGGTGCTCACGTGCAGGAGGGGCATGAACCCCGTCTCCCGCTGGAACCCGATGGTCCCGAACCCGGGCAGAAGCCCGATGAGATTGGAGAGCGCGATAAAGATGAAAAAGACCGCGACCCACGGGAAGATCATTCCCGTCCGTGACCCCGCCACCTGCTCGGTCGTGGTGTGCAGGTAGTCCACGACGGACTCCACGAACCCTTGCAGCTTTCCCGGCACCAGCGAGAGCCTTCGTCGAACAGCGAATACGACGAGAAGAATGACGGCGTCCACTACCAGCGTTGCCAGGAGCGTGTTGGTGACGGGGATTCCGGCAACGGAGAAGACTGAGTGCTGTCCGGAAGTCTCCATGGCATGCAGAGTATACTCAGCGATTTTGGAGGAGTCAACGAAACAGTCGTGCGCGGAATCGCGGAAAACTACGCGCGCTTTCTCTCGCTCCCATTCGCGACTTTGTGTATACTATAAACGAGCACCATATGACACATCGCGGCCTTTTGCGCGCGGAAAGGTGGACGACATGTCGCGTGTGAGCATCATCGGGGGCGGCAACGTCGGGGCGAATGCCGGCTTTTTCATTGCGGAAAAGGGCGTCACCGACGTTCTGCTCGTCGATATTCAGCCCGGGCTCGCACGGGGCAAAATGCTCGACATCATGGAAGCCGCCCCCATCCGCCGGTACCGCAACATGCTTGCCGGCACGGACTCCATCGAGGACATAAAGGGATCGCAGCTCGTGGTGGTGGCAGCAGGAGCAATCCGCGCCCCGGGCATGCGCCGGGAAGACCTGTTCACCGCCAACGCCGGCCTGATCCGCAGCCTGGCACCGCAGATCGCCCGGCTGGCGCCGGACGCCACCGTGGTCATTGCCACCGAGCCGGTGGATTCCCTGACCAGCCTGTTCGTGCAGAAGTCGGGCATGCCGCGCACGCGCGTGGTGGGTCTCGGCGGGATACTGGACTCCACGAGATTCCGCGTCCTCATTGCCCGCGAGCTGAACGTGTCCACCGAGATCGTCTCCGCGATGGTAGTCGGCAGGCACTCGGACGACATGATTTGTCTGCCGCGGTACAGCAGCGTTTCCGGTGTCCCCCTCCCCCTGCTTCTCTCCGCGGAGAGAATTGCCTCTATTATAGAGGAAACCCGCACGGCCGGAGACCTTGTCGTGGAGATGGCCAAGCGGTCCAGCTCCTACTATGCGCCTTCGGCGGCCGTGGCCGAGCTGGCCGATTCGGTGCACATGAACCTGAACAGGATATTCCCCGTCTCCGTGCAGCTCCAGGGCGAATACGGCGTGAACGATGCGGCACTGAGCCTCCCGGCCGTGATCGGTGAGAAGGGGGTCGTGCGCGTGCTCGTCCCCGAGCTCTCGGCAAAGGAAAAGGCCGTCTTCCTGGAATCCGCCGGAAAGTGGCCGCGGCGGTCAAGGGGGGCGCGGCATGAAAGTCGCGGTAATCGGCGCCGGCAACGTCGGCGCAAAGGCGGTCTACTACATCGCGGAGAAGAACCTGGCGGACATCGTCATGGTGGACGTGGTGGACGGCCTGGCGCGCTCGAAAGCGCTGGACTTCCTGCACGCCGCGCCCCTGCGGGGTTACGAGGTGCGGATCCGCGGGACAACCGATTTCGCGGAGATCGAGGGAAGCGACGTGGTGGTGATCACGGCCGGCATCGCCCGCAAGCCCGGCATGGACCGGATGGACCTGCTGAAGATCAACGTGGGAATCGCCCGGAAGGCGGCGGCGGAGATCGCCCGCCGCGCCCCGAACGCGGTGGTCATCGTGGTCACCAATCCGCTGGACGTGATCGCCATGGTCGCCCTCCGGGAGACGGGGTTCGCCCTTCGCAAGGTGGTGGGAATGGCCGGCGTCCTGGACTCCACGCGCTTCAGGTACTTCATTGCGGAGCGGCTCGGCGTGTGGCCGGGGGACGTGCAGGCAATGGTCCTGGGGGGACATGGGGACGACATGGTGCCCCTGACGAGCTACACCTCGGTGGGAGGCATTCCCATCGGCGAGCTCCTGGACCCGGCGAGCATCGAGGAGCTGGTGAAGCGCACGCGCACCGGCGGCGCGGAGATCGTTTCTCTCCTGAAGACGGGGAGCGCCTTCTATGCGCCGGGCGCATCCGTGGCAAAGATGGTGGAGGCCGTGATCAAGGACGAGAAGCGCCTGGTCCCCGCTTCCGCGTTCCTGCGGGGGGAGTACGGCTTGAAGGACATCTACCTCGGGGTGCCGGTGATCATGGGCAGGAACGGCGTGGAGCGGATCGTCGAGCTCCCCCTCAGCGAAATAGAAAGAAGAGCTCTGGAGGCATCCGCGGAGTCGGTCCGCAAGGGCCTCGCGGACCTGGAAGGCATTTAGGGAGGAACCGGAATGCTGCACGAGTACGAGGCGATAATCGTCGGCGCGGGCGGCGCGGGGCTCTACGCGGCCCTGGAAGCAAGCGCGGTGGCGCGCACGGCGGTGCTCTCCAAGCTCTACCCCATGCGCAGCCACACCGGCGCGGCGCAGGGAGGCATCGGCGCCGCGCTGGGCAACGTGGAGGAGGACAGGCCGGAGTGGCATGCCTTCGACACGGTGAAAGGCGGCGACTACCTGGTGGACCAGTCCGCGGCAATCCTCCTGGCGGAGGACGCCGTGCGGGCGGTCTACGACCTGGAAAACAGGGGACTTCCCTTCAACCGCACCCCGGAGGGAAAGATCGACCAGAGGCGTTTCGGCGGGCACACGCAGGAACTTCGGGGAAGCGCCGGTCAAGCGCTCCTGCTACGCGGCGGACCGCACGGGCCACATGATCCTCCAGACCCTCTACCAGCAGTGCATCAAGAACGGGGTGGAGTTCTTCGACGAGTTCCACGTTCTCGACGTACTGATCGAGGGAAGGAAATGCCGCGGCGTCGTGGCCCTCGAGCTCGCCACCGGCGAGATCCACACGTTCAAGTCCAAGGCGGTGCTTTTTGCCACCGGCGGGTTCGGGCGGATGTTCCGCATCACGTCCAACGCCCATGCGAACACGGGTGACGGCCCCGCCGTGCTCGCGCGGCGCGGCGTCCCCATGGAGGACATGGAGTTCTACCAGTTCCACCCCACCGGTATCCGCGGCATGGGCATCCTCATCACGGAAGCGGTGCGCGGTGAAGGGGGGATCCTCAGGAACCGCAGCGGTGAGCGCTTCATGGAGCGCTACGCGCCCAAGCTCCTGGACCTCGCGCCGCGGGACATGATCTCCCGCGCCATCCTGACGGAGATCAAGGCCGGCAACGGCATGCGGGGAGACGGGAAGATCGACGACTACGTGCTCCTGGACACGACGCAGCTCGGGAAAGACGTGCTGGAGAAGAAGCTCCCCGACATCACCGGCTTCAGCCGCACGTACCTCGGTATCGACCCGGCTGACAAGCCCATCCCCATACAGCCCACTGCCCACTATGCCATGGGAGGAATCCCCACGGACCTGGACGGCAGGGTGCTTGCTGACGGGGAGGGCGGGTTCTACGAAGGCCTGTACGCGGCGGGGGAGTGCGCCTGCGTCTCCGTGCACGGCGCAAACCGGCTCGGCACGAACAGCCTCGTCGACATCGTCGTGTTCGGCAGGCGGGCGGGGAAGCACATTGCCGCGTTCGTGAAGGAGGCGGAGATCGGCCAGGTGCCGGAGAGCGCCGACCAGCCGGCGCGCGCCGAGGTGGCGCGGCTCACGGACGGCGCCAAGGGCCCGCACGGGGGCGCGCTGCGGGAGGAAATGGAAACCGTGATGATGGAGCAGGTGGGCATATTCAGAAACGAGGCGGACCTGGCAAAGGCCGTGGAGAAGATACGGCAGCTTCGCGCAAGCTGGACCGAGGTGCGCGCCCAGGATGCGGGCAAGCGCTACAACGGCGACATCCTCGGCCTGCTGGAGCTCCAGAACCTTCTCGATCTCTCCCTGCTCACCGCAGCCGCTGCCCGGGCCCGGACGGAGAGCCGGGGCGCGCACGCGCGGGACGATCATGAAGCGCGTGACGACGAGCGCTGGTTGAAGCACAGCCTCGCGTGGCTGGAAGATGGCGAGGTGAGGCTGGCGGCCCGGCCCGTGGACATCACCACGTGGAAGCCCAAGCCCCGCGTATACTGACGAGGAGAGGAGTCTGAAATGAAAATCGTGCTTCGCATAAAGCGATTCAACCCGGAGAAGGACAAGAGACCGCACGACAAGGACTATCCCGTGGAGGTCGAGCCGACCGACCGGATCCTGGACGCTCTCATGAAGGTGCAGAACGAACAGGACGGCAGCCTGTCTTTCCGCAAGAGCTGCGCGCACGGCGTGTGCGGCTCGGATGCCATGATCATCAACGGCGTGGAACGCCTGGCGTGCAAGACGCTCGTGCGGGACGTGGCGCAGAAAGAGAATGCCGTCGTCACCATCGCCCCTCTGAAGTACATGCCCGTGCAGAAAGACCTCATGGTGGACCAGGCCGAGTTCTTCGAAAAGTACCGTGCGGTCAAGCCTTTCCTCATCAACGATGAGCCGGTGCCCGAGAAGGAGAGGATCCAGAGCGCGTCCGAGCGCGCTGCCTTCGACGATACCACCGCGTGCATCCTCTGCGGGTCCTGTTATTCCTCGTGCCCGATACTGGCGAGCCATTCCGCGCTACATCGGCCCGGCCGCGCTCGTGCAGGCTGCGCGGTTCCTGTTCGACAGCCGGGACAAGGGTCTGGCTGACAGGCTGCCTGTCCTGGACGAGCCCCGGGACGGCGCATGGGGCTGTGAGAATCATTTCAACTGCACGCGGGTCTGCCCGCGGGAGATCAAGGTGACGAAGAACATCAACGCGATCAAGCGGACGATCACAAGGAGCAAGGAAGCCCGCGTATGAAGCTTCACGAGTACCAGGCCAAGACATTTCTTCGTGAGTTCGGAATCCCGGTGCCGGAGGGGGAGGTAGCGGCCACGCCGGAGGAGGCGCAGAAAATCGCCAGGAGGACAGGTTGTCCCGTGATGATCAAGGCCCAGGTGCTGGTGGGCGGACGGGGCAAAGCCGGCGGCGTGAAGATGGCGAACAGCCCCGAGGAGGCCATGTCCCTGGCGCGAGACATCATCGGAATGAAGATCAAGGGCATCGAAGTGCAGCGCGTGCTGGTGGCCCGGGCAGTGGACATCCAGTCCGAGTTCTATGTCAGCCTCACGGTGGACAGGTCGGCCCGGGCGGTGCAGTGCATCGCCAGCGCCTCGGGGGGCATGGAGATAGAGGAAGTCGCGGTGAAGGAGCCGGAAAAAATCGTGAGGTTCCCCCTCGATCCGGAGGCGGGGCTCGTCCGCGAGAAGCACTTCAGCGCCCTGTCACGCGCGTTTCCCTCGCCGGACCTCGCGGCCCAGGCGTGGACCATCGTGGACGGAATGTGGAAGCTTTTCAGCGCAAAAGACTGTTCGCTGGTGGAGATCAATCCCTGCGCGCTGGTGCCCGGAGGCCGGCTGGTTGCAGCGGACGCCAAGGTGATATTCGATGACAGCGCCTTGTACAAGCACCCCGAGCTGGAGGCGCTTCGAAGCCCCGAGGAATATGGGGCGGATGAGCTGGAAGCGCGGGCCAACGGGCTTTCCTACGTCAGCCTCGACGGCACCATCGGCTGCATCGTCAACGGCGCCGGTCTTTCCATGGCCACCATGGACCTGATCAAGTACTTCGGCGCGAGCCCGGCCAATTTCCTGGACGTGGGCGGAAGCTCCAACCCTGAAAAGGTGCTGAGCGCGCTTCGGATCATACTCCGCAAGGATCACATCCGCGCGGTCCTCATCAACATATTCGGCGGCATCACACGGTGTGACGACATTGCGCGGGGGATCCTGATGGCGCGGGAGAAGCTCGGCATCCCGGTTCCGCTCGTGATCCGGCTGATCGGGACGAACGAGGCAGAGGGCCGGCAGATACTCTCGGCAGCCGGTATCGAGGCCTACGACGACCTGACCGAGGCGGTCAAGGCGGTCGTGGCGCGCGCGGGAAAGGCATCGAAATGAGCATCCTTCTCGGCAAAGACTCACGTATCATTGTACAGGGGATTACCGGGAGGGACGGTTCCTTCCACGCGCTTTCCATGCGGGAGTACGGATCCCAGGTGGTGGGCGGCGTCACCCCCGGCAAGGGCGGCCAGGACGTGCAGGGCATCCCTGTGTTCGACACGGTGGCGCAGGCCGTGGAGAAGACAGGGGCGGACTGCACGGTGATCTTTGTGCCGGCACGTTTCGCAAGCGCCGCGCTGCACGAAGCGGCGGACGCGCGCATCCCCCTGGTGATCTGCATCACGGAAGGGATTCCTGTGCTCGAGATGATCGAGAACACCCACTCTCTCGCCGCGCACGGCTGCCGACTCATCGGCCCCAACTGCCCCGGGCTCATTACGCCGGGGGAGAGCAAGGCGGGAATCATGCCGGGCCGGATTCACAAGCAGGGGGACATCGGCGTGATCTCGCGCAGCGGGACCCTTACCTACGAGGTGGTGTGGGCGCTCACGCGCGCCGGGCTGGGACAATCCACCTGCATCGGCGTGGGGGGAGACCCGGTGATCGGCACGGGTTTTGTCGAGCTCCTGAAGCTCTTCGAGGAAGACCCCGGCACGGCGGGGGTGGTCCTGATTGGAGAGATAGGCGGCGAGGACGAAGAGAAAGCCGCGGAATACATACACGGCAGCATGCGCAAGCCGGTCGCGGCGTTCATTTCCGGCCTTACCGCTCCGCCGGAAAAGCGTATGGGTCATGCCGGCGCAATCGTCTCCGGCGGCAGGGGAACCGCGGACGCCAAGGTCAAGGCGCTGCGAGCGGCGAACGTGCCCGTGGCGGAAAGGCCGGATGAGATTCCCGGGCTGATAGCGGCAAGGTTGAAGCGCAAGGTGGGAGGATCGAAGTAATGAGCAAGGACGGTTCGGCGCTCTCCGCAGTCAATCTTCCATGGCTGGAAGAGCTGCACGAGGCGTGGGAACGTGACTCGCGCTCCGTGGACAACAGGTGGGACGAGGTTTTCCGGGAGGAGGAGAGCACCCAGGTGCTCCAGGAGAGCATCGAAGGCGCCGGTGCGCCGCCCCTGGTCTCCTCCGACATGGTGTACAAGCAGAGCCGGGTGGACAGCCTCATCTGGAGCTACCGGGACGTCGGCTATCTCTACGCGCATCTGAACCCCCTGGCCCCCGCGCAGGGGGAGCAGCAGAACTACTACACGGAGCCCGCGCACAACTACGAACAGCTCACCCTGGCGGAGTTCGGGCTCACGGAGGAGGACCTGGACAAGGAGTTCTCCGCGGGGCGCGTCATGACCCCGTCCAGGATGAAGCTGTCTGAAATAATCCGCGCTCTCCGCCAGACCTACTGCTCCACCGTTGCGGTGGAGTTCCTGCACATCCAGAACAAGCCAATGCGCAAGTGGCTGATCCAGCAGATGGAGTCCACCCGCAACCGGCCCGTGTTTGACAACGAAAAGAAACTGCTCATCCTCGAGGACCTGACGCGCGCGGAGGAGTTCGAGCACTTCATGCATACGGCCTTCATCGGGCAGAAGCGCTTCTCCCTGGAGGGAGCGGAGGTGGTCATACCCGCCCTGCACCACGTGGTGGACAGCGCGCCCGCAATGGGAATCAGCGAGCTGATCCTGGGCATGACGCACAGGGGCAGGTTGACCGTGCTCAACCGAATCCTCGGAAAGCCCCTTGAAGACGTGTTCGCCGAGTTCGAGGGCTACGAGGACCCCGATGACTACGGAGGCAGCGGAGACGTCCGCTACCACCTGGGCTACCAGATGGACCACGAGACCCCGGACGGCCGCACGGTCAAGGTGAGCCTGGTGGCCAACCCCAGCCATCTCGAATCCGTGGGCCCCGTGGTGCAGGGCATGGCGCGCGCGGTCCAGAGGGAGCTGGGAGACGATGACCGCAGGAGAGTGGTGCCCATCGTGCTGCACGGGGATGCGGCATTCTCGGGACAGGGCGTGGTTGCGGAGACCTTCAACCTTGCCACGCTCAAGGGCTACAAGACCGGCGGCACCCTTCACATCGTGATCAACAACCAGATCGGATTCACCACCTCGTCACGGGACGCGCGCTCCACGTTCTTTCCCACGGACGTTGCCAAGATGCTGCCGGTGCCTGTCTTCCATGTGAACGGAGACGACCCTGACGCGGTGATCTACACCATCGAGCTTGCGCTCCGGTTCCGCCAGACCTTCGGCCGGGACGTGGTGGTGGATATATTCTGCTACCGCAAGTACGGCCACAACGAGGGAGACGATCCGTCCTTCACGCATCCCCTCATGTACAGGATCATCGAGAAGAAGAAGAGCCAGCCCGTCATGTACGCGGAGCGCTGTATGGAGGCCGGGCTCATCACGACGGAGCAGGAGCAGAGCCTTCGCAAGGATTTCCGCGTCTCGCTGAAAGAAGCGCTGCAGGCGGCACGAGCACCCGCTTCCCCCGCGGCAAAGCCTGCCGGACCGTCGAACGCCTGGAGCTGGGATGAGAGGATCCCCGGGCCATCGGAGGACATGCTCCGCATGCTCGTCGGCAAGCTCACCACGGTGCCGCCCGGACTTTCACATGCACCCCAAGCTCAGGAGGATCCTTGAGGAGAAGAGCGCGCGCCTGGCAAAGGACGGCACGCTGGATTGGGCGTTCGCGGAATCCCTTGCCTTCGGCTCGCTCATTCTGGAAGGCGTGCCTATGCGCCTGAGCGGGCAGGACACGGCCAGGGGAACCTTTTCCCAGCGTCACCTGGTGTGGTGGGACGCGGAGTCTCTCCTGCCGCAGCCGTACACCCCGCTGGCCAACCTGGCTCCGGACCAGGTCCAGTTCTCGGTCTACGACAGCCCGCTGTCCGAATACTCGGTGCTCGGTTTCGAATACGGCTTCACCCTCGGCCGCCCGCGCGCGCTGGCAATCTGGGAAGCGCAGTTCGGAGACTTCTCCAATGGCGGCCAGGTCATCATAGACAATTACGTGGCGGGCGGAGAGGCGAAGTGGGGAACGGTGAGCGGCATCGTTCTCCTTCTCCCTCACGGCTTCGAAGGACAGGGGCCCGAGCACTCCAGCGCGCACATGGAGAGATTCCTCATGCTCTGCGCGCGAGACAATATCCAGGTGTGCAACTGCACGACCCCGGCGCAATACTTCCATCTCCTCAGGCGCCAGGTGAAGCGCAGCTTCCGCAAGCCGCTGATCGTCATGACACCCAAGAGCCTCCTCCGAAACGCGCGCGCCGTCTCACACCTCAGCGAGCTGTCGGAAGGCGATTTCCAGGAAGTCCTCGACGATCCCCTGAAGCCGAAGAAGGCGAAGCGGCTGGCGCTCTGCTCGGGCAAGATATTCTACGATCTGCTTGCCGCCCGGGAAGAGCGCAAGGACCTGTCCACGGCGATCGTTCGTGTCGAGCAGTTGTACCCGTTCCCTAAGGCAAAGCTGGCCGCCGTGCTGCAGGAATACAAGGCCGGCTCGGAAGTCGTGTGGGTACAGGAGGAGCCGCGGAATCGCGGGGCCTGGCTCTTCGTCAAGGACAGGTTCTCCGAGGAGTTCCCGGATGTGACCCTCACTTACATCGGCCGGCCCGGAAGCGCCAGCCCGGCCACGGGGTCCCACTCGCGGCACCTCCGGGAGCAGCTTCAGGTTGTCCACGCGGCCATTGGGGAACGCCGCGCGAAAGCCAGGGAAAGTGAGGAATAGGACGTGAAGCTGGACATCAAGGTGCCTTCCGTGGGCGAATCAGTCACGCAGGGGATCCTCGCCTCCTGGCTGAAGGCCGAAGGGGATCATGTGGAGGAAGGGAGCGACCTTTTCGAGCTGGAAACCGACAAGGCGACCGTGACCGTGCCCGCTCCCGCCACCGGCTCGCTTTCGATTTCCGTCGCGGCAGGCACGGAGGTGACGATCGGACAGGTCGTCGGGGCAGTGGACGTGGAGAAGGCCGCCGCAGCCGCGGCGTCCCGCTCGACTGCAAAGAGCTCGACCGCGAAGAGCGCGGCGCAGAACGCGGCTGCCGCGCCCGCGCCGACCACGCCCGCACCGACCGCGACCCGCGTTGAGGGGCCGGCCCCCGCGCCACGGTACCCCGTGGATTCGGCGCCGCGGCCCGCCGTGGCGCAACCCGCGCCTGCGCCGAGGCCTGCGGATACGGCGCCGCACGTCACGCTGGCCAACGGCGAGCCGCCGGGTGCACATGACCACGCTGCGCAAGCGCATTGCGGCGCGGCTGGTGGAAGCGCAGCACGCAACCGCATCCCTCACCACGTTCAACGAAGTGAACATGCAGAAGATCACCGACCTGCGCGCACGGTATAAGGATGAGTTCGAGCGCGCGCACGGGGTGAAGCTGGGCTTCATGTCCTTCTTCGTCAAGGCGTGCTGCATGGCCCTGGCGGAGATGCCTGATCGTGAACGCGCGCATCGAGGGAGACGAGATCGTCTACAGCGAGACCTTCGATCTCGGCGTGGCTGTCTCCACGGACAGGGGGCTCCTGGTGCCCGTCATCCGAAGTGCGGACAAGCTCGGTCTTGCCGGGCTGGAAACCGCCATCGCTGACCTGGCCGCCCGGGCGCGCGACAAGAAGATCCTCCCGGATGAGCTCGCGGGAGGAACATTCAGCATCACGAACGGCGGCGTGTTCGGCTCGCTCCTCTCCACTCCCCTGCTCAACTATCCCCAGTCGGCAATTCTCGGCATGCACACCATCCAGAGAAGACCGGTTGCGGAGCAGGCGGCGGACGGGGAAAAAGTGGTGATACGACCGATGATGTACGTGGCGCTCACCTACGATCATCGCCTTATCGACGGCAAGGAAGCGGTGACTTTCCTCCGCAGGGTGAAAGAGCTCGTGGAGGATCCGTGGCGACTGTTCATCGAGGCATAGACGTGCGCAACGAGGGAGGCCGAGCAGCATGAGCCTGGAAACCGGGACCTATTCGAAGGGGCTCGAAGGGATTATCGCGGATGAGACGACCGTGTGCCGCATCGACGGCCAGAAAGGCAAGCTGTACTACCGCGGCTACGCCATAGAGGACCTGGCAAGGAACTCTGACTTCGAGGAGGTCACCTATCTCCTCCTGTATGAAAAGCTCCCGACTGCCGCGGAGCTGGATGAGTGGCGGCCGCGCATGAGAGCCAGCCGGGCACATCCCCGCGCAGGTAGGGGAGATGATAAAGGCGTTCCCCCCGGGCGCGCATCCCATGCAGCTCCTCCAGTCCGTGGTCGCCTACATCTCCAGCTACGTGGAGCACACGATCCAGCATTCGACCACGTGCAACTGCCGCCAGACTCTCCACCAGGTCGTGCAGGTGGCGAGCGTGGTGGCCGCCTACCAGCGGTCCCGGCAGGGAAAGGACCTGGTGCAGCCGCGGCTGGACCTCTCTCACGGCGCAAGCTTCCTCTACATGCTCCGGGGGACAGAGCCCGAGGAGTACGAGGGAAAGATCATGGACGCCTGCCTCGTGCTGCACGCGGAGCACGAGTTCAACGCCTCCACCTTCACGGCGCGCGTGGTTGCATCCACCATCTCCACCTGCTACTGCAGCATCTCGGCGGCCATGGGAGCGCTGCACGGGTCTCTCCACGGCGGGGCCAACGAGAAGGTGATGGACATGGTGGATGCCATCGGCTCCCGGGAAAACGTGGGCGCCTGGATGGACAAGGCCATCGCGGAGAAGCGCAAGGTCCCCGGCATGGGGCACCGGGAATACAAGGTGAAGGACCCGCGCTCCTACGTCATGGAAGAATTCCTCAAGGAGCTTTCGGAGAAGAAGGGAGACGGCCGTCTCTACGAGATATTGAAAGAGGTGGAGCGGCAATTCCGCGAGCGGATGGAGGAAAAGGGCAAACCGCTCTATCCGAACGTGGACTTCTTCTCGGGTGCCGTCTACACCCTGCTCGGCATTCCCAAGATTCTCTTCACCCCCATCTTTGCCACGGCGCGTGTGGCTGGCTGGCTCGCGCACGTCCTGGAGCAGAGGGAGCACAACAACCGTATCTACAGGCCGGAAAGCCTGTACAAGGGCCCGTCGGAGCGGCCCTACATACCGGTGTCCGACCGAACCGGCTGAGAGACCCTTCTACCGGGCCCCGGTGCGCGCCGGTTTCTCGCAGACGGCGGAATAGACCCTGCGATGATAGCGGCTCGGCCGGGAGTCAATGAGCCGCGGTTCCGACAGGCCGGCGCAGGCAGCCGCCGCGGGAAGCCGGGAAAACGGCAGCGGATACGGGACCCATGGATTGGCCGCTTCGATGTCGTACTCGACAACGACTACTCTCCCGCCCGGCTTCAGCCATCGGGAAACATGGACGAGCACGGCGCACGCATCCTTCTGAAAATGCAGGGAGTTGGCCATCACGATTCCGTCCAGCCCGGAGATGTCCAGGCTGTCATTGAAGTCCGCGCGGATGAGCCGCACGGGCAGGCGCGGAAAACGCGCTCGCAGCTCTTGTTCCTGGGCACGGAGAGCGCGCGCGTCGCTGTCCACCGACCAGATTCTGGACTCGGGGCCGAGCAGCTCCGCCAGCGCGAGGGTGAATGCTCCGGAGCCTGAGCCCAGGTCAGCCCATGCGCCTCCAGGCGCCTGCAGCGCCCCCCTGAGGAGGGCGACGTGATCGGCGGCGTTCATTATAATGCATAGGTAGGAACGACAAGGCAGAAAGTCAAGTGAGAAGGAGGCTCAGGAATGCTCACTGAGATACACAACCCGCGGCAGATAGAGGGGGAAGGCTTCCGCCGCTGGTTCACCGATGAGTATTTCGACCTCATTGTGTGGTACTCGGATGACAGGGCCCTCATTGGTTTCCAGCTCTGCTATGACAAGCTCGAACGTGAGCGCGCTCTCACATGGACCCGGGAACACGGGTTCCAGCACAACCGCATCGATGCGGGTGAAGTCCCGGGTCACGCAAAAATGACGCCGGTGATCATCGCGGATGGCGAGTTCAGCAGGGATCCGGTGGCGGAGCGATTCTGGAAGGCCAGCGGGCAGATCGAGCCAGCCGTAGCGCGGTTCGTCTACGAGACGGTGAAAAAGTTTCCGGGGCCGTTTGGGGAATCCGTGTCCAGGTCCTAGGACAGGACGTTGATTGCGTCCACCACCTCGCGGCCCGCGGCATGCTTCCGGGCAAGCGCCTCGACCTTGGCTTTGTCTATCTCCGAGTGGACACTGCCCTTCAGGACCACGATCTCCTTGCCGCCTTTGAAGATGCTCCTCTTTTCGACGGTGACGATGATGCGGTTCGCCTCCCGAATGGTGGGATCCTCCCCGATCACCTTCTGGATTTCGGTCTGAACTTTTTCCAGATTCTGCATATCGAACCTCCTTGCGCCATACGCCCGACACCAGGAAGCCACAGCGTGAAGTGCCTAGAGCGTATGCCTTCTCCGTGAAGCTGTCAAATCGGCCACGGTATTCCGTGGCATTCTATCAGCCGGGGAACTGCGCGATATTCCGTGCACTTCCCCGGCATCCAGAGTCAGAGCACCTTGTACTTGATCCCGACGATGGCGGTGAGCGACCAGAAGGTATCCTTGAAGGTGCCGGCCTGCGCGGTGTTCTTGGATGTGTCGGTGAGCCCCATGTTGAACTGAACGGCAGGGGCCAGGGAGAGGCCTCCGCCAAGGGCGATGTCGGCGCCCGCGGTAAAGTGCAGGCCGTATTCCCACCGGATGGTATTGCTGGAGTCCAGCTTCGAGGTGCTGTCCGGCAGGATGCTGCTGTAGGCCAGATCCGCCGAGCCGCCGAGGAAATACCCGATGAACCCGCCGCCGCGGATGACGACCTGGACGGCTTCGCTGACCGGAACCTTGCAGACGAGCGAGATGGGCAGGTTGAAATAGCCATAGGTCGCATCGGTGGTTTGATCAATGCCGGGGGCGGGAAACGGCGGTGAGGGCAGGTTGCTCCACACGCTGTGGAAAGTGAGATACGAGTACTCGGCACCCACGGAAATCCCGAGATCAACCGACCCGAGGGCGAACAGGTAGACATCGACATTCACGCCGCCGTCCGCTGCTATGCGTGCCGCGCCCGTGATATCCGGGTTGTCTGTCGCCCCGAGCCCGATACCTGCGCCCGCCTTTGCTTCGACGTCCAGCCCCAGTGCAGCGGCTGTCATTGGCAGCGCAATAACCGCAAGACCCACCAGAATCAGGACAGATAGTGTTCTTCGCATGATCGACCCTCCTACATAGACAGTCTATGCATAGATAGCCGATGGTAACACCGGCAGGTCGATCTCTGTCAATACCAGGGATTGGCGGGGTAAGGGCCTGGCGCAGTCCTGGCCTGCGGGAGCAGAGCAATGAAATACATGCTCAAACGTACATTTAGGCGTGTTTGTGGTGCGTGCCTGGGCCCGAGAAATGGGGCGTACGCCAGGCCCGGGGGCTACAGTGACGGAGGCTCGTCCGAAATCAGCCGCTCGGTGCGGGTCAGCTCGAAAACCGTTCGAAGCAGCTCCGCATCCTCGGGGGTCTGTTGAATGCCGCGGCGCTCGAACATCCTCTTCTGGATCAGAATGGCCTGGTCCACGGGGCATTCGGTGATCTGGCCGAAGGAGCGCGCATAGTTGCAGAAGCTGGCCACATTGGAGCCGATCGAACCGTAGAGCATGCTCGCGACGCCGACGATCTTGCCCGTGAAGATGCTCGTGTTGATGGCGCTCTTCGCGAAGTCTCCTATCACGCAGCCCAGGAACTGCATGCCGGTATCCACCCGCCGATGCGGGTATTCCAGGCGCACTTCGCCATAGGTGTTCTTCAGATCACTGTTGCTCGTGCCGGCGCCGAGATTCACCCACGAGCCCACCCACGAGTGCCCGAGAAAACCGTGGTGCTGCTTGTTGGTGAAGCTCTCGATGACGCTCGCCTCCACCTCGCCGCCGATCTTGCAGGTCTCTCCCACGCAGACGCGCTCCTTGAGAGACGCGCGCTCGATGACGCGCGATTTTGCCCCCACGTGCACGGGGCCGACGAAGTACGTGAAGTCCAGCGCCTCCACGCCGCGTTCCAGGACCACGGGTCCCTCCCGGGTGCGAAAGACCGCCGTGTCCGCGACGAAGACGTTCTCCGCGCAGAACACGCCGGGTTTCCATTCGCGGTACGATCCGGTGCGTATGCGCTCGGCGATGTTTCCGGGAAACAGCGGCTCCATGTACTTGATCACCTCGTACTGGTGATCGAGCGTCTTGAAGTACTCTTCGTCGTGCAGCGGCAGCTTCAGCTCCAGGAGCCATGGGGTGACGTTCTCCGATGTGAGCGGGCTCGGCGCAGATACCCCCGCGGGCAGCAAGGCGGCCGACACCCTTCCTCCCGCGGTGGCCACGAACGGCCGCGCTTCCGCGGCAAGCTGGCGGATCCGCTCCCCGTAGCGCACGTCCGGCACGATCGACGCGTTGAGGAAGAGCTTCGGCCCCGTGCCCAGCGGCTGGCGGGCATACCGAAGGCCGGCAGACCCGGAGAGATAGTCACGCACCACCCAGCCGGCACCGCCCGCCGCCGCGGAGACGATGTCGAACAGCGTGCAGCACGCGCACGTCACGGCAAAGGCCGGGCGGGTCAGGGTGATGGGGCTCATGTCGCACAGGAGGTGGTCTTCGAAGAGGACGATCTGTGTGGCCATTCCCCTACTCCACCGTCACGCTCTTGGCGAGGTTGCGCGGCTTGTCCACGTCGCATCCGCGTTCGACCGCCGTATAGTACGCAAAGAGCTGCAGGGGGATGACCGCCAGGATGGGCACCAGGGCGTCGAGCGTCCGGGGGATGTAGATCACGTCCGCCGCGAGCTTCGCAAGCTCGTGGTCCCCCTCCTGCGCCACCGCGATGATCTTGCCCTTGCGCGCCAGGATCTCGTTCGCGTTCCCCATCATCTTGTCCCTGATCTCCGCCTGGGCCGCCAGCAGGACGGTCGGCACGCCCGGTTCGATCAGGGCGATGGGGCCATGTTTCATCTCGGCGGCCTGCACGCCCTCGGCGTGGATGTACGAGATCTCTTTCAGCTTCAAAGCCCCTTCCAGGGCGGTAGGATACTCGTACAGCCTGCCCACGAAGAGGAAGTTGTCGCAGCGCGCGTACTTCCGGGCGATCTCCGCAATGCGGTCCTTCTGCGCCAGGATGTGCGCCGTCTGCTCGGGCAGGCGCTCCAGCGCGTCCAGGTAGAGAAGCCCTGCGCGAAGGGAAAGCCCGCGCATGCGCCCCATGTGCACCGCCAGGAGGCTCAGGACCACGAGCTGGCTCGTGAACGCCTTGGTGGAGGCGACGCCGATCTCGGGGCCGGCATGAATATAGATGCCTTTGCCGCACTCCCGGGCGATGCTCGATCCGACCACGTTGCAGATACCGATGGTCTCCGCGCCGGCGAGCTTGGCCTCGCGCACACCGGCAAGGGTGTCCGCGGTCTCCCCGGACTGACTGACGGCAATCACCATGGTGTCCGGTTCGAGGACAGGGTGCGAATAGCGGAACTCGGCCCCGAAGGTCACCTGCGTGGGGATGCGCGCGAGGTTCTCCAGCAGGTACTTTCCGATCAGGCCCGCGTTCCATGACGTGCCGCAGGCAACGATATGGCAGCGCTTCGTCTTTCGCAGCACTGCCTCTTCGACGCCCCCCAGCTTGGCGGTGCCTTCGGAGCGCACGATCCTGCCGCGGAAGGCGTTGTGAATCGATTCGGGCTGCTCGGAGATCTCCTTGAGCATGAAATGGGGAAATCCGCCCCTTTCGACGTCGGGAAGGCTGAAGGCGATCTGCTGCACGCGCTTGCTGACAGGCGCGCCCTCCAGGGTCCTGGTCTCGAACCCGTCGGAATGCAGGATGGCGGCTTCACCGTCGTCCAGGTAGATCACCTCGCGCGTGTGGGCCACGAGCGGCGCCGGGTCGCTCGCCACGAGCGTCTTGTTCTTCCCCAGGCCGAGGACGATGGGGCTGCCGTGCCGCGCCACGTGGACCGAGCCGGGCTCTCCCGCCCACAGGGTGGCAATGCCGTAGGCCCCGACCAGGAGCTTCATGGCGGCAAGAAACGCCGCGGAAAACGTGGGCTCCGTCTTCAGGAGCTCCTCGATGAGGTGCGGGATGACCTCCGTGTCCGTTTCACTGATGAATCGATGCCCCTGCGCGATGAGCTTGGTGCGCAGGGCGGAATGGTTTTCGATGATGCCGTTGTGGATGACGGCTATCTTCCCCGAGCAGTCGACGTGAGGATGCGCGTTGGCCTCGGTCGGCGCGCCGTGTGTGGCCCAGCGTGTATGGGCGATTCCCGCGCCGGCGGACCCGTGAGACCCAAGGCCCAGCGCGCCGCCGTCCACCCCGCCGATTCTCCCCACCCGCCGAAGCATGGAGAGCTGATCGTTGAACGCGACGCAGACGCCCCAGGAGTCGTAGCCCCGATACTCGAGTCTCTTGATGCCTTCGATCAGGACCTCAGGGTTCGCATCGGGTCCCGCGTAGCCGAATATTCCGCACATTCACCTTCTCCTCATGTCCCCGGGCTGCGCTCCTTCTACCAGAACCACGGGGCGAGTGCAAGTAGCAGCGGGCAAGCCGCGCGGAGCACGCGTTCCGCGTGAACGCGGCACCATGTATCAGAACTCGACTTCGAAGTCGGTGTACCGGCCGGTGAAGGGCATCCACTGGATTTGAAGGTCACGCACGTGAGCGCCGGGAGGGCCTTTGCGGAGCCAGGAGACGAGCCGGGCAAGCCTGTCCGCCTCTCCTTCAGCCACGACCTCGACGCTGCCATCCGGCTGGTTGGAGACTGTGCCCTTGATTCCAAGCCTTCGCGCTTCGTGGATGGCCGAGTACCTGAAACCGACTCCCTGCACGCGACCGATCACGAGCGCCCGGAAGGCCCGCTGTTCGCCGCCCGGGGCGGCCCTGTTCTCCGCCATGGGCCAGCGCTCAGGCCCCACTCCCCGCGAGCGTGGTGCGGATCATCGCCTCCAGCTCGGCATAGTCGTACGGTTTGTACACGACGGGAAACGGGATGGGGAACTCAGGCTGCAGGAAGCCGCTGGTGATGATGACTTTCTTGTTCGTGCAGAACTCCCGCAGGAACCGTATCCAATAGTCGCCCCCGAGGATATCCATCCGGTAGTCGGTCACGACGAGGTCGACGGGATGATCGAGGATCTGCTTGATGGCACCGACCCCGTCGGAGGCCACGATCACCTCGTGCCCCTTCTTTTTCAAGTAGTCGCGGAGCGTGAGGCGTATGGAATCCTCGTCCTCGACCACGAGGATGACGGGCTTATCGCTCATCCGCTACTTTCCTCGCCACGCGCGCCGTGGAGAGCTCCCCGATCTTCTCCTCCAGCTTCTCGAAGTTCAACGGCTTGCGGAAGAACGCGTCCGCGCCTTCCTCCAGGATGGTCGCCTCCACGTCGTCTTCCGCGATTCCCGTGATGGCGATGATGATCGGCGAGCCGAGCGCCTGGTCTTCCTTGATCCGCCGGCACAGCTTGTGCCCGTCGATACCGGGCAGGCTGATGTCCAGGAGGATCACGCCCGGGCGCGCCTCCGAGATGAGCTTGCCCGCCTCGAAACCGTCGAACGCCTGCATGATCGTAGAGCTGGGCATCTTTCGCGTCAGGTATCTTTTCAGCGCGGTGTTGATGGCCTGGTCGTCGTCCACGATCAGGATGCGCCCCCAGTCAGGCCCCTCTTCCTGGCTCTCCGCGAGCTCGGCAGGGATCCTCATGCCGCGGGAAGAGAGAAAGGCAAAGAGATCCTCCGCGTACACCCGGTACTGACCGCCCGGCGTCATGAAAGCTTTCAGGAATCCGTTCTTTATCCAGTTGATTGCGGTCTGGTTGACGACGCCGCAGATGTCAGCGACTTCGAGCGCGGAAAATATCCTTACCTTCTTTTCTTTCTTTCCCATCATTGTTATCCTTTCGACAGTGTCGGGCAACACTGGCAATTCTCAATACTATTCAGTATACCAATTATATCCATAATGTCAACGAATTTCTTCTCCGAAGCCTGCGCCGAATACAAGTACCTCAGAGAGAAAGGCTATCCGGAAAAAGCGACGTTGAAACTCGTCGGGGACAGGCACCGGCTGACGCGCGTGCAGCGCAACAGCATGTTCCGCGGCATCGTCGCAGAGGCGATTGCCGGATCGCGGCGGAGCAAGATCGTTCTCCCCGCAGATGTCCCGGGCAGCAGCCTCGGCATCGACTGGTACAATGTGCTGATTACGGTGGAGAGCTACCTTCGCGGATCTCCCGTATTCATCTCGGATGACGGGATTCTGCGGGACTCTTCCGCAACGCATGGCAGCTATCGTTCCTCGGAGCTCACGGCCCGTGCGTTCCAGGAGATCGTGGGCGAGCTGACGATGATGGCGCCTTCCCGGATCGACGTGTTCCTCGATGCGCCGATTGCTTTTTCCGGTCTCATGGCCGAAGAGGTCCGCCGGAATATCGGGCAGATCCCCTGCCCCACGCAGGTCTCTGTCGCGCACAGCGCCGATTATCCATTGAAAAGCTACGAAGGCATAGTGGCATCATCGGACTCGGTGATCCTGGACTGCGCGCCGCGGATCATCGACCTGCCGCGGGCCGTGCTGCAGCGCAGCTTCCACTTCAATCCTCCCCTTCTCCACGACCTGTACCTTTCTTCTCCTTGAGCACTTTCGCGATGGTGCGGGAGCGAAAACCGCGGCCGGCGAGCTTGCGGATGGCCGCTGCGGGCGAAAGCCCCTCCGAAAGCTGCCGTGCGCTTTCGAGCTCATCCTCGTGGGAGCAGAGCGCGCTCACGACCTCCTCGGCAATAGCGCGCGCCACGCCCTTGGCGAGCAGTCCCCTGTAGAGCGCGTTCCATCCTGTCTTCCCCGCCGACATGCGTGAGCGCACCCAGCCTTCCGCGAACGTCCTGTCGTCCAGGTACCCCAGCTCGCTCACGCGGCCAATGGCGTCCCGTATTGCCTCGGCGCCGAATCCGCGCGAGGCGAGCTTCCGCTCGAGCCCTTTCCGGCTGTGCGCCGCGCGCGAAAGAAGGGAGAGGGCGCGCAGCCGCGCGAATACGCGTTCGGACCGGGACAGGAGCGCGGCCACTTTCTCCGGGTCCAGGGGCGTGCCCGCGGAAATGGCCTCCCGCGCAAAAACCTCGGCGTGCAGGATAAAGAAAGAGCCATCGGAGAGGTGGATGCGAACCGCCTCTCCGGTGGCTCCCTTGAGCTCGACGGAAATGACTGTCAGGCCGTCGGAAGACGGCGCTGCATCAGCGCTTGGAGAACTGGAACCTTCTCCGTGCACCGGCCTGTCCGTACTTCTTCCTTTCCACCATCCGCGAGTCACGCGTGAGGAATCCGTTGGCGCGAAGCGCCATGTGGTTGGATGCGTCGTAGGTGTTCAGGGCCCGGGCAATGCCGTGCCGACAGGCCTCGATCTGCGAGGACACACCGCCGCCCTTCACCGTGATGAGGACGTCGAACTTGCCAGTGCTGTTCGTCACGTCCAGGGGGCTCCGGACGCTCTGCGCCGTGGTCAACCCCGCGAAATACTCTTCCACGCTCTTGCCGTTCACCGAGATCTTCCCCGCGCCGTCGCGGAGGAAAACACGGGCAATCGACGTCTTGCGCTTTCCGGTCGCAACCGAAAGATTCTTGACCAAGGTCTTCTCCTCGTTTCTCAGGAAATCTCGAGCTTGACGGGCTTCTGTGCCGCGTGCGGATGCTCGGGCCCGGCGTACACCTTCAGCCGCTTGAAGATCTTGCGGCCCAGGGGGCCCTTGGGAAGCATGCCTTCGATGGCCCTTTCCAGCGGCCACGCGGGCTTGCGGGCGAACACCTTCTCGAAGGGCTCGGCGCGAAAGCCGCCCGGGTAGCGCGAGTGCCGGTAGTACATCTTCTGCGCGGGCTTGCGCCCCGTCACGCGGATCTTGTCCGCATTGATGATGACCACGGAGTCACCGAGGTCCCAGTGAGGGGTGAACTCCGGCTTGTTCTTCCCGCGAAGGATCGCCACGACGCGCGAAGCGAGCCTGCCGAGAACTTTTCCCTCCGCGTCGATCAGGTACCATTTATGCTCGACGTCGGCGGGTTTTACGAATATCGTTTTCATCGTTTCTCAACCCTTCCGTGGAAAATGCGGCGCAACGGCCGCAGGAAGGGTAGGTTTGCACGTCAGGCGGGAGAGTGTCAAGTAGTCCCCTTGCCCGGCTCCGCCTTCTTCTCCGCTTTCTCCTCCTCTTCCTCTTTCCTGGCCTCCCTCTTGTCCTTGATGTCCGCAACGCCGACGAAGAAAGCGATCAGGCCGATGAAGACGGCGAGGATCGGGACCGCCCCTTTCAGGAACTGAACAACCTCCTGCCACCATTGGAGGCTCCATGACACGGGAAGAACTGCATATACTGCGAAGAGAATGAGGACGATGCCGATCGTCAGAGCTATCATCGCGATGCCTCCAATACCCCTCTGTCAGATTCTTTGCAAAGAATAGCGAAAATGGTGAAACTGTCAAGCGTAGCCCTTCCGCGGTACCCCGCGGAGTTGGAAGGCGAGGGCGAGCGAGGCCCTTCCGCGGTACCCCGCGGAGTTGGATGGCCGAAAGCGAGCCTGTAGCCATGGAAGGCGCCCTTCATGTGGTTGAAATATCGGGCAAACTGAGCTACCATAGGGCAATTCCAACATGAAAGGAGCTGCCGATGAAGGTGAGGATAGACCCTGATCTCTGCACCGCCTGCGGACTTTGCACGGACGGTGTTCCCCAGGTCTTCAAGATGGGGAAGGACACGGCAGAGGTCATCAACCCCCTCGTTCCCGCAAATCTCGAAACCGCTGTGAGAGACGCTGCAACCGATTGTCCTGCGGAAGCCATCCTTATCGAGTAGGCTCGAAGCCGCTTCGACGAAAAGCCCGGTCTTCACCGGGCTTTTTTTTGCACCGTGCCCGGTACCGCTGATCAATCCCCGCCGCGCAGGGGCGCCGGCTGATCACCGCGGAATGTCTCCCGGTGGAACAGCTCCATCCAGGCGTCCAGCCGCGGCGGCCGGGCGCCGAACCCCGCCAGCTCGGACTCGGGCACGAGCGCGGAGCGAAGCCGCGCAAGGGCCTCCGCGGCAACGTCGTAGGGAGTACGCGCCACCTGGGACTCGTGCGCGCGGATGGCTTGAAGCTTGCGCTCGAAGGCGATGCGCGGCACCGTCACGATGGTGTTGAACTCCCCCCTGTTGAACAACGCCCAGGGCCCCTCGTAATTCCAGACCTCCACGGTCTTCTTCGTCCCTGCCAGAAACTGTCGAATGGAGTCGAGCGCCATCGCGCGGCTGGCGATGTGCGCGGGATGGGTGTCCCGGGCATGGGGCACGAAGACCCAGTCAGGGTCGAGCTCCAGGAGAAGCTTCGCGAGAATCTCCCGGTCGCGCACGCCCACCTCGTAGCCGTTGTCATAGAAGGGAAGCCGGAGGAACCGCGGCTCCGCGCCCAGGAGACGGGATTCCTTCGTCACCTCCGCTTCGCGGATGGCAATACGCTCCCCGCGCTGTGTTCCGTAGATGAAGGAACGATGACCGGTGCTCATCACGGCAGTGACAACCCTGTTGGACTGGCTGAGCATCGCCATCGTGCCGCCGAGGCTGATGGGCGCGTCATCGGGGTGCGGGGAGATCACCAGTGCCTTCCGGCCGGAGGGCGCCGACTCGGCGTCCATGATGAAGAACCCCGAGTAGTAGCCGCTGATGCGCTCCGCCTTTTCGATGCGTGAGAGGGCGCCCCCGTCCGCGACCAGGGTGACGTTTCCGTGCCTCTGCAGAACGGAGATGGGGATCGTGGGATCGAAGCTCCCCTCGGTGAGCCTCTGCACGATCTCCGCAAGGTTGCGTCCCGCGGCAAAGAGGAGAATCCGCGAGGCTTTTGCCAGGACGGCGAGCCCGAGGGAGAACGCCTCCGCGGCGCCCCACCGCTCGCGGTTGGCAACGGGCACGATGCCGGCGGCTGACTCCAGGTCTGAACCGGAGACGTGAAAACCGATGTGCCCCCGTGAATCGACCGAGAGCAGCGCGATGTCGATGCCCGCCACCGTGAGCAGGCTCGCAATGCGCGCAATTTCGCCTCCCCGGTCCCTGGCCGGATTGAAGGAGATGATGTTCTCCGGCAGGATGGCCAGCGGCCGGAACAATCTCTCGTCCAGCACCGCGCGGAACGGGGCTGCGACGGGCCCCTCGAGGGAACCGGCATGCTCGCGAATCAGCTCATCGAAAACGACGAATCGGACCTTGGAAAAATCCACCAGCTCCGAGCGGGCGCGCTCGACCAGGAGACGATAGACGCCGAATGCCGGTGTCCCCGCAAAGACGGAAAAAATGAGGTCGGGCTTCTCCTGCACGGCGGCAAGCAGCAGGGTGACGAGCTTCTGCTCGATGTTGGCCTCGTCTCGCGCGGGGATCACGTGGATGGGCGTCACGGTCACGGGCGTCCCCTTCGGGAGGCGGCGATCAGGAACCCTATCCCGAGGAAAATCAGGGGAATATTGGAGAGTGCGATCTGCAGCACGGGGATTCCCTGGTAGCGCACGAGGTCCTCGCCCAGGATGCCGAAGCTCCGCAGCGTGGCGAGCGCGATGTCCGCGTAGGAAACGATCGCGCCGATGATGACGAATGTCCAGGCCATGTCTCTCGTGCGCGACCACAGGAGGATTGCGCAGAACGTGGCAAAGGCGCCCAGGACGAGGTGCGACATGGTCTGGGAGAACGCGGCGATATCCATTTTCAACCTCCGGGGATCCGGGCGAAGAGGTCCGCCAGGAGCCTTGTCTCCCCCGGGGAGCATTCCCCGGGAAGCACGCTCGGCCCGGGATAGGCCGTGCAGAGCAGCACGCCCGCGGCCAGGAACTCCGCGTGGACCCGGGCGTATTCCGCTGCGGGAAAGACGGCGCGCACGTAAGGACCTGTCCGCTTCCATCCGCGGGCGGCGTCCAGCGCGCGCTCCACGGCCGGGCTGCCCAGCCGCGGCTGCTGCCGCGCGCGGGCCGAAGAAACTTCCCTGAGCGCGCTCAGGCCGTGGAGCGCCCCTGCGAGCAGGAACCCCGGGAGAGGGTCCGAGCGGACCAGGTCAGCGGGCAGCTCTTTCGGGAAGCAGGCAGGCGCGGGCGCGCCGCACAGCGTGAACGGCAGCACGGGCAGGAGGGCGGCGGTGCCCTTGGGGACGGGAAGAAAAGGCCGCCAGAGCGCCGGCAGGGACGGATCCTGGGCCGGGGAATCGAGCGCAGGGTCATGGACCTCCCGCCCGTCGATCCTCTTTCCAAGATACTGGGAAACCGCCTCCAGCGCCCGGTCCCGGGAGGAGTAGAGACGCACGCAGCGGCTTGCGGGGAACAGGCGGAGGAGCGCGGCAGTCAGCCGTGCCTCCCACGCCGTCGGCAGCGCGGTTGCCAGCCCCTGTGACAGGACGGACTTCATTGCCGTGAGCGTCGAGGTGCCGCGATGTCCGAGCAAAGCCCCGTCACGGGAGAGATCGAGATACCTCTTCCCCTGCACGTCGTAGAGCCGGAAGCCCCGGGCCCTGCGGATCCGGGGAATTGCCTCCGACGTACTCGGCGGATTTGCCGCCGCCGGATCGGCGGCGAGGGACTATTCAGCATCGAACCTCTTGGATATGACGGCATACGCGCTGTGATTGTGGATGGATTCGAAGTTTTCCACCTCGATCGAGTGGAACCGCAGGCCGGGGAGCGCCTGGAGGCGCAGCGCGACCTCCCGCACCACGTCCTCGACGAACCGGGGATTGTCATAGGCGTGCTCGGTGATGTATTTCTCGTCCTCCCTCTTCAGCAGCGCATACAGGGGGCTGGAGGCGGAATCTTCCGCGATCTGGATGATGTCCTCGATCCATATGAACTTGGTCATGCCCACGGTGATCGCCACCATTCCCCGCTGGTTGTGCGCGGAAATCGTCGAGATCTCCTTCGAGCACGGACAGAGAGTGTGCACGGGAACGTCCACCCGCGTGGCGATTTCCAGATGGCGCGCGTACGTGGCCGCAGATGACGCAGTCGTACGACATGAGAGATTCCATTCCCGACACCGGCGCCTTCTTCCTCAGGAAAAAGGGAAACGCGAGCTCGATGTGCGACTCTTCCGCCTGCAGCGCCTTCTTGATCTCGATGAGGATCAGGTCCAGGCTCTGGTAGCTCACCTCGTCCTTGAAACGGTCGAGCACCTCGACGAACCGGCTCATGTGCGTGCCCCGGTTTGCATGGGGAAGGTTCACGGACAGCGTCACATTGGCCACGGTCTCCTGCTTCTGCCGGCTCTTGTCGCGCACCGTGATGGGGTAGCGGATCTGTCGGATCCCTACCTTCTGGATGGGCACATTGCGGAAATCCTCGCTGCCTTGCACGTCTCTCATGTACCGTCCGATCTTCACTCTCCGAGATGTATCCGCTCCAGCCGCGCGTACTTCGGGAGAAACTTCGCCACCCTCCCCGACTGGAACCGGACCTGCACCAGGAGGGCGCCGTCATCATACCATTTTCTCTCCACAACGCCGGGGCCGTACTCGTCGTGGAAGACCCCGCCGCCCACCGGGTAGTCGTCCGCCGCCTCTTCGATCCTTTCCTCCCCGATTCTCTGCACGGCCTCGGCGGGGACCTCGTCCAGGAACCGGGAAGGCGTCATGTCCGTCGTCCGGCCGAATATCCTGCGGCTCAGGCACCACGTCATGACCAGGCGGTCCCGGGCGCGCGTGATCCCCACGTAGAATATGCGTCTCTCCTCCTCCAGGTCCTCCTCGCTCTCGCCGCTGGACTGGTGAGGGAAGATCCCCTCCTCGAGCCCCGTGATGATCACCCGGTCGAACTCGAGGCCTTTCGTGTTGTGCAGCGTGATGAGCGTCACCTCGGCGTCTTCCGCCTCCGCCTCTTTCGTATCCAGCGGGCTCGCCAGGGCCACGCTCTCCAGGAACTGGGGCAGCGCATCCGCGCCCGTGCCATAGGAGGCCATGTCGCTCACCATCTCCTCGAGGTTGGCGGTCTTGGAAGTGCCGTCCGAACGATCACGCGTCCGGTACATCTCGTAGAGTCCGGTGCGGGAGAGCATGACGCGCGCGAGCTCGGGCAGGGGGACAATCTCGAGCTGGGAGGCCAGGTCTTTCATGCAGGCGGCAAGCTCGGCGAGGCCCGCGCGCGCCCGAGGGGGAAGGTGCGGCGCCGCGCGGCCGGTATCGAGGAGGCCTCCCGCGCCGACGCCGGCGCCGACGTACCCGGCGGATTCTGCATCGACGTACCCGGCGGATTTTGCATCGACGTCCCCGGCGGATTTTGCATCGACGTCCCCCGGGCCGCCGCCGGCGTCTTTCCATCTCTGAACGATCTTCTCCACGCTCGCCGTGCCGATGCCGCGGCCCGGCTTGTTGCAGATCCGGCGGAAAGAGACCTCGTCGTTGGGATTGAGCAGCAGGGAGAGGTATGCCAGGGCGTCCTTCACCTCCTCCCGGGAGTAGAACCGCACCGTTCCGATCAGGCGGAAGCGGATGCCCCTTTCCCGGAAGTATTTCTCGAAGTGCAGGGACTGCGCGTTCATGCGGTAGAGGATGGCGGTCGAGCCCGGGAAGCCGTCGCGTACCAGCATGCCGCAGTACTCAGCCTCCTCATCCTGGTCCTGAAGGCAGACGACGAGGGGAGGCTCTCCGGCGGTCTTCTCGGTCCAGAGGGTCTTCCCCAGCCTGCCCTTGTTGTTGCTCACCACTGCCGTGGCCACGTCGAGTATCGCCTGGGTGGACCGGTAGTTCCGCTCCAGCCGCACGATTTCGGTCCCCGGAAACACCTTGGGGAACGAGAGGATGTTGCCGACCTCGGCGCCGCGGAACCGGTAGATGGACTGGTCGTCGTCCCCCACGACGCACAGGTAGGTCTCCGGACTCCACAACTGGCGGAGAAGCTCGAACTGGGCGACGTTCGAATCCTGGTACTCGTCCACCAGGACCACGCGGAACCTCTGCCGGGTCCGGTCCCGCAGGTCGGGAAATTTCTTCAAGAGCTGCAGGGGGAGGAGGATCAGGTCTCCGAAGTCCACGTTGCCCGTCTTGCGCAGCGCCTTGTCGTACGCGGTGTAGATCTCGCTCGTGCAGCCTGCACGCTGGATCTCATCCGGCGTCGCGTCCGCGCCGATTCCCAGGTCCTTGACCCTGCTGATCTCCTCGTACGTTCTTCGCAGGAAGCCCCTGTCCTCGTTCTTTCCCAGGATCGTCTTGAGGAGCGTCACCGAATCGTCCTCGTCGTAGATATGGAACCGCGGGTCCAGACCGGCAATGCCCGCATTGCGTCTCAGGAACCACGCGCCGAAGGAATGGAACGTCCGCACCATGACGTCCTGCGCGTGGGGCACGATGGCCAGCACGCGCTCCCGCATCTCTCCCGCGGCCTTGTTGGTGAAGGTGACCGCGAGGATCGACCGCGGGCTCATGCCCATGCGGTCCACAAGGTACGCGATCTTGGTGGTGATCACGCGCGTCTTGCCGGACCCTGCCCCGGCCAGGATGAGCAGGGGGGAGCCCTGATGCACGACGGCCTTTCTCTGCTCGGAATTGAGGATCTCGAAATAGGGGGCAAGCCCTGAATTCATGGGCGGATCGCTCCAGGAACGGCTATCCTGCGGCAATCTCCGCCTCCAGGTCGAAGCCGTTCCTTCGGGTGATGCGCGCGCGGGTGACCGTGCCCGGGGAAAGCCGGCGCATCAGCACCACGAGACCGTCCACATCCGGGGCCTGAAGATAGCCCCTGCCGATGGACATGTCCTCTCCCTGCCACTTCTTCCTCCACGAGCACATCCAGCGTCGTGCCCACGCGCGCGTCGAGGGCCGCTTGAGTGATCGGGACCTGCCGGGTCTCCAGCTCCGCCTTGCGCCGCGCCGCCGCGGCTTTCGCCACTTTTCCCGGCATGGACCAGGCGGGGGTGTCCTCTTCCCGTGAGTAGGTGAACGCGCCCACCCAGTCCAGGCGCGCCTTGTCCTGAAAGTCGAGGAGCTGCGCGAAATCCTCCTCCGATTCCCCTGGAAAACCGAGGAGGAACGTGGAGCGGATGGCGGCCAGCGGCAAACGCGCGCGTATCTCGGACACGAGCGCGAGGTTGCGCGCGGGCTCCCCGCGCCTTCCCATTGCGCGCAGAATCCCGGGCGCCGCGTGCTGGAAGGGAAGGTCGAAATAGGGGAGAAACCGCGCATCGGCGGCGACGAGGTCGAGCAGGTCCTCGGGGAAGTGATCGGGATGGATGTACAGGAGCCGGACCCAGAAATCGCCCTCCAGGGAGGCGATGTCGGAAAGAAGCGGCACGAGCCCGGTCCCGCCGCGGTCTTTCCCGTAGGAGCCGAGATCCTGCGCAATGAGGATGAGCTCCCGTATCCCGCGGTCCCGAAGGCCGCGTATCTCTGCCAGGATCTCACCCCTGTCCCGGCTCGCGAGCGCGCCCCGGATGAGCGGGATGGCGCAGTAGGTGCAGCGGTTCGCGCAGCCCTCGGCAATCTTCACGTACGCGCTGCCGGGGAACGAGAGCAGGTGGGGGCGCTCGTAGGACCGCGGGACTTCCGCGGGGACAGCGGGAAAGGCGACGGCGGAGTCGGCGGGACGGACGGGAAGCGGCCCCCGGCCTTCCAGCAGCTCCACGATATCAGCGGGATCCCTGTTTCCCAGGAAGCCGTCGATCTCGGGCAGCTCCCGCGCAAGGACCTCCCGGTAGCGCTCGGAGAGGCACCCGGCCATGACCACCTTCTTGTCGGGGTGCCGTGCCTTGAGGGCGAGACTCGTCTCTATGGATTCGGTCTTTGCGTCCGTGATGAATCCGCACGTATTGACGATGAGCACGTCCGCCGCCCCGGGCCCGCTCGCGCGCTCCCACCCCGCCTTCTGCAGGGCCGCGATCATGAGCTCGGAATCCACCTGGTTCTTGGCGCACCCGAGGCTTTCGACGTGGAATGTGCGGCCGGCCGGGGCGGGATGATCAGTAGAGCGGGGTGATCTCGAGGACATACCCGCTCGCGTTCGGGTCCTTTCGCCAGGCAATTGTGCGGGTCGCGACCTCTCCCAGGTCTCCCAGCTCGTAGTCCTTGCCCTGGATGCGCATGCGGGCTGCGCCGGCGTTCGACAGCCAGATCGTGACCTGCCTCCGCGCGGAGTCGATGGAGAACTGCTCGCCCTTCTGGAAGAAGCGGTCCTCCCTGTCCTTTTCGTCCACGAGATAGCGGAAAAGGCAGTCGTTCTTGAACGTGAAATCCAGCGAGAAAAACCCTGCCTGCGCCGCGAGGACCGCGGTGATGGGCTTGAATGAATCCGAGCGCATGGGAGGAGCGGTGGACGCGGAGGGCACCGCCGGGGGAATGGCATTGTCGGAGGTGTCACCGGCGGCCGCGAGCGCGGCATCCGCCGCCGGGCCCGTCGTCCGGTACAGGCCCAGGTTCACCCGCTTCTGCGGCGAGGTGCGGTCCACATCGTTCCACACGATCCTGATCTCCGGCTTCGAATCCCCGTCGAGGTCGATGCTCCTGTCCTTGCCGAGACCCATGTCGACCGTTCCGCCCGGCACCTTCAACGTGAGGGAATCTCCGATGCCGGCGACCACGATGCGGTAATTCTTGCCCGCGATGGGAACCGCGATTCCGTCCCCCTGCCCGAACCACTGCGTGCGCACCTCGTCCTGGAACACGAAATCCGTGGCCACGCCGGCGAGCGGCTTCTGTGCCGCCGCGGAGGCGGAGGAGCCCCTGGTCGCGGCCCGGTAGACGATCCAGCCCGCCGCGGCCAGGACAATGACCCCGACCGCCACGATGATGATGAGACGGCGCGGGGGGAGCCGGGGCTGGGCATCCAGCAGCTCGGTCATGGGGAGCGGCTGTTCCTGGATCTTGATGTTGCGGTAGATGCCGATCAGCTCCTCTGCGTTCAGGCCGAGATTTTCCGCGTAGTTGCGCAGGAAGCCCATTGCGTAGGTTTCCCCCGGGAAAACGGAGAAGTCCTCGTCCTCCAGCGCCTTGAGGAAGCGCTTGGCCACGTGGGTCTCCCGGGCGATCTGCTCGATGGTCAGATTGTTCCGTTCGCGGGCGAGCCGAAGTTTTTCACCGATCGATTCCATATGTCCTACTCTTCCGGGTCAAAGAGCCAGTCTTGAATGACGTTGGCATACGGCGGAGCGTCATAAGCGAACCGTGAATCGGGCACGCCCTGGTTGATGCGGATGTTCGCGAAGTCCATGACGATCTTGTCTCCGCTGGACTGCGTGCCCTCCACCCGGCGGATGAGGGAATCCTTGATGGAGACGATCATCTGGCTGAAGCTCGTGGTTCCGTGCGCCGTGAGCTTCAGCTTGACCACCTGTTCCCGGGAGCCCTCCTCCAGGGGCACGGGCGCCGGCCCGCTGAGATACGCGATGGTGTAGTTGCGCTGCATGATGGCGAGCCCCTGGCTGGTGGCCATGGCCTCGACCTGGCTGGGTGTCTTCTTCTTGTACTTCTGCTCGAGGATCACTTCGTTCGCCGGTGAGTAGAATGTGAGCTTCTCCCCGTCGAAATTGAGCACTTCCTTGGGAGGATCGTCGAAGTCGATGCGGAGGTACATGGGCGATTTGTAGGAAAGCTTGCCGCGGGACAAGGTCTTCCCCTGCGTGATCGTAATGAGGGCCTCGTAGTCCTTCACTTTCTGGTAGCCGGCGGAAATGGAGGCAAAGTATTTTTCCGCCGACACCAGGTCCGCGGACTGCGGGAAAGCGGCAGCAGGAACGAGCAGCAGGAAAATGAAGGGAAGCGCAATTATCCGGTTCAAGGCTGCACCCATAGTACCGATGGGACCGCCTTTGTCAAGGACGCCCATGTTTGTTGCAACGCACCCGTCTACGGTCGGCCTTTCGGCCATCCGTGGCTAGGGCAGCGACGTGGCGCTCCGGCCCGTGTATCCCTCGATGTAGCGCGCCACCAGCCACTTCAGGGCGTCGTCGGAGAGCTTGAGGAAGTCCCCGCAGTCGGGACAGAAGAACCTCATGTCCTTCACGTGGGTGGACGCGCAGCCGATGCAATAGACCTTGCCGCATTTCGGGCACCGGCCCGCTGGCGCCTCTGCCGGAGGCTCCCCGCGCACCTGGAATGTGGGCTGGGCCGGGAGGTCCCGGGGCACCCACCACTCTCTTGCGCATATGCCGCACGCGAGCCTGCGCTCGTGCTCGTCGCGGATCCGCTCCAGCAGCTTTCGGGCAAGGGCGTGGCCCGGCGCCGCCGACAGCACCGACAGGAGCATCTCCCGGGCCTTTTCGTGGTTGCCCTTTTCCTTCTGCAGCATGGCGAGGTTCACCAGCAGCTCAGGGCTTCCCGGATCGATGGCGAGCCCCGCGTTGAAAGCGAGCTCCGCCCGCGCGCGCTCGCCCTTGAGGATGGCCACGTTTCCCAGCAGGTTGTACACCGAGGGTGAGGGATGCTCGGGTTCCACCTGGGCGAGCAGCTCCTCCGCCCGGTGCACCATGTCGATCTGGAGACAGGCAGAGGCGCAGTTTTCCTTGTAGACGAGGTTCTCCGGATCCAGTCGTATCGCGGCCTCGTACTCGTGCACGGCCCTCTCGTGCTCACCCTGGCGCGCGAGAATATTGCCCCGCTGGTTGGCCGCCCGGGCGCCAAGCTCGGGCGAAGTCGTGACGCCCTCCAGGACCTCCAGGGCTTCCTCGGCCCTGCCGGTAAGGGAGAGCGCCTCTGAGAGATTCAGAGAGATGTCCGGCTCCGCGGGCGCCGCCGATCGCGCGTTGCGCAGGTAAAGCACGGCCCCGGCAGGGTCCCCTGCTTCGATCCGGATCTGACCGGCAAGATTGTTCGTCCAGGGGTCATCCGGCGCCAGGGCCAGCGCTCTCTCCAGGGCAGGCGCCGAATCTCTGCCCAGGGAATGCAGGGTCTCCGCGAGCCGGAATTGATACAGGGGGAAATCCGGCTCCAGCTCCGCCGCGCGGGCGAGCCGGGGGAGCGCCTCTTCCCTCCTCCCCCGGGAGCTCAGGATGATTCCCAGCAGGTAGTGGACGGCGCTGTCATCCGTCCCCTGTTCCTGCAGACCCGTGAGAATCTGGAACGCCTCTTCCGTCTTGCCTTCCCGGTAGAGCATCTTGGCTTCCAGGGCCAGGACCTCGGGCTGCCCCGGCGCGAGCGCGCGCACGCGGGGAAGGATCAGGGAAAGCTCGTCGAAAGCCTCCTCCGCAAAGAGAAGCCGGCCGGCAGCCAGATACAGCTCCACCGCCTCCTGGACCTGCCCGGCGCGCTCGAGCGCGCGCGCCGCGTTCCCCGCAAACAACGCGATCTCGGGTCGGAGCTCCCGCGCGCGCCGGTACGCATCCGCCGCTTTCTGCCAGTTGCCCAGCCCGTACTCCACGTTGCCGAGCAGGTTCCACGCTCCGGCCCCCGACGCAATGACCTGCCCGGCAAGATCGGCAAGGAGGACCTCGCGCGCTTCCAGCAGACGGTTGGACAGGTACAGGATGTTCGCCCTCTCCAGCTTTGCCGGCGCATGACCAGGTTCCCGCGCGAGAACGATCTTGATTTCCGCCAGGGCTTCGTCGTACAGGGAAAGGCGGCCGTAGCATTCTGCAAGCAGGAAGTGCTCACGGACACTGCCTTCCCGATCCTTGAGGCCCTTGCGGAGCTGCACCGCCGCTGCATGGAGCTGCCCGGAGCCGAAATGGGTTTCCGCCAGGCGCAGCCGCACCGCGGGGGACACGGGGAGATAGTAGGACCAGCGCAGGTGCGCGCGCTCCACTTCGATCGGCCGGGCTTCCACGTTGATCTTCCGCAGGCGGAAAATGCCCTTCCCGGCCCCGGCGAAGTTCTGCGCGCCGAATCCGAATCCGCCGGAGGAAAGGACCTCGTCCTCGATCTCTCCCACCCATTCATCGTCCACCAGGAAGGTGAACCGTGAGCCGTGCGCCACGACGCGGACGGTCCGCGCTGCCGCGGCGCCCGGGGCGCTCCGCCGCATCAGGCTCCGCCAGGCGTGTCCACTCGACCAGGTGCATGGGGTGATTGTTGAACAGGAGGTCCACGCGATAGTTCCCGCGGGAAGATACCAGGAGCGAGTAGAAGTTCTCGTCGTTCACGTGGCGGAAGAGCACGCCCGCGGCGCTGTGCCCGTTCGCCGGATCCAGCTCGACCTGCGCCTCCAGCACGAAATCGGTGAACCGTTGATCGCTCGTGAATGTTTCCCAGGCGAAGAAAGCTGTCCTTTGCCAGGGTGAGCGTGTACGCTCCCCTCTCGTACTGCGCGGTGTAGAACTCCCCCCTCGTCACCGGGAGCGGCTTCGGTGCCAGCCATCGGAACGTCGTTGCGAGCCTGTCCGGAGGCCGCCGGGATCTGAAGAAGGGGAGTATCATGGCGTTTCTCAGTACACGAGGATGGTGGCGATGAACTCGAGGGGCTCGGCGTCCTGGTTTTCGATGGAGTGACCGCCGCCCCCACCGGTCAGGACCGCGTCGCCGGGACCCACCGGGGAGCTCACCCCCTGCTCGGTCACGAGCCCCTTTCCGGACAGGATATAGAAGATTTCCTCCTCCCCCTCATGCATGTGATAGCCGATGGAGCTGCCCGGGCCCAGGCGCAGACGCGCGAGAAGACGGACCTTTCCCTTCAGCTCTTCCTTGCGGAAGATGTGCAGGATTTCCACGCTTCCGGAACCGCCCCGCATCTTCTCGCGCACCTCTTTTTCCATGTCGGCGATTCTCTTGATCATGTGTGTGCCCCGCGGGCGAGAATAGCAGGGCGGGCATCCAGGGGCAAGCCGCGGGCGGGACACGGCAGGCGCCGCAGTCCCGGAGCGCGGGGGCTCACTCCTCGGAGTCCGCCGCGGTTTCCTCCGCCACGGAGGTCTCGTCACTGACGTCGAACTCGCGCATCCGGTCCCGCAGGGAGGCGGCCCGCTCGTAGTCCTCTTCATCGATGGCGTTCTGCAGCTCGCTCTTCAGCGCCTCGACGGGAGAGTCTTTCTTGTCGTGGATCTGCTTCAGCGTTGCCTTCAGGTAGTTGAGCGACCGCACCCGCTCGAACTGGAAAGCAGGGGTGTCGATGTCCCCCATTCCCTCGATGGCGCTGATTGCGCTGGTCAGGATGTCCTCCGCCGCGCTCTTCATTTCCTTGTGCAGAGAGATCATTGCGCGCGATATTGCGTTCATGCGCAGCACGTAGGGCTTGTACTGAAGCAGCTCACGGCGGTCGTCGTCGTTGTCCCCGTACTTCTCCACGAGGGAAAAGAGCGACAGGTTGTGATCCGTGTCCCGGCTGGTGCGCACGAAATCGCCGATCTGAAACAGGACGAGATAGCGGAAGTAGAACAGCACGCCCTCGCCCTGCAGCGTGGCGAAGTCTTCATGGGAGAGCGCAAATCCGTCGTCGCTGCCGTGGGAGGCCCGGTAGTTTTCCAGGCGCGCCTGGAACTCCTCGAGGGCCGAATCCCGTCCGAACGGCTTCTTGCCGTCCGGGCGGCCGTCCAGCTCGTACTGCTCGATGCCCATTGGCTGTCGGACCTGCAGCACCTGGCGGCCGTCGTCCGCCTGGACGATCCGGATCTGGTTGTCCGAATCGAACTCCCATTCGCGCAGCAGGTCTGTGATGTCTGAGCTCATACTCCCGCTCCCTACGTGCAATGTACCCCCGGAAGAGGAGTTCGGCAAGAACGCGAAGGCTACTTCACGCCGCCAATCGTGTTCACCGCGTTGACGATCTCACCTCTCGTGAGGTACGCACCCATCTGGCGCGCAATCATGACGGACACGTTGACCTGCGCCTCGCCGGTGGACGCGCCGATGTGCGGCGTGGCAATCACCTTCGGGTGCTTTGCCAGGCTCCACTCCTCGGGCGGCTCCTTGTCGAACACGTCCACCGCCGCACCCCGCACGATGCCTTCATCCAGCGCCGCAATGAGGTCCTTTTCCACGACGATGCCGCCCCGCGAGCAGTTCACCAGGAAAACGCCCTTCTTCATCCTGGCGAATGTCTTCGAGTTGAAAAGGCCCTTCGTCTCCTCCGTCCGGGGGGAATGAAGGGAGATGAAATCAGAAGCCTTGAGCACGTCATCCAGCCCGGCCAGGCGCACCCCCAGATCCTGGGCCTTGCTGTCATCCACGCAGGGATCCGTGACGAGCACCTTCATGCCCAGCGCAAGGGCGCGTTTGGCGACGACGCTCCCGACGTGCCCGCACCCGATGAGCCCCAGGGTCTTGCCGAACAGCTCGACGCCGTTGAAGCTCTTCTTGTCCCATTTGCCCGCCTTCATGGAGGCGTCCGCGCGCACAAGGTCCCGGGAAAGCGCAAACATCATTGCCACGGCGAGCTCGCCCGCGGCCTCGGCATTGCCCCCGGGGGTGTTCAGCACGATAATGCCGCGCTCGGTGGCGGCCTTCACATCGATGTTATCCACTCCCGCGCCGGCCCTGCCGATCACCTTCAGGGATTTGCCCGCACCGATTATCTCCCGGGTGGCCTGCGTGGCGGAGCGCACGACGAGACCCTGCGAATCTCCCAGCTCCGACTTGAGCACTTCCGGAGCGAGCCCCGTCTTCACGACGAGCTCCAGCCCGGAGAACCGGGCGAACTCTTCCAAACCCTCTTTTGCGATGCTGTCAGCGACGAAAATCTTCATCTTTTCCATGAGACACGTATAAACAAATGTGGATATTTATGCAATAGTAGGCATATGACTCCGCACGTCACCGTCATTTCCCTCGGAGGATCGATCATCGCACCCAAGGGCGTGGATACCGGATTCCTGAAAGGGTTCGCAGGGCTGGTGGAGGGCTACCTCGAGGCGGACGAAAGACGCAAGCTCATCATCGTCTGCGGCGGCGGAGGACTTGCCCGGGACTATCAGGCGGCGCTGAGAGAGGTGGTTGCCGAGCCCCGCAGCGACGACCTCGACTGGGTGGGAGTCGCGGCCACCCGGGTGAACGGGGAGCTGCTGCGCAGGGTGTTTCACCGATGGTGCGCGGAAGACCTCGTGACCGATCCCACCGCCGTCTCCGTCTTCGCGGGCAGGGTCATGATGGCCGCGGGGTGGAAGCCCGGGTTCTCCACCGATAATGACGCGGTCGTGCTGGCCCAGCGGTTTTCCGCGGACACGCTCGTCAATCTCTCCAACATCGCGAAAGTCTACTCGGAGGACCCGAAGAAGAACCCCGCGGCGCGGCCGCTGGACAGGCTCTCCTGGAAGGAGATGCTCGCCATAGTCGGCGGGGAGTGGACGCCCGGCAAGAACACGCCTTTCGATCCCACCGCCGCGCGCGCGGCCGCGCAATCACGCATCAAGGTCGTGTTCGCCGAAGGACGCGATCTTGCCAACCTTTCACGCATTCTCGAGGGCGGGGAGTTCGTGGGCACGACGATCGGACCAGATTAGCACCGCCCCGACACGCTCCTAGGAGCTCTCGAGCTCCCGAATCTTGTCGCGTATCCGGGCCGCTTCCTCGTAGTTCTCTTCTTCAATAGCGGCATCGAGCAGCTTGCGGAGGCTTGCCATCTCCGTTTCCGGCGGCATGGGCGCCGCTTCGGGCGTCTGCGGGGAATCAGCCTCCTCCGAGAGCTGCGGGGCGTCCTCCGGCTTGAGCTCCTTGTTCTTCTCTTCCACCATTTTCACGGATATTCCGGCTTCGTCCACCACCGCTTCATCTATATAGATGGGACACTTCACCCGCACGGCAAGGGCCAGACAATCCGAGGGACGGGCATCCACTGCAATCTCCGAGCCTGATGACTCGAGGATGAGCTTTGCGTAGTAGGTGCCTTCCCGCAGGGAGGTGATCTCGACCCGGTTCACCGATGATTCGAGGCTCTCCAGGACGGTAATGAAGAGGTCGTGCGTGAGAGGGCGCGGCATCTTGACGCTGCCGAGCCCGATGAGAATGGACTGCGCTTCCAGCGGCGCAATGAAGATCGGGACGGCCACGTCCAGGCCGAGCGGCCGGACAAGGACCGCATTGCCCTGCTCCGCTTTTGCGACTGTCCAGACCTCGGCGGGAACTAGCATCTTTCGGTTCTCTCTGGCCTCAATGATAGAGCAATTGCTCCCGGATGGCAAGGTGAGCCCGTGCTCTGTATATTAGGCACAGGAGACCACGATGAAAGCCAACCCGTTTGGAGCACGAAGCACGTTGAAGACCGCGGCAGGCCGGCTGGATTTCTTCAGCCTCGCACGGCTGGAGTCGCAGGGGCTCGGGAAAGTATCGCGCATGCCCTTCTCCATCAAGATCCTCCTGGAGTCTGTCCTGCGCCAGGTGAACGGTTTCGACGTGCGGGAGGAGGATGTGCACGCCCTCTGCGCGTGGAACAGCGCGCAGGCGAAGAGCCGCGATTTCCCCTTCAAGCCGGCCCGGGTGATCATGCAGGATTTCACCGGCGTGCCCGCCATCGTGGACCTTGCCGCCATGCGTGACGCAATGGGGGACCTGGGCGGAGACCCCCAGCGCATCAACCCCGTGATCCCCGTGGACCTCGTCATCGACCATTCGGTCCAGGTGGATCTCTTTGCCTCGTCACGCGCCCTTGCCGGCAACGCGGCCCTCGAGTTCCAGCGCAACCGCGAGCGCTACGAGTTCCTCCGCTGGGGCGCGAAATCATTCGCGGACTTTCGCGTCGTGCCGCCTGCCACGGGTATCGTGCACCAGGTGAACCTCGAGTACCTGGCAAAGGTCGTGCAGACGCGCGCGGCGAGTGACGGCAAGGGATCGGTCGCCTTTCCCGACACACTGGTGGGCACGGACTCCCACACGCCCATGATCAACGGCATCGGCGTGCTGGGGTGGGGCGTCGGAGGCATCGAGGCGGAGGCCGCGCTCCTGGGGCAGCCTCTCTACATGCTGATCCCGGAGGTGGTCGGGATGCGCCTCACCGGCGCACTGAGGGAAGGAATGACCGCCACCGACCTGGTGCTCACCGTCACGCAGGCGCTGCGGAAGTTCGGAGTGGTGGACAAGATCGTGGAGTTCTTCGGGCCGGGGCTCGACTCGCTCAGCGTGGCGGACAGGGCGACCATCGGCAACATGTCTCCCGAGTACGGCGCCACGGCGGGATTCTTCCCCGTGGACGAAAAGACCATCGAGTACCTGCAGTTCACCGGTCGGAGCCCTGAGCTGGTCGACCTGGTGGAGCGCTACTGCAGGGAGCAGGGACTCTTTCGAGGTCCCGGCGCGGAGCAGCCGGAATACTCCGCGCTGCTCGAGCTGGATCTTTCCACCGTGGAAACCTCCATGGCCGGGCCCAAGCGCCCCCAGGACAGGATACCGCTGTCACGGGCCAAGAGCTCCTGGCGGGATGCGGCCGTTTCCGCCGGGACCGAAGCCAGAAGCGTTGAAGTGGAAGTGGGAGGAGACCGGGAAACCCTCGCGCAGGGCGCAGTGGTGATCTCGGCCATCACGAGCTGCACGAACACATCCAACCCGTCGGTCATGATCGGGGCCGGCCTCCTGGCGCGCAAGGCGGTGCAGCTCGGCCTGCGTGTTCCGGCCTACGTCAAGACGAGCTTCGCCCCCGGCTCCAAGGTGGTCACGCAGTACCTCGACCGGGCCGGGCTCAGCCCCTACCTGGAGGCTCTCGGATTCCACCTCGTGGGCTACGGGTGCACGACATGCATCGGCAACTCCGGGCCGTTGAACCCGGTGATCAGCAGGGCCGTGCTGGAGAACAACCTCACGGTGGTCTCCGTGCTCTCGGGAAACCGCAACTTCGAGGGCAGGATCCATCCCGAGGTGAAGGCCAATTACCTCGCGTCCCCGCCCCTGGTGGTGGCGTACGCGCTTGCCGGAACAATGGACATCGACCTGGCCACGGAGCCCCTCGGCAGGGACCACAATGGCAGCCCCGTGTTCCTGAAAGACATCTGGCCGACCCTTGCCGAGATCGATGCGTCAGTCAGGGAAAGCCTCACGCCGGACATGTTCCGCTCTGTCTACGCGAGCGTCTTCAGCGGAGATGAGACGTGGAACCGCGTGAAGACCCCTGATGAAAAGCGCTACCGCTGGGAACCGGATTCGACCTATATCCGCAAGCCCACGTTCTTCGAGGGCCTTGCGAATCGACCACCGGAGATCCCCCGGATACGCAATGCGCGTGTCCTGGCCGTTCTCGGAGATTCGGTGACCACGGATCACATCTCTCCCGCGGGGAACATCCCGGAGAAGAGCCCGGCCGGGAAATGGCTCATGGAGCACGGCGTGAAGGTGCAGGATTTCAACACGTACGGCTCGCGCCGGGGAAATCACGAGGTGATGCTGCGCGGCACGTTTGCAAACATCCGCATCCGCAACAAGCTCGTACCGGGGGTCGAGGGCGGCTTCACCCGTCACCTCCCTTCGGGCGTGACGCTCTCGATATACGATGCGGCTGAAAAGTACAGGACAGAAGGGGTCCCCCTCCTGGTGATCGCGGGCAAGGAATACGGCTCGGGAAGCTCCCGTGACTGGGCGGCAAAAGGCGCTCTCCTTCTCGGCGTGCGCGCCGTGATAGCGGAAGGCTACGAGCGCATCCACAGGTCGAACCTGGTCGGCATGGGCGTGCTCCCCCTCCAGTTCCAGAAAGGAGAAAGCGCGGTCGGCCTGGGTCTTTCCGGGGAGGAAATCTACGAGATCGAGACAGCCGACAAGCCCGGCCAGACCATTGCCGTGGTGGCCCGCGACGCCTCGGGAACCGAGAAACGATTCAGCGTGCTCGCGCGCATCGACACGCCGATCGAGCTCGCCTATTACCTCAATGGAGGGATCCTCCCCACGGTCCTGCGGGGATTTGCCAGGGGGTCAGGGCAGGACGCAGGCGAATCTCATTGACACCTCGCCGGGGGGCTCTTAGAATGCTTCCCGGTGAAACGAGCCCCGTGTCTTCTCCTCCTTGTATTCTCCCTCTCGATTCCCGCGCGCGCGGAGGAAATCACGTTCCTCTACATGAAGCAATCCGGGTACGACCTGCCGGACATTGTCGAACGGGCTCAGTCCTTCCAGAAACAGACGGGCATACGCGTCAATCCTGTGTTCGTGGAATACAAGGACCGCTATTCCCTGATTGAGGAATCCGCGGGCAGGGCTGTTCCGGATTACGATCTCATCCTTCTTGATCTTATCTGGACGGCGGATTTCGCCGAGCACGGGATCATCGATCCCCTCCCCGCGCCCCTGGTCCAGACAGTCAGGGCCGGGATCGTTCCGAAAATCTACGAGGCATTCGCCTATCATGACCTTTTGTGGGGGCTGCCCTTCCACGCGGATTTCCAGCTCCTGTACACCAATCTCGACCTGCTATCCAAAGCCGGTTTCACCTCCCCGCCCCGGACCCTGGAAGAGATGGTGCGCACGGCGCGGGAGGTCAAGAAAAGGGGGATCATCGAGTATCCTCTATTCGATTCGTGGAACGAGCAGGAAGTGCTTGTCTGTGAGTTCACGTGGCTGGTCGGCGCGTTCGGAGGATCGCTCGCCGACCCGGACGGCCGGATCGACCTCACCACCTCTCCCTGCCAGTCCGCCCTCACCTTCATGAAACGCCTGCTCACCGACGGGCTGATGAATCCCTATTCACTGCAATCCGAAGAGAACTTTTCCTCCGAAGTCTTCCAGTCCGGTGACTGCCTTTTCACCACCAACTGGTCCTTCCTGATCAGGCTCCTCGGAGGAACCCAGAAACAGGCCCCGGTGCGATGGGCCCTGAGCCCGATCCCTGCATCAGAAGCCACGGCAAGGACCGGGACGACCACTTCGAGCGTGTGCGGATTCGAAGGCCTGGCGGTCACGGCCCGGTCCCGGCACAAGGAGAGCGCCTGGCGGTTCGCCCTCTACCTGGACTCCCCCGAGTTCCAGGGACGGCACCTGGAGTTCATGCCGGTGTGGAAGGAGGTGTGGGGCAGACCGTCCACGCTGAGGGACGACCCTTACCTGCCCATCAAGCAGCTCCAGATCGAGGGGCTCCAGTATCGTCCCGTGCATCCCCTCTACGGGGAGATAAGCGCCGTTCTGCAGCGGTGGATCTTCAAGGCGCTGAAAGGCGCTGTTTCCCCGGAACAGGCGCTGCGGGAAGCGCAGAAGGGCATCGACTCTCTCACGGGAACCGGTCAATGAGCTACTTCTTCCGCAAGGGCGGCCTCAAGCTGTCCGGCAAGATGGTGCTGTTCTTCGTCGTGCTGGTCCTCAGCCAGTCCTTCGTGACCCTCACGATCCTCACGACGATCATCTCCCGCACCAACCTCGACTCGTTGAAGTCCCAGATGTCCGACACGATCCTGAGCGTCGAGGGATACCTGGGAGAGACGTTTGCCGACCTGCGCGTCAAGGGTGACCTGATTGCCGGTCAGCAGAAGACCGTCGACTACACGGACTTCAAGCTGAAGAATCTGCTCGCCCGGGAGCTCGACATTTTCAAGGAGTCCCTCGGCATCCAGTCCCTCACCGTCTACCTTCCCCCCGCTTCCCTCTTCGCGGCAACCGGACAGCTCCCCACGACTGATGCGCTGTTCCGCAGGCAGCTTGCCGGGGCGATCACCGGGGGCAACGCCCTTTTCGTTTCGCAAGGCAGGCTGGGAACGAGCCTCTACATCCTCTCTCCCATACGGAGGGCGGAGAGGATCATCGGGGTCCTTTCACTCGGGCTCAGGGTGGACCAGGACTTCGTCCGAAGGATCGAGAAGATAATCAACGCGCGCGTGGCGCTCCAGTTCGGCAGCGTCTCGGTCCACGATGAGACAATGCCGGAGAACCAGGTCGCGCAGGTCATCGATGCATACGCCCGCAACGCGGGGGAGAAAGGCAGCATCGTGAAGGCCGCGCAGTATATCGTGAGCGCCCTGGACCTCGGGGGCCTCGGTGTGTCGGGCGCAACCGTCTACTGCATGATGGACACCACCGAATCCACCCGGCAGATCAACCGGTACAATCTCATTTCCCTGCTCGCCACCTTTCTCATTCTGAGCCTGGCCCTCGTGTCCGGGATCGCCTTCTATCAGCGCACATTCCTGCGCAGATTCCAGACCATCCTCCAGGGAATCACGCATATCTCCCGCGGAGACTTCAACCCTCCGTTCCGGCTGGGATGGCAGGACGAGTTCGGCCAGCTTGCCCTGGCGTTCGACGACATGTGCCGGAAGCTCCTCATCCGTGAGACCGAGCTCTCGGAGCTTTCGCAGAAGCTGGCGCTTTCCACCAAGCTTGCCGCCCTCGGAGAAATGGCGGCGGGAGTGGCGCACCAGATACGCAACCCTCTCGTGGTGATGAAAGTCTCCTCCGAGATGCTGCGGGACAATTTCACGGTAAGCAAGAACGAGGAAAAGTACCACAAGTTGACGCGGCTGCTCGTGGATGAGACCGACGCGCTGAACCTGGTTGTTTCCAACTTTCTCGATTTTGCGCGGCCGCGAAAGGTCACCCGCGCGCCCTGTACCGTGCGAAGCGTGGTGGACTTCGCCCTGGAAAGCCTGCCGCTGGAGCACTACCCCGGGATCGACGTGCGTACCGACATCGCGGACGAGCCCGCGGAATACCCCATGGACAGGAACCTGATGACCCAGGCGCTGGCGAACCTCGTGCTCAACGCGCTCCAGGCGTCCGCCTCGGGAAGCCGCGTGGAAATACGCTCCCGCCTGGCGGGGGGAAAGCTCTGCATCGAGGTGGAGGACTGGGGCGCCGGCATGGAAGAGGAAATCCGCCGCAGCATATTCAACCCGTTCTTTACCACGCGCGACGCGGGCACCGGCCTTGGACTGTCCATTGCGCACAGAATCGTCGAGAGCCACGGAGGGACCATTGACGTGCGCTCCTGCGCGGGCAAAGGCTCCTTGTTCAGCATCCGGATCTAGGAGAGAGAATGAAAAGAATCCTTGTGGTGGACGACGAAGAAAACATCTGCGGCGTCCTGAAAATGCTCCTTGAAGACGACGGGTACGAGGTCTCCACGGCGCACAATGGCGCCAGGGCCATCGCGCTCATCGAGAGCAACGCGGATCCGGACCTGATCATTTCCGACCTCAAGATGCCCGAAAAGGGCGGGATGGACCTGCTGGCATTCGTCAAGCAGGGGGGCCGCGACATTCCCCTCGTGATGATCACCGCCTACGGCTCCATCGAGAACGCGGTGGAAGCCATGAAATGGGGCGCGACTGATTTCATTGCAAAACCATTCAACAAGGACGTGATCCGGCACATCGTGCGCAACACGCTGATGCGGGAAGACCTGAAGAACGAAAACCGGCTGCTCCGGGAGAGCTGTCGGACGCAGGGCGTCGTGCACGAGAGTCAGGCGATGAAGGAGATCATGCGAACCGTGGAGAAAGTGGCCTCCGCCCCTTCCGCGGTGCTCCTCCTCGGGGAAAGCGGCACGGGCAAGGAGGTGATCGCCCGGACCCTCCATACGCTGGCAGCCGAGCGCGCGAAGACCGGGTTCAGCGTGCCGTTCGTCAACATCAACTGCCCGGCGGTGCCTGATACTCTCATTGAGAGCGAGCTGTTCGGCTACAGGAAAGGCGCCTTTACAGGGGCAGTTCAAAACTTCTCCGGCCGGATATGTCTCGCCGACAATGGAATACTTTTTCTGGACGAGATCGCCGAGATCCCGCTCAAGACGCAGGCCAAGCTCCTGCGCTTCATGGAAGACAAGACCTTCGAGCCGCTGGGAAGCACCGCCCGCATCAGGGTGGAGACGCGCATCATCTGCGCAACGAACAAGGACCTGGCAACGATGGTGCGGGAAGGGCTCTTCCGCGAGGATCTCTACTACCGGATCAACACGATCACGATCAGGATCCCGCCGCTCCGCGAAAGGAGAGAGGACATCCTCCCGCTTGCAGAGCACTTCCTTGCGCAGTTGTCCGTCATCATCGGCAAGCCGATGAAGGGGATTTCCGCAAAGGCGCGGGAAGCCCTCTGCACCTATGCCTGGCCGGGCAATGCGCGCGAGCTTCGCAATATTCTGGAGAGGGCGGTCGTGCTGTCCTCTTCGGACGTCGTTCAGCTCGATTGTCTTCCGCCGGAGATCAAGGCGCCGCGGCACTCCGCGGATTCCGGGCCCGCCGCCGGCCGCCCGCCGGCGCCCATGGACAACAAGCTGGAGCAGGTCGAGCGGGACCTGCTCTTCGAAGCCCTTCACCGGCACAAGGGAAATATCTCGGCCGCGGCCCGGGAGCTGGGCATTACGAGGGACACGATCCGTTACCGTATGAGGAAGCACGGCATCGCTGCCGGATGAGCACACCCGACGGGTGAGAACACCCAATGCCCTGCGTCATATGCCCCACCCGGCTTGCCGGGTCCGGCTGCTCCGCGCCTGCTGGTTCTCCGGCATATCCTGCAACTCCTTTTGATATGGCTATTTGAAAATCTTTCCCTCGAGGGCCTGTTCATCCATGCCCGGTGGGCATGCTTCTTGTATGGCCTGAAGAGGATCGAAAAAACCTCTCGAAGGAAGGAGCATGGTCATGAGGAAAATGATTTTCGGATTTCTGGCCGCGCTGCTGGTGGTCGCCACGGGCGTGTACGGCGCGCCGACGACGCTCAATGCGCTTTTCATGAAGCAGGCCGGCTACAGCGAGGACGATGTGACGGCGGGCACACGGGAGTTCGAAAAAGCCAACCCGAACATCAAGGTGGTGCTGACCTTCGTGCCGTACGAGCAGCTCGAGGAAAAGATCATCACCTCCGCGCAGGCCGGAAGCTACGACGTGGTATTGAGCGACGGTCCGTTCACCGCCAAGTTTGCCAAAGCGTCCATCATCAAGGAAGTTCCCGCCCTTTCCGCGGCCGACCAGAAGGACATATTCGGCGGGGCGATCCTCTCGACAGTCTACAATGGAAAAAGCTGGGGCATGCCCTGGCTCAACGACTGCAAGTACCTCTTCTACAACAAGAAGATCCTTGCGGCGGCCGGTTTCAACAATCCTCCCAGGACCTGGGACGAGCTTCTTTCCCAGGCAAAGGTCATCAAGGCAAAAGGCCTCGTGAAGTTCCCCATCGCGTGGAGCTGGACGCAGGCGGAAGCCCTGATGTGCGACTACACGATCCTGTCGGCGGCATTCGGCGGCGCCATGTTCGACAAGGACGGGAACCCCACCCTGACCGCCGCCGGCAACAAGAGAGCGCTCGATTTCATGGTGAAGACGCTCGCCGAAGGCGTGACGAATCCGAACTCCCTGGAGTTCGTGGAAGACGACGTGCTCGCCACTTTCAGCAACGGTGACGCTGCCTTCGGGCTGAACTGGACATACATGTACAACGGAGCCCGGGACCCTTCGAAGTCCAAGGTCGTGAACGACGTGGCCGTTGCCCTCATCCCGGGATCGGGCGCGGTGGCCAGCGCCACGGTGAACGGAGGCCAGCCCCTCTCGATCTCCGCGGGCACAAAGCAGGACAAGGCCGCGTGGCAGTATATCCTGTACATGGCGTCCAAGGACTTCCAGCGGAAGCACCCCGCCAATGCGCTCCCCATCTGGAAATCCCTCTATGCCGACAAGGACGTCATTGCGTCGAGCCCCGAGGTGGTCAAAATCGCGAAGGACCAGTACACCTACCTGGTGAACAGGCCGTCGCTGCCGTACTACAGCGAGTTCTCCACCGATTTCCAGGCCAGGATCCAGGACGTGCTGCGCGGCAAGAAGACCAGTGACAAGGCCCTGGCGGAAGAGCAGGCATTCGCAGCGGCCCTGGCGGCAAAGAAGTAGAGAGAGGACGATCTCTTGACTCCACGGCGGCAGGTGTTTGCGGAGCAGCAGTTTGCGTTTCTCATCCTTGCCCCTGCCGCCGTGGTCATTTTCGGCGTCGTGCTGGTCCCGCTTGTCACGACGTTCATCTACAGCCTGAAAAACATGGAGCTGATCTCCGCGGAACGCGGGAAGTTTCTCGGGCTCTGGAACTATATCCAGGTCCTTGCCTCCGCCTGGTTCTGGCAGGCGCTCGCGCGGACCCTTTACTTCACCGGCGTGTCGGTGGCGCTTGAGACAATGCTCGGTCTGCTCGCCGCGCTCCTCCTGAACACGCGGTTCCTGGGCGTGGGTTTTCTGCGCGTGCTGGTCATTGTGCCCTGGGCCATACCCGGCATCGTGAACGCAAGCATATGGAAGTGGATCTACAATCCCGAGTATGGCGTCCTGAACGCGGTGCTCACCCGGCTGCACATCCTTGCGGAGTACCGCGCCTGGCTGAGCGATCCGTTCCTGGCAATGAACATGGTGATCGCGGCGGACGTGTGGAAGATGACCCCGTTCGCCATCATCTTTTTCCTGGCGGCCCTTCAATTCATCAACAAGTCGCTCTACGAGGCGGCGACAGTGGACGGTGCGGGCGTCTTCAAGAGGTTCTGGCACATCACCCTGCCGTACCTGGTGCCGACGCTCTCCGTCGTGGTGGTCATGCGCACGGTGGAGAAGTTCAAGGCCTTCGACATCTTCTACGTCATGACACGGGGCGGTCCGTCCAATGGAACCAAGGTCCTGGTCTACGAGGCATACCTGAAAGCGTTCGCCAATCTCCAGTACTCGATCTCATCCACGGTGTCGTACCTGATTGCGATCATCGTGCTCGTCTTCACGGTCCTGTACATCAGGAGCATGAAGCGCAGGGAAGTGGGGGATCAATGACCAGGAGCCGCATTTTCCCCTGGGTGCAATACTTCTCGGGCTTCCTCGTGCTCGTCTTCGCCCTTGCGCCGATCCTCTGGCTGATGATTACTTCCCTTTCCATCCATCGCAACATCATTTCCAAGCCGCTGCGGCTCATCCCGCCGGAGGTCACCTTCCAGAGGTATGGGGACGTCATTGCGAACCACGACAACGACATCGCATTCGCGTTCAAGGTCGCCATGGGCAACAGCCTCATCGTTGCGGGCGCGGCCACGGTCGTCTCCCTGGTCCTCGGCTCGCTCGCCTCCTACGCGTTCGCGCGCCTGCGGTTCGCGTTCAAGGGGAAAATCATGTACCTGATCCTTTTCACGTACATGGTGCCGTCCGTCGTCGTCGTCATGCCCCTGTACCTCCTTCTCAGCAAGCTGGGCATGCTCAACTCCCGTCCCACGCTCATCCTGCTGTATCTCACCATGTCGCTGCCGTTCGTGATCTGGGTGATGCAGAGCTACTTCGGGTCCCTCAGCCGGACGTTCGAGGAGGCAGCTTCGATCGAAGGGTGCAGCCGCCTGCAGGTGCTCTGGCACATCTATGTGCCCATGGCGCGGCCGGGGATCATTGCCACGGCGATTCTTTCGTTCCTGATCGCATGGGATGAGTTCTTCTTCGCCCTTGTCTTCACTTCGACCCTCGCGGCCAAGACCATCCCCGTGGCCATCGCGGAGTTCAGCGGCAAACATTACGTGGACTACGAGATGATCGCCATGGGAGGGGTGATTGCTTCGCTCCCGCCGGTCCTGATCGCGGTCATATTCCAGAAATACATCGTCATGGGAATGACGTCCGGCGGGATCAAGGAATAAGGGTGGCCGTCCCCAAGAGTCCAGGGACGGCCACTTTGGACTGTCTAGACGCCCGACCACCTCTGGTCAGGCATTTCGTTTTCGTTCTTCACTCCGCACCTCCTTTCCCTGCCTTCGCAGGACTCTTATTTCCGTCCGCGGTCGGATGATCCACAAAAAAAGCCGGTTCTCCAGTCTGCGCCGCACGCATGTTGCGCAGCGCAGGGACCAGAGAGCCGGCGACCAGACAGCCAAATCGTGCAGAGAATACCAACAGGAGCGGCGCCTGTCAAGTGAAAAATCCGCCGACCCCCGCGTTTTGTGAATCGGCTGCATCGCGTGGTAGATTAAGTGATAGTGAAGCTTTATCCGTTCTTCCCCATCGGGATGGGATTCGTCTGCCTGACGGTCGTGCTGTACGAGTTCCTCATCTGGTGGCGCCGCAGGGGCAACATCTACGATCTCTCCTTCGCGGTCACCTGCTTTCTGGCCGGTCTCTATGATATCGCATGCGCGGGAGAATACAATGTCGAGTCGGCCCTGCAGAGCATCCCGTGGCTGAGGGCCCAGGCGATCATTCTCAATCTCGTGGCGCTCTCCTTCCTCTGGTATCTTTCCGACCGCACCCGGCAGGTGCCGAAGGGCCACTTCCTCGCTTTTGCCGCCTGGTGCGGTATCAGCGTCTTCATCCAGATTGCCGGGTTCGGGAGCCTGACATGGGACCCGGCCAGGCTGGTCACGACACGCGTGAGCCTGCCATTCGGGCTTTCCGTCGTTTTCCTCGAAGTCGCGCCGGGAATACTGACGACCGTCCAGTACTTCACCGGGATCGCCCTCTTCGCTTACTTCCTGTGGATTACCTGGCGGTACGGCCGCAGCGGTCATGGTCGGGACGCGCGCAGGCTCTTCTGGCTGCTCGGGATCGTCTGCGTCGCCTATATCAGCGACTTTGCGGTTGCCTTTGGCCTGTACTCCTTCATCTACCTCGTCCAGTACGGGTGGCTGGCCGCGGTGGTCTTCATCGCTGCCCAGAGGTCCAGAGACCTGGTCGAGGCGGGAATCGTGAAACAGGCACTTGTCGCCAGCGAGGAAAAATTCCGAACTTTTATCGAGCAATCGAGCGAATCGATCGTCATGACCGACGAGGAGGGAATCGTCATCGTCTACAACAAGGCCTCCGAGCTTCTCACGGGGATTCCCGCCGCGGATGTCATTGGCAATCCGATCTGGAGCCTCGCCATGAAGGCGATGCCCCGCACGCGCCTCACGGACGACTATCTGTCCAGAGTCGAAGGACACTACCGGGAAGCGCTCGCCCCTCAGGAGCCGCCGCTTCTTTCCCGCCAGATCGAAGACGCCATACAGCGTCCTGACGGCACCCTGCGCTCGTTTCGGCAGAACGAGTTCCTTATCCGTACCGACCAGGGCTACCGGATAGGATCAATCAGCCACGATGTCACCGAAGTCATGCAGGCCGAACAGCAGATCCTCGCCTCCCTCCAGGAAAAGACGGTTCTCCTGAAGGAGATCCACCATCGCGTGAAAAACAACCTCCAGATCATCTCGAGCCTCCTCTACCTGCAGGAGAGCCGCATCGAGAGTGAAAGCGCCCGCGCGGCCATTCAGGATTCGCGCAACCAGGTCCTCTCAATGGCGCTCGTGCACGAGGACCTCTATCGATCCAAGGATTTCAGCCATATCGATTTCGGCGGCTACCTCCAGCGGCTCGTCGGCCGCCTGCTCGCCGCGTACCGCACGGAGGGAGGAATAGCGTTCGTTCCCCTGACGCAGCCGCTGAGTCTCGGGGTGAACCAGGCGATCCCCTGCGGGCTCATCGTCAACGAGCTGTGCACGAACGTCCTGCGGCATGCCTTCCCGCGCGGCATGGTTTTCGAGAAGCGGGAGCTTCGCGTCGAGCTCGCGCGCACGGACGATGACCGTGTCCTGCTTTCGGTCGCGGACACCGGCGTGGGGATACCGCCGGAAGTGGACCCGGAAACGGCGGGCACGCTCGGCATGCAGATCGTTTCCCGGCTTGCCAAACAACTCCAGGGGAGCCTGCGCGTGAGCAGGGGCCCGCAGGGCACACGGCTCGAGATCGAGTTCCCCCGGCTGTCCGCCAGCGCCCCCGAGCAGAGTGAAGAGGAGTAAGAAGGTGAGAGCGATGAAAAAAGCACGCATCCTCGTGGTGGAAGATGAAGAGCTCGTCGGGCTTGCCATCCGCACCTACCTGGAGAGCGTCTCGTACGAGGTTCCCGCGGTCGTGTCCTCGGGGGAAAATGCGGTGCGGGAGGTCCAGGCAATGGAGCCCGACCTCGTGTTGATGGATATCCACCTGACCGGCGCGATGGACGGGATAGAGGCTGCCGGGATCATCAAGGACTCCTACCACGTGCCGGTCATTTACCTGACCTCCTATTCCGACTCGGACACGCTGGAGAAGGCCAAGCTGACCGAGCCGTTCGGCTACGTCCTGAAGCCGTTCGACGAACGGGCGCTGGAAGCCTCGATCGAGATGGCGCTGCACAAGGCCGCCCTCCACGAAGAGCTGCGCCGGGCCAAGGAAAGGCTTACCACCGTGCTCCAGTCCTTCGGAGACGGCATCATCGTGGCGGGCATCAAAGGCGGCGTGGAGTACATCAATGCCACCGCGGCAAATCTCCTGAACCTCACCCTGCCCCTCCCCCTCTCCACATCGGTGATGAGCCTGGTCAAGATCATCAAGCATCGCGGCCGGCAGGAGACCCCTTTGCCTCTCGACGAGGTGATTCTTGACGGCAACAGGGCCGGCTACCGCAACTGCACTCTCCTTACGGAAAGCGGGATCCGGCGCACCGTCGACCTGAATCTCGAGCCGTACCGCGATGAACGCGGCATGGTGCGCGGCATTGTCCTCTCCTTCCGCGACAACACCGAGCCCCGGAGGGTGGAGGGCATCGTCGAGGAGGAGCTCCGATCCGCCGCGAAAGTCCACAAGAGCCTCCTCCCGGCAAGCGGAACGTCACTGGGAGGTTTCACGATGCACGGGTTCCTCCTGCCTGCGGCCTTCGGCGCGGGAGACGTGTACAACTTTTACCCCATCGATGACACGCACGCGGGTCTCTTCATCGTGGACGTGATGGGCCATGGAATCGCGGCCGCTTCCATGGCGTACCTGGTGAGCAGGCTTCTGGCGCCGGACCCCGCGCGGGGAAGGACGCTGCCGTTCCTCAACACCGACCCGCTCTCGCCGCGCGAGGTCGTCGTGCGCATGAATGAGCTGTTCCAGGGATTCGGCGATGGGGCCTTTTTCTCGATCTGTTATGGGGTCATCGATCTGAAAACCGGAAAAATGCGCATGGTCCGGGCCGGTCATCCCTTCCCTCTCGTCGTGCGAAAGGACGAGCGGATCGAGGAGATCAGGGTGGATGGCCACGCGGTGGGGCTCTCCCCCCGCCTGACGCTCACGGAGGCGGCGATCTCTTTCGCGCCGGGGGACCGGCTGCTCCTCTACTCCGACGGTCTCACCGATTGCGGCAACCTCCACTCCGAGGCGTTCTCCCGGGATCGCCTCCTTGCCTTCGCCCGCGCGACGAGGAAGGACAGTCTTTCAGCGGCAGTTGCGCGAATAGCCTCTGATGTAAGAACCTGGCGGGGCAACGAATCCTACGACGACGACATCACCCTGGTGGGCGTGGAGAGGGCCGAGTAGTGAGGAAAGAGACGATGACCGTCCTTATCGTTGCGTGTCATCCCGACGACATGGAGTTCATGATGGGGGGCACCGCGCTGCTCCTGAAGGATGCAGGGTGCGTGATCCATCACATCAACGTGGCAAACGGAAGCATTGGCAGTGCGGATCTGCCGCCGGCGGAGATCTCCGCCATCCGCTGGAAGGAGGCGGCTCAGTCAGCGGCACTGCTGGGCTCGGTGCTCCACGAGAGTCTCGTGGACGATCTCGAGGTCTTCTACACGCAGGAGTTGATACGCAGGATCACCGGCCTGGTGCGTCTGGTCACGCCCGACATCGTGCTCACACAGTCCATGGAGGACTACATGGAAGATCACATGAACACGGCGCGCATCGCCGTGACGGGAACATTCCTGCGCAACGCGGGGAGCTACCGATCCATTCCCGATGCGCCGGCCGTGTTCGAAGATGCCATGCTCTACCACGCCACCCCGCACACCCTCACGGACATGATGCGCCGGCCCGTGGTCCCCGAGCTGTACGTGGATGTGGGCGCCGTCATGGACCGCAAGGAGAAGCTCCTTGCCTGCCACGCCAGCCAGAAGGTCTGGCTGGACAGGACGCAGGGGTTCGATTCCTACCTGAAGACAATGCACGATCTCACCCGGACGGTGGGGGCCATGTCGGGGCGGTTCGTCCATGCGGAGGGTTGGCGGCGCCATTCCCACGTAGGATTTACCCGGCAGGACTGCGATCCCCTCTCCGAGCTGCTCGCGGGTCGTGTGGCTTCGCCAATATCAAAGAGCCCGTAGCGGGTGCCTGCGGCACCCGCTGCGGAAAGCGTCTAGAATCGTTTCATGTACTCGTCGACCTGGCCCTGGAAGGTGGCGCGGAGCTTTTCCACTCCGGCCGCCTTGAGCTTCTGATCCAGTGTGGCGAAGGAGGCATCGACATCGTCGCTGATCCCGATCCACAGCGGCTGCACGTACTGGACCATGGTCTGGTTGGCGTTGGCAACCTCTGTTTTCACCTCGTCGGTGGAGGCAGAGAAGGCGACGAACGGAGTGGGAACCAGGAATCCCTTGTCCACGATGTCCTTCCGATGCTGGACGTATGCAGGGGTCCAGGTTGCGAACGGCGGGAATTGATCCTTGTTGGTGAACCAGAAACCCGCCGCGTCGGGGGGATAGGTGTTCTTGTCCGCCGTCAGCCCTTCCGGGAGGGCGATCATGTTGTTCTTCATGACGTAGTTCTTGCCCTCAACCCCGAAATACACGAGGAAATTGTAGGACTTGTCCTCGATGATCCGGTCCAGCACCTGGAGCGTCCGCGCGGCGTTCTTCGTATTGGCCGCCAGCGCGACGCCGTTGTTCAGGTACGGATCGGCGCGGTAGTGAGAGTTGCCATCCAGCCCGGGCACCAGCTCGACCTCCCATCCGTTTGCGGTGGCGCCGGCGATGGTGGACTGAATGTCGATGGAGTTGCCGAACCCCACCGCTGACTTGCCCTGCACGAAGGAGTCCTTGCTGCGGACCTTGTTCGCAAAGACGTCCTTGTTGATGTAGCCCGCGTCGTACCAGGCCTTCATTGTCTTCGCGGCGAGCTTCTGCCATGAAAGAACCGGTTCCTCGAGGATGTAGTGCAGCTTGTTCGTCTTGTCGCCGAGGAGCCATACGAGCCCCGTGCCGGACCCTGTGGAGAACAGGATGTCTTCGAAATAGGGCCCGTTCGCGTAGCTGATGTAGCTGTAGGGCTGGCCCACGTCGTACGTGCTCTCCATATTCATGGGAATCATCGACGGCTCATTGTTCTTGATGGCCTTCAGGTACGGCTCGATAGCGGTGAACTTCGTGACCGGGGGCACCCCGTATTTCTTCCGCAAATCCCCGCGGATGACCGCGACGGGGACCTTGCGGTCGGGCGTGGGCGTGGGAATCATGTAGATCTTCCCGTTGGGCAGCTTGACCTGGTTCCATGCGGCGGCGGAGAGCTGCTTGGAGTGCAGCGGCATGTTTTCCTTGAGCATCGAATCGGTGAGCTCGAGGAATGCGCCCTTCGCGGCCTCCTGGAAATAGAACGACCAGTTCGCCGTGAAGATCCAGTCGATGTCTTCTCCCGCGGCGAGCACCAGCGGATACTTGGCCTGGAAATCCCCCCACCCGATGTAGTTGATCTCCATCGTCACGTTGAGGTCTTTCTTGAGCTTCGCGTTCAACGCCTGGAGCACATCCGGCATGCCCGTGGGAGCGTCACCCAGAAGGTACCCGATGATCTTCGCTTCCTTGGCGGGCGCCGCCCCGCCCGCGGCTTCCTGTGTCCCCCCCGCGAATGTGAGCGCGAGCGGTAGCAGGAGCAGCAGAGCGACCATGGCGATCCGTGATCCGTGTCTCATACATCCCTCCTTCGATATGTGGTGTGTCATCCCTTGACCGAGCCAAGGGTGATTCCCTTGATAAAGAACCTCTGCACGAACGGATAAGCGAGCACGATCGGGCCGATGGAAATCACCGTCATGGCCAGCTTCAACGATTCCTTCGGCAGGTTCAGCGTGGCGACATTGTTCACGATGTTCGCGGCCATGGTCACGCTCGAAAGGATCTTGTACAGCACGTACTGGAGGGGCATCAGGCTCTGCCGCTCCACGTAGAGCATTGCCGTCCACCAGTCATTCCAGTACGCCAGGGCCGTGAAAAGACCGATGGACGCGAGAGCCGGCGCGGTCAGGGGAAGGACGATCCTCAGGAAGATCGTGAAATCCCCGGCTCCGTCGATCTTCGCCGCCTCGGAAAGGGAAGCGGGTATGGAGTTCATGAAGAAATTGCGCAGGATGAGGATGTAGAACACGCTGAACATCGGTCCGAGAACGAGCACGGCGAGGGTGTTCTTCAGGTGAAGGACCGTGGTGATGACGATGTACGTCGGGGCGAGACCCCCGTTGAACAGCGTGGTGAAATAAATGAAGAAAGCGAGCTTGTTGCGATACCGGAGGTCCTTCCGGGAAAGCGAATACGCGGCCATGGCGGAAAGAAAGAGCGACGCGGTGGTTCCGAAGCCGGTGATGAACATCGTGACCCCGTAGGCCTGGAGTATCTTCTGCGGATTCAGGAACACGAGCTCGTACGCGCTCACGCTGAGCTCCCGCGGGACGATCGAGTACCCGTAGTTGATGATGGCGTGCTCCGAGGCGAACGAATTGACGACCAGCACGAGAAAGGGGAAGACCGTGATGAGCGCGATACAGCCGAGCACGACGTACGCAATGAGAGTCAGCAGGAGCTTGTCCGGCGAGCGTCCTAAAAGAGGGCATAGTCGCTCTCAAAGGCTTTCACGACCCTGTTCACGATCACGATGATCGCAAAGCAGAGGACCGACTGGTAGAAACCCGCCGCCGTTGCCATGCCGAAATCCTGCGTCCCCAGCAGGGACCTGAACACAAGGGTGTCGATGATATCCGTCTTCTCGATGAGGATCCCGTTGTTGCCGATGAGCTGGTAGAACATGTCGAACTCGCCCCGCAGGATCCGCCCGAGTCCGAGCAGGACGAGGATCACCATGGTGGGCCGGAGCATCGGGAGCGTGATGCGGAACACCTTCTGGAACTCGTTCGCCCCGTCGATCGTCGCCGCCTCGAAGCACTCCTGATCGATGCCCATGATCGCCGCGAGGTAGAGGACGGTGCCGAACCCGATCCATTTCCAGATGTACGCAAAGGGAAGGATGAAATACCAGTACTGCGGGGTGGCATAGACGTTGATCGGCTTCCCGCCGAGCCAGACGAGCAGCCTGTTGATCATCCCGTATTCGTAGTTGGCCAGGTTGTAGAGGAATGAAGCCGCGACAACCCAGGAAATGAAGTAAGGCAGGAACATGAAGCTCTGCGCGGTCTTCTTGAACCGTCTTGCCCCTCATCTCGGAAATCAGGATCGCGGTCACCACGGAAAAAAACGTATACAGGGCCAGAAACATGAGATTGTAGAGGAACGTGTTCGTGGTGACGGACCAGGCCTTTCCGGACTTGAAGAAGAATTCGAAATTCTTGAAGTTGTTCCAGGGGCTGCCGAGTATGCCGTCTCTGTAGTTGAACTCCTTGAACGCGAGGACGATTCCCCCGATGGGCAGATAGGAGAACAGGATGAAGTACAGGCACACGGGCACGAACATGAGGTAGAGAGTCCTGTTCTTCGCGAGCTCGTGGAAGAGTCCCCGCCCCCGCATGGACCGCATCACTTTTCCCTGAGCGATTATAAAAGGCGCACGCGAAGCGCGCGATACAGGAATTTGTTACGATTTCCTCCGTTTCGTTACGATCGACCATGCAACCGCCCTTTTCCGGCGCTCCGTTGCGTGGTACAGTCGGCGAGGAGGAAGGCGCGTGCTCACGCTCATGATCGTCGACGACGAGAGAATGACACGAGAGAGCCTGGCGAAGTACGTCGCCTGGAGCACGGTGCACATCGGCTCGGTACGGACCGCCCGAAACGGAGTCGAGGCCCTTGCCATTGCCGGTCGGGAGCCTCCCGAAATCCTCCTGACCGATGTGCGCATGCCGAAGATGGACGGCCTCGAGCTGGCCGAGCGCGTGAAATCCCTGAATCCGTTCTGCAAGATCGTCTTCCTCAGCGGGTACGCCGACAAGGAGTACCTGAAAAAAGCAATCCACCTCCAGGCCATCAGCTACGTCGAGAAGCCCGTGGACCTGGACGAGGTGAAGGAAGCCGTCCGCATGGCGGTGACGGCGTTCGAGCGGGAGGCGGGAGAGCGGCGGAGAAACCGGGAAGAACGGGACGTCGAACGGGAAGAGATCACCCGCCGCCTCGTGACGGGTGACGGGGAAGCACGCTCCCTCCTCGATTCATTCGAGCCGCACACGAGCTTCACCGTGGGGGCCCTGCGGATCGAGTGGTCCACCGTCCACGCGGAAAGCGAGCGGGCAAAATGGAGACGCCGCGTGCTCTTCGCGTGCGGTGAATCCGCTCCTTTCAACCTCGGCACGTCCCTCCTCGGCTTCGTCGAGCCGGATGTCATGGCCCTTGTCGTGGCAAAGAAGATCTGCGCAGTCCCCGTCGGGAGCGCCAATGCCTACGAGGGACTCCTCGGCGTTCTGGGGAGTCTTGCGGAAGGCGCCTTCGCCGTGTCGATCGGCATCGGCGCCCCTGTCCGGGGGCTGGAGGCTCTGCCGACGGCCTATGCATCGGCGCGTGAGTCGCTTGGTCTCCATTTCTATCGGGAGAAAGAACAGGTCTTCTTCCCCGTCAAGGGTCGCACGGACAGATTGTCGGTCCGCAAGGAAGACTTCACCCGTTTTCGCGAGAGCCTCCGGGACAACGACATTGAGCGCGCCATGGCCTTTGTGCACGAGATCGAGCTCGCCGCGCGGCGCCTGCAGGCAATCGATATCGATTCGGTGCGTGACGCGTTCTTCACCTTGTACCTGATCATCGTCGAGACTCTCGGGAACCGGAGCGAAAAGACGTACATCTGGCAGGAGATCCGGGAGCGCGGGACGCTCACCGAGCTCACCCGATTCATCCTCCGCCTTCTGTGGACAGCATTCGGCGAGCCCGCGGCGCGCGGGAAGCTCTCCCGCAAGATTCGCGAGATCCGGAGATTCGTCCGGGACAACTACATGTACGCGGGTCTTACACTCGGCGTGATTGCGGAACACTCGGGCCTGAGCCGCACCTACGTGAGCTCGCTTTACAAGGCGGCCACCGGACAGAACGTCAATGAGTACCTCACCGCGCTGCGCATCGAGAAGGCGAAGGAGCTCCTCCTCGACGGGCACAAGAAAACGCACGAAGTAGCCCTGAGCGTGGGGTACCGCGACGCGAGCTACTTCTCCGCGCTCTTCAAGAAGCGCGTCGGCAGGAGCCCGTCCGCGTACAGGGAATCGGAGTAGGGGAAGCAATGATCGGCTCCCGCAGGATCTCCGATCTGGGCATCCGCCAGAAACTCTTCATCAGCTACTTCATGCTCGTGCTTTTCTTCCTCTGCCTGTACCTGGTCATCAACACGGTCCTGGTGGTCAATGAGAACAAGAAGCAGGTCCTGCGCTCGGCGGAGCACGTGTTCGGTCAGACGCGCGCGTATCTCCAGTACAAGACGGAGTCCGTCCGCAACCTCCTCTATTTTCTCACGTCGAACTCGGTCGTGCAGGAGCTCTTCGAGCGGCGTGCGCGCTACTATCATGAGAACATCGGACGCTGGCCCATCGATTCGCAGACCTTCGAGAAGATGTCCTACCTGACGACATTCAATCCCGACATCGTGGCCATCAAATTCTACATGATGTACGGGCTCGCGTCGGTCTTTCAGAACGAAACATTCATTTCCCTCGCACAGGTGCAGAACGCGGCCTGGTACCGGCGCCTCCTGCGCAATGAACGCCGCATCTACTGGTATGCGGACCCTGTCGCGCCGGAGAGAGGCGCCAAATCCGCCGAGAACGGCGGCGAGCGGCTCATCCACGCCGCGCGGAGCGTTCTGAACAGCCAGAACATCAAGGAGCTGACCGGCGTCGTCCAGTTCGACATCTCCCGCGCCATGCTGCGCGCCACCCTCGGCAATGCGATTCTCACCGATTCCTCGTTCGCGCTCCTCATCAACACCGACGGCGAGGTGATCGATTCCACCGGATCGGTGCCTGCGGGAGACGCCGCATCCTTCTGGAGCAGGCTCAGCGCCCTGCGCCGCGGAGATTTCGACACGGAGTCCTGGAATACGGTCAGCCTTGCGCGGAGCACGTATCTTGTCGGGACGCAGGTGATCGAAGGGACGGACTGGGTGCTCATGCTCGTGCTTCCCAACCGCGACATCGTGCGCCTGAGCGCGCGGCCGGCCCAGAAGATGCTCCTCGTCTTCGCGTCGATGACCCCGCTCACCCTGTTTCTCGCGTTCTTCGTCTCGCGCTCGGCAACAAAGCGGATCAAGGGCCTCATCATGAAGATGGACAGGGTCGTGCAGGGTGATTTTTCCGTCACGCTGGATCCGGGGAACAGGGACGAGATCGGCCAGCTTACCGAGCGATTCAACTTCATGATCGCGGAGGTCGAGCAGCTCATGGAGGAGAAATACTCACTCGGCAAGGAAGTGAAGAACCTGGAGCTCAAGGCCCTGCAGGCGCAGATCAACCCCCACTTCCTCTACAACACGCTCGATCTCATCAACTGGATGTCCGTCCGTCACAATGCGGAGGAGATCCGGACCCTCGTGACGGCCCTGTCCCGGTTCTACAAGCTGAGCCTGGGCAAGGGAGAAGACACGGTCCCCCTGCGCGAGGAGCTGGAGCACGCGCGGACATACGTGCAGATTCAGAACATGCGGTATGAGAACGCAATCGAGCTTGTCATCGACACGCCGCCGGACATCGACGAATGCCGCGTCCTCAAGCTCGTGCTTCAGCCCCTTGTCGAGAACTCAATCTTTCACGGGATCATGATGAAGAAAGAGGAGCGAGGCGTCATCCGCATCACGGGACAGCGCGTGGACGGCGGCCTGCTCCTGACCGTGGAAGATGACGGCGTCGGGATGTCCAATGAGAGACTGGGTCAGATTCTCGCCAACGGGGCCGTCTCGAACGACCGCCACGGGTACGGCGTCCGCAACATCCACGAGCGCCTGCAGTTGACCTATGGGCCCGAGTTCGGTCTTTCGTTTCAGAGCACCGAGGGAAAAGGGACGAGGGTGCGGATCAGGATTCCCGCGGTGCACGCATGAATGAGATCGATCTCCGGGGGATGACCCCGCGCATCCGGCCCGCCCTCCCCGGCCTGGGCGGGTCGAATCCCCGCGGGGACTCGATCGGATTCACGAATGCGTACATGACGTTCAACGGGAAGCCCTGGCTTGCGGTCTCGGGAGAGATCCACCACGCCCGCTGCCCGCAGCGTGACTGGAAGGATGAGCTGCGGAAGATGAAGGCGGGCGGCATCGACATCGCGTCCACCTACGTCTTCTGGATCCATCACGAAGAGGAAGAAGGCGTATTCGACTGGTCCGGCGACCGCGACCTTCGGCTTTTCGTCCAGCTCTGCGCGGAAGCCGGCCTGTACGTGATCGTGCGTATCGGCCCCTTCTGCCACGGCGAGGTCAGGAATGGCGGCTTTCCCGACTGGCTGTACGGCCGGCCGTTTGCCGTGCGCTCCAATGACGGGCGTTACCTCGCGCTCGTCCGCAGGCTCTACACGGAGATCGGGCGCCGGCTCGAGGGCCTGTACTTCAAGGACGGGGGCCCGATCATCGGCGTTCAGCTCGAAAACGCGTTCATGCACGCCTCGGCGCCGTGGGAAACAACGCCGAGGCTCTGCCTGGAATGGATCCCCGGCGGGACGGGCGGGGTCGCGCACATGCGCGCGCTGAAGAAGCTCGCCCGCGAGGCAGGGATCGAGGTTCCCATTTATACGAGCACGGGCTGGGGGGGCGCACCCGTGCTGGAGGGTGAAGTGCTGCCCCTCTATGGAGGGTACTCCCTGTGTCCCTGGAACGTCACGGAGTCAACCCCGGTCCATTCGCCGACAAGGGAATATGTCTTTCGCGATTTCCATGGCGAGGGTCAGCGCTATGACGTGTTCGATCCGCCCTATGACCCGGCCGCCTACCCCTTTGCCTGCTGTGAAATAGGCGGCGGCATGCAACCCTGGTACCGCTACAGGGCCGTCGCGCCCGCGGAAAGCATCGAGGCGATGGCCGTCGTGAAGCTGGCCGGCGGAATACAGCTCCTGGGCTACTACATGTTTCACGGGGGATACCAATCCAGTGGGCGCGCGGGGCTTCCTCAACGAGCACGTCGTGACGCGGATCTCTCTACGATTTCCAGGCGCCATTGGGCGAATTCGGCCAGGTCCGCGAATCCTACCACCGGCTCAGCGGCTGCATCTGTTCTGCTGCGACTTCGCCGACCAGCTTCGGCCATACTCCACCGCGCTCCCCGAGGGGGCAGCGTCGATCAACCCAAAGGACACGGATGCGCTTCGATTCGCGGCGCGCTCTTCCAGCGACCGGGGATTCCTTTTTTTCAACAACTACCAGGACCATGCCCGGACCCGGGCGCACGAGGGAGCGGCCGTGGAGCTGCAGCTCACGCGCGCCCGGATGCGCGTCCGGTACGGGCCGCTTCACGCTGAAAAGCGGCGTCAGCGCGATCATGCCGTTCAATCTGGACGCCTGTGGGGTGCGCCTGGAATATGCCACCGCCCAGCCCATTGCGAGGATCGAGGCTGCGCCACCGTCCCCGGTGGATTCTACTCCAGTCCGCCACCCACTTTTTCTTCTTTGCGCACGAGGGCATCCCGCCGGAGTATCGCTTCGACCTCAGGGACATCCAGGCGGTCGACTCCGGGAAGTCGGGCGGGGTCCAGGAGAGTCCGTGATTCTGCGTCCGGGTACCGGCCTCGAGTCCGCCTTTTCAATCACCACCCTGTCCGGCGCCAGGGTAGTATTCCACACCCTGACCGAGAAGCAGTCGCTCGGGTTTTCCCCGGCTGCGGCTGTGGGGCAGGGAAAGAGCCATTCTCACGCAGGCGGACGCGTACGAGAGTGACGGAGCGCTCAAGCTCTCGTACCGAGGCTCCCCCGCGGCCCCCCTCGAGATCCTCGTTTTCCCCCGGGTGGATACGCCGCTGTTCGCGGACGAGACTCGTCTGCAGGCGGCCGCGGAAGGGTATTTCTCCCGTTATTCCATCGCCTTGCAGACTCGTCGCATCGAAATCGAGGTGACAAGGTCCGGCAAGGGGAACGCCGAAATCCGAGTGCCGGCAGGCGCGTTTGATGAAGAGAAAGAGATCTTCTTGCCATCGAATACGACGGGGATGTCGGAAACGCCTTCATCGATGGGCGGCTGATCGCGGACGATTTTTCAAACGGCGAGCCCTGGGAGATCGGCCTGCGAAGGTTCAGACCGCGGATCGAGGAAACCGGCCTCTACATCCACGTGACTCCACGCCGCGAAGGCACTCTGGTGGTTCACGAATCCGGGATGGCGGCTCAACAGGAGCTCAAGGGGAAACAGGTCGCGGAGATACGATCCATCACCGCAACCGCAGAGCCGACTGATTGTCACGACCGAAATCGATTATCCGGGTCGTGATGTTCTTGTACCTGAACTTGGCCATTTCATTCAGGGCGAGCACTTCCGCCTCGGTGCCGGTGAAAGGGCATCGCAGGCAGTAGTACTCTTTTTTCTCGGAGTCATAGAACATGTCCACGTCGATTTCCCGCACAAAGCAGGCGGGACATCGAAAGTTCAATCTGCCTTTTCTACCTTGAGGCATGTTATCAGCTCCTCGTTTTCCCGCAGCATCTTCGCAAGGCCCAGGGTGTACATGGGGGAGAACGCGTACCCCTCCCGAATGGTGCCTTCCACACCATTGCTGACGGAATTGCCGCGATCCTCGTCTGCACCTGCGGCACCAGGGCTTCCACTTTGGTGACGTTTTGCATGCTCTCTTCCCTGACATTCGTACGCGTACAGAATCTGCCTGGCCCCTTCCCTGCCCTCGCATCTCAGGACCACCCGGTAAGGTCCTCAGGATATTCCGTGGTCCCATGGCAGGCGGTGAGATAGTCGTTCACGCGTACGACCGCGCCTTCCCTGCTCGTCTTGATGATCCTTCGGGAGAACCTTATCTCACCTGTATCCTCGGGAAATGAAATGGTGGAGACGAGCGAGACGGTCAGGTCACGGAACTCGATGTCAACGGGGTCCAATGTCAGGACGCGGCTCCCGCCCTCCTGGGAGAAGCGCGCCCGGGTGCGGCACAGGCAGAGATCCACCTCCTCCCCGGCGTAACTCACTTTGCAGCTCTTGATCGATCCTTCTCCCGCATAGTGGGTGAAATACCCTGCGCGGTAAAATGCCTGGACCAGGTAGGGATAGGAACAGTCCCAGATATGCGCCGTCCCGATGCCGACCGGGCGCTCCAGCTTGGCGACGTACGGCCGCAGATCGACCAGGGCGCCTCCCTGGTTCATGTCCACGCAGGTCCTCATATAGGGGTCGAGATACCAGAATATCTGTTTGCGGGATCCGTAGAGGATATCCTTCCACAGCGCGCAGGTCGGCTCGGTGTAGGTCTTGTGGCCGCGGAACCAGCCGGCAAACTCGGCCATGGTCATGTCCTCCGCCTGTCCCTCGCGTTTCAACTGCCCGTAGTAGGCCATGCAGTCGCTGTAGCTCTTTTCCAGAAGCGCGTAGGGCGCCTCCCACCTTCCCTGCTTGCTCATCCATCCCCCCCGGACCCACGAAGACCATGTTGTATGTGAAGCCGTTGTTGTATTTATCGAGTGATCGGTACTGGTCGATCAGGTTGAAAAAATAAGGGTACGCCCCGTCCTTGTAGACCATCCCGCGCAGCACGTTCTGGGGATGGGTCCGATAGAACGAGCCGGGCCCGTCGAATACGGCAAGAAGATCGCGGGACAGATGCGGGATCGCGACGATACCCACGTCGTCCTCCGAACCCGAGGCCGGACAATGGATATTGTGCCGCGAGGGAATCCATGGGTTCCAGGGCCCCCCATCATTCAGGGTATACCAGGAATTGTTGGCGTTATGGTACGCCTTGGGCCCTTCCTCCCAGCAGGTGGCCACGGCGCAGGCAACAGTGGGGTAGCGTGACTTGATGTAGATCACAAGCTCCGCGTCCATGTAGTAGGAACCCGTCGACTGCGGCGGGAACCCGAAGACATCCTCGAATTTCCCGAACACGTCGTTGACGATCTCCCGCTTGTCTTCCATGGAGAAGTGCCAGATGCAGAAATCCCTGGTCTTGTACTTTTCCCGGAACTCCCTGCAGGGCAGACCCAGAAGCGTCAGGCCGATCTCGTCGCCGTGCGTGCGGTGATGCTCCTTTGCAATGGCGACCGCTTCTTCATTGAACAGGCTCGCATAGGTCATCTGGATGGTCGTCTTCAGACCATTCTCGTGGGCTATACGCTGCTGCGTCCTGAAGATGTCGAGTGAGGCGCTGATGACGCTCTGTCGGCCGATGTCTTCCGTTTTCCCCTGAGCCGCTTCCTTTTCCAGGTATTCCGGAACCATCTCGGGCCGGTGGATGACCGTGAGAAGGAGCTTGCTCACGAGGTCTTTATTTTCCTGGCGATGCCTCCACCGCTTGCCGGGAAACGCTCTCGTTGGTCCTGACGACCTTTCTTGCCTCAAAAAGCCTCTGCAGCAGGCAGAAGACGAACACAAGGAAACCTATCACGATCCTGGTCCACCAGGAGTTGAGCGTACCCTGGAAGACGATCAGGACCTGGATGATCCCGTAGACCAGCACGCCGAGCACCGTGCCGAACAGGTTTCCCACGCCGCCGGTCAGCAGGGTCCCGCCGATCACCACTGCCGCGATCGTGTCCAGCTCCATTCCGCTTCCGTTCAACCCGTATCCCGAGAGCGTGTAGAAGGTGAACACGATCCCGCCCAACGCGGCGCAGAAGCCACTCAGGGCGTAGATCGCGATCTTGGTGCGCGCCACCGGAAGCCCCATCAGCAGGGCGGATTGCTCGCTGCCGCCGATCGCGTATACCGTTCTGCCGAACTTCGTGTAGCGAGCGATGAAGAACCCGACAAGGACCACGCCGATTGCGATCAGCGCGCCCACTGAAAGAAAATCGCTGCCGATAATATTGACTTGTGCGTGCGCCACGGCCTGGAAGAAAGGGTTTTGGACAGCGATCGTAAAGAGGCTGACGACGTAGCACAGGCCTCGTGCCAGGTACAGCCCGGCGAGAGTGATGATGAAGGGCGGAAGATCGAAGGTCTGGATCAGGTATCCCATGAACGTTCCCAGCGCGATTCCCATGATGAGCACGATCGGAATCACGAAGAGGGGGCTCATGTGAGCGTTTTCCAGGAGGCTCGCGGAGACCATCCCGGACAGGGCGAGCATCGAACCAACGGACAGGTCGATTCCTCCGGAAATGATGACGAATGTCATCCCCACGGCAAGGATAAGGAGATAGGCGTTGTCGATGAAGAGGTTGAGAAAGTTCTGAACCGAGAAGAATCCGGGAAAGGCCGCCGACCCCAGCCCGAACATGGCAAAGAACAGGACGAGGGTGACCAGGACGGGAAGATTTCCGGGAGCTGGCGAGGAGTCCCCTTCTCATACCGACGCCTCCCTTCTCACGAACAGCTGCCCGATCATCGCGCGGAACCTCTGGGACTGCAGCAGGCAGAAGGCCCACACGACGAGCGCCTTGACGACCGGGGCAGCATCGGCGGGGACGCCGAATGCGTAGATGGTTGTCGTCAGTGTCTGAATGATCAACGCGCCCACGATGCTCCCGAGGAGATAGAACTTGCCGCCGTTCAGGGACGTGCCGCCCAGCACGACTGCCAGAATGGCATCCAGCTCGAAGAGTCTTCCCGCGTTATTGCCGTCAGCGTTCATGACGGTGGAACAGACGATGAGTCCCGCGATTCCCGCGCAAAGCCCGCTGAACGTGTAGACCCAGAAGAGGATGTTATTCGCGTTGATTCCGGATAACCGGGCCGCTGTGGGGTTGATTCCCACCGCCTCGATGAACATTCCAATCGCGGTCCGTCTGGTGAAAATGAAGGTCACCAGCAGCACGAAAGCCACGATGTAGATGTCAAACGGCAGACCCAGGACATAGCCCTGTCCCAGGATGGCGAACGGTTTTGCGTACAGCCAGAGCTGCAACGAGTTCGTGAACAGCATGGCGATCCCGCGGCCGGCCACAAAAAGGATCAGGGTCGCGATGATGGGCTGCATGCGGACCCGTGACACCAGCATCCCGTTCCACATGCCCAACACGGTGCATACCAGCAGCGCCGCGATCATGGCCACGGCGATGGGGTACTTCGGAGGTGCCGGTCAGGTCCCCGCCGATGAGAATCGCGACGGCACCGGCAGCGATCGCAACGACGGAACCGACGGAAATATCGATTCCGTGCGTCGCGATGACCAGCGTCATCCCGATGGACAGCAGCATGATCGGAGCGCCATTCTTCAGAATATCGATCAGGTTGCCGAACAGATGCCCTTCCTTGATCTCCAGGCGGAAGAAGTGGGGTGTGAAGAACAGGTTGAAGAGCAGGAGAGCTCCCAGGCCCATCAGGGGCCATATGATATTGCTGCGTCTCAGGGACTGCAAGGATACCACGCTAGTTTCCTCCCGCGATGGTCTGCATGATGCTGGCCTCGGTCATACGCTCCCCGTCCAATTCCGCGATTTTCGCCTTGTCCTTCAGGACCGCTATCCGGCTGCTGCATCGGATCACTTCTTCGAACTCGGAGGAAATGAAGATGACGCCCATGCCCTGGGAGCTCAAGGAAAGGATCAGCTCCATGATCTCCAGCTTGGCTCCGACATCGATTCCGCGAGTAGGCTCGTCCAGGATCAGAACGATCGGATTGGTGGCGAGCCATCACGCCAGCATCACCTTCTGCTGGTTGCCTCCGCTGAGCTGGCTGGCCCGGTCGTTCGCGCTGGGGGTCATGATGGCCAGAGACTTGATCATTTCATCGGCTTCTGGAAGACGGTGAGGATGGCCTGCCTGACGGCCGAGTGCCTCTCGCCTTTGGGGGTGGAGGCGATGCTGAAAGCGGCCGAACTGTATGGGCAGGACATCGAAGTGGAGCGCACGCACTGGAGCCAGAAGGTGGAACGTGCACGCTACGAGACGCATCTGGCCCGGCGGCACTACGAGGCGGTGGACCCGGTGAATCGGCTGGTGGCGCGAGAATTGGAGCGGCGCTTCGAAGAGGCGCTGAAAAACCAGCAGCAAATCGAATCGGAGGCACAGCGGAAACTGCGGGTCTGGACAAGCCGCTCAGCGTCGCCGAACAACAACGGCTGCGCTTGTACGCCTCGAATCTCCCGGCACTGTGGGAGGCACCGACCAGCAGGGCCCAGGATCGCAAGCGCATCGCGCGCTGTCTGCTGGAAGCCGTCACGGTCACCGCGCCTCGGGAAGCCGAGATCCTGACGGCGAAGGTGCACTGGAAGGGAGGCGAGGTAACGACCATCGAGCTCTCCAAGGGCAAGAGCGGTATTCACCGTTACGTCTCGCCCCCCGAGCTCGTGGAGTTGATACGGACCCTTGCTGCAGAGTTCTCCGACGAACAGATTGCGCGCATCTTGTACCGCAAGAGATTGAAAACCCCTAAGGGCCATTCTTTCAGGGCCTACCACGTGGCGAACGTCCGCAACCGACATGAGATCCCCGCCGCCCCGGGGTCCCGAAGAGTGGTCCCACTGTTTACACAGCTCAGCAGGCCGCCAAGCTTCTTGGAGTGACGCACAGCACCGCTATCCGTTGGGTCGAAGTCGGGCTGCTGCGCGGTTCGCAGTTGACGCGGGATGCACCGTGGCGCATTGTCGTGACGGATGCGGATATCGCGAAGCTCGAAGCCTACGGATGCGGACAGCAGATGGAAGTCCTTGAAGGCAGCGGCCGCCGCACTGGGCATCAGCCAGCAAGGGGCATTGCAGAAGCTCAACTCAGGAAAGCTTGAAGGAGCGCGAGTACGAAACGGCAGGCGCGTGAGCTGGAGAATTCATTTACCCGAAAGAAGTTACGATGACCAGCCCGCTCTTTTCTAAGCCTTCCAAATCAACTCTATGTGAGGTGTAGCAGTATGGACCGCACGCTCCTCGGTGTGGATCCGAGATGAAGCTCATCGCGGTCATCACCGATCCTTCCGAGGTGCGTACGATCCTACGCCACCTCATCAGATAGGCCGGGCACCGCCGGGACTTGATCCCAGCTCCCTGAACTGAGACCCTGCCCAATGCCCCCCCCCCCCGACACTGGAGGGACCATGCCCTCCCTGGCAGAGAAGCTATTTACATGGTGCGTACCCACACGGCTCGACCCATCAACTGGGGCCGGCCTGGCTCAACGCGTCTCGCCGGGCACTCCCATCACCCCTGCTGGGACCCCCGGTGGCGGCTCGTGGCGCGCTTACCCTGACGGCGCACAGTCGACAGAAAATCGATTTGTCTATCATTTCATTCAGCCGACAGAAAATCGATTTGTCTATCATTCATTTCATTAGCTTGTCGCTCCCGATACCGGTGTTCTTCCGCAGGGCGATCAACCGAGGGTATTTCGCTGACAGGGATTGCGCGTCCGCAATCTCCTTGCCCAGGTCGCCGAGGTACGTGTTTGCCTGATCGTAGGAGGTCTGCTGCAGCGTCAACGCGAAGGCCTGGGAGCTGGCGCTCGCAAGCTCAGCCGACCGCGCCATCGACGAAGCGACGGAAGCCTGAGGACCGTTTCTCGATCTATCCGCCCGTATCGCCCTGGACACCGAGCAGATTCATGTACGCCAGGCCACCCAGGGCAAGCATGATCGCGATGACAGCGGCGAATCCTATGCCGATCTTCGCAGCCACCTTCATGTTGCTAATTGCTGTCTCCTTGAAGCCGGGCAGATCCGCCCTGAAAGCGTCCCACGGTAGTATTCAATTTTGTGGCTGCGATGTCTTTGCACGGAACGGCTTTTTTGTTCACGCGCGGGCCTGGAGAGGTCTTTTCCGCTCCCTGTGATTCTTTTCTCGCGGATACGGCGGGACAGTTACCACGAAGGCTCCTCCCGGGCCCCGCAGCTGAAAAGTGCACAAAATAGCTGATTCGTCTAAATACAAAGGATTTCGCGGTATGCTTCACTAGGCGTAGCTCTGGACTCTGCTGGGCAGCTTCGTGAGTCAAACTCAAAGTGGAGATCTGTGATATGAGCAAGAATCTGAGACATCTCAGCGTTGCGGCCGTCGTCGTCCTCGCGGCCGTTGTCGGCTCTGGCGCGCTCGGCGCGCAAGGGCGGACCGTCACGGTCGTCGGGCTGTATTCGGAAACCGACGCCGGCTACGTGAGCAGCCGCGTGGGTTCGGCGGACCGCGTCGTGGTCAAAGTCGGCGACAAGATCCCTTCCAGCGCTCAGATCCGGATCAACGTGGACCGGGATTGGGTCGAGCTGTCGCCGTCCGACAACCTGAACAGGGTCTACGAAATCGACGGACCTGATTCGGGAGAGCTCCTCAAGAAAGTGTCGGATAGCCTGAAGACCAAGCCGAAGGTCGTTGCTTTCCCGAAGGGATCGGCGAGCACCCCTGACCCGAAATATAAGGGCAAGCTCGTCGTCGGTCCCTACCTGGGAGGGCAGGTCTACACCAACCCCGATGGAGACGAGAAGGACATCAAGTACGGCGATGTGCTGGATGGAAAGGGCAAGGTGAAAATCATCGCGATCAACAACACGATCGAGCTGATGGACGTGAGCCCGGAAGGTCACGAAGGTCATCGAGTCCGCTGAGCTTCGACCTGGAAAAGGTGCTGAAGGGCGAGAAGCTCTACAAGTACCTGAATGCCCCGTGAGAGTGAGAGGAGGGCCGAAAGGAGGACGAGCAGGAAAGGAGCAGGGACACTGAGGATCCGTCACCATCATGGCGGAACGTGCGTGCCTTGAGGCTTTTCCCATCCCAGCTGGACCGGCGCGGAAAAGGGGAAATCAGAGAGGGATTTTCTGAGGAGGAGTCATGAGGAACTGGAGAAAGATCCTGGTAGCGGCGGCGGTGGCAATGATGGTCCTTTCGGTTGCCGCCTTCCGCGCGCTGATCAAGGTCGGCATCGTGAATCTGCCGCCGGAAGAATCCGGCTACCGGCAGGCCAATGTTGAAGACATGAACAATGTCTTCTCAAAGGCGAACGGCTACGACGCAAAGCAGACCAACACCGGCGACAACAGCGAGCAGATTGCGGCGGCGCAGGGGTACATCCGAGATGGCGTGGACTATCTCCTGATCTCGGCCGCAAACGCGTCCGGTTGGGACAACGTCCTGAAGTCTGCCAAGTCCGCAGGCGTTACGGTTTTCCTCTTTGACCGCCTCATTCAGACGGACGCCTCGAACTTCCAGGCAGCGCTCGTCTCGGATATGGCTGCCGAGGGTACCACGGCAATGAACTGGGTGTTGAGTCAGAACCTGGGCAAGTTCAACGTGATCCTCATTCGTGGTCAGCTGGGTTCCGCGGCTGAACTGGGTCGCAGCGCCGCAGTGCTCAAGGCCCGCGACGCCGGGAAGATCACCATCGTGGCCGATGGAACGGGTGGAGACAGCTGGAGCCTCGAGGAAGCCCGCAAAGTGGTTGAAGCCGCAATTGCCGCGGGCAAGGATTTCAACGTCATCTACGCGGAGAACGACGGCATGGCGCAAGGCGCTGTCCAGGCGCTCGACGCGGCCGGTATCACCCACGGCAAGAACGGCAAGGTCAAAGTCGTTGGTTTTGACTTCAACCGTTTCGCGCTTCGCAACGTACAGGCCGGTTACTGGGACTGCGACGTCCAGTGCAGTCCGCGCCAGGCGGCCGAGATTTCCAGCTGGATCAAAGCCAGCGCATCTGGTTCGAAACTCCCCAGCGGAATCATCTATCAGAAGGAAATCAGCGCTGATACCGCCACGATCACCGACGACATCATCGCCAACAAGGGGATCAATGCCGATCCTGGCAAGGGTGTGGTGACAAAGTAACTGTCTCTTGGCTAGATTTCACAATCGCTAGGATTGTGTGCGCGGTGCGGTGTTCGGATCTAGTCCGGCACACCGCACCGCGATTCGTTCGTGTGGTACCCGAAGGAGACCTTCAGGTGCGGTCGGAGAACGTGCTCGAAATGCAGGGTATCTGCAAAGCCTTTCCAGGGGTCAGGGCTCTGCATAACGTGGACTTCGCGCTCCGAAAGGGTGAGATCCATGCCCTTATGGGCGAAAACGGAGCGGGCAAGTCCACACTGATAAAGGTCATGACCGGGGTTTACGAAAAGGACGCCGGTCGGATTGCCATAGATGGAAGGCCGATCCACTTCAGGTCGCCGCAGGACGCGCAAAACATCGGAATCGGCACAGTCTATCAGGAAATAACGCTTTGCCCCAATCTGACCGTCGCGGAGAACATGTTCATCGGTCGCGGCCGATACGCTTTCGTTCAATGGAAGCGGATGAACGCAAAGACGACACAACTGCTCGACTCCCTCGGTATTCCAGCGAGGCCGACCCAGCAGCTTTCAAGCTGTTCGCTTGCGGTCCAGCAGATGATTGCGATTGCCCGCGCGATCGATATGGACTGCAGGATTCTCATCCTGGACGAGCCGACGTCCTCACTTGACGAAGACGAGGTAAGAAAGCTCTTCGAGCTCATGCGCGAACTGAAGTCGAGGGGCGTGGGGATCATCTTCATAACCCACTTTCTCGATCAGGTATACGAAATCAGCGACAGGATCACGGTGCTTCGCAATGGAGAGTTGATCGGCGAATACGAAGCATCTTCGCTTCCCCAGATCGAGCTTGTCTCGAAGATGATGGGAAAGGCACTGGGTGATGTCGCAAAGATGAGAAAACATGAGCCGCTTGCACCCGACAGCAGTGTGCCGGTCTTCGAGGCGACGGCGCTTTCGAGCGACGCCGGGGTAAGGCCCTTCAACTTCACCATACGGAAAGGCGAGGTGAACGGGTTCACCGGGCTGCTCGGCTCCGGGCGCAGCGAAAGTGCTCGCGCAATCTTCGCCGCCGACAAGGTGACAGGCGGTGAAGTCAGAATGAACGGCAAGAGAGTGAAGATCAGCGCGCCCCTGCACGCAATGAAACAGGGAATCGGCTATCTCCCAGAGGACCGCAAGGGCGACGGAATTATCGCCGAGCTTTCGGTGCGCGACAACATCATCCTGGCCTTGCAGGTCATGAAAGGCTTTCTCAGGCCTCTTTCGCGGAAACAGGCGGAGGCATTTTCCGACCAGTACATACAGAGTCTGAACATCAAGACCCCGTCCACCAACACGCCAGTCAAATCTCTTTCCGGCGGCAACCAGCAGAAGGTCATCCTGGCCCGCTGGCTGCTCACGCACCCCGAGTACCTGATCCTCGATGAACCCACACGGGGAATCGATGTCGGAACCAAGGTGGAGATTCAAAAACTTGTGCTCAAGCTCGCCGAAGACGGAGTCAGCGTGACATTCATATCTTCGGAAATCGAGGAAATGCTTCGAACCTGCTCTCGATTGATCGTCATGAAGGACCGTGAAATTGTCGGGGAACTTTCCGGAATGAATCTGACGCAAAGCGATGTCATGCACGTGATAGCCCGGGGGGGAGTGTGAGCATGGTCAGGGCGAAAGCACACGGATCTCATCTATTCCTCCCCCTCTCGGTTCTGGCGCTCCTCATTGTGATCAATCTGATAAAGGGCGCCGATTACTTCAGCATATCCGTGATAAACGGAGCATTGTACGGGAACATACCGAATATCCTGTTCGGCGCCTCGGAGTTGGTCATTCTGGCAATAGGCATGACCCTGGTTACCGCGTCCTCACGCGGGCAGGACATAAGCGTGGGTGTGGCCGCCGCCATTACTTCCGCCGTATTTGTCCAGGTCCTCCTGCATGCCGGTGATATCACGTGGTTGACCATAGTGGCGGGCTTCCTCGCGAGCTGCGTGGTCGGGATAGTCATCGGCGCATTCAACGGTTCCCTGGTTTCGATATTCAGGGTTCAGCCAATGGTCGCGACCCTCATACTGTTCACGGCGGGCAGGTCCATCGCCTTCATGATTGACGGCAAATTGTCTCCCATGCTGGCGAACGATCTGACAAGTCAAATCGGCGGCGTAATACCGGGAGTGCCAATACAAACTCCAATAATCCTGACCGTCGTCTTCATCGCGTTCGTTGCCGTGTTCCTCAAGACCACGAACCTCAAGCTCTATTCGGAGTCTGTGGGAATCAACGAAAAGGCTGCGCGTCTGAACGGTATCGACCCGGCAAAGATCAAGTTCCTGACCTACATGATTCTCGGAGTCTGTTCCGCGGTCGCAGGTTTCATCGCAGTCACCAAGGCGGGGCGCCACGACAGCGTCAATCTGCTCAAGTATGTCGAGATGGACGCGATTCTCGCCGTAGCAATAGGCGGAAACGCGCTGAGCGGCGGAAAGTTCAGCATCTCCGGTTCGATTATCGGCGCGTACACCATAGAGGTGCTGAACAGGACCCTGCTCAGGCTGGAGGTAGACACCGAGACGATCAAGGCCTTCAAGGCGGTGTTCATTATCATTCTCATGGTAGTTGCATCGCCCGTGGTCAGGGAATCTGCCACGAAAGCCCTGAGATGGGTGCGAGCCAGGGCAGATAGCGGCACCGTACCAGAGACAGGTGCACCAGACGCTGCAGCGGTTTCCAACCCGGACACTCCTGCGAAGAAGGAGGTGTAGGGTGCGATCTCTGAATGCAGCCAAACCAAAGTTGGCGTAGAGCCCCAACCTAGGGATGCACTATCGAATTCGAATCTTCTGTTTCTCATCGCCGCGGTCATATTTGTACTGATGTACGGGTTTGCCATTCTAAGTTATCCGGGCAGTTTCCTGCAGTTTCAGACCTTCTTTGACCTGTTCAGCCTGAACGCTCCGCTCATCATCATGACGCTGGGTATGAGCATCGTCATGATCGGAGGCGGCATCGACATTTCCGTCGGCGCGGTGACTGGCCTGGTAACCATGTGCTGTGCCGTATTGCTGGAATCGGGAATGGGGAGCGTTGGGGGTGCCATACTTCTTGCGCTGGGCATAGGTATCGCGTTTGGTCTCTTGCAGGGATATCTCATTTCCTATCTTGAGATACAGCCATTTATCATAACGCTGGCAGGGATGTTCCTGGCGAATGGACTGCTGACGACAATCCACAAAGATCCGCTCAACGTGACCCTGCCGGATTTCGTGAGCCTGAGGGATTTTGAGATAGTGATTCCCTGGCTTGGCACGAACAACAGGCTGGGCAATTTCATCCCGCTTGAAATCAAACTCGGCGCCGTAGTTGTGGTGGTCCTTGTTGTCCTCCTCGTCGTCCTCATGAAGTGGTCGCGTTTCGGGCGCAATCTCTACGCCGTTGGCGGCAATAGTCAGAGCGCTCTGATGCTCGGCATCAACGTAAAGAGAACGAAATTCTACTCATACCTGCTCTGCGGATTGCTGTCTGGTATCGCGGGCTTTGTGTACATCATGACAACGGGAGCCGGCAATGTCGGAAACGCGGCGGGATTCGAAATGAAAGCAATAGCCGCGTCCATAATAGGCGGCACGATGCTCACCGGCGGCGTGGGGAACCTGTTTGGCTCGCCAATAGGCGCACTGACCCTTCTGACAATCAACGAGCTGATCCGCGCGGCGGGTGTCAACTCCAACTTTCAGGCGATAGTAAGCGGGCTCTTGCTGTACATCTTCATTGTGCTTCAAAGCGTCGTTGTGTGGTTGCGTGGCAGGGGGAAATTCAGACTTGCTCTACCGTCCTGGCTGTTGCCGGGCAAGAAAGAGGTCGAGAACCAGGGGTAGGCCGAAAGGGCCTTCCGGTGCGGATCATCACGGCCGAGGAGGTCTTCCCGGCCGAGGTGGCGCGAAAGGTCCTCCCGAGCCGCAAGTACTGATCGCGCCCGGCGCGGTGGCCGGCGGGGGGCCCATTCCAGCGCCGTTTCGCCGGTCTCCCCCACGGCGGGAAGAGCCGAAAAGTGCACAGACTGGAGATGAGGAAGATCACCAAGTACTTCCCGGGCGTGAAGGCGCTGTCCGACGTGGACTTCCGGCTCATGAAGGGCGAAGTGCATGCGATCATGGGCCAGAACGGCTCCGGCAAGTCCACGCTGGTGAAGGTGCCTCACCGGGGTTCACGAGCAGGACTCCGGGGAAATAGAGCTCGAGGGCAGGCGGATCCGCCCTGATTCTCCGCTGGAGGCGCAGAAGCTGGGGATCAATACGGTGTACCAGGAGGTCAACCTCTGCCCGAATCTTTCCGTGGCGGAGAACATCTTCGCCGGCCGCCAGCCGATGAGCTTCGGACGGATCGACTGGAGAACAATGGCCCGCAGGTCTCCTGAAACGGCTCAATATTGCCGTTGACGTTACCCAGACGCTGTCCTCCTTCTCCATTGCGATCCAGCAGATGGTGGCCATCGCCCGTGTGCTCGATATCTCCTCCAAGATCCTCATCCTCTAGTTCGTTGTTCTCGTGAGAGAAGAACCTGATATGGGCTTTTTCTCGGCATCTTTTTCATCCTCCCAGCGCCTGAAGGATGCCACATGCCAGTACTTTTTACAAGGATAATACGTTATCGTATTTAAGAAATCTGACACTAAGTTATGAAAATCAGTACTGGCGAGTCGGCAAAGCCGCCGCGGCATTTGAAGCGTCGAAGATGCCTTCGATGGTCCAGATCCTGGGGGGGAGCTTCTTGCCGTCCCGCAGGTCCCGTACCGCCTGCACGGCCTGGGGCCCGAGCAGGGGGTTGCATTCGATGGTGGCGTTCATCTCACCGTTGACGATCGCCTGGAACGCGCCCTTCACCGCGTCGATGGCGACGATGACGATATCCTTGCCCGGGCTGAAGGCCGAAAACCCATGAAACTCATTTCCCGAATCCCGTCAAACACTCGACGGACGCTCTTGTACCTCTTTCCTCCTTCCTGTTTGCCTCCTTCACCCTGATCATCTAGTGAACATTCAGATACTTGTAGAGCTTCTCGTTCTTCAGCACTTGCTCGACAGTGAAATTCAGCGGACCGATGACCTGCGTCACTCCTCCGCCGGCGTTCATGAGATCGATGGTATTGTTGATGGCGATGATCCGCACTTTCCCCTGGATGTCCAATAAGTCACCGTACTTGATGTCGTTTTGATCGCCGTCGGGCCTCACATAGATCTGTCTTCCCAGGTACTGGGTGACGATGAGCTTGTCCTTGAATTTCGGGTCCGGCGTGGTCCCTTTTGGTTTCGGGAAACTGACCAGTTTCGGCTTGCCCTTCAGGATGTCGGCCACTTTCTTGATGAGCTCTCCCGTGTCCGGTCCATGAATCTCGTACACGGCGTTCGGATTATTGCCCGGCGTGAGCTCGATCCAATCCCGGTCCACATCGACGCGTATCTGGGCGTTTGCGGGGATCGTGTCACCGACCTTGACGATTACCCAGTTTCCGGCGCCGACCTGATAGCTGATGGACCCGTCGCTGGTCTCCGAGTATAGCCCCACGCACTTCAGCGTACCCCCTTTGCCTGCGCAGCGCCCATTCCCGCCACCGCAGCCAGGAGAAGGAGGACTGCTCCGACTCGTAGGATTTGTCGCATATTCTGGCTCCTCTGCATATGAAAATCTATGCGAATCCGCTTACCTTTGTAGCACGGATTCGCCTCCGGAAGGTTTGGACAATTCAGCTTTTTTGTGCACTTTTCAATCGTAGCCCCGCCCGCGAGCTTGCGGAAGGCGCCCCGATCAATACTTCCTGCTCGGCAGGACCTTCCGCGCCACCTCTGCGGGGTAGACGCCCTCCGAGGTGATTATGCGCACGGGCAGGTCCTTGCCCGACATGTAGTCCTTGACGGCCTTCATGAGCTGCGGGCCCAGCAGGGGGCTGCATTCGACGGAACAGTTGAGCTTTCCCGGCGATCATGGCGGTGAACGCGTCGCGGATCCCATCCACGGAAACGATGACCACATCCTTGCCGGGCCTGATGCCCCAGGCCTCCATGGCCTCGATGGCGCCGATTGCCATGTCGTCGTTGTGCGCAAAGAGCACGTCCATCTTCTGGCCTTTCGCGGCGAGGTCCGTCAGGATCTTCTGCATGACCTCCTTGCCGACGCTGCGGAAGAAGTCGCCGCTTTCGGACACGATGATCCTGTAGTTGGGATGGTCCTTGAGGATCTCCTCGAACCCGATCTTGCGGTCGATGGCGGGGGCCGAGCCGATGGTGCCCTGGAGCTCGACGATGTTCACCGGCTTGTCTGTCTTCATGTAATTGACCAGCCACCGCGCGGAGCGCCGCCCCTCCTCCAGAAAGTCCGAGCCCATGAATGTCGTCCAGAGGGACTCGTCCTTCACGTCGACGGTGCGGTCGGACAGGAAAACAGGTATCCCCGCGGCCTTTGCCTCCCGCAGGACGGGCTCCCACCCTGACTCCACGATCGGTGAAAAGGAGATGATGTCCACCTTGCGCGCGATGAAGGACCGCACCGCGGCCATCTGCTTTTTCGGCTGCTGTTCGGAGTCCACGAACACGAGGTCGATCCCTGCCTGCCGCGCCGCGGTCTGGATGGACTCCGTGTTCGCCAGGCGCCAGTTGCTCTCCTTGCCGGTCTGGGCAAATCCCAGGACGATGCGGTGATCCGGGGAAGACGCGGGTGCGGGGGCGCGGCCAGGGCGCCGCTCTCGATTGTTTTCTCCGTGACGAGGGTCGTCCGGAGTATCATCTTCTTCGGGATGCCCTCATCGCGGTGGAGGATGTCCATTGCGTAGATGACGGCCTCCTTGCCGCCTGTCGGGCAGGTGAACGTGGCGGAGAGATCTCTTCGACGCACCATCTCGATGCCGCCGTTCGGGCCCGGGAAGCCCGTCGATGCCGACCACCCGAATGCCGTTGATCCCCAGTTTCGCCGCTGCCCGGCGGGCGCCATCCGCCATGGCGTCGTTCTGGGCGAAGATGACGTCCACGCGGCCGTCTCTTCTTCAGCCAGGCGGTCAGCTCGTCCTCCGCCTTGTCGCGCAGCCAGTCGGCGACGATGGTGTCCACGATGGTGATGTTTCGGCGGTGCGAAATGGCGTCCTGGAAGCCGAGGCTCCTGTCGAGAACCGGCGGCGAGCCCGACCGGCCCAGGATCTCGACGATCTTCCCGCCCTTTGCTCCGAGCAGCTCGGAGACGTACTGACCCGCCTGCTTGCCGATCAGGCGGTTGTCCGGGCCGATGAAAAGGGTGTAGTCGAAGCCGACGACCGAGCGGTCGAGAAGGATGACGGGAATGCTCCGGTAGGCCCGCGCGATGACGGGCGTCAGCGCCTCGGCGTCGTTGGGAGAAATGATGAGGAGGTCGATGCCGGACGCGAGCAGGGTGTTGACGTCCTGGATCTGCCGGTTGCTCGAATCCGCGGCGTCGGTGAACACGACGCGAAGATTTCCGTGCCGCGAAGCCTCCGCCATGATCTCATCCCGCATGTTGATCCGCCACGGCTCGGTAAGGTTGGCAAGGGACACACCGATCACGTAGTCGAAGGCCCGGGCATCCCCGCCGTCCTCGCCGGCAGGAAACGATCGAAACCGCCGCAAGAAGGAAGAGAAGCGCCCCGGGAACATGGCGTCTCATCGGATCATCCTTCCTCGCCGCCCTTGCGGTACTCCACCGGCGGGCGGCCGAAGACCCGCTTGAATGCGCGGCTGAAATAGTGCTGGCTCTGGTAGCCGACCGCCTCCGCAACCTCGTACACCTTGACCGCCGGATTGCTCATGATCTGCACGGCCTTGTTGATGCGGACCCGGGTGAGGTAGTCGACGAAGGAGAAACCGGTCTCGTGCTTCAGCAGGCGGCTGAGGTAGCCCGGGCTGATCTGCGCGGCGGCGGCCACCTCCTCCAGCGAGAGGTCGGGCTCGCCGAAGTGGGCGTCGATATAGGTCTGCGCGAGCACCACGAAGCTGCGGTGGCTGCTCTTGTCCGCGATCTCGGCGGAGAGCGTCTCATACGTATCCGGGATCCCCGTCTCCGCGCCGGGGACCGTGGCGTGCGCGATGACGAGCGTACCGGCAAGGGTGGCGCTCGGCGCGCGATTCTATTCCCGAAATGGCCTCCACCCATGCGGGGCCGCCCGACGAGCAGGCAAGCGCCACAATGTCGTCCCGCTCGTCCGGGAACACCCACAGGGGCGCAAAGTCCCGCAAAGAGGTCCTCCGTCACCGTGCGCACGGCGTAGAGCGCGAGACGCCGGTCCTTCTCCCCCGAGGGCGCGGCGGCAAGGAAGCGCTCCACGACGTGGATCACGGCCATGGCCAGGTGATCCCCGGTTTCCACTCCGAGAAAGGCGCGCTGCTCCTCGATCTCCGACCGCGAGAGCCGCCCGTGCACCCAGTCACGGAGGAACCGCTCGCGCAGCAGCGGCATGTTGCGCTCGAGCTGCTCCCGCGCCCAGGACACGTACTTGCTCTGGCGCCGGGTGCCGGCAAGCTCCGCCTCCGCGCGGCTCGAGCACCGTCGCCAGCACGTCCCGGGGCACGGGCTTGAGCACGTACTCGAACACCTTGAGATGCAGGGCCCGCTGCGCGTATTCGAACTCGTCGTGGCCCGTCACCACGATGATGATGCAGTCCCGGGAGACCTCGTTGATCCTTTCGATGAGCTCCAGGCCGTTGAGGAAGGGCATGCGGATATCGATCATGAGGATATCCGGCTTCTTCTCCTTCACGAGGGCGAGGGCGGTCTCCCCATCCTCCGCTTCCGCCACCACCTTCATGTCGGGCCGCAGCCGCTCGAGGGTGGAGCGCAATCCGCGGCGGATCTTCGGCTCGTCATCCGCGATCAGCACCTTCCACATGACCTACTCCTCCGCTGCCACCAGGGGGTGGAGGATCTCCACCGTCGTGCCCCGGCCCGGCGCGCTTTCGAAACGCAGCCCATAGCGCGTGCCGAATGAGAGCTGGATCCTCTCGTTCACATTGGAGACCCCGTACCCGCCCCGCTGGGAGCTCTCCCCGCGGGCCTTCAGGAGCTGGGAGCGCAGATCCGCGAGCTTCTCCCGTGACATCCCCACCCCGTTGTCCACGACGCGGAACACGAGCATGCCGTCGCGCTTCAGCACCTCGACGCTGATCGTGCCCGGCCCGCGCCTCTCCTTGATGCCGTGGTAGATGGCGTTCTCCACCAGGGGCTGCAGGGTGAGCTTGACCACGAGCAGCGGCAGAAGCGCCTCTTCCACGCAGAGGGAAAAATCGAACTTGTCCTCGTAGCGCGCCTTCTGAATGATCAGGTAGCTGCGGACGTGCTCCACTCTCGTCACGGACGGGGATCATCTCCCTCCCCCGCGAAAGGCCGATGCGGAAAAGCGTGGTGAGCGCGCCCACCACCTTCACGATGTCCTCCGCGCCGTGCTCCTGCGCCATCCACTGGATCGTATCGAGGGTGTTGTAGAGAAAGTGCGGCTTGATCTGCTCATGCAGGATGCGCAGCTCGGCCTCCCGCTTGCTCTGCTGCTCCTTGTACACCATGTCGATGAGCTTCTGGATCTCCTCGAGCATCGTGTTGAAGCTCTTGCCCAGGTAGCCGATCTCGTCTTCCTTGCGCGCCTCGAACCGAACGGCGAGATTGCCCTCCTCCGCCTCCTTCATGAGGGAGCGCAGCTCGATGACCGGCCGGGCAATCGAACCGGTGAAGAACAGCGAGGCGACGAGCGCCACGAGGACGGTCACGCCGGCGATGATGAGGGAGTAGTAGCGGATGGCGCTCACCTGTCCCATGATCTCGTTCAGCGGGAACACGCCGATGGTCTTCCAGCCGGTGTACTGCGAGGCCTGGGCGATGATCTGGTAGTCGGCGCCCTTGATCTCCCGCACGGTGCTCACCGCCGGAGCCGCGCAGCCAGTCCCCGCGCACCCGGTACACCACGGGATTCACCGGCGCATACACCATGCCCCCGTCGGCGTCCTCGATGAAAAGGAAGCCGTTCTGGCCCACTTTCATGTCCTTGAAGATGTCCTGCACCACCTCGCAGCTTCATGTCGATGAGCACCGCTCCCCGGCAGCGGCCGTCATGGGGATCGACGACCGCCTTCACGATGGAGACCACGTCGTCCGCGCTGTAGCCCGGAACGCCGCGCAGGTTGCGTCCGACCGGCCGGGGAAGAAGCTGCACGGTCGTCGGGTTCCCGCTCGCCTTGTGGTACCACTCTTCGTCCAGGAGGGAGTCGCGGGTGATGGGGGCGATCTCATTGCTGAGATACATGTCCCGCTCATTCACCAGGAGCATCCCCGCGATCTCGGGATGCACGTTGGCGATGTTGCGCATGAAGCTGAGCGCGCCCGCGGCGCGCGCGGGGGAAAACGGCCCCCCTTCGGCCGGCGGATCGTAGAATGTCCGCACATCGGGGTCTTCCTCCACGATGGAGATCAACCCCTCCATCTGGCTGACGTAGAACTCGATGTTCTTCTGCACCTGGCGGATCAGCTGCACCGTGTGGTTGGTGACTTCCGCTTCGATGCGTGCGCGCAGAAATATAGGGGCCGAGAACGCCCAGAGTGAGCAGGGGAAGGAATGTGACCGCGACGAAATAGAAAAGAAGCTTGACCCGTATGCTTCGATACCGCAGGGAATCCCCCCGTAAAAACGGCATTCATGGTACGAGGGGAATGCGAACTTTGCAAGAGAAGAAACCGGGGACTCGG